>NZ_CP146371.1:0-4800000 GCF_043974665.1 Mycobacterium sp. AMU20-3851
TTGACCGCAGACCCAGATTCCTCTTTTGTCACGGTCTGGAACACGGTCGTCGCCGAACTGAACGGTGAGACACCGTTCGGCGAGACCATCAACGGCGGTCCCCGCCCGCAGACTCTCACCGCGCAGCAGCGTGCCTGGCTGAAACTCGTCCGACCGCTGGTCATCACCGAAGGTTTCGCGCTGCTGTCGGTGCCGTCGGCTTTCGTGCAGAACGAGATCGAGCGACTGCGCGAACCGATCGTCGACGCGCTCAGCCGCCAGCTCGGCCAGCGCGTGGAACTCGGTGTCCGGATCGCCACCCCCAGCCCCGAGGACACACCCGAACCCGAGCCCACGCCGCAGGCCCCGCCCGCGGGCGGCGACACCACCGCGATCGACAACGAAGAGGTCGACGAGGACGGCGAGGCGCTCGCGAACGCCGAGGCCAGTTGGCCGACCTATTTCAACCGGTCACAGAATCCGGTACCGGAATCGAATGCGGTCAGCCTCAACCGGCGCTACACCTTCGAGACGTTCGTCATCGGGGCGTCGAACCGCTTCGCGCACGCCGCGACGCTGGCCATCTCGGAAGCACCCGCCCGCGCCTACAACCCGCTGTTCATCTGGGGTGAGTCCGGGCTCGGTAAGACCCATCTGCTGCATGCGGCCGGCAACTACGCCCAGCGGCTGTTCCCGGGCATGCGGGTGAAGTACGTCTCCACCGAGGAGTTCACCAACGACTTCATCAACTCGCTGCGCGATGACCGCAAGGCCTCGTTCAAGCGCAGTTACCGCGATGTCGACATCCTGCTCGTCGATGACATCCAGTTCATCGAGGGCAAGGACGGCATCCAGGAGGAGTTCTTCCACACCTTCAACACGCTGCACAACGCCAACAAGCAGATCGTGATCTCCTCGGACCGGTCCCCCAAACAGCTCGCAACCCTCGAGGACCGGTTGCGCACGCGTTTCGAGTGGGGCCTGATCACCGATGTGCAGCCGCCGGAGCTGGAGACCCGCATCGCGATCCTGCGCAAGAAGGCGCAGATGGACCGCCTCGATGTGCCCGATGACGTGCTCGAGCTGATCGCCAGCCGCATCGAACGCAACATCCGCGAACTCGAGGGTGCCCTGATCCGGGTCACCGCGTTCGCGTCGCTGAGCAAGACGACCATCGACAAGTCCCTCGCCGAGATCGTGCTGCGGGACCTGATCGCCGACGCCAGCACCATGCAGATCAGTACCGCCACGATCATGGCGGCCACCGCGGAGTACTTCGAGACCACGGTCGAGGAGCTGCGCGGACCGGGTAAGACACGGGCCCTGGCCCAGTCCCGTCAGATCGCGATGTACCTGTGCCGCGAGCTCACCGACCTGTCGCTGCCGCGCATCGGTGAGGCCTTCGGCCGGGACCACACCACGGTCATGTATGCCGAGCGCAAGATCCGTGACGGCATGGCCGAACGGCGTGAGATCTTCGATCACGTCAAGGAACTCACCACCCGGATCCGGCAGCGCTCCAAGCGCTGAGCCCGCCCGGACTGTAGTTCTCACCACAAATCTCGAAAAAACTTCCGCACCGCGGGCACCGTTCGTCACACAAAAACGGTGTGGATAGCGCTGTGCACAACTTGGGAGAAACCTGTCGTCAACCCGGCGTCCACTCCACAAACCCCGTTCTATACACAACCCCGCCCCGACGGTTCGACCTTCCTCCACAGCCTGCCCACACCCTCGAGACGCCCGCCACCTGCGCCGAGCAGCATTCATCCACAGCTTCCACAGGACCTATTACTGTTGCTTTTATCTCTAGATGATTCATCTTCTAAAAGCAGGCTGTTGGGGACAGGGCAGTCGGGCTGACGATCCCCGGTCGTTTCCGAGCGCTGCGCGGACCGAGCGAATAGCTTTCAAGTTCGCGCCGAACGCTCTACGGTTGTGATTCGATACGCCGGTGCGATCGTCGACCAGTTCGCGACTACGCTCGGAGTGACACGGGGAATCCGCAGCTAGGTGCTGGTTGACGCGGTAGATCGAAGGGACGCTATGGACGTGGTGACGACGAATGTTGGTCTCACCGATTTGAAGTTCCGTCTGGTACGCGAGGATTTTGCCGATGCGGTGGCATGGGTGGCGCGCAGCTTGCCGTCCCGGCCGACCGTCCCGGTGCTCGCCGGCGTGCTGCTGACCGGTTCCGATGATGGTCTGACGATCTCCGGGTACGACTACGAGACCTCCGCAGAGGTCCGCGTCGCAGCCGAAATCGCTTCTCCGGGAAGTGTTTTGGTTTCCGGACGACTGCTCTCCGATATCACCCGCTCGCTGCCGGCCAAGCCCGTCGATGTCAGCGTCGAGGGCACCCGCGTCTCGCTGAGCTGCGGTAGCGCCCGCTTCTCGCTGCCGACGATGGCCGTCGAGGACTACCCGTCGCTGCCGGCCCTGCCCGACGAGACCGGTGTGGTTTCGGCCGATCTGTTCGGTGAGGCGATCGGTCAGGTCGCCGTCGCCGCAGGTCGCGACGACACGCTGCCCATGCTGACCGGCATCCGGGTCGAAATTTCCGGTGACAAGGTCGTTTTGGCCGCCACCGACCGATTCCGGCTCGCGGTCCGCGAACTGACCTGGTCCACCGACTCGGCCGGTGTCGAGGCGGCCGTCCTGGTCCCGGCCAAGACCCTGTCCGAGGCGGCCAAGACCGGCACCGACGGCACCGAGGTGCACCTGGCGCTCGGCGCCGGCGCCGCCGTCGGCAAGGAGGGCCTGCTCGGTATCCGCAGCAACGGCAAGCGCACGACGACCCGGCTGCTCGATGCCGAGTTCCCGAAGTTCCGCCAGCTCCTGCCGACCGAGCACACCGCCGTGGCCACCGTCGGAGTGGCCGAACTGACCGAGGCGATCAAGCGTGTGGCGCTGGTGGCCGACCGCGGCGCACAGGTCCGGCTCGAGTTCAGCGAGGACCGGGTCCGGCTGTCGGCAGGCGCCGACGATGTCGGCCGCGCGGAGGAAGACCTGCAGGTCGATTTCGCCGGCGAGGCGTTGACCATTGCCTTCAACCCGACCTACCTGACCGACGGGCTCGGTTCGCTGCGTTCGGAGCGGGTGACCTTCGGTTTCACCACCCCGAGCCGACCGGCGGTGCTGCGGCCGGCGGGCGACAATGGTGTCGAGGCCGGCGCGACGGGGCCCTTCCCCGCCGAGCAGACCGATTACGTCTATCTGTTGATGCCGGTGCGTCTCCCGGGCTGACCGGCTCACCGACGCGGAGGGGTGCACGCATATGCAACTCGGTTTGATCGGGCTGGGCAAGATGGGCTTCAACATGCGGGAACGTCTGCGTGCGGGAGGCCATGAGGTCATCGGATACGACCCGCGTCCCGAAGTCACCGATGTGCCGTCGCTGGCGGCGTTGGCCGAAGCGCTGCCTGCGCCTCGAGTCGTCTGGGTGATGGTGCCCTCCGGAGAGGTCACCCGGACGACCATCGCGGACCTGGCCGAGGTGCTCGAGCCCGGTGACCTGGTGATCGACGGTGGCAACTCGCGTTACACCGAAGATGCGCCGCATGCAAAATTGTTGGGCGACAAGGGTGTTGCCTTCATCGACGCGGGAGTGTCCGGCGGTATCTGGGGCCTGACCGAGGGCTACGGACTGATGGTCGGCGGCAGTGACGAGGATGTCGCTCGAGCCATGCCGATCTTCGACACCCTGCGCCCGGCCGGTGAGAAGGCCGACGGTTTCGTGCATGCGGGACCGGTGGGCGCCGGTCACTTCACCAAGATGGTGCACAACGGAGTCGAGTACGCGTTGATGACCGCATACGCCGAGGGCTACGAGATGCTGGCCGCCGAGGACCTGGTGCGCGACCCACAGGCGGTCTACCAGGCCTGGACCAACGGCACGGTGGTGCGGTCCTGGCTGCAGCAGCTGTTGGCCAAGGCCCTCAAGGAGGATCCGGGCCTGGAGAATCTGACCGGGTACACCGAGGATTCCGGAGAGGGCCGGTGGACGGTCGAAGAGGCCATCCGGCTGCGCGTTCCGGTCCCCGGGATCGCGGCCTCGCTCTTCGCGAGATTCCTATCCCGCCAAGAGGATTCACCCACCATGAAAGCCGTCGCCGCGTTGCGTAACCAGTTCGGCGGCCATGCGGTGCAGCGCATCTCGGAGTCCGGTTAGTTTTGTACGTACGTCATCTGGGATTGACCGACTTCCGGTCCTGGTCGCGGGCCGATATCGAGCTCGAGCCCGGACACACCGTCTTCGTTGCCCCGAACGGCTTCGGAAAGACGAATCTCGTTGAGGCACTGTGGTATTCCGCGACGCTCGGCTCACATCGAGTAGCTTCGGACGCACCGTTGATCCGGGCCGGCGCGCCGCGGGCGGTCGTTTCGACGGTGGTGGTCAACGAGGGTCGCGAGCTGGCGGTCGACCTGGAGATCACCACCGGCCGGGCCAACAAAGCACGGTTGAACCGGTCCCCGGTGCGGAGTCCCCGCGAAGTACTCGGGGTGCTGCGGGCGGTGTTGTTCGCACCCGAGGACCTCGCGCTGGTGCGCGGGGATCCGTCCGAGCGGCGCCGCTATCTGGACGAGGTCGCCGCCACCCGGCGGCCCCGGATCGCGGGAGTGCGGGCCGACTACGACAAGGTGGTCCGCCAGCGCACCGCGCTGCTGAAGTCCGCGGGCCCGGCGCGCTACCGCGGAGACACGGCCATGCTGGATACCCTCGAGTCCTGGGACGGTCATCTGGCTGCACATGGCGCGCAACTGATTTCGGCGCGGGTGGACCTGGTGAACCAGCTCGCACCCGAGGTGGAGAAGGCTTACCAATTGCTCGCGCCGGCGTCGCGGCCGGCGGCGATCAAGTACCGCAGTTCGGTGGAGACCGTCGAGGCCGAAGCCGCGGTGGGCACCGTCGACCCGGCTGTCTACGAGACCGCGTTGCTCGAGGAGCTACGGAACAAGAGGTCCGCCGAACTCGAGCGCGGAGTATGTCTGGTCGGGCCGCACCGCGACGATCTCGATCTGCGCCTCGGTGAACAGCCTGCCAAGGGATACGCCAGCCATGGCGAATCCTGGTCGATGGCACTGGGTTTGAGGTTGGCGGCCTACGAACTGCTGCGCACCGACGGGTCGGATCCGGTGCTACTGCTCGACGACGTGTTCGCCGAACTCGACAATGCCCGCCGGCAGGCGCTGGCCAGGGTCGCCGCCTCCGCGGAGCAGGTCCTGGTGACGGCGGCGGTGCCCGAGGATCTGCCGGTGGACTGGGATGTGCGCCGGATCGAGGTCACCATGCGCGATGATGATGGCGGTCGGATTTCGGAGGTGGTGTCGTGAGTGAGTCGGCCGGCGGCCCGCCGGAGCATCTGGAGAATCTGCCCGGCATGGACATGGTGCGCCGGGCGCTCGAGGAGGCCCGCGGCGCGGCGCGTAGCCAGGGCAAGGATGTCGGCCGTGGCCGGGTGACCCCCGCACAGCGCTCCCCCACCGTCGGACGGCGGCGCCGGTGGTCCGGACCGGGCCCCGATGCCCGCGATCCCCAGACCTTCAGTGCAGCGGCTCGAGATCTGGCTCAGTCGCGCGGCTGGTCCAAGCAGGTGGCCGAGGGCTCGGTCCTGGGCCAGTGGGCCACCGTGGTCGGGGACCAGATCGCCGACCACGCCACACCGGTGAGTCTGCGCGACGGGGTGTTGACGGTCTCCGCGGAATCGACGGCCTGGGCGACGCAGCTGCGGATGGTGCAGGCCCAATTGCTCGCCAAGATCGCCGCGGCCGTGGGTGACGGCGTGGTGACCTCGATGAAGATCCAGGGACCGACCGCGCCATCGTGGCGCAAGGGTAGTCGGCACGTGCCCGGCCGCGGACCCCGCGACACCTACGGGTAGGTCACCGGGGCGCTGCGCTCAGATCGCTTAGACGCGGGAAAACCGGCTGTTGGGCCGTCCCGACGCTCGGGTGGCTGGAAAATTCCGCGCACGGCGCAGTTAGATGGCGGGAAACGCCGCCGCAGAGTAAGTCCTGACGGTGTCTAACGGTAGACTGGCGGGAGCTTTGCAGGCGGTGCTGTGTAACCGCTACCCGCGAACCCCAAGGAGACGCGTCCAACGTGGCTGCCCAAGATCAGTACGGTGCCGATTCGATCAAGGTCCTGGAAGGACTGGAAGCGGTCCGCAAGCGCCCCGGCATGTATATCGGATCCACCGGTGAGCGTGGTCTGCACCACCTGATCTGGGAAGTCGTCGACAACGCCGTCGATGAGGCGATGGCCGGCTTCGCCAGCAAGGTCGACGTGCGGATCCTCGAGGACGGTGGCGTCCAGGTCTCCGACGACGGGCGTGGCATCCCGGTGGCGATGCACGCCACCGGTGTCCCCACCGTCGACGTCGTCATGACCGTGCTGCACGCCGGCGGCAAGTTCGAGGAGGGCGCCTACCAGGTGTCCGGTGGTCTGCACGGCGTCGGCGTCTCGGTGGTCAACGCGCTGTCCACCCGGCTCGAGGCCGATATCTGCCGCGACGGATACGAGTGGTTCCAGACCTACGACCAATCGGTGCCCGGCACGTTGCGCCAGGGCGAGAAGACCAAGAAGACCGGTTCGACCATCCGGTTCTGGGCGGATCCGGACATCTTCGAGACCACCACCTACGACTTCGAGACGATCGCCCGGCGTCTGCAGGAGATGGCCTTCCTGAACAAGGGCCTGACCATCGAGCTCACCGATGAGCGGGTCACCCCGGAGGAGGTCGTCGACGAGGTGGTCAGCGACCACGCCGAGGCACCGAAGTCGGCGGACGAGAAGGCCGCCGAGGCCGCCGCCCCGCAGAAGGTCAAGCACCGGGTCTTCCACTACCCCGGCGGACTGGTCGATTTCGTCAAGCACATCAACCGGACCAAGACCGCGATCCAGCCCAGCGTCATCGATTTCGAGGGCAAGGGCACCGGTCACGAGGTCGAGATCGCGATGCAGTGGAACGCCGGTTACTCCGAATCGGTGCACACCTTCGCCAACACCATCAACACCCATGAGGGTGGCACCCACGAAGAGGGTTTCCGGGCGGCGCTGACCACCGTGGTCAACAAGTACGCCAAGGACAAGAAGCTGCTCAAGGACAAGGACCCCAACCTCACCGGTGACGATATCCGTGAGGGCCTCGCTGCGGTGATTTCGGTCAAGGTGTCCCAGCCCCAGTTCGAGGGGCAGACCAAGACCAAGCTGGGCAACACCGAGGTCAAGTCCTTCGTCCAGAAGATCTGCAACGAGGAACTGCAGCACTGGTTCGACGCGAACCCCGCCGAAGCAAAAACTGTTGTGAACAAAGCGGTTTCGTCGGCTCAGGCACGCATCGCGGCCCGGAAGGCGCGGGAACTGGTGCGCCGTAAGAGCGCCACCGACATCGGCGGCCTGCCCGGCAAGCTCGCCGACTGCCGTTCCACCGACCCCAGCAAGTCCGAACTGTATGTGGTGGAGGGCGATTCGGCCGGTGGTTCGGCCAAGAGCGGCCGCGACTCGATGTTCCAGGCGATCCTGCCGTTGCGCGGCAAGATCATCAACGTCGAGAAGGCCCGCATCGACCGCGTGCTGAAAAACACCGAAGTCCAGGCGATCATCACCGCGCTGGGCACCGGTATCCACGACGAGTTCGACATCTCGAAACTGCGTTATCACAAGATCGTGCTGATGGCCGACGCCGACGTGGACGGCCAGCACATCTCCACCCTGCTGCTGACCCTGCTGTTCCGCTTCATGAAGCCCCTGGTGGAGAACGGCCACATCTTCCTGGCCCAGCCGCCGCTGTACAAGCTCAAATGGCAACGCTCCGAACCCGAATTCGCCTACTCCGACCGTGAGCGCGACGGGCTGCTCGAGGCGGGCCGCGCCGCGGGTAAGCGGATCAACACCGAAGACGGCATCCAGCGCTACAAGGGTCTCGGCGAGATGGACGCCAAGGAACTGTGGGAGACCACCATGGATCCCTCCGTCCGGGTGCTGCGTCAGGTCACCCTCGACGACGCCGCGGCAGCCGACGAACTGTTCTCGATCCTGATGGGCGAGGACGTCGAGGCGCGCCGCAGCTTCATCACCCGCAACGCCAAAGACGTTCGCTTCTTGGATGTTTAACCCGGATAACCAGGTTTAGGACTACAGATGACTGATACCACCCTGCCGCCGGGCGACGAAGCCGGCGACCGCATCGAACCTGTCGACATCCAGCAGGAGATGCAGCGCAGCTACATCGATTACGCGATGAGCGTCATCGTCGGCCGCGCCTTACCCGAGGTCCGCGACGGCCTCAAGCCGGTGCACCGCCGGGTGCTCTACGCCATGTACGACTCCGGTTTCCGCCCCGACCGCGGGCATGCCAAGTCGGCCCGCTCGGTGGCCGAGACGATGGGTAACTACCACCCGCACGGTGACTCGTCGATCTACGACACCCTGGTCCGGATGGCCCAACCGTGGTCGCTGCGTTACCCGTTGGTCGACGGGCAGGGCAACTTCGGTTCCCCGGGTAACGATCCGCCGGCCGCCATGCGTTACACCGAAGCGCGGCTCACTCCGCTGGCCATGGAGATGCTGCGCGAAATCGACGAGGAGACAGTCGATTTCATTCCGAACTATGACGGCCGCGTGCAGGAACCGACGGTGCTGCCCAGCCGGTTCCCGAACCTGCTCGCCAACGGCTCCGGCGGTATCGCCGTCGGTATGGCCACCAACATCCCGCCGCACAACCTGCGCGAGCTCGCCGAGGCCGTGTACTGGTGTCTGGAAAACCATGAGGCGGACGAGGAAACCACGCTGGCCGCGGTCTGCGAGCGGGTCAAGGGTCCGGACTTCCCGACCTCCGGCCTGATCGTCGGATCCCAGGGCATCCAGGACACCTACACCACCGGCCGCGGTTCCATCCGGATGCGCGGCGTGGTCGAGATCGAAGAGGATTCGCGCGGGCGGACCTCGATCGTGATCACCGAGTTGCCGTATCAGGTCAACCACGACAACTTCATCACCTCGATCGCCGAGCAGGTCCGCGACGGCAAGCTGACCGGCATCTCCAACATCGAGGATCAGTCCAGCGACCGTGTCGGCCTGCGAATCGTGGTGGAGCTCAAGCGCGATGCCGTGGCCAAGGTGGTGCTGAACAACCTGTACAAGCACACCCAGCTGCAGACCAGCTTCGGCGCCAACATGCTGTCCATCGTCGACGGGGTGCCGCGCACCCTGCGGCTGGACCAGATGATCCGCTACTACGTCGAGCATCAACTCGACGTCATCATCCGGCGCACCCGATACCGACTGCGCAAGGCCAATGAGCGGGCCCACATCCTGCGCGGCCTGGTCAAGGCGCTCGACGCGCTCGACGAGGTGATCGCGTTGATCCGCGCATCGGCCAACGCCGATGTGGCGCGCCAGGGCCTGATCGAGTTGCTCGACGTCGACGAGATCCAGGCCCAGGCCATCCTCGACATGCAGTTGCGCCGCCTGGCCGCTCTCGAGCGCCAGCGCATCGTCGACGATCTGGCCAAGATCGAAGCCGAGATCGCCGATCTCGAGGACATCCTGGCCAAGCCGGAGCGGCAGCGCGCCATCGTCCGCGACGAGCTCAAGGAGCTCGCGGACAAGTACGGCGACGACCGCAAGTCGCGGATCGTGCCGGCCGACGGCGAGGTCAGCGACGAGGATCTGATCGCCCGCGAGGACGTCGTCGTCACCATCACCGAGACCGGGTACGCCAAGCGCACCAAGACCGACCTGTACCGCAGCCAGAAGCGCGGCGGTAAGGGTGTGCAGGGCGCCGGCCTCAAACAGGACGACATCGTCAACCACTTCTTCGTCTGCTCGACCCACGACTGGATCCTGTTCTTCACCACGCAGGGCCGCGTCTACCGGGCCAAGGCCTACGATCTGCCCGAGGCCTCGCGGACGGCCCGCGGACAGCACGTCGCCAACCTGCTGGCCTTCCAGCCGGAAGAACGGATCGCCCAGGTCATCCAGCTGCAGAGCTACGAGGACGCGCCTTACCTGGTGCTGGCGACCCGCAACGGCCTGGTCAAGAAGTCCAAGCTGACCGACTTCGACTCCAACCGTTCCGGCGGCATCGTCGCGGTCAACCTGCGCGAGAGCGACGAACTTGTCGGTGCGGTGCTCTGCTCCGCCGAGGACGACCTGCTGCTGGTGAGTGCCAAGGGCCAGTCGATCCGGTTCTCGGCCACCGACGAGGCGCTGCGGCCGATGGGCCGGGCCACCTCGGGTGTGCAGGGTATGCGGTTCAACACCGACGACCGGCTGTTGTCGCTCAACGTCGTGGAGGCGGACAAGTACCTGCTGGTGGCGACGTCCGGCGGCTACGCCAAGCGCACGGCCATCGACGAGTACACCGCGCAGGGTCGCGGCGGCAAGGGAATCCTGACCATCCAGTACGACCCCAAGCGTGGCAGTCTGGTCGGGGCGCTCATCGTCGACGACGAGACCGAGCTGTACGCGATCACCTCCGGTGGTGGTGTGATCCGCACCGCCGCGCGTCAGGTCCGCAAGGCCGGTCGCCAGACCAAGGGCGTCCGCTTGATGAACCTGGGTGACGGCGACACACTGATTGCCATCGCCCGCAACGCCGAGGGTGACGACTCCGACGGCACCGAGCCCGAGGATGCCGAGGTGGACAGCACCGGTCCCGACGGCACCGAGCCCGACGCAACGTGACGCAGACAAGGAGCCGCTAGGTGACCTCACCGAACGAGCCCGGACCCCCGCCGTCGGGGCGGTCGGCCGAGTCCAGCGATGTGCCCCCGTGGCAGCGCGGTCCGGCTGCCCGCGCCGGTGCTCCGCGCCCCGCGGAGCAGGGCAACGGCCCGCGCCCGCCGGAGCAGTCCAACGGGCCCCGGCCGGCCGAGGCTCCCCGCCCGCCGGCTCGCGCCCCCGGCGCGGACGCCCGGATCGGGCAGTTCATCGCCGGCGGCCCGGGTGCCGCCAACCGGGAGGGTCCGGCGAACCGGGAGGCTCCCACGAACCGGGAGACGGAGGTCGTCCCCACTCGGACGGCCGAGCGGACCGAGGGTCAGCGTTCGGAGAACTACGCCAGTGAGCTCCCCGACCTGTCCGGCCCGGCGGCCCGCCCGCCGCGGCCGTCCGGGAACCCCGCGCCGGCCGAGAACCGGCCGGCGGCCCGGGTGCAGGTCGCCAAGAAGTCCCAGGGCCCGGTGCGGGCCAGCATGCAGATCCGGCGGATCGATCCGTGGAGCACGCTGAAGGTCTCGCTGGTGCTCTCCGGTGTGATGTTCTTCGTCTGGATGATCGCGGTCGCGTTCCTGTACCTGGTGCTCGGCGGGATGGGCGTCTGGACGAAGCTGAACAGCAACGTGGGTGATCTGCTCACCAGCGACAGCGGTACCGGTGGCGAACTCATCTCCAGCGGAACGATTTTCGGCGGAGCCACGTTGATCGGTCTGGTCAACATCGTGCTGTTGACGGCGATGGCGACCGCCGGTGCGTTCATCTACAACCTCATCACCGATCTGGTCGGCGGCGTCGAGGTGACCCTCGCCGACCGGGACTGATCCTCGCGGTTTGGGCGATCGGGCCCGGTTACGGTAATCTCGTCGCTCGGCCGGTCTGAGAGAATCAGGCGGTTGAACGGGCCTATAGCTCAGGCGGTTAGAGCGCTTCGCTGATAACGAAGAGGTCGGAGGTTCGAGTCCTCCTAGGCCCACGGAAGGGTATGCACCATGAAGTTGGTGTCGATGGCGGTGATCACGGGAATCGCAGCCGTAGCGGTGATCGTCTACCGATCCCGCCACGGCGTCGAGGTCTGGCACACCATCGAAGATCGGCCCGCATAACCTGCGAGGGGCCTTAGCTCAGTTGGTAGAGCGCTGCCTTTGCAAGGCAGATGTCAGGAGTTCGAATCTCCTAGGCTCCACAATCATCACAGTTCACCGGCCCGACGGGCCCCCGCCGGCGCGGTACGCGCTCGGTGTCATACCGAACCATCGCTTACACGCCCGGGTGAAGACGCTGTGCTCGGCGTAGCCGAGTTGTCGGCACATCTGATCCAGGCTCAGGGCCGTGTCCAGCAGCAGCCGGTGCGCTGCCTCACGACGGGTCTCGTCGACCAGGGCGGAATAGGTCACGTTCTCGGCGGCCAGCCGGCGCTGCAGCGCCTTCGGATGCATGCTGACATGCCGGGCGATATCGGTCAGCCCGATGACGCCGGTCGGCAACAGCTGCCGCACCAGGGTGCGGACCAGCTGGCTGGTGGGCGGCGAGGACTGCCCGACGGTGCCGGACAGGTAGTCGAGCGCGGTCTGGTGGGCCAGCCGGTCGCTCGGTAGTGGGCGACCGAGGTCGGAGGCGCGCAGGGTGAAACCGGCGACGGATTCACCGAACACCGGTGGGCAGCCGAAATAACTCTCGTAGTCGTCGGCGGGGGTCACCGGGTGGTGCGGCAGGTGCACCGCGACGGGCCGGTAGTTGGGGCCGAGGAACAGCCGTAGCACCTGCAGCGTGACGCCAAGCGAGAGCTCGACGGCCTGAACCTGCGGTGGGGAAGGGTCCAGGAGGTATTCGAATTCGAAGCGCCGCAGGTCCGGGTCGAGGTGCGCGGTCACCCGTGCGCTGATGGACGGACTGTAGGCAGCCATGAAGGTGTCGAAGATCGAGAACGCCTCGGTGACGGTCGCGGCACTGCGTCCGGCCAAGCCGACCGGCCCGAGGATCTCGATGCCCTGGCGCAATGCCAACCGCCGGCCGAAATCCGGGACGTCGAGGGTGGCGGCGGCCGCCTCGAGCATCCGGGCGCCGTTGGGCAGCGAGATGAACCGGTCATGACGACCGATGTCGTCGTCTGCGATGTGCGCGGAAGTGGCCAATGCGGTACCACTGCCCCCGAGCTCGGCAACCAACTGATGAAAATGCGTCAACGCTGTGCCGCGGATGACGCTCATGTCCCCGACTGTCAAAGATTTGTCCTGAAATGTCAAGACAGTGTGGCCCGGCTTGCTGCACATTAGATGCCCGGGCGGACCCAGTGCCGCACCCGGGGAGAGGAATGCGGTGTCCGACGCGCAGGGAGACCACCTGGTGGCGCCGAAATTGGCGGACGGCGGGGTCCTGCCTTTTCCCCCGGTCCCGTCGGGCAGCATCGCCGGCCGCACGTTGCAGGAGTCGCAGTACAACCCGCGTACGGTGCACAAGCGCCTACCCGAGGACGCCCCCAACATCGTGATCGTCCTCATCGACGACGCCGGTCCGGGTCTGCCGTCGACGTTCGGCGGTGAGGTGACAACCGCGACGCTGGACCGAATCTGCGCCGAAGGCGTGTCGTACAACAGGTTCCACACCACCGCGATGTGCTCACCGACCCGGGCGTCGCTGCTCACCGGCCGCAACCATCACGAGATCGGCAACGGGCAGATCGCCGAACTGGCCAACGACTGGGACGGATACGCGGGCAAGATCCCGCGGTCCAGCGCCACCGTGGCCGAGGTGCTCAAGCAGTACGGATACGCAACGTCGGCCTTCGGCAAGTGGCACAACACCCCCGCGGAGGAGACCACCGCCGCCGGCCCGTTCGAGAACTGGCCCACCGGTCTGGGGTTCGAGTACTTCTATGGGTTCTTGGCCGGCGAGGCCTCCCAGTACGAGCCAAACCTGGTCCGCAACACCACCGTCGTCCCGCCGCCCCGGACCCCTGAAGAGGGATACCACCTGTCCGAGGACCTGGCCGAGGACGCCATCGCGTGGCTGCGCCGGCACCGGGCATTCAACGCCGACAAGCCGTTCTTCATGTACTGGGCCAGCGGCTGCCTGCACGGGCCGCAGCACATCATGAAGGAATGGGCGGACAGGTACGCCGGCAAGTTCGACGACGGTTGGGACGCCTACCGTCAGCGGGTCTTCGAGCGCGCCAAGGACAAGGGCTGGATCCCGCCGGACTGCGAACTGACCGAACGTGACGAGACGCTGGCCGGCTGGGATGACATACCTGAGGACGAGAAGCCGTTCCAGCGCCGGCTGATGGAGGTCGCCGCCGGGTACGCCGAACACGTCGACGTCCAGGTCGGCCGTATCGCCGACGAACTCGAGTCCCTCGGCTACGCGGACAACACCCTGTTCGTCTACATCTGGGGCGACAACGGGTCCTCGGGTGAAGGACAGAACGGCACGATCTCAGAACTGCTGGCGCAGAATGGTATTCCCACTACCGTGCGCCAGCACATCGATGCGTTGGACGAGCTCGGCGGACTTGACGTGCTGGGTTCCCCGCTCGTCGACAACCAGTACCACGCGGCCTGGGCCTGGGCCGGCAGCACACCGTACAAGGGCATGAAACTACTGGCCTCCCACCTGGGCGGCACCCGGAACCCGATGGCGGTGCGTTGGCCCGCCCGCGTCGACCCGGATCCGGCACCTCGGGATGTGTTCCTGCACTGCAACGACATCGTGCCGACGATCTACGACATCGTCGGCATCACACCGCCGCATACGGTCAACGGGGAGCCGCAGATGGCGCTCGCGGGAGCGAGTTTCGCGCGCACGCTTGCCGACCGAAATGCGATCGGGGGCAAGAAGACCCAGTACTTCGAGATCATGGGTAGCCGCGGCATCTATCACGACGGCTGGATGGCCTCGGCGCGCGGGCCCCGGTTGCCGTGGGTGCCGGGCCAACCGCCCGGTATCGCCACGTGGACGCCCGACAACGACACCTGGGAGCTTTACCACCTCGACGAAGACTGGTCGCAGGCCCATGATCTCGCCGCCGAGCAGCCCGAGAAGCTTGCCCAGATGCGGGAGATGTTCATGGTCGAAGCCGCCCGCAATGCGGTGCTGCCGATCGGTGGCGGCCTGTGGGTCCCGGTCTATCACCCGGAATTGCGCATCAGCCCGCCGTACCGGGAGTGGGAGTTCTCGGGCGATACCGTGCGGATGCCCGAGTTCTGCGCGCCGGCGCTCGGCAACAAGAACAACGTGGTGACCATCGACGCCGATATCCCGGCCAATGCCAACGGTGTGCTGTACGCACTCGGTGGCGGCTCCGGCGGGCTGACGCTGTACTTCGACGAGGGGTACCTCTGCTACGAGTACAACCTTTTCATCCTGTCGCGCACCAAGATTCGCTCTGAGAACAAGGTGCCGCCGGGGCGCGCCACGATAACCGTTTCCACCCGGTACGCGGAGCCGCGCCCGGCCGGACCGCTCGACATCACCCTCGCGTACAACGGTGAGACGATCGCCGGCGGGCAGGTGCCGGTCAGCGCGCCGCTGCTGTTCACCGCCAACGACTGCCTCGACATCGGAACCTGCCTCGGCTCACCGGTCTCGCTGGACTACCGCGAGCGGGCACCGTTCCCGTTCGAAGGGCGTATCCATCGCGTGCATGCCGGCTACATCTGACCGGTAGCAACGGTAGCCAGGGACAAGACAAAGGAGATCGCATGCTCTCGAACCCCATCCGGCTCGCCGCAGCCGGTGCACTGGCACTCGGAATGACGGGCCTGCTCGGCAGTGCCGCGGCCACGGCCGATCCGGCCGCTGAGCCGGCCCGCCCCCCGAACTGCACGGCGGCAGATCTCGCCGGGATCGCCACCGGCGTCGCCGCGGCCACGTCGGCGTATCTGTTCACCCACCCCGACGTCAACGACTTCTACACCAACCTGCACGGCACTCCTCAAGACGAGGTACCCGCCGCGACCCGGGCGTACTTCGACGCGCACCCGCAACAGCACGCCGAGTTGAAGGGTATGCGCCAACCGTTGGTCGACTTCCGTGACCGCTGCGGGTACTCCGCTCCCAACCTTGCCGAAGGACGATGATGTCGACTCCACTGCGTCAACGACCATGGGTCCG
The DNA here is from genome assembly GCF_043974665.1 of Mycobacterium sp. AMU20-3851. Taxonomy (NCBI): domain Bacteria; kingdom Bacillati; phylum Actinomycetota; class Actinomycetes; order Mycobacteriales; family Mycobacteriaceae; genus Mycobacterium; species Mycobacterium sp. AMU20-3851. Next base: position 15,812 of record NZ_CP146371.1, read on the forward strand.
CACCGTGACGGCGGTGCTCGCGTTGGCCACCCTGCCCGGCGCGGTGACCATGCTGGCCCCGGCCGGTACGGCCGCCGCGGACGTGTGCGCCAGCGCCGGGCGTCGGATCTCGGTCGGTGGCTGCGTCAACATCGCCGACGCCGTGGCCCCCTACGTGCCGCCGCCGGCGTATTACGCCCCACTGCCCGAGGATCCGCCCCCTCCCCCGCCGGGTTCCAATGTCAGCGGCTGCGTCGGCTACAACGGGCGCTGGGTGCACGCCGGCGGGTGCAACTGACTGCCCGCCGCACGGCGTGAATCTTTAATAATCGCTAGGCGGAATTGACGGCGCCGCTTGTTTTCTCGACGGTGACGACGACACTAATGCGCCGCAAATAGTCGAAAGAATGTTGCGGCAATGGACCATGCTGCGTTCGCAAAATGGATTATTGTCACGCTCAGCAAGCCATCTCGGCGGATAACGAACATTGCGAGGTATTGCATGGACAGGCGGCGCAATCGCGTGAGTTCACTGATTGTGTTGAGGGCCAGCATCACCGCCCTGGTTTTGGCATTGGTGTGCACCGTGGCCGCAACGAGATCCGAACCCGCTCGCCGCGTGGACGGATCCAGTGTCGTCCTGACCGCGGCCATCAATGAATCGTCGACAACGCTGGGTTTCGCCGACTCCGATCTGAGCAACACCGGAATGTCGGAAACCGAGATCACCGAGCAACTCACGATGATGCAATCGCTCGGTGTGCAGAATGTGCGCATCCTCATTCCGTGGGCGAGCATCGAGGAACACCAGGGCGAATACAGCTGGGATTACATCGACTACATCGTCGAGTCCGCGTCGAACATGGGCATGGGCATCCTCGGGGTTATCAATCAAACCCCCGCTTGGGCAGGCGATCCCATTCTTGCCGGAATGCCCGACCCGGATGTGTTCGGTGGCTTCGCGCAGATGGTCGCCACGCGGTACGCGGGCCAGATCTCGGCGTACGAGATCTGGAACGAGCCCAACGCGATCAACTTCCTCGACCCGGTGGACCCGGCCGCTTACACGGCCTTGCTGCAGGCGGCGTACCCGCTCATGAAGCAGGCCGATCCGACCATCACCGTGATCGGTGGCGTCGTCGGAGCCGGTGCGTCCCTGGGGAACGTCACGATGGACCCCGACGACTTCGTCCAAGGAATGTACGACGCCGGCGCCAAGGGCTTCTTCGATGCGTTGTCGTTCCATCCCTACGAGTACTCACTGGAGTTCTCCGCGGGTGCGGGTGTCGCCGGTTCTCCCCTGGAGCAGTTGCAGCAGATCCTGCAGATCATGGCTGACAACGGTGATTCGGACCTGAAGGTGTGGGCCACCGAGTACGGCCAGCCGACCACGGGCCAGTACACCGAACAGCAGCAAGCGGATTTCATCGAGGATTTCCTGAATGCGTGGTCCCAGATGGCGGGCACCGGTCCGATGTTCATCTACACGCTGCAGGACACGGATTCCGGTAGTTCGAACATGCAGGACAACTTCGGCGTGTACTACTCCGACGGGACCGCGAAACAGGCCGTGCAGGCCATCATCGATTATCTGAATTCGATCGACCCCGTCGACCCCGGCCCCACGGGGCCGAATCATCCGGTCTTCCAAGCGATTGCCGCGGCCGTCCAATGGTTGGGTGCGGCCACTCGAACGGTGATCACCGGTCTTGCCACGGCCGCGGTCGATGTCGCGAAGGCGACGGGCGCCGTCATCCGCGCGGTCGTGCAGGCCACCTGCAACCTGATCCGCCGCGGTGTGGCGGCGGCGGAGTCGGTCGCCGAGAACATCGCCACCGCGACCAAGACGTTTGTGAACAATATCCGGCAGGCGGTGCACCCGAGTACGTCGTCGACGGTCGATGCCGAAGATGCGGAGCCGCCGGTCACGGCGTCGCGCATGGTGCGGAACACCTCCCGGCCGGACGGCGACGACATCGCAGCCGAGGAACAACAGCCCGAGGAACAACAGGCCGAGGAACAATGGGCCGCCGTCGTGGAACGACCCACGACCTCCATCGACACTGAAGCGGAGTCGGGAGCGGAACCGGATTCGCTGCAGGCCGGCACGGCACCCGATGACGAAGAGGACGAGAAGCCCTCCCGCACCGCAACGCTCGAGCGGGAGGCCGAACTCAAGACAGACTCGGAGGTCCGTCCCGAGGAGGCCGAGTCGGAGGACAACGCATCTGCCAGCACACCGAGCGCCGGCACGACGAAGTCGGACGAACGATCCGAGACCGGTGCCGAAGGAGGCTCGGAGTAGGCGGTCAGGGTTTGGGCGTGAACTCCACGCTCGGCGGCAGCGCCGACGGTTCCGGGCGCATCGAGCGCCGCACGATGGAGAACACCACGGCCCCCACGGCGAGCACCCCGGCACCGATCACCACGTAGCGCAGTGGCCGCCGCCGGCTCACCGGTTCCGGTTGGGGCTGAACCTCCTTGATCTGCCGGCCGAGCCAGGCCGCCGACGTCGCCGCCGTATTCAGCCCGATCGCGAGCGTGCCCCTGGTGACGTCCACCGGGCCCACGACGGAGTATTTGAGACCGCGGCTGAGGCGTTGTGCCGGGGTCAGTCTGGCATCGGTGTCGGTGCTCATGGGCCACCTCTCTGCGGCTGTCGGGGACTCCCCCACAGCCTGCCACCAAACGGGGCGGCAGACGGGCGCGTCGGGCGGGGTGGCAGACTGAATTCCGTGACGAGCCCCATTCAGACAGCGACCGCGACGCTGCACACCAACCGTGGCGACATCAAGATCGCCCTGTTCGGCAACCATGCTCCCAAGACAGTTGCGAACTTCACCGGCCTGTCCAACGGCACCAAGGACTACACCACCGAGAACGCCTCCGGCGGCACCACCGGACCGTTCTATGACGGCGCGGTCTTCCACCGCGTCATCGAGGGTTTCATGATCCAGGGTGGCGACCCGACCGGTACCGGTCGGGGTGGGCCGGGCTACCAGTTCGCCGACGAGTTCCACCCGGAACTGCAGTTCGACAAGCCGTACCTGCTCGCCATGGCCAACGCCGGGCCGGGCACCAATGGTTCGCAGTTCTTCATCACCGTCGGCCCGACGCCGCACCTCAACCGCCGGCACACCATCTTCGGTGAGGTCGTCGATCCGGAGTCGCAGAAGGTCGTCGACGCCATCGCCACCACGGCTGTCGATCGCAGTGACCGGCCCACCGAGCCCGTCGTGATCGAGAGCGTCACCATCTCCTGACCTGAACGACCTGAACCACCCAGAGCGCACGTTCGCCGGTTGCCCGGCGAGCGTGCGTTTTCTTTGGTCCAGGACGGCGTGTCAAGGAACAGACACGCACGCCCGCCTCAGGAGGACGGGCGGGTGTAGCCGGCGTCGGTGAGCGCGTCCAGGACGCGCAGCGGGTCGGTGCCGAGATCCCAGCGGGTGAAGACGTAAAGCCGGTCGTCGATCGTGTCGATCTCGAGCAGCCGTACCGTGCGGGCCAGCCGGCGGAATTCGGTGATCCGGACGAGCGTGATGTCGGCGCGGGACAGCACCCGGGTCCGCAGCCAGCCGCGTACCGCGATGCCCTGCCCGGTGATTGCCAGTTTTGGACGTGCGCGCCACGACATCGTTGCAAACGCCAGCAATCCCACTGCGGCAATCAGTCCGAGAACACGTCCGGGCAGGTCTGTGACCACGGTCACAGCGCCCAGGGCCATCACCAGACCGCCGGTTCCGATCCAGATTATGGCGCTGCTCTTCGGCGCCCAACTAGTTTGCTGCATGGGCTCAGTACCCCCTCTCACCGGGGGATTCGGAGTTATCCACAAGCGCTATCCACAATGGGGATGAATCACAACGGTGTGATTGGGTTACAACGAGGTTGCCGGATCGGTAACGCATGACACCGGGTTTGGATTCAACTCGGGCGCGTGAGCGGTCAGCGCCACCGCATCGTGAGCAGCAAACCGGTGATCATGAAGGCAAACGCGATCGCGTAGTTCCACGGGCCCAGATCGGCCATCCATTCCAGCCAGGTGGGGGCGTTCAGGCCGGTTGCGCCGAGCTGGAACACCAGCAGCCACAACAAGCCCACCAACATCAGGCCCACGAACAGCACCACGAACCACACGCTGGACGGTCCGGCCTTGACCTTGACCGGGGTCCGGCTCACCGGGTTGATGGTGAAGTCGTTCTTCTTGCGGACTTTGGACTTGGGCATGGATAACCTTTGATCACGATGGTGGAGAACGGCCGAGACGAGCCTAACGCAGCGACACACCGACGACGCTCGCTGTGGCGTTTCGGGGTCCCCATCGTGTGTGTCTTCGCCGGGCTGCTGCTGTCCACCACGCACGGTGTCTCCGGTGGCGACGAGATCCGCCGCAGCGACTCGCCCCGCCTGGTCGACCTGGTCCGCGAGGCCAGCGCCAGCGTGGACCGGCTCACCACCCGGCGCGACGAACTGGTGGCCACCCTGGACCACCACCACGGCGGCTCCCCCGGCGCGGACGCCGCCCTGGCGGCCATCACCCGCCGCTCGGACACCCTCGCCGAGCAGGCCGGCCTGGACCCGCTGCGGGGACCCGGCCTGGTCATCACGCTCAACGACGCCCAGCGCGACGCCGACGGCCGCTACCCCATCGACGCCTCCCCCGACGACCTCGTGGTCCACCAGCAGGATGTCTCCGCGGTGCTGAACGCCCTGTGGAGCGCCGGCGCCGAGGGCATCCAGATGCAGGACCAGCGCATCATCGCCACCTCGGCACCGCAGTGCGTGGGTAATACCCTGCTGCTCAACGGCCGCACGTACAGCCCGCCCTACGTCATCACCGCCGTCGGGAACATCCCGGCCATGCAGGCCGCCCTGGCCGCGGCCCCGCTGGTGACGCTGTACAAGCAGTACGTACTGCGTTTCCAGCTCGGCTACACCGAGCAGGCCCATGATCAGCTGGAGCTGGTCGGCCACACCGCGCCGGTCCGGATGCGTTACGCCAAACCGGCAGGTCCGCTCGGGTATTAATCGCCTGGCGCGGACCAGTAGCCTGATCGCATGCAGGTTTTGGTCGTCGACAACTACGACAGCTTCGTGTTCAACCTGGTCCAGTACCTGGGCCAGCTCGGGGTGAACGCGCAGGTCTGGCGCAACGACGATGCACGGCTGGCCGACCGGGACGCGGTGGCCGCCCAGTTCGACGGCATCCTGCTCTCCCCCGGTCCCGGCACCCCGGAACGCGCCGGCGCCACCATCGACCTGGTGAAGGCCTGCGCGCAGACCCGCACCCCGCTGCTGGGGGTCTGCCTGGGCCACCAGGCCATCGGGGTCGCCTTCGGTGGCACCGTGGACCGCGCCCCCGAGCTGCTGCACGGCAAGACCAGCATCGTGCACCACACCGATGCCGGTGTGCTGCACGGACTTCCGGATCCCTTCACGGCCACCCGGTACCACTCGCTGACCATCCTGCCGGACACCCTGCCCGAGGTCCTGGAGGCCACCGGGCACACCGACAGCGGCGTCATCATGGCGGTGCGGCACACCGAACTACCGATCCACGGCGTGCAGTTCCACCCCGAGTCGATCCTCACCCAGGGCGGGCACCGAATGCTGGCCAACTGGCTCGGCTACTGCGGTGCGGCCCCCGACGAGGGACTGGTGCGCAAGCTGGAGCAGGAAGTCGCCGACACGGTCCAGGCGGCCACCGCGCGGAGCTAGGACGCGAAGCTCAGGGTTATCGAGTCCCGGAACCCCACCCCGGTGCCGGGGGCCGGGCTCTGGGTCACCACGGCATTGGTCCGCTGACCGCTGTTGTCCACGTTGGCGCCCTTGATGAGCACCCCGGTCCAGCCCAGCGCGCGCAGATTCGGCTCGGCATCCACCCAGAACTGGCCGGTCAGGTTCGGCATCACGAACTGGTTGCCGCGTGACACCCGCATCTGCACCACGGTGTCCTTGGGCGCGGGCTGACCGACGGTCGGGCTCATCCCGACGACCTGGCCGGCCGGTGCGGTGTCGTCCACCTCGACGGGCACCGCGCTCGGGAAGCCGGACGCCTCCAGAATCTGTCGGCAGGTGTCCACCGACTGCCCGGTGCAGTCGGGCACCACGACACTGCCCGGACCGGTACCGACGATGACGGTGATGACGTTGGTGATCGCCGAGGTGGCATTCGACGGCGGGTTGGTGCCCAGCACCTTGCCCTTGAGTTCGGGGGTGGACTCCGACTCCGAGGGCTGCACCCGGGTGAAGCCGGCATCGAGCAGCTTGCGGGTCGCCTCGGCCAGCGACAGCCCGTTCACGTCGGGCACGCCACGCTGCTCCGGGCCGGTGGAGACGTTGATGGTGATGTTCTCACCGGCGGCCACCGCGGTATCGGCCGCCGGGTCGGTGTCGATCACGTGATCCGGCGGGACGTCGGAGTCGGGGTTTCGCTGCACGTTCGTGGTGAAGCCGCGGTTCTGCAGCGCGGCGATGGCGTCCGCCGAGGTCTGCCCCGTGACATCGGGCACCTGCACGTCGCGCGGGTCGCCACCGATGGTGTTGATGGCGATGGTCACCGCCACGGTCAGCACCGCGAGCACCGCCACCACGATCAGCCAGCGCCGGATCGACCCGTTGCCCGACGGCGCCGGATAACCGGCCGCCGGAATGTGCTCGGTGGGCAGTGCGCGGGCGTGCGGACCGGTGGCGGTCAGCATCGTGGTGCGCTCGGCGTCGGTGAACACCTTGGGCGCTTCCGGCGCCTCGCCGCTGTGCACCCGGATCAGATCGGTGCGCATCTCGGCGGCGCTCTGGTAGCGGTTCTCCGGGTTCTTCGCCAGCGCCTTGAGCACCACGGCGTCCAGCTCCGGGGACAGCGCGGGGTTACGGGTGGACGGCGGCACCGGGTCCTCACGGACATGCTGGTAGGCCACCGCGACGGGTGAGTCGCCGATGAAAGGCGGCTCGCCGGTGAGGATTTCGTAGAGCACGCAGCCGAGCGAGTAGACGTCGGAGCGGGCGTCCACGGGTTCGCCGCGGGCCTGTTCGGGTGACAGGTACTGCGCGGTGCCGATGACCGCGGCGGTCTGGGTGACGCTGTTGCCGCTGTCGGCCAGCGCGCGGGCGATGCCGAAATCCATCACCTTCACCGCACCGGTCTTGCTGATCATGATGTTGGCGGGTTTGACGTCGCGGTGGATGATGCCGTGCTGATGGCTGAAGTTCAGGGCCTGGCAGGCGTCGGCGATGATCTCGATCGCCCGTTTGGGGTCCAGCGGGCCCTCGGAGTGCACGATGTCGCGCAGCGTCACCCCGTCGACGTACTCCATCACGATGTAGGGCAGCGGCCCGTTGGCGGTCTCGGCCTCACCGGTGTCGTAGACGGCCACGATCGCCGGGTGGTTCAGGGCGGCCGCGTTCTGTGCCTCCCGGCGGAACCGCAGGTAGAAGCTCGGGTCGCGGGCCAGGTCGGCGCGCAGCACCTTGACCGCGACGTCGCGGTGCAACCGCACGTCCCGGGCGATGTGGACCTCGGACATCCCGCCGAATCCGAGGATCTCCCCGAGTTCGTAGCGGTCCGACAGGTGCTGGGGCGTCGTCATGGGTTCTCGCCCGGGGGTGGCTCGGCGGGCACCCCGATGACGGTGGTGCTCGTCGACGTCTCCTGCTGCACCGGCCGGTCCCGCTGGTCCTGCGCGTTCACCACGATCAGCACCGCGATGACGATCGCCAGGGCGCCGAGCACCCCGGCGGCCCACAGCAGGGCGCGCTGGCCGGGTGAGAACGTCCGGCGCGGCGGCGGCGGACGGTGGCTTCCGGTGGCCGCGCGGGGGCGGGCCGCCGTCACGGGCGGGCGGTACTCGGCGGCGGCCGCGGCACGGGCCTGGGTCACCGACGGGATCGCCGCGGGAGCGGCTCGACCGATCGTCGGCGCGGAGTTCGGGCGCGGCGGGCGCCGTCCGGCCCGCACCGCGGCGACGGCGTCGGCGAACGGCCCACCCGAGCGGTACCGGTGGTTGGGTTCCTTGGCCAGCGTGATCTCGATGAGCTCGCGCACATTGGGCGGCAGATCCGGCGGCAGCGGCGGCGGGGTCTCCTTGATGTGCTTCATCGCGACGGTCAGCGCGCCGTCCCCGGTGAAGGGGCGTTTGCCCGACACCGACTCGTAGCCGACCACGCCGAGCGAGTAGACGTCGGAGGCGGCGGTGGCGTCGCGGCCCAGGGCCTGTTCGGGCGCGATGTACTGGGCGGTGCCCATCACCATGCCGGTCTGGGTGACCGGTGCCGCGTCGACGGCCTTGGCGATACCGAAGTCGGTGAGCTTCACCTGCCCGGTCGGGGTGATCAGGATGTTGCCGGGCTTCACGTCGCGGTGCACCAGGCCGGCGGTGTGTGCGACCTGCAGGGCGCGGCCGGTCTGCTCCAGCATGTCCAGGGCGTGCCGCAGCGACAGCCGCCCGGTGCGCTTGATGACGGAGTTCAGCGGCTCGCCGTTGACCAGTTCCATCACCAGGTAGGCGGTCCGGCCCTCGCCGGCGTCCATCTCGGTCTCGCCGTAGTCGTAGACGCTGGCGATGCCGGGGTGGTTGAGCATCGCGACGGTGCGCGCCTCGGCGCGGAACCGCTCGACGAACTCGGAGTCCTCGGAGAACTCCGCCTTGAGCACCTTGATCGCGACCTGGCGGCCGAGGCGGGTGTCGAGTCCCTCCCACACCTGCCCCATACCGCCGGTGGCGATGAGGCGCTGCAGCCGGTAGCGGCCGGACAGCGTCACTCCCACCCGGGCCGTCATGATGCCTCCCGGAGTGCGGCGGCGATGGTGGCCCGCCCGATCGGGGCGGCCACTGCGCCGCCGGTGGCGTTCAATCGGTCTCCGCCATTCTCCACGAGGACCGCGACGGCCACCTTGGGGGCTTGCGCCGGGGCGAACGCGATGTACCAGGCGTGGGGCGGGGTGTTACGGGGATCCGTGCCGTGCTCGGCAGTGCCCGTTTTGGATGCGATCTGCACGCCGGCGATGGCTCCCTTCTGCTGTGTCACCTGCTCGGCGCCGACCATCAAATCCGTAAGTGTAGCCGCGACCTGCGGTGACACCGCGCGTCGCAGTTCGGTGGGTGCGGTGGTGGCGATATTGGACAGGTCCGGTCCCTTGAGGGTATCGACCAGATACGGGGTCATGGCGACCCCGTCATTGGCGATGGTCGCGGCCACCATGGCGTTCTGCAGCGGGGTCATCGCCACATCGCGCTGCCCGATGCTGGACATCCCGAGGGCGGCCGCGTCGCCGATCGGGCCGACGGTGGACTCGGCGACCTGCAGCGGAATCGGCGCCGGCGCGGAATCCAGGCCGAACGACTCGGCCGTGGAGCGCAGCTTCTCGGCGCCGGCATCGATGCCGAGTTCGACGAAGGCGGTGTTGCAGGACCGGGCGAACGCCTCGCGCAGCGACGCGGTGGGGCCGTTCCCGCAGGCCGCTCCCCCGTAGTTCTCCAGGGTGGCGGTGCTGTCCGGCAGCGGGATGCGCGGTGCGGCGGTCACCCGGGTGTCCGGGGTGGCACCGTTCTGCAGGGCCGTGGCGGTGGTGATCACCTTGAAGGTGGACCCCGGCGGGTAGGTCTCCGAGATGGCCCGGTTGACCAGCGGGTCGTTCGGGTCGTCGCGCAGCTGCTCCCAGGTGGCCGTCTGGGCGGCGCCGTCGTGGCTGGCCAGCCCGTTGGGGTCGTAGGACGGGGCGGACACCATCGCCAGGATCTTCCCGGTGGACGGCTCCAGCGCGACCACGGCGCCCTTGCACCCGCCGTCGCAGCCCTGCTCCATGGCCTCCCAGGCGGCCTCCTGGACGTCCGGGCGCACGGTGGTGTCCACATTGCCGCCGCGCGGGTCACGACCGGTGAAGAAGTCGGCCAGCCGCTTGCCGAACAGGCGCTCGTCGGAGCCGTTGAGCACCGGGTCCTCGGCGCGCTCCAGACCGGTGCTGGAGTAGCCGAGCGAGTAGAAGCCGGTGACCGGGGCGTAGGCCTCCGGGTTGGGGTAGACGCGCAGGAACCGCAACCGGCCGTCGGTGGACACCGAGTAGGCCAGCAGCTGGCCGCCCGCGGTGATCTGGCCGCGCTGGCGGGAGTATTCGTCGAGCAGCACCCGCTGGTTGCGGGGGTCGGCGCGGTAGCCGTCGGCGGCGAACACCTGGGTGAAGGTGGCGTTGGCCAGCAGCAGCACGATCAGTGCCATGAAGACGCCCGAGAGTCGGCGCAGGGAGGTGTTCATACGCGGCCGATCACCTCGGTGGAGGCCGCCGCGATGGGCGCCGGGTTGGGGCCGCGACCGGTCTCGATGGGCCGCCGCGCGGCGTGCGAGATGCGAACCAGGATGGCCAGCAGGACATAGTTGGCCAGCAGCGACGAGCCGCCGTAGGACATCCACGGGGTGGTCAGCCCGGTGAGCGGGATCAGCTTGGTGACGCCGCCGACGACGATGAACAGCTGGATCGCCAGGGTGGATGCCAGACCGGCGGCCAGCAGCTTGCCGAAGCTGTCCCGCACCGCGATCGCGGTGCGCAGACCCCGGATGATCACGATGGTGTAGAGCATGAGAACGCCTGCCAGGCCGACCAATCCGAGTTCCTCGCCGATCGCGGCGACGATGAAGTCGGTGGATGCCGCCGGTACGGTGCCGGGCTGGCCGTTACCCAGTCCGGTCCCGAAGATGCCACCGGTGGCGAAGCTGAACAGCGACTGCACCATCTGGTAGCCGGCGCCGTCGGGGTCGGCGAACGGGTCCAGCCAGTTCTGCACGCGCACCCGGACATGGCCGAACAGTTGGTAGGCCATCAGGCTGCCGGCGGCGAAGAGGGCCAGCCCGATGACCACCCAGGACAGCCGGTCGGTCGCGACATACAGCAGCACCAGGAACGAGGCGTAGAGCAGAAGCGAAGTGCCCAAATCCTTTTCGAACACCATGACCGCGATCGAGGCGATCCAGGCGACCAGCAGGGGAGCCAGGTCGCGGGGGCGCGGCAGGTCCATCCCCAGCACGTGCTTGCCGGCGTTGGTGAACAGCTCCCGCTTGGAGACCAGCACCGCCGCGAAGAAGATGAGCAGCAGGATCTTGGAGAATTCGGCAGGCTGAATGGAGAAGCCCTCGAACCGGATCCAGATCTTGGCGCCATTCTGCTCGGAGAACCGGGCCGGCAACAGCGCCGGAATGACAAGCAGCACAAGGCCGATCAGACCGCAGGTGTAGCCGTAGCGGGCGAGCATGCGGTGGTCGCCGAGAAACGCCAGCACCGCGCAGAACGCCACCACACCCAGCAGTGTCCACAGCATCTGCTGGTCGGCGTTGCCGCCCACGCTGCCCAGGCTGAGTTCGCGCTGGGCCAGGTCCAGGCGGTGAATCATGACCAGCCCCAACCCATTCAGCAGTGCCACCACCGGCAGCAGCAGCGGGTCGGCGTACGGGGCGAAGCGCCGGATGGCCAGGTGCGCGGCCCCGAACAGCGCCAGGAATCCCAGTGCGTACTGGGCCAGATCCCAGTCCAGTCCCTGCTCCTGATTGGCCTCCACAATGAGCAACGCCACGGTGGTGATCACCGCGGCGAAAACCAGCAGGGCCAATTCGGCGTTGCGCCGGTTGGGTAGGGGAGGGGTGACGGTGACCGGGGACTGAGGCTGGGTGGACGAGGTCATGACGCGGTCCGGCAGTTGGTGCCCGGCTCCGGCGGTGGTGGGGGCAGGGCCGTGACGGTCGGCGACGGGGTGGTCGTCCTGGGCGGGGGCGGGGTGGCCGGTGCGGGGGTGGCCGGCTTCGGCGCGCCGGATGTGGCGGCCGGCGGCGCGGGGCTCGGCGAGGGGTTCGGCCTGGGGCTCGGGGCCGGGCCGGTGGTGGTCCGCGGGCTCGGGGTGGGGGTGGGGGTGGGGGTCTTGGTCGGCAGCGCGCAGATCGGCAGCAGCGACGTGCGGGACAGTTCGTTGATCTGGCGGATCGCGTCGTCGAGGGAGCCGGCGGGCAGCCCGGCGGCCACCTGGGCCCGCTCGGATTCGCGGATGTCCTCCAGGCGTAGCACCTCGCAGTCCATCACATCGCTGGACTGGCCGAAACTGATCAGGGACAGCTCGTTTCGGGCGTTCAGACAGCCGACCAGAAACGGTTCCTGCAGCGACAGCCCGAGGAACGAGGTCTGCACGCCGCGCATGATCGCGACGGTGCCGTCCTGCTCGCTGACGTAGTAGTTGTTGCGAACGATCTCGCGGGCGATGGTCAGCCCCGCCACCACCACCAGGAGGACCACCACCGCGGCGATCAGCATCCGGCGTTTGGAGCGGGGCGGTCGTTGCTCTTCGGGTTGTGTGACAACCCTTTTGGGCTGGTTGCGTTTCGGGTTGAAGGCCGAGGCCCGGCCCGCCGCGGTGTTCGGCGGGATGGTGTCGTCGTCCTCGCCGGAGACCGCCCCGGCCAGGATCGGCTGGGTCTGTCCGTAGTCGTAGTCCACGACATCGGCCACCACCACGGTGACGTTGTCGGGACCGCCACCGCGCAGCGCGAGTTCGATGAGCCGGTCGGCCGCGTCGGTCACATCCGGGATCTGCAGCGCCTCGGCGATGGTCTCGTGACTGACCGGGTCGGACAGACCGTCCGAACAGAGCAGGTAGCGGTCGCCGACCTTGGCCTCGCGCATGATCAGCGTGGGCTCGACCTCGTGACCGGTGAGCGCGCGCATGATCAGCGAGCGCTGCGGATGGCTGTGTGCCTCCTCGGCGGTGATCCGGCCCTCGTCGACCAATGTCTGGACGAAGGTGTCGTCCTTGGTGATCTGGGTCAGCTCACCGTCACGCATCAGGTAGCCGCGGGAATCGCCGATGTGCACCAGGCCCAGCCGGCCGCCGGCGAACAGGATCGCGGTGAGCGTGGTGCCCATGCCCTCGAGTTCGGGGTCGGCCTCGACGTGTGCGGCGATCGCCGAGTTGCCCTCGTGGACGGCCATATTGAGCTTGTTGAGCAGATCGCCGCCGGGCTCGTCGTCGTCGAGATGGGCCAGCGCGGCGATGACCAGTTGGGAGGCCACCTCACCGGCGGCATGGCCGCCCATCCCGTCGGCCAGCGCGAGCAGCCGGGCCCCGGCGTAGACCGAGTCCTCGTTGTTGGCGCGCACCAATCCGCGGTCGCTGCGCGCTGCGTATCTGAGCACCAGTGTCACGGGCGCAACTCGATCACCGTCTTGCCGATCCGTACCGGCGTTCCCATCGGAACCCTTACCGCCGTTGTCACCTTCGCCCTGTCGAGGTATGTGCCGTTGGTCGATCCTAGGTCCTCTACGTACCATTCCGAGCCCCGCGACGACAGCCTGGCATGCCGTGTCGATGCGTAATCGTCAGTCAAGACGAGGGTGGAGTCGTCGGCCCGGCCGATCAGCACCGGTTGGCTGCTCAAGGTGATCCGGGTGCCGGCCAGCGCACCTTCGGTGACCACCAGGTGCCGCGCGGTATGCCGGCGTTCCCCTTTGGGCAGCAGCGAGCCACGCAGCGCCAGCCCGCGGCGCACCATGACCGCACCGGTGGGGGCGTAGATGTCGGTGCGCAGGATGCGCAGCACCGACCAGATGAACAGCCACAGCAGCAGCAGGAAGCCGACACGCGTCAGCTGCAGTACTAGCCCCTGCATCCGACGTCCTCTCCGTCCCGGTCCCGCTCGATCATCGCCGTCACGATACTGGGGCGCGCCCCTGGAACCGAGACGGCGCTCAGTGGACCCGAACGATGATCTCGGAGTGGCCCAGTCGGATCACGTCACCGTCGGCCAGCTGCCACTCCTGCACCGGGGCGTTGTTCACGGTGGTGCCGTTGGTCGAGTTGAGGTCCGACAGCAGCGCGACCTGGCCGTCCCAACGGATCTCCAGGTGGCGGCGGGACACCCCGGTGTCGGGCAGCCGGAACTGGGCGTCCTGGCCGCGGCCGATCACGTTCGCGCCCTCGCGCAGCTGGTAGGTGCGGCCGCTGCCGTCGTCGAGCTGCAGGGTCACCTGCGCGGCCCCATAGCCACCGCCGTAGCCGCCGGGGGCGGGAGCGGCGGGCGCCTGGGACGGGGAGCCGTAGTCATAACCGGCGGGCTCGCCGTAACCGCCCTGGTCGTAACCGCCCTGATCGGGGTAGCCACCCTGGGCCGGCGGCTCGCCGTAGCGGCCGTAGTCCGGTGCGGCGGGAGGTGCGGGCGGCGCGGCGTAGTCGGCGCGGCCGTACCCGCCCTGCTCGGGGCGGCCGTAACCACCCTGGTCCGGGTAGCCCGGCGCCGGCGGGCGGCCGTAGCCCTCGTCCTGGCGGGCCGGGGGACGCCCGTAGTCGTAGTCGCCGTATCCCGGCGGGGGACCGGCCGGGGGCTGGCCGTAACCGGCCGGCGGCGGCTGCTGACGGTAGCCCTGGTCGGGGTAGCCGCCCTGGGGCTGGCCCTGGGGCTGTCCTTGGGGTTGTCCGTAGCCGGCGGGCGGACGCTGCTCGTAGGACGGCGGCGGGTAACCCTGGTCCGGGTAGCCACCCTGCTCCTGCGGGTAGCCGCCCGGATCGGGGTAGCCGCCCTGGCGCTGCTGGTAGCCACGGGCATCCTCGTGCTGGCGGTACCGGTCGTCGTCGTACTGATCGTCGCCGGGCCGACCCTGTCCCTGGCCTCGGTAGCTCGGGTTGTCGGTCATCGCTGGTGCTCCTGGTTCTGCGGTGGACGCGCGGTCTCGTGCTGGCGGTGCGGGCTCGTGGGTGGTCGTGTCTGGGTTGACCGCTCCACGGGCGCGGAACTGTCCGGTGTGCAGGCTCGGCGATGGCTCAAACCTGACGACCACATCACCATACGTTTGCCACCCCTGGTCATGGATGAAACCCTCCAGGTGACGGGCAAATGTGGCAGATGTCCGGTCGGGGTCCGCGCTCACCTTCCGGTAATCAGCCTCACCGAGGGTAATGACGTAGTCGTTGGGCGCCAAAATGCGACCGCCGCCGACGTCACGTGCCCTGGCCTCGGCTTCCCGGCGCAGCAGCGCCTCGACCTCCTGCGGGACGATCGACCCGCCGAAGACCCGGGCGAAGGCATCGCCGACCGTCGACTCGAGGCGTCGCTCGATACGGTCCGCAAGACCCATCTCACCGCCCCGTCTGTTCGTCGTGCCTGTTTGTCGCGCCGCGTGTCGCTCTGGCCACACTGCTCACACGCATGTTATCGGCCCAGCAGGCTTTTGCGTGACCAACGATTCTCTGAGAATCGCAAAGAACCAGGTCAGCGGTGGTGAGCGGGAACGCTTTCTGGCGGTTTGGGCCGACGGGCCCACGGGTGATACGGTTTCCCGGTCATTCGGGCGAGTGGCGGAATGGCAGACGCGCTGGCTTCAGGTGCCAGTGTCCTTCGGGACGTGGGGGTTCAAGTCCCCCTTCGCCCACAGTGAGTCAAAGGTCACGGCCTCGAAAGAGGTCGTGACCTTTGTGCTTTGGTGGCCCTTGTGGTTTCGGCTGGGTGTGGCAGGCCGCATCGGAGAACGGGTGAAATATCAAGGCGTGCCGGGTTTGTCCTATGCGGGCAGACGAGCTTTACGTGAGGGCCCGATAGCGGCTGTCAGCGACTGGATTCGTCGGCAATCTAGGGTGCTCGCCTGAGTCCAGGGACAATTCGGACATCGTCTCGTCGTAAGCCAGGGCCCGACGCTGCTGTTTCGACACTGCGGTTGACCGTGAGGTGATCTGCGAGGCTTGTGCACAAATCGCTGCCTTGGGTTCGCTCACTTAGGGAGTAGACCAGTAATATCTAGTCGCAGCCGACCCCGCGCCGCCGGATGTATGAAGGGATAATTAATGCACCGTGTGGTAGAAGCGCACTTAGCTGACTTTGCCAAACGATTCTCGGTTTCTGACGAGCAGTCTAAGCAATACGAAGCTTTCGTTAACTACTCCATTTTCAGACGGTTCTGCGGTGATTCGATTGAGCCGAGTAGTCTGATCTACGACGGCGATGACCCTGGGATCGATGGTTTTATGACATTCGTGGATGAGGCATACGTCGCATCGGTGGATGAGGTCGAAGATGCATTGCAGTCGATGAGACGTGACGCGAACGTCTCGATCGTTTTCACGCAGGCAAAGACGTCTGAAGCCTGGAAAAAATCCGAAATAACTACGTTTCAGGCAGGCGTCTTAGATTTCCTATCGGAGAAGCACGAGTACCCACATTCCGATTTCCTGGAGAGCGCCAAGGAAGTATTCGATGCGATCCTGTCGAAGGTCGGACGTATCCGTAATGGTAAGCCGAATGCTCGTCTCTACTTCGCGACGACGGGCCGAAAATCAGAAGATCGAGAAATAAAGGCGGCACGGGAATCCCTGCGGGCCGCGATAGAAGATACCGGTCTATTCCATGAGGTCGAGGTTGAGCTCATTGACCGGGACATGATCGTAGAACTCTGGACAGCTTCCGAAGGACCTGTAGAGGCGACGGTGAAACTGTTAGGTAATGCGCCCTTTCCCGCAACATTAGGTGTCGATGAGAGCTACGTCGTGACTGTTCGCGCCAAAGATTTTATTGACTCGATCCTGGTCGGCAAGAACGGAAAGCTACGCCAACGTATTTTTGACGAAAACGTCAGGGACTTTATAGGGGCAGATTCGGACGTAAACGCCGAGATGGATATCGCCCTACAAGATCCCATTCGCCGTAAGCGGTTCGGAATCTTGAATAATGGGGTAACGATCATCGCGCCTGATGTGCGTTTATCTGCATTCGAAATCTATCTACGTGATTTCCAAATCGTTAACGGCTGTCAGACCTCGCATGTTCTTTATCAGAATCGGAATAGTGTGGATAATGAGGCAACTCTGGTGCTTAAGATAGTCGAGACAGCGGAGTTATCCGTTGTTGATGACATCGTGCGATCCACCAATCGGCAGACTAAAGTCGAAGAATCTCAATTTCTTGCCACCCTCGACGCTGTGAAGATGATCGATAAATATTTTATCGCACGCGGTGGGGACGACGAGTACAGGCTGTTCTTCGAACGCCGAACTAATCAATTCAATGCACATGAAGATGTCAAGGCTATTAGAGTTTTCGACATTAGAGAAATAGCCAGGTGCGTCGCGGCGATGTTTCTTGATAAGCCCGACCTGGCCAGTCGCTACCCTAACCGACTGACCGGAGAACTTCGAGACTTGGTATTCGACAGCAAATACCGGGAGGAAGTGTTCTATGTTTCAGCTTATTCGTTGTACAGGCTTCGGTTACTAATTGCAAACAGAAAAATCGACGGAAGGTTCGTGAAACTTCGGTGGCACATCTTGATGGCCATTCGCTATTACGTGTGTGGTGACACGTTGCCACGACTCGACTCGTCGAAGGTGGAGCAAAGTGCCAAACGAATTCGCGAATTTATCGAAGATGGAAGCGACCAGCGGGTCACAGAAATCAATGAACTGTGTGCGGCCGTGGTTGACATAGACAAAATTACGCGAGATAGGGTACGCAGTTCGGCGCTGACTGTTGACATAAAAGAAAAAGCGCTCGCGTTGCGGGCCGCGCACTTGAAATGATGCCAGCATTCGCCGATCTGTGCTGGAGCCCGCCCATTTACCTGGATGGGTACCCGAAAATTGCTGCGCGGGCATCGATTCCAGCGGCCCTAGACTCGGTCTATGCAGCCCCTGATCGTCGACCCGGCCGCCCTGACCGCCGCCGGCACAGCGTTCGGCCAGGCGAGCACCGGACTGTCCAACCTCGGTGCCGACGCACCCCTGGCCGAAGCGGCCCACGCAGTGAACGAGCTGCAGACAGGGGCGGCCTGCCTGCAAGCCCAAGCGGCTGTCGCCGCGGCCGGCACCGCCGTCGCCGAGGCCACCCGGAGCTACGCCACCAACCTCGCCACCGCCGCGGACCGCTACCAGGCCCAGGACCAGGCGTCCGCGCAGGCGCTGAAGCTCACGATGTGAGTTCGGCGCGGATGTCCTCTTCGTCGGCGCTGTGCTCGCCGGCGTTGCGGCACTCGCCGTAGATCTCGATGTAACCGCGGTCCGGGTGATCGGGATTGGCCGCGATGATGGCCATCACCTCACCCAGATTCATGGCCCGCCCGTGTGGCGCCTTCCCGGGTGGCGCCCCGTCGCTCCAGCCGTCGGCGGCCATCGCCGCCATGATCTCGTCCAGATAGGCCTGCGGGTCCACCCCGGCCGGGAAGGTGAACCCCATCCCGACCTGCCCGCGGTAGGGGGCGGTCTCCTGATCGGTGCAGGAGTCGAATTCGAAGGTCGCCCCGCGCAATTGCAGACCCACGGCCTGGACCAGCCGCTTGGCCGGGTCCACCACCTGCGCGCGGGTCTGCTCGTCGCTCATCTCCGGGCCGTCCAGGTCGGCGGCCGAACCTTGGGCTCCCATCCCACATCCTCCTAGCAGTAGTGCGCCGGCCACGACGGCCGTGCAGAGGCGCCAACGGTCAGTACTGGTGGTTCTTCGTGACGGTGCCACGGTCGCCTTCCGGGTCGTTGAGGGCGGGGGTGCCGGGAATCCGAGTGTCCCAGTCGGGCAGGTCGATCGGGGGCAGTCCGGGCAGATCCAGTTCGTCGGGCAATCCGATGTGTGGCTGGCGGCGACCCTCGGCGGTGTAGCCGTTCTCGGCCAGGGTGGCGCCGTCCCCGTTGGCGATGTCGGTCATCGCGCGCAGCGATTCACTGCCGATGTCGTAGTAGCGGGAATGGTCGGCGAAGTCGGGGAGACCACTGCGCCCGGGCACTTCGGCGTCGAAGCGCACCGACCCGAACCCGTCCCCGGCGGGGTCGCGGCCCAGCCCGGCCTCCATACCCAGCGGGTAACCCAGCTCGCGGTTGATGATGTCGGGGATGGGGCCGGCCTGCCCGAGCCAGCTCACCGGGTCACTCGATGCCGCGCCGACGTACACCCGGCCGCCCTCGGGCAGCCCGAAGTCGGCGGCGCTGTTCGCGAGATCCGTTCCGGGAGAACCGATCAGCACCGCATTGTCGGCCTTCATGCCGCTGCCCGCGAACGCGTCGGCGACGGTGGTCGAACCGTAGGAATGCCCGATGACGGTGACATCGGACGGCCCGCCCTGATGGGTGGCGCCCAGTCCGTTGACGTCGGCGGCCAACAGATCCCCCCCGGCGCGGGCCAGGCCGGGGGTGGCGATGCGGGTATCGGTGGGGCTGTCGGGCGCGTCGTAACCCATCCAGGCGATCACCGAGGCGGACTCGTCCGGATCGCCGAGACGCATCTGGTCATACAGGTTGGTGGCATTGTCGCTTTCCAGCCAGCCGTCCTTGACGCTGCTGCCGGTGCCGGGGACGACGACGGCGGTGTTCTGGGCGGTATCCGGGTTGCCGATCGCCACCGCGGCCTTGCCCTGTCCGTTGAACGCCAGCGGGTCGTAGGCCCACAGCAGCACCGGGCGGTCCTGCTTGCCCTCGGCGGCCATCTTGTCCAGACCCTTGCGGGTCTGCACGGCGTTGCCGTAGCGGGTGGCGTCGGCGGCGGTCAGCCCGTAGGCCCCGGGATCGGCCAGCACCTGCTCGGTGGACACCCCGTGCCGCTCGGCCGCATCGCTCACCCGGTCCAGATCATCTTGCAGCACAGCCTGATTCACCGCAGAGCGAACCTCCGCCGGGATCCCGTTCAGATTGCCCAACTCCGCCTGGTGCTGCGCGGTCAACTGCTCACGCTCGGCCTGCGACAGCGAATCCCACCACTTCTTGACGTCCTCGGGGCTGGTTCCGGGCGGCGGAAGCCGGCGCGGGTCGCCCAGGGTGCCCGGAGGCGTCGCGGGCACCGGCCCACCCAACGCCGCCGCGATGGCCGCGGAGGTCTGGGCGTCGATCTCGGCGAAGAGGGCGAGCAGCTTCTGGATCAGCGCGGTCCACGCCGGAGCCAGCAGCCGCAGGATCGCCGGCACCGGGGGAGGGGTGGCGGTGCCGTCGTCGGCGACCTGCCAGCCCACGGCACGCAGCGAGTCCACGATGGCGAGCAACCCGCTGCGGGTGAACCCCAGCCGGGTGCCGCCGGAGTGCAGCGCCTGCTGCAGTGCGGAAAGCCGGGCGCGCAACTCCTCCTGCCGATCCAGGTTCTGCTCGGCCCGGGCGATGGCCGCAGCGGCGGCCCCGCCCTGCCAGGAGGCGCGTAGCTGAGCCAGCGCCTGGCGTTGGGCGGCCAGCACGCCGTCGAGTGTGGCGATCTTGGTACCGAGGTCGGCGGCGGAGGCGACCAACTGCCCGGGTCGCGACGCCTGCACCGTCGACACCGTCACCGACAACTGAGCCCCCTCGCGTCCGCCTTCCATCGTCGCACGGGCGGATGGCCCGCCCGTGCAGCGATTCACCGGGGGAAGCGGTCAGGAACCGGAGTCGCCGCGGGCCTCCGCACCGGTCTCACCGGCGTCGAAATCGTCGTCGGAGGACGCGCGGCCCACGTAGGAACCGTCCTCGTCCTCACCGGCGCGCGACGCCGCGACCTTGGGGTCGTCCTCGACATCGGATTCGTTCTTGCTCTCGGACTCGGGTCCGGTCATCGCGGGCACCTCCTGCTCGGCGTACCGAGCGGGCTACCCCGGCAGCCATGGAACGAACCGCGGGGTTAGCCGCGGTGAAAACGGGAACGCACAACCCATGGCTACTTACCGAGTGATCAACCCCCACGGCGACGTCGTCGACACCAAGGACATCGAGAGTGCCCAGGACGCGCACGCCTGGTTCGTCGACCAGAAGGCCGACAACACCGAATTGGGCTGGCGGATGGAAGTCCAGTCCGAGGACGGCTGGTCGTTCTTCGACGACAGCGAAGGCGCGAAGGATCCCGGGGCATGACGTCGCTGTGGCTGGACGGGCGGCCGGACACCCCGGCGTCCGCACCGCAGCTCGACGCCCAGCACGTCGACGTCGCCGTGGTCGGCGCCGGCATCACGGGGCTGTGCACGGCACTGCTGCTGGCCCGGGCCGGCAAGAAGGTGCTGGTGCTGGAGGCGCGCCATGTCGGCGCGGGCACCACCGGCAACACCACCGGCAAGCTGAGCCTGCTGCAGGGCACCAAGGTGTCCCGGGTGGCGGCCAAGCACGGCGACCGGCTGGTCGGTGACTATGTCACCGGCAACACCGAGGGCCGTGACTGGCTGACCCGCTACTGCGAGGAACACGGGGTCGCGGTGCAGCGCGAGGATGCCTACACCTATGCGCAGTCACCGAGCGGAATCGAGGACGCCCGAGCGGAATTCGATGCCTGCCGGGCTGCCGGGCTGCCCGTCGAATGGGTGCGCGACGCCGACGTCCCGTTCCCGTTCCACGGCGGTGTCCGGCTGGCCGATCAGGCTCAGCTCGATCCGATGCCGCTGCTGGACAGCTTCGTCGCGGAGTTGGAGCGCCACGGCGGAACCGTCGCCTCCGGCGCCCGGGTCCGGTCGGTCTCGATCGGCAGCCCGCTGCGGCTGACCGTCGATGCCGCCGACCGGTCGGCCTCGCGTACCGTCACCGCCGACCACTGTGTGCTGGCCACCGGGATCCCGATCCTGGATCGCGGCGGATTCTTCGCCAAGGTCAGTCCGCACCGGTCCTATTGCGTGGCGTTCAAGGTGCCCGGGGACATCACCCGCGCGATGTACCTGTCCACCGACTCCCCGACCCGGTCGATCCGGTACGCCCCGACCGCGGACGGTGACCGCCTGGTCGTCGGCGGCGGCGGACACACCGTGGGCCGCGCCGACGACGCCGCCGGCGCGGTGTCGGAGCTGGTGCACTGGGCCAAACAGCACTATCCGGGCGCGGTGCAGACCCACTACTGGTCGGCCCAGGATTACTCCCCGATCGACGAACTTCCTTACGCCGGACCGATTCTGCCCGGGACCCAACATGTCTGGGTGGCCACCGGGTTCGACAAGTGGGGCATGACCAACGGCATCGCCGCGGCGCTGGCGCTGTCCGGGCAGATCCTGGGCGGGCACATGCCGTGGGCCCGCGCGTTCGCCGCCTGGAGCCCGCACGAACTGTCCGGTCTGAGCACCGCGCTGCAACACAACCTGTCGGTGGGCTACCACATGGCCAAGGGCTGGGTGGCGCCGCTGGCCCGGCACGGCGATCCGGCCGAGGGTCAGGGGGTGGTCACCGGACCGCCCTGGAATCTACGCGCGAACAGCGTCGTCGACGGCGCCCACCACACGGTGTCCCCGGTCTGCCCGCACCTCGGCGGCATCGTGAACTGGAACGACGCCGACTGCGCCTGGGAGTGCCCACTGCACGGCTCCCGGTTCGCCCCCGACGGAACCCTGCTCGAGGGCCCGGCGACCCGGGGCCTGACACCCGCCACCTGAGGAGGTAAGCACGATGAAAGCAGTCACCTGGCAAGGCAAACGCGACGTCCGGGTAGAGCAGGTGCCCGACCCGAAGATCGAAGAACCAACCGATGCGATCATCGAGGTGACCTCGACGAACATCTGTGGATCCGATCTGCATCTGTACGAGGTGCTCGGCGCCTTCATGAACCCCGGCGACGTCCTCGGGCACGAACCGATGGGCATCGTGCGCGAAGTCGGATCCGGGGTCACCAATCTGGCAGCCGGCGATCGGGTGGTGATCCCGTTCCAGATCTCGTGCGGCAGTTGTTTCATGTGCGACAAGCAGCTCTACACCCAGTGTGAGACCACCCAGGTGCGTGAACACGGTATGGGCGCAGCGCTTTTCGGCTACTCCGAACTTTACGGAGAGGTGCCCGGCGGCCAAGCCGAACTGCTGCGCGTCCCGCAGGCCCAGTTCACCCACATCAAGGTGCCCGAGGGGCCGCCGGACTCCCGGTTCGTCTATCTGTCCGATGTGCTGCCGACCGCCTGGCAGTCGGTGGTCTATGCGGACATCCCGGACGGCGGGTCGGTCACCGTGCTGGGCCTGGGCCCGATCGGCGATATGGCCGCCCGCATCGCGGCACACCAGGGCTATGACGTCATCGCGGTGGACCGGGTGCCCGAGCGGCTGGCCCGCGCGCAGGCCCGTGGCATCCGCACCGTCGACCTCGTCGGGCTGGGTGCCCCGGTCGGCGACGTCATCCGGGACATGACCGACGGGCGCGGCACCGACTCCGTCATCGACGCGGTCGGGATGGAAGCGCACGGGTCCCCGGTGGCCAAGGTGGCTCAGCAGCTCACCGGGCTGCTGCCCGATGCACTGGCCAAACCCTTGATGAAGAACGTCGGCATCGACCGGCTGGACGCGTTGTACTCGGCGATCGACATCGTGCGCCGCGGCGGCACCATCTCGCTGATCGGGGTGTACGGCGGCATGGCCGACCCGCTGCCGATGCTGACGCTGTTCGACAAGCAGGTGCAACTGCGGATGGGCCAGGCCAACGTCAAGAAATGGGTGCCCGACATCATGCCGCTGCTGACCGACGAGGATCCGCTCGGCGTGGACAGCTTCGCCACCCACACGCTGCCGCTCGACGACGCCCCGCATGCGTACGACATCTTCCAGCGCAAGGCCGATGGCGCGGTGAAGATCGTCCTTCAGCCCTGAGGCGGTGGCGGGGGCGCCGGTGCGCCGACCGGCGGCGGAATCTTCGGGTAGCTGCGCGTGCCGACGGCCCCCGAGGCACTTGCCGGTTCCCCGCCGCCGGTACCCGCCGGGGCCTCGCGGCCCGGGGACGGATCCCAGCCGGTGTCGACCAGGCGTTTCTGCACGGCGATCGCCAGGCCGAGCAGGATGGCCCCGATCAGCAGCATGACCAGCACACCCCAGACCGTGCCGAGCTTGGCGGCGTTGCCGAGAAGGATGCCGTACCAGCCGAAGTCGGTGTCGCCGAAGGTGGTGTTCTCCTCACCGAAGGAGCCCAGCACCCGCACCAGCAGGGCGGGCAGGAACGTGATGAGCAGCCCATTGACGAAGCCGCCGGCCACCGCGCCGCGCCGGCCGCCGGTGGCGTTGCCGTACACCCCGGCCGCGCCACCGGTGAAGAAGTGCGGCACCAGTCCCGGCAGCACCAGCACCCAGCCGAAGGCCGGGCCCAGCCACAGCGAGAGCACCGCCAACCCGGCCAGGCCGGCCACGAAACTGGACACGAATCCGATCAGCACCGCGTTCTGCGCATACGGGAACACGATGGGCGCGTCGAGGGCGGGCACCGCACCGGGCACCACCCGGTCGGCGATGCCCTGGAAGGCCGGCACCAGCTCACCGAGGATGGTGCGCACGCCGAACAGAATGACCGCCACCGCAACCCCGAAGCTGAGCCCCTCGGTGACGCCCTTCATCAGGAAGTTGCCGACGTTCTCGGCCGCGCCGGCGCCGGTCTCGTCGGCGTAGGCGCTGAACGCGGTGCCCGACCCGACCTGGGACAGATAGATCAGTGACACCGCCAGGTACATCAGCACCATCGACAATGCGGTGGCCACCATCGAATCACGGAGGAACCGCAGCGATTCGGGCAGCTTCAGGTCTTCGGTGGACCGGCTCCGGCTGCCGCCCACGAACCGTCCGGTGATGCCGGAGGCGATGTAGCCGAGAGTGCCGAAGTGACCGATGGCGATGCTGTCGTCGCCGGTGATCCGTTTGGTCCACGGTTGCGAGATCGCCGGTAGTGCGACCATCACCACGCCGAGCAGGAAACCTCCCACCGCGATGACCACCGGCGTCCCCAGACCGGCGGCGGCCAGCACCACCGTCAGCAGGGTGGCCATGAACAGGGTGTGGTGCCCGGTGAGGAACACGTAGTGCAGCGGGGTGAACCGGGCGAGCACCAGGCTGATGGCGAAACCCAGGATCATCAGCCAGGCCACCCGGGCGCCGAACTGGTCCTGGGCGATGCCGACGATGGCCTCGTTGGTGGGCACCACCCCCTGGCTGCCCGCTGCCCCCTGGATCATCACCCCCAACGGCTCCAGCGAACTGGTCACCAGCCCGGCCCCGGCGCCGATCAGCAGGAACCCCAGCGTCGCCTTGAGCGCGCCACCGATGACCTGGCCGCTGGACTTGCGCAGTGCGATCAGCCCGACCGCGGTGATGATGCCGATGAGATACGCGGGTACCGCGAGGATCTCGTTGACCAGGAACTCGGCGATACCGACCAACCAGTCCATCCGTCCGTCCTCCCCTAGACGTCGTAGGAATCGCGCAGTGCCGCGTCGACCTCGGTGGTGGAGGTGAAGTTGTCGATCACCCGCACCGGTACACCCACGTCGCCGAGGGTTTTCGCGATCTCACCCGAGGTCAGGATCAGATCGGCGCTCTTGGCGCGGCCCTTCGCCGAGATGGTGTCGGTGGCCTCGACATTCACGAACTTCTCCCACCCCCAGGTCTGCAGCACCTGCTCGGTGGTGTTCTTCAGAAAGAGGCTGGTGCCCAGCCCATTTCCGCACACCGTGAGGATGAGGTTGCCGGACTTGGCCGTCGCCGCGCCGGCCGGGGCCGGCCGGCCGGCGTCGAGGACGGCCAGCAGTTCAGCGGGCGTGCCGGCGGTGTCCAGGGCGGTGCGCCGGGCCGGGTCGCCGAGCAGTTTGGCCAGCTCGGCCATCGCCGCGGTGTGTGCGCTCGCGTCGGTCGCGGCGAGTGCGACCACCAGCGTGACCGGGTCGTTTGTCTTGTGACCGAAGGCCACCGGCGTCGTGAGGCGTATCCACGACATCCCGGTGCGGTGCACGGCCGGTGACGACCGGGCGTGCGCGAAAGCGAAACCGGGGGCCACCACGATGTACGGCCCGTTTTCCACGACGTTGCCGATCATGGCCTCGGTGTAGGCGTCTTCGGCGATCCCCGACGCGGTGAGCAGCGCTCCCGCGCGGGCCACGGCGTCCTGCCACGTCTGTGCGCGGACGTTCAGGTCGATGCAATCCTGGGACAGCAGCTCAGCCAAATGCGGCATGAAACCGACCCTAGCCCGTCCGCGCCGGTGCGACATGGGGTTTGTGTAGCTCGCTCGGGATGCGGGTAGGCATACCGGGGCCGGGGTTCGCCAACTTTTCGAAAGGCTAAGGACCACAACTTGGTACGTGATCTGAACCACATGCGCCGTCGAACTGTGTTGAAACTTCCGCTCCTCGCACCACCGGCCGTTGCGTTGTCTCAGGCACCGCGTGCGGCCGCCGAACCGCCGGGTCGCTGGTCATCGGACCGGGCGCACCGCTGGTTCCGCGGGCAGGGCTGGCTGGTGGGCGCGAACTACATCACCTCCAATGCGATCAACCAGCTGGAGATGTTCCAGAAGGCCACCTTCGATCCGCAGCGGATCGACGGCGAGCTACGTATCGCGCGGTCGATCGGGTTGAACACCGTGCGGGTGTTCCTGCACGACCAGTTGTGGACCCAGGACCGGGTGGGGTTTCAGCGTCGACTCGCCCAGTTCGTGGACATCGCGGCCAGACACGGGATCAAACCACTACTGGTGCTGTTCGATTCGTGCTGGGACCCGCTGCCGCGCAGCGGTCCGCAGCGGGCGCCCCGTCCCGGTGTGCACAACTCGGGATGGGTGCAGAGCCCGGGCGCCGAACGTCTGGGCGACCGTCGCTACCGCCAGGTCCTGCAGGAGTACGTGGTCCGGATCCTGACCCAGTTCCGCAACGACGAGCGGGTACTGGCCTGGGATCTGTGGAACGAACCCGACAACCCGGCCGCGGTGTACAAGAAGGTGGAACGCGAGGACAAGCCCGAACTCGTCGCGGATCTGCTGCCCCAGGTCTTTCGCTGGGCCCGCTCGGTCGATCCGGTGCAGCCGTTGACCACCGGGGTGTGGGAGGGCGAGTGGGGCGACCGTACCAAGCGCAGCGAGATGGCGGGTATCCAACTCGATCTGGCCGACGTGCTGTCCTTCCACAGTTACGACAATCCGGCCGGTTTCGAGAACCGGATCAACGAACTGCAGCCATGGGGGCGGCCGCTGATGTGCACCGAGTACCTGGCCCGCACCGAGGGCAGCACCATCGAGGGGGTGCTCCCGGTGGCGCATCGCCGCCGTGTCGGGGCGTACACCTGGGGTCTGGTCGCCGGGAAGACCCAGACCTTCCTGCCGTGGGATTCCTGGGACCGCCCCTACGACAAACAACCACCGCGAGAGTGGTTCCACGACTTGGTCTTCCCCGACGGTCGGCCCTACCGGAGACCGGAGATCGACACCATCAGGAGGCTGACTGGATCTGGATGAGGTTGCCGCAGGTGTCGTCGAAGACGGCGGTGGTGACAGGGCCCATCTCGGTGGGCGGCTGGGTGAACCGGACCCCGAGCGCAGTGAGCCGCTCATGTTCTGCGGCGACGTCGTCGACTTCGAAGGCCGTGAACGGAATCCCGTCGTCGACGAGGGCCTCCTTGAACGGTTTGGCGGCCGGGTGCCCGTCGGGTTCCAGCACCAGTTCGGTGCCGTCGGGATGTTCCGGGGATACCACGGTGATCCACCGCGGCCCGCCCATCGGGATGTCATGTTTGAGCCGGAAGCCGAGGATTTCGGTGTAGAACTGAAGAGCCTTGTCCTGGTCGTCCACGAGCACGCTGGTCAGACTGATTCTCACGGTGTTTCCTTCCCGGATCTGCGCAGCCACCGGTCGACGATGGGTTCCAGTGGCGCGGTGTTGATGTGGTGGAACTTGTAGCGGCCGTCGCGCCGCGTTTCGACCAGGCCCGCGGCCTCGAGCACGTCGAGGTGCTGCGAGATGGCCTGCCGTGACGAGTTGAGTCCGTGTTTGGTTGTCAGCCGCGCGCAGATCTCGAAGAGGGTCTGCCCGTCGCGTTCGGTGAGCTCGTCGAGGATGGTGCGGCGGGTGGCGTCGGCCAGGGCTTTGAAGACGTCGGCCACCACCTCACGATAGGCAAGTGGCTTCTTGCCTGTCAAGGGTGTCAGTCCATCCGGCCGGCGTCGACGAGGCGCACCACCGCCGCACCCTCCTCATCGGAGGCCTCCAGATCGACCTCGGCCAGCAGGGCCCAATCATGGTCGCCGGCAGGGTCATCCAGAATCTGGCGGACGCGCCACACACCGGGTTGACGGTCGATCATCAGCAGCGCCGAGCCGCGGGCGTCCGGGCCGATCCCCACGTCGGCATGCTCGTCGAAGTAGTCCTCGCCGGTTTCCTGCCAGCGCTGGGCGTGCCACCCCGACCCACTGTCCAGCTCGCCCAGCTCGGTCCACCGGCGACGGGCGAACAGCTCCACCCGGCGGAACATCGCGTTGCGCACCATGGCGGTGAACGCCCGCTCGTTGCCGGTCAGCGGCCGCGGGCGGGTCGGCACCGCCACCGGCACGTCGTGCGGCTGGTCGGGGCTGGTCAGTTGTTCCCATTCGTCGAGCAGGCTCGAATCGACCTGGCGGACAAGCTCTCCGAGCCACTCCACGATGTCGTCGAGTTCCTCGCTGCGCGCGGCGGTCGGCACCCCGGAGCGCAGCGCCTTGAACGCATCGGAGAGGTAGCGCAGCACCGCGCCTTCGGACCGGGTCAACCCGTACTGGCTGACGTACTCCCGGAAGGTCATGGCACGTTCCCACATCTCGCGCACCACGGACTTCGGGGACAGCCGGGCGTCTGCGGCCCACGGATTGGTCTGCAGGTACACCTCGTAGGTGTGCGCGAGCAGTTCCGCCAGCGGCTTGGGATAGCTCACCTCGTCGAGCAGTTCGATGCGTTCGTCGTATTCGATGCCCTCGGCCTTCATCGCCGCGACCGCTTCACCCCGGGCCTTGTTCAGCTGCGCGGCCAGGATCTGGCGGGGATCCTCCAGGGTGGCCTCGATGACCGAAACCACGTCCAGGGCATAGGTTTCCGCATCCCGGTCGAGCGTGTCGACCGCGGCCAGCGCGAAGGTGGACAACGGCTGGTTCAACGCGAAATCGGGTGGCAGATCCACGGTCAGGCGGTACCGGCGCCCGTCCGGCAGCGGTTCGGGCAGGCGTTCGAGCACCCCGGCCTGCAGCAGCGAGCGGGCGATGCCGATGGCTTCCCGGATGAGCCGCAGCTGCTTTTTGCGCGGCTCGTGGTTTTCGGTGAGCAGCCGTCGCATCGCCACGAACGGGTCACCTGGCCTGTCGACGACGTCGAGGATCATCGCCGTCGTCACCTTCATGTTGCTGCTCAGGGCTTCCGGCACGGCGTCGATCAGCCGCGTCATGGTCTTCTCACTCCACGGCACCATGCCCTCGGGCACCTTGCGGCGCACCAGCTTCCGGCGCTTCTTCGGATCGTCGGCGACCTTGGCGAACTGTTTGAGGTTCTCCACCTCGTGGTCGGGGGCCTGCACCACGACGGTGCCGGCGGTGTCGAAGCCCGCCCGGCCGGCCCGCCCGGCGATCTGGTGGAACTCGCGGGCGTTGAGCAGCCGGGTGCGGGTCCCGTCGTATTTGGACAGCGCCGAGAACACCACCGTGCGGATCGGGACGTTGATACCCACCCCGAGGGTGTCGGTGCCGCAGATCACCTTCAGCAGTCCGGCCTGGGCGAGCTGTTCGACCAGGCGCCGGTACTTGGGCAGCATGCCGGCGTGGTGCACCCCGATACCGTGGCGCACCAGCCGCGACAGCGTGGACCCGAAGGCCGAAGAAAAGCGGAACGCGCCGATCATCTCGGCGATGGCGGCCTTCTCCTCCTTGGTGCTGACGTTCACACTCATCAGCGCCTGGGCCCGCTCCAGCGCGGAGGCCTGGGTGAAGTGCACGACATAGACGGGTGCCTGCTTGGTGTCCAGCAGGTCGGCGATCGTCTCGTGCATGGCGGTGGTGGCGTAGGAGTAGAACAGCGGCACCGGTCGTTCGGCGCCGGTGACCAGTGCGGTCTGCCGGCCGGTGCGCCGGGTGAGGTCCTCAGCGAGGAAGGTGACGTCGCCGAGGGTCGCGGACATCAGCAGGAACTGGGCCCTGGGCAGCTCCAGCAGCGGCACCTGCCAGGCCCAGCCGCGGTCGGGATCGCCGTAGAAGTGGAACTCGTCCATCACCACCAGACCGATGTCGGCAGCCGCGCCCTCGCGCAGGGCCACGTTGGCCAGGATCTCGGCGGTGCACGCAATGATCGGGGCGTCGGCGTTGACCGCGGCGTCGCCGGTGAGCATGCCGACGTTGTCGGCGCCGAACACCTCGCACAACGCGAAGAACTTCTCGCTGACCAGGGCCTTGATCGGGGCGGTGTAGAAGCTGACACGGTCGGACGCCAGTGCGGCGAATACGGCACCGGTGGCCACCAGGGACTTACCGGAACCGGTCGGGGTGGCGAGGATGACGTTGGAGCCGCTGACCAACTCGATCAGCGCTTCCTCCTGCGCGGGGTAGAGCGCGGTGCCGCCGGCCGCGGCCCATTCGCTGAACGCGGTGAACAGCTTGTCGGGGTCGTCGGTGTCCGCGAGCACAGGCAGGGGTACGGCGTTCATCGTGGCTATCAGCCTGCCATGACCGGTCATTATCAACTACTTGTCATTCGGCCTGAGCGGCGATACCGTCAATCCCATGGCGAGGTTTCCCAAACCAGCAGAGGGCAGCTGGACTGAGCACTATCCGGAGCTGGGCACCGGGCCGGTGTCCTACGAGGATTCGATCAGTCCCGAGATCTACGAGCTCGAGCGCAAGGCGATCTTCAAACGCGCCTGGCTCAACGTCGGCCGGGTCGAACTGCTGCCGCGCAAGGGCAGCTACTTCACCAAGGAGATGAAGGCCGCCAACACCTCGATCATCGTGTGCCGCAATACCAAGGGTGAGGTGAAGGCGTACCACAACATCTGCCGGCACCGCGGCAACAAGCTGGTCTGGAACGACATGCCGCTGGAGGACACCAGCGGGGTGTGCCGCCAGTTCATCTGCAAGTACCACGCCTGGCGCTACGACCTGGACGGCAACCTGACCTACGTGCAGCAGGAGGAGGAGTTCTTCGGCCTCGACAAGGAGCGCTACGGATTGGTGCCGGTGCACTGCGAGGTGTGGGAGGGGTTCATCTTCGTCAACTTCGCGGCCGAGCCCGAACAATCGCTGACCGAGTTCCTCGGCCCGATGATCACCAACCTGGCCGGCTACCCGTTCGACAAGATGACCTCCCGGTTCACCTACCGGTCCGAGGTGAAGGCGAACTGGAAGCTCTACATGGACGCGTTCCAGGAGTTCTATCACGCACCGGTGCTGCATGCGAACCAGACGCCGACGGCCTATTCCAAGGCGGCCGCCCAAGCCGGATTCGAGGCGCCGCACTACCGCATCGACGGGCCGCACCGGCTGGTGAGCACCTCCGGTGTGCGGGCCTGGGAGATGGCCGCCGAGATGCGCAAGCCGATCGAGGACATCTGCCAGAGCGGGCTCTTCGGCCCCTGGGACAAACAGGAACTCGGCCCGATGCCCGACGGCCTGAACCCCGCCAAATGCGATCCGTGGGGCCTGGATTCGTTCCAGCTGTTCCCCAACTTCACCATCCTGTTCTGGGGGCAGGGCTGGTACCTCACCTACCACTACTGGCCGACATCGTTCAACACGCACACCTTCGAGTGCACGCTGTACTTCCCGCAGCCCCGCACCCCGCGGGAGCGCCTCGCCCAGGAACTCGCGGCGGCCTCGTTCAAGGAGTACGGGCTGCAGGACGCCAACACCCTGGAGGCCACCCAGACCAGCATCGAATCCCGGGTGGTGGACGAATTCCTCTACTGCGATCAGGAGATCCTGCTGCGGCACCTGCACAAGGAGACCGCCGCCTGGATCGAGCAGTACCAGAGCAAGACGGCGGGGGTGTGACGGTGCTTCCCGCGGAATTCGCCGACCTGGAACAGTTCTCGGACTGGGTGCTGCCCAACGAGGAGGCCCGGTACAGCAAGCGTCTGGGCAGCACCATGGTCGAGATGCAGGCCTTCTACGACGCCATCACCGCCCGCGCGGAGGAGGCCATCTCCTACTGCGACAAGTTCTCGCTCGACGACATGCCCGAGGATGTACTGAACCTGATGCGCCTGCTGTACTCGATGGTGACGGTGTCGTTTCCGGTCGAATGCTGGAAGCAACCCCGGGTGCCGGATTCGGGGGCCACCAGCCTGGACTGCGTCTACGAGCCCGTTCCGTGATCGTCCTGCGCGCGGCCCGGTGGGCCGACGTCGACACCGGCGAGATCCACACCCCGGCCGTCGTGGTGGTCGAGGGTAACCGCATCACCGCGGTCGATCCGGAAGGCCCACTGCCGGATTCGGCGACCGAGGTCGACCTGGGTGACGTCACCCTGCTGCCCGGCCTGATGGACATGGAACTCAACCTGCTCATCGGCGGCCCGGGTAACCCGGACGGTCTGCCCACGCCGATGCACGGCGTGCAGGATGATCCGGCCTACCGCACGCTGCGCGGTGCGGTGAACGCCCGGACCACCTTGGAGGCCGGGTTCACCACGGTGCGCAATCTCGGACTGATGGTGAAGACCGGCGGTTACCTGCTCGACGTCGCCCTGCAGCGGGCCATCGACCAGGGCTGGCACACCGGCCCGCGGATCTATCCGGCCGGTCACGCCGTCACGCCCTACGGGGGCCACCTGGATCCGACCGTCTTCCAGCGGCTGGCCCCGGGTGTCATGCCGCTGTCGGTGGCCGAGGGCATCGCCAACGGGGTACCCGATGTGATCGCCTGCGTGCGCTACCAGATCCGGCACGGCGCCAAGCTGATCAAGGTGTCCGCCTCGGGCGGGGTGATGTCACACAGCACCGCGCCCGGCGCGCAACAGTACTCCGATGCCGAATTCGAGGCGATCGCCGACGAGGCCCACCGGGCCGGGGTGCGGGTGGCCGCGCATGCCGTGGGCGACACCGCAATTCAGGCCTGCATCCGGGCCGGCATCGACTGCATCGAGCACGGGTTCCTGGCCAGCGACGAGACGCTGCAGATGATGGTCGACCACGGGACCTTCCTGGTGTCGACGACCTATCTCACCGACGCGATGGCGATCGACCGGATCGCACCCGAGTTGCGCAAGAAGGCGCTCGAGGTGTTCCCGCGCGCAAAGGCGATGCTGCCCAAGGCAATCGCGGCGGGCGTTCGCATCGCGTGCGGCACCGACGCCCCGGCGATCCCGCACGGCCAGAACGCCAAGGAACTCGGGGCGCTGGTGGCGCGGGGGATGACCCCGATGCAGGCGATCCGGTCCGCGACCGTCGTGGCCGCCGAGCTCATCGATGCCGAGCACGAACTGGGACGGCTGGCACCGGGGTATCTGGCCGATATCATCGCCGTACCGGGCGACGTTTCCCGGGACATCGCCGCCACGCTGGACGTGCGGTTCGTCATGAAAGACGGCGTGGTCGTGAAGGGCTAGTCGTCAAGAGTCGAGGGATGGGCAGCCGGCATGGAACTCACCGACAACATTCTGTGGCTGCTCAAGCAGGCCTTCTACTTCTCCTTGACGTCGGTCAACGACGCGGTCAAACCGCACGGGGTCAGCACCGCCCAGATCGGTGTGTTGCGGCAGCTGACCAATCAGCCGGGTCTGTCCGGGGCCGAACTCGCCCGCCGGCTGCTGATCAGCCCACAGGGCGTCCAACTGGCGCTCACCGCGCTGGAGCGCCGCGGGCTGGTGGAACGCAAACAGGATCCGCAGCACGGCCGCATCCTGCAGGCCTTTCTCACCGAGGAGGGCCGCGCGGTGGCCGCGGCGGTGGTCAGTGATGCGATCGCCGCGCATGATCAGGTGTTCGGGGTGCTCAGCCGCGAGGAGCAGGAGCAACTGCGGGCCCTGCTGAGCCGGGTGGTCGAGCAGGGCACCGGGCACACGCTGTACGCCGACCACATCGACACCTAGGTGGAGTCGTTTCGTATGACATTGGTCGAGTCGACGTCGACGCGGTCGCCGTGAGCGTCGGTCGGGTGTAGCTGGGCCAGCGTGTGGCCGCTCTCGTCCACGAGAGTGGAGTGCGCTTCGTCGTCGGCGAACGCGTGTCGCTCACCCCACTGGCGCATGGCCACGATGACCGTGAAGAGGTCGCGGCCCGCGTCGGTGAGTACATAGATCTGGCGGCGACCGGATGCTGCCGTCTCTCGCTTGAGGATGCCGTGATCGACGAGGCGACGAAGTCGGTCGGTGAGGATGTTGCGCGCGACCCCGGTGCGTTGCTGAAAGTCGGTGAACGACCGCGCGCTGTCCATCGCGTCGCGAATGATCAGCAGGCTCCACCGGTCTCCGACGAGGTCGAGCGTACGCGCGACCGGGCATGTTGGGTCGGTCCAGGTTCCGTCGTCAACGCGCACGACTGGCTTCATCACGCCTCCGATAAGTTGCATATTGAAACTGTTCTGCCATACTCCAAGCAGTTGCATTTTACTACCGATTGGGGATGGAGTGGGATCCATGCGTGGCCGAAGGATGCTCCTCGCGATGGTCTGTGCCGTCGCCGTCGCGACGATCTACGTCGCCCAGCCCGTCCTCGCGCAGATCGGGCGGGACTTCGGAGTGTCCGAGTCTGACCTGGGGTGGATCGTGGCAGCTGGACAGATCGGCTACCTGGTCGGCTTGGCAGTCCTGGTCCCGTTGGGAGACATGCTGGACCGGCGCAAGCTCATCGGGGGCCAACTCGTCCTCGCCGCGGTCGGCATGCTGGTGGCCGCGGTCGCTCCGACTCTGTGGCTGTTGCTCGTCGGTCTCGCCGCGACGGGTCTGTTCGCCGTCGTCGTACAGACCACCGTCGCAATGGCCGCCGACCTATCGACGCCTACGGAGCGTGGTCGCACGCTCGGAATAGTCACCTCCGGGGTCATCATCGGAATCCTCGGGGCACGTGTCCTGGCGGGGGTACTCGCTGACCTGTGGGGATGGCGAAGTGTCTATGTCGCGCTCATGCTGCTCCTCGTCATGCTCTCGATTGCGGTGCTGAAGCAGCTGCCAGCAGACCACCGGTCGAATCGCCGGACCTATGGCGAGGTGCTGACCTCGCTCGTGCATCTGTTCCGCGAGCCGCTGTTCATCTCGCGCGGGATGATCGCGTTCTTCCTCTTCGCTTCGTTCGGCACGTTCTGGAGCGGACTCGCGCTACCACTGGCTGCCGAACCATGGCAGCTCAGCACGGCGCAGATCGGCCTGTTCGGAATTGCCGGGCTCGCCGGCGCATTGGGAGCTGCACGGGCAGGCCGATGGGCGGACACCGGCAGAGCCAACGCCGTGACCGGCACTGCACTCGCACTGCTGACACTGTCCTGGATCGCAACCGGGCAGGCGACATGGTCACTCTGGCTGGTCGTCGTCGGTGTCATCGTCCTGGACTTCGCGGTTCAGGCCGCGCACGTCAGCAGCCAGTCCCTTCTGTCCGCTGCCTACTCGGACCAGACCAGCAGCGCCATCGGCGGCTACATGATCTTCTACTCGCTCGGCTCCGCCCTCGGCGCGACCGCCACCACCACGATCTACTCCACTTCGGGATGGACAGGATGTGCCGTTCTCGGTGCAAGTTTCGCGTTCTGCGGACTGGTCACCTGGGCGCTCGGCCGGCGTCTAGTACTTGAGAACTATGACAAGTACTTGATAACCTGACCGGGATGACTCTTCCCGACGGCTTCGCCGCGCTGCGCGTCAAGGACGTGGTGCGCGAGACCGACGACGCCATGTCGCTGGTGCTCGATGTCCCGGCCGAACATGCCGCGAGGTTCGCCTACCGGGCCGGGCAGTTCCTCACCCTGCGGGTCACCGTCGACGGTCAGGAGTACCGGCGCTGCTACTCGATGTCCTCCTCGCCGGTGCTGCAGCAGGATCTGCGGGTCACCGTGAAGCGGGACGGCCGCGGCGTCGTGTCCAACTGGCTCAATGACCATGCCGCGCCGGGGGACCGGCTCGAGGTCGGCGCGCCCGAGGGCCGGTTCGTCCGGTCCGAGAACGACCGCGAACTGGTGGCCTTCGCCGGCGGCAGCGGCATCACCCCGGTGTTCTCGCTGATCCAGACGGCGCTGGCGTCGCCGACCGGCCGGGCCCGGCTGCTGTACGCCAACCGGGCCGCCGGGGCGATCATCTTCGAGAGCGCGCTTGCCGACCTGGTCAGCGGGTACGGAGATCGGTTCACCGTGTCCCATCACCTCGACGACGACCGCGGCGTGCTCACCGCGTCCGGTATCGCCGAGTTCCTCACCGGGGTGGACATCGCCGGCGCGGACTTCTACATCTGCGGGCCCGGGCCGTTCATGGACACCGTGGAGGCCGCGCTGCGTGACGCGGGCGTGCCGGCCGATCAGGTGCATCTCGAGCGATTCAGCGTGGCACCGGTGCCGGTCGAGGACAACCCGCTCACCGAGCAGGTGACCATCGAACTCGACCGCCAGGTCGTCACCACGACCTACCGGCCCGGGCACACGCTGTTGCAGATGGCCCGGATGGCCGGCCTGAAGGCCCCGTCCTCCTGCGAAACCGGTTCCTGCGGAACATGTATCGCACAGGTCACCGAGGGCAGCGCACGGCTGCTGAACAACGACGCGCTCGACGAGGACGAGATCGCCGAGGGCTTGGTGGTCACCTGCCAGGCGTTGCCCACCAGTCGCTCGATCCGATTTGTCTACGAATAGATACGAATAGAGGAGCACCGATGAGTCGGGTTGCAGTGGTGACCGGCGGAGCATCCGGCATGGGTGAGGCGACCTGCCACGAACTGGGGCGCCGCGGGCACAAGATCGCCGTCTTCGACATGAATGGCACTGCGGCACAGCGGGTCACCGATGATCTGCGGGCACAGGGTGTCACCGCGGTCGCGGTGACCGGGGACGTCTCGGACCGAGCCGCGGTCGACGACGCGTTCGCCAAGGTCCGCAGCGAGCTGGGCCCGACCTCGATCCTGGTCACCAGCGCCGGACTGTTCGAGTACGCCTCGTTCGCCGAGATCACCCCCGAGGCCTGGACCCGCATCGTGGACGTCAATCTGACCGGTACCTTCCACTGCTGCCAGGCCGCTCTGCCGGACATGGTGGCCGCCGGGTGGGGCCGGATCGTGATGATCTCCTCCTCGAGCGCACAGCGCGGCACCCCGTTCGCCGCGCACTACGCCGCCTCCAAGGGGGCGCTGCTGACCCTGACCAAGTCGCTGGCGCGGGAGTACGCCAGCCAGGGCATCACGGTCAACAACATTCCGCCGTCGGGAATCGAGACACCGATGCAGCACGCCGGCCAGGCCGCCGGCCACCTGCCCAGCAATGAGCAGATGGCCGCCAGCATCCCGGTCGGGCACCTGGGCACCCCGCACGACATCGCTGCGGCGGTGGGCTTCCTCTGCTCGGAGGAGGCCGGATTCATCACCGGGCAGACGCTCGGGGTCAACGGAGGGTCGGTGATGTAGATGACGACACAATGGGCCAAGCCCGTCGAGGGCTCCTGGACCGAGCACTACCCGGAGTTGGGGACCGGACCGATCTCGTTCCGGGACTCCATCTCCCCGGAGTTCTACGAACGCGAACGCGAGGCCGTGTTCAAACGCGCCTGGCTGAACGTATGCCGGGTCGAGGAACTGCCGGAGGTCGGCAGTTACCTGATCAAGGAGATCGAGGTCGTCAACGCCGCGCTGCTGTTGGTGCGCGGCGCCGACGACCGGATCCGGACCTTTCACAATCAGTGCCGGCACCGCGGCAACAAGCTGATCACCGCAGCCGGGTCCGGGCGGGTCGAGGAGATCGTGTGCCCGCAGTGCGGATGGCGGTATGCGTTGGACGGCAGCCTCGTTCACATCCCGGACCACGCACAGTATTTTGACTTGGACACCGCCGACTACGGTCTGGTCGAGGTGCACTGCGACGTGTGGGCGGGCTTCGTGTTCGTCAACTTCGACACCGTGCCCCGCCAGAGCCTGCGCGAGTTCCTCGGCCCGATGGTGACCGGCCTGGACGACTACCCGTTCGGCAAGCTCACCGAGCGCTACGACTGGGAGGCGCACAACAACAGCAACTGGAAGATCTTCGCCGACGCCTTCCAGGAGTACTACCACGTGCCCTCGCTGCACACCCAGCAGGTGCCCTCGGAGGTGCGCAACCCGGGAGCGGGTTTCACCTGCGGGCATTTCCAGCTCGACGGGCCGCACCGGCTGGTCTCGACCGCGGGCACCCGGCGCTGGCTGCTGGCGCCGGAGTACATGTACCCGATCGAGCGGGCCACCCAGAGTGGTCTGGTCGGGCCTTGGCGCACACCGGATATCGGTGAACTGCCGACCGGGCTGAACCCCGGGGGGATCGAGCCGTGGGGGATCAGCAACTTCCAGATCTTCCCGAACCTGGAGATCCTCATCTACGGCGGCTGGTACCTGCTGTACCGGTACTGGCCCACGTCCTACAACACCCACCGGTTCGAGGCGTTCACCTATTTCCATCCGGCCCGCACGGTGCGCGAGCGCATCGAGCACGAGGTGGCCGCGGTGGTGCTCAAGGAGTTCGCGTTGCAGGACGCCGGCATGCTCGGTGGCACCCAGGCGGCGCTGGAGTATGACGTGATCGACGACTTCCCGGTCAATGATCAGGAGATCCTGGTCCGGCACCTGCACAAGGTCGTGGTCGACTGGGTAGGGCGGCCCTGATGAGCGTCAAACGATTGCCGAGCGCCTTCGCCGATCTGGAGGAGTTCGCCGACACCTGGTGCCTGCCAACCGAAACCGAGCGCTGGGACCAGCGGTTGTCCAGCTCCATGGGGGAGATGCAGGCCTTCTACGATGCGTTCTTCCCGAGGCTGGAAGACGCCATCGAGTACTGCGACAAGTTCTCCCTCGACGAACTGCCCGAGGACGCGCTCAACCTGCTGCACCTCATCTACTCACTGATCATGGTCGCGATGTCGATCGAGATCATGCATCAACCCGCCCCCGTGGACGCAGCCGACGCGGTGATGATCCGCACCGGCGAACCCCGGCCCTAGGAGAGGACACGCCATGAGTGTGCTGACCATCAACAAGCTGACCGATTCGGTGGGCGCCGAGGTCGTCGGGGTCGACGCCGACGCGCTGGCCCACGACGACGGGCTGGCCTCGGCGGTCCTGGACGCGCTGGAAGACAACGGGGTCTTGGTCTTTCACGATCTGCACCTGCACGAGGACCCGCAAGCGCAGGTGGCGTTCTGCGAGCGGCTCGGGGAGATCGACCGGTCCGCCGACGGTCACCACCCGGTGTCCGGCATCTACCCGATCACCCTGGACAAGACTAAGAACAAGGCCGCCGAGTACCTGAAGGCGACCTTCGACTGGCATATCGACGGTTGCACACCGACGGCGCCGGACGAGTGCCCGCAGAAGGCGACGGTGCTGTCCGCGATTCAGGTGGCCGCCCGCGGGGGCGAGACCGAGTTCGCGAACTCCTACGCCGCATACGAGACGTTGAGCGAGAAGGAGAAGCAGCGTTACGCCGGGCTGCGGGTGGTGCACTCCCTGGAGGCCTCGCAGCGACGGGTCTACCCGGATCCCACCCCGGAACAGCTGGAGCGTTGGCAGGCCCGCCCGACCCACGAGAACCCGCTGGTCTGGACGCACCGCAACGGACGGAAGTCGTTGGTACTGGGGGCCTCCGCGGACTACATCGTCGGGATGGATCGGGACGAGGGCCGCGCGCTGCTGGGCGAGTTGTTGGCGCATTCGACCACCGTCGACAAGGTGTACAGCCACAAGTGGTCGGTGGGGGACACCGTGATCTGGGACAACCAGGGCGTGCTGCACCGGGCGGCGCCGTACGAGCCGAACTCGCCGCGAGAGATGTTGCGCACCACCGTGCTCGGTGACGAACCCATCCAGTAGCGCGCGTCAGGGCCGGTTGCCGCCCTCGGGCTGTCCCGGGATCCACGCGAGGATGTCCCGCATGCCGTCGTTGTAGACGACGCTGAACGGCATGTCGGGGCCCACCGCGTCGAAATAGAGCTTGCCGGTCACGCTGCCGCCGGGCCCGATCTTTCCTCCGAGGCCTGGCGACAGAATCAGCGGGAACAGGGTCGAGTTCTCCGCGCGGGCGTTGAACCGGTGGATCATGGGATCGACCTCGACCCCGAAGGTGTCGACGGTCAGCATGGCCTCGTACAACTGGCCGCGGTGCGGTATCGGATCGGAACTCGGCCTCAAGTCCTTGACGGTGTAACCGATGGATGGCGCCCCGGTCCAGTCGAGTATCCGCATCTGTTGACCGAACGGCTTGACGTTGTCGACCGCGGATGCCGGCCCGGCGGCGACGGTACCGACGCTCAGCAGGAGCACGGTGGCGGCGATGGCCCCCGCCCATTTTCTGATGTTCACCTTTGTCTCCCCTCATTGGTGTGCATTCATAAGGCGAACGCTACGCGCGGAATGGAGAAACATCCCCGTCGATTAGTGCACCTAAACGGCCGGTACGACTAGAACGGCGCGGGTTCGTCGTTGGCGATGAGCCAAGCCAGATGTTCTTCGGCTTGTTGCAGGCGTTGTCGGTTGTGCGCCCGCTCGGTGGTGATGCGGCGGATGCGGTCCTCGTGGCGGGGACGTTCGCGGGTGGGCATTTTCAGGCAGCGGGCCGGGCTCACGGGTCCGGCGGGGTTGAGGGTGGGTTCGCCAGTGGGGTCGCCAAGCCCGGTGAACCAGTGTCCGCCTTCGGGTTCGGTGGTGTACACGTGGCCGGTGGGTGAGGTCCAGACGATGGTGCCTCCTGCGAGTTGGGCGTCTTTCCAGTCGTGGAAGGTCTTCAGAAGGTGGTGGGCCCGGCATAGGCACTTGAGGTTGGACGGGTGAGTGGGCCCAACCGGATAGGGCACGGTGTGATCAATATCGGCATCCCAGGCCGGCACGTCGCAGCCGGGAAACCGGCACGTCAGGTCGCGGGCCCGGATGAACTCGGCGAGCTTGGCCGAGGGCCGGTAGCGCTCTTCGGCCCGGTCCGGCGGCTTGGCGACCTCACGCACGGTGCCGTTACCGGCGGCCTGTTCGACGGCGTCGGTGTCGATGTGTCCGTAGCCGGGCACGATCGCGGTGGAGCGGGCAGTGTCGGTGATCAGGTGCACGACCAGTTTCGCGCAGGGTGCGGCGCTGTTGGTGATCAACGGCTCGGCCGGACAGTTCGGTCGACCGCATGTGCACATCAGAGGCTTGCCGGCGAACACGGCGAAGAACGCATCGGTGCGGCGCTGGTCCTTGGTGCGCGGATCGGCCGGGCACACCGCCTCGGCCATGGTCTCGAGCACGGCATTCATCGCCGCCAGTGCTGCGAGGTCGATGCGACCCCAGATCTCGGCGGTGCCATCGCCATTGGGGGCGCCGCCGATTCACGGTCGCGGCGGATCTGCTCGCGGATACGCACCGTCTCGGGGTCCTGGGCGGCGATGACGGCATTGATGCGAGCCTCGATCCTGGGCTCCGACAGCCGAACCCAGGTCAACGCCTTCTCCGCCAGGCGTTCATCGACACGGCCCAGCACCTCGGGGTCGGTGATCAGTTCGGTGCGCGAGGCGATCGCCGCGAGCATCCGGTAATCCAACAGCCCGGTCTTGGCGGTTTTGAGCACCCGCGGTAACCGGGTGAACAGGTTGATCGCCATCTTGGTCTGCGCGGCGGCGCGGCAGCGGCTCAGGGCCAGGGCGGTGGCGACCTCGGCGACCAGACTGGCGTGCCCGTCGATGGCCCAGCACAGCTTTTCGGTGTCGTCTTCGGGTGCACGGGCCTCATAGAGCTGGCCGATGGCGAACAACCGCCGCGCCCCACACGCGTTCTCCTCGCGCGCCTCGGCGCCGATGTTTTCCACCGCCAGCGCGGCGCGGCGTTCCTCTTCCTCGTGGGGCAATCCGGCATCAGCCATGATTCGAACATTAGTTCGACGGTGTGACAGGTTGCCCATCCGCGTCGATTAGCGCGCTTAACCGAAACCCATGGGGGCACAGGTGGTTAGCCGCCCTAATCGACGGGGACTACCCGCGGGCCGGGCCGCCCCGGATGGTGAAGCTTGACGCGTCGTCGATCTTGTCGATATGTGCGGCGAACGACTCCGCGGTGGCCGCCTCGAGGTCGACGCCCGCCGTCTCGGCGATGAACACCCGGGACACATGCTTGCCGCCGACCCGGTAGATGTTGGCCGTGCGCTCACAGCTCTCGTGGCCGAGGTACACGACCACTGGGGTGACGTCCTCGGGATCGAGGTCCTTCACCAACTCGGTCATGGTGTTCTCGGTCATCCGGGTACGCGCGATCGGGGAGATGGCGTTGACCAGAATGTTGTTGCGCTGACCCTCGATCGCCAGCACGTTCATCAAACCGACCAGGCCGGTCTTGGCGGCCCCGTAGTTGGATTGGCCGAACGTCCCGAACAGTCCGGAGCCCGAGGTCGTCATGATGAT
Source organism: Mycobacterium sp. AMU20-3851 (assembly GCF_043974665.1). Lineage (NCBI taxonomy): Bacteria > Bacillati > Actinomycetota > Actinomycetes > Mycobacteriales > Mycobacteriaceae > Mycobacterium > Mycobacterium sp. AMU20-3851. Next base: position 57,963 of record NZ_CP146371.1, read on the forward strand.
GCGCCCGTAGTTCTGTTCGCGCAGCACCGGCCACGCCGCCCGGGTGACGTTGAACGCGCCCCGCAGATGTACGTCGATCACCGCGTCGACCTGCGCGGCGGTCATGTTCTTGAACGCCGCGTCACGCAGGATGCCGGCGTTGTTGACCAGCACGTCGACCTTGCCGAAGGCCTCGACGGCGGACCCGATGATGCCCTGCCCGCCCTCCTCGGTGGCCACCGAGTCGGTGTTGGCCACCGCCGAGCCGCCCGCGGCGGTGATCTCGTCGACCACCGCCTGCGCGGCCGAGGTGGCCGGGCCGGTGCCGTCCACCGCGGCGCCGACGTCGTTGACCACGACATGGGCACCCCGGCGGGCGAATTCGAGTGCGTGGCAACGGCCGAGGCCACCGCCCGCACCGGTGACCACGACGACGCGACCATCGAAGATCAAGGCAGACAAGGATTCACACTCCTGACGTGACAGCGATTGACTTGGTGTCGAGGTACCCCTCCAGCCCCTCGCGGCCGAGCTCGCGGCCGTAGCCGCTGCCCTTCACGCCGCCGAAGGGTGCGAACGGATCCATGGTGTAGCCCTGGTTCACCCCGAAGGTGCCGGTCTTGATCTGGGCCGCGACCGCCAACCCGCGGTCGGCGTCCGCGGTCCACACCGAGCCGGCCAGCCCGTACCCGGACTCGTTGGCGAGCGCCACCGCCTCGGCATCGTCCCGGTAGCCGATCACGGTCAGCACCGGCCCGAAGATCTCCTCCTGGGCGATGCGCATCGAATTGTGGGCGTCGGCGAACAGTGTCGGACGCACGTAGTAACCGCGCTCGAGCCCGTCCGGGAGCCCGGCACCACCGGTCACCAGCCGGGCCCCTTCGTCCTGGCCGATCTGGATGTAGTCGAGCACCCGCTGCTGCTGGCGCCGGTTCACCAACGGCCCCATCTGGGTCGCCGGGTCGGTGGGGTCGCCGACCGTGATCGATTCCAGTTCCGCCACCAGCGCATCGACGAACTCGTGTTGCCGGTCCGCGGGAACGAGGATGCGGGTCAACGCATTACAGATCTGGCCGCTGTTGGACAGGCTGGCCGAGCGCACCCCGGCGGCGACCGCGGCCGGCGCTGCGTCCTGAAGCACGATGGCCGCCGACTTGCCGCCGAGTTCCAGGCTCACCTTGGTGAGGTTGGCTGCGCACGCCGCGGCGACGGCCTTGCCCGCGGCCGTGGAACCGGTGAAGGACACCTTGTCGATGCCGGGGTGGCCGACCAGGCGCTCACCGACCGCGACACCGCCGGGAAGCACGCTGAGTACCCCGGGCGGCAGCCCCGCCTCGGTGAGCAGCCGCACCAACAGATCCGCGTCCAGGGAGGTCTCCGGTGCGGGTTTGACGATCACCGCACACCCGGCCAGCAGCGCGGGTACCACCTTGGCGATGGTGAGGAACTGGGGCATGTTCCACGGGACGATGGCGGCGACGACGCCGACGGGTTCCCGGCGCACATGGATGTCGGATCCGAAGAAGCCCGGCCGGATCTCCTGCCACGGGTATGCCTCCGCGGTGGCGCAGAACGCCCCGATCATGGCGGTGGGCAAGCCGACCTGGGCGCGCTGGGCGAAGGTGATGGGTGCGCCGATCTCGGCGGTGATGAGTTCGGCGATCTCGCCCCCGCGGGCCTTGTAGGCATCCAGGAAGCGTCGGATCACCGCGACGCGTTCCGGGGGTGCGAGCAGCGGCCAAGGTCCGGTGTCGACGGCGGCACGGGCCGCGGTGACGGCGGAATCGATCTGATCCGATGTGGCCTCCGGCACCTCGGCCAGCAGTTCCTCGGTGTGCGGTGACACCAGTTCCAGCACGTGATCCATCCCGACCCACTGTCCGTGTATCAACTACTTGCTAATTGGGTCGAGCATATACACCCCGGGCGAGGCCGGGTACATCAGCTCAGCTTGATCGCCGACAGGTACATCTCGACCGCAGGCCGGTACAGGTCGACGTCGTCGAGCTGACTGCCGAGCACCACCGAGTCGCTGGTCGCCACCAGGATCTGGGCGAAGGTCATGGGTGGGATGAGCAGCGTCGCGCCGAGCCGCTCCAGCCCAGCGACGATGAATTTGCTCAGTGCCTCAACGACTTCGGAGCGTTTGACGGCCACCCGCTCCCGTGCTTCGGGATTGCGCTGCAGATAGAGGGTGAACTCCATGCCCAGTGCGCTGTGCTCGGCGCCCCGGTCGAGGCTGAGCTGGCGCCAGCGGGCGGCGATGGCGTCGAGTTCGGGTGCGCCCACCTCGGTCGCGGTGGACAGCACCTCGGCGAAATTGTCGAAGTACCGGCGCCAGTAGCGGTCGCTGACGGCGAAGAACAGATCTTCCTTGGTGGCGAAGTGCTTGTAGATCGCGCCTTTGGTATAGCCGGCGGCGCGGGCGATGTCATCGAGGCTGGCCGGGGCGAATCCCTTGTCGGCGAACACCTCTTCGGCGGCGTCGAGCAGCAGGGAGCGGGTGCGTTCCAGGCGCCGTTCCCGAGTCCACTTCTCGACCATGGCCGCCATTCTGGCACAGAATCCCAGAACCCCGATGGTCGCTGAAATCCTATGCGGTATCACCAGGCCCTGGACGGAGCGGCTCGGCTGACTACGGACTTTCAAGGGTTTCGGTGGGCGGCCCGGGCGCGCACGCTGAAGGCATGAAAATCGTCATCATCGGCGGCACCGGGCTGATCGGTTCCAAGGTCGTCGCCAAGCTCACCGAACTCGGCCACGACGCGGTCGGGGTATCACCGCGCACGGGTGTGGACACCATCTCCGGCGAGGGTGTGGCCGCCGCGCTGACCGGAGCCGACGTCGTCGTCGATGTCACCAACTCGCCGTCCTTCGCCGACGACGATGTGCTGGCGTTCTTCACCACCTCCACCCGCAACCTGCTCACCGCCGAACGCGACCTCGGCGTCGGCCATCACGTGGCACTGTCGGTGGTGGGGGCGGCCGGCGTCCCCGACAGCGGGTACATGCGGGCCAAGGCCGCCCAGGAGAAGCTCATCGCCGAGTCGGGCGTCCCGTACACCATCGTGCGGGCCACCCAGTTCTACGAGTTCGTCGAGGCCATCGCCGGATCGGCCACCGACGGTGAGGTGATCCGACTGCCGCACGCGGCCATGCAGCCGATCGCCGCCGAGGACGTCGCCACCGCGGTGACCCGGGCCGCCGCGGGGACCCCGGTCGACGGGCCCATCGAGATCGCCGGACCGCAACGAATCGGGATGGACGATTTCGTCCGGACCGGGCTGGCCGCCAAGGGCGACACCCGGCAGGTCGTCACCGACCCCGAGGCGCCCTACTTCGGCGCGGTCATCGACGACCGCAGCATCGTGCCCCTCGGTGAGGTCGTCGTCTTCGAGACCACCTTCGCCGACTGGTGCGCGTAGTCGTCATCGGCGGCACCGGCAGGCTGGGATCGATGGTCGTGCGCGGCCTGACCCACATCGGTCACGAGGCGGTGGTAGCGGCCCGGGGAACCGGGGTCGACAGCGTCACCGGGACCGGGTTGTCGGACGCGCTGCGCGGCGCGACCACCGTGGTCGATGCCACCGACGCGCCGTCCTCCGACGATGCGGTGGCGCGGGAGTTCTTCGCCACCTCGACGGTCAACCTACTGGCCGCCGAGGTGACCGCCGGGATCCGCCATCATGTGGTGCTGTCGGTGGTGGGGGTGGATCTGCTGGCGCTGGGCAAGGGGTACTTCGCGGCGAAGTTGTTGCAGGAGAGACTGATCGCGGCGAGTCCCGTTCCGTACACCATCGTGCGCGCCACCGGGTTCTTCGAATTCCTGGACACAATCGCCGAATTCGGAGCCGTCGGCGACGTCGTCCGGCTACCGCCGGTACTGGTCAGCCCGATCGCCCGCGCCGATGCCGCCGAGGCGGTCGTCATCGCCGCAGCCGGAGATCCGGTCGGCGGCGTCCTGGAGATCAGCGGACCGCGCACCTACCGGCTCGACGAGATCGTCCGCATCGCGTTCCTCACCAGGGGAGACCGCCGTCGCGTGGTCGCAGATCCGGCGGCTCCGTACTGGGGTATCGGCATCGGGGAGCGCACCCTGCTCCCGTCCCGCGGGGCCATCCGGTTCGAGAGCCGGTTCGAAGACTGGCTGCTGGGCCGGATCGGTGGATAGCATGCTGCAGCATGCCGGGTGAAACGCGCGGACCGGTGCTGCGCGGCCGCGACTCCGAATGCGCGGCACTGCGTGAGGTGCTGGCCGCGGCCCGGTCCGGTGACAGCCGCGTCCTGGTGCTGCACGGCGAGGCGGGCGTCGGCAAAACCGCGCTGCTGCAATACCTGTCGGCACAGGCCGACGGCTTCCGGGTCACCCGCGTCGCGGGCATCCAATCGGATATGGAACTCGCGTTCGCCGGACTGCAACAGCTCTGCGGGCCGCTGCTCGACCGGCTCGACGACCTGCCGGGACCGCAGCGCGAAGCACTGGACGTGGCCTTCGGTCTGGGTGCCGGGCCGGCACCCGACCGCTTCCTGGTCGGCCTGGCGGTGCTGAGCCTGCTGGCATCCGCCGCCGATACCCGGCCGGTGCTGTGTGTCATCGACGATGTGCAGTGGCTGGACGAGGTGTCGGTGCAGACGCTGGGATTCGTGGCGCGGCGCCTGCTGGCCGAACCGGTGGCCCTGGTGTTCGGCCGCCGCGACGGCGGTGCCACCGTGCTGCCCGGCCTGCCGGAAATGCCCCTGGCGGGACTGGACCACACCGGTGCCCGTGAACTACTGGAATCGGTGCTGCCAGGCCGGCTCGACGAACGGGTACGCGACCGCTACATCGCCGAGACCAGAGGAATCCCGCTGGCGCTGTTGGAACTGCCCCGCCACCTGTCGGCCGCCGAACTGGCGGGGGGATTCGCCTCGGGCACCCACCACTCGGCGGGCCGGCTCGAAGAACGGTTCGTGTCGCGGATCAAGGCACTGCCCGCGCCGACCCGGCAGCTGGTGCTGACCGCCGCCGCGGAGCCGGTCGGTGATGCGGCGCTGTTCCTGCGCGCCGCAGCCCATCTCGGCATCGCGGTGGACGCGCTCGGGCCGGCCGAGGACGCCGGGATCATCGAGTTCGGCCCGCGGATGCGGTTCCAGCACCCGTTGATGCGCTCGGCCGCCTACCTGGCAGCCACCGTCGCCGAGCGCCGGTCGGTGCACCGTGCGCTGGCCGAGGCCACCGACCCGCGGTCGGACCCGGACCGGCGGGCCTGGCACGCCGCCAACGCGTCGGCCGGACCCGATGACCACGTGGCGGCCGATCTGGAGACCTCGGCCGGGCGGGCACACAACCGCGGGGGTGTCGCGGCCGCGGCGGCCTTCCTCGAACGCGCCGCGGTGCTCACCTCGGACCCGGCCCGGCGCGGCGCCCGCGCGCTGGCCGCGGCCCAGGCCAAACGTGACGCCGCCGCACCGGCCGCGGCGCAGGACCTGCTGGCCACCGCCGAACTGTGCCCGCTGACCGATCTGCAACGCGCGCAGGTCACCCGGTTGCGGGCCCAGATGGAGTTCAGTCGCAGCCGCGGCGGTGACCCCGGTGCCCCACAGGTGGCCGAGGCCGCCGCGGGGCTGCTGGCGGCCGCTCGCGGCCTGGACGGCCTCGACGACGAACTGGCCCGCGACACCTACCTGGAGGCGCTCGCCGCCACCATGTTCGCCGGCTCGCAGGGCGCACCCGGGGCGATCGAACTCGTCGCCGCGGCCGCCCGCACCGCGGTCGACAAGGTCTCCCAACTGCACCGGCCGATCGACCACCTGCTCAGCGGTGTCGCCGAACTGGTCATCGACGGGCCGGGCGCCGCCGGCCCATCCCTGCGCACCGCACTGGATCTGTGGTGTGAACAGGCCCGCCGCAACGAACCTGGGGCACGGAGCATGTTGTCGCTGGCGTTCCCCATCGTGCAGGAGTCGGTGGGCGGTGAACTCTGGGACGAGGAGGTGAACCGCCGGATGGCCGAGGTCATGGTGCGGTTCGCCCGCGACACCGGGGCTCTCACCGTGCTGCCGGCCGCGCTGGCCTTCCGGGCCGGAACCTGCGTGCTGAACGGGGAATTCAGCGCCGCCGCGAACTACCTGGACGAGGCCGACGCGATCTCGACGGCCACCGGTTACCGGCCGATCAAATACCACCGGCTGCACCTGGCGGCCTGGCGCGGAACCCCCGCCGACGCGGTCGGTCTGATCGAGGCGGCGACCGCCGACGGCACCCGTCGGCGCGAAGGCCGGCTGCTGGACGTGGCCGGGTTCTGCACGGCGGTGCTCTACAACGGGATGGGTCGCTACGACGAGGCGTTCGCGGCGGCGCACCGCTCCGTCGCATACGACAACCTGGGGTTCGGCGGCTGGTGCCTGACCGAATTGGTGGAATCCGCAGCGCATCTCGGCGAACTGGAGGTGGCACGGCACGCCGCCAAGGCCCTGGAAGCCCGGGCCGGCACCAGCGGGACCGACTCCGGGCTGGGCGCGGTGGCCAAGGCGCAGGCGCTGCTGGCCGACGACGAGGACGCCGACCGGCTGTTCACCGAGGCCGTCACCCGGTTCGAGCGCAGCAGCGCGGTGGCCCAACTCGCCCGCAGCCACCTGAGCTACGGCGAATGGCTGCGCCGGGCCAACCGCCGCAACGATGCACGCATGCACCTGGGCCGGGCCCACGACATGTTCACCCGGATGGGGGCGCTGGCCTTCGCCGACCGGGCCCGCCGGGAACTCGTGGCCGGCGGCGCGAAGGTCCGCAAACAGCCGGTCGCCTCCGGAGACGAGTTGACCGCGCAGGAGAATCAGATCGCCCGGCTGGCCGCCGACGGACTGACCAACCAGGAGATCGGCGCGCAGCTGTTCATCAGCACCCACACCGTGGAATGGCATCTGCGCAAGGTGTTCGTCAAACTCGGCATCACCTCACGCCGTCAGTTGCGCACCCGCACCCTGCCGGCCTGATTCAGGTCTCGCCGCCGATCAGCAGCAGCTCATCACCGGCCTCGAAGGTGTCCTCGGGCCGGGGAACCAGGACGGTGTTGCCGCGCAGCAGCGTCACCAGAGCGGTGTTGGCGGGCAGATCCAGTTGATCCACCCGCTGACCGATGAGCGGATTGTCTTGGGGCAGAGTCAGCTTCGTCAGCGCGGCGTGGCCTTCGCGCAGACCCATCAACCGGATCAGGTGACCGACGTCGATGGCGCCCTCCACTCCGGCGGCCAGCGCACCCGGGGTGGACACCGCCACGTCGATGCCCCACTCCCGGCTGAACAGCCACTGGTTGTCGATGTCGTTGATCCGCGCGACCACCCGCGGCACCGCGAACTCGGTCTTGGCGAGCAGGCCCACCACCAGGTTCGCCTTGTCGTCGCCGGTGGCGGCGATCATCACGTCACAGGTCTGCGCGCCGGCCTCCTGCAGAGCAGACAGTTCGCAGGCGTCGGCGAGCAGCCAGTCCGCCGCGGGCACGGTGTGCGGTTCGAAACGCCGCCGCTCCCGCTCGATCAGCAGCACCTTGTGCCCGTAGTCGAGCAGCTCCCCCGCGACGGACCGGCCGACGTTTCCGGCGCCGGCTATCCCGATCCGCATCTTGCGTACGGCCACCTCGATATCTTGACGTATGACCCTGCACGAGCTCTACCTGGCGATGCTGATCGGGGGTCTGGTGCTGCTCGCCAGCATCGTGGGTACCCGGGTCGCGACCCGGGTGGGGTTTCCGGCGCTGCTGTTGTTCCTGTTGGTCGGAATGGTGCTCGGCCACGACGGGTTGGGCCTGGATTTCGACAGCATCGAGATGGCCCGCAACATCTGCACCGCCGCGCTGGCGGTGATCCTGGTCGAGGGCGGTCTGACGACCAGGTTCGCCGACATTCGCAAGGTGCTCGCGCCGGCCGGGGCGCTGGCCATCGTCGGCGTGCTGGTGAGCACCCTGATCACCGCCGCCGGAGCGCATTTCCTGCTCGACTTCAATTGGCAGTTGGCCCTGCTGGTGGGCGCCATCGTGTCCTCGACCGATGCCGCCGCGGTCTTCTCGGTGCTGCGGGTACTCCCGCTGCCGCGCCGGCTGGCCGGACTGCTGGAGGCCGAATCGGGATTCAACGATGCGCCGGCGGTCATCCTGGTGCTGATGTTCAGCGTGCTGCCGTTCGTGTTCGAGCCGGCCGGCACCCTGGGCGAAATCGTCTTCGAACTCCTCGCCGGTGCCGTGATCGGTTTGGGCATCGGCTTTCTCGGCGCGGTCGCCTTGCGGCGCATCGCGTTACCGGCCTCCGGTTTGTACCCGATCGCCACCTTCGGGCTGGGTGTGGTGGCGTTCGCCGCCGCGGGCAGCGTGCACGGCAGCGGATTTCTGGCCGCCTATCTGGCGGCGGTGGTGCTGGCGAATTCGGGCCTGCCGCACCGCTCGGCCACCCGCTCGTTCGCCGAGGGGTTGGGCTGGCTGGCGCAGATCGGCCTGTTCGTGGTGCTCGGGCTGCTGGTGCGCCCGAGCGAACTGGCCGACGACATCGTGCCCGCAATCGTCATCGGCCTGGTGCTGCTGCTGGTGGCCCGTCCGGTGTCGGTGGGGCTGTCGCTGGTCGGGTTCGGTATTCCGTTGCGGGAGCAGCTCTTCCTGTCCTGGGCGGGGCTGCGCGGTGCGGTCCCCATCGTGCTCGCGACGTTCCCCATCGTCGCCGGCGTGGCCGGCAGCTCCAGCCTGCTCAACATCGTCTTCATCCTGGTGGTGATCTTCACGCTCATCCAGGCTCCGAGCCTGCGGCTGGTGGCCGGGCTGCTCGGGCTGACGAGCGGCGAGGCGACCCGGGAAATCCAGGTGGAGGCCGCGCCGCTGGACGTGCTCGACGCCGAACTGCTCACCATGAAGGTGCAGTCGCCGTCGCGGCTGCACAACGTCACCATCCTGGAGCTGCGGCTACCCGACCCGGCGGTGATCACGCTGATCATCCGGAACGGGCACACCTTCGTGCCGTTGCCGGACACCCGGATCGCCACCGGGGACGAGTTGTTGATCGTGACCACCAGCAAGATGCGGGCCGCGGCCGAGGCGCGGTTGCGCGCGGTGAGCCGACGCGGCAAGCTCGCGCACTGGTTCGAGGAGTACGGCAGCATCGAATAGCGCTGCGGTTCAGTCCAATCCGTTGGCCAGGGTGAGGGTGTCCCCGGAACGCAGCCGGCCCTGGTCGGACACCAGATACAGCACCGCGTTGGCGACATCCTCGGGGGTCAGCAGTCCGGGGCGGGGACGGCCCTTGGCGAAGATCTCCTCGACGTCCGCGCGTCCCGGGTCGGCCAGGTCCGGCCGGATGGTCCGGTAGGTCTGCGGGTTGTGGATCATCGGGGTGTCCACACCCGAGGGCAGCAGTGCGTTGACCGTGATGCCGTGCTCGGCCACCTCGTAGGACAGCGAGCGCACCAGCGCGACGACCCCGGCCTTGGCGGCCGCGTAATGAGCGGCGTCGCGGGCGCCGGTGGTCGCCACGCTGGAGGCGGTGGCGATCAGCCGCCCGCCGGTGCCCTGCTCGATCAGATGTCCCAGCACGGCGCGGAAGGTGTTGAAGACCCCGGTCAGGTTGACGTCGATCATGGTCTGCCAGCGTTGTTCGGACATCGTCGCCAGCGGGGAGCCGCTGGCGATCCCGGCGTTCGCGATCACGATGTCGAGCCGTCCGAACTGCTCGAGCGCCCTGGCGGCCACCTTCTGCATGGCGGCCAGATCCCGGACATCGCCGTCGAGTGCGAGGCATCGGCGGCCCTCGGCTTCGACGGCTCGGACCGTTTCCCGGACATCGGCGGGGGTCGGCAGCGGGTAGTCGACCTCCTCGATCTGTGCGGCGATATCGCAGAACACGATGTCGGCGCCGGCCCGGGCCAGGGTGATCGCGTGGGCACGGCCCTGCCCCCGCGCGCCGCCGGTGATGAGCGCCAGCCTGCCGTTGAGTGCGGTCATGGGGACAGCCTGCGCCACCTCGCTACGAAGCGCTAACGATTATGTCTTGGGTCCGCATAGATGGTGGCCGCCCGCGCACAGTCGTGATCAGCTGGGATCGATGTCTGTTACGAGGGGTTCCGTAGGGTCGTCCACCTTCTATCTGGGCGTGCTCGCCGTGGCGGGCGCCGCGGTGTTGGTGCTGTCCCCGTCGGCAGCGGCGGTTCCGGAGTCCGACAGCCGGGGCTACCTGGACTCCACCGCGCGCTGCGCATCGCCGGCCACCGCGGTCGTCTTCGGCAGCACGGACAGTTCGCGGGTCGCGATCTGCAAACAGTCCGACGGCTCTTACCAGTACCGGGGCGTGCGGGTGCGCGACGGGGCCCGGCTGGTGCTGCCGGCCACCGCGACCGGAGACGGGTACGTGGCGAAGAACGACGGCCTGTCCTACACCGTGACCTCCGATTCGCTGGTGATCAGTTCGGGGACGAAGGTGATCCGCGACGAACCGCTGTTCGACGTGCACGAGCCCGGCCGTACCGCTCAACCGACGGTGACGACGACGCCGTCGAGCACCCAGACGACGACAACACAGACAACGACAACCCAGACGTCGACAACCCGGACGTCGACCACCCCGTTACCGCCGCCGCTGCCGGCCGAGGTGGGCGGCAGTTAGCCGGACTGGGTGGCGGCCGATTGCGGTGCGCGCAGCAGGTTCTGGGCGCAGTCCAGCAGGACGCGGTGCAGATCGCTGTCGGAGATGTCCTGCAGGTGCGGTTCGGCGGTACTGCCGAAGACGCCCGCGGTGATCATGGTGATCGCGACCCGGGTGCCGACATCGTGTGTGACGCCGATCAGCAGTTCCCGCATGCTGTCGGTGATGTCCTCGAACTCCTGATGCGACTGCACCAGCGCGATCACCGCCGGGTCGCCGTAGAACAACGACCCGATACGCCGGTGCCGCACCGCCAACTCGACGAAACCGCTGATGGTCGCGTCGCGGCGGGATTCCGGAGAGGTGATGGACTCGGCGATGCGGACCAACCTGGCCATATCGTCGAACACCGGCCGGACCACGGCCAGCACGATGTCGTCCTTGGTGTGGAACTGGTAGTAGATCGCGGCCTTCCGCACCCCGAGGTGGTCGGCGATCATCTGTAACGAGGTGCCGTTGACCCCGCGCTCGGCGAACAGGGACAACGCGGCCTCGATCACCCGCTCGCGCGCGAAACCGCGCTGCGACACCGGCTTGGCCATCGCCGTTCCTTCCTTCGCTCGAACCGTTCATCGACGCGATATCCGAGACACTGTGACATGTCGTGGGCCGCAATGCGGCGCTTAAGTTATCCGCGTCACATTTTCTAGCCGCCTGACTTGTACTAGCTTAGCCACATGGCTAACCTCCTGCGGCCGGTTAGGCAAGGCTATGTTTGACTTCGAGATCATTTCCTATTGAAAGGCCACATACGAATGGCATCCCGACGGTGAACGTGCTCAAGCGGATCTGGATCCCACTGGTCATCGTCGCCGTGGTGCTGGTGGCAACGTTCACCGTGATGCGGGTGCGGACCTTCTTCGGTACCGGTCCGGGCTATATCTCCACCGAGAACAGCGCCTCCGATGACACCGAGCCGTTCGACCCGAAGGTGGTCAAGTACGAGGTCTGGGGTGAGCCCGGCGCGACGGCCAACGTGAACTACATGGATCTGGACGCCAAGCCGGTGCGCGCCGACAACGTCACCCTGCCCTGGGAGATCACCCTGAGCACCACCGCGCCCTCGGTATTCCCGACCATCTCCGGCCAGACCAGCGGCAGCACGCTGTCCTGCCGGATCACCGTCGATGACGAGGTGAAGGACGAACGCACCGTCGACGGTGTCGGGGCGCACACCTACTGCCTGGTCAAGAGCGCATGACGGACGAGCCGCGCACCGACGCCATCCCGGTCACCCGGCCGCAGCACCGCGGTGGCATCGCCAAGTGGGTTCGCACCCTGGCCCTGCCGATCATCATCGGCTGGGTGGTGCTGATCGGCTTCCTGAACGTGTCGGTCCCGCAGCTCGAAGAGGTCGGGCAGATGCGTTCGGTCTCGATGAGTCCGAACAACGCCCCGTCGGTGATCGCGACCAAACGGGTCGGCACCGTGTTCGAGGAATTCACCTCCGACAGCTCGATCATGATCGTGCTGGAAGCCGACCGGAAACTCGACGAGGCCGATCGCGACTTCTACAAGGAGATGATCGCCAAGCTGGAGCAGGACCCCTTCCACGTCCAGCACGTCCAGGACTTCTGGGGCGATCCGCTTACCGCGGCCGGCGCGCAGAGCGCCGACGGCCAGGCCACCTATGTGCAGGTGTACACCGCCGGTAACCAGGGTGAGGCACTGGCCAACGAATCCATCGAGGCCGTCCAGGACATCGTCTACGGCATGCAGACCCCGCCGGGTCTGAAGGTCTTCGTGACCGGACCCGCAGCGCTGCAGGCCGATCAGCAGATCGCCGGTGACCGCAGTATGCGGATGATCGAGGCGCTCACCTTCACCGTCATCATCGTGATGCTGCTGTTGATCTACCGCTCGTTCCTCACGATGCTGATCACCATCTTCATGGTGCTGCTGTCCTTGCTGGCCGCCCGGGGTGTGGTCGCCTTCCTGGGCTACCACGAGATCATCGGTCTCTCGACATTCGCCACCAGTCTGTTGGTGACCCTGGCCATCGCCGCATCCACCGACTACGCCATCTTCCTGCTGGGCCGATATCAGGAGGCCCGCTCAGCCGGTGAGGACCGGGAATCCGCGTACTACACGATGTTTCACGGCACCGCCCACGTGGTGCTCGGCTCCGGTCTGACCATCGCCGGCGCCACCTTCTGCCTGCACTTCACGAACATGCCGTACTTCGTGACGCTGGGCATCCCGCTGGCCGTCGGCATGACGGTGGTGGTGCTGGTGGCCCTCACGCTGGGGGCCGCGATCATCACCGTGGCGACCCGATTCGGCAAGCTGCTGGAGCCCAAGCGGGCCATGCGGACCCGCGGGTGGCGCAAGATCGGCGCGGCCGTGGTCCGGTGGCCCGGTCCCATCCTGGTCAGCACCATCGCCGTCACCATGGTCGGCCTGCTGGCGCTGCCGGGCTACAAGACCAACTACAACGACCGTGAATACCTGCCCGCGGATCTGCCCGCCAACGAGGGCTACGCCGCGGCGGACCGGCACTTCTCCCAGGCCCGGATGAACCCGGAACTGCTGCTGGTGGAAAGCGATCACGATCTGCGCAACTCGGCGGACTTCCTGGTGATCGACAAGATCGCCAAGGCCATCTTCCGCACCGAGGGTGTCGGCCGCGTGCAGGCCATCACCCGCCCGCAGGGAACCCCGATCGAGCACACCTCGATCCCGTTCCAGATCAGCATGCAGGGCACCACGCAGAAAATGAACGAGAAGTACCAGCAGGACATGATGGCCAATATGCTCAAGCAGGCCGACGACATGTTGACGACCATCACCAACATGGAAAAGATGAACGCCATCACCGTGCAGATGGCCGCCGTCACGCATTCGATGGTCGGCAAGATGAAGGACATGACGCTCGACATCGCCGAATTGCGGGACAACATCTCCAATTTCGACGATTTCTTCCGGCCGATGCGCAACTACTTCTACTGGGAACCGCACTGCTTCAACATTCCCGGCTGCTGGGCGCTGCGCTCGATCTTCGACACCCTCGACGGCATCGACGTGATGACCGACGGCATCGAGGACATCATCCCGGACATGGAGCGCCTCGATGCGCTGATGCCGCAGATGGTCGCGCTGATGCCGTCGATGATCGCGACGATGAAGAACATGCGCACCTACATGCTGACCATGTATCAGACCCAGAAGGGCATACAGGATCAGATGTCGGCGATGCAGGACAATTCGTCGGCCATGGGCGAGGCCTTCGACGCCGCCCAGAACGACGATTCGTTCTATCTGCCGCCGGAGACCTTCGAGAACGAAGACTTCAAACGCGGCATGAAGAACTTCCTGTCACCCGACGGGCATGCGGTGCGCTTCATCATCAGCCATGACGGGGATCCGTTGAGCGCGGAGGGCATCAAGCGCATCGAGTCGATCAAGCTCGCCGCCAAGGAGGCCATCAAGGGCACCCCATTAGAGGGCTCGAAGATTTACCTCGGCGGTACCGCGGCAACCTTCAAGGACATGCAGGACGGCGCGAACTGGGATCTGATCATCGCCGGGATCGCGTCCATCGGGCTGATCTTCATCATCATGCTGATCATCACCCGCAGCATCGTGGCCGCCGCGGTGATCGTCGGCACCGTGGTGATATCGCTGGGCTCGGCGTTCGGCCTCTCGGTGCTGGTCTGGCAGCACCTGATCGGGATTCCGTTGCACTGGATGGTGCTTCCGATGGCGGTGATCATCCTGTTGGCCGTCGGCGCGGACTACAACCTGCTGCTGGTCGCCCGGTTGAAGGAAGAGATACACGCCGGCCTGAACACCGGCATCATCCGCGCCATGGGCGGCAGCGGGCAGGTCGTGACGGCCGCGGGCCTGGTGTTCGCATTCACCATGATCTCGATGGCGGTCAGTGAGCTGACCGTGATCGGCCAGGTCGGTACCACCATCGGTCTGGGTCTGCTGTTCGACACCCTGGTGATCCGGGCGTTCATGACGCCCTCGATCGCCGCGCTGATGGGTAAGTGGTTCTGGTGGCCGCAGCGGGTGCGTGAGCGTCCGGTGCCGGTGGACTGGCCCAAACAGGAAACGAAGCAGGGGGTCTGAGTGTTGAGAACCAAACTGGCCGTGCTGACCGCCGGGATCGCCTCGGTTGCGGCGGTGGCCCTGGCGGCGCCGGCGCAGGCCGACCCGGACACCGCGTTCGCCAAGGAACTGCAGAGCTACGGCATCTACGGACAGAAGGACTACAACGCCTGGATCGGCAAGATCGCCTGCAAACGCCTGAACCGCGGCGTGGACACCACCGCCCGCGACTCGGCCAAATTCGTCGCCGACCAACTGCAACGCGGCAGCAGCACCGAACAAGCCTGGCAGTTCCTGGCCGCCGCGATGAACTACTACTGCCCCGACAAGCGCGTCCTGCTCACCCAGTAAGGGAGACACCGATGTTCACCAAGCTCTCACTGGCCACCCTGGCCGCCGCCGCCGCCCTGACCCTGGCCCCGGCCACCACCGCCGCCGCCGACGCCACCGACAACTACCCCATCCCCAACAAGATCCTGCACACCCCGTGCACCGCCGAGCAGATCCTGGCCGCCACCCGCGACACCAACCCGGTCTACTACGAGCGCTACATGATCGACTACAACAACAAATCCCCGGAAGTACACCGCGCCGTGCAGGACCGCATCCACTGGTTCTTCGCCATGGACTACGCCGGACGCCGCCAATACTCCGAGGACACCGCCACCAACGCCTTCTACGAACAATTGTCCTGGAACTGGCCCAACTGGGCCAAGATCTTCTTCAACAACAAAGGCGTGGTGGCGGCCTCCACCGACGTCTGCATGAACTACCCACCAGACGACATGTCGGTCTGGGTCTGGTGACACGCCCCCTAGCTGAGGTGGTGCACCTCCTGCAGCCCGTACACCGGGGTCGGTAGTCCTTCGTAGCGCGCCTTGAGTTGCAGGGCCAGGTACAGCGAATAGTGCCGGGACTGATGAAGATTCCCGCCGTGGAACCACAGGTTCGGTTGCTGGGTGGGCTTCCACATGTTGCGCTGCTCGCCTTCCCACGGACCCGGGTCCTTGGTGGTGTCGCTGCCCAGGCCCCACACCTTGCCCACCCGGTCGGCGACCTCCTGGCCCATCAGGTCGGCGGCCCAGCCGTTCATCGAGCCGAACCCGGTGGCGTACACCACCACATCGGCGGGTAGCTCGGTACCGTCGGCCAGCACAACGGAATCCGCGGTCAGATGGGACACATTGCCGTGGGCGAGTTTGATGGTGCCGTCGGCGACCAGATCGCACGCGCCGACGTCGATGTAGTAGCCCGACCCGCGCCGCAGGTACTTCATGAACAGGCCGGAGTCGTCGTCGCCGAAGTCCAGATCGAAACCGGCCGCCTCCAGGCGCTCGTAGAAATCCTTGTCCCGCTCGCGGATCGCGTCGTAGATGGGGATCTGGAACTGGTGCATGATCCGGTACGGCAGCGATGCGAACGTCAGATCCGCCTTCTCCGTCGTCATCCCGGCGGCCACCGCGCGCTCCGAGTACAGGTCCCCCAGGCCCAGGTCCATCAGCGAATCCGACTTCACGATGTGCGTGGACGACCGCTGCACCATCGTCACGTCGATATCGCTGTCCGCCAAGGCCTTGCAGATGTCGTGTGCGGAGTTGTTGGCACCGATGACCACGACCCGCTGGCCGACGTACTGGTCCGGCCCGGGGTGGTGACTCGAGTGGTGCTGCTCCCCGGTGAACACGTCCTGGCCGGGGAAGCTCGGGACGTTCGGTTTACCGGACATGCCGGTGGCCAGAACCAGCTGTGTCGGATACAGGGTGAGCCGCTCACCGTCGCGATCGACCTCGACTCTCCAACGCTGCTCGGCCTCGTCGAAATCGGCTGACAGACAGGTGGTCTTGGACCAGTACGGCACCTCCATCACCTTGGTGTAGAACTCCAGCCAGTCCCCGATCTTGTCCTTCGGGGCGAACACCGGCCAGTTCGGCGGGAACGGCAGATACGGCAGATGGTCGTACCAGACCGGGTCGTGCAGGCACAGCGACTTGTACCGCTTGCGCCACTGATCGCCGGGACGGTCGTGCTTGTCCACCACGATCGCCGGCACCCCCAGCTGCCGAAGACGGGCGCCCAGCGCGATGCCGCCCTGCCCGCCGCCGATCACCAGGGTGTAGGGCTGCTCGGAGTAGCCGAGCGAGAGTTCCTCGTCGAGCCTGCGCTCGGCCCAGGAACGGGTGTCCGGATCGGAGCCGTGCACCGCACCCAGCACCCGGGTCGCCCCCTTGGGCTCCTCGTGTCCCTTGAGCTCCTGCAGGGTGGTGAGCAGCGTCCAGGCGGTATCCGCTCCGTCCTCGCTCGCCTTCAGGCGGAGATGGCCGTTGCCGCGGCCCACGGCCGTCTCGAATTCGATGAACGCCGAGACGACGCCGCCGCCGTCGTCGGTCGGGGTCTCGCGGGTCCGGAAGCCGGACGGGTCCGTGCCGGCGAGCCGGGTCTCCAACATCTGCCCGATGGCCTCGCGACCCTCGAGGGTCTTGAGATTCCAGGTGAACGACACCAGGTCACGCCAGAAGCTGTCCACGGCGAACATCCCGGTGGCCCGGACGATATCGCGGGTTGCCAGGGCCATCTCGAAGGCGGACAGCCAGGCGTCCACACGTTCCTGCGGGGACAGTACGGCGAACGAGGTGGGGAAGTCAGCGGTCTGAGTCATGTGAGCCAGCACACAGCAGATCGGGATGGGCGCACAAGGGCTGCAACCCCCTGCAACCCTTACGGTTGTGGTCCGGCTCACATAGAAATGCGGCATGAAAGCAGCTGTGTACTACGGGCCGAACAAAGTGGACGTCACCGATGTACCCGAACCGGATCCGGGGCCGGGCACGGTCAAGGTGAAGGTCGGGTTCAACGGAATCTGCGGCACCGACCTGCACGAATACTATGCGGGACCGATCTTCGTGCCGACCGAGCCGCACCCGCTGACCGGGCAGCAGCTCCCGCTGGTGATGGGCCACGAGTTCTCCGGCACCATCACCGCGCTCGGCGCGGGCGTCAGCGGCTGGGCCGAGGGCGACCGGGTGGCGATCGAGCCGATCTACCGCTGCGGGAGGTGCGGGCCGTGTCAGGCCGGGACCTACAACATCTGCGCACAGATCGGATTTCACGGACTGATGTCCGACGGCGGCATGGCCGATTACACCGTCGTACCCACCGAGATGCTGCACAAGCTGCCCGACAATGTGTCCCTGGAACTGGGTGCCCTGGTCGAGCCGATGTCGGTGGCCTACCACGCGGCGACCCTCGGCGACGTGCAGCAGGGCGACACCGCGATGGTCTTCGGGGCCGGCCCGATCGGCATCGGGTTGTGGTTCGCGTTGCGGGGCAAGGGTATCGAGGACACCTTCGTCGTCGAACCGTCACCGACCCGGCGGGCGGCGATCGAAGCACTCGGTGCCCGCACGCTGGATCCGACCGCCGTGGACGTGCCCGCCTTCATCGCCGACCACACCCGCGGACACGGCGCCGGCGCGGTGTACGACGCGGCGGGGGTGGCGCCCGCGGTCGAGACGGCGCTGGCCTGCGTCGGCGCCCGCAGGGCCATGGTGAGCGTGGCGATCTATGAGAAGCCGCTGACCACCCCGCTACTCAACCTGGTGATGAACGAATCCCGCATCCAGGGCTCGCTCTGCTACACCGCCGCAGATTTCGAGGCCGTCATCGGGCTGATGTCGCGCGGGGCCTATGACACCACCGGATGGGTCACCGCGATCGGTATCGATGACGTCGTCGAGGAGGGCTTCGAGGCCCTACACGCCGGAACCAAGATGAAAGTGCTGGTGCAGCCATGACCCGAACAATCCCCGCCCCGCTGCTCGGCCGGGTGGCCCTGGTGACCGGAGCCGGCCGGGGCATCGGCCGCGGTATCGCCCACGAACTGGCCGGCCAGGGCGCAGACCTGGCGCTGGTCGACGTCGATGCCGACGTGTTGGCCGGTGTCGCCGCGGAGATCACCGAGATCGGTTCCAAGGTCACGACATTCGTTGCCGACGTATCCGATCGCGCGGCGGTGTTCGCCGCGGTGGATCACGCGGCGAACGCGCTCGGCGGATTCGACGTCATGGTCAACAACGCCGGTATCGCCCTGGTGGGCCCGATCGCGGAGGTGACGCCCGAGCAGCTGGCCCGGCTGTGGTCGATCAACGTCGACGGGGTGCTCTGGGGTATCCAGGCCGCCGTCGCCAAGTTCAAGGAACTCGGTGTACGCGGAAAGATCATCAATGCGTCGAGTATCGCCGGGCACGAGGGGTTCGCCATGCTCGGTCCGTACAGCGCCACCAAGTTCGCGGTCCGGGCGCTCACCCAGGCCGCGGCCAAGGAGCACGCCGCCGACGGCATCACCGTCAACGCGTACTGCCCGGGCGTGGTGGGCACCGACATGTGGACCGAGATCGACAAGCGCTTCGCCGAGCTGACCGGAGCGGCCGAGGGTGAGACCTTCGAGAAGTTCTCCGCCACCATCGCGCTGGGCCGCCCGGAAACACCCGAGGATGTCGCCGGTTTCGTCGCCTACCTGGCCGGACCCGGCGCCGACTATATGACCGGACAGGCCGGTCTGATCGACGGAGGGATGGTCTACCGGTGACCCGCACGTGACAGGTGCTGTGACGGGGAGCACAATCGGGGCAATGCCCGGCCCCTCGATCCCCGAGCCCGCGGTCGCGATCGGTGACGACCCGCGTCAGTACGCCATGCTGTTGTCCGAGGTGTACGACGCGACGATGGCCGGTACGCGGGGACCGGCGAAGCCGCGGCAGGTCATCGCGGAATCCTGGAACAGACTGCTGGACAGCGGGATCGACCCCGAGCATCACGACCCGCCGGAGGTCGACCGCAGCGGGCTGGATCTGCTGCGCCAGTCCTCGGGGCTGATGGCGGTCCTGGCCGACATCTCGCACGGCCTGGAATCGGTGATCGCCGACGGCAGCAACATCCTGGTGGTTGCCGACGCCCGTGGCCGGGTGCTGTGGCGTTCGGGCACCCCGCGGGTGCTGGCCCAGGCCGACCGGCTCGGTTTCGTGGAGGGCGCCAACTGGGGCGAGCCCGCGGTGGGCACCAACGCCATCGGCACCGCGCTGGTCTCCCGGCGCGCGGTGCAGGTGTTCTCCGCCGAGCACTTCCTGCGCAGCCACCACACCTGGACCTGCGCCGGGGCCCCGATCCGGGACCCACGCACCGGACATGTGATCGGTGCGGTCGATGTGTCCGGGCCGGCCGCGACCGTGCATCCCACCACCGTCGCGCTGGTCGACCTGGTGGCGCGGCTGGCCGAATCCCGGCTGCGGGAGGTGCACGAACGCACCCTGAACCGGTTGCGCGCGGTGGCCGCCCCGATGCTGGCCCGGATCGGTGCCCCCGCCCTGGCCGTGGACCCGGACGGTTGGGTGGCCGCCGTGGATCGCCTTCCGCCACACAATCGGATCCTGTTGCCGCACAACGCCGGAGCCGGGCGGACGTTCATCCCCGCGCTCGGTGCGTGTGAACTGGAGCCGCTGTCGGGTGGGTGGCTGGTGCGTCCGGTGGATGAATCTGCCGACACCGACCCGGCCGGCGCCGCCGCGCGGACCTCGCAGGTAACCCTGGATCTGCGTCAGCCGAGCGCGCCGATGCTGTCGATGGTGGGGCCGTCGGGCAGCTGGCGCCGCGACATCTCGCCGCGGCACGCCGAGATCCTGCTGGTGCTGGCCACCCATCGCGGCGGTCGCAGCGCGACCGAGCTGTCCGCCGACCTGTACGGAGATGGCGCGCGGGTGGTCACCGTGCGTGCCGAGATGTCGCGGCTACGAAGGCAACTCGTCGGGGTGATCGCCGCCCAGCCCTACCGGTTCACCGACGGTGTCGTGGTGGACGTACACATTCCGGCGGACTGCCGCGCCCTGCTGCCGGCCTCCACCGCGCCGGCCATCCGGGCGATGCGTGATCAGAGCGTGTAGGACGTCATCGACAGCGAACCGTAGGTGTAGCCCTGCACCAGCACGGCGGCCGGGGGCGCCGGGGACGCCGTGGCCAGTCCGGCGAAGTACAGCATCGGAATGAAGTGGTCCGCGGTGGGCACGGCCGCCGCGAAATCCGGGTGCTCGCGCAGTTTCAGCACGTCGGCCGGGTTCGTGGTGAGTAGTTCGCGGGCGGCCTCGTCGAACCGCAGCGCCCAGTCGAATCCGCCGTCGGGCAGGCGCGGATCCATCACCCGCAGGTTGTGCACGATGTTCCCGCTGCCGAGGACCAGCACCCCGCGCTCCCGCAGCGGCGCCAGCCGGGCACCCAGGTCCAGGTGGTACTCCAGGGGTTGTTCGGCGTTGATGGACAGCTGTACGACGGGGATGTCGGCGTTCGGGAAGGCGTGCACCAGCACCGACCAGGTGCCGTGGTCGATACCCCAGCTGTCCGCGTCGGCACCCACCCAGGTGGGCTGCACGGTCTCGGCTATCTCATCGACAAGGGCAGGCAGACCCGGTGCGGGATAACCGATCTCGTAGAGCTCGGGCGGGAAACCGTAGAAATCGTGGATGGTGCGGGGGCGCGCCATCGCGGTCACGGCGGTCGCGTTGATGTACCAGTGCGCGCTGACCACCAGGATGGCCCGCGGCCGGGGCACCTGCCGGCCGAAGGCCTGCCAGGCATCGGTGTAGCGGTTGGCCTGCACCGCGTTCATCGGGCTGCCGTGACCGATGAAGGCTGCGGGCAGAAGACTCATATATCGACGCTACCGCAGCGGTTGATCGCCCAGATATGCGTCCGCCCAGGCGCCGATGATGCGGCCGGCGCGTTTGGCCTGGCCCGGCCCGGTCAGCAGATGTTCGGACCCCTCCAACGAGACGAAGCTGCGGGGATGACGGGCGGTGTTGAATATGTCACTCGCATTCTCGATGCCGACGGTGTTGTCGGTCGGCGAGTGCAGGATCAGCAGCGGAAGCTTGAGGCCGGCGATCTTGTCGTCGAGCCGGGCCCGGCGCACATCTTCGACGAACGCCCGTTTGAGCGTCAGGGTCTTGCCGCCGACCATCCACTGCCCGCTGCCCTCGGCGAACACCTGCTCCAGGCAGACGTCGTAGTGGTGCTCGACGTGCGTCGGGTCGAACGGCGCGCCGACGGTGACCACGGCCCGGACCCCCGGACAGTCCCGGGCGGCGGCGAGCGCCGCGGAACCACCCCACGAGTGCCCCACCAGCAGGTCTGCCGGGGTGCCCCGGTCGGCCATGAACCGGCAGGCCCGGATGACGTCGTCGACCTTGCAGGTGAACGAGCCGTCACCCCAGTCGCCCTCGGACCCACCCAGACCGAGCGCGTCGAAGCGCAGCATGCCGATCCCGTCGGCGGCCAGCTGCTTGCAGATCCGGGCCGCGGCCGGCGAGTCCTTCCCCAGGGTGAAGCCGTGCGAGAACACCCCCCAACCGCGCACCGGACCCTCCGGTGAATCGATGATCCCGGCCAGGCTGGGACCGGTGGCGCTGGGGAAGGTGACGCGTTCGGCCATGCCGGAGGTTTACCACGCCGGTGCCCCGAGTCGGCACGGTGTCGTTAGGGTGTCGTTCGTGCCGCTGAACACCGTCGCGCTGGAACTCGTCCCCCCGAACGTGGAACGGGGTGCTCAGTATGCCGTCGAGGAGGCGGTCAAGGTCCGCGCCCTGTCGCAGGAGACGGGCGTCGGCATCGGCCACATCATGATCCCGGGGATGATCGACGAGGACGATGACCGTCCCATCGAGATGAAACCCAAGATGGACGTGCTGGAGTACTGGTCGCTGATCCGGCCCGAACTGCCCGAGTCCCGCGGGCTGTGCACCCAGGTGACCTCGTTCCTGGACGAGTCGGCCCTGCGCGGCCGGCTGACCGAACTGGGCGCCGCCGACTTCGACGGCATCGCGTTCGTCGGGGTGCCGCGCACCCTCAAGGACGGTGAGGGCGGCGGCGTCGCACCCACCGACGCGCTGTCGACCTTCGCGACGCTGGTACCGAACCGCGGCGTCATCCTGATCCCGACCCGCGACGGCGAGCAGGGCCGGTTCCGGTTCAAGCTGGACCGGGGCGCCACCTACGGCATGACCCAGCTGCTGTACTCCGACGCCATCGTCGGGTTCCTCACCGAGTTCGCCCGCACCACCGAGCACCGCCCGGAGATCCTGCTGTCCTTCGGGTTCGTGCCGAAGCTGGAGGCCAAGGTCGGATTGATCAACTGGCTGATCCAGGATCCCGGTAACGCGGCCGTCGCCGCCGAGCAGGAGTTCGTCGGCCGGCTCGCGTCCCTGGAGCCGGCGGAGAAACGCAAGCAGATGCTGGACCTGTACAAGCGGGTCATCGACGGGGTCGGCGCGCTGGGTTTCCCGCTCAGCGTGCACTTCGAGGCGGCCTACGGCCCCTCCAAACCGGCATTCGACACCTTCGCCGAGATGCTCGGCTACTGGGCGCCGGAGAGTTCCAACTCCAGCACCGGATAGTCCTCCAGGATCCTGCGCAGCGCCGCCTCGAACTGCCACATCGAGGTGAGGTCGTGGTCCAGGCGGCAGTCGGCTGCCGCGTACCCGGGCGGCAGCGCCGCATCGTGCATCCGGTCGGCGATCTCGTCGAACAGGCTGTGCGGGGTGGCCAGGTAATGACGCGGCTGGTGTGCTCCCGGGGCCGTCACGGTGGCCGCCACCAGCAGCCCGTGCTCGGTCGCGACCACATGGGTGGCCGTCACGGTCACCGCGGCGTGCGTCTCGGCCCGGCCCCACTCCGCGGCGGCCACCCGGCCGGCCAGCACGTGCAACCGGACATCGTCGGTGAGCAGCCGCGGAAACTCCGCGCGTGCCAGGGGGGCTCGGGCGGGCAGGCAGTCACGCAGCAGCGCCCCGAAGTAATCGGTCTCCAACAGATCGGGCATGGACACCTCCACCGACGTCGAGACCTCGAGCGTGCACCCGCGCGGGGCGGATGGTCAACCGCCTATCCTTGCGTGAGTGTCCGATCCCTCCATCCGTGCGTTGCGTAACCGGTTGGACGGACTGACCTACCGGGACGCCTCCCGGCTGGGCCGTCGGCTCAAGCAGGCCGGGCCCGGACAATTGCACCGGATCGCCGAGCAGATCACCGCCGCCGAGGCCTTGGTGCTCACCCGGCAGGCCGCCGTTCCACAGATCAGCTATCCGGACCTGCCGGTCACCGACAGTCGCGCCGAACTCGCCGACGCGATCACCAGAAATCAGGTGGTGGTGGTCGCGGGCGCCACCGGCTCCGGCAAGACCACCCAGCTGCCCAAGATCTGCCTGGAACTGGGCCGCGGCATCCGCGGCACCATCGGGCACACCCAGCCGCGCCGGCTGGCCGCGCGCACGGTGGCCCAGCGGATCGCCGACGAACTGGACACCCAGCTGGGGTCGACGGTCGGCTATACCGTCCGGTTCACCGACCAGGCCAGCGACTCGACGCTGATCAAGCTGATGACCGACGGCATCCTGCTCGCCGAGATCCAGCGGGACCGCCGGCTGCTGCGTTACGACACCCTGATCCTGGACGAGGCCCACGAACGCAGCCTCAACATCGACTTCCTGCTCGGCTACCTGCGTGAGCTCCTGCCGCGCCGGCCCGATCTGAAGGTGATCGTCACCTCGGCCACCATCGAACCCGAGCGGTTCGCCGCACACTTCGCCGTCGACGGGGTGGCCGCGCCGATCGTCGAGGTGTCCGGGCGCACCTATCCGGTCGAGATCCGCTACCGGCCACTGGAAGTGCCTGTCGTTTCCGCTGATTCCGAGGACCCCGACGATCCGGACCACGAGATCGTGCGCACCGAGCTGCGCGATCCGACCGAGGCGATCGTCGACGCCATCGCCGAACTGGAGGCCGAACCACCCGGGGACGTGCTGGTGTTCCTGTCCGGGGAACGCGAGATCCGCGACACCGCCGACGCGCTGCGCGGGCTCGTCGACCAGGGCACCGAGGTGCTGCCGCTGTACGCCCGGCTGGCCACCGCCGAACAGCAGAAGGTCTTCACCCCCAGCAGACACCGCCGGCGAATCGTGTTGGCCACAAACGTCGCCGAGACCTCACTGACGGTTCCCGGCATCCGGTACGTGGTGGACCCGGGCACCGCGCGGATCTCCCGGTACAGCCGCCGCACCAAGGTGCAGCGGCTGCCCATCGAGCCGATCTCGCAGGCATCGGCCGCACAGCGCGCCGGCCGGTCCGGACGTACCGCGCCCGGCGTCTGCATCCGGCTGTACTCCGAGGAGGACTTCGAATCCCGGCCCCGCTATACCGATCCGGAGATCCTGCGCACCAACCTGGCCGCGGTCATCCTGCAGATGGCGGCGCTGAAACTCGGTGACATCAGCGACTTCCCGTTCCTCGACCCACCGGACGCCCGCAGCATCCGCGACGGGGTGCAGCTCCTGCAGGAGCTCGGCGCCTTCGACACCTCGGGTGCGCTCACCGATGTCGGGCGGCGGTTGGCCAGGCTGCCGCTGGACCCGAGGATCGGCCGGATGATCCTGGCCGCCGAGGACGAGAACTGTGTACGCGAGGTGCTCGTCCTGGCTGCCGCGCTGTCCATCCCGGACCCGCGGGAACGCCCCGTGGACAAGGAGGAGGCCGCCCGGCAGAAGCACGCCCGCTTCGCCGACGAGAACTCCGACTTCGTGTCCTACCTGAACCTGTGGACGTACCTGCGCGAGCAACGGAAAGAACGCTCCGGCAGCGCCTTCCGGCGGATGTGCCGCGAGGAGTTCCTGCATTACCTGCGGATCCGGGAATGGCAGGACCTGGTCGGGCAGCTGCGCAGCATCGCAGGAGATCTGGGCATCCGGGAGGGTGACGAACCGGCCGACCCGGCCCGGGTGCACGCCGCGCTGGCCGCGGGCCTGTTGTCGCACATCGGGTTACGCGAGGATCTCAAGGGTCGCGACTCCCGCGAGTACAGCGGCGCGCGCAACACCAAGTTCGTGCTCGCGCCGGGCTCGGTGCTGACCAAGCGGCCGCCGCGCTGGATCGTGGTCGCCGACCTGGTGGAGACCAGCAGGCTGTTCGGCCGCACCGCGGCGCGTATCGAACCGGAATCCATCGAGCGGGTGGCCGGGCATCTGGTGGCCCGCACCTACAGCGAGCCGCACTGGAATGCGCAGCGCGGGGCGGTGATGGCCTTCGAACGGGTTACCCTCTACGGCCTGCCGCTGGTGCCGCGCCGCGCCGTCGGCTACGCGCAGATCGATCCGGAGGTGGCCCGCGACCTGTTCATCCGGCACGCGCTGGTCGAGGGTGACTGGCAGACCCGGCACCACTTCTTCCGGGACAATGCCGCGCTGCGCGCGGAGTTGGAGGAGATGGAGGAGCGGGCGCGGCGCCGCGACCTGCTGATCGGTGACGACGAGCTCTTCGCGCTGTACGACGCGCGGATCCCGGCGACGGTGGTCTCGGCGCGGCACTTCGACTCGTGGTGGAAGAAGCAGCGGCACAAGACCCCGGACCTGCTGACCTTCACCCGCGCCGAGTTGTTGCGCAGCGAGCAGGGCGACGAGCATCCCGACACCTGGCGCACCGAGGACCTCGCGCTGCCGATGACCTACCGCTTCGAGCCGGGCGCCGCCGACGACGGTGTCACGGTGCACGTCCCGGTCGAGGTGCTGACCCGTATCGGCGGGGACGGATTCGCCTGGCAGGTACCGGCGTTGCGCGAGGAGCTGGTGACCGCGCTGATCAAGTCGCTGCCCAAGGACCTGCGCCGCAACTTCGTGCCCGCACCGGACACCGCGCGGGCCATCCTCGACGATCTGGATCCGGGCGCCGGGTCGCTGCTGTCGGAGATCGCACGGGAACTTCGCCGGCGCTCCGGGGTGGTGGTGCCGCTGGAGGCGTTCGACCTGAGCAAGGTGCCTGAGCATCTGCGGGTGACCTTCGCCGTCGAGTCCGCCGACGGCACCGAGGTGGCCCGCGGCAAAGACCTTGCCGGGCTACAGGACCGGCTGGCCGCACCGGTGCGCAAGGCCGTCGCCGAGGCGGTGGCGGGGGAGTGGGAACGCACCGGCCTGCGGGCCTGGCCGGACGATCTGGCCGAGCTGCCGCGCACCGTCGAGCAACTCAGCGGTGGACACATGGTGCGCGGGTTCCCGGCGTTCGTGGACGCCGGGACGGGGGTGGACGTGGCGGTGTTCGCCGGTAAGGCCGAGCAGACGGCGGCCATGAAGCCCGGGCTGCGCCGGCTGCTGAGGCTGACGGTGCCCTCGCCGGTGAAGGCGGTGGAGCGGGGCCTGGACATGCGGGTCCGGTTGACGCTGAACGCCAACCCGGACGGCAGCCTGACCGCGTTGCTGGAGGACTGTGCCGATGCTGCGGCGGACGCACTGATCACCGAAACCAGCTGGACCAAACCGGAATTCGATGCACTGGCGGCCCGGCTGGCCAAGTCGTTGCCGGCCACGACCCGCGATGTCGCCGGCCGGGTGGCCAAGGTGCTGACCGCCGCGCACGAGGCGCAGGTCGCCATCCCGGATCGGCCGACGACGGCCCAGGCCGACGCGGTGGCCGATATCCGTTCGCAGCTGGATCGCTTGCTGCCCAAGGGCTTCGTGACCGTGACCGGGGTGAGCCGGCTGGCCGATCTGACCCGCTACCTGATGGCCGTCGAGCGGCGGCTGGAGCGGCTGCCGCACGGCCTCGGCGCGGACCGGGAACGGATGGAGCGGGTGCACGCGGTCGAGGATGCCTACGACGACCTGGTGCGCGGGCTGACCCCGGCCCGTGCCGCCGGAGCCGACGTCGCCGACATCGGTTGGCAGATCGAGGAACTGCGGGTCAGCCTGTGGGCGCAGCAGTTGGGTACTCCGCGCCCGGTCAGCGAGCAGCGCATCTACAAGGCGATCGCGGCGATCTCCTAGCGCCGGCGGACCAGTTGGGCCTGCTGGATGGCGGCCACCGGCCCGGATTCGTCGAACAGGGTCGCCACCGAGGCGCCGACACCGTCCGGCCCGTAATGGGTTTCGGCGCGGATGCCGAACCAGTCACCTTCCGGCGCCCGGTGCAGGTGCACGGTGAGGTCGGTGTTGAGAAAGGTCCAGCGGCGCACGTCCATCCGGGAGCCCATACCGTTGGCGATGTCGGCGACGCTGAACAATCGCTGCACTCCGGTGGCCGTCTCGCCGGAGACCAGGTCGACCTTCGGGCGCACCCAGCACTCGGCGGGCACGCTGTTGAGGACGTCGTTGAGCCACAGCCAGTCCAGTGTGTCGATGAAGGTCTGCCCGAGTTCGGGATTGACCGGCCGCGGCTTGGCCTCGGCACGTGGCCGCAACGGTGGGGCCGGGGTGAACACGAGGTCGGCCGTGTCGTGCTCCCCGAACCGCCAGGCCCGGGCCTCGGCCACCGGCCGGGGTGCGCCGTCCGGGCCGACCGCCAGCATCTGGGCCGTGAGCAGTTCGATCTTGCTGCCGGGCCGGATCACCTCGGCCCGTACCCACAGCGGGCCGGCCATCGGGACCGGGCCGAGCAGGTCGACGACCACGCGGGTCAGCCGGGCATCGGCGCGCGGTTGGCAGTGCTCCAACGCACGCACGAGCAGTGCCGAGACCGGCGCGGCATTCTGCATATCGGCCGACCAGGTGCTGATGACGTGATCGGAGGCGGCGAACCGTTCGCCGCGCGGATCGTCGGCGTCCAGCAGTTCGTAGTAGGCGTCGGTCACCGGCTGAGGTTATGAGCCCGGCTATCGAAAAGGCAACCGCAAGACTTACCGAGGCTGGCAGAGTGGAACCATGCAGCGTGTGCTGATCGCCGGTCTCGGCGACACCGGGGTGCTGACCGCCGTCAAGCTGGCCCGGCACTTCGAAGTGACCGGTGTATCGGCCAAGCCCGGTCTGCTCAGCGGTCAGGAACTCGGCGTGCGGGTGGCCCGGCCGCAGGAGTGGGCCCGCGACTACTGGACCGGGTTCGAACGGTTCCGCGGACTGGACCGGGTGCGCACGGTGCACGGCACCCTGACCGGGCTCGACCTCGACGGCCGAGCTGTCAGCGTGCAGTGCGCCGGCGATGTTGTGCGGGAGCCCTACGACATCCTGGTGATCTCCACCGGGGTCAGCAACGGGTTCTGGCGTCGGCCGCACTGGCAGACCGCCGAAGAGATCGACGCCGACCTGGACGCGGTGCACCGGCAGCTCGCGGCCGCCGGGACCATCGCGGTGATCGGAGGAGGCGCGGCGGCGGTGAGTGCCGCCGGAAACCTCGCCGCCGCCCTGCCCGGTACGCGGGTCGGGTTGTACTACCCCGGCGAACACGCACTGCCGCAACATCATCGACGGGTCTGGCGTCGTGTCGAGAACCGGCTGCGGCGTCACGGGGTGGCATTGCACCCCGGTCACCGGGCCGTCCTGCCGGAGTCGCACGACGAGATCACCGGCGGTCCGGTGCAGTGGTCGACGGGTCAGCCTGCGGTGCAGGCCGACGCGGTGATCTGGGCCGTCGGGCGGGTGCGCCCCAACACCGGTTGGTTACCCGCCGACCTGCTCGACGAGAGCGGATTCGTCCGTGTCACACCGCAACTGCAGGTGCCAGGACACCCGGAGGTGTTCGCGATCGGTGACGTCGCGGCCACCGATCCACTGCGCGCATCGGCGCGCAGTCGTGCCGACGGGCTGCTGGCCCGCAACATCCGCGCCCATGCGGCAGGCAGGCCACTGCGCGCCTACAACCCGCCCGGGGCCCGGTGGGGTTCGGTGCTGGGAGCACAGCCCGACGGCCTGGAAGTGTTCGCGCCATCCGGGCAGGTGTTCCGATTCCCGGCCTGGTCGGTGCGGAATGTGCTGCAGCCCTGGATCGTCAAACGTGGCATCTACCGGGGGATCCGGGAATGACAGGCTCGTTACCGTCGGCAGTACGGTACGGTCGGCGGTATGAGCAAGGTCATGCAGGGCGTGCGCGTCCTGGAAGTCGCACAGTTCACCTTCGTCCCGGCGGCCGGAGCGATCCTGGCGGACTGGGGGGCCGACGTCATCAAGGTCGAACACCCGGTGCGCGGCGACACCCAGCGCGGATTCATCAACATGGGCGGCTTCCAGATGGACCCGGACCGGCACCCGCTGATCGAGCACCCCAACCGCGGCAAGCGCAGCGTCGGCATCGACGTCTCCACCCCTGGCGGGCAGGAGGTGCTCTACGAGATCGCCAAGACCGCCGACGTGTTCCTGACCAACTACATGCCGGCGCAGCGGCAGAAGAACAAGTTCGACGTCGACCACATCCGGGCGGTCAATCCGAACATCATCTACGCCCGCGGCAGCGCCTACGGTGACAAGGGACCCGAGCGCGATACCGGCGGCTTCGACGGCACCGCGTTCTGGACCCGCAGCGGTGTCGGCCATGCGCTCACCCCGGAAGAGATCGGCGGCGCACTGTCCCAAGGCATCCCGGCGTTCGGCGACTCCATCGGCGGGATGAACATCGCCGGCGGGATCTCGGCGGCACTGTTCCACCGGGAGCGCACCGGCGAGGCCGTCGAACTCGACGTGTCCCTGCTGAGCACCGCGTGGTGGGCGGCCGGGGCCAGCGTCACCCAGGGCATGGAGTCCGGCGAGACGATGCGTTCACTGATGCCGGAGTCGGCCAGCCCGTCGGTCAACCCGTTCCTGGGCAATTACCTGACGTCGGACGGCGGCACCATCAATCTGTGCATCGTCAGCCCCACCGGCTACATCCGGGACGCCTTCGAGCACCTCGGGCTGCCCGAACTGGCCGACGATCCGCGCTTCAGCGACGTGCTACCGCTGATCGAGAATGCCCCGGCCGCAGTCGAACTGATCGCCGACGCGATCCGCAGCAAGCCGTTCGACTACTGGCGCCAACACCTCAAGACCATGAAGGGGCAGTGGGCCCCGTTCCAGAGCCTGGTCGACCTCGGCAGCGATGAACAGGCGCTGGCCAACGATATGGTCACCGAGGTCGAAGGCTCCGACGGCAAGCCGTTCAAGGTGGTGCGCGGCCCGGTGCAGTTCAACCACGAACCGCTGCAGACCACCCGGGCGCCGCAGGCCTCCGAGCACACCGAGTTGGTGCTGATGGAGCTCGGCCTGGACTGGGATCGCATCGAGGAACTGAAGGACTCCGGCGCGATAGCCTGAGCATGTGCACTCCCTCCTGCTCCGGAGCGCGCCGCTGCTGTTGACGCCGGTGCTCCTGGCGGTGAGCACCTTTCCCGGTGAGTTCCGGGTCTCGGCCTCCTACTGGGTGCTGGCGTGTACCGCGGCCGTGGTCTTCCTGGTCGGAGGCCGGCGGCCCTTGGCCGTGACGCTGGTGTTGTCGGCGCTCGCCGTGCCGATGTTCGCCGCTCAGGCGTGGGGACTGTCCGGCCTGGTGCCCTACCTCCCGGCGGTGGCCCTGGCCGAGCTGACGGCCCGCACCGCGCGCAACGGTGTGGTCGCCCTCGGAGCGGTCGGCTGGCTGACCGCGCTGGTGCTCGGCGTCGCCCTCGATGATCACGCACAACGCTGGAGCGCCGCCGACATCACCACCGTGCTCGCGGCGTTCGGGCTCCCGTTGTTGCTCGGGCTCTACCTGCGCAGCCAGCGCCAGATCCGGGCCGCCGCGGAATCGCAGATCCGCGCCCAGGAGCGGGGCGCGATGGCCCGCGAACTGCACGACCTGGTCGCCCACCACATGGCGTCCATAGCGCTGCGCACCGGGGTCGCCGAACACGTTCTCGGCGACGCGGATCCGCGGGTCACCGAGGTCCTCGACGATGTGCACCGCACCGCAACCGATGCGCTGACCGACATCCGGCGCTGGCAGGCCGCCCTGCGTGACCCGGCGTTGCACGAGGTGGCGATGGTGGAACCCGACGCGCTCTGGGACGAGGTCGAGGCCGCTGTACAGCGCACCCGCGCAGCGGGGTTCACGGTGCGCGCCGAGATCGACAGGGATATCACCGGATTGGACGCGATGGCCCGGCTGACCGTGCTGCGGGTGACGCAGGAGGCGCTCACCAACGTGATGAAGCATGCCGATCCAGCCGGGCCGGTGGCAGTGGTGATCGCGCGCCGCGACGGCGGTGTGGAGATCGGAGTCGACAGCGTCGGGGCGGACGAGCAGCAGCGCGGTCTCGGGGTCATCGGCATGTCGGAGCGGATGGACATCGCCGGCGGCAGGTTGACCGCCGGCCGCAGCGACCGGGGCTGGGAGGTGCGGGCATGGCTACCCGTGTCCTGATCGCCGATGACCAGCGCCTGATCCGGGCCGGTCTGCGCATGCTGTGTGAATCGACCGACGATATCGACGTGGTCGGCGAGGCGGCCGACGGCATGGCGGCGGTGCGACTGGCCGCCGAACTGCAGCCCGATGTGATCCTGATGGATCTCCGGATGCCCGGGGTGGACGGGATCACCGCGACCGGGCAGGTGCTCTCCGCCCGTCCCGAGTCGAAGATTCTGGTGCTCACCACCTTCGACGATGACGATCACCTGTATCCGGCGCTGGCCGCCGGCGCCGCGGGCTTCCTGGTCAAGGACACCGATCCCGCCGAGCTCCTCGCCGCGGTGCGGCGCGCGGCCGACGGTGAGTTCGTCTTCTCGCCGCATCTGTTGCAGCGGTTGGTATCCCGGGCCGTGCAGACGCGCGGTCCGGAACGGCCCGACCCGGTCGAGTTGACGGCGCGGGAGGCGGAGGTGCTGCCGTTGGTGGTCGAGGGACTGTCCAATCAGGACATCGCCGACCGGTTGCACCTGGGAGTGACGACGGTCAAGACGCATGTGGCGAACCTGATGGACAAGCTGGGCGCGCAGAACCGGGTGCAACTCGCGGTGTACGGGTATCAGCGCATGGCGTGACCCTCCATCGGCGTCGCCGGCATCGCCGGCGGTCCGGCGGGCTGTTCACCGGGATTCAACACCAGGAACTGACCCATCATGCCCTGATCCTCGTGCAGGGCCAGATGGCAGTGATACATGTAGGGCCAGGTCGGATCGGTGTAGTCGGAGAACCGGACGGCGAGCCGGATACGTTGCCCCGGTGGGGTGTACACGGTGTCCTTGAACCCGGCGAGCTGCGGTGGCGGTGGTGCGCCGTCGATGTCGATGATCCGGAACTGGGTGTCGTGCACGTGGAAGTTGTGCGGCCAGTTGTCCACATTGCGCACCGTCCAGATCTCGTCGGTGTCGACGGTGGCGTGAAAGTCGATGCGGTTCATGTCCATCCGGGTCCGGTTGATCATGAACCACTGCAGATCGAACTCGCGCCGCACGGCGCCCGCCTCATCCGGTAGCCCGGGCAGCGTGGCCAGGGTGGCCGGGAGCGCGCCGATCGGCCGCAGATCCTGCTCGGCATGCAGTTGCAGAATCGTGAAGGTGTCACCGACACCGAAGCGGCGGGCCTCCTCGGCATCCAGGCCCGCCCGACCCTCGATGGGGAACGACTGCAGGACAGCGGATTCTCCGGGCATGCACTCGATGACGATCTCGGTGCGTTCACCCGGGCTCAACTGGACCCGGGTCGCCGGTGCCGGTGCGGCGAGCAGACCACCGTCGCCGGCGACGATGTGGAAGACCCGGCCGTCGTCGAAGCCCAGGTTGTAGAGGCGCCCACCCGACCCGTTGAGGATGCGCAGCCGGACCCGCTCGGTGCTCACGGACAGGTGTGCTCCGGCGATGCCGTTGGTGACGATGGTGTCGCCGAGCAGACCGATGTCGGTCGGGTCGGATTCGTCGAGCGCACCGCCCGCGGTGAACCGGCGGTCCTGGATGATCAGCGGGATGTCGTCGACGCCGTAGTCCTGGGGCAGACCGGTCTGCACATCGTCGTCGATGAGGAACATCCCGGCCAACCCACGGTAGATGTGCTTTTCGGTGGCGCCGTGCGGATGCGGGTGATACCAGAGCGTCGCGGCGGGTTGGTTGATCTGCCAGCGGGGCTGCCACTGGCCGCCGGCCGGCACCGTCTGGTGCGGGCCGCCGTCGCACCGGGCGGGCACGTGCATACCGTGCCAGTGCACGGTGGTCGGCTCGGCCAGCGTGTTCTCGACATGGACCGCTACCGCTTCGCCGCGCCGGGCCCGCAGGGTAGGCCCGAGGATCGATCCGTTGAAACCCCAGGTGGCGGTGCGCACTCCGGGCAGCACCTCGGTCTCCCCGGCCATCGCCCGCAGGGTGAAAGTCCGGGTGCCGTCCGCGCCGATGGTGGCATCGGCCAGGGGCGGGATCGGGAGCGGGCGGGTCGAGCCGAATGTGGTCGATGCTGGTGCGGCGGCGGTGCGCGAGCACCCGAGGCTCAGGAAGAATGGGGTGGCGGCGAGGCCGAACAGCAGCTGACGGCGGGATAGCGATGGCACCCCACGAGTCTTCAGCTCGGCGCGGCGGCGGAAATCGGCCGTGAGGCCGCAGATTCCGGCCCGGCCGGACCTTGTGCGGTTGGCCGAAGCCTGCTACACGCCGGTCGCCACCCGCGGTGCCTTCGCCTCGGCGGTGTCCAGCACCAAGGTGGCGATCCGATCCCGGTGTGCCTCCGCGCTGCCCAGCAGGGCGGCATCGGTGGTGGCCCGCTTGAAGTACAGGTGCGCCTGGTGTTCCCAGGTGAACCCGATACCGCCGTGCACCTGGATGGTGTCGGTGGCGATTCGGGAGAAGGCCGCCGAGGCCAGCGCCTGGGCGATGCTCGCCGCCAGCGCCGGATCATCGGAGCCGTCGCCGAGCGCCCACACCGCGTGGTAGGTGGCCGAGCGGGCGTGCTCCAGATCGACCATGCCCTCGGCCAGTCGGTGCTTGACCGCCTGGAAGGACCCGATCGGGCGGCCGAACTGCAGCCGGGATTTCGCGTACTCGACCGACAGGTTCAGCAGATGCTGTGCGGCGCCGATCTGTTCGGCCGCCAGCAGCGCGGCACCGACCTGCAGTGCATGGGAGATGACGCGTTCGGCCTCGTCGGGTCCGGCGATGAGCCGGGCCGGGGCGTCGGTGAGTTCGACGGTGGCCTGCGGGCGGGTCAGGTCCAGGGTGACCAGGCCGGTGCGCTGCACTCCGGCCGCGGTGGCATCGACGGCGTAGAGCGCGACCCCGTCGGGACCCGTTGCCGCAACGAGTAGTTCGTCGGCGGCATCGGCGTCGACCACCCGGGCGACGGTGCCGGTGAGCGCATCGGTGCCGGTCACCGTGACGGCGGCCGGATCGAAAGCGCCGGCACGATCGGGTACCGCGAATGCGGCGGTGCGGGTGCCCTCCATCAGCGCGGCCAGCAGCTCGTCGCGAACCGCCCCACCCGATGCGGCGACCAACGCCGGGATCGTCAGGTACACGGTGCCGAACAGCGGTCCGGTCGCCAGCGCGGCGCCGAGTTCCTCGACCGCGATCGCCTGATCGACCAGCGTGCCGCCGACGCCGCCGTCGGCCTCGGGGACCGACAGACCCAGGACGCCCAGCTCGGATCCCAGGCGCTGCCAGACCTTTCGGTCATAGCGGGGCTCGGACTCCATCTGGATGCGGGCCTTGGCCTCGCCGAAGTTGTCGGCACTGAACTTGCGCACCGCATCGCGCAATTGGCCCTGCTCGCTGCTGAATTCGAATTCGCTAGCCACGCGGGATCTCCTTCCACGGCATGCCGGCATCGGCACGCAGATCACCGGGCAGACCGAGGATCCGTTCGGCCAGGATGTTGCGCATCACTTCCGATGTCCCGCCTTCGATGGTGTTGGCCTTGCTGCGCAGGAACCGCTGCTGGATGGGGCCGCGCCAGTCGCCGTCGTCATCGCGGTCCTGTTCGTAGGTGTGGTACAGAATGCCCTCCGGCCCAAGCAGATCCATGCACCACGTGTAGATGTGCTGATTCAGTTCGGCGCCGACCAGCTTGCCGATCGAGCCCTCGGGCCCGGGTCCACCGACGGTCGCACTCGCGCGGGAGCGCTGCGCGGTCAGCCGCTGTGCCTCCGACCGCAGCCACAACTGGGTCAGCCGGTCGCGTAGCACCGGTGTCTGCAGGTCCGGGCGTGCCGCCCACAGTCCGACGGCCTCGGCGATGGTGCCCGCGCCGCGCTTACTACCGCTGCCGCCGAGCGCGCTGCGCTCGTTCATCAGGGTGGTCATCGCCACCGCCCAGCCGTTGCCCACGTCGCCGAGCCGGTGGGCGTCCGGGATGCGGGCGTCGGTGATGTAGACCTCGTTGAACTCGGCCTGCCCGGTGAGTTGGCGCAGCGGCCGGGTCTCGACGCCGGGGGCGTGCATGTCGAGGACGAAGTAGGTGAGTCCCTTGTGTTTGGCCACATCGGGGTTCGTGCGGGCCAGCAGCAGGCCCCAGCGGGCCCGGTGGGCGAGGCTGGTCCACACCTTCTGCCCGTTGATCACCCAGTCGTCACCGTCGCGGACGGCCGAGGTGGCCAGCCCGGCCAGATCCGATCCGGCGCCCGGTTCGGAGAACAGCTGGCACCAGATGTCCTCGGTGCTGGCCAGTGGCCGCAGCCAGAACTTCTTGAGTTCGTCGGACTGTGCGTGTTCGCGGACCGTCGGCGCGGCCATCCCGTATCCCATCGGGTTGAGCCCGAGCGGCATCGGCCCGCCGGCGCCCTGCAGGATGCCGTCCGCGACGGCCTGCAGCCCGCGGGACACCCCGAGGCCGCCGAGCCCCTCGGGGAAATGCACCCAGGCCAGGCCGGCGTCATAGCTCGCCGTCAGGAATTCGGGGATCGGTACCTTCTTCGGGTCGTGGTCGGCCACGACCTTCCGGGCCAGGTCGGCGACCCGGTCCGCATCGGTGACGGTGCTCATCAGGCCACCATAGGCAGCAGTGATCGCCGTCACGTATCCGGGTCTACCAACCGGTGGGCAAGATGGGCCCATGCATGTCACTGCGAACGCCACCGTCAGCGCCCCGATCGACACGGTGTGGGCCGTCCTGACCGATCATCGCGGGATGGCCACCTGGGCGCCCGGCCTGACCGTCAGTCTGGGCACGCCCGGGACACCGGACCCGAACGGGGTGGGCGCGGTCCGCCGGATCAGCACCCCGGGCCCCGGGCCGGACATCGTCGAGGAGGTGACCACCTTCGACGCACCGCATGTGTTCGGATACAAGGCGCTGTCGGGCACCCCGTTCCCCGGCTACGCCGGCGAGGTCCGGCTCAGTGCGGCGGGAACCGGCACCCGGATCGAGTACACGATCTCCTCGACCGCGACGTTTCCGCTGGTGAAGCTCCCGCTCGCGGGCATCGGGCAGGTGCTGCTGCGGCTGCTGGTGCGGGCCGCTTCGCGGGCCTGACCTGTCAGCCGAGCGCCGCGACCCGGGCGACCGTCAGCGCCGAGGTGAGCCGCAGCAGATCCGGCGGCCGGGACAACTGAAGTCCCGTCAGTTCCTCCAGGCGTCTGATCCGCTGGGCAACGGTGTTGGGGTGCAGGTGAAGGGCATTCGCGGTGGCGCGGCGATCCAGGCTGTGTTCCAGGTGCACGCGAGCGGTGTGGATGAGCTCGGTGTGCCGGGTCCGGTCGTACTCCAGGACGGGGCCCAGCACGGTGCGCGCGAACGCGCGCAGCCGCTGCGGGTCGTCGAGTTGCAACAGCAGATGGTCGATCGTCACATCCGCCATGTCGATCACCGTCGTCGACTGGGCGTCGGCCGCGAGATTCATTGCACCGCACAATGTTCGGTAGGCATCGGGTAGGTCGTCCACAGTGCCGGTGGCGGACACCGCGGCCACCGCGAACTCGGCGGCACCGGAGGCCGACAGGATGCCCACCAGCGTGCCGGCCAACTCCGCAGCGTCCGAGTGCGATTCCGCTGAGCACACCAGCACCAGGTCGCCGCGGAACAACGCGGCCAGCGGGCGGGGAGTGATATCGGCGGCGAATCGGTCGGTGACGGCGAGAATCCGTTCGGCGCGTTCAGGTTCCGGCCAGCGGACGGTGATCAGCGTCTGGGCGCCGGAGAGGTCCCAGCCCAGACGTCGCGCCCGGTCCAGCAGCGAGGCATCGGTGACGTCCGCGGTCAGCAGATCGGCGAGCAGTGAACCGCGCAGGCGCTGTTCCACCTCGGCCGCGGTGCGGGCCCGCAGCAGCTCCAGCGCGGTGACAACCGCGGCATGTTCCACCGCACGCACATCGAGTGCCGTCAGCGCACGCTGCCCGGCGATCTGGATCCGGGCCACCACCGTGCCGTCGAGGACCACCCCGGATTCCCAGTGATCATCGACCGGCGTCACGGTGGGACCGATATCGCCGCCCTGGACCTCGTCGATCAACACGGCGCGGCCGAGCAGCTCGGCCAGCGCGTCGGCCACCCCGGCAACACCCTCGCCGCGCAGCGCGGTGGCCATCAGAAGACCGTGCACTTCCTCGGCGCGGCGGAGCTCCCGGATGGTGGCCTGCTCCTGGGCCCGCAATTGTGCGGTGCCCAGGGCGATCGCCACCTGCGTCGCGAGCGTGGTGACGAGGCTGACCTCGGCGGCATCGAAGCGGTGCGGCCCGGTGCGGTAACCGTTGAGCGCACCGACGATCGCACCGGCCCGGCGCAGCGGCACGGATATCAGCGCCCGGTAGCCCTGCTCGTGGGCCACCCCGCCCCAGCTGAACTCGGGTACCAGTTCGATGTCCTGCAGGGTCACCACCTCGCCGGTACGGAACGCGATGCTCGTCGGCGCCTCGTGCTCACCGTGGACATCGAGCAGGATCGGGCGGTCGGCGTTGACCTGCGCAATGTACTCCCCGGACAGGCCGTGCGAGCCGACGATGGTCAGCGCGGTGCCTGCGGCATCGGGCAGGAACACCGCGCAGAAGTCGTAACCGAGCAGGGTGCACGCGGTCCGCGCCACCCGATCCAGCAACTCGGTGACGGGCTCGTCGCCGCCGACGGCCTCGCCGATCCCGGCCAACGCGTGTAACCAGCGTTCCAACGTCGGATCGCCGTGCGGGTGTGTTGCGCTGGACATAACTGCCAGCTTAAGTGTGTGTGCGACGACATTGCCTCATCGATGCAGCGACGAGCATCGTGTTCTCGTGATCACCGTCACAGAAGACCGTTCGAGGAGAGTGCCGATGCGCCGAACTGCCAAAGCTCTGGTGGCCCTGATGGCCGCCGCCGTCCTGGCCATGACCACGGCATGCTCGGCGGGACTCGGCGGGCCCGCGTCCTCGCGCTCCGCCCAGGAGGGTGTCATCCGCTTCACCTTCGCGCCCGACCCGATCTGGGACTACATGCACGACGCCGGCATCGTTGACGAATGGCAGCGCGACACCGGCTACACCATCGAGACCAGCGCCACCTGGGACGAGTTCGGCCTCTTCGCCGGCGGGCACGCCGACATCATCTCCTCGGCCTCCTTCGAGGTGCCCGGCCTGGAGGAACAGACTCAGCGAGAGACCGTCATCATCGGGCGCTACAACGCCGAGCGCAGTCGCCTCCTGGTCCGCGCCGACGACCCCGCCCAGTCGCTGGAAGATCTGCGCGGGCGCCGGCTCGGGGTCTTCACCACGGTGTCGGGCACGCTGGTGTGGAGCGCGCTGGTCAAGCAGATGCACGATATGCAACTCGTGGACGGTGACGGCGGCCCTGCCGATTTCGACATCGTTGTCGCGGATATCCAGAACCTGTCGAACCTGTTGGCGCGCGGCGAGATCGATGCCTGCATCTGCTACCCGGACCTGTCCGCGCGGGAGCTGCGCAGCGGCGCGGTGCGACCGCTCTACGACGGCAAGTCCTCGGCTGATCTGTTCGCCGAACTCAACGCACCGGGACACGACGGGCCGATGGGCAACGTGTTCGTCGCCCGCAAGGACTGGGTCGAGGGCCACCCCGGCGAGGTGTCGGCCTTCCTGGATCTGTGGGACCGCGGCCTGCGGG
This sequence comes from Mycobacterium sp. AMU20-3851, assembly GCF_043974665.1. Taxonomy (NCBI): domain Bacteria; kingdom Bacillati; phylum Actinomycetota; class Actinomycetes; order Mycobacteriales; family Mycobacteriaceae; genus Mycobacterium; species Mycobacterium sp. AMU20-3851. The sequence goes on from NZ_CP146371.1 coordinate 97,407, forward strand.
AGTGGCAACAGCACCGCGACACCATGATCGAGCGTTACCCACAGCACTTCGCCGTATCCACCCCGGAGGATATCGAGTTCATGAAGGACTATGTCGCCGAACACGACTGGGTGGTCGACGAGGTTCGCTTCGACCAGAAGTGGGCCGATGACGAGAGCTCGATCTTCGACCTGATGCGCACCGCAGGCGTGATCGGCGACGACATCACCGATCCCCAGTTCCTGCCAGCAGAAGGAGTCCACCAGTGACCCAGACCGTCACGGCGCGGCCGGCTCAGCGCGAACCGCGCGACGCACCGCCACGAACCGCCGTCCACCGACCATGGGGAAGCCGACGCTGGCTGGTGTCCGGGCTCGCGCTGATCGGTGCGGTCGGATTGTGGGCGCTGGCCGCGGTCATCGTCGACGACCCGATCCTGCCGAACCCCGCCGACGTCGCCGACCGGGTGCTGGCCATCATCGTCTCCGGGGAGGCGGTGACTAACTTCGCGGCCAGTATCGGCAAGATCGCCGCAGGTTTCGCCATCGCGATGGTGGCCGGGCTGATCATCGGCTTCGCCATGGGCCGTTCGAAGTTCATGACGTCCTACTTCTCCCTGCCGTTGTTCGTACTCGGCAATATGCCGGGCCTGACCTACGCGGTCTTCGGGTTGCTGATCTTCGGTGTGGGCGCCGGCGGTCCGATCGTGGTCTCGGCTCTGGTGGCCACCCCGTTCATCGCGATGAACGTGGCCGAAGGGGTGCGATCGGTCGACGGCAACCTGCTGGCGATGTGCAACGCGTTCGAACGCCGGAGGTCCGACATCCTGCGCCACCTCTACCTACCCGCATTGACAACTTTCGTATTCGCCGGCGTGCGTTACGGATTCGCGATGGCGTGGAAGGTCGAAGCACTCACCGAGGTGTTCGGGGCCAGCAGCGGAGTCGGATTCATGATCCGCAAGGCCTACCAGGAATTCCAGGTCGACGACATGCTCGCCTGGACCGCACTGTTCATCATCGCGATGGTGCTGATCGAGCGTGGCCTGGCCCATCTGGAGAACCGTTTCTTCGCCTGGCGGAAGGAAATCGCATGACCACCCTCACCTCCTGGCAGCGCCAACTGCGCAGCCAGGGCACCGCCGCCGCTGCGGTTCTCGCCGCACTGGCGACCATCGTCGGGGCCTGGCAGCTGGCGGTCATCGTCGGCAACCGGGTGCCGTCACTGGCCGACACCATCGGCCGCCTCGGCGCCGAAGCCGCCATCGGTGAGCTGTGGGGAAACCTGGCCGTCAGTATGAACCGGTTCCTGCTCGGGCTCGTCGGGGCGCTGGTCCTCGGCGCGGTCATCGGCGTGCTGATGGGACTGTCCAAGATTGCCGACCTTGCCTTCTCCGACCTGAACGCGGCCGCACTGGCGATCCCGGCGGTGATCTGGGCGCTGCTGACCACCATGTGGTTCGGTTTCGGATGGCTGACCCCGGTGGTGACGGTGTTCCTGTCCGGACTGCCGTTCGTCGTCGTGAACATCGCCAAGGCCACCAGGGCGGTACCGGCCGACCTGATCCTGATGGCGCGGGCGTTCGGAGTGTCCCGCACCCGGGTGCTGCGGGAGATCGTGGCGCCGGCGGTGGCCGGATCAACCGTTGCCGCAGTGCGTTTCGCGATCATGAGCGCGTGGAACGGCCTGTTGCTCGCGGAGTGGTTCGGATCGACCTCCGGTGTCGGGTGGCGTTCGCGCTACTGGTACGACGCCAACCAGCTCGACGGCTTCCTGGCCTGGGTGCTGGTCTTCATCCTGCTGCTGGTCGTCGCCGACCTGCTCATCCTCGGTCCCATCGAGCGCTACGCCACCCGCTGGCGCACCGCCTAGAAAGAGAGTCACAACCATGGCTTCCATCGAGATCCAGAACCTGGTCAAGGAATTCACCGACCGACGCGGCGATGTCACCCGCGTGATCGACGGGATCGACCTGACCATCACCGGCGATACCTTCGTCTCGGTCGTCGGCCCGTCGGGCAGCGGAAAGACCACGCTGCTCAACATCGTCTCCGGCATCGAGACGCACACCTCGGGCAGTGTGCGGTTACGGTCCGGCGGGCGCGACGCCCGCGTCGGCTATGTCTTCCAGGACCCGAGACTGCTGCCGTGGCGCACCGTGATGGCCAACCTTGGCTTCGTCCAGCACGAACGTGACGGCTGGCAGCAGCGGGCCGAGCACTACCTCGATCTGGTCGGGCTGAGCCACTGTGCCAACCGATTCCCGGCCCAGTTGTCCGGCGGGCAGCAGCAGCGCATCGGGATCGCGCGGGCCTTCGCCGTCGAACCCGATGTGCTGCTGATGGACGAGCCGTTCAGTCACCTCGACGCGATGACCTCGCGGACCCTGCGCGAACACCTGGAACGAATCTGGCTGGAATCCCGCCGAACGGTCATGTTCGTGACCCACGACGTGACCGAGGCGGTGCAACTGTCAGACCGCATCGTGGTGCTGGCCCCCGGCGGCCGTGTGCACGAGATCATCGACGTGGACCTGCCCCGGCCCCGCCGGGCCTCAGACCCCGCCGTCGCGGTGCTGCAGGCCGAGGTGCTGGCCCGGTTCGAGGCGCTCGAAGCCATGGGAGTGGCATCGTGAGCCTGCGCCCCGGTCCCATCGACGTCCACGCACACTGGTTGCCGCAGGAACTGTTCGGGCTGGCCCCCGGATCGCCGCTGCCCGCGCTGCGCGACCGCGACGGCGAGCTCTGCCTCGGCGATCTTGCGCTGTCCATCCAGACCGGCGCGATGAGCGACGTGAGCAGGGTGCTCGCCGACACCGACGCGGCCGGCCTGGGATCCCGGGTGTTGTCGGCACCGCCGTTCGCCTTTCCCGTTGCCCACGCCGACGGTGTGGACGACTTCGTCGGCGAGTTCAACGGTGCGCTGGCGAAGGTGTGCCGTGACAATCCGGACCGGCTACTCGGGCTGGGGCTGGTGACACTGCACGACCCCGACGCTGCCCGCAAACAGATCGAGGCGATGGCTTCGGCATCGGTGATCCGCGGTATCGCGGTACCCCCGCTGCTGGGCACGGCATCGTTCGACGTCGACCCGATGCGGGAGATCCTCACCGCCGCAGCCGAGAACGATATGGCCGTGCTGGTGCATCCGATGCAGCTGCCCCGTCCGGAATGGTCCTCGTACTATCTGGCCAACCTGATCGGCAACCCGGTGGAGTCCGCCACGGCGGCCGCCGCGCTGACCCTGGGCGGTGTGCTGGACGCCCTGCCCACGCTGCGAATCGTGCTGGTGCACGGCGGCGGATGCGCCCCGGCGATCGTCGGCCGCTGGCAGCACGGCTGGAACCAGCGCGCCGACGTGCGGTCCGCGAACGGCCGGGCGCCGCGGGAGGCGTTCACCGACCTGTGGTTCGACACCCTCACCCATGACGTGGCCGCGCTGGAACTGCTGCGCGCCCAGTCCGACCCCGCCCACCTGATGTGCGGCAGCGACTATCCGTTCGACATGGGAACCCACGACCCGCTGTGGCTTCCACGCGCGGTCGGCATCGACGACGCCGCACTGGAGACCAACGCCCGGGCGTTCCTCGGGCTGGAGAACGCAGGAGAGACAGCATGAGCGAGGCGAAGAATTGGTCCGGTCACCGGGCGCTGGTGATCGGCGGCTCGATCGGAGGGCTGACGACCGCGCTGCTGCTGCGCAGGCTGGGTTTCGACGTCGACGTGTACGAGCGCACGCCCACCTCGCTGGACGGGCGGGGCGGCGGGATCGTGCTGCAGCCGGACACCCTGCGGTGGTTTGTGGAGTGCAGTGATCAGCACCCCGAGAACGTCAGCACATCAACACATTTCGTCCAGTATCTGGGCCCGGACAATGAGATCCTGCACCGGGACCCGGCACCGTGGAGTTACACGTCCTGGGGCACGTTCTACCGTGCGCTGCTGTCGGATTTCGGCACCGCGCACTACCACCTCGGTGAGTACGCGGCCGGATACGACCAGGATGCCGACGGTGCCGAGGTGCGATTCACCTCGGGCCGGCGCGAGCGGGCCGACCTGGTGGTGTTCGCCGACGGGATCAGTTCGCCGAGCCGGCGCCGCATCTCACCCGGATCCGCCCTGGAGTACTCGGGTTATGTCGGCTGGCGCGGTACCGTCCCCGAAAGCCAGGTCAGTGCCGCGACTTTCGACCTACTGCACGACGCGATCAGCTACAGCGTCGCGCCGTACACCCACATCAACGTGTACCCGATCCCGTCCGGGGACGGTGGCCTCGGGGTGGGGGAGCGGCTGCTGAATTATGTCTGGTACCGCAACGTCACCGAGGGCCACCAGCTCGACGAGCTGATGACCGACAAGCGTGGCTTCCTGGCCGGGGTGTCCCTGCACCCGGGCCAGGTGCAGGACCGGTTCATCGACGAGATGCGCGCGGCGGCACCGGAACTGCTGGCTCCCGCGGCGGCCGAGGTGGTGCTGCGCACCGAACAGCCCTACCTGCAGGCGGTCTACGACGTGCAGGCTCAACAGATGGCGACGGGTCGGGTCGCCCTCATCGGCGATGCGGCCAGCGCCGCACGCCCGCACGCCGCCGCGGGCACCGCCAAGGCCGCCGCGAACGCCTGGGCACTGTACGCCGCCCTGTCCGACAGCGCCGATATCACCGAAGCACTGGCCAAATGGGAGCCCGGACAGCTCGAACTCGCGCACAGCTTGATGCGCCGGGTCAAGGAGATGGGCACCCGCTCACAGGTGGACTGCACCTGGGTGCCCGGCGACCCCGACAACCGGTTCGGCCTCTACGGCCCCGGCCACTGATCACCCACAAGGAGACGACCGATGACCGATACCGAATTCCTCACCGACGCCCCGCTGGCGGGCACCCTGATCGCCACCGATTTCGAGGGCTGGACCGACGAGCTGCGCGCCGAGTTCGACGCCTACTCCCATGACGGCTACGTCGGCTCCCGGCTGCTGAGCCAGAACGAGCGGGTCCGGGTGTGGGAGATCCGGCTGGCACCCGGTGAACGCTGGCACGCCCACCGCCACGTGCTGGACTACTTCTGGACGGCGGTCAACGCCGGCCGCAGCCGTCAGCACACCTCCGACGGCACCACCCGCGAGGTGTCCTACGGCGCCGGTGAGACCCGGCATTTCACGTTCGCCGCCGGCGAGTTCCTGCTTCACGATATCGAGAACGTCGGCGACACCGACCTGGTCTTCACCACTGTGGAACACCTGGACTCGGCGAACGCACCGCTGCCGGTGTGAAATGGGCCCACGGCGAGACGCTCAGCTAGACACGCGGGATCTCGGCGTTGATCCGGCTCAGCAGCGCCGGATAGCGCTTGGCCTCCGGGTGCCCGCTCGGTTTCCCGCTGCTGACCACCGCCACCGACAGCGCCCGCTGCGGGTCCGCCCACACCGCGATGTCGGTCAGGCCGGTGTGCCCGAAGGCCCCCTCGGCGTCGCGGCCGAACGGTCCGAACCGCTTGGCGCCGAGCATGTATCCGGTGCCCCAGCGCATCGGTGCCAGTCCGACCGCGAGGTCGGGCCGCAGCCGGCGTGCCTCGGTGGCGGCGGCCCGCAGGGTCAGCGGTGACATGATCCGCACCCCGTCGAGTTCGCCGCCGCGGCAGAGGATCTCCGCGAAGCGGGACAGTTCGTGGGCGTTGGACACGGTGTTGGACGACGGGATGACGCCGGTCAGGAATTCCGGCGTGTTGGAGAACGGGATGATCTGCTGCGGGGTGCCGCCGACGGCGAGCTTGAACGCCTTGGCGATCGGCGCGGGCAGCGGTTTACCGGTGACGTGACTGGGCGCCACCTTGGGCACATCGCCGGCCGCGACCCCGTAGTTCGTCCAGCGGAACCCGAGCGGGGCGAGGATCTCCTCGTCCAGGATGTCGCGGATGCTGCGTCCGGTTGCCGCGGAGATGATCTCGCGCATCAGCGGACCCCAGGTCACCCCGTGGTAGATGTGCACCAGGCCGGGCCGGTACACCGGCTTCATCCTGCCCAGCATCTCGCGCGCGTAGTCGCTGTCGTCCATCCGCTTCAGGTCGGGCTGCGGACCGGTGGCGAACGGGATCCCGGCGCTGTGCGTGACCACGTGCCGGATGGTGGTGCGGTCCTTGCCGTGGCTGGTGTAGCCGGGCAGATAGTCGCAGACCCGGTCCTCCAGCGAGAAGGCGCCGCGCTCGACCAGCATGTGGGTGACCGTGGTGGTGATCGCCTTGGCGGCCGAGTACACGCAGAACGGGGTTTCGGTGCTGACCGGAATCTGTTCGGCGTCAACGGGATCACCCGGACCGTTGCCCCAGGCGTGGCCGATCGCACGGTCCAGGATGACCGCGCCGTTGCGGCGCAGGCAGACCTGGATGGCCGGCTGCATCCCGGCCGAGTACCAGTGCCGGGCGGCGTCCCAGATCCGTTCGACGGCTGCGGGATCGATGTCGGAGTGATCCTCGGCCCCGCGGGCGGTGACCGATTCGAGGTCGGCGGGCACCCGGATGCGGCCGTCGGTGCTCATGACGGATCCCGTCGCAGGGTGGCGGCCAGATGGTGTTGCAGCGGCTGACCGACCGCGGCCATCTGCACGGTGTAGCTCAGTTCGTCACCGTCCACGGTGAAGGTCCGGGTCAGTGCGGTGACCTCCTTGGCCGACGAGGACCGCCCGATGGTGGACTGCAGCTGCATTCTCAGCGCACCGTCACAGCTCAGCGTGCCCTCCAGGATCTCCACGATGCCGGTGGGGTGTGCCAGCATCCATTCCACCCGGCCCTGCTCGGGGACGCGGATGTAACCGGTCTCGGCGTGCAGCGGCCGGCCGTCATCGGTGGCTTTCGTGCGTTGCGCATAGGCCAGGAACGGCTTCCCGACGTGGCCGAACGTGACGGTCTCGGTGTATCCGAACGGTTCGATGGTGGGATATTCACCGGCGCCGGGTCCGGACCAGGTGCCCAGCAGCGGGGCAAGTACGGCGATTCCGGGGTGTAGGTCGACCATCCTGGTCAGCCTACGGCGTGGTGTACTGACGCGGTTATGACGCAGCTTGATGTTGATCTGGTCCCGGTGATCGGCCGTCCCCATCCCGGTCGGCTGTCCAAGAAGCTGTACCCGCAGACCGGGCGCGCCATCGCCCGGTACGCGGATGTGGACGCGAACGGGCATGTGAACAACCTCGCCCTGGAATCGATGCACGAGAACGCGCGGGCCGAGTTCAACCAGGTGACGTTCCCGGGGGTGTATCAGCCCGCGGTGCGCAGCGTCCGGTTGGTGACCGCCAACAATGCCGTGCACTTTCTGGAGGAGGTGTTCTGGCCGGCGACCATCGAGACCGGCCTGGGCATCGGCCGGCTCGGGCGGACCTCGTTCACCGTGTCGACGGCACTGTTCGTCGGGGACAGCTGTGTCAGTGTCTGTGACACCGTGCTGGTGGTGCTGGACGACAACGGTCCCGCGCCGATCCCGGAGGAGGCGCGGGACCGTCTGTCGTCCCTGCTGCTGAACTGACTACAGCGCGGCGTCGGCCACATCCAGCGCGGCGTCCAGGATCGCCAGACCCTCACGCACCTCGTCGGCGGACACGTTGCACGGCGGCACGACGTGGATGCGGTTGAAGTTCGCGAACGGCAGCAGGCCACCGGCCTTGCACGCCGCGATGACCGCGTTCATCGCCGGGCTGGACCCGCCGTAGGCGGCCAGCGGTTCCCGGGTTGTGCGGTCCTTGACCAGCTCAAGCGCCCAGAACACGCCCGTGCCGCGCACCTCACCGATGCTGGGGTGCTTGTCGGCCAGTGCGGCCAGACCGGGGCCGATGATCTCGGCACCGACCGTGGCGGCGTTGTCCACCATGCCCTCGTCCTCCATCGCGTTGATGGTGGCGACGGCGGCGGCGGTGGCCAGCGGGTGACCGGAGTAGGTCAGACCACCGGGGTAGGCGCGGTGGGCGAACGTCTCGGCGATCTCCGGGCTGATCGCGACACCGCCGAGCGGCACGTAGCCGGAGTTGACGCCCTTGGCGAACGTCATCAGGTCCGGGACCACGTCGAAGTGGTTGATGGAGAACCACTTTCCGCTGCGACCGAACCCGGCCATCACCTCGTCGGCGATGAACACGATGCCGTACCGGGTGCAGATCTCGCGCACGCCGGCCATGTATCCGGGCGGCGGGATCATGATGCCCGCGGTGCCCGGGATGGACTCCAGGATGATCGCGGCGATGGTGGACGGGCCCTCCATCTGGATCAGCTTCTCCAGGTACTCCAGCGCGCGCGCCGATTCCTGTTCCTCGGTCTCGGCGTAGAACGACGAGCGGTACAGGAACGGCCCGTTGAAGTGCACCACGCCGGCGTTGCCGCGGTCATTGGGCCAGCGGCGCGGGTCACCGGTCAGGTTGATCGCGGTGTCCGTGCCGCCGTGGTAGGCCCGGTATCGGGACAGCACCTTGTAGCGGCCGGTGTGCAACCGGGCCATCCGCACCGCGTGCTCGACCGCGTCGGCACCACCGTTGGTGAAGAAGATCTTGTTCAGTTCACCGGGGGTGCGCTCGGCGATCAGCCGGGCCGCCTCCGAGCGCGCCGCGTTGGCGTGCTGCGGGGCCACCGTGCACAGCTTGGCGGCCTGTTCGGTAATGGCGGCAACAACTTTCGGGTGCTGGTGCCCGATGTTGGTGTTGACCAGCTGGCTGGAGAAATCCAGCAGACGGTTGCCCTCGCCGTCCCACAGGTAGGACCCCTGGGCCGCCGAGATCGTCATCGGGGTGATTTCGGCCTGCGCGGACCAGGAATGGAACACGTGCGTGCGGTCCAATTCGTAGGCGCGGGCCGATTCGGCGCGGGCCGCGTCAACGGTCAATCCGTTGGGCAGCAAGGTCGACTCTTCGGTGACAGTCATATCGCTCAGTCTCTCACTTGTTACCGGGGAAGCCGAGGTCGATTCCGCCGTGCGACGGGTCGAGCCAGCGGCTGGTGATGGCCTTCTGTCGGGTGAAGAAGTTCACGCCGTCCATGCCGTGGGCGTGGCTGTCGCCGAACAGGGAGGCCTTCCAGCCGCCGAAGCTGTAGTAGGCCATCGGGACGGGGATCGGGACGTTGATGCCGACCATGCCGACCTCGACCTCGTTCTGGAAGCGCCGCGCCGCGCCGCCGTCGTTGGTGAAGATGGCGGTGCCGTTGCCGTAGGGGTTGGTGTTGATCAACTCCAGGGCTTCGTCATAGGTCTCGACGCGCAGCACCGAGAGCACGGGGCCGAAGATCTCGTCGGTGTAGACGCTCATATCGCGGGTGACGTTGTCGAGCAGGGTGGGGCCCAGCCAGAAACCGTCTTCGCCGCCGTCGGCCTGGACATTGCGGCCGTCGACGACGACCTTGGCGCCGTCGGCCTCGCCGGCGTCGATGTAGGAGGCCACCTTGTCGCGGTGGGCCTTGGTGACCAGCGGGCCCATATCGGAGTCCTTGGTGCCGTCACCGGTCTTGAGGCCCACGGTGCGCTCGGTGATCTTGGCGACCAGGTCGTCGGCGATGGGGCCGACCGCAACGGCGGCGCTGATGGCCATGCAGCGCTCACCGGCGGAGCCGAAACCGGCGTTGACCATGGCATCGGCGGCCAGGTCCAGGTCGGCGTCGGGCAGGATCACGGCGTGGTTCTTGGCGCCGCCGAGGGCTTGGACGCGCTTGCCGGCGGCGGTGCCGGTGGCGTAGACGTACTGGGCGATCGGGGTGGACCCGACGAAGGACACGCTCTTGATCTTGGGGTTGGTCAGCAGCTCATCGACGACGGTCTTGTCGCCCTGCAGCACGTTGAACACACCGTCGGGCAGACCGGCTTCCTTCCACAGCGCCGCCAGCCACAGCGAGGCGGACGGATCCTTCTCCGAGGGCTTGAGCACCACGGTGTTACCCGCGGCGATGGCGACCGGGAAGAACCACATCGGCACCATGGCCGGGAAGTTGAACGGCGAGATGATCGCCACCGGGCCCAGGGGCTGGCGGATGGAGTAGACGTCGACCTTGGTGGAGGCGTTCTCGGTGTAACCACCCTTGAGCAGATGCGGGATGCCGCAAGCGAACTCGACGACTTCCTGGCCGCGGCCGACCTCGCCGAGGGCGTCGGAGACCACCTTGCCGTGCTCGCTGGTGATGATCTCGGCCAGCTCACCCTTGCGCTCGTTGAGCAGTTCGCGGAACCGGAACAGTACCTGGGTGCGCTTGGCCAGCGACGCGTCACGCCAGGCCGGGAACGCGGCCGCGGCGGCGTCGATGACGGCCTGGGCGTCGGCGACGCTGCCCAGGGCGACCTGACCGGTGACCTGGCCGGTCGCGGGGTTGGTGACCGGCGCGGTGGCACCCGAGGTGCCTTCGAAGAATGTGCCGTTGGACCAGTGCTGAACGGTGGCTTGCATCGCTATGAGCTCACTTTCTATCGGGTGATTTCAGTGTGCGGTCCGGGATCCCCGCACGAACGCGACAGAATGTCTCGAATATGTGGTGCGCGCATACACTCTGTATATGCAGCTGACTGTGGCCGAGGTGATCGCGCTACCGGTGATCCGGGCCGGCGATCCCGAGGTGCTCAGCGGGCGCCGCTTCGACGAACCCATTCGCTGGGTGCACGTCAGTGATGTACCAGACCTCTCGGCACTGGTGCAAGGCGGTGAGTTGGTGTTGACAACCGGTGCGGCACTGCGTGATTCGCCACGCGACTATCTACGCCGGATGGCCGACGCCGGGGTCATCGGGGTGGTGGTCGAGGTCGGTGCGACACCGCTACCCGCCGGGCTGGGTGATATCGCCGCCGAGTGCGGGCTGGCGTTGGTGGCGCTGCGCCGGCAGGTGCGGTTCGTCGAGGTGACCGAGGCCGTGCACCGGCTGATCGTCGCCGACCAGTACGAACGGGTCGACTTCGACCGCCGGGTGCACCAGACCTTCACCGAGCTGAGCCTCAAACGCCTGTCCGCGGCGGGCATCGTCGAGGCCGCCGCCGGCATCCTGGACGAACCGGTGGTGTTGGAGGACCTGACCCACCGTGCCCTCGCGGTGTCGCTGCGCGGGCGGTCCGCGGATCTGTTGCGCGACTGGGAGCGGCGTTCCCGGCTGCGCGCCACCGCGGAGCAGTGGGCGATCACCGCGGTCGGCGCGCGCTCCGAGCAGTGGGGCCGGTTGATCGTCCCGGTGCCCTCACCCGATCCCGACCGCACCCAGATGGTGCTGGAACGCGCCGCGGTGGCGTTGGCGCTGAACCGGATGATCGAACGCGACCGCACCGGCATGCACCACCAGGCCCAGAGCGGGCTCATCGACGATGTGCTGCGCGGGCGGATCGCCGACGAACGGGAAGCCGCGGCGCGCGCGCATGCCCTGGGCCTGCGCTCGGCAGCGCACTACACACCCGTGGTGGTGCGTGTCCGTAGACCACTCACGGCGACGGATCCCGTTGCCGCGCAACGACAGAACGTCCTGCTAGTGGACACCGTGCTGCACACCGTCAACGCCTCCGGGCACACCGGGCTGTGTGCGCTGCGGCGGGACGGGGAAGTGGGAGGCGTGTTGGCCCTCGGGGTCACCCGGCCGGCCGAGGAGGCGCTGGCCGCCCTCGGCACCGCGCTGCGCTCGGAGATCGCCCGGGTGGACGGCACCGCGGGCGCGGTGTTGGCGGTCGGGCCCGCGGTGGACGGGGTGGTCGACGCCGTCACCGGTCTCGGCGAAGCCTCGCACATCGCCGAGGTCGCACTGGCGCTGCAGGATTCGGCCGCCACCGGGGAGCCGTCACGGCCCTTCTACCGCGCCGCCGACGTCCGGCTGCGCGGGCTGGTTTCGCTGCTGCGGGACGACCCGCGGGTGCAGACCTTCGCCGAGACCGAACTGCGGGCGCTGCTGGCCGGCGACCCCGCGCACGTCGATCTGCTGCGTGAGTACCTGAAGCTGGCCGGTAACAAAGCGGCCGTGGCCTCCCGGCTGCACATCAGCAGGCCGGTGCTCTACAAGCGATTGGCCGCCGTGCGGGCCGCTCTCGGTGTGGATCTCGAAGACGGCGAATCGATGACCTCGCTGCACGTCGCGCTCATGGTGCTGGATGCGCAGGGCCGGAACGGAATCGACATTCCGAAGGCGTGAGCGCGTGCGGCGCCCTCGCGGTACTGTCAGGCGCATGCGCCGAATCCTGCGCTACGAGATGGCTGTCGCGGAGTGGATGGGACTTGCGTTCCTGCTGGCCATTCCGTACCTGATCATCGGTGTGGTCTGGGCCTTCACCCAATCCGACCCGCTTCTCGGCTCCGTGCTGGGCTGGCCGCTGTTGCTGGCCTACCGGTTCTGCGGGTTATGAGCCGGTTCCTCAGCCGACCGGTCCAGGTGGAGGCGATGCTCGAATTCCTGATGTGGCTCGCGCTGCCCTACATCGTCATCGGTCTGGTGTTCACCATCGCCCATCCCGACGACGTGCGGGCACTGGAGACCCAACTGCAGACCCGGATCCCGGCCGGCGCCGATCTCGCGTCGTTCGGCGCAACCACCGCGCTGTGGCCGATGATGTTGATCACCGGACCGGTAGAGGAGCGCTGCTATGTCGGATGACGATCTGTCCGATTTCGAACAGACCGAGTTCTGCCACGAGGGCAAGACCCGCACGGTGTACCGCCGTGGCAGCGGGCCGGCGGTCATCGTGATCGCCGAGATGCCCGGAATCACCCCCAAGGTGCTGGCCTTCGCGCGCCAGGTCGCCGACATCGGGTGCACGGCCGTGCTCCCGCACCTGTTCGGGGTTCCGGGCCGGGATCCCAACGTCGGCGGGCTGGCCACGGTGCGCACCCTGGCCAGTGCGATGGTCCCGGCCTGCGTGAGCAAGGAGTTCGTCACGCTGGCCACCGGCCGCACCTCGCCGGTCGTCGGCTGGCTCCGGGCGCTGGCCCGTTATGAGCACGATCGCTGTGGGGGACCCGGTGTCGGCGCGGTCGGTATGTGCTTCACCGGCGGCTACGCCCTGGCGATGGCCACCGACGACGTCCTGCTGGCGCCCGTGCTGGCCCAGCCGTCGATGCCGGCCGCCCTCACCAAGGCCCAGAAGCGGTCGATCGACATCTCACCGGAGGATCTGGAGATCGTGAAGGGTCGGTGTGCCCGCGGGCTGACCGTGCTCGGATTGCGGTTCGACTCCGACAAATTCGTGCCGGCCGAACGTTTCCAGTTCCTGCGCGACCAACTCGGGGACGCCTTCGTCGCTGTGGAACTGAGTGCCGGATCGGCCAACCCGGAGGGGGCGATGCCGCCGCATTCGGTGCTGACCGAACATCTCATCGACGAGCCCGGCCAACCCACCCGGGCCGCCCTCGATCAGGTGCTCGAGCTGTTCCGCAGCCGGCTGCTCAGCCCGGTCTGAGCACCAGATCTAGGCCGACCGGTCGACGCCGGGACGGTCGTCGGGCTCGTCGTCCTCGACGGTGGCCAGCACCGGCGACAGCAGCAGGCGCATCTGGTTGCCACCGGACTTGCGGGCCTCGTACATGGCGTTGGTCCCGATGGTCACCAACTCGTCGAGCACATCGTGGGATCCCTGCCCGGTCAGCGGCTGCAGCGGGGTGCTCACCACCCCCAGGCTCGCGGTCAGCTTGAACGGCGCGGACTTGATGGTGCCCAGGATGCGCTCGGCCAGCGGGGTGGGGTCCGGGGTGGTGAACACATCGGCGACCAGGTACTCGGCCTCGCTGAAATGCCCGATCACCGCGTCACCGCGCACCGTTTCGCGCAGCCGCTGCCCGATGGCGACCCGCGCCTTGTTGCCGCCGGCCTTGCCGGACATGGCGGTCAACAGGGAGAAGCTGTCCAGGTTGACCACGATCAGGATGAGGTAGCGGTCGTCGCGGCGGCTGCGGGATCCGATCAGGGTGGCGACGTTGTCGTAAAAGGTCTGCCGGTTCGGCAGGCCGGTCAGCGGTTCGATCTCGCCGTGCGGTTTCTCCGAGCCGATGATGCGCAGCACCAACTCGCAGGCGAAGGCCACCACCACGTTCATCACCGCCACGAATCCCACGCTGGACAACGCCAGCGCATAGTCGATGGCCACCAGCCGCCACGCCAGGATGGCCAGCGTCGCTGCCTGGGCGGTCCAGACCAGGATGAGCCAGGACCGGGAGTGGAAGAAGACCGCGTAGGCGGTGGTCACGGCGAACGCGGCGGTGCCCAGCAGGCCCAGCACCGGATCGGGATCCGATGTGCAGACCACCATGATGAGCGCGGTGCCCAGGATCAGGCACACCCGGGACTGCCACCGGGTCGGCCAGTCCGACCGCAGCCAGAGCAGGGCGATCGCGGCGCAGGACAGCGCGACGATGACGGTCACCACCATCTGGTGCGTGCCGATCAGATCGGTGGTGGCGGCCCGCTGGAAGATGACGATTGCGGCCAGACCGGCGGCGATGGCGGCGACGACGCGGCAGGTGACGACCTGGAGATCCCGGGCGGCCAGATAGGCCGTCAGCCACTCGTAGTGATCGCCGCCATGTCGCCACCGCGAGGGGGTCACCATCAGCTGTCGCTCCCCTCGCAACACCGTGGAAGATTTCGACCACAGCATACGGCGGGATCCGAGACCGTCGCATGGTCTCCATGCCGTCCGCGTCTCGTTAGCCTGGGGCTATGACAGCCCCGTGGACCCCAGCCCGACTCGGCGATCTCACCGGCCGGACCATCATCGTGACCGGAGCGACCAACGGCGTCGGACTGGCGACGGCCGCGGCCCTGACGCGTGCCGGAGCGCATGTGGTGCTGGCGGTGCGCAACACCGAACTCGGGGCGCAGCGCGCGGCCGAGATCGGCGGCCACACCACGGTGGCGCGTCTGGACCTCGCCGACCAATCGTCGGTGCGGGCCTTTCCCGGGCTGCTCGACGAGCACGGCATCAACGTCGTCGACATCCTGGTCAACAACGCCGGTGCGCTCACCCAGCACCGGGAGGACACCGTCGACGGATTCGAGGCGACGATCGCCACCAACCTGCTCGGCCCGTTCGCGCTGACCAATCTGCTGCTGGACCGGGTGCGCTCCCAGATCATCAACGTCGGTTCGCAGGCCCACGAGTCGGCCACGCTGCGGTTGGACGATATGCATCTGCGCACCCACAAGTGGACGGTGATGGGCGCCTACGCCCGGTCGAAGCTGGCGGTCATGCTGTGGGGGCTGGAACTGGACCGCCGCCTGCGTGCCGCGCAGTCACCGGTCATCAGCCACCTCACCCACCCCGGCTGGGTCGACTCCAACCTGCCGAACGTCTCGGGGGGCCGGCTGCTGGGCGTGGTGCAGCGGGGCGTCAAGCTGGTCGCCTCGATGGCGGCCAACGACGCCGCCGCGGGCGCGGCCACCACGCTGTACTGCATCACCGAGCCGATCCCGCCGGGCAGCTACGTGGGTGTGCAGGGCCGGTTCGGGCTGCGCGGCGGACCGGTGTTGATCGGGCGTTCGGCGTTGGCCTGCGACTACGCGGCGGCTGCACGGGTGGTGCAGTTCGCCGAACAGGAGACCGGCACGGCGCTTTCCGTCGCACAATGATCCGATGGATCCCGAGCAGGCGGTAATCCCGCGCCGCCAGGCCCTCGTCGGCGGCGGCGTCGCGGTGGGAGCGGGCGTCCTCGTCGCCTGCTCGCGCGGACAGGACCGGCCCGCACCGCCCGCACGCGAGGACGGGGTGCTGGCCGGCACCGCCGACGTGCCGGTCGGGTCCGCGCTCATCGTGGACGGCATCGTGCTGACCCAGGCCCGGGCCGGTGAGTTCGCCGGATTCTCGGCGGTGTGCCCGCACAAGGGGTGCGAGGTATCCGAGGTGGACGGCGCCGAGGTGATCTGCCCGTGCCACCACAGCATCTTCGGGCTGGACGGGGCGGTGATCTCCGGCCCGGCCCGCGAACCGCTGGCTCCGGCGGCGATCACAGTCCGGGGTGAATCGATCGTGGCGGGCTGAAAGCTCGTTACCATCAGCGCCTGTGGCAGACGACCAGCGCGATGAGCCGGACCCGGGCCCGGCCCAGATTCCGTGGTACGAGGAGTCCTGGGCCGTGGTCGGCGCCGGTGTCGCCGGGGTGCTGGTGATCGGTGTGCTGATCTACGCGGTGGTGCAGACCTCGCAGAGCTCGGTGGAGCCGAGTTACGGCCCGCAGTACTACACCGACTACTCGCCCTCGACCACGAGCGCGGCCAAGACCACCACCTCCCGGACGACCACCTCGCGGACGACCACGTCGCGCACCACCACGACGAGCCCCACGACCACGAGCACGACCACGACCACGAGCACGACCACGACGACGAACGAGACCTCGGAGACCACCTCCGAGGACACGACGGACACGACCGAACCGACCCTCGACGACGAGAACCCGTTCATCCTGAACCCGTTCGCCTCCACCACGCAGAGCAGCGACGATGAGGAGCAGGATGGGTAGCGCCGACGTCGGCGTTTAACCCACCGATTAGCCGGGGATGTGATCGTCTGACAGAATCAGCGCCGAGGGGAGTACTCCCAACGCTGCGGTGTCGTCATCACGTCGTCTGTCATCGGACGACCGGTGCTGCAGGCCCGCGTCACGTCCGGCGGGCGGAAGAGACCTCGGCCGTTGATCGACGACCGGAGGCTCCGACCATATGAACGTGTCCACACTCGAGTGGGGCATCACCCTCGCTGTCACCCTGGGCGTCCTGCTGGTGGATATCGTCGTGTTCGGCCGTCGGCCGCACGAGCCGTCCACCCGGGAGACGTCCATCGCGCTGACCTTCTACGTCGGCCTGGCCATCGCGTTCGGAATCTGGACCTGGGTGTTCCACGGCCACCAGTACGGTGTCGAATTCTTCGCCGGCTGGCTCACCGAGTACAGCCTCTCGGTGGACAACCTGTTCATCTTCTTGATCATCATGGCCAGCTTCAAGGTGCCCAGGATCTACCAGCAGCAGGCGCTGCTCGTCGGCATCATCCTGGCGCTGATCTTCCGCGGCATCTTCATCGCCCTCGGCGCGGTCGCCATCAACCAGTTCTCCTGGGTGTTCTACATCTTCGGTGCGTTCCTGATCTACACCGCCTGGAAGCTGGCCAAGGACACCGACCACGAGGACGACGGCGAGAACAGCGTCGTCCGGTTCGCGCGCAACTACCTCAACACCACCGACAAGTGGCACGGCCTCAAGCTGACGGTCAAAGAGGGCTCCAAGCGCGTCATGACGCCGATGTTCCTGGTGATCGTCGCGCTCGGCACCACCGACCTGCTGTTCGCGCTGGACTCCATCCCCGCGATCTACGGGCTCACCCAGGAGCCCTACCTGGTCTTCACCGCCAACGTGTTCGCCCTGATGGGGCTGCGCCAGCTCTACTTCCTGCTCGGTGACCTGCTCAAGCGGCTGGTGTACCTGTCCCAGGGCCTGTCGTTCATCCTCGGCTTCATCGGCGTCAAGCTGCTGCTGCACGCGCTGCACGAGAACGAGCTGCCGTTCATCAACGGCGGTGAGCACGTGCCGGTGCCCGAGATCCCGACGCTGGCCAGCCTCGGCGTCATCATCGTCACCCTCGTCATCACCACCGTCGCGAGCCTGTACAAGACGCGGGTGGTCGACAAGAAGGCCGACGAGGAGTCGGAGCGCACCGCGGACTAAGCGATACGCTCAAACCCGTTATGCGCGCAGGGAATTCACTACTGTAGGTCGGCATGCCGTCCGCCTCGGAGTCCATCCCCCGTCGCTCCGCTCGCCCTGCACCCGCAGCGGTCCGTAAGGCCGTCGTCGGCGCGTCCATCGGCAACGCCGTGGAATGGTTCGACTTCGCCATCTACGGATTCCTGGCCACCTATATCGCGGCGAACTTCTTCCCGTCGGGCAACGAGACGGCCGCCCTGCTGAACACCTTCGCGATCTTCGCGGCGGCGTTCTTCATGCGGCCGCTCGGCGGGTTCGTGTTCGGCCCGCTCGGTGACCGGATCGGCAGGCAGAAGGTGCTGGCCCTGGTGATCCTGCTGATGTCGGCGGCGACGCTGCTCATCGGCTTGCTGCCGACCTACTCGGCGATCGGGGTCGCGGCACCGCTGCTGCTGCTGGTGCTGCGCTGCGTGCAGGGTTTCTCGGCGGGCGGGGAGTACGGCGGCGGCGCGGTGTACCTGGCCGAATACGCCGCCGACCGCCGGCGTGGATTCGTGGTCACCTTCATGGTGTGGTCGGGCGTGCTGGGCTTCCTGCTCGGCTCCATCACCGTGACGCTGCTGCAGGCCGGGCTGGCCGCCGATGCGATGGACAGTTACGGCTGGCGCATCCCGTTCCTGCTCGCCGCGCCGCTCGGGCTGGTCGGCCTCTACATCCGGATGCGCCTGGACGACACCCCGGAATTCACCGATCTGAGTACCGCCGACAAGGTTGCCGACCGGCCGCTGCGGGAGGCCCTGACCACGTCGTGGCAGCCCATCCTGCAGGTCATCGGGCTGTTCCTGATCTTCAACGTCGGCTACTACGTGGTGTTCACCTTCCTGCCGACCTACCTGATCAAGACCCTCGAGTTCTCCAAGACCGCGTCCTTCGTCTCGATCACGTTGGCCAGCCTGGTGGCGCTGGTGCTGACGCTGCCGTTCGCCGCCCTGTCGGACCGGATCGGGCGCCGGCCGATGCTGATCGCCGGTGCGGTGGCCTTCGCGGTGCTGAGCTATCCGCTGTTCCTGTTGCTCACCTCGGGGTCGCTGGTCGCTGCGATCACCGCGCACTGTCTGCTGGCGGCGATCGAGTCGATCTACATCTCCACCGCCGTCACCGCGGGCGTCGAGCTGTTCGCCACCCGGGTGCGCTACAGCGGTTTCGCGGTCGGCTACAACGTCTGCGTCGCGGTGTTCGGCGGCACCACGCCGTACGTGGTGACCTGGTTGACGGCCGAGACCGGTAACCCCCGGGCGGCCGCGTTCTATCTGGTGATCGCCGCGGTGCTGTCCCTGTCCACGGTGCTGACCCTGCGGGAATCCGCGGGTAAGCCGCTGACGGCGACCGTAACCGGAGACCAGGGACAACCGAGCCTGCGATGATGGGCCGATGAGACCGGGGGCGCGGCCGACCAAAGCCGATGTGGCGCGGCTGGCCAATGTCTCGGCGGCGACCGTCAGCTACGTGCTCAACGACGTCAAGGGCCAGACGATCTCGGCCCAGACCCGCGCCGCGGTGCGCGACGCCGCCAAGGCGCTGGGCTACCGGCCCAATCTGGCGGCCCGCAATCTGGCCCGGGGCGGCAGCGGGGTGGTGCTGTACATCGTCCCGCGGATCTCGCTGGGCGAATTGCTGCTGGAGGTCGGCAGCCGGCTGACCACCGAACTGGCCCGCCACGGGGTGGTGCTCTCGCTGCAGTTCGAGACCGACGACGGCCGCAATGTGGTCGACGCCGTCGCCGACCTGAACCCGATCGCGGTGACCAGTGTGTTCGGCCTGTCCGGCGCGGCGCTGGACGCCGTCACCGCGGCCGGGATACCGCAGATCCATCTGGGCAGTGCCCAGTTGCACGCGATGGGCGAACTCCATCTGACCATCGGACGGATGCGGGTTGAGCATCTGGTGTCCCGCGGTCACCGCCGGCTGGCGTTCGCCTACGCCGGCGATGAGGCGCTGCGTCCGCTGGGCGACTACTGGCTGTCCGGACTGCAGGTGGCCGCGGCCGGGTTGCCCGAGATCGACACCGCGACCGTCGCCGCCGACGGATCCGACGCCGCCGATGCGGTGCGGCGTTGGGTCGATGCCGGGGTGACCGCGGTGTGCGCGCAGAGCGACGAGACCGCGCTGGTGGTGCTGCACGGCATCCGGGAGGCGGGGTTGCGTTGCCCGCAGGACCTCGCGGTGATGGGCGTCGACGCCATCCCGCTCGGTGCCGTCAGCGGCCCGCCGCTGACCTCGGTGGGGCTGGATGCCAAGACGATCGTGGAGGTGTCGGTGGCGGCGATGATGACCGAGCTCGGTTACCCCGCCGGCCGGGAACCCAGCAGCGAGAATGTGGCCCATCTGATCCAGCGGGCGTCCACCTGACGCGACAGATCGTCGCCGACCTGTAAACATCCGAGCTTGCCCTGCACCCTGTGACCCGCGTAACTTACGCGAGTAAGTTAACCGGGGTGTGAGAGGTGGCAGCAGTGACGGTGGACGCAAGCACGGAACAGACTGACGGCACCGCCGTCGGCGATGTCTATTTCGACCCGTACAACGTCGAGATCAACGCCGACCCGTATCCGGCGTTCGCGCGCCTGCGGGAGGAGGCGCCGCTCTACTACAACGAACAGTTCGACTTCTACGCACTGAGCCGCTTCTCCGACGTCAACAAGGCGCTCATCGACCACGAGACCTTCAGTTCGGCCCGCGGGGCGATCATCGAGCTCATCAAGGCCAACATCGAGATCCCCTCCGGCGCACTGATCTTCGAGGACCCGCCGATCCACACCGCGCACCGCAAACTGCTGTCGAGGATGTTCACCCCGCGCAAGATCAACGCGCTGGAGCCCAAGATCCGGGAGTTCTGTGCCCGCGCCCTGGACCCGCTGGTCGGTTCCGGACGCTTCGACGTCATCGGTGATTTCGGCGCGATCATGCCGATGCAGGTGATCAGCGCGCTGCTCGGCATCCCCGAGGACGACCAGGAGATGATCCGCGACCACGCCAATGCGCAGATGCGCACCGAGGCCGGCCAGCCGATGAAGGCCGCCGAGGAGGGCCTGGTCGACGGATCGATCTTCGAGACCTACATCGACTGGCGCAAGGACAACCCGTCCGACGACATCATGACCGACCTGCTCAACGTCGAGTTCACCGACGAGCATGGCGTCACCCGCAAGCTCACCCGCGAAGAACTGCTCATCTACATCAATGTGGTGGCCGGCGCGGGTAACGAGACCACCACCCGGCTCATCGGGTGGGCAGCCAAGGTGCTCGCCGAACATCCCGATCAGCGCCGCCAGCTGGTCGAGAACCCCGGGCTGATCCCACAGGCCATCGAGGAGATCCTGCGCTTCGAACCGCCGGCCCCTCACGTGGCGCGCTACGTGACCCGCGATGTCGAGTTCTACGGCCAGACGGTGCCCGAGGGCTCGTCGATGATGATGCTGATCGGTGCCGCGGTCCGCGACAGCCGCCAATTCCCGCCGGACGGTGAGGTTTTCGACATCCACCGCGAGCAGCGCCAGCACCTGGCGTTCAGCGTCGGCACGCACTTCTGCCTGGGTTCGGCGCTGGCGCGGCTGGAGGGCCGCATCGCGCTGGAAGAACTGCTCAAGCGGTTCCCGGAGTGGGACACCGATCTGGACAACGCGGTGCTGTCACCGACCTCCACGGTGCGCGGCTGGGAATCGATGCCGCTCATCGTGTCGTGACGACCGGCCTATCGGTTCCCAGAATCTGGGAGGACGTCACCCCCGAGTGGATGACCGCCGCGCTGGCCCAGGAGATCCCCGGGGCGGTGGTCGACACGGTGACCGTCGCCATGCGCGATGACGGCACCAACCGGCGGGCCCGGCTGGCGCTGACCTACGCGGCGGGGCCGGGCCCGGAGACGGTGTTCGTCAAGGCCGTCGATCCCGACCACAAGGCCCTGATCAAGATGACCAGCGGTCTGTTGCACGAGCCGCGGCTGTTCACCTCCGGCGTCGCGCTGCCGCTGGAACATCCGCTGGTGTACGCGGCCCCGATCGACGAGGCCGACGAAGACTTCCTGCTGGTGATGGAGGATCTCACCGCGCGGGACGCGGATCCGCGGGACGCCACCCGGCCGTTGACCGTCGAGCAGGCGGCCAACGGGGTGCGCGGACTGGCCCGGTTGCACGGCGCATTCTGGGGCCACCGGGTGGCCCGGCCCGGCCTGGAATGGTTGGAGCCGTTCGTGGCCTGGGACGGGATGCAGTGGGCGCCGCTGCCCGCCGCGCTGGAACGGCTCGGCGACGACGCACCCCCGTCGGTGCAGGCGCTGAGCATCGACCACCTGGTGGAAGGCATCTGGAAACCGTTCATCCGGACCCTGACCGCCCCCGGTGTGCCGCAGACCCTGCTGCACGGGGACCCGCACATCGGCAACACCTACCTGCTGCCGGACGGTGATCTCGGCTTCCTGGACTGGCAGGTCGCCCGGCACGGCCACTTCGCACTGGACCTGGGCTACTTCCTGCAGGGCGCGCTGAGGACCGAGGACCGCCGGGCCGCCGAGCGGGACCTGTTGGCCGAGTACCGGGACGCGCTCGGGCTGCCGGCCGAGGAACTCCCGTCGACCGAGGAGATCTGGCTGCGCTACCGCGCCTCGGTGGCGCATGGGCTGATGACCTGGCTGGCCACCGCCAGCGCCGGCGAGCTGTGGCAGCGTCCGGACATCGCGCTGGCCCTCGCGCAGCGCTACAGCGCGGCCTACGAGGACCTGCAGACCGCACAGGCGCTGGAGGTCCTCACCACCTAGGGTGGTGGCGTGACGAGAGGGCGCCGGCGGTGATCGACCACGTCCTCGTCGTTGTCTTCGCCCTGTGCGCAGCGATTTTCGCGGCCGTCGGCATCGTGGTGCGCCAGCAGGCGACGCTCGATGTGCCGGAGGAACACGGCGTCAGCGTCGTCATGGTGGCGACCCTGCTGCGCCGTCCGCTGTGGTGGGCCGGGACCGCGGCCGCGGTGGCCGGTTTCGTCTTCCAGGCGCTGGCGCTGGACAACGGATCGCTGATCGTCGTGCAACCGCTGCTGGTGTCGGCGCTGCTGTTCGCGCTCCCGCTCAGTGCCCGGCTCGCGCACCGGCGGGTCACCCGCAGGGCGTGGTTGTGGGCGGTCCTGCTGACCGTGTCCCTCGCGATCTTCATATTGCTGGCTCACCCCCGGGTCACCGAGCAGGTGGCGCCCGTGCGCACCATCGCGGTGGTGGTGGCGGTGTGCTCGGTGGTGGTGATCGGGTGCGTGCTGCTGGCGGTGCGCCGCTCGGGCTGGCAGCGGGTGGTGCCGCTGGCGGTGGCCGTCGGGCTGATGTTCGGTCTGGTCGCGGTGCTCACCAAGATCCTGATGCAGGAACTGGACAGGCACCCCGTCGCGCACGTGCTGGCAACCCCGCTGCCGTATGCCCTGGTGCTACTCGGGGTGCTGGCCACCCTGCTGCAGCAGTCGGCGTTCCATGCCGGGTCGTTGCAGACGTCGGTGCCGACCATGCTGGTCGTCGAACCGATCGCCGCGGTGCTGCTCGGGGTCTTCATCCTCGGCGAGACGTTGACGGCGAACCGGTGGGAGACGGTGGTGCTGACGGCTGCGGTGCTGGCCATGACGGCGGCCACCATCGCACTCGGCCGTGATGAGGGCGCCTACGAAGAAGAGCTCGAAGCGCAGTCGCGCACCGTCTGAACTGGAACTTCTCACAGGTAATCGGCAGGTCGCGGGCAGCCGGGCATATCTTTAGTTTTGCTAACGTTGTATCCGACGGTCGGTGTGGACGGTGATGTCCCCGGCCGCAGATAGCGGTAGAGCCGAAAGAACGTCCCGAAGGATCCCGAAGTGTTGCCCGAAACCGAATCCCCTGACACCCAGCAGCGCATGACCCAGCTGTACGCCACCGACCCCCAGTTCGCGGCGGCCACGCCGAGTGCCGAGGTGAATGCCGCCGCCTGCGCGCCCGGCCTGCGGCTCGCCGACATCGTGCGCACCGTGCTCGACGGCTATGCCGACCGGCCGGCCCTCGGCGCCCGCGCGGTCGAGTTCGTCACCGACGAATCCGGTGACACCGTCGCCGCCCTGCAACCGCGCTTCGAGACCATCACCTACGGCCAACTCGCCGAGCGGGTGCGGGCGCTGGCCGACGCATGGCGCGGCGCCCCTGTGAAACCCGGTGACCGGGTCGCCATCCTCGGGTTCACCAGCGTGGATTACACCGTCGTCGACATCGCCCTGACCCAGCTCGAGGCGGTATCGGTGCCATTGCAGACCAGCGCCTCGACGGCTGCGCTCGCCCCGATCATCGCCGAGACCGAACCCGTCCTGATCGCGTCGAGCATCGACTACCTCGCCGACGCGGTGGAACTGGCGCTCGGGTCGGCAGCGACCCGGCTCGTGGTGTTCGACTACCACCCCGAGGTGGATGCGCAGCGCGCCGCGTATGCGGCCGCCACCGCGCGGCTGGACGACCGGGTCACCGTGGAAACCCTCGCTGAAGTGCTCGCGCGGGGCGGGTCCGGGAACCTCACCGAGGTGCCCGCCGAGGCGGACCCGCTGTCGTTGCTCATCTACACCTCCGGCAGCACCGGGGCGCCCAAGGGCGCGATGTACCCGCAGAGCAAGGTCGCCGACATCTGGCGGCCGGCGGCCAATTCACACTGGGATGACAGCCAGGGTGTGGCTCCGTCCATCGTGCTGAGCTTCATGCCGATGAGCCACGTGATGGGCCGCGGCATCCTGTACGGCGCGCTGGCCAGCGGTGGCACCGTGAACTTCGCGGCCCGCGCCGATCTCTCGACATTCCTGGACGACCTGGCCCTGACCCGCCCCACCCAGCTGAACTTCGTGCCGCGCATCTGGGACATGCTGTTCAACGAGTACCAGAGCCGGCTTGCCCACGGCGGCAACGAAACCGAAGTGCTCGAGGACTTGCGGACGAACCTGATCGGCGGCCGCTATGTCAGCGCGGTGACCGGCTCGGCGCCGATCGCCCCCGAACTGCGGGACTGGGTGGAGACGCTGCTGGGCATGCACCTGCTGGAGGGCTACGGCTCCACCGAGGCTGGGGCTGTCTTCATCGACGGTCACATCGCCCGGCCGCCGGTGCTGGAGTACAAGCTCGTCGACGTACCTGAACTCGGCTACCGCCTGACCGATGTGCCGCATCCCCGCGGCGAACTGCTGGTCAAGTCCGAGCAGATGTTCCCCGGGTATTACAAGCGCCCCGAGATCACCGCGCAGGTCTTCGACGCGGACGGCTTCTACCGGACCGGCGACATCGTCGCCGAACTCGGGCCCGATCAGGTCGCCTACGTCGACCGGCGCAACAACGTCCTCAAGTTGTCCCAGGGGGAGTTCGTCACGGTGTCCAAACTGGAGGCCGTCTTCACCACCGCGCCGCAGGTGCACCAGATCTATCTGTACGGCAACAGCGCCCGGCCCTATCTGCTGGCCGTGGTGGTCCCCACCGATCCGTCGTCCACCAAGCAGGACATCGCCGCCGCGCTGCAGGAGGCCGCGCGCACCGCCGACCTGCAGTCCTATGAGCTGCCCCGCGACTTCCTCATCGAGGCCACCCCGTTCACCGTGGAGAACGGTCTGCTGACCGGCATCCGGAAGTTGGCCTGGCCCAGGCTGAAAGAGCGGTACGGGGCCGAGCTCGAGCAGCTCTACACAGACCTCGCCGACGGCCAGGCGCAGGAGCTGCAGGCGCTGCGCGCCGCCGGGGCCACCGCGCCGGTGCTGGACACCGTCGGCCGCACCGCGGTCGCCCTGCTGGGTGCGGCCAGCGCCGATGCCGCCCCCGATACGCACTTCACCGACCTGGGCGGAGATTCGCTGTCGGCGTTGACATTCGGGAACCTGCTCACCGACATCTTCGATGTCGAGGTGCCGGTGTCGCTGATCGTGAGCCCGGCATCGGATCTGCGGACCATCGCCGAGCACATCGAGACCCAGCGCGCCGGCGGGACCGGCCGCCCCACGTTCGCGTCGGTCCACGGGGCGGGCGCCACCGAGGTGCATGCCGCCGACCTCACCCTGGACAAGTTCATCGACGCCGCGACTCTTGCTGCCGCACCGTCGCTTCCGAAGGTAGGGAGTGAGATCCGCACCGTGCTGCTGACCGGCGCGACCGGCTTCCTCGGGCGCTACCTGGCGCTGGATTGGCTGGAGCGGATGAGTCTGGTCGGCGGCAAGGTGATCTGCCTGGTCCGCGCGCGCAGCGACGCCGAGGCCCGGGCCCGGCTGGACCGGACGTTCGACACCGGCGACGAGAAGCTCGTCGCGCACTACCGCGACCTCGCCGCCGAGCATCTCGAGGTGATCGCCGGAGACAAGGGCGAGGCGAATCTCGGTCTGGACCAGGCGGTCTGGCAGCGGCTGGCCGATACGGTGGATCTCATCGTGGACCCCGCCGCACTGGTGAACCACGTCCTGCCCTACAGCGAGCTGTTCGGGCCGAACGCGCTGGGCACCGCCGAGCTGATCCGGGTCGCCCTGACCAGCAAGATCAAGCCGTTCGTCTACGTGTCGACCATCGGGGTCGGTGCGGGCATCGAAGCGGGACGCTTCGTCGAGGACGCCGACATCCGGGACATCTCG
The DNA here is from genome assembly GCF_043974665.1 of Mycobacterium sp. AMU20-3851. Classification (NCBI taxonomy): domain Bacteria; kingdom Bacillati; phylum Actinomycetota; class Actinomycetes; order Mycobacteriales; family Mycobacteriaceae; genus Mycobacterium; species Mycobacterium sp. AMU20-3851. Next base: position 123,631 of record NZ_CP146371.1, read on the forward strand.
GCCACCAGGGTCATCGACGACAGCTACGCCAACGGGTACGGCACCAGCAAGTGGGCCGGAGAGGTCCTGCTGCGGGAGGCGCACGACCGGGTCGGGTTGCCGGTCTCGGTGTTCCGGTGCGACATGATCCTGGCCGATACCAGCTACGCCGGACAGCTGAACCTGCCCGACATGTTCACCCGGATGATGTTCAGCCTGGTCGCCACCGGGATCGCTCCGCGTTCGTTCAATCAGCTTGATGCCGAGGGCAATCCGCAGCGCAGCCACTACGACGGGCTGCCGGTGGAGTTCATCGCCGAGGCCATCTCGACCCTGGGGACCCGGGTGGCGCTGGAGGACCGCAGTTTCGAGACGTATCACGTGATGAACCCGTACGACGACGGCATCGGCATGGACACCTTCGTGGACTGGCTGGTCGAGGCCGGGTACCGGATCGAGCGGGTCGCAGACTACGGCGACTGGCTGGCCCGGTTCGAGACCGCGCTGCGGGCCCTTCCTGACCGTCAGCGGCAGGCGTCACTGCTGCCGTTGCTGCACAACTACGCCGCGCCGGGCGTCCCGGTGAACGGGGCGATGGCGCCCACCGATGTGTTCCGCGCCGCGGTCCAGGACGCAAAGATCGGTCCGGACAAGGACATTCCGCACGTGAGTCGCGATGTGATCGTCAAGTACGTCACCGACCTGGAGCTGCTGGGGCTGCTCTAGTTCACGTCCACATAGACGGTCCGCCCGGCCAGGGCGTTGTACACGTAGTCGCGGTCCTCGTCGTCGACGATCCAGTTCTGGGTGTAGTCCTGGCCGTGGCGGACCCCCACCACGTTCGCCTCGGACAGTGGCCGGCTGCTCAACCGGCTGACGATCACCCGGTAGCCCTGGGCCCGGAGTTCGTCGATGGTCTGCTGGGCGTTGCCGGCGGGGTCCGGGTCCGCCACCGCCGTCCCGATGAAGCCGGTGGCGGCGGACCCGATCACGCCGGCCACCAGGGCGCCCACGGCGGCGAATGCGTACCTGTTCACGGTCGTGCCCTCTTTCGTCATTGCGTCATGCCCGCCACGACGCCCACCGGGTGACCGAGATCGCCACCACCGGGCCGTCCAGTGCGGTGCGCTCGTACTGGGGATACTTGGCCCGCAGCACGCTGTACCCGATGGCCATCTGTTCGCCGTCGTGGTGCACGGCCGCCACCCCGTCTGCACGCACCCACCACAGCCGGTCCCAATCCTCGCTGTAGTGGTCCACCAACAGACTGACCTGCGGGTTGGCCTCGATGTTGGCCAGCCGGCGCAACTTCTGCGTGGATTTCCGCTTCGCGTCGACGGCGGTGTAGACGGTGTCCCCCTCCACCGCGAAAACGACCGGAACCACGTGCGGAACGGCATCGATCGCGCAGGTCGCCAACACGGCCACCGGGGCGCCGGCGAACAGTTCGAGCGGGTCGACACCTTCGGACACAACCCGATGGTAGTAGCGCCGGTTACCGATTGCTGCGATGGTTTCGGCCATGAAGCGTTCGCTGGTGGGTCTGGCCACCGCAGCCCTGCTGACCGGAGGCCTGGCCGCATGTGCCACGCCCGAGAAGCGGGAGTCCGCCGCGGCAGACGCACGCATCGCCACCTCGGCCGCCGACTTCGGTGGCATGGCGGGGCTGATCGAAGCGGCCCGGGCCGAGGGCGAACTCAACGTGATCGCACTGCCGCCCGACTGGGCGAACTACGGCGAGATCATCGAGCGCTTCAGCCAGAAGTACGGCATCAAGGTCAACTCGGCACAGCCGGGGGCCAGCAGCCAGGAGGAGATCGACACCGCGGTGCAGCACAAGGGGCGCAGCACCGCGCCGGACGTGTTCGACCTGGGCCAGTCGGTGGCGCTGGCCAATACCGATATGTTCGCGGCCTACAAGGTCGAGCACTTCGCCGAGATCTCGGACGCCTTCAAGCACCCGGACGGGCTGTGGGTCAACGACTACGGCGGCTACATGTCGATCGGGTACGACTCGACCAAGGTGCCGGTCGTCGCCGGCGTCGACGACCTGCTCAAGCCCGAGTTCGCGGGCAAGGTCGCGCTCAACGGGGACCCGCGACAGGCCGGTTCGGCCTTTTCGGGGGTGATGATGGTGTCCATCGCCCAGGGCGGTTCTCCCGATGACATCGCGCCGGGGGTGGAGTTCTTCGCCAAGCTCGCCGAGGCGGGCAACCTGCTGGCGGTCAACCCCACCCCGGCCACCATCGCCGCCGGCCAGACCCCGGTGGTCATCGACTGGGATTACCTGAATGTGGAGCAGTCCAAGAAGGTGCCGGGCTGGAAGGTGATCATCCCGCACAACGCCGCGGTCGCCGGGTACTACTTCCAGGCCATCAACGCCGACGCCCCGCACCCGGCCGCGGCCCGGCTGTGGCAGGAGTTCCTGTACAGCGACGAAGGGCAGAACCTGTACCTCGGTGGTGGCGCCCGGCCGGTGCGGGCCGACTCGATGGTCACCAGGGGCAGCATCGACCGGGTCGTCTACGGCGGGTTGCCCCCGGTGGACGGGGCGGCAACATTCGTATCGATTGAGCAGAACGAATCCGCGATGAGGTACCTGGAAGCCAACTGGCCGTCGGCCGTCGGCTGAGCAGGGCAGGAACTCAGACGGCCTGGACCGGTTCGATGCCGAGATCCCGATAGGTCACCAGCGCGACGAACGGCACGCCGAGCCCGCCGAACAGTTCGGCCGCGACATCGCCGCGGTCCACCATCGGGATCACCCCGGTGACCACCGCGCCGGCGGCGGTGACCCGGTCATAGGCCTTGTGGGTGGAACCGCCGGTGCTGATGACGTCGTCGACCAGCAGCACCCGGGTGCCGGGCTCGATGCGGGTGCCCTCGATCCACTGTTCGCGGCCGCGGGACTTCTGCTCCTTGCGCACCGAGAACCAGGCGGCGCCGGTGACCATCGACACCCCGTGGGCCAGCGGGTCGGCGCCCATGGTGAGCCCGCCGACCGCGTCGAACTCGATGCCGTGCAGGGCGGCCAGGTCGGCCACCGCCCGGCTGACGATGGACAGCCGCTCACCGTTGTCGATGGCGTACTTGCCGTCGATGTAGTCATGGCTGAGCTGGCCACTGACGAGCTTGAACGGCTCTTCGCGGTGCTCGTAACCGCGGGTTTTGATCAGCTCGAAAGCCGCTTGCCAGGTCTGCGGGCGCTGCATAGTCCGAAATCGTATTGCACGTCGGCCCGACAGCTCAGGCCTGCCGGGCCCTTTTGGTCAATTCGACTGCAGCCGACCGCAATTCATCGATGCTGTTGATCGGCTCCGGATAGCCGGCCCGGGTGTAGGCCACACCGCGGGCGGTGGTGACCCGCAGATCGAGCCCGTACCGGTCGGCCGCCGTGCAGGTCGCGGCGGTGGCGTCGGGGAATCCGCCGAGCTTCTGCGCCATCGCGGTCAGTGCGTCGGCGTGGTCGGCGTTGAGGTGTGCGACCGCCCCCGCGGCGTACGGGGCGACCGGGTCGGCAGCGGCGGCGGTGTATTCCGCACCGCTCGTCGAATCCATCCGCCCGTATCCGCCGACCCAGCGGACCCGCTCGACCTGCAGCACCCACAGGGTGAAATCGCTGTAATCGATGTAGTACTTGGCGGCCGGCACCGCGGCCAGGTGTGCTTCCCGGGCCGCCCGCAGCATGTCTGCGGCGGGCTGCACCACGGTCCCGGCCAGCGTGACCCGGCCCGAGGCCAGCGGGTCATCCGGCACGTCAGGCGCCACGATGGCGATGCTGGCGCGCTGATCACCGGCCAGGTTGCGGCCGTGCTCGGCCATGTTCGACACGCACAGCACCGGGGCGCCGTCGAGCAGGCCGTAGGTGACGAACGAGGCCCACGGGTCGCCATCGGCGGTCAGCGTGGCCAGCGTCCCCGCGTTGGTGGAGGCTGCGATGGTGCGGGCCTCCTCGGCGGCCGACGGGCGCCGGGGGTTCGTCACGGCCGTCAGTGGCGGCGGCACGGTCGGGGCGTCGCCGGGGTCACCGTGATCACGCAATTCAGCCACGTCGGCACTGTACCCACATCCCGAGACCCGATCGCCTGTGTGGGACCCCGGCCCGCCGGGTACGGGTAAAGATCATGACCATGAACCTGCCGTTCGACCGCTGGCTGCCCGCACAACGCTGGTACTCGGGGCGAGGGCGGGAGATCGCGACGGCCCGGCCCGCGACGGTCGTGGCGCTGGACACCGATCTGGACCTGGCGGTGCTGCGCGTCGAATACACCGACGGTGCGACCGAGACCTATCAGGTACTGGTGCGGTGGGGCACCGGAGCGGAGTCGGCGTGCATCGGCTCCGACGGCACACGCACCGGCTACGACGCGATGGTCGACCCGCAGGCGGCCGGGCGGCTGCTGTCCCTGCTGGACGCCTCCGACCAGATCGACACCGTGCGGTTCCGGCGCGAGCCGGGCGCCGATCTGGGGCCGGGGACTCCGGTGCGGGTGATGGGTGCCGAGCAGTCCAACACCAGCGTGGTGTTCGGGGAGCAGAGCATTCTCAAGGTGTTCCGGCGGCTCATCCCGGGCATCAACCCCGACGTCGAGTTGACCCGCGCGCTGGCCGGCAACCCGTACATCACCCCGCTGCTCGGTTCGTATGAAATAGACTGGGACACAGAACAATACATGCTCGGCATGGTGAGCACTTTCGCGCGGGACTCCACCGACGGCTGGCAGCTGGTGACCGCGGCGTCCGGCGAGGATTTCACCGAGGAATCGCATCGGCTCGGGCAGGCCGTCGCATCGGTGCACCGGGATCTGGCCGACCGGCTGGGTACGAGGGTCAAACCCTTCCCGGTGCAGACCATGATCGAGCGGCTGCGGGCGGTCGCGGTGCAGGTGCCCGCGCTGCGTGACCGGGTGGCCGAGATCGAGCAGCGCTACCGGCAACTGGCCGACGAACCGTCCACCGAACAGCGCATCCACGGAGACCTGCACCTCGGGCAGGTGCTGCACACCCCGACAGGCTGGCTGGTGATCGACTTCGAGGGTGAGCCGGGGCAACCGCTGCAGGAGCGGCGCCGCCCGGATTCCCCGCTGCGGGACGTGGCCGGGATGCTGCGCTCCTATGACTACGCCGCACACCAGCGGCAGACCGCCGGGCAGGATCAGGATGCCGCCCGGGAATGGGCCCGGCGCAACAGCGCGGCCTTCTGCGAGGGCTATATCGCGGGCAGCGCGATCGATCCGCGACAGGCGGCCGGTGTGCTGCGCGCCTACGAACTGGACAAGGCCGTCTACGAGGCGGGGTATGAGGCCCGTTACCGGCCGTCCTGGTTGCCGATCCCGCTGGGGGCCATCGAACGCCTGCTGGCGGTGTAGGTCCGGCCTCAGCGCACCAGACGGCGCAACAGGGCCGACGCGGTGAGCACCCCGGCGACGGCGGCCACCACCAGCACGGTGATGTCGAGCCAGATATTGCCGGGGGAACCGATCAGCAGTGTGCGCAACGCGTTGACCTCGTAGCTGAGCGGGTTGACCGCGGACAGCCAGCGCAGCCACTGCGGCATCACCTCGACCGGGTAGAGGGCGTTGGAGGCGAAGAACAGCGGCATGGTGATGGCCTGGCCGATGCCCATCAGCCGGTCCCGGTTGCGGACCAATCCGGCCAGCGTCATCGACAGGCAGGCGAAGAACGCCGAGCCGAGCACCACCACCGCCATCGCGCCCAGGATGCGCAGCGGGTTGATCGTCATGTGCACCCCGATCAGGTAGGCCAGCGCGACCACGCCGATGACCTGCACCACCGAACGGATGCCCGCGGCAAAGGCTTTCCCGGTGATCAACGCGGCCGGCGGGGCCGGGGTCACCATGAGTTTGGCGAGGATGCCGGCGTCCCGGTCCCAGATGATCTGGATCCCGTAGAAGATCGAGATGAACAGCGCGGATTGCGCGATGATGCCCGGAGCCAGGAAGGCCAGGTACGGCACGTCCCCGGTGTCGATGACCTTCAGATTGCTGAAGGTCTGGCCGAAGATCAGCAGCCACAGCGCGGGTTGCACCATCCGGGTGAACAATTCGGTGCGGTCATGGCGCAGCTTCTGCAGTTCGACGAGTGCGAAGGCACCCATCCGGGTGCCGAGACCGCGCACCCGGCGCCAGCCCCGCGGCGCCCGGATCAACGTGATGGCGGGTTCAGCTGACACGGCGGGCCGTCCTTCGTGCGGCGCGGACCTCGCGTAACCCGGCCGGGGCGGCCGCGTCGAGATCTGCTCCGGCGTAGTGCCGGAAGACATCCTCCAGCGTCGCGTTCGGGCCGACCTGCTCCTTGAGTCCGGCCTTGAGTTCGGCCGGGGTGCCGTCGGCTTGCAATACGCCGTGGTGCATCAGCAGCACACGATCGCACAGCGCGTCGGCCTCGCCCATGTAGTGGGTGGTCAACAGGACGGCCATGCCGAACTCGGACTGCATCCGGTCGACCTGCTCCCAGACACTGTCGCGGGCGATGGGATCCAGACCGACCGTGGGTTCGTCGAGCAGCAGCAGCGACGGGCGGTTCACCAGGGCCTGGGCCAGTTCCAGCCGGCGCACCATGCCGCCGGAGTAGGTGCCTGCCGGGTTGTCGGCCACCTCGGAGAGCGCCATGGACTCCAGTGCCGCGGCCACCCGGTCGGCTCGCTCGCGGCGCGGCACATCGTAGAGCCGGGCGAACAATTCCACATTCTGCCGACCGGTCAGCGCGGACTCGATGGAAAGTTGTTGCGGCACATAGCCGATATTGTGGCGGATATCCATCGTGTGCCGACGGGAGTCGAGGCCGAAGATGCGCACCTCCCCCTCCTGCGCCGGCGTCAGGGTGGTCAGCACCCGGATCACCGTCGTCTTACCGGCGCCGTTGGGGCCCAGCAGTCCCACCGTCTCACCGGGGGCGACCTGCAGGTCGAGTCCGGAGACCGCGGTGAACTTGCCGTAGCGGTGGGTCAGGCCCCGGCATTCGATGGCCGGTGGCAGTGTCATGACCGTTCCTCCTGGAGTAACCGGGTCAGCTCGCTGATGACGGCCAATCCCTTTGTCAGATCCTCGATCTGGTTGTCGTCGAGCGCCCGCAGCGCGTCGGCCAGGGCGGCGCGGCGGGCCAGCCGGGACCGGTCGGCGACGTCCTGCGCGGCCTCGGTGAGTCGCAACCGGCCGACCCGCCGGTCGGCGCTGTCCACCGAGCGGATCAGCAGATTTTCGGCCGACAGCCGCGACACCAGGGTGGAGGCGGTGTTCGCGGCCAGGCCGAGTTCCGCGGCGGCCTCCCGGACCGAGATGTCGGGGCGGCGCCCGACGAGCCGCAACAGCTCGGCCTGTGACTGGGTCAACCCGGTGCGGTCGAATCCGCCACCGGTGGACCGCCGCAGCTGCCGACGGAAGCGGCCGACCACGCCGAACAGTCGGCCGGCCAGATCGACGGTGGTATCCACCCCGAAAGAATACCTCTGTTACAGATGTATATGTCGGGGATGACGACCGGGGAGATGATGACCAGGTGCGCGAGTACCGAACACTGCTGACCACCGACGAGGGCGGGGTTGCCGTCATCACGCTGAACCGGCCCGCACAGCGCAACGCCGTCGGCGACGGTATGCGCCACGAACTCGCCGACGCCCTGACGCGGTACGACACCGATGACGGTATCCGCGCCATCGTGCTGACCGGCACCCCACCCGCCTTCTGCGCCGGTGCCGATCTCGGCGCCGGGGAGCGGACCTTCAGCGCACCCGGGGCCGGGTTCAGCGCGGCCGGTTTCCCGGTGCCGGCGTGGACGCTGAACAAACCCGTGATCGCCGCGGTGAACGGGCACGCGATCGGCCTCGGGCTGACCTTGGCGCTGCAGTGCGACATCCGGTTCTTCGCCGCCGACGCCAAATACGGCATCGTGCAGGTGCGCCGCGGTGTGGTGGGCGACGCCTACTCGCACTGGGTGCTTCCGCGACTGGTCGGTATCGCGACCGCGGCCGAGATCCTGTTGACCGGAACGATGTTCGACGGTCACCGCGCGGTGCAGATGGGTCTCGGCAGCCGGGTGCTGCCGGCCGGGGAGGTGCTGCCCGCGGCGCTGGAGGTGGCGCACGACATCGCCACCAACACCGCACCGATGTCGGTCGCGGCCAGTAAGCGGTTGCTGTGGGACTCCTTCGACCTCAGCCGCGATGAGGTCGGCGCTCGCGAGACCGAGATCCACCTGCAACTGATGGGGCACGAGGACGCGGCGGAGGGGGTGCGGGCGCAACTGGCCGGCCGCGTGCCGCGCTGGACCGGCCGGCGGGTGGACCCTACTCGGTGATCTCGACGCCGCGGGCGCGCAGCACCGCCAGCGCCTCGGCGGTGGACTCCGCGGCCACTCCGGCGCACAGCGGCAGCAGCACCCGGGTGCGCAGACCGGCCGCCACCGCGTCCACCGCGGTCGCCCGTACGCAGTAGTCGGTGGCGATGCCGACCACGTCGACGCTGTTCACGCCGCGCTGGGCCATCCAGTCGGTCAGCGTCGTCCCGTCCGCGTCGGTGCCCTCGAAACCGCTGTAGGCAGCCGAGAATTCACCCTTGGTGAACACCGCCTGCACGGCGGCCGCGTCGAAGTCCTCGTGGAAATCCACCCCAGGGGTGCCCACCACGCAGTGCCGGGGCCAGGACACCCGGTAGTCCGGGGTGTCGGAGAAGTGCTCGCCCGGATCGATGTGGAAATCCATGGTGGCGACCACGTGGTCGTAGTCATGTTCGGACAGCAACAGGCTGATGCCGCGGGCGATGGCGGCGCCGCCGTCCACCGCCAGGGACCCGCCCTCGCAGAAATCCTTCTGCACATCGACCACGATCAGCGCACGCATACCTCAACCGTAGCCCTCAGCCGCCGAAGAGCAGATACAGCCCGGTGAACGTGTAGCCGACCATCACAAACATCATCGCCAGCTGGCCGGTCATCTGGTGGCCGCGCGGCAGCACCCGCAGTGCCCGGTCGTGCGCGGCCACCACCGCCGCGACATGGCCGAGCAACACGAAGCCGACCTTGGCCGAGGCCAACACACTCGGATGCGAGGACAACAGGTAATACACTTGCGCGTCAGGCGATCCCATCAGCGCGTGGACGGTCTGCTGGCCCTTCTCGACCAGATAGGTCAAGTAGTGCGCGAAGACGTAACCGATGACGATCGGGATGAGCGAGTGGGCCATCAGCCCGGGCAGGGCGCGGCGCCCGGCGCGGTCCATGCCGCCGGTAGCCCGGGCGGCCAGCGAGAAGGTGAGCGCGACCGTGGCGACGAACACCAGCAGGCCCGCGGTCTTGAACGCAGTGGCGGCCCAGGCGCCCGAGGTGTGGGTGTCGACGAAGGTGCGCCACGCCGGCATCGCGGAGAAGCTGTCGAAGGCCGTGGAGCCCAGCAGGACCGCCAGCACGGTGACGGTTCCCGGGCGCACCGGGAGTGACAGCAGATGGTTGAACGGATTGCCGACCGCGATGCGGCCGTCCGGATTACGCCGCCACGGCGAACACCGAGAGGCGACCATGCTGTACACCTCGAACGGGTCGGCGCGCGCACACCAACGCGGTCCGCAAACCACGGCGCCGGCCAGCGTCACCATCAGATAGATCGACAGCCAGATCTTCACCGCGGTAAGCGATCCCGGATCGGGGCTGGCCAGCTCCAGCCAGACGAAGGCGAACAGGCCGGCCGCGGCTGGCCAGTAACCCAGCCGGTGCGGGTAGTCGGGGCGAGCGAAGCGACGGGGGATGTGCCTCTCGCGGGTGACGCCGAGCAACCGCGCCACGGTGCGCACCGGGGAGATCAGCCGCCACACCGGCCCGAGGAGAAGCGACAGCGCCACCAGCCCCACCCACAGCAGCACGTAGAACACCCCGGGCAGGGCGTTGCTGCCGTCCTGCGGCCCGACCGCGGCCGCCACGGCCACCCAGCCGGTGAACGCCAGACCCAGTCCGGCCACCACCCACCGGGTGACCGGAGCGTCGATGGCCGCGGTCAGCCGGTCCGGCAGCGGTCGGCCCGGGATGTCGGCGTCGAAACGTGGTGTGCGCCAGGCCAGGGCCACCACCGCGAAGGTGAAGGTGAGTGTCCACGCCGCGCCGACCACGGCGTAGGTGAACGGGATCGGCAGGTCGGCCGAACCGCCGAGCCCGTGCGCGAGGACGACCGTCACTGCACCGCGATGGTGGCGACGACGCGGTGCGACTCGTGCAGCTCGACGTCGACCCGTCCGGGTACTGCGACCTGGAACTGAAAGGATTGCAGTGGTTCGGCTTTCACCGCGAAGGTGTGTTCCGGGGTGGCGTGCACGTGCAGTTCGTCAGGCACGTCGCTGGACACCCGGATGACGATCGGCTGGTTCACCCCGGCTTGTACCTGCTGGTTGGTGGGTGTGACCTGCCCGTCCTCGATGGTGACGTCGATGACCACCCGTTGCGCCGGCGACTGCTGATCCGGCAGCGGGGGCGCGGGGGTCTCGGTCTCGGCGCAGCCGGCGGTCAACAGGGCGGCCGCCGCGACGATGAACAGGGTTCTCAATCGGTGTCCTTCCTCTGGAGGGTGTCGTCCGGATCAGGGTTGCGCCGATCGCGGATCGCCAGCCACGCGACGACCCCGGCCACCACCACCGCTGGCGCAAAGGCCGGTAGTGCCAGCAGCAGTGAATGATCGGCGAGGAGTGTCATCGGGGGGTGTCACAGCCTGGCGGGCTGCTCGACAACGGTGTCGGCACGGCTGCGCATCTCCCGGTCGTTGATCCGGCCCGCACCCCAACTCAATGCCGCGATCAGGATCAGCGAGCAGGCCAACACCACGAGCGAGGCGGCGGTGAACAGCCAGCTCGGCACGTCCAGATTCCGCTCCCGTTGCAGCACGGTGATTTCCGCGGTGACGTCGCGCGTCATCGAGGCTTCGGCGGGAAGCTCCACGGCGCCGATGCCGGGATCGGCGGGCAGGAACACCGGCACCGCGGCCATGGTGCGGCCGTCCTGGATCCGGACCAGGGTCTTCCAGCTGCCCCACACCGGGATGGGGCGGGTCGTGCGGTAGTGGCCGGGGCCCAGGTGCTCCAGGTGATCGACGATCAGTCCGCGTTCGTTGTCCAGACCGCCCTGCCAGGACAGCATGGACACCCATTCGGGGTCGTCGCTGATCAGGTCCGCCGGGGTGATCCGGATGTCGGCGCTCACCAGGCGTTCTCCCGGCGGGCCGGGCAGTTCGGTGAGGGTGATCTGAGCGGCGGCGTTCTCCGGTACCGAGATGGTCAGGCCGTTGGCCGTCGCGGCGCCGACGGTCAGCACGGTGGCCACGACCAGACCGGCGCTGACCGCGCGCCGCGGCAGTGGTCGTCCGGTGAGCACGGTGGCCAGCAGGCCGCCGCACATGCCCATGGTGACCGCGACCGGGAGGGACATGATCAGCGCCTCGCCCCACATGCTCGTCGGCCACGGATACCTGAACACGGCGTCGATCCAGAAGGATTCCAGCCACAGGCCGACCGTGCCGATGCCCACCCCGGCGACAGCGCCGAACAGCACCGGGCGTTTCAAAAGCGGTGTCAGAGCCAGTAATTCGACGACCACGGCCGACCCCAGGTACAGCGCGAACCAGCTGTGCGGGGCGCCGAGCACCGGGCCGACCGCGATCGCGACGAGCCCACGGATCAGCAGCGCGAAACCGACCGCGGCCAGTGCCGCGCCCTTGCCGAGCGTGATCCGGGCGGCGACCAGTGCCAGGCTCGCGGCGGCCGCCACCAGCATCGGGTGCAGCACCAGCCGAAACTGTTCGACACCGAAGTCGTATTCGACCGGGAACACTGACAGGCCGATGAGCAGACCACCGAAAGCGAAGTACCGCAGAACCTTCCGCGGAGCGACCTCGTTGTCGGGCCCCATCGCGATGCGGCCCTCGTGTTCGAGGAGCAGGACCGCGATCAGGGACAGGCCCGCGCCGCCGATCAGCATCAGGTGCGTCGGGCCCCACAGCGTCACGTCCTGACCGAAGAGGCGGTGCCAGACATCGTCGAGGGGAAATCCGATCAGGGCGTAGAGCCCGCACGCGGCCATCAGGACGCCGCCGACCGGCGCGTACCAGGTCCGGGTGATCCGCAGCGCGGCCGGGCCCGGCTTCTCGTAGGGCAGGATGATGGCCAGTGACCCGGCGATGAACAGCAGGAACAGGCCGACCAGGATGAAGTAGTGGGCCGGGTTGGCCAGCGGTCCGGAGTCGCGGCCCTTGCCGATGTGCAGGCTGACGTCCCAGATGAAGCCGAACATCGCGCAGATGATCGTCGAGGTGAACAGCAGGGTCGGCAGTGCGACCCAGGGTGGGCGTTTCATCTTGGTGCCGACCTTGGTGGCCAGGGTGTCCAACCAGGTGATCCGCCGGGTGCGGTGCAGCACGCCGATCCACAGCAGGGCGGCGGTGACGATGCCGGTCGCCACCGAGACCCCGATGATCTGATCGAGGTCCGCCCCGCCGCCTTCGCTGCCCGCCTCGGCCAGCACCGACCCCGCCGACATGAACAATCCGCCCGCCATTGGCACCCCCGGTTAGCTGTGCGCGGTCCTTACTCGCCGGTAATATTGCCAGAATCCGGACTCTCAAACCAGGTCTACACCTGCGGCAACGTGACGGGATAAGCTGCGGCCCTTCCGTCGCGGTGCTGGCTGCCGCGATGTTGCGACCGGACTACGGGGCCCCGCTGCACGAAGCCGGCGCGGCGAGCTGGTTCGACGCCGAACAGCTGCGGGTGCACCGGTCGGCCAACGTGGCGTGGCCACGCCGGCTGGGGATGACCCCGCGCGCGCTGGCCGGCGCGATCAACGCGCACAGCGTGGTCCGCTACCGCTGGCGACTCAGGAGCGGCCATGAGCCACGGAACGACGTCATGGCCGCGCTGCGGTCGGGATTGCCGGTGCCGATGCTGGTGGGCAGCGTCATCCCGCGGCACTGGGTGTTGCTCGTCGGCGTCGGGGCCCGCGATGGTGAATTGCGTTGCTACGAACCGACGTCGGGAGCAATCCGATCGGTGGATGCCGCCGCGGTGCGCCGCGCGCGATTGACCGGACTGGGCTACCGGAGGCCGTTCGCGTTCGTCGTACCGGGTCAGCCGGGACCGGGGACGCGTTGCGCCCGCTAGCGCGTCAAACTATAGTCTGGACACATGTCCAGTATGCTTGCGCCGCAGTTCAGCGGATTGAGCTGACGTGCGTATAGCCCTGCTGTCGTACCGAAGCAAAACTCATTGCGGTGGTCAAGGTGTGTACGTACGGCATCTGTCCCGGGGCCTCGCCGAACTCGGCCACGACGTCGAGGTGTTCTCCGGCCAGCCCTATCCCGAAGGCCTGGACCCGCGGGTGCGGCTCACCAAGGTGCCCAGCCTGGACCTCTACCGCGAGCCCGATCCGTTCCGCGTCCCGCATCCGCGGGAGATCCGGGACCGTATCGATCTGCTCGAGCTGGCAACCATGTGGTCGTCGGGCTTCCCCGAACCCAAGACGTTCTGCCTGCGGGTCGCCCGCATCATGGCCGAGCGCGGCGACGAGTTCGACGTGGTGCACGACAACCAGAGCCTGGGTTCGGCCCTGCTGACCATCGCCGAGCGGGGGATGCCGCTGGTCGCCACCGTGCATCACCCGATCACCCGGGACCGGGTCCTCGAACTGGCCGCAGCCAAGTGGTGGCGCAAACCGCTGGTCCGCCGGTGGTACGCCTTCGCCGAGATGCAGAAGAAGGTGGCTCGCGCCATCCCGGAGTTGCTGACCGTCTCGTCGACCTCGGCCGCCGACATCGCCGAGGACTTCGGCGTCAGTGAATCCCAGCTGCAGGTGGTGCCCCTGGGTGTCGACACCGCATTGTTCCGGCCCTCGGACACCCGGGTACCGGGGCGGATCATCGCCATCGCCAGCGCCGACGTACCGCTCAAGGGTGTCGGCAATCTGCTGCACGCGGTGGCGCGGTTGCGCACCCGTCACAACCTGGATGTGCAGCTGGTCTCCAAGCTCGAACCCAACGGCCCGACCGAGAAGCTGATCGCCGAACTGGGTATCTCCGACATCGTCAACGTCTCCAGCGGGTTGACCGACGAGGCCCTGGCCGAGTTGCTGGCCTCCGCTGAGATTGCCTGCATCCCTTCACTTTACGAAGGCTTCTCGCTACCCGCCGTGGAGGCGATGGCCAGCGGCACGCCGATCGTGGCAAGCCGGGCCGGGGCCCTGCCCGAGGTGTTGAGCGAGGAATGCGCCCGCTTGGTCCGGCCCGCCGACGTCGACGAGCTGACCGATGTACTCGGCGAACTGCTGGACTCGCCCGCCGAACGGCACCGTCTCGGCGCGGCCGGACGGCGCCGGGCCCTGGACGTATTCAGCTGGGAGTCCGTGGCGGCACAGACCGTGGCCGTCTACGAGCGGGCGATCGAACGAACCAGAAAGGATGCGCAGCGTGCTGACCGTTGACTTCGACCGGCTCGGCGTAGGGCCGGGGACATCGGTCATCGATGTGGGCTGTGGCGCGGGACGCCACTCCTTCGAGGCCTATCGTCGGGGCGCCGACGTCATCGCCTTCGACCAGAGCGTCGAGGACCTCAATGACGTGGACGCCATCCTGACGGCCATGAGGGAGCAGGGCGAGGCGCCGGCGTCGGCCCGCGCGGAGGCGGTCAAGGGGGACGCCCTGGCGCTGCCCTACGCCGACGGCACGTTCGACTGCGTCATCGCCTCCGAGATCCTGGAGCACGTCCCCGAGGACGACAAGGCGATCTCGGAGCTGGTCCGGGTGCTCAAACCCGGTGGCGCTCTTGCCATCACCGTTCCGCGCTGGCTGCCCGAGAAGGTGTGCTGGCTGCTGTCGGACGAGTACCACGCCAACGAGGGTGGGCACATCCGCATCTACCGCGCCGATGTACTGCGCGACAAGGTCGTCGGGCGAGGAATGCGGTTCGCCCACAGCGAGCATGCGCATTCATTGCATGCGCCGTTCTGGTGGCTGAAATGTGCTGTCGGCGTGGATAAGCCGGACAATCCGGCGGTGACCGCCTATCACAAACTGCTGGTCTGGGACATGATGAGCCGGCCGTGGCTGACCCGTACGGCGGAAGCGGCGCTCAACCCGTTGATCGGTAAAAGCGTGGCTCTGTATTTCGAGAAGCCGGCCGATTTCGCGAAGCACGCGGTCTGACATGGCCGAGTTCGTGATCCCCGGGGTTCCCGGTGTCCTGACACCTGAGCAGTGCCGTCAGACCGCGGTGTCCATTGCCGAGACCCAGGAGAGCACCGGCGCGATCCCCTGGTCGGTGGGCGGACACACGGACCCGTGGGATCACGTCGAGAACGCCATGGCGCTGACCGTGGCCGGCCTGTTGGAGCCGGCCCGGGGAGCATTCGACTGGTGCCGCACGGCCCAGCGCCCGGATGGCTCGTGGCCGATCCAGTTGCGCAACGGCGTGATCGAGGATGCCAACAGCGACACCAACTTCTGCGCCTATATCGCCACCGGCGTCTGGCATCACGTACTGATCACCGGGGACCGCGGCTTCGCCGAGACGATGTGGCCGGTGGTCACCAGGGCCATCGACTTCGTGCTGACCCTACAGCGCCCCGGTGGCGAAATCTGCTGGGCCAGAAGCGATGCCGGGCCCGTGGAAGAGGCGTTGTTGACCGGTTGTGCCAGCATCTACCACAGCATCCGGTGCGGCCTGGCGCTGGCGAACTACCTCGACGACCCGCAGCCGGAGTGGGAGGTGGCCGTCGGAGCGCTCGGGCACGCCATCGCCGAACACCCGGAACTGTTCACCGCCAAGGACACTCACGCCATGGAGTGGTACTACCCGGTGCTCACCGGTGCGGTCCGCGGTGAGGCAGCCGAGTCCAGGATCAGCCGGCGCTGGGACGATTTCGTGGTCGACGGGCTCGGCATCCGGTGCGTGGATCACCGGCCCTGGGTGACCGGTGCGGAGACCTGCGAGCTGGTGATGGCGCTGGACGCCATCGGCGACCGCAAGCGCGCGCTCGAACAGTTCGCGGCCATGCAGCATCTCCGCGAGACGGACGGTTCGTACTGGACGGGCCTGGTGTTCTCCGACGGCAAGCACTGGCCGGTGGAGCGCACCACCTGGACCGGCGCTGCGATGATCCTGGCCGCCGACGCGCTGAGCACCACCAGCGCCGCCGCCGGCATCTTCCGGGCCGCGGATCTGCCGCGCGGCCTGGAAGGCGAGTTCGACTGCGCCTGCGCGACGTCGGGCCGTTAGCCGACGCGCTCCAGCAGCCGCAGCGAGCCGGTCGCGGAGACCTCGGTGAAGTCGCCGGAATCGATTGCGCGACGGTAGATGTGGAACGGTGCCTGGCCGCCGTCGTTCGGATCGGGGAACACGTCGTGGATCACCAGTGCACCGCCCGGAGCCACCCATTTGGCCCAGCCGTCGTAGTCGCGCTGAGCGGCCTCTTCGGTGTGGCCGCCGTCGATGAAGAGGAATTGCACCGGGGTGCCCCAGAACCGGGCCACGGTGGGGGACTTGCCGACGATCGCCACCACGTGATCTTCCAGGCCGGCGAGGTCGAGCGTGTGCCGCATGGTGGGCAACGTGTCGAAGCGCTTGGTGACCGGGTCGACCAGCGAGGTGTCGTGGTACTCCCACCCGGGCTGGTGCTCCTCGGAACCGTGGTGATGGTCGACGGTGAAGACGACCCCGTCGACCTGCGCGGCGGCCGCACCCAGCAGCACCGTGGACTTTCCGCAGTACGTGCCGATCTCGACGCCGACTCCGCCGGGCAGGTAGCGGACGGCCGCGTCATAGAGGGCGCGGCCCTCGTCGGCGGGCATGAAGCCGATGACCTGCTCGGCGAACTCGAACAAGCGGGCGGCCTCGGCGGGCAGGGCGGTGTCGGCATTGCTCATGGCTGACAAACCTACCGTTGCTGGTGATCGGGGGGTGCAGTAGTGTCTGGACACGTGTCCGATACGGCCCTGGAGTCGACGCGCCGTAGGTTGAGCGCCAAGCAGGCCGATACCGTCGACCGGCTCGGCAAGGCCGCGCTGGAACTGTTGAGCCGCGAGGGTTTTGCAGCGCTCACGGTACGCCGGGTGGCCGCGCAGGCCGGTGTCGGAGCCGCCACCGCGTACACCTACTTCTCCTCCAAGGAACATCTGGTCGCCGAGGTGTTCTGGCGCAGGCTGGCCGAGTCCCCGTTGGCCGCCCACGAATCCGACGATCCCGCGACCCGGGTGCTTGAGGTGCTCGAACAGATCGCGCTGCTGGTGGCCGGGGAGCCGGAGTTCGCCGGTGCGGTCACCAATGCGCTGCTGGGCAAGGATCCCGACGTCGACGTCCTGCGCGGGCGCATCGGCGCTGACATCCGGGCCCGGCTGGTCGCCGCGCTGGGGCCCGCGGTGGACCCGGACGTGATCGAGGCGCTCGAACTGCTCTATGCGGGCACGCTGGTCTGGGCCGGAATGGGGTACGAGGCCTACCCGGAGATCGCGCTGCGCCTGGTGAAATCGGCGCGCCTGATTTTGAACTAGGGGCGATCGGCACCGAGCAGCGCTTCGGACGCGGTCACCGCCGGTTCCAGGATCGACTCGGTGGGGCGGCCGTCCTCGACGGTCAGCGCGGTCAGTTCGCGCAGCCCGCCGAGCAGGATGACCGCGACTTCGCGACGCACCGGAGCGATCTCGCCACGGCGGAAGCCCGGACTGTCCGACAGCGCGACGAGCAGGTCGGTCAGGCCGCTCATCGCAGAGCGCTGGATGTCGCGCACCGGGGCGCCGAGGCCGGGCAGTTCACGGATCCAGCTGAGGGTGATCTCCGGTCGTGCGCCGATGTGCTGGATGTAGGCCAGCACGGCCTGGCGGATCTGTGCCCGCCAGTCCGCTTCCGGGTCCACGGCCGCGCGGATGGCGATGAGCAGCTGCTCGTGGTCGGCCCGCAACAGCTCGATGAAGCATTGTTCCTTGTCCGGGAACTGGCTGTAGAACGTGCGCTTGGAGGTGCGGGCGTGGCGGACGATATCGGCCACCGTAGTGGTGCGGTAACCCTGTTCGGCGATCGATGCCGCCAGGCCGTCGAGCAATCTGGTGCGAAAGGACCGTTCATCGTCCATCGCTTTCCCCTGTCCTATTGCCTCGCCCGGTACCGCGGAGTACCGTAACGCAGACACCTGCGGTACAGCGCAGTACCAACGACGGTCTGGAGTGCGTTCCATGAACGAAGCCACCATTGCCGAACGTCCCGTGAGCCCTGCCGCGCAGTTGCCGCCCGGGCCGAAGCTGAGCAGCGCCCTGCAGGGAGCGGGTTTCGTGCTGGCCCGTCGCCGGGTCGTCACCCGGTTGGCGCGGAGGTACGGTGAGGCGTTCACCATGAAGCTGCCGGTGTTCGGGCCGACGGTGATCGTCACGGACTCCCAGCTGGCCAAGCAGTTGTTCGCCGCCAACACCGACGACGTCGGCAACATTCAGCCCAATCTGTCGCGGATCCTGGGGCCGGGATCGGTGTTCGCCCTGGACCGGGCCGACCACAAGCGCCGGCGCCGGCTGCTCACCCCGCCGTTCCACGGTAAGAGCATCAAGAACTACGAGCGGATCTTCGAAGAGGAGACTCTGCGGGAAGCCGCGAATTGGCCGATCGGACAGGAGTTTCCGACTCTGGAGCCGATGATGCGGATCACCCTGAACGCGATCCTGCGGGCGGTGTTCGGAGCCGACGGGGCACACCTGGACGAACTGCGCGAGATCATTCCGCCCTGGGTGACCCTGGGCTCGCGATGTGCGACCTTGCCGACCCCGAAGCGCAACTACGGCCGCTGGCACCCGTGGGGGAGGCTGGCCGATTACCGGCGCCGTTACGACGCTGTGGTGGGCCGATTGATCGCCGACGTCGCTGCCGATCCCAGGCTGGCCGAGCGTGACGACGTGCTGGCGTTGCTGCTGCGCAGTACCTACGAGGACGGATCGGCGATGTCGCACACCGACATCGCCGACGAACTCCTGACCCTGCTGGCCGCCGGGCACGAGACCACGGCGTCCACCCTGGCCTGGGTGTTCGAGCGGATCAGCCGCCATCCCGAGGTGCTGGCCAGGCTGGTCGAGGAAGCCGACGGGGACAGCAACGAGTACCGCCAGGCCGTCATCCTGGAAACCCAGCGGGCCCGTACCGTCATCGACTTCTCCGGGAGGCATGTGTACTCACCGGCTTTCGAGCTCGGAAAATGGGTTGTGCCACAGGGCTATTCGATCGTCGTCAGCCTGTCCCAGCTGCACGAGCTGGAATTCGACGATCCGCAACGGTTCGATCCGGAGCGGTTCATCGGTAACCGTCCGCCGCTGGCCTGGGTGCCCTACGGCGGCGGCACCCGCCGATGTGTGGGCGCGGTGTTCGCGAACGTCGAGATGGACGTCGTTCTCCGGACGGTGCTGCGGCACTTCACCGTCGCGACCACCACCGCGCCCGGGGAGAAGGTGCACTCCCGTGGAGTGGCCTTCACCCCCAAGCGCGGGGGACGCGTGGTGCTGACCCGGCGGGCCGGGAGCTAAACCTCGGCGCGCTTGGGCAGCTTCCAGCCCGGGCGCGGGAAGTGGCAGGTGTACCCGGTCGGGTAGCGCACCAGGTAGTCCTGGTGCTCGGGCTCGGCCTCCCAGAACTCGGCTTCCGGCACCACCTCGGTGACCACCTTGCCCGGCCACAGCCCGGAGGCGTCGACGTCGGCGATGGTGTCCAGCGCGACGGCCTTCTGGTCCTCGTCGACGTAGAAGATCGCCGAGCGGTAGCTGGAGCCGATGTCGTTGCCCTGCCGGTTCTTGGTGCTCGGATCGTGGATCTGGAAGAAGAACTCCAGCAGCGACCGGTAGCTGGTCTGGGCGGGATCGAAGATGATCTCGATCGCTTCGGCATGGCCGGGGTGGTTACGGTACGTCGCGTGCGCGTTCTCCCCGCCGGTGTAGCCCACTCGCGTGGACACCACGCCGGGCTGCTTGCGGATCAGGTCCTGCATGCCCCAGAAGCAGCCGCCGGCCAGGATCGCCTTCTGGTTGTCGGTCATGCGCATCAACTCCTTCAGCTGTCGTCCAAGTCCGGTACCCATTGTGCTCCGCCGTTACGGTGGTACCCATGCGTAGAGCTGTAACCACAGCACACGCCGGCGTAATCCTGGTCGGCTGCCTGCTGGGAACCGGGTCGCCGGCGGCCTGGGCAGACCCGGTGGTCGAGCCGCCCGAGGTGCAGCCCGAGCCGTGGCGCACGGCGTTCATCGACAATCCGATGATCCTCAACCCGCACCCGACCGGTGTCGAATCCTGGAGCCGCACCGAGGGCGGGTTGGCGGTCAACTTCACCGCCGGACCCGCCGACTGCTTCGGCGTGCATGTGATCGCGACCGAGACCGCCGAGGAGGTCTTGCTGGATCTGCACGGCGGCGTTCCGCCGGATGCGATCGGGCGGATGTGCATCGCCCTGGCGGTTCCCGGAACCGTGCCCGTGGTGCTGCAGGAGCCGCTGGGGGACCGGCGGGTCGTGGACGTCGGTGTCACCCTCGACAAACCCAGCTAGAACGTGTTCTATTTTGTGGCGTGACGCTGTTCACCCGAGCTGAGCTGACAGACGCCTTCGCGACATTCGAGCAGACGGTCGACGAGGCCGCCCGCACCCGCAACTGGGATCCGTGGGTCGACCAGTACACCGTCGACGTCGACTATGTGGAGCACGCGGCAGGCACCATGCGTGGACGCGAACAGGTGCGGCCGTGGATCTGGAAGACCATGGAGAGCTTCCCCGGAAACCACATGACGTCGTTTCCGGCGCTGTGGACGGTCATCGACGAGTCGACCTCCCGGGTGATCTGTGAGCTGGACAATCCGATGCGCGATCCCGGTGACGGCACCATCATCAGCGCCACCAACATTTCGATCCTGACCTATGCGGGGGACGGACTGTGGAGCCGCCAGGAGGATGTCTACAACCCGCTGCGGTTCCTGTCCGCGGCGAAGAAGTGGTGCAAGAAGGCGCAGGAGCTGGGCACGTTGACCGATGAAGCCGCGTCGTGGATGCAGCAGATGGGCGTCCGGTGACGGCTCCTGCCGCCGGCCCGGTCCTGGTCATCGGGGCCAACGGCTACCTCGGCTCGCACGTGGTGCGCCAGCTTGCCGGTGACGGGCGCGAGGTTCGGGTGATGGTGCGCGAGGGCGCCAACACCGTCGGCATCGAGGATCTGGACGTGCAGCGCTACATCGGCGACATCTGGGACGCGGATGTGCTGACCGAGGCGATGACCGGCGTCGAGGACATCTATTACTGCGTGGTGGACACCCGGGGCTGGTTGCGCGATCCGTCCCCGCTGTTCCGCACCAATGTCGACGGCACCCGTCATGTGCTGGACATCGCGACCCGTCCCGAGATCGTCGCGGGACTGCGCAAGTTCGTGTTCACCAGCAGCTACGCGACGGTCGGTCGCCGGCGCGGCCAGGTTGCCACCGAGCAGGACATCGCTGACGAGCGAGGGTTGACGCCGTATGTGCGGTCCCGGGTGCAGGCCGAGAAACTGGTGTTGCAGTACGCCCGCGATCGCGGGCTGCCCGCAGTGGCGATGTGCGTATCGACCACGTACGGCGGCACCGACTGGGGGCGTACCCCGCACGGTGCCATCATCGCCGGCGCCGTATTCGGGAAGTTGCCGTTCGTGATGAGCGGGATCGAACTCGAGGCCGTCGGCGTGAACGACGCCGCCCGTGCGCTGATCCTGGCCGCGGAGAAGGGCCGCGTGGGCGAGCGCTACCTGATCTCGGAGAAGATGATCAGCAATGCCGAGGTGGCCCGGATCGCGGCGGAGGAGGCCGGTGTACCGCCGCCGGCGCGGTCGATCCCATTGCCGCTGACCTACCTACTGGCCACCGTCGGCACCATCAAGGGCCGGCTGCGCCGCACCGATGAACGCCTGTCACTGGCCTCGCTACGGCTGATGCGGGCCGAGGCGCCCGTCGATCACAGCAAGGCGGTCCGCGAACTCGGCTGGCAGCCAACGCCGGTGGAGGATTCCATTCGGGAGGCCGCCCGGTTCTGGATGGGCCTGCGTGACGCCAGGCGCGCGCAGAAAAGCGGCTGAACTCCACCGCGGAGACACCTAGCCTGAAGGAATGGCAGACAAGCTCAAGGTCGATCTGTCCGGGGCGCCGCAAACCATGCTGGCGACCTTCTACGCGAAGGCGCTCGATGCCGGCCTGCCTCGGCCGATCCTCGGCGATCAACTGGCCAGAGAGATCGCCGAGCGGATCGACTACGACTGGAGCAAGACGTCCATCACCGCCGCGAGATCGCCGGCGGTGACCACCCGCACGGCGCACTTCGACCGCTGGACCGCCCAGTTCCTCGCGGTACACCCAGAGGCCGTGGTGCTGCACCTCGGGTGCGGGCTCGACGGCCGCTTCTTCCGGCTGCGGCCGGGCCCGGGGGTGCTCTGGTATGACATCGACTATCCCGAGGTGGCTCAGTTGCGTGAGCGGCTCTATCCGTCGGCCGAGCGCTATCAGGTGCTCGCCGCGTCGGTGACCGATCCGGACTGGCTGCCCGACATTCCCGCCGAGCGGCCGACGCTGATGCTCGGTGAGGGACTGACGATGTACCTCACCGAACGGGACGGCGTGGCGCTGCTGCGTCGCGTGGTGGACCGATTCCCTTCCGGTGAACTGCAATTCGATGCATTCAACACGGCGGGCATCAAGTCGCAATGGACCAACACTGTGGTGCGCCGGTCCGGGGCGAGGCTGTCCTGGGCGATCGACGGTCCCGAGGACATCCTGTCGGCCGTGCCCGGCACCCGGCTGCTGGCATGGCTGTCGCCGTTCGACACCGAGGAGTTCGGGATGGTGGGCCCGGGGTATCGGCTGCTGGCGAAGGTGATGTCGCGGGTGCCCGCGCTGCGCTATATGGCGCAGTACCACCGTTATTCGTTCTGACACGGGTCGTCCTTGCCCGGTGGATCGAGGAGTTCTTCGGGGTGGAAGTGGTGGTTGAGGGTGTCTTGGCCGGTGTCCATGAGTGGGGGTGGGTACCAGTGGGTGCGTCCGGTGTCGGGGTCGATGCGGGTGGTCCAGCCCATTTCGGCGAGCCGGTTGTCGGGTCCGCAGCCCAGGGCGAGGGTGGGGGCGTCGGTGTGGCCGCCGTTGTTCCAGCTGGGCTGGGCGTGGTGGGCCTGGCAGTGGCAGGCGGCTTGGGTGCAGCCGGGGCGGGTGCAGCCGCGGTCGCGGTTGTAGAGCAGTAGGCGTTGGGCCTTGCTGGCCAGGCGTCGGGTGCGGCCGAGGTAGAGGGGTTCGGCGGTGTGTTTTCGGTAGACCACCAGGTAGTGGTAGGCCTGTTCGGCGAGGCGGATGAGGTCGGGCATGGGCATGAGGGTGCCGGTGCCGGTGACCGCGATCCCGGCCCCGGCCTCCAACTCCGCGAGCGTGGTGGAGACCACGACGGTGACCGGGATGCCGTTGTGTTGGCCGAGGTTTTTGGCCATCAGGGCATCGCGCAGGATTGCTTTGAGGGCGTCGTGGTGGCGCTGGGCGCGGGTGCGGGTATCGCCGGTGGCCAGATCGGCGAGGGCCCCGAAATCGGCGGGGCGGTTGGGGTCGGGATCTCCGGCTATGTCAGCGTCGGCGAAGGGATCTTCACCGGCCGGATCCGCGAGCCCCTTATCGGCGGCGTCGTCTTCACTGTCGGCGCCCGCGGTCCCGTGTTCGTCCTCGGTGACGCGATCCTCTCCTGCCGCACCGTCTTCGGCGGCAGCCGAGCCTTCCCCGCCGGCCGAATCGGCCTCCGGCACGACCTCGTCGTCGAGTGGGTTGGGGTCCGGGTTGAGCTTGGGTTCGGGATCGTCGGGGTTGTTGATCCCGGGTCGGCCCCAGACTTCTAGCGCGGTACCGAGATAGGCGGCGAGTTCGGCATCCACCCAGCCGGTGATGCGGACCAGCCCGTCGGCGTCCTGCGCGCCGAGGGTGATCCCGCGCCGGTGCCGGGCCATATCCGGGCCGTCGCCGTCCTGGTTGAGTTTGTAGAGCACCCGGGTGGCGGCTTCTTTCAACGTTTCCGGGCTGGTGGTCTTGGCCGCGGCGACCAGGCTGGCCTCCAACTGCGCCAGCTCGCTACCACTGAGCCGCCCCGACGCGGACTTCAAGGTCGCGCGCACGACCGCGATGTGCTCGGCGGCGATGCTGCCCTCGGCCAGCGCGGCCGCGCATGCCGGCAACACCGGTTCGAGTACGTCGCCGTTCATGGCGTGCCGCGGCCCGAGCACCTCAGCACCAGAGACCCGGCGGGCAGCCTCGGCGCGGCTGATCCGCATCCGGGTGGCCAGCACATCGATCCAGGATTTCCCGCCGATCTCATGCGGGGTGGCCCGGTCCATCAGCGCGGCCTGGATGCGGTGGTCGATCACCGCCTCGGCGCGGGCCCGCAGCTCACGCTCGGACTGGATGGCCAACAACTCCGCGGTATCGAACACCGTGAAATCGGCATCCAGCAGCGCCTTGACCGACGCGGTGCGAGCGGAGAGGGCGTGCTGCACCGTCTCCCGACTCGCCACCACATCCATCTTCATGGTGAGAACATACGTTCGACCACCGACAGAAAACGGCAGGATGTGACACCAGAGACTAAAGGGGCCAAAGAAATTTCTGAGACAGATCGCTCGCGCGAATGTGGCTATCTTGGAGGATCTTTCAGATCGACCGGGCCGCGAACCCCGAGCACCGGCTGCCGCGGACCTCCCTTGTTGAAGTCCGGGCACCAGGGTGAGTGGCCCTGCTCGTCCCGCCAGACGACCTGCAGGCCACGGATGGGGCCGCCGTGGAATGCCACGGCCCACCCCATGTGCACATCGGGCGCGGTCACCTCGACGAACTCGGCAGCTGGGTCACCCGGGAACGTCATGGTGTCACCGGGTGCCGGTTCGGTCTTGCGCACCATGTAATCGGCCACCACGTTCAGCAGTCGCATGGACTGCCGCGGCGGGAGTGCGGTGACCAGTAGCTCCGGCAGACCCGCCGCACTCAGCCCGATCGTGTACGCGAACGGAGGTTCCGTCTCGACGTACTGCACTGCCCAACCGTTCTTGATGACGGTGCCCTGCAGCACGTCGAGGTAGTCCTGCCGGGTTGCGCCCGGGTGATCGCATTGCCAGCACATGGTGTGCCCCTTTCGTCGCTACTTGGGCTCAACCATCCGCCGCCCCACCGACAACCGGCCTGACAGAATTGCCGGGTGTCCCCGATCAACGGTCAGGTCTCGCACTGGTTCGACAAGCTGCCGGCGCTGCGCCCGAAGCTGCCCGGCGACCGGGACGCCGACGTCTGCATCGTGGGCGCGGGCTACACCGGGTTGTGGACGGCCTACTACCTCAAGCGCGCCGACCCTTCGCTGCGGATCACCATCTTGGAGGCGCGCTTCGCGGGTTTCGGCGCCTCCGGCCGCAATGGCGGCTGGCTGTCGGGTCTGGTCCCCGGCGACCGGAACCGGATGGCGAAAGCCCATGGCCGAGACAAGGTTCTGGCTTGGCAGCGGGCGCTCAACGATTCCGTCGACGAGGTGATCGAGGTGGCCGACCGGGAGGGCATCGACGCCGGTGCGGTCAAAGGTGGAACCCTGGAGATCGCGCGCAACGCGGCCCAGGCCGCTCGACTGGCGGCCACCGTCGCCGAGGAGCGGCGCTGGGGCAATGACGTCATTGAGCTGACGAAAGATGAAGCAGCGCAACGGATCCAGTTCGCCGGATTGGTATCGGCCTACCATTCCCCGCACTGTGCCCGGATCCAGCCGGCCGCATTGGCCCGCGGTCTGGCCGACGCCGTCGAGCGCCTCGGCGTCACCATCCACGAGCAGTCGGCGGTCATCGACATCCAGCCGGGCGCGGCGACCACCCGGTCGGGGACACTGCGCGCGCCGATCGTGCTGCGCGCCACCGAGGGCTTCACCCCCGCACTGCCCCGCCTGCACCGGCGCTGGCTGCCGATGAACAGCTCGATGATCGCCACCGATCCGATACCCGCCGAGATCTGGGACCGAATCGGTTGGCAGGGACGCGAAACCGTCGGCGACACCGCCCACGGGTTCTTCTACGCGCAACGCACGGTCGACGACCGGATCGCCATCGGCGGGCGCAGCGTGCCCTACCGATTCGGATCACGCACCGACCGCGACGGTCAGGTGCCCACCCGCACCATCGAACTGCTCACCGACGTTCTGCACACAATCCTTCCGCAGGTCCGCGACATCCCCATCGCGCACGGATGGTGCGGGGTGCTGGCGGTCCCGCGGGACTGGGAGGCCGGGGTCGCATTGGACCGCCATACCGGTCTGGGCTGGGCGGGCGGCTATGTCGGGCACGGTGTCACCGCGGCCAATCTGGCCGGGCGCACGCTGGCCGATCTGGTGCTGGCCCGGGACACCCCGGTCACCGACCTGCCGTGGGTCGGGCATCAGTCGCGTGACTGGGAACCCGAACCCTTGCGCTGGCTCGGGGTACGCAGCCTCTACCTCGCCTACAAACTGGCCGACCGGCACGAGACGGGCGGTCGGCGCAGCACCTCCCCGATCGCCCGGGTCGCCGACATCGTCACCCGCAAGCCGCACTGAGTTACGGCTGATTGCGCTCTGCGCGCTCCTTGAGCCGCTCCAGCGTCAGCCGGATGTGCTCGGCGTTGGCGCTGTCACGGTCACTGACTCCGGTGGCCAGGCCCGCGAACTTCTTGAACCAACCGGGCCGGTGATCCCAGGTGGACTCGGTGACCGTGCAACCACCCTCGGTCGCGGCGATGTCGTAGCGCCAGTGCGCGATCGGCAGCACGGCTGCCTTCACGTCGAACGCGAATCGCTGGCCCGGCAGCGCATGGGTGACGGTGCAGGTGGTTGCCCAGGACTTCGAGCCGTTGCGGTTCTCGCCCTTGAATACCGCTCCGGGGGTCGCCGACGTGCCCCTCTTCCAGTGCATGGCGTATGCCTCCTCGGCCAGCGAGGCCAACGTCGGCAGGTCGGTGATCAGCGCATACACCTTGGCCGGATCGGCGGCGATCGTCACAGAGGCGGTCACGGGCTCGGTCATGCGCTGATCGTAACGACCCACCGTGGCGGGAATCACTGTTCGACGCACGACGTTGTGTGTTGCATGAGCGAGCGTCCTGTCTGGCAACCGAGTGCCGAGCATCCGATCACGGTGACGCCCACCAGTGCGCACGTCACCGTCAGCATCGACGGCGCCGTAGTCGCCGAGACGGACCGCGCCGTGACGTTGCAGGAGGCCAGCTACCCCGCCGTGCAGTACATCCCGCTGGCCGATGTGCAGGCCTCGGCGCTGGTACGCAGCGAGACGACCAGCTACTGCCCGTACAAGGGCGAGGCGAGCTACTACCACGCCGCCGGCGTGCAGGACGCCGTCTGGGCCTACGAGCAGCCTTATCCGGCGGTCGCCGAGATCGCCGGCACGGTGGCCTTCTACCCGGACAAGGCACAGATCACGCTGTCCTAGATTGGTGAGGTGCCGACCGCGACGGTGACCTTCGACGGACCCGTGAGTCCGGGCCTGACGCTGTCGCCGCTGCGCCGAGGCAGCGGCGATCCGTGTTTCCGGGTGATCGGTACCGATACCTGGCGTACGTCGTTGACCCGTACCGGCGCGGTGACCGCACGGATCCGTAAGACGGCCGTGGACACCGTGGAATGTGAGGCGTGGGGTCCCGGCGCCGCCGAATTCCTCGATCACCTGGCCCTGTTGCTCGGGGTCGAAGACGACACCGCCGGATTCGAGCCGGTGGAGCCGACGGTCGCCGAGGCGTTGCGGCGGGTGCCGCACCTGCGTCTGGGCCGGACCGGACGGGTGCTGGAGGCTCTCATCCCGGCGGTCCTGGAGCAGCGGGTGTACGGCAAGGACGCATTCCGGGCGTGGCGGCTACTGACCACGAAGTTCGGCGCCCCCGCGCCCGGGCCGGCACCGGCAGGTATGCGGGTGCCACCGGCGGCCGATGTCTGGCGGCGCATCCCGTCCTGGGAGTTCCAGCTGGCCAACGTCGACCCCGGCCGGGCCCGCACCGTGGTGGGCTGCGCCCAGCGGGCCGACGCACTGGAGCGGCTGGACCGGGAGAAGGCGGCGACGGGTCTGACCTCGCTGCCCGGGGTCGGGGTGTGGACGGCCGCCGAGACCATGCAGCGCGCCTTCGGTGATGCCGATGCACTTTCGGTCGGCGACTACCACCTGGCGAAGATGGTGGGGCTGTGCCTGCTGGGCAGGCCCATCGACGACGCGGAGATGGTGATCTTGCTCGAACCGTTACGGCCGCACCGGCATCGGGCGGTGCGGTTGCTGGAAGCCAGCGGGCTGGCGGTCCGGCAACGTCGTGGGCCCCGGGCGCCGATCCCCAACCTGCGCGCGCTGTGATTATCGATCCGCCTTCGGGGGTATGCCTGGCTGGGAGACACGACCTACCCCCGATTCGAAGGAGTCACGATGACTGCGTTCACCATCCCCGGGTTGTCCGACAAGGAAGGTGCCGAAGTCGCCGAGTTGCTGCAGAAACAGCTCAGTACCTATAACGATCTTCATCTGACCCTCAAGCACGTGCACTGGAACGTGGTGGGCCCGAACTTCATCGGTGTCCACGAGATGATCGATCCCCAGGTTGAGCTGGTGCGCGGATACGCAGACGAGGTCGCCGAACGCATTGCGACGCTGGGCGGTTCGCCCAAGGGCACGCCCGGCTCGATCATCAAGGACCGCACGTGGGACGACTACTCCGTCGGCCGCGACAACGTGCAGGCTCACCTGGCGGCGGTCGACCTGGTGTACACCGGCATCATCGAGGACACCCGCAAGTCCATCCAGCGGCTCGATGACATCGATCTGGTGTCCCAGGACATGCTGATCGGTCATTCCGCCGAGCTGGAGAAGTTCCAGTGGTTCGTGCGCGCCCATCTGGAGAGCGCGGGCGGAGAACTCGCCCACGCCGGCCAGGACACCGAGAAGGGTGCCGCGAGCAGCGCGCGCCAGTAACCGCTAGTCGTCGAGGTCGAGAGTGTCGTCGCGGACCGGGCGGTCCGCGAGTTCCTCTGCGACACCGAACAACAGCGGGTATGCGATACCGGCGACGGCGGCACCGACCAGCGGGGCGACCCAGAACAGCCACAGCTGGCCCGGTGCGCCGTCGCCGTTGAAGAATGCGACGCCGGTGGACCGGGCGGGGTTGACCGAGGTGTTCGAGATCGGGATCGAGATCAGGTGGATGAGCGTCAGGGTCAACCCGATCGACAAGCCCGCGAACCCCTTCGGGGCCCGGTCATCGGTGGATCCGAGGATCACCAGCAGGAAGATGAAGGTCAGCACGACCTCGGTGATGAGGACCGCGACCATCGAGTACCCGCCGGGGGAGTGGTCGCCGAATCCGTTGGCCGCCATGTTGCCGGTGGCCGTCCATCCTTCCTTGCCTCCGGCCACGACGTATATCACTGCGCCGGCGGCGAATCCGCCGATGACCTGGGTGATCCAGTAAGGTGCCACGGCCACCCATTCGACCCGCTTGGCCAACGCTGCACCGAGGGTGACCGCGGGATTGAAGTGGCCACCGGAAATGGTGCCGAAGGCGTACACGCCGGTGAGTACCGTCAGGCCGAAAGCCAGTGCGACACCGAGAAATCCGATACCGAGCGATACGCCGTCATCGGAGAGGAACTTGGCTGCGAACACGGCGCTGCCGCAACCGCCGAGGACGAGCCAGAACGTGCCGATGAACTCGGCCGCCAGTCTGTGGGACATCGTTGGGGTGGTCATCGTTCGATTCGACATTGCCCTGCCCTTCGCTCAAAAATGAAGCTACAGGGGCAGAATCCCACGATTTCGACGGCCGATCGCGGCTGTCACCAAATCTTCGCCCAGCGGATACGTTTGCTATGCATTCTCAGCGGTAGGCGGTGAGCCGCGCGGTCAGGGCCACCTTGCCGTCGTCGCCGATGCCGTGGGCTTCCGCGACACCGCTGCTGCGGCCGGCATGCAGTGCGGTGGCCGTGTAACGGGACCGGCCGCCTCCGATGAGTCGGCGCAGGTAGTTGATCCGCAGCGACGCGGTCACCAGGGGCGTTTCCGTCCGGCCGGCGTTGAGCGCGGCGGACGCCACCAGTTCCAGGCCGGCCGCCGCCACGCCACCGTGGACCGCCCCCAGGCTGTTGTTCACCGCCGTGTTCTCCAGTTGACTCAGCACCGGCCCGGCTCCGGCGGTCTCGGCCACCTCGACGGCGAGCAGGGCGGCCAGGCTGTCGGGCAGCGGGTCCGCGGACTCGGTGGAGTGATCGAACGCGCCCGGGGTGTGCACGGCCGCAGTGATGTAGAACGTGCGCACCGTTGCGAGCCCGATCTCCACGCCGTGGTGGGTCAGCGTGCACTCCGACAGCGACGTGCGGCCCGCGCCGCCCACCGGTCGGCTGACGGCAAGCACCGGCTCTGTGGGTTCCTGAGCGATGGTGACCTGGGCATCCGGCGTGAACTCGAGGGCCAGCTCGCTGGACACCGTCCAGTGATCGTCGGGCCGCCTGGCGTGGTTGGCGAAGCCCGCGATGTGGTCCACGAGCACCGCGACCGCCGCCAAGGAGGGCGAACCTGTGAAGGGGTTCAGCATTCCGTCGACCGGCATGGCGGCGGCGAACGCCGTGGGGCCGGTCTCGACGTCGACGATTCCGAAGCGGCCGGGCGGGGTGGTCTGCGGATATGTCATCGAGAACCAGCTTCGCGCCGCGATATCAGGGGTTTACCCCGCGGGGGTATGCAACGTGGAGCGGCGCGCGATCTCTAAGAATCCGACCAGGCTTTCAGCTAACTACGAAATCGATATTTCCGCATGTAAACAACCCAAAGGTGCAAGATAGCAACTTACTGTGACGAGGGTCTCGTTTGTCGGCGTTCGCGCGCCGAGCGGCGGTAGGTTCGTGTTCCACTCGAAAACCGTTCGTGGCCAGCGGTATTCCGTTTCCGGACCGCCTTCTGGGGAACGATTACCGCCGATCTGCACGGAGCCCTAGTTAGGTCTGGCTAAGTTGGCACGTCACCCGGTGTTTGTCATATCGTTTTGATCACTTGTGGCGAGCGGGACAAATCCGTCGTTCAGTGCAGCACGAAGGCACCGCAATCGCCAGGCCGGTGACCGCCGGTATGCCGCTGGAGACAGCCGGCAGTACATGAAGCCCCTCTGTGGGCTTTGAGAGTAAAGGTCAGGTGGGCTTGCCGATGGGAACACCCAACGGGCTGTACAACCCCGCGTATGAGCACGACTCCTGTGGTGTGGCCATGGTGGCCGACATCCACGGTCGTCGGAGCCGTGACATCGTCGACAAGGCGATCACTGCGCTGCTGAACCTCGAGCACCGCGGTGCTGCGGGTGCCGAACCGAACACCGGTGACGGTGCCGGCATCCTGCTGCAGGTGCCGGACAAGTTCCTGCGCGCGGTCTGCAAGGAGGAGGGCTTCGAGCTCCCTCCCGAGGGCAGCTACGCCACCGGTATCGCCTTCCTCCCGCAGTCCGCGCGGGACGCCAAGCTGGCCTGCGAGGCAGTGCAGAAGATCGTCGAGGCCGAAGGGCTGCAGCTGCTCGGGTGGCGCGACGTCCCACACGACGACTCCTCGCTGGGTGCGCTGGCGCGCGACGCCATGCCGACGCTGCGCCAGGTGTTCATCGGCGGTGCATCCGGTATGGAGCTGGAACGCCGCGCCTTCGTGATCCGCAAGCGCGCCGAACACGAACTCGGCACCAAGGGCCCGGGCCAGGATGGGCCGGGACGCGAAACGGTCTACTTCCCAAGCCTTTCCGGTCAGACGTTCGTCTACAAGGGCATGCTGACCACGCCGCAGCTGCGGGCGTTCTACCTGGACCTGCAGGACGACCGGCTGGAGAGCGCGCTGGGCATCGTGCACTCGCGCTTCTCGACCAACACCTTCCCGTCCTGGCCGCTGGCGCACCCGTTCCGCCGCGTCGCGCACAACGGTGAGATCAACACCGTCACCGGCAACGAGAACTGGATGAAGGCCCGCGAGGCGCTCATCCACACCGATGTCTTCGGCTACCACAACGACCTGAACAAGATCTTCCCGGTCTGCACGCCGGGCGCCTCCGACACCGCCCGCTTCGACGAGGTGCTGGAACTGCTGCACCTGGGTGGGCGGAGCATCGCGCACTCGATGCTGATGATGATCCCCGAGGCCTGGGAGCGCAACGAGAACATGGACCCCGCGCTGCGGGCGTTCTACCAGTACCACGGATCGTTGATGGAGCCCTGGGACGGACCGGCGTCGGTGTGTTTCACCGACGGCACCGTGATCGGCGCCGTGCTGGACCGCAACGGCCTGCGTCCGGGCCGCATCTGGGTGACCAACGACGGTCTGGTCGTCATGGCGTCCGAGGCCGGCGTGCTGGACCTCGATCCGTCCACCGTGGTCAAGAAGATCCGACTGCAGCCGGGCCGGATGTTCCTGGTGGACACCGCGCAGGGCCGCATCGTCTCCGACGAGGAGATCAAGTCCGAGCTGGCCGCCGCGCAGCCGTACCAGGAGTGGCTGGACGCCGGACTGTTCCACGTCGACGAACTGCCCCCCGGTAAGTACGTCAAGATGCCACATCACCGGGTGGTGTTGCGTCAGCAGGCATTCGGTTACACCTACGAGGAACTGAACCTGCTCGTCGCGCCGATGGCGCGCACCGGCGCCGAGGCGCTGGGATCGATGGGCACCGACACCCCGATCGCCGTGCTGTCGGCGCGGCCGCGGATGCTCTACGACTACTTCCAGCAGTTGTTCGCCCAGGTGACCAACCCGCCGCTGGACGCCATCCGCGAGGAAGTGGTGACCAGTCTGCAGGGCACCGTCGGCCCCGAGGGTGACCTGCTCAACCCGGACCAGAACTCGTGCCGCCAGATCGTGCTGCCGCAGCCGATCCTGCGCAACGCCGACCTGTCCAAGCTCATCGACGTGGACCCCGATCACGAGATCCGCGGCCACAAGCACGGCATGCGGGCCGCCGTGGTCAGCTGCCTGTACCCGGTGTCCGACGGCGGAGCGGGCCTGCGCCGCGCGCTGGAGGACGTCCGTACCAAGGTCTCCCAGGCGATCCGCAACGGCGCGCGCATCATCGTGCTGTCCGACCGGGAGTCCAACGAGTGGCTGGCCCCGATCCCGTCCCTGCTCTCGGTGGCCGCCGTGCACCATCACCTGGTCCGGGAGCGCACCCGCACCCAGGTCGGGTTGGTCGTCGAATCCGGCGACGCCCGCGAGGTGCACCACATGGCGATGCTGTGCGGCTTCGGTGCGGCGGCGATCAACCCGTACATGGCCTTCGAGTCCATCGACGACATGATCGACCGCGGCGTCATCACCGGGCTGACCAGTGATCAGGCCAAGGCCAACTACGTCAAGGCGGCCGGCAAGGGTGTGCTGAAGGTGATGTCCAAGATGGGCATCTCCACCCTGGCCTCCTACACCGGCGCCCAGCTGTTCCAGGCCATCGGTATCAACCAGCGTGTGCTCGACGAGTACTTCTCCGGATTGCACTGCCCCACAGGCGGAATCGACCTCGACGACATTGCCGCCGATGTCGCGGCCCGGCACGAGCTGGCCTACCTGGACCGGCCCGACGAGTGGGCGCACCGCGAGCTCGAGGTGGGCGGCGAGTACCAGTGGCGCCGGGAGGGTGAGTACCACCTGTTCAACCCGGACACCGTGTTCAAGCTGCAGCACTCCACCCGCACCGGGCAGTACTCGGTGTTCAAGGAGTACACCAAGCTGGTCGACGACCAGAGCGAGCGGATGGCCTCGCTGCGCGGCTTGCTGAAGTTCAAAGACGGTGTCCGAGAACCGGTTCCGCTGGACGAGGTGGAGCCGGCCAGCGAGATCGTCAAGCGGTTCTCGACCGGCGCGATGAGCTACGGCTCGATCTCGGCCGAGGCGCACGAGACGCTGGCGATCGCGATGAACCGGCTCGGCGGCCGGTCCAACTCCGGCGAGGGCGGCGAGAGCGTGGACCGCTTCGAGCCCGACGAGAACGGCGATTGGCGCCGTAGTGCCATCAAGCAGGTGGCCTCCGGCCGCTTCGGCGTGACCTCGCACTACCTGACCAACTGCACCGACATCCAGATCAAGATGGCCCAGGGTGCCAAGCCCGGTGAGGGCGGTCAGCTCCCGGGGCACAAGGTGTACCCGTGGGTCGCCGAGGTCCGGCACTCCACGCCGGGTGTCGGCCTGATCTCCCCGCCACCGCACCACGACATCTACTCGATCGAGGATCTGGCCCAGCTGATCCACGACCTGAAGAACGCCAACCCGGCCGCTCGTATCCACGTGAAACTCGTGAGCGAGAACGGGGTGGGCACCGTCGCGGCCGGCGTTTCCAAGGCGCACGCCGATGTGGTGCTCATCTCCGGGCACGACGGCGGTACCGGCGCCACCCCGCTGACCTCGCAGAAGCATGCCGGCGCCCCGTGGGAGCTCGGCCTGGCCGAGACGCAGCAGACGCTGCTGCTCAACGGCTTGCGTGATCGCATCGTGGTGCAGGTCGACGGCCAGCTCAAGACCGGTCGCGACGTGGTGATCGCCGCGCTGCTCGGCGGCGAGGAGTTCGGCTTCGCCACTGCGCCGCTGGTGGTCTCGGGCTGCATCATGATGCGGGTCTGCCACCTGGACACCTGCCCGGTGGGTGTGGCAACCCAGAATCCGGTGTTGCGTGAGCGTTTCAACGGCAAGCCGGAGTTCGTCGAGAACTTCTTCCTCTTCATCGCCGAAGAGGTCCGGGAACTCATGGCGCAGTTGGGCTTCCGCACCATCAACGAGATGGTCGGCCAGGTCGGCGCGCTGGACACCACGCAGGCCGCCGCGCACTGGAAAGCGCACAAGCTCGATCTGACGCCGGTGCTGCACGAGCCCGAGTCGGCGTTCATGAACCAGGATCTGTACTGCAGCTCGCAGCAGGACCACGGTCTGGACAAGGCGCTGGATCAGCAGCTGATCGTGCAATGCCGGGAAGCGATCGACGACGGTTCGCCGGTGCGATTCACCACCAAGATCGCCAACGTGAACCGCACCGTGGGAACGATGCTCGGCCACGAGGTCACCAAAGCCTATGGTGCCCAGGGTCTTCCGGATGGCACGATCGATATCACCTTCGAGGGGTCGGCGGGGAACAGCTTCGGCGCATTCGTGCCGCGCGGTATCACGCTGCGGGTGTACGGCGATGCCAACGACTACGTCGGCAAGGGGCTTTCAGGAGGTCGGATCGTGGTCCGGCCGTCCGACAAGGCGCCCAGTGCCTATGTCGCAGAAGACAACATCATCGGCGGCAACGTGATCCTCTTCGGCGCGACCAGCGGGCAGGCCTACCTGCGCGGCGTGGTCGGCGAGCGGTTCGCGGTCCGCAACTCCGGCGCGCACGCGGTGGTCGAGGGCGTCGGTGACCACGGTTGCGAGTACATGACCGGCGGTCGGGTGGTGATCCTGGGCCGGACCGGCCGGAACTTCGCGGCAGGCATGTCCGGTGGTGTCGCGTTTGTCTACGACCCGGACGGCGCTCTGCCGGGCAACGTGAACGGAGAGATGGTCGATCTTGACAGAGTGGACGATGGCGACACCGAATGGCTGCGGGAAATGATCGTGGCGCATGTCGACGCCACGGATTCGGCAGTGGGCCGGCGGATCCTGGCGGACTGGCCGGCGCAGCAGGGCCACTTCGTGAAGGTGATGCCCCGTGACTACAAGCGGGTGCTGAGCGCGATCTCGGAGGCCGAAGCCGCCGGCGAAGACGTGAACCACGCGATCATGGCGGCCGCTCGTGGCTGATCCGAACGGTTTCCTCAAGCACACCGCCCGGCAGACCCCGGCCCGGCGGCCCGTCGATCTGCGCCTCAAGGACTGGAAAGAGGTCTACGAGGAGTTCTCCGACGAGACCCTGAAGGATCAGGCCTCGCGGTGCATGGACTGTGGTATTCCTTTCTGCCACAACGGCTGTCCGCTGGGGAACCTGATTCCCGAGTGGAACGACCTGGTGTACCGGGACCGTTGGCGCGATGCCATCGAGCGGTTGCACGCCACCAACAACTTCCCGGAGTTCACCGGCCGGCTGTGCCCGGCACCGTGCGAGGCGGCGTGTGTGCTGGGGATCAACCAGGACGCGGTGACGATCAAGCAGGTCGAGGTGGAGATCATCGACCACGCTTGGGACAACGGCTGGGTCGCCCCGGTGATCCCCACGGTGCGCACGATGAAGAAGGTCGCCGTCGTCGGCTCCGGACCCGCCGGTCTGGCTGCCGCCCAGCAGTTGACCCGGGCCGGGCACTCGGTCACGGTGTTCGAGCGTGCCGACCGGATCGGTGGCCTGCTGCGCTACGGCATCCCCGAGTTCAAGATGGAAAAGCGCCACATCGACCGTCGTCTGGATCAGATGAAGGCCGAGGGCACCCAGTTCCGCACCGGCGTCAACGTCGGCGTGGACATCACCGTCGAGCAGCTGGACGAAGAATTCGACGCCGTGGTGCTCGCCGGCGGTGCGACCGCCTGGCGCGATCTGCCGATCCCGGGCCGCGAGCTCGACGGCATCCACCAGGCCATGGAGTACCTGCCGTGGGCCAACAAGCTGCAGCAGGGTGACGATGTGGCGGGCCCGGACGGCGAGCCGCCGATCACCGCCAAGGGCAAGAAGGTCGTCATCATCGGTGGCGGCGACACCGGGGCGGACTGCCTGGGCACCGCGCACCGTCAGGGTGCGGCGAGCGTGCACCAGTTCGAGATCATGCCCCGTCCCCCGGAGACGCGTGCCGAATCGACCCCGTGGCCGACCTACCCGCTGATGTTCCGGGTGGCCTCGGCACATGAAGAGGGTGGCGAGCGGGTGTTCTCGGTGAACACCGAGCAGTTCGTCGGCACTGATGGGCGGGTGTCCTCGCTGAGGGTGCACGAGGTCGAGATGAAGGCCGGCAAGTTCGAGAAGGTCGAGGGGTCCGATTTCGACCTGGACGCCGACATCGTGTTCCTGGCGATGGGCTTCGTCGGCCCCGAACGGGAGGGTCTGCTGACCGATCTGGGCGTGGAGCTGACCGACCGCGGCAACGTTGGCCGCGACAAGGACTTCCAGACCAACATCCCCGGTGTCTTCGTGGCCGGAGACATGGGTCGCGGGCAGTCCCTGATCGTGTGGGCGATCGCCGAGGGCCGGGCTGCGGCCGCCGGGGTGGACCGTTACCTGATGGGTGAGTCGGCGCTGCCGCGTCCGATCGAGCCGACGGCCGCGCCGCAGCGGTAGGCACACCAGCAACGTCTGTCACGGCAGAAACATCAGATTTTTCGGTCGGCGCGCCTCGTGGTGTTAGCCGCGTCACAGGTATCTAATGGTGGCGCAGGGGTCGTGCGGGTAAAGTGACCCCACGGTGCAGCTAAACGCCCGACCGCAGGAGTTCTGCCGTGTACAACAATCCCAATTCACGGTCCCGGATGAGCCGAATCGCCTGGTCATGGCTCCGTCATCCGATGCGAAGCCGGGAGTTTCCAGCTAAGCACGAGCGTCTGATCACACCCGCCGAGTTACTGCGCTACGGCGTCTGATCGGCCGGACTGCCGCGAGGTCCCGGTGCTGGCGACACCCGCGGCAGCCGTTTGCCAAATCGTGATTATTTCGTGACCGTCAGTTCTTGGTGCCGGTGGCGAGCCCGGAATCGCGGATGGCCTCGGCGAGGGGCTCCAGGACCGCGGTGTCATACGGCGGCGGCAGGTAGATGATCGCCAGATCCAAGCCCTCGGCGCCCAGCGCGGCCGCTTCCTCGATCACCTTGGCGTAGTCGCGGTCGGCGTCCAGCCGGACGTGCGCGGACAGGGTGATCTCCTTCGGATCCCGGCCGATATCGGCGCAGTGCGCGGCCAGCACGTCGCGCTTGCGCGCGAACTCCTCCGGCGGGCCGCCGACGAAATTCCAGTGATCGGCGTACTTGGCGGTGATCTTGAGGGTGCGCTTCTCTCCGCTGCCGCCGATGCAGAACGGTGGATGCGGCTGTTGCGGCCCCTTGGGTTCGTTACGGGCGTCCTTGAGCTGATAGAACTTTCCGTCGAACGTGGTGGTCTCCTGACTGAGCAGGCCCTTGAGGATCTCGCAGGCCTCCTCGAAGCGGTCGAAACGTTCCTTGATGCTGCCCAGTTCGATGCCGTAGGCGCCGGACTCCTCCTCGTTCCAGCCGGCGCCGATACCGAGCTCCAGGCGGCCGCCCGAGATGATGTCCAGCGCCGAGGCCATATTGGCCAGCACGGCCGGGTGGCGGTAGTGGATACCGGTCACCAGCACGCCCACCCGGAGCCGCTCGGTGGCCTGGGCCAGTGCCGTCAGGGTGGTCCAGCCCTCCAGGCACGGCCCGGTCGAGTCGGAGAAGATCGGATAGAAGTGGTCGAAGGTCCACCCGGATCGGTAGACGTCGATATCGTCCGCGGCCTTCCAGATGGCCAGCATGTCGGACCAGGTCGTGTTCTGCGGTGAGGTTTTGAAGGCGAAGTCCACACCTGGGAAACTAGTCCCGGTTGCCGAGAAATTCCTGGGACACCGTGGCGATGAGTTCTTCGTCCGTCGCGAGTCGGTACCGGCATGATCGACATGACGACGGCATGCGCGCGGACCGCCGAGGTGCTCATCGGCATCCGTGCGGAACAACTCGACGGGCCGACCCCCTGCACGGACCTGTCGGTAGGTGAGATGGCCGCGCACCTCGGCGAGTTGGCACCGGCCTTCGGGGCGGCGGCGGCCAAGAATCTGGGCGGCTTGACCGACACCCAGCCCGGCGAGAACGGCTACCGCCTGGAGGAGGGCTGGCGCGACCGGTATCCCGCCCGCCTCGCCGCGCTCGCCGCGGCATGGCAGGCGACGCAGGCTTGGGAAGGGATGACCCGCGTCGGTGGGGTCGACCTCCCGGGGGAGGTGTGCGGACTCGTGGCCCTGACCGAGGTGGTGGTGCACGGCTGGGATGTCGCGGTCGCCACCGGGCAGCCCTACGTCGTTGACGCCGACACCGCCGCGGCATTACTGGAGCACCTGACCGCTTTCACCGCGGCGGGCCCGGTGGAAGGACTCTTCGGTCCCGCGGTCGACGTCGGAAGCGACGAGAGCGAGTTCGATCGGGCGCTCGCGTTGAGCGGGCGCGACCCCGCCTGGCGACGTGTGTGATCTGCCCGGACCCCGGGCACACTGAGAGCATGGAGCCTTTGGACCCCGTGCGCGCACTCCGCCGCATCGCGTACTACAAGGACCGGGCCCGGGAAGACTCCCGCCGGGTGATGGCTTACCGCAACGCCGCCGACGTCATCGAGGCCATGACGCCCGAACATCGCGAGCGGGTCGGCAAGACCAACAGCTGGCAGACCTTGCCGGGCATCGGGCCCAAGACCGCGACGGTCATCGAGCAGGCGTGGGCGGGCCGCGAACCCGACACCCTGGTGGCGCTGCGGGAGGCGGCAACCGACCTCGGTGGAGGCGAGATCCGGACCGCCCTCAAAGGCGATCTGCACCTGCACTCGAACTGGTCGGACGGCTCGGCCCCGATCGCGGAGATGATGGAAGCCGCGCAGGAACTGGGCCACGAGTACTGCGCGCTGACCGACCATTCACCCCGGCTGACGGTGGCCAATGGGCTGTCCCCGGAGCGGCTACGCCAGCAGCTGGACGTGATCGACGAACTGCGCGGACGATTTTCGATGCAGATCCTGACCGGGATCGAGGTCGACATCCTCGATGACGGAACCCTGGACCAGGACCCCGAACTGCTGGAGCGCCTGGATATCGTGGTGGCCAGCGTGCATTCCAAGCTGAAGATGGATGCTCCGGCCATGACCCGCCGGATGGTGCGCGCGGTGTCCGGCGGGCAGGCTGACATCCTGGGCCACTGCACCGGCCGGCTGGTGGCCGGCAACCGCGGCATCCGGCCGGAATCGGCCTTCGACGCCGAGACGGTCTTCACCGCCTGCCGGGACAACGGCGTTGCGGTGGAGATCAATTCGCGGCCCGAGCGTCGTGACCCACCGACCCGGTTGCTGAATCTGGCATTGGAGATCGGTTGTGACTTCTCCATCGACACCGATGCCCACGCGCCCGGCCAACTCGACTTCCTGGGCTACGGCGCCCAGCGCGCGCTGGACGCCGGGGTGCCGACCGAGCGCATCATCAATACCTGGTCGGCGGACCGGCTGCTGGAGTGGGCGCACTGATTCAGGTGGCTGAGGTGAACGGATTGTGTTCGGCGATAAGCCGTTCCATCCGCGCCTCGTCGAGACGCGCGTGCACGGTGGCCGATTCCTGCTGATCGCGGATCACCTTGGCCAGGGTGAAGGCGCTGGTGACCAGGAACAGCACGGACATGCTCAGGAAGAGCCGCTGCCAGATGTCGAGTGGCAGGAAGACGATGCCGCCCAGGACGCCGATGAAGCTGACGCCGAAGGCGATGGTGGCCTGTAGCGAAAATGCCGCGGTGACCCTGGCTGTGTCGCTGAATGCGTTCATGTCGGCCAGCGTGCCGCAGGGTCGCGCCGGCCGGATGAGCGAAACTACTCAATCCGGCAGCATCGGCATCTCCAGGCCCGGGTCGCGGCCCAGCAGCACCCCGCGCGTCACCGAGGCATTGCCGAACCGCTGCCGCACCATGTCCACGGCGGCGTCGAGCGCGATCGGATCCGCCGGGCCTGCGAAGGGAAGTTCGAGTTGAGCCGCGCCGTCCCGGTCGATATTGGCCACCGCGAAACCCACCAGGGTCAGCCCGCGGTCGGCGATCAGCGGGCCGGCGGCGGCCACCAGCTCGCGGGCCGCGGCGAGCACCGTCTCGGTGGAGGCGGTGGCGCGGGCCAGCGTGTGCGAACGGGTGGCGCGGCCGTAGTCGTCGAACCGCAGCCGCAGCACCACCGTGCGTCCGGTGCGTCCCGCCGCCCGCATCCGGCGGGTGATGCGGTCCACGAGGTTCACCACCACCGCGTCGATCTCCGCGGCGGACATCGCGTTTCCGGACCGGCCCAGCGCGCCCTGGGCGCCCACCGAACGACGCCGCGTCCCGGTCACCACGCGGCGGCGGTCGATGTTGTGGGCCAGCGCGAACAGTTGCCGCCCCATGGCCGGCCCGACCATGGTGCCCAGCGCCGGTTCACTGAGCTCGGCGACATCGGCGACGGTGTGGATACCGTGCAGCCGCAGCTTCTCTGCGGTCTTGGCCCCGACTCCCCACAACCGGCGCACCGGCAGCGGATGCAGGAACGCCAGTTCCCGGTCCGGCGGCACCAGCAGCAACCCGTCCGGCTTGGCTTCCTGGCTGGCGACCTTGGCGAGGAACTTGGTGCGGGCGATCCCGACGGTGATGGGCAGCCCGACATCCACGCGGACCCGCTCACGCAACCGGGCCCCGATCTGCACCGGGGTGCCCGATAACCGGCCCAGGCCACCGACGTCGAGGAAGGCCTCGTCCACCGACACCGGTTCCACCAGCGGCGTGGTGTCCCGGAACACCTCGAACACCGCCCGGCTGGCCTCGGTGTAGGCCCGCATCCGGGGCGGGACCACGATCACCTGCGGGCACAGCCGCCGGGCCTGGCCGCCGTTCATGGCGGTGCGGACGCCGTACGCCTTGGCCTCGTAGCTGGCGGCCAGCACCACGCCGCCGCCGACGATGACCGGCCGACCGCGCAGCGTGGGGTCATCGCGCTGCTCGACCGAGGCGTAGAAAGAGTCGAGATCGGCGTGCAGGATATGGGCCTCGTCGACAACCCGCCCTCCGGACACGAACATATGTTCGCATGCCGTGCCGACAGATCAGCCGATCGGGCCGTAGATGCTGGTCAGCCAGATGTGGGTCAGGGTGTCGACCACCCGGTCCGCCGGGACCGAGGGGCGCTCATCGGTCAGGGCAGCCATCATCATCCGCTCGTTCATCAGATTCAGCGAGGTGGCCAGATCGAGCGCGGGCAGCGTCTCGGGGGCGGCTCCGCGCTGACGTTCCGCGGTGATGAGCGCGGCCGTCAGGTTGATCCACTTCTGCATCAGACCGGCCCAGACGGCGCGGAACTCGGGGCTGCTGTTCACCGCCTCGGCGCCGGCCCGGGCGGTCGCCGGATGCGAGCCGAAGGAACTGAAGAAGATCTCGATGCCGCGGCGGATGGCCTCGTGCGGTTCGGTCGGCATGGAGTCCAGTGCGTCGTCGAAGCCGGTGTCCGCCCGCTTGATCAGCGGGTCCAGCAGCGACAGCAGCACCGCTTCCTTGGAGGCGAAGTAGAAGTAGAACGTCGGCCGGGAGATCCCGGCGCCCTTGGCCAGATCGTCGACGGAGATGTCGGCGAAGGACCGCCGCTCGATCAGCCGGGTCGCGGTGTCCAGGATCGCCTGCTGCCGCTCATCCCCCGAGGGACGGGCGGCCCGGCGGCCGCGACCGGTGCTGGCAATGGACACGGGCCCTACCTTAACACCGTGTCGACTTTATCGACACAGCGTTGACCGACTCAACACCCTGTTGATACCGTCGGTACCATGACTGAACACCTCGACGTTGTGATCGTCGGCGCCGGCATCTCCGGCATCAGCACGGCCTGGCACCTGCAGGACCGCTGCCCGACCAAGAGCTACGCCATCCTGGAACGCCGCGAGAACATCGGCGGCACCTGGGACCTGTTCAAATACCCCGGCATCCGGTCGGACTCCGACATGTTCACCCTCGGATTCCGGTTCAAGCCCTGGACATCGGCCAAGGCCATCGCGGACGGGCAGTCGATCTGGAACTACATCAACGAGGCCGCCCAAGAGAACGGCATCGACAAGCACATCCGCACCGGGCACCGGGTCACCTCGGTGGACTGGTCCGATGACGACAACCGCTGGACGGTCAACATCGAGGCCGGCGGCGAACGCAAACAGCTCACCGCCTCGTTCCTGTCGGTGTGCAGTGGCTACTACAACTACGACGAGGGCTACTCACCCGAGTTCCCCGGCGCCGCGGACTTCAAGGGCCAGATCATCCATCCGCAGCACTGGCCCGAGGACCTGGACTACACCGGTAAGAAGATCGTCGTCATCGGCTCCGGAGCCACCGCCATCACGCTCATTCCGTCGCTGGTGAATGAAGGCGCCGGCCACGTCACCATGCTGCAGCGCTCACCGACCTACATCGGAGCGCTGCCGCTGGTGGATCCCGTTGCCGCGCAGGCCAACAAGTACCTACCGAAGAATGTCGCGCACGTGGTCAACCGGTGGAAGGCGATCGCCATGGCCACCGGCCAGTACCAGGTGGCGCGCCGGTTCCCGAAGGTGTTCAAGAAGGCGCTGCGGGACATGGCGACCCGGCGGCTGCCCGAGGGCTTCGACTACGACAAGCACTTCAGCCCGCGGTATGACCCGTGGGATGAGCGAGTCTGCTTGGCGCCCAACGGCGATTTCTTCAAGACCATCCGGTCCGGCAAGGCCGACGTGGTCACCGACACCATCGAGACCTTCACCGAAACCGGCATCAAGCTCGCCTCGGGTGCGGAGTTGCAGGCCGACATCATCATCACCGCAACGGGTTTGAACATGCAGCTGTTCGGCGGTGCGACCGCCACCCGCAACGGTGAGCCCATCGATCTGACCAAGACGATGACCTACAAGGGCCTCATGCTGTCCGGGGTGCCGAACATGGCCATCACCTTCGGCTACACCAACGCCTCCTGGACACTCAAGGCCGATCTGGTCTCCGAGTTCATCTGCCGCGTCCTCAATTACATGGATGCCAATGGCTTCGACCGGGTTGAGCCGCAGCATCCCGGCGACGCGGTCGACGAGCAGCCGTTCATGGACTTCACCCCGGGCTACTTCCGCCGGGCCATGGATACGCTGCCCAAGTCCGGATCCGAGGCGCCCTGGAAGCTCAAGCAGAACTACTTCTTCGACCTGCGGCTGATCCGGCACGGCAAGGTCGACGAGGACTCCCTGCTGTTCACCAAGCACCGGGCGGCGGTCAACGCCTGACCCTCGCTAGGACGGCGAAACGGCGACGAGGACGATCCCGTCCTCGTCGCTGTAGGCGATCTCGCCGGGCACGAATGTGACGCCGCCGAACGACACCTCGACGTCCCGTTCGCCCGCACCGGTTTTGGTGCCCTTGCGGGGATTGGTGCCCAGCGCCTTGATGCCCACGGC
This sequence comes from Mycobacterium sp. AMU20-3851, assembly GCF_043974665.1. Taxonomy (NCBI): domain Bacteria; kingdom Bacillati; phylum Actinomycetota; class Actinomycetes; order Mycobacteriales; family Mycobacteriaceae; genus Mycobacterium; species Mycobacterium sp. AMU20-3851. The sequence goes on from NZ_CP146371.1 coordinate 167,762, forward strand.
GATGGTGCGCAGGGTGGCCGCATCGCGCACCGCGCCGTGCACGATCACACCGGCCCACCCGTTCTCGGCGGCCAGTCCGGCGATGATGTCGCCCACCAGCGCGGTGTGCAGCGAGCCGCCGCCGTCGACCACCAGCACCCCGCCGTCACCGGGGGTGGACAGGATCGACTTGAGCAGGGCGTTGTCCTCGAAACAACGCACCGTGGTGATGCGTCCGGCGAATGCGGGGACCGCCCCGTAATTGCGCAACTGCAGATCGCAGCTGCGGACGTCGGGGTAGATCTCGTCGACGAGGTCAGCGGTCGCGCGGGGTTCGATGCTCACCTCATGATGCTAGCGAGCACCACATCGTGGACGAATTGCGCCAGTCCCGGTTCGACATCGTCGTAGTAGGCGGTGAACCGGGCGTCGGCCAGGTACATCTCGACCAGGCCGCGGTGCATCTCGCCGCCGCATTCGTAGAAGCGCTCGATCGCCGCGCGATGCCGGGCGGCAAGGGCATCGCCCTCCGGTGAGCCCGGCGCGACGCCCGCGCGCTTCGCGGTGGCGAGGTCGGCCAGCAGGGCATCGCCTTCGGCCTTGGCCTCGATCCAGTCCTGCTTCGTCATCTGCGCGGCCCGGCGCTGGGACTGCCTCCACTCCTCGGTGTCACCCCAGCGCTGTTCGGCCTCGATGGCGTAGTCCTCGCCGAATGCCGTGGTACCGAAGATCTCCACCTGTTCCTCCGCGGTCAACTGGATACCGCTGCGATGTGCGTCCATGAGTTCCTCCACTGCCCTGATGGTGCGCTGCAGCCCCTCGGCCCGCTCCAGGAGCAGAGCGTGCTGGCGGCGCAGCCTGGTCAGCTCGTCGACCTCGGGGTCGTCGAGCAGGACGCGGATCTCGTCCAGTGGAAGACCGGCGGCGCGGTAGCTCAGCACCAGGTGCAGCCGCTCGACGTCGGCGTCGGTGTAGCCGCGGTAGCCCGCAGCCGTCCGCACGCTGGGCGTCACCAGACCTATGTGGTCGTAGTGGTGCAACGTCCGCACGGAGACGCCGGTCAGAGCGGCGACACTGCCGACGGTCCTCTCGTCCATGGCTCGACTATCGGGCCTGACGTCGCGTGAGGGTCAAGCCCCGCGCGGTGGACTCAGTCCTGATCGGAGCTGCGGCGGGCCAGCAGGACCGCGATGATCGCCAGCAATCCGACGCCGATGGCCGCCACGAGGGGCAGCCGGGACTGATCGGGCCCGGCCGTCGACAGCGACGACGGCGTCGGCACGGCCGCGGCGACCGCTGACTTCGCTTGTGCGGCAACCTCTCTGGCGGCTTCCCTGGCGACTGCGGTGGGTTCGGTGGGCTCGGTGGGCTCGGGGGCAACCGCTGCCGCCTCGGCCGGGGTAGTCTCCACCGGTATCGCCTTGGCAGGCGCGGCCTTGGCCGGTGGGGCCTTCTTGGCGGGGGCGGCCTTCTTCGCGGCCGCCTTCTTCGCAGGGGCGGCCTTCTTGGCCGGCACAGCCTTCTTGGCGGGCGCGGCCTTCTTCGCCGGAGCCTTCTTCACAGGCGCCTCGCCGGCCGGTGGCGTGGCCGGGACCTGCTCAGCGGGCGCCTTCTGATCGGGAAGGTCCTGCTCGTCGGCCATGGGGCTGCTCCTTTGCAGTTCGTTGCGCAGTGTGTCCCATCATGCCAGTCCCGGGACGCCGCTAACCCGTCACCGCCAAGGCGGCGGCCAGCGTCAGCGCCACCGCCATCAGCGCCAGTTCGGTGTCGGAGCGGCGGGTGGACACCTCGGCGCTGCTCCGGTGACCCCGCGCCGAGGGCAGCCACCGCGACCTGTTCTGCCAGGCCAGCGCCATCAAAGCGGCGGTCACCACCAGCTTGCCCAGCAGCAGCCGGCCATAACCGGTGCCGATCAGCGCACCCGGCGAGCCCAGTAGCAGCGCCCCGCTGATCACACCCCCGACCAGCAACACCAGCACTGCCCACAGCGACAGCACCGAGAAGCGCGGCAGCACCCGGGCCCACTGCCCGCGATGGCCGATCAGCAGCACGAGAGCCGCCAACACGCCGCACCACAATGCGGCCGCCAGCGCGTGCAGCGTGACCGCGACGCCGCCGAGCGCACTCTCGGACAGATGCCCGGTCAGGGTCCGCGCCGCCGTTCCGATCGCGGCCGCCCCGGCGATCACGGATACGTGCGGGGTGCGCGCCGCGATGCTCAACCCGACGACCAGCGCAGCTGCCGCCACACAGATCAGATCGGCACGGCCCGCCGCCGTTGCCACGACGAATTCCCCGGTGGTGCGCACGTCCAGATCGGTCACCGCCACCGCGGCGGTGGCCGCTGCCGTCGTCAGCAGACGGACCAGCTCGGCCGCCAGCCACACCCAGCCGGCGACCACGAGCACGGCGGCGCTGCGACGGGCCAGCTCGGCCCGGTGCCGCGAATCCTCCAGCAGCGGCACCACCGCGAGACCCAGCACCACGACGGCGGCGCCGTCGGCGGCGATGCGGGCAAGCATGGCCGCCGTCGCATGGTCGGGACGGGCGAGCGCCCAGGCCAGCACGGTGCTCAGCGTGACGACGAGGGCTCCGAGGCACGCCCGCCGGGTCCGCGTCACGTGCGGCGTCGGCTCCACCACACGCCGGCACCGACGAGCAGCACCGCGCCGACCGCGAACGGCCAGATCGGCAGCCCGTCGTCGGTCGAGGTGGCCGGTGCCGCGGCAGGTTCCGGTTCCGGAGCGGCCGGGGCCCCCGGGACCTGGGCGGGGGTTTGGGCGACGGTGAGATCGAAGGACCACGAACCGTTGATGACGTGGCCATCGGCAGAGGTGACGCGGTAATTCGCGGTATAGGTGCCGGCCGGTCCGAGCGGACGAAGACCGACCGTGGCGACCGGGCCGTCGACCCGCACGTCACCGGCGGACCACAGGTTGCCGTCCGGGCCGACCACCGTCATCGCCGCGAACGCGGGCTGCAGATCCTCGCTGAACGTGGCGCTGACCTCGGCCGGAGCTGTGGGCAGGGAGCTGTCGGCCGCCGGGTTGGACGAGATCAGGGCCGCATGCGCAGACGCCGGCCCCGCACCCGCCAGCGCGAGTGCCGTCAACATCAGCGTCAGCAGCCCGGCCAGGACTCGTGTCGTGATGGTCATCTCAGCCCAGGCCGAGGCGCGCCAGTACATCGGCGTCGATGCCGTCGAGCTGGTCGCTGATGGCCGCGTGCGCGGCGCGCCGCCGCGCGGATGGCATGTTCTCGGCGGCCGCGACCGCGGCGGACAGATCGGTCAGCCGATCGTTGATGGCGGTCACGAATTGCTTGGTCTCGACGTCCTTCGGGTTCTTCTCGGCGACCCGCCGGGTGGCCTGCTCGGCGCCGTTGATGCGGGCGGACAGCACCGCACCGTGTCCGGAGAATTGGCCGAGTTGGGCCAGCGGCACACCGAGCTGATCCGCGCGGCGCTGGTCGAGCAGTCCGCGAGCCGCGATCGCGCCGCGGTAGGCCACCGGCACCAGCACCGGTGCCAGCAGCCGGGCCACCGTCAGTGACCGGCGGATCCGCAACGGAGAGAGCAGTTTGCCCTCCTGGACGGCCTTGAGCTGGGTCTGCGCCACTTTCAGGGCCGCGCGGTCGGAATCACGCTGCGCCTTGAGCTGTGCGTTGAGGGCGTGCGCCTGGGCCTTGCGGTCGGCCTTGATACGCCGAGCGTCGTTCTTGGCGGCGAGCTTGGCCTCGAGTTTCGCCTTGGTTTTGGTAGCGCGTTTGATCGCCCGGGCCTCGGCTCGACGAGCCGACCGGCTCTTGCGTCGCGTGAACAGGGCCATCGGCATTGCCTCCCGGTGATCTCATCCGCATCGCCGTGAACACGGCACCACGATGCGCCCAACACTATCGCCCCACCGCGCGTACCACCGGCGGTGCCCTCACCGGGATGTCTGTTACATCCGGCAGCAAACAGTTTTCCGACGGTGTGCGACAATTGCCGAAACGAGTTACCGGAGCGCTGCAAGACGCCGTGAGGGGTGGTGACGACGTGGTTTCGCGCATGCGAGTCGCCGCGGCTGCCTGTCTCGTCTCGTCTGGGTTGATCGCCTGGGCCACCTCCGGTGCGGTGGCGGTCGCCGAGCCCGAAGGCAGCGGCGACGGATCCGGAGCCGGCGCAGCACGTCCGACCACGGGCGAATCGTCCGGTAGGCCCGGCCGCAGCGCGCCGACCGCGTCCCGGACGGTCACCGGGCCCCGGTCGGCCATCTCGGGTCCACACTCCCCGGCGCGGACCCCGTGGCCCGTCGAAGTGGCCGGGACCCAGTTTGACAGCAAACTTTCGCAGCGCGAACCGGAGGCCGTCGAAGCCCCGCCGGAGGATGTCGCGAGCGAACCGGTGGCCGATCCCGCCGGCATCGAGGAGACCGGCGAGGACATCGTCGACGAGCCCGGCGAGGACGGGGCGGGGGACGGGGAGGAACCCGACGACGAGTGCGGCGGGTGGTGGCCCTTCCCGCCGGATCTCGGCTTGCCGGCGTCTGCCGACGGGGGTGGATACGACGGTGGCACTCTGGCCGTGGCGCTGCCGCCGGGTCCGCCTGCCGGGCTCGACACGGCACCTCTGCCCGAGTTGTTACCGGAAAATCCGGTGGTCCCGGTGGTGCCGGACGCCCTGGACCCGCCGGCCGCGCTCGTCGCGGCGCCGGTCGTGGCGCTTCCGGCCATCGTGCTGCCTCCGGTCGTTCCCGGTATCGGTGAGGGCGGGACGGGCGCCCACTCCCGTGGTTCGGCGGGTTCCGACGGCGACCGCGAACCCCCTGTCACACCCGGCGCGCCGGCGGAGCGCCCGGCCCGGTCCGGTGACGCCGACGTCGCCGTACCGGCGTCCTACCGCGCCGGTTACCGCGAATATCTGCGTACCGCCGATATTCGTCAGGTCGCCGCGGTCGCGGTCCCGGGAGCAACCGCGATCATGCTGCTCACCGGTGCGGGCGGGGTCATCGGCTACCGGCAGGCTCGGGCCGGGCACGCGATCCGGGCCGGTGCCGCGGGGCGCTTCTCGAGTTGACCGGATTCCGCCGTCCAGGAAGGACCATCGCGGGATAGTTGAGATCGGACGAAGATGGGGCAATCGGACATGAAGGAAAAGGAGTGACGTCATGCCAGCCAGTCGCCGCGTGACGCGCGCAGTCAGCGCCGTGCTCGACCTCGCTCCGCGCCGGGGCGAGGTGTCGCTGCCTCGGCTCGTCGAGGCGGTCGCCGAAGATCAAGGCCGACCCATCCAGATCAAGATGGCGGATCTGCCGTCCGGTGTGTGCGGACAGTGGCGCCAGTACTCCGACCATGATGTGTTCCTGATCCAGAAGGGGCTGCCGGCCTGGGACCGGACCCTGGCCCATGAACTCGGTCACCTGGTGCTCGGGCACGCCGGCACCCCGGTGGTGGAGGCGGCCCGCGAACGCATGGAATTGGCCGGGTCGGATCTCATCGGCTACATGCTCAACCAGCGGACCGGGTGCATGGGTCCCGCCGGCGAGGAGGCCGAGCAGGAGGCCGAGGATTTCGCGGCCCTGTTGATCTACCGTCTCGGCCGTCTGCCGTCCGATCGGTCCTCGATCGTTCAGGTGCGGCTCGGGGAGGCGTTTGGTTGATCATCTGGGTGATCGCCGGTCTGCTCGGGCTGGCGACCGGCTTGCGAATCGGGTGGGCGCTTGTCAACAAGCAATCCCTGGTGAGTACCGCGATGATCCTCGCGCTGGGCAGTCTGGGGATCGTCGCAGCGCTGAACTGGCAGCCACTGACCCTGCTGATCGATACCGCGCTGGGGTGGCCGAACGTGGCGGTCGCGCTCAGCCAGGTCGCTCTGATCGGTTGTGCGGCAGGCAGTTGCGTGATGATCACGACGGTGGCGTCGGACCGTAAACCGGCCGTCATCCGCCGTCTCGCGATCGGCCAGTACACGGTCGCGTTCGTCATCGCGGTGGCCACGCTGGTGGCATTCTTCCGGGCCGAGAAGGAACCGGAGATGGCGCCGGAGGAGTACATGCGGCGCAACCTGGCGCCGGGTGGCTCCTCGGCCTGGCTGCTGCCGCTGCTCTACGTGTTGTTGGCGCTGACGCTGGTCGCCTGGGCCGGGGTGCGCCATTCCAACCGCACCCGCCGCGGCCGAGCGCTGTTCGTCTTCAGTGTCGGCATGGTGCTGATGGTGCTGGCGAGCGCCTTCTTCCTGTTGCGGGCGGTGGGCAACACCGATGTGCTCGGCGTGGGGGCGGCGGCGACCCTGCTGGGCTGCGCGATGCTGGTGGTGGCGGGCGGCTCGCTGCTGCCCAGCATCGAGGACTGGTTCGGCGCGCGCCGGGAACTGCGGACCATCCAGCCGCTACTGGCCGAACTGCACACCCGCCATCCCGACGTCGGTATCGGAGTGCGTCCGCGCGGGCCGCTGCTGTTCCGGGTCGCCGAGCAGATGTCACTGATCTCGGATTCGCTGTACCTGGAGGCCATCGCGGCCGAACGGGTCCGGATGCGCACCGCGGACAAGACGGGACATCGGGACGATGACGAGGACGAGGTTCTCAACATCGCCGACATCGCCGATCTCGATTCGCCGCCGGTTCCCGCCGACGAGCAGGCCCGGGGCATCGCCGGGTGGATCTTCGCGGGCCGCGACTCCGCCGCGCATGCCGAGTTCCCCGGGCTGAACTGGTTGCGCCAGCCGACGACGTTCTCGGACCGGGAGTGGATTCTGGCCATCGCCGAACAGTTCCGCGATATGGCGGCGGACGTGCCGGTCGGCTCGGCGCAGACCGGCACGTCCCGCACCCGGTCCTGAAAGCAAAACGGTGCCGGCGCGCTGACGCGCGACGACACCGTGTGGGCGATGATCCCGCTGGGGATCAGCCGTCGAGGTTCTCCCGGCGACGGAGTTCGTCGACCTTCTGAGCCAGGTCCTGCTGAGACTCCGGGGACAGGCCGACGGTCCGGGCGGCGATGCGACGCACACCCTCGTCCCGCATGTTGGCCAGCCAGGTCAACTCCTTGTCCAGCTTCTCGTAGTACTCGTCGTCGGTGAAGTACGCCGGCTTGATACGGAAGAAGTTGGCGAGCGCAGTCATCGTCGTGGCCGACGGATTGGTGCGGTTGCCGGAGCGCAGCTGGGACAGGTACGGAGCCGACATGGTGACGCCTTCGGCCTTCAGCGCGCCGATCACCTCGGCAGATGTGTGCGGGCCGCGTCCAGGAGGGTAAACCGTGTCGAAGAGGCGGTTCAGTCGGGCGGCGAACGTCTTGCTCATCTAACTTTCCTCCACATGGCCTACGAGCTGTCTGCAATAGGTTCGTATTTGCTGATCATCGTAGCGATTGTTAGCGCCACAACCAAGTGCAAACCACTGAAAACTAACAGTACCCCTCCTGTGGGGACAGTGCAGGGTCCTGTAGCAGCACGTCAACCTCACAATCCCGCAGGAAGGGCGGTCGCTGGCGAATGCAAAACTGACGGGTGTGCTGTTTTGCCCAGATCGGCAGATCTTGACACATTGTCACAGCAACCCCATAGCTGATCGGTGGGTGCGTGGCGTTGCACAGCAAATGCCCGCGTGACCTTTGCTGATGATGCCGGCGAAGCCGGGGACGGCTGGATCTGGTGCCGCCGCAGCGCGTATAACACGAACCCTGAACTCGGCACATGCCGAACGTACAAATAGGTATGGAATGTTGCCGGGCCGTTTGCTGAAACGATGCCGTCGGCGGCTCAGGCGGCGAGCAGCATCGCCAGGATGGCGGTGTCCGGGTGGCTGATCGGATCCACGCCGACCCGGCTCACCATGGAGGTGATGGTGCCGTCGGCCTCGGCCTCCACCCAGGCGGCCCGGTGCTCCAGGCCGAGATGCGGAATTCCGGGCAGCAGGACGCACCCGGAGGCCGCCCCGGCGCATTCGGGCAGAGATGGGGTGGTCTCCGACGGCGGATGCAACATGAGCAGCGCGGGTGGCTGATGCTCGGCGAAGAATCCGGGCGGGACGGCGGCCTCACCGACCACCGGGCCTTCGGCCAGGACCAGGCCCACGGTGCCGGGCTCGGGTTGGTCGGGCAGCTCCTCGCGCACCCCGAAGACGGTCGTGGTGTCCAGCAGGCCGGGCAGCGATGCGACCCGCACGGCGACCATGAGCAGCTGCGCCCACTCCTTGGTGGAATCCGGCCAGCGGCCCGACACCACGAACCCCTTCAGGGTCCCGTGCGAATGAAACGGGGCGATCTCCACCGCCCTGCCGGATCCGGTGTCCATCTGGGCCTCCGAACAGTGTTTGTCGATCGTTCTCCGACACTGCTGTGGGTCGTGATGCACAGGATGCTCCAGGGGCGGGTTAGCACGCAAGAGGACGGGAGTGCCAGAAGTTGCAGGCCAGGCGTGCAAAAGGGCCCCGCGCGCCGAAGCGCGCGGGGCCCCTTGCGGAAAGCTGTGGAACTCAGCCGAAGATGAGCCCGCCGGTGTTCGCCGTGGCCTTGGCGTACCGGTCCTGCACGTCGGCCCAGTTGACGACGTTCCAGAACGCCTTCACGTAATCGGCCTTGACGTTCTTGTACTGCAGGTAGAAGGCGTGCTCCCACATGTCGACCTGGAGCAGCGGGATGATGCCGAGCGGCACGTTGGCCTGCTGGTCGTACAGCTGGAAGGTGAGCAGGCGCTGGCCCAGGCTGTCGTAGCCCAGCACCGCCCAGCCCGAGCCCTGCAGACCGTTCGCCGCAGCGGTGAACTGCGCGCGGAACTTGTCGAACGAGCCGAACTGGTCGTCGATGGCAGCGGCCAGTTCGCCCTCGGGCTTGTCACCACCGTTGGGGGACAGGTTCTTCCACCAGATGCTGTGGTTGACGTGTCCGCCGAGGTGGAAGGCGAGGTTCTTCTCGTTCAGGAAGATCGCCGACTGGTCGTCGTTGGCACGGGCCTCTTCCAGCTTGGCCAGGGCGTCGTTGAGCCCCTTCACATAGGTCGCGTGGTGCTTGCTGTGATGGATCTCGTTGATCTGCCCGGAAATGTGCGGCTCCAGCGCGCCATAGTCGTAATCGAGTTCCGGCAGTGTGTATTCAGCCACTGGGTTCCTTCCTAGTCATGGATTCCCTGGTCACGGGTCGCGGAGTTCGGCGTCGCGCATGTCGACAACAAGCTCGACGTCAACCTTGGTCCATCCCCGCGCGCATCGCAAGGACCGGGGTGCCCCGGTGGGAACCGGCGGAAAACCGGGAAGGGATCAGAGCAGGACGATGGCGGCGAGGACGCCGAGCAGCACAAGTGCGATCACAGTGCCGCGGATGAGCGCGACGACCTGGTTGTTGGTGTACGGGTGCGAGGGCTGCCAGCCCGACGTTCCCGCTGAACCCGACCCGAGCGGGTGTGCTGCCATCACAAGCTCCTGACCTGCACGATCAAGCGATCCCCCAAGTGAGATCTGTCACACGGATTGTTGTGACGCCGATCATAAACCCTGTTCCGCCGGTAGCGAAATCGGCCGTCTCGGCCCGGCGCCACAGGGTATTGCGGCAATGGAATCTAGCCGATCCGAACTGCCGATCCCAGCCCGGTCGGGTACTGACGCCGAGGCTGTTTTGCTCGTCCCGCCTCCGGAGCTGTTGATCACGGTCGTCGCCGCGCCCGAGTTATCCACAGGCGCTGGACAGAAGTCCAGGAAAACACCCGGCGTGTGCGTCCCGCAGCCTGTGGATGAACCTGTGGAAACTGTGGATAGCCCGGAATTGCTATGCCGCGCAGGTGGCTGTGACGCATGTGAATCCGGTGCAGTCCCCAGGTGTGCATGCCAGCATGGACCCATGACGCGATGGAACTTCCGGTGCCCGAGCCCGGACGGCAGACTGGTGAGCGATGTCTGACGACGATGTGGCCCAGATCGAGGTCGATCGATTGCCCCTGACCTTCGACGACTCGGTGGTCCTGCTCGACGTCCGTGAGCCCGACGAATGGCAGCGCGGGCACGTCGCAGGCGCGCAGCACATCCCGCTGGGTGACGTGCCCGCACGCATCGACGAGATCGACCGGGACGCGACCCTCTACGTCATCTGTCACGCCGGCGGGCGCTCGCAACGGGTCGCCCAGTACCTGGCGCGCAATGGCTTCGAACCGATCAACGTGGCCGGCGGCATGCTGTCCTGGGCGCAGGCCGGGCGACCGGTGAGCACCGACGACGGCCACGCGGGCACCGTCTGAGCACGCCGTAGGCTGGTCCGGTGATCCAGGTCTGTGCCCAGTGCGGGACGCGGTGGAATGTGCGCGACCGGCAGCGGGTGTGGTGTCCGCGCTGCCGCGGCACGCTGCTGGCGCCGAGCGCCCAGGACACGTCCTCTCGCCCGCCGGTGGGCGGGCAGCCGAGCCGGCCGCCGGCCGGCTACCGCTGGATCGCGGTGCGGCCGGGGGCGCCGCCACCGCCGCGGCGGCGCCGCGCGCCGTTGGGGCCCACCCCGCGATACACCGTCATTCCACGCTGGGGGCTCTACGAACAGTTCGGTGACCAGGGCGAGGACGGTCAGGCCGACGCGCAACGCAACGCCCCTACGGCGGCGGCCGTGCGCCGGACACTGCTCATCGCGATGATCGGGCTCGGGGCGGCCGCGCTGCTACACGTGATCCGGTATGCACTGCTGCTGATCAACCGGACCACGCTGCTCAACCCGATCGTGGCCGCGGTCGCCACCTGGCTGCCGGTGGCGTCCAGCGTGTTCGCGTTCTTCGCACTGGTCGCCGCCGCGCTGGTGCTGACGAACTGGCTGATCGGCCGGCGGGCAGCGGCGTACGCGCACCTGGGCAGTCCCGATCCCCGCTCACCCCGGGAACTGCTGGCCGGCTGCCTGATCCCGCTGGTGAATCTGGTGATGGCGCCGGTGTTCGTGATCGAGTTGGCCCGCGCCGAACAGCGGTCGGGACTGCGCATCGTGAGTTGGTGGATCACCTGGTTCGTCGGCTACCTGCTGTCGATCGCGTCGATCGCCACCACGATCCTGACGATCTTCTACCCCGGCGCGCAGCGCATCGCCGACAACACGGTGATCACCATCATGGCGTACCTCCTGGGCCTGGCGACCCTGCTGCTGGTCATGAAGGTGTTCGAGGGCTTCGAGCGCTCGCCGGTGCACCTGCCGGCGAAGCGGTGGGTGATCGTGTCGGCCGGACAGCCCGAGTCGCCGGAACCCGTCGCTGCGGTTGAGGCCGAGGACCGGAACCCGGCAGCATAGCCATATGAGTGCGGGGGGCGCGGGAACCAGCAGACCGGCCATGGCAGGCCACCCATTCGTGGTGGCGCACCGCGGTGCGTCGGCCCAGCGCCCCGAGCACACGGTCGCCGCCTACGAGCTGGCCCTGCAAGAGGGCGCCGACGCGGTGGAATGCGATGTGCGGCTGACCCGGGACGGGCATCTGGTGTGCGTGCACGATCGCCGGGTGGACCGGACGTCGGACGGGACCGGCCTGGTATCGGAGATGTCCCTCGCCGAGCTACGTGAGCTGGACTTCGGTTCCTGGCACAGCGGATGGCGGGACAGCGGTGCCGGTGGCGACACCGGGCTGTTGACGCTCGACGCGCTGCTGGGCTTGGTGCTGGACTCCAAGCGGCCGGTCAAGATCTTCATCGAGACCAAACATCCGGTGCGCTATGGCGCGCTGGTGGAGAGCAAGGTGCTCGCCCTGCTGCACCGGTACGGCATCGCGGCGCCGGCCTCGGCGGACCTGGCCCGGGCGGTGGTGATGTCCTTCTCGGCCGCCGCGGTCTGGCGGATTCGCCGCGCCGCGCCGATGCTGCCGACCGTGCTGCTGGGCGAGACCTCGCGGTTCCTCGGCGGAGGTGCCGCCACCACGGTCGGCGCGACCGCGGTGGGCCCGTCCATCGCCACCCTCCGGGAACATCCGGAGCTGGTGGATCGCGCGGCCGCGCAGGGCCGGGCGCTGTACTGCTGGACCGTCGACCACTACGAAGACGTCCGGTACTGCCGGGATGTGGGTGTGGCGTGGGTCGCCACGAATCATCCCGGCCGTACCAAGGACTGGCTGGAGAACGGGCTCACCGGAGCCGGGCGGGACTGATTACAGCGCGGGACTGATCACAGGTTGCCGCCGGCGGCCTTCGGCGCGACCGGATCGGTACCAGCGGCCGACATCTCGCGGGCGACGAAGTCCTCCAGGTGGAACAGGTTCGAGCCCGCGCGCTCGGCGATGCGCACCAGGGTGGTGATCGTCGCGACCTCTTCGACCTGCTCCTTGAGGAACCACTGCATGTACTGTTCGCCCAGGTAATCGCCCTCTTCGCGGGCGACGCTGGCCAGCCGGGTGACCTGTTCGGTGACGGTGCGCTCCTGCTCGAGGGCCAGCCGCAGGGCCTGCGCCGGGGTGTCGAACTGGTTCTGCACGGCGTCGATGCCCGGGATCTCGACGTCCAGGTCACGGTCGAGCAGGTACTGCACCAGCATCATGGCGTGATTGCGCTCCTCGACCGCCTGGGCGTAGAAATGCGCCGCCAGTCGGGGGAGATCGGATCCGTCGAAGTACACGGCGATGGCGACGTACTGCTGCGAGGCGGTGAATTCGCTACGAATTTGCTCGCGGAGCAGCGTGTTGAATTTGGTGTCGTGGGTGTTGGCGTCGCTCATGATCACCACAATAGGGCAGGTCAGACGGCGTGTCATCGAAGGTGACCCTTATTCAGGTTAGCCATTCCTAACCCGTGTGACGACGCTTACATTGCGTGGAAAAAGTTTGCTGGCTGCTTTCCTGGCCGCAATTCCGGCGTCAGGGTTGATCGGTGTTCAGCACGTCGGGCGGCACCGGCGCATCCTGGGCCAGCGCAGTGAACAACCGGCCGGCGGCTTCGCTGTCCCACACCACGATCGAGCCGACGTCACTGCTGGTGTACTCGGCGATCGGCACGGTGGTGGCGGTGGGCTCGTCCTTCAGGGCCCACGCCAACCGGGCCAGGTCCCAGATGTGCCCGCCCTGGTCGAGGGTCACCGCGCCGGTCGCGGCGTCCATCATCGGATACCAGCGCAGGGGATTGAGCAGCACCGATGGGCTGCTCGAGCGTTTGAGCAGGGCCGATATGAAGGCCCGCTGATTGGTCATCCGGTCCAGATCCGCGCGGGCGGTGGCCCGGGATCGGACGAAGCCGAGCGCGTTGCGGCCGTCGAGTTCGTGGCACCCGGCGGGCAGTTCGATCCCGGCGAGTGGATCGCTGATCGGCTCGACCGGGCACATCGTCACCCCGCCCACGGCATCGACGAGCGCGGCGAATCCCCCGAACCCGATCTCCGCATAGTGGTCGAGTCGCAACCCGGTCGCCTGCTCGACGGTCTGCACCAGCAGTGGTGCGCCACCGAACGCGTACGCGGCGTTGATCTTGTCCTCGCCGTAACCGGGAATCGACACGTAGGAGTCGCGGGGCAGCGACACCAGGGTCGGCCGGGTACCGGAGAAGGGCGCGCCGATGTGCAACAGCAGCAGCGTGTCGGTCCGGCCGTTGCCGGTGTCGCCACCGGTGGCCAGCGCGTCCTGCTCGCCGATCGACAGGCCCGCTCTGCTGTCGGATCCGACCAGCAGCCAGGTGGTGCCGCGTCCCGCCGGTGGCCGGTCCGGATAGTCGGCCAGGACCGCGGCGCGCGGCAGTTTCGTGTCCAGCCAGACCCCACCGGCGGCGCCGGCGCTCAACAGCACCAGCACGGCGGCCAACAACAGCGCGCCCCATCGGCGTGCACGGCGCGGTCGTTTGGTGGCCACCGCGGGCGGCGGGGCGGGCGGGCGCTGCCGAACTCGCGGGGGCGGCTGCCGGGGTGGCGGAGGTGGCGGGGCCGGGCGTGGTTGCCGTCGCTGCACGGGCGGGGGCGGCGGAGGCGGAGCCGGCCGGGGCGGGGGCTGCCGGGGTGTCGGCGGATTGGGCGGCCACACCGGGGGCGGGCGATGGCGGGGATCACGGCGGATCTGCGGTGACGGTTCCCGCCGGGGCATCCCGGGACGCTGCGGCGGGGTGTCGTTCACAACTGCGAATGTACTGCTCGGCGGGCCGTTCTCAGCTCAACCAGTCCAGCTCGCCGGCCGCCAGCGAGTAGCCGACGAACGCGACCGCGTCGATCAGGCCGTGCGCCACGATCAACGGCCACAGCCGGCCGGTCCGCAGCCACACGTAGCCGAACACCAGCCCCATCACCACATTTCCCAGGCCGGCGCTGTAGCCCTGGTAGAGGTGGTAGACGCCGCGCAGCACCGCCGAGATGAGCAGGGCCACCGCGGGACTGATGCGCAGCTGTCGCAGGCGGGTGAGCAGGAACGCGACGACGATGATCTCCTCGGCCCAGCCGTTGGCGAAGGCCACCAGCAGAAGTACCGGGATCCGCCACCAGGTGTCGTTGAGTTCCGCCGGTTCCACCGCAGCGCTCAACCCGAGCAGGCGCGCCGCCACGTAGAGGGCCAGCCCCGGGATGCCGATGAGAGCGGCCAGTCCCAGGCCGCCGGTCAGGTCCGGATGCCAGCGGAACCGGCCGAGGCCGACCTGGGCCGGCCCGGTCCCGGTGCGCCACAACAGGTACAGGCCCAGTGCCCCCCAGGCCATCAGCTGCACCACGGAGGCGAGGTTGAGTCCGAGGTCGATCAGGTCGAACGGGGAGCGACGTTCGTTGAGGGCCACCGTCTGCCCGGCCAGGCCGAGCAGCACCGCTTCGATGAGCCGCAGCAGCGCCACATAGGCACTCAGGCCGAAGGTGACCGCGAGGACGACGACGATCTCGATACGCAGCGCGCGCGGGGAGGGCAGCGCGTGGGCGGGGTCGGCGGCGGTCATCGCAGCCAGGCTAATGGGCGGGTCAGACTCGCCGTGCGCGTAACCCGTTGAGGAACGGGCAGCCCATCAGGACCCGGATGGCCTGACTCAGGCTGGTCACATCGTCGACCGGCTTGGCGAAGGGCAGCCGCACGTCGTGATCGCCGGACTCGTCCTCCACCCGCAATTGCACGCCGTAGCGGTCCAGTCCCAGCGGGCGGACCCGGCCGCCGCGCAGGTTCTGGGGCAGCCGGGTGGCCAGCCGCTCGACCACCTCGCGGTGCGCGGACTCGAGATGGCGCAGCCAGCAGGACTCCAGCCCGCAGAACGGGTCGGGCCGGGCTTCCAGCAGTGCGCCGATGCCCACGGACTCGGCACCGGTCGAATCGGCCACCACGACCGATTCGATCTCCAGCCGGGCCAGCGCATAGGGGGTGTCCCCCTTCGACGCGTCGGCATTGCCGTTGTTCACCTGCAGCAGAGACGGATTGGGGTTCTCGGTGGCGATCAGATCGAGCATTCCGGCGACCTCGGCGTCGGGCACCAGGAACATCCGGCCCTGGATCCAGACCAGCGAGCGCACCGGCTCCCGTAGCGGCAGCGGTGCGTAGTCGGTCATCTCCAGAACGGCCTGTACGCCCGCGGAACCGGCGGAGACCACCATGGCGGCCAGCATCCCGTCGGCCGGGACGGTGATGGCGAACGATCCGTCACCGAGCAGATGATGGACCGGCGTGGCGGCGGGTTCCAGACCCTCCACCGCCAGCATCGCGCCACCGGCGCGGGCGCACGCGCTGCGGATCCGCTCGGCCGTGGTCGGTGCCGTCGTAGTCATCTGCCCGCCTTCCAGTAAGTGAGGTAAGCCTTACTTAACTACAGCACCGGCGGGATGCGCAAGGTTTCCCCTACGTACCCCGGAGCCCGGTCGCGCAGCCACTAGGGTTGTGGGGTGCCCCGCATCGCCTACCTCGGACCCGAGGGAACCTTCACCGAGGCGGCATTGCTGCAGATGATCGACGGTGGCATGCTGCCGGCCGGGCCCGACCGCGACGTCACCCCGCTGCCCCGCGACAGTGCCGGCGCCGCCCTGGAAGCCATCCGGACCGGAGACGCCGACTATGCGTGCGTGCCGATCGAGAACTCGATCGACGGCTCGGTCATCCCCACCCTCGACGGTCTCGCCAGCGGCTCGGCCCTGCAGATCTATGCCGAGCACACCCTCGACGTGGCCTTCAGCATCGTCACCCGGCCGGGGACGCTCGCCGCCGGCATCGAGACGGTGGCCGCGTTCCCGGTCGCCGCGGCGCAGGTGCGCAAGTGGCTGGCTGCCGAACTGCCCGACGCCCGCCTGGTGCCGGCGTACTCGAACGCGGCCGCCGCCCAGGACGTGGCCGCCGGTGCCGCCGATGCCGGGGTCAGCACCCCGTTGGCCGCCCAGCGGTACGGACTGGCCGAACTGGCCGCCGACGTCGTCGACGAGGCCAATGCGCGCACCCGGTTCGTCCTGGTCGGCGCGCCGGGGACACCCCCGGCCCGGACCGGGGCCGACCGCACCTCGGTGGTGCTGCGACTGGACAACGAACCCGGCGCGCTGGTTGCCGCCATGACCGAGCTGTCGATCCGCGGCATCGACCTCACCCGCATCGAATCGCGTCCCACCCGGACGGAACTGGGGACCTACAAGTTCTTCCTCGACTGTGTGGGCCACATCGCCGATGAGGCGGTCGGGGAGGCGCTCAAGGCCCTACACCGGCGCTGCGCCGAGGTCCGCTACCTCGGTTCCTGGCCGACCGGTGCTGCCGTCGGCGCGCTGCCGCCGGAGTTCGACGAGGCGGCCCGCTGGCTGCAGGCGCGACGCACGGGAGGTTCGGCATGACGGGGCGGCTGGTGCTGGTTCGGCACGGACAGTCCTACGGCAACGTCGAGCGCCGGCTCGACACCCTGCCGCCCGGCGCGGCGCTGACCGATCTCGGCCATCGACAGGCCCGGACGTTCGCCCGGGACTGGACAGATCCCATCGCGATGGTGGCGCATTCGGTGGCCACCCGGGCCCGGGAGACGGCCGCCGGGATCGCCGGCCATCTCGACCTGGCGGCCCGCGAATTCGACGGCATCCACGAGGTGCAGGTGGGTGACCTGGAGAACCGAAACGACGACGAGGCCATCAAGACCTTCGAGTCGGTGTACCGCAGTTGGCATTTCGGCGACCTGGACGTGCCCGTACCGGGCGGGGAGACCGGACGCCAGGTACTGGACCGGGTGATCCCGGTGCTGACCGAGCTGCGCCGAAGCCACCTCGACGACGACCGGTTCCACGGGGACATCGTGCTGGTCAGCCACGGCGCAGCTATCCGGCTGGTGGCCTCGGTGCTGGCGGGTGTGGACAGTGCGTTCGCGCTGGACCATCACCTCAACAACACCGAATCGGTGGTGCTCGACCCGCTCGCCGACGGGCGGTGGAGCTGCCTGCGCTGGGGGCCGCTGACCCCGCCGTTCTATCCGCCGGCTCAGCCGGCCCGCACGGACACCATGACCGACGAGGAGACACTGGACACCGCCGGCCCGATGGGCTGATCCTCGGACGACTCCGCGCACCGGCAACCCACCGCGTAGCAGTCTATGAAGTAGTCGTGCACGGCTTCCGGTGTGCTGCAATCGGCTTCGGTGCACTCCGGGCGTTCCCCGACGTGCATGATCACCGTCCCATGGCAATGCTCGTGCTCGACATCGCATTCCCGACATGTCGCGCTCATGGGATCGATTCTGGCACCGCCCACCGACAGGTCGTGGCTCCCACGCCCGGACTGTCCCCCGTCGCTTCGCTCGCCGCTATCCCCACCCGAGTTCGTGCAGCCGTTCGTCGTCGATCCCGAAATGATGGGCGAGTTCGTGCACCACCGTGATGGCCACCTCGTCGACCACCTCTTCCTCGCTGTCGCAAATGTCCAGCAGTGCGCCCCGGTAGATGGTGATGGCATCGGGCAGCGCCCCGGCGTAGGACCAATCGCGTTCGGTCAGCGCGACGCCCTCGTAGAGCCCCAGCAGGTCCGGTTCCTCGGGGTGGCGGTCCTGCACCAGGAACACCACGTTGTCGGCTGCGGCGGCCAGCTCCCGCGGGATCAGATCCAGCGCGTCGGAGACGAGTTCGTCGAACCGCTGCGCACTCATCGATACGGGCACGCGACTACGGAAGCGGCGGCGGTGGCGGCGGTACGGGCTCGACCGGCGCAGGGCCGGGAGGCACCGCAGGATCGAGCGGCGGGGCGACACCCGGCGGCGGCGGGACACCCGGGGGCACACCCTCCATGGGCGCACCGGCCGGCGGCGGTGGTGGCGGCGGGGGCGGGCCGTTCAGGAAGGTATTGCCGCCGGTGGCCTCTTCAGCGGCGGGGGTGTCGGTCGCCGGAGTCTGGCCGGTCTGCCCGGGCAGATGCTCATCGGACGAGCTCTGCTGGCTGTCACTGCCGGCGCCGCCGCCACTGCTGCTACTGCCACCGCTGCTGCTGCTACTGGAGCCGCTGTCGGACTGGCCGTAGGTGATCTGCGACGAGGTGTCGACCGGCGGCAGCGGGATGGCCGGGATGTTCAGCCGCTCATCGGGGATGTCCGGTGGCGGCACCGGCGGGCGTCCGTTGATCATCAACGGCCCCTTGGCGCTGTTCAGCAGGGTCGACCAGCCGCCGTTGCCGAGGGTGGCGCCGATGCTGCAGGACACCTGGTGGCTGCCGGCGGACCAGCTGGGCAAGGCGATCGTGCTGTACACCAGCGTGAGCGTGGTGGTCCGCAGCTCCAGCGGAGCCAGGTAGGCGTCGGTGACCCGCGAGCAGTTCTCCTTGACGAAGGTGTCCTGCTCGCCCTCCGGGGGCAGGCCCTGCGGGAACCTCTCGGCGAGGTTGACCGAGCCGGTGACCTCCAGGGAGTGCGGCCCGGCGCAATCCACCGGGATATCGGTGGGCTGATTGGTGGCCGGGTCGATGCCCAGACAGGTGCCGGCCGGCCACACCTTGGACTGGTCGATGTCGGCGACCTTGCCCTGGAACGCCTGCTGCTGATTGTTGGCGCCCGGTAATTGCAGACCGCACAGCATCCGGCGTTCCCCGGCCTGGCGCCAGGTCTTCTCACCCGACCACAGCAGGCTGACACTGAACCGGCCGTTGGGGTCGTAGCGATCGCCGAGATAACGCTGCACCGCGCTCTGGCACTGTTCCTGGCTGATCTGCTGGATCCGGGCCGGCGACGGGGGCGCGGCGTCGGGACCGTACTCGGTGCCCGGGAACGTCCGCATGTCGATGGACTCGGCCACCTCGAACCGGTGCTCGGTGGTGCAGTCCACGATCTGCGCGGCGTCGGGGGTGCGCTCCGGCCAGTTCAGGCAGTCGCCGCTCTTGGCCTTGTCGAAGGTGCTGTTGGTACGCGCGCCCAGCGCGCTCGTCCCGGAGTTCAGCCCGGCCAGCCGGCCCCCGACCGCGGTGTCGGGCAGCACCGTGATGACACCGGCGATCAACAACCCGCCCAGCGCTGTCAGCAACAGCGCGCGGCGGGTGGGGCTCAGCGGGTGGCTCACGGAGAGCGCCCGGCGCCAACGAGATCCCGGTTTCTGTGCGTCATACAGAAACGGTTCGTGGCTATCTGGTGCGTCCGACATCGCCTCCCATTGTGACAGGCGTGTCACGATGTGTGACAAGTGATGCGCTTGTAACGTTATGCGGTTGTGGCCCGCGCAGGCTGTTTACCCGCAACGGAAGTAGGGTTACCGCCGTGATCGACCTCAGACTGCTGCGTGACGACCCCGATCTGGTGCGCGCCTCCCAACGTGCCCGCGGTGAGGACCCGGGCAGGGTGGACGCGCTGCTGGACGCCGACGCCGCCCGCCGATCGGCCATCTCGGTGGCCGACACCCTGCGGGCCGAGCAGAAGGCGGCCAGCAAGCTGGTCGGCAAGGCCACGCCGGAGGAACGCCCCAAGCTGCTGGCCCGCGCCAAGGAACTCGCCGACGAGGTCAAGGCGGCCGAAGTCGCCCAAGCCGAGGCCGAGGCCGCGTTCACCGCGGCGCACATGGCGGTCTCCAACGTCATCGTCGCCGGGGTGCCCGCCGGCGGCGAGCAGGACTTCACCCTGCTGGACACCGTCGGTGAACCCCGCACCATCGAGAATCCGCGCGACCACCTCGAACTGGGTGAGGCACTCGGCCTGATCGACATGGAACGCGGCGCCAAGGTGTCGGGCAGCCGCTTCTACTTCCTGACCGGCCGGGGCGCCCTGCTGCAACTCGGCCTGCTGCAGCTGGCGGTGCAGAAGGCCACCGCGAACGGGTTCACCCTGATGATCCCGCCGGTGCTGGTGCGCCCGGAAGTCATGGCGGGCACCGGCTTCCTCGGCGCGCACGCCGACGAGATCTACCACCTCGACGACGATGACCTGTACCTGGTGGGCACTTCGGAGGTGCCGCTGGCCGGATACCACAGCGACGAGATCCTCGATCTGTCCGGCGGCCCCAAGCGCTACGCGGGCTGGTCGTCCTGCTTCCGCCGGGAGGCCGGCAGCTATGGCAAGGACACCCGCGGCATCATCCGAGTGCACCAGTTCGACAAGGTCGAGGCCTTCGTCTACTGCAAGCCCGAGGATGCCGAGGACGAACATCAGCGCCTGCTCGGGTGGCAGCGCGAGATGCTGGCCGCCATCGAGGTGCCCTACCGGGTGATCGACGTCGCCGCCGGAGACCTGGGCTCCTCGGCGGCGCGCAAGTTCGACTGCGAGGCCTGGGTTCCCACCCAGGGCACCTACCGGGAGCTGACGTCGACCTCGAATTGCTCGACCTTCCAGGCCCGGCGGCTGTCCACCCGTTACCGCGACGAGAACGGTAAGCCGCAGATCGCGGCGACGCTGAACGGGACCCTGGCCACCACCCGCTGGCTGGTGGCCATCCTGGAGAACCATCAGCAGCCGGATGGCAGCGTGCGGGTCCCGGATGCCTTGGTGCCGTTCGTCGGTACCTCGGTGCTGGAGCCCGGTAACTGACCACCACGGCGGCGGGGGCGCATGTCGATGGACGCTGCGGTTCGGGTGACCGTGCTGGGGGCGGTGCAGGCATTCTCCGGAGCCGACCAGGTGGATCTGGGGTCCCGGCTGCAGCGCGCGTTGTTGGCCCGGTTGGTCGTCGAGCACGGTCACACGGTGTCGGTGGACCGGCTGATCGACGATCTGTGGCAGGGTGAGCCGCCGCCGAAGGCGTTGGCCGCGTTACAGGTCTACGTCTCGCATCTGCGCCGCGGACTGGAGCCGGGGCGCCATCGTGGCACACCGGCGCGCATCCTGGTCAGCGTTGCGCCCGGGTACTGCCTGAAGCTTCCGGTCGACGCCGTGGACGCGTGGCGTTTCGAGGCCAAAGTCGTTGCCGCCTACGATGACAACGATCCCAACCGGCGGCTGGCTCTGCTGGACGAGGCGTTGACCGAGTGGTCGGGTGAACCCTTCGCGGAATTCGGTGACACCATGTGGGCCACCCCGGAGGTGGCCCGGCTGACCGAACTGCGACTGGCTGCGGTGGAGTACCGCGCCGCCGCGCTCGTCGAACTCGGGCGGTACGGCACGGCGGTGGCGGCACTGGAACGGCACCTGCGCGGGTGCCCCGAGCGGGAGTCCGCCGCCGCGCTGTTGGCCACCGCCCTGTATCGGTCCGGCCGCCAATCCGATGCGCTGGATGTGTTGCGGCGCACCAGAGAACACCTTGCCGACGAGCTCGGACTGGAGCCCGGCCGGGCGCTGCGTGATCTGGAAAGCGACATCCTGCGTCACGCCGAACATCTGGAACCTGCTCGGGCGCAACCGGTTCCGCAACAGGCACCGCCGGAGGTGGCGACCGCCGCACCGGACCACGCGGCCTACGGTCGCGCCGGGGAACTCGCTGCCATCGAGGCCGCCGCGCACAGCGGCTCCGCCGCAGGCGCCACGGTGGTGTGGATCGGCGGTGAGGCGGGTTCGGGCAAGACCACCCTGGCCGCCGCGGCGTCGGATCGGTTGCGCGCGGCGGGCTGGCGAATCGTGGCGGGTCGCTGCCCGGAGGTCGACGGGGCCCCGGCCGGCTGGGCCTGGACCGAGGTGCTCCGTGAACTCATCGCATCCGACGAACTCGCCGCCGACGTGACCGACCGCCACGCCCTGGCCCCGTTGCTGCACGACGGCGGATCGACCGGACCGGGCACGTTCTGGCTGGGCCAGGCGGTCACCGACGTGCTGACCGCGGTGGCCCGCCGGGAACCGCTGGCCGTGATCCTCGACGATCTGCACCGCACCGACGGGCTCACCCTGGAACTGCTGCGGCTGGTCGCCGACCGCATCAGCGACTGCCGGGTCCTGGTCATCGGGACCTACCGCCCGTCCGAGGACCGCGGCGAACTGGAGGTGGCCCGGGCGGCCCTGACGGTGCGCACCGCGGCGCATCTGGAACTCGACGGGCTCGACAGTGCGGCCACCGCGGCGCTGGCCGCCGACTGCGGGCTCACCTCGGCCAGCGGGGAGGTGCTGCGGCTGCTGCGCGAACGCACCGGCGGCAACCCGCTGTTCGTCCGGGAGCTGGCCCGGCTTATCGCGGCGGAGGGGCCGGCCGCGGTGCGCGCGTCGGTGCCGGTCGGGGTGCGTGACGTGATGCGTCGGCGCCTCGCCCGGTTACCCGGCCAGACCGTCACGGCCCTGCGCCGGGCGGCCGTGCTGGGCCACGACATCGACGTCGACCTGTTGGCCGAATTGGCGCGCAGCGATCCCGACGAGCTGCTCGATGCACTGGAACCGGCCGTCCTGCTGGGGCTGCTCGACGAGCCAGAACCACGCCGGCTGCGGTTCGCCCACGGCCTGGTCCGCGACACGCTGTACGAGGACATCTCCAAGCTGCGCCGGTCGCGGTGGCACGGTGCGGTACTGGACCTGCTGCGCGCCCCGGGCCGGGTGGTCGACGCGGCCACCCTGGCCTATCACGCGGTCGCTGCGGCGACCGAGGAAACCGCCTCCGTCGCAGCCCTTTTCGCCACCGTCGCGGCTCGTGAGGCGGGCGCGGTCGGTGCCCACGCGGAGGCGGTCCGGCAGTGGCGTGCGGTGCTGCAGATGCTGGAACTGGCGGCCGGGGCGGACGCGCTGGACCGTGAGATCGAGGCGCGGTGCGGGCTGATCGCGGCACTCGCCCAATCGGGTGACGCGGTTGCGGCGCGGCTGGAGTGCAAGGGTGCCCTGGCG
The DNA here is from genome assembly GCF_043974665.1 of Mycobacterium sp. AMU20-3851. Taxonomy (NCBI): domain Bacteria; kingdom Bacillati; phylum Actinomycetota; class Actinomycetes; order Mycobacteriales; family Mycobacteriaceae; genus Mycobacterium; species Mycobacterium sp. AMU20-3851. Next base: position 190,759 of record NZ_CP146371.1, read on the forward strand.
CTGCTGACCGGCACCCCGCGCGACGACCTGGTGGTGCGGGTACTCACCGCGTGGGACACCCCGCTGGTGTGGCGCGACCGCGAGTACGACGAGTCGGACAGCCAGATGATCGCGCTGCTGCGGCGGGTCCTGGCCGACGGGGCGGCGATCGGAATCACCACGGCCGACCGGATCCGGTTGCTCAAGGCGCTGTTCGTGGAGTTGGAGGGTGCCGATCCCGAGGGGGCGCTGGCGGCCAGCACCGAACTGCTGGAACTGGCCCGCCGGGCTCATGCCCAGCATCCGGAATCAACCGGGCGGCTGCTGTGCACCGCGCTGAACGTGCGGGCCTACTGCGCGCTGGGCCCCGACCTCGACTCCGAACGCGAAGCGCTGGCCGCGGAACTGCTACGCGTCGCGGAGGCCACCGAGCAGGCCGACTATCAGGCCGTCGGGCACTGGCTGTTGTCGTTGGCGGCCGGACAGCGCAGCGACCTGGCCACGGCCAAACGGCATGCCGATCTGGCGGTGGCCCGGGCCGGCACCGGCCAGTTGGTGCACCTGCTGGGCATGCTCGGACTGTTCAAGGCCCGGATGTATCTGCTGGCGGGCCGATTGGACGAAGCGGTGCACGCGTACACCGACCTGGCGGCGCGGATGGTGGAGAACGGCGCGGCCAACGGCGCCAAGCTGGCCATGGTCGGGCGGGTGACCGGCGAGTTCTGCCTGGGTGACCTGGGACAGCTGGCCGACGAGTTGGTGTACTTCTACCGGGAGGTGTCCGTCGCGGCGCTGGACGCCGCGGTGCTGGCGCTGATCGCCCGCGGGCGCGACGCCGAGGCCGAACAGCTGTGGTGCGACCGCCGCCCGATCGAACGGTCGTATTTCTGGGTGCCCTACACGGTGCTGCGGGTCAACGCCGCGGCGGCCCTGGGCGATGTCGAGGAGACCGCGGCGCGGGCCGCCGAGCTGCTCCCGTACTCGGGTCAGATCGCGGGCCTCGGGGTGGACGGGTTGATGCTCGGTCCGGTGGACGAAGCGCTCGCCGTGGCCGCCGACGCGCTCGGCCGGCCGGCCGAGGCGCGCGACTACCGGGCGGCCGCGACGGTGCTGCGCGAGCGGCTCGCCAATGACGCCCTGGCCTTCATCGACTGACGTAGGGTTGCAGCCATGATCGACATCGAGCTCGACGAACTCCGCTCCTGGTTCGGCTTCGGGGTGGCGGGAAACTTCGCAGGTCACCTCGAACAGGCCGGGGAGGCAGACGATTTCGTCAATGTCACCTCTCAGGGGTCGGCCCCCAAGGGCATCTTCCCCTGGTACGCCCCGGGCAACGACACCTTCCTCGGCGAGTTCCCGCTGTCCCAGGACGCGATCACCCTGCCGGCCAGCGACACCCCGCTGAACCTGCAGATCGAGCCCGAGGTCGGGCTGGCCTGCGAGGCGACGTGGCGGGGCGACACGGTGGTGTCGTTGCAGCCGTTCGCACTCGGCGCCTTCAACGACTGCTCGATCCGGCGTCCGGGCGCACCGAAGATCAGCTACAAGAAGAACTGGGGGCCGGCCTCCAAAGGTGTTGCGCGGCAGTTCTTCGACGCCCATGATCTCACCCCGGACGGTCCGACGGCCACCTTGCGGCTGGTCTGCTACCTGCACGGCGCCGACGGGCAACAGCACGAGTACGGCGTGGACAGCCCGTTGCTCGGTTACTCCTACTACGGTGAGGTCCTGCTGGACTGGATCACCGAGCGGCTGGACAACCAGAAGGGTTCACCCGACACCCCGCTGGAGGACGTCGGTGCGCTGATGGTCGCCGCCGGACATCCCGAACGGGTCCTGATCGGCATCGGCGCGACCCGGTACACCCCGCTTGGCGAGTCCACCTACCTGTCGCCTGGGGACGAGGCGGTGGTGCGGGTGTACGACACCGCCTCGGATGCGGTTTCCGAACTGCGGCAGACTGTTTCGGGATAGGCCGACCATGTCCGTGCCGACGGTGAGCGAGCTGTGGCGCTTCCCGGTCAAGTCGATGGGTGGCGGCCGGGTGGACCAGGTGCGTATCGATCGCCGCGGCGTGCACGCGGACCGGCTGTGGGCGGTCCGCGACATGAAGAAAGGTGTGACGGCCTCGGCCCGGCGGGTCCCGGTGCTGCTGGGGTGCTCGGCACGCTATCTCACCGAACCCGGCCCGGCGGCCGGCCCGGGCAACGTCCCGGCGGTGGTGGTGACTTTCCCGGACGGCCGCGAGCTGGCCAGTGACGATCCCGGGATCCACGTGGCGCTGTCGGAGCTGGTGGGCCGAGAGATGCGGTTGGTGGCGCTGCCTCCGGTGACCGACACCAGCCAGCACAGGATGTCGGTGTCCGAGGCGCTGGCGAACTACCGGGCCGCCCAGGTGCGCCAGGATTTCGGGCTGGGTGCGGCCGAGGATCTGCCGGATACGTCGGTGTTCTCCACCAGGGACATCATCACGCTGGCCCGGTTTTCGACGCCGCCGGGCACTTTCGTAGACCTCAGCCCGGTGCACCTGCTGAGCACCGCCAGCCTGCGCCAGCTGTCCGCCGACCGGGCGCCCTACGATGTGCGCAGGTTTCGCCCGAACGTGCTGGTCGATATCGTCGATGAGGATCAGGACTTCCCCGAGACGCTCTGGGTGGGAAGCGAATTGAGCATCGGCACGGTAGGGCTGAAGGTCGCCATCCCGACCATCCGTTGCGTCGTCCCGACCCGCGCGCAGCCCGGCGTCGAGCTGGACAAGGGCCTCACCCGGGTGCTGGCCGAGCGCACCGACCGTTTTCTGGGCGTCTACGCAGACGTGTCGGTCCCGGGTGTGCTCAGCGTCGGCGACCCGGTACAGGTTCGGGTGGGCAAGCCACCCAATGCTTTCCAGCGCGCCGCGACGGCGTTGGGTAAGTCCGCGATCCGGGGCGCGCAGTCGCTGCTGGAGGCGACGGTGCTGCGCCCGCGCTAGTCGGTGAGCAGCGCGTCCAGGACGCCCAGGAATTCCTTGACCCGAAGCGGGGTGAAGGCCGGGCTGGGACGGGTGCCGGGGACGTCGAGCACCACCAGCGTGGACTTGATCGGCCGCCACACATCGAGTGGCAGCCAGCGGCGTGGGTCATCCGATGGCCCCCAGATCCGGAACCGGTCGAAGCCCAGCCCCATGCTCTCCGCGCGATAACCCCGGATGGCTTGCAACGGAATGATCTTCGAGGTACCTGAGGGGAAGTGGTAACGGCGCAACGTCAGGGCCTGGCGATCCAACTGGATCAACCCGTCGTCGTAGGACACCGCCGTGGTCATGACGTTCGCGCGCTCCTGAGCTGGTGGCCCTTGGCGGTCAGGCAACGCCCGTTGTCCAGGTTCCACTGCCAGCCGTGCAGGTTGCAGGTCAGCGTGGAGCCCTCCACCACACCGAACTTGGACAGATCCGCCTTCAGGTGCGGGCAGCGACGCTGGATCTCCCAGCCGTCCAGCGTCGTCGAGGCGCTGTCGTCATGCGCCTCGGCAAACCAGCCGTCGGCGTAGGCGATCCGTTCGTCGGTGAGGCATTTGAAGAAGGTGTAGAGGTACTCGTTGTAGCCGCCCACCCGCCAGGCCTTGAACCGGGTGGACAGGAAGATGGTGTTCACCCAATCCGGCTCCCGGTCGCGTACCACGGTGCGCACCAACTCGGCCGGAATCTCGAAGCCGTAACGGAACTTCTCGTCCGGAACAGGTTCGCGCACAGCCCGTTTCGGAAAATCGACGACGACGGTCTCGACGCTGTCACCGGCCGGCAGCCGCAGCTCGACCGGGTAGCCGATGCCGTCGCAGATCTGGTCGGAGGCCAGCATGATCGGCTCGAACAGGGCGCGCAGGGACTCCAGCTGGGCATCGCCCTGCGCCGGGGCCCAGGCCGCCTTCTCGGCGGCCAGCACCGGCGCCTGCCGCTGCGCGTACGCCTCGATGTAATCGGCCTTGCCGGTGGTGAAGATGGTCTCCGGATCCTCGACCGGGTGGGTCAGCGAGTTGAGCTGCGAGCCGGTGAAATCCGCGGTGGACCCGGGGATCATCAACAGGCCGCCGTCGTGGCCGTGCCGGCGCATCTGGTCGAGGAAGACGATCTGGTCGGGGAAGATGTTCGCCGGGTCACCCTGGTCGTCGTTGAGACCCCGCAGCTCGGGGTCCAGGAAGCAGGGCGGACCGGCCGAGGGCACCACCCAAGTGGCACCGACCTGGGCGATGTACTGGCGACAGCGATCCATCTGGCGCTGGCGCTTCTGGGTGCCGAACGCCTCCTTGGCCCGCGCCGGCATGTCGTAGACCATCGGGTACCAGATGGCCCCGGAGTACTGCAGCATGTGCACGTCGATGTGACCGAACTGGGTGTCCAGGGCCTCAAGATCCACGGGCCGGGCATCGTTCATGTTGAAGGCGGTGGTGACGCCGTCGGAGACCACCAGCCCGGAGTCCCCGATGGGCCCGTCGGCAGGGGCGCGCAGCGCGATGATCATCACGTCCAGGTCGCCCTTGGGGCCCGAGACCCGATGCTTCACCGAATCGGTGGTCTCCACGAAGGTGTGGAAGCCCAGCGATTCCAGCTCACGGCGCAGGTCCGGCACCGGATAGTCGGGCAGCAACACGACCGCGTCCTTGTTGACGTGAGCGCTCAGCAGGGCCGGGTCGAAGTGATCCTTGTGCAGGTGGCTGACGTAGAGGTAGTCCACCTCGCCGAGCGCGGCCCAGTCCAGTGCGCTGTTGTCCGGGAAGGGGAACCAGGACGCGAAGTAGGCCGGATTGACCCACGGGTCGCACAGGATGCTGCCGGCTTCCGTATCGATCCGGAAACCGGCGTGTCCGACGCTTGTGACCTGCACGAATAACCTTCCTGAGGGGGTGTTGTCCGGGTACGAGTCTATCCGCTGCGGGCGCTGTGTTCCGTCGAGGCGGGCCGGTGGAACTAGGCTGGGGCGTGTGGAGCCGGTATACGGGACTGTCATTCAAGCCGCCCGACTGGTGTGGCGGCTGCAGGGATTGAAGTTCACCGTGACCGGGGTGGAGAACCTGCCGGTGACCGGTGGGGCGGTGATCGCCGTCAACCACACCAGCTATTTCGACTTCACCTTCGCCGGCCTGCCCGCCTACCGGCAGGGTCGCGGGCGCAAGGTCCGCTTCATGGCGAAGAAGGAGGTCTTCGATCACAAGATCGGTGGCCCCATCATGCGCAAGCTGCGCCACATCGAGGTGGACCGGGCCAGTGGGGCCGACTCGTTCGCGGCGGCATGTGCGGCACTGCGGGCCGGCGAACTGGTCGGTGTGTACCCCGAGGCGACCATCAGCCGCAGCTTCGAGATCAAGGGCTTCAAATCCGGGGCGGCCCGGATGGCCATCGATGCCGATGTCCCGATCGTCCCGCACATCATCTGGGGCGCCCAGCGGATCTGGACGAAGGGACAGCCGCGCAACATGCGCCGGCCGAAGGTGCCCATCTCGATCGCCGTCGGTGAACCGATCTACCCGACCCTGCCGCCGGCCGAGCTGACGGCGCTGTTGCACCACCGGATGGCGCATCTGTTGGAGCAGGTCCAGGAGTCCTACGGCCCGCATCCGCAGGGCGAGTTCTGGGTTCCGCACCGGTTGGGCGGCGGCGCGCCGACGCTGGCCGAGGCGAACCGGATGGACATGGAGGAAGCTGCCGAGAAGGCGGCCAGGCGTAGGGCCGATGCCCCGGGTGAGGCGCCGGAGTAGCGTGCGATCGACGCGCGGGTGCCCACCATCCCGGTCATCGTCTGGGGCGCACACCGGATCTGGACCAAGGACCACCCGAAAAATATGGGCCGCAGCAAGATTCCCATCACCGCGGCGATCGGACCGCCGATGGATCCGACGCCGGATGTGGAGCACACGATGAGGGAGTTGAGGACGGCGATGCAGACATTGCTCGACAAGCACGACCGGTCCGGGCGACGATGATGCTGCCCGCACTGATCGCCACCGACGTGGACGGCACGCTGCTCGACAACTCCGAGCGGGTGACGCCCCGCACCGTGGCGGCGATCCGCGCCGCGGTGGATGCCGGCACCCGTTTCGTGCTGGCCACCGGCCGGCCGCCGCGCTGGGTGCCGCCGATCGTCGAGGAACTCGGTTTCGCGCCGATGGCGGTGTGCGCCAACGGCGCGGTGATCTACGACCCGGCGACGGACCGCATCGTCTCGGCGCGCACGCTGTCGGTGCAGCAGCTGGCCTCGCTGGCCGAAATCGCGGCGCGGGTCATCCCGGGCTCCGGACTGGCCGTCGAACGGGTGGGTCGCAGTGCGCACGACGCGGCGACCCCGCAGTTCGTCAGCTCACCCGGATATGAGCACGCCTGGTTGAACCCGGACAACACCGAGGTGTCGCTGGAGGATCTGCTGAGTGCGCCCGCGGTCAAGCTGCTGATCCGCAAAGCCGGTGCGCGCAGCGGAGATATGGCCGCCGCGCTCGCTCCGCACATCGGATCCGAGGCGGACCTGACCTATTCGACCAACAACGGGTTGATCGAGGTGCTGCCGCGCGGGCTGAGCAAGGCGACCGGCATCGCCGAGATCGCCGGTCCGCTGGGCATCGACGCCTCCGAGATCGTCGCGTTCGGCGATATGCCCAATGACATCCCGATGCTGCGCTGGGCCGGGCTCGGGGTGGCGATGGGCAATGCGCACCCCGAAGCGCTGGCCGCCGCCGATGAGGTCACCATGCCCAACAGCGACGACGGATTGGCGCGGGTGCTCGAACGCTGGTGGCTCGCCTAGATCGGCTCAGGCCTGGTTGCTGATCGGGGTGAACCGCTCCAGTTGCACGGGGGAGTGATCGGGGCGCGGAAGTTCCGCCGGCACACCGTCGATGACGCGGGTGATCGTCCCCGTCTCGCGGTCGAAGTTGAGGGTGCCGTGCTGGAAGTTCTGCTTGATCCACAACGGCTCCTGGATTTCGCCGCTGGTCGGCAGGCCGAGCGCACCACGCTCGAATCCCAGTGTGCCCCAAGCCTCGTAGATGGCGCCGGTGACGGGCTGTGCACCGGTGACCGGTGACCAGTACATGGCGCCGCGGTCGAAGGTGACATACCGGGTATCGCCCAGCCCGGAGGCCTCCGGTGAGCTCGGCATGCCCAACGGGCCGGACTCGCTGCGCATGGCCAGCCACTTGGTGAAGATGGCGCCGCCGCGCAGCGAGTCGATGAGGTCCTGCGGCCCCGAGGGCTGATTGAACCGGGCCGCGATGTCGCGGATCAGGTCCATCTGCGCGTACGCGGCATCACCGGGGCAGTCGGTGTTTCCGACGTCGCGGTGGGTGAAGATGCTCGGCAGGGTGGGGGTGGCGCCCCGGGGGAACAGCGTGAAGCTGCCGCCCGCGGAGGTCAGTGCCACGGTGCCGCGCGGGTCGACGCGGTCCAGGCCGAGCCGCCAGCCCAGCAACCGTCCGGTGGTGCGCAGCTGGATCGGGGTGGGCGGTTCGGCATTGAAGTCGCCGAGCATCGCCACACCCCAGGTGTCGGTGTTGAAACCGCCGGTGTGCGCGCCCTGCACGGCCCGGCTCATTCCGCCGGCGCGGCCTTCGAAGACCTGCCCGTACTTGTCGACCATGGCGTTGTAGGCGATGTCGCACCAACCCAGGGTGCGCGCGTGGTACTCGTAGATCGACCGCACGATCCCCGCCGAATCCTGCGGCGTGTAATCGTTGCTGCCCGCCGTGTGGTGTACGACGCCTGCCCGGATCCCGGTGTCGTAGATGGGATTTCCGCACTTCATCGATTCGTTGGCGCCCCATTGGGCGCGGGTGATGATGTGCGGCGCCTGGCCGGGGACGGTGGCCGCGGTGGGCGGCGGCTGCACGTCCATCGGCGCTTCCGGCGGGCTGATGAGCACGGCGTTGACGTTCTGTGGCAGCGGCTGTTCGACGTTGGCCGGGATGTAGCCGAGGTCGGGGCGGGGTCTGGCCGCCGGCGGCGGGGCCGGGTCGGTGCGGGTGACCGCGATCTGCACGGTGTTGGTGCGCCCGACGAACACCGGTTCGGTGCCGTGGGTGTCGCGTTGCTCCGGGCCGACGCCTTCGAGCGCTTCGGCCTCGTACCAGGGGCCCCAGCTACCGTCCCCGCGCTTGGCGCGGATCCGCGCACTGGTTCCGTCGAGGTTGTCGGCGGTCAACGCGACCAACGAGAACGGAGTGTCCTGGTGGATCTCGCGGATGGTCTCCCCGCCGCCGATCTCGGCCAGGGGCTGCTGACTGATCGCGGTCGACCAGTCCCCGGTGGCCGAATCTTCGGGCAGTCCGCTGATGGCCCACGGCAGGATGGCGACCGTGCCCAGCACTGCGGAGAGCAGCAGAGATGGCGCAGGACGACGACGCAGCACGAGCTGATGTTACGTATGAGCCCACTGTTACTAGTGTTGCGACACGGTCCTGTGAGGCGGAAGTTTCGCCAGGGGCGCCCGCGCACAACGGCACCGCAGAGCCGACGCTGGCTTCTGCGGTGCCGTTAGGTGACAGGTACTGGTGATCAGGCCCCGGCCGCCGAAGCGACTGCTGCGGCGGTGCCGGTGGCGGCCTCGGCCGCGCCGACGGCGGCTTCGGTCGCCGCTGCCGGGGCGGCAGCGGCCGCGGGGGCCGCGGCGGGCGCGGCACTCTTGACCGCCGACATGATGGCCGGCATCACCATGCCCTTGAGCAGGTCGATGGCCTGGCCCGCACCGAGCTGTTCGGCGGCCTGGTTGATGGTGCCGAGGATGCCGCCACCCCCGGTCGACGCCGGCATGGCCGCGAGCGTCGGGTCCGCGCCCAGGATCGGGTACGTGCCCGCCATCGGGTCCAGGCCGATGGGTGCCGCGATCGGGACCTCACCGGGCAGACCCAGCCCGGCCCCGGTCAGCGCCGGATCGGTCAGGCCGATCGGGCTGGTCAGCCCGGGATCGGTGAGCGAGGTCGGCGACAGCGTTCCCGGCGACAACGCTCCCGGGGTCAGCGACGGGCCCGCCGCGCCGACCGGCGGGATGCTCAGGCCGGGCGTGGTCAACTCGGGCGTGCTGAGGCCCGGGGTGGTGAGCCCGGGGGTGGTCAGTTCCGGTGTGGTCAGCCCCGGTGTGGTGAGCCCCGGTGTGGTCAGGCCCGGGGTGGTGAGCTCGGGGGAGGTCAGCCCCGGCGTGGTGAGACCCGGGGAGGTCAGACCGGGGGACGTGAGCCCCGGGGAGGTCAGCCCCGGCGAGACCAGGGTCGGGCTGGCGGCCGGCGAGCCGGTGAGCAGGCCGGTCGGCATCGGCGGCATGTTGACGCCGAACTGGGACAGCCCCTGGGACAGGGCGGAGAGCAGTTCACCGGGCAGATCGGTGATCATCGCGGCGTGGACGAACTCGCGCTGCTGCGGGGCGTCCTGCGCTTCGGACAGTTCGGAAACGGCGGCAATAGCGACTGGACTTGCGACGGCCAGGGCGGCGACTGCGCTCATGGCTGTCGAGAGCTTGCGTCGACGTCGGTTCGGCACGGAAGTCTCCTCAATACATGGACTACGTTTTTCCGGGTGTGGTGCATATGTGCTGGTTAATCGCGTCGGCGCGAACGGTTCTCGTGCCCGGGTTACCGCCCTTTGCCGACGTGTTGATGGTACTGCCGTGACTACTGGGTCTAGAGTGACGATGCGGAATCGTGAGCTAATTGCGACCTGTCACCGCCCGCGCCGAGACGCAACGCGGTGCCGGGCAGCTCACACATTTCGGGTCGGCCGGTCCCGGTCGGATACCCTTGCTGCCGATGACCGCTGAACCAGATCACGTGGATCTTTTCGTCGTCGGCTCCGGATTCTTCGGCCTGACGATCGCTGAACGCGTGGCCAACGAACTCGGCAAGCGAGTGCTCGTCGTCGACCGGCGCTCCCATATAGGAGGTAACGCCTACTCCGAACCGGACCCCGAGACCGGGATCGAGGTGCACCGCTACGGCGCGCACCTGTTCCACACCTCCAACCAGCGGGTCTGGGATTACGTCCGGCAGTTCACCGACTTCACCGGCTACCAGCACCGGGTGTTCGCATTGCACAAGGGGCAGGCCTACCAATTCCCGATGGGGCTGGGCCTGGTGTCGCAGTTCTTCGGGCGCTACTTCAGCCCGGACGAGGCGCGGGCGTTGATCGCCGAGCAGTCCAGCGAGATCGCCACGGCCGAGGCGCGGAACCTGGAAGAGAAGGCGATCTCGTTGATCGGGCGCCCGCTCTATGAGGCCTTCGTCAAGCACTACACGGCCAAGCAGTGGCAGACCGATCCCACGGAGTTGCCCGCGGCCGTGATCAGCCGGCTGCCGGTGCGCTACAACTTCGACAACCGCTACTTCAATGACACCTACGAGGGTCTGCCGGTCGACGGGTACACCGCGTGGCTGCAGAACATGGCGGACCACGAGAACATCGAGGTCCGCCTGGACACCGACTGGTTCGACGTCCGCGACGAGCTGCGCGCCGCGAACCCGAACGCCCCGGTGGTGTACACCGGTCCGCTCGACCGCTACTTCGACTATGTGGACGGCCGGCTGGGCTGGCGGACGCTGGACTTCGAGACCGAGGTTCTGCGCGATTGCGGGGACTTTCAAGGCACCCCCGTCATGAACTACAACGACGCCGATGTGCCCTTCACCCGCATCCACGAGTTCCGGCACTTCCATCCGGAGCGGGACTACCCGGCCGACAAGACCGTGATCATGCGGGAGTACTCGCGCTTCGCCGATGACGACGACGAGCCGTACTACCCGATCAACACCGATGCCGACCGCGCGCTGCTGGCCGGGTACCGGGACCGGGCGAAGGCCGAGACCGCGGCGGCCAAGGTGCTGTTCGGCGGCCGGCTGGGCACCTACCAATACCTCGATATGCACATGGCGATCGCCAGTGCCCTCAACATGTACGACAACATTCTGGCGCCGCACCTGCGCGACGGGGCAGCCCTGAGTGACAACGACGAAGGCAGTAGTTCATGAGCGAGATCCCGTCCGGTGCACTCGACTCCGTGCAGTCACGCGCGGTGAGCCTGTTGGCGCGGGTGCTCCTTCCACGTCCCGGTGAGCCGCTGGACGTGCGCAAGCTCTACATCGAGGAATCCTCGACCAATGCGCGCCGGGCACACGCGCCGACCCGCACCACGCTGGAGATCGGTGCCGAGTCCGAGGTCTCCTTCGCCACCTACTTCAACGCCTTCCCGGCCAGCTACTGGCGCCGCTGGTCGGTGCTGGGTTCGGTGGTGCTGCGCGTCGAACTGAGCGGCACCGCCCGTGTCGACGTCTACCGCTCCAAGGCCACCGGCGCGCGGATCACCGTCGGCGGCACCGAGGCGGTCGGTGCCGAGGATGGCAAGCCGGCCGTGGTGGAATTCGAGGTCGATCTGGCCCCGTTCGAGGACGGTGGGTGGATCTGGTTCGACATCACCACCGACACCAAGGTGAACGTGCACAGTGCCGGCTGGTACGCCCCGATCCCGGCACCCGGGCGGGCCGATGTCGCCATCGGCATCCCGACCTTCAACCGGCCCGCGGACTGTGTCAGCGCGCTGGCCGCGCTGACCTCCGACCCGTTGGTCGACGAGGTGATCAGTGCGGTGATCGTTTCCGATCAGGGCACCAGGCAGGCCAAGGACCATCCCGGATTCGCGGCGGCCGCCGCTGCGCTCGGGGACCGGCTGTCGGTGCGCTACCAGCCCAACCTCGGCGGCTCCGGCGGTTACAGCCGGGTGATGTACGAGGCGCTGAAGAACACCGACTGCGAACAGATTCTGTTCATGGACGACGACATCCGGGTCGAGCCGGATTCGATCCTGCGGGCCCTGGCATTCAACCGGTTCGCCAAGGTGCCGACGCTGGTCGGTGGCCAGATGCTCAATCTGCAGGAACCGTCGCACCTGCACGTGATGGGTGAGATGGTCGACTCGGAGAACTTCATGTGGACCGGCGCGATCAACACCGAGTACGACCACAACTTCGCCAAGTACCCGCTCAACGACGAGGAGCAGGAGCGCAGCAAGCTGCTGCACCGCCGCATCGACGTCGACTACAACGGCTGGTGGATGTGCATGATCCCGCGGCAGGTGGCCCAGGAACTGGGGCAGCCGCTACCGCTGTTCATCAAGTGGGACGACGCCGAGTACGGGCTGCGGGCCGCCGAGCACGGCTATCCCACCGTCACCCTGCCCGGCGCGGCGATCTGGCACATGGCCTGGAGCGACAAGGACGACGCCATCGACTGGCAGGCCTACTTCCACCTGCGCAACCGGCTGGTGGTCGCGGCCCTGCACTGGGACGGCAAGATCAGCGGGCTGCTGCGCAGCCACCTCAAGGCGACCTTCAAACACCTTCTCTGCCTTGAGTACTCGACGGTCGCCATCCAGAACAAGGCGATGGACGACTTCCTGGCCGGCCCGGACCACATCTTCTCCATCCTGGAGTCCGCGCTGCCCGACGTCCGCAAGCTGCGCGAGCAGTTCCCGGACGCCGTGGTGCTGGAGAGTGCGACCGTGCTGCCCGCCCCGTCGGACAAGAAGTGGCGCCGCAAGGTCAGCATTCCCACCAACGCGCCGGCGATCCTCATCCGTCTGACTCAGGGTGTGCTGCACCAACTCTCGGTGCACAACCCGGAACATCACGTCCGGCCGCAGGTCAACGTCGCCACCCAGGACGCCCGCTGGTTCTCGTTGTGCAAGGTCGACGGTGTCACCGTGACCACCGCCGACGGGCGCGGTGTGGTGTACCGCCAGCGGGACCGCGCCAAGATGTTCGAACTGCTGCGGGAATCGGTGACCCGGCAGATCAAGCTGGGCCGCAAGTTCGCCAAGATGCGCAAGGTGTACCGCAAGGCGCTGCCCGAGCTGACCAGCACCCAGCGGTGGGAAGCCGTGCTCCTGGCCACCGAACCGGTGCCCGCGGCCCTGGAAAAGGCCTGACGTGGCAGGCGATCTGGCGCCCGAAGAGACGGCGCTGGTAGCAGTTCAGGCTGCTTTGACCGGACGCCCCGGAGTGCTGGCCACCGCGCGTACGCTGTCGCACTTCGGTGAGCACAGCGCCGGCTGGGTCGGCGTCTCGGCGATCGGCGCCGCGCTCTCGCCCCGACGGCGCCGCGAATGGCTGGGCGTCGGCGTCGGCGCGTTCGCAGCGCACGCGGCCGCCGTGGTGATCAAACGCGTCGTCAAGCGACCGCGCCCGCATCACCCGGCCATCGCCATCAACGTGGGCACGCCGAGCAAGTTGAGCTTCCCGTCGGCCCACGCGACGTCGACCACCGCAGCCGCGATCCTGCTGGCGCGGGTCACCGGTACCCGACTGCCGCTGCTGCTGGTTCCGACGATGGCGCTGTCCCGCCTGGTGCTGGGGGTGCACTATCCGACCGATGTGCTGACCGGAATCGCGGTCGGCGCCACGGTCGCCCGGACCGTCGGTGCCGTCACGGGCCCGCCTTCGAAGGAGAAAACCCTGTGAGCGAAGAGCCCCTTCCGGTCGCCGGTCCGCCGAAGAACCTGGCGAGCGGAATCGTCAAGGCGCTACGGCCGCGGCAGTGGGTGAAGAACGTCCTGGTCTTCGCCGCGCCGGTGGCCGCGTTCGGTGTCGACGCCAACCTGGACTACGGCGAGGTGCTCACGAATGTGGGCATCGCCTTCGTGGTGTTCTGCATGGCGGCCTCGAGCATCTATCTGATCAACGACGCCCGCGACGTGGAAGCCGACCGGGCCCACCCCACCAAGAGGTTCCGGCCCATCGCGGCCGGCGTGGTGCCGGTGTCGCTGGCATACATACTGGCCGTGGTGCTCGCGGTCGCCGCACTGGGCATCTCCTGGCAGGTCAACTCGAGTCTGACCACCGTGATGGCCGCCTACATCGCCATCCAGCTCGCCTACTGCTTCGGCCTGAAACATCAAGCGGTACTGGACATCTGCATCGTGTCGTCCGGGTTCCTGATCCGGGCGATCGCCGGTGGTGCGGCCGCGTCCATTCAGCTCTCACAATGGTTCCTGCTGGTGTTCGCGTTCGGGTCGTTGTTCATGGCGGCCGGCAAGCGCTACGCCGAGTTGCACCTCGCCGAGCGCACCGGAGCAAAGATCCGGAAGTCGCTGGAGAGCTACACCAGTTCCTATCTGCGCTTCGTGTGGACGCTGGCGGCGACGGCGGTGGTGCTCTGCTATGCGTTGTTCGCCTTCGAACGTGACGGCGGTTCGGCATCGTGGTGGGCCGTGTCGATCATTCCGTTCACCATCGCCATCCTGCGTTACGCGGTCGACATCGACGGCGGCGACGCGGGCGAGCCCGAGGAGATCGCACTGGGGGACCGGGTGCTGCAGCTGCTCGCTCTGGCGTTGATCGGAACCGTCGGTGCCGCGGTTTACTTCGGTTGACCGGGCCGGACGCGCCATTGCGGCGCGTCTGAGCGACTGGCCCGCCTACCGCTACAGCCTGTCGGTTCGGCTGAGCCTGTGGGTGTCGGTCCTGGTGACCGCCGGACTGTTCGGTTGGGGTGCCTGGCAGCGTCGCTGGATGGCCGACGACGGCCTGATCGTGCTGCGCACGGTGCGCAATCTGTTGGCCGGCAACGGCCCGGTGTTCAACGCGGGGGAACGCGTCGAGTCGAACACCTCGACGCTGTGGACCTACCTGATCACCGGGGCGAGCTGGCTGGCCGGGCCGATGCGTCTGGAGTACGTGACGCTGGCACTGACCCTGGGGCTGAGTGTGGCCGGGGTGGTGTTCGTCATGCTGGGCACCGCGCGCCTGTACGCGCCGCGACTGCAGGGACGGCGGGCACTGCTGTTGCCGGCCGGCGCGCTGATCTACATCGCCATCCCGCCGGCCCGTGACTTCGCCTCCTCCGGTCTCGAAAACGGTTTGGTACTGGCCTATATCGGGCTGCTGTGGTGGCTGTTGGTGTGCTGGTCGCAGGCCCCGTCGATCGAGCGTGCCCGGCCCGGGCACTACCTGACCGTGGGCCTGGCCTTCGTGGCCGGGCTGAGCGTGCTGGTCCGCCCCGAGCTGGCACTGGTCGGCGGTGGGGCGCTGGTGTTGATGGTGCTCGCCGCGACGGGCTGGCGCCAATGGCTGCTGATCGCGGTCGCCGGTGGCGCACTGCCGGTGGCGTATCAGATCTTCCGGATGGGCTACTACGGACTGCTGGTGCCGCAGACCGCGATCGCCAAGGACGCCTCGGGCGCGAAATGGTCGCAGGGCCTGACCTATCTGGGCAACTTCAACGCCCCCTATCTGCTGTGGATCCCGCTGGTGCTGGTGATCCTGATCGGCATCCTGCTCTCGGTGTCCCAGCTCCGGCCGCCCGCCCGCGGTGCGCGGCGGTGGCGCGGCGCATTGCAGAGCCCGACAGCCGTGGTGATCTTCATCGTCGTCAGCGGTGCGGTACAGGCGGTGTACTGGGTGCGGCAGGGCGGCGATTTCATGCACGGCCGGGTGCTGCTGACGGCGGTGTTCCTGATGCTGGCGCCGCTGGCGGTCATCCCTATCACGGTCCCGCGCACGGAGAAGTTCAGCACACGCACCGGCTACTTGCTTGCCGGCGCCACCGGCGTGCTGTGGGTGGCGACCGCCGGATGGTCACTGTGGGCGGCGAATTCGCCGGGCATGGGGGCCGACGCGACACGGGTTACCTACACCGGCATCGTCGACGAACGACGCTTCTACGCGCAGGCGACCGGCCACGCCCATCCGTTGACGGCGGCCGATTACCTGGACTACCCGCGGATGCGGGCGGTCCTGGTGGCCCTGCGCAACACCCCCGACGGCGCGCTGCTGCTGCCGTCGGGCAACTACGACGTGTGGGACGTGGTGCCGGCCATCCCGCCACCGCCGGACATGCCCCGCCCACCCGGCGAAAATGGCCCGCACACAGTCTTTTTCACGAACATGGGCATGCTCGGCATGAATGTGGGTCTGAACGTCCGGGTGATCGACCAGATCGGGCTGACCAACCCGCTCGCCGCGCACACGGCGCGACTGGAAGACGCCCGCATCGGCCACGACAAGAACCTGTTCCCGGACTGGGCGGTGGCCGAGGGCCCGTTCCTCAAGGAACGGCCCTATATCCCGCCGTACCTCGACGAGGACTGGATCATCCAGGCCGAGGCCGCGCTGAAATGCCCTGACACCGTGGCGAAACTGAATGCGGTGCGTTCCCCGATGGGCCCGCGCCGGTTCCTGTCCAACATCGTGCACGCGCTGGACTTCGGTTCCTACCGGATCGACCGGGTCCCGCTCTATGAGCTGCGCCGATGCGGTCTGGGCATCCCGCCGCCGAAGACCCCGGAGTACACCGGACTGCCTGCCACCGGACCGTGATCTGGGTTACTACGGTTTTGCGGCCGCGGTAACGGCGCGGTTATGTTGAGGCGATAAAGGAGCGTGGCCGACGATGCCCGCACCTGCTCGTGGGGGAGTTGCCCCTGGTGATGCGCGCTATCGCGTCGCCTGTGACATGGATGGATAGACAACAGATGGGCAGAACCCGTTTCGCGAGACTGCTGCGCGCCACGGTGGTGGCGATCGCCGCCGCGGCGACGATCACCGTGGTGCCCGCCCCCACTGCCGCCGCGTTCTCCCGCGAGGGTCTGCCGGTCGAGTACCTCGACGTGTTCTCCCCTTCGATGAACCGCAACATCCGGGTGCAGTTCCAAGGCGGAGGCGCTGAAGGGGGCGGCAAGGCCGTCTATCTCCTCGACGGGCTGCGCGCCCAGGACGACTACAACGGCTGGGACATCAATACCGCGGCCTTCGAATGGTTTTATGAATCCGGGATCTCGGTGGTCATGCCGGTCGGCGGCCAGTCCAGCTTCTACTCCGACTGGTACTCGCCGTCGAGCTTCAACAACCAGGCCTACACCTACAAGTGGGAGACCTTCCTCACCAGCGAACTGCCGCAATGGCTGGCCGCCAACAAGCAGGTGTCGCCGACCGGAAACGGCGTGGTCGGGCTGTCCATGGCGGGCGGCGCGGCACTCATCCTGGCCGCCTACCATCCGGCCCAATTCACCTACGCCGCATCGCTGTCGGGATTCCTCAACCCGTCGACCACCTTCATGAAGCAGGCCATCCGGGTCGCCATGCTCGACTCCGGCGGCTACAACGTGGACAACATGTGGGGTCCGCCGTGGGATCCGGCCTGGAAGCGCAACGACCCCACCGAACAGGTCGGCAAACTGGTCGCCGCCGGCACCAGACTGTGGATCTACTGTGCGCCAGGTGGTTCCACGCAGCTGGACGAGAACGCCGACCCCGGCCAGAAGTTCAACGCCGACAGCCTGGAAGGGCTGGCGATCGGCAGCAACAGGAAGTTCCAGGAGCGTTACACCGCCGCGGGCGGCCACAACGCGACCTTCGACTTCCCGTCGGCCGGCAACCATTCGTGGGCATACTGGGGGGCCCAATTGCAGGCTCTCAAGCCCGATCTGATCGCCACGATCAATCGCTGAGACGGCTACCAGGTGTGACTTCGCCGGAGAGAGAACTCGACCCCGGGTGTGGTTGACTACACGGGCACTTGAGCCAGAAAAGATGGGATAGAAAGCTGATGAGTTTCGTTTCGAAGTTGCGCGGTGCCACGCGCCGAGTGGTGGTCGCGACCGCAGCGGTCGCGGTGCTGCCCGGTTTGGTGAGCGCCGTCGGCGGCTCGGCGACGGCAGGAGCTTTCTCTCGGCCGGGTCTGCCGGTCGAATACCTCGAGGTCCCGTCGGCCGGGATGGGCCGAGACATCCGCGTCCAGTTCCAGAGCGGCGGTGAGAACTCGCCGGCGGTCTACCTGTTGGACGGTTTGCGTGCCCAGGACGACTTCAACGGCTGGGACATCAACACCGCGGCGTTCGAGTGGTACGAGGGTTCGGGTCTGTCGGTGGTCATGCCGGTCGGCGGCCAGTCCAGCTTCTACTCCGACTGGTACAAGCCCGCCTGCGGCAAGGCCGGTTGCTCCACCTACAAGTGGGAGACCTTCCTGACCCAGGAGCTGCCCGCGTTCCTGGAGGCCAAGGGTGTGGACCGCACCCGCACGGCCGCCGTCGGTCTGTCGATGGCCGGATCGGCCGCGCTGACCCTGGCCATCTGGCATCCCGGGCAGTTCCAGTACGCCGCCTCGCTGTCGGGCTACCTGAACCCGTCCGAGGGCTGGTGGCCGTTCCTGATCAACATCTCGATGGGTGACGCGGGCGGTTACAAGGCCGATGACATGTGGGGCAAGACCGAGGACGCCAGCAGCGCCTGGAAGCGCAACGACCCGATGGTCAACATGGACCGTCTCGTTGCCAACAACACCCGCGTCTGGATCTTCTGCGGTAACGGCAAGCCGGCCGAGGTCAACGGCAACGTGGCCGGCGACAACCTGCCCGCGAAGTTCCTGGAGAGCTTGACGCTGCGTACCAACAAGACGTTCAAGGACGACTACCTTGCCGCCGGCGGCACCAACGGTGTCTTCAACTTCCCGGCGGGCGGAACGCACGACTGGCCGTACTGGGGTCAGCAGCTGCAAACCATGAAGCCGGACATCCAGCGCGTGCTGGGTGCCACCCCCGCGGCCTGACAGCTGCGGCGGTAGCCACAACTCACAGCCGACGGCGGCGCCCCAGCGGGGTGCCGCCGTCGGTCGTTTCCAACTCGCGTCCCCGCGGTGATGTGATTCACTACAACGCGGTGGCGGGGAGATTGCTGACCAAAGAATGAGGTGGGATATGAGGCTGCGCGCGATACTCGGCGCGGTGCTGTTGGCCACGGGCCTGTGGACGGTGTCGGCCAACGCGGACACCCCGGCCAAGGCCGACGCTGTCGAGTACCTGATGGTGCCCTCGGCGGCGATGGGCCGGGACATCCCGGTCGCGTTCCAGGCCGGCGGCCCGCACGCGGTCTACCTGCTCGACGCGTTCAACGCCGCCCCCGATGTCAGCAACTGGGTGACCGCGGGCAACGCCATGAACACCTTCGCCGGATCCGGCGTCTCGGTGGCGGCGCCGGCCGGCGGCGCGTGGAGCCTGTACACCAACTGGGAGCAGGACGGCAGCAAGCAGTGGGAGACCTTCCTGGCCACCGAACTGCCGAACTGGCTGGCCGCCAACAAGGGCCTGGCCCCCGGTGGGCACGGTGTGGTCGGTGCCTCCCAGGGTGGCACCGGCGCGTTGATGCTGGCGACCTTCCATCCCGACCGGTTCCGCTACGCGGGTTCGCTGTCGGGATTCCTGACCCCGTCGCGCACCTTCGAGAACGGTGCGATCACCGCGGGCATGGCGCAGTTCGGCGGCGTGAACACCCACAACATGTGGGGCCCGGTGCAGTTCGGCCGGTGGAAGTGGCACGACCCCGATGTGCACGCGCAGCTGCTGGTGGACAACAACACCCGGCTGTGGATCTTCAGCCCCCAGACCACCACCTGCAGCGACCCGGTCGCGATGATCAACGACTGCGCACAGGCCCAGGGCAGCAACCGCACCTTCTACTCGCACTACCGCTCGATCGGCGGCCGCAACGGGCACTTCGATTTCCCGACCGGCGGTCAACATGACTGGGGAAACTGGTCGGCACAGTTGGCGGCTCTGCGGGGTGACCTGGTGGCAGCCATCGCCTGATCGGTGATCGCGGTGCGATAACGGTCACAGCCGGGTACCGGAAACGGCCTCCGGCAGCCGGTACCGTGGGATTCGTGGCGCGAAACCGACGGTGGGTGAACACCCTGGCAAAGTGGCCGGTGGTATCCCCGACGTTGGTCGTGGTAGCCCCGGTGATGCTGGCCTCGGTGACCGCGTTGTCCACCGGCTGCGCCCTCGGCGACCGGACGCTGTCCACCATCGGCCAACCGGCGGCGGAGTCGACCGAGGAGCAGGTGCGTGGTCTGCAGGGGGCGCTGCGGGCCGGCGGCCATCCCGAGAAACACTTCGCGGTGACCGCCGATCAGCAGGCCTACCTCGACGCGTTGGTCGACGCCGGGGTGCACCCCTCCGATGAACTCATGGCGCTGAGCATCGGCGCCTACGTCTGCCAGGCCCGCGCGGCCGGACAGTCCGAGCATGCGGTCCGGGACTTCGTGCTGCCGCTGGTCCGCGATGATGTCGACGACGCCCATGCCGGCTCGGTGGCCCCGGATATCGATGAGGTCGATTCGGCAACGGCTGACTACATTCGCATCGCTACCGAACGGCTCTGCTAAACCAGCAGCAGCACGCACCACCCGCCCGCCGGTTGAGTCGGCGCATGTGAGGAGTCAAGACACCATGGCGAAAAAGAGCCGACGTAAACGGCACCGCATTCTCGCGCTGGCCGCGGCCGGGGCGATCGCGGTGCTGGTGGCGGTGCTTGTCGCCGGTGTGGTGGTCTTCCTGCGCCAGCCCGACAGGATCGATCTGCCCCCGGGCGCATCGCCCACCGAGCAGCCCGGCGCTGTGCCCCCGACGAGCAAGCCGCGCCCGGAGTTCCAGGACGCCAGTTGCCCGGACGTCCAGTTGGTCTCGATCCCGGGGACCTGGGAGTCCTCACCGCAACTGGACCCGTTCAACCCGGTGCAGTTCCCGATCGCCCTGCTGCTCAATGTCACCAATCCGCTGCGCGCCGAGTTCGGCACCGACCGGGTGGAGATCTACACCGTCCCCTACACCGCGCAGTTCCACAATCCCTTCTCCGCCGACGGCCAGATGTCCTATGACGACAGCCGGGCCGAGGGGTTCGGCGCCGCGGTGCGGGCGATGACGGATATGAACAACCGGTGCCCGTTGACCAGCTACGTGCTGGTGGGCTTCTCCCAGGGCGCGGTGATCGCCGGGGACCTCGCCAGTGACATCGGTAACGGCCGCGGACCGGTGGACCAGGATCTGGTGCTCGGGGTGATGTTGATCGCAGACGGCCGCCGCCAGGACGGCGTGGGCCAGAACCTGAGCCCCAACCCGCCGGGGCAGGGCGCGGAGATCACCCTCCACGAGTTGCCGATGCTGTCCGCGATGGGCCTGTCGATGACCGGTCCCCGCGACGGGGGTTTCGGGGCGCTCGACGACCGCACCTACCAGATCTGTGGTGCGGGCGATCTGATCTGCGCGGCACCGGAATCGGCGTTCTCGGTGACCAACCTGCCGGCCACCCTGAGCACCCTGATCGGCAGCGCCGCCGGGCCGGTGCACGCGCTGTACAACACGCCGCAGTTCTGGACACTGGATGGCAAGACCACCACCCAGTGGACGCTGGATTGGGTGCGCGGTCTGATCGAGAATGCGCCGCATCCGAAGCACGGTTGAGAGCGCTACATCCGCCAGGCGCTCCGCTCGCCCCGGGCGCGACTCGCCGGTAACCAGATTTGGCCTGCGGGAATCGGTCACCTAACATTAAGAGAAAACTAAGAGCGGTCGCGGTCGGCTCATGGTCGTCCGGAGGTGGAAAGCCGCCGCCCCGGTACGATTCCGGAGGTCTTTGCGATCGTGCGAGATTTGAGTGTGCTGTGACAGGAGTCTTTGATGCCGTTCCATAACCCGTTCATCAAGAACGGACAGATCAAGCTCCCCGACAACGGCAGCATCGTCCAGCACGTCGAGCGCTGGGCCAAGGTCCGCGGCGACAAACTGGCCTACCGCTTCCTGGATTACTCGGTCGAGCGTGACGGCGTCGCCCGCGATCTGACCTGGGCCGAGTTCAGCGCCCGCAACCGCGCCGTCGCCGCCCGGCTGCAGCAGGTCACCGCCGAGGGCGACCGGGTCGCCATCCTCAGCCCGCAGAACCTCAACTACCTGGTGGCCATGTACGGCGCCATCTACGCCGGCCGGGTCGCGGTGCCGCTGTTCGACCCGTCCGAGCCCGGACACGTCGGCCGCCTGCATGCCGTGCTCGACGACTGCCGGCCCTCCGCCGTGCTGACCACCACCGAAGCCGCCGAGGGTGTGCGCAAGTTCTTCCGCAGCCGCCCGGCCAACCAGCGTCCCCGCGTGATCGCCGTCGACGCGGTGCCCGACGAGGTCGCCGGCACCTGGGTTCCGGTCGATGTCACCAAGGACACCGTCGCCTACCTGCAGTACACCTCGGGTTCCACGCGCATCCCGACCGGTGTGCAGATCACCCACCTGAACCTGGCGACCAACATCGTGCAGATCATCGAGGCCCTGGAGGGTGAAGAGGGCGACCGCGGTCTGTCCTGGCTGCCGTTCTTCCACGACATGGGCCTGATCACCGCGCTGCTGGCGCCGATGATCGGTCACAACTTCACCTTCATGACCCCGGCCGCCTTCGTGCGTCGTCCCGGCCGCTGGATCCGTGAGATGGCCCGTAAGCCCGAGGACACCGGTGGTGTCATCTCGGTGGCGCCGAACTTCGCCTTCGACCACGCCGCCGCGCGTGGGCTGCCCAAGGACGGCGAGCCGCCGCTGGACCTGTCCAACGTCAAGGCCGTCCTCAACGGCAGCGAGCCGATCTCGGCGGCCACCGTGCGCCGGTTCAACGAGGCCTTCGGCCCGTACGGATTCTCGCCGAAGGCCATCAAGCCCTCCTACGGGCTGGCCGAGGCCACTCTGTTCGTGTCGACCACCCCGGCGTCCGAAGAGCCCAAGATCCTCTACGTCGACCGCGACGCGCTGAACAACAATCAGATCGTCGAGGTGGACGCCGATTCGCCGACGGCCGTCGCGCAGGCCTCGGCCGGCAAGGTCGGTATCTCGGAGTGGGCCACAATCGTGGACGCGGAGTCCGCCACCGAGTTGCCCGACGGTCAGATCGGTGAGATCTGGATCAGCGGCAACAACATGGGCACCGGCTACTGGGGCAAGGCCGAGGAGACGGTCAACACCTTCCAGAACATCCTCAAGTCGCGCACCAACCCGTCGCACGCCGAGGGCGCCGCCGACGACGCCACCTGGGTGCGCACCGGCGACTACGGCGCGTTCTACGACGGTGACCTCTACATCACCGGCCGCGTCAAGGATCTGGTCATCATCGACGGCCGCAACCACTACCCGCAGGATCTGGAGTACTCGGCGCAGGAGGCCAGCAAGGCGGTCCGCACCGGCTTCGCCGCGGCGTTCTCGGTGCCTGCCAACCAGCTGCCCGCCGAAGTGTTCGAGGACTCGCACACCGGGTTGAAGTTCGACCCCGAGGACACCTCCGAGCAGCTGGTCATCGTCGCCGAGCGGGCGCCGGGATCGCACAAGCTGGAGCTGGGCCCGGTCATCGACGACATCCGCGCCGCGATCGCGGTGCGCCACGGCGTCACCGTGCGCGACGTGCTGCTGACACCGGCGGGCGCGATCCCGCGCACCTCCAGCGGCAAGATCGGCCGGCGCGCCTGCCGGGCGGGGTACCTGGACGGCAGTCTGCGCAGCGGCAAGATCGCCAACGACTTCCCCGATGAGACCGACTGAGACCGACTGAGTTTCCGGCCGCGCAACCAAGGCCGCACGGCGGCGAAAGTGAATAGTGAAAATGACTGAACCACAAGATAATTCACTCCAGCCAGAGGCCGCCGGACTTCCGGCCGTTTCCGGATCCGCCTCGGACGCCGTCGCCCCGGCCCGTGGTGACATGACGGTGGCCGAGATGCGTGAATGGCTGCGCAATTGGGTGGCCAACGCGACCGGTCAGTCGCCGGACACCATCAACGAGTCCGCGCCGGTGGTCGAGCTGGGCCTGTCCTCGCGCGACGCGGTGGCCATGGCCAGCGACATCGAGGACCTGACCGGGGTCACGCTGACCGCCACCGTGGTATTCCGAAACCCGACCATCGAGGCGCTGGCAACCGTCATCATCGAGGGCGAGCCCGAGCCGGTGGTGGATGCCGACGAGGACTGGAGCCGCGAGCCCGGGGTCGAGGACATCGCCATCGTGGGGCTCGCGACCCGCTTCCCCGGTGATATGAACAGCGCCGAGGAGATGTGGGCCGCCCTGCTCGAAGGTCGCGACGCCAGTTCGGATCTGCCCGAAGGGCGTTGGTCGGAATTTCTCGGCGAGCCCCGCATCGCCGAGCGGGTCGCCAAGGCGCACACCCGCGGCGGCTACCTGTCCGACATCAAGGGCTTCGACTCGGAGTTCTTCGCGCTGTCGAAGATGGAAGCCGACAACATCGACCCGCAGCAGCGGATGGCCCTGGAACTGACCTGGGAGGCCCTCGAGCACGCGCGGATCCCGGCCTCCAGCCTGCGCGGCGCCGATGTCGGTGTTTACGTGGGCAGCTCGAACAACGACTACATGTTCCTGGCGGTCGCCGACCCCACCACCGCGCATCCGTACGCCATCACCGGCACCACGAGTTCCATCATCGCCAACCGGGTGTCCTACTTCTACGACTTCCGTGGCCCGTCGGAGTCCATCGACACCGCCTGCTCCAGTTCGCTGGTGGCCGCCCATCAGGGGGTGCGCGCACTGCGTACCGGTGAGATCGACGTGGCCATCGTCGGCGGGGTGAACGCCATGGTGACGCCGATCGTCACCATCGGCTTCGACGAGGTCGGCGGGGTGCTGGCCCCGGACGGCCGGTGCAAGTCCTTCTCCTCGGACGCCAACGGTTACGCCCGCTCCGAGGGCGGCGGCATGCTGGTTCTCAAGCGGGTCTCCGACGCGCGCCGCGACGGTGACGAGATCATCGCCGTCATCGCCGGCAGCGCGGTGAACCACGACGGCCGCTCCAACGGCATGCTGGCGCCCAACCCGGACGCACAGGCCGCCGTGCTGCGCAAGGCGTACAAGGACGCGGGGATCAACCCGCGCGACGTCGACTACATCGAGGCGCACGGCACCGGCACCATCCTGGGCGACCCGATCGAGGCCGACGCCCTGGGCCGGGTGGTCGGCCTGGGCCGAGCCGACGACAAGCCCGCCCTGCTGGGTGCGGTGAAATCCAACCTGGGACACCTGGAATCGGCAGCCGGTGCGGCCAGCCTGGCCAAGACGGCGCTCTCGCTGCAGCGCGACAAGGTGCCGCCGTCGATCAACTACGCCGGGCCCAACCCGTACATCGACTTCGGCAAGGAACACCTGAAGGTCAACGACACCGTCAGCGACTGGCCGCGCTACAGCGGCCACGCCATCGCCGGTGTGTCCGGCTTCGGGTTCGGTGGCGCCAACGCGCACCTGGTGCTGCGTGAGGTGCTGGCCTCCGACCTGGTCGAGCCGGAGCCCGAAACCCCTGCGGTCGAGGACAAGCCGTCCGCCGAGGCCGACGCGGTGTATGTCGGCGGGGTCCGGATGGACGAGTACGGCGAGTTCATCGATGACGAGGACGACACCGCCGGTGACGGAGTCCCGACCTACGGTGAGGGCGAGTACGAGCTGCCCGGCCTCACCGACGAGGCCAAGCGGCTCATCGAGGTCTCCCGGGAGGAGCTAGAGAGCGGCGAACAGCCTAATCCTGTTGTCCCGCTGTTTGTCTCAGGCTTCCTGACCTCACGCAAGCGGACCGCGGCCGCCGAGCTGGCGGACTGGATCGACAGCGAGGCGGGCCGCGCCTCCTCGCTGGAGTCGATCGGCCGTTCGCTGTCGCGGCGCAACCATGGGCGCTCGCGCGCGGTGGTTCTGGCCCACGATCACGACGAGGCCGTCAAGGGTCTGCGCGCGCTGGCCGACGGCAAGCCCAGCCCGCTGGTGCTGGCCGCCGACGGCCCGGTCACCAACGGCCCGGTCTGGGTGTTCGCCGGTTTCGGTGCCCAGCACCGCAAGATGGGCAAGAGCCTGTACCTGCGCAACGAGGTGTTCGCCGAGTGGATCAACAAGGTGGACGCCCTGATCCAGGACGAGCGCGGCTACTCGGTGGTCGAGTTGATCCTCGACGACTCGATCGACTACACCAACGAAACCTGCGAATACCCCATCGAGGTCGTCCAGACGGTCATCTTCGCGCTGCAGATCGCGCTCGGTGAACTGCTGCGCCACCACGGTGCCACCCCCGGCGCGGTGATCGGGCAGTCGCTCGGCGAGGCCGCCGCGGCCTACTTCTCCGGTGGCCTGTCGCTGGCCGACGCCACCCGGACCATCTGCTCGCGTGCCCACCTGATGGGTGAGGGCGAGGCCATGCTGTTCGGCGAGTACATCCGATTGATGGCGCTCGTCGAGTACTCGGCCGAGGAGATCAAGACGGTCTTCTCCGACTACCCCGGGCTGGAGGTGTGCGTCTACGCCGCGCCCACCCAGACCGTCATCGGCGGTCCGCCCGACCAGATCGACGCGATCGTCGAACGCGCGGAAGCCGAGGGCAAGTTCGCCCGCAAGCTGCAGACCAAGGGTGCCAGCCACACCCAGCAGATGGATCCGCTGCTCGGCGAACTCGCCGCCGAACTGCAGGGCATCGAGGCGCACCCGCTGCAGACGGGCTACTACTCCACGGTGCACGAGGGCGCGTTCATCCGGGCCGGCGCCGAGCCGATCCACGATGTGGACTACTGGAAGAAGGGGCTGCGGCACAGCGTCTACTTCACCCACGGCATCCGCAACGCGGTCGACAACGGGCACACCACCTTCCTGGAGCTGGCACCGAATCCGGTGGCGCTCATGCAGGTCGGCCTGACGACGGCTGCCGCCGGCCTCCACGATGCCCAGCTGATCGGGACGCTGGCCCGCAAGCAGGACGAGGTCGACTCGATGACGGTGGCGATGGCCACCCTCTACGTGCACGGCCACGACCTGGATCCGCGCAGCCTGTTCCCGCGCACCGCCCGCGGTCTGGCCGGCGCGCTGGACTACGCCGACATCCCGCTGACCCGGTTCAAGCGCAAGGAGCACTGGCTCGATGCCCGGTTCACCGGGGACAGCTCGGTGCTCATGCCGGGTACCCATGTGGCCACCCCGGACGGCCGGCACGTCTTCGAATACGCGCCGGACGGCGAGACGGACCTGGCTGCACTGGTGAAAGCAGCTGCCGCGCAGGTGCTTCCGGATGCCACGCTGACCGCCTCCGAGCAGCGCGCGGTGCCCGGCGCGGGCTCGCGGCTGGTGACCACGGTGACCCGCCATCCGGGCGGAGCGTCGGTGCAGGTGCATGCCCGCATCGACGAGTCGTTCACCCTGGTCTACGACGCCATCGTCACCCGCGGCGGCGCGCAGGCCGTGCTGCCGACCGCGGTGGGCGCAGGCACGCTCGCCGAGACCACCGCCGTCCCGGCGGTGGCGGAGGAGCCCGCGGACGAAGCGTTCGAGGCCGACAACCTCACCGCCGGTGCGAATCTCGGTGCGAGCTTCGCGAAGTGGTCACCGGATTCCGGTGAGACCGTCGCGGACCGGCTGGGCACCATCGTCGGCAGCGCCATGGGCTACGAGCCCGAGGATCTGCCCTGGGAGGTGCCGCTGATCGAGCTGGGCCTGGATTCCCTGATGGCCGTTCGGATCAAGAACCGGGTCGAGTACGACTTCGATCTGCCGCCGATCCAGCTGACCGCGGTGCGTGATGCCAACCTGTACGCGGTGGAGAAGCTGATCCAGTACGCGATCGAGCACCGCGACGAGGTCGGCGAGCTCGCCGAGGCGCAGAAGGGCCAGACCGCCGAGGAGATCGCAGCGGCCCAGGCCGAACTGATGGGCGGGGCGACGACGGTCGCCGAGCTGGAGGCCAAGCTGGCCGAGGCGGGTCACCCGCTGGCCGATAAGGCCGACGAGACCGCCGAGTCGCTGGCCGAGGTGGGGATCGAGATCCCGCCGCCGCCAACCGATCCGAGCGGTATCCCCGCTCCGCCCACGAATCCGAGCGGCCCCTCGAACGCCACCGCGGCGGCGGCCGCGGCCAAGGTGCTCACCCAGGAGGCCGTCACCGAGGCGCTCGGCGCCGACGTGCCCCCGCGTGACGCCGCCGAGCGGGTCACCTTCGCCACCTGGGCGATCGTCACCGGCAAGTCGCCCGGCGGCATCTTCAACGAGTTGCCCGCGCTGGACGAGGCGGCGGCGACGAAGATGGCCGACCGGCTGTCCGAGCGGGCCGAGGGCCCCATCACCGTCGAGCAGGTCAGCACGGCCAAGACCATCGAGGAGCTGGCCACCCACGTGCGCAACCAGCTCGAGGACGGTGTGGTCGACGGGTTCGTGCGCACCCTGCGCCCGCCGGTCGAGGGCTCGAACGCGGTGCCGCTCTTCGTGTTCCACCCAGCCGGTGGCTCCACCGTGGTGTACGAACCGCTGATCAAGCGGCTGCCAACCGACATCCCGGTGTACGGCATCGAGCGGGTCGAGGGGTCCATCGAGGAACGTGCCGCCGAGTACGTGCCCAAGCTGCTCGAACTGCACAAGGGCCCGTTCGTGCTGGCGGGTTGGTCGCTGGGTGGCGCACTGGCCTACGCCTGCGCCATCGGGCTCAAGCAGTCCGGGGCCGACGTGCAGTTCGTCGGACTCATCGACTGCGTGCGTCCGGGCGTGCCGATCGACAAGACCCAGGCCGGTATGCGGGCCCGGTGGGATCGCTACGCGCGGTTCGCCGAGCGCACCTTCAACGTCGAGATCCCCGAGATCCCGTACGAGGAACTGGAGAAGCTCGACGACGAGGGTCAGGTGCGCTACGTGCTCGACCTCGTGGCGCAGAGCGGCGTGCAGATCCCGGGCGGCATCATCGAGCACCAGCGCACCTCGTATTTGGACAACCGGGCGCTGGACACCATCGAAATCCGGCCCTACGACGGACATGTCACGCTCTACATGGCCGACCGCTACCACGATGACGCCATCGTCTTCGAACCGGCGTACGCCACCCGCCAGCCCGACGGTGGCTGGGGTGAGGCCGTCGCCGACCTGGAGGTGGTGCCCATCGGCGGCGAGCACATCCAGGCCATCGACGAGCCTTATATCGCGAAGGTCGGCGCTCACCTGAGCGAGGCCATCAACCGCATCGAAGCGAGCCAGAAGGAAAACCAGTGACCGAAAACCCTGCCGTGCAGCCGAAGACGGCCACCACAGCGGAGAAATTGGCCGAACTTCGCGAGAAGCTGGAACTGGCAAAGGATCCCGGCGACGAGAAGGCCCGGGCCAAGCGGGACAAGCGCGGCATCCCCAGTGCGCGTGCCCGCATCCACTCGCTGCTCGACCCGGGCAGCTTCCTGGAGATCGGCGCGCTGGCCCGTACCCCCGGTGACCCGAACGCCTTCTACGGCGACGGTGTGGTCACCGGGCACGGCACCATCGACGGCCGCCCGGTCGGCGTGTTCAGCCACGACCAGACGGTGTTTCAGGGGTCGGTCGGCGAGATGTTCGGCCGCAAGGTCGCCAAGCTGATGGAGTGGGTGGCCATGGTCGGCTGCCCGATCATCGGCATCAACGACTCCGCCGGTGCGCGCATTCAGGACACCGCGACCTCGCTGGCCTGGTACGCCGAACTCGGCCGCCGGCACGAGCTGCTGCGCGGGCAGGTCCCGGAGATCTCGCTGATCTTCGGCAAGTGCGCGGGTGGCGCGGTGTACTCGCCCATCCAGACCGACCTCGTCGTCGCGGTCCGCGACCAGGGCTACATGTTCGTCACCGGTCCGGACGTCATCAAGGACGTCACCGGTGAAGAGGTCACCCTCGACGAACTCGGCGGGGCCGACGCGCAGGCCCGCTACGGCAACATCCATCAGGTGGTGGAGTCCGAGGCCGCTGCGTTCCAGTACGTCCGGGACTACCTGAGCTTCCTGCCCGGCAACACCTTCGACGATCCGCCGATCGTCAACCCGGGCCTGGAACCGGAGATCACCCCGCACGATCTGGAACTCGACGCGATCGTGCCGGACTCGGACAACCAGGCCTACGACATGATGGAGATCCTGCTGCGGATCTTCGACGACGGCGACGTGTTCCAGGTCGCCGAGCAGGCGGGCCCGTCCATCATCACCGCCTTCGCCCGGGTCGACGGCCGGCCGGTCGGCGTCATCGCCAACCAGCCGTCCTACATGTCCGGTGCGATCGACAACGAGGCCTCCGACAAGGCCGCCCGTTTCGTGCGGTTCTGCGACTCGTTCAACACCCCGCTGGTCTTCGTGGTGGACACCCCCGGCTTCATGCCCGGGGTCGAGCAGGAGAAGGGCGGCATCATCAAGCGCGGCGGCCGGTTCCTCAACGCCGTCGTGGAGGCCGACATCCCCAAGGTGACCATCACGGTGCGCAAGTCCTACGGCGGTGCTTACGCGGTGATGGGTTCCAAGCAGCTCACCGCCGACCTCAACTTCGCCTGGCCGACCGCGCGCATCGCCGTGATCGGCGCCGAGGGCGCGGCCCAGCTGCTGGTGAAGCGCTTCCCGGATCCCACCGCACCCGAGGTGCAGAAGATCCGCAAGGAGTTCATCGAGGGGTACAACGCCGGTATGGCGGTGCCGTGGATCGCCGCCGAGCGCGGCTACATCGACGGGGTGATCGAGCCGCACGAGACCCGTCTGCTGCTGCGCAAGTCGATGCGGCTGCTGCGGGACAAGCAGATCCAGCGGGTGCAGCGAAAGCACGGCCTGACGCCGATCTAACCGGCGCTCTACGATGCAACGGTGCCTTTAACCCGTGCCGCCCGCGGTGGCCGTCGCCCTGGGACTGGTCGCGACGGCCTGTGACGCTGTCGTACTGGTCTTCCGCGGCGCCGAGCAACTCCCGGTGGTCGGCGCCCGGCTGAACCGCGGTCGCCGTGCCCTGCAGGCCCGCGGTGAGCACGTGTTGGGCGCCGGTATCGAGATGGTGCTCGACCAGCTCGACCTGAATGCGTTGGCGCGGCAGCGGATCGACCTGATCCTGCTCCGGCTGATGTTCAACCCGTCGACATTCAGCTTCCCGACGCTGAACGCGGTGTTCTCCACGGCGGTCATGTTCGCCGTCGCGGTCTGCTATCTGACCGTCTGCTGGGCAGTGTCGGGATGCACCGCGGGCGCAGCGGTCATGGGCCTGCGGGTGACCGGTCGGCGCGGCGGCAGGATCGCCCCGGCGATCGCGGTGCTACGCGCCGCCGTGTGCGTGCTCTTCCCCGTCGGCCTGCTCTGGGCGGCGGTCGATGTCCGGCGACGGTCGTTGCAGGACATCGTGTTCGGCAGCCGTGTCGGCTACGTGAAGTTGTAGCGAACGGCTAAGGGCCGATCCGGATCTCGCCGGGCGAGTACAGCCCGGAACGGGTGGCCCGCCCCAGCTCGAGCTGTGCCGGTTCGGCGTCGACGATGGTGTCGAAGCGCCGTAGCGAACCCCAGTCCTGACCCCAGTCCTGGGACAGGTAGGTAGACATCACCGAGGCCCGCAGCAGCAGGTCGGTGATGCCCAACAGTCCGCCTTCGGTTCCTTGCTGCCAGGTGTCGGTGCTCTGCAGTTTCGCGAAGTAATCCGGGGAGATCCGGAACTTCGGGATCTCGGTGACGCCGTTGGCGTGCAGCATCGGTCGCTGGCACGGGAACGCCAGGCCCACGGCCCAGTCCAGCAGCACCGGCTGTTCCGATCCGATGTACTCCTGCACCGAGCGGACCTCGGGCACGCGTGGCGGAGTCACCGCGACCCAATCACCCTGGCCCAGTGACAGGTCCTCGGCCACCACTCGCACCGCGATCGCGTCGGCCGGGATCTGCTCGCGCGGGTAGCGCAGGTTCCGCCAGGACGGTGTCGGGCCGATGTCGTACGGGCTGACCCGGCCCGACGGCACCGGGGCGCCGTCCGGGCCGGCCACCGCGTACTCCAGTTCCACTGTCTGGCCGGAGGTCTGGCCCTTGGCCACGCTGCTGCCGGCGATGGTGCCGGCGGCGGTGATGGTGACCAGCGGGTGGGCGTCGTCGGGCGGGGGCAACTCGTACCAGGCCGAGGTGAGTCGGCTCTCCTGCTGCGCCTCGGTGGAGTACGTGCCCGCGACCGGAACCCGCGCCGGGTCCAGCCCGTAGGGCAGCGGCACCCGCGATCCGTTGATTCCGGGCCGGGACAACCGGATCGGACGATTCCAGTCGTAGTCGGTGCCGGGCTGCGGGTTGTTCAGCCGGATCGCCTCGGCGATGATCCGGTCGGGGACCCCGTTGGGGCTGAAACCCGGTGCGCCGGCGCCGCCCAGCGGTCCCAGCGGGCCGTAGTCGCCCGGCAGCGCGCGCAGGAACCCGTCATTGGAATCGGGTTCGACCAGTACGTCGTCGGCCATCCCGCAGCCGCCGGTGAAGGCGCGGACGTTGGCCCAGGCGTTCGAATACGTCGGGTACTGGCGGACCACGCCGATGGCCATCGAGGCCACGAAGACCAACACCATGAATCCGGCGGCGATCGGGATCGGCGCGGCGGTGAGCCGGTCGGCCAGTCGCGAATCGGGTTTCCCGGACACGTGCAGCCAGAACGCCCACAGCGCGGTGATCGCGAACAGGACGAAGAACACCGTACTGATCGTCACGCCGGCGATCGCCGGGACCGAATTGTTGAACGGCACACCGAAGTTGGAGACGTACCACCAGCCGTTGACCGAGGCGAAGCACAGTGCCAGCACGAAGAACACCAGCGCCAGGAACGCCACCCGGTTGCGTGCCGAGCGCAGCACCGTGCGGGACACCATCACCGTGGTGAGCGCGGCCATGGCGCCACCCACCGCGGCGAACAGGCCGAAGTGGTGGATCCACTTGGTGGGGGTGAACATCAGGAAGAAGATGGTCGCGAAGATGATGCCCATCAGCCGCCAGGCCGGACCGCGCGCGATCCCGGCGATCCGTTTGCGGCGCAACATCATGAACAGCGCCGGGAACAGGCACAGCGCGGTGAACAGGAAGGCGAACCGGCGCGAGATCGCACCGTCCACGGTGGGCAGGATCAGGTAGTAGTAGCGCAGGTTCTCGGTGTACCACTCCTGGCTGGGCCCGATGGCGGTGCGAATCCTGGTGGCCTCCAGGACCGTTGCGATCGTCTGGTCGGCGAACACCACCGCCAGGATGACGGTGCCGGCCGCGAGCAGAGGTGCCAGCAGCGGCCAGGTACCGACGATCCGCCGCCTACGCATGATGATCCGCAGGATGGGCCGCCCACCGGCCACCAGCGCGGCCACCGCTATCAGCCCGGTGGGCTGGATGCCGAGGGTGAAGGCCGCGGAGAAGATGGCCAGCGCGGCGGGTGTGAGCCGGCCGGAGGTGACCGCCCGCTCGATGAGCACGTAGGTGATCAGGGCGCCGGTGGCGATCTGGCCCTCCGGGCGCAGGCCGTTGTTGAACGCCATCCACGAGCCCAGCAGCACCAGACCGGCGGCCCACAGCGCCGGACGGCTGGCGACCACCGCGGGCCCCAGTCGGGGCAGCACCTCACGGGACAGCAGCAACCAACAGATCAGCGAACAGATCAGGTCGGGCAGTCGCATCCAGATGCTCGCGGTGCTCACCTGGGACATCAGCGCGAGCACGTTGTAGTACCAACCGAACGGGTCCTCGGGAACGCCGAACCAGCGGAAGTAGTTGGCCATGTACCCGGAGTGCTCCGCGGTGCGGGCCATCTGCATCTGGTAGCCGTCATCGGAGGAGTTGGTGCCGATGATGTACCAGATCACGAAGACCGCGACCACGAACACGTCCACGACGGTCAGGGTCCGCCAGCGGGTCGGGATCAGCCGGTGCATCCGCCGGCCGTCGACACGGTCGAGGCGCCACAGCGCCAGCACTGCGATGACGGTCGAGATGATGGCCAGCACGATCGCGATGAGTTTCAGTGCGGTCGGCTGTGTGGTGAACCGGCTGTCGATCTCCGCTGACAGCGACAACCCTTGCGGGGCAGCGCCGGTCAGATCGGTGAACACGCCGACGACCGCCGGACGCAGGTTCGGGTCGGGATAGCCGGTGCGCTGCGGGGACCCCGCGTTCTCTCCCGAGTCCTGGGTCAGCCCGATGAAGTCGGCGTAGGTGCCGTCGTGGTCGGAGGTGATCCGGATCGTCGAACAACCGGAGACCCG
Organism: Mycobacterium sp. AMU20-3851; assembly: GCF_043974665.1. NCBI lineage: Bacteria > Bacillati > Actinomycetota > Actinomycetes > Mycobacteriales > Mycobacteriaceae > Mycobacterium > Mycobacterium sp. AMU20-3851. Next base: position 224,513 of record NZ_CP146371.1, read on the forward strand.
GTCACGTTCGACGCTGGCCACCACCACGTTTCGGACGATGACGTCCACCCGTGCGGGTTCGTCAGCAGCTTCGGGGCTGACCGTCACCAGCATCGCGTTCAGCGCGGCGTCGCGGCCCTGCGCGGGTGCGGTGCCCATCACCAAACCGCCGTCGGCCGGCATGTCGCGGATCACCGAACACGGCACGGTCGCGGTCAGGCTCACCGGCGCCTGGGAGATCAGCGGCGCGGTGACGTTCGAGAGCTGGCCGCCCTGAGGCCAATTCAAGGTCGCCGTGGTCTGGGTGACCGGCAGCAACGGGACGGCCACCGCCATCACGAAGCCGAGCAGGCCGGCAATCGTGGCAACCCAGCGGGCGATCTTCACGTCGTTCATCGCGTTCCGTTCGTTCACGGCTCGGGTCGGCTCGTTCACGGGAGGGCCCTGATCGGTCCGCCGCGACTCCAGCCGAACACGTTGGCCGTCCCTTCCTCGATGACGGCGTCGGGCGCCTCGGCGCTCGGCACGACCCGGATGTAGCGCTCGAGGGAACCCCAGTCGCGGTACCAGTCATCGCGCAGATAAGTGGGGATGGTGGCGGTGCGCAACAGTGCCTGGATGAACAGGAACGGTCCACCGTCATCGGCGGACTGCCACTGGTTCGACGAGGCCACCATCTGTTTGAAGTTGGGCAGGATCCGGTACTCCGGCAGCTCGGCCACCCCGAGATGCTCGGCGAAGGGCCGCTGGCACGGGAAGTTCGCCGCGGTCGCGATGTCCATCAGCACCGGGGTCTGCGTGCCGAGGAAGTCCTGGGCGGTCTGCAGCACCGGCACCCTGGGCGGGGTGAACGCGAACCACTGGTCCTCGGACAGGTTCGGGTCATCGGCGACGATGCGGGCGACATTGGCCTCCGGCGGCGCCGAGGTCAGCGGGAAACGCAGGTTGCGCCAGGCCTTCTGATAGAAGGTGTCGATCGGCTGGACCTCCGACAGTGCCTGATAGGTCCCGTCTGGGCGGTGCACGCCCCACTGCAGTTTCAGCGACTGGCCGTAGTTGAACGACCCGTCCTCCTCGTAGAACCAGATGGCGCCGGCCGCGGCGACGGTCACCAGCGGCCGGTCCGGGGTGCGCGGCGGCAGCTGGTACCAGGCCGAGGTGGCCTTGGCGGCAAGGGTGTTCTCGTCGAAGCTGCCCATCACCGGGGTGCGGTCCGGGTCCAGTCCGAACGGCAGGAACACGCGGGATCCGTTGACGCCTTCGGGGCCGTAGCCGCCGCCGGTGCCGGCCGCGTAACCCACACCGACATTGGGCTTGTCGACCGGCCCGTCGGAGTTCGGTGTGCCGGGGTTGCCGGCCACGGGTTCGGGGGGTTCGAGGGTGTCACTGACACCGTTGGGGGTGAAGCCGATCGGTTTCTCCCCGCCCAGCGGACCGTAGGGCCCGAAGCGCTGACCCGGGACCGGTTGCAGCAGGCCGGCGTTGGTGTCGGCCTCGACCAGAACCGCGTCGGCCATCGCGCAACTGTCTCCGGAAAGACCCGACCGCAGCGCCGCCAGGCCGGCCGACCCGGTGGTGTAGACGGGGTAGCGCCCGACGGTGGCCTTGACCATCGAGCCGAGCTCGAGCACCACCATGATCACGGCGACCACCAGCAGCGGGGTGGACGCCAGCGCCCGGTTGCGGCCGGTGTCGGCGACCTCGGTGTGCCCGGCGTAGTCGATGCGGAAGTGCAGCCAGGCCGTCAGCAGGCCGCCGGCAATGGCCAGCACCAGGAAGATGGTGGTCACCGGGTAGCCGACGATGACGGGCTGCTTGTCGAACCATGGCACCCCGTAGTTACCGGTGTAGAACCAGCCGTTGATGCCCGAGGTCGCCCAGGCCAGGACGAACAGCAGGGCCGTCACGTAGAGGGCCAGGTTGCGCCTGCTGTGCAGACCGACCCGGGCCAGGGCGAACGCCGTCACTCCGCCCAGCGCGCCGGCCAGACCGGCGAATGCACCGAACTGGATCGCCCACTTGGTCGGGGTCAGGGTCAGCAGCAACAGCCCGATCCCGGTGCTGCCGATCAGCCGCCACACCGGCCCGTTCATCGCGCCCGGCACGGTGCCGCGGCGCAGCATCACCATCAGCAGCCCGAACAGGCACAGCAGCAGGATCAGGACCGCGAACCGGCGGGTCAGCGATCCGTCCACGCTGTCCTCGACGGTCAGGAAGTAGTAGCGCAGGAACTCCTGATACCAGGGGATCGTGGGGCCCACCACGTACTTGATGCGGGCCGACTCCGCGACCGTGGCCAGGGTCTGGTCCCGGAACACGATCACGAAGATCAGCGAGGCGGCGGCCGACAGCGCGGCCAGCGGCGCCAGCACGCCGTGCGCGGCGCGACGGTCGGCGATCACCCGGGTGATGGCGCGGGCGCCCACCAGCAGCGGCGCCAGGGCGATCAGCCCCTGCGGGGCCAGTGTCACGGTGAAGGCGGCGACGACGACGGCGGCGGCGGTCGGCCACAGCCGGCGGGTGCCCACCGAGATCTCCACCAGCATCCAGATCAGCACCACAGCGAAGGCGATCAGCGGCTCCGGGCGCAGGCCGTTGTTGAACGGCAGCCAGGCGGCCAGGAACACCGCGCCGGCGGTCCACACGGCGGCCCGGTTGCGGACCAGCCGGCTGCCCAGGCGCGGCAGCACGAAGCGGCTGATCAGCAACCAGGTGCCGATCGCGGCGGCGGTGGCGGGCAGGCGCATCCAGACGCCGGCGGTGCTGATCGACGCCAGCTGGGCGAGCACGCTCTGATACCAGTCGAACGGGGCCTCCGAGGCGCCGAAGTACCGGAAGTAGTTCGTGATGTAACCGGCCTCGCCGGAGACCCGGGCCATCGTCAGGTTGTAGCCGTCGTCGGAGGTCGGCGGCCCGACTATGTGCCAGATCAGCAGGGCGCCGATGACGCCGGTGTCGGCCAGCCACACCGACAGGCTCCGGCGGCGTGGCGCGGGCGGCGCGCGGCGCCCGACCCTGCGGTCCAGCATTGCCAGCGCCACGATGGACGCCAGCACCGCGGCGACGCCGAGCACCATCACGGCCGTCTTCAGCGCGGTCGGGGAGGTGATGAACCGGGTGTCGATGTCGACGTGCGCGGACAGCCCGGAGTCCGGAGCCACCCGCAGCTCGGTGAACAGGCCGGCCACCTGCGGACGTTTGTCTACGCTCAGCGTGCCGGTGGCACCGGGGATGCCGACGAAGTCAGCGCCGACCGCGCCCACATCGGCCCAGATCCGCAGTTCGCTGCAGGCGCCGGCGTCGACCGCCTCGCGCGGCGCGACCGCGGCGACGGTGTCACGGAACGCGACGTACACGACGTCGGAGTTGGCGTTGACGAACAGGCCGTTGCGGCCGGCGTCGATGCCGCCCGGCGGGATGGTGGAGAACACCAATCCGCCGTCGGCGGGCAGGGTGGCCACGGCCCGGCACGGGATGGTCACGTTCAACGACTTGGGCGCCCCCGAGACCAGCGGCGCGGTGACGTCCGCGGCGAAGCCGTCGGCGTCGGCGGATTGCGGCCAGTGGATCGCGGCCGTCGACTGCCTGACCGGCAGCAGCGGGACGAGCGCGCACAGCAGGAAGCCGACAAGGCCCGTGATGATGGCGACGAGGCGGACTGTCCTATCGGGCACGAGGCTCAAGGGTAAGCGACGCGTCCCCCGGCATCATCGGACGACCCGCGTGGCACGTCGGCGGGTTTGAGCGCGGCCAGCCGAATGTCGCCGCCGTAGTGGGCCAACACCCGCCGATCCATCACCCACCGCCACAACGGCGGGCACCAGGCCAGCACCAGCATGTTCCCGTAGCCGGCGGGCAGCTGTGGAGCCTGATCGCAGTGCTGCAGGGTCTGGTAGGGCTTGTGCGGGTTCGCGTGATGGTCGGAGTGCCGCTGCAGGTGGTAGAGGAACACATTGGCGATCAGCGTGTCGCTGTTCCAGCTGTGCCGCTGCCCGACGGGCTCGTAGCCGCCGTCGTCGAGGCGCTGCCGGCGCAGACCGTAGTGCTCCAGGTAGTTCACCGTCTCCAGCAGGCAGACGCCGATGACGGCCTGCCCGAGCAGAAACGGGATGATGACGGGGCCGAACCAGGCGACCAGTCCTGCGAACAGGGTCGCGGTCAGCAGCCAGGCGTTTAGGATCTCGTTGGCCGGCGACCACCACCGCTTGCCGGCCCGGGCCAGCCGCGCGGTCTCCAGTTGCCAGGCCGAGCGCAGCCCGCCGAGCACCGACCGCGGGATGAACCGGTAGACGCTTTCGCCGAGGCGTGCGCTGGCTGGATCCTCGGCAGTAGCCACCCGCAGGTGGTGGCCCCGGTTGTGTTCGACGAAAAAATGCCCATATCCAGTTTGCGCAAGGGCAATCTTGCTGAGGCGTTTCTCAGCGCTCGCGCGCCGGTGCCCCAATTCGTGTGCGGCGTTGATGGCGATGCCGCCGACGATGCCGGTGGTGGCCATCAGTCCGACCTTGTCGACGGTGCTCATCGTCACCCAACCGCCGCCACTCCACAGCCAGCAAACAAAGATCAGCGAAAGATACTGGCCCGGCAAGTACAGATAGGTGACGCAGCGGTAAAACTTGTCGTCTTCGAGCTGATGTGGCGAATCCAACTCCGACATGTCCGCACGGAGATCGACGATCTGGTCGACGAGGGGAACTAGGATGAACGCCATGATCGGGCCGGTCCACCAGAACACCGACAGGTCGGTCAGCTGGACCAGGATCCAGGCCAGTACGATCAACCCCGGCACGACCGCGCTGAGCAACCACAGATACCGCGACGCACCCAGCCTTCTGGGCGATCTGCCGGACTGCGGGTCTGTCACTTCGTATCCTTGCCAGTCGGATAGTCGTCTTCGGTACGAACGCCTATTTAACCGTGTTATTGCTGCCGTGCAAACATGGAACCGTGCTGAATTGACGTTTGCTACGAAATATGTGGAGTGTAGTTGCAGGTCATGCTGACGAGACGGCGGTTCCTGGTTGCTACGACCGGCCTCGTCACAGGTGTCGCGGGGTTGACTGCAGCATGCCAGTCCAGCCCGTCCGGTGAGCGACCGGCAAACCGACAATTCCATCGGGCCATCGTGGTGGGCAGCGGTTACGGCGGGGGTGTCAGCGCGCTGCGCCTGGGCCAGGCCGGGGTGGACACCCTGATCCTGGAGCGTGGCCGGCTGTGGGACACCCCCGACGAGGACGGCAAGCGCTTCTCGAAGATGCTGCCGGCCGACACCCGGGCGGGCTGGTTCAAGGAGGTGCCGCCCAGCCTGGTGCCCTCGTTCATGGGCGTGTCGGTGAACGCGGTGGCCGCGCAGAATCCGTCTCCGCAGCCGGTGCAGGCCGGGATCTGTGACAAGGTGACCTACGGCGCCCACGACGTGTTCCGCGGCATCGCCGTGGGCGGCGGCTCGATGGTCAACGCCGCCATCGCGGCGGTGCCCACCCCCGACCAGGTGCACGCGGCGTTCCCCGATATGGACCCGGCGGAGTTCCTGGGCACCTACGTCGAGCGGGCCAAGACCACGCTGCGGATCAGCTACCGCGATATGAACTGGTTCGAGCAGACCCCGTACTTCCAGTACGCGCGGGTGGGGCGCAAGTACGCCGCGGCCGCCGGGTACGGGGTGGACTACAGCGGCAGCGCCTACTCGTTCGACTACATGATGCGCGAGGCCGCCGGCGAAGTGCCGCGCTCGGCACTGGACTGGGAACAGCAGTACGGCAACAACCACGGCCGGTTCGGCAGCGTGGACCAGACCTACGTCGCCGAAGCGCTGCAGACCGGCCACGTCACCCTGCGGCCGCTCACCGAGGTGACCGGTATCCGCCAGGAACCCTCCGGCGAGTACGTGGTGTCCGTCCGCGAGATCGACCGCTGGGGCACCGAGGTCGCGCGCCAGGAGATCGGTTGTGAGCAGCTGTATCTGGCGGCCGGGGTGCTCGGCACCAACCATCTGCTGCTGCGCGCCCGGGAGACCGGCGATCTGCCCAACCTGGACGACGAACTCGGCAACGGGTACGGCAACAACGGCGACATCATGGTCTCGCACATGCTGGCCGAGCAGGATCCGGCCGGTACGCAGCAGTCACTGCTGGGCATGATCAACCTGGACGGCCGGTCCGATCCGGACAATCCGGTGTACGCCAGCATGTTCTCGATGCCGCTGCCGGTCGAGACATACGCGCTGGGCTACTACGCCATGGTGCGCACCGGCGACCGGGCGGTGATCGGCTATGACCGGCAGTCCGATTCGATCAGCATCGACTGGCCGCAGAGCCACACCGATCACCTGGTTGCGCGGGCGAAGCTGGTGTTCGACCGGGTCACCCAGGCCAACGGGGTGGACTACCGCGACGACTTGTTCGAAGGAAAGGCCTTCGCGCCCAACACTGTTCACCCACTCGGTGGCTGCGTCCGGGGCAAGGCCACCGATCTGTTCGGGCGCGTGCACGGTCATGAGAACCTGTACGTGAACGACGCCTCGCTCATCCCCGGCTACATCGGCTGCAACCCGTTCATGACGATCACCGCGCTGGCGGAACGCAACATCGAGGCGATCCTGGCGGGCCGCCGCTAGCTCGGGCGGAGCGGTGCCGGGCTCCACAGCCCGCTGCGGGTGGCGGTGCCGAGCTCGAGTTCGGCGGTCCTCGCGTTCGGGTAGAACTGCCGCAGCTGCTGCAGGGAACCCCAGTCGCGGAACCAGTCGTCCTTGAGGTAGGTGGGCACCGGCACCGCACGCAGCAGCAACTCGGTGATGCCGAGCGGCCCGCCGCCCAGGTAGTCCATCACCGGCGAGTTGGCCTCGGCGCCGAAGCGGTCCGGCAGGATGCGCCACTTGGGGACCTCGGTCACGCCGTTGTTGTGGAAGAACGGCCGCTGGCACGGGAACGCCAGGCCGACCAGCCAATCAAGCATCACCGGATCGGTGGACCCGACGACCTCCTGCAGGGTGCGCAACTCGGGGATGCGCGGCGGGGTGACGGCGATCCAGTGCTGCGGGGCCAGGTCGTCGTCGGAGGCGACCAGGCGCACCCGGGTGGCCTCGGCCGGGATGGCGGACATCGGGGCGCGCAGGTTGCGCCATGCCGGCACGGCGCCGACATCCGCGAAACCGATTGTGCCGCCCGGCTTTCCGCTCTCGGCCTGCTCCTCGGTGGCCCACTGCACCAGGACCTCGCCCGGATCGAAGCGGCCGGCCGCGGCGACCACCAGCAGCGGACCGCGTTCGTCACTCGGAGGCAGCCGGTACCACGCCGAACGCAGCGCGGCGGGGGCCTGCGGGCCGGACCGCCAGCTACCGAGCACCGGGGTGCGGGTGGGGTCCAGGTTGTAGGGCAGCCGGGCGACCGAACCGTTCACCCCGGCCGCGGCGGTGACGCCGCCCTCGGTGCCCGGTTCACTACCCGTCTCGTCGCTGTTCGCGGAATCGGCGAAGTTGCTGTCCCCGGGCTGTTCGGACACCGGGTCGGCTTCGATGTCGTCGGGAATGCCGTTGGGCGTGAAGTTGTCCGCGGTGACCGCGCCCAGCGCCTCGGACACCGGGGTATCGATCGGGGTCAGCATGCCGACGTTGGGGTCCTGTTCGACCATCACATCGGTGGCCAGGCCACAGGTCTTGCCGCGCAACGCATCCAGATTGGATCGACCCACGGTCCAGGCGGGGTACTGCCCCACGACCGCCATCGTCAGCGAGATCACCTGGAACAGCACCACCGCCCAGGTGACGACGGCCAGCGGAGCCGTCGTGAACCGGGTCCACGGCCGGTCCCCGAAGTCCCGGCCGGAGAAATGCAGCCAGGCCGCGACCAGCAGCGCCAGCACCGCCAGCCCGAGCAGGATGGTGGTGAAACCGATGGACAGGCGCGGGAAGTCGTTCGACCACGGGACACCGAAGTTCGAGACGTACCACCAGCCGTTCACGGTCGCGAAGGACAGCGCCGTCGCGAACAGGATGGCACCGGTCACGATGGTGCGGTTGCGCTTGGAGCTCATCGCCGCCGCGGTGATCGCGACCGCGGCCAGTGCGCCGATGGAACCGGCCAGGCCGGCGAACACCCCGAAGTGGTGGGTCCACTTGGTGGGGGTGAACATCAGCGACAGGAATGAGATGACGGTGATCCCGATCATCCGCTGGGCCGGCCCGATGGCGGTGCCGGGAATCCGGCCCTTGCGCAACGTCATCGCGATCGAGATGGCCAGCGCCAACAGCAGGGTCAGCACCGCGAAGCGCCGTGCCACCGAACCGTCCGGGCTGGTGGTGAACAGCCGGGAGTAGCGGATGTGCTCGTCGAACCAGGCCAGGCTGGGGCCGATGGTGGACTTGAACGAGCTGGCCTGCAGTTCGCTGACCAGGGTCTGGTCCCGGAAGATCAGGAAGATGGTGACGGTGCCGGCCGCCGCGATCGGCGCCAGCAGGGCCATATAGCCGAACCGCGAGACATGCGCGGCCACAATCGTTCTGAGCGGGCCGATCGCCACCAGCAGCGCGCCCACAGCGGCGATACCGGTAGGCCCGGAGAACAGGGTCAGCGCCCCGATGATGATCGCCACCGCGACCGGCAGCAACCGGCTGGTCGCCACCCCGCGCTCCACCGAGCACCAGGTCAGCAGGATGCCGACGGCGATGATCGGTTCGGGGCGCAGGCCGTTGTTCAGCGGCAGCCAGAACGCCAGGAACATCGCGGCAGCGGTCCACGCCGCCGGGCGGCTCTTCTTGACTGCGGCACCGAGACGGGGGATGACCTCGCGGCTGATGATCCACCAGCAGGCCAGACCCATCAGCAGAGTCGGCAGCCGGACCCAGATGCTCGCGGTCGACACCTGCGCCCACAGCGCCAAGAGGTCGTAGTACCAGCCGAACGGGGCCTCCGGCGTACCGAACCAGCGGTAGTAGTTGGCCATGTAGCCGGCATGTTCGGACACCCGGGCCATCGTCAGGATGTAGCCGTCGTCGGCGGTGTTGGCGCCGACGAAATGCCACCACACCAACAGCGTGGCGACCAGTGCGTCGAGTCTGGTGACCGACCACCAGCGCTGCGGCAGGAAGCGACGGTGCCGCATGCCGTCGGCGATGTCGAGGCGGTGCAGCGCGATCAGCGACGCGATCGTCATCAGCAGGCCCAGCACCATCACCACGGTCTTGAGGTGAGTGGGCGAGCTGCTGTAGCGGGTGTCGATGGTGGCCGAGAACTGCAGGCCCGGCGGGGCGGGGCCGGCCAGATCGGTGAACACACCGACGATCTGGGGCCGGAAGTCGTAACCGCCGCGCTCGCCGCGCACCGGTTCACCGGGGTCCCGGTCGTCCGGGCCTTGAGTCAGTCCGACGAACTCGCCGGTCACCTTGTCGGCGTGCGCGGTGAACACCAGCTGCTGGCAGGCCGGGCTGAGCACCTCGCTCAGGGGGGCGCTGACCACCGGGGTGTTGCGCACGATGACCAGCAGTTCGTTGTTGACCCGTTCGATGAGCAGCCCGCGGTCGACGGCCTTGGGTGCCTGCTTGGGCACCGTGGACAGCAGGACGTTGCGCGATCCGGCCAGCCCGGCCGCGGTGCTGCACGGGATGGTGATGTTCAGGTCGGTCGCGACGTACCCGATCAACGGGGCGTCGACGCTGTCGAGGGTCCCGTTCTGCGGCCAGTTCAGCGTCGCGGTGGTCTGGGTGACGGGCAGGAACGGGGTGGCGATGGCCAGGATGGTGCCGAGCAACCCGGCGACGACGGCGACCAGTCGGGTGGTGCGGTGATTGGCCTGCGTGTCGTTCACGGGGCTAGATGCTAGTTGTCCGGGCATCAGTGGACCGCGTGCGGTTTGCGGATGGCCAGCACGAACGGCCCGTTGGTGGTCACATCCCAGCGCGGATCGGAGAACAGGGCGGCGTTGAGCTCGACCTGGTAGCGCTTGACGTTGGGCTGATTCGGGTAGACGTCGGCGGCCAGCCGCAGGGTGTAGCTGTCCGGCCCGCCGCGACGCATCAGGAAGACCGTCGGCGGCTCCCAGGGCAGTTCGTCCAGCGCGGTGATGAACTGGTCCGGGGTGCTCAGCAGCGCCCAGCTCTCGATGGCCGCGGACCGGGCCTCGAACTGCGCCAACGGGTTTGCGTAGTGCGAGGTGAGGCCCTGGAAACCGTAGTAGGGATAGAAGGACAGGAAGCTGTAGTCCGCGGTCATGACGACGGTCTCGGTGCGCGGCCGGCCGGTCACCTCGAGGATGCGTTCGTCCAGTGCCCGGTAGTACTGCTCGGCGCCGGGCGGGCGGCGGTCGGCACGCTCGCCGTAGCCGTCGGTGTCGGTGTAGGCCACGGTGATGTCCGAGCGCAGCACGTCGGGGATGTCCTGGCTGAACGTCACCGCGCCGATCGCGCCGATGGTCGCGGCGACCGCCACGATGTGCCGGCCCGGGTGCTGGTAGCTCGCCACCGCGGCCTGGGTCACCCAGATGAACCCGAAGGTTCCGGCCGCCGCCAGCAGCACCGACAGGGTGGGCTGCAGGCGGAAGGACAGCAGCGTGGTGCCGGCCAGGGTGGTCAGCATGGACAGCAGCGACCAGGCGTAGACGGCCAGCACCGCGACAGCCAACGCACCGGCGCGGGTGCTGCTGCGGGCGTGTACGACGAGCCAGACCGTGCCGAGCAAGCACAGCGCGCCGAGCAGGGTGAAGTCCAGCATCGGGAAGGTCAGTTCGGCGCCGTCCATCGGCAGGTAGTGGAATGCGGACCCGCTTCCGACCGGTTCACCCCGCACCATCGCCAGTAGCACGGGCGCCCAGGTGAGCAACGCCAGTAGTCCGGCGATCACGCCCATGACGAGCAGCCGCAACAGCGGCGCGAGGCAGCGCCGGGTGACGGCCAGCAACAGCGCCATGATGGTGACGGTGAACGCCGCGTAGGCCACCAGCAGGGTGTAGAACAGCGCGGCCATACCCAGGAACAGACCGACGCCGACGACCGCACCCCAGGCGGGCCGGTTCGCCTTCAGTCCCGACCACGCCAGCACGAAGACCGCCGGCAGCAGCACGGTGATCACCGCGGCATACGGTTCGGCCGATGTGTAGGCCAGCGTCACCGCCGCGGTGGCGGTGGTCACCGCGAGCGCGATCTCGAAGCGCACCATCGCCGACCACAACACGAATGCGACGGCGATCGCCGCGGTGATCGAGATGATCGACCACGGTTTGAACATCTCCCAGGCGGGCATGCCGGTCAGATCGGCGAGCCGGCCCCCGACCCAGAACCAGCCCGCCGGGTAGAACGGCGGCAGACCGATGTAGGTCATATCGTGCAGCGCCGGACTCTCGGCCAGCCGGGTCAGGTACTCGGTGCGGAACTGCTGATCCACCGAGATGCCGAACAGATACAGCCTGGTGGCGCCCAGCGGCATGGCCAGCGTGACCACGCTGAACGCGGACAGGAATACCACCGCGGCGATCCGGGCGAACATCCGGCGACCGGTGCGCCACAGCACACCGGCGATGAAAATCCCCGCCAAGCAGGCGAACTGGCCGACCGTGGTGAGCGCGTGCAGTTGGTTCGAGGAGTTGTACGCCGGCCACTCGACGCGGGCGATGGCCAGCAGGGCGACGACGGTGAGCGCCGCGGCCGTCGCTGCCGCGGCGACCATCTGGCCGGCCGTCCTCGCGATCAGCATCAAAGAGGCAGCTTGCGGAAGACCGGCCGCGGGATGTGCCGCATCACGGTCATCAGGTACCGCACCGGCCCGGGCGCCCAGATCAATTCCTTGCCCTTGGCCGCCGAGGCGACCGCCAGTTCGGCGACGTCCTCCTTGTCGACGGTGAAGGGTGCCTCCTTGGCTCCGGTCGCCTTCCAGTGCTCCAGCGTCGTGGTGGTGCGCACCTGGCCGGGCCGGATGACCAGGACGTGAACACCGAACTCGCGCAACGCTTCCCCGAGACCGAGGTAGAAACCGTCCAGGCCGGCCTTGGTGGAGCCGTACACGAAGTTGGAGCGGCGCACCCGCTCCCCGGCCACCGAGGACATCGCGATGATCTGCCCGAATCCCTGGGCGCGCATCCGTTCGCCGATCAGCACACCGACCGACACCGCGGCGGTGTAGTTGACCTGGGCGGTCAGCACCGCCTTGGCCTGGTTCTGCCACAGTTCCTCGGCGTCGCCCAGAATGCCGAACGCCACGATGGCGACGTCGACATCGCCTCCTGCCCATGCCGCTTCGATGACAGCGGGGTGCGATGCGGTGTCGACGGCGTCGAAGTCCAGGTATTCCACCGATTTCGCGCCGGCGGCCTGCAGTTGGGCGATCGCGGCGTCCCGCCGCGGTGCACCCGGCAGGTCGGCGAGGATCACCCGGGCCTTGGCGTTGCGCAGGTACCGCTCGACGATCGCCAGGCCGATCTCGGAGGTACCGCCCAGCAGCAATATCGTCTGCGGGTTTCCGGTCGCGTCAATCATGTAGGGGCGTCAGCCTTTCTGAATATTCAAGCTAGAGGAGTTCGAGGCGGCGGGCCATGTCGGAGGCGAAGACGCCGTGCGGGTCGGCCTTACGGCGCACCGCGATCCATTCGTCGATGCGTGGGTACATCCGGTGGAACTTCTCCGCGCTGACCCGGGAGTCCTTGGCGGTGTAGACCCGGCCGCCGAACTCCATGGCACGGTCGTCGAGTTCGTTGAGGAACTCGTTGACGCCGGCCTTGATCGGGAAGTCCATCGCGACGTTCCAGCCCGCCATCGGGAAGCTCAGCGGCGCCCGGTTGCCGGGGCCGAACAGCTTGAAGACGTTGAGCGCCGAGTACTGGCCGCGGGTCTGGATCCACCGGATGATGTCCTTGAACTCGTCCAGCGCGTCCGGCGGCACCAGGAACTGGTGCTGCGCGAATCCCTTTGGGCCGTAAGCGTTGTTCCATCCGCTGACCAGGTCCAGCATGTGGTAGAACTGCGACAGGTTCATGATCTTGCCCTGGTACGTCCCGCCCAGGCGGTAGTACACCTCGCCGATCGCGGTGAACGACAGCTTGTTCATCGCACTGACCGGGAAGATGTCGGGCACCTTCAACAGTTGCGGCGCATCGAATTTCAGCGGATTGCGGGCTAGCTTGGCGGGCAACTGATCCAGCTTGGCCAGGCTGCCCCGGCTGACGGCGGCCCGGCCCAGCTTCGGCGGCGGGCTGATCAGGTCGAACCACGCGCTGGAGTAGGTGTAGGCGTCCTCGCTGCCATCGGTGTGCACGGCGATGGTCTCGTCCAGATCGGCGGTGGCCACCCCGTCGGCGATGAAGTAGGCGGTCTCGGTGCGGGTCATGGCGATCCGGGCGCGGATCACGATGCCGGTCAGGCCGTTGCCGCCGATGGTGGCCCAGAAGAGCTCGCTGGTGTCACCGTCGGGCTCCAGCGTGCGGACCTCGCCGTCGGCCATCAACAGATCCAACGACAGCACGTGGTTCCCGAAGCTGCCCGCGCTGTGGTGGTTCTTGCCGTGGATGTCGGAGCCGATGGCCCCGCCCACGGTGACCTGCCGGGTGCCCGGCAGGACCGGGACCCACAGTCCGAAGGGCAGGGCGGCCTTCATCAGCTGGTCGAGGCTGACCCCGGCGTCCACATCGGCGATCGCGGTGTCCCCGGAGATCGAGTGGATGTGGCTCAGCGCGGTCATGTCGACGACGATGCCGCCGCCGTTGCAGGCGTGATCACCGTAGGAACGGCCGAGGCCGCGGGCGATGATGCCGCGCTTCAAGTAGGAGGGATCACTGGCCGAGGCGTCGGCGACCCGCTTGACGGCGTCGGCGATGACCTCGACATCGGGTGTCGACAACACCTGGGCCACGCTCGGCGCGGTGCGGCCGAAGCCGGTCAGGGTGCGCGCGGTCAGCGGCAGGGTGGTGCCCGTTTCGGTAGACATATCAGTGATGAAGGGTACCGTTCGCGGTCACTCCAGCTTGATTAATCCCCCGGTCGCGGCGCTCCTGCCCACCGGAATATCACCGCTCGCTGCACCACGAAGTTGATGACCGTGGCGGTGCCCTGGGCGATCACGAAGGCCACCGGGACCTGCCAGGGCCGCCCGGCGAACTCCAGGTAGAACAGGTAATTGATGCCGACCTGGACGGCGTAGGTGAGTGCGTAGAGCGCCATCACCGCGACGAACCGGGCGCGGCTGGGCGGCGCCTGGAAGGTCCACCGCCGGTTGATCAGATACGCCGTGGTGGTGCCGGCGATGAAACTCAGCGTCTTTGCCAGGTTGACGTGCAGGCCGAGCGCGAGCAGCGCGACGTACAACCCGAAGTCGACGATCGCGGACAACCCGCCGGTGATGATGAAACGCGCCGCCTGGGTGCGCAGGCTCAGGGGAGCGTTATCCGGGGTGTCGGCCACGCGGGCAGCTTACGGGTCCAGAATGGGCGCGTGACCGATCTGCTCCAGGAGTGGCTGGTGCTGCTTGCGCGCCACACCGCATCACCGGACATCGGTGCCGTCGGCGCCACCATGCTGGCCCGCTGGTCCGAACCGCACCGTCGTTACCACGACACGGCACATCTGCAGGGTGTGCTCGACGCCGTCGATGCGCTCGCCGACCACGCCGATGACCCGGATGCGGTGCGGCTGGCGGCCTGGTACCACGACGCGGTGTACGCGGGCGCCCCCGATGACGAGGAGAACAGCGCGCTGCTCGCCGAGGCCGATCTGCGCTCGCTGCAGGTGCCGGCCGCGCTGGTGGACGAGGTCACCCGACTGGTCCGGCTGACCGTCGAGCACGACCCCGGACCGGAGGACCGCAACGGGCAGGTGCTCTCGGATGCGGATCTGGCGGAGCTCGCGGTGACTTCCGAGCAGTACCGCCGCAACACCGCGCGGGTGCGTGCCGAGTACGGCCATGTGCCCGACGAGGACTTCCGGGCCGGCCGGGCCCGCATCATCGCCGCGTTGCTGGCCGCCCCGGCGCTGTACCGCACCGCGCAAGGGCAGCGGCGGTGGGAGGCCGCGGCCCGGGAGAACCTGACGGCCGAGTTGCGCACCCTCAACGGGTGACGGCCGCCAGCACCCGGCACAGCGCGTCGACGGCCGCGCCGAACGCGTGATCGGCCGGGGTGCCGAAGCTGACCACCACCCCGTCGGCGGCGGGAACCTCTGGGCCGGCGTCGGGGTGGCGCAGGATCTGCAGACCGGACAACGCGATGCCGGCCTCCCCGGCGCGGCGCAACACCTCCGCCTCGGTGCCCTCGGGCAGCGTCAGCTGCAGGTGCAGACCCGCCGATAGTCCGCGGATGCCGACGTCGAACGGTTCCAGCGCCTTGGCCAGGACATCACGGCGGCGCCGGTAGCGGACTCGCATGCGGCGAATGTGCTTGTCGTAGCTGCCCTTTGCGATGAAGTCGGCCATGGTGAGCTGGGTCAGGGCATTGACGTAGAACTGCTGACCGCCCAGTGCCGCCACCACCCGGTCGATCAGTGGCGCCGGTAGCACCATCCAGCCCAGCCGCAGGACCGGGGACAGGCTCTTGCTGGTCGAGCCGAGATAGGCCACCCGGTCCGGATCCAGGCCCTGCACCGAGCCCACCGGCTGCCGGTCGTAGCGGAACTCCCCGTCGTAATCGTCCTCCAACAGGTAGCCGTCGGTGCGGCGAGCCCAGTCCAGGACCGCGGTGCGCCGGCGTGGATGCAGCGGTACGCCGTGCGGGAAGTGGTGCGCCGGGGTGAGCAATACCGCTCGCGCCCCGGTGCTGTCGAGGTCGGCGATCACCGCGCCGTCCTCGTCGACGGTGATGGGGGTGGTGGCCACGCCCACGGACTGCAGCGCTTCGCGGAACAGGAACAGCCCGTAGGCCTCGACGGCGATCGGGCCGCCCAGCACCCTGCCCAGGATCTCCACCGCGTGGCGGGTCCCCGCGCAGATGACGATCTCGTCCGGGTTGGTGCGGACGCCGCGCACCCGGCCCAGATACTCGGTCAGTGCCTCCCGTAATTCTATGCGGCCCAACGGATCCCCCATCCGCAGCGCCTCGGTGGGTGCCGTCGCCAGGGCCCGCTTGGTCGAGGCCAGCCAGGCCGCGCGGGGGAACTGGGAGACATCCGGGGAACCGGGCATCAGATTGTGCAGTGCGACGCCGGGGCGTCCGCGGGGGCGGGCCGGCAGCGGGTCGGTTCCGACGTTGGCCACCCAGGTGCCCGCGCCCTGGCGGGAGGCCAACCAGCCCTCGGCGACCAGTTCGGCGTAGGCCTCGGCCACGGTGTTGCGGGCCAATCCGAGGTCGGCGGCCAGGCTGCGCGACGGCGGCAGCATCGCCCCCGGGGTAAGCCGACCGGACCGGATGGCCTCCCGGAGGGCGTCCACCAGGGTGTTCCTGGCGCCACGCAGGGCGGGGGTGATGACCTCACGCAGCTCGAGGTGCAGATCTCTCGGCCCGGAATTGGCCCATGAAGTCACATCAGAATTGAACCATGTAACTGGGTCTTTGTGGTCCTAGCGTGAGTGTCATGACGCAGACACTGGACCACCCCACCGCCATCGACCGCCTCAACATCTACAAGGTGTCACCGGAGGTGTACGACGCGATGATGAAGCTGTCCACCGCCGCGGCCAAGGACATCGACCCGACCCTCGGGGAGCTCATCAAGATCCGCGCCTCGCAGATCAACCACTGCGCGTTCTGTCTGGACATGCACGTCACCGACGCGCGCAAGAACGGTGAAACCGAGCAGCGCCTGGCGCTCATCGCAGCCTGGGAAGAGGCCGGAAACCTTTTCACCGAGCGGGAGCGCGCCGCGTTGGAACTCACCGAGGCCGTCACCGAACTGCACCACGGTCACGTGTCCGACGAGGTCTACGCCAAGGCCGCCACGGTGTTCGATGAGCGCGAACTCGCGCAGGTGATCGCGATGGCCGTCACCATCAATGCATGGAACCGGTTCAACGTCGCCACCCGGATGCCGGCGCCCCGGCGGTAATCACCAAACTCCATCCGCCCGGCACCGACCCGCAGGCGCTCCGGGAGCGCCTGCGGGTCGCTGCGCGTTGTCCGGAGTTGTTGTCGCCGTTGGTCATCGAACCCGAAGCGGTGGGCACGCAATGGCTGACCCGATGGCCGCGGGTCGAGGTGGTCGAGCCGGATCCGGTCCGCCTGCCGTGGGCCCAGGCCGGTGAACTGTTGGCGCGGCTGCACCGGGAGCCGGTGGACGACTTCGATGTTCCGCACGGTGCACCCGCGCGGCTGGCCCGGGCGCTGCACCGGCTGGGCGGTGACGGCGCGGCCGAGGTCATTCGCCGCGCCGCCGACGCGCTGGAGATCCCGGACGGGCCACCCGCTCTGGTGCACGGCGACTTCCACCTCGGCCAACTGGGCTGGGACGGGCGGGCCTGGGTGCTCTTCGACGTCGACGATCTGGGCGTCGGGGATCCTCGCTGGGATCTGTCCCGACCGGCCGGGTTCTGGGCTGCCGGGCTGCTACCGGACACGGACCTGGATGCGTTCCTCGACGCTTACCGGTCCGCCGGTGGACCGGCGTTGGGGCACGGGGACCCGTGGCCCGCGCTGGACCCGTTCGCCCGCGCTGCCGTGATCGCCGCCGCGGCCAACCATCCCGACGACGAACTGCTGGTCGCAGCCTGCGCGCGGATGGCCTGAGAGCTTCGGAACAGAATTTTTCGAGCACTCGAACTTTGCGCTATGGGTTGTGAAAACTATTGATACGTAACGTCTTTCAAGCACAAGCGTTTGCGCGACGGGCAATGGTGTGCCAAGCTGGGTGGCGCGAAGGGGAGTAGCCCCCAAATCGGTTGATCGACATACTGGCTGAGCGGACACCGCGAAGCCCGGTCACCGGACCGGCATCCGCCGGTGGGCGAGACCTTCGGCCGTACAAACCGTATCGGTTGCCGGCCGGAGGAATCTGTCGATCCTCGCCGGGAGCCACCGATCGAGGAGTTGTCCGTGGTCTCCGCGCTACTGCTGAGCTTCGCCGTCATCTTTGTCGCCGAGCTCGGCGACAAGACACAGCTCGTGGCAATGACGTTCGCGCTGCGCTACAAGTGGTGGGTCGTGCTCGGTGCGATCACCGTGGCGACCACTCTGGTGCATGTGCTCTCGGTTGCCATCGGGCACTACCTGGGCGCTGCCCTGCCCGGGCACCTACTGGGCATCCTGGCCGGCGCCATGTTCGTCTTTTTCGGACTGTGGACGCTGCGGGGAGACGCACTCAGCGACGACGAGAAGAGCCGGGTGGAACGCGCCTCCGGTATCGCGTTCTTCGTGGTGACCTCGGCCTTCTTCCTCGCCGAACTCGGCGACAAGACCATGCTGGCGACCATCACACTGGCCGCGGACAACGACTGGCTGGGCGTCTGGATCGGGTCGACGCTGGGCATGGTGGTCGCCGACGGGCTTGCGATCGTGGTGGGCGCCGTGGCGGGCAAGCATCTGCCCGAGCGCCTGATCCAGATCGCGGCGGCCGCGCTGTTCCTGCTCTTCGGCGTCTTCATGCTGCTGGAGAATGTGTTCGCCACCGCGCCGTTCTGGATCATTGCGGTAGCCACCGCGGGGCTGCTCGCACTCTTCGGCGCGGGCCTGTACGCCCTGCCGGACCGGTTTCGTCCGGCTGTCCTGAAACCGGCCCCGAGCGCTGTCGAGAGCGAGAAGATGGCGTCGTGAACTCTGCCGTCTGGCTGACCGCGTCCCGATGCCTGGCCGCGCTGACGGTGGCCGTGGTGGTGATCCTGTTCGTCACCGCGGGAGCGCTCATTCAGGCGCACCAATTCGAGGATGTCCACGGCGCGGCGGCGATCGCACTGCACGTCTCCACCGGTGCACTGGCTGTCGCTCTCGCGGGTCTGGCCTGGCAGCGACGCACGGGATGGTGGGCCGCCGGGTTGGCCGCCGCACTGTTCGCGTTCACCTTCGTGCAGGCCTATCTGGGCGACGGGACCACCCTCGCCGCGCACGTGCCGGGCGCCCTACTGGTCACCGCCGCATCGATCAGCTTGACGTGCTGGCTGTTCGGGCGTCGACGCGAAAGCTAGCTGGAGAAGAACAGCCGTCCGAAGCCCTGCTTGCGGTAGTGCTTGTTACCGCGATGTCCCCAGTCCGGGCCGTAGCCGTGCTGCATGGGCGGAGGCGCCGACTGCATGAACCGGTTTTCCATCTGGGTCAGGGACTCCAGTTCACCGAAGTCCAGGAAGATGCCGCGGCAGGAGTCGCACTGCTCCAGATGGATGCCGTTGCGTTCGTAGGTTTTCATCACCCCCGCGCACTTCGGGCACAGCAGGGTGTTGCCCCCACCGGAGAAGGGGGGAGGCGTCGGCGGCTGGTATGGCGGGATGCTCATATGCGCACAACGCGTGATGATCCGCGGAAGTGCCCGGTCAGAACGGCGGCGGGTTCGCCTCATGGAAGGCGCGATTGCGCGCCCGTTCGTGCGCGATCCGATACGCTCGCTGTTGCGCACGGGTGCGTTTTCGGATCGGCATGGCCAGGCCGCGCAGCGGATGCCGCGGCGGGGTCGGCGGCAGGACCAGCGTTCCGGTGCCCCGGGCGGCCTGGGGGAAGAACAGTGTCCCGCCCGGTGTGGTGGTGTAGGTGCGCCCGTTGGGTGCAGTGAAATTGATGGAGCCATCGCTGTTCTGGCGATCTGTCCAGCCGTCCGGCCCGCCGTGGAAGGTCTTCAGCAGGTGGTGGATCCGGCAATACAGTTTGGTGTTGCTCGGGTGGGTGGGGCCGTACGGCCACGGTGTCGTGTGGATGCTCCTATGCAGCGTCAAGTACCAGTTTTGGACGGTATAAATCGGCCTGAAGTGCACGGTAGAGTTCGCGAACAACGGCACGCTTAAGGCAGCGGATGATGTCTTTTTTGGTCTTTCCTTCGGCTGTGCGGCGGGCAACATAGGCTTTGGTGGGCTCGTGCCAGCGCAGGCGATTGATCACGATCAGATGGATCGCACTGTTGGCATCACGGTCACCACCGCGATGTAATCGGTGCCGTGTCGTGGCGCCGCTGCTGGCCGGGATTGGGGCGACCCCGCAGATCCGCGCCAGGGACGCCTCAGATTTGAGCCGGTCGATGTTCTCGCCGGCCGTGGTGAGGATCTGGCCCGCCGCCTCGGTCCCGACGCCAGTCACGGCCAACAGGTGTGGTGTCATTTGCTGGAGGATCGCCTGCAGTTCGACATTGGCTTCAGCGATCTCCTCGTCGAGGAATTGGACTCGGCGGGCCAGGCGACGCAGCATGCGGCGCGCTGCGGCGGCGGCGTCATCGGCGGGCGCTGCCGAGGAGAGCCGTAGTCGTGCGCAGCGGGCGACGAGCGCTGCCCGGTCGTACTGGGACAGCTTGCTACGCAGGTCCTCAGGAGCGCACCACAGCAGTCCGTGGATCTGGTGTAGGGCTGCCTTGCGTGCTTTGACGGCACTGCGTCGGGTGGCGCGGATCATTCGCACGGTTTCGACGAAACCGTCACGATCTTTTGGTGTGCCAGTCGCAGTTTCAGCGACCACGGCTCGGGCTGCGTTGATGGCATCGATTGGATCTGACTTACCTCGCGCTCGACGGTCCTGACGGTTCGGGCGGGATACTTCGACTGTGACAACACCGTGGGCCGTGAGGTATCGGTTCAATCCCGCACCGTAGGAACCGGTTCCTTCGATACCGGCTTTGACCAACTGGCCCAGGGTGAGGACCCAGGCTAGGAGCTTGCGGTAGCCAGCTGCGGTAGCAGGAAACTCATGATCGCCAAGCAGTTTGGCGGTGCCGGCGTCGACGACGGCCACGTGATGGGTGGCCTTGTGAGTATCGACTCCGATGACGACGTGGCGGAATCGCTGTTGAGTTGTCATGCTGGTTCAACCGTCCTCTGCAGGTGGATGGTGACGTCACCGGCGTTGACGGTTGGACAGGACAGAGATGGGTGGCTTGTTGCCGCAAGCTCCTATTAGGTCACCGCCGTCGCGTCGGTGACGCTTACGACGCCACCCGCGGCGCCGGCCGACAGATCCACACAAGGACAGCCTGTCGGCGTCAATCGATATCCGAGCCAGACCGTCACCGCGAGTGACACCTTTATCCTCTCTGTCGACATCGCAACGCTCGGCGGGGACGTTGCAGCCGGGCCAGCGACAGGTCAGGTCGCGGCAGCGGATGAAGCCGGTGAGTTTCTTCGATGGCCGGTAGCCCGACTCGGTGCCCAACTCCCCGCCCTCGGGCACCGGTTGGACCACACTGCGCGGCATCAGGTCGCGGACCTGCTCGGCCGGGACGGTGCCGTAGCCGGGCAACAAAGCCGGTCGTGACGCCGGATCGGCGACTGGCTGTTCCCCGGTGACGGTGGCCCGGTCGGCGTGCATGTGGATGACGATCTGGCCGGTTGGCGCCTCGTTGCCGGGGGCGGGGCAGTTCTCGTTGCCGCACTCACAGGCCAGCACGGCGGCTCCCGCGGCCAGCGGTTCCACCGCGTCGGCGCGACGCTGGTCGAAGGTGCGGGAATCGTCGGGGCAGGTGGTACGGGCCAGGGCGTCCAGTCGCTGGTCGAAGAAGGCACCCTTGAGAGCGTCGACGCGGCCGTGGATCTCGACCATGCCGTCACCGACCGGCTCGACCGTGATCTGCCGGTTGCGCCGGGATTCCCGCGCCCGGCGCACGGCGTCGGGATCGACCTCGATGACCAACCAGTCGATCAGGTCGGCGATCCGCTCGTCTGACAACGCATTCCAGGACGGGGCCCGCTCGGCGACCTGGCCATCGATGACCGACAGGATGTCGGGGTCGGTGATCAACGCGGTCCGCCGGGAGATCATCAGGAACACCCGGAAGTCCACCGCGCCGGTGAGGAAGACCTTCGCGAACTCGGGCAGCCGCTGGAGCAGGTCCCGGCCGTGGGTCATCTGGGTGCAGGCCCGGCCGCGGCTGATCCCGAGCTCGGCGCCGAGTTCGGCGGCGGCCAGTTCCCAGTCGTCGACGATCAGGTCGTCGAAGCTGTACCCCAGCTCGGCCATCCGAGCCAACGCGAACTTCCCGGCGGCGACGAGCTTGTGCGCGACCGCCGCGCGTTCGGCGCGGAGCTGATCACGCGCGGAGTCCAGGTGGGTGACCGCACCTGATCCGTCGAACATGTGTTCGATACTACTCCGCACCCCGGACAACTGAATCCAGGAATTCCTGCAGCGCCGCGGCCACCATGTCCGGAGCGGTGGCGGTCGCGAAATGCGACTGATCGGGCCAGACCGCCCGCTGCGCCCGGGGCAGCGCCCGGGCCAGCAGGTCCATCCCCTCCGGGAGCGGTGACCAGCTCAGCGCGCCCTGCATCAGCAGGACCGGGATGTCTATCGCAGCCCACCGGTCGACGTCGTCGGTATCGCCGGCCATCGCCTCCAGATCGGCCAGCGCCGACATGGCGACCACCGGGTCATCGGGAATCGGCGGACCCTCCGAAATGAGCTCGGCCGGCATCCGCGCGGCCTCCCGTAGGAAGAGCTGGAGCGCGTCGGCGTAGCGCACCGTGACGTAGAGACGCTGGTACTGCTCGACGACCGGCGCCAGGTGCGGCCCCGACTGCAGGAGCGGCGGCTCGAACAACGACAGCGAACGGATGCCGGTGGTATCGGCCGCGGCGGCGTGCAGTGCGACGGTGGCCCCGTATGAACCACCCACCACGTGTGCGCGCCCGACGGCGTCGAGCACCACCTGCAGATCACCGGCCTCGAGGGCGAAACTGTTCGGGGCCGGGCCGGTACCGCTGGGCAGATGGTTGCGGCGGGCGTAGCACACCACCTGATAGCCCGTCAGCCGGCCGCCGATATCGGTCCAGGAGTCCAGGCCGCCGTTGGAGCCGTGCACGAAGACCACCGGCGGACCCGACCCGGTGACCTCGGTGACGAGTTCGGTGCCGTCCGGTGCAGTCAGCGAGATGCCCACCGACAGCACGTTAGGCGATCACACCCAGTAGGGC
This sequence comes from Mycobacterium sp. AMU20-3851, assembly GCF_043974665.1. Lineage (NCBI taxonomy): Bacteria > Bacillati > Actinomycetota > Actinomycetes > Mycobacteriales > Mycobacteriaceae > Mycobacterium > Mycobacterium sp. AMU20-3851. The sequence continues at coordinate 247,423 of NZ_CP146371.1, forward strand.
ACCCGTGCCCGGTACTGACGCATGGCGAACGCGGCGGCGATCCAGCCGAGCGCCGTGCAGGCCAGCACCACGATCCAGTGCCGCAGTTCCTGATCGGCGCCGAGCAGCGGCGCCCGCACGATGTCCACGTAGTGCAGCAGCGGGTTGAACTCGATGATCTTCGCCCAGCCCTCGGCGCCCTGCTGGCGTAGCGTCTCGTCGTTCCAGATGATCGGCGTCATGTAGAAGAGCAGCTGGACCAGGCTGAACAGCAGCGGGCTGATATCGCGGTAGCGGGTCGCCAGGATGCCGAAAACCAGTGCCACCCATACGCAGTTCGCGACGATCAGCGCCAGCGCCGGGATGAAGGCCAGCGAGGTCCATGTCCAGTGCTGCGGGAAGATGATCGCGATGATCACGAAGATGATGATGTTGTGCCCGAACAGCAGGACCTGGCGCCACACCAGCCGGTAGACGTGCACGCTCAGCGGTGTGGGTAGCTGTTTGATCAGGCCCTCGTTGGCGACGAACACGTCGGCACCCTCGATGATGGCGGCGTTGATCAGGTTCCAGATGATCAGGCCCAGCGTGACGTAGGGCAGATGCTCGGCGAGTTCGAGCTTGAACAGCTTCGAGTACAGCCCGCCGAGCGCGACCGCCATGGTGCCGGTGGCGATGGTGATCCAGAACGGCCCCAGCACCGAACGCCGGTAGCGCTGCTTGATGTCCTGCCAACCCAGGTGCAGCCACAGCTCCCGCTTGCCGAACCCGTCGCGCAGATCGCCCCAGGCCCGGGCCATCGTCTTGGACTGCGCCGCGGCGTCAAGAATCGTCATGTCTGTTTGAACCTCTCGAACTTCTCCTGCCTACCCAGCCGCCGCAGTCGCAGCCAGTCGCGCAACCCCGCCGGGTCGCGGCGGGTCACCAGGAAGAACCAACCGAACCGCACCCACTCCTGCGGGATCAGGTGCTGCAGTCCGCGCTGCGCCTGCAGGTACCCGCGGTTGCGGTAGGTGTAGAACCGCTTGACCTCGTCGGACGGGTACTGCGTGTGCATGCGCCCGCCGAGGATCGGCTTGAACTCGTCGGAGCCTTGTGGGTGCAGGTACACCGCTTCCAGGCAGGTGCCGAAGCGCAGCCCGGACAGCACCAGCCGACGGTGCATGTCGACCTCGTCGCCACGGATGAACAGCCGCAGGTCGGGTACCCCGACCGATTCCAGGGCCTGCGCACTGAACAGTGCACCGTTGAACAGCGAGGCGATGCCGGGCAGCAGATCCCCGGCGCCATCGACCCGCAGTTCGTCGACGTGCCGGCGCCAGGCCAGGCCGCGCCGCAACGGGAACGCCAGCCGGCTGGGGTCGTCGAGGTCGCACACCATGGGTGACACCTCGGACAGCGAATGCTCTGCCGCACAAGCCAACAGGGTGGCCAGCACGCTCGGGTCGGCGGGGCGCCCGTCATCGTCGGCCAGCCATACCCAGTTCGCTCCGAGGCTCAGCGCGTGCAGCATGCCGAGTGCGAAACCTCCTGCGCCGCCGAGGTTTCGGTGCGACCCGAGATAGGTCGACGCCACCGGCTGGGCGGCCACCAGCGCGCGCACCGCCGGATCGTCGTCGTTGTCGACCACGATCAGGTGATCCGGCGGGCGGGTCTGGCCGCACACCGCCTGCAGCGACACGGCGAGTTCGGCCACCCGGCGATGGGTGACGACGACCGCCGTCACCTGCTCACTCATCGGTGTTGTCTGCTCTTCGCGCCAGCGACTCATCGCCGCGGGCGTTCTCGGCGAGCACCTCACGCACGTGCCGGGCCGCATCGGGACCCTCGTAGGCGCCGACGACTTCCTCGATACCGCCGGTCATCTTGATGGTGCCGTGGTCCACCCACATCGCGGTCTTGCACAGCTGGGCCAGGAACTCGTTGGAATGGCTTGCGAACACCAGGATTCCCGAGCGGGCCACCAGACTCTGCAGCCGGGTGCGGGCCTTCTTCATGAACTCCGCGTCGACCGCGCCGATCCCCTCGTCGAGCAGCAGGATCTCCGGGTCGATGCTGGTGACCACCCCCATGGCCAGTCGCACCCGCATACCCGTGGAGTAGGTGCGCAGCGGCATCGACAGATAGTCGCCGAGTTCGGTGAAATCGGCGATCTCGTCGACCTTGGCCAGCATCTGCTTACGGGTCTGGCCGAGGAACAGGCCGCGGATGATGATGTTCTCGAATCCCGAGATCTCCGGGTCCATCCCGACCCCGAGATCGAACACCGGTGCCACCCGGCCGCGCACCGTCGCCGACCCGCGGGTGGGCTCGTAGATACCCGAGAGCAGCCGCAGCAGCGTGGACTTGCCGGCGCCGTTGTGGCCGACGAGCCCCACCCGGTCGCCCATCTGCAGGGACATGGTGATGTCGCGCAGCGCCTCGATGACCACGACGTTGGATTCGTTGCGGCCGATGGTGCCGCCGGCCTTACCGAGAAACGCCTTCTTCAGCGACCGTGATTTGGCATCGAAGATCGGGAATTCCACCCAGGCGTTCTCGGTGGAGATGAACGGTTCGTTCGACACGGGCGGCTACAGGTACTGCCCGGTCCCCGGGTGGCCGGGGCCGCGTTGTCCCGGCGGCGCCATCCCCGGAGGCAACTGACGCATCTGCTCCAGCTGGGCGCGGGCGGCCATCTGCTGGGCGAACAGCGCGGTCTGGATGCCGTGGAACAGGCCCTCCAGCCAGCCCACCAGCTGGGCCTGCGCGATGCGCAGCTCCGCATCGCTGGGCACCGCGTCATCGCTGAACGGCAGCGTCAGCCGCTCCAGCTCCTCGCGCAGTTCGGGGGCCAGGCCCTCCTCGAGCTCGCGGATGCTGCTGCTGTGGATCTGCGCGAGCTTGCTTCGACTCGCCTCGTCCAGCGGCGCCGCCCGCACCTCCTCGAGCAACTGCTTGATCATCGTCCCGATCCGCATCACCTTGGCAGGCTGTTCGATCAGGTCGGTCAGGGCCTTGTCGTCGTCGGCGGCCTCGTCGGCTGTGCCGCCGGTCAGGATCTCGACGTTGTCGTCGTCGTCCGGGTTGATCGTCATTGCTTTCCTGTCGTCCCGTTGTCATCGATCTTCGTCCACGACCGTGAGCTGTCTAGCGACACTAGTCCGTCCGGCGTCGCCGACCCGCGAACGACCGGCTTGCTGCATCAGCAGCAGACGGGGCAATTAGCGCCCCGGTCGTGGAGCCCGCTGCATTAGTATGGCTGCCGATGTGATCAAGGCCCCTCCCGTGCGGGGCGGCCGGATCCCCTAACCCAATGCGTGTTCGTCTGTGCGATTCACGGACGTTCTAAGGTGGCTGACATGGCGTACGACGTTGCCCGGGTGCGGGGGCTGCACCCTTCGCTGGGCGACGGCTGGGTGCACCTCGACGCGCAGAACGGGATGCTGCTGCCCGACTCGGTGGCGACCACGGTCTCGACCGCGTTCCGCGGCTCCAAGCCGACCACGACGGGACCGCACCCGTCGGCCCGGCGCAGCGCGACGGTGCTCGCCGCGGCCCGGCAGGCGATCGCCGACTTCGTCGGGGCCGATCCGGACGGTGTGGTGCTCGGTGCCGATCGTGCGGTGCTGCTGACCTCGCTGGCCGACGCCGCCTCGGTGCGGGTCGGCCTGGGCTACGAGATCGTGCTGTCCCGGCTCGATGACGAGGCCAACATCGCGCCCTGGCTGCGCGCGGCGAATCGGTACGGCGCCAAGGTCAAATGGGCCGAGGTCGACATCGAGAGCGGTGAACTGCCGGTCTGGCAGTGGGAAGGCCTGATCACCCCGCCGACCCGGTTGGCGGCGATCACGTCGGCCTCGGCGACGCTGGGCACCGTCACCGATCTGACGCCGGTCACGAAGCTGGTGCACGAGAACAACGGCCTGGTGATCGTCGATCATTCCGCCGCGGCGCCCTACCGGATGATCGACATCGACGACATCGATGCCGACGTGGTCGCCCTGAACGCGGTCGCCTGGGGCGGCCCGCCGATCGGCGCCCTGGTGTTCCGTGATCCAGCTGTCATCGAGCAGTTCAGTTCCGTATCGCTGAACCCGCATGCCCGCGGGCCGGCCCGGCTGGAGACCGGGATCCACCAGTACGGCCTGCTCGGCGGTGTGGTCGCCAGCGTCGAATATCTCGCCAACCTGGACGAGGCCGCGTCCGGGTCCCGCCGGGAGCGGCTCGCGGTCTCGATGGAATCGGCGGCGCTCTACCTGGACCGGCTCTTCAACTACCTGCTGTCCTCACTGCGCTCGCTGCCGCGGGTGCTCGTGCTGGGCAGCCCGGCCGAACGCATCCCGGTGCTGAGCCTGGTCGTGGACGGGGTTCCCGCGGAGCGCGTGATTGCACGCCTGGCCGACAACGGGGTTCTGGTCGGGCACAGCGAGCACTCCCGCGTGCTGGACGCGTTCGGTGTGGACGACATCGGCGGCGCGATCACGGTGGGCCTGTCGCACTACTCGACCGCCGCCGAGATCGACCAGTTGGTGCGGGTGCTGGCCTCGCTGGGCTGACGGGCAGTCGGGGTGCTCAGCCGACTCGCAACAGCACCTTGCCGGTCACGGTGCTGTCGTGCAGCAACCGGTGAGCCTCGGCGGCCTGCTCGACGGGCAGTTCCGCCCCGATGATGGGCCGGATTTTCCCGTCGGCGATCAGCGGCCACACGTTGGCGGTCACCTCGGCGACGATGGCGCCCTTACCGTCCGGACCGTCCACCGGTCGGGACCGCAAGGCCGTCGCCATCACCCCGGCGCGTTTGCCGAGCAACTTGCCGATGTTCAATTCGGCCTTCGCTCCGCCCTGCATGCCGATGATCACCAGCCGGCCCCCGTCGGCCAGCGCATCGATGTTGCGGTCCAGGTACTTGGCGCCGATGATGTCGAAGATCACGTCGGCGCCGCCCGCCTCGCGCACCCTTTCGGCGAAGTCCTCGTCGCGGTAGTTGATCAGAATTTCCGCGCCCAACTCCGAGCACACTGCGAGCTTCTCGGCTGAACCGGCGGTCACCGCGACGCGCGTTCCCAGGGCGCGGGCCAACTGGATGGCGTGGGTCCCGATACCGCTCGCCCCGCCGTGGATCAGCAGTAATGCGCCGGGATGAAGGCGGGCGGTCATCATCAGGTTGGACCAGACGGTGCACGCCACCTCGGGCAGAGCGGCCGCCTCGACCAACCCGACCCCGTCGGGAACGGGCATCAGCTGGGCAGCCGGCACCGCGACGAATTCTGCGTAACCACCACCTGCCAGCAAAGCGCAGACCGGTTGGCCGACGGTCCAGCCGGTGACACCCGGCCCGACCTCGGAGATGGTCCCGGAGACCTCAAGGCCGAGGGTTTCGCTGGCGCCCGGCGGCGGCGGGTAGCTACCTCCGGCCTGTAGCAGGTCGGCCCGATTCACGCCCGCGGCAACCACCTTGATCACCACTTCACCCGCGTGAGCTGCGACGTCGGGAACTTCTTGCCATGTCATACGTTCGGTTGAAACTGCAATGATGGCCCGCATTCGGCTCACGCTACTACGTGTTCGGACCTTAAGATTTGGCCATGGAAGCGATCATCGGTGGCCGCACGGCAAGCACCATGCCAGGCTTGGATATCGCTGAGCAGAAATCTTGGCAAAATTTTCTGGACTCGGCGTTACGGTTGTACGCGACTCTGAACAGGTCCTTGGTGGATACTCATGGCCTGGCTCTCAATGATGTCCGCCTGCTCGACATTCTGGACACCTCGGACAGTGGTTCGGCGCGGATGGGGGATCTGGCCGAGGGACTGATGTCCCTGCCCAGTCGGGTGACCCGGCAGATCCATCGGCTGGAAAAGCTGCAGTTGGTCACCCGGGTCGCCAGCCCGGACGACCGGCGCGGCGTGCTGGCCACCATCACCGACGAGGGCCGGGCGCTGCTGGCCGAGGCGAGACAGACCTACAGCGCCGGGGTGCGCAACCACTATCTGGGCCGGTTGTCCCGTTCGCAGATCACCGCGACGGGGGAGAACTGCCGCCGGATCAGTGCCGGGCTGCAGTCCAATGCTCGGCCCGCCAAACTCGGACGGGTGTAGACCGCTTAGGCTGTTCCGCGGTGGCGTGGCAGAGCGGCCTAATGCACTCGCCTTGAAAGCGAGAGACGGCTAACACCGTCCGGGGGTTCAAATCCCTCCGCCACCGCCAGACTTTCGTGCGCGGCCACGGCTAGGCTGTTGCGCGTGTGCACCCGAGTGATCTGGCCGGACGCCGGCGACGCGGTCCTGGTGGGACGGAACATGGACTTCCACAAGGATCTGATGACCAACTTGTGGAAGCAGCCGCGCGGGGTGAAGCGCGATGACGGCGTCAGCGGCAAGCTGCAGTGGACCTCCAGGTACGGCAGCGTCATCGCCACCGCCTTCGACATCATCTCGGTGGACGGTCTCAACGAGGCCGGGCTGGCCGGGCATGTGCTCTGGCTCGCCGAATCGACCTTCGGCACACCGGATCCCGACCGCACCCAGCTCAGCCAGGCGATCTGGCTGCAGTACTTCCTGGACAACTTCGCCACGGTCGCCGATGCGGTGGCCTGGATCGAGCAGACCGATGTGCAGGTCGTCCAGATGGACGACCCCACCGGCGGCAAGCCGCCCGCCATCCATCTGGCGCTCGACGACGCCACCGGGGACTCGGCGATCATCGAATACATCGACGGCAAGGCGAAGGTCTACCACGGCCGCGACTACCGGGTGATGACCAATTCGCCGACCTTCGACCAGCAGCTGGAGCTGGTGAAAGCGTTCGACGGGCTCGGGGGATCGAACCCGCTGCCGGGGTCGACGCTGGCCTCCGACCGGTTCGCGCGGGCGAGCTACTACGCGAGCCGGTTACCGAGGCCGGCCGGGCAGGTCGAGGCGATTGCCGGGATGTTCTCGGTGATCCGCAACGCGGCGCAGCCGTTCCGCATCCCCGACCCAGGCAAACCCGATGCGTCCCAGACCATCTGGCAGGTGGTTCTCGACCTGACCAACAAGCGCTACGTCTACGAGTCCACCACCCGCCCGAACATCGTCTGGGTGGACCTGGCCGATCTCGACTTCGCCGAGGGCAGCCCGCAACTCAAGCTGGACCTGATCGGTGAACTGGCCGTGCAGGGCGGCATCGCCGGCAACGTGTCGGACCGGTTCGAGGACAAGGGTCCGATGACGTTCCTGTCGCTGCAACTGCTGCAGCAGCTACAGGCCGGGGCACACGACGCTTCGTAGCATCCGAACGCCGGACTCGATCTGCGCTTCGGTCAGGTTGGCGTATCCGAGGATCAAACCCGGTGGCGCGCAGTCGGTATCGGCATAGCAGGGCGCCAGTGCCTCGATCCGCATCCGGCGCTCGTCGGCCCGGCGCACGATCGCGTCGACCGGCCAGTCCGCGGGCAGCACCACGGTCAGATGTACCCCGGCTGCGGTGCCCAGCACCGTGGCCTCGGGTAGATGTCGCGCCAACGCGTCGATGAGGGCGTTGCGCCGGGACACGTAGCGCCTGCGCATCTGGCGTAGGTGCCGGTCGTAGCCGCCCGAGCTCAACAACCGGCTGAAAGCGATCTGGTCCATCACCGAGCTGCCGGTGTCGGCAAGGCTTTTCGCCGAGCGTGCGGCCGCAACCAGGTGCCTGGGCAGTACCATCCACCCGATGCGCAGCCCGGGGGCCAGGGTCTTGCTGGTGGACCCGATGTAGATGACCCGATCGGGGGCAAGGCCCTGGAGCGCCCCCACCGGGGCCCGGTCGTAACGGTATTCGGCGTCATAGTCGTCCTCGATCACGAGGTGGCCGGCACGTGCCCAGTCCAGCAGTGCCGCACGCCGGTCCGCGGAGAGCACGACACCGGTCGGGGACTGGTGCGCCGGGGTCGCCAGCACCGCGGCGGCACCGCTGGCCGCCAGGGCTGCCACGTCCAGCCCGTAGGCATCCACCGGTACCGGTACGGGCTCGATACCGTTGTGTCGCAGTACCATCCGGTGCAACCAGAAGCACGGATCCTCGACGCCCAGGGGACCCTCCAGGATGCGTGCCACCAAGGCGACGGCCTGGGTGGCCCCTGAGCACAGCACGATGTCACCGGGGTCGGCGATGACTCCGCGAGTCCGCCGGAGATAGTCTGCGACGGCCGTGCGTGCGGCGGGCAGGCCGTGTGGGGACACGTAGCCGAACGCCCCGGATTCGACTTCGGCCAGGCCCTGGCGCAGTGCGCGCAGCCAGGCTTCCCGGGGAAAGCTGCTCAGATCCGGTGAGCCTGGCCGGAAATCGATCTGGTAGCTCCCGCGGGAGGCCGGTGCCGCCGGGGCGAGCGGCGCCGCGTCGACGGCGGCGACCCGGGTGCCGGCTCCGTGCCTGCTGTGCAGAAATCCTTCGGCGCTGAGCTGGCTGTACGCATCGACCACCAAGCGACGTGAGACGCCCAGGTCGGCGGCGAGTACCCGGCTCGAGGGCAGCCGCGTCCCCGGTGCCAGCCGGCCGGAGCGGACGGCCTCGCGCAGTCCGTCGGCCAGTTGGCGATGCAGTGGGACGGCCCGGCCCCGGTCCAGCTCCAGCAAGAGCTCCGGACCCGAACTGGTACCCGAAACCTCCATGAAAGTGGAGCCTACTCGGACACCATTGGGCGGCTAGCGTGATCAGCATGCCGAAGGTGGTACTGCTGGTTTTCGGGATCTACTCGGTCGTGCTGGGCATCTTCATGCTGGTGGCACCGGGCGTGTTCTTCGAGACCCTGGGTGCGTTCGGAGTGCGCAACGACCACTACATATTCGACAACGCGTCGTTCGAATTGCCGCTGGGCCTGCTCATGCTGGCCGCGGTACGGCTGCCGGGCTGGCGGGTGCCGGCGCTGGCCTTCGCCACCGCGCACTGGGCGCTGCACGCCGTCAGCCACCTCGTCGACCCGCACCACGGCGCAGGTGAGTGGGTGGGCTGGCTGGAGGCGGCCGGGCTGGTGTTCACCACATGCCTGTTGGCCATCGCGCTGAGCAAGAGCATCGTCGAACAGAAGGTGGGGGTCGGATAAATGCGTGTACTGGTGGCGGGGGCGACCAGCGTCCCGGGCATACCGCTGCTGCGGGAACTCAAGGGGCGGGGCCACGATGTCCTGGGCGTGACACGGTCAGAGGCCAAGGCTGCGCGGATATCGGAGCAGGGTGCCAGGCCGGTGATCGCCGACGTGCTCGATGCGGGCCAGATCGACTCGGTGGTCGCCGAATTCGCGCCGGAGGTGGTGGTGAGCCTGCTGACCACGCTGCCCAGGCTCGGGCCCAAACGGATCAAGGACTTCGAACCGGCCAAACAGCTGTGGACGCGCGGGGCGGGCAATCTGGTGGCCGCGGCGCAGCGTGCCGGGGTGCGCCGGGTGATCGCGGAATCGGTGATCTTCGCCTACGGATATGGGCCGAAAAGGCCGGCGCCGCTGGATGAATCCGATCCCTACCCGGGGCCGCCGCCGCCCGGAGGCGACGAGATGCTCGCCGCGCTGCGCGGGATGGAACGCAATGTGCTGGAGTCTGGAAAGCACAGTGCGACCGAGGGAATCGTGTTGCGCTACGGCGTCTTCTACGGTCCCGGGGTGACCCACGATGATCTGTTCCGCAAGCTGGCCAGATGGTGGGCTATGCCGGCGTTGACGGGCACTGGGGTGCTGTCCTGGGTGCACATCGACGATGTCGCCCGCGCCACCGCCGATGCGCTGGACAAGGGCCGGCCCGGACAGATCTACAACATCGTCGACGACCGGCCGCAATCGTTCGCAGACTATGTGCGCGAACTCAATTCGCGGCTGCGCAGGCCCCCGCCGATTCCGGTGTCGAGCCGTCTGGTGCGGTTGGTGGCCCCGTATCCGGCCATCGCGTTCGGCACCGCCTGGTTGCCGCTGTCCAACACCGCCGCCAAGACCGACCTCGGCTGGACCCCTATTCCCCGGTGAACTGGGGCGGGCGCTTCTGGAACATCGCGGTGACCGCCTCACCCAGATCCTTGGACGGCAGGAACGCCGAATTCCACGCTGCCACATAGCGCAGGCTCTCCGAGACCCGGCCGATGCGCTGCTGATCCAGCACGTCCTTGACCCCGTGCACGGTCAACGGCGGGTTGGCCGCGATCTGGGTGGCGGTCTCGTGCGCGGCCGCCAGGGCGGCGTCCGCGTCGGCGTACACATCGTTGACCAGACCGATCTTCTCGGCGCGTGCCGCGTCGATGTCCTTGCCGGTCAGGGCGAGTTCACGCAGGTGGCCGTCGGAGAGGATCAGCGGCAGCCGGGCCAGCGAGCCGACATCGGCGACGATGGCCAGCTTCACCTCGCGCACCGAGAACTTGGCATCGGTGCTGGCGTAGCGGATGTCCACCGCGCTGATCAGATCCACACCGCCGCCGATGCACCAGCCGTGCACCGAAGCGATGGTGGGGGTGCGGCAGTCGGCCACCGCGTTGATGGCGCCCTGCATGGTGGACAGCTTCTTGTGGAAGTCCAGCCGGCCCTTGGCTCCGGAGTCCAGACCGGGCAGGGTGGCGCCCATCGCGGCCAGGTCCAGCCCATAGCTGAAGTTCTTGCCCGAGCCGGTCAGCACGATGGCCCGGACCTCGGGGTCGTCGTCCAGAGTGCCGAACACCTCGGGCAGTTCGGCCCAGAACGCCGGCCCCATCGCATTGCCCTTGCCCGGCCCGATCAGGGTCACCCGGGCGACATGGTCGGCGATGTCCACGGTCACGGATTCGTATGCCATGGCGTCAGGCTAACCCGCGCGCGAAACCTTAAGGTACGGGCCCGCCCAGCAGCACCTCCCGGACGGTGGCGCCGGTCAGGAACTGGCACACCGCCTCGGCCAGCGATCGGGCGATGTCGATGTTGTCCGGGCCCAGGATCGACTGTTCGTTTTCCAGGATGGCGTTGACGACGGCCTTCTTGGTGGCCGCATCGAGCTTGTTGAACTCGGTGCACTTCATCGTCAGCGCGTTCGGCGGGGCCGGCACGTCCGGCACATCGGGCTGCTGGCCGGGCATCGGGAAGTTCGGGATAGTGATGTCGGGCAGCCCGGGGAAGGTGGGCAACTGCGGCAACCCGGGGCGGCTGGGCGCCGAGGACAGCGGCGGTCCCGGTTCGGTGGTCTGGGCCACCGTGCCCTCGGTGGTCCGCCCGCAGCCGGTCAGCAGGCCCAGCGCGACCAGACCGATGGCGGCGGCTGTCCCTGCCCGGATCACTGCCGGATCCATTTCCGGGCGAACGCCAGGAACGCGTCGTTCTCGTGGGGCGCGGCCACCGTCACCCGCACGCCGTCCTCTCCGTACGGGCGCACCAGCAGTCGGTCGTCGGCCGCGGCGTTGGTGAACTCGGCGCACCGGCCGGGCATCGGTAGCCAGACGAAGTTGGCCTGCGAGGGCGGCACCTCGTAACCGGCCTCGGTCAATGCGGCGCTGACCCGGGCGCGTTCGGCGACCACGGCGTCGGTGCGGGCCAGCAGTTCCTCGGCGGCATCCAGCGAGGCGATGGCCGCGGCCTGGGAGATGGTGGTCGCGGTGAACGGGACGTACACCTTGCCCAGTGCGGTGACGATGTCCGGGTCGGCGACCGCGTAACCGATGCGCAGCCCGGCCAGCCCGTAGGCCTTGGAGAAGGTGCGCAGTACGACGACGTTCGGGTGCTTGCGGACCAGGCCGAGACTGTCCGGCAGCAGGCCGTCGCGGATGTACTCGACGTAGGCCTCGTCGATGACGACCAGGATGTCCGACGGCACCGACTCGACGAAGGCCTCCAGGGCGGCCGGCTCGACGACCGTGGAGGTGGGGTTGTTCGGGTTGCAGACGAAGATCAGCCGGGTGCGGTCGGTGATCGCGGCGGCCATCGCGTCCAGGTCGTGCACGTGGTCCTTGAGCGGCACCGCGACCGGGGTGGCACCGGCGGTGCGGACCTGTAGCGGGTAGATCTCGAAGCTGCGCCAACCGAAGATCACCTCGTCGCCGACGGTCGAGGTGATCTGGATGAGCTGCTGGCACAGGCTCACCGATCCGGACCCCACCGAGATGTTCTCCGGCGCGAAGTCGACGTGCTTGGCCAGCCGCTCGCGCAGATCGCGGTAGCCGTTGTCCGGATACCGGTTGATGGTCTCGGCGGAGGCGGCGATGGCCTCCAGCACGCTGGGCAGCGGACCGTGCACGGTCTCGTTGCTCGCGATCTTGATGGCGCCGGGCACGGTGCGTCCCGGAGTGTAGGCCGGCAGGTCGGCCAGCTCGGGTCGCAGACGGGCGGTCACCCAGCCATTCTAGGGGTGCTCCTCGAGGCGCCCGATGACGCGCTTTGCCTTTGACCGCCCGGCCTGTGTAATCTTTGCGCTCGGCGGTTCCGGGGGTCCGGTACCCTCAGATCGTTCAGGAGGCGTGCCAGAGCGGCCGAATGGGACTCACTGCTAATGAGTTGTCCCCCTTACAGGGGACCGGAGGTTCAAATCCTCTCGCCTCCGCCGGATAGTTGAATAGCAGTACCAAGCGCCCGTAGCTCAACGGATAGAGCATCTGACTACGGATCAGAAGGTTAGGGGTTCGAATCCCTTCGGGCGCACTCAGTTCTTCCTTCTCGGCCATTTCGGGGCACGCCCCGAAGCCGGGGCCGCATGGGCATCCCGTTTGTGCCGGCACACCTCTCCCGCAGCGACGACGGCAGCCGGGTCGAAACCCGGCGGTACCGGGCCACCGGCCACCAACGCCCGCACCAGCGCCTCCTGGCGCTGCGCCAATGTTGCCCGCTCCGTCATGTCCACACCTTTCGTGCCTCGGTGGTCACCGGTGCGACACCGGCGGCCATGGCGATCGCATCCAGCTCGTCGAACAGTTCGGCCGCCGGCGGGTAATGACCGTCACGCTCCAACATGAACGGGGTGTCCACCCGCTGCCGAAGCGAGGTGACCAGTTCCAGCACCTGCGGCGGAGTCGCCGCGGTATGGGTGTCGTGATAGAACTGCTCGCCCTGATGCCCGCCCGCCACATGGCTGTAGGCGACCTGCTCCACCGGTAACCGGGCCAGCTCCCGGTGCGGATCCCGCCCGCGGTTGCGGGCGTTGGCGAAGACGTTCGCGACGTCCAGCACGAGCAGCACCCCGGTCCGGTCCACCAGTTCGGTGAGGAACTCCGATTCGGTGAGATCCGATTCGGGCCACTCGAGGAACGAGGCGATGTTCTCGACTGCCAGCGGCACCGGCAGCTCCGCCCGGGTGCGTGCGATGTTCGCGGCCAACGCGTCCAGCGCCTCCCGGGTCCGTGGCACGGGAAGCAGGTGACCCGCCTCGATACCGCCGGCACGTACGAACGCGACATGCTCGCTGACGATCGGCGCCGCCAGTGCCTCGGCGCATGCGGCGAGACGACGTACCCGGGCGGGCTGCACGGGTTCAGCACCACCGAGCGACAGCCCCACGCCGTGCGGCACCACCGGCACCCGGGCGCTCACCAGTTTCGTGAGCAGCGGGTCGGGCCGGGCCCGGCCGCGACGGACGGGTACCGATTCGGCGATCACTTCACAGAATCCCGGACGCAGGTCCGCGACCACCCCGGCTATCTCCTTGCGCCAGCCGATCCCGACATCGCCGAGCGCGGGCACGGCGCGGGCCGCGGTGCTCATCCGCCGCACCCACCGCCGCCGCCACCGCAGCCACCACATCCGCCGCCGCCGCCCCCGCCGCCACCGCCATCGCCGCCGCAGGAAGATCCCCCGCAACTCGCGCCGTCGCCACCGCCGTCGGTATCGCCGTTCAGTTCCACCGCGGTCGCATAGTCGGGGTCGAGCATCCACAGCGCGGCCGTACCGAACAGTGCCGCCGAGACGGCGGCCGAGGCCGGACCGTAGGTGGTGAACGCCGGGCGCCGGGCCGGCCGGAGGAACTCCTGCTGCTTCTGCTGCACCTTGAGCAGTCTGCGACCGGCGCGGGTGCGCCGGTCCACGCTGAACAGGGCGGGGAGCACAACCAGCGCAAACGGGATTACGATGATCATCGTCACCCATGCCCAGGTGCTGGAGCGGGCGGGCAGCTGTATCAGCTGATACACGCAATAGGCGATGGCCATGGCGGTGACGGCCAGTGCCGGCAGCGCACCCAGGCGGATCCGGGTTCGTTCGGCCGCCGGTCGCATCAGACCGCGGGCGCACAGTGACCGTTCCAGGGTGGGCAGATCGCCGCGCGAGGCGATGATCAAGCTGCGCACGGTATGTCGGGGGTCGGCGGCGACGCGTTGCAGCACGCGTTGGGTGAACCAGTCGGACTCCGGGCCGGCGGGCACCGAGGGGTCGACCCGGCCATCGGAGGTGATCCGCCCGCGGGCGCGCAGCCCGGCCAGTGCCGTCACCACCGGAGCGGCGTCCGATCGCAGATAGGCCAATTCGGTGGCGCTGATCCCGTCGGTCGACGCGGTGGGGCGTGCCGGCGTGATGAATCGCCACACCACCGCGAACGCGGTGGCCGCGGCCAGGGCGGCCAGAATTCCGTACGCCACGCCGTTCATCGCCCCGCCGTAGAAACCGATGATCCTGTCCAGTGTCGACATCGCTTCACCCCCTTGCTGGTTCGGGCCGTGTCACCGGCCCCGGGCCTCGGGCGTCATCGTTGACGATCTTGATTGGGTCCCCATGTCTAGCAGTCGGTTTGGTGAGCGGAGCATAAGATTCGGACCGGATGTTATGCGTCGCATAAGGTTGCGCGAGATGCACAGATTGTCCTTAAGCTTTTCCTGCGGATTTGCTTGCTTCCGGAATCGGTGACACGCCGTGATTCATACCATTTCGGGTCCACGCAACCGCACGGTGCGTGCACTATGGGTCCATGACTGCGCAGGTGCTCCAACGCTGGATCGACTTCATCGGCACACACGACCCGGCGGCACTCGACGAGATGCTGGCCGAGGACGCCGTCTTCTACTCACCGGCGGTGTTCACCCCGCAGCAGGGCCGCGCCAAGACCGCGATGTACCTGAACGCCGCAGCGAAAGTCTTCGGCGGCACCGACTTCCGCTACGTCGAGCAGTGGCAGGGCGAGAACTCGGCGATCCTGGAGTTCACCGCCACCCTGGACGGCATCGTGGTCGACGGGATCGACATGATCCACTGGAACGCCGAGGGCAAGATCGTCTCGTTCAAGGTGATGATCCGGCCGTTGAAGGGACTGCAGGCGGTCATACCGCGGATGGCGGAGCTGCTCGCCGGCTAGAGGCCTCCAGTTGGGCGTGCAGCGCCGCACTGAACGCCGGCTCGGCGAAGTAGTTGCCCTGCGCCACCGCGCAGCCGTACCCGCGCAGCAGTTCGACGGTCTCGGCGTCCTCGACACCCTCGGCGACGCTGGTGATCCCCAGCGTGTGGGCGAGTTTGATGACCGAATGCACGATAGCGGCGGCCCGCGGATTGTGCAGCATCGGGGCCACGAAATTGCGATCCAGTTTGAGTTCGTCGATCGGCAGGTCGCGCAGGTAGCTCATGGTCGAGTAGCCGCTGCCGAAGTCATCGATGGAGACCCTCAGCCCGGCCCCGCGCAGCTGCTCGATGACGTGCCGAGCCTGCCGGACATTGGCCAACAGATAGTGTTCGGTCAGCTCGATGGTCACCGCCGCCGACGGCACCCCGTGCCGGGCCAGCACCGCCTCGATCCGGGCGGGCAGGGTGGTGTCGTTGAAGGACGGCGCGAACAGGTTGACCGCGACCGGGATCTCCCGGATGCCGGGCTGGTACCAGCTCGCGACGTCGCGGGCCGCCTGTTCGAGCACCAGATCGGTGACCGCGCCCATCAGGTTGTTCCGTCGGATCAGCGGCAGGAACTGGTTGGGCGTCAGCAAGCCCAGTTCGGGGTGCGGCCACCGCACCAGCGCCTCGACGCCGACGATCTCACCGGTGGCCAGCGAGATCTGTGGCTGATAGGCGAGCTGGAGTTCGCGGCCTTCCACGACCCGGCGCAGCTGGCCGAGCATCCGGATCTCCGAGATCGCGGGCAGTTGGATCGGGCCGCTGTCCCGGCGGACCGGGTCGCCGTCGCCGGTGCCGATTTGCATGCCGGGGACGAACATCTGGACCCCGCCCACTCCGGAACGCTTGGCCACATACATCGCCACGTCGGCGCGTTTGAGTAGTTCCTCGGTGCTGATCGGGGGTTCCCACGGGTTGGGTGCGGCGGCCACCCCGACGCTGGGATGCATGTACAGGTCCTCCCCGTCCAGGTGGAACGGGGGATCGAAGGCGTGCATGACGCGGTCGGCGAGCTCCTCGGGGGAATCCGGGCCAGCCTCGATGATGATCGCGAACTCGTCGCCCCCGAGACGGGCGACGGTATGGCCCGGCGGGACGGTGCGCAGCAGACGGACCGCGATCTCGCGCAGCAGCGTGTCCCCGCAGTGGTGCCCGAGGTTGTCGTTGACGAGTTTGAAGTCGTCGAGGTCCAGGGACAGCACCGCAAGCGGGCGTCCGTCGCGGTGCTGCAACGCCATCGCATGGTCGAGGCGGTCGGTGAACAGCAGGCGGTTCGCCAGCCCGGTGAGCGGGTCCCGGAACGCGTGCTCGGCGACCTCTTCCAGCAGGTGCTGGTTCTCGAAGAGCACCGTGAGCTGGCGGATCAGAGCGGCGATCACCAGGACCGCCGCGCCGAGCAGCACCGGGCGGCTTCCGGCGTTGGGCCACAGGTGGATTGCGGCGGCCAACACCGCGAACGGCATGGGTGCGAACGGTAACCACAGGATGGTCGTGCGCAGCGGGCGGTGATCATCGGCGTGGCGCGGACGTCTCTCGGTGGCCGACATGTGCGCGGCCGCCGCGATCATAAGCAGTCCGGTGACATTGCTGATGATCGGGAAGTGGTTGCCGGGGGACACGTCGTACATCCGCACGTACAGCGTGGTGACCTGGCCGAGGGCGATCGCCACCAGGCCGACGGTGACGAGGCCGAGGATGTAGCGACGGCCCGGCGGGACCGCGGTCAACACCAGCATCGACATGGTGACCATGGTCAGCGCCGCGATCGGGTAGAGAACGGTCAGCGTGGAGTTCAGGCCGTCCATCTGGTTGCGGCCGAACACGTCGTGCAGTGCGGTGACCCAGGCCAGCAGGAACAGTGAGGAGGCGATGACGGCACCGTCGAGCAGCTGCCGGAAGGTCGAGAGTCTGCCGTTGGCGGTCCGCAGCACCCACACCACGCCGACGGCGACGGGCAGGGCCAGGAAGCCGATGTCGGCGGCGGACGGGACCGGCGGCTCGACCCCGCGGACGAGTTGGTAGTAGGCCCAGATCACGCTGCCCGCCACCCAGCCGAGGAATCCGACGGCGACCGCGGCCCACCCGGCCCGGATGGTGCCGCGTCCGGCGTGTGCGGCCGCGGCGGCGCATGCGCAGGCCAGTCCACTGAACGCAACGAAGCCGACCGAGCTGACAATCGTGGTTACCTGCACACCGCCCCAGCCGACCGCCAACCAGCAAACAAACGCCAGATACACCGCCAGGCCGGCGGGATAGCATGGGTTTGCGCCGTTCATGTGCATTACATGCAGCTTAGAGCCGTTTTGCGCACTCGCGTGGCGATTGGCCGCAGCCGGTCCAGCAACCCGATGTGGCTGCGATAGCGTGGTAAGGGTGCGGCTTTTGCTGATTTCGGACACCCACGTACCGAAGCGGGCGCGGGACATGCCCGCCGCGGTGTGGGAGGCGGTCGATGAGGCCGACGTGGTGCTGCACGCCGGTGACTGGGTGACCCCGGATCTGCTGGACCGGCTGCAGGAGCGGGCGCGGTTGCTGGTGGCGTGTTGGGGAAACAACGACGGGGATGAGTTGCGGTCGCGACTGCCCGAGCGCGCCGACGTCACCCTCGACGGGGTGCGATTCACCGTCACCCACGAGACGGGGGCGTCCGGCGGGCGGGATGAGCGGATGGGCAGGCTTTACCCCGACACCGATGTCCTGGTCTTCGGGCACAGCCACATCCCGTGGGACGCGACGGCCTCCACGGGCCTACGTCTGCTCAATCCGGGTTCGCCGACCGACCGGCGGCGTCAACCGTTCTGCACCTACATGACCGCGTCCATCGTCGAGGGCACGCTGACCGACGTCACCCTGCATCGGGTATAGCCGCGCAGATCAACTCGATGTGACTTTCGGCCCAGTCGCTCAGTGGTTCAAGGGCTTTCAGGAGTTTCTTGCCGGCGGGCGTCATCGAGTACTCCACCCGCGGTGGCACCTCGTGGTAGCTTTCGCGGTGCACCACACCGTGGCGCTGCAGTTCCTTGAGGTGCTGGGTCAGCATCTTCTGCGAGACGCCGGGCAGGCTGCGATGCAGCGCGTTGAACCGTTTGGGGCCGCCCTGCAGTTCCCACAGGATCAGGGGCTTCCATTTGCCGTCCACGACGGCGAACGCGGCGTCGAGCCCGCAGGTGAACTCACCAAGCTGTGTCATGATCGCTCCTGCTCAGCTCCAATGCTTACGTAAAGGTAAGTATCCCACTTTAAAGTGGGTACTTGCCGGATACTCCGCGCGCTATCGACGATGGTGCCATGAACATCAGCTTCGTGGGACTGGGAGAAATGGGGTCGGCGCTGGCCCGGACCGTCGCGGGCGCCGGCCACCGCGTCACGGTGTGGAACCGCAGCGCCGCCAAGGCCGAGGGATTCCCGGTGGTGGCTGCCACCGTAGGGGAGGCCGTCAAGGCCGATCTGGTCGTGGTGTGCCTGTTCGATCACCGGTCGGTGCACGACGTGCTCGACCCGGTGGCCGACCAGCTGGCGGGTGTCCGGCTCCTGAACCTGACCACCACCTCACCGGCCGGGGCGCGCGAATTGGCGCAGTGGGCAACGGGTCTCGGCGCGACGTACCTCGACGGCGGCATCCTGGCCACACCGGAGATGATCGGGACACCGGAATCCCGGATCTTCTACAGCGGCGACGCCCAGTTGCTCGAGGATCACCGCGCCGTCCTCGAACTGTGGGGCAGCGCCGAATATTTCGGAGACGACGCCGGGGTGGCCTCGTTGTACGACCTGGCGCTGCTGTCGGCAATGTACGTCATGTTCGCCGGGTTCTTCCACGGCGCCGCGATGCTGTCCGCGTCGGGCGTCACGGCCGGTGACTTCGCGGCGATGGCAGTGCCGTGGCTACAGGTGACCGCCGAGGCGTTACCAAATTTTGCGACCGTCATCGACGGCACCGATTACACGGTACCCGGCCAGCAGAGTCTGCTGTTCTCCGATATCAGCGAGATCATCGACGCCAGTCGCGATCAGGGGGTGAGTACCGAAGTGGTCGACGTGGTCCAACGCCTCATCCACCGTCAGATCGACGCGGGCCACGGTACCGAAGGCTTCGCCCGCATCATCGAGGGTCTGCGGGCGGTGGCATGAACGTCGCCGTGCTCGGTCTCGGCCCAATGGGCCAGGCGATCGCCGGCGCCCTGCTCGACGCCGAACTTCGTACCACCGTGTGGAATCGGACAGCCGCCAAGGCCGAACCGTTGCTGGTCCGCGGCGCGCAGGCGGCCGCCGACCCGGCCGCGGCGGTCGGGACGGCAGATCTGACGCTGATCAATGTCGTCGACCATGCCGCCGTCGACACGGTGCTCGACGCCGCGGGGGATGCGGTCGCGGGCAAGCTGATCGTGGGCTTGAGTTCGGACACCCCCGAACGGGCCCGCCGCACCGCCGCGCTGGTCGACAAACTCGGCGGGCGCTACCTCGACGGTGCCATCATGACGCCGACGACGACCATCGGGACTCCGGACGCCGCCGTCCTTTTCGCCGGCCCCCGGGATCACTACGACGCCGGCGCCGACGTGTTCGGCGTGCTGGGCACCGCTACCTGGCTGGGTGCCGAATATGATCGTGCCGCGACGTACGACATGGCACTGCTCGACGTGTTCTGGACGTCGGTCGGCGGATTCCTGCATGCCCTCGAGATCGGCAAGGCGCACGGCATCGGAGCGGGAGAATTGTTGCCGCATGCACTGGGCATAGTCGGCATCCTCGGCCCGATATTCGCCGAGATCGTTGAACGGGTCGATTCCGGACATCACGGTGACGCCAGTGCGCCGGTCTCGTCGGTCAAGGCTTCCCTGCATCACCTGATCGCGACGTCGCGGGACGTGGGCGCGGATACCGGCGCGCTGGAGGCGTTTGCACGGATCGTGGACAGGGCTGTGGCGGACGGGCACGGTGCACAGGAAATAAGCGTGCTGGCACCGTCATAGCGGCGCGCGGTGCGGCTATGCGTGGCAGGGTTGAGCCCCATGGAGCACAAGCCGCCCACCGAAGCCATCGCCGCCGCCAACCGCGCGCATCGCAGCACCCTGCCGTTGGAGGACACCCGGGATTTCACCGATGCGGACCGGGGGTTCATCGGGAAGCTCGAACCGTGCGTGGTGACCGCTGCGGACGGCAGAGTGGTGTGGGACAACGACTCCTACCGATTCCTGGAGGCTGACACGCCCGACAGCGTGCACCCGAGCCTGTGGCGGCAATCCCAGCTGTGTGCCAGACAGGGACTCTACGAGGTTGTTCCGGGTATCTATCAGGTGCGCGGACTGGACCTGTCCAACATCAGCTTCATCGAGGGTGACACCGGCATCATCGTCATCGACCCGCTCATCTCGACCGAGACGGCGGCGGCCGCGCTGGCGCTCTACCGGGCGCACCGCGGTGATCGTGCGGTCCGGGCGGTCATCTACACCCACAGTCACGTCGACCATTTCGGTGGTGTGCTCGGGGTGACCACGCAGGAAGCGGTCGATGCCGGCGAGGTGGTGGTGCTGGCGCCGGAGGGCTTCACCGAGCACGCCGTGCAGGAGAACGTCTACGCCGGCACCGCGATGGCGCGCCGCGCGTCCTACATGTACGGGGCCCGGCTCGAGCGCGGCCCGCGGGGACAGGTCGGCTGCGGCCTGGGGCAGGTCGGCTCGACCGGGGAGGTAGCGCTGATCGTGCCGACCGTCGACGTGCGTAGCACCGGTGAGAAGCACACCATCGACGGCGTCGAGATCGAGTTCCAGATGGCGCCGGGCACCGAGGCGCCCGCGGAGATGCACTTCTATTTCCCGAAGTTCAAGGCGCTGTGCATGGCCGAGAACGCCACCCACAATCTGCACAACCTGCTGACGCTGCGCGGTGCGTTGGTGCGTGACCCGCACGGCTGGGCCGGGTATCTGACCGAGGCCATCGACACCTTCGGTGACCGCGCCGACGTGGTGTTCGCCTCGCACCACTGGCCCACCTGGGGGCGCGACGACATCGTCGAATACCTGTCGGTGCAACGGGATCTGTACGCCTATCTGCACGACCAGACCCTGCGCCAGCTCAATCAGGGCTTCACCGGCATCGAGATCGCCGAGACCTTCCAGATGCCGCCCGCTCTGGAGAAGGCCTGGCACACCCACGGCTACTACGGTTCGGTCAGCCATAACGTCAAAGCCGTCTACCAGCGCTACATGGGATGGTTCGACGGCAACCCGGGCCGGCTCTGGCAGCACCCGCCCCAAACGTTGGGCCCGCGCTACGTCGCGGCCATCGGCGGTGTCGACAAAGTCGTGGAACTCGCGAAGGTCGCCTTCGATGACGGAGATTTCCGTTGGGCTGCAACACTTCTTGATCACGTCATCTTCACCGACGAGAACCACGCCGGTGCGCGTGAACTCTACGCGGACACCTTCGAGCAACTCGCCTACGGTGCCGAGAACGCGGTGTGGCGCAACTTCTTCCTGTCCGGGGCCACCGAACTGCGCGACGGTGCCTTCGGCACGCCCACCACGGCGGCGTCCCCCTCGCTGCTGGGGCAGTTGACTCCCGAGCAGATCTTCGACACCTTCGCCATCAACGTGAACGGCCCGCGCGCATGGGATCTCGACCTGACCATCGACGTGACGTTCGTGGATCTGGCGGCCGACTACCGGCTGACGCTGCGCAACGGGGTGCTGGTGCACCGCCGGGTTCCGGCCGATCCGGCGACCGCCACGGCGACCGTCACCTTCGCCACGAAGGGCCGGCTGCTCGCCTTCGCCGCCGGTGACACCGACTCGCCCGGTGTCGAGACCACCGGCGACACCGCCGCGTTGGCCACCCTGCTCGGCGCGCTCGACCGGCCCGACCCGAACTTCGCCATCGTGACGCCCTAGGGGATCCCGCCGTCGGCCCGCACGATCGAACCGGTGGTGAAGCTCGACGCATCCGACATCAGAAACAGTGCGGCGCCGACGATTTCGGGCGGTTGCCCGGCGCGTCGCAGTGCACTGTGACCGAACGGGTTCTGCTCACCGAAGTCCCACGCCGCGCTGATATCGGTGAGGAACGGCCCGGGCATCAACGTGTTGACCCGCACGGTGGGGCCGTAGGCCAGCGCCAGCGCCTCGGTCAGGGCGTTGAGGCCGGCCTTGGACGCCGCGTACGGGACAAACGACGGGTGCGGTCGCAACGAGCCGTGTGTGCTGACGTTGATGATGGAGCCGCGCCCGGCCGCCACCATCCGCTCACCGACGAGTGCGGAAAGCCGGAACGGGCCCTTCAGGTTGAGGTTGAACACCGCGTCGAAGAGCTTCTCCGAGACGTCGGTCAGCTTGTCGTAGAGCGGGGACATCCCGGCGTTGTTCACCAGCACGTCGACCCGGCCGAACCGGTCGTAGGCGGCATCGACCAGACCGTCGAGCTCATCCCAGTGCCCGACGTGCACCTGGTAGGGGAAGGCCGCCCGCCCGGTCTGGGCGGTGATCTCCTCCGCGGTGGCCACGCAGGCGTCGTACTTGCGGCTGGCGATCACCACGTCCGCACCGCACCGCGCGGCCGCGAAGGCCATCTCCCGGCCGAGCCCCCGGCTGCCGCCGGTGATCAGTACGACGCGGTCGGTGAGGTCGAACAAATCGGCTACAAAATCCTTGCCGGAGCCCATGGCCATATGGTGGCACGGTGCAACTCCTTTTCGTCCGACATGCGCTGCCATTGCGCAGCGAGCCCGGGGAGGGCTCCGACCCGCAGCTGTCCGAGCAAGGTGTCGAGCAGTCCCGGCGACTGCCCGATGCGCTGGCCCGGTTCTCGGTCAACCGGCTGGTGAGCAGCCCGCAGCGGCGCGCCATCCAGACGGCCGGCCCGCTGTCGGAGAAGCTCGGGCTCAGCGTGCAGGTCGACCCGCGGCTGGCCGAGTACGACCGCGACCTGGGCCATTACGTGCCGATCGAGCAGATCGCGAAGGAGAACCCCGAGGAGATGGCCCGACTGGCCGCCGGGAAGCTGCCCAGCACGGTGGACGAGGCCGAGTTCAAAGGGCGGGTCATCGCCGCCATCGAGGACCTGGTCGCGGCGGGAGACCACGAGGACACCGTCGCGGTGTTCAGTCACGGCGGGGTGATCAACGTGGCTCTGCACCACATCCTGGGCACCGAGCGGCTGCTGTCCTTCCACGTCGACTACGTGTCGGTGACCCGGGTGCTGTCGTCGCGCTCGGGCCGGCTGATGGTCGGATCGGTCAACGAGACCGAGCACGTCTGGGACCTGCTGCCCCGGAACACGCGCTGACCGTGCCCGCTGGTAGACATTCCCCGTGACCAATCTTGACGGCCTGGACCTGGACGCCCTGGATCGCCACCTGCGCGCCGAAGGTGTCGCGCGTTCCGGGGAGCTGCGCGCCGAACTGCTCTCCGGCGGCCGCTCCAACCTGACCTTCCGGGTGTCCGACGATGCGTCGAGTTGGGTGCTGCGCCGCCCGCCGCTGCACGGGCTCACCCCGTCCGCGCACGATATGGCCCGCGAGTACAAGGTTGTCGCCGCGCTGGCCGGCAGTGCCGTACCGGTGGCCCGCGCCATCACCATGCGCAACGACGACTCGGTGCTGGGCGCCCCGTTCCAGATGGTGGAGAACGTCGACGGCGTCGTGATCCGCAGCGCCTCGGAACTCGAAGCGTTGCCCGGTGGCGCCCCGGTGATCGAGAAGACCGTGGATGCGTTGATCAAGGTGCTGGCCGATCTGCACGCCGTCGACCCACAGGCGGTCGGTCTGGGCGATTTCGGCAAGGCCGAGGGCTACCTGGAACGCCAGGTGCGCCGCTGGGGTTCGCAGTGGGAGCACGTCCGGCTGCCCGACGATACCCGTGACGACGATGTGAAACGGCTGCATTCTGCTCTGGCAGAACGGATTCCGGCCAGCCCCCGGGCCTCGATCGTGCACGGTGACTACCGCATCGACAACACCATCCTGGACGAGGACGATCCCACCGTGGTGCGCGCGGTGCTGGATTGGGAGTTGTCCACCCTCGGTGACCCGCTCTCGGATGCCGCGCTGATGTGCGTCTACCGCAATCCCAACTTCGACGATGTGCTGGGCATGCGCGCGGCGTGGACCTCCGAACTGCTGCCGCCGGCCGACGACCTGGCCCAGCGCTACGCGGTGGCCAGCGGCCAGGAGCTGCAGAACTGGGACTTCTACATGGCGCTGGCCTATTTCAAGCTGGCCATCATCGCCGCCGGCATCGACTTCCGTCGCCGCGAGGGCTCGGATGCGCCCGCCCAGGTCGGCGAGGCGGTGGCGCCGCTGGTCGCAGAGGGGCTTGCCGCGCTGTAGCGCGCTACCGGCGTTTCGCGGCGCGCCGTAATTGCAGCATCCGCATCGCGCCGACGGCAACGGTGAGCAGCCCACCGCACACCGCGGCGCCCAGGATCGCCACGCCCAGCGGAAGGCTCCAGTGCCAGCCGAGGAAGGCGAACTGTGCGGAAGCGGTGTTCTGCGCGATGAAGATCAGCAACACGATGAGGATCAGCAGGCCGATCACCAGCGCCGACCACAGTGCGGCGGCCCGGGTGAACTTCACCGGCTTCTTGGGTTCCAGGTTTGCTGGACCGGTTACCGGGGGAACGGGATCGGTCGGTCCGAGGGGTTCGAGCGGGTAGTCCGGGTCGGACGGGGTCGCGTACGGATCATTGCTCATGTTGCCATCTTGCCCTTTTTACCGGCGTGCGAAAGCCCCTCACGCTGAATCAAAGTCCGGCATGTCGCCTCGTGGCCCGTTACTGTCGTGAAATTGCCACGCGTCGACGCATGAGGGCCGAGGGGACGGTATGCGCAGCATCCGTAAAGTGATCGTCGTCTGCACCGCTTTGCTCGTGCTGCTCTGCGCGGGGTGCGGCAGCTCGAATCCGCTCGGCGGCGGTGAGATATCCGGTGACCTGCGGTCGATCACGGTCGGTTCGGCGGACTTCACCGAGTCGAAGATCATCGCCGAGATCTACGCTCAGGCGTTGGAGGCCAACGGCTTCACCGTGAAACGGCAGTTCGGCATCGGCAGCCGGGAAACCTACATTCCCGCCGTGCAGGACCATTCCATCGATCTGATCCCGGAGTACACCGGGAACCTGCTGCAGTATTTCGACGCGAAAGCCACCGCGACGACCTCGGACGCCGTGCTGCTCGCGCTGCTCAAGGCGCTGCCGGGTGATCTGTCGATCCTGTACCCCTCGCCCGCCGAGGACAAGGACACCCTGGCGGTGTCCGAGGAGACCGCGCAGCGCTGGAACCTGAAGTCCATCGCCGATCTCGCAACCCACTCGGCGGAGGTGAAAGTCGGTGGACCCTCGGAGTTTCAGACCCGCCAGACCGGACTGGTCGGACTGAAGGAGAAGTACGGCCTGGACATCTCGCCGGCGAACTTCATCGCGATCAGCGACGGCGGCGGCCCCGCGACCGTGCAGGCGCTGACCAACGGAACCGTCACCGCCGCCAACATCTTCAGCACCTCGCCCGCCATCGAGAAGAGCAATCTGGTGGTCCTGGAGGACCCGGAGAGCGTCTTCCTCGCCGCCAACGTGGTGCCCCTGGTCGCATCGCAGAAGATGTCGACCCCGCTGAAATCCGTGCTCGATGCGGTGAGCGCCGAGCTGACCACCGAGGCGCTGATCGCGCTGAACACCTCGGTCGAGGGCAATGCGGGCGTGGACCCGGATGAGGCGGCCGAAAGCTGGATCAAAGACCACGGTTTCGACCAACCGCTGCCGGGTAAGTGAGGACGCGATGATCACGTTCACAAACGTCACCAAGCGCTACCCGGACGGCACCGTTGCCGTCGACGACCTCACCCTCGACATTCCGGAGGGCACCCTGGCGGCCTTCGTCGGGCCGTCGGGCTGCGGTAAGACCACCTCGATGCGGATGATCAACCGGATGATCGAGCCGACCTCGGGGACGCTCACCGTCGGCGGCGAGGACGTCACCAAGGTCGACCCGGTCAAGTTGCGGCTCGGCATCGGCTACGTCATCCAGAGTGCGGGCCTGATGCCGCATCAGCGGGTCATCGACAATGTCGCCACCGTGCCGGTGCTCAAGGGCGAGTCGCGGCGCAGCGCACGCCGGGCCGCCCTGCAGGTGCTGGAGCGTGTCGGTCTGGATCCGAAACTGGCGCAACGCTATCCCGCGCAGTTGTCCGGTGGTCAGCAACAACGCGTGGGGGTTGCCCGAGCGCTGGCCGCCGATCCGCCGATCCTGCTGATGGACGAGCCGTTCAGCGCCGTCGATCCGGTGGTGCGCGAGGAACTGCAGGCCGAGATCCTGCGGCTGCAAGGCGAACTGCG
Source organism: Mycobacterium sp. AMU20-3851 (assembly GCF_043974665.1). Taxonomy (NCBI): domain Bacteria; kingdom Bacillati; phylum Actinomycetota; class Actinomycetes; order Mycobacteriales; family Mycobacteriaceae; genus Mycobacterium; species Mycobacterium sp. AMU20-3851. Next base: position 273,959 of record NZ_CP146371.1, read on the forward strand.
CAAGACCATCGTGTTCGTCACACACGACATCGACGAGGCGGTCAAACTCGGGGACAAGGTGGCGGTGTTCGGCCGAGGAGGCGTGCTGCAGCAGTACGCCGACCCGGCCTTCGTGCTGTCGAACCCGGCCAACGAAACGGTGTCCGGATTCGTCGGCGCCGACCGTGGGTACCGCGGGCTGCAGTTCTTCGAGGCCAACGGTCTGCCACTGCATGACATCCGCCAGGTCGCCGAGGAGGACGTCGACCACTTGCAGCTGGCACCGGGGGACTGGGCGCTGGTGACCCGCGCCGACGGAAAGCCGTTCGCCTGGATCAATGCCGAAGGCGTGGAGGTGCACCGCAACGGAAGTAGCCTCTACGACAGCACAATCGGCGGGGGCTCGTTCTTCCGGCCCGGCGGCAGCCTGCGGCTCGCACTGGATGCCGCGCTGTCCTCGCCGTCCGGGCTGGGGGTGGCGGTCGACCAGGACGGCCGGCTGCTCGGTGGGGTGCAGGCCGACGATGTGCTGGCCGCCCTGCGGCAGCAGCGCCGGGTTCCGAAGGTCGGTTAGATGAGCGACGCTTGCGGAGCGAACCGACAGCCATGACGTACCTACTGACCCACCTCGACGACGCGTGGACGCTGACGCTGATCCACCTGCGGCTGTCCCTGGTGCCGATCGTGCTGGGACTGCTCATCGCGGTGCCGCTCGGTGCGATCATCCAGCGGACCACCGCGCCGCGCCGGATCGTCACGGTGATCGCCAGCATCGTGTTCACCATCCCGTCGCTGGCGCTGTTCGTGGTGCTGCCGCTGGTCATTCCGACCCGCATCCTGGATGAGGCGAACGTCCTTGTGGCGCTGACGCTCTACACCACCGCGCTGCTGGTGCGCGCGGTACCCGAGGCGCTGGACGCGGTGCCCGCCGATGTGCTCGACGCGGCCACCGCCGTCGGCTACCGACCGCTGACCCGGATCGTCAAAGTCGAACTGCCGCTGGCCATCCCGGTGCTGATCGCCAGCCTGAGAGTCGTGGCGGTGACCAACATCTCGATGGTGTCGGTCGGCTCGGTGATCGGTATCGGCGGGCTGGGCACCTGGTTCACCGAGGGCTACCAGGCCAACAAGAGCGGACAGATCATCGCCGGCATCATCGCGATCTTCGTGGTGGCCGTGGTGATCGACACGCTGATCCTGTTGGCGGGCAAGGCGCTCACCCCGTGGGACCGACGCCCCCGTGCGAAGGCCGGTGCCCGGTGAACTTTCTGAACGAGGCGCTGTCCTACATCTTCACCGCGGCCAACTGGTCCGGGCCGGCCGGCCTGGGCATCCGGATCGCCGAGCATCTGCAGTACACCCTGATCGCGGTGCTGTTCTCGGCGCTGATCGCCATCCCGGTCGGGCTGCTCATCGGCCACACCGGTCGGGGCACCTTCCTGGTGGTCACCGGCGTCAACGCGCTACGTGCTCTGCCCACCCTGGGTGTGCTGCTGCTCGGTGTCCTGCTGTGGGGGCTGGGGCTGATCCCACCCACGGTCGCGCTGATGCTGCTGGGCATCCCGCCACTGCTGGCCGGGACCTATTCGGGTATCGCGAACGTCGACCGTGCGGTCGTCGACGCGGCCCGGGCCATGGGTATGACCGAGCGGCAGATCCTGCTGCGCGTCGAGGTGCCCAACGCGCTGCCGCTGATCCTCAGTGGCCTCCGCACCGCCACCCTGCAGATCGTGGCCACCGCCACCGTCGCGGCATACGCCAGTCTGGGCGGGCTGGGCCGGTACCTGATCGACGGGATCAAGGTGCGCGAGTTCTACCTTGCGCTGGTCGGGGCCCTGATGGTGACCGCGCTGGCCTTGATCCTGGACGCGGCGCTCGCCCTGGCGGTGTGGTTGTCCCAACCGGGTGCCGACCGGTTCGGGCGGGGTGCCCGGTTACCGCAACCGCTGCTCAACGATGAGGTGGCCCTCGAATCGCCCAACGCGGCTACGCAGTCCGGGGGCGGTCGCATACGGTATGAGGGTGACTGAACCAGCCGAAAAGTGGCCGGCGATCCTGACCTGGCGTGCGCACGATGTGCCGCGGATGGAGTCGGTGCGCGTGCAGTTGTCCGGCAACCGGATCAAGGCGTACGGCCGTATCGTGGCCGCCGCCACATCGTCACACCCCGCATTCAGCGCGTCCTACGATCTGGTCACCGACGAGTCCGGGGCCACCAAACGACTGTCACTGACCATGACGCTGGCCGAGCGGGAACGCCAGCTGTCCATCGCCCGTGACGAAGAGGGCATGTGGCTGGTGCGGGATCACCAGAACCAGACCAGCCGGGCCGCCTTCGAGGGCGCATTGGACGTCGACGTGGTGTTCAGTCCGTTCTTCAACGCGCTGCCGATCCGGCGCACCGGGCTCTACCAGCGGGCGGAATCGCTGGAGCTGCCCGTGGTGTACGTGCGGCTGCCGGAGCTGACCGTGGAGTTGGAGACGATCAGCTACGCCGGTGCCGGGTCGAACGGGATCAACCTGAAGTCGCCGGTCGCCGAGACCACCATCACCGTCGACGACGACGGTTTCATCCTCGACTACCCCGGACTGGCAGAGCGGATCTGATCACTCCGCCGGCCCGGCCGGCCGCGGCGAGTTCCTCGCGCCACTGCGGGGCGCCGACGGTGACGGTCAGGATGTCGGGTCTGCTGAAGCTGTCGTAGCGGATCCGGGCGGCGTGACCCGCCTCCACCAGATCGGCCACCGATTTGTGCTTCGCGAGGTTCGACCGCGCCCGGGTGAGCAGTTCGATGCTGCGGTCCAGTCCGGTGAGCAGCTGCTCGGAGTTGGCCTCGCACATCGCGCGGACCAGGTCCGGGGCGGTGGCCGCCACCCGGGTGCCGTCCCGGAACGATCCGGCGGCCAGGGCGTAGGCCAGCGGGACGTCCCCGGCCGTCACCGCCAGCGTCTCGGCCAGCAGATGCGGCAGGTGCGATATCGCCGCCGCCGCGGCGTCGTGTTCATCGGAGCGGGCCGGCACCACGAAGGCGCGGCAGGTCAGGGCGAGATGCATCACCTCGGCCCACACGCCGGCGTCGACGTCGTCGTCCACGCTGATCACCCAGGGGGTACCGGCAAACAGATGTTCGTTGCCCGCGGCCCAACCGGAGTGCGCGGTGCCCGTCATCGGGTGCCCGCCGACGAATTTCGGGCGCAGCCCGGCGGCCTCGACCTGCGCCAGCACCGGACCCTTCACGCTGATCACGTCGGTGAGCGGGCAGTCCGGGGCGATGGCCCGGACGTGGTCGAGCATGACGGCGAGCGCGGGCATCGGGACGGCCAGCACGATCAGGGCACCGGTCTCGGCGGCGCGGGACAACGCGGCGTCGATCGCGGTGGTGGCGTCATAGCCGTCGAACCGGGCGGCCTTCACACCGTCCACCGAACGGTTGTAGCCGAACACCTCGCGGCCCGCCGCGGCCGCCGCCCGCATCAGCGATCCGCCGATCAATCCCAGGCCCAGCACGCATACCGGAGTGTCGGTCACCGGTCTAGGTTGGCACACCTTCCGGCGGGTGGTGAATAGGTGGTCAACGCCCCGGCCGGGGACTACCGTTATCGCCCATGGGAGCACAGCGTGCCCCGGCGCAGGAGGCTGCCAACCTGCCCGGTGGATTCGGAGTGGCGGTCGTCCGCGAGGACGGCAAGTGGCGGTGCACTCCGATGCGTAAGGCCGCGTTGAACAGCCTGGCGGCGGCCGAGACCGAGCTGCGGGAACTACGTAGCGCCGGTGCGGTTTTCGGTCTGCTCGATGTCGACGAGGAATTCTTCGTGATCGTGCGGCCGGCCCCGGCGGGCACCCGGCTGCTGCTGTCGGACGCGACGGCCGCGCTGGACTACGACATCGCCGCCGAGGTGCTGGACAAGCTGGACTCCGATATCGACGACGAGGACCTCGAGGACGAGGACCCGTTCGAGGAGGGCGACCTCGGCGTGCTCTCCGACGTCGGACTGCCCGAGGGGGTGCTCGGCGTCATCGTCTCCGATGAGGAGATGGAGATCGAGGAACAGATCACCGCGATCGCCCAGCGGTTGGGCTTCGAGAACGAGTTGGTCGCGGTGCTCGACAAACTCGGTCGGTGAACCCCGAGCAACTGATCCGGGCCGCCCTGGACGCCGCGGCTGCGGCCGGGCCCCGCGACGTCCCCATCGGCGCGGTGGTGTTCGCGCCCGACGGCACCGAGCTGGCCCGCGCCGCCAATGCCCGCGAAGAACTGGGTGATCCGACCGCGCACGCCGAGATCCTGGCGATGCGTGCCGCCGCGGCCCGGCTCGGTGACGGATGGCGGCTGGAGGGCTGCACGCTGGCGGTGAGCGTCGAACCGTGCACCATGTGCGCCGGGGCGCTGGTGATGGCGCGGATCGGGGTGCTGGTGTTCGGCGCCTGGGAACCCAAGACCGGCGCCGTCGGATCGCTGTGGGATGTGGTGCGTGACCGTCGGCTCACCCACCGGCCCCAGGTGCGCGGCGGGGTGCTGGCCGCCGAGTGCGCCGCCCCGCTGGAGGAGTTCTTCGCCCGGCAGCGCTGACATCGCCGGTTTCTGCACCAGGGTCGTGCGCGGGCGTCGACCGCAGCCCTGGCGTAGAAATCGACGCGATTATGGCCAGCCGCGCGCGCCCGGTAAGCTTCTCGCCGGTGGCGTGTCCGAGCGGCCTAAGGAGCACGCCTCGAAAGCGTGTGACGGGTAACCCCCGTCCGAGGGTTCAAATCCCTCCGCCACCGCCATGAAAGCCCCCGTCCGAATGCGGACGGGGGCTTCTGGTTTTTCAGACGGCCCACTCAGACCGCGAGGGTGACGAACCGCGCCGCGGGCACCGGCGCCGAACCGATGACGACGCCGTTCGAGGTGCCCTTCGGAGTGCTGATCGAGATGGCGCTTCCCGGTGCCAGCTCATCGCCGTTGTCGGTGTCCCCGGCGAACCAGTCGGTGAACCAGGTGGCCGACAGCATGTCGACGGCCGCCTGGTTCTGTGACTTGGGGAAACCCGCGATCAGGTAGGCGGCGAACTGAATGATCGGGTTGCCGCCGCGCATCGAGTCCATATGCACGCCGCCGGAGAGCACCACCCCGTTGAACCGGCCCGGCCGCGCCTCGTTCAGTGCCTGCTTGACGTTGCTCACGGAGTTGAACGCGTTCGACGGCGCGCCGATCTCCCGGACCGGTATGTAGCGCCCGGTGACGTCCTCGTAGTCCTGCAGCTTGCGCAGCGCGTTGGCCATGGTGTCCCCGGTGGGCACCCCGTCCAGGGTGATCACCCCGACCAGATCGCCGGCGGCATCTTTGTCGACGAGGTATCCCGCGGCCGCCGACACCAGCTGACCACCCAGCGAATGCCCGGCCAGGCCGAACTTCACCGGCAGCTTGGCGGTGGCCGGGTCGAGACCGTAGCGGGTGGCGAAGCCGGCGGCCAATGCGCTGTCGTTCAGCGCCTTGCGGTCGCCGGTGAACAGGTCGGCGATGGCCATTGCGGTGTCCTCACCGCCGAGCCAGCGGTCGTTGCGGTCGAAGAAGTTCGACGGGATCGACGGGGTGACCACGATGGCGCCGGTCGCCTCGGCGAGGTTGGCCGCGGTGTGGCTGTACATCGGGCCGAGTGCCAGGAATCCGTGCTGCAGCACGATCAGCTTGTCCGGGACGGTATCCCCTTCGGGGTAGTACCAGTTCGCCTTCAGGCGTTGGCCGTTGGACAGCGAGATGGTCGAATTACGCACCGTCACCGTACTTTTCGCGGGCAGCGACGGCGGTCCGGCGAGCAGCGCCTCCAGCGCCTGCAGAGAGTTTATGGCCAGCCCTCCGATCGCCCGCATCACCGAGTCGGTCACCCCGGCGATCCAGCGGAACAGCGACCCGCCCGGCGCGGCCGCGGCCTGCACGGGCGCCGTCTGTGCCGGGACGGCGGCCAGTGCCAGCGATGCACCGGGTCCGGCCGACGGTGCGAGGGCGGAGCTGATGTCGGCCGCGTGGGGAGTGAGCACGGCCGGCGGGTCGGCGGCGGCCGGGGAGCTGACTTCAGCGGCGGCCGGTTCGGGCGCCGAAGCGGTCACTGCCGCGCTGCGGGGTTTGAGCGACGTCGACCCGGCGGCCCGGGCGAAGAGGTGGCGCTTGGGCTTCTTCGGGGCTTCGGCGACGGTGTCCTCGTGGTCATCGGCCGGGGTCTGTGCTTCGGGCTCGGGTTCGGGCGCAGGCGCGGCCTCGATCACGGCATCGTCGTTGGCATCGTTGTCGGTGGCGGCGTCGGCCTTGGTGTCCGGATCGGTGGTCGGGCCGGAAACCGGTGACCCGGAATCGGGCGAGTCCGAGGCGGGACCCGACGCGGCATTCGTCGACGACCCCTCTGTGTTGCCCGCGGTGGCGTCGTCGGCCACCGCCACGCCCGCACCGGCCAGCACGGCCGCCGAGACCCCGGCCGACAGAAGCCCCGTGCTGACCCACACCGAGAGGCGCTCCATGTTTCCCCCTGACATTCGACGAAGAAATTCCTTCCGCATATTGACAGGGCGGTAACCGCCACGGGCGGTTTTGGTAGAGCGCCATACTCAGGTACTGACGAAGGGAAATACCTATGAGGGCTGTCAGCTGTGTATCCGGCGAACTGTCGGTGGTCGATCTTCCCGCCCCGCGCCCGGCGCCCGGCCAGTTGGTTCTCGACGTGCGGAGATGCGGGATCTGCGGGTCGGATCTGCACGCCAAGGATCACGCCGACGAACTTGTCGAGGTGATGGACGCGGTCGGATACCCGGATTTCATGCGCGGGGACACGCCGGTGGTGATGGGGCACGAATTCTGCGGGGATATCGTCGAGCGGGGTCATGGCGTCGCCAAGGAGTTCAAGGTCGGCGCCACCGTGGTGTCCTTCCCGCTGCTGCGCGCACACGGCGGCGTGCACCTGACCGGGCTCTCGCCGCTGGCGCCCGGCGGCTACGCCGAGCAGGTGCTCAGTGAGGCCGCCATGAGTTTCGTGGTGCCCAACGGGCTGGATGTCGACATCGCCGCGCTCACCGAGCCGATGGCGGTCGCCTTGCATGCGGTGCGGCGCAGCGACATCGGACGTAGGGATACCGCCATCGTGATCGGCTGCGGCCCGGTCGGGTTGGCCGTCATCTGCCACCTCAAGGCGATGGGGGTGTCCACCATCGTCGCGTCCGATTTCTCGCCCACGCGCCGCGAGCTTGCGGGCCGGTGCGGCGCGCACGTGGTGGTCGATCCCGCGCACGAGTCCCCGTATGACCGGGTGGCTCGGCAGAAGGGCGTCATCACCGCTGCCCCCGACCTGTACGAGCTCGGCATGGGCTCGATGGAGAAGCTGCGCAAGGTGCCCGGCTGGGCTCATCTGTACCGGGTTGCCGAGAAGCTGGGGGCCGCAGGACCGAAACGGCCCGTCATCTTCGAATGTGTCGGTGTGCCGGGCATGATCGACGGGGCCATCACCGCCGCACCGGTCAACAGCCGGGTCATCGTGGTCGGGGTCTGCATGGGTGACGACCGGATCCGGCCGGCGCTGGCGAACGGCAAGGAGATCGATCTGCGATTCGTGTTCGCCTACACACCACTGGAATTCCGGGACACCCTCTACCTGTTGGCCGAGGGCAAGGTCGATGCCTCGGCCTTGGTCACCGGCACCGTCGGGCTGGACGGGGTGGCCGCGGCTTTCCGGGCGCTCGGCGATCCGGAAGCCCACGCGAAGGTGTTGATCGACCCGCGTAGCGCAGCCGTCGACCCCGGTCAGGCCGCCTCGGCGCCGCCGTCCCGGCTGCCCTGATCGGAGCCGGACGCCTCGGACGCTTCCGACGCCCCCGAACCGGAGCTGTCGGAGTTGTCGGGGGTGTCCGTCGGTTCGGTCGTCGGCTTCTTGGTGGTGGACTTGTCGCCGAACACCGTCCGGATCGTGCCGCGCAGCGCCTTCTCCAGCGGACCGGCCGCGAACTTCTTCTTTTTCTGGACCGTGGTCACCGGGTGTTCGGCACTGTCCTCGGTTGCGTCCTCGGCCTCAAGGTCGGCCTCGGATGCCGGTTCTGGATCGGGGACGCTGCGCAACGTCACCGGTGCAGTCCGGTCCTGGGTTCCGGTGGCCGCGAGGTCGGGTTCCTGCTCCGGCACGGCCGGCGTGCTTTTCCTGCCGAGGAGATTCTGCACCCCTTCGCGCAGTGCCCCCGGTACGGCGTTCAGCGCCTCCAGGACCTTGTGCGGCGGGGTGATCAACGAGAATGGCTTGCGGACTTCGGGATTCAGGTTCAACCGGTCGGTGTAGGCCATATCGACGATGACCCGCAGCAGCGGTTCGATGAACCCGAGGAAGCGCTCGGATACCGGGGTCACACCGAGTCGGGCGGCGATGTCGCGTAACGGGCCGAGCAGCGGCAGTTGAGGATTCGGCACCAGAATGTAGGTGTCGGTGCCGCCGGCCCCATTGGGCACCTCCTTGACGAGGTTGTCCTCGGCGTACGGGTCCATCGGGTTGTAGGACCGGTCGACATGCGCATACTCATGGCCGAGAAGACTGTTCAGCAGCGCCACCGGATTGAAGTAGGCGGGGAAGTCGCCGTACGGGTCGTATTCGTTGATGATGAAGGTGGTGTCGTACTGGGTGGGCTGATCGGGGCCCATGCCGGGTATTGCGAGGCCCGGTATGACGCCGGGAATGTTCAGGCCCGGGAACCTGGCGTAGATGCCGCCATTGGGGATGAAGGGCGTGGCGATCTCCAGGAAGCTCAGATCCAGCCGTGACGGTGGGTTCGTCGACCGGGCGAGGTCCCGCTTGAGTTGCTGGGCGAGCAGCGACCCCTCGGAGTAGCCGACGACGAGGATCTTCCCGGGCGAACCCGCCAGCGTGTCGTCCAGGTTTTCGCGTAGCGCCGGCATTCCGACCCGGACGCTGTTGGTCATGTCGAGCGTGGCCGGGTACGGGCTGCCGATGTAGGAGTAGCCGGGTGGCACGACGGCTCCATTGAGCTTCAGGAGCAACCGCTCCGAGGTGGTGTCCTTACCGCCACCGATCCCGATGACGGTGTTGACCAAGGTGACCAGGGAATGCACCGCCGCCCCGGTCGCCTGCCCGAGCACCAGGGCGACCGACAACCCGATGGCGGTCAGCGCCGTGAGAAGTGATCTGCGGAGTCCTACAGCCATGTGATGTCCCCTCGACGATCAGGACGGTACCGGGGTATTGCGGATCGCAAGAGGGATTTGCCACGTCCCGATCGGCGGGGGATTAGAGTCAGCGCGCATGAAGGCTTCTCGGGTATTGGTGGCGGCCGCTGCGGTGACGGCGGGAGTGGCCGGTATGGCGGGTGTCTCGGCACACAGCGCGCCACCGGCCCGGGCGGATGTGGTGGCCTACTTGGTCAATGTGCATGTGCGCCCCGGATACAACTTCCCCAACGGGGATGTCGCCATCGCCTACGGGAACAGCGTCTGCGACCGGGTCGCGGCGAAGATGCCGTATGCGGAGTTGGTGAATCAGCTCAAGGCCGATTTCCACACCAGCGACTACTACCAGGCGGGCTATCTGATCAACCAGGCCGTCAACGAGCTGTGCCCGGCCCAGATCTGGCAGTTGCGCGAATCGGCCGCCGGCTACACCGGATGACAGAACGGCGGCGCCCCGTGCCGGAGCGCCGCCGTCCTTGTGAGCTACCCGATCAGGGGCAGGTGACCTCGATGGTGAACGGCTTGTTCAACGGTGTCGTCGGGTTCGCCATGTCGACGCCGGTGGCGGTCCCGCTGATCTTGTAGGTGTTGCCGATCTTCTCGGCGGTGGCTTCGCCGCCGGCACCCTGGGTGAAGCCCAGCGAGACACCGTCGACGTTGCCGAGCGCGACCGAGCTGACGGTCGGGGCGTCGCCCTCGCTGACCACCGCGGCGATGCCGGTCATGGCTTCACCGATCGCGATGTTGACGTTGCCGCCCATCGCGGCACACACCACGTTGCCCTCGACGGCCTTGTCCTGTCCGTCGATGGTCACCTTGGTGGTGCCCGCCCCCGTGGTGACGGACGGCGACTCGGCGGCCGTGGTGGTCTCCTCGACGGTGGTGGTGGCCGTTACGGTGGTCTCTTCGGTTGTGGTGGCCGATGAGGATTTGTCGTCCGACGAACAACCGGACAGACCTGCGATCACGAGTGCGGCACCACCCACGGCGACTACGAAGCCACGTTTCACGTCTGATCTCCTTTTCCGTGTTACCCGTCAAGGACCCCCCGACGGCCTTTGAGCAGTATGGTGCGCTGTCGACACTTCATGATCAGTTTGCGCGAAATACTTGACTTGGCCGCCGTGGTCAGCAGGACACCCGGAGCGTGAACTTTCCGTCGGTGACGAAGCTCTGCGCGTCGGTCCGGAAGCCGGTCGCGGTGCCCGTGATGACATAGGTGGGGCCGGTCATGGAGACCTCGGCAGCCGGCTCACCCAACCCCGCGTTGTAATTGCCGGTGAACCCGGCCTTGTCGCGGATACCGACCGATTCGGCGACGAGCCCGTCGCCACCGGAAACCAGGGCGGTCAGCCCGGAGGCGTCGGTGCCGGCGGTGATGGTGGTCAGAAAGCCCGTCGACGAGCAGTGCACGTCGTGGGTGGTGCCGCCGTCACGGCCGTCGATGCTGATCTGCGCCGTACCGGCCGGCAACACACCCTCCGGCAGCGGCTCGGCTTCGCGGTCGGACGAGCAGGCGACCGAGGTCGCCCCGGCTGCTGCGATCAGGAACAACGCTCGGAATTTCATGGACCGAATGTACGGCCGGGCGGGGGCGGGCACAGTGACTTGGTTGAATGTCGGGGTGAGTGAGCAGTTCTTCGAGGTACGGGCCGAACTACCCGGCCGGTCCGGGCGCGCCGGCACCATCCATACCCCGCACGGCGATATCCAGACCCCGGCGTTCATCGCGGTCGGAACCGCCGCCACCGTCAAGTCGGTGCTGCCGGAGACCATGAAAGACATTGGCGCACAGGCAGTCCTGTCCAACGCCTACCATCTCTATCTGCAGCCGGGCCCCGATGTCGTGGACGAGGCCGGGGGCCTCGGCGCGTTCATGAACTGGCCGGGACCCACCTACACCGACAGCGGCGGCTTCCAGGTGATGTCGCTGGGCGTCGGATTCAAGAAGGTGCTGGCCATGGATGCCAGTCGGGTACAGGCCGATGACGTCATCGCCGAGGGCAAGGAACGGTTGGCTCACGTCGACGAGGACGGGGTGACGTTCCGCTCGCACCGCGACGGGTCCGTGCACCGGTTCACCCCCGAGGTGTCCATCGGCATCCAGCATCAGCTGGGCGCGGACATCATCTTCGCGTTCGACGAGCTGACCACGCTGGTGAACACCCGCAGTTATCAGGAAGAGTCGGTGCGCCGCACCCACGACTGGGCGGTGCGCTGCGTGGCCGAGCACCGCCGGCTCACCGAGGTGCGCCACGACAAGCCGTATCAGGCCCTGTTCGGGGTGGTGCAGGGCGCGCAATACGAGGATCTGCGCCGGAAGGCCGCGCGCGGCCTGGCCGACCTCGGCTTCGACGGCTTCGGTATCGGTGGGGCGCTGGAGAAGCAGAACCTGGCCACCATCGTCGGCTGGTGCACCGACGAGCTGCCGGACGACAAACCGCGGCACCTGCTGGGGATCAGCGAGCCGGATGACCTGTTCGCGGCGGTTGCCGCGGGCGCGGACACCTTCGACTGCGTTTCCCCGTCGCGGGTCGCGCGCAACGCGGCGGTGTACTCGGCGAGCGGGCGGTTCAACATCACCGGCGCCAAGTACAAGCGTGATTTCACGCCCATCGACGCCGAATGCGACTGCTACACCTGCGCGCACTACACCCGGGCGTACATCCACCACCTGTTCAAGGCCAAGGAGATGCTGTCCTCGACGTTGTGCACCATCCACAACGAGCGGTTCATCATCCGACTGGTCGACCGGATCCGGGAATCGATCGTCTCCGGGGACTTCGACGAGCTGCGCGAGGACGTCCTGGGCCGGTATTACGGCAGCCCGAGCGCTTCTTAGACATTTGTACAATAAAGCCATGACGAGTGCTGCGGACGCGCAGATGTTGCTGGTCCAGATGCTCGACCCGGCCAACCGGGCGGATCCGTATCCACTGTTCGCGCAGATCCGCGCACACGGTCCGCTGCTGATGCCGGAAGCGAATATGGCGGTGTTCTCCTCGTTCGCCGACTGCGACGAGGTGCTACGGCACCCGGATTCCTGCAGTGACAGTATGAAATCCACTGTGGTGCAACGGCAATTGGCCGCCGGAGCAGTGCCGCCGCGCGGGAACACGCCGGGGTTTCTCTTCCTGGACCCGCCCGATCACACCCGGCTGCGCAAGCTGGCACAGCAGGCGTTCGCGCCCCGGGTGGTACGTGAACTGGAGCCCGAGATCGCCGCCACGGTGGACGGATTGCTCGACGCGATGGCCGAGGCGGGATCGGCCGACCTGATCAGCGATCTGGCCTACCCGCTGCCGGTCGCGGTGATCTGCCGGCTGCTCGGTGTCCCGGTCGCCGACGAGTCCGAGTTCAGCAGCGCGGCAGCGCTGGTGGCCCAGGCGCTGGACCCGATCATGACGATCACCGGCGAGCCGGCCGAGCAGGCCGACGCCCGCATCGCCGCGGGGGACTGGCTGCGCGAATACCTCGGTGGCCTGGTCGAGGAGCGCCGTGCCCACCCGCGTGCGGATCTGATCTCGGCGTTGATCGCCGCCGAGGAGGACGGCGACCAGCTGACCGCCGACGAGATCGTCGCGACCTGCAACCTGCTGCTGATCGCCGGACACGAGACCACGGTGAACCTGATCGCCAACGCGGCGCAGCAGATGCTGCGGATGCCCGAGCACTGGGCGGCGCTGGCGGCCGATCCGGATCGGGCGGGCGCGATCGTCGAGGAGACGCTGCGGCTCGATCCGCCGGTGCAGTTGTCGATGCGGATCGCCGGGGCCGACATGCGGATCGGCGGGCAGGAGATCCCCAAGGGTGACAGCATGCTGCTACTGCTGGCGGCGGCCCAGCGGGATCCGGCCATGTACGAGGCTCCCGACGAGTTCCGGCCGGACCGGGGTGCGGTGCGGCATCTGTCCTTCGGGCTCGGACCGCACTTCTGCCTGGGCGCACCACTGGCCCGGCTGGAGGGTCGAGTGGCGCTGAGCAAACTCACCGCCCGTTTTCCGCAGGCCCGGCTGACTGCCGAGCCGGTCTACAAACCGAACGTCACCCTTCGCGGTCTGGCTTCGCTTTCAGTTGGTTTTTAGCGCACAAACGATCAATTCGGTGTAAAACTGCGGGGGAAAGTCACCATTTCGTCGATCTCGGCACCGTATGGTGTCGGCATGCGGATTCTCCTGGTGGGTGCCGGCGGCGTCGGCTCGGCGTTCTGTGCGATCGCCGCGCGACGAAACTTCTTCGAGAAGATCATGGTGAGCGACTACGACGGTTCCCGCGCGCAGCGGGCGGCCGACGCGGTCGGCGATGCCCGGTTCAGCGCCGCCCAGGTCGATGCCACCTCCGCCGATGCCGTCGCGGCCCTGGTCCGCGAGCACGGCATCACGCACGTGATGAACGCCGTCGATCCCCGGTTCGTCATGCCGATCTTCAACGGCGCATACGCCGGCGGCGCCGACTACCTGGACATGGCGATGAGCCTGTCCGTGCGCCACCCGGACAAGCCCTACGAGCAGACCGGGGTGAAACTCGGCGACGAACAGTTCGCGGTGCAAAAGGATTGGGAGTCGGCGGGCCGGCTGGCATTGGTCGGTATCGGCGTCGAACCCGGTCTGTCGGATGTCTTCGCCCGGTACGCGGCCGACCATCTGTTCGGCGAAATCGAGGAACTCGGAACCCGCGACGGCTCCAACCTCACCGTGGACGGCTACGAATTCGCGCCATCCTTCTCGATCTGGACCACCATCGAGGAATGCCTCAACCCGCCGGTGATCTGGGAGGCCGATCGCGGCTGGTTCGTCACCGAACCCTTCAGTGAGCCAGAGGTTTTCGACTTCCCCGAGGGTATCGGGCCGGTGGAGTGCGTCAACGTCGAACACGAAGAGGTGTTATTGATGCCGCGCTGGGTGGACTGCAAGCGGGCGACGTTCAAATACGGGCTCGGCGAAGAGTTCATCGACGTCCTCAAGACGCTGCACAAGCTGGGCCTGGACCGCACCGACAAGGTGACGGTCGGGGGCGTCCAGGTCAGCCCACGCGACGTCGTCGCCGCCTGCCTGCCGAACCCGGCAGAGCTGGGCCCGAAGATGAAGGGCAAGACCTGTGCGGGGCTCTGGGTGACCGGCACCGGCAAGGACGGCCGGGCGCGCTCGACCTACCTCTACCACGTGGTCGACAACGAATGGTCGATGGCCGAGTACGGACATCAATGCGTGGTCTGGCAGACGGCCATCAATCCCGTTGTCGCCCTGGAACTTCTGGCCACCGGAACCTGGAAGGGCGCCGGGGTGCTGGGCCCGGAGGCCTTCGACGCGGTGCCGTTCCTGGAGTTGTTGACCGCCTACGGCTCACCATGGGGGATCAAGGAGCTGTAGCGTCACGGCCATGCCAGTAGAGCTCACCGCCGAGCAGGCCGCCGCCCGACTGCAGTCCGTGGACACCCTGGGCATCCCGCTGGGGCCCGGCCAGCCACCGGCCTTCCTGCGCGCACTGGGTGACCGCGACGACTGGACCGATCTGCGGGTCTACGGCGCGTTGCTCGCGGTGATGACCGAACTGTTCACCCGCAAGGGCGTGCGCTATCTGTCGGGCTTCTTCGGCCCGCTGGACCGGGCGGTGCGTGACGGCGGGGGCGACATCGACTTCGCGCCCGCCGACTTCCGGCGGTTCGGGCCACTGCTGCAACGCCAGGCCCCACGCGTGATGACGACGGTGACGGCACCCCCGGACGCCGACGGCTGGTGCTCACTGTCGCTGCACGCCGGCGGCACCATCGACGAATTGCACCGCGCCGGAGCCGATCCCGACCGATTGCTGATCGTGGAGGCCTCCGATGCCTTCCCGAGGACCTACGGTCTCGGCGAGAAGTACCGGCACGCGCTGCACGTCGACGAGATCGACATCCTGGTGCGGTCCTCGGAAGCTCCGCTCGCGCTGCCCGGCGCTGACGCGGAACCCAATGACGTGGACCGGGCGATCGCCAAGAACGCCGTGGCCTACATGCCGTCCGGGGTCACCCTGCAGACCGGTATCGGGTCGATCCCCAATCAGATCGCCACGCTGCTCGCTGAGGGCGACGGCGGCGACTTCGGCCTGCACAGCGAGATGTTCACCGACGGCTGCATGCGGTTGCACCGGGCGGGCAAGATCGCCAATGTGCACAAGGGGCAGTTCGACGGCGTCAGCGTGACCACGTTCGCGTTCGGGTCGGCCGAACTCTACGAATGGCTGGACGACAATCAAGAGGTGGCGTTCCTGCCGGTCGAGGTCGTCAACTCTCCCGAGGTGATCGCCGAGAACAACCGGATGATCACCATCAACGGCGCGTTGGGCATCGACATCCAGGGGCAGGTGGTCGCCGACACCATCAACGGTGCGCAGTTCAGCGGGATCGGTGGCGCCGAGGACTTCGTGGCCGGCGCCGGCCTGGAACTGTCAGACCGGTCGCTGATCTGTCTGCCGTCGACCTACACCAAGGACGGCGAACTGCGCTCGCGAATCGTCCCCTACTTCGGTCCCGGGGCGGTGATCACCACCCCGCGTCACCATGTGGACGTCATAGTCACCGAACACGGCACCGCCGAACTGGAGGGCCTGACGGTCCGCGAGCGAGGCGAGGCGCTCGCGGCGATCGCCGATCCGCAGTTCCGTAAGGGGCTGCTCGAAGCCGCTGCGCGTGCAGCCAAGGGCAATTCGCCGGTGCCGGATCGCACGATCCTGCTGTAACTTACAGAATGTAAGTTATGGTCACCGCATGACGGATACGCGGCGTTTCGTGGTCATCGGTGGCGGCTTGGCCGGTTTGGCCTCGGCGATCTGGCTGGCTGAGGCCGGCTGCACCGTGACCCTGCTGGAACGTCGCGGCAGCCTCGGCGGCCGTGCGCACGCCATGCGGGCCGAGGCCGTCGATGACGTGCCCGACAACGGTCAGCACGTCATTGCCAGCGGATACCAGCACCTGTACCGGTACCTGCGCAGCGTCGGCACCCGCGAACACATCGCCTTCCCGAAGTCCTCGACGCTGCGCTGGCCGGACGGGCGCAAGGTCACCATGCACACCACCGGTCTGGGTGCGGTCAAGACCCTGCTCGGGGTGCACCCGGATGCTAGTTGGGCCGACAAGCTGCGTGCCGCGCGGGCGACCATGCTGTTGGGCTGGCAGGCGCTGCGGCAGCCGGCCGATCTGACCGACCTGTCCACAGAACAGTGGTTCGACCGGGTCGGCATGCCGGCCCCGGCCCGAGAAGCGTTGTGGGACTGGCTGGCTCTGGGTATCGCCGCCGAACCGGTGGCGCAGGAGTCGGCGAAGGTCTTCGCCAACGTGCTCGGAACCGGCATCCGGCTCGGGATCAGGCATCGCACTCCGGTCACCATCGGCTACCCGACCGTCGACCTGGACACCCTCTACATCCAGGGCGCGCTCAGGGTCTTCGAGGAGCACGGGGTCGACGTACGGTACCGGGCGGTGGCGCGCAAGATCCACATCGCCGACGGTGCGGTCACCGGTGTGGCGCTGGCCGACGGCACCGAGATCCCGGCGGATGCCGTGGTGTGCGCGGTGCCCAACTCGAGCATCGGCGGACTACTCGACGATCTCCCCGAGCATGCCGAGATCTATGCCGCCGCAGACAAACTCGGCTACACCCCGATCGTCAGCACCAATCTCTACCTGGACCGGCCGCTGGGTACCGAGTCGGCCTTCGAAGGGTTGATCGGCGGGACCGGCGTCATCGACGAGGTCTTCGACCGGCAGATCATGCACGGCCGCAGCACCGAGCGGGCCTGGCTGTACTGCCTGACCACCAGCGGCGCCTACGAGCAGATCCACAAGAGCAACGAGGAGATCGTCGACGAGCAGATGGCCCTGCTGCGGCGCTACTATCCCGCAGCCTCGGAGGCGAAGGTGCTGGAGGCGCAGGTGGTCAAGATGCCACGGGCCACCTTCTCTCAGGTCGTCGGCACCGACGGGTTGCGTCCGCCGCAGCGCACCTCGGTGCCCTCACTGGTGCTGGCCGGGGACTGGACCGCCACCGACTGGTCGGCCACCATGGAGAGCGCGGTGCAAAGCGCGGCCAAGGCCGTCGACCTGCTGCTGAAGAAGTGACCCGCCGCCGGCTCAGCGGCGCGCAGCGTCGCGACCAGCTGCTCGATGTGGCCCGCGATATCGTCGCCGCTGACGGTTACTCCGCGTTGACCATCGACCGCGTCGCGCGGTCCGCGGATGTCACCAGAGCGGTTGTCTATCAACAGTTCACGGATCTGGACGGTCTGACGACCGCGCTGCTGGACCGGGAATCGGCGATCGCGTTCGCCGGGATGGGCAGCGTCGAGGGGGCGCGCGGTATCGACGAGCTGGGCCGCGGCATCCTGGCTTACCTGCACGCCGCGCCCAGGAGTTGGCGGATCATCCTGCGACCGCCCGACGGCGCCCCGCCGGAAGCCCGGGTGCGGATCGAGCTGGGGCGGGCCTACGCCAGGGCCGTCGCGGCCCGGTCGTTGCACCTCGATCCGGACGGCCCGGCCGCGCGGATCCTGTTGGCGTCCATCGAGGAGCTGGCCCGGTTGCACCTGGAGGACCCCGAGGCGCATCCCGACGAATTGGTGCTGGAATATCTGGCCTCGTTGGTCGATTGGGCGCGCGAGCGGGCATCGCTGGTGTAGCCGGACACGCCCTGACCAGGCCCGTTAGAGCGGGTTGAGGATGCGCTGCAGGAACTGGCGGGTGCGTTCCTCTTTGGGGTCGCCGATGACCTGCTCGGGGGTGCCCTTCTCCAGGATGATGCCCTGGTCGGTGAACAGCACCTGGTTGGACACCTGACGGGCGAACTGGATCTCGTGGGTGACGATCACCATCGTCCAGCCCTGCACGGCCAGATCCTTGATCACCGAGAGCACTTCACCGACCAGCTCGGGATCCAGCGCCGAGGTCGGTTCGTCGAACAACACCAGTTTCGGCTTCAGCGCCAGCGCCCGCGCGATACCCACCCGTTGCTGCTGCCCGCCGGAGAGCTGGAACGGGTACTGGTCGCGTTTGTCGGCCAGGCCGACCTGATCGAGGAGTGCGATAGCCTCGGCGACGACCTCGTCCTTCGGCCGCTTCTGGACCATCAGCGGGCCCTCGATGACGTTCTCGAGCGCCGTCTTGTGCGGAAACAGGTTGTGTCCCTGGAACACGAAGCCGCTGCGTGACTGGAACCGGCGCACGTCGGCTTTCGGTGTCGGCGTGCCGAAGTCGATCTCCACGTCGTCCACCCGGATCACCCCGGAGTCGGCCCGGTCGAGGGCGTTCAAGGTGCGCAGCAGGGTGGTCTTGCCCGACCCGGACGGCCCGATGATGGTGGTGGCCGTCCCGGTCGGGACCTTGAAGGAGACCCCCTTCAAAACCTTGAGCTCGCCGAACGCCTTCGTGACGCCGGTGGCTTCCACCCGATGCTCGGTCTGCGCTTCACTCATCGCGCCACGTACCTTTCCAGTCGGTGTTCCACCCGGGCCTGCCCGAACGACAGCACCAGGCAGATCACCCAGTAGTAGATCGCCGCGGTGCCGTACAGGGCGAAGAACTCGAAGGTGGGTGCCGCCACGATCTGGGCCTGTCGGAGCAGTTCGGTCACCAGGATCGTGGAGGCCAGCGACGTGTCCTTCACCAGCGATATCAGCGTGTTCGACAGCGGCGGCACGGCGACGCGGGTGGCCTGCGGCAAGATGATGCGCCGCAGTGCGCCCGGGTAGTTGTAGCCGATGGTCTCGGCAGCCTCCCACTGCCCCTTGGGCACGCTCAGGATCGCCGACCGGATGATCTCCGCCGCGTACCCGCCGACATTGAGGCTGAACGCGATCACCGCCGCGGGGAACGGGTCGATCCGCACCCCGAACTCGGGCAGCGCGAAGAACACGATGAACAGCTGCACGAGCAGCGGAGTGCCGCGGATGATGGAGATGTAGAACCGGGCCACGTTGCTCAGGACCGGGTTCGAGGACAACCGGGCCAGCGCCACCGCAAGTGCGATCACCAACCCCAGGGCGAAGCTGATGATCGTCAACGGAATCGTCATCGTCAGAGCGGCCTTGGCCAGCGGCCACAGATTGTCGAGGACCAGCTGCAGCGCCGAACGTGACTGCGGCGGTTGCTGATCGGTGCCGGCCGGGCCCTGCGCGGCGCCGGTGGCGTCGGCCCTCAGATAGCGCTGTGAGATCTCGCTCAGCGTGCCGTCGGCGCGCAGCTCGGTCAGCGCACGATCGAGCTCGGGCAGGTAACCGCTGTCCTTGCGGGCGGCAAAGCCCTGCTCGCTCTTCTCGCCCACCGTTGCGGCGATCTTGATGCCCTTGTCTCCGGTTTCGGCGAGGTAGGCGTAGACCGCGATGCTGTCGTTGATGACGACGTCGACGCGCCCCTGCGTGAGCAACGTGATGGCCTGGGTGAAGCCCTCGACGGCCTCGACCTTCGCGCCGGCGTTACGGGCGACCTCCGACCAGTTACTGGTGGCGTTCTCGGCCGCGATCTTGCCCTTGACGTCCGCGAGGGAGGTGATGGAGTCGTCGTCTGCGCGGGTGACGATGACCCCCTCGCCGACGGTGTAGGGCTGGGACAGATCGTATTTGCCCTGGCGTTCGGGGTTGATGGTGACCTGGTTGGCGACGATGTCGAACCGGTTGGCCTCCAGCGCGGCAAAGATCGAGTCCCAGGGCGTCTCGACGAAATCGACCGGGACACCCAGCTTTTCGCCGACCGCTCTGGCGACGTCCACGTCGTAGCCGACGAGTTCCCCGGTTCTCGGGTCGTGGTAGCTGAACGGTGCGTACACGCCCTCGGTGCCCACCCGCAGCACGCCGGCCGACCTGATCGGGTCGTCGGTGCTGTCACCGGCGGAGCCGCAACCGACGGCGCCGGCGATCACCACGGCGACCAGGAGGATGGCGAGCAGCGCCCGCCGGAGAATTCCGAGCACGGCCGGACGGTAGCAATCGCGATCGGCCGGGCACAGGGTTTCGCTCACATGGGGCGGTATACCCACGCCTCGCGGGGAAGAGACACGGGATCGAATTCGGTCAGCATCCCGTCCAGTGTGGTGGCGCGGTAGCCCAGGGAACCCGCGATGAGGGCAAGGGTCTGCTGCACGCCGATCTCGGCCAGGGTGACCGCACCGTCGCGTTTGGCCAGGCGCTTGCCGTCCTCGTTGAGTACCAGCGGGACGTGGGCGTAGGTCACCGGGGGATAACCCAGCAGCGTGGCCAGATACGCCTGCCGCGGCGAGGATGACAGCAGATCGTCCCCACGCACCACCTGATCGATGTTCTGTGCGGCGTCGTCGACCACCACCGCCAGGTTGTAGGCGGTTACCCCGTCCCCGCGGCGCAGCACGAAATCGTCGACGACCCCGGTGAACTCGCCGTGCAGTATGTCGGTGACCGTGTAGGAGAAGGTGTCGCTGCGCAGTCGCAGTGCCGGCGGCCGGGTCGGGTCGGGCGGTGCCGGCCGGTCCCTGCAGGTGCCGGGGTAGGCGCCCTCCGGCGCGTGCGGGGCCCGCGGTGCGGCGAGAATATCCTTTCTGCTGCAATAGCATTCATACACCAGGCCGCGCGCGGCCAACTCCGCGATGACGGCGTCGTAACGGGCCGTATGCGCCGTCTGGTACTCCGGCGGCTCGTCGGAGGTGACGCCGATGGCGTTCAGGTCGGCGAGTTGGCGGGCAGCCACATCGCTGAACGTGCGGTCATCGAGGTCCTCGACCCGGATCAGGAACCGGCGTCCCGACGACCGGGCGAACAGCCATGCCAGCACCGCGGTGCGCAGGTTGCCGATGTGCAGGTCGGCCGACGGGCTGGGCGCGAACCGGCCGGAGAGGGGTGCCACGCTGCATCAGGCTACCTCCGCCAGTCTCTCGCGGGCCTGTGCGGCGCACTGCGCCCAGCGGCGGGGCCCGGGGGCCTGGACCGCCGATTCGTGCCCGAAGGCGCTGGAGATGACGAGGTCGGGTGTCAGCGCGCCGAGGATCCGCAGACTGTGCGCCAGCGGCACCGGATCGCTGATGGGCGGAATGTAGCCGGCCGTCCAGTGGCCGTCCGCACCCAGGAAGATGGTGTCCCCGGTGAACAGGTAGGTCTGCCCGTTCGCGCCCGGCACCAGGTAACTGGTGCTGCCCGGTGTGTGGCCCGGTGTCGGGATCACCTCGATGCCGCAGGAGTCGACGTGCCTGCCGGCGACCGGCACGTCGACGTGGGCGTGTCTGCCGATATCGAGCAGTTCGGCGGCCGGTGCGTGCAGGCCGGCGCCGAACTGCTCGGCGATCACGGCCAGCATCGGGCCGGCCTCGTCGCGGTGGGACAGGTACTGGTGGGACACTCCGCCGAGCCGGTGCAGATCGGCGAAGTCGGCGTCGGTCTGTGGGCTGTAGAACAACACATTCCCGTCGGGCCCACCGGTCCACAGGTAGGCGTGGGTCTTCAAGCCGGGGAAGGGGTTGTCCTGTCGGGTCTCCCACAGGTCGGAGCGGATCTGCAACATGTCTGCCTCCTGGTCGATGTGGTCCCAGCCTTAAACATCAACCATTGTTGAGGTCAACTGATTTATCGGCGCAGGCCAGCACCTGGCGCAGGACGTGTTTCCGTGAGACAGTTCTGGACAGGCGGCAGGGGATCACCCTGCATCGGGGCGAGGTTTTCGCCTCACCCATTTCTTCGCCTGGCTCAATCCTTCATGAGGCGCCGGCTCATCCCGGACGTTCTCTCATTCGCCGCAGCCTGCGTGGCGAACCTATGCCTGCAAAACCGACTGGAAAGGGTTGGAAACCGTTGATGGGCAACGTAATAAGAGATGGTTCGGAACGAGCGATGCTAGAGAACATGCTGGACCGCAACCGTGAAGCGCTCGTCGCGACCGTTCGCGGCTTGTCTGAAGCGGACAGTCGTCGACGGCTTGTCTCGTCGCTGACGACGCCGATTTCGTTGATCAAACACTGTGCCGCCGCGGAACGAATCTGGTTTCAACGATTCTGGGCCGGACTCGAGGAATCCGAGGTTGACGGCTACTCGAACCGAGACCTGGGCACCTTCGAGGTCGGCGACGATGAGCTGCTCGCCGATGTGATCACAGAATTCGAGCGCGCCGGTGAACAATCACGCTTGATCGCCTCGCGCTTCGATCTGGACGAGACGAAGGACAATCCGCGCGAAGGAACAGTGAGTATGCGATGGACGCTACTGATGCTGATCGAGGAGTTCGCCAGGCACGCAGGCCACGGCGATATTATTCGCGAACAGATCGACCGGCCGAAAGCCCCGGAGCCGGAATAACCTGGCGCAGGCGCGTCCGCCTTTGCCGGTAACGCCAGTGACTCACCCGTCGAGAGGTCACGTGTCGCCCTCATCGTGTCGGCGACGGATGCCGGGGATGATGTCGCCCAGATTGAAGCTGCGTGGTTGTTCGAGTTGGGCGAAGCCGCACGTACGGGGATCGCGGTCCGGGCGCCAGCGGTTGAACTGTGCCATGTGCCGGAAGCGGGGTCTTCCCCCGTCGCTTCGCTCGCCCCCGGGGCCGTTCTCCATGCGCTCATAGCGCACCTCCACGACCCGTTCCGGGCGCAGCGGGACGAAGGACAGGCTCTTCTGGGGATTCCACCGGGAGTTCGCGGTACGGCGCTGAGCGGGCCCCACCGGTATGTGCGCTGCCCAGTTCCACGGGTGGTCGTCGAATGTGGTTACCAGTGGCTGTAATTCGGTGAACAGTTCGCGGCGGCGCGCCATCGTGAACGAGCCGATCACGCCGACCGAGGCCAGAGTGCCGGCGTCGTCGTAGAGGCCGAGCATCAGCGAACCGATCGCATCGTCTCCGGACTTGTGCAGCCGGTAGCCGGCGAGCACACAATCGGCGGTGCGGGTGTGCTTGATCTTGAACATCACCCGTTTGTCCGGTTGGTAGCTGCCGTCCAGGGGTTTGGCGATCACCCCGTCCAGGCCGGCACCCTCGAACTCGTCGAACCACCGTTGCGCGATCACGGGATCCGTTGTGGCCGGCGTGACGTGGAACGTGGGCCCGCATCCGGTCAGCGCGTCGACCAGAGCGGCGCGCCGTTGCGCGAACGGGCGGCCGGTCAGGTCCTCGTCGCCCAGCGCCAGCAGATCGAAGGCGATGAACGCCGCCGGTGTCCGGTCGGCCAGCAGCTGGACCCGGGATGCGGCCGGGTGCAGACGCAGTTGCAGCGCCTCGAAGTCCAGGCCGTGCTCGCCGGCGATCACGATCTCCCCGTCGATCACGCAGCGCGGCGGCAGCTCGGCGCGGGCCGCGGCGACGAGTTCGGGGAAGTACCGGGTCAGTGGGCGGAGATTGCGGCTGCCCAACTCCACCTCGTCACCGTCGCGGAACAGGATGGACCGGAAGCCATCCCACTTGGGTTCGTAACTGGCGCCCGCCGGGATCTCCGCGACGGGTTTGGCCAGCATCGGCAGCACCGGCGGTGACACGGGCAGTTTCACGCCGTGCTCAGTTCCTCGCCGATGACGGCCACGAATGCGTCGACGTCCTCGGGTGTGGTGTCCCAGGCCGTCATCCAGCGCACCTCGCCGCGCGCCCGGTCCCAGTCGTAGAACCGAACCCGTTCGCGGATCCGGTCCGCGACGTCGTTGGGCAGCGTCGCGAAGATGGCGTTCGCCGGGCTGGGCTGGGTGAACGCCAGCCCGGGCAGCGCCGCGGCCTCCAGCTCGGTACGCAGCCGAGACGTCATCGCGTTGGCATGCCGGGCGCTGCGCAGCCCGAGATCGTCATCGAACAGGCTCAACAGCTGGGCCGACGCGAAGCGCATCTTGCTGGCCAGCTGCATGGTGAACTTTCGCAGGTACACCAGCCCGTCCGCCGTAGACGATCCTCCGGTCGCTGCGCTCCTGCCCGCCGAGGAGGGATCGAGCACCACCACCGCCTCCGCGCCGAGCAGGCCGTTCTTGGTGCCGCCGAGGCTGAGTACGTCGACCCCGGCGTCGGTGGTGAATTCGCGGAACGGCACGTCGAGTGCCGCGGCCGCGTTCCACAGCCGCGCCCCGTCCATGTGCACCGCCATGCCGTGCGCGTGCGCGTGGTCGGCCACAGCGCGGATCTCCTCGGGGGTGTAAAGGGTGCCGAGTTCGGTGGTCTGGGTGATGCTCACCGCCAGCGGTTGGGCGCGGTGCTCGTCACCCCAGCCGTACGCATGGCGGGCCACCAGGTCGGGGGTCAGCTTGCCGTCGGGGGTGGGCACGGTGAGCAGCTTGAGACCGGTCACCCGTTCCGGGGCGCCCGCCTCGTCGGTGTTGATGTGTGCGGTGTCCGCGGCGATGACCGCACCCCAGCGCGGCAGCATGCTGGTCAGCGCGATGACATTGGCCCCGGTGCCGTTGAACACCGGGAACGTCTGTGCGGCAGCGCCGAAGTGGCCGCGGATGACCTCACGCAACCGGGCGGTGTAGGCATCCCCGCCGTAAGCGATCTCGTGACCGCCATTGGCGGCCGCGACCGCGGCGAGTGCCTCGGGGTGCACGCCCGCGTAGTTGTCGCTCGCGAAGCCGCGCCGGCCGGGATCGTGAAGTGTGGGAACAGGCACGCCGTCGATCCTCCCAGCGCGCGCAAGTGCGGCGCATGGATCAGAGGTCGGAGGCGCCGCCGTGTACGTCGCCTCGAACCCGGGATAGCGGATCGCCGTGGCCACCTCCTCGGGGTCGCCGAAACGCTACATCGGGTTGGTGGCCTTGATCTTGTCGCGGTGTAGACGCTCGTCATCGCAATGCCCACGCTCCGTGACGGAGGCAGTCGCGACACTACCGCCGGTAGTGTCCTGGTAGCAGTGCAGGTTCCACGAGATTCGATCAAATACCTTCTGCCCCTTTGGTTTCATCAGTCACACGGGCGGCCGGATCTGTCGGTGGTCGCACGTATGTTCGAATCATGACAACGTCGGATTTGACTACTGCAGTCGCCGCCTACACCGCGAGTGTGGACGCACTGCTGGCCGCCGACGTCGACGCCTGCTCACACCGCGAACTGCTCGCCGCGTTCGCCGACCTCGAGACCGCCACCCACCGAGTCCCCATGCTGGAGTACGCGATCCTGGCCCGCCTGCAACGCGAATCCAATCCCGCCGAGTTGGGTGCGACCTCCTGGACGAAACTGCTCACCCTGCGCAACCGGATGAGCAAGGGCCGCGCCCACAAACTCCTCACCCGCGCCACCCAACTCGCACCGCGGCGAACACTGCAGGGCCAGCACATGGCACCGCAATGGGAGCACACCGCCGCCGCACTGACCCGCGGCGCTTTCGGCGAGGAGCACCTCGAGGTGATCCGCAAGTTCTTCCACGCCCTGCCCACCACCGTCGATCCGATCACCCGCACCCAAGCCGAACAGTCCCTGGTCACAGCCGCCGCCGACCTGGACCCGCACTCGTTGACCGTCCTGGCGATCCGCCTGCTGGCCCTGCTGCACCCCGACGGCGACGAACCCGCCGACGCGGCCGCCCGCAAAGCGGGTCTACACCTGGGTTCTCAACAACCCGACGGCCTGAGCTACCTATCCGGGTGGGTCACTCCGAAACTGCGGGCCATGATCGAACCCATCCTCGCCAAATTCGCTGAACGCGGCCGCCACCCCGCCCGCGAACCCGAGCCCGTAACCGCCGAACCCAACCTGTTCGACGAACCCGAACCGGAACCGGATCCCGTGCCCGATGACGTTACCGGCGAGGACAATCCATTCACGCCACCACCGTCCACCCCGCTGCTGGATTCCCAGTGGCGCACCAAGGCCCAGTACCTCCACGACGCGGTCGCAGCTGCCTTCGACCTGCTGCTGCGCTCCCAGACCCTGGGCAGGCTGAACGGATTACCCACCACCGTGGTGGTGACGACGACCCTGCAGGAACTCCAGGCCGGCGCCGGATTCGCCGTCACCGGCGGCGGCTCCCTGCTGCCGATACGAGATCTGATCTCGATGGCCGCCGCCGGGGCCTACCACTACCTCGCCGTCTTCGACGGCCACACCTCCATGGCACTGCACCTCGGACGAGCCCAGCGATGCGCCACCGGGGCACAGAAACTCGCACTGTTCGGCCGCGAACGGGGCTGCACCTGCCCGGGCTGCGACGCCGCTTTCTACGACACCGAGGCCCACCACGGCCTCGCGGACTGGAAACACAACGGGCAGACCAACATCGACGACCTGACCCTGGCTTGCAGCCCCGCCAACCAGATGATCGAAGACACCGGCTGGACCACCCGACGCCGCCCCGACGGCCGATTCGAATGGATCGATCCCACCACCGGCCAAGCCCACCTCAACAACCTGCACCACCCCGAACGCCTCCTCGGACCACGGGACGACGAACCCCCTCCCTAGAAACGCGCCGGGCCGGGGAATATTCGCGGCGGTGCTGAACCGAAGAGTGCGCGCACTGAGTGCCATCCTCTAGGTTCCGCCGCGCCGTGGCACGTCGGATCAGGAGTCCGAGGGGATCGCGGCGACCAATCGGTCGGCGAGTTCCCCGGGATGCGACAGCATCGCCATGTGCCCGCCCGGTATCACCTCGGGTTCGACGCCCAGCCGCTGCGCCACCGTCGCGCGCATGAACGGTTCCGGGAAGAAGCGGTCATCGGCGAACAGCACGAAGTGGGTGGGTAACTGCGGCAGCGCATCGCCCGGCCAGGGCGCCTCCATCGGCGTATCGGACTGCTCGCGCTCCACCACACCGGCGATGACCGCCGGGTCCACGCCGTTGTAGAACAGCGCGCCCATATCGTCGGCGTCATAGCCTCCGGCGTCGGCCGCCCGGCGTTGCGCCTCGGCGCACCCGGTGGCCTCCCACCAGTCGCCGGGGCGCTCGCCGGGGCGCGGAACCATCCCCGACACATACACCAGCGCGGCCGCGTCGACCCGGGGACAGGCCAGCGGGCCGGTGAACCCGCCGAGCGAGTGGGCGACGACGATCGGTCGTCCCGCGCCCGTGTGCTGCGCGGCCACCGCATCGGCGTAGGCGTGCAGATCGGCAGTGTCGTCCTCGCACGGGAGGTCGATTGGTATCC
The DNA here is from genome assembly GCF_043974665.1 of Mycobacterium sp. AMU20-3851. NCBI lineage: Bacteria > Bacillati > Actinomycetota > Actinomycetes > Mycobacteriales > Mycobacteriaceae > Mycobacterium > Mycobacterium sp. AMU20-3851. Next base: position 301,159 of record NZ_CP146371.1, read on the forward strand.
CGCGATGCCCGCGCAGCGCCAATTCGGCCACCACGTACTGCCAGTACGACGGATCGGAGCCTCCGCCGGGTATCAGCAGGAAGTCGGTCACGCAGGTGAGGATGCCACCTGCGCTCAGATACCGGAGGGCGTTGGCTGAATTCCGTTGCCGCCGAAGGCGTCCACCAATTCGGGAACCTCGCGCAGATGTGTCCGCAGCACGCTGACGCAGGTATCGGCATCGGCGGCGACCATCGCGGCGATCAGCTCGCGGTGTTCTTTCTCGATGGTCGTGAGGCGGCCGGGCGCCTCGACCAGGGTCCGGGTGCCCAATCGCACCTGGCGGGGTTGCAGGGCATCGTAGAGATCGGCGATGACGGCGTTGCGCTGATGGCGCACGATCGCCGCGTGGAACATCTGGTCGAGCTGGGCGAACCGGTTCCAGTCGCGGGCCTCACCGGCCCGTTCCATCTCGGCGATCAGTTCCTCGGCCGACTCGGGAGCACCCGCACCGCGGGTGCAGATGGTGCGCAGCGCGTCGGATTCGAGCAGGAACCGGGCCTGGTAGATCTCGCGCATCTCGACCGCGGTCACCACCCGGACCTGCGCTCCGCGCCGGGGGAGGAGCTCGATGTAGCGCTCGACCTGCAGCCGTTGCAGCGCCTCGCGCACCGGGGTCCGTGAGGTGTTGACCTGGGCGGCGAGTGCCACTTCGTCGATGAACTCGCCTTCGGCGAAGTCGCCTCGCAGGATCGCGTCGCGGATCCATTCGTAGGCGCGTTGGCCCGCGGAGGTCTTGGCCGGCCCCGCATCGGTGCGTGGCGTTGTCGAGGACATGCATTGCATTCAACCATTTACACGCGGTGCATTTTTGTTGTATACAACATGTCTACATGTTGTGTTTCGCACGATAGTCACGAGAGGTGCCGAATGTCATCGCCACATGAGAGCGGTCCGACGACCCCGGACCAGCACGTCGCGATCTGGCTCACCGAGCCGTCGACGGCGGCCGTCGAGATGGGTCGCCTGGCCGGCTACGACACCGTGGTGCTCGACATCGAGCACGGCTGCTTCGACCTGCGCGCCCTCGACGCGCTCATCCCGTTCATCAAGGCCAAGCAGATGCGCGTCATCGCCAAGGTGCTCGGCCCCGAGCGCGGTCCCATCCAGCAGGCGCTCGACTTCGGCGCCGACGCGGTGGCGATCCCGCACATCGACTCCGCCGAACACGCCGCCGAGATCTGCGGATTCGCGAAGTTCCCCCCGCTGGGCGATCGATCCTTCGCCGGCGGCCGGACCTCGGACTACCGCGGGTTCACCGACGACTGGGTGACCGCTCAGGACCGGAACACCCACTGCTATCCGATGATCGAGGATGCCTCGGCCTTCGACGAGATCGACGCCATCCTGGCGCTGCCGGTCGTCGACGGGATCTTCATCGGCCCCTCGGACCTGTCGCTGCGCCGGAACCGCGGCGCCTATTCGGTCACCGAGGCCGACCTCGCCGACATCCGGGCGCTGGCCCGCGCCGCCAACTCCGCGGGCAAGCCGTGGGTGCTGCCCGCCTGGAGCGCGGCCGAACAGCAGCTCGCCGTCGAGGAGCGGGCGCACACGATCGTCGCCTCCATGCAGTACGGCGCGATGCTGGCCGGTTTCACCGCGACCAGACAGAATCTCGCGCAGATCCGATCCGAGGTGGGTGCCCGATGACCCTGACTGCTGCGATCGCACAGTTCGCACCCACCGAGGACAAGGCCGCGAACCTGCAGACCATGATCGGTCTGCTGGAGCAGGCGGCCGCGCGCGGAGCGCAGCTGGTGGTGCTGCCCGAGTACGCGGTGTTCACCGTGCCTGCCATGGACGACCGCTTCGTCGACAGCGCCGAACCGCTGGACGGACCGTCGGTGACCCGGCTGGCGCAGGCCTCGGCCGATCTCGGGCTGAGTGTCATCGTCGGGGTCAACGAATCCGCCGCCGACGGCAAGATCCACAACACCCTCGTCGCGCTGCAGAACGGTGCCGTCGCCGCCGTCTACCGCAAGGTGCATCTGTATGACGCGTTCGGCTACAAGGAATCCGACCGGGTGATCGCCGCGGACCCGTCGACACCGCAGCTGCTCGAGCTCAACGGGTTCACGATCGGCATGCAGACCTGTTACGACCTGCGCTTCCCGGAGACCACACGCACTCTGGTCGACGCCGGTGCCGACGTCATCGCGCTGCCGGCCGAATGGGTTCCCGGACCGCTCAAGGAGTACCACTGGAACACGCTGCTGCGGGCGCGTGCCATCGAGAACACCGTGTATGTGCTTGCCGCCGACCAGATCTCGCCGGCCGGATCGGGCAACAGCGCCATCCTCGACCCGATGGGCATCCCGCTGGCCGCGCTCGGCGAGGCGGAAGGCATCGGCGTCGCCGTCCTGGATCAGTCGCGGCTGGCTCACGTCCGCACCATCAACCCGGCCCTGACGCTGCGGCGTTACCGGGTCGAGCCGGGGAACTGAGATGCGTCCGGGCCGGCGCATCGCCGCCGCGGCACTGGCGACGCTGACCGCAGCGGCGCTGGTGGCCTGCGCTCAGCGTGACGGCGAATATGTGTTGCACTACACCACATATTCGTCGCCTACCTCGGATCAGTCGCTGACCGTGCAGCGGTGGGCCGAGGAGGTCGAGGAGCTCACCGACGGCGGTGTGCAGGTGCGGTTCCATTACTCGCAGAGCCTGGTCGGGGCCGACGAGTCGGTGCAGGCCACGTTGGACGGGCGCGCCGATCTGGCCCAGGTGGGCTCCCTCTACGCCGCCTCCGATCTGTCCATGTACACCGTCATCGAGCTGCCGTTCGAGACCACCAACCCGCAGGTCCAGATGACGGCGATCGAACGGCTCTACGACGAGAACGACACCTACCGAGACGATTTCGACCGTCAGGGTGTGCAGCTGCTGTTCCCGTTGCCGCTCGGGATCGCGGTCGTCGGGCTGGAACAACCCGCCGCGGTGCCCGCCGATCTGGCCGGCCGCAGCATCCGTTCGGGTGGCCTGACGTCGGAGGCGCTGCTCACGGTCGGTGCGAACCCGGTCGCGATGACGGCCACCGACGTCTACGAATCGATGGAACGCGGGGTCGTCGACGGATACACGTCCCTGGCTATCGCGAACCTGCCGACCTTCGGACTCACCCGAAACACGCCGTACCTGGTGGACCCGGGCATCGGCAGCTACGCCTCCTCGATCGTGGTGATCAACTCAGAGCTGCTGTCGGGAATGCCGCAGGAGTATCAGGACGCCCTCGCGCAGGCATCGGAGAACGCCATCCCCAACGGGCTGGACGAGATGGATGCGCTCGGCGACCGCGCGTGCACCGAACTCCGCGAATCCGGCACCGAACTGTCGACGATGCCCGCCGATGCGGTCGCGGAGTGGAAAGAGCGGGCCGGCATCGCACAGCAGTGGGTCGACCGCTACACCGAGCGCGGCTATGACGCGCAAGGGGTGCTGGCCGACTACCGCCGGATCATCCGCGAGGAATCCGCTCGTTCGGACTATGCCGATCCGTTCATCGAGTGTCTGGAGGGACAGGGCCGATGAGTGCAGAAATCACGTTGCCGCGGCCGCTGACCCTGTTCATCCGGGGCCTCGGACTGCTGGCCGGGTTGTTGCTGTTGGCGATCATCCTGCTGACCGTCGCTGACGTGGTCAGCCGGAATCTGCGCGACCGCTCCATCGTCGGAACCGTCGACATCACCACGATGCTGCTGGTCGCCACCGCATACCTGGGGCTGGCATCGGCGGAGGCCGACGGACGGCACGTCTCCGTCGAACTCGTGGAAAGCCGGTTGGGGGCGCGGGCACGATCGGTGTTCTCCGTGCTGCGGGCAGCGCTGCTGGTGGGTCTGGGCGCGTTGATGACCTGGGGCCTGACCGAGGTCCTGATCAGTGCGGCCGAGCGGGGGGAGACGACCAATGACATCCTGCGGCTGCCGACCTGGCCGGCCAAGGTGATCCTGCTGATCTCGTTCGCCGCGTTTTTCGTCGTCGCCGTATGGCGTGAGGCGTTGACCCTCAAGGAAATTCGATCCGAGCAGACGGGAGTGTCGCGATGACCGCAGCCACCATCGGCGCCCTGATCGTCGTCCTCGTGCTGTTCTTCGGGCTGCTGGCGATCCGGCTGCACGTCGGACTGGCCCTCATGTTGTCGGCCCTGGCCGGTGTGCTGATCCTGCGCGGCACCGGAGCAGGCGTGAGCACGGTGGCGAACCAACCGTTCTCCACCGCCGCCGACTACTCGTTGACGATCATCCCGTTGTTCATCGTGATGGGGGTGTTCGCCGTCCGGGCCGGACTGGCCCAGGCCGCCTTCGATCTGGCCACCTCGGCGTTCCGGCGGCTGCCGGGCGGACCGGCCCTGGCCTCGCTGGCCGGGTCCGGGATGTTCGCCGCCGTCACCGGATCCAGCGTCGCCACCGTCGCGACGATGGCGCGGGTGTCGACCGATGCGATCGTGGCGGCCGGCTACAACATCCGCCTCGCCGCGGGCGTTGTCTGCGCGGGTGGCACGCTGGGCGTTCTCATTCCGCCGTCGATCGTGCTCGTCCTGTACGGCGTGGTGACCGAGGAGAGCATCGGGCAACTGCTCATCGCCGGGATCGGCCCCGGGCTGCTCACCATCGCCGCCTACGCGGTCACCATCGTGGCGTTGGTGGCGTGGCAGCGCCGCCGCGCGTCCGATCGTGCCAGCGTGCTCGTCGGTGCGGGATCCGGGCCGGCCACCGATGTCGCCGACGACGAACCCGCGGAACCGACCAGCCGGGACATCACCGGATTCCTGTATCTCGTCGTCATTTTCGCGGTGTCGGTCGGCACGATCTACCTGGGCGTGGCCACCCCCACCGAGGCCGCCTCGTTTGGCGCCTTTGCCGCGCTGATCATCCTGCTGCTGCGCAGCCGGCCCTCGGCGTGGCTGCGCAATATCGAGGAATCGCTGCGCGAGGCCGTGGGGTTGACAGCGATGACCTTCCTGCTGATGGCCGGGGCGGGGGTGTTCACCTATGTGCTGGCGCTCAGCGGCGCGAGCACTTCCCTGGTGAATGCGGTGACCGCGGCGGATCTTCCGCCGTATGTGGTGCTGGTTGCCTGCCTCGCGGTGCTGTTGCCGCTGGGCATGTTCCTCGACGGCATCTCGATGATCCTGATCGCCGCGCCGCTGCTGCACCCGATCCTCAGCGGTTACGGGTTCGACGGCATCTGGATCGGTGTGCTGATCGTCAAGGTGGCCGAGATGGCACTGGTCACCCCGCCGGTCGGCATGAATGCCTTCGTCTACTCCGGTGCGGTACGCGAGGCCGGCCTGGACCGGGTGTTCCGGGGCATCGTGCCGTTCGTGGTGGCAGACCTGGTCGTGGTGGGGCTGCTCATCGCATTCCCCGCCACCGTGACGTTCCTGCCGTCGATGTCGGGGGCGCAATAGCCGGCGCGATGAGATTGTGGGGGTGCCCGGGTCTACGTGACTATGGAACCCATGGGACTCCCCGTTTCACCGCCGCTGGAGCCGATGCTGGCCAAGGCCCAGACCAAGGTGCCGACCGATGACGGTGTCTGGTCCTTCGAGCCCAAGTGGGACGGCTTCCGGGCGCTGGTGTTCCGAGACGGTGACGACGTCGTGCTGCTGTCCCGCAGCGGTAAGGACCTCGGCCGGTATTTCCCGGAGGTCATCGACGCGGTCCGCGACGAACTCGCGCCGCGCTGCGTCCTCGACGGTGAGATCGTGGTGCCCCGTGAGATCGGCGGCCGCACCCGGCTGGACTGGGAGTCGCTGAGCCAGCGCATCCATCCCGCCGAGAGCCGGATCAAGAAGCTCTCGGCGGAGACTCCGGCGCATTTCATCGGTTTCGACGCCCTCGCCGTCGGGGACACGTCGCTGATGAAGGATCCGTTCACCGCCCGCCGCCGCGCGCTCCTGGATTCCGTCGACCAGAAGCGCTGGTGCCATGTCACCCGGACCACCGAGGACCCCGCGCTCGGCGTGCAGTGGCTGCAGGAGTTCGAAGGCGCCGGATTGGACGGGGTGATCGCCAAACGCCTGGATGGCCCGTACCTGCCCGGCAAGCGGGAGATGGTGAAGGTCAAACATCATCGCGACGCGGACTGCGTGGCCATCGGGTACCGCATCCACAAGAGCGGGGAAGGCATCGGATCGATCCTGCTCGGTTTGTACCGCGAGGACGGCGAACTGCAGATGGTCGGCGGCGCAGCCTCTTTCACCGCCAAGGCGCGGCTGTCGCTGCTGGCCGACCTGGAACCGCTGCGGATCGGTGACGACGTCCGCGACGGTGAACCGAGCCGGTGGAACTCCGCGGCGGACAAGCGCTGGATTCCGGTGCGGGCCGAGCGGGTATGTGAGGTGGCCTATGACCAGATGGAAGGCAATGGGCCGGGTGCGCAACGATTCCGGCACGCGGTGAAGTTCCTGCGCTGGCGACCGGACCGCGATCCGGACAGTTGCACGTTCGCGCAGTTGGACGTGCCGCTGAACTACGACCTGTCCGACGTCCTGGAGAAGAACTGATGGCGAGCAAGGCAGAAGAGGTCGACGTCAACGGTGTCTCGGTGCGGCTGACCAGCCGCGACAAACCGTACTTCCCGGAGCTGGGCGCCCAGGGCACCAAGGGGGCGCTGTTCGACTACTACCTCGCCGTCGCCGACCGGATGGTGGACCTGTTGCGGGACAGGCCGGTTCACCTGCAGCGCTTTCCGGACGGCATCGAGGGCGAGGAGATCTACCAGAAGCGGGTGCCGCAGAAGCATCCCGACTACCTGCAGACCTGCACCGTCACCTTCCCGTCCGGACGTACCGCCGACGCGCTGAAGATCACCCACCCGTCGGCCATCGCGTGGGCCGCCCAGATGGGGTCGGTGACGTTGCACCCGTGGCAGGTGCGCTGCCCGGACACCGAGCATCCCGACGAGCTGCGCATCGACCTGGACCCCCAGCCCGGCACCGGGTTCGCCGAGGCCGCCGCCGTGGCCGTCGACGTCCTCAAACCGCTGCTGGACGAGCTGGGCCTGGTGGGCTACCCGAAGACCTCCGGCGGCCGGGGTGTGCACGTCTTCCTGCGCATCGCGACCGACTGGGACTTCATCGCTGTGCGCCGCGCCGGTATCGCGCTGGCACGGGAGATCGAACGCCGCGCTCCGGAGGCCGTGACGACATCCTGGTGGAAGGAGGAGCGGGGCAAGCGACTGTTTATCGACTACAACCAGAACGCCCGCGACCGCACGTTCGCCTCGGCCTACTCGGCGCGCAAGACGCCGATCGCCACCGTATCGACACCGTTGACATGGGAAGAGCTGGGTTCCGCGGACCCGGATGACTACACCATCTCGACGGTGCCGGACTTCGTCGCCGGCCGGCCCGACCCGTGGGCGGGCATCGACGACAACGCACAGTCGATCCAGGTGCTGCTCGATATGGTCAAGGCCGATGAGGACCGCGGGCTGGGGGATATGCCGTATCCGCCGAGCTATCCGAAGATGCCGGGGGAACCACCGCGAGTGCAGCCGAGTAAGAAGGTCGCCGAGAATTGGGACGAGGACGGAAACCCGGTCAAGAACGGATGACCGGAGCGGAGGTCAGCGCAGCGGTACGACCGGGGCGCTGACCAGGAGGCGGTGCTCCGGGGAATCGAGGTGCGCGGCGGCGCTCGAGGCCGCGGCTACCGAGCTGAACTCGACGGCACCCAGAATCAGTAGCGGCCACAGTGCGCCGGCGGCGGCGCTGAGGGCGAACTGGTACGGCACCGGGTCTTGGCCGCCCACCCGCCTGCTGGCGACGAAGATCCCCACCGCGCTGATCGCCCATCCGATCAGATAAGCCGCTACGACGGTTTCGACCACGATGTCTCCCCCTTGCCGGGCGCGGGACAGACTGTTGCTCGTGCACAGCTGCGATCCGCAATTCTTGGAGTCAATGTAACGCCGAACTGCGACGTCGGAAAGGCTTTCCTCACCTGGCTGTGGATGGATAACCCGCAGGTCAGCGGCCTTGTGAGTCGCCCAGCAACGGGCAGGTCCGTTGCTCTCGCAACTAACTGACGTAGATGTAAGAAACGTGACCGTCGCGCAGGCGCCGCGCCGACAGGTTCGGCGAGCGTTGCCAGCCGCTCGCATCGGCGTTAGCCGTCGGGGCCCGGACCGATGGGTGCCGCCGCGCCGGATCTGCGATCGGAGCCGGTCTGGATCCTGCGGGGTTTCGGGCGTGTTTGCGCGCCATGTCAACGGATGACCCGGGCTCTCGATTCGCCGCGGTCCGGCGCGCCGCAGAGACGCTCCGCAGTGGCCCAGGTCGGATGTGATGTTGCGCGAAAGCGCTTATGGCACTGACGGATTCAAGAACAGATCGAGATCCGCGCAAATGCCGCAACAAACGTGCGCGAATGGCACGGCTGCCCAAGCGCAGGCCGAGCCGTCGCGCCCGCGGTTGCCGAACCATGCCTGACGTGCGATCCTGCCGCGACCGCGCGGTTCCCCGCGGGGTGCGGGCGGCACCGGCGACCACTTTTCACGGCCGATCGTCACGATGTTGACAACAACCGTTTTCTACATTGCCACACGGATCGGGGCCCCGGGAAGACGGGAGCAGAATTTGACGAATACGTCACATTTTGTCGCCGAGGGTTGCGTGAGCAACGCCCGCGGTGCTGAATCGACGCCGCCGAATATTTCAAAAATAAATCTTGCGGACCGGCGTGCCCGGCTGATTCAGCGGGCGTGTCGCGGGGTGGCAGCGTTTACGCGCCCGCCCCCAACGCGGCTTTTCCGGTCCTGTGCTGGCCCGCCCGGTCCACCCAGGTCAGGTCGACGACGTCCCCCGGGTAGTGCCGATCCAGGACCTGAGTCAGGCCCGCGGCGGACTCGATCGGCGTCCCGTCGATGGTCAGGATGACATCGCCGTTGGCCAGGCCGGCCAATTCTGCCGGCCCACCCGGCAGCACCTCGTGCACCAGCACGCCCGGGAAGGCCTCGTGCTGCTCGGCGCTGCTCACGCCGACGCCGAGCAGGGTGGGTGGACCGATGTGCACGGTGTCCGACGGCGTGCGGGACCGGATCTGACCCGCGATGGCCATCGCCTCGTTGATGGGGATCGCGAAACCCTCGCCGCCCGGATCGGTCTGAAAATTCACCGTCGCCGCGGTGGTCACGCCGATGACCTGCCCGGCGGCGTTGATCACCGGTCCGCCGGAGTCACCGGAGCGCACCGGCGCGGCGATCTCGAACAGCCCGGACATCTGCGTCTTGGCGCCAGTCAGCTCGTCCTCGGCGCTGATCGTGCGGCCCAGCGCGGTGATGGTCCCGGGTTCCCTGGTCAGCGGGCTGTTGCTGCCGCCGGCATTGCCGATCGCGATCACCGGATCGCCGATCGCGATGCGGGTTGAATCGCCCAGCGCCGCCACCGGCAGCCCACCCGCTCCGCGCAGCTGCAGCACCGCGATGTCGCGACCGCGGTCGAATCCGAGGATGTCGGCGTCGAAGGAGCGCCCGCCCACCACCGCGGTGATGGCATCGGCGCCCTGCACGACGTGGTGATTTGTGAGAACCTGACCCGCCCCGTCGATCACGAAGCCGGTACCGGTGCCCATCACGTGTTGGTAGTCGACGACGGTGTCCAACCGCACGACCGACGGCTCGACCTGATCGGCCGCCAGCGACAGTTCCGCTGGGTCGGCGGTCGCGGTGGCCGGCGTCGCCAGGAGCACGGCGGCGAGCGCGGTGAGCAGGGCGGTGAGCCACCACCAAGAGAGGAGCTTGCGCATTCGCCGCCTTCCGAGCGCCCGAGGTGTCACCTCAATATTGACGGGGTCGCGGCGAACTGTCGACGTAAAAGCCGTCCGGAGCGTCAATTCTCGGTGGCGACGCCGCCGCGGGTGCGGGTGCGACGAGACTTTCCGGAAGGCCGACGGTTACGCAGTTTGCCCTGCTCAGAAGCGGTTTCTTCGGCAGATTCGGTCTCGTCGACCGGCTCCTCGGCAGCGGACTCGGCGTCCTCGCCGGCAGCTTCGGATTCCGTGGTTTCGTCGGCCTCGGCCGACTCGGTGCGCTCCGCTGCCGGAGATGTGCCGGGCTTCTCCGCCTTGACCTTGAGCGGTTTCGGCGGCGGCGGCGGCAATTCGGCCACGAACGCCAGATAAAAGGCGAATGCGCCGAGCAATGCGATCGCGGCGGCCGCGCCGTAGATGCCGAACAGCCATGGGCCGGCCTCGTCGAGATCGAGCCAGATCTCGCTGATCGCCGCTCCCAGGATCAACAACCCGGCGGCGATGTGACCGACGATCGACCAGACCCGCAGCGACAGCGCCAACGTCGGTGTCCCGAGTTCGGGCTTCCGGGTGCGGACCAGCGTCAGGACGACGGGCAGTGCGGTGAGGCCGACGAGCAGGCCGCACACGATGCGCATCACGGTGCCCAGCGCGACCGGCCATTGCCCGGTCAGCTCGAACCAGCGCGGCAAAACGAACAGGAAGAACAGAACTCCGGCGAGTACCAGCGATGACGCGTGCCATAGCGATGCGATACCGCGCCGCATAGTCCTCCTCGACGATTTGTGGTCCCGGGGCGCGACCTGATCGATATCCGATCGCGCCCCGGACCAACTGCGGAGGATAGGGGATTTGAACCCCTGAGGGCTATTAACCCAACCCGCGTTCCAGGCGAGCGCCATAGGCCACTAGGCGAATCCTCCGTCGGCAATCCTAACCGACCGACAGGGGTGCCCCGACCAACCGGGTACATCCCCCGGTCGCTTCGCTCCAGCCCGCCGGGTACATCCCCCGGTCGCTCCGCTGCCTCTCGGGGTGGGGGACTACACTCGGTCACCGGACCCCGCGCGGCGTCCATCCTGTGAACTCCCCCAGGGCCGGAAGGCAGCAAGGGTCAATGGGCTCTGGCGGGTGCGCGGGGTCCCCTTTGTGTTCTGGGCACTGTTTTTCTGACCACCTGGGTGTTCGCGGCTTCGCGTGAAAGGTCCACCGTGTCGTTTGAGTCACTGAGCCGCGACGAACTGTCGGTTCAGCACGAGTTGCAACAGCGCAACTACGCCGAGTTGCAGGCCAAAGGTCTCGCCCTCGATCTCACGCGCGGTAAACCGTCCCCGGCTCAGCTGGACCTGTCCAACGGTCTGCTCGAGCTTCCCGGGCGGGAGGATTTCCGCGACGGTGACGGCACCGACACCCGCAACTACGGCGGTCTGCAGGGCCTGCCGGAACTGCGCGCGATCTTCGGTGAGCTGCTCGGCATCCCGGTCGCCAACCTGATCGCCGGGAACAACGCCAGCTTGGAGTTCATGCACGACGCCGTGGTGTTCTCGCTGCTGCACGGCGGGGTGGACTCGCCGCGGCCGTGGTCGGCGGAGCCGGGTGTGAAATTCCTCTGCCCGGCGCCGGGGTATGACCGCCATTTCGCCATCACCGAGAGCTTCGGCATCGAGATGCTTCCGGTGCCACTTCGCGAGGACGGGCCCGACGTCGACCTGATCGAGGAACTCGTCGCCGCCGATCCGGCCGTCCGGGGCATGTGGTGTGTGCCGGTCTACGCGAACCCGACCGGCACCACCTATTCACCGGACGTCGTCGCGCGACTGGTGCAGATGAGGACCGCGGCACCGGACTTCCGGTTGTTCTGGGACAACGCCTACGCGGTGCACACCCTCACGCCCGACTTCGTCGAGCCGATCGACGTGCTGGGCCTGGCGGCGGCCGCGGGTAAACCGAATCGGCCGCTGGTGTTCGCTTCCACTTCCAAGATGACCTTCGCCGGTGCCGGGGTGAGCTTCTTCGGTGCCTCGGCGGAGAACCTGGCCTGGTACCTCAAGCACGCGGGTAAGAAGTCGATCGGCCCGGACAAGGTGAATCAACTGCGTCACCTGCGTTTCTTCGGTGATGCCGACGGCGTCCGGTCGCACATGTTGCGCCATCGGGACCTGCTGGCGCCGAAGTTCGCCCTCGTCGCCGAGATCCTGGCCGACCGCCTGGACGCATCCAAGATCGCGTCCTGGACCGACCCCAAGGGCGGGTACTTCGTCAGCCTCGATGTGCTGCCCGGCACCGCGAAGCGCACCGTGGCGCTCGCTAAGGACGCCGGCATCGCGGTCACCGCGGCGGGAGCGTCGTTCCCCTACGGAAACGACCCGGAGGACAAGAACATCCGGATCGCGCCGAGTTTCCCGGCGGAGTCCGATCTGCGGTCCGCGATCGACGGTCTGTCGACCTGCGCGCTGCTGGCGGCCACCGAATCGCTGCTGGCACGTGACTGACCGCGTGGTACGTCGGCATCACTCGGTAACCTGCTGACCGTGGCGCTCTACCGGAAGTACCGACCCGCAACCTTCGCCGAGGTCGTCGGCCAGGAGCATGTCACCGCACCGCTGTCCACAGCGCTGTCCGCGGGACGCATCAACCACGCCTATCTGTTCTCGGGGCCGCGCGGCTGCGGCAAGACCTCGTCGGCGCGCATCCTGGCCCGCTCGCTGAACTGCGAGCAGGGTCCCACCCCGACCCCGTGCGGGGTGTGCGATTCGTGTGTGGCGCTGGCCCCCAACGGCCCGGGCAACGTGGACGTGTCCGAACTGGACGCGGCCAGCCACGGCGGCGTGGACGACACCCGTGAACTGCGTGACCGCGCGTTCTATGCGCCGGCCCAGTCGCGGTATCGCATCTTCATCATCGATGAGGCCCACATGGTCACCAATGCGGGCTTCAACGCGCTGCTCAAGATCGTCGAGGAGCCGCCGGACCACCTGATCTTCGTATTCGCCACCACCGAGCCGGAAAAGGTGCTGCCCACCATCCGGTCCCGCACCCATCACTACCCGTTCCGGCTGTTGGCGCCCAAGACGATGCGCACGCTGCTGGAGCGGATCTGCCGCGACGAGGGCGTCACCGTGGAGGACGCCGTCTACCCGCTGGTGATTCGCGCCGGCGGCGGGTCCCCGCGCGACAGTCTGTCGGTACTCGACCAACTGGTCGCCGGCGCCGACAACAACCACGTCGTCTACCAGCGGGCGCTGTCCCTGCTGGGGGCGACCGACGTCGCGCTGATCGACGAGGCGGTGGACGCACTGGCCGCCGGCGATGCCGAGGCGCTGTTCGGTGCGGTGGAGTCGGTGATCGACGCCGGACACGATCCGCGCCGGTTCGCCACCGATCTCCTGGAACGTTTCCGCGATCTCATTGTGCTGCAAGCGGTTCCGGATGCCGCCGACCGCGGGGTGGTGGACGCCCCGGACGCTGTGCTGGACCGGATGCGGGAGCAGGCCGGCAAGCTGGGTGCGGCCACGCTGGCCCGCTACGCGGAGGTGGTGCACGCCGGCCTCGGTGAGATGCGCGGGGCCACCGCCCCGCGGCTGCTGCTCGAGGTGGTGTGCGCCCGGCTGCTGCTGCCCTCGGCGCACGATACGGAATCGGCTCTGCTGCAACGTATCGAGCGGATCGAAACCAGGCTGGACATGGCCATCCCCGGTGACGGGGCCAGTCCGCCGGCCACCGCGCCGACCCCGGCACGGCAGTTCGTCCGGGCCAGCAGGGCGCAGGCGGCGGCCGAAACCGCGCCGCCACCCGCCGCGGCTCCGGCGCCGGTATCGCCACCCGCGCCGCCACCCGCGCCGCCACCCGCCCCGGCGCCCGAGCCGCCACCCCCGTCGGAACCCGTTCCGACGCCCCCGCCGGCGCCGGTGCCGCAGCCGCGACCGCTGCCACAGCCCGAGCCCGCCCCGGCGCCCGAGCCGGTGGCGCCCACCCCGCCGCCGCCGGTCCCCGAGCCGGAACCGGCTCCGCAGCCGGTCGAGGTGCCGCCACCGGCCCCGGCGGTCGGCCAGCCGGACGCCGCCGCGGTCCGTGCCATGTGGGACACCGTGCGGGAGAAGGTGAATGCCCGCAGCAAGCCGGTCAACGCCATGCTCGCGGACGCGATCGTCCGGGCGCTGGACGGTGACACCCTGGTACTCAGCCACCGGGCACCGCCGCTGGCTCGGCGGCTCAGCGAACAACGCAACGCCGACGTCATCCGGGAAGCACTCAAGGATGCCCTCGGGGTGAACTGGCAGATCCGTTGTGTGCCGGATTCCGGGGAACCCGCACCCTCGGATACCGGTCCGGTGCCGCGGCAGGACCACGAGGCCGAGGAGGAGCGCATGCTGGCCGAGGCCAGCAGCGACACCTCGGAAGTGGTGCGCCGTGATCCGGAGGAAGTGGCGATCGAGCTGCTGCAGAACGAACTGGGCGCCAAGCGCATCGACCGGGGTTAGCTGCAGTGGTTCTTCGGTTAGGCTAATCTGTTTGCCGGACTAACCGGTTTCGAGAGGTAAACAGTGGCCAACCCGATTGCTGACGCTTGGGGCGCACGCGAGTACCGGTTCGCGACACGCTCGCTGATCGACGGTCGGTTCATGCGCCTGTTCGCCCGGGTGACCGGGGTGTGCTGTGTCGGGATGGCGGCGTTGCTCGTCATCGTGCAGTTCCACCCGGCCGGACCCACCGCTGTGCCGGTGCGGGTCCTGCACATGCTGGTGGCGGTGTCGGCCGTCGCGGTGGGGTGGCGCTGGATACGCGGGCCGTGGCCGTCCTACCGCCAGGCCATCGCGTTCGTGGTGTGGGCCGACATCGCCCTCATCCTCACCGCGGGCACCCTGTCCACGGCCGCGGCCCAGCTGTCCACGATGACCTACATGGGCATCATCGGTGGGTTCGCCGGATTCCTGCTCGGAGCCCGGGTCCTGTTGGTGCACTGCGTGGTCGGCGGTGCCGTGATCGCGGGCATCACCGCGTGGGCGGTGCTGGCCGAGCAACACAGCGTGTTCGAGCTGTTCGTCCACTTCATGCCCGCGCTGGTGTGGGTGGTGGCCGTTCCGCTGGTGGGATCGGTGCTGATCGATATTGGCAGACGGGCCATCGTCCGCACGGCACGGTCGGCACACAGCGACTCGTTGACCGGACTGCGCAACCGGCGCGGTATACAGGCATCGGTGGGGCGGGCGCTGGCGCGCGGACCGCGGACGACGGTCGCGATGGCCGTGTGCGATATCGACCGGTTCAAGAGCCTCAACGACGCCGACGGGCACGCGGCGGGCGACGCGGCGCTGGTCGCCCTGGCCGCCCGGCTGCAGGAGGTGACCCGGCCCGAGGAGTTCACCGCTCGCATCGGCGGCGACGAACTGGTGCTGGTGTCCCTGCTGGACGACGAGGCCGCCCTGGCGGATCTGGCCGAAAGGGTGCGGGCGCTGACGCGGGTTCAGGTCGGCGACGTGGAACTCACCGTCAGCATCGGCATCGCGGCGATGTCCTCGACCGAGCCGCACTTCACCCTGGACGCGGTGGTCCGGCACGCCGACGCGGCCATGTACGAGGCGAAGCGGGCCGGCGGAGCGATGTGCGTCGGCTACCCTACGGAGTCCACCACGGCCGCATCGGCAGATCGCCGTCGTGCCCCTGATCGTCCAGCTTGACCGCCAGAACCTGGTGCAGCTGCACCACATTCGATTCGAAACCGAGCCGCGAACCGGCCATGTAGAGGCCCCACACCTTGGCGCTGGGCAGGCCGACCTCGGCGACCGCCTCATCCCAGTGCTCGACCAGGTTGCGGCCCCAATCGCGCAACGTCAATGCGTAGTGCCGGCGCAGATTCTCCTCGTGCAGGACCTCCAGACCGACGTCCTGCGCCTCGGCGATGATGCGTCCGGAACCGGTCAGCTCGCCGTCCGGGAAGACATAACGGTCGATGAAGAAGTTGGCCGTTGCCCCGGCCCGGTTGTTCGGCCGGGTGATGCAATGGTTGAGCAGCAGGCCGCCGACGCGCAGCTTCGCCTGCAGGAAAGCGAAATACGCCGGATAGTTGGCCACCCCGATGTGTTCGGTCAGACCGATCGAGGAGACCGCGTCGAAGCCGGACTCGGTGACGTCGCGATAGTCGCCGTGGCGCACCTCGGCCAGATCGGACAGACCTTCGTCGGCGATCGCGCGCTGGGCCCACGCGGCCTGCTCGGCCGAGAGGGTGACGCCCACTGCACGTACCCCGCGGCGGGCGGCGTAGCGCACCATGGAACCCCAGCCGCAGCCGACGTCGAGCAGGCGGTCGCCCGGCCCCAGCCGCAGCTTCTCGAACACCAGCCGGTACTTGTTCTCCTGTGCCTCTTCCAGGGTGGCGTCCTTGTCCGGGTAGCAGGCACAGGTATAGGTCATGGACGGGCCGAGTACTCGCTCGTAGAACGCGTTCGATACGTCGTAGTGGTGGTGAATCGCTTCGGCGTCACGGGACTTGCTGTGCCGCAGACCTTCTGCGATCCGGCGCCAGCGTGGCAGGGCCTCCTGCGGCGGCGGCGGGATCGGCACCAGATGTTCGATGCCGATCGACGAGATGATCGAGGCCAGCACACGGGCCGGTGGCCGCTTGATCTTCATCCGATCGGCCAGTGCCCGCAGCAGGTCATACGGGTCGCCCGGATGCACTCCCAGCGGCTCGATATCACCGGAGACATAGGCGCGGGCCAGGCCCAATTCGCCCGGTGCGGTCGCCAGGTAGGTGGTGCCGCGGGGTGACTTGAGATCCAGGCCCACCGCGGCGTCCGGTGGGCCGGAGGTGCTGCCGTCGTAGGCGGAGAACCGCAACGGAAGTTTGCTTGAGGCAAACAGTTCCAGGATTTCGGCGAGGTTCATCCGGCGCTGATCTGCGCGCTCTTTGAAGGTCGTCATTTCCTGCGCACCGCCTTGTCGTAGAGGTCGAGCAATCGCGAGTCGGGGTCGTAGGTCTTCTTCACGGACCTGTACGTCTCGCCGCCGTAGAGCGAATCGAATTCCTCGGCGCTGTAGAAGGATTCCGAGTACAGGGACTTGTGCCCGCCGAACTCGGACACCTTGGCCTCGATGAGCCGATTGGTGTGCCCGGGGACGGGTCCGGCCGGCACCGAGGACCAGAACCCGATGTTGACGTAAGTGCGGTGCGGTTGCAGCGGATAAAGCGGCCACTGCGCACCGGTCTCGCGCAGCCGCAACGGGCATATCCAGATCGGTTCGATGGGGACGTTGTCCAGGAACCAGTTCAGGAACGGTGCACAGTCCTGCAGCGGTACCTCGACGTCCTGTACCACCCGCTCCCGGGCGGGACGGCCACGGCGCCTCTCGATCCGGTCGGCGATGTCGAAGCGCTGGTCGTACCCGATGAGCTTCCAGTAGAAGCTGCTGCGCCGGAAGCGTCGCGGCCACAATCGCCGCAGCGTCGGGTTCTGGGCGCCGAAAGCCCTTGAGCACCAGAACCAGTCGGTGTCCCAGCGCCACAGGTAGTCGGCGATGGTGAGGCGGTCGTGATGTTCCCCGTCGGCATGCTGAATGGACCGGTAGTAGATGTCCTGGCCGGTGTAATCACTCACCGGCCCGGCGGTGTCGGTCTGGATGCCGAGACACAGATAACTCTCCTGGGCGCTGAACACCACGCCATCGAGGTAGTGCACCGGCACGCCCTGGTATCCACGGGTTTCGATGATGCGGTCCATCGTCGTGACCATCTCTTCGATCGAGTGGAAACGCAGATGGCGCAGCGCGACGAAGGGCAGCACCGGCTCCAGTTCGATACGCAGCCGCACCGAATAACCGAGGGTGCCATAGGAGTTCGGGAAAGCGCGATACAGATCCGGGTGGTTGTCTCTGCTCGCCGTGACGAGTTCACCGGCGCCGGTGAGAATGTCGAGCTCGAGCACCGATTCGTGCGGCAGCCCGTTACGAAACGAGGCGGACTCGATACCGAGCCCGGTCACGGCACCGCCCAGCGTGATCGTCTTGAGCTGTGGAACCACCAGTGGGGACAGCCCGTACGGCAGCGTCGCGGCGACCAGGTCCTCATAGGTGCACATGCCGGAGACATCGGCGGTGCGCGCCTGCGGGTCCACCGCGATGACGTTGGTCAGTCCCGAGGTGTCCAGGCCCGGCGCAGCATTATGCTCCCGCGCCCGGAACAGATTCGACGTGGGTTTGCTCAGTCGCACAGTCGCAGTCGCGGGGATGGCGCGATAACTCGCCAGTAAACGCTGCACGCCCTCCCCGTGTACAGCTTGTGCGTCGGTTGCAACAACAGACACACATATACGCTAGTCCTCGGTCGCCGACGACGCGACCGAACCGATACGTGATGACAGGAGTTTTGCACTCATGGGACAGGTCAGCGCTTCCAGCACCGTGTTGATAGATGCCGCGCCGGAAGCTGTGCTCGCCGCGGTCGCCGATTACCAGACGGTGCGGCCGAAGATTCTCTCCTCGCACTACAGCAATTACTCCGTGCTCGAAGGCGGTCAGGGCGCCGGCACCGTGGTGACCTGGAAGCTGCAGGCCACCAAGTCGCGTTCCCGCGATGTAAAGGCCGCCGTCGACGTCGCGGGCAAGACCGTGATCGAGAAGGACGCCAACTCCTCGCTGGTGACGAACTGGACGGTCGCACCTGCGGGCACCGGCTCCACCGTCACCGTGAAGACCTCGTGGACCGGCGCCGGCGGCGTCAAGGGCTTCTTCGAGAAGACGTTCGCGCCCTTGGGCCTGCGCAAGATCCAGGACGAGGTGCTGGGCAACCTCAAGAAGGAACTCGAAGGCTAGCTGTTGGCCAACCAGGTGGCGATTCCGCGCGCCACCGCCTCGGCATACTTCTGCCGGCCGGCCTCCGACTCGATCAGGGCGGAGTCGGCCGGGTTCTTCATGTTGCCCAGCTCGACCAGGATCGACGGGAACTGGGCGTGGTTGAGCCCGGCGATGTCCGAGCGCGGGTTCAGGCCGTTCGAGCCGATGTAGGTGGCCGGCGGGATCCCCGATCCCTGCAGCTGATCGCGCATGATTCCGGCGAACGTCACCGACGGTCCGGCCTGCACGGTGTTCAGCGGCGGCGAGGAGTACAGGACGTGGAACCCACGGCCGGTGGCCGGCCCGCCGTCGGCGTGGATGCTCACGATGGCGTTCGGCCGCAGCGCGTTGGCCATCGCCGCCCGCTCGTCGACGCACGGGCCGAGGGCGTCGTCGTTGCCGCGCGACATCGCGGTGCGGACCCCGTTGGCGTCCAGGATCGCCCGGACGCGCAGCGTGACATCCCAGTTGAACGTGTGTTCCGGGTAGCCGGAGTTCGTGGTGGTGCCGCTGGCCTGGCAGTCCTTGGTGCCGCCCCGGCCGGTCGGGACCTGGCGGCTGATGGATGCGTCGTTGGCACCGTTGTGGCCCGGGTCCAGGAACACGATCTTTCCGGCGATCGCACTGGGCGCGGCGACGGCCGCGGGAACCGCGGAACAGGACAGGCCGGAGGCCAGCAGGACAGTGGCCGCGACTCTGCCGACTCGTAGGCTGCCGACACGCAAACGGGAGGGGACGTGCACGCCGCCACGGTAGTCGCGGCGGCGGCTAATGTTGAAGGGCAAACCGCCTCGGGCTCGTGAGTGAAATGAAGTCGAGACCAGGTCGCAATCAAGAGGGGACAGTCATGCAACCCGGTGGTCAGCCCGATATGTCTGCGCTGCTCGCGCAGGCACAACAGGTCCAGCAGCAACTGATGGAGGCGCAGGAAGCGCTGGCCAACGCCGAGGTGCACGGTCAGGGCGGCGGTGGCCTCGTGCAGGTCACCATGAAGGGCAGCGGTGAGGTCATCGCGGTGGCCATCGATCCCAAGGTGATCGATCCCGCCGATCCGGAGACCCTGCAGGATCTGATCGTCGGCGCGCTCGCCGACGCCGCCAAGCAGGTCACCATCCTGGCCCAGACCCGGCTCGGTCCGCTGGCCAGCGGGATGGGCAATTTCGGGCTGCCCGGGTAACTGATTCACCGCGATGTTTGAAGGACCCGTCCAGGACCTGATCGATGAGCTCGGCAAGCTGCCGGGTATCGGGCCCAAGAGCGCGCAGCGCATAGCGTTTCACCTGCTGTCGGTGGAACCGCCCGACATCGACCGGCTGACCGCCGTGCTCGGACGGATCCGCGACGGGGTCACCTTCTGCGCGGTCTGCGGCAACGTTTCCGATGAGGAACGCTGCCGCATCTGCAACGACCCGCGCCGGGATGCTTCGCTGGTGTGCGTCGTGGAGGAACCCAAGGACATCCAGGCGGTGGAACGCACCCGCGAATTCCGCGGTCGCTACCACGTGCTGGGTGGGGCGCTGGATCCGCTGTCCGGGGTGGGGCCCGATCAGCTGCGCATCCGGGAGCTGCTCAACCGGATCGGGGAGCGGGTCGACGGAGTGGACGTCGCGGAGGTCATCATCGCCACCGACCCCAACACCGAGGGCGAGGCGACCGCAACGTACCTGATGCGGATGCTGCGCGACATCCCCGGCCTGACCGTGAGTCGGATCGCCTCGGGTCTGCCGATGGGCGGTGACCTGGAGTTCGCCGATGAGCTGACACTGGGGCGCGCCCTGGCCGGCCGCCGCGCCATGGTCTGAGTTTTTCCCGCCCGTTTGTTCGTTCGTTTGGGCGGGAAACGGCGTAGAGACGTCAGGGGCGCCGCGGAGCGGCGAGCCGCTCGGTGCGCAGCAGGTCCACCTCGGGCAGGTTCAGCGGCGGCAGCTCGCCGACCACCTGGGACAGCAGATGATCGGCCAGCTCCGGGTTGCGGGCCAGACACGGCCCATGCAGATAGGTGGCGATGACGCTGCCCTGCACGGCCCCGTCGTAACCGTCGCCGGCGCGGTTGCCGGCACCCTTGGTGACAGCGGCCAACGGTTCGGCGTCGGTGCCGAGAACCGTTCCGCCACGGTGATTCTCGAATCCGGTGAGCGGTTGGGACAGTCCGGCCGGCAGCGGCGTGGAGGACACCTCGCCGATGGTGCGGGCGTCCTGGGGTGAGGTGGTGACGTCGAGCAGGCCGACACCGTCGACCCGCTCTCCGGCCGACGTCTCGTACCAGTGCCCGAGGACCTGGATGGCTGCGCAGATGGCCAGCACCGGTGCGCCGCGCACGGCCGCGCGCTGCAGACCGGGGTACCGGATCAGATGCTTGGTGGCCAGACGCTGGGCGTAGTCCTCGGCGCCGCCGAGGGTGTAGATGTCCAGGGAGTCGGGCACCGGGTCGGACAGGGTGATCTCGATGATCTCGGCGTCGATCCCGCGTAGCCGCAACCGTTGTCGCAGCACCACCGCATTGCCGCTGTCACCGTAGGTGCCCATCACGTCGGGCAGCACCAACCCGATCCGAACGGTCACGAGATCCGCCTGTTCAGTTGCAGGAACGCGGTGTAGTTCGCGATCACCTCGACGTGACCCGGGGGGCAGGAGGCGATGGCGGCGACGGTGTCGTGCACCAGGGTGTGCGCCACGCCGGCATATCCGAGGCGCACCGCCAGATCGGTACCGCGTTCACCGGCGGCCACCACCTGGGTCCGTTCGAAATGCTCGAACCGGACATCCCAAAGCCAGGACAGGTCCTCACCGTCGGGGACCTGGCCGTTGACCGAAATGACCACTCCCGCAGCGTCCTTGTCGATCATCGACAGCGCTTCCTGCCAACCGGCGGGGTTCTTCGCCAACAGCAGTCGGGCGGTGTGGTCGCCGACCCGGACGGTGCGGTACCGGCCCGCGACCTCGTCGACCGTCGACACCGCGGCGACCGCCGCGACCGGATCGGCACCGAGCGCGACCGCCGCGGCGACCGCCTGGGTGGCGTTGCCACGGTTGACCGCACCCGGCAGCGCGAGCGTCATCGGAGCCGAAAAGCCCTCTGGACCATGGATATCGGACTCATCGTAGGTCCACTGGGGAGTGGGCCGTTTGAAATCGCTTCCGGTGGAGTACCAGTGGTTCCCGTCGCGGACGATGATCTCACCGGACCGCGGACAGCTCACCGAATCGCCGGCCCAGCTGCCGCCGGCGGCCACCCACACGACGTTCGGGCAGTCGTAGGCGGCCGAGGTGATCAGCACGTCGTCGCAGTTGGCGATCACCACGGCGCCGGGGTGGCGGGCCAGTCCCGCGCGCAGCGTGCGTTCGATGTGATTGATCTCGCCGACCCGGTCGAGCTGATCACGGGACAGGTTGAGCAGCACGATCACTGACGGTGACACCGCGTCACTGACGTGCGGCACGTGCATCTCGTCGACTTCCAGGGCGGCCAGCTCGGCTTTGCGGGCACCGGCCAGCGCAGCCACCAGGCCGGCGTCCATATTGGCGCCTTCACTGTTGCTGGCGACGGGGCCGAGGGTCTGCAGCGCCGCGGCGGTCATCCTGGTGGTGGTGGACTTGCCGTTGGTGCCGGTCACCACCACGGTCCTGCGGCCCGCCCCGAGCTGGGCGAGGACGGATTTGTCGATCGTCATCGCGACCAGACCGCCGATCATCGCGCCGGCGCCGCGTCCGGTGACGCGGGAGGCCCAGCGCGCGGCCGCACCGGCACCGAGCGCCAGCTTCCCGCGGTTAGTGAGAGCCATCCTGCGAATATTAGGTGCCCGACACGCGGCGGTGCGATTCGGTGTTGTCAGACCCCCGTGCCATCCTCGGGGTATGAGCCAGTGCTGGGGCCGACCGTCGGCCGAGGCGGGCACCGGATGGGCCGTCGTCGATGTGGAGACGACGGGCTTCCGGCCGGGCCAGGCACGGGTTGTGAGTGTCGCGGCGCTGGCGGTCAGCGACGACGGCAGCATCGAGCACAGCGTGTCGTCCCTGCTCAATCCCGGGGTGGATCCGGGCCCGACGCACGTGCACGGGTTGACCGCGGAGATGCTGGCCGGCCAACCCACCTTCGGGGACATCGCGCCGCAGCTGATGGAGATCCTGCACGGGCGGACCCTGGTCGCCCACAACGTCGCGTTCGATTACGCGTTCCTGGCCGCCGAGGCCGAACTGGTGGAGGCCCAGCTGCCGGTCGACACCGTCATGTGCACGGTGGAGCTCGCCCGCCGGCTGGACCTGGGCACCGAAAACCTGCGGCTGGAGACACTGGCACGGCACTACGGGGCCACCCAGCTGCGCCCGCATGACGCTTTGGACGACGCACTGGTGCTCACCCAGATCCTCAAGCCGGCGCTGATCGCGGCCCGGGAGCGCAGGGCGTGGCTGCCGGTCCGGTCGGTGAACCGCCGGGTATGGCCCAACGGCCGGGTGACCCACGAGGAGTTGCGGCCGCTGAAGGTGCTGGCGGCGCGGCTGCCCTGCGAGTTCCAGAATCCGGGCCTCTACGTCCCGGGGCAACCGCTGGTGCAGGGCATGCGGGTGGCGTTGTCGGCGGAGATGACACGCACCCACGAAGAGGTCATCGAGCGCATCCTGCATGCCGGGCTGGGCTACGCCGAGGCGGTGGACCAGCAGACCTCCCTGGTGATCTGCAACGAGGCCGCCCCCGATCAGGGCAAGGGTTATCAGGCCGCCGAGCACGGCATCCCGCTGGTCACCGATCGGGAGTTCATGTCGCTGATCGATCAGGTGGTCGGCGGCACCGATATGGAGGAGTTCGTCGACACCACCGGCGACGGCGACCAGTTCACGCTTTTCTGAGCCGAAAGCACACCGGCCGATCCGCCTCGGGGGAGGGCGGACCGGCCGGCGGGCTCGGAACGGATCTATACGGTGCGATCTGCCAGGACCGGGTCGTCGTCCTTCCCCGTTCCGTCCGTGGCCGGCCCGTCCTTCTCGGTGTCCTCCAGCGCGAAGCGCTTCAGATAGGGCACCGCCAGCCAGACCGCGATCGCCACCGCGATGGCCCCGCCGACCAGCTTGCCGATGATCATCGGGACGATCATGGTCGGCTGGAAGTTGGCGGTGAATGCCAGGTAGTCGCCGATGGCGAAGCCGGCGCAGGTCGCGAACGCGATGGTCAGCACCCGGTCCCGCGGCGGCATCACCGGCACGACGCGGTACAGCGCCAGGATGTTCGTCGCACCCGCCAGGAAGCCGGTGATACCGGCCTCGGAGACGCCGACCCGATTGCCGATCGCCTGCAGCGGCCCGGCGAGGCCGGTACGGATGGCGTACACCATCGGGAACGCTCCGGCCAGCATGACGCCGATGTAGCCGACGACCTCCAACGCCCGGAACTGATCCTCGGCGTCGGCGATGAACGGGGCCAGCGGGAACGAACCGAAGACCTTCGAGAACACCCCGGTGAAGTACTCGACCACGTTGGCGGTCATCGAAATGGTGGTCACCACCACGATGGCCTTACCGAACACCAGGAACGCCTTGACCATGAAGTCGGTGAAGTACTTCAGCGCCAACGCCAGAACGATCATGATGATGACCAGCGGCACCAGGTTCAGTACGACCTCACCGAAGGACAGGTCGAACGGCTTGGTGCCTTCCCCTGAGGTGTCGATGCCCTCCCGCAGTGGCACACCACTCTGCATGAGCAGCAGCGCCATGATCAGACAGGTGAACGGGATCGCCAACAGGCCGCACATGGTGCCCAGCGCCATGTACTTGTGGTACTTCTTGTCCAGGATCGCCAGGCCGGTCGGAATCGAGAAGGCGATCACCGCGCCCGAGGTGAGGCTGACGGTGAAGGCCAGGATCCAGGCCGAGTGGCTGTTGGCGACCTCCAGCGACAGCGCGTAGGCGCCTTGGTCGCTGGGCAGGAAGGTGCTGATGGCGATCGCCGGGTCCGAGTGCAACCACTCGTAGACCGGGCCGACGAACCTGTCGATCATGGGCACCAGCAGCGGGATGATGCCCATCATGCCGGCCACCGGGATGAACAGCTGTCCGATGGTGTAGATGCCGTCCCGGAACTCACCCGCCAGCGGGGACTCGGGGCGAAGGATGTAGGCGCCCGCACCGAGCACCATGAATCCCATCATGATCCAGATGATGATCTGTCCAACGAGTTCCAAGGTGAATCACCCTCTCAAATCAGAAGTAGTGTGCCGGAGTTTCCTGAGAACTCAGCGGCCTGCCAGGTGACCGCCGTCGATGAGCAGCTCGGCACCGGTGATATAGGAAGCGTCGTCGGAGGCCAGGAACGCGACCGAACCGGAGATCTCGTCGGCGCTTGAGAAGCGTCCCAGCGGGATCGTGGCGAGGATTCGTTCCTCGGCGCCGTCGCCCAGTCCGGCCAGTTCCTCCTCCAGCATCGGCGTAGCGATGTATCCGGGGTGAATGCTGTTGACGCGTACGCCTTCTCGGCCGTAGGAGATGGCCAGCGACTTGGTCATCATGGTCACTGCGCCCTTGGAGCCGACGTAGGCCAGGTAGCCGTCGGCCCCGACCACACCGAAGATGCTCGAGGTGTTGATCACCGAGGCGGCCGAGCTCTTGCGCAGCAGCGGCAGCAGAGCCTTGAACGACAGGAAGATGCTCTTCTGGTTGATGTCGATGATGCGCTGCCAGGACTCTTCGGTGGCCTCCTCCGCGGTGTAGAGGTCGGCGATGCCGGCGTTGTTGACGAGGATGTCGAGTCGGCCCTGTTCGGACTCGATGACCGATGCGATCTTCTGCCAAGCATCGAAGCTGCTCACGTCCTGCTGGTGGAACCGGACGTCGAGATTCTCTGCGCGCAACTCCTTCTCCAGCTCGGGGCCGTTCTTGGTGTCGACGTCGGTGAAGTAGACGATGGCACCTTCTTGAGCGAGCCGGCGGGTGTGCGCGGCGCCCTGTCCGTTGCTGCCACCGGTAACCAGTGCGATGCGTCCGACAAGTCGGCTAGGAGTCGTCATGCTGGGTGTTCCTTATCTCTGAGATGGTCCACGCGACACGGTCTGTCGGTGACCGGCCGCTCGGGATATCCGGGAATGCTGCCAGCGGATGGCTCATGCCGCGACCCGAATATGGACATTTGTAGAAAGTGTGATCCAGCCGACAATAACCACGAATCGCTGCGGGTGTCAACGGGGCGGTCGAGCGGGGGTCCCCGTCGACATAGACGTAATAGTGTTGGCTAGCAGCGGGATTCCGACTTCTCGGGAAACCATTGACATGGGCCGCGCCCGTCCGTACCGTGCACTAAATTCCTACAAATGTGGGAAAAAGAGCAGGTAGGAGTTACATGAGCAACCCGTTGGACCTCACCGGCAAGGTCGCGTTCGTCACCGGCGCCGCGCGCGGGCAGGGGCGGTCGCACGCGATCAAGCTGGCCGAACAGGGCGCAGACATTCTGGCCATCGACATCTGCAAGCAGATCGATACCGTGCCGTACCCGATGTCCACGCCGGCCGACCTGGATGAGACGGTGCGACTGGTGCGCGAGACCGGCCGGCGCATCGTTGCCGGACAGGTCGATGTCCGCGATCTCGCAGCACTGAAAAGCTTTGTTGACCAGGGTATAAAGGAACTGGGTCGACTTGACGTCGTGGTCGCCAACGCCGGGACGGTCAACGATATCGCGCCGATGTGGGAAATCTCCGAGGAGCAGTTCCAGGATCAGCTGGACACCAACCTCACCGGCGTGTGGAAGACCATCAAGGCCACCGTGCCGCATCTGATCGAGCAGAATCGCGGCGGATCGGTCATCATCATCAGTTCGATCTCCGGGTTGGTGGCCGAACTCAATGTCGGTCACTACGCGGCGTCCAAGCATGGCGCCAACGGGCTGATGCGCACGCTCGCCGGTGAACTGGCCCCGCACTGGATTCGGGTCAACTCGGTGAACCCGACCAACGTCGAGACCCTGATGATCAACAACGACGCCTACAATACGCTCTTCTCGGGCGGTAAACCCGGTGCGACGCAGGAGGATTCGATTCCTGCTCTGAAGGGGATGAACGCGCTGCCGATTCCGTTCGTGCAGCCCGAGGACATCAGTAACGCGGTGCTGTACCTGGCCTCCGATGTCAGCCGCTATGTCACCGGCACCGCCATGGTGGTCGATGCCGGTGCCATGGGCCCCTTCAAGATTCCCAACGACTGAGGTTCTGCGCTATCGCGCCCGGTAGAACGCGGCGAGCACATCCTCGCGCAGGATGAATGCGAGCCCGTTCTGCCGGGCGATCGCGGCGCCCTCCTCGGGCCCGGCCACCGAGCGTGGATCGCCCTCCGATGTCAGTGCGCAATACGTCGCGGTGGGAACACCGTGCCCCGCCAGTCGGGCCAGTGCCAGTGCCAGCTCGGGAGTGCCGGGCGCGTGCGGGGGAGTCATGTCGGCGGCAACCGGGATCACATGCCCGGGGCGGACGAAATCGTCAATGCCGCAATGGGGATCGCTGAGGAGCCGAACGGTGCGTGCGCGGTCGGTCGCCGAGATTCCGGTCCCGATGCCGACCGCAGCATCCACGGCGACGTGGAATCGGCTGGTGGACGAGTAGTGGTCGGCGGCCATCGGCGGAATACGCAACTGGCGCAGACGATCTTGTTCTACGGCGACGAAGAGCAGGCCCGAACCGGCCTTGATCAGTCGGGATACCCCGGCGGGGGTCGCCGCCGAGCTCAGTAGCACCAGTGAGGATTCCGTGCCATCGGACAGCACTACCGGCTCGCCCGCTGCCATCGCGCTGCATGCCCGATGGACCCGTCCGGCGCCCAGTTCCGAGACCGGTGTCGGCTCATCCAGTTCTGTAGCAAGAATTTTCGTGTTCATATCGGCCTTTCGGTCCAGCGTTTTGTCGCGGGTTGACGCCACCCGCAACTAGTAGTTTCATCATATGTAGAAACTCGGCAATGTGAAGAGTCCTTCGAAGATTGGGGAGCAAGATGCCCGTAAAGACGGAGCGGAGTGCGGATTACCGCACGGTGATGGGCAACTTCCCGACCGGGGTGGTGGTGGTCAGCGGCCTGTCCGGGGGAACGCCGGTCGGACTGACCGTTCAGTCCTTCATGTCCCTGTCTCTTGACCCGCCGATGATTCTGTTGTCGGTGGATCGGAAGTCGACCAGTTGGCCGTTGATCGCGGCCACCGGGAACTTCGTGGTGAACGTGATGGCCTCGGACCAGCAGGCAGTCGCGCTGACCTTCGCCAGATCGGGCACCGACAAGTTCGCCGAAATGCGCTGGGCGCCAGCACCGGAAACGGGTGTGCCGATGATCGAGGGTTCGCACACCTGGATCGAGGCGCAGGTGGCGGACACCTTCGACGGTGGGGACCACGTGATCATCACCGCCGATGTACTGAGCATGCAACTGGCGCAGGACGAACGGTCCGAACCGCTGGTGTTCTTCCGATCGAGTTTCCGGCAGCTCGGCTCGCCGGATCTGTAGCAATGACCCGACAAACCATGAGGATGGAACTGTGATCAAGCGTTATGACCCGTTGACCGTGGACCTCGCCGAGACTGACCGGCCCGGAAGCACCGCGCCGGTACGCTCGGCGGTGCTCTATACCGCGGACGGTCAGAAGCACGGCGTGTGGGAGGCCGAGCCCGGTGTGCACAGCGACTACCAGGGCCAGGAAACCGTCGTGATCCTGCAGGGTTGCGCCACGGTCGTCGGCGAATCAGGGCAGATGGTGGAGGTCGGCCAGGGTGACGTCTTCATCTGTCAGCCCGGCGAGAAGATGACCTGGACCGTGCACGAGAAGATCCGCAAGGTGTTCGTCATCAACTCGTGACGGCGCCGGAGGCGGCTACGAGGCCTTTCGCCTGGTAGCCGCCTTCTTTGCCGGCTTCTTGGCCGGCTTGGCGGGCTCCTCACGCCGGGGGTAACCCCGGGCAGGATCCAACTCGATTGCAGCTCTGAGAAGCTCGCGCAGGCCGGCGTCGTCCAATTCGGTGCCGTTGAGCACGCGTTGGACGGTGGATCCGTCCCAGATCGTCTCCAGCATGTGGGCGACCTTCGGCGACACGTAGCGCTCGACGGCCCCGCGGGCACGGCTCGACCACTTGTGGCCGAGTTCCCGGTAGGCGTCCTGGCGGCCCGCCTCGGCCAGCAGCTCCCATTCCAGAATCGCGTTACCCATATCGGTCGTCATCGCGTTGACCAGCGTGAGGATCGCGTCGATCAGGTCGTCGTCCGAGGTCGCGCCCTCGAAATGCTTCTCGTACCGCACCGAGACGCGCTCCACGTAATGCGCGAATGCGTCGAGGATGAGGTTGTCGAGGTTCTCGTAGTGGTAGGTACTGCTCCCCAGGGCAACGCCGGCGTAGCTGCACACCTTGCGGTGTGTGACGCTCTTGACCCCGGATTCGCGGATGATCTGCAGTGCGGCCTCGACGAGGGCCATGGCGGTCGCCTCTGAGCGGCTGCCCGATCTCTTCACCGTCGACTCCTGACTGTGCGTGTTTTGGTGAGGGTACCGCAACCATTACCCGCGGCCCGGCGGGCGCCGGTTGGAACCCTACGGATGTAGAAAGTCCAGGTCAGCGCGTCGCATGCTGCGGTGGCCCTGATGTTTGTTGGCTGTCGAGCGAATTCCCCTGTGCCCGTTGGCTTGTGTAAATAGAAGATTTCTTCGTCCTACCTGTTGACACCCGCGCCACAGCGTCGCTACGTTGACGGCTATCGCCTTGTTTCTACAAATGTACGAAAAGTGCGAGTCGCGTCAAACGGGGCAGATCCCCATGGCGGCAAGGTTTCCCGATTTCTCCGCACACCCCTACGGAAGGACACCGAGATGAAGTTCGGCATCTTCAACATCCCCTACTCGCGCGCATATTCACATGGCAAGCGCACGGCCAAGCAGGTCATCGACTGGGATCTGACGCTGACCAAGTGGGCGGATGAGTACAACTGGTCGGAGGCCTACTTCGCCGAGCACTACACCCTCGGTGGCGAGCCCAGCCCGGCCCCGGACGCCATGATCGCGGCCGCGTCGCAGATCACCTCGCAGATCAAGCTCGGTGCCGCCGCCCACCTGCTGGCCTACCACAACCCCATCGCGCTGGCGCACCGCATCATGTGGCTGGACCACATGACCGAGGGCCGCTACATCGCGGGCTTCGCTCCCGGCGCATTCCCCAGTGATGCCCAGCTCTTCAACACCGGTAAGCAGAACCCGGAGATGATGACCGAGGCGTTGGAGATCATCGAGAGCATCTGGTCCAAGAAGGGACCGTTCCGGATCGAGGGCAAGTACTGGACCGTCGACATGCCGGCCTACGACGACGACATCCACGGCCCGCACCTGGCGCCCAAGCAGGACCGCATCCCGGTGATCATGACCGGTATGCAGGCCAAGTCGCCGACCCTGGCCGTCGCCGGACGCAACGGCTACTTCCCGATGAGCCAGCAGGTGCACAACTCGGTGCTCAAGGAGCACTGGGCCACCTACGCCGAGGCTGCCCAGGCCGCCGGTCACACCCCGAACCGCGCCGACTGGCGCATCTGTCGTGATGTGTTCGTCGCGGACACCGACGCGGAGGCACGCGACGCCTACCTCAACGGTGCGATGGGCGACCTCTGGGGCAACTACAACATCCCCACCTTCATCAAGCTCGGCATCGGCGAGATGATGACCGGCGGCACCATCACCCTGGAGGAGCTGTCCGCCGAGTGGATGGTGGACAACTTCCACTTCGTGGGTTCGCCCGAGACGGTCGCCGGCAAGATCGAGGAGCTGTACAACGAGGTCGGCGGCTTCGGCTCGCTGATCTCCTTCGGCCACGAGTACACCGACAACCCGGATGTCTACCGCCGCAGCTTCGAACTCGTCGGCACCAAGGTGCTGCCCCAGGTCGCGCACCTGAAGCCCTGAGGCGTCAGCAACAGTCTGACCGGACCAGCCGGGGTGAGCATCGCTCACCCCGGCTGTTTCATGTCTCAGCCCGGCTGATTGGCGTTGGTGAGCCGGCGGATCTGGGTGGCCGCCACCGAGACCACCGCCAGGTCGGGGTTCTCGACGGCGAGGAAGTCCTGCAGCGTGCGCCGTGCCCGCTCGATCCGCGGCCGGTTGTAGGCCTCGAATTCGGCGATGGTGTCCACCGGGCCGGGGCCGGCGCCGATCATCCGGTTCACTTCCCGGGCCAGGTCGCGCAGCGACCGGTACAGATCCTGACGCACCGCGAGCCGGGCCAGACCGTTCCACCGTCCGCTTCGCGGCAGCGCCGAGACGGCCAGCAGCAGATGGTCGACCCCCAGGTGCGCCGAGAGTTCGAAGTAGATGTGCGCCAAGGCCGCGGCATCCTCGCCGTCGGCAAGGGCCATGTCGACGATATCGAGAAGGCTGTAGGCGTAGAGGGATTCGCTGATCCGGCCGGCGATACCGGCGGGAGTCCCGCGATTGGCGAAATCATCGAAGATCCGGCCGGCGGTGGCAAGCTCGTCGCCACGCAGCATCTCGGGCAGCTTGCCGCGCAGGGTGGCAACGGTGTGGCCGAACCGGCCGATCTCGTCGGCTATGGACAGCGGCTGCGGACGGTTCAGCAGGAACCACCGGGATGCCCGGTCCAGCAGGCGGCGACTCTCCACGATCAGCGCGGCGGTGAGGTCGGGCGCCAGTGCCGCGGAATGGATGTCGTCCCAGAGCCGATCGAGCTCGAAGACCTCGGAGACGATGGCGTGTGCCCGCACGATATCGCCCGCGGTGGCGCCGGTTTCCTCGGCCAGCCGGAAGGCGTAGGTCAGACCGGAGGTGGCCAGCAAGTGGTTGACCACCGTGGTGGCGATGATCTCGCGCCGCAACGGATGCTCTTCGACCTGTGCACCGAGCCGGCGGCGCAACGTCGCCGGAAAGTAGCGGTGCAGGGCCGCGGTGAAGTACGGATCGTCGAACTCGTCGGATGCCAACAGCTCGGCCTTCAGGTCGAGTTTGGCGTGCGCCATCAGGGTGGCCAGTTCTGGCCGGGTCAGGCCCGCACCGGATTTGGCCATCGCGAGGAACTCCTCGGTGCTGGGCAGCTGCTCGCGCTCGCGGTGTAATCCGCGCTTGTCCTCCAACATCGTGACCATCCGGGCGTGCACACTCACCAGCGCGGCCGCGTCGGAACGGGAGTCACGCAACAACCGGTTGTGGGCGGTGTTGTTGGCCAGGACGTGGGCGGCGACCTCGTCGGTCATCTCGGCCAGCAGCGCGTCGCGCTCGGCGGACGGGAAGCGGCCGGCCAACAGGATCTTCAAGTTGACCTCGTGATCGGAGCAGTCCACACCCGCCGCGTTGTCGATGGCGTCGGTGTTGATGTGGCCTCCTAGACGGGCGAACTCCACCCGGCCACGCGGGGACACCCCGAGGTTGCCGCCTTCCACGATCACCCGGGCCCGGACCTCCGCGGCGTTCACCCGCACGCCGTCGTTCACCTTGTCGGCGACCTCGCTGTGCTGCTCGTCGCCGGCCTTGACGTAGGTGCCGATCCCGCCGTTGAACAGCACATCGACCGGGGCCCGCAGAATGTGGCCAATCAGGTCGTTGGGAGTCAGGTGGGTGGCTGATTCGGTGATGTCGAGCGCCCGGCGCATCTGTTCGGACACCGCGATGGTCTTGGACTCGCGGGACCAGACCCCGCCGCCGGCGCTGATCAGGCCGCGATCGTAGTCGTCCCAGGACGAACGGGGCAGCGCGAACAGCCGCTCCCGCTCACCGCGCGCCTGGGCCGAAGGATCGGGGTCGACGAAGATGTGCCGATGGTCGAATGCGGCGACCAGTTGGGTGCCGCGTCGCAGCAACATCCCGTTGCCGAACACGTCGCCGCTCATATCGCCGATGCCGACGGCACGGAATGCGTCTGTGTCCGCGTCGATTCCGAGTTCCTCGAGATGGCTGTCGCCGCTGACCCAGGCGCCCCGGGCGGTGATGCCCATGGCTTTGTGGTCGTAGCCCGCGGAGCCGCCCGAGGCGAAGGCGTCACCCAGCCAGTAGCCGCGCCCCAGGGCAACGGCGTTGGCCGCGTCGGAGAAGGTGGCCGTGCCCTTGTCGGCGGCCACCACGAGGTAGGGGTCCTCGCCCTCGGTGTCGTTGTCGACGACATCGAGCAGCGCAGAGACGAAATGCCGATAGCAGTGCAGTGCCTCATCACGGCCGGCACCCGGCTGCCGGACGACGAAGACACCCTTGGCGCCGACCGGAACGATCACCGCGTTCTTCACCGCTTGCGCCTTGACCAGGCCGAGCACCTCGGCGCGGTAGTCGTCGTGACGGTCCGACCAACGCAGGCCGCCGCGGGCCACCAGGCCGAAGCGCAGGTGCAGTCCCTCGAATTCCGGTGCATAGACGAAGATCTCGGACAGTGGCCGGGGTTGCGGCAGTTCGTCGATCTGGCCGGCGTCGAACTTGTGTACCAGGTACGGCGCCTCCGGGCTGAATGCCCCGTCCTGGAACGCGTTGGTCCGTACGGTCGCGTTGATCAGGTTGCGGTAGGCACGCAGCACGCGGTCGGCGTCGATATGGGCGACCCGGTCGATCTCGGCAGCCAGTCGCTCGTCGGCTGCCGCGATCGCCGCGGAATCGCCGCCCTGGCGCAAGCGCGCCTCGAACAGGGCGACCGCGGCAGCGGCCGCACCCGGGTTGTCCAACAGCACCTGCTGAATACGGTTCTGGCCGTAGGGCATCGGCAGCTGCCGCAGGTAGCGGCTGTAGCTGCGCAGCACCGCGACCTGGCGCCAGTGCAGACCGGCCACCGGGATCAGCGCATTGAACCGGTCGGCTTCGATCCGGCCCGCCCAGACGGCGCGGAAGGTGTCGCAGATCTGCTCGGAGGCCACCGGGCCGTCCGTGTCCAGCACCAGGTCGTAGACATGGCACACCGATCCGTCCGGCCGGGTCCAGGAGTTGGTGTGCTCGTTGATGACCTCGAGATCCATACTCTCCAGCGCCGGCAGCATCCGGCGCAGCGGCACCGGATGCAGCGCGGACAGCGAGAACCGGAGTCTTCCCTCCTCGCCGGTATCGGTCACACCGACCGCGATGTCATCACCTGCCAGGGCGGTCTGACGTTCGGCGTCGAAGAACGAGGCGTGCGGGATCACGGATTCCTCCTGGGCGTGCCGCGTCGTTGCGGCACGAGTTTTAGCGATTCACAACCGATTTGGCCCGGCGGGCCGTCGGCTATGAGTCTCCAGGGGAAATTGTGAAACGGTCCGGATCACTTCGTTACGGATTGACCGGCGATCAATACACTGTGTAACCCGGGTGGTCAGTCCCGGGCGGCGCGGTTGACCGCGGACACCACGGCACGCAGTGATGCGGTGGTGATCGACGTGGCGATCCCGACACCCCAGACCGTCTTGCCGCCGATCGAGGCCTCGACGTAGGCCGCGGCCTGCGCCTCTTCACCGGCCGACAGCGCGTGCTCGGAGTAATCCAACACGCTCACCTCGTAGCCGACCGCGCCCAGGGCGTCGCAGAACGCCGCCAGTGGACCGTTGCCGGCGCCGACGATCTCGCGCTCCTCACCGTTGATCTTCACGATCGCGGTGATGGTGTCGGTGCCGCCGTCGACCTCGGAGGCGACCACCTTCTGGCGCATCCGCTCCAGCGGCAGGATCGGGGCCAGGTACTCCTCGGAGAACACATCCCAGATCTCCTTGGGCGAGACCTCGCCGCCCTCGCCGTCGGTGATCTGCTGGATCGCCTGGCTGAACTCGATCTGCAGGCGTCGCGGCAACACCAGGCCGTGGTCGGCCTTCATGATGTAGGCGACGCCACCCTTGCCGGACTGCGAGTTGACCCGGATCACGGCCTCGTAGGTACGGCCGACGTCCTTGGGGTCGATCGGCAGATACGGGACCTGCCACAGGAAGTCGTCGACATCGGTATCGGCGGCGTCGGCATCGAACTTCATCGCGTCCAGGCCCTTGTTGATGGCGTCCTGGTGGCTGCCGGAGAAGGCGGTGTAGACCAGATCGCCGCCGTAGGGATGGCGTTCGTGGACCGGCAGCTGGTTGCAGTACTCGACCGTGCGGCGGATCTCGTCGATGTTGGAGAAGTCGATCTGCGGGTCGACACCGCGGCTGAACATGTTCAGGCCCAGCGTCACCAGACAGACGTTGCCGGTGCGCTCACCGTTGCCGAACAGGCAGCCCTCGATCCGGTCGGCGCCGGCCTGGTAGCCCAATTCCGCTGCGGCGACGCCGGTTCCGCGGTCATTGTGCGGGTGCAGGCTCAGGATCACCGAGTCGCGCCGGGCCAGGTTGCGGTGCATCCACTCGATCGAGTCGGCGTACACGTTGGGGGTGGCCATCTCGACGGTGGCGGGCAGGTTCAGGATGACCGGGTTCTCCGGGGTGGCGCCCAGGGTTTCGGTGACCGCGTCGCAGACCTCTTTGGCGTAGGACAGCTCGGTGCCGGTGTAGGACTCCGGGGAGTACTCCCAGCGCCAGTGGGTGTCCGGGTACTTCTTGGCCTCCTGCAGGACCAGCTCGGCGGCATCGGTGGCGATCTTCTTGATCGTGTCCTTGTCGGCGCGGAACACGACGCGACGCTGCAGGATCGACGTCGAGTTGTAGAAGTGCACGATCGCACTCTTGGCGCCACGGCAGGCCTCGAAGGTGCGGGTGATCAGCTCGGGGCGGGACTGCGTCAGCACCTGGATGGTGACATCGTCGGGGATGGCACCATCCTCGATGATCTCGCGGACGAAGTCGAAATCGGTCTGGCTGGCCGAGGGAAATCCGACCTCGATCTCCTTGTAACCCATCCGGACCAGCAGATCGAACATCCGGCGCTTGCGGGCCGGGCTCATCGGATCGATCAACGCCTGGTTGCCGTCCCGCAGGTCCACCGCGCACCACTGCGGGGCCCGGTCGATGACTTTGTCGGGCCAGCTGCGGTCGGGCAGCGTGATGTCCTCGACCTCTCGGGCGAAGGACTGGTAGCGGTTCACCGGCATCGACGAGCCGCGCTGGGTGTTCCAGGCGGGCTGGCCGGGGTTGGGGGCGCCGCTGGGGGTGGTGATGGTGCGCACCGACGAGAAGGCGTCCGGGGAAACGGCAGAAGAAGTGGTATCAGGGGTGGTCATGATCTCGGCTCCGGGGTCTTGGTTTCATCCTGTGGGATTCAGACCGGCGCATCGCGAAAACCCGCGACGGGAGGCCAGTCTGGATCAGACCCCGTCGCGGCGTCCGAGAAGGAGCACCCGCAGCACGGTGGCAACTGTACTCCCGGTCGCCCGTGGAGCCCAATTTTGGTGTCGGTGCGGTGCCCGGACTCGGCTTAGGCTGCTAGGCAGGCTATGGATTGCGGGGGGAGCATGGGGCAGTCGGTCGAGGTCGTGACCTCGGAGTTACACCTGGCAGCGGACCGTTTGCGGGGGGCTGGACAGCGGCTGCAGGACGGTTTGTCCTCGGTGGATCTGGAGACCAGCAACCTCCTCGGATCCGGCTGGCAGGGCGAGGCGGCGACGGCGTTCGAGAAGTACTGGGACCAGTGGCACAGCGGTGCCGGCCAGGTGGTCCGCGCCCTGCAGACCATGTCCGATGCTCTCGACGTGGCCGCCCGGAACTACGCAGCGACCGACGAGAGTGCCGGGGGAGCGCTGGACGGGACCATGCAGGGCGGCGGTGGTGGTGCCGCTACGGGTGGTGGTACTTCCGATGGTGCGGGTGCCGTTGGGTCCGGGGCGTCGGCCGGCTCAGGTGGAGAGGCGGCCGCGCCGTCGGGAAGCAGCAGTGCCTCCGGCGCGGGGCAGAAGCCGGACCTCGCCCAACAGATGAACCTGGGGGAGGTCATGCAACCGATATCCCAGGCGGCGGGGATGCCCGCCCAGGTGGCCGGACAGCTGGCCGGCGGGTTGACCCAGGCCGGGCAGGTTGTTGCCGGTGCCGCCCAGCAGGCGGTGCAGATGGCGACCGAGGTGGCGCAGCAGGCCGAGACCGGCGCGGAGGCGGCCGCTGGTGAGGAGCCGACCGAGAAGGCGCCGGTGGGCCGGCCCGCGGAGCCCGACGCAGAACCCGCGGCCGAACGGGAGCTGTGATGACGAAGTTGGTGGTGGACTTCTCGCAGTTGCAGGGGGCCATCGATCACATGGAGCAGTTCGGCCGCGACGTCACCGAGGTGCTGGAAGAGATCGAGCAGGCGATGACCGCGTTGCGGGCCAACTGGGCGGGATCCGGATCGGATGCCCAGGAGCAGTCGCAACGGCAGTGGAACGACGGTGCCGAGCAGATGAAGACGGCCCTGGAACAGCTGCGCAAGGTTGCCGAGGGCGCACACAAGAATTACTCCGACGCCGTCGACAAGAACGGAAAGATGTGGGCGGGCTGATCGCGTGCGGATCGAAGTAGAACCGCAGCAGCTGATCGGTGCGGGAAAACACGTCGGATCGCTGGGGACCCAACTCGGTGCGCTGTCGGACGCGATGGGCCAGGTGTTGGCCGGCGGCATCGCATCAGGGTCGGATCCGGCAGGCCTGAACTTCGGCATCACCTACGGACGGCAGGCCGACGAGTTCGGTCAGGCGCTGGCGGACGCGGCCAACGCGTTCAAGAATGTCGGCCTGATGTTGGAGGCGACCGGGTTCAACTACCGCAACGCCGACGCCGCCTCGACCCCGGGCGGGCCCGGCCCATCCGGAGGAATCAGCGGTGAGCAGGCCAGGACGACGGCCGGCGACGCGCCATACGGTCCGAACGGGAGCAATGTGCCGCCGCCGGGCAAGTGGTGGCTGATCACCCCGTTCCTCCGGATGATTCCCGGCATCGGGATCGCGGCTGGAGTGGCCATGACCTGGCCGTCGGGTAATGCCGCGATGATGAATCTGACTGCCGCGCAGTGGCGCAACATCGGGCAGGGATTATCTGTGTTCGAGGGGGCGATGGCGGGAGCCAAGGCGTCCGTCGATGCCCAGGACATTCCGGAAAAGGGAACCATCAAGACGGCTCTTGAGGAGTTGGGTACCCGGGTTTCGGACCTGTCCAAGTTCGCCGGCGGACTGGCGACCACGATCGGCGAATTCGCCACCGGAGTGCAGGAGACGCAGGACGCTATTCGTAACCTGCTCAACAGAATTTCGCTGGATGGGTTGTGGGACACCGTCACCGGATTCCTCAGCGGCGACGGGGACCGGGTTCTGCGGGAGATAGCCGACGATGTCAGCACGGTGTTGGAGAACTTCCAGAACCAGGTCAAGGGCGTCATGGGCCTGCTCGAGGAGCTCAAGACGCTTCTCGGTGAGGCCGCTGACGCCTTCCAGAAATGGATACGGCCAGTCCTGGTGGAGACCTTCGGGGATCAGGTCGGCAATCGGTTGGCCGATGGCATCAAGCTGTACACCGACATCCAGGTCGGTGCGGCGTCCGGGTTGATCAATCTGGTCTCCGGGACCGTGGCGATGGCCGATCCGGATACCTGGAAAGGTCTCGCCGACACCGCGATGATGCTCATCGACGACCCCTCGAAGACCGATGATGTGCTGAAGGAGATCGGCAGTCAGTTCATCGCACTGGAACAATGGCAGGGCGACAACCCGGGCCGGGGGTTCGGTGAGGCCGCGTTCAACATCGGGTCGTTGTTCGTCCCGGGTGGGGCGTTGGCCAAGGGAGGCTCGGTCGCCAAGGGGCTGAGCGCGACCCGGCACCTGCTCGACAAGATCGACAGCGGATCGCCGAGCAGGCTGCCCGGGCTTGGTGGTAACCGCGTTCCGGACATGGGCGAGCTGCCGGAAGCGCCTGGCGCGCCGGATGTTCCGGAATTCGATCGGCCAGGTATTCCGGAGTCGGTACTGGCTCCCGGTGGTTCGGGCGCGCCAATGCGGCCGCAGAGCGTGGATCCGGGCGCCGGTTCGCCGTCCTCGGCGTCGCCGGGTTCGGGAGCCGGCGGTGGGCATGCGCCGACCGGGGACTCGCCCAACGGGTCGGGGCCGGGGTCGTCGTCGGGTGCGCCGGTGCCTGCAGGTGTTGCGGCGGGTGCGGGTGACGGGCCGGGTGGTTCGTCGAGTGGTGGGTCGGGTTCGGGTTCGTCGTCGGGTGCGCCGGTGCCTGCAGGTGTTGCGGCGGGTGCGGGTGACGGGTCGAGTGGCTCGTCGTCTGGTGGGTCCGGTTCAGGCGGAGGTCCATCCGGCAACGGTGATGGGCCGGGTAGCTCTTCGTCGGGTGGGTCGGGCTCGGGGCGGGACACCGACCAACCGGTGGCCCCGCCGGCTAGCCCGTCGGCGGATGCACCGGGAACGGGCAGCGGTGATGGTTCGGGAGGCCCGTCGAACAGCGAGCCGGGAGCGAGCACTTCCGATCGTCCGCCTGCAGCGGAGAGCTCGCCGCTGTCAGCAGAGAGCTCTGACCATGTTGCTGATAGTTCACAGACGGTAGATGCCGGTACGCAAGACCAGCTATCCGATCAAGACGCGAATGATCATGCCGTCACAGAATCGACGGAGTCACACGGCGCGCCTACGTCCCAGGTACCTGAAAGGGTCCCCGGCGTCGACTTCGCACTCCCAGCGGAAGATGCGATGCAGGTCCTCAGTGATCCGGCCGCTGAGATCCGACGGCTATCTGAAGGCGGAATCCCGGACAGCGTGCTTGAGGGCTACGATCCGTTGGCTGGACGCCAATTAGCCGACTTTCGTGACGAATTTACCGTTCTTGATAAGAATGGCAATCTTGCTTGGGATTGGCAGAATCAGGCCCCAAATAACGGCTTTGATGGTGAGCCCGTGGAATTGGACAACATTCCATCCGGCCACCAGCTTGATCGACTGGGGTTCAATGGTGGTGGCTTCATGGCTGACGAGGGAGCGCCGATGGCGGAGCGAGCAATGGCACCTGGCCCCGCTGCGCAGTACCACACATTTGAGGGCACCGGACGACCAGTTCCAGAAGGCAAGGACTGGGTCGTGCAACACGGGCCAGTGAAGTCAGCGTTCGGTCAACCGGGGGGCGCGGAACAGTGGGTTGTAATCGACAGGAGTACAGGTTATCCAGTGAAGGTCGAAGACCTTATTCGTGCCAGGATGCTGAGGGAGACCACGCCATGACGATCAACCTCGGGGGTCATCGCTAGTGTCCGAACGCAACGAGTTTGTCGGTGCCGAGAGCTTTCTCCAGCACTACAACGCTTGGAGAAACATATACGGGCGGTTCGGCAAACCGCCACGCGATGAACCTGATTGGCAGGATGGTGGGCTGTGGCTGCGAGACGGGTTCCCAAATCCTGACTGGTCTGCGTTCGTCATCGAGCGAACCGGCAATGGATACGATCTGCTGCAGGCGACGACAGAACGACGTT
Organism: Mycobacterium sp. AMU20-3851; assembly: GCF_043974665.1. NCBI lineage: Bacteria > Bacillati > Actinomycetota > Actinomycetes > Mycobacteriales > Mycobacteriaceae > Mycobacterium > Mycobacterium sp. AMU20-3851. The sequence continues at coordinate 341,074 of NZ_CP146371.1, forward strand.
CAGATCCAGTAACGAGTCATCAAGGGTACTTCTCGAGGTTTGAGGATGCCGGAAAGTATGTCATCGCTGCTATCGGCGACTACCTTCGGATCGATCGTCGTCTGGATCCCGTTAGCTGGACTTGGGACGACGAAGGTGTACCGCCGGGAGTGGAAGAGATCGTCAGCAGCGATAGTCGAGTGACGTACCGCCTACGAAGGGATCACGAAGTCTATTGCGTCATGGCTCGTGGTGACCGAGCCTACAGCCACTTACTACTTCTGACCTACGAGGACCTGGGGCAAATGCTGCTCAAAGGGTTTCCTGAAGTCGACAGGTGACCAGTCGTTCCCGCGCTGGTTGCGAGGACCTCAGACGGACATTCATCCACCGTTGCCGGACTGCGAACGCCCGCAGAAATTCCGGCGGCCTACGGAGTGGAGGGTGCGCCCGGACTTCGTCGACGTGGTTCGCTTCGAACAACCTCCAGCTCCAGGTGATCGCGACCGCGTTTATGACATCGGTACGGGGACGGTGCAGGAGCCCGTTATGTACGTCGATGACGCTTCGTCTCCGGGAACACGCTACGTAATCGGCACCGAGACAGCATCCGGCCGTCGTTTACCTGGCCTTCCCGCTGAGTGATCGGATGGTGTATTACGAGGAGCTCTAAGAGCTTTCGTCCGCTGAACTCGACGGACTCCTCTGAGACCCAGCCACGGAAATCGATTTGGAGGCGTCCTGCCGGCGGCGCGAACAGGACCATCGCCTGTTCCTGCAGCCGGCACCGCCGCGGTACCCCGGGCTAGACCTGCGAATCCGGGAACGCGATCACCGACAGGAACCTGATGGGCAACTCCACCAGATCCACCGGCCCGTGCGCACCTTCGCCGTCCATCTGGAGCGAATCGCCGGGATGCAACCGGTAGACCGACCGGCTGTGGCTGTAGTCCATCACCCCTTCGAGCATGAAGATGAACTCGGTGCCGGGATGCTGGAACAGCGGGTAGGTCTGGCTCTTCTCGGTGAGCGTCACGTGCAGACACTCCAGACGCTTGTGCTCCCCACGCAGCGAGCTCAACAGCTGGTATTCGTGCCCCTGTCTGGTGCCGTTGCGCACGATCTCCGCCCCGGTCCCCGCCTTCACGAATGCCGCCGGTCGCTCGACATCCGCGCCGCGGAACAGGCTGGTAACCGGGACGTCCAGCCCCCGCGCCAGCAGCGCCAACGTGGACAGGCTGCAGGAGGTCTGGGCGTTCTCGATCTTGGACATCATCGCCTTGGATATACCGACCCGCGCCGCCATATCCGCCACCGTGAGCCCATGCTGCTGGCGTAGCTGCCGCACATTCCGGCCGATCGCGGCTTCGAACTCCAGCTCGTCAACCGGCTCGTGCGGATTGCGTTCACGAGCGGTCCCGGACTCATTCCGAAGCAGCGGTTGGTCGTTCACGGCTCTCCTGTCTCGCGGATCTCCTCCATCCTGCTAGGGGAACCACGATTTCCAAAGTGCATCTGCCCTCGGGTTGTGCGCCCAGGTCAGCGCATCTCGCCGGCCCCGACATAAGGGAAGGGGCTCTTGAGCAGGTCGCCCTCGGCAAACCGGGACAACCGGAAGTCCGACTCGGGTATCCGCGGGTCGGAGCTTCGGCCCTCGATCACCAGGTCGGCGACCAGTCTGCCCACCGCCGGGGCGATCTTGAATCCGTGCCCGCTGAAACCCGCCGCCACGACGAGGCCCTCCATGCCGGTCTGCGAGATCACCGGGTTCCAGTCCGGCGTGACGTCGTAACAGCCCGCGTAGCTCGTCGTGATCGCCGCATCGGTGAAGCCCGGGAACCGGGTGCTGATCTTGTCCACCGTCAGATCGATGAATGCCTCGTCGGCACGGTTGAGGTAGTGATCAGGGTCGGCGATCTCCAACTCGGCGAGATCGGAGTTGCCGAACAGGATCTCGGAATTCACATCCGGGCGTACATACTGCAGTGACACCAGGTCGGAGAACACCGGCACCGGTCCGAGTTCGAGTCCGGGCGAGAGCATCACGATCTGCTCGCGGTGCACCGACACGGGCACGTCGATGCCGTACCGAGCCAGAAACGGTTGGGTCCAGACACCGGTGGCGACGACGACCGTCTCCGCCGACACCTCGGTGCCGTCGACCAGTCGAACGCCGGTCACCCTGTCGCCGGTGACGACCAGGTCTGTGACATCGCAGCTTTGACGCACCCGCACACCGGCATTCCGGGCCGAGATGGCGAAGGCCTGCGCGGTCTGATAAGCATCGCCGTATCCACCGCGGGCTTCCCAACCGAACGCCGCGAACGGGGTTAGGTCGGCATGCGGCCACATCTTCGCGACCTCGTCGACACCGATCTCCTCGGTCTGCACACCGACCTCGCGTTGTGCGGCCAGGCTGTTGCGCAGTGCTCCCACGTTGGGTTCCCCCACCCCGACCACGTAGCCGGTCTGGCGGAAACCGATATCGGTGGCGTGTTCGCCGAGGAACTGCTCCGGCTTCTCGAAGACGTCGAGGCTAGAGGTCGCCATGGCGGCCAGCGAGCTGACCCCGTAGTGGCAGCGCACGATCCCGCTGGACTTACCGGTCATCCCGGATCCGACGGTACTGCGTTCGGCCACAAAGACATCGGTGATGCCACGCTGGCTCAGCGCCCACGCCGTGGCGGTGCCTTCCAGCCCGCCGCCGACGATGACGACGTCCGCGGTCTCGCTCACTGGCCCGGGATCCAACTCGTGCCGGCCAGCGGAACCCGCGCCATGGCGGCCGCCTCGATGGTGATGGCGACCAGGTCCTCGGGCTCCAAATGGGTGACGTGAGCCTTCCCGCATGCCCGAGCGATGGTCTGGGCCTCCATGGTCAGCACCCGCAGGAAGTTGGCCAGCCGCCGGCCACCCTCGATCGGGTCGAAGCGCGACGACAGTTCCGGATCCTGGGTGCTGATCCCGGAGGGATCACGGCCGTCCTGGAAGTCGTCGTAGAACCCGGCCGCGCTACCCAGCTTCTGGTATTCGGCCTCGTAGCGAGGATGGTTGTCGCCCAACGCGATCAACGCGGCCGTGCCGATCGCGACAGCATCGGCGCCCAGTGCCAGTGCCTTGGCGACGTCGGCACCGTTACGGATACCGCCGGACACGATGAGCTGCACCCCCTTGCTTTTACCCGTCGCTGTGCTCGCCCCGGCGCGGTGCACGCCGAGTTCCTGCAGTGCCTGCACCGCCTGCGGGATGGCGGCCAGGGTCGGAATGCCGACGTGTTCGATGAACACCTCCTGGGTGGCAGCGGTGCCGCCCTGCATGCCGTCGACCACCACCACGTCGGCGCCGGCGTGCACGGCCAACTTCACGTCGTAGTAGGTGCGGGTGGCGCCGACCTTGACGTAGATCGGCTTCTCCCAGTCGGTGATCTCCCGCAACTCGTTGATCTTGATGGTCAGATCATCGGGTCCGGTCCAGTCCGGATGGCGGCACGCACTGCGCTGATCGATACCCTCGGGCAGCGTGCGCATCCCGGCGACCCGCGCAGAGATCTTCTGCCCCAGCAGCATTCCGCCGCCACCTGGCTTGGCGCCCTGTCCGAGCACGATCTCGATGGCATCGGCTTTGCGCAGGTCATCGGGATTCATGCCGTACCGGGAGGGAAGGTACTGGTAGACCAGGTGCTTGCTCTGGCCGCGTTCCTCGGGCGTCATCCCACCGTCTCCGGTGGTGGTCGAGGTGCCGGCCTCGCTCGCTCCGCGTCCGAGTGCCTCCTTGGCCGGGCCGGACAGTGCGCCGAAGCTCATGCCGGCGATGGTGACCGGGATATCCAGGTGCAGAGGGTGTTTGGCGTTGCGTCCGCCGAGGATCACGTCGGTGCCGCAGCGTTCGCGGTATCCCTCCAGCGGGTACCGCGACATCGATGCGCCGAGGAACAGCAGGTCATCGAAGTGGGGAAGGGCCCGCTTGGCGCCCCAGCCGCGGATGTCGTAGATACCGGTTTCGGCTGCTCGCTGGATGGCGGCGATGGTGGTCCGGTCGAAGGTCGCCGATTCGCGCAGGCCCAGCCGGGCCCGGTCATCAGTCGAGGTCATCAGTAACTCCCGGAGTTGTCGACGTGGAAGTGGTAGAGGCTGCGGGCCGATCCGTATCGGGTGTACTCCGTGGTGTCGTCGGAATACCCTGCTGCAGAGAGGAGTTCGGCCAACTCCGCGTGATGCTCGGCCCGCATGTCCTTCTTGACGCAGTCGGCGCCCAGCGAGCTCACCGCACCGCGCACGTAGATGCGCGCCTCATAGATCGAGTCGCCCAGTGCCTCACCGGCATCGCCACGCACCACCAGACGGCCGGCTTGGGCCATGAATGCGCTCATATGGCCGATGCTGCCGCCGACCACGATGTCGACACCCTTCATCGAGATACCGCAGCGTGCCGCGGCATCGCCTTCGATGACGAGCAGCCCGCCGTGGGCGGTGGCTCCCGCGGACTGCGAGGCATTGCCGGTGACACGCACCGTGCCGCTCATCATGTTCTCGGCGACACCGGTGCCGGCATTGCCGTCGATCACGATGTCGGCCTGCTGGTTCATCCCGGCCGCGTAGTACCCGACATGGCCCTCGACCCGCACCCGCACGGGCGCGTTCACCCCGACGGCCACATTGTGGGCGCCGTCGGGATGTTCGATGACGAAGTCCCCACCCAGATCGGCTTGGTGCAGAGCGGTATTCACCTCACGCAGGGCAGTGCTGCGCAGGTCCCACACAGTGACATCCCCGGGTCGCTGCGCTCCAGCCCGCCGCTTCAGCGTGTCCATGCGTAAACGACCTCCGGTTCGGGTTCCCAGATCTTGGCGGATTCGACGCCGGGCAGTCCGGCGAGCGCGCGGTACTCGCTCGCCATCGCCACCCAGTCGGTGGTTTCGGCGATCACCGCCGGCTTGCACGCGATGGCGTCGCGGACCACGGCGAAGGAGTCGTGGTTGGACACCAGCAGCGTGTAGAAGCCGTCAAACGTCGCGCAGAGTTCCTTCAAAGCCGTCTCCACATCGCGGCCTGCGGCCAGTTGTCGGGCCACGAACCGGGCGCCCACCTCGGTGTCGTTCTCGCTGTCGAAGCTCACACCGTCGCGCCGCAGGTCACGGCGGATGGTCGCATGGTTGGAGAAGGATCCGTTGTGCACCAGGCATTGTTGGGGGCCCACGGTGTAGGGGTGGCAGCCCGACGGCGTCACCGCGGACTCGGTGGCCATCCGGGTGTGACCGACCCCCTGCCACCCCTGGGCCTTGGCCAGTCCCCAGGCATCGCTGAGATCGCGAGGGTGCCCGACGCCCTTCAGGACGGCGAGGTCGGCACCGAACCCGGCGATCAAGGCCTCGGGGTACGCTGCTCGCACACGCTGCAGCAGATCCTCGGACGGCTCGTCCGCGGACAGCAGATAGGTCGAATCCACCTGCACCACAGAGACATCCGGTCCGAGGTCCGGTGCCTTCGCGATGTCGGTGACCGATACGCACCCGCGTCCGGACGGTGACCATGTCGGATCCCCGTAGACCGCGATTCCCGCCGAGTCGGCGCCGCGGTCCGACATCTCGCACAGCATGCCGGTGAGCAGCTCACCCAGCCGGGGATACAGCTGCTCCGTGCGTAGGTGTAACCCCACGATTCCGCACATATTTGTGGTTGCCCTTTCTCTAGAAAGCCGTCAGGTAGGAGTCGACTTCCCACGGCGCGACGGTGCCGTGGTAGGCGAAGAACTCGTCGCGCTTGAGTCCGGCGAAGTAGTCGGCAACGCCTTCACCGGCCGCGTCCAGCACGCCGCGCACCACGGTGTCGGACTCCAACTCGTCGATCGCATGCAGCAACGTGGGCGGCAGAGTTGAGTCACCCTGGCTGCCGACGGCTCCGGGATCGGCGCTGCGCTTGACTCCGTCCAGCCCGGCGCCGAGCGCCGCGGCGATGGCCAGATAGGGGTTGGCGGAGCCGTCGCCGCCGCGGAGTTCGATGCGCTGGTCGTCGGGCACCCGGATGTAATGCGTGCGGTCGTTGCCGCCGTAGCTCGGCTTGCGGGGTGCCCAGGACGCACCCGATGCGGTGCTGATGGCACCGGTCCGCTTGTAGGAGTTCACCGTTGGCGCGATGACGGCCTGCAGCGCACAGGCGTGTTCGAGGACGCCGCCGATGAACGCGTACGCGGTCTCGGACAGCCCGAGGCCGCGGTCATCGGAATCGGACGGGAACACCGGGGTGCCGCCGCTGGTCAGCGACAGGTGGAAGTGCAAGCCGTTGCCGGTCCGGTCGGCGAACGGCTTGGGCATGAAGGTGGCGACCATATTGCGTTCGGCGGCGATCATGGACAGCAGGTAGCGCAGGGTGATCACCCGGTCGGCGGTGACCAGCGCCTCGGCGAATTGGAAGTTCTGCTCGAACTGGCCGTTGCCGTCCTCGTGGTCGTTGGCGTAGTTGGACCAACCGAGGGCGTTCATCGCCGTGGATATGGCGGTCAGGTGTTCATACATCCGGGTGACGCCGCGGGCGTCGTAGCAGGGCTGGCTGGCGGTGTCGTCCGCGTCGGCGGTGACGAGGCTGCCGTCGGCCGCCCGGCGCAGCAGGAAGTACTCCACCTCGGCCCCGACCCACGGCTCGAATCCGGCATCGGCCGCCTGCTGGATCAGGTTCTTGAGGATGACCCGCGGCGCGAATGGCCACGGCTTGCCCTCCACATGCGGATCGCAATGCACCAGCGCGAGCCCCTCCTTGAGGAACGGGATCGGGGTGAACGACGCGGGATCTGGGATGGCGATGAGGTCGGGATCCTTGGGTTGCTGCCCCATGGCGCCGACCGCGTAGCCGGCGAAACCGACGCCCTCGGTGGCGAGCTGGTCGACGGCTTCGACGGGAACGAGTTTGGCGCAGGGCTTTCCGCGCAGATCGACGAACAGGGCGAGGATGAACTTGGTACCTGATTGTTCAGCCAGGGTCGCGAGGTCGGTCGTCATCCTGTCTCCTAATGGGAATCAATGTATCACGTTATGAAACTTCATCAGCCACACGGGGTCGTCTCTGTGATTACTGGTAGTAAACGGTGTTTCTGTTACGTGAACGCTTCGTGTTGTTTCGGTCTCGTAAAGGCCAGCCCGGACTGCGTGGGTAATAACGGGATGCGCCCACCCCGTATCCTTGTCGGGACATCCCCGGCTGGTTGAGAGGTTTACAGTGGCGCTCGTCGTGCAGAAATACGGCGGATCTTCGGTGGCGGACGCCGACCGGATCCGACGCGTCGCCGAGCGCATCGTGGAAACCAAAAAAACCGGCAATGACGTCGTGGTGGTCTGTTCGGCGATGGGTGATACCACCGACGACCTGCTGGATCTGGCCCGCCAGGTGTCCCCGGCTCCGCCGGCCCGCGAGATGGACATGCTGCTGACCGCCGGTGAGCGCATCTCCAACGCGCTCGTGGCGATGGCCATCGAGTCGATGGGCGCCCAGGCCCGGTCGTTCACCGGGTCGCAGGCCGGCATCGTCACCACCGGCACGCACGGCAACGCCAAGATCATCGATGTCACCCCGGGCCGCCTGCGCGATGCGCTGGACGAAGGCGTCATCGTGCTGGTCGCCGGTTTCCAGGGCGTCAGCCAGGACAGCAGGGACGTCACCACCATGGGCCGCGGCGGCTCGGATACCACCGCCGTCGCCCTGGCCGCTGCGCTGAACGCCGACGTCTGCGAGATCTACACCGATGTCGACGGCATCTTCACCGCCGACCCGCGCATCGTGCCCAACGCCCGCCACCTGGACCACGTCTCCTTCGAGGAGATGCTGGAGATGGCCGCCTGCGGCGCGAAAGTGCTGATGCTGCGCTGCGTGGAATACGCCCGCCGGTACAACGTTCCGATACACGTCCGCTCGTCGTACTCGGACAAGCCCGGCACCATCGTCAACGGATCGATCGAGGACATCCCCATGGAAGACGCCATTCTGACCGGAGTTGCGCACGATCGCAGCGAGGCGAAGGTCACCGTCGTCGGCCTGCCCGACGTACCCGGGTACGCCGCCAAGGTGTTCCGCGCGGTCGCCGACGCCGACGTGAACATCGACATGGTGCTGCAGAACATCTCCAAGGTGGAGGACGGCAAGACCGACATCACCTTCACCTGCTCCCGGGAGAACGGCCCGAGCGCCGTGCAGAAACTGTCCTCGTTGCAGAGCGACATCGGCTTCACCCAGGTGCTCTACGACGATCACATCGGCAAGGTGTCGCTGGTGGGTGCCGGCATGCGCAGCCACCCCGGCGTCACCGCCAAGTTCTGCGAGACGCTGGCCGAGGCCGGTGTCAACATCGACCTGATCTCCACCTCGGAGATCCGGATTTCGGTGCTGGTCAAGGACACCGATCTGGACGTGGCGGTCTCCGCGCTGCACGAGGCCTTCGGGCTGGGTGGCGAGGAAGAGGCCGTCGTCTACGCCGGAAGCGGGATCTAGATCGTGGGGCGAGCGAAGCGACGGGGGAAGTAAATGGTTGTGATCGGTGTCGTCGGCGCGACCGGCCAGGTCGGCCAGGTCATGCGGACCCTGCTCGAAGAGCGGAACTTCCCGGCGAGCTCGGTGCGGTTCTTCGCCTCCCCGCGCTCGGAGGGCAAGAAGCTGACCTTCCGCGGCCAGGAGATCGAGGTCGAGAACGCCGAGACCGCCGACCCGACCGGGCTGGACATCGCCCTGTTCTCCGCCGGTGCGACCATGTCGCGGGTGCAGGCGCCGCGGTTCGCCGCTGCCGGTGCCGTCGTCGTGGACAACTCCTCGGCCTGGCGCAAGGACCCCGAGGTCCCGCTGGTGGTCAGCGAGGTGAACTTCGACCGGGACGTGCGCGGTGTCCAGCTGAAGAAGGGCATCATCGCCAACCCGAACTGCACCACCATGGCCGCCATGCCGGTGCTCAAGCCGCTGCACGACGAGGCCGGGCTGACCCGCCTGATCGTCTCGAGCTACCAGGCCGTGTCCGGCACCGGACTGGCCGGCGTCGAGGAGCTGGCCACCCAGGCCCGCGCCGTCATCGACGAGGCCGAGCAACTGGTGCACAACGGTTCGGCGCTGGACTACCCGGCGCCGGTCAAGTACGTCGCGCCCATCGCCTTCAATGTGGTGCCGTTGGCCGGTTCGCTGGTCGAGGACGGCTCCGGCGAGACCGACGAAGACCAGAAGCTGCGCAACGAAAGCCGCAAGATCCTGGGTATCCCGGAGCTCGCGGTGAGCGGCACCTGCGTGCGGGTGCCGGTGTTCACCGGGCACTCGCTGTCGATCAATGCCGAATTCTCCCAGCCGCTTTCGGTCGCTCGTGCCAAGGAGATCCTGGCCGGCGCCGCGGGTGTGTCGCTGGTGGATGTCCCGACGCCGCTGGCGGCCGCCGGGGCCGACGACTCGCTGGTCGGCCGGATCCGTCAGGACGAGGGAGTGCCCGGTGGGCGCGGCCTGGCCCTGTTCGTCTCCGGCGACAACCTGCGAAAAGGTGCCGCGCTGAACACCATTCAGATCGCCGAACTGCTGGCCGCCCAACTCTGAAGACAGTGCGCCGAAACGTACGTTTGGGCGCAAGAGTGCGAGTGGCGTGCGCCATTTCGTCGATCTCGGGGTTGGTGATGGCTGCCCATCCCGCCCACGCGGACCTGATCCTGTCGCCGGGCCAGGTCGTCATGCTCGGTCCGGTAGCCGGAACGGGCACCGCGACTGGTGATTACGGAATCGGTGCGACGGACCTCTGCGAGTTCATGGAGTTCCCGAGCCGGCTGCTGCAGGTGTGTGGAGACAGCTTCGCCGGGCAGGGCGTCGGCTACGGAGGCTGGTATTCGCCGGTTGCGCTGCACGTGGACCCCGACTCGATCACCGCGCCCGACGGTGTCCGCGTCACCGGAGTCTCGGGTACCCGAGCGCCACTGTTGGCCGACCCCGCACCGGCCGGCGCATCCCAGCTCCCAGCCGGTGTCGTGTCGATCAACCGCGAGAACTACATGCTGGTCACCACCACGTTCAACCTGGAACCGGCCTCCTCGCGATTGGTGAAAGCCGATGCCGCAAAGGACAATTGGTTGACCGTGCCCGGATCGGAACGGCCGGCCGACTTCGCCGGTGGCGGGCAGTCCCAGATCAGCGGCTACTACGACCCGGTCCCCACGCCGGAATCCGAGCGAGGCTGGGTGTACCTCGTGGCCGACAGCTTCGACCGCACCGCGTCTGTCACGCTGTATCGAGTGGCGCCGCAAGACTTCCCGGACCGTGGTGCCTGGCAGGGCTGGTCGGCGCAGGACGGGTGGGGGCACCGGCCGACACCGCTGTGGGCGGACCGGGTGGGCGAGATGAGCGTGCGCCAGATCGACGGGAAGACGGTGCTGTCGTACTTCAACGCCAGCACGCTCAACATGGAGGTGCGGGTGGCCAACGACCCCACCCAGCTCGGCTCGGCGCCGGTGACGACGGTGGTGGTGGGCGCCCCGTGGCCCGACCGCCCGAGTGATCTGCCTGCGCCGCACGACAACCGGCTGGCGCAGCCGTACGGCGGCTACATCTCCCCGGCATCCACGCTGGAGGAACTGCGGGTCTTCGTCAGCCAGTGGAACACCACGCCGCGCGGCGGGACGCCGTACCGGGTGATCCAGTACGCGGTGCGGCCATTCACAGCTGATTCATAATCGGTAGCTAGCTGCCACCTTGCCGCACCTCTGCATCATGAGTACATGAGCGAACCGACCGACATCTCGACCACGACCACCACACCGGTGGCCGTTGCTGCAGCACCCGAACCCACCCGCCCGAACCGGGTCACCCAGGCCGCGGCCTGGGTGGGCATCGTTGCGGGCGTGATCTTCATCGTCGCCGTGATCTTCTTCTCGGGTTTCATCCTGGGCAAGAGCTCCGACGGCGGCGGCCACCACCGCGGAGGCCCGGACCGTTCGAACACCATGTTCCACCGTGGCGGCCCGCCCATGATGGGCCCGCCGCACGCCTTCTTCCCGGGTGGGCCGGGCGGCCCCGGTGGCTTCGGCGGCCAGGCCGGCCAGGGTGGTCCCGGCGGTCCGGAGGCGCCGCAGCAGCCGCCGACCACACCCGCACGCCCCTGAATCAGCCGTAACTCTTGGCACTCTGACCTCATTCGTGAGAGTGTCGCTAACCATGACACGCCGAGCGCCGACCATTGCCGCGTCTGTCGTAGTACTCGTGGTAATGGCGGCGTTGTCGGGTTGTGCACTGCGCAGTGCACAACCCGACGTGGCCGCGGGGGCCGTGTTCGCCGTCGGCGACTGCGTGCAGATCGAAGGGGGCATCGACGCGGGTGATGCGCAGCCCCAGGACCCGGCGCACGCCGTCGAGGTGGCCTGCACCCAGGACCCCAGCTACACCGTCGGGTCCACCACGAATGCCACCGGCGACTGCCCGACCAACGAGTACCAGCATCTGCCCACCGCCTACGCCGAACCGTCGACCGCACGGTTGTGCCTGGTGCCCAATCTGGTGGCCAACCACTGCTACCTGATGGAGATGCCGATCGGCCTGGTGGAGAAGGCCGACTGCGGCAAACGCGACGAGGGCGTTCTGGTGCAGATCACCCAGCGCCTGGAGATCAGGGACCAGTCCGCCTGTCCGTCCGCCAGCGGCGCCTACGCCTGGCCGTATCCGGCGCCGGCCCGTACATACTGCACGCAGACGCTGTTCTGAGGGCTTGCCCGCTTTGGCATGATCGATGCCATGCGGCTGACAGCACTCGCCGTCGGGGTAGGGGTGGCCTCAGGGGTGGTATTGACCCTCGCCGCTCCGGCCTCGGCCCGCCCGTCCGATCCCGGTGTCGTCAATTACGCGGTGCTGCCCAAGGGTTCGGTCAGCAATATCGTCGGGAGCCCGCTGCGCTGGGAGGCCCAGTTCACCAACCCGGTCCAAGGGTTCTACGTGGACAATCCGGCCTGCAACAACTGGGCCGACATCGGACTCCCCGATGTGTACGCCGACCCCGATCTGGCGTCCTTCAACGGTGCGGTGGCGCAGACCTCGGCCACCGACTCCACCCGCCTGGTCAAACAGGCCGTCGGCGTCTTCGCCACGAACGACGCCGCGACCCGGGCCTATCACCGCTTGACCGACCGGACCGGCGGATGCGCCGGCCAAACCACCACCATGCATCTGGACAATTTCGTGAACCAGGTGTGGACGTTCTCGGGCGGCGCCGCCACCCCCACCGACGCCGTCTGGGTCAAACAGGAGGGCGGCACCGACCGGCGGTGTTTCACGCAGACCCGGTTGCGGGAAAACGTTCTGCTCCAAGCGAAAGTCTGCCAACCGGGCAACGGCGGACCCGCGGTCAACGTACTGGCCGGGGCCATGCAGAACACCCTCGGGCAATAACGGCGCGCAAAACCCTTGGGAATATGTCGGACCTGTCTGGAAGATTGAATACCGAGAGCTCGTGGCGTCCAGAGCCGGGGAGGAGTGGTTTGCATGACCACCACCGCCACATGGGACGTGACGTGCGCGTCCGGCCAGGCCGCCGCGCGGGTTGCAGCGAACTGCCTACGTGACGGGCCCGTCGGCAAGGTGGGCCTGGAAATCGAGGCGCACTGTTTCGACATCGCCGACCCGCAGCGCCGCCCGAGCTGGGACGAACTCCGCGAGGTGATCTGCACAGCGCCCGACCTGCCCGGGGGCAGCGTCATCACCGTCGAACCCGGCGGCGCCGTGGAACTCTCCGGCCCACCGGCGGACGGGCCCGGCGCCGCGATCAGCGGGATGGCTGCCGACCGGGCCGTCCTGCAGGCACACTTCCTCCAATCCGGACTCGGTCTGGTCCTGCTCGGGGCGGACCCGCTGCGGCCCGCCCAGCGGGTCAATCCCGGCGCCCGCTACCGGGCGATGGAACGCTTCTTCGCGGCCACCGGCAGTGCCGAGGCCGGCGCGGCCATGATGACCTCCACGGCCTCGATCCAGATCAACATCGAGGCCGGCCCACGCGCGGGCTGGGCCGACCGGGTACGTCTGGCACATGCGCTGGGCCCGACCATGATCGCCCTGTCGGCGAATTCGCCGCTGCTGGGCGGACACTTCACCGGCTGGCGCAGCTCGCGGCAGCGGGTGTGGGGCCAACTCGATGCGGCCCGGTGCGGCCCGGTGCTGGGCGATGACGGCGACGATCCGGGCGCGGACTGGGCGCATTACGCGCTGCGGGCGCCGGTGATGCTGGTGAACGGTACCGAGGCGGTACCCGTGACGCAGTGGGTCTCGTTCGCGGACTGGGCCGAGGGCCGCACACCGTTGGGTGGCCGGGTGCCCACCGACGACGACCTCGAATACCACCTGACCACGCTGTTCCCGCCGGTACGGCCGCGTCGGTGGCTGGAGATCCGCTACCTCGACAGCGTGCCCGACACCATCTGGCCGGCGGTGGCATTCACCTTGGTCACCCTGCTGGACCAGCCCGAAGCCGCGCAGATTGCCGCGGCGGCCACGGCCCCGGTGGCCGGCGAATGGGATCTCGCGGCGCGGGCCGGGCTCGCCGATCCGCGGCTGCGTGCCGCCGCGGTGCAATGCGTATCCGCGGCGGCCGAGCAGGCTCCCCCCGAACTCGCCGATGCGATGGACCGGCTGCTCGCCGATGTGGCGGCCGGACGCTGTCCGGGCGATGACTTCACCGACCGTGTTGTCGAACACGGCATACCGGCGGCACTGACCCAGCTGGCGAAGGGCGAGTGATGACGTCACCGGAGGCGCTGGCCACCGAACTGACCCGTGCCCGGGAGCGCACGCTGGCGCTCGTCGACTTCGACGACGCCGAACTGCACCGCCAGTACGACCCGCTGATGAGCCCGCTGGTGTGGGACCTCGCGCATATCGGCCAGCAGGAGGAATTCTGGCTGCTGCGCGACGGCGATCCGACTACCCCCGGGTTGCTCACCCCCGAGATCGACTCTCTCTACGACGCGTTCGTCCATTCCCGGGCAAGTCGCGTCGACCTACCGTTGCTCCCGCCGGCCGACGCCCGGATCTACTGCCGGACCGTGCGGGACAAAGCTCTCGAGGTACTGGATCGTACGGACGGTGACGAGGCGTTGTTCCGCTTCGGTTTGGTGATCTCCCATGAGCATCAGCACGACGAGACCATGCTGCAGGCACTCAACCTGCGGGCAGGCCCCCCGCTGCTCAGCGCGGGAACCGCGCTTCCCGGCGGCCGGGCCGGTGTCGCCGGTACATCGGTGCTGATTCCCGCCGGTCCGTTCACGTTGGGGGTCAACGCTTCCGAGGAGCCCTATTCGCTGGACAACGAACGGCCCGCGCACACCGTGCACGTCGAGGGGTTCCGGATCGGGCGGGTCCCGGTCACCAATGCGCAGTGGCGTGAGTTCATCGCCGACGGTGGCTACCGGACGCCACGGTGGTGGTCGGAGCAGGGCTGGGCGCACCGGGAACAGGCCGGGCTGGTCGCCCCGGCATTCTGGAACGCCGACGGCAGTCGCACCCGCTTCGGTCACCGCGAAGCCATCCCGGACGACGAGCCCGTCCAGCACGTCACCTACTTCGAAGCCGAGGCCTTCGCCGCCTGGTCCGGTGCCCGGCTGCCCACCGAGATCGAGTGGGAGAAAGCGTGCGCATGGGACCCGGTGACCGCAACCCGTCGCCGATTCCCCTGGGGCGAAGAACAACCGACCCGGGAACGGGCCAATCTCGGCGGTGACGCGCTGCGCCCGGCGCCGGTGGGCGCGTACCCGGCCGGGGCCTCGGCCTACGGGGTGGAGCAGATGCTGGGCGATGTGTGGGAATGGACGACATCGGTGCTGCGACCCTGGCCCGGGTTCACCCCGATGATCTACGACCGGTACAGCGAACCGTTCTTCGACGGCGCCGGGTCCGGGGACTACCGGGTGCTACGCGGCGGATCCTGGGCGGTGGCCGGCGATATCCTGCGGCCGAGCTTCCGTAACTGGGACCACCCCATCCGCAGGCAGATCTTCTCCGGCGTCCGGTTGGCCTGGGATGTGTAGACATCTGGGCTGGCTGGGTGCGCCGGTGACCGTGTCTTCACTGGTGCTGGATCCGCCCAGTGGTCTTCTGGTGCAGTCGTATTCCCCACGCCGGCAGAAACACGGCACCATCAACGCCGACGGATGGGGCGTCGGGTTCTTCGACACCTGGGCGCTGGAGCGCAGCGACTCGGGGGAGAAGGCCGACGGGCCTCGGCGCTGGCGCAGCGACAAACCGCTGTGGGGTGATGCCTCGTTCGCCTCGGTGGCACCGGCACTGCGCAGTGGATGCGTCGTCGCCGCGGTGCGGTCGGCGACCATCGGCATGCCCATCGAACCCACGGCATCGGCACCGTTTTGCGACGGGACATGGTTGCTGTCCCACAACGGAATCGTCGACCGTGCCATCCTGGCACCCGCGGTCGGCGCCGAATCGACGGTCGACAGCGCCGTGCTCGCCGCGCACATATTCGAGCGCGGACTGGACGCACTCGGCGAGACCATCGTCGAGGTCGGGGCGCGCGATCCCGGTGCCCGACTGAACATCCTGGCCGGCAACGGCTCCCGGCTGCTCGCGACCACATGGGGCGACACCCTGTTCGCGCTGCAGCGAGCTGACGGCATCGTGCTGGCCAGCGAACCGTACGACGACGACCCGTCCTGGCGTGACATCCCCGATCGGCATCTCGTCGAGGTCTCCGGTGCGGATCTCACGCTCACTCCACTGGAAGGACCATGATGACCACCGGTACGGCATCGGACCTGGCCCAAGCACTGCGTAGTGACGTGCTGCACGGCCTGCAGCAGACTCCGAAGATGCTGCCGCCCAAGTGGTTCTACGACGCCACCGGTAGCGACCTGTTCGATCAGATCACCCGGCTTCCCGAGTACTACCCGACCCGCACCGAGGCGTCCATCCTGCGTGAGCGGGCCGCTGACATCGTGGCCGCCTCCGGCGCCGACACTCTCGTCGAGTTGGGCAGCGGCACGTCGGAGAAGACCCGCCTGCTGTTGGACGCCATGAGGGACAGTGGAGCGCTGCGGCGGTTCATCCCGTTCGACGTCGATCCGAGCGTGCTGCGCGACGCAGCGGCCGCGCTGCACGCGGAGTATCCGGGCGTGCAGATCGAGGTGGTGTGCGGCGACTTCGAGCATGATCTCGGCACCATTCCCAAGCTCGGCCGCCGCATGGTGGTCTTCCTGGGCTCCACCATCGGCAACCTGACACCCGGTCCGCGCGCGGAATTCCTTGCTGCGCTGGCTCGGTCCATGCAGCCTGGAGATTCACTGCTGTTGGGCACCGACCTGGTCAAGGACGTCGACCGGCTGGTCCGGGCGTACGACGACAGTGCCGGGGTGACCGCAGCCTTCAACCGCAACGTTTTGTCGGTGGTGAACCGCGAGCTCGGTGCCACGTTCGACCTGGAGAAGTTCGACCATGTCGCGCGGTGGAATGCAGCCGAGGAGCGCATCGAGATGTGGCTGAGATCCACTGCAGACCAGCGGGTCCGGATCGGCGGTCTCGGCCTCACGGTGGACTTCGCGGCGGGGGAGGAAATGCTGACCGAAGTGTCCTGCAAGTTCCGCCCCGAGGGCGTGGCCGCGGAATTGGCGGCCGCCGGTTTGCGCAGGACCCACTGGTGGTGCGATGACGCAAACGATTTCGGTCTCTCGCTGGCGGTGAAATGAGCCTCGCCGAGCAGTGGCGAGCGGCGCGGGTTCCGGTGGCCGGTGTGCACCTGGATAGTGCGGCGTGTTCGCGGCAGAGCACTGCGGTGATCGAGGCGGGTGCTCAGCACGCCCGGCATGAGGCCGAGGTCGGTGGCTATGTCGCCGGCGAGGCGGCGGCACCGGCGTTGGATGCCGGCCGGGCCGCGGTGCGGGCACTGGCCGGGATGCCGGACGCCGAGGTCGTGTACACCACGGGCTCCAACCATGCGCTGGATCTGCTCCTGAACAGCTGGACGGGTCCGCGCACGGTGGCGTGTCTGCCCGGGGAGTACGGGCCCAATCTGATGATGCTGGCGGCCAACGGTTTCCAGGTGCGGACGCTGCCGGCGGACGAGATGGGCCGGCTGCGGGTGGCGGAGGCCACCGCGGTACTGGAGGCCGATCCGCCGGCATTGGTGCATCTGACCGTGCTGGCCAGCCACCGGGGGATCGTGCAGCCGTTGACGGAGTTCGCGCCGGTGTGCCGTGCGCTCGGTCTGCCGCTGGTGGTGGACGCGGCGCAGGGCCTGGGGCATGTGGACTGTGCGGTGGGAGCCGACGTGCTGTACACCTCGTCGCGGAAGTGGCTGGCCGGTCCGCGAGGTGTCGGCGCGCTGGCGGTGCGTCCCGAGGTGTACGGCCGGCTGGAGCCGCGATGGGCACCGCTGGAGATGCGCGAGGCCAATATCAGTGCCCGGCTGGGATTTTCGCTGGCACTCGGTGAACACCTTGCCGCCGGTCCGGCCGAGGTGCGGGCGCGACTGGCCGAGGTGGGGCGGTTGACCCGGACGGTGCTGGCCGAGGTGCCGGGCTGGCAGGTGATCGAGCCGCTCGACGAGCCCAGCGCGCTCACCACGTTGCGGCCGACCAACGGGGCCGGCCCGACAGCCGTGCGCGCCAAGCTGATCGCCGAGCATCAGATCGTCACCACCGCATGCGAGGTGGAGCGTGCCCCCGGTGAGATGGACGGAGCCGTGCTGCGGGTGTCCCCGCATGTGGACGGCGGGGTGGAGGACGTGCAGCGGCTGGCCCAGGCGTTGGTCGCGGTGGGCTGACGTCGTTACGCTTCGTTTCGTCGGCCGGTGGGCGGGTAGCCCCCTGGCATGGCCGGTGAGACGAGTGAGCGATCCGCGCCGCTGCAGAAGCCCAGCGTGCTGCCCGCGCTACTGCTGGGCCTCGGCTTCGGCGGGTTCATCGACGGCATTGTGCTGCACGAGATTCTGCAATGGCACCACATGGTCAGCCATGTGGAGGACTATCCGACCGACACGCTGGCCGGACTGGAAGTCAACGTGCTCGCCGACGGCATCTTCCACGTGGCGACCTGGCTGCTGGTGTGGGCCGGCACCATCATGACCGTCATCAGTTGGCGGCAGGGCCGTCTCGCACCGAACTGGTCGTTTCATTTTGGTCTGTTGCTGATGGGGTGGGCGACCTTCAACCTGGTCGAAGGGGTGATCGACCACCACATCCTGCAGGTCCATCACGTCCGCGACGACCTCGGCGCCCCGCTGGTCTGGGACATCGGTTTCCTGCTGTTCAGCGTGGTGCTGCTGATCGTGGGACGGCTGCTCTACCGGCGCGGTGACCGGGCGCTCGGTACCGCGGCCCGGGCGCACTGCGGCGTCTGACACGAGCGCTTCCCACCGAGCTTCTACTGTGATCTCGTGACCCAGCTAAGCGATGAAGAGTCCTTCCTGATCCAGACGGTGCGCGACTTCATCGACCGGGAGGTGAAGCCGAGCGTTCAGGAGGTCGAGCACGCGAACGAATACCCCGAGCGCTGGATCGAGCAGATGAAGCAGATCGGCATCTACGGGCTCGCCGTCGGCGAGGAGTTCGGCGGGTCCCCGGTATCGATGCCCTGCTACGCCCAGGTCACCCAGGAACTGGCCCGCGGATGGATGAGCCTGGCCGGCGCCATGGGCGGACACACCGTGGTCGCCAAGCTACTCACCCTGTTCGGCACCGACGAGCAGAAGCAGACCTACCTGCCGAAGATGGCCACCGGCGAGGTCCGCGCCACGATGGCGCTGACCGAACCCGGGGGCGGCTCGGATCTGCAGGCGATGACCACCGTCGCCCGCACCGACGGCGACGATCTGGTGATCTCCGGCGCCAAGACCTGGATCTCCAACGCTCGGCGATCCGACCTGATCGCGCTGCTGTGCAAGACGGACCCGAGCGCAGAACCGAAACACAAGGGCATCTCCATCGTGCTGGTCGAACACGGACCGGGCCTGACGGTCTCGCGTGACCTGCCCAAGCTGGGCTACAAGGGTGTGGAGTCCTGTGAGTTGGCGTTCGACGGCTATCGCATCCCGGCCACCGCGATCCTGGGCGCCACCCCGGGCAAGGGCTTCGCGCAGATGATGAAGGGCCTGGAGACCGGCCGCATCCAGGTCGCCTCCCGTGCGCTGGGCGTGGCCACCGCCGCCCTGGAGGACTCGCTGGCCTACGCCCAGCAGCGCGAAAGCTTCGGGCGGCCGATCTGGAAACACCAGTCAATCGGTAACTACCTGGCCGATATGGCCACCAAGCTGACCGCGGCACGCCAACTCACCTGGTACGCCGCGGAGCGCTACGACAGCGGGCAGCGCTGCGATATGGAGGCCGGCATGGCCAAACTGTTCGCCTCCGAGGTCGCCATGGAGATCGCACTGAACGCGGTGCGCATCCACGGCGGCTACGGCTACTCCACCGAGTACGACGTCGAACGCTACTTCCGGGACGCTCCGCTGATGATCGTCGGCGAGGGCACCAACGAGATCCAGCGCAACGTCATCGCCGCCCAGTTGGTGTCCCGCGGCGGCCTCTGAGCGCTACTTGTGCGCGGTGAGCAGGTAGGCGGGCAGCTTCATCCGGCCCTTCTCGTCGAGATCGTGCGGCGGCAGTTCGAACGGCGCGCCGGGCCCGGACGGCATGTTGGCATGGATGAACGCCGGACGGACGTCGTCGACGGTCCAGTGCGCCGCCACCACGTCGCGTAACTCGCGCTCGTCTACCTCGTTGGGCTTGGTCTCCAGCTCGGCCGGGAACGCACCCTTGGCGAAGACCAGAACGTAGAACGTGGCCCCGGGGGCCGCGGCGCGCTGGACGGCATGCAGGTAGTTGTGCCGGGCATCCACCGGCAACGAATGAAACAGCGTGGAATCGATGACCGTGCTGAACCGGCCGTCATAACCGGTGAACGAGGTGATGTCGGCTTGAGCAAAGCTGGCGGTCCGCAGATTACGTTCCTGCGCTGCCCGATTGGCCGCGGCGATCGCCGTGGGCGAAATATCCAGGCCCACCACCGTGTAGCCGTCGGCGGCCAGCGACAGGGACAACTCGGCGTGCCCGCAGCTGGCATCCAGGACGTCGCTGCGGACCTTCCCGGCCGCGATCAGGGCTGCGAGTTCGGGTTGCGGTTCGCCGATGTTCCATGGGGGCGGGCCCTGGAACTCGCCGTCCTGGCGGTATGCGCTGTCCCAGTCCAAAACCTCAGATGCCATGACATCCAACGTACGCCGGGTCAGCGGGTGGGTGTCTCCCACGTGTGGACAGGTGCGTTGGAATGCATGTGTTCGCAGTACATCCGCAGCATCTCGGCCAGTGCCGCGGGACGCGCCAGACCACGCTCCTGCAACGCGCGCACGGTGGCCGTCTGCCAGGCCGCACCGTTGCGCCCCGACTTGGCGCGTCCCTCGATGACCCCGAGATAGCGGTCGCGCACCTCGGCGGCCACACCCCAGCGCCGCAACCCCTCGTGCGCCAGCGGTAGCAGTTCGCGCAGCACCAGTTCGTCGGCGGTCACCTCGCCGAGCCCCGGCCAGTACTGCCGGGCGTCCATGCCGTGCCGCGCCGCGGCGAAGAAATTGTGTTCTGCCGCAGCGAAACTCATCTTCGTCCACAGCGGCCGGTCCTCGTCGGTCAACGCGCGCAGGGTGCCGTAGTAGAACGCCGAGTTGGCCAGCATGTCGATCACCGTCGGACCGGCCGGCAGCACCCGGTTCTCCACCCGCAGGTGCGGCTTGCCGTTCACCACGTCGTAGACGGGCCGGTTCCACCGGTAGATGGTGCCGTTGTGCAGACGCAGCTCCGCGAGCTGCGGGGTGCGGCCCTCGGCGAGGGTGGCCGCCGGATCCTCGTCGGAGATCTCCGGTAGCAGCGACGGGAAGTACCGGACGTTTTCCTCGAACAGATCGAAAATGGAAGTGATCCAGCGCTCGCCGAACCAGACCCGTGGACGCACCCCCTGGGTCTTGAGTTCGTCGGCCCGCGTGTCGGTGGCCTGGCTGAACAGTTCGATGCGGGTTTCCGCCCACAGTTCGTGGCCGAAGAAATAGGGCGAGTTGGCGCCGAGTGCGAGTTGCGGACCGGCCAACACCTGCGCGGCGTTCCAGTTCTGCGCGAACTCGGCGGGGGACACCTGAAGATGCAATTGCATACTCGTGCAGGCTGATTCGGGCGCGATGTCGGCCGACTGCAAGGACAGCCGCTCCGGGCCGGCGATGTCGATGTCGATGTCCTCGCCGCGGGCGGTGAAGATCGAGTCGTTGAGCGCCTGGTAACGCGTGGATTCGCTCATCCACCCCGTCTTCAGATGCTCGGGCATGAGGGTGGGCAGGATCCCGATCATCACGATGTGGGCGTCGTCCTCGGCGGCCTTGGCCTCGGCGGCATTGAGGCTGGCGCGTACCTCGGCCTCCAACTCGAGCGCGGACTGGCCGGGCAGCGGGCGGGGCGGGACGTTGAATTCGATGTTGTAGGCGCCCAGTTCGGTTTGGTACGCGGGGTCGGCGATGGAGGCCAGGACCTCCTGATTGCGCAGCGCCGGCTGGTAATCGTCGTCGACCAGATTGCATTCGATTTCCATACCGGTCAGCGGCCGGTCGAATTCGAAACTCGACTGGGCCAGCATGGTCTCGAACACGTCCAGGCACAGCTGGACCTTGCGTCGATACTCGCGGCGCTGAGCGCGGCTGAACTGCGTGCGTGAAACCTCTTCGCCCACAGTCACACACTCTAGCTGCGGGAGGCCACCGCGATCTGCGGACTGATGAGTCCGCCGCGAAGCTCGATCGCGACGCCGGCATGTTCGGCCAGCGCTCGCAGCGCCGAGGGGCTGTAGCTGCGCAGTGAGCTGATCACACCGTCGTGCACGAAGGGGATGAACGGGGCCAGCGGCAACATGGTCGCCAGCCGCAGCACGTGCAGCGGCGCGGGCGGGCGGGGCAGATCGATGATCAGCAGCTTGTCCGCGACCCGGGTGCCCTCGGCGAGCGCGGCCGCGGCCGTCGCCGGCGGCAGGTGGTGAAATGACAGGGCGAACACCGCCAGCGCGAAGTGGCCATCCGGCGCGTCGATCGCGGTGGCATCCATCTGCCGCACCCGAGCGCGCGGGTGGCTGCCCAGATCCCCGGCGGCCATCGCGGCAACGGAGTCCGCCTCGAGGTCGGTCACCGTGACCTGTGCGGTGGGGTGGCTCTCCAGCAGCCGTGTCGACAGCGCGCCGTGGCCTGCTCCCAGCTCGAGGATCCGGGGGTCGGGCACCTCGGCGACCTCGTCGAGAGCGAGGCGGGCATTGGTCTCGTGGTTACCGAGCACCCGGCCGGTCCACTCCAGTGCGTCGACCACACTGCGCTTCACCGCGGGTGCGACGTCATCTCGGTCCAGGTACTCGGACCGGTCGGTCTGCAGCAACCGGTCCAGGCATGACGCGTCGGGGCCGCCGCGCGGCATGCGATCGAGGTCGGTCACGCAGTTCACGCTACAAGTCGGCGAGATCCATCGGCTTGAGCAGCAATGTGGCCACGATGCTGATCACGCCGGTCACCACCAGGTAGCCGCAGGCCAGCCACGGCGCGTTGCCGGCCGCGGCGATCAGTGTGGTCAGGATGAGCGGGGTCAGGCCCGAGGAGTACACCCCGGACAGCTGATAGACGGTGGACAGCCCCGTGTAGCGGATCCGGGTCGGGAACAGCGAGGCGTACAGCGTGCCCTGGGCGCCATAGAACCAGGCGTGGATGACACCGAACACGATGACGATGCCGACCGTGAAGGCGATCAGGCTGCCGGTGTTGAACAGGGCGAACACCGGGAACACCGCCACCACATAGGCGGCGATACCGGTGGCGTAGACGCGCTTGGGCCCGAACCGGTCGGCCAGCAGCCCGGACACCGGCAGCAGGGCGGCCATCAGCAGCGCGGCCCCGGTGACCACGAGAAGCACGTCGACCTTGCCGTGGTGCAGCGTGGTGGTGGCGTAGGCGATGGCGAACACGCCCCAGGTGTTGAAGGCCGCACCCTCGCCCCAACGGCTGAGCATGCCGAGCACCGTCGGGCGCAGCGACGACCCGCGGAACAGTTCCTTCAGCGGTGTCGCCGCGACGTCGTCGTCCTGACGGACCTTCTCGAAGGCCGGCGTCTCGGAGGCCTTCAGCCGCACCACGATCCCGAAGACGACGAGCACGACGCTGAACAGGAACGCGATGCGCCAGCCATAAGACAGGAAGGCCTCGGCCGACATGGTCGTCTGCAACAGCGCGAAGACACCGGTGCCCAGCGCCAGGCCCAGCGCGAGACCGACCTGGGGGACGCTGCCAGCGAAGCCGCGCCGCTGCGGAGTGCTGTGCTCCACGGCGAGCAGCACCGCGCCGGCCCATTCCCCGCCGAGTGCGAAACCCTGCACGATGCGCAGCAGCAACAGCAGGATCGGGGCGATGACCCCGATCTGGGCGGCGGTGGGAAGCAGACCCATCAGCGCGGTCGCACCGCCCATCAGGAACATGGTGAGCGCCAGCGTGCGCTTGCGTCCGATGCGGTCGCCGATGTGCCCGAACACGAAGCCGCCGATGGGGCGCACCACGAATCCGACGGCGAACGTGGCGAAAGCCAGCAGGGTGCCGACGAACGAACTCTGGTCCGGGAAGAAGGCGGTGTTGAAAACCAGGCTGGCTGCGGTGGCGTAGAGGAAGAAGTCGTACCACTCGATCGTGGTGCCGACCAGGCTGGCCAGCAGCGCAGTCCGGACTGTGGAGCGTTGGTCTGCGGTCTGTACGGGCAGACTGTCGGTGACGGTCACTGACCGAATTTTGGCCGTGGCGCACCTGCCACGCGAGGTTTGCGACCAGCGTGAATAAAAGCTGGGGTTATTGCGGGTGGCATTCCCTGATCATCGTGCCGAGCACGTCGTAGTACTCCGCGCTGATCACCGCCTGCCTGGCGAAATCGCGGTCGGAGGCCGCGGCGGTGATCTCGGCGGCGAGACCGGCGAGACGCTGGGCACGGGGCGCCACGCTGCCCGCACTGACCTGATCCGCCTGCTCGCGCAGACGCTTCGCCCAGTCCGCGACCTCACCCGGGGTGGGTCCCTGACCCGGGATCCCGGGCTGGGCGTAATTCGATTCGACCCATGCGGTCCGCATCAGTGGTTCGGCCTGCCGGCAACCGGCGCCCGCGACGTAGGTCATCGACACCGAGGCGATGATGACCGCGACCGCGAGGCCGATCGACACCCGCGACAGCAGCACGCTGCGCGGTTCCGCGTCGGGGACGACGCGGCGCCACAGGAAGTGGGTGCCGATCGCGGCCGCGCAGGCCGATACCGTCAGACCGATGGCGGCGATGGGGCGCCCGACACCGGTGGCCGAGTTCACGGCCGCCATCGTGACGATCGCGGTGGCGACCACGAGCATGCCCAGCCACAGCACCCGCCTGCGCTCGTAGGCGTCCGCGTCGCGGACCGAGACGCCGATGAGGCCGCCGGCCGCGGTCAGGAGCGCGACGAGCGCAGGCACCAGATAGGTGGTCAGGGTGTCGGAGTCCATGGTGACCCGATGTTATCGAGTCACTCCTCGCCGAGAATCTGGTAGATGTCCCGACGGGCGGTGTTGACGATGTCCAGGATGCGCTGCTGCTGTTCGTCGGTTGCCGCGTGCGCGGACTGGCCGACGGCGCCGAAGAGTTGGCCGAGTGCCGCTCGCAGGTTCACCGCGTTGGGATCGGCGTCCCCGGCGATCTCGTCCCACGGCGGGGTCTCGATCTTTCCGGCGGCCACGCGTCCCTCGTCGGAGAGCTCGAAGGTCTTCTTGCTGCCCTCGCTTTCGGCGGGGGCGATCAAACCCTCGTCGACCAGCAATTGCAGGGTCGGATACACCGAACCGGGGCTCGGCTTCCACAGGCCGTTGCTGCGGGCCGAGATCTCCTGGGTCATCTCGTAGCCGTGCATCGGGCGTTCGGCGAGCAGGGTCAGGATCGCGGCGCGCACGTCACCGCGACGGCCACGGCCCCGCCCGCCACGACCGCGTGGGCCGCCGCCGGGGCCGAAGCCGAACCCGAAGCCGGGACCGAAGCCGGGCCCCGGGCCGAAGCCGGGACCGAACGGGCCCTGCGGCCCGCCCGCCTGTGCGCGGATGTGCCCGCGGAACTCGCGGCGGGCATGCCGCCGGTCGAAGCCGGAACCGAAACCGAATGGAGGAGTGGGAGTGTTCATGATCATTCTTTCTGTTGCGATACGTTCTGATGCGTCGACGATATATCGAGAACTATCGCGATGCAATAGCTCGCGATGCTGGACACCCATGGGATCGTGGTGTGATGTCCACCACCGAGTCGGCCCTGCCCACTACCGGAGACTTCTTCCTGCGCGGGAACTACGCACCCGTTGCCGATGAACTCACCGAGTACGACCTGCCGGTACAGGGCGTCATCCCGCCGGGGATCGACGGCTGGTATCTGCGCAACGGACCGAACCCGCGGCAGCCGACCGCGCACTGGTTCATGGGCGACGGCATGATCCACGGTGTCCGTATCCAGGGCGGCGCGGCCAAGTGGTACCGCAACCGGTGGGTGCGCACCGACAGCTTCATCGAAGACTTCCCGCTCTACAACCGTGACGGGACACGTAACCTGCGGGCCGCGACATCGAACACGCACGTCGTCAACCACGCCGGCAGAACACTCGCGCTGGTCGAATCCTCGTTTCCCTACGAGATCAGCAATGAGCTGGAGACGTTGGGCGCCTACGACTTCGGGGGCAAGCTGGCCAACTCGATGACCGCGCATCCGAAGATCTGCCCCACCACCGGGGAGATGCACTTCTTCGGCTACGGCAGCATCGTGGAGCCCTTTGTCGGCTACCACCGGGTGAATGCACAGGGCGAGCTGACGATCAACCGTCCGGTGGATGTCAAGGCGCACACCATGATGCACGATTTCGCGATGACCGCCGGGCACGTCATCTTCATGGACCTGCCCGTGGTGTTCGACCTGAACGTCGCAATCAGTCAGCCCGGCGACATGCCCTACCGCTGGAGCGAGAGCCACGGTGCCCGGTTCGGGGTGCTGCGCCGCGACGACCCGTTCGGTGAGATTCGTTGGTTCGAGATCGACCCCTGCTACATCTTCCATGTCGCAAACGCCTTTGACGATGCGAATTCGATTGTGCTGCAAGCGGCTCGATACCCGGAGCTCTGGCGGGACAACGGAGGTTTCGATCAGCAGGCCGTACTGTGGGAGTGGCGGATCGATCTGGGCACCGGCGCCGTCGGTGAGCGCCAACTCGACGATCTCGCCGTCGAGTTCCCCCGGATCGACGATCGACTGGCCGGGCTGCCCGCGCGGTACGCGGTCTCGGTGGGCGAGAGGGACCTGGTGCGCCACGATCTGTCCACCGGTGCGGCACAGACGCATTCCTTCGGGCCGGGGGTCTCCGGTGAAGCGGTGTTCGTGCCCGACGCGGGCGAGGCCGATGAGAGCAGCGGCTGGTACCTCAGTTTCGTCTACAACCCGGAGCGCGACGGCAGCGATCTCGTCATCCTCGACGCGTCCGACTTCTCGGGTGCGCCGGTGGCGACCATCGGGCTCCCACAACGGGTGCCGTTCGGTTTTCACGGCAACTGGATCGGCGCGTAGGCGCCGCCGTCTCACGATGTGGACGCGGTAAACCGCACCGGTTTCGCGGTACCGGCGGTGTCGGCAACCGACGGCACGCCGGTGCCGGCCAGTTGCTGCGACCGGGTCACCGGTCCCGGTGCGGCGACTTCGGGGGGCGGGTTCCAGCTGCCCGCGCCATGGAGTGGCGCAAACCACCTCACGGCCATACTGTGTGATGAATCACGCAGGTCGTACCGGGTGGTAACTTACCGCCAGCAAACCTGGAGCGGCGCTTGCAAGCCTCATGATTCGGTTTGCATTCACAACTATTGAATTCGCACACGATCACGTTTGCCGGCGGGCCTTGGGTGCCGCATAACACCTCTCATCAGCAACGTCATCAAATCGCAATGTGCGTCAGAACGCAGATGGCAGCCCTTGTCACTTTACAAATCTCGCTTGACGTCAACTTACTGATGAGTAAGTTTTGTCCGGTCCGGGGGAACCGTGTGAAGGGATGGCAAACACAATGTCCATGCAATTGTCGATGAAGCCGTATGTGACCGTCGGTGTCGCACTCGTCGGGGCCAGCGTCATCGCCGTGGCCCCGATCGCTCCGCGGGCGGAACTGCACATGCCGGCGGTCAACCTGACGGCATCCATCGATAACCCGATCACGGTCTTCAAGCCGGTGGTCAATGCCGCGGGCGACCTCATCAGGGAAACGCTGCAGGCCGAGTTCGCCGATCCGTTCCCCATCCTGCGCCAGATCTTCGCCAATCAGCGATTCACCGTCGAGAAGCTGCTGGAGGCCATCAACGGTGGCGGTGCCGCGCTCGGCGAACTCGTCGCCGGTCTGCCTGCCGCGCTCAGCGCCGCCGGCGCCATCCTGCGGACCGGTGACGTCAACGGCGCGATCGACAGCCTGGTGGCCAGCGGTCTGAACCCGATCCTCAACTTCATCACCGGAGTGACGGTGCCCTTGCAGGCGGCGTTGCAGCGTCCGTTCGCCGTCGGTGAAGCGTTGGTCGGAGCCGCCTTCGAGTCGGGACTGGCGCTCACGGTGGCCCTGGCGCAGACGTTCATCGGCATCGGATTCCCGGTGGGCACCACCCCGGTTCTGCAGAACCTGGTCACCGTCACCGAGACGCTGCTCAAGTCGATCGGCACACTGAATCCGATCAACATCATCAACGCCGTCCAGAACGGTGTGGCCGATGTTCTGATGAACGCGGTGACCCATCTGAGCGACTTCATGACCCAGTCGGTGCCCTACATCCGTGGCGTGATCGTCAACGCGCTCAAGGCCGGTCAGCCGGCCGGGCTCAACCGGACTGCCGACGTGACCGCCGCGGTGGCGACCGTCCCGACGGCGGCCGCGCAGACCGTGACGATCTCCCTCCCCGGTGCCGAGGCCGACGGTGGCGCATCGGAGGTGGCGCCGGTGAGCAATACCGACACCCCGGTCCAGGCGCCTGCAGCCGAGGCACCTGCGGCGGAAGCCCCTGCGGCAGAGGCCCCGGCCGAGGTGCCGGCCGAAGAGGCCGACGTCCTGGCCGAGCCGGTCGAAGAGGCGGAGATCGAGGAGCCCGAAACGGCTGAGCCGGCCGCCCCCCGGCCCAGCCTCAAGAAGGCCGCGTCGGGCAAGAGTTCGCCGAAGCGGGCCGGAAACCCGCGGGCGGCAGCCTGATCAGACGCGCCGGAAGGCGACGATGACGATCATCGCGGCGGCGAGCACCAGCGTCGCCGCGATGATCGCGGTCGGGGCGATCCCCGAATCGAACGCGGTATGGGCCGACTCGAGCAGCTTGTCGGCGACCGGTGCCGGCAACTCGCGGGCCACCGCTGTCGCGCCACCGATACTCTCGGCGGCATCACCGGCCTGGGTGGGGGACAGCCCCGCCGGCACCACGACGTTCGCACGGTAGAACGCGGTGAAGATGGTGCCCAGGGTGGCCGCGCCGACCACCGCGCCCAACTCGTAGGCGGTTTCGGACACCGCCGATGCGGCACCGGCCTTCTCCGGCGGCACCGAGGCCACGATGGTGTCGTTGGAAATCGTCTGCGAGACACCGACACCGAACTCCAGCACCACGAACGACACGATGATCGCCGCGACCGACAGATCATGCCGGAACAGCAGGATCATGATGAAGCCCGCGGCGACGAACACCAGGCCGGTCACCATCAGGGCCTGCGGGCTGAACCGCTTGGCCGCCTTGACCACCGAGATACCGGCGACCATCGACACCACCGCGCCGGGAAGCGTGACCAGGCCCGCCTCCAGCGGGCTCAACCCGAGCACCAGCTGAAGGTGCTGGGACACGAAGAAGATGAACCCGATCAGGCCGACGATGGACAGGAAGTTGGCCAGCACCGAGGACGTGAACGGGGCGAAGCGGAACAACTTCATGTCGAGCATCGGGATGTCGCGCCGGTTCTGCCGCCGCACGAACAAGGCGCCCGCGGCAAGGCCGACCCCCGCGGCGGCCAGCACCAGGAAGGACAGACCGTCGTGCGCGCCGGTCTTGATCGCCCACACCAGCGGCAGCATCGCCACGAACGACAGCACCACGCTCACCGGATCCATCGGTCCCGGATTCGGGTCGCGGGACTCCGGGATCAGCTTCGGGCCCAGGACGAGCAGCGGCAGCAGGATCGGCACCGCGATCAAAAAGACCGAGCCCCAATGGAAATGCTGCAACAGCGCGCCGCCGACGATCGGTCCCAGGGTCGAACCCGCGGTGAAGCAGGACGCCCAGATGGCGATCGCCAACCGGCGGGCGGACGCATCGGTGAAGATGTTGCGGATCAACGACAGCGTGGACGGCATCAACATGGCGCCGAAGAAGCCGAGGACAGCGCGCGCGAGGACCAGCATCTCGGCGCTGGGCGCGAACGCCGCCGCGACGGACACCACCATGAATCCGGTCCCGCCGATCATCAGCAACCGGCGCCGGCCGAGCCGATCCCCGAGGCTGCCCATCGTGACGAGGAGGGCGGCCAGCACCAGGGAGTAGACGTCGACGATCCACAGCTGGGTGGAAGCCGGCGGACGGAAGTCTTCGGCGATCACCGGCAGCGCGAAGGCCAGCACGGTGTTGTCGATGGCGATCAGCAGAACCGGTAGCGCGAGGACGGCGAGGGCGACCCAGGAGCGCCGCGGTGTGGTCGTCGACGGTGAAGTGAGCGACCCACTGGTCATGTGATGGTTCCCTTGGTGAGGCTGTGCATGATGGCGTCGACGACCTGGTGGCGCGGGGTGCGGTCCAGCTTGATGGCCTCGTAGCCGGCCAGCAGCAGAAACCAGAACACCCGCCGCGCCCACCCGGGCGGAAACCCTGGCCGGTCCGCACTGGCCCGGGCCAGGATCTCGGCGATCGCCT
Organism: Mycobacterium sp. AMU20-3851; assembly: GCF_043974665.1. NCBI lineage: Bacteria > Bacillati > Actinomycetota > Actinomycetes > Mycobacteriales > Mycobacteriaceae > Mycobacterium > Mycobacterium sp. AMU20-3851. Next base: position 370,990 of record NZ_CP146371.1, read on the forward strand.
CATCCCCGGTCTCGAAGTAGGCCGCGAGTTCGGGATCGGCGAGCAGTGTCGGTTCGGTGTAGATGTAGAGCACGATCGGGCCCAGGTCGAGCTGGCTTTCCACCACCCGGCGCAACGCCTCGAGTACCGGGCCGCAGGTCGGATCGGCCGCGGCGATGGCGGCGGTGCTCGCCTCGTGCACCTGGACACCGACCGCGCGGAGCAGGTCGCTGCGCTCGGGAAAGTACCGGTGCAGGGTGCTGCGCCCGACGCCCGCGACGCCGGCAATGTCACTCAGGCTGGCCGCCGGGTTGTCGATGAGCACCGAGATGGCCGCATCCACGATCGCGCGCCGGGTGCGGCCACGCACACCGGTCTCGGTCAAGTCGGGGACACTCATGGAGCATACTGTAGCAGTGAAGCCCCAAAATGGGACATCGCTGTCTCATTTGCGTCAGCTGGGTGAACGGGCCTGCAGTCGCGCCAGCTCCCGGCGGTGCCGTTCGGCGAGCACCGCGGCCAGTACCGGCTCGGGTGGCGCGCCCGGTGGCGGCGGCGGCGAGATCCGGGTGGCCACCTCGCCGGCGATCCGGTGGCCCATCTGCTGCCGCAGCCCGGGTTCCAATTGGGCAGCCCGGGACAGGAACTGGCGGGCCATCTCGGCCTGCTCGGGCCCCAGCCCCGACAACTGCAGGGTGGCCGCCCACCAGGCCAAGTCCGGGGGCATCGGTGGCGGCGGATTCAGTTTCGGCGCGCGCTCACTGATCACCATGGTGCCGGCGAACACGTCGCCGATCCGTTTGCCCCGCGGTGAGATCATGCTGCAGATGACCGCCGGTCCGCCGGTCAGCATCCATATCTCGACGACACTGGACAGAGCGCGAAAAGCCGCTTGCCGCAACCGTTCCGGGCCACCATCGTCGGACACCACGCGCAATCCCAGGGCCATTTTGCCCAGCGACCGGCCGCGTGTCGCGGTCTCGAACACCACCGGGTACCCGACCAGCACCAACACCATGAAGATGATCAGTACCGCCGCCGACAGCGCCGGGTCGAACTCGCGCAGGGTCAGCGCCCAGAGCACGGTCAGCACCGCGTACGCGGCGGCCATCACCGTGACGTCGATCAGCGCCGCCAGCGCGCGAACCGGCAGCTGGGCGATCGACACGTCGAGCTGCACGGCGTCGCCGGTCACCAGAGGTTCGGGCTGAAAGGCCATGCTCGCGACGCTACTAGGATCGCACCCGTGGATGTCGACGCGTTCGTGCTCGCCCACACCCCGGCATGGAACCGCCTGGAGGAACTGACCAAACGCCCGCGCAGCCTGACCGGCGCCGAGATCGACGAACTGGTCGACCTCTACCAACGGGTCTCCACCCACCTCTCGATGGTCCGCAGCGCCACCACCGACGCGGTCCTGGTCGGTCGGCTCTCCGGCCTCGTCGCGCGGGCGCGCGCCGCGGTCACCGGGGAACGCGCCCCACTGGGCAGTGAGTTCGTCCGGTTCTGGACCGTCTCGTTCCCGGTGGTCGCCTACGACTGCCGCCGCTGGTGGCTCGGCTCGGCCTTGGGCTTCCTGTTCGTTGCTCTGCTCGTCGGATTCTGGGTGGCCGGAAATCCGGACGTGCGGGCCGCGGTCGGGACGCCCGCCGAACTGGAACAGCTGATCAACCACGACTTCGCCGCGTACTACAGCGAGAACCCGGCCGGTTCGTTCGCCCTGCGGGTGTGGGTCAACAACGCATGGGTGGCCGCGCAGTGCATCATCTTCGCGATCCTTTTGGGTCTGCCGATCCCGTGGGTGCTGTTCCAGAACGCCGCCAACGTGGGGGTGTCCGGGGGGCTGATGTTCGGGGCCGGCAAGGGGGATGTGTTCCTCGGGCTGCTGACCCCGCACGGTCTGCTGGAACTCACGGCGGTGTTCCTGGCCGCTGCCGCGGGTATGCGGCTGGGCTGGTCGGTCGTCTCGCCGGGAGACCGGCCCCGCGGCCAGGTGCTCGCCGAGCGCGGCCGCGCCGTCATGTCGGTGGCCGGCGGGCTGGTGGTGGTGTTGGCGATCTCCGGGCTGATCGAGGCGCTGGTGACTCCGTCCCCGCTGCCGACCTGGGCGCGGATCGCCATCGGGGTGACGGCCGAGATCGCCTTCCTGGCCTACGTTCTGCACTTCGGTGCCAAGGCCGCCCGAGCCGGGGAGACCGGCGACCTCGATGACGCACCCGACGTGGTACCCACCGGCTGACTAGAGCCGCCCGGTGGCCTTCATCGCCAGGTACCGGTCGGCGAGTGCCGGCGCCAGCTGGTCGGGCAACGCGTCGATGACGTCGACACCGTGATTGCGCAGCCGCGCGGCGATGGCGTGCCGGTCGTTGCGCAGCCGCTCGGCTGCCGCGGCGTCGTAGACCTGGGCGGCATCTGCCCGGCCCGCGGACAGCGCGTCCACCCGCGGGTCGGCGACCGCGGCCAGCAGCACCTGATGCCGGCCGGCCAGCTGGGGCAGTACCGACATCAAGCCCTCGTCCAGTGCGGAGGCGTTCAGATCGGTGAGCAACACCACCAACGCGCGGCGGCGGACCCGGCGTGCGATCGCGGCGACCATCGCGGCGGTGTCGGACTCCACCAGCGCCGGCTGCAGCGGCGCCATCGCCGCCACCAGCGAGGCGAGCAGCTGACCGCGGGCGGCATTGAACACGGCAGCCCGGGAAACCGGGTCGTGGGCAATGAAATCCACGTGATCCCCGGCCCGGGATGCCAGGGCTGCCAGCAGCAGCGCGGCATCCATCGACCAGTCCAGGCGCGGCCACCCGGCGGGATCGGCGGAGGTGGGATCCACCCCGATCCGGCTGGCCGACGTCCGGCCGGTGTCCAGCACGACGACGATCCGCCGGTCCCGTTCGGGTCGCCAGGTTCGCACCACCACGTCGGCGCGGCGCGCGGTCGCTCGCCAATCGATGGAACGGACGTCGTCACCGACCACATACTCACGCAGCGAATCGAATTCGGTGCCCTGTCCGCGGACCAGCACCGGCACCATACCGTCGAGTTCGCGCAGTCTGGCCAATCGCGACGGCAGGTGCTTACGGGACAGGAACGGCGGCAGGATCCGCACCCGGTGGGACACGTCGTGGGAGCGCTGCCGGCCCGCCAGTCCGAGCGGGCCGATGGTACGCACGGTGACCTGTGCCGCGCACTGATCGCCACGCCGCGACGGGGCCAGTGTGGTGACCAGCCGCGCCCGCCCGCCGGCCGGGATGTCCAGCGGCCGGGCGCGCGGGGAGGGGCGGGCACTGGGCGCCCAGGCGTCCCGGACCTCGCCCCGCAACCGGCGGCGGCCGGGATTATGGATCTCGACGACGCTGTCCACGGTCTGACCCAGCCGCGCCGAGGTGTCACCGGAGCGCTGCACCACCAGCCGTCGGGGACTGGCCGCCAACGCGGCATCGGTGCCGAACGCGATGACGAGCGCCCCCAGCACGATGGCGAAAGCCGTTGCAGGCAAGGGGGACACCACGATCGGCAGGACGCCGATCAACGCCACCAGGCCGGCCCGGCCAGTGAGGGTCATTACCTCGGCACCGGGACCGAGGCCAGGATCCCGGCCAGCACCCCGTCGGCATCGGCGCCTTCCAGCTCGGCTTCCGGGCGCAGCGCGATGCGGTGCCGCAGGGTCGGGCCGGCCATCGCCTTCACATCGTCGGGGGTGACGTAGTCGCGACCGGACAGCCAGGCCCACGCGCGGGCGGTGGCCAGCAGGGCCGTGCTGCCGCGCGGGGACACGCCGAGCTGGATGGACGGGGAAGTCCTTGTGGCGGTCGCGATGTCGACCAGGTAACCGAGGACCTCCGGGGCCACCCGGACGTGCCGGACCGCTTCACGTCCGGCGGCCAGCTCGGATGGTCCGGCCACCTCGGTCAGCTCGGACAGGTCGCGTGGGTCGAATCCGCCCGCGTGCCTGCCCAGGATGGCGATCTCCTGATCCCGGGGCGGCAGTTCCACATTCAGTTTGAGCAGGAACCGGTCCAGTTGCGCCTCCGGCAGCTGGTAGGTGCCCTCGTACTCGATGGGATTCTGGGTGGCCGCGACGATGAACGGGTCGGGCAGTGGCCGGGCCGCGCCGTCCACGGTGACCTGACGTTCCTCCATGGCTTCCAGCAGCGCGGCCTGGGTCTTCGGTGGGGTGCGGTTGATCTCGTCGGCCAGCAGGAGATTGGTGAACACCGGCCCGGCCCGGAACTCGAATTCCGCGGTGCGGGCGTCGTAGACGAGCGACCCGGTGACATCGCCGGGCATCAGGTCCGGGGTGAACTGCACCCGCTTGAAATCCAGTGCCAAGGTGGCGGCCAGGCTGCGCACCAACAACGTCTTGGCGACTCCGGGCACGCCCTCCAGCAGCACATGGCCGCGGCAGAGCAACGCGATGACCAGACCGCTCACCACGGCGTCCTGTCCCACGACGGCCTTGGAGATCTCCGCGCGCAGTGCGAGCAGGGCATCCCGCGGGTGTGGAGGTGTCGTCACGACTGGGCGACCTGCCTTTCGAGTTCGTCGAGTTGGTGTGAGAGGGCGAGAAGTTCGGCATCGGTACCGGGGGCGGGCCCGAACAACACGGCACCGCAGTCTCTTCCGGTGCGTCGGGCGACGGCCTGGGCCACCGCCGACGGTGCGGCGCTGGGCGCGAGCCCGAGCCGGGGGGCCAGCCGGGTGAGCGTGGCGGCGCGCAGCGCGTCGGCGGCACGGTCACGGGCGCGATGGGAGCGGTACAACCGGGCCCGGCCCTCCACCGTCTCCGAGGCCCGCACCACCACCGGCAGCGACTCGGCCACCAGCGGCCCCAGACGCCGCCCGCGCCACCAGGCCAGCACACCCACCACCACGCACAGCTGCAGGACCACCCACCCGACCTGAGCCGGAGCCATATCCAACAGCGAAGCCTCGCTGCCGGATTCACCCTCGAGGCGCTGCGGTGCGTACCAGATCACCCGATCGCGGGTACCGGCGAGATTCATCGCCAGCGCCGCGCTGCCCGGTCCGAGCAGGCCGGAGTTTGTCATGAAGTCCGAACTGCCGACCACCGTGATGGTGCGGCCGGCATCGCCATAGCGCAACAACGCACCGTCATAGCAGCGGGCGGCGGGCAGATCATCGGCACGCCGAAAACTGTCACTGACGCCGAACTGGACGTCCCCGGACGTGATCGCCTCCCGCAGTTCACAATCCGGTCGTCCGCCGAACTGGATCGAACCGTCCAGCTGCACCGTCGGGGCCAGGGCTTCCCGGGTGCGGGCCGACGGGGCGACCAGCAGTCGATCACCGGGCAGACCGGCAAGCCGGTCCAGCCCGTCATCATCGAGCAGGAAGAACGTCTGGGCGATGAGGACCAAGGTATCCGGACGTGCCGCCGCCGCAACCGCCGCCACATCCTCGGCGACGACCACCTCCACCCCGTGCTCCCGCAACAGGGTGACCAGTGCGTGCGCCCCGTCCGGCGATGTCGACCCGGCCTCCATCAGCCCGCCGGTGCGCGGCGAGGTCAGGTAGGCGCCGAGAACGGAGACCAGCACGATCGCCATGAGCGCCACCACGATCCAGCGGCGGCCGGTCATCCGGTCACCGTCCGGGGCAGACGGCGGTCCAGTTCGGCGATCTGGCGGTACCCGGACTCGGTGCCGGGCTGCGCACCGTAGGTGACCCCGTTGAAGGTCTCGGCAGCCTGCCCGAACTCGGCGCGCAGATCGGGCACCGGTACACCGGCATCACGGGCCAGTTCGGTCGCGGTACGTCCGGGCACCGCATCCAGCACCCCGGACTCCTCCAGCTGTCGGGCTACCGCACGTAACCGATGCCGGATGGCCAATGCCCAATCACCCTGTGCCGCATACGCTTCAGCTTCAGCGCGGTGCTGCTCGGCGCCAAGATCCCGGCCCGCGAACAGCGCGCCGGCGGACTGCCGGTCGGTGCGCATGGTCCGTCGGGCCACCCGGATCGCCACGATGAGCGCCGCGGCCAGAACTGTCCCGAGCAACGCGGCGGTGATCCAGCCGCCGGGCAGCCAGGAGCCGTCGGTGAAGATCCGGTACAGCGCGCGGTCCAGCCACGCCGTGAACTGATCGGTCAGTGACGGCCGCGGGTAGATGGGCTTGCTGAGCTCGCGCTGGGCGGCGTCGTGCGCGGCGTCGCCGTCGATGTCGAGTCCGGTCACGTTCAGGGCCGGCGGGTCAGCCAGAGGTGGTCGGTGGAATCGGCGGGGCCGCCGCCGGCGCCGGTGTGCAGGACCAGATCGAAGGCCTCCGCCCGGATCCTGCGGTCGGTGTACAGCAGTACCACCACCCCAGCCGTGAACGGCGCCGTCACGATCTGACCGATGGCCGCGCCCACCGACGCCAACGCCATCCCGGCCAGTGCCGTCCCGGCTGAATCACCCATCAGGATCAGTACCTGCGAGCCGATGCTGAACGGCATCCCCACCGCCGTGGAGATCAGTGCCGCCACCAGCATCGCCAGCACGCGGATGCCGAACACCCGCCAGAAGTCCCTGCGGACCAACGCAAATGAGCGCTCGATCGCGGCCACCACCGGCAGTCGTTCCAGCACGATCAGAGTCGGTGCGAAGCTGAGCTTGGTGAACAGGTAGACCAGCGCCACGACCGCTGCGAACACCAACGGCACGCCGAGGGCGAACGCGGCCCAGCCGTTGAGCACGAACGCGACCATCGTGATGACCCCGGCGACCGCCGCCAGCACCAGCGCGGCGCCGAGGGTTTCCAGGGCCGCGTAGGCCAGCAGCGCGAGCAGGCGTCCGCGAACCCGTTGCCAGGCCTCGCCGATGGTGATGGCGGAGCCGAACACCGCGCGGCCGACGATGACCGTGAGCAGGCCGCTGAGCAGGATCGACGACAGCCAGATGGCCACCGCTCCGGCCATCGCCCCGGCCGCGGAGCCCATCAGCACGGTGATGTCCGGGTCGGGGCCGGTCAGATCCGGCGGTGCCAGAGCCCCACCGGTGGCCAGCGGGCCGAATTGCAGCAGCATGGCGAGCAACTGCGCGATGACCACCACGACGGTCGCCACGCCTAGCGTGGTCTTCGGGTTGGCCCGGATGTAGGCGAACGCACCGTTGAAGATCTCCGAGAGGTTCAGCGGGCGCAACGGGATGATGCCGGGTGCTGCGTACGGGTAGCGGTACCCGCCGGCGTCGGCACTCATGGCTCCATCCTGTCACTGGCGTAGCGTCACAGCCATGTCGGAATTGAAGGACAGGTTGCGTGCCGACCTGACGGCGGCGATGAAGGCTCAGGACAAGTTGCGCACCGCGACACTGCGCATGTTGTTGGCATCGGTCCAGGCCGAAGAGGTTTCGGGGAAGCAGGCCCGCGAACTGTCCGATGAGGACGTCCTCAAGGTACTGGCCCGGGAGGCGAAGAAACGCGGCGAGGCAGCCGAGATCTACACCCAGAACGGCCGCGGTGAACTCGCGGCCAACGAGCACGCCGAGGCGCGGGTCATCGACGAGTACCTGCCCACCCCGCTGACCGACGCCGAACTGGCCGACGTGGTCGACACCGCCCTGGCTCAGGTCGCCGAGGAACTCGGCGAGCGGCCGAGTGTCCGGCAGATGGGACAGGTGATGAAGGCGGCCACCGCCATCGCGGCCGGCAAGGCCGACGGTGCCCGGCTATCCGCGGCGGTGAAGGCCCGCCTGTAGCTCTGCGCGTGCGCGGCGTTCGACGAGCAGTGCGATGTAGTCGCGGACGGTGCTGGCGATGAAGTGCTTGTGTGCGGCCGCGACGACGGCACCCACCTGCTCTGCCGGCACCTCTGTGAAACGTTTCGTAAGGCGATCTTCGACGTTCGCAATCTGTTCGCCTTCGTCTACCTTGAGCACGCTGGCGATCATTGTTGACAGTCGACTTTCCGGTCAAATTTCCGCGGCGAGTCTTTGCTCACAGACGTCACAGCCGCCAGAGCGCCTGCTGGCTGGTGCTGGCGATCAGCGCTCCGCTGCGGTCGTAGAGTCCGCCGACGACCAGCCCGCGGGAGTGACTGTTGCCCAGCGAATCGACCTCGTAGCAGTGCCATTCATCGGGCAGGAACGGCCGGTGAAACCACACCGAGTGGTCCAGGCTGGCGGCGAACCCGACTTCCTCGTTCGCCGGGGTGCCCGGCGGCCGGGCGGCCGGCACCGGGCCGATGTCGGAGATGTAGGTGAGCGTGCAGGCCCGCACGAGCGGGTCGTCCTCGATGGCGTCCCGGGTGCGCACCCAGTACGGCGGGATCGCCCACGGTGACTCGTCGGCGGGGTTGGCCCGCAGTTCGAAGAACTCGGCGGATTCCAGGGCCGGGGCCTTCGGGATGGCGGCGTCGAACGCAAGGGTGGCGGCGCGCGGCGGGTGCCAGTCCGGGCCGTCCTCGGCGACCTGGAACGAGGCGATCATCTCCAGGATGACCTTGCCCTGCTGGCGTGCGGTCACCCGGCGGGTGTCGAAGGACCGGCCGTCGCGGGTGCGTTCGACCTCCAGCTCGACGTCCACCCCGTACCGACCACCGCGCACGAAGTAGGCGTGCAGCGACTGCGGCAGCTTGCCCGGGCCGACCGTGGCGCCGGCCGCCCCGAGTGCCTGTGCGGCGATCAGGCCGCCGAACAGTCGCGAGCCCGGCGCGCTCCACTGCGGTGCGATGAACACGTCGCCGTCGCGGTCGAAGTCGAGCAGGCCGGCGATCCAGCTCTTGGTGATCATCCCCGGACCGTACCAACCACTTGGTTGGGGCTCGTGGTGGGGGATCGTCGAAAGCAAAAGGCCCTGAACCGGATTACCGGATCAGGGCCCCTTCACAGTGTCGGGGTGGCGGGATTTGAACCCACGACCTCTTCGTCCCGAACGAAGCACGCTACCAAGCTGCGCCACACCCCGAGTGAAGCCACGACAGCGTATCGCACCGGACGGCCGGAACGCCAAACGGCTCCGTAGCGGGAAGAATGTCGGACCCCGATGGTGTTGTAGACGGCACAGGCGCCGCTCGGGGGAGCGGTCCGCGACCGCGAAATGAGGCAACTATGACCGCGTTGGGAGCCGCGATCTACATCGGTTTCTTCGCACTGGCGGCGCTGTGGCTGTACCTGAGCGGCCGACGCGAGGATCAGGCCCACACTGCCGAGGATTCGAACCTGCGCAGCGTCTCGGCGGGCTCGGAGGGGTTCAACCCCTGGCTGGTCAGCCACTCGGCGTCGAAGTAGGTGTCGGTGTACCGATCGCCGCTGTCGGCCAGCAGGGTGACCACCGATCCGCTGCGCCGCTGGGCGATCATCTCGGCCAGCAGCTTGAACGCGCCCCACACGTTGGTGCCCGTCGACGGGCCGACCCGGCGGCCCAGGACCCGGCTGACGTGCTGGGCCGCGGCCACCGACGCGGCGTCGGGCACCGTGATCATGCGGTCCACCACACCGGGCTGAAACGACGGCTCCACCCGCGGCCGGCCGATCCCCTCGATGCGGGAGGACGCGCCCGTCTCGACATCCGGGTCACCGTGCGCGTAGGACGGGTAGAACGCCGAGTTCTCCGGGTCGACCACGCACAGCCGGGTCGGGTATCGCCGATAGCGCAGATAGCGGCCGATGGTGGCGCTGGTCCCGCCGGTACCGGCCCCTACCACGATCCAGTCGGGCACCGGATGGGTTTCCTCGCCCATCTGCTCGAAGATCGATTCGGCGATGTTGTTGTTCCCGCGCCAGTCGGTGGCCCGTTCGGCGTTGGTGAACTGATCCAGGTAGTGCCCGCCGGTCTGCACCGCCAGCCGTTCGGCCTCCGCGTACACCTCGCCGGACGAGGAGACGAAATGGCAACGGCCGCCCTGTGATTCGATCAGTGCAATTTTGGCAGCGCTGGTCGAGCGGGGCATCACCGCGATGAACGGCAGCCCCAGCAGTGCGGCGAAATAGGCCTCGGACACCGCGGTGGACCCCGACGACGCCTCGATGACGGTGGTGCCCTCACCGATCCAGCCGTTGCACAGACCGTAGAGGAACAGCGAGCGCGCCAACCGGTGCTTCAGGCTGCCGGTGACGTGCGTGGTCTCGTCCTTGAGATACAGCGCCACATCGTGGCGGCCCGCCCACGCCGAGGGCAACGGGTAGCGCAGCAGATGGGTGTCGGCGCTGCGCCGGGCATCGGCCTCGATCAACCGGACGGCGTTGTCCACCCAGTCCCGGGGCCCGCCGCAGGCGATATCGCCTACGGCGCTCACCGTGCCGATACGGTCGGATGTGCCTGTCCGGTATGGGTGTCCACCGCCGAGCCCTTGGTGGGGCTGGCCACCAGGGTGAGCAGGGTGGCCTCCGGACGGCAGCAGAACCGCACCGGCGCGTACGGCGAGGTGCCGACGCCCGCCGACACGTGCAGCTTCATGTCCGCACCCCACTGCGACGGGCCCTTCGCACGGGAGCGGTCCAGGTCGCAGTTGGTCGCAAGCGCCCCGTAGAACGGCAGGCACAGCTGGCCGCCATGGGTATGGCCGGCCATCACCAGCTGGTAGCCGTCGGCGGCGAAGCGGTCCAGCACCCACGGTTCGGGGGAGTGCGTGACACCCAGGTTCAGGTTCGCGGTCGGGCTGGCTGGGCCGGCGATCGTCTCGTAGCGGTCGCGCTTGAGATGCGGGTCGTCGACCCCGGCGGCGGCGATCCGCAGCCCGGCCACATCGAACTCGCGGCGGGTGTGCGTCATGTCCAGCCAGCCGCGCTCGGTGAACGCCGCGCGCAGATCCTGCCAGGGCAGCGGGTCGCCGTGGATCCGGCGCTTCTTGTTGAACAGGTAGTTCGCCGGGTTCTTCGGCCTCGGCGCGAAGTAGTCATTGCTGCCGAACACGAACACTCCGGGCACCGACAGCAGATCGCCGAGCGCCTGCACCACGGCGGGCACCGCCTTCTGATGCGACAGGTTGTCCCCGGTGTTGACGACGAAGTCGGGCTGCAACGACGCCAACTCCCGCAGCCAGTCCTGCTTGCGTCGCTGACGCGGCAGCATGTGCAGGTCCGACAGGTGCAACACCCGCAGCGGGGCGGAGCCCGGGGTCAGTACCGGCATCGTCACTTCCCGAAGCGCAAACGCATTGCGCTCGATGAGCGACGCGTAGCCGATGCCGGCGGCCAGGGTGCCCGCGGCGATCGCGGCGGTGTTCTTCAGGTGCGACATGTCAGCAGCTTACTGCCAGATCACGGCACCGGTGGGGGCGGCGGCGGAGGTGGTGGGGGCCCGAGTACGGGCACCGTGATGGGCGGCAGGCCGGGGATCTGGATGACCGTCTCCCCGACCGGGGCGGGCAGCCCCGGGATCGGCGGCAGACCCACCGGCGGCGGCGGGGGAGCCGGTGCGATGCCGTTGCTGGTCAGGATGGTGATGATCGACCCGGGAATGGTCTGCCCGGACGGGGAGGTGCCCACCACCGCACCGGCCGGGGAGTTGCTGTTGACCGAGGACGGCTGGTCGGCCACCTGGAAGCCGGCCTCCTTGAGCCGCTGGCGTGCCAGGTCCAGGTTCATGCCGCCCACGCTGGGCACCCGGGAGCCCGGGCCGCCCTCCACGTAGCGCGGATCGGTCGGCGGCAACGTCACGTTCTCCGGCGTGATCGGCTTCATCGCGCTGAACCAGGTGCGGGCCGGCTCGTTACCGCCGAACAGGTTTCCGGATCCACACTGGCGCAGCGGGAACGAGCACAGCTCACTCGGGGTGGTGGAGTCGTCGTAGATGTAGTTGGCCGCGGCGAACGCACTGGTGAATCCGAGGAACGCCGAGGAGCGGTTCGATTCGGTCGTGCCGGTCTTGCCCGACATCGGTAGATTCCAGCCCACCGAGCCGGCCGCCCCGGCCGCGGTACCGGCGCCGGTGTCGTCCTTGCTCAACGCATTGGCCAGCGTGTTGGCCAGCCCTTCGGGCACCACCTGCTCGCAGGTCTCGGTGGTCACCGCGACCTCGGTGCCATGGCGGTCATACACCTTGTCGATCGGGTTGGGCGGGCACCACGTCCCGCCGGAGGCGATGGTCGCGGCGACGTTGGACAGCTCCAGACCGTTCACCTCGATGGGGCCCAGCGTGAACGAACCGATGTTCTGCCGCTTCACGAAATCGGCGAGGCTTTCGGTGCTGTTCGGGTCGTAGTCACGGGCGGTGCCGGGCAGCGCGTAGGACCGCAACCCCAGCCGGACTGCCATGTCCACGGCCTTCGGCACCCCGACCTGGGAGATCAGTTTGGCGAACGCGGTGTTCGGGGAGGTGGCCAGCGCATCGGTGATGTTCATCGAATCCCGGTAGCTGCCCGCGTTGCGCACACACCAGGTGGCCGGCGGGCACCCCGGGGAGCTGCTGCTGCCCAGGCCCTTGGCCTGGAACGCCGGCGGCACCGGCAGTTGGGTGTCGATGCCCATGCCCATCTCCATGCCCGCCGCGACGGTGAAGATCTTGAACACCGATCCGGCGCCGTTACCGGCCAGCGAGAAGGGCTGCGGTTGCATGGTCTCCCCGGCGTCGGTGTTCAGGCCGTAGGTGCGGTTGCTGGCCATCGCCACCACCGGATGGGCTTCCTTGCCGGGCCGGATCACGCTCATCACACTGGCCACGCCGGTGACGTCGCTGGGCGCGTACTGGTTGATCGCGGACTTGACGTTGGCCTGCACATCGGGATCCAGCGTGGTGCGGATCAGGTATCCGCCCTTGGCGATCTGCTCCTTGCTGATCCCGGCCCGGGCCAGGTACTCCAGCGCGTAGTCGCAGAAGAAGGCGCGGTCCCCGGCGGCGATGCACCCGCGCGGCAGTTCGTTGGGCTGGGGCAGCACGCCCAGCGGCTCCTGCTTGGCGGCCCGCAGCGCCTCGGCCTCCTGCGGCACGTTCTCGATCATGGTGTCCAGCACCAGGTTCCGGCGGGCAAGTGCCCCTTCCGGATTGGTGTAGGGGTTCAGCACGCTGGTGGACTGGACCATGCCGGCCAGCAATGCGGCCTGCTGCCAGTTCAATTCGGAGGCATTGATGCCGAAATAGGTCTGGGCGGCGTCCTGGACGCCGAACGCGCCGTTGCCGAAGGACACCAGGTTCAGGTAACGGGTCAGGATCTCCGGTTTGGTCAGCGTCTTGTCCAGCGTCAGCGCCATCCGGATCTCGCGCAGCTTGCGGGCCGGGGTGGTCTCGATCGCCGCGCGCTTCTCCGCGTCGGTCTGGGCGACCACCAGCAGCTGGTAGTTCTTCACGTACTGCTGCTCGATGGTGGACCCGCCGCGGGTGTCGGTCTTGCCGGACAGGTAGCCGGACAGACCGGTCAGGGTGCCCTGCACGTCCACCCCGTTGTGCTCGGCGAACCGCTTGTCCTCGATGGAGACGATCGCCAGCTTCATGGTGTTGGCGATCTGATCGATGGGCACCTCGAAGCGGCGTTGGCTGTAGAGCCAGGCGATCGGGTTGCCGCGCACGTCGGTCATCGTCGAGACCGCGGGGATGTCCCCCTCCACGAGTTGGGCCGACCCGTTGGCCACCACATCGGAGGCCCGGTTGCTCATCAGGCCGATGCCGCCGACGACGGGGAACATCAGCGCGGCGGCGATGACCGCGGCCAGCAGGCAGCACCACATCAGTTTGATGACCGTCACCGCGACCGGCGGGGGCGTCGAGGGCTGCTCAGGCATGAGTTACAGAGTAGCCAGCGGGTCCAATCGGGGCCTGCGAGCGGTGCGAATGCCGAGTTTGCGGGGCCGACGGCACGGCCGTCCCAAAAAATCGTGATCTGACTGTTGCGTAAAAGGCCAGTGACCACCTAGCTTGGACACACAATGCGATTCAGGTAACACTCTTGACGCAATGTGGCGCAGATTACATCTGCATGGTATGTAGTCCGGACGAAGGGATTGCTGGTGTCAGTTACAACATCCGCCACGCACAAGATCGGTGCAGGCGCCCAACACCACTCTGTCGTTCCGGGCGCCGAGGCGGAAGCCCGGATCGCGTGGGTTTCGCAGGCACGCTGCCGCCAGGCGGACCCCGATGAGCTGTTCGTGCGCGGTGCCGCCCAGCGCAAGGCGGCCGTAATCTGCCGGCACTGCCCCGTCATCGCCGAATGCGGCGCCGACGCGCTGGACAACCGGGTGGAGTTCGGTGTCTGGGGCGGGATGACCGAACGTCAGCGCCGTGCCCTGCTCAAGCAGCACCCCGAGGTGGTGTCCTGGGCGGATTTCTTCGCCGCCCAGCGCAAGCACCGCAGCGCCGTCTAGCGCCGCCTAGGCGGCACCCGCGCCGGTGAGCTGATCACCGATCGCGCGCAGCGCTTCCAGGTCCGACACATCGAACGGAAGCGACGGCACCCCGACGATCGCCACATGCGGGTTGGCGCCGGTGAACCGGGACAGCAGCCGCACCTCGCGCTTGGCGGTGGTGGCCCGGGCGGCGTGGATCCGCAGCACCGCCGCCGCCAGCCCGCCTTCGCCGCGGGTCTCGTCCAGTCGATCGGCCGCCTCTTCGGCGTGCTCGCCCGGAAGCTGGCACAGCGTCGGATGGGTGCGGTTGAGGATCAGGCCCGCCAGCGGCATGTTCTCGCTGGAGAGCCGGTCGACGAAGAACGACGCCTCCCGCAGCGCGTCCGGTTCGGCGGCCGAGACCACCACGAACTGGGTGCCGCGACGCTTGAGCAACTCGTAGGTGCGATCGGCCTTCTCCCGGAAACCGCCGAAGGTCGCATCCAGGGACTGCACGAAACCCGCTGCGTCGGACAACATCTGGGATCCCAGCACGGTGGACATGCCCTTCATGGCCAGTCCCACGGCGCCGGTCACGATGCGACCGATGCCGCGCCCGGGGGCGAGCAACATGCGCCACAGCCGGCTGTCCATGAAGCTGCCCAGCCGTTTCGGGGCGTCCAGGAAGTCCAGGGCGTTACGCGACGGCGGGGTGTCCACCACCACCAGATCCCACTTGTCCTCGGCCAGCAGCTGACCCAGCTTCTCCATGGCCATGTACTCCTGCGTGCCGGCCAGTGAGGTCGCCACGGTTTGGTAGAACTGGTTCTCCAGAATCGATTCGGCGACCCCGGGCCCGGAGTACTGCAGCACCATCTCGTCGAAGGTGCGGCGCATATCGAGCATCATGGCGTGCAACTCACCGGTGACCTCGGGGGCCAACGGGACCCGCTGCGGGTTGTTGCCGAGGCTCTCGATGCCCAGCGACTGCGCCAACCGCTTGGCCGGGTCGATGGTCAGCACCACGACGGTGCGGCCGATCTCGGCGGCGCGCAACGCCATCGCCGCGGCGGTGGTCGTCTTGCCGACACCGCCGGCCCCGCAACACACGATCACCCGGTTGGAGGTGTCGGACAGGATGGCGCCCAGATCCAGGGCGGCAGGAGTGGTGCTCATGACGGGGTTACCTCACTCCTTGAGCGGCGAGTGCTTCGGCGAGTTCGTACAGGCTGCCGAGGTCGACGCCGTCGGCGATCGCGGGCAGCTCCAGGCGGGCCACTTCCAGATCCTCGAGCATTTCCGCACTTTCGGTGCGTGCCGCGATCCGGGTGGCGTGCTGGATGGACTCGGTGAGCAACCCGGCGAAATCGCTGTCCGACAACGTGATTCCGACAGATTCCAGGTCGGTCCGGACGGCGTCGGCGTCGATGTCGCCTTCGGCGGCCTTGACCAGGTCCGCGGGCGGTAGATAGGACGGGATGTTGCGGTTGACGATGACGCTGCCGATGGGCAGGCCCAGGTCCCGCAGTTCGCTGATCGCCTCGATGGTCTCCTGCACCGGCAGGGCCTCCAGCAGCGTCACCAGGTGGATCGCGGTCAGATCCGAATGCAGGATCTTGACCACCCCGTCGGCCTGGGAATGCACGGGGCCGCCCTTGGCCAACTCGGACACCGCCTTGGTGACGTCGAGGAAGCGCGAGATCCGCCCGGTCGGCGGGGCGTCGACGACGATCGCGTCGTAGGCGGTCTGGTTGAGCTTGGCCGTCTTCGCCGGATTGTCCGAGCGCACCACGATCTCCTTGATCTTGCCGGTGAGCAGGACGTCCCGCAGACCCGGCGCAATCGTGGTGGCGAACTCGACCGCGCCGATCCGGCGCATGGCGCGCCCGGCGATGCCGAGGTTGTAGAACATGTCGAGGTATTCCAGGAACGCCGCCTCGGTGTCGATGGCCAGCGCATTGACCTGGCCGCCACCGTCGGCGGTCGCGATCTTCACCTCTTTGTAGGGCAGCGGCGGGACGTCGAAGAGCTGGGCGATGCCCTGCCGGCCCTCGACCTCGACCAGCAGCACCTTGCGTCCGCCGGCGGCCAGCGTCAGCGCCAGCGCCGCTGCGATCGTCGACTTTCCGGTGCCACCTTTGCCGGTGACGAAATGCAGCCGTGCCTTGGTGAGGCGGGACGGCCAGCCGACCGGCTTGCGGTCGTTGGATTCGTGTTCCACGCCTGCATGCTAACCATGCGGATGCCGTCGGCGGATAAGCTCGCCCTCATGAGTGAAGTGAGCCGTTGGGAGTACGCCACCGTTCCGTTGCTGACGCATGCGACCAAGCAGATCCTGGATCAGTGGGGATCGGACGGCTGGGAGCTGGTGTCGGTGCTGCCGGGCCCCACCGGTGAGCAGCACGTCGCCTACCTGAAGCGGCCCAAGCAGTGAGCCAGGGCTGGTCGGCCCGGCTCGCCGAGCTGGGCATCGAACTGCCCGACGCGGTGGCCCCGCTGGCCGCCTATGTGCCCGCGGTGCGCACCGGCAACCTGGTCTACACCGCGGGGCAGTTGCCCATCGCCGGGGGTGAGCTGCTGGCCACCGGCAAGGTCGGCGCCGAGGTGACCGCCGAGCAGGCCAAGGAACTGGCCCGCCAGTGCGCACTCAACGCGCTGGCCGCCGTGCACGCCCTGGTCGGCGTCGACGCCGTCGTCAAGGTGGTCAAGGTGGTCGGTTTCGTGGCGTCCGCGCCCGGCTTCGACGGGCAACCCGGCGTCATCAACGGAGCCTCCGAACTGTTCGGCGAGATCTTCGGCGAGCAGGGCGCGCACGCCCGCTCGGCGGTCGGCGTGTCCGAACTGCCGCGCAATGCGCCGGTCGAGGTGGAGATCATCGTCGAGATCGCGTGAGCGATCGAGCGTGTCAGGGAGATCGCGTGACCTCATGACCCATCCCGCGTACGGCGTGCTGAGGCCCGTCCTGGAAACAGACACCGCGACGGTGTCCGTCTTGCTCTGCGACAACCCCGGGATGATGACGCTGGACGGCACCAACACCTGGGTGCTGCGCGGACCGGGCAGCGACGAGATGGTGATCGTCGACCCCGGCCCCGACGATGTCGAACACATCGACCGTATCGCCGCATTGGGCCGGATCCCGCTGGTGCTGATCAGTCACAAGCACGGCGACCACACCGACGGCATCGACATGCTGGTGGAACGCACCGGCGCGGTGGTGCGGGCGGTGGGCAGCGGATTCCTGCGTGGTCTGGGCGGGCCGCTCACTGACGGCGAGGTGATCGATGCGGCGGGGTTGCGCATCACGGTGATGGCCACCCCTGGACACACCGCCGACTCGCTGTCGTTCGTGCTCGACGATGCGGTGCTGACCGCCGATACCGTGCTGGGCCGCGGCACCACCGTCATCGACGACGAGGACGGCAGCCTGGCTGCCTACCTGGACTCGCTGCGCCGGCTACAGGGACTGGGCCGGCGCACGGTGCTGCCCGGGCACGGCCCCGATCTGGAGGATCTGTCGGATATCGCGGCCAAGTACCTGGCGCACCGCGAGGAACGACTGGACCAGGTGCGTGCGGCGCTGCGGGTACTCGGCGAGGACGCGACCGCGCGACAGGTCGTCGAACACGTCTACACCGATGTGGACAAGAAGCTGTGGCCGGCGGCGGAGAAGTCGACGCAGGCCCAGCTGGATTACCTCAGACAGTGATTTGTGGAGTCTCACCCGTGGTCATCACGGTGGTCATCACGGTTGAGACCCCACAAATCGAAAGTCGGGTCACCTCGCGCGGCGCGCCAGTCGCTCGGAGTCGCTGATCAGGACGCTCTTGCCCTCCAGCCGGATCCAGCCGCGGTGCGCGAAGTCGGCGAGCGCCTTGTTCACGGTCTCCCGGGAGGCGCCGACGAGCTGGGCGATCTCTTCCTGGGTCAGGTCGTGGGTGACGCGCAGCGCGCCGCCCTCCTGGGTGCCGAAGCGCTGGGCCAACTGCAGCAACTGCTTGGCCACCCGGCCGGGCACGTCGGTGAAGATCAGGTCTGCCAGGTTGTTGTTGGTGCGGCGCAGGCGACGCGCCAGCACGCGCAGCAGCTGCTCGGCAATCTCCGGGCGGTCGGCGATCCAGGCGCGCAGTGCCTCACGGTCCATCGACACGGCGCGCACCTCGGTGATGGTGGTGGCGCTGGACGTCCGCGGTCCCGGGTCGAAGATCGACAGCTCGCCGAACATGTCCGACGGCCCCATGATCGTCAACAGGTTTTCCCGGCCGTCCGGGGAACGTCGGCCGATCTTCACCTTGCCGGACGTGATGATGTAGAGCCGATCACCGGGCTCGCCCTCGGCGAACACCGTGTGCCCGCGCGGAAAATCGACGGGCTGCAGCTGTTTGGTCAGCGCAGCGACCGCGGTGGGTTCTACCCCTTGGAAGATTCCGGCCCTGGCCAGGATCTCGTCCACGTTGCCCCTCTTTAAGCTCTTCGGTGATATGACACGCTCGTTTTGACATGTCGTGGCCAACAGCACAGCTGGTTAGCGAAATCATTCTAGAGGTTGGCCGCTTCGACGCGGTCGGCAGAAGCCGCTCGCGACGAGCCAACGCTACACACGATTGGGTTGGCGGGTCGCCGGAAACTGCGGATTGCTCCCCAGAGACGCCGTCGGCCGGGTCGGTGGGCCGGTCGACGCGAACTGATCGCGGGGAGCCGGACGCCTGCGTTCCAGCAAATCGGTCCCGACGTTCCGGCGCAGGGTAGTGGTGTCCTCCCTCTCCAGACCGGCTTCCAGGCGCTCGAGCCCGAGGGTCGCCAACATCAGCAACCCGGGAATGAAGGCGACCAGCAACCAAGACACACCGCAAAGTAAACACGGGCAAGGTCTCAACGGGATCACGTTTTGTCACCGGTCGGCACCGGGTCCGGGCAAGCATTTCAGTACGCTGATCCGGGTGAGCGCGAAGACCGAGACCAGGCTGGGGCTGGTCCGGCGCGCCCGGCGGATGAATCGCACCCTGGCGAAGGCCTTTCCGCACGTCTACTGCGAACTGGACTTCACCACCCCGCTGGAGCTGACGGTGGCGACCATCCTGTCGGCCCAGTGCACGGACAAGCGGGTCAACCTGACCACCCCGGCACTGTTTCGGAAGTACCCCACCGCGCTGGCCTACGCCCAGGCCGACCGCACCGAACTCGAGGAGCTGATCCGGCCCACCGGCTTCTACCGAAACAAGGCCAACTCGCTGATCAACTTGGGCCAGCAGTTGGAGGCCCGATTCGACGGTGAGGTGCCCGCCAAGCTCGAGGACCTGGTGACGCTGCCCGGGATCGGCCGCAAGACCGCCAACGTGGTGTTGGGTAACGCGTTCGGCATCCCCGGCATCACCGTCGACACCCACTTCGGCCGGCTGGTCCGGCGCTGGCAGTGGACCGATGAAGAGGATCCGGTGAAGGTCGAGCACATCGTCGGCGAGCTGATCGAACGCCGCGAATGGACCCTGCTGAGTCATCGCGTGATCTTCCACGGCCGCCGCGTCTGCCACGCCCGCCGCCCGGCCTGCGGGGTGTGCGTGCTGGCCAAGGACTGCCCGTCCTTCGGGGCGGGTCCCACCGACAAACTGACCGCGGCAGCCCTGGTGAAAGGTCCGGAGACCGAGCACCTGCTGGCGCTGGCCGGGCTGTGAGCCGTTCGGCCCGCTGGACCGCGGCAGTACTGATCATCCTGGTGGCGCTCGGCTACGCGTTGTGGCGTGAGCTCGACACCGGCACCCCGCAATCAGACGATGCCCGGGCGCCGGCCGCCCGGGACCACCGGGACGCCGACACCCCACAGGCCCTCGCCGAACCCCGCGCGCGCGCCGACCTGGCGCCCTGCCCGGCGGCCGGCGCGGCGCCCGGCCCGCAGTCGTTGCGCGGGATCAGCCTGGAATGCGCGGGGGATGGCACCACGGTGGATCTGGCGCCGGCGCTGGCCGGACGTCCGGTGGTGCTCAACCTGTGGGCCTACTGGTGCGGACCGTGCGCGGACGAACTCCCGGCGCTGGCCGAGTACCAGCGGCGGATGGGCGACCGGGTCACCGTGCTGACCGTGCACCAGGACGAGAACGAAACGGCGGGCCTGCTGCGGCTCGCCGAGCTGGGCGTGCGACTGCCCACCCTGCAGGACGGGCGCCGCCTGGTCGCCGCCGCACTCAAGGTTCCGAACGTGATGCCTGCGACGGTCGTTCTGGCAGCGGACGGTAGCGTGGCCGAAATCCTGCCGCGACCGTTCACCGACGCCGACGAGATCGCTGCGGCGGTGAATTCTTCGATAGGAGTGCCGGTTGGGTAACTTGCTCACGCCGGAGGCTGCGCCTGCCTGGCTGCGTCCCCTGGTCGACAACGTGACCTCGGTGCCGGACGCCTACCGCCGCCGGGTGCCCGCCGACGTGCTGGCATCGATCAGCGCCGCCAACGAATCCGCCACCCGAGCGGGCACCAAACGCGACGCCGCGGTGCTGGTGTTGTTCTCCGGCCCCGCCGATGCCCCCGCGGGCGGTCCGCCACCGGAGACCGACCTGCTTGTCACGGTGCGTGCGTCCACGCTGCGAAACCACTCGGGCCAGGCGGCATTCCCGGGTGGGGTGTCGGATCCGGAGGACGACGGCCCGGTGTCCACCGCCCTGCGCGAGGCCCGTGAGGAGACCGGCGTGGACACCGACCGGCTGGCACCGCTGGCGGTGCTGGACCGGATGTTCATCCCGCCGACCGGATTTCATGTGGTGCCGGTGTTGGCCTACTCGCCCGATCCCGGACCGGTCCGCGTCGTCGACCCGGCCGAGGCGGCCATCGTTGCGCGGGTTCCGCTGCGCGCCTTCATCAATCCGGAAAACCGGTTGATGGTGTACCGCGAGGCGAACACCAGCCGGTTCGCCGGCCCGGCGTTCCTGCTCAACCAGATGCTGGTGTGGGGGTTCACCGGGCAGGTGATCTCGGCGATGCTGGACGTCGCCGGGTGGGCGCAACCTTGGGATACCGACGACGTGCGCGAGTTGGACGAGGCAATGGCGCTGGTTGGCGGCGCCAGCCAGTACGGTGAGGCCCAACAATGACATCGTCCCAGTGGCTCGACCTCGCCATCCTCGCCGTCGCCTTCGTGGCCGCGGTCTCCGGATGGCGCTCGGGTGCGCTCGGCTCGCTGCTGTCCTTCGTCGGTGTGGTGCTCGGCGCGGTCGCCGGTGTGCTGTTGGCCCCGCACGTGGTCGGCGGCATCGACGGCCCCCGCACCAAACTGTTCGCGACGCTGTTCCTCATCCTGGCTCTGGTGGTGATCGGCGAGATCGCCGGTGTCGTGCTGGGGCGCGCGGTGCGCAGCGCCATCCGCAATCCGGCGCTGCGGGCGGTGGACTCCCTGATCGGTTCGGCGCTGCAACTGGTCACGGTGCTGGTGGCGGCCTGGCTGCTGGCCACCCCGCTGACCAGCCAGCCGACCCTGGCCGGTGCGGTCCGCGGATCGAAGGTGCTCAGCGAGGTCGACGCGGTCGCGCCGGAATGGCTGAAGAAGGTGCCGACCCGGCTGGCGAACCTGCTGGACACCTCCGGGCTGCCCGCGGTGCTGGAGCCCTTCAGCCGCACTCCGGTCGTCGCGGTGGACGCACCCGATGCGGGCCTGGCGGCGTCGCCGGTGGTGGAGGCGACCCGCGGCAGCGTCGTGAAGATCCGCGGGGTTGCGCCGAGCTGCCAGAAGGTGCTGGAGGGCAGCGGTTTCGTCATCGCACCGAACCGGGTGATGTCCAACGCACACGTGGTGGCGGGGGCGGAGACGGTCACCGTCGAGGTCAACGGCGAGTCCTATGAGGCCAGCGTGGTGTCCTACGATCCGAACCAGGACATCTCGATCCTGGCCGTCCCGGACCTGCCCTCGGTGCCATTGCTTTTCGATGATTACGAGGCCAAGCCGACCACCGATGCGATCGTGATGGGCTACCCGGGCGGCGGGGATTTCACCGCGACACCGGCCCGGGTGCGCGAGACCATCGAGCTCAACGGTCCCGACATCTACAACTCCACGACCGTCAACCGCACCGTCTACACCATCAGAGGGACTGTCAAACAAGGCAATTCCGGCGGTCCGATGATCGACAAGGACGGCAAGGTGCTCGGCGTGGTGTTCGGTGCCGCCGTCGACGACGCGGACACCGGGTTCGTGCTGACCGCCCAGGAAGTGTTGCCGCAGCGGCTCAAGGTCGGCAACACCACGCCGGTGCCGACCGGCACCTGCATCGGTCAGCCGGAATAGAGCTCGCCGAGGAACCCGGTCAGCTCGTCGTTGACCCGCCCCGGGGTCTCCTCGTGCGCGAAATGACCGGCGCCCTCGATGGATACGAATCGACCGCTGGGCACGATGAGCTGCGTGCGGCGCACCGGGTCGGCCAGCACGTAGGGGTCGCTCAGGCCGCGTAGGTGCAGCAGCGGAACGGTGAGCGGTCTCTTCATCGAGTGCATGAAGCGGCGCCCTTCGGCGCGTAACTGGCTGCGCACCGCCCAGCGTTGGTACTCCAGAGTCGAGTGCGCCGCACCCGGGATCTGGATCGCCTCCCGCAGGTGGCGGATCGTCGCCGCGAAATCCTCGGTGCCCTTCCAGGCGTCCCCGGCGCGGCTGCGCACCACGCGTTCGACCTCGATCGCGTTGTGCCGCATCAGTTTGCGTTCCGGCCAGATGGGCAGTTGGTAACGCAGCAGCCAGGGCAGCAGCGCCCGGCGCTGAGCGGAGTCGGCGAGAACCGATTCGCGCAGCGCGGCGGGATGCGGTGAGCTCACCAACGCGACGGCGTCGACGGCCCGCGGGTGCAGCAGGGCGGTGGCCCAGCACACCAGACCACCGTCGGCGTGGCCGACCAGGGTCGCCGAACTGTGGCCCAAAGCCCGCACCAGGCCGGCGGTGTCACCGGCCAGCGTCCACCCGTCGTAGCCGCGTGGGGGTTTGTCGCTGCCGCCGTAGCCGCGCAGGTCGACGGCCACCACCCGGGGTCTGATCTCTCCTGTCGTCGCGTCGCTCAGCCCGCGCAGCTGGTGGCGCCACGACCACCAGAAGGATCCGAAGCCGTGCAGCAGGATCACCAGGGGACGGTCGGGCGCCGGGGCGTCGCCCGCCACGGCGGATTCGACCACATGGAAGCGGATGCCGTTGGCGTGGACCTGCAGGTGCCGCCACGGTCCGTCTATGCGCACAACCGACGGATCCGGACGGGCGTGCATGACGCGTCGGCTACCAGCCCGACGGGTCGGTGGTCAGTGCGGGACGCGGTGCCTCCGCGGGCCGGTCGTGGCCCGGGGTCAGCGCCTCCTTGGTCTCCTTCACCGACTCGATGGTCTGCCGCGGGCCGCGGATCCGGCGCACCTTGAGATAACCGAAGAGGGCCAACGCGATCGTGGTCAGCACCATGATGCCGAACACGATCAGGAACGCCGCCCAGCGCCACAGCCAGGTATCGAGCAGTTCGGCGATGAAGAAGAACAGGAAGAAGGTGGAGTAGAACAGCACCACCAGCGCCGCGATGAAGAAGATGCTGCCGGTCAGGCCCTTCTTGACGTCGCGGGTGATCTCGGCCTTGGCCAATTCCACCTCGGCGCGCACCAGCGTCGAGACCTGTGCGGTGGCGTCCTTGACCAGGTCGCCGATGGACGGGTCGACCTTGGGAGCGTGTGGATCGACGAGCGGAATCGACGTCACGGTGGCTGGTACGCCGTTCTTGCGGTCCCCATTACTCATGCGGGCTATGTTGCCATGATCCTGGGGCGAGCGAAGCGACGGGGAAAGTTGCCGACCCCGGGTCGTCCGTTACAGCCGACATAGAATGGCCGGAACCGACTGAACGGGGAGATCTTGAGGCACCGCTGGCAGTACGTGGCGCGTTTGTTTTCACTGCTGGCCGGTGCAGCCCTGCTGGCCGCTCCGGCGGCGCAGGCCGACGGGCCGGTGGAACTCGGTGGGGGATCCGGGATCGTGATCGACGGTCACGCCTTCTGCACGCTGACCGCGATCGGGCACGACGCCCGCGGCAAGCTCATCGGCTTCACCTCGGCGCACTGCGGAGGGCCCGGAGCCGTGGTCGCCGCCGAGGGGGTGCCGTCGGCCGGGACCCTGGGCGTCATGGTCGCCGGTAACGACAGCCTCGACTACGCCGTCATCGAATTCGATGCGCAGCGGGTGCGCCCGGTGAACACCGTCAAGGGGTTCCGCATCGACGGGCTCGCCCCGGACCCGTCGTTCGGTCAGGTCGCCTGCAAGCTCGGCCGCACCACCGGATACTCCTGCGGCGTCACCTGGGGACCGGGACAGGACCCGGGCACCATCCTCAATCAGGTGTGCGGGCAGCCCGGCGACTCGGGTGCCCCGGTGACCGTGAACAACCGGCTCGTCGGCATGATCCACGGCGCCTTCACCGAGGAACTGCCGACCTGTGTGGTCAAGTACGTTCCGCTGCACACGCCGGCGGTCACCATGTCGATCAACTCGGTGCTGGCCGACATCACCGCCAAGAACCGGCCCGGCACGGGATTCGTGCCGGTGGCCTAGTTCCGGTTTCGGCTACTTGCTGGCGCGGATCGCCTCGAACACGCTGGGGTCGACCAGGGTTGAGGTGTCACCGAGTTCGCGGCCCTCGGCCACATCGCGCAGTAGCCGTCGCATGATCTTGCCGCTGCGGGTCTTGGGCAGCTCCGGAACCACATGGATCTCACGGGGTTTGGCGATCGGGGAGATCTCCTTGGACACCTCGGCGCGCAGCTCGTCGACCATCTGCTCGTGGCTCATCTCGGCAGCGTGGCTCTTCAGGATGACGAAGGCGCAGATGCCCTGGCCGGTCTGCTCGTCGGTGGCGCCGACGACGGCGGCCTCGGCCACCCCGGCGTGCCCGACGAGAGCGGATTCGACCTCGGCGGTGGAGATCCGGTGCCCGGACACGTTCATCACGTCGTCGATGCGGCCGAGCACCCAGATCTCGCCGTCACTGCCGTAACGGGCGCCGTCGCCGGCGAAGTACCAGCCCTGCTCGGCGAACCGGGACCAGTAGGTCTCCTTGAACCGCTCGTCGTCGCCCCAGATGCCGCGCAGCATCGCCGGCCAGGGCTTGTCCAACACGAGGTAGCCGGTGGTCGGCTCGTCGCCGTCGGCGGCGGGCTGCAGATCCTTGCCCTCGTCGTCGACGATCTTGGCCGAGATGCCGGGCAGCGGGGTCATCGCCGAACCGGGCTTGCAGGAGGTCACGCCCGGCAGGGGTGAGATCATCACCGCGCCGGTCTCGGTCTGCCACCAGGTGTCCACGATCGGGGCGGTGTCGGCGCCGAACACCAGGCGGTACCAGCGCCAGGCCTCCGGGTTGATCGGCTCGCCGACCGAGCCGAGCAGCCGGATGCTGGACAGGTCGTGTTCGAAGGCCAGCTCGCGGCCCCACTTCATGAACGTGCGGACCACCGTCGGCGCGGTGTAATAGATGGTGACACCGTACTTTTCGATGATCTGGAAGTGGCGGTGCTCATCCGGGCTGGCCGGGGTGCCCTCGTAGACCACCTGGGTGGCACCGTTGGACAGCGGGCCGTAGACGATGTAGGTGTGTCCGGTCACCCAGCCGATATCGGCTGTGCACCAATAGACATCGGTCTCCGGTTTCAGGTCGAAGACGTTGTGATGGGTGTAGGAGGCCTGGGTCAGGTAGCCACCGGAGGTGTGCACGATGCCCTTGGGCTTGCCGGTGGTGCCCGAGGTGTAGAGCAGGAACAGCGGCTGCTCGGAATCGAAGGCCTCCGGCGTGTGCTCGGTGGAGGCCTTGGGCACGGTCTGGTCCCACCACAGATCGCGGCCGTCGGTCCAGGGCACCTCGATTCCGGTGCGGCGCACCACCAGAACGTGCTGCACCGGGCTGGCATCGCCGAGGCCGTCGAGGGCCTCGTCGACACCGGCCTTCAGCGGGGCGGCCTTACCGCGGCGGAACTGGCCGTCGGAGGTGATGACGATCTTGGCCGAAGCATCCTCGATACGTGCCTTGAGCGCACTCGCCGAGAAGCCGGCGAAGACGACGCTGTGCATGGCACCCAGGCGCGCGCAGGCCAGCATGGCAACGATCGCCTCCGGCACCATCGGCATGTAGATGGCGACCCGGTCGCCGGCTTGCAGACCGAGTTCGGCCAGGGTGTTGGCGGCCTGGTTCACCTCGTCCTGGAGCTGGGCGTAGGTGATGGAGCGGGCATCGCCGACCGGCTCACCCTCCCAGTGGATGGCTACCCGGTCGCCGTTGCCGGCCTCGACGTGGCGGTCCACGCAGTTGTAGGCGACATTGAGCTTGCCGCCGACAAACCACTTCGCGAACGGCGCGTTCGACCAGTCCAGCACCTCGACGAACGGGGTCTGCCAGGACAGCCGGTTGGCCTGCTCGGCCCAGAAGGCCAGCCGATCGCGCTCGGCATCCTCGTAAAGGGCGGCGGTGGCGTTGGCGTTGGCCGCGAAGTCGGCGGGCGGCGGGTACGCGGAGTTGCTCATGGCTGTGACTCTAGTCACCGGGGGTTGCACCGGCGTTGGGTCGTCACAGAAAGCCCTGCGGGCGGCGCGCGTGCTGCGCCGAGCGTCGGAGATTGCGAGCCCAGCGGTCGACTAGCGTGGTCGAAATGACCGATCCACTCGCCCCGCTGGTTGCCCTCGAGGGGGTCGCGGCCGCCGGAGAGGAGGCCCGCGAGGAGCTCGGTCGGGCCCACCGGCACCGCACCAACCTGCGCGGCTGGCCGGCCACCGCGGCCGAAGCCTCGCTGCGGGCGGCGCGGGCGTCCTCGGTGCTCGACGGTGGATCCCTGAACCTGTCCGAGGACGGCCAACCCGACCCGGTGCTGGCCGGTGCGTTGCGGGTGTCCGAAGCCCTGGAGGGTGGGGCCACCGCGCTGACCGGTGTCTGGCAACGCGCACCGCTGCAGGCGCTGGCGCGGCTGCACGCGCTGGCCGCCGCGGATCTGGTCGACGACGAGCACCTGGGACGGCCGCGGTCGGCGCCCGAGGTGGGACCGCGGCTGGAGATGCTGGCCGAGTTGGTCACCGGCGGAACCAATGTGCCGGCCTTCGTGCTGGCGGCCGTCGCGCACGGGGAGCTGTTGACGCTGGCGCCCTTCGGTACCGCCGACGGGGTGGTGGCACGGGCGGTGTCCCGGCTCATCACGATGTCGACCGGTTTGGATCCGCACGGTCTCGGCGTGCCGGAGATGTTCTGGATGAAGCAGTCGGGCAACTACCGGGCGGCGGCCCGTGGATTCGCGTCGGGAACCCCGAACGGGTTGGGCGCGTGGCTGGTGCTCAGCAGTCAGGGGCTGCTTGCCGGTGCGCGCGAAGCGCTTTCGATCGCCCAGTCCAGCAAATGAAGCGGGCGACGATCCGAGGTCAGACTCTCGTCTGATTCGGCTCGCCGCCCGCTAGCACGGACTCCGGTTACCATGCGTGCTCAGGTGGGTTGTGTGGGTGGCCTCGGCGTTCTTCCGGTGCGCTATGACTGCGACCCCACCCAAGGAGTCGTCGACGTCATTCGCTTCTCGCAATTCCGCAGGCCCACAACGCTTCTGCCTATTCCGCGGCATGTGCTCCGCGTGGGTACCGGGGATCCGTGCTGGGAAGCCTGAGTCGGGAGATCACATCTTCTCTTCCGATGTGGCCTTGGCCTCGTCGAGCTTCCGTGCCTCCTTTGTACTACGTGACCGCGGTCACATCAAGTATCAACCGGGGGTGAATCCGGATCGTTACGGCGGACCGTCCAGCTACCAGCGGGTAACGGTGCGGGGCAGAATCTTGCGGAGCACGGAGTAGGTGAGTGCCCCGCCGGCCAGGGCGCTGAGCCCGACTGCCACGGTGGTGGCCACGGCGGCGCCCGACGGTGCGGGCAGCCGATCGCGCAGGGACACCGGCCGGCTGAAGGTCAGGACCGGCCAGCCTCGGGTGGCCGCCTCCTTGCGCAGGCCGCGGTCCGGATTGACCACCGACGGGTGCCCGACCGATTCGAGCATGGGCACATCGGTGATCGAGTCGGAGTACGCGTAGCAGTGTTCCAGCGAGTAGCCCTCCCGGGCGGCGAGCTCGCGGATCGCCTCGGCCTTGCCTTCGCCGTAGCAGTAGAACGCGACCTCGCCGGTGTACTTGCCGTCCTCGACCACCATTCGGGTGGCCATCGCGTGGGTCGCGCCGAGCGCGCGGGCGATCGGCGCGACGATCTCCTCGCCGGAGGCCGACACCACCACGACGTCGCGGCCGCACAGTTTGTGGTCGGCGATCAGGTTCGCGGCCTCGGCGAAGACCAGCGGGTCGACGATCTCGTGCAGCGTCTCGCCGACCACCGAACGCACCTGCTCGACGTCCCAGCCGGTGCACATGTTCGTCAGGTAGGTCCGCATCCGATCCATCTGGTCGTGGTCGGCGCCCGACATCAGGAACAGGAACTGAGCGTAGGAGGACTTGAGTACCGCGCGGCGGTTCAGTAGCCCCTGATCGAAGAACGGTTTGCTGAACGCCAGGGTGCTCGACTTTGCTATGACTGTCTTGTCAAGATCGAAAAAGGCGGCTGTGCGGACCGGTTGGCCGGAGGGTGCTGCGGGTTCCGGCACGCCTGATTCGTCGGCGTGCCCATTGGATGCCGTCACGCGTCACAGCATAGGTGCAGGCCCAGGGACGGGTTTCCCAACGCTGGGAAAGTGGCAGGTCACGACACGTGTCGTAAACTGCACAATTTTTCGCATTTACGGCAAACGTCCTGGATTGCTACTTGCGCGACCGGGCATTTCCGTGTGTATAGTGGGCCTTACTCGGCTGTAGCCGAGTGTGGATCAGCCCGACCCCCCGGGGCTGATACACGACGACCTCCGCCTCCTCCCCCCCTGGCGGGGGTCGTCCCTTTTTCGGGACAAAATTCGCTGATTCGGCCTGATCGGTCGGTTCCGTCCGCGCGGTTCATGATCGTTGCGGAACGCTATTTTCTACGTACGTTGCACAACGTCGGCGGACGCCGGCGAAGGTCCCTGGGTTTCCCACAATCGCCCGTTCATGCACAGATCGGCGGCGACCGCTGGTGCCCGGACGGGCGATTCTGCACGGTGATTCCATGGCGACAACCGCGGCGGTGCTGGCTCTGATCGATGATCCGGTGCTGCGTGACGACGTCGACCGGGTGGCCGCCGCGACGGGGGTCCGGGTGGTGCACGCCCACCGCCCGTCCAGCCGCGCGGTCTGGATGAACGCGCAGGCCGTTGTCCTCGACACGCCGTCGGTCGACCGGTTTTCCGCCGAAGCGCTGCCCCGGCGCGATCGGGTCCTGGTCGTCGGATCGGCCGCCCCCGGCGTCGAGGACTGGAAGGCAGCGGTGTCGATCGGCGCACAACAGGTCATCCGGCTGCCTCAGCAGGACGAGGTGCTCGTCGACCTGCTGGCGGCGGCCGGGCAGGACAACAGCTCGAACGCCGGCCGCGGGATGGTGCTGGCGACGCTGGGCGGATGCGGTGGAGCGGGCGCCTCGCTGTTCTCGGTGGCACTGGCACAGTCGGCGCCCCGGTGCCTGCTGATCGACCTCGACCCGTGGGGCGGTGGCATCGACCTGGCGATGGGGACCGAGAGCACGCCGGGCCTGCGGTGGCCGGACCTGACCCTGCGGGACGGCCGGCTGGGTTTCGACGCGCTGCAGGCGGCGCTGCCACACCGGCACGGGGTCACCGTGCTCTCCGGCGGCCGGGGCGGCGGCGAGGTCGAGGCCGGCCCGCTGGGCGCCGTCATCGATGCGGGCCGGCGCGCCGGGGTGACGGTGGTCTGCGACGTCCCCCGCCGGGTGACCCCGGCCGCCGAAACCGCGCTGGAAACCGCGGATCTGGTGGCGATGGTGGTGCCGGCGGATGTGCGGGCCGCCGCGGCCGCAGGCACCGTCGCCGGATGGGTGAAGTCCGTGAATCCGAACGTCGGTCTGGTGGTGCGTGGCCCGGCGCCCGGTGGGCTGCGGGCCGCGGACGTCGCGGCCACCGTGGGACTGCCGGTTCTGGCCACCATGCGGCCGCAGCCCGGGCTGGCCGACGCGGTGGAGCGCGGTGGGTTGCGGATGCGCGCCCGCTCCCCGCTGACGCGGGCCGCGAACCGTGTCATGGGCGTGCTAGTCGGACAGACCGCATCATGACCGACACCGGATCACTGATCGAGCGGGTCCGGGAGCGGCTCGCCGCCGAACGGGCACCACTGCGGCCCGGGATCGTAGCCGCGGCGATCCGCGCGGAATCCG
The DNA here is from genome assembly GCF_043974665.1 of Mycobacterium sp. AMU20-3851. NCBI lineage: Bacteria > Bacillati > Actinomycetota > Actinomycetes > Mycobacteriales > Mycobacteriaceae > Mycobacterium > Mycobacterium sp. AMU20-3851. Next base: position 401,419 of record NZ_CP146371.1, read on the forward strand.
GCGGTCTGCTCGGGGATACCGAGGTACTGGCCGGTATGCGGATCCTGCAGACCGAGCTGACCGGCGCGGGCATCCTGGACCCGCTGCTGCGCGGTGAGACCACCACCGATGTGCTGGTCACCGCGCCCGACGCGGTGTGGGTCGACGACGGAAACGGATTGCGGCGCAGCTCGATCCGTTTCGACGACGAGGATTCGGTGCGCCGACTGGCCCAGCGCCTAGCACTGGTGGCCGGCCGTCGCCTCGATGACAGCCAGCCCTGGGTGGACGGCCAGCTCAGCTGCCTCGGTGCGGATTCGGTGCGGCTGCATGCCGTGCTGCCACCGGTCGCGGTCGGCGGCACCTGCATATCCCTGCGGATCCTGCGTCCCGCCCGGCAAGACCTCGCCGCGCTGGCGTCCGGTGGTGCGATCGCCGGGCCCGCGCTGGAGCTGCTGCACCGGATCATCGCCGGCCGGCTGGCTTTCCTGATCTGCGGCGGTACCGGAGCCGGGAAGACGACGCTGCTCGCGGCCACGCTGGGCGCGGTCGCCGCGCACGAGCGCATCGTCTGCGTCGAGGACGCACCCGAACTCGCGCCCCGGCATCCACACGTGGTCAAGCTGGTCGCCCGCGGCGCGAACATCGAGGGCGTCGGTCAGATCACCGTCCGCGACCTGGTGCGCCAGGCCCTGCGGATGCGCCCGGATCGCATCGTGGTGGGGGAAGTGCGCGGCGCCGAGGTGGTGGATCTGCTCACCGCGCTGAACACCGGGCATGACGGCGGAGCCGGCACCGTGCATGCCAACAGCGCCGCCGAGGTGCCCGCCCGGCTGGAAGCGCTCGCCGGCCTCGGCGGACTGGACCGGGCCGCCCTGCACAGTCAGCTCGCCGCCGCGGTGCAGGTAATCTTGCAGGTCGATCGTGATGTCCTGGGGAAGCGCCGGCTCGCGGAGATCGCGGTACTGCATCGTGGACCCGATGGGTGGGTGCAGGCGCGCACCGCATGGCACGCCGACCGCGGATTCGGGCCCGGCGCAACGATGCTCAGCTCCCGTCTCGCGGAACGGGGCATCCGGTGACCGCCGCGGCCGTGCTGCTGGCCGCGGCACTGCTGGTGACGCCGGCACCCGCACGGACCAGGCTGGCCGGGGCGCAGCGGGCCTGGAAACCCAGCGCGTGGACGGTGCGGGCCGCGGCGGTGCCGGTGGTGCTCGGTGCCGCCCTCCTGTTGCCGGCGACGGTGTTGCTCGCGGCGGCCCTGCTCGCGATCACCCTGTTCGCCCGCCGGCGCGCGGCGGCCGTCCGTCGCCGGCGGTCTGCCGAATCGGCCGCGCTCCGCGACGGCCTGGACATGGTGGCCGGTGAGCTGCGGGCCGGCGCACATCCGGTGTCGGCGTTCGGTGCGGCGGGTGCCGAACTCGGTGGTGACGTCGGGGAGCGGTTGCTCATGGTCGCCGCGCGGGGACGGCTCGGCGCGGATGTGGCGACCGGCCTGCGCGCGGTCGCCGCACGGTCCCCGCTCCCGGACAGTTGGGAACGGCTGGCGGTGTGTTGGCAGCTGGCGGCCACACACGGTCTGGCGATCGCGACCCTGATGCGGGCTGCCCAGCACGACATCGTGGAACGGGACAGATTCCGGGCCCGGGTGGACGCCGGGCTGGCCGGAGCACGGACGACCGCCGCGGTGCTGGCCGGCATGCCGGTGCTCGGGATCGCGCTGGGACAGCTGATCGGTGCGGACCCGCTGGGTTTCCTGTTCTCCGGAGGCCCGGGAGGCGTGCTGCTGGTGATCGGGATCGCGTTGTCGTGTCTGGGCCTGTACTGGTCGGACCGGATCGTCGCGGGGCTACCGATATGAGTTGGGCTGCTGTGCTTCTCGCTGCCGCGCTGCTGCTGGGCGCCGGGCGGGCGCCGGTCCGGGGAGCACCGTGCGCGGATGCGGCCCGCGTCCGGCCGACCGATCCGCTCGCGGCGGCTTCCTGTTTCGATGTGCTGGCCGCCTGTCTGTCCGCGGGCATGGCGACGGCCTCCGCGGCCGCTGCCGCAGCCGAATTGGCGCCGCCTGCACTGGCCGGTCAGCTCGGCCGGGCGGCGCATCTGCTGGCCCTCGGCGCCGGATCCGAACGCGCCTGGGCCGACCCCGGTGCCGACGGCGATCGGCACGGTGCGGTGCTGGCGCGGCTGGCGCGGCGCTCGGCGAGTTCCGGTGCGGCGCTGGCCACCAATGTGACCGAGCTGGCCGAGCAGGTCCGCGTCGACGCCGGGGCCGCGGCCGACGCGGCAGCCCAGCGCGCCTCGGTGCTCATCGCCGGCCCGCTCGGGCTCTGCTATCTGCCGGCGTTCATCTGCCTGGGCATCGTCCCGGTGGTCGCCGGGCTGGCCGGCGACGTGATGTGGTCGGGTTTGTGGTGAAAGGGAAACATGATGGTAGGAAGCATTATTCGGGAGATCCGGGCGCGGCTCATGCTCGCCGTGGTGGACGAATCCGGGATGAGCACGGTCGAATACGCCATCGGTACCATTGCCGCCGCGGCGTTCGGGGCGATTCTGTACACGGTGGTGACCGGCGACTCGATCGTCAGCGCCCTGTCGAAGATCATCAGTCGCGCGCTGAACACCAACGTCTGACCGGTGACAGCGGTGCGGTCACCGTCGAGGCGGCGTTCGCCATCGCCGCGCTGGTCGCGGTGCTGGTGGTGTGCCTGGCCGGGCTCAATGCGGTGGTGCTGCAGATCCGGTGCGTCGACGCGGCCCGTGAGGCGGCCCGGCTGGCCGCCCGCGGAGACGACGGGGTGGCCGCGGCGCGCCGGGCCGGACCGGACGGGGCGGTGGTCTCGGTCCGGCGGGACGGTGAAACGCTGGTCGCCCGGGTCAGCACGAGATCGCCGCTGCTGCCGGGGATCACCATCGCGGCCGAGGCGGTGTCGGCCGCGGAGCCGGGCCGCTGAGGACACCGGGTCGGCGAGCCTGACTGCGCTGGCGATGGTGGTGGTGCTGCTGGCCGTGACGATCGGGGTGGCGGTGCTGGGGTCTGTGGTCATCGCGCGGCACCGGGCCCAGTCCGCCGCGGATCTGGCCGCACTCTCGGCGGCGGCGTGGGTGGCGGCCGGACGCCAGGTCGCCTGCGCCCGCGCAGCATCGGTGGCCACCGCGGTGCACACCGCGGTCACCGACTGCACCGTGCACGGCCTGGACGCGGTCGTCACCGTGGAGGCGGCGGCCGGGGTGCCGGGCTGGCGGGCGTCCGCCCGGGCTCGCGCCGGCCCGGCCGATTAGTCCGTGGCGTCGGTCGACTTACCCAGGCGCAGCAGTGATTTCAGGCCGGCCCGGGACGAGGGGTCGGCATCGTCGCGCGACGCGGCGAGTTCCTCCTCGGTGGGCAACCGCATGGACAGCAGGGCGGCATGGGTGTCCTCGTCGATCTGCACCATGTTGGCCGTGACGTGCACCGGGGTGTAGCCCCCGCCCACGGCGGGCAGGCGCAGCACCCGCGCGGTCGGGCCGCCGGCGATCTCGGCCCGCATGCGCTGCGTCTGGCCGAAATCCTCGGGATGCAGCGCCGGTACGTCACCGTCGAGGGCGCGCCAGTCGTAGAACGGGGCCGGGCGGTCCAGCCATTTGAGCAACCGCCAGTGATTCAGGTCGACCAACGCGCGGTGCACACCCGGTGCGGCCAGCCCGTTCAGGATGCGCTGGGCGAGATCGTCCGGTCGCACCACCGGCCCCTCGCGCACACTGCGCCAGTTCATCGCCCGGCAGATCAGCCGGTCGCTGCCGTCCTCCTGCTGCTCCTGGACGGCGCGGGCGACGAAGCCGACGGTGATCCGCTCGCCGCGGTAGTCGGTGACATCCCAGGTGCTGCACAGCTGCAGGCCCGGCTTGGCCTTGATCACCATGGACAGCACCTTGGACTCGTTGGGGTTCAACGCCCGGGCCGGCAGATCCTCGGCGAACGCCCGGCCGTGGGTGGCCTCGACGGTGACATCCCGGCCGGCGTTGGCCAGCGATTCCGGGGTGTCGGTGGCGATGCCGGTGGTCAGGTCCCATTTCAACGGACCGGGGATCGGACGTTCCGGTGGCTCGGCGTCCGGCGGCCCCACCCAGAGGTGCACCCCGTGGACCACCCCGTCACTCATGCACACCACCTCGGTACGAATCACGCGGTCGTGTTTGGGGGTGATGATGCTCAGTGCGTGCCCGGCGCGCACCGTCTCGCCGATGGCCGACTCGATGGTCATCAGATGTGGATTTCGGCGGAGAAAGCTGCTGGTCGGTACCAGGTTCTTGGTTCTGGGGCCCTGCGCAACCACAGCAGGTTCGTCTCCGAGCGTCTCCACGAGCAACCAGTCGTGGTTCATGGGAGGCAGTTTAGCGGCCGGCGGTACGGCAGCCGGTATTTGCTCAGCCTGCGGAATTCGTAGAAACTTGCTGGTCACAAGCCCCGGATTTCTGGTCCGGTGCGGTCGCGGTCCCTCCATACGATTGCGGTAAGAGCCGGTCAGGGGTAGTTTTTCCGGCGCGCCAAAATGGTTGGGGGATGAAGACGGATCGCGTTGTCCGACCGTCTTCTAAGTAGGTCCGGGCTCGGCGCGCTGGGGGTGGCGGTCACCGAGGGGTGGGCCGAAGCGCGGTATCAGTGTCGCGCCAGCGCGTCGAGTACCAGGCGGAGCACCCGCACCGCGCCCGCCTTGTCCAGCGGATCGTTGCCGTTGCCGCATTTCGGGGACTGCACACAGGACGGGCAACCGGAGGGGCACTCGCACGCCTCGATCGCCGCTGCGGTTGCCGCCCACCAGGTCTGGATCTGCCGGTAGCCCCGTTCGGCGAAACCGGCGCCGCCGGGATACCCGTCGTAAACGAAGATCGTCGGTAACCCGGCGGTGGCTCCGGGCCCGGGCCCGACCGCCGTCGACACGCCACCGATGTCGCCGCGGTCGCAACTGGCCACCAGCGGCAGCAGCCCGATCGCTGCGTGTTCGGCCGCATGCAGCGCGCCGGGCACCGACAGCGATTCGATGCCGTTGTCGGCCAATGCTTCCGGCGTGATCGTGCACATCACGGCGACGGTGTCCAGGGTGCGGGTGGGCATCTCGAGTTCGACGAAGTCGATCACCTCGCCGTCCAGCGCGCGCCGCAGGTACCCGGTGACGGTGTTGGACACCGACACCGGGACGACACCGACGGTCACCGGTCCGTGGCTGCTCAGCTCGCCGTCGCCGGTCACCGCGATGTCGGTGATCTCGCGGGCCGAGGTGGTGTACCCGGGATCCTGGGCGTGCACCAGGGCGATGCCGTCCTCGAAGTCCAGATCGTCGACCACGTAGGTCTCGCCCTGGTGCAGGTAGACCGCGCCGGGGTGCACCGTCGCGGGGGCCTGACCGGTGCCGGTGGTGCCCAGCACCCGACCGGTCCCGGTTTCCAGGATCGCGATCTGGCCGCCGGTGGAGCCGCGGATGTCGACCGCCGGGTGCGGATCCACGCCCGGCGCCGGGAAATACCCGCCGGGGCGGCGGCGCAGCAGACCGTCGTCGATCAGCGTCGCGGCGACCGCATCGGCGTCCCAGGCTCTGACCTCGACGTCGGTGAGCGGCAGTTCGGTGGCGGCGCAGAGCAGCTGCGGGCCCAGGACATACGGATTCCGCGGGTCGATGACCACCCGTTCGATGGGTTTGTCCAGCAATGCGTGCGGGTGGTGCACCAGGTAGGTGTCCAGTGGGTCGTCGCGGGCGATCATCACGATGAGCGCGCTCTGCCCGCGCCGACCGGACCGTCCGGCCTGCTGCCAGAACGAGGCGACGGTGCCCGGGAAGCCGGCCAGCACCACCGCGTCCAGCCCGGCGATGTCGACACCCAGCTCCAGGGCGTTCGTGGTGGCCAGGCCGCGCAGTTCCCCCTCGGACAGCGCGTGCTCCAGGGCTCGGCGGTCCTCGGCGAGGTACCCGGCCCGGTAGGACGCGACGTACTCGGCCAGGTCCGGGGCCACCTGCTCGAGCCGGGCCCGGGCGCCCAGCGCGGTCAGTTCGGCGCCGCGCCGGGACCGGACGAAGGTCAGGGTGCGCGCCCCCTCGGCCATCAGGTCGGCCATCACCCGGGCGGCCTCGGCGCCGGCGGACCGGCGTACCGGCGCCCCGTTCTCGCCGACCAGATCGGGCAGCAGGGCCGGCTCCCAGAGCGCGACGGTCCGCCCGCCCTGCGGGGAGCCGTCCTCGGTCACCGCGGTGACGGTCTGCCCGATCAGTTCGGAGGCGGTATCGGCCGGCGACGCGGTGGTGGCACTGGCGAAGATCACCGTCGGCGAGCCGGAGTACCGCTCGCACAGGCGCAGCAGGCGGCGCAGCACCAGGGCCACATTGGAACCGAAGATGCCGCGGTAGTAGTGGCATTCGTCGACCACGATGTAGCGCAGATTCCGCAGGAAGACCGCCCATTTCGGGTGATTGCGCAGCAGGGACAGGTGGATCATGTCCGGATTGGAGAAGATCCAGCGCGACCGTTCCCGCGCGAACCGGCGCAGATCGGTGGTGGCGTCCCCGTCGTAGGCGCTGGGTGCCACATCGCGGAGCCGGGGCAGCGCATCGGTCAATGCCTGCGCGGCACGCAACTGGTCGTGGCCGAGTGCCTTGGTCGGGGACAGGTACAGCGCGCGGGCCCGCGGGTCGGCGGCCAACGCGGTGAGGATGGGTAGCTGGTAGCCCAGCGACTTGCCCGACGCGGTGCCGGTGGACAGCACGACGTGCCGGCCGGCATGAGCAAGGTCCGCGGCGTCCACCTGATGCGACCACGGGGCGCGGACGCCCCGGTCGGCGAATGCGGCGACCAGGTCCGGATCGGCCCAGCGCGGCCAGTCCCGGGTGGCCCCGCGCCTGGGCGGCAGGTCCTCGACGTGGCGCACCGGATGCTCGTCCGGGTCGGTGCCCTCGATCGCCCGAGTCAGCAGGTCCCGGCCGAAATCGGACCCAGAATGCGTCCCGGAATCAGACAAGGGTCGCCTTTCAAGATCGTTTTCGTGTGTACCCAGGTCAATTGTTAACTACATGATCATTTTGAAGACTGTCGCTGGGGCCTTGAACATGGTTGACTGAACGTGGTCGCAGCTTCTGTGTTCGTGTTTCAGCACCCGCAGGATCGATACGTTGCGATCGCGGTTCCTGCGAGGTTGTAGGTCGGGTCGAGTTCCGGCGACACACGCGTTGGTATGGCGGTCGGAACGGGCCCGGTACACCGGAAGTCGGTGAACCGCACCCGGTAAGAGAAGGAATGTACGAAAGATGCCACAGGGAACTGTGAAGTGGTTCAACGCGGAGAAGGGCTTCGGCTTCATCGCCCCCGAGGACGGCTCCGCTGACGTCTTTGTCCACTACACGGAAATCCAGGGTTCGGGCTTCCGCACCCTGGAGGAGAACCAGAAGGTGGAGTTCGAGGTCGGCCAGAGCCCCAAGGGGCCGCAGGCCACCGGCGTCCGCGCCGTCTGAGCCACCGCACTAGGAGGACACCCCCGGCCGAGCCGGGGGTGTTTTCGTATCGAACGCCGATAGTGTCGGTCAGGTGAGCCAGCTGTCCTTCTTCTCGGCAGAATCGGTGCCGCCCGCCGTCGCCGACCTGACCGGGCTGCTGGCTGCCCATGGTCAGGTGGTGATCAGCGCGGGCGAGGCACGGCTGTCCGTCGTGGTCGACCAGCTGTGGCGGGCCCGGGAACTGGCCGCGATGATCACCGAGGTCGGGCTGACACCCGAGATCGCCCGCACCGACGAGAACACCCCGCTGGTGCGCACCGGGATGGACAGCCGCCTGGTGGGCATCGCCCGGGACTGGACGCGCGGCGCGGTGAAGACGGTGCCGGCCCAGTGGGTGCCCGGCGCGCGCGAGCTGCGGGCCTGGACAGTGGCCGCGGGGCAACCCGAAACCGATGATCGCTACTTGCTGGGATTGGACCCGCACGCACCGGACACGCACGCCGCGCTGGCGTCGGCGCTGATGCGGGTGGGAATCGCCCCGACTCTGATCGGTACCCGCGGGTCGCGTCCGGGGTTGCGCATCAGTGGCAGGCGGCGGCTGTCACGGCTGGTAGAGAACGTCGGGGAACCGCCGGACGACCCTGACGCGTTCGCACATTGGCCGCGAATATAAGGACGTCCGGCGGGCGAGCCAGTTTGCACATGCCCGCCCAGGATGCGAAATTGTCAGTTGCCAGGGCGCCGCACGGCGTTTTGGCAACAGCTGAAGTGGAGAGTAGAAGAAGGTGGCTGACGACGACCGGAGCCGGGCAGGCGCCGGTAACGTTCGGCGGCTCGTGATTGTCGAGTCGCCCACTAAAGCACGTAAGATTGCGGGCTACCTCGGCTCCAATTACATCGTCGAATCCTCCCGGGGCCACATCCGTGACCTGCCCCGGGCGGCCGCCGATGTGCCGGCGAAGTACAAGTCCGAACCGTGGGCGCGGCTCGGCGTCAACGTCGATGCGGACTTCGAACCGCTCTACATCGTCAGCCCGGACAAGAAGAGCACCGTCACCGAGCTCAAGAGCCTGCTCAAGGACGTCGACGAGCTCTATCTCGCGACGGACGGTGACCGTGAGGGCGAGGCCATCGCCTGGCATCTGCTCGAAACGCTCAAACCGCGCATCCCGGTCAAGCGGATGGTGTTCCACGAGATCACCGAACCGGCCATCCGGGCCGCCGCGGAAAGCCCGCGTGACCTGGACATCGACCTGGTCGACGCGCAGGAGACCCGGCGCATCCTGGACCGGCTCTACGGCTACGAGGTCTCACCCGTGCTGTGGAAGAAGGTGGCCCCCAAGCTGTCGGCCGGCCGCGTGCAGTCGGTGGCGACCCGCATCATCGTCCAGCGCGAACGTGAGCGGATGGCCTTCCGCAGTGCCGGCTACTGGGACGTCACCGCCGAGCTGGACGCCAGCGTGTCCGACCCGCAGGCCGCCCCGCCGAAGTTCACCGCGAAGCTGAACACCGTCGACGGGCGCCGGGTGGCGACCGGACGTGACTTCGACTCGCTCGGCGCGGTCAAACGCCCCGAAGAAGTGCTGGTGCTCGACGAGGCCGCCGCGGCGGCGCTGGCCGGCGGTCTGCGCGGGGCGCAGTTGACCGTCGCCTCGGTGGAGCAGAAGCCCTACACCCGCAAGCCCTACCCGCCGTTCATGACCTCGACGCTGCAGCAGGAGGCCGGCCGCAAGCTGCGCTTCTCCTCCGAGCGCACCATGAGCATCGCGCAGCGGCTGTACGAAAACGGCTACATCACCTACATGCGTACCGACTCGACCACGTTGTCCGAGTCGGCGATCAACGCCGCCCGCACCCAGGCCGGTCAGCTCTACGGCCAGGAGTACGTGCACCCCACCCCGCGGCAGTACACCCGCAAGGTGAAGAACGCGCAGGAGGCCCACGAGGCGATCCGCCCCGCCGGTGACGTGTTCCAGACGCCCGGCCAGCTGCACAGCGCCCTGGACACCGACGAGTTCCGGCTCTACGAGCTGATCTGGCAGCGCACGGTGGCCTCGCAGATGGCCGATGCCCGCGGCACCACGCTGAGCCTGCGGATCGCCGGTACGGCAGCCGCCGGTGAGCAGGTGGTGTTCAACGCCTCGGGGCGCACCATCACCTTCCCGGGTTTCCTGAAGGCCTACGTCGAGAGCCTGGACGAACAGGCCGGTGGTGAGGCCGACGACGCGGAGAGCCGTCTGCCCAACCTGACCCAGGGCCAGCGGGTCGACGCCGCGGACCTGACCGCCGACGGGCACACCACCTCGCCCCCGGCCCGCTACACCGAGGCCTCGCTGATCAAGGCGCTGGAAGACCTGGGCATCGGCCGCCCGTCGACCTACAGCTCGATCATCAAGACGATCCAGGACCGCGGCTACGTCCACAAGAAGGGCAGCGCGCTGGTGCCGTCCTGGGTGGCCTTCGCGGTGATCGGGCTGCTGGAACAGCATTTCAGCCGGTTGGTCGACTACGACTTCACCGCCGCGATGGAGGACGAGCTCGACGAGATCGCTGCCGGTAATGAGCGACGGACCAACTGGCTCAACAACTTCTACTTCGGTGGCGAGCACGGGGTGGACGGGTCGATCGCCCGCGAAGGTGGGCTCAAGCAGCTCGTCGGCGGCAACCTGGAGGGCATCGATGCCCGAGAGGTCAACTCCATCAAGCTGTTCGACGATGCCGAGGGGCGCGCCGTAAATGTCCGGGTCGGCCGCAACGGGCCGTACCTGGAGCGGATGATCGCCGACCCGGACAATCCGGGTGAACTCAAGCCGCAGCGTGCCAACCTCAAGGATGAGCTGACGCCCGACGAGCTCACCCTCGAGCTCGCCGAAAAGGCTTTCGCCACACCGCAAGAGGGCCGCTCGCTCGGTGTCGATCCGGAGACCGGGCACGAGATCGTGGCCAAGGACGGACGATTCGGGCCCTACGTCACCGAGATCCTGCCCGAGCCCCCGGATGACGGGGAGGCGGGCAGCCCGGCGAAGAAGGGCAAGAAGCCCACCGGTCCGAAGCCGCGCACCGGTTCGCTGCTGCGCACGATGGATCTGGAGACCGTCACCCTCGAGGACGCGCTCAAGCTGCTGTCGCTGCCGCGGGTGGTCGGAGTCGACCCCGAGAGCAAGGAAGAGATCACCGCGCAGAACGGCCGATACGGGCCATATCTGAAGCGCGGCACCGACTCTCGATCGCTGGCCACCGAGGAACAGATGTTCACCATCACCCTCGACGAGGCGTTGAAGATCTACGCCGAACCCAAGCGGCGCGGCCGTCAGGGTGCTGCCACCCCGCCGCTGCGCGAACTCGGGGTGGACCCGGTGTCGGAGAAGCCGATGGTGATCAAGGACGGCCGGTTCGGCCCCTACGTCACCGACGGGGAGACCAACGCCAGCCTGCGCAAGGGCGATGACGTGCTGTCGATCACCGACGCGCGGGCCTCTGAGCTGCTGGCCGACCGTCGGGCCCGTGGTCCGGTGAAGAAGGCCGCCAAGAAGGCTCCGGCGAAGAAGGCCGCGGCCAAGAAGACCGCCGCCAAGAAGGCGCCGGCTAAGAAGGCCGCGAAAAAGGCCTGACCGGCCGCGCCAGCTGTGTCGGGGCCGTGCGCCCGCGCAGTTCCACGGTCTCGCCGACGTCCCAGCACAGCGCCTCGGCGTCCAGCGCGCCGCTGACCGCGATGGCGGAGGCGAGCACATGGCCCTCCTCCAGCTTGGCCAGCTCGGTGAGCCGGGCGGCCTCGTTCACCGGGTCGCCGATGACGGTGTACTCGAACCGGGCCTGTGCTCCGATGTGTCCGGCGATCGCCCGGCCGGCGGAGACGCCGATGCCGAACTCGTTCTGCCCCAGCACATTCACCAGCTCGTCGTGGAGTTCACGGGAGGCCGCCAGCGCGGCGCCGGAGGCATCCGGGTGCTCGATGGGGGCGCCGAAGATGGCCAGCGCCGCATCGCCCTGGAACTTGTTGACGAACCCGCCGTGCTTGTTCACGGTGTCGACGACGACGCGGAAGAACTCGTTGAGCAGGTTCACCACTTCCGACGCCGGGACGGTCGAGGCAAGCTGGGTGGAACCGACGAGGTCGACGAACAGCACCGCGACGTCGCGTTCCTGTCCGCCCAGTTCGGTGCCCCGCTCCAGCGCGCGACGGGCCACGTCCTCGCCGACGTAACGACCGAACAGATCGCGCAGCCGCTGCCGCTCGGCCAGATCGCGCACCATGTCGTTGAACCCGGCCTGCAGCAGGCCGAGTTCACTCGCGTCGTAGATCTGCATGTGCGCGTTGTAGTTTCCGCGCTGCACCTCGCCGAGCGCCCAGCGCAGCTGCCGCAGCGGGTCGGCGATCGACATCGAGACCAGGATGGTGCCGATCAGACCGATCAGCAGCGCGGCGATGGCCAGCAGCAGGATCGGTGTGGTCAACTTGTCCGCCGGTGCGCTGAGGATCTCGAACTTGCTGGCCACCACCGCCAGCACGATGGCCAGGATCGGTACCCCGGTGGACAGTACCCAGGTCAGCACCTGGCGCAGGATGACCCCGGGGGCGCGGAAGTTCTCCGGCACACCCGTGCGCAGCGCGGCGACCGCGACCGGGCGCAGCACCCGCTCGGACTGCAGATAGCCGATGATCGCCACCGCCGTGGCGGCCAGGGCGGCGGCCACCGCCACCACCGGGGCCGACTTGCTGGCCACCGGCCAGCTGGCCACGATGAAAACGATGGAGCCCAGAAACCAGTTGGTCACGTTGATGACCGACCGGTAGAACGGCATCTTCAGGGCGCGTACCCGGGCCACCTCCGTGATGGTGGTGGAGGTGTCGCCGAGCAGGGTGTCGCGGCGTTGCCAGCGGATCACCGGGATGAGCATCCGCAGGGTGATGTAGGCGGCGATGGTGAACGACACGAACAGATAGCCGAGGAAGATCGCCAAGTTGAAGGTGGGCAGCTCCTGCAGCTGGATACGGTCCTCCGGCGGCAGACCGTAGCGCAGGAAGCCGAGGACCAGCAACGCGCCGATGATGTCGGCCTGAACCATCCCCAGACCGAACACCGGCCACGGCGTGCGGGCCACCCATCGGACGAACGCGCTGATGCGCCCGATCGGTACCACCTCCGCGTTCACCCGTTTACCGTATCGGGCCGGGCGGACGTGCCGTGCCGCTGCCAGCGTGTCGTGTCCCCGGGTGGCACTACTGTTGACCGGTGCGTAGCGGTGTTTTCTCGCGTCTGGTGGGTCAGGACCTCGTGGAGGCCGAGTTGCTCGCGGCGGCGACGGCGGCTCGGGGTGAAAAGTCTCACAGCGGTCTCACCGCCGGCGGGATGACGCATGCCTGGCTGATCACCGGCCCGCCGGGGTCGGGTCGATCGGTCGCCGCGGTGTGTTTCGCCGCCGCCCTGCAGTGCACGTCCGAGGGGGAGCCGGGGTGTGGTGAGTGCCGCGCCTGCACCACGACGATGGCCGGTACGCACGCCGATGTGCGCCGGATCATCCCGGAGGGGTTGTCCATCGGGGTGAAGGAGATGCGCGACATCGTGCAGATCGCGTCGCGACGGCCCGGCACCGGTCGGTGGCAGATCGTGGTGGTCGAGGACGCCGACCGGCTCACCGAGGGGGCGGCCAACGCGCTGCTCAAGGTGGTGGAGGAGCCGCCGTCGTCGACGGTGTTCCTGCTGTGCGCACCGTCGGTGGACCCCGAGGACATCGCGGTCACGCTGCGCTCGCGCTGCCGGCACGTCGCTCTGGTGACGCCGCCGACCGCCGCGATCGCCGAGGTGCTCACCGAGCGGGACGGGATCGCCGCCGATGTCGCGGCGTGGGCGGCCTCGGTCAGCGGCGGGCATGTGGGCCGGGCGCGGCGGTTGGCCACCGACCCGGAGTCCCGGCAGCGCCGGGAGCGCGCACTGAGTCTGGCCCGTGATGCGGCGACCCCGTCCCGGGCGTTCGGCGCCGCGGAGGAACTGGTGGCCACCGCCGAGGCGGAAGCCAAGGCGCTGACCGTGGACCGCAACGAGACCGAGGCCGAGGAGCTGCGGACCGCGCTCGGTGCCGGCGGGACGGGGAAGGGCACCGCGGGCACCATCCGCGGTGCGGCCGGGGCGATGAAACAGCTCGAGGCGCGGCAGAAGTCGCGCCAGACCCGCGCCTCCCGGGATGCGCTGGACCGGGCCCTGATGGACCTGGCCACCTACTTCCGTGACGCGATGGTGGTGTCGGCGGGGGCCGCTCAGGTGGTGGCCAACCACCCGGACATGGCGGAGAAGGCGGGCGCGATGGCCGAGCACGTCCCGCCGGACCGGCTGCTGCGCTGTATCGAGGCGGTGCTGCAGTGCCGGGAGGCGCTCGCCACCAACGTGAAGCCGAAGTTCGCGGTGGACGCCATGGTGGCCACCGTCGGGCAGGCGCTGCGGAACTGATTAGTGTCGCGGCGGGGGCCTGCCGTAGACTCATGCCGCCCACTTCGGTGAGCCCGCCACCCTAGCTCAGTCGGTAGAGCAATTCACTCGTAATGAATAGGTCAGGGGTTCGATTCCCCTGGGTGGCTCCACACCCTCACGGCTGTACGGCATCCCGCCAGGCCAACGGATTCAGTTCGCGGTAGGGATCGTCGGCCCGGACTTCCCCGAGTTCGGCCAGAATTGTCTCCAACGACGTCTGGGTCTGGGCCTTGACGGTATCGGCCCAGGCCTCGGCGGTGACCCCGGCGGGTCTGCCGGTGGCGATGGGCTCGGCGAAACGCAGGTACATCCGCTGCGGCCGGGGGATGAGGGTCGGGCCGATCCCCCGCAGCAACGGCATGGCCATCTCGGGTTTGCCGCCCAGTCGCTGCGCCAGGGCCTGGCTGAGACGCCCCCACCGCCCCTCGCGCGTGACGAGGCTGCGGTACACCTCGTCGCCGCCGAGCAGCCCTGCGGGCACGATCGGATAGCCGTGCTCGGCCGCGATCCGGGCGAATCCCGACCGGCCCTGCCAACGCAGGGTGTTCTCTTCCCCTTTGAACTTGGCGATCTCCCGACCGCCGCCGGGGAAGACCAGGATGGGTTGGTCGTGACTCATCAGCTCACGCGCGGCCTCGGGCGCGCCGACGGTGGCTCCGCAGGCGGCCAGCAGATCGGCGGCAGGACCGGGCATCTTGCCGAAGCCGCGGTCGGCCAGTGGGCGCACCAGGGCCCCGATCTCGCGGCGCACCAGATAGGGGATCAGGAATCCCTCCGCCCCGGACTGGGTGTGGTTGCCCACCAACAGGAACCGGCCGTCCCGCGGGAGATGCTCGAGCCCGTCCACGTAGGGGCGGTAGAGGTCGACCAGCGGCGCGGCGGCGTCGGCGACGGTCTCGAGGACCCGGCGGATCGCCATGATGCGTCCCGGCTGAGCCATCAGATTCTCGGTGTCGGTCATGACTGACATGTCATCACCGTACCGAACGAACTAGTTCGTCTGGATATGCTGCGACGATGAGATCGACGACCGAACTCCGCGAGCAGATCCTGGCCGCGGCGCGCGCCGAATTCGCGCAGTACGGCCTGGCTGGCGCCCGTATCGACCGCATCGCTCGCAGCGCCAAGGCCAGCAAGGAACGCCTCTACGCGCACTTCGGCGACAAGGAGACGCTCTTCCGTGAGGTCTTCGTCAACGATGGCGCCGAGTTCTTCCGATCCGTCACCCTGCGTCCCGAGGCCGTCGCCGACTTCGCAGGCGAGGTCTACGACCTGGCCTGCCGTCGGCCGGAGCATCTGCGCATGATCACCTGGGCCCGGCTGGAGGGGTTCGACCTGGCCGCCCCCGAGTTCGACGGCGAACCGCCGCTGGATCGGGCCGTCGGCGCCATCGAGACCGCGCAGGCGAACGGATATGTCGATCCGGCGTGGCGCCCGGAAGACCTGATCGTGCTGCTGTTCTCCACCGGGTTGGCTTGGGCACACCTGCCGCATCCCGATGCGGCCACCGATGATGCCGAGACGATCGCGCGCCGCCGGGCGGTCGCGGTCGACGCGGCCACCCGAATCATCGAGCCGCGCCGACCGTGAGCGCCGTCGTCAGCCGAGCATTCCGCCGGGGCACAGCAGATTCTGCGGGTCCAGCGCGGCCTTGAGCGTGCGCTGCACGTCCATGCCGACCGATCCCTGTTCCCGGTGCAGCCAGCCCTGTTTGAGCCGTCCGACACCGTGCTCGCCGGTGATCGTCCCGCCGAGGCGCAGCGCACTCTCGGTGATCGCGTCGAAGGCCGCCTGTGCCGACCGCCTGCTCCCGGGGTCCGAGTCGTCGAAGATGACCGTCGGATGCAGGTTTCCGTCGCCCGCGTGCCCGAACACCCCGATCGTCAACCCCAGCCGGTCGCTGATCTGCTCGATCTCCGCGATCAGGTCGGCCACCGCGGTGACCGGCACACACACGTCGTCGAGCAGCCAGTCGCCGAGGCGCTCCAGCGCGGGAAGCGCCAGCCGCCGGGCCTCCAGCATCATCGCGCCCTCGGCGGCATCCTCGGTGGCCGCGGTGTCCACCGCGCCCGCCGACTCGCAGATCGCGGCGACGCGATCGACATCGCCGGGTTCGCACTGGGTCAACAGCACCGCCGCCACATCACCCCCGAAGTCCATGTGCGCCAACGAGTCGACCGCGCGCACCGTCGTCCGGTCCAGGATCTCCAGCATGTCGGGTATGACGCCGGCCGCCACGATGTCGGTCACCGCCCGGCCGGCCGCGGTCAGTTCGGAGAACGTGGACACCAGCGTGTGCGGCGGCCGCGGCGCCGGGACCAGTTGCACCGTCACCTCGGTGACGACGCCGAGCGTGCCCTCCGAGCCGACGAACAGCCGGGTCAGATCGTAGCCGGCGACGCCCTTGCGGGTCCGTCGGCCGGTACGCAGGACCCGGCCGTCGGCCAGCACGACCTCCAGGCCCAGGACGAAGTCGCCGGTCACTCCGTAACGGACACAGCACATTCCGCCCGCATTGGTGGCGATATTGCCGCCGATGGTGCAGAATTCGACGCTGCCGGGGTCCGGCGGGTAGAACAACCCGGCCGCGGCGGCCGCCGAGCGCAGATCGGCCGTGATCACCCCGGGCTGCACCACCGCAACACGATTGGCGGTGTCGATCTCGACGATATCGGCCATCCGGTGCAGCGACAGCACGACCGCGTCAACGGTGGCGTTGACCGCTCCGGACAGACCGCTGCCCGCGCCACGCGGTATCACGGTCACCCCGTGCCTGCTGGCCGCTGCCAGACACCGCGACACCTCCGCCGTCGAACGTGGAATCAGCACGGCGGCAGGCGGTTCGGAATCGGTCAGCCGGGACTGGTCGCGCGCATAGGCGGCGGTGACGTCCGGATCGGTCAGGATCGCCGACGCCGGTAGTTCGGCGGCGATGTCGGCGAGATAGCCGGCGATGCCGACCGACGGCAGCGTCCGTGTCACGGCTGCTTCTCCAGCAGCATCGCCTTGATGGTGCGCTTCACGATTTTTCCGTAACCGGACTTGGGGATCTCGTCCCAGACGTAGACGCGGCGCGGAAGTTTGTAGCGGGCCACCCGATCTTCGAGCCAGTGGCTGAGTTCGTCGACGTCGATGGTCATACCGTCACCCGGTACGCACACCGCCACCCCGATCTCGCCCCACACCGCATCCGGCATGCCCAGCACCGCGCACTCGGATACCGCGGGATGCTGCAGCAGTTTCTCCTCGATATCGCGGGGATAGACGTTCGAACCGCCCGAGATGTACATATCCGAGGCGCGGCCGGTGACGTAGAGAAATCCGTGCTCGTCGAGCAGTCCGAGGTCGCCGGTGCGGAACCAGCCGTCACGGAAGGCCTGCGCGTTGGCGTCCGGATTGTCGAGGTAGCCCGCGCACACCGCGGGACCGGCCACACAGATCTCACCCTGGACACCGGTCGGCTGTGGGGTGCCGTCGTCATCGCAGATCGCGATCTGCATTCCGGTGCGCGGGATTCCGCATGTCCCGATCTCGACCCCGCTCGGTGACGGGTGATCGTGCAGTCGCGGGGGCAGCACCGTGATGTTGCCGGTGACCTCACCCAGGCCGTAGTACTGCACCAGCACCTCGCCGAGGACGTCACGGGCGTGCCGCTGGTCGGCGGCGTACATCGGGGCGCCCGCATAGATGACGTAGCGCAGGGAGGAATGGTCGCGCTGGGTCGCCGCCGGATGTTCGGCCAGCAACTTGAGAATCGTCGGGACGGTGAACATGTTGGTGACGCCCTCGCGCTCCACCAGTTCCCAGATCTCGGCGCCGTCCATCTTCGCCGACGTGGTGAGCACCGAGGGCGCGCCCGCGGCAATCTGGGGCAGCAGGTGGATGCCCGCGCCGTGCGACAGGGGCGCGACCACCAGGGACACATCGGCCTCGGTGGTGGCCGGCATCAGATCGCAGAGATGGTTGGTGACGACGAAACCCATCTGATCGTGGGTGAGCACCGCAGCCTTGGGCGTCCCGCTGGTACCCGAGGTGAAGAAGTACCAGGCGTGATCGCCGGCGAACACCGCGGCGTTGACGCCGTCGCCCGGAGCGGTCTGGGCCGCAACGGAATCCGCCCGTTCGGGCGGGGCGCCGAGCCACATCATGCCGGCGGGCAGGTCCACGGTGTCGGCGACGGCCGCGGCATGTTCGCCGAACTCGGCGCCGCACACCATGGCGACCGGCCGACAGGTCCGGGCGATGCCCGCGACGTCGCCGGGCGTCAGCCGGACATTGGTCGGGGCGATGACCGCGCCGACCCGCCAGATCGCGAAGAGGGTCTGGACGTACTCGGGATGATTGGTGCCGTGGATCAGGACGCAGTCACCGTGCCCGACCCCGCGGTCGGCGAGCGCACCCGCCAGGGCGCTGACGCGCTGGTCGAGTTCGGCCCAGCTCCACCGGTTTTCGCCGAAGATCAGGGCATCGCGGGTGGGTAGTCGCCTAGCGGTCTGGGTGAGCAGCTCGGCGAGATTGACGGCGCGCAGGCGGTGGTCGGACATCAGCGGTTCTCCAGGACGGTGGCGTAATTGGCGACGGCGGCGCCGCCCATGTTGAACACGGCGGCGCGGGTGGCCTCCGTCAGCTGCATCTCGCCGGCTTCTCCCACGAGTTGCCGGGCGGCGAGGACATGCTGGGAGACGCCGGTGGCGCCGACCGGGTGTCCCTTGGACTTGAGGCCACCGGAGACATTGACCGGGATCCTGCCGTCGCGTTCGGTCACCCCTTCTTCGATGACATGCGCGCCCTTGCCGTGCTCGGCCAGCCCGAACGCCTCGTACTGCATCAGCTCCGCCTGGGTGAAGCAATCGTGGGTTTCGATGAACCGCAGGTCGCCGAGGGTGACTCCCGCCTCGGCCAGCGCCCCGTTGAACGCGTCACGGGCGCCGTCGAAGAACAGCGGATCCCGTCGGCGCGACATCGGCAGCGGCTCGTTCGCCTGGGCGCGGCCGGTGACAGCCACCGAACGCCGGGCCGTTCGCGCGACATCGGGGTTGGCCACCACCAGCGCGGCGGCGCCGTCGGAGACCAGGGAGCAATCGGTGCGCAGCAGCGGACCGACCACCACCGGGTTGCGTTCGGATGCGGTCGCGCAGAAGTCGAACCCCAGATCCTTGCGCATATGCGCCCACGGATTGGCCAGCCCGTTGCGGTGGTTCTTCGCCGCGATCCGGGCCAGCGCGTCGTGGTGTTCACCGAAGCGCGCCGTGTAGTCGGCGGCGAGTTGGCCGAAGACCCCCGCGAAACTGCCTGCAGCCGACTCGGTTCGACGGTGCGCGGCGCCCAGCAGGACGTCGTTGACCACGTCCCCACCGACATGGGTCATCTTCTCCGCGCCGATCACCAGGGCGGCCCGGCCGCGGCCTGATTCGATGAGGTCCAGCGCGCCGAACAGTGCCGCGCTACCGGTCGCGCAGGCGTTCTCCAGGCGCACGGCCGGGATGCGTGCCAACGTGGGGTGCCCCACCCCGACGAGTGCGGCCTCGAAGCTCTGCGGTGAGAACCCGTTGTTGAAGACGCCTACGTAGATCGCATCGATATCGGAGGCGCTGAGTCCGGCGTCCTCGACCGCGGCCATGGCAACCTCGGCCATCAGCGATTCGACGTCGGGATGCGCTTCGAGCTTGCCGAACCGGGTGTGTGACCAGCCGATCAGGCGGGAGGAGGAGTCGACCATGGCTGGCAGTCTGCTTCCCGCTTGTGACGCGTACCACCGACTACAGTCGGACAGATGCGAAGTCTGGTTCGACAAAGCGAGAAAGCACCAGGAAAACGGGCGTGCTGAGCGATCGCGGCAGGCGTGAGTTGGAGCAGTTGGTCGACGATCTGGCCGACCGTCTGCAGCGCTCCGTCGTCGTGGATGATCCGACCATCCGGCTGATCTATTCGAGCAGGCATTTCGGCGACGAGGACCAGCAGCGCATCCGGGCGGTGCTCCAGCACGATGTCGGCAGCGCCGCCACCGCACACATTCTGGGCGCTGGGGTGGAGACATGGTCCGCGCCCGGCCCGATCCCCGCCCGCGAGGACCTCGGGATGGCGCGCCGGTGGTGTGCGCCGCTGCGCTGGCAGGGCCGTCTGCTCGGCGTCCTGATGGTCATCGATGCGGATGCTTCGTTGACCGACGGCCAGCGCGCCGAGATCGCGGCCTGCGGTGCCGATCTGGCCACCCTGTTGCACCGGGACGGCGCGCAGGGACCGAGCATGCGGGACGCGATGGTGACCGAGGTACTGTCCGACGATCCGGTGCGACGCACTGCCGGGCTGGCCGCACTGCGTGAGGACGGCTTCCGCGACGCCGACGGGTGCACCGTGACGACCGTGCGGGTCCTCGGCGACCAGGACCCGATCCGCATCGAGGCCGTGTTGCGCTCGATCGTCGAGCTGCTCACCAGGACTCGCGCCGCCACCGTCGCATACACCGTCCACGGGGTACAGGCCGCGCTGCTACAGGTCGGCGCGTCGGCCGAGCCGGCGGCCGCGCACGCCCTGGCTGCCGCGGTCGGGGAACGCGTGTCGGCGACGGCGATGGAGCGGGTGGTATGCGGCATCAGTGCCCGCCGAGCCGATCTGCCGCACGGTCGGGACGCGCTGCGCGACAGCGAGATCGCCGCCAAGGCGGCAACCGTGGTCCCGGGCCTCGGCGATGTGTGCCACTACCACGACATCGGGCCGTACGCCGTTCTGTTGCGGCTACCCGATGCCGAGCTCACCGCGGAGTTGCTCCCGGCGCAACTGGTCACGCTGCGTGAATCCGACCCCAGCGGTGCACTCACCGAGACGTTGGCGGCCTACCTCGACCACGCCGGGAACAGCCCCCGCACGGCCGAGGCTCTGCATATCCACCGGACATCGCTGTACTACCGGCTCGGGCGGATCAGGGACCTGACGGGTGCCGACCTGGACGACGGGAGGACCCGGCTGGCCCTGCAACTGGGTCTGGCCGTGCTGCCGCTGCTGGGACCGTGACGTGTACGTTTCGACAAAGTGAGAAATTGAGCACCGGCAATCCCTCTCGGCGTTGGTGGTGGCTCCGGTCACAGCGATCCCATACTCGGTGTGCTCGCCGTCACAACCGGGTCGGTGATTACCCTCTTTTCCAGAACGAAGGCACGTATGAGTTTCTCCGACAACGGTTCTGCGCAGGCGCGCAAGGTCGTCGCGGCCAGCCTGCTCGGTAACACCATCGAGTACTACGAATTCTTCATCTACGGCCTGTGCGCCTCGCTGGTCTTCAACAAGCTGTTCTTCCCGTCCTTCGACCCGGTCGTCGGAACCCTGCTGTCGCTGACCACCTTCGCGCTGGCCTTCGTCGCTCGACCCATCGGGGGCTGGGCGGCGGGACACTTCGGTGACCGGATCGGCAGGCGGTCGATGCTGGTGCTCACGCTGTCCGGCATGGGTGCGGCCACCACGCTGATCGGCCTGTTGCCGACCTACGAGACGATCGGCGTGGCCGCGCCGATCCTGCTGACGGTCCTGCGGTTCGTCCAGGGCTTCTCGCTCGGCGGCGAGGCCAGCGGTGGTTTCCTGATGGCACTCGAGCATGCCCGTGGAAGCAAGCGCGGACTGTTCACCGGGATTGTCGGCACCGGCAACGTGTGCGGTCTGCTGCTGGCCAACGGCGTCTTCCTCGCGGTGACCCAGCTGCCCGAAGCCGCCCTGATGTCATGGGGCTGGCGGATCCCCTTCCTGCTGTCGGGCGTGCTGGTGGTCATCGCCCTCTACATCCGGCTCCAACTCGAGGAGAGCCCGGTCTTCGAGGCCGCCCAACTCCACGGTGAGGTCAGCGAAAGCCCCTCGGCCGAGCTGTTCCGCAACCACTGGAAGCGCGTCATCGGCGTGGCATTGGCGAATATGCCGACCAACGTCGTGTTCTACCTCGGGTCGGTGTTCTCGCTCACCTATGCGGTCTCCGAGGGCGCCGACCGGTCGACGGTGCTGGCCTCGGTGATGGTCACCTGCGCGGTGCTGATCGTCGCCATGCCCTACTTCGGCTCGCTCGGCGACCGGGTGGACCGCAAGAAGATCCTGCTGGCCGGTATCGCGTTGATGGCCGTGGCGCCGTTCGTGTTCTTCCCGCTGCTCAGCACCGGTCGGCCGGTGTACATGCTGCTCGGGTTCCTGGTGCTCTTCGCCGGCTTCGCCGCCAACTACGGTGCGCTGAATGCGTTTCTGCCGCACCAGTTCCCGGCATCGCTGCGGTACTCCGGGGTGGCCATCGGAACGAACATCGGTGGGGTGTTCGGCGGTGCGCTGGCCCCGATCATCGCGACCGCGCTGCTCGGCCGGTTCGGCACCTGGATACCGATCGCGATCTACCTGCTGGTGATCATGGGTGCCGCCGCGGTGGCGACGGCGCTGCTGCGGGAGCGGTCCGATGCCCTCGATGACGCAGCGGTGTACGAGACCGAGACCCCGGTCGTCGAGGGTGGTCCGATCCCGGCGGCCACCGCATGAGCGCGCGCACGGTCGGCGTCATCGGGCTGGGGGCCATGGGCTTCCCGATGGCGTTGCGGGTGGCGGCCGCCGGACATCGGGTGTGGGCGGTGGAGGCGAACCCGGACCGCTGCGATGACGCCCGCGCCGCAGGTCTGGAGATCTGCGATATCGCCAAGCTGGCCGACGCCGACATCGTCCTGGTGCTGGTCGCCACCGAGGCGCAACTGGACGCGGTGCTGCAGGGGGGCGACGGCGCGCTCACCGTGATGCGTCCCGGCGCGACGTGCGTTGTGATGTCCACCGTCGGCCCAGCCGCTGTGCAGAAGGTGGCGGCTCGGGCCGAGGAGTTCGGCATCGCGGTGCTCGACATCCCCGTCACCGGCGGAGTCAGCGGTGCAGCAGCAGGTTCGCTGACGCTGCTGGCCGGCGGCGATCCCGCCACGCTGGCCGAGGCGCAGCCCGTGCTCACCACGATGGGTTCGGTCTCGTTCTGCGGTGAGCGGGTGGGCGACGGTCAGGCGGTCAAGGTCGTCAACCAGCTGTTGTGCAGTGTGCATCTGGCTGCCGCCGCCGAGGCGCTGACCCTGGCCCGGCGGCTCGGGCTGGACACCGCCCGGGTGCTGGAGGCGGTGCGGTCGGGTGCGGGCGGCTCCTGGATGCTCAACGATCGGGGACCCCGGATGCTCGACGACGATGCGCCCACCCTCACCGCGCTGGGCATCTTCGTCAAGGACTCCGACCTGGTCGCCGCGGCCGCCGTCGATGCCGACTGCGAGGTGCCGCTGCTGCAGGTATCGCGGGACAAGTTCCGGACGGCGGCACAGCTGGGTTTCGCCGCCGCAGACGATTCCCGGGTGTACCGGGCCTACGACTAACTGTTGTGACCTTGGAGGTTGTTGACGGCGTGGCGGCTTGAAATGGGGAGGACCTCCTGACGGAGTGGATGTGTCTGGCATCTATCCGTAGGAGGTCCTCGTGTCTCACGTTAACGCCCGCACCAACCTGTTCGCACGTCGCTTGATCGTGGAGCGTGTCGCCGCGGGCTGGCCGCCAGCTCATGTCGCTGAACAACTGGGCATTTCGCGGGCCACGGTCTATAAGTGGCTGCGCCGCCATCGAGAGGGCGGTGAGGAGGCGTTGGCCGACCGGTCCTCGCGTCCGCACCGGATGCCGACGCGCACCAGTGCACACGTCGAGCGCAAAGTGCTCAGAGCTCGGCAACGCCGCAAGCGCGGCGCGGTCGTGCTGGCCGCCGAGCTCGGGATGCACGCCTCGACGGTAGGCCGGATCTTGGCGCGCCATCAGGTGCCGCACTTGAGTGCGATCGACCCGATCACGGGGCAGCCGGTGCGCTCGTCGCGGCGCAGCCCCAACCGCTATGAGTACCGCACCCCAGGAGCAATGGTCCACGTCGATGTCAAAAAGTTGGGACGCATCCCCAAAGGTGGAGGGTGGCGCCTGCACGGCCGCGACGCGAAGGTGTCAGTTGCCAACCGGCACAAGAAGACCAAGATCGGCTATGACTATGTGCACACCGCGATCGATGACCGCACCAGGCTGGCATACAGCGAAGTACTGCCCGACGAGAAAGACCTCACGTGCGCAGGATTCTTGCACCGAGCGATGGTGTGGTTCGCCGGCCACGGTGTGCGGGTGCGGCGGCTGCTGACGGACAACGCTTTGGTCTACCGGCGCGGCACCAATTGGGGCTGGGTGTGCACGGCCTGGGGACTGCGACGCAGGTTCATCAAGCCCGGCTGCCCCTGGACCAACGGGAAAGCCGAGCGTTTCAACCGGACCCTGCTCAATGAATGGGCCTACGCCCGACCCTGGACCTCCAGCAGCGTCCGCAAACGAGCACTTGACCGATTCCTGCGCCGATACAACACTCAACGAGGCCACTCCGCCCTCGGCGGGAAACCACCCATCACCAGACTCGCCGCCTGACAACAACCTGTCAGGTCACAACAACTAACCGGCCCGGCGCTGGGCGTTCCGGCGTTCGGCCAGCCGCTGGAACAGATCTTCGAGATCGATCTCGTTGGACTGCCGCGGTCGCCGCTGATGGAACCGGTCGTCGTGACTGCTCGGGCACTCGAACCGGTGCAGGTGCAGGCACGTGGCCGGCCAGCGACTCTGGTACACATCGTCGAGGTCGACCACCCGACGGGAGCGCCGTTGGATGGCGAACCGGTTGCCCGCCGCGCTGTCCTCGGTGGGGAACTCGGTGGCATCGAACAACAGCCAGCCGCCGTAGACGGTCTGTAACCACACGGTCTCGGTGTCGCAGTGCCGGCACGGCGCGACGGTCGAGGGGCGGGAGTCCGACGAGATCACCGGTCCACCGTAGGCGGCGGCACCGACATTTCGCCGCGCACACGCCGGATATCAGCGGGGCGCGACGAACCCGATCGGCCCGGACGCGATACACACCGCCAGCGCGGCGGTATTGGCGCTCACCCGGATCGCGTCGCCCGCACCGGACATGCGGACGAACACCCGGTTGAGGCCGGGATGGACCGGCACCTTCACCGGCTCCCCCTCGGTCAGCGACATGGTCAGCGAGCCCTCGCTGTTGGCCAGATAGTTGATCTCGGCCGTCCAGTCCGCAGGCAGCAGCGGCCCGTCCAGTGGCATGACCACCTCGTCGCCGTCGGTCTGCACCAGGTAGCCGCAGCCGGGCTCGGGTCCCGGAGTGATGGTGCGGATCCAGGTGACCAACCCGTCACGCAACCGGCCCGTGGCGTCGAAGGCGCGTAGTTCCGTTGTGGTGCTGCCGAATCCGGGCCCGGGCAGCAGCGCGAACATGTGGCTGGCCAGGTTCTCCGGGGCGGCCACACGCTGCATGATCATCGGGTCCACTTCCTGATCCAGCAACGGGGCCCCCAGCGGGTCCACCCCGGTGAGTCCGGCCCGGACGTTGGCCAGATACGACGGGACCGGGCTGTCCTGCCAGGCCCGCAGGAACGTCACCGTCGAATAGAGGCTGCTGGCCAGGAATGCCGCCGCCACCGCGATGACCGTCACCGACCTGGCCGTCGAGGCGTCGAGTCGGCGCGAGGATGCCCGGTTGGGGGCGCAGAACACGATGGCGGTGAGCAGCGCCAGCACCACCACCAGATCGGGCAGATAGCGCAGGGTCTGGGCCAATTCCAGTGCGGTGAACTGCGAGGACCGCATCAGATAGATCGGTACCTGGCAGGCCACCGCGTACCCGACGGCGGCCAGCCAGACCGGGCCGATGCGTTCCTTGCGGTACAGCGAGACCGCGAGGGTGCCGGCCAGCACCAGCCAGCCCAGCACCATCACCGTCACCGGCGGGGTCGCCCACGGTGAGGCGGGTGCCCAGCGCTGCCACTCCCACGGACCGCCGGCCAACCCCGGAACGATGCCGTGTGTGATCGACCGCCACAGCAGGTCCCAGGTCATGCCGAGGTCCAGCGACCAGCGCTGCTGGTCGACCACGATCAGGTACACCCCGATCCAGGCGGCCGTCACCGCGAGCAATCCCACCCACAGCCGGATACCGCGACCCCACACCTGTGCCACCGAGCCGCGCGTCACCCAGGCCAGCAGCGCGGTCACCGTGAACGCGACGAACGGGATCACCGCGGACTTCTCGAAGAACAGCAATGCGCCGAAATAGACTCCGATGCCGGTCACGAGATATCGCCGGTTACCGGTGCGCACGAACCGGATCGCGTCGGCACATACCCAGGCCAGGGCGGCCTGCATGGGCAGCGAGTTCAGGCCGGCCGCCCACCAGGCGAAGCCCGGCACGGTCAGGGGCGTGAACAGCGCGAAGGTCAACGGGACGAGCAGCACCGGACGCCAGCCCAGGATCACGTACAACGCCCGCAGCAGCGCCGCCGAGGCCAGCGCCTGCAGCACGATCAGGCTCAGCGCCGGGCCTAACCACTGCAGCGGGGCGGCCAGGGTGATGGCACCGGCCAGCAGAAACGCCCCGGGCATGACGTGCCCGTCGTGATCGTCGAACAGATACTGCGCCGACAGCAGATCCTGAGTGCCGGCGCGGCCGACCAGGATCAGGTCATCCCAGTAGAAGTCGCCGCCGAAGGCCAGGACGGAACGGATCAGCAGCTGCAGCGCGATCAGCACGACAGCAGTGCGGCAGATCCATTTCCGGTCGCTCCGCTCGGCCGGTCTCCATTTCATCGCAGCCGACTGTACGGAGCCCGCCGCCGTGCCTCAGCCCACGGTCGGATAGTCCTGGCCGACCGCCTGGCGGGCGGCCCAGGCCGACGCGACCATCTCGGTCAACGAGTGCCGCATCTGCCAGTCCAGGTCACGGGCGGCCAGTTCCCCGGCCGCGACGATGCGCGCCGGATCGCCGGGCCGACGCGGATTCACCTTCGGCTCGAAGTCGATGCCGGTGACCTCACGGATGGTCGTCATGATCTCGCGCACCGAGGTGCCCGAGCCGCTGCCCAGGTTGTACACGGGTTCCACGTCCTTGCCGGCCTCCATCCGGCGGGCCGCCGCCACATGCGCCAGCGCCAGGTCGGAGACGTGCACGTAATCCCGCACGCAGGTGCCGTCCGGGGTTTCGTAGTCCCCGCCGTTGATCTGCGGGGCAGCCCCGTTGAACAGCATGTCGAGCACCTTGGGGAACAGGTTGTGCGGGCTGCGGTCGAACAGGTCGACCGATCCGGAGCCGACGACATTGAAGTACCGCAGGCTGGTGTGCCGCAGCTCGCGGGACCGGGCGACATCGCGTAGCAGCCATTCCCCGATGAGCTTGCTCTCCCCGTAAGGCGATTCCGGAGCGGTGGGTGTCCGTTCGTCGACTAGTTCGACGCCCGGGGTCCCGTAGGTGGCCGCGCTGCTGGAGAAGACGATCTGGTCGACGCCGGTGTCGGCCATCGCCTGCAGCAGGGTCGCCATCGCGGTGACGTTCTGCCGGTAGGTGTGCAGCGGGTATTTCACCGATTCGCCCGCGTACTTGTAGCCGGCGACATGGATCACGCCGGTCACCCGGTGGTCGGCGAGCGTGCGGCGGACCGTGTCGTAGTCCAGCAGGTTTGCCGCGACCAGTTCGACGCGGTCGGGCACGAAATGGGCCAGCCCGGTCGACAGGTCGTCGATCACGACGACATCGGCGCCGGATTCGGTCAGTGCACGAACGACGTGCGAGCCGATGTATCCGGCGCCGCCGGTGACGAGCCAGGTCATATGTGGTCCTTTGTTCGGGTCTCGGGGGCAAAGTCTAGGCAGAGCCCCGGGGGTCCGTGCTGGGCACGAATTTCGGCATAAAGATAGTGAGCGGTCGCTATCTAACCTACTGTCGCGGCATGTCCTATGACGTGATCATCCGAAACGGCCTGTGGTTCGACGGGACCGGACGCCCGCCGCTGACCCGCTCCCTGGGCATCCGCGACGGCATCGTCGCCGAGGTGTCCGCCACGCCGCTGGACGAAGCCGGCTGCCCCGAGGTGATCGACGCCGCGGGCAAATGGGTGGTCCCCGGCTTCATCGACGTGCACACCCACTATGACGCCGAGGTGCTGCTCGACCCGGGCCTGCGTGAATCGGTACGCCACGGTGTCACCACCGTGCTGCTCGGCATGTGCTCGCTGTCGACGGTGTACGCCGACACCGAGGACGCCGCCGATCTGTTCAGCCGGGTCGAGGCGGTACCGCGCCAGTATGTGCTCGGCGCGCTGACCGAACACAAGACCTGGCGCACCCCGGCCGAGTACGTGGACGCCATCGACGCGTTGCCGCTGGGCCCGAACATCGCCTCCCTGCTCGGGCATTCCGACCTGCGCGCCTCGGTGCTGGGCCTGGACCGCGCCACCACCCGCGGCGTCGTGCCGACCGACGCCGAGTTGGAGACCATGGCCCGGCGGCTCGACGCCGCCCTGGACGCCGGGATGCTCGGCATGTCCGGCATGGACGCGGCCATCGACAAACTCGACGGTGACCGGTTCCGGTCCCGCGCGCTGCCGTCCACCTTCGCGACCTGGCGCGAACGCCGCCGGTTGATCAAGGTGCTGCGCACCCGTGGCCGCATGTTGCAGAGCGCGCCGAACGTCGCCCGCGCGCAGGAGGCGTTGAACTTCTTCCTGGAGAGCAGCGGCCTGTTCGGCCGCCGGCCCGGGGTGAAGATGAGTCTGCTGGTCTCGGCCGACGCCAAGTCCTCGCCGGGCGCCGCGCGGGTCATCGGGCTCGGCACCCGGGTGCTGAACAAGCTGATCGGCGCCAGGGTGCGGTTCCAGCACCTGCCGGTTCCGTTCGAATTGTATTCCGACGGAATCGATCTGCCCGTCTTCGAGGAGTTCGGCGCCGGGACTGCGGCGTTGCATCTGCGCGATCAGTTGGAGCGCAACACGCTGCTCGCCGACCCCGAATACCGGCGCCGGTTCCGCCGGTCCTTCGACCGGCGCAAGCTCGGACCCACGCTGTGGCACCGCGACTTCCACGACGCCACGATCGTGCAATGCCCGGACGAGTCGCTGATCGGCAAGAGTTTCGGCCATATCGCCGACGAACGGGGCATCCATCCGCTGGACGCCTTCCTCGACGTGCTGGTGGAAAACGGTGAACGCAACGTGCGGTGGACCACGATCGTGGCCAACCACCGGCCCGGGGTACTCAACCGGCTGGCCGCGGATCCCGCTGTGCACATGGGCTTCTCGGACGCCGGTGCGCACCTGCGCAACATGGCGTTCTACAACTACCCGCTGCGCCTGCTCAAGCGGGTCCGCGACGCCGACCAGGGGGGCCGGCCGTTCCTCACCCCGCAGCGCGCCGTGTACCGGCTGACCCACGAGGTGGCCGACTGGTTCGGGCTGGACGCCGGCACCCTGCGCCGCGGGGACCGGGCCGACTTCGTGGTCATCGACCCTGCCGCACTGGATGATTCGGTGAACGGCTACCACGAGGCCACGGTCCCGTTCTACGGCGGGCTGAGCCGCATGGTGAACCGCAACGACGAGACCGTCATCGCCACCGGCGTCAACGGTCAGGTGGTGTTCGCCCGCGGCCGCTTCCGGGACGGCTATGGCGCGACCGTTCGCAGCGGACGGTACCTGCGGGCCGGTCGCACGACACCTGCCCCGGTCTAGCGATGGCCCGCACCCAACAGCAACGCCGCGAGGAGACCGTAGCGCGGCTGCTCGATGCGAGCATCGAGACGATCATCGAAATCGGTTATGCCCGTGCCTCGGCGGCGATCATCGCCAAACGGGCCGGCCTGTCCGTGGGCGCGCTGTTCCGGCACTACCCGACCATGGGGGACTTCATGGCCGCCACCGGCTACGAGGTGCTGCGCCGCCAACTCGACCTGTTCGGCAAACGGGTCGCCGAGATCCCCGCGGACCGGCCCGCGCTGGAGTCGGCGCTGACGATCCTGCGCGACGTCACCGGAAACGACACCAACGCGGTGCTCTACGAGCTGATGGTCGCGGCCCGCACCGACGCCGCACTGCGGGCCACGCTGCAGGACGTGCTCACCGAGTACGCGGCCAAGATCGACGAGGTCGCCGCGGGCGTCCCCGGTATCGACACCGTCGAGGCCGACATGGTGCCGGTCGTCCGGGCGTTGTTGACCAACGCCTTCGACGGTGCCGCGCTGCTGCGCGGAGTA
The DNA here is from genome assembly GCF_043974665.1 of Mycobacterium sp. AMU20-3851. Lineage (NCBI taxonomy): Bacteria > Bacillati > Actinomycetota > Actinomycetes > Mycobacteriales > Mycobacteriaceae > Mycobacterium > Mycobacterium sp. AMU20-3851. Next base: position 431,415 of record NZ_CP146371.1, read on the forward strand.
CTGCCGACACCGGAGTTGGAGGACAGGCGGATCGCGTTGCTCACCGATCTGCTCGGCGGGCGCTGAGCGCGAACAGGTGCACGGCGATGCCCACCACCGGTCCGCAGAGCAGCGCGATGACCGTCCGGGTCTCCAGGTCCAGCGGTAGCAGCAGCAAGGCCACCGCGGCCAGTGTGGCACCGACCCAGCCCGCGGCGTAGGCCCGGTGCAGCGCGGCGGCCACCGTGGCGGCGCCGGTGAGGGTGAGCAGTGCGATGGCCACCGCCCCGGCGGTGAACCAGGCCAGCAGACCACCGGCCGCCTGGTATTCCGCGCCGAACGCGGTGCGCAGCAACCACGGTCCGGCCAGCCAGGCCGCCACGACCCCGACCGCGCCGATCACGCCGACCAGCGCGGCGGGCGCCACCAGCGCGCGCAGCCGGCGGTGCCGCTGATCCACGAAATGCGCGATCAGGTTGCCCTGCATGGCCGTCAACGGGACCAGCAGCGGCGCCCGGGTCAGCGTCACCGCCAGGATCACCACACCTCCGGCCGCGCCGAGTTCGGGGGTGGTGGCCTTGAGCAGCACCGGGAAACCCATGACGAGAACGGCACTGGCACCGGCGGCGGCGACCGAATGCAGCGTTCCGGTCAGAAACATCCGCGCCCCGCCGGCGGTCGCCTGCCGGGCCGCCGCCCGCGCGGTCGGCGAGATCACCAGCAGGATCAGCCAGGCCAGCGATCCGGCGACGGTGGCCCACAGGAACCCGGCCAACCCCCAACCCAGTACGAAGGCAGCGGCGGCGACCGCCACCCTGATCGCGGCGTCGGTCACCATCAACGACCCGTACTGCGTCCACCGGTCCACCCCGGCCAGCATCCCGAGCAGCGTTGCGTGCAGGCAGAACCCGGCCAATCCGATGCTCAGCAGCACCACGCTCAGCCACCGGGATTCACTGAACACCTGTGCCGACCACAGCGGTGAGCTGAGCACGATCACACCGGCCGCGACCACACCGACGACCGCCGCGACCCGCATCGGATAGGTGCGTTCGGCTGCGGTGACGTCCCGGCCCCGCAGGGCCCGGACCTCACGGGTGGATTCCTGGAGCAGCCCGTTGGCGGCGCCGCTGACCAGACCGAACGCCCCCCAGAACACTCCGAACAAAGAGAAGCCGGCGGGTTCCAGGTTGCGGGCGGCCAGATAGAGCACGGCGTAGCCGCACAGTGCCGAGCACGCGGTGGCGATCCCGACCCGGGTGACGCTGCCCCGCGTCACCGGGCCGCGGGCCGGTACTGCCGCGCTGGCGTCGGTCACAGGTCCGGTACGTCCCGGGAGTACAGCCAGCGGTCCCACAACGACCGGAGCGAGACGTCGGCGTGATTGGCGGCCAGCCCGGTGAAGTCATCGGTGACCGCGGTGCTGTGCCGGTAGCGAGCAGTCCAATCCTGAAGCAGCGCAAAGAAGTTGTCGTCACCGATGACTCCGCGCAGGGCGTGCAGGGTGAGTGCCCCGCGCTTGTACACCCGGTCGTCGAACATGTCGGCCGGGCCGGGGTCGGTGAGCAGCAGATCCTGCGGGGAATCGGAGAGCTTGCGGTGATAGCTGCGCGCCCGCTCGTCGGCGCTGGGCCCGCCGGACTCCTCGGACCACAACCACTCCGCGTAGCAGGCGAACCCCTCGTGCAGCCAGATGTCGCGCCAGCGCCGCACGGTCACCGAGTTGCCGAACCACTGATGGGCGAGTTCGTGCGCGATCAGCCGTTCGGCGGACCGGCTGCCATCGCAGTGATTGGCACCGAAGATCGAAAGCCCTTGGGCCTCAAGCGGGATCTCCAGGTCGTCATCGGTGACGACGACGGTGTACCCGGTGGCCAGCGGGTAGGGCCCGAACCGGCGGGTGAACAGTTTCATCATCTGTGGCTGCCGGGCGAAGTCGTGCTCGAAGTCGCTGCGCAGCCGGTCCGGCAACACGGCGTACATCGGAACCGGACTCTTCTGCAGGCGGTGTCTTTCGTACTCGCCGATCTGCAGCGTGATCAGGTAGGTCGAGGTGGGCTCGGCCTGCTCGTAGACCCATAGGGTGTGGCTGGCCCGTACCTGTTTGGATACCAGTTCGCCGTTGGCCAGTGCGTAATACGGGCTGTCGGTGCTGATCCGGATCTGGTAGCTGGCCTTGGCCGCCGGGTGATCGTCGCAGGGAAACCAGGAGGCCGCCCCGTTGGGCTGCCCGGCGACCAGCGCGCCGTTGGACAGTTCCTCGAAGCCGACCTCTCCCCAGACGGTACGCAGCGGACGGGGTGTGCCGCCGTAGCGGATCGTCACGGTCATCGCGGCGCCGGCCGGCAGGGCCGCGCCGAGGGTGATGTGCAGCTTGCCCGCCGAACACCGGAACTGGTTGGGGCGCCGCCCGTTCACCGTCACCTTCGACACCGACAGGGCGTCGGAGAGGTCCAGGCTGAAGGTACGCAGTGCCGCCAGCGTCACCGCGGTGACGGTGACCGATCCGGCGAGCCGGTTGATGGCCACCTTGTACTCGAGGTCGAGTTCATAGCGCGACACCCGGTAACCGAAGTTGCCGTTGCGGGGCAGATAGGGGTCGATCACCGGGGGCTGATGCGCGCTCTTGCCGGCCGGCTTCTTGGCCGGCCTCATTGGTCGTGCTTCTTGCGCTTGACGGTCCACGGCGCAATCGGGTTGCCCTGCCAGCGTGTCCACGGCGGCACCTCGTCACCGCGCATCACCAGCGAGGCCGGGCCGACGGTGGCGCCGGCGCCGATGCGCGACGCCGGCAGCGCCACACAGTGCGGGCCCAGGGTGGCACCCTCGTCCAGGATCACGGTGTCCATCCGCATGATCCGATCGTGGAACAGGTGGGTCTGCACCACGCAGCCGCGGTTGACGGTGCTGCCGTCGCCCAGGGTGATCAGGTCCGCCTCGGGCAGCCAGTAGGTCTCGCACCAGACGCCGCGGCCGATCTTCGCGCCCAGACCGCGCAACCAGATGTTCATCACCGGGGTGCCGCTGGCGGCACGGGCGAACCACGGGGCGGCCACGGTCTCGACGAAGGTGTCCGACACTTCGTTGCGCCACACGAAGGATGACCACAGCGGATGCTCGATGGCGTCGATGCGGCCCACCACAAGCCATTTCGCGGCCACCGCGATGGCGCCTGCGACGGCGCCCGCGATCAGCAGCACCACACCGCCGGCCAGTGCGGTCCAGCCGTAACCGATGACATCGGCCAGATAGTGCAGGATCGCGAGCACCGCGACGCCGATGGCGAACGTCACGATGACCGGGATGAGCCGGCAGGTCTCGACGATGCCGCGCATCACCCGCAGCCGGGTGGACGGGTGGAAGGTGCGGATCGCGTCGGCGGCGGTCGGCTTGCGGCGCAACCGGATCGGCGGACTGCCCAGCCAGGACGAGCCGGCCTTGGCCTTGTGCGGTGCGGCCGACAGCACCGCCACCAGACCGTCATCGGGCACCCTGCGTCCCGGCTGGGTGATACCGGAGTTGCCCAGGAACGCCCGCTTGCCGATGGTGGCCTTCGCGACGTGGATCCAGCCGCCACCCAGCTCATAGGACGCCACCATGGTGTCGTCGGCCAGGAACGCGCCGTCCTGCACCTCGGTGAACTTCGGGGTCAGCAGGGCCGTCGAGATCTCGGTTCCCTTACCGACTTTCGCGCCGAGCAGGCGCAGCCACCAGGGGGTGAGCAGGCTGGCGTAGATCGGGAACAGGTAGTTGCGCGCGGCGTCCATCAGGCGTTCGGTCGCCCACAGCTGCCAGCCGACGCGGCTGCGCACCGGGTGGTAGCCCTCGGTGAGGCCGATCGAGAGCAGCCGCACCCCGATCACGGTAAGCCCGGCGTAGACCACCACTGCCGCCAGGGCCGCCACCGGTGTCCAGGCCAGCGCGGGGAGCAGCGCGTCGGCCGGGGTGGCGGTGCCGCGCACGGCCCAACCGAGCACCGCGAGCCCGGCGGCCAGGGCCGCCAGCGGAAGCCCGCCCAGCAGCATCGAGGTCACGCTGTAGAAGCCGACCCACAGCGGGGCGCGGCCGGGCCGCTCCTCGGGCCACGGGTGGCGCGCCTTACCGGACTTCGCGGCCGGCGAGCCCTTCCAGTACTGGCCGTTCTTGACCTTGTTGACCACGCCGGAACCCGCGGCGACATCGGCGTTCTTGCCGACGACGGCGCCGGGGAACAGGGTGGTGCGGGCACCGATGGTGGAATCGTTGCCGACGGTGATCGGGCCGACGTGGAACACGTCACCGTCGATCCAGTGCCCGGTCAGGTCGACCTCGGGTTCGATCGAGCAGCGGTGACCCAGCGTGAGCATGCCGGTGACCGGTGGCGCCGAGTGCAGGTCGACCCCCATGCCGATCGAATTACCAAGGGCGCGGCCGTAATACACCAGCCACGGGGCGCCCGCCTGGTTCTCCGCACCGCTGGCCTCGGCCAGTCGTTCGGCGAACCAGACCCGCAGGTGCTCGGAGCCGCCGCGCCGGTAGCTGCCCGGCTCCAGCCCGGAGAGCAGGGTGCGCGCGCCCAGCACGGCGATGCCCATCCGGCCCGGCGGGGTGATGAAGACCACGAAACCGGCCAGGATCCACCACCAGTTCGCCGGTGCCGCCCACGGCACCAGGTCGATGGCGGCGGCGACGTTGTTCAGGATCGCCAGCCAGATCACCCATTGCAGGCCGGTCAGCGTCGCCAGCGGCACCGACATCGCGACCTGCGCCAGCTGGGTGAGCACCGGTGTGGGCTTCACATCGCGGCGTATGACCTCCGGGGGCGGGGCAAGCTCGTCGAGGTAGCCGGCCAGCGACCCGAGCCGGGGATGGTCGTAGAGATCGGCGACGGTCACCTGCGGGTAGCGGGCCCGCACCGCGGTCACCAGTTGCGCGGCCGACAGCGACCCGCCACCGAGGGCGAAGAAGTCGGCCTCCGGCCCGTCCACCACCGCGGCCAGCACGTCGCGCCACAGCCCGGCCAGCCAGCCCATGGTGCCGCCGAGGTCGGGTTCGTCCTCGGCCGCGGCGCCGGGCGGGGGCCAGGGCAGCGCGTTGCGGTCCACCTTGCCCGAGGTCCGGGTGGGCAGTTCGTCGAGCAGCACCAGGCGGGGGACCAGCGCGGCGGGCAGCGCCTCGGCCAGCTCGGCGCGGGCCTTCCCGAGGTCGAATTCAGGGTCGGCACTGGCCAGGTAGCCGACCAGCAGGGGAGTGCCGCTGGCGGTGCGGCGCACGGCGGCCGCCGCGGCACTCACCCCCGGCAGGTTCACCAGCGCAGTGTCCACCTCGCCGAGTTCGATCCGCCGCCCGCCGACCTTGACCTGGTCGTCGGCGCGGCCCTGGAAGTACAGGCCGTCGGCCTCCAGCCGCACCAGGTCGCCGCTGCGGTAGGCGCGGTCCCACCCGAGGCTTGCCATCGGCGCGTACTTCTCGGCGTCCTTCTCCGGATCCAGGTAGCGGGCCAGCCCGACGCCGCCGATCACCAGCTCGCCGACCTCGCCCGGGCCCACCGGCAGCCCGTCGGCATCCACCACGACGAGGTCCCAACCCGGTAGCGGCAACCCGATGCTGACCGCGGATCTGCCGTCCAGCGGTGCCGCGCAGGCGACCACGGTCGCCTCGGTGGGGCCGTAGGTGTTCCACACCTCGCGACCGTCCACGGCGAGCCGTTCGGCAAGTTCGGGCGGGCAGGCCTCGCCGCCGAAGATCAGCAGCCGGACCGCTTCCAGCGCCTCGGCGGGCCACAGCGCGGCCAGGGTGGGCACGGTCGAGACGACGGTGATGTCGCGCGACACCAGCCACGGTCCGAGGTCCATCCCGCTGCGCACCAGCGACCGCGGCGCCGGGACCAGGCAGGCGCCGTGCCGCCAGGCCAGCCACATCTCCTCACAGGACGCGTCGAAGGCCACCGAGAGGCCGGCCAGCACCCGGTCGCCGGGGCCGATGGGCGCGGATTGCAGGAACATCCGTGCCTCGGCGTCGACGAAGGCGGCGGCGCTGCGGTGGGTCACCGCCACACCCTTGGGCGTGCCGGTCGATCCGGAGGTGAAGATGATCCAGGCATCGTCGCGGGTCAGCGGGGCCGCCGCGCGCCAGCCGCGCGAGGAGCCCGGGCCGCGTACCAGACCCTGGTCGGTGATGATGGCCACCACCTGGGCCTCGCCGAAGACGAGTGCGGCGCGCTCCTCGGGGTCGTCGGCGTCGACCGGGACGTAGGCCGCGCCGGTGGCCAGGGTGGCCAGGATTGCCGTGTAGAGGGCGTAGCTGCCCGAGGCCATCCGGATGCCGATCCGGTCACCGCGGCCGATTCCGCGGGCCGCCAGCCAGGCCACGCTGTCCTCGACGTCGCTGATCAGCTCGGCGTAGGTGAGCTGCACCTCGCCGTCATCGATGGCCGGGGCGTCCGGGTAGCGGTTCGCGGTGTCGTAGAGGACGTCGATCAGGGTCCGTGGCGGAGCGGCTGCCGGGGAGAGAAGGTACTGAGGAGGAATCGTCTGGCCCGTCTCCGCTGTCACCGCTCCAAACTACTAAGCCGCTCGGCGGACTCGCGAGCCGCGCATGAGCGCGCCGGGAAAATTTCCTTACGGTCGTGCTGATCGCAACCATTGGCCGGCCCGCGGCGCGTTCCTAGCGTGGGGGCGTGCGGCTATTCGTGGCAGATGAAGCGTGGAGCGAGTTGACCTCCGGTCCGGCCCCGGTGGTCCGGGTGTGCGCCGATGACCTGCAGCAGGCGCAGCGGACCCGGGCCCGGTTGCGCGGTGACGACGGCGAGGTCGCGGTGATCCTCGACATCAAAGTGGCCGTCGCCGGTGACGTGCGGGCCGCCTACGCCTCGCTGGGGTCCGATGCGGACGGGGTGCGCTACGCGGGCACCGTCAGCGGGCTGGCGGGGCTGATCGCGGACATCGAGACCGCGGGTGTGGCCGACGGGGTGACGCTGGTCGGCGTCACCCCCCGACAGGACCTCGCGGAGCTGGGACACACCGTGCTGAATCTGTTGGAGCAGCGCAACCGCGCCTGCGCCTGACCCGTCGGCTTGCCGGTGCGGTGTCGACCCCGGTCGAGGCAGCACCGTGGCCGCCCGGACCTATCCAAGTTCTGCATTAGTCGGCACGTAAATGGTCTTGGACATGTATGGATTCACTCCATACCGTTTCTGGTGTGACTGCGACTCTTCCCACCCAGCTGACCGGACAGATGATCATCGCCGGATCGCCCGTCACCGGCACCGGCACGGAGATCCGAGGATTCGATCCGGCGGCGGGACAGCCGCTGGAGCCGGGCTACCAGCACGGTGACATCGCCGACGTCGAGACCGCCGCCGCTGCTGCGGCAGAGGCGTTCCCCGTCTTCCGGGCCACCACCTCCGAGCAGCGTGCCCGCTTCCTGGAATCCATCGCCACCCACATCGAAGCGGTCGGCGAGACGTTGATCGCCCGCGCCGTCGCCGAGAGCGGTCTGCCGGTCGCGCGCATCACCGGTGAGGTGGGCCGCACCACCGGTCAACTGCGGCTGTTCGCCGGGGTGCTGCGCGAGGGCAGCTGGAACGGCGCCCGCATCGACACCGCGCAGCCCGACCGCGCCCCGCTGCCCCGTCCCGACATCCGCCAGCGTTTCGTGCCGCTGGGCCCGGTCGCGGTGTTCAGCGCGTCCAATTTCCCGCTCGCCTTCTCGGTCGCCGGCGGTGACACCGCGTCCGCGCTGGCCGCCGGTTGTCCGGTCGTGGTCAAGGGCCACGACGCGCACCCCGGCACCTCCGAGATCGTCGCCCGCGCCATCACGGCCGCGGTCGCCGACGCCGGATTGCCCGCGGGGACATTCTCACTGCTGTTCGGTTCGGGTCAGGAACTCGGTGTCGCGCTGGTCAGCGATCCGCGGATCAAGGCGGTCGGCTTCACCGGATCACGTTCCGGCGGAACGGCGTTGGTGGCTGCCGCGGCAGCCCGTCCCGAGCCGATCCCGGTCTACGCCGAGATGAGCTCGATCAATCCGGTGTTCCTGCTCGACGGGGCGCTGGCCAGCCGCGGCGCCGAACTGGGCAAGGCCTTCATCGGCTCGCTGACCATGGGTTCGGGGCAGTTCTGCACCAACCCCGGTCTGGTCGTCGCAGTCGACGGTCCGGGCCTGGACGCCTTCGTCACCGCCGCCGGCGAAGCCATCTCCGGCGCGCCGGCCACCCCGATGCTCACCCCGAACATCGCCCGCAGTTACGCCGCCGGTGTCGAGACGCTCGGTACCGCAGCCGAACTGGTCGCCCGCGGTCAGGCCCCAGGGATCGAGACGTGCGGACAGGCGGCACTGTTCGCGACCGACGCACAGAGCTTCCTGGCCAGCGAGGACCTGCAGGCCGAGGTATTCGGCTCGTCCAGCCTGATCGTGCGCTGCGCCGACGCCGCCGAGATGCGGACCGTCGCCACCGGTATCGAGGGCCAACTCACCGCGACCGTGCACGCCGACGCCGCCGACGAGCAGGCAGCCGGTGAACTGCTCCCGCTGCTGGAGTGCAAGGCCGGGCGAATCCTGTTCAACGGCTGGCCGACCGGAGTCGAGGTGTGCCATGCGATGGTGCACGGCGGCCCGTTCCCGGCGACCTCGGACTCGCGGACCACGTCGGTCGGTGCCCGCGCGATCGAACGCTTCCTGCGCCCGGTGGCCTACCAGGACGTTCCGAAATCCCTGCTGCCCAGCGCTGTTGCTGACGGCAATCCCGATCACCTGTGGCGGCGCATCGACGGCCGGCTCACGCAGGACTGACACCCACCCCACCACCATTCCAAGGAGCCATCGAAGATGCGTCCCAACTTTCACGGCGTGCTGTTCTTTCCCGTCACCCCTTTCACCGAGACCGGCGCGGTCGACGTCGACGCGCTGTCGCGTCACCTGACCAAAGGTGTCGAGGCCGGCCCGGGCGGCGTCTTCATCGCCTGTGGCACAGGAGAATTCCACGCCCTGGAACTGACCGAGTTCCGTACCGTGGTGCGCACCGCCGTCGAGGTGATCGCCGGACGCGTGCCGGTGTACGCGGGCGCCGGTGGTTCGGTGGCCCAGGCCAAGGCGTTCGCGCGGGCCGCGCAGGAGGAGGGTGCCGACGGCATCCTGCTGCTGCCGCCCTATCTGGTCGAGGTGCCCCAGCCCGGCCTGGTGGACTATGTCGCCGCGGTCGCCGGCGCCACCACGCTGCCGGTCATCGTCTACAACCGCAACAACGCCAAGTTCACCGAGGCATCCGCGGTCGCCGTCGCCAAGATCGACAATGTCGTCGGATTCAAGGACGGCACCGGCAATTTCGATCAGGTGGCACGTATCGTCGCCGCTGTCACCACCCAGGTCGACCCGGACTTCCTGTTCTTCAACGGGTTGCCGACCGCCGAGACGACGCAGCTGGCGTTCCGCGCCATCGGTGTCCCGCTGTACTCCTCGGCGACGTTCGCGTTCGCCCCGGATCTGGCGCTGGCGTTCTACAACTCGCTGGAGTCGGGCAACGTCGAGCTGACCAACGCGCTGCTCAACGCCTTCTTCATCCCGCTGGTCCAGCTGCGCGACAGCGTCCCTGGTTACGCCGTCTCGCTGGTCAAGGCCGGCGTCACGATGGAGGGCGTTCCGGCCGGGTCGGTCCGCCCGCCGCTGGTGATGCCCAGCGCCGAGGATGTCGAGGCGCTGGCCTCGATCGTCGCCGCCGGCCGCGCCGTGCTGGCCGCCGCGCTGAGCGAGGCCGTCTAGCCCATGACCGCCGTCCGCATCACCGGTGCACGGATCACCCCGGTCGCATTCGCCGACCCCCCGCTGCTCAACACCGTCGGTGTGCACCAGCCGTACGCGCTGCGGGCAGTCATCCAGCTGGATACCGATGCGGGTCTGGTCGGCCTCGGCGAGACCTATGCCGACACCCGGCATCTGGCCCGGTTGAACGCCGCCGCCGGGGCCATCGCCGGACTGGACGTGTTCGCGCTCAACGAGATCCGCGCCGCGATCGCGGTGGCGTTGGCGGATGAGCTGAAATCTGACGGGGCCGCGGTCGGCACCGCGGGCATGATCACCACGGCCAGCGCGGTCGACCAGGTACTCTCCCCGTTCGAGGTGGCCTGCCTGGATGTGCAGGGCCACGTACTGGGCAGACCGGTGTCGGATCTGTTGGGCGGCAAGGTGCGCGACGCGGTGCCGTTCAGTGCCTACCTGTTCTACAAGTGGGCAGGCCACCCCGGTGCCGGGCCCGACACGTTCGGTGAGGCGCTGGACCCGGACGGCCTGGTTTCCCAGGCGCGCCGCATCGTCGACGAATACGGTTTCACCGCCATCAAGGTCAAGGGCGGCGTGTTCGCCCCCGAGGAGGAGATGGCCGGCATCGAGGCACTGGCCAAGGCCTTCCCCGGTATGCCGTTGCGGCTGGACCCCAACGCCGCGTGGACACCGCAGACCTCCATCAAGGTGGCTTCCGGGCTGGCCGACATCCTGGAGTACCTGGAGGATCCGACGCCCGGCCTGGACGGGATGGCCGAGGTCGCCAGGCAGTCCCCGCTGCCGCTGGCCACCAACATGTGCGTAGTCGCGTTCGATCAGCTCAAGCCGGCCGTCCTCAAGGACTCGGTGAAAGTCGTGCTCTCCGATCATCATTACTGGGGCGGGTTGCAGCGCTCGCGACTACTCGCCGGCATCTGCGAAACCTTCGGGCTGGGACTGTCCATGCATTCGAACTCGCACCTGGGCATCAGCCTGGCGGCGATGGTGCACCTGGCCGGCGCCACCCCGAACCTCACCTACGCCTGTGACACACACTGGCCGTGGAAGACCGAAGAGGTCATCAAGGACGGTGCGCTGCAATTCGTCGACGGATCTGTGCCGGTGCCCACCGGTCCGGGGCTGGGTGTGGAGATCGACGAGGACTCGCTGGCCGCACTGCACGAGCAGTACGTCACCTGCGGGATCCGCGACCGGGACGACACCGGCTACATGCAGACCGTCGATCCGGATTTCACGCTGGCCAGTCCGCGCTGGTAGGCCCTTTTCCAGCGCGTCGCAGCGCTCACCCCGTTACGGTGGGTGGATGGCAGACCAGGCCGTCGATGCCGCGCACCCACCCGAACTGCTGCTGCGGATCGTCAATCCGACACTGAAACTCGTGCTGAAAACGCCACTGGGCGGACTGATCGGTGACTTCATGCTGGTGTCCTTCACCGGCCGCAAGACGGGCAGGCGGTACGCCACCCCGGTCAGCGCCCACCGCCTCGACGGGGCGCTGTACGTTCTGCTGGAGGCGCAGTGGAAGTACAACTTCCGAGACGGAGCCGACGCGCAGGTGTCCTATCGCGGCAAGACCACCACGATGCGCGGAGAGCTGATCAGCGATCCGGCCGCGGTGGCGGCCCTGGCCGAACGGATCGCCACCTCGTACGGCCCAAAGAAGGCGCAGCGCCAGATGGGCCTGACCTTCACCGGAGGTCGGCTGCCCACCGTCGCGCAGTGGGAAACTGCGGCAAGGCAGTTGAAGCTCGCGGCGATCAAGTTGAGCTAATCCGAGCCGGCCGCGCGGATCGCCTCGAACAGCGAGACCAGCACATCGACCAGGTGTTCGCGGTCGACCTCGACATCACCGAGCAGTACCGCGCCGATGGTCGCGGTGACCCCGCCGACGAGGAACTGCGACACCAGCCGGAGGTCGGTCGGCAGCCCGTCGGCCGCCAGACCCGGATCGCCATCGGCCACGGTGGAGGCCAGCATGCCTGCGAACCGGCTCGACTCGGCCAGGCTGCGCCGCCCCAGCGCCGGTGAGGCGGTGGCCTCCAGCACCAGGATCCGGCCCTTGCGCGGGTCGCCGAGGATCAGGTCGACCAGCTCGCCCAGCACCGCCCGGGTGCGGGCCAGGTCGTCATCGGGTGCCTGCTCCAGCGCGGCGACCGACCGGCGCGCCGCCTCCTCGATGACCTCGGTGTAGACGGCCAGGTGCAGCGCCTCGACATCGGCGAAGCTCTCGTAGAAATAGCGGGCGGCGACGCCGGAGGCTTCGGTGACCCCGCGCACGGTGGTGCCGGAGATGCCCCGCGTTCCCATCAGTTCGAGGCCGGCGGCAAGTAACCTGGCCCGTCGTTCGGCGACCCGGTCGACGGCGGTCTGTCCGCCGTAACGCCGGGAGACTGCCATCGCACCATCTTGACACAGCCCGCCGGCACTGATTTCCTCAAACTGCACACGGATGTTTCCTGTTTGGGATGGGGGTTCGCGCGATGACGAGCACGGTGGAACCGATCGATACCGACAGCGAGCCCAAACCCTGGGATCCCGGCCAGCCACACCACGAGTTGGCCGAGGATGTGCGGTGGTGGATGGGCACCCCGCTGGCCTTCGGACTGTTCGGTCGGCTCGCGCTGGATCAGGTCGCCTATCGCAAGGTTGCCGCCGCCGTCGATGCCAGCGGCCGGTTCGCGGCCAACTTCACCGACCGCGGGATCAACAGCTACCTGTGGAACGGACCGCTGGCGTTCAGCGACGAAACCGACCGGCGCGCCACTGCCGAACGGCTCAAGACCAAACACGGTGCGGTGCACGGTGTCGGCAAGGGAGACTTCGCGGGTGAACGGTTCAGTGCGCTGGATCCGAAGTTGTGGAAGTGGGTCGGCACCACCTCGCTGAACATCTTCTATGCCGGCTACACCGCGGTCTACGGCAAGAACTTCACCGCCGAACAGCGGGAGGTGGTGTGGCGCACGGTCTGTGCGATGGCCGACGTCGGGCTGCCCAGTGATGCGGCCGACGTGCCGTCGACGGTGGCCGAGATGCAGGCTTACTACGACGAGATCGCGGCCACCGAACTGGCGGCCAACCCGTTCCTGCTGTGGGCCGCCGTTCAGTTTTCCGGCCCGCCGGTGCCCACGCTGTTCGGTCCGGCTTGGCTGCACCGGTTGGTCGAACCGGTCTGGCGGCTGACGGTGCCGCTGCTCGCCCGTCCGGCCCGCATCTGCGCCGAGTCGACGACCCATCCCCGGATGATGGAACTGCTGGGCAGCGAATGGAACTCGGCCAAGCAGCTGGAATTCGCGTGCTACCGGGCCGGGATCAGGGCGGCCCGGCGTTGGCTGCCCAAATGGGCGGTGCTGGAGCCGATGGCCTACAACCGGTACCGCTACGAGCAGCTACGCGCCTTCCACAATCGGTACGAACTGGAATCCTTCGCCGCGCGCTAGACTCATGCGCGACTGACATCCCGCAGCGGCGCGGTGATACTAGGAGTGCATCGATGTTCTCGCTGGCCCGGTTGTCCTGCTTCATCGCCGTCGCCGAGGAGCTGCACTTCGGGCGGGCCGCTGAGCGGTTGCACATGACCCAGCCGCCGCTGAGCCGCCAGATCCAGCAGCTGGAGGCCGAACTCGGGGTCCAGCTCATCGACCGCACCACCCGTACCGTCACGCTGACCCCAGCCGGGGTGGCTTTCCTGCCCGATGCCCGCCGCATCCTCCAGCTGGCCGAGAGTGCGGCCCTCACCGTGAAGCGGGTGCCCGCCGGTGATCTCGGCACGGTGGTGGTCGGCTTCACCGCCGCATCCGCGCATGCCGTGCTTCCCCGTCTGCTGGAGCACACCCGGGAGAAGCTGCCGGACGTCAAACTGGAACTGCGCGAGATGGTTTCGTCGGTACAGCTGGAAGCCCTGATGAGTGGTGACATAGACCTCGGGATGGCCCGGCCGCCGCTCAAGCGCCCCGGTATCGTCTCTCGCCCGTTGCTGCACGAACAGCTGGTGGCCGCGCTGCCCGCCGGTCATCCGCTGACCGGGCAGGCCCGCCCGCTCACCCTCAACGACCTGGACGGTCAGGACGTCGTGATGTACTCACCGGTGGAGGCGCGATATTTCAACGAACTGCTGATCAGTACCTTCACCATCGCCGGAGCCACCCCGCGCTACGTCCAGTTCGTCACCCAGGTGCACACCATGCTGGTGCTCGTGCGCTCCGGGATCGGCATCGCACTGGTGCCGGCCTCGGCCGCCACCCTGCATCCCGAGGGCGTGGTCTTCCGGACCATCGGCGCGTTCCGCGAACGGCCCGTCGAACTGGATGCCTGCTGGCGCCAGGACAGCACCAATCCGGCCCTGCTCCGACTGTTGCGCGATGTGCTGCCGCCGCGCGAATGGACCACCGACGACCTACTGGACAGCTTCGGGAGTTGATGCGCAGAGCAAATGTCACCCTGACAGGCTCGTCATGGATGTATGTGCATGACGCGGCTGTCAGGGTGACATTGCGATCGATTCGGACGACTACACGCGGACGGCGGGCTGCAGGACCGGCGTGACCAGCTGACCGGTCGCCAAGAACTCATCCAGGTTGCGCAGGGTGAGCGCCTCCATCGCCGCGCGGGTCTGCACGGTCGCGCTGCCCACGTGGGGGAGCAGCACGACGTTGTCCATCTCGAAAAGCTCGGCGGGGACCCGGGGTTCGGCTGCGAACACATCGAGCCCGGCGCCGGCCAGTCGACCCTCGCGCAGCGCGCCCACCAATGCCTGCTCGTCGACCACGCTACCGCGCGCGATGTTGATCAGGTAGCCCTCGGCGCCGAGGGCGGCGAGCACCTGCTCATCGACCAGCTTGCTGGTGGCACTGCCACCGGCGGCGGCGATCACCAGCACGTCGACCTCACGCGCGAGCTCCACCGGCGAGCCGACATAACGATATGGCGAATCGGGTACCTGACGGCGGTTGTGATAGCTGATGGTGCAGCCGAAGGCGCTGAGCCGCTTGGCAATTGCGCCACCGATACGGCCCAGGCCGATGATGCCGACACGGGTGTTGCTGACCTGCCGGGTCAGCGGGTAGCTGCCTTCGGCCGTCCAGCGGCCGGCGCGCACATAGCGGTCGGACGCCGAGAACTGGCGCATGGTGTCGATCAGCAGGCCGACGGCGGTGTCGGCGACGCAGTCTGTCAGGACGTCGGGGGTATTACTCACCCCGACGCCCCGAAGTTCGGCGGCATCCACATCGGTGGTGTCATAGCCGACGCCGAAATTGATCACGGCGCCCAGCCGGGGGAGCGCGCCCATCAACGCGGCGTCCACACCGGTACGGCCCGAGGTGACCACGGCGGTCACGGCATCGGCATGCTCGGCCAGGAAGATCTCGCGGGCGTCGGGCTCATCGGGCAGGACCAGCGCGTCGTAGCGGGTGCGCAGGGTGTCGGCCAGCGACGGCTTGAGTGGGCCGACCTGCAGGACACGGGTCGCGGGTTGCGCTGATGTGGGCATGTTGCTCCTTTGCTCCTTGGTCTCACCGTAGAAAGACCTGCGGATACCTGTCCAACACGGAATTAGCATGGGTTGATGCAGAACGTGCATGACTGGCGTTTTGGCTGCCGCATCGAGGTATCAAACACCGACCTGGATCAGCATATCAGCAGGTCAACGCCGCTTTTGCGCGCGACATCCCGGACTGAAGCACCCCCCGAATACCCGCAGATCAGCTCATTTCGGGCGGTTGACGCTGTCCGACAGGCGCTCCTACGGTGTGTCTACCGTCACAGGTGATGTCCACATACATGGACGTCACATCTCGACCGCAGGTAGTACAGCCCACATCCTGATCTGGAGGTCCCGATGGCCGCGAGACGCATATTGCCGCCGGCGCACACGCTGCTGTTGATGGCCGGCACGTGCGTGCTGGCCGCCGGGTGCACCGTCGCCAACTCCGGGGGCGGCGGCTACGACCCCGACACCCTGCGCATCGTGTTGCAGCAGGAGCCGCCGACCCTGGAACCCTGCGAGAGCTCGCTGACCTCGACCGGCATCGTCGTACGCTCCAACATCACCGAACCGCTGCTGGAGCGCGACGCCACCACCGGCGATCTGCAGCCGCTGCTGGCCACCCGGTGGGAACAGACCGGCCCGACCGAGTGGACCTTTCGGTTACGTGACGGCGTCACCTTCTCCGACGGTGCGCCGTTCACCTCCGAGGACGCCGCCTTCTCCATCGACCGCGCCGTGAACTCCGACCTGCAGTGCAACGTCGACGGCTACGTCTTCGGCGATGAGGTCCTGGATCTGCAGACCCCGGACGCCAACACCGTCGTCATCGGCACCGCCGAGCCGGATCCTATTCTCCCGCTGCGTATCTCATTCGTCGAGATGGTGCCGCGCACCACCAGCAGCACCGAGAAGGTGCGCGAACCGATCGGCACCGGGCCCTACGCGATCGAGCGCTGGGAATACGGGCAGAAGCTGACGCTGACCCGCAACGACACCTACTGGGGTGCGGCGCCCGCCTTCGGCAGGGCCGAATACCAGTGGCGCAGTGAAGGCAGTGTGCGTGCCGCCATGATCACCAACGACGAGGCCGATATCGCCGTCGGACTGGGGCCCGAGGACGGGGCCGGCGATCTGGGTGTGCCGTTCCAGAACAACGAGACCACCGCCCTGCGGATGCAGGCCACCGAGCCGCCACTGGACGACATCCGGGTACGCCAGGCCGTCAACTACGCCGTCAACCGGACCGGCATCGTCAAGGCTCTCTTCCGCGACCTGGGTGAGCCTGCGGCACAGCTGATCCCGTCCGGCGTAGTCGGTTACAACGCCGAACTCCCGCTGTGGCCGCACGATCTGGACAAGGCCAAGGAACTGATCGCGCAGGCCAAGGCCGACGGTGTGCCGGTGGACCGGCAGATCCGCCTGATCGGGCGCACCGCGCAGTTCCCGAAGATCACCGAGACCATCGAGGTGCTGCAGAGCGAGTTCACCGAGATCGGACTCAACGTCAAGATCGAGATGATGGACACCGCAAGCCAATTGCAGTACCAGTTGCGGCCCTTCCCGGCCGACACCGGACCGTATCTGCTGATGATCATGCACGGCAACCAGGCCGGTGATGCCGCCTTCACCCTCGACCAGTACATGCTCTCCGACGGCCCGCAGGCCGCCTACGGCACACCGGAATTCGACGCCAAGATCCGCGCCGCGGAAGCGCTGACCGGTGAGGCGCGCCAGGATGCCTTCGCGAAGCTGTTCGCCGAGGAACCGCAGGAGATCATGCAGATGGCCTACCTGGCACACATGCAAGGCATCCTGGGCAAGTCCCCGCGCATCGACTACACCCCCGACCCGGCGACCGGCGATGAGATGCGCCTGGCCGCGATGACGCCTGCGGCCAGCGACCGCACCGACCGGTCCTGACCCGACCGCACCCGAAAAAGGACACCCATGTTCGCATTCCTCCGGCGCCGGATGTACACCAGCACAATCCCTTTGGTCATCGTGCTGCTCGGTGTCTTCCTGCTCGCCAGGCTCACCGGTGACCCCACCAACCTGTACCTGCCCGAATCTGCGACAGCGGAGCAGCGCGCCGCGTTCGCCGAATCCAACGGCTTCAACGATCCGCTGATCGTCCAGCTGCTCGACTACTTCAAGGGCGTCATCCACCTGGACTTCGGAACCTCGCTGCGCACCGGTGAATCGGCGGCCGAGATGGCGTTGCGGGCGTTCCCGGCCACCCTGCAACTGGCGTTCGTCACCATGCTGCTGGCCATCATCGGCGCCGTGGTGATCGGCTGCTGGGCCGCCTACCGGCCCAACTCGCTGGCCGACCGGTTCTCCAGCCTGTTGTCCATGACCGCCGCCTCCATCCCGGATTTCTGGTTCGCCATCACCGGCGTCTGGCTGTTCGCGGTGCTGATGGGCTGGCTGCCCACCTCCGGTACCGACGCGGGTGTGCTGTCCTGGATTCTGCCCATCGCCACCCTGATGATCCGCCCGCTCGGCGTGCTCACCCAGGTGGTCCGGGGCGCAATGGTTTCCGCACTGTCGGCACCCTATGTGCGGCTGGCGCGCAGCAAGGGCGCCGGCGACCTGCGGGTGGTCACCCACCACGCGCTGCGCAACGCCGCCGCCCCCGCTCTGACCGTGGCCGGCGACCTGGCCGTCGGCCTGATCAACGGCGCGGTCGTGGTGGAGGCGATCTTCGGCTGGCCCGGTATCGGCAAGCTCATGATCGACGCGATCCTGCAACGCGACTTCGCGGTGCTGCAGGCTGCGGTACTGCTCACCGCCGTCAGCATCTTCGTCCTCAACATCGCCATCGACGCCTGCTACGCGCTGCTCGACGCACGCGTCCGCGAACCCGCAAAGGTCTAAGGGAGCCAACTGAAGATGAGCACTCAGATCGATCTCGTCCCGGTCAAACCGACCACCGCCATCGTCGGCGAACCGGTCACCACGAAACGCTCCGCCGGCTCCGTCTGGTTCCGCCTGCTGGTCAACGACCGCGTCGCGGCCGCCGCCGCGGTGGTGCTCGGTCTGGTCGTCCTGACCGCGGTGTTCGGGCCCATGCTGGTCGGCGACCTGGCCACCCGCATCGACCTGGACAACTCCAATCAGCCGCCGTTCACACTGGCGCACGGCTGGGCCAACATCCTGGGTACCGACCCGCTGGGCCGCAGCATGCTTGCCCGGTTGATCGTGGCCTGCCAGACCACCCTGTCGGTGGCCATCCCCGCCGTGGTGATCTCGGCGGTCATCGGTTCCATCATCGGCATGTGGGCCGGCTACTACCGCGGCTGGCGCGAGACCGTTGCGATGCGCGTGGCCGACGTCATCATGAGCTTCCCGTCGCTGCTGCTGGCGGTGGTGGTGCTATACGTGTTCTCCCCGAGCGCGGCCAATATCGTTGCCGTACTGGCCATCACCCGCATCCCGGTGTATCTGCGCACGGCCCGCGCCGAATCCGCCGAACTGTCCAGCCGGGTGTTCGTCGACGCCGCACGGACCTTCGGTGCCAGCGGCCGGTCCATCATCACCCGGCACGTGGTGCCGATCGTGCTGCCGACCCTGCTCACCGTCGCCACCCTGGACTTCTGCTACGTGATGCTGGCCGAGAGTTCTCTGAGCTTCCTGGGTATCGGTATCCAGCCGCCCGACGTCAGCTGGGGCCTGATGGTCTCGCAGGGCCGCACCTACCTGCACACCGCGTGGTGGCTGTCCTTCCTGCCCGGTCTGGCCATCGTCGTCACCACCGTCTCGGCGACCATCCTGGCCGCCTGGGCCCGCATCGCCACCGACCCCGCTCAGCGGTGGCGGCTCACCGTCCCGCAGAAGCGACTGTCCCGCTTCACCAAGTCCGGAAAGGCGCTCTAGACATGACTGCGGTAGCCGAACACCCTCCTGTGAACGAGACGGACGCCGATCCCGCGCTGCGGGTCGAGGGACTCACCGTCGACATCCGCACCATCACCGGCACGGTCCGGGCCGTCGACCACGTCAGCTTCGCCGCCCGCAGTGGTGAGACGCTGGCCCTGCTCGGCGAATCCGGTTGCGGCAAATCGATGACCGCCACCGCGCTGGTCGGCCTGCTGGAGCCGGTGGCCCAGGTCGCCGACGGCACCGCTCGCATCGGCGATGTCGACATCCTCTCGGTCGACCGGAAGAAGCGCCGGGAAATGGCGGGCCCGGAACTGGCCATCGTCTTCCAGGACGCGCTCACCGCCCTCAACCCGCTGTACACCGTCGGCACCCAACTGGCCGAACCGTTCCGCATCCACCACGGCATGAAGGCCAAAGAGGCCAAGGCCAAGGCCGTGGAACTGATGGCGCGGGTGGGCATTCCCCAACCCGAGGACCGGATGAAGGCCTACCCGCATCAGTTCTCCGGCGGTATGCGGCAACGTCTGCTCATCGCGATGGCCGTCGCGCTGAACCCGAAGGTACTGATCGCCGACGAGCCGACCACGGCACTGGATGTGACGGTGCAGGCGCAAATCATGGCCCTGCTCAAGAGCCTGCGTGCCGAGTACGACATGGCGGTCGTGCTGATCACCCACGACCTGGCCCTGGTCGCCGAGGAGGCCGACCGGGTCGCCATCATGTACGCCGGCAGCATCGTCGAAACCGGCCCGGTATCCGAGGTTTTCGCCCAGCCCAAGCACCCGTACACCAAGGGCCTGCTGGACTCCGTGCCGGTCGACGCCGAGCGTGGCGCCGAGCTCAAGTCGATCGGCGGCAGCCCGCCGGACCTGCACTCCATCCCGACCGGTTGCGTGTATCAGGATCGCTGCCCGCTGGTCGCCGACATCTGTCGCAGCACCCGCCCCGCCCTGCAGGCCGTCGGTACCCGGCGCAAGTCGGCCTGCCACTTCCCCACGGAGGTCACCAATGCTTGATTCAACAACGGCGGCTGATTCAACAACGGCGGCTGATTCACCATCGGTGGCTGACCAGGTGCTCAAGGTCCGCGACCTGACCAAATCGTTCCGGGTGTCCGGCGGCAAGACGCTGACCGCGCTCGACGGCATCAACCTGGACCTGGCCCGCGGTGAAACGCTGGGCCTGGTCGGCGAATCCGGTTGCGGCAAATCCACCCTCGCCCGCACCCTGCTGATGCTGGAGCGGCCCGACTCCGGCGCCGTCAGCTTCGACGGGATCGACCCGTTCGCGCTCAAGGGCAAGGACCTGCTGAAGTTCCGGCGCCGTGTGCAGATGGTGTTCCAGGACCCCTACGCCTCGCTGAACTCCCGGATGACGGCGGCGGAGATCATCGCCGAACCGTGGCGCACCCACAAGGGTCTGTACAAGACCCGCGCCGACCGCGACATGCGGGTGCGTGGCCTGCTCGACCTGGTCGGCTTGGGCGCCAAGGCATTCGACAAGTACCCGCAGGAGTTCTCGGGCGGCCAGCGTCAGCGCATCGGCATCGCCCGTGCGCTCGCGCTGAACCCCGAGGTCATCATCTGCGACGAGCCGGTGTCGGCGCTGGATCTCTCGGTGCAGGCGCAGGTGCTCAACCTGCTCAACGATCTGCAGCGCGAGCTCAAGATCTCCTACGTCTTCATCTCCCACGACCTGTCGGTGGTGCGCCACGTCGCCGACCGGGTGGCCGTGATGTACCTCGGGCGGATCATCGAGACCGGGCCCACCGAGGCGGTTTTCGACCGGCCCGAGCACCACTACACGTCCGCACTCATGTCGGCCGCGCCCAAGCTGCACGACGCAGCCCGCGGTCAGCGGATCCTGCTCAAGGGCGAGGTGCCCTCGCCGTTGAACCCGCCGTCGGGATGCCGCTTCCGCACCCGCTGCGCGCACGCCACCGACATCTGCGCCGAGCAGCGTCCGCCACTCGCGATCGACCCGGTGGTGACCGGACACACCGCCGAGTGCCATCACCCGGCCCAGCACAAGGCATCCGCGTTGTCGCACAGCGCATGAGCACTTCAGCGGCGCCTTCGAGACCCGGGAGGTGCGGGACATGAATCCCAGCGTGCCCGGGTTCGCGGTCATCATGATCGCGGTGATGGTGGCGTCCTGTCTTCAGGGTTCCATCGGCTTCGGCATGGGCATGCTGGCCGCACCGGTGGTCGCCGTCATCGACCCCGGACTGGTGCCCGGCACGCTGATCATGCTGGCCACCCTGCTCACGCTGATGGTGGTGCTGCGGGAAGGCACCGCCATCGATGTGCGTGGCACCGGTTGGGCACTGCTCGGGAGGGTCCCCGGCACCATCGCGGGCGCGCTGTTGCTGGCGGCCATCCCGGAACGGGCGCTGGCGATCCTGATCGCCGCCGTGGTGCTGCTCGGGGTGGCGGTCACCAGCCTGGGCTGGATCCCCGCACCACGGCGGCGCAACCTGATACTGGCCGGCGCCACCTCCGGGATGCTCGGTACGGCGACGTCGATCGGCGGGCCGCCGATGGCGCTGGTGTGGCAACGCAGCAGCGGTGCCCAGCTGAGGGCCACCATGGCCGGCTTCTTCCTGGTCGGCTCGCTGATGTCGATCGCCATGCTGGCCGTCACCGGCGCCGTCGACCACCACACCGTGCAGATGTTCGGTCTGCTGGTACCCGCGGCGGTCCTCGGATATGTGTTGTCGCGCTACGCCAATCGTGTGCTCACCCCGATTCGTCAGCGGTGGACCGCCATCACCGCATCCACCGCGGGCGCGGTGGTCCTCGTCGTCCAACAGACAGGCCTGCTATGACCGAATCGACTGCACGTGCGGGGGTCAAGTCGGCCGTCCGTACCGTCGAACTGCTGGAGTACCTGGCCGCGCGGCAGGACAAGCCCGCGCGCATCCGGGAGATCAGCGAGGAACTCGGGATGCCGCGCAGCAGTGCACATGCGCTGCTGCGCACCCTGATGGCGCAGGGCTGGGTGCGAGCTGACGAGACCGGCACCCTCTACGGCATCGGCATACGGGCCCTGTTGGTCGGTACCAGCTACCTCGACGGTGATCCGTATCTGCCGATGATCACGCCGTTCCTGGACGACCTGCGCAGTGATTGGGACGAGACCTTCCATCTGGGCCGCCTGGACGGCACCGACATCGTCTACCTGGCGACCCGCGAATCCCAGCAGTACCGCCGGGCCACCAACCGGGTGGGCAGGAGGCTGCCTGCTTACACCACCGCGCTGGGCAAGGCGCTACTGGCCGAACGGGTCGGCGCCGAGCGTCGCCATCATCTGCCCGTCGAACTGGTGGCCCTGACGCCGACCACCATCACCTCCCATGACGAGTTGGCGGAGGCGCTGGACACCGCGCGGATCCGCGGGTATGCCACCGACGACGAGGAGAACAGCCCGGGGGTGCGATGTTTCGCCGTGGCGCTGCGCTATTGCTGGCCGGCCCAGGACGCGATCAGTGCCTCGGTGCCCCTGGCGCGGCTGACCGCCGAACGTGAGCGCGGCATCGTCGAGGCCTTGTGCGCCGTCGGTGACAAGGTCAGCCGGGTGCTGCGTCCGGTTGCCAACGGCGACAAGTGGTTCGCCTGATGGTGACGTATTGCCCTGTCACGCATTCAATCCCTGAATCAATTGATGTCACATCAGTGTTGGACGTGCATCAACCGACATTTATAGGCTGGTCGATATGAGCTCGTCGAAGCGCACCCCCATCGTCACCGAGATGCGGGTGGTCCCCATCGCCGGACACGACAGCATGCTGCTGAACCTCAGCGGGGCACACGCGCCCTACTTCACCCGGAACCTGGTGATCCTCAAGGATTCCGATGGCAACACCGGTGTCGGGGAGGTGCCGGGTGGAGCCGCGATCGAACGCACCCTCACCGAGGCCAGGGCACTGGTCGAGGGCCGCGGCATCGGCGCGTACAACAACGTGCTCGGCGACATCCGCCGCACCTTCGCCGACCGAGACGCCGGCGGCCGCGGCGCCCAGACCTTCGACCTGCGCGTCACCGTGCACGCCGTCACCGCGGTCGAATCGGCCATGCTGGACCTGCTCGGCCAGCTTCTCGGCGTGTCGGTTGCCGCGCTGCTGGGTCAGGGGCAGCAGCGAGATCGGGTGCAGGCCCTGGGATATCTGTTCTTCGTCGGGGACAGCGCCAGAACCGACCTGGCCTACCGCACCGCTGCCGACGAGACCGCCTCCGATGATCCGGCCGACGAGTGGCTGCGGGTGCGACACCGGGAGGCCATGACGCCCGAGGGTGTCGTCCGGCTGGCCGAAGCCGCGCACGCCCGATACGGGTTCGCCGACTTCAAACTCAAGGGTGGCGTCTTGCCGGCGGCCGAGGAGGCCGCCGCCGTCACCGCACTGGCGCAACGCTTTCCGGAGGCGCGGATCACCCTGGACCCCAACGGCGGATGGCTGCTCAAGGACGCCATCGCGACGTGCCGAGGCCTGACCGATGTCCTGGCCTACGCCGAGGACCCGGTCGGCCCGGAGGGGGGCTTCTCCGGGCGCGAGGTGATGGCCGAATTCAAGCGGGCCACCGGGTTGCCGACCGCCACCAACATGATCGCCACCGACTGGCGCGAAATGGGGCACGCCATCCGGGCCGGGGCCGTGGACATCCCGCTCGCCGATCCGCACTTCTGGACGATGAACGGTTCGGTGCGCGTCGCGCAGCTGTGCGATGCCTGGGGCCTGACCTGGGGA
This sequence comes from Mycobacterium sp. AMU20-3851, assembly GCF_043974665.1. NCBI lineage: Bacteria > Bacillati > Actinomycetota > Actinomycetes > Mycobacteriales > Mycobacteriaceae > Mycobacterium > Mycobacterium sp. AMU20-3851. The sequence goes on from NZ_CP146371.1 coordinate 455,261, forward strand.
TCGCACTCCAACAACCACTTCGACGTGTCGCTGGCGATGTTCACCCAGGTCGCCGCGGCGGCACCGGGAGATATCACCGCCATCGACACGCACTGGATCTGGCAGGACGGCCAGCGGATCACCAAGGCGCCGTACCAGATCGTCGACGGCTATCTCGACGTGCCCGCCGCCCCCGGACTCGGAGTAGAACTCGACGAGGAGCGGGTCGCCGCCGCCCACGAGCTGTACCTCACCGAGGGGCTGGGCGCCCGCGACGACGCCATCGCCATGCAGTACCTGATCCCGGGCTGGACGTTCGACAGCAAACGTCCCTGCCTGCAGCGCGCATGAAGGTCGCCGCATGAAGGTCTACGTCGCCGACCGCAACCTCGTCCCGCACCGGAACCGCTTCGAGACGGCGCTCTCGGCCGGAGTCGAGCTGATCTGGGCGGGTGCCGACAATTCGTTCGAGCGGCTCCGTGGCGCCACGGTGTACGTCGGCGGACGGTTCACCGCCGAGATGGCCGCCGTCGCCGACAAATTGCAGCTGGTGCACGTGGCCGGTGCAGGCACCGACCGCGTCGCGTTCGACGCGCTGGGCCCTGATGTCTTGGTGGCCAACACCTTTCATCATGAACGCTCGATCGCCGAATACGTCCTGGCGGCGGCGATCCTGTTGCGCCGAGGATTCCTTGCCCAGGATCGGGCCCTGCGCCGGGAGGTGTGGGCCAGCGCGGTCTATGACGACACCATCGCCCAGCCGCCGGTTCTCGGTGGCGCGAAGATCGGTTACGTCGGATTCGGGCATATCGGCCGGCAATCATGGAAGCTGCTGCGCCACCTCGGGTGTAGCGGTGCGGCCGTCACCGGGTCCGGCCGGGTGGCCGAGGATCTCGGACTCGACTGGGTGGGTGATGTGACACGGCTCGACGAACTCGCCGACGCATCCGATGTGCTGGTGGTCTCCGCGCCGCTGACACCGGAAACCACCGGAATGATCGGTCGCACCCAACTCGGAGCGCTGGGCCCCGAGGGTGTCGTCATCAATGTGGGCCGCGGCCCGCTGGTCGATCAGCATGCCCTCTACGACGCACTGCTCACCGGCCGTCTCGGCGCCGCCGCGATCGACGTCTGGTACCGCTATCCGGAGGCGACCGGCCGCGGCGCCACCGGCGCCCCGGCGGACCTGCCGTTCCACGAGTTGCCCAACGTGCTGATGACCCCGCACTCGTCGGGCATCACGACCGACACCTTCCGGGGCCGGGTCGACGATATCGCCGCCAACATCGGGCGGCTGCTGCGCGGCGAGCCGTTGCGCAACGTCGTGCGGCGCCCCTAGGCAGGCTCAGCCGAACGCCGCGACCGGAGTTGGTGATCAGGGTTGGTCGGGCCGGCTGACGTCGCCGCGCCAGGAGCCGGTCTCGGACGGTTGTTCTTCGATGAACTTCTTGAAGCGTTCGAGATCACCGTTGACCCGCGCCTTCAGGATCCCCAGCTTGTCGGCGACGTTTTCGAGGAAGCCGTCGGGGTCGACATCGATCTGTGTCGTGACGCGGGTGGTGGAGTCGGCGATGCGATGGAAGGTGACCACCCCGGCATGCTCGGGCCCGCTGTCGGATTTCCAGGCCACCCGTTCGTCCGGATGCTGTTCAGTGATCGTGGCGTCGAACTCGCGTACGGAGGGACCCACCTTGACGCGCCAATGCAGGTGCGTGTCATCGCGTTGTTCGATCTGCTCGACGCCTTCCATAAAGCGAGGGAAAGATTCGAACTGTGTCCATTGGTTGTACACGGTGGAGATCGGTCGGTCGACGTCTATCGACGCAGTTGTGGTGCTCATGGGAGTTCCTTCCGGATTGAATCCTTCATGGAAGGCAATACCCGTGCTGTTTCGACGCAATCCTCCGCCGGGCATTTCGATGGAAAACCCGGACGCCATCACCAGTTGTGGAATCCGCCTTCGGGTCCGAGCATGCGTTCCAGCCGGGTCCGGCCGATCTTGGCGAGTTCGTTGCGCAGGACCTTGCGTTCCATCTCCACTTCGTGGTGCATCCGGGTGCCGACGGCCGCGAGCACTTCGGTGGCGCAGTGCCCGTCGACGAACATCACGAAGGGGAAGCCGTACCGGTCGAAGTATTGGCGGGCGGCCGTGCTGAGTTTCTCCATCGTGGTGGTGTCCTCGTCCCACACCGCGCACTGCTCGGCCGCCGACCGGGCACTGCGGGGGCGACGGCCGACGTCCGGGCAGGTCTCCAGCAGTTGATCGACCGCCGGCTCGGGGAGCTCGAACAGCAGCGTGTCCGCCCGGCGGAACAATGCCGCGTGGTCGGCGTAGGGGCGGCCGCGGGCGAGTTCACGGGCCAGCGCGTAGCTGTTGACGCATTCGTAGAGCGCGTGCACGGCCTTGCGTTCGGGCAACGTGTTGAACACGTCGAGGCCGATCCCTTGATGCAGCAACACACATCAATGATCGAAGGGCCAGGACACGCCCGGGTTACCTCGTGTTACAGCGAGGCAAAATCGCGTCCCACCGCGGATCCCGCGGTGAGATGTCAGTGACCCTCGGCCTTGAACCGCTCGATGGAGCGCTGCAACTCGGCCTCGGCCTCTACCCGGCCGGCCCAGTCGGCGGCCTTGACGAACTTGCCCGGCTCCAGGTCCTTGTAGTGCACGAAGAAGTGCTTGATGGCCTCGAGCTCGAAGGGCGGCACGTCGGCGAGGTCCTGGACGTGGTCCCAGCGCGGATCGCCGGCGGGCACGCACAGCAGCTTGTCGTCGCCGCCGGCCTCGTCGGTCATCTTGAACATGGCCACCGGGCGGGCCTCGACGATGCAGCCGGGGAACACCGACTCGGGCAGCAGCACCAGCGCGTCCAGCGGGTCGCCGTCCTCGCCCAGGGTGTTCTCGAAGTATCCGTAGTCAGCCGGGTATCCGAAGGAGGTGTACAGGTACCGGTCGAGCTTGACGCGGCCGGTCTCGTGGTCCACTTCGTACTTGTTGCGCGATCCCTTGGGGATCTCGATGACGACGTCGAACGACACCGGCGTTGCTCCTTCGGGTTGCTTGGGTCTGGCGGGTCCACCCTAGAGGAGCGATACGCTGCAAGACATGCGGCCCAGGAGATGGCGCCGATCCACCCACCTGGTGATCGGCCTGGTGGTACTCGTCCTGGTGGCTGCCGTGGTCGGCGTCACCGCGGTGATCACCTCCTCACGGACCTCGGCGCGCAGCGCCCTGCCGGATCAACCGGCCGCGGTGACGGCCGAACCCGGAGTCCGGCCGCTGGGCGAGGCCACCACCGAACCCACCCGTAAGGGGCTGACCGCCACGCTGGCCGCCGCGCTGGCCGACCCGAATCTCGGCGCGCTGACCGGCCGGGTGACCGACGGTGTCACCGGTGCGGAACTGTGGGAGCAGGGCGAGGGCATCCCCATGCAACCGGCGTCGACCAACAAGGTGCTCACCACCGCGGCCGCGCTGCTGACGCTGGACCGGGACGCCACCCTGACCACCCGGGTACTGGCGGGCAGCCGGCCCGGTGTGGTGGTGCTGCACGGCGGCGGCGATCCGACCCTGTCGGCCTTCGAGCCGGGCCGACGCACCTGGTACAAGGGTGCGGCCCGGATCAGCGATCTCGCCGAGCAGGTCCGCAGCTCCGGCACCCGGGTCACCGCAGTGCAGGTCGACCTGGGCGAGTACAGCGGGCCCACGATGGCACCGGGCTGGGACCCCCTCGACATCGACGGCGGGGACATCGCGCCGATCGAGTCGGTGATGATCGACGGCGGCCGCACTCAGCCGACCACGGTGGATTCGCGGCGCTCCCGCACCCCCGGGCTGGATGCCGGGCGTGCGCTGGCCGCGGCGCTGGGGGTGGACCCGGCGACGGTGACGGTCGGGTCGGTCTCGGCGGATGCCGAGGAGCTGGCCACCGTGCAGTCGCCGCCGCTGATCGAGCGGCTGCGGCAGATGATGAACGATTCGGACAACGTGATGGCCGAATCCATCGGCCGGGAGGTGGCCGCGGCACTGAACCGCCCGCAGAGCTTCGACGGCGCGGTGCAGGCCGTGCTGGGGCAGCTGCGCGGCGCCGGCATCGACACCGCGAAAGCCACCCTGCTCGACTCCAGCGGGCTGTCGGTGGACAACCGGCTCACCGCGCTGACGCTGGACGGTGTCATCGCGGCCGCCGTCGGCGAGGACCAGCCGACGCTGCGCCCGCTGGTGGACCTGCTGCCCATCGCCGGCGGCAGCGGCACCCTGTCCAACCGCTACCTGGACACCACGGAGGGCCGGGCGTCGGCCGGTTGGCTGCGCGCCAAGACCGGATCGCTGACCGGCACCAACACCCTGGCGGGCATCGTCACCGACGCCAGCGGGCGGGTGTTGACCTTCGCGCTGATCTCCAACAATGCCGGGCCGACGGGTCGCACCTCGCTGGATGCGCTGGCCGCCAAACTGCGGTCCTGTGGATGCGGCGGATGAGCGCATCCGGTTCCGGCGCCACCGTCGGCGGCGCGGTCGACTGGTCCTTCGCCGCCGGGGTCGGCGCGAAGTTGAGCCGGCCCGCCCCGCCCACCACCGACTACACCCGCGACCAGGCGATCGCCCAGCTTGCCGAGTCCGCCCGCGCCGCCGAACTGCCGGTGCGCGAGGTCACGCACCTCAACGAGGGCGCCGAGGTGCCCGAGGCCCGGATCATCGACCGACCGCAGTGGGTGCACGCGGCGACCCAGTCGATGAAGGTGATGACCGGCGGTGACGAATCCTCGTCGAAGGGGCCGGCCGCCGCATTGGCCGCCAAGGTGGCCGGCGCGCAGACCGGTGCGGTGCTCGCGTTCATCTCGTCGGGGATCCTGGGACAGTACGACCCGTTCTCGACGCCTGCCAGCGAGCCTGGGAACCGGCGCGGTGAATTGCTGCTGGTCTACCCGAATGTCATTGCGGTGGAACGGCAACTGCGGGTCAAGCCGGCTGACTTCCGGTTGTGGGTGTGCCTGCACGAGGTGACCCACCGGGTGCAGTTCCGGGCCAATCCCTGGCTGGCCGACCACATGTCCGAATCACTGGCCGCACTGACCGACGATGCCGGAGAACAGGTCGGCGAAATCATCGGCCGGCTCGGGGAGTACGTCCGTAAGCAGCGCAAAGGCGAAGAGTCGGAAGCGAACTCGTCGGGAGTGATCGGTCTGCTGCGCGCCGTTCAGGCCGAGCCGCAGCGGCAGGCACTGGACCGGTTGCTGGTACTGGGCACGCTGCTGGAGGGGCACGCCGAGCACGTGATGGACGCGGTCGGGCCCGCGGTGGTGCCGACGGTGGCGACCATCCGGCGGCGTTTCGACGATCGGCGGCAACGCAAGCAGCCGCCGCTGCAGCGCATCATCCGGACCCTGCTCGGTTTCGACGCCAAGCTCAACCAGTACACCAGGGGCAAGGTCTTCGTCGACGAGGTGGTGGGCAAGGTCGGAATGGACCGCTTCAACGCCATCTGGACCGACGCCCAGACCCTGCCGCTGCCGACGGAGATCGAAGAACCCCAACGATGGATCGATCGGGTCCTGTAGCGCGGTTGCGCGCGGCGGTATCAGCGTTCGGGAAAACGCATCCCGGCCCGCGCTGGTGTGTGGCGTTGTCCGGCGGCGCGGATTCGCTCGCGCTGACCGCGGTGGCCGCCGGGCTGCGGCCGACCACCGCCCTGATCGTCGACCACCGCCTGCAGCCCGGCTCCGCGGCCGTCGCGGAGCGGGCCCGCGCTGCCGCATTGCAGTTGGGATGCGTTGATGCGCAAGTACTTACGGTTACCGTCGGATCCGCGGGCGGGCCGGAGGCCGCCGCCCGCACCGCCCGCTACGATGCGCTGGCGGGCGCCCGCGACGGCGCACCGGTACTGCTCGCGCACACCCTCGACGATCAGGCCGAAACGGTGCTGCTCGGTCTGGGCCGCGGATCGGGGGCCCGGTCGCTGTCCGGGATGCGGGCCAACGACCCGCCCTGGGGCCGGCCGTTGCTCGGGGTCCGGCGGGCAGACACCGTCGCGGCATGCGCGGAATTGGGACTGCGGCCCTGGCAGGACCCGCACAACATTGACCCGCGGTTCACCCGGGTGCGGCTGCGCACCGAGGTGCTGCCGCTGTTGGAACAGGTGCTCGGCGGCGGGGTGGCCGAGGCACTGGCCCGCACCGCGACCGCCTTGCGTGAGGACGGGGAGACGCTCGACGAGCTGGCGGCCGCCGCGGGCACCGGGTTACGCACCGGCGCCGGTATCGACTCCCGGCTGCAGGTGGCCGGGTTGTCCGACCTGCCGGTCGGGGTGCGGCGCCGGGTCATCCGCGCCTGGCTGCTCGACGGCGGCGCCTGTGATCTCACCGACGTCCAGATCCGTTCGGTGGACGCGCTGCTCACCTCGTGGCGTGGGCAGGGCGGGGTGGCGGTGCCGAGCGGATCGGTCCGGGAGCGGCTGTTCGCGGGGCGCCGCAACGGCAGTCTGGTGCTCTACCGCGAGCCCGTCGGATGAACCCCGCTAGGCTGTGACCGTGCCCGATACTGCGGAGTTGTATCCCGGCGACATCAAGTCGGTCTTGCTGTCCGAAGAAGAAGTCAAAGCCAAGACCGCCGAATTGGCCGAGCGGATTGCCGCCGACTACCGCGACGGCGCCGGTGCCGAGGATCTGCTGCTGATCACTGTGCTCAAGGGTGCGGTCATGTTCGTCACCGACCTGGCGCGGGCGATCCCGGTGCCCACCCAGCTGGAGTTCATGGCGGTCAGCTCGTACGGATCCTCGACATCCTCCTCGGGTGTGGTGCGCATCCTCAAGGACCTGGACCGCGATATCAACGGCCGCGACGTGCTGATCGTCGAGGACATCATCGACTCCGGGCTGACGTTGTCCTGGCTGCTGCGCAATCTGGCGACCCGCAACCCCCGCTCGCTGCGGGTCTGCACGCTGCTGCGCAAACCGGATGCGGTGCGCGCCGAACTCGAGGTCGAATACGTCGGCTTCGACATCCCCAACGAGTTCGTCGTCGGGTACGGCCTGGACTATGCCGAGCGGTATCGCGACCTGCCCTACATCGGGACGCTGGAGCCCAAGGTCTACGAGGCGCCGTAAGCGGCCCCTGGCCCGGCCGGGATCAGATCAGGTCAATTCCCAGACCACCGTCACGGAGAACCCGACACTCTGCTCGCCGGGGGCCAGCGGCACGGACTCGGCCATCGCGGCCCGCGGCATCGGGACCGGCGGTGGCGGCGGCTGTGACGCGTCGGCCTCGGAAATCGAGACCACGTCGCCGAGGGTCAGCCCGGACAGTTCGGCGTACTGCTGGGCGCGGTCCTTGGCGTCCTCGAACGCGCGGGTACGCGCGTCGCGCACGAGGTCGGAGTCGTCGGCGATCGAATAGCTCACCGAGTTGATCCGGGTGGCGTCGCCGCCGGTGTTGACGATGAGCGCCAGGATGTCCGAGGCACGCTCGGCGTCGCGGATCTTCACGTCGACGGCGTTGCCGGCACGGTAACCGGTGATGCTGGTGCCGTCGGAGTTGTACTGGGGCTGCAGCGATACCTGCGTGGTGCTGATGTCTTCGGCCTCCACCCCGGCACCACGCAGCGCGTCGATGACGGCCTGCTGACGCTGGCTGGTCTGGTTGAGCGCGCCGGTGACGTCGGCCGCGGTGGCCTCCATGGCGGCCGACACGGTCAGGGTGTCCGGGGTGCCCTGGACCTCGCCGGACCCGATGACGGTCACCTGGCGGGCCGCGGCGGGCTGGTCGCTACCGGCGACGGGACCCGAGGTCGCGTCACAGCCGGTCACCCCGACCGCCACGGCCGCCGCGGCGAGAGTCAGGCAGACACGGACCGGCAATCGTTTCGCGAGGGTCATGGTCGAACCCTAACGGCTGTGCGGACGCATACCGGTGAGCTCCGCCGCGGGATGTCGGGTCCGGTCACGGAGTGACGACGATCTTGCAGTGCCGGTCCGGGTCGGCCAACTGATCGAAGGCCTCGCCGACACCGTCCAGCCCCACCTCGCCGGTGATCAGCGGCGCCACGTCGATATCGCCCTCGGCGATGGCACGCAGCGACTCGGCGAATTCGCCCGGGTCGTAGCCGAATACGAAGTGCAGGCTGATCTGTTTGGCGCTGGCGAAGAACGGGTGCACGGTGTCGGGCTGCATGCACACACCCGCGACCACCACCCGGGCCCCGGCCGGCGCGCGACGCAGCACATCGTCGATGACCCCGGGCGCGCCGACCGCCTCGAACACCACCGCCGGTGCGCTCCGGTGAAACGGGGATTCCTGGGCGGGGTCAACCGTCAGGTGCGCGCCGACCGTCTCGGCGAGATTCCGGCGGGTGGGTGAGAAGTCTGCCGCCACAATGTTTTCCACCCCGCGGTAGCGCAGCGCGGCGATGATCGCGATGCCGATGGGTCCGCACCCGATGACCAGGGCGGCCTCGCCGCGCTCGATCTTGGAGGTGTTGACCGCATGCAGGCCCACCGCCACCGGTTCGGTCAGGGCCGCGTGCCGGGCATCCAGCCCGTTCGGTACCGGCAACAGCAGCGGAGCCGAGAGCAGCATGCGTTCGGAATAGCCGCCGACGGTGCTGTTGCTGTAGACGATCATGTCCAGCCCGCCGGGGGTCACCAACACCGGCACCGAGGTGACCAGGGTGCCCGGCGGATGTGTGTCGGTGCCCGGCCCGGCCTCCAGGATCTCGGCGCTGAACTCGTGACCCATGAAGATGTCGGCCGCCAGGTCGATGCCGGACATGGTGTCGGGCATACCTTCCATCTCCGCGCCCGCGGCCAGCATCTGATCCCCGTGCGAGGCGAAATGCAGGTCGGAGCCGCAGATTCCGCAGGCCTTCACCGCCACCAGCACCTGGCCCGGACCGGGTACCGGCTCGGGCACGTCATCGCGCACCACCATCCGGCCGGCGCGCAGCACCGCGCTGCGCATCAGCTCTTGCCGTGTTCGTTGTCGGAGGCGGCCTCGGTGATGGCGTTGACGATGGCCTGCCCGGCCCGGCCGAGCAGTTGATCGCGCATGCCCTTGGCCCAGTCGTGGGAGGCGCGCGGAGCGGTCAACTGTCCCTTGAAATGCGGGATGACCTCGCGGGCGAACAACTCGTAGGAGTGATGCGTGGCCGCCGGGGAGGCCCAGTCGTGGCCCAGCAGCAGGAACGTGCCGAATCCGCCGGAGCGGTCCAGCAGGTCCTGGATGTAGGCGATCGCCTCGTCGGTGGTGCCGATACAGCAATTCCCTTTGGCGGCATAGTCTTCGACGAACTGGCGGGCGTCGGTGACCTTTCCGTCGGTGGCATTGGCCAGCGGGACGAACCCGGCCGCGCCGAAGTAGTTCGCGAAATCCTGCAGCCCGTAGGTGCAGTCCTCGATGGCCTGTTCCTTGGTGTCGGCGACGTGCACGATGCCCAGCACCCGCCAGTCCTTGCGGTCGGGGGCCTCGCGCCCGGACTGGACCGCCTGCTCGGTGACGATGTCCCAGGTGGTCTCCACGGCTGCGACGCCGCCGGGTACCGACATCGACAGCGACAGCAGCGAGGTGCCGAACTGACCGGCCAGCCGCGGGCCCGAGGGGGAGATCATCGCGGCGGTGGAGATCTCCGGATACGGCCAGGTGTAGGGCCGGATGTGCAGGGCCGCGTCGCGCAGCGTGAACCAGTCGGTGTGCCGGTCGATACGTTCATCGGGAGCCGCCCGGAACAAAGCCAGGATGGCCTCCAGCGACTCCTGCATCATCCGGCGCTGATCGACCGGATCGATGCCCATCATGTAGGCGTCCGAGGGCAGGGCGCCCGGCCCGGTCCCGAACATCACCCGGCCACGGGTCAGGTGATCGAGCAGCACCCAGCGGTCGGCGACCATCAGCGGATGGTGGTACGGCAACGACACCACGCCGGTACCCAGCCGGATGTGGCGAGTCCTCATCGCGGCCGCGGCGATGAACACCTCCGGACAGGCGATGAGTTCGTAGCCGCCGGAATGGTGTTCACCGAACCAGGCCTCGTCGTAGCCGAGCCGGTCCAGCTTCTCCACCCGGTCCATGTCGTACTGCAGCGCCACGGTGGGCGACTGTCCGGTCGGGTGGAACGGGGTGATGAAGACCCCGAAGTTCAGCGGATTCACTTGAGACCCTCCAAGAACTCCAGCAGCACCTTGTTGACCTCCTCGGGCCGCTCCTGCTGCAACCAGTGCCCGGCGCCGTCGAGCAGCACCTCGCGGTAGCCGCCGGTGGCGACCTCGGTGACCCGGTCGCGCGGGGTGAAGCCCAGCACCGGGTCGGCGCTGCCGGCCAGGAACAGCACCGGCGCGGTGATGGTGGTGGTGGCCACCTTCCCCGCAGCGGGATCGGTGAGCTCCCAGTTACGGTCGAAATTGCGGTACCAGTTCAGCGGGCCGGTGAAACCGGTGCGGGTGAACTCGGCGACGTAGTGCTCCAGTTCGGCCTCGGAGATCCAGGCGGGCAGACCGTCCGGCTCGCTCAAGCGGTCGATGAATCCCTCGGGCCCCGGGGCGACCATCCGCTGCGCCTCGGCCTCGGCCTTGTCCGCACCCAGGCCGCCCATCATCCGGCGAAGGGTGCGGGCCGGATCGCCGCCCAGTTCGGCGTCGGCCACCCCGGGCTCCTGGAAGTACAGGATGTAGAAGAAGTTCTCACCGAAGATGCCGCGCCAGATCTGGGTGGGCGGGGCGGCGGACCGCGGGATCGGCGGCACGCTCAGCGCGGCCACCGCCGCCACCCGGTCGGGGTAGAACAACGGGAAATTCGTCACCACCGGCGAGCCCCAGTCGTGGCCGACCAGCACGGCCCGTTCGGCGCCCACATCGTCGAGCAGACCGGCGATGTCGGCGGTCAGATCGATGATGGTGTAGTCCTCGATGGCCTCGGGTCGCGAGGATCCGCCGTATCCCCGCTGGTCGGGGGCTAGGACGTGGTATCCGGCGGCGGCCAGCGCGGGGATCTGGTGCCGCCAGGAGTAGGCCAGTTCGGGGAAGCCGTGGGCCAGGACGACGACCGGATTTCCGCGGTCACCGGCCTCGGTCACCCGCAACGTCACGCCATTGGTCTCGACTAACCGCTCGGTTGGTGTGATCACGATCTCAGCCAAGCACACCGTGTCGCGTCTGACCATGAGGACCGAGCATGTGGGCAGGGAACTTCCGATCGTTGGTCAAGCGGTAGCCTTAAGTTTCCCAACTGCGCATATCGGAAGGACCGGGCCGGCCGCACTCTCGCAGGCCGGAGATATATCGATGAACCGTAAAAACGTCATCCGCACGCTCACGGCGATCGCCGTGGTGTTGCTGCTGGGTTGGTCTTTCTTCTATTTCAGCGACGACACCCGCGGCTTCAAGCCGGTCGACACGTCCGTCGCGATAGCTCAGATCGATGCCGACAACGTCAAGAGTGCCCAGATCGACGACCGTGAGCAGCAGCTCCGGCTCGAACTGAAGTCCGGCAACGGTGACACCGAGAACAGCGACAAGATCCTCACCAAATACCCGACCGGGTTCGGTGTGCAGCTGTTCGACGCGCTGAGCGCCAAGAACGCCAAGATCAACACGGTGGTCAACCAGGGCAGCGTGCTGGGCACCCTGCTGATCTACATGCTGCCGCTGCTGCTGCTGGTCGGCCTGTTCGTGATGTTCTCCCGCATGCAGGGCGGCGGCCGGATGGGCTTCGGCTTCGGCAAGTCCAAGGCCAAGCAGCTCGGCAAGGACATGCCCAAGACCACGTTCGCCGACGTCGCCGGTGTCGACGAGGCGGTCGAAGAGCTCTACGAGATCAAGGACTTCCTGCAGAACCCGAGCCGCTATCAGGCTCTGGGCGCCAAGATCCCCAAGGGCGTGCTGCTGTTCGGCCCGCCCGGAACCGGTAAGACCCTGCTGGCCCGGGCCGTGGCCGGCGAGGCCGGTGTGCCCTTCTTCACCATCTCCGGTTCGGACTTCGTCGAGATGTTCGTCGGTGTCGGCGCCTCCCGGGTGCGTGACATGTTCGAGCAGGCCAAGCAGAACAGCCCGTGCATCATCTTCGTCGACGAGATCGACGCCGTCGGCCGCCAGCGCGGCGCAGGCATGGGCGGCGGCCACGACGAGCGTGAGCAGACGCTCAACCAGTTGCTGGTCGAAATGGACGGGTTCGGTGACCGCCAGGGCGTCATCCTGATCGCCGCCACCAACCGGCCCGACATCCTCGACCCGGCCCTGCTGCGGCCCGGCCGCTTCGACCGGCAGATCCCGGTGTCCAATCCTGACCTGGCCGGCCGTCGCGCGGTGCTCAAAGTGCACTCGGCGGGCAAGCCGATCGCCCCCGACGCCGACCTGGACGGCCTGGCCAAGCGCACCGTCGGCATGTCCGGCGCCGACCTGGCCAACGTCATCAACGAGTCCGCGCTGCTGACCGCCCGCGAGAACGGCACCGTCATCACCGGGGCCGCCCTGGAAGAGGCCGTCGATCGCGTCGTGGGCGGTCCGCGCCGCAAGGGCCGCATCATCAGCGAGCAGGAGAAGAAGATCACCGCCTACCACGAGGGCGGTCACACCCTGGCGGCCTGGGCGATGCCCGACATCGAGCCGATCTACAAGGTCACCATCCTGGCCCGCGGTCGCACCGGCGGGCACGCCGTCGCCGTGCCCGAGGATGACAAGGGCATGATGACGCGCTCGGAGATGATCGCCCGACTGGTGTTCGCGATGGGCGGGCGTGCCGCCGAGGAACTGGTGTTCCGCGAGCCCACCACCGGTGCGGTGTCCGACATCGAGCAGGCCACCAAGATCGCCCGCGCGATGGTCACCGAATATGGCATGAGCGCCAAGCTCGGCGCGGTGCGGTACGGCACCGAACACGGCGACCCGTTCCTGGGCCGCACCATGGGCACCCAGGCCGACTTCGGTCACGAGGTCGCCCGCGACATCGACGACGAGGTCCGCAAGCTCATCGAGGCCGCGCACACCGAGGCGTGGGAGATTCTCACCGAGTACCGCGATGTGCTCGACATCCTGGCCGGTGAGCTGCTGGAGAAGGAGACCCTGCACCGCCGGGAACTCGAGGAGATCTTCGGCCAGGTCAAGAAGCGTCCGCGGCTCACCATCTTCGACGACTTCGGTGGCCGGGTGCCGTCGGACAAGCCGCCGATCAAGACCCCGGGGGAGATCGCGGTCGAACGTGGCGAACCGTGGCCACCGCCGGTCAAGGAGCCCGCCTACAAGGCCGCGATCCTCGAGGCCAGCCGCGCCGCCGAGGCGGCGGGCAGGCAGAACGGTGCCAACGGGACCCCCGGCAGCGGCTACCCGCAGCCCAACGGGCAACCCCGGCACGGCCAGCCGCAGCACGGCCAGGCGCAGCCCGACTACGGTGCCCCCGCCGGTTGGCACGCCCCGGGATGGCCGCCGCGTCAGCAGGGTGGTCAGCACCACGCACAGCCCATGCCGCCGCCTCCGCCGCCCCCACCACCGGGGGGCTGGTACCCACCGCCGCCGCCCCCGCCGGGGCCGGATACGCCGCCCCGCGGCTGACATGAACGGAGCGTCGATGACGACGTCGGGAAACAACCTTGCCGAGACGACCGAGTTCACCCCGGTGAACTTCGATCAGGCTCGGGCCGAGGCTGCTGTCCGCGAGCTGCTGATCGCCGTCGGAGAGGACCCGGACCGGCACGGTCTGGTGGACACCCCCGCCCGGGTGGCCCGCGCCTACAAGGAGATCTTCGGCGGGCTGTACACCGACCCGGACGCGGTGCTCAACACCACCTTCGACGAGCAGCACGACGAGCTGGTGCTGGTGAAGGAAATCCCGATGTACTCCACCTGCGAGCACCATCTGGTGTCCTTCCACGGGGTCGCCCACGTCGGCTACATCCCCGGACTGGACGGCCGGGTGACCGGTCTGTCCAAGATCGCCCGCCTGGTCGACCTGTACGCCAAGCGCCCCCAGGTTCAGGAGCGCCTGACCGCCCAGATCGCCGACGCCCTGATGCGCAAGCTCGACCCGCGCGGTGTCATCGTCGTGGTCGAGGCCGAGCACCTGTGCATGGCGATGCGTGGTGTGCGTAAGCCCGGCGCGGTGACCACCACCTCTGCGGTGCGTGGACAGTTCAAGACCGACAAGGCATCGCGGTCCGAGGCGCTGGAACTGATCCTCCGGAAGTGAGCGTGCCCGGCAGGCATGTGACGGGCACCCAGGTGATGGGTGTCGTGAACGTCACCGAGGATTCGTTCTCCGATGGCGGATTGTTCCTCGATCGCGACCGTGCCGTGGAACGGGCGCTGGAACTGGCGGCCGCGGGCGCGACCATCATCGACGTCGGCGGTGAGTCGACCCGCCCCGGCGCCACCCGGGTGGACCCGCATATCGAGATCGCCCGGGTGCGGCCGGTGATCGCGGATCTCGCCGCGGCGGGGCTCACCGTCAGCATCGACACCATGCACTCCTCGGTGGCCCGGGCCGCGCTGGAGAGCGGCGCCCAGATCGTCAACGACGTCTCCGGCGGCCTAGCGGACCCGAACATGGCTGCGGTGCTGGCCGATGCGGGCGTGCCGTGGGTGCTGATGCACTGGCGGTCGGTCCGCGCCGACGCCCCGCACGACGTGCCCGGCTACACCGACGTAGTGGCCGAGGTCCGCGAGGAACTGCTGCGCAGCGTGGATGACGCGGTGGCTGCCGGTGTCGACCCGGCGAAGGTGATCATCGACCCCGGTCTGGGGTTCGCCAAGACCGCACAACACAATTGGCAGTTGCTGCAGGCCCTGCCGGTCTTCGTGGACACCGGATTCCCGGTGCTGGTCGGCGCGTCGCGTAAGCGCTTCCTCGGTGCGCTGCTGGCCGGGCCGGACGGCGAGATGCGTCCCGCGGACGGGCGGGAGACCGCGACCGCGGTGATCTCGGCGCTGGCGGCCCAGCAGGGGGCGTGGGGTGTGCGGGTGCACGATGTGCGGGCATCGGTGGACGCGATCAAGGTGGTCCAGTCGTGGACCCAGGGAAGGCAGGCCGGTGGCTGATCGAATCGAACTGCGCGGCTTGACTGTTCGCGGTAACCACGGCGTCTTCGAACATGAGCGCCGGGACGGCCAGGACTTCGTCGTCGATGTGACGGTGTGGATCGACCTGGCCGCCGCGGCCGCGTCCGACGACCTCGCCGACACCCTGGATTACGGCACCCTGGCCACCCGGGCGGCCGAGATCGTCGGCGGACCGGCCCGCGATCTGATCGAGACGGTGGCCGCCGAGATCGCCGAGGACGTCATGACCGACGAGCGGGTGCACGCCGTCGAGGTCGTCGTGCACAAGCCCAGCGCCCCGATTCCGTTGACCTTCACCGACGTCGCGGTGGTCGCCCGCCGATCCCGCCGTGGGGGCCGGGGAATGGCGCCGTGACCACCGCGGTGCTGTCCATCGGGTCCAACCTGGGTGACCGGCTGGCGCACCTGCAGTCCGTGGTCACCGGGATGGCCCAGGCGGGCGGTCGGATCGTGGCGGTGTCCCCGGTGTACGAGACCGACGCCTGGGGTGGGGTGGAGCAAAGCCCGTTCCTCAACGCCGTGCTCATCGCCGACGACCCGGCCTGCGACGGTGACGGCTGGCTGCGTCGCGGTCAGCGGCTGGAGGCCGCGGCCGACCGGGTGCGTGAGGTGCACTGGGGTCCACGCACTCTCGATGTCGACGTGATCAGCTGCCGTGACGGTGCCTCCGAGATACGTTCCGATGACCCCGAACTGACCCTGCCGCATCCCTTCGCGCACCAGCGGGCCTTCGTGCTGGTGCCGTGGCTGGCCGCCGACGCGGGCGCACAGTTGTCGGGCCGGCCGGTCGCCGAACTGCTCGATGAGCTCGATGCGACCGAGCGCGCGGGCGTGCGGCGCACCGACCTGGTGCTGGAGCCCTGATGGGGCCCACCCGCAAACGCGACCTCGCGGCCGGGGTCGGTATCGCCGCCGTCGTCTGCTATCTGCTGGTCACCTTCATCTACCGGTGGTTCCCGCCGATCACCCTGTGGACCGGGCTGTCGCTGGCAGCGGTGGCGATCGCCGAAGCGGTCTGGGGGTACGTCATCCGCGCCCGGATCGCCGACGGGCAGATCGGCATCGGTGCGGGCCGGCTGCATCCCCTCGCGGTGGCCCGGTCGGTGGTCATCGCGAAGGCCTCGGCGTGGGTCGGCGCGGTGGTACTGGGTTGGTGGATCGGGGTTCTGGGCTATGTGCTGCCGCGCCGGGACTCGATGCGGGTGGCCGAGCAGGACACCGCCGGGGCTGCGGTGGCTGCGTTGTGCGCGCTGGCGTTGCTGGCCGCCGGGCTATGGCTGCAGCATTGCTGCAAGTCACCGGAGGATCACGATGAGGACCCGGATCGGCTCGGTGCGGCACCCGAGTAGCCGAATCGCCGGACCGGTCGACCCGCCAGGGCAACGGTGAACGGTACAGTCGCCCCATGACCGATCCGTCCCGCGGCGTGCGCGTTCGACGCGTCAACCGCAGGCCGGGTTGGGTCCTGTTGACGGTGTTGCTGGTGCTCGCCATCGTGGCCAGCACCGTGCTGGTCTTCACCAACCGGGTGGAACTGCTCAAGTTGGCTGTGGTGCTGTCGTTGTGGGCGGCGGTCGCCGCGGCGTTCGTGTCGTTCATCTACCGGCGCCAGAGCGATCTCGACCAGGCCAAGGTGCGGGATCTCAAGTACGTCTACGACCTTCAGCTCGACCGGGAGATCTCCGCGCGCCGAGAGTACGAACTGGCGGTGGAGGCCCAACTGCGCCGGGAGCTTTCGGCCGAGCTGCGCGCCCAGGCGGCCGACGAGGTTGCCGCGCTGCGGGCCGAACTCGCGGCGCTGCGTACCAATCTGGAGATCCTGTTCGACACCGACCTGGAGGCGCGCCCCGCGCTGGAGACAGACCGCCCGGCGGGCCGGGTGATCGCCAGCCGGGTCGACACCCCGGGGCGCACCGAGTTCTTCCCGCCACCCCGCCCGGAGTTCTTCCCGCCACCCCGCCCGGCGCACGAGCCGCACACCGAGGAAAGCCCGATCATCGACGTCCCCGCCGAACCGCACCCGCCGGAGTTCGGGTGGACTCCCGCCGAACCGGTGGAACTGTTCGGCGGCGCGCACCGTCGGCCGTCGGAGACCGAGGATCCCGCACCGTGGCAGCGCCACGCGGCGACCCCCACCCCGGCACCGCCAACACCGCCGCCCCCGGCACCGCAGCCACCGACCCCGACGCCTGCTCCGCCGCCCCCGCCGCAGTGGACCCCGCCCCCGCCGGCACCCGCACCGGCGCCGCCCGTACCGGCACCACCGGTGTCCGCCCCGCAGCCGGCCCCCGAGCCGACCGCCCCGGAGGTGGTGCCCGATCGGCGTGGCCGGCACTACGGCAGCGATGCCGAGCAGCCCCCCGCGCCGCGCCGGGCCCGGCACGCCGTGCCCGGCGAGACCGAGCCGGCGCCTCCGCGGAGACGGCGCGCCGCCCCGGAGGAAGCACCGGTGGCCGCGGCGGCCGAGGCCCGGCACCGCAGCGCCGACGAGCCACCGGCCCCGGCCGAGGAGCCCGAGGCCGAGGGCGGTCAGCACGCCGGTGGTCAGCCCGTCTCCGAGCTGCTCTCACGGCTACAGGCGACGCCCACGACCGGTGGGCGGCGTCGACGCCGCGAGGAGTGAGCTAGGCTCGGCACGGCCGTCCGGTACCCGCAGCGCGGGACCGGAACGTTTGGAACCTGAGAATCTGCGAGGTCGTCTGTCATGGTCGACGGACTCCGTCCAGCGCGTCTCACGGTCGGCATCATCTCCGCCGGCCGGGTGGGCACCGCGCTCGGCGTGGCGCTCGAGCGTGCCGAGCACGTCGTCGTGGCGTGCAGCGGCATCTCCACCGAATCCCGGTTGCGCGCCGCCCGCCGGCTACCGGAGACCGCGGTGCTGCCGGTCGCCGAAGTTGCGGAACGGGCCGAACTGCTGCTGCTCGCGGTGCCCGATGCCGAACTCGGCACGCTGGTCTCCGGGCTGGCCGCCACCGGCGCGGCCCGTCCCGGTGCGATCGTCGTGCATACCTCCGGCATCCACGGAGTCGACATCCTGCAGCCACTGACCGCACACGGCTGCATACCGCTGGCCATCCACCCGGCGATGACGTTCACCGGTTCCGACGAGGACATCGACCGGCTGACCGGCGCCTGCTTCGGGGTGACCGCGGCCGACGAGATCGGCTACGCGATCGGCCAGTCCCTGGTTCTTGAGATCGGCGGGGAGCCGTTCCGGGTACGCGAGGACGCCCGCGCGCTCTACCACGCAGCACTCGCCCATGCCGGGAACCACGTGACGACCGTGATCCTCGACGCCGTCGAGGCATTGCGGGCCGCGCTGCGCGGGCAGGAACTGCTCGGCCAGGAACTGATCGTCGACGCCCCGGGCGGGCTGGCCGAACGGATCGTGGCCCCACTGGCCCGGGCATCGCTGGAGAACGCCCTGCAGCGTGGGCAGGCGGCGCTGACCGGTCCGGTGGCACGCGGTGACGCAGCCTCGGTCGGCAGGCATCTGCGCGCCCTGAACGAAACCGATCCCGAACTGGCGCAAGCCTATCGGGCCAACTCGCTGCGTACCGCCGAGCGTGCGCACGCGCCGGAGGAAGTGTTCGAAGTGCTCCAGACGAATGGAACAGGCCAACCGTGACCGAACGCAAGAAGCCGACCTTCACCGCGGGTGAGCTCAACGTCTACCGCAGGCCCGCCGACGTCGCCGACGTGACCCGGGCGCTGCGGGGCGCGGGCCGGCGGGTGATGCTGGTGCCGACCATGGGTGCCCTGCACGAGGGGCATCTGACCCTCATCCGCGAGGCGCAGAAGGTGCCGGGGTCGGTCGTGGTCGTGTCCATCTTCGTCAACCCGCTGCAGTTCGGCGCCGGGGAGGACCTCGACGCATACCCGCGCACCCTCGACGAGGATCTGGCGGCGCTGCGCGGCGAGGGGGTCGACATCGCGTTCACCCCCACCGCGAACGATATGTACCCGACCGGTCCGCGCACCACCGTCAACCCCGGCCCGATCGGTGCGGAACTGGAAGGCGCTTCCCGGCCAACGCATTTCGCCGGGATGCTGACCGTCGTGTGCAAGCTGCTGCAGATCGTCGCGCCGGACCGGGCGTTCTTCGGGGAGAAGGACTACCAGCAACTGGTGCTGATCCGGCAGATGGCCGACGACCTCAACCTGGATACCCGCATCGTCGCGGTGCCCATCGTCCGGGAGGCCGACGGGCTGGCCATGTCCTCGCGCAACCGCTACCTCGACGAGGTTCAGCGCGAACAGGCGCTCGCCATCCCGTCGGCGCTGCTGGCCGGTGTGTACGCGGCGGGGGAGGGGGCGGCGGCCGCGGTGGACGCCGCCCGGGCCGTGCTCGACGAGGTTCCCGAGATCAGCGTCGATTACCTGGAGATCCGCAACAACTGGCTCGGGCCCGCACCCGAGACCGGCCGGGCCCGGATGCTGGTGGCCGCCCGACTCGGCAGCACAAGGCTGCTGGACAACATCGCCATCGATATCGGGGTGCCCTCGGGTCCGGGCCCCGACGTCCCGTTCGACGAACACGAATTGCCCTGGAGGAACTGATGATACGGACGATGCTCAAGTCCAAGATCCACCGTGCCACCGTCACCCAGGCGGATCTGCACTATGTGGGTTCGGTGACCATCGACGCCGATCTGATGGATGCGGCGGATCTGTTGGAGGGTGAACAGGTCACCATCGTCGACATCGACAACGGCAACCGGCTGGTGACCTACGCCATCACCGGCGAACGTGGCAGCGGCGTCATCGGGATCAACGGTGCCGCAGCACATCTGGTGTATCCCGGCGATCTGGTCATCCTGATCGCCTACGCCGCCATGGATGATGCCCAGGCCCGTGTGTACCAGCCCAGGATCGTGTTCGTCGACGACGCCAACCGGCAGATCGACCTGGGCGACCACAGCCACGACCCCGCCTATGTGCCGGCGGATGCGTCCGGCCTGATGTCGCCGCGCTAGCCGATGCTGCTCGCCATAGACGTCCGCAATACGCACACCGTCGTCGGGCTGATCTCCGGATCCGGTGACCATGCCAAGGTTGTGCACAACTGGCGGATACGCACCGAATCCGAAGTGACCGCGGACGAACTCGCGCTGACCATCGACGGCCTGATCGGTGAGGACACCGAAAAGCTGACCGGCGCCGCGGCGCTGTCCACGGTTCCCTCGGTGCTGCACGAGATCCGGTTGATGCTGGAACAGTACTGGCCCTCGGTGCCGCACGTGCTCATCGAGCCCGGGGTCCGGACCGGCATCCCGCTGCTGGTGGACAACCCCAAGGAAGTGGGCGCCGACCGGATCATCAACTGCCTGGCCGCTTTCCACAAGTACAACGTACCGGCCATCGTGGTCGACTTCGGGTCCTCGATCTGCGTGGACGTGGTGTCGGCCAAGGGCGAATTCCTCGGCGGGGCGATCGCCCCTGGCGTGCAGGTGTCCTCCGATGCTGCCGCCGCGAGGTCGGCGGCGCTGCGCCGGGTCGAACTGACCCGTCCGCGCTCGGTGATCGGCAAGAACACCGTGGAGTGCATGCAGGCCGGCGCGGTGTTCGGTTTCGCCGCGCTGGTGGACGGACTGGTCGAACGCATCCGCACCGACGTGACCGGATTCGGGGGCAGCGACGTCGCCGTCGTCGCGACCGGCAACTCCGCCCCGCTGGTGCTGCCCGATCTGCGCACCGTCGAGCACTACGAGCAGCACCTGACGTTGGAGGGGCTGCGGCTGGTGTTCGAACGCAACCGCGACAACCAGCGCGGGCGCCGCTGATTAAGCTGGCTGTCCGTGAGTTCTAATGACGTGCCAGCCGTGCCGCCGTCCCATGCATCCGATCATGACGACACCCCCGAGCAGTACCGGATCCGGCAGGCCAAGCGTGAACGCTTGATCGCCGAGGGGCGAGACCCCTACCCGGTGCAGGTGGCACGCACCCATTCGCTGGCCGAACTGCGGGCCGCCTACCCCGACCTCGCGGCCGATACCCAGACCGGTGAACTCGTCGGCATCGCGGCCCGGGTGGTGTTCGCCCGCAACACCGGCAAGCTCTGCTTCGCCACCCTGCAGGATGGTGACGGCACCCAGCTGCAGCTGATGATCAGCCTCGCCGAGGTCGGCCAGGAATCACTGGACGCCTGGAAGGCCGACGTCGATCTCGGTGACATCGTTTTCGCGCACGGGCAGGTCATCAGTTCCCGTCGCGGTGAATTGTCTGTGCTGGCCGATTCCTGGCAAATCGTCTCCAAGGCTTTGCGCCCGCTTCCGGTCGCGCACAAGGAGATGAGCGAGGAATCGCGGGTGCGGCAGCGTTATGTCGACCTCATCGTGCGTCCGGAGGCACGTTCGATCGCCCGGCAGCGCATTGCCGTGGTGCGTGCGGTCCGTTCGGCGCTGGAGCGGCGCGGATTCCTCGAGGTCGAGACGCCGATGCTGCAGACCCTGCCCGGTGGCGCGGCCGCCCGGCCGTTCATCACGCACTCGAATGCGCTCGACGCCGACCTCTATCTGCGTATCGCTCCGGAGTTGTTCCTCAAGCGCTGCCTGGTCGGCGGTTTCGAGAAGGTCTTCGAGTTGAATCGGAACTTTCGAAACGAAGGTGCGGATTCCACACATTCACCGGAATTCGCGATGTTGGAGACTTATCAGGCTTACGGTACATACGACGATTCCGCCATCGTCACCCGTGAACTGATTCAGGAAGTTGCCGACGAAGCCCTGGGCACCCGTCAGGTGCAGCTGCCCGACGGCAGTACCTATGACTTCGACGGTGAATGGCAGACCCTGGAAATGTACCCGTCGCTCTCGGCGGCGCTCGGGGAAGAGATCACCCCGGATACCGCCCTGGAACGGCTGCTTGCCATCGCCGAGCGACTCGGTGTCGAGATTCCCGCCGACCGCGGATATGGGCACGGGAAATTGGTCGAAGAACTGTGGGAACACACGGTGGGCGAGACCTTGTGGGCGCCGACCTTCGTGCGTGACTTCCCGGTCGAGACCAGCCCGCTGACGCGCGCTCACCGCAGCATTCCGGGTGTCACCGAAAAGTGGGATCTTTACGTGCGGAAATTCGAATTGGCGACCGGCTACTCGGAGCTTATCGATCCGGTGGTGCAACGGGAACGTTTCGTCGCGCAAGCCGCTGCGGCGGCCGCCGGCGATGACGAGGCAATGCGTTTGGACGAGGATTTCCTTGCCGCGTTGGAGTATGCGATGCCGCCGACCACGGGTACCGGAATGGGAATTGACCGCCTGCTGATGGCATTGACGGGTCTGACGATTAGGGAGACCGTTTTGTTCCCGATTGTGCGAAGGCACACAAACTGACTTGTGGCAGACACTCACATTGACTCGGAATACCTGATCGGTTGTTGAACGCCTTCCATTCGTGTGCCACCATTGCCGCAGGGGTTCGGGGTGAATCTACGAGTGGCCACAGAAGGGTCGTGTGAGCTATATGGCTAAAAAAGTGACCGTCACGCTGGTCGATGATTTTGACGGTGAAGCTGCGGCCGATGAGACTGTCGAATTCGCGCTCGACGGTGTCAGCTATGAGATCGACCTTTCTTCGAAAAATGCGACGAAACTGCGCAACGATCTCAAACAGTGGGTGGAAGCGGGTCGCCGGGTCGGCGGACGCCGCCGTGGGCGTTCGGCCGGTTCGGGACGCGGGCGCGCCGCCATCGATCGGGAGCAGAGCGCGGCCATCCGGGAATGGGCCCGCCGCAACGGGCACAATGTGTCCACCCGGGGCCGCATTCCGGCCGAGGTCATCGACGCTTTCCACGCCGCCACCTAGGGTTCGGGCCGAATTTCGGTCCACTCTCGCAAAAAGGACGCCGGTTGCCGGCCCGCCCGGCGGTGATCCGGATGGGCCGAATTCTCGCCGCTCCGCATGTCCGCGGGCGTTCTTCGCTCACGGCGAACTGAACCCGGCGGTTTTCCGGAAACGTTCGGCGGTCATTCTGCGTTGTGACATCAAGCGGTGTGACATCGACGTCGTGTGACATCGACTTGGTGTGAACACCGGCGGCGCCGAGCAAGTTGCCGAGCAAGGCACCAAGGGAAAGCACCCGTGGACCCCGACCACTAGAGTGGACGGCAGGTGCGGTGCCTGTGCAGTTCCTGCACAGCGCACGTCTCCGCCCTATGTGAGGAAGAGCAGGTAAAACCGATGTTCGAGAGATTCACCGACCGTGCCCGTCGGGTTGTCGTCCTGGCTCAGGAAGAAGCCCGGATGCTCAACCACAACTACATCGGCACCGAGCACATCCTGCTCGGCCTCATCCACGAGGGTGAGGGCGTAGCGGCCAAGTCGCTCGAGTCGCTGGGTATCTCACTGGAAGGCGTGCGCAGCCAGGTCGAGGAGATCATCGGCCAGGGCCAGCAGGCACCGTCGGGGCACATCCCGTTCACGCCGCGCGCCAAGAAGGTGCTGGAGCTCTCCCTGCGTGAGGCGCTGCAACTCGGCCACAACTACATCGGCACCGAGCACATTCTGCTCGGCCTGATCCGTGAGGGTGAGGGCGTCGCCGCCCAGGTGCTGGTGAAGCTCGGCGCGGAACTGACCCGGGTGCGCCAGCAGGTCATCCAGCTGCTGTCCGGCTACCAGGGCAAGGAAGCCGCCGAAGCCGGCACCGGCGGACGCGGGGGCGAGTCCGGCAACCCGTCGACCTCGCTGGTCCTCGACCAGTTCGGCCGCAACCTGACCGCCGCCGCGATGGAGGGCAAGCTCGATCCGGTCATCGGCCGCGAGAAGGAAATCGAGCGGGTCATGCAGGTGCTGAGCCGCCGCACCAAGAACAACCCGGTGCTGATCGGTGAGCCCGGCGTCGGCAAGACCGCCGTCGTCGAGGGCCTGGCCCAGGCCATCGTGCACGGCGAGGTCCCCGAGACGCTGAAGGACAAGCAGCTCTACACGCTGGACCTCGGCTCGCTGGTGGCCGGCAGCCGCTACCGCGGTGACTTCGAGGAGCGCCTGAAGAAGGTGCTCAAGGAGATCAACACCCGCGGCGACATCATCCTGTTCATCGACGAGTTGCACACGCTCGTCGGCGCGGGTGCCGCCGAGGGCGCGATCGACGCCGCGTCCATCCTGAAGCCGAAGCTGGCCCGCGGCGAGCTGCAGACCATCGGCGCCACCACGCTCGACGAGTACCGCAAGTACATCGAGAAGGACGCCGCTCTGGAGCGGCGCTTCCAGCCGGTGCAGGTCGGGGAACCGACCGTCGAGCACACCATCGAGATCCTCAAGGGCCTGCGCGACCGCTACGAGGCGCACCACCGGGTGTCCATCACCGACGGTGCGCTGGTGGCCGCCGCCACCCTGGCCGACCGCTACATCAACGACCGGTTCCTGCCGGACAAGGCGATCGACCTGATCGACGAGGCCGGCGCCCGGATGCGCATCCGCCGCATGACCGCACCGCCGGACCTGCGCGAATTCGACGAGAAGATCGCCGATGCCCGCCGGGAGAAGGAGTCCGCGATCGACGCGCAGGACTTCGAGAAGGCCGCCAACCTGCGGGACCGCGAGAAGCAGCTGGTCGCCCAGCGGGCCGAGCGGGAAAAGCAGTGGCGTTCCGGTGATCTCGACGTGGTCGCCGAGGTCGACGACGAGCAGATCGCCGAGGTGCTGGGCAACTGGACCGGCATCCCGGTGTTCAAGCTGACCGAGGCCGAGACCACCCGCCTGCTGCGGATGGAAGACGAGCTGCACAAGCGGATCATCGGCCAGGAAGACGCCGTCAAGGCCGTTTCCAAGGCGATCCGGCGTACCCGCGCCGGCCTGAAGGACCCGAAGCGCCCGTCCGGTTCGTTCATCTTCGCCGGCCCGTCCGGTGTCGGTAAGACCGAGCTGTCCAAGGCGCTGGCCGAGTTCCTGTTCGGTGACGACGACGCGCTCATCCAGATCGACATGGGCGAGTTCCACGACCGCTTCACCGCGTCGCGGCTGTTCGGTGCCCCTCCGGGCTACGTCGGCTACGAAGAGGGCGGCCAGCTCACCGAGAAGGTGCGCCGCAAGCCGTTCTCGGTCGTTCTCTTCGACGAGATCGAGAAGGCCCACCAGGAGATCTACAACACGCTGTTGCAGGTCCTGGAGGACGGCCGCCTCACCGACGGCCAGGGCCGCACGGTCGACTTCAAGAACACCGTGCTGATCTTCACCTCGAACCTCGGCACCTCCGACATCTCCAAGGCTGTCGGGCTGGGCTTCACCCAGGGCGGCGGCGAGAACAACTACGAGCGGATGAAGCTCAAGGTTCACGACGAACTGAAGAAGCACTTCCGTCCGGAGTTCCTCAACCGCATCGACGACATCATCGTGTTCCACCAGCTGACTCAGGACGAGATCATCCAGATGGTCGACCTGATGGCGGGCCGGGTGTCCAAGCAGCTGGCGGCCAAGGACATGGAGATGGAGCTGACCGACAACGCCAAGGCGCTGCTGGCCAAGCGCGGCTTCGATCCGGTGCTGGGTGCGCGGCCGCTGCGCCGCACCATCCAGCGTGAGATCGAGGATGCGCTGAGCGAGAAGATCCTGTTCGACGAGGTCGGCCCGGGCCAGATCGTCACGGTCGACGTCGAGGGCTGGGACGGGGAGGGCGCCGGCGAGAACGCCAAGTTCACCTTCGCCGGGCGGCCCAAGACGGCCTCGTCCACCGATGAGGCGGACCTGGCGGCCACGGCTGCCGAATAGTCACGGCTGACAAAGCCCCCGACCGGTGTATCCGGTCGGGGGCTTTGTGCGTAATATCCGTACTGTTCTCGACGGGTTCCGGAATCTGGTGTAATCCCAGAACGGTCGCGCCACTGTCAAAGTCAGACCCGACACCCGTCACCATGCTGTTGACCTGGGACGCGTACTCCCGAAAGGACCGGATATGACTTCTGCCGAGGCACCCAAGACGCAGGCCGCACGGCCCCGTGCCATCGACCTCTCCGCCGCGAGCGCGGTGGTGTGGCTGTCGTTGACGGCGTTCTTCGCGCTGCTCGTGCTCTATTTCGTCGGGATGGACCAGGGGGCGACGTCGGTGTTCGGCGCCAACACCGTCATCCACGAGTTCGTGCACGACGCCCGGCATCTGCTCGGCTACCCCTGCCACTAGCGGCAGGAAGCAGATAACACTCCGATGGAAAAACACATCATCGGGCGCGGCCTGTTGGCCGGCGCCCTAGGCGGCGTGCTCGCATTCATCTGGTCCTGGATCTTCATCGAGCCGGTCATCGACCGGGCCATCGAGTTCGAGGACGGCGTCAGTGCGGCACATGAGGCCATCGATCACGGCGGTCACGCCCACGATCACGGTGGCGGCGGTATCGAGATCACCCGCACCGTGCAGTCCACGATCGGACTGGGCTTCGGCCTGGTCGCCTTCAGCGTCGCCATGGGCGCGTTGCTGGCAGTGCTGTTCTGCGTCGCGTATGGCCGCATCGGCAGCCTTTCGGCTCGTGCCACGGCGGTCCTTCTGGCGGGCGGCATGCTGATCTCCCTGTGGATCGTGCCCTCGCTGAAATACCCGCCGAACCCGCCTGCGGTCAGCCTGGACGAGACGATCCAGCAGCGCACGCTGTTGTATCTGCTGCTGACTGTGCTCTCGGCGGCGCTGCTGGTCGGATCCGTGCTGCTGGCCCGCAGGCTGGCACCCAAGTTCGGTGCCTGGAACGCCTCGCTGTTGGGGGCCGCCGATTACGTGGTGTCGATGGCGGTGGTGTTCCTGCTGATGCCGACCATCGCCGAGACGCCGGGCCCGATCACCGATTCGGCGGGCAACATCGTCTTCGGGGCGTTCCCCGCCGACGACCTCTACGAGTTCCGGCTCTACTCGCTGGGCACCCAGGTCGTCATGTGGACGACGATCGGCCTGGTGTTCGCGGCACTGGTGTCGCGACTGCTGGACAGCAAGCGGGAACCGCTGGCTGTGTGAGCGACGCTTGCGGGGTGAACCGTAGATGACGAGCGGGACCAGACCCTGCGAGGCACCCGCTTGAGTGAAGTCGTCCGGCTGACCCTCGTATCGCACGGTATGACCGATGCGATGGCAGCCGGACGATTCGCGACCGACGAGCCGCTCAACGAGCTGGGGCACCGGCAGGTCGGTGCGTGCGCCGATCCGGGTCCGTTCGACCAGGCCGTGTGCGGCCCGGAACGGCGCACCGTGCAGACCGCCGATCTACTCGGCCTGCGCGCCACCACCGTGACGGCGTTGGCCGACCTGAACTGCGGGCGGTGGCGCGGTGCCGCACTCGACGGCGTCGACCCGGCGGACCTCACGGTATGGCTGACCGACCCGTCCCAGGCCCCGCACGGCGGGGAATCGATTGTCGCGCTGTGCAAACGGGTGGGTGCCTGGCTGGACACGGTGGCCGAACAGCGCGGCCGGCTCGTCGCGGTCACGCACCCGGCGGTGATCCGGGCCGCGGTGATCAATGCGCTGAACGCTCCGGCGAAATCGTTCTGGCGCATAGACGTCGAGCCTGCCGGCCGTGTCGGCATGCACTACCGCGGGCACGTCTGGACGCTGCGCCTGAACTGAATCGGCTGCCGTCGAACGTTCACGCCAGTCCTTTCAACATCAGATTCCAGTAATTGCCGCGTAGACGGTGCCAGCTTCAGGTCGTAGTCGAACTCGGCCAACACCATGTGGTGGGCGGACGTCACCGCCGGTCGCTCAGGCGTTCTGCCTGGATTCCGCCCAGGCGCCGAAGCCGCCCAGGATGTCGCTGACATCGGTGAAACCATTGCGCCGCAACAGGCTTGCGGCCACCGAGGACCGGTATCCGCCGGCGCAGTAGACGACGGTCGGGCGGGCCGGGTCCAGTTCGCCCAGTCGGGTGGGCAGCTGGCCCACCGGGATGGTGATCGCGTCGGGGATGGTTCCGGCGGTGACCTCGCCGGGGTTGCGCACGTCGACGACCTGCAGGTCGGACAGCTTGGCTGCGCGCTGGTCGAACGCCTTGGACGTCAACCGGGACGCCACCCCGACGTCGCCGGAGTGGTCGAACATGACCTCGAACGGCCGGTCCAGGTAGCCGATGACCCGGTCGAATCCGATGCGGGCGAGCCGTGTCTTGGCCTCCAGTTCCTGGCCGGGTTCGGTGAACAACACGATATCGACGTCGGTGGGAACGACGGAGCCGGCGAACTCGGCGTAGCGGCCGGCCAGTCCGATGTTGAGCGCGCCGCGCAGGTGACCCAGTGCGAACTCCTCCGGGCCGCGCCCGTCGACCAGGATCGCACCGGCGTCCATCGCCTCGCACAACTGCGGGTAGCTCAGCGCCGGCGGCATCTCGGATTCGGCCAGCAGCTCCCGGTCCTTGCGGTTGAGGACCGCGTTGTAGGAGAAGTAGGCCGGCGCCGGGGGCTGGCCCTCGGTGACCAACTCCATGAACGTGGCCTTGTCCGGAGCGCGCAGCGCATAGTTCGTCTGCTTCTGCTCGCCGATGGTCGAGGACAGCTCGGTGGACAGGTTCTTGCCGCAGGCCGAACCGGCACCGTGAGCCGGGAACACCCGGGTCGCATCGGGCAGCGTCATCAGCTTGGTGCGCAGTGAGTCGTAGAGCTTCTCGGCCAGTTCCTCACGGGTGAACCCGATCGAGGCCAACAGGTCGGGCCGGCCGACGTCGCCGATGAACAACGCGTCGCCGGTCAGCACGCCATAGGGCGTCTCGTCGCGGGCGTTCTCGTAGACCACGATGCTCATCGATTCGGGCGTGTGACCGGGGGTGTGCCGGAACTGCAGCGTCACCTCGCCCAGTGAATAGCGCTCGCCGTCGGTGACGCCCATCGACTCGAACTCGGTCTCGGCGACCGAGGAGTACACGATCGTGGCGCCGGTGGCCTCGGCCAGCTCCAGATGACCCGACAGGAAGTCGGCATGGAAGTGCGTCTCGATGACCAACTCGATGGTGTAGCCGTTCTCCTCGGCATCGGACAGGTACTCGGCGATATCCCGCTGCGGGTCGACAACGACTGCGCGCCCGGTGTTTTCGTCGGCGATCAGGTAGGACGCATGGGACAGGCAGTCCAGGTAGTACTGGGTGAACTTCATGGTGGTGGTCCTCTCTTTCGGTTCCGGGGAACGGCCCTCTGTATCCAGACTGACTATACCCCCACGGGTATGTCAAGTACCCCCAGGGGTATAAACATTCCCGCTTGCATTTACCCCACGGGGTATATGTACGATGGCGGCCAGTATACCCCCATGGGTATCGGATACCGCGCCGCTCCCGACGAAAGGACATGAGCATGACCGCGCCCGCAACCATCGATTCCCACGACCTGAGCCAGTTGCTCGGCTCGCCCACTCCACCGCGGGTCCTCGACGTACGCACCCCTGGCGAATTCGAGACTGTCCACATCACCGGCGCCTACAACGTGCCACTCGATCTGTTGCGCGAGCACCGCGAGGAGATCATCGCCCACCTCGATGAGGACGTCGTGCTGGTCTGTCGATCCGGTCAGCGCGCCGCACAGGCCGAGGAGGCGCTGCGCAAAGCCGGCCTGACGAACGTGCACATCCTCGACGGCGGAATCGCCGCCTGGCAGGCCGAGGGATTCGCGGTCACCCGCGGCGCTGCGCGGTGGGATCTGGAGCGTCAGGTCCGATTGGCCGCAGGCTCGATCGTGCTGGCCGGCGTGCTGGGCAGCATCGCCGCCCCGAAACTCAAGTGGCTGGCCGGTGCGGTCGGCGCAGGACTGACGTTCGCGGCACTGTCCGACACCTGCGCGATGGGCATGCTGCTGTCGAGGTTGCCCTACAACCGTGGCGCCGCCTGCGATGCGCAGAGCATCGTCGGCCGGCTGGTGCAGCGATGATCGCGCTCACCGTCGGCCTGGCCGTCTTCGTGGGTGTCGCGCTGGGTCTGCTCGGCGGTGGGGGCTCGATCCTGACCGTCCCGCTGCTGGCCTATGTGGCCGGGATGGACGCCAAACAGGCCATCGCCACCTCGCTGCTGGTCGTCGGTGTCACCAGCGCCATCGGCGCGGTCTCGCACGCCCGGGCCGGGCGGGTGCAATGGCGCACCGGTTTGATCTTCGGTGCCGCGGGGATGGCCGGCGCCTATGCCGGCGGCCTGCTGGCCCGCTTCATCCCGGGAACCGTGCTGCTCATCGGCTTCGCGCTGATGATGGTCGCCACCGCGGTCGCAATGCTGAGTGGGCGCAAGGATGTCCAGGCGTCCCGAGGGTCCCGCCGCCTGCCCGTTCCCACGATCCTCGCCGAGGGGTTGGTGGTCGGGCTGGTCACCGGGTTGGTCGGGGCCGGTGGTGGCTTCCTGGTGGTGCCCGCCCTCGCGCTGCTGGGCGGGCTGCCGATGCCGGTCGCGGTCGGCACCTCGTTGATCGTGATCGCGATGAAATCCTTCGCCGGGCTGGGCGGATACCTGTCCAGCGTGCAGATCGACTGGTCGGTGGCCCTGGGGGTGACGGCCGCGGCCGTGGTGGGTGCGCTGCTCGGCGCGCGGTTGACCGCGCTGGTCGATCCCGACGCACTGCGCAAGGCCTTCGGCTGGTTCGTGCTGGCGATGTCCTCGGTCATCCTGGCTCAGGAGATCCATCCCGGAGTGGGGATCGGCGCGGCGGCTCTGACCGCGGTCGCCGCGCTCATGACCCTGGCCTGCACCCGGTATGCGCACTGCCCGCTACGCCGGATCGTCGGTGCCGGAGCCACCCGGGGCGCGCCGGCATGACACCCCGGGGGAATACCCCCACCGGTACCATCGCTGTACCGTCCGATGAAAGGAGTCCCGCCATGGTTGGTGACGAAGACGCGATTGCCGCGGTGCTCAACAGGCTGCGTCGTGCGCAGGGGCAGCTTGCCGGGGTGATCTCGATGATCGAACAGGGCCGGGACTGCAAGGACGTCGTGACCCAGTTGGCTGCGGTGTCCCGGGCGCTGGACAGGGCGGGTTTCAAGATCGTCGCGACCGGTTTGCGTGAATGCCTCACCGGGGAAGCCGCCGACGGTCAGCAGCCGATGTCCGAAGCCGAACTGGAGAAGTTGTTCCTGGCCCTGGCGTGATCCAGGCGGCCCCGACCGTCGGCGTCGACGACGGCGAAACGGAGGAATGATGAGTTACGCACTGTCGACCAGGTTGCACACGAACTTCCGGGACGCAGTGGATCGCACCCGAAAGGCATTGGCGGACCAGGGTTTCGGTGTGCTCACCGAGATCGACATGTTAGCCACCCTGAAGGCGAAGCTGGGCGAGGACATGGAGGACTACCTGATCCTCGGGGCGTGCAATCCGCCGCTGGCCCACCGCGCGGTAAACGCCGACCGCCAGATCGGATTGCTGTTGCCCTGCAACGTGGCCGTCCGCGCCGACACCTCGGCCGGCGGTGAGGCGGTCATCGTCGATGCGATGGATCCGCAGATCATGGTCCAGGTCTCCGACCAGCCCGGTCTGCGCGAGGTTGCCGATGAGGCCGCCGCCAGATTGCGGGCCGCGATCGAGGAGCTGGAAGCCGGCGACGACCGTTAGATCGCGAACAGCAGTGCGCCGACCAGTACGAGGGCGAAAAGCACCGTGGCGCCACCCATCAACGCCACTTCGGCGCGGGGCGCCGTGGTGACCATCCGGCCGGCGACGACCGGGCTGTCCCTCATTGCGCGCGACCGCCGGTAGCCCAGCGCGAGGACGAGCAGCGCGAGTAGCGCGGCGGTGCAGGCGAGCAGGATCCGGCCGGGCCCCAGCGGCCCGTGCTGACGCAGCAGCACCAGTGTTCCCCCCACGAGAAATCCGAATGAGCTTCTCTCCCAGGACAACAGCGTGCGCTCGGCGGGCAGGCCAGGCTTGGAGGGTTCGCGGCGAGGCATGTCACTGCCCGGTCGGCGGCCAGATCGCCAGCACCACCAGGACCGCCAGCGTCACGACGAAGATCGCACCGCCGAGCAGGACCGGGATATGGGTCGGGGGGAGTTCCTCGTCGCGCCGCATGGCTGCCTGCACGCGCTGCCAGCGGCGCACGGCCAGCGCGGCCAGCACGCCGCCGCCGGCGGTCAATGCCACACTGAGCCCGTGCCGGACGCCGGGAATCCCGAAAGACGGTACGAACTGCACGACTGCGATGCCACCGGCGATCAGTGCCAACGCCGTGCGGATCCACGCCAGGAAGGTCCGTTCGTTGGCCAGCGTGAAGCGGTAGTCCGGCTCTTCGTCGCCGGTGGATCCGGAGGTGTCCATCCCCGTCACCATACGTGCTCGGTGCGCGGCCGCTAGGGGATCAGGTCGAAGGACTGGGTGGCCACCGACAGCAGCCAGGACGCCGCGGTCAGGCTGCGGTACTCGGGCCAGTTGAGCTGATAGCTGACCACCCAGCCCTGCCCGGTACGGTCCTCGGCGTACCAGCTGAAAGTCAGGTCGCCGGGCAGGTTTCCGCCTTTGGCGCCGACGTAGCTCCACTTGGACTCGTCGAGTTCGATCCCCGGGGTCGCCGACAGGATGTCGCGTACCGGCGCTGCCGGCCCGGTTGCCGCGGCCTGTAGCGCGGCGTGCACGCGGCAGATGTCCATCGGGGTGCCGTACCACTCGATCCCGTACGGCGAAGCGGGTTCCCGGGTGAGCATCGGATCCGGTTCGTAGGGCACGGTTCTGGTGTGCGCGAGCATCTCGGCCCGGCGGTCGCGCGATGCGGTCTTCCACTCCGCGCGGACGTCGGGTTTACCCCAGCCGATGGAGAACAGTTCGTGCGCGGTGGGGAAGGGGGTCATCGCCGCCGGATCGTGGTGACCGGCCGTGACCAGTGCCCGCTCGATCGCGCCCGGACCCAGACGGGCCATCAGCATGTCGGTGGCCATGTTGTCGCTCGCCGAGATCATCTGCTGCGCAGCATCTCTCACCGAAACCCTGGCGCCTGGCTCGAGTTCGTTGAAGCCCGCGGAGCCGACGTCCTTGTCTTCCTTGGTGATGACCAGCTGCTCGTCCCACCCGACGGTGCCGTCGTTGACGGCCTCGGCCACCGCCAGCAGCACGTACAGCTTGAAGATCGATGCCAGCGGCAGGGATTGGTCGACGTCGGTTCCGGCCACCGGTACGCACTCACCGTCAGCGACCTTGGACACCTGGTACGCGTAATCGGCGCCGGTGCGGGTGATCTCGGCGTCCACATCGGACCACTGCCTGATCTCGGGTTCGTCGATGGCCACCTCGAAACGGTCGACCAGGCCTCCGTCGCCGGTGCGCAACTCGATGGTCTGCTCGACGCTGTAGGAGTTACGGACGTGCAGCGTGGCCTGTCCGGCACCCAGCGAGATGGCGGTGACGGTGATGGGGCGGTCGGCCCATAGCCGGTCCATCGCTCCGGCGACCCACTCGACCTGCTCCGGCACGGCCAGCGTCGCCACCGGAACCACGCCGATCGGCCAATCGGAGTTGACCATGTCGAGCAGTTGTTTGGCGCGCAGGCCCTGCGGGGTGTTGGTGTCGATGTGCATCCCGTACGCCGCCTCGGCCACCGGCGGCCCGGTGTGGGCGCATCCGGAAGCCAGGACTGCGGCCGTGGTGGCCAGGGCCGCTAGAACGAGTACGGGCCGCGACGTGCTACTTGCCTGTCCCCGCAACGTCCAACACAACCTCGAACTCCAGCAGCGAGGCGCCGGTGGCGACCGGCTTGTGCTGCTGACCGGCGTGCGCCTCCACGGCAGGACCCTGGGCCCACGCCTGGAACGCTTCGTCGGACTCCCACTGGGTGACCACGAAGTAGCGGTTCTCGCCCTTGACCGGACGCAGCAGCTGGAAGCCGAGGAAGCCGGGCTGGCTGTCGACGGCGTGGGCGCGGTTGGCGAACCGCTTCTCCAGCTCCGGGCCTGCGTCGGCGGGCACCTCGATGGCATTGATCTTCACGACGGGCATGTGCTTCAGGCTACCCGGAGCCGGGCGCGGCAGGATGTCGGCATGCGGACCGACCTACTGATCCATCGCGGCGGCGGGACCGACCCGGACAGCACACCGCTGGTCCTGGTGCACGGGCTGATGGGGCGCGGCAGCACCTGGTCGCGGCAGTCGTCCTGGCTGGCCGGGTTCGGCCCGGTGTACACCTACGACGCGCCGTGGCACCGGGGGCGCGAGGTCGCCGATCCGCAACCGATCAGCACCGAGCGTTTCGTGGCGGACCTGGCCGATGCGGTCGCCACGCTGGGGCGGCCGGTGGTCCTGATCGGCCATTCGATGGGCGGTCTGCACTCGTGGTGTCTGGCGGCGTCGCACCCGGAGCTGGTGGCGGCGGTGGTGGTGGAGGACATGGCCCCGGATTTCCGGGGCCGTACCACCGGACCGTGGGAGCCGTGGCTGCACGCGCTGCCGGTCGAGTTCGGCTCTGCCGAGCGGGTCTATCAGGAGTTCGGGCCGGTCGCCGGGCAGTACTTCCTGGAGGCCTTCGACCGGACCGCGACCGGGTGGCGGCTGCACGGGCACACCGCCCGCTGGATCGAGATCGCTGCCGAGTGGGGCACCCGGGACTACTGGCAGCAGTGGGCGGACGTACGGGCCCCGGTGCTGCTGTTGGAGGCGGGCGGGACCGTCGCGCCACCCGGACAGATGCGGCGGATGCACGAGACCGGCCATGCGACGACTTATCTGCAGGTGCCGGGGGCCGGTCATCTGATCCACGACGACGCCCCGGAGGTGTACCGGGAGGCCGTCGAGGCGTTCCTAACGTCGCTCACCGGACGCGCTTGAGGTCGGCCACGCGGGTTGGTGCTCGAAGCGGGTCCGGATCGCGTCGAGTTCGTGCAGCGTCCGCAGGCCGTCGCGGTCGAATCCGTGGTCGCTGCCGGCCAGGCGTCCGGCGAAGGGCGCCGCGGGCCGGAACTGCTTGAGGTGCAGGCGCAGGTTGCCCTGCCGGTATGCCTGCCGGATCAATAACCCGGCCAACGGGAACGGCGCCAGGATGGCGAGGAGGATGAGTGCTGTAGTCATGGCAGTAATGCTCCATTGATAAATATCCAGCCAACAGTGGCAGGAATGACACGCTGAGATAAAATGCTGCCATGGCGATTACGAGCGTATCGGTGCTGGTGCTGGACGGTCTAGCGATTTTCGAGTTCGGCGTGATCTGCGAGGTCTTCGGTATCGACCGGTCCGCCGACGGCGTGCCCAACTTCGATTTCAAGGTGTGCGGCCCGGAGGCCGGCCGGCCGGTGCGCACCTCGGTGGGCGCCACGCTGACCCCCGACCACGGTCTGGACGCCCTCATCGGTGCCGACCTGGTGGCCATCCCCGCCATCGGCGGTACGGACTACCTACCCGAAGCGCTGGCCGCCGTCCGGCAGGCCGTCGACGCCGGTTCCACCGTTCTCACCGTGTGTTCGGGGGCCTTTCTGGCCGGTGCGGCCGGCCTGCTGGACGGCCGGCCCTGCACCACCCATTGGATGCACGCCGATCAGTTGGCCGCATCCCATCCGACGGCCCGGGTGGACCGCAACGTGCTGTTCGTCGACGACGGCAATCTGATCACCAGCGCGGGCACCGCGGCCGGAATCGACGCCTGCCTGCACCTGGTGCGCCGCGAACTCGGTGCCGAGGTCACCAACAAGATCGCCCGTCGGATGGTGGTCCCGCCGCAGCGCGACGGCGGTCAGCGTCAGTACATCGACCAGCCGATACCGGTGCGCTACTCGGAAGGCTTTGCGCCCCAACTGGACTGGATTCTGGCCAACCTGGACAAACCGCACACCGTGGCCGGCCTGGCCGCCCGGGCCAACATGTCGGCGCGCACCTTCGCGCGCCGCTTCGTCGAGGAGACCGGCCGCACCCCGATGCAGTGGGTGACCGATCAGCGGGTGCTCTACGCGCGGCGGCTGCTCGAAGAGACCGACCTGGACGTCGACCGGGTGGCCGAGCGCTGCGGGTTCGGCACCGCGACGCTGCTGCGGCACCACTTCCGTCGGATCATCGGCGTGACCCCCTCGGACTACCGCCGCCGATTCTCCTGCGATGCGCAGTGTGAGGAGAGCGCTTAGCCTTCGCCCGCCAGCGCGAAAAGTCCGGTGTCCGTCTGCTCGACCAGGCCGTCGACCAACAGCGAATCCAGCGCCCGGTCCCGCTGCGCGGTGTCGGAGAGCCAGGCGACGTCCAGCTGGGCCCGGGTGACCGGGGTCGAGCTGGCGCGCAGCACATCGAGCAATCGGCCCCGGGCCTGGCGGTCGGTGCCCGCGTAGCGCTGCACCCGGCGGGCCGGCGCGGAGGACTCCGGGTATCCGGCACTGCGCCAACGGCATTCGGCCAGCGGGCACAACCCGCAGCGCGGTTTGCGGGCCGTGCACACGATGGCCCCGAGTTCCATCAGGGCTGCCGAGAACCTCGGTGCCGCATCGTCGTCGGGTAACAGGGCGGCAACCTCGGCGAGGTCGCCGGCCCGCGCCGGATTCTCCGGGCTGCCGTGCACGACCCGCGATACCACCCGCCGGACATTGGTGTCCACCACCGGCACCCGCTGCCGGTAGGCGAAACAGGCGATGGCCCGCGCGGTGTAGGCACCCACGCCGGGCAGGGTCAGCAGCGTCTCCACCTCGCGGGGCACCTGATCACCGTGCTCGGTGGCAATGACCACCGCGCACTCGTGCAGCCGCTTCGCCCGCCGCGGGTAACCGAGTTTCCCCCATGCCCGCAACACATCGGCGGGTCCCGCCGCCGCGGTCGCCGACGGCGTCGGCCAACGTGCCACCCAATCCAGCCAGATCGGCTCCACCCGGTTCACCGGGGTTTGCTGCAGCATGAACTCGCTGACCAGTATCTGCCAAGGGGTGACCTCGGGCCGGCGCCACGGCAGATCCCGCTCGGCGTGCTCGAACCATCCCAGCAACTCGCCTGCATCGATTCCCGGTGGCTGAGGCACAATGTCAGCTATGCCCAACTCGAACCCGATCGCTGCGTGGAAATCACTCAAGGAGGGTAACGAGCGTTTCGTTGCCGGCAAACCTCTGCATCCCAGCCAAGGCATCGAGGACCGCGCGCGTCTCACCGAGGCCCAGAAGCCGACCGCGGTGCTGTTCGGGTGCGGTGACAGCCGGGTTGCCGCCGAACTGATCTTCGATCAGGGACTGGGCGACATGTTCGTCGTCCGCACGGCCGGCCACGTCATCGATTCCGCGGTGCTCGGCTCCATCGAGTACGCCGTGGCGGTGCTCAACGTGCCGCTGATCGCCATCCTCGGCCACGACAGCTGCGGTGCGGTCAAGGCCACCCTGACGGCGCTGGACGAGGGCGCGATCCCCGGCGGTTACGTCCGCGACATCGTGGAGCGGGTCATGCCGTCCATCCTGCTCGGCCGCAAGGACGGCCTGACCAGGGTCGACGAGTTCGAGGCCCGGCACGTCGCGGAAACCGGGGCGCAGTTGATGGCCCGGTCGACCGTCATTTCCGAGCGCGTCGAGGCCGGCTCGCTGGCCATCGTCGGCCTCACCTACCACCTGGCCGACGGCCGAGTGGCGCTGCGCGACCACCTGGGTGACATCGGCGAGGCCTGAGCGCCCGCTGCGGCCTCGGCAACACCACAGCCGACACGCCGCGACGCCTCGGGCCGCCAGGCGTGAGCCCGGCTTACCGTTGAGGTCGTGCTAGACACCGAATCCAACCGCCAGCTGCCTCCGGAGATCTACCGGCGTCGCCGGGCGCTGGCGATAGGTGTCGCGGTGCTCGTGATCGCCATCGTTGCCGCCATCGTGGCGGTGGTGGTTTCCAACAGCGGCGGATCAGACAACGCCACCGCGGACCAGACCGCGAACACCGAGGGCGCTGCACCCCCCACCCCGCTGCCCGGCGAGGAGCCCGGCGTCAAGACGCCGGTCGTGCCGCCCGCCGATCAGGCCCCGCCGCCGACGCCCACGCCGACCGCCGCGGTCACCCCGCCCCCGGTCCTGCAGGAGGGCGACGACTGCCCGGACTCCACGCTGGCGGTCAAGGGCATCACCAGCGCCCCCGATTACGTGATGGGCGATCAGCCGAAGTTCACCATGGTGGTCACCAACATCGGGTTGGTCTCCTGCAAGCGCGATGTGGGTGCCGCCGTGCTGGCCGCCTACGTCTACTCACTCGACAACCAACGGCTGTGGTCGAACCTGGACTGCGCGCCGTCCAACGAGACGCTGGTCAAGGAATTCGCCCCCGGCGAGCAGGTCACCACCGAGGTCACCTGGACCGGGATGGGCTCGGCGCCGAACTGCCCGCTGCCCCGCGAGCCGATCGGCCCGGGCACCTACAACCTGCTGGTGCAGTTGGGCAACCTGCGTTCGGCGACGGTGCCGTTCATCCTGGCCGAGGCCGCCCCACCCGGTGAGGCACCGGCGCCCGAGGGTGCCCTGCCGCACGACGGCAGCGGGCAGGCCCCGGGGAACTGAGTCAGGCCAGCTGGTCGGCGATCGTCGACTCGGCCAGCTGG
The DNA here is from genome assembly GCF_043974665.1 of Mycobacterium sp. AMU20-3851. NCBI lineage: Bacteria > Bacillati > Actinomycetota > Actinomycetes > Mycobacteriales > Mycobacteriaceae > Mycobacterium > Mycobacterium sp. AMU20-3851. Next base: position 493,666 of record NZ_CP146371.1, read on the forward strand.
GACAGACCCTCCCGGATGTGGCGCGCCCACATCGAGCCGATGCCGTCGACCGACTGCAGGTCGGTGGCACTGGCCGCGAGCACGCCCTGCAGCGAGCCGAACGAGCGCACCAGTAGATCCACGTGCGCGAACTGCAGCCGCGGAATGCCCGCCATCGCCCGGTAGCCCCGCGAACTCATCGCCGAGTCCTGGGCCTCCAGGGTCGACGGGTAGCCGAAAACCCTTGCCAGCGCGGTGAAGTCGAGCAGCTCGTTGTCCGACAGTGCGTCCAGCTCCTCCAGGGTGGCGCCCACCTGCGCCGCGCTCGGGGGATCCGGGTTGGCGTGATAGTCACGCACGATCAGTTCGCGGGCGGTGTCGTTGCCGCCGACCAGTTCCTCCAGCTGCAGCTTGAGCTGACGGCCGTCGGTGCCCAACTCGACGACGTCGGCGTCGATCTCCAGGCTGATCCGGCGCACCATTTCCAGGCGCTGGGCGACCGTCATGACGTCCCGCAACGTCACGAAGTCCTCGATCTCGGCGGTGGACAGCTGCCGGTTCACCTCGTCGAGCCGGGATTTGTAGCGCTCCAGGGTGGCGATGGTCTGGTTGGCCCGGGACAGGATGGTCGGGGTGTCCGGCACCACGTGCCGCTCGCCGGCGGCGTACACGGTCACGATGCTCATCGAATGGCTGACCGAGATGACCGGATATCCGGTCTGCACGGCGCTGCGTTCGGCGGAGCGGTGCCGGGTGCCGGACTCGTCGGTGGGTATCGAGGGGTCGGGCACCAACTGCACATTGGCCTTGAGGATGCGGGTGCCGTCGCTGGAGAGCACCACCGCGCCGTCCATCTTGGACAGCTCGCGCAGCTTTGTCGGGGCATACCGCACGTCCAGCGAGAAACCGCCGTCGCAGATCGCCTCGACGCTGTCGTCGTACCCCAGCACGATCAGGGCGCCGGTCCGGCCGCGCAGGATCCGTTCCAGGCCGTCGCGCAGGTCGGTACCCGGGGCGAGCCGCCCGAGCGTCTCGCGCAGTGTGGGGCGGGCCAGATGCACCACGTTGCGGTTGGCCCTGGACTTCACCGCCATCGCGCCTCCTAGGATCGGCCGCCATTGTTGCCGATCGAGCGGAGCGCCCGCAATGCCGTGGAGATGTTCTCTGCGGTGGTCAGACGTAGACCGGGCGGCACATCCTTGACCCCCGGCGGCACGATGGCGTCGGTGAACCCGAGCCGGGCCGCCTCGGCGAGCCGGCGGTCCAGCCCGCTGACCCGGCGCAGATCCCCGGCCAGCCCGACCTCGCCGATGGCGATGGCGGTCGCGGGCATCGGGACGTCGATGTAGGCCGATCCGATCGCCATGGCGACGGCGAGGTCCGAGGACGGGTCGGTCAGCCGCATCCCGCCGACCGTGGACAGGTAGATGTCGTGCCGCCCGACCGGCAGATTGGCGCGTTTCTCCAGGACCGCGGTGATCATCGCGGCGCGGGAGGAATCGATACCGCTGACCGCGCGACGCGCATTGCCGGCCGACTCCTGGCCGATGAGCGCCTGCACCTCACCGATCATCGGGCGCTTGCCGTCCAGGGTGACCGTGATCGCGGTGCCCGATACCGGGGCCGGACGCTGATCGAGGAACAGTCCGGACGGGTCGGCCACGCATTCGATCCCGTTGTCGTGCAACAGGAAACAGCCCACCTCGTCGGCGGCACCGAAGCGGTTCTTCACGCCGCGCACCATGCGCAGGGCCGAGGCCCGGTCGCCCTCGAAGTGCAGCACCACATCGACCAGGTGCTCCAGCGAGCGCGGGCCCGCGATGGCGCCGTCCTTGGTGACGTGCCCGACCAGCAGCAACGCCACCCCGTCGGAGGCGCGGGCCATCTTGGCGTAGGAGGTCAGCGCGGTGGTGACCGCCCGCACCTGGGTGACCCCGCCGGTGACGCCGTCGGCCTCGGTGCTCGACATGGTCTGCACCGAGTCGACCACCACCAGGGTGGGCCTGACCTGCTCGATGTGCCCGAGTGCGGTCTGCAGGTCGGACTCGGCCGCCAGGTACATCTCGCTGTGCGTACACCCGGTGCGCTCGGCGCGCAGCCGGATCTGGCCGGCCGATTCCTCACCCGACAGGTACAGCGCACGGCGACCGCTGCGGGCCCATCGGTGCGCCACCTCGAGCAACAGGGTGGATTTCCCGACGCCGGGATCGCCGGCGAGCAGCGTGACCGAGCCGGGGACCAGCCCGCCGCCGAGTACCCGGTCCAGCTCGCTGACCCCGGTGGGGAAATGCCGGGTGACGCCCGGATCGATGGAGGTGATCGGCACCGCCGGCGAGGACGGGGCGACCGCGCGGCGGGTCGAGTTGCCGTTCAGTGCGGTGAGGGCGACGACCTCGTTGACGGTGCCCCAGGTCCCGCAGTCCGGGCAGCGCCCCACCCACTTGGGCATGACGTGGTTGCACTCGGAACAGCGGTACTGCGAACGTACTTTCGAAGCCACGGTGTGACGGTAGCCGTCACCGCCGACAAATCAGTCGAACGTCAGTGTCCGCCGCCGCCGTGTCCGCCGTCGCTGCTGCGGCCGGGGACCGGTTCGCCGTCGCGGCGCGGGACCTCGCCCGCGGAGATCGGCACCGGGACCGTGGTGGATCCGGCCCGTTCGAAGTTGAAGGTGAAGTCGTACATCAGCCCGTTGGAGATCGGCTCGGTGAGCGTGACCTGAGCCTCGACCTCCTCCTCGCGCTCGATGGTGCCCAACAGGTCGTGGTTGTCCGGGTTGCCGACCAGCAGCAGCCCGTTGGCCGGGACGGTGGTGTCGCCGCTGAGGGTGACCGTGCCGACCTCGGAGGTGACCGAAACCAGCTTGTCGCCGACGTCCGCCGAGTTGTTGGCGGCCGCGAACAGCAGTTCCACATCGGTCCCGGGCTGCACATAGTCGGCGGTCTGCGGAGCGCGCAGGAAGATGTTGCGCACCGCGATGTCGCCGACGGAGGTGACCGTGCCGTTCACGGCCGGCTCCTGGTTGGCGCTCTGGGACACCTGGCCCGCGCTGCACCCGGTGAGTGCAAGGCCTGCGGCGAGGGCAGCGACAGCCAGCCGGGACGCCCGCGTGTTGTAGCGGTTCTTTGACACTGCCGACGTCACCGAAGCCTCCTGCTCGACCAATGGATTCGACTATGCAGAGTAGTAGGTCGCGTTTCGGGGCGGTAGCCGAGGGCTTGCGAGCGGCCCGACGAGTTGCGTTGCGGGCCTACCGAACGCGCGTCCGGTTGCACGTTCTGGTCACGGTGTCAACCCCTAGTGTTCACCGCTGATGCCCCTGACCTGCATTGTTGTTCCCCGCGCCGTCGGGCCCCGTGGTAACATCGACCTGTGAAAGGGGCTCGAAACTGATGATTTTCAAGGTCGGAGACACCGTCGTCTATCCACACCACGGTGCTGCGTTGATCGAGGCGATCGAAACCCGGACCATTAAAGGCGAGCAGAAAGAGTATCTCGTCCTGAAGGTTTCGCAGGGGGATCTCACCGTTCGTGTTCCCGCAGACAATGCCGAGTACGTCGGCGTGCGTGACGTGGTCGGGCAGGAGGGCTTGGACAAGGTCTTCCAGGTGCTGCGCGCTCCGCACACCGAGGAGCCGACCAACTGGTCGCGCCGGTACAAGGCGAACCTGGAGAAGTTGGCATCCGGCGACGTGAACAAGGTCGCCGAGGTTGTTCGCGACCTGTGGCGCCGGGACCAGGAGCGTGGCCTGTCCGCGGGCGAGAAGCGCATGCTGGCCAAGGCCCGTCAGATCCTGGTCGGCGAGCTCGCACTCGCCGAGAACACCGACGACGAGAAGGCCACCATCATTCTCGATGAGGCGCTGGCTGCCGCGTCCTAGCGGCACGAAGTTTCCTCTGTGACGGACCTGCGCGTCGGTCTCGGGACCGACGTTCATCCCATTGAGGCAGGGCGGCCGTGCTGGCTGCTCTGCCTCAATTTCGAAGACGCCGACGGATGTGCCGGTCATTCCGACGGTGACGTCGCCGCTCATGCGTTGTGCGATGCGCTGCTGAGCGCGGCCGGTCTCGGCGATCTCGGTGCTGTCTTCGGCACCGATCAACCCCAGTGGCGCGGCGTGGGCGGTGCCGACATGCTGCGGCATGTGCACGCCCTGTTGACCGAAGCCGGTTTCCGGGTGGCCAACGCCGCCGTCCAGGTGATCGGCAACCGACCCAAGATCGGGCCCCGCCGGGCCGAAGCCCAGGCCCTGCTCTCCGAACTGCTCGGTGCGCCCGTCTCGGTGTCGGCAACCACCACCGACGGCCTCGGCCTGACCGGGCGCGGCGAGGGTTTGGCTGCCATCGCGACCGCGCTCGTGGCCGCTGCGCAGAACTAACCCGCACGGCGTTTACGGCTGGCGCCGGAAGGCCGGTAAGCTGGCACGTCGTGACTGGACTGCGGCTTTACGACACGATGGCGGGAGCCGTTCGTGACTTCGTGCCGTTGCGCCCCGGCCACGCCTCGATCTACCTGTGTGGCGCCACGGTGCAGGGGCTGCCCCATATCGGGCATGTGCGCAGCGGTGTGGCATTCGATGTGTTGCGGCGGTGGTTGACGGCCAACGGTTACGACGTCGCCTTCATCCGCAACGTCACCGACATCGACGACAAGATCCTCAACAAGGCCGCCGACGCCGGCCGGCCGTGGTGGGAGTGGGCGGCGACCTATGAGCGCGCCTTCACCGCCGCCTACGAGGCCCTGGGTGTGCTGCCCCCGTCCGCCGAGCCGCGCGCGACCGGGCACATCACCCAGATGATCGAACTGATCGACCGGCTCATCGAGCGCGGGCATGCCTATCAGGGGAACGGGGACGTCTACTTCGACGTCCTGAGCCTGCCCGGCTACGGCAAGCTCTCCGGTCACCGCATCGACGACGTACACCAGGGCGAGGGCGTCGCGACCGGGAAGCGCGATCCACGCGACTTCACCCTGTGGAAGAGCGCGAAACCCGGGGAGCCGTCCTGGCCGACACCGTGGGGGCGGGGCCGGCCGGGCTGGCACACCGAGTGCGTGGCGATGTGCCAGGAGTATCTGGGCGCGGAGTTCGACATCCACGCCGGCGGAATGGATCTGGTGTTCCCGCACCACGAGAACGAGATCGCCCAAGCCGAGGCGGCCGGCGACGGATTCGCGCGGTACTGGCTGCACAACGGCTGGGTCACCATGGGCGGCGAGAAGATGAGCAAGTCGCTGGGCAACGTGCTGGCGATTCCCGCTGTGCTGCAACGGGTTCGGGCGGCCGAACTGCGGTACTACCTGGGTAGCGCGCATTACCGGTCGATGCTGGAATTCTCCGAGACCGCACTGACCGACGCCGCGAGGGCCTACACCGGCATCGAGGACTTCCTACACCGGGTGCGCACCCGGGTGGGCGCGGTGCCGGTCGGCACCTGGACCGACAAGTTCGGTGCGGCGCTCGACGACGACCTGTCGGTGCCGATCGCGCTGGCCGAGGTGCACTCCACCCGCGCCGAGGGCAACCGGGCCCTGGACGCCGGCGACCATGACGGCGCGATGGCCGCCGCGGCATCGATCCGGTCCATGATGGGCATCCTGGGCTGCGATCCGCTCGACGAGCGCTGGGAGACCCGCGACGAGACCTCGGCCGCACTGGCCGCCGTGGACGTGTTGGTGCACTGGGCACTCGCCGGCCGCACCGAAGCGCGGGAGAATCGTGACTGGGCGGCCGCAGACGCGATCCGCGACCGGCTCAAAGAGGCCGGCATCGAGGTCACCGACACCGCAGACGGCCCGCAGTGGTCACTGCTCGAGGGAGACATCACCCATGGCGGGTAATTCACAGCGCCGCGGCGCCGTACGCAAGGCCGGCACCAAGAAGGGCCCGACCGTGGGCTCGGGCGGAGTCCGCCGGCGCGGGCTGGAAGGCAAGAAGGCGACCCCGGCGGCCAAGGACCGGCCACATCACCCGGCCGGCAAGAAGGCGGCCAAGGCGGCACGCGCTGCGCAGGGCCGGCACAAGAAGACCGACGAGACCGAGGTCGTGCTCGGCCGCAATCCGGTGGTCGAATGCCTGCGGGCCGGCGTGCCCGCCACCGCGCTGTACGTGATGCTCGGTGTCGATGCCGACGAGCGCATCACCGAATCCGTCCAGCGCGCAGCCGATTCCGGGATCGCCATCCTGGAGGTGCAGAAGCACGACCTGGACCGGATGTCGAGCAACGGTCTGCACCAGGGGCTGGCGCTGCAGGTCCCGCCGTACGCCTACACCCACCCCGATGATCTGCTCAAAGCCGCTCAACGCGACGGTATGCCCGCGCTGCTGGTGGCCCTGGACAACATCTCCGACCCGCGCAACCTCGGCGCCATCGTGCGGTCGGCGGCGGCCTTCGGTGGGCACGGGGTGGTCATCCCGCAGCGTCGGTCCGCCTCGGTGACGGCGGTGGCGTGGCGTACCAGTGCCGGTGCGGCGGCACGGCTTCCGGTGTCACGGGCGACGAACCTGAACCGCACCCTGAAGAGCTGGGCCGACGCCGGATTGCAGATCGTCGGGCTGGACGCCGGCGGTGACACCGAACTGGACGAGCTCGACGGCACGGTCCCGACGGTCGTCGTGGTGGGTTCGGAGGGCAAGGGCCTGTCCCGGCTGGTGCGGGAGAACTGCGACGCCGTCGTCTCGATCCCGATGGCCGGCCCCACCGAATCGCTGAACGCCTCGGTGGCCGCGGGCGTGGTGCTCGCCGAGATCGCGCGCCAGCGCAGGAGCTAGAGTCCGGACAACCGGGCCACCGCCCACAGACACACCACCGCGACCACCAGGGCCGGTGGGGTGGTGCACAGCCCGACCAGGCTGAACTCGGTGAACTTCGCCCGCATTCCGTCCCGGTGGACGACTCCCCGCCACAACAGGTTCGCCAGCGACCCCGGGTAGGTCAGGTTCGGGCCGATGTTGACCCCGATCAGCACCGCGAGCACCGCGACCGGACCGGCGACGCTCACCACCGGCAGCAGCACCAGCACCGCGGGCAGGTTGTTGACCACATTGGCCAGCAGCGCCGCGATTCCGGCGATGGCCAGCAGGGCGGGCAGCGAGGTGCCGTCCGGGACCAGCCGGTTCATCGCGTCGCCCAGCCCGTGGGTGACCACCGCATGAACCACCACACCCAGGCACAGCACGAAGAGCAGAAACGGAATATCCACCGCCGCAACGATTCCGCGCACCGAGCTGTGCCCGCGGGACAGACCGCGCACCCCGAGCACCACCGCCCCGGCCAGGGCGGCCCAGGCCGGGGACAGATCGAAGAAGGACGTCAGCACGAATCCGGCCAGCGTGGCCGCCAGCACCACCAGCACGAAGGCCGGGATGTCGGCCGGTGGCGGGGGCGTGTGCACAGGCGGTCCCGGTCGCAACTCGGTCCGGAAGAACAGCCGCAGCACCGCGTACTCGACGGCCAGCACGGCCAGCCAGGGCAGCACCATCACCGCCGCGAAATGGACGAAGGACAGCCCGGCCGCGGTGAAGGCCAGAAGATTGGTCAGATTGGACACCGGCAGCAGCAGCGAGGCGCTGTTGGACAGATGCGCGGTGACGTACGCGTGCGGACGGGCCGGTACCGCCATGGTGCGGGCCGTCGCCAACACCACCGGGGTCAGCAGCAGGACCGTGGCGTCCAGGCTCAGCACGGCCGTGGTCGCCGCCGCGAGCACGAAGACCCCGCCGAGCAGCCGACGCGGATCCCCGTCGGCCAGCCGGGCCATGGCCGCGCCGGCGGCCTGGAAGAGCCCCTCATCGGCGCACAGCCGGGCCAGTACCAGCACCGCGGCCAGGAAGCCCACCACCGGCAGCAGGTCACCGATCACCTCGCCGGCCTCGGTGGTGCTGACGACCCCGGCACCGACGAGCAGTCCGGCGGCCGGGACCGCCACGATCGCCTCCGGCAGGCCGTGCGGGCGCACCATGGCGAACACCAGGATCACCGCCAGCAGGGCGGCCGCGAGGGCGAGCGCCAACTCAGCTCCAGGGATCCGTCGGCTGCCACAGGGTGGGCAGGTGCAGCGCGACGCCGTCCCGGGCGGCCAGCGCGGTCAGGGTCCGCATCGTGACGTCCAGGTCGTCACCGGCGTACGGCAGCGCCCGCAGCGGCCGGTCCAGGGGCCGGAAGAAGTCGTCCCAGTGGATGAGCACCACCCGTCGGGCGCCGACGGTGCGCACGGTCTCCGACCAGTAGTCGGCCAGATAGCGTTCGGGTTGCAGACCCAGCTGTCCGACGCCCAGGTAGGCGACCTCGGCTCGGTACCCGGCCAGAGCGCCCGGGACGAAGCCGGCGCTGCCGACCACCAACAGCGTGCGCCCGCTGCCCGGATGGGCCACCAGCGTCGACCAGGACTCACCGCAGCGATACGCCGACGCCCGCACCGGCGGCTGCACCGGTGCGTCGATCACGCCGGGAAACCGGTCCGGCGGGCAGTGGTCACCCACCACCAGGGTGATCTCGAAGTTGCCCAGGCGCATCGGTCGGCCCGGGGTGGCGACCAGCACCCGATCCTCGGGCAGCCGGTGACCGATGTGCGCCGCGGACGTCCCGCCGACCAAGGCGGCCCCGGTCCGTTGCGCCACCACCGCGGAATCCAGGGCGTGGTCGAAGTGGGTGTGCACCGGCAGCACCGCGTCGAGCCGACGCACGCCCAGGCGTCCCAGGCAGCCGTCGATGCGTGGTTCCGACGGTGCGATCCGGCCCAGCCCGACCCGCAGCAGCGACGGTCGGCTGAAGAATCCGTCGGTCAGGACCGCGGACGTCCCGTCGTCGATGAGCAGGGTGGTCACACCGGCCCAGGTGACAGTCAGCGGCGAGCCCGGCGGTGCGGCCGCGAGGTCGAAATACCGCCCATAGCTGTCGATGTTGGGGCGACCGGCCTTGAGGCGCATAGGCCCACACTAGGTGGCCGGGCCTCAGGTCTCCCTGCTGCCGTAGCGGCGGCGGAACTTCTCCACCTGACCCGCGGTATCGAGGTGGCGGTTGGTTCCGGTCCAGAACGGATGCGAGTCCGCGGTCACGTCGACCACCACCAGTGGGTAGGTGGCTCCCTGGTACTCGACGGTGCGATCGCTGGTGGTCGTCGACCGGATCAGGAACTGCTTACCGGTGCCGGCGTCCTGGAACACCACCGGGTGGTAGTCGGGGTGGATATCGGGTTTCATGCCTCTCCGTTCTCTGTGCCGTGTTCGTCGGTGACCGAGACGCCCTCGGGTAGATCGGCGCACGGATCCTCGTGCCAGTCCCCGAACGGGTCCGGGAGGTCGGCCCAGGCATCGGGGTCGGCCATCTCCTCGTCGGTGAGCAGCGCCCGGTTCAGCGCCGCCGTGATGACCTCCGGTGCGGCACCGCAGACCAGGACGGTCAGCGCGATGTGCCGGTCTCCGAATCGTTCATCCCACTGCGATGCGGCCAGTGCGATGCGTTCGGGGTCGGCATAGCTGCGTTCGCGGTCGGTCATCGCCGCCAGCCAGCGCCCGGCGTTGCCGACGCCCAGCCCGCCGCCGGCCGATTCGATCCACACCACGGCGTCCGGTTGGCTGGCCAGCCAGGCGCGGCCGCGAACACGCACCACGCCGTCGAGCAGGTCGTCGATCGCCTCGTGCAGGCGGCCCGGGTGAAAGGGCCTGCGCGCGTTGAACTCCAGCAGGACGACCTCGCCGGCCGGGCGCAGCGGGGGCTGGCCGGCCAGCAGCGAGTCGTGCGGATCATCGCTGAATCCCCGACGGGCCTGCGGATCCAGATTGGCCAACGCGGTCTCGACATTGTCGAGTCCGACGGTGATGCGGGATCGCGGTGCCAGACGGCGCAGCACCGCCAAGGTGGTGGGGTGCGGCTCGGACAGGACCAGCACATCGGCGAAGGCGGCCTGTCCGACCGACACCTGCGCCACCGTGCGGACACCGTCGAGCTCGTCGTCGCCCAGTGCCTGGCTCAGCCAGCGTCCGGCGTCGACCGTCGTGAGCACGCCGGAGATGACGACATCGCGACCGGCCGGACCGTCGATGTAGCCGGGCCCGACGACCACAGGCAGCTCATTGATGGCGGTGCAGATCGGTTCGGGGTCAATCCAATCCATCAACTCCACCACGATCCGCTGCACGTCCTCGCGACGGTGCAACCGGCGCAGCAGGATCAGCAGGTCGTTGCGGATGGTGCAGGTGACGCAACCGCCCGCGAGTTCGATCGGCCACTGCGAGATGAGCCTCTTCTCGTCGCGCATCTCGGTGACGTTCCGCAGCACTACATGTCCGTCGGTGCCGTATCCGACGGCCAGGGTTCCCGGCGTTCGGAGCAGCAGATCGACCACCTCGGTTCGCGCGCCCTGTCCGGCAACGAGCAGCACCGGCGTCCGCATGTCATCACACCCTTATTGGTAACGATTGTCATTAACTTCGTCCGTACGCTACCGTGTCGCTGTCCACTTGTCGAAAATCGTTTTCATTAACGGTCACGCATGAAAGAGAGCCGATGTCTGGGACTTGTCAGGTCACCGGGCGCGCACCGGGTTTCGGTAACCGGGTGTCGCACTCGAACCGGCGCACCCGCCGTCGCTGGAATCCGAACATCCAGACCAAGACCTACTACCTGCCGTCGGAGGGTCGACGAATCCGGCTGCGGGTCAGTGCAAAAGGGATCAAGGTCATCGACCGGGACGGGATCGAAGCCGTGGTCAGGCGATTGCGTCGAGCCGGGGAGAAGATCTGATGGCCAAGAGTACGGACATCCGTCCCGTCGTGCGGCTGAAGTCCACTGCGGGCACCGGATATACCTACGTCACCCGGAAGAACCGCCGCAACGACCCCGACCGGCTGGTGCTGCGCAAGTACGACCCGGTCATCCGCAAGCACGTCGATTTCCGGGAGGAGCGCTGATGGCCAAGGCCTCGAAGATCGTCGCCGACGAGCGACGGCGGCGGCTGGTCGCGCGATACGCCGACCGTCGCGCCGAACTGAAGGACATCATCAGAAAGCCTTCCAGCACAACGGCACAGCGCAGTGCGGCGCAGGCAGAACTGCAACGGATGCCACGCGATGCCAGCCCGGTGCGGCTGCGCAACCGCGATGCGGTGGACGGTCGGCCGCGCGGACATCTACGCAAATTCGGACTGTCCCGGGTGCGGGTGCGTGAAATGGCGCATCGCGGCGAACTGCCCGGCGTGCGGAAGGCGAGCTGGTGATGGCGGGCAATCCGACCAAGAAGCGCCGTCCGGCGCCGGCGGAGGTCAAGCGTCCCAAGGTGAACAAGTTCAAGGCGCTGAACATCACCGCGGTCGACTACAAGGATGTCGCCATCCTGCGCACCTTCATCTCCGACCGCGGCAAGATCCGGTCCCGGCGGGTCACCGGCCTCACGCCGCAGCAGCAGCGTCAGGTTGCGACGGCCATCAAGAATGCCCGGGAGATGGCGCTGCTGCCGTACGCGGGTTCCTAGCCCAACCGTTCTCCGATACGAACTCGGACAGCGGCCGGCCGTAGGCCCAGTGGTCGATCTCCAGGGCGGGCCGATCCGGAAACTCCGGCACCGGGCCCAGGCACAGGATCGCCACCGGCGCGGCCTCGTCGGGCATGCCGAGCAGGGTCGCCAGCTCGGCGGGTTCGAAGATCGACACCCAGCCCATGCCGAGGCCCTCGGCGCGGGCGGCCAGCCACATGTTCTGGATCGCACACGACACCGACGCCAGGTCCATCTGCGGCATGGTGCGGCGCCCGAACACGTGCCGCTGCCGGCCCTCACCGAGGGCGACCACCAATAGTTCGGCGCACTCGACGATGCCCTCGACCTTCAGCGCCAGGAACTCGTCGCCGCGCTCACCCAGGGCCTCGGCGGTGCGTAGCCGCTCCTGCTCGACAAGGTCGTGCAATGCTCGGCGCAGCGCGTCATCGGTGATCCGGATGAACCGCCACGGCTGCATCAGCCCCACGTTGGGTGCGGCATGCGCAGCCTGCAGTAGTCGGGCCAGAACCTCGGGGGCCACGGTCGAGCCGGGGACGAATCGGCGCATATCGCGACGTTCGGCGATGGCTCGGTAGACGGCCTGGCGCTCGGCGGTGCTGAACGCGTGATCGGTCACACCGGCAGCCTAGGTGACCCGCCTCCGGGTGCTGCGCAGCCCGGCGCCGGCGGCACCGAGACACGCCAGCGCGACCGCCCCGGCGAACCACGGGAACACCGAGGCCAGGTCCCAGCGAGTGGCCGCCCATCCGGCGACCAGCGTCGGGACGGCCATCGCGGTGTAGGCCAGCAGGTAGAAGGCCGACATCGTCTCACCGCGCCGGCCGGCGGGTACCACATCGGACAGGTGCCGCAACGAGCCGCCGAACCCGAGGCCGAAGGTCGCTCCGAGCAGCACCGCCGCGACGAACACCAGCTCCCAGCGGTGGGTCAGCAGCACCGGGATGGTCAGCAGCAGTGATACGGCCATGCCGATGTCACCGATGATCGCTGAATACTTGGCGGGCAGGCGGGTGGCGGCCAGCTGGGCCAGTGCGGCGGCGAAGGCGGTGGCCCCGACGACGGCGCCGCCGAACACCAGGTTGTCGATGTGGGTCTGCCGCGCCGCCAGCGACGGGTACAGCGACAGCAGCACGCCCAGCACCGACCAGGACGCCATCGCGCCGAGGGCGGAGAACCAGAAATCGGTGCGAATCTCTTCGGGTACTGCCGGTTTCGTGATCCGGATTGGCCCACGGGTGGGCGCGGTGTGCGGTTCGCGCAGGGCCAGCACGCCGGCACCGACGATCAGGCAGACCACGGCAACCACGGCGTACGGGGTGCGCAGCGGGTGCGGGGCGTACTGAGCCAGCAGTGCCGAGCCGAGGATCGCGACCGTCATACCGATGTTGAACGCGACGCCGCTGAGTTGCCCCGAGCGCACGCCGTGATCGGGTTTGAGGTCGAGCAGCGCGGCAGCTCCGGCCACCACGATCGACCCGACCGCGGCGCCGTGGATGGCGCGGGCGAGCAGCAGCATCGCCATGCTGTCGGCGATCAGGAACACCCCGAGGCCGACGAGCAGAGCGATCAGCGCCCCGATCAGCACCGGCTTGCGGCCGACGGCATCCGAGATCCGACCCGACACCAGCACCGCAGCCAGGGCCGCGACCGCGTACACCGCGAAGATGACGGTGGTCGCGAGCGGGGACAGATGCCAGTCGGTCTCGTAGATCCCGTACAGCGGGGCGGGGATGCCGGAGACGCCGAGGGCGACACCACTGAGGATCAGCAGCAGCGGATAGGCCCATCGCTGGGTATCGGCTGCTCGATCGATCGCGACCATGGCGGTGTTCACCTCCGGCTGGGCTGGGACAGCTGACGAACCCAGTCGGGATGACACTCGGTTCGGTAGTTACCAACCCCGCACCGGGACGGTTTTATGCCCGAGCGCGAGACCGTCGACGTCACGGGCCAGTGACGATCTGACCCGGCTGCTCGACGTCCGGCTGACCCACCGGCCCGCCCGCGGCGGCAGGCGGGTAGCGTGACCACCTTAATGATAATGATTGTCAATAAGGGGTGGTCATGAATACGGACGGCCTGCAACATGCGGCATGGCGGATGCGGGCGAGGTGTCGCGGGATGCCGCCGGATGACTTCTATCCCGGCGACCAGGAGAGTCGGGAGCGCCGGATTGCTCGTGAGCACCGCGCCAAGGCGGTGTGTCGACGCTGTCCGGTCGTGCTGGCTTGCCGCGAGTATGCGGTGGAAAACGGTGAATCGCATGGGATCTGGGGCGCCACGACGCCCGCCGAGCGACGGGCCGCGGATTCCGACCTGGTCAGCTGAAGGGTGCCGGCGGCATCCCGGCGCTGACCAGTCGATCGCGCACCGCCGTCGCGATCTGCACCGCCCCGGGCGAATCGCCGTGTACGCAGACGGATTGTGCCTCGACGGTGATCACCGATCCGTCGATTGCCGTGACCTGCCCGGTCGTGACCATGGACAGCACCCGCTCAGCGATCTCGTCGGGATCGTGCAATACCGCACCCACCATGCGCCGGGACACCAATTGCCCGTCGGGCTGATAGGCGCGGTCGGCGAAGACCTCGGCGACCGTGCGGAGTCCGAGCCGGCGGGCGGCGTCGAAGAACACCGACCCGGCCAGACCCAGCACCGGCAGATCCGGGTCCACCTCGTGCACCGCCCGCGCGACCGCGCGCGCCTGTTCGTCGTGGGTGACGATCGAGTTGTACAGCGCACCATGTGGTTTGACATAGCTGACCGATGATCCCGACGCGCCGGCCAGCGCCGAGAGCGCACCGATCTGATAGATCACCTCGGCGGTCAGCTCGGCGGGCTCCACATCGATGAAGCGACGACCGAAGCCGGCCAGGTCCCGGTAGCTCACCTGCGCACCGATCCGAACACCGCGGTCGGTGGCCGCACGGCAGACGCGCAGTAGGCCCGCCGGGTCGCCGGCGTGGAAACCGCAGGCCACATTCGCAGAGGTGACGATGTCCAGCATCGCCTCGTCATCGCCGAGCGTCCACACTCCGAAACCCTCGCCGAGATCGGCGTTGAGGTCCACGGACCGTACGGGCATGGCCTCAGCCTAGTTCGTTGACCTGGTCGGCGGCCTCGATCAGTGCGGCATCGTGGGTTGCCGCGATCACGGTCGTCCCAGTGCCCGCACACCGGCGCAGGTGCTCGATCAGGATCGCGGCCGAAGCGGTGTCCAACCCGGTGGACGGTTCGTCAAGCAACAGCAGGGGCGCCTCCTGGGCCATCGCCTGTGCGAGCAGGACCCGTTGGCGCTGCCCGCCGGAAAGTTCGCCGAGGGTCCGGTCGCGCAGATCGCCGAGGCCGAGCTCGGAGATCCAGTGCCCGACCGTGGCACGGTCGGCTGCGTTCGGTCGCCGCAACAGGCCGAGCCGCCGCCAGCGGCCCATCATCACCGCAGCGGTGACGGTGATCGGAAAGGTGTCGGTGACCGCACTGCGCTGCACCGCGAAGGCGATATCGCGGGCATCGACGCGCACTCGGCCGGCGGTCGGGCGCAGCACCCCGGCGAGCAAGGCGAGCAGCGTCGACTTCCCGCAGCCGTTGGGCCCGACAACGGCGTTCACCGCGCCCGGCCGAAACGACAGCGTCAACTGCCGGAACACGGCCGTGCCGCGGTAGTCGAAGTCGACGCCGGTCACCTCGGCGCGGGGTGCAGTGACCGAGGCCACGTTATTGAAAATGATATTCATTACTGATAAGAGTGTACCCGATGATGCACTGGCTGACCGACCCCTTCCACGCCGACATGGTCATGCGGGCCCTGATTGCCGGCATGCTCGCCGCGTGCTCAAGCTCCCTCGTCGGATGCTGGGTTCTGCTGCGCGGCAATGTCTTTCTCGGTGAGGCGATGACCCACGGCATGCTGCCCGGGGTCGCCGCCGCGGCGCTGCTCGGCGGCAGCCTGATGGTGGGCGGACTGGTGGCGGCCCTTGTCATGGCGGTTGGTGTCGCGCTGATCGGCAGGTCGGCAAAGCTGTCCTCCGACACCAGCATCGGGCTGCTGCTGGTCGGCATGCTGGCGCTGGGCGTGATCATCGTGTCCCGGTCGCAAAGCTTCGCCGTCGATCTGACCGCTTTTCTGTTCGGTGATGTGTTCGCCATTCGCACGGCCGACCTCATCGTGCTTGGTGTGGCGCTGGCCGTCACCGCCGTGGTCACGGCCGTCGGGCACCGCGCGTTCGTCGCGGCGACATTCGACCCGCGCAAGGCGGCCACCCTGGGACTGCGCCCGCAGTGGGCCATCCCGGCGCTGACGGTGCTGATGGCGGTGGCGATGGTCGCCTCCTTCCATGTGGTCGGCACCCTGCTGGTGCTGGGACTGTTGGTCGCACCGCCGGCAACCGCCCTGCTGTGGGTCCGCTCGATCCCACGGGCGATGGCGCTGTCGGCGACGATCGGTTGCGCCGCGGTGTACGTCGGCCTGCTGATCTCCTGGCACGCGGGCACGGCCGGCGGTGCCACCATTGCCGGTGTCGCGGTGTTGATGTTCTTCGCGTCGGCGCTGCTGTCGGCGTTGCGCGCGAAATGGCGCCGCGTCGGGGTGCTCACCGCCACCGCGGTCGTCGCGGCGGGTTGCGCCAACAGCTCGGTGCCGGCCCCCGCGCCGACCGAGACGTCCTCGGCCACCACGGGCGACGGGGTGGCCGTGGCGGACGGCGCGCGCGAGATCGACGGTGCGCTGACCAAACTCGTGCTGGTCGATCCCGCCACCGGTGACACCTCGATCTATGACGCGGTGGATGAGACCGAGACCCCACTCGGCACCTACGGACCGGTGTCGGCGATTTTCGGCGACGGCCGGTTCGGCTACCTGCGGGCGGGGAAGCACACCACCGTCGTCGATGCCGGGGCATGGACCTTCGACCACGGAGATCACTACCACTACTTCGCCACCGATCCCGCAGAGGTCGCCACACTCCACGTCGCCGCCGCGGCCGTTGCCGCGAGCAACTCCACCGTCGCCATCCGGACCGACTCCGGGGCAACGGAATTGCTCGATCGGGAGAAGCTCGGTCAGAAGACGGCAGAGCAACCCGCGCACCTGGGCGTCGGACCCGATGTCGCCGCGGCCGTACCGTACGGCAGCAGGCTGGTGACCGTGACCGCGGACGGGCGTCTGCAGGTCACCGGTGAATCCGGTACCACCGACGTGGCCGGCGAGTGTCCGCAGGTCTCGTGGACCAGGGCGTCCCGGCGGGCGGTGTCGTTCGGGTGCGCGACGGGTGCCGTCCGGGTGACCGGCGGAGCCGGGGAACTGACCGCCACCGCAATGGCTTTCCCGCCGGACGCGCCGGCCGAGCGACCGGAACGGATGGAGTCCCGCGATCGTGCCGACGTCTTCGCCGGGCTGTCGGCGGGCACCGTCTGGGTGTTGGACAGCCGGCAACGAACGTGGACCCTGATCCCGGTTCCCGACGCCGTCGCGACCAATACCGCGGGGGACGGATCCGTCCTGGTCTTGCGCCGGGATGGCAGCCTGGGCACCTTCGACGTCAACACCCGAACCGAGACGGCCCGGGTCCCTCTGATGGCGGGTGGCGTGCCGGCCGATGGATTCGCGCCGGTGATCGACATCGACTCCGACCGCGCCTACGTCAACAATGCTGCGGCCAAAGAGGTGTACGAGATCGACTATGCCGACGGGCTGCGCATCGCGCGGACCCTGCGCACCGAGGTGACACCGGGTCTGATGGTCGAGGCCGGCCGATGAACGGGATGCGGATCTGGATTGTGGCGCTCCTCGGATTGCTGGTCACCGCGTGCGGTGGTGCCGGCACCGGAGGGCCCGGCGGCGGCGAGATCGTGGTCACCACCAACATCCTCGGTGATGTCGTGCGCAACGTGGTCGGGGAGACCGCGAGCGTGCGGGTACTGATGCAACCCAACGCCGACCCGCATTCGTTCGGGGTCTCCGCCCAGGACGCCGCGGCGATGGGTACTGCCGGACTGATCGTCCACAACGGGCTCGGGCTGGAGGAGAACATCACCCGCAACGTCGAAAGTGCGGCCTCCCAGGGTGTCCCGACGCTGGCGGTGGGCGACCACGTCGATCCGATCGACTACGCCGAGGGCGACAGCGCCGGTACACCGGATCCCCATTTCTGGACCGATCCGCAACGCATGATCGCCGCCGTCGACATCATCGAGGAGACGATCGTCGCCGAAGTCGACGGCATCGACACCGCCGCGATAGCACGCAACGCCGACGAGTATCGCAGGCAACTCGGTGAACTGGATGCCGAGATGACACAGGGCTTCGGCACGATAGCCCCGGATCGTCGCAAGCTGGTCACCAACCACCACGTGCTCGGATACCTGGCCCAGCGCTTCGATTTCACGGTGATCGGCGCGGTGGTCCCCAGTGGCACCACGCTGGCCGCACCGAGCGCTTCTGATCTGCAATCCCTGGTGGGCGCCATCGACTCGGCGCGGGTCCCGGCGATCTTCGTCGACTCCTCCCAGCCGGAGAAGCTGGCCCGAGTGCTGGCCGAGCAGGAGGGCGTCAACGTGCAGATCGTCCCGCTCTACAGCGAATCACTCAGTCCGCCCGGCACTCCGGGTGCGACGTATCTCGACATGATGCGCGCCAATACCGGCGCCATCGTCACCGGTCTGCGATAGCCGCAGGCCAGAAAAGGAGCGAAAATGTCCAATCCGAGGTGGCTGTACCGCGTCGGAGCCTTGTCGTTTGCGGCGGCGGCGCTCACAGCCTGCTCGTCCGGCGGCGAGAGCACTGGCACGTCAGAGACGAGTGGATCCGGGCCGACGTCGGCACCGGCGGCGCCGAGTGCTCCCATCGCCGAACCACTGGTCGTCACCTACGACGGCGGGCTCTACGTCCTCGACGGCGAGACTATGGAGGTCGAGCAGGACATCCCGCTGGATGGCTTCCTGCGCGTGAACCCGGCCGGCGATCACGGCCATGTGCTCGTCACGACGACGGAGGGCTTCCGCATCCTGGACGCCGCGGGCGGTCAGCTGACCGACGACGTCTTCGGCGCGGTCGAGGCGGGCCACGTCACCCCGCACGGTGAGCACACCGTACTGTTCGCCGACGGCACGGGTGAGATCACCGCGTTCGACCCGCATGCGCTGGAGGCCGGCGGCTTGCCCGAGACCCAGAAGTTCAAGACGGCCGAGCCGCATCACGGCGTAGCGGTGATCCTGGCCGACGGTACCCGGCTGCAGACCATCGGGAACCCGGACACCCGCGTCGGCGCCGTCGCGTTCGACGGTGACCGCGAAATCGCGCGCAACGAGGAATGCCCGGGGGTGCACGGTGAGACCGTGGCGGCTGACGAGGTTGTCGTCCTCGGCTGCGAGAACGGTGCGCTGGAGTACGCGAACGGGATGTTCACCAAGATCGACAGCCCCACCCCGTACGGTCGGATCGGCACCACCAAGGGCCACGACGACTCTCCGGTTGTGCTCGCGGACATGAAGATCGATCCCGATGCCGAGCTCGAACGGCCCGAGCAGTTCGCGTTGATCGACACGACCACCGACCAGATGCGGATCGTCAAGCTGCCGCAGGGGGTGAGCTACACCTTCCGGTCGCTGGCCCGCGGTCCGCAGGCCGAGGCGCTCATTCTGGGCACCGACGGCAAGCTGCACGTCTTCGATCCGGTCACCGGTGAGCCGGTGAAGGCGATCGAGGTGACGGCGCCCTGGACCGAACCCGATGACTGGCAGGAGCCGCGTCCGGCAGTGTTCACCCGCGAGGAGGCGGTGTACGTGACCGATCCGGCGACCAAACAGATCCACCTGGTCGATCTGCAGACGGGCAACGTCGCCAACTCGGTGACGCTGGAGCAGACGCCCAACGAGATCAGCGGCGCGGTGGGCCACGACCACTGAGCCCTTGATGGAAGGGGCGCATACCTGAAAAGGTATGCGCCCCTTCGTTCTACTCCCCAACCGGCTGGATCGGACCGGTTTGCGCCGGCCTGAATGGCTGCTCAGTGTGAATGTTGTTGTGTCACACCCCAGGCCGGGAGCGGATCGGGGTAGCTCAACCAGGACTGCTCGCCCTCGGCGACCTCGTCATCGGTGAGTACCGCTGCGGACAACAGCCGAGACACCTTGGCGCGGTCGAGCTTGACGCCGATGAACACGATCTCCTGACCGGGCGTGATGTCCGTCGTCGACCAGTACTGGGCCGGTTCGATCACCAGGTTGGGGCCGGCCTGCGACCAGATGGCCGCGATGGTCGGCCGGGTGGCGATCCAGCAGAACCCCTTGCTGCGCAACACCCTGGTGGTCTGGGTCAGCGCATCGGCGAGCCGTTGCGGATGAAATGGCCGGTCGGAACGGAACGTCATCGAGCTGATGCCGTACTCCTCGGTCTCCGGGGTGTGTCCGTCGGCGATCTCCTCGTCCCAGCCCGGCGTCCGGGCTGCTGCCTGCGGGTCGTAGAGCCCGGTGCCCAGCACCTCACCGATCTCGACAACTCCACGGTCGGTCTTGATCAGTTTCGCGGTCGGGTTCAGCCGCCGTAGCAGGGTCTCCACCATGTTCAGTTGTGCGGGGCTCACCAGATCGATCTTGTTGAGCAGTAGCACATCGGCGAACTCCACCTGATCGGTCAACAGATCGGCGATACTGCGCGCGTCGCCTTCACCTGCCGACATGTCACGGTCGGCCAGCGCCTCGCCGCGGACGATCCCGGCCAGAAATGTCGACGCGTCGACCACTGTCACCAGGGTGTCCAGTTTCGCCAGCTTGCCGAGTTGGAACCCGTCCTCGAATTCCCATTCGAAGGTCGCCGCGACCGGCATGGGTTCGGAGATGCCGGTCGATTCGATCACCAGTTGGTCGAAACGGTTCTGCCGGGCGAGTGCACCGACGGCCTCGACCAGGTCCTCGCGCAGCGTGCAGCAGATGCAGCCGTTGGTCAGCTCGACCAGCTTCTCCTGGGTGCGGTCCAGGTGGCCCTGCCCGGCAATCAGGGCAGCGTCGATATTCACCTCACTCATGTCGTTGACGATCACCGCGACGCGACGCCCGTCGCGGTTGGCCAGGATGTGATTGAGCAGGGTGGTCTTTCCGGCGCCGAGGAAGCCGGACAGGACGGTGACGGGTAGCGGGGCTGCCATGTGACTCCTTATTGAAAATGATTATCAATAAATTATCCTGCGATTCGACGTCCGTAAATGCAAACGGTTATCGTTATCGGCGTGAACCACCCGCTGCCCCGCACGTTCGCCGCCGTTGCGCTGGCGCTACCGTTCGTCCTCGCCGCCTGCGGGTCAAATGACCGTGCCGACACCGCGGCGGGGGACTGCCCGACGACCCCAGTGGACGTGGTGGTCAGCGTCGACCAGTGGGGCGCCATCGTGTCCGCGCTGGGCGGGGCCTGCGCCGACGTGACCACCGTGCTGAGCGGCACCTCGGTGGACCCGCACGATTTCGAGCCGTCCCCGGCCGACGCGGCGGCGTTCACCGGCGCGCAGCTCGTGGTGATCAACGGCGGGCACTACGACGAGTGGGCCGCCCAGCTCGCGCAGAGCACCGCGCCGGACGCCGTCGTGGTGGACGCGGTGGCGCTGCTCGGCGGCGACCACGAGGGGCATGACCATGAAGGCCACGATCACGAGGGTCACGATCACGACAACCCCGATCACGAGGGAGACGATCACGGCACCAACCCGCATGCCTGGTACAACCCGGTCGCGGTGACCGACGTGGCCGACACCGTCACCGCGAAGCTCACCGAACTCGCCCCCGACGCCCGCGCATACTTCGACACCCGGCACACCGAATTCACCACGGCGCTGCAGCCCTACCGGGCGCTCATCGAGAAGATCGGGGCAGGTGCGACCGGTAAGACCTACGCCGCGACCGAGAGCCTGTTCGACGACATGGCCGCCGCCCTCGGGCTGGCCAACAGCACCCCCCAGGGCTACCAGGTGGCCTCCTCCAACCACGCCGACCCCTCGCCGGCCGACCTCGACGCGTTCCTGCGGCTGCTGTCGGATCGCGGCGTCGACGTGCTGATCTACAACACCCAGACCGAGGGATCGCTACCGCGACAGCTGCGTGCCGCCGCCGAACAGGCCGGCGTCCCGGTCGTGGATGTCACCGAAAGCCCTGCGCCGGATGCCCAGACGTTCGAGGCTTGGCAGGTGGCCCAACTCACCGCCCTCGCCGCGGCTCTCGGCATCGAGGCCTAGTGTCCGCCCCGGACCCCGAACCCGCACTGGTCTTCGACGACGTCAGCGTCGTCCGGGGC
Source organism: Mycobacterium sp. AMU20-3851 (assembly GCF_043974665.1). Classification (NCBI taxonomy): domain Bacteria; kingdom Bacillati; phylum Actinomycetota; class Actinomycetes; order Mycobacteriales; family Mycobacteriaceae; genus Mycobacterium; species Mycobacterium sp. AMU20-3851. The sequence continues at coordinate 515,414 of NZ_CP146371.1, forward strand.
GGCCGCCTGATCTGGTCGGAAGGAAACTTCACAATCCCGTCCGGTGACATCGTCGCCGTGATCGGCTCCAACGGCTCCGGCAAGTCGACGTTGTTGCAGGTCGTCCTCGGCCTGCTGCCGGCGGCCTCCGGAACGGTGCGGGTGCTCGGCGGCCGGCCCGGGGCCAACAACGAGGCCATCGGCTACGTCCCCCAGGACTACGTGGCCGGCGCCGGGGAGGCGATCCGCGCCCGCGACGCGGTGATGCTGGGGCTGACCGGCCGTCGCTGGGGTCTGCGCCGCACCACCAGCGAGGAGAAGGCCCGGGTGAACCGGGCGCTGGCGGCCGTCGAGGCGCAGGAATTCGCCGACCGGCGGGTGTCCCAGCTCTCCGGCGGGCAGCGGCAACGCATCGCGCTGGCCAACGCCTTGGTGTCCCGGCCGCGCCTACTGATCCTGGACGAGCCGCTGGCAGCGCTGGATCTGCGCCATCAGAACGAGATCGTGGCACTGCTGGCCCGGCTCAAGGCCGAGTTCGACGTGACCATTCTCGTGGTCGCCCACGACCTGAACCCGCTGCTGTCGGTCCTCGACAGCGCGGTCTACCTACTCGACGGGCACGCCCACCACGCGGCGATCGACCAGGTCGTGGACACCGATCTGCTGACCCACTTGTACGGCACCACCGTCGCGGTGGCCAATACCCTGCAGGGACAGCTCTACATGAGGACCACCTAGATGCCCGGGGGCACCGCCCAGGTCTATCTCGCGCTCGGCTATCAGGAGAACTGGTGGCAGATCCTGACGTCCGGCTTCATGCGCAATGCACTGATCGGCGGCACGCTGGTGGCGCTGGCGGCAGGTCTGATCGGCTATTTCATCATCGTGCGGAACACCGCGTTCGCGGCGCACGCACTGGCCCACATCGGCATGCCCGGCGCGACCGGTGCGGCGCTGCTGGGCCTGCCGGTGGTGTTCGGGCTCGGAGTGTTCTGCATCGGCGGTGCGCTGGTGATCGGCGCCATGGGTAAACGCGCCGGTGACCGGGAGGTGACCACCGGGACGGTGCTCGCGCTCGCAACGGGTTTCGGGTTGTTCTTCAACTCGTTGGGTACCAAGAACTCCTCCACCCTGACCAACGTTCTGTTCGGCAATCTGCTGGCCATCACCCACGAACAGCTGCTCATCTTCGCCGTGCTGCTGGCGGTCATCGCAGTGACGGTCGTAATCGTCTATCGCCCACTGCTGTTCGCCTCGGTCAACGAGCAGGTCGCCGAGGCCAAGGGCGTGCCGGTGCGTGCCCTGTCGGTGGTCTTCATGGCGCTGCTTGGTCTGTCCATCACGATGGCGGTGCAGGCCGTGGGCACCCTGCTGTTGTTCGCCCTCGTGGTGACCCCCGCCGCGACGGCGATCATCCTGACTGCGCAACCGCTGGCGGCCATGGCGATCTCGACGCTCGTCAGCCTGGTCTCGGTATGGGCCGGACTGGTGGTGTCGGCGCTGTTCAACATGCCGCCGAGCTTCGTCATCGTCACCATCGCGTGCGTGATCTGGCTGGTGGTGTGGTCGGGTGGCCGAATCAGGGGCACCGTCCGCTAACCTCCTTGGGCATGCCCAGAAGTCCGGCGCCTCGACGACGCGCGACGCTGGCCTCGCTGGCTGCCCACCTCAACGTCTCGCGCACCACCATCTCCAATGCCTACAACCGGCCCGACCAGTTGTCGGCCGACTTGCGGGAACGGGTGCTGGCCGCGGCGAAGGAATTGGGCTACCCCGGCCCCGACCCGGTGGCCCGGTCGCTGCGCACCCGCAGGGCAGGCGCGGTCGGGTTGATGATCACCGAGCCGCTCAACTATGCGTTCAGTGATCCGGCGGCTCTGGATTTTGTTGCCGGGCTTGCTGAATCGTGCGAAGAGGCCGGCCAGGGACTGCTGCTGGTGGCGGCCGGGCCCAACCGCTCCGTCGACGACGGGTCGGCGGCGGTGCTCTCGGCCGGTGTCGATGGGTTCGTCGTCTACTCGGCCTCCGACGACGATCCCTACCTGCCGGTGCTGGTGCAACGGCAACTGCCGATCGTCGTCGTCGACCAGCCCAAGGATGTGCCGGGCGCCTCGCGGGTCAGCATCGACGATCGCGCGGCCATGCGTGAGCTGGCCGAATACATTGTGGGACTTGGTCATCGTGAAATCGGATTGCTGACCATGCGGTTGGGCCGGGAGTGGCCGCACGAGAGCACCAAACCGATGGTCGCCGACCCGCAGCGGCTGAACTCACCGCATTTCCACGTGCAACGCGAACGTGTGCACGGCGTCTACGACGCGATGAGCGCCGCCGGGCTGGATCCGGCGTCGGTGACCGTCGTGGAGAGCTACGAACATCTACCGCAGTCCGGCGGCGCGGCCGCCGAGGTGGCCCTGGCCGCGAATCCGCGGATCACCGCGTTGATGTGCACCGCCGACGTGCTGGCGCTCTCAGCGATGGACTACCTACGCGCCCACGGCATCTTCGTTCCCGGGCAGCTGACGGTCACCGGGTTCGACGGGGTGCCCGAGGCGTTGGCGCGGGGGCTGACAACGGTGACCCAACCGAGCGTCGAGAAGGGCCGCCGCGCCGGGGATCTGCTGCACAATCCGCCGCGTTCGGGTCTGCCGGTGGTCGAGGTGCTGGCCACCGAGGTGGTCCGCGGGCGCACCTCCGGCCCGCCCGCCTGAGCTAGGGCGACCGGCGGGCCAGGATCACATCATCGTGGGTGTGCTGGCCGTCCAGGCCGGCGGGCACATCGCGAAGCCGATGCCGGTCGACGGTCACGTCCCAGTCGGCACCCAGCAGACCGAGCACATCGTCGTGCAGGAGATAGATCGCCGGGTCGAACCCGTGCGATCTGGCCAGCTCGACATCGATATCGGCGTGGTGGACCACCAGCAGCAGTCCGCCCGGTGCGACGGCGGCCAACAGTGCCCGTTCGGCGTCCCGCCCCGGCGAGTGCAGTAGTGCCGGGTAGTGCGCGGTGACCAGGTCGAAGCCACCGGCGGGCATCGCCAGATCCTCCAGGCGCGTCCGGATCCAAGTCACCTCGGTGGAGGCTTCCGCCGCTCGGTCGAGTGCCACCTGGGACACGTCGATGGCGGTCACGTCCCAGCCCTGGCTTGCCAGCCACACCGCATCAGCGCCGGTACCGCATCCGATGTCGAGTGCCCGGCCCGGCGGCCGCCCCCCGATCTCGTCGACCACCGTCGCGTTGGGCCGGTAGTCGGGCAGTCGATCCACGATCGCGGTGTAGCGCTCATCCCATTCGGCGAAAAGCGCCTCGGTGTGCGGAGTTTCGGTCATGCCTCCAGACTGTGCGGGCCGCGGCCCAAAGCGCAAACGATGTTGCCGATCAGGCAATCGAGCGGGCGTCGGCCAGGTACTGCAGCACCTCGGCGACGTCCCCGGGGGAGTCGACCCGGTAGCCGGCCAGGCTCTCGCCCGGCCCGACCTTGACCCCGACGTCGCCGGTGCGCAGCCGGGCGAAGGCCTTCTCGTCGGTGACGTCGTCACCCAGGAACAGCACCGCCGTCGCCCGGCACCGGTCCCGCAGGATGTCGACGGCCTCGCCCTTGTCGGTGACGATGACCGCGAACTCCAGTACCGCCTTGCCCGCGGTGGCGTGGGCATCCCAGGACCGGGCGGCGGTGCGGGCCAACTCCAGCGCCGCGGCACCGTCGGACTCCGAGGCGTTGCGCACGTGCAGGGCCACGCTGGCCGGTTTGGTCTCGACCGTCACCCCGGGCCGGTCGGCCGCGATCTCGCGCAGGGTGTCGGTGATGGTCTGCAGCAGTGCGGTGTCGATGTCGTGCGCGAAACCCGGCACGTTCCCCGAGTCGCTGCGCTCGGGCCCGCCGGTGTCGAACTCGGCGCCGTGGCTGCCGACCGCCTGCACCGCCGCCGACGCGCCGGACAGTTCACGCAGGACGGCCAGCGCCCGTCCGGAGATCAGCGCGGCGGTGGTCTCCGGCAGGGATGCCAGCGTCTCGAGCGCCGCGGCGGCCTCCGGCAGGGCCCGGGCATCAGCGGGATTGTTCACGATCGGCGCCATGGTGCCGTCGAAATCCGACGTGACCAGCAGCCGCGGTGTCGCGGCGAGTTCGGCGAGGGCGCGCTGCAGACCGGGCTCGAGCACGCTCACACCTTAGGTTGTTCGCCGTCTCCGATGAGCAGCCGGACCGCCAGATCGAGTCGTTTGGCCACGTCGGTGGCCGAGGCGCGCCTGGTCAGCCAGGCCAGCAGGTTGGACAGCCACACATCGGAGATGACGCGGGCGATGTGGTACTGGTCCTCGGTGGGTTCGCCGTCGCTCATCGCGCGGGCGAACATCGAGTCCATCAGCTTGCCGACATGGTCGACCTCACCGGCGGCGGAGGCGTCGGCGAAGACGAACGCTCGCGTCATGGCCTCGGTGAGCAGCGGGTTGCGCTGCATCGACCGGTTCAGCTTGCCGACCATCATGTTCAGCCGCTGGTAGGGGGTCCCGCCGGCGAGCGTGGCCCGGTCCATCTTGGCGTCGATGCGTTCGAACTCGCGCCCCAGCGCGGAGACGAGCAGGTGCACCTTGGACGGGAAGTAGCGGTACAGGGTGCCGACCGCCACGTCGGCGCGCTCGGCGACGGCCCGCATCTGGACGGCCTCGTAACCGCCCTTGGATGCGATGGCCAGCGTGGCGTCCAGGATGCGCTTGCGGCGTTCCCGCTGCGCTTCGGAGCCGAGTTCGGATTCGGAGAGTACGGCCACGGCCATCACCTGACGGGGTGAGTCAGAACCCGATCCGGGTTGTGCGGGCGATGACATGGGCGGACAGCTCCTTCGTGATGCGCGTTTCGAGGGAAACGATACGCATGTCGACCGCTGATCACTCATTTCCCCGCTGCGGATCACACGGCGCGTATGGCCATGACCGAGGTCGACTTGACGTTCCGACGCTGGCACTATTAGAACACGTTCTAGTGGGAAGCGCCGCCTTCTCACCCAACGGCGAGGAGCAGTCGGTGTCGGCGACCATCACAGATGAACAGTCCGCAGCCAGGGAAATGGTCCGGAGCTGGGCAGCAAGCTCCGGATCGATCGCCGGGGTGCGCAACGTCGAGCTGGGTGACCCCGACGCCTGGCGGGCCCCCTACGGCGGTTTCGCGCAACTAGGGATATTCGGCGTGGCGGTCGCCGAGGAGTTCGGCGGAGCCGGCAGCACCGTCGCCGATCTGTGCAGCATGCTCGACGAGGCCGCCGCGGCCCTGGTGCCGGGCCCGGTCGCGACCACCGCGCTGGCGACGCTCCTGCTGACCGGTGACGACGCCGACCTGTTGGAAGCTCTGGTGGCCGGCGAACGCACCGCGGGCGCCGCGCTGCGCGCCGAACTTAGCGTCGACGGCGACCGGGTTTCCGGCGTGGTCGAGCAGGTCCTGGGCGCCGACCCGGCCGGGGTGCTGCTGTTGCCGGCCGGCGAGCAGGTGCTGCTGGTCGATGCCGCCGCCGGCGGGGTAGGGGTGGAGTTGCTGTCGGCCACCGATTTCTCGGTGCCACTGGCCCGGGTGACGCTGGAGTCGGCGCCCGCCCGGGTGCTGCCGGTATCGCGGCAGCGGTTCGAGGATGTGGCCGCGACGGTGCTCGCGGCCGAGGCGGCCGGGCTGGCTCGCTGGGCTCTCGACGTCGCGACCGAGTACGCCAAGGTGCGCGAGCAGTTCGGCAAGCCGATCGGCAGTTTCCAGGCCATCAAGCACATGTGCGCCGAGATGCTGCTGCGCTCCGAACAGGTGTCGGTGTCGGCCGCCGACGCCGCGCGCGCGGCGGGTGAGGATGCCGACGACCAGCTGTCGGTGGCGGCCGCGGTTGCCGTGGCCGCCGGGATCGATGCGGCACAGGCCAATACCAAGGACTGCATCCAGGTGCTGGGCGGCATCGGTATCACCTGGGAACACGATGCGCACCTGTATCTGCGCCGGGCATACGGCATCTCGCACTTTCTCGGTGGGCGCCGGCGCTGGCTGCGCCGGGTGGCCGAGCTGACCCAGCAGGGGGTGCGCCGGGACCTGCACATCGATCTGGAGTCGGTGGCCGATCTGCGTCCCGAGATCAGCGCCGCCGTCGCCGCGGTGGCCGCGCGGCCCGCGCAGGACCGCCAGGTCGCGCTGGCCGAGGCCGGGTTGCAGGCGCCGCACTGGCCGAAGCCGCACGGCCGCAACGCATCCCCGGCCGAGCAGCTGCTCATAGACCAGGAACTCGCCGCTGCCGGGGTGGAGCGCCCGGATCTGGTGATCGGATGGTGGGCGGTACCCACCATCCTGGAACACGGCAGCCCCGAGCAGATCGACCAGTTCGTGCCCGCCACCCTGCGTGGTGACCTCAAGTGGTGCCAGCTGTTCTCCGAGCCCGGTGCCGGCTCCGACCTTGCGGCGTTGCGCACCAAGGCCGTCCGCGCCGAGGTGGACGGCAAGCCGGGCTGGAAACTGACCGGGCAGAAGGTGTGGACGTCGTCGGCAAAGCAGGCGCACTGGGGCGTGTGCCTGGCGCGAACGGATCAAAGCGCTCCAAAACACAAGGGCATCACCTACTTCCTGATCGACATGCGTTCACCCGGTATCGACATCCGCCCGCTGCGCGAGATCACCGGTGACGAACTGTTCAACGAGGTCTTCTTCGACGACGTCTTCGTGCCCGACGAGATGGTGGTGGGCACCGTCAACGACGGCTGGCGGCTGGCCCGCACGACGTTGACCAACGAGCGCGTCGCGATGGCGGGCGGTACCGCGCTCGGCAACCCGATGGAGGAACTGCTCGCTGCGGTGCAGCGCAACGGCATCGACCCGGCCGATCAGGACCGGCTCGGCGGGCTGATCCTGACCGCGCAGGTCGGCTCGCTGTTGGACCAGCGCATCGCGCAACTCGCCGTCGACGGCCAGGACACCGGCGCGCAGGCCAGCGCCCGCAAGCTGATCGGGGTGCGCTACCGCCAGGGACTGGCGGAATTCCAGATGGAACTGTCCGAGGGCGGCGGTGCGGTGGCCAACCAGGCCGTGCACACGTTCCTCAACACGCGTTGCCTGACCATCGCCGGCGGCACCGAGCAGATCCTGCTGACCGTGGCGGGGGAGCGGCTGCTGGGCCTGCCGCGCTAGCCGGCGGTCAGCCGAACGTGGTCTGCGCGCACGCGGACGGGGTGGTCAGATTCACCCCGCCGAACACCGCCTGGATGTTCGAGCAGACGATGAAGCCGGACTCCAGGTTCGGCCGCCCGGAGGCCCAGTCGGTCTGCACGGAGTCGCCGTCGACGGCGAAGCGCGGCAGCGGGCCACCACCGAAATAGGTGACCGACAGCTGGTAGTCCGACAGCGACTGGTAGCCCTTGGACAGCACATTGTCGTGGTTGGCGCCCTTGAGTTCTCGCGGCATTCCGGCCGGGGCGCTGAACCAGGCTTCCTGCCACACCGACCGGTTGGTGCTGCGCAGGGTGATGGTCTGCCGGGCCCAGGTGTCCTGCGGCAGACCGATCGGGCCGTTCGGGGTGAGCAGGTTCGCCTGGGTCTTGAAGAAGCACCGGCCCTCGGGACCGGCGCAGTCGGCGGTGACGTGCATCTCCAGGATGCCCTGCGGGGTGGGTATCGATGTCGTCGCGGTGTTCACCCCGGCGGATGCCGTCGGAGCGGTGAGCGCGGCGGCACCGGCGGCGACCGCCAGCGCCCCGAGAATCCTCTTCACGGCCGAAATCCCTCCGGTTGTCTGCTCGTGCACGGTAGCCCGCGCCTCATTCGTCGTACGTGACTTCGACCGAATCGGATTTAGGCAGCGCCTGGCACGCCAGGATCAGGCCCTCCTCCAGATCGGACGGTTCGAGCACATCGTTGATCTCCATGTCCACGGCGCCGTTGCGCATCAGCACCGCGCACGCCCCGCAGTGACCCTCGCGGCAGGAGAACGGGGCGTCCAGTCCCTTGTTCAGCAGGACGTCGAGCAGCTTGGCCTTGCGTGGCCAGTCGATTTCGTGGGTGGTGCCGTCCAGTTCGACGACGGCCCGCGCCGGGCCCGCGTCATCGTCGTCGTCGGCCTCGATCACCACCGCGGCGAACGGGTCGGACTCCAACGATTTGAACACCTCGATGTGGATTTTCTCCGGGGCGGCGTCCACCGCCTTCATGGCCGCCTCCGCCGCGGTCATGAACGGGCCGGGCCCGCAGATGAAGGTGTCATGCGCGGCGAACGGCCGCACCAGGGCGGCCAGCGCCGCGCTGCTGGGCAGTCCCTGCACCGTCTCCAGCCAGTGGATCACGGTCAACCGGTCCGGGTACTTGGCGGCCAGGTCCCGCAGTGTGGTGGCGAAGATGACCGAGTTCTCGTCGCGGTTGGCGTAGACCAGCACCACCTTGCCGCTGCCCTCGGTGAGTGCGGATTTGCAGATGGCCATCATCGGCGTGATCCCGCTACCTGCGGCAAGCAGCAGGAAATCGGTGTCCAGCGTCTTGGGCACGAAGGTGCCCGACGGCGCCAGCACGTGCATCCGCATCCCGGCATGGGCGTTGTCGCACAACCAGTTCGATGCGTACCCCTCGGCTGTGCGCTTGACGGTGACGGTCAGCTGATCATCGGTCGTCGGCGAACTGGACAGCGAGTAGCAGCGCGCGACGGACCCGGTGCGCTCACTGGGCACCCGCAGGGTGAGGAACTGTCCCGGCGCGTAGCGCAGCCGGTCGGCTCCGATGGAGCTGTCCTCTGGTACCCCGAACACCAGCGAGCGGGAGTCGGAGGTCTCCTCGACGACATCGGTCACCAGCAGTTCCAGGACATGGCTGCCGAGCGGCTCATCGGTCCCGCCGTTTCGCGGCTCATCAGACACTGTCGGACCCTTCCTTGGTTCAATAACTAGAACATGTTACAAAACTGAACATGTGCAGGTCCAGCCGTTGATTCAGCACGCTACTCGACACAAATCGTAACGTGTTCTAATCTCTGTCTAGTGCTTGATCTCGATCCGGGAGGCAATTCAGTGACGTCCATTGAACAGCGTGACGTGCAGGCGGTCCTCGCCGGCGTCGATGATCTGTTGCCGAAGCTACGGGAACGCGCCCAGGAGGCCGAGGATCGGCGCCAGGTGTCCTACGAAACGGTCAACGAACTCGACGAGATCGGCTTCTTCAAGCTGCTCCAGCCCGAGCAGTGGGGCGGCCTGCAAGCCGACCCGACCGTCTTCTACGAGGCGGTGCGGCGACTGGCCAGCGCCTGCGGTTCCACCGGCTGGATCAGCTCGATCATCGGGGTGCACAACTGGCACCTCGCGCTGTTCGATCAGCAGGCCCAGGACGAGGTGTGGGGCGAGGACCCGACCGTCCGGGTGTCCTCCTCCTACGCCCCGATGGGTGCCGGCACCGTGGTCGACGGCGGCTATCTGGTCAGCGGCGCCTGGCAGTGGTCCTCCGGCAGCGAGCACGCCACCTGGGCGTTCCTCGGCGGGCCGGTGATCAAGGACGGCCGCCCGGTCGACTTCGGCAGCTTCCTGATCCCCCGCACCGAGTACACCATCGACGACGTGTGGCATGTGGTCGGTCTGCGTGGCACCGGCAGCAACACCATCGTGGTCAAGGACGTGTTCGTGCCCTCGCACCGCTTCCTGTCCTACAAGGCGATGAACGACGGCACCGCGGGCGGGTACGAGAACAACACCGCTGCGGTATACAAGATGCCTTGGGGCACCATGCATCCCACCACCATCTCCACGCCGATCGTGGGTATGGCCTACGGCGCCTACGCCGCCCACGTCGAGCATCAGGGCAAGCGGGTCCGGGCGGCCTTCGCCGGCGAGAAGTCCAAGGACGATCCATTCGCCAAGGTGCGGATCGCCGAGGCCGCCAGCGATATCGACGCCGCCTGGCGTCAGCTGATCGGCAACGTCGGCGACGAGTACGCGCTGCTGCAGGCAGGCAAGGAGATCCCGTTCGAACTCCGCGCCAGGGCCCGTCGCGACCAGGTGCGTGCCACCGCGCGGGCCATCGCCTCGATCGATCTGCTGTTCGAGTCGGCCGGTGCCACCGCGCTGGTCAACACCGCACCGCTGCAACGGTTCTGGCGTGATGCGCATGCCGGCCGGGTGCACGCCGCCAACGAGCCCGAGCGGGCCTACCTGATCTTCGGCAACAACGAGTTCGGTCTGCCGCCCGCGGACACGATGGTCTGATGACTGCCGTTCAGGACATCACGTTCGAATCCACCTCGCGGTACGCCGACGTGCAGGCCGGCGAGCTGGCCATGCGGTTGCACTACCACGAGGCCGGCGATCCGGCCGGGCAGACCATCGTGCTGCTGCACGGCGGCGGCCCGGGTGCGTCCAGCTGGTCGAACTTCGGGCGCAACGTCGCGGTGCTGGCGGAGAAGTTCCACGTGCTCGCCATCGATCAGCCCGGTTATGGGTTGTCGGACAAGCACACCGAACACGAGCAGTACAACCGGTACAGCGCCAAGGCCGTCCTCGGTCTGCTGGATCACCTCGGCATCACCGGCCGGGTCCCGCTGCTGGGGAACTCGCTCGGCGGGGGCACCGCGGTCCGGTTCGCGCTGGACTACCCGGACCGGGCCGGCAAGCTGGTGCTGATGGGCCCCGGCGGGCTGAGCGTGAACCTGTTCGCGCCGGACCCCACCGAGGGCGTCAAGGCACTGGCCAAGTTCAACTACGAGCCGACCCGGGAGAACCTCGAGGCCTTCATCCGGATCATGGTCTTCGACCAGAAGCTGGTCACCCCGGAGCTGGTCGACGAGCGCTTCGCCATCGCCAGCACCCCGGAATCGCTGGCCGCCACCCGCGCGATGGGTAAGTCCTTCGCGGGCGCGGACTTCGAGCTGGGGATGATGTGGCGTGAGGTGTACAAGCTGCGCCAGCCGGTGCTGCTGATCTGGGGCCGGGAGGACCGGGTGAACCCGCTCGACGGTGCGCTGGTCGCGGTGAAGCAGATTCCGCGTGTCCAGTTGCACGTTTTCGGGCAGTGTGGACACTGGGCCCAGGTCGAGAAGTTCGACGAATTCAACAAGCTGACCATCGATTTCCTGAGTTAGGGACGCAGCCATGAGCATCAAGGCATTGGGATACATGCGCATCGAGGCGACCGATGTGGCGGCATGGCGCGAGTTCGGGCTCAAGGTGCTCGGTATGGCCGAGGGCGACGGCGCCACCCCCGGTGCGCTCTACCTGCGGATGGACGAGATGGCGGCCCGCCTGGTGATCGTCCCGGGTGAGCAGGACCGGCTGCTCGTCTCCGGCTGGGAGGTCGCCGACGCGCCCGCGCTGCAGGCGCTGCGCGAGACCCTGTCCAAGGCCGGTGTCGATTACGTCGAGGGCACCCGCGAGGACAAGTCCGAACGCCGCGTCGAAGGACTGATCCGCTTCAACGACCCGGCCGGCAACGTGCTGGAGGCCTTCCACGGTGCCCAGTACCTCGGCCGCCGGTTCGTCAGCCCGTACGGCCACAAGTTCGTCACCGCCGAACAGGGTCTCGGGCACGTGGTGCTCACCTGTGACGACGACGCCGCCGCGCAGGCGTTCTACCAGGATGTGCTGGGATTCCGGCTGCGTGACTCGATGAGCCTGCCGCCGCAGCTGGCCGGCCGGCCCGCCGACGGTGACCCGATCTGGCTGCGGTTCTACGGCTGCAACCCGCGCCACCACGCGCTGGCGTTCATGCCGATGCCGAATCCGACGGGCATCGTGCACCTGATGGTCGAGGTGGAGAACTCCGACGACGTCGGCCTGTGCCTGGACCGCGCGCTGCGCCGCAACGTGAAGATGTCGGCCACCCTCGGACGGCACACCAACGACAAGATGTTGTCCTTCTACATGAAGACCCCGGGCGGGTTCGACGTCGAATTCGGTTGTGAGGGACTCGAAGTCGAGGACCAGAACTGGGTGGCCCGGGAGAGTACCGCGGTGTCGCTGTGGGGCCACGACTTCAGCGTGGGCTTCAAGTAGCCGCGCGGGAGGAGATCGGAGTGAGTGCCCCGCAGATCGACCCGCGGACATTCCGGAATGTGCTGGGGCAGTTCTGCACCGGCGTCACCGTGATCACCACCGTGCACGAGGAGACGCCGATCGGCTTCGCCTGCCAGTCCTTCGCCGCGCTGTCGCTGGATCCGCCCCTGGTGCTGTTCTGCCCCACCAAGGTGTCGCGGGCCTGGCAGGCCATCGAGGCCAGCGGGAAGTTCTGCGTCAACATGCTGCACGAGAACCAGCAGCATGTCTCGGCGCAGTTCGGGTCCAAGGCGCCGGACAAGTTCGCCGGAATCGACTGGACCCCTTCCGGACTGGGGTCGCCGGTGATCGACGGCAGCCTGGCCCACATCGACTGCACGGTGCACTCCGTCGTCGACGGCGGCGATCACTTCGTGGTGTTCGGCGCGGTCCGGTCGATGTCCGAACCGCAGGCCATCAAGCCCCGCCCGCTGCTGTTCTACCGCGGCGAGTACACCGGTATCGAGCCGGACAAGAACACCCCGGCCCGGTGGCGCGACGATCTGGAGGCCTTCCTCACCGCGACGACCCCGGACACCTGGCTCTGAGTTACGGCAGCACCACGGGCGGCGGCGGGACGGCCGGATCGGCCGGCGGTTGGTCCACCGTCAGATCGATGTCGTGCTCGAGTTCCGGTGCGATGGGCATGAACTGGCACAGGAACGTGATCGCCAGCTCGCACGGATTGTCCGCCGGGTCGGCGTGCACGGGGCCGGCCATGGCGAGTGCAGCCGCTACCGCGGCCAGCGCCGCCAACGCTGTTCTGGTGGGCATTCCGATGGACAACTGACAGACCTCTCTTCTAATCGCCGGTGCGCTGGAGTCTGACGTCCAGTTCCACCTGGGCGGGACAGTCACCGACGTAGTCCTGGAAGGAGGTTCCGGTGAGCAGCGTGATGGGATCCTGGGGTCCCTGCGGCAGCGGCAGGTCGTCGCGGGAGGACTGGCGTACCTTGCCGACACCGTCGGTGCACTGCGCGTCCCCCTCCGGGAAGGATGCGGTGAAACGTCCGTCGCCGTACTGCATCACGTAGAGATTGTTGCTGTCGACGGTCGACATCAGCGTCACACACCGTTCCCCGGTCCGCAGGCAGTGCGTGGTGGCCCGGTAGTCGTGCGGGGGGAACACCTCGCCGGTGGCCGGATAGGTCTGCGTATAGGTGTAGACACCGCGCAGCGCCGCGCCGGGGGAGGGGCGCAACGCCGGTTCCTGCGCCGGATCCGGCGCCTCGGTGCCGGTCCCACTCCCACTGGTGGGCGACAGGTTGATGGCCCGCTTGTTGGCGCACAGCGCCGGGGTGGTCGCCCAGGTGTATTCCCCGGCCAGTGATCCGTCCAGGCGGGGCCGCAGCGAGATGACCGTCCAGCCGGTGGCGTCGACTTCGACGTCACCGACCTTGCACTTGTCCGGCGCCTCACGCACGGCGAGCCAGTCACCGCCGATGTAGTCGAACACCATGGTCAATGCCGGCGGGCCGGACGGATCCTGGGGGTTGACCACCGCCACGGTCGCCAGACATTCACTGCCGCGGCACTCCGAGCGCGCGACCCAGGTCTCGGTGCGGGCGGTACCCGCGACGGGCTTACCGTCCGGCGTCGCGGTGGGCCCGACGTCGACCTTGAAGCTGCCGTCCAGCGCCGGTCCCGACTTCGCCTCGTCGGCCGCCTCTTTGGCCGAGCCGGCGGTGAACAGGCAGGCCGCGAACCCGCCGAGGATCACGGCGATCAGCGCCACGGCGGCCAGCAGTTTGACCAGAGTGCGCTTCGTGTTCTTATTCAGCCCGAGTGCCATCGCGGTAAGAATGCCATCCCAGGGTCGTCCCGATGAAGTCAATCACCGACGCAGCGACCTCGCGGTGCACGGATTCGTTGAGGACGTCGTGGAGGGCGCCGGGGAATTCGGCGATCTGCAGGGTGGCGATCTGCTCGGAGTAGGCCCGCACCGGACCGACGGGCGCGATCGGATCGCTGACGCCGTGCACCGCCAGCGTTGGCACCGCCAATGTCGGGAGTTCGGAGCCGAACCGGTCCCAGGCGGCATCCAGCGCCCGCGCCAGGGGAGCGCTGTCCGCCTGTGTGAAGCCCAGCGGATCGTTCTCCAGAGCGTCCAGATAGAACGGGTCGGTCGACAGCCAGGACGGATCGAGATCCAGGGAGGTATCGGCGTCCAGCAGATCGGCGATCGGCGCCAGCGGCGCCCCGGAGATGACCCCGGCGCGATACCTTTTCGGCTGTTCGACGAGCCGCAGCAGCGTCACCACCGATCCGAACGAATGCCCGGCGGCGATCAGCGGAAGGCCCGGGCGTTCCCGTTCGACGGTCACGGTCAGCGCCTCGGCCAGCGCCGAACTGTCGGCCAACGTGCCGAAGTCACCGCGGGTACCGGGCGTGAGGCCGTGTCCGAGTTGATCCACGGCCCACAGGTCGATGCCGGCCGCGTTCAGTGCGAAGCCGTACCGGTGGTAGAGGCCGGTGTGTTCGCCGAATCCGTGGAGGAACACCACGGCTGCGCGCGGGTCGGGGGCCGGCCAGTGCCGGTAGTACGCCCGGGCGGGGTCGGTCTGCAGGAAGGGCATGGCCCCACGATATTCAGCTGCGCTCTCCGAGTAGAGCTTTCCGCTCAGCGGACATCCGAGCACCGATCGCCTCGACGATGGCCGCCACCTCGGGCCGGCGCAGTGTCTCGGCGCGCGCGACCAGCCAGTAGGTCAGCTGCACGGTGACCTGCTCGGGCAGTACCCGGACCAGGTCGGGGTGCTGATCGGCCAGGAAGCAGGGCAACAGGCCCAGGCCGGCGGCCGCCCGGGTCGCCTCGACGTGGACGAAGACGTTGGTCGAGGAGACCGACTGCCGCATCCCCGGCGCGAAACTGGTGGCCAGGTCCAGTTCGTCGACCTGCAGCATCGATTCGATGAAGTAGACCAGCCGATGGGCGCTCAGAGCGTCGATGTCGGAGGGGGTGCCGTGTCTGGCCAGATAGTCCCACGATCCGTACAACCCCAGGCAGTAGTCCCCCAGCGGGATGGCCTGTGCGCGTTGCACCGACGGCTCGCCGACCACGATCTCAAGGTCGACGCTGGAGCGCTGCTGACTGGCCCGCTGCGTGGTCGCGACGATCTCCACCACCACCCCGGGGTGGTCGACCTGCACCCGGGCGGCCGCGGGCGCGGCGATATGGGCGCTGAACCCGTCGGTGGCCGAGATCCGCACGACACCGTGCAAAGACCGCGGCTGGCCGGGTACGCCGACCAGGGACCGCACCGCCGCGTCGACGGCTTCCGCCGCGGCCAGTACCTCACGACCCCGGTCGGTCAGTTCCCAGACCGCGCCGACACGGGTCAGTACCCGCGCGCCGATGGCCTGCTCGAGAGCGGCGATGCGACGGGAGATGGTGGTGTGGTTGACGCCGAGGGTCTCGGCGGCGTGGACGTAGCGGCCGGTGCGCCCGACCGCGAGCAGGATCAGCAGATCATCGGCGCTCGGCAGACCCATATCTGCATTTTTGCAGACTCGGGTTGCAGATCTCGCCATTGTTTCGATCTTGACCTGCATGAATACTCACCCCTATGTGTGCTGCCGATCACAGTCCCAACCAGTCGACCACCGGGCTGAAGCGTGTCGTCGCCGCGTCCATGGCCGGCACGGTCGTGGAGTGGTACGAGTTCTTCCTGTACGGCACCGCGGCCACGCTGGTGTTCAGCAAGGTTTTCTTCGCCCAGACGGGCAGTGAACTCGACGCGATCCTGGCGGCGTTCGTCACCTACGCCGTCGGCTTCATCGCCCGCCCGCTCGGCGGCATCGTATTCGGCCACTTCGGGGACAAGCACGGCCGCAAGAAGCTGCTGCAGTTCTCACTGCTGCTGGTCGGTGCGGCGACGTTCGCGATGGGCTGTCTGCCCACCTACGACCAGATCGGTTACTGGGCGCCCGCGCTGTTGGTGGCGCTGCGCTTCATCCAGGGCTTCGCGGTCGGTGGCGAGTGGGGCGGTGCGGTGCTGCTGGTCGCCGAGCACAGCCCCAACCGCAGCCGCGGTTTCTGGGCCAGCTGGCCCCAGGCCGGCGTGCCCGCGGGCAACCTGCTCGCCACCATCGTGCTGCTCGCGCTGACCACCACGCTGTCGGATGCTTCCTTCCTGTCCTGGGGCTGGCGCGTCGCGTTCTGGCTGTCGGCGGTGGTGGTGCTGGTCGGCTACTACATCCGCACCAAGGTGACCGACGCCCCGATCTTCCTCGAGGCGCAGCAGGAGGCCGAGGCCATCAAGGAGAGTTCGTACAGCGGGGTCGAGGTCCTCAAGCGTTATCCCCGCGGCGTTTTCACGGCCATGGGGATGCGCTTCGGTGAGAACATCATGTACTACCTGGTGGTCACCTTCTCGATCACGTATCTGAAGGTGCAAGTCGGGGCCGATACCAGCGACATCCTCTGGTACCTGCTGGTCGCGCACGCCGTGCACTTCCTCGCCATTCCGCTCTTCGGTCGACTCTCCGACGGCTTCGGGCGGCGTCCGGTGTACATCGCCGGGGCCCTGCTCGGCGCATCCTGGGGGTTCTTCGCCTTCCCGATGATGAACAGCGGCAACTACGTCGTGGTCACCGCCTCGGTCACCATCGGCCTGGTCATCCACGCCATGATGTACGCGCCGCAGCCCGCGATCATGTCGGAGATGTTTCCCACCCGGATGCGCTATTCCGGTGTCTCCCTTGGTTATCAGGTGACCTCGATCGTCGCCGGATCGCTGGCGCCGATCATCGCGGTGAAGCTGCTCGACGACTACAACTCGTCGGTGCCGATCGCGGTCTACCTGGGCATCGCCTGCGGTGTCTCGCTGCTGGGGGCGGTGATCAGTCGCGAGACCGTGGGCATCGACCTCAAGACCCTCGATGACGCCGACGCCCGCGACGTCGCGAAGATCTCCCGCGAGCCATCGGGCGCATGAGCGGGCTCGCCGGAAGGACGGCACTGGTCACCGGTGGCGCCAGTGGCATCGGGGCCGCCTGTGCGCGCGAACTCGCCACGGCCGGCGCGCATGTCACCGTCGCGGACCGCGACGAAGCCGGTGCGACCGCACTCGCCGAGGAGATCGGCGGGACCGCATGGGCAGTCGACCTGCTCGATGTGGTCGCGCTGCAGGAATTGGTGCTGCACACCGACATCCTGGTGAACAACGCCGGGATACAGCGCGTCGCACCGATCACCGATTTCGCGCCGGAGGCGTTCCGCGCGATGCTGACGCTGATGACCGAGGTCCCGTTCCTGCTCATCCGCGCGGCCTTGCCGCACATGTACGCCGAGGGCTTCGGCCGGATCATCAACCTGTCGTCGGTGCACGGGCTGCGGGCCTCGGAGTTCAAGGTCGCCTACGTCACCGCCAAACATGCCCTGGAGGGGCTCTCCAAGGTGACCGCGCTGGAAGGCGGGCCGCACGGGGTGACCAGCAACTGCGTGAACCCGGGGTACGTGCGAACTCCGTTGGTGGACAAGCAGATCGCCGATCAGGCACATACTCACGGCATCGACGAACAGCAGGTCGTCGAGGAGGTCCTGTTGAAGGAGAGCGCCATCAAGGCCTTGGTGGAGCCCGCCGAGGTGGCCTCCCTGGTGGGCTGGCTGGCCTCGCCGGCGGCGCGCATGGTCACGGGGGCCTCGTACACGATGGACGGGGGTTGGAGCGCCCGGTGATCTACCGGTCGCCGCGGCGCAGACGCCTGGTCAGTTCGTGAGCCGCGCGCAGCAGTGTCTCGCCGAGGTGCGCCGTGCGTTCACCGGCCATCCGCGCCTGGACGCCGGTCAGGCTCAGTGCCCACTGCGGCTGGCCGAGCGCGTCGAACACCGCCGCGCCGATGCCCCAGCTGCCCTCGACGAGCAGTCCGGGATTCACCGAATAACCGTCGATCCGGGTGCGGTGCAGCCGTTCCTCGATTGCGGTTCGCGAATGTGCTTGGCCCCATTCCTTTTCCAGAGCGTTGCGCTGCAGGTATTCCGCAGTTTCGGAGTCCGGCAGGTGCGCGAGGATCACCAGTCCGGCCGAGGCGATCCCGAGCGGGAACCGGCTGCCCGGGTAGAGCACATGGGACCGCAACGGGAAGCTGCCCTCCACGGCGGACACACACACCGTTTCCCAACCGCGACGGGCGGACAGGAAGGCGCTTTCCCCGGTGTCGTCGGCGAGCCCGCGCAGGAGGTCGTCGGCGACCGGTGCCGCGTCGTACCGACTGGTGGACACCGACCCGAGCAGATAGATCTCCGGTCCGAGGAACCACAACCCGGTCGCGGGGTCGCGGTCTATCAGGCCCTGCTCGGCAAGCGCGGTGAGCATGCGGTGGGCGGTGGCCCGGGGGATGTCGGTGCTGCGGGAGATCGCGGTGGTCGTCGCCCCGCCGCGTTCGCGGCCCACCGCACGCAGAATGGCGGCCACCCGGGTGATCACCGGGGTGCCTGCTGCGATCTCGGCCATGCCCCGACAATAGCGTTCACTGAATGGACGCCCGAGGGTCGGGCCGTCCCGCCGAGCGAACAATTTGGCGAACCGGGCGCCGAGACCTTGTGCATAACAGCAGCAAGATGGTGTTCTGGTGGGGCACCGCGCCCGCGTTCGGTGAGCGAACGCAGTGCGATCAATTTTTGCAGGACCACGACAGGAAGTTGTCACGCTGATGTCCAGTAAGCAGGTCAAGGACGTCCACGAGGCCGTCGCCGACATCGCGAGCGGATCCACCCTCGCGGTGGGGGGTTTCGGGCTGTGCGGCATACCCGATGCACTCATCGAGGCGCTGGCCGAATCGGGTGTGGACAACCTGGAGGTCTACTCCAACAACTGCGGTGTGGACGGTGTCGGGCTGGGCGTGCTGCTCGGCCTCGGCCGCATCCGCCGGGTCACGGCCTCCTATGTCGGCGAGAACAAGGAGTTCGCCCGGCAGTACCTGTCCGGCGAACTGGAGGTCGAGCTGACCCCGCAGGGCACGCTGGCCGAACGGCTGCGCGCCGGCGGCGCCGGCATCCCGGCGTTCTACACCCCGGCCGGGGTCGGCACGCCGGTCGCCGACGGCGGGCTGCCCTGGCGGTACGCCGAGGACGGTTCGATCGCCATCGCCTCGCCGCCCAAGGAGACCCGCGAGTTCGACGGCCGCCGCTATGTACTGGAGACCGGCATCCGGGCCGACTACGCGCTGGTGCACGCCGCGGTGGGCGACACCCAGGGCAATCTGGTGTTCGACAAGACCGCGATGAACTTCAATCCGCTGGCGGGCATGGCCGGCCGGGTGACCATCGCGCAGGTGGAACGACTGGTGCAACCCGGCGAACTCGACCCCGAGGGCATCCACCTGCCCGGTGTGTTCGTGCAGCGGATCGTCGAGACAGGACCTCAGGACGTCCGCATCGAGAAGCGCACCGTCCGTGACGATGCAGGGGAGAACGCATGACCGAGACACAGACCGCCAAGGGCTGGACCCGCCCGCAGATGGCCGCCCGGGTGGCGCGTGAACTGCACGACGGCGAATACGTGAACCTGGGCATCGGACTGCCCACCCTGGTGCCGGGCTTCCTGGACCCCTCGGTCCGGGTCACGCTGCACTCGGAGAACGGAATCCTGGGCACCGGCCCGTATCCCTCCGAGGACGAGGTCGACGCGAACCTCATCAACGCCGGCAAGGAAACGGTGACGGTGCTGCCCGGTGCGGCGTTCTTCGATTCGGCGTTGTCGTTCGGGATGATCCGCGGCGGGCACATCGATGTCGCGGTGCTCGGTGGCATGGAGGTGTCCCGGTTCGGCGATCTGGCGAACTGGATGGTCCCCGGCAAGATGGTCAAGGGCATGGGCGGTGCCATGGACCTGGTGCACGGTGCGTCGCGGGTCATCGTGCTGATGGAACACACGGACCGACAAGGCAATCCGAAGATCGTGTCGGAATGCTCACTGCCACTGACCGGCGAGCGGGTCGTGCACCGTATCGTCACCGACCTCGCCGTCATCGACGTCGTCGGCGACGGAGAACTGGTGCTGGTGGAGACCGCGCCCGGTGTCTCGGTGGACGACGTTCGCGCCGCCACCGGAGCGCCGCTCACGCAGCGCTGAACCTGACCAGGTCGACGCTCAACCCGCTCTCGATGACGCTGACCGATCTGACCGGTGGTCCCGGCAGTGGCGGGGCGGTCGATCGGTAGACGGCCCCGGTCGGCGTGGTGTACTCGGCCACGTGCCGGCCACCGATATCTGCGGTGTGCACCGACCAACCCGGTGACTCCTTGGCGTAGTTGCACGCCTCGCACTTGCCGAGCCCGTTGAGTGCGCTTGTCGGCCCGCCGCGGTGCCGCGGTGTGGCGTGGTCGTGGTGGCGAATCGGCGCATCGCAGTACGGCGTTCGGCAGGTTTGATCGCGTAGTTCCAGAAATGTGCCCAGGCCCTTGGGGAAGATCCCGGCCCGCGATTCCATGGCCACGAGTTGGCCGGATTGTGGGTGCCGGTACAGGCGGCGCAGCATCGCCCGTACCGATTCGTCGGTGGCGGCGTCGCCGATGAGGGCGCGGGCGAATCCGGCCGGAATCGGTCCAAAATCGGCTAGCCAGGCGGGTGCGTCATCGTCGCCGGCCAGGGTGGTGTCGGCCATCACCAGATTGAGCATGACCGGTAGGGGCTGTTCGGCAGGCCGGCCGGTCACCCGCTCCACCAATGTGTCGGCCATGACCTGGCCACGGGTGCGGCCGTCGAAAGTGGTGTCGGCGGAACGTTTCAGCGACGCGTAGACCGCGACCCCCTGCGCTACCGGAAGTAACACCGTCAGGTAGGTCATGGTGTCCGGCGCCGGCCGGATGGTCACACAGCGGTCCTCCGCGGCCTTGGTCGACCGTGCGACCAGGGCCTCGACATCCAGACGGGCCACGATGGACTTCGCCTCGGCGGCCACCCGTTTGTCGCCCCAGCCCTCCAGCCGGGACGGATCGGCACACAGCTCGGCATCGAGTTCGCGACGGTGTTGGACACTCAGACAGGCCGATTCACGCACGATCAGCGTGGCCCGCCATTCCGAGAGTGCTCCGGCCTCCAGGGCGGCCAGGGTGTGCGGCATCTCGTTCGCCAGTGCCTTGGCGAGACCGAGGTGCCGATCTCCCTTCTTGGGCGAGTCGCGGCGCGCCAACCCCACCTCGGCGGCCAGCCCGCGTCCACGCTTGGCGACCGGCACCCCGGCGAGGGCCTCGGCGGCGCGACGCTTGGCCGACCACAGTGCGGTCGCCCGGGCCTGTGCCGCCGCGGCAGCAGACTTCAGCTGTTCGAGGCGCTCGACCTGAATCCGCAGCTCCTCCTCGGAGGCCCGCGGATCCATATCGAACAAACTTTCGAACATGACGTCGACGCTACACCTACCGTCCGACAAACAATGGCGGCTAGCGGTAACGACATCGGTCGATCGGCGGGGCAGAGTTTCTGCCATGAGCACTCTCACCACGACCGACGGCACCGAGATCTTCTACAAGGACTGGGGAACCGGTCAGCCGATCGTGTTCAGCCACGGCTGGCCACTGTCATCGGACGACTGGGACACCCAGATGTTGTTCTTCCTCAACCGGGGCTACCGGGTGATCGCGCACGACCGGCGCGGCCACGGACGCTCCACCCAGACTCCGGACGGACATGATCTCGACCACTATGCCGATGATCTCGCGGCGCTGACCGCGCACCTGGATCTGCGCGACGCCATACACGTAGGACATTCCACCGGCGGTGGCGAAGTGGTGCGCTACCTCGCCCGGCACGGTGAAGACCGGGTGGCCAAGGCGGCGTTGATCAGTGCGGTGCCGCCGCTGATGGTGCAGACCGAGGCCAATCCCGAGGGCCTGCCCAAATCGGTGTTCGACGATCTGCAGGCCCAGTTGGCGGCGAACCGTTCGGTGTTCTACCGGGCTCTGCCCGCCGGCCCGTTCTACGGTTTCAACCGCGACGGTGTCGAGGCAGATGAGGCGATCATCGAAAACTGGTGGCGCCAGGGCATGATGGGTGACGCGCTGTCGCACTACGACGGCATCGTGGCGTTCTCGCAGACCGATTTCACCGAGGACCTGAAGAAGATCACCGTGCCCACCCTGGTGATGCACAGCCGCGATGACCAGATCGTCCCGTACGTCGCCTCCGGGCCGAAATCCGCCGAGCTCCTGCAGAACGGGACGCTGATCACCTACGAGGACTTCCCGCACGGCATGCCCACCACGCAAGCCGACACCATCAACGCCGATCTGCTGGCGTTCCTGCAGTCCTGAGCCACGGGCCCATCCGGGCCAGTGCCTCGGTGATCTCGGACGCCGCGCCGGCAAAGGACAACCGGACGAAGGATCCACCGTGCACGGTGTCGAAGTCGACACCGGGTGCGATGGCAACCCCGGTGTCGGCCAACAGCTTTGCGCAGAACCCGAGAGAGTCGGTGGAGTACCGGGAGATGTCGGCGTACACGTAGAAGGCGCCGTCGGCCGGTGCGAGCCGGTCCAGCCCGATCTCCACCAGGCCGGTGAGCAGCAGGTCCCGGTTGACGGTGTACTCGCCGACCAGAGCGTCGGCCTCGACCAGGGACTCCTGGTCGAAGGCTGCGACCGCGGCCAGTTGCGGCAGCGTGGGCGGGCAGATGGAGAAGTTTCCGGTCAACCGATCCACCGCGCGGCGCAGTGGCTCAGGGACCAACAGCCAGCCCAACCGCCAGCCGGTCATGGCGAAGTATTTCGAGAAGCTGTTCACCACAATGGGATTACGCGAGGTCTCCCATGCGCAGCTGGTGGCCGGGGCACCCGGGTAGACCAGGCCGTGATAGAGCTCGTCGCTGACCAGCTGAACTCCGCGGTCATCACACCAGTTCACGATGGCGGCCAGGTCGTCCGGCGGGATGATGGTCCCGGTGGGGTTGGCCGGGCTGGCGATGATCAATCCCTTGACCGGAGGGTCCAGCGCCTCCAACATCGGCACCGTCGGCTGGAACCGGGTGTCCGCCTCGCACGGCAGCTCCACCACCTCGCAACCCAGGGCGGACAGGATGTTGCGGTAGCAGGGATAGCCGGGGCTCGTCACCGCGACCCGGTCACCGACGTCGAAACAGGACAGAAACGCCAGTAGGAAACCGCCGGTGGAGCCGGTGGTGATGACCACCGCGTCCGGGTCGACATCGATGCCGTGGCGGTCCCGATACGACCCCGCGATCGCCTCCCGCAGCTCCGGGATCCCCAACGCGACGGTGTAGCCGAGATTGTGGTTCTCCAGCGCTGCCGCGGCCGCCGCGCGTACCGGAGCCGGCGCCTTCGCGCTGGGCTGACCGGCGGATAGGTTCACCAGGTCACCGTGGGTGCGCTGGCGTTCGGCCGCGGCGAGCCATACATCCATCACGTAGAACGGCGGGATGCCTGCGCGGAGCGCCACCTGAGGGGTCACCTGAACCAGGCTAGAACACCTGAGATTCGAGCCGGCGCAGGTGCTCCCGCGGGGGACCGAGCAGCTGGGCGCTGCCGTGTGCCCGCTTGAAATACAGCTGGATGTCGTGCTCCCACGTGATGGCGATACCGCCGTGCATCTGCACCGCTTCGCCGACGACCGCGGTCAGCGCCTCGCTGGCGAACACCCGAGCCAGGGAGGCCGACGTGGCCGAGGGCTCGGCGATGGCGTCGTAGATGACCGCGCGGGCGGATTGCACCTTGACGTACAGATCGGCCATCCGGTGCTTGAGCGCCTGGAAACTGCCGATCGGCCGGCCGAACTGCACCCGGTCCTTGGTGTAGGCGACCGTCAGATCCAAGGCGCGCGCCGCGGCGCCGATCTGCTCGGCGGCCATCAGCAGCGCCGCCGTGTCCGCCAGACCCGGGTCGACGCCCAGCGGTGCGGTCTCGGTCGCGCTCACGGACGACAACCGCCGGGTCAGGTCCATGGTCGGCTTGGGCTGCGCGGTGACCGCGCTCCAGCGGGTGAGTTCGGCACCGTCGGTGGCGATCACGACATCGGCGATATCGCCGTTGATCACGTAGTCCGGATCGAACACCACGGTCCCGATGGACACGCCCTCGGCGAGGCCCTCGAGCGGTTCGTGGTCTTGCACACCCAGCAGTGCCAACTCAGCCAGGATGGTGCCGAGCAGCGGAGTCGGCACCAGCGCCTTGCCCAGCTCCTCCAACACCACTGCGGCATCGGCGAGTTCACCACCGGCGCCACCGAGATCCTCGGGCACCACCAGTGCTGCGGCGCCGACCTGCTCGCACAGCAGCTTCCACAGCGCTTCGTCGTATCCCCGCTCGGACTCCATCGCGCGGCGCACGGCCTCGGGGCCGGCGTGCTTGTCGACCAGGGCGGCGACGGTGGAGCGGAGCAGTTCGCGTTCTTCACTCATGTTCTACAGGGCCTCCAGAACCCGACGGCGGTGCAGAGTGGGATCGCCCCAGGCCGAGCGCAGTGCCTGCACCCGCAGCAGCAGCAGGGACAGATCGTGTTCCTGGGTGAACCCGATGGCGCCGTGGGTCTGCAACGAGGACCGGGCGGCCAGCAGCGCGGCATCGGCGGCGGCGACCTTGGCCGCACTGACGTCGCGTGCGGTGTCGGCCGAGGCGTCGGCCAGGGCGAGGGCCGCACCGTAGACCAGCGGGCGAGCCAACTCCAGAGCGATGTGCACATCGGCCAGTTTGTGCTTGATCGCCTGGTAGGAACCGATCACCCGGCCGAATTGGGTGCGCTGCTTGGCATATTCGACCGACTGGTCGAGCATCGCCTGCCCGGCACCGATCAGCTGTGCCGCGGTGGCCAGCACCCCGAACTCGTAGGCGCGCGCGGTATCGGCGGCCTGGGTGGTTCCGGAAGCGCCGACCTCGAACAGCTTCCGGGACGGGTCGACGGAGTCGTGCGCGGCACCTGCATTCGCATCCGACACCTGCCCGTCGCCGGCCAGCAACACCAGATCGGCAAAATCCGCATTGACCGCGTAGGGAACCTGCGGCGGCAGCGCGACGGTGGCGATCGATTCACCGGCCGCCAGCGCGCCGGACCGCTCGTCATCGGCCAGCAGGATCGGGGCGACGGCGATCGACTCGGTGACCGGGCCGGGCACCGCCCAGTAGCCGAGGCGCTCCACGGCGACCACGAGGTCGACCGGATGGGCGTCGATGCCGTCGTACTTCTCGCCCACCAGCAGCGCGGGGACGCCGAGTTCGGTGAGCTGGTTCCATACCTTGCGGCCCGGCGCGGTGTCGCCGTCGGCCCAGGCCCGGACCGCGGCGGGCACATCGGCGGCACCCAGGGCCGCATCGATGCTGGACGCGAAATCGCGCTGCTGTTCGTCGATCTCGAAGTTCATGCCTCGGCTCCCACTCGCTCCGGTCCTCGCTCGTACCTCGCTGCGATCCTCACTCGTGATCGCCTTCGGGGGTTCATGCCTCGGCTCCCACTCGCTCCGGTCCTCGCTCGTACCTCGCTGCGATCCTCACTCGTGATCGCCTTCGGGGGTTCATTACTTCGGCTCCCTCGGCAGTCCCAGCAGCCGCTCGGCGATGATGTTTCGCTGAATCTCGTTGGTACCGGCGTAGATCGGTCCGCCGAGCGCGAACAGCAGGCCCTCGGTCCAGTGATCGACGAGCTCGGCGTCGGCACCCTGCAGGTCCAGCGCCGTCTGGTGCAGCGCGACGTCGAGGTCCGACCAGAAGACCTTGGTCACCGAGGATTCGGCGCCCAGCTCACCGCCTCTGGCGAGCCGCGTGACGGTGCCGAAGGTGTGCAGCCGGTAGGCCTGAGCCTTGATCCAGGCATCGGCGACTCGGTCGGTGAACACCAGATCCGGGTTCTGCTTCCACTGTTGCACCAGCCGCTCGGCCGGTGCGAGGAAGCGTGCCGGGCTGCGCAGCGACATGCCACGTTCGTTGCTGGAGGTGCTCATCGCCGCGCGCCAGCCCTCGTGCACCTCGCCGATGACGTCCTCGTCCGGCACGAACACGTCGTCGAGGAATACCTCACCGAAGCCGGTGTCCCCGCCGAGCTGAGCGATCGGACGCACGGTGATGCCGTCGGCCTTCAGGTCGAACATGAAGTAGGTCAGGCCCTTGTGCCGCTGCGCGGACGGGTCGGAACGGAACAGGCCGAAGCCACGTTCCCCGAACGGAGCTCGCGAGCTCCAGATCTTCTGGCCGTTGAGCTTCCAGCCTCCCTCCACCTTGGTGGCCGTGGAACGCAGCGAGGCCAGGTCGCTACCGGACTCGGGCTCGGACCAGGCCTGCGCCCAGATCTCCTCGCCGCTGGCCATTTTCGGTAGCACCCGGTCGAGCTGCTCCTTGGTGCCGTGTGCGAACAGGGTGGGTGCGAGCATGGAGGTGCCGTTGGCACTGGCCCGCCCGGGCGCTCCGGCGCGGAAGTACTCCTCCTCGAACGCCACCCACTCCAGCAGTGTGGCATCCCGGCCGCCGTACTCCTTGGGCCATGCGATGACCGACAGTCCGGCGTCGAAAAGCACCTTGTCCCAGCGTCGGTGCTGTTCGAAGCCTTCGAGGGTGTCGTAGGACTTCGTCGGGAAGGAATCCCGGTTGGCGGCGAGGAACTCGCGGACCTCGGCCCGGAAATCCTCGGTACCCTCGTCGAAATTCAGGTCCATCTAGATCATCTCTCGCAGCTGCGGTTTGACCACTTTGCCTCCTGGGTTTCGCGGCAGAACGTCGAGGAACGCCACCGACCGGGGCACCTTGAAGTTCGCCAGATGCTGACGCGTGTAGGCGATCACCGTCGCCTCGTCGAGTTGCGCGCCCGCCTTGGCGACGACGAACGCCTTGCCGACCTCGCCGAGACGTTCATCGGGGACACCGATCACCGCGGCCTCGGCCACCCCGTCGAGGCGGGCCAGCACCTGCTCGATCTCGGCCGGGTACACATTGAACCCACCGCAGATGTACATGTCCTTGAGCCGGTCGGTGATGGTGAGATTGCCTGCCGCGTCCAGCGTTCCGATGTCGCCGGTGTGCAGCCAACCGTCGGCGTCCACGGCAGCGGCGGTCGCTTCCGGATCGTCCAGATAGCCCAGCATGACGTTGGGCCCGCGCAACAGCACCTCACCGTTGTCGTCGAGACGCAGTTCGAAGTCGGCGATCGGACGTCCACAGGTGGTGGCCACGGTGACGGCATCGTCGTCGGCCCGGCACATGGTGCCGAAGCCGGCGGCCTCGGTCAGGCCGTATGCGGTCAGCACGATGTCGATGTCCAGTTCGGACTGCATCCGCTCGATCAGCACCACCGGAACCACCGCGGCGCCGGTCACCGCGAAACGCAGCGAACTCAGGTCGTGGTCGGCGCGGCGCGGGTGGTCCAGCAGCGTCTGGTAGATGGTCGGCGGGCCGGGAAGCACCGTGATCCGATGTTCGGCAACGGCTTTCATGGCCTGCTCGGGATCGAAGGTGAGCAGTGGATACAGCGTGGCACCGGTCTGCAGGCAGGCCAGGATGCCGGCCTTGTAGCCGAAGTTGTGGAAGAACGGATTGATGCACAGATAGCGGTCGGCGCTGGAGACCTCACCGCAGGCGGCCCAGGCCGCCGACGCGTCCAGCGATTGACGGTGCGCGCAGCGCACACCCTTGCTGCGGCCGGTGGTACCGGAGGTGAACAGGATGTCGGACACGTCGTCGGGGGAGACCGCTGCGGCGCGCTCGTCCACCTCGGCCAGCAGGCTGTCGTTGTCGCCCCGGTCGACGAATTCGTCCCAGGTGCCGTCCTGGACATCGACGGGTACCCGCACGATGTGGCGAAGCGCCGGCAGGGCCTCGCGGTCGAGCTGCGCGGTGCGGTCGGCGCCCAGGAACTCTCCGGCCGCGATCAGTAGCGGGGCCTCCGTGCGGGCCAGGATGTCGGCGGCCTCGCTGGCGGTGTAGCGGGTGTTCAACGGCACCATGACAGCCCCGGCGTAGTGGGTGGCCAACGCCGCGACCACCCAGTGCCAGGTGTTCGGCGACCAGATCGCGACTCGGTCGCCGACTCCGATGCCGAGCTCGACCATCGCCGCCGCGGCCTGGCGTACCTCCTCGCGGAGCTGCCCGTAGCTGAGCCGTTTATCGGCCGTGACCAGGGCGTCATGCTCGGTCAGCTGCCCGGCAATCCGGTCCAGCACCGCTGGAACGGTCCGCGGTTCGCTCGTCATTGACGCTCCTCTAACAAAGCAAGTGCTTGGTAGGTTAGCCTACAAGGGTGATAGAGGTCGAGGACTTCCGGGCCGAGGTCCGGCAATGGCTGGCCGATAATCTGGTCGGCGAATACGCAGCGCTCAAAGGCCTCGGTGGCCCCGGTCGCGAGCACGAGGCATTCGAGGAAAGACGCGCCTGGAACCAGCATCTGGCCGCGGCCGGTCTGACCTGTCTGGGCTGGCCCGAAGAGCACGGTGGCCGCGGGCTGACGGTCGCCCACCGGGTGGCGTTCTACGAGGAATATGCCAAGGCCGACGCCCCGGACAAGGTGAATCACTTCGGTGAGGAGCTGCTCGGTCCCACCCTGATCGCCTACGGCACCCCCGAGCAGCAGCAGCGCTTCCTGCCCAACATCCTCAACGTCACCGAATTGTGGAGCCAGGGGTACTCCGAACCCGGGGCCGGCAGCGATCTGGCCAACGTCTCCACCGCCGCCGAACTGGTCGGCGACGAATGGGTGATCAACGGCCAGAAGGTGTGGACCTCACTGGCGCACTGGGCGCAGTGGTGCTTCGTGGTGGCCCGCACCGAGAAGGGCTCCAAGCGGCACGCCGGACTGTCCTATCTGCTGGTGCCACTCGACCAGCCGGGCGTCGAGATCCGCCCGATCATCCAGCTCACCGGTGACTCCGAGTTCAACGAGGTGTTCTTCGACGACGCCCGCACCGAGGCCTCGCTGGTGGTCGGTGAACCGGGTGACGGCTGGCGCGTCGCCATGGGTACGTTGACCTTCGAGCGCGGCGTGTCCACGCTCGGTCAGCAGATCCGTTACGCCCGTGAGCATTCCAACCTGGTCGAGCTGGCCAAGCGCACCGGAGCCGCCGACGATCCGCTGATCCGCGAGCGGCTGACCCGGTCCTGGACCGGGCTGAAGGCCATGCGCTCGTACTCGCTGGCCACCATGGACGTCGAGCAGCCGGGGCAAGATAACGTCTCGAAGTTGTTGTGGGCCAACTGGCATCGCGAGCTCGGCGAGATCGCCATGGACGTGCAGGGCATGGCCGGGCTGACGCTCGCCGACGGTGAGTTCGACGAGTGGCAGCGGCTGTTTCTGTTCTCCCGCTCGGACACCATCTACGGCGGCTCCAACGAGATCCAGCGCAACATCATCGCCGAGCGGGTGCTCGGCCTTCCCCGAGAGGCAAAAGGCTGATGACCGATCTGTCTGTAGCGCCGG
This sequence comes from Mycobacterium sp. AMU20-3851, assembly GCF_043974665.1. Classification (NCBI taxonomy): domain Bacteria; kingdom Bacillati; phylum Actinomycetota; class Actinomycetes; order Mycobacteriales; family Mycobacteriaceae; genus Mycobacterium; species Mycobacterium sp. AMU20-3851. Next base: position 544,751 of record NZ_CP146371.1, read on the forward strand.
AAGAGATTGCCGGACACGGGCTTCTGAAGGGCAAGGTGGTCCTGGTGACCGCCGCCGCCGGGACCGGTATCGGTTCCACCACCGCGCGCCGCGCACTGCTGGAGGGTGCCGATGTGGTGGTCTCGGACTTTCACGAGCGCCGGCTCGGTGAGACCCGAGAGGAACTGGCGGCACTCGGGCTGGGCAAGGTCGATTCGGTGGTGTGCGATGTGACCTCCACCGAGGCCGTCGACAACCTGATCACCGAGGCCGTGGCCAAGGCCGGCCGGTTGGACGTGCTGGTCAACAACGCCGGCCTGGGCGGGCAGACCCCGGTCATCGACATGACCGACGACGAGTGGGACCGCGTCCTGAACGTCACCCTCACCTCGGTCATGCGGGCCACCCGCGCCGCGTTGCGCTACTTCCGGGAGGCCCCGCACGGCGGCGTCATTGTCAACAACGCCAGCGTGCTGGGCTGGCGCGCACAGCACTCACAGTCGCACTACGCCGCCGCCAAGGCGGGGGTGATGGCGCTGACCCGTTGCAGCGCAATCGAAGCCGTCGAGTACGGGGTGCGGATCAACGCGGTGTCCCCGAGCATCGCCCGGCACAAGTTCCTGGAGAAGACGTCCTCGGCCGAACTGCTCGACCGGCTCGCCGGTGACGAGGCGTTCGGCCGGGCCGCCGAACCATGGGAGGTCGCGGCCACCATCGCGTTCCTGGCCAGCGACTACTCCAGCTACCTCACCGGCGAAGTCATCTCGGTGTCGAGTCAGCGCGCCTGAGATCTGGCCGACCGCCGGAACATAGGAAGGGGCCCGCTCATCCGAGCGGGCCCCTTTTGTCATTGTCGACTTGTCATTGTCTACGGTGATCAGTCGGTGCCGCTGTCGCTGCCCCCGTTGGCGCTGCCCCCGTTGGCGTCACCACCGTCGGAGTCACCGGCACCCTTGTCGGCACCCTTGTCGCCGGCGTTGGGGCTGCCGGATTCCTCGTTGTCGGCCGCCTTGCCGCTGTCGTCGGCCGCATCCTCATCGAGGCTGCCGTCGTCGAGGGAGCCCTCCTCGTCCTCGTCCTCGTCCGTGCCGACACCATCGAGCGAGCCGTCGTCGGTCGCGTCGTCGAGCGCGTCCTCACCGGAACCATCGAGTGCGTCGTCACTGTCCTCCTCACCCGAAACCGTGAGCTCATCGTCGGACCGAACCGGTGCCGCGGTCTCGAGCTCCGCTGCGGAGTTGTCGCTGACCAGCGCGGTTTCGATCGGCGTGGTCGTTTCGCCGTCGGTGACAACGACATCGTCGAGACCGTCGTCGACGGCTTCGGATTCAACCCCCAGCGTCACCGGCGGGGTGTAGCCGAGCAGGTCGTTGACCGCATTCCTGGCGTCGGTGTTGAGCGCCTGGAGATTGGTATTGGCGTCGTCGATCAGGCCCGAGATGCCGCCGAGCACATCACCGGCAACGAAGCCGGCGATGCCGTTCACCGCCTCGTTCACCTGGACTCCCAGCGACAGGGCCATCTCTGCCGCGGCATCGAGGCCGACCTGACTGAGCAGTCCGGCGACCGTCTGGGTCAAGCTGGTGCTCAATTGGGTGATGAGTGCGGCGGCGGTGTTGGTGACGCCCGCCAGGACGTTGACGGGCACGGCGGCCAGGCTGGTGCCTGCGGTGATGGCCGCACTCGTCACGTCGAATCCGCCGTTGAACAGCCCGCCCAGGGCGGTGGTGTAGCTCTCCAGGTCGAGCGGATCGTTGCCGATGGCGTTCAACGCAATGTTCAGACCGGTCTGGACACCGACCACCGCGTCGGCGGCCGAGGTCAGAAGCGGGTTGAGCGCAGAGAAGACCGGCAGGCCGATATTGACCAGACCGCCGACGACTGCGGCGTTGTTGATGATCTGGATCGGATTCAGCGCCAATCCCTGAATGAGGCCGACGAGCCCGGTGACGAGTCCGCTGCCGCTCTGCTGGGCGAGGTTGTCCAGCGCGCTGGACAGCGAGTTGACCGCCAGATTGATCTGGCCGGTCAGTCCGTTGTTGCCCAGACCCACGACATTGATGACCGCTCCGAGGGTGGAGGTGAGAGCGGTGCCGATGAGGCCGGATCCGCCCGGACCGGGGAGCAGTCCGGTGCTGTAATTCGGATCCTGTGCCACCAGGATGTCGCCGACGATGTTGACCACGCCGGCCAGAAGGCCGGTGTAACTCGCGAGTCTCAGCGGATTGTTGATCACATCGGTGATGGCGTACAGCGCAGTGTTCAGCGAACCGATCAGCGTGCTGCCGATGATGTCGGTGATATCGCCGGGCAGCACGAGCAACGAGCCGGCAGCACCCTCGATGCTGGACGCGGTCAGCGCCAGACTCGCCTCGGAGTAGCTACCCAGGGCCGTGACCAGGGCACCCAACGCGCCGGGGCCGGCCGCTTCGATGAGCCTGTTCCACAGACCGGTGTTGAGTGCCTGCGTCCGGGTGAGCACATTGTTCAGGCCGATCGCGGTTTGTGCGGTGATGTTGTCGATACCGACCGTGACCTCGGCCAACCCGTTCCGCAGCGCGGTGATCAGCGCATCGACGGCAGCGGGGTTGATGACGGCGCTGAGTTGGACCTCGGCGGTCGAGACATTGGGCAGGGCAATGGTGCGCCCCTCGGTGGGGATGGCCAGCGGTGTCAGCGCGATCGCGCTTGCCGCCGTGAACGCCACCCCGGCAGTGAGATAGGAACGGGCTGAAATTTCCATGGATCCCCCTGGGGTCGATCGTTCGCTGTTGGTTCGCAGCACGCTCACAATAGGCGTCTTCATCTGCCAAAGCTTGAAATTCACGCAAACGCAAAGAGTTAGCTGACTATGCGTTTTTCGGCCTGTTCTCCGGATGCTTCGACGGACCCGATGTGGCGGCCCGAGCGGCCCTTCTTAGCTGAGTCGTACCGCCGCGTCGGTAGTGGCGGACCGGTGGGGCTCGAACATATTTCCGCTGCGTTGCTGTCCTGTGAAGCTCGTTGCGAGTTGAGGTGGGTCGACCACCGCTCGATCGCCGGGCGCGGCGGGGGCGGCGCAGCAAACTGTGACACAAATCACATTTCATCGCAGCCGAGCGGTGGAGCGCGGCTTGGAGCCCGGGCGGCGTGCAAACCTGGGGACCGCTCGACCTAGCAAGTGCTTGGTTGGTAAGCTGGCCGAATGACGCAACCGGCCAGCCGTCGCGACGAGCTCTTGAAGCTTGCCGCGACGATGTTCGCCGAGCGCGGACTGAAGGCGACCACCGTCCGCGACATCGCGGATTCGGCGGGAATCCTCTCGGGCAGCCTGTACCACCATTTCAAGTCCAAGGAAGAAATGGTCTTGGAAGTTCTGCAGGACTTCCTTGATTGGCTGTTCGAGCGGTACCAGCAGATCCTGGCCGCCGAGTCCACCCCGCTGGACCGGCTCACCGGCCTGTTCATGGCCTCCTTCGAGGCCATCGAACACCGGCATGCACAGGTGGTCATCTACCAGGACGAGGCCAAGCGGCTGTCCGATCTGCCCCAGTTCGGGTTCGTCGACGACCGCAACCGCGAGCAGCGCAAGATGTGGATCGATCTGCTGCACGAGGGCATCGCCGACGGCTCGTTCCGGCCCGACCTGGACGTGGACCTGGTTTACCGGTTCATCCGCGACACCACCTGGGTGTCGGTCCGCTGGTATCAGCCGGGCGGACCCCTCACCGCCGAACAAGTCGGCGCACAGTATCTGGCCATCGTGCTCGGTGGCATAACCGCAGAATCCGACAAAGCAGAATCCCACTAAGGAGAACCACATGGCTGAGGCGTACGTCATCGATGCCGTCCGTACAGCGGTCGGCAAGCGCGGCGGATCGCTGAGCGGGCTGCACCCGGTCGACCTGGGGGCGGCGGCTTGGCGCGGGCTCTTCGAGCGCACCGATCTGGACCCGAGTGCCGTCGATGACGTCATCGCCGGCTGCGTGGACGCGATCGGCGGGCAGGCTGGCAACATCGCCCGGCTGTCCTGGCTGGCCGCCGGGTACCCCGAAGAGGTCCCCGGTGTCACAGTGGATCGCCAGTGCGGATCCAGCCAACAGGCCATTTCCTTTGGCGCGCAGGCAATCCTGTCCGGCACCGCCGATGTCATCGTGGCCGGCGGCATGCAGAACATGAGCCAGATCCCCATCAGCTCGGCGATGATCGTCGGCGAGCAGTTCGGGTTCACCTCGCCCACCAACGAATCCAAGAGCTGGCTGCACCGTTACGGCGACCAGGAGATCTCCCAGTTCCGCGGCTCGGAGATGATCGCCGAGAAGTGGAACCTCTCCCGTGAGGACATGGAGCAGTTCGCACTGACCAGTCATCAGCGCGCGCAGGAGGCAATCCGCGCCGGGCATTTCGAGAACGAGATCATCCCGGTCCAGGTCGACGGGGCCGGGTTCACCATCGACGAGGGCCCCCGCGACACCACGCTGGAGAAGATGGCCGGGCTCAAGACCCTCGTCGAGGGCGGCCGCCTGACGGCGGCGATGGCCAGCCAGATCTCCGACGGTGCCAGCGCGGTGCTGCTGGCCTCCGAAAGCGCAGTGAAGGCGCATAATCTCACCCCGCGGGCCCGTATTCACCACATCAGCGCCCGCGGCGCCGATCCGGTGTTCATGCTGACCGGCCCGATCCCGGCCACTCACTACGCGCTGGAGAAGACCGGCCTGACCATCGACGACATCGACACCGTCGAGATCAACGAGGCGTTCGCCCCGGTGGTCCAGGCCTGGATCAAGGAGACCGGTGCGGACCCGGCCAAGGTCAACCCCAGCGGCGGCGCCATCGCGTTGGGTCACCCGCTCGGCGCGACCGGTGCCAAGCTGTTCGCGACCATGCTGAACACGCTGGAGCGCACCGGCGGCCGCTACGGCCTGCAGACCATGTGTGAGGGCGGCGGCACCGCCAACGTCACCATCATCGAGCGTCTCTAGCCGAAAAACGCAATCCCGCACCGGTTCCAGCGCTACTCTCACTTTGACATCAAGCATTGTCAGAGCTTGGGTGGCGCTGGAGCCGGTAGGAGATGCGTGTGACGAAGGTCAGGCCGTTCGGGTACGGAGCGGCTGCGGTGGCCATCTCCGCGGGACTGGTGTTCGCGCCGGTGCACGGCGCGGCGTGGGCGGACACCGGCGAAACCGATTCTGCAGCCTCGGAATCGGCGAGTCCCGCGCCCGGCTCGGCTGCCGCGGGCACGGATGCGCAGGACGGCGGCGCCGACGCGGGCCCGAAACTCACCAAACCGCCCCGGACCGCACCCAAGAAGGCCGGCACCCGAGGATCGGGCCGGGACCGTGCCGTCGAGATCGTCAGCGGCGAGCCGGAACTCGAAGCGCCGAACTCGGCGGAGCCGCAGGCTGATTCCGGCTCCGCCGGTGGGGCCGGTGCGGAACAGGTGTCCGAGACCGTCACCGACGTTGCGGCGCCCGAGTCACCCGTCGCCGAAACACGGCCGCTCGACCGCCCCCTGCTGAGATCCGTCCGCGCCCACCGCACGGGCATCAGCAGTGCACGGCTGCCGGCACCGGCGGGCGCGGTGCTGACGCTCGAGGTTCCGAGCCTCGCGGTGGCTACCGCACCCGCGCCCGCACTGCCGACCGCCGCCGCAGCCGTCGTTTCCACCGCCATCGACCCCACGCTGCCCACCCCGACACTGCCCACCCCGACGGCACCCACCCCGCCGAAACCGTTGTCGCCCATCGCCAAGGTGCTGCAACTGCCCGGCCGTCTGGTCAACGCGGTACTGCAGGTGTTCAGCCTGACCACCTCCGCCAACAGTCACGGCCTGCCCAACGGCCTCAACGTCGTCAACGATCTGATCTTCGGGGTTTTCCGCGAGATCGAGAAACTGATCGGGCTGCACCGGACCCCCGCCGTCCAACCCGTCGTGCCGACCATGACCTACACCGGTCCGACCACCCGGCCGACACCCACGGTGGAACAGTTCCTCAACGCGTCCACGGCGGCCTACGGGCTCGGCACCACGCCCGGTGGATTGGTTCCGTTCACCGTCAACGGATTTCAGCTCTCGGCCTCCCGGTTCTTCTCCGGCATGGTCGCCAACACCTGGGTGACGCCGGCAGGACAGCTGATCATCGCCTACCAGGGCACCACGGGCGGCACCAACCTGCTGTTCAACCCGCTGATCACCATCGCCCAGATCGTCGCCGATGTGCAGGTGATCCTCACCCGCACCACCCCACCGGCCTTCTACGACGCCCTGGAATTCGCCGAACGGGTTCGCGCGGAGGCCGCGCTGCAGGGCTACACCGACGATGACATCTTCGTCACCGGGCATTCGCTCGGCGGATGGGAAGCTCAGTTCGTGGCGCAGCGGATCGGCTTGGCCGGCATCGGATTCGAGGCCCCGGGCATGAACTCCCGGGTCCCGGGCAACGGTGCCGATTCGATGTTCGTCACCATCGGCACCTACGGCAGCTCCGCCACCGCCATGGCCACCGATCTGCCGTATCTGCAGCCCTTCATGCCGCCCTACGTTCCCGGCGGCGGCAGCAAGCCGCACTACGGGCCGATCGTCCTGATCGGTGATCCGGCAGCCGCGATCCCGCTGTACAACGCGTCGAAGCTGTGGGGCAGGACGCTGATCGGCAACCTTATCTTCCTGCTGGACTTCCTGGGCAACTTCTTCCAGTACCACCTGCCCGGGGTGCAGGCATATCAGCTGGACGTCAAATCCGATCCCGGCGTGGTCCCGTTCCTGGGCTCGAGGCGGGGACCGGTGCACACCGGCTACGGCGAGCTCACCATCCCGCAGCTGATGAAGGCCGCGTCGGACGACGGAATCCTGTTCCGCCCGTGAGTCAGTGGTCGTGCACGATCACGCCGCGGATGTTGCGGCCCGCCCGCATGTCCTCGTAGCCCTCGTTGACCTCTGCGAGTTTGTACTCGTGGGTGACGGTCTCGTCGAGCAGCAGCTTGCCCTCGCGGTACAGCGACAGCAGCCGCGGGATGTCCGCACGCGGATTGGCTTCTCCGTAAAGGCTGCCCAGCAGTCGCTTCTGGAACAGGGTGAACATCATCATGCCGAGGGTCGGCTGATTGTCGGCCATCGTGGACAGCGCGGTCATCACCACCGCGCCCCCCTTGCGGATGATGTTCGCGGCCTCCTCCAGCATGGAGCCCTCCAGCAGTCCGACGGTCAGGATGGCCGAATCGGCCATTACTCCGCGGGTGAGGTCGGCGACCAGGGCGGTGGCCTCCTCCATCGAGGTCGCGAAGTGAGTCGCGCCGAACCGGAAAGCCAAGTCCCGCTTGGACTCTACAGGCTCCACGACCACGATCTTCTCGGCCCCGGCCAGCCGCGCTCCCTGGACGGCGCCGCTGCCGATGCCACCCAGGCCGATCACGACGACGGTGTCACCGGGCGCCACGTCGGCGGTGTTGACCGCCGAACCCCACCCGGTGGTGACACCGCAGCCGAGCAGACAGGCCCGGCCCAGCGGGATGTCGTCGTCGATCTTGACGATCGACGCCTCGGGCACCGTGCCGTACTGGGAGAAGGTGCCCACCAGCGCCATCACGCCGACGTCCTGGCCGTTGATGTGCCGACGGTAGGTGCCGTCGAGTTGGGTGCCCGCCATGATCATGGCGCCCAGATCGCACAGGTTCTGGTGGCCGGTGGAACAGAACCGGCAGCGGCCACAGGCGGGCAGGAAGGAGGCGACGACATGGTCGCCGGGGGCCAGGCCGACCACGCCGGCACCGACCTCGCGCACGATGCCGGCACCCTCGTGCCCGCCGATCAGCGGCAGCGGGGCCGGCAGGTCACCGGTGCGGATGTGCTCATCGGAGTGGCATAGACCGGTGGCCTCCCAGGAGACCAGCACCTCACCGTCACCCGGTGGATCGAGGTCGATCTCCTCGACCGTCCAGTCGCCGCCGTACTCCCATAGAATCGCCGCGTTGGTCTTCATGCGCCCCGAGTGTAGGAACCCCGCAGAGCCACCGTGGCCGATTCGCGACGATCACCAACGGTCCCGGATCCGGTCGCGGACGTTCCGCCCGTCGGGGTCATAGATCATCCGGTAGGCCGGCGCCGCCCACAGCCGGGTGAGCCGGCCCAGTTGCTCCGGACGGTGCGGACGCAGCCGCCCCGGTGGCCGCGTTCCCCGGCGGCCCGACGCGTGCCAGGCCTCCAGCGCCGCGGCGGCCTGTTCGATCTCGGCCACCGCCGTCAGCGGGTCGGCCAGCCCGCCGTCCTCGCTACCGTCCTCGGCGCGGTCCAGATGCTCACGCAACAGCCGCATCCGCAGATCGCGGGCGAATACACCTTCGAAATCGATCACCGCACACGACAACTCGCTGTCATGCGTCCAGGAGCGCCGGTTGAAGTTGTCGCTACCCACGCTGGCCCAGGTGTCGTCCACCGTGCACACCTTGGCGTGCACGTACACCGGTGTACCCGAATGGTTTTCGAGATCGAACACGTGTACCCGGTCCGGGCTCACCTCGGCGCAGGCCGCGATGGCCTCATGCCGACCGATCTGGTTCGGCGGCAGCGCCAGCCGTCCGTCCACGTCAGGGTAGCGGGGTACCACCGCCACCAGGTGCAGGTCGGGATTGTCTGCCAGCGCACGGACGAAGAGGTTGGCGACCCGTTTGGACCACAGATACTGGTCTTCCAGATAGATCAACTGCCGGGCGCGGCGCAGCGCCTTGCTGTAACCACGGGCGATGCTGCGTTCGCCTTTCGGTGCGAAGTCGTACTCGAAATGCCCGTCGGGGTAGGTGCGCAATACCTGCACCGCATGCGGTCCGCACGGTGGGGGGTCCGGTGGCTGGTCGGGCAGCGCGCCGGCTTGCAGATCGGCGCCGCGCAGTCGGTCACGCAGGTACGCGATCGGGTTGAGCATGTCGAGCGCGGCGGGGTCGTCCCAGCGTTCCCGAAACGAGGTGTCCAGCGCGCCGACGGCCGGTCCCCGCACCTGCAGTTGCACGTCGTGCCAGGGCGGGTGCTCACCGTAGTTCTGCGCCATGCGCACCGCCTGGCGGTCCCCGCGATGCGACGCATCATCCCGGCGGGAGTGGCACAGGTCGATACCGCCGGCGAATGCGACGTCGCGTTCGGGGGCAGCGGGGTGGCGCAGCACCACCAGTTTCTGGTGATGCGAACCGCCGAATCGCACCCGCTGGTCGAGCAGCACCTCGCCGCCGGCGGCCTCGATCGCCTCGCCGAGGTGCTGGTTCTCCTCCTCGCTGTAGGCGAACGTGTCCAGGTGCGACCGCCACACCAACCCCTTGACCACGACACCGCGCTCGGCGGCGCGACAGAACAGCTCGGCGATGGTCGGGCCCCGGTCGCGCAGCAGCTGATCGGGATCACCACGCCAGTCGGTGAAGAACAGGTAGTCGCCCGCCTGCAGCTCCTCGACCTCCGTCGCGAGCCGGTCGAAGTACGTCGCGCCGTGGATCAGGGGTTCGGCCAGATTGCCGGTGTTCCAGGCGGGTATTCGGGTGGACGTGTTTCCGCGCTCCTGCGCGGTGAGGAACCACTGCGCGAGGTCGAGGTCTGGCATGGGTTTCCCATACCCGAAAAACACGCCGGGTGAACTGCCTCAGTCGGCGATATAACCCGATGCCGAACGCAGCTGCGCCACCGCGTCGGCCACGATGGCCGGCACGAGTTCGGCGCACGAGGGCAGATCGTCCAGGATGCCCGCCACCTGACCCGAGGCCAGCACACCGGCCTCGGTGTTGCCCTCCACCAGCCCGGCCTTGAGCAGCATCGGGGTGTTGGCCGCCATCACGACCTGCGACCAGGTCAGGTCCTTACCGTGGCGCATGGCCAGACCGTCGGTGATCATCGACTTCCAGGTCATCCCGGACAGCTTCTTGAACTTCTGCGCATTGCCCACCGCGGCGGCGAATCCGCGCACCGGGGACCCGCTCTCCAGCTTCTCCACCAAGCCGGTCCGCAGCACCCGGTGTGGCATACCGTCCACCCGGGTGGAGACCACGGTGCCGTCCAGCGCGGCGTCCAGGTAGCGCTGCTTGACCGCGTCGGGCACCGTCGAATCGGAGGTGAGCAGGAACCGGGTTCCCATGGCGACGCCGGCCGCGCCGTAGGACAGCGCGGCCGCCAGGCCGCGACCGTCGAAGAACCCGCCGGCCGCCACCACCGGCATACCGGTGTCCTTGACGGCGTCGAGGACGGAGGGCAATAGCAGGGTGGTGGCGATCGGGCCGGTGTGACCGCCGCCTTCACCGCCCTGCACGATCACCGCGTCCGCGCCCCAACTCGCCACCTTCTTGGCGTGCTTGGCCAGCCCCACGGATGGGATGACCACCACGCCGGCGTCCTTGAGCTTGGCGATCAGATCGGGCTTGGGGGCCAGCGCGAAGGATGCGACCTTGACCCCTTCGCGGATCAGCAGGTCGACGCGGTCGATCGCGTCCCCGGCGTCGGCCCGGATGTTGATGCCGAACGGCTTGTCGGTGGCGGCCTTGACCTTGGCGACCGCGGTCTGGAGTTCGGCAAGCGTCATCGTCGCCGAGGCCAGGATGCCCAGCCCACCCGCATTCGAGGTCGCCGCAACGAGCCGAGCTCCGGCAACCCAACCCATCCCGGTCTGCACGACCGGGTGCTCGATGCCGACCAGTTCGGTCAGCGGCGTAACCAGCTTGGCCATGTCTAGACCTTGACTTCTTTGTCCCGCAGCGCCTTCGGGTCGATCACCTCGCGCAGCAGGCGCTGCTCCTCGGCGTCGGGCAACCGGGTGGTCTCTGCGGAATCCAGCCCGTGTACCTCGAAGGAGGTGTTCTCGGCGACCTGATCGGGCTCGACCCCCGGGTGCAGGGACAGCGCCCGCATCTGATGGTCGGGGCCGTTGAAGTCGAACACGCCCAGGTTGCTGACCACCCGGAAAATGTCGGCGAACCGGTAGGCCGGATTGGCGGGATCGACCTTGTCCCAGCCGATTCCGGAGACGATGTCCACCTGCTCGGTGAACACCCGCCTGGAGTGGTTGCCCACGAAGTAGCTGGTGGGGTGGTTGATGGAGTTACCCGGGGCGCCACGGACACCGAACATCTGCCGGGTCGGGTGCTGGATGGGCCCGAACGCGGACAGGTTCTGGTTGCCGTAACGGTCGATCTGGTTGGCGCCCATCACCACATGGCGTCGGCCCCAGGCCAGCGTTTCGAAAACCCGGTTGAACGGCATCCAGCCCTCGATGGCCGCCGGCGCGCCGATGGCCGGCGTGTCGGCGATGATGCGCGCCTCCCCGTCGGTCAGCACGATGTCGGGGGAGAAGGTCAGGCGGGCCAGCCGGGCACCGATCTGCACGATGGTCGTCATCGGGGAGACCATGATCTCGCCTGCGTCACGGAACAATTCGGCGCACGCGACGGCGCACACCTCGGCACGGGTCACGGACATCACTTTGCGGCCTCCTTGGCGTCCTCGGTGAACTTGCGCACGGCGGCCTGGTAGTCGGCTTCGCTGCCGGACAGGTAGGTCTGGACGAATTCGGCCCAGGTCTCGTCCGAACCGGCGGCTTCGGCGTAGTGCCGCTGGAACCTCTCGTCACGGCGGTAATCCGGCTCGTTGGTGGTGAAGTGCGCGCCGTTGGGTGCCTCGACGACGGTGTCGACCATCATCCGGTTGATCAGCAGTTGCTGGGGCACAACGGAGCTCACCAGCTCCTCGGTGGACACCACCTTCTCGACCGATAGGAAGCGTTTTTCGGCGGACATCAGGAACAGATCGTCGAAGTAGGGGTCGATACCGGTGTAGGCGGCGTTCCCGCGTTCGTCGCCGAGGTTCATGTGCACGAACGCCGCATCCAGATTCAGCGCCGGCATGGCGATGAGTTCCTGGTCGTCGTAGGGGGATTTGACGGTCTTGAGCTCGTCACCCCAGAAGGTACGTACATCGCTGCCCAGGCCGGCGCGGATCGGCAGGAACGGCAGCCGTTGGGCGGCGGCCTGCAGGCCGCAACGCAGCATGCCCTCATCCATCTCGCGGGCCTCGATGGCGCCGGTGGTGCGGGCCTTGGCGAACCACGGGTCGTAGAACGGCGGCGAATCCAGCGAGACGAAGCCGTAGTAGACGCGCTTGACCTTGTCGGCCGAGCAGAGCAGACCCAGGTCCGGTCCGCCGTAGGTGACCACGGTCAGATCCTTGACGTCGGTGCGCAGCAGCGCGCGGACGAAGGCCATGGGCTTGCGCCGCGAACCCCAACCGCCGATGCCGATGGTCATCCCGCTCTCGACCGAGGCGACGGCCTCGTCCAGTGTCGTTCTCTTGTCTGTCATTTGGATCCCTTATCGGTGCCGGCGAACGCGTCGCGGTGCTCGTCGGAGACGCCTGCGAGGTTCAATTCGAAGGTGAAGCCCTGTTCCATCCGGTACCGGGCGGTGACGGGCTGCACGTCGATGAAGTTCAGCGCCTCCTTGGCGGCCCGGATCACCCGGGTGTCCTTGCTGGCGATGTCGCGCGCCACCCGCAATGCGGACTCGTCGAGGTCGGCACGGGGCACCACCTCGTGCACGGACCCGAAGTGGTGCAGGGTCTCGGCGTCGACGGTGGCCGCGGTGAAGAACAACCGGCGCATCAGATGCTGGGGGACCAGCCGGGACAGGTGGGTCGCCGCGCCCAGGGCACCGCGTTCCACCTCGGGCAGGCCGAATTTGGCGTCGTCGGAGGCGACGATGACGTCGGCGTTGCCGACCAGACCGATGCCGCCGCCGACACAGAAGCCGTTCACGGCGGCCACGACGGGAACCTCACACTCGTAGACGGCCTTGAAGGCGTGGTAGCAGCCGCGGTTGGCGTCGATGAGGGCGGTGAAGCCCTCGGTGTTCTGCATTTCCTTGATGTCCACGCCGGCGTTGAAGCCGCGTCCTTCGGCGCGCAGGATCACCACGTGGGTGCTGCGGTCACGGCCCGCGGCGGTGATGGCATCGCCGAGTTCGAACCATCCCCGAGACGGGATCGCGTTGACGGGTGGGTAGTTCACGGTCACCGAGACGATGCCCGGTTCGACTGTCGTGGTGGTGATCATCAGTCACTTCCTGAGAGGGTCGCTACCTAAGCAAGCACTTGCTTGGTACGCTAGCACAGTGAGTGACACGGCTGGAATCAATCTGGAACTGGGTGGCCGGGTGGTCCTGGTGACCGGGGGTGTGCGCGGCGTCGGTGCCGGTATCAGCGCCGTCTTTGCCGGTCAGGGTGCCACGGTGGTGACCTGCGCGCGCCGCCCGGTGGAGGGTTCGCCGTACGAGTTCCATTCCTGCGACATCCGTGACGACGACTCGGTGAAGGCCCTCATCGACGCGGTGGTGGCCGAACACGGTCGCCTCGACGTGGTGGTCAACAACGCCGGCGGCTCCCCGTATGTGCCGGCCGCGGAGGCTTCGGCCAAATTCAGCACCAAGATCATCGAACTGAACCTCATCGGTGCGCTGTCGGTGTCCACCCACGCGAACGCGGTGATGCAGAACCAGGATTCCGGCGGCGCGATCATCAACATCTCCAGCGTCAGCGGCCACCGGCCGACACCGGGCACCGCCGCCTACGGGGCGGCCAAGGCCGGGATCGACAACCTGACCGCGACGCTCGCCGTCGAATGGGCGCCCAAGGTGCGGGTGAACTCGGTGGTCGTCGGCATGGTCGAGACCGAACAGTCCGAACTGTTCTACGGCGACGCCGACTCCATCGCGGCCATCTCCAAGAATGTGCCGCTGGGACGGCTGGCCAAGCCTGCCGACATCGGCTGGGCGACAGCGTTCCTTGCCTCGGGGGCTGCTTCCTACATCAGTGGTGCCTCGTTGGAGGTGCACGGCGGCGGTGAGCCGCCGCATTACCTGAGCACCACCACTGCCGACATCAAGTGACGAACAAGGAGAAACAGCAATGGGTTTGCTCGACGGTCGGGTAGTCATCGTGACGGGCGCCGGCGGCGGTATCGGGCGTGAACACGCGCTCGCCTTCGCGGCTGAGGGCGCACGCGTCGTGGTCAACGACATCGGTGTCGGCCTGGACGGCTCGCCGGCGGGTGGCGGCAGCGCCGCGCAGAGCGTCGTCGACGAGATCCTCGCTGCCGGTGGCGAAGCCGTCACCAGCGGTGCCAATGTCGCGGACTGGAGCCAGGCCGAGGGGCTGATCCAGACCGCTGTCGACGCGTTCGGCGGGCTGGACGTGCTGGTCAACAACGCCGGCATCGTGCGGGACCGGATGTTCGTCAACGCCACCGAGGAGGAGTTCGACGCGGTCACCGCCGTGCATCTCAAGGGCCACTTCGCCACCATGAAGCACGCTGGGGCGTACTGGCGTGCCCAGTCCAAGGCCGGCAACCCGGTCGATGCCCGCATCATCAACACCAGCTCCGGTGCAGGTCTGCAAGGCAGCGTCGGGCAGGCCACCTACAGCGCCGCCAAGGCGGGCATCGCCGCGCTGACGCTGGTCGCCGCCGCCGAGATGGGCCGAATCGGGGTGTCCGTCAACGCCATCGCGCCCTCGGCCCGCACCCGGATGACCGAGACGGTGTTCGCCGACATGATGGCCACCCAGGACTCCGAGTTCGACGCGATGGCCCCGGAGAACATCTCCCCGCTGGTGGTCTGGTTGGGCAGTGTGGAATCCCGCGATGTCACCGGCCAGATCTTCGAGGTCGAGGGCGGCATCATCCGGGTGGCCGAGGGCTGGAACCGCGGCGGCGAGATCGACAAGGGCGCCAAGTGGGACCCGGCCGAACTCGGCCCGGTGGTGCGCGACCTGCTGGCCAAGTCGCGTGCACCGCTGCCGGTCTTCGGCGCCTGATCTCGCAAAGGTCAGCGCGGTTCGCAGACCACCAGCGGGATGACGCGGTCGGCGGCCTCGCGGTAGCCGCGATACGGCGGGTACATCCGGGTCAGCCTGGGCCAGTACCGTTTTCGCTCCGCGGGTGTGGCGTCCCTGGCTGTCATATCCCAGCGGTCGGGGCCGTACTGCACGTGCACCCGGGGATCGGATCGGATGTTCAGGTACCACGCCGGGTCGTGGTCACGTCCGCCGAACGACGCGGGCAGAACCACCCGCTCACCGTCGCGCAGGCACAGCGTGGCGGTCACCCGTGGCTGTCCGGTCCGGCGGCCGGTGGTGGTGATGAGCGCCGCCGGCAGCCAGAGCAGGCGCGCGCCGAGACGGCCGCGGGTGCGCCGGTACACCCAGACGTGGGCCTTGGCGAAGTGCTTCATCGACCACGCCAGCAGCCCTGAATTTCGGACGTCGACCATGCAGCCCAGGTTTGCCCGATTCGGTCCGGGACAAACTCGACCGCACGGATCAAGAAAGCGCCAGCGCCAGGTAGAGCGCTACGGTCGGGCCGGCGAACAGCAGTAGGCATACCCGCGAGACCCGCTTACGCCGGGTATCCGGGAAAGCCGCCGGAAGTGCCACCGCGAACAGCAGGCCGGCCATGATGCCGATGACGGTACCGAACATCAGCGCGTAGCCATGCGGATCGGCGGCCGGATCGGACGAGAAACCGGACCGCGCAACGATGTACATACACATCGACCACAGCAGGGCGGATGTCACGCCGAGCATGGCGGCGACGGCCCGCGCGATGCCCGCGCTCACCCCGAAGCCGGATGGTGGGCGCTGCGGATGCGGGGTCAGGCCGCGTCCTTCTCGGAGCCGGTGCCCTCGGCACTGTCCGAACCGACGGCGTCGGCTGCCTTGTCGTCGGAGCCGGCGGTCTCGGCAGTGTCCTCGGCCCCGGTCTCAGGTGAGTCGATCGTCTCGCGGCTCTCGGCAGTTTCGAGCCCGGGTCGGCCGGCCCGCTGCACGTCCAGCCGGGTCACCGTCGCATCGTCGGTGAGTTCGTCGACGGCACCGTCGATTTCGGTGGTCGACGAGCCGAGCCGGGCGGGCTTCTTCGCGGTCCGGCTGGTCCGGAGTTCCTGCACCGGTGCGGCGTCCTGTGCGGATTCGGTCACCTCGGACTTGGCCTGCCGGGACTCGGTCCCGGCGGCAGACATCGTGGACAGGTCGGCTCCGACGGCGGGCTGCGGGGCGGCCGGGCCCGGTGCCGGGCGCAGCGCGTCCACCACATCGCGGACCACCGCCACGGTGAACTTGATCGGCGCCTGCACCACCGCGCCCACTCCGTTGCGGATCGCGGTGGCGATCTTGGCGATATCCCCGGTGCCGAAGGCCCGTACCACGT
This sequence comes from Mycobacterium sp. AMU20-3851, assembly GCF_043974665.1. NCBI lineage: Bacteria > Bacillati > Actinomycetota > Actinomycetes > Mycobacteriales > Mycobacteriaceae > Mycobacterium > Mycobacterium sp. AMU20-3851. The sequence goes on from NZ_CP146371.1 coordinate 560,929, forward strand.
TGTAGACCGCGGTCTGCGGTGCCACCACCAGGTCGCGCACGTTGACGAACAACTTCGTGCTCAGCGAGGCCGGTCCCACCGGCATGCCGGCCCAGCTCTTGAGTGTCCAGCCCTCTTCGGCGCTGCCCTCGACCACGACGGCCTGCGCGTTGTCCAGCCGGTGGCGCAGCATCAGCCCGAGGTCGGGATTGTCGACGTTCATCATCGTCCAGAACATGATGGTGGCGCCGTGCGAGAAGACCACCGGGTTCTGCGCGCCGCTGTCCTCGATCACCTTGAGCGCGCCGTCCACGCGGGCATCGAACGCGTTACCGTTGCCGCCGCCCAGGATCGGCAGCGAGCGGGCACCGAGGGTCCACAACGCCGGGCTCAATGCGTAGCCGATGCGGCCCAACCCCGAGTTCTCCGAGGAGCCTTCGAAGAAGCCGGCACCGATCTCGCGCAGGCCGGGCAGCGCGACGGGGGTCAGGCCGGTGAGCGCGGCGAACGGCTGTGCGGTCTCGCTGGTGCGCACCATGTTCGAGGTGTAGATGGCGTCATAGGGTCTGCCGTCGGCGGCCAGCGCGGCGGCCACTGCATCCGCCTGCAGGACACCGAGTTCGGTGATGTGCGGACCGGGCACCGAGGTGTCGATGATCCCGGAGGCGTTGCCCTGGGATTCGGCGTGCCGCACGAAGGTCACCGTCAACGCCGCCGCGGGGATGGCTGCGGCCACCCACAACAGCGCCGCGGTGAGCACCGCCAGCAGGGACGTCGTCAGTCTGCGAGGTGATCCCACGACCATCGGATCACCCTAGCGAGCTAAGCGGGATCGCAGATGAGGATCGGGATTTTGCGATCGGTGTAGGAGCGGTAGTTGGCGAAGTCGGGGTACATCGCGTCCAGCTTGGGCCAGTACTCCTCGCGCTCGGCGTCGGTCGCCTCGCGGGCCACCAGCTCGAGACGTTCCTTCTTGGTCTGGAAGGAGATCCGCGGGTCGGCCTTGATGTTCAGGTACCACATCGGGTTGGTGGCCCGGCCGCCCTGCGACGCGACCAGCACGATGCGCCTGCCCTCCTGCAGGAACAGCAAGGGGCTGTCGCGGGGCTCGCCGGACTTGCGCCCGGTGGTGGTCAGGATGCCGACCTCGGCGCCGCGCAGGAATTTGTTGCCGAGCTTGCCGCCCGACTTCTTGAAGATCCAGGTCTGGGCGCGCGACATCCACTTGATGACGGTCCCGGTGGACGACGCGTTGAGTCGTTCGACCTGTTTGGCGTTGAGCGGGCGGGGAGTCTCCGGCATGACCTGACCCTAACGGCCGATGAAGGGCGACAGTTTGGCGTTGATGTGGCGGATGGTGGCCGTCGTATCGGCAACCGGGATCAGGAATGTCTCGTCGACATGGGAGCAGACCCGGCGGCCGAACAGTCGGGGCTTGGTCAGCACGTCGAAGCGGGCCCGGATGTGGTCGCCGTCGACGCTGTACTCCGGCGCGGTGCACTCCTCGATCAGCTTGAACTGCGGGCCGTTGTTGAGACTGCGGCGCAGATGATCGCCGGAACGCCCCGTCTTGAGTCCCATCTCGATGCGGATGCAGTCCGGGGCGAACGGGACGGCGTCGGCCCGATGGGTGGCCAGGGCGTCGATATAGGACTGTGCCGCGGCGATGCGCTCGGCTTCGGTGGCCAAGACTCAGATCCGCTCGATGATGGTGCCGGTGGATAGAGCTCCGCCGGCACACATGGTGATCAGCGCGGTGCTCTTGCCGGTGCGCTCCAGTTCGTGCAGAGCGGTCGTGATCAGCCGGGCGCCGGTGGATCCGACCGGGTGTCCGAGTGCGATCGCACCGCCGTTGACGTTCACCTTGTCCAGATCTGCGCCGTGCACCTGGGCCCAGGACAACACCACCGACGCGAACGCCTCGTTGATCTCCACGAGGTCGATATCGCCCATCTTCATGCCGGCCTTCTCCAGCACCTTCGCGGTGGATTGCACCGGGCCGTCGAGGTGGTAGTAGGTCTCGGCGCCGACGTTGGCCTGCGCCACGATGCGGGCGCGCGGCGTGAAACCCAGGGCCTTGGCCTTGTCCTCATCCATCCACAGCACGGCGGCCGCGCCGTCGGAGATCTGCGAGGACGTACCGGCGGTGTGAATCCCGCCGTCGAGTACCGGCTTCAACGAGGCCAGGCCCTCGGCCGTGGTGTCGCGCAGACCCTGATCGCGGGTCACCGGCGCGAACTCCGCGGTCGGCTGCTTGTTCTCGTCGAGCACTGGGGCGGAGATCGGCGAGATCTCCCGGTCGAACCGGCCCTCGGCCCAGGCCTGCTTGGCCTTGGTCTGCGAGGCCAGGCCCAGGGCGTCCACGTCGGCACGGGTGATGCCGCGGCGCTTGGCGATCCGCTCGGCGGCCTCGAACTGGTTGGGCATGTCGATATCCCACGAGGCTGCCCGCGAGCCGCCGCCGTTCTGGCCCAGACCCACCCGGCTCATCGCCTCGATACCGCAGGCGATGCCGATGTCGATGGCGCCGGTGGCGATCAACCCGGCGATCAGATGGTTGGCCTGCTGGGCGCTGCCGCACTGGCAGTCGACGCTGGTGGCGCCGACATGTTCGGGCAGGCCGGCGACCAGCCAGGACTGCCGGGTGACGTTGTTGGCCTGTTCGCCGTACTGGGTGACGCAGCCGCCGATGACCTGCTCCACGTCGCCGGCGGGGATGCCGGCCTTCTCGATGAGAGCCTTCTGCACCGCGCCCAGCAGCTCGGTCGCGTGCAGTCCGGACAGCCATCCGTTGCGTTTGCCGATGGGGCTGCGGGTGGCTTCGACGATGACAGGATTACCCATGACGTCAGGCTAGAACACGTTTCATTACTCTGACAAGCGACGATGCCACCGTGCCTTTTATCTGCGGTGGAGGCGTGTTTCAATGGTCGCAAGTGGCACTAGAAGGAATTGTTGTCGCCCGACCCGTGCCCCGACTTTCGCAAGGAGATCCTGCATGGCCAGCCCGAACCTCCCTGAAGGCTTCGATCCGCTCGACGCGACCCTGAACCTCGAACGCGTCCCCGTTGAAGAACTGGCGGAGCTTCGCAAGACCTCGCCCGTGCACTGGGTGGACGTGCCCGGCGGCACCGGTGGGTTCGGCGACAAGGGGTACTGGATCGTCACCCGGCACGCCGACGTCAAGGAGGTGTCCAAGAACAGCGACATCTTCGGCAGCTCACCCGACGGTGCCATTCCGGTGTGGCCGCAGGAGATGACCCGCGACGCGATCGACCTGCAGAAGGCCGTCCTGCTGAACATGGACGCCCCGCAGCACACCCGGCTGCGCAAGATCATTTCCCGTGGCTTCACCCCGCGCGCGGTCGGGCGCCTCGAGGACGAACTGCGCGCCCGGGCCCGCAAGATCGCCGAGACGGCGCTGGCCGCCGGCACCGGTGACTTCGTCGAGCAGGTCGCCAGCGAGCTGCCGTTGCAGGCCATCGCCGAGCTGCTCGGTGTGCCGCAGGACGATCGCGACAAGCTGTTCCGCTGGTCCAACGAGATGACCGCCGGTGAGGACCCCGAGTACGCCGACATCGACCCGGCGATGTCCTCCTTCGAGCTGATCACCTACGCCATGAAGATGGCCGAGGAACGGTCCAAGAACCCGACCGAGGACATCGTGACGAAGCTGATCGAGGCCGATCTGGACGGCGAGAAGCTCTCCGACGACGAATTCGGGTTCTTCGTGGTCATGCTCGCGGTGGCCGGTAACGAGACCACCCGTAACTCCACCACCCACGGCATGATCGCCTTCGCCCAGCACCCCGAGCAGTGGGAGCTCTACAAGAAGGATCGCCCCGGCACCGCGGCCGATGAGATCGTCCGTTGGGCGACACCGGTTTCGGCATTCCAGCGCACCGCGCTGATGGACACCGAACTCGGCGGCCAGAAGATCAAGAAGGGTGAGCGGGTCGTGCTGTCCTATCGCTCCGCGAACTTCGACGAAGAGGTCTTCGAGAACCCGCACGAGTTCAACATCCTGCGTGACCCGAACCCGCACGTCGGCTTCGGCGGCACCGGTGCGCACTACTGCATCGGGGCCAACCTGGCCCGGATGACCATCAACCTGATCTTCAACGCGGTCGCCGACGTGATGCCCGACCTGAAGCCCGTCGGCGACCCGGAGCGGTTGAAGTCCGGCTGGCTCAACGGCATCAAGCACTGGCAGATGGATTACACCGGCGCCGCGGCCAAGTAGTCGGCACTCACACCAAGGAGAGATTCGGGTGGACTTCACTCCGAACCCGGAGCAGCAGGCTGTCGCCGACGTGGTGACATCGGTGCTGGAGCGGGAAAACAGTTGGGATGCACTGGTTTCCGGTGGCGTTGCCGCACTCGCCGTGCCGGAACGGCTCGGCGGTGACGGGCTGGGACTGGCCGAGGTGGCGACCGCGCTGACCGAGATCGGGCGACACGGCACCGTCGGTCCGGCGCTCGCCACCCTCGGGCTGGGTCTGGTTCCGCTGCTGGAGCTGGCCGCCGAGGCGCAGCAGGACCGCTACCTGGCCGATGTCGGCGGGGGCGCGGTCCTCAGCGCGGCGTTGAACGAGCCGGGCGTATCCCTGCCGGAGAACCCGTCGGTGACATTGGCCGACGGAAAGCTCAACGGCACCAAGATCGCTGTGCCATATGCCGAAGCGGCGCAGTGGCTGCTGGTCACCGCAGCGGGCGGGGTCGCGGTGATCGCGCCGACCGCCCCCGGTGTGACCCTGACGAAGACGCCGGCCGCCAACGGCACCGACGAGTACGCGGTGGTGTTCGACGGTGCCGCGGTCGACGGGGTGCTCGACGGCGCGACCACGCACCGGGTCAATCAGTTGGCGCTGGCCACGACCGGTGCGTTCGCCGCAGGGCTGGTGGCCGGTGCACTGCGGTTGACCGCCGACTACGTGGCGACCCGCGAGCAGTTCGGGCGCCCGCTGTCGACATTCCAGACCGTCGCAGCACAACTCGCGGAGATCTACATCGCTTCGCGCACCATCGCTTTGGTGTCGACATCGGTGATCTACCGGCTCGCCGAGGGGCTCGACGCCGATGACGACCTGGCATTGCTCGGCTACTGGGTGACCTCGCAGGCGCCGCCCGCGATGCGCCTGTGTCATCACCTGCACGGCGGGATGGGTATGGACATCACCTACCCGATGGATCGCTACTTCTCCTCGATCAAGGATCTGACCCGGATGCTCGGCGGTCCGTCGTACCGGCTTGATCTGGTGGGTGCGTAATGGTCGAGCGAAGCGACGGGAAGTGAAACAGGCATGTACATCGAACTGACCCCCGAACAGCGCAAGCTACAAGACGAACTGCGCGAGTACTTTTCGACGCTGGTGACTCCCGAGGAAGCCGCGGCGATGGAGTCCGACCGGCACAACGCGGCCTACCGCACGGTGATCAAGCGGATGGGCAGCGACGGCAAACTCGGTGTGGGCTGGCCCAAGGAGTACGGCGGCCTGGGCTTCGGCCCGGTCGAGCAGCAGATCTTCATCAACGAGGCGAACCGCGCGGACATCCCGCTGCCGATGGTGACCCTGCAGACCGTGGGCCCGACGCTGCAGGCCCTCGGCACCGAAGCTCAGAAGAAGAAGTTCCTGCCCGGGATCCTGGCCGGAGAGGTGCATTTCGCGATCGGTTACTCCGAGCCCGAGGCGGGTACCGACCTGGCCTCGCTGCGCACTACCGCGGTCAAGCACGGCGATGAATACATCGTCAACGGACAGAAGATGTGGACCACCGGCGCGCACGACGCCGACTACATCTGGCTGGCGTGCCGCACCGACCCGGAAGCCGCCAAGCACAAGGGCATCTCGATCCTCATCGTGGACACCAAGGATCCCGGCTACTCGTGGACCCCGATCATCCTGTCCGACGGTGCGCACCACACGAACGCCTCGTACTACAACGATGTGCGGGTGCCGGCCGACATGCTCGTCGGTGAGGAGAACGGCGGCTGGAAGCTGATCACCACCCAGCTCAACCATGAGCGGGTGGGCCTGGGTCCGGCCGGACGCATCGCTGGCATCTACGACCAGGTGCACGAGTGGGCGGCCCAGCCCGGCTCGGACGGCGTCACTCCGCTGGAGCAGGAGGGCGCCCGGCGCCTGTTCGGCCAGATCAAGGCGATCTGGCGGGTGAACGAACTGCTGAACTGGCAGGTCGCCGCCTCCGGGGAGACCATCGCCGTCGCCGATGCCGCCGCGACGAAAGTCTTCTCCACCGAACGGATTCAGGAAGTGGGCCGGCTCGCCGAGGAGGTCGTCGGCAGGTACGGAAATCCGGCGGATCCGCACACCGCACGGCTGTTGGACTGGCTGGACAAGATGACCAAGCGCAATCTGGTCATCACCTTCGGCGGCGGCGTCAACGAGGTTATGCGCGAGATGATCGCGGCGTCCGGTCTGAATGTGCCGAGGGTTCCGCGATGACGCAATCGAACGATCTGCAGCAGGGCATCGACGGCGTCCTCGCGTCGGGTCGCGGCGAGCCGACCATCGCCCGTGACCCGGTGAACCAGCCGATGATCCACCACTGGACCGACGCGATCGGTGACAAGAACCCGATCTACGTCGATGAGGAAGCGGCCAAGGCCGCGGGTCACCCCGGCATCGTCGCTCCGCCCGCCATGATCCAGGTCTGGACCATGATGGGCTTGGGGCGCACGCGATCCGACGATGATCCGCTGGCGCGCGCGATGAAACTGTTCGATGACGCCGGGTATGTCGGCGTGGTGGCCACCAACTGCGACCAGACCTATCACCGCTACCTGCGGCCAGGCGAGCAGGTCGCCATGAGCGCCGAAATCGTCAGCATCATCGGGCCGAAGCAGACCGCGCTGGGCGAAGGCTACTTCATCAACCAGAAGATCCGCTGGCACGTGGGCGACGAAGAGGTTGCCGACATGGATTGGCGCATCATGAAATTCCTGCCCGCCGCCAAACAGGCCGGCGAGCAGACCGCTGAAGACGTCGCGATCCCGGAGGGCCTCGACCCGGACAAGCTGATGCGGCCGTCGTCCTCGCGGGACACCAAGTTCTTCTGGGACGGCATCAATGCCCACGAACTGCGCATTCAGCGTCGCCCCGACGGGTCCCTGCAGCACCCGCCGGTGCCGGCGGTGTGGGCGGGCAAGGACGACCCGACGGATTACGTGGTGGCCTCCGGCAACGGCACGGTGTTCAGCTTCGTGGTACACCACGCGCCCAAGGTGCCCGGACGCTCGCTGCCGTTCGTGATCGCGCTCGTCGAACTGGAGGAGGGCGTGCGCATGCTCGGCGAGTTGCGCGGCGTCGATCCTGCCGACGTGAAGATCGGAATGCCGGTGCGCGCAACATATCTCGATTTCGCAGACAGTGATGTCAGCCCGGCATGGAGCCTGTACGCATGGGAGCCCGTCAAGTGAGCGTGACCGTCGGCACCAAGCTTCCCGAACTGCAGATCTACGGCGATCCCACGTTCATCGTGTCGACCGCCATCGCGACCCGCGACTACCAGGACGTGCACCACGACCGGGACAAGGCGCAGGCCAAGGGCTCCAAGGACATCTTCGTCAACATTCTGACCGATACCGGTCTGGTCGGGCGTTACGTGACCGACTGGGCCGGGCCGGATGCGATCGTCAAGTCCATCAAGCTGCGCCTCGGGGTGCCGTGGTACGCCTACGACACCATCACCTTCACCGGTGAGGTGACCGAGATCGACGGCGACCTGATCACTCTGAAAGTGGTGGGCAACAACAGCCTTGGCGCCCACGTCATCGCCACATCAACCCTGACACTGGGAGACGGAAAGTGAGCCTGTCCGGTAAGGCGGCGATCGCCGGGATCGGCGCCACCGATTTCTCCAAGAACTCCGGCCGCAGCGAATTGCGCCTGGCCGCCGAGGCGGTACTCGACGCTCTGGCGGACGCCGGCCTCGAACCGTCCGATGTCGACGGACTGGTCACCTTCACCATGGACTCGAACCTGGAGACCGCCGTCGCACGGTCCACCGGGATCGGTGACCTGAAGTTCTTCAGCCAGATCGGTTACGGCGGCGGGGCTGCCGCGGCCACCGTCCAGCAGGCGGCCCTGGCCGTGGCGACCGGTGTCGCCGAGGTGGTCGTCGCCTACCGGGCGTTCAACGAGCGCTCGGAGTTCCGGTTCGGGCAGGTGATGACCGGGCTGACCGTCAACGCCGACTCCCGCGGTGTGGAGTACAGCTGGTCCTACCCGCACGGGTTGAGCACCCCGGCCGCATCGGTGGCCATGATCGCCCAGCGCTATATGCACGAGTACGGAGCCACCAGCGCCGATTTCGGTGCCGTCTCGGTCGCCGATCGCAAGCACGCCGCGAACAACCCGAAGGCGCATTTCTACGGCAAACCGATCACCATCGAGGATCACCAGAACTCACGGTTCATCGCCGAGCCGCTGCGGCTGCTGGACTGCTGCCAGGAAACCGACGGCGGGGTGGCCATCGTCGTCACGACCCCGGAGCGGGCCAGGGATCTCAAGCACCGGCCGGCGATCATCGAGGCCGCCGCACAGGGCGCCGGCGCCGACCAGTTCACCATGTACTCGTACTACCGCGAGGAACTCGGCCTGCCCGAGATGGGCCTGGTGGGCCGTCAGCTCTGGCAGCAGAGCGGGCTGTCGCCGGCGGATATCCAGACCGCGATCCTGTATGACCACTTCACCCCGTACACGCTGATCCAACTCGAAGAACTGGGTTTCTGCGGCAAGGGCGAGGCCAAGGACTTCATTGCCGGCGGTGCCATCGAGATCGGTGGCCGGCTCCCGATCAACACCCACGGCGGCCAGCTCGGTGAGGCCTACATCCACGGTATGAACGGCATCGCCGAGGGGGTGCGCCAGTTGCGCGGAACCTCGGTCAACCAGGTCGAGGGCGTCGAGCATGTGCTGGTCACCGCGGGAACCGGGGTGCCGACCTCGGGTCTGATACTGGGGTGATTTTAGTGTGCCGCCGCAGGTCGGGGGCACGGTAATCTCGTCGGCATGGGGATCCAGCCTGATGTGAGCCCATACGGGGGGCAGACGGTCACCGGCCCGGGTTGGCCGAACGTCGACGAGAACGCACTGGCCGCGGCGGCCGCGCAGTACGAGGCGCTGGCCGCCAAGATCAGCGGCACGGTGGTGCCGCAACAGCAGGGTCAGCTGACAAGACTCACCGGCGAGTGGGAGGGCGGCGGTTCGCTGGCCGCCGCCGGCGAGGCCAGCACGATCATCGGAGGCCACGAGGCCAACGGTGCCCAGGCCGCCGCCATCGCCGCCAAGCTGCGCACCATGGAGACCGCCGTCATCCAGACCAAGACGATGGCCAACATCGTGGCGCAGGAAACCCAGGCCGAGTGCATGGCGCTGCAGTCGATGCCGGTCAGCAACACACAGGCGTTGGTGCAGAGCCGGATCATGATGGGGCTGTCCCAGAACGCGGCCACGGTGTCGGCCAACGCCACCACGATGGCCAATGCCATCGGCGCCCCGCCGCAGTTACCCACCGGTGGTACCCCGCCGGTGGGTGCCCAGCAGATCGCCGGACAGGACCCGTCGCAGGCGATGCAGATGTTGGGGCAGCTCGCCGGGCTGGTCGGCCAGCTCCCGCAGATGCTGGGCCAGGCGATGGGCCAGGTGACCCAGGCCCCGCAGCAGCTCGCTCAGACCCTCGGTCAGCCGCTGCAACAACTGACTTCGATGCTCGGCCAGGGCGGTGGGGGTTCTGCGGGTCTGGGTGGGCTGTCGCCGTTCTCGGCGTTTTCCAACCATCCGCTGGCCGGTGGGACGGGTGCCGGCGCCGGAGCCGGAATGATGCGGGCTGCCGGTCTGCCCGGCGGTGGCGGGGGTCCGGCGCAGTCGCCGTTGATGGCCAGCCTGGTCGGCAACACATTGCCGGTCTCGGTGGCTCCCGCTCCGGGCGCCACTGCCGGCAGCGCAGCGATGGGCGGGATGGTGCCGGTGGCCGCGGGAGGCGGCATGGGTGGCATGGGTGCGCCGATGATGGGGCAGCGGGGAAGCAGCGGGGGCACCACCTCCGGTTTGGCGCTGCCGGAATCCCTCGAATATGACCTGGCCGAAGACGATGTCGATGAGGACTGGTGAACACCGATGACGAGCCCACTGCGTAAACCGGATGCGATCAGCTGGAGCGCGGCCGCGGTGGAGTTGCCGCCGATGCCGGTCATCCCGCCGGGTGCCGATGCGATGAGCATGACGATCGCGGCCGTGCTGCCGACGCTGGAAGCCTCGATGACCGCCAGCGTGACATCCCTTGCGGCCAAGGAGAACACCTTCTCCGGCAAGGTCGGAGCCGCGCAGACCGCCTACAACGTCGAGGACGCCGCCGGCGGGCAGTCGGTGGGCCAGATGGGGCAGATGCTCGGTCAGCTCGGCCAGCTCGCGCAGATGCCGCAGCAGGCGGCGAGCAGTCTCGGCGGGGGAGGCGGCGGCCAGGGAGGGGGCTTCGGCCAGCTCATGCAGCAGGCGATGCAGGGTGCCCAGGGGGCGGTGCAACAGGCGACACAGGCCGCGCAGCAGGGGCAGGGTCCCGGTGGTGGTCCCGGGGCGCCGGGGGTGCCCGGAGCCCCGACGCCGGAGCAGCGCGAGAACGAGCAGGACGAGCGCGAAGAACAGCTGAACCAGCGTGAGGATCAGCAGAATGAGCGCGAGGCCGCCCAGGATGCCCGCGATCGCCAGCAGGATCAGCGTCAGGCACAACTGGACTCCCGCGATCAGGCGGCCGCCGGGCCGTCGGCCGGCGGATCCGCGGCAGGCCCGGCGCCGGTGACGCCGCACGGCCCGTCACGGCCCACCACGGGTGGCGAGGATCTGTCCCGCCGGGTCTAACCGGGGTCGGCACCCTCGACCACCGCGCGCGCGACGTCGACCAGCCGGGTGTTGGTACTTCTGGCGTGGGAGCGCAGCAGGTTGAACGCCTGGTGGACGTCGATCCCGCGGCGTGCGGCGAGGACTCCTTTGGCCTGCTCGATCACGGTACGGCTGTGCAACGCGGTTTGGAGCTGGCGGTTCAGCAGGTCCAGGCGCATCGCGGTCCGCTGGTGCAGTATGCCGATGGTGGCCATGTCTGCCAGGGCCTGCGCGATGTGCATATCGGAGTCGCTGAGGGGGCCGGTGGCCGAACGGAGCAGATTCAGTGCCCCGATCCGATCCGAGCGCAATCGCATGGGCAGTGCGTAGACCGACAGGAAGCCCAATTCGACTGAGCGGGATGCGAACTGCGGCCACCGCCGACCGCCGATACGCAGATCGTCGACGCCGTACGGCCGTCCGCCGCGATACGCCAGCATGCACGGTCCGTTGTCCTGCTGAGTCTGGAACAGCTCCAAAAGACTGGATTGCTCACTGCTGGAGGCGAGCACCTGCAGGTCACCGTTCTCGTCGGCGAGCACGATTCCCGCAGCGTCGACCGGGAGTAGTGCCATGGCCGTCTCGATGAGTTGCTGTGCCAGCTCGATCAGGTCGAAATCGGCGACCATCGTGTCCGCCAGACCCACAACGGCACGGGCAAGTTTGTGGTACCGGTCCATCAATCCCCCTGCCCAATGCTGCCACAGCAGAATCGGGTTGCTGAAATGGAGCGGCGCCGTTCGGAATTTGGATAACTGAGAAGCTTTCCTCGGGAACGACTCTGACTGCGTATATGCACTGAAATGGACAATTCGGGTGACTGTCGAAGCCGGAAATCAGGTTAAGTAACGTTGCCGCCGATTCGTTGCGCCATATGTACCTCGGCTAGCTGTCGCCCCGAAATTCCCCTCGAAGCGGACACGGCGGGGCAGGCCCGGTGCAGACCGGGCCCATCGATCTGGATCGCGGCCGAGGTGTGGCTACGGTGCAGGAACACCCGATCCGGGCCCTTGCATCAATCCCCCGTGGGCAGCCTGTCATGGGCGGCGGGTACGCCCACGACTCGACGCCGCGACAACGGGACGTTGCCGTGTGGTTCCGCACGGGAGGTCGATAGGCACTTTTGGCGAAACTATTTGCATTCGCCATGAATGCGGTCGGGGGGTATGTGAAAGAGTTGCGAAGTTGCCCACAGGTCAATTAATCTCAGTGCTGCCTCGCTGCCCCAGTCCCTGGTTGTGAGGGTTTCGGGAGGGTTTTCGGAGATCTGAGCGGTCGGTGGGGGCCGTTGGAAATCCTGTTTCGAGAGTCGACGATAAATTAGCTCCAGAACTTGTGGGCTATTTCTCAGCCAGAATCGGCAGCTGCCGACGGTGTCGGTGACTCGGAGCGGGAGACATTTGACGGGAAGGCCGCGGACCGCTGCGGCCGACGAGCGTGAATGGGGCGCGGGGGATGAAAGCTTATGGATCGGTGGCACCCAGGGCGATTCCTGGGGATGTAGCACCGGTACTGGACCCGGACCGCACGGCAGTGCGGCAGGTCCACGGTCAAGATCCAGATCACGGCTCGCGGCTGGGCTACGGCTCAGCACGGTGGCCTGTGCATGGGCACCGGGAGGCCGCGGCGCCGGTCGTCGAGCGGGAACCGTTTCTCAACACCGAGATCCTGATCGTCGATGACTGCGTGCTGCACCGTGACAGTCTGGCCGCGGCGCTGGCTGCGAGCGGTGTGCCGGTCGCCGGATGTGCGTGGGACCCGGTCACCGTGGTGACCGGGATTCGCGATGCCGGGGCCGGCGTGGTGCTGCTGAACATCGCCACCCGTGACAGCACGGCGTTGCTCCGGGCTGCGTTGGCGACCGACCCGGCCATACGGGTCGTCGTACTGGGCGTGTCCCACGACGACGAGGCCGCCATCATCTCGTGCGCTGAAGCTGGAGTGGCGGGATACCACACGCGCACAGACTCTTTCGAGGATCTGGTGGTCCTGTTGAAGAAGGTTGCCGCGGGTGAGTCATTCTGTCCGCCGCTCGTATCGGCGGTCCTGCTGCGGCGACTGTCGACGTTGGCCTCCCAGCAGCAGGCCGCTGTGCCGGACGGGCCGGCCCTCACTGCCCGGGAGGCCCAGATCCTGGACATGCTCCGGCGGGGGCTCAGTAACCGGGACATCGCCGACGAACTGTGCATCGCCGTGCACACGGTCAAGAACCATGTGCACAGCGTGCTGACCAAGCTCGGCGTGCGCACCCGCGCTCAGGCCGTGGCGGTGTCGCTGCCACGGGGTTCCGAGTAGCGCGCCGAGGATCTAGATCCGGATTCGGCCAGAAATGAGTCCGCCGGTCTATGTACGGGCGGCTGCACCGACGTGATAGTTGAGCCGTAGCCATCGGACACCAATTTGCATGAGAGCTCGACCGTCGGTGTGAACCAGCCCGTGTAATCGCGGCAGTGGCGAAACACGCGTTGGCTACTTGATTCGGAGATTACCGATCGAGGCGGGGTCCAACCGGGTGGGGGACATCATCGACATCTACGAAGTTGGCCGGCATATGGCGCACGACGGCTATGTCCTGCCGCGCCAGATGGCGGACTTCAGAACGGCTTCGTCGAGCGAGGCCCGCGTCCCGCAGCTCCTGGCGCGGCGGGACATGCTCGGTCTGTTGCAATCCGAAACCATCCTGATAGTCGACGACTGCACACTCCACCGGGAGAACCTCAGCACCGCGCTGACGCTGACCGGGGTCAAAACGCCTGCGGCAGCGTGGGATCTGCGCTCGTTGGTCACAGCAGTCGACGAGATGAAGCCGGATATCCTGCTGCTGAACGTCACCACCCGTGACTGCGTGGCACTGCTGAAGTCGGCCACCGACATCGTCCCGAGACTCCGCACGATCGTGATGGGCGTGTCGGAGGAAGATGAGGCACAGATCATCGCCTGCGCCGAAGTAGGGGTAGCCGACTATCACATGCGCTCGGATTCATTCGACGATCTGCTCCGAACGATACAGCGGGTTGCCGACGGCGAGACGGCCTGCACCCCCGCGGTATCGGCCATGTTGCTCCGGCGACTCTCCGCGCTCGCAGCCGGTGGACTGTCCTCGGCCAATGAGCCGGCATTGACCACCCGCGAGACGCAGATCCTCAAGATGCTGGAGCTGGGAAGTTCGAATCAGCAGATCGCCGACCAGCTCGCGATCACCATCCACACCGTCAAGAACCATGTGCACAGCCTGCTGACCAAGCTCGGAGTCGGCACGCGGGCCGAGGCGGCGGCGATGTCACGCGGGCTGAGGCGCAGGCAGCCATGATCGGTCGAACTAGTCCGCGGGCCCGCCAAACATGGACCCGATTGCCCATGTACGCCGACGCCGGCGGGTTCGAGAGTGGTGAGGTGCAAACAGCTGACTTGGCCGCCGCAACATCACTGCGGACGCCCTGATGTGCGGGATCATCGCGTGCCGAACCCACGCGCCGTCAGTGGATTACCTCCTCGTGGGCTTGAAGAGGCTGGAGTACCGGGGATACGACTCCGCCGGTGTCGCGATCCAGACGACCGGCGGTGAGGTGATGCGAATCCGCCGAGCAGGCCGCATCCACGCCCTGGAGGAGGCAGTGCGTATGCACGCCGGGGCGGAACTGAACGGGGCAGGGATCGGCCACACCCGCTGGGCCACGCACGGAGTGGCCACAGAAGCCAATGCGCATCCGCATATCGATTGCACCGGCCGCATCAGTCTCGTGCACAACGGCATCATCGAGAATGCCGATCTGCTCCGGCGTGAGCTGGCGGCGTCGGGCCACCGGTTCGAAAGCGATGTCGACACCGAGGTTCTGTGTCATCTGATCGAAGCGAGCATGCTGCAGTCGGAGGACCTCGTCGACGCGGTGCGGTCGGCTTTGGGCTCGGTTGAAGGCGCCTGGGGCATAGCAGTTCTGGAGCAGGGCACCGGAAGGATCGTGGTCGCTGCCAACCGGTCACCGCTGCTCGTCGGCCGAACTGCAGCAGGGGCTTTTGCCGCCAGTGACATCGCCGCCATCGCAGACTGGGTGCACGAATTCCGGGCACTGGAAGACGGTGAGGTCATCGAGCTGACCGGTGACGGGGAGTCGGGCTGGGCCGGTTCTTCGGCCGAGGCACCGATGCTGGTTCAGAGCAGTTGGCGCAACGGCGATGCAGATCTGCAGGGTCACACCGATTTCATGGCCAAGGAAATCGAGGAGCAGCCGGGTGTGGCGAGCAGATTGCTCGACGCCATCGGTGACGGTGTCGCGAACGGGGAGCTCTGGCGGGCACTCGGACTGGGAGAGCTCAACCGTCTCCAGGTCATCGGCTGCGGGACGTCGCTCAATGCCGGCCGGGTGATCCGGCACACGGCGGCGGTACTCGGTGGACTTCCAGTGACGGTCACGGTGGCCAGTGAGGCGGCCGCCACCATCGTCGAGCCGGACACGCACCGCATCGCGATCAGCCAATCCGGGGAGACCGCAGATGTGCTCAGTGCGCTGACCACGATTCCCGCCGATGCCCCGCTGTTGACGATCACCAACAACACGCATTCGACATTGGCTCGTCGCTCGGACGCGGTGCTGAATTGCTCGGCGGGACCGGAGATCGGTGTCGCGGCGACCAAGACGTTCGTCAATCAGGTCATTTGCGGTGTCGCCCTGACGGTCTCGGCGTTGGTGGCCGGCAACCGTCTGTCGCCGGCACAGGGCCGGGCGCTGAGCGCGGAACTGCGGCGGTTGCCGGACCGGCTCACAGCTGCCATAGCAACCGCCAGGGCCGCCGTGCCGGACGTCGCAGGCGAACTGGTGGGGGCGAGCGGATTCATCTATCTGGCGAGAGGCTCGGGCCTCCCGTACGCCGCGGAGGGCGCGTTGAAGATGAAGGAGCTCAGCTACCGGTGGGCGGAACACCATCCTGCGGGAGAGCTGAAGCACGGGCCGCTGGCCCTGGTCGACGGCGGGACTCCGGTCATCGTGGTGGACAACGGTGAACCGAAATTGGTGGGCAACGTATCCGAGGTGCGTGCCCGCAACGGGCGGGTCGTCACCATCGGCCCGGCCGGCAGCACGATCCCGGCCATCGAGGCGCACGGTCATCCATGGGGCCCGCTCGAGAGCGTCGTCGCACTGCAGATGCTCGCCAGATCGGTGGCGCTCGCGCTGGGACGTGATGTAGACAAGCCGCGCAACCTCGCGAAGTCGGTGACCGTCGAGTGAGTGCCGCGTAGGTGTCCGGGGCGATCTAGATCAGGGCCTGCTCTGAAATGGCTCCGCCGGTCCATGTACGCGATGGTCCTGCCGACGTGATAGTTGACGTGCGCGCTCAGAGAAACCGAGAGCGTGTAGGCAATTCCGATATTGATGAAGCACGGGTCGCGAACTACCCCAGCAGGACTCGCTCACCGGCACCGTGGCGGCGCGTGGCCGCCCTGGAGAAGGCGGCAGCCGCCCCGCTATGCGGCGAATCGGACCAGCGGCCACGAGGGGATGGTGGGGCCAGTGGATATGTGGGCCGTCGACGACACGCGATCGAGTGAGGCTGCGTCGGGCCGCATCGACCATCGCGCAATGGAACACGGGCGCTTCGACAGACCCACGAGACCGACGATCCCGATGAGGGATAACCCAATCGGCGAGGCCGCGGTGCAGAACTCGCAGCGATCCCCGGAGCCGGGGCCCGTCGCAGGACGTACCGTGTGGAGTCCGTCGGCCGGCCCGAGCTTGCTGATCGTCGATGACCACACGTTGCACCGTGAGAACCTCGCCGCGGTCCTGACCTCCAACGGTGCGGCGCCGGTGTCGGCGTGGGACCTGCAGTCGCTGTTCACCGCTCTGACCAATAATCCGCCGGATCTCGTTCTGCTCAACCTGGATACTCGCGACAGCGGACTGTTGCTGCATGCGACTCTCGAAATCCGCCCACATGTGCGAGTCATCGTCCTGGGAATATCGGAGGACGATGAGGCCAGGATAGTCGCGTGCGCCGAGGCCGGAGTTGCCGGCTATCACCTGCGCACCGAGTCGCTCGATGAGCTCATCTCGCTGATTAGCAGAGTGGCACAGGGTGAATCGTCAAGTTCTCCGCTCGTCTCAGCAATCTTGCTACGTAGGCTCTCCACACTTGCGACCAAGCGGCAGCCGTCAATCCCGCGACTAGTCCTCACCCGCAGGGAGGTCCAGATCCTTCGGATGCTGGATATGGGCCTGACCAACCGGGAGATAGCTGCCGACTTGCGTATTGCCATCCACACGGTGAAAAGCCACGTGCACAGCGTGTTGAAGAAGCTGGGTGTCAGCTCCCGAGCCGAAGCGGCGGCGCGTTTCAGAACGACGGGCTTGCGGGAAGTGGGCCCAGAGAACTAAACCCCGGACCGGACTGAAATTCGCTCCAATGGCCCATGTACCGCCGGTCGCCGGTGACAGATAGTTGGCTAATGATATGGGGGGAAACGAATTTCAGCGACGAGGTGCCGGCGCACCCCGAAATGCCCGAAGTCGTTCAAGGTGTGAATGCCGGCGTGGCACCAGCCAAGAAGTTGCCGGTGTGTCTGGGGCGGAAAGTGGTCGTAGGTGCGCGGCGAGGGGTGCGCATCACCACGAGAGTGCAGCAGCTGCTGCACGAGTGTCGTTTGCCGGAAGGGCGGGCACGGTCATGAGTACGGCACCGGCGAAAGTGGTCGATCGGCCCACGTGCGGCTCCAACGGCCAGGACTCCACGGTCACCACCGAGGGGGTGGCCACGGTCGTCGCCGGCATTGCACAGATCGGTGCGGCATGTGATGCCCTGAAGAGGGCAGGTCACCACGCGAGCATCGCCGGAAACCGCATCCTGATAGATGACCAGGTGTACGCGCAGTTCGTCGGGGCCGGTGCAGGGAAGTACGGCCGTACCGCTGCGACCTGGATGATCTACCACGTGGCCGGCACGCCGCCGGCGTGGATTGTCGGCGCTGAGCCGCTTGTGGGTCTGCCCCAATGACGATCCGACAGGGAGGAGACGCTCCCGGGACGGTGTTGTCGATGGTGCCGGCACCTGTCCCCGTGGTGGCGTCCGACGAGCTGAAAGCACCTGCGGTAGAGAAGATCGAGCAACTGAGACGCTCGGACGGCCGTGCCCAATGGGAGCGCCGATACAGCCTCAACCTGCTCGTCACGGACACCGTTGTGGTGTGCGCGGCGGTTCTGTTGGGTCAGTACCTACGATTCGGAAACACCCTCACCGCCGACGGCGTCGACGGTCGCGTTGCGACGGCATGCTCCGCAGTCCTCGCGCTCGTCTGGCTGGCCGCGCTCGCCGGGCTTCGAGCGCGGTCACCCAAGTACATCGGTTCCGGCATCGAGGAGTACCGGCGGGTAGTGGCTGCCTCCTTCTGGACGTTCGGGGCAATCGCCATCGCCCAGCTGCTCCTGAAGCTGCAGGTGTCGCGAGGCTATCTGGCGGTTGCACTCCCGATCGGTGTGGCGGGACTACTCGTCGGTCGGTTCGCCTGGCGACGGTATGTGGTTCGACAGCGGTGCGCAGGCGCCTACCGCACTGCCGTTCTGGCGGTCGGACACCGGGACGCGGTGGTGGACCTGGTGAGTGAGCTCACGGACAATGTGGCGAACGGCTATTCGGTCGTCGGGATAGGAATACCCGGTTACGGCGCTCCGACCGGTGAGAACCTCACCATCAACGGGCGACTGATCCCCATCGTCGGTGGTGAGGGTTACGTCCTACAGGCGGTCCGCAGCTGCGGAGCGGACACCGTGGCGATCGCCGGCACGGAGCACTTCGGAGTCCGGGGCATCCGGCGGTTGCTGTGGGATCTGGAGCCCTTGAACGTCGAACTCGTCGTCGCGCCCGGCGTCATGGATGTCGCACGCTCCCGACTGGTGATGCGGCCCATCGACGGCCTCGCGCTGTTGCACATCGACAAGCCGCAGTATCGGGGCGCGAAACGAATTCAGAAGCGCGCATTCGACTTCTGCTTCGCCGCGGCGGCGCTTCTCGTGACCATGCCGATGCTGGTGGCTACAGCTCTGGCGATCAAGCTGACGAGCAAGGGGCCGATCTTCTACGCCTCCGAGCGCATCGGGATGGACGGTAAGCCGTTCTCGATGCTGAAGTTTCGAACGATGGTGGAGGGCGCCGACAAGGACGTCGTGAACCTCCTTCAGGCCAACGAGTGTGATGGCCTCCTGTTCAAGATCCGGAACGACCCGCGAGTCACGCCGGTGGGACGGTTCCTCCGTCGCTTCAGTATCGACGAACTCCCACAGTTCCTCAACGTTCTCCGCCAGGAGATGAGCGTCGTGGGTCCGCGTCCGCCGCTCAGGCGGGAGGTCGAACGCTACGACGACGACGTGCAGCGCAGGTTGCTCGTAAAGCCCGGGGTGACAGGACTGTGGCAGGTGAGCGGACGATCAGATCTGCCATGGGACAAGGCCGTCCGCCTCGACCTCTCATACGTCGACAACTGGTCGATGGTCGGCGACATTCTGATCGTTGGCAAGACATTGCAGGCTGTGCTGCGCCGCACCGGAGCCTACTGAGGCTCCACGCCTCGAGGAACAGGAGACGAACATCATGCGAGCACTCGTTACCGGCGCCGCCGGGTTCATCGGTTCGACCCTGGTGGATCGACTGCTGAATGAGGGCCACCAAGTCGTCGCGCTCGACAACCTGAGCACGGGTGTGCTGGGGAATCTGGATGAGGCTCGCCGTAAACATCGGCTGCAGCGTGACCGGTTCACGTTCGTACAGACCGATATCCAGGCACCCGAGCTCAGCGACATCATGGCGGGGGCCAAGCCCGACGTCGTCTTCCACCTCGCCGCGCAGGTCAATCTACGGGCGTCGATCACCGACCCGAAGTTCGACGCGCAGACGAACGTCCTCGGCACCATAAACGTGCTGGAGGCAGTGCGGCACTCGGGTGTCCGACGCATCGTCTACGCCGCGTCGGGAGGGTCGCGTTACGGCACACCCGATTCCCTCCCTGCAGATGAAACCCTCCGCGTCGACCCCATCTCACCGTACGCGGTGGCCAAGCTTGCCGGCGAAATGTACCTGCGTGCCTACGCCGAGATGTACGGCATCTGGCCGATCTGCCTGGCGCTGGCGAACGTGTACGGGCCGCGCCAGAATCCGCGCGGAGAAGCAGGGGTCATCACGGTGTTCGGCACTGCGATGATCACGAACCGAACCGCGACGATCTTCGGAAATGGTTCGGCCGCACGTGATTACGTATACGTCGATGATGTCGTCGAGGCGTTCATGCGGGCCGCTCACACGCCCGACGGAACAGTCGGCACGTTCAACATCGGTACGGGGCGGCAGGCCACCGTGCTCGACGTGCACCGGCAGATCGCCCAAATCCTAGGTAGTTCGACCCCACCGCTGTTCGAGCAGGCGCGCAGCGGTGAGTTGCAGGCGATTGCTCTGGATGCGTCGAAAGCGTTGGTCGAACTGGGGTGGGCTCCCTCGGTTGATCTGCCGGACGGTATCGGGCGCACCATCCAGTGGCTGCGCACCACCCTGGAAACCGATCCCGCAGAGCTGATCGGGGCGTGAAAGTGAGAAACCGGTACTGGCGTGCAGACGAATTCAATGGGGGGAGAGCGTGAATCAGCGACTGAAGGATCGCTTGGATCAGGTCCGGCGGCGATGGTGGATAGTCCTGGGCGTCGCGGTCCTCGCCACCTACGCCGCGGTGCTGCCGGTCCTGCAGATGCAGCCGACATACGTCGCCAGATCACTTCTCATTCAGTCGACACCGGGTCTGGCTCCCGAGCAGGACGCCGCGATGACGGTCGGCTATGCGACGGTCTTCAACGACCCGGCGACGATCGGTCGGCTGAAGGCCGCGACGAACACCCCCGAGGAGGTCGCCGTCGAGGCCAGGTCTGTTGCCACCAGCCCGATCCTGCTGATCGAGGCGACCGCCGACGACCCCGAGGTCGCCCAGGAGGCGGCGCAGAGCATGGCGACGGCGTTGCGTACAGACGTCGGGGAGGTGCGGCAAGCGGCGACGCGACAGCCGATACAGGACGCGGAACGAGAACTGGCGGATCTGGTGGCTCAACCGGGACCTGACGGTCAGTTGAATCCGATGGTGCCCGTGGTGCAGGCGCGTTTGGATACGATGCTGGCCGCCGCCACCAATCAGTTACGCGAACTCCAGTTGCGGGCCGGCGTCACCAAGACCGAAACCAATATCGCGGTCGAGACCGGCCTGCGCGCCGTAGGCGGGTTGCTCCTGGGAATCCTCGCGGCTCTCGGTGTCGCGACGGTGTCGTCGCGCATCGGGAACTCGGTCGACATGAGGGACAAGACGGACGTCGAGCCGCTGATCGAGATCCCCGACGGTGGTTCGACGAAGGGCAGCCGGCTACGGGAGGAACGACTGCGCCTGCTCGCGTGCAGAATCAGTCTTCACGACCTGCCGAAGTCGTCCGTCGTGTGCCTGTCCGACTGCCGCGGCGCGCGCGGTGCGCGGGACATCGCCAAGGCGCTGGCCGGTCTGTCCGCACAACAGGGACGCCGAACGGTTCTGGTGTATGCGGACAACGAGGAGACGCCGACGATCGCTGGTCTGGGATTCAACGACGCGCTCGCCGAATGCAACTCGGTCCAAAGTCTGCTCAGGGACAGCGAGGCCGAACCGTTGAAGATCCTTCCGGCGGGTGCCCCGGTGGTCGACCGGTATGCGCTGGTGAGCAGGGAACGGATCGATGCGGTGCTCGACGAACTCCGCGTCGTCGCCGAGGTCATCGTCATCGTCGCTTCGCCGATCGCCGACACCATCGATGCACAACAGATCTGTGCCGCATCGGATCTCACCGTGCTTGTGGTGGGCAAGGGTGTATCACGCGCCGGCGATGTCGATTCGGCTGCGCGGGCCCTTGCCGGCGCGCATGCGGTCGTCGCCGGCGGCGTGCTGGTCGACCGCCGAAAGTTCCGCAGATGACTGCGATGGTGCCGGTAGGGCGTCCACCCGGGGGTGATCGGACATGATTCTGCTTGCCGGTGCCTGCAGCCTGATCGTCGGGCTGTACGCGTTGCGAAGCCCGACGGTCGCCGCCATCGTTCTGCTCATATTGATCAGCCTGCGCCGGACACTCAATGCGTCGGTTCCGACTCCGATCGAGATGTGGTGGTTCGTCTTCGCGCTGCTTGTCGCCGCGACCGTGCTGTGGATGGATCGCACGCAAGATCGGTTGCGCGGCGTCGGGGCCATCGAGTGCGCGATGGCGGTGTACCTGTTGTGGAACGTCTACTCGATGGTGGCCCCGCACAAGTACCCGGCGGTCGACATTCTGGGGGGGCAACCCCTGACGGTGGGCCGGTTCATCATCATCGGGATACTTCTCCCGTTCGTGTTCTATCTGGTCGGGCGCTACACCTTCGACCGCCCCGCCGCCGTACGCGCACTGCTGTGGTTCATCGTGGCTTTCGCCACCTACTCGGCAGCCGTCAGCATCATGCCGTCCATCGGGCTGAGCGACGTCGTCTGGCCGCGCTACATCGTCACCGAGGTGCCTGCGGGATGGACCGGCCGCGCGATCGGCATCCTCGGACAACCGGTCGTCAACGGCATGGTTCTGGCACTCGGCTTCGCAGTCGCGATGTTCTTCGCCGGCCTACGCAGTGAACCGCGATACCGCAGGTGCGCAATGGTCGTCATAGCCGCTGCATGTGGCTGGGGCATCTACCTGACCCACACCCGGGCCGCCTGGGCCAGTGCCGCCGTCGTACTGATCCTGGGTGCGTTGTTGGCCAACGATAATCGACGGGGGTTCATCGCCGCCTTGGGACTAGTGAGTGCCGGTATCGCCCTGAATTGGTCGACATTCACCAGCCCCGACCGGTCCGCCGGCGGCGTTGCCTCGGCAAGCGAGGTCAACGACCGGCTCAACGCCATTCAGACATCGCTGTGGGCGTTCGAGCGGGAACCGTTGGTCGGCTGGGGAATCGCGCGGTTTCAGTCGATCAACACCTACCACCATCAGCAGTGGTCCTTGGATACTCCATGGCTGCGCGGGCTCGGCGAGGTGTCGCACGAGAACGAGCTCGGCATTCTCGCCGAGCTGGGCGTGATCGGGTTGGCCACGTGGATATGTGTACTGGGGTTCATCGCGCACCGGCTGTGGAAGGCGTACCGAACCCTGCCCAGCGACGATCTGTGCGGCCGGCCACTGGCGGTCATCTCGATCATGGGTTTCGCTGTCCTTGTCTGCACCGGTCTCACTGTCGACCTCCGTTTCTTCGACTACCCCACGGCCGTCATCTTCCTGCTTGCCGGAACGACCATCGGATGGTGGGAACGGGCCGGGCGCCGCGGCGTTGCCCCAGTCGTCGACACACCTGCGCGGCCGGTGATGTCACATGGCTGAGCAGCGAGCCCTCTGGGTTTCCACCGCGAGTAGGGGTGGCATCTCCTCCTATGTCCGCACCATGCGGCGGACGCCGCTGTGGGGCGAGTGGCGCATCCGCCACATAGCCACGCACCGTGACGGTTCCACCATCTGGAAGATCCTCGTGTTCGCGGCAGGGGCGCTGCGCTTCGCCGTCGAGCTGATTTGTTTCCGTCCCGATGTCATTCACCTGCACTCCGGCTCCCGCGGAAGTTTCGCGCGCAAGGCGATCCTGTTCTGGATCAGCAGGCCGAGCCGTGTGCCGGTCGTCTTCCATATGCACGGCTCGGGATTCCAGGAGGACTACGAGAGCTCGCCCCCGTTGGTGCGCGCGGTGATTCGCACCACGCTGTGCCATGTGAGCGCCTTCGTCACGCTGGGTGAGCTATGGGCCGAACGGATGCGGGATATCGTACCGAACGCTCGAATAGTGGCTGTTCCCAACGGTGTCAACCCGGCGCGCCGAGTACCGCAGACGACGGGCGACAAGCCGGTGCACGTGGTGTTCCTCGGTCGGATCGGCGATCACAAGGGCACGTTCACACTTCTCGACGCCTGGGCCAAGCTGGCCTGCGAGCCGTGGTTCAACACCGCCAACGGGAGCATCGCGACATTGACCGTCGCCGGTGACGGCGAAGTCGACCGGGCGCGCCGGCGGGTCCGGGAGCTGTGCATAGGAGGCACGGTCGAGATTCGCGACTGGCTTTCGGAGGCGGCGGTGGGGCAACTGCTCGACTGCGCGCAGGTGCTCGTGCTGCCGTCGCGCAACGAAGGGCAACCGATGGCGGTACTGGAGGCGATGGCTCGTGGTCTGTGCGTGATCACCACCGGTGTCGGTGGGCTGCCGGAGATGATCGGAGAAGGGTGTGGAGTGTTGATTGCCCCCGATGACAGCGAAGCGATTGCGACGGCGTTGGCCAGGGTCATCGTCGCGCCCGAACTGCGCGCCGAATATGGCTGCGCTGCCTATAAAAGGATCGTCGAGCATTTCGACACGCGCGTCGTCGGTCGTCGGCTCGATGCGTTGTATCGCGAGGTCCGCTCATGAGCGCCCGGCCGATCAAGATACTGTTCGTCGTCCCGAATCTGGCGGCCGGCGGCGCCGAACGGCATGTGAGCACCTTGCTTCCGCGGTTGGACCCGACACGTTTCGTACCATCGGTGGTCTGTCTCGGCTGGGACGGGGAGCTCTTCGCCGACGTGCGGGACTCCGGTATCGAGGCACGGGCGCTCTGGCTGACCAAGCGCCAGGCTGCGCGCGCACTGCGGGAACTTGTCTCGATCATGAGATCGGACCTGCCGGACGTCGTCGTGGTGATGGGTCGAAACGCCGAGATCATCGGCCGGATCGCGGCCCGCGTCGCCGGTGTCGCGCGCACCATCGTGTGGGTCCATCAGGCCACCGAGATCCTGCCGCGGGGAACAGGTCATCGCATGATCGATCGTGCCCTTCGACGCTGGACGAATCGCTACTTCGGTGTCGCCGAAGCCCAACGACGCTTTCTCGCCGATGAGCGAGGCTACCCGGTAGAGAAGATCCGGATCATCCGTAACGGCGTGGATCCGACATTGTTCGATGTGACCACCTGCCGGGATTCCTTGGGTGAGTTCGGGGTCACCGAGGGCGATCCGGTGGTGGGCATCATCGGCATGCTCCGGTGGGAGAAGGACCACGAGACGTTCCTCCGAGCGGCGCGTATCGTGCTGGACCAACTACCACGAGCAAAGTTCCTCGTCGTCGGGGACGGTCCGTGTCGCAGTGGACTCGAGGCGCTGTGCAGTGATCTGGACCTGTCCGGCAGCGTGTGTTTCACCGGTATACGCGGCGACATCGATCGAATTCTATGCGCAGTAGATGTTTTCGCAATGACCTCGACAACCGAGTGCTTTCCGATGGCACTGTTGGAGGCTATGGCCTGCGCGCGACCTGTTGTCTGCACGGCCGTCGGCGGGATTGTCGAGATCGTAAACGACGGTGAGACCGGCTATCTCGTTTCCCCGAGGAGTCCGGAACAGGTCGCGGCGCGGATGGTGCAGTTGTTGTCCGACCCGGAAGCGGCGCGCCGCATGGGTCTGGCCGGGCGCCGTCGCGTCGAGGCGGAGTTCGGACTGGATCGCAGCGTCGAGGCGGCGCAACGGGCGATAGAGGACTTGATCACAGTGCGATAGAAGGCAGCGCAGCGGTGCGACGCGGTTGTGCGACAGCGGAACAGCGGATGTGCGGTGGGGATCACCATGGAAGGGGATGGGCAATGAAACGCCACATTTTGATGCTTGTCGAGAATCTTTCGGTGCCGTTCGACCGTCGCGTCTGGCAGGAGGCCACGGCGCTGATCGACGCGGGATTTGCGGTCACCGTGATCTGTCCGACCGGAGCCGGGCAGGATGTCGAACGAGAGGTGGTGATCGACGGTATCCGGATACTGCGCTATCCCCTGCGTCCGGCGACCGGAGGGCCCGTCGAGTACCTGCGGGAGTACAGCCTGGCCCTGTGGCATACGTTGCGGCTCGCGATCAAGGTTCGTCGACTGGGACCGATTGACGTGGTGCACGCGTGCAATCCACCGGATCTGCTGTTCCTCATCGCGTTGGTGCTGCGTCCGACTGGCACCCGGTTCGTATTCGACCAACATGACCTGACACCCGAGCTCTTTCTTTCGCGCTTTCCCGGTGGTGCCCGAATCCTCTACTGGCTCACGCGGCTGGTCGAGCGAATGACCTTCGTCGTGGCCGACGCGGTCATCGCACCGAACGAGACGTACCGGCGCATCGCGATGGCGCGCGGAAAGGTGCCGCCCGACCGGGTCGCCGTGGTGCGCAGTGCACCTGACCTCGGTCGTTTCACGGCGCAGGCGCCCGATCCGAGCCTGCGGCGTGGCCAGCCGTATCTACTCGCGTACCTGGGTGTGATGGGACCGCAAGACGGCGTGGACTACGCCCTGAGATCGTTGCAGATCCTCCGTAATAAGTTGGGAAGGAATGATTTTCATGCCATATTCATGGGTGCCGGTGATGTCTTCGACGATATGGTTAAGCTCTGCGGGGAGCTCGGCATAGCGGATCGGGTCGAGTTTCCGGGGCGGGTGACCGATGACTTCGTCGCGCGCTGTCTGTCGACCGCCGACGTGTGCTTGTCGCCGGACCCGAAGAATCCCCTGAATGATATCTCGACCATGAACAAGGTGGTCGAGTACATGGCGATGGGGCGGCCCATAGTGTCCTTCGAACTCACCGAAGCGCGCGTCTCCGCCGGCGATGCCGCGGTATATGTGCCGGCGAACGACGAACTGGCCTTCGCCGCGGCGATCGACCAGTTGCTCAAGGACCCCCAATGCCGTAGTCGGATGGGTGAACTGGGACGAAGAAGGCTCGAGAATGAGCTGTCGTGGGAGGTATCACGCCGGTCGCTCATCGGGTTCTACGAGCGCCTCCTGGGAATGAACGACTCGGCCCCCGTGATGAATCAGATTGACATCCGTGCCGGTACCTAGGGCGTGCGGCCGCCATGCCGCCACACGAACTGCCGCGGGTTTGGTGGTCGGAGTCAGGTGTCCCTCGTGTGTTGACGATCGATACGGGCGCCGCCGGCGTCGTAATGGAGTCTTCTCTTCTGATATGGAGTTGGTGAACGGATCATGAGTGCTTCGCCGTCGGTTTCGTTGAGTGTCTTCGGACTTGGCTACGTAGGTTGCGTGAGTGCGGCCTGCCTCGCATCGCGCGGGCATCGGGTGACAGGGGTGGACGTCAACCCGGACAAGGTGAACGCCATCCGGCAGGGTTTGTCTCCGGTCATCGAGGAGAGGATCGGTGACGTCATCGCCGAGGTCGTGGCGGCGGGGGACCTCACCGTCACGACCGATGCGGCCCGCGCGGTGTCGGAGACGGATGTGTCCCTCGTCTGCGTCGGTACGCCGTCGGCCTCCGGCGGCGGCTTATCGACGTCATTCCTCGAGCAGGTCAGCGACCAGATCGGGGCCGCACTGGCCACCAAGGACGGATGGCACGTGGTGGTGTACCGCAGCACCATGGTGCCGGGGACCTGCGAGAATCTGCTGATTCCACGTCTGGAGTCGGCATCGGGCAAACGTGCGGGGCTGGACTTCGGGGTATGCGTCAACCCGGAGTTCCTGCGCGAGGGTACCAGTGTGCACGACTTCCATGAGCCCCCTAAAACTGTTGTCGGAGCGTCGGATACGCGTAGCGGATCGCTCGTGCTCGGCATCTACGAAGGCCTTCCCGGACCGCGCTTCCAGGTGCCGATCAGAGTCGCCGAGATGACCAAATATGTCGACAACAGCTTCCACGCGCTCAAGGTCGGGTTCGCGAACGAGATCGGGGCGATCTGCTCGTCGCTGATGCTCGATTCGCACGTCGTCATGGATATCTTCACCGCCGATACCAAGCTGAACATCAGCCCCGCCTACCTGCGGCCCGGGTTCGCATTCGGAGGCTCGTGCCTACCGAAGGATGTGCGGGCGCTGACCCACACGGCGCGCCGAAACGATCTGGACGTACCGCTGCTGGCGAATCTGCTGACGTCGAACGAAAGCCAGATGCGGCGCGCTGTGGACCTGGTGCTGAGCACCGGCCTGCACAAGGTCGGCATCTTCGGTTTGTCGTTCAAACCCGGTACCGATGATCTGCGAGACAGTCCGATGGTCGAGCTTGCCGAACGGCTGCTGGGCAAGGGGTTCGATGCCAGGATCTACGATGCGAACGTCGTGCTGTCCCGGCTCACCGGTGCGAACGGAGCATATATCCGCCAACAACTTCCGCATATCGGTGACCTGTTGACCGATGATGTCGATGAGGTACTCGACCATGGCGAGGTGCTGATCGTCGGCACCCGCGAACCTCGGGTTGTCGATGCGATCGCGCGGGCAGGTTCGGACCGGTTCGTCGTGGATCTGGTGCGCCTGCCGGACGCCGGGACACTGCGTGGTACCCCGAACTATCAGGGCATCGGTTGGTAGCGGAGTATGGGTATCAAGGTTTTGATGATCGGCCCGTATCCACTGGAGCCTGGTGTTGTTCGCGGTGGAATAGAATCGGCAACAAGCACACTGGTTCCGGCGTTGGCCCGACACCACGCCATCGACAGCGTCACAGTGCTGCGTTTCCACAGCGGCGACGCGCCGACGGACTTCCGCCGCGAGGGACCCAATGTCGAGGTTTATTACGTGCGTGGCCAGCGATTGTTGCGAACGGTCAGTCGGTCCTTTCTCGACGTGCGCAAGGCCCGTGCCATCGTCGCGCAGATCCGACCAGATGTGGTGCATGGCCAGGAGATCGGGCTCTACGGCGACATGGCTCAGCGATGCAGTTTGAATGCGGCGGTCACGATCCACGGCGTGACGCTCCCCGACACCAATGCGGATATGTGTGAGGGCCGCGGATTCCGAGGGCGACTGCGGAACAGGTTGATCCGGAATCTGGAGCGGCGTGTGGCGCTGCGTGCCAAGGTCCTCATCTCGATCTCGAAATGGAGTGCAGAGGTGCTGGATCAACCGCTCCGAGGCACCCTGGTGAGCATCCCCAATCCGGCTGGCGCGGATTTCTTCGCGTTGGCTCCGCCGGTCCCGACGAAGCCGTGTCTGCTGTTCGCGGGTGGGCTCATGCCCAACAAGAACGCTCTCGGGCTTGTCGATGCCTTGGCTCAGGTCCGGCTGACAGTGCCGCAGGCGCGTCTGTTGATTGTCGGCCCGGAGCCCGACGCCGACTATGCACGACGCGTTCGGGACCGGGTGAACGCCCTCGACTTGCAGGAAAGCGTCGAGATCGTGGGCCTTGTCGACAACGACCGAATGCGGCGGGAGATCGTGAATGCCCGAACGGTGGTGTTGTTCTCGCGGCAGGAGAATGCTCCCACAATTCTCGCGCAGGCGATGGCGGCGGGTAAGCCTGTCGTTGCGAGCCGGGTCGGTGGTGTGGGGGAAATGGTGGATGACGGTGAGACCGGATTTCTCGTGGAATCCGGGGACGAAGGTGCCCTTGCCGAACGCATCGTGAAACTGCTCGAGGACCAGGAACTCGCCCTGCGCATGGGTTTACGAGCCCACGAAGTCGCAATGGGCCGCTATTCAGCCTCGGCAGTGGCGGATATGACTGTTGAGGCGTACCGGAAAGCATGCGCGTAGGAGGAGTGACGATGGCCAGCATGAGGGATATCAAGTGTGCGCTGTTGTGCGCGTTCGGGGTCCCGATGCTCGAGCGCTGGAGACATGCGAATCGACTTGCGATCGTCATGTTCCACGGGGTCGAGGCAGAGTCGGTTTCTCCGCCCGCCGACTGGGTGATCGACATCCCCACCCTGCGGCGCGACCTGGAGTACCTTCGCCGTCACTTCACGGTCTTACCGCTCGGGGAGGCCCTCGAGCGTCTCCGTGACGGCACGCTGCCCCCACGCGCGGCCGCGGTGACCTTCGATGACGGGACGCGTAACCTGCTGACCAACGCCGCTCCGGTGCTGCGTGAGCTTGGAATCCCTGCTGCGGTCTTCCTAGCGACGGGACCGATGGGAACCGGTGAGTTGCTGTGGCCGGACCGGCTGTGGCACGCCTTCGCCGAGACGACCGTCCCTGAGGTCGACCTGTCGGCGGTGGGCCTGGACATCCTGTCACTTCGGACCGGGGCGGATCGTGTCGAGGCGCGTGATACGACACTGCAGGCCTTCAAGCAGCTGCCCGATGCGCAGCGAATCGCGGAGATCGAGTCGCTGGTCATTGCGTTGGGGCAGGAGTCCGGCTGTGCGAGTGACGGACCGTTCCGATTGCTCTCCTGGGACGAGGCGACTGTGCTGGGAAGCGACGGGCTGGTCACTCTGTACCCGCACACCGTCACTCACCCGATTCTTTCCCGCTGCGACGACGAGAAGGTGGAGTACGAGGTCTCGGAGTCGTGCCGGGCGGTCGAGATCAACACCGGGAGTGCGCCGACGATCTTCGCCTATCCGAACGGTGGGCTGCAGGATTTCGACGACCGCGCGAAGGCGGCGCTGCGCCGCAATGGCATCCGCTGGGCACTGTCGACACAGCCCGGCTTTGCCGGGCCGGACTCCGATCCCTATGAGTTGCCCCGTCTGGGACTGACCACGGAGTCCTTCGCGCAGTTCAGGTTGAAGGTCTCGGGGTTCGCGGGGCGGCCGCGCTCGAACAAGAGCTTGGCCCGGCGGATCCTTCCGCGCCGCCCGGCGACGGGCGAACGGCAGGAGGTTTCCGCGTGAACGTGGCGCCGTCACACACGGTCGTCAAGCGCATCGGCGCGGCTGCGCCCACAGTATCGGTGATCGTCCCGGCCTACCGGGTGCGCGCCACCCTCCGTGAGGCCGTCGACAGCCTGCTGCGCCAGACGTTCCGCAATCTGGAAGTGTTGGTCATCGACGACGCCTGCCCGGATCAGTGCACCGAGGTGCTGTTCGGCATCGATGATTCCCGGCTGGGCATCTTCCGCCTCCAGCGCAACGCCGGACTGGTGGGGGCGCGCAACGCAGCATTGGCGCTGTCGCGCGCGCCGTTCGTGGCGCTGCTGGACGGCGACGACGTCAGCCGTCCCAACCGGATCGCCCGCCAGATTGCGGCCTTCGAGGGCCGGCCCGATGTGGGCCTGGTGGGTTGCCTGGTCAACGGCATCGATATGCAGAGCCGCCTGATCACCCGGGGAATCGACGATTGGGGACTGGACGACGAGGCGCTGAAGCCACTGATGCTGTTCGCCAACCCGTTTCCGTCGGCGGTTCACATGTTGCGCCGAAGCGCGATCCCCGAGGGCGGTTTCCGGCCGATCTACGCCGAGGACTATGCGATGGCGGCTGATGTGGCGCGCCACCACGCCGTCGTGCTGGTGCGCGAGGCGCTGGTGGACTACCGCAAATCGCCCGGCGGCATCATGCACACCAAGTTCGACCAGGTGTCTCGCGACACCCTGCTCATCCAGGGCCGCTTGCTTCGGGAGGTGGGCATGGGCAAGGCGGAGTGTGACCCGTTGCTGATGTCGGCGCTGATGCATTGCAGTGCCCAGCCCCCCGGAGCTCTGAGCGTCGAGCGAATGCTCGCACTGCGCCAGTGGATGCAGGACCTCGAACGCGCCAACGCGCACAGCGGCCGATACTCGTCCGATGCATTGGCTCGCGCCATTGCGCGAGCCTGGGAACTGGTGCTGTTGCATGCGACCAGAGTGGAAGGGCTCCGGTTCGGGCGTCGTTATGCCCTCGATCTTCTTGCGTATCGCGCAGCGCAGGGGCGGTACCCG
This sequence comes from Mycobacterium sp. AMU20-3851, assembly GCF_043974665.1. NCBI lineage: Bacteria > Bacillati > Actinomycetota > Actinomycetes > Mycobacteriales > Mycobacteriaceae > Mycobacterium > Mycobacterium sp. AMU20-3851. Next base: position 592,463 of record NZ_CP146371.1, read on the forward strand.
GTCCGCGCGCGCGCCGGCGCGCACGCCGTGCTGAATACGTGCAGACGCCTGCCGGTAACAGTCCGGTCCGCGAACAGGGAATGTTCGACGTGAGTTCTCCGTCCGGGTCCGATGTGGCCGCATCCGAGGGGTCCGCGCCCAGCTCACTGTCGAACACGTTGCGCCGTGGTGCGGCCATCTCGACCGGGGTACTGGTCTTCACGCAGTTGGTGGTATTGGTCCAGACCCTCATTCTGGCTCGTCTGCTTTCGCCTGAGGAAGTCGGCTGGTTTGCCGCGGGCACTGTGTTGTGCACATTCCTGCTCACCTTCGCTGAAGGCGGTATGTCCAATGCGCTGGTACAGCGCCAGGACCGGGTCGACGACGTTGCGGCCACCGTCTTCTGGGCCACGCTGCTCACCGGTGTTGGATGGGCTGCCGTGACGGTGGTCAGTGCTCCGCTGATGGCGTGGGTCTTCGGAAGCGAAACAGTGGGGCTGATCACTGCAGCGTCGGCCGGGTCGATCATCCTGCACGCGCTGACGTATGTGCCGGACGCACTGATGCAGCGCCGCTTCGATTTCCGTCAACGGCTGATCGTCCAGCCTGTCACCACCGTCACCTTCGCGCTGGTCTCGGTAGCCCTGTGCGCAAACGGGTTAGGGGTCTGGGGACTGGTCATCGGGTTCTACTGCTCGACCGTGGCCTGGCTCATCGCAACCTGGACCCTGGCCGGATGGCGCCCCGGCGGGCCGGGGCGTGCCTCCTTCGCGCTGTGGCGTGAACTGGCCAAATTCTCTGTGCCACTGGTGGTCTGGACTGTAGTGAACAGGGTACGAGAGCTGCTCGAGACCGTCGTGGTCGGCGGGGCGCTGGGCGCGACTGCGCTGGGCTACTACAGATATGGTCTGCGGTTGGGTGGACTGCCGGAAAGGGCCGTGATAGACGTCGGTTCTTACGTTCTGTTCCCGGCCTTCTCGCGGCTGGCCGCCGATCCGGCGCGGTTTCGCTCGGCATTCCTGCGGGCCCTGCAGGTGCTGTGGTGTCTGGCCGTCCCGGTTGCCTGCTTCATCGGCGCCGCCGGCGAGCCGCTGGTCGCAGTGCTGCTCGGCGAACAATGGCGAGGAGCGGGTACCATGCTGGTGGCACTCGCGGGCCTGGGGCCCGGAGTGGCGCTGATGGCGATCGGTATGGAGTCGATCAAGGGGTTGGGCCGGACGCGCCTCTTGCACTGGGTGACGCTGGTCGGCACCGTCCTCGGGATCGGACTGCTGTTCCTGCTTCTACCGCTCGGCGTGGCGGGTGTCGGCCTGGCCCTGTCAATTTCGTGCCTGACGGCCGGTGCGCTGAGTGTTCTGCTGGCTCGCCCGCTCGCTGAAGTGTCGTTCGGTGAGCTGATACACCGCCTGGTCCCGCCGATCCTGGTGGCGGCCGTGCCGGTGGTTGTCCTCGGCATCAGCGAACACCTGCTCGTCCATTCCGACGAGCGCGGTTTCCTGCTGGGTGCGGCGGTCTTGCTGGCCGAGGGTGCGGGGTTCTTCGCACTGTACGGGGCCGGCTTGGCGCTGTTCGTGCCGGCAGCGTGGCGTGAACTGTCGGAGGCGGTGCGGCAGCTCCGTAGGCGATCGTCGTGAACAGACAGGAGCAGTGGTGAGTGTGGCGTGGAGATTGGTCGATTTCGACGCGCTCAGCGCGCAGGAACTGGAAGGTTGGCGGAAGGTACGAGAGTCGGATCCGACACTCGACAGTCCGTTCTTTCATCCAGAGTTCGCCGGCTCGGTGCATGCGGTGTTCGGCAACGTTCATGTGGCCGTCGACCGGGATCGTCAGGTGTGGTTCCCCTTGCAGGTACGCAGGCGGGTGGCGAGGCCGGTGCTGACCCCGGGTGCAGACTTCCAAGGTCCGATCATGCCGGCCGGGACTTCTTTCGATCCTGCCGAGTTGGTCCGGGATACCGGTTTGCGCGCACTACAGTTCAAGTTCCTCCAAGGGCACCGAGCCGATTTCGGTCCATGGGTGCAAGAGTGTCGGCCGTCTCCGTTCCTCGACGTCACTGGTGGTCTGGAGGGCTATCTGGGCAGGGTCGGCAAACAAGGCCGGCACAAGATGAAGAGGGTCACCAACAAAACGGATCGTGAGCTCGGGCAGGTCCGCCTGGTATGGAACTGCGCGGACCCGGACCTGCTGGATCAGCTCATCGAGATCAAGCGTTCTCAATACGAAGTGACCGGTGGATATGACTTCTTCGCCCGGTCGCGAAACCGGCATCTGGTGCATCACCTAGCGCAGACGAAGAAAGATGGCTTCGAAGGCGTCCTGTCGGCCGTCTACGCGGACGATATGCTGTTGGCCGCTCACTTTGGGTTGCGCGACCGCGATGTGCTGCACTGGTGGTTCCCGGTGTTCAAGCGCGAGCATTCCCATCTGTCGCCGGGCTGGATTCTTTTGCGGGAGTTGATCACATCGGCGCCCGACAGCGACGTGACACGGATCGACCTCGGGGTCGGCGACGAGGATTACAAGCTTCGCTCGATGACGGGCTCGGTGTCCGTCTGTGAGGGTGAGGTGACAGCGACCGTTCTGGAGAAGCGGTTGTGGCTGGCGCGTCGTGCCGCCGCAGATAGGATTAAGTCTTCATCGCTGTGGCCCCAACTGCGCACTGCAAAGAACCGGACGATCAGGGCGATTCACGAGGGAGACAGCCGATGAACCCGATGATGCGAGGCCGATCGTGTGCCCCCTATATCTCCTCTCGGAGGATACCGCCGATCCGCATCCGGTTGGTGATCCCGGCTCCTCTCTTTGCGTACCAACCGAACTGGAGATACGGGGTACTGCCGAACACCGTCGGTACCCCGGTGGCATCGACGTACGGGACACCGTCCATCCAGACCTTGTAGTAGCCGTCAGGTGAATTCGACCATTTCACTTCAATTTTGACTGCCACCCACTTGTCCCAGGGGACTGCGGGACCAGTCGTGAAAACATAGGACGCGGTGGACGCGCCGGACGCGATATCTCGGGCGAGGCGGAACGTCGAATCAGCGTTCAGTGCTATGTGATGGCCGCTTCCCGTATCCGTATGGAACTCCCATAACACACCGGTATGCCACGTGTCGGCCAGGGCTTGGCGCGGCAGCAGTAACTGGAATGTCCAGCGTTCGGCACGGCCGATGGGGGATGCGGCGGGGTACTTCACCGTGAGAATCGCCTTGCATGTCGAATCCCAGGGCGTGATTTTCGAATCGGGTACGACAAACTCGAACCCGTCGCCAGCCGGGGTTTCCACCACGGAGAACCCGTCGGCGGCGATGGCGGGCTGAGTCCATTCCGGTGAAAACACCGCAGACAGATCGGCGTAACCGCGGATTGCGTCGGTGAGGTCGGCCGGTGGACCGGCCGCGTGGTCTGATCTGTCCGGACGTGCACCGGAGACAGGAAACCAGACCCCGCCCCGTAGCGCGTAACCGAGTCCGAGGAGGCTGCCGCCCACCCCGAGCATGCCCAGCGTCCGCCGTCTGTCAAAAGTCGGCCTGTGGCGCCGCTCCATCGGCCTCACCCCCACGCTCGAGCCTATGCCCTGAGTGTCGAGGTGTCCATAGTCCTTTGTCCAGATCGACGGTCGCCGCCGACAGTGAACGTTTGTCGATTTCTCACGCGAGTAATGCGAAATGCGGTCTCTACGTGTATGAATCGATCTATTATCGATGAAGCCGAGTTGTCGATGAGCAGATCCCCTGACGGTGCTTCACCGGGGAGCGGGGCCACATGTCAAAAGATCCTGTTCGCCTCCGCATAGGAGCAGTCTGATGAATCCAATCGATACACTGTTCAGTTCCGCGTCCGTACGGGCGCGGGCGCGTCGAGCAGAAACGTTCAGGGAGTCGTTCTCGCTGACACCCGAGACTCGGATCCTCGACTTGGGTTCGGAGACGGGTGCGAACATCGATCGTGTTCTGCGAGGTACCGAGGTGCGATCGGAGAATGTGTACATCGCCGATATCGACAGGGCCGCCGTCGAGTTGGGGCATCGAAGCTACGGATTCGTGCCGGTGGTGATCGACGAAACCGAACCGCTTCCTTTCCCCGACGGTTACTTCGACATCGTCTATTGCTCGTCGGTGATCGAGCATGTGACCGTGCCTAAGGCTCGTGTGTGGGAGATACGCGACGGTGGGCAGTTTCGTCGGGAATCGCGAGAACGACAACGTGCCTTCGCAGCTGAGGTGTGTCGGTTAGGCCGCCAGTATTTCGTCCAGACGCCGTGCCGGCACTTTCCGATCGAAAGTCATAGTTGGTTGCCCCTTGTGGGCTGGCTACCGCGTCGGGCGTTGGTACCGCTTCTGGAGTTGACGAATCGCTTCTGGTTCAAGCAGACCAGCCCGGACTGGCATCTGCTGGATCGTGCCGAGATGGCAGGGTTGTTCAGTGATGCGCGCATCGTGCGGGAAAGATTCCTGTTGATGACCAAATCGATTATGGCCATGCGCACTTCGGACCTTTGAAACGGCGATCAGCCGCGCTGGAAAGCCTCGCCTTCGAGGGAGAGGCTTGACGGTTCGGCACCGTCGAGAAAGATCCGCGCCCAGACCTCGAGGGTGAGTGCGCTCCAGAGTTCCTTACCGAAGTCATAACGGCCGGTGCGGTGTAAGGCAAGAGCTCGGCGGATCCGATCAGGTTCGATTAGCGGTTCGGGTCGTGCTGTGGGGCCGAACCAGAGGCGCTCCAGCGCGTCGCCGAGGTCTCCCCGGAACCATGACGTGATCGGGACGGCGAATCCGACCTTCTTCCGAGACAGCAGCATTGCGGGTAGGCGCCGTTGCGCGATCTGACGAATGACGATCTTCGTCTGAAACGGTGAAACCTTGTGTCGCACTGGAAGACGGGCGACGTACTCGGCCAGATCATGGTCGAGGAGCGGCATGCGACCTTCGATCGACGCGGCCATCGTCATCTTGTCGCCGCGGACCAGCAGGTTGTCGACGAGGTACGACTCAACGTCCAGTGCGAGCATGCGGTCGAGGGGGTCGAGGCCCGCGTCCAGGTCGGCGAGTACCGGGTCGAGCGGCCGCACCCCGTCAGACGACAGCCCGGCCAACCGGTCGGCGCCGAACCAGGCGGGCCACCGCTCGGCCGGAGTGTCGGTCGCAAGTGCGCGGATGGCCATGCGTACCCGCCGCGGCAACCGATGCCAGTCCGCGAGTGCATGCAGCGGTCGTTCGCCGAGGAGAGCGCGTGCCGGTTGGCCCGCGCTGTCCAGCAAGGCATCGACCCGGTACTTCGGGTATCCACCGAATAGTTCGTCGCCGCCCTCTCCCGAGAGGACCACGGTGACGTGTTCCCGTGCCATCCGTGACAGCGCCAGCAGCGGGATCTCCGATGGCTCGGCCAGTGGTTCGTCGCGATGCCAGACCGCCGTCGGCATCAACTGGAGGAACTCGTTCGGTCCGAGCCGGGTCTCGTGGTGGCGTGCTCCGAATACCCGTGCCGTCGCACGCGCGGCCGGCAGTTCGTCACTGGACCAGCCCTCGTCGAAACCGATCGAGAAGGTGTCAACCGGACTGTCGGTGAGTTCGGTCATGAACGACAGGATGGTGCTCGAGTCCAGACCACCCGACAGGAAGCATCCCAGCGGGACTTCACTGACAAGGCGACGCGCGACGGCGGTACGCATGAGGTCTTCGACCTCATCAGCCGCCTGGTTGAGTGTGATCGCGGGTTTCGAGATGTACCGAAGGCGCCACCAGCGTTGGATATCGATTCCGCTGTCGCTCAGTACCATCTTGTGGCCGGCAGGCAGTTGACGAACAGATCGGAACAGGGTGCGCGGCGCAGGAACATAACGTAGCGCCAGGTACTGCTGCAATGCGGTGTCATCGATGTCAGCTGATACTCCGGCGGCCAGCAGCGCCTTGATCTCAGAGCCGAACACCACCTCCTCACCGCATCGCGCGTAGTAGAGGGGCTTCTTGCCGAATCGGTCCCTGGCGACAAGCATCCGTCGACGGTTCTCATCCCAGAGCGCGAACGCGAACATACCTGCGAGCCGGTCGAGTACGCCGTCCCCCCACTGCTCGTAGCCGTGGACGATGACCTCTGTGTCGCAGCGTGTGGTGAATCGATGGCCGTGGCGCTCGAGGTCGGCGCGTAGCTCGCGGAAGTTGTAGATTTCGCCGTTGAAGACGATTGCGACCGAGCCGTCCTCGTTGAAGATCGGTTGGCCGCCGCCTGTCAGATCGATGATCGCCAGGCGGCGCATCCCCATTGCGAGGCCGGACCGGCCGAACCGCCCCTCGCCGCTGGGGCCGCGGTGGGCGATCGACTCCAACATCCGGTCGAGTCGCTCGGGCGCGGGGGCGGTGCGACTCCAGATACCACAGATGCCACACATCAGATGGCCACTTCGCTCTCTCGGGACGGGACGTAAGCGAGGAGGTGGACCGTCGGTTCGGGCACCACGGCCGAGTCGCTCGCTTCTGTTACCAGGTGCGGCCGGAACCCGTTCCTGCCCGCCAGTATGGCCACTTGCGCAGATTGCCATCCGCGTCCGCCATCGCAACCGGAGATTCTTCGGATTCGGGCACGAACTCGAGTTTGTTTGAGTGCAATTGCGTAACCTGGAACCTGTCGCTCGTGTATGCCTACGACGGTTGACCGCAGATGGCAGCGACGCTTCTCATCGGCGCCGCTGCGTTCCATTCCTGGGGTGCCGGGTGACGCACATTCAATGGCCAGGATTGTCCTGACGAGAGCGGAGTTCATCCGAATGACCTCATTCACAACGACGTTCACCGTCTTCACAGCAACGTTCAACCGGGCAAAGACACTGCCTCGCGTCTATGACAGCCTGGCGCGACAGACCTTCCGTGACTTCGAGTGGCTGATAGTGGATGACGGATCCACAGACGGCACCCGGGAGCTTGTCCAGACGTGGCTTGGTGAGGCAACGTTCCCGATCCGGTACTTCTACAAGTCCAATGGCGGCAAGCACACCGCGTGGAACATGGGCGTCGACCGTGCACAGGGGCAGTTCTTCCTTTCGCTCGATTCGGATGACGCCTGCACTGCTGACGCGCTCCGGGTCTTCAATGACACTTGGCAGAGCATCCACCCGGACAGGCGCGCCGCGTTCACCGGGGCCTGTTGTCTTGTAATGGATTCGAACGGACAAATTCTCGGCGACCGCTTCCCGGAAGACGTCTTCGATTCGAACTCGAATGCGCTCCGCTTCAAGCATCACATCGCCGGCGAGAAGTGGGGATTCCACCGCATCGACGTGGTACGCGAGTTTCAGTTCCCGGAGCGCGAGGGTATGCGGTACGTGCCCGAATCGATTGTGTGGGGGAGAATCGCCGCACGGTACCAGGAGCGTTTCATCAACAAGGCGCTTCGTATCTACCACACTGACGCCGAGATCCGGCTTTCCACGCCCAGTTGGAGGGACCCGGAGTGCTTCGCACTCGGTGCGCAGTGCGCTCTCGAGGAACAAGCTGGGCGTTGGTTCGTCAACAACCCGATTTTCTTCCTGAAGGCGGCCGCCAACTTCTCGCGGAACTCGTGGCTGTCGGGAGTCGGTCTGGTAACCCAGGGCCGGCGACTGAACGGACTCGCCGCCCGCGGGTTGTGGTGTGCGATGCTTCCGGTCGGCTGGGTCCTCTACCGGCGAGACCTGCCACGCCGTGCCGCCTTTATGGCCGCCGCTCGCCGTGGCTAGACACGGAGCGCAGGTGCGCAGACTTCGACCGTTCAACACTGGAGAATCCTGGTCGCTGCCGGGCATTGCTGCGCGCTTCATCCGTGGCCCAGTCGCGAATGGCTGCACTGTGCGTCAGCCGCGAATCCCGCGATCACGGCGACGTTCTCGGGCAGCAGCATGGTGTCCTTGGTGCACTCGTCGGGTCCGACGAACACGGTGCTGCTCGCAGCGTGCCGCATCCAGTGCAACGGGTGGGCCCACGAGCGCGTCCACGATTCACTCGGAATCATTATGTCGATGTGGCCGTCGAACCGCGCCGGTGAGTACCTGCGGACCGCCGCCATGGTCGCTCCCTCGACGACGCTGCGCCGAATCACATCGGGATCGAGCACCTGCTCGCGGGGGACCAGCAGCCTGCGGGTGCGTTCGGCAATGTAGGGAGCGCGCTCCACCGCGGGCAGTGTGCGCAGCGCGCGGGCATGCATCCCGACCCGGCTGGTGTAGTCCCGAGCCTGGGCTATCTGCCACGTCACGGGGTGCCGGTACGACGGGTAGTACGGCGCGCCGAACAGAATGATATTCGTGACATACGCACCTGAAACCGCAAGGGCGCGAGCGAGCTCGAATGCGATCGTGCCGCCGGCGCAGTAGCCGGCGACCGTGATGGGCCCCGAGGGGCGGAATGAGCGGATCTGTTCGGCAAAATGGCGAGCCATATCCTCGACGCTTGTCAGCGGTTCGCTGCCTCCTGCGAGCCCAGGTGGCTGCAGCCCGAAGAAGGGCTGGTCCGGCCCGAGATGCTGCGCGAGCGCACGAAAGGCGAACACGTCGCCGTTATGGCCACCCAATGCGAAGATCGGTGTCCGCGTGCCGCCGGCCTCCAACGGCACGATGGCGCGTTGCTGCTCAGTGAGCTGTAGTTCCTCGCGCAGAAATGCCACGCACGCATCGCGATTCGCTGGTCGATACGTGTGCCCGGCGGACACCGACGGGGAAACCGTTGCGGTTGTCGGCGCTGCTGCACCGGGGTGCACACCCATCATGTCGAGCCGGCGACCGATGGTCGCAAGCTGCTCGGAGATGGCGGTGAGCGAGCCGACGTCAGCGACGGCCACCGGTGTCGTATCCGGCAACGCGTCTTCGGGCAGTGTCGGCAGGATGCGCTCGGCCAGCAGATTCAGCGTCGAGGCCTCCTCGAGCAGCGTTCGCAGCGTGATCTCGATCGAGAACTGCGCCTGCAGCGCACTGGCGGCCTGTGTGAGGAACAGAGAGTCGAAACCGATTTCGACGAAGGTCGCGTCGGGGATGAGAATCGCCGGGTCGACGCCGGAGAGGTCGGCGAACAGCGATTGCAGGCGTGATAGCAGGGCTTCGGAGCGGCTGCCGCTGCCGGCGATGTTGTGCGGCGAAGAGTGGGTCGGAGCGGTCACGGCCGGGTGCGCCGAGCCCGACACGGGTTGCACAGGTTTGCGCACCGCGTTGTCGTGCGGACTGGGATCGACCCAGTGACGTCGCCGTCGGAACGGATACGTGGGTAGTGGCACCCGCCGCCGGGGCACGTCGCCGTGCAAACTGCGCCAGTCGATCTCGACGCCGCGCGCCCAGAGCTGCCCGGCAGCGGCGAGCAGGTAGTCGGTGTCCGCGCTGCATTCCTGGCCGGGGTGCAGCGACGTCGCGATGAGCTGTGTCGGCAGACGGCGGTCGTGCTGACGAACGAACGAGGTGAGCGCCTGCCCGGGGCCCACCTCGAGCAGCGCGAGCCGGGGGTCGATGAGTCCCCCGATCCCGCGCGCGAACATCACCGGCTCGCGCAGTTGGCGCGCCCAGTACTGCGGGTCGACCGCGTCATCGTCGGTGACGGGAGCCCCGGTCAGGCTGGATACCCATCGTAAAGCCGGTGCAGCACGCGGCATCTCGGCGACGACACCGGCGAACCTCTCCAGCGCCGGTTCCATCATCGGCGAGTGGTACGCGTGTGACGTCTGCAACCGCCGGTGAGCGAGTCGAAGCTCATCGAGCTTGGCCTCGAACACCGCGACGGCCTCGTGATCCCCGGAAACCACGGTGTGTCGCGGCGCATTGACGGCGGCGATCGTCACCCCCGGTGTCAGCTCGGCGGCGACCTCGTCTGCGGAGGCGCGCACCGCCGACATTGCTCCGGCGGGCATGTCCTCCATGAGTCGGGCACGGCGCGCCACGAGCAGCAGCGCGTCGTCCCGGGTGAAAGTTCCGCCGATGCAGGCGGCGACGAACTCTCCGACGCTGTGCCCGATCATCGCGTCGGGCTTCACACCCCAGGACATCCAGAGCTGCGCCAGCGCGTACTCGATCGTGAACAGAGCGGGCTGCGTGACCGCCGTCTGTGTCAGCGCGGACTGTGCGGCCGTGCGGTCCGTATCGCAGGGGTACAGCACGGAGCGAAGGTCGACGCCGATCACCGGCTGCAGCACCTGGGCGCACGCGTCGACCGTCTCTTGGAACAGCCCCTCGGATTCGTAGAGTCTGCGGCCCATATCGACGTATTGCGAGCCCTGGCCGGGAAACATGAACGCGATGGACGGCGGCTCGCCGTCCCCGCTGAAATCGTGGACGCGCTTTGAATCGGCGGTCGTCAGTAGCGCAATCGCATCGTCACGATCCCGGCAGACGATCGAGCGCCGGTGGCTGAACCGACCTCGACCGACCTGCAGCGTGTATGCGATATCGGCAAGCTCGGTCGTACGATCCTGTTCGAGATGGCTCTTGAGGTTTTGTGCTGCGCAGTCCAGGGATTCGGCGTCGCGAGCCGACAGTAGCAACAGCTGCTCCGGCCGCGAGGCGGGCGCCGCCGGTTCGATCCGTGGCGCCTCTTCGAGGACGACGTGCGCGTTGGTTCCGCCGATGCCGAACGAGCTGACACCGGCGCGGCGCGGCGTCGGACCTTCCGGCCAGTCGCGTCGAACCGCGTTCACGAAGAACGGCGTGCTCTCGATACCGAGCTTCGGATTCGGGGATTCGAAGTTGATACTCGCCGGAAGAATCTTGTGACGCAGGGCGAGCGATGTCTTGATCAAGCCGGCAATGCCGGCCGCGACATCCAGATGTCCGATGTTCGACTTGATCGAACCGATCGCGCAGTAGGCGTTCTCTTCGGCGCCGCCGGCGCGGAATGCCTGTGTCAACCCTGCGATCTCGATCGGATCTCCGAGCGTGGTCCCGGTGCCGTGGGCTTCGATGTATGTGATCGTGTCGGGATCGATGCCGCCGAGCATCTGTGCCATCGATATCACCTGAGCCTGACCGTCGACGCTGGGCGCGGTGAAACCAACTTTCTGGCTGCCGTCATTGTTGAGCGCCGCTCCCTTGACGACGGCGTAGATCGTGTCGCCGTCCTCGATTGCATCCCGTAGCCGACGCAGCGCGACGATGCCGAGCCCGTTGCTGAACACCGTTCCTGCGGCGTCGCGGTCGAACGCACGGCAATGGCCGTCCGGTGAGAGGATCGAACCCTCCTGGTGCAGATATCCGCGGCGCTGCGGCAACAGAATCGACACACCGCCGGCGAGGGCCATGTCGCATTGATACGTCTGCAGGCTGTGCACCGCAGTGCACACCGCGACGAGCGAAGTGGAGCAGGCGTTCTGGATATTCAGCGCGGGACCTGTGAGATCGAACTTGTACGACACCCGCGTCGCGAGGTAGTCGTTGCCGTTCGCCATCATCATCATCACGGGACCGAGTGGATCGGTTACATCCCTGCGCGACAGCAGATTCTCCAGGTAATAGCTGTTGGTCGTCGCACCGGCGAACACGCCGATGGGTCCGTCGAAGCGACCTGGGTCATGACCCGCATCCTCGATCGCCTCCCACGCGGCCTGCAGGAAGAGGCGCTGCTGCGGATCGAGGATCTCGGCTTCCCTGGGCGTGAAGCCGAAGAACTCGTGATCGAACTCGTCCACGCCCGTGAGAACGCCGCGCGACCCGACGTAGTTCGGGCTGGTGCGCGCGGCCACGTCCTCGTTGTGCGCGGATTCGAGTTCCTCGGTCGTGAACCGAGTAATGCACTCGCGCCCGTCGAGCAGGTTCTGCCACAGTGCCGCCACGCTCGGGGAGTCCGGAAAGCGACCGGCCATGCCGATGATCGCAATGCCGTCGAGCGGATCGTAAGCCTCAGAGTAAGCCATGGATTCAGCGTCTTCCGGTGAGTTTGCGTTGGTGGGCGAAGGCTTCGCGTTGTTTGCGTGCCCGGGTCATGGTGGCCTCGGTGGTGTTGTGGTTGTGGTGGCCGGCGATGTGGCGGGCGAGTGTGCGCACGGTGGGGTACTGCAGCAGTGCCACCACGGGTAGGTCGGTTCGGAAATGGTGCGTGAGTCGGCTGTGCGCACGCACGAGAAGTAAGGAATGACCGCCGAGTTCGAAGAAGTGGTCGTCGAGGCCGACTTTGTCGATGCGCAGTACGGTTTTCCAGATGTCGGCGATGGTTTGTTCGGCGGGGTTGCGTGGGGCGGTGTATGCGGTGGTGGTGTGGGTGCGTTGGCGTGTGGGGGTGGGTAGTGCTTTGCGGTCGAGTTTTCCGCTGGTGGTCAGCGGGAGTTCGTCGAGGTGGTGGAAGTGGGCGGGGATCATGTACTCGGGCAGGTGTTCGCGCAGGGTTTGGCGTAGGTCGGTGATGAGTGTGGGTCCTGCGGTGGGGGCCACGAGGTAGGCGATGAGTTCTTTGTCGCCGGGGGCGTTTTCGTGGTCGATGACGGCGACTTGGTGGACGTCGGGGTGTGCGGCGATGGTGGTTTCTATTTCGCCGAGTTCGATGCGGAAGCCACGGATTTTGACTTGTTGGTCGATGCGGCCGAGGTATTCGAGTTCGCCGTGTTGGAGGCGGCGGGCCAGGTCGCCGGTGCGGTACATTGGTCCGCCGTGGAAGGGGTCGGGCAGGAAGCGTTCGGTGTTGAGGTCGGGGCGGTTGAGGTAGCCGGCGGCCACGCCGGCACCGGCGATGTGGAGTTCGCCGGCCACGCCGGTGGGGACGGGTTCGCCGCGGGGATCCAGTAGGTAGATCCGGATGTCGGGCAGGGGTGTGCCGATGATGCTGCCGGCGCCGGCGTCGAGGTCGGCTTGGCTGATGCGTTGGTGTGTGACGTAGAGGGTGGCCTCGGTGGGGCCGTACATGTTGATGATCTGTGGGGTGTGGTCGCCGTAGCGGTCGAACCAGGGTTGCAGGGATTGCAGGTGCAGCGCTTCGCCGCAGAGCAGGATGTAGCGCAGTGCGAAGTCCGCTGGTGGCGCGGTGTGGTCGATGTCGATGAATGCTTGGAATCCGGTCGGGGTTTGGCTCATCACGGTGACGTGTTCGCGTTCGACGAGGGCGCGGAAGGCGGCTGGGTCGCGGCTGGTGTCCTGGGTGACGATGACAAGGCGGGCGCCGGCCAGCAGCGCGCCCCATAGTTCGGAGACCGAGATGTCGAACGAGTAGGAGTGCCAGAGGGTCCAGACGTCGTCGGGGCCGAAACCGAAGTGCGGGATGGTGGCGGCGAACAGGCGCAGCACGTTGTGGTGAGTGACGCGTACGCCCTTGGGTTTTCCGGTGGATCCGGAGGTGTACATGACGTAGGCCAGGTCTGCGCTGGTGGCTTCGGCCGGTGGTGGTGTGGGTGTGGTGACCGGTGGTAGTGGTTGGTCTTGTAGTGGTTGGTCCAGGCACACGGTGTGCACGGGCAGTGTGTGCAGTTCGTCGAGGAAGGTGTGCTGGGTCAGCACCACGCGTACGGCGGCGTCGGTGAGCATGAACGCGATGCGGTCGGTGGGGTAGAGGGGGTCCATGGGCAGGTAGGCGGCGCCGGCTTTGAGGATGGCCAGGATGCCGATGACGACTTCGGGGCTGCGTTCGACGCGTAGCCCGACGACTTGTCCGGCGCCGATGCCCAGCTCGCGCAGGTGGGCGGCGATCGCCTCGGCGCGGGCGTCGAGTTCGGCGTAGCTCAATTCCATGCGGCCGGTAGGGGTCTGGGCGCTCAACGCGATCGCGTCCGGATTGGCAGCGACCTGCCGGGCAAACCCGGCATGCAGGGTCTCATCACTGGTGAGGACCACCGGAACCGGCCCAGCCCCCACAAGCTCCGCGCGTTCGGTCGGCGTGAGAAGTGCCGGCTTGAGTTCATCGATCGTCACGTCATCTGCAGCGCAGGCAATCTCACCCAGAACTGAAGACAGGTGGCGGTCGATACGCGCGAGTGTGTCGGCGTCGACGGCCTCGGCGTCGTAGAGCCACTCGTACTCGTCGCCGTCGTGCGGCAGCACGAGCGTCAACGTGTTCGGGTGGACACGGCGCGATCCGCTCTCCGCTTCGAACATCACCTCGACTGCAATCTCGCTTGTCGCGGGTCCCGCCGCATCCCGAAGGCTCGGATATCGCGCGGCCAGATCCAACGCGTAGGGACCGCGCTCCCGGGCATTGCGAGCTGCTGCGCGAACGGTGTCGACGGCCTCCGCGCACGTAAGCGACGGAGCCACCTGCACTCGAACCGGAACGCGCTCCGAGACGAGGCCGGGAGCATCCGCGGCCAGCCGCATGAGCGCGGGATCGGTAACCCAGACGTCGAATGCGGAGAGATCGCCGATCCTCGACAGGTAGACCCCGAACGCGCAGAACACCAGATCCGCTGCGCTCAGGTCGTCGTGCCGGTCAAGGTACGCCAGCACCGGGCGCGCGAGTTGTGCCCTACGTGCTGCCGGCGCCGTGGGACGCCGCTCGCCTTGTCGGCGTATCAGCACCGGAACGACGGCCGGCCGCAACTCGGCGAGGCGCTTCACCCAGAATGCCTCGTGCCGGCTGGTCGCCAGTTCGGTGCTCTCGAGTCGAGCCGATGCGGATGCGTCGAAACTCGACAGTTGTCGCCCCTCGGCAAGTCCGTGCCTTGCGACCACGCTCGTCGGTGTCACCGGCGCACCGTCGAGCGTCCGAATGTCGTCGAGCTCGACGTCGTCGGTCGCGGACGCCACGATGATGCCGCCGGCGCCGCACCGCAGAATCGTTCCTGGCGCCTTCTCCGACCGGGTATCTAGTGGCCGAGCGGTGCCCACGAGGTAGAACTCATTGCCGATCGCGACTTTCGCCGAGCAGAAGCGGTTCCGAAACGGGCCGAAGTCGAGTGCGCGCACCAGTGCATCGATCCGATGAGCATCGTCGGAGAAGGAGATCACACCGCCGCGCGCAGGGCGGTCGAGACGCGAGAAGTAGGAGCGATCGGCAGCGTCCTGCTGCCATGGTCGAGCGGTCCCCGTCTCGAGCGCCGGAATGAGCTCGGCGAAGGCAGCAAGTCCCGCCTCGTAGCACTTCACGTTGAGCGTGAGTGCCGTGTCCCTGTCCGCAATCTCGATTGCGCGCTGGTTGAGGATCGCCCCGGCGTCGATCTCCTCGCTGATCATGTGCCAGCTGACGGCGTGCGTCCGCTCACCGTTGATCAGAGCCCACGACACCGCGTTCATTCCCGCGTATCTCGGCAGCGGCGCGTCATGGAAATTGATCGCGCCGCGGCGAGGAATCGCGAGCACCTCCGGCGGGATGATCTTGAAATTGACGATACTGAAGAGGTAGTCGAACTCCTGGCGCTGGCAGAAGGCCGTCATGTCCTCGGCTGGTCCGGCAGTCGGAAGCCCATTTGACTCAGACCAGACACGAAGGCTGCGATCTGCCGGCATGACCCCGATGATTCGATGGCCGCGGTCGAGCAGTGCCTTCGCGCAGTTGATCGCGAGCGCGCCTTCACCGACGACGATGCAGCTGAAGTCAGTCGAGTTACCCACTGTCACTCCTCGACTGGCTGCATCGGCGACAACTCATGGCTGTCGGCCACATCGATCAACCCGTTCATGTTCAGGCCTCTCGTTCATGCAGGATCACCGGTTGCACGGCGTGGCGCTTCTTCGCGTTGTCGGTGGAGGTGACGAACCTCCCGATGTGTCGGAAAAGGAGCATGGTCAGCGTCTCTCGGTGAGTTCACGGTGGTGTGCCAGGGCTTCGCGTTGTTTGCGTGCCCGGGTCATGGTGGCCTCGGTGGTGTTGTGGTTGTGGTGGCCGGTGATGTGGCGGGCGAGTGTGCGCACGGTGGGGTACTGCAGCAGCGCGATGATGGGCAGGTTGGCATGCAGTCTGCTGGTCAGCTGTGTATGCACCCTGATACTGAGTAGTGAGTCGCCGCCGAGTTCGAAGAAGTGGTCGTCGAGGCCGACTTTGTCGATGCGCAGTACGGCTTTCCAGATGTCGGCGATGGTTTGTTCGGCGGGGTTGCGTGGGGCGGTGTATGCGGTGGTGGTGTGGTTGCGTTGGTGTGTGGGGGTGGGTAGTGCTTTGCGGTCGAGTTTTCCGCTGGTGGTCAGCGGGAGTTCGTCGAGGTGGTGGAAGTGGGCGGGGATCATGTACTCGGGTAGGTGTTCGCGCAGTGTTTGGCGTAGGTCGGTGATGAGTGTGGGTCCTGCGGTGGGGGCCACGAGGTAGGCGATGAGTTCTTTGTCGCCGGGGGCGTTTTCGTGGTCGATGACGGCGACCTGGTGGACGGCGGGGTGTGCGGCGATGGTGGTTTCTATTTCGCCGAGTTCGATGCGGAAGCCACGGATTTTGACTTGTTGGTCGATGCGGCCGAGGTATTCGAGTTCGCCGTGTTGGAGGCGGCGGGCCAGGTCGCCGGTGCGGTACATGGGTCCGCCGTGGAAGGGGTCGGGCAGGAAGCGTTCGGTGTTGAGGTCGGGGCGGTTGAGGTAGCCGGCGGCCACGCCGGCACCGGCGATGTAGAGTTCGCCGGCCACGCCGGTGGGGACGGGTTCGCCGCGGGGATCCAGTAGGTAGATCCGGATGTCGGGCAGGGGTGTGCCGATGATGCTGCCGGCGCCGGCGTCGAGGTCGGCTTGGGTGATGCGTTGGTGTGTGACGTAGAGGGTGGCCTCGGTGGGGCCGTACATGTTGATGATCTGCGGGGTGCGGTCGCCGTAGCGGTCGAACCAGGGTTGCAGGGATTGCAGGTGCAGCGCTTCGCCGCAGAGCAGGATGTAGCGCAGGGTGAAGTCCGCTGGTGGTGTGGTGTGGTCGATGTCGATGAATGCTTGGAATCCGGTGGGGGTTTGGCTCATCACGGTGACGTGTTCGCGTTCGACGAGGGCGCGGAAGGCGGCTGGGTCGCGGCTGGTGTCCTGGGTGACGATGACAAGGCGGGCGCCGGTCAGCAGCGCGCCCCATAGTTCGGAGACCGAGATGTCGAATGAGTAGGAGTGCCACAGGGTCCAGACGTCGTCGGGGCCGAAACCGAAGTGCGGGATGGTGGCGGCGAACAGGCGCAGCACGTTGTGGTGAGTGACGCGTACGCCCTTGGGATTTCCGGTGGATCCGGAGGTGTACATGACGTAGGCCAGGTCTGCGCTGGTGGCTTGGGCCGGTGCTGGTGTGGGTGTGGTGACCGGTGGTAGTGGTTGATCGAGGCACACGGTGTGCACGGGCAGTGTGTGCAGTTCGTCGAGGAAGGTGTGCTGGGTCAGCACCACGCGCACGGCGGCGTCGGCGAGCATGAACGCGATGCGGTCGGTGGGGTAGAGGGGGTCCATGGGCAGGTAGGCGGCGCCGGCTTTGAGGATGGCCAGGATGCCGATGACGACGTCGGGGCTGCGTTCGGCGCGTAACCCGACGACCTGTCCGGCGCCGATGCCCAGCTCGCGCAGGTGGGAGGCGATCGCCTCGGCGCGGGCGTCGAGTTCGGCGTAGCTCAATTCCATGCGGCCAGTAGGGGTCTGGGCGCTCAACGCGATCGCGTCCGGATTGGCAGCGACCTGCCGGGCAAACCCGGCATGAAGAGTTTCATCACTGGTGACGACCGCCGGAATCGGCCCGGCACCCACGAGATCGATACGCTCCCCGGGGTTCAGGAGGCCCAGGTCGCCGATTCGGGTGCAGTGTGGGTCGGCCAAACCGGTCAGCACGTTCGCCAGGTGCCTCAGCATCCGGGTGATCACCACCTCGGCGAAACGCTGCGTCGAATACTCCAACCGGAGTAACATCTCGCCGTCGCCGGCGTCGCCCCACGCCCGCAGCGTCAGCGGGAAGTTCGTCTGCCCGACGTAATGGAATCGCCGTCCCGGAGTCCGCAGGAGTGTGTCGAGGGTTTTATGGTCGTAGACCAGAATGCTCTCGAACAGTTTGTTGCCGCGGGTGATTCCACTGCATGCCTGTACGGTCGCCAGCGCGGCGTGCTCGAAAGGCCGCACCGCGATCTGCTCGGCACGCAGCGACTGTAACCAGGGCACGATCGCGGCATCGTCATCCACCTTCGCGCGCAACGGCAGCGTATTGAACAGCGGTCCGACAATCCGGTCAGCACCGTCCAATCCGCTGCGGCCGACGCGGGTGGTGCCGAACACGACATCGGACTCGCCGCTGTACCGGTGCAACAACACCGCCCACCCCGCCTGTACCAACGTGTTCACCGTGACGCCCGCAAGCTCGGCTGCGTCTCGAAGCCCGTCGGAGACCGACCTCGAGAAGCGATGCTCGATCGACTCGAACTTTTCGTCGGTAGCGGGGCGGCTGGGCGCATCGGCCCCGAGCGGAGTCGGGGTATCGAAGTCGGCCAGCCGGGCGCACCAGAATTGTTCGGCGGCTGTGGAATCCAGGGAACGGTGCCATGCGATGTAGTCGCGGAACGGACGTGCCGGCGGTAGCGACAGCACTTCGCCATTCTTGGCGGCGTCGTAGAACATGAGCCATTCACGCAATGCGATGAACGAGCGTCCGTCACCAATCACGTGGTGGAACGTGTACAGCACCCGTGATCGTTCACCCGGGAACCGGGCAATGAACAACCGCATCGTCGGCGCACGCGATAAATCGAAGTCGCGGTGGCGATCCGCCCGAACATAGGCATCGAAGCGCCGCTGGGCCACCTCCAGCGGTACGTCGCTCCAGTCGGCGACCGTGGTGGGCATCTCGGGCTGCGCCAGTACTTCCTGGCACGGTTCCCCGACGTCCTTCCAGCGCAACCGCGTACGCATCACGGGGTAGCGCGCCATCACTTCGCGCATTGCTTGCACGAACATCGCCACATCGAGCCGTTCGTCGAGCGCGAAGAAGATCTGCTCGATGTCGACGCCCGAGCCTGACGTGCTCAGCGCATGGAACAACATCCCCTGCTGCAATGGAGATAGCTCGTAGGAATCAACGATGTCGACCACAGTCAACTGCCCCCGCTCACCATCGACTGCACACCCGCCCCCCGGCATTTCACAGTGTCGATCAGTCGGTTCGCCCGACGTTTCGATTCAGGGTACCGACTTCCAGCAAAGAGAAACAGCCTCATGCCGGGCGTCGGCGTACCCGCCAAGAAGCAAAACTGTTCCCGTTGCAATGACGGGGTTTTGGCGAGGTCGCGGCGTCGAAGTGTGCCGGTTATGCAGATTTGGCAAACGTTCTGGACGGCGCCGGGGCAGGTGGTGGGCCAGTTGTGGGCATCGAAGTATCTAGTCGCCTTGATCCGAAGGATTCAGTTCGGGATCAGTCCTTGGATGGGGATCTTATGGAGTGAGCTTCAGCAACCCTTGAATGGCTAGGCCCTGCTGGCCCCGACAGGACGACTCCGCAAGACTCCGCGTACCGGCCTGGGGCCTGATTCGGGCCGACCGCGATCTTGATATGTAGGCCTCGCGCTCGCACTGCATCGACGAAAAGGCAGCAATGCAAGGAGAACCCCGAGCTCTTGTGGCCTTCTTCCGTGCTCAGGTGATGGGATTTGGCCGGACCGCCAGGGTATGGATGCATGTTCTCGGACAGTAGGTACCCGCGATGCAAGTCATCATCGTGCACGTCATTGACACGCAGAACAGCAAAGTCCTACGCTGACAGTTCGCGGCGCTTCAGACGGCGCTTGGGGGCCGGGGCGGGTGATGTTCAGATGGACTCGAATATCTTGACTCGGGCAGACGGGGTGCCTTCTTCGTCGCCGGAGACGGGTGAGCCACGCGTGTTGATGGAACCGCCGACACGGAACCATGCGTATCCCGCCAATGGCCGGGAACTGATTGCCATTCTTGCGGTTTCGGGAATCATCGTCTCCTCGTGGGCGCTGTTCCCGTCGACCGTCGAGTCCGGAACCTACGTTCCGCTGCCAGAGCTGTCGGCGCCGCGGCCGTCCGTGATCAATCACGCGGAGCTCGACATCGAACCCGGCTCGCCATTGATGGCGCTGACTCTCAACGACTCCGACGTCGAAGTCATGCCGGTCTCGATGGCCGGATCCTCGGGAATTCGTTACGCCAGCTCGGCGATCGATGTGACCGTGATACCGATCCGATCGAAACTGGAGGCGCTGCTGAGTATCCTCTACGCCCAATCGGACGAGTTGGATCAAGCGGAACTCGAGGCGAAGATCCAGGCACTGCTGAAACTGCCCGATTCGGTCCTTGTTCAGCTGCTGCAGCATCCCGACCTCGTGGACCTCAACATCATGCTGGACTCGGTGTTCTACGGGACGTCCGATGTCGGTGATGTCAAGGCCCAGCTGGACAAGGTCGACGTGGCGTCGGTGCCGGGAACCTCGGACCAGGTTCAGGTGGTCAAGGTGAGCGGCAACGTCGTGTACGCGGTACGCACCCCGGCCGTCGACGAAACAACGGCGACGTCGATCATGGCGGCGGAATCCGTGCCGGTGGCGCCGGGCGGTGCGCAGATGACGGTGACCTCTCAGTTCGACGCGTTGGCCGGCGTTTTCGTTTCCACCTTCACGGCACCCCCTCCGCCTCCGCCCCCTCCGGCTGCGCCACTGCCCATGACGATGATGGTGCAGATGGACTTCGCGCCGGCCCTGGTTGCGGAGCCCAGCAGCGTGGAACTCGCCTCTGCGCCGTCCCTGGCCCCCGAGCCGACGCACTCGCCGACGCCCTCGGTGGAACCGACCCGGCAGGCATCCGATGACATCACCTTCGACAACAAGATCGAGCCCGGCGGCTCGGTGCAGCAGGCTGCCGAGGATTCCCTTTCGACAAGCTCGCCGGAGGCACCGGCGACACAGTCGTCGTCGCCGTCGACACCCTCTGCAGAGCACGAGTCGTCCAACGGCAGCGGCGCCGGCGAATCTGCCGGCGACCCGGGCGGCGGCACGTCGAGTGGCTCCGCCGATAGCGGCGGTTCCGGCGGCGGAAGTGGATCCGGCGGCTCATCCGGCAGCGACGGTGGCGGGGACGCCTAGGCGTCGGCTGGGCAGGCTTCGTTGACCTGATGGGGCGGGTATGGGTGTCGGGTACGGATGGCCGGCACCCATACCCTTTTCTGAAGCCGTAGTCGTCCAAGCAAATTCGGATGAGCGGGAGCCCCGGCGTCATGCCGGGTGCAGGTCACCTGTCGGTCCGAGACCACGCCCGGTCGGGTTCCAATATGGCGGCGGTATCCGCCCCGTCGACGACCAAACGTGCGACGTCGATCAACCGAGCGTTGGTTCTCCGCGCGTAGCCGCGCATCAGAGCGAAGGCCCGGTCTACGTCGATCTTGCCGCGCTCGGACAACACGCCCTTAGCCTGCTCGATTACGGTTCTGCTACTCAACGCGGCCTGCAGTTGCAGGTTCAGGACACCCGATCGCGCGGCAATTCTCTGGTTCAGAATGCCGATCGTCGCGACATCGGCGAGCGCTTGACCGACGGCGTAGTCGGTGGCATCCAACGGGCCGGGTTCGTAGCAGAACAGGTTCAGCACGCCTATTCGCTCGTCCCGTAATCGCAGCGGAAAAGCGTGCACGGAGAGAAAGCCGGCTTCCACCGCACGTGCGGCGAATTCCGGCCACACCTCGACGGTCTCCCTGAGGTCCTCGGTGACGACCAGTTCGCCGGTTCGGAAAGCCAGCAAACAGGGTCCGGCACCGCTACGGATCTGGAAAAACTCCAACAGGCGTGGCTGCTCGCTACCGGACGCCAGCACCTCAAGGCTGCCGTGCGTGTCGGCCAGCACGATTCCGGCGGCATCCACCCTCAGTAGCGACGTGGCGCTGTTCACCAGTTGCTGTGCCAGCTCGGCGATGTCGAAGTCGGCCACCAGTGTGTCCGCCAGCGTGACAAATGCGCGGGCCAGTCCGTTCAGTCGGTGCATGGTCTCCCTGCCGAGGATATGTGCGTGCAGGGCGGTCTGCGCAGTTCGGCCGGGTAGCCGTCCGCCAGCGAAGGCACAGTCGAGCGTCGAGGTGCGTTTCGCGGCCATTCGCGGGGCACGGGCAGGGCCGGTTGCGGAGTCGATGACGGCCGGTGGTGGACACGCGTCGTGGGCTCGCTGCCGGGTGTGCGACCTCCGCAAGGAAGGGTGATCTGACGCTCGTACCCAACGCGCACAGGTCCGGGCGCGGTGCTGGGTACCGCCACCATGGTCTCGATCCACCCCTTCGGATTCTGGATCTTTGGACTAGACACCTCAGTGTGCCCGCCGAAGGTCCTTGAATTCGCTAGAACTGCAGATCTAGTTATCGAAAATGCTTGCGGATTGCTGCTTGCGTAAATTACTGTCTTTGCTAGCCGATGACTCTAGACCCTGGTCCGGCTCGGTGGGATGACAACAACACATGGGGTGACGCCCGGGCAGGTTCTGGTGGGAGGGCCTGCTGCCGCCGAGGCAAGATTGTTAGCTATATCTGCCTAACTCTGTAAAGTTTGCCCAGTTACGTCCGCTCTGGCGGGCCTAGCGGACGGAGTGGACGGGCGTTCAGTTGATCGAATGTGTCCGAACTGATCACGGGGGAACGATTGTGAAGGCTTATGGGTCGGTCGCGCGCCCGGCGGAATCCGCGTACAGCGGATCAGTCGGGTCGGGGCGCAGGTACGTGGAAGGAGATGCCCACGCCGGGCACTCGAATCATGGTTCGCGAGGGTTGGTATTCCGGGGGCCACCAGCGCTGAACGTGGCGCCGGCGCCGGTGGCGGTGGCGGTGATGGATGCCGAGGGCTGCAAACCTCGTCGCGACGTGCGCGTGCTGATCGTCGATGACTGCATCCTCTATCGCTACAGCTTGGCCGGTGCCCTGACCAGCAGCGGTATCCGGGTGGTCGGCTTCGCCTGGGACCTGGCGACGGTGGTGCGGGCCATCCGGGAGGGCGCGGTCGACATCGCGCTCGTCAACATCGCCACCGCGGACAGTGCCGCGCTCGTCGGCGTGGCATTGGCAACGGATCCACAGTTGCGGGTTGTCGTGTTGGGGGTCCCCGACGATGACGAGTCGGGAGTGATCGCCTGCGCCGAAGCCGGCGTGGCCGGGTATCACACGCGTACCGAATCCTTCGACGATCTGCTCGAGCTGGTGGATAAGGTCGCTGCCGGCCAATCGGTTTGCTCACCGCGAGTGTCGGCGATATTGATGCGCAGGCTGTCTGCGTTAGCTGCGCAGCAGAGTCCCGCGCCGAAGGGTCTAGTTCTCACCGCGCGGGAGGACCAGATCCTCGGCATGCTGACCCAGGGGCTGTCCAATCGGGACATCGCACTGCAGCTTTCGATTGCGGTGCACACGGTGAAGAACCATGTGCACAGCCTGTTGACGAAGCTCGGCGTGAGTTCCCGTGCGCAAGCGGTAGCCCTCGCTCAGACCATGCGGTACGACATTGTCACGCCGGAGAACCAGTCCCGGACGAGTTGAGATTTAAACCCTCCGGTCTATGTACCAGAAACCGGCTGCTACCCGATAGTGATGTCGTGTACCTCGCTCTGGCCATTCTCTTTTCGAGGCTGCTCCTGTGGCAGCGTCCGGATCGCGACCGGCCGGCGCGGGGATGCGTGCACATCAACGGGGCGTGGCTTGCGTGCGGCCCCCGTGATGAGTCGCGCTATGCCGCCGCGATGGTGAAAGCCATTGCAGCTATGGATATCTGGGATCTGGTCGTCCATGTCCCGGCGGGTGTGATCCGACCCTTGCCGCAGTGGCTTGACTGCCCCCGCATCGAGGTCCGGCCGGCAAGAGTCGCCGGCAGCCTGTTCGAACAGGTCCATCTGCCCCTGGTGACCGCCGGGCAGGTGCTGCTCACCTTCGCGGGGACGGCGCCGCTGCTCAAGCGCAGGCAACTGGTGACGATGCACGAGGCTGTGCTGTTCCGGCGGCCCGCCGGATTTCCGCGGACGAAAGTTCTGCTCCGGTACCTGGCCTGCTGGTGGCTGGGCAGGACGGCTGACGGGCTGGCCACGACATCGCTGTTCGCCGCACACGAACTGTCCGACGTCCTGCGTATCGATGTCGACCGGTTCATCGTGACGCAGGGGGCGGACACCCTGACAGGGGTGAATCCGACCCGGCCGCCACTGGCATGGACCGGCGCGGAATTCCTCGTCTTCGGCTCCTCAGCGCCAAACATGAATGTGCTCTCGACTGCTCGGGCACTCACCGATTCCGGCCGCCGGGCCGTGGTTGTGGGGCTGGCTGCGAAGGGCCGGAAACGCGGCACCGTCAACAGTTCGGGGGATTGCGTGGTGGCGCCCCAACCGTTGACGGACGCCGACCTGGCCTGGTTGTACCGGCATGCGCGCGCGGCGATCGTGCCGTCGGCCTATGAGACGCTCGGTCTGGCGCCGCTGGAGGCTCAGGCGCTCGGATGCCCGGTCCTCTGTTCGGATGTCGCCGCGCTGCCGGAGGTCTGCCGCGACGGAGCACTGTACTTCGACCCCGACGACCCGGAGACGCTGACGGCCCAACTCGACAGGCTGGACCGCGAGCCCGATCTCTCTGACGAGCTGCAACGAAGAGCATCGGCGAACTCACTGCGCTACTCCTGGAACGAATCTGCGTCAAAGGTCGTCCGGTGGTGCCGGCGATCGCGCAGTAGTCCAGGCGTCCTGGTCTACTAGAGCGGAATGAGCTCCACGCCGGACAGCACGACCGCGTTGTCCCGGCTCGGCGCGGTCAGCACCCCGATGTACTTACCATCCTGCTTCCAGATGTTGGCCTGCAGCGTCTCGCCGGGAATGACGGTGCCGGCAAACCGGGCTCCGTAGGTGCCGACCCGGGTTACATCGCCGTCGAGGTAGTGATCGACGATGGCCTTGCATCCGATGCCGTAGGTGCACAGCCCGTGCAGGATGGGGCGGTCGAAGCCGGCGGCCTTGGCGAACGCGGGATCCGAGTGCAGCGGGTTGCGGTCACCGCACAGCCGGTACAGCAGGGCCTGCTGCGGCAGTGTCGGCAGCGCGATCTCCGCGTCCGGTGCACGGTCGGGCAGATCCACCGAGGTGGACGGGCCGCGTTCGCCACCGAAACCGCCTTCGCCGCGGGCGAAGATGGAGCGCTTGGTCGTCCAGAGCACGTTGCCGGACTCGTCGGTGACCGTCGTTTCGCTCACGATGACGGCGGCCTTGCCCTTGTCCCAGATCTCGGTGAACCGTTGCTTGGACCAGCCTTTCCCGCTGGGCGGGATGGGCGCCGGGACGGTGACACCCTCACTGGCGTGCAGCACCTTGGACAACTCGATGTCGATGCCGGGGAACTGCACCGTCGGTGCCTCGGTCATGTGGAAGCTGGCCGCGACGTTGCCGAACGTCGGGAGCACCTGCGGGGTGTTGTCGGTCAGGTACCGCAGCTCGCGTCCGTCCATCGGGTCGGCTCCGGCGCCGAGACCGAGGTGGTAGAGCTGGATGTCGCTGCTGGTCCAGGAGAACTCGATGGGATCCAGGTCGGCGGCGAGCGCCTTTTCGACGTCGATGGGCACGTTATGCCTTTCCTGCCAGATGGAGAGCGGCCAAGTAGCCGAACGTCATGGCGGGGCCGATGGTCCCGCCCGGACCGGGATAGGTATGGCCCATCACCGGCGAGCTGACATTACCTGCGGCGTAGAGCCCTTCGATCACGGAGTTGTCGTCACGCAGTGCACGGCCGTGCACATCGGTGCGGACGCCGCCCTTGGTGCCGAGATCGCCGGGAACCATCTTGGCCGCGTAGAACGGGCCGTGCTTGATCTCGCCCAGGTTGGGGTTGGGCTTGTTGGTCGGGTCGCCGTAGTAACGGTCGTAGGCGCTGTCGCCGCGGCGGAAGTCCTCGTCGACACCGGATCGGGCGAAGCCGT
Organism: Mycobacterium sp. AMU20-3851; assembly: GCF_043974665.1. Taxonomy (NCBI): domain Bacteria; kingdom Bacillati; phylum Actinomycetota; class Actinomycetes; order Mycobacteriales; family Mycobacteriaceae; genus Mycobacterium; species Mycobacterium sp. AMU20-3851. The sequence goes on from NZ_CP146371.1 coordinate 618,164, forward strand.
TGAACCGGTCGACGGTGGCCGTCAACGCATCGGCGTTCAGCCCGGTCTTCTCGGCGAGCTCGGCCAGGGTGTCGGCCTTGACCACCACACCGGACTCCAGCCACTTCTTCGGAATGCGTTGGCCGGGCTGTAATCCCGCAAAGATGTAGCGGTCGCGGTACTGCTGATCGAAGATCAGCCAGGCCGGCACGTTCTCGCCCGGTCCGGGTCCCTGGCCGTACTGGCCGCCGTACATGTGGTGGCAGGCCTCCACATAGGGCATCGACTCGTTCATGAACCGCTTGGCGGACAGATTGACGATGATCGATCCGGGGGAGTTGCGCTCGGACAGGGCGAACCACGGCGCGTCCACCAGTGGGACGGTCGGACCCCACCAGGAATCCTCCATCAATTCCAGTGCCGCGCCCAGCTTTTCGGCGGCCAGGATGCCGTCTCCGGTGTTGGCGACCGCGCCCACGGTCCACTCGGTGGTGATCGGGGCACGCTGGTACTTGACCCGCATCTGCTCGTTGTGCTCGAACCCGCCGGAGCCCAGGATCACGCCCTTGCGGGCCCGGATCAGGGTGGGCTCGGCGTTTGCGGAGTCGCGCGCATCGACAACGTAGATGCCGCGGACGACACCGTCCTCCACATAGAGGTCGGTCAACGCGGTGTTCAGCAGCACCGGCACCCCGGCCTTCTGCAGGCCGATCCGCAACGGGGCGATGAGCGCGCGGCCCATGCCGACCAGGTTCTTGCCGGTGGCGTTGGCCCACACCGAACGCACGCCCACCTTGATGCTGCGCAGGACGCCCCGCGGGTGCCGTTTGAGCTGGTTGAGCCGGACGTAGTCCTGCTGCAACACCACCATGTTCATCGGCACCTTGCCGTACGGCGGCTCCAGGCCCTTCTCGTCGGGGCCGAGCTTCTTGGCGTTGAACGGCTTGGGCTCGACCGAGCGGCCGCTGGCCTTGCCTCCGGGGGTCTCCGGGTAGTAGTCGGAGTAGTCCGGCACCCAGCACAGCTTCAGCGGGGAGTGCTTGAGCACGAAGGACAGCATCTCCGGACCGCGGTCCAGGTAGGTGTCGATCTTCTCCGCGGGCACCACGTCGCCGATGATGGCGTGCAGGTACTTGCGGGCCTCCTCGGCAGTGTCCTTGACCCCGTCGCGCTTGAGGATCTCGTTGTTCGGGATCCATACCCCACCACCTGACCGCGCAGTGGAACCGCCATAGTGCGGAGCCTTTTCTACGACTACTGTCGAGAGGCCCTGGTGAGCAGCGGTGAGGGCGGCGACCATGCCGGCAGCGCCGCTACCGACCACGACTACGTCGTACTCCTGTCCAGTCATGTAGAACACGTTATAGAATTGCAGTGCCTTTCGACAACAGGCCCGCAACTGTGCCGGTCGAGGGCCTAATGAGATTACGAGGGGAATTCACCAAGATGCTCAGTGCCGAGGTCCGTGACGAGCTTGCTGCCGATCTGGCTCAGGCGGAGCGTAGCCGGGTGCCCACCACCCCGCTGACGGATCGGTATCCCGACATCGACGTGGTCGACGCATACGAGATCCAGCTGATCAACATCCGGCAGCGGGTCGCCGAAGGCGCGCGGGTGATCGGGCACAAGGTGGGCCTGTCCAGCGAGGCGATGCAGAAGATGATGGGCGTCGACGAGCCCGACTACGGTCATCTGCTCGCCGATATGGAGGTCTTCGAGGACACTCCGGTGGCGGCCGGCCGGTTCCTGTATCCGCGCGTCGAGGTGGAGGTGGGATTCGTGTTGGCCGACGACCTCCCCGGCGCGGGGTGCACCGAGGACGACGTACTGGCCGCGACCGCCGCGTTCGCGCCGTCGATCGAGTTGATCGACACCCGGATCACCGACTGGAAGATCAAGTTGTGCGACACGATCGCCGACAATGCGTCCTCGGCCGGGTGGGTACTGGGCCCGGAACGGGTGTCGCCCAAGGACATAGACATCAAGAACATCAACGCCGTGCTGAAGCGCAATGGTGAGGTGGTCGCCGAGGGGCGCAGCGACGCGGTGCTGGGCAACCCGGTCACGTCGGTGGCGTGGCTGGCTCGCAAGGTCGACCAGTTCGGGGTGCGGCTTAAGGCCGGCGACGTCGTGTTGCCGGGCGCGTGCATGCGTGCGATAGATGCACGTCCCGGTGACGATTTCGTAGCAGATTTCGACGGGCTAGGTTCAGTCAAACTGTCTTTTGAATGAGGTTTTTCGAGTTTCACGAACGAAGTTAGGGAGCCGTTCATGGCCGATAAGTTGTCGGTTGCGATTGTCGGGTCGGGAAATATCAGTACCGATTTGTTGTACAAGTTGCTGCGCTCGGACTGGTTGGAGCCGCGCTGGATGATCGGTATCGATCCGGAGTCCGAGGGGTTGGCGCGGGCCCGTAAGTTGGGGTTGCAGACCAGTCATGAGGGGGTGGACTGGCTGTTGAGTCAGGCCGAGAAGCCTGATCTGGTGTTCGAGGCGACCAGCGCCTATGTGCATCGCGATGCTGCGCCGCGGTATGAGGCGGCCGGGATCACTGCGATTGATTTGACTCCGGCGGCGGTGGGGCCGGGGGTGATTCCGCCGGCGAATTTGCGGGCGCATCTGGACGCGCCGAATGTCAACATGGTGACGTGCGGTGGGCAGGCGACGATCCCGATGGTGTACGCGGTGTCGCGGGTGGTTGATGTGCCATATGCCGAGATCGTGGCGTCGGTGTCTTCGGCTTCGGCGGGCCCGGGTACGCGGGCGAACATCGATGAGTTCACCAAGACCACGAGCGCGGGGGTGCAGCATATCGGTGGGGCGCGCAGCGGTAAGGCGATCATCATCTTGAATCCGGCGGATCCGCCGATGATCATGCGCGACACCATCTTCTGCGCGATTCCCGAGGATGCCGATCACGCGGCGATCACCGCGTCGATCAAGGAGGTGGTGGCCGAGGTGCAGACTTATGTGCCGGGCTACCGGTTGCTCAATGAGCCGCAGTTCGACGAGCCGTCGGTGGTCAACGGTGGCCAGCATGTGGTGACCACGTTCGTCGAGGTGGAGGGTGCCGGTGATTACCTTCCGCCCTACGCGGGAAATCTGGACATCATGACCGCCGCGGCGACGAAGGTCGGCGAGGAGATCGCCAAGGAACGAATTTCGGCAGGAGCTCAGGCATGAGTGGCATCGATGAGATCTTCTTCAATCCCATCTGGGATGTCCGGATGACCGACACCTCGCTGCGCGACGGGTCTCATCACAAGCGGCATCAGTTCACCAAGGACGAGGTGGCCTCGATCGTGGCCGCGCTGGACACCGCTGGTGTGCCGGTGATCGAGGTGACCCATGGTGACGGGCTGGGCGGTTCGTCGTTCAATTATGGGTTCTCGAAAACCCCTGAGCAGGAACTGATCAAGCTTGCGGCCGAGACCGCGAAGGAAGCCAAGATCGCCTTTTTGATGTTGCCCGGTGTGGGTACCAAGGAGGACATCAAGGAGGCGCAGAACAACGGTGGCGAGATCTGCCGGATCGCCACCCACTGCACCGAGGCCGATGTGTCGATCCAGCATTTCGGGCTGGCCCGCGAACTCGGGTTGGAGACCGTCGGGTTTTTGATGATGAGCCACACCATCTCCCCGGAGAAATTGGCGGCCCAGGCCCGGATCATGGCCGATGCCGGTTGCCAGTGCGTCTATGTGGTGGACTCGGCCGGCGCGCTGGTCCTGGACGGGGTCGCCGACCGGGTCGCGGCGCTGGTCGCGGAGTTGGGGTCGGATGCTCAGGTCGGTTTTCACGGTCACGAGAACCTCGGCCTCGGTGTGGCGAACTCGATCGAGGCGGTCCGCGCCGGGGCCAAGCAGATCGACGGGTCGTGTCGCCGGTTCGGTGCGGGTGCCGGCAATGCGCCGGTGGAGGCGCTGATCGGGGTGTTCGACAAGATCGGTGTGAAGACCGGTATCGACTTTTTCGACATCGCCGATGCCGCCGAAGAGGTCGTCGCCCCGGCGATGCCGGCGGAGTGCCTGCTGGACCGCAATGCGCTGATCATGGGGTACTCCGGGGTGTACTCCAGCTTCCTCAAGCACGCCATCCGCCAGTCCGAGCGCTACGGTGTGCCGGCGCATCAGCTGCTGCACCGGGCGGGTCAGCGCAAACTGATCGGCGGCCAGGAAGACCAACTCATCGACATCGCCCTGGAAATCAAACGCGAGCAGGAGGCCAACGCCTAAGACGGGGCTCGGTTGCTGACGTCCTCGACGGTCCGCCGCAGACCGGCGGACCGGACGAGGACAGTCAGCACCACGGCGACCAGCAACAGCGCCGGGACATCTCCGGCCAGATGGCCGTGGTGACGGCCGGCGCCGAAGGATTGCACGGCCATGATGGCGGCGTGCACGACGCTGGAGCACACCGTGAACCAGATCAGGCTCAGGTGCGCCTCCGGGCGTCGTGCGGCGTTGCACAGGAAGACGCCCAGCGTCGCGTACAGCCCGACGATCATCATGAAATAGTCGGACTGGTGTGGGGCACCGGTATGCCAGGCCCACCCGGACGGCCATACCGCGGCAAGGGGATACAGCAGCAGCATCAGGATTCCGAACACCACGAGCATGACCCGCAGCAGCGTGTAGGAGCGCGTGCCTGTCATGGTGGCCTCCGTTCGGATTCAGCCGAATTCGAGGAGTGTATAGGCCCCGCGGATCTGCTTGGTAGGCCCGAACTGCCAGAACGCCGGGAACAGTTTGTCGAACACCAGCCCCCGGCCCCGCGGCATCGGTAGATCGTGTACCGCCCGGATGCCGGGGACGGTGTTGGCCAGATCGGCCAGCTGGTTCGGCGACAGACTGAACGGCATCGGCGGTACCCGGTACCGGCGGGTGGCGCGCATTCCCTTCGGGGCGAACTTCTTGACCAGGATCGGCGGCAGGTCGAAGACCATCTGCCCGCCGGGAAAACGCTTGGCGCACTCGGTGATCAGGCCCATCGCCTCGTCGGGCTGTAGGTACATCAGCAGACCCTCCGCGGTGAGGAACACCCCGTTGCCGGTGTCCACCCGGTCCATCCAGGAATAGTCCAGCGCCGACTGCGCCAGGTTGGTGATCCGCGGCGATGGTGGCAGCAGGCGTTGCCGCAGTTCGATGATGGGCTCGAAATCAACGGTGAGCCAGCGGAAGTCTGCCTCCGGTAGCGCGCTGCTGAGCCGCCAGAAACTGGTCTGGAAGCCCTCCGCCAGGGCGACCACGGTGGCCGAAGGATGCGTCGACAGGTACGCCTTTGCGGCCCGGTCGAAGGCCAGCGAGCGCACCGCCATCTCCTGACCCCGGCGGCCGAACTTGTCGAAATCGAAGTCGATGGCGTCGACGAGGCGGATGGCCATGGGATCGTCGATGATGGCGTCGGAGTGGCGGGCCTGGTATGCCCGTCCGTTGAGCGTCAGCAACGCGGTTTCGGAGACGCCCTTGAGTGCACTGGCGTCAATCTTGTCCATACCAGCGAGGCTACCGGGCAGATCGTGCCGGGCTCTCGCGCCGAGGGCGGCCCGCGCGCCACGTGCATGACTAGACTGGCCCCGGTGACGCGAGCCGACGCACAGGCGATTCTCGAACAGCTGGCCGGCCCGCATGCGGTACTGCGCGACGACCAGTGGGCTGCGATCGAGGCGTTGGTCGTTGCGCGCCGACGCGCCCTGGTGGTCCAGCGCACCGGCTGGGGAAAATCCGCGGTGTACTTCATCGCCGCGAAACTGTTACGGGCGGCGGGGCGCGGGCCGACCGTCATCGTCTCCCCGTTGCTCGCGCTGATGCGAAACCAGGTGGCCGCCGCCGAGCGGGCGGGTGTGCATGCCGCGACCATCAACTCCAGCAACGTCACCGAGTGGGACACCGTGCACCAGCGGGTCGGCACCGGTGAGCTGGACGTGCTGCTGGTCAGCCCGGAACGTCTGAACAATCCGGACTTTCGGGATGCGGTGTTGCCCGCCCTGGCCGCCGATGCGGGGCTGGTGGTGGTCGACGAGGCGCACTGCGTCTCGGACTGGGGGCATGACTTCCGGCCCGATTACCGGCGCATCCGCACCCTCATCGCCGAACTGGGCGACGGCATCCCGGTGCTGGCCACGACCGCGACGGCCAACGACCGGGTGGTCGCCGACGTGGCGGCGCAGTTGGGCGTCGGGGGTGCGGACACGCTGGTGCTGCGCGGTGGCCTGGACCGGGAGTCGCTGCGGCTGTCGGTCGTGCAGGCCGGCGGTCCGGCCCAACGTGCGGCCTGGCTTGCCGCGCATATGGATTCGCTGCCCGGATCGGGCATCGTCTATACCCTCACCGTCGCGCAGGCCAATGACATCGCCGCGCTGCTGCGGGACCGGGGGCACACCGTCGCTGCGTACACCGGCGGCACGGAATCAGCCGAACGGGAACAACTCGAAGAGGATCTCATCCACAACCGGGTCAAGGCGTTGATCGCCACTTCGGCACTGGGCATGGGGTTCGACAAACCTGACCTCGGTTTCGTGGTCCACCTGGGCGCGCCATCCTCGCCGATCGCCTACTACCAGCAGGTCGGTCGCGCCGGGCGCTCCACCGACAGCGCCGAGGTGATCCTGCTACCGGGCCGTGAGGACGCCGAGGTGTGGCGCTACTTTGCGTCGGTGGCGTTCCCTTCGGAAGCCATGGTACGCAACGTGATCGGGGCGCTGGAGACCGACCGCGCGCAATCGACCGCCGCACTGGAACCGCTGGTGGACCTGAACCGGTCCCGGCTTGAGATGGTGCTGAAGGTGCTCGACGTCGATGGTGCGGTGCGCCGGGTGAAGGGCGGCTGGATCGGGACCGGCCAGCCCTGGGTGTACGACGAACCCCGCTACCGCCGCCTGGAGGAGGCCCGCAACCGCGAACAGCAGGCCATGATCGATTACCAGAACACCACCGAGTGCCGGATGTCGTTCCTACGCAAGCAACTCGACGACCCGGAGCTCGGCCCACTTCCCTGCGGCCGTTGTGACAACTGCGCCGGGTCACGGTACCGCGCCGAGGTGGACGCCGGGGAGGCCGAGACCACCCGGGAACGGTTGATGCGCCCCGGTGTCGAGATCACCGCGCGCAAACAGTGGCCCACCGGGCTGGGCAAGGTGGGCATCGAACTGTCCGGGAAGATCAATGACGGTCCCGCGCCCGGCCGGGTCATCGGGCGGCTGACCGACCTGGGCTGGGGTGCGCGGTTGCGCAAGCTGTTGGCCGAACCCGACGCCGAGGTATCCGACGACGTCGTGAGTGCGGCGGTCGCGGTGTTGAAGGCCTGGGACTGGGCGCACCGGCCCACCGCCGTGCTGGCCCTGGACTCGGCCACCCACCCGATCCTGATCCGGTCCCTGGCGGCGCGACTGGCCGAGGTCGGCAGACTAGACAACCTCGGGGTACTGCACTATTCGCCCGGACACCGGCCGGTGACCGCGGCGAACTCGGCGTACCGGGTGGCGGCGCTGCACGGCGCCTGGGAGACGGCACCGGCCGTCGACGGTGCCACCGTGCTGCTCGTCGACGACCTGATCGACACCGGCTGGACCATGACGATGGCCGCCCGGATGGTGCGGTCCGCCGGCGCGGCCGAGGTGCTACCGTTCGCGCTGGCCTCGGTCAGCTGAACGGATTCTGGCCCGGTGGATCTCCGGGCAGCCACCAATCATCGTGATGGGTCAGCCACGACGGTGGCCGGCGAAGCGACGGCTCCCAGGCCGACGGCCAGTGCCGCGGCGGCGGCGAACGTCTTCATCCTCATGACGGGCTCCTCAGACGAGGTCGAGGCTACCCCCGTCGCCCGGTGGGCGAAACCGGCTTTCCGCCCAGCAGCTGGGTCACGGCGTTGGCGGTCTGCACCAATTCGTGTGCACGCGAATCGATCTCGTCATCTGTGAGTGCCGTGCCGATCTGCAGCGTGGCGACCATGACCTGTCGTCGGTGATGGTCATAGACAGGTGCGGCGATGACGCTGACGTCGTGACGCTGGTCGGCATCGTCTTCGCCGCGCAGGTAGACCCGCTCCCCGATGTCGGAGACCAGTTCGCCCAACAGGGCCCGCAGTTCGTCGGGCAAGGTGTTCGACATGCCGGCCATCAGCGCGTACAGCCGCCGGCCCCCGGGGGTCATTCGCTCGACCAGGTACCCGGACCTGCGGCATTCGGCGATCACCCGGTCCAGGCGGGCGCTGTCGGTGCGCAGCGGGATGGTCGGCTCCTTCTGCAGCCAGTGCCGGACCGCGGCGTCGTCCCACAGCACGAACATCAGCCCCACCGGTGGGGCGAACGGGTAGCTCTGCCCGACCCGGACGCCGACCGGGGCGCCCGGTGGCGCCACCAGTTCCAGCAGCGTGATGCGATCGTCTACGACGGCCGACAGCGCCGCGGTCGCCCCGAACTGCTCGGAGAGCCTGCGCAACTGGTCACGGGCGCCGGGGCTGACCCGCAATGATTCCTGGGCAAGGTGACCGAGCGAGATGAGCGCGGGCCCCAGCCGGTAGGTCTTGGCGTCGGTGTCCCGCAGCAGATAGCCGGCGTCGGTCAGGGTGGTGAGAATGCCCAGACAGGTCGGCTTGCTCAGATCCACCCGGCGGGCCAGCTCGGACAACCCGAACCGATCATGGGGATGACGTGCAAGGAAGTCCAGAATGGCCAGCACCCGGGTGGTAGGCGGGGACGCCCGATCGGGAACCGGCACGCGAAGACCTCCGTTTGGCATTGACGCGAATTAGAACGCGTTCTAGTGTCAGGTCGGAAACTCTACCACCTCGTTCCAATATTGGACCGACAGAATGGAAGCCGATGTATTCACAGCCCCTGGCGGAAGCCATCGCGGAGGCCGAGCGTCTGGTGGCCGAGGCGCCGTTCATCGAGTCCGAGGCCGATCTGCTGGAAGGTCTGCAGTACCTGGCCGGTTGCATCGCGGCGTGTACGCATGTGGCCTTCGATTACGACCGGGATCATCCCTTCCTGCACAGCGGAACCGGGCCGTTCACCAAGATGGCGCTGGACAATCCGGACACCATGTACTTCGGCACCCGGCTGCAGCCCGGGTATGAGTACGTGGTGACCGGCAGGCGCGGCACCACCACCGATGTGAGCTTTCAGCTGGTCGGCGGGGAGTACACCGACGAGGTCGTGCCCGACAGTGAGACCGCCTTCGACGACCGCAAGCTCGACATCGCCGCGGACGGCACCTTCGAATGGCGGTTCACGCCGGACAAGCCCGCGCAGCTGGTCATCCGCGAGGTCTACAACGACTGGTCCGCGCAGCGCGGGACGTTCGCCATCGCGCGGACCGACACCGCGGGCACCGCGCCGCCGGCGTTGACCAGGGAACTGATCGAGAAGCGTTATGCCGTCGCGGGTAAACAACTGGTGCAGCGGGTCAAGACCTGGCTGCAGTTCCCCAAATGGTTCTACGACAACCTGCCGGTCAACACCCTGACCGCGCCGCGGCTGACGCCCGGGGGTCTGGCCACCCAGTACTCCTCGGTCGGGCACTTCGATCTCACGCCGCAGCAGGCCATGGTCATCACGCTGCCCGTCAGCGATGCGCCCTATCTGGGCTTCCAACTGGGCAGCCTGTGGTACATCTCGCTCGATTACATCAACCACCAAACCTCGCTGAACGGCACACAGGCGCAGGCGGATCCGGACGGCAAGATCCGGATCGTGGTCTCCGATGCCAATCCCGGTGTGACGAACTGGTGCGAGACCCTCGGCCACGGCAGGGGATATCTGCAGTTCCGCTGGCAGCGGGTGTCGCGTGAGCTCACCGAGGCCGACGGTCCGACGGTCGAGATCGTCGACGTGGCGGATGTCGCCGGCGTGCTGCCGTACTACGAATCGAACAGGATCTCCGAAGAGGACTGGCGCGCGCGGATCGCACTGCGCCAGAAGCTGATCGGCGAGAGGATGGTGGGTTGATCATGGGGTTGCTGACCGACAAGGTGGTCGTCATCAGTGGTGTGGGTCCGGCACTGGGTACCACGCTGGCACGCCGCTGTGCCGAGGAGGGAGCCGATCTCGTGCTGGCGGCCCGCACCGTCGAGCGGCTGGAGGACGTCGCCGGGCAGGTACGCGCGCTGGGCCGCCGTGCCCTCGCGGTCGGTACCGACATCACCGATGACCAGCAGGTTGCCGATCTGGTGTCGACCTCGATGGCGGAGTTCGGCAAGGTCGATGTGTTGATCAACAACGCCTTCCGGGTTCCGTCGATGAAACCGTTCGCCAACACCTCCTTCGAGCACATCCGTGAGACGGTCGAGCTGACCGTGCTCGGGGCGCTGCGGCTGATCCAGGGATTCACCCCGGCGCTCACCGAGTCCAAGGGGTCGGTGGTGAACGTCAACTCGATGGTGGTCCGGCATTCCGACCCGAAGCAGGGCGCCTACAAACTGGCGAAGTCGGCGTTGCTGGCGATGTCACAGTCGCTGGCCAGTGAGCTCGGCGGTGCCGGCATCCGGGTGAACTCCGTTCTGCCGGGGTACATCTGGGGCGGCACGCTGCAGGGCTATTTCGAGCACCAGGCCAGCAAGTACGGCACCACGGTGGAGCAGATCTACCAGGCCGCCGCGGCCAACAGCGATCTCAAGAAGCTGCCCACCGAGGACGAGGTCGCCTCGGCGATCCTGTTCATGGCCAGCGACCTGGCCAGCGGGATCACCGGGCAGACGTTGGACGTCAACTGCGGGGAGTACAAGTACTGATGAGCGGTCCGCGAAGACGAGCGCGAGTGAGGATCGCAGCGAGGGACGAGCGAGGACCGGAGCGAGTGGGAGTCGAGCAGTGAGTAACGCGCGTACGAATGTCGGCACCGTCGAGGATTTGCATGCCTCGGCGACCAAGGCCTGCGGGCTGGATGACTTCGGCGACGACAGCGACAACTACAAGGAGGCGCTCGGCGTCCTGCTGGAGGCCTATCGGCGGGACGCCGATCTGACCGAGTTGGGCAGCAAGATGCAGCGCTTCTTCGCCCGCAATGCGCTGGTGGCCCGGCTGGTCTCCGAGGCGGCGTTCAAGCAGTACCCGCAGCACGCCGAGGTGCCGATCGAGCGGCCGATCTTCGTCACCGGCCTGCCGCGGACCGGCACCACCGTGATCCACCGCCTGTTGACCGCGGACCCGGCGCATCAGGGCCTCGAGCTGTGGTTGGCCGAGTTCCCGCAGCCCCGCCCGCCGCGCGAAACCTGGTCCCAGAACCCGGTCTTCCAGCAGCTGGATGCGCAGTTCACCAAGGCGCACGAGGAGAACCCGGACTACACGGGCCTGCACTATATGACCGCCGACGAGGTGGAGGAGTGCTGGCAGCTGCTGCGCCAATCACTGCACTCGGTGTCCTACGAGACGCTGGCACACATCCCCACCTATTCGCGGTGGCTGGCCCGGCAGGACTGGACCCGGTCCTATCAGCGGCACCGGCGCAATCTGCAGCTGATCGGCCTCAACGAACCCGAGAAGCGTTGGGTGCTCAAGAATCCCAGCCACCTGTTCGCACTCGACGCGCTGTTCGCCACTTATCCTGACGCACTGGTGGTGCAGTGCCACCGGCCGGCGGAGACGATCATGGCCTCGATGTGCTCGCTGGCCCAGCACACCACGCAGGGGTGGTCGAACACCTTCTCCGGCAAGGTGATCGGTGAGGACTCCCTGGAGACCTGGTCGCGCGGTCTGGAACTGTTCAACGCCGAGCGCGTCAAACACGACCCGGCCCAATTCTGCGACGTCGACTACTTCGAATTCATCAAGGACCCGGTCGGTGCGGTCGAGGGCATCTACCGCACGTTCGGCATCGAGTTCACCGACGCCGCGCGCCAGGCCATCGAAGCCAGTCACGCGGCCAGCCAGGAGGGCCCGCGCGCACCCAAGCACACCTACTCGCTGAGTGACTACGGCCTGACCGCCGAGCAGGTGAAGGAGCGCTTCGCCGGTCTGTGACCCGCAAGCGAAGAACTAGCCGTCGCCGGGGGAGGGCGCCGAGGAGAATTCCTCCAGGCACCCTTCCGCGACGGCATGCTTGATGCTGTCGGTGAGCCGGGGGCAGGACCGGGCGCGGGCCGGATCCTCACCGGAGGCCCGCATTTCGGCGAACACCGCGCAGCGGCGGGTGGCCTCGGTGCTCCACTGCACCGAGGTATGTTCGGGCCCCAGCTTCTTCACCGCAACGGTGACATGGCAGAACCGGCAGTCGACCGAGGCCAGCCCTGATGTCAGATAGCGCTGCTTGTCCCGTTCGGTGTCTTCCCGGACCGCAGCGGCACGTTGCGGGTCGGAACCGAAATCTGGTGCCTTGGACCAGGAACCGGACGACGGACGACTCCCGGTCAGGTGATCGTCGTGGTCGTCGTGACCGAGCAACTCCAACATCGAGCGGGCCAGACGGTCAACGTCTGGCGTCTGCGCCCGCTCGTCGTGGGTTGCCATCAGTTCGGCTGAGCCGCTTCCTGCTCGGCGGCCTGGTTCTTCAGGTTCTCCTGCACCTCGACGTTCCACTTCTCGACAGCGGCCGTGGTGTCGACCTCCATCTCGAACCGATCCGTCATCTCCGCTGTGACATCGGCGGCGTCGACGTAGAACTGCTGGTACCAGCGGCGCATCTGGTAGACAGCGCCGTCCTCCTCGACCAGCAGCGGATTGTCGATGCGGGTCTTGTGCTTCCAGATCTCCACATCCTGCAGGAAGCCCTTGGACACGCCCTCGGTGAACACCCGGGCCAGCTTGTCGGTGGTCTTCTCATCGAGGCCCTTGGGCTTTTCGACGATGACACCCCACTGCAGCACGAAGCTGTTCTGGGAGACCGGGTAGTGGCAGTTTATCAGGATCGACTCGGCCTTGAAACCGCCGTAGTTGTTGTGTAGCCAGTTGATCATGAAGGACGGGCCGAAGTAGCTGGCCTCCGAATCCAGGTGTGCCTCACCGTAGGTGGTGCCGAGATCATTGACGTCCGGCCGGCCCACATTGTGCAGGTACTGGCTGGCGATGTGGCCTTCGAAGACGTTCTTGAAGTACGTCGGCAGTCCGTAATGGATGTAGAAGAAGTGCGCCATATCGGTGACGTTGTCGATGATCTCGCGGCAGTTGGAGCCCTCGATGAGCATCGTGTTCCAGCGCCAGTCGGTCCAGTCGTCACTGGCGAACTCCGGGATCTCCGGGATGCGAACCTCGGGCTGGGGCGGGTTGCCCTCGTGGTCATGCCACACGAAGAGCAGGCCACCGCGGACGTCGGTGTGCCACGCACGGGTGCGCGCGAGCCGCGGGGTGCGCTTGGCGTAGGGCACCAGCTTGCACTTGCCGTCACCGCCCCAGCGCCAGTCATGGAACGGGCACGCCACCGTGTCACCCTTGATGGTGCCCTGGGAGAGGTTGCCACCCATGTGCCGGCAGTAGCCGTCCAGCACCTTCAGTTCACCCTCGGAGTCCGCGAACACCACGAGCATGGTGCCGAAGATCTCCACGCCGTGCGGCTTGCCGTCCAGGAAGTTCTTCACCGGCCCCAGGCAGTGCCACCCGCGGGCGTAGCGGTCGGGCAAGTCGCCGGTGTCGATTTCGCGAATGCCGGCAGTCTCGGTAGTCACGGTGGGCCTCCCGTATCTGGTCTCTCTAACTAGAACACGTTACAGTTTTGCCCTGCCTTTGCGCAACGCAAGCTCGGCTACCTGCATGGACTACGCGGCATTCGAGGACGAGGCCGACTTTGCGTCGAAGGCCCGTATACCCGGAATCGGCCCGGAAACACTCATGGCACCGACGACCACCCCCAGACCGAGGTGGCCGTCGGTGCTGCGCGGCACACTCGCCGCGGGTGCGTGGACTAGCCGCTGCTGCGATCGGTGGGCAGACCCACCCGCAGGGCGATCTGCTGCATCTTGCCGATGGCGGTGACGAACTGGTCGGTCGTGACGTCACCGTCGGCGCTCTGGAACTCCAGCCGCACCAGGGCCGGGCCCTCGGTGAACAGCAGCAGCGTCACTGCCTTACCCTCGTCCGGTCGGCTGCCCCTGATGACGACCCCACCCTGGCCGACCCCGACCGGCCGGGGTTCCCCGGTGACCTTGGTGGTGCGGATGGCCTGTTGCAGCGCGGCCGCGGCGGTGGCGTCGTCGGGGTAGATCAGCACCGTGTTGCTGATTGCCCGGGTGTCCGGCTCATTGACGAAGAATGCGGTGGCGCCGGGATGGCCGTCGGGGGCGCCTTTGCGGGACCGCTCGACAAAGGTGTCGTCGGCGTCGGTGAGATCAGCCGCGGTGAGCAGCAGATCGCTGTAATCGCCGGGTGCTGCGGTCGGACTCGGTGCCGTGGGGCTGGGGCTCGTCGTGGTGAAGGCGGGCAACGTCGGCGGCGACGTGGTGGCGCCGTCCTGTTCGACGGGCGCACAGGCACTGACCCCGACGGTCAGCAGGGCGACGGCCGCGAAGGCGCGTAGCGGGCGGGCAGGCAAGTGTGAGCGAGACAAAATCCAGGCGTTCGGTTCGGGGGGCGGAATCGCTTTCCACCGTACGCGACCGGAGGGAAACCTACGGCCTGGCCGCCGGTCGGTGTGACCGGCGGCTCAGCCCGACTCAGGCCGGCTTGTCCGCCGGTTTGTCGCTGGAGACCACCCACATCGAGAAGTACTGGGCACCGCCGCCGTAGGCATGGCCGAGCGCCTTGCGGGCCCCGGGCACCTGGTGATCGCCGCCCTTGCCCATCACCTGGATCGCCGATTCGGCGAACCGGATCATGCCCGAAGCGCCGATCGGATTCGACGACAACACCCCACCGGAGGCGTTGAACGGGATACGCCCGCCGATCGCCGTCTCACCGGCCTCGGTGAGCTTCCAGCCCTCACCCTCGGGCGCAAAACCCAAGCTCTCCAACCACATCGGCTCATACCAGGAGAACGGGACGTACACCTCGGCGGCGTCGATCTCGTCGATGGGGGAGGTGATTCCGGCATCGCGCCACAGGGCGGCGGCGGCATCGCGGCTGGCCTGCGGGTTCACCTGGTCGCGACCGGCGTAGGCCAGCGGTTCGGTGCGCAGCGCGGTCGCGTGGATCCACGCCACCGGATGGCCGTCGGCCAGATGAGCTTCGGCGGCTTGTTCGTCACCGATCACCATGGCCGCGGCACCGTCGGAGGAGGGGCAGGTCTCGTCGTACCGGATCGGGTCCCACAGCATCGGCGAGGCCATCACCTTCTCCAGGGTGATGTCGGGCTGGTGCAGATGCGCCAACGGGTTCTTGGCCCCGTTGAGCCGGTCCTTGACCGCGACCAGCGCACCGATGTGGTTCGGGGCGCCGGAACGGCGGATGTAGGCGCGCACATGCGGGGCGAAGTACCCGCCCGCGCCCGCGCCGACCGGCTTGGTGAACGGAACCGGAATGCTCAACGCCCACATGGCATTCGATTCCGACTGCTTCTCCCAGGCCATGGTCAGCACGCGCTTGTACTTGCCCGATTGCACCAGGCTGGCCGCAACGATCGCGGTCGAGCCACCCACCGACCCTGCGGTGTGCACGCGGATCAACGGCTTGTTGGTGGCGCCGGTGGCGTCGGCCAGGAACAACTCGGGCATCATCACGCCCTCGAAGAAGTCGGGCGCCTTGCCGACCACCACGGCGTCGATGTCGTCCATGGTGGAGCCGGCATCGGCCAGCGCCCGGTCGATGGCCTCGCGGACCAGGCCGTTCATCGACACGTCGTGGCGCTTGGCGACGTACTTGGTCTGCCCGGTGCCCAGCACCGCTGCCAACTTCTTGGTTGATCCCGCCATCAGGTCATTTCCCTTCCAGGACGGCGACGATGTTCTGTTGCAGCGCAGGGCCGCTGGTGGCGTGCGCGAGCACGCGCCGCGCCGAACCGTCGAAGATGTGCTGCGCGGCGAAGCCGATGCGCTCCAGCCCGGCCGAGAACATCGGGTTCGCGGCGAGCACGCCACCGGAGGGGTTGATCTTCGTCGACGACGGCAGCCCGATCGCCTCGGTGAGGATCAACTGCTGATGGGTGAACGGCGCGTAGATCTCGGCGACGTCGATGGAGCCGACATCGCCTCCGGTGGCCGCGGCCGCCGAGGCTGCGGTCGACGGTGACGTGGTCAGGTCGCGGGCACCCAGGATCGGGGTCTCGATGCGATGCTCGATTCCCGTTATCCAGGCCGGGTTTTCGCGCAGTTCCCTGGCTCTGTCCCCGGCGGCCAGCACGATCGCCGACGCACCGTCGGTGATGGGGGCGATGTCATGGCGACGCAGCGGGTCGGCGAAGAACGGTTGGGACAGCAGGTCACTGATGGACCCGGTGACCTCAACCCTGTCGGTGCGACCGCCCGCGGCGTAGGAATCCAGCGCAACCTGGGCCATCTGCTCGGCGGTCCACTTCCCGGCATCCAACCCGGCCCGGGCCTGCAACCCCGCCATCGACACCGAATCCGGCCACAGCGGAGCCACCGTATACGGGTCGGTCTGCAGTGCGAGCACGCGGCGCAGGATGCCCGCCGAGGACTTGCCGAACCCGTAGACCAGCGCGGTCTCGACCTGGCCGGTGAGCAGCTTGATGTAGGCCTCGTACAGGGCCCAGGCCGCATCCATCTCCACGTGGCTCTCGTTGATCGGCGGGATCGCGCCGATCGAGTCGATCGCCGAGATGAACGAGAAGGCCCGCCCGGCAAGGTAATCCGAAGACCCCGAGCACCAGAATCCGATATCGGTCTGTTTGATGCCCAGCTCGTCATAGAGCTTGTGGAAACACGGCATCAGCATCTCGACGCCGTTGGTGGTCCCGTCGGTGCGACGGACGTGGGGCGCGTGCGCGAAGCCCACGACTGCGATATCAGTCATTTCAGTGCAAGCCCTTTACAGGTGGTGCTTGTAGGAGTCGTAGTCGGCATCCGGTTCGCCGGTGGGCTTGAAGTAGTCGATGTTGTCGATACCCAGACCCCACTCTTCGCGCGGTTTCCACACCGCCTGCACCCGCATCCCCATCCGCACGTCGGCCGCGTCGATCTCGGTGACCAGGTGCAGGAACGGGATGTCGGCGCCGTCGAGCAGCACGTAGGCCGCCACGTAGGGCGGCTTGATCCGCTGCCCCGGGAACGGGATGTTGATCACCGCGAAGGTGGTGACGGTGCCCTTGTCCGGCAGCTCGATGAACTCGTCGAGCGCCAGGCCGGTGGCCGGATCGGCCTCCTTGGGCGGGAAGTACACCTTGCCGGGCTGTCCGTCCCGGCCCTTGCCGGTCCGCCCGCCCAACAGCTTGCCCTCCTGCAGCGCCTTGAGGAATGTCGTCTCCGGCAGGGATGCGGTGTGCTGGATCTCGATGAAGCTCGGCGTCACCTGCACGGTGACCGGGTCCCGGTCATCGGAACCGGAGGACGGCTCTACCGATTCCTCCTGGTCACCCAGCAGGAAGTACGCGATATCGGTGATCGCACCCACCGGCTCGTCGACCCAGTGCGCATGTACCCGGTCGCCGGTCTTGATGTCGGCGGCGGCTTCGACCTTGACGGCGTGCAGCAGCGGGGTGTCGGCGCCGTCCAGCAGGATCAGCGCCCAGGCGAACGGCCGGTCCAACGGCTGGCCCGGCAGCGGGGTCGACTGCCACGTCCAGGACTGCACGGTGCCGACCGCGCTGACCGGCACCACCTCGGTCAACGCCTGGTAGGTGACGGGGTCATACTCTGCGGGGGGTACGTGCACCCGGCCATCCGAGCCGCGTACGCCGAGGATGCGTCGCTCGCGCAGGGCGGTGAAGAACTGGGACAGGAGCGGTCCGACTGAACGGGTGTAGTCGAAAGCGAGCTTCAGTGGCGCCGAGAGGGGCCGCTCATGCTCGTCGATCTGCACCGGGCTGCTTTGGCCTGTGGTCACAGCATCGAGTAGAACAGGTTCTAAGAATGGTTTCAACCACGGGTCTGGAGGACGGCAAATGAAGTTGGGTCTGCAACTCGGATACTGGGGGGCCAAGCCTCCGACCGACCACGCCGAACTCGTCGCCACGGCCGAGGCCGAGGGTTTCGACACCGTGTTCACCGCCGAGGCGTGGGGATCGGACGCGTACACGCCGCTGGCCTGGTGGGGTCGGGAAACCACACGCCTGCGTCTGGGCACCTCGGTGGTCCAGCTCTCGGCGCGCACACCCACCGCCTGCGCGATGGCGGCCCTGACGCTCGATCACCTCTCCGGCGGCCGGCACATCCTGGGCCTCGGAGTGTCCGGCCCACAGGTCGTGGAGGGCTGGTACGGCGCGAAATTCCCGAAACCGCTGGCGCGCACCCGCGAGTACGTCGACATCCTGCGCCAGGTGTGGGCCCGGGAGGCGCCGGTGCACAGCGACGGCCCGCACTACCCGCTGCCGCTGACCGGAGAGGGCACCACCGGGCTGGGCAAGAACCTCAAGCCGATCACCCACCCACTGCGTGCCGACATCCCGGTGATGCTGGGTGCCGAAGGACCGAAGAACGTCGCGCTGGCCGCCGAGATCTGCGACGGCTGGCTGCCGATCTTCTATTCGCCGCGGATCGCGGGGATGTACAACGAATGGCTCGACGAGGGCTTCGCCCGCCCGGGCGCGCGTCGCACCCGGGAGACGTTCGAGATCTGCGCGACCGCGCAGGTCGTGGTGACCGACGACCGGCCGGCGATCATGGAGCTGATGAAGCCGCACCTGGCCCTCTACATGGGCGGTATGGGCGCCGAGGACACCAACTTCCACGCCGACGTCTACCGCCGGATGGGTTACGGCGAGGTGGTCGACGACGTCACCAAGCTGTTCCGCAGCGACCGCAAAGACGAAGCGGCCACAGTCATCCCGGACGAGCTGGTCGACGATTCGGCGATCGTGGGCAACCTGGACTACGTCAAGGAACAGATCAAGGCCTGGGAGGCGTCGGGCGTGACCATGATGGTGGTCGGCGCGCGGTCCACCCAGCAGATCAAGGACCTCGCCGCGCTGGTCTGAGGCCCTGGGTAGACACTTCCTTGCCAGGTGTCTACCGCGGGTCCTAGATTGGGCGGCGTGACCGACGCCACATCTCAATACGCGATCGCGGGCGAGACCGTGACCATGCCCGTGCGGATCCGCCGGGCCAGCCAGCACATGGCGATGTTCTCGGTGGACGCCGATGCCGCGCAGCGGATGATCGACTACAGCGGGTTGCAGGTGTGCCGGTTCCGGCCGCGCCGCG
The DNA here is from genome assembly GCF_043974665.1 of Mycobacterium sp. AMU20-3851. Classification (NCBI taxonomy): domain Bacteria; kingdom Bacillati; phylum Actinomycetota; class Actinomycetes; order Mycobacteriales; family Mycobacteriaceae; genus Mycobacterium; species Mycobacterium sp. AMU20-3851. The sequence continues at coordinate 637,319 of NZ_CP146371.1, forward strand.
CCGCCGTGATCCTGATGCTGATGCACTACATCGACGGCGATCTCGGGCCCTACCTGGAGTACGGCACCAACGTCATGGTGAACCCGCCGGGATCGGACGCCTCGGGTGTGCGCGCGCTGCGCGACGCCGCGGCGTTCATCCATCACCTGCCGGTCGACGGTGAGTTCACCATGGCGGCCGGGCGCAAGATCTGGGGATACCCGAAAGTGTTGGCGGACTTCACCGTTCGCGGTGCGAGCAATCCAGCCGGGGTTCGAGATGGGCAGAATTTCGGTTTCGACGTCGCCATCGACGGTGAGCATGCGGTGAGCATGGAGTTCAGCAAGGGCCTGCCGGCTCCGTCGGCGCTGACGTCCAAACCGCAGGTCCACCCCACCTACTCACATCTGGACGGGGTCACCCGCGAGACCGCCGGGCAGATGACGCTCTCGGGGGTGCGGTATCGCCCGGGTGGGGTGCGGATACGGCTGGGTGCGCATCCGATCGGTCGCGATCTCGCAGCGCTCGGATTGCCCAAACGCGCGCTGTTCTCGAGTTCCGCCGAGAACGTCGAAATGACATTCGGTGACGCCAAGGAGATCCGGTGACCCAGGTTCTGCCCGACACCAAACCGGATGTGGATCTCGCCGACGGCCGGTTCTACGCCGACGGCAACGCCCGGGCGGCGTACGCCTGGATGCGCGCCCACGAACCGGTGTTCCGGGACCGCAACGGACAGGCCGCCGCCGCCAGCCACGCCGCGGTGCTCGACGCGGAGCGCAACCCCGAGCTGTTCTCCAGCGCCGGCGGTATCCGGCCCGACCAGCCCGGTATGCCCTACATGATCGACATGGACGACCCGGCACATCTGTTGCGGCGCAAGCTCGTCAACGCCGGCTTCACGCGCAAGCGGGTGATGGACAAGCTGGAATCGATCGGGAACCTGTGCGACACCCTGATCGACGCGGTGTGCGAGAAGGGTGAGGCCGACTTCGTCCGCGACATCGCCGCGCCGCTGCCGATGGCCGTGATCGGCGACATGCTCGGAGTCCTGCCCGAGGAACGCGAGATGCTGCTGACGTGGTCGGATGATCTGGTGTGCGGGCTGTCCTCGCACCTGGACGAGACTGCCATCGCGAAGCTGATGGACACCTTTGCCGCGTACACCGCATTCACCATGGACGTGATCACCAAGCGGCGGGCCGACCCGACCGATGACCTGTTCTCGGTATTGGTGAACTCCGAGGTCGAGGGGCAGCGGATGGACGATCAGGAGATCGTCTTCGAGACTCTGCTGATCCTCATCGGCGGTGACGAGACCACCCGGCACACCCTCTCCGGCGGCACCGAGCAGCTGCTCCGGCATCAGGATCAGTGGGCCCAGCTTGTCGACGACGGCGAGAAGCTCCCCGGCGCCATCGAGGAGATGCTGCGCTGGACCTCGCCGGTGAAGAACATGTGTCGCACGCTGACTGCCGACACCGAGTTCCACGGGGCCCGGCTGCGCAAGGACGAGAAGATCATGCTGATGTTCGAGTCCGCGAACTTCGACGAGGAGGTGTTCGGCGACCCGGAGACTTTCCGCATCGACCGCAACCCCAACAACCACGTCGCGTTCGGTTTCGGCACGCACTTCTGCCTGGGTAACCAGCTCGCCCGCCTGGAACTGAAGATCATGCTCGACAGGGTGCTGCGGCGGCTGCCCGACCTGCGACTGGCTGACGAGAATATGCTGCCGCTGCGGCCGGCCAACTTCGTCAGCGGCCTGGAGACCATGCCGGTGATCTTCACTCCGACACCGAAAGTGCTCGGCTAGCGGCCGCGGATGGCCCAAGATGAGGTGATGTCCGCACCAGCAGCGACCTCGTCGGCGGCGCAGACCCGCCGCGCCATCTGGAACACCATCAGGGGGTCCTCGGGCAACCTGGTCGAGTGGTACGACGTCTACATCTACTCCGTCTTCGCCACCTACATCGAGAAGCAGTTCTTCGATGAGTCCGACGAGAATTCGTTGATCTATGTGTGGGCGATCTTCGCGATCACCTTCCTGATGCGGCCCGTCGGCTCCTGGTTCTTCGGCCGGTACGCCGACCGGCGCGGCCGGCGCGCGGCGCTCACCGTCAGTGTGTCGCTGATGGCGGCCTGTTCGATGGTGATCGCACTGGTCCCGTCCCAAACCAGCATCGGCGTCGCCGCGCCCGTCATCCTGATCCTGGCGCGCCTGCTCCAGGGTTTCGCGACCGGCGGTGAGTACGGGACGTCGGCCACCTACATGTCGGAGGCCGCCACGCGGGAGCGCCGTGGTTTCTTCTCGTCCTTCCAGTACGTGACGCTGGTGGGTGGGCATGTGCTCGCGCAATTCACCCTGCTCGTGCTGGACACTCTGCTCACCGACGAGCAGTTGCACGAATTCGGTTGGCGCATCGGCTTTGCCATCGGCGGTGTGGCCGCCGTGGTGGTGTTCTGGCTGCGCCGTTCGATGGACGAGTCGCTGTCCGAGGACCAGCTGGCGGCGGTGGCGGCGGGACAGGACACCAGTTCGGGCTCGATGCGGGAACTGCTCACCCGCTACTGGCGGCCGCTGCTGCTGTGCTTCCTGATCACCCTCGGCGGCACCGTCGCGTTCTACACCTACAGCGTCAACGCCCCGGCCATCGTCAAGGCCACGTACAAGGATGCGGCGATGACGGCCACCTGGATCAACCTGATCGGGCTGATCTTCCTGATGTTGCTGCAGCCGGTCGGCGGCATGATCAGCGACCGGGTGGGTCGCAAACCGTTGCTGCTGTGGTTCGGGTTCGGTGGCCTGGTCTACACGTACGTGCTGATCACCTACCTGCCGCAGACACATTCACCGTTCATGTCGTTCCTGCTGGTGGCGGTCGGCTACGTCATCCTGACCGGGTACACCTCGATCAACGCCCTGGTGAAATCGGAGCTCTTCCCCGCGCACGTGCGCGCGCTCGGCGTGGGAGTCGGTTACGCGCTGGCGAATTCGATGTTCGGTGGCACCGCGCCGCTGATCTACCAGGCGCTCAAGGCACGCGACCAGGTGCCGCTGTTCATCGGCTATGTCACCGTGTGCATCGCGGTGTCGCTGGTGGTGTACCTGTTCTTCCTGAAGAACAAGTCGAGCACCTACCTCGACCGGGAGAAGGGCGAGGCGTTTCTCCGGTGATGCGCGGAGTCCCAACCGTCCTGATGACGGTTGAGACTCCGCAAATCGCTACTTCATCTGGAAGTTGGGCGATCGCTTCTCGGCGAACGCCCGCGGGCCTTCCTTGGCGTCATCGGAGAGGAACACCGGGATGCCGTTGGCGGTGTCGGGCTTGAACGCGTCGTTCTCGTGCATGCCCTCGGTCTCGCGGATGGTCTTCAGGATGGCCTGCACGGCCAGTGGACCGTTGTTGTTGATCACCTCGGCGATCTCCAGCGCCTTGTCCAGCGCGGTGCCGTCGGGCACCACGTGGCCGATCAGCCCATACTCCAGGGCCTGGGCGGCGGTGATGTGCCGTCCGGTCAGCAGCATGTCGCAGGCGATGGTGTACGGGATCTGGCGCACCAGCCGGACCGCCGAGCCGCCCATCGGGTACAGGCTCCACTTGGCCTCGGAGATGCCGAACTTGGCGCTCTCGCCGGCCACCCGGATGTCGGTGCCCTGCAGGATCTCGGTGCCGCCGGCGATGGCCGGTCCCTCGACCGCGGCGATCAGCGGCTTGGTCAGGCGACGCCCCTTCAGCAACCCGTCGATGCGCGACGGGTCGTAGCTGCCGTCCTTGAACGAATCACCCGGCGGCTTCTTGGTCGCGCCCTTGAGATCCATGCCCGCGCAGAAGTAGCCGCCGGCGCCGGTGAGGATGCAGGTGCGGATCTCCGGGTCGTTGTCGACGCGGTCCCAGGCCTCGACCATTATCGAGAGCATCTCGCTGGAGAGCGCGTTGCGCCGCTCCGGCCGGTTCAGCGTCAGGATCAGGGTGTGTCCGCGCTGCTCAATGAGGGCGTCGGGCCCTTTTTCGGTGTCTTTTTCCTCGCTCACAGACCGTCTGCCTCCATGCGTTCTCGACCCGGACTTGTCACGAAATGTAACACGTTCTAGTTTAGGTTCTGTGGCTCTGAATATTGCGGACCTTGCCGAGCACGCCATCGACGCCGTGCCTGACCGTGTCGCCCTCATCTGCGGCGACGAAACCATCACCTATGCGCAGTTGGAGGAGAAGGCCAACCGGCTGGCTCACTACCTACTGGACCAGGGCGTCAAGAAGGACGACAAGGTCGGTCTGTACTGCCGCAACCGGATCGAGATCGTGATCGGCATGCTCGGCATCATCAAGGCCGGCGCGATCCTGGTCAACGTCAACTTCCGCTATGTCGAGGGCGAACTGAAGTACCTGTTCGACAACTCGGACATGGTCGCGCTGATCCACGAGCGGCGCTACGCCGACCGGGTGGACAACGTGCTGCCCGAAACCCCGAACGTCAAGACCGTCCTGGTCGTCGAGGACGGCAGCGACGACGACTTCGCCCGCTACGGCGGCGTGCCGTTCGAGGAGGCGCTGGCCCAGGGGTCCCCGGAACGCGACTTCGGACCGCGCAGCGAGGACGACATCTACCTGCTCTACACCGGCGGCACCACCGGGTTCCCCAAGGGCGTCATGTGGCGCCACGAGGACATCTACCGGGTGCTCTTCGGCGGCACCGATTTCGCCACCGGCGAGCCCATCGCCGACGAGTACGACCTGTCCCGGCAGGCCAAGGAAAACGCGCCGATGGTGCGGCTGCCCATCCCGCCGATGATCCATGGCGCCACCCAGTCGGCCACCTGGATGGCGCTGTTCTCCGGCCAGACCACCGTGCTGACACCGGAATTCAACGCCGACGAGGTCTGGCAACTGATCCACGAACACAAGGTCAACCTGCTGTTCTTCACCGGCGACGCGATGGCCCGGCCCTTGCTGGACTCGCTGCTGGCCCACCAGGACAAGGGCAAGGAATTCGACCTGTCCAGCCTCTTCCTGCTTGCCAGCACCGCCGCGCTGTTCTCCACCAGCCTCAAGGAGAAGTTCCTCGAGCTGCTGCCCAACCGCGTCATCACCGACTCGATCGGCTCCTCGGAGACCGGGTTCGGCGGCACCAGCATCGTGGCCAAGGGCCAGTCGCACACCGGCGGCCCGCGGGTGACCATCGACAAGAACACCAAGGTCCTCGACGAGGACGGCAACGAGGTCGTGCCCGGCTCGGGGGTGCGCGGCATCATCGCCAAGTGCGGGCACATCCCGGTGGGCTACTTCAAGGACGAGAAGAAGACCGCGGAAACCTTCAAGACCTTCAACGGTATTCGGTACGCGATCCCGGGTGACTACGCCGAGGTCGAGGCCGACGGCAGCGTGACCATGCTGGGCCGCGGGTCGGTGTCGATCAACTCCGGTGGCGAGAAGATCTACCCCGAAGAGGTCGAGGCTGCGCTCAAGGGCCACCCTGACGTGTTCGACGCGCTGGTCGTCGGCGTGCCGGACGAGCGTTTCGGCCAGCATGTCGCCGCGGTCGTGCAGCCCCGCGAGGGTACCCGCCCGACGCTGGCCGAGTTGGATGCCCACGTCCGTACCGAGATCGCCGGATACAAGGTGCCCCGCAGCCTCTGGCTGGTCGACGAGGTGAAGCGCTCACCCGCCGGCAAGCCCGACTACCGCTGGGCCAAGGACACCACCGAAGAGCGGGCCGCCGATGACGTGCACGCCAACCATGCAGGAGCCAGGTAGTTGTCAGGGCTAGCGAAAGCGACGGGATAAACAACCATGAAGACCGAACTGTGCGAACGATTCGGGATCGAATACCCGATCTTCGTGTTCACCCCGTCGGAGAAGGTGGCCGCCGCGGTCAGCAAGGCCGGCGGTCTCGGCGTGCTCGGCTGCGTGCGGTTCAACGACGCCGATGACCTGGAGAACGTCCTGCAGTGGATGGACAACAACACCGACGGTAAGCCCTACGGTGTCGACATCGTGATGCCCGCCAAGGTGCCCACCGAGGGGACCAGCGTCGACATCGACAAGCTGATTCCGCAGACGCATCGCGACTTCGTTGCGAAAACCCTTGCCGATCTGGGTGTCCCGCCGTTGCCCGAGGACGACGAGAAGTCCGAAGGTGTGCTGGGCTGGCTGCATTCGGTGGCTCGCAGCCACGTCGAGGTGGCGCTGCAACACCCGATCAAGCTGATCGCCAATGCGCTGGGTTCGCCGCCGAAGGACGTCATCGATCAGGCGCACGCCGCCGGCGTCCCGGTCGCCGCGCTGGCCGGTAGCGCCAAACATGCGCTGCGCCACGTCGAGAACGGCGTCGACATCGTCGTCGCACAGGGCCACGAGGCCGGCGGGCACACCGGGGAGATCGGCTCGGTGGTCCTGTGGCCGGAGATCGTGGACGCCCTCGACGGCAGGGCCCCGGTGCTCGCCGCCGGCGGGATCGGCACCGGCCGCCAGGTGGCCGCCGCGCTCGCCCTCGGTGCGCAGGGCGTGTGGATGGGCTCGGCGTTCCTGACCTCGGCCGAGTACGACCTCGGTGTGCGGCAGGCCTCCGGCGTCTCCACCATCCAACAGGCCATGCTGGACGCCACCTCCGCAGACACCGTGCGGCGCAAGATCTACACCGGTAAGCCGGCCCGACTGCTCAAGAGCCGCTGGACCGATGCCTGGGACGCCGAGGGTGCCCCCGAGCCGCTGCCGATGCCGCTGCAGAACATCCTCGTCAGCGAGGCGCATCAGCGGATGAACCAGTCCGTCGATCCGACCGCCGTCGCCATGCCGGTGGGCCAGATCGTGGGCCGGATGAACGAGATCCGCCCGGTCGCCGACATCATCGCCGATCTGGTCAGCGGCTTCGAGTCGGCCACCAAGCGCCTGGACGGAATCGCCGAAAGCTAGACGCCGAGATCGACGAACGGGCGGGACTGTCCTGGGCAGTTTCCCGCCCGTTTGTTCGTTCGGGCGGTGGTGTTGAATCGGTGTGATGACCGGGCGGCCGCGCGACACCTCGATCGACGAGCGGGTGCTCGCGGTGACGCGCGAACTCCTCGTCGAAGTGGGCTGGGATGGTCTCAGCCTTCGGGTGGTGGCGGCCCGGGCCGGGGTGGGCCGGGCCAGCCTGAACCGTCGCTGGTCGTCGAAGGCCGAACTGGTGCTGCACGCCATTCTCGGTGAATCCCCGGACATGTCACCGTTTTCCGGCACCGATCTGACCGGCTGGATCGAGTGGGTGGTCCGGGGCAGTCATCAGTTGTTCGGCCGTCCCGACGTCCGGGCGGCGGTGCCGGGTCTGCTGCTGGCACTGCAGGAGAACGAGGCGCTGCGCAGATCGTTGTGGGCCGGGTTCAGTGGCCCGGCGATCGGGTTGTTCGCCGAACAGGGGTACGGCGCCGAGTTGGACGCCCGGGCGGCACTGGCCATGGCGGCCGGTTCGGCACTGCTGATCCACACCGTGGCCGTCGAGGCCGATTCCCCCGAACTTCGGGACCGACTGGTCGCATTGCTGACCGCGGCGGTGGGCGGTTCAGCGTCGGAATGACTCCAGGATGGCCTGCTGCGGTGACCGCCAGCCGTCCATGCCCAGGTCGGTGAGCGTGGCCGCATCGTCGGTCGGGGTGGCCGCGGTGAGCAGCATGGCCGCCTCGTAGCTGATCCCGTCGCCCAGCGGAAGAACCCGGCCCGCGACATCGGAGATCCACCCGATACCCCGGAAGAGCCCGGGGGAGAGCGGGATTCGCCTGATGCGCTTACCGGATCCGCGTTCCAGCGTGTCGATCATCTCGTTGAAGGACACCATCACGCCGCCGCACACGTAGCGCCGGGGTCCGCGGCCGGGCCGCATCAGCCGGCTGTGCACTTCGGCGACGTCGCGCACGTCGACCATCTGCATGCCGCCGGGCATCCGGGGCGCTGCTCCGCCGGCCACGATCGGCGCCCAGCCGCGTTCGGTGACTCCGGCGGCGGTGTGGAACGCCGGGCCGACGACACTGGATGGGTACGTCACGACCACCGGCGCGCCCCGGGTCTGCAGCGTGCGTGCCGCGCGGTCGGCGTAGGCCTTGGTCTGGGCGTACGGGCTGCGGCCCGGGGCGGGCGGGGTATCTGCGGTGATGACGCCGTCCGGCGGCGGGAACAGCGCGCTGTAGCTGCTCACCGAGACGATCGGGTCCAGCCCGGCCTCGGCGGCCCGAGTCAGCACCGCCTCGGTGGCGTGGGCATTGATCTCCCACATCAGGGCTTCCCGGCGTCGGTCGGTGCCGACCACCCCGGCGGCGTGGATCACGGCATCGCAGCCGTCGAGCAGAGCGGTGATGGTCGCCGCGTCACGGATGTCGCCGGCCAGGATGCTCAGGTCGCCGAGGGCCTGCAGGTGCGGGATGACCGCATCCTCTCCGGGGGCGACGAGCAGATGGACCTGGTGGCCGGCCTCCAGCAGTCCCTTGACGGTGTGGGCGCCGAGATAGCCGGTCCCGCCGGTCATTGCGATGCGCATGGTCGCCTTTCGAGTCCGGACCTGATTACGGTGCCAATGGTATCGAAAGGATCCGCTGCGGTTGCCGCCCGGTGATGGACGCCGAGCGCATCGTGTTGGTCAGATGGAGCGGCTCACCGGTGCCGGGACGGTCGGCCGGCTGCTACCGATACACCGTGTCGCCGTACAACGAAGCCGGCGCCCCCGCGAAAGCCGCAGTCCGCAGGCCCCGTCCGCAGCCGTGGCAGAGGCCCTTCCAGCACGGCCCAGTCAGGGCGTGATGACGGTCTCGGCGTCGATGACATCGGTTGCGGCACTGACGATATCGGCCTGTTCCTCGGTCCCGTCGGCGTTGAGTTGCAGCACGTAGAGACCGTCGCCGCCCTCGATCACGACGGTCTTCTGGGCGACGATCTTGGTCAGACCGTCTTGGCTCCAGGTGCCGCCGAGCTGAAAGGCCGGGAACTCGCCCAGCGTGCTGAACGTCCCGTCGCTCCAACCCTCGTACCCGGGCAGATTCTGCAGTTCCCCGCCGGCCAGTTCGAGGATCACCTGCGGGTCGACGTCGCCGTCCAGTCGCGACACCAGAGCGACGATGCTCGGCGGGTACTCGGCGGCCTCCGGCCCGGTGTAGACCATTGCGCCGTAGGCCCATTCGGGCGTGTCCGCGCCGGCATCCGTCCAGCCGTCGGGGAACGGTAGGTCGATGGTCGGTGCACCCGGGTCGCCGCGCTTGACGGGGGTCTCCTGGATCCCGTTCGCCTGGATATAGCTGGCGATGGTGTCATGCGGGCCCGCCGTATCCTCTTCCCGCGGAGCGACTTTGGGCCTGCTCGTCGGTGGCGTGGATTCACGTGCCTGCGAGGTCTGAGCCGGGGCGCCCGCCTTCGGGGTGCCCTCGATGGTCCTGGTGTCTGCTCCGCAGCCGGACAGTGCCAGACCCATGGCCAGCGCCGCGACCCCGGCAATCACGGATATTCTCATCGTCACTCCTCCGGCCGGGACAGTGTCGCTGATGGCAAACACTTTCGTGATCAAACCTGTCCGGAAGCGTATCCGACGTGAACCCCTCACGTCGTGGGTAGAACTACCCAGACGGGCCACCCGGGCCCAGGGTGTACCGGCCGGACTCGGGATGGCGGTACCAGCCGCCCGCGGCGTGCGTGCCACCGTCGACGTGGATGGTCTGCCCCGTCACGTAACTCGACAGATCCGAGGCCAGGAAGACGGCCGCACCGGCCATCTCGTCGACGTGCCCGCCCCGGCCCAGCGGGACCATCCGACCGGCCCGGCTCAGGGCCTGCGGCCCGGACATCTGCGCCAATCCCTCGGTCACGGTGAAATCCGGCGCCAGGCCGTTGACCCGGATGCCGTGTTCGGCCAGTTCCAGCGCCGCGGTCTGGGTGTAGTTGATGACGCCCGCCTTCGCCGCGGCGTAGGCGGCATACCCGGGCGCGGCGCGGACGCCTTCGATCGAGGTCACGTTGATGATGCTGCCGCCGTGACCGGCCGCGACCATCACCCGGGCGACCCGTTGCGTGCACAGCAGGACATGCCGGAGGTTGCTCCGGTACAACGCATCCCAGCCGTTCTCCGAGGTCTCCAACAGCGGGGAGGCGAAGGTGCCGCCGGCATTGTTCACCAGGATCTGCACCGGCCCGAGTTGCTCCACGGTGCGAGCCAGCGCCGCGTCCACAGCAGTCGCGTCCCGGACGTCGGTGACCAGACCCAGCCCGTCGATGTCCGCCGCCGCCGCGGCGCAGGTCGTCTCATCGCGTTCCCAGACGGCCACCCGGGCGCCGAATGCTGCCAGTCCCGCGGCGATACCGCGGCCGATACCGGCGCCGCCGCCGGTGACGACGGCGACCCGTCCCTGCAGGGATATCGCGGACGGGTCGAGCGGCATCAGCGAACTGTAACCGGGTACACCGGATCTGCGCAGTCGGTTCCCTGCGCGGACAGTTCGCGTTTGAGCACCTTGAACGTCTCCGTGCGGGGCAGGGTGGTACACACCCGCACGAACGACGGCCACTGCTTGGGGCCCAGGTCGGGCTGCCCGGCCAGGAAATCCCGGAAGCCGTCGATGTCGAACACCGCACCACCGGCCGGTACCACCGCGGCCATCACCTGATCGCCCACCGTGGGGTCCGGGATCGGGTAGACGGCCACCTCGGCGATGTCATTGTGCCGCAGCAGGATCCGCTCGATCGGAGCGGTGCCCAGGTTTTCGCCGTCCACCCGCATCCAGTCGCCGAGGCGGCCGGCGAAGTAGATGTAACCGGCCTCGTCGCGGTAGGCCAGGTCCCCGGTGTGGTAGACGCCGCCGGCCATCCGCTCGGCCTCGGCGCCGGGGGAGTTGTAGTAGCCACGAAACCAACCGGGACCAGTCGGATTGACCAGTTCGCCGACAACCCCGGGCGGGCACGGTTGGCCGGTCGCCACATCCAGGATGGCCACCTCGTCGGTCAACGGTCCCAGCGATCCGTCCGGGGTGTCGGGGGTGCGGGCGATGGCCACACCGCCCTCGGTGGACCCGAACCCGTCCACCACCCGGACGTCGAACCGGGCGGCGAAGCGGGTCAGATCGCGGGGTGCGCCCTCGTTGCCGTACAGGAATTTCAGCGGGTTGTCCGCGTCGTCGGGGAGTTCGGGTGTGGCCAGGATGTAGGACAGCGGCTTGCCGACGTAGTTGGCGTAGGTGGCGTTGTAGCGGCGCACGTCCGGGATGAACTGGGATGCGGAGAACTTGCGCCGCAATGCGATCGAGGCTCCCGCCGCGGCGGCCACCGCCCAGCCGGCCATGATCGCGTTCGAGTGGAACAACGGCATGGCCAGATAGCAGGTGTCCGCGGGGCCGAGCCCGAAGCGCTGCGCCAGCATCCGTCCGGGGAAGGCCACCTTGTCGTGGGTCACCCGGACCGCCTTGGGTTCACCGCTGGTGCCCGAGGTGAAGATCAGCATGAACAGATCGTCGGGGGCGATGTCGGCGAAGCGCACCGGCGCACCGGCGTGCGCGGCCAACTCCGCCGCCCACTGCGCAGACCCGACGTCGATGAACTCGACACCGTCGGGCACCACGCTCGGGTCGTCGGTGAGGACCAACTGGCAATCGGCGCGGCCGATGTCGGAGGCCAGCGCGCCGCCACGCCGGGTCGGGTTGAGTCCGACCGGAACCAGCCCCCGCAGACCCGCCGCCACCAACAACGTGGAAAAGAAGGCGGTGTTGCCCAGCAGTGCGCCGATATGCGGCGGCCGTGACGGATCCAGCCGGGCGCTCAGCGCGGCCGCCAGCGCAGCTCCGTCCGCGATGTGGTCACGCCAGCTGGTGAACGAACCTTCTTCGTGCACACCGCGGTCGGTGACGTCGACCAACGGTGCCAACAACTCGGTGACGGTGGGCCCGCCGGGTTCGGTCATCGATCAGACGGGCGTGTCGGCCAGTTCGCGACCGATGCGCAGCAGCTGCCCGGTGGCCGACCCGAGCGCGAACTCGGTCTGCTTGGCGGCCAGGAAGTACCGGTGGATCGGGTGGTCCATGTCGATGCCGACGCCGCCGTGCACGTGCACCGCGGTGTGGGCGATCCGGTGGCCGGCGTCGGCCGCCCAGAAGGCGGCACTGGCCACATCGACATCGGCGGGCAAGTTCTCGGACAACCGCCAGGCGGCCTGGGTCAGCGTGGACCGCAGCGCCTTGACGTCGATGTAGCCGTCGGCCAGCCGCGCGGACACCGCCTGGAAGCTACCGATGGGTCGGTCGAACTGTTCGCGCTCGCGCGCGTACAGGGCGGTCAGTTCCAGGGCGCGCTCCAGTACGCCGAGCTGGAAAGCGCTGCGGCCCAAGGCATGATGGAGGGTCAGCCAGTCTGCTACTTCCGCGCCGCCGACGACCCGGGCGGCGTCGACCGTGGTCCCGCTGAGTTCCAGGTGCCCGACGGTGCCGTGGCCGGTGGTGTCCAGGGTGCTCAGTGTGACGCCGGGATCGTCCTTGGTCACCAGGAAGACCTGGGTGCCGTTCTCGGTGTCGGCCGGCACCAGATAGGCGTCGGCCACCGGGCCGTAGGCGATCTGGGTGCGGGTGCCGGTCAGCTTGAACCCCCCGGCATCCTGCTGGGCCTGAACCGGACCCTGGCCCATCTCGCCATCCAGGGCCACCGCCAGGACGGTGGTTCCGTTGACCGCCGGGACCGCCCATTCCTGTTGCAGCGCTTCGGAGCCGAATTCGGCCAGCGCCCCGGCGGCGAGCACCGCGGACTCCAGATACGGGACCGCTGCGAGTTGGCGACCCAGCGCGGTGAGCACCGCGGTCTGCTCCAGTACGCCGAAACCGCCGCCGCCCAGGGCCTCCGGTGCCGCGGTGGACAGGATGTCGGCCTCGCTCAGCTTGGCCCACAGGTCGCGGTCGAATCGCTCGTCGAGCCCGTCGAGCACGCGCTGGTGTTCGGGGGTGACGATCGATTCGGTGATGGTGCGGACCAGGCCGCCCAGATCGACGGACGCCTCGGTGGGGGTGAAGTCCATGTGAAGTCTCCTCTTACCGGTTCACTCGGGGCAGGCCGAGCGCAACCATGCCGATGATGTCGCGCTGGATCTCGTTGGTGCCGCCGCCGAAAGTCAGGATCAGGCAGGAGCGGTGCATCCGCTCGATCCGTCCACGCAGCAGCGCGCCGGGCGTGCCGGCCCGCAGGGTGGCCGAGGTGCCCAGCACCTCCATCAGCAGGCGGTAGGCCTCGGTGGCCAACTCGGTGCCGAACACCTTGGCCGCGGACGCGTCGGCCGGGGACGGGGCGGCGTCCTCGGTGGAGGCCAGTTCCCAGTTGATGAGCTTGAGTACCTCGGCCTTGGCGTGCACCCGGGCCAGGTTGAGCTGGACCCATTCGGAGTCGATGACCCGCTTGCCGTGCACGTCCTTGGTGTTCTGCGCCCATTCGCGAACCCCGTTGAGGGCGACGAAGATCGGCTGTGCGGATACCAGGGCGACACGTTCGTGGTTGAGCTGGTTGGTGACCAGCTTCCAGCCGGCGTTCTCCTCGCCGACCAGTGCTGTCTTGGGCACCCGGACGTCTTGGTAGTAGGTCGCGCTGGTGTCCACCCCGGACACGGTGTGCACCGGGGTCCAGGAGAAGCCCTCGGCGCTGGTCGGGACGATGAGCATGGAGATGCCGCGGTGCTTCTTGGCCTCTTGGTTGGTGCGCACCGCCAACCACACGTAATCCGCGTAGGCGATCAGCGAGGTCCACATCTTCTGACCGTTGATGACGTAGTCGTCCCCGTCGCGTACCGCCGTGGTGCGCAGCGAGGCGAGGTCGGTGCCCGCGCCCGGCTCCGAGTAACCGATGGAGAAATGCAGTTGGCCGGCGGCGATCTTGGGCAGGAAGAACGACTTCTGTTCCTCGGTGCCGAAATGCATGATCGTCGGCGCCACGCTGTTGATGGTCAGGAAGGGCACCGGCACGTTGGCAATGGCGGCTTCGTCGTTGAAGATCAGCCCGTCCATCGGCGGGCGGGCCTGGCCGCCGTACTCCTTGGGCCAGGACAGGGTGAGCCAGCCGTCCTTGCCCATCTGCTCGACCGTCTCGCGGTAGACGTTCCCCCGGCCCATCTCACCGTCGCTGGCCGCCAGTGCCTCGGCCCGCTCGGGCGTCATCAGTTCGGTGAAGTAGGACCGCAGCTCGCGGCGCAACTCCTCCTGCTCGGCGGTGTAACCGATCCGCATGGCGACGTCCTGTCTGTCGAGGGTGTTTCCGGGCGCCGGCAATGCGTGGGGCCACCCGGCCATGACTCTCGTTGTAACACGTTCTAGTCTTGCGGTCCAGGACGGTAGCGATAGCCTGCACATGGGCACACAGCCCGTGCCCGGTTCGCGAGGAGGTTCTGATGCATATCGAAGTCGACCGTGACCGCTGCGAAGGAAACGCAGTCTGTCTCGGCATCGCCCCCGACCTGTTCGATCTCGACGACGACGACTACGCCGTCGTGAAAATCGACCCGGTGCCCGCCGACCAAGAGGCCCTGGCCGAACAGTCCGTAGCCGAATGCCCCCGGGCAGCCCTGATCCGCAGAGACTAGAGGTATTCATAACCGTGTCCCCAACAGCAGCGAACGAGAACGCGATCGACCTGTCCGGAAAGGTCGCGGTGGTCACCGGCGCGGCCGCCGGCCTCGGCCGGGCCGAAGCCATCGGATTGGCCCGCGCCGGTGCGACGGTCGTGGTCAACGACATGGCGGGGGCACTCGACAAGTCCGACGTGCTGGCCGAGATCGAGGCGGCCGGGTCCAAGGGCATCGCGGTGCCCGGTGACATCAGCGCGCGCAGCACGGCGGACGAACTCGTGGAGACCGCGGACCGGCTCGGCGGTCTGGGCATTGTGGTCAACAATGCCGGCATCACCCGGGACAAGATGCTGTTCAACATGTCCGACGAGGACTGGGACGCGGTCATCGCCGTGCACCTGCGCGGGCACTTCCTGCTGACCCGCAACGCCGCGGCGTACTGGAAGGCCAAGGCCAAGGACTCGGCCGACGGTCAGGTGTACGGCCGGATCGTGAACACCTCCTCGGAGGCCGGGTTGGCCGGACCGGTGGGGCAGGCCAACTACGGCGCCGCCAAGGCGGGGATCACCGCGCTGACGCTGTCGGCGGCGCGCGGGCTGAGCCGTTACGGGGTGCGCGCCAACGCCATCGCCCCCCGGGCGCGGACCGCGATGACCGCGGGCGTCTTCGGTGACGCGCCGGAACTGTCCGACGGGCAGATCGATGCGCTGTCGCCCGAGCACGTCGTCACGCTGGTCGCGTACCTGTCCTCGCCGGCTGCCGACGCGGTCAACGGCCAGCTGTTCATCGTGTACGGGCCGACGGTCACATTGGTCGCCGCCCCGGTGGTCGCCGAGCGCTTCGACGCCGGTGCGGACGCCTGGGAGCCGGCCGCGTTGAGCGCGACGCTGAGTGAGTACTTTGCTGCGAGGGACCCGGAAACGGGATTCTCCGCCACCGCTCTAATGGGTTCTTAATCTGAGAGAACCGCTTTACCGGGCGGCTCGGACTGGCTAGAACACGTTCTAAAAGAGTGGTAAATAGATGCGCCGTGACCAGCATAAATGCCGGTTCACCACGAAGATTGCCGTTCTTTGACACTGTGAACGTGTTCTAGTTAGTATGAGCCCGCTCACTAACCGCAGTATGCAGACGTGGGGCGGAAAGACCGCCGGGCCGGACGGATTACCGATATTGTCGGGTTCTTCGCCAGTCCGGGATGGCAGCCCCGTTCGAGAATGGAGTCGAGGTTGATCGAACAGCTTGCGGCTCCGGCTCGGGCCGTGGGTGGGTTCGTCGAGATGACCATCGACACGTTCGTCAAGATGTTCCGGCGGCCGTTCCAGTTCCGCGAATTCCTCGACCAGACCTGGATGATCGCCCGCGTCTCCTTGATCCCGACGCTGTTGGTCTCGATCCCGTTCACCGTGCTGGTCGCCTTCACGCTCAACATCCTCTTGCGGGAGCTCGGCGCGGCCGACCTCTCCGGCGCGGGCACCGCATTCGGCACCGTCACCCAGCTGGGCCCGGTGGTCACCGTGCTGGTGGTCGCCGGCGCCGGCGCCACCGCGATCTGCGCCGATCTCGGTGCCCGCACCATCCGCGAGGAGATCGACGCGATGCGGGTGCTGGGCATCGACCCGATCCAGCGCCTGGTGGTTCCCCGCGTCCTCGCCTCCACCTTCGTGGCACTGCTGCTCAACGGACTGGTCTGCGCGATCGGTCTGGCCGGCGGCTATGTCTTCTCGGTCTTCCTGCAGGGCGTCAACCCGGGCGCATTCATCAACGGGCTCACCGTGCTGACCGGTTTGGGTGAACTCCTGCTCGCCGAGGTGAAGGCGATGCTCTTCGGTGTGGTCGCCGGCCTGGTCGGCTGCTACCGCGGACTGACCGTGCAGGGCGGGCCCAAGGGTGTGGGCATCGCCGTCAACGAGACCGTGGTCTACGCCTTCATCTGCCTGTTCGTCATCAACGTCATCATGACCGCCGTCGGCGTCCGGATCCTGGATCAGTAGGCAAGCATGAGTTATGACGCGACACTGCGGCTGCGCAGATTCTTCAGGGGCGTACCCCGCGCCGTGGACACCGTGGGCGAGCAGGCCCTGTTCTACGGCGAGTCGGTGCGGTACATCCCCAACGCGATCACCCGCTACCGCAAGGAGACCATCCGGCTGGTGGCCGAGATGACCATGGGCGCAGGCGCACTGGTCATGATCGGCGGGACCGTCGGCGTCGCGGCCTTCCTGACCCTGG
This sequence comes from Mycobacterium sp. AMU20-3851, assembly GCF_043974665.1. Lineage (NCBI taxonomy): Bacteria > Bacillati > Actinomycetota > Actinomycetes > Mycobacteriales > Mycobacteriaceae > Mycobacterium > Mycobacterium sp. AMU20-3851. The sequence goes on from NZ_CP146371.1 coordinate 654,068, forward strand.
CGTCGGGCGGCGTCATCGCCGTGCAGGGCTACTCGTCGCTGGGCAACATCGGCATCGAGGCGTTGACCGGCTTCCTGTCCGCCTTCCTCAACGTCCGCATCGTCGCACCGGTGATCGCCGGCATCGCCCTGGCCGCCACCATCGGCGCCGGCACCACCGCGCAGCTGGGCGCGATGCGGGTCGCCGAGGAGATCGATGCCGTCGAAGCGATGGCCGTACATGCGGTGTCGTACCTGGTGTCCACCCGGATCGTCGCCGGGCTCATCGCGATCGTCCCGCTGTACTCGCTGTCGGTGCTGGCGGCGTTCTTCGCCGCCCGATTCACCACGGTGTTCATCAACGGGCAGTCCGCGGGTCTGTACGACCACTACTTCAACACCTTCCTGATCCCGAGCGACCTGCTGTGGTCATTCCTGCAGGCGATCGTCATGGCGATCGCGGTGATGCTGGTGCATACCTACTACGGCTACACCGCCTCCGGCGGACCGGTCGGCGTGGGCATCGCCGTCGGCCAGGCCGTGCGCACCTCGCTGATCGTCGTCGTCACCATCACCCTGTTGATCTCGCTCGCCGTCTACGGCGCGTCCGGCAACTTCAATCTCTCGGGGTAAGGCCAGATGTCAGACGGAGCAGCCAAACGCAGTCACGTCAGGATCGCCGCCGCGATCATGGCGGTTGTGGTGGCGGCCGCGGTGGTGTTCACCTACCTCTTCTATACGGCCGCGTTCACGCCGACCGAGACCGTGACGGTGACGTCCCAGCGGGCCGGCCTGGTGATGGAGACCGACGCCAAGGTGAAGTACCGCGGCATCCAGATCGGCAAGGTCAGCAAGATCGAGTACGCCGGCGATCAGGCCAAGCTGACGCTGGGCATCGACCGGGGCCAGATGCGCTACATCCCGTCCAACGCCGTGGTGAAGATCGGCGGCACCACCATCTTCGGCGCCAAGTCGGTGGAGTTCCTGCCACCGGAGGAGCCGACCGGCAGCTCGCTGCGGCCGGGCACCCACATCCAGGCCCAGGGCGTGCAGCTCGAGGTCAACACCCTGTTCCAGACGCTGACCGATGTGCTGGCGAAGGTCGATCCGATCAACCTGAACGCCACCGTCACCGCCTTGGCCGAGGGACTGCGCGGCAACGGTGAGGACCTGGGCGTCATGCTGTCCGGGCTCAACGGTTACCTGCAGCAGATCAACCCCAAACTGCCGACCCTGCAGGACGACTTCCGCAAGGCGGCCGTCGTTGCCGGCATCTACGGTGACGCCGGGGCGGACCTGGCCACCGTCTTCGACAACGCGCCCAGCCTGTCGAACACGCTGATCGACCAGCAGGACAACCTCAATGCCACCCTGCTCGCCGCCACCGGTCTGGCCGAGAACGGCACCGCCACACTGGAACCCGGCGCCGACGATTACATCGCCGCGATCCAGCGGCTGCGCGCCCCGCTGAAGGTGGCCGGCGAGTACTCCCCGATGATCGGTTGCACTCTGAAGGGCACCAGCAAGGCGATCGACACGTTCGCGCCGGTCATCGGCGGGACCCGACCCGGTCTGTACGTGAACTCGAACTTCCTGCCCGGCTCCCCGGTCTACACCTATCCGGAAAGCCTGCCCATCGTGAACGCCACCGGCGGACCGAACTGCCGGGGCTTGCCGGACATGCCGTCCAAGCAGTACGGCGGCTCGTGGTTCCGCTCGCAGTTCCTGGTCACCGACAACGCCTATGTGCCGTTCCAGCCGAACACCGAGCTGCAATTCAACGCACCCTCGACGCTCCAGTTTCTGTTCAACGGCGCGTATGCGGAACGGGATGATTTCTGATGAGCGCTTGCGCGAAGAAGATCGAGGTCATCTGCTGATGGACAGTCACAAGCGCACTCTGGTCAATGTCACCGTCTTCAGCCTTGCGATGGTGCTGGTCGCCGCTGGGCTGATCGTGGTATTCGGCCAGTTCCGGTTCTCCGCGAGCAACTCGTTCCACGCGACGTTCGCCGAGGCGTCCCGGCTGAAATCCGGTCAGGATGTCCGCATCGCCGGTGTCCCGGTCGGCACCGTCAACGCCGTGACGCTCAACCCGGACAACACTGTCGACGTCGCCTTCGACGTCGACAAGCGCTATCAGCTCTACACCTCCACCCGGGCCGTGGTGCGCTACGAGAACCTGGTGGGTGACCGGTACATGGAGATCACCTCCGGGCCGGGAGAGCTCAAAAAGCTCCCGCCAGGGGCGACGATCTCCAAGGACAACACCCAGCCCGCACTGGATCTCGACGCCCTGCTGGGCGGGCTGCGCCCGGTGCTCAAGGGCCTCGACGGCAACAAGGTCAACGAGGTCAGCAACGCGGTGATCGAACTGCTGCAGGGCCAGGGCGGTGCGGTGCAGAGCCTGCTCGCGAGTACCAGCGCGTTCAGTCAGAACCTCGCCTCCCGCGATGAGCTCATCGGTGAGGTGATCACCAATCTCAACACCGTGCTCGGCACCATCGACGAGAAGGGCGCCCAGTTCGACGCCAGCGTCGATGAACTGCAGCGACTCATCACCGGACTGGCCGAGAACCGCGACCCTATCGCCGGCGCCATCGCACCGCTGGCCTCGGCAGAGAACGACCTGACCGAGATGCTGGAGGCGTCGCGCCGACCGCTGCAGGGCGTGCTGGAGAACACCCGTCCGCTGATGCAACTGCTCGACGCGCGCAAGGGCGACGTGAACAAGGTGATCGAGCCGCTGGCCGAGAACTACATGCGGCTCAACTCGCTCGGCGCCTACGGAGCGTTCTTCAACGTCTACTACTGCTCGGTGCGGCTGAAGGTCAACGGGCCGGCAGGCAGCGACATTCTGATCCCGTTCGGCGGACCGCCGGACCCGTCGAAGGGGAGGTGCTCGGAGAATGGCTAGTCCAGACCGCAGCAATCCGCTCCGCACCGGGATCCTGGGCATCTTCGTGGTGGCCTGCCTGGTGCTGGTCTCGTTCGGGTACGCCGGGCTGCCCTGGTATCCGCAGGGCCGCACCTACGCCGCATATTTCACCGACGCGGGCGGCATCACCCCGGGCAACGACGTGGCCGTCTCCGGCGTGAAGGTCGGCTCGGTCACCGAGGTGTCGCTGGCCGGGGATCAGGCCAAGGTCGACTTCACCGTGTCGCGGGACATCAAGATCGGCAACCAGACACTGGTCGCGATCAAGACCGACACCGTGCTGGGCCAGAAGCTGCTGGCCGTGACGCCGGGCGGCAGCGGTGAATCCACGTCGATTCCGGTGGGCCGCACCACGACTCCGTACACGCTCAACACGGCACTACAGGACCTCGGCAGCAATGTCGCCGCGCTGGACAAGCCGCGCTTCGAGCAGGCCCTGCAGACGCTGACCGACACCCTCAAGGACGCCACTCCGCAACTGCGCGGCGCCCTGGACGGGGTGGCCGATCTGAGCCGCAGCCTGAACAAGCGCGACGAGGCACTGGAGCAACTGCTCCTGCACGCCAAGCGGGTGTCCGACACGTTGGCCCAGCGCGCCGACCAGGTCAACCAGTTGATCACCGACGGCAACCTGCTGTTCGCCGCCCTGGACGAGCGCAGGCAGGCGCTGAGCACCCTGATCGCCGGTATCGACGATGTCTCCCAGCAGCTTTCGGGCTTCGTCGCCGACAACAAGCGGGAGTTCCTGCCCGCCCTGCAGAACCTGAACAAGGTGATGGACAACCTGCTCGAGCGCCGCGAGCACATCGGTGAGGCGCTGCGCCGGCTGCCGCCGTATGCGACCGCACTCGGTGAGGTGGTCGGGTCCGGGCCGGGCTTCCAGATCAACCTGTACGGCCTGCCCCCGGCCGCCATCGCCGAGGTCCTGCTGGATTCCTACTTCCAGCCGGGCAAGCTACCCGACAGCCTCGCGGACTACCTGCGCGGCATGATCGCCGAACGACTCCTGGTGAGGCCGAAGTCGCCGTGACCCAAACCGATCCGAAGAAATCCAAGTGGCTGCGCGGCGTCCTCGCGGTCGCGCTGGCGGTGCTGCTGGCCGTCGGTGTGTACCTGGTGTGGCCGAACCGCGGCGGTAACAAGATCGTCGCCTACTTCCCGACCGCGGTCGGGCTGTACCCGGGTGACGAGGTGCGCGTGGTCGGGGTCCCGGTCGGGCGGATCGACGCCATCGAGCCGCGGGCCACCGACGTCAAGATCAAGATGACCGTGCAGGACGACGTGCGCATCCCAGCCGATGCACGGGCCCTGATCATCGCGCCGAACCTGGTGTCCGCCCGGTTCATCCAGCTCACCCCGGCCTACACCGAGGGCGATGTGATGGCCTCGGGTGCGGAGATCGGGATGGACCGCACCGCCGTCCCGGTGGAATGGGACGAGGTCAAGGAACAGCTGACCGCGCTCAGCGCGCAACTCGGGCCCAAGGAGGGCGGCGTCCAGGGGCCGCTGACCGCCTTCGTCAACCAGGCCGCCGACACCTTCGACGGCAACGGTGACTCCTTCCGGCAGGCGCTGCGCGAACTGTCCCAGACCGCGGGCCGTCTCGGGGACTCCCGCACCGACCTGTTCGGCACCGTGCGCAACCTGCAGGTGCTGGTCGACGCGCTGGCCAACAGCAACGAGCAGATCGTGCAGTTCACCAACCACGTGTCCTCGGTGTCGCAGGTGCTGGCATCGAGCACCGAGGATCTGGACAACACCCTCGGCGTGCTGAACCAGGCGCTCGGCGACGTGAAGGGACTGCTCGGCGAGTCGAACGGGGAGCTGATCGAATCCGTCGGGAAACTCGCCGATTTCACGCAGATCCTCACCGACCACAGCGACGACATCGAGCAGGTCCTGCACATCACGCCCAACGGCCTGGCCAACTTCTACAACATCTACAACCCGGCCCAGGGCACCGTCGGTGGTCTGCTCTCGCTGCCCAACTTCGCCAACCCGGTGCAGTTCATCTGCGGCGGCACCTTCGACGCGGGCGCGTCGCCGGACAACTACAAGCGCGCCGAGATCTGCCGGCAGCGGATGGGCCCGGTGCTCAAGCGCATCACGATGAATTACCCGCCCATCTTGCTCCACCCGGTCGAGACCATCACCGCGTACAAGGGCCAGATCATCTACGACACCCCGGAGACCGAGGCCAAGGCCAAGACGCCGGTGCCGTATCTGCAGTGGCAGCCCGCACCCGGCGTCACCCCGCCGACGGTGGGCCCCGAAGGCAACCTGAGCCAGCTGATCCTGCCGCCGCCCGCGGTGGTCGGACAGATCTCGCCGGCCGGGCCGGCTCCGGGTCCGATGTCGCCGGCCGGAGCGGCTCCGGGCCCGATGCCGCCGGCCGGAGCGGCTCCGACGGAAGGGGCAGGGGGATGACCCGCGTCCTGTTGCGTAGCGCCGCACTGGGGACCGGTGCGCTGATGCTGGCCGGTTGTCAGTTCGGCGGGCTGAACTCGCTGAACATGCCGGGCACCGCCGGGCACGGCACGGGGTCCTACCAGATCACCGTGGAACTGCCCGATGTGGCGACCCTGCCGCAGAACTCGCCGGTCATGCTCGACGACGTCACCGTCGGCAGCGTGTCCGGGATCGAGGCCGTCCAGCGACCCGACGGCACCTTCTACGCCGCGGTACAGCTGTCGCTGGACGGCAATGTCGAGCTCCCGCAGAACGCCACCGCCACCGTCGCCCAGACCTCGCTGCTGGGATCCCAGCATGTCCAGCTCGCCGAGCCGCTGGACAAGCCGGTCGGCCAACTGAAGCAGGGTTCGCACATCCCGTTGGGCAGCATCGGCCGGTACCCGACCACCGAAGAGGTGTTGTCCTCGCTCGGTGTGGTGGTCAACAAGGGCAACCTCGGTGCGCTGCAGGACATCATGGACGAGGCGCATCTGGCGGTGGCCGGCCGCACCGAGAGCTTCGCCGGCCTGCTGCCCAGGCTCGCCGAGCTGACCGCATCGCTGGATCAGCAGACCGACGACATCATCACCGCCGCCGAGGGACTGAACCGGTTCGCCGGAATGCTGGCCCGCAGCAAGGACAATGTGGGCCGCACCCTGGACAGCCTGCCCAACGCGCTGAAGGTGCTCAACGACAACCGGGACAACATCGTCTCCGCGTTCTCCGCCTTGCAGAAGTTCGCCGTCGTCGGCTCCCGGATCCTGACCGAGACGAAGGCGGATTTCGCCGCAGATCTCAAGGATCTTTACCCGGTGATCAAGGCGCTCAACGACAACGGTGACGACCTCATCAAGGGCCTGGAGTTGCTGCCGACCTTCCCGTTCCACTACAAGTACCTGCGCAACGCGGTGCGCGGCGACTATCTGAACGTATTCGCCACCTTCGACCTCACGGTGCGGCGCTTCGGCGAATCGATCTTCGGTACCTCGTTCTTCGATCCGAACATGAAGCACATGAACGAGATCATCACCCCACCGGACTTCCTGACCGGATCGCTGGCGAACCTGTCCGGACAGGCCGCCGACCCGTTCAAGATCCCGCCCGGCACGGCGACGCAGCATGAGGGGACGCCGTAATGCGGGACCGCTTGACACGGATACAGCTGTCGATCTTCGCGCTCGTCACGGTGCTCACCGTGACCGCGATCTCGGCGTTCTACCTGCACGTGCCCGCCAAGCTGGGCATCGGAACCTACAACGTGACCGCCGATTTCGTGGCCGGTGGCGGTCTGTACCAGAACGCCAACGTCACCTACCGCGGCGTCACCATCGGGCGGGTCGAGTCGGTGGGCCTCACCGATGCCGGGGTGGTCGCGAACATGCGACTGAACACCGATACCGACGTGCCGGCCAACGTCACCGCGACCGTCAAGAGTGTGTCGGCGGTCGGCGAGCAGTACGTCGACCTGGTGCCGCCCGGGGATCCGAGTCCGGACCTGTTGCGGGACGGCTCCAACATCGGGGTCGGCCACACCGCGATCGGTCAGGACATCGCCGGCCTGCTGCGCGAGGCCGACGATCTGGTGAGCAGCCTCGGGGACACCCGGATTCAGGATGTTCTCTCCGAAACGTTCAAGGCCTTCAACGGATCCGGGCCCGAGCTGGCCCGCCTGATCCAGTCGGCACGGCAGCTGGTCGACGAGGCCAACGCCAGCTCGCCGGAGACCCTCGCCCTGATCGATCAGGCCGGGCCGCTGCTGGACGCCCAGATCCGCTCCGGTGACGACATCCGGTCCGCCGCCGATGGTTTGGCCCGGCTCACCTCCGAGCTTGCCAACGCCGATCCGCAGTTCCGGTCGGTGCTGCAGACCGCGCCCGGCGCCGCCGCGGAGGCCAGCACGACCTTCGCCGGCATTCGCCCCAGCTTCCCGGTGCTCGCGGCCAACCTGGCCAACTTCGGCCGGATCGGCGTCATCTACAACAAGTCGCTTGAGCAAGCCCTGGTGATCTTCCCGGCGCTGCTGGCCGCGCTCATCACCGTCGGTGGCGGCCTGCCTGCCGACGAGGGCGGCAAGCTCGATTTCAAGCTGACCCTGGGGGATCCGCCGCCGTGTAGCGTCGGGTTCATCCCGGCCACCGAGATCCGTTCGCCGGCCGACACCACGCTGCGCGAGCTGCCCACCGATCTGTACTGCAAGACCGCACAGAACGACCCGAGCGTCGTGCGCGGTGCGCGCAACTACCCGTGCCAGGAGTTTCCGGGCAAGCGGGCACCGACCGTGCAGCTGTGCCGCGACCCGGCCGGCTATGTGCCGATCGGCAGCAACCCCTGGCGGGGACCGCCGGTGCCGTATGACACCCCGGTCACCGATCCGCGCAACATCACGCCGCCGAACAAGTTCCCGAACATCCCGCCGGCCGCCGATTACGACCCGGGACCGCCCGCGGTGCACCTGCCCCCGGGTGTGCAGCCGGGTCCCGGTCCGGCCCCGCACGCGCCGTTCCCGCTGCCGGTGCCGCCGAACGACAACGCTCCGGCCCCGCCGTGGCCGTTCCGGGCACCGCCGGACCAGGTGCTGCCGCCCTACGGCCGGACGACCCCGGCACCGCCGTTGCCGCCCAATACGCCGATCTACCGGCCGCCGGGTTCGGCGTCCCCGGGCATCGAGCCGCCGCCCGGCGGGCTGCTGCCTCCGGCGGCACCCGCACCGGCGCCCGCTCCGGCGCCCGCACCGGCTCCGTTGCCGGCCGAGCAGCCCCTGGCCAGTGCTTCGTTGACGACCACCTACGATCCGAAGACGGGTGAGTTCGCCGACCCGGCGAGCGGCGGTACCGGGGTGTTCGCCCCCGGTAGCGACGAGTTCACCCCCGCGGAGAATTGGGTGGATCTGATGATGGCGCCAGGACGGGTGTAAATGGTTGAGCAGGAACCGGCCACGAGTAGGCCGGCTCGCAGGCGTGCGTCCCGTGCGGCAGGCCCGGCCGCGGCGGCCGCCGAGATGCCCGCGCAGTCGGTACTACAAGTCGATACCCCGGTAACCAAGCCCGCCCCGCCGCCGGCACCGGCAGCGCTGGGTCCGTTGCCGCCGCGGCGGCCGCACCTGACCAGGGTGGCGCAGGTCGGGGTAGCCGCGGCGCTGGTCGCCGCGGTCGCACTGGTGACGCTGGTGGCCGTGCTGTGGGTTCAGCACGCCGAGTCCGAGGCCGTACAGGCACGCCAGCAGCGCTTCGTGGACACCGCGTCACAGACCGTGATGAACATGTTCAGCTACGACCAGAACACCATCGACGAGAGCGTCAACCGGTTCGTCGACGGCACCAGCGGTCCGCTGCGGGACATGTTGAGCCAGAACAACAACGTCGACAACCTGAAGGCGATCTTCCGGGACACCAATGCCACCTCGGAGGCGGTCATCAGCGGTGCCGCGCTGGAGAAGATCGACGAAACCGGGGGCAACGCCGCGGTTCTCGTCTCGGTGCGGGTGACTGTGACCGACATCGACGGGGTCAACAAACCGTCGCAGCCCTACCGCATGCGCGTGATCGTGCACGAGGACGACAACGGTCACATGACCGGCTACGACCTGAAGTACCCCGAGGGTGGAAACTGATGCGCGCCAGACTGCTCCAATTGGCCGTCGCGGTGTTCTCCGTCGGCCTGATCGCGTTGAGTGCGCTTGCCGGGACGCTGTATTGGGACCGGGTGCAGGCCCGCGCCCAGGCGGCTGCCAACGCCGAACTGCCCGCGCTGGCCATCGCGCAGATTCCGCAGGTGTTCGGCTACGACTTCCAGACCGTCGAGCGCAGCCTCACCGAGGCCGCGACGCTGCTGACGCCGGAGTACCGCCGCGAGTTCGAGGACCGCGCGGCCCGCGACATCATCCCGCAGGCCCGCGAACGCCAGGTCATCAGCCAGGCTCACGCGGTCGGCGCCGGACTGCTGGACGCGACGCGGGAGTCCGCCTCGGTGCTGGTGTTCATGAACCGCACCGTCACCGACAAGGCGAAGCAACCGGTCTACGACGGCAGCCGCCTGCGCGTCGACTACCAGAAGGTCGACGGCAAGTGGCTGATCAGCTACATCACCCCGATCTGATCCCCGCCCAACCGAACAAACCGGCGCGAAAGGCCGAGACGGCGACGCCATTTCGTCGATCTCGGCCCCCGCGCTGCGGCTAGTCCGACTTCGCGGCGGCCAACGCGTCCAGGAAGGACCGCGCCCACCGGTCCACGTCGTGTGCCAGTACCTGGCGGCGCAGGGCGCGCATCCGGCGCTTGCCCTCCTCCACGGTCTGGTTCAGCGCCTCCTCGATGGCGTCCCGGACGCCATCGGTGTGGTGCGGATTGCACAGGTAGGCCTGCCGGAGTTCGGCTGCGGCGCCGGTGAACTCGGAGAGCACCAGTGCGCCGCCGAGGTCACTGCGGCAGGCGACGTACTCCTTGGCGACCAGATTCATGCCGTCGCGCAGCGGGGTCACCAGCATGACGTCGGCGGCGACGAAGAACGCGATCAGGTCGTCGCGCGGGACCGGCCGGTGCAGATAGTGCACGACCGGGTGGCCGACCTCGCCGTACTCGCCGTTGATGTGGCCGACCTGGCGCTCGATGTCCTCCCGCATCTCGATGTAGCTCTCCACCCGCTCCCGGCTGGGGGTGGCCAGCTGCACCAGCACGGTGTCGGTGCGGTCGGCGCGGTCCTGCTCCAGCAGTTCGGAGAAGGCCTTGAGCCGGACGTCGATGCCCTTGGTGTAGTCGAGCCGGTCCACACCGAGCAACAGCTTGCGGGGGTTGCCCAGCTCGGCACGGATCTGGCGGGCGCGCTGGCGGATGCTCCTGGCCCGGGCCTTGCGGTCCAGGTCGCCCGAATCGATGGAGATCGGGAAGGCGCCGACCTTGACGGTGCGGAACCCGACCTGTACCTCGCCGAAGCGGGCACGCACGCCGACGGTCCCGCGGGAGGTGTGGGCGCCGATCAGCCGGCGGGCCAGGATCAGGAAGTTCTGGGCCCCGCCGGCCAGGTGGAAGCCCACCAGATCGGCGCCGAGCAGCCCCTCGATGATCTCGGTGCGCCACGGCATCTGCATGAACAGCTCGACGGGCGGGAACGGGATGTGCAGGAAGAACCCGATGGTCAGGTCGGGACGCAGCATGCGCAGCATCTTCGGCACCAACTGCAGCTGGTAGTCCTGGATCCAGACGGTGGCCCCGGGCGCGGCCGCCCGGGAGGTGGCCTCGGCGAAGCGCCGGTTCACCTCGACGTAGCGGTCCCACCATTCCCGGTGATACTGCGGTTTGACGATGACGTCGTGGTACAGCGGCCACAGCGTGGCGTTCGAGAATCCCTCGTAGTACAGCGCGACGTCCTCGGCGGACAGCCGCACCGGGAACAGTTGCAGATCGTCCTGGACGATCGGGTCCTCGTCACCGTCGGCGACACCGGGCCAGCCGATCCAGGCTCCGCGCTGTTTGCGCAGGATCGGCTCCAGCGCGGTGACCAAGCCGCCAGGGCTGCGCTTCCAGGTGGTGGAACCGTCGGGCAGTACGACCTGGTCGACCGGCAGCCGGTTGGCCACGACGACGAAGTCAGCCAGGCCCTGGGGTGTGGTGGAGTCGGTCGACGGGCCGCCTCCGGAGGTCACCTACGCCTCGGGCTTCGCCGGTCCGATACCGAGCATGGCCATGAAGGTCCGACATTCTTCGGCGTCGGTGGCATAGGCGGCGACCACGCGACGGGCCTGGTTGGCCGTGTCGTCGGCCAGCGGCTCGACGTCGCCGATCTCGGCGCTATCAGCAGTTTTAGCGGGCATCTGATGATTCTAGGCGAAGTTCGGGTCGCCGAGGTCGGCGCCCGTGTAAATGTGTAGCCGTGCAAATCTCTTTGGCGGGGCAGACAGTCCTGGTGACCGGTGGCGGAAGCGGTATCGGAAAGGGAGTGGCGGCGGCCGTGGTAGCCAGCGGCGGGCAAGCGCTGCTGGTCGGGCGCAACGCCGACAAACTCGCTGCCGCTGCCGAGGAGATCACCGCCGCCGGCGGGGACGGCGAGGTGCGCTTCGAACCCGCCGACGTGACCAACGAAGACGAGGTGGCCCGGGCGGTCGATGTGGCGACGGCCTGGACCGGCCGGCTGCACGGGGTCGTGCACTGCGCAGGCGGCACCGAGACCATCGGACCGCTGACGCAGGTGGACTCCGAGGGCTGGCGCCGCGCGGTCGACCTGAACGTCAACGGGAGCATGTACGTGCTCAAACATTCGGCGCGCGAACTGGTCCGGGGCGGCGGCGGCTCCTTCATCGGGATCTCGTCGATCGCCGCGAGCAACACCCATCGCTGGTTCGGCGCCTACGGTGTCACCAAAGCGGCGCTGGACCATCTGATGATGCTGGCCGCCGATGAGCTCGGACCGTCCTGGGTGCGGGTCAACTCGATCCGGCCGGGGCTGATCGCCACCGACATGGTCGCGCCGATCCTCTCCTCACCGGAGATCAGCGGCGACTATGCGGTCAACACCCCGCTGCCGCGGCACGGGGAGGTGGAGGACATCGCCAACGCCGCGGTGTTCCTGCTCAGTGATGCCGCGGGCTGGATCACCGGTCAGGTCATCAACATCGACGGTGGGCACGGTCTGCGCCGCGGACCGGACCTGTCGGCGATGCTGGAGCCGGTCTTCGGTGCCGACGGGCTGCGCGGGGTGATCCCCGACTAACCGTCGTTCTTGACCTTGTCCGGGCAGTACACCTGGGCGGCGATGCCGGCGAACGTGCTGATCCCCTCGCTGTCCAGGTCGGTGTTGTCCTGGATGTAGGTCAATGCGGTCTGCACGCCCTTCTTACCGCCGTTGCCCAGCTTGCGGCACATCGTCTGGGCCAGCCCGACCGGATCGTCGCCGGCCTGCACGCCGTGCTCGGCGATGACCGAGAGGAACTGTTGGTCGGTCTGCTCGTCGGCGACGGCCGGTGCGGCCGACGCGGTGGAGACGGTGAGCAGGACTGCGGCGACGGCGCCGATCGTCCGGGTCCCGATGAACTCTGCTGTTCGCCTCATCAGGCGCACAGTACCGGTGCCGGCGCGGTCAGTTCATCAGTTCGGCGGCGCGCTTCACAGCGTTGACGATCCCCTGATAGCCGGTGCAGCGGCAGAAGTTCCCGGACAGCCCCTCCCGGATCTCCTCGTCGCTGGGATCCGGGTTGTCGCGCAGCAACGCGGTGATACTGGTGACGAATCCCGGTGTGCAGAAGCCACATTGCAGTCCGTGGCATTCACGCATGGCGGCCTGCACCGGGGACAGCTCACCGTCGGGCGAGGCGATGCCCTCCACTGTGGTCACCTCCTGGCCGTCGGCCTGCACGGCGAGCACCAGGCAGGACCGCACGGCCTGACCGTCCAGCAGCACCGTGCAGGCGCCGCACGCGCCGTGCTCGCAGCCCAGGTGGGTGCCGGTCAGCCCGCAGTTCTCCCGCAGGTGGTCGGCCAGCGTGACCCGCGGCTCGACGGTGCCGGTGTACTCGCGACCGTTCACCGATAGGTTGACGGGTATTTCAGGCATCGAGCGCCTCCGTGGTTGCGTCGGTCCAGGCCCGGGCCACCATCGCCGCGCCGACGCGTCGGCGGTAGGACGGTGAGCCCTGCAGATCGGTCGGTACGTCCTGGAGCTCGGACAGTGCCAGCCGGCCGAATTCCTCGGCGGTGATCTCGGTGACCGGCCGACCCGTGATGGCCCGTTCGGCGGGCGTGCCACGTTCCGGGGTGGAGCCCAACCCGAGCAAGCCCACACCGCAGCGCAGCACCCGATCGTCGTCGTCCAACTCGACCGCCACGGTGGCCCCGGCGATCGCGAAATCGCCGTGCCGGCGCGCGAATTCGTGCACGCCGAACCCGACCCGCCCGGACCACACCGGGAATCGGACCGCACGCAGCAGCTCATCGGCGGCCAGCGAGTTCTCCCACAGTCCGGTGAAGAAGTCGGCGGCCGCGATCTGCCGGTCGCCACGGGCCGAGGCGGCGACCATGGTGGCATCGAGAGTCAAAGCCACGGCCGCGAACTCGGCCGCCGGGTCCGCGTGGGCGATGGCACCGCCGAGGGTGCCCCGGTTGCGGATCTGGAAGTGTCCGATATGCGGGGCGGCCAGCGACAGCAGCGGCACCGATTCGGCCACCTCATCGTCCATCCCGACCAGCGCGTGCGACGTGCCGGCGGCGATGACGACCTCGTCGCCCACCAGGTCGATACCTTGCAGTTCCGGGACCCGGGAGATGTCCACCAGATTCTCGAAATGCGTGAGCCGCATGGCCAGCAGCGGGATCAGGCTCTGACCGCCGGCGAGCACCTTGGCCTCGTCACCGAACTCGGCGAGCGTCTGCACCGCCTCGGCCACGGTGGCGGGGCGGTGGTAGTCGAACGGGGCGGCTTTCACGCGAGCAGCTTCGACAGCGCGGCGAGCACCTCATCGGTCTTGGCGGCCGCGGGATGGACAGTCTTGCGCTTGCGGCCGACCAGGAACCCGACGGCTCCCGCGGCGGCTGCGGCGGCGAGGACCGGCGCGAACCGCTTGGCCATCGGCACCGCGACGACCTTGAGCAGATCCACCGAATCGGCGGCGGGCTGGGCCGCGACCGCGGCCGTCTCGGCGGTCGGCGCCGCGGTCGCCGATGCCGGTGTGTCACCGAGCAGTTCGGCCTCCAGGCTGCGGGCGAACTGGGCGATGAGGTTGCCGGAGACGTCGGCCAGCACCCCCCGGCCGAACTGCGCGGCCTTGCCGGAGATCGCCAGGTCGGTGGTGATCACCACGTGGGTGGCGTCGCCTTCGGGCTTGAGCTGGGCGGTGACGGTGGCCGCGGCGGTTCCGTTGCCCCGGGTCTCCTTGCCCTCGGCCTTGAGCACCAACCGCTGGGCGGCGGCGTCCTTCTCCTGATAGCTGGCTACACCCTTGTAGGACACGGTGATCGGGCCGACCTTGACCTTCACCGCGCCGGTGAAGTCGTCACCGTCGACACTGAGCAGTGTGGCGCCGGGCAGGCACGGGGCCACCCGCTCCACATCGGTGAACACTTCCCAGACCGTGGCGGCCGGGACCGCGACCCGGAATTCGTTGTTGAGTTCCACGTTTCAGCGGTCCTTTCCTGTAGTGATTCCCGAGTCGCTTCGCTCCAGCCCTCCGGAAGCAGCTTGCTCGATGAGTTCGATGATGGTCGCTGGGGTGGCCGGCATCGAGGTGACCGTGACGCCCAGCGGCGCGAGGGCGTCGTTGATGGCGTTGATCACCGCGGGCGGGGAGCCGATGGCCCCGCCCTCGCCGGCGCCCTTGTAGCCGCCGACGCCGGGTCCGGGAATCTCGACGTGCCCGAACTCGATGGGTGGCACCTCGGTGGCGGTGGGCAGCAGATAGTCCACGAACGTGGAGGCGATCGGGTTACCGGCGTCGTCGTAGGCGAGGTGTTCGAGCAGCGCTCCGCCGATGCCCTGCACGGTGCCGCCGGCGACCTGACCTTCCACCACGTTCGGGTTGATCATCGGGCCGACGTCCTCGCTGACGATGTACCGGGTCAGCGTGACCTGGCCGGTGACGATGTCGACCTCGCAGGTGCAGGCGTGAGTGGCGTTGGCCCAGTGGATCATCGCCTGGGAGTTGAACCGTGCGGTCGCCTCCAGGGTGGGGGAGACACCACCGAGTTGAGCGGGGTCGTAGTAGGACCGGTAGGCGATGTCGGCAAAGCTGACGCTGGTCTCGGGGTCGTCGCGGAGCACGGCCCGCGAGTCGGTGAGCTCGATCGCGTCGGCCTCGGCCCCGAGCATCTGGGCCGCGATCGCCACGATCTGGCCGCGCAGGATGGTGCCGGCCTCGTTGACCGCGCCCGCGGTCATCGGTCCGCTGCGGCTGCCCTGGGTGCCCGCGCCGTACGGGGTCACCGCGGTGTCGCCCTGGATGGTGGCCACATCGTTGATGTTGGCGCCCAGCACATCTGCGGTCAGCTGGACGACGGTGGTCTCGATGCTGTTGCCGCTGGAACCGCCGTTGACGTAGACGTTGATCTTGCCGGTCGACTCCATCCGGATGGTGGCACCCTCGGTGGCCAGGTTCCCGGTCGCCGCGCCGGTGGGCTCGATGTAGGCCGAGAAGCCCAACCCGATGTAGCGGCCCTGGGCCAGCGCGTCGGCCTGCTCCTTGCGGAAGCCCTCCAGGTCCAGGATCTTGACGGCCTGCTCGAAGGTGTCGGCGGGTGCGCAGTTGTCGTACGGCATGCCGTTGGGGTTGAAGAACGGCATCTCGTCACCGCGCAGGATGTTGATCCGGCGCAGTTCGGCCGGGTCCATGCCGATCTTGCGGGCCGCGATGTCGAGCAGCATTTCCCGAGTGAGGGTTTCGTACTGCCACGGACCGCGGTAGGCGTGCAGACCCGGGGTGTTGGAGAACACCGTCTTGTAGTTGAAGCTGGACTTCGGCACTCGGTACGGGCCCGGAAAGAACATGCCGATCGCCGCGGTGGTGAGCACCGGGTACGGCGTCGGGTAGGCGCCGATGTCCTGGATGAAATCGATGTCGGCGGCCAGGATCTTGCCGTCGGCGTCGAAGGCCATCCGGACGGTGCCGTCGACGTGCCGGGACTGACCGGCCGACATCAGGTTCTCCCGGCGGTCCTCGATCCACTTGAGCGGGCCGGACACCTTGCGCGCGGCCAGCATGATGCACATGTCCTCGCGCATCGGCACCACCTTCTGCCCGAAGCCGCCGCCGGTATCGCGCACGATGACACGTACACCCTGGGCGGGGATGCCGAGCAGTCGCGCCGCGAACGCGCGCAGCTCGTGCGGGGTCTGGGTGGAGCCCCAGATGGTGAGCTCGGAGGTGCTGGCCACCCATTCCACCACGATGCCGCGGGTCTCCATCGGCACCGGGACGTACATCTGTTGGTAGATGCGCTCTTTCACCACATGGGCGGCGTTAGCGAACACCTCCTCGTCCGGCGGCATGCCGCCCATGCCGCCGGCGACGTTGTCGGGGTAGGCCTCGTGCACGACCGGGACGTCGGCCTCGGCCCCGCCGATCGCCTTGCGGAAATCGGCGACGGCGGGCAGCTGGGTGTAATCGACGTCGACCAGGTCCACGGCGTCCTCGGCCAGCCGTCGGCTGTTGGCGACGACGATGGCGACCGGATCGCCGACGAACTTCACCTCGCCCTCGGCCAGCGGCGGGCGCGGGGTGTCCGGCACGTCCTTGCCGGCCACCGCATGCCAGGACTCGCGGACATCGGGGTTGATGTCGGCGGCGGTGAAGACCGCGTGCACGCCAGGCAGGGCGAGGGCGGCTGCGGTGTCGATGCCGTTGATGGTGGCGTGGGCGAACGGGCTGCGCACGAAGCAGGCATGCAGCATGCCGGGCCGCTGCACATCGTCGACGAAGGTTCCGCTGCCCGTCAGAAGGCGGGAGTCTTCGATGCGTGGTACCCGGGTGCCTGCGTAGCGGGCGGCGACGGTTCCCGTCACGGGTGGCTCCTGTCCATCGATCGCTTGCGCGTGTAAGTGGGCTGTGTCACACCACTTTGAGACGGGCGTTAGCCTACCCCGAGAGCGAGAATTGCAAAAGAAGAGAGTCCCGTTACCGCACGTCGACACTGGTGGCGGCGGGCTGTCCGGCCATGTCGTGGTGAATCCGGCCATCCACGGCGGTGAGTGGGCGGCCCCCGCCGCCCCAGCGCCGGGCGATGATCTCCGCGACGATCGAGACGGCGGTCTCCTCGGGCGTGCGGGCGCCCAGATCCAGACCGATCGGGCTGGACAGCCGGACCAGGTCGGACTCGGTCAGCCCGGCCTCGCGTAGCCGGGCCAGCCGGTCGGTGTGGGTGCGCCGGGAGCCCATCGCCCCGATGTAGCCGACCTCGGGCAACCGCAGCGCCACCTCGAGCGCGGGCACGTCGAACTTGGGGTCGTGGGTCAGCACGCAGATGGCGGTGCGGCCGTCGATCGCATCGAGGGCCTGCTGGCCGCGCAGATAGCGGTCCGGCCAATCCACCACGACCTCGTCGGCGGACGGGAAACGGGCCGGCGTGGCGAAAACCGGCCGGGCATCGCAGACGGTGACGCGGTAGCCGAGAAAGGAGGCCTGCTGGGCCAGGGCGGCGGCGAAGTCGATGGCGCCGATGATCACCATGCGTGGCGGCGGCGCGTAACTGGCGACGAACACCTCCATGCCGGTGTCGGATTCGCCGGAGGTCTCGTCCACGCGTTCCCCGTCGGGTCCGTAGGACAGCACGGCGGTGCGGCCGGCCAACAACAGCCCGCGGGTGTCGTCGGCCACCGCGGCGTCGGCGCGCTCGGAACCCAGGCTGCCCGCCTGGGTATCGGGTTGCACGACGAGTCGGCGGCCCCGCCGGGCCGGGTCGGGATGCGCGATCACCGTGGCCACCGCGACCGGGCGGTGCTCGGCAATCGCCGCGGCCACCTCGCCGAGCTGCGGGAACGTCTGCTGGGACACCGGTTCGACGAACACGTCGAGGATGCCCCCGCAGGTCAGTCCGACCGCGAAGGCGTCATCGTCGCTGATCCCGTAGCGCTGCAGGGCTGGGGCCCCGGTCGCGACCACCTCGGTGGCCAGTTCGTAGACCGCCCCTTCGACGCATCCACCGGACACCGACCCCGCCACGCTCCCGTCGGGGGCGACCACCAGTGCGGCGCCGGCCGGGCGGGGCGCGGATTTGATGGTGCGCACGACGGTGGCCAGACCGGCGGTCCCGCCGCTCCGCCAGGTGGTCATCAGGTCGTCGAGAACCTCGCGCACATTCTGGAGTCTATGTAGTACCGCCGAGGCGGTCGGCCCGGTGTCGATTAGCTGTGCTAATTTGTGTTCGAGTGCGATGTGCCCCCCGAATGGGTTCATCGGTGACGGGTCGGGGGACTCGATCATCGACTGCTGGGTTGTGAAGAGGGGACACCATCATGAGTGGATGGAACGAATTCGTACGCCGTGCGGGCATCGCGGGCGCGGTCGGCGCCGCATGGCTCGGAGTGGTGCTGGGTGTCGGCACCGGCACTGCGAGCGCGGCGCCGCCGGTTTACGCCGGTAGCGGAATGGACTTCGCGCAGGATCGCGGATGGGGCAACGACCGGCGCGACGACCGCGGCTGGCGCAACGACCGCGATCATCGCCCGGGTTCCGGACTGCACATCAACCTTCCGTGTGTGACCGGCCCCTATGGCGTCGTGACCTGGTGCCCCTAGGGGGACCGGACCCACAGGCAGTGCCCGGTCATCGAGATATCGAACAGGCTGGGCAATACCTGCAGTGAAAGCCGTTGTCCGGGAGCGCCTTCGGCGGTGACCGGACTGCCGAGGACGCCTGCGCTGACCACCGTCTGCTGAGTGGCCGCGCACGCCGTGCCCGGGTCCAGCGGTGTGGCCGTCCAGGAACCGGCTTCCAGATTCGGGTTGCGCAGGCCGCCGCCGTGCAGGGCCATGGGCGAGCCGAAGCTGACCCAGCGGTCACTGGGATCGCCGGGGGCGGTGGCGGGTTGCCACCGCTGGTTCTGGCAGATCATCGGCAGCGAGCGGCCCGGCGGCATGGTGGCCGCTCCCTCGAGCTCCGCCGGACACGTCGAATCAGGCTGCGGTATAACCGGATCGGCATGCGCCGGGGCCGCCGCCAGGAGGGCGGCGGCGAACAGGGGGATGGCGAGTCGGCGCACGGCTACAGCTTGGTCAGGTCGGTCTTCATCAGCATGACGTTGTACTCGCTCCAGATCGACAGGTTCCAGTACAGGTCGGTACCGGTACCCAAGGTCGACGGGGACCACGGGTGCATCATCGGTGCGTAGATCCCGCCGTTCTGCTGGCCCATCACCACGGTCGGCCCGGACCAGGCGCCCTCCGGGGTGTCCGAGGTGCGCAGGATGATGTTGTTGTACTGATCGCCATGCATCGCCACGTACTTGCCGAGTGTCGCGTTGTACTGCACCGACATCTCGCTGACCTGGTTACCGGCCTTGCTCACGCCGCAGGCGCCCTTCTCCTTGCCGAAGATCGGGGTGGCCTTGGACGGGTCGTTGCGGTACCAGCCGGCCTTGTAGGCGCCGATGCCGAACAGTCCGCCCTTGCTGCCCTTGCTGTAGTACTCGTACTTGGTGACGTCGAGGATGTCGCCCTCGGCCACCCGAGACAGGTAGGCCTGCCCCTGGCGGCCGTTGGGGGTGCCGTAGGAGTAGACGAACCCGTCGCCGGGGCGGACGAACGCGGCCTGCTGGAAGTTCTTGTTACCCCCGATCGGGGAGTTGGTCCGCACGCTCTTCGGTGAGATGTACCAGTTCTCGCCGTTGTCCTCGGAGTAGGCGATCGCCGAATAGTTCGTCGTCCACGACCCCGCCGCACCCCACTGCTTGACCGACATGAAGCTGACGTACTGCGTTGCGCCGTACTTGGTTCCCGGGGTGGGCACCGAGATACCGGCGGTCGGGATGAGGGTGACCCCGGTGGGCAGGCCACGGGGCAGCCGTTCGGGCAGGATGATCTGCCGGGCGTACGTTTCCTCCCACAGCGGTGAACCGCCGAACATGTTGCCGTTCAGCCATTGTCCGCCCGGGACGGTCATCCCGTTGCCGAGGTCGCGGTCCGAGCTGCGGAACAGGGTGTTCAGCCGCCAGGTTCCGGTCATGTTCGGCCCGCCGAAGGTGTCGCCGAAGGCGATCAGCACCTGGTTCTCGTTGATCGGGGTGTTCGGGTCGTCGGGAATCCCGTTGTCCCACATGGTGCCGATGTCGGTACCCCAGATGCCGTACCGGTTGAAGGTGTCGTTCGGCGGGAAGTTCCCGGTCACCCAGTCGATGAAGGTGGTCGAACCGCTGACCTGCGCCCCCGGGCGGGGGAAGCCAGGGCGGGCGTTGGCGGCGGCCAGGGCGAGCGAGATGTTGTCGGCGGCAACGCCGCCGGTGCTCGCGGCGTGGGACGGACTGAGCCGGGACAGCAGGTTGTCGACCTCACGCCGGGCGAAGGCCAGCAGGGTCCAGGCCAGCGTCGGGTTCGACGGGGAACCGGGGACCACACCGGCCGCCCAGTCCAGCACCTTGGACACCACCTTGACCACAGCGGTCACCGGGTTGGGTGGTGCCACCGCGATCGGGGTCGACCGGCGTTCGACGGTGGCCGTGACGGTCGATGCCAGTGCCTGCGCGGTGGCGAAAACCGCCACCTTGTCCGCCTTTTCGAGGGTATCGGTGGGGTCGGCGGGTGCACCGGCGGTGACGGCCGGTGCGGAAGCCGCGGTGCCGGCGACCGATGCGGGTGCCGTGGCGTCGCCGGAGCTTGCGTCCTCGGTTGGGGGCGCCGCCTGCGGGCGAGCCGCCTTGCGCACACCGAACGGTTTCCGGTCCGCCGAGCGCAGCGTCGGCCGGGCCCGTTTGGTGCTCTTCTGCTCCGAAGCCTCGGGTTCGGCATCCCCGGCGGATTCGGTCCCGGTGTCTTTACCGGTGCCGGTGTCCGATCCGGTGTCTGGGTCGTCAGCCTTCTCGGGCGACGAACTCCCGGTGTCGGTCTTGCTGTCGGAGGAGCCGGCTCCGGAGGGCGAGTCCGACCCGGCCGGACTCGAGGAGGAGTCCTTGGCCGAGGAGCTCGTCGACGAATCGGTGGTGTCGGCGACGGCGATACCGCCTCCGGTGGCGATCGCGGTGCCGACTCCCAATGCGACCGCAAGTCCTCCGACCCGGCCGACCGCCAACCCACTGCCCCGCCCGAAATACGCCGCTGAGCCCATGCAGGTGCCTCCGTGCTGTCCGCCCCCGGCCCAACAAGTACTGACATCCAACAACAATCCGCGTGATTGTGGAAGAGGCAAATACCTCAGCGGTCACATGGGTTGCACGTGACGTGGGCTTTCAGTCGATCAGTCCGGCTTCGCGCAGGGCTTCGGTGTAGAGGTCGGTGGCCTCGTCGATGCCGTCGTTGACCCAGGCGTCGACGATGGCGACCCGATCGGCGACGATCTGCACCTGGTTGACCCACCGCTCGAAGTCGGCGTCGCGCCGCAGCGCGTCGATCTGCTCGGTGCTGCCCTGCACCAGGAAGAAGCCGCCGAGTTCGCTGGTCTGTGGTCGCAGGATCACCACGTCGTGGCGTTCGATGCGTCCGCTCTCGGTCAGTTCGACCAGGAACGAGCGGGACCGTTTGAGGGTTTCGAGGGCGTGTGGCTCGCGGCCCTGGGTCGGCAGACCCCACGCGATCCAGAAACCGGCGTCCGACATAGGGAGAACCTACACAGCGGTCAGGGTGCCACCGCGGTGCGCAGCGTCCGTGTCGGCGGTGGGCGCAGCGCCGCCGCGAGTTCGGCCAGTGGGACCGGGGGTGCGACCAGCCGATGCCAGGGATGCCTGGCGAGGGTGCGGTCCAGGAATCGGACCGCCTGGTGCAGATGCCGCGGTTCGTAGTTGTGCACCCCGGTGATCGTCAGCCAGCACCGGACCACCGACTCCGGATCCACCGGCAGGGGAGGGCCGGGTGTCACCGACCCGGCCAGCACCAGCACCCCGCCGATGTCGAGCCGGGCCAGCGCCGCACCCACCGCATCGCTCGACCCGGTGTAATCGATGGCCACGTCGACCGGTTCGTCGGTGCCGGATACCGCCCCGAACTCGACGGCCAGCGCCAGCCGGTCGGGGTCGCTGTCGATTGCCTCGACGTGAGCGCCGGCGTCCAGGCAGGCCGCCACGGCGGTGAGCCCGAGCATGCCCGCCCCGCCGATCAGCACGCGCTTGCCGGCGAGCGAACCGGCGGCTTCCATCGTCGCCATCACCGTGGCCGTCGCGCAGGCGGCCGGTGCGGCCACCGCGTCCGGCATCCGGGTGGGTACCACCGAGATGGTGGTCCCGCGCGGCAGGACGATGTGGCGGGCGTAGGAACCCGACAGCGGCCACTGCCCGTCGAACGGCTCATGGCCGGTCTTGCGTACCGCCGTGCACTTGGCGCTGCGGCCCGACCGGCAGCGCGGGCATTCCCCACAGCTGACGGTGACGGACCAGACGATCCGTTGGCCGGGTTCGGCCGGTGCGCCCGGGCCGACGGCGATGACGTCGCCGACCGCCTCGTGACCGAGCACCGATGGACACGGCGCCGGTCGGCGGCCCGTGACGGTGTGCAGGTCGCTGCCGCACACGGTGGCCAGCCGGACCCGGACCAGCGTCTCACCCTCGCGCAGCGGCGGCACCGCGACCTGCTCCAGCATGATGGACGCGCCACCGGTCCACACCGCGGCGGTGGTCATACCAGGCGTGAGCGGATCCATCCGGACAACCTCTCGATCGAGTAGACGATGACGAAGATGACGATCACGATCGCGCCGGCGACGTCGAAGTTCAGCGTGCGAATGGATTCGAATAGCAGGAATCCGATGCCACCGGCGCCGACGATGCCCAGCACCGTCGAGGTGCGGACGTTGACGTCGAACAGGTACAGGCTCGATCCGACCAGCGCCGGCATCGTCTGCGGGATCACCGCCGCGAACAACGTCTTCCACCATCCTCCGCCGACCGAGCGCACCGCTTCCAGCGGCCCGGGATCGATCTCCTCCACCGCGTCGGCGACCAGCTTGGCCAGGAATCCGACCGAACCGATGGCCAGCGCAAAGGTACCCGCGATGGGCCCCAGCCCCAGGGCGGCAACGAAGATGACGGCAAGGATGAGCTCCGGGACCGCGCGCACCGCCAGGATCCAGCCGCGGGCCAGCCAGTAGACGATCGGGCCGGGAGAGATGTTGCGCGCGGCCAGGATTCCGACCGGGATGGACAGCACCACGCCGATCGCGGTGGACACCACCCCGATGGCGACGGTCTGGGCCGCTGCTTCGAACAGGTCGGCGCCCAGGGCACTGAAGTTCGGCGGGACCATCCTGGTGAACACCTCGACCGACGGGACGACCCAGGTGAGCAAGGACAGCGGGTTGATCCGTAGCACCACCAGCGCCGCGATGACGGTGCCGGCGAGCAGGCCGGAGAACGTGAACCGCATGATCCTGTCGCGTCGCGGATCGGAACGCCCCGGTGCCAACAGCATCCGGCGGATCGCGATGGACAACAGTTCCATCGCGACGATGATGACCAGGATGACGCAGACGATGCCGAGTGCGCGGGGGTAGATCAGACCGCGCAGCGCATCCTGCAGCGCGAAGCCGATGCCGCCCGCGCCGACGAAGCCCAGCACCACCGACATCCGCAGGTTGATGTCGATGCGATAGACGAAGGTGCCTATCCAAGACGGAATAACCTGGGGCACAACAGCATTGATCATCTCACGGAGATATCCGGCGCCTGTGCTCCGGACGGCCTCCCGTGGGCCGGAATCGGACTGTTCGATGGCGTCGGCGAAGAGTTTGCCGAGCATGCCGATGGAGTGCAGGGCCAGCGCGAGAATACCGGGCAGCACCCCGATGCCGAGCGCGCGTACGAACAGCACCGCGAACAGTAGATCCGGCATGGCCCGGCAGAACGTGATGACGGCCCGTGCGACGGCGTAGACGGCCGGGTGCGGGGTGGTGTTACGGGCGGCCAGGAACGCCAACGGAACCGACACGATGGCGGCGAGCACGGTGCCCAGCACCGCCATCAGCAGGGTCTCGGCGGCGAGCACCCCGATACGCGCCGGGTCGTCGAGGCGTGGCGGCAGCATCCGGTCGATCAGGCGCAGCACATGATCGAATCCGTCGGTGAGCTCGGCAGGGGAGAAGCCGATGGACCAGGCCGATACCAAGGTGGCGACCAGCGCCGCCGCGGTCACCAGATGCAGCAGGTCGGGCCGGGGCGGTCGGGGGCCGTGGCCGGTCGGGGGCCGTACTGCGACGGGGGTGGTCATCGCTTCCGGTTCGCCGCGGTCGGCTCGCCGGAGGGGTCGACCCGCTGATAGATGGACATGACCTCGTCGCGGGTCATGCCGACCGCGGGCCGGTCGAGGACCTTCCTGCCGTTGCGCAGACCGATCAGGCGGTGGGCCCAGCCCAGCGCGAGGTCGACCTGGTGCAGGGTGCACACCACGGTGAGCTTCTCCTCGATGCAGACCCGGAACAGCAGATCCATGACCACGCCGGCATTCTCGGGATCCAGCGAGGCGACCGGTTCGTCGGCGAGCAGCAGGGCCGGACGCTGCATCAGGGTGCGGGCGATGGCCACCCGCTGCTGCTGGCCGCCCGAGAGGGTGTCGGCGCGCCGGTCGGCGAAATCGGCGAGACCGACGCGGTCCAGGTAGCTCAGCGCGGCGGCGCGCATGTGCTTCGGGTAGGTCAGTGCGCCGTACCGGGGGAGCCTGAGCGTGCCGAGGCCGCCGATGAGGACGTTCTCCAGACAGCTGAGCCGGCCGACGAGGTTGAAATGCTGGAACACGAAGCCGACCCGGGTACGCAGCGCGCGCAACTGGGCCGGGGACGCCCGGTCCACCCGGGTGCCGCCCACGTTGATCTGGCCGGAGGTGACCGGGTGCAGTCCGTTGAAACAGCGCAGCAACGTCGACTTGCCCGACCCGGAAAGCCCCAGCAGCACCAGCAATTCGCTGCGCCGCACGTCGAGCGAGACATTGTCCAGTGCCAGGGTGTCACCGAATCGCTTGGTGACGTCGCGGGCGGCGACGACGACGTCGTCGCCCGCGACGGGATGGTCGGAGTCGACCGCGGTCATGGAGATCAGCCCTTGCACTTCTCGGATCCGGTCACATCACAGACATGGCGCACACCGTCGTAGACGGAGTCGGAGGCCGGCACCACGCCCCACGCGCGTTCGTCGGTGACACGGCAGTCGTCGCCCTCGCAGAAGCCCGCGGCTTCCAGGGCCTGCACGTTGATCTTCTCGGTGAAGATGCCCTTGAGTTTGTCGATGGCCTCGGTGCCCAGTGAATCGTTGGCGGCGAACACCGAACCGGCGATCATCTCCGACTTCCACACCGTCCGGAGTTGGCCCGGCTGCAGGTCACCCTTCTCGATCATCGTCCTGTCGACCATGGTGTCGAAGGCGAAGCCCGCGTCGCAGTCGCCATTGGCGATGGACAGCGCGGAGGAGTCGTGACCGCCGGCGAACACCGGGGACATGGCGGCCGAGACGTCGGCCTCAGATCCGGACCGGATCACGCCCTCCTCGATCAGACCGGCTGTGGGGTAGAGGAATCCGGAGGTGGACCCGGGATCGACGAAGCAGACCTTCTTGCCGGCGAAGTCCTTGAGGCCGTTGATGTCGGTGGAGTCGGCGCGGGTAAGTCCGTAGGACTGGTAGCCGGGCGGGGTGCCCTCGTCCTGGATGACGGCTCCGAGCGGGGTGATCTTGGCACCGTTGATTCCGGCCACCACATAGGCGAACGGCCCGAAGAAGGCGAGGTCGACGTTGTCGGCGATCATGCCCTCGACGACTCCGGCGTAGTCGGAGGCCTGCACGAATTCGACCGTGGATCCGGTTTCCTGTTCCAGCATCTTGATCAGCGGGTCGTAGCTGGCCTTGAGGTCCGAGGAGTTCTCGGCCGGGATAGCCGCCAGGGTGATCGTGTCGGGGAAGCCCTGTGCATTGGTGGATTCGGATTCGGAGTCACCGCCGGAGCAGGCGGCCATCGCCAGCGCGAGCCCGGCAGCGGCGGCAGTGGACGCTACTTTGTGAAACTTCATGAGGGTGGTTCCTTTCGCGTTTCAGTGGGAGAGACAGAGATCGGCGAAGTCGGCGACGGTGGCCACCACGTGGGTAGCTCCGGCGCCGCTCAGGGTCTCGGCATCGTGCGCGCCGGTGAGGGTGCCCGCGACGATCGAGGCGCCGGCCCGCAGGCCGGACAGGATGTCGCTGGAGGTGTCGCCGAGGACGGCCACCTTGGCGACGTCGTCGATGCCGGTGCGCAGCAGGGAATTCAGGACGAGGTCCGGGTAGGGGCGCCCCCGCCCGCCTTGGCCCGGCGCGAGCACCACATCGGCGATCTCGGCCCAACCGAGTTCGTCGATGATGCGCTGCTGGGTGGACGGGCTGAACCCGGTGGTCAGTGCCACCTTGAGGCCGGCGTCGCGCAGGCGCGTGATCGCCTCGGCGGCACCCGGAATCGCCGAGACCCCACCCTCGATGGAGTCCGCGTAGACCCGTTCGAACGTCGAGTTGGCCTGTTGGGCACGGTCTTCGGATCCGAACAGGTGGCGGAAGACCTCGATCTTGGATTGGCCCATGGTGTCGAGCACATACGTGCGGGCGGTGTCGCGTTCCGCGCCGGTGGCGGGGACGCCGACTGCGGAGGCCGCTTCGTCGAAGGCGTGCAGGACCAAGCCGTCGTCGGCGACGGTGGTGCCCGCCATGTCCAGGACTGTGAGTTCGATCGGGTGCATGCCGACACCCTGACAGTTGGTCTATACCAAGTCGTATACCGATGGCGAACGGCTGGTGAACAGTCCGCGACCGGCAGGTCTAGACCATGGTCTATGCCATCTTTTTGCTACCGTCGGCCAGGTGATGAGCGGTGCACAACCACGGGTGCTCAAGCATCAGGTCGTGCGGGGGCAGCTCGACCGCCTGCTGGATGGATTGCAGGTCGGGGACCCGTTTCCCGCCGAACGTGAGATCGCCGAGCAGTTCGACGTCGCCCGCGAGACCGTACGCCAGGCGATGCGCGAGCTGCTGCTGGCCGGACGGATCGAGCGCCGGGGGCGCACCACCGTGGTGGCCGCCCCCAAGCTGCTGCAGCCGCTGGGCATGGGTTCCTATACCGAGGCCGCCCGGGACGAGGGGCACAACGTCGACCGCTTCCTGGTCGGCTGGACCCGGCTGGCGGCCGACGAGGCTCTGGCCGGCACGCTCGCCGTGGAGGTGGGCGCCCCGGTGATCCAGCTGGAGCGGGTCTTCACCACCGACGGTGTGCGGGTGGGGCTGGAAACCACCCGGCTGCCTGCCCACCGCCATCCCGGACTCGAGGACCGGTTCGATTACCGAACCTCGCTGTACGCCGAGATCCGCAGCAGGGGACTCAAATTCGAGCGCACCGTCGATACCATCGACACCGCGTTGCCGGATGCGCGGGAGTCGGCGCTGTTGACTGTCGACGCCCGCACCCCGATGTTCCTGCTGAACCGGGTGTCCTACGACCAGCACGGCGTGCCCATCGAGCAGCGGCGCTCGCTCTACCGCGGCGACCGGATGACGTTCACGATCACCATGGAGGACCGCTAGTGGTCGTCTTCGCGCGGCGATGTGGACCGCTGCGGGTGCCGCGGGCGACTCAGGCGCCCCCGACGACCTGGTCGCACCAAAGCAGCGCGGGTCCGAACGCTGCCCCTCCCGCGAGAATTGCAGCAGGCAATGACTTGCCGCACGCGACGGTGAGTATGGCCACTGCGATTGCCACGAACGAAGAAATCGACAGCAGCAGCGCAATTCGAAGTTCCAACACTTAGATCCCCTTCTGAACGGTGGTCTACGATGTATGGCTTACTGACTTCTCGCGTCAGAATATGGCGATCGGGGTTCGGCCTTAAGTGACAGAGGTCCATCGAATTTGATCGAATTTTGGCGGTTCCGGCGTCCGACTTCTGGCGGACTTGGCGGCCGCCAAAAATCGGATGGATCGGCCAGAAAGCGGACTTGCGCTGCCTGTTCCCGGCATTGATACTTCTGAACGACTACAGGAGGGCGAAGTGCGGGATCGGCTGGCGGAGTTGCTAACGAGTGCTTTCGAGGAATCTGGCATGACTATCAGGGAACTGGCGATAAGCATCCGCGGTGGGGATGATGAATCCTCGATAAAGAGAGTTCGGGAGCGACTCGAAGCGAAGGTGTTGAGCCTGGAAGAACTAGTTCAAATTTCAAAGACTCTTCGCATTTCTCCGGACGCCTTGATGCGCGCCTTGTTTCCGGATTTGCCCAACGATCGTTCGCTGATTTTGCAGCAGAGAAATGCTGAACTCCGAGCATTGCAGTTTGAATCGGAACTCGCGGCGATGCGTGCAGGAGGTCTGGACGTGAGTCTGCTCCGCGAGATCGCCGGGTCCACTCGGTGGGCGGTGAGCGTGCTGCCGCATGTATCGGGCCCCACGCAAGAAGCGGAGGTCGTCACTGGCATACGCCTTGCTGTGACACTTACGCACCCAGAAACGATGCCTCCAGACGCATCTGCACGGTCATTGTTCGTGGCTGAGTTCGGCCGGGTGATCCAAGACCGTGCGTGGTTCCTCGCGCCGTCGGTCCGCCCCCTTCCGGCTCCGGCCACGCCATCGCGTCCAGAAGATGTGGTCTATCTGCAAGTGCCGATGTTCGCGCGGGACCGTATGCCGTCTCAGATTGCGGTGCCGTTGCCACATCTGCACCGTGAGAGTGTCCTTTTTGTGGCAGTCAGTCAGGTTGCGTGGTGTCCCAATGTGGCTGCGGTTGCCGCGAGGGCACTGGGTTGGGGTCTGGAGAACAGCGCGTCCGTCGGCCGAGCGGTCGCTCCGATACTTGAGCCGGAACGGGACCGCTATATCGAAGCCGTGAACAAGATCAAGAACGACAGTCTTCGGTCGCTGCTAGCTGACTGCAAATCGAGGACCGTAGTGCATCACTCCGGCCGCGGGGTCGTCGATGACGATGGTGAAGAGATCGAGCAACACGCCCTGATTTCGATGCTGAATGATGAAATGCTAAGTGAGCGAGCGCCATTCGTTGTTCTGCTGAGTGAGTCGGACGCGATGATGCGGCATCAGGCGCTGAAAGTGAGGCGATTTGACACCAAGGAATCACGATTCACGGCGGACCAATGGATCGCATGGCGAGATGAGCTCCGAACCGCCGTCAGCGGCATCGAGCCCCTCCGGCGCGGAGTTGTCTTGGACGTCGACTTTCCGATCGGCTGGGACGACGATGGCACGCCCCCGGACGACGTCGTGCACGCCAATCGCATGCAATGGCAGCGCACCGCTGTGCTGGCTGGAAAGGCGATCGACCGGCTCATGCAATGGGGTGCAGTGGGTCCCAAGCGGGGGCTTCTGCCGAACAACCTTGATCCAGAGGCTCAGAAGATTCTCAAAACACTGGACCGATACAACTGAGATGCCGCTAATACGACTTCCCGTCGGCGTAGCGCTGCCGGCGGAAGGCGCGCCCGCTGCCCCGGTTGCGGCTCTTGTAGGTCGGCAACTGTGAGTCGCAGTTCGGGCAGACCAGGCGCAGGTTCTCCCGGCGGTTGTTCTCGGGGTTGACGTCGATGTGGTCGAGGACCAGCGTCAGGGGTAGGCCCTGCCAGGTGCTCGCATTGCGACAGAGCGCGCAGCAGCCGGCTTGCTCGGCCTCGATGTGCCGCCGGATGTAGTTGCCACGTTCGCCGCGGATCTTGGCTTCGCCGGACTCCAACCACAGTGCTGTGCATTTCGCCGTGTGGCGGCCTGGCAGGCATTACCGCAGTAGATCTTTTGGCTGCGCTTGGAAAGTGCTGCGCCGCATCCTAGGCAGAGTCTCATGGGCCTGACGCTATGGGCGGGTACCGACAAGTCGTTCGCCGGCGTCATGGCGCTAGTAGGACTTGCCGTCGGCATAGCGTTTTCGACGGAAGGCCCGGCCGCTGCCCCGGTTGCGGCTCTTATAGGTGGGTAGTTGGGAGTCGCAGTTCGGGCAGACCAGGCGCAGATTCTCCCGGCGGTTGTCAGTCGGGTCGCCGTCGATGTGGTCCAGGATCAGCGTCAGCGGGTGCCCTTGCCAGTTGTTCGTGCCGCCGCAGATCGCGCAGCACCCGGCTTGCTCTGCCTCGATATAAGCCCGGATGTAGTGGCCGCGAAGTGAACCCGTTCGGCCCTCGCCGGATTTCAGCCAGAGATTGATTCGTGCGGCGCGGCGGTAGGCAATCTGACATGGATTGCTGCAGAAGAGCTTTTGGCTGCGCTTGGTGAGTTCCGCTCCGCAGCCCTGACAGAGCCTCATGAAACGAAGCTACGAGTCAGCACTGACAAGTCAGATGCCGTGTGGAGCCCCCGGTCGGGATTGAACCGACGGCCTACGCTTTACAAGAGCGCCGCTCTACCACTGAGCTACGGAGGCATGTACTACGCCGGACAGCTTAGCCTTCCTCGTCGATGATCCGTTCGGAGACCACCGCCCGCGGCCCGGTGCTGCTGCGCCGGCCGCGCTGACGCGGCAGCGGGATGCGCCCGGCGATGTTGCTCAGCGGGTTCACCACCTGGGACAGCGTGATCACGGCCTCGTGCAGCGCGTCGATCGTCGGAGCCAGCGCTTCCAGTCCGGGGGTGAGCCGGTTGAGGGTGTCGGCCACGTCGGCGAGCTTGAGCAGCGGCCCGTCCGGGTCGGTCAGGGTGTCCAGCAGCCCGCCCTCGGACAGCAGGGTGTCCACCACGCCGTCCTCGCGCAGGATCCGCTCGATCAGCCCGTCGTCGGCGAGCAGCTGGTCGGCCAGGCCGCCGGGGGCGATCACCCGCGACAGCGCCCCGCTGTCGGTGGTCAGCCGGTCGATCAGCCCGCCCTCGGCTGTCACCTGGTCCACCACGCCGTCCTCGGCCAGCAACCGGTCGGCCAGGCCGCCGGGCGCGATCACCCGGGTCACCACGCCGTTGTCGGCGGTCAGCCGATCCACCAGGCCGCCCTCGGCGGTGACCTGGTCGATCAGCCCGCCCTCGGCCAGCGCCCGGGCGACCGGCCCGTTCTCGTTGTTCAGCCGGTCCAGTAATCCCCCCGGGGCGGTCAGTTGATCCACCAGCCCACCCGGTCGCAGCAGCTGGTTGAGCGGGCCTTCCGGGGCGAGTGCGCGGCCCAGCGGCGCGTCGTCGTCCATCAGCCGGGCCAGCCGGTTCGCGCGGTCCACCGCGTCGTCGATGCCGAGCATCGAGGCGAAGGACGTCGGGTTGCCCACCGCACCGGGATCGTCGAGCGAACGCCGGACCACCTTCAGTGAGCCGGCGGCGATGTTGAGGCCCAGGTCGGCGACGGCCAAGCCGGCCCGGACGGGCGCGGTGGCAAACTGCACGACGGTGCCGACCAGGTTCATCAGCCCAGTCTAGGACGGCACCGAGCCGCATTCTCAGCAAGTTCACAACAACTACGCAGCTTCGCTTCAAGTCCGGGGAGGAACGTGGTCACATGGCCATGGCAGCAATATCGGAATCCGCGCACAGCATCCCGGAGGCGCGGGTGCTGGTCGTCGACGATGAGACCAACATCGTCGAGTTGCTCTCGGTGAGCCTGAAGTTTCAGGGCTTCGAGGTGCATACCGCCTCCAGCGGCACCGATGCGCTGGACAAGGCCCGGGAGATCCGACCCGACGCGGTCATCCTGGACGTGATGATGCCCGGCATGGACGGGTTCGGAGTGCTGCGCCGGATGCGCGCCGACGGTATAGACGCCCCGGCGCTGTTCCTCACCGCCCGCGACAACCTGCAGGACAAGATCACCGGGCTGACCCTCGGTGGCGACGACTACGTCACCAAGCCGTTCAGCCTGGAGGAGGTGGTGGCGCGGCTGCGGGTCATCCTGCGCCGGGTCGGCCGCGGTGTCGAGGAGCCACGCAACGCCCGGCTCACCTTCGCCGACATCGAACTCGACGAGGAGACCCACGAGGTGTGGAAGGCCGGTGAACCGGTCTCGTTGTCGCCCACCGAGTTCACCCTGCTTCGTTACTTCGTGATCAATGCCGGCACCGTGCTGAGCAAACCGAAGATCCTCGACCACGTGTGGCGCTACGACTTCGGTGGCGACGTCAACGTCGTCGAGTCCTATGTGTCCTATCTGCGCCGCAAGATCGACACCGGGGAGAAACGGCTGCTGCACACATTGCGCGGGGTCGGCTACGTACTGCGCGAGCCGCGCTAGGCGCGCCGGTGGGCAGACGCGGGATTCCGCTACGGGTCGGGCTGGTCGCGGCCACCCTGGTTTTGGTAGGCCTGGGCCTGCTGGCCTCCGGCATCGCGGTCACCTCGTTGATGCGGCACACCGAGATCCAGCGCATCGACCAGACGCTGCTCGAGGCTTCCGGCGGGTGGGCGCGGGCGCCGATGATGACCGCGGTCCCGGTACCCGATCCCAGTCCCGCCTATCCGCCGTCGAGCTTCTACGTGCGCGGCACCGATGCGGACGGCAGTGTGCGATTGGCCGTGAAGAACGGTGCCGACGATCCGGTGCTGCCCGCGAACAACGACGTCGGCCCGGACCCGGTGACCGTGAGCTCGCAGGACAACTCGGAGGTGAAGTGGCGGGCGGTGACGGTCCGCGGACCCACCGGGGAACTGACCACCGTGGCGATGGACCTCAACGAGGTCGAGTCCACCATGCGTGCGCTCATCTGGTCGCAGTTCGCGATCGGCGCGGCGGTGTTGCTGGTGCTCGGGGTGGTCGGCTATGCGGTGGTGCACCGCAGCCTGCGGCCACTGGCCGAGGTGGAGGAGACGGCCGCGGCGATCGCCGGAGGTGAGCTGGACCGCCGTGTCCCGCAACGTGATCCACGCACCGAGGTGGGACGCCTGTCGCTGGCGTTGAACGGCATGCTGGCCCAGATCCAGCGGGCGCTGGCGTCCTCGGAGCAGTCGGCGGAACTGGCCCGCGAATCCGAGGAGCGGATGCGCCGGTTCATCGGCGACGCCAGCCATGACTTGCGCACCCCGCTGACCACCATCCGCGGCTATGCCGAGCTGTACCGCCAGGGCGCCACCCGCGACACGGACATGTTGATGGGGCGCATCGAGAGCGAGGCAGGCCGGATGGGCCTGCTCGTCGAGGACCTGCTGCTGCTGGCCCGCCTCGACGAACAGCGACCGCTGGACCAGGGCCGGGTGGATCTGCTGGCGCTGGCCACCGATGCGGTGCACGACGCGCAGACGGTGGCCCCCGGGCGACGGATCCGGATGGAGGTGTTCGACGGTCCGGGCATCCCCGAGGTGCTGGGCGACGAGGCAAGACTGCGCCAGGTGTTCAGCAACCTGATGTCCAACGCCCTGCAGCACACCCCGCAGGACGCGGACATCACCGTGCGGGTGGGCACCGACGACGACGACGCCGTGCTGGAGGTGTGCGATCGGGGTCCGGGCATGAAACCCGAGGACGCGCAGCGTGTATTCGAGCGGTTCTACCGCGCGGACACGTCGCGGACGCGCGCCAGCGGCGGGTTCGGCCTCGGCCTGTCGATCGTCGACTCGCTGGTGGCCGCGCACGGCGGCAGGGTGTCGGTGCAGACGGCCCCCGGGCGCGGGTCCCGGTTCCGGGTCAGCCTGCCCCGCACCCTGGACGTGGCCGGAGCCGTCCCGGCGGCCTCGGAGACCGCTCAGCCCAGCTGAGCGAGCGCTGCCTTGATCTTGGCCTGCGCCTCGTCGAGCGACTCCGGCGAGGGGTTGCGGTCCACATTCGCGAACCCGAAATCGCTGAGGTTGCGGGCCGGGAACACGTGCACGTGCAGGTGCGGGACCTCCAGACCGGCGATGATCACGCCGGACCGTTCCGTCTCGAACGCCGCGCAGACGGCCTTGCCGATCTTCTGCGAGACCGCCATCACCCGGCCGAACAGATCCGGGTCGAGGTCCTGCCAGTTGTCCACCTCGGCGCGCGGCACCACCAGGGTGTGGCCCTGCGTCATCGGCTCGATGGTCAGGAACGCCACGATCTCGTCGTCCTCGTAGACGAATCGGCCGGGCAGATCCCCGTTGATGATCATGCTGAAGACGGTCGCCATGGGTACGAGCATATGTGTCGGTTTCGGCGCGGGGGACCGGCTGCCAGTACTGTGCGAGGCGCTGATGTTGTGTATGCAAATACGCAACACTCCGGGTGTTGGGTCCATTCGGTGCGCGGTGGCCGCGGTTCACGTGGCCACGACTGCCGAATGAAAGGCCACCACTCCCATGCAGAAGTTGATGACCGATGCCGTGCTGCTGCGCGAGCTCGAGTCGATCGCCGCGGACAACGTCAACCGGCATCTGTCCACCACGAAAAATTGGTACCCGCACGACTATGTGCCGTGGCAGGACGGACGGAACTACGCGGGCACAGACGGCGCCGACTGGCGTATCGAACAATCGCAGCTGGGCGAGGTCGCACGCGCCGCGATGATCACCAACCTGCTGACCGAGGACAATCTGCCGTCCTACCACCGGGAGGCTGCCGGCAGCTTCTCGCAGGACGGCCCGTGGGGTGCCTGGGTGAACCGGTGGACCGCCGAGGAGAACCGGCACGGTATCGCGCTCCGCGATTACCTGGTGGTGACCCGCGCCGTCGATGTGCAGGCGCTCGAGCGGGCCCGGATGGAGCACGTCACCAACGGCTTCGCCGCCACCGAGGAGGAGCGGGCCAAACACGACTCGGAATTCCTGATGTCGGTCTCCTATGTGACGTTCCAGGAACTCGCCACCCGGGTGAGTCACCGCAACACCGGCAAGGTCTGTGACGACCCGATCGCCGACCGGTTGCTGCAGCGCATCGCCGCCGACGAGAACCTGCACATGATCTTCTACCGAAACGTCTGTGCCGCCGCGTTGGAGCTGGCTCCGGACCAGACCCTGGACGCGGTGGCCGCCGTGGTGGAGAACTTCCGGATGCCGGGCCAGGGCATGCCCGACTTCCGGCGCAACGGCGTGCTGATGGCCAAGCACGGGATCTACGATCTGCGCCAGCACCTGGACGAGGTGGTCATGCCGACCCTACGTAAGTGGAACATCTTCGAGCGCAATGATTTCAGCGCGCGGGGTGAGGCACGTCGCGAACAACTGGCGGTGTTCTTGCAGGACCTGGCGGCCAAGGTCGAGCGGTTCGAGGAACAGCGTGACCGGCTGCTGGCCCGCGAGGCGAGCAGGCGGGAGCTTCAGGCGTCCTGAATCAGCGCATGCACTTCGTCCAGGGTGTAGGGCGGGGCGTCGTGGTGATCGCGGTACCCGATGAACCCCGGCGCGGGTCGGGCGAACTCACCGATGAAACCGCCTGCGGCGATGAAGATCCGGCCGGTGACGTCCTTGGCCAGATCGCTGACGAGATAGGCGTAGGTGGGCGCCACGTGCCCGGCGGGCCCGGCGTCCAGCGCACCCTGGAAACTGGCGTCGTCGAGCAGGCCCCGCCGGTTGAGTTCGGTGATGTGCTGCTCGTAGTCGGCGCCGGTGGACAACCGGGTCTTCGCGCCCGGGCACACCACATTCGCCCGTACCCCTTGGTCTTTCAGTTCTGCGGCGATCGCCAGGGTGAGGCCGTTGACCCCGCCCTTGCCGGCCGGGTAACCGGTGCCTCCGTAGTCGCCCAGGTAGGCGAACGAACTGGTGTTGACGATGGCGCCGGAGCCCTGCCGCACCATGTGCGGCGCGGCCGCGCGGGCCGTCTCGAACGCGGTGACCAGGTGGGCGTCGAGGAGATCGTGGAACTGTGCGCTGGTGATGGACAGGATCGAGGAGCCGGGTGGTTCCGCGGTGCCCGCGCAGTTGATCAGGATGTCGATGCGGCCGAACTCGGCGACACACGCCTCGACCAGTCCGTCGGCCACCGCCGGGTCGGCCGGCGAACCGCTGTACCCGACACCTGAAACCTGTTGTGCAGCTTGCGCTACCGCTTCCGGATCGCGGCCGTTGACCAGCACCCGGGCGCCCTCGGCAGCCAGCAGTTCGGCGACCGCCAGCCCGATACCGCGGGTGCCCCCGACCACGACGGCCGCGCGGTCGGCGAGCACGCCGCTAATCTGCCTTCTCCACCTCGGAGAACGTCATCGCATCCATGTTCCAGTAGCCGCGCAGGTTGGTGATGAGGCCCTCGTCGTCCACCCGGTAGGTGAACACGCCGCGGACGGTGGCCACGAAGCCGTTCGGAAACTCGGTGCGCAGCACCAGGATGTAGGCGATCTCGGTCGGCGAGGAGGACGGGAACGTCTCCTGGCAGGTGACCGTGAGCTTGTTGGGGCCGATGTTGGTGTCGAAGAAGGCCCGCACGGCCTCCTTGCCGCGCACCCCGCTGCCGTCCGGGTTGGTGACGGCCGTGCCGATCGGGTCCTCGATGACGATGTCCTCGGACATCAGCGCGAGCCAGCCTTCGCCGTCACCGGCCTGCACACAGCGCCAGGATGCCTGGGAGGCGAGGACGACGGGTGAGTCGGTCATGGTTTCCTTTCACGCTCGCTCGCCGGCACCGTGTCCGGTGACGAACACGGTGCCGGCGAGTGTAGGTCAGCGGTCGGCGTCGGTGTAGCGGATGACGCCGCGGATGTTGCGGCCTTCGAGCATGTCGGAGTAGCCGTCGTTGATCTGCTCCAGCTGGTACTGCCGGGTGACCATGTCATCGAGGTTCAGGCGCCCGGCCTTGTACATCGACAGCAGCAGCGGGATGTCGTGATGGGGGTTGCCACCACCGAAGATGGTGCCCTGCAGGTTCTTCTGCAGCAGGGTCAGCATCGACAGGTTCAGCGTGACGTTGGTGTCGGACATGCTGCCGACCGCGGTCAGCACGCAGGTGCCGCCCTTGCTGGTGATGCTCAGGTAGCTGTCGACGTCCTTGCCCTTGAGTTCACCGACGGTCACGATCGTCTTGCGGGCCATGCCGCCCGCGGTGACCTCGGCGATGCCGCCCATCGCCGACTCGATGTCCGGGTAGACGTGCGTGGCACCGAACTTGAGGGCCTGGTCCCGCTTCCATTCGATCGGGTCGATGGCGAAGATGTTGCGGGCACCGGCGTTGACCGCGCCCTGCAGGGCGCCCATGCCGACGCCACCGATACCGACGATCGCGACGTCCTCGCCGGGTCGGATGTCGCCGCTGCGGACGGCGGAGCCGTATCCGGTGGTGACGCCGCAGCCGACGAGGCAGGCGACCTCGAACGGGATGGACTCGTCGATCTTCACGACCGAGCTCTTGTGCACGACCATGTACGGGCTGAAGGTGCCCAGCAGCGTCATCGGGAACACCGGGTCACCCGAGGCGGTGTGGATGCGGTGGGTGCCGTCGGAGACGGCGACGCCGGCGAGCAGACCCGCGCCCAGATCGCAGAGGTTACGCAGACCGGCCTGACACGACGGGCATTCACCACAGGACGGGATGAACGAGAGCACGACGTGATCGCCGGGCTTGACGTTCTCCACGCCGGGACCGACCTCGGTGACGATGCCGGCACCCTCGTGCCCGCCCAGCACCGGGAACCCGAACATCGGGATGTCTCCGGTCACCAGATGGTGGTCGGAATGGCACATCCCGGAGGCCTCCATCTGGATCTTGACCTCATCTTTTACCGGGTCACCGATCTCGATCTCCTCGATCGACCACGGCTGATTGAACTCCCGGATGATGGCGCCTTTTGTCTTCATCGGATCCTTGCTTTCGTGGAGACTGTGACTAACTTGTCAGAAGATAGCTTAGTAACCTAAGTCACATCACGACCAACCGGGTGGTTGGCACGTCACCAAATTGGAACAGGTGCCTGTCCGAGCGGGTAGTAGCCGGGCAGCTTCTCTCCGGCCAGCGACCGTTCGATGCGCTGCTGCATGGTCGGGGTGAGGTCACCGGACTCGATGAGCTTCGCGTAGCCCTTGGCGACGTGGCCGAAGTCGAAGAAGTCCCGCTGCCACTCGATGAGCAGCTGATCGTTGAGCCGGAACCAGCTGCCACCGATGCCGTAGATCTCGCTCTCGGTGCCGTCGCTGCGCTTGGCGATCTGCTTCCAGAAGCCGACGATCTCGTTCTGCTTGTCGTCGATGAGCGTGCGCTGGTACTCGTAGTACCAGTTCTCCAGGCCGAGCATCTCCAACCCCAAGGCGATCTCGGCTATTTCTTTTTTGCCGACGCACATGACGTCTTCCTTGGGGCCGATGTTCCAGCCGTAGGTCGCGTCCTCGGTGTAGAAGTCCGCCAGCGGTTTCCAGTCACCGGCCGCCTCGGCGTCCTTGTTGGCCTGCAGCCAGCGTTGGACCCAGTCTTCCAGTGCGTCGCGTGAGGCCATTGTCAGTCCTTTTCTATGAGGGTCAGTGCTCGGGTGGGACACATTTCGACGGCGAGCTCGACGGCATCGCGTAGTTCGTCGGGCGGCTCGTGGTCGAGGATCTCGACGACGCCGCGCTTGGGCACGGAGAAGACATCCGGTGCCTCCAGCTCGCACATGGCGTGCCCCTGGCAGAGGTCTTCGTCGAGTTCGATGCGGTAACAGCCCACGGGCGTCAACCCTTGATTCGCTTGCGGTAGCGGACCTTGGCCGGCTGGGCCAGCTGCACGACCATCTTGGAGTGGTCGTTGCGGTAGCTCTCCGAGGGCTGTGACATCTCGAACTCGTACTCGCGAAGGAGCACCGAGAAGATCGCCTTGATCTGCATCTGCGCGAACGCTGCGCCCACGCAGCGGTGCTTACCGGCACCGAACGGGATCCAGGTCCACCGGTTGATCAGATCTTCCTGCCGCGGCTTCTCGTAGCGGCCGGGATCGAACGCATCCGGGTCGGGGAAGTCCTCGGGGATGCGGTTGGAGATCGCCGGCGAGGCGGCCACCATCTGACCCTTGTGGATCGGGTGGCCGGCGACCTCGAACTCGTCCTGGGCGACCCGCATCAGGATGATCAGCGGCGGGTGCAGGCGCAGGGTCTCCTTGAGCGCATTGTCCAGATTCGGGATCTGGCGCAGCGCATGGAAACTCACCTCCTGGCCATCGGAGTACAGGTCGTCGAGCTCCTGCTGGACCTTGGCGTAGAACTCGGGGTGGCGCAACAACTCGATCAGCGTCCACGAGGAGGTGCCCGAGCTGGTGTGGTGGCCGGCGAACATCAGCGAGATGAACATGCCGGTGACCTCGTTGGCGGTGAAGCGGGGGTTGCCCTCCTCGTCCCTGATGGACACCAGCACGTCGAGCAGGTCGCGATCCTCTTTGCCCTTGGGAGGATTGGCGATCCGGCCGTTCATGATCTCCTGCACGAGCGCCACGAGTTTGACCCGGGACTCGTCGCGGATCCGGAAGCTCTCGATGTCCAGGTACGGGTCGACGTAGCAGAGCGGGTCGGTGCCGCGCTCCAGCTGGTGGTAGTAGTGCGCGAAGCGGCTGTCGAGCTGTTCGCGGAACTTCAGACCGATCAGGCAGGCCGTCGAGGTGTAGATCGTCAGCTCGGAGAAGAAGTCGAGAAGTTCGATCTCGCCTTCCTCGCCCCAGTCGGCGATGATCTTCTTGACCTCGTTCTCGATGGTGGCTGCGTGGCCCTTCATCTGCTCACCGCGCAGCGCGGTGTTGTGCAGCATCTCCGCCCGGCGTTCGGGATCGGCGTCGAACACCACGCCCTCACCGAAGATCGGCGTCATGAACGGATAAGCCTCGGCCTGGTTGAGTTCGCTGTCGCTGGAACGGAAGAAGAACTCGTTGGCCTCCGCGCCGGACAGCAGCACCACCTGCTTGTCCGCGAGCTGGAACCAGCCCGCGTCGCCGCATTCGGAGCGGATACGCTGCATCAGCCCGATCGGGTCGGTGCGGAACTCCTCGAGGTGGCCGTGTTCTTCACCTTCGCCACCGGAAACGCGTGCTACTTCCTTGAGATCGGTCACTGATTCGGCATCCCTTCCTCGCCCAGCGCGAGCTTTTGGCGGTCCTTCACATCGGCGAGCGGAGCCTCGGGCTGCAGTTCCATGTTCGCGACGTAGTGGCCCCGCGGGGTCTCGGCCACAAAGGTGATCGCACGGGCCAGATCGGCGGCGCGCATGAAGTAGTCGTGGCGCGCCTGGCCCCATTTGGCCCAATCCTCCAGCGCGGGGCCGATCTTCTCGGCGGGCAGGCTCCAGCCCATCGAGGTCATGGTCGGGCCCGGGTGCACGATCGAGGCCCGCACCCCGGTGCCTTCCAGTTCCATCTGCAGGTTGGTCACCATGGCGACCAGGCCGGCCTTGGCGGCGCCATAGGCGCCCATGTGCGGCCGTTGCCGCAGCGCCACATCGGATCCGACGAAGATGAGGTCGCCACGCCGTCGTTCGATCATGCCGGGCAGCACGGCGGTGGCGAGCCGATTGGCCCCCACCAGATGTATCTGTAGCTGGTCGGCGAACTCGTCGGTGCTCATCTCGGGCAACTTGCCGAAGTTGGTGTCGCCGGCACCGGCCACCAACACCTCGATCTCGCCGAGTTCGGAGACGGTCTGCTCGACGGCCGCCTTCACCGAGTCGGGGTCGGTGACATCGAGGTGCACCGCGATCGCTTCGCCGCCGTCGGCGCGGATCCTGCCGACGATCTCGGTGAGCTTCTCCACGCGTCGGGCACCGAGGGCGACCGGGAAACCGTTGGCGGCGAGCTTGATCGCGGTCGCCTCGCCGATTCCGGAGGACGCGCCGGCGACCAGCGCGGGACGGCGATCGGGCAGGGGGTCGAATCTGGGCATCGAAGAGGGCCTTTCGGGCTCAGCGGAGCTGGACGGTCATCGGGAGGTGGGCAAAGCCGCGGACGCTGCTGGAGTGGACCCGGACGGAGTTGGCCTCGTCGACCTCGTACCCGCGGATCCTCTTGAACAGTTCGGTCAGCGCCACCCGGGCCTCCATCCGCGCCAGGTGCGCGCCGAGACAGAAGTGCGCGCCACTACCGAAACTCACCAGTTTCGGCCCGATCTCCCGGTCGATCCGGTACGCGTCGGGATCTGCGAACACCCGCTCGTCGCGGTTGGCGGAGCCGATCAGCAGGACGAGCACATCGCCGGCGGGGACGGTGGTGTCATAGAAGGTGATGTCCTCGACCACCGCACGGGCCAGGATCTGGCTGGAGGCGTCGTAGCGCAGCGTCTCTTCGACCCATGGGGTCACCAGGTCATGGTTGTCGAAGACCGGAGCGAGCTGGTCCGGGTTCTTGTAACCCCAGAAGGCGGCGTTGGCAAGGAGTTTGGTGGTGGTCTCGTTACCGGCGACAACCATCAGGAACAGGAACGCCATGATCTCGTCGTCGGTGAGCTTGTCCCCGTCGATCTCGGCCGCGACCAGCGCCGAGGTCAGGTCGTCGGTGGGCCGCTTGCGTCGCTGTTTGACCATGTCGGCGTAGTAGACCAGCAGCTCTCCCGAGGCCTCGATGGCCGAGGTGGGCACGTCGGCGACGCCGTCCTCGCGGTGCATCACCGCATCGGCCTGGGCGCGGATGCGGACCCGGTCCTCGTCGGGCACCCCCATCAACTCCGAGATCACGTCCATCGGGAGCTTGCCCGCGAACTCGTCCACGTAATCGAAGGTGGTGTTCTGCAAGGCGGTGTCCAGATGCTGGTGGGCGATCTCGGTGACCCGGCTTTCCAGTTCGCGGATCCGCCGCGGGGTGAAGCCCTTGGACACCAGCGTGCGCAGACGCAGATGGCCGGGATCGTCGAGGGCCAGAAACGACATCACCCGGTGCGCCTCGTCGTTGCGTGAAATCGGGTCCAGGGACACCCCGTGCTTGTTGGACAGGCTGATGCTGTTCCGGAAGCCCGCCACCACGTCCGCATGCCGGGACAGCGCCCAGAACTTCAGCTCGTCGTTGCGGTAGATCGGGGCCTCGTCGCGCAGCCGCTTGTAGTACGGGTACGGATCCTCGTGGAAGTCGTAGCTGTACGGGTCGAGGATCAGGTCGACGGTGGGTGAGCTCATTTGGACTCCTCGCCCAGGATCAGCCCGACGACGTAGGTGAGTCGGTCCGCGATCTGGTGGTAGGTGAACACGCCGCTGCCGGCGTTGACGAGTGCGCCGAAGAATGTCATCTCCAGCGCGGAGACGATGCGGGGGTCGGCGTCGGGGCCGACCGCGGAACGGATGCGCTTGTGGATCTCACCGCCGATCCGGTCGCGGACCGTACGGACCGCCGGGTCGCTGCTGCCGCTCATCAGCGCGGTGGTGCAGGCCGCGGCGACCTCCGGCTCGTCGGCGACGACGAGGGTCAGGGCGCGCAGGGCCTTGTCGACGCGGGCGGTCATCGAATCGTTGACATCGGTGAAGTACGGGACCTGCCTGACCAGATCCAGATACACCTCGGCGATCAGATGGTTCTTCGACGAGAAGTAGGTGTACGCGGTGGCGGGTGCGACCTTGGCGCGGGCCGCGACGGCGCGCACCGTCAGGTCCGCATAGGACGATTCGCGCAGCATCTCCATGCCGGCGGTGACGACCTTGCGGAAGGTCTCCTCCTGGCGTCGGTTGCGCGGCGCCTCACCAGGCTTGCCGTCGGCCTTGCTTGTGACGGTCGCCACCGGGTCGCTGGACACAT
The DNA here is from genome assembly GCF_043974665.1 of Mycobacterium sp. AMU20-3851. NCBI lineage: Bacteria > Bacillati > Actinomycetota > Actinomycetes > Mycobacteriales > Mycobacteriaceae > Mycobacterium > Mycobacterium sp. AMU20-3851. The sequence goes on from NZ_CP146371.1 coordinate 696,499, forward strand.
GTCCAAGTTATCCGATGAAGTCGCTCCCGGGCAAGCGGCTGGATCGAATTCCCAGTACAGCGCGCTATCTTGGGGGTGGAGAAGGCTCCGCATGCGGTGGAGCCTTGCCTCTGCCGCGGACCTGAGGTTAAGGTTCGGTGGACTGATGTCGGACACTTGTCCAGAGAATGTGAAGCACCAAGACACGAGGAGTGGGATGTCGATTCTGGCGGATCGCGAGAGCCGATTGTTCATCGACGGCAAGCTGGTCGCCGGAAGCGCGGGAACCTTCCAGACGGTCAACCCGGCCACCGAAGAGGTGCTCGGTGTGGCGGCCAATGCCGATGAGGCGGATATGAGTTCGGCCATCGGTGCCGCGCGGGCGGCCTTTGACGACACCGACTGGTCGACCAACACCGAGCTCCGGGTGCGCTGCCTGCGCCAGTTGCGGGAAGCGTTGCAGGGCCACGTCGAAGAACTGCGGGATCTGACCATCGCCGAGGTGGGCGCTCCGCGGATGCTGACCTCCGGGGCCCAGTTGGAAGGGCCGGTCGACGATCTCGCGTTCGCCGCCGACACCGCGGAGAACTACGCGTGGCGAACCGATCTCGGGCACGCGACGCCGCAGGGGATTCCGACCAACCGCACGATCGCCCGGGAGGCCGTCGGCGTCGTCGGGGCGATCACGCCGTGGAACTTTCCGCATCAGATCAACCTGGCCAAGGTCGGCCCGGCCCTGGCCGCGGGCAACACGCTGGTGCTCAAGCCCGCTCCGGACACCCCGTGGGCAGCCGCCGTGCTCGGTGAGATCATTGCCGAGCACACCGATTTCCCGGCGGGCGTGATCAACATCGTCACCTCCGACGATCACAGCGTGGGTGCGCTGCTGTCCAAAGACCCGCGGGTGGACATGGTTTCGTTCACCGGGTCCACCGCGACCGGCCGCGCGGTGATGACCGACGCGGCGGTGACCATCAAGAAGGTCTTCCTGGAACTCGGCGGCAAATCCGCCTTCCTGGTACTCGATGACGCCGACCTGGGCGGCGCCTGCGCGATGGCGGCGTTCACCGTGGCCATGCACGCCGGACAGGGGTGCGCCATCACCACCCGCCTGGTGGTGCCCAGAGCGAAGTACGACGACGCCGTGGATGCCGCGGCGGCCACGCTCGGCGGGATCAAGCCGGGCGACCCGAACAGCAAGCGCACCGTGTGTGGTCCGGTGATCTCGGCCCGTCAACGTGACCGCATCCAGGGCTACCTCGACTCCGCGATCGCCGAGGGAGGCCGGTTCGCGTGCGGCGGCGGCCGGCCCGCCGATCTGGACCGCGGTTTCTTCATCGAGCCGACCGTCATTGCCGGGCTGGACAATTCGGCCAAGGTGTCCCGCGAGGAGATCTTCGGGCCGGTGCTGACCGTCATCGCCCACGACGGTGACGACGATGCGGTCCGCATCGCCAACGACTCGCCCTACGGGCTGTCCGGCACGGTGTTCTCCGGCGACGACGGCCGCGCACAGGCGGTCGCGGCGCGGATGCGGGTCGGCACGGTCAACGTCAACGGCGGCATCTGGTACTCCGCCGACGCGCCGTTCGGTGGATACAAGCAGTCCGGGGTCGGCCGCGAGATGGGCGTGGCCGGCTTCGAGGAGTACCTGGAAACCAAGCTCATTGCAACGCTGGCCAACTGAGGAGATTTTCGATGGGACAGTTCGACAACAAGGTGGGCATCGTCACCGGCGCCGGTGGCGGTATCGGCCAGGCGTATGCCGAGGCGCTGGCGCGCCAGGGTGCGGCCGTGGTGGTCGCCGACATCAACCTCGAGGGCGCGCAGAAGGTCGCCGACGCTATCTTGGGTGAGGGCGGCAACGCGCTGGCCGTGCGGGTCGACGTCTCCGACCCGGAGTCGGCCAAGGAGATGGCCGCGGCCACGCTTGCGGAGTTCGGCGGCATCGACTACCTGGTGAACAACGCGGCCATCTTCGGCGGGATGAAGCTGGACTTCCTGGTCACGGTGGATCCGGAGTACTACAAGAAGTTCATGAGCGTGAACCTCGACGGTGCGCTGTGGTGCACCCGCGCGGTCTACAAGAAGATGGCCAAACGTGGTGGCGGCGCGATCGTCAACCAATCCTCCACCGCCGCATGGCTGTACGCGAACTTCTACGGTCTCGCCAAGGTCGGCATCAATGGCCTCACCCAGCAGCTGTCCCGCGAACTCGGCGGGCAGAACATCCGGATCAACGCCATCGCCCCGGGCCCGATCGACACCGAGGCCAACCGCACCACCACCCCGCAGGAGATGGTGGCCGACATCGTGAAGAACATCCCGCTGTCGCGGATGGGACAGCCCGAGGATCTGGTCGGGATGTGCCTGTTCCTGCTCTCGGATGAGGCCAAGTGGATCACCGGGCAGATATTCAATGTCGACGGCGGACAGATCATCCGCTCATGAGTGACACCGCGCCGAAGCTGGGATACATCGGGCTGGGCAACCAGGGCGCCCCGATGGCGAAACGACTGGCCGACTGGGACGGTGGACTGGTCGTCTACGACGTACGCCTCGAGGCGATGACGCCGCTGGCCGAACTGGGTGCCGAACTGGCGGACAGCATCGCCGACGTCGCGAAGGCCGATGTCATCAGCGTCACCGTGCTCAACGATGCCCAGGTGCGCGACGTGGTCGGCCAGCTGGCCGAGCATGCCGCGGCGGGCACCGTCATCGCCATCCACTCGACGATCGAGCCGGATACCGCGGCGCAGCTGGCCGAGCAACTGCGCCCCAAGGGCATCCACGTGGTGGACGCCCCGGTCAGCGGCGGCGCCGGTGCCGCCGACAAGGGTGAGCTGGCGGTCATGGTGGGCGCCGACGAAGAGGCCTACAACACCGTCAAACCGGTCTTCAAGAAGTGGGCCTCGCTCGTCGTGCGGGCCGGTGAACCGGGCGCCGGAACCCGGATGAAGCTGGCCCGCAACATGCTGACGTTCATCGGTTTCGCCGCGGCCAACGAGGCCCAGTACCTGGCCGAGGCCGCCGGCATCGACCTGCAGAAGCTCGGGCGGGTGGTCCGGCACAGCGATGCGCAGAGCGGCGGGCCCGGCGCCATCATCCTGCGTGACGACATGTCACCGCTGGCGCCGGATCATTGGCTGTTCGACATGTTCTCCCACACCCGCGGCCTGGGGGAGAAGGATCTGACCCTGGCGCTGGGCCTGGGCGAGTCGGTGGGAGTGGATCTTCCGTTGGCGAAGGTGGCGTTGCAGCGCCTGGCCGACGGCCTCGGAGTACCGCACGCAAAGGAGCAGTGAGTATGACCGATCGGCGCAAGCAGGGCCTGCAGAAGATGAACGAGGTCTACGGCTGGGAGATGCCCGATATCGAGGGCGACCCGTACTTCGATCTGACCGTCGAGCATCTGTTCGGCACCATCTGGACCCGCCCCGGACTCTCCATGCGGGACAAGCGCCTGCTGACGCTGGCGGCGGTCACCGCGGTCGGCAACAGCGACCTGGCCGAGATCCAGGTCAACGCGGCGCTGCACAACGAGGAGATCACCGCCGAGGAACTCAAGGAGGTGGCGGTCTTCCTGACCCACTACCTCGGTTTCCCGCTGGGTTCCAAGCTCGACGGCGCGGTGAGCAAGGTGGTGCGCAACCGGAAGAAGGCCGCCGAGAAGGGTGCGGGCGAGGACAAGAAGGGCAACGTCAACGCCGCGGTGAAGATGCATTCGGGGAAGTCGCTCGATGATGAGTAGGTACGCCGCGCTGTCACGCGAGGAGTTGGCCACCCTGGTCCCTGAACTGCTGCTGATCGGGCAGCTGATCGACCGGTCCGGAATGGCCTGGTGCATATCGTCATTCGGTCGCGAGGAGATGCTGCAGATCGCCATCGAGGAGTGGGCCGCGTCCAGCCCGCTCTACACCAGGCGGATGCAGAAGGCGCTCAAGTACGAGGGCATCGACATCTTCACCCTGTTCAAGGGCCTGCAGCTCGACATCGGTGCACCGCCGCAGTTCATGGACTTCCGCTACGTCGTGCACGACCGTTGGCACGGCGAGTTCTACCTCGACCACTGCGGCGCGCTGCTCGACGTGGAGCCCATGGGCGAGGATTACGTGCGCGGGATGTGCCACGACATCGAAGATCCCACCTTCGACGCCACCGCACTGGCCACCAACCGCAAGGCGCAGGTCCGGCCGATCCACCGGCCTCCGCGTACGCCGGCGGACCGGCACCCACACTGCAGGTGGACCGTCATCATCGACGAGTCCTACCCGGAGGTGCCCTTCATCCCGGAGATGGACATCGTCGCGGCCACGCACGCCCATGCGTGTGAACTCGATCCCATCGACCCGAACGACGAAGGCATGTCCGACTACTCGGGTGACCTGCTCGCCGATGTCGACTTCGGCGCGTTCTCCCATTCGGCGCTGGTCCGGATCGCCGACGAGGTGTGCCTGCAGATGCACCTGCTGGTCAAGGCCTTCACCATCGCCGTGGACAAGCGCGCCGCCGGTGATGTGGCGCTGGCGCGTTCCATCCGGACCAAACAGCTGATCGGCATCGCCGGGGTGGCCGCGTCCCGGATCCACAAGGCGCTCAAGCTCAGTGGTGACGCCCACGGGGCGCTGCGGGTACTGGAACTGCACCCGCTGCTCAACCCGGCCGCCTACGTGTCCGCCGACGTGGACCCGGAGTTCGTGCACGTGCGGCGTTCCCCGGCCCACGAGGACGGGGCCTGGATTTCGCTCATCTCACCGGTCGCGGACCTCCCGGTGCAAGCCATCGTGGCCGCGGTGGATCCGTACCTGCGGGCCGAACTCTCCGGTACCGAGACCGACTGGACGGTGCGGGTGATCAAGACCGACACGCCTGCCGAGAAGCTCTCCGAAGTCGAGGTGTGCGAGTTCAGCCAAGGCGCGTCCTGGGTTTTCGAGGAGCGAAAGTCGTTGCCGCTGACGGTGGTGTGAGTCGGTCGGTCTCCGGGATCGGCAGGCCTAGCACGGCTGCTACGAGCTGCGCGCGCTGCCGACGAGGGCGCGGTACTCCCCGTCCAGGTGTTGAATCCTGCCCGCGATCACGGCGAGATCAGAGTTGGCACGCTCGACGATGCTCGCGATCGCGCCGGCACCCCGGCTGACGATCGGCAGCAGTGCGCGTTCTCCGGCCGCGTTGTCGGGCACCGTGGCAGCGGCGTCGGCCACCCACTGCCGGACGGAATCGAGGTCCCGGCGTCCGGCGGCCACCACGTCGGCGGAGCGGTCGACTTCGGATCCGAGCCGCTTGTCGAGATCGGCGAGGGCTCCGAGCGTGCGTGCCTGCATCTCGTTCGCCTCGGCATACGCGTCGGCACTACGGCCGGTCCAGGCGGCGCCCGGCGCCGCGGAGCGCACCGCGTTCTGCATCTCCTGTAGCGCGACACTCGCGTCGAACCGCGCGCCGGGCTCGGGAACACCCTCACCGAACGTGGCGCGCGCATTCGACCACACGGTCATGAACCCCTGGACCACCCCCACTCGGCCAGTCTATGGGCGGTGACGGGCGCCCTCAGACACCAATTCGCAACGCCGGGGCCACCCATCGGCGCAGGTAATCGCGCAACCGCCTCCCGGTGCGCGGGGGTCGTCCCGGGTCGATGACGAACGACTGGATGATGCGCAGCAGGTGTTCGGCCAGTTCGTCGAGGTCGTCATCGCCGAATCCCACTGCCGCCCAATCGACATCGAAATGGCGCACCACCGACTGGGCGAACTGCAGGGCGATATCGGAGGTCACCGACTCGGTCAGTGCCGGAGCGCGCCCGGGGGCCAGCAGCAGCCCGATGTGCTTGTCCTTGGGTAGCCATTCCAGCGCGGTGGCGATGGCCTCGGTGGCGGCGTCCGCGGGGTCGGTGATGCCCTGCAGGTGGGTGGCCAACCGCTCCAGGAAATCGGTGGCGGCGACCGTACCGGCCTGGATCAGCAGGGCCTCGGTACTCGGGAAGTAGCGGTACACGGTCTGGCGGGTGACACCCAGCGTGCGGGCGACGTCGGCGATGGAGAAGTCCGCGCCGCGCTCGTCGATGGCCTTCCCGGCGGCGGCGAGGATCCGGGCGACGGCCTCCTCGTCGCTGGCCGGCGCGTCGCCGGACCACCCGTGGGTACGCACGCCGAAAGTCTAGCGAGCTATCGGTAGGAGACCTGAAGGTCTTTCACGCCGTTGATCCATCCGGAACGCAGCCGGAGCGGCTCGGCCAGCTTGGTGATGTCCGGGATCTGATCGGCGATCTCGTTGAACATCAGCCGGATCTCCATCCGGGCCAGGTTGGCGCCGATACAGAAGTGGGCGCCGTTGCCGCCGAACGCCAGGTGCGGATTCGGGTTGCGCAGGATGTCGAAGCTGAACGGGTCGGTGAACACCTCGTCGTCGTAATTCGCTGAGCTGTAGAACAATCCGACGCGCTGACCCTTGCTGATCTGCACCCCGCCGAGTTCGGTGTCGGCCAGCGCGGTGCGCTGGAAACAGTGCACCGGGGTGGCCCACCGGATGATCTCGTCCACGGCGGTCTCCGGGCGCTCCCGTTTGAACAGCTCCCACTGCTCGGGGTGGTCGAGGAAGGCGTTCATCCCGTGGGTGATCGCATTGCGGGTGGTCTCGTTGCCGGCGACGGCCAGCAGGATCACGAAGAAGGCGAACTCCACTTCCGAGATCGCCTCGCCGTCGGAGTCGGCATCGGCCTGGACCAGCCGGGTGACGATGTCGTCGGCCGGGCAGCGCCGGCGCTCCTCGGCCATCGTGTAGGCGTAGCCCATCAGCTCGGCGTTCGCCGTCGTGGGATCGCCGGCGAAGTCCGGGTCGTCGGTGTTCAGGATCGCGTTGCTCCAGTGGTAGAGCTTCTCGCGATCCGCCTCTGGCACGCCGATCAGGTCCGCGATCGCCTGCAGCGGCAGGCTGACCGATACGTCCTCGACGAAGTTCCCGGTGTCCTGACGGGCGGCCGCGGCCACGATGTCGTGGGCCGCCACCGCGAGCTTTTCCTCCAGGGCGGCCACCGCGCGCGGGGTGAACAGCCGGGACACCAGCTTGCGCAGCCGGGTGTGCTCCGGGGCGTCCTGATTCAGCAGCAGGGCCTTGGTCAGGTCCAGCTGATCGGCGGTGACCCCGTCGGGCAGCCGCATCACCGAGCCCTTGGCATTGGCCGACCACAGCTCGCCGTTGCGGGAGACCGCCTTGATGTCCTCATGGCGGCTGACCACCCAGTAGCCGCCGTCGTCGAAGATCGAGTCCTTCTGTTCGGCCCACCAGACCGGTGCGGTCTTGCGGCGTCCGGCGAATTCGGTGAGCGGAACGCCCTGCAGCAGCACGTCGGGGTCGGTGAAGTCCATCCCGGGAAGCCTCCTGATGTGATGTGGCACACGCGTGCTCAAGACCATACACCGTTCCGTTGGGTGTATGGCCAGCGCCGGGCGGCTAGGGTGCTTACCGTGCGCGTCCTCGTCATCGGATCCGGAGCCCGTGAACACGCCCTGCTGCTCGCCCTTCGGCGCGACCCGCAGGTCGAATTTCTGGCGGTGGCGCCCGGCAATGCCGGTACCGGCACCGTCGCCGAACAGCACGACGTCGACGTCAGTTCCGGTCCCGCGGTGGTCGCCCTGGCGCAGCGCCTCGAGGTCGACCTGGTGGTGGTGGGTCCCGAGGTTCCGCTGGTGCTCGGTGTCGCCGACGCGCTGCGTGCCGCCGGTATCGCCTGCTTCGGGCCGTCCAAGGATGCCGCCCGCATCGAGGGCTCCAAGGCGTTCGCCAAGGACGTGATGGCCGCCGCCGGGGTGCGGACCGCCGCCAGTGAGATCGTCGACAATCCAGGCCACCTCGACGCGGCACTGGACCGCTTCGGCCCGTCGGCGGGGCAGGCCGCCTGGGTGGTCAAGGATGACGGGCTGGCCGCCGGCAAGGGCGTGGTGGTCACTGCGGACCGTGAGGCGGCCCGCGCGCACGCCGCCGGACTGCTCGAAACCGGGCATCCGGTGCTGCTGGAGTCCTTCCTGGACGGGCCCGAGGTCTCGCTGTTCTGCGTGGTCGACGGTGAAACCGTGGTCCCGCTGTTGCCGGCCCAGGACTTCAAACGCGTCGGCGACAACGACAGCGGCCCGAACACCGGCGGCATGGGTGCCTACACCCCGCTGCCCTGGTTGCCCGCCGAGGTGCTCGACCAGATCGTCGACGAGGTTGTCAAACCTGTTGCTGCGGAAATGGTTTCGCGTGGCAGTTCGTTCTCCGGCCTGCTCTACGCCGGGCTCGCCATCACCTCCGTGGGGCCCGCGGTGGTGGAGTTCAACTGCCGATTCGGCGACCCGGAGACCCAGGCGGTGCTGGCGCTGCTGGAATCGCCGCTCGGGCAACTGCTGAACGCGGCGGCCACCGGAACGCTGGCGTCGCACGACGCTCTGCAGTGGCGCGACGGGGCGGCGGTCACCGTGGTGGTCGCGGCCGAGAACTACCCGGGCCGGCCGCGGGTCGGGGACGTCATCACCGGATCCGAGACGGACGGGGTGCTGCATGCGGGCACCGCCCGGCGCGAGGACGGCGCCGTCGTCTCCACCGGCGGGCGGGTGCTCTCGGTCGTGGGTACCGGCCCCGACCTGGATGCGGCCCGCGCAGCGGCGTACCAGACCATCAAGTCGATTCGACTGCCCGGCAGTCATTTCCGCACCGACATCGGCCTGGCGGCCGCGCAGGGGCGTATCTCGCTCTGACGTTCAGGCCACCAGTATCGGTGCCAGCCAAGCGATCTCGGCGGGCAGCTGGGCGCTCCAGAACCCGCCGTCGTGCCCACCCGGGGAGAACCCGCCGGCCGGCGGCGACGGTAACTGGGCGATGAATTGCCTGGTGGCGGCCGCGAACGGGTCGCCGTTGCCGCAGTCGATGCGGATCGGGATCCCGTCCAACGCGGGCTGCCCCCACACGCTGTTGGCGGCGTAGTCGGCGGCATCGTCGAACGCGCCGGGGGCGGCGGCGCCCGCGGAGGTCCACAGGGCCGGGCTGACCGCGCAGATCGCCGCGGTTCGGGCGGGACCCAGACGGGACCCGAGCAGCAAAGCGCCGTAGCCGCCCATCGACCAGCCGAGGAAACCCACCCGGGAGGTGTCCAGGCCCTGATCGGACAGCATCGGAAGCAACTCATCCAGCACCATCGCGCTGGCGTCATCGCCCGAAGCGCGTTTGTGCCAGTACCCTCCGCCGCCGTCCACGGCGACCACAGCAAACGGTGGAAGGCCCGCCGCGACGGCGTCGGCCAGGCCTTGCTCGACGCCGCCGGCCATCACCGTCGCGGCATCACTGCCCTTGCCGTGCAGAGCGATCACCGGGCGCAGTGCCGCGCTTTGGCCCGGCGGCCGGGCAATGGCCCAGTTGGTGCGGATGCCGCCGCGCGCCGCGGAGACGAAGGACCCGGACTGGTACGTCGGGGCGGGTTCGGCGACCGCGCGGGGCAGTCCGGCAGCTTCCGCAGCGACCGCGCCCAGGGCCGTACCCAGACCCAGGCCCAGGCCCATGCGCAGGACGGCTCGACGGTTCGGAGCGGGCATGCCGGACATCTTGCCACCGCCTGAAATGGCGCTCGCTGTCAACTTCGTGCGTTTGTTGAAAACCCCGATACAACTGGGATTTTGCTGGCAGCATTGCTCAACGTGACAGCGGCGGTGACTCCGAAGGGGGAGCGTCGGCGGGGCGCCCTCGTGAGCGCCGCCGCCGATCTGCTGTGCGAAGGCGGTATCGACGCGGTGCGGCATCGCGCGGTGGCCCGGCGGGCCGGACTGCCGCTGGCCTCGACGACGTACTACTTCTCTTCATTGGACGATCTGATCGCCAAGGCCGTCGAGCACATCGGTGAGCGGGAGGCCGCCGAGTTGCAGCTGCAGGTGGCCAGTCTGTCCCGCCGGCGCCGCGGCGCCGAATCCACCGCGGATCTGCTGGTGGACCTGCTGGTCGGGGACAACCCCGGAGTGCGGGTGTCCGAACAGCTGATCTCGCGGTACGAGCGCTACATCGCCTGTGCCCGGCAACCCGAACTGCGCGACATCCAACGACGGATCCTGCGGCAGCGCACCGACGCCGTTCTCGAAGTGGTGGAACGGTCCGGGCGCGCGGTGCGCTCGGAACTCGTTTCCGCTCTGGTCTGCGCGGTGGACGGAGCTGTGGTTGCCTCGTTGGTGGACGAGGGGGAGGGACCGCGGGCCACCGCCCGCGCGACCCTGATCGATGTGATCGACGTGCTCGCCCCGGTCGACGACAGGGCCGTGCACGTCTGAGCCGAGGGGAGGCGGATTGACAGAGTCGGGGACCGAGAAGTCCGAGACCGCGCAGGAACCGCAGCTGAGGCGGGTGATGGGGCCCGGCCTGCTGCTGCTCTTCGTGGTCGGCGACATCCTCGGGACGGGTGTCTACGCGCTGACCGGACAGGTCGCCAAGGAGGTCGGCGGTGCGGCCTGGCTGCCGTTCCTGCTGGCGTTCGCGATCGCCACCATCACCGCCTTCAGCTATCTGGAACTGGTCACCAAGTACCCGCAGGCCGCCGGTGCGGCGCTGTACGTGCACAAGGCGTTCGGCGTCCAGTTCGTCACCTTCCTGGTCGCCTTCGTCGTCATGTGCTCCGGAATCACCTCGGCCTCAACGGCTTCCCGATTCTTCGCGGCGAACTTCTTCACCGCTTTCGACTTCAGCTGGGGCAAGGCCGGCGTGGTGCTGCTGGCGCTGCTGTTCATGGCGCTGCTCGCGGTGGTCAACTTCCGCGGCGTGGGCGAGAGCGTCAAGCTCAACGTGGCACTCACCTTCGTCGAGATCACCGGTCTGGCGATCGTCATCCTGGTCGGGTTGTGGGCGTTCACCGGCGGCGGTGCCGACGTCGACTTCGCCCGCGTCGTCGCCTTCGACACCCCGGCCGAGAAGGGCACCTTCCTGGCGGTCACCACCGCGACCTCGCTGGCCTTCTTCGCCATGGTCGGTTTCGAGGACTCGGTCAACATGGCCGAGGAGACCAAGGACCCGGTCCGGATCTTCCCGAAGGTGCTGCTGACCGGTCTGGGCATCGCCGGTGCCGTCTACATCGTGGTGGCCATCGTCGCGGTGGCGCTGGTGCCGGTCGGAGTACTGGCCGACAGCGAGACCCCGCTGGTCGAGGTGGTCAAGGCCGGCGCCCCGGGCCTGCCGATCGAGGCGATCCTGCCGTTCATCTCGATGTTCGCGGTCGCCAACACCGCGCTGATCAACATGCTGATGGCGAGTCGGTTGATCTACGGGATGGCCCGCCAGCATGTGCTGCCACCGGTGCTGGGCATCGTCCACCCGAGGCGTCACACCCCGTGGGTGGCCATCATCTTCACCACCCTGATCGCGTTCGGGCTCATCTTCTACGTGTCCGCCGTGGCCGGCAGCAGTGCCATCGCGGTCCTGGGCGGCACCACCTCGCTGCTGCTGCTCGCGGTCTTCGCGATGGTGAACATCGCGGTACTGGTGCTGCGCCGCGACGTCCGCGCCGGCGGCGGGCACTTCCGGACGCCGACCGTGCTGCCCGTCATCGGCTTCTTTGCCTCGGCCTATCTGGTGCTGCCGTTCTCCGGTCGCCCTGCCCAGCAGTACCTGCTGGCCGGGGCGCTCATCCTGACCGGCGTCCTGCTGTTCGGGCTCACCACCCTGATCAACCGGCAGCTGGGCATCCGCGGACAGGGCATCACCGATCCGACCCACCTCGGGGACGCACCCTAAGCTGTGTTGCCGTGACGATCCCGAATGTTCTCGCCAACCGCTACGCCAGCGACGAGATGGCCGCCATCTGGTCACCGGAGGCGAAGATCATCGCCGAGCGCCGGCTGTGGCTGGCGGTGCTGCGCGCCCAGGCCGAGCTCGGGGTCGCCGTCCCCGACGGCGTCATCGAGGACTACGAGCGGGTGCTGGAGAACGTCGACCTGGGCTCGATCGCCGCGCGGGAGCGGATCACCCGTCACGACGTGAAGGCCCGCATCGAGGAGTTCAACGCCCTCGCCGGGCACGAACACGTGCACAAGGGCATGACCAGCCGCGACCTCACCGAGAACGTCGAACAGCTGCAGATCCGCCGGTCGCTGGAGCTGGTGTTCTCGCACGGGGTGGCGGTGGTGGCGCGGCTGGCCGAACGCGCGATCGTCTACCGCGACGTGGTGATGGCCGGGCGTAGCCACAACGTCGCCGCGCAGGCCACTACCCTGGGCAAGCGGTTCGCCTCGGCGGCCGAGGAGTCCCTGGTCGCGCTGAACCGGCTGCGTGAGCTGATCGACCGCTACCCGCTGCGCGGGATCAAGGGCCCGATGGGCACCGCCCAGGACATGCTGGACCTGTTCGACGGGGACACCGCCCGGCTCGCCGAGCTGGAGCGCCGCGTCGCGCAATTCCTGGGATTCGCAGAGGTTTTCACCAGCGTCGGGCAGGTCTACCCGCGCTCCCTGGACCACGACGTGGTGTCGGCGCTGGTGCAGGTGGGCGCCGGCCCGTCCTCCTTCGCCCACACCATCCGGCTGATGGCCGGACACGAACTGGTCACCGAGGGGTTCGCGCCGGGCCAGGTCGGTTCCTCGGCGATGCCGCACAAGATGAACACCCGGTCCTGCGAACGGGTCAACGGTCTGCAGGTGGTGCTGCGTGGCTACGCGTCGATGGCCGCCGAACTGGCCGGTGCGCAGTGGAACGAGGGCGACGTGTTCTGCTCGGTGGTCCGCCGGGTCGCACTGCCCGACGCGTTCTTCGCCATCGACGGCCAGACCGAGACCTTCCTGACCGTGCTCGACGAGTTCGGCGCCTACCCCGCGGTGATCCAGCGTGAACTCGACCGCTACCTGCCGTTCCTGGCCACCACCCGCATCCTCATCGCGGCGGTGCGCGCCGGGGTGGGACGTGAAGCCGCCCACGAGGTCATCAAGGAGCACGCCGTGGCGGTCGCCCTGGCCATGCGGGAGAAGGGCCAAGAGCCCGACCTGCTGGACCGGTTGGCCGCCGACCCGCGACTGCCGCTGGACCGCGTCGCCCTGGACGCGGCACTCGCGGACAAGGCGGCGTTCACCGGCGCGGCCGGCGCCCAGGTCGACACCGTCGTCTCGGCGGTCGAGGACCTGGTCGGACGGTACCCGGAGGCGGCCAAGTACACCTCGGGTGCCATCTTGTGACCCTGGCCGACCTCACGGACCTCGATAACTTCGCGAACGGTTTCCCGCACGACCTGTTCGAGGCACATCGCCGTGAGGCGCCGGTCCACTGGCACGAACCGACCGAGCACACCCCGGACGGGGAAGGCTTCTGGTCGGTGGCCACCTATGCGGAAACCCTTGCGGTGCTGCGTGACCCGCTGACCTACTCGTCGGTGACGGGTGGCTCGCGGCCGTTCGGCGGGACCTTGTTGCAGGACCTGTCCGTCGCGGGCCAGGTACTGAACATGATGGACGACCCCCGGCACGCCCAGATTCGCCGGCTGGTCAGCTCGGGGCTGACCCCGCGGATGATCGCCCGTGTCGAAGCCGATCTGCGGGCCCGGGCGCAGACCCTGCTGGACGCCGTCGAACCCGGTGTGGCACTGGACTTCCTGGTCGACGTGGCCGCGGAGCTGCCCATGCAGATGATCTGCATTCTGCTGGGAGTCCCGGAATCCGAACGGCATTGGTTGTTCGAGGCCATCGAGCCGCAGTTCGACTTCGGGGGGTCACGCTCGGCCGAGATGAGGCAGCTCACCGCGGAAGAGGCCGGGACGCGGATGTACGAATACGGCCGGCAGCTGATCGAGACGAAACGCGCCGAGCCGACCGACGACATGCTCTCGGTGGTGGCCAACGCCTTCCGCGACGATGACGCCGCGGAGCTCTCCGACCTCGAGCTCTATCTGTTCTTCAGTCTGCTGTTCAGCGCCGGGGCCGAGACCACCCGCAACGCGGTGGCCGGCGGGCTGCTGGCGCTCATCGAGCACCCCGACCAGCTGCGCAGGCTGCGCGATGAACCCGAGCTGCTGGGATCGGCGATCGAGGAGATGGTGCGCTGGACCACCCCGTCCCCGTCGAAGCGACGCACCGCGACGCGTGCGGTCACCCTGGGCGGGCACACCATCGAGGCCGGGCAGAAGGTGCAGATCTGGGAGGGCTCGGCCAACCGGGACGGCGCGGTGTTCGCCGATCCGGACGTCTTCGACATCTCCCGTAAACCGAACCCGCACTTGGGTTTCGGGCAAGGCGTGCACTACTGCCTCGGTGCGAACCTGGCGCGTCTGGAACTGCGGGTGCTCTTCGAGGAGCTGCTGTCCCGGTTCGGTACCGCCCGTCTGGTCAAACCGGTCGAATGGGCGCGCAGCAACCGGCACACCGGCATTCGGCATCTGTTCGTCGAGTTCGACTGATCGCTACCCTCGACACCATGAACTCAGGCCCCGACGACAATCTCCGGGTCTCCCATGCCGACCGCACATACGTGAGTGGACTGCTCGAGCGCGCGGCCGGCGACGGGCTGATCACCCTCGACGAGTTCGCCGAACGCACCGACCAGGCGTTGGCCGCCCGCACCCGCGGTGAACTGCGCGCGGTGCTGGCCGACCTGCCGGACATGGAGCTGCGCGCCGCTCCGGTGCAGCGGCGTGCTGCGGCGCCGCCGGAGGCGCTGGGCGGCTGGATGACCTCGATCGTGCGACGCGGACCGTGGACGGTGGCGCCGGTGATCAGCCTGAACACCCGGATGTGCTCCACGACGCTGGACTTCACCTCGGCGGTGCTGCCCGGTCCGGTGGTCGAGGTGATCATCGACGACTACCTGAGTTCGACCGAGCTGATCGTGCCGGCCGGCGCCACCGCCGATCTCAACGGTGTGGATGCCATCGCCGGCAGCGCCACGGTCAAGGTGCGTAACCTCGCGCAGCCCGATCAGCTGCACGTCGTCGTCCGCGGCAAGGTCAGGATGGGGTCGCTCAGCGTGCGGCACCCGTTCGGGACGTTTCTGCGGCGTCTGCACGGCGGCCATTAGCCAGTTCGATCTCGGCGATCACCCGGTCCGGGTACTCGGTCAGGTCCGGCCAGGTGAAGCGCAGCACCCGATAACCCATCAGGGACAGCTCGTTCTGCTTGACCCGGTCCTTCTGGAACGCCTCGGGGTCGGTGTGCGAGGCCAGGCCGTCGACCTCGATCGCGGTCTTCGGGTCGGCGAAGAGCACGTCGACCTCCCAGCGGCCGACGCGTTGGTTGGCCTTCCACCCGGTGATCCGCTCCCGTCTGAGCAGGCTGATGAGCAGCCGTTCGGCTTCCGAATGCGCACCGTCGTCGGCGGTCTTCAGGAGGCGACGGGCGGCGGGGGAGCCGTGCCGACCGGTGTTGCGCAGGTGCGCGTTCCACACTGCGCGCAGATCCAGCAGGTGCCGTTGCAGCGCCGCGTCGAGGATTTTCATGCCGCCGTCGCGGCGCACCGCCGCTTCGATGACCGTCAGCGGTAACGCGGTCACCCGCAGCCCGTGCCGGATCACGCAATCGGCCGGGTCCAGGTCGCGGCGGCGGGTGCGGATTTCGTAGCGTCGGCGCGGGTTGCTGACCGCGGGCACCGTCACCTCCACGATCTTGGGCGGGTACTTGGTCAACTCGTGCCACCAGGCGGCCGATGTCCCGCTGGCGGTGGCGCGGGGCCCGTAACCCCAGACCGCGGCCCGGATCCGGGCGCGATCGGTGAAGTGCCGGTCCGTCACGAAGTACACCCCCGGTGAACAGCGCAGCCAGCGCCCGGAGCGCACCCTGCGGTTGACCGCGTCCTGGCTCAGTCCGGCGAGTTTGGCCTGCGCAAGGGTGAGCACCCCGTCGTGATCGCGCAGCAGATCGTCCAACATGCTGAGTTGGACGCGGTGCCCGCCGCCGCGGTTCCATGCGCCGTGATTTGCGCACAGTCACCGGCGCTCACCGCCGCTGGATGTGCGCAAATCGCTATAGACGCACTCCGGCGGCGTGCAGCTCCAGCAGCGCGAGCCCCCGGATGGCCGGCCGGTCATCGCGGCGCCAGGCTCCGATCGGGTCCGGGTGGATCGCGGTCAGCTTGCCCAGTGGACGGTTGGCCAGCGCGCGCATGGCCAACAATTCCTGGCCGGCGTGGGTGGAGGCCAGTGTGAGCACCGTCAACTTGCGGCGGAAGAACCGCAGCCGCAGGAACAGCCAGGGCATGGCGACCGCCAGGATCGGGGTGGCGGCCACGGCCAGCGCCAACACCCAGGCCAGCCAGGTCGCGGTGCTGTCCAGGTTCTGACCCGCGCCGGCGATCTCCCCGGCGGCCTCGCTGGCGGCGCGCAGCGGCCCGCTCAACGCCCCGCCGATCAGCGGTACGTCGTCGGCGCTGTCGCCGGCGGAGTTCAGGCTGCCCGACACCCCGTCGGCGCCGCTCTGCACCTGACGGCCGACCTCGGCGATGGTCGCGACCGCGGCGTACACCGCGCTGCCCACCATCACCCACACCACCGTCCAGGCGATGACGATGATGTCGCTGGCGAGCTGGGCCACCAGACGACCAGGCCGGGTGGCGTAGGGCAGGTACCGCAATCTCATGGCACCGATCCCAGCACATAGGGTGGGTCAATGCGCCCCGCTCTGACCGACTACCAGCATCTGGCCAGTGGCAAAGTTCGCGAGCTGTACCGCATCGACGACGGCCACCTGCTGTTTGTGGCCAGCGACCGCATCTCGGCCTATGACCACATCCTGGAGACCACGATCCCGGACAAGGGCCGGATCCTCACCGCGATGAGCGTCTTCTTCTTCGACCACCTCGGGGTGCCCAACCACCTCGCGGGCCCATCCGACGATGAGCGCATACCGGAGGAGGTGCTGGGGCGCGCGCTGGTGGTGCGTGCCCTGGAGATGCTGCCCGTCGAGTGCGTGGCACGCGGCTACCTGACCGGTTCCGGGCTGATCGACTACCAACAGACCGGGGCGGTGTGCGGGATCGAGTTGCCCGCCGGGCTCGGTGAGGCCAGCAAGTTCGACGAGCCGTTGTTCACCCCGGCGACCAAGGCCGAGCTGGGCGAGCACGACGAGAACGTGTCCTACGACGCGGTGGTGGCGCTGGTCGGCGCCGACCGTGCCGCGCAACTGCGTGACGCGACCCTGCAGATCTACCGCAAGGCGGCCGAGCACGCGCTGAGCAAGGGCATCATCGTCGCCGACACGAAGTTCGAGTTCGGCGTGGACGCCTCCGGGCAGCTCGTGCTCGCTGACGAGGTGCTCACCCCGGATTCGTCGCGCTACTGGCCTGCCGACACCTACCATCCCGGCGAGGTGCAGCCCAGCTACGACAAGCAGTTCGTGCGCAACTGGTTGACCGGTCCCGACTCGGGATGGGACCGGCACTCCGACACCGCGCCGCCACCGCTGCCCGCCGAGATCGCCGCGGCCACCCGCGCGCGTTATATCGAGGCCTACGAGAGGATTTCCGGTTTGAGTTTCTCCGATTGGATCGGTGCATGACGGCCGCGCCGGTTGCCAAGCGGGTCGAGCACCGCCGCGAGCACCACGGTGACGTGTTCATCGACCACTACGAGTGGCTCCGCGAGAAATCCAACCCCGAGGTGATCGCGCACCTGGAAGCCGAGAACGCGCACACCGAGGCTGCCACCGCCCAGCTGGCGCCGTTGCGGCAGAAGATCTTCGACGAGATCAAGGCGCGCACCAAGGAGACCGACCTGTCGGTCCCCACACGCCGTGGCGACTGGTGGTACTACGCACGTAGTTTCGAGGGCCGGCAGTACGGCGTGCATTGCCGGTGCCCGATCAGCGACCCGGGTGACTGGACCCCGCCCGAACTCGACGAGAACACCGCGATCCCGGGCGAGCAGATCCTGCTCGACGAGAACATCGAGGCCGACGGTCACGAGTTCTTCTCCCTGGGTGCGATCAGCGTCAGCGTCGACGGCAACATCCTGGCATTCTCGGTGGACGTCAAGGGCGACGAGCGTTACACGTTGCGGTTCAAGGATCTGCGCACCGGCGAGTTCTACGAGGACACCATCACCGGGATCGGCGCCGGGGCGACCTGGGCGGCCGACAACCAGTCGCTCTACTACGTCACGGTGGACGAGGCGTGGCGACCGGACACCGTGTGGCGGCACCGGCTGGCATCGGGGCTACCCGCGCAGAAGGTGTATCACGAAGCCGACGAACGGTATTGGCTCGGCGTCGGGCGCACCCGCAGCGACAAGTACGTGATCATCGCCGCCGGCAGCGCGGTCACCTCCGAGGTGCGCTACGCGGACGCAACAGACCCGGACGCCGAGTTCACCGTGGTGTGGCCGCGTCGCGACAACGTGGAGTACTCCATCGAGCACGCCGTGGTCGGCGGGCAGGATCGCTTCCTGATCCTGCACAACGACGGCGCGGTCAACTTCACCCTGGCCGAGGCCCCGGTGAGCGACCCGACCGCGCTGCGCACGCTGATCGAGCACCGCGAGGACGTCCGCCTCGACGGGGTCGACGCCTTCGAACGCCAACTGGTGGTGAGCTATCGCCGGGAGGCGCTGCCCCGAATCCAGTTGTGGCCCATCGAAGCCGACGGCAGCTACGGGACTCCGCAGGAGATCGAGTTCGAATCCGAGCTGATGTCGGCCGGGCTGAGCGGCAACCCGAACTGGTCCTCGCCGAAGCTGCGGGTGGGCGCGGTGTCCTGGGTGATCCCGGTCCGGATCTACGACCTGGACCTGGTGACCGGTGAACGGACCCTGCTGCGTGAGCAGCCGGTGCTCGGGGACTACCGGCCCGAGGAGTACGTGGAGCGCCGGGATTGGGCGGTCGCCGCGGACGGGGCCCGGATCCCGATCTCCATCGTGCACCGGGCCGGGCTGGCGTTCCCGGCGCCGACCCTGCTGTACGGCTACGGAGCCTACGAATCCTGTGAGGATCCGCGGTTCTCGATCGCGCGGCTGTCGCTGCTGGATCGCGGCATGGTGTTCGCGGTGGCCCACGTGCGGGGCGGCGGCGAACTGGGCCGGCCGTGGTACGAGGACGGCAAGATGCTGCGCAAACGGAACAGCTTCACCGATTTCGTCGCCGTCGCCGAGCATCTGGTGGCCACCGATCTGACCCGTCCCGCCAACCTGGTCGCGCTCGGCGGCAGCGCCGGCGGGCTGCTCGTCGGGGCGGTGCTCAACCTGGCCCCGCACCTGTTCGCCGGTGTGCTGGCCCAGGTGCCGTTCGTCGATCCGCTGACCACCATCCTGGACCCCTCGCTGCCGCTCACCGTCACCGAATGGGACGAGTGGGGAAATCCTTTGGAGGACAAGGACGTCTACGAGTACATGAAGTCGTACTCGCCGTATGAGAACGTCGGGTCCTTCGACTATCCGGCGGTGCTGGCGATGACCTCGCTCAACGACACCCGGGTGTACTACGTGGAACCGGCGAAATGGGTTGCCGCACTTCGGTACGCCCAGCTCGACCCGGCGGCCGATGCCGGCAAGGTATTGCTCAAGACCGAGATGGTGGCCGGGCACGGCGGCATCAGTGGCCGTTACGAACGGTGGAAGGAAGCCGCGTTCCAGTACGCCTGGCTGCTGGCGACCGCGGACCCCGCGAACCACGGGAACGGGCAGGTGCACAGCCTGTTCGGCGGCCCCCGCACCTGACGGAGTTTATCTAGCCGCTGTCAAGATCGCGGCTATGATGGGCCGATGGGCAAGGCCAGCTACCACCACGGCGACCTGCGTGCCACCATCCTGGCGCACGCCGCCGGCCTGGTCGCCGAACGCGGCGCCGACGGCGTCTCGCTGCGGGAACTGGCCCGGACGGCCGGGGTGTCACATGCCGCCCCGGCCCACCACTTCGGGGACCGGCGCGGCCTGTTCACCGCACTGGCCACCGAGGGATACCGGCTCCTCGCGGCCGAACTTGAGGGCGCCCGACCGGTGTTCATCGACGCCGCCAAGGCCTATGTGCGCTTCGCGCTGGAGCATCCCGGCCACTTCGAGGTGATGTTCGACAAATCGCTCTACGACGACGCCGACCCGCAACTGCTGGCGGCCTCCGCGGCGGCGGACGCCGAACTGCGCGCCGGCGTCGGCACCCTGGCCGACCCGCACGCCAAGGCCGACCCGGCCGGTGCCGCCCTGGCCGCCTGGTCGATGGTGCACGGATTCGCCCAGCTGTGGCTCAACGACGCCATCGACACGACCGGCGACCCGGTCGCCACCGTCGAGAGGCTGGCGGCGATCCTGTTCGACGGCTAGCGTCGTGCCGGTGAGCCTCAAAGACCTTCCCCTGACCACGCTCGACGGCAAACCCACCACCCTCGGCGAATTGTCCGGCGGTGCAACGCTGGTGGTGAACGTCGCCTCCAAATGCGGTCTGACGCCGCAGTACACCGCGCTGGAGCAGATCGCCAAGGACTACGCCGACCGCGGCCTGACCGTCGTCGGGGTGCCGTGCAACCAGTTCATGGGCCAGGAACCCGGCACCGCCGAGGAGATCCAGACGTTCTGCTCCACCACCTACGGTGTGACCTTCCCTCTGCTGGCCAAGACCGATGTCAACGGCGAGGACCGGCACCCGCTGTACGCCGAACTCACCCAGGCCGCCGACGCCGACGGGCAGGCCGGCGATATCCAGTGGAATTTCGAGAAGTTCCTGCTCGCCGCCGACGGCAGTGTGGTGAGCCGGTTCCGACCGCGCACCGAACCGGATGCCCCAGAGGTGATCAGCGCCATCGAATCCGTCGTCGCGAAATAGCCAACTCGCGTCCGGGTGTTCGCAACCGGCGAGACACCTGGTGTCGGCACACTCTGCTGGTGTGACCGCAGAGTTGATCGTCTCGATCTCGGGGATCCGGGATCGCACCCTCGCCGACGTCGACGCGTTCTGTGAGGCGCTCGACGCGCGCGGGGTGCCGGTGTCGCTGCTCGTCGCACCGCGGCTGCGGGGCGGCTACCGGTTGGACCGCGACCCGGCGACCGCGCTGTGGCTGGCCGAACGCCGGACCGCCGGCGACGCGGTACTGCTGCACGGCTACGACGAGGCGGCAACCAAGAAGCGGCGCAGCGAGTTCGCCACCCTGCCCGCGCACGAGGCGAACCTGCGGCTGATGGGTGCCGACCGGGTGATGGAGCATCTGGGGCTGCGTACCCGGCTGTTCGCCGCGCCCGGCTGGACGGTATCCGATGGCACCGTGACGGCGTTGCCGCGCAACGGCTTCCGGCTGCTCGCCGGACTGTCCGGGGTCACCGATCTGGTCCGCCACACCACCACGCCGGCACGGGTGCTGGGCATCGGTGCCGGATTCCTCAGCGACACGTGGTGGTGCCGCACGCTGGTGCTGTCGGCCGAGCGCACCGCGCGCCGCGGCGGGACGGTCCGGCTGGCGGTTTCGGCGAGCCGGCTGCGGCACACTGGTCCGCAACAGGCGACCTTCGACGCCATCGACCTGGCATTGATGCACGGGTGCGTGCCGGAGGTCTACCGCTGGGAGCCCGATCCCGCCCTGTCCGACGCCGCCTGAGGCTAACGTGTCGGCATGGCAGACGCCGACGTCATCGTCGTAGGAGCTGGGCTGGCCGGACTGGTCGCCGCAGCGGAACTGATCGAGCGGGGCCGGCGCGTCCTGATCGTGGACCAGGAGAACGCCGCCAATCTGGGTGGCCAGGCGTACTGGTCCTTCGGTGGGTTGTTTCTGGTCGACAGCCCCGAGCAGCGCCGCCTCGGCATCCGGGACAGTCATGAACTGGCCCTGCAGGACTGGCTGGGCAGCGCCGGTTTCGACCGCGAGGAGGACCACTGGCCGCGTCAGTGGGCGCACGCCTACGTCGACTTCGCGGCCGGCGAGAAGCGCAGTTGGCTGCGGGAGCGCGGGTTGCAGACCTTCGCCATGGTCGGCTGGGCCGAACGTGGCGGTTACGGCGCACTGGGACACGGCAACTCGGTGCCGCGGTTCCACATCACCTGGGGCACCGGACCGGCCCTGGTCGACGTGTTCGCTCGCCGATTGCTGGGCCAGCCCCGGGCGAAGTTCGCCCACCGGCACCGTGTCGACGAACTGATCGTCGAGGGCGGCGTGGTGACCGGGGTGCGCGGCGCGGTACTCGAACCCAGCGATGCCGCCCGCGGAGTGGCGTCCTCGCGGAACACCTTGGGGGAGTTTGAATTCCGGGCCCAGTCCGTCATCGTCGCCAGTGGCGGCATCGGCGGCAACCACGACCTGGTGCGCAAGAACTGGCCGAAGAGGATGGGGCGGGTACCGCAGCAAATGCTCTCCGGGGTGCCCGCGCACGTCGACGGACGGATGATGCAGATCAGCCAATCCGCCGGCGCCAACATCATCAACAGTGACCGGATGTGGCACTACACCGAGGGCATCACCAATTACGACCCGGTGTGGCCCCTGCACGGCATCCGGATTCTGCCGGGCCCGTCCTCGCTGTGGCTCGATGCCACCGGTAGACGGCTACCGGTGCCGCTGTATCCCGGGTTCGACACCCTGGGGACGCTGGAATACATCACGACCACCCGCCAGGACTACACCTGGTTCGTGCTCAACGCCCGCATCATCGCGAAAGAGTTCGGGCTGTCCGGGCAGGAGCAGAATCCGGACCTGACCGGCCGCAGCGTCAAGGAGGTGCTGGGGCGCGGCCGCGGCGGCGGCCCGGCGCCGGTACGGGCCTTCGTCGACAAGGGCGTCGACTTCGTCACCGGCAACACCCTGCGCGAGCTGGTGACCGCGATGAACGGTGTCGAGGATGTGGTCCCGCTGGACTACGCCACCGTCGAGGCGGAGGTGACCGCCCGGGACCGCGAGGTGGTCAACAAATTCACCAAGGACAGCCAGATCACCGCGATCCGGGGCGCCCGCGAATATCTGCCCGACCGTATCGCCCGGGTGGTGGCGCCGCACCGCCTCACCGATCCGAAGGCCGGCCCGCTGATCGCGGTCAAGTTGCACATTCTGACCCGAAAATCGTTGGGCGGTCTGGAGACCGACCTGGATTCGCGGGTGCTCAAACCCGACGGGAACGTATTCGGTGGGCTGTACGCCGCCGGGGAGGCCGCCGGTTTCGGCGGCGGCGGGGTGCACGGTTACCGGTCGCTGGAGGGCACGTTCCTCGGCGGTTGTGTGTTCTCGGGCCGCGCGGCCGGCCGGGCAGCCGCGCGCGAGACCGCCTGAGGGCCCGCGGCGAGGATCGCCAGGCAGATCGTGGAGCTGGCCAGCAGCGCCGAACCGATGTTGTCGGTTAGGTAGTGCAGATCGTTGGTGGCCATGCTCAGCCCGCCGATCACCGCCCATACCGAGGTGAGCAGCACCAGCCACAGCGAGACGCCCACCGCGAGGACCAGCATGGCCAGCACGGTGAGGACGACGGTGGTGTGGCCGCTCGGGTAGGCCAGGTCGTCACCCTTGTAGCGGCCGAAGAGGGGCTTGAGCGCGCGGGAGGCCATCACCGAGACGAGCGGGCACAACGCCACCACCAGCGCCAACCGCGGGCGGCGCCGCACCAGGGCGACCGTCACCGCGACCGCGAGGGTCAGCACCATCGGCACGGCCCAGCTGAAGTAGAGCATCCAATCCGGGTCGGGACCGAATACGGCGTGCATACCGCGCAGCGCCCAATCGTCGAAAGCCGTCGTCCCGGTGCCGACCGCCATGCCCAGGACCACCATCGCCGTGAGGCCGATCGGTGGCCACCAGAGCAGCAGTCTGCGCGGGATCAGAACGCCGTCCCGTTCTCGGGTTCGAGCACCTGGAAGTCGGTGGTGGTCATCTCCGAGAGCCGGCCGTAGTAGATGCCGCGGGCGTTCGGCTCGATGATTCCCTGGTGGATCGGCACGGCCCGGGTCGGTGCCACCGCGCGCAGGTAGTCCACCGCCTCGGAGATCTTCATCCACGGTGCCGCCGCAGGGGTGGCCAGCACATCGACCGGCTCGTCCGGGACGAACAGCGCGTCGCCGGGATGCATGAGCCGGGCGGGGTGATCGGCATCGCCGATCAGGTAGGAGGTGTTGTCGATCACCGGGAGCTCGGGGTGGATCACCGCGTGGGTGCCCCCCACGCCGCGCACCGACAGGTGCCCGACGGTGAACGCGTCCCCGGCATGTACGGCGGTCCACGGCGCACCCAGCTGGGCGGCGGTCTGCGGGTCGGCATACAGCTTGGCCTGCGGATTGGCCTCCAGAAGCGCGGGCAGCCGATCGGTATCGGCATGGTCGGGATGCTGATGGGTGATCAGGATCGCGTCCAGTCCGGTGATGCCTTCGAAGCCGTGCGAGAAGGTCCCCGGGTCGAACAGGACGGTGGTCTCGGCGCCGTTATCGGGGAAGCTCGCGAGGAGGCACGAGTGGCCGAAGTGCGTGAGGTGCATGGCTACATTGTGGCCCGAGACGGCGCCGGTAGAGTTAGCACCGATCAAGACCGGTCCGAAATGAAGGAGTGCCCGTGGCCCGCGTCGTAGTGCACGTGATGCCCAAGGCCGAGATCCTCGACCCCCAGGGTCAGGCAATCGTCGGCGCGCTGGGCCGGCTCGGCCATGGCGGTGTCGCGGACGTCCGTCAGGGCAAGCGGTTCGAACTCGAAATCGATGACTCGGTGTCCGACGAGGCACTGAACGAGATCGCCGAGTCGCTGCTGGCCAACACCGTGATCGAGGAGTTCACGGTCAGCCGGGAGAACGCGTGACCGCCGGCGGCCGGATCGGTGTCATCACCTTCCCGGGCACGCTCGACGATGTCGACGCCGCTCGGGCGGTGCGGTTGGCCGGCGGCGAGGCGGTCAGCCTGTGGCACGCCGACGCCGACCTCAGGAGTGTGGACGCCGTGGTGGTTCCCGGTGGGTTCTCCTACGGTGACTATCTGCGTGCCGGCGCCATCGCCAGCTTCGCCCCGGTGATGCGGTCGGTCGTGGATGCAGCCAAGGGCGGTCTTCCGGTGTTGGGCATCTGCAACGGTTTTCAGGTGCTGTGCGAGGCCGGGCTGCTGCCCGGTGCGCTGACCCGCAACGAGGGACTGCACTTCATCTGCCGCGACGTCTGGCTGCAGGTCGCGTCGAACCAGACGGCCTGGACCACCCGCTACGAGGACGGCGCGGACCTGCTGGTGCCGCTGAAGTCGGGTGAGGGCCGCTACGTGGCCGGCGAATCGGTGCTCGACGAGCTCGAGGGCGAGGGCCGCGTGGTGTTCCGGTACCGGGAGAACCTCAACGGGTCGATGCGCGGCATCGCGGGCGTGAGCTCGGCCGACGGCCGCGTCGTCGGGCTGATGCCGCACCCCGAGCACGCCACCGAGCCGCTGACCGGTCCCTCCGATGATGGGCTGGGGCTGTTCTACTCCGCGCTGGATGCGGTGCTGGCCGCGTAGGTCCGTTCACCCTGCGCTGACGGCGCAAGAGTGCGATAAGAGTCCAACCTCAGCGCAGAGTCGGTTCGTCATTTCGTGCGTCAACCCCTGCATTTCTAGTGCTAGGTTCGATCTGAGGCTGCGTTGCTGAAGCGATGCCGTCGATTCGAAACTGTTTAGGGGGAACAGTGTTAGTCGATCCGGAGGTCTTGAAGGCGTTCGCTGCCCAAGTTGATGCGGTCGCGCGGTCACTCACCGGTCTCGATGTCGGCGCTACGGCAACCAGTTCTGCTGACGGTTTACCCGGTTCTTCCACACAGTGGGCGGCGCGGCAGGTCGGCCGCCATCTGGGTCAGGCTGCCAGCGATATCGTCAGTGACATCCGGGCAATGGGCGCCGCGGTCAGGGGCGCAGGCGATCGATATGAAGTCGAGGACGCGGATCTCGCAGGCACCTTCAAACACTTGCTTTAAACGTGTTGCCGTCACGATCTCGACTTGAGAGTTGGAATCCCGAGTCGTTACTACCTGCTGCAACAACGATCAGCAACGCTGGAGAAACGATCTACGGGGCCGTCCGCAGCCTCGACGATCGAATCGATGCCATGCCAGAGTCTCAAGCGTGGGCGGGTCGGGCTCAGAGCGCAGCTCAAACCATGTTCTCTCGCGCGACGGACCGTGGGTCGGCTTTCAAGAATTACGCAGAGGCGTTTGCAGATGCGTTGCGTAGCGGTAGCGCAAGGATTGGATCCGCCAGGAGCCAGCTGCTGGCTGAGGCCGAGACGATCGATGCAAGCCCACTGAATGTCACCGACCAATGGGTCGTTCTGATCGATCCCGCCAGTATGTCGGCGGAGCGGGCTGCGCAGCTCCAGGGTGAAGCGAAAGTGGCTCAGGCCGAGATAAATGAACTTCTGACTGCTGTCGGACTAGCAGACGATCACGCTTCGACGAAACTGATGTTGGCAAGGGAACACGGCGCTGTGTTCGAGAATCTTGAGTTCGGGCCGCCCGGTCCGACCCCGCCTGCCCCCGGCGACGATGTCCCTGATCCGGCTACTCCAGAGGGCAAACAGTTTCAGGAGATGGCAAGCGCGCAGGACATGGCGACGACAGTCCGTGCGGTCGAGGAGTCCACCGACCGTAATGGCGACCGGATCACCACGTACACCATGCTGGACGGCAGTAAGCACATCGCCACTGAATATATTGATCAGGGTCTACCGAGCCAGCAGGTTTACCCACCGGGCACGTTGCGGGTTCTTCATGTGGACAAGAACGGCAAGTGGATCTCCGACACAATGACGACTCCGCGAGAAGACGGGGGGAAGCTGACTGAAGTGTCTTGGGCCGATGGAACTCACATAACCATCTCGCAGAACCCCGACGGGACGCAGACTGGCAGTTGCACGACCCCAACCGGATATGCCGTACTGCCGGACTCTTTCTTTCAGGATCCGATTCCTACGCTGGCCGGCGGTGCGCTTTCGGGATTGGAGGTACAAGCCGGGCGAGGTATTGCGGGTTTGAGTCCTGCCGCCCTCGATGGACTCAAAGCGGGCGCGAAGTGGGGTGGGCCCGCGATGGGAATTGCGCAGACGGTATTGGGTATGTACACCGCCGAAACGGTTTACGAGCGGTGCGTCGCTGCGTGGTCCGGCGGCGTCGGTTTGGCCGGTGGCCTGGCGACTACGGTGGCGGTCGGAGCGATCCCGGGTGTCGGGCCGTTCGCCGCAATGGGCGCCAATGTGGCTGGCGGCTTCGTGTTCGGATATGTCGGTAAGTTGGTCGGCAACGTGATGTGCGGACCGTGAAGGCCTCGATTGCGAAGGTTTTCCTTACGATTCTCTTTGCGCCGTTCGGAGTGTTTTGTCTGGCGTGGACGGGAATTTTCGTCTCGCGAGGTGAACTACCGTCGGCGCTTGTGTCATTCGGCTTCACGATATTCGCACTGGGCTTTGTTGCCATGTTGGCTGTCGTAGCAACTCGTACGGTCGAACCGCGAATTACTGTTGACAGCGGTGGATTGCTGCTTCGCCCGGACCGGCGGGTGGACCATCTTCTCATGGCTTCGATGGTTGGCGCATTCATGGGAATGCTGACATATGCGGTCTGTACACCGTTCGGTTTGATCGTCATTGTCGTGCCGCGAAACGACGAGAGGTACTTCGTGATTGCTTGCGCTTTAGGAGTCGTGGTCGGCATTTTTGGTCTGAGGCAGATCTTTCGGCGAAGCGGAACGAGCTACCTTCGACTCACGACGGACGAACTCGAGGTGGGGAACACGATGACATCGGTGCGTCTGCCGTGGGCTGCGGTCACCGATATTCTGGATAGACCCCAAAAGGCCACTCGCAGTACGGGAACCACGTACATTGCGACACCGGACCGGCGTTTTACCGAATGGCCGTCCGACTGGTACGCCCCGAACGGTCGTGCAGTGCGCGAATTGCTCCGCTTCTATTGGAAGCACCCGGGAGCGCGAGAAGAACTGGTAGACGGCCGAGCAGTCGATCGGTTCGCCGATTTCTACGGGGGGCGCACATGATCTCCCACCTGAAGAACTGGCGATGGTGGGTTGTCATCCCCGCCGTGGTCGGTCTGGTCGGATGTTCCGGGAACAGCACCGACGTGGCAGGTCAGGCTGCGCCGCCCCCGCCTGACATTCCGCACACGACGCTGCTCGCGTCGCCGATGCGACAGCAACCCGTGCCGGGATGGAGGCTGGACATCGCACAACTCGCTCTGCCCGCGGATGCCGGAGTGCTGCCTCTGGCGAATATCGGAGAGCGCGGCATCTTCCTTGGCGTCACCGAAAAGGACTGGTGGCTGGCCGGCTTGAACGTCGGGAACGGCGAGCCGTTCATGGATGCCCGGCCGATTGGGTCTGCTGCGAACTCGGATATCCGTTGCGCGGTCAACAAGCCGCCCAACGTGTTGTGCATCCGGAGCGGTCCGGGGCCTGACGGTCCGTCGGAGGCGTTCGTGGTCGCCACCGACTCCGGAGAGGTGACTTTCCAAGGGCCGACCGAGGTCCGCGCGGCGTCGACCGATCGGCCGCAGCTTGAGCAGGTCGGCGAATATGCGATCGCAACTGTCAGGGGGAAGGGGGTCCACGGTATAGGGTCCCGAGGCGAGCTGACCTGGTTCGTACCGGGCGACGGCAGCCTGCCCACCCAGTTCACCGAGCCGGCGCAGGACACCGAACCGCCCAATCTGGCGAGCCAAGGCAGCGGTGGAATTGCAGACCTCGTCTTTTCGGTTACGGACGGCACCGTGGTGAAGCCCGCCCTGCCGCAAGACGTTCAGCTAGGCCGAGCGATGGTGTATCCAGGGGGCTTCGGATATGAATTCACACCCAAGGACGATTTCACGTCCGACCGCATTGCCTTCTTCGATGAGGTGGGTCGACTACTGAGCGAACCGGATCACCGAGGAACGCTGGAATCTGGATCCCTGGGCGTGCCGACGGTGCTCACCCCGCGTCAAGAAATCGTCATGGCCATCGATGGGCGCCAGCTGTTGGAATTGCCGAGGACGTTGCCCAGTTCGGCATCGCGATTGATCGGATCGCGCCTGTTCGTTTCCCGGAATTCAGATACGACCTGGGAACAGTACGACCTGATCGACGGTGTCGCTGGAAAAACCTGCACCGGCGCGCATCTTGGGACCGATTACCTCGGCTCCGACGGAGAAGTCGCCGTTGCGATGGGAGAGTCATCTGTCGCCCAGGGCGTGGACCTGTCGTCCTGCGAGACGTTATGGACGTTGCCACAGCGAGCTCAGGAAGTGGTCAGGGTCTGGAAGGTGCACGACCAGCTGATCCAACGCGCAGGCCATGAGCTCTCATCGCTGGTCGCCCCGTCTTGACCGCCGGCGACCGTGCGCAATCTCGGGACTGGCGTGGCGTGTCTGGCCGCAGACACGCACGCTCGCCGGATATAAGCCTCAGCGGGTGAGCGCCACCGAGGCCTCGGCCGTGTAGGCCAGGAACGTGAACGTCTCCTGCAGGTACAGCTGAATGCTGGCGGCGTCGTGGGACAGGTACCCGATCGACACGTCGGTGCCGATCTGGAGGTCGAAATCGCCTCCGCGGGTGGATAATACGAACGCCCCGTCGATGGCCGGCGCCCAGATGATCTCCCCGTCGACCAGGCGGCCCAGGTGCTCGCGCAGCGGGTAGCCGTGTGCGGTGGTCTCACTGACCAGGGTGTAGGCGTCGGCCGACAACAGCACCGAGTACGGCCCGTCCACACCGGCCAGCCGCAGTTCGGACAGCGCCTGGGCGATCACGTCGGGGTAGTCGCGGGGGTCCTCCGGCAGCGCCAGCGCCGGGTTGGAACTGGATCCGCGGATGCCCTCGATCGAGGCCGCCGGGTACCCCTCGAAGATGGCCCGGTCCTCGGCGAAGGCCAACTTCTTGGCGGCGTCCTTGACCGGATCCCAGTCCGAATCCTGCGA
Source organism: Mycobacterium sp. AMU20-3851 (assembly GCF_043974665.1). NCBI lineage: Bacteria > Bacillati > Actinomycetota > Actinomycetes > Mycobacteriales > Mycobacteriaceae > Mycobacterium > Mycobacterium sp. AMU20-3851. Next base: position 726,242 of record NZ_CP146371.1, read on the forward strand.
GCCGCGCTCCACATCGTCGACATCGCGGCGTGCCACCGTGAACGGCACCCGCAACTGCACCAGCGGCCGGGCCTCCCGCAAGTGGGCGACCACTCCCTCGGCCGGAGCGCTGACATCGATCAGATGGCCGGTGCTGATCGCCGCGGTCACCGGCCCGCCGGGATCGCTGACGTCGACCACCCGCCGCCCGGCGATGTGCCGCTTGAAGGTTCGGCCCGCCTCCAACTCGATCTCGGCCCAGGCCACATCGGTGATCGGGGCCAGTTCGCGGTAGAGGTTGTTCATTGCGGGATTCCTTTCAGACTGCCGATCGCCAGTGATGTGTCGGGCACCCGGACCTCCTCGGCGACCGCCGGTGCGGGAAGCGGCGCCGGGTCGTCGAGGAAGTCGACGGTGGGGACGAAGAACATGCCGCCGGTGACGGCGATGGAGAAATCCAGGATCCGGTCGGTGTTCCCGGGCGGGCTGCCGATGAACATGTTGGACAGCATCTGCTCGGTCACCCCGGGGGTGCGGGAGTAGCCGATGAAGTAGGTGCCGTACTCGCCGTTGCCGACGGTGCCGTAGGGCATGTTGCGCCGCACGATCTTCAGCTCGTTACCGTCCGCATCGGTGATGACGTTGAGCGCGATGTGCGAATTCGCGGGCTTCACATCGTCATCCATCTCGATGTCGTCGAACTTGGTGCGCCCGATCACCTTCTGCTGCTCGTCGACAGGAAGTGAACGCCACGACGACATGTCGTGCACATACCGTTGGATGTGCACGTAGCAGCCACCCGCGAAGTCGGGATCCTCGGCGCCGATCACGGTGGCGTTCAACGCCGCTTGGCCGTTCGGGTTCTCGGTGCCGTCGACGAACCCGAGCAGGTCGCGGTTGTCGAAGTAGTTGAATCCGTGCACCTCGTCGACGACGGTGATCGCACCGTCCATTGCCTCCATCAGCCGCCCCGCCAACTCGAAGCAGACGTCCATCGTCTCGGCGCGGATGTGGAACAACAGATCTCCGGGTGTGGCCGGCGCGCGATGCACCGGCCCGTCCAACGGGATGAAGGGATGCAACTCGGCCGGACGCGGTCCGTCGAACAACCGGTCCCAGGCATCCGAGCCGATCGCGGTCACCACCGACAGCTTCTTCGTCGGGTCCCGAAACCCGATGGCGCTGACCAGTCCTCCGATGTCGGGCAGCGCGTCGTGCACCGTCTGTTCGCCGCCCTCGTCGATGGTGGCGACCAGGAAAATGGCGGCAGCGGTCAACGGGTCTACCACCTGCTGGGGCACCGGACCGGTCACAGATCCAGACCCTAGCGTCACGAGCGACGGATCCGCAGGTCAAGATGGAAAGATGGCAGCTAGCCCCCAGAGTCTGTGTGAGTTCATCGATGCGTCTCCGTCGCCGTTCCATGTGTGCGCCACCGCGGCGCAGCGACTGGTCGCCGCGGGCTACACCGAACTGTCCGAGGCAGATGCCTGGCCGGCGGCGGGCAAGTTCTTCACCGTCCGGGCCGGCTCGCTGGTGGCCTGGGATTCCAGCCCGGGCGATGTGCCGTTCCGGATCGTGGGCGCGCACACCGACAGCCCGAACCTGAGGGTCAAACAACATCCGGACCGGGTCGTCGCCGGCTGGCAGGTGGTGGCCCTGCAGCCCTACGGCGGGGCGTGGCTGAACTCCTGGCTGGACCGCGATCTGGGGATCAGCGGCCGGCTCTCGGTCGCCACCGGCCGTTCCATCGTGCATCGCCTGATCCGCATCGACGACCCGATCCTGCGCGTCCCGCAGCTGGCCATCCATCTCTCCGACGACCGCAAGGGCGTCAGCCTGGACCCGCAGCGTCACGTCAACGCGGTCTGGGGCGTGGGGGAGCAGCGATCCTTCCTCGGGTATGTCGCCGAACGGGCCGGGGTGCCCGAGCACGATGTGCTCGGCTTCGACCTGATGACCCACGACCTCACCCCGTCCGCGGTCACCGGCGTGGACGGCGCGTTCGTCAGCGCGCCCCGGCTGGACAACCAGGCCACCTGCTACGCCGGTCTGGAAGCGCTGCTGGGCGCGCGCCCAGCCGGGCAGGTGCCGGTGCTGGCGCTGTTCGACCACGAAGAGGTCGGTTCGCAGTCCGATCACGGGGCCCAGTCGGATCTGCTGCTAACCGTGCTGGAGCGCATCACGCTGGCGGCCGGCGGCGACCGGGAGGACTTCCTGCGCCGACTGTCGGCCTCGATGGTCGCCTCGGGCGACATGGCGCACGCCACCCACCCGAACTACCCGGAGCGGCACGAGCCCGGCCATCAGATCGAGGTCAACGGCGGCCCGGTGCTCAAGGTGCAACCCAACCTGCGCTACGCCACCGATGGGCGGACCGCGGCGGCGTTCGCGCTGGCCTGCCGCCAGGCCGGGGTGCCGCTGCAGCGCTACGAGCACCGCGCCGATCTGCCGTGCGGGTCCACCATCGGCCCGATGACCGCGGCGGGCACCGGCATCCCGACCGTCGACGTGGGCGCCGCCCAGCTGGCCATGCATTCCGCGCGCGAGGTGATGGGTGCGCACGATGTCGCCGCCTACTCGGCGGCGCTGGGGGCCTTCCTGTCCCCGGGTTGATCCCCCGGTCGCTGCGCTCCAGCCCGCCGGCCGGACGGCTCAGAGCTCGCTGAAGTCGTACCGGATCACGTTTTCCACCACGATGCCCTCGCGGGTGCGCACCCGGTCCATGCCGCGGATGGTGATCGCCCCGTCCGCGGCGGTGCCGGTGTAGTGCAGGAAGATCAATTCCTCGCCGGAAGCGCGGCCGGCGACGGTGGCGCTGTCCACCAGCGTCAGCGTCAGATCTGGCATCGCCTCCACGATGCCGGCGATCTTGCCGAGGTAGTCCGCCCGTCCGCGGACCGGCGCCGGATCGCCGGGCCAGTGGCCCACGATGTCCTCGGCGAGCAGCGCCCCGATACGGGACGGATCGGGTGCGGCCCAGAATGCGGCCCAGAGGTCGGCGGTGAACTTCGGTGCGATGTGTGTGTTGGTCATGACCCACCCTGCGGCGGTGCGGTCGTGGCATCAATTACCCCTGAGGTAGTTGCCCGACTGCCCTAGCCTCGAACCATGACTCTTCGAATCGAGATGATCACGATCGACTGTGTGGACCCCGATGCCCTCGCCGCATGGTGGGCCGAGGCCGTCGGCGGTGAGCTGAACGCCGTCGCTCCAGGGGAATTCGTGATGCTCGCCGGCGAGGGGCGTCCCGCGCTGGGTTTCCAGCGGGTGCCCGACCCGACGCCCGGCAAGAACAAGGTGCATGTGGACCTGCACGCCGAGGACAAGGAGGCCGAGGTCGCCCGGCTGGTCGGACTCGGTGCGACGGAGACCGCGCGCAACAACTTCGGCCCCGAGTTCGAGTGGGTGGTGCTGGCCGACCCGGAGGGCAACGCGTTCTGCATCGCCTGAACGGAGGAGCCTGGACGAGGGTGACCTGGCACACCCGGGCTAGCTGGTCGGATCCGTTTTGCGGGCCCGCTTAGACTGTCTGCGTGACGTCGGAGCTCACTCATCAGACAGATACCGTCGAGCGGGCAGCCGCCACCCCCGATCATCCCCAGCCGTATCGCGAATTGGGGCTGAAGGACGACGAGTACCAGCGCATCCGCGAGATCCTGGGCCGCCGCCCCACCGACGCCGAACTGGCGATGTATTCGGTGATGTGGAGCGAGCACTGCTCGTACAAGTCCTCCAAGGTGCACCTGCGCTACTTCGGTGAGACCACCACCGACGAGATGCGGGCGGGCATGCTCGCCGGCATCGGCGAGAACGCGGGCGTGGTGGACATCGGCGACGGCTGGGCGGTCACCTTCAAGGTGGAATCGCACAACCACCCGTCCTACGTGGAGCCCTACCAGGGCGCGGCCACCGGCGTGGGTGGCATCGTGCGCGACATCATGGCGATGGGCGCCCGCCCGGTCGCGGTCATGGATCAGTTGCGCTTCGGCGCGGCCGATGCCCCGGACACCCGCCGGGTGCTCGACGGCGTGGTCCGCGGCATCGGCGGCTACGGCAACTCGCTGGGCCTGCCCAACATCGGCGGCGAGACCGTCTTCGACGCCTCCTATGCGGGCAACCCGCTGGTGAACGCGCTGTGCGTCGGCGTGCTGCGCAAGGAGGACCTGCACCTGGCCTTCGCGTCCGGCACCGGCAACAAGATCATCCTGTTCGGCGCGCGCACCGGCCTGGACGGTATCGGCGGTGTGTCGGTGCTGGCGAGCGAGACGTTCGGCGGCGACGAGGGTTCCGGCCCCGGCCGTAAGAAGCTGCCCTCGGTGCAGGTCGGTGACCCCTTCATGGAGAAGGTGCTCATCGAATGCTGCCTGGAGCTCTATGCGGCCGACCTGGTGGTGGGCATCCAGGACCTCGGTGGCGCCGGATTGTCCTGCGCCACTTCCGAACTCGCCTCCGCAGGTGACGGCGGGATGCGTGTCGAGTTGGATGCGGTGCCGCAGCGCGCCGCCGACATGACCCCCGCGGAGATCCTGTCCTCGGAGTCGCAGGAACGCATGTGCGCGGTGGTCACCCCGGAGAACGTGGACAAGTTCCTCGCGGTGTGCCGCAAGTGGGACGTGCTGGCCAGCGTGATCGGCGAGGTCACCGACGGCGACCGGCTGGAGATCACCTGGCACGGGGAGACCGTGGTGGATGTGCCGCCGCGCACCGTCGCCCACGAGGGCCCCGTCTACCAGCGCCCGCTGGCCCGCCCGGACACCCAGGACGCGCTGATCGCCGACACCTCGGCCAAGATCGCCCGACCGGCGACCGGTGACGAGCTCAAGGCCACCGCACTCGCGCTGCTGGGCAGCCCGCACCTGTGCAGCCGGGCGTTCATCACCGAGCAGTACGACCGGTATGTGCGCGGCAACACCGTGCTCGCCGAGCACGCCGACGGCGGTGTGCTGCGCATCGACGAGGAGACCGGCCGCGGCATCGCGGTGTCCACCGACGCGTCGGGCCGCTACACCCAGCTCGACCCCTACACCGGGGCCCGGCTCGCGCTGGCCGAGGCCTACCGCAACGTGGCGGTCACCGGGGCCACCCCGGTCGCGGTGACCAACTGCCTGAACTTCGGTTCCCCGGAGGATCCGGGCGTCATGTGGCAGTTCTCCCAGGCGGTCCGCGGACTGGCCGACGGCTGCGCGGAGTTGGGCATCCCGGTCACCGGTGGCAACGTCAGCTTCTACAACCAGACCGGCAGCACCCCGATCCTGCCGACCCCGGTGGTCGGCGTGCTCGGTGTGATCGACGATGTGGCCCGCCGGATCCCGACCGGACTGGGCAACGAACCCGGCGAGACGCTGCTGCTGCTCGGCGACACCCACGACGAGTTCGACGGATCGATCTGGGCACAGGTCACCGGTGACCACCTCGGCGGTGTGCCACCGAAGGTGGACCTGGCCCGGGAGAAGCTGCTTGCCGAGGTGCTGACCGCGGCGTCGCGCGACGGACTGGTCTCGGCCGCACACGATCTCAGCGAGGGCGGGCTGATCCAGGCCGTCATCGAGGCGTCGCTGGCCGGTGAGACCGGTGCCCGTCTGGTGCTGCCCGAAGGTGTCGACCCGTTCGTGTTCCTGTTCTCCGAGTCGGCCGGCCGGGTGCTGGTGGCGGTGCCGCGCACCGAGGAGAGCCGGTTCCGGTCCATGTGCGAGGCCCGCGACCTGCCGGTGACCCGGGTGGGCGTGTCCGACGACGGCAGCCAGGCGCTGGAAGTGCAGGGCCAGTTCACCGTCACGCTCGCCGAACTGCGAGCCACCTCCGAGGGCGTGTTGCCCGGGTTGTTCGGGTGATCGATCGGACCAGGCTCGGGCATCCGCTACTGCAGTGGGCCTGGAGCCTGGTCCGGCTCGACTTCGTCGGGATACCGTTCGGCGCGCTGTTCTTCTGTCTGTCGCTGACCCCGTCCCTGCTGCCCAGGGACTGGCTGTTCGCCGGGCTGATCGGTGGCATCAACGCCGCCATCGGCTACGGGATCGGCGTCCTGATCCGTAAGTTCCTGCAGCGGTTCGTGTTACGCGGCCGGTCCTGGTGGCCGCCGAAACCCGCGCTGCTGCGCACCGCCAAGATCGTCGTGGTGGCCGGCGCGCTGACGGTCCCGGTGCTGATGATGATCCCGGCGGCCCGCTGGCAGCGTCAGGTCTCGGCGCTGATGGGTATCGACGGCCCCGACACGCTGACCCACATGCGCACCCTGGTGCTCGCGGTTCTGGTGGGCGCGGCGTGCATCGCGGGCTGGCGGGTGCTGGTGGACCTGGTCAAGCTGATCGCCCGGATCCTGATCCGGCGGTGGCGACTGCAGAGCGAGGTGGCGTTCTTCATCGGCACCGCCATCACCGCGGTCCTGATCGTGATGCTCGTCAACGGGGTGCTCTACCGCGGCTTCCTGCTCGGCGCCAGCCAGGTCTTCCAGCCCCAGAATTCGACCAGTGCGGCCGGCGTGGCCCAGCCCATGGAACCCGAGAAATCCGGCAGCCCAACCTCGTTCGCGCCCTGGGATTCGCTCGGTTACCAGGGCCGCAATTTCGTGTCGGGCGGACCGGACGCCGCCGAACTGACCCGGCTGAACGGCCGGCCGGCCCGGGAGCCGATCCGGGTGTACGCCGGACTGCAGACCGCCGACACCGACGAGGCCCGGATGGCGGTCCTGCTCAGCGAGCTGGAGCGCACCGGGGCCTTCGAGCGCGAACTGCTCGTCATCATCCCCACCACCGGCACGGGCTGGGTGAACCCGGTGGCGGCCCGCGCGGTGGAGTCCATGTACAACGGGGACACCGCGTTGGTCGGCATGCAGTACTCCTATCTGCCGAGCTGGATTTCGTTCCTCGGCGACCGGGAGAAGTCCGTCGATGCGGCCCGCCTGATGATCGACGGGATCCATCGGCGGTGGGCGGCGCTGCCGGAGGCCGACCGGCCCGAATTGGCGCTCTACGGCGAGAGTTTGGGTTCCTTCGCCGGCCAGGGCGCGTTCGGCTGGTTGCCCGATATCGCGGAGATGGGTTTCTCGGGGGTGCTCTGGGTGGGCCCGCCGCACGAGAGTTCGCTGTGGAGTGGGCTGGTGGTGCGCCGTGACCCGGGAACCCCGGAGGTGGAACCCCGCTACGACAACGGCCGTACGGTGCGGTTCTCGCAGGCCGCCGGCCCGGCCGACGTCCAGCGGGTCGCCGCCCCGCCCTGGGAGGGCACCCGGGTGCTGTTCCTGCAGCACGCCTCCGATCCGATCGTCTGGTGGTCGCCGAATCTGCTGTTCTCCCGGCCCGATTGGCTCAGGGAGCCGCCCGGCGCCGGCCGGACAGAATCCATGCGCTGGTATCCGATCGTGACGTTCTGGCAGGTCAGCGCCGACATCACGAATGCGTCCGGGATGCCCGAGGGACATGGGCACAACTACGGGGATTCCGTGCTGGACGGGTGGGTGGCCGTCGCCCCGCCGGCTGGCTGGACACCGGATGACACCGAGCGGATTCGGGCGGACCTGGAGGCCAAGGCCGGCGTCGACGGGCCGCCCGTCTGATTCGGTCACGGGTTGATGGTGGGCGCCCCGATCTGCCGGCCCCATACGTACTCGGAGAAGATCGGCGAGCCCAACTCGAAGTGGTTGTAGGGCGCGATCGACAGGCCGGTGTCCATCACCAGATACGGTGCCGGCCAGAGGTCGCGGGTGATCTTCTGCCAACAACCCGGCCGCCCGCCCGGCCCGCCTCGTGCGTTCACCCGGGGAAGATTGTCCGGATACACATAAGGATTCGGCACGCCCATGCCGAAGATGGTGCCCGCGATGGCCAGTGAGTACCCGTTGTCGCCGCCGAATACCTGCGCCATCAACGGGGCCGCGTCGTGGTAGTTACGGATGGTGCACAACAACTGCGGGCTGTAGGAGTCGAAGAGTTTCGCGGTGGGCAGCAGATCTTGCGCTCCGCGCACCAGATAGCGGCCCCCGCGATCGAGGACATCCCCGGCGGTGCCGCCGAACCCGACGGCCGCCATCAGCGCCGCATCCACCGCACCGCGCCGGGCGTGCAGGGTCGTCGCGGTCACCGATGCCGCGGTGAGACCGTCGAACAGCTCCGGTGCCGCGTCGGCGTAGACGTCGGCAAGGGCATCCACGCCGCGCACATCCCGCAGGAACTGCGGCATCTGGGCATTGAGGCTCGCCAGGATGGTGTTGCCATCGGCCAACGATTCGCCGAACCGGGCGCCGTTGCCGTCCAACGCCTGGGCCGCGGCGGTCAGCGTCTGGTTCAGGCGCACCGGGTCCACCTGGTCGGAGATGGCCAGCACGGTTTCGAAGAGCGTGTTGAATTCGGTGCTGACCCACCCCGCGGTGATCTCGTCGCCCGGCGACAAGCGTTGTGCCACAGGGTCTTCTGGTGCGCGCAGCGCGACGTACTTGTTGCCGAAGACGGTGCTGGCGTTGATGTCGGCCGCTACGTTCGCCGGGATGAGGCCCAGATACTTCGGGTCGACCCGCAGCGTCAGCCGGGCTCCGGCCGGCTCGGCCACGATGGTGGACACCCGGCCGATCTCCACCCCGTTGAGGGTGACCTTGGTCCCGGGATCGACCACCAGCCCGGCCCGCGGAGCCACCAGATGCAGGTCCACCCGGGAGGCGAATTCGCCGCGGAACTGCTGGTAGATCAGGACCGCGCCGACTGCGAGCAGTACCAGGGCGACGGCGCCGGCGGTCTTGTACGGCGGTGCCGGACGGTCGAGGACGGTCACTTTGCGACACTAAACCGATGATGGCTCGTCGAACCGCTGATCCGGCAGCGACGCGCGCCGCGGTGCTCGCGGTGGCCGACTGGCTGCAGGACGGGTCACGGCCCGAACCGGCTCGGGACGAACTGGCCGCCGCCGTCCGGCTGACCGCGCGCACCCTGGCGGCGATGGCGCCGGGAGCGAGTGTCGAGGTGCGGGTGCCGCCATTCGTCGCGGTGCAGTGCATCACCGGGCCCAAGCACACCCGGGGGACACCGCCCAACGTGGTGGAGACCGATCCGCGCAGCTGGCTGCTCCTGGTCACCGGTCTGATCGGGATCGAGGCGCCGGCCCTGCACATGTCGGGATCGCGCGCGCCCGAGATCGCGCAGTGGCTTCCACTGCTGACACTCGACGATCGGCGCTCCTAGAACCATGCTGTCAGCGGGTGCCAAATGCCGTTCACGGCATGCGCAATCGGTGCCGGGCGAAGTGTGAGATACAACGAAATCCGGCTCGCGTATTGAATTATCGGGGCCGGATCACCGTAGACTGGGCCGCGTCACCCCCAGCCCCCAGGGAGCAGCCATCGTGACCTTCTCGCCGGTCGAGCCTGAAGAGACAGAGCCGAAAGAGGAATGCGGCGTCTTCGGCGTCTGGTCACCCGGGGAGGATGTGGCCAAGCTCACGTACTACGGCCTCTATGCGCTGCAACACCGTGGCCAGGAAGCCGCAGGTATCGCGGTTGCCGACGGCTCCCAGATCCTCGTCTTCAAAGATCTCGGTCTGGTGAGCCAGGTTTTCGACGAGCAGACGCTGGCCGCCATGCACGGACACGTCGCCGTCGGGCACTGCCGTTACTCGACCACCGGTTCGACCACCTGGGAGAACGCCCAGCCGGTATTCCGTAACACCGCCGCCGGCACCGGGGTGGCGTTGGGGCACAACGGCAATCTGGTGAACACCGCCGAACTGGCCACCCGCGCGCGCGACGCGGGCCTGATCGAGACCCGCGGCGCCCCGACCGCCACCACCGACTCCGACATCCTGGGTGCCCTACTGGCCCACGGCGCCGCCGACTCGACGCTCGAGCAGGCCGCACTGGAGCTGCTGCCCACCGTCCGGGGCGCGTTCTGCCTGACGTTCATGGACGAGAACACCCTCTACGCCGCCCGCGACCCGCACGGTGTGCGCCCGCTGTCGCTGGGCCGGCTGGACCGCGGCTGGGTGGTCGCCTCCGAGACCGCCGCCCTCGACATCGTCGGCGCCTCGTTCGTGCGCGACATCGAGCCCGGCGAGCTGCTGGCCATCGACGCCGACGGGGTGCGCTCGACCCGGTTCGCCAACCCGACGCCCAAGGGTTGCGTCTTCGAGTACGTCTACCTGGCCCGCCCGGACAGCGTCATCGGCGGCCGCTCGGTCCACGCCACCCGCGTCGACATCGGACGGCGACTGGCCGCGGAGAATCCGGTGGACGCCGATCTGGTCATCGGGGTGCCCGAGTCCGGCATCCCGGCCGCCGTCGGCTACGCGCAGGGTTCAGGGATCCCGTACGGCCAGGGCCTGATGAAGAACGCCTACGTGGGCCGCACCTTCATCCAGCCCTCGCAGACCATCCGCCAGCTCGGTATCCGGCTCAAGCTGAACCCGCTCAAGGAGGTCATCCGCGGCAAGCGGCTGATCGTCGTCGACGACTCGATCGTGCGCGGCAACACCCAGCGCGCGCTGATCCGGATGCTGCGTGAGGCCGGTGCCCTCGAGGTGCACGTGCGGATCGCCTCCCCGCCGGTGAAATGGCCGTGCTTCTACGGAATCGACTTCGCCACCCCGGCCGAACTGATCGCCAACTCGGCAAGCAACAGCGCCGACGAGGACGAGATGCTCGAAGGCGTCCGCCGCGCGATCGGCGCCGACACCCTCGGTTACATCAGTCACAGCGGCATGGTCGCGGCCACCGAGCAGCCGGCCAGCCGGCTGTGCGCGGCATGCTTCGACGGCAACTACCCGATCGAACTGCCCGGCGAGACGGCTCTGGGTAAGAACGTGATCGAGCACATGCTGGCCAACGCGGCCCGCACCGGCATCCCGCTGGAGTCCGCCAAAACCACCGGCAACGCGGCCGACGCGCTGCGTACGCCCTGAGATCTACTGCGGCTCTGGCGAACTCAGTCTCACCAGGCGGCGCCGGGCGCTGTGGGCCGCGGTACCGTCACTGGCCAACGCCTCGCTGACGGCATCGTGGTAGCGGGTCAGGCCGCTCGGCGGTGGCGCGATCACCTCGTCGATGTCGCGGTTGTTCATCACCGCATCGCAGTGCAGGGACTCGACGAGCGGGCGGGCCAGACCCGCCGGGATGGGCGTCACCAGCCCCACCCACCAACTCGCGATGGCCGGGGTCAGGAACGGCAACACCACGATCATCCGGCGGCGCAGCCGTGCCACATCGGCGTAGCCCTGCATGGCATCGCCGTACTCCAGCACATCCGGTCCGCCGATATCCCAGGTCCGTGACCCCGGAACCGGCGCGGTGGCCGCCTCGGCGAGATAGTGCAGCACATCGTCCACGGCGATCGGCTGGATCTTGTTGTGCACCCAGCGCGGGGTGGTCATCACCGGCAGCCGGTCGGTCAGATGCCGGATCATCTCGAAGGACGCCGAACCCGACCCGATGACGATGCCGGCCTGCAGCACCACCGTCTCGATCCCGGATTCGACCAGGATGTCACCGACGGCGGTGCGGGACCGCAGGTGCGGGGACAGCTCACCGTCGGGGTGCAGGCCGCTGAGGTAGACGATGCGGCGCACGCCGGCGCTGCGGGCCGCAGCCACCACGTTGCGTGCCGCCTCCGCCTCCTCCTTGACGAAATCGGCCGAGGTGCCCATCGAGTGCACCAGGTAGTACACGACGTCGGTGTCGGCGAAGGCCGTGGTCAACGACTCCGGGTCGCCGAGGTCCCCGCGGGCGACCTCCACCCGGTCCCGCCACGGCCGGTCATCGAGTTTCGCCGGTCTGCGGGCCAGGGCCCGCACCTGATGCCCGCGCTCCAGCAGCACCGGTACCAGGTTGCCGCCGATGTAGCCGGTGGCCCCGGTGACCAGGCAGCGGGTGTTCGTGTCCGGCACAGTTGCTCCCCTCGTCAGGCTCTTCACCAGGTATTCGGAGCCGAGCGGGGGATGGATGACCGCAACGCGCGGCACTCAAACGGGCAGCCGCGGTCGGCGCCGGGAAAGCGTTGAGGTCACCGGCCATGCGGAGGGCGGGAGGGGACCGGTAGCCTTGGGTTCGATGAGCGAGCAGGGACTGGCGTGACCATGGGTAAGGGCCGCGCCGAAGAAGACGGTATTTCGTACGCAACCGCCGGAGTGGACATCGAGGCGGGTGACCGAGCCGTCGAGTTGTTCAAACCTCTCGCCAAGAGGGCCACCCGGCCCGAAGTCCGTGGTGGTCTGGGCGGCTTCGCCGGGCTGTTCGCCCTGCGCGACGGTTACCGCGAGCCGCTGCTGGCATCCTCCACCGACGGGGTGGGCACCAAGCTGGCCATCGCCCAGGCGATGGACAAGCACGACACCGTCGGCCTGGACCTGGTCGCCATGGTCGTCGACGACCTCGTGGTGTGCGGTGCCGAACCGCTGTTCCTGCAGGACTACATCGCGGTCGGGCGGACCGTGCCGGAGCGGGTCGCCGCGATCGTCTCCGGTATCGCCGAGGGCTGCGTGCGCGCGGGCTGCGCCCTGCTGGGCGGCGAGACCGCCGAACATCCCGGACTGATGGAGCCCGACCACTACGACATCTCCGCCACCGGCGTGGGTGTCGTCGAGGCCGACGATGTGCTCGGCCCGGAGCGGGTCAAGCCCGGCGACGTGATCATCGCGATGGCGTCCACCGGTCTGCATTCCAACGGTTACTCGCTGGCCCGCAAGGTGCTGCTGGAGATCGACCGGATGGACCTGTCGGGTCACGTCGAGGAGTTCGGCCGCACGCTGGGCGAGGAACTGCTGGAGCCGACCTACATCTACGCCAAGGACTGCCTGGCGCTGGCCGCCGAGACGCAGGTCCGCACCTTCTGCCACATCACCGGCGGTGGATTCGCCGGCAACCTGGAGCGCATCATCCCGCCGGGGCTGGTCGCCGAACTGGACCGCGGTACCTGGACTCCGGCACCGGTGTTCGGCATGATCGCCCAGCGCGGTCGGATCGAGCGCGCAGAGATGGAGAAGACCTTCAACATGGGCGTGGGCATGGTCGCCATCGTCGCGCCGGAGGACACCGACCGTGCGTTGGCGATTCTTACCGCGCGCCACCTGGCCTGCTGGACGGTCGGAACCGTGGCCAAGGGCTCAAAGGATGGAGAGCGAGCGCGGCTGGTGGGGCAGCACCCGCGGTTCTGAGGAACCGCGCGGTGCGCGAGCCGCGCGGCGGGTCAACGCCGCCAGTCGTCCTCGTCGGCGTATCGATCGGCGAGGCCGTCACCGTTCTTGAAGTCGTCGGCACCGCTGCTGTTGGACAGCTCGCGTTGCAGCCGCTCGAAATCAGTCTCCGGCGTGTTGTATTTCAGGTCACGAGCAACCTTGGTTTGCTTTGCCTTAGCCCGGCCGCGGCCCATTGGGACCCCCTCGCGCAATAACGGAGCGGCCCAACGTGCAGGCGGCTCCGATCTGTGTGTGTATGTATTGTCCTGCCGAACACTTTACCGTGCCCAGCGGCGGTGCGCCTGCAGGCCCATGGCTGCCGCGGTTCCGGCGGTCCTAGCGGCCTCCGCCGCGCAGTTTCTCGACTGCCAGCCGGCCCGCGCCGACGCCCCCGGTGTCGGGCACGGAGTCGGCGTCGATCACCGCGGCCACCTCGATCTCACCGCCGGTCACCAACGCCGTATCGGCCGGAATGCCCCGCTTGACCAGCGCCAACGCGATCGGGCCCTCGTCGACGTGGTCGACCACCGAACCCAGCCGGCCCACCGGCCGCCCGCCCGCCAGGAGCGGATCGCCGGTGCCGGGCCGGTCCTGCGAACCGTCCAGTTGCACCAGCACCAGCATGCGCGGCGGCTTCCCGAGATTGTGCACCCGAGCGACGGTCTCCTGTCCGCGGTAGCAGCCCTTCTCCAGGTGCACCGCGCCCACGCCGGGACCGCCGATCCAGCCGACCTCGTGCGGGATGGTGCGGTCGTCGGTGTCCACGCCCAAACGCGGGCGGACGGCGGCCACCCGGTGTGCCTCGTAGGCCCATACGCCGGCCGGCTGCGCCCCGGCCTCGGCCAGCCGTGCCAGCCAGGAGTCCTTGTCCGCACGGGGCACGACGAGGTCGTATTCGCCCGGGTACGTCGCGCGTAGGAAGCCCCCTTCGGGCAGTTCGACGGCGGACCACGGCGCCGGCAACGACTCGATGCCGAGCGCGCCGAGTACATTTGCGGCGGCCTGTCCCAGCAGGGAGAGCACCGCCAGCTCGGCCGGGTCGATCACCACATCGGCCCAGAACACCATCCGGCGCAGGAAGGCGAGCAGCGGCTCCCCGCGCCACGGTTCGGTGTCCAGCACGGTGCGGCCGTCGAGCTCGGTCTGCAACCAGTGATCTTCGACACGCCCCTGCACGTCCAGGCTGAGGTTCTGCACGACGGCGCCGTCGGGCAGGTCGCTGACGTGCTGGCTGGAGATGGTGTGCAGCCAGCTGCGGCGCTCACCGCCGGTCAGCTGCAGGACCGCGCGGTGTGAGCGGTCCACCACGACGGCCGACGAGGCGGCCGCGCGCTGTTCGCCGAACGGGTCACCGAAGTGCCAGACGGCGCCGGCGTCTGGTCCGGAATCTGGGGCGGGAACTGCGGACATGCCCTCAACGATACGGCCGATACGCTCTGCCCATGGTGGGCCGATCCCCGGACGTGGTGGTGGACCTCGACGGTGCGCTGCGCGGGCCGGCCGAGCGCCTCGTCCCAGCGGGCGCCCCGGTGCTCACCGACGGCGACGGTGTCTTCGAGACGACCCTGCTGCGCGACGGGCGGCCCTGTCTGCTGGAGGCGCACCTGGCGCGGCTGGCCCGCTCCGAGGCCGTGGTCGGCCTGCCCGGAACCGACCCGGCGCGCTGGCGGGCCGCGGTGGCCGTCGCGGCCCGGCACTGGGGTGGCCACGACGGCGTGCTGAGGCTGGTCTCCGGCCGCGGGGCGGCGTTTGTGATGGTGTCCGGGGTGCCGCAGCGAGCGCACGCCGCCCGCCGGGACGGCCTGGCCGCGGTGACCCTGAACCCGGGCCCTCGCGGCGCGGTGGCGGGCGCAAAGTCGTTGTCCTATGCGCTGAATGTCGCCGCGCTGGCCGAAGCCGGGCGCCGGGGGGCCGGTGACGCGATCTTCGTCGACGACGACGGTGTGGTGCTGGAGGGCCCGCGGTCCTCGGTGGTGATCGCGCAGAGCGAAACCCTGCTGAGCCCGCCCCCGACCCTGCCGATCTTGGCCGGGACCACCGTCGGCGCACTGTTCGAGATCGCGCCGAGAACCGCCTACCGCACCTTGACCGTCACTGATCTCTTTGCCGCCCAAGGGGTTTGGCTGGTCTCGGCGGTGACACTGTGCGCGCGCGTGCACACCCTCGACGGCCGGGCACTCGCCGACGCCCCGGCCGACGGGCAGTTGCACCGGCTGGTGCAGCGGGCGGTGTCACGCTAAATCGGTTGTCGGGCCCGGGTTTCGGGAGTACGGTCGGCCGTACACAGGGAAGGAGGTGGTCCGACAAATTGAGTGACATACGGACAAGTGAGGTGGCTGCTAGCTAGCAGCACCAGGAGTGTGATGGAGCTACTTGGCTCTTCGCACATGCGCCTCGTGCGTCCTGCGAGCGCTGGCGAATCCCAAGCAGCCACCCGGCCCCCGAGCCCTTGGTTGGTCCAACCGAGAAAAAACGGCTCGGGGGCTGCTCCGTCTCCGGGTAGAAGATCTAGCCGATGAACCGGCTGAGCCGGGCGGACAGGTGCGGGACCAGACCGCCGTCGGCGTCCACGCGCTCCTCGACGTAGGCCAGATCACCGGCCTCGATGATCCCGTAGAGCCGCTTCGCGCCGCCCACCAGCGTGCTCGACTTGCTGCGGGCCAGTGCGTCGGTGGCCAACTCCCAGGAAGCCTGGTTCAGCGGGCTGCCGTAGAACAGTTCGATGAAGCCGGACGAATGGGCGAGCAGCAGCTCGATCGCCTGAGTCTCGTCCGGATCGGCCGGATCGCTGACAAAGCGCCAGAAGCCGGTCTCGCGCAGATCGGGTCCCTGGTACTCGCCCGCCGCGTCCAGGCGCCAGGAGCGCGAATCCCAGTTCAGATAGTCGCCACCGTCGTGCGAGACGACGATCTGTTGGCCGAACCGGTAGTCGCCGTCGGCGTCGCGCCCCTCGCCCTCGCCACGCCACACGCCGACGAGCGGCAGCAGCGCCAACAGGGCGGGGTTGAGGTCCGCACCCGCGCGCAGGTTCGCGGTGTCCGCCGGGATCGGCAGATCGTCGAATCCGGGGATGTTGCGGGCCGCGGTGATCTTGGCCCGTTCAGCCGCAGAGGCCACGGCACGGTCACCCGAGCCGGGCAGCACGGCGTCGCCCTCGCTCACCCCTCGTCGGTGACGAGCCGGTAGACGGCGTACAGCGCAAACCAGGTGATGACGACCACGGCCGCCACGAGCAGAAATTCGAAGAACAGCACCACGGTGATGATCCTAACCGCCAGAGGTCACCGCGCTCGAGTCGAGGCTCGAGCGCGGTGACCCGGTGGGGTCGCTAGGCGACCTTGACGTCGATTTCGTGGATGCCGGCGCCGCTGGGGGCGATGCTGGCATCCCCGTTGCCTGCCGGCGACAGCGCACGCAGCGTCCAGTTGCCCGGCGCGGCGAAGAACCGGAAGTCACCGGTGGCCGACGCGACGACCTCGGCGGTGAACTCGTCAGAGCTGTCCAGCAGGCGCACGAAGGCCCCACCGACGGCCTGACCGGAGCCGTCGACCACACGACCGGTGATCACGGTTTCCTTCTCCAGGTCGACACCGGCCGGCAGCGTCAGTCCTTGCTTGGGGGCAGAGCACATATCAACTTCCCAACTCGATCGGGGCTCCCACCAGGGAACCGTATTCCGTCCAACTACCGTCGTAGTTCTTGACGTTCTTGTGGCCCAGCAGCTCCTGCAGCACGAACCAGGTGTGCGAGGAACGCTCACCGATGCGGCAGTAGGCGATGGTCAGCTTGTCGCCGTCCAGGCCGGCCTCGGCGTACAGCTTGGCCAGATCTTCGTCCGACTTGAAGGTGCCGTCCTCGTTGGCCGCCTTGCTCCACGGCACGTTGATGGCGGTCGGGATGTGGCCTGCGCGCTGGCTCTGCTCCTGCGGCAGGTGGGCCGGGGCCAGGATCTTGCCGGAGAACTCGTCGGGGGAGCGCACGTCGACCAGGTTCTTCTCGCCGATCGCGGCGATGACCTCGTCGCGGAAGGCGCGGATGTCGTTGTTGGGGGCCTTGGCCTCGTACGAGGTGGCGGCGCGGGCGGGGACCTCGGTGACCAGCGGGCGTCCGTCGAGCTCCCACTTCTTACGGCCGCCGTCGAGCAGCTTCACGTCCTCGTGGCCGTACAGCTTGAAGTACCAGTAGGCGTAGGCGGCGAACCAGTTGTTGTTGCCGCCGTACAGGATGACGGTGTCGTCGTTGGCGATGCCCTTGTCGCTCAACAGCTTCGAGAACTGCTGCTGGTCGACGAAGTCGCGCTTGACCTGGTCCTGCAGTTCGGTCTTCCAGTCGAGGCGCACAGCGCCGGCGATGTGGCCGCCCTCGTAGGCGGAGGTGTCCTCATCGACCTCGACGAAGACCGTCTTCGGCGCGTCGAGATTGCTCTCGGCCCAGTCGGTGGAGACCAGGACGTCGGAGCGTGCCATGGAGTGGTTCCTTTCGGTTGTACTGCTGTGAGTCGTTTGGCGGGGTCAGGCGGGTACGCGGCGGAACCGCGCGACGAGCGGGTAGATCTGGCAGCCCAGACAGATGCCGAAGGCCGCATTGAGGAATGCTGCGAACAGGGCGAACGAGGTGGCGACGAGGCCGACCGCCGGCGCGCCCAGCGCGAAACCGACGGTGCCGACCACTGCGAAACCGAACCCGACCAGTTGGGCGAACTTCAGCGGGGTGACCGGCTCCCGCTCGGTGGCCGGGCCCAGGCGCGGGGCGATCAGCGTGGCGAACACCATGCCGTAGGGGTGCCGGCGAGGCCCGAGTGCGGCGCCGACGGCGAAGACCACGGTCTGCAGTCCCAGGATGAGGGCGGCACCCGGCACGCTGACCGTGGAGATCAGCAGCGCGAGGATGAGCACGGCGGTGGTGATCCAGGCGGCGAACCGGGGGCCGCGGACGTCCACCTGATCGGGATCTACCTGGGTGGCTGACATGTGAATGCTCCTGTTGCTTGGCTGGACTGGACTGGCAGGCCACGGTGGCGCCTGCAGAGCGGCGCACCAAGATCGAGGGCGCGGCTCGTCAGCAGCTACGACAACAACAGCAACAACCCGCGGTGCGGCACAGATCGACCGTGCGGCGTTTGGTGAGCAGCAGCTCAAGACGGGCAGTCACGCCGCACACAATACCCGTAGGCACCGCGATCAAGCCAATAGCGGTTCCAGGGCGGAGCGCAGGTCAGCGGCTTTGGGAACGCCGGTGGTGCGGTACCGCGGCCGGCCGTCGCCGTCGAAGATGATGGTGGTCGGCAGGGACAGCACCGAAAGTCGCCGTGCAGCTTCGGGATTGTCGTCCATGTCGATCTCGACGTGGGCCACCGCCGGCAGTTCCGCACAGACCTGATCGACCACCCGGCGCACCGCCGCGCAGGGTCCACACCACGCCGCGGTGAAATGCAGGATCGTCGGCCCGGTGTCGGAGAGGCCCAGGCCGCTGGTGTCGATGTCGGACGCTTCGGCGGCCGCCCGGATCATCCCGGAGCGCAGCGTGATCATCTTGCCGACCAGGTATCCGATGCCGAGGACCGCGATCACGATCACCAGCGCAAGCGAGGTGTTCATGACTGTCTGAACTCGTCGAGGCGCACGGTCAGTCCCTCCGCGATGCCCTCCACGATGATGTCCGATCCGCGGACACCGCCGCTGGTGGGCGTTACCCCGAACGGTAGTCGCTGGTCCGGGATCCGGGTGCTGAACGCCTTGAGCACCGCGGCCGTCTTGTCCTCGGGCACCGACTCGTCGGCGGTGCCGGGGCCGGTGAGCACCCCGGTGGCGGTCAGCACGACAGTGCTGTCGTCTGCGCCGGCCATCGTCAGGTCCACCGATACGCTCACCCGGGTATCGAAATCGGCTGCCGTCGGGGTGCCGGTGAAGATGAGGCCGTTGCCGCTGGAGATGCCCGACTCCGTGGTTCCGCCGGTGGCGTCGTTGCTCTCCCGCTGCGGCGCCTCGACCAACAGGTCCTTGATGCCCATGAAGCGGCCGACGTGGGTCGAATCGATGATGATGCGGCTTTCGGCGATCCCGACCGGCAGCGCGGCGTCCGGCCCGATCAGCCAGGTCGACCCGGTCAGGTCGATGGAGTGCAGGGTGGCCTCCAGCGATACCTTGCCGGTCACCGGGTGCGGCACCCCGGAGGCGCGGATCTCGATCTCACGGTACTGGTGTGCCCGGGCCTGGCTGATGAACGGGAAGCCCAGAATGCTGGCCCACGGATCGAAATGCAGCTGCGCGGCGGTGCGGACGCTGCGCGCCAGGCGATATTCGGCGTAGATGGCGGCGCCGAAATCCGTGCCGACGGCCCCCACGACGATCGTCACGATGGTTGCCAGGGCACCGGTCAGCAGCTTGCGCACCCGGTCATTCTGTCCCACGGACGCGGGCCCGGAACCGACACCTGGTGGTTACGGTCTGCTAAACAGCAGGTAGCACGGTATCGTGGTGCGATCGCCGGTCGTAACGGCCGCGTGTCAGCCATGAATCGCCGAAGTTGCCTCTGACACCGATGTCCCGGGGATGATTCAGGACGCTGGAGGAACTTTTGGAACTGTTACTTCTGACCGTCGACCCGCATCCGGACACCGTTCTGCCGTCGCTGTCCCTGCTCGCGCACAATGTGCGCACCGCTCCGACCGAGGTTTCCTCGTTGTTGGAGGCAGGCACCGCCGACGTGGCGATCGTCGACGCGCGCACCGATCTGGCCGCGGCCCGCGGGCTGTGTCGGCTGCTCGGCACCACCGGCACCTCCATCCCGGTGGTGGCGGTCGTGAACGAGGGCGGGCTGGTCGCGGTCAACGTGGAATGGGGGCTCGACGAGATCCTGCTGCCCGGCACCGGGCCCGCGGAGATCGATGCGCGGCTGCGGTTGCTGATCGGGCGCCGCGGCGGTGTCACCGACCAGGAGAGCGTCGGCAAGGTGACCCTCGGTGAACTCGTCATCGACGAGGGCACCTACACCGCCCGGTTGCGTGGGCGCCCGCTGGATCTCACCTACAAGGAGTTCGAACTCCTCAAGTACCTCGCTCAGCACGCCGGCCGGGTGTTCACCCGCGCGCAGCTGCTGCAGGAGGTCTGGGGATATGACTTCTTCGGCGGAACCCGCACCGTCGACGTGCACGTGCGACGGCTGCGCGCCAAGCTCGGGCCGGAGTACGAATCCCTGATCGGCACCGTGCGCAACGTCGGTTACAAGGCGGTGCGGCCGGCCCGCGGCCGCGCCGCCACACCTGCCGCCGATGAGCTCGACGACGTGGACGGCTTCGCCCCAGACCTCGACAGCGAGCTGGACGGCGACCTCGACGATTCCGGATTCGGTTCGGCCGCAGGGTCTTTCAGCCCCCTGCACCGCCAGTGACGCAGTGGCGCACCGGCCTGTCCGCACCGGATCGGGACCGGATCACCGAGGTCATCACCGCGGCCACCGCCGTCGACGGGGTCGCCCCGGTCGGCGATCAGGTGCTGCGCGAACTGAACCGTGACGACACCCGCCACCTGCTGGCGCTCGACGGCGACCGGATCGTCGGCTACCTGAATCTGTCCTCCGGCATGGCCGAGGCAGTGGTGCATCCCGACGCCCGACGTCGCGGGGTGGGTACCGAACTGGTCCGCACCGGCCTGGCCGCCGGTGGGCCCGACACCCGGATCTGGGCGCACGGCGACCTGGCGGGCGCCCAGGCGCTGGCCCGGAAGCTGGGTTTGAAACGGGTCCGCGAACTGCTGCAGATGCGGCGCAGCCTGGCCGACCTGCCCGAGGTGGCGGACCGCGCCGGGGGCCACACCATCCGCACCTACCAAGGACCCGCCGACGATGCGGAACTGTTGCGGGTCAACAATGCAGCCTTCTCCTGGCACCCCGAACAAGGTGGCTGGACCGATGCCGAGATCGCCGAACGACGCGCCGAACCATGGTTCGACCCCGAGGGTCTGTTCATGGCCTTCGACGGTGACCGGCTGCTGGGTTTCCACTGGACCAAGGTCCACGACGCGAACCTCGGCGAGGTCTATGTGGTCGGTATCGACCCGGACGCTCAGGGCCGCGGGCTCGGCGCCGAACTGACCCTGCTGGGGCTGCACCATCTCGCCGGACGGCTCGGGCCCGAGGCGGAGGTCACACTTTATGTGGAGGGCGACAACACCGCGGCGGTGAAAACCTATCGTCGGCTGGGCTTTGTGATCTACAGCGCAGATATGGCTTACGCCGCACCGGCTGTGAACTAGCTGCACGTGTTCACCTGCCGTTCATTCTGACGCCGCCGACAGTCCACCGCCACCGCATACGTTGCCGGAGAGTCTGAAGCCGTCAACTGAAAGTGGGATTCGTGAAGCTCAATATCGGCCTGGCCCTGTCGGCGACCGCGGTCGCCGCACTCACGCTGACCGCCTGCGGTAGCGACAACAACGCCGGCACCTCAGCCACCACGGGATCGGCGACCGACTCGGCCGCCTCGGCCGAGAATTGCGGCGGGAAGGACTCCATCACCGCTGAGGGCTCGACGGCACAGCAGAACGCCATCGCCCTGTTCAACCAGGTGTGGGGCCAGGTCTGCGCGGGCAAGAACCTTTCCTACAACCCGACCGGTTCCGGTGCGGGCCGCGAGCAGTTCATCGCCAAGAACGTCGACTTCGCCGGTTCCGACTCGGCGCTCAAGGACGACCAGATCGCCGCCGCCGCTGCCCGCTGCGGTGACAACCCGGCCTGGCACCTGCCGCTGGTCTTCGGGCCGATCGCCATGGCGTACAACGTGGAGGGCGTCGACGGGCTGGTGCTCAACGGCGACACCCTGGCCAAGATCTTCCAGGGCCAGATCACCAAGTGGAACGATCCGGCCATCGCCGCTCTGAACTCGGGCGCGACGCTGCCGGACGCGGCGATCACGCCGATCTTCCGTTCCGATTCCTCGGGCACCACCGACAACTTCCAGAAGTACCTGAGCGCCGCGGCGCCGCAGGCCTGGACCAAGGGCGACGGCAGCGAGTTCCAGGGCGGCGCCGGCGAGGGTGCACAGAAGTCGGCGGGCGTGGCCCAGGCCGTGCAGGCGACCCCCGGAGCCATCGGTTACGTGGAGAAGGGCTTCGCCGATCAGGCCGGTCTGCCGTACGCCCAGATCGACACCGGCGCCGGAGCGGTCGAGCTGACCGACGAGTCGGCCGGCAAGGCGATCGATGCCGTCGAGATCTCCGGTGAGGGCAATGACCTTGTGCTGGATCTGAATTCGCTGTACGGCACCCAGGAGGCTGGCGCCTACCCGCTGGTGCTGGCGACCTACAACATCGTCTGCTCGGACGGCTATGACGCCGAGACCGCCGCGGCGGTGCGGTCCTTCCTGACGGTCGCCGCCAACGACGGACAGGGTGGCCTGTCGGCTGCCGGCTATGTGCCGCTGCCCGAGAAGTTCAAGGAGCGTCTGCTGACCTCCATCGAGGCCATCGGGCCGGCCGCCTAGTCACTGGCACATCGGCGACATCGAGGCGAGGATGGGTACGGCGACCATATGACGTATCAAGGCATCGAGAAGGGTTCCGACGGTAAATCCGTGACTATTCCGAATCCATCAGACTCGGGGTCGGGTGAGGCACTGGCCGCACCCTTCCCGGAGCCCACTCCGATCTCAACCGACCCGTCGAAGAACGCGGGCGTGCGCATGGGCGACCGCCTCTTCGGCGGGGCGGCCACGGGATCGGGCATCCTCGTCATCTCGATCATCGCGGCGATCGCGATCTTCCTGCTGTGGCGAGCGGTCCCGGCCCTGCAGCGCAACGAGGAGAACTTTTTCCTCTACGGCGGCAACTGGATCACCACCGACACCTCCGCGATGCACTTCGGCATCCTGGACCTGCTCCAGGTGACGGTGTTCGTCTCGGTGTTCGCCCTGATCCTGGCCATGCCGGTGGCGCTGGGCATCGCGATCTACCTGACCAACTATGCGCACAAGCGGGTCAAGGGCCCGCTGGCCTACATGGTGGATCTGCTGGCCGCCGTGCCGTCGATCATCTACGGCGTGTGGGGACTGTATGTCCTGGCGCCCGCGATCAAGCCGGTGGCGGTGTGGCTCAACGAGAATCTGAGTTGGTTGTTCCTGTTCTCCACGGGTAACGCATCGGTGGCCGGCGGCGGCACGATCTTCACCGCCGGCATCGTGCTGGCGGTGATGATCCTGCCGATCATCACCGCGGTCACCCGCGAGGTGTTCGTCCAGACGCCGCGCGGCCAGATCGAGGCCGCGCTGGCGCTGGGCGCCACCCGCTGGGAGGTCGTGCGGACCACGGTGCTGCCGTTCGGCATGTCCGGCTACATCAGCGGCGCCATGCTCGGTCTGGGGCGTGCGCTCGGTGAGACGATCGCTCTGCTGATCATCCTGCGCGGCACCCAGACCGCATTCGGGTGGTCGCTGTTCGACGGTGGGTTCACCTTCGCCAGCAAGATCGCTTCGGCGGCATCGGAATTCAACGATCAGTACAAGGCCGGCGCGTACATCGCGGCCGGCCTGGTGCTGTTCATCCTCACATTCGTGGTGAACTCGCTGGCCCGTGCCGCGGTCTCCGGAAAGGACCGGTCCGCATCATGACCCCATCTGATTCCTCGGCCGCCACGCTGGACCGGCCGGTCAAGGCCGCCACCTTCCAGGGTGTCAGCCTGCGCCGCAAGGCCACCGACAACTTCGCCACCGTCCTGGTCACCGCGTCGGTCGTGGTCGCGCTGGTGCCGTTGGTGTGGGTGCTCTACACCGTCGTCGCCAAGGGCATCGGTGTGGTGCTCGACAGCACCTGGTGGACCAACTCGCAGTCGGGCATGACGGCCTTCCAGGCCGGTGGCGGCGCCTATCACGCCATCGTCGGCTCGCTGCTGCAGGCCGCGGTCTGCGCGGTGATCTCCATCCCGATCGGCGTCTTCGTCGGTATCTACCTGGTCGAGTACGGCGGCGGGACCCGACTGGGCAAGGTGACGACCTTCATGGTCGACATCCTCACCGGTGTGCCCTCCATCGTCGCGGCGCTGTTCATCTACGCCCTGTGGGTGGCGACGCTGGGCTTCCAGCGGTCCGGCCTGGCGGTGTCACTGTCCCTGGTGCTGTTGATGATCCCGGTCATCGTGCGCGCCACCGAGGAGATGTTGCGGATCGTCCCGATGGACCTGCGCGAGGCCAGTTACGCACTGGGCGTGCCGAAGTGGAAGACCATCTCGGCCATCGTGGTACCGACGGCGCTCTCGGGCATCGTCACCGGCATCCTGCTGTCGCTGGCCCGCGTCATGGGTGAGACCGCACCGCTGCTGATCCTGGTGGGCTACGCCCAGGCCATGAACTTCGACATGTTCAGTGGCTTCATGGGTTCTCTGCCCGGCATGATGTTCGACCAGACATCGGCCGGCGCCGGGGCCAACCCCGTTCCGACCGATCGCCTGTGGGGCGCTGCGCTCACCCTCGTGATCCTCATCGCGCTGCTCAATGTCGGTGCGCGGTACATCGCCAAGTTCTTTGCCCCGAAAAAGGTTTAGGAGAGTCTGACATGGCCAAGCGGCTGGATCTCAAAGACGTCAACATCTACTACAGCGCGTTCCACGCCGTGCAGAACGTGTCGCTGTCGGTCGAACCGCGCAGCGTGACCGCGTTCATCGGTCCCTCGGGCTGCGGCAAGTCCACCGTGCTGCGCACACTGAACCGGATGCACGAGGTCATCCCCGGCGCCTACGTCAAGGGCTCGGTGCTGCTCGACGGCGAGGACATCTACGGGGCCGGCGTCGACCCGGTCGGCGTGCGCAAGACCATCGGCATGGTGTTCCAGCGCCCGAACCCGTTCCCCACCATGTCGATCCGCGACAACGTGGTGGCCGGCCTGAAGTTGCAGGGCGTACGCAACAAGAAGACCCTCGACGAGGTCGCGGAGCGCTCACTCAAGGGCGCCAACCTGTGGAACGAGGTCAAGGACCGCCTCGACAAGCCCGGCGGCGGTCTTTCCGGTGGTCAGCAGCAGCGTCTGTGCATCGCCCGCGCCATCGCCGTGCAGCCCGACGTGCTGCTGATGGACGAGCCGTGCTCGGCGCTGGACCCGATCTCCACGCTGGCGATCGAGGATCTGATCTCGACGCTCAAGCAGGATTTCACCATCGTCATCGTCACGCACAACATGCAGCAGGCCGCCCGGGTCAGCGACCAGACCGCGTTCTTCAACCTCGAGGCGACCGGTAAGCCCGGGCAGCTGATCGAGATCGACGATACCGAGAAGATCTTCTCCAACCCCACCCAGAAGGCCACCGAGGACTACATCTCGGGCCGCTTCGGCTGAGCACCGGTCATACGAAAACTGCCCCAGAACCGAGGTTCTGGGGCAGTTTTCGTATGCTGGGACCGCTCAGCGGGGCTCCACGAAGGGCTGATCCTCGGGGAACGACCCGGTCGCGGTGAAGATGACCCGCCGGGCCACCTCCACGGCGTGGTCGGCGAACCGCTCGTAGAACCGGCTCAGCAGTGTGACGTCGACGGCGGCGGTGACGCCGTGCTTCCAGTCCTTGTCCATCAGCACCGAGAACAGGTGACGGTGCAGATCGTCCATCGCATCGTCCTCTTCGCGGATCCGGGCGGCCTTCTCCGGGTCCAGGGTCTCCAGGACCTCTTGCGCGCTGCGGCTCAATTCGACTGCCACCCGGCCCATTTCGGCGAAGTAGCCGTTGACCTCTTCGGGCAGGGTGTGCTGGGGGTGGCGGCGGCGGGCGATCTTGGCGACGTGTAGGGCCAGGGCGCCCATCCGGTCGACGTCGGCGACGATCTGGATGCCGCTGACGATGGCGCGCAGGTCGCCGGCCACCGGTCCCTGCAGGGCCAGCAGCATGAACGCGGCTTCTTCGGCGCGCACGCTGATCTCGGTGATGCGCTCGTGATCGGTGATCACCTGCTCGGCGAGCGCCAGGTCGGCCTGCAGCAGGGCCTGGGTGGCGCGTTCCATGGCTTCACCGGCCAAACCGCACATCTCGCCGAGCTGAACGGTCAAAGAAGACAGCTGTTCTTGATACGCAGTACGCATGGAACTACCTTACGTTTGCTGGGCCAGAAGGTCACGATGCCACAGATGAACGAAAGGTGAATGCCCTTTCTCGCCGGTCGGCCCGGCCTATTCGCAGGTCGTATCGGCTGCGTTGGTGACGGTGAGGTCCTCGGGAAGTTCGGTGGTGGTCGCACTGCTGGTTCCGCGCACCAGGTGCACCTGCACGGTCGATCCGCTCGGCGACGGCGGGGTGACAGCACTGAAGTCGCTGCCCAGCACCACCCGCACCACATCGCCCATCCCGGTCACCTGCTCGATGGCCGCGTGGTGGAACGAGGATGCGACGGTGGCGGCGGCCTGCTCGTTGCCGGGGGAGAAGAACACCGTCGTCGACTCCAGCGGGCCGGGGTAGTCGTCGGGGGTCTCGATGTTGAACCCGTGCTGAGCCAGCACGTCGGCGGCACTGCCGGCCAGCCCCGACTCGCCGGTCGAGTTCGACACCCGCACGGTCACGTCACCGGGATCGGTGGCCACCGCGTCCACCAGTTCGCCGGCCTCGTCCTCGGGATTTGTTGCGCTGCTGCCCGATTCGGGGGTTTCCGGTACCGGGGTGTTGTCGGCGTTGCGTTCCTCGGGTAGCGGATCGTCGTTGATGATGGCCTGGAACAGAGCGGCCATATCGTCGACGCGCGGCTGCTCGTTGCCCCAGTCGTCGGCGTAGCCGGTGGTGGGCACCGTGACGAAGGTGATCCGGCCGGCGTTGACGCCCTGCACGGACTGGCCGAGGTCGACCAGATCCTTGGTCTTGATGTTGTCGACGTAGCTGTCGTCGATGAACATGTTCACCACGTTGTTGAGCTTGGACAGGCTGAAGAAGACCTCTTTGGAGATCAGCGAGCGCAGCAGCGAGGACAGGAACAGCTGCTGGCGCTTGATCCGGCCGTAGTCGCCGTTGACCTCGGTGGTGACCTGGCGGGCCCGGACGTAGTTCAGCGCGGTGTGGCCGTCGACGGTCTGCCGGCCGGCCGTCGCCAGCACGGTGCCCAGCTCGTAGTCCTCCAGCGGGGTGGTGCTGCACACCTCGACGCCGCCGAGCGCGTCGACCATCTTCGCGAAGCCGGTGAAGTCGACGGCCATGAACCGGTTCACCGACAGGCCGGAGAGCTTCTGGATCACCTTCACCAGGCATTTGGGTCCACCGACGGCGTAGGCGGAGTTGAGCTTGGTCTCGGTCCAGGCCTCTTCCAGCCCGTACATCGGCGATTCTTCGTCGGTGATCGGGCCGTACGCCCCGGTCTCGGGGTTCCACGGCTCGCATTTGATCGGGGTGATCGCCAGGTCGCGCGGGAAGGACACGGCCACAACGCGTTTCCGGTCGGCGGGAATGTTGACCAGCATGATGGTGTCCGAGCGCGCGCCGGCGGCGTCGTCGGTGGTGCCGGCCCCGATCTCGCTGTTCTGGCCGATCCGGCTGTCGGTGCCGACGATCAGGAAGTTCTCGTCGCCGAACTGCGCGTTGGGGTCCACGATGTCGCGGGAGTTCGGGTCCAGCGCGGCGACCTGGTTGAGGCTGTTGTTCTTCATCGACTGCCACTGCCAGGCACCGCCGGTCAGCAGCAGGGCACAGGTCGCGAGGATCGCGGCGGCGACGCGTCCGACATTGCGGGCGGTGCGGTGGTCGGCCGGTGCCGGCCGGGTGGTGTGCAGCGGGTGCGACGCCCGGTCGGCGCCGAGGTCGGGCAGCTCGGCGGCGTACGCCGAGGGCATGACCATGACCTCGGTGACCGGGTCGTCCGCGCGGGCGGGCGGCCGGGGGCCGGGGCTGACGGTCGGTTCGAAGATCACCGCCTCGGCGGTTTCGTCGGTGGGTTCGTCGGCCTCGAGGTCTTCTGCTGCTTGTTCCTCGGCCTGTTCTTCCGCCCGGCGGCGGGCGGCACGACCGCCGGTCCGCTGGTCGGCGTCCAGTTTGGCGATCAGGTCGGCGACGGTGATGCCGTCGGTGTGATTGCCGATGCCGGCGGCATCGGATCGCGGACCGGGCGGCAGCGACCCGGCGGCCCGTTCCCACGGCGTGGCGCCTGGCGCCGGTCTCGGGGTTCGGGTAAGCCAGGGGTTGTCGTCGCCGGTGTTCTCGTCCCCGGTGCCCGAGGCGCGGTCGGACCGGCCAGGAGTGGCGTTATCGCCGTCACTCATGTCCTACCGGCCTTCGCGGATCGTGGGGGCGTGCGCGCCGTTGCGCACGGTCGTGGTCTGTGCCTTGAACAAGCTTGAAAAGGCACGTCCATTTCTTTTAGCAGCAGTGCACCGGGCTGCGCCACCGGAGCCCGGACAAGTGGTCTCTCATCGTACTGAGACAACCTGTGAACCGGCCAGCGCGAGGGCGTGACGGTGCGGTTTCGCTACGGTCTCGGATCAACCGCCCGAATTCATCACATCGGCGGCCACCGGCACCGTCAGGTCGTCGGGATCATCGAGCCAGCCCTCGGGCAGGCTCACCGACCCGGGGGAGCCCTGGCGGCCACGCGGCCCGCCGGCCACCTCCGGGAACGGTACGTCGGCGTCGAGTTCGCCGAGCAGCGCATCGAGCTCGTCCAGCGTCTTGACCAGTGCCAACGCCCGGCGCAGATCGGCGCCCGCCGGGAAGCCGTGCAGGTACCAGGCGATGTGCTTGCGCATGTCCCGCATGCCCTTGTCCTCGCCGAAGTGGCCGGCCAGCAGCTCGCCGTGCCGACGCATGATCTGGGCGACCTCACCGAGCGTCGGGGGCGTCGTGATCGGCCGGCCGTTGAACGCGTCGGACAGTTCGGCGAACAGCCACGGCCGGCCCAGGCAGCCGCGGCCGATGACGACGCCGTCGCAGCCGGTCTGCTGCATCATGGCCTGGGCGTCGGCGGCGTCGAAGATGTCCCCGTTGCCCAGCACCGGGATGCTGGTGACGTGCTGTTTGAGCTCGGCGATCCGGCTCCAGTCGGCGCTGCCGGAGTAGCGCTGGGCGGCGGTGCGGGCGTGCAGAGCCACCGCGGCCGCACCTTCGGACTCGGCGATCCGGCCGGCATCCAGATAGGTGAGGTGGGCGTCGTCGATGCCGACCCGGAACTTCACCGTCACGGGCACGTCGGTGCCTTCGGTGGCCCGCACAGCGGCGGCGACGATACGGCCGAACAGCCTGCGCTTGTACGGGAGAGCGGATCCGCCGCCGCGCTTGGTCACCTTGGGCACCGGGCAGCCGAAGTTCATGTCGATGTGATCGGCCATGTTCTCGTCGACGATCATCTTCGCCGCGGCGTAGGTGGTCTCCGGGTCGACGGTGTAGAGCTGCAGCGACCGCGGGGATTCCTGCGGGGCGAAGGTGGTCATGTGCATGGTCACCGGGTGCCGTTCGACCAGGGCGCGGGCGGTCACCATTTCGCACACGTACAGACCGCTGACGGTGCCGGCCCGGGCCAGCTCCAATTCCCGGCACAGCGTGCGGAATGCGACATTTGTCACACCGGCCATCGGGGCGAGGACCACCGGACTGCGCAACGCGATCGGCCCGATCTGCAGGGCAGATCGGGCCGTCGGTGCTAGCGGGGCGACTGTCATCCGGCCGCGGAGGAGGACACCAGCAGGTTCTTCATCGCCTTCTTCTCGGCGACCTTGCGCTCACGCTCCAGGCGACGCTCCTTGGCGACCTCGAACTTCACGCACGTCTCCTCGAGCTCCTCGACATGCTTGGCGATCTCGTCGCGCAGCCGGGCGCCCTCGCCGGTGAAGTCCTCGCGTTCGAAGATGCGCCACTTCTTGAGCACCGGCATCACGATGTCGTCGAGGTGGATCCGCGGGTCGTAGACACCGCCGGTGGCGATGACGACGGCCTTACGGCGGAAGTCGGGGATGGTGTAGCCCGGCATCTTGAAGTTGGTCAGGATCTTGTGCAGGGACTTCATCGCCTGGTTGGGCGCGATCTCCATACCGGCGGCGGCCACGTCGCGGTAGAAGATCATGTGCAGGTTCTCGTCGGCCGAGATGCGTCCCAGCAGCTGGTCGGCGACGGGGTCGTTGCAGGCCTTGCCGGTGTTGCGGTGCGAGACGCGGGTGGCCAGTTCCTGGAAGGTCACGTAGATGACCGAGTCGAACAGGCTCTCGGCGAACAGCTCATCGCCGCCCTGCAGGTTCTGGCCGGGGGAGAACCCGCGGGTGACCTGCTCGACCCGCAGCTCTTCGAGCTCGATGGGATCGATGGCGCGGGTGACCAGCAGGTAGTCGCGCAGGGCGATGCCGTGCCGGTTCTCCTCGGCCGTCCACCGGTTCACCCAGAAACCCCACGGCCCGTCCATGCTGAAGTTCATGGCGATCTCGCGGTGGTACGAGGGCAGGTTGTCCTCGGTCAGCAGGTTGGTGATCATCGCGATCCGGGCGACCTCGGACAGCTTGGACTGCTCCGGATCCCACTCCTGGCCGCCGAGAGCGTAGAAGTTCTTGCCGTCCGACCACGGGATGTAGTCGTGCGGGTTCCAGTCCTTGCGCATGGACAGGTGCCGGTTGATCTGCTTTTCGACGACGGGCTCCAGCTCGTGCAGGAGCTGCAGATCGGTCAGTTCCGTGGACATGAACCCTCCGGTTTATCTGTACCTCTTGGTAGCACTCAGAGTATCTGTGTACTCCGGTGACATTCAAGTTCCCTCGACTGTGGTTCGCGTAACGGTTGCGACTCGATGTGAGGTCTGCGCTGGGCAAATGCTCAGCGTGCGGCCGCGCGGCTGAGCAACATATCGATGCAGTAATCGACGAACTGCTCCCGGGTGGCGGCCAGTCGGCCGTCCAGGTATGCGGTGAACAACGCGGTCAGCGCGCCCACCAGGCCGGTGGCCACCATGGCCTGCAGGGCCGGATCGGTGATCGCGGTGAGCTTGTGCTGCAGCAGTGCGATGAAGTTGGGCATCCACTCGGCACCCGACCGGGTGAGCACCGGTTCGCGTTCGGGGGCCAGCAGCAGCACCCGACCCCGACTGGGGTCGTCGACCATCAGGGCCACGAACTGTTCGACCGCCGCACGTGGCGTCTGCGCCGAGGTCAGTGCCGTCATGGCGGTGCTGCACACCTCGTCGTAGACCGCACGCACGAATTCCTCGCGGTCGGCGAAGCTTTCGTAGAAGTAGCGCTCGGTCAGGCCGGCCGCGCGGCAGACCGCGCGCACCGTCAGGGCCTGACCGCCGGCACCGCCCAGGAGTGCGATGCCGGCTGTGATGAGATCGCCGCGGCGCAACGTCTGGCGATCCTGAAGAGGAACGCCGGACCATCGACCGCGTCGTTGACCGGACGGCACATCACTCCTAAGCTGCATACTGACAACGAGTGTAGTCAGAATTTTCTGACATGGACGGGAAGTTCGCCAGTGACTCAAGATACGTCCGAGACGTGCCCGGTGACCAGCGCATCCGCGGCCGACGCGGCCGAAGACCAGCCGGTGGCCGCGGGCTGCCCGGTCAGCGCCGGTGGTTACGACGCACCCCCGATCCCGCTCGGCCCCGACTCGTTGACCTGGAAGTACTTCGGCCAGTGGACGGGCCTGTTCCAGGGGCCGTGGGCGGGCTCCATGCAGAACATGCACCCGCAGCTGGGCGCGGCGGTCCAGGAACACTCGATCTTCTTCATCGAGCGGATGCCGCGGCTGTTCCGGTCCATCTACCCGATCGGCGGTGTGGTCTTCGACGGCGACCGCGCACCCAAGACCGGTGCCGAGGTGCGCGACTATCACATCGGCATCAAGGGCGTGGATGAGCAGGGCCGCCGGTACAGCGCGCTGAACCCGGACGTCTTCTACTGGGCGCACGCGACGTTCTTCAAGTCGGTGCTGCTGTCGGCCGAGAAGTTCGGCGGCGGTATCACCGATGCCGACCGGCGTCAGCTCTTCGACGAGCACATCACCTGGTACCGGATGTACGGGATGAGCATGCGGCCGGTGCCGAAGTCCTATGAGGAGTTCGAGCAGTACTGGGACCACATGTGCAACAACGTCCTGGAGAACAACTGGGCCGCCCGCGAGGTCATGGACCTGTCCACCATGCCCAAACACCCTTCGCTGCAATGGCTTCCGGACCGGTTGTGGGCGCTGAACCTGAAGGTGATGCAGCCCTTCCTGACCTTCCTCACCGTCGCGATCTACGACCCGGCGGTCCGCGACCTGATGGGCTACACCTGGACGCCGCGCCAGCAGTTCCTGCACGACCGGTTCTGCGAGGTGATCACCTTCGCGGGCAAGGTGCTGCCCAAGCGGTGGCTGCAGCACCCGCGCAAGCGCACGGCTCTGGACCGGGCGTCGGGCAAGCTGCCCGCGGACGCACCGCTGGCGGAGACCCCCGCCCGCAACCTGCCGCCGATCGAGTACCGGGACAGCCCGAACTTCTATTGCCCCAAGGTGTCGTAGTCGCCTCAGTCGACCTGTGAGAGAAGGTCATTCACCATCTCGGTGACGATCCGCCCGGTGGGTACGGCCAGGGTCATGCCCAGGGTGCCGTGTCCGGTCGCGGCGAACAGGCCGGGGTGGGATCCGATGGGGCCGATGACCGGGATGCTGTCGGGCGTGCAGGGCCGCGCCCCGCTCCAGACATCGAGATCGGCGATGTCGACGTCGGCCACGGCCGGCAGGGTGGTGGCCGCGGCCTTCAGCACGGCCTGCATTCGGCGGTGATCGGTGCGGGCGCCGGTGCGGACGAGATCGAAGGTGCCCGAGATGCGCACCTGCCCGTTCTTGAAGGGCGTGCATGCGACCCGGTGCTCGGCGATCTTCAGCGGGCCCTGCAGTTCCAGCACCGGGGGAAGGGTGACGCTGCAGCCCCGGCCGGACTGCAGCGCAACGTGCACTCCGCAACCTCGGGCCAGGCGGGCGGTGTGTTCGCCGGCCGCGAGCACGACTGCGGCACCGCGTAATTCGCGCCGCGAGGTGCGTACCCGCCAGCCGCCTGCCGCGGGCGTGGCGGTCAGCATGGATTCCTGCTCGGCGACCTCGCCGCCGGCAGCGGTGATGCCGCGGGACAGCGCCGCGGTCATCGCGTCCGGGCGCACGCTCACCTCGTCGGGCAGGTGCAGCCCGCCGATCACGTCGTCGGCCAGTGCCGGTTCGCGGGCCCTGATCTCCGCGCCATCGAGTTCGACGACGCGGCCGCGGTAGCCGGCCGCCTGCACGTCGGCATGTGCGTCCCGGTAGGCCGCCAGTGCGCCGGGTGAGCGGAACGCCACCAGTAGCCCGCTGCGGTGGATTTCGAAGGCCAGTTCCTCGGCCAGGGCGGCGACCTCAGTGGCCGCACCGGCGGCGAAGGTCGCCAGCGCGCGCAGCGAACGCCGGCTGGCATCGGCGCGGCTGCTGCGCAGAAACGCCCATCCCCACCGCGCGAGCGCCCACGTCGGTAGCTGGCGGACCGCTATCGGGCTGTCGGGATTGCGCATGGCGCGAAGCGCCTGGGACGCCGCGCCGGGCGCGTTGAACGGCTGCACCAGCGAGGGCGTGATCCAGCCGGCGTTGCCCCACGAAGCTCCGCGCCCGCAGGTGTTCCGCTCGATCACGGTGACCCGGTGCCCGGCCCGGGCGAGGTGGTAGGCGCTGCTGAGTCCGATCACCCCGCCGCCGACGACGATCACGTGTCGGGATGATCCGGTCGCCATCTGCTCCGCCTGAGAAATCCGTGCGCCAGGAGCTGCTTATGGTGCCCCCACCAGGGCTCGAACCTGGGACCTGCGGATTAAAAGTCCGTAGCTCTACCAACTGAGCTATAGGGGCGTGGTGCAACAGGATACTGGTGAAGTCCCTGTTCGGGCGGGTGGGGGTACCCAATTTGGGATATCCGGGGACGGTGTCCTAAGCTATCGAAGCTTCCAACGTCACCGGCGTTGAGAGCGGCCCGAAGAAATTCGGATAGGCCCCCATCGTTTAGCGGCCTAGGACGCCGCCCTTTCACGGCGGTAGCACGGGTTCGAATCCCGTTGGGGGTACGACGCCCGGGTGGTGACACACCTGGGTAGCAGTAGAGCAAGGCCCTGTGGCGCAGTTGGTTAGCGCGCCGCCCTGTCACGGCGGAGGTCGCGGGTTCGAGTCCCGTCAGGGTCGCCATCTCGGCGAGGTATCCCGGTCGAAAGGCCGGAGCCTTCCGGCCAGGTAGCTCAGTTGGTACGAGCGTCCGCCTGAAAAGCGGAAGGTCGCCGGTTCGATCCCGGCCCTGGCCACTCAGATCAATCCGGACAGAATTGTCCCCTCCGTAACATCTGCCCCGCGGATCACGATCAAGATCATGTGTCGCAATCATTCGGGGATGAAAAGCGCAGTCTGAAGACCATCATCGGTGCCGTGCTGCTGGCGTGCGCGCTCGCCTGTGCGGCGGCGCCGCCGGCCATGGCGCAGCCCAATCCGCCGGTGGCGGGCAAGGATTTCACCAAGCCCGCGATCGTCATCCTCGGTTACGGGCTGACCCCGCAGGGCTGGATGCGCCCGATCCTCTACACCCGGGTGCTCACCGGACTGGCGGTCGCGCAGGCCTTCCCGCAGTCCCCGATCATCGTCACCGGCGGCAACCCGCGTAACGGCCGTTCCGAGGCCGGCGAGATGCGCAACCTGCTGCGCACCCTGGGCTTCCCGTCCGACCGGATCATCGTCGAGGACAAGGCCAACAGCACCGTGCAGAACGCACAGTTCTCCGTGCCACTGGCGAAGAAGGCCGACACCTCGGGCATCATCCTGGTCACGTCCTCGACGCACCAGGGCCGCGCGGACCGCAACTTCGCCGACGCCGGCGGCAACATCCTGGCCACGGTCAGCTTCCCGGACGGCAACCCGGCGACCAATATCGCTCAGCTCGTCCGCGACGTGCTGTCCCCGGTGACTCCCTTCGGCTGAGCCATGCCGCTACGCTGTCGCCATGGAGCTACTACGCGACGTAGTTGTGTTGCTGCACATCGTGGGATTCGCGGTCACCTTCGGCGCGTGGGTTGCTGCCGCGGTATCGCGGGAGTTCCGGGTGACCCGGCTGATGGACTACGGGCTGCTGCTGTCGCTGCTCACCGGTCTCGCACTGGCCGCGCCGTGGCCGGCGGGCATCGAACTCAACTACCCCAAGATCGGGCTCAAGCTGGTCCTGTTGGTGGTGCTGGGCGCGGTGCTCGGCATGGGCAGCGCGCGGCAACGCCGGACCGGCCGCCCGGTGCCGCGGCCGCTGTTCGTCGCGGTGGGGGTGCTGTCGGTGACGGCCGCCGGCGTCGCCGTGCTGTGGTGACCCGTTCTATGGTGACCGGGTGACGACGGAAGCGGCCGGGGCGGACTTCCGGTCGCGGCTGCTCGCGGCATTCGAGGCCTCGATCGCCGAGGACGGCTACGCCAAGACGACCATCGCCGACATCGTGCGCCGGGCCCGCACCTCACGCCGGACGTTCTACGAGCATTTCGCCGGCAAGGAGGAGTGCTTCATGGCGCTGCTCGCCGAGGCCAACGCCGAGCAGGTGCGCTCCATCGCGGCCGCGGTCGACCCGGACGCGCACTGGGAGCAGCAGGCCCGGCAGGCCATCGAGGCCTGGATCGCGTCCGCGGAATCTCGCCCGGACCTCACCCTGAGCTGGATCCGGGACGGGCCCTCGCTGGGT
The DNA here is from genome assembly GCF_043974665.1 of Mycobacterium sp. AMU20-3851. Lineage (NCBI taxonomy): Bacteria > Bacillati > Actinomycetota > Actinomycetes > Mycobacteriales > Mycobacteriaceae > Mycobacterium > Mycobacterium sp. AMU20-3851. The sequence goes on from NZ_CP146371.1 coordinate 761,992, forward strand.
GCGGCAGGTCGCGAGCTGACCCGCGAATCGATGGAGAAGTTCGTCGAGTTGGTCACCGGGCTGGTCGACAGTGCGCAGTTCCGGTCCGCCGGGATCGGGCCGGTGTCCCGGCAACGCATTATCATGCTGATCGGCGGCCTGCGCGAGCTCACCGCGATCATCGTGGAGAACGGCGGCGCGATGAGCGATATCACCGAAGAGGCCGTCGACGCCACCATCGCGCTGCTCGCCCCGCGCTGAAACCTGCCGTGTCCGGGGCGAATCCGGCACTCCGGTACGTTGAGCGGATGGTTCGGCCCGCACAGACTGCTCGCAGCGAGCGGACCCGCGCCGCGTTGCGGCAGGCGGCGATGGTGCGGTTCCTGGCCCAGGGTGTCGAGGACACATCGGCCGAACAGATCGCCGCCGACGCCGGGGTGTCGCTGCGGACCTTCTATCGGCACTTCGCGTCCAAGAACGATCTGCTGTTCGCCGACTACGACGCCGGCCTGGAATGGTTCCGCACCGCATTGGCCAACCGGTCGCCGGAGGAGTCGATCGTGGAGTCGGTGCATTCGGCGATCCTGCAGGCGCCCTACGACATCGACGCGGTCGCCAAGATCGCCGAGCTGCGCGCCGAGGAGCTGGAACCGGGCCTCATCGTCCGGCACATCAGGCAGGTCGAGGCGTCGTTCGCCGAGGTGGTCGAGGAACACCTGCGCGGGGACGACCCGCCCCGGCCCGGTACCGATGCCGCGCTGCGGGTGACCATCGCCGCCCGCTGTATCGCGGCGGCGGTGTTCGGGGCCATGGAGGTCTGGATGCTCACCGAGGAGCGCTCGCTGCCCGAACTCGCCCGGCTGTGCCGTACCGCCCTGGATGCACTGGAGTCGGGCATCACCCGGCGGTAACCACAGCTCGAAGTTTTGACAATATTGACAAAACATCACCCACGGTGTCAGCCTGGGGTGATGGCGGACTTCGACGCGATCGTCATCGGGGCGGGCCACAACGGGCTGGCCGCCGCCGTGCTGCTGCAGCGCGCCGGAGCCCGCACCTTGTGCCTGGATGCCAAGCGCTACGTCGGCGGAATGGCTTCCACCGTAGAGCTTTTCGATGGATACAGGTTCGAGATCGCAGGCTCCCTGCAGTTCCCCACCTCCGCAATCGTCAGCCGCGAGCTCGGCCTGGATGCGTTACCCACCGTGGATGTCGAGGTGATGTCGGTATCGCTGCGCGGCAACGGCGACGACCCGGTCATCTACTACACCGACCCGATGCGCCTGCTCGCCCACCTCAACGAGGTGCACGGCGCCGAGGCCGTCAACGGCATGGCCGGGTTGATGGCCTGGAGCATGGCGCCGACCCGGGCGCTGGGCCGCTTCGACGCCGATGCGCCACCCAGAACGCTGGACGAGATGTACGCCTGTGCGCACAACGAATTCGAGCGCGCCGCGATCACCGACATGCTGTTCGGCTCGGTCACCGACGTGCTCGACCGCTACCTGCCCGACCCGGAGAAGCACGGCGCGTTGCGGGGCATGCTCAGCTTTCTCGCGGTGAATACCACCTACCGCGGCCCGGCCACCCCGGGCAGCGCCGCGGCACTGGCCTTCGGGCTGGCCGTACCCGACGAGAACGCCGTGCTGATGAAGAAGCTGCGCGGCGGAATCGGGGCTCTCACCACGCATTTGGCGACATTGTTGACCGCCGGTCGGGGAGAGCTCCGGCTGCGGTCCCAGGTTCAGGAGATCCGCACCGCCGACGGACGCGTCACCGGGGTGCGGTTTGCCGACGGCACCACGATCGACGCACCGATCGTCGTCTCCGCCCTCGCGCCCGACCTCACCGTCACCGGGCTGCTCGACGCTTCAGCGGTGCCCGCCGAGATCCGCGAGCGCTACACCCGCGTGGATCACCGGGGCAGCTACCTGCAGATGCACTTCGCACTCGACGGCACGCCCACCTTCGCCGAACCCTACGGACTGCTCAACGATCCCCAGATGCAAGCGGCCATCGGCCTTTTCAGCACCCCCGAGGAACTGCAGCAGCAGTGGGAGGACAGCCGGCGCGGCATCGTGCCCGCCGACCCGGCCATCGCGCTGCAGATGCCGTCCGTGCAGGACCCGGACCTGGCGCCGCCCGGCAAGCACGCGGTGTCGGCGTTCTCGCTGTGGTTCCCGGTCGAGGGCGGCGCCTCCTACGGCGACCTCAAGAACGAGATGGGGCAGCGCGTCATCGACAAGATCACCAGGCTGGCACCGGATTTCGAACGTCGCATCCTGCGCCACACCACCTTCACCCCCAAGCACATGGGCACGATGTTCGGTGCGCCCGGCGGGGACTACTGCCACGGCCTGATCCACCCCGAGCAGATGGGGCCGAACCGGCCGGGCCCGAGGGGGTACCGCGGTCAGGACCTGCCGATCGCAGGGCTGTATCTGGGCAGCGCGGGCTGCCACGGCGGGCCGGGCATCACGTTCATCCCCGGCTACAACGCGGCGCGGGCGGCGCTGGCCGACGCGGGTTAGTCGTTGGCGGGACCGTCGGGTGCCGCGCCGCCCTCGTCGGTCCAGTCGGAACGCTCCTCGGCGCCCTTGGCCGGATCGCTCTGGACGTCGTCCTCGGCACCCTCGGGTCCGGAGTTCGAAGAAGTGGTCTTGGGATCGGGAGTCACGCCTGCTCAGATACCCGGTTCGGGATTCCCGGAAACGGTCAGCGTCCCCGCAGCTGCTGAAGCCAATCCCTGGGCACCCGGCCCCGCGGCCCGGGTGCGGGCTGGCTCTCCGGATGTGCCTGCGGGTCAGCGAGTTCCGGCCCGTCGTAGTACTCGTTGGTGGCGTAGTTCCAGAACCAGTCCTCACCGGGCTCGAAGCTGCGGATGATCGGGTGACCGGTCTCGCGCCAGTGCGCGGTGGCATGCTTGGCCGGCGAGTCGTCGCAGCAGCCGATATGCCCACATGCCGCGCAGCGGCGCAGGTGGACCCACCAGCCCTGCACCTCGTCGCATTCCACACAACCGGTTCCGCTGGGGGCCTGGGTGGGGTCGACGTCCACGGACACGAGTCTAGGAGCCGGGCTGAATCGGCGCGTGCGAACCGAACCGGTGGCTACTGTCGGGCCATGGCAACCAGTGTGTCCCGAGATGTCGTCATCGAAGCGTCCCCGGAGGAGATCCTCGCCGTCGTCGCCGACGTCGAGTCCACCCCGACCTGGTCACCGCAGTATCAGAAGGCCGAGGTGATCGACCGGGACGCCGAGGGGCGCCCGCACCGCGTCATCCAGACGATCAAGACCGTCGGCATCAGCGATCAGCTGACCATCGACTACACCTGGGAACCGAACAAGGTCAGCTGGGTCCTGGTCAAGGCGAGCCAGCTGAAATCCCAGAACTGCAGCTACACGCTGACCCCGCAGGGCGAGAGCACCAAGGTGACCTTCGACATGACCATCGACCTGGCCATCCCGCTGCCCGGCTTTCTGCTCAAGAAGGTGATGAGCGGCGCCATCGACGTGGCCACCACGGGACTGCGCAAACAGGTCCTCAAGGTCAAGAAGAGCTGAAGCCCGATTTGCTACCTGCGGCAACGTCAATAATTAAATTGCAGTTCGATCAAATCCTTGCGCCAGTCTAAGGACGGTCTTATATTTGCCTGATGGCTGTCAGGGCATCGAGGGAAGTCTTCTTCGACGCCTCGCCGGAGGCGATCCTGGATGCGCTCGCCGACATCGACGAGGTGCCGAAATGGTCCACGCTGCACCGGTCCACCGAGGTGGTGGACCGCCATCCCGACGGCCGGCCGCACCATGTCAAAGCGACGGTGAAGATCATGGGCATCACCGACAAGGAGATGCTCGAATATCACTGGGGCGACGACTGGATGGTCTGGGATGCCAAGGACACCTTCCAGCAGCGCGGGCAGCACGGTGAGTACAAGCTGATCCGCGAGGGAGACCGCACCCGCGTCCGGTTCGACCTGATCATCGACCTCGTCGCACCGATCCCGGAGTTCCTGATCCGCCGGGCCAAGAAGATGGTGCTGGACTCGGCCGTCGACCGTTTGCGATCCCGGGTCACCCGTAACCACGGCTGAGAATCCGATCAGCCTGAGCAAAACGGAATCACCGGGCGCCGCGGGTTGCTGTCCCGTACATGCCCACCGGAATCGTCCTCTTTCCCAACCGCCAGGCCGACAACCACGTCGACGACGCGATCGCCCAAGCCCGCCGAGCCCATGCCGCCGGTGTCCGGCAGATCTGGCTGGCACAGCAGTTCGACCATGACGCGATCGGGCTGGCCGGCCTGATCGGTGCCGCGGTGCCCGGCCTCGGTGTCGGCACCGCCGCGGTACCCCTGAACCCGCGGCACCCGCTGGTCATCGCCGGCCAGGCGCAGACCGCGCAGGCCGCCGCGCACGGCACCTTCAGCCTCGGCATCGCGCTGGGTTCGCACAAACCCGAACAGGACGCCTTCGGCACCAGCTGGCCCCGCCCGGTCGCCCGGCTGCGCGAGTATCTCCAGGTGCTGCGCTCGATCCTTGATGACGGCACGGTGGACTTCCACGGGGCCGAGTTCACCGCCGCCCCGGAATGGCCGGTCTCGGTGGCCGGTGGAACGCCCGTCCCGCTGTACGTCGCGGCCATGGGGCCCAAGGCATTACAGGTCACCGGCGAACTCGCCGACGGCACCCTGCCCTACCTGGCCGGGCCGCGCACCATCGGCGACTTCATCGTCCCGACGATCACCGCAGCGGCCGCGGCGGCCGGCCGGCCCGACCCGGCCACCATCGCCTTCGTGCCGGCACTGGTCACCGACGACGTGGCGGCCGGCCGTGAACTCGCCGCGCAGACCCTGGAGTTCTACGCCGCCATCCCGTCGTATCAGCGGGTCATCGAACGAGAAGGCCTCGACTCGCTCGCCGACCTGGCTGCCGTCGGTGATGCCGAAACGGTTCTCAAACACCTGCGGCGCCATCTCGACGCGGGCGCGACCGACGTCGCGATCAGCCCGCTGGATCATTCCCAGCCCGCACTGTCGCTGCTGTGGGAGGTCACCGCCGCACTCTGACGCCTAACCGGGCCGAAACCGCGGTGCAACACAACCGGCCTACGCTCTGCCGAATGGGGGCACGACGTTCGGTACTGCTGGAACGTCTGATCGTCGAGCGGGCCGGCACATCCCAGCACGGGGTGCTCACCGAGTTGCGCCGCGCCATCCTCGACGGCGGGGTGCCGCCGGGCACGCCGATCCCGCTGTCCGAGGTCGCCGAATTGTTCGGGGTCAGTCAGATCCCGATCCGGGAGGCGCTGAAAACCCTGGTTGCCGAGGGCTTGATCGCACACCGGCGCAACGGCGGATACACGGTGGCCTTGCTGACCGCACAGGAACTACGCGAGATGTACATCATCCGTGAGACCTTGGAGGCCGCATCGCTGGCCGCGGCCGTGCACAACGCCACCGACACCGATCGTGCCGCGGCGGTGATCGCCAACCAGCGCCTGGAGCAGGCCCTCCGCGACGGCGACGCGGCCGAATTCCACCGCGGCAGCAGGCGGTTCCATGCGGCGCTGACCGGCCCGTCGCGGATGCACCGGCTGCTGCACATGCTGGAGAACGCCTGGAACGTCACGGAACCGGTGCAGTCCATGGTGCACGTCAGCCCTGCCGACCGGGCGGATCTACACGCCGACCACCGCGACATGCTGGATGCGTTCCTGGCCGGGGACGCCGACGAACTGCTCGCCGCCTCGCAACGGCACGCGGCCCGGCTCAACGCCGTCATCGCCACGCTGCCGCGCCACACCGGCCTGCTGGCCTGAGGCGAATATATTTTCGCTGCAATCCGACGATAGTTCGCGCGAAACGGCAGGGAAACACGCCGAACTTAGCGTCGGCACGCATGACCGAACTCGCTGATCCACCGAAATCCGCACCACCGGGGGCCGTTGTCGGTGCCGGTGACATCGTCGAAGCCGCAGGCCATCCGGTCGGCGGCGGCATCATCAAACCGGGCTACGACCCGCGCCTGACGAACGAGGACCTCGCCCCGCTGGGCAAGCAGACCTGGTCGTCGTACAACATCTTCGCGTTCTGGATGTCCGACGTGCACAGCGTCGGCGGCTACGTCACCGCCGGCAGCCTGTTCGCTCTCGGCCTGGCCAGCTGGCAGGTGCTGGTGGCCTTGCTGGTGGGCATCAGCATCGTGTACTTCTTCTGCAACCTGGTGGCCAAGCCGAGCCAGGCGGTCGGTGTGCCATACCCGGTGATCTGTCGGACCGTGTTCGGTGTGCTCGGCGCCAACATCCCGGCCATCATCCGTGGCCTGATCGCGGTGGCCTGGTACGGCATTCAGACGTTCCTCGCCTCGGCGGCTCTGGACATCGTCCTGATCAAACTGTTCCCGGGCCTGGCCCCGTACGCGGTCGTCGCGGACTACGGGTTCGCCGGCCTGTCGCTGCTCGGCTGGTGCAGCTTCCTGCTGCTGTGGGTATTGCAAGCCTGCGTGTTCTGGCGCGGGATGGAATCGATCCGCAAGTTCATCGACTTCTGCGGCCCCGCCGTCTACGTCGTCATGTTCATCCTGTGCGGCTACCTGATCTACAAGGCCGGCTGGAGTGCCATCGATCTGAATCTCGGCTCGGTGACCTACACCGGCTGGTCGTCGGTCCCGGTCATGCTGGGCGCCATCGCGCTGGTGGTCTCCTACTTCTCCGGTCCGATGCTTAACTTCGGCGACTTCTCCCGCTACGGAAAGTCTTTCGAAGCCGTCAAGAAGGGCAACTTCCTCGGCCTGCCGGTGAACTTCCTGCTGTTCTCGGTGCTGGTGGTCGTCACCGCATCGTTGACCCTGCCGGTGTTCGGTGAGCTGATCACCGACCCGGTCGAGACGGTGGCCCGCATCGATCACACCTTCGCGATCGTGCTGGGCGCCTTGACCTTCGCCATCGCCACCATCGGCATCAACATCGTCGCCAACTTCATCTCGCCGGCGTTCGACTTCTCCAATGTCAGCCCGCAACGCATCAGCTGGCGCGCGGGCGGCATGATCGCCGCGGTGGGTTCGGTGCTGATCACCCCGTGGAACCTGTACAACAACCCGGAGGTCATCCACTACACGCTGGAGACCCTCGGCGCGTTCATCGGCCCGCTGTTCGGCGTGCTGATCGCCGACTATTACCTGGTGCGCAAGCAGCAGGTGGACGTGGACGACCTGTTCACCATGGATGAATCCGGAAAGTACTGGTACACCAAGGGATACAACAAGGTCGCGGTGATCGCCACCATCGTCGGGGCGACGCTGGCCGTCATCCCGGTGCTGCTGGGCGGCAGCGTGGCCGGGATGGCGACGGCGGCCCAGTACAGCTGGTTCATCGGCTGCGGCGTGGGCTTCGGGCTGTACTACCTGCTGGCCCGCAAGGATGCTCTCGTCGCCGAATCCTTGTCGTGACGCGCATCTGGCGCGGCGAATACGCCGGGCCGCCTGCGAAGGTGTACGTCGAGAAGGCCTGACTCATCGTGGCGGGTCCGGCTCTGTCATCTCTGCGGGTTCCCGCCGCGTGTGCGGGTTCACTGTGGAGTTGTCAAGGTGCGCGGTGAGATTCGGTTATGCGGCGGTGGGTAGGTCGGTCAGGGTGCGCCGGGCGTGCGAGCACAGGTGCGCCGGTTCGAGGCCGGCCAGGTCGTTGGGTGGGATGAACCAGGGGTGGCGGTCGGCGCCGAGGTAGACCTGCCAGCCGCCGTGGTGGATGGCGGTGTGGTGGCTGCGGCAGAGCAGCACCCCGTTGTCGACGCAGGTGCTGCCTCCGCTGTTCCAGGGTTGGATGTGGTGGGCGTCGCACCAGGACACCGGCCTTCCGCAGCCGGGGAATGCGCAGCCACGGTCACGTACCGCCAAGCCTTTTCGGATGATGGGGGTGAACAACCGTTCGGCGCGCCCGACATCGAGCGGCGCACCGGCGTCGTCGACGACTACTGGAGTGAGGGTGCTGTCACAGGCGATCAGGTCGGCGGTGGTGGCGCTGATCGGCCCACCGAATCCCAAGGTGTCCACCGCACTCTCACCGATCAGGCTGGCGGGGGTGGGCCGGATCAGGGTGACGTGCGGGAGCACACCCCCCGAGGTCGGCCGCTGCTGGCCGGACAGATAGGTGCGCAGCACCTGACCCAGCGCATCGGCACGCCGCCGCCCTGCCGGGCGGGGGTCCGGTGAGCCGTCCGGTTGGGGCACGGGCCGGCATAGTGGGTCCAGTGCGGCGAACAGTTCCTCCCCGGTCAGCGCATCCAGATCGAGGGTGGCATTGACCCGCCCTTCATCGTTCTGGATGAGGGTCATCTCGTTGAGGTCGGTGTTCTCCGCGACCGGCACCACGTCCGGTTCGGCTGGTTGCGCCGCGCCTTTGTCGATGGCGATCGCGCGGGCCTTCGTGCCGACCTCGGCCGGCGTGGTCTGCAGCATCAACTTGCGCACCACCGCGGCCCGCTCTTCCTCCGAGAGTGCTACCCGGTTGCCGATGTGGGTGACGCCTTTGCCGACCGCGTCGACGAATTCGATCCCTAACCCGCCCAGGCGCTGTTGCTGGGTCAGCGTGGGCAGGGTGTGTGCGGCCCGGCCGACCCGGGCCGCGCGCAACGCGGCACCTGGGGCCATTCCGAGCATGGTGAGCAGATCGGCACCCGAGCGTAGGTGCTTACGGGCCGGGATCCCGAGCCGCTCAGTGGCCGCGCAAGCTTGGGCGATGACATGGTCGAACAGGTTGCGCGCGGTGACGGCAACGGCGAGCACCGCGAGCAGGGGCTGTTCGTCGAGCATCCGCCTCGGACAGTCCAGCAGATGAAACAAAGTCCGCTCGGCATACTCATCCGGTGGCGGTAGGGCGGCGAGGTCGTCGATCAGCGTGTCGATGAAGGCCTCGAGATGGGCGGCGTCCATGCCAGTCACCCAACCTTTCACAAAAAGGTGTACACGGGTAGACATTCACATTCGACTAGGCAAACCGTCTAGGCAGTCCACCAACGGACCGCCCGAACACATCGGCGACAACGTCGCAGCTAAGGCCCACCGGATACCGGGAGCGACAAATAATTCAATTCGAACGTCTGTTCGAAGTCTACGCCGATCCGACGTGCTGCGCAAGGGTTATGTCTCAGGACATCGGTGACACTTCTGCCTCAAAGCTTGGGTGGTGGCTGTCAATGGACCCATCGGCCCGCGTGTCCGGCTGGCGATCTCGCAATGGCCCGACGACGCACCGCGCGGGGCGTGCTCGACGTTCTGCGCCGAGCACGGCATCTTCCGAAAATCGTTCTACGAGTTACGCAAACGGCAAGCCCTGCAAACCGTGAGCTGTAGAACCGGTTCGAACAGGCCAGCACCAGCCCACCGGGACTCGGCGCAGAACGGGCATCGACCCATCTTCTCCCGTCAGCGTGACTTGAGCACCTCGAGACGGCGGATCGCCTCGTCCAGGGTGTCGTCCCGTTTGCAGAATGCGAAGCGCACCAAATGATTCCAGCCGCCATCGGTGCTGGTGAACGCGGACATCGGGATGGCGGCCACCCCGGCCCGGTGTGGCAGTTCGGCGCAGAATTCGGTGCTGTCGTGATAGCCGAGCGGCCGCGGGTCCGCGCACAGGAAGTAGGTTCCCGAGCTCTGGTGCACTTCGAAACCGAGGTCGGTGAGCGCGGTCCCCAGCCGGTCCCGCTTGGCCTGCAGATCGGCGCGCAGCCCGGCCACCCACGCATCCTCGTGGTTCAGCGCGTAGGCCACCGCGGGCTGGAACGGCGCACCGCCGACATAGCTCAGATACTGTTTGGCCGCGCGCACGCCGGCGATCAAATCCGGTGCAGCGCAGGCCCAGCCGATCTTCCAGCCGGTGGCATTGAACATCTTGGCGGCACTGGAGATGGTGACGGTGCGGCCCGCCATGCCGGGCAGGGATGCGAGCGGCACATGCGTGCGGTCGTCGAACACCAGCGTCTCGTACACCTCGTCGGTGATGACCAGCAGATCATGCTCGACGGCCAGCGCGGCCAGTGCGGACAGCTCGTCCTCGGTCAGCACCATCCCGGTCGGGTTGTGCGGGGAGTTCACGATCAGCGCCCGGGTTCGCGGGGTGACGGCGGCGCGCAGGGCGGCCACGTCGAGGGCGAACCCGCGACCGTCGGGCACCAGCGGCACGACCACCCGGTGGCAACCGGCCATCGCGACGACAGGGGAGTACGAGTCGTAGAACGGCTCGATCACCAGCACCTCGGAGCCCGGTTCCGCCAGCCCGAGCAGCGAGGCGGCGATCGCCTCCGTCGCGCCGACGGTGACCAGCACCTCGGTGTCCGGGTCGTACTCGACGCCGTAGTTACGGCGGCGCTGCGCGGCGATGGCCTGCCGTAACGCGGGGATGCCCAGGCCGGGCGGGTACTGGTTGACCCCCTCGGCGATGGCGTCCTGGGCCACCTTGAGCATGCCGGCCGGTCCGTCCTCATCGGGGAAGCCCTGGCCGAGGTTGACCGCGCCGATCCGGGCGGCCAGCGCCGACATCTCGGCGAAGATCGTCACCGCGTACGGCCGGAGCCGCTGAACCGTCATGGTGATCGAGGGTAGTGACCCCTGCGGTCAGGTGGCGAACAGCCGGGACGATCGCCGCTCGTGGCGCATCCCGCTGATCTCCAGCGCCGGTGCCACGCTGCACAGATCCTCCAGCGGGCGGGCGCAGGCCTGCTGGGCCAAGGCCGCCGTCGCAGCGGCGGTACGTAACTGGATCCGCTGGCTCTGCAGCGGCCCGAGCCGGCCCAGCCGGACCGCCGCGCTGAGCATCGACCCCATCATCGAGCGCAGGGATCCCAGCACCGCGAGCTGCTCGGTGACACCCAGCAGGGCCTGCACCACCCCGTCCACCACGGCGGCATTGCCGGGCGCGTCACCGGCGCACACCGCCATCAGATACGGGTGCGCCGCGCCGATACCGATGTCACCTGCGGTGGCCGCCAGCTGCCGGCCCGCCGACACCGACGCGGTGCGCGCATTGCCGAACAATTTGTAGGACGCGATCAGCTCGTCGAGTTCGAGCAGCGTCGCCGGCGAGTCCGAACTCCGCCAGGCGGCCGCGGTGACGGGCGCATCGAGGGTGGCGTAGCCGTGGGTGAGGTACGCGCACACAATCGCCTCGATGGTGCCGGCGTCCGCGTCGGGCCGTTGCGAGAGCCACTCCTCCAGGCCGTGGCTGTGCACCATCCGGCCGGCCGGAAAGGCGCTGTCGTGCAGTTGCAGCCACAGCGCGACCGCCGTGGCCGGATCAGTGGTGGTGGCCGGCATGGTGATCGGATGACGTCGCAGACCACCCGTGGCCGGCCATCGCGGCGTCGACGACCTCGCCGATGACCCCCAACTCGGCGAGCATTTCCCGGGCGGCCGCGGCACTGGTGAACAGCGGCGCGGTCAAGGTGTCGACGTCGACGTCGACGGGTGCGTGTTGATTGCCCAACAGATGCCCCAGCAGGAGCATCGCGCGGGCGGTGTTGTCCGCGAAGCGGACCCGGATGGCCGGTTCGGCGGGCCGGCGCACCACCACCACATCGGTGCCGTTGTCGGCGATGACCGCATCCTGGTACAGGACTGACCCGCGCGGCAGCATGATTCGTACTTCGGTACCGGTATCGGTGGTGACGAGTTGACGGTGCTTGCCCGCGTCTCCCCAGCCGATGTCGACGTGGTGGCGCCGCCGGCCGGCGAATGCCGGATCGTCGACGGTGCCCAGAACGGTGTCGGCTATCACTTCTCAGGCGCTCCTTGCCAGCGGTGGGTCCAGGACGGTCCGGCGGGCGGCGGCATGCAATGCCAGCCGGACCCGGTTGAGCTCGGGTGCCCGGCGGGCAGTGAGCCGGGCGAATACCCCGGCGCGGTGGGGCAGTTCCCCGGCGCCACCGTGGATCTCGGGATGGCGGTCCAGGACGGCGCGGACCGCGGCCAGCGCGGGATCGGGTGACCGACCCGGCGTCACGATGAGCAGGGTGGCCAGATAGTCGCCGTCGAGGCTGTGGGTTCCGGTGATGCGTTGCCGGTCCCGGGCGATCAGCCGGCCCTGCGACCGCACGGTGAAGGAGTTGTCGATCGTGGCGTAGCGGAAGCGTTCCCCGTGCGCGATCCGGCCGGCCGCGAGCGCGTCCCAGCCGATGTAGACACCGCCGGCGTCGACATCGACGTCGATCTTCTGGACGAACACCGAATCCGACTGCGGGATTATCGTTTTCGGAAGGTACTCCAGGACAGCGCCGGGCTCGGCGGTGAACTCGATCCGGTGCCGGGCGCCGGGTCCGCTCCCGGCGAAAACCTGGGTGGCAGCCTGGCTGGTCAGGTGCAGGTGGGTGCCCGCCCCGCAGTGCACGCGGGTGTGCAGGTCGTCATCGGAGAAGGTCCCGCCGCTGGGGCTCTGCACGCAGAGCATCGCCGCCCGCGGGTACGCGGCGTCGGTGTGCAAGGCGGTGGTCACCCGCTGCGGATAACGTTGCCGTAGACCGGTGATCCGGGTGACGCCGGCGGCGTCGGCCGTGGTTCGCACCGTCAACTCGCCGGGGGCGATCATGTGCCGACCGTGAGCATCACTCCGCGCAGCAGTTCCTCGGTGAGCTGCTCCAGGCCGCGCCCCGAACGCAGATCGGTGAACACCGTCGGTTTGACCGGCCGGGCGACGGCACAGTCGCGGCGCATACCGTCCAGGTCGGCACCCACGAACTCGGCGAGGTCGGTCTTGTTGACCACCAACAGATCCGCCTGCAGCAGGCCGATGCCCTTCTTGCGCGGGATGTCGTCACCACCGGCGGTGTCGATGACGAAGATCCAGTAGTCCACCAGATCGGAGGTGAACGTCGCGGCCAGGTTGTCCCCACCGGATTCAATCAGGATCAGGTCCAGATCATCGAACTCGGCGCACAGTCGCCGGGCGGCCGCCAGGTTGGCCGACGGGTCCTCGCGGATGGCGGTGTGCGGGCAGGCCCCGGTCTCGACGGCCAGCACCCGGCGCGGATCGATCACCCCGCTGCGGCGGACCCGCTGGGCATCCTCGTCGGTGACGAGGTCGTTGGTGATCACCGCCACGCCCAACCCCTTGCCGATGAGTTCGGGGACCATCATCTCGACCAGCCGGGTCTTGCCGGACCCGACCGGTCCGCCGATACCGACCCGCAGTACCTCAGCCATGGTGTGCTCCTTGCTATTTCAGCGTGTACCGGCGGCCCAGTGGCACCGAGGTCATCGGGGTGCTCTGGCACAGCTGACCGTCGACGATCACCCGGTAGGTGTCCGGTTCGATGCGGATGTCGGGCAGGTAGTCGTTGTGCAGCAGGTCGGCCTTGGTCAGTGCCCGCGCCCCGCGGCAGGCCACGAGGCGGGTGTCCAGGCCGAGTCGTACGCCAAGACCGCCGTCGACGGCCGCCTGGGCGACGAAGTTGACCGACACGTCGGCGGGCGCCTTCCCGAACGCCGCCCACTGCGGCCGGTACTTCAACGGTTCACAGGTCATCAGCGAGGCGTTCGCCTCGCCCATCACCGACCAGGCCGGGAAGCCGCCCTTGAACACCACCTCGGGACGGATGCCGAAGAACTTGGGCTCCCACAGCACGATGTCGGCCAGTTTGCCCGGTTCCAGCGAGCCGACCTCATGGTCGATGCCGAACAGTCGGGCCGGGTTGATGGTGAGCTTCGCGATGTAGCGCAGGATCCGGGCGTTGTCCGCGCCGCTGCCCTCGTCGGCGGGCAGCGCACCGCGGGTGGCGCGCATGTGGGAGGCCAACTGCCAGGTGCGGGCGATGGTCTCGCCGATGCGGCCCATGCCCTGCGAGTCCGACCCCATCGCCGAGATGGCACCCAGATCGTGCAGCACGTCCTCGGCGGCGATGGTCTCCCGCCGGATCCGGGACTCGGCGAAGGCCACGTCCTCGGGGATACGCGGGTTGAGGTGGTGGCAGACCATCACCATGTCGAGGTGTTCGTCGAAGGTGTTGAGGGTGTACGGGTTCGTCGGATTCGTCGAGGACGGAAGGCAGTACGGCTCGCCGACGACCTGCATGATGTCGGGCGCGTGCCCGCCGCCGGCGCCCTCGGCGTGGTAGGTGTGGATCGGTCGGCCACCGATGGCGGCCATGGTGTCCTCGTAGAACCCGGACTCGTTGAGCGTGTCGGTGTGGATCTGCACCTGCAGGTCGAGTTCATCGCCGGCGTCCAGCGAGGCCCGGATGGCCGCCGGTGTGGCGCCCCAGTCCTCGTGGATCTTGTAGCCGATGGCACCGGCCAGCCCCTGCTCGATCAGCGGCGCGGTACTCGACGCGCTGCCGTTGCCGATGAAGCCGAAGTTCATCGGGAACGCCTCTGCGGCACGCAGCATCCGGGCGAGATTGGTCGGGCCGGAAGAGGTGATACCCACGGTGACCGGCCCCAGACCGCCACCGATCATGGTGGTGATCCCGCTGGAGATGGCCTCTTCGACCAGGCCGGCACTGTCGAAGTGCACGTGCACGTCGATGGCGCCGGCGGTGGCGATCATGCCCTCCCCGGACCGGATGTCGGTGCCCGCCCCGATGATGAGGTTCGGGTCCACCCCGTCCATGGTGCGGGGATTGCCCGCCTTGCCGACGCCGACGATCCGGCCGTCCCGGATGCCGATGTCGGCCTTCCGGATTCCGAGTACCGCGTCGATGATGAGCGCGTTGGTGATGACGAAATCCAGTGCGCCGTCAGCGTTGGTGAGGTCACCGTGTACCGCCATGCCCTCACGCATGGTCTTGCCGCCGCCGAAGACGGCCTCGTCGCCGTACACCGTCGCGTCGGCCTCGACGCGGGCCAGCAGTTCGGTGTCGGCGAGGCGGACCCGGTCCCCGGTGGTCGGCCCGTAGAGCTCCGCGTAGCGGACCCGGCTGATGCGGTAGGCCATGTCAATCTCCTGTGTCGAGGAACCCGAGCGCATGCATGTTCGCCATCAGCGCCTCGTCCGGGGTGGTGTCGGTGGCTGCATTGGTGACATCGTTCTGTCCGATCACCATGCGCTCACCGCCATAGCTGGTCAGCGAAACATCCTGCGCCTCACCCGGTTCGAACCGGACCGCGGTGCCCGACGGAATGTCCAGGCGCATCCCGAAGGCGGCTCGCCGGTCGAAGCGCAGCGCCCGGTTGGTCTCGAAGAAGTGGAAGTGCGAACCGACCTGGATCGGCCGGTCCCCGGTGTTCTCCACGGTGACCGTGGCGGTGGCCCGTCCGGCGTTGAGCTCGAGGTCGCCGTCGGCGGCCAGTATCTCACCCGGGACCACCGCCAGATCCGCGGCGCTGCGACTGCCGGGGCCGATGGCGTCGTGCACGGTCACCAGCTTCTGCCCGTCGGCGAAGAACGCCTCCACCTGAACCGATCCCAGCAGTGTGCGCACCCCCGGCAGCACATCGTCGTCGGTCAGGATGCTCGCCCCGTGGGCGGCGGCCTCGGCGACGTTCGCGCCACCGCGGGCCGCCTCGACCACCTCGTCGGCGATCAGTGCCCGGGCCTCGGCGTAGCTGAGGGCCAGGCCGGCGGCACGGTGCTTGCGGGACAATTCGGCGGCCAGGAACAGCAACAGCCGGTCCTCGTCCTTCGGAGTCAGGTGCATCAGCCCGTGATGCCTTCGGCCCAGGGGTAGTTCTTCAGGAAGGGGTCGGGGGTGATGGGTTGCGGGGATTCCCACACCTGCTCGATCAGTCCGTCCGCGGACACCTTGCCGATGCGGGCGGTCTTGGTGACGTGGTGGTTCTCGCCGTCGATGGTGACGGTGCCCTCGGGTGCCTCGACGCTGACCCCGCCGGAGGCGCCCTGGATGTCGGCCACCTCGAACGAATCCGCCTTCTCCACAGCGGCTTTCCACAGCAGGACGGCGGTGTATGCCGATTCCATCGGATCAGAGGTCACCCGGTCGGCGCCGAAGCGTTCCTTGAAGTCGGCGACGAAGGCGTCGTTGGCCGGGGTGTCCAGGGTCTGGTAGTAGTTCCACGAGGACAGCTGTCCGACGAGGCCGGCCGCGCCGATACTGCGGACCTCTTCCTCGCCGACACACATCGACATCACCGGCATCACCGCAGGCGTGAGCCCGGCGCTGTTGTACTCGCGGAAGAAGGAGGTCAGCGACCCGCCCACGACGACGTTGAACACGGCATCGGCGCCCGCGGTGCGGATCTTGTTGACGATGGTGGAGAAGTTGGTGCTGTCCAGCGGGACGTAGTCCTCGCCCTTGATCTCGATGCCGTGGGCCGCGGCGTAGGCCTTGACGATGGCGTTCGAGGTGCGCGGGAACACGTAGTCACTGCCCACCAGATACAGCGATGTGACGCCCTGTTCCTTCAGGTAGTCCAGGGCGGGAATGATCTGCTGATTGGTGGTGGCACCGGTGTAGTAGATGTTGGGGGAGGACTCCAGGCCTTCGTACTGCTGGCCGTAGTACAGCAGTGCGTCGGCGTTTTCGAAGACCGGCAGCATGGCCTTGCGGCTCGCCGAGGTGTATCCGCCGAAAACGGCTGTGACACAGTCGCTGTTGACCAGCTTCTGAGCCTTCTCGGCGAAGGTGGTGGGTTCGGACGCGCCGTCCTCGGAGAGGAGTTCGAGCTGTTTGCCGAGCACCCCGCCCTCGGCGTTGATCTCCTCGACGGCCATCACGATGGCGTCGTGGATCACCGATTCGCTGACGGCCAGGCCGCCGGAGAGCGAGTTGATCGCACCGACCTTGACGGTGGGCCCGGAGGTGTCGACGCATCCGCCGGTGGTCGCGGTGTCGGTGTCGCCGGCCCGGCTGCCGCAGCCGGTGGCCAGGATCGTGGTCGCCGCGAGGAGCGCTACGCCCGCGCTGAGTCGTTTCATTTCAGAGCCGCCTTCGAGGGTCTTGGATCGTTGGCGATCAGCGTAGAAATGCCTGGACCCGCGGACCATGGGAGGAATCTCCCATTTCTGCCGGGCTCCGTTGCGTGGGCGCCGCAGCACGGAAACATCCACGAAACATGGTCTGCTCATGATGCTTTCGGGGCAGAGAAATGAAGGATTCGATGGCAGGGGCATACGGTCAGGTGCTGGGTAGCGCCGCGAGCATCGAGACGCGCGCGCACGAGATGCTCGATGCGCTGAGTGAACGGTCCGCGTCTTCGGCGTCGGCGATCTGCCTGTGGGACCCGATCCGGCGCCGCCATGTCGGTGTGGCCAATCACCACTATCCGGACGCGGTGATGCAGCATTTCAACAGTTGGTTCGTCGACGAGGACCCGCTGTTCGCCGCGATGCGGGTGCACGGACTCGGCGCGCTGCGGTGGCGGGATTTCCCGGATTACCGGCAGGGGTACTCGGTGAACAACGTGTTCCGGCCGGCCGGATTCGACGAAGGTCTGTCGGCCCGGTTGGTGACCTCCGAGGGCACCTACGTCGGCACCATCCACGTGAACTGTGACGATGCCCGGTATCCCAGCGACGCCGACGTCGCCGAGATCAATACGCTCCGCGCGCAGATGGCCGAGCAACTCGATTTCTCGCTGCGCCCGCGGATGGTCGCGGAGTTGATGGCGCCGGAGGCTCAGGCCTGGGCGGTCGACGGTGATGGGTTGGCACACCTACTGATTCACGGTGACACCTTCGACGGGCCGCTGGATCGGGGCCTGGTCGCGGATATGACATTGGCCGCGTGCGCACCGGGCCTGACGTTCCGGCCCGAGGTGACCCGATGGTGTGACGGAGCGGACTGGCTGCACGCCCGGTACATCAACACGGCGGCCCGATTTGCGCAGGACAGTCTGCGCGGGGTGGTGCTGGTGACCCGGGATCCGCTGCCGTTCGGCGTCACACCGCGTGAGCTCGACGCGCTGACCCTGGCTGCCTGCGGGTTGACCAACAATCAGATCGCGGCGCGGTTGTTCATCAGCGCGCGTACCGCGGGGCATCACCTGGAGAACGCGATCGTCAAACTGGGGGCGAGCAACCGCGCTTCGTGCGTGTCGATGGCGGTGGCGTGGGGTCTGGTGTCCGGTCGGGCGCTGCTCGACCTGTATCCGGCGGCTGCGCGCCGGCCGGCCTGATCGGCGCGCTATCCCATGTTGGGGTGCACGATGCGCATCTTGGCCGCGATCCGGGCAAGCGCCTTGCGATCGGTGGAGGTCAGCGGGTCCAGCACCAGTTCACGCACCGAGCGCACGTGCAGGGGCGCGGCCTCGATGACCAGCCGGTGACCGTCCTCGGTGAGCTCGGCCAGCGTGTAACGGCGTTCGTCGGGATCGGCGGAGCGGGTGACCCAGCCGCGCTGCTCGAACCGCTTGACGACGTTGGAAAGCCGCGACAGCGAACCGTTGGCCAGGAATGCCAACTCGCTCATGCGGATTCGGCGGTCGGGCGCCTCCGAGATATGGCTCAGCGTGAGGTATTCGAACAGCGTGAGGTCGACTGGGCGCAAGGCGGCATCAAGCTTGCCGGGGAGCAGCAGCATCACCGCGGCCAGACCTGTCCAGGCTTCTTTCTCTTCCGGCGAGAGCCACTTCGGTTCGTCATCCCGCGTCATGGAGGTACTTTAGCGCGCCCGGAATAACTTCACACGTGAAGTCATTCCAACTAGGGTGAGTTCAAGGATGAAGTAAAAGTGAGGATGCGCATGAGCGACGTCGAATTCTTCGTGACCCCTGGATACGGCGAGATGCTCCGGGAGACGCGCAACTACAGCCAGGCGGTGCGGATCGGGAACCGGGTGGAGATCTCGGGCCAAGGCGGCTGGGATGACGACCTGAACTTCCCGGAGTCGCTCAAGGAAGAGATCGTGCGGGCCTTCGACAATGTCGAACGCACCCTTACCGCAGCCGGCGCATCGTGGCGTGACGTGGTGCATGTGAACTCATATCACGTTGTCGCCGGCGATGATTCATTCGATGCGCACAACGAGGTCATGGTCGGGCAGTTCCGCGAGCGGATGGCCGACCGCACACCCATCTGGACCGAGACCGGTGTGACGGTCCTGGGCGCGGAGCGGATGCGCGTCGAGATTCGTGTCACCGCGATCATCGAGAACTGATGGGAGCCAACATGTCTCGAATTCTGCTCAACCCCGAAGACCACGTTCAGGTCCCCGCCTACCACCACGTCGCGGTGGCGACCGGAACCAGGCAGATCCATGTCGCGGGCCAGGTGTCCTGGGATGCCGACGGTGTCACCGTGGCCGCCGGGGACCTCGCCGGCCAGGTCGCGCAGGTCTTGCGCAATGTCCACAAGTCGCTACAGATCGCCGGGGCGACGTTCGCCGACGTCGTCCGCATCACCTGGTATGTGGTGGACTGGGAGCCTGGCAAGGCGGACGCCTTTCTCGCCGGACTGCAGCGGGCGGCAAGTGAATTCGGCCCGCAGACACCGCCGGCCGCGGTGATCGGGGTGAACGCGCTGTGGAGTCCGGACTTTCTGGTCGAGGCCGAGGTCACCGCCGTCATCGACTGACAGCGGGAATGTTTGACCGCCCGGACGCGCTGAAGGAGGTCATGACCTTCACTCTTGCCGCCGACGCCAAACTGCTCACGCCGGTTCGCGTCGGCGCCACCGAGGCGACCAACCGGATCTTCATGGCACCGCTGACCCGTTCCCGCGCCCAGTCCGATGCCACCCCGTCGGACCTGGCCGCGCTGTACTACGCGCAGCGGGCCGGGGCCGGCCTGATCATCAGCGAGGCCACCGCCATCTGCGAACAGGCGAACGGCGCGTATATGAACACCCCGGGCATTTACACCGACCGGCACCAGGCGGCGTGGGCCGAGATCGCCTCCGCGGTGCACGCCAAGGGCGGCAAGATGTTCGTCCAGCTCTGGCACGTCGGCCGGATGGCACACCCCGAGATCAGCGGCTTCGACGTGGTCGCGCCGTCGGCCATCGCCGCCGACGCCGTGACCCACACCCCATCGGGCAAGCAACAGCTGACGGTGCCGCGGGCACTTCGGGTCGACGAGATCGAGTCGATCGTCGGGCAGTTCCGCTCCGCCGCGCGCCGCGCCGTGGACGCCGGGATGGACGGGGTGGAGATCCACTCCGCCAACGGTTACCTGCTGCACGAATTCCTCTCCGATGTGGTCAATGTCCGCACCGACGGCTACGGCGGCTCCCCGGAGAACCGGGCCCGCTTCACCGCCGAGGTCATCGAGGCCGTCGCCGACGAGATCGGCGCCGACCGGGTCGGGGTGCGCATCTCTCCCGGAGGCACCGCCGGCGATATGCACGAGAACGACACCGTCAGCACCTACGAGGCGCTGCTGAACCGGATCGCCCCGCTGGAGATCGCCTACCTGCACGTGCTGATCGATCCATCCAGCCAGACGTTCGGGGCGCTGCGCGCGATCTGGAACGGCACCCTGGTAGTGAACACCGGCCGCGACACCGGCACCGATTTCTGCCAGCTGGAAAGCCTCGTCGACTGGGGTGCCGCGAGCGCGGTGGCGGTCGGGCGGACCTGGCTGGCCAACCCGGATCTGATCGACCGGCTGGTGCTCGGGGCGGAGCTGAACGAGCCGGATGTCAGCACGTTCTATGCGTCCGGGCCGGCGGGTTATATCGACTATCCGACGTTGGACGAGGTCCAGGAGGCTCGTACCGCCTGATTCTCCGCCGCTCACTGGCCACTTATTGCCCGCTTTCCCCGCGATTGCGTGCAGTAAGTGGCCAGTGGCGTTTCAGATGTAGGACGCCCAACCAACAGGTTGGTTTGGGCTTTTGCTAGGCTGCGCGACCAGTGGACTAACGTCCCGATGGACGTCCCCTGTCATCCACCCGAAAGGGAACAACACATGTCCGAAGCCTTCATCTACGAGGCGATCCGCACCCCGCGCGGCAAGCAGCGCGGCGGCGCCCTCAACGAGATCAAGCCCGTCAATCTGGTCGTCGGCCTGATCGACGAGATCCGCGCCCGCTTCCCCGACCTGGACGAGAACCTGATCAGCGACCTGATCCTGGGTGTCGTGTCCCCGGTCGGCGACCAGGGCGGCGATATCGCCCGCACCGCCGGACTGGTGGCCGGTCTGCCGGAGACCACCGGTGGGTTCCAGCTCAACCGCTTCTGCGCCTCCGGCCTGGAGGCCGTGAACCTGGGCGCCCAGAAGGTCGCCTCCGGCTGGGACGACCTGGTGCTCGCCGGTGGCGTCGAGTCGATGAGCCGCGTCCCGATGGGTGCCGACGGCGGCGCCTGGGCGTCCGACCCGGACACCAACTACCGCATCGGCTTCGTCCCGCAGGGCATCGGCGCCGACCTCATCGCCACCATCGAGGGCTTCTCCCGCGAGGACGTCGACGCCTACGCGGCCCGCTCTCAGGAGCGCGCGGCCGCAGCATGGTCGGGTGGCTACTTCGCCAAGTCGATCGTGCCGGTCAAGGACCAGAACGGTCTCGTCGTGCTCGACCACGACGAGCACATGCGCCCCGGCTCGACCGTGGAGAGCCTCGGCAAGCTGAAGACCGCGTTCGACGGTATCGGCGCCATGGGCGGCTTCGACGACGTGGCGCTGCAGAAGTACCACTTCGTGGAGAAGATCAACCACGTGCACACCGGCGGCAACAGCTCGGGCATCGTCGACGGCGCCGCCCTGCTGCTCATCGGTAACGAGGCGGCGGGCAAGTCGCAGGGCCTGACCCCGCGCGCCCGCATCGTGGCCACCGCCACCAGCGGTGCCGATCCGGTCATCATGCTGACCGGCCCGACCCCGGCCACCCGCAAGGTGCTCGACCGCGCCGGTCTGACCGTCGACGACATCGACCTGTTCGAGCTGAACGAGGCCTTCGCCTCCGTCGTGCTGAAGTTCCAGAAGGACCTGAACATCCCGGACGAGAAGCTCAACGTCAACGGTGGCGCCATCGCCTTCGGCCACCCGCTCGGCGCCACCGGCGCCATGATCACCGGAACCATGGTCGACGAGCTCGAGCGTCGCGGCCTCAAGCGTGCCCTGATCACGCTGTGTGTCGGCGGCGGCATGGGCGTGGCCACCATCATCGAGAGGGTTTAAGAGCATGCCAGAGAACACCATTCAGTGGGACCAGGATGCCGACGGCATCGTCACCCTGACGCTGGACGACCCGACCGGTTCGGCCAACGTGATGAACGAGCACTACAAGGAATCCATGCACAACGCCGTGGAGCGGCTGGTTGCTGAGAAGGATTCGATCACCGGTGTCGTCATCGCGAGCGCGAAGAAGACCTTCTTCGCCGGCGGTGACCTCAAGGCGATGATCAACGTCGGCCCCGACGATGCCGCGGCATCCTTCGCCGAGGTCGAGGCGATCAAGGCCGACCTGCGCAAGCTGGAGACGCTGGGCAAGCCCGTCGTGTCCGCCATCAACGGCGCCGCCCTCGGCGGTGGCCTGGAGATCGCGCTCGCCACCCACCACCGCATCGCCGCCGACGTGCGCGGTGTGGTGATCGGCCTGCCCGAGGTCACCCTGGGCCTGCTGCCCGGCGGTGGCGGCGTGGCCCGCACCGTGCGGCTGTTCGGTATCCAGAAGGCCTTCATGGAGATCCTGAGCCAGGGCACCCGCTTCGCCCCGGCCAAGGCCAAGGAGATCGGTCTGGTCGACGAACTGGTCAAGTCCGTCGACGAGCTGATCCCCGCCGCCAAGAAGTGGATCAAGGACAACCCCGAGGGCGGCGTGCAGCCCTGGGATGTCAAGGGCTACAAGATGCCCGGCGGCACCCCCTCCTCACCCGGCCTGGCCGGCATCCTGCCGTCCTTCCCGGCGCTGCTGAAGAAGCAGCTCAAGGGCGCCCCGATGCCCGCACCGCGGGCCATCCTGAACGCCGCCGTCGAGGGTGCGCAGGTCGACTTCGACACCGCCACCCGCATCGAGAGCCGCTACTTCGTGCAGCTGGTGACCGGGCAGACCGCCAAGAACATGATCCAGGCGTTCTTCCTGGACCTGCAGGCCATCAACGGCGGCGCCTCGCGGCCCGACGGGATCGCCCCGCAGGAGATCAAGAAGATCGGCGTGCTGGGCGCGGGCATGATGGGCGCCGGTATCGCCTACGTGTCGGCCAAGGCGGGTTACGACGTCGTGCTCAAGGACGTCAGCCAGGAAGCCGCCGACAAGGGCAAGGCGTACTCCGAGGGCCTGGAAGCCAAGGCGCTCAAGCGTGGCAAGACCACCCAGGAGAAGGTCGACGCGCTGCTCGCCAAGATCCACCCGACCGCCGATCCGGCCGACCTCAAGGGCGTCGACTTCGTCATCGAGGCCGTCTTCGAGAACCAGGAACTCAAGCACAAGGTGTTCCAGGAGATCGAGGACATCGTCGAGCCGAACGCGCTGCTGGGTTCCAACACCTCCACCCTGCCGATCACCGGTCTGGCGACCGGTGTGAAGCGCCAGGAGGACTTCATCGGGATCCACTTCTTCAGCCCCGTCGACAAGATGCCGCTGGTGGAGATCATCAAGGGTGAGAAGACCTCCGACGAGGCGCTGGCCCGGGTGTTCGACTACACCCTGGCGATCAAGAAGACCCCGATCGTGGTCAACGACAGCCGCGGCTTCTTCACCAGCCGGGTCATCGGCACCTTCGTCAACGAGGCCCTGGCCATGCTGGGCGAGGGTGTCCCGGCCGCCACCATCGAGCAGGCGGGCGCCCAGGCCGGTTACCCGGCCGCTCCGCTGCAGCTCTCCGACGAGCTCAACCTCGAGCTCATGCAGAAGATCGCCGGCGAGACCCGCAAGGCGGCCGAGGCGGCAGGTGAGACCTACGCGCCGCACCCGGCCGAGGCCGTGGTCAACAAGATGATCGAGATCGGTCGTCCGTCGCGCCTCAAGGGTGCCGGCTTCTACGAGTACGTCGACGGCAAGCGTGTCGGCCTGTGGCCCGGCCTGAAGGAGACGTTCAACTCCGGATCGACGGACATCCCGCTGCAGGACGCCATCGACCGGATGCTGTTCGCCGAGGCGCTGGAGACCCAGAAATGCCTCGACGAGGGTGTGCTGACCTCGACCGCCGACGCGAACATCGGCTCCATCATGGGCATCGGCTTCCCGCCGTACACCGGTGGTTCCGCGCAGTACATCGTCGGCTACGAGGGCCCGCTGGGCGTCGGTAAGGCCGCATTCGTGGCCCGGGCCAAGGAACTGGCCGCCCGCTACGGCGACCGCTTCAACCCGCCGGCCTCGCTGGAGGCCTAGCCTTCACCGATAGACCAGGAACCCCCGGGCCCACCGTCCTCGAAGCGGCGAGCCCGGGGGTTTCTTGCTGTCGACCTCCGGTCCGGTGCCACGCCGTGCGCGAGCCCGTGGCCGGTGTGCAGGCCCGCGACGAACGCGGCGACAGTGCGGAAACGCTTGCGTGTGTTCGTCATGCCATCGACGATGCCGGGTCTGCGCCGCCGCGAACAGTGGCACTGGTGCCGCTCTTCGATAAGATAGTGACATGCATACCGTGGCGATCCTCGCCTACGACGGCATGACCGGCTTCGAATCGGGCCTGGCCGCCGAGATCTTCGGGATGGCCGAACTGCCCGGGAAGTTCTCCGCGGGCGTCGCGCCACCCGGTTACGCGGTGCAGCTGTGCTCGGAACAGTCCGAGGTGCGGATGCTGGGCGGGGCGGTGCTGCGCACCTCCTACGGCATCGACGATCTGGCGGCCGCGGACACCGTGCTGATCCCCAGCGTGCGCGACGTCGGCCAGCCCCCGTCCGCCGGGCTCGTCGAGGCCATCCGCGCCGCCGACGACCGGCAGGCGCGGCTGGTGTCGATCTGTTCGGGGGCCTTCGCGCTGGCCGCCGCCGGGGTACTTAACGGACGCGCGGCGACCACCCACTGGATCTACGCCGACCAGTTGCAGCGTCAGTACCCGGACGTCGACGTCGATCCGGCGCCGCTATATGTGGACAGCGGACGGGTGCTGACCAGTGCCGGCTGCGCCGCAGGGCTGGATCTCTGCCTGCACATCGTGCGCACCGACCACGGGATGCGGGTCGCCAACGATGTGGCGCGGCGGCTGGTCATCTCACCGCACCGGGCCGGCGGGCAGGCGCAGTACATCGACACCCCGGTGCCCGAGCCGGCTGCCGACGGCCGCATCGCAGCCGGAATGGCTTGGGCCCTGGAACATCTCGATCGGCCCATCACCCTCGATGAGCTGGCCGAGCGGTCGGGCATGTCGCGGCGCAGCTACCTGCGCCAGTTCGCGAAGGCCACCGGCACCACGCCCATCAAATGGCTCATCGAACAGCGTGTGCAGGCCAGCCTGGCGCTGCTGGAGTCCGCCGACCTGTCCATCGAGCAGATCGCGGCTCGGGTCGGGTTCGAATCGCCGGTGACCTACCGCCATCACTTCACCCGGCAGATGCACACCACGCCCAGCGACTACCGCAGTTGCTTCACCGGCTGAGGCTGCCACAATGGGGCGGTGACCGAAAGCTTTACCGAAAGGTTTGCGGCAAGGTTGGCCGGCTACGGCGACCGGCCGTGTATCGAATTCGAGGGCCGCTGGTTCTCCGGTGCCGAGGTCGCCGGCTACGGCACACGGCTGGCCGGCCTGCTCGACGACGCCGGACTGGACGCCCGCGCGCCGGTGGGGCTGGTGGTGCGCAACCGGTATGCGCACGCCGCGGCGACCATCGGGCTGCTGGCAGCCGAACGGCCGGTGGTGATGATCTATTCCTTCCAGTCGCCCGAGGCGATCGCCGCCGATATCGAACGCCTCGACGTCGCGGCAGTGCTCGCCGATCCCGAGGACTGGACCGCCCCGGTGGCCGTCGCCGCCGAACGGATCGGGGCGGCAGGGGTGGAACTGGGCCGTCGGGCGCCCGCCTTGACGGGCGTCGGGGAGCCGCGGCCACGTCAACCGGTCGACGGCGCACTGGCCATCCTCACCAGCGGGACCACCGGTCCGCCAAAGCGATTCGTGGTCCGTGCCGCGGTGCTGGAACACACCGTGTTCAGCGTCACCGGGGGACAGGCCGCGCCCGACGAACCCCCGGAACTGGTCTACTGGCCCCTCGGCGGGATCGGCGGCGTCTGCCAACTGGTCACCGGCATCTACGTCGGCAAGCGCATGGTGCTGATGGAACGCTTCAGCGTGCCCGCCTGGGTGCAGGTGGTGAAGACCCACCGGCTGCGCCGGGTCGGGGTGCAACCCGCGGTGGTGCGCATGCTGCTGGAGGCTGACCTGCCCGCATCGGACCTGGCCTCGCTGCAGTACGTGATGAGCGCCTCCGGCCCGCTGGATGTCGCCACCCGGGACGCCTTCGAGCAGCGTTACGGCGTTCCCGTGCTAACCGCTTACGGTGCAACGGAATTCGCCGGTTCGGTGTGTACCTGGACACCGGATCTGTACCGCGAGTTCGGGGCACGCAAACGCGAGAGCTCGGGCCGGGTGCTGCCGGGGGTGCAGGTGCGCATCGTCGACGCCGACACCGGTGCCGAGGTGCCGGTGGGGCAGTCGGGCATCCTCACCGCTCAGGTGCCGCTGCTGGGCCCGGACTGGGTGCGCACCACCGACATCGCCTCCATCGACGACGACGGGTTCATCACCCTGCACGGCCGGGCGGACGGGGCGATCAACCGCGGCGGCTTCAAGATCCTCCCCGAAACGGTGCGGTCCGTGCTGATCTCACACCCCGAGGTGCGCGACGCCGGGGTGGTCGGCGTGCCCGACGAGCGATTGGGCGAGGTCCCGTTCGCCGCCGTGGAGACCGTCCCGGGCGCCCGCGTCACCGAGCACGATCTGCTCGCCGCCGTCCGGGAGGCGCTGCCCGCGCACCACGTGCCCGTCGCGGTGGCATTGGTCGACGAACTGCCCCGCACCCCGTCGCTGAAGGTCAGCGTGCCCGGGGTGGCGGCGTTGTGCCGACGCGCGCCGTAGACCAGGGTGGAGGCATGCCCGGTGTGACGTCGCTTGCCGGTGCCGACGGCAGATTACTCGGCCGACAGCACATCCGGTTGCTGCGCATCTATCTGGGCGCGACGACATTCCTCTACACCTACGGTGTGGTGTTCACGGTGTTCCCGGTGCGGACCGATCTGGCATACGGAAATCCGGTGGGCGGCATGATCGCCATCGTCCTGGGCGTGCTGGCGCTGATCCAGCTCGCGGTCCGCCCGAACCACACCGCCTTCGCCACCGGCGTCGCGATCATCGCCACACCCATCGTGATGGCCTTCCACGTCAGTATCACCGCGGAGTACGTCTGCCTGATCGCCCCCATGTTCCTGGCGATGTATCTACGTGCCTTTCATCCGACCCGCCGGGCATGGGCGCTGATCGGCATCCTCATCCTGGCCTGCGTGGCGGCGGTCGCCGTCGCTCCGGCGCCACACGTCGGGTTCATCACCTTCCTGATCATCGTGGTGGCCATCGTCGGCGCCGCGGAGTCGTTCGGATTGCTGATGCGCGCGATGTTCACCGCCGCGTGCACCGACCCGCTCACCGGAGTGTTGAACCGGGCCGGCTGGGAGATGGCCACCGCGCAGCTGATCGCCCGGTTCCGTTCGGAGCCCGTGCCCGTCACCGTCATCGCCCTGGACATCGACGGCCTCAAAAGTCTCAACGACACCTACGGGCATCTGGCCGGGGACCGCCGAATCACCGAGTACGCGCAAGCCTGGACGCGGGCCGTACCGCGGGACGCGGTGGTGGCCCGGCTGGGCGGCGACGAGTTCGCCATCTGTGTCGTGCACCCGCGCGCTGCGACCGTGGATGGCCTGCTCGACGCGATCCGGACGCAGACACCGGGGGTCAGCATCGGCACGGCCACCGATCCGTTGGTCTCCGCGGATGTCGCCGGGCTGTACGCCCGCGCCGACGCCGCGCTCTACCGCGGCCGGGGCACCCCGCTGCGCGACGAATTAGATCCCTTTTAGAAGCCGCCCAGGTCGGCGGACACCCAGTGTTGCGGCTTCAGGTACACCGCGACGCTGGGGCCGTGCTCCCGGCGGGCCATCTCCAGATACGGTTCGACCTGCTCGGGCAGCAGGTAGCGCCTGGTCATCTCGACGAGTTGCTCGTCGGTGCCTTCCTCGATGCGGCTGACCGCGCCGTCCACCGCGACGTAGCGCACGGTGGGTTCGAGCCGGTCGACCATCAGCGAGCAGTAGCCGGCGGCCTCGATCAGCCGGTGCTTACGGGACCCGGCACCGGTGAGAAACCAGGGCTGGCCGCCGGGGGAGTACTGGTACCAGATCGGCACGGTCAGCGGACCGCGGGCATTACCCGTGCTCACCGACAAGGCGGCGACATGGGGCTCGGCGAGAAACTCTTCGCGTTCTTCCCGAGACAGCGCCATGGGTCAGAGGCAGGGCGTGAAGAAGAGCAGCTTGGGCCCGCAGAGACCCGACTTGCCGAACCTCGGCAGGCCGATCTTCGGGTGCGGGATGCCGAGCTTCGGCAGGCCGACCTTCTTCGGAAGGATGCGCGGGTGCGGGGGCATCTTCAGGTTCGGCAGCTTGGGCAGGCCGATCTTCGGGGACGGCAGCGCGCGGGCCACCTGGGCGACGTCATTGGCCGCGGAGAAGGTCTGGGCCACGCCGGCCCCGGTCGCGCCGGCCATCCGGGCACCGGTGCCGAAAGTGCCGAAGGTGGCGCCGGTGCCCCGCAGGATGGCGTACGTCGAGGCCAGGTCGGCCGCGGCGGAGGTGGCCAGCACCGGCCAGCCGACCACGGTGTCCACCGTGCCGACCACCGAGTTCCACACCCGGGTGCCCTCGGGGATCATCTGAGCCTGCTTGGCCAGCTGCCAGGCGCCGCCCATCTGCTCGGGGGTGAGCTTGGCGACGGCCGGGGTCTCGGCCTTCTGCAGCGCGGCCGACAACAGCGACTGGCACTTGCCGGTGTCGGAGTTGCGGACCTGCGACTTGTTGCAGTTGTCCACGCAGCTGCCGTTGAACTCGGACTGGCCCGCACCGCACGTGGTCTCGGCGGCGCTGGGTGCCGCAGTGGCGACCGAAATGGCGGCCAGCGGCATCAGCGCGGCGAACGTTGCGGCCGCAAGGCGACGTTTGAAGGCGGTCATGACCAGTCCTCAGCATTGGTACAGCGAATGTTTCCACAGAGTGTAGACGATTTAAGAATGGGCCGGGTGGGCATAGAGTTTGTCCCTATGCGCTTCGGACTGTTCATTCCGCAGGGTTGGCGACTCGACCTCGTCGACATTCCCACCGATAAGCACTGGTCAGTGATGCGAAACCTGGCCACCTACGCCGATAACAGCACGTGGGACTCGGTGTGGGTGTACGACCACTTCCACACCGTCCCGGTGCCCACCGATGAGGCCACCCACGAGGCCTGGAGCCTGATGGCGGCCTTCGCCGCGGTCACCGAGCGGGTCGAGCTGGGGCAGATGTGCACGGCCATGAGCTACCGGAATCCGGCGTATCTGGCAAAGGTGGCCGCCACAACGGACGTCATATCCGGTGGTCGGACCCAGATGGGAATCGGCGGCGGCTGGTACGAGCACGAGTGGCGCGCCTACGGCTACGGATTCCCGTCCGCCGGTGAGCGGCTGGGCCGTCTCGACGAGGGCGTGCAGATCATGCGGGACGCCTGGCGGGACGGCCGGGTCACCTTCGACGGCAAGTACTACCAGGTCGACGGCGCCATCGTCGCCCCCAAGCCGCTGCAGGACGGGGGCCTGCCGCTGTGGATCGCCGGCGGCGGTGAGAAGGTCACCCTGCGCATCGCCGCCAAGTACGCGCAGTACACCAACTTCAGCTCCAATCCGGACGAGTTCACCCGCAAGTCGCAGATCCTGGCCGAGCACTGCCGCGATGTCGGCACCGACTACGACGCGATCGTCCGGTCGGCCAACTTCAACGCCGTCATCGGCAGCTCGGAATCCGAGGTCAAGGACCGGCTGGCGCGCACCCGGGCCCGGCAGGTCAGCCGGGCCGGTGAAGCGGCGGTCGACGCCATGCTGGCCAACGTCGCCTCACCGGATTCGGCGACCGGCACCCCCGAGCAGGTCGTGGCGCGGCTGCAGCGGCTGCGCGACCTGGGTTGCGAGTACGCCATCCTGTATTTCCCGGAGGCTGCCTACGACCGGTCCGGCATCGAACTGTTCGAGCGTGAGGTCATCCCGGCGCTCAGTTAGGGACCGGGCTGACCTGGTAGTGCGCGATCCGCCAGCCGTCCTCGGTCTCGGTGACCAGCACACCCAGGTTCAGCGCGATGCCGGACCCGTCGGCGAAGGTGAAGTCGGCCCGTGTGTAGCCGAAGACCACCCGATCGGCGGGCCGGCGGACCTGCAGAATCCGGTACCGCACGGTCAACCCGCGCGGCTGCGACGCGTAGTAGTCCCGTACTCCGGCCCGCCCGACGGTATAGGGCCGCAGCCCCTGGAAGATGGCGTCCTCGGTGAACACCTGAGCCACCCGGTCCGGCTCGTGGCCGTCGATACCCGCCTGCCAGACCTCCAGGACGCTGCGCAGTATTTCCTCGTCATTCACGATCAGTGCCCCGCTGCCTGGCCGCCGTCGACGTGCAGGATGTCGCCGGTGACGAAGTCGGCGTTCTCCAGGTAGAGCACCGCGTCCACCACATCGGACGGTTCGCCGATCCGCTTCTGCGGGTTCAGTTCGGCCAGCGCCGCGTACTCGTCATCGGAGTGCATCGGCGTGCGGATGATGCCGAGCGCCACGGCGTTGACCCGGATGCCGCGGGCCGCATACTCGACCGCCAGTGATTTGGTGGCGGCGTTCAGCCCGCCCTTGGTCAGCGAGGCGAGCACCGACGGGGCGGCGGTGGTGGCCTGGTCGACGAGACTGGTCGAGATGTTGACCAGGTGCCCACCGTGTTCGGCCATCGCGGAGACCGCGGCGCGGGATACCTCGAAGAATCCGCGCAGGTTCACCCCGGTGATGGCGTCGTAGTCGGCGTCGGTGTACTCGCTGAACGGTTTGGCGATGAAGATGCCGGCGTTGTTGACCACGGTGTCGACGCGCCCGAACCGCTCCAGTGCGGCGTCGATGATGCGCTGGCCGACACCGGGCTCGCTGATATCGCCGGGCACCGCCAGCACCATCGGGTCGGCACTGTCGCCGATGCGGCGGGAGTTGGCGACCACGGCGTAACCGAGCTTGCGGTAGCCCTCGACCAGTGCGGCGCCGATGCCCTGGGATGCGCCGGTGATGATCGCGACGCGGGTGGAATCGTTCATGAGCTGAGCCTTTCTAGGGGTGATCTGTTCGCCTCAACCGCATTCAAGGCCGCGCCGATGCCTGGTTGATAGGACCGGAAAACTCGCTGGTGGTAGCTCGGGCCTATTAGGCTTCACCGGGTGGAACTGCGGCAGCTGCGGTACTTCGTCACCGTCGCCGAGGAATTGAACTTCGGCCGGGCCGCCGAGCGGCTGCGCATCGCGGGACCGTCGCTGTCCCAGCAGATCAAGGCGCTGGAACGCGATCTGAAGGTGCAGCTGTTCGACCGGGACCGCCGGTCGGTGGCGCTCACCCCGGCCGGCACCGCACTGCTGCCCGATGCCCGTTCCCTGGTGCGACAGGCCGACGAGTTACGCAGGCGGGCAACGAATCTGGCGACCGACGATCCGGTTCGCATCGGATGTGTGAACTGGTGCCCGGTCGACTGGTCCGAGCGGGCCGCCGGGGTGGCGACCTTGCGCGTCGACACCTGGGTGATGCCCTCGCACGCGCAAGCCGCGCGCGTCGCCGACGGCAGCCTTGACCTGGCGATCTGCTGGGTGCAGAACGAGGACCTTCGGTCGCTGGATCTGGCGGCCCGTCTTGTCGGGGTGGACCGGCTCTACGCGCTGTGTCCCGGCGCCGACGGTTCGCCGGTGCAGGCGAAAGACACCGTCGTGTTGATTGATGCCGATACCGCGAGCTGGTCGTCGTGGAACCGCTACGCCGAGCAGTTCGCCGACGACACCGGTGCTCGTCTGATGCGCACCGATGACGGCGGCGTCACCGGCCCGACATTCTTCGATCACGTGCGCAAGTTGGGCCGGCCGGTGCTCAACAATCCCAAGGGTCAGAACGACACCGAGGCCAGTGATCTGGTCCGCCGCCCGGTGACCGACCCCGTGCCGGTGTGGACCTGGTCGCTGGTGTGGCGGCGGGATGAGGACCGGACCGCGGTGCTCTCGGTGGTCGAGGCCTTCACCCGCGATGTCGGGGATCTCGGTATCGACGCCGGTGTCTGGCTTCCCGCCGATGACCCGTATCGCCGCGCAGACCAACCCAGCCACTGAGACCGCATACGGTCAGCCCTGACCGCGGACCTCCCAGCTGTGAGCCGCAACCTATCAACACCCGGGATGGGTGCCGCGATCAAACATGTTGAGACCGACCAGAGAAGGGAGAACGTCATGAACGAGAACATCACCGTCCTGGTCACCGGCGCCAACCGCGGGCTGGGGAGGAAGATCGCCGAGGAGTTCGTCGCGCGTGGTGCCAAGGTGTACGCGGCCGCCCGGCGCCCGGAGACTGTCGATGCAGCGGGCGTCATACCGGTACAACTGGACATCACCGACCCCGAATCGGTCCGCAACGCCGCCGAGATCGCCTCCGACGTCACCGTTCTGGTGAACAACGCCGGTATCTCGACTCGGGCCGGTCTACTGACCGGGCAGATCGAGGATGTGCGCGCCGAGATGGAGACGCACTACTTCGGCACCCTGAACGTCATCCGGGAGTTCGTGCCCGTCATCGAACGCAACGGCGGCGGCGCGATCCTCAACGTGCTGTCGGTGCTGTCCTGGATGCACCCGGCCACCTCGGGCGCCTACGCGTCTGCGAAGGCGGCAGCCTGGGCGCTCACCGATGCGGTCCGCGATGAGCTGGCCCCACGCGGGATCACCGTGGCCGCATTGCATGTCGGCTACATGGACACCGATATGGTCAGTTACGTTCCGGCAGAACAGAAGACGGATCCCGCGGTGGTTGCCCGGCAGGCGGTGGACGGGGTACTCGCCGGGGCGGCCGAAATCCTGGCCGACGACTCGGCTCGACGGGCCAAGGCGGCCTTGTCAGAGGTGCGATAGTAGAGGTCATGGAGAAGATCTCACTCACCGCGCTGGCGCGTGAGCATCTGGAAAAAGCCCGCGCTGCCAGCAGCGGGCGCAGCGCGCACACCGTCTACGGCGGCCACGAGCACAGCCTCCGCCAGACGCTGCTGGCGCTGACCGCGGGCAACGGACTCGACGACCACGAAAGCCCCGGCGAGGCGACCCTGCAGGTGCTGCAGGGCCGGATCCGGCTGTCCACCGACGAGGCGGGCTGGGAAGGTTCAGCCGGTGATCATCTGGTGGTGCCGCGGACTCGGCATGCGCTGGCCGCGCTCGAGGACTCGGTGATCGTGTTGACCGTCGTCAAGCAGGTCGGGCCGCACATCTAGAAGGGGCTCGAGTTGGACTGCCACTTGGCTTCTTCGGGACGTGCCCCGAAGCGGCGGGCGTAGTCCTCGTGAAGGCGCGCGTTCTTCTCGCGGTTGATCTCGTCGACCAGGTTGGGGTTCAGGCCGTGCTGGGCGAGGCGATGCCGGCGCCACACCTTGTTGAGCACGAACCCCATGATCAGCGCCCACACGTAAATCGGCACCGTCATCTCCAGGTGCACGTACAGCGAGGCCGGCAGCAGCCAGAGCGGCGCAAGGATCAGCGCCGGCGGGATCGCGTAGCGAATCATGTGCCGACGGATCGCACCGGGCCCGGCCAAATCGTTGGCCACCCATTCCCGCATCGAATCGGGCAGGCGCTTCCCGTAGGCATAGAGGAGGCGTTGAATTCGGGTGGGTTGTGTGGCGGCCATGATTTACATCGTACCCTAACTATTAGTGGGCTACGTAGTACGCTGTGGGGATGACCACTGTTCTGCCTGCCGCCGGTAGCGATGTCGATCCACTCGCCCTGGAGCGCCAGGTGTGCTTTGCGCTGGCGGTCACCAACCGCGCCGTGCTGGCCGTCTACCGCCCCCTGCTGGAACCGCTCGGGCTCACCCATCCGCAGTATCTGGTGATGCTGGCGCTGTGGGACAACGCCAAGGCGGGTGCCGACGCACTGTCGGTCAAACAGATCGCTGCGCTGCTGCAGATGGAGCCGGCCACGACCTCGCCGATGCTCAAACGGCTGGAGGCCCTCGGGCTGGTGGCGCGTACCCGCAGCGCCGCCGACGAACGGACCATCCTGGTCAGTCTCACCGCAGACGGGGCGGCGTTACGTCAACGCGCCCTGGATATTCCGCCCGCGGTGGTGGCCCGCCTCGGCGTCGAACTGTCCGAACTGGAGCACCTGCACTCGGTGCTCACCCGGATCAACACCGCCGCGCTGGCCGCCGGCGCGCTGGACGTGAACTAGATCGCCGGGCCCAGCAGGTCGTCCGCGTCTTTGATGACGTAGCCGTAACCCTGCTCGGCCAGGAAGCGCTGCCGGTGCGCGGCGTACTCGGCGTCCAGGCTGTCGCGAGAGACCACCGAATAGAACACCGCACCGCCGCCGTCGTGCTTGGGGCGCAGCAGCCGGCCCAATCGCTGGGCCTCTTCCTGTCGGGACCCGAACGTACCCGAAACCTGAACGGCCACAGACGCTTCCGGTAGGTCGATGGAGAAGTTCGCCACCTTGGACACCACCAGCGTCTTGATCTCCCCGCGGCGGAACTGGTCGAACAGCTCCTCGCGCTCGGCGTTCTTGGTCGACCCCTGGATCACCGGGGCGTCCAGTTCCTGGCCCAGTTCGTCGAGCTGGTCGAGGTAGGCGCCGATCACCAGGGTCGGTTCGTCCTTGTGCCGCTCCAGGATCGACTTCACCACCGCGATCTTCGTGTGCGCGGTGGAACACAGCTTGTAGCGCTCCTCGGGCTCGGCGGTCGCGTAGATCATCCGCTCGTTGTCGGTCATCGTGACCCGCACCTCGATGCACTCGGCCGGTGCGATCCAGCCCTGGGCCTCGATGTCCTTCCACGGCGCGTCATAGCGCTTCGGCCCGATCAGGGAGAACACGTCACCCTCGCGGCCGTCCTCGCGGATCAAGGTCGCGGTCAGGCCGAGCCGACGGCGCGACTGCAGATCGGCGGTCATCCGGAACACCGGAGCCGGCAGCAGGTGCACCTCGTCGTAGATGATCAGGCCCCAGTCGCGGCTGTCGAACAGTTCCAGGTGCTTGTACTCACCCTTGGTGCGCCGGGTGATCACCTGATAGGTGGCAATGGTGACCGGGCGGATCTCCTTGCGCTCCCCGGAGTACTCGCCGATCTCCTCCTCGGTCAGCGAGGTCCGGGCGATCAGCTCACGCTTCCACTGCCGGCCCGCCACGGTGTTGGTGACCAGGATCAGCGTCGTCGCCCCGGCCTTGGCCATCGCGGCAGCGCCGACCAGCGTTTTACCCGCACCGCAGGGCAGCACCACCACGCCGGACCCGCCGGCCCAGAACGATTCGGCGGCCATCTCCTGGTAGTCGCGCAGCGCCCAGCCGTCCTGGGCCAGGTTGATCGGATGGGCCTCGCCGTCGACGTAACCGGCCAGGTCCTCGGCCGGCCAGCCGATCTTGAGCAGCATCTGCTTGACCCGGCCGCGCTCGCTGCCGTGCACGATCACCGTGTCGTCGTCGATGCGCGCCCCCAACATCGGGGCGATCTTCTTGTTGCGCAGCACCTCCTCGAGCACCGCGCGATCCAGGCTGACCAGCGTCAACCCGTGCGCCGGATGCTTGATTAGCTGCAACCGGCCGTAGCGGGCCATGGTGTCGACGATGTCGACCAGCAGCGGCTGCGGTACCGCGTAGCGCGAGAAGTTGACCAGGGCATCGACCACCTGCTCGGCGTCGTGCCCGGCGGCGCGGGCATTCCACAGCGCCAGCGGGGTGATCCGGTAGGTGTGGATGTGTTCGGGAGCGCGTTCAAGCTCGGCGAACGGGGCGATGGCCGCGCGCGCGGCACCGGCGAGTTCATGGTCGACTTCGAGCAGCACCGTCTTGTCGGACTGCACGATCAAGGGGCCCTCGGTCACGAGCGACCCTCACGTTGGGAGATCATCCCATCCATTATCCAGAGTCGGCCGACACCACGGATGTCACGCGGTGGATGGCAAACTCCCGGACCCGGCCCGAGGCGGGATCGAAGGCGGTCAGCTGGCCACCGCGGATGTTGATCGGCGACACCACCCGCTGGGTGGCCACCCCGGCCGGGTCGACATAACCCATCACCACCGACGTCTGCTCCAGCGCCGCCTGCTGCAACAGCGCCACCAGCACCGCGGGGTCCAGTCGCTCGCCGGATCGCGGGGCCGCGGCCACACTGCGCATCACCGCGACGATCGCACCCAGGGTCTGGGTCGGCGGCGCGGTCAGCGGCCGGAACACCCGGCGGCGCCCTGGCGCGGGCACCCGGGCGCCGCGGGCCCGGATATCGACGACGGCCCCGGTGGAATCCTCGGCGGCGGGCACGAAACCACCGGCCCGCAGCGCGGCCAGCACATCGCCGATGGCGGCCTGCGACACCGCCACGGTCGGTGCCAGGATCCGCAGCTCCAGCGGCTCGGCGGCCGACGACGCCACCGCCTGCGCCAGCAGCGCGGGGTCCTCACATCGCACGAACGACGCCGCCATGCCGACCCGCAGCTGCCCGTGCCGGCGCGCCACATCGTCGATCAGGTACGTCAAACCTTGCGGCACAGGTGTTTTCGAGTGTTTCTCGAAGAAGGCGTGCAGGCCGCCCGCGGTCTGCCCGGCGTCGAGCGCCCGCCGGATGGACGGTTCGCTGATCCGGTAGACCATCGCCGCCCCCGCCGACTCGACGGCGGCCACCGCGTCGAGTTGTTCGGCGAGTTCGCGGATCAGCGGGCCGGGAACCACCACGGTCAGATCGGCCTGCAGCAGGAAATGATCCAGCGGTGCCGGCAGCACCTTGGCCATCGCGTTGATGACCTCTTCGGCGGCGTCCTCGGTGCGCTGGGCCAGCAGCATGCGGGCCGGCGTCGCAATCGCCCCGCGGCCGACCAGCCCGACGGCGTGCGCCTCGCGCAGCAGATTGGTCACCGGCTCCAACTGCAGCCGCGCCGCCCAGCGGGGGCGCTGCCACATCATGGCCTGCGCCGCCGACTCGGGCTCCACGCCCGCGCCGGGCGGCAACCCGTTGAGCACCGTCAGCAGCAGCCGCCGGTCCAGCGGGGCGGCGGTGGAGTACAGCGCATCCGAGAGCACCCCGAACGGTTTGCCGTCCGGCCCGCGGCTGCCGATCAGGCTGGGCCGGGCCGGCAGGTTCAGCCAGGTCCAGGCGATCAGATGCCAGCGCGCGGCGGTGGAGATCTCGACGAACCGGTCCGCCGCGATCGTCGGCGCCCAGTACGGCGGGTTGCCGTCCGGGGGCTCCGGATCGGGTGTGCCCGGGGCGATCAGCCCGGCCGCGGCGGCCACCTCCAGGATCAGCCCGAGCCGCTGCTCGTCGATTCCGGTGGTCTTGGTGAGTTTCTTGACCTCACGGACCCCGAGCCCGCCGGCCTTCAGCTCGGGCACCGGCGCGGCCGACAGCGCCTCGATGAGCACGTCGACCTCGCGCAGCAGGTCGATCGCGGCGCCCGCGGCGACCGAGTCGACATCGGCCTGGGTGGTGGTGTGGCGGGTGGGGTCCGGTGTGGTGAGCCCGACCGGGCCCGGCAGGTCACCGCGCATCACCTGCGCGACGACCCGGGGCAGGATCACGGTGTCCGCGGCCTCGCTGGGGATGCGGTGCAGCAGCCCGTCGGCCAGCAGCCGTTGGACGGGCCGGTCCGGGTCGGTGCCCGGGATGGCGTCGCGGGTGCGCCCGACCGGGGAACCCTCGACGAGGCGGGTGAGCAGTTCGCGGGACGGCTCGTCGAGGCCGTCGAGCAGCGCCGGGATCTCCTCGGCCGCCAGGTCCGGCTGATCGGGGACAGCCTGCCCCGGGTACCAGGGCAGGCCCGCGGCCACCTCGGCCACAACCCGCAGCGCATCCTCACCCCAGATCAGGGCGCGGTCCTGCAGTTCGGCGAGCGCGGCCTTCAGCTCGGCCTCGTCGGCCCGGTCACCGATGAACTCCAGCAGCATGTCCCGGGGCACCGGTGCGGTGTTCGCGTGCAGCACCAGCAGCGCGTCCAGCACCGCGAGTTGCAGGAAGTTCAGCCCGTCGGTGGCGGCCTTGACCGAC
This sequence comes from Mycobacterium sp. AMU20-3851, assembly GCF_043974665.1. NCBI lineage: Bacteria > Bacillati > Actinomycetota > Actinomycetes > Mycobacteriales > Mycobacteriaceae > Mycobacterium > Mycobacterium sp. AMU20-3851. The sequence continues at coordinate 800,047 of NZ_CP146371.1, forward strand.
TGGCGGGCCTGGGCCCGCGCCGCGAGTGCGGCGATGGTGCCGGGCGGCGGCTGGGTCAGGTCGGGCCGGCATTCGAGCAGCCGGACCAGGCTGTCGTCCGGCAGTTCGGCCAGCCAGACGCCCAGCGGCACGGTCTGGACGGGATTGGTCATTGCTTGACCAGCCTAAAGCAGCGTCCCGCTCTCGCCACCGCTCGTAGTACCTGCCACAATGTCAGGCGTGGCAGACAAGCAGCAGTACGTCGACAATGGCTGGCCCGAGGTCGCCGATGGTGATCATGCGGTGAGCGAGCTCGTGAGTGACCGCACCGGGTCGTTGTCCCCGTTCGGTGATGTGACCTTCCCGTTGCCCGCAGATCAGCTGCCCTATCTGCATCCGGTCACCGTCGTCAACAAGTAACCGGTGAGCGGGCTCTCGCACCTCGACGAGTCGGGCGCGGCACACATGGTCGACGTCACGGCCAAGACCGCCACCAAGCGCACCGCCGTTGCGCAGGGTGTGGTGCGGACCCGCGCCGACGTCATCGACCTGATCGCGGGCGGTGGCCTGCCCAAGGGTGACGCGCTGCCGACGGCGCGCGTCGCCGGGATCATGGCGGCCAAACGGACCAGCGATCTCATCCCGCTCTGCCATCAGCTGGCACTGACCGGCGTCGACGTCGACTTCGCCGTCGACAAGACCGACGTCACCATCACCGCCACCGTGCGCACCACCGACCGCACCGGCGTCGAGATGGAGGCGCTGACCGCGGTGAGCGTGGCCGCCCTGACCGTGTACGACATGATCAAGGCCGTCGACCCGGCCGCGCGCATCGAGGACATCCACGTGCTGCGCAAAGAGGGCGGTAAGACCGGAACCTGGCAGCCGTGAGGACCGCCCGGGTGATCATCGCCTCCACCCGCGCGGCCACCGGCGTCTACTCCGACCGCACCGGGCCGGTGATCGTGGACTGGCTGACCAGCCGCGGCTACGACGTGCCCGCCCCGGTGGTGGTCGCCGACGGCAGCGCGGTCGGCGAGGCGCTGCAGGCCGCGTTCGACGCCCAGGTCCAGGTCATCATCACCTCCGGCGGCACCGGAATCTCACCCACCGATCGCACCGCGGAGGCCACCGCCGCGCTCGTCGACTTCCAGATCCCGGGACTGGCCGACGCGATCCGGCGCTCCGGGCTGCCGCAGGTGCCGACCTCGGTGCTGTCCCGTGGTGTCTGCGGCGTCCGCGGGCGCACACTGGTCGTCAACCTGCCGGGTTCGACCGGCGGGGTGAAGGACGGGCTCGGAGTGCTGGCCGACGTCCTCGACCATGCCGTGGACCAACTGGCCGGGGGAGACCATGTCCGCTGACGTTGTGCGGGTCGGCCTGTCCGCCGACCCGATCTCGCTGACCGAACACGAGGACCTGGTGGCCCACGCCGCTGCCGGCGCCGTCGTGGGATTCGCCGGTGTCGTCCGCGACCACGACGGTGGGCGGTCGGTGACCCGCCTGGAGTACGAGGCGCATCCGTCGGCGCTGCAGACCCTCACCGACGTCGTGCACGAGGTCGCCGCGGAGTGTGAGGGTGTGCGGGCGGTCGCGGTCAGCCATCGCATCGGCGATCTGCGCATCGGGGACGCGGCGCTGGTCGTCGCGGTGGCCGCCGATCACCGGCGGGCGGCGTTCCAGACCTGTGCGCTGCTGGTCGACGTCGTCAAGGACCGGCTGCCGGTGTGGAAGCACCAGCATTTCGCCGACGGGTCCGATGAATGGGTCAACTCGGCCTAGCGCCCGGCCGGAAATCCGGCCCAGAAACACCGAAGCCGCACCCCCGGTGGGAGCGCGGCTTCGGAATCGATCGTCTTACGGGGCCGGCAGCGGCGCGGGGGCCGGCAGCGGCGCACCGGGAGCCGGGGGAGCAGCCGGCGGCGCGATGACCGCGCCGGGCGGCAGTTCCGGAGCGGTACCGGTCAGCGAGCGCTGGGTGGCCACCGCGAGCAGGGCGTCGCGGCCGGAGATCTGCTGGGACTGCACGGCGTTCCAGATCTGGCGCAGGTAGCTGACGTTCGCACTCTCGTCGGGCAGCGCGTTCGGATCCATGGTGGTGCCGGGTGCCAGGTTCTCCGGGCTGATCAGGTGCGGGACACCCTCGGCCGGGATCGGCAGCTCGCCGGAGATCGCCTGGTTGGCGACATCCATCACCGGCTGCGGCACCGCGACGCCGTTGAGCGGGGCCAGCGGATCGGGTGCCGGAGCGGCGATCGGGGCCGGGGCGGGTGCCGGAGTCGGGGCCGGTGCCGGCAACACGGGCTCCTGCGGAAGCGGGGCGTCGTGCAGGGCCCACAGCTGAGGCTGGTCGGCCGGGGCCGAGTCGGCCGCGACATCCCAGTCGGCGACCTGGATGATCGGCAGCGAGGCCAGCTGCTCGGGCGTCAGCGGCGCGTCGAACACGACGGGCGCGGCCGGGGCCGGGGGCAGCGGGGCGTCCACCGGAGGCATCGGGGCCGGGGGCAGCGGTGCGTCGATGGGCAGCGGGGCCGGAGCGGCCGCCAGGGCGACGTCGGCGGGCGGGGCCGGGGGCAGCGGTGCCTCGACGGGCAGCGGGGCATCCAGCGGAGCGGCTACCGCCACCGGAGCGGCCTCGGGGGCCGGCGGGAGCGGGGCGGGGGCCGGCGGCAGGGGCTCGGGAGCCGGTGCCGGGGGCAGCGGGGCGTCCAGCGGCATCGGGGCCGGAGCGGCGAAAGCATCGAACGGTGCGGGTGCCGGCGGAGGCGGCGGCGGGAGCTCGCCGTTGATCAGCGGGTTGTCCAGTGCCTGGGGGGCGGGCTCGTTCACCACGTTGCGCGGGGTGGCACCGGACAGGCCGCGTCCGCACGTGGGCCATGCGCCCTTGCCCTGGCTGGCCAGGACGCGCTCGGCAACGGCGATCTGCTCTTCCTTGGTGGCCAGGTACGCGGTCGGGGCGAACTCGCCGCCGCCGTGACCGGACCAGGTGCTGGGGGAGAACTGCAGCCCACCGTGGTAGCCGTTGCCGGTGTTGATGGCCCAGTTACCGCCGGACTCGCAGCTGGCGACGGTGTCCCATTCGCCGTCAGTCGCGGCGCCGGCCTGACCGGCGAGGGCCAGGCTGCCGCCGCCGATGACCGCACCGGTGAAGGCGATTTTGGCGACGCTTACGGAAGATGTCGTGGGCTTACGGTGCCGTCCACTCATGAAACGCAAAGTTCCTCTCGTCAGCGCCCGCGAGGTCAGCTGTCGGGTTCGGGCAGGAGAGGTTGCCCGGCCTTCGGCGTCTTGCGACGTCTTCTGGCTTCACCCCAAGGAACCGGTACTGCAGTTCCTGGTCTGCTTGTCGGCGGACCGGTGGGTCCCCCGCCTCCATCCAGTGGTTCGTGTTGGCCCTCGGCTGATGGATGGAGCTCGGCGCAATCAGACGAGGCAGGCCAATCGATTTGGGTCGAACGGCTTGGCACGACGGTAACGGTTCTCCCGTCGACCGTCATCTCGGCGCGGTTCCGGCGTTTCGGGTGGCTGCAAACTCTGAGAGGACTTTAAAGGCGCAGGCGATCCGGGCGTTTCCGCAGGTGTTTTCGTGACTCAAACCGCAGGTAGCCAGTTCGTGATCATTTCGTGATGTGATACAAATCACGTCTATCCGCCGGCGAACGGGGGTAAGACATCGACCGTTTCGGTTGTTTGGAGCACGACGTTTTTATCTCGCACCGCGACGCCGTCGCGCAGGAAAGAGCAGCGTGCGAGGACTTTCGCCAATTCGGGTCCGCGCCGGCCGAGTCCGTCGACGAGCGTGTGAATGGTGGTGCCCGTGGGACAACGCAACGTTTCGGTCTCGATTCCCGCAGCGGCCCGCGCGGCCGCGAAATATCGGACGGTGATCTGTACTTCGGACATGCTCACCCGCCGATGGCGCTCATCGGCCGGTCCGGCTGGACGAAGCTCGGATCGTTGATGCCATGCCCGGCCGGTTTGGCCCACATCGCCGTCCGCCACGCCGCCTCCACCGCGTCGTCGTCGGCGCCGCCGCGCAACAGTGCGCGCAGGTCGGTCTCGGTGGTGGAGAACAGGCAGCTGCGGATCTGGCCGTCGGCGGTCAACCGGGTGCGATCGCAGGCACCACAGAACGACTCCGAGACCGAGGCGATGACGCCGACGGTGCCCTCGCCGCCGTTGACCCGCCACAACTGTGCCGGCGCCGACCCGCGCGGGCCGGGATCGGGTGCCAGATCGAAGTGCCGGCGCAGCGCGCTCAGCACGGTGTCCGCCTCGATGGTCTTCGCGCGCGTCCACTCGTGTCCGGCGTCCAGCGGCATCTGTTCGATGATCCGGAGCTGATAGCCGTGCTCGAGACAGAAGGACAGCAGTGGCACCACGTCATCGAGGCCAGTCCGCGGGTCGAGCACCGCGTTGACCTTGACCGGACCCAGGCCGGCTTCGGCGGCGGCGGCCAGACCGGCCAGCACATCGGCCAGCCGGTCCCGTCGGGTTATCTGCGCGAAGTGCTCGGCGTTGACGGTGTCCAGGGAGACGTTGACCCGGTTCAGTCCGGCCTTCTTCAGCTGCGCGGCCCGGCGTGCCAGTCCGAGACCGTTGGTGGTGACCGCGATCTCCGGGCGTGGCCGCAGCGCGGCAGCGGCGGTGATGGTCTGCTCCAGATGCGGGGACACCAGTGGCTCGCCCCCGGTGAACCGGATGCTGGTGATGCCGAGCCGGGTCACCGCGATGCGCAACAGCCGGGCCAGCTCGTCGGCGCTCAGCAGCTGGCTGTCGGGCAGCCACTGCAGGCCCTCGGCCGGCATGCAATAGGTACAGCGCAGATTGCAGCGGTCGGTCAGGGACACCCGCAGATCGGTGGCGATCCGGCCGTAGGTGTCCAGCAGCGGGCCGTCGGCGGGCATCCCCGGGGCGGGGGCGCGTCCCGGCATGGGCAATCCGAGGTCGGTCAGGCTCACCGCGACACCCCGGCAAAGGGCTCGTCGGTGGGCACGATCTCCTTGCCAAGCGGCATCAGCGACACCGGGATCAACTTGATCGTCGCGATCGCAAGGGGGATACCGATGATCGTGATCGCATACGCGATCGCGGAGATGACATGGCCGATCGCCAACCAGATACCGGCGACGAGCAGCCAGATGATGTTGCCGACGGTGGCGCCCGGTCGCACGCCGGGCTTGTCGACCACCTTGTAACCGAACGGCCACAGCGCGTAGACGCCGATGCGGAACGCGGCGAATCCGAACGGGATGGTGACGATGAGAATGAAGCAGATGATCCCGGCCAGGAAGTAGCCCAGCGCCAGCCAGAGGCCACCGAAGATCAACCAGATGACGTTCAGTACTAGGCGCATGGTCTCCTCCAGGCTGTCGCACTAGCCTACTTGTTAGGATCTTCCGCATTGCGTCCTGCGCAGGCGGGACGCATTACTTATGTGATCTATCAAGACGGACGGGTGAGCGCAGTGCCAACCGGCAAGGTGAAGTGGTACGACTCCGAGAAGGGCTTCGGCTTCCTTTCTCAGGAGGATGGCGAGGACGTATACGTGCGTTCGTCGGCGCTGCCGTCGGGTGTCGAGGGACTCAAGGCCGGCCAGAAGGTCGAGTTCGGCCTGGCTGCCGGGCGCCGTGGCCCGCAGGCGCTGCAGGTCCGGCTGCTCGATCCGCCGCCGAGCCTGTCCCGGACCCGGCGCGAGGCGGCGACCGTCGAGCACAAGCACACTCCGGACGAGCTGCACGGCATGGTCGGCGACCTGATCACCCTGCTGGAGAACACCATCCAGCCCGAGCTGCGCAAGGGTAAGTACCCCGACCGCAAGGTGGCCCGGCGGGTGTCCGAGGTGGTCAAGGCCGTCGCCCGCGAACTCGACGCCTGACACGCCGCCCGCGGGGCACACTGGCCGTATGGCCTACGTGAACCCCCAGGGTGATTTCAACCGGGACACCAACTACATAACTGATCGGATCACCGCCGACGGTGCCGACGGTTATCCGGTCGAACCCGGCCGGTACCGGCTGGTGGTCGCGCGGGCCTGCCCGTGGGCCAACCGGACCATCATCGTGCGGCGCCTGCTCGGCCTGGAAGACGCTCTCTCCATCGGCTTTTGTGGGCCCACCCACGATGAGCGCAGTTGGACGTTCGATCTGGACCCCGGTGGTGTGGACCCGGTGCTGGGTATCCACTATCTGCGCGACGCCTACAACAAGCGCATCCCGGACTACCCGAAGGGCGTCACGGTGCCCGCGATCGTCGACGTGCCCACCGGCGCGGTGGTCACCAACGACTTCGCGCAGATCACCCTGGACTTCTCCACCGAGTGGACCGCCCACCACCGAGAGGGCGCCCCACAGCTCTACCCGGAGCCCCTGCGGGACGAGATCGACGAGGTCGCCCAGCGCATCTACACCGAGGTGAACAACGGCGTGTATCGCTGCGGGTTCGCCGGTTCCCAAGACGCCTACGACGCCGCGTATGACCGGCTGTTCACCGCACTGGACTGGCTGACCGAAAGGCTGAGCGGGCAAAGGTTTCTCGTGGGCGACACCATCACCGAGGCCGATGTCCGGCTGTTCACCACGCTGGCCCGCTTCGACCCCGTCTACCACGGGCATTTCAAGTGCAACCGGTCCAAGCTCACCGAGCTACCGGTGCTGTGGGCCTACGCCCGCGACCTGTTCCAGACCCCCGGCTTCGGCGACACCATCGATTTCGTGCAGATCAAGCAGCACTACTACATGGTGCACACCGACATCAATCCCACCCGCATCGTCCCGAAGGGGCCGGAGCTGGCCAACTGGCTGACCCCGCACGGCCGGGAATCGTTGGGCGGCAGGCCTTTCGGTGACGGTACCCCGCCCGGGCCGACCAGGCCCGGTGAAGAGGTCCCGGCCGGTCACTCCGCGGGCTGAAAGTCCGTCACCGACTCCGAATACTCCTCGTCGGTATCCCACGTGGTGCGCACCGACCACTCGGCGTGTGGCACCGGGAATTCGTTGCCCGCCTCGTCGCGCACCAGCGTGGGCAGCTGCACGACGATCCCGGTCAACTTGCCGAAGCGGGCGTCGACGCTGGGGATCTTGACCGTCTTGGCGGCGCCCGGACGGAATTCCTGCACCACCGGGGCCGCGGCATCCTCGTAGGTGCGCACCAACAACCAGGGCCCCCGCGCGATCGCCGGGTCGACCGCCAGCTGCACCGGGTGCCGCGTATTCAGTGCCAGATCCGCGGTGGTTTCCGGGAAATCGCAGTCGTCCAGGTCGAGGACCGGGCAGTACAGGAACGGGCCCACCCGGACGGTGTGCCCGTGCGAGTAGGCACTGATCTCGGGGTAGTGCGGCCCGCTGTCCCGGCTGAGTTGCCACACCAGCACGCCGGTGCCGACCGATGCGAGCAGGGTAAGGACCGCGAGGATCGCCACGCCTTTCTTCATCGAGTGCCCGCCGCCGTGCTGCCGGGATAATTCACGTGTCCGCCTTCGGTTTCGGCCAGGACGGGGCGGTTGCCGCCGAACCCGGGGATGAGCGATGCGCCGTTGTAGCTGACCAACGTCTGGGCCAGCCCGAGGATCAGGATCGCGGTGATGGTGGTGAACCCGGCCCACAATTCGGTGTAGATCAGGACTCCGGTCGCGCCGCCGATCACCCAGGCCAGCTGCAGCACCGACTCCGACCGCCCGAACGCCGACGCCCGGGACTCCTCGGGCAGGTCGTCTTGCAGGGACGCGTCCAGGGAGGCCTTGGCGATGGCGCTGGCGCCCGAGGTGATCAGGGTCGCGACGGCGGCCACCAGCAGGTTCGCCGTGAGCGCGGTGGCCAGCGCCACCAGCGTCACCGCGATCGCGGCGCGCACCACCAGCAGCGCCGGGCGTCCCAGTTTGAGCCGGGCCGCGGTGAAATTGCCGGCGAAGTTGCCGATCGCTGCCGCGGCGCCGATCAGGCCGAGGATGCGCAGCTGCTCCCAGCCGCCGTCCCCGTGCGCCTTGGCCACAAACGCGGGGTAGAGGAACAGGAATCCCACCATCACCTTGATGGTGCAGTTGCCCCACAGCGCGGTGATGATGTTGCGGCCCAGCGGCTGTCGGGCCGCCTCGCGTTGCGGATGGCGGCGCAACTGATCGGTGCCGCCGTGATAGCTCAGGGTGGCCGGCACCTCACCGGCGGTGACCTCCACCCACTTCGGGATGCGCATCGACAGCACGGCGCCACCGATGGTTGCGGCCACCAGCACGTAGAGCGCCCCGGGCAGTTCGGCGAGCTTGAGCAGATACTGCGCGCCGGCCGCGATGCCGCCGCCGATCACCGTGCCGCCGAGCAGACCGAACGTCGTCAACCGCGAGTTCACCCGGACCAGATCGATGCTCGGGGGCAGCACCCGCGGCGTCACGGCACTGCGTAACACGCTGAATGACTTGGACAACACCATCATTCCCAGTGCACAGGGATAGAGCACCCAGGACGGGAAGCTGCCTTCTGTGCCGTCGAAGTTGGCGATCAGTACCACCACGAGCACCGTGCGCAGCGCGAACGACGCCGCCAGCGCGACCCGGCGGCCATGCTGCAGACGGTCCAGCGCCGGACCGATCAGCGGGGCGATCACCGCGAAGGGTGCGATGGTGATGAGCAGATAGAGCGCGACCTTGCTCTTGCTCTCGCCCGAAGCCGCCGCGAAGAACAACGTATCGGCCAAGGCGACGGCCATCGCGGCGTCCACCGCGAAGTTGGCGACCACCGGCCACGTCAGCGCCGTCAGCCCGGACTTGTCCGCACCGTCCGCGGTCGCCGCCCGGTGCACCAGGCCGTACATCTTCGAGCCCATCTCCCGGCTGCGCGCCGCAGCCGCACGGGTCACCGTGATGCGCTCACCCGCGGCAGTACCGGCGCGCGGCGGGGGCTCGGTGCGGCGCTGTCTGGTCTCATCGTCCAGCGGCGGCAACCAGCGGTTCGCGCTCGGAGTCTGCTGCCTGCCCGCCCCGCGCCGGGGCATCTCCCCGTCGCTCGGATAGTTGGCCATGCCGGGATGCTCATCGCCGGACGGAGGCCGCGGCGGGTAGTAGCGGGGATCCCGGGAAGACACGACACCGATTGTCCCTTAAAGCCCGGGCGGCCGTGTGCAGGCCACCGGTGTGGCTCTGACGCACATGGTCAGGCAATATGGACACCGATGGACAGCATGACCGAAGCGACCGACCAGGCCCCGGACACCGCGCAGGCGCAACAGCGGCCGCCGGCGCTGGAGGCACTGCTCATGGGTGCCGTCGACTCCGCCCGCAGTGCGATCGAGGAGTTCAGCGGCGAAGACACCGTCGGCGAGTACCTCGGCGCGGTCTTCGAGGACCCCACCGCGGCGACGCACCGCTTCCTCGCCGTGCTGCCCGGGTATCAGGGCTGGCAGTGGGCCGTGGTGGTGGCCGGCTATCCCGGTACCGATCACGTCACCATCAGTGAGGTCGTGCTGGTGCCCGGCCCGACGGCGCTGCTCGCACCCCAGTGGGTGCCGTGGGACCAGCGCGTGCAGCCCGGCGACCTCAGCCCGGGCGACCTGCTGGCCACCCCGCCGGATGACCCGCGGCTGGTCCCCGGCCATATGTCCAGCGGGGATCCCGAACTCGACGAGATCGCCGGTGAGGTGGGGCTGGGACGGCGTCGGGTGCTCAGCCTGGAAGGCCGCCTGGACGCCGCCGAACGCTGGCACGAAGGCGAGTTCGGTCCGTCGTCGGCGATGGCCCGCGCCACCCGCCGGGTGTGCCGCGACTGCGGCTTCTACGTACCGCTGACCGGATCGCTGGGCACCCTGTTCGGGGTGTGCTGCAACGAGATGTCCGCCGACGGCCGCGTGGTCGAATGCGAATACGGCTGCGGTGCCCACTCGGACACCCCGGTGCCGGCCGGTATGGGATCACCCGCCTTCGTGCCCTACGACGACGGCGTCATCGACCCGACCTGAGCGCCTTCGGCTGAGCCCTAGGCGCCTTCGGCCGGCCCCTAAGCGCCTTCGGCGGCGGCCTTGATCCGCGACAGGGACTCGTTCATCCCGTCGACGAGCTCCACCTCGAAGCTGGGCACCCCGCCCATCGCGGCGTTCACCAGCACCGTCGAGACCTTCTTGATCCCGTTGGGTGCACGACGGCTCTCCACCACCCGGGTGCCGCCGCCGACCGGTTCGAGTTCGTAGCTCCATTCGGTGCCGTTGGCGTCCACCCGGAAGGTGAGCTTGCGCTCCGGGTCGACCTCCACGATGGTGCAGGTCGTCGGCCAGAACAGCAGGCCTCGGCGGTTCCAGTTGATGGTCCGGGCACCGGCCCGCAGCGGGCCGAACATCTTCATGGCCCGGCATTGCGGGCTCCACTCCGGCATCCGGCGCAGGTCGGAGACCAGCTCCCAGACCTCGGCCACCGGCGCGTCGATCTGGATCTCCGCCTGCAGCAGGTCGGCTCCCATATGTGCTCCTCGAATCAGGTCAGTCCCTGCTGCGCACCCCGATCGCCGCGGCGTGCGGCGCGTCGTTGCAGCAGGAAGATGGAGGTGCCGAGCAGACCGACACCGAGGCCGGCCACCGTGATCGGCCGCCAGTCGTGCAGGTCGGGGACTGTGAACGCCAGCACCAGCGCGATCAGCCAGCCCACCGCGATCACACCGATCACCGGCACCGGCTCGAGCAGTCGCGGGGGCAGCGGGGGCGGCTCCGGCGACGTGTTCGCAGACATCGGGATTCAACCTAGTCGATGGCCGCTGGGTATTGTTCGGACCTGTGGCAGACGACGTCGACCCTCGACTGGCGAGTGATCTCTCGTTGGCTGTGGTGCGTCTGGCCCGTCAGCTCCGCTTCCGGCGACCCGATTCGCCGGTGTCGCTGACCCAGTTGTCGGCGCTGGCCACCGTGGCCAAGGAAGGCCCGATGACCCCCGGCGCGCTGGCCGCCCGCGAGCGGGTCCGTCCGCCGTCGATGACCAGGGTGATCGCCTCGCTGGTGGATGTGGGCTTCATCGACCGCAGCGCCCACCCCGACGACGGCCGGCAGGTGCTGATCTCGGTGTCGGCCAGTGGCACCGAGCTGATCGAGGCCGAGCGCCGGGCCAGCCGGGAATGGTTGGCCCAACGCCTGGCCGAACTCACCGCCGAGGAGCGGGCCACCTTGCTGGCTGCCGCCGATCTGATGCTCGCCATCGTGGACGAAGGCGCCTGACCTGGCCGACGTATTCGACATCGAGGATCCCGCCGATCCGCGCCTCGATGACTTCCGTGACCTCAACAGCGTCGACCGCCGTCCCGACCTGCCCAGCGGCAAGGGGCTGGTGATCGCCGAGGGTGTGCTGGTGGTGCAGCGCATGCTGGCCTCCCGGTTCCGTCCGCGCGCCCTGCTGGGCACCGATCGCCGCCTCGGTGAGTTGGCGGCCGACCTCGACGGCGTGGACGTCCCGTACTACCGGGCGTCGGCTGAGGTGATGGCCGCGGCGGTGGGTTTCCACCTCAACCGCGGCGTGCTGGCCGCCGCGCCCCGGCCCGGGGAACTGTCCGTCGACGAGATCATCGCCGGTTCCCGCACCGTCGCGGTGCTCGAGGGCGTCAACGACCACGAGAACCTGGGGTCGATCTTCCGCAATGCCGCCGGGCTGGGGATCGACGGTGTGCTGTTCGGCACCGGCTGCGCCGACCCGCTGTACCGGCGCGCGGTCCGGGTGTCGATGGGGCACGCGTTGCTGGTGCCCTACGCGTGGGCGCAGTCCTGGCCCGACGATCTGCAGGTGTTGCGCGACAAGGGCTTCCGGGTTCTCGCGATGACGCCGAACCCGTCTGCCCCGACGCTGGCGGCAGCGATGGCCGACCTGATGGAGGACAGGGTGGCGATGATGGTCGGCGCCGAGGGGCCCGGACTCAAGGAACACACCATGCGGTCCGCCGATGTGCGGGTGCGGATTCCGATGTCCCGGGGCACCGATTCGCTCAACGTCGCCACCGCCGCCGCGCTGGCCTTCTACGAGCGCGCTAGGTTGAATCCGTGACCAGAACCGAGACGCCGTGGGGGACGGGCCTGACGGTCGCGGCTTTCGTCGCGGGCGTGGTCGGGGTCGCGATCGTGGTGCTCAGCCTCGGGCTGATCCGGATCCACCCGCTGCTCGCGGTGGGGCTGAATCTGGTCGCCGTCGGCGGACTGGCCCCCACGGTGTGGGGCTGGCGCCGGCTGCCGGTGTGGCGGTGGTTCGTGCTGGGTTCCGGCGTCGGTGTCGCGGTCGGCTGGGTGACGGTGCTGGCGCTGGCGCTGTCCTAATTCAGCAGTAGCTCGGCGAATTTCTTCTGCCACGCCGGGATGTCGTCGGCCCCGACGATGCGTAGCACCACCTGATCTGCGCCTGCGGCGTGGTGATCGGCGATCCGGTCGGCGATCCGCTCGGGCCCGCCCCACGCCGAGATGCCGTTCAGCAGGCGGTCGCTGACCAGATCGATGTCTGCCTCGGTGAAGCCCTGGCGCAACAGGTTTCGACGGTAGCCGCCCTGTGATGCCAGGAACTCCAGGGGGCCGGCGGCGGCACGGCGCGCGTCCTCGCGGTCGGTCAGTGGTATCACCATGAGTAACACCGCCAGTGTCCGGTCCGGCCCGAGCAGCTGTCTGGCAATCGTCACGTACTGCGGTGTGACGAGGTACGGATAGGCGCCGCCGGAGCGTTCCTGGGCCAGCGTCAGCATCTTCGGTCCGAGGGCGGCCAGGACCCCGGCCCGCACGCCCGCGGCGTCCAGTTCGTCGAGGTAGCCGCCCACGGTCTCCAGCGGCCGATAGCCTTGTGCGCCACCGATTCCCACGATGAACCGGCCCGGAGGCAGCTCGGCATGTGTCGCCACGACGTCGGCCGCCGGCACCCGCGACACCGGGATGATCCCGGTGGCCACCGGAATCGTGGTGGTGGCGCGCACCGCCTCCGCGACCATCGGCAGGACTCCGGACCGCCACAGGGTGGCGTACCCGAGTTCCTCTGCGCGCCGGGCCTCCCGGGCGACTGCGGCGACGTCATCGGTGTAGGGCAGGCTGCTGGCCAGTCCGATCGAACTCATGCCCGCAACGCTAGGACCTGAACTTCACTTCAGGTCAAGACCCGACAGTGACTCCGGCAGATCCCCATGGTGCAGCACGCCGAGGCGCTGGGTGGCGCGGGTGAGGGCGACGTAGAGTTCGGCGGCCCCGCGTGGCCCGTCGGCCAGGATTCGGTCCGGTTCGACCACCAGCACCGCATCGAATTCCAGACCCTTGGTCAATGCCGCGGACACCGTCCCGGGTACCCCGGGCGGGCCGATGACCACACTGGTGCCTTCCCTCGTCGCTTCTTCAGAGACGAATTCTGCTATGGCAGAATCCAATTCGTCCTCGGTCACCTTCTTCGACCACGGCTGGACGCCGCACGAACGCACCGATACCGGCGGCTGGATGCCGGGGGCGAACTCGGCGAGCACCGCGCCGGCGACGGCCATGATCTCGGCCGGGGTGCGGTAGTTCACGGTCAACGGCCGGTACGCCCAGCGGTCCTTCACGTATGGGGACATCATGGCCTCCCAGCTCCGGGCGCCGGCCTCGGAGCGGCGTTGCGCCAGATCGCCGACGATGGTGAACGACCGGGCCGGGCAGCGTCGCATCAATACCCGCCAGTCCATCTCGGAGAGCTCCTGGGCCTCGTCGACCACCACGTGCCGGTAGGTCCAATCCCGGTCCGCGGCAGCACGTTCGGCCAGTTCACGGTTGTCCTGCTCGATGAACCGGTCGGCCAGCTCCTCGGCTCCGATGAGGTCGGCGGCGATCAGATGATCCTCATCGTCCATCAGGTCCTCGCGGGCCACCATCAGGTCCAGCACGCCCGCCGCGTACGCGGCCTCCTCCTGTCGCTCCTTCTCCGCCGCGGCATCGGGTTTGATCCCGCCCAGCAAGTCCACCAGCTCGTCGAGCAGCGGGACGTCCGAGACGGTCCAGGCCCGGCCGTCGGCACGCAGCAGCGACTCGTCGGCGCCCGCGGCCTGCAGCCGATCCGGGGATTCGTAGAGGTCTGCCAGCAGGGCTTCCGGGGTGAGCTCGGGCCACAGCTCGTCCAGCGCGGCCTTGAACCCGTCGTGGTCTTCGAGTTCGTCGATCAGCTCGGCGCGCAGATGCTCCCAGGCCTGTTTGTCGTCACGGGTCAACCAGCCCTTCCCGATTCGGGCGATGGCCCGCTCGGTCAGCGCCCAGGTCACCACATCGACGAACACCGCCCGGGCGTCGTTGTGCGGCATCCCGGCTTCGCGCGCCTCCTGGATCGCCCACCCGGCGATCCCGGCGTCGATCTGCACGGTGACATCGGCCAGTTTGATCGGCAGCGGTTCCTCGGGGGTGCGCTGGCGATCGGCGACGGCGGCGGCCAGCACGTCCAGCATCTTCAGCGAGCCCTTGGCGCGCGCAGCCTCGGGTGTGTCCTCGCCGGTGGTGTGCAGACCGGGGACCAGGTCGCCGGTGGTCATGAACACCACGTTGGTTTCGCCGAGCGAGGGCAGCACCCGACCGACGTGGTTGAGGAACGCCGGGCTGGGCCCGATCACCAGCACACCATGGCGTTCCATCCGCTCCCGCTGGGTGTAGAGCAGGTAAGCCACCCGGTGCAGCGCCACGACCGTCTTGCCGGTACCCGGACCGCCCTCGATGATCAGCACACCCGGGTGGTCCAGCCGGATGATCTCGTCCTGCTCGGCCTGGATGGTGGCGACGATGTCGCTCATCCCCTCGGTGCGCGGTGCGTTGACCGCTGCCAGCAGCGCCGCATCGCTCGATCCGTCCGGCTCATCGGGACCGGGCCGGCCCAGGACCTCGTCGGTGAAATCCAGCACCTGACGTCCGCGGGTGTGGAACTGACGGCGCCGCCGCATGCCCTCCGGACTGGCGGCGGTGGCCACGTAGAACGGCCGGGCGGCGGGGGCCCGCCAGTCCAGCAGCAGCGGCTCGTAGTCGTTCTCGTTGTCGAACAGTCCCAGTCGGCCGATGTAGGACCGCTCACCGTCGATGCTCTCCAGTTGCCCGAAGCACAATCCGCTGTCTGCCACATCGAGCCTGCTGACCTCTTTGCCCAGCGCGCGGACGTGGGCGTCCCGGTTCACCAGGGTCGAGCCATCCTGCTTATCGATGTCACCGCGCAACGCCGCCGCGTAGAGGTCCTTGGCACGCGCCCGGTCGCCGTCGAGTCGGGCGTAGAGCGCGTCGACATAGTCGCGCTCGGCCTGGAGTTCGGCTTGGTAGTCGTGGGTTGACATGTGCCCCTTGTTGTTTCGTATGGTGTGGCTCACAGGTTCAGTAGTTTCGTCGCGGCCGTCGTTGCCCCGTCGGTGCAGATGCGTTCGGCCGTGGCCATCGCTCGGTTTCGGGTCGCGGGAGTCAGTACCAGCCTAAGCGCCCGCGCGAGTGAGGTGGTTGTCGGCGTCGGGTCCCGGTGCGCGACGCCGATGCCCAACGCGTCCACCCGGGAGGCCCAGTACGGTTGGTCCACGATCTGCGGGATCACCACCTGCGGCGCGCCCTTGCGGGCCGCGGTGGTCGTGGTGCCGGCTCCGCCGTGATGTACCACCGCCGCCACTTGGCCGAATAGGTCTTGGTGGTTGACCTCACCGACGACGATGCAGTCCGGTTCGTCGGTCGTCAGCCCCGCCCAGCCCGCGCCCAGGACCGTGCGCAGCCCCAGTACGCGGATGGCCTCGACGGCGACCCGGGACGCGTCCTCGGGTGCGGTGACGCTACCGAAGCCGACGTAAACCGGGGGCTCGCCCGCATCCAGGAATGCCCGCAGGTCATGCGGCAGTGGACGGGTGTCGGGCACGATCCAGGCGCCGGTCTGTTCGACGTTCAATTCGGGGCTCGGCTGCCACGGACTGAGCACCGGGTCGACCGCAAGCAACGGCGAGCGGGTGAAGGTGTGATCACGCACGTTGGTCACCGGCGGCAGTCCGGCCGCCTCCCGGTGCGCGTTCAACGGCGGGCCGTAGAGCACCCGGATCTTCTCGGCGTCCAGATCCCACAGCACCCGGTTGTCGGTCTCGCCCTCGGGGAACGGCTTACCCGGACGGGGCAGCGGGCGGTAGTCCGGTGACGGCAGCACCTGCGGTGTGAAGATCGCGCATCGGTACGGGATGTTCGACAGCTCGGCGACCGAGCGCATGCCGGCCGGCATGAGCCCGGTTGCGACGATGGCGTCACAGTCACGGGCTGCGTCGAGAAGTGCGAATTGATCGGCCACCAGTTCGGCAGCGAGCGTCGGCGCGTCCTTCGGCGTGGCCTTGCGGACGTGCACGAGTTCTCGGACCGACGGCCCCGTCGGCAGCGTCGGCACTCCGGCGTCGGTGAGCAGACCGGTGAAATCCGGCGGCGCGCAGATGAGTGCTTCGGCGCCGAGGTTCTGCAATTGCAGCGCCAGCGCGAGCAGCGGCTGGACGTCCCCACGCGAACCGAATGTGTAGAGCATGACCCGCATTCGCGACCCCCTGAGCGGTGAATGTGCTTTCAGGGGAGCGATTTTGCGGCATGATCCGGGTCTTGCCGCAAGCCCCGGGGTGCGCTATAAGTTGAGAGTGGGAAGGCGAACGCCTTCCCTTTCGTGTATCAGTTCTGGGCCAGCGTGCGATCTGCCAGGGCGCCCATCACCGGCGTCAGCAGTTCGGCGTATTGCCGGGTCAGGTGACCGGCGTCGAAGTACACCATGGTGTTGCCGACGATGGACGGGCAGCGGTCGGCGCTGCAGAACAGCTCGGTCACGTCGGCGTACTGGCCGCCGGCGGACTCGGTGGCCGCCCGCTCGGCCTCGATGCCGGGTCCGTGTGCCGGATTGCGTCGTGCGGTGCACGCGGTGGCGTCGTCGAGGTGCCCGGACAGGCACAGCGGCACCGGGCCCGGCGGATCCGCCGTCGTACCGAGCACCAACACCTTGGCGCCGATGCCGCGCAGTTCCCGCACCAGACCGTTGAGACTGTTGAGCCAGGCCTGGTCGTAGCGCTTCAATCCCGGGATCAGCACGTGGGCGCCGTCGGCGTCGTAGGCACGGGACGTGCTCACCACGACGAGCTGCGGTTTCTCGACGGCCAGTCGAGCCAGGATGCCCTCGCGCCACGCCGCGCACCGCTGCATCTGCTCGGCCAGCGTGTTGAAGTGCGCGTTGATCCGCAGGTCCGTTATCGGGCACCCCGCCTTTGCCATCATGATCAGCCGCCAGTGTCGCTGATCGGCGAGCTGCAGGAACGCCGGGTTGAACATTGCCGCGCGGGAGTCGCCGATCAACGCCACTGTGGTCGCGGAGGAGGTATCTCCCGCGACGCACTCCGGATGACCGGAATCAAACGGCAGTACGCGCAGGCAGCCCTTGGTCAGGATGCCCATCTGCTGGGCGGCCTGATCGGTCAGCGGCGGGTCGAGGTTTGACGGAACCTGTTCGACGTCAAGAGAATTGGCGACTGCCGCCTGGACCTGGCCGAACACATTCGCGACCTCGGCGTCGTAGGCGGCCGGGCCGGAGCCCGGTGGGACGGGTGTCGAGGTGATCGTCACCGGTTTGATCGCCGGGCCGTGGCCGACCGGGTGCGGCGTCCACGTCATCAGCAGCCCGCCGACGGCCACCGCGACCGCGGTGCAGGCCGCGCCCAGCGACAGGCCGGCCCGCGGAGAGTTGCGGATGCGGTCGGCGAACCGCAGCGGGTTCTCCACGAAACGCAAGGTGAGCACCGCCAGTCCCAGGGAGACCAGGACCGCGGCCAGCTTGGTGGGCAGCCCGATCTGATGGCCCAGCAGGGGTGGCGTGAGCACCAGCACCGGCCAGTGCCACAGGTACCACGAGTACGACACCCGGCCGATCCACCCCATGGTGGCCAGACCGAGCACACGGCCGCAGCCCTGTGTCGGCGCCGCGCAGCCGGCGCCGAGCACCAGCACCGCGCCCAGGGTGGGCACCATCGCTGCGAATCCGGGGTAGCGGGTCTCGCCGGTCAACATGACGCAGGTGACCAGGATCAGCACCAGCCCGGTCCAGCCGAGGAAGGCCGCCGCCGGTGTCGGTATCCGGCGCCAGTAGATGACGGTGAGCGCAACCAGGCCGCCGACGGCCAACTGCCAGGCCCGGGTGGGCAGCGAGAAGAAGGCCAGCGGAGGGATGAGGTAGGTGAAGAAGACCGACAGCGCCCACGACACGATCGCGACCGACGCGAGCAGTACCAGGTACGGCCGCACCGAGGCCGTGGCCGCGGTCTTGTCGGTGTGCTTGCGCCGGCGCCGGATGATCCACGCCGTGCCGATGATGAGCAGCGGCCACACCAGGTAGAACTGCTCCTCGACGCCCAGCGACCAGTAGTGCTGGAAGGGCGAAGGCGACAGCACGCTCTGATGGCCGAAGTACTTCACGCCCGAGCCGATGAACCAGTAGTTGCTGACGTACAGCGCACTGGTGATGCCGTCGATCGTTACGGCGCGGACCTGCAGCGGGGGCAGCAGCAGTGCGGCGGCGACCATGGTGACCACGCCCACCAAGGCCGACGCCGGCAGCAGCCGGCGGGCCCGCGCCGCGAAGAACTTGCGCAGCCGGACGGAGCCGGACGCACTGGCCTCCCGCCACAGCAACCCGGTGATAAGGAATCCGGAGATGACGAAGAAGACGTCGACGCCGACGAACCCGCCGCCCAGCCCGGGTACGTCGGCGTGGAACAGCACCACAGCCAGCACGGCGACGGCGCGCAGGCCCTCGATGTCCGGACGAAACGACTTGGCTGCCGCGGTCTGAGGGGCCAGGTCCGGTGGCCGGATGGGTTCCCGCTGTTCGGTGGTGCTCACCGCCACACTCGCCACTGCTGAACCACGTGCCCCGGCTCGACCATCTGCACCCTCTCCAAAGATTGCTGGAAAGAAGATAGCGGTCGTAGACCAAACCCGCACCTCTTTGATCTTGATCTTCGCTGAAAGCCCTGCGTGGTGAGAGAAACTGGATGAATATGCCAGTGAACTGCGTACTAACAACATCTCGGCGGAGGGGACGTTGGTCGGGATGTTGGCTGTACAGGGTCCGAACGTCGCCGACTCTTAAAATTAACGTGTGTGTGAAAACTTTGCTACTGCAAGTACTTGTTCGCCGAGACGTCTGGCGTGTCACACCCTCTCTGTAATATCGAACACATGTTCGAACAGGTCGCATTGGCGGGGATGAGCGATGAGGCGCTCATCTCGGCGGTGACGGCCGCGACCCGGGCCGAGGCCATGGCTGCCGCGGATCGGTTGGCGTTGATCGCCGAGGTGACAGCCCGCCAGTGTGATGACGAGGACGACGGCAGCGCCCATGCGGTGATCGATGGCTGGGCCTACGCCAAAGCGCAGGTGAGTGCGGCGTGCAATCTGGGCGAGCACGCCGCCTCCACCCAGATGCACATCGGTAGGGCACTGCGGGAGCGGCTACCCCGCACCGCGGCGGTGTTCGCGACCGGGGCGGTATCGGCGAAGGTGATCGCCGAGATCGCCTGGCGCACCCGACTGGTCATCGACGAGGAAGCCCTGGCGTTGATCGACGCCGCGATCTCGTGCGAGGCCGCCCGCTACGGCACCCTGTCAGAAATAAAACTGACCCGGGCAATCGATCTGTGGGTCCAGAAATTCGATCCCCTCGCGGTGATCCGCTCCAAGACCGCCGCCAAAGATCTCTACGTCGAATTCGACGACCGCAATGACCCGAACGGGGTGTGCTCGTTCTGGGGGCGATTGCGGGCCACCGACAAGGAAGCGGTCAAACAGCGCCTGCACGATCTGGCCGCCACCGTGTGCCCGAATGATCCGCGGCCGCTGCGCGAACGCCTCGCCGCCGCCCTGGGCACCCTCGGCATCGTCGGCCCCTCCCTACTGCGGTTGGCATGCCAATGCGGAGACCCCGACTGCGAAGGCAGCGGCAAGGATCCGCGGTCCACGGCGGTCGTCATCTACGCGCTCACCGACCAGGTGCCCGGGTCCGGTGCACGGCCCGCGCCTGAGACTGGGCCGCAGCCCACCCCGGCCCCGGCGGGGCCTGATCGGCCGGAGCCCGAGCCCACTGCCGATCCGGCCGCGCCGGAATCCGAGCCTGAGACCACGCCGGTGCCGACCCCTGAACCACACGCGCCCGACACCCGGCCCGCCGCCACCCACCCCGGCGCCGGCGCCGGCATCACCCTCGACGGCGCCGTCATCCCGGCCGCCATGCTGGCCGAACTCATCGCCACCGGCGCCAAGGTCCGGCCCCTGGCCGAAGTCGCCGACCTACCCGCCGAACGCCAATACCGGCCCTCCACCGCACTGGCCGCGTTCGTGCGCATGCAATCGCAAACCTGCAGCTTCCCCGGTTGCTCGAAACCCGCGCACCGCTGCGACATCGATCACCTCACCCCGTGGCCGGCCGGGCCCACCCACCCCGGCAACCTACGGCCGCTCTGCCGCGAACATCATCTACTCAAAACATTTCGCACCGGCCCCAACGGCTGGACCGTCACCGCCGGACCCGACGGCAGCACCGAATGGCGCGCACCGACCGGGCACACCTATGTCACCACCGCGGGCGCGGCGATCCTGTTCCCGCACTGGAACATCCACACCGACGTCCCACCACCACGACACATCAGCCTGCTCCACGACGAGCACTGGGACGCCATGATGCCCACCCGGGCCCGCACCCGCACCCAAGACCGCGAATACCGCATCAACGCCGAACGCACCCGCAACGCAACCGAACTCGCCCTCGCGGCAGCGGCGAGGGACGGCACCACCGATGGCAGCTACGTCGGCCGACGTGCGACCACTGGCAGGATCTACGACGATCCGTCCGCCACCGGCGGGATCACCAACAACAACGACCCACCACCCTTCTGACAGGGGATGGGTCGCGGCTGTTCGGTGCGAGTGGTCGGGCTCAGCGCTGGGTGCCGGACCGCACGCCCAGCAGAACGTCTTCCCAACCCGGGATGGTGGGCTTGGCCTTGCGGGCGCGGCGCGGTTTCGGAGCCGGTGCCTCGGCCACCTCGGTTTCGCCCTCGTCCTCGGCGTCGGGGGCCATCGGGGCGGGAGCCTGGGCGGCCGGAGCCTGTGGGGCGGGGGCCGGGGGCGTGGGCGGGGCCGGGACCTGAGCCACCACCGGCGCCGGGGCGGGCGCCTGCGGCGGCATCTGCACCTGGGACGGGTGCACCGGCACCTGAGCCGGAGGCTGTACCGGGACCGGCGTGACGTCGAAGTCGAGTTGGGCAACCGCGGCCACCGGTCGCAGCGGGCGCGCGAAGCTGGGATCGATCAGTTCCGAGGCGCTGTCGTCGAACGCGGTGACCGTGCCGCCGTGCGAACCGGGTGTGAAGCGGAAATGCGCCTGCAGATCCGACTTACCGGCCTTCCAGGCCAGCTGCACGGTCCAGCGGCCGTCCTCGTTGCGCCAGGCATCCCAGTTGGTCGCGTTGGGATCCAGGCCACGCGAGATCAGCGCGCTGGTCACCGTCTCCAGCAGCGTCAGCACCGACGGGCCGTCGGCGAGCACCGGGTGCGCCGCGGTCGCCAGTTCGGCCGCGCGGGAACGCTCCAACAGCACCGGGTTGGCGAACCGCTGGATCCGTTCGATGTCCTCACCGGCCAGCGCGGCCACCTGCTCCACCGATGCGCCCGCGCGAATGCGCGACTGAATCTCCTTGGGGCGCAACCCTGGGCTCACCTCGACCTCGATCTCGGTTTGGTTGGAGGTGGCCTTGTCGCCGCGCACCGCGGCCCGCAGACGATTGTCGACACGGATGGCGAAGTTGTCGCCGGAGTCAGAGGCCTCGCAGATGATGCGCTTGCCGTCCACGTCGAGCCCGACGACTTTGAGTTCTCGCATAGTGACCTCCTCTGCGCACCCTACTTTGTTATCGGCCCGTTACCGCGCAGACACGCAGGGCGAGGGGGGAAGCCGCCCTCAGATTCTTTCCACGACCCAATCCACGCACTGGGTCAGGGCGCTGACATCGTCGGGGTCGACGGCCGGGAACATCGCCACCCGCAGCTGGTTGCGGCCCAGCTTGCGGTACGGCTCGGTATCCACGATGCCGTTGGCCCGCAGCACCTTGGCCACCGCCGCCGCGTCGACCGCGTCGTCGAAGTCGATGGTGCCCACGACCTGTGAGCGCAGCTTCGGGTCGGCGACGAACGGAGTGGCGAACGACGCCGCCTCGGCCCACGTGTACAGCCGCGACGACGAGTCGGCGGTGCGGCCGACGGCCCAGTCCAGACCGCCGTTGCCGTTGAGCCAGTCGAGCTGCTCGGCCAGCAGGATCAGCGTGCCGATCGCCGGGGTGTTGTAGGTCTGGTTCTTGAGGCTGTTCTCCACCGCGATGGGCAGTGACAGGAAGTCGGGCACCCACCGGCCGGTCCCGGCGATGGCCTCGATGCGGGCCAGCGCGGCCGGGGACAGCACCGCGATCCACAGGCCGCCGTCACCGGCGAAGTTCTTCTGCGGCGCGAAGTAGTAGGCGTCGGTGTCGGTGATGTCAACCGGCAGGCCACCGGCCGCCGAGGTCGCGTCGATCAGGACCAGTGCGTCACCGGCGGGCCGCTGCACCGGCAGCGCCACACCGGTGGAGGTCTCGTTGTGCGCCCAGGCCACCACGTCGACCGACGGGTCCGAGGTGGGCTCCGGCGCGCTGCCGGCGTCGGCCTTGACGATGATCGGGTCGCCGACGAACGGGTTCTTGGCCACGCAGGACGCGAACTTCGAGCTGAACTCGCCGTAGGTCAGGTGCAGCGAACGCTTGTCGACCAGGCCGAATGCGGCGGCCTCCCAGAACGCGGTGGAGCCACCGTTGCCCAGGATGACCTCGTAGCCGTCGGGCAGCGAGAACAGCTGACGCAGACCGTCGCGGACCCGGCCCACCAGGTTCTTCACCGGGGCCTGCCGGTGCGAGGTGCCGAACAGGTCCCCTGCGGCAGCCAGTGCCGCGAGCTGTTCCGGCCGAACCTTGGAGGGGCCGCAACCGAAGCGTCCGTCTTTGGGCTTGAGTTCGGCGGGGATCGTCAGTTCGGCCATGCGGTCAGATTATCGGCCGGGGAGCACCCAGCAGAAATCAGCCGGCCTGGGGTACCACGTAGGTCGGCTGGTACGGATTCTGTCCACTCTCGATCGCCTTGGCCTTCAGGTAGGCCTCGACATCCGGGTAGCCGGCGATCTCGGCCTGCTTCTGCAGCGCGACCTGACGGGCGAGTTCGGTCTGCGCCTGCGCGGCCGCCTTGTCCGCCTCGGCCTTGGCCCGGGCCGCATTGGCGTCGGCCACGCCCTTGGCCTCGGCGGCGCGGGCATCGGCGATCGCCTTCTGCTCGGCGATGATGGCGTCCTTGAGCCCCTCGTCCACCGGGTCCGGCTTCATGACCGTCACCTGGAAATTCGTGAAGAACTCCCGGCCGTCGGTGCGCGCGCGGGACGCGCCGGGCAGCGCGTCACGCAGCGCGTTCTGGAACTCGATGCGGACCTTCTCGTCGTTCCAGATTTCGCGCCAGGTGTACTTCTGCGCCACGCTGATCAGCACCTGCTCGGCGGGCTGGCCGATGACATAGCGCAGCAGGTTGACCCAGCCCGTGGTGACCAGACCGTCGTTGTCCAGCCACCCTTGGTACTTGGTGCCGAAGTCCCGGTGGAAATCCATCAGCATGGTGCAGTCGTTGGTCAGGTCGAAGGTGATGACGACCGGCACCCGGAGTTCGGCCGGAGCGGTCGCGTTGGAGACGACGATCGTCGGATCGGCCTCGGAATCGGGGCTTCCGGTGGCGTCCCAGCTGATCTGCCGAGACGGATAGCGGTAGGCCTTGAAACCGCCCGGCGGGTTGAACGCCGAGGTCTCGGGCTCGATGCAGCCATCGACCTTGGGGTCGGCCGGGACCAGTAGGTAGTCGTCGACCTTGACCGCGGTCTGGCCCGGTCCGATCTGGGTGGCGCAGGAGGACAGGATGATCGCGCCGATGACGACGAAGACCGCCGCGACGGCGATCAGAATGAACTTCCTTTTCTTGCCGCCGCCGGACGTTGCCGTGCCGGTGATGTCGAGCCGCTTCTTCGTACTCAATGAGATTCCCCGTCCCCTGCGAGTGACGGGCGAAGCTTAGCTGGTCAGGAGTGATTTTCGCGGCTGCAGCGGTGCGGAAGCTGTGCACGCGTGCGGCAAGTTCCCCGGGAGCGTCTGCTGGCATGAATGTGCGAGCTCGCGGCAACGGGCGAACTGGGCGCCACCGGTGGACTCCAGTTGTGACAGCGGTCACATGTGACCCAGATAACCGGGCTGCAGCACAGCTGGCTTAAGCCCTGTTTATTTCCTGGGACCGCGGGTACTGTCCTTAGACATCGAGTGATCGAATGTAAACCCCAAGGAGGCCTCGACATGGCGGTCAAGGAAGCCAGGACTCGCGTCATCCGGCGGTGGCGCAAGAACATGGACGTCCGGGACGACACCGAGTACGTCGAGATGCTGGAGACGCTGTCCGAGGGGTCGGTGCGGCGGAACTTCAACCCGTACCAGGACATCGACTGGGACTCCCCGGAGTTTGCCGTCATCCCGAATGACCCGCGTTGGGTCCTGACGGACACCGATCCGCTGGGCGGGCACCCCTGGTACCAGGCACAGCCGCTGGAGCGCCAGATCGAGATCGGTATGTGGCGCCAGGCCAATGTGGCCAAGGTGGGCCTGCACTTCGAGAACATCCTGATCCGCGGGCTGATGGAGTACTCGTTCTGGGTGCCCAACGGTTCCCCGGAGTACCGCTACTGCCTGCACGAGGCGGTCGAGGAGTGCAACCACACCCTGATGTTCCAGGAGATGGTCAACCGCATCGGGATGGACGTGCCCGGTATGCCGCGACTGCTCAAGTGGCTGCAACCGCTCATCCCGCTGGCCGCCGGCCCGGCGCCGATCCCGTTCTTCTTCGGGGTGCTCGCCGGCGAGGAGCCCATCGACCACACCCAGAAGAGTGTGCTGCGCGAGGGGCGCAACCTGCATCCGATCATGGAGCGCGTGATGGCGATCCACGTCGCCGAGGAGGCGCGCCACATCTCCTTCGCCCACCAGTACCTGCACAAGCGGGTGCCCACGCTGCGACGTCGGCAGCGCTTCGGGCTGTCGTTGTTCGTCCCGCTGACGATGCGCATCCTGTGCTCGGCGATCATCGTTCCGCCGAAGGCGTTCTGGAAGGAATTCGACATCCCGCGTTCGGTGCGCAAGGACGTCTTCTTCCGCGCGCCGGAATCGCGAAAGATGCTGCGCGACATGTTCTCCGATGTTCGCATGCTGTGCGAGGACACGGGTCTGATGAACCCGCTGGCGAAGCTGATGTGGAAGATCTGCAAGATCGACGGCCCCGCCAGCCGTTACCGCAGTGAGCCGCAGCGCGAGCACCTGGTGTCGGTCGCCTAGGCCCGCCGATGCCACATGTCATCACCCAGTCGTGTTGCAGCGACGGGTCCTGTGTCTATGCCTGCCCGGTCAACTGCATCCATCCCTCACCGGATGAGCCGGGTTTCGCCACCGCGGAGATGCTGTTCATCGATCCGAAGGCCTGCGTCGATTGCGGAGCGTGCGTCAGCGCGTGCCCGGTCGGGGCGATCTCGCCGGACAGCAAGCTGACCGAGAACCAGTTGCCGTTCATCGAGTTGAACGCCGGGTTCTATCCCAAGCGTGAGGGCAAGCTGCCGCCGACGTCGAAGTTGGCGCCGGTGCTGGCGGCCCCAAAGATCGATCCGCGGCCCTCCGGCCCGCTGACGGTCGCGATCGTCGGCACCGGGCCGGCCGCGATGTATGCCGCCGACGAGCTGCTCACCCAGCGAGGGGTCCGGGTGAACATGTTCGAAAAGCTGCCCACACCTTATGGATTGGTGCGGTCCGGGGTGGCTCCGGACCATCAGAGCACCAAGCGGGTGACGCGGCTGTTCGACAGGATCGCCGCCGAACCGGGCCTGCGGATGTTCCTGAACGTCGAGGTGGGCAACCAGCTCAGCCACGGCGACCTGCTGGAACATCATCATGCGGTGCTCTACGCCGTCGGCGCACCCAACGACCGACGGCTGGACATCGAGGGCATGGAGTTGCCGGGCACCGGGACCGCCACCGAGGTGGTGGCCTGGTTCAACGGGCACCCCGACCAGGCCGGTCTGCCCGTCGACCTCGGTCACGAGCGGGTCGTCATCGTCGGCAACGGCAACGTCGCGCTCGACGTGGCGCGCATCCTCACCGCGGACCCGGATGCCTTGGCCCGCACCGATATCGCCGACCACGCGTTGGCGGCACTGCGGTCGTCGAAGCTGTCCGAGGTGGTGATCGCGGCCCGGCGATCACCGGCGTTCTCGGCGTTCACGCTCCCGGAGCTGATCGGGCTGACGTCCAACTGCGAGGTGGTGCTCGACGCCGCCGACCACGAACTGGTGCTCGCCGACCTGGCCGTCGAACAGGACCGGCTGACCCGCAACAAACTGGAGATCCTGGCGAAGCTGGGGGATGCCGCATCGCCGATCACCCGGCCCCGAATCCGGTTCGCCTACAACATGACTCCGCAACGAGTTCTGGGCGAGCAGCGGGTCACCGGAATCGAGTTCACCCTCACCGGGACAGACCGGACCCGGGTTGTGGACGCCGGTATGGTGCTGACCTCGATCGGCTACCGCGGCAAGGCCATCGCCGGCCTGCCGTTCGACGAGGCCGCGGCGGTGGTGCCCAACGACGGTGGCCGGGTGCTCGGCAGCGCCGGCGCCTACGTGGCCGGCTGGATCAAACGTGGCCCGACCGGCTTCATCGGGACCAACAAATCGTGTGCGGCCGAGACGGTGCGCAATCTGGTGGAGGACTACAACCGAGGACGGCTCGGCGACCCGGCCCACAAGCCGGCGGCGCTGGACAAGCTGGTCCGAAGCCGCCAGCCCGCGGTTGTTGACGCCGCGGGCTGGCGTGCCATCGACGCCGCGGAGATCGCCCGCGGTGGCGGGCAGCGTCCCCGGGACAAGTTCACCGAGGTCGCCGACATGCTCGCCGCGGCAGCGACCGCGCCCCGGCCGCCGGTGCACAAACGCCTGCTGGCCGGCTTGCTCCGCTAACTGGCTGTGGTGGTGATCGCCGCGGTGTCCCAGTAGAACGGGCGCACCTCGGTGATCCGCCCGTCCGCCACGCGCAGGGTCTGCAGGATCGGGAATGTGAGTTCAGGTCCGCCGGCCCGCCCGCCGGCCCGGATCTGGGTGAGCACCACCGCGGTCTCGCCGGTCGACAGGAAGTCCTGCCGCACCATCTCGAACTGTGCCCAGGCGCGGCTCATCTCGGTGAAGAACCGGGCCATCCCGTCGTGGCCCCGCCAGATGCCGCCGTTGGGCAGCGACTCGGCCTGGTACAGCACGACGTCGGGGGCGAAGTACGGCGCGAGGATGCCGAAGTCCGCGGTTCCCGGCCCGCCGGCGGCCAAATAGGCCCGCTCGGCGGCGTACATACCGCGCAGCACGGTTTCGGTCGATGCAGTCATGGTCGGTAGACGGTGGCGGCCCCCGATACGTGAGATGTGAATTCGGGTCCGCCGCAGCGGCGCAGCGTGTAAGCAAATTGCATGCGTAGCGGTCGGGTCGCGAGTATTGCAGTGGTGATCGGCATCTGGACGGCCGGTGGCCTGGGATCCCCGGGGCCCGCATGGGCGGACACCGAGACGGAAAGTTCAACGACGGACTCGGCCGCGCCGGCATCATCGGACTCGACACCGGACTCGAAGACGGCGCCGTCGGACCCCGAACCGGTGAGCGAGCCCGAACCCGAAGCGAAGGAAGCCGAAGCCGAAGCCGAGGAGACTTCCGAAGCCGAGGCGGAACCCGAAACACACCAGGAACCCGAAACACACCAGGAGCGCAAGAGCGCCCGCACGTCCGCCCAGCAGCGCCGGTCACTCCGGGCAGAGACCAGGGCGCAGACCCGGACCGAAGCCCGGGCCGAAGTCGTCCCGGATGACGACACCGACACACGTGACTTCACCAGCTCGCCCGCGACCGTGACCGCCCGCCAGACGGCTGTCGCCATCCCGACCGCCACCACCGCGCTGGTCTCGACGGCCAAGGCGCCGGTGAAATGGACGTCCACCCTGCCCAACCCGGCGACCGCGATCCGCTACGCGGTCAATGTCGTCAGAAGCCTGGTCGGCGCGGTCCTGGCGCCATTCGCGGCGGGGCTGCCGGCCGGTCCGTCCGGGCCGCCGTCGGCATGGGCGATGCTGGCCTGGGTGCGCCGGGAACTGTTCAACGCCTCCCCGCGGATCGAGGATGTCGGCGAGACCACCCAGACCACCACGGGACTGGTGCTCGGCAATGCGGGCATCTCCGATCCCGACGGCGACCCGCTGACATTCTCGGTCGTCGGCCGTCCGCGCAACGGCGGTACCGTCCAGATCAACCAGAGCACAGGCGATTTCGTATACCGGCCCACCAACGCGATGGCCGCTGTCGGCGGCACCGACACGTTCACGGTGGTCGCCGATGACCAGCGGGCCGGGGTGCACTGGCACGGCCCGCTCGGTTTCCTGCAGCACATCCCGATCATCGGCAACCTGCTGCGCCCCGGCGGCGGGCATGCGGTGGCCCGCGCCATCACCGTCACCGTCGACCCGGTCGAGGGCGTGGACCTGTCCTTCCCCGACGACTTCCACTGGGGCGTCGCGCACGCCGGTTTCCAGGCCGAGGGCGGGCCCGGATCCCCGGTCGATCCCAACTCCGACTGGTACAAGTGGGTGCACCACCCGCTGAACCAGTGGCTCGGGCTCACCAACGGGGTTCCGGAGAACGGGCCCGGCACCTATGTCTCCTACGACTCCGATGCCGCGCTGGCCAAGAACGAACTCGGGATGAACACCTTCCGGATGTCCATCGAGTGGAGCCGGATCTTCCCCAATTCGACTGCGTCGATCGATATCTCGGACGAGGGCGGCGGCGTGAGCCTGGCCGACCTGCAGGCCCTGCAGGCGCTGGCCGACCCGGTCGAGGTCGCGCACTACCGGGCGGTGTTCGACGCGCTGCGCGCGCACGGGCTGGAGCCTCTGGTCACCGTCAACCACTTCACCCTGCCGGTGTGGATACATGACCCGATCACCGCGCGCCCGCTCATCCAGCTCGGACTGCCCACGCCGAAGGCCGGCTGGCTCTCGGCGCAGACGCCGGTCGAATTCGAGAAGTACGCGGCGTTCTTGGCCTGGACCTACGGCGACCAGGTGGACAACTGGGTGACGCTGAACGAGCCGTTCCCGCCGGTGATGACGGAGTTCCTGGCGATTCCCGGATTGGTGCCGAGTTGGCCGCCCGGGGTACTGCGCCCCGATCTGGCGGCCCGGTTCGTGATCAACGAGGCCAAGGGTCACGTCGCCGCCTACGACGCCATCCACAGATGGGATGACACCGCCTTCGTCGGGTTCGCCAACAACATGGTCCCGGCCCGGCCGGCCAACCCGATCAACCCGCAGGACGTCGCGGCCGCCGACGCCTGGAACAAGGTGTTCAACCAGTGGTTCCCCAACGCGGTCATCGACGGCTGGATCGACGCGAACTTCGACGGGGTGAAGACCGCCGACGAGATCCATCCGGCCTTCCAGGACAAGGTCGACTTCCTCGGTGTGCAGTACTACGGGTCGCAGCCGATGGGTGGGTTCGGGTTCGCCCCGCTGCCGGGATTCAACTTCCTGCAGGGCATCCCGTTCCGGTGCCAGGCCTCGTCGCCGACGTGCAGCGACTTCAACCAGCCCATCGACCCGGGCGGCTTCCGCGAGGTGCTGGAAGTCGCTGCGTCCTACGGGAAACCGCTGTGGATCACCGAGAACGGTGTCGCCGACGACGATGATACGAAGCGGCCGGGCTATATCGTCAACCACATCGCGGTGGTGCAGGACCTGGTGGCCCATGGCACCGACATCCGCGGCTACACCTACTGGTCCTTCGTCGACAACCTGGAGTGGGCCGACGGCTATCACCTGCAGTTCGGGCTGTACGGCTCGGACCCCACGACTCCAGAACTGGAGCGCACCCCCAAGCCCGCCAGCATCGCCGCGATCAGCCAGATCACCGGCGCCAACGGGCTGCCGGCGAGCTTGTTGGCGCTCTACCTGCCCGGGGTCACGGGAACTGCTGCATAGCCAACTGCAGTTCCTGCTCGCTCACCTCGCGCACGGGCTGGCCGATCGACCACTTGTGACCGAACGGATCCCGCAGCACGCCGTAGCGGTCGCCCCAGAACATGTCCTCCACACCCATCACCACCTCGGCGCCGGCCTCGACGGCGCGGGCGAACGCGGCATCGACATCGGGGACCACGAGGTGGATGGTCACCGGCGTCCCGCCCAGCGCCTTGGGTGTCTCGGACTGCCCGTCGCAGTACTCGGGGTAGTCGTCGGCCAGCATCACGGTGCACCCGTTGATCTGCACCGCCCCGTGCACCAGCCGGCCGTCCGGTCCGGGCAGTCGGCCCAGTTCGGTGGCTCCGAACGCCTTGACGTAGAAGTCGATGGCCGCGGCGCCGTCGTCGACGACGAGGTGCGGCATGACGGCGGGGGTTATCTCGATGGACATGACATCTCCTGATCTCCAGCAACTGACGAACTGTTAGACCGGACGGGCGCGCAGATCTCATCGCCGCGGACGAAACAGAAGCAAAACAGGTAGCCGACTACGCTATGGCGGGCCGTGCCCGGCGGACACGCTGCAGGCATGAGGCAAAACGACGAGCTGCCCTGGGTCCCGCGCAACCCGATGTCCTACCGCGACCAGATGAAGGCACTGCGGTCCTTCAACATCGGTTTCGAGATGTTCCGGGATTCCGGCGGCCCGGTGACCCGGGTCAAGCTCGGCCCGCGATGGTTGATGCCCGAGTTGGTGGTGACCAACTCCCCGCAGGGCGGTCGCGACGTGCTGGGCAGGCCGGACACCTTCGTGGACAAGACCACGCTGCACCGGGAGATGCGCCACGTGCTCGGCGGCAATCTGTTCGACCTCATGCACGACGCGTGGCTGCCGCGGCGCCGGCCGCTGCAGCCTCTGTTCACCAAGAAGCACGTGGAGGCCTTCGGCGGCCACATGGCGCAGGCGGCGCACGCAGTGGTGGATTCCTGGGAGGAGGGCCAGCGCCTCGACCTCGACTCCGAGTGCCGGCGGCTGACCCTGCGGGCCCTGGGGCGGTCGGTGCTCGGCATCGACCTGGACCAGCGCGCCGACGCCATCGACGAACCCCTGCGGGAAGTGCTCACCTACATCGCCGACCGCGCGACCTCCCCGATCCGGGCCCCGCGCTGGCTGCCGACCCCGGCCCGCGGCCGGGCCCGCGCCGCCGCCGCGACCCTGCGGGGGCTGGCCACCGACGTGCTGGCCGCCTGTCGCGCCAACCCGGACCTGGACGCCCCGCTGGTGCGTGCGCTGCTGGCCGCGAAGGATCCGGTGACCGGCCGGGGGCTCACCGATGAGGAGATCCGCGACGAGCTCATCGTGTTCATCGCCGCCGGGCACGACACCACCGCCACCACGCTGACGTACGCGCTGTGGCAGCTGGGCCGCAACCCGCAGATCCAGGAGGCGGTGCGCGCCGAGGTGGCCGAACTGGGGGACCGGGAACTGACCTGCGCCGACGTCGCCGACCTGGGGTACACCGTGCAGGTGCTGCGGGAGGCGTTGCGGCTGTGCCCACCGGCCCCCGGGGCGGCCCGGGTGGCGATGCGCGACGTCGTCGTCGACGGTCACCGGGTCGCGGCGGGCACGGTCCTGCTGTTCGGGATCTACGCGGTGCAGCGTGACCCGCAGCTGTGGGAGGACCCACTGGTGTTCGACCCGGAGCGTTTCCGCCCGGAGGCCGCCAAGCGCCTGAACCGATGGCAATATCTACCGTTCGGCGCGGGCCCGCGATCGTGTATCGGCGACCACTTCGCCATGCTGGAGGCGACGCTGGCCCTGGCGACCATCGTGCGCAGGGCCGAATTGCGTTCGGAGAGAGATGATTTCCCGGTGGCGACGCCGTTCACCATGGTGGCGGCGTCGCCCATCTGGGCGTCGGTGTGCTGGCGGCGGCCTCAGACCACCGAGTACGCCGGAGGCAACGCGGACCTGCCGGTCAGCGCCGTCAGTACCGTCTCGCCCTGACCCGACCTGACGGCCACCCGGGCCGCCAACACGGTGGCCTGCTCCAGCACATCGGGCGGCAGGACGAAGTCGCACCCGGCTGCGCGGGCGATGTCCAGGCCGTGCACCGCCAACTCGAAGACCCGGGTCTGCAGATAGTTCGACAGCCTGATGCCCATCCCGCCGATGACGCTGATCAACGGGTCCCCGGCCGCCTGCACATCGGCCAGTGCCCGGGCCGCGAGCCCGTCGATGGTGGCGACCGGATCAGAGCCGAGGGCACGGCCGGCCGCGCGCCCCCGTTCGGCGACGGCCTCGGCCCCGGCAGCGCCGGTGTACTCGCGGACCCACACGTAGTAGGCGACGGCATCGGTGACGTCTTCGCGTTCGGCGGGCGTCCGCAGGTATTCGCTCACGGTGATCAGCGAGCGCGAGGTGTGCCCGACCAGCGCCCGCATGTCCCACTCGCCCAGTCCGGGCCCGTCCCAGCACGTCTCGGGAAGATCGCTCACCAACTGCGTGAAAGCCGTTACCGCCGAGGCGAACACCGAAGTCGTCATGGTCGTCCGACGCGTTCCCAGCCGGCGACCGACGAGGCCGGGCGAGGCCCGGGCCCGACGTAGACGGCCGACGGGCGCACCAGCTTGCCCAGCCGCTTCTGCTCCAGGATGTGCGCGCACCAACCGGCGCTGCGCCCGCAGGTGAACATCGCCGGCATCGTCTGGGGCGGTACGCCGGCGAAGTCCAGGATGACCGCGGCCCAGAATTCGACATTGGTCTCGATGGCCCGGTCGGGACGGCGTTCCCGCAGTTCGGCGAGCGCCGCCTGCTCGAATGCGGCCGCCACCTCGAACCGGGGTACTTCCAGGCGCTGCGCCGTGGCCCGCAGCACCCGGGCGCGCGGATCCTCGGCCCGGTAGACCCGGTGCCCGAAGCCCATCAACTTGTCCTTGCGGTCCAGGATGGCCTTCACCACCGCGCGGGCATTGCCGGCGCGCTCGGCGTCCTCGAGCATCGGCAGCACCCGCGCGGGTGCGCCGCCGTGCAGCGGGCCGCTCATCGCGCCGACCGCCCCGGACAGCGCGGCCGCCACGTCGGCGCCGGTGGAGGCGATCACCCGGGCGGTGAAGGTGGAGGCGTTCATGCCGTGCTCGGCGGCGGTCACCCAGTAGGCATCGATGGCATCGACGTGCCGCGGGTCCGGCTCGCCCTGCCAGCGGGTCATGAAACGTCCGGTGACAGTGGAACATTCGTCGATGGATCGCTGCGGTACCGCGGGCTTGTGCATGCCGCGGGCGGACTGCGCGACGTAGGACAGGGCCATCGCGGAGGCCCGGGCGAGTTGATCCCGCGCGGTGTCGTCGTCGATGTCGAGCATCGGCGCATACCCCCAGATGGGGGCCAGCATGGCCAGGCCAGCCTGCACGTCGACCCGGACATCGCCGGAGCGGATGGGCAGCGGGAACGGTTCGGCCGGCGGCAACGGGTTCTCGAAATCGCCGTCGACCAGCAGGCCCCAGACGTCGCCGAAGGTGACCCGGCCGGTCACCAGGTCCTCGATGTCGACCCCGCGGTAGCGCAGCGCGCCACCGTCCTTGTCCGGCTCGGCGATCTCGGTGGTGAACGCCACGACTCCTTCGAGTCCCGGGATGAAATCGTCGGGAACCGGTGACTGCTCTGACATACGCCGATTCTCGCATCGATCGGCCGCGTTCGAGGTGGGCGTACCGTTTCGCGCATGGGACCCGAACAGTTGGCGCGGATGCGCGCGGAATACGGATCGGTGGAGAAGGACGGCAGCCCGGATCTGGACGTCGACTGGGTGGCGGGGGGCTGGCTGGTGTTGTTCCACCGATGGCTGGCCGACGCGCAGGCGGCCGGACTGTCCGAACCCAACGCGATGGTGGTCGGCACCGTCGACGCGCAGGGCCGCCCGGTCACCCGCACGGTGCTGTGCAAGAGCGCCGACGAATCCGGGATCAGCTTCTTCACCAATTACGACTCGGCCAAGGGGGAGCAGTTGGCAATACAGCCGTATGCCTCGGCGACCTTCCCGTGGTACGCCCTCGGGCGCCAGATCCATGTGCGCGGACCGGTGATCCGGGTGTCCGCGCAGGAGACGGCGGACTACTGGTCCAAGCGTCCCCGTGGTTCGCAGTTGGGTGCCTGGGCATCGCAGCAGTCGGCGCCGATCGAATCCCGGGCGGCATTGCTCGAGCGGCTCGCCGATGTCAGTGCGCGCTTCGCCGACGTCGAAAAGGTTCCGGTACCGCCACATTGGGGCGGATACCTGATCGCGCCCGAGGTTGTCGAGTTCTGGCAGGGCCGGGAAAACCGCGTACATAACAGGATTCGGGTCACTCCCGCCGACGGGCGGGTGCAGAGACTGCAACCGTGAGCTTTTCGCATCGCTGAACGTTCACCTGCGAACCGAGTGTGGACTCTCAGGCTCGCAGGCTACGATGACCGTCGTGTCCGGCGCGAACAGAGGAACCGATCTCGGTTTGCGGGAGAAGAAGAAGCAACGCACTCGAGCGATCCTGATCGATGCGGCGCTACGGCTTTGCCTCGAACAGGGTTACGAGCACACCACCGTCGACCAGATCGCCGCGGCGGCTGAGGTATCCCCGCGTACCTACAGCCGCTACTTCGCCACCAAAGAAGCCGTTTTCCTCACGCTCCTGGACGAGATCTCCGAGCAGGTCGCCGTCGAGGTCGGGCGATTGCCGCACGGCACCGGCCCGATGGAAGCGTTGCGGGCGGCGCACACCGCGGTGCTGACGAGGGTCCTCGAACGCCGCGGCGGTACCGTCACCAGCGATCGGGTGGCGCTCATTCTGCGGATCTTCAACAACGCGAATTCATTGCAGCAGAGTGCATTTCAGTACCGGTCGTCCGTGGTGGCCGACGCCCTCGCGAAGCTGATGGGCGTCGAGACCGGGGACCGTAAGCTACAACTGGGCCTCTCGGTGTTCTCCGTGCTCATCGTCACCGCCTGTGCGGATCTGGTCGCCGATGCCGAAGGTGCTCCGCTGGGGCCGGCACTGATGATCGAGCGGCTCAACGAGGCGTGTCAGCAGGTGGGCGGGTTCGCCGCGGAGCTGTTCAGCACCGGACCGAATGAAATGGACGTTGTGACCAATGCCTGAACGACCGGCCAGCGGCCTGCGCGAACGCAAGAAACTCAGAACCAGGATCACCCTGATCCAGACCGCTGCGGAGTTGTGCGAGAAGCAGGGGTTCGACAACACCACGGTCGAACAGATCGCAGCCGTCGCCGACGTGTCCCCGCGCACCTTCTCCCGGTACTTCCCGACCAAGGAGGCGGTGTTCTTCGCCATCGTGGAGGAGACCGCGGCCGTCGTCGCCTCGCTGATCGAGACCCTGCCCACCGACATCACCGAGTACGAGGCGATGCTGTGGGCGCACCTGCAGCTGCTGAAGCCGGGGCCGGACGGCCGGCCCACGGCGGACTTCCACCGGATGGCGGCGCTGGTCCGGATCTCCAACTCCTCGGCCAGCCTGGCTGTGACCAACATCCCGTATCGCCAGCAGGCCGATCATTTCCCCACGGTCATCGCCATGGCCAAGCGGATGGGGCTGCCCACCGACCATGACGGCGTCCACCTGGTGCTGGAGGTCTGGACGTCGATCATGAACGCCGCGACCAGGGGATTGGGGACTCCCGGAAACCCGCCGATCGAGCCGGAGATCCTCGGCGCCCGGATCACCGCAGCGTACGAGACGTTCAAACGTACGTGGGGACCGTGGACCAGGGGGCCGCACACGGCGGAAAGCCCCGACCGGCAACCCCCCGCAAGCGCGCCGGATTGTTAGCGACTACCGTCCAGTATCAAGAGACGGGCTCCGCCCGCCTCACTCCTCCCGACGCCCAGAGAAGGGGTTCCAGTGGCAGACAACTCCAGCCCTGACGAGAAAGCCACCCTGTCCTACCCGGGTGGCTCCCTGGACTTGGAGATCGTGCACGCCACAGAGGGCTCCGACGGCATCGCGCTGGGTCCGCTGCTGGCCAAGACCGGTTACACCACGTTCGACGGTGGTTTCGTCAACACCTCCTCGACCAAGAGTGCGATCACCTACATCGACGGGGATGCCGGCATCCTGCGCTACCGGGGCTACCCGATCGAGCAGCTGGCCGAGCAGTCGACCTTCATCGAGGTCAGCTACCTGCTGATTTACGGTGAACTGCCGACCACCGACGAGCTCGCCTCGTTCACCAACCAGATCCAGCGGCACACCCTGCTGCACGAGGATCTCAAGCGGTTCTTCGACGGATTCCCGCGCAACGCGCACCCGATGCCGGTGCTGTCCTCGGCGGTGAACGCGCTGAGCGCCTACTACCAGGACTCGCTGGACCCGCTGGACAAGAAGCAGGTCGAGCTGTCCACCATCCGGCTGCTGGCCAAGCTGCCGACCATTGCCGCGTACGCGTACAAGAAGTCCGAGGGGCAGCCGTTCCTGTACCCGGACAACTCGCTGACGCTGGTGGAGAACTTCCTGCGGATGACGTTCGGCTTCCCGGCCGAGCCGTATGAGGTAGATCCCGAAATTGTCCGCGCCTTGGACATGCTTTTGATCCTGCACGCCGACCACGAGCAGAACTGCTCCACCTCGACGGTGCGTCTGGTCGGCTCCTCGCAGGCCAACCTGTTCACCTCGATCTCCGGCGGCATCAATGCGCTGTGGGGCCCGCTGCACGGCGGCGCCAACCAGGCCGTGCTGGAGATGCTGACCAAGATCCAGGACTCCGGCGGCGACGTCAAGGAGTTCGTCCGCAAGGTGAAGAACCGCGAGGACGGCGTGAAGCTGATGGGCTTCGGGCACCGGGTCTACAAGAACTACGACCCGCGGGCCCGCATCGTCAAGGAGCAGGCCGACAAGATCCTGGGCAAGCTCGGTGTGGACGACCCGCTGCTCGATATCGCCAAGCAGCTCGAAGAGATCGCGCTGACCGACGACTTCTTCGTGGAGCGCAAGCTCTACCCGAACGTCGACTACTACACCGGCGTGATCTACCGGGCGATGGGCTTCCCGACCCGCATGTTCACCGTGTTGTTCGCCCTGGGCCGGCTGCCCGGCTGGATCGCGCACTGGCGGGAGATGCATTCGGAGCCGGGCAAGATCGGCCGCCCGCGCCAGATCTACACCGGCTACACCGAGCGCGACTACGTGGACCTGTCCGGTCGCTGACCCCTCTTCCGCCCAACCGAACTAACGGGCGGAGAAGGTCGAGTGGTTTTCGCCATTGCGCCGATCTCGGCGCGGAGACGTTGACTCGCAATAGTTGTAGTTCCACAATAGTTGTGTGAATGAAACTATCAGCACGCTCACGCCGCGGCGTAAGGCGATCGTCCTGGCGTCCTGCTGTCTGAGCCTGCTGATCGTGTCGATGGACGCCACCATCGTCAACGTCGCCATCCCGTCCATCCAGACCGATCTGGGTGCCAGCGCGTCGCAGC
Source organism: Mycobacterium sp. AMU20-3851 (assembly GCF_043974665.1). Classification (NCBI taxonomy): domain Bacteria; kingdom Bacillati; phylum Actinomycetota; class Actinomycetes; order Mycobacteriales; family Mycobacteriaceae; genus Mycobacterium; species Mycobacterium sp. AMU20-3851. The sequence continues at coordinate 837,598 of NZ_CP146371.1, forward strand.
TGCAATGGGTCATCGACATCTACACCCTGGTGCTGGCCTCGCTGCTGATGCTGTCCGGCGCCATGGGGGACCGGTTGGGGCGACGCCGGGTGTTCCAGACCGGACTGGTCATCTTCGCGCTCGGCTCGCTACTGTGCAGCCTCGCCCCGGGTATCGACGCCCTGATCGCGGCCCGCTTCCTGCAGGCCGTCGGCGGTTCCATGCTCAACCCGGTGGCGTTGTCCATCATCTCCCAGGTGTTCACCGGGCCTGTCGAACGCGCCCGGGCCATCGGCGTCTGGGGTGGGGTGGTCGGCATCTCGATGGCGCTCGGCCCGACGGTGGGCGGGCTGCTGATCCACCTGATCAGTTGGCGCGCGGTGTTCTGGATCAACCTGCCGATCTGTCTGGCGGCCATCGTGCTGACGGCGGTCTTCGTCCCGGAGACCCGGTCGGCGACCATGCGCACCATCGATCCCATCGGGCAGGCGCTGGCCGTGGCGTTCCTGTTCGGCACCGTGTTCGCCCTCATCGAAGGGCCCGCGCTGGGCTGGGGTCACCCGCGCGTCATCGTCGCGGCCGTCGTCGCCGTACTGGCCTTCGTGTCCTTCCTGCGTTACGAGGCCCGCCGCACGGACCCGTTCATCGACCTGCGCTTCTTCCGCAGCGTGCCGTTCGCGTCGGCGACCGTGATCGCCATCTGTGCGTTCGCATCCTGGGGTGCGCTGCTGTTCATGATGTCGCTCTACCTGCAGGGCGCGCGCGGCTTCTCGGCCATGCAGACCGGGTTGATCTACCTGCCGATCGCGGTCGGCGCGCTGGTGTTCTCGCCGCTGTCGGGTCGGCTGGTGGGTCGCTACGGGGCGCGACCGTCGCTGCTGGTGTCCGGGGTGATGATCATGACGGCCTCCACGGTGCTGGCACTGCTGGGTGAATCGGCGCCGGTGTGGTCGCTGATGGTGGTGTTCGCGGTGTTCGGCATCGGCTTCTCCATGGTCAACGCGCCCATCACCAACACCGCGGTCAGCGGGATGCCACTGGACCGGGCCGGTGCCGCCTCCGCGGTGACCAGCACCAGCCGGCAGATCGGCGTGAGTATCGGTGTGGCGCTGTGCGGTTCGGTCGCCGGCGCCGCCCTGGCCGCGGCCGGGCCGGCCAATTCGGCCGTAGCCGGTGACTTCGCCGCCTCCGCTCGCCCGCTGTGGTTGGTGTGCGCGGCCCTCGGCGCGGTGATCGTGATCCTCGGCTTCGTGTCCACCTCGGCGCGGGCCATGGACTCGGCCCGCCGGCTGGCCCCGCTCATCGACGCGCCCAAGGCGGCCGCCGATGTCTGAACTTGCCGACGCCGTGTGGCGCCGGATGGCCGCGGTGGTCCACCAGAATCGGGACGGCTGGAAACGGGCCGTCGTCGAGCGGTCCGGTCTGCCGTTCAGTCGCATCCGGGTGCTCAAGACGCTTGCCCCGGCGCCGATGACGGTCAAGGCCGTGGCCGAGGCCGCCACCATGGATGCGCCCGCGGCCACCGTCGCGGTCAACGACCTGGAGGAGCGTGGACTGGTGATCCGGCAGACCGACCCGGGTGACCGGCGGTCCAAGACGGTCTCACTCACCGAGCGGGGGCGCGAACTGCTCGCCGAGATCGACTCCGTCGAGGATCCGGCGCCCCCGGTGCTGGCGGCCTTGAGCGAAGCGGATCTCGTTGCACTGCAGGCTCTTCTGAAGAAGTTGAGCTAGCTTTCCAGTACCGCCATCGCCGCGTTGTGCCCGCCGATGCCCGACACCGCGCCGCCACGCCGGGCACCCGATCCGCACAGCAGGATCGCTTCGTGGCCGGTGGCCACGCCCCAGCGCTTGGCCGGGGTGTCCAGTTCCTCGTCGTCCTCGGCGAACGGCCAGCCCAGCGCGCCGTGGAAGATGTTGCCCGCGGTCATGCCGAGCGCGTCCTCCAGGTCGCCGGTGGTCTTGGCCTCCACACACGGTCGGCCGTCCTGGTCGGTCATCACCACATCCTGGATCGGCTCGGCCAGCACGGAGTTCAGCGAATGTAGTGCTGCGGCAGCAAGTTTGATACGCCTGGTGTCCGGATCCAGATCACCGAGCAGATGGTGCGGGGTGTGCAGACCGAACACCGTCAGGGTGTGCGCGCCGCTGCCGCGCAACGGTTCGGACAGGATGCTCGGGTCGGTCAGCGAGTGGCAGTACACCTCGCACGGCAGCGGATCGGGCAGTGCGCCGCCGGCCGCGGCGGCGTAAGCGGTGTCCAGTTGCCGCATCGTCTCGTTGATGTGGAAGGTGCCCGCGAAGGCATGCTCCGGGCCCACCCACTGATCGCGCAACCGGGGCAGCCGTTTGAGCATCAGATTGACCTTGATCTGCGATCCCGGAGCGGTTTCGGGCTCCGGATCCCCGAGCAGGCGCGCCAGCACCGCCGGGGTCACCCCGGCCAGCACATGCCTGCCGTGCACGGTGTGCTCGCCGTCCCGGGAGCGGTACTGCACGTCGCCGTCCGGGCTGATGGCATACACCTCGGCCCCGGTGATGATCTCGGCGCCGAACCCGCAGGCGGCCGCGGTGAGCGCACCGGTGACCGCGCCCATCCCGCCGACCGGCACGTCCCAGTCGCCGGTGCCACCGCCGATCAGGTGGTACAGGAAGCAGATGTTCTGGATCAGCGACGGGTCGTCGGTGGCGGCGAAGGTGCCGATCAGCGCGTCGGTGGCGATCACCCCGCGCACCAGGTCGTTGTGCACCGCCTCGGTGATGGTGCGGCCGATCGGGGTGTTGATCAACGTCTCCCAGCCGGCGGCCGCGTCAGGATCCCCGGAACCGAGCACCCGGTCCCGGATGGCCGAGCGGGTGTTCAGCGGGGACAACAGCGTCGGCCACACCGCCCCGGTCACCAGCTGAGCGCGCCGGTAGAACTCTTTGAACCGGGCCTCGTCACTACCGGCGCCGATGGCCGCGAAGGTGTTTCGGGTACCGATCAGCAGTCCGGTGGCGCCCCGCGTGGCCGGATCGGGAGTGTAGGACGACACCCGCCGGTGGGCCAAGCGGATCCGTGCGCCGAGATCCTCGATGATGCGCCGGGGCAGCAGGCTCACCAGATACGAGTAGCGGGACAGCCGCGCGTCGATGCCGTCGAACGCGTGCGCCGACACGGCAGCGCCACCGACATGGTCGAGTCGCTCCAACAGCGTAACCCGGCGACCCGCACGGGCCAGGTACGCGGCGGCGACGAGGCCGTTGTGCCCACCTCCGACGATGACGATGTCTTGGTCTTCGGCCACACGCCAAGTCTGCCCGACTACGGTAGGAAACCATGGCAACGAAACCCGAGATTGAATTTCCCGATGGCCCGGCGCCCACCGAACTGGTCATCGAAGACGTGACGGTCGGCGACGGCGCCGAAGCGGTGCCGGGCGGCACCGTGCAGGTGCACTACGTCGGCGTGGAATACGACACCGGTGAGGAGTTCGACAGTTCGTGGAACCGCGGGGAGGCCATCTCGTTCCCGCTGCGCGGACTGATCCAGGGCTGGCAGGACGGCATCCCCGGTATGCGCGTGGGCGGACGGCGCAAGCTGACCATCCCGCCGGAGCTGGCGTACGGACCGGCCGGTGGGGGACACCAGCTGTCCGGCAAGACCTTGATCTTCGTGATCGACCTGCTGGCCGCGCGCTAGCCGGTGCCGGCTTCGACCGACTTCTACCGGCGTCCGCCGGGTGCGGGATGGCTGGCGGCGCTCATCGTGGTGCCGCTGGCCCTCGCACTGATCGGGACCGCGGTCCCCGACGACGCCTCGGATTCGGCGCTACCGAATCCGGTGATCAGTACCGCGCCCACCCTCACCCAGGCCAACGGCCGTCCCGACGTGGTGATGGCGCCATTTTCGTTGCAGCACAGCAACGATGACGTGGTTGTCAGCGGTCAGGTGCCCGACGAACCCACCCGGGCCTTTGCCCTGGACCGGGTGCGGACGGTGCTGCCGGGGTCGAACGTCGTCGACCTGCTGACCGTCATCGGTGGTATCACCGCACCCGATCTGTCCGGGATCGACGGTGTGCTGGGCGCTGCGACGCCGGTGCCGGACTTCGGGTTCAGCATCAACGGCGGCGACGTGATCCTCACCGGCACCGCCGAATCCGAGGACGTCACCACCCGTGTCGAGGATGCCGTGCAGGCCGCCTGGCCCGATCTGGCGGTGGTCAACGACATCGCGGTGATCACACCGGGATTCGTGCCACCCCAGGCGCCGGTGGGTCCGGGGTTGACCGGGGGGTGTGCCGAACTGCAGCAGGACATCTCGGGTCTGCTGCGTACCCCGATCCAATACGAGGCCGACGGTGCCCGGGTCGCGGAAAGCTCGGCACCGCTGATCGCCCAGCTCGTCAAGAAGTTGAAGGCCTGCCCGCAGGCCCGGGTGTCGATCATCGCGCACACCGACGACTCAGTCGGCGATGCGGCCGGCCTCGCGCAGAGCACCAGACAGGCGAAAGCCGTGGCCGACGCCTTCATCCGGCAAGGGGTATCTGCGGACCGGATCACCTCTGACGGCGCCGGCTCGGCCGAACCGGTCGCGGGCAACGACACCGAGGCGGACCGGGCGCAGAACCGGCGCATCGAGATCACGGTCAGCTGAGGGGGATCGGCGTGGAATTCGTGCTGGAGTGGTTCTGGTACCTGCTGGCGTTCGTCGCCGGCTCGGCCCTGGCCTGGGCCGCGACCGTGGTGTTGGTCAAACCCCGTGGGGAGGACGAGAGCTGATGAGCCTCGGATTGCTCGTGCTGTCGTTCCTGCTCGGGGTGGTGCTGACGCTGGCGTTCACCGTGCGCCGGGCGCCCCGGGACTAGTTCGTCGGGCCGGGCAGCCGCAGCAGCAGCCGGGTGCCACCGAGCGGGCTCTCCTCCAACGAGGCTGTGCCGCCGTGCAATTCGGCCTGCTGGGCGACCAGGGCCAGGCCAAGGCCGGACCCGGAGTGCGATGCGGTGGACCCGCGGGAGAACCGCTCGAACACCTTGGTGCGTTCCTCTTCGGGGATGCCGCAGCCGTCGTCGTCGATGGCGATCTCCACCCCTTCGCGGGAGCTCACCGCCGAGAGCTGAACCCGCTTGGCGTCGCCGTGCTTGACCGCGTTGGCGATGGCGTTGTCGACGGCCAGCCGCAGGCCGGCGGCCAGGCCGAGGATCAGCACCGTCGGCGCGGGCACCAGCGAGACGTCGAGTTCCGGATACACCCGCATCGCGTCGTGGGCGGCGCGGTCGAGCAGCTCGGTCAGGTCGACCGGGGCATGGTCGTCGGAGGTGGACAGCTGCCCCTGCGCGAGGCGTTCCAACGCGGACAGCGTGGCTTCGATCCGCGACTGGGTGCGGATGACGTCGCCGAGCACCTCTTTGCGTTGCTCGTCGGGCATGTCGAGGGTGGCCAGCACCTCCAGGTTGGTGCGCATCGCGGTCAGCGGGGTGCGCAGTTCATGGGACGCCACCGCGGCGAAGTCCCGGGCCGATTCCAGCGCGGCCTTGGTGCGCTGCTGCTCGTCGCCGATGCGGGCCAGCATGCCCTCGACGGCCTCACCAATCTCGGTGGCCTCCCAGACCCCGCGCACCTGCACCTCGTCCGGGTTGGACTGGGCGTTGATGGCGCGGGCCTGCTGGGCCAGCCGCCGGAACGGGGTGATCATGACCGCCGAGATCACCCAGCCGACCACCAGGGTGCCGCCGATGACGCCGCCGCTGATCAGCAGCACCCGCCGGTGCTGGGAGTTGATCTGGCGTTCGGTGTCGGTCAGGGTCGCGCCGAGCGCGACCGAGGCCTGCCCGGCGGTGAAGGTCCGGACCCGGTACTCCACACCGTTGATCGTGGTGGTGGCGAAACCGTCCGGGAACTCCGGCAGCACGATGTCACCGGGGATGGACACGGTGGCACCGCCGATCCGCGCGGTGCGGACGAGATCGGGATCGGCCACCGGTGCGTCGGTATCGGCCTTCATCGCGCTGGACAGCAGGGTGCTGACGTCGCCGAGACTGCTGATCGAATCGAGCCGGCGGTCCAGCTGGCTGTACTGCTCGTTGGTGATACCGATCCACACCCAGGTGCCGATGATGATGACGGTGGCGACCACCCCGAGCGCCGCGGCCACCACGATCGAGCGCAGCGACAGGATGCGTTTGGGCAGGCCGAGCATCCGGTAGAGCCGGTCGTTCAAATCCACAGGGTCAGTCTGACCTACTGGGTGCGCAGCACGAAGCCCACACCGCGCACGGTGTGCAGAAGCCGCGGCGCGCCGCCGGCCTCCAGCTTGCGGCGCAGATAGCCGATGAACACGTCGACCACGTTGGTGTCGGCGGCGAAGTCATAGCCCCACACCAGCTCGAGCAGCTGCGCGCGGGACAACACCGCGGTCTTGTGCTCGGCCAGCACGGCCAGCAGGTCGAACTCGCGTTTGGTCAGGTCCACATCGGTGCCGTTGACCCGGGCGCGCCGGCCGGGGATGTCGACCTCCAGCGGGCCCACCGAGATGGTCTCCGAGGAGAACGTCGCGGTGGATCCGCGCCGGCGCAGCAGCGCCTTGACCCGGGCCACCAGCTCCTGCAGCACGAACGGCTTGACCAGGTAGTCGTCGGCGCCGGCCTCCAGACCGGCGACCCGGTCATCGACGCTGGTGCGGGCGGACAGCACGCAGACGGGGACGTCGTTGTCCATGGCGCGCAGCGCGGTGACCACGCTGACGCCGTCGAGCACCGGCATGTTGATGTCCAGCACGATCGCGTCGGGGCGGGTCTCGGTGGCGCTGCGCAGCGCTTCGGCGCCGTCCACCGCGGTGGACACCTCGAAGCCGGACAACCGCAGGCCGCGCTCCAGCGAGGCGAGGACGTCCGGGTCGTCGTCGACGACGAGAACCCGCGGAGAGGCCGAGGTACCACTTTCCATGGAGCCAATACTGCCTGAAACACCACGCCAACCGGGGGACGCCCGGGTGGTCGGCGGTGCGGGAGTTTCTTGACCTCATCCATTGTTGAGGTTTTAGGTTGGCCGCACGCCGGAAATAAGTTGTCGGCACCGTGCGGTAGAACACAAGATGAGCAGGGGAGGTGGTGTGCGTGCAGGGACTCCGTTCGGAACCGGCGATCGCGCCGCCACCGCAGCGGATCAGGACGTCCTCTGACATTCTGCGGCTGCTGCCGTACCTGAAGCCGTACAAGGTGCGCTGGATCGCGATGGTGGTGGCGGCCTTCGTCAGCCTCGGCGCGACCGTGAGCGTGCCGCTGATCACCAGGGCCGTCATCGACGGCCCGGTCCGGGAGAAGGACGCCGCGGGCCTGTGGACGCTGGGCCTGGCCGCTGTCGCGTTGCTGATCTCCGAGGCCGTGCTCTGGTTCATCCGGCGGTGGCTGGTGGCCCGGGCCACCATGGGCGTGGAGGCCGACATCCGCAAGGACCTTTACGCGCGGCTGCAGATCCTGCCGATGTCGTTTCACGGCAACTGGCAGTCCGGTCAGCTGCTCTCCCGGGTGATGAACGACCTGAGCTCGATCCGGCAGTTCCTGTCCTTCGGGCTGCTGTTCCTGATGCTCAACGTCGTGCAGATCATCGTGGTGACGGGCATCCTGCTGGCCATGTACTGGCCGCTCGGGGTGGTCGTGGTGGTGGCGATCGTGCCGATCACGTGGACGGTGCTGCACTTCCAGCGGCAGTTCACCAAGCTGTCGCGGCAGTCGCAGGACCAGGCCGGCAACGTCGCCACCCACGTCGAGGAATCGGCGCTCGGGCTGCGGGTGATCAAGTCCTTCGGCCGTGAGGAGCACGCCTACCGCGGCTTCGACCAGCGGGTCACCGGGCTGTACGACACCGAGGTGCGCAAGGTCGCGGTGTCGGCCAAGTTCTGGACGCTGCTGGAGGTCATCCCCAACATCACGCTGATCATCGTGCTCGGGGTCGGCGCCTACGCGACCGGTCACGGCTACATCAGCATGGGCACGCTGGTCGCTTTCATCACCATGATGCTGTCGCTGGTGTGGCCGATCGCCTCGCTGGGCTTCCTGCTGTCCATGACCCAGGAGTCGATGACGGCCGCCAACCGGGTCGCCGAGATCTTCGACGCCCCGCGCGAGATCACCGACGGACCGCACACCGCGGCCACCCACGGCGGGCGGCTGGAGCTCGTCGATGTCGGGTTCCGGTTCCCGGACAGCGATGGCTGGGCGCTGCGGCACGTCAATCTGACCGTGGAGTCGGGGGAGACGATCGCCCTGGTCGGGGCGACCGGGTCGGGCAAGTCGGTGCTGGCCGCGCTGCTGTCCCGGCTGCACGACGTCAGCGAGGGCGCCATCCTGGTCGACGGCGTCGACATCCGCGAGATGTCACTGCCCGCGTTGCGGCGCGCGGTGGCCACCGCCTTCGAGGACCCGACGCTGTTCTCCATGTCGGTCGCGGAGAACCTGCGCCTGGGTAACCCGGACGCCACCGACGAGGATCTGGCCCGCGGGATCGACGTGGCGTCGGCCGGGTTCGTGTATGACCTGCCGTTCGGTCTGGACACCCGCATCGGTGAGCAGGGCATGAGCCTGTCCGGTGGTCAGCGGCAACGTCTTTCGCTCGCCCGCGCGATCATCGCCGATCCGCGCATCCTGGTGCTCGACGACACCCTGTCCGCGCTGGACGTGCACACCGAGGCCGAGGTGACCGAGGCACTGGGCAGGGTGCTGCGCGATGTCACCGGCATCGTGGTGGCGCACCGCGCGTCGACGGTGCTGTTGGCCGACCGGGTGGCGTTGCTGGAGAACGGGACCGTGACCCGGGTCGGCACGCACCATGACCTGCTGGCCGAGGCGCCGGAGTACCGGTATCTGCTGGCCGCCGACGAGGAGTTGGCGGAGGCTGGGCAGTGAGCGTGACGGACTGGCGGGGTCAGGCGGTCTCCGCCGACGACGAGAACCTGCCCATCGACGAGTCGATCTCCCGGCGCCGCGAGGCGCGTTCGCTACTGGGTTCGCTGCTGAAGCCGTACTGGCGGGTGCTCGCGGTGCTCGCCGTCGTCGTGGTGGTGGAGAATGCGGCCCGGCTGTCGGTGCCGCTGCTGGTGCAGCGCGGTATCGACCACGGCATCCCGCCGATCGTGGCTTCCGGTGATTCGCGTGAGCTGCTGCTGATCCTCGCGGCGTTGTGCGCGGTGGTGGTGACGCAGGCGACCAGCCGGATGTACTTCCTGCGCCGGTCGGGGCGGATCGGTCAGGAAGTGCTGATCGAACTGCGGCGCAGGCTGTTCCGGCACTTCCAGCGGCTCGACGTGGCGTTTCACGACCGCTATACCTCCGGCCGGGTGGTGGCCCGGTCCACCAATGACGTGGACGCCATCCAGGACATGCTGGCCACCGGATTCGACGGTCTGATCACCGCGGTGCTCACCATGTTCGGTACCGCGGTGCTGCTGGTGGTGTTGGACTGGCGGCTCGGGTTGGCCTGCCTGTGCGCGTTTCCCGTGCTGGTGCTGCTGACGTGGTGGTTCCGCAACGAATCCTCGCGCACCTATCTGAAGGTGCGCGAGGCCGCGGCCCTGGTGATCGTGCAGTTCGTCGAGACCATGACGGGCATCAAGGCCGTGCAGGCCTACCGCCGCGAACCGCGCAACCAGGAGATCTTCGAGGACGTCGCCGATCAGTACAAGACGATCAACGAGCGGGCCTTCAAGCTGCTGGCGATCTTCATGCCGGCGGTCCGGCTGACCGGCAACCTCACCACGGGCGCGGTGCTGCTCTACGGCGGTTATCTGGTGCTGGAGGACCAGATGACGCTGGGCACCCTGACCGCGTTCCTGCTGTATCTGCGGATCTTCTTCGAGCCGATGCAGGAGATCTCGCAGTTCTTCAACACCTTCCAGTCCGCGTCGGCAGCGCTGGAGAAGATCGCCGGGGTGCTGGCCGAGGATCCGGGCATCGAAGATCCCGCGCATCCGGTGAAGCTGTCGAATGTGTTGGGCCACATTGCCTTCCAGGACGTGCACTTCTCCTATGTGCCGGACCGGCCGGTGCTGCCGTCGTTGACGCTGGACATCCCGGCCGGGCAGACGGTCGCGTTGGTGGGCACCACCGGTGCCGGTAAGACCACCATCGCCAAACTGCTGGCCCGGTTCTACGACCCGGTCTCGGGGGCGGTCACGCTGGACGGCATCGATCTGCGTGATGTCGCGCAGGCAGATCTGCGCTCTCAGGTGGTGATGGTGACCCAGGAGAACTTCATGTTCGAGGGCACCATCGCCGACAACATCCGGTTCGGCCGGCCCTCTGCTTCTGATGCCGAAATCCGGGAGGCGGCCGTGGCCGTCGGCGCGGACCGGTTCATCGACGGCCTGCCCGAGGGGTATCTGACCGATGTCGCCAAGCGCGGTGGTCGGTTGTCCGCGGGGCAGCGTCAATTGATTGCTTTCGCGCGGGCGTTCTTGGCCGATCCGGCGGTGCTGATCCTGGACGAGGCGACCTCATCGTTGGACATCCCGAGCGAGCGAATGGTGCAGCACGCCTTGGCCACCGTGCTGGCCGATCGCACCGCCGTGGTGATCGCGCACCGACTCTCCACGGTGCAGATCGCCGACCGGGTACTGGTGCTCGAGCACGGCGAGGTCGTGGAGGACGGTCCGCCGGATGAGTTGATCGGCGGGGACGGGCAGTTCGCGGCGTTGCACCGGGCGTGGGTGGAGTCGTTGGCCTGAGCTCCTGCGTCAGGGAATCAACCGCGCCCGGCGCGCCTTCGACACCGCCTCATGTCGGCTGTGCGTACCCAGCTTCGACGCCGCACTGCGCAGATAACTCTTCACCGTCTCGGGTTTGAGCGAAAGCCGCTGCGCCGCTTCGGCATTGCTGCAGCCCAGCGCGATCTGCGACAGCACGTCGAGCTCGCGGGGTGTCAAACCCAGATCCTCGTCCACTGGGGCGGACAGCAGGTCGGCCAGCCGGTTCAGCTCGGCGCTGGTGTCGCCATCCACCCGCGACGCCAGTGTGCGCAGCCCGGCGTACACCTCCCTGACCGTCTCCGGATTGGCCGCCCCGGTCTGCTGCGCCTCGCGCAATCGCAGCCGGCGGTCCACCTCGTCGCGGATGCGCATCTCCTCGGCGAGCCGGTGCGCGGAGCCGACCATCAGGTCCGCGGTCCGCCCGGAGAACGGCGCCCCGTTCCGGTACGCGCCGTAGAGCACCGCCCGCGGCAGTCCGTCCACGATCACCGGGACCGCGAGCACCGAGCGGATGCCCTCGCTCAACACCGGGGTGTCGTAGTCGTGCGTGATGGTCGAGGCGTTGCGGTAGTCGGCCACCGACAGCGGCCGGCCGGACACCATGCTGGCCCCGCCCAACCCGGAACTGGCCCGCACCACCAGCCCGCGCAGCATCCCGGTCCGGGTGCCGACGAACTCGCTCAGCAGCAGCGCGTCGCCGTCCACCTCGCCACCGAACAGCACCGGCACCCCCGCCTCGGCCGATACCCAGCGCAGCTCGGCGCGCACCGCGTCGGTATCGCGGGGCCTCAGCAGGGATGGCACGGTGTTCCCCTCTTTCGGGGGTAGCGGACGGGTGACTGTGACCTAGATCCTAGTCGGCATGAGCAGCAACACAGATCTCTATCGCGCCGCCCGGGATCAGCTCGTGGACGTCATCAGCGATTACGACAAGGCCGTGGCCACCTTCTGCTGGCCCGACATCACCGGCTCCTTCAACTGGGCTATCGACTGGTTCGACGTCATCGCCAAGGACAACGACCGTCCCGCCCTGTGGATCGTCGAGCAGGACGGCAGCGAGACCAAACTCAGCTTCGCCGAGATGGCACGGCGCTCCGACCTGGTCGCCACCTGGCTGCGCAGCCTCGGCGTCGGCAAGGGCGACCGCGTCATCCTGATGCTCGGCAACCAGGTCGAACTGTGGGAGACCATGCTGGCCGTGGCCAAGCTCGGCGCGGTCGTCATGCCGACCACCGGCGCGCTGGGCACCGCCGATCTGGCCGACCGGATCGAGCGCGGCGGTGCGCGCTTCGTCATCGCCAACGCCGCCGATGCGCCCAAGTTCGAGGGCATCGACGCCGAGTTCACCCGCATCGCCATCGGTGAAGTGGACGGCTGGCACCGCTACGCCGACGCCGACGACGTCAGCTCCGCCGGCCCCTTCGAAACCTGCACCGAGGTCGGTGACCCCCTGCTGGTCTATTTCACCTCCGGCACCACCAGCAAGCCCAAACTCGTGGAGCACTCCCAGGTGTCCTACCCGGTCGGGCACCTGTCCACGATGGCCTGGATCGGTGTCACCCCCGGCGACGTGCACCTGGCCATCAGCTCCCCGGGCTGGGCCAAGCACGCCTGGAGCTGCTTCTTCACCCCGTGGATCGCCGAGGCGACAATCTTCGTCTACAACTACGACCGGTTCGACGCCGCCGCGCTGCTCGACCAGCTCCGCCGGGCCGAGGTGAACACCTTCTGCGCCCCGCCGACGGTGTGGCGGATGCTCATCCAGGCCGACCTCGGCGCCAAGCCCGCGGGGCTGCGCGAGATCCTCGGCGCCGGCGAACCGCTCAACCCGGAGGTCATCGGCGCCGTCGAACGGGCCTGGGGCCTGACCATCCGGGACGGCTTCGGGCAGACCGAGACCACCCTGCAGATCGGCAACACCCCCGGCCAACCGGTCAAGGCGGGTTCGATGGGCCGGCCGATGCCCGGGGTGCCGGTGGTGCTGGTCGATCCGCTGACCGGCGATGTCGCCGACGAGGGCGAGATCTGCCTGGATCTGGCGAATCGGCCGTTGAACCTGATGACCGGATACCTCGGCGACCCGAAACGCAACGACGCGGTGATGGCCAACGGCTACTACCACACCGGCGACGTCGCCAGCCGCGACGAGGACGGCTACATCACCTACATCGGGCGCACCGACGACGTGTTCAAGTCCTCGGACTACAAGGTGTCGCCGTTCGAGTTGGAGAGCGTGCTCATCGAGCACCCGGCGGTCATCGAGGCCGCGGTGGTGCCGCAGCCCGACGACACCCGACTGGCGGTGCCGAAGGCCTATGTGGCGCTGGCGTCTGGCTGGGACGCCGACGCCGACACCGCGAAGTCGATCCTGGAGTACTCCCGCGATCATCTGGCCCCGTATCTGAAGGTCCGCCGGATCGAGTTCTTCGAACTGCCCAAGACGATTTCCGGCAAGATCCGGCGCGTCGAACTGCGCAAGCGCGAAGATGAGGCACATGCCGCGGGCAGCCCGATCGAAACCGAATACCGATACGAGGATCTGGTGATGTGATGCAGAGCTACGACGCCGGACCGAGCGGTGCAGATACCGCACCCCTGATCGAGGACACCATCGGTGCGAACTTCGAACGCACCGCGGCCGCGCATCCCGACGTCGAAGCTCTGGTCGACGTCGCGCAGGGCCTGCGCTGGACCTACCGCGAACTCAACGACGAAATCGACCTGGTGGCAAGGGGATTGCTGGGCCGTGGGATCGCCAAGGGGGACCGGGTCGGCATCTGGTCGCCGAACTGCGCCGAATGGACCATCGTGCAGTACGCGACCGCCAAGATCGGCGCCATCCTGGTCAACATCAACCCGGCCTACCGCACCCACGAACTGAGCTACGTGCTCAACCAGTCGGGAGTGCGGATGCTCATCTCGGCGACGGCCTTCAAGACCTCCGACTACGTCGCGATGGTCGGGCAGGTACGCGCCGAGGCGCCGACGCTGCGCGAGGTCATCTTCCTCGGGACCGAGGACTGGGCGGCGCTGCGTGCCGCTGCCGCCCCGGAGCAGCAACTGCGGGAGCGGATGGACAGCCTGTCCAACACCGACCCGATCAACATCCAGTACACCTCGGGCACAACGGGATTCCCGAAGGGCGCGACCCTGTCGCACCGCAACATCCTGAACAACGGGTTCTTCGTCACCGAGGGCATCAACCTGAAACCCGGTGACCGGCTGTGCATCCCGGTGCCCTTCTACCACTGCTTCGGCATGGTGATGGGCAACCTGGGCTGCACCACCCACGGCGTCACGATGGTGATCCCCGCCCCCGGCTTCGAACCCGGCATCACGCTGGAAACCATCGAGGCGGAACGCTGCACCGGGGTGTACGGGGTGCCGACCATGTTCATCGCCATGCAGAACCACCCGAGCTTCGCCGACCGTGACCTGTCGAGTCTGCGGACCGGTGTGATGGCCGGCGCGGTGTGCCCGATCGAGGTGATGAAGCGCTGCATCAACGACATGAACATGGCCGAGGTGGCCATCGCCTACGGCATGACCGAAACCTCGCCGGTGTCGTGTCAGACCCTGCACGACGACGACCTGGAGCGCCGCACCGCCACCATCGGCCGGGCGCACCCGCACGTCGAGATCAAGGTCATCGACCCGGAGACCGGTGCCGTCGTGGAGCGCGGGCAACCCGGAGAGTTCTGCACGCGTGGGTATTCGGTGATGCTCGGTTACTGGCAGGACCCGGAGAAGACCGCCGAGGCGATCGACGAAGACGGCTGGATGCACACCGGGGATCTGGCGGTGATGCGCGAGGACGGCTACTGCACCATCGTCGGCCGGATCAAGGACATGGTGATCCGCGGCGGGGAGAACGTCTACCCCCGCGAGATCGAGGAGTTCCTCTACGCGCACCCGGGTATCGAGGACGCTCAGGTCATCGGGGTGCCGGACGCCAGATACGGCGAAGAGATCTGCGTCTGGATCAAGATGAAGCCCGGCGCGCAGCCACTGGACGCAGACGCCATCCGTGAGTTTGCGACGGGCCGGTTGGCGCACTACAAGATTCCGCGGTACGTGCACCTGGTCGACGAGTTCCCGATGACCGTCACCGGAAAGATCCGCAAGGTGCAGATGCGCGAGGAGAGCGTCCGCATCCTCGGGCTGTAGCCCTAGGCCAGTAGCGGGCTCAGCCCCGCCGCGCAGTCGTGCAGCGCCGGAATCTGTTTGGCCAGCAGCTGGTCCTGGTCGGCACGCGCGGACATCGCCACCGCGGCCACCAGCGCACCGGCCGGTGACCGCACCGGTACCGCCACACACGCCGTGCCCTCGCGCAACTCCTCGGTCTGGCTTGCCACCTGCTGGCTACGGACCTCGTCGAGCTGTTGCAGCAGAAGAGCTCTCGACGTCACGGTGCGGCCGGTCAGCCCGCGCAGTGGGGAGGTGAGCAGCGTATCGACATCGCGTTTCTCGGCCAGCAGCAGTTTCCCGACGGCGCAGGCGTGCAGGTGGTGATTGAGCACCGATTCGTCGGCCGGCGGCGGGTACTCACTGTCCGAATCGGCAAGGCGCACCGAGGTATTGGTGAAGTAGAACAGGTGCACCCCGAACCGCACCGACAACCGCAGTTCGGCGAGTTGCTCCCGGGCCGCGGTGCAGACATTCGGGGTGACCGCGGCGTCGATCAGCACCCCCATCCGCGGGCCGAGCGAGAATCCGGACAGATCCGGCAGCCGCACCACATAGCCGTCGGCGACAAGCAGATTCAGTAGCCGGTAGGTGGTCGCCGACGGCATCGACAGCCGCTCCGCGATCTCCTTGGCGGTCACGCCCACCCCCGCCTGCGCGACGGCTTCGAGCACCTGGAGAGCGCTCTGCACCGCCTTGGGCTGACGCCCCGAGAGCGCGCCGTCCGCCGGGCTCATCGGCGCACCTCCCACGGGTTGTAATCGGCGAACACGTCACCGGCGACGGTCTCGTCGAACACGCCGACGCGCCGGGCAAGGTCGGGAATCGTGCGACGGCGGATGGCGAAAACGGCGAAACCCGTTGCCAATAGGCCAGCGTAGACGGCAGTGGCGATCCAGACCGGCGATTCGACGGTGAGTGCGGCCCATCCGATGATCGCGATCATCATGGCGGCCGCGGTCAGGCCGACCACCAGCGGGGCCGCCGTGAGTTCACCGATGCGGCGCAGGAACGCCGGCGTGGCCAGGCACACCAGCAGGTAGGCACCGATATAGCCGTGTGCGGAGACAGCGAGCAGGCCGACGAGCGCCTCGCGGGTGGATCCGGCGATCAGCAGATAGCCGACGGGCACCGCGATGATCACCGGGACGGTGGCGTACAGGGCGATGTGCGGGGTCCGGAAAACCGGGTGCGCGAGCCCGATCCGCTGCGGCACGACACCTTCCCGGCCCATGGCGAACAGGGTTCGTGACAGAGCGGTGGTCGAGCCGATCACGCACGCGAACCAGGACGCGGTGATGCCGAGTTCCATCACGATGGACAGCGCCGTGGACGCGGCACCGGCTGATTCGGGCATGAGCACGATCGGGATCGATCCGATGCCGGCCTGGATTCCGCCGGCGGACTGCATGGCCGCGGCGAACGTGTACAACACACCGAGTGCCAGTGGTGCCCAACGGATGGCCCGCGTGACGGTGACGAACGGCCGCTGTGCCTCGCGCGCGACGGTGCCCGCGCTCTCGAAGCCGACATAGGAGGTGATGGCCAGCAGCAGCGCGAAGCCCAGAGCCGAATGTGTACCGGCGGCATCGGGTTCGGGGGGATCGTGCCCCCCGGTCAACGATCCGGTGAACGCGACGATCAGCACCGCCGAGGCGGCGACGATCGCGAACACCTCGACGGTCAGCATGGTTCGCGCGGACAGCCGGACACCGCGCACCATCAGGGTGAGCGCGACGACACCGACGAGGACCGCCAACAGGGTTGTCGTGACATGGTTGTCGGGAACGCCGAGGCGGCCAAGCAGTGCGGTGAGATAGCTTGCCGCGCCGAGTGTGCTGGCCATTGCCGCCCCGGCGTAACCGATGACCACCGACCAGCCGGCGCCGATCCCGGGCACGGGGCCGAGGCCTTTGACCGTGTAGCTGTACACGCCGCTGACCGCCACCATGCGAGTGGAGAACTGGGTGACGCAGTAGCCGACCGCGGCCATCAGCAGGGCGGTGAACACGAACACCGGCAGCGTCAGACGCCCGGCGGCCGGAAGCACGAGCGCGGGCAGCGTCACCATCACCGCCGACGGTGCGACCGCGGACACCGACTGGCCGAGAACCTGGGCGAACGACAGCTGCGCGCGCCGCAGGCCGGAGACCGGCGAGCTCCGCCGCACCCCCCTGATGCCGTTCATTTCCGCAACGTAGCCGATGGCCCGGTCCGCGGTACAGGCTTGCCGGAGAAATGACGAAAAAGTTCAAATGAGAATGCCGTGCGGGTCATCCGGGCGAAAACATCCACCGTCTCCGTCAACTGCGAATTCCTGGCGCCCGAATGAGAATCTCCGATGTGGCTCAAATGAGAATGGCGCACCGCAAAATACCCATTCGAAATTAGTGGTGACGCAGGCCACTTCTCGGCGTAATCATGACCTACATGACATCCGTGCTGAGTTCAGAACTCGATCCGCGCACCGCCGCCTTCACGGCCACGCCCCGGCAGATGTACATCGACGGGCAGTGGGTGGAGGCGCTCTCGGGACGGCGGTTCGACACCGTCGACCCCGCCACCGAGCGCGTCATCACCACCGTCCCGCACAGCGGTCCCGAGGACGTCGACAGGGCCGTCACCGCGGCGCGGCGCGCCTTCGAGAGCGGCCCCTGGCCGTCGATGACCCCGGCCGAACGGCAGCGCCTCGTCTGGCGCATCGCCGAGGGCATCACCGCCCGCGCCGACCAGTTCGCCGAACTGGAGAGCATCGACAACGGCAAGTCGGTGGCCGTCGCCAAGGCCGTGGACGTCACCTGGGCCGCGGAGATCTTCTACTACTACGCCGGATGGGCCACCAAGATCGAGGGCCGCACCATCCCGGTCTCGGTGCCGTGGGCCCCGGACAACCGGTTCCACGCCTTCACCCTGCGCGAGCCCGTCGGCGTCTGCGCCCAGATCGTGCCGTGGAACTTCCCGCTGGTGATGGCCGCCTTCAAGGTCGCCCCCGCGCTCGCCTGTGGCAACACCGTCATCCTCAAGCCCGCCGAGCAGACCCCGCTGACCGCGGTGCTGCTGGCCGAGGTGATCGCCGAGGCCGGCGTGCCCGACGGGGTGTTCAACCTGCTCACCGGGTTCGGCGACACCGGCGCCGCGCTGTCCGCGCACCCGGACGTCGACAAGGTTGCCTTCACCGGCTCCACCGAGGTCGGCCGCAAGATCGTGCACGC
Source organism: Mycobacterium sp. AMU20-3851 (assembly GCF_043974665.1). Taxonomy (NCBI): domain Bacteria; kingdom Bacillati; phylum Actinomycetota; class Actinomycetes; order Mycobacteriales; family Mycobacteriaceae; genus Mycobacterium; species Mycobacterium sp. AMU20-3851. Next base: position 855,697 of record NZ_CP146371.1, read on the forward strand.
CGCCGAGGGCAACCTGAAGAAGGTGTCACTCGAACTCGGCGGCAAGAGCCCGCAGGTGGTGTTCGCCGACGCCGACCTGGCTGCCGCGATCCCCGGCGTGGCCAGCGGCTTCCTGTTCAACCACGGCCAGACCTGCACCGCGGGCACCCGGCTGCTGGTCGAGGACGCCATCTTCAACGAGTTCACCGCCGGGGTCGCCGAGCATGCCGCCAACCTGCGCATCGGTCCCGGCCTGGACCCCACCAACGACATCGGTCCGCTGGTGTCGCGCGAGCAGTTGACCAAGGTCACCGGCTACCTGGACGCCGGCGTCGCCCAGGGCGCCCGCGCGCTGACCGGCGGCGGCCGGCACGGCGACACCGGCTTCTACGTCCAGCCCACCCTGCTGGTCGACGTGCGCGACGACTTCAGCGTCTACCGGGAGGAGATCTTCGGCCCGGTCGCCGTCGCCGTGCCGTTCAGCCGGGCCCAGGGGCCGCAGGCACTCAAGGACATGGCCAACGACACCCCGTACGGACTGGCCGCCAGCGTCTGGACCCGCGACGTGTCCACCGCGCATCAGGTGACCGCCCAGATCAAGGCCGGCACGGTGTGGGTGAACTGCCACAACGCCTTCGACACGGCGCTGCCATTCGGTGGCTACAAACAATCCGGCTGGGGCCGCGAGTTGGGTGAAGGCGCGATCGCCGAATACACCCAGACCAAGGCCGTCAATATCGCGCTCTAGATAAACGGAACTTCAAATGAGAAAAAGGCGGTCGAGCCATTCTCATTTGAAATCACCCACCCTCAATTCCACCGAAGGTAGACCCATGACAACTGACGCAGTGCTGGACCCCGGTCGCGCGGCCGACGGGCAGGTGCGCCGACTCAAAGGCAAGCTCGGCCCGACCGCCATCGTGTTCATGGTGGTGGCCGCCGCGGCCCCGCTGACCGTGGTGGCCGGCACGTTCCCGGTCGGCATCGCGGCGGGCAACGGTGCCGCGTTCCCGGCGTCCTACGTCATCTGCACCGCGGTGCTGCTGCTGTTCGCCGTCGGGTTCACCACCATGGCGCGGCGCATCCGCGGTGCCGGTGCGTTCTACACCTACATCGCGCACGGGTTCGGCCGGCACATCGGTCTGGGTGCGGCCTTCCTGGCGCTGCTGTCCTACACCGCGGTGCAGGGCGGCGTGTACGGCTACATCGGTGCGGCCTTCGATGAGATCGTCACCAGCCACGGCGGACCGTCGGTGCCCTGGTACCTGTACGCGCTGGTGATGATGGCCATCGTCGGCACGCTCGGCTACCGGCACATCGAACTGTCCGGCAAGGTGCTCGGCGTCCTGCTGGTCTGCGAGGTCGGCATCGTGCTGGTCATCAACGCCGCCGTCATCGGCCGCGGTGGTGCCGAGGGGATGTCCACGGCGGTACTGCATCCGGGCAACTTCTTCACCGGCGCACCGGGAATCGCGTTGATCTTCGCGCTGGCCGGTTACATCGGATTCGAGGCGACCGCGGTCTTCCGGGACGAGGCCCGCGATCCGGAACGCACCATCCCGCGGGCCACCTACGTGGCGCTACTGCTCATCGGCGGCTTCTATGCGCTGTCCAGTTGGGTCATGGTCAGCGCCTGGGGTGATCAGGGCGCGGTCGCCGCGGCGACAGACAGCCCGGCCACCATGCTGATCGACACGGCCACCCACTACCTCGGCTCGGTGGTCTCGGACCTGGTTCAGGTCTTCCTCATCACCAGCCTGTTCGCGGCGCTGCTGTCCTTCCACAATGTGCTGGCACGCTACATCTTCTCGCTCGGCAACACCCGTGCCCTGCCTGCGCGCTGCGGACACTCGCACCTGCGCCACGAGTCGCCGTACATCGCCTCGGTGCTGCAGACGGTGTCCGCGCTGGTGTTGGTGATCGTCGCGGTGGTCACCGGCCTCGACCCGGTCACCGAGGTGTTCACCTGGTTCGTCGGTGCGGCCTCGGTGGGCATCGTCGTGCTGATGACGCTGACCTCGGCCGCCGTGGTCGTGTACTTCCGCCGCACCCGATTCGACAACCGACTGTGGCACACCATGATTGCGCCGGGGCTCGGGTTCATCGGGCTGGCCGTGCTGTCTGTGATGACCGCCGTCAACCTGCCGCTGCTGGTCGGCGGCTCCGCGACGCTGGCCGGTGTCATCGCGGTACTGCTCGCGGGCGCCTTCCTCGGCGGTACCGCGATCGCGGTCCTGCGCCCACACGCCGGCCACCAAGAACCAACAACCCCGGAAAACAACGACAAGGAGAACGCACGATGAGTACCGCATTCCTCGAAAACGTCACCACCACAGGAGATTGCGATCATCCGCTCACCCCGCTGACCGCCGATGAGATCCGCGCGGTGCGGCGCATCGTGGAGGCACACGGGCTGCTCGGCGAACACGTCCGCTTCGTGTTCGTGGCACTGGAGGAGCCGCACAAGTCCGTGGTGCAGGCCTTCGCGCCCGGCGACCCGATCGACCGTCGCGCCCGGGTGCTGCTGCTGGACCGGTCCTCCGGCCAGGGCAGCAACCTGGTGGTCTCGCTGACCGAGGACACCGTCATCTCCCGGACCGAGGTCGACGCGGCCACCGCCGGCCACGTGCCGATCCTGGATCAGGAGTTCGAGGACATCGAATCCTTCCTGCTGGACTGCCCCGATTGGGTCGACGCCATGCGCAAGCGCGACCTCAACCCTACCGACGTGCGCGCGGTTCCGTTGTCCGCCGGGGTATTCGGTCATGAGGACGAGGTGGGCCGGCGGATCGTGCGGGTGCTGGCGTTCTACCAGTACGACCAGGCCGACCTGCCGTGGGCGCACCCCATCGACGGTGTGGTCGCCTACGTCGATCTCACCGAGCGCCGGGTCACCAAGGTCATCGACGAGATCGAGCTGCCGGTGCCCGCCGAGCGTGGCCAGTGGGACGCCGAACCGCACGCGGCGCCGGCCCGCACCGATCTCAAGCCCATCGAGATCACCCAGCCCGAAGGGGCCAGCTTCACCGTCGAGGGCAACGAGATCAGCTGGGCGGACTGGAAGTTCCGGTTCGGCTTCGACGTGCGCGAGGGCCTGACCCTGCACCAGCTGTCCATCGCCGGGCGCCCCGTGGTCTACCGGGCCTCGGTCGCCGAGATGGTGGTGCCCTACGCCGACCCGTCCCCGGTGCGGTACTGGCAGAACTACTTCGACCAGGGCGAGTACCTCTTCGGCCGGTACACCAATTCCCTTGAGCTGGGCTGTGACTGCCTTGGCGAGATTCAGTACTTCGACGTCACCATCGCCGACGAGGACGGCAACCCGAGGCCGATGAAGAACGCCATCTGCCTGCACGAGGAGGACTACGGCGTGCTGTGGAAGCACACCGACATGTTCAACGGCATGTCCGAGGTGCGGCGGTCCCGCCGGCTGGTCATCTCCTTCTTCCTGACCATCGGCAACTACGACTACGGGTTCTACTGGTACCTGTACCTCGACGGCACCATCGAGCTGGAGGCCAAGGCCACCGGCATCGTGTTCGCCTCCGCGCACCGCGGCCCGGACGGATTCTCCACCGAGATGGCCCCCGGCCTCGGGGCGCCGTTCCACCAGCACCTGTTCTCGGCACGCCTGGACATGGAAGTCGACGGCAACGTCAACGCCGTCGAGGAGGTCGACGCCGTCGCCGTCCCGATGGGCCCGGACAACCCGTGGGGCAACGCGTTCCGCCCGCAGCGCACCAAGCTCGCCCGGGAGTCCGAGGCGATGCGCACCGCCGACAACCTGAAGGCCCGGGTCTGGCACATCACGAACCCGGAGAAGACCAACCGGCTGGGACAGACGGTCGGCTATGCGCTGCATCCCGAGGGCCAGCCGGCCCTGCTGGCCGACCCGTCCAGCTCGATCGCCAAGCGGGCGGCCTTCGCCACCAAGCACCTGTGGGTCACCAAGTACGACCCCGCCGAACGGTATCCCGCGGGCGATTTCGTCAACCAGAACCCCGGCAACGCCGGCCTGCCCAGCTATGCCGCGCAGGACCGCGACATCGACGGCGAGGACATCGTGGTGTGGCACACCTTCGGGTTGACGCACTTCCCGCGCCCGGAGGACTGGCCGGTGATGCCGGTGGACTACGCCGGGTTCAAGCTCAAGCCGGTGTCGTTCTTCGACCGCAATCCCGCGCTGAACGTTCCGGCTGCGCCGAAGTCGCATTGCTGCGAGAGTTAGACACATGTTCCCCGTCGTCAGCACGTCCGCCGTTCTCGGGCGGCGGACGTGCGCGGTGGTGGCCGCCGGGTCGGCGATCCTGCACACGATGATGCTCGGGCACGCCGGCAACCCGATGGCGGCGCTGTTCGTCGCCGCAATGGCGACGGCCTGCCTGTTCTGCGCCTACGAGCTGTGGCGGGAAGGTTCGCAGAAGGTGTGGTGCCTGGTCGCGGTGATGAACCTCGCGATGGTGGGCCTGCACATGAGCGGACCCGGCCACCAACACGGGGCGGTGGGGCCGGCCGGCCCGGCACCGGCGACGGCACCGTTGATGACGCTGGCCACCGGTGTGGCGCTGGGGGAGGCGGTAGTGGCCGCACTGGTGTTGTGCGTGCTCACCTGGCGTCGGCGCGCCCACACCGCAACGCTGGTCGGCATCGCCTAGCGCCGATCGGGAAAGATGGGGGCATGAGCGACGCTTGCGAGCGAATCATCAGCCGACCATGCGGTAGCCGAGCTTGCGAGGCAGCCGCATGAGCTACCCGCCGCAGGTGCCCCCGCAGGCCCCGGTCTGCTACCGCCATCCCGGTCGCCAGTCCTATGTGCAGTGCACCCGGTGCGGGCGCTACATCTGCGGGGACTGCATGAACTCCGCCGCGGTGGGCCATCAGTGCCCGGAGTGCGTGGCCGCCGGTTCGGCCACCATCCGGCACGCGGAGGGGCGCTTCGGCGGCAAGGTCGTCGCCGGTGAGACCCCGGTCATCACCTACACGCTGATCGCGCTCAACGTCGCGATGTTCGTGCTGCAGATGGCCTCGGGCCAGTTGGAGAGCCGACTGGCGCTGTGGCCACCGGCGGTGGCCGACGGCGAGTACTACCGCCTGGTCACCTCGGCCTTCATGCACTACGGGATCACCCACATCCTGTTCAACATGTGGGCGCTCTACGTCGTCGGCCCGCCGCTGGAGCACCTGCTGGGCCGGCTGCGGTTCGGCGCGCTCTACGGGCTCAGCGCACTCGGCGGGTCGGTGCTGGTGTTCCTCATCTCGCCGCTGAACAGCGCCACGGCCGGCGCATCGGGCGCGGTGTTCGGCTTGTTCGGTGCCACGTTCGTGGTGGCGCGCCGGCTCAAGCTCGATGTCCGCTGGGTGGTCGGCCTGATCGTGCTGAACGTGGTCATCACCTTCGCCGCGCCGCTGCTGGGCGCCGGCGCGATCAGCTGGCAGGGCCACCTCGGCGGCCTGGTCACCGGTGCCCTGGTGGCGGCCGGGTTCGTCTACGCCCCGCGGGCCCAGCGCACCCTGGTCCAGAGCGCGGTGGCGGGCGGGCTGCTGGTGTTGTTCGCCGCGCTCATCTGGTGGCGGTCGGCCGAGTTGCTGGACATGTTCGGTGGATACCTGAACCTGCGCTGAGCTGTGTTGAGATTGGGTGGTGCCTGATCCTGAACCGGCGGTCACCGCCCGCGGTATCCGAATGCGCGGTCCCTGGGGGCCGGTCTACGGCCCCATCGATCTGGACGTCGAGGCCGGCGGGGTGTCCGCGCTGATCTATCCGGCCGGGACCGGGCGCACCGCGCTGCTCATGACCCTGGCCGGGCGGATGCGTCCGGTGCAAGGCAGCTTGACGGTCTTCGGCCGGTCCGACGCCCGGAAGATCTTCGCGGCCTCGGCCCTGGCCAACATCGATGCGCTGGACAAGATCGCCGAATCGGTCACCGTCCGCGACCTGATCACCGAACAGATGCGCTGGGACGCACCGTGGTACCGCTTCATCGGCAGGGCCGGGCAGGCCGACCTGGAGAAGATCTGCGCGACGACATTCGGTGAGGTGGCTCGGCCGGAGCTGACAGCGTACTTCGACGAGATCGGCGAGCTGGCGCAGGTGTTGCTGCGAATCTCGCTGGCCAACACCGGGACACCACCCCTGCTGGTGGTGGGCGACCTGGACCGGATCACAGACGACGGCAATCGCGCGATCGTGCTGGACCGGTTGACCGCACTCGGCGAATACCAGACGGTGATCACCGCGTCGGCCAACCCGGTTCCGGGGGCCCGCGCCGAGATCAAAGTGGAGAGTGAGTAGCCATGCTTGCCGGGATGTCGCTGGGTACCGACCTGAAACGTTTCTCCCGCGGGGCACTGCCCCGGATCGCGCTGCTGGTCGTGGTGTTGATGCCGCTGCTGTACGGCGCCATGTACCTGTGGGCGTTCTGGAATCCGTTCGACGCCGTCAACAAGGTGCCGGTGGCGCTGGTCAACGAGGACAAGGGCACCGTGGTGGACGGCGCGAAGCTCGACGCCGGTGCCCAGGTGTCCGATGCGTTGGTCGATTCCGGTCAGCTGCAACTGCATCGGGTCTCGGCGGCCGATGCCGCCGACGGGCTGGCCAGCGGAAAGTACTACTTCACGGTGACGCTGCCGGAGGACTTCAGCGCCGCCGTCGCCTCACCGAACAGCGATGCGCCGCAGCAGGCCCGCATCGACTTCAAGTTCAACGACGCCAACAACTACCTCGGCTCGATCATCGGGCAGAACGCTGCCCGCGAGGTGATCAACCAGGTGAACGCCAGCATCGGGGAGCGCACGCTGGAGACGGTGCTGACCGGTCTGAACGACGCCGGTGACGGCCTGGTCCAGGCTGCCGACGGGGCCGAGCAGCTGGCGGCCGGCAACGCCGCGGCCGACGACGGCGCGCAACGGCTGGCCGCCGGCGCGGGGGAGTTGACCGCCGGGCTGAGGACCGCGCGCGATGGTTCGGCGCAGCTGATGGCCGGGACCCGGCAACTCGCGGACAAGGTCGACACCGCCACCGGCCCGGTGCTGGAGATGCTGGACCGGGTGTCCGGTCTGCAGCTCAACCCGGACGAGGTCGGGCACGTCGCGCAGCGGCTCAGCGGTGCGGTGCGGTCGACCACCGACCGGATCGCGGCGCTCAACATCGACCAGGTGCACGCCGCGGCGATCGTGGACCAGGCGCTCGCCCTGTTGCAGACCAACCCGGACCCGGCGGTGCGGCACGCCGGTGACGTGCTTGCCGGGGCGCAACGGCTGCTGCGCGCCAACGGCATCGACCCGGCCACCGACGCCGGCCTGATCCGGTTGCGCGACAGCGCCGCCGAGCTGGAGAACGAACTCGGCGATCCGAACAGCAAGCTGCGGACCTTCATCACCCGCGCGCTGGACGGCGGCCTGCGCAACGACGTCGCCGCACTGCGGGACGGGGTGGACCGGCTCGACACCGGGGCGCACGCACTCAACAAGGGCCTGGTGCAGCTGGCCGCCGGTGGAGGCCAGTTGTCCAGTGGCGCAACGCAGCTCGCCGACGGCACCCAAAAGCTCGCCGACGGCAGCCAGGAGCTGGCGACCAAGCTGAAGGAGGGTTCGGCGCAGGTGCCGAGCTGGACCCCGCAGCAGCGCACCGAAGTGGCGCGCACGCTGGCCGCTCCCGTCGCGCTGAACATGCAGACCGACAACCCGGCGGCCACCTTCGGCACCGGCTTCGCCCCGTTCTTCCTGCCGCTGGCGTTGTTCATCGGCGCGCTCATCATCTGGATGTTGCTCAAGCCCGTGCAGTCCCGGCCGATCGTGCACGGCCTCGGCGCGCTGCGGGTGGTGCTGGCCTCGTACTGGCCGGCGCTGCTGATCGTGGTGTGCCAGGTGGCGGTGATGTACCTGGTGGTGCACTTCGGGGTCGGATTGCAGGCCAAGTACCCGGTGGCCACGGTGGCGTTCCTGCTGTTGATCGCGGCGACGTTCCTGGCCATCATCCAGGCGTTCAACGCGTTGTTCGGGGTGTCGGTGGGCCGGGTGGTGACGCTGGCCTTCCTAATGCTGCAGCTGGTGTCGGCCGGCGGCATCTACCCGGTCGAGACGACCGCCAAACCGTTCCAGATCCTGCACCCGTTCGACCCGATGACCTACGCCGTCAACGGGTTACGGCAGACCATCGCCGGCGGGGTGGACTCCCGGCTGTGGATCGCGATCGCGGTGCTGGGCGGACTGCTGGTGGCGGCGCTGGCCGCGAGTTCCTGGGCGGCGCGCCGGGACCGGCAGTACACGATGGAAAGGCTGAACCCGCCGATCGAGGTGTGAAACGCCTAGCTGCGCTGTTCTGAATTTTTAATTTGCTGCGTCGACATTTGCTGCGTCCGTCTGCCTGTCGTACCCCAACCGAGCACCTCGATGCATCAGAGGACGAGGACCTGGGGGCGAGGATTCGGCCGCCGACGAGGAGCCCGCGGATTCGCGGGACGATGTCGTTCCCGCTGTACTACCGGCGTGTGACGGCGAGCGCCCCGGGGCCGGTGAACACCAGCAGCAGGAAGATGAAGCTGTACAGCGCAGCCGTTTCGCCGCCGTTGTCGATCGGCCAGAAGCCGTCCGGGAAATGCTTCCAGAAGTACGCGACCGCCATCACGCCGGAGGAGATGAAGGCGGACACCCTGGTGGCGTACCCGGCCGCGATGAGCAGTCCGAACACCACTTCCAGCACCGCGGCCCACCAACTCGGCCAGGCGCCGAACGCCACCGTCGATCCGCTGGGAAACCCGAACAGCTTGACGGTGCCGTGCATGGCGTACATCAGGCCCACGAGGATGCGGAACACGCCGAGTGCGATCGGAACCCTGGACGTCAACGGGTCTTGAAATCGCGCACCGGTATCGGTCGTGGAAGCGGACATGCGTGAGATGTTGGCACGCGCGTACCGGAAAGTGGTGGCTACCTTTCGCGCCGGCTTACAGTCCGATCCGCCGGTAGCGGTGCAGCCGGGTGCCGACCCGTTCCAGATCCGACATCGCCCGCAGCCGGTGTAGCTCGACGGCGATGCTGGCCGAGAGTCGATCGGTGAAGGCGCGTGGCTCGTCGGCGGCGTCCGGGTGCTCGGCCACGATGGCGTCGACGATTCCGTTGTGCAGCAGATCCGAGGACCGAATCCCCTGCGCCGCAGACAGTTCCGGAGCATGCTCGGTGTCGCGGAAGACGATCGCGCTGGCCCCCTCCGGCGGTAGCGGTGCCAGCCACCCGTGCTGGGCGGCCAGCACCCGGTCCGCGGGCACCATGGCCAGCGCGGGGCCGCCGCTGCCCTGCCCGAGCAGCACCGAGACCGTCGGGACCTCCAGCGTCACCAATTGCGCCAGGCAGCGGGCGATCTCGCCGGCCAGACCGTCCTGCTCGGCCTCGGCCGACAGCGCCGGTCCTGCGGTGTCGATGATCGACACCAGCGGCAGCCGCAGCCCCGCGGCCAGCGCCATTCCGCGCCTGGCCTCGCGCAGGGCCTCCGGTCCGAGCATGCCGAGCCGACGCTGCCCGAGCACCACCGCGGGCTGACCGCCGAAGCGAGCCAGCGCCAACAACATCTGGGTCGACCCGCCCGAGAGCTGTACCGGATCGGTGGTGCCGTGCCGCAGCACATACTCCGAGCCGGGCCGGTCCGGTCGTCGGGAGAGCACCACCGACTCCCATGCTTCGATATCGCGGATCGCTTCGGGCGCTGGTGCCTCCGGAGCCGCGCCCGGTGGGTCGCACAACACCCCCAGCGTGCGGTCGAGCACCGCGCGCAGCGCATCCAGTGCCACCACCCCGTCGATGACGCCGTGCCGGTACAGGTTCTCCGCGGTCTGGATCCCGGGCGGGAACTTCTCGCCGTAGAGGTGCTCGTACACGCGGGGGCCCAGGAAACCGATCAGCGCGCCGGGCTCGGCGGCGGTGACGTGCCCGAGGGAGCCCCAGGACGCGAAGACCCCGCCGGTCGTGGGATGGCGCAGATACACGATGTAGGGCAGGTGCTCGCGTTTGTGCAGCTCGACGGCGGCGGCGATCTTCACCATCTGCAGGAAGGCGACCGTGCCCTCCTGCATGCGGGTACCGCCGGAGGCCGGCGAGGCCAGCAGCGGGAGCCGCTCGGCGGTCGCGCGGGTGATGGCCGCGGTGATCCGCTCGGCGGCGGCCACCCCGATGGACCCGGCCAGGAAGTCGAACTCGCAGGCCAGCACGGCCACCCGCCGCCCGAAGACGGTGCCCTCCCCGGTCAGCACCGACTCGTCCAACCCCGATTTCTCGGCGGCGGCGGCCAGCTCGGAGCGGTAGGACTCGGACTCGGCGACCTGCAGCGGAGCGCTGTCCCAACTACGGAATGAACCTTCGTCCAGAACGGCATCACGTAATGCCAGCGCACTGCTCACAGCTAAAGGCTAATAGGCTGGGGTTCATGATTGGAGTGACCCGCGAAGGCAACGTCCTCACCCTGGAGATGCAGCGCCCCGAGCGCCGCAACGCGCTCAACGCCGCGCTCGTCGACGGTCTGCGTGCAGAGATCGAGAAGGCCAGCCAGGATTCCGCGACCACCGGGGTCCGGGCCATCGTGCTGACCGGGCAGGGCCCGGTGTTCAGCGCCGGTGCTGATCTCTCCGACGCGGAAGGGGTGGCCAAGGAGCTTCCGGAGAAGGCCAAGGACCTGAACCTGGCCATCGACGCCAGTCCGGTGCCGATCATCGCCGCACTCAACGGTCCCGCGATCGGGGCCGGGGTGATCCTGGCGATGATCTGTGATCTGCGGGTGGCCGTCCCGGGCACCTTCTTCCAGTTCCCGATCGCCAAGTACGGCCTGGCGCTCGACAACTGGTCGATCCGCCGGCTGGTGTCGCTGGTCGGGCACGGCCGGGCCCGCGCCATGCTGATCGCCGCCGAGCGTCTCGACCTGGAGACCGCGACGCAGACCGGGATGGTCAACCGGGTCGGCGACCTCGCCGACACCCAGGCCTGGGCGGCCGAGATCGCCGGGTACGCACCGCTTTCGGTGGCGCACTCCAAACGCGTCCTGAACGACGACGGCGCCTACGAGGAGCCCTGGCCGGCCCACAAGGAGGGTTTCGACAAGGCGTGGGCCAGCCCGGACGTCATCGAGGCACAGGTCGCCCGGATCGAGAAGCGCGCACCCAAGTTCCTCGGGGCCTGATGTTCGGGCAGGCGGCGCGGGTACTCGGCGGGACCGCGGCGGTGGTCGCGGGTGGCTGGGTACTGCGTGCCGTGCAGGGTGCCCCGACCGCGCTGGGCGCCGCCGACATCGGTGCGGCCGCCAAACGCTCGCCGAACTACCGCAACGGCGTGTTCGTCAACCGGGAGCCGGCCTCCCCGGCGCAACTGACCAGAGCGGACCAGTTCGCGCTGCTGCGCGATGTGCTGACCGGCGGTCAGTCCCAGCACCCGCCGCGGGAGATCCCGGTCGTGACGCCCGCGCTGGACGTCCCACCCGCTGATCTTGCCGTCACCTGGTACGGGCACTCGTCGGCGCTCATCGAGGTGGACGCCTACCGGGTGCTGGCCGACCCGGTGTGGAGCCGGCGGTGCTCACCGTCGCGGATCATCGGCCCGCAGCGGCTGCATCCGGTGCCGGCCGATCTGGACGCGCTGCCGGCCGTCGACGCGGTGATCATCAGCCACGACCATTACGACCACCTCGACATCGACACCATCACGGCGCTGGCCCGTAGCCAGCGCGCCAAGTTCTACGTGCCGCTGGGGATCGGGGCGCACCTGCGCACCTGGGGGCTGCCCCCGGAACGGATCGTGGAGCTGGACTGGGACGAGGGCGCCGAGCTCGGGTCGCTGCGCCTGGTCTGCACCCCGGCGCGGCATTTCTCCGGCCGCTTCCTCACCCGCAATGTGACGTTGTGGTCGTCCTGGGCGCTGATCGGGCCGCGGCACCGGGTGTTCTTCGGTGGGGACACCGGCTACACGAGCGGGTTCACCGGGATCGGCGACGCCTACGGACCGTTCGACATCACGCTGATGCCCATCGGGGCGTACCACCCGGGCTGGCCGGACATCCACATGAACCCGGAGGAGGCGGTCCGGGCGCACCGTGACGTCACCGACACCGGGCTGCTGGTACCGATCCACTGGGCGACCTTCCGGCTCGCCCCGCACCCCTGGTCGGAGCCGGTGGAACGGATGCTGACCGCGGCCGCCGCGGAGGGCGTCGCGGTGGCCACCCCGAAACCGGGCCAGCAGGTCAGCGGGTCGGCGAGCGACGCGGCCCGGAATCAAACATGGTGGCGGGGCTGACCGGATAGCGTTGACGCCGTGAAACTGATCTTGTGCGTCGCGGCGGCGGCGCTGGTGGCCGGCTGCGCGTCGGGACCGGCGCAGCACGCGGCCACGCCGGTGGACTCCGATGTGCCGCCCCCGCTGGTACCCGCGATGCCCTTGCCGGACAACGCCGTCGAGAACGCGGTCGGCGAGCTCGACGAACTGGTCGAGGACCTGATGCAGAAATCGGGTGTCCCGGGTTTGGCGGTGGCCGTCGTGCATCAGGGAAAGACGCTCTACGCCAAGGGGTTCGGTGTGCGCGACACGCGCACCGGCGAGGCGGTGGACCCGGACACCGTGTTCCAGCTGGCCTCGCTGTCCAAACCGCTGAGCGCCACCGTGGCGGCCCGGCAGGTCGGTGAGAAGACCGTCGGCTGGGACACCCCGGTGATCGACGAGCTGCCCTGGTTTGCGCTCTCGGATCCTGCGGTCAGCCGGATGGTCACCGTCGGGGACCTGTTCTCGCACCGGTCCGGGCTGCCCGACCATGCCGGGGACCAGCTCGAAGATCTCGGATACGACCGCCGTGCCGTGCTGGAGAAGCTACGCCAGCTGCCCCTGGACCCGTTCCGGATTTCGTACGCATACACCAACTTCGGCCTGACCGCGGGTGCCGAGGCGGTGGCCGCCGCGGCGGGCAAGCGGTGGGAGGACCTGGCCGCCGAGACGCTGTTCGAGCCGTTGGGGATGACCTCGACGAGCTACCGGTTCGCCGACTACGAGGCGCGACCCGACCGGGCCGTCGGCCACATCCGCGTCGACGGAGGCTATCAACCGCGGTATGTGCGCGACGCCGATGCGCAGGCCCCCGCGGGCGGCGTGAGTTCCTCGGTCAACGATCTGACGCACTGGATGGCGATGGTGCTGGCCGACGGCAAGTACAAGGACACCCAGTTGATCGACCCGGCCGCGCTGCTGCCCGCCCTCACCCCGCAGGTCGTGTCCAGTCGCGCGACCGAACCGGCCATGCGGACGGGTTTCTACGGCTACGGATTCAACGTGGGCACCACCTCGGCTGCACGCACCGAACTCAGCCATTCCGGGGCCTTCGAACTGGGGGCGGGCACCAACGTGCTGATGCTGCCCTCGGCCGATGTCGGCATCGTCGCCCTGACCAACGCCACGATGTCGGGGGTACCTGAGGCGTTGACCGCGCAGTTCGCCGACCTGGTGCAGTTCGGCGAGATCCGCGAGGACTGGTACCAGCTCTACACCGGGGCGATGCTCCCGATGAGTGACCCGGTCGGCTCCCTGGTGGGCGTGCCGCCACCGGCGAATCCGGTTGGGGCCCAACCGCTGCCGAGCTATCTGGGTACCTACCGCAACAACTACTGGGGGTCGGCGGTGGTATCCGAGCGTGACGGCACGCTGCAACTCGCGCTCGGGCCGAAGGGTGAGACGGTCGAACTCAAGCACTGGGACGGCAACGTCTTCACCTTCACGCTGGTCACCGAGAACGCACCACCCGGCACGATCTCCAAGGCCACCTTCGACGGGCCGAAGCTCACGCTGGAGTACTACGACGATGGGGTCTTTACGAAGTGACAGCCATGATCACAGGCCTGACCGACGCCGAGGTCGCCGAGCGGGTCGCCGCGGGCAAGACCAATGACGTACCGACCCGGGCGGCGCGCAGCGTCTCGGAGATCGTGCGCGCCAACGTGTTCACCCGCATCAACGCCATCCTCGGGGTGTTGTTCGCGATCGTCGTCGCCACCGGATCGCTGATCAACGGGCTGTTCGGCCTGCTCATCGTCGCCAACAGCGCGATCGGCATCATCCAGGAACTGCGCGCCAAGAACACCCTGGACAAGCTGGCCATCGTCGGGCAGGCAAAACCGGTGGTGCGCCGTGCCTCGGGCACCGCGGCGCTGCCGCCCAGCGACGTCGTCCTCGACGATGTCATCGAGGTCGGACCGGGCGATCAGATCGTCGTGGACGGGGAAGTGCTGGAGGAGAGCAACCTCGAGGTCGACGAATCGCTGCTGACCGGCGAGGCCGACCCGATGGCCAAGGATGCCGGGGACACGGTGATGTCGGGCAGCTTCGTGGTCGCCGGCACCGGCGCGTACCGGGCCAGCAAGGTCGGCCGGGAGGCGTACGCGGCGCGCCTCGCCGAGGAGGCCAGCAAGTTCACCCTGGTGAAATCCGAACTGCGCAGCGGCATCAACAAGATCCTGCAGTTCATCACCTACCTGCTGTGGCCGGCCGGCGCGCTGATCATCTACACCCAGCTGTTCACCACCGACGCCGGCTGGAAGGAGTCGGTGCTGCGGATGGTCGGTGCGCTGGTGCCGATGGTGCCCGAGGGCCTGGTGCTGATGACCTCCATCGCGTTCGCGGTCGGGGTGGTGCGGCTCGGGCAGCGCCAGTGCCTGGTGCAGGAACTGCCCGCCATCGAGGGCCTGGCCCGGGTCGACGTGGTGTGCGCCGACAAGACCGGCACACTGACCGAGAACGGGATGCGGCTCAGTGAGCTCAAGGTTTTCGGGGACACCGGCGGGCAGGAGCGGAGCGACCGGGGGATCGACACGGACGCGGCAACCGTGCTGGCGCAGTTGGCTGCGGACGACCCCCGGCCCAACGCCAGCATGGCGGCCATCGCGGAGGCGTACGGCACCGCACCGGGCTGGACGGCCACCGCGTCGGCCCCGTTCAAATCGGCCACCAAGTGGAGCGGCACGTCCTACGGCGAGCACGGCAACTGGGTGATCGGCGCGCCCGATGTGCTGCTCGACCCGTCCTCCCCGGAGGCCGAGGAGGCCGAGCGGATCGGCGCCAAGGGGCTGCGGGTGCTGCTGCTCGGGTCCGGCGACCGCAGTGTCGACGCCCCGGATGCGCCCGGCACCGTCACCCCGGCCGCCCTCGTCGTCCTGGAACAGCGGGTCCGCCCCGACGCCCGCGACACGCTGGAATACTTTGCCTCTCAACAGGTCACAGTGAAGGTGATCTCCGGTGACAACGCCAAGTCGGTGGGCGCGGTGGCCGGCACCCTCGGCCTGCACGGCGACACCCTCGACGCCCGTGCGCTGCCCGAGCAGTCCGAGGACCTGGCCACCGCGGTCGAGCAGTCCACCACCTTCGGCCGGGTGCGCCCGGACCAGAAGCGGGCCATGGTGCATGCGTTGCAGTCCCGCGGGCACACCGTCGCGATGACCGGAGACGGGGTCAACGACGTGCTGGCGCTCAAGGATGCCGATATCGGGGTCGCGATGGGGTCGGGCAGTTCGGCGTCGCGGGCGGTGGCCCAGATCGTGTTGCTGGACAACAAGTTCGCCACGTTGCCCTATGTGGTCGGCGAGGGCCGCCGGGTGATCGGCAACATCGAGCGGGTCTCCAACCTGTTCCTCACCAAAACGGTGTACTCGGTGCTGCTGGCGGCGCTGGTCGGCATCGGCGGGGTATCGGCCAAGCTGTTCGGCTCCGACCCGCTGCTGTACCCGTTCCAGCCGATCCACGTGACCATCGCGGCCTGGTTCACCATCGGTATCCCGGCTTTCATCCTTTCGCTGGCACCCAACAACGAGCGGGCCCAACCGGGTTTCGTGCGCCGGGTGATGACCTCCGCGCTGCCCGCCGGGGTCATCGTCGGGGCGAGCACCTTCGTCTCCTACCTGCTGGCCTATCAGGGTCGCGGCGCGAGCGAGGTCGAGCAGACCCAGGCCTCGACCACGGCGCTGATCACCCTGCTGGTCGCCGGGGTGTGGGTGCTGGCCGTGGTCGCGCGCCCGTACGAGTGGTGGCGGGTGGCCCTGGTCGCGGTGTCCGGGCTGGCCTACGTGGTGATCTTCTCCACTCCGCTGGCCCGGGAGACCTTCCTGCTCGACCCGTCCAATCTCGCGTTGACGTCGATGGGGCTGGGTATCGGGGTCTGCGCCGCCGCACTGATCGAGGCGGCCTGGTGGGTCGAGGGCAGATTGGCCGGGGAACCGCGCCGGTTGTGGCGCTAGGGTTGAGGGCATGAGTTTCCTGGACAAGGTGAAGGGCCTGTTGGCCAAGAACGCCGACAAGGTCGATACCGCCATCGACAAGGCGGGCGACCTGGTCGACAAGAAGACGCAGGGTAAGTACGCCCAGCACGTGGACAAGGTGCAGGACGCCGCCAAGAAGGCCGCCCGCGACCAGGCCGGGGCCCCGCAGGTACCGCCGAATCAGCAGTCGGGCCAGCCGCCGGCCTCCCCACCCGCACCGTAGATGGCCAAGCTGTCGGTCTCCGTCGACGTTCCGTTGTCGCCGGAGCAGGCCTGGAACGCTGCCTCGGACCTGTCCCGGTTCGACGAGTGGTTGAGCATCCACCGGGTCTGGCGGTCCACGCTGCCCGAAACCCTGGACAAGGGCACCAAGATCTCGTCCATCGTCGAGGTCAAGGGCATGGCCAACCGGGTCAACTGGACGATCGTGAACTACAAGCCGCCGGAGACGATGACGCTCAACGGTGACGGCGTCGGCGGGGTGAAGGTCAAGCTGATCGCCCGGGTGAAGCCCGTCGCGGAGGGCGCGACCGTGCAACTGGACATCCACCTCGGCGGGCCGGCCCTGTTCGGGCCGATCGGCATGATCGTCGCCGGCGCGCTCAAAAGCGACATCAAGCAGTCGCTGGAGCAGTTCAAGAAGGTGTTCTCCTAGGCCCAACCCGCGGCCCGAGCTCAGCCCGAGCTCAGCGCGAAGTCCGCGAAGTCGAAGCCCGGCACCACCACGCAGCTGACCAGCGTCGGCTCGTCGTCACCAGGCCGGGCCCGCTGCCAGTGGCCGGGCGGCACCACGAACTGCGGTGTCTGCCCGGCGCCGATGTCGGGTCCCAGCAGCACGGTGTCGGCGCCGGCCTGCTCGCGACCGACCTCCAGCAGCAGTGGGCTGCCCCGGTGCCACAGCCACAACTCGGCGCTGCGCACCGTGTGCCAGGCCGACTGCTGGTCGGGCATCAGCAGGAACAGGATCGCGGTCCCGGCCTGCCGCGGTCCGGTGTAGTCCGAGGGCAGCGCCGACTGCGGGAACGTCAGGTCGCTGCGCCAGGTCTCGCGGAACCAACCACCCTCCGGGTGCGGGGACAGGTCGAGTTGCCGGGCCCAATCGGGTAGTTCGGTCATGGGAACCGAGGGTACGCAGCGTCACCGGATAACCTGGGGCGCATGGCTCGATTGCGTCCCGGTTGGCTGGTTGCGTTGTGCGCACTGGTGCTGGCCGTGAGTGCCTGGTTCCCCTGGCTCACCACGGCCGACGGCCGGGCCAACGCGATCGGCGGCAAGGTGGGCATCATCTCGGTGCCGCCGCCGGGCTTCGGGGTGGGCCAGCTCATCGTGCTGCTGGCCGCCACCCTGATCGTGGCTGCGGCGATGGCCGCACGGCAACTCTCGGCGAAGTTGGCATCGTCTGCGGCGCTGGCGATCTCGGTGATCGTGGCGGCGTTGATCGGCTGGTACTTCCGGCTCTACGTGCACGCCCCGGTGGCCGTCGGGTACGGCATGTATCTGGGCGCGGCGGTGACGGTGCTGGCCATCGTCGGTTCGGTGGCCACCATGGTGGTCGCCTGGCGGCAGCGCGCATGACCTTCGTGGCGCCGGTGACGCTGACGGGGCAGCGCTGGGTGACGCTGGAACCCTTGCGGGATGGGCACATCGGAGATATCGCGGCCGCGGCGGGGCGGGCCGGATCGCCATGGTTCACCAGCGTTCCGACGCCGGACACCGCGGCCGGCTGGGTGCGGACCCGGCTCGCGGACCGGTCCGGGTTCACCTTCGTGGTGCGGGGTCTGGACGGCGAGATCATCGGGTCCACGAGCTATCTGAACATCGACGGACCCAATCGGCGCTTGGAGATCGGCGCCACCTGGTACGTGGCGCAGGCCCGACGCACCGGGGTCAACACCGAGGCGAAGCTGTTGCTGCTGACGCACGCCTTCGAGGTACTCGGCTGTGTGGCGGTCGAGTTCCGCACACACTTCTTCAACACGGCCAGCCGAACCGCCATCGAGCGGCTCGGGGCCAAGCAGGACGGCGTGCTGCGCAGTCACCAGTTGCTGGCCGACGGGTCGCGCCGGGACACCGTCGTGTATTCCATCCTGGACATCGAGTGGCCGGCGGTGCGGTCCAACCTCAACCACCGGTTGGACCGCACCGGCTCGGGCTAGTCGGCGTCGATTGTGGGCGCCTCCACGGACTTCTGCCCGCTGTGGGACACCTCGATCTTGCGCGGCTTCGCCCGTTCGGCCAGCGGTATCGTCAGGGTGAGTACCCCGTTCTCGTAGGTGGCCGAAATCGCCCCGGTGTCAATGCCTTCGCCGAGCGAGAGCTGTCGGCGGTAACTACCGAAGAAGCGCTCGTTGGCGAACCACTGCACCGATTCGTCGGAGCGGGCGGTGCGGTGCGCGGAGATGGTGAGGGTGCCGTTGTCGACGTTGATGTCGACCGAACCCGGGTCGACGCCGGGCAGGTCCGCGGTCAGTACGTAATGGTCGTCGATCTTGCAGAGGTCCATCGGCATGAACCTTGGCGTCCGTGACGAACCCGTCTGACCGCTGAGCAGATCGCGGGTCATGGTGTCCAGGTCACTGAAGGGATCGAAGCGAAGCACAGCAATCCACCTCCTCGTCGATCAAGAGCCCACCACCCTGGCGGGCAGCCAATCACTGTGCGACACCCAAGTTAGCACTCGAGGACGGAGAGTGCCAGTCCTGATTTACCTGATTTTCACGCCGTGCGGCGTTGCATCGGTTACAGCACAGGATCGCGACAAAGGCTGTGGCACAGGAGGTGTCGGTCAGTTCGACAGCCGGGCCCTCCGGTGTGACGTACCAGCGCTGGGCCCAGGCCAACGCGGTGAGAATGGCCGGAAGCACCGCCCGGGCCGCGTCGAACACCAGGCAGTAGGAGGCGTCGGCCTTCATGTCGGTGGCAGGGGGACCAGGTACCCGTCGTCCTCGCCGGTGCTGCCCACCCGGGGCGCCAGTCCAACCAAGAGAGTCCGTCGGGCTGAACTCGGTATCTCACGTTCGGCCGGGCCGGGACGTCTACACAATGTGACCGTGGACCGACCCTTCGAGGACATCGTGACCGAGTACGGCCCGATGGTGCTGCGGGTGTGCCGGGCGATCGTCGGCCCGATCGAGGCCGAGGACGCCTGGTCGGAGACCTTCCTCTCGGCGCTGCGGGCTTATCCGGACCTGGCCGCGGACACGAACATCGAGGCGTGGCTGGTGCGCATCGCGCAGCGCCGGGCCATCGACGTGGGCCGCGCGATCTCGCGGGCGCCGGCCCCAGTTGCCGAGGTGCCCGAGAGCGGGCGCACCGACGCCCACGCCGATACGGCGGACCCGGATCTCTGGGCGGCGCTGGCCGCGCTGCCGGACAAACAGCGCCGCACCCTGGCCTACCGCCACCTGGCGGGTCTGGCCTACGCGGACATCGCCGACCTGCTCGGCGGCTCCACCGAAGCCGCCCGCCGCGCCGCGGCCGACGGCATCAAGACGCTGCGCGTCACCTATCTGAAGGAGCGAGCATGACCGAGATCTTCGACGGGGTGCAGGCCGACGAGGCCGCGCTGGACCGGCTGCACCGACGGCTGGAACGCGATGCCGGCGATGCCGGGCTGCTCGACGTGGCGTACCGAACCCTGGACACGATGATCGGCCGGCTGCTGTTGGCGCGCACTCCCGTCGGCCTGGTGCGCGTCGCGTTCCTCGGTGAGATCGAGGAGAGCGTCGAGCTGGGCTCGCTGGCGCAGCGGATCAGCCCGCGGATACTGCACGCGCCGGCTCGCCTCGACGACGCCGCGACCGAGATCGACGAGTATCTGCGCGGCGCGCGCACGCGGTTCGATCTCGCCCTGGACCTGCAACTGACCGACGGCTTCCGGCGCAAGGTCGTCGAGCAGCTGCAGCGCATCGAGTACGGGCACCGCGAGAGCTACGCCGCCATCGCGGCGTCGATCGGCAGTCCCCGGGCCGTGCGGGCGGTGGGCAGTGCCTGCGCCCGCAATCCACTGCCGGTGGTCATCCCGTGTCATCGGGTGGTGCGCACGGACGGCTCGATCGGGCAGTACGCCGGCGGGACCGCGGCCAAGGCCACGCTGCTGGCGATGGAGGCGGCCTGAGCTCACGGTCATCGAGGGGTAAAACCCCTGGTACGCTGAGGTACCGCCATTCGGCGGGTGACGTCGGCGTGAGGTGATGATCGGGTGAGGCTGCCCAGAGCGAGCGTGCTGCGGCTCAGCCTGCTGGCGCTCGGACTGTTCGTGGTCGGCACCAATGCCTTCGTCATCGCCGGGGTGCTGCCGCAGATCGCGCACACCCTCGGCGTCGGTCCCGGCACCGTCGGCTACTCCATCTCCATCTATGCCGTCGTGGTCGCCGTCGCCTCACCCGTGGTGTCGGTCACCTGCGGCCGGTTCGCCCCCGAACGGGTGATGGCCACCGGGCTGGTGCTCATCGCGGCGGGCACCTTCCTGGCCGCGGCCGCCACCGGCTTCCCGATGTTCACCGCGGGCCGCGTCGTCGCGGCGTTCGGCGGTGCGGCGCTGGTGCCCCCGGCACTGGCCGCCGCCCCCGCGCTGGTTGCGCCCGCGCAACGGGGGCGGGCGATCTCAATCGTCGGTCTGGGGTTCACGCTGGCGATGGCGGTCGGTTCGCCGGTCGGCACCGCGCTGGCCGATATCGGCGGTTGGCGCCTGCCGCTGTCGGTGCTGGCCGGTATGGCTGCCGTGCTGGCGCCCACGCTGCTGTTCGTCGTGCGTGACGTGCCGCGCAGCGTGGGCGTGGACCTCAGATCCCGCGCCGCCGTGCTGGGGGACCGGCGGGTCGTCTTCGCCATCGTCGCCTCGCTGTTGATGACGCTGGCGTTCAACATGGTCTACATCTTCAGCGCGGTGATCACTCACGACGCCACCGGCGGCGACCCCACCCGGCTCGCGGTGCTGCTGCTGGTCTACGGTCTGGCCGGCGTGGTGGGCAATGTGGTGGGCGGCCGGCTGGCCGATCGTTTCGGCACCCGGCGCACCCTGGAGATCGTGCTGGCCGGCCAGACCGTGGCCTTCCTCGCGCTCATCCCGGCACACGGTTCCTACCTGGCCACCGCGCTGTGCTTCGCGCTGTCCGGCGTGTCCGGTTTCGCTGCCTCGGTGGCCGTCCAGGTCCGGCTGGCCCTCATCGATCCGCGCTTCGCAAACGTGGCGCTGGCGTGGTACTCGACGGCGATGTACCTCGGCATCTCGATCGCGCCGCTGGTCGGCGCGGCGGCGCTGCCGCACGGATTCCCGGTACTGCTGGCCGCCGCGTCGGTGTCCATCCTGGTCGCGGTGATCGCGTCCGAGGTCAGTCACGTGCGGCGGCGTGGCTACGATGAGATAGCCCGGGACCAGGATCTGGTCTGCGCGTCGGCGACGCGCAGCTAGACTCCGGGTGCCCGAAGACAGCGGAGGAATGATGAGTAACCAGCCGGGATCGGCCAATGGGGACATCCAGGAACGCCGGGTGGGCGATATCAGCGTGGTCGCGGTGAGCGGGACGGTGGACATGATCACCGCGCCGAAGCTGGAAGCGGCGATCGGATCCGCCGCAACGAGCGAGCCGTCGGCGATTGTGGTGGACTTCACTGCCGTCGAGTTCCTCGCTTCGGCCGGGATGGGCGTCCTGGTCGCCACCCACGGTGACCTCGCTCCGGCCGTGAAACTCGTTGTCGTGGCGGATGGCCCGGCAACCAGCCGGCCACTCAAACTGGTCGGTATCGCCGACGTCGTCGACCTCTACGCCACGCTCGATGAGGCCTTGGCCGCCTTGCAGAGTTAGAAAACTCTGCGAACGGGTAGCCAGCAGGTCGACATGACAGAGCAAGGCGATTCCGCAGCAGCATTCGCGAAGATCGGCGTCATTGCCGGACCCGAACTCGCGGCCCAGATCCGGCAGGAGCTTGGCCACTGGCTGCACCAGTATTTTGTGCTAGACGCCGAGAAGGTCAGCGATGTGCTGCTGGCGGTCTACGAGGCGCTGGCCAATGCGGCCGAATTCGCCTACGTGGGTGCCGAGCAGCCCGGACTCATGCATGTGCACGCCGCCCACAATCCCGACACGTCCGTCCTGACCGTCACGGTCGCCGATGAGGGACGCTGGCGGGTCAAGGACGAGAACATCAAGAACCCGGCGCGCGGCCGGGGCATCCCGTTGATGCGCGCGCTGTCCGACCGCGCCGTCATCGACTCCTCCGCGGCGGGCACCGAGGTGTCCCTGCAGTGGGACGGGATCGCTCAGAACTGCGGCAGCCGCACGACCTGAACGAAGAACTCGTCGATCTGGCGCACCGCGCTCATGAACTGGTCGAGGTCGACGGGTTTGGTGACGTAGGCGTTGGCATGCAGCTTGTAGCTGCGCAGGATGTCCTCCTCGGCCGACGAGGTCGTCAGCACCACGATCGGGATGTGGCACAGATCGGCGTCGGATTTGATCTGCTCCAGCAGCTGCCTGCCGTCGTACTTGGGCAGGTTGAGGTCGAGCAGGATCAGATCGGGGCGGGGGGCGTCGGCGTAGGCACCGCGCCGGTACAGGAAGTCCAGCCCCTCCTCGCCGTCGTGGGCGACGTGCAGATTGTTCTTGATCTTATTGTGCTCGAAGGCTTCCCGGGTGATCAGTTCATCGCCCGGGTCGTCCTCGACGAGCAGGATGTCGATGGCGCGGGTGTCGTCGGGGTAGCTCATCGGGTTCCTTCCAGCTGAGGTTCCAGCGCCTTGTTGGGCGCAGTGGTGGGGGTGAGGGGCAGGGTGAACCGGAACCGTGTCCCGTCGTGATAGGACGTGTCGATCCAGATCGTCCCGCCGTGGTATTCCACGATCTTCTTGCACAGCGCCAGCCCGATTCCGGTGCCGGAGTAGGCATCGCGGCCGTGCAGCCGCTGAAAGATGACGAACACTTTGTCGGCGAACTCCTCGCCGATGCCGATCCCGTTGTCGGTCACCGTGAACAGGTACTTGTCGGCATGTTCACCGGTGCCCTCGCGGCACTCGATCTCGATGCGCGGCGGCACACCCTCGCGGCGGAACTTGACGGCGTTGCCGATCAGGTTCTGCCACACCATGACCAGCAGCGTCGGATCACCGTCGATGGTGGGGAGCGGCTCGGCCGGGCGCACGACCTGCGCCCCCGACTCGTCGATCGCGGTGGTCAGATTGTTCATCGCGGCGTCGACGACGGTGTTGAGATCCACCTCGGTGGTCTTCGCGTTGAGTCGCCCGACCCGCGAGAACGTCAGCAGATCGTTGATCAGCACCTGCATCCGTTTGGCACCGTCGACGGCGAAACCGATGTACTCGGTGCCGCGCTCATCGAGCTTGTCGCCGTAGCGCTTCTCCAGCAGCTGACAGAAGGAGGCGACCTTGCGTAGCGGTTCCTGCAGATCATGGGACGCGACATAGGCGAACTGCTCGAGTTCGGCGTTGGAGCGCCGCAGCTCGTCGGCCTGCTCGTCGAGCGCGGCCTTCGCGGTCTGGGAGATCTCGAGTTCATCGACGATGCGTTGGCGCATGTCCTCGACACTGGCGCTGATGGCCCGAATGTCGCGGGGCCCCCGCGGGATGATCCGTTCGCCGAAATTGCCCTCGGTGATCCGACGGCAGGCCGCGGCCAGCGCCCCCAGCGGTGCCGATACCGCCTTGCGGATCACCACCGCCAACAGCACCGCCATCGTGAGGAAGGCCAGGATCATCGTCAGCATGACCGCATCCCGCCAGCCGCGGATCTGCTCGAGGTGTGCCAGCCCGGCCACCCGGGCCTCGCTGAGGTGATCATTCTGGGCGGTGAAGAGGTCACGAAGACGGTCGAAGAGGGCGCGGCCTTCTTCGGAGCTCTGCTCGGAGACATCGGTCGGGCGAAGCGGGGTGACCGCGGCGACGGCCGGGTCGGCGTACTCGATGCGCCAGGTCTGGGCGGCAGCATCGATGCGATCCAGATCGGCGAGCAGGTCAGGGTAGGCGGCAAGGCTGTCCCGGATCTCCTGTGCAGCCGCCGACTCGGCGGTGCGCCCGTCGTTGTAGGGGGCCAGGAAGCGCGGGTCGGCGGTGAGCAGGTAGCCGCGGACCGCGGTTTCCTGATCCCGCAGCGCGGCCTGCATCTGGTAGGCGGCGATACGGGCCGGCTGGATGGTGTCGCGAATCTCGTTGGACACCTTGTCAGCCCGGCTCACCAGGATGGTGGCCCCGATCGCGCCGACGAGCACCACCAGCCCGATGACGGAAAGCACCAGATTCTGCCAACCCTGCACAGTCAGTTTCATGACGGCGAACGCTCCACCCGGATCACGGCGATATCGTCGGTGAGCCCGCCGTGCTGTTGTGCCCGGGTTTCGGCGTGCTCGATGAGGGCCTCCACGAACTCGCGGCCGGGCAGCTGTGCGAGGGAACGCGCCATCGTCAGCAGGCCCTGCTCTCCGAGCCGTTCGTCACCACGGCCGGAGTGGCCCTCGAACAACCCGTCGGTGAGCAGCAGCATGCCGTACCCCTCGGGCAGCTCGTAGTGCTCGACCGGCCACTCGCGGGCACCGAGCCCCAGTGCCGCCCCGGCCTTGGGCTCCAGCCATTCCACCGTCCCGCCGCCTTGCAGCAGCATGCCGGGGTGGCCCGCCCGGACCGCGGTGAAGCGACCGCTGTCGGGTTCCAGCGCCACGCTCAACAGGGTGGCGAAGATTCCCCGGCTCGGGCGTTCGGTGGTCAGGATCCGGTCGAGTTCGCGCATCCGCTCGTTGCCGCGCAGACCCGCGAAGGTCAGCGCCCGCCACCCGATGCGCAGCGCCACCCCCAGGGCCGCTTCGTCGGGGCCGTGACCGGCGACGTCGCCGATCATCACGTGCACGGTGCGGTTGGCGGTCTGCACGACATCGAAGAAGTCCCCGCCGACCAGGGCGTCCTGCCGACTGGGGCGGGACCGGGTGACGATCTGCACGCCGGGGGATTCCTCCAGCACCGGCGACGGCAGCAGACCACGTTCCAGTCGGGCGTTCTCCATCGCGCGCAACCTGCTGGAATGCAGATCGACGGTGGCCAGCTCGGCGCGCTTGCGTTCGATGGCGTACAGCACGGCACGACGCAGGGTGTCGGGCTCGACACGGCCCTTGACCAGGTAGTCCTGGGCACCCGAGGACACCGCGGTCACACCGAAGTGTTCGTCGGTGAGCCCGGTGAGCACGATGATCGGGACGGTCGGGTCCAGCTTGCCCAGCTGGTGCACGGCGTCCATGCCGCTGGCATCGGGGAGGTTCAGGTCCAGCAGGATGCAGTCGGGGCGCTGCGCGGTCAGGGTCCGAGCCGCGTGCGCGATCGACTGGGACCAGACGAAGTCGAACTCGCCGGTGGTATCCGCGATGAGCTCTTCCACCAGCAACGCGTCGGCGCGATCGTCTTCGACCAGGAGCAGCGACAGCTTTCGCCCGCCGGCGGCGGTGGCAACATTCGGGCCGGGTGAAGGCAATGGGTTCTGTGGTGCGCGCATGGGAAAATCAAGTCCTCCCCCTGGGATTTTGGCCCCGGTCGCGCTGTATTTCGGTGTGACAGTCAACGCCTACGACCTTACCCAGACGGGAGCGCGTCGTCTGAGCCGAATGAGGTTTCCCGTCGCGCGCTGGCCGAAAGTGTGCGGTTGACGTGCGCAGTCACATTCGGGGGCGCCATCTCGTCAGATATCTGGACGTCCCATTGAGAAGAGGTACAAGCATGCTCCCGAAGGTCAACATCAGTAAACAGTTCTCCGGCCCGTACGAGGCCTTTGCAGCCTTCGACGCCCGGGTCAAGGAGGCGACCGAGACGGCCGGACTGTCCGCGCTGCTGGTCGAGCTGGTCAAGATCCGGGTGTCGCAGATCAACGGGTGCGCATTCTGCCTGCGGATGCACACCCGTGACGCCCTCGCCGCCGGCGAGACCGCGGACCGGCTCGCGGTGCTGCCGGCCTGGTGGGAGTCGCAGTACTTCGACGAGCAGGAGCAGGCCGCGCTGACGGTGGCCGAGCGGATCACCCGCATCGCCGACGAGCACACCTCGCCCGCGCCCACCGTCGACGTCGAGGCGGCGTTGTCCAAGCAGCAGATCGCGGCGGTCACCTGGCTCGCCGTCGAGATGAACGGCTGGAATCGGATCGCCATCGCCAGCCACTACCCGGTGGGGCCGTGAAACCGGTGATGAGTCCTGCTCTCCACCCGGTTCGCCGACGGCGATGGCCCGAATCGATTTAGGCTAGACCGCGCTGTGGCTAGGCTTTCTCGGCACTCGCCGCCGGGGAGCTCGCACCATGCGCGGCAATGCAGTCGTTCAGCTTCTTTTCGGCGTTCCACACGGCTCGCTCGAGATCACGTCGTTTCTCGAACATCTCCGTCGTCGTGTACATCGGATCGCCTGTGTCGATCAATGCCTGATGGTCTTTCAGATCATTCTGAGCGGATTCGAGCTTGTATCGCTCCCCGCCACACGTGACGGCAGCCTCTACGGGCATCGGTCTACTCCTAATCTTTTGGCCTATCCGCCCGAATCTATGGCGCCTCGCCAACGCCGCCTTGAGTAACGGACTACTCGGATCGGGGTATGTGCTGAGGCCCTAATGGGAGGCGACAGTCGAGGCGCAACTGCTGCGGGTGAAGGTGCGGACGGTACGCCGGTAGCCAGGTGCTCACCGATCGAGCGTGACCGCGTCGCGGGGAGTGTCAAGGATCAACCGAAGCAACTGTCAAGCATCAGCCGAAACACTGTCAGGCATCAACCGACACAGAAAAGGCACGCATCAACCGAGGTCATACAGTTCAAGGGGTGCCCCCGGCAGGATTCGAACCTGCGACACCGGCTTTAGGAGAGCCGTGCTCTATCCCCTGAGCTACGGGGGCGGGGACCTGTTTGCACAGGCGCTCAAGACTCTAGTGGATCAGCGCGAATTCTCCGTATGCGGTCGGGTCTCCTCATACCGCGTCCAATCGCGGGTAGAGCACCTCCTCGACGATGAGCTGCACGGCGGCGGCGATGGGGATGGCCACCAGCGCCCCGACGATCCCGAGCAGCGCGCCACCGATCAGGACGGCCACGACGGTCGTCAACGCCGGCACGTGCACGGCCCGGCCGATGATCTTGGGGATCAGCGCGTAATCCTCGATGAGCCGGAACACCACGTAGAAGACGATCGTCGCGATGCAGATCGGTAGCGAGACGGTCAGCGCCACCGCGGCCACGATGATGCCCGCGATGGTCGATCCGACGACCGGCACCAGATCGAGGAGGGCGACCATGATCGACAGCAGCAGCGCGTACGGAACGTCGAACACCGTCAGCCAGATCAAGGTCACAGCACCGGCCAGCAGTGAGATCAGCACATTGCCCAGCACGTAGGCGCCTACCTTGGCGAAGATCTCGTCGCCGATGAGGATGACGCGGGGCCGGCGCGTGTGCGGGACGAGGCGGTAGAGCGTGGCGCGGATCCGCGGCAGGTCAGCCAGGAAGTAGAGCGTCAGGACGATGGTGATGAGCGTGTCGGCTACCACCCCGAGGACGGCGGTCCCGGCACTGAGCACCTGGTGCATCGCCGATTCGTCGAGACCGCCGACGGCATCCGAGATCCGTTGCTGCAGATGGAATCGTTCGTTCAGCCGGCCGATGAACGAGGAATTGTCCTGTGCCATCTGAAGATACTGCGGTGCATGGGTGATCAGGTTGTCCAGCTGCTGGGTCAGGGGTGGGATGGCTGCGGCGGCGAAAGCCCCGATCCCGGCCAGGAACAGGATGAAGACCAGCGCCGTGGACAGCCACCGGCGCAGGCCGTGGTTGACGCACCAGGACACCACCGGTTCCAGCCCGAGCGCCAGGAAGAATGCGACGCCGATCAGCACCAGGACCGAGGACATCGCCGAGGTAAGCTGCACCGCCCCGTAGGTGACCGCAACCCCTGCCGAACCGGCCAGCCCGATGAAGAACGGGGAACGCCGGTCGAACCGTTTCCCCGGCGCGCCGAGCGGCCGCTCGGGCGAAGTCATCTCCGCCGCTTGCAGTTCCGCTTCGGCTACCGGGCCCTCGTCCTCGGTATGCGGCTGGGCGACCATGTCGTCATGGCCTTCTCCGGCAGACGGTGATTCACCACCGCCGTGCGGCGCCGCGTTCATGGCCCATCAGCCGGCCGGTGATGGGACCGCCGCCGAACCGATCTTCACCCGGTCCCAGGCGCGGTGCAGACCGAGCGCCGCAGTGAGCCGCGCGGTGAAGTCCTTGTCGACCTCGTCGGCGAGTTCGATGCCCGGACCCTTCAGTGGGATCTTGACTGCCTTCAGCACCGCGCTGCCATCGCCCCAGGCGGCCAGCGCTTTACAGTGCCGGAAGGCCTCGTGCAGCAGGACCACCAGCTTGGGATCGGGGGAGGTTCCCCCGGCGATCACCAGCGAGTCGAATTCGATCGACCGAGCCGTCGCGAAGGTGCGGTTGACGATGACGCTGCGCCGGCCCGACTTCAGGGTGCCGCCGACCGGTGCGATCACCAGCGGGATGATGCCCAGGGCCTCAGCGGATTTGGCGAGTTTCGCGACGCCGACCAGATCCGAGCCGGCGTCGGCGATGATGCCGATCTGACGACCCTTGACCGGGCCGGGCTCGGTGACAACCTGTGACAGCGCCGGGGACAGCGTGACATCCTGCGGCGGATTGCCGGACGGGGCGGGCAAACCCAATGCGGCGGCGACCTTTTCGCACAGCTCGGTGTCCACGTTGGCGAGCACCTGAAGTTCCCGTTCCTTGATGCTCTGCTCGTACACCTTGCCCAGCTCGAAGCTGAACGCCTCGGCGACATGCGCCTGTTCGATCGGGGACAGGCTGCGGTAGAACATGGCGGCCTGGGTGAAGTGGTCGTCGAACGATGCAGGCTGGGCCCGCTCCACCGGACCCTCGACCGCACGGGGCACCTGCACGTAGCCGCCCTGCCTCTCGTCGGCGGGCTGCGGCTCGTCGCCGTCGATGCTGTTGGGGTGGTACGGCGCCAGACCGGTGTGCACCGCGGTCTGATGCATGCCATCGCGCAGCATGTCATTGACCGGGCAGTGCGGTCGGTTGATGGGCAGCTGGGTGAAGTTCGGCCCACCCAGGCGGGTGAGTTGGGTGTCCAGGTAGGAGAACAGCCGGGCCTGCATGAGCGGGTCGTTGGTCACCTCGATGCCGGGCACCAGGTTGCCGGTGTGGAAGGCGACCTGCTCGGTTTCGGCGAAGAAGTTGGTGGGATTACGGTCCAGCGTCAGCTTGCCGATCAACTGCACCGGAACTAGTTCCTCGGGAACGATCTTGGTGGGATCCAGCAGGTCGATGCCCTCGAAGGTGTCCGTGCCGTCGTCGGGCATCACCTGGATGCCCAACTCGTACTCCAACGGGGCGCCGGCCTCGATGCCGTCGGCCATGTCGCGGCGGTGGAAATCGGGGTCGCAGCCCGCGGCGATCTGTGCCTCCTCCCAGACCAGGGAGTGCACGCCGGCCACCGGCTTCCAGTGGAACTTCACCAGACTCGTCTCGCCCTTGACGTTGACCAGCCGGAAGGTGTGCACACCGAACCCTTCCATGGTCCGGAACGACCGCGGGATGCCGCGGTCACTCATGTTCCAGAACACGTGGTGGGTGGCCTCGGTGTGCAGCGACACGAAATCCCAGAAGGTGTCGTGTGCGGACTGTGCCTGCGGGATCTCACGATCCGGATGCGGTTTACCCGCGTGGATGATGTCCGGGAACTTGATGCCGTCCTGGATGAAGAACACCGGCATGTTGTTGCCGACCAGGTCGAAGGTGCCTTCCTCGGTGTAGAACTTGACCGCGAAACCTCGGGTGTCGCGCACGGTATCGGCGGATCCGCGCGACCCCAGCACAGTCGAGAAACGGGTGAAGACAGGGGTTTTGGTGCCCTTCTTGCCGAGGAAGCCGGCTTTGGTGACCGAGGCTGCGGTGCCGTAGGACTCGAACACACCGTGCGCGGCCGCGCCGCGCGCATGCACGACGCGCTCCGGGATGCGCTCATGGTCGAAGTGGGTGATCTTCTCCCGGAGGTGGAAGTCCTCCATCAGGGTGGGGCCGCGGCGGCCGGCCTTGAGCGAGTGATCGGTATCGGGGATGCGCACACCCTGTGCAGTCGTCAGAAACGTCCCCGACTGAGCCCGCGGATCCGAACCGAACAGTCCGTTCCCGTCGGGACCGGTCGGGCCTACCTGTGCGGGGGCTGCTTGATCGGGCTTGCGAGGTGTGGGCATGGGATTCTCCGAACGAAGACGTGGCTGCTGGCGGCCCGGTCGAAACCGGTGCCTCAGTCAGGTACCCAGCCGTCGGCCGGCGAAACTACCGAAGCGCGGCGATGACCTTCCCGAAGGCCTCGGCGTGGTTGGCCTGCACCACCAGATAATTGGCGCCGTAGGTGTCGCGGAGCCCACGCACCTTCGCGGCCATGTCGGTCACCGATCCCGACAGCACGCCGGGCAGCGCGAGCAGTTGCTCATCGGTCAGGTCGGGCGCATAGCGCCGGGTCATCGCGAGATTGGGCACCCCGGAGCCGTCGGTCGGCACCGCGGTGATCGCCACGTTCAGTTCGATCTCACCGAACCGCGCACCGGCCGCCTCGCGCAGGAACGCGATCCGTTCGGCCAGCGCGGTGCCGGTGACCCCGACAATGGACGCCCACCTGGCGGCCACGGTCAGCAGCCGGTCACCACCGCCGGCGATCATGATCGGGGCGCCGGGCACGTGTTCGGTCAGGTACTCGACCACATGCTCGAGGTACTCGATGCGTTGGCGGGCGGACGGGAACGGCAGCTCGGCGGCCTCGAATTCCTCGCGCACATAACCGGCGCCGAGCCCGACCTCGAAGCGTCCGCCGGACAGATCGTGCAGCGCCCCCACGTCGCGGGCCAGCAGGGCCGGTTTGTAGAAGCACGCGTTGAGCACGAAGGTGCCCAGCCGCAGTGTCTGCGAGGCCGCGGCGGCGGTCGCCAGCACCGGTATCGGGGCGGGAGCGCCGAGGTGATCCGGCACCAGCAGGACGTCGAAACCGAGGTCCTCGGCCTGTCGGGCGGCGTCGCGGACCTTCGCCGCCGATGAGGTGTCGCGCAGGCTGAGGCCGAAGCGGAAGTCGCGGGGCATGACCCGACGGTAGCGCGGTCAGCTCAGCGGGAGCGCCGCAAACGGTGTGCCGCTGGGCTGTGTCGAACCGGTGCCCGGTTCGACGGTGAACGCGAGCGTCGTGGAATCGCCGAGATCGGGCAACACCGCGGTGGTGGACGGGGCCACCGCGCCGGCGTCCATCACACCGGCCGAACGTGACCCGGCATCGTCGATCAGCCACATCTGATAGACGGTGCCGGATTCCGGTGGGGCGACATTGTTCATCACCAGGACACCGGCGTTGCGTTCCCGCGAGAACACCACCGTCGCGGTCCCGCCGGTCGGGATGTCGCCGGACACGGTGCGGACATCGGGTGCGGCGAAGATCTGTTCGGCGGTGGTCGCCGCGGGCGCCGGCCGCAGATACCAGCCGACCCCGAAGATGCCGACGCCGATGACGATGGCCGCTGCGGCTGCCGCGACGGTGGCGGGCCAGCGCCGCCGGGACGGGCCGAGGCGGCGTACCGAATCCTCGGCCACCGATGAGAGCACCCGCTCACGCAGGTGCTCGGGCGGTTCGACGGCGGTGGTGGCCGAAATTCGTGCCATCGCCTCCCGCGCCTGGCGGACCTCGACGGCGAACGCGCCGGAGATGTCGTCGGGGGCCGCGCGCAGCCGGTGTTCGATGTCGGCGCGTTCGGCGTCGTCGACGGCGTCGAGGGCGTAGGCCGTCGCGAGGGTCAGCAGGCCGTCGGTCGGGGTGGTCATGCCGCCCCCAGGCAATTGCGCAGCCCGCGGATGGCATCGCGCATCCGGGATTTGACGGTGGCCAGGTTGGCGGACAACCGGGTGGAGACCTGAACGTAGGTCAGCCCCTCGTAGTAGGCCAGCTGGATGCATTCGCGCTGCCGGTCGGTCAGGCTGTCCAGGCACGCCGCGACCTGGCGGTGTTCCTCCCGGCTCAGGACACCCTCGGCGACCTGGTCCACGGGGAGTTCGACGGTGGCCGCCCCGTAACGGGATTCCCGGTCGGTGGCGGCCTGCTCGGAGCGCACCCGGTCCACCGCGCGGCGGTGCGCGACGGTCATCAGCCAGGACAGCGGGGTGCCCGCCGACGGGTTGTAGTCCGCCGCGTTGCGCCACACCTGTAGGTAGATCTCCTGGGTGGTTTCCTCGCTGTAGCCCGGATCCCGCAGGACCCGGGTGACCAGGCCGTAGACCCGGGCCCGGGTCTGGTCGTAGAACTCGGCGAAGGCATCGACGTCGCGCTGCGCCACCCGGCGCAGCAATGCGTCCAGGTCTGCCGCCACGTCCGGTAGCCTAGCCGCCGACATCGTCACGGTGTGCAACACCGGGTTTTCCGCGAGGGTCATCGGGGGCCTCCGGTCGGGGCGAACGTCCACTCGTGCACATCGAGGTAGGTATAGGTGCTGCGGGAGGCCAACATTGGGTCATGCGCCATGGTGATCGCCTCCACCTCCGCACCCTCCGGGTATTGCAGCCGGACCGGCAGTTGACGTACCGCACGCCGCGGCGAGCGGGCGCGCGGGCACCCGCGCGATCTGCGACCATCGATTCGAAGTGAGCTGTGCCGCAGAGTCTTCGGTGGGGTCCAGCGTCATCGATGGGTGACTTTCCTGATCTGCGGGGTGGGGGTGTTCCTCGGGATGACGGGAAGGCCGCGCAACCGCAGTGCGATGCCGTGCAGCCGGATCTGGACCGCCGCGGTCAACGGGGCCATCGGCGCGACGAGCTGCATGCGCGCCACGGCCATCGCCGTCGCCGGTAACCGCCGGCCGTGCAGCGTCGCGGCGAACACCATCTTGTGGTTTCGGTGCCAGGAGATGGCCAGTTCGGCGGTGTCACCCGGGCGGGGTGCGTCAACCAGGTAGTACCCGTCGACCTCGTCGAACGGGGACACGTAGAACTGCTTGGGTACTGCGGTCGGCCCGGTTTCGGTGGGCGGCAGGAGATAGGCGTGCCGGCCACCGTAGGTGTTGTGCACCTCGGCGATGACGTGGCGCAGCGTGCCCCCGGCGTCGTGGCACCAGAACACGCTGATCAGGTTGAACACGTGGCCCAGTACCCGCGCGTTCAGCAGGGCAGTGACCCGCCCGCCGGCCATGTCGATACCGTGGTCGTGCAGGAAGGCGTCCACGCGTGCGCGTAGTGTCGGGAGCCCGTCCTCGGTCGTCGAGAAGTGATCCTGCGCGCGGAAGACGGCGAAGGGGCGCAACCAGATCGGCAGCCGGGGCAGGTCATCGATGTCGACATACCAGCTGTAGCTGCGATGCTGGAACTCGTTGCGCAGCGGGGAGTGCCGGACGTATCCGATCTGGGTGCGGTACAGCGAGGGCTTCACAACGACACCGACTCCCGATCGCAGGCGGCCGGCCAGCGCGCGCCGAGGCGTTGGGCCGCGCGCAGACCGGCGGCCGCGCCGTCCTCGTGTAACCCCCACCCATGGTAGGCGCCGGCGAACACCACCTTGTCGTCATCGAGAGTCGGCAAAAGCCGCTGCGCGGCAACCGATTCGGGCGTGTAGAGCGGATGGTCGTAGATCATCTCGGAGATGACGGTGTCCGGGTTCACCCGATCCCGCCCGCCCAAGGTGAGAAGAAACCGGCGCGGTCCGGTCAACCCCATCAACCGGCTGATGTCGTAGGTGACCAACACCGGCCCGTCACCGGCGGTGATCAGGTAGTTCCACGAGGCGCGAGCCCGCGGGAGGGTGGGCAACAGCGATGTGTCGGTGTGCAATTGGGCGTGATTGCCGGAGTAGCTGATCGCGCCCAGGGTGTCGCGTTCGCGGCGGGTCGGTTCGGCCAGTGCGAGCAGCGCCTGATCGGGGTGGGTGGCGATCACCACGGCGTCGAACTGCTGCTGCCCGCCGCCGGCGGTGACCTCCACACCGTGCCGGTTGCGGCGCACCGACCCGGCGGGTGTCCCGGTGACGACCTCCTGCACCCGCTCGGCGATGGCCGCGACGTAGGTGGCGGATCCGCCGACCACCGTCTTCCAGGTGAGTGATCCGAAGACCGTCAGCATGCCGTGGTGCTGCAGGAACATGAACAGGTAGCGCGCCGGGTAGTGCATCGCCTCGCCCGGGGCGCAGGACCAGACCGCGGCGACCAGCGGCGTCATGAAGTGGTCGACGAAGTAGTCGGAGAAGTCGTGCCGCTCCAGGAATGCGCCGAGGGTGTCGGCGGCGTTGTCGGTGGTTTCCAGCAGGGTCGTCGCGTCCCGGTGGAACCGGGTGACCTCGGCAAGCATCCGCAGATAGCTGGGACGGGCGAGGTTCGACCAGGACGGGAACAGCCCGCCCAGCCCGCGCGCCCCCGCGTACTGCAGGCCGATGCTGTCGTCGCGCACCGACATCGACATGTCGGTTTCGTGCGTCTGCACGCCGAGTTCGGCGAACAGCCGGCACAGCGTCGGGTAGGTGCGGTCGTTGTGCACCAGGAACGCAGTATCGACGGCGACGGGATTGCCCCGGCCATCGTCGACCAGCTGGGTGCGGGCGTGGCCGCCGAGGCGGGTGTCGGCTTCGAACAGCGTCACCCGGTTGCTCGCCGCCAGCACGTACGCCGCGGTCAGCCCGGCGACACCGCTGCCGATGACGGCGATTTTTCGTTCCACGACCGGTATTCGGTGCCGGTGCTGTACCGGATGGGTCGGGGCACAGTCAGCGTGACCAGGTTTCCCCGGCGGCGGCCAGGCCCTCGATGAGCGCGGCGGTCGCGGGGGTCAGTCCGTCCTCGTTCGCCATCCCGCTGCGCGGACTGATGCCGCGTACCCGGGGCGGCAGTTCGAGCTGGACGCCGCCGCGACGGGGCAGATTGACCGGGTTGGCCGGGTGCAGTCCGCGCAGTTCGCGGGGGATGGTGTCCAGCCCGGTGATCAGCTGGTGGCCGGGCACGCTGAGGTGGCGGGCCAGATGAGCCGCCAGTTCCCGGTTGCCGCCGCCCGCCAGCAGCTGGGTGCTGCGTCCGATGCGCCCGTAGCCGTGCAGTGAGACCACGGTGTCGACGTGGTCTAGGAACGCGGCCAGCGTGTCGGACTCGGCGGGCCGGTACAGCCGGGACGGCAGGTGGTGGGGGTAGCCGTCGGGATGGCGCACCGTGTACACCGAGGCGCCGCAGGCGCGGGCGGCGCGTTCGGCGATGACATCGGTCATCTTCTCCAGCCCGCCCCCGTGGATGGCCAGAAACCCGAACCGGGAAGCCAAGCTGGCCCCCTCCACGACGCCCGGATGGTCGAGAAGCTCGGAAAGAGATTGCGGGGCAGCCGAATCAGGGTGCTTGTCCCGGCTCGGCCAGGTCGCCGGATCCCACCGGTGCAGGAATTCGAGCCACCGTTCGGGTAGGCCGTGATGGCGCGCCCCGTCGATGATCCGTTCCAGATACCCGGGCCGCGGCGGGCCGGGCTCGACCCGCGGGTCGATGTAGACCCAGGCGGGGTCCGGGCCCGCGGCGGTGTGCACCGCGAGCCGGTCGCGGCGGTAGCGGACCGGGACGCCCTCGGCACTGTCGAGCACCGTCAGGTCGTGATCGCTGACGCGCCACAGCACACCGTGCACGACCGCGCCGTCGGACGGCTCGACGGTCGCCACCCCGCGCTCGTTGATCAGCCAGTCGTGATCGGCCAGGGTGGCCGGCCGGGGGTCGCCGGCATCGGGGCAGCGTCGCGCCATCTGCTGGACGCACAGATTGGATCCGTACGCGAAATACAGGTGGTGCAATGTTGGTCCCCGCGTTGCTGCGCTCAGCCCCTGACAGTGAGGTAGATCAATACGACGTTCAGCACGGTGATGACACCGGCCACCAGCCAGCCTAGGCCCGTCGTCACCCGGTGGTTGGCGTCCTCGCCCATCAGGGTCCGGTTACTGGTCAGCCGGACCAACGGAATCAGGGCGAACGGGATCCCGAAGGACAACACCACCTGGGAGAGCACCAGCGCCCGGCTGGGGTCCACTCCGATGGCCAGGATGATCAGCGCGGGGATCAGGGTGACCAGTCGGCGCAGCAACAGCGGGTAGCTGCGCTTGAGCAGACCGGACATGATCATCGCGCCGGCGTAGGCGCCGACCGAGGTGGAGGCCAGGCCGGAGGCCAGCAGGCCGATCGCGAAGAACAGGGCCACCGTGGTACCCAGCTCGCTGCTGACCGCGGCGTGCGCGCCCTCGATCGAGTCGGTGTTCTCCATGCCCTGCAGGTTGGTCGCCGCCACCAACAGCATGGCCAGGTTCACCGCGCCGGCGACCAGCATGGCCGCGCCGACATCGTATTTGGTGATGCGCAACAGGCGTTTACGCGCCGGCCCCGGCTCGAGGTGTCCGTGTCGGTCCCGGGCCAGCCCGGAGTGCAGATACACCGCGTGCGGCATCACGGTGGCGCCCAGCATGGCGGTGGCCAACAGCACGCTCTCGGCTCCGTCGAAGCGGGGGAGCAGGCCCGAGGCGACATCGGAGGCTGCGGGTGGTGCGACGAACAGGCTGGTGAGAAAGCCGATGGCGATGATCAGCAGCAGGCCGGTGATCACCCGTTCGAAAACCTGCTGACCGCGGCGGTTCTGCACGGCCAGCAGCCCGAGTGAGACCGCGCCGGTGATGATGCCGCCCATCAGCAGCGGCAGGTCGAACAGCAGGTACAGCGCGATGGCTCCACCGACGATCTCGGCCAGATCAGTGGCCATCGCGACCAGCTCGGCCTGGATCCAGTAGGCGACACGGGTCCGGGTACGGGTGTGGTCGGCGACGGCCTCGGGTAGCGAGCGGCCCGTCACCAGCCCGAGCTTGGCGGACAGGAACTGCACCAGGCCCGCCATCACGTTGGCCACCAGGATGACCCAGACCAGCAGAAACCCGTACTGCGCACCGGCACTGACGTTGGCGGCCACGTTGCCGGGGTCGACATAGGCGATGGCCGCGACAAAGGCCGGCCCGAGCAGATACCAGCCCGGCCGGGTACGCGACGCAGCAGTGGTTTCCGGCAGCAACCTGCAACCTTTCTATCCGGCGAATAGAAAAGTTAGGTTAGCCGAAATCTGCGTCTGGTCAACTGGCGAGGCCGGTCGGCGTCACCAGCCGAAGAAGAACCCTCCGTTGCCCCACCACCACTGCCACGGCCCGTAGTTCATCGGGGCGGGGTAGGTGGTCAGTTGGGCGTGGCCGGGCCTGCTGCACAGGGTTGTGGTCTCGCCGACCTGGGCGCACTCGGGAACCGCCGCGGCGACGGGTGCGAAGGTGAGACCCAGGGCGAGAAGTGCGGGTGCGAGAAGTATCCGCATGGTGGCCTCCTGACGGTGGCCGTGAGTAGCGATGAACGGTGCGCAATGCGGATGCGCGCAGAATTGTTACGGTGCCGAATCACCTTCGGCGGGTGAAGGAGTGATCGGTGTCGGCCATAGGCGGCCCCTGTCCTCAAGCGGTGGGCTGAGGTCCAGCGTACAACCCTTTTCCGGTGATGAGCGGCAGGTCCAGAGTGGTCCGGATACCGGGCTCGGCCGCGACGACCGCGGGTATCGCATTGACCGCCCGGGCCGCCGTGGCGACCAGGCCGGCGTGGTTGTGATCGCCCTTGCGGCTGCTCAGGCACAGGTCGAGTGCGTAGCTGGGTTCGCCGGTGACCTCGATGCGGTAGGAGCCGCCCTCCTGTGCCGGCTGCGGCCAGTCGGGGCACAGGTCGGCGCGCAGTCGGGTGACATGCTCGAGCACCACGGCGGGATGGTCGCCGACCATGCCGCGCACCTCGAAACGCATTGCCGCGGTGGAACCTTGCGGAATGTAACCGGCCGCGATCTCGAAATCTTCGGGCGCCGGGACGCGCAGGTGGGTCTCGGTGACCTCGTCGAGTTCGATCCCGATCCCGGCCGCAAGCTGTCGGACCACCGAGCCCCAGGCCAGGCTGAGCACGCCGGGCTGCAACAGCATCGGCAACTCGTCAGTGCTCTTGCCGAAACCCATCACGTCGAACATGACGGTGGCGCTGTCGTAGGTGGCGTAATCCACGATCTCCATGCACCGGATCTGCTCGATGCTCTGGCAGGTGCCGGCGAGGGCAAGGGGGAGCAGATCATTCGCGAAACCGGGGTCGATTCCGTTGACGTAGATGCTCGACCCGCCCGCGGCGGCGGCGTCCTCGATCGGGGTGACGAGTTCGGCGGGCAGCACCTGCCACGGGTACTGCAGGAAGACCGCGGAGCTGCCCACCACGTTGACCCCGGCCGCCAGGATGCGCCGGTAGTCCTCCAGGGCGTCGGGCAGCCGGTTGTCCGCCATCGCGGTGTACACCACGCAGTCCGGTTTGGCGGCGAGGATCTCGTCGAGATCGTTGGTGGCAGCGATACCGGTGGCGACCTGCAGGCCGGCGAGTTCGCCGGCGTCCCTACCGGCCTTGGCCGCGGAGGAGACCCAGACCCCGGTCAGTTCGTACTGCGGGTCTTGCTGTTGGGAGTCGTGGATCAGCTGGGCAAGGGCGTGGCGGCCGACGTTTCCGGTGCCGATCGCGGCGACGCGAATGGTCATGGGTCTCCTTACAGGTCGGGGATCGGCAGGTCGAGGTTGGGGAAGGTCAGCCCGCCGTCGACCTCGAGGGTCTTGCCGGTCAGATAGCTCGCCGCCGGCGACGCCAGATAGACGGCAGCCGCGGCGATGTCGGCGGGGTCGCCGAGGCGGCGCATCGGGGTGGCCTTCTCCATCGGGTCGCGCAACGCCTCGTTGGAGGCCACCACGTCCAGCGCCGAGGTGAGGATCGATCCGGGGGCGATCGCGTTGACCCGGATCCGCGGGCACAGGTCGAGCGCGGACAACCGGGTGTAGTGCGCGAGCGCGGCCTTGGCGGTGCCGTAGGCGGCGAAGGCACGCCCGGCCAGCCGGCCCATCGTGGAGGTGATGTTGATGATGGACCCGCCGCCGGAATGCTCCAGCATCAGCGGCACCGCGGCGGTGGTCAGTGCGTGCGCGGTGCCCACGTTGAAGGTGAAGGCGTCCTTGAGATCCTTGGTGGACGTGTTGAGCAGCGGCCCGGGCATGGTGCCGCCGACGTTGTTGACGACGATGTCTAGTTTCCCGAATGCCTCCACCGCCTGCGCTGCGAGCGAGGCGGTCGATTCCGGATGGGCCAGGTCGGCCACCACGATGTGGGCCCGCCGGCCGACCGCGGCCACCTGCTCGGCGACCTCTTCGAGTTGGGCCTGGGTGCGGGCCGCGATCACCACGTCCGCACCGGCTTCGGCGAACGCCACGGCGATGGCGGCACCCAGTCCGCGGCCGGCCCCGGTGACCACGGCCACCTGATCGTCGAGTCGGAATCTGTCCAGGATCATGCACGCCTCATCTCTGTGTCGGCGCCACGGTAGCAAGGTCTGCCGGCCCGGGTGGGCGGTTTCTGGAACACGTTCTAATTTGACTGGGCGGCCAGCTTCGGGCACCCCCTGCGTGTCTCAGTTTCGCCGGGGGTGCCCCCGCGATGCTGAAGGTAGGTAGCTCTGACTGCCCGAATTCGTACCTGACTGCAGTTTCATCGAGGCTGCGCAACGAACCTGAACTCAGGTGGGCCGTGCTACTTCTTCGCAGCGGCCTTTTTCGCGGGCGCCTTCTTGGCCGGTGATTTCTTGGCTGCGGCCTTCTTCGCCGGTGCCTTCTTGGCGGCGGCTTTTTTCGCGGGCGCCTTGTCGGAGTCCGACTTGCTCGATTCGCGGGCCTTCACACTGGCCTCCAGCTTGGCAAGCAGATCGGAAACGTCCTCTGTCTCGTCCAGGTCGGTGGGCTGCTCTTCGACGGTAAAGGCTTCGCCGCCTTCGAGTTTCGCCTGCACCAGTTCGTGCAGCTGCTCCTGGTAGTCGTCGCGGAACTGGTCGGGTTTGAAGTCGTCGGTCATAGATTCGACGACCTGGCCGGCCATCTTCAACTCCGCCGCCTTGATGTCGACTTCCTTGTCCAGCGAGGGGAAGTCCGGGTCGCGGATCTCATCGGGCCACAGCAGGGTGTGGATCACCATGACGTCGCGCTTGCTGAAGTCCTTGACCCGCAACGCCGCCAGCCGGGTCTTGTTGCGCAACGCGAAGTGCACGATCGCCACCCGGTCCGTCTCGGCCAGGGTCTTGGCCAGCAGCACATAGGATTTGGTGGACTTCGAGTCGGGTTCCAGGAAGTAGCTCTTGTCGTACATCATCGGGTCGAGCTGATCGGCCGGGACGAACTCGACCACCTCGATCTCTCGACTGCGTTCCTCGGGGAGGGTGGCGATGTCCTCGTCGGTGATGATGACCGTCTGCCCGTCATCGGAGTCATAGGCCCGCGCGATGTCGCGGTACTCGACCACCTCGCCGCACACCTCGCACACCCGCTTGTAGCGGATGCGCCCGTTGTCCTTCGCGTGCACCTGGTGGAACTTGATGTCGTGGTCCTCGGTCGCGCTGTAAACCTTGACCGGCACGTTGACCAGACCGAAGGAGACCGAGCCTTTCCAGATCGACCGCATATGCAACGGTAACAGCGGGTACTGGGCTGGGGTGGCGGGCGGCAAATATCCTGTGGGGGTGGAGCGCTTCGGCCGGGTCAAACTGACCAATCCGGACAAGGTGCTCTATCCGGCCGTCGGTACCACCAAGGCCGAGGTGTTCGACTACTACCTGGCGGTCGCGGATGCGATGCTGCCGCACATCGCCGGACGTCCGGTCACCCGCAAACGGTGGCCCAACGGCGTCGAACAACCCGAGTTCTTCGAAAAGCAGCTCGCCTCGTCGGCGCCGGAGTGGCTGGACCGCGGGTCGGTGACCCACCGGTCGGGCACCACCACCTATCCCGTCATCGACACCGCCGAAGGGTTGGCCTGGATCGCCCAGCAGGCCTCGCTGGAAGTGCACGTCCCGCAGTGGCGGTTCGACTCGTCGGGTGGAACCTTCGGTGGGCCCGGCCCGGCCACCCGCATCGTGTTCGATCTGGACCCCGGCGAGGACGTCACGTTCCGTCAGCTCTGCGAGGTCGCCCATGAGGTCAAGGGGTACGTCGAGGACATCGGCCTGATCGCGTACCCGTTGACCAGCGGCAGCAAGGGATTGCACCTGTACGTGCCGCTGGCCGAACCGATCAGCTCGCAGGGCGCCTCGGTGCTGGCCAAGCGGATCGCGCTGGCGCTGGAGAAGGCGATGCCCAAGCAGGTCACCGCCACCATGACCAAAAGCCTGCGGACCGGCAAGGTGTTCCTGGACTGGAGTCAGAACAGCGCCGCCAAGACCACCATCGCGCCGTACTCGATGCGAGGCCGCCACGAGCCGACCGTGGCCGTACCCCGGACCTGGGAGGAGATCGCCGACCCCGATCTGCGGCACCTGCGCTTCGACGAGGTGCTGGAACGGGTGGAGCGGGACGGCGATCTGCTGGCGGGTCTCGACGATCCGCTCCCGGAATCCGACCGGCTGACGACCTACCGCAGCATGCGGGACGCGAACAAGACCCCGGAACCGGTGCCGAAGGCCTCGCCCGCGGTCGGCCAGGACAACACGTTCGTCATCCAGGAACACCATGCGCGGCGGCTGCACTACGACTTCCGGTTGGAACGCAACGGGGTGCTGGTGTCCTGGGCGATCCCGAAGAATCTGCCCGAGACCACGGCGGTCAACCATCTGGCCGTGCACACCGAGGACCACCCGCTGGAGTACGCGACGTTCGAGGGTGCGATCCCCAAGGGTGAGTACGGCGGC
This sequence comes from Mycobacterium sp. AMU20-3851, assembly GCF_043974665.1. Classification (NCBI taxonomy): domain Bacteria; kingdom Bacillati; phylum Actinomycetota; class Actinomycetes; order Mycobacteriales; family Mycobacteriaceae; genus Mycobacterium; species Mycobacterium sp. AMU20-3851. The sequence continues at coordinate 897,736 of NZ_CP146371.1, forward strand.
GGCCAGGTGTACATCTGGGATTCCGGAACGTATGAGGCCGAGAAGTTCCGGGACAACCCGCCGGACGGCCCGGACAAGGGTGGCGAGGTGATCGTCACGCTGCAGGGCGCGAAGGTGCAGGGACGCTACGCGCTGATCCAGACCGGCGGGAAGAACTGGCTGGCGCACCGGATGAAGGACCAGGCGCAGCCGAGCAGCAAGGACCTCGCGCCGATGCTGGCCACCCACGGCTCGGTGGCCAAGCTGAACTCGGTGACGTGGGCATTCGAGGGGAAGTGGGACGGCTACCGGCTGCTGGTCGACGCGGATCACGGTGCATTGCAACTGCATACGCGCAGCGGACGCGACGTGACGCAGGAGTATCCGCAACTGAAGGCGCTGGCCGCCGACCTGGCCGAGCACCACGTCATCCTCGACGGGGAGGTGGTCGCCCTCGATGACGCGGGGGTGCCCAGCTTCGGGGCGATGCAGAACCGGGCCTCGGGCGGGAACATCGAGTTCTGGGCATTCGACATTTTGTATCTCGACGGGCGATCGCTGTTGCGCGCCAAGTACACCGATCGTCGGCGAATACTGGAGATGCTGGCCACCACGGGGAACCTGACCGTGCCACCGCAATTGCCCGGCGACGGCGCCTCGGCATTGGAGTACGCCGCGCAGCGCCGGTGGGAGGGGGTGGTCGCCAAGAAACGGGACTCCACCTATCAACCCGGCCGGCGCTCGCAGTCCTGGATCAAGGACAAGCTCTGGCTCACCCAGGAAGTGGTGATCGGCGGGTGGCGGGCCGGCGAGGGCGGACGCACCAGCGGGATCGGCGCACTGGTGGTGGGCGTGCCGGGACCGGACGGCCTGGACTTCGCCGGTCGGGTCGGTACCGGATTCACCGAGAAGATGCTCCAGGAGTTGCGCGCCACGTTGAAGCCGCTGGAGACCGACGAATCCCCGTTCACCAAACGGCTTTCCGGCCCCGACGCCAAGGGTGTGACGTTTGTGCGCCCGGAGTTGGTGGGGGAGGTGCGCTACAGCGAGCGGACCTCGGACGGCCGGTTGCGGCAGCCCAGTTGGCGCGGGCTGCGCCCGGACAAGACACCCGATGAGGTGGTGTGGGAGTGAGTGCAGCAGTGCAACATTGCGTAGTCCTACGAGAGGTAACCGCGGTCGCCGGGCCGGGAACCGGGTCGTCTCGCCGCGCGGCGCGGAGCTTATTGCTCACCGTAGGTTCGGGGACGCTGCGGAAGTGGCTCATTCCCAGGGCATCACAGCCGCGGATCTCCTCGCCAGCGGCGCCGTCAACACGGTCATCCCCGAACTGCCGGATGCTGCGGACGAGCCGGAAGCATTCTGCGCCCGGGTTGGTTTGGCAATACACCATGCCCTCGCCGAGTTGAACGGCCGTGATATTCAGAGTCTGCCGGCCGACCGGGTGACGCGGTACAACCGCATAGGAGACGTTGTGGCGCCGTCGTTCTCGGGATGCGCGGCCGGCCGGTAGCGCAGGCAGTAGATGTCCGCACAACGCGGCACTGCGCGCGAGTCGTGTTGTGTCTCAACGACGCTGGACTCACCTACGGCGTGGTGCCTCTTTCCGGAGTCCAGCTGCGCTAAGCGCGGTTCCGGGAACCGGTGCACAGTCATCAACTCGGTGTGGCAGCCAGGGCGCGACTGGCCGGCCGGCCCGGTGCCGGTGCGGCATCAGGGGAGGGCAAGCGCCTCCTGCAGACCACGGGTCGCCAGCACATCGGCCAGCTCATTGTCCGCGATGCCGGAATGTCCCTTGACCCAGAACCATTCGACCCGGTGCTGAGCGCATGCCGCCTGCAACCGCTGCCAGAGATCGACGTTCTTCACCGGTTGCTTGGCCGCGGTCAGCCAACCGTTGCGCTCCCACCCGAACACCCACTTGGTGATGCCGTTGCGCACGTAGGTGCTGTCGGTGTGCAGGTGCACCAGCATCGGGCGTTTGAGTGCCTCCAGCGCCATGATCGGGGCCATCAGCTCCATCCGGTTGTTGCTCGTCGCGCCGGGTTCCCCGCCGCACATCTCGCGGACATGTTCGCCGTGGCGCAGCACCGCGCCCCAGCCGCCGGGCCCGGGGTTCGGGCGGCAACCCCCGTCGGTGTGGATGATGACGGGGTCCTCGGTGGAGCTCATGGGTTCAGAGGATAAGCCGTACGGCGGGCTGGAGCGAAGCAACCCGGGGAGGTGTTACGAGATCATTGCGGTGCGCACCGACATCCCGAGTGCCCGATTGTCCAGCGTGGTGATCCGGCGGCCCGGCTGCACGGCGTCCTTGACCGGCGAAGTGCGGCCACCGAAGAACGCCGCCGTCGCGTCGATGTCGGTGACGGTGAATGTGACGCCCCACAGTGCCGAGGGGCCGTCGTGCGTGGCGTCCGGATCGCCGACGACCTCCAGGATCACCTCGCCGAGCCGGAAGAAAATCTGCCGGATCACCCGCCCGCCGAGTTCGCCGTCGCGTTCCCGGCGCGGGTGCGCGCCCACCTCGGCCAGCGCCGCGACGGTGCGTCCCAGGTCCGGCGAGAACAGCACGACGTGGTCGATCGACGTGACCCCATTGGCGTGCCGTTCCGGACCGGGGACCGGCGCTTGAGCCGGTGTCGTCGGAATGCCGTCGATCGGATGGTCGGTCGGCAACCCCGACAGCGACCACCCGACGATGCCGGTGCCTCGCTCGCGCCCGACCAGCCGGAGGGTCACGCCGCCGACCCGGACGGCACCGTCGGCGACGCTGAACCCGGCGTCGGCCCAGGCATCCGCGGGATCGGCGATCTGTAGTTCGGCGAGGGCGAGAACCATGGCTGACATCATGCCCGTCCGGTGCGGCCTGGTGCGCTGACGTGAGCATCTGTGGTGGAGGTAGCCTGATGGGAATTTGCTGGTGTCCAGAACGGGGCGATGCGGTGGCGGCCACTCCTGCTTCCGGGTGGTCGGTTCGCACCGATCATTACGCGTGGATCACCGACTACCTGTCCGAGCGCGGAGCAACCGGCGCCGTGCGTGCGCTGATGGCCGGCGTCGCCGGCTCGTTCGCGATATGTCTGGTCGTCCTGCTGCGCAGCGTGGACGGCCCGGCCGCCGGAGCGCCGTTGATCATGATGTGGATCGCCGTCGGCGGCGGGATCGGGAGCGCCGCGCTGTGGGTGCTGCGCTGGCCCACCCGGCGTCAGTCCGTGGTCTTCGCGCTGCTGGCAATGGGTTCGGTGGCGTTGGCGTGCCTGGCATACCCGGATCCGCAGGGCGCGCTGACCGGCTGCATCGCGTTCGCGACCACGGCCGCCTACATCGCGTTCTTCCACTCCACCGCGCTGGTCGTTCTCAACTTCATGGTGGCAGCCTCGGTGGCGGTTCTCGCGGCGATCCGCGTCGCCCAGGCCGGACACCTTGCGCTCGCGGCGGTCGACCTGTTCCTGGTCGCTCAGATCAACATCGTCATGCCCGTCGCCATCCATCTGCTCGTCCGCGCGCTGGGCGTGGACCTCGAACGGGCCGGCCGTGACCCGCTGACCGGGCTGTTGAACCGGCGGTTGTTCCAGCGTCGCGTGCCCCGGATGGTGCACGACCGCAATGTCGCGCCCGGTGATCACCTCGTCGTCGCGATGATCGACCTCGACAAGTTCAAGCGACTCAACGACACCTATGGTCACCAGGCCGGTGATGACGCGCTGGTCGCCGTCGGTCGGGCGCTCAGGCGTGCGGTGGCCGACACCCCGGCGGTGATCGCGCGGATCGGTGGCGAGGAGTTCGTGGTCGCGGCCGTCTTCGAGACCGGCGATCCCGCGGCGCTGGCCCGGCGGGTGTGTGAGGGAATCGCGGCACTGCCGATGTCGATCACCGCCAGCGTGGGCACCGCGTCGGCGCCGGTGCGCAACCTGCGCCGCCCGTCGGTGCACCTTCGCTCCTATGTCGAGGGTCTGGTGGCCGACGCCGACGAGGCGATGTATGCGGCCAAGCGTGCGGGCGGCAACCGGCACAGCCACTCCTCCGGGTATTGACGTGCGCACCGGTTATCATGAGACCGGCCGGTCGCCAGCGTGATTGCTACTCTCCCGGGGTGATCCGCACGCTCGCAGCGCCCATGGTTGTCCTCGCCGCACTGTCCCATGCACCGGCAGCGAACGCCGAGCCGGAACGGTTCGCCATCGGCATGTGTTACGACACCGAGAACCCGCTGCCGCAACGCCCGGCGTATTTCGACTACAACTGCGATGGCACCGGCGTGCTGCACCACATGAACTGGTCGGCGTGGGACGCCCACGGCGCGCACGGCGTGGGCACCGACATCTCCGTCGAGTGCCAACCCAACTGCGCCGAGGGCCCGTTGCTGATCAATCCCGTTGTCGTGCACGCCTGGAACCCGCAGCCGTCCAGCAGCCCGAAGTGCCCGACCGACGCCCGGTTCTACGCCGACATGACGATCGCCTACCCGGACAACGTGCCGCCGTGGATCCAGCCCGGAACACAGTGGTACCCGGGCACGGACTTCGTGCTCGTCGACGGCATGCCCGCCGTGCACTACTCCGGGCTCACCTCGAACTGCGAGGATCAGCTCCGCTGACATCGTCGGGTGGCCGCAGCAGATCGGTCATGCCGTCGGCATCCTGACGGCTCACCTCCTGCAACCGCTCCGCATACCTCAGGTCGTCGCGCCACAATCGGTGCGCCGCGTGCCGCATGAACGGTTTGATCAGCGACTGCGCCGGCATGGCGCGGGCGAAACCCGGCCGGTCGGAGTGGGCGATGACCGCCTCGATCACCGTGCTGCGCGGCCGCCCGTCGGGCCCGGTGCCGTTGGGGGTGGCGTGGGTCTCCACCACGCTGCCGCTGCCCTCGCCGTCGATGATCCGCATGGTCAGGGTTCGCGGCTCCGGGCTGGTGAATTCGGCAATCACCGGCACGCCGAAACGCCCCATCCGGAACGTCACCGCCACCAGGAAGCGGTCCTCCTGTTCGGGGAGGTCGGGGTCCTCGGCGGGCGCGCTCAACACCTCCAGCCGGGTGAACGAATAAGGGTGAAACCACCCGCCGTGCCACGGATCCATCCGATTGGCCACGATGTCGGCCGGCTCGCACACGCCGGAGAGACTGGCGACCGCCGCGATCCACGGCTTACCGGGCCGGGCCGACAGCACCGGGGTAGCGGTGGGCGGCTCGCCCCCGATGCGATCCAGCCGAACCCACACCAGCACCCCGTCGTCGAACGTCGGCAATGCCGGCCAGTCGGGGCGGGACCGGCCGGTGAACCGCAACCCGTGCCAGGGGCAGACCAGCTGCCCGCGGTCCACGACCCCGGTGCACAGGTCGGCGCCCAGGTGCGGACACCGTGCCGGACCGGCGTGCAGGGATCCGTCGCCGTCCCGCCAGCACACCACCTCGGCCCCTGCCACCCGCGCCCCGAAGGGCTTGCCGCCGACATCCGAACTCGCGCCCAGCACAAACCAATTCCCGCTCGGCCGGCGCTGGGACCGGGCCAGCGCGGCGGCGATCAACGAGGGTGCGGCCTGGCGGTGCGTCGGAGTCTGCCTGCTCCACTGGATGCGGGGGAGTAGCTGGAACGGCCAGGCCTTCATGCCGGCACCCGCCCGGCGCTACGGTCGGCCCGGCCGGCCAACCGGCGCAATACCGCCGAGCGGCCCCGCACCGGCACCGTGTACATATCGTGGCCGCGTACCCCGAACCGGTCGAGCAGCGCATTGGCCGCGGCCAACCCGGTGGTGGCGGCGCGCTCCATCAGCGCCACCGGAAGATCGATGCGGATGCCGTCGCCGGCCAGTACCAAGCCCGGCTGTACCGTCCGCACGGTCGGTCGACGGGCGAAATCACCGGGGCCGAGCCGCGGACAATCGCTGCGGCACAGCGTGACTTCGTGGACCACCCCGGCCCCGGCGGTCTCGGGGTAGAGCTCGTGCAGCCGGGCATCGAGCTGTGCCCGCAGCTGGGCGCTGTCCTCGGTGACCGAGTACGCATGTAACTCCACCACCGCGCCGCCGGTGTGCTGCGCCCAATTTGTCGCCTCGGACTCGTAGCGGTTCAGCACGCTGATGTTGTCCAGCGGCGGCAGCCCGCCGGTGCCCAGGAAGGCCGGCCGGTCGGCCAGCACCGGGCGGTCCAGCCACAACCGGCGCACCACGAACGGTGCCGCCGAACCGAGTTCGCCGACCCGGTACCGCCATTCGGTGTCCCCGAGTCCGGGTGAGTCCGCGACGATGCGCTGCAGGGCGCCCACCTCGGACGCGATCACCACGCCGTCCGCGCGCAGGGTTCCGCCGGACCCGTCGGCGACCACGAAGCCGGCGCCGTCCGGGGTCACCCTGCGCACCGGTGTGCCGGTCCGCACCCGTACGTCGTACCGGCGCAGGTACTGCTCCAGCGGACGCCACAGAGCCACATCGAAATTCGAGGCCGCCACATCGAACACGAGGCCCTCGTTGGAACCCAGGAAGTAGATGTGGAACATGGTGGCCAGCTCGGCGGCAGACAACGCTTCCGGGCGGGTGAAGAAGCTGCGGGAGAAGACTTCGAACGCCAGGTGCCGGGCGGCCACCGGGAAATTGATGGCCTGCAGGAATGACTCGGCGTCCTGATCGTCGAGCTGCCAGTAGGTCTGGGGCACCGACACCTTCGCCAGTGGCGCGGCGGCCTTCGCGTCCAGCTGCATCATGTCGCGCATCCGGAAGGTCGGGCTGCGCAACGCGAACGCCATCGCGTTGAACGGCGGCGTCCGGGGCAACCCGCGGAAGGTGTCACGGTGCCCATCCGCGTCGATCAGTGGGTAGTCGTTCAGCGGGGTGAACATGCCCAGATCGGAGTCGATACGGCGCAATATGTTCCGCAGGTTGTAGTACTGGCGGAAGAAGGCGTGGAACCCGCGGTTCATGGCGGTGGGGGTGCCGTCGGGCAGCGTCTCGGTCCATCCGGCGACGCGCCCACCCAGATACGGTTCACGTTCGTAAAGATGCACCTGCACGCCCCGTTCGGCCAGCGTGGTCGCGGCGGTCAGGCCGGCGATGCCGGCACCGACGACAGCCACCGTCGGCCGGGCCGAAAGGTATGCGGCGTGCGGCAGCCCCGGTGTGGCGGGATGCAACACGCGACGGGGATCTGTCATGCGGCGGCCCTGCCGAGGAAGGTGTGCACGATGCCGCTCTGCCACCCAGGCATGCTGACGCTGCTCACATCGCTGAATCCGGTGCGCTGCAGCCGGTCCCGGAACTGGCGTGCGCCGTCGAACCCGTTCACGCTGCGACGCAGGTAGCGGTAGAGCGCGGCGTCGCCGGTGCGGATCCGGCCGGCCGGGATGATGACGGCCCAACAGACCGCATTCCAGATCGCGGTGGCCCGCCGGGAGTCGCGCACCGAGTACTCGTGTGCGGCGAAGACCCCGCCCGGTGCGAGCAGGCCACACAGCTCGCGCAGCACCGGGTCCGGCTCGGGCAGGTTGCGCACCAGATAGGCGGCCAGGATGCCGTCGAACGGGCCGTGCACCCCGGACTCGCGGAGATCCTCGGCCCGGCTCTGCACGAAGGACACCCCTGCGGGCCAGTCCTTGGTCCGGGCCCGGGCCAGCATGCCTGCCGACCCGTCGACGGCGACGATCTCGGCATGCGGCGCAGCGGTCAGCAGGGCGGCGGTGGAAGCGCCTGTGCCGCAGCCGATGTCCAGCAGTCGCAGACCGCGGCCGCCGTCGGGCAGTTCCATCCGCCGAGCCGACAACCGGAGGTGGTCATGGTAGCCGGGGTTCGCGCCGACCAGTTCGTCGTAGGAATGGGCACCCGCGTCGAAGGCCTCGGGAACGTTGTACGGCGTCGTGCTCATGCGGTGTCCCGCCTGCTGCCCGACCGGACCCACAGCAGCAGCACCGCGGTGATCATCGCCCACCCGAACAGGAAATCCTCGATGGGAATGTCCCACGGGAACCGGATGCCGGTGGAGTGTTGTTCGTTGTACAACACGATCGGTGCGCTCAGCTTCGTCAGCCAGCCGTCGACGAGTATCTGGAAGCCGAGCACGATCACCATCGACAGCCAGTACGCCGGCCGACGGAACAATCCCGTGCGCAGCACCCGCAATTCCCAGACGATGACCACCAACACCGCGACCACCGCGGGCAGGGTGTACCCGAGACCGGTCACCGCTTCACCTCCTGGCCGGAGCGGCGCCCGGCCACCCAGGCCAGGATGTTGCTCACCGCCGAGTAGGTGAGCAGCCCGCACAACGGGATGACGATGAAGAACAGCAGTTCCTCCACCGGGAACACGCCGATGTGAAAGCCCGTGACGTACTGCGGGTTGTAGGACCACACATCGCCGAGGATCGCCAGCATGTCCCACAGCACGAACACCGCCGCCACCGGCAGGATCGCCGCGGCCGTGCGGCGCAACTGACGGTAGACGCCGTCCCCGAACACCTCCAGCGGTGCGGTGAGTGCCAGGCAGGCGCCCATCAGGATCAGGTAGTGATAGGCGTCGATCTCAAACCTCCCCGCGGCGGGCGCGTACGCGCCAGGCATTGACCAGTCCACGGCCGGCGACCTGCAACCGGCGGACGTTCGACACCGTGGCGCGCCGGCTGAACACCTCGTAGTTCATCTCCTCGATGCAGTCGAGGATCTCCGAGTACAGGGTGAGTGCGGCGTGGATGCATGGCCGCGAATGCGGGTGCAGCATCGGGATTCCGAGTTCGGCGTGTGCGTAGATGCGCCGGGTCAGTGCGTGCTGCTCGACCAGCGCCGCCCGCAGCCGCGGGTCGGTGCGCCGGTGACGCTGGCACCACGACAGCACCTCGCGGTCCACGCCGTGGGCGGCCAGCTCGTCGGCGGGCAGGTATACCCGGCCGCGAGTGAGGTCCTCGTCGATATCGCGCAGGAAGTTGGTGAGCTGGAACGCTTTCCCCAACGCCGCGGCGTGCGGCGCGGCCTCCTCGCGGGGAACCACGGTGCCCAGCACCGGCAGCAGCTGCAGGCCGATCACCTCCGCCGAGCCGTGCATGTAGCGGTCCAGCGCGGCCCGGTCCGGATAGTCGGTGATCGTCAGGTCCATCCGCATGGAGGCCAGGAAGTCGTCGAACAACTGCCAGTCCAACTGATAGTGGCGGGCGGTGTCGACCACGGCGTCGAGCACCGGATCGTCACCGGCCAACCGGTCCTGCACGAGCCGGGCGTACAACGCATCGGCCAGCCCCTGCAGTTCGGCGGCCCGCTGCTCGGTGGTGTGGTCGTCGAAGCTGTCCAGCATGTCATCGGCCCGCCGGGCGAAACCGTACAGCGCGTGCACCGCGGGACGTTGCCGGGGCGAGAGCAACCGGGTGGCCAGGAAGAAGGTCTTGCCGTGCGCGGCGTTGAGCGCGCGGCAGCGTTGGTAGGCCTCGCGCAGCTGTTCACCCTGTACGCCGGCCGCATCCAGTTCGGAGTGGATCATGTGCGGGCCCCCATCATCGAGTTGCTGGCGATCCGGTCGGCGGCCAGTCGACCGGACACGATGGCGGTCGGGATCCCGACCCCGGGCACGGTGGACGACCCTGCCAGCACCGCGTTGTCGATACCGCGCACCGTATTACCGGGCCGGAACGGTCCGGTCTGGCCGAAGGTGTGCGAGAGGGCGAACGGGGTGCCCGCGATCATGCCCTGGCGTGCCCAGTCCCGTGGCGTCACCACGTGCAGTACCTCGGGGTCCGCGCCGAGATGCGGCAACCGGACGGTCACGGTGTCCAACATCTGTGCGGTGTACGCATCCCGGTCGGTGTCCCAATCCTTGTCACCCACCGCCGTATTGGGAGCCGGGGCCAGGACGTACAGCAGGTCGCGGCCGTCCGGGGCGAGGGTCGGATCGCCGACGGTCGGCCGGGTGACCAGTAGCGACGGGTCCACCATGGGTCGACCCTCGTCGATGATCTGGTCGAATGTGCGGTCCCACTCGTTGCCGAAAAGGATGGTGTGGTGGGTCGCATCCGTTGCGGGATCGGCGGCGCGGCAACCGATATGGGCGACGACGGCGGACGGCGCCGGCCGCAACCGGGTGGGCCGGCGCGGGGTGCGGCCCAGTAGCCGGTAGGTGTCCGGCAGCTCGGTGGTGAGCACCACCGCGTCGGCCGGGAAACGCTCACCGGTGCCGGTGCGCACCGCGGTCACCCGACTACCGGAGCGCTCGAGCTCGGTGACCGTTGCGTCGTAACGGAATTCGACGCCGGCATCGGCTGCGGCGGCGGCCAGTGCATCGGGCAGTGCGCGCATCCCGCCGCGCGGGAAGTACACGCCGGACACCGTGTCCATGTAGGCGATCACGGCATAGGCGGCCAGCGCCCGATTCGGCGGCACCCCGACGTAGAGGGCCTGGAACGTGAAGACCCGCAGCAACCGTTCGTCGGTGATGAAGCGCCGCACCATCGGTTCCCAGCGGCGGAACCCGCCGATCGCGGCCAGCTTGGCCAGCTGCGGGGTCAGCAGCGACAGCGGCGAATCGAAGTTCGCGGCGATGAAACCGTCGAACTCCAGCTGGTAGAGACGGGCCAGCCAGTTCCGCAGCCGCAGGTAACCGTCGGCCTCGGCACGGCCGGCGAATCGTTCGATCTCGGCCGCCATCGCGGCCGCGTCGCTGTGTACGTGCAGGCTGCTGCCGTCGGCGAACGACGCCCGGTAGGCGGGGTCGACCGGGTGCAGGTCCAGCCGGTCGGCGGTGGATTCACCGACGGCGGCGAAGGTTTCGTCGATGATGTCGGGCATCGTCAGCACGGTGGGGCCGGTGTCGATGCGGTAGCCCGACAGATCGGCGCGACCGACCCGCCCACCGGGATGAGATCCGCGCTCGAGGACGGTGACCCGGCGGCCGCGGCCGGCCAGATGCAATGCTGCGGACAGCCCGGACAGCCCCGCACCCACCACCACGACATGGTCGGTGCGGCCACCGACGGTGCGCATCAGGCGACCCGTTCGGTGCAGGCCGAGGCCATGGCGACCAGGGCCGAACGGGCATCGGCGTCGAGCCGGGCCGCGTCCAGACTGTCCAACGCCTGCACGGCGGTGGCGAATCGGCGGTGGATCATGTCCTCTATCCGTTGCACGGTTCCCACCTCCGAGATCAGGGATTGCCACCTGGCGACGTCGTCGGAGCTGAGCTGCTGCGCCGTCATGAATTCTTTGAACTGGCGCTGCTGCACGCCGCCGGCCAGCTGGTACCCGGCCACCACCACGGTGGTGGCCTTGCGCGCGACCAGATCGGTGCCGGTCGGCTTGCCTGTCGTCTGGGGCGCGCCGAACACTCCGAGCAGGTCGTCGCGGAGCTGGAAGGCCTCGCCGATGGCCTCGCCGTAGCGGCCCAGCACCGCCATCACCTCTTCGTCGCACCCGGCCAGCGCGGCGCCGATCTCGAGGGGCCGGCGCACCGTGTAGTTCCCGGACTTGCGGCGCGCCACGTCCAGCACATCGTCGAAGTCGGGGAAGCCCGCGCTGTCGTTGACCAGGTCGGCGAACTGTCCGATCGCCAGTTCGGTACGCATCGCGTCGTAGCGCGGCCAGGCCCGAGTCAGGGCGGCCTCCTCCAGTCCGCTTTCGCGCAGCATCTGCTCGGCCCACACCAGGCACAGGTCGCCGAGCAGCACGGCCGCGGACTCCCCGAACCGCGCCGAGGATCCGGGCAGACCCCGTTCCCGGTGCCACTGTTCGAAGGCCCGGTGTGCACTCGGCCGGCCCCGCCGCATCGAGGATTCGTCCATCACATCGTCCTGCAGCAGCGCGAAGGCGTGCAGCAACTCGAGGCTGGCCGCGGCCCGCAGTGCGGCGGTTTCCGGACGGGCACCGCACTGCCAGCCGAGGTACAGATAGGTCGACCGCACACACTTGCCCTCCGCGAGCATGCCGCGCAGCACCAGTTCGGCGATGTCGACATGGGCTCCGTAGAGCGCCTCACGGCAGTGCGCGTCGAGGAATTCGGTGACCGCGTCCAGCACCGACCGGCGCAGCGGGGCCAGCCACCTTGCTGCCGTGGGGCCGGCGACGACGGGGGGCTCGGTCGCGACCTCGGATCGGGATGCCATCGGGCCAGTAGTTACCCGCTTTCGCGGGTTCTAAGCATCATCGCCGGTGTGCGTCCGGCCGGTGGTCGGGTGGTTGTTTGCCGTACCCGCCCACCATCCGCGCTACGCACCTGGGCGTCCCGTGACGATCCCCCAGAAGTCCTTGCCCGCAACGGTATTCGGTGGCCCCTCCTCGCCGTTGGCGCGGCCCTGCTGCTGGTCGTGGTGGTCGTGCTGATCGCCGGCGGGACCTCGACGGCGTCGGTGGTGACCCGGTGGACTCAATTGCCAATGTCCTCAAGCGCTGTGGTGAGTAGCGTGAAGCCATGACTGCAGAACTCCCGGAAGAGACCGGAGGGGCGTACAGCCCCGAGGAAGAGGACCAGCTGTCACAAGAAGACACCCTGCTGGACCGCGGGGTCGACGATCTGCTGGACGAGGGGTACTCGCCGCCCGAGCGCTGGCAGGACCCGCGTGAGCACGAGACCCTGGACGAGCGGTTGGCCGACGAACAGCCGGATCAGGGGCTCGACGACGGCGACGAACCCGACGAGCAGTTCGGTGAGGACGAGGTCGGTGCCACCCGGTCGGGCCGGCTGGTCGCACCCGACGCCGGATTCGGTGAGGATGTCGAACCCGCGCTGCTGGGCCGCGACGTCGGGATCGACGGCGGGGCGGCCTCCGCCGAAGAGGCAGCCGTGCACGTCATCGAGGAGTAGCTGCCCGGCGCCCGAGCAGCACCGACACCGTGAGCACCAGCAGCCCGCCCACGGCCAGCATCGCCCCGGCCGCCGCCGGGGCGGTGTAGCCGTACCCGGCGGCGATCACCAGCCCGCCGACCCAGGCGCCGGTGGCGTTGGCGAAATTGAACGCGGAGTGCATCAGGGCGGCGGCCAGCGACTGCGCATCGTGGGCGACGTCCATCAGCCGCGACTGCAGTGCGGGGGCGATGGAGGAGCCCACCGCGCCGATGCAGAACAGGCCCACCAGCGCGGTCCACGGATTGTGGGCGGCGGCGACGAACGCCGCGAGAACAACGGCGAGCGCGATCATCGAGGCGTACAGCCAGCCGATGACCGAGATGTCGGCCATCTTCCCGCCGACCAGATTCCCGACCACCATTCCGACGCCGAAGATCATGAGCGCCAACGGAATCATGCCGCGTGACACGCCCGCGACATCGGTCAGTGTGGTGGCGATGTAGGTGTACACGGCGAACATGCCGCCGAAGCCGATCATCCCGACCAGCAGCGCCAGCAGGACCTGCGGGCGCTTGAGCGCGCCGAGTTCGGTCAGCGGACTCGTCACGTGCATGGAGTCCATGCCGGGCAACCAGAACCACAGGGCAGCCAGGGTCACCAGGCCGATCGCCACGACGAGGCCGAAGGCGCTGCGCCAGCCGAAGTGCTGTCCGAGCCAGGAGGCCACCGGCACACCGAGCACGGTGGCGACCGTCAGCCCGGTCAGCACGTGCGAGACGGCCTTGGCTCGGTTCTTCGGGCCCATCAGATGCGCGGCCGCCAGGGCGGCGATCCCGAAGTACGCGCCGTGCGGGAGGCCGGCGAGGAAGCGTGCGGCCATCAGGGTGCCGTAGGTCGGGGCGAACACGCTGGCCAGGTTGGCCACCGTGAACACCACCATCAGGGCCAGCAGCAGCGTCCGGCGCGGCATCCGGGCCGTCAGCGCGGCGATCAGCGGGGCACCGATGACGACACCCATCGCGTAGGCCGAGATGACGTGGCCGGCGACCGGCTCGGTGACGCGCAGGCCGGCGGCGATATCGGGCAGCAGCCCCATCGCGACGAACTCGGTGGTGCCGATCCCGAATCCGCCGATGGCCAGCGCGAACACCGCAAGCCAGCGCACCGTCGGGTCGGGTGCCACGACGGATTGCGGGCGGGTGGGGCGGTCGAGGCGCGAGGTCACCGGTCAAGCGTAGAGCGACTTACGTCGCGCCATCAAATTGGTTTTGCCTTTTTCTGGCGAAAGTGGCGAAACTTACGCCTGGCATGGTCCAATCGGAGGTATGACCGGCGTCGGCGAGGTATTCGCCCTGATCAGGGAGCGCGGGGAGATCACCCGCGCCGAGATCGCGTCCCACACCGGGTTGTCCCGCACCGCGGTGGGCGCCCGGCTGGCGGCGCTGCTGGACTCCGGCCTGGTCGTCGAGTGCGAACCGGCACCCTCGACCGGCGGCCGGCCGGCGACCCAACTGAGCTTCAACGCGGACGCCGGGGTGGTGCTGTCGGCGGCGGTCGGGATCAGCCGCACCCGGCTCGCGGTGTGCAACCTGGCCGGCACCGTCCTGGCGCTGACCGACATCGACCAAGAGGTCGCGCTGGGCCCCGACGATCTGATGCCCGACGTGATCAAGGGTCTCGACGTGCTGTTGGAACAGTTCCCCGACGTCACCGTCTACGGAGTGGGACTGAGTCTGCCGGGCGCGGTGGATGCCGACCGGGGTTGCAGTTTCGGTTCGGCGATCCTGCGCGGCTGGGACGGTGTGGACCTGCGGCCGTACTTCGACGGGCTGCCGCGGGCGGGGTCGACGGTGGTGCTCGGCAACGACGCCAATGCGATCGCGCTCGCCGAGCGCGGCGATACCGCGGATGTGCTGGTGCTCAAGGCCTCCAGTGGGTTGGGGGCAGGCGTCATCGCCGGCGGTGTACTGCTGCGCGGTGCCAACCAGGCCGCGGGGGAGTTCGGGCACAACAAGGTCCTTGCGGCGCAAGGAATCCCGTGCCGGTGCGGGGATACCGGTTGTCTGGAGGCGGTGGCCGGTGGCTGGGCCGTGGTGCGCGCACTGCAACAGCAGGGCCGCTCCGTGCGGCATCTGCGCGACGTCGCCGAACTGGCCCACGACGGTGACCCCGAGGCACGCCGGATGGTGCGCGACAGCGGTCGTCATGTGGGGGAGGGCATCGCGCCGGCGGTGAACCTGCTCAACCCCGCGCTGATCGTGATCGCCGGCGACATGGCCGGTGTGCACGACATCTTCGTGGCGGGTCTGCGAGAGACGTTGTACGGCAACGCGACCGCGCAGGCCACCGGCGAACTCCGGGTGCGCCCGGCGGCACATGGTGACCGCTCGGCCACGGTCGGGACGGCGCTGATGGTGCTGGATCAGGTGCTCAGCCCCGCGGCCGTGGACACCCTGCTGAACTGACGGTCAGCCGAGTTCGGTCTGCTGGTAGAGCGCCAGCCGCCACTGGCCGTCGTCGCGGTGATAGACGCTCGACATGGCGCCGGTGAACGCGGGTTCGGGTCCGTCCCGGAACCCGGTGCCGGTGTACACCAGCGCCGCGTTGTCCGCGTCCATCCGGATACACCGGACGTCGCTGATCTGGTAGCTGTGCCATGGCGGCGACTGGGACAGCGCGTCCACGACGGTGTCGCGGTCCATCACCATCCCGTTGGCCAGAACCATGACCGCGGTGGGCAGCATGATGCGCCCGTAGAACTGCGAGCCGGTGGAGTCACACAGCGAATCCCAGCCCCCGCGTTCCAATGCCAGCAGTGTGTCGGTCACTTCGTCCGTCATGGGTACCGGGGTACCCAGAAGCGGGCTATCCGTTCGCCTTGGCGATGACGTTCTCGGCGAACCACTCCAGGTTGCGGATCTTGGCATCCAGCGGCTCGGTGTCCTCACCCTTGATGTAGGGGATCCGGAAGCCGACGATGACGTCGGTGACGCCCTTGTCCTCCAGGCGTTTGATGCCGTCGAGACTGAACCCGTCGACCGAGATGACGTGGATCTGGAACTCGCCGGCCTGCCCGATCCGGTCCTCTTCCTCGCGGAACTTCGCCAACTTCGCCAGCAGCGGATCGAGTTCGGCCGGGTCGCCGCCGCCGTGCATCCAGCCGTCGTTGCGGGCGGCCCGGCGCAGCGCGGCGTCGGCGTGCCCGCCAACCAGGATCGGCACCGGCTTCGTCGGCGCGGGTGTCATCTTCGTGCTGGGGATGTCGTAGAACTCGCCGTGGTACTCGAAGTAGTCCCCGGAGGTCAGTCCGCGGATGACGTCGATGCACTCGTCCATCCGCTTGCCGCGCCGGGCGAACGGGACGCCCATCACCTCGTAGTCCTCCGGCCACGGGCTGGTGCCCACCCCGAGGCCCAGGCGGTTGTCGAACATGGCCGCCAGCGAGCCGGCCTGCTTGGCCACCAGTGCCGGCGGGCGGATCGGCAGCTTCAGCACGAAGATGTTGAAGTGCAGCCTGGTGGTGACCGCGGACAGCGCGCCGATCAAGGCGAACGACTCGATGAACGACTTGCCGTCGAGAAACTCCCGGTTCCCGTCCTCGGTGTAGGGATACTTCGAATCCGACACCTCGGGGTAGGCGATGCTGTCGGGGATCGTCATCGCGTGATATCCGGCCTCGTCAGCGGCTTTCGCCAACGGGATGTAGTACTTCGGATCGGTCATGGCTTCCGCATAGGTGAACCGCATGGACCCGATACTAGAACACGTTCTAGTTTCCCGGTGCGGAACGGCGAGGCAGGATGTGCCCTGTGCCAAGAGCCTGGCTGACCCGAAACGTACGGCTGCTCTCGGCCGTGTCCTTCCTGCAGGATGCCGCGAGCGAACTGCTCTATCCGCTGCTGCCGATCTATCTGACCACCGTGCTGGGCGCGCCGCCGGCCGTCGTCGGGGCGATCGAAGGTGCCGCCGAGGGCGCGGCGTCGATGACCAAGCTGGCCTCCGGGCCGCTCGGCGACCGGTTCGCCCGTCGTCCACTGATCGCCACCGGCTACGGCATGGCCGCGCTCGGCAAGGTGATGGTCGCGGCCTTCGCGTCCTGGCACGGAGTGCTGGCCGGCCGGGTGGTGGACCGGCTCGGCAAGGGGCTGCGCGGGGCACCGCGAGACGCGTTGCTGGTGGCCGGGATCGACGATGCCGCCCGCGGCCGGGTGTTCGGGTTCCACCGGGCGATGGATACCGCCGGCGCGGTGGTCGGCCCCTTGATCGGGCTGGCCGGCTACGAACTGCTCGACCACCAGATCGCACCGCTGCTGTGGGTGGCGGCCGTGCCTGCGGTGCTCAGTGTGGCGCTGGTGTTCCTGGTGCGCGAACCCAGACGGGAGCGGGCGACCGCGAGCCGTGAGCCCATCTTCGCCCGCGTCAAGGATCTGCCCCGGCGGTACTGGCGTACCTGTGGCGCGCTGGTCGCCTTCGGCCTGATCAACTTTCCCGACGCGCTGCTGCTGTTGCGTCTCTCCGAGATCGGCTTCTCCGTCGTCGACGTGATCCTGGCCTACGTCGGCTACAACCTGGTGTACGCGGTGGCGAGCTTCCCGGCCGGACTGCTGGCCGACCGGATCGGCCGGATCCCGGTGTTCGGCATCGGGTTGGTGTTCTTCGCGATCGGTTACACCGGACTCGGCCTGACCACCGATCGGGGCACGGCGTGGCTGCTGATCGGCGTGTACGGACTGTTCACCGCCTGCACCGACGGCGTCAGCAAGGCCTGGATCTCCTCGCTGGTCGGCCCCGATCTCCAGGCCAGCGCCCAGGGCATCTACGGCGGCGCCAGTGGTTTCGCCATCCTGTTCGCCGGCATCTGGGCCGGGCTCGCCTGGGGCGCCGACGGTACGGTGCCGCTGCTCGTCTCGGGTGTGCTGGGCGCCGGCTTCGCGGTCGCGATGCTGGTGGTGGGCTACCGGGGGAAGGGCGGCGCACCGACGCCGGCGACCAGGTAGGCGCCCTGCTGGGTGCGCTCGGTGAAGCGGGCGCTGGTGCTCTGCTTGTCGATCGTCACCGACAACGGATTACGGGCGTCATCGGGCAGCTTGTCGAAAACCGTTCCCTGCCAGTGGTACTTGCCGTCGATCGGATCGAGGTGCCCGGTCAGCCGGACGCGTACGGCCTTCCCGTCGACGGTCGCCGGACCGTCGTAGACGTCCTCGACGAACTCGCCTTCCTCGGCAACTGCGGGCAGCGGCTGGACGGGCCCGCCGGGCAGGAATCCGCTGCGCCGCCAGAGCCGTCGACCGACGCGGCCCATGAGGCCCACGTCTTCGAAGAACGCCGCCAGCGAGGAGAACCCCTGGACCTTGGCGGCGTGGTGATAGGGATTGCGGCGCGCCATCTTGCGGGCCGCTCGACCGTCCAGGCCGACCCGGTTGTACGGCGTAGCGACGGTGAACAGATAGCGGTAGAACGGCCCGCCGAGACCGTGCAGGTTGCCCACCCAGGCCCGTTTCCACCAGGGCATCGCGGGTACGCGCTTGCGCAACCCATCGCGCGCGTACTGGATGTGCCGCGCCTCCTCGGTGACGTGAATCCGCATGAGCCGCAGAACCACCGGCTGGATGTCGGCATCGTCGAGGATCTGCCGCTGCATGGCGTCGAAGATCTCCTCGCCCACCAGCGCAGCACCCCACAGCACCGATCCCCGGAACAGGAACGGCAACGCGTTGATCGCGATGCGCTGGAACAGCCGCGGTCGCACCGGCGTCGCGCCGATCTTGGTGATGGCCTTGCCGAACATCACCATGTGCCGCGTCTCGTCACCCAGTTCGGTGAGTTCGTAGTGGGTGGTGCTGGCGGTGGGATCGGCGTGCATCATCTTGCGCAGGAGGGCCTGGTTCAGGATGTTCTCGAACCAGACACCGGCGGACAGGATGTTGGCCAGCTCCTGGCGGGACAGCTCGATCTGCTCGGCCCGGCTCATCGCCTTCCACATCGGGGTGCCGTACAGCGACACCATTTGCGGCGGCAGGAAGAACTTGTCCGGCTCCAGGGGTGCATCCCAGTCGATGTCGACCACGGGCGCATAAGACTTGCGTACCGAACCCTTGAGCAGGCGCTCGGCGAACTCCGCGCGGGTGGTCTGGCCCTTTACCGAAGCTGTCATGACCGCACGCTACGTCCGATACCGACGGTAGTCAATACCGGCGGTACTGGATAATGGGGCGGGGTGGGCGCACCGCTAGCCTTTCGCGGATGCGCACAATTCACGTCATCGGTATCGGCGCGGGCGATCCGGACTACGTAACGGCGCAGGCCATCTCGGCGCTCAACGACACCGAGGTCTTCTTCGCGATGGACAAGGGCGACGCCAAGGACGATCTGGTCGCGCTGCGCAGGCACATCTGTGAGCGGTTCATCGAGCGGCCCGGATACCGCTTCGTCGAACTGCCCGACCCCAAACGCGCCACCGACGTCCCCTACGAGCAGGCGGTGGCCGACTGGCATGCCGCCCGCGCCCGACTGTGGGCGCACGCCATCGAGACCGAACTCGGCCCCGACGGGGTCGGTGCCTTTCTCGCCTGGGGGGATCCGTCGCTGTACGACAGCACGCTGCGCATCCTGGACCGGGTCGCCGGACACGTGGACTTCGAGTTCGACGTCATCCCGGGCATCACCGCGATCCAGGCGCTCACCGCGCGGCACCGGATACCGCTCAACGACATCGGTGAGCCGGTGCTCATCACCACCGGCCGCCGGTTGCGCGACGAGGGCCTGTCCGGGGCCGCGGTGGTGATGCTCGACGGCGAATGTTCGTTCCGCACAACCCCGCCGGACACCCGCATCTGGTGGGGCGCCTACCTCGGCACGCCCGACGAGTTGTTGGTGCACGGCACCGTGGCGGACGTGGGCGAGCAGATCGCCGAAATGCGCGCCGCGGCAAGGGAACGGCATGGCTGGATCATGGACATCTACCTGCTGCGCACGGCAGACTGACCGCATGAGCGCAGCTTGCGGAGCGAATCGACGGACGACATGCGGTGGCCGAGCCTGCGAGGCAACCGCATGAACTTTCTGTTGCGGGCCGCACTGACCGGAGTCGCGTTGTGGGTGGTGACCCTCATCGTGCCCGGCATCAGCATCGTGGGAGGGGATTCAACGGTGGCGCGGGTGGGCATCATCTTCATCGTCGCGCTGGTGTTCGGGGTCGTCAACGCGGTGATCAAGCCCATCGTGCAGTTGATCTCGATCCCGCTGTACATCCTGACTCTGGGATTGATCCACATCGTCATCAATGCGTGGATGCTCTGGATCACGTCCTGGATCACCGAGAACACCACCCACTGGGGTCTGCAGATCGACGACTTCTGGTGGACCGCCATCTGGGCGGCGATCGTGCTGTCCATCGTCAGCTGGTTGCTGTCGCTGGTCGCCGGCGATGCGAAAAAGGTTGTGCGGTAACACCGGTATCCCGTCGCCACGCCGCGGATCAGGAGTGCTCCAGCTGCCAGCAGGCCGCCAGCGTGGCAAAGGCGTGCTGCTCGGTCGCGGCCACTGTGGGCCACAGCTGTTCGGCCTGTGCGCGCTGATTGCGCGACCCGCCGATCGCCGCCTGGTAGGTATCGAGCATCGCCAGGGCCTGCACCTGTAGATCCCGCCGGGCGGCCCGGGCCGGGGCGCTGGTGACCGCCCGCGCCCGCAGGTGAACCTCGGTGGCCTCGATGGCGGTGCCGGTGGCCGTGATCATCGCGTCCAGGGACCGGGGATTACGTCCGCGCAGCGCCACCCAGTACACCAGAAGTGCCACCGCACAACCGATCAGCGTGTCCAGGCCGCGTGCCAGCAGATAGTGGCCCAGATCAGGCACCGGCCGCCCGCCCGCGGCGATGGTGAGCGCCAGCGGGGTGATGAAGACGACCGCGACGGCGTAATTGCGTACCACCATCATCTCGATGGTGAACTGCAGCACCGCGATCAACGCGACCAGCCACCACCCCTGCGGCTGCCAGGACAGGATGACCGCGGCCAGCCCGAGCCCGATCAGAGTGCCCACCAGACGTTCGGTGCCGCGTACCACGGTGCGCGTCCAGTTCAGGCCCTGGTGCAGCATCAGCACCGCGGCGGCCATCGCCCAGTAGGTGTGATCGGACACCAGTAGCAGCGCCGCCAGCCCGGACAGGGCCACCGCGATCCCGACCAGCCCGGCCAGCCGCCATGACTGCGACCCCGGTGTGAACGCACGGCGCAGCAGGGCGACCGTCCCGGGGCGGCCCAGCGGCAACCGGACATCACCCGCCGGTTCGGCGAAATCGGTGAGGCCCGGACTGTCCGGCGAATGTACGGCCGCGGCGAACGCCCGGTGCAGGCGCAGATTCTCCATCCGCAACCGGGCCACCTCTCCGTCCGGTCGCACCCGCGCCGGCTGGAAGAGGACCAGCGTCGTCCATGCCTGGTGCAGCGCCCGGGCCGCCTGATGCCGGTCCGCGTCGGCCCGGGTCTGCAGGAACCGGTCCACCGCGGTGCGGGCCGCCTGGACCGCCGTGCTCTCCGGTCGGCGCAGCCCCCACAGCGCGCCGACCATGTGCACCAGCCAGGAGAACGCGGCACCGGCCAGGACCAGGGCCCCGGTGTGCCACGGCGACAGATGCGCACTCGCCGTCGCGGTGCCGGCCGCACACCCCAGCACGAACATGTAGGCGCCGGGCGGCCCCACGGTGAGCGCATCACACACCAGGGCGGCCAGCATGGCGATCCCCGTGATGGTCACCAGCCCCAGCCACGGGATCGCCGCGGCCCAATCGCCCAACGCCACCCCGGCGGCCAGGAGCACCGCGACACCGGCCAGGTACCCGGCCCGGTTGCGGTAGGGGCGGCCGCTGCCGTACAGCGAGGTGAACCCGCCGATGACGGCGATCAGGCCGGCGCCGGTATCGCCGGCCAACCAGCCCACCAGCACCGGCACCGACATGCAGATCCCGGCCCGCAACGCGAACTTCCACCGCCCGGGCGCGGGGTTGAACACCAGGTGGCGCCGGATGATCGAGGGCACACAGTGACGATATCGGTGCCCGGGCGGGCGGCGGGTGAGTCACACTGGGGTATGCCAGAACTGCCCGAGGTCGAGGCGCTCGCCGACCACCTGCGCCGGCATGCCGTCGGCCGCAGCGTCGTACGGGTCGACGTCGCCGCGTTGTCCGTGCTGAAAACGTTCGATCCGCCCGTGACCGCCCTGCACGGGCGTCAGGTGACCGGGGCCGCGCGGTGGGGCAAGTATCTGGGTCTTCAGGTGGAGGACGCCTTCCTCATCACCCATCTGTCCCGGGCCGGGTGGCTGCGCTGGTCGGACAAGCTGGCCCCGGCCCCGCTCAAACCCGGTAAGGGGCCGATCGCGCTGCGGGTCCACCTGTCCGGCGCGGAGCCGGGGCAGACGGTGGGCTTCGACCTGACCGAGGCCGGTACCCAGAAACGGCTGGCGGTCTGGGTGGTCGGCGATCCGCTCGACGTACCGCAGATCGCCGGGCTCGGACCCGATGCGCTGGCGCTGGATCCGGCCGGGCTGGCGGACGTGCTCAAGGCACACGGCGGGCGGATCAAGACGGTGATCACCGATCAGAAGGTGATCGCCGGTATCGGCAACGCCTACAGCGACGAGATCCTGCACGTTGCCAGGTTGTCGCCGTTCGCGACCGCCAACAAACTCTCCGACGCCCAGCTCGCCGACCTGCACGACGCGATGTCCTCGGTGCTCACCGACGCGGTGTCCCGATCGGTGGGGCAGCAGGCCGCGACGCTGAAGGGGGAGAAGCGATCCGGGCTGCGGGTGCATGCACGCACCGGACTGCCGTGCCCGGTCTGCGGGGACACGGTGGCCGAGGTCTCCTTTGCGGACAAGTCGTTCCAGTACTGCCCGACCTGCCAGACCGGCGGCAAAGTGCTCGCCGACCGCAGAATGTCTCGGTTGCTCAAGTAGCTCACGTAGGTCGCGGCCGTCGGCGTTTCTGCCAGCTGTCTAACTCGGTTATTCTTCTGCGCATGACCCGCCAGAAGATCCTCATCACCGGTGCGAGCTCGGGACTGGGTGCCGGCATGGCCCGCGCCTTCGCCGCTCAGGGCCGGGACCTGGCCCTGTGTGCCCGCCGAGTCGAGCGTCTCGAAGAGCTCAAGGCCGAGATCCTGGACAAGCACCCCTACGCCAAGATCGCCATCGCCGCGCTCGACGTCGACGACCACGAGGCCATCCCGCGGGTTTTCAACGAACTGTCCGAGGAACTGGGCGGCATCGACCGGGTGATCGTGAACGCCGGCATCGGCAAGGGCTGGCCGCTCGGTCAGGGCAAGCCGTGGGCGAACAAGGCCACCATCAACACCAACCTGATCTCCGGCATGGTGCAGATCGAGACCGCGCTGGAGATGTTCCACAAGGCCGGCGGCGGGCACCTGGTGCTCATCTCGTCGGTGCTGGGCAACACCGGGGTGCCCGGGGGCAAGGCCGCCTACTGCGCCAGCAAGGCGGGCATGACCTCGCTCGGTGAGTCGCTGCGCGCCGAGTACGACAAGGGCCCCATCCGGATCACCGTCATCGAGCCCGGCTACATCGAGTCCGAGATGACCGCGAAGTCGGCGACCACGATGCTGATGGTCGACAACGAGACCGGCGTGCGCGCCATGGTCGCGGCCATCGAAAAGGAGAAAGGCCGCGCCGTCGTCCCGAACTGGCCATGGGCGCCGTTGACGCAGATCATGCGCCTTCTGCCGCCCAAATACACCAAGCGATTCGCCTGATTTTCTCGAACTGGGCATGTTTAGCCCCGTTGGGCCGGTGGTAACTCTCACCGCATGATGGTGAAACTGACGAAGATGATGCCCGCACTGTTCGCCGGTGCCGCGGGAGCGGCGATCGCCTTCTCGCCCCTCGCCGGCGCGACCAGCACCCTGCCCGCCCCGCCGCCGCCCCCGCCGTGCTTCAACGCCGACGGCACCCCGTGCGTGTACCCCGGTACCGCGGGCCCGGGCGGCGCCACCGGCGCGATTCCGGGTGGGCCTGCCGGAACCGCGGGTCCCGGTGGTGCCAGCGGTGCCATCCCGGGTGGGCCTGCCGGTGAAGCCGGTCCGGGCGGTGCCAGTGGTGTGATCCCGGGCGGTCCGGGTGGCTCGGCCGGTCCGGGCGGCGCCACCGGCGCAATTCCGGGTGGGCCTGCCGGAACTGCCGGCCCGGGCGGCGCCAGCGGCGCGATCCCGGGTGGCCCGAGCGGTAGCGCAGGCCCCGGCGGAGCCAGTGGTTGTATCCCCGGTGTCGGGTGCGCCACGATTCCCGCCCCGTAACCGATAACCCCGCGAAACACGCGTACCCGCTGCATGGCCCGTCGAGGGCGCAGCGGGTACGCGTGTTTCGCCGTTTCGCCTCAGGCGGGGCGGCCGCGCTCGGTGCGGTAGCGGCGCACCAGGGCGTCGGTGGAGGTGTCGGTCTGCGCGGCCGGTGACGCATCGTCGGTGAGCACCGGCAGCAGCGCCTTGGCCTGGGTCTTGCCCAGTTCCACTCCCCATTGGTCGAAGGAGTCGATGCCCCAGATGACGCCCTCGGTGAACACCTGGTGCTCGTAGAGCGCGATCAACTGGCCGACCACCGACGGGGTCAGTTTGGTGGCCAGGATCGAGGTCGTCGGCCGGTTGCCGGGCATCACCTTGTGCGCCACCACCTCGGACGAGGTGCCTTCGGCCGCGATCTCCTCGGCGGTCTTGCCGAAGGCCAGCACCTGGGTCTGGGCGAAGAAATTGCTCATCAGCAGGTCGTGCATGCTGCCCGTGCCGTCGGCAGTCGGCAGGTCATCGGTCGGCTGGGAGAACCCGATGAAGTCGGCCGGGATCAGCCGGGTGCCCTGGTGCAGCAACTGGTAGAACGCGTGCTGGCCGTTGGTTCCCGGTTCGCCCCAATAGATTTCGCCGGTGTCGGTGCTGACCGGGGTACCGTCGGATTTGACCGATTTGCCGTTGGACTCCATGGTCAGCTGCTGCAGATACGCCGCGAACCGGGACAGATCGTTGGCATAGGGCAGCACCGCGCGGGACTGCGCGCCGAAGAAGTTGTTGTACCAGAGCCCGATCAGCCCCAGCATCACCGGCGCGTTCTGCGTCAGCGGGGCGGTGCGGAAGTGCTCATCGACCAGGTGGAAGCCTGCCAGGAACTCGGCGAAGCGCTCCCGTCCGATCACCGCCATCACCGAGAGACCGATGGCACTGTCCACCGAGTAGCGCCCGCCCACCCAGTCCCAGAACCCGAACATGTTGTCGGTGTCGATACCGAACTCGGTGACCAGCTCCTTGTTGGTGGATACCGCGACGAAGTGCTTGGACACCGCGTCATCGCCGAGGGCCTCGACCAGCCAGCGTCGCGCCGCGGTGGCGTTGGTCAGTGTCTCCAGCGTGGTGAACGTCTTGGATGCGATGAGGAAAAGCGTTGTCGCCGGATCCAGTCCGTGCAGTTTCGCGACCAGATCGGCCGGGTCGACGTTGGAGACGAACCGGGCGGTTATGCCGGCGTCGGCGTAATGGCGCAGCGCGTCGTACACCATCACCGGGCCCAGATCCGAGCCGCCGATCCCGATGTTGACCACGCAGGTGATGCGCTGGCCGGTGGCCCCGGTCCACTGCCCGGAGCGCAACCGGTCGCAGAAGTCGCCCATCGCGTCGAGCACCTCGTGCACGTCGGCGACCACGTCCTGACCATCCACGGTCAGCACCGAATCCCGCGGCAGCCGCAGCGCGGTGTGCAGCACCGCGCGGTCCTCGCTGGTGTTGATGTGCTCACCGGCGAACATCGCGGCACGGTGGCCCTCCAGATCCGCCGCGATCGCCAGATCGGCCAGCAGATCCAGGGTTTCACGCGTCACCCGGTGCTTGCTGTAATCGATGTAGAGGTCACCCACGGTCACCGTCAGCTCGGTCCCGCGACCCGGATCCTGCGCGAACAACTCACGCAGAGTCCTCCCGGCGATCACATCGTGGTGCCGTGACAAGGCCTGCCATGCGGGGGACGCGGTGATGTCAGCACTCATTCTGCTGACCTTAGTGCGGCCATCGTTTCGAGGGTGTACATGATGGATGTATGAGCAACAAAGACTTGATTGCGTCCGTCCCCACCGGCCTGTGGATCGGCGGTACGGAACGGGCCGGTTCATCCACGTTCGACGTGCTCAACCCCGCGACCGACGAGGTGATCACCTCGGTGGCCGACGCGACCCCCGAGGACGGCATCGCCGCCCTGGACGCGGCGCAGGCCGTCCAGGCCGACTGGGCCGCCACGCCGGCCCGGGAACGCGGGGAGATCCTGCGGTCGGTCTTCGAAACCCTCACCGCCCGAAGCGAAGATCTCGCGACCCTGATGACCCTGGAGATGGGCAAGGTGCTGGCCGAGAGCCGCGGCGAGGTCAAGTACGGCGCGGAATTCTTCCGCTGGTTCTCCGAGGAGGCCGCCCGCATCGACGGCCGCTACACGCACAGCCCGGCCGGCACCGGCCGCATCCTGGTGACCAAGATGCCGGTCGGTCCCTGCTACGCCATCACCCCGTGGAACTTCCCGCTGGCGATGGGCACCCGCAAGATCGGCCCGGCGCTGGCCGCCGGCTGCACGATGCTGGTCAAACCGGCGCAGGAAACCCCGCTGACCATGCTGCTGCTGGCCAAGCTGATCGACGAGGCCGGACTGCCCAAGGGGGTGCTCTCGGTACTACCGACCACCAAGCCCGGCGACCTGACCGGTGCGTTGATCGACGACGGCCGGCTGCGCAAGCTGACCTTCACCGGGTCCACCGGGGTGGGCAAGGCACTGGTCAAGCAGTCCAGCGACAAGCTGCTGCGCACCTCGATGGAACTCGGCGGCAACGCCCCCTTCGTGGTGTTCGACGACGCCGACATCGACGCTGCGGTCGAGGGCGCGCTGCTGGCCAAGATGCGCAACGGCGGCGAGGCGTGCACCGCGGCCAACCGGTTCCACGTCGCCAACGCGGTGCGTGCGGAGTTCACCGACAAGCTGGTGAAGCGGATGAGCGAGTACACGCTGGGCAACGGGCTGGAGGAGTCCTCGACGCTGGGTCCGTTGATCTCGGCCAAGCAGCTCGGCATCGTCGCCGACCTGGTCTCCGACGCGGTGTCCCGGGGAGCTGAGGTGGCCGTCGGCGGGGTGGCTCCCGGTGGCCCCGGGCATTTCTACCCGGCCACCGTGCTGGCCGATGTGCCCGCCGATGCCCGCATCCTCAAGGAGGAGGTGTTCGGCCCGGTTGCGCCGATCACCGGTTTCGACACCGAGGAGGAGGGCATCGCCGCGGCCAACGACACCGCCTACGGCCTGGCCTCCTACATCTACACCCAGTCGCTGGACCGGGCGCTGCGGGTCGCCGAGGCGGTGGAGGCCGGAATGGTCGGGGTGAACCGCGGGGTGATCTCCGATGCGGCCGCGCCGTTCGGCGGGATCAAGGAGTCCGGGTTCGGTCGCGAGGGCGGCACCGAAGGCATCGAGGAGTACCTGGAGACCAAGTACATCGCCTTCACGCCTTAGTGGCCCAGCCGGCCCCGGCCCAGGCGCAACAACAGCATGGCCAGGTCTTTGCCTTCCGGGCCGAGTTCGCTGTAGCGCTCGATGACCTTCATCTCCCGGCTGTGCACCAGTTTCGTGCCGCCGGAGGCCATCCGGGCCTTGCCGATCACCCGGGACACCTCGGTGCGGCGCTTCACGGCGGCCAGGATCGCAGCGTCCAACTCGTCGATCTCCAGGCGGAGGTCGTCGATGTTGGCGGCGGGCTCGTCAAGCACGATCCGAGTGTGCCACCCGACGCAGATCGGGTGCAAAGCCGGGTCACGGGCATGTCACCGTTCGGCGGTAGATTCGACACCGAAATGACATCTCTTTTCCAGCCCGCGCAGCCCGCTCAGCAGAACCTGGGCACCACCGACGTCGACGACCTGCTGGAAGGGCTCAACCCGCAGCAGCGTCAGGCCGTCCTGCACGAAGGATCCCCGCTGCTCATCGTGGCCGGCGCCGGGTCCGGCAAGACCGCGGTGCTGACCCGGCGGATCGCCTACCTGCTGGCCGCCCGGGATGTCGGCGTCGGCCAGGTGCTGGCCATCACCTTCACCAACAAGGCCGCCGCCGAGATGCGGGAGAGGGTGGTCCAGATCGTGGGCCCCAAGGCCCGCAACATGTGGGTGTCGACGTTCCACTCCACCTGTGTGCGGATCCTGCGCAACCAGGCCTCGCTGCTGCCGGGACTGAACTCCAACTTCTCCATCTACGACGCCGACGATTCGCGGCGGTTGCTGATGATGATCGGCAAGGACATGGGGCTGGACACCAAGCGGTACTCGCCGCGGTTGCTGGCCAACGGCATCTCCAACCTGAAGAACGAGCTCATCGACCCGGACCGCGCATTGTCGGATCTGACCGAGAGCTCCGATGACATGTCCAAGACGGTGGCCGCGGTGTACGGCGAGTACCAGCGCCGGTTGCGGGCGGCCAACGCGCTGGACTTCGACGACCTCATCGGCGAGACAGTTGCTGTGCTGCAAGCATTTCCGCAGATCGCCCAGTACTACCGCCGGCGCTTCCGGCACATCCTGGTCGACGAGTACCAGGACACCAACCACGCCCAGTACATGCTGGTGCGTGAGCTGGTGGGACACGCCGATGCGGGAGATCCGGCCGCAGTGCCGCCGTCGGAGCTGTGCGTGGTGGGCGACGCCGACCAGTCGATCTACGCGTTCCGCGGCGCGACCATCCGCAACATCGAGGACTTCGAGCGCGATTACCCGGATGCCACAACCATTCTGCTGGAACAGAATTACCGTTCCACGCAAACCATCCTGAACGCCGCCAACGCGGTCATCTCCCGCAACACCGGCCGGCGTGAGAAGCGGCTGTGGACCGACTCCGGCGAAGGGGAGCTGATCGTCGGCTACGTCGCCGACAACGAGCACGACGAGGCCCGCTTCGTGGCCGAGGAGATCGACTCCCTGGCCGACAAGGGAGAGATCAACTACTCCGACGTGGCGGTCTTCTACCGCACCAACAACTCGTCCCGAGCGCTGGAAGAGGTGTTCATCCGCGCCGGCATCCCCTACAAGGTCGTCGGCGGCGTGCGCTTCTACGAGCGCAAGGAGATTCGCGACATCGTCGCCTACCTGCGGGTGCTGGACAATCCGGGGGACGCGGTGAGCATGCGGCGGATCCTGAACACCCCGCGCCGGGGCATCGGGGACCGGGCCGAGGCCTGCGTGGCGGTGTACGCCGAGAACACCGGCGGCAGTTTCAACGACGCCCTGCAGGCGGCCGCCGAGGGCCGGGTGCCGATGCTGAACAGCCGCTCGGAGAAGGCGATCGCCTCGTTCATGCAGCTGCTCGACGGCCTGCGCGGCGGTCTCGACGGAGAACTCGGCGACCTGGTCGAAGCAGTGCTGGACCGCAGCGGATACCGGCGGGAGCTGGAATCGTCCACCGACCCCCAGGACCTGGCCCGACTGGACAACCTGAACGAATTGGTCAGCGTCGCACACGAATTCAGCATCGACCTGGCCAATGCCCAGGCGCTGCGGGAGGAGGAGGGCGCGCCCGAGGACGAGGACATCCCGGACACCGGGGTGCTGGCTCAGTTCCTGGAGCGGGTGTCGCTGGTCGCCGACGCCGACGGGATCCCCGAGCACGAGTCGGGGGTGGTCACCATGATGACCCTGCACACCGCCAAGGGCCTGGAATTCCCCGTGGTCTTCGTGACCGGCTGGGAAGACGGGATGTTCCCGCACATGCGGGCGCTGGGCGATCCGACCGAACTGTCCGAGGAACGGCGGCTGGCCTACGTGGGCATCACCCGGGCCCGGCAACGGCTGTACCTCAGCCGCGCCAAGGTGCGCTCGTCCTGGGGTCAGCCGATGCTCAACCCCGAATCACGGTTCCTGCGGGAGATCCCGGAGGACCTGATCAACTGGCGTCGGGTGGAGGCGCCGTCGTCGGCGCTGAGCGCCCCGGTCAGCACCGGGCGGTTCAGCGACAATGTGCGGCCGGCGCCGACGAAGGCCCGCAACCGCGCGATCATCACGCTGGAGCCCGGCGACCGGGTCAGCCACGACAAGTACGGTCTCGGCCGCGTCGAGGAAGTGTCCGGGGTCGGCGAGTCGGCGATGTCGCTGATCGACTTCGGCAGCGCGGGACGGGTCAAGTTGATGCACAACCACGCGCCGGTACAGAAGCTCTAGCCAGTTCACGAGCGCCGCGACCAGTCCCGGGTCTGCGGCAGCAGCGTCAGCACTATCGCGGCGACCGGCAGCGCCGGCATGGCGTAGACCACCGGATGTAGCTTCGCCCCGGCCAGGAACAGGCTGCCGAAGATCAGCAACCCGATGGTGGCGCCCACGCAGATGAGCAGGCGGCCGAACTGCCGCTGCAGCAGCAGGGCGATCAGGCCGCCTATCCCGGCTGCTGCGGCGATGGCGGTGAGGAAACCGATGGCGACACAGAACAGTCGGTCGGTGCGCCACCAGCCGGCGATCAGATCGGTGGCGATGACGGCGGTGGCCCAGCCGGACAGGATGCTCAGGGTGGCGGCGGCGATCGCGGTGCCCGGCCCGGCGGCCCGTCGTGCGGGCACGGCGACCGGTGTGGGTCGCGGGATGTAGGCGGTGGGTTCGGCCGTGTCGGGGGGAGCGCTCTCGAGCGCGGGGAACGAACCCGTCGGGTGCCGACGGATGATGCGGGTTGCATCGGGTGACGGATCCGGGTGCACATCACCCACGGTAGTGAACCGACGCCGGTGCTCGGACCGACGCTGTCGGGCTAACCGACGTAGCTGCCCGGGGACAGCCCGCGCTGAGCCAGCCACGGCACCGGGTCGATCCGGTTGGAGCCGTTCATCAGCACCTCGAAGTGCAGGTGCGGGCCGGTCGAGTTGCCGCGGTTGCCCATGGTGGCGATCTGGTCGCCGGCCATCACCCGCTGGCCCTTGCTGACCAGCCAGGTGTTGATATGGCCGTAGAGCGTGACGGTGCCGTCCGAGTGCCGCAGCTTCACCAGTGCGCCGTAACCGGCGGTCGGGCCCACCTCGACGACGACGCCGTCGCTGGCGGCCAGGATCGGGGTGCCGATCGGGCCGGCGATGTCGATGCCACCGTGCAGCACGCCCCACCGGTAACCGAACCCCGAGGTCCAGACACCCTTGGTCGGCATCGCGAACAGCGGGCGCGCCAGACGCGCCTCACGCTCGGCCCGCTCCTGGGCGAACGCGGCGGCCTTGGTGATCTCTTCGGCGTGCACGGCCGAGGAGGCGACCGGCTGCACCGCGACGATCTGCATGCCCTCGGCCGAACCGCTGATCGCGGCGCCGTTGACGAGCGCGTTATCGGCGGCCAGCACGGTGTCCGCAGCCGGGGTGGTGTCGGACTGGGTCAGGGAGTACGCGCCGGAGGCGGTCGCGCCGGCGGCCATGGCCGCGATCATCAGCCGGCTCTTCACCGCGCCGACGGTCTGCTTGCGGTGCGCGCCGCCGGTGCGGTGCGCGCGCATGTCGATCACATCGGTGAGGGCGGTGCCGTCACTGAGGTCGGTGTGGCTGTCCCGGTAGGCGTGCGAGGAGTCGCGGTGCGCCTCGGACTCGGCACCGGCCTGGAACTCGGTCGGAATGACCAGCCGCAGCGGCACCAGATCGTCGGTGTCGTGCAGGTCGTCGAGTTCGGGGGCGGCGATGACGCGCTGCTCCTTGTCGAATGCGGAGCTGTCCCGGAAGTCCAGCTCATGCAGATCGCCGAACTCGTTGAACGGGATGATGTCGGTGACTTCGGCTGGGGACGGGTCGGAGTGCCCGGTCGTCGCTGCTCCCCTGCGGGATCGGGACGAACTGTGCTCAGCCAACCTGGAATATCCTTCGTGCCGTGACCTGACCGTTATCAAGACCAGTAGGCACGTTAACCAAATCCGAATGAGCGTGGCAACTTAAGTGGCCATTCCCACTCGTATTGTGACTTGTATCACCCGGCGGTCCCGGTGAGATGTACCACATGAGAGGTGGGCGATGCGGGCGCCTGCCACCGGGGTGGATACAGTGCCACCCGAGCCAGTTGCGGCCCACCGAGCCCGTCCGGCGCACACTCTGAAGTCAATTCGGAACGTCATCAGAAGTCAGTAGACAGACACGCCATTTAGGAAACTCATGGATCTGTTCGAATATCAGGCGAAAGAGCTGTTCGCCAAGCACAACGTCCCCACCACCCCGGGCCGGGTCACCGACTCCGCCGAGGATGCCAAGGCGATCGCCGAGGAAATCGGCAAGCCGGTGATGGTGAAGGCACAGGTCAAGGTCGGCGGCCGCGGTAAGGCCGGTGGCGTGAAGTACGCCGCGACCCCCGAGGATGCGTTCACCCATTCGCAGAACATCCTCGGCCTCGACATCAAGGGCCACGTGGTGAAGAAGCTGCTGGTCGCCGAGGCCAGTGACATCGCCGAGGAGTACTACATCTCCTTCCTGCTCGACCGCTCCAACCGCACCTACCTGGCCATGTGCTCGGTGGAAGGCGGCATGGAGATCGAAGAGGTCGCCGCGACCAAGCCGGAGCGCCTGGCCAAGGTGCCGGTCGACGCCGTCAAGGGTGTCGATCTGGCGTTCGCCCGCGAGATCGCCGAGAAGGGCCACCTGCCCGCCGAGGTGCTCGACGCCGCGGCCGTGACCATCCAGAAGCTGTGGGAGGTGTTCATCGGCGAGGACGCCACCCTGGTGGAGGTCAACCCGCTGGTGCGTACCCCCGACGACCAGATCCTGGCCCTGGACGGCAAGGTCACCCTGGACGCCAACGCCGACTTCCGGCAGCCCGGCCACGCCGAGTTCGAGGATCGCGACGCCACGGATCCGCTGGAGCTCAAGGCCAAGGAGAACGACCTCAACTACGTCAAGCTCGACGGCGAGGTGGGCATCATCGGTAACGGTGCCGGCCTGGTCATGTCGACGCTGGACGTCGTCGCCTACGCCGGTGAGCGGCACGGCAACGTCAAGCCCGCCAACTTCCTGGACATCGGTGGTGGCGCTTCGGCCGAGGTGATGGCCAACGGTCTGGACGTCATCCTGGGCGACAGCCAGGTCAAGAGCGTGTTCGTCAACGTCTTCGGTGGCATCACCGCCTGTGACGCGGTTGCCAACGGCATCGTCAAGGCGCTGGAGATCCTGGGCGACGAGGCCAACAAGCCGCTCGTCGTGCGCCTGGACGGCAACAACGTCGAAGAGGGCCGCCGCATCCTGGCCGAGGCCAACCATCCCCTGGTGATCCAGGCCGAAACCATGGACTCCGGCGCCGACAAGGCCGCCGAGCTGGCCAACAAGTAAAGGAGAACTTGATATGTCGATTTTCTTGAACAAGGACTCCAAGGTCATCGTCCAGGGCATCACCGGTGGCGAGGGCACCAAGCACACCAAGCTGATGCTCAAGGCCGGCACCCAGATCGTCGGCGGCGTCAACGCCCGCAAGGCCGGCACGACCGTGTCCCATGAGGACAAGGACGGCAACGCCATCGAGCTGCCCGTCTTCGGCAGCGTGGCCGAGGCCATCAAGGAGACCGGCGCCGACGTGTCGATCGCGTTCGTGCCGCCGGCGTTCTCCAAGGACGCCATCATCGAGGCCATCGACGCCGAGATCCCGCTGCTGGTCGTCATCACCGAGGGCATCCCGGTGCAGGACAGCGCCTACGCGTGGGCCTACAACGTCGAGAAGGGCAACAAGACCCGCATCATCGGGCCCAACTGCCCCGGAATCATCACCCCCGGTGAGTCGCTGGTCGGCATCACGCCGAACAACATCACCGGCAAGGGCCCGATCGGACTGGTCTCCAAGTCCGGCACCCTGACCTACCAGATGATGTACGAGCTGCGCGATCTCGGCTTCTCCACCGCCATCGGCATCGGCGGCGACCCGGTCATCGGCACCACCCACATCGACGCCATCGAGGCGTTCGAGAAGGATCCCGAGACCAAGCTGATCGTCATGATCGGTGAGATCGGCGGCGACGCCGAGGAGAAGGCTGCCGCCTACATCCAGGCCAACGTCACCAAGCCGGTCGTCGGCTACGTCGCGGGCTTCACCGCTCCCGAAGGCAAGACGATGGGCCACGCCGGCGCCATCGTGTCCGACGGTGCGGGTACCGCGGCCGGTAAGCAGGAGGCTCTGGAGGCCGCCGGCGTGAAGGTCGGCAAGACCCCGTCGGAGACCGCCGCCAAGGCACGCGAGCTGCTCGCAGGTCTGTAACAGCTGCAACAGGAAAGGCCCCCGCCGTGTGCGGGGGCCTTTTCCGTTGGGCGGGTCGAGATCAGAGGTGGGTCGCCAGGAACCGCACCACGGCGCGGTACATGTCGATGCTGTTTTCCGGATTGACGAATCCGTGCCCCTCGTCCTGCTTGACCATGTACTCCACCTCGATACCGCGGGCGCGCAGCGCCGCGACCATGTTGTCGGATTCGGCCTGCACCACGCGAGAGTCGTTGGCGCCCTGCACCACCAGCAGCGGGGTGCGGATCTGGTCGACCCGGGTGATCGGGGAGCGGGCCAACAGGTCGGCCTCCTGCTCGGGGTCGGACGGGTCTCCGGCGTAGAGGTGCCAGTTGTTGGCCAGGAACCGGCGGCCGACGTCGGGCAGCGTGCGCATGAAGTTGGGCAGGCTGGAGATCCCGACGTAGTCGATGGCCGCGGCGAACACGTCCGGGGTGAACGTCACCCCGACCAGGGCGGCGTACCCGCCGTAGGAGCCGCCGAAGATCGCCACCCGGTCCCGGTCGGCGTAGCCCTGTGCGACCGCCCAGTCCACCGAGTCGATCAGATCGTCGTGCATCTTGCCGGCGAGTTCACCGATGGCGGCCTGGGTGAAGGCCTTGCCGTAGCCGGTGGAACCCCGAAAGTTGATCTGCAGCACCGCATATCCGCGGTTGGCCAGCAGCTGTACGTCCGGTTGATAGGTCCAGGTGTCGCGGGCCCACGGGCCGCCGTGCACCAGCAGCACCAAGGGCAGATTTTCCGGCGGGAGGCCGACCGGCACGGTCAGGTACCCGTGCAGGTCCAGGCCGTCGCGGGCGGTGACGGTGATCGGTGTCATCGGAGCGAGCGCGGCGGGGTCCAGGTGCGGGTAGGGCCGGAACAGCAACCGGCTCTCGCCGGTCACCCGGTCGTAGAGATAGGTGGCGTGCGGGTCGCGGTCATGGGTGAAGCTGACCACCCAGCGTCGCCCGCTGTCATCGCAGGAGATACCGGCCAGATCGCCGTCGGAGAGCCCGTCCAGCGCCGTCAGTACCGAGGCGAAGTCCTCGTCGAGGGCGTGAATCACCTGGCGCTCACCGTAATAGCGGGCGCCGATCAGGTCTCCGGTCTGCTCGCTGAGGATGAACGGTGACGGCAGCATGATCTGCGCGCCCAGGTCGTACTCCGGGTGGCTGTCGACGATGGTCTCCGCGCCGGTGCGCACGTCCAGGCGGGCCAGACGCAGGCGGTCGCTGCCCTGATAGGAGCCCAGCCAGATGCCGGCGCCGTCTGGGGACACCGCGAGCGGGTAGATGCCCAGCGGGTAGTCCCTGCCCTCGTACACCCGGATGGTGCGCAGGGCCCCGTTGGCCGAAACCCATTGCGCTATTTCGATATCACCATCTGCGGTCAGGGTGTTGGTGAACAGGTCCCCGCCCGGTCCGCTGATCCAGGTGATGACGGTGCCGGGGTTCTCGGCGAGCAGGGTCAGTTCCCCGCTGGCGATGTCGAGTTCATAGGCGTCGACCAGTTCCGGGTTGCGCGCATTGTGTTGCACGACGGCCTTGCCCGGCCGGTTCTTGAGCAGTTCGAAGGAGGCGCGGGCCCGGGGAAACGGGGTGAGGTCCACCGCGGACCCGTCCGGGTCGTCGGGATCCACCCGGTACACGTGCCAGTGTTCGTCGCCGCCGTTGTCCTGCATGTAGAGCAGCCAGCGTGAATCGTGGGTCCAGCTGAAGATGTGGACGCTGCGGGTCTCGTCGGCGGTGACGCACCGGGGTTCGGTGTCCCCGGCCACGTCCTGGACCCAGATGTTCAGGCGATCGCGCCACGGCGCCAGATAGGCGATCCGGGTGCCGTCCGGGGAAATCCTGGCCCCGGCCCGTTCCGGCGGATTGAAGAAGTCTTCGACGGAGATGATCGGCGGGCGTTGCGAGGTGACGGTCACGAGGTCCTTCCGGTCGGCGGTGTCACTTAGTGACAGCTCCACCGTGTCACTAAGTGACAAAGTCGTCAAGCGGGGCGTTTCGCGATCAGCGGTCCCGGAAGCGCAGCGCCTGACGCAGCAGCGGATCGGTCAGGTCGTACCAGGACGACCGTCGATCGGCGCGGTCCTTGCTGGACGTGACCCAGTGCGACTCGCTCAGGCGACCGAGCACGGCCGCTGCGGCCTGGTTCGAAACTCCCACTGCAGCAGCCAGATCGGTCACCGTGCGCGGTTCGCCGGCACGGGCCAACTCGACGATCAGCCGTTGCTCGCTGGGCGGCAACTCCCACAGGCGCTGCTGATGCAGCGGGGCGAGCCGGTCGAGTACCGCCTCGACCGCGGGGGTGACGGCCTGCAGCATCGGGACCTGTGCGATGTCGGCCAGCGTCTGCCACACCCGCGGTGATCCACCGATGATCGCGTGGATATCGGCGATTCGCGCTGCCCCTTCGGCCGTCTCGGCGAAGGCGGCCAGGGCGGTGTTCTCGTGGGCGAGGATCTGGGCGACCTCCGGCACGGTCAGATCCGGCAGCGACTCGACCATGAACGATCCGTACCAGGGATATTCGCGCGAGGTCACACCCGCGAAGAGCGCGGGTGCGGTGGCGAAGATGGTTATGGCGGTGGAGGTCTCGACCCAGGCGCGCAGGTTGCCCTGCCCGTCGCGGCCCAACCGGTTGAAGACGCGATCGAGATTCTCGACTGCCAGCAGCAGCATGCGGCCGGCCGCGGCGGACATGATCGCCTGCTCGATGCCGATGGCATCGCGATCACGTCGGATCGTCCGGGCGGCGTCGGCGGTGTCGCCGCCGATGGCCCGGGCGATCTCCACCAACAGATCCAGATAACTCCCGATGGCCAGCGAGTCCTCCGGGATGATAACCGGGAGAACGCGTTTCGCGGTGCCGGGATCGGCAAGGGTGCGGTGGACGGCGAGCCGCAGCGTGTGTGTCTTGCCCGAGCCCCGCGGTCCGATCAACATGGTGTGCGGACGGGCGCCGTCGCGGGCCGCGCCGCGGAACCGGCCGGTCAGCGTTTCGAGCAGATCCGCCCGGCCCACGGTGCATGCTTCGAGCTCGGCGGGATCGGCTGCGGCGGGGGAGTACACCGGGTGGGTCACGTCGTCACCGCCGGATCGTGCGCCAGGCGCGCTGAACCAGTGCCGAGGCGAAGCGATCCCGGTCCGCATTTCGGATCAGATAGTGGTCGAGTTCGAGTCGCTCGACGAACGACACCAGTTGATCCCGGTCGCTGATCGCCAACCCGGTGCTGCGGGCCTGGGCGAAGGCCGCGTCGATGTCGAGCGGAGCGGAGGCGTAGGCGTAGATATCGAGCAGCTTGGCGATGACGGGGGCATCCTCGCCGTAATAGTGCACCAGCCGATCCCGGTAGTGCCGCAGGTCCCACGGGTCGGTGGGATCCTCGATGGCCGCGGTCACCAGGTCGGGAACCTGTGCGGGCGTGGGTATCCCGCGACCGCCGCGCTGCATCGTCAGCGAGGCCGCCACCAGATGCTGGATGTAGTAGGGCACGTTCTCCGCTGACTCGGCCACCGCGGGCGCCAGCTCGTGAGCGGTCTCGGCGTCCAGCCCACCACCGAAGAGCAGACATTCGGCAAGGTAGGTCGCGTGGTCGGCGCGGATGGGGCCGACGGTGATCTTGCGGATGTCGTTGACGGTGCTCGGCGCATCGGCCGAGACGTGGTGGAACCCGATCGACCCGGACAGCACCGTCGCCACCCGGCCGCCGTACTCCTGGCGGAACCGGCGCAGCGTATGCAGGAAACTGTCGCCGGAGCCGCGTTCCTGACGCTCCAGATTGCGGGCGAGCACGGTCACCTCGTCGATGAACAGCACCACCTGTCGGTTGCCCGCGCGATCGACGGTGCGTTCCAGGAGCTGGTCGAGCGCCGCGGCGGCGCGCCCGTCCCGCTCCACCCTGATCGGTCCGGCCGTCAGGCTGACGCGCAGTCTCGACAGCTCCTGCGCCCAGGCGGGTTCGGCACCGGCCAGTTCGGCGGCCAGCGCGGCGACGAACTCCGCATATGTCTCGCGCTCGGCGCTCGCGGCGATCACCACGGCGCCGAGCCGGCGCGCGTCGCGCTGGACGACCCGCGACAACGAGGTCTTGCCGTGTCTGCGGTCACCCACCAGGACGGCCCCGCTGCCGGGCAGTGAATCGAGGACCGCCTGAGCGTCCCGGATCCGCCCGACGACGTCGTCGGGTTGCACGATGCCGCCGACGACCAGGGACATCGGGCGGATCGGCCAGCTCATGCGGAAATAATACGCCTACATTGTTGTACGACTAGCAAGTTGTACAAATTGCTAGTTGTACACCGGAGGTGGTGTGTAATGGGGCGGTGGGCGACCGCCCGGAGCGTCGGTTAGCCTGGCGAACTAACGCCCGTCAGGAGGTCTGTAATGGTCGATCCGCGCACGCCGGTCATCGTCGGGGTCGGACAGTTCACCGAGCGCATCGACTTACCGGGTTACCGCGGTATGTCGTCGGTGGAACTGGCCACCGAGGCGGCCCGGGCCGCGCTCGCCGACACCGGCGCCGACGTCGCCGCGGTCGCCGAGTCGATCGAGGTCTTCGCCGCGCTCCGGCAGTTCGAGATCAGCACGCCGTTCTCGCCGGCGCCCCTGGGACGCTCGGACAACTACCCGCGTTCGGTCGCGGCCCGTATCGGCGCCGACCCGGCGCGCGCGGTGCTCGAACCACTCGGGGGGCACGGGTCTCAGAAGGTGGTGACCGAGTTCTCGGCGGCCATTGCCGCCGGGGACGCCGAAGTGGTGCTGGTGTTCGGCTCCGAGAACGGGTCGACGCTGCGCCATTTCGCTCGCCAGGAGGACAAGCCCGATCACTCCGAACAGGTCGGCGGGCAGCTCGAGGATCGCGGGTTCGGGTTCGAGCAGTACATGGACGAGTACACCGCCACGCACGGGCTGACCGGAGCGCCGGTGCAGTACGGTCTGCTGGACAACGCCCGGCGCGCCCGGTTGGGCGCCACAGTTGCCGACTACCGCACCGCCATGGCGGAGTTGTTCGCGCCGTTCTCCAAAGTTGCTGCCAAGAACCCGTTCTCGTCCTCGCCGGTGGAACGCTCGGTCGACGAGCTGGTCACCGTCACCGCGGAGAACCGGATGATCTGCGACCCGTATCCGCGGTTGATGGTGGCCCGTGATCAGGTCAATCAGGGCGCGGCGGTGCTGATCATGTCGGTGGCCGCGGCCCGCCGACTGTCGGTGCCCGAGGAGAAATGGGTGTACCTGCACGGCCACGCCGACCTGGTCGAGCAACCGCTGCTCGACCGCGAGGAGCTCGGTACCAGTCTGTCCGCGGAATTGGCTGTGGCCGAGGCGCTTCGGGTGGCCGGGATCGGGCTGGACGAGGTGTCCACCTTCGACCTGTACAGCTGTTTCCCGTTCCCGGTGTTCACCGTCTGCGACACGACCGGACTGGCCACCGATGATCCCCGCGGTCTCACGTTGACCGGTGGGCTGCCGTTCTTCGGCGGGCCCGGGAACAGCTACTCGCTGCACGGCATCGCCGAGACGGCCCTGAGCATGCGGGACAACCCGGGCGGGTTCGGCCTCGTCGGCGCCAATGGCGGTGTGATGAGCAAGTATTCGGTGGGCGTGTACTCGACGCGGCCCGTCGAGTGGGCGGCCGACAACAGCCGTGAAGTGCAGGCGCAGATCAACGAGCGGCCGAGAATTGCGGTCACCCGTCACCCGCACGGGCCGGGCACCATCGAGACGTACTCGGTGCGCTACGACTGGCCGGAGGTCACCGGCGTCATCATCGGACGTCTCGACGCGGACGGCAGTCGCTTCATGGCGATGACCACCGACGAGGACCTGCTCGCCCTGATGACCGACGGTGACCCGCTCGGTGCGGCGATCACGGTGACGGCGGGGGAGAAGGAGAACCGGGCCCGACGGGCCTGAGGCCGGGCGGGGGCGGGTTGTTGTCGACGTTCTCTGATTCGACG
The DNA here is from genome assembly GCF_043974665.1 of Mycobacterium sp. AMU20-3851. Classification (NCBI taxonomy): domain Bacteria; kingdom Bacillati; phylum Actinomycetota; class Actinomycetes; order Mycobacteriales; family Mycobacteriaceae; genus Mycobacterium; species Mycobacterium sp. AMU20-3851. The sequence continues at coordinate 937,679 of NZ_CP146371.1, forward strand.
CCGACGTTGATCGCGAGATCGATACCCGTCTCCGGTGTGCCACCGGCCGAGACCAGCTGCGCGGTCCAGCCGTCACCGAACACCTCGAAATGAAAGTGCGGCCACCGGCCGGGACAGGTGGTCGGGAAACTGGTGCCGAAGGTGACCGCACCGTCCTCGCCGACGGCCTGCACGCCCCGGGGGCGGATGAGAACCAGCTATGAGATTCAGACCAGCTGGGCCAGCTTGCCCGCCAGTCGCTCCACGTAGGCGGCGACCTCGGCCTCGGGCTTGTCCGGCAGGCCGAACAACACCTCGGTGACGCCGAGATCGCGCCAGCGGGCCAGCTTTTCGGGATCGGGCTTGAAGTCCAGCGCCACGATCTGCGGGGCCCCGTCGCGCCCGGCCGCGGCCCAGGTGTCCTGCAGCAGCTTCACCGGCTCGTCGATGTCGAAATCCCGCGGGGTGGTGATCCAGCCGTCGGCGGACTTCGCGATCCACTTGAAGTTCTTCTCGGTGCCCGCCGCACCGACGAGCACCGGGATGTGCGCCTGCACCGGCTTGGGCCAGGCCCAGGACGGCCCGAAGTTCACGAATTCGCCGTCGTACTCAGCCTCTTCCTCGGTCCACAGCGCGCGCATGGCCTCCAGGTACTCGCGCAGCATGGTGCGCCGCCGGCCCGGCGGAACCTTGTGGTCGGCCAATTCGTCGGTGTTCCAGCCGAATCCGACGCCGAGGCTGACCCGCCCGCCGGACAGATGGTCCAGCGTCGCGATGGACTTGGCCAGGGTGATCGGGTCGTGCTCCACCGGCAGGGCCACCGCGGTCGACAACCGCACCCGGCTGGTGACCGCACAGGCGGTGCCCAGGCTGACCCAGGGATCCAGGGTGCGCATGTAGCGGTCATCCGGCAGCGACTCGTCACCGGTGGTCGGATGCGCGGCCTCCCGCTTGATCGGGATGTGGGTGTGCTCGGGCACATAGAAGGTGGTGAAGCCGTGGTCGTCGGCCAGCTTGGCCGCCGGGGCCGGAGCGATACCGCGGTCACTGGTGAAAAGTACGAGCCCGTAGTCCATGATCAGAATTAGAACGTGTTCTAGTCCGTCGCACAAGGGCGCGCCCTCGAGCGGTTCGGTTCAGCCGGATCGTTATTGGTGACTTCGACCGCCCGACTTGTTGCGATGGCAGCCATGACGACCGAACGCATCGCCGACCAGATCAAGTTCGCCTACTGGGTGCCGAACGTCAGCGGTGGCCTGGTCACCAGCGATATCGAGCAGCGCACCGACTGGAACTACGAGTACAACAAGAAGCTGGCCCAGACCGCCGAGAACAACGGGTTCGAGTACGCACTGTCCCAGGTGCGGTACGAGGCCAGCTACGGTGCGGAGTTCCAGCACGAGTCGACGAGCTTCAGCCTGGCGCTGCTGCTGGCCACCGAGCGCCTCAAGGTGATCGCCGCCGTGCACCCCGGGCTCTGGCAGCCCGCCGTGCTGGCGAAACTGGGCGCCACGGCCGATCACCTGTCAGGCGGACGGTTCGCGGTCAACGTGGTCTCGGGCTGGTTCAAGGACGAGTTCACCCATCTGGGCGAACCGTGGCTGGAGCACGACGAACGCTACCGGCGCAGCGCGGAGTTCCTGCAGGTGCTGCGCAAGATCTGGACCGAGGACGACGTGGACTTCCGCGGCGACTTCTACCGCATCCACGACTTCACCCTCAAGCCCAAACCGGTCAACACGCCCGAACGCCCCAATCCGGAGCTGTTCCAGGGCGGGAACTCCACCGCAGCGCGCCGCAACGGCGGCCTGTACGCCGACTGGTACTTCTCCAACGGGAAGGACTTCGATGGGATCACCGAACAGCTGGTGGAGGTGCGTGACCACGCCCGCACGGTGAACCGGGAGGTCAAGGTCGGGCTGAACGGGTTCATCATCGCCCGGGACACCGAGAAAGAGGCGAAAGAGACGCTGCGCGAGATCGTCGCCAAGGCCAACAAGCCCGCCGTCGAGGGGTTCCGGGACGCCGTGCAGCAGGCCGGGAACTCGACCGGCGAGAAGAAGGGCATGTGGGCGGATTCGTCCTTCGAGGATCTCGTCCAGTACAACGACGGATTCCGTACCCAGCTGATCGGGACGCCCGAGCAGATCGCCGAGCGGATCGCGGCGTACCGCAAACGCGGAGTCGACCTCATACTGGGCGGCTTCCTCCACTTCCAGGAAGAAATCGAGTACTTCGGGCAAAAGGTCCAGCCGTTGGTCCGCGAAATCGAGGCCTCCGACCAGAGCGCGGCCGACGCTCCGGTGCTGGTATCGGCCTGAGCCACGGGGGTCCGGGTTGCGCTAGCGTGGTTTTGAAATCGCTCACACAGGAGAGTCATGACTTACCCGCCCGGTAACCCCGGATATCCGCCTGCCCAGCAGGGCAGCCAGTACGCGCCGACGCAGCAGTTCGGCAAGGTCGGCGACACGCACGAAGGTTCGGCAGGTTCGTCGGCGGGACCCAGCAAGCTCCCGCTGTACCTGACCGGCACCGTCGCGGCACTCGGTCTGGCCACCTACGCCTTCAACTTCGGCCCGATGCTGACCATCAGCAATTCCGACTTCCCGCAGTTCGGCAGCGCCAGCGGCAGCACCCCCGGCCTGGGCCTGGCGGTCGCGGCCTCGGTGCTTGCCGGACTGCTGGCCGTCGTCGGCCTGCTGCCCAAGCAGAAGGTGGCCACCGCCGTGGTGGCCGTCATCTCGACACTGTCCTTCCTGCTGGTGCTGGCCGAGGTCATCAACGCCCCGGCCGGGCTGTCCATCGGCTGGGGGCTGTACCTGATCATCGCGACCACGGTGCTGCAGGCCGGCGTTGCCATCGCCGCGCTGCTGTTCGATGCCGGTGTGCTCACCGCGCCGGCACCCAAGCCGCGCTACGAACAGCCCTACGGGCAGTACGGGGCCCCGTACTACGGTCAGCCGGGCCAGCAGTACGGCGCGCCCACGCACCAGTCGCAGCAGCGTCCCGGGTACCCGTCGCAGTACGGCGGTTACCAGGGCGGCCAGAACACCGGCGGCTTCCCGTCCGCCGGCCAGGGCGGGTACGGAGCCCAGAGCGGCCAGGGCGCTCACGAGGGCCACAGTGCCCATGGTGGCCACGAGGGCCACAGTGGCCACGAGGGCCACAGTGGGCCGCCGACCCCGCCCACCGGCTTCCCGGCCTTCGGCCAGCCGTCCAGGACGGGCGAAGCGACGGGCTACGGCCAGGGTTCTTCACAGGGTGCCGGGGCGCCGACCACCGGGCTTCCGGCCCAGCCGCCGTCCTCGGCGACACCGCCTGAGTCCTCGCCGCAGTCCGGCACTTCCTCGTCGTAGTCTGGGCGTCGCGCATCCGGACGTCGGATGCGCAGACGCGCGCGAGGAGCGACCCAGCTAGTGGTGGACAACCGGTCAGTCGGCAGCCGTCAGGCCCGAGACCTGCTCAGGGTCGCATTCGGGCCGTCGGTTGTCGCACTGGGCGTGATCGCGGCGGTGACGCTGATCCAGTTGCTCATCGCCAACAGCGACATGACCGGCGCCTTCGGGGCGATCGCCAGCATGTGGCTGGGCGTGCACCAGGTGCCGGTCTCCATCGGGGGCCGCGAGCTCGGCGTCATGCCGCTGCTGCCGGTGCTGCTGATGGTGTGGGGGACCGCGCGCACCACCGCGGCCGCCGCGGCCCGCTCCTCCTGGTTCGTCATCCGCTGGGTGGTGGCGTCGGCGCTCGGCGGCCCGCTGCTGATAGCGGCCGTCGCGCTGGCGGTCATCCACGACGCGTCCTCGGTGATCACCGAGTTGCAGACCCCGGACGCTTCCCGGGCGTTCGCCGGGGTGCTGGCGGTGCACGCCATCGGCGCGCTGGTCGGGGTGGCGATGACGGGTCGCTTGCAGACGTTGCCCTGGATGCCACGCTGGTTGCCCGAAGCACTGCGCGCGGCGGCGACCGGGGTGCTAGCGCTGCTCGGACTGTCCGGCGTGGTCGCCGTCGGCTCGATCATCGTGCACTGGGGCACCATGCACGATCTCTTCGGCATCACCGACTCGATGTTCGGCCAGTTCAGCCTCGCTCTGCTGTCGGTGCTCTACATCCCGAACGTCCTGGTCGGGACGGCCGCCGTGGCGGTCGGGTCCAGCGCACACATCGGGCTGGCCAACTTCAGTTCCTTCACCGTGCTGGGCGGGGACATCCCGGCCGTACCGGTGCTCGCCGCGGCACCCACCCCGCCCCTGGGCCCGATCTGGGTGGCGCTGTTGATCGTCGCCGCGGTCTCCGCGGTGGGATTGGGCCAGCAATGTGCGCGCCGCGCCGAGCCGCTGCCGATCGCCGCGGCGAAGCTGACCGTCGCGGCGGCGGTGTCCGCGGTGACCATGGCGCTGCTGGGTTATGCCGGAGGCGGGCGGCTGGGCAACTTCGGTGACGTGGGCGTCGACCAGACCACCTTCGGGCCGGCGGTGTTCCTGTGGTTCCTGTCCGTCGGCGGCCTGACGGTGGCCATGGCGGGCGGGCTGGCGCACAGGCCGAAGCCGGCCAAGCCGGCGCCGGCGCCGGTACCCGCGGACGACGCCGACGAGGACGCCATCACCGATGTCGTCGACCTGGAACCGCCCGCGGACACCATCGTGCTGGGCGATCCCAGCGCATTCGACGACGCCGCATTCGACGACGCGGCCTTCGACGAGCCCGCCTTCGACGACCGGGCCCGCCCCGAACCGCCCGCACCCGTGAGCCTTCCCGACGATGCCGCGTTCGATCCCGAGTTCGATCCGGAGGACCACTTCATGGTCGACGGCGACGGCGGGGACATGACCGCCGAAAAGCGGCCCGAGCAGGGCGACTAGGCTGCTGCGAGTGCAGCAGCAACCAGTCCGAGTGCCGGCGACCGTGCCGGCTCGACTGGTGGTACTGGCGTCGGGCACCGGATCGCTGCTGGCGTCGGTGCTGGAATCCGCTGCCGGTGACTACCCGGCCCGGGTCGTGGCCGTCGGCGCGGACCGCGCCTGCCCGGCCCTGGACATCGCCGCGTCGGCGGGCCTCCCGTCGTTCCAGGTGCGGCTGGCCGACCACCCGGACCGCGCGGCCTGGGATACCGCGCTCACCGAGGCGGTCGCCGCCCATGAGCCGGACCTCATCGTCAGCGCGGGCTTCATGAAACTGCTCGGACCGGAATTCCTGGGCCGGTTCCACGGCCGCGTGGTGAACACCCACCCGGCGCTGCTGCCGGCATTCCCCGGCGCGCGGGCCGTCCCCGACGCCCTGGACTACGGCGTGCGCGTCACCGGATGCACCGTGCACCTAGTCGACGCCGGGGTGGACACCGGGCCGATCCTGGCGCAGGAGGCGGTGCCGGTGCACGAGGATGACACCGCAGAGACATTGCACGAACGCATCAAGGTCGTCGAACGACGGCTGCTGGTGGACGTGCTGGCCGCGCTGGCCACGCGCGGTGTGACCTGGACCGGACGAAAAGCGATGTTCGGATGTTGAGGAGAGACAGCAATGAGTGACCAGCGGCCGATCAAGCGCGCGTTGATCAGTGTGTACGACAAGACCGGGCTCGAGGACCTCGCCCGCGGCCTGCACGAGGCGGGCGTGAGCATCGTCTCGACCGGCTCGACCGCGAAAACCATTGCTGCCGCCGGTGTCCCGGTGACCCCGGTGGAGGACGTCACCGGATTCCCGGAGGTCCTCGACGGCAGGGTCAAGACGCTGCACCCCAAGGTGCACGCCGGCGTGCTCGCCGATCTGCGCAAGCCCGAGCACGAGGCCGCGCTGACCGATCTCGGCATCGAGCCGTTCGGGTTGGTGGTGGTGAACCTCTACCCGTTCAGCGAGACGGTGTCCTCCGGCGCCGGACCCGACGAGTGCGTCGAGCAGATCGACATCGGCGGCCCGTCCATGGTGCGCGCGGCCGCGAAGAACCATCCCAGCGTGGCCGTCGTCGTCGACCCGCTCGGCTACGACGGTGTGCTGGCCGCGGTGCGCGCCGGCGGCTTCACCTTGGCCGAGCGCAAGAAGCTGGCCGCGTTGGCCTTCCAGCACACCGCCGAGTACGACGTGGCGGTCGCCGGCTGGATGGTCTCGGTGCTCTCACCCGAGGAGCAGGACACCGGCCTGCCGCGCTGGGTCGGCTCGGCGTCCCGGCGGACCGCCGTGCTGCGCTACGGCGAGAACCCGCACCAGAAGGCCGCGCTGTACCGCGACGACACCGGCTGGCCGGGCCTGGCCCACGCCGAGCAACTGCACGGCAAGGAGATGTCCTACAACAACTACACCGACGCCGACGCGGCCTGGCGGGCCGCGTTCGACCATGAGCAGACGTGTGTGGCGATCATCAAGCACGCCAACCCGTGCGGTATCGCGGTGTCCTCGGTGTCGGTCGCCGATGCCCATGCCAAGGCGCACGCCTGTGATCCGTTGTCGGCCTTCGGCGGGGTGATCGCCACCAACAGCACGGTCAGCGTGGAGATGGCCGAGACGGTGGCCGACATCTTCACCGAGGTGATCGTGGCGCCCGCGTACGAGCCCGGTGCGGTGGAGGCGCTGTCGAAGAAGAAGAACATCCGCATCCTGGTGGCCGCTGAACCGGAAGGTGCCGCAGTCGATTACCGCCAGATCAGTGGCGGGCTACTGGTGCAGCAGCGCGATGCGCTCGACGCCGACGGGGATGACCCGAATAACTGGACGCTGGCGACCGGCGAACCCGCCGACCCGGGGACACTGGCTGATCTGGTCTTCGCCTGGCGCGCCTGCCGCGCAGTGAAATCCAATGCCATCGTGGTGGCGGCCAACGGAGCCACCGTCGGCGTCGGGATGGGACAGGTCAATCGTGTGGATGCGGCCCGGCTGGCCGTCGAGCGCGGCGGGGACCGGGTACTGGGTGCGGTCGCCGCCTCGGACGCGTTCTTCCCGTTCCCCGACGGCTTGCAGACGCTGACCGATGCCGGGGTGAAGGCCATCGTGCACCCGGGTGGATCGGTCCGCGACGACGAGGTGACCGCGGCGGCCACGGCCGCCGGCATCACGCTCTACCTCACCGGCGCAAGGCATTTCGCCCACTGAACACCGCCGTCGAGTGGCCAGTTATGACACGCGACCGTCGAGAATGCGTGAAATAACTGGCCACTCGGCGCCGCCGTCGCGCAGGGCTTCGCATGTTCGGGACACGATCACCTGCGGCCGGTAGCGCAGGATCTGGGCGCTGACGCGAATGATCCGCCACCCCAGGGATGCCAGATCAGCCAATCGGTCGATATCCCGGGCATGCTGGCTCGGGTCTTTCCAATGCTGTTCGCCGTCGTACTCGACGCCCACCTTGAACTCGTCATAACCCATATCCACGCGGTAAGGGTGGACCCTTATCTGGGTGCGTGGTCTGGGTAATCCGGAATTGACGAGCACCAGACGAGTCCTGGACTCCTGGGGGGACTCGGCACCGCCGTCCATCTGCGAGATCACCGTGCGAAGCTGAACGAGGCCGCGGACACCGGGGTGCCTATCGATCAGGGTGAAGACCTCGGATGCGGTCACCCCGGTTTGATTCGCCAGTGCGTCGATGCGCTCGACGGCCAGGGTCGGCCCTTTCCGACGGCCGAGATCAAATGCTGTTCGAGCCGGAGTCGTGACAGGAATTCCACGGAAGAGCTGGTATTCGCCATCTTGGAGTACATCGCGATGGATCAGGATCCCGTTGACGGGTTTGCCGTTGACGCGGAACAGTTCGGCGGGTGCGACCGGATCGATCCACTTCGTTCCGTACAGCGCTGACGCGGACAGGCCGCCCGCAATGGCGCCGCGTCCCGACCAGAGCCACGCGGCCTGGGCGCGGACTGTCGGCGTGACGACTCCATCCGGGGCCAGGTACACATCCCGGTGGATCGACCGGTATCGACGAAGTGCGCGGCGGCTGACCCGGCCGGCTGCGAGTGCCTCGGTGCCGAGAAAGGGGTGTGTAGTCATGACGACACGGTGTGCGCATGCTCGGACGAGGAACTGGCCTCCCGCCCTCAGTGGCACGCCTATTTGGGGATCGATCGGCCGTTGTGGACAAATCCACCTGGTCGAGTGGCCATTTGCGACACGTGTTTCGTGAAAAAGCGTGCCACAAGTGGCCGTTCGGCCAACAGGGCAGTCAGGCGCTGGCCTCGGTGCGGCCCGCCGCGGTGACGTATTCGACGAACGAACCGATCTCGGCGACGGCCCGCGCCGCGTCCGGGCTCAGGTCGAAATACAGCTGGAACATGTGCATCGTCTTGTCCCACACCTGAACCCATACCGGCACGCCGTCGGCTGAGAGCTGATCGGCCAGCACGAAGGTGTCGTTACGCAGCATCTCGTGGGTACCGACCTGCAGCAGGAACGGGCCCAGTCCGGTCATGTTCGTCTCGGCGGGCATCACCGGCACCGGCCGGGTGCCGTTCACGGTCGCGAACACGTCGTAGATGAACTTCACCGTCGAGGCCGGGAACAGCACGTCGAAATGTTCCTTGATGGCCTGATACTTGATCTCCATATCGGCAGAGGTCAACGCGGACAACAACACCTGGCCGGCCGGCACCGGCAGCCCGGCGTCGCGGGCGGCGATCGCGGTGTCGGCGGCGATCAGTCCGCCCGCCGAATCCCCGGCGAACACGATCTGCTCGGGCGGCACCCCGCTGGCCATCACGAACCGGTAGGCCTCCAGGCCGTCGGCCACCGCCTCCTCGATGGTGGCGTGCGGGGCGAGTCGATAGCCCACGTTGAAGACCCGGGAACCCGACGCCGCGGACAACTTGGAGGCGAACCGCCGGTAGGTGTTCAGGCCGAGCGTCACCAGCGCCGAGCCGTGGAAGTAGATGATCACCCGGTCCGCGTCCTGACAACCGGGGGCGACGACCCATTCGGCCGGGCAGTCCGGTAACCGGGTGGGTGTGACGACCGTGCCACGCAGCGGACGCAGTATCCGCATCGGCGCATCGATGACATCCAGGCGGGCGCGCTGCAGCGTCGCGGGCGTGATCCGGTTGATCACCAGACCGAGCACGGTGAGCACGCCGAGCACCGGTCGGATGAAGAGCGCCGAGAACACGTTCAGCAACCGGGTCTGCCACGCCGCCGGGCCGAACTGCACCGTTGTGGGCCGATCTCGCCATTCGAGCAAATTCACGATACCCAGGGTACTGGGTAATTGGTCGGGTATCCGCGGGCCCATCGGTCAGGTGGGCAAGCTCATACTCGACAGCCGTCGTAGCGTGGACCTCGTGACGTCACCCAACGATCTGCCCCGCACCCTCGGCGAGCTCCGTTCCTCGGGCCATCAGGAGCGCAGCATCAAGCAGGAAATCCGGGAGAACCTGCTCGACAAGCTCGCTTCGGGGGAGGCGGACGGTACCGAGATCTGGCCCGGTCTGTTCGGCTTCGAGGACACCGTGCTGCCCCAGGTGGAGCGCGCATTGATCGCGGGCCACGACTTCGTGCTGCTCGGCGAGCGCGGCCAGGGCAAGACCCGACTGCTGCGGTCGCTGATCGGGCTGCTCGACGAGTGGACCCCGGTCATCGAGGGCTCCGAACTGCACGAGCACCCCTACAGCCCGATCACCCCGGAGTCGATCCGCCGGGCCGCCACCTCGGGTGACGACCTGCCCATCGGCTGGATACACCGCAGCGAGCGCTACAACGAGAAGCTCGCCACCCCGGACACCAGCGTGGCCGACCTGGTCGGCGACATCGACCCCATCAAGGTCGCCGAAGGGCGCAGCCTCGGGGACCCGGAGACCATCGCGTACGGACTGATCCCGCGCTCGCACCGCGGCATCGTGGCCGTCAACGAACTGCCCGACCTCGCCGAGCGCATCCAGGTCGCGATGCTCAACGTGATGGAGGAACGCGACATCCAGGTGCGTGGCTACACGCTGCGACTGCCGCTGGACGTGCTCGTGGTGGCCAGTGCCAACCCCGAGGACTACACCAACCGCGGCCGCATCATCACCCCGCTCAAGGACCGGTTCGGCGCCGAGATCCGTACCCACTACCCGCTCGAACTCGATGCCGAGGTCGGCGTCATCGCGCAGGAGGCGCACCTGTCCGCCGAGGTGCCCGAGTACCTGCTGGCCGTCATCGCCCGGTTCGCCCGCGGTCTACGCGAATCCACCGCGGTGGATCAGCGGTCCGGTGTCTCGGCCCGCTTCGCCATCGCCGCCGCCGAGACCGTGGCCGCCTCGGCCCGGCACCGCGGTGCCGTTCTCGGCGAGCAGGATCCGGTGGCCCGGGTGGTCGACCTCGGCACCGTGATCGACGTGCTGCGCGGCAAGCTGGAGTTCGAATCCGGTGAGGAAGGTCGCGAACAGGCCGTCATGGAGCATCTGCTGCGTCGGGCCACCGCCGAGACCGCGTCCCGGGCGCTGGGTGGTGTCGACGTCGGCCCGCTGGTGGCCGCCGTGGAATCCGGATCCCCGGTCACCACGGGGGAGCGGGTGTCGGCCAAGGACGTGCTGGCCGCACTGCCCGATCTGCCGGTGCTCGACGAGATCGCCGAACGCCTCGGCGCACAGACCGAGGGGCAGCGGGCCGCGGCCGTCGAGCTGGCCCTGGAGGGCCTGTATCTGGCCAAACGCATCGACAAGCAATCCGACGAGGGCGAAACCGTCTATGGCTAAACACCTCTCCAGGTACTCGCGCTACACCGGCGGGCCGGACCCACTGGCCCCGCCGGTGGATCTGCGCGAGGCGCTGGACGCGATCGGCGAGGACGTCATGTCCGGTGCCTCCCCGCGCCGGGCCCTGCAGGAGTTGATGCGCCGCGGCACCGAGAACATGCCGGGCGCCGACCGGCTCGCCGCCGAGGCCAACCGCCGCCGCCGGGAACTGTTGCAGCGCAACAACCTCGACGGCACCTTGGCCGAGGTGAAGAAGCTGCTCGACGAGGCCGTGCTGGCCGAGCGCAAGGAACTGGCCCGTGCGCTCGACGACGACGCCCGCTTCGGCGAGATGCAGATGGAGGCGCTCTCGCCTTCCCCGGCCAAGGCGGTACAGGAACTCGCCGAATATGACTGGCGCTCACCGGAAGCCCGGCAGAAGTACGAGCAGATCAAGGATCTGCTCGGCCGGGAAATGCTCGACCAACGCTTCGCCGGGATGAAGGAGGCGCTGCAGAACGCCACCGACGAGGACCGGCAAGCCATCAACAAGATGCTCGACGACCTCAACGACCTGTTGGAGAAGCACAACAACGGGACCGACACCGACGAGGACTTCGAAAAGTTCATGGCCGAACACGGCCAGTACTTCCCGGAGAACCCGCGCAACGTCGACGAGTTGATGGACTCGCTGGCCAAACGCGCCGCCGCGGCCCAGCGGTTCCGCAACAGCCTGTCCGAATCGCAACGCGCGGAGCTGGATTCGTTGGCCCAACAGGCCTTCGGGTCCCCGTCGTTGATGAACGCCCTGAACCGGCTGGACGCCAACCTGCAGGCGGCTCGGCCCGGTGAGGACTGGGGTGGCTCCGAGGAATTCAGCGGTGACGATCCGCTGGGAATGGGACAGGGCACCCAGGCACTGGCCGACATCAGCGAGCTGGAGCAGCTGGCCGAGCAGCTCTCGCAAAGCTATTCGGGCGCCAGCATGGACGACGTCGACCTGGACATGCTGGCCCGCCAGCTCGGCGAGGAGGCCGCGGTCAATGCCCGCACCCTCGCCGAACTGGAACGCGCACTGACCAGTCAGGGCTTCCTGGACCGTGGCTCGGACGGCAAATGGCGACTCTCACCCAAGGCGATGCGTCAGCTCGGCCAGACCGCGCTGCGCGATGTGGCGCGCCAACTGTCGGGGCGGCACGGTGAACGGGAGACGCGGCGGGCCGGCGCGGCCGGGGAACTCACCGGCGCCACCCGGCCCTGGGCATTCGGCGACACCGAACCGTGGAACGTCACCAGAACGCTGACGAACGCTGTGCTGCGGCAAGCCGGTGCCCCGTCCGATTGCCCGCTGCGCATCAGCGTCGAGGATGTGGAGATCTCCGAGACCGAGACCCGCACCCAGTCGGCCGTCGCGCTCCTGGTGGACACCAGCTTCTCCATGGTGATGGAGAACCGCTGGCTGCCGATGAAGCGGACCGCGCTGGCGCTCAACCATCTGGTGAGCACCCGTTTCCGTTCCGACGACCTGGAGATCATCGCCTTCGGCCGGCACGCCCGGACCGTCACCGCGGCCGAACTGACCGCGCTGGAGGGGGTGCGCGATCAGGGGACCAACCTGCACCACGCGCTGGCACTGGCGGCCCGGCATCTGCGCCGCCATCCCAACGCGCAGCCGGTCGTGTTGATCGTCACCGACGGCGAACCGACCGCGCACCTGGAGGACTTCGGGGACGGGGCCGAGGCGTTCTTCTACTATCCGCCGCATCCGCGCACCATCGCGCTGACGGTGAAGGGGTTCGACGATCTGGCCGCGCTCGGCGCGCAGCTCACCATCTTCCGGCTGGGCAGCGACCCGGGACTGGCCCGGTTCATCGATCAGGTCGCTCGCCGCGAGGGGGGCCGGGTGGTCGTGCCGGATCTGGACGGGCTGGGCGCGGCCGTCGTCGGCGACTACCTGCGAGCGCGTCGCCGGTAGCCGGTTTCAGCAAATAATTAGTTGGACTTGCGTTTCTTGCGCTTGACGCCCACGCTGCCCCACAGCGAGAACCCGCGGACGGTCACGCACGGTGCCCCCGGCGTGCCCTGCTCGCTGACATGGTCGAACGAACCCATCACGCCGTGTCCCCGGATCGCCACGTTGACCTCCGGCGGGACCAGGATGGTCTGGCCGCCGAAGATCGAGATGGACCGGATGTCCACCTCCGGGGAGGTGAAATCGGCGTACCGCAGATCGATCACGCCGCCGCCGAACAGCGCGAAGGCCGTCAGCCGCTTCGGGACGTTCCAGCGTCCGCGCCGTTCGAAACCGCTGAGTATGGCCAGCAGCACCGTCGACGGCGCCGGTGTGCGCGGCCCCGAACTCGTGGTGGCGGCGAAATCCGGCAGATCGACCGACAGCCGTGCCAGGTCACCGTGGGTGGTGGCGGCGTAGGCCTTGGCCAGGCGCTGCTCGTACTCGTCGGTGGTGAGCCGGCCTTGGGCGGCAGCGTCGGTCAGCAGCTGGGCCACCTGGATGCGCTCGGCGTCGCCGGCACGCGTCGAGTCGTTCTGCGAGGACGAAGTGCTCATCTTCGTCCTCGGTTCTTCGAACAGGCGCTCATCAGGGACGAGCCTACGTCGCACACCGGTATATGCAAGCTCGCCTCACGAACTGGCAAACCCGCAGCGCGGACTCACGCCCAATCCGGACGGCGTTTCTGCAGGAAGGCCAGCATGCCCTCGCGGGCTTCGGCGGACCCGAACAGCTCGGCGGACTGCGCGGTCAGCTGCTCGGCGCGGGCATCGAAACCGGCCAGGATCGACGCGGTGGTCAGCGCCTTGGACGCGGCCAGCCCCTGCGGGGAGGCCTTGGCGATATCGGCGGTGAGCCCTTCCACCGCGGCCTCGACGTCCTCGGTGGCGATGCTCACCAGCCCGATCTCGGCGGCCCGCTCGGCGCCGAACTTCTCCCCGGTGAGGAAGTAGCGCCCCGCGGCGCGAGCCGTCATCTTGGGCAACAACGTCAGCGAGATGATCGACGGGGCGACGCCGATGCGGGCCTCGGTGAGCGCGAACGTGCTCGCCCGCCCCGCCACCGCGATATCGCACGCCCCGATCAACCCCATGCCGCCGGCCCGGACGTGTCCGTCGACCGCGGCGATGACGGGGATCGGCGCGGTGAGGATCGCCCGCAACAGCCGGGTCATCTCCCGGGCCCGGTCGACCGCGATGTCGCCGGGCTCCCGGCCGGCCGCCTCACTCAGATCCGCTCCCGCGCAGAACGTCGGGCCGGTGTGCCCGAGCACCACGACCCGCGCCCCGGCCGCGACGGCCTCGTCGAGACCGCGGTGCAGCTGTTCGACCAGGGCGGTGGACAGCGCATTGTGGTTGTGCGGGGAATCCAGTGTCAGCCGGGCGACCCGGCCCTCGACCCGGTAGCCGACGAGTGCGGTCATCAGTACGACCGGGGCAGGCCCAGCGAGGTCTGCGCGACGAAGTTCAGGATCATCTCCCGGCTGACCGGGGCGATGCGGGCCAACCGGGACGCCGTCACCGCGGCGGCGATGCCGTACTCGGAGGTCAGGCCGTTGCCGCCCAGGGACTGGACGGCCTGGTCGACCGCGCGCACCGAGGCTTCCCCGGCGGCGTACTTGGCCATGTTCGCCGCCTCGGCGGCCCCGAAGTCGTCCCCGCTGTCGTAGAGGGCGGCGGCCTTCTGCATCATCAGCTTTGCGAGCTCGATCTCGATGTGGTTCTGCGCCAACGGATGTGCCAGACCTTGGTGCGACCCGATCGGGACCTTCCAGACCTGGCGGGTCTTGACGTACTCGACCGCCTTGTCGATGGCGAACCGGCCCATGCCGACCGCGCTGGCCGCGCCCATGATCCGCTCCGGGTTGAGCCCGGCGAACAGCTGCGCGATCGCCGCATCCTCGGACCCGACCAGGGCGTCGGCGGGTACCCGGACGTCGTCGAGGAACACCTGGAACTGGGATTCCGGGCTGAGGATCTCCATGTCGATCTTGGTCCAGCTCAGACCCGGTGTGTCGGTCGGCAGCACGAACAGCGCCGGCTTCAGGTTGCCGGTCTTGTGGTCCTCGGTGCGGCCGACCACCAGCACGGCCTGGGCCTGGTCGACGCCCGAGATGAAAGTCTTCTGGCCCTTGATGATCCAGTCGCTGCCGTCCCGGCGCGCGGTGGTGGTGATGCGGTGGGAGTTGGAGCCGGCGTCGGGTTCGGTGATGGCGAAGGCCATGGTGATCGACCCGTCGGCGATCCCGGTGACCCAACGCTTCTTCTGTTCGTCGGTGCCGAACTTGCTGATGATGGTGCCGTTGATGGCGGGGGAGACCACCATCATCAGCAGCGGACAACCGCCCGCCGACATCTCCTCCATGACCAGCGACAGCTCATACATGCCCGCCCCGCCGCCGCCGTACTCCTCGGGAAGATTGACCCCGATGAAGCCGAGTTTTCCTGCCTCCGACCACAGTTCGTCGGTGTGGGCACCGGCCCGGGCCTTCTCCAGGTAGTAGTCTTGGCCGTAATTGGCCGCCATGGCCGCGACGGCCTTGCGCAGCGCCTGCTGCTCTTCGGTCTCGATGAAGCCGGTCATGATTGATCTCCTTGCGTACTGTCGATTCGGGCCAGGATGGTGCCGACCTCGACCTGTTGGCCGGCCTGCACGTTGAGTTCGGCGAGCACACCGTCGCCCGGCGCGGAGATGGTGTGCTCCATCTTCATCGCCTCCAACCAGATCAGCGGCTGCCCGGCGGTGACGGTGTCGCCGGCGGCGGCGCCGACCCGCACCACCGCACCCGGCATCGGGGCGAGCAGGGAACCGTGCGCCAGAGCCGAATCCGGGGCGGGGAAACGCGGCCGGCAGGTCAGCCGGACCGGCCCGAGCGGGGAGTCCACGAACACCTCGTCTGCGTAGCGGGCCACCTCGAACGTCTGCTCGGTACCGTCGATTGACAGCACCACCCGGGTGGCGGTGGCCGACCGGACGGTGACGTTGCCGGTATCGGGAAGTTCCACCCCGGTCCGGTCGAACCGGTAGCGAACCGTCAGTTCGGCGCCGGAGGCGTCCAGGTAGCCGCGGGACTGGTATCCGGCGGGGAGGTTGCGCCATCCGCTGGGTGCGGGGCCGAAAGCGGTTGCGGTGCTGTGGTTGTGCGCGGCGTCGGCGAGGGTGGCGGCCAGCGCCGACAACTCCGTGGCGTCCGGCGGGCCCGCAGCGAGTTCGGCGAGCCCGTGGGTGTCGAAGAACGCGGTGTCGGTGTCCCCGGCCAGGAACGCCGGGTGTCGCAGCACGTTGACCAGCAGGTGCCGGTTGGTGCCGACACCGTGGATGTGGGCGCGGGCCAGCGCGTCGGCCAGCACCGCCGCCGCCCGCTCCCGGGTTGGCGCGAAGGAGATGACCTTGGCCAGCATCGGGTCGTAGAACACCGAGATCTGCGACCCGTCGACGATGCCCGAATCCAGCCGGATGCCGGTCTGCCCGAGCGTGCCGAACTCGGCGCGCACGCCCGGCACGCGGAACCGGTGCACGGCACCGGCCTGCGGCTGCCAGTCCCTGGCCGGGTCCTCGGCGTAGAGGCGGGCCTCGATGGAATGCCCGGTGGCCGCAGGTGGTTGCGGCCCGAGCGGGAGGCCCTCGGCGATGTCGATCTGCAGCGCGACGAGGTCGAGTCCGGTGGTCTCCTCCGTGACCGGGTGCTCGACCTGCAGTCTGGTGTTCATCTCTAGGAAGAAGAACTCGCCTTCCCGGTCCGGTGCGGCGTCGGCCATGAACTCGACCGTGCCCGCGCCGGTGTAGCCGATCGCCGAGGTGGCCAACCGGGCCGCCTCGAACAGCTTGTCGCGCATCCCCGGGATGCGCTGCACCAGTGGGGACGGGGCCTCCTCGATGACCTTCTGATGTCGGCGCTGGATGGAGCATTCGCGTTCACCGACCGCCCACACCGTGCCGTGCCGATCGGCCATCACCTGTACCTCGATGTGGTGGCCGCCGGCCAGATAGCGCTCGCAGAACACTGTCGGGTCGCCGAAGGCGGACTGTGCTTCCCGTTGCGCCGCCGCCACTTCGGCGGGCAGTGCCGCCAGGTCGCGCACCACCCGCATACCGCGTCCGCCCCCACCGGCGGATGCCTTGATCAGCACCGGCAGGTCCTCGGCGGTCACCGCGTCCGGGTCCAGTTCGGCCAGCACCGGGACACCGGCGGCGGCCATCAGCTTCTTGGCCTCGATCTTGGAGCCCATCGACTGCACGGCGGGCACCGGTGGGCCGATCCAGACCAGCCCCGCCTCGGCCACCGCCGCCGCGAAATCGGCGTTTTCGGACAGGAATCCGTATCCCGGGTGGATGGCGTCGGCACCGGCGCTGCGGGCCGCGTCGATGAGTTGACCCGCGTCGAGGTAGCCGCCCCGGTCGCGCAGCCGGACCCGGATATCGGCCTCGGCGACATGCGGGGACCCGGCGTCGGGGTCGGTGTACACCGCGACGGTGCCGATGCCGAGGCGCCGGCAGGTGGCGAATACCCGGCGGGCGATCTCGCCGCGGTTGGCGACCAGAATCTTATGAATCATCGCTGTGCTCTCTGCTCTTCGCACGGGCGCTCATCGCAACCCCTACATCCGGAAGACGCCGAAGTTCGACGTCCCCTCGATCGGTCCACTGGCGATGGCGGACAGGCACATTCCCAGCACGGTGCGGGTGTCCCGCGGGTCGATGACCCCGTCGTCGTAGAGCCGGCCGGACAGGAACATCGGCAGCGACTCGGCCTCGATCTGCGCCTCGACCGCGGCGCGCAGCGCGGCATCCGCGGCCTCGTCGACCTGCTGGCCGCGCGCCTGTGCGGCGGCCCGGCTGACGATCGAGAGCACGCCGGCGAGTTGGGTACCGCCCATCACCGCCGATTTCGAACTGGGCCAGGCGAACAGGAACCGGGGATCATAGGCGCGCCCGCACATCCCGTAGTGCCCGGCCCCGTAGGAGGCGCCGATCAGCAGCGAGATGTGCGGCACCGTCGAATTGGAGACGGCGTTGATCATCATCGACCCGTGTTTGATCATGCCGCCCTCCTCGTACGCCTTGCCCACCATGTAACCGGTGGTGTTGTGCAGGAACAGCAACGGGGTGTTCGCGCGGTTGGCCAGCTGGATGAACTGGGTGGCCTTCTGGGCCTCCTCGGAGAACAGCACCCCCCGGGCATTGGCCAGGATGCCGACCGGATAGCCGTACAGGGTGGCCCACCCGGTGACCAGGGAGGAACCATAGAGCGGTTTGAACTCGTCGAAGTCCGAGCCGTCCACCACCCGGGCGATGACGTCGCGCGGGTCGAACGGGATGCGCAGATCGGCGCCGACGATGCCGAGCAGTTCCTCCGCGTCGTAGGCAGGCTCGTCGACGGGCGCCGGGACCGGCCCCTGCTTGCGCCAGTTCAGCCGCGCGACGATGCGCCGCCCGATCCGGATGGCGTCGAGTTCGTCGTCGGCCAGGTAGTCACCCAATCCCGATGTCCGGGCGTGCATCTCGGCACCACCGAGGGATTCGTCATCGGACTCCTCGCCGGTGGCCATCTTGACCAGCGGAGGCCCGGCGAGGAACACCTTGGAGCGGTCCCGGATCATCACGACGTGATCGGACATGCCGGGCACATAGGCGCCGCCGGCGGTGGAGTTGCCGAAGACCAGTGCGACGGTGGGGATCCCGGCCGCCGACAGCCGGGTCAGGTCGCGGAACATCTGCCCGCCCGGGATGAAGATCTCCTTCTGGGTGGGCAGGTCGGCACCACCGGATTCGACCAGCGACAGTACCGGCAGGCGGTTCTCGAAGGCGATCTGGTTGGCCCGCAGGATCTTCTTCAGCGTCCACGGGTTACTGGTGCCGCCCTTGACGGTGGGATCGTTGGCGACGATGACGCACTCGACACCCTCGACCGCGCCGATGCCGGTGACCACGCTGGCACCCACGGTGAAATCGCTGCCCCAGGCGGCCAGCGGACTCAGCTCCAGGAACGGGGAGTCCGGGTCCAGCAACAGCTCGACGCGCTCCCGCGCCGTCAGCTTGCCCCGGGCGTGATGGCGCTGGACGTATTTGGTGCCGCCGCCGGCCAGCGCCTTGGCGTGCTCGGCGGCGAGTTCGTCGAGCTTGGTGGCCATCGCCGCCGCGGCCTCGGTGAAACCTGCGGAGGCCGGGTCCAGGGTGGAACGCAGGCGTGTCATCGGGCCGTCTCCGTTCGCGAGCGTGAATCCTCTGCGACCTTCCGTCCGAATTCCCGCACAGGATTCACGCTCGGTGAGAAGTGGGTCATTGGAACCCCATCGTCTTGGCGGCCAGCGAGGTGAGGATCTCGGTGGTGCCACCGCCGATGCCGAGGATGCGCATGTCCCGGTACTGCCGTTCCACTTCGGATTCGGCCATATAGCCCATCCCGCCGAACAATTGGACGGCCTGGTTGGCCACCCATTCGCCGGCCTCGACGGCGGTGTTCTTGGCGAAGCAGACCTCGGCGATCAGGTTCGTCTCACCGGCCATCTCGCGCTCCACCAGTCGGTGCGTGTACACCCGGGCCACATCGATGCGGCGGGCCATTTCGGCCAGGGTGTTCTGCACGGCCTGCCGGGAGATCAACGGGCGGCCGAAGGTCTCCCGGTCCCGGCACCACTGCACGGTGAGGTCCAGGCAGCGTTGGGCGCTGGCATAGGCCTGCGCCGCCAAGCCCACCCGTTCGGCGACGAACGCACCGGCGATCTGGGCGAAGCCGCTGTTCTGCGCGCCGACCAGGTTGGCGGCCGGGACGCGGACATCGGTATAGGACAGTTCGGCGGTATCGCTTGAGCGCCAACCCATCTTGTCCAGTTTGCGGCTCACCTGGAAGCCGGCGGAGTTCTTGTCCACCACCAGCAGTGAGACCCCGGCCGCCCCCGGCCCGCCGGTGCGTACCGCGGTCACCACGTAATCGGCGCGCACCCCGGAAGTGATGTAGGTCTTCGCGCCGTTGACGATGAACTCGTCCCCGTCGGGGACCGCCCTGGTGGTGAGGTGCCCGACGTCCGAGCCGCCGCCGGGTTCGGTGATGGCCAGCGCGCCGATCAGTTCACCGCGCAGTGTCGGCCGCACATAGCGCTCGATCAGTTGCTCGTCACCCGAGGCGATCATGTGCGGGACGGAGATGCCACAGGTGAACAGCGAGGCGAAGGTCCCGCCCGGCACCCCGGCCTGATGCAGTTCCTCGCAGATGATCACCGCGTCGGCGGCGTCACCGCCGCCCCCGCCGACCGGCTCCGGGTATGCGGCGCCCAGCAAACCCGCGGCCCCGGCCTTGGCGTGCAACTCCCGCGGGATCTCGCCGGCCCGCTCCCAGTCCTGTGCGTAGGGCAGGATCTCGCGTTCGGCGAACGCCCGCACCGTCTTTCGCAGGTCGTCACGTTCGGGGGCATGCCAGAGGCTCGTCCTCATCGCTCGGCTCTCCCCCGCTCGTGCCTCGCTGCGATCCTCATGTGGGTTCGCCTTCGCATCACAACAGCCTTTCCGGAATATCGATTTGTCGGGACCGCAGCCATTCGCCGAGCCCCTTGGCCTGCGGGTCGAACCGGGCCTGATAGGCCACGCCCTGCCCGAGGATGTCGTCGATGACGAAGTTGACGGCCCGCAGGTTCGGCAGCAGATGACGGGTCACCGGCAGCCCGGCGGTCTCGGGCAGCAGTTCGCGCAGCTTGTCGACCGTCAAAGTGTGTGCGAGCCAGGCGTACTGGTCATCGCGTCGGACCCACACCCCGACGTTCGCCGATCCGCCCTTGTCCCCGCTGCGGGCACCGGCGATACGGCCCAGCGGAACCCGCACGGTTGCGCCGGCCTGAGCCGGTGCGGCCGGCGGTGTTGCTTCGACCGGCTCGACGACCAGTGTCTCGGGGCA
This sequence comes from Mycobacterium sp. AMU20-3851, assembly GCF_043974665.1. NCBI lineage: Bacteria > Bacillati > Actinomycetota > Actinomycetes > Mycobacteriales > Mycobacteriaceae > Mycobacterium > Mycobacterium sp. AMU20-3851. The sequence continues at coordinate 958,188 of NZ_CP146371.1, forward strand.
CGAGGCGATGTCCACGCGGGTGCCGTCGGCGTGTACCGCCACGTGGCCGACGTCGCCGGCGTCGACGTATCCCGGCGTGAACACCCCGTAGACCTGTCCCTCACCGGGCGGTGCGGTGGAGGTGAAGCCGGGATAGCTGGCCAGCGCGAGCTCGACCGCGGCCGAGGAGAACTGCCGGCCGACCACGGCCGGGTCCGGGTCGCGGACCACGCAGTGCAACAGGGCGCTGGCGGTCTCCTCGGTAGCGGCGTCGGCGTGATCGGTGCGCGCCAGCGTCCACACCAGTTCGGCCGGGCGCACCGGCAGATGTGATTCCAGCTGACTGCGCACCAACGCGGCCTTGGCCTCGATGTCCAACCCGGTCAGCACGAACGACGTTGCGTTGCGGAAGCCGCCGATGCTGTTGAGCGAGACCTTCAGCGTCGGCGGGGGCGCCTCACCGCGGACGCCGCGGACCGCGACCCGGTCCGGTCCCTCCGCGGACACCGAGACCGAGTCCAGTCGCAGGGTGACATCTGGATTGGGGTAGCGGACGCCGGCGATCTCGTAGAGCAACTGGGCGGTGACGGTGTCGGTGCTGACCAATCCACCGGTGCCGGCGTGCTTGGTGATCACCGAGGACCCGTCGGCCGCGATCTCGGCGATCGGGAAGCCGGCGTGGTCGAGGTCGGGAATCTCGGTGAAGAACGAGAAGTTGCCGCCGGTGGCCTGGGCACCGCACTCGATGATGTGGCCCGCCGCGACGGCACCGGCCAGCGCATCGAAGTCGGTCGGCGTCCAGCCGAAGTGCGCGGCGGCCGGCCCGACGGTCACCGAGGCGTCGGTGACCCGGCCGGTGACGACGACGTCGGCGCCGGAGGCCAGGCAGTCGACGATGCCCCAGGCGCCCAGGTAGGCATTGGCCGCGAGCAGAGCGGTTGGGAGCCCGAGTTCGTCGGCCCGTGCGATGAGATCGTCGCCCTCGACATGGGCGACGTTCACCGCCAGCCCGAGCCGTTCGGCGAGCGCGCGGACGGCGGCCGCCAGCGCGGCGGGGTTGAGGCCCCCGGCGTTGGCGACGATCCGCACACCCTTGTCCAGGGCGGTACCCAGGCAATCCTCCAGCTGGCGCAGGAAGGTCTTGGCGTAGCCGAGGTCGGGGTTGCGGGCCCGGTCGCGTGCCAGGATGAGCATGGTGAGTTCGGCCAGGTAGTCGCCGGTGAGGTAGTCGAGCTCGCCGCCGTCGAGCATCTCGCGCATGGCGCTGATGCGGTCACCGTAGAACCCCGAGCAGTTGCCGATCCGCACTGCCACCGCCGTCACCCGAACTCCCCTCACACCGCGACCAACCGGTAGGTAGATTAGCCGGTACCGACGGTATCGAGTCAAGGGTCGACGGCGCATTTTGGAGGCTACGCAGCTGTCGGGCTATTCTGTTGGGTAATTGCCGCCGCCCATCGCGAATCGGGTGTGCGCATCTATGCCACCAGCAGTACTCAAGAGGAGACCTCGAACATGGCTGTGCCCAAGCGCCGGATGTCGCGCTCGAACACCCGTAGCCGCCGCGCGCAGTGGAAGGCCGAGGCCACCGGCCTGGTCAACGTCACTGTTGCAGGTGCTCAGCGCAAGGTGCCGCGTCGCCTCCTCAAGGCCGCTCGCCTCGGCCTGGTCGACCTCGACCGCAAGTAGCCGCCCCGTCGGCCGTGCGGCCCGACTCTCAGGTCTGTCTCAGATAGAGGTATGACACTGTGGCTGTGCGCATTCTTGTCGTTGACGACGATCGCGCGGTGCGCGAATCCCTGCGCCGGTCGCTTTCATTCAATGGATACTCCGTCGAGCTCGCTCAAGACGGTGTCGAGGCCCTCGAGGCCATCTCCGCTGATCGACCGGACGCGCTTGTCCTGGACGTGATGATGCCGAGGCTCGACGGCCTCGAAGTGTGTCGTCACCTCCGCAGCACCGGCGACGATTTGCCGATCCTGGTGCTCACCGCACGGGACTCGGTGTCCGAGCGGGTGGCCGGCCTGGACGCGGGCGCCGATGACTATCTGCCCAAGCCGTTCGCGCTGGAAGAACTGTTGGCCCGGATGCGGGCGCTGCTGCGGCGGCGCGCCACGCCCGACGAGCCGGCCGAGTCGCGGGCGTTGACGTTCTCGGACCTGAGCCTGGACCCGGTGACGCGCGAGGTGTCGCGCGGGGACCGGCAGATCAGCCTGACCCGCACCGAGTTCTCGCTGCTGGAAATGCTCATCGCCAACCCCCGCCGGGTGCTCACCCGGAGTCGCATCCTGGAAGAGGTATGGGGGTTCGACTTCCCGACCTCGGGTAATGCGCTGGAGGTCTACGTCGGCTACCTGCGCCGCAAGACCGAGGCCGAGGGCGAGCCGCGGCTCATCCACACCGTGCGCGGGGTGGGGTATGTGCTGCGTGAAACACCGCCCTGATGCCGTTGTTCGCGAAGTTGTTCAAGAGTCCGGCGAAGCTGTCGCTGCGGTCCGATAGCCACCGGCGCTACACCCGCAATGTCAGTGCGGTCTCGCTGCGCTGGCGGGTGATGCTGCTGGCGATGTCGATGGTCGCGATGGTCGTGGTGCTGATGGCCGTCGCCGTCTACGCCGTCGTCTCCCGATCGGTGTACGACGACATCGACACCCAGTTACACAGCCGGGCACAGCTGCTCATCGAGAGCGGGTCGCTGTCCGCGGACCCGGGCAAGGCCATCGAGGGCACCGCCTACTCCGATGTCAACGCGATGCTGGTCAGCCCGGGCCGCTTCGTCTACACCGCCAACCAGCAGGGCCAGACGCTGCCGCTAGGCACGCCCGAGAAGGCCGTCGTGCAGGGTGAACTGCTGATGTCGCTGCGTACCGTCAACAACCAGCGGGTGCTGGCCGTGCACCTGGCCGACGGCAACTCGTTGCTCATCTCCAAGAGCCTGGCGCCCACCCTGGCGCTGTTGAACCGGCTGGGCACCGTGCTGGCCATCGTCGGCGCCTCCGGGATGGCGGTGGCCGCGATCTCCGGCGGTATGGTCGCCCGCGCCGGGTTGCGTCCGGTGGCCCGGCTGACCCAGGCCGCCGAACGCGTGGCCCGCACCGACGATCTGCACCCCATCCCGGTGGTAGGAACCGACGAGCTCGCGCGGCTCACAGATGCCTTCAACATGATGCTGCGCGCTCTGGCCGAGTCCCGGGAACGCCAGGCCCGGCTGGTCACCGACGCCGGGCACGAACTGCGCACCCCGCTCACCTCGCTGCGCACCAATGTCGAGCTGTTGATGGCCGCGATGGCTCCCGGTGCCAAGCGGCTGCCCGAGGGTGAGATGGCGGAGTTGCAGGCCGACGTGATTGCTCAAATCGAGGAATTGTCCACGTTGGTGGGCGATCTGGTGGACCTGACCCGCGACGACGCCGGAGTGGTGATCCGGGAGAAGGTCGACCTGTCCGACGTGGTGGATCGGGCACTGGAGCGAGTTCGCCGCCGCCGCAACGATATCGACTTCGATGCCGAGCTGATCGACTGGCAGGTCGACGGCGATATGGCCGGACTCTCGCGCGCGGTGCTCAACGTGCTCGACAACGCCGCGAAGTGGAGCCCGCCCGGGGCGAGTGTGCTGGTGCGACTGCGGCAACGCGATGCGCTGCACGCCGAACTGGTGATCTCCGATCACGGCCCGGGCATCCCGCCGCATGAGCGCGAGCTCGTCTTCGAGCGTTTCTACCGTTCGACGTCGGCGCGGGCGATGCCCGGTTCGGGGTTGGGCCTGGCGATCGTGAAACAGGTCGTCCTCAAACACGGTGGGACGCTTCAGATCGAGGATGCCGTGCCCGGCGGTGACCCGGCGGGCACCTCGGTGCGCATCGTGTTGCCGGGCCGGCGGATGCTGCCGGAGAGCGCCGCGGTGACGGCGCCGTTCGCCGGGTCCACCGGTGTTTACCCGACACGCGCCGACAAATCGATGGACGGTACGTCGGCCGGCGCAGACAATAGATAACGTCTCACCGGGGGAACGGCGTGCGGAAAGCTCAGGAGATCCTGGGCGGCCATACACCTATTCTCTAAGTGGATTCTCAGCCCGACTCGGCACTGTATGACTGTCCGATGCGTTGAACAGATAACTGAAACCGCTGAAAGAAAGAGCGCCGAGCAACATGACCAACGACCCGAGGTACACCCAGCCTCCGGCCCAGCCCGGCTACCGCAGCAGTGAGCCGACCTATGGGACGGCCTACGACTCGGGGACGGGCTACACATCCCCTCGCGACGCCTATCAGCAGTCCTACCAGCAGCAGTCCTACGACTGGCGCTACGCCCAGCAACCGCAGGGCCAGCAGCCGCGTCCCCAGTACGATCCGTACCGGCCGACCGGTACGGCCTCGCCGAGGCCGCAGAAGCGTTCGCGGACAGGCGCTTTGGTGGCCGGCGCGGTGGCGATCGCGGTCGTGTCGGCCGGTATCGGCGGCGGGGTCGCGGTGTTGGCGCAGCCCGATGAACCGTCCACCAGCTTCTCCAGCAGCAGCGGCGCCACCCCCGGCATGCCGGCCGCCAGCCTGCCGGTCGGTTCGGTGGAGCAGGTCGCGGCGAAGGTGGTGCCCAGTGTCGTCAAGCTGGAAACCAACCTCGGCCGGGCCTCGGAGGAGGGCTCCGGTGTCATCCTGTCCAGCGATGGCCTGATCCTCACCAACAACCATGTGATCGCCACCGAAGGCGCCCCGGGCGGCCGCCCGCAGACCAAGGTGACCTTCGCCGACGGCCGGACCGCGCCGTTCAAGGTGGTCGGCACCGACCCCAGCAGCGACATCGCGGTCGTCAAGGCCGAGGGAGTGTCGGACCTGACGCCCATCGCGCTCGGCTCGTCGGCCGACCTGCGCGTCGGACAGGACGTCGTCGCCATCGGGTCGCCGCTGGGGTTGGAGGGCACCGTCACCGTCGGCATCGTCAGCGCGCTGAACCGTCCGGTCGCCGCGGGCGGCGACAGCCGCAACCAGAACACCGTGCTGGACGCCATCCAGACCGATGCCGCGATCAACCCCGGCAACTCCGGTGGCGCGCTGGTGAACATGAACGGTGAGCTGGTCGGGATCAACTCCGCCATCGCCACCCTCGGTGGGGAATCCGGGGCTTCCCAGAGTGGCTCGATCGGCCTGGGCTTCGCCATCCCGGTCGACCAGGCCAAGCGGATCGCCGATGAACTGGTGCAGAACGGCAGCGCCTCGCACGCCTCGCTGGGGGTGCAGGTGGGCAACGACGCCTCGGTGGACGGCGCGAAGATCGTCGAGGTCACCGAGGGTGGTGCGGCCGCCGCGGCCGGCCTGCCCAGCGGTGTGGTGGTGACCAAGGTCGACGGCCGGGTCATCAACAGTGCGGACGCCCTGGTGGCCGCGGTGCGCTCCAAGGCGCCCGGCACCAAGGTGACGCTGACCTTCGAGGGATCCCGCGGCGCCGAGACGCTGGACGTCACCCTGGGCAAGGCCCAGCAATGACCCGCGGACTGGATCTGACCTTGCCTGGGTCGTTGGTATCGGCCGGATATACGGTGGCAGGCATGGAACAACCTGGGGAGCTGGTCGGGCGGGCGCTCGTGGTGGTCGTGGACGACCGGACGGCACACGGAGAAGAGGACCACAGCGGACCGCTGGTCACCGAGCTGCTCACGGAGAGCGGATTCGTGGTGGACGGCGTGGTGGTGGTCGCCGCGGACGAGGTGGAGATCCGCAATGCGCTGAACACCGCCGTGATCGGCGGCGTCGACCTGGTGATCTCGGTCGGCGGCACGGGGGTCAGCCCTCGCGACGTCACGCCGGAGGCCACCGTCGAACTGCTCGACCGTGAGCTGCTGGGCATCTCGGAGGCCCTGCGCGCCTCGGGGCTGTCGGCCGGCATCGTCGACGCCGGGGTCTCGCGCGGGCTGGCCGGCATCTCCGGCAGCACACTCGTGGTGAACATCGCCGGCTCCCGCGCCGCGGTCCGGGACGGGATGGCCACGCTCAACCCGCTGGCCGCCCAGGTGATCGGGCAGCTGTCCAGCCTGGATATCTGAGGCTCTTAAAAATGCGCGTTCGAACGGCAATCATGCAGGTCTACGCACCCTTTTCGGCCGCTGAAGGTTACGCGCAGGTGAACGGTAATCCCACGTTTGTTGTGACCTTGGTCACACGAGGGGGTGTCGGGTGACGGGGTCGGAGCGGGCCTCCAAGGATGCAGTTAACGCCATCTTCGGGGAGGAATTGCCCCGCACCACGCGTGACGAACGCCACCCGGAGTCCCCCGGGGAACGTTTCGATCGTGAGGAGTGGCTTCGGGAGAACGTTCCGCCGCACCACGGCTGAGCAGTAGTTTCACGTTGATCGGCTGGAATCTCGGTGATTCCAGCCGATCTTCTTGTTTGCTCCGCCGTGCGAGGCAAAGAACGTGCCGCTAAGTTGTCGCGCTGCTCACGGCGGCTGCGATACCTGCGTATGGCCGGTCCAGCAAACGGTTGGCGGGCCCCGACGGATGTCTGGGCGACGGGCCCTTCGCGTTGCCGGGTTGGTGCCCCACCGTTATGTTCCTCCTGTCAACGATGAGCAAATCGTAAGAGCAACATGTGGAGTTTCTAATTCGCATCACATGGGGATCTTGCGAGGTGTGAAGTCTCGGTAGGGCCGGGATCCGCATCACCAACAACACGGTTGACAGCACACCAACCGTCGGCACAGCTAGGGAGATCATGAAGGTAATCAGTCGGGTGCTAATCGCGATGATCGCGGCCATCGCGTCGCTGTTCGTGAGCACGGGCACCTCGAACGCGGGTCTGGACAACGAGCTGAGCCTCGTGGACGGCAAGGACCGGACTCTGACCATTCAGCAGTGGGACACCTTCCTCAATGGTGTGTTCCCGCTGGACCGCAACCGCCTGACCCGCGAGTGGTTCCACTCCGGCAAGGCCAAGTACATCGTGTCGGGTCCGGGCGCTGAGGACTTCGAAGGTGTGCTGGAGCTGGGTTACCAGGTTGGTTTCCCGTGGTCGCTGGGTGTCGGCATCAACTTCAGCTACACGACCCCCAACATCGCCTTCGACGGCCAGGACTACGGCTACGTGGGCCCCGGCGGCATCGACTTCGACGTCATCCCCGCCATCGTGACCCCGCCGCTGTTCCCCGGCGCCTCGATCAGCGCTGACCTGGGCAACGGCCCCGGCATCCAGGAAGTCGCCACCTTCTCGGCCGACGTGGCCGGCGCCGAAGGTGCAGTCGCGGTCTCCAACGCTCACGGCACCGTGACCGGTGCGGCCGGTGGCGTGCTGCTGCGCCCCTACGCCCGCCTGATCGCCGCAGAGGGTGACAGCGTCACCACCTACGGCGAGCCCTGGAACATGAACTGATCGTTCGCTCCTAACCCGACGTGACCGTGTGGTCCGCGCTCCGGCAGGCGGACCGCACGGTGACGGGTGGGACTCCACTAGCAGGGAAGGAATGGGCAATGGCCCTAACGAAGAAGCTCGCAGTTCTCGGGTTCGGATCGTTCGCAGGTGCCACGCTGCTGGCTGGTCTGGGTAGCGCCACCGCTGCTGCCGAGGTCGAAGAATCGGCCCCGGCGCCCTACGTCACCAGCCGTCAGGCCATCCTGATCGATGACAATGCGCTGCGCGTCGCCGATTATGGCCAGGCTCGCGGATTCCTGGACACTCGCAGCGCGGACGCCGGTGTGGTGCACGCCCAGGGTGAGGGTGTGCACGTCGACACCATCAAGGCCGTGCCGGGTACCAAGGCTGCGCCGTTCAACCTGGAATCCAACGGTGCCTTCGTCTTCAGCCCGCCCATCGGCGACTGGTGACCCAGGTTCTGTAGACGTTCCACGCGAACGCCCGGCCGGAGAGATCCGGCCGGGCGTTTTGCTGTTCCGACGAGGTATCGCTTCCCGGCGGCAATACTCGCGTTACTATCGGGACACCAGACGTCCACGCTGGACGTCACTTGTGAAGGTGGTGCACATGGCTTCAACCGCGAAGCTCGCAGTTCTCGGCCTCGGCTCCTTCGCGGCAGCGACCGTGCTGGCCGGACTGGGTAGCGCCACCGCTGCTGCCGAGGTCGAAGAATCGGCCCCGACGCCGTACGTCACCAGCCGTCAGGCCATCCTGATCGACGACAACGCGCTGCGGGTCGCCGACTACGGCGAGGCGCGCGGATTCCTGGACACCCGCAACGCGGAGTCCGGTGTGGTGCACGCCCAGGGCGAGGGTGTGCATGTCGACACGATCAAGGCCGTGCCGGGCACCAAGGCTGCGCCGTTCAACTTGGATTCCAACGGTGCCTTCGTCTTCAGCCCGCCCATCGGCGACTGGTGATCTGAGATCTCACGAAAAACGCCCGGCTGGATCACCAGCCGGGCGTTCTTCGTGAGTATGCCGCTCAGGCGTCCGGATCGACGCGCTGTTCGGCCGACGGACCCGGGCGCGAGGCCAGCAGGTCGCGGATCTCGGTGAGCAGCACCACCTCCGCCTCGACGGTCTCCTCTTCCTTCTTCCGGAACTTGCTGTACGGGAGCACGACCAGGAAGTACACGACGGCGGCGACGAGCACGAAGTTGATGGTCGCCGACAGCAGGACGTTCAGATCGATGGTCTGATCCCCGCCGATCGGAATGCGCAGGATGCCGTAGTCGGACTCGCCGCCGGCGCCGATGCGGTCGATCAGCGGTTGGATGATGCTGTCGGTGAAGTTGGTGACGAGCGCGGTGAACGCGGTACCGATGACCACCGCGACCGACAGGTCGACGATGTTGCCGCGCAACAGGAACTCTTTGAAACCTTTGATCATGCGGGGACCCTTCCAGCAAGTCAGGTGGCCACCATTCGGTAGCCATTAAACGCAAATACCCTAGCTGAGTGCTCGGATGCGGTCGGTCAGTGAAATGTGACTGTGATCTGCCTGGTCAGTGCCGCGCCGGCCACCGCGTTCGCGGCATGGCGGGGCAGCGCCACGAGCACCACCCGCTCGGAGGCTCCCGCCGGGCCGGTGGACGCGGCCGAGACCAGCGCGACGATCGCTTCGGTCGCGATCACCTCGGGTGGGGAGTCCAGGCCCGCCTGGGTGCTGCCGGCGGCGAGGACGTCGACGACATCACCGGGACGGACCAGGTCGACCAGCGCGTCGTCGGCCAGGTGCAGCGGCACGATGCGCGCGTCCGGACCCGCGCTGGCCACCGTCAGCCGTGACCCGAGCAGGCGCACATCGGTGATCACCTCGCCGCGCCGCGTCGGGCCGGCCAGGGTGGCTCCGAGGGTGTCCTCGATGTCGCGCGATGCGCCGTCGGGAATCGTTGCCGCCAAACGTGATTCGAGACCGACGTCGGATTCGGTGAGCGCGGTGCCGGGGGAGAGGTCACGCAGCGCGACGACCACGTCGTGGCGTTGCCCGGCCGGGTCGGGGCGCAGGGCCGCGACGGCAGCCAGGACGACGAGCAGCCCGGCCGCGGTGCGGCGTGCAGCAACCGTGCGTGACCAGTCCGGACGCGCGGCGCGGCGCAACCGCGACAGCAGCGACGGATTCAGCGATTCCCCCACCGGGGCAACCCTAGGCCGATCGGCGCGCCAAGGGCAGATGCCGATCGGTCACCTGTGGATAAGTCCGCTAGCTGGACGCGGCGGCGGCCGGAGCGGAACTCGACGCGGAGCTCGAGGAGTTCGACGACGATGCGGTCGAGGTGCTGCTCGAGGAGTCCGAGGAGCCCGAGGACGAGCTCTCACTGGTCTTCGAGGAGCCGGCCAGGCTGCTCGACGACGAGGAGTCGCGGCTGTCGTTGCGGTAGAAGCCGCTGCCCTTGAACACCACTCCCACCGAGCCGAACAACTTGCGCAGCCGTCCACTGCACTTGGGGCAAGTGGTCAGCGCATCGTCGCTGAACGCCTGGACCTCGTCGAACCGATTGTCACATTCGGTACACGCGTAGGAATAGGTAGGCACGAAAACCTCCGAGACTGTCAAACCTTCTAGCACTCTAGCGGCTCAAGTGCCAGAACCGCTACGTGGGTCAGATCATTCCCGCGATCCGAGCGCCACCAGACCACGTCCGGGGGTGAGGGCATGGGTCATCGGTACGTCGTGCGGTTCGGCCGGGAGTTCGTCGACCAGTTCCTCGTCCCGCACGACCGCGATCAGACGAGCGGACGGGGCGGCCAGCGGTAGCGCCCGGTCGTAGAAACCGGCGCCGCGGCCCAGCCGCGCGCCTCGGTGGTCCACCGCCAGCGCGGGCACCAGGATCACCGACGCCTCGGCGATGGATTCCGGCGGCAGCCAGGGCGGCGGGGGTTCGCGCAGTCCGAACGGTGCGACCACCAGCGCGCCGGACCGGTATTCGGCCCACTGCATCGGCAACCCGGTACGCGCGATCGGCACGAGCACCCGAACCCCGGTCAAAGCCTCCAACAACGGCACCGAATCACCCGGCGCGGCACCCGGTTCGGACCCCACCGGGATGTAGCCGCACACGGTGCCCACATCGGCGGTAAGTTCGATTATTTGCGTTTGCAGAGACTGGGTTTCGGCTGCCCGCTCGGCGGCCGGGACCGCCCGCCGAGCCGCGAGAATCCTCTTTCTGAGCGCGGGTTTCGTCAGGATTACCACCTTTGCGCCGACACCCTTCGCCTCAACCATGAATGGGCATTAGTGTGTCAACGATGACACAGGCACAGGTACCGATTCCGAGGACCGCCGTGGTCCCCGCGGCCGGTCTGGGGACCCGTTTCCTTCCGGCGACCAAGACGGTTCCGAAGGAACTTCTGCCCGTGGTGGACACCCCCGGAATCGAGTTGGTGGCCGCCGAGGCCGCCGAGGCGGGCGGCGAGCGGTTGATCATCGTCACCTCCGAAGGCAAGGACGGCGTCGTCGCGCACTTCGTCGAGGACCTCATTCTCGAAGGCACCCTGGAGGCTCGCGGCAAGCACGTGATGCTGGAGAAGGTGCGCCGCGCGCCCGCCCTGATCAAGGTCGAGGCCGTGGTCCAGGCCGAGCCGTTGGGTCTGGGGCACGCCGTCGGTTGCGTCGAGGAGAAGCTCCTGCCCGACGAGGACGCCATCGCGGTGCTGCTGCCCGACGATCTGGTGCTGCCGACCGGCGTCCTGGAGACCATGTCGAAGGTGCGCGCCAAACGCGGCGGGTCGGTGTTGTGCGCCATCGAGGTGCCCGGCGACGAGATCAGCGCCTACGGCGTCTTCGACGTCGAGGTGGTTCCCGACGCGGCCAATCCCAATGTTCTGAAGGTCAAGGGCATGGTGGAGAAGCCCAAGGCCGAGGACGCCCCGTCGCCGTATGCGGCCGCCGGCCGGTACGTGCTCGACCGGGCCATTTTCGATGCGTTGCGCCGGGTCGACCGGGGTGTCGGCGGCGAGATCCAGCTCACCGATGCCATCGCGCTGCTGATCGAGGAGGGCCACCCGGTGCATGTGGTCGTGCACCGCGGCTCCCGACACGACTTGGGAAATCCCGGCGGCTACCTCAAGGCTGCGGTTGACTTTGCTCTGGAACGCGACGACTACGGGCCCGAATTGCGGCGATGGTTGGTCGAGCGATTGGGCCTGGCCGAGAATTAACGACAGCACGGCGGGTCTTGGACAGGAGAAAGGCATGCGGTGCGTTCGGTTGAGGAGCAGCAGGCTCGAGTAGCGGCCGCTGCGGTGGCTCCCCGTCCGGTACGGGTGGCGATCGCCGAATCCCAGGGCTTGATGTGCGCCGAAGAGGTGGTCACCGAGCGTCCCCTGCCCGGCTTCGACCAGGCGGCGATCGACGGCTACGCGGTGCGCAGTGTCGACGTGCTCGCGGTGGGCGGAACCGATGACGACGGGCTGCATCGTGAGGTGAGCCTGCCGGTCGTGGGCGAGATCGAGGCCGGTGCGCGCACGCCCAGTCGGCTGCAGCCGCGGCAGGCGGCACGTGTGCAGACCGGGGCGCCGATGCCGACCCTGGCCGATGCGGTGCTGCCGCTGCGCTGGACCGACGGCGGGCAGTCCCGGGTCCGGGTGCTGCGTGGGGTGCGCTCGGGCGCGTATGTCCGGCGCACCGGTGACGATGTTCAGCCCGGTGACGTCGCGGTGCGCGCCGGCACCATCATCGGCGCCGCCCAGGTGGGCCTGCTGGCGGCGGTGGGCCGGGACAAGGTGATGGTCCACCCGCGGCCGCGGATGACGGTCATCTCGGTGGGTGGTGAGCTCGTCGACGTCACCCGCACACCCGGCAACGGGCAGGTCTACGACGTCAACTCCTATGCGCTGGCCGCGGCCGGCCGCGATGCCGGAGCGGAGGTGAACCGGGTCGGCATCGTCGACACCGACCCGGCGAAGCTGCGCGAGGTCGTCGAGGGACAGATCAGCCGTTCGGAGGTCGTGGTGATCGCCGGGGCGGTCGGCGGTGCCGCCGCCGAGGCGGTGCGTGGGGTGCTCGCCGAGCTCGGTGAGATGGAGGTGGTGCGCATCGCCATGCACCCCGGGTCGGTGCAGGGTTTCGGCCAGCTCGGTCGGGACGGGGTGCCGGTGTTCCTGCTGCCCGCCAACCCGGTGAGCGCCCTCGTGGTGTTCGAGGTGATGGTGCGGCCGCTGATCCGGATGTCGCTGGGCAAGCGTCAGCCGATGCGCCGGGTCATCGAGGCCCGCACGCTGGCCCCGATCACCTCGGTGGCCGGCCGCAAGGGTTTCCTGCGTGGTCAGCTGATGCGCGACCAGGACTCCGGCGAGTATCTGGTGCAGGCGCTCGGCGGCGCACCCGGAGCCTCGTCGCACCTGCTGGCCACCCTGGCCGAGGCCAACTGCCTGGTCATCGTGCCCAGTGAGGCCGAACAGATCCGCACCGGCGAGGTCGTCGACGTCGCCTTCCTGGCTCAACGCGGCTGAACCGCGTGAACCGCTGGCGGACCAGTCCGGCGCACCCCGGGTGGCCGGTCCCGGTGGGGCCCATTCGGGTGCCCGGCGGCATGGTGGGGCTGCGGCCGGTACGGCTGCGCGACGGGGCGCAATGGAGCCGGCTCCGCCTCGCCGACCGTGACCACCTGGAACCGTGGGAGCCCAGCTCGGAGGCGACCTGGGAGATGCGGCACGCGCTCTCCTCGTGGCCGACGGTGTGTTCGGGGCTGCGCGGCGAAGCGCGCCGCGGGCGGATGCTGCCGTTGGTCATCGAGGTGGACGGGCAGTTCGCCGGGCAGATCACCATCGGCAACATCACGCACGGCGCGCTGCGCTCGGCGTGGATCGGCTACTGGGTGGCCCGTCAGTTCACCGGGGGTGGGGTGGCCACCGGGGCGCTGGCACTCGGGCTCGACCACGCCTTCGGGCCGGTGATGCTGCACCGGGTCGAGGCCACGGTCCGCCCGGAGAACGCGCCGAGCCGCGCGGTGCTGGCCAGGGCGGGTTTCCGGGAAGAGGGCCTGCTCAAGCGATATCTCGATGTGGACGGTGCGTGGCGGGATCACTTGTTGGTGGCGATCACCGTCGAGGAGGTCCAGGGTTCGGTGGCCGCCGCGCTGGTCCGCTCGGGCCGGGCCAGCTGGACCTGAGTTCCGCGCGCCGTTTTCTGCACCAGGGTCGTATTCGGGGATGATTCGCGACCCTCGAGTAGAAAACGGCGGCATTCGGCACGAGATTTTGTTACACGTGTGACTTATGTGGCTGATGGTGCTTGTATCCGGTGAATTACAGGTGTGTAATTGACCTCGGCGCGCCGCGGACGGATGCGCTGGTCACAGACCTAGCCTGAAGGGGAAAGGAAAGGCGCCATGCCAAGCATCCCCCAATCTCTGTTGTGGATCTCCCTCGTCGTGCTGTGGCTCTTCGTGCTGGTGCCGATGCTGGTGAGCAAACGCGACAATGTCCGGCGCACCAGCGATGTCGCCTTGGCGACCCGGGTGCTCAATTCCGGGCGCAACGCCAGGCTCCGGCGACCCCGTGCCGCGGCCGGTCATCACAGCGACCCGGACTGGCGGCCTGCCGAGGACGAGTACGAGGCCGACTTCGACGACGACGACCGCCCGCGGTCGGTGGTGCTGGCCGCCGCCGCGCCCGAGGTGGAGGAATCGCCCTACCTCGACGTGGACGTGGTCGACGAGGACTCCGGCGCGCTGCCGATCGGGGAGTCCTTCCAAAAGCAGGCCGAGGCCGAAGAAGAGCCCGAGGAACTGACCCTCGACTTCGACGCGGCGGAGCCGGAGACCGCCCCGCAGCCGGTGGCCGAGGCCACCGAGGAGAGCCTCGAGGATGCCGAGGAGGTCACCGAAGAGGTGGTCACCGAGGACGCCGCTGACGAGGTGGACGAGGCCGACGACTACGAGTACGTCGACGACACGTCCGGCCTGGAAGCCGAGGACGGCCTGGAGGACGACGACGAGCCGGCGTTGGCCGAGTCGATGGCCTCGGCCCGACGGAACCGCTACGAGTCCAAGACCGCGCAGGCGGTCAGCGCGCGCAAGTACACCTTCCGCAAGCGGGTGCTGCTGTCGATGGCCGTGGTGATGGTGATCTCCGCGGTGCTGGCCGCCGTGGTGTCGCCGACCCTGTGGTGGCTGGTCGGTTCGGTGGTTGCGGTGACCGTGCTGTACCTGGCCTACCTGCGCCGCCAGACCCGCATCGAGGAGCAGCTGCGGCGCCGCCGTGCCCAGCGGGTGATGCGGTCCCGGCTCGGCGTGGAGAACACCGGTGACGGCGAGTTCGACGTGGTGCCCTCACGGCTGCGCCGCCCGGGTGCGGCCGTCCTGGAGATCGACGACGAGGACCCGGCGTTCGAGCACCTGGCGTACGCGCGCTTCTCCCGTGACTACGATCTGCCGCGCGCGGCGGGCCAGTAGCGGCCGGTTTCTGCCGGGGCGGGTGGTACTGGTAGCCTGCTTATCGGTCAAGGGGCTATAGCGCAGTTGGTAGCGCGTCTCGTTCGCATCGAGAAGGTCAGGGGTTCGATTCCCCTTAGCTCCACCAAAGATTCGGCCATCGAACCCTCGATGGCCGAATTGGTTTTCCACCGACGATTCAGCGGCCGACCTGTCGGTATGAGTTGGCGACGGGGTTTGATCAGGCCCACAACGCGCCACTGAGTTTCACCGATTCGTCCCACAGCCGGACGGCGCTCTCGTTCGCGCGCAACGGCTTCCATAGCTTCTGTTCCCCCGGCGGGCCGCCGGCGTTTCCCGGCCATTGTGGCCCGAAGAACACGCCCGGCTCGGCGGCCGTCGCGGCCAGCAGCGCCGGCAGTTTGGCGCTGCGCACGGTGCCCACCAGCAGGCCGCGCGCCGAGAGCAATCGGATCATCCGCACGCCCAGGGTGTCCTCGGCGCGCCCGACCTCCGGCCGGGCCGCAAGCAGGTTGGTCGGTGCCACGCCCGGATGTGAAATGTTGCTGGTGATACCCCAGCCCGCAGAGGCACTGCGTCGGGCGAGCTCCAGCCCGAACAGCGCACACGCGATCTTGGACTGACGGTAGGCGGCCATCCCGTCATAGGACCGTTCCCAGTTCAGATCGGCCCAGTTGATCCTCCCGCTGCGGGCGGCGACGCTTGTCTGCGTGGTGACCCGGGCGCCGCCGGCCCTCAACAGCGGTAGCAGCTGTGCGGTCAGCGCGAAATGCCCCAGATGGTTGGTTCCGAACTGCAATTCGAACCCGTCGGCGGTGGTCTGCCGCCCGGGCGGGGTCATCACACCGGCGTTGTTGATCAGCAGGTGGATCGGGGAGCCCTCGGCGCGCAGTTCGGCTCCGAGGTCGGCCACCGAGGCCAGCGCCGACAGGTCGAGGTTCATCAGCCTCAACCGCGCCTGGGGGTGCTCGGCACGGATGGCGTCGATGGCGGCGGCACCCTTGCGCGGGTTGCGGACCGGCATCACGACCTCCGCGCCGGCCGCGGCCAGCCGGGTGGCGATGCCGAGACCGATACCGTCGCTGGCTCCGGTGACCACGGCGCGCTTGCCGCTCAGGTCCGGAATGGTCAGTTCGTGGAGTTCAGGTGCCATGGTCACGACCCTGCCCGCATGACGGCGCGGTATCCACGGACTGATGATCCGTGGTTGACCGTGCGGTGCCCAGCGACAATGACGGACATGATCGATCGATCCGGACTGGCCGCATTCCTGGTGCATCGGCGCGGGGCCCTGCAACCGGAGGATGTCGGATTGCCGCGTGGCCGGCGTCGGCGCATCAGCGGACTGCGCCGTGAGGAGGTCGCCGCGCTGTGCCACATGTCGACGGACTACTACGCGCGGCTGGAGCAGGAACGCGGACCGCAGCCCTCGGAACAGATGATCGCCTCGATCGCCCAGGGACTGCACCTGTCCCGCGATGAACGCGACCATCTGTTCCGGCTGGCCGGGCATCGACCCCCGGCGCGGGGCGCCGGCACCGACCACATCGGTCCCGGCATGTTGCGGATCTTCGACCGGCTCACCGACACCCCGGCCGAGATCGTCACCGAACTGGGAGAGACGCTGCGCCAGACCCCGCTGGGTATCGCGCTGATGGGCGATCTGACCCGGTACACCGGTCCGGCGCGCAGTATCGGCTACCGCTGGTTCACCGATCCCGCAGCTCGCGCGATCTACCCGCCTGAGGATCACGAATTTTATTCGCGGATGTACGTTTCCGGGTTACGCGGCATCCTTGGATTGCGCGGTCCCGACTCCAAGGGTGCTCAGTTGGCCGAGCTACTGAGCGGGCAGAGCGAGGAGTTCCGGACACTGTGGGACCGGCATGAAATCGGTATCAAACCGCGTGCTGTCAAGCGGTACTGCCATCCGGAAGTCGGTGCGCTGGAACTGAACTGCCAAATTCTGTTGGACCCCGAGGAATCCCATACGCTGCTGGTGTACACCGCCGCTCCGGGCGGCGATTCCTATCAGAAACTGCAGTTGCTATCGGTCCTCGGACGCGCGGTTCGGACGGGTGAAGCCAGATGATGTGTTGGCGTTGCTCGCGGTGATATCGCGGATGTAGCCGTACAGTCAGCCCATGAGTGCATGGCTGGTCAGCCACATCCCGGCCGGCTGGCTGCTCGTCATCCTGATCGTCGTGGTGGCCGGCGGGTCGGTGCTGCTGCAGCGCGTCGTGCGCCGCCGGTTCCCGCACCTGACGGGCGAGGACCACAACGACGTCACCCGGTTCACCTACGGGGTGATCGGCTTCGTCTACGCGTTCTTCATCGGGTTCGTCGTCTCGGCGATGTGGGGCCACATCAACACCGCTGACGCCAACGTCCGCGCCGAGGGGGCAGCGGCGGTGCAGCTGGCAAGAGACACCGTCATTTTCGGTGACCAGGAGGCCGGGCATCTGCGCGCCGCGCTGCTGACCTACGGGAAGGCGGCGCTGGCGGAATGGCCCGGTACGGGCGACCGTAGTGCGGAGGCGGACCGCGCGCTGGCCGGCCTCTACCGGGCCTACGAACAGGTCGTCCCGGCGACGGACACGCAGAAGACGCGTCTGGCAACGTCTTTGACCAACCTCGACAAGGTCAGCCAGGCCCGGACGGTGCGGTTGCTGCAGGCTCGTGACGACGACGGCGCGCCCTGGCCCCTGTGGGCGGTCATCTTCCTGACCAGCGCGCTGGTGCTGGGCACCGCCATTGTCTACGGCGTGGAGAGGCCGTCGCTGCACTATCCGATGGTGGCGATAGTCGGGGTCCTGGTGGCCACCAACCTGTTCCTGATCCTGCAGTTGGCGCACCCGTTCATCGGTGACGCGGCGACCTCACCGGATCCGCTGCGGGAGTTCGTCGGGATACTTGAATCGGCCAGCGGTTAGAGCCGGTACATCTCGCGGGCCATGGCGGCGTCCTCCATGAACGCCTCCCGCTTCACGGCGCGGTAATCGGCGTTGCGTTGCCACTGGCGCACGGACGCCGCCAGCCGTGCCACCCAGCGCCGAGAATTGATGCGTGGCAACGGTATCGAACTGATCGGAGACCCTCGTAAGGGTTGTGCCTGTGTCATGATTCGACGCTACGAACCCGGCGGGGCCGGAGCATCGTGCCCGGGGGCGATCTTGAATTGCGACCGTGGTAGGAGACGGCCCCATCCTGGGCATGAGAGCCGCGTCACACAGCCCCGGCGCGTGCGCATATCGAACGAAACCCGCTAATTGACGCAAAGGTTGTTGCCTGCGGAAACGATTCTGTCGGCAAACGGAGGAAAACCGGTCGAAACCGTCACGGATGCCGCGGGATTTCGGTAGGGATATCGGTATGGGGGTCGAGAAATACGTGGGTCGGGTCGGTGCACTTGCGGTCGCGCTGGGGGTGGGCGCGGCGGTCGCGGGATGGGGCGCGGGGGTCGCCCACGCCGACGAGGGTGGCCCCGCAGCCACCGATTCGGCGCCGAGTTCCGCGGAATCTGCGGAGTCGTCGGCGCCCGACGACACCTCCCCGGCGCCGCAGAAGCCGGCCGAGACCGCCAACCCGGACGCCTCCGAACCGGACGCCGCCGAAGATGAGCCGGCCGCAAAACCGCCGAAGGGGCGCACCGTCAAGCGCGCGGACCGGCCGCGCCGCGGCCACCAGCGCGCCACCGACGATGAACGGGTCACCGTACCCACTGAGAAGGCGGAGTCCACGGACCCCGAACCCGCACAACCGAAGCCCGGGCAGACCCCCGCGGCAGCGGAACCCGAACCGGATCCGGTGCCCGTCCCGGGCACGGCGGCGCCCCAGCCTCGGTCGGCCGAACCCGAGGTCGACGCCACCGCCGGACCGTCCGCTCGGGTCGAGAAGGCCTCGGCCGGTTCATCGTTGGGTCCCGACGCGGGACCGTCCAAACACCTCCCGGGCGCGGGGCCGCAGCTGTGGACGCTGGCGGCCTTCGCCCGCCGCGACCTGGAGCCGAGATCCTCGACCACCGCGGAGGTCTCGCAGGTGCAGACGTCATCGGCGGTTCCCGCGGTGGCGCCCGGCACCGTCACCTACACCGCAGGCCCGACGCTGTTCGATCGGATCGCGGTCGCCGCGCTGCGGGTGATCCGGGAGGTGTCGCGGTTCATCGGGGTGAATCTGTACGGCCAACTCGGCAAGGCGATGGCCAGTTCCAACCCGCCGTTCTTCGCCAAGTTCGGCCTCGAGGTCAAGCGCACCGAATTCGAGGTTGCTCCCGGCGAGTCGTGGAAGGTCTGGGAGTTCGTCCCGCCGGAGCCGTCGGGCAAGACCGTCATCGCGGTGCACGGCGGTGGGTTCATCCTGGAACCCATTGCCCTGCACTGGCTCGACTATGCGGATATGGCGCGGCGCACCGGCGCCACGGTGGTGGTGCCCATCTATCCGCTGGCCACCACCGAGCGCGGTGCCGCGGTCAACATCGTGCCCGCCATGGCGGACTTCATCGCCGCCCGGATCGCCACCGACGGTGCCGAGAACGTGAGCATCTACGCCGATTCGGCCGGGCCCAACCTGGCCCTGGGCGCCATCCGCGACCTGGTGCTGCGCGGTGACGAGCTGCCGTCGGCGATGGTGCTCGTGTCGTTCACCCCGGACCTGTCGCTGTCCAATCCCGATGCCTTCGCCATCGACGACCCGATCCTCGACCTGGACAATCTGGAGTTCTACGCCGACGAGAACCACTGGGGTGACGGCCTGGATCCGCGGGACCCGATGATCAGTCCGCTGTTCCTGGAAGACGAAGTGCTGCAAGCTCTTCCGCCCACCACCGTCTATGTCGGATCGCTGGAATTCGTGCTACCGGACACGTTGCTCTTCCACGAGCGGGCGAATGCGGCCGGCGCGTCGGTCTCCACCGTCGTCGGCGTCGGGCAGTACCACGACTGGCCGATCGGCGGCCTGCCGATCAATTCGCAGGCACCCAAGGTGCGCAAGGCGATCTTCCGTCAGCTCGGGCTGATCGCCTGACCCGGACCGTTCTCGGCCAGATACGTCCGCACGTCCTCGTCGAGTTCGACGCCGAACGACCGCAGCATCCACCCCAGCGTCTCGTAGGCGCCGACGGTGAAGATCGCGTCCAGGATCTGCTGGGTGTCCAGATGCGCGGTGAGCGTGGCCCAGGTGGCGTCGCCGATGACCCCGTCGGCGACGAGTTCGTCGGCGGTGCGCAGCAGCGCGGCGTCGATTTCCGACCAGATCGGTGACTGGGGGCCGGCCTCGATCGCGGCGACCTCCTCGCCCGAGATGCCGACGTCGCCGGCGATCACCACATGCTGAGCCCACTCGTACTCGGATTGCCGCAGCGTCGCGGTGCGCAGCACCAGCAGCTCGCGCTGGCGCGGAGTCAGGGTGCTGGCCCCCAGCAGGTGCCCGTTGAAGGTGAAGAATGCCCGCGCGAGTTCCGGGTGATAGGCCATCGCGCCCAGCACGTTGAGGCCCTTGGGGCGTCCCTCGGTCGGCAGCCGGGGATGACGGCGCACCGGCGGGTTCATCGCCGCCAGGGCGTCGCGCATCTGCGGTGGCCAGTCCTTGGTGTGCAGCGGGTCAACGCGGGTCATGAACGGCCGTTCCTCTCGTCGTGGCGGCCGTCGACGATGACACCTGCGGCGTCCTCGATCGGCCGGATGATGGTGGTGAAATCCGAGTCGGCGCCCTGGTCGGCCAGGGCGGCCTCCCAAGGCTGCCCGACGGCCTCGGACACCTGCAGGTCCAGACCAAGCTCGGCGGCCTCCCGCAGGCACAACCGGAGGTCCTTGACCATCAGACCGGTCGCGAAGCCGAAGTCGAATGTGCGCGGCAGGATGGCGCGGGGGAACTTGTCGCGGCTGGCGTGGGTGGCGCCCGAGCCGGCGTTGAACACCTCGATCATCACGCTCGGGTCCAGCCCGGCCTTCACACCGAGCACCACCGCTTCGGCGGTGGCGGCCAGGGTGGTGGCGGCCAGCAGGTTGTTGGCCAACTTCATGGTCTGCGCGGCCCCGGGCAACTCGGCGATGAAGATGGGCCGGCCGAGCGTCTCCAGCAGGGCGCGCACCGTCTCGAACGCCTCCCGGGAGCCGGACACCATCACCGCCAGCGTGCCGTTCTCGGCTCCGCGCACTCCGCCGCTGACCGGGCAGTCCAGCGCGGCGATCCCGGCGCCGGCCAGTCGGGTATGGGTGTGGGCGGCCTGCTGGGCGCCCACGGTCGACAGGTCGATGTAGTGCGAGACGCGGGACCCGTCGGCGACCGCGGCGGCCACGTCGGCGGAGGCCTGCACCGAGGGCAGACTGGCCAGCACGGTATCGGCGCGGTCGGCGACCTCGGTCGGGGAAGCGGCGGGCGTCGCGCCCAGCCCGGCGGCGATGTCGAGCACCTCGGCCCGGGTGTCGAACACCGTCAGATGGTGGCCGGCGTCCAGCAGCCGACGCGCCATCGGGAAGCCCATGTTGCCGAGGCCGATGAAGCCGACGGTCATGCGCCGGCCGCGTCCAGCTCGGCGAGGACCTCCCGGGCGATCCGGAAGCTGTCCACCGCGGCGGGGACTCCGGCGTAGACGGCCACCTGGAGGAACACCTCGCGCATCTCCTCGCGGCTGACCCCGTTGTTCAGGGCGCCGCGGATGTGGGTGCGCAACTCCTGCGGCCGGTTCAGCGTGGCGATCATCGCCAGATTGAGCATGCTGCGGGTCTTGAGCTCCAGCCCGTCGCGGCCCCACACCGCGCCCCAGCAGTACTCGGTGACCAGATCCTGCAACGGGCGGGAGAACTCGTCGGCGGTCTGCGCGGCGCGCTCGACGTACTCGGCGCCGAGCACCGCGCTGCGGATCTCGCGACCCTTGTCGTAGGTCTGCTGGTCCATTCCGGGTCCACCCTTCGCGTCGGCGGGCCCGGCGGCGTCAGCTCGCGGCGGGCTCCTGCAGTTGCCACAGTTCGTTGGACAACAACCTCTGCAACTTATCCAGTACCGCGGCCACCTCGGTGTCGGTGCCCACGAATCCGGCGTAGAAACCCATCCCGAACATCAGTACCAGCAACATCTCGACCAGTGCTGAGGCGTCGGCTTCGTCGGAGAGCTCGCCGTTTTCGACGGCGTCGCTGACGGCGGTGCTCAGGAACTGGCGCACATCTTCGCGCGGCGCGTAATCGTCGTTCTTCAGCTCGGGGTGGCGGAACGACTCAAGCATGGAGGTGACCAGGAAGGCGGCCGCCGAATCGGATTCGCGGTGCGCGGCGAGCATCCCGTTCATGAAGGAAGACAGTTTGCCGAGCAGAGTCGTCTCGTTCGCCGCGGCGGCTACACCGGCCTCGAACATCACGGTGCTGGTGCTTGCCAGCACATGACTGTAGAGATCTCGCTTGTTGGCGAAGTAATGATTGATTGCCGGGCGGGTGAGATTCGCGCGTTCGGCGATCGCCTGAAACGTCGACGCATCGTAGCCAAGTTCGCTGAAAACCTGCCGGGCAGCAGAGATTATCCGTTCACGGGTTTCAGCACCGTTAGCTGCTCGAGGGCGCCCGCGAGTTCGGCGCAGCGAATGTGTCATACGCGGAGTTTGCCACACCTATCTGACTCGTGCGTAGAAAACCCCCCGAAGTGCTTGTTTTTGCGAATACATAGCAAATGCCGGATACGGGGTTGTTGCCGACCCCGACCTGGCCGCCGTAGCCTCGTGGGGTGTCCGGTGTGACCGCTGTCCGTGCCGACGAACTGGCCGCTCTGGAGTTCTTCGCCGGTTGCCCCGCGGACACCCTGCTGCCGCTCGCCGCGCAGGTCGAACCGTTGGCTGCGTCGCCCGGACAGGTGCTGATGCGGCAGGGAGATGCGGCGCTGACCTTCCTGCTCATCGACTCCGGTGAGGTGACGGTCACCCACCTCGGCGACGACGGTGAGGCGACCGTCGCGCACCTCGGGGACGGTGACGTGGTCGGGGAGATCGCCCTGCTGCGCCACACCGAGCGCAGCGCCACCGTGGTGGCGGGCAGCGAGCTGACCGGGTGGGTCGGCAACCGGGATGCGTTCACCGAGATGCTGCACCTGCCCAAGGTGATGGAACGGCTGGTCCGCACTGCGCGCCAGCGGCTGGCCACCTACATCACGCCCATCGAGATCGCCCTGCGCGACCATCTGGTCCTGCATCTGCGGCCGGTGCTGCCGGGGGACAACGTGCGCACCGTGGGCGGGCCGATCGAATTCTCCGCCGAGACCCTGTACCGCCGATTCCAGAGCACCCGGGCACCGGCGCCCGCGCTGATGGCCTACCTGTTCGAGGTCGACTACGTGGATCACTTCGTGTGGGTGATGACCGCCGGTGCGGACGGGCCGGTGGTGGCCGACGCGCGCTTCGTGCGGGAGGGCCACGGGGTCACCACCGCGGAGGTGGCGTTCATCGTCGCCGACATCTACCAGGGCAAGGGCATCGGCACCTTCCTCATGGAGGCGCTCGCGGTGGCCGCGCACGTCGGCGGCGTCACCCGTTTCACCGCGCGGGTGCTCAGCGACAACTACAGCATGCGCGCGATCATGGACCGCGCCGGCGCGCACTGGGTGCGCGATGATCTCAACGTGGTGATCACCGAGGTCGACGTGCCCGCGCGGGACGCGTTGACGATGAGTGCCGACGTCTACCAACAGATCGCCGACATGGCGCGGCACGTGATGCGGACGGTGAGTTGATGCCGGGTGCCAGGCCGCCGATCAACAAGGACACCCGGCTGTGCATCTCGCTGGCGGCGCGGCCGAGCAACATCGGTACCCGGTTCCACAACTACCTGTACGACGAACTCGGCCTCGACTTCATCTACAAGGCGTTCACCACCACCGACATCGCCGCGGCCATCGGCGGGGTGCGGGCGCTCGGCATCCGCGGGTGCTCGGTGTCGATGCCGTTCAAGTCCGACGTGATGGCGCTCGTCGACGAGATCGAGCCCTCGGCGCGGGTCATCGAATCGGTCAACACCATCGTCAACGCCGACGGCCGGCTGACCGCGTCGAACACCGATTACTCTGCCGTGCAAGCCCTCATCGCCCAGCACGGGCTGGACCCGGCCGACCACGTCATCATCCGGGGCAGCGGCGGGATGGCCAACGCGGTGGCCGCGGCCTTCGCCGGCGCCGGTTTCGGCGGCGGCACCATCGTGGCCCGCAACGGCAGCACCGGCCGCGCGCTGGCCGACCGGGTGGGCTGGGACTACGCCCCCGAGGTCGGGGCACGCCGCGCCCCGATCCTGGTCAACGTCACCCCGATCGGGATGGCCGGTGCCCCGCAGGAGAGCGAGCAGTCCTTCGACGACGACGCGGTCGGTGCCGCGAACGCGATGTTCGACGTGGTGGCGATGCCCTCGGAAACCCCGGTGATCACCGCCGCCCGCGCGGCGGGGGTCAAGGTCATCACCGGCGCCGAGGTCATCGCCCTGCAGGCGGCCGAACAGTTCGAGCGCTACACCGGTGTCCGGCCGACCGCCGAGCAGATCGCGGCCGCGTCGGCGATATCGCGGGCCTGACGCCTACGGCAGGATCGTCGTCTGATCGTCGATGGCGGCGGTGGCGTCCATCAGCGGGCCCATCTGTTCCTCGGTGCCCTCGGCGTTGATCTGCAGCACGAACACGCCGCCGTCGGTGGGGATGACCGTCGTCTTCTGGGCGACGAGCAGGTTCTTGCCGTCCTTGACGTAGGTGCCGCCGACCTGGACGGCGTCGAAGCCGCCGAGCTTGCCGGGCTGGCCCTCGTTGCCGCCGTTGTACTCCGGCAGGTTCTTCAGCTCGCCGGGCGCGAACTCCAGGATCTTGGCGCCGTCGACGTCACCGGTGAGCTTGGACATGATCGCGGTGATGGTCGGCGGCGGGGGCGGCATCGACGGGTCGGCGAACACGATCTGACTGAACGCCCATGCCGGGGTCCCCGGGCCGGCGTCGACCCATCCCGGCGGCATCGGCAGATTCACCGTCGGGGCATCTGGGTCGCCGCGCTTCACCTGAGACTCGGTGATCTTGTTGTCCTTGACGTACTCGGCGATCGTGTAGCTCTCACCGGCCGGCGCGGCGGCGGCGCTGGTGGTTGCCTCGGCAGCTGCGGAAGTCTCGGACGTGGTGGTGGTCTCTTCGGCACTGCCGTCGGTCTCGGTCTTGGTGTCCGAGCCGCAACCGGCCAGGGCGAGGCTGAGCGCCGCGGCCGCCGCGGCCACACCGCGCGCCGTCGTCTGCTTGTTCATCACGTCTCCTGTCGTGGGCGATCTTGTGCGCGACGTTACCGGTCGGCGCGGGGCCCGGCGGGTTGTCGGGGGTTCTGCGGGCCCGCGTGTGGTACCACAGGCTATGCGCGGCTACGTGATCGTCCTGGGCGCGGTCCTGACCGTCGCCGGATGTGCCGGGGAACCGGACGCACCGCCGGTCACGTCCGGCACCGCGGTCGCGACGGGCTCGGCCGTCGTCGACCCGGCCGCCGTGGCGCGGGTACGCAGCGAGCTGCCGCCCGGCTACGAGGTGGGAGACCTCGCGGATCATGCTGCCCCGGCGTCGTTCTGGGGGATGAAACCGGATTGGACCGCGACACCGGCGCAGTGCGGCGTGCTGGCCGATCCGGCCCCCGGGACCCCGGTACACGGCTGGTCGGCCTCGGGGCCGGGCGGCATCGTCTACGCCATGGTGTCCGGGCCCGGGACACCCGCCGCGCTGCCCGACGGCTGCGCGGCGTGGACGCTGACGGGTGGGCGCACCACCGCCACGGTGACCGCGGTGGCGCCGCCGCAGATCCACGACACGCCGACGGTCGCGATGAGCGCCGTGGCCACCACCGTCGTGGAGGGCGGGACCGAGACCCGTTCGCATGCCGACACCGTGAGCGCCTATCTGGAGTCGGGATACGTCGCGTCGGTGACGGTGGTCACCGATCCCGGCTCGGCGCTGCCGGCGCTGGGTCCCGAGGTCGCCGCGCGCCTTCTCACGCAGACGGTCACCGCGATTCGCGGGGCCGGCCGGTAGATTGGCGGCGATGTCTGTCCCACGGGTGCTCGCCCTCACCGCCTGCGCTGCCGCGCTGACCGCATGCGCGGCAGCCGAACCGGACGCCGACGCCGGGATTGCCGGTGTCTTCGAGGTGAAGTCGACCTTCGGCGACGAGTTCCAGGTGACCACCACCGGACCCACCGGAATCGACCCGAAACTGCTTGCCCCGCAGTCGGTGCCGCCCGGGGTCAAGGTCGAGCCCGCGGCCTGCGCGAAATTCGCCGCCGGACTTGCCATCCCGCAGGGAGCGCAGGGCAACATGGCGGCCACCACCGCCGAGGGCAAGGGCAACAGGTTCATCGCGATCGCGGTGGAGACCTCGGAACCGGTCCCACCCAACGATCCCGGACCGGACTGCCAGAAGGTCGGCTTCGGCGGTCCCGGGGTGCGCGGCCTGGTCGAAGTGGTGGAATCTCCGCAGATCGAAGGTGTCCGCACGCTGGGGACCCATCGGGTGGTGCAGACCATGGTCGACGGGAAGCCGCACAGCGGTGAATTGTTCAACTACGTCGCGAGTTTCGACTCCTACCTGGTGATCGTGACGGCCAACCCGCTGGTGGTGCCGAACACCCCGGTGGCCCCGGTGGACACCCAGAAGGCACGCGATCTGCTCACCGCGGCGGTCGCCGCCGTGCGCGGTTAACGGACGTCGCGCACCCGGAACTGGATGCTGATCCGCGGACCGGTCGGGCGTGCCGTCTTCGGGACGGCGTGCTCCCAGGTGCGCTGACAGGATCCGCCCATCACCAGCAGGTCCCCGTGCCCCTGCGGTAGCCGCAGGGAACGTCCACCGGTGCGCGGGCGCATGGCGAACGTGCGTCGCGCGCCGAGGCTGACGATCGCGACCATGGTGTCCTCGGTGCTGCTGCGCCCGATGGTGTCACCGTGCCAGGCCACGCTGTCGGCGCCGTCGCGGTACAGGCACAGTCCGGCGCTGGTGAACGGTTCCCCGAGTTCGCCGGCGTAGATATCGTTGAGTCGCCGGCGCAGCCGGGCGATCGCCGGGTGCGGTGCCGGGCCCGCGGTGAGGTCGTGATGGCTGACCAGGCGGGGGACGTCGAGCACCCGCTCGTACATCTGTCGGCGCTCGGCGCGCCACGGGATGGCGGTCATGAGCTCGTCGAACAGCGTCGCCTGCCCGTCCAGCCAGCCGTTGAGCCAGCCGGCGCGCACGTCGATCCAGGCGCCTGCGCCCAGGTCACGACGTTCTTCGTGGTCGAAGAGCGACCCTTGAACGGCCAGAGACACCATCCCAGGGTATCGCACAGGCGTTCGATTTCTACAGGTTGGCCGCGCCGGGTCCGTGATCGGCGAGCACGTCACTGGGATTGGCCAGCTGGCAGGCCTTCAGGCTGAGGCAGCCGCAGCCGATGCAGCCGGCGAGATTGTCCCGGAGTCGCTGCAGATGCAGGATCCGGTCGTCGAGATCCTGGCGCCAGCCCGCCGACAGCCTGGCCCAGTCCTTGCTGGTGGGAACCCGGTCCTCCGGCAGCGTCGCCAGCGCGTCGCGGATCCGGGCCAGCGGGATGCCGAGGCGCTGCGACATCCGGATGAACGCCACCCGGCGCAGCGTCTCGCGCGGGTAGCGGCGCTGGTTCCCGGAAGTCCGCCGGCAGCTGATCAGGCCTTCGCGTTCGTAAAAATGCAGCGCGGATACCGCCACCCCACTACGGAGTGACATCTCACCCGGTGTCAGCTCGTGCGTCTCCATTCACCTCAACCATAGTTGAGCTACCGTTTCGAGGATGGTGGCTTTGGGCTCCGATTCCGAGGTCGGCACGCTGCGCGTGGTGATCCTGCACCGGCCGGGGGTCGAGCTGCACGGTCTCGATGAGGTTCGGGCGGCCACGGCACAGCAGGAGCACGATGGGTTGGCCGCGCTCCTGCGTTCGCGTGGGGTCGAGGTGCTGCTGCTCGCGGACCTGCTGGCGCAGGCCCTGGCCTCCGGGGCTGCGCGGATGCACGGCATCTCCGCGGCCGTCGATTCACGTCGGCTGGGAGTGCCGCTGGCGCAGGAGCTTTCGGCCTACCTACGCACGCTGACGCCGGCCGATCTGGCCCATGTGCTGATGGCGGGGATGACGTTCGCCGAGGTGCCGCTCGCGGCCGATGAGCTCTCGCTGGTGCGGCGGATGCACCATGGTGGCGACTTCGTCATCGATCCGCTGCCGCAGCTGATGTACACCCGCGACTCCTCGTTCTGGGTCGGCCCGCGGGTGGTGATCCCGTCGCTGTCCCTGCCGTCCCGGGCGCGCGAGACCTCGCTGACGGATCTGATCTACGCGCACCATCCGCGGTTCCTCGGGGTGCGGCGGGCCTACGAGTCGCGGTCGGCGCCGGTGGAGGGTGGCGATGTGCTGCTGCCGGCGCCGGGGGTGGTCGCGATCGGGGTGGGGGAGCGCACCACACCGGCCGCCGCGGAGGCGTTGGCGCGCAGCCTGTTCGACGACGATCTGGCCCAGACCGTGCTGGCGGTGCCGGTCGGCCGGATGCATCTGGACACCCTCTGCACCATGGTCGACGTGGACGCCGTGGTGATGCGGCCCGACTTCGTCGATGCGTTGTCGGCGTTCACCATCCGCCGGTCCGCGGACGGGGTGCGGATCGAGGACGAGGCGCCGTTCGTGCTGGCCGCCGCCGAGGCGACGGGCGTCGACCGGCTGCGCGTCATCGAGGCCGGGCACGGCGGGACCAACATCCTGGCCTTGTCGCCGGGTGTGGTCGTCGCCGACGAGCGCAACGTGCAAACCACTGCGCGGCTGGCCGACTCGGGGATCGAGGTGCTGACCGTCGCGGGGTCGGGCACCGGCCGGGGCGGGCCGCGGTGCATGACCTGCCCGGCGGCCCGGGACCCGGTGTAGCGTTGCTGCGCTGTTTTCTACCCCA
This sequence comes from Mycobacterium sp. AMU20-3851, assembly GCF_043974665.1. Taxonomy (NCBI): domain Bacteria; kingdom Bacillati; phylum Actinomycetota; class Actinomycetes; order Mycobacteriales; family Mycobacteriaceae; genus Mycobacterium; species Mycobacterium sp. AMU20-3851. Next base: position 986,895 of record NZ_CP146371.1, read on the forward strand.
GGGTCGTGCGCGCGGGCGATTCACGACCCTCGCGTAGAAAACGGCGGGACAGGAAGGCCGCGCCGGGCAAAAGCCTCCCGCGCCCGGTGCAGGATGAACCCGGTCGAATGCTCGGCGACCACGTGGATGTCGAGCCAGCCCTGCCGCTCGATCAGTTCCGCTCGGCCGATGTCGTGGACGAATCGTCGCCGGTCGGTCTGATGGATCGCGCCGTCGTAGTCGAATCCGATCCGCCCGTCCTCGTATCCCATGTCCAGGAATGCTTCGCTGTACCCGTCGGTCACCGGGATCTGCGTGCGCGGCCGGCCGAAGCCCGCGTCGATGAGCACCAACCGAAGCCAGGTCTCCTTCGGCGATTGCGCGCCCGCGTCCATCAGGTCCAGCGCGATGCGGGCCTTCCGGATGCCGCGCAGCCCGGGATATCTGGCGGCCAGCGCCAGTACGGTGGCCGCGTCGATACCGGTCGCCGCGGCCAGATCGTCCAGATGCGCGACGGCCTGGTTGCGCGGCAGGAACCGCGCCAGATCCAGCGCGGTGCGGGCCGGTGTGGTGACCGGCAGATCCCCGATCCGGCAGACCTCGTCCTCGCCGAGCTTCTCCTCGCGCACCACGATGCCCGGCCGTTTGCGGCCATGCGCGGTGATCAACTCGATCGGCGTGGCGGCGTCGACCCACACCGCGCCGTGCAGCGCTGCGGCCGCCCGTCCGGCAATCACCGCCCGCCGACTCGTCCACAGCCACGCGGCGACGGTATCGGACGACAGGGTGCGCGCCTGGCCGGTGCGGAGGTACACCCGCGGCTGAGACCGGTTGTAGCGCCAACGCAACTGACCGCGGGTGAGTTGCCCGGCGCCGAGCGCCTCGGGGCCGACGAAGGGTATGTCCATGGGCGAACGCTCACGCACCCCTCCGACACGACTGCAGCCTCAGCGTGGGAGTTCACGTCCGCCTGTGGATAACACGCGCACTGTTTTTCTACGGGAGGGTCGCGAATCCCCCTCGATCGCAGCCCTGGCGTAGAAAACGGCGGAACAACTACCGCCAGGACGGCAGCCAGATCTGCATCTGCCAGGTGCTCTGCGAGATCGGCAGCCCGGTCAGGATCGGATACAGCCAGGCGAAGTTGGTGATCACCAGCGCCACATAGCAGCTCACCGCGATCAGGCCCAGCATCCGTCGCTCGGCGTTCTGCCTCGGCTGGTACAGGATGTCACCGAGGATCAGCGCGATCAGCATCACCAGGAACGGCGCCATCGCGGTGGCGTAGAAGAAGTACATCTGCCGGTCGATGTCGATGAACCACGGCAGGAATCCGGCCGAATAGCCCACCAGCACGGCGGCATACCGCCAGTCGCGGCGCACGAACGTCCGCCAGCACGCCCACGCCAGCACCGGCACCGCGATGAACCACATGGTCGGGGTGCCGACCAGCATCACCGCCTTCACGCACGATTCCGCGCCGCAGCCCGGCACGTTCTGCTGATCGATGGCGTAGAGCACCGGCCGCAACGACATCGGCCAGGTCCACGGCTTGGACTCCCACGGGTGGTGGTTGCCCGCGGCATTGGTCAGCCCGGAATGGAACTTGTACACCGAAGACGTGTAGTACCAGAGCGACCGGATGGCGTCGGGCAACAATCCGCCCTCACCGATACTGCGGCCGACCTCGTGCCGGTACACCCCGGTCTCGGAGGCGAACCAACGCGCATACGAGGCCAGGTACACACCGAACGGGATGAGCACCAGGGCGTACACCGACGGCCCGGCGTCGCGGCGCAGCGCGCCCAGCCACGGCCGCGGCACCCGGTACTGGCGCCGCGCGGCGATGTCGAAGGCCAGCGTCATCACGCCGAAGAACGCGATGAAGTACAGGCCGGACCATTTGGTCGCGCAAGCCAGGCCCAGCAGCACGCCCGCGCCGAACCGCCACCAGCGCACCCCGAGCCGCGGACCCCACGGGGTCTCGGTGATGCGCCCCTCCATGAGCGCGACGTGCATCCGTTCCCGTACCTGATCGCGGTCCACGATCAGCGCGCCGAACGCGGCGACGGCGAACACCACCAGATACACGTCCAGCAGCGCGGTCCGCGCCGAGACGAAGCTCACCCCGTCGGCGATGATGAGCAGTCCGGCGATCGCCCCGACCAGCGTGGAACGGGAGATCCGCCGCACGATCCGGGCCACGAGGATGACGATGACGACCCCGCACACCGCACCGGAGAACCGCCAGCCCAGCCCGTTGTAGCCGAAGATCGCCTCGCCGACGGCCATCAATCCCTTGGCCAGCGGCGGGTGCACCACCAGCCCGTATCCGGGGTTGTCCTCCAGCCCGTTGTTGCCCAGCATCTGCCAGGCCTGCGGCGCGTAGTGCTTCTCGTCGAAGATCGGGGTGCCGGCATCGGTCGGCGATCCCAGGTTCAGGAATCGGGTCAGCGCGGCCAGCGCGCCGATGATGGCCGTCATGATCCAGCCCTGCAGCCGGTCGACGGGCCCGAAATCCGGCACCGGCACGAGCGGGCCCGGGCTGATCACGGGTGCGGCGCGCTCCGGAAGCACGGTGTCGGGAGCGGTCATCACCGACGATCGTAGGCTGCGGGGGTGACTGAAGGCCGACTGCTCCTGGGTGCCACGCCGCTGGGCCAGCCCGGGGACGCCTCGAAGCGGTTGGTCGAGGCGTTGGCGTCCGCGGACATCGTCGCCGCCGAGGACACCCGGCGGGCCCGCAGCCTGGCCGCCGCGCTCGATGTCACGCCCGCCGGCCGGGTGCTGAGCCTGTTCGACCAGAACGAGGCGACCCGGGTGCCGTATCTGCTCGACGAGATCCGCGCCGGCGCCACCGCGTTGTTGATCAGCGATGCGGGCATGCCGCTGATCAACGATCCGGGCTACCGGCTGGTGACCGCGTGCGTGGAGGCGGGTCTGACGGTGAGCTGCCTGCCCGGCCCGTCGGCGGTGACGACGGCGCTGGCCGTGTCCGGGCTGGCCACCGACCGGTTCTGCTTCGAAGGCTTCGCGCCACGCAAGCAGTCCGCCCGGCGCACCTGGCTGACGGCGCTGGCCGGCGAACAACGCACCTGTGTCTTCTTCGAGTCCCCGCGCCGGCTGGCCGACACGCTGCGCGACGCCGTCGAGACGCTCGGGCCGCAGCGCGCGGTGGTGGTGTGCCGTGAGCTGACCAAGACCCACGAGGAGATCAAACGCGGCACCCTCGGGGAGCTGGCCGACTGGGCGGCCGACGGGGTGCTCGGCGAGATCACCGTGGTGCTGGCCGGTGCGGTGCCGGAGGCGGACCTGGCGACCCTGGTGGCGCAGGTGCTGGAACTGGCTTCCGACGGCGCCCGGGTCAAGGACGCCTGCGCGCAGGTGATCGCCGCCAATCCCGGGGCGCCGTCACGGCGTGAGCTTTACGATGCGGTGTTGAAGTCACGCGAATGAATCTGCCGGGGGGCGCTGATGCGGACGACGACGCCCGGGCTCGTTCTGATCCACGGGGGCGGGCACGCTGCGGATTGCTGGGACCTCACCGTCGACGCCATCGGCCTGCTGGCCCCCGAAATCGAAGTGCTTGCCGTCGACCTGCCGGGCCGCCGCACCCGGCCGGGTGATCTGCACACGGTGACGATCGCGAACTGGGCCGAATCTGTGGTGCGCGATATCGATACCGCGGGCCTCGGCGAGGTCGTGCTGGTGGCGCACTCGTTGGGTGGGCTGACGGCGCCGGGAGTGGCGGCCCGCCTCGGTGCGGAGCGAGTGCGCGAGATGGTGTTCGCCGCCTCCCACGTCCCGCCGGAGGGGCGCGCGGTGGTCGACACCCTCTCCGGCCTGGGCGGGATGCTGGTCCGGCGCCGCGGCCGGAATGTGCCGCCCGGTCCGACTCCGCGGTGGTGGGCGACCTACGCCTATACGAACGGGATGACGCGCTCCCAGCGAACATTCAGTCTGGACCGGCTGGTGGACGAGTCGTCCGGAGTCATCCACGAGGCGGTGTCGCGCGCCGATATGCCGGGCGAGGTCCCGCGCACCTGGATCCTTACCTCCCGCGATCGCGCGTTGTCGCCCAGGTGTCAGCGCAAGAGCATCGCGGCGCTGGGCGGGGTGCAGACCCTGATCGAGATCGACACCTGCCACAACCTGATGATCAGCGAACCGGAGCGGCTGGCGGAGCTGCTGGTCGAGCGTTGTCGGCGGTATTGACGATCGCCGCCGCCTTGTGCAGGCATTCCTGCCACTCGGCGAGCGGATCGGAGTCGGCGGTGATCCCGCCGCCCACCCCCAGCACTGCCGTCCCGTGCGCGTCGAATTCGACGGTCCGGATCGCCACGTTCAGTTCGGTACCGGCGCTGGGCGACGCCAAACCGACTGTACCGCAGTAGATTCCGCGCCGTTCCGGCTCCCAGTCCAGCAGCAGCTGCCGGGCCCGGCCCTTCGGGGTGCCGGTCACCGAGGCCGGCGGGAAGGTGGCGTCGAGCACCTCGGCCATCGATATCTGCGCCGGGATACGCGCGGCGACCGTGGACACCAGGTGCCAGACGCCCGGCGCCGGGTGCACCCGCAGCAGTTCCGGGACGGTGACCGACCCGGTGACCGCGAGGCGACCCAGATCGTTGCGCACCAGGTCCACGATCATGATGTTCTCGGCGACGTCCTTGACCGAGGCGCGCAACCGCGCCGGCGATTCATGCAGCGGCAGTGTGCCTTTGATCGGGCTGGAGGCGACCGACTCGCCGCGCCTGCGCAGGTACAGCTCCGGCGACAGCGAGGCCACCGCGCCCCAGTCACCGGCGACGTAGGCGGCCCGGGACGGCGCGGTCCGGGCCACCGCGTCGACGAAGAAGTCCAGTGGGTCGCCGGTGATCCGGCCGCGGAACTGCGTGCACACGCAGGCCTGGTACACCTCGCCGGCGGCGATGGCCTCCAGGCAGGTCGTCACCCCGGCCAGGTGGGTGTCGCGGTCGGGCGCGGTCCACGCCATCGAGTAGCGCCCGGGCCTGGACTCGCCGATCCCGGACAGCCAGTCGGGAAGCGCTGCGCCGGAGAGGCTTTCATGCCACCACAGGCCGTCGACGTCCTGGCGCAGCACCGCGTCGGACCAACCGCCCGCGGCCGCCGGGATGCGGGGAATGCCGTGGCCGTCCGGGTAGGACAGGTAGCCGAACCAGCCGCCGCCGACAGCGGTCGACTCCCCGGGTGGGGCGTCGAACACGCCGGTGGCCGGCACCGCGTCCAGTGACGGGGCGATGACGGCCTTGGACCCGAACCACTCACCGATCAACGCCGCCGGGCCGGGCAGACCGCGACGGCGGGCGGCGTCGGCGACCCAGCGCAGGACCCCGGGGGCATCCCCGAGTGGGCCGAGTCGGTCGATTCGCACCGACCTAGCGTGTCAGAAGCTAGCGGCTGATCGCGCGGGGGATGGTCGCGGTGACCAGTTTCTCCGGGTTGCGCATCGCGTAGAAGTGCGAGATCCGGCCGTCGGTGATCTCGACGGTGATGATGCCCTCGAAACTTTCGCCGAGGTAGAGCTTGAGCGCCGGCGCATTGTTGTAGCTGGCCAGTTCGACGCGTCCCTCGTCGCCCGCAGTCCGGAACAGCCCGAGGATGAGCCGGGCCACCCGGTCCGCGCCGTGCACCGGGCGCCGCGCGGCACTGACCCGCCCGTCGCTGTCGGCCGTCCACACCACATCCGGGGCCAGCATCGCGATGAGTGCGTTGACGTCTCCGGTGGCCGCGGTCATGAAGAACTGGGCGGTGAGCTGTTCGGTGACGGTGGCGTCCGCCGGTTCGAATCGCTTGCGCCGGGCGTGCACGTGCTCGCGGGCGCGGTGCGCCAGCTGACGCACCGCGGCCGTGGACTTGCCGACCGCAGCGGCGATTTCGTCGTGTCCGAACCCGAACACCTCCCGCAGCACGAACACTGCGCGTTCGTCGGGGGTCAGCGTCTCCAGCACGACCATCATCGCCATCGACACCGACTCGGCCAGAATCACATCCGAGCCGGCATCCTGCGCGTCCACCAGCAGCGGTTCGGGCAACCACGGGCCGACGTACTCCTCACGCCGCCGCGCCGCCGCGCGCAACGCGTTGAGGGCCTGCCTGGTCACCAGCTGGGCCAGATACGACTTGGTGTCGCGCACCGTATCCAGATCCACCTCCGCCCAGCGCAAATAGCTCTCCTGCAGCACGTCATCGGATTCGGTTGCCGAGCCCAGGATTTCGTAGGCGATGGTGAACAGCAGCGGCCGCAGGGCGGTGAACCGCTCGGCGTGTTCGGTCATGCCTGGACGGCCTGGGTTTCGGCCAGCCGCTGTGCCCGCTTGCCGCCCTTGAGCCAGAAGTAGGCGCCGGGCTTGCGGGCTTCCTTGCGCAGGAACGACAGCGTGCCGCGGCACACCTGTTCCTTGATCAGCGCCGCGGTGCGGCCGCCGATGTAGAGCCGGATCACGGTGTCATCGGTGCGGGCCAGCTGGATGGTGCCGCCGTCGCGGCCGATGCTGATGCACTGCCCGGTGAAGGCCTGGTTGACCGGGGCCGGCTCGGTTCCGGCCAGACGCGCCAGCACCGTATTGGCGGCCTGGGCGCCCAGCGGCAGGGCCGCCTGGCAGCTCATCCGCAGCGGCAGACCCGACGGTGCGGCGGCATCGCCCGCGGCGACCATCCGGTCGTCGTCGATGCTGGTCAGTGTCTCGTCGGTGAGCAGCCGGCCCAGCTCGTCGGTGCGCAAACCGCTCTCGGCGGCCAGTTCGGGCACCCCGAACCCGGCTGTCCACACGGTGGCCGCACTGGCCAGCGTGCGTCCGTCGGACAGGGTGACCTGGTGGGCGTCGACCTCGGTCACGGTCGGACCTTCGATGACGGTCACGCCCAGTTTGGCGAGTTGCTTGGCGACCGACTTGCGGCCCGGCCCGCTCAGCGACGGTCCGAGGACCGGTCCGGCGACCAGCGTCACCGGACGTACGGCGCCGGACCCGGCGAACTCCGAAGCCGCTTCGATACCGGTCAGCCCGCCGCCGACGACCACCAACGGTGCCGACGCCGGGACGTCCTGCAGGCGTGCGGCGAGCCGCTGAGCATCCTCCAATTCGCTGAGCCGGTAAGCGAATTCGGGTGCGGCACCGCTTTTGCTGCCGACCGCATAGATCAGGTAGTCGTAGCCCAGGACGGTTCCGGAGGCCAGCTCGAGGCGGCGGTCGGCGGAGTCGATGCGGGTCACCGTGTCCACCACCAGCCGCACCCGCTCACCGAGCAGTTCGCCGTAGTCGGCGACGGCGTCGTCGTTGCCGACCGCGAGCTGGTGCAGCCGGATGCGTTCGACGAACTTTGGTCGGGCGTTGACCAGGATGACGTCGATGTCCGCCCGCTGCAGCAGGTGGTTGGCGGCCAGCACGCCGGCGTATCCGCCGCCGATGACGATGACGCGGGTCTTGTCGGTCATGGTGCTCTCCTGTCTGAGATCGTTACGCCCTCAAGACACCGGCGCCGACCGGGGTGTGACACCGCAGCGGCAATTGTGGCCTACATCACTAGATCAGACCCAGCGCCCCCATCGCGTCGGCCACCCGGATGAATCCGGCGATGTTGGCGCCGGCCGCGTAGTTGCCGGGCTGGCCGTAGTCATCGGCGGTGGTCAGGCAGTTGGCATGGATGCGGCCCATGATCTCGGCCAGTCGCTCCTCGGTCTCGGCGAACGTCCAGGAATCACGGGAAGCGTTCTGCTGCATCTCCAGTGCGCTGGTCGCCACCCCGCCGGCATTGGCCGCCTTACCGGGGGCGAACGTCACCCCGGCCTCGCCGAAGTACTTCACCGCCTCGGGGGTACACGGCATGTTGGCGCCCTCGGCCACGATCCGGCATCCGGATTCGATCAGGGCGGTCGCGTCCGTCCCGGACAGCTCGTTCTGGGTGGCGCACGGCAACGCGATGTCACAGGGCACCTGCCACACGCTGCGGCCGGTCACGAAGTGCGCGTGGCTGCGGGCGTCGGAGTACTCGGTGATCCGGCCGCGGCGCACCTCCTTGATCTCCTTGAGCAGATGCAGGTCGATGCCCTTGTCGTCCACGATGTACCCGCTGGAGTCCGAGCAGGCGACCACGGTGCCGCCGAGCGCCTGCACCTTCTCGATCGCGTAGATGGCCACGTTGCCGGAGCCGGAGACCACGACGCGCTTGCCGTCGAAGGAATCGGAGTTGGCCCGCAGGATCTCGTCGACGAAGAACACCGTTCCGTATCCGGTGGCCTCGGTGCGGACCTGGGAGCCGCCCCAGGTGAGTCCCTTGCCGGTCAGCACGCCGGCCTCCCAGCGATTGGTGATCCGCTTGTACTGGCCGAACAGGTAACCGATCTCGCGGGAACCGACACCGATGTCGCCGGCCGGAACGTCGGTGTACTCGCCGATGTGGCGGTAGAGCTCGGTCATGAAGGACTGGCAGAACCGCATGATCTCGTTGTCCGAGCGGCCCTTCGGGTCGAAGTCCGAGCCGCCCTTGCCGCCGCCGATGGGCAGGCCGGTCAGCGAGTTCTTGAAGATCTGCTCGAAGCCCAGGAACTTCACGATGCCCAGGTACACCGAGGGGTGGAAACGCAAGCCGCCCTTGAACGGTCCGAGCGCGGAGTTGAACTCGACGCGGAAGCCCCGGTTGATCTGCACGGCGCCGGAATCGTCGATCCAGGGCACCCGGAAGATGATCTGCCGCTCGGGTTCGCACAGCCGGCGGATCACCGCGTTGTCGGCGTACTCCGGATGCTTGATGACGACCGGGCCGAGGCTGGTTAGGACCTCGTAGACCGCCTGGTGGAACTCCGTTTCGCCCGGATTGCGCTGGGCTACTTCGTCATAGAGGTCGTGCAATTTCTGGTGCATGCCGCTCATCTCACTCCGTGTTCTTCTCAGGGGCCTGATACCGCGGGAACACCCCTTCCGGGGTGGGTAAAGCGGCTCCGGCGGCCAGGCGGGCGCCGAGGGCGGTGAAGTCTCGCCGATCCGCCGGTTGGCCCAGCAGGTCGAGCAGTTTGGCGGTGGAGGTGGGCATCACCGGCTGGCTCAGCAGCGTGGCGATGCGGACGGTCTCCAGCGTCGTGTAGAGCACGGTGGCCATCCGGGCCGGGTCGGTCTTGCGCAGCACCCACGGCTCCTGGGCGGAGAAGTACTTGTTGGCGGCGGACAGCACCGACCAGATGGCATCCAGCGCAAGATGCATGGCCTGCTCGTCGAAGCACGCGCGGACCCGTTCGGGCAGCGCGTCGGCGGCGGCGAGCAGCGCCTCGTCCTCGGCGGTGAAGGGTCCCGGTTCCGGCACCACGCCGTCGAGGTTCTTGGCCACCATCGACAGTGACCGCTGCGCGAGATTTCCCAACTCGTTGGCCAGATCGGCGTTGACGCGCCCGATGATGGCTTCCTCGCTGTAACTGCCGTCCTGGCCGAAGGGCACTTCGCGCAGGAAGAAATACCGCACCGCGTCCACGCCGAAGGTGTCGACGAGCACCAGTGGATCCACCACGTTGCCCAGCGACTTGCTCATCTTCTCGCCCTTGACGTTGATGAACCCGTGCGCGAAAACCCGCTTGGGCAAAGGGATTCCGGCCGACATCAGGAACGCCGGCCAGTACACCGTGTGGAATCGGATGATGTCCTTGCCGATCATGTGCAGATCGGCCGGCCAGTACTTGCCGAACGACTCCGAGGCGGTGTCCGGGAAACCCACGCCGGTCAGGTAATTCGTCAGCGCGTCGACCCACACGTACATCACGTGGTCGGGGTGATCCGGTACCGGCACGCCCCAGTCGAAGGTGGTGCGCGAGATGGACAGATCGCGCAGCCCGCCGGAGACGAAGCTGACCACCTCGTTGCGCCGCACATCCGGGCCGATGAACTCCGGGTGTGCCGCGTAGTGGGCCAGCAGCCGGTCGGCGTACTCCGACAACTTGAAGAAGTAGGTCTGCTCCTCGGTCCAGGTCACCTCGGTGCCGGTCTCGATCGCGGTGCGCGTCCCGTCGGGCGCCACTTCGGTCTCGTCCTCGGTGAAGAACCGCTCGTCGCGCACCGAGTACCAGCCCTGATAGCTGCCCAGGTAGATGTCACCGGCCTCGTTCATCCGCCGCCAGATCTCCTTGGACGCCTCGAAGTGGTCGGCGTCCGAGGTGCGGATGAACCGGTCGTAGGAGGCGCCGAGGCGTTCCTGCATCCGCTCGAACACATCGGAGTTGCGCTTGGCCAGCTCCGCGGCGGTGATCCCGAGCTTGGCGGCCGTCTCGGCCATCTTCAGGCCGTGCACGTCGGTGCCGGTCAGGTAGCGGACGTCGTAGCCGTCGAGCCGCTTGAACCGGGCGATCGCGTCGGTGGCGATGTACTCGTAGGCGTGCCCGATGTGCGGGTCGCCGTTGGGGTAGGCGATGGCCGTCGTGACGTAGAACGTGCGCGCTGCGGCGGACACAGAAGACTCAGTCATTTGGTCTCACCTTATGGTGTTGCCGTGAGCTCGAAAAAACGTCGGGAGTCCCCGCCCGCCCCGGAGCCACTGGCCCCGCTGATCGATGCGCACACCCATCTGGACGCCTGCGGCGCCGAAACCGCCGAGGACGTCGCGGCCATCCTGGACCGGGCCGGTGCCGTCGGGGTGCAGGCCGTCGTGACCATCGCCGACGATCTGGACGCGGCCCGTTGGGCCGCGGCGGCCGCCGGCTGGGATCGGCGGGTGTACGCGGCCGTCGCACTGCACCCCACCCGGGCCAACGCCTTGGATGACGCCGCGAAGGCCGAGCTCGAGCAGCTGGCCGGGCAGCCGCGGGTGGTGGCGGTCGGCGAGACCGGGATGGACATGTACTGGCCCGGCAAGCTGGACGGCTGCGCCGATCCGGCCGAGCAGCGCGAGGCCTTCGCCTGGCACATCGACCTGGCCAAGCGCACCGGGAAACCGCTGATGATCCACAACCGGGACGCCGACGCCGAGGTGCTCGACGTGCTGGCCGCCGAGGGGGCACCGGAGACGGTGATCTTCCACTGTTTCTCCTCCGGCGCCGAGATGGCGCGTACTTGCGCAGGGAACGGTTGGCTGATCAGCCTGTCCGGCACGGTCAGTTTCCGGAACGCGCACGATCTGCGCGAGGCGGCCGCCGTGGTGCCCGACGAGCTGCTGCTGGTGGAGACGGATGCGCCCTTCCTCACCCCGCATCCGTTCCGCGGCGCCGTCAACGAGTCGTACTGCCTGCCGTACACCGTGCGCGCACTGGCCGACGTCCTGAACCGGGATGCCACCGAGGTCGCGGAGCTGACCTGGACGAATGCGGTTCGCGCCTACGGATTGGGTACCGTGTCCGATTGGCGCGCGTAACGGATATTCGTTACCGTCCTGTTATCGAACCTGGATTACTGGAGGCGGTCACCCGACCGCACGGGGTGCCGCGTTCACAATTCTGGGAACCACAGCTTTGAATGTTTTGAACAAGATCCATGAGACGCGCTCGCCGGCCCTGCGGCTGGTTGTGGGCGCGCTGTTATTGACGCTGGTGTTTGCCGGTGGCGTCGCGGTGGCGTCCCACAAGACCGTCAGCCTGACCGTCGACGGCACCGAGGTGCAGGTAGCGACCATGAAATCGCGGGTCATCGACGTCATCGAAGAGAACGGTTTCACCGTCGGGGAACGGGACGATCTCTACCCGGCTGCCGACGCGTCGGTGGCCGACGCGGACTCCATCGTGCTGCGGCGCAGCCGCCCGCTGCAGATCTCTAAGGACGGCCAGAACAGCACCGAGGTGTGGACGACCGCGAGCACGGTGCAGGAGGCCCTGGCCCAGCTCGCGATGACCGACACCGCCCCCGCGGCGGCCTCCCGGGGTAGTCGCGTGCCGCTGGCCGGGATGTCATTACCCGTGGTCAGCGCCAAAACCGTGCAGCTCGACGACGGCGGCAAGGTGAGCACCGTGCGGCTGGCCGCGCCGAACGTGGGCGCACTGCTGGAGGCGGCCGGAGCGCCGCTGCAGCAGCGCGACACCGTGGTGCCGGCGGCATCCTCGCCGGTCATCGAGGGTATGCGCATCGCCGTGACCCGGGTGCGGATCCAGAAGGTCACCGAGCAGCTGCCGCTGCCTCCGGCCAGTACCCGCATCGAGGATCCGGCACTGAACATGAGCCGCCAGGTGGTCGAGGACCCCGGCACACCGGGACTGCAGAATGTGACGTTTGCTGTCGCCGAGGTGAACGGCGTCGAGACCGGAAGATTGCCAGTAGCCAATGTCGTTCTGAATCCGGCCCGCGAAGCTGTGCTGAGAGTGGGCACGAAACCGGGCACCGAGGTACCGCCGGTATCGCAAGGACACGTCTGGGATGCCCTTGCCCGGTGCGAATCGGGTGGTAATTGGGCCATCAATACCGGCAACGGATATTTCGGTGGTGTTCAATTTGATCAAAACACCTGGGAGCGGCAGGGCGGTCTGAGGTATGCTCAGCGGGCAGATTTGGCGACCCGCGAAGAACAAATCGCGATTGCTGAAGTGACGAGGGCACGCCAGGGCTGGGGTGCCTGGCCAACATGTAGCGCGAGATTGGGGTCATCGTGACGATCCGACTGCTCGGGCGGACCGAGATTCGGCATCTTGCCCGGGAGATCGACTTCCGGCCGCGGAAGGCGTTTGGACAGAACTTCGTCCACGACGCCAACACCGTGCGCCGCATCGTTTCCGCATCGGGTATCCACCGACAAGATTCGGTGATCGAGGTCGGTCCCGGCCTCGGCTCGTTGACCCTGGGCCTCCTCGACCGCGGCGCTCGCGTGACAGCCGTGGAGATCGACCCGGTGTTGGCCCGCCAGCTCCCCAAGACGATCGCCAACCACTCGCACAGCGAGATCGGCCGGCTGACGGTCCTGAACCGCGACATCCTCACCTTGAAGTCCGAGGATCTCGACGAGATGCCGACCGCGCTGGTCGCGAACCTCCCGTACAACATCGCGGTGCCCGCGCTGCTGCACCTGCTGGCCGAGTTCCCGTCCATCAAGACCGTGATGGTCATGGTGCAGGCCGAGGTCGCCGAGCGGCTGGCCGCCGAACCCGGTGGCAAGGATTACGGCGTCCCCAGCGCCAAGGTGCGCTTCTACGGCGAGGTCCGCCGGTACGGCATGGTGTCGCCGACGGTGTTCTGGCCGATTCCGCGGGTCTACTCCGGTCTGGTCCGGATCGACCGCTACGACTCGTCGCCGTGGCCGACCGACGCGGAGTTCCGCGAGCAGGTCTTCGAGCTCATCGACATCGGTTTCGCGCAGCGCCGTAAGACGTCGCGCAACGCCTTCGCCGAGTGGGCCGGTTCCGGTAACGAGTCGGCCGAACGTCTGCTGTCGGCGAGCATCGACCCCGCACGCCGTGGCGAGACTCTCGGGATCGCCGACTTCGTCCGGCTGCTGCAGCGTTCCGGTGAGCTGACCGCGTCGCAGCCGCCCAAGCCGGAACCCGAGGTCGTCGAGGCGCCGGCCGAGCGCGCCGGCAACCCCGCGCTGAGCTGAACCAGGCAAACGGGGCCATCCGGCCCTATACGACGGCGGAGCATGTCGCCGCTGGAAAAACCGCCCGTTTGACATCGGTGTGATTCTTGACACATCGCCATGGCAAACATTAGCGTGATCCTCGGCGGCGGGATTTGACGAGGGGTATCTCAACGCTCAACTTGTCGATGCTCAACTGGTCGACGGCTACGGCGTGGCGGTAGTGTCGTCCGGTGTCTGCATCCGACGGTGATACCGCGACCGAGTGGGAGCCCACCGGTTCGGTGACGGTGCGCGTCCCTGGCAAGGTCAATCTGTACCTGGCGGTAGGGGACCTGCGCGCCGACGGCTATCACGAGCTGAGCACCGTCTTCCATGCCGTCTCGCTGTTCGACGACGTCACCGTGCGCACCGCCGACGTGCTCTCGCTGGAGATGTCCGGCGAGGGGTCCGAGTCGCTGCCCACCGACGAGCGCAATCTGGCCTGGCGGGCCGCCGAACTGTTGGCCGATCACGTCGGCCGGGCGCCCGACGTGGCCATCTCGATCTCGAAGTCCATCCCGGTGGCCGGGGGCATGGCCGGCGGCAGCGGGGACGCCGCGGCGGTGCTGGTCGCGATGAACCACCTCTGGGAGTTGGGCGTACCGCGTCGTGATCTGCATGCCCTGGCGGCCAAGCTCGGCAGCGACGTGCCGTTCGGGTTGCACGGCGGCACCGCGCTCGGCAGCGGGCGCGGTGAGGAGCTGGCGACCGTGCTCGCCCGCAGTACCTTCCACTGGGTGCTCGCCTTCGCCCATCAGGGCCTGTCCACGCCCGCGGTGTTCGGTGAGATCGACCGGCTGCGGGACAGCCCGGACCGCGGGCTACCGCCGCGACTGTCGGACGTCGAACCGGTGCTGGCCGCGCTGGCCTCGGGCGACCCGCAGGAACTCGCGCCGCTGCTCGGTAATGATCTGCAGCCCGCCGCCCTGAGCCTGCGGTCCGATCTGCGCCGCACCCTGCGCGCCGGGCAGGAGGCCGGTGCGCTGGCCGGGATCGTGTCCGGGTCGGGCCCCACCTGCGCGTTCCTCTGCGCGTCGGCGGCCGACGCCGTCGAGGTCGCGACGGCGCTGACCGGCGCCGGTGTATGCCGCACGGTGCGGGTGGCCAGCGGCCCGGTGCAGGGGGCCCGCGTGGTGCCCGGCCCGATGCGCTGAACCGGCCGGCGCCGCGTTGTGACACATGCCTCAATCGGCCCAAGCGTTTGGCAGTTACTTAAGGGTCTCTTAAGATGGTCGACGGTGGAAACTGGCCGACCAACCGGTCTATGACCACCGTTTTGAGACACAACTGCTTCCCAATTGTGTGTGCGCGCCTCTCCTGAAGAGTGCACCAGCAGGCGGAATATAGGGAAACGCGCAATGAAACTGGGGTCGGCGTCGCAGCCGACCCGGCCCCAGACACCCAGGAGGTTGCCGTGAGCCGATTCACCGACAAGATGTACCGCAGCGCCCATGAGAGCGCGCGGGGCATGGTCACCGGCGAACCCTACGAGCCTGTCCGGCACACCTGGCTCGAGGTGCACGAGCGGGCCCGTCGGGTGGCCGGCGGACTCGCCGCGGCCGGCATCGGTCCCGGCGACTCGGTCGGCGTGCTGGCCGGCTTCCCGGTCGAGATCGCCCCGACCGCGCAGGGCGTGTGGATGCGCGGCGGCAGCCTGACGATGCTGCACCAGCCGACCCCGCGCACCGACCTCGCGGTGTGGGCCGAGGACACCATGACCGTCATCGGCATGATCGAACTCAAGGCCGTCATCGTCTCCGAGCCCTTCATCGTGGCCATCCCGGTGCTGGAGGAAAAGGGCATCAAGGTCCTCACGGTGGCCGACCTGCTGGCCTCCGAGCCGATCGATCCGGTGGAGACCGGCGAGGACGATCTGGCGCTCATGCAGCTGACGTCGGGTTCGACGGGATCTCCGAAGGCGGTGCAGATCACCCACCGCAACATCTACTCGAACGCCGAGGCCATGTTCATCGGCGCCCAGTACGACGTCGACAAGGACGTCATGGTCAGCTGGCTGCCCTGTTTCCACGACATGGGCATGGTCGGGTTCCTCACCATCCCGATGTACTTCGGCGCCGAACTGGTCAAGGTCACGCCGATGGACTTCCTGCGCGACACCCTGCTGTGGGCCCGTCTGATCGACAAGTACAAGGGCACCATGACCGCGGCCCCGAACTTCGCCTACGCGCTGTTCGCCAAGCGCCTGCGCCGCCAGGCCAAGCCGGGCGAGTTCGACCTGTCCACGCTGCGCTTCGCGCTGTCGGGCGCCGAGCCGGTCGAACCGGCCGACGTGGAGGACCTGCTCGACGCCGGTAAGCCGTTCGGGCTGCCGTCCTCGGCGATCCTGCCCGCCTACGGTATGGCCGAGACCTGCCTGGCGGTGTCGTTCTCTCCGTGTAACGCCGGTCTGGTGGTCGACGAGGTCGACGCCGACCTGCTCGCCGCGCTGCGTCGGGCCGTGCCGTCCAGCAAGGGCAACACCCGCCGGCTGGCCTCGCTGGGCCCGCTGCTCAACGACCTGGAGGCGCGCATCGTCGACGAGGACGGCGCGGTGCTGCCGACCCGCGGCGTCGGTGTCATCCAGCTGCGCGGTGAATCGGTCACCCCGGGCTACATCACGATGGCCGGTTTCCTGCCGACCCAGGACGAGAACGGCTGGTACGACACCGGCGATCTGGGCTACATCACCGACGAGGGCAACATCGTCGTCTGCGGTCGCGTCAAGGACGTCATCATCATGGCCGGCCGCAACATCTACCCGACCGACATCGAGCGGGCCGCCGGCCGCGTCGAGGGTGTGCGTCCCGGCTGCGCCGTCGCGGTGCGCCTGGATGCCGGACATTCTCGCGAAACCTTCGCCGTCGCAGTGGAATCCAATCAGTACCAGGATCCCGCCGCGGTGCGCCGCATCGAGCATCAGGTCGCGCACGAGGTGGTGACCGAGGTGGACGTGCGTCCGCGCAACGTGGTCGTGCTGGGTCCGGGCACCATCCCCAAGACCCCGTCGGGCAAGCTGCGCCGCGCCAATTCGGTCGCGCTCGTCACCGGCTAACTCCCCGCGACCGTGCGGGTCTGCGGGTGGACACGCCGGGGCGAGGCCGAGATCGCGCACGCTCGCCGCGGCGCGGCGGTCCGTACCCTGGTTTGATGGACCGCGCCTCTCACGTGCTGCTCGGCTGGCTCGGCGTGCTCGGTGCCGCCGTCTCCGTGGTCGCCATCCTGTCCTTGGACGCGATCCTGGGCGGGGAATCACACCGGCCCGGCCGAACTCTGCGCCGCGCCACCATTTCCGAGTACATCTACACCGCCGGCGGGTGGGCCTTCCTGACCGGGGTGCTGGCGCTCGCGCTGGGATCGATGCTGCTGTTGCTCGGCCTGATCAGCGCCGGCCTGGTGCAGCCGCTGTCGGTCGGCTCGGTCCTGATGGTGCTGTGGGTCATCGGCCTGGTGGGGGTGGCGGCCTTCCCCAAACACAACTGGGAAATCGGGCCCAGCACAAGCGGATCCGTGCACCGCATCGCCACCCTGCTGGCCTTCGTATCGCTGCCGGCGGCGGTGCTGACGATCGCGCGCAGGCACCGCGCCGCCCGGCCCGCGGTCTGGTTGGCCTACGGCTCGGTGGGCTGGCTGGGGTTGTTGTTCGGCGCCATCGCGGTCAGCATGGTGACCGACCTGTCCTGGTGGCGCATCATCCCGCTGGGCCTGGTCGAGCGGGGCATCGTCGCCTTCGAGGTCGGCGCGGTGATCGCGCTCGGGGTGTGGTTGATCCGGGGGGAGTTCACCGGCCGCCGGTTGGAATCGGGCTGAGCGCAACGGTCCGCCGCCGGGCCGTCCGCGCCGGAGAATCGGGCTGTGGACGGCGACTTCCGGCTGTGGGCCTTCGGTGACGCACATGTCGGCACCGACAAACAGTTCGGGCGGGAAAGCCTCGCCGAGGCGATCCGACAGTCGGAATCGGACTTTGCCTGGGACATCGCCGTCGACGCCGGCGACATGTCCGGGGCGCACCACAGCCTGCCCGACGACGTCGAGGGTCGGGAGGTCCGCCGGCAGTTCGGGGCGCTGCGCACGCATCGCCGCGAGGACATCTACTCGGTCTGCGGCAACCACGACCGCAACGGTCTCGACGAGCCGCCGGCCTGGTGGTGGCGCAAATGGATCGACCCGCTCGGGGAGCACACCGCGCACTCCGGGGTGGACCCGGCCGCGCGGCGGTACCCGGTGGCGGGCAGTTGGCAGCGGTATTCGTTCCGGGTGGGCAACCTGCTGTTCCTGATGATGAGCGATGTCAACGAGCCGTCCCAGCCTGTCGGGCGCGGCACCCTCGGCGGCAACCCGGGTGGTGTGGTCAGCGCGGCGACCTTCGACTGGTGGGTGAACATGGTTGAGAACAACCGTGATTCGATCATCGTCACGGTGCACCACTACGTCCTCAAGGACACCACGGTGGCCTCGGGTGAGTGGGAGGGCGTGCGCCGCGACGCCGACGGCACCCTGCACGAGCACTACCACCGCCCCTTTCTCCGGGGCACGCCGCAGGGCGCGTCCTACCTGTACTGGGTCGGCGGCCGGCCGGATTCCGGGGCCTTCGAACGCTATCTCGCCGAGCATCCCGGGGCGGTCAAGCTGTGGATCGGCGGCCACACCCACACTCATCCCGATGACCACCACGGAGGCAAGTCGCACATCGAGAGACGTTGGGGTGGCACATTTTTTATGAATGTCGCGGCACTGAGCCGGCATCACATGCCGATCACCACACTGCCGATCAGCCGGTTGCTGACGTTCACCCCGGGCAGCTCCGAGGTCGATGTGCGGTGCTATCTGCACACCGACCAGTACGCCCCGCAGGGTTTCTACGACAAAGCGCGGCGAACCCTGGACCTGGGTGTGCCGTTCACCTGGTGACGAGCGTGCGTCGACTCCGTCCGGCGGCGGCGTGTCGGGCAACGGACACGCACGCTCGCGAGAAGAGGGGGGAGTGCTACCAGGCGTGCACGGTGTTCTGCGCGGCCTCGACGCCGAGTTGCAGGAGCAACTCCGTCGCATCGGCGGCCTGCTCGCAGATGGTCGGCACCTCCGGCCGTTCGACGGCCGAGAAGTTCTCCAGCACGTAGGCGGCCGGGTCCTTACGCCCGGGCGGGCGCCCGACACCGATGCGGACCCGCTGAAAATCCTTGGTGCCCAACGCGGCTGCCACCGAACGCAGCCCGTTGTGGCCGCCCTCGCCGCCGCCGAGCTTGAGCCGGATGCGGCCGAATTCGATGTCGAGCTCGTCGTGCAGGATCACGACGTCGGCGGGGGCCACCGAATAGAACTTCGCCAGCGGGCCGACCTGGCGGCCCGACTCGTTCATGTAGACCCGGGGCTTGGCGAGCACCACGGACCGACCTCCCAGTCGGCCCGTGGTGACTTCTGCTCCGGACTTCTTGTGCACCTTGAATCCCGAACCGATGCGCTCGGCCAGGATGTCGGCGACCATGAAACCGAGGTTGTGCCTGGTCTTGGCGTAGTTCGGCCCGGGATTGCCCAGGCCGACCACCAACAACGGTTCGGCCACGGTGAACTGTTACTCGGCGGCTTCGGCTTCGCCCTCGGCCGCGGCCTCGGTGGCTTCCTCGGCCGGTGCGGCGGCCTCTTCGCCGGCGCCTTCGCTCTCCAGGTCTTCGGCGGTCGGCGCGGCGACGACGTTGACCACCAGGGTCTCGGCGTCGACGACCAGGCTGGAGCCCTTGGGCAGCTCGATCTGGCCGGCGGTGATCTGGGTGCCGGCCGTCAGCCCCTCGACCGACACGGTCAGCTGCTCGGGGATGGACAGCGCCTCGGCCTCGATGGCGATGGTGTTGGCGTCCTGGGTGACCAGGGTGCCGGGTGCGGCCTCACCCTCGACGACGACGGCGACGTCGACCTGAACCTTCTCGCCACGCTGCACGACGAGCAGATCGACGTGCTGGATGGTGCGGCGCACCGGGTGGATGTCCAGGGCCTTGGTCAGGGCGAGCTGCTCGTTGCCCTCGATGTCCAGGGTCAGGATGGCGTTGGTGCCGGAGTGGCGCAGCACGGCGGCGAAGTCGCGGGCGTTGAGCTCCAGGTGCTGGGGATCGGTGCCGTGGCCGTACAGCACGGCGGGCACCTTGCCGTCACGGCGGGCCTGGCGCGAGGCGCCCTTGCCGGTGCGGGTGCGCGCGGTGGCGGTCAGCTTGTTGGGGGCCGGGTTCTTGGCCATGTGTCTTTACTCCTGTGCCGGTGTGGGAACAACGCACGGCCAGGGAAGAACAAAGCGGTTCCCGTCGATAACGGTGGTCGGGCCACCCTCGCCGTGATGCCCAACAGGCTAACCCAGGGCGGCGTCAGATCCGAAATTCGGTGCCGGTGAGCTGGGCGGACAGCTCCCACAACCGGGACGCGGTCTTGGTATTGCGGGCCAGTGGGCTGCGCGGACTCGGGCCGGTGGGGCCGAGCTGACCGAACCGGGGACCGATGAAACTGTCCCCGGGCAGATCCGCGGCCGCCGCGTACAGGGTCTGCCGCGCCCCGAACGCGGCGTCGGTGGCGACCCGGTTCGCGGCCTTCCAGAACACGTCGCCGGTGGCGTTGCCGGTCTGCCCCTGCAGATTGGTCGCCGAGTAGCCGGGATGGGCGGCCACCGCGAGCACCGGCGACCCGGCCGCGGTGAGCCGGCGCTGCAGTTCGCTGGTGAACAGCAGGTTGGCCAGCTTGGACTGGCCATAGGCCAGCCACGCCGAGTAGGGCCGGGCCTTCCAGTTCAGGTCCTTGAGGCTGATCTTGCCGAGCAGGTGCATCATCGAGGACACCGTCACCACCCGGTCGGTGATCTTGGGCAGCAGCAGGTTGGTCAGCGCGAAATGTCCGAGGTGGTTGGTGCCGATCTGGCTCTCGAACCCGTCGACGGTCTGGGCGTAGGGCACCGCCATGATGCCGGCATTGTTGATCAGGACGTCCACCGCGTCGGTGTCCTCGGCGAAGGCGCGTACCGAGGCCAGGTCCTGCAGGTCGAGACGGCGGACCCCGACATCGCCGGTCATGGTGGCGGCCGCGTCGTGCCCCTTGTCGAGGTTGCGGACGGCGAGCACCACCGAGGCGCCGACCCGGGCCAGCTCGCGGGCGGTGTAGAGGCCCAGGCCGCTGTTGGCGCCGGTGACCACGACGCGACGGCCGTCGAACGAGGGCAGATCCGCGGCGGTCCATGAGCTCATGGCAGCCAGGGTAGCTGCGCGGGGCGCTACTTGGCGGCGACGCCGAACCCGGAGATGATCTCCTCGATGGCCGGGCCCTTGGACTCGGCGTCGTCGGCGAAGCTGGTCACGGTCAGCTGCACCAGGTAGCGCTGCGGTGTGCCGCCCGGCGTCTCGGGCTTCGAGCCGGTGGCGAACACGATGCGATTGTAGGCCTGCATCCGCTGCCCGTTCAGGTCGTAGGTGCCCTCGATCATCGAGGACGGGAAACCCTTGAAGTCCTCACGAGAACCGTTGAGCTTCTTGAAGTTCTGGGACATCTCGGCGTCGACGTCGGCGTGCTTGAGTGCCTCGGCGACATCGAAGTCACCGTCGAGGGTGAACACCATGAGCATGGCCGTCGGGTAGGTCTCGCCGTCGGCGATCACCCGGGTGCCGGGCGCCAGGTTGGGGTTCGTGTAGTCGCGCCAGCCCTTGGGCCGGGGCACCGTGACCGCCAGATCGGTGAGTTTCTCGGGGGCCACCGGTCGGCCCTGCACCCCTACGCTCTCCAGATATGCCGACAGCGGCACGGAATCCTGCGTCGAGGCCGCCGTCGGGTGGGTCGGGGTGGTCGCCAGCAGCGACTGATAGTCCGGGGTGGCCTCGCCGCAGCCGGACAGGAGCGCCGCGGTCAACAGCGGGACCGCCAGCAGCGCCCTGCTCACAAGATTTCGCGGACGTTCTCGATCGGGCGGGCCAGTCGGGTGCCCTTGTCGGTGACCACGAACGGCCGCTCGATCAGAATCGGGTGCGCCGCCATCGCGTCGAGCAGTTCGTCATCGGAAGCATCCGCCAAACCCAGTTCCCCGTACAGGGATTCGCGTTTGCGCACCGCGGTGCGCACATCGATGCCGGCGTCGGCGATCATCGTGACCAACTCATCCCGGGTGGGCGGGGTCTTCAGGTACAGCACGATCTCTGGCTCGACGCCGTTCTCGCGCAACAGATCCACTGTCTTGCGGGAGGTCGAGCACTTCGGGTTGTGGAAAATGCGGGCGGCCATGTCTGATTACTCCTCGCGCCGGCGCTCGTCGCTAGGCGGATCCGTCGAACAGTCCGGTGACAGAGCCGTTGTCGAAGACCGCGCGGATCGTGCTGGCCAGCAGCGGGGCGATGGACAGTACCGTCAGCTGCGGGAACTTCTTGTCCTCGGTGATCGGCAGGGTGTTGGTGACGATCACCTCGCGTGCACCCGAGTCGGCGAGACGCTGGGCGGCGGGGTCGGAGAGCACTCCGTGGGTGGCGGCGATGATGACGTCACCGGCACCGTCCTGCTTGAGCAGCTTGACCGCGCCGGCGATGGTGCCGCCGGTGTCGATCATGTCGTCGGTGAGGATGCAGGTCTTGCCCTTCACATCGCCGACCACGCGGTTGGACACCACCTGGTTGGGTACCAGCGGGTCGCGGGTCTTGTGGATGAAGGCCAGTGGGACGCCACCGAGAGAGTCGGCCCATTTCTCCGCGACCCGGACACGGCCCGAGTCAGGGGAGACGACGACCATGTCCGAATCGCGGTACTTGTCGCCGATGTACCCGCACAGCAGCGACTGCGCGCGCATGTGGTCGACCGGCCCGTCGAAGAAGCCCTGGATCTGGTCGGTGTGCAGATCCACGGTGACGATGCGGTCGGCGCCGGCGGTCTTGTACAGGTCGGCGACCAGGCGCGCGGAGATGGGCTCGCGACCGCGGTGCTTCTTGTCCTGCCGGGCATACGGGTAGAACGGCAGGATCGCGGTGATGCGTTTGGCGCTGCCGCGCTTGAGCGCGTCGATCATGATGAGTTGCTCCACCAGCCACTGGTTCAGCGGCGCGGGATGGCTCTGCAGCACGAACGCGTCGCAACCGCGAACCGACTCGTCGAAGCGGACGAAGATCTCGCCGTTGGCGAAGTCACGCGCGGTCTGCGCGGTCACCGGCACATCGAGTTCTTTGGCCACCTGCTCGGCCAGCTCGGGGTGCGCCCGGCCGGAGAAGAGCATCAGATTTTTGCGGTTGTCGGTCCAGTCGTGGGCCATCTCTTGTGCCTTCGCCGTTCGGGGATCGATACGGGGCAATCGTACGGGCCAGTAACCGGTCCGCGTCCCTGGGTTACCAGATTGCCAACATCAGGCGTCGGGTTCGGGGGCGCCGGCCTTGCGGGCGGCATCCGCGGACGAACTTGCTGGGCGCTTGCGTAGCACCCACCCCTCGATGGTGCGTTGGGTGTTGTCCGAAACCGCCAGCGCGCCGGGCGGAACGTCTTCGCGCAGCACGGTCCCGGCGCCGGTGTAGGCCCCGTCCCCGACGGTGACCGGCGCCACGAACATGGTGTCCGAACCGGTCCTGACGTGGGAACCGATCGTGGTGCGCCGCTTGGTTTCGCCGTCGTAGTTGACGAACACGCTGGAGGCGCCGATGTTGCTGTGCTCGCCGATGTCGGCGTCCCCGACATAGGTCAGATGCGGCACCTTGGTGCCCGCGCCGATCACCGAGTTCTTGGTCTCCACGAAGGCGCCCAGCTTGCCGTCCGGCCCCAGCTCGGTGCCCGGCCGCAGATAGGTGAACGGTCCGACGGTGGCGCCCGCGCCGATGACCGCCAACTCCCCGTGCGTGCGGATCACGGATGCACCGTCGCCGACCTCGACGTCGGTGAGCGTGGTGTCCGGTCCGATGGTGGCGCCGGCGCCGATCGACGTCGCGCCGAGCAGTTGGGTGCCCGGCGCGATGACGGTGTCCGGCCCGATCTCGACGTCGACGTCGATCCAGGTGGTGCCCGGGTCGGTGATCGTCACCCCGGCACGCTGGTGGGCGACGATGGTGCGCCGGTTCAGCTCGGCACCGAGCGCGGCGAGCTGGACGCGGTCGTTGATGCCGGAGACCTGGACGGTGTCCTCGACGTGCGCGGCCCGCACGGCCTGCCCGTCGGCGCGCAGGATGGCCACCGCGTCGGTGAGGTACAGCTCGCCCTGGGCGTTGTCGTCGGTCAGCCGGGTCAGCGCGGACCGCAGCGCCACGGCGTCGAAAGCGTAGACACCGGAGTTGATCTCGCCGATGGCGCGCTGCGCATCGTCGGCGTCGGCGTGTTCGACGATGGCCGCCACCGCCCCGTCCGCGTCCCGGACGATGCGCCCGTACCCGGTCGGGTCGGCCAGCGTGGTGGTCAGGATGGTGGCGCCGGCCCGGTCGTGGGTGCGCACCAGGGCGGTCAGCGTCTCGGTGCGCAGTAGCGGGACGTCGCCGGAGGTGACCAGCACGGTGCCGTCGAAGTCGTCCGGCAGGCCGGCCAGCCCGACACCCACGGCATGCCCGGTGCCGAGCTGTTCCTCCTGGACGACGGTCTCGATCGCGGCGCCGGCGCGTTCGGCGACCCGGGCCACCTCGGCGCCGACCAGGTCGCGGCCGTGCCCGACAACCACCACGACATGCTTCGGTTGCAGCGCGGTGGCGGTGTGCAGGGCGTGGGCCAGCATGCTGCGCCCGCCGAGGGCGTGCAGCACCTTGGGGGTGGCCGATCGCATCCGGGTGCCGGCCCCGGCGGCCAGCACGATCACGGCGATGTCGGTGGTGGACACGATTCTCCTCCTCCGCGAGCGAGGAGTGCCGGTACGAGGACACGCCGTCGACGCTGTCAGTTTGGGGTCACTCGCGCGGTTGAGCAGCTGTTGAGCTCCGTCGCCAGGACTCGAACCTGAACTATCTGAACCAAAATCAGAGGTGCTGCCGATTACACCACGACGGATCGAACAATCCGAGACTCTAGTCGACGTCCCCCGTATCCTGGCTCCGTGGCAGCACCCGACAGAGAGACTCGTGCGCCGCGCGCCCGTATGACCGGCAGTGAACGCCGCCAGCAGCTCATCGAGGTGGCCAAGTCGCTTTTCGCCGAGCGCGGGTTCGATGCCACCTCCATCGAGGAGATCGCGCAACGCGCGAACGTCTCCAAGCCGGTGGTCTATGAGCATTTCGGCGGCAAGGAGGGGCTCTACGCGGTCGTCGTCGACCGGGAGATGTCGATGCTGCTGGACCGGATCACCGCCTCGCTGACCGAGAACCGGTCCCGGGTGCGCATCGAGCGGGTGGCGATGGCGCTGCTGACCTACGTCGAGGAACGCACCGACGGGTTCCGCATTCTCATCCGCGACTCACCGGCCGGGACCACCTCGGGCACCTACGCGTCGCTGCTCAACGATGCCGTCAACCAGGTGGCCTCCATCCTGGCCGGGGATTTCTCCCGGCGCGGACTGGACCCGGAGCTGGCCCCGCTGTACGCCCAGGCGCTGGTCGGGTCGGTGTCGATGACGGCCCAGTGGTGGCTGGACGTGCGCGAACCACCCAAGGAAGTGGTGGCCGCCCACGTGGTCAACGTGGTCTGGAACGGGCTGACACACCTGGAAGCCAACCCCGAACTCGAGGACTGATCCAGGGCGCGCGGCCCGGACCTGCCGGCACGCCAACACCGGTGCAGCCCCGTTTCGTGCGCCGGTTTTCCGGCCGGTTCCGGCGCGAGCGGGGTCACCGCGGGCCGCCGCCTAAGATGGGGGACATCATGACCGCACCCGGGCACACTCATGTCCAAAATTCGATCGCGGGACTCGTCGAACTGGCGCTGAGCTCGCCCACGTTCACCGATCTGATCGACCGCGCGCAGGCCCGTCCGAAGACGCTCTCGATGGTCGGCCCGGCCAGTGCCCGGCTGTTCGCCGCGGCCGCGCTGGCACGTACCGGCCCGCTGCTGGTGGTGACGGCGACCGGCCGGGAGGCCGACGACCTCACCGCCGAGCTGAAGGCCGTCTTCGGGGAGGCCGTCGCGTTGTTCCCGTCCTGGGAGACGCTGCCGCACGAGCGGCTCTCACCCGGCGTGGAGACCGTCGGCGCCCGGATGATGGTGCTGCGCAGGCTCGCACACCCGGGAGACGAACACCTCGGCCCGCCGCTGCAGGTGGTGGTCACCACCACCCGCTCGCTGCTGCAGCCGATGGCGCCGGCGCTCGGCGACCTCGAACCCGTCACGCTGAGCGTGGGCGCGGAACCTGATGTCGCCGCCGGAGCGGCTCCGGGCGCGACATTTGACCAAGCCATCGCCCGGCTGGTCGAGCTGGCCTACACCCGGGTCGACATGGTGGCCAAACGTGGTGAGTTCGCCGTCCGCGGCGGCATCCTGGACGTCTTCGCGCCGACCGCCGAGCATCCGGTGCGCGTCGAGTTCTGGGGCGACGAGGTCTCGGAGATGCGGATGTTCTCCGTCGCCGACCAGCGGTCCATCACCGAGATCGAGGTCAGCCACCTCGTCGCGGTGCCGTGCCGGGAAATCCTGCTCACCGAGGCGGTCCAGGAACGCGCCCGTCAACTCGTCGACGCCCAGCCCCAGACCGACAACACCGTCGCCGGGTCCATCGGCGACATGCTGGCCAAGTTGTCCGAGGGCATCCCGGCCGACGGTATGGAGGCGCTGCTGCCGGTGCTGCAGCCCGACGAGCTGACGCTGCTGACCAGCCATCTGCCCGCCGGCACCCCGGTGCTGGTTTGTGACCCGGAGAAGGTGCGCTCCCGGGCGGCCGACCTGATCCGCACCGGCCGGGAGTTCCTGGAGGCGTCCTGGTCGGTGGCCGCGATCGGCGGTGCCGCCCCGGTCGACATCGAAGCGCTCGGCGGCTCGGGTTTCCGCGAACTCGACGAGGTCCGGGCCGCAGCCGAGCACTGGTGGACGCTGAGCCAGTTGACCGACGAGTCCGCCGTGGAACTCGACGTCCGTCCCGCCCCGTCGGCACGCACCCAGCACGCCGTCGAGGAGATCTTCGCGATGCTGCGGGCCCACGTGTTGACCGGCGGGTTCGCCGCGGTGGTCACCCCGGGCACCGGCACCGCGCACCGCGTCGTCGAGCAGCTCGGCGAATCCGACACCCCGGCAACCATTCTGGAGCCCGGGGCGCAGCCGGCCGCGGGTGTGGTCGGGGTCGTCAAAGGCCCGCTGCACGACGGTCTGGTGGTCCCCGGCGCCAACCTGGTGATCATCACCGAGACCGATCTCACCGGTAACCGGGTGGCTGCCACCGACGGCAAACGTCTTGCCGCCAAACGTCGTAACGTCGTCGACCCGCTGGCGCTGACCGCCGGCGACCTGGTGGTGCACGACCAGCATGGCATCGGCAAGTTCGTCGAGATGACCGAACGCGTCATCGGCGGGGCCCGGCGCGAGTATCTGGTGCTGGAATACGCATCGGCCAAACGTGGCGGCGGCACCGACAAGCTGTACGTCCCGATGGACTCCCTGGACCAGCTGTCCCGCTATGTCGGTGGCCAGGCGCCCACCCTGAGCAGGCTCGGCGGCAGCGACTGGACGAACACGAAAACCAAGGCACGCAAGGCGGTTCGTGAGATCGCCGGCGAGCTGGTGTCGCTGTACGCCAAGCGTCAGGCCGCGCCCGGGCACGCGTTCGGCCCGGACACCCCGTGGCAGGCCGAGATGGAGGACGCCTTCGGCTTCACCGAAACGATGGACCAGATGACCGCGATCGCCGAGGTCAAGGCCGATATGGAGAAGCCGGTCCCGATGGACCGGGTGATCTGCGGCGACGTCGGCTACGGCAAGACCGAGATCGCGGTCCGCGCAGCGTTCAAGGCGGTGCAGGACGGAAAGCAGGTGGCGGTGCTGGTGCCCACCACGCTGCTGGCCGATCAGCATCTGCAGACCTTCACCGCGCGCACCGCCGGCTTCCCGGTCACCGTCAAGGGGCTGTCCCGGTTCACCGATCCGGCCGAGTCCAAGACCACCCTGGACGGCATGGCCGACGGCTCGGTCGACATCGTCATCGGCACCCACCGGTTGCTGCAGACCGCGGTCCGCTGGAAGGACCTCGGCCTGGTGATCGTCGACGAGGAGCAGCGCTTCGGTGTCGAGCACAAGGAACACATCAAGAGCCTGCGCACCCACGTCGACGTGCTGACCATGAGCGCCACGCCGATCCCGCGCACCCTGGAGATGAGCCTGGCCGGCATCCGCGAGATGTCGACCATCCTCACCCCGCCGGAGGAACGCTTCCCGGTGCTGACCTACGTCGGCCCGCACGACGACAAGCAGGTCGCGGCGGCGTTGCGCCGCGAGCTGCTGCGCGACGGGCAGGCGTTCTACATCCACAATCGGGTCAAGTCCATCGATCAGGCCGCCGCGCGGGTGCAGGCCATGGTGCCCGAGGCCCGGGTCGTGGTGGCGCACGGCCAGATGAACGAGGAGACCCTGGAGAAGACCGTCGAGGGCTTCTGGAACCGCGAGTTCGACATCCTGGTGTGCACCACCATCGTCGAGACCGGGCTGGACATCTCCAACGCCAACACCCTGATCGTGGAACGCGCGGACACCTTCGGCCTGTCGCAGCTGCATCAGCTGCGCGGCCGGGTCGGGCGCAGCCGCGAGCGCGGGTACGCCTACTTCCTGTATCCGCCGGAGAACCCGCTCACCGAGACGGCACACGACCGGCTGGCCACCATCGCGCAGAACAACGAACTCGGTGCGGGTATGGCCGTGGCCATGAAGGACCTGGAGATCCGCGGTGCGGGCAACGTGCTGGGCGTCGAGCAGTCCGGGCACGTCGCCGGTGTCGGCTTCGACCTGTACGTGCGGCTGGTCGGCGAGGCCGTGGAGGCCTACCGCGCCGCCGTCGACGGCAAAACCGTTGCCGCCGTGGAGGAACCCAAGGATGTGCGGATCGACCTTCCGGTGGACGCGCACCTCCCGCCGGACTACATCGGCAGTGACCGGCTGCGGTTGGAGGCCTACCGCCGGCTGGCCGCGGCTTCCGACGGCGCCGGTGTGGACCGCGTCATCGAGGAACTCGTCGACCGGTACGGTCCGCTGCCCGAGCCGGCGCAACGCCTGATCGCGGTCGCGCGCCTGCGTCTGCTGTGCCGTGAGTACGGGGTCACCGAGGTGTCCACCGTCTCCGACGCCACCCTGAAGATCGCGCCGCTGACCCTGCTGGACTCCGGTCAGCTGCGGCTCAAGCGCGTGTACCCGGGTTCGGCGTACCGGGCCACCACGTCCACGGTGCAGATCCCGATCCCGCGGGCCGGCAGCGGGGTGGGCGCCCCACGCATCCGTGATCTCGAACTCCTGCAAGCGGTTGCGGGTCTGTTGCTGGCATTGGACGGTCGTCCGGCCGACGACGTTGATATAACCGACCTGGGAGTCGGAGGTGGCGCGCAATGACAGTCGTTCTCGTCGACCCGCGCCGGCCCTCGCTGGTCCCGGTGGAGGCCATCGGCCTGCTCGCCGGCGACGTGCAGTACACCGAGGAGATGCCGATCAAGGTGCCCTGGTCGCTGCCGTCGGCCCGGCCGTATTTGCCCGGTGACGACGACCACGACACCGTCCTGCTGTCCTCGGACGCCGACCACCCCGCGGTCCGGGCCCGGCTGGCCGCCGGCGCGACCCTGATCGCCGCACCCGGTCCGCAGCCCGGTGAACGACTCGTCGACGCGGTCGCGATCATGGATAAGCTGCGCACCGACGGCCCGTGGGAGAGCGAGCAGACCCACGACTCGCTGCGGCGGTATCTGCTGGAGGAGACCTACGAGCTGTTCGACGCGGTGCGTGGCGGTGACGCCGCGGAGCTGCGTGAGGAACTCGGAGATGTACTGCTGCAGGTGCTGTTTCATGCCCGCATCGCCGAGGATGCGCCTGCGCACCCGTTCGACATCGACGATGTCGCCGACGCGCTGGTACGCAAACTGGGTAACCGGGCGGCCGGTGTGCTTGCCGGCCAGTCGATCTCGCTGGAGGAGCAGCTCGCCCAGTGGGAGGAGCGCAAATCGCTGGAGAAGGTGCGCGCGTCCTGCATGGACGATGTGGCGACCGGCCAGCCCGCGCTCGCGCTGGCCCAGAAGGTGCTCGAACGTGCAGCCGCCGCCGGACTACCCGACGATCTGGTTCCGGACAGCGTGCGCGAGGTACGCATCGCGGTGGACTCCGATGCCGAGAATGCGCTGCGGACGGCGACGTTGGAGTTCATGGACACCATCCGCGCGGCGGAGAAGGCGGTCGCGGCCGCCCGCGGTGGCGCGCCGATCGGCGACACTCCCCCCGAGGCCATCGGCGCCGACGAATGGCGCGCGCACTGGCCTGCCTGACTTCCAGGTGTTGAAGGGTGGTCAGGACAGCAGCGTCTGCCCCAGCCACCCACCCTCGGCCACTCCGGGCAGCATCGCGAACGTCGCCGACCCCACGGTGGTGATCCACTGGTTCATCGCGTCGGCGTCGGCGAGGCGTTGTTGCACCGGGATGAACTGGCTCGCCGGGTCCCGCAGATAACTCGCGAAGATCAGGCCGCTGTCGGTGGTCGTCCCGGCCGGTGGCGGATCGTCGTAGTTGTAGGGCCGCCGCAGGAACCGCTCGCCGTCGTTGTGGTGGCGCGCCAACGCGATGTGCGAGTTCGGCGGGATGACCGGGATGCCGTTGACGTGCGCATCCAGGTCGGGCACGTCGTCCTCCCGCGACCCGGTCAGCGGTGCACCGGTGTCCAGCCGGCGGCCCACCGCGAATTCCTTACTGGCGCGGTCGAGTTCGTCCCAGGTGTCCATCTCGGAGCGGATCCGCCGCAGCACCAGGACGGTGCCACCGGCGAACCATGGCTGCCCGGCGCCGGTGTCCCAGATGTACCGGTCGAACTCGGTGTCGTCCCGCAGATTCGCGGTGCCGTCGACCTGGCCCATCAGGTTGCGCATGGTGCGCCCGGACCCGTCGGCGCCGTGCGCATTACGGAACCCACGCTGCTGCCACCGCTGCCGGGTCATGGTGCGCACGTTCTTCAGCAGCACCCGGCTGGTGTGCGCGACGACCATCGGATCGTCCGCGCAGATCTGTAGCAGCACCTCGCCTCCGCAGAACCGGGGATCGAGCCGGTCCGTCTTGAACGCCGGCATGTCGATCGCGGTCGGCGGTCGCCGGTGCGCCAGGCCGATCCGGTCGAACAGCCCGGGGCCGAGCCCGACGCTCACGGTGAGCCGCGACGGGCGTTGTGCCAGTTCGGGTTCGGTGTCGGCCAGTGCTGGGCGGCCCTGGGTGAGCCGGCCCGCATCGGCCGACCACAATCTCAGCACCGCCATCAGCGTCTGCCGGGCGTCACGGCCGGTGTCCGGGACGAGGTCGAGGGCCACGAACAACGCATGTGCCTGCGGTGCCGTCGTGATACCGCTCTGGTGCCTGCCGTGGAACGGCACTGTCGTCCCGCCGAACCCATCGGCAACCGATGTCGCGGACCGGTCGGCACCTGGACCACTTCCCGGGTGCCCTCCGAATTGGGTGAGTGCGGCGCCGGCGGCCAGCGCGGCGGCGCCCCCGGTGAGGAGGCGCCGCCGGTTGAGGGCGTCAGCCATGGCCCTGGTGGGCCGGCTGGTAGTTCTCGTCGGCCCCGGCGAAATCGCGGATCTGAACGGTGACAGGCAGGGTCGAGCCGTCCTCGAACTGCACCGTCAGTTCGATGTCGGAGCCCGCCGACAGCGGCTCGGTCAGATCCATCAGCATCAGATGGTCCCCACCGGGCACCAGCTCGTGCGAGCCGCCTGCGGGCAGAATGATCCCACCTTCCTTGGGGCGCATCATCTTTGCGCCGGCCGCACCGGTGACCTCGTGCACCTCGACCATCCCGGCGGCCGGTGAGCTGCCGGACACGACGCGGGCCTCGCGCTCACCGTTGTTGACCAGCGTCCCGAACACCGCGGCCATCTCTCCGTCACCGGCCGACGCCCACTGGTCCTCCCACGACACCTCGGCGGCCATCGTGGAGTCGGGGTGCTCGTTGGCGGGGGAGGAGCAGCCGGTTGCCAGCAATGCGACGACGGCCGCGCACAGCAGTGATCTACGCATCGGTCCGCTCCTTGCGCTTCTTGGTGGCACCGAGGATCAGGTCGACAGCGACGAAGGCGGCCAACGAGATTCCCAGCAGCGGCAGGAACCAGCCCACCGCCACCGCGCCGAGAGCCAGGGCGGCGACCATTGTCGGGGACAACTGCTTCAGCCTGCCGCGCACCGGCGGGCGACCCACCGCCCACGCCGAACCGCGGGTCGGGCGGCGCTGCCACCACATCCGGTAACCACCGATGATCACGGCGACCAGCGCAACCGCGACACCGAGCAGCAGCAGCTGATTCAGCAGCCCGAACAGCAGCCCCATGTGACCGCGGATGCCCCAGTCGGCGAGCATGGCGACCACCGAATAGTCACGCCAGTAGTCGATCTCGCTGCTGACGGTGTTGGTGGCGGGATCCACCGATACAACATTGGTGGTCAGCCGGTAGGGCTTCTCCAACTCCGCGACCCGCACACCCTGCCCGGCCTCGGTGGGCAGGGCCAGCTCGACCGGCTGTTGGACGCCCGCGCCGGCTGCGGCCCGCAGCACCGCCTCGTAGTCGATCGCGGCGGGCGCACCGGCTGCCGAGGCGCCGTGCCCGGTGTGACCGGCGTGCTCGTCGGCCACCACAGAGGTCTGCGGGGTCAGCGCGGTGTCCAGCACCGGCCGCTTCCACTCCATGGCCGAGCGCAGTTCGGTGACATGCTCACCCGCGTACGTCGACCAGGTGATGCCGGTGGCGCTGAGGAACAGCAGCGCCGCGAGCAGCCAGACGCCGGTGCTGCCGTGCCAATTCATCGTGCGGGCGCGGCCCGTGCGGCTGCGGTCGGCGCGCAGGACGCGGCCCGGCCTGCCGCGGCGCCGTTCGGCGGCGGCCTTGGTCAGCCAGAGCGCCAGACCGCCCAGCGCCACCACCCACAGCCACGAAGCGGCCAGTTCGCTGTAGACCCGGCCCGGTTCGCCGAGGTTGAGGTGCCGGTGGAACCCGTCCAGCCAGGTGCTCAGCGGCAGGTAGCCCAGCCAGGTGGCCTCGTCGCCCAGGACCCGGCCGGTGTAGGGATCCACGAACACCGACCGCAGCAGTTCCTCGTCGAGGGTCGGGTCGGCGAAGTCGATCCGGGTGGACGCGTCGGCATCGGCGGGCGGCCGCATACCCGTCATCGTGAGGTCCGGGAACGCGTTCTGGGCGGCGGCCGCCTGATCGCCCAGCGGCAACGGCTGGCCGGAGGCGCCGACGGTCAGGAGATCGCCGTAGACGACGCGTTCGATGGTGGGCGCCATCGCGTAGAGACCGCCGGTGACGGCGGCGATCAGGATGAACGGCGCGATCAGCACGCCGGCGTAGAAGTGCAGCCGCATCACGAACGGGCGCCAGCTGCGCCGTGGTGGTGCGGGTTGGGTGGTGGACGGGGTTTCGACGGTGTCGTCGGGAATGGTCATGCACAGCCTTCGGAAGAAGCGATGGATGGACGCAGCGCCGTACGAGGACAGGCGTGCGGACGGCCGCGACCCGGCGGGGGCGCGGCATCGTGACGGGGACGACCGCTAGGCGGTCGCGACGTCACCCATCGGCGGGGCACGCATGCCCAGCCCTGTGCGCCACAGAAGCGACTGTGCGACAACGTTGTTGGTGCGCCTGCGGGCGCGGGGCGGTGCCGGGCGGGGGCTGAAGGCAGCGAACAGCCGTAGCCAGCGCAGCACCGAGGAGCAGACGAGGTACAGGTGTTCGACGGCGCCGATGGCGACACCGAGCACGACCGCCGCCGCGGCGTGCGCCGCGATCATGGTCGGGCTCAGCCCGAGCCCGGCGCCGCCGTGATGTCCGCCGGCCATCGTCAGGGTGAGGTGGCCGAGCAGCTGCGCGACGCCGAGGGCGGCGATCAGGGCGAGCAGCTGGGTGTGCCGGTTCTGCAGCCGGATGCCGGCGGTGGCGGCGCCCGAGGTGGCGCACACCAGCAGGGCCGCGACCAGCGCGGCGCCGTGCGGCAGCATGCCCGAGGCTGCGGCGTGTGCGCCGGTGGTGCCGGCGGCGGCGCTGACCCCGACCAGGGCAGCGCGCAGCCATCGCGCGCGTGCTGCCGGCGAGGTCACCTGCCGGACTCTACTACGACGCCTAGTAGAGGCGGCAGTACCGCGACATTGCCGCTATCGAGACCGTTACTCGCAGTTTCGCTCGACAACTGCAATCTCGCGGTACGGGTGCGTCAGCCGACGAGCTCATCACCGAGGAACCGATCGTGGCCCGTCACGCCCGGCAGCACGAAGAAGAACCCGCCGCCGACCGGCATGATGTATTCCTCCAGCGGCTCACCCTTGAGCCGGGCCTGTACCGCCAGGAAGCCCTTCTGCAGGCTGCGCTGGTAGGAGATGAAGGCCAACCCCTGGTCCAGCCGTCCGGCCCCGTCGAAACCGCGGGAGTAGTTGAACCCGCGGCGCAGGATCCGGTTCTGCTCGGATTCCGGGGTGCGCGGGTTGGCCAGCCGGATGTGCGCATTGAGTTTGATCCGCTGACCGTCGGGGTCGGCGGCGAAATCCGGGTCGTCGAACTCCCCGGGCATGCCCAGCGGCGCGCCGCTGACCTTGGCGCGGCCGATCAGCGCCTCCTGTTCGACGAGCCGGGTGCGGTCCCAGAACTCGACGAAGTTCCGGATGATGCGCACCGCCTGATACGTCCCGCCCACCGTCCAGGCCGGCTCGTCGTCGTCGGCGCCCACCCACACGTGCCGATCCATCAGGGCCTCGTCGGAGACGTCGAGGTTGGAGGTGCCGTCCTTGAATCCCAGCAGGTTTCGCGGGGTCGCGGCCTCCGATGCGACGCCCGCCCCGATGCCGCGGGCGTACCCGTCGATCATCCAGCGCAGCACCAGGTCGCTGCGGGTGCGCCGCATCAGCTGGCGCAACGCGAACTGCATGGTGTCGTTGTGCCCGGACTCGAAGATGACCGAGATGTCGCCGTGCGACAGCTTGGGGTCGAGGCGGTCGTTGGCCAGGAACGGCATGGTGATCAGCTCGCGCGGCTTGCGGTCGGCCAGCCCGAACCGGTCGTCGAACAGCGACGCCCCGACGCCGACCACGATGGACAGGTTGTCCGCCGGCGGCTTCTCGCCCAGGATGCCGGAATCCACCGGGGGATAGGCGGGGTCCCGGGTCTCCGGTGGTTTCCCGGCCATCAGACCGCGGACCTCGTCGGTGAGTTCGCGCAGTGTGGAGGCGAGTTCGGCCCGGTTGCGGGCGTGCACGTTGAACGACGCGACCAGACCCTGTTCGGGTATCGGCAGCGCGGTGATCCCGGTCTGGTGCACGCCCTCGAACTCGAGGAACCGCTCGGCCGGCTGGGGAACCTGCGGCTCGGTGCCGCACCCCGCCAGCGTCCCCGCTCCGACCGCCGCGCCGGCGCCCAATGCCCCGGCGACGAACCCGCGCCGCGAAATACCTCGGCTCATTGGGGGTGGCTCACTGCAGTTTCAGCACTCCCGAGACCTGCGACAGGTTCTCCGACAGACCGGCCAGCTCGGCCTTGAGGGTGTCGATCACCTGGGGGGTGACGGTCACGTCCGGGCAGCGCGCGGACGGGTACGGATCGTTCTCGGTGCAGAACAGCACCCAGCCGTCGCCCCGACGCAGCGGGCCCAGCGTCTCGAACACCGAGTTGATGCCGGCCTCGATCTTGCCCAGCAGGGCCGGGTCGGCCTCCACCAGCGCCGGGCTCAGCTTGCCGACCGCGTCGCGGGACCCCTGCAGGTTGGCGTCGAAGTCCCACAGGTCGGTCTTGGCGTAGCGGTCCTCTTCGCCGGTGATCTTGCCCTCGGAGATCTCTTCGATCAGTTCGGCGGCCCCGGTCGCCACATCGACGGGCTTCACCTCCACCGACGGGAACTGTTCCTTGAGCGCGGCGACGTCGGCGTCGAGCTGATCGGCGAACGGGGCGCCACCCTCGGTGGTGTTCTTCTCGAAGAGCAGGAACTCGAGGCGATGCCATCCGGTGAATTTCGGGTCGTCGACGCCGGCGAAGTCGTCGACGCGGGCGTCGATCTTGCCGTCGATCTCTTCGACCAGCCCGGCCAGCGGTTCGATGCGCTCCCAGGGGGCGCGCGACGGCGCGTACGCGTTCTGGGCGGCCTGCAGATCACCGGCACGGACGGCGTCGGTGAAGACCTTGACCACGGTGACCAGTTCGTCGATCTGGGCGGTCGCATAGGCCTTGTAATCCCGGGCGGCCTGCTCGGTGAGCGGGTTGGCGGCCGCGGCCGCCGTGGTGGTGGCCGACTCGCCCGAGGTCGTCGTCACGGTTGCCGTGTCCGAATCGCTGTCCGACCCGTCGCCCGAACATCCGCTGAGAGCCAGCGCTACTGCAACAACCGGTATCTGCCAGGCGAAATGCCGTCTCATTCGACCTCCTAGGTGACTCCGTGCACAGTACCCGTTCGAGCAGGATTGGATAGGCATACCTGTCCGAATGGGGGTTCGTCGGGCCGCGATCCGGTGCGTGCCCGGGTCGCCCCGTTACTCTTGAACGGGGTTTACCGGCCGCTTCGGCCTGAGAAGCGCGGGGTCTTTGAGGGAGTGCCTTGTCCGACGTAGGGAGTGTGTCGTCCCCGGCGTCGACCGTTCCCGCAGTAGCCGCGGTACCTCCGGCGGAGCAGCCCCCCAGCACCGAGCCGCATTCGGTGCGGACGCGCTGGCTACGGGTGACCGCCGTGGTGATCGCCACGCTCTTGCTGCTCGCCTCCAGCTGCTCCTGGCAGACCGGCGACCCGATTCCCGAGGGGGTGCCGCCCCCGTCCGGGGCCGCAGTGCCCGCGATCGACACC
This sequence comes from Mycobacterium sp. AMU20-3851, assembly GCF_043974665.1. NCBI lineage: Bacteria > Bacillati > Actinomycetota > Actinomycetes > Mycobacteriales > Mycobacteriaceae > Mycobacterium > Mycobacterium sp. AMU20-3851. The sequence goes on from NZ_CP146371.1 coordinate 1,023,273, forward strand.
AACGCCACCGGCCGGCCCGCCGATCAGCTCAGCGAGTGGGCCGCCGACCTGGCCCCGACGGTCGGGATCCCGGCCAAGGCGCTGGAGGCCTACGCCTACGCGGCCCGGGTGGCCGAGGTGGTCAACCCGAAGTGCAACCTGGCCTGGACGACGCTGGCCGGTATCGGGATGGTCGAGAGCCATCACGGCACCTATCACGGCTCCACCATTGCGGACAACGGCGAGATCCGGCCCCCGATCCGCGGGGTGCAGCTCGACGGCACCCGCGGCAACATGGAGATCCTCGACACCGACAACGGCGAACTGGACGGCGACGCCCGGCTGGACCGCGCGATGGGCCCGATGCAGTTCATCCCGGAGACCTGGCGGCTGTACGGGGTGGACGCCAACAACGACGGCGAGATCAGCCCGGACAACTTCGACGACGCCGCGCTCTCGGCGGCAGGCTATCTGTGCTGGCGGGGCAAGGACCTGTCCACGCCGAAGGGCTGGATGGAGGCTCTGCGCGCCTACAACCTGTCCAATCAGTACGCGCGCAGCGTGCGGGACTGGGCCACCGCCTACGCCGAGGGACGTCCGCGGTAGCTCACGCTGAGCGCACCCGCCTGCAGTCCAACCTTTAGGCTCTTGGTCGAGCGTCAGACCCGTCATCTCATCGTCGTGTTTCTAGGAGGAGCCCGTGCCCATCATCGAACAGGTCGGAGCCCGCGAGATCCTCGATTCTCGTGGTAACCCGACCGTTGAGGTCGAGGTGGCCCTGATCGACGGAACGGTCGCCCGGGCCGCGGTGCCCTCGGGTGCCTCGACCGGCGAGCACGAGGCCGTCGAACTGCGTGACGGCGGTGCCCGGTACGGCGGCAAGGGCGTCGAGAAGGCGGTGGAGGCGGTGCTCGACGAGATCGCGCCCGCGGTCATCGGGCAGTCCGCCGATGACCAGCGCCTCGTCGACCAGGCGCTGCTCGACCTGGACGGCACCCCGGACAAGTCCCGGCTGGGCGCCAACGCGATCCTGGGCGTCTCGCTCGCGGTCGCCAAGGCTGCCGCCGACAGCGCCGGGCTGCCCCTGTTCCGCTATCTGGGCGGCCCGAACGCCCACATCCTGCCGGTGCCGATGATGAACATCCTCAACGGCGGCGCGCACGCCGACACCGGAGTGGACGTCCAGGAGTTCATGGTCGCGCCGATCGGTGCGCCGACGTTCAAGGAGTCGCTGCGCTGGGGCGCGGAGGTCTACCACTCGCTCAAGGCCGTGCTCAAGAAGCAGGGCCTGGCGACCGGGCTGGGCGACGAGGGTGGTTTCGCCCCGGACGTGGCCGGCACCAAGGCGGCACTGGACCTGATCTCCACGGCCATCGACGCCACCGGGCTCAAGCTGGGCAGCGACGTGGTGCTGGCTCTCGACGTCGCCGCCACCGAGTTCTACACCGACGGCACCGGTTACGCCTTCGAGAAGGAGACCCGCACCGCCGAGCAGATGGCCGAGTTCTACGCCGGGCTGCTGGACGCCTACCCGCTGGTCTCGATCGAGGACCCGCTCTCGGAGGACGACTGGGACGGCTGGGTGTCGCTGACCGCCGCCATCGGTGACCGGGTGCAGCTGGTCGGCGACGACCTGTTCGTCACCAACCCGGAGCGACTGGAGGAGGGCATCGACAAGGGTGCCGCCAACGCGCTGCTGGTGAAGGTCAACCAGATCGGCACCCTGACCGAGACGCTGGACGCCGTGGCGCTCGCGCACAACAGCGGATACCGCACCATGATGAGCCACCGTTCCGGTGAAACCGAGGACACCACCATCGCCGACCTGGCGGTGGCGGTCGGCAGCGGCCAGATCAAGACCGGTGCACCGGCCCGCAGCGAGCGGGTGGCCAAGTACAACCAGCTGCTGCGCATCGAGGAGGCACTCGGCGACGCCGCCCGGTATGCCGGTGACCTGGCCTTCCCGCGGTTCGCGGTGGAGAGCAAGTAGAAACGTTTCATGCCCGACGCGAAACGGCCCGATCCGCGCCGCCGCGGCCCTGCCCCCAGGCCGGGCAAGGCGGGTGCGGCGGGCCGTCCGCGGGGGGCATCGACGCGCCGCGAGCCCCGGGCCATCGAGAGCCGTGAGGCCAAACAGGCCCGCGAGTCCGCCAAGGCGGCCGATACCGGCGCCGAGGATTCCGGGCCGGACACCGTCGCCGCGGCGATCCGCAGATCGGTCACCGAAGCGAGCGAACAGCACGCCGATCAGCGGTTCGGGTCGGCGGCCCGGCGGGCGGCGATCCTGGCCGCGGTGGTGTGCGTCCTGACGTTGACCATCGCCGGTCCGGTGCGCACCTACTTCGCCCAGCGAACCGAAATGAATCAGTTGAAAATGGTTGAAGCACAACTGCGTTCACAGATCGCCGATCTGGAGCAGCAGAAGATCAAGCTCGCCGACCCGGTGTTCATCGCCGCCCAGGCCCGGGAACGGCTGGGCTTCGTGATGCCGGGCGACATCCCGTACCAGGTACAGCTGCCGCCGGGAGCGGCCGAAGCGCCGGAGGCCGGTCCGGAAGCACCTACCGCGGTCTCCAATGACCCCTGGTACACCTCGCTGTGGCACACCATCGCCGATGCCCCGCACCCGCGTTCTCCCGCCACCCCGCCCGGCGGTTCGCCGGTGATCACGCCCGCGCCGGGGTCCCCACCCCCGCCCGCCCCGCCGACCGGGCCCGCCGGTGGTTGAGCAGGCGGACCTGGACGCCGTCGCACGCCAACTCGGGCGTGAACCGCGCGGCGTCCTGGAGATCGCGTACCGGTGCCCCAATGGTGAGCCCGCCGTGGTGAAGACCGCACCGAAGCTGCCCGACGGCACCCCGTTCCCGACGCTGTACTACCTCACCCACCCGGCGCTGACCGCCGCGGCGAGCCGGCTGGAGTCCTCGGGCCTGATGCGGGAGATGACCGACCGGCTGGCCGAGGATCCGGAACTGGCCGCCGCATATCTGCGCGCCCACGAGTCCTTCCTGGCCGAGCGGGACGCCATCGAACCGCTGGGCACCACCTTCACCGGTGGTGGCATGCCGGACCGGGTCAAATGCCTGCACGTGGTGATCGCGCACTCCCTGGCCAAGGGGCCGGGGGTCAACCCGTTCGGTGACGAGGCGCTCGCCCTGCTGGCCGCCGAACCCGGGATGGCCGGGATCCTGGACCCCGAGGTGTGGACGTGACCGTCGGCGCGATCGACTGCGGTACCAACTCCATCCGGTTGCTCATCGCCGAACCGACCCCGGACGGGCTGCGCGACGTGCACCGCGAGATGCGCATCGTGCGGCTCGGTCAGGGCGTGGACGCGACCGGCGAGTTCGCACCGGAAGCGTTGGCGCGCACCGAGGCTGCGCTGTCGGACTACGTGGACCTGATGCGCAGCCACGGGGTGGACAGGGTGCGTATGGTGGCCACCTCGGCGGCCCGGGACGCGGGCAACCGCGACGAGTTCTTCGCCATGACCGCCCGGCTGCTGGGCACGGTTGCTGCCGGCGCGGTGGCCGAGGTGATCACCGGCACCGAAGAAGCGGAGCTGTCCTTCCGCGGGGCTGTCGGCGAATTGGACTCTGCGGCAGCGCCATTCGTGGTGGTTGATCTCGGCGGCGGGTCCACCGAACTGGTGCTCGGCGGTGGGCAGGGGCATCCGGGGGTGACCGCGTCCTTCTCGGCCGATATCGGGTGTGTGCGGCTCAAGGAGCGCTGCCTGCACTCGGACCCGCCCACCGAGGCCGAGGTCGCTGCCGCCCGCACGGTCGTGCGTGACCGGCTCGAGGAGGCGCTGCAGCAGGTACCGGTGCAGGGCGCGCACACCTGGGTCGGGGTGGCGGGCACCTTCACCACGCTGGCTGCGCTGGCACACCGGCTGCCGGTCTACGACCCGGCCGCGATTCATCTGTCCCGGACCGCCTTCGGAGATCTGCTGCCGGTATGTGCCGAACTGATCTCGATGACCGGCCCGGAGCGGCTGGCGCTCGGGCCGATGCACGAAGGGCGCGCCGATGTCATCCCGGGCGGGGCGATCATCGTGCAGGAGTTGGCCCGGGTGATGGCCGAGCGGGCCGGTTTGGACGAACTCGTGGTCAGCGAGCACGACATCCTGGACGGTATTGCGCTGTCCATCACTTAGCGTAGAGCGGCGACAGCTGGAGGAGGGAGAGGCGTGAGTACCTGGAATCAGGGTGGGGGGCCGCCGCCCGTCGTCCCGCGCCCCCCGGCGAAGCGCGGCCCGAATGTCGGGCTCATCGTCGGGATCGCGGCCGCGGTGGTGGCGATCGGGGCCGGGGTGACGTACCTGGTGTTGCGGCCGTCCTCGCCGGACGAACCCGCGCAACAGCAGGCTGCCGGGACGGCAGAGGCAGAGGCCACGTCGGCCGAGCCGGATGCCGATGATCCGAACGCCCGGCTGATGAAGGCGATACCGAAGGGCTATCCGGCCGGCGCGTGTGAACCGGTGGCCCGGTTGGCCGGTGCGATGTCGACGATCGCCTGCACCGTGAACAAGGATCCGGGCGGGCCGATGTCGGCCACCTTTTCGTTGCTGACCGGGTCCGAGGCGCTCAACGCAGCCGTCGAGGACCTGGTGTCCACGGCGACAGTGGTCGACTGCCCCGGCCGGATCCAGTCACCGGGGCCGTGGCGGCGCAACGCCACCCCGCACGAGGTCGCCGGAACCCTTGTTTGCGGCATCCAGAATGACAATCCGATGCTGGCCTGGACCAACATCGACGAGCAGATGCTCGCGGTGGTGCAGGGCCGCCCGGCGGGGCCGACGTTGGACCATCTGTACTCCTGGTGGTCCACCCACTCCTGACCTGCCGGACACGGCATCGGCGCCCCGGTCCGCTGTGGACCGGGGCGCCGATGTCTTCAGATCTCCGATTCCGGTAAACCCAAGCGCGCCTGGGGATTACGCGGGCGGGGCGACGACCGGGGTGGTGGTCGGCGCTGCACCCTCGGGCAGCGGGGTGCCCTGGCTGCCCGCCTCGGCGGGTGCGGCTTCGGGAGCCGGTGCTGCCGCGGGCGCGTGCGGGGTGCCCTCGACGGGAGCAGCGGCCGGTGCGGCCGGAGCTTCCTGAACGCCGGCCGGGGTCAGGCCGGGCTGTCCTTCGGGCAGCGGGGTGCCCTGGCTTCCGGCCGGGACCGGCGCCGTCTCCGGGGCGCCCTCGGGCAGCGGGGTGCCCTGGCTACCGGCCGGCACCGCGGTGGGTTCCGGTGCGGTCGCCTCGGCACCCGCCGGGGCGACCGGCGTCTCGGTGGTGGTGGTCTCGGGGGCTTCCGGTGCTTCGGCGGCTGCCGGCTCTTCGATGGTCAGAGTGCTCGAGTAGGCGCCGGAGCCCGAACCGCTGCCGGTGCTCGGTGCGGGGGGCGGGGTGAGCCAGACGATCACGTCGCCGGCGTTGGTGGCGTAGACGACGCTGTCCGGTGCGGAACCGGTGACATCGAAGTAGATCTTTCCGGTGGTCTGTTGCCCCTGCGCCAGGGTGGACGGATTCACGCCCTGGACGGTTGCGACACCGAACAGTGCACGGTAGGTCTGGCCGTCGCGGGCCCGCGCGTTGAAGTTCGACACGATCGGGGTGGCGCTGCCCTGGAGGGCCTCATCGGTGGCGGTGGCCTCCCACAGGGTGCCCTGCACCGCGTGCGGGATGGTGTCGGTGCTGACCTTCAGCCCGGTGACCGTCCAGCCCTGGACGACGTTGCCGTCGGTCAGCTTGGCCTGGCTGCCGAGCTGGGTGGTGTTGACGGCGCTCTGTTGTTCGGCAATCGCCGTCGGTGCGGTGAGCGCGGTGATCGCCCCTGCGGCGGCAATGGCCGCAGCCGCAAACGCGGCCGCGATCTTCGTGGTGTTCACGGTGTTTCACTCCTGAGTCGTCCGATAATCGGCGTTCCCCCCGGTGGGGTGCACACAATCAGCGAAGTTAGCAGGTCACCAGGGCAGACGGAACCGCCGAACAGCGCCGATGGGTCAGTTCACGCCATTTCGAGGCTGTGGCCAAGAATCGCGGCACGCCTGCCCAGCAACCATGGCAAGGCGATTTGATTACTTTGCTGCACCGGTCAGCGCGCTCCGGGCCTATGGGTCGCTAACTCCGCGGGGTTTGCTCCATACACGTGTATTGCCGTCGCCCCCGTTATCGAAAGCGGTGCGGCAAAACCGGCCCCGGCGCCGGTCAGGCGGTGTCGTCGCGGGCGCCCAGGCGCAGATGCTCGATGTGGTAGATCGCCTCGTCCAGAAGTAGGGCGACATGATTGTCGAACAGCCGGTAGACGATGTTGCGGCCGGCGCGGTCGCCCGAGACCAGACCCAGTGCGCGCAGCAGGCGCAGCTGGTTGGACACCGCCGACTGCTCCATGCCGACGGCAGCGGACAACTCGGTCACCGTGCAGGGCGCCTGGCGCAGCCGGGTGAGGATCAACAGCCGATTCGGCGATGCCAGCGCCTGCAGGGTTTCGGCCACCTTGACCGCGGAGGCGGCGTCCAGCGACGCCGCCGGAGGTGTCCGCCCTTCCACGCCGTGTCCCATGTGTCCATTGAACCACGAGGCCAGTGGAATATTTAGACATGTAGAACTCTACATGTTTCAATGTGGGCGTGATGTGGTCTGTCGGCGTCGTGGACGCCCCCTCGGTCATGGCCTCGCGGCGCTCGGCCTGGGGGCTGCCCTCGGTGCGCTGGGCCGCGGCTGCGCTTGGTCTGTTTGCGCTCGGCTTCACCGCACAGCTGCTCGGTGCACCCGAATGGTTCTGCTGGACTGCGTATCTCGCGTGCTACGCGGCGGGTGGGTGGCAGCCGGGCCTGGACGGATTGCGCGAACTCGGGCAGCGTCGACTCGATGTCGACCTGCTGATGGTGTTGGCCGCAGTCGGAGCCGCCTCGATCGGGCAGGTCTTCGACGGTGCGTTGTTGATCGTCATCTTCGCGACCTCCGGCGCCTTGGAGGACGTCGCGACCGCGCGTACCGAGGACTCCGTGCGCGCCCTGCTGGACCTGGCGCCCGAGCGTGCCACATTGGTGGCCGAGGATGGCACCGAAACCATCGTCACCGCAGCGGAATTGACGATCGGGGATCGCTTCCTGGTGCGGCCCGGCGAGCGGATCCCCGCGGATGCCTCGGTGTCCGACGGCATGAGCGACGTCGACCAGTCGTCGATCACCGGCGAGCCGCTGCCGGTACCCGTGCGTGCCGGGGACGAGATCTTCGCGGGCACCCTGAACGGTCAGGGGGCGTTGCGTGCCGAGGTGATCCGTGATCCCGCGGACAGCGTGGTGGCCCGGATCGTGGCGCTGGTCGGGCAGGCCTCGGCCACCAAGGCGCGCACCCAGCTGTTCATCGAGAAGGTGGAGCAGCGGTACTCGGTGGTCATGGTCGTCGCCACGCTGGCGTTGTTCTTCGGGCCGCTGCTGATGGGGGAGGATCTGCGGGCCGCGTTGCTGCGGGCGATGACGTTCATGATCGTCGCCTCGCCGTGCGCGCTGGTACTGGCCACCATGCCGCCGCTGCTGTCGGCGATCGCCACCGCGGGCCGGCACGGTGTGCTGGTGAAATCCGCTGTCGCCATGGAACATCTGGCCACCGTGGACACCGTCGCGTTCGACAAGACCGGCACCCTCACCACCGGGCTGCCGGCCGTGGTGAGCGCGCCGCCGGCCGGCGTGCTGCGGCTGGCCGCAGCGGCCGAACAGTACAGCGAGCACCCGCTCGGCCGGGCCATCGTGGCCTATGCGCGGCAACAACAGATCGACATCCCGCCCGCCACCGACTTCCGGGCGTTACCCGGGCGCGGAGTACGGGCGACGGTGCAGACCAGTCGCGTGGAGGTCTGCCATCCCGGTGCCGGACCCGATTCGGGCCGGACCGGCACATCGGAGTCCGAACGGGCCGGTGCCACCGAGGTGGTGGTCATCGTCGACGGCGAGCAGGTCGGAGTGATCGGGCTGCGCGACACCGCGCGCCCCGGGGCGGTCGACGCAGTGCGGGCGCTGGGTCGGCTCGCCCCCGGCGGCACCCTGCTGATCACCGGTGACAACCGCGGCGCCGCAGAGCATCTCGCGGCACAGGTCGGCATCGGCGAGGTGCACGCCGAACTGCTGCCGGACCAGAAGGTCGACGCTGTCCGGCGCCGGACGGGCCGCGTGCTGGTGGTCGGGGACGGCGTCAACGACGCGCCGGCGATGGCGGCCGCGCACGCCTCGATCGCCATGGGCCGCGGCGGCGCGGATCTCACCGTCCAGACCGCCGACGCCGTCACCGTCCGCGACGACCTCACCGCCATCCCGGCGGTGCTCGCACTGGCCCGGCGGGCTCGACGGATGGTGCTGGCGAACCTGGCCATCGCCGGAACCTTCATCGCCGTGCTGGTGGTCTGGGATCTGTTCTGGTACCTGCCGCTACCGCTGGGCGTGGCCGGGCACGAGGGCTCCACCATCATCGTCGCGCTCAACGGTCTGCGGCTGCTGCGCAAGCGGGCCTGGCCCGGGTAACCCCGTCATGCGCAACTCGGGTGCCGGGCGCTAGGCCCGATCGGCGAACGAGGCCCACAGCCCCTGGAGGAACTCGTCATCGGAGGCCGCGAGCCAATAGCCCGGAACGCGATCTCGGTACGACCGCGACTTGCTGTTGTCCGAAACCTCGTTCGTCGCAGTGACCTTCAGTGCGGACTCCGTGGTGGCCGAGGTGACCGTAGCGGCGACTTGTCCTTCGTAGGTGGCGGCGAGGTTGAGGTTGCGGATGCTCTGGGTGTTGCTTCGGCCGCCGGTGCCGGCGGTGAATCCGAGGTGGGCGTAGTTGGAGCCGCCGAGGAAGGCGGTGATGACGTCGGCGGTCAGTGGTGCGCCGGTGGGTTGGCCGTTGATGGTGTAGCTCATGGTCTTGGTGGTGGCGTTCCAGGTGACGACGACGGTGTGCCAGGCGCCGTTTTCGAGGTTGGGTAGTGCGGTGGGGGTGCTGGCGTAGGTGCCGTCGGTGTCGAGGAAGCCGGTGTGGTCGGCGGCGATGTCGGTGCCGGGCATGCGGGAGGTGTTCAGGTGTGCGGCGGTGCTGTTGTAGGTGTCGAATTCGATGGCGAGTCCGTTTTGGATTCCGCCGGCGCCCAGGCCGCTGCCGGTGGTGCCGATGGCGTTGACCCCGCGGGGGTCGTTGTGGAATACCAGGGCGGCGCCGTCGCCGCCGGAGTCGTTGGTGCCCAGGTTGATGTCGAAGGAGACGGTGAAGTCCTGGCGCATGTCGATGCGTTGGGTCGACATCGCTGCGCCGGCCTGGTAGGTCGATTTGGTCAGGGTGTAGACGTTGTTGGTCACCGTCGCACTCCCCTTGGGCGACAGCGTCGCCGAGCCCTGCGGTGTGACCGTGATGTTGACCTGCGCCGACCTCTGCATCGTTCCGTCGGAGATCGTGTAGGAGAAGCCGTCGAATCCGAAGAAGCCCGGCCTGGGGGTGTAGGTGATGGTGTTGTCGCTGTTGCGCGTCGCCGTGCCGTTCACCGGGTTCGTCACCTCGATGACCGTCAGCGGATCGCCATCGGGATCGCTGTCGTTCGCCAGCACAACGATGTTCACCGCGGTACCCGCCGGCGTCGTCGCTGTATCGGAATTCGCGACAGGTGTACCGACCGGGGCTTGTCCTTCGTAGGTGGCGGCGAGGTTGAGGTTGCGGATGCTCTGGGTGTTGCTTCGGCCGCCGGTGCCGGCGGTGAATCCGAGGTGGGCGTAGTTGGAGCCGCCGAGGAAGGTGGTGATGACGTCGGCGGTCAGTGGTGCGCCGGTGGGTTGGCCGTTGATGGTGTAGCTCATGGTCTTGGTGGTGGCGTTCCAGGTGACGACGACGGTGTGCCAGGCGCCGTTTTCGAGGTTGGGTAGTGCGGTGGGGGTGCTGGCGTAGGTTCCGTCGGTGTCGAGGAAGCCGGTGTGGTCGGCGGCGATGTCGGTGCCGGGCATGCGGGAGGTGTTCAGGTGGGCGGCGGTGCTGTTGTAGGTGTCGAATTCGATGGCGAGTCCGTTTTGGATTCCGCCGGCGCCCAGGCCGCTGCCGGTGGTGCCGATGGCGTTGACCCCGCGGGGGTCGTTGTGGAACACCAGGGCGGCGCCGTCGCCGCCGGAGTCGTTGGTGCCCAGGTTGATGTCGAAGGAGACGGTGAAGTCCTGGCGCATGTCGATGCGTTGGGTCGACATCGCTGCGCCGGCCTGGTAGGTCGATTTGGTCAGGGTGTAGACGTTGTTGGTCACCGTCGCACTCCCCTTGGGCGACAGCAGCGAGTCCGACGGCGGCGGGTTCTTCGACTCGATGAGCAACCGGGTGATGGTGCCGCCCATGTTCGCCACGTAGACGAAGCCGTCCGGGCCCTGCTTGAACGCGATGGGCACCGCCGAGCTGCGGTACAGGAACTTCACATCGCTGCGGTTGTTGGCGTCGGCGACGAACACCGTGCCGGCGTTGACGTCGGTGAAGAAGATGTCGTCACGGAACTCGGCCGGATAGCGCGATCCGGTGTAAGCCGAGTCGACGCCCACGATGGCGCCGGCCTGGAATCCCGGTGCGCCGGCGGTGTGCGAGAAGGCACGATAGGCCGGAGTGATCTTGATGGTGCCGTTGGCGACCGCGGCGTAGAAGGCGGCGGCGCTGGGAGCGTTGCGCGCCGCATCCGCCGAGAGTCCTTCATAGCCAGGGGTTTTCAGCAGCACGCCATTGTCACCGCCCTCGAAATACGGCCAGCCGAAGTTCGCTCCCGCATGGCCGCTCTCGATCTCCTCCCAACTGAACCAGCCGGTGTTGGCCATGAACAACCGCCCGTCCTGGGTGAAACCGATGGAGAACGGGTTGCGCAGGCCCAGCTGGTAGACCTTGGCGTGGTTGGCGTTGAGGTCGTCGCCCGGTTTGACGAACGGGTTGTCGGACAATCCGAGTCCGGTCAACGCGTCGATGCGCAGGATCTTCCCGGACAGACTGTTGATGTTCTGCACACTGACGGTGCGCGGATCCGTGGCGTTGAACGATGTCCCGTCGCCGATCGACACATAGAGCGCACCGTCGGGCCCGAACGCCATCGATCCGCCGGCATGACTGAGCGAATCGACCTTGATGTAGTTGTCGACGTACTGACCCGTCTGGGCGTTGAAGCCGGATTCCGGCTGGTTGAAATTGCTTGTGCTGTCGACGGCTCCGGCTCCGCTGATGTCCTGCAGGGTGCGCGGGGTCAATCCGGCGGCACCCGGGGCGGCCGGGGCGCCGCCGAGCAGGATGACCTCGCTGTCGGGCACGGCCGTGGTGTAGTTGGTGCTCGCATCGGCGGTGAAGCGAACCAGATAGGCAAAGCGGTTCCCGCCACCGTCGGGCCGCGCATTGGCACTGGCTTGGCCCGCGGTACCAGCGGGATCGACGACGTAGAAGGCGTAGAGGTAGTTGCTCCCCGGCAGGCCCGGTTTACCGAAATTCGGGTGCAGCACGATGTCCATCAGGCCGCGGTCCTGTGTGTCGTTCACCTTCGCGCTGATGTCCACGAAGACGGTCTGGGCACCGGTATCGGTATCGACGACCTTGATGATGCCGCCCTTTTCCGCGATGTAGATCAGCGACGAATCGTGGGACGAGAACTCCATCGCCAGCGGTTGCCCCAGCCCGGACACCACCACCTGCTGGGTGACGTTGTAGTTCGAGGTGAGCGGCGGCGACGGCGGATCGACCACCGGGGTCTCGTCATCCAGGATGTCGACGCGCGCGGTGCGCGGATAGAGCAACCGAGATCCGCTGTCGACATTGATGATCGACACCACGAAGGTCTCGGTCGACTCCGCCAGCGTGTCGTTGAGGATCTGGACGCTGATGAACACACGGTCGACGTTCGCCGCCATGGTGATGGTTCCACCCGCGCCGATGTAGTCCACGCCGGCGGTCGCGGTATCGGAGGTGATGCCGTATTCGACGGTGGACACCCGGGTCAGGTCGCCGGTGCGGACGATGGGAATCAGTACCGTTCCGGCGGCCTCACCGACCGTCGGGCTCGATTCGAAGAAGATCGACGTCGTCGGCTGCTCCACCAACGCCGCCGGCCCGGGATCGAGCGGTTCGCCCTGAGAGGTCGTTGCCAGGTCGGCGAACTGTGCGAACCCGGTGCTGCTCTCGCTGCCGTCCCGGCGTGCAGCGGAGCCGAGCACAGCCCACATCGCCGCCGAATCCAGTCCGAGCGGGTCCGGGTCCTGGTTCGGCGCGTCGTCGTTGTCGACGAGCCGGAACGTCTCGGCAGTGCCCGGTGCGGACCCGGTCGGTGCGGCGAATACGGCCGCTGCGGATCCCTCGCTCGATCCGGTGATCGCATCGGTCACCGAGACCTCGATCAGCTTCGATTCCGTTCTGGGACCGCTTATCTCGGGGCCGGCGCCGGGGACTACCGACGGTCTGGCCGCGAATCTGCGCGGTGTCGGCGCCGCGTCGGTGGATGCCGCCGTCCGCGCCGTAGCAACCAGTGGTGCCGCCCGTGTGGAAGCGTTGTTCCCCCTGGCGCTCGTCTCCCATCGGGTGGGTGCGGCCCGGCGCCCGGGTTCGGTGTCCGAGCCGAGGTCCGGTGGTTCGTCCTGGTCGGATTCGACTGCACTGCCGTTCAATTCGCGCTCGGGTGGGTCGTTGTCGGTGGTACTTCCCGGCAGCGTGTCCGGGGTCTCCGGCGCATCTCCGGTTGCGTCATCGAGGGACCGGTCCGTCGATGCCGGCGTGGATGGTTCGCTCGGCGACGGGTCCGGCGAGGACGAGGCCGATCCCGGCGAAGTTGATGACGAGGTCGTCGACGTGGTCTCCTCCGCCCAGGCCGTCCCCGGCACGCAGACGATCGCACCACCGATGCCGAGGGCGACCGCCAAAGCGCCGACCCGGCCGATGTGAGCGGCATACGGCGCCGCCCCGGCCGCCCCCGCGGCGGGTCGCAAGAAGTGCCAACTGTAGTTTGCTGAAAACATGACCAACCCCCCGGTTGTGTTTCGCGCCTGCCGCCGGCGACGGCGATCCCCCTGGGCCAATTGGACACCAAATAGCCTGTTAGAACAATAGATCTCGGCCTTACCGGAACGTTTCGAGCCAGTCGGGACGGCCGGGTAAAGCTGTGGATTCTACGCTTGCCGACCCGGGCCAAACAGTTGCCATAGATCTATTTCCATGGGTGGGTTGATCTAGTTCCTAACGTCGAAGAGGTCTAGTACTGCCCATCGATCGGCCCGTCGATGGCCGGTTCAGGCTCGGCCGGGCAATTCGAATCGATCGAGATAACCGTCGATGAACGCCCTGGCCTCTTCGTGTCCGCGCGAGATCCCCAGGCCCTGTTCCAGGACCATGATCCGGGCCAGGCTGGCCACGATCATGGACATCACCACCGGTGGGAAGGCCTCGGTGTCGACCCCGTGCGCACGCAGCGCCGCGCTCAGGGTGGCTTCCTCCAGATCGCGGAACCGCTGCGCATATCCGGCGATCTCGCTGGCGATCGTCTTGCGGTGGTTGGCCAGCGCCATGAACTCCATCCACAGCTGGGCGCCGGTCGCGTTGTTGAGCTCCCACAGCGCGTGCAGGGGCGCATCCTGGCCCAGTGTCTGGCGCTGACGATCCAGATTGGCCTCGGCGCCGGTCCGCAGCACCGCAAGGTACAGCTCGTCCATGCTCGGGAAGTAGTAGTGCACCAGCGCCGCTTTCACGCCGGCCAGCGCGGCCACCCGCCGCGAGGTCGCCGCGGCATAGCCCTCCTCCAGCATGATCTGGGCGGTCGCCCGAATCAGGGCGAGTCGGGTATCGGAATCGCTTTCCCTTGACCGCCTTGTCGCAGGGCTGCTAGACATGGCCGCAGTCTAGATGTTGGGCGACTGCCCAAAAACTCCTAGGACGGTGACATGGCTGGACGGGTCGAGGGCAAGGTCGCATTCATCACCGGGGCGGCGCGGGGTCAGGGCCGCAGCCATGCGGTCCGGTTGGCGGCCGAGGGGGCCGACATCATCGCCGTCGACATCTGTACCACCTTCGAGAAGTCACCCGCGCTCGGTGCGACCACCGAGGACCTCGCCGAGACCGCCGAGCTGGTGAAGAATCTGGGCCGCCGGATCGTCACCGCCGAGGTGGACGTGCGGGACCACGCGGCGCTCCAGGCCGTTCTCGACGGCGGCGTCGAACAACTCGGCCGGCTCGACATCGTCGCCGCCAACGCCGGTATCGGCACCACCGGGGTCCGGCTGGACCGGATGGACGAGGACCTCTGGCAGGAGATGATCGACGTCAACCTCAGCGGTGTCTGGAAATCGGTGAAGGCCGCCGTCCCGCACCTGCTGGCGGGCGGGCGCGGCGGATCGATCATCCTGACCAGTTCGGTGGCCGGCACCAAGGCCTATCCGCACACCGGCCACTACGTGGCGGCCAAACACGGGGTGATCGGGCTGATGCGCACCTTTGCCGTCGAGTTGGGTCAGCACAACATCCGGGTCAACTCGGTGCATCCGACCCACGTCAACAGCCCGATGTTGATGAACGACAAGACCTACCGGATGTTCCGTCCGGATCTGCAGAATCCCGGTCCTGACGACCTGGAGCCGATCTGCCGGACCTTCCACGTGCTGCCGATCCCATGGGTGACCCCGGAGGACATCAGTAATGCGGTGCTGTTCCTGGCCTCGGACGAGGCGCGCTACATCACCGGGGTGCCCCTGCCCGTCGACGCCGGAAGCTGTCTGAAATGACGGTCTACTACGACCCGTACGACGTCGGCATCGTGCACGACCCGTACCCCACCTACACCACGCTGCGCGACGAGGCACCGCTGTACTACAACGAGAAGTACCGGTTCTGGGCGCTGTCCCGGCACGCCGACGTCGAGCGGGCCCTGTCGAACTGGGAGACCTTCTCCAACAGCCGAAGCGACATCCTGGAGCTGATCCAGTCGGACTTCGACATGCCCGACGGGGTGATGATGTTCGAGGATCCGCCGGTGCACACCATGCTGCGCGGGCTGATGTCGCGGGTGTTCACCCCGCGCCGGATGGCCGAGATCGAGGACCAGATCCGGGAGTTCTGCGTGCGCTGCCTGGACCCGCAGATCGGCTCCGGCGGGTTCGACATCATCGCCGAACTGGCCGCCATGATGCCGATGCGCGTCATCGGCATGCTCCTGGGTATACCGGAATCCGAACAGGTGGGGGTCCGCGACGCCAACGATGCCAGCCTGCGCACCAAACCCGGGGCACCGATGAAGGTGCGCGACGCCGACAAGATCGCCGACGGCCGGATCTACGCCGACTATGTGGAATGGCGCGCGCAGAACCCGTCCGACGACCTGATGACCGCCCTGCTCAACGTCGAGTTCGAAGACCGGGACGGCGTGCTCCGCAAGCTCACCCGCAAAGAGGTGCTGCACTACACCCAGGTGGTGGCCGGGGCCGGCAACGAGACCACCGGACGGCTGATCGGCTGGCTGGCCAAGGTGCTCGCCGAGCACCCCGATCAACGGCGCGACGTGTACCGGGACCGGTCGCTGCTGAACCGTGCGATCGACGAGACGCTGCGTTTCGAACCCACCGGTCCGCACGTCGCCCGTTGGATGGCAAGGGATTTCGAGGCATACGGGCAGACGGTGCCGGCCGGTGATGCGATGCTGTTGCTGTTCGGCGCGGCCAACCGCGACCCGCGCCGCTACCCCGATCCGGACAGGTTCGACATCCACCGCGACACCATCAGTCACCTCACCTTCGGTAAGGGACTGCACTATTGTCTGGGCGCCAACCTGGCCCGGCTGGAGGGCCGGGTCGCCCTCGACGAGCTGCTCAACCGGTTCCCGGATTGGGAAATCGATTACGACACAGCGCAGTTGGCGCCGACCTCGACGGTGCGCGGCTGGGAGAAACTGCGAATCACGTTCTGACCAGCCGATCCCGAGGCGGGATCGTCAGCAGGTGGGACAGGACCTAGGAGCCTTTGGTTCCGATCGATCCGCCGGATCCGGCGGCGCCGTCATTGCCGCCTCCCGCGCCGCCGCGACCGCCCGCACCGGCACCACCGCCGTCACCGCCTGCGCCACTGATGCCATCGGTATGGCTCTGACCGGCATTCCCGCCGGTCCCACCGTTGCCGCCGTCGCCCCCGGCCCCGCCGTTGCCGCCCCGCCCGGTCGCGCCGGAATGTCCACCGAGGCCACCGCGTCCACCGCTGCCGGCGTCACCGCCATTGCCGCCGGCGCCGCCGTTACCGCCCCGTCCGCCGCGCCCACCGTCGCCGCCGCGCGCATCCGATTCGAACCAGCGGGTCCAGGTGTTGCCGCCATTGCCGCCGGTGCCGCCGCCGGCGCCGGTACCGCCCTGCCCGCCATCGCCGCCGTTGCCGCCCTGGCCGCCGGTTCCGCCGAGCAGCCCACCGTTGCCGCCACTGCCGCCGCGACCGCCGGCGGTACCCGCCTGACCCGAGGTCCCCTGTCCGCCGTCGCCGCCGTTACCGCCGTTGCCGAACTCGCCGTGCGACGCTTCACCGCTCGTACCTGAACCGAACGGGCCCCCGTCGCCGCCATTGCCGCCGTTTCCGCCGCCGGTGGCACCGTCCCCGCCGCTGCCCCCATCGCCCCCGGTGCCGCCGCTACCGCCGTCGCCGGCTGCGCCGATGGCGTTGCCGCCTCGCCCGCCCTCTCCGCCGTTCCCGCCATTCTGGCCGGGCGTGGCACCGTCGCTGCCGTTGCCGCCGCGGCCACCGTTGCCCGCGCTGCCGGCCGGGTCGTCAGTGCCGAGGACTGCGCCGCTCAAGGCATCGCCGCCCCAGCCTCCGCTACCACCGGCCTGGCCTGGTGTCTGGCCGCTCGCGCCGTCGCCGCCGGCGGTGCCGTTCGGTTGGGTGCTGCCCCCGATGCCGATATCGCCGTCCACGCCGTCGGGCGCCGGCGCAGGTGGGGTGGGCGATTGCGGGTTGACGCCGTTCCGGCCGGCGGTGCCCGCGCCCCCGGCGCCACCGTTGCCGCCGATGCCGATGATGCGGGCGGTGCCGCCGTTGCCGCCGTTTCCGGCTGCGACGCCGTTGCTCGCATCACCACCTGCGCCGCCATCGCCACCGTTGCCGAATAGTCCGGCGTTGCCGCCGTTTCCACCGTCCTGGCCGAACGACCCGGCACCGCCGTCACCGCCGTTTCCCCACAGCATGCCGCCGCGGCCGCCGTTCTGGCCGGCCGCACCGTCGGCGCCGTTGCCGATCAGCCAGCCGCCGTTCTGGCCGGGCGCGGTGCCGTTGCCGATCATCATGGCGCCGAGCGGGTCGATCACGGTCAGGCCGTTGACCGGGTCGTAGCTGACCGTGAAGACGAAATGGAAGGTGAACGAGCCGTCGGAGGCGGTGACGACGGCAGTCGGGCCCGGATTGCCGGGTGATCCGATGGAGTTGTCCCGCGTGCGCAGTAGGGCGGCGGTGGCTGTCACACCCGACTCGTCGGGAATGGCGGTATCAACAAGCGCCCGTGGGCTTTCGGCGATCCGGCGGGCGACGTTGTCGGCGACGGCAGCCACCTCGGCAGCGGTGCGGGCGTCGGTGCCGGGTGTGGTGCGCCAGTGCACGGCGGCTGCGGTACTTGCGGGTCCGGTGGTGGCTGTGACCCTGCCGGCCGGTGCCGGGCCGGCCGCCGCCAGGGGCCCGGGCAGCGCGGACTGGATCGCGGCGGGCGCGACGGCGACCGGTAGCTGCGGGGCCGGCGCGGAAGTGCCGCCGGTTGACAGCAGTCCCGCGGCGACGAGTTCGCCGATCGCCACGACCGACAATGCGCCGCCCACTCGATGACCCACAGCGTCCCCCCGACGTCCCCGATTAGTTGCGAAGGCAAATATGCTATCGGGACAGAAGTTAGCTGATCATGATTCGCTTCGCAGGGCTTATCGAAAGATCGCCGGCCGGACAGCCGTTCCGGTGCCGGTCAATAGTCGAACTCGGAATCGGTGGGCGAGGGCATCGCGGTGACGCTATCGGCGAGTTGCTCGAGCGGCGCCAACGCGGTGTGCAGGGCCTCGATCTCGACGGGACTCAACGACGAGGTGATCGTCTCGTACATGGCGACCACGGCATCCTGCTGGGCGGCAACGCCTTTGGGTGTGATGGTCACCCAGATCGTGCGGTGGTCGGACAGATCCCGGGTCCGCCGGACCATGCCGAGTTCGACGAGTCGCCGCACCGCCTTGGACATGGTCGGCGGTGCCACCTGTTCTGCGGAGGCGAGATCGCTCATCCGCAACGGACCACGGTCGTTCAGCAGATAGAGCAGGGAACACTGGGTGAGCGTGAGTGTGCCACCCGCGGTGCGGTCGTACTCCTGGCGGCGCATGGTGGACATGATCCTGAACAGCTGCCAGTGCAGCTTCTCGGCCGCGTCCGGCATCGCGCGCCCGGCGCTCACTTCGGGCTGATACACGATTCGGGCTCCGTCTTACGTGGCTCTGCCGACGATCGGCGGGGCCTGCTCGAGCGCCAGGGTAGGTACTCGTCGCTGTGAAATCGCTGAGAGCGAGCAGCGGGAACCAAGGGGGACGAAACAGAGCGCCCCGATGCTCGTGAACCCGAGGTAGCGTCGGCCACCGTCGGTGTCGGTCGGTTGGGGCAGTTGGAATGCCGCGCCCGAGAAGGTCTGATTAGTCGGCCTAATAGTGAGTGCCGTATCTCTATTCACCCACGTCAGCCTCATTTACGTTGCGGGGGCCATCAGGCACCCCCCCCGCAGAATGAGGAGAAGAGCTGTGCATCTAGCAGTCAGCCCCGACTCGCCGGTGCGAGACATCCAGTCGCGCGGCGCCGCGGCGTCGCATCGCGTGAAGTTCATGGTCGCCGGCGTCGCCGTGGCAAGTGCCGGCGCGTTGGCCGTCAACCCCGTGGTGGCGACCCCCGCCATGCCGACCCTGAACGACATCCGCTCGGCGGCGGCCGTGGAGCTCTCGGCGTTCCAGAACCCGCTGGAGGTGCTGGCTGCCACCATCTCCAAGACCGTCAACCTGACCGCCGGCCTGGGCGGCGACGTCATCGAGGCCTCCGGCCAGGTGCTTCGCGGGCTGGGCAATCCCGCGCTGCACGCCGAGTTCGCCGCGTTCCTGCGCTCCACGCTGTCCAACCCGCTGGTGGTCGCCGGTGAGGTGGTGCGGGCTCCGTTCGAGTACGGCGGCCGGATCGCCACCGCCGTCCAGGACCTGATCGGCGCCAACCTTGCCGCGCTCGGGATGCTGCCGGGTGTGCTGCAGCAGTCGCTGACCTTCCTGTCCCAGGGCAAGACGCTGGAAGCCTTCGGTGAACTCAACACCTGGTTCCTGGTCGACGTCCTGGGCGACGGGCGGGCGACCCTGCTCGACGCATTCGCGATCCCGGGCGACTTCGCCGACTCCATCGGCGCCCACGCCCTGGCTCGGGTGTTCGACTCCGTGCTCAACCGCAACACCATCGGCAACCTCGGGCGCGCGCTGCTGGGGCCGCTGGTCACCGCGATCATCCAGACCACCGAAATCTTGGACGCGACGCGGGGGGCGTTGGTGTCCGGAGATCTCGCGGGTGTGGCAAGCAACCTGCTCAACGCGCCGGCCAAGATCGCCAACGCGTTCATCAACGGCTACGTGCCCGAATTCACGGTCGACCCGCAGTGGCCGCCGCAGGTCTTCCCGGGCGTGCTCAGCGAGCGCGGCACCCTGGACTTCTTCCTGGTCCAGATCCCCAAGGCGATCGCCGCGGCGCTCGCCCCGCCGGCACCTGCAGTCGCTGCCTCGGCGCTCACCGCCGACGAGGTGACGGTGCCGTCGGTGACATCGACCAACTTCGGCTCGGACAACACCGCGTTCACGATTGCCGTCGTCGATGACGAGGACGAGCCGACCACCGAGGAGGCCGATGCGGTGACCGAGGCGCCGGCCACCGATGAGGTGGCCGAGGTTCCGGTCGAGGAAGACGCGGCGGAGACCCCGGCCGCGCCCGTCGAGGAGAGCGACACCGCGACGTCCGACGACACCGCCACGTCCGACGACACCGCGGACGACGAGGACACCGCGGACGACGAGATCGCCGGTCCCGACGGAGACTTCGACGACACCGAGGACGAGCCCCGCAAGATTCGCGGTGACAAGACCGCGGGCAACGGTGCCGACAGCGACGCCGGCACCGATACCGGTGATGCCGCAGATTCCGACGGCGACACCAAGTCCGGCACGACGCGGGGCGGGAACTCCGGCAGCGATTCCGCAGACAGCACCTCGGGTACCGGCTCCTCGTCCGGCAGCGACAGCTCCGGGGGCGAGGGCTCCGGCGGCAGCGAATAGACACCGCTGACACGGCCTGGCCGCAGAAAGCCCTTGGGGATGACCGAATACAGTTATTCCCAAGGGCTTTCGTATGTGCCACGTTGCCGGTGCGCTACGCCCCGCAACCGGGCTGACCGGGTCAGTCCGGGCGCAGAACCTGCTTGAGGTCGTCGAGCACGGACGGATCCTCGATCGTCGAGGGCACCGGTTCATCCTTGCCGTCGGCGATTCCGCGCATGGTCTTGCGCAGGATCTTGCCCGACCGGGTCTTCGGCAGCGCGCCGACGATATCCACCTTCTTGAAACTCGCCACCGCACCGATATCGTTGCGCACCGCGTCGATCAGTTCGGTGGTCAGCCCGTCGGCGGAGGCACCGGATTTGAGCACCACCAGGCCGCGCGGTACCTGGCCCTTGAGGTCGTCGGCCACCCCGATCACCGCGCACTCGGCCACCGCCGGGTGCCCGGCCAGTACCGCCTCGATGGATCCGGTGGACATCCGGTGCCCGGCCACGTTGATGACATCGTCGGTGCGCCCGACGATGAACAGGTAACCGTCCTCGTCGATGTACCCGCCGTCCCCGGTCAGGTAGTAACCGTCGAATGCGCGCAGGTACGAGGACACGTAGCGATCGTCCTCACCCCACAGCGTGGGCAGCGTGCCCGGCGGCAGCGGCAGCTTCACGCAGACCGAACCCTCTTCGCCCGGTTCGCATTCCGAGCCGTCGGCGTTGAGGATGCGCACGTCGTATCCCGGCATCGGGACGGTCGCCGAGCCCGGCTTCACCGGCAGCGGCTGGACCCCCATCGGGTCACCGGCGATGGCCCAGCCGGTCTCGGTCTGCCACCAGTGATCGATCACCGGGATGCCGAGCTTCCCGGCGGCCCACTCGTAGGTGCCCGGATCGAGGCGCTCCCCGGCCTGGAACAGGTACTTCAGACCGGACAGGTCGTAGTCGGCCAGCAGCGCCGCGTCCGGGTCCTCCTTCTTGATCGCCCGGATCGCGGTCGGCGCGGTGAACAACGCCTTCACCTTGTGCTCGGCGGCCACCCGCCAGAACGCCCCGGCGTCCGGGGTGCCGACGGGCTTGCCCTCGTAGATCACCGTGGTCGCGCCGTACAGCAGCGGCGCGTAGACGATGTAGGAGTGCCCGACCACCCAGCCGACGTCGGAGGCTGCCCAGAACACCTCTCCGGGCTCGATGTCGTAGAGGTGGCGCATCGTCCACAGCAGCGCCACCGCGTGCCCACCGTTGTCGCGGACGATGCCCTTGGGCTTGCCGGTGGTGCCCGAGGTGTACAGCACATACAGCGGATCGGTGGCCGCCACCGGCACCGGGTCGACGGGCCGCGCATCGGCCATCGCCTGGGCCCAGTCGACGTCGCGGCCCTCCACAAGCTCGCACGGATGCTGTTCGCGCTGCAGGATCACGCATGTCGGTGTGGTGTGCTCGGCCAACCGCAGTGCGGTGTCGAGCATCGGCTTGTATTCCACGATGCGCGACGGCTCGATACCGCAGGACGCCGAAACGACCACCTTGGGCCGGGCATCGTCGATGCGCGTTGCCAGCTCGTGCCCGGCGAACCCGCCGAACACCACCGAGTGCACCGCGCCGAGGCGCGCGCAAGCCAGCATGGCGATGACGGCCTCGGGCACCATCGGCATGTAGATGACGACCCGGTCACCCTTGGTGACCCCGAGGCCGGCCAGCACTCCCGCGAAACGGGCGGTCTGGTCCAGCAACTCGCGGTAGGTGAAGGTGCGCTGGGTCCCGGTGACGGGGGAGTCGTAGATCAGCGCGGCCTGGTCGCCGCGTTCGGCGATGTGCCGGTCCAGGGCATTCGCGCAGGTGTTGAGTTCCCCGTCGGGGAACCAGCGGTAGAACGGCGGGTTGCTGTCATCGAGTACCTGCTGCGGTTCCCGGGTCCAGGTGACGCACTTGGCGGCGTCGGCCCAGAAGGACGACGGGTCGGTGATACTGGCGTCGAACAGTTCGCGATAGCCGGACATGGACTAACCGTAATGCGCGTCACGTTGCGTGACGGTTGCATTCCCGAATACATCGGTCCGGCGGTAGCGGGTATGCGCCGAACGGCAGGTCACCCGACCCGGCCGAGGGCCGCCAGCACCCGGGTCTGGCGGTCGGCGGCGTCGGGCACCGTGACGCCGGCCCGGCACACCCCGTCCATGTAGAGCGCCTCGCCCCAGCCGGCGATGTTGCGCTCCATTTCGTCCAGTTCGGTCTCGGAGAAGCGGTACGGCGTGCCGGTGACGGCGGCCAGGTCCCAGCGGTGCGCGATGAGGTCGAAGCCGTAGAACTGCAGCAGGGCCTGCCCGATGGTGGTCGGCCCGAAGTGCCCGTCGAAGGGCCGGCCGGGCACCTCCGGATCGGCCAGCAGCGCCCGGACCGCCCCGGTGTGGGCCGCCCACGCGGTGGACGGGTCGGTCAGATCCGGCCGGGTGGGCAGCGCGAGGTCGTGGCCGGCGAAGAACTCCCGCTGGGTGTCGATCAGGTGCGCGAGGACGTCCCGCGCGGTCCACCCCTCGCACGGGCTGGGGGCATCCCACTGCTGCGGGGTCAGCGTGTCGATCACGGCGGCCATCCCGTCGGCGAGGTCGGAGTAGATCTCTGGAACACTCGAATCCGTCATATGCGAGACGTTAGGCAGCGAAATGACGGGCAGATTGCACAAACCCGACAACTCGGTCGCCGATGAGCCGGCGCATCTGCTCGATCCGGCCCATCGGGCCGCGATCCACATGTCCCGCCCGCCCGCCCCACCCGACCTCGCCGGACTGGTCCGGCGGTTCTGGATGCCGGTGTGGACGGTGCCGGCCGGTGCGGTCTACACCCAGCAGGTGCTGCAGTACCCGGTGTGCCTGATGGTGATCACCGCCGGCTATGCCCGTTTCTACGGCCCGTCCTCGGGCCTGGCCGCCACCCCGCTGAGCGGGCACGGTTGGGCCGCGGGGGTGATGTTCGAACCGGCCGCCGGGTCGTTGATCTGTGGCGGCGCGGTATCGCAGTGGACCGACACCCACGTCGAACTGGCCGACCTGCTCGGCGCCCCCGGCGCGGCGCTGGCCGAGCGGATCCGGGCCCTGATGTCCGCCGATCCTGCTGCGGGACAGGCACAGTCGGCGACGGTGGACTGCTATACCGACTTTCTGCGCCGCTACCTCCCGATCGACGAGCAGGGCCGGGTGGTCAACGACATCGTGGCCCACATCGAGGACAACCCCGATGTCAGCCGGGTGGCCGATGTCTGCGCGTACTTCGGGATCGGCGAGCGGTCCCTGCAACGGTTGACCCGGCACCGGGTCGGGCTGAGCCCGAAATGGCTGGTGCGCCGCCGCCGCATCCAGGACGCCACCTGGAAGCTGCGGACCGGGGCGACGACCATCGCAGACGTGGCCGCCGACCTCGGTTACGCCGACGAGGCCCACCTGAGCCGCGATTTCCGCCGTGTCACCGGCGTGACGCCGGGGGCGTTCGCGGCCCACTACGCCGAGTGAGATCAGCGTCTGCTCAACATGTTCACGGCCTGCTCGGCCACCGCGCTGAGTACCCGCCGGTCCCGGGTGGTCAGGGTGGGGCCGGTCAGCAGCAGCCAGTGGTCGTGGTCGGCGGCGTCGATGGCGGTGTCGGCCGCATCGACGTCGGTGCAGGGATCGCGGCCGACGGAGGCGACCAGGTCACCGCCGGCGGTCAGGATGCTCACCGCCCGTTGTGAGTACGCCTCCCGGACGCGTTCCAGCAGCACATCCAGGTCGGCATTGCGCAACGCGGAATCGGCGAAGGCCGCGAGCAGCTCGGCTTCCTGAGCGGCGCGGCGGGCCTCGGCGACACGGTCGGCGGCCCGGCCCACCAGTGCGGCCACGCCCACCGCGACCAGCAGGAGCACCACGATCGTGACGACGCTGTCCGGGTCGTAGATGGTGAAACTGTGCACCGGATTCACCAGGAAGTAGCTGAGCAGCAGGCCCGAGAGCACGGCGCACAGCAGGGCCGGACCCAGCCCGCCGACCAGCGCTGCCACCAGCACACCGGTGAAGAACAACGCGCTCTGCCCGCCGATACCCAACGCCGCGTCCGGTAACCACATGGCGAACCCGCAGATGGCTGCCGGAATCGCCGGCGCCACAAGCCAGGACAGGACGTGCCTGCGACGCGGGCTCAGCCGCGACCACGAGATGCCGGTGTGTGATTCGGGGTGCGGCACCATGTGCACGTCGACCCGACCGGACCGCTGTACCACCTCGGACCCGATGCCCTCGTCGAACATCCGCGCCCACCGCGACCGGCGCGATGTGCCCAGCACCAACTGGGTGGCATTGGTGTTGCGGGCGAACTCCAGCAGGGTGGTCGCGACGTCCCCGCCGACGACGGTGTGCATGGTGGCGCCCAGACTGGCCGCGAGATCGCGGACGGCCTTCTTCTCCTGCGGTGAAATGGCGGTCAGGCCGTCGCCCTGGATGACGTGCACCACCTTCAGTTCCGCACCGGACCGGGACGCGATCCGCGATGCCCGGCGCACCAGAGTCTCGGATTCGGGGCCCCCGGACACCCCGACCACCACCCGTTCACGGGCTTCCCAGGTGTCGGTGATGTTCTTGTCGGTGCGGTACCTGGCCAGCGCGGCGTCCACCTGGTCGGCCAACCACAGCAACGCCAGTTGCCGCAAGGCGGTCAGGTTTCCGGTCCGGAAGTAGTCCTGAAGCGCCGCGTCGACCTGCTCGCGGGGATACACGTTGCCGTGAGCGAGCCTGCGGCGCAGGGCCTCTGGTGTGATGTCGACCAGCTCGATCTGATCGGCGGCCCGCACGATCTCGTCGGGGATGCGCTCGGTCTCGGTGACACCGGTGATGTGGCCGACCACATCGTGCAGGCTCTCCAGGTGCTGCACGTTGACGGTGGAGATCACCGTGATACCGGCGTTGAGGAACTCCTCGACGTCCTCCCAGCGGTGCGCATGACGGCTCCCCGGGGCGTTGGCGTGCGCCAGGTCGTCGACCAGGACCACCTGCGGACGCCGGGCGAGGACCGCCGCGACATCGAGCTCCAGATGCCGTTGTCCCTCGTGCTCGATGATCTTCGGCGGGATCACCTCGATGCCCGCCACCTGCTGGGCCGTCCGCGGGCGGCCGTGTGTGTCGATCACCGCGGCGACCACGTCGGTGCCGCGTTCCAGCCGGCGGTGCGCTTCGGCGAGCATCGAATAGGTCTTACCGACACCCGGTGCGGCGCCCAGGTAGATGCGCAGGTCTGCGCGTTTACGGCCGAGGATGCTCACGCCACCCATCATCCCCTGGCCCGGTCACTCCTGGAAGCGGTAGCCCATCCCGGCCTCGGTGATCAGATGCTTGGGGTGCGACGGGTCGACTTCGAGCTTGCGCCGCAACTGCGCCAGGTAGACCCGCAGGTAGTGCGTCTCCTTGGCATAGGACGGCCCCCACACCTCCTTGAGCAGTTCCTCGCGACCGACCAACTTGCCGCGGTGGCGCACCAGCATCTCCAGCATTCCCCACTCGGTGGGCGTCAGATGCACCTCGGCACCGCCCTTGGTGACCTTCTTGGCCGCCAGATCGACTGTGAACGAGGATGTTTCGACCACCGGCTGGTCTTCCTCGGTCGAGCTGCTGGCGCGCCGGACGGCTGCCCGCAGACGGGCCAGGAACTCGTCCATGCCGAACGGTTTGGTGACGTAGTCGTCGGCGCCGGCGTCCAGCGCCTCCACCTTGTCCGAGGAGTCGGTGCGCGCCGACAGCACGATCACCGGGACGGTCAGCCATCCGCGCAGCCCGGCCAACACGTCGATGCCGGACATGTCGGGCAGGCCCAGATCCAGGATGACCACATCGGGGCGGTGGTCGGCGGCCACCCGCAGCGCGTCGGCACCGGTGGCGGCCGTGCTCACCTCATAACCGCGCACCGACAGATTGATGCGCAGCGCCCGCAGAATCTGTGGTTCGTCGTCGATCACCAGGACCCGGGTCATCGTGATTCCCCTTCCGGCGCCGCCAGGTCGATCACCACGGTGAGCCCGCCGCCGGGGGTGTCGGTGGCCGAGATCGTGCCGCCCATGGCGGTGACGAAACCATGGGCCACCGACAGTCCCAGGCCCACACCGGTGGAGTTGTCCTGGTCACCCAGCCGCTGGAAGGCGGCGAACAGCTGATCCTCGGCGCCGCGTGCGATGCCCGGCCCCTCGTCGACGATGTTGATCAACACCCGTGACCCGATCTGGCCGGCGTTGACCCGCACCACACTGTCGGGGGCGTAGCGCAGCGCATTGTCGATGACGTTGACCAGGACGCGTTCCAGCAGACCGGCATCGGCGAGCGCCACCGCATCACCGACCTCCACCTTCACCCGGTCCACTCCGCTGCGGCCAAACGTGTTGGTACCCCGGCTGATACCCATCAATGCGCGCCCGACAGCCTCCTCCAGATAGACCCGGCGCATCTCGGGTTTGACCACACCGGCGGCCAGCCTGGACGAGTCCAGCAGATTGCCGACCAACCCGGTCAGCTGATCGACCGATTCTTCGACGGTGGCCAGCAGCTCGGCGGTGTCCTCCGGGGAGAACCCGACGTCGTCGCTGCGCAGACTGGACACCGCGGCCTTGGCCGCGGCCAGCGGGGTGCGCAGATCGTGGCTGACCGCCGAGAGCAGCGAGCGGCGCAATTCGTCGGCGCGGGCGATGGCCTCGGCTTGCCCGGCCTCCTCGATCAGCTCCCGCTGGCGCACCAGGCCGGCGGCCTGTCGGGCGACCGCGCCGAGCACCCGCAGATCGCGGGCTGCCAGCTTACGGCCGCCCAGCACCAGCCAGAAGTCGTCGCCGGCCTCGACGGCGGTGTCGGCACTGTCCAGGTCCAGACACGGGTCACTGCCCGCGCAGGCGACCGCAACGGTGCCTCCGGTGCTCTCCCGCAACAGGCTCACGAACCGTTGCGAGTACACCTCGCGGACCTTCTCGAGCAGGGCCACCGGGTCGGCCCCGCGCAGCACCGAACCGGCGAAGTGCGCCAGCAGTTCGGCTTCCTGGGAGGCGCGGCGGGCCTCTCGGGCCCGCTTGGCGGCCCCGTCCACCAGCGCGGCCACCGCGACCGCCACCAACAGCAGCACCGCGATGGTGATGGCGCTGTCCGGTTCGGAAATGGTGAAGGTGTGCCGCGGTTCGGCCAGGTAGTAGTTGATCAGCAGTCCGGACAGCACGGCCGACAGCGCGGCCGGCGCCACCCCGCCGAGCAGCGCGACGGCCAGCACCCCGATGAAGAACAGTGCGCTCTCCCCGCTGAGGCCCAGGTACGGGTCGAGCACCTGCACGGCGACGGCGGCGAGCAGCGAGGGCACCAGCAGCGCCGCCAGCCAGGACAGTGCGTGCCGCTGCCAGGTCCGGGGACCGCCGCGGGCCGGCCCGCGGGTCTGGTCGTGGGTGACCATGTGCACGTCGATACTGCCGGAGTTCTGCACCACGGTGGCGCCGATGCCCTCGTCGAAGATGCGTGCCCAGCGGGACCGCCGCGAGGTGCCGACGACGAGCTGGGTGGCATTCATCTCCCGGGCAAAATCCAGCAGGGCGGCGGGCACGTCGTCGCCGACGAC
Organism: Mycobacterium sp. AMU20-3851; assembly: GCF_043974665.1. Taxonomy (NCBI): domain Bacteria; kingdom Bacillati; phylum Actinomycetota; class Actinomycetes; order Mycobacteriales; family Mycobacteriaceae; genus Mycobacterium; species Mycobacterium sp. AMU20-3851. The sequence goes on from NZ_CP146371.1 coordinate 1,051,140, forward strand.
GGTGTGCAGGGTGGCGCCCAGGTTGGCGGCCAGATCCCTGATGGTCCCCATCATGGGCGCCGACACCCCGGCCAGCCCGTCGCCCCGCACCACGTGCACGACCATCAGCTCGGCACTGGACTTCGACGCGATACGCGACGCCCGGCGAACCAGGGTTTCGGATTCCTTGTCGCCGGTGACGGCGACGACGACCCGCTCGCGGGCCTCCCAGGTTGCGGTGATCTTGTTGTCCGAGCGGTACTTTGCCAGTGCGGCGTCGACCTGGTCGGCCAGCCACAGCAGCGCCAGCTCGCGCAGCGCGGTCAGGTTGCCGCGCCGGAAGTAGTTCGACAGGGCCGCGTCGATGCGTTCAGGGGCATACACGTTGCCGTGGGAGAGCCTGCGCTGCAACGCTTCCGGGGTGATGTCGACCAGTTCTATCTGATCGGCGGCGCGGACCACCTCGTCGGGCACCTTCTCCTGCTGCTCGACGCCGGTGATCTGGGCGACGACGTCGTTGAGGCTCTCGAGGTGCTGGACGTTGACGGTGGTGATCACGGTGATCCCGGCGTCGAGCAGTTCCTCGATGTCCTGCCAGCGTTTTGGATTGGTACTGCCCGGGGTGTTGGTGTGGGCCAGCTCGTCGACCAGCACCACCTGCGGGCGGCGCCTGAGCACGGCGGCGACGTCGAGTTCGGGGAACCGGGAGCCGCGGTAGTCGATGTAGCGCGGCGGGACGACCTCGATGCCGTCGAGAAGCTCGGCGGTCTTCTTGCGGCCGTGCGTCTCGACCACCGCGGCCACCAGGTCGGTGCCCCGTTCCAGCCGGCGATGCGCCTCGCCCAGCATGGCGAAGGTCTTGCCGACGCCGGGAGCTGCGCCCAGGTAGATGCGCAGCTCCCCGCGTTTCGGTCGGTCGGTCACCTGCCCATCATCCACCTAGATTTGTCGCGGTGATCCGCAAGCTACTCACCGTCGAGTGCGAGGTTGAGCCGCAGGACGTTGACCCGCGGTTCACCCATGAATCCCAGCACGCGGCCGTCGGTGTGCTGGTCGACCAGCGTGCGGACCTGCTCGGGGCTGATCCCGCGGGCCGCGGCGACCCGGTCCACCTGCAGCGCGGCGTAGGCGGGGGAGATGTGCGGGTCCAGGCCGCTGCCGCTGGCGGTGACGGCGTCGGCCGGCACCGCCGGCTCGCTCTCCTGGCCGCGGACCGGGACGATCTGACCGACGGAGTGGTCGGAGCCGTCATTGCACCGCACCGGCACGCCCCGATAGGTCGAGACGAACGGGGTGGCCGGGCAGATCTGGTTGACGCTGATGACGTCGGTCGGTGCGGTGACATTGCCGCGGGCGTCGCGGGGTCCGATCACCGAGAGGACCGCGCCCACGCCGTCTTTCGTGCAGAACGGCCGGGTGCCGCTGACGCCCTCGAGATCACCGATGGCCAGGCTGCGGGCGCACACGTCGGTCAGCAGGCTGGTCCGGCCGGCAGTGTCGACGATGTCCTCCGGCCCCAGGTTGGACGCACTGGTCGACATCGGGTCGTACCCGTCACCGGCCGCCGAGGGCCGGGACTGGAAGTACTGCGGCAGCGGATTGCCGTCGGCGTCGGTGAACAGCTGACCGATCAGGCTGCTGCCCACCGCTTTCCCGTCGGCGAGGATCAGCGACCCGCCGGCCTTGTCGCGCAGGCCCGGCAGCTGGGCCACCAGCCAGATGAACACCGGGTAGGCGAGGCCCAGGATCACGGTCAGCACCAGCAGGGCGCGCAGCGCCGCGGTGTGCTGGCGGATGAGGTTGGCGAAGTTCATGTCACATTCCCGGAAAGAGTTGGACGATCAGATCGATCAGTTTGATGCCGATGAACGGCGCGATGATGCCGCCCAGGCCGTAGACACAGAGGTTGCGGCTCAACAACTTCGACGCACTGCTCGGCGTGTACCGCACCCCCTTGAGAGCCAGCGGGATCAGCACGATGATGACCAGCGCGTTGAAGATCACCGCGGACAGGATGGCCGACTGCGGACTGTGCAACCGCATGACGTTCAGGTGGTCCAGGCCGGGAAACAGCCCGACGAACAGTGCCGGGATGATCGCGAAGTACTTCGCGATGTCGTTGGCGATGCTGAAGGTGGTCAGGGCGCCGCGGGTGATCAGCAACTGCTTGCCGATCTCGACGATCTCGATGAGCTTGGTCGGGTCGGAGTCCAGATCGACCATGTTGCCGGCCTCTTTGGCCGCCGAGGTGCCGGTGTTCATGGCCACCCCGACATCGGCCTGGGCCAGCGCCGGTGCGTCGTTGGTGCCGTCGCCGGTCATCGCGACGAGCTTGCCCCCGGCCTGCTCCTTCTTGATCAGTGCCATCTTGTCTTCGGGGGTCGCCTCGGCGAGGAAGTCGTCGACACCGGCTTCGTCGGCGATCGCCTTGGCCGTCATCGGGTTGTCTCCGGTGATCATCACCGTCCGGATGCCCATCCGGCGCATCTCGTCGAATCGTTCCCGCATCCCGTGTTTCACCACGTCCTTGAGGTGGATGACACCCAGCGCACGAGCCTGACCGTCACGCACCTCACCGACCGCCAGCGGTGTTCCGCCGGCTGCGGAGATGCCGTCGACGAGATTGCCGAGTTCGGGGGATATGGTGCCGCCCTCGGCCCGGATCCACGCGGCCACCGAACCGGCCGCCCCCTTGCGAAGCCGGCGATCCCCCACGTCGACTCCGGACATCCTTGTGGTGGCACTGAATTCGACCCAGGTGGCGTCCTCCAGCTCACCCGGCGTGCGGGCCCGCAGACCGAACTCCTGTTTGGCGAACACCACGATGGAGCGGCCCTCGGGGGTCTCGTCGGCCAGGCTGGACAACTGTGCGGCGTCGGCGAGTTGCTCGGTGCTGACGCCGGTCAACGGGATGAACGCGGCGGCCTGCCGGTTGCCCAGGGTGATGGTGCCGGTCTTGTCGAGCAGCAGGGTGTTCACGTCGCCGGCGGCCTCGACCGCCCGGCCGGACATGGCCAGCACGTTGCGCTGCACCAGCCGGTCCATGCCGGCGATGCCGATGGCGCTCAACAGCGCGCCGATGGTGGTCGGGATGAGGCAGACCAGCAGTGCCACCATCACGATTCCGGTGACACCATCGCCGGTGAGCGACAAGGAGTCCGGCACGCCGGGGTTGTTGGCCTTGGAGAAGATGGCCAGCGGCTGCAGGGTGGTTACCGCGAAGACGAAGATGATGCTCAGCGAGGCGAGCAGGATGTTGAGCGCGACCTCGTTGGGGGTCTTCTGCCGGTTGGCACCCTCGACCAGACCGATCATCCGGTCGATGAAGCTCTCCCCGGGTTTCTGGGTGATCTTGACGACGATGCGGTCGGACAGCACCGTGGTGCCGCCGGTCACCGCCGAGCGGTCGCCGCCGGATTCGCGGACGACGGGCGCGGACTCGCCGGTGATCGCCGATTCATCCACCGACGCAATACCTTCGATGACATCACCGTCGCCGGGAATGGTCTGTCCCGCCTCCACGACGACGACGTCGCCCTGTTGCAGCAGCGGTGCGGGGACCTGCTCCTCACCGCCGGAGCCGGTGAGCCGGCGCGCCATGGTGTCGGTCTTGGCCTTGCGCAGGCTGTCGGCCTGGGCCTTGCCGCGTCCTTCGGCGACGGCCTCGGCCAGGTTGGCGAAGATGACCGTCAACCACAGCCAGCCGACGATCAGCCAGGCGAACCAGCTGGAATCCAGCACGGCGCACCAGGTAGCCAGTACCGCGCCGATCTCGACGATGAACATGACCGGGTTGCGCCACAGCGTGCGCGGGTCGAGCTTGCGCAGCGCACCGGGCAGCGACTTCCACAGCATCCGTGGGTCCAGCAGCCCGCCCCGGACGGACCTCTGAGGGTTGTGCGGTCGAGTCGTGCTCGCCGCATCGATGGTGGTGGTGGACATCAGTGAATTCCTTCAGCGAGCGGGCCGAGCGCGAGCATGGGCAGGAAGGTCAGGGCGACCAGGACCAGCGTCACGCCGACGACCATTCCGACGAATTGCGGCCGGTGGGTGGGTAGCGTGCCGACGGACTCGGGTCTCCTGCCCTGCGCGGCAAGCGAACCGGCCAGGGCCAGCACGAAGATGATGGGCAGGAACCGGCCGAACACCATGGCCAGCCCGAGTGCGGTGTTGTACCACTCGGTGTTGACGCTGATGCCGGCGAAGGCCGAGCCGTTGTTGTTGGACGCCGAGGTGAACGCGTAGAGCACCTCGGACAGGCCGTGCGGTCCGGTGTTGAGCATGCTCGCGCGTTGTCCGGGCATGGCCATCGCCACCGCCGTCCCGGTCAGCACCAGCAGTGGGGTGATCAGGAAATAGGTTGCGGCGAACTTGATCTCGCGTGGGGTGATCTTCTTGCCGAGGTATTCGGGGGTGCGTCCTACCATCAGTCCGGCGACGAACACGGTGATGATGGCCAGGATCAGCATGCCGTACAGGCCGGAGCCGACGCCGCCGGGTGCGATCTCACCCAACTGCATGTTGAACATGGTGATCATGCCGCCGAGGCTGGTGTACGAGTCGTGGAAGGAGTCGACCGCGCCGGTGGAAGTGAGGGTGGTCGCCGCGGCGAACACCGCGGAATTGGCGACACCGAACCGCTGTTCGACACCTTCCATCGCCGATCCGACGGCGGTGGGCACGGTGCCGTGTGCCTGCAGTTGGAACCACATCAGCAGACTGACGCTCAGCGTCGCGATGGTGCCCATCACGGCGACGATCGCCAGGCCTTGACGGCGCCCGTGCTTTCCGCCGACCATCCGGCCGAAGGTGCGGGGCAGCGCGAACGGGATGAGGCAGATCAGCACGATCTCGACGAAATTGGTCCAGCTGTTGGCGTTTTCGAACGGATGCGCGGAGTTGACGTTGTAGAACCCGCCACCGTTGGTGCCGAGTTCCTTGATGACTTCCTGGCTGGCCACCGGGCCGCCCGGGATGGTCTGCTGCCCGCCCGCGATGGTGTCGACGACCTGGTCGTGCAGCGCGAAGTTCTGGATGACACCACCGGCGATCAGGACGATGGCGCCGAGAATGGAGATGGGCAACAGGATTCGCAGGCTGCCGCGCACCAGATCGGCCCAGAAGTTGCCCAGATCGCCGGTGCTGCGCCGGACCAGGCCGCGCACGAAGGCGATCGCCACGGCCATGCCGACGGCCGCCGAGACGAAGTTCTGCACGGCCAGTCCGGCCATCTGCACCAGGTGGCCCTGGGTGGACTCCCCGGAATAGGCCTGCCAGTTGGTGTTCGTGACGAAGCTGACGGCGGTGTTCCAGGCCAGCGCCGGGGTCATCTCGGTGCCGGGGTCGTTCAGGTGCAGCGGCAGCTGGCCCTGCACGAGCTGGAGGGCGAACAGGAACAGGATGCTGACGGCCGAGAACGCGAGCACGCTGCGGGCGTAGGCGCCCCAGGTCTGCTCGGCCCTGGGGTCGGCGCCGATCAGCTTGTAGATACCGCGTTCGATGCGGGAGTGCTTCTCGCCGTTGTAAACCCGGTACATGTAGTCGCCCAGCGGCACGTGGCTGGCCGCCAGGACGACGACGGGCGCTGCCAGGAACAGCAGCCCCGCGGTGGTCGTGGTCACTAGAACCTCTCCGGAAACAGCAGGGCGGCGAACAGGAACAGGGCGATCAGGATCGCCAGCACCAGGCCGACGGTGTTGGCAAGGTTCACAGCCGCTCGACCAACCTCTGCACGAGGCCGAGCAGGGCGAATACCGCCACGGTCAGCGCGATGTAGATGACGGTGGAAAACGCGGTCGTCACGGTGTGATCAGCACTCCTGAAGTCGTTGACGCCGACCCCGGAAGTGGTGGTCTGCGGACGTCAACGTATGCCGCGAAAATGGGTGCCGACCTGGGTGTTGATGGTTCCTTTACACCCGCTGCGGGCATCTTTACGGACTTCATGCGCAGCGCGGTGTGCTCGGGCAGTGTTACGCAACCACACAGTGGCCGCGCAGGGTGGATACGTACAACCGGAGGAATGACGGTTCTGCACAAACCTCGACTGCGGCAGCGGCATCGACTGCCCGCGTCGATGCGGGTGATCCGGCGGTGGCTGCCGCTGGCCGGGTGTGGATTGCCCGCAGCGGTGCTCGACGACCCGGCGGTGGCCGACTGGGTGCGCACCCACGGCGTCACGGTGTACGCGGGTGATTCCACCGAGGTGGATCTGGCGAGCCGCTGCGGCGTACCGGTGGCTCAGGTGGTGCTGCGCTGCGGCGGGTCCGACGAGCCCATCAGGCACGCGGCGGCGGCCGGCGTGCAGCGGTTCGTGGTGTCGACCGGACACCAGCTCGGCACGCTCATCTCCTGCGCACCGCCCGGCACGCTGGTGCACGTCGACCATGGGTGCCCGGCGGTGCCGGAACCGGGTTGCCTGGACGTAATCGGATTGCACTGCGACGTGGCAGGCTGCACGCCCACGGACTGGGGTTCGGCCGCCGAGCGACTGCTGGGGCGGATCGCTCAACTGCGCGCGGGCGGGCCGCCGTTGACCCGGATCAGCTTGACCGGCGGGCCTACGGCGGCCTGGATCGATGGTGACAGATCGGCGTTGGCCGCGATCGCGGCGGCCGTCGACGAGGCAATCGACGACGGTTGCGCCCGCTGGCGGCTACCGCGCCCGACGGTCACCTTCGCGCCCTCGGCGTCTTCGGATGTGGTCAGGAACTCTTGGACGTGAATGCCCCACCGAGCGCGTCGCGGGCCCGGTCCAGTACGGAGGCGAAGGGCCCGGCGGCGAAGTTGGCGGCGGCCGATTCGATACCGGGATGCGGACGGGTGGGGGCGATCTGTTCGGCGACCGCGACCGCCTCGGCCAGCTTGCGCAGCTCGGTGTCATCGAGTTCTGCCTCCAGCGCGGTGAATTCGAGCTTCTCCTCGGCCTCGGCGTGCTTGAGGACGGCGGCCTGAAGGTGGATCACGCCCTTGCCGAACTCCGCACTGTCACGCGGCAGATCCTCGATGTCGCGCAACAGGACCTTGGCGTCGTGCTCCTCGGCCAGCCGCTCGTCCACGATCTGTGCTCCGCCGTCGACCTTGCGCCGGACACGTGGGTGCACGACCATCTCCTCGGCTGTCTCGTGGACGGCGAGCATGGTGCGCAGACGGGTGAACGCCTGGTCGCGGGTCTCCGCGCCGGCCGCGTCGAGAACTTCGTTGAAGAGCTCCCGGATCGTCTCGTGCTGGGCCTTCAGATATTCGACGACGTCGCCGGGCGAGTTGATTTCTGGTGCGCTCATGAATGAACCTCCCTGAGGCAGTGATCCTTTGGATTGACGCGCCGGGGGGCTGTGGTCGCGTTGCACAAGTGGTACCCGGCCTGTGCTGGGGCGAAACGGTTCAGGATCCGGCCCATCGGGTACTTCAGCAGGCATGACCACCGACCACTCTTCACCGGTGCGCGCGATCGCGCTGGTCTGCAGCCTGAAACCGAGCCCGGCTCCCTCCAGCAGCGAGTTGATGGCCGAGCACGTCTTTGAGACCCTGCGCAAGGAAGGTGCGGAATGCGAAGCGGTTCGCTGTGTGGACTTCCATATCGCGCCCGGCGTGGAAGCGGACATGGGCGACAGCGACCAGTGGCCGCAGATCCGGCAGAAGGTGCTGGACGCCGACATTCTGCTGCTCAGTACACCGATCTGGCTGGGACACCCGTCGTCGGTCACTCAGCGCGTGCTGGAGCGCTTGGACGCCGAGCTGTCCAATACCGATGACCAGGGCCGACCGGTCATGGCCGGCAAGGTTGCGCTGGTCAGCGTGGTCGGCAACGAGGACGGGGCGCACAAGGTCGTGGCCGACGTGTTCCAGGGTCTCAACGACGTCGGCTACAGCATCCCGGCGCAGGGTTGCACCTACTGGAACGGACCGGCCATGGGGTCTGAGGACTACAACGATCTCGACGAGGTCCCCGAGCAGGTGGCTTCGACCACCGCGGCTGCCGCACGCAATGCGGTGCATCTGGCGCGGGTACTCAAGCAGTCGACGTACCCGGCGTATGAGTGAGGAGGATGACATGCCCGACGATTCGAGAGACCCGGTGGATCACGCCCGCACCTACCGGCAGCATGCCGGCGAGACGATGAAAGCCGGGAAGAACTCACCCGGTCTGATCGCCGTCGGGTTGGGAGTGCTCGCGATGGTCATCGGGTTGTTCTCCTTCGCGAACAGTTCGGTGACAGCCGGTGTCGTCGGCGTGGTGCTGGCGGTGCTGTTGATCGGTGGTGGGCTGGGGTGGCTGTCCCGCATGCATCGCAAAGTTGCTGAACAGCAGGAGGAATGGGCCCGCAACCATCCCGAGGCGACATACGAGCCGCCGACCAGCTGACCCGTGGCTGGTCAGCCCTCGGGGTCGTTCCGGTTCTGACGTTCGATGGCGCAGCGTATGGCGAACAGGATCGCCGCGGGTACGCCGAGCAGGATGAGCGCCGCCAGCAAATCGATCATCGGACGCCGGCCTCGAGGGCGCCCGGCGCCGGCGGGTCATAGACGTGCCGCCAGCTGGCTTCATGGTCGGCAGGGGAGATGCGCCCGGCCGTCAATTGTCGGTCGGCGCGTGTCATGGCGGTGCCCAGCGATCGGATGGCCTGGGACACGGGACGGATATCGACTGAACCCCAAGGTGTTACGCCGTCGATCAACTGGCGGCAGGTAGCGTGCATTGCTCCACACTGCTCGGTTCGAGGGTGAGATGCCCTGATCCATATGGAACCTTGACGGTGTTCGCGGGTTTTCTGACGGGTCTGCCCTGGGCGGTTCATGTGCCGTCACGACATCGAATTTTTTGTCGGACCTCTCTGCGAGAATGGTGTTATGCCGCCTCCGACAACACCTTTCGCCGAGCATTACGTCACGCCGCGGCTGGAGGTGTTGTTCGACGAGATTGCGGAGCTGACCGGGCAGCGCAACGCCATCGATGGCCGGTTGGTGGAGATCATCGCCGAGATCGACGGCAGAGGTACCGCGGACGGCACTTCGTTGTGGGGTGCTACCGGGTGCCGGTCGATCGAGTCGCTGGTGGCGTGGAAGGCAGGGGTGAGTCCGCGCAACGCCGAAACGATGGTCGCGGTCGCGCATCGGTTGGACGAGCTTCCCCGGCTGGCGAAAGGGTTGCGGGAAGGCCGGCTGTCGCTGGATCGGGTCGGGGTGATAGCCGAGCGCGGCGGCCAGGGCTGCGATGACCACTACGCCAATCTCGTGCAGTACGCCACGGTCACCCAACTGCGCACCGCGGTCAAACAGGAACCCCGGCCCGAACCCGAGCATAAGCCCGAGCCGAAGCGGTCGTTCTCGTCGGTAGAGGGGGACGGGTATACCACCTATAAGATCCGGCTGCCGAGGCTGGAGGCCGCGAAGTTCGACGCCGCGGTGGCCTCGCACCGGGACGCGTTGGTCGCGGACTGGAGACGCGACCACGACGCTGGAGACAGCGACGATGAGCAGGCCGGTGCGCGGACCAGCGCGCAGGCGCCACCCTTCCCCAACACTGTCGATGCGTTCATGAGCCTGGTCGAGGCCGGCTGGGATACCGACGTGGCCGCCCGCCCGCACGGGGCACACACCACCGTGGTGGCCCATCTCGACCTGGACCGACACGCCCACACACCCATCGCCGCCCTGCATCTGGGGCCCGCCCTCACCGACGCCGAGCGCCGGTTCCTGCTCTGCGACGCCACCTGCGAGGTGTGGTTCGAACGTCACGGCACCCCGATCGGGGCCGGGCGCACCACCCGCACCGTCAGCCGCCGGCTACGCCGCGCCCTGGAGTACCGCGACCAGTGCTGTGTGGTGCCCGGCTGTGGAGCCACCCGCGGCCTGCACGCCCATCACCTGGCGCACTGGGAAAACGGCGGGCCCACCGAACTGTCGAACCTGGTACTGCTCTGCCCCTTCCACCACCGCCTGCACCACCAGGGTGCGATCACCCTCACCGGCCCCGCCGAGCGACTCACCGTCACCGACCGCGACGGCGATCCGATGACCGGCGCGGCACTGGCGCGCCCACCCACCACAGACCCACCCGGCGTACCACCATGCAAAGGACCCACCGGCGAACGCGCCCAATGGTGGTGGTACACCCCGTTCGAACCGAAGGCGCCACCGGCGCCGAACTAGGTGTTGCGGGTCATGACGTTGTGGACGGTGGCCGAGATCAGCTGGTCCGGCCGTAGTCGTCGGAGCCCCGCGAGGCGTTAGATGTGCCAACGCGCCGCAAGATCGGCCAATAGTGCTCGCGTGCAGCCTACTTCAGATCAACGGGATCACTCCGCAGGCCGATGACGGCCCCTTGATCTGTGCCCTCACACCGTGGACTGGAAAGGGCAACGACGTTTGACTACGTCCCTATACATCCTCATTACTAGCACGATAGGGAAGTTTGCAGTAGTTTGTGGATGTGAGCGTTGCTGTGTACTCGCCTGAACAGGTGGCCGACATTCTCGGACTGCACGTGCGAACGGTGCGCGGATACGTCCGCGACGGTCGCCTGCCGGCCGTGCGTATGGGCAAGCAATACCGCATCACCGAACGAGACCTGCAGGCTTTCGTCGGTGTGGTCACCGACGAGCCGGCGAGCAGCCCACACGCTCACGTCTCTACCGTCGTGCACATCGACAATGTCGACCGCCTCGCCATGGATCGCATCACCACACATCTCACTGCTGCAGCGATCAGCAACTCAAACAGGTCAGGACAGCTCGACGTTCATTCGACTTATGACGAATCTGACTGCCGTCTCACAGTCTTCGTCGTCGGCGACCCGGAATCCACGACAGCCGTCATCGGATTGATCGGCGCCCTGACACGTCAGGACGACAAGTGAACGCCGACGTCTATCGCTCCTCATCTGGCCGGCACGCAGTCGAGCGTAGTTACCGCGAGCACCTTCAGCGCTGGGCAGTGCCGCTGCGGCATCGCATCGTCGCCACACGCGAGGGCGACACCTTCGTCATGGACTGCGGACCCACCGATGCTCCACCGGTTGTATTGCTACACGGCGCGGGGAGCAACAGCGCGATCTGGCAGGCCGATGCGTCGCGGTGGTCAACGACCCACAGGCTGTACATGGTCGACCTCGTCGGAGAGCCAGGATTGAGCGCGCCATCGCGGCCGCCACTCGATTCCGATGCCTATGCGTTATGGCTGGACGACGTCCTCGATAGGCTGGGCGTCGATGTCGCCGGCTTCGTGGGGGTGTCGTTGGGCGGGTGGCTGGCCACGGATTACGCGATCCGCCGGCCAGGCCGCGTCGAACGATTGGCGCTGCGGGCCCCGGGCGGGATCGGCCGTCAACGCTACCGCGCCGTCCTCGCGGCACTGGCCCTGATGCCATTCGGTGAGCGTGGGACGCGTCGTGCTCTGCGGATTGCGCTTGGGCCCGGCCGCATTCCCGACCCCGTCATCGATTACATGCTGCTGATCCAGCGCAGCTATCGTCCCCGCCGCGACAGGCTGCCTGTCTTCTCCGACGATGATCTGAAAGCAATCGTCGCACCACTTTTCGTTGTGTTGGGTGCGCGCGACCGCATGCTGAACTCGCACGACACGGCCACACGCTTGATACGCCTGCAGCCCGCGGCAACGGTCAACCTGCTTGCCGGCGCGGGTCACGGTCTCTTGGACGACGGCAACGACCTCCACACCTTCCTGAATCAAGGTGCGACACCCTGACACACCCGAAGGATTCCTGGGCCTTCCGGGAAGAAGTACGCCGTGACCTCCGTGCGGCGCTCAAATCACGCCAACCGGAAACGGTCTCAGTACTGCGAACAATGATCGCCGCGATCGACAACGCCGAAGCAGTCCAACCAGAAGCACAGTCGCCGCGATCTGCTGACGGTAGCGTCGCGCACTCCTCGCCCGGAGTCGGATCAACCGAGGTACCCAGACGTGAGCTCGACATGTCAGACGTCCACGCGATCCTTCGAGACCTCCTGCGCGAGCATGAGACGCAGGAAAAGCACTACCGCTCGATGCGCCAACACGAGGCAGCCGACCGCCTTCGACGTCAAGCCGACGTCTTGCACTCCTACCTCGGTGCATCGGGCAGTCCGACTTGCTGCTGACGCGAACTCCGCGATGACACCGTCCGCGGGCGGTTCTGTCCTGACTGCGAATCCGACGATCAACCCGTCACGCCTACACACCGCGCCACAACGGGAAAAGTATGCAGGGGTGTCTAGTAGAGTGGTGCTCATGTCGAGCCCTGAATCGGACACTGTGGGGGCTTTCGGTCACGCCGTCAGCCCCCTGAACCACTGAGGTTCTAGCTTTCCCGCCCAGCTTCAATCAGCTTGAGCGGCGGTTTATTTCATCGGGCTGGCCGTGGTGACGAGACGCCTTCTGTCCGTTTCCAGCCTCGGAGTAACCAATGCCATTCGCCCTCTACTTGCTTGCCCTCGCGGTCTTCGCCATGGGCACCTCAGAATTCATGCTCGCCGGCCTCGTGCCGGACATCGCCACGAGTCTCGACATCTCGGTCGGGACAGCCGGACTGCTCACGTCGGCCTTCGCGGTCGGGATGATCGTCGGCGCACCCACGATGGCTGCCTTCGCCCGCCGGTGGCCCGCACGGACCGCGCTCCTTGGATGCGTGGTGGTCTTCGCTTTCTGTCACGTCGTCGCCGCAATCACCCCGTCCTTCCCCGTATTGTTCGCCAGCCGTGTAGTGGCCGCGATTGCCAACGCCGGCTTCCTGGCGGTCGCACTGAGCACCGCGACCCGTCTTGTGGCCCCGGACCAGAAGGGGCGTGCTCTCGCGGTACTTCTATCCGGTACGACGATCGCGACCGTCGCAGGCGTCCCCGCGGGCGCACTGCTCGGCACCGCAATGGGGTGGCGAGCCACGTTCTGGGCAGTCGCGCTGTTGTGCGTCCCGGCTGCGATCGGTGTCCTCGCCGGAATCCGACCCCGCACCGCACCAGCATCGGAAAGGCCGGACGGTGGTACATCGTTGGCTCTCGAACTCGAACAACTCCGCGCGCCTCATCTGCTGCTGGCAATGACGCTCGGAGCGCTGGTCAACGGTGGGACCTTCGCGGCCTTCACCTTCCTCGCGCCCATCGTGACCGAGACCGCTGGACTGGATGAGGTGTGGGTGTCGCTGGCCTTGGTGCTGTTCGGTATCGGATCTTTCGTCGGGGTCACCGCCGCTGGGCGGCTGTCCGATCGGCACTCTCGCCTGACTCTTGGCGTGGCCGCTCCCATCCTGCTCCTGGGGTGGCTGGCCGTGGCACTGCTGGCGGGTCACCCCGTCCTGCTGCTGATCCTGGTCTTTGTCCAGGGCGGTTTGGCGTTCGCCGTCGGAAGCACCCTGATTACACGGGTCCTCTATGCGGCTTCCGAAGCGCCCACCATGGGTGGTTCTTATGCAACCGTCGCGCTCAACATCGGGGCCGCCGCCGGCCCGGCAATCGGGGCGGTGGTGCTTTCGGGGTCCGGTGAGCTGGGCCCTGTGTGGGTGGCCTTTGTCCTCACTGGGGTGGCCTTGGTCATGTTGGTGCCATCACTGCGTCTGATCGCACCGCGGGACCGCGGTGTCGAGGTCATGGGGTGACTTACGCGGATGCCCCGCTGGGCCTCGAAGGTTGTCGCCGGCTCACCACCGAGTTGCGATCTCGCGGCGGTCCAAAGTGGCCGGGGTGAGTCATGATTTTTGCCGCATGGGGGGTGCAGTGGGCTGCGGTAGCCTCAAATGGTTCCGGGGGTGACATGGGAAAAGACTTGGATGTGGACGCCAGCGGGTTGACGTCGGCAGCGGCCGACAGCATCGCTGTCGCCGCTGATGTGCTCGCTGATGGCTTTGACGGTTTGGTGAGTGATCGCCCGAGTGGTGCGGGAATCGCTGCATTTGAAGCGGCGAGTGCCACCACGCGTGCGCGTATCTCTGACCGTATTGCTGGTCAGGCCGGTGATGTCGCTGCCGCAGGTGATCGCTATGACGCGACGGACGGGGGCAGTGCCGACGCTATCGCGGTGACCATGTGAGCCCTGCGGCCGCACCGATGGGTGTACCCAGCAGGTCGGACGTCGAGGCCTGGGACAGTTCAGACCTCGATGCTGCCGCTACCCGCTGGCGGACGGTGGCAGGTGCACTGGAATCCGCGTTCGAGCAGCACCGGCAGAACATCCTGACGCCCGGTGGCACCACATGGGAAGGTGACGCCAAAGATGCCGCTCTGGACCGCGTAACCGCGGATACGTCGGTCGTACGGCGTCAGGGCGATGTGCATCGTGAGGTTGCCGATATCGCCTCGCGCGGCAGCGAGGACATCCGGGGTGCTCGCACTCGCGTGCTCGATGCGATCGCCGAAGCCGAACAGGACGACTTCACCGTAGGTGAGGACCTCTCGGTAACCGACAACCGTGCCTACGACGAGGAGACTGCTGCCGCCCGCATGACCGCTGCGACCGAGCACGCTGAGTTCATCCGATGGCGCGCTGAGCAGCTCGTCGCCACCGATGCCCTTATCGGGCAGCAGCTTCAAGCGAACGCCGCTGAACTGGAAGGAATTCGGTTCGACGGTGATCGAGATGGCAGTGAGACCGATCCGACGATCCGACTCGTGGACAACAAGACTGAGGACCCGGGTTCTCAAGCAGAGTCGTCAGGGCATGGGGGCGCGGGTTCGCTGCCGAAGGAATCTGCGGGCAGCTGGCAGGACATGCTCGTGCCCGAAGGGACGGCTGAAAAATCTACAAACCCCGATGCCGCTGCTGAGTCACCGTTAGAAGCGATGCTTGGCGAGGGCAAGGCCGTAGAGGACCAACAGCCGTCAAGCCTGGGCGACGCGCTGTCGGAAATCGCGGGGAAACCTGTCGAAGCACCGCCAACGGCGGTGGAGCGCATCCTCAATCAGCACGCCGGAAATGGCAAGGGCGAGGAACGGCGGTACACGCAACATCCGTTGGAAGCACCCATCGTTGGTGCCGATCCATCGGTGATTGGCGATCAGCAGGCCAGGGTGGACGCTGCGCATGAGAGCGTGGCGTCGGCCCAAGCCGCGCTCGACGATGCGCTGGCCCAGTCCACGGTCGCTGGCGCGGGCGCCGGCACCTCCCGAGACCAGCTCGACGCCCTGGGGCAGGCCTTGTTCGATGCGCGTGGTGAGGTAACGAGTCAGACCGAAGTTCTGGAGAATCTCAACGCGGCGGCCGGTGAAGTCGGTCAGGGGCGGGTACCGATCCCGGCACTTCCCGAGAATGCCGATGTACAGGCATTTCCACAGGAGCCTTCGGCATTCGCCGAAGGTAGCCGCGCTCTGAGCGAAGGCAGCCTTGGTTTGATCCCCGATGTCGCCCACGACGTCGACGTATTCACCAACTGGAGTGAGCACTCAGTCGAGGATCGAGTGGGTGCCGTGCTCGACGTCGCCGGCGCGGCACCCATCCCTGGTGGCAAGTTTGTCACAGAGGGCCTCGAACACGCTGCTGACGCCTTCAATGCCGGGCGTCACGTCGATGACGCCCTGGATGCCGGCAGTGCGGGGGCACATCATCTACCCGATGCGCCCTCGGCTCCCCATGTCGACCAGACGCCAGATGTAGGTGGTCCGCACGGCGGAGGCGGTGCCGACGCGGGGCCCGTCGGTAACTTCGGGTTTGAGGATGCCACCGCGATCTTGCACAGCAGTGAAGCCAACGGCGGGCACCTCATCGAGCGTCACGTAGGACGAACGTTTGATGACCTTTCCGCACGATTGGCTGATTCACCTCGACTGGGCAATGTATCGACGTTTGCATCGGTCGATGAAGCGTCGTCGGCGCTCAACGCTGCAGTTCAGCAGAACAAGAGTGTATTCGATGATTGGATAGCCAACGGAGCGAGAGGCAAACTCGAATTGATTGCGCCATTCGAGGGTGGATCGGTGCTGATGCGTGGGTCTGACAGTGTGGTTCCGGGGTCAAGTGTCAAGATGGTTCTCAAGACGGACGGGTCTGGTGGATGGTATCTGTTGACGGGGATGGTTAATCCATGAGTTCACAATCAGTTTCACGATCCTTGTCGCACTTCTTTGGGGCGTACTTCCATGAGGACTGGGATCTGGAAGCCGATGATTGGCAAGGGATCGTCGACGGTTACGTTCGTGACGAAGAACCGAGCTCAGAGCTTCTTCGACTGCTGGCTAAAGAGATCGATGAGCTCAACGCCGGTAGTGCAGGTGCCGACGTTGCTGCTCTTGTGACGCGCACCTTGGGGGCCAATTACTATCCGCTACCAGAATTCTCGTATGGAGAGTGGCTCAACCAGGTTGCAGCGCGACTGCGCCAGCACGCTGCTGCGATTGACGGTGGTGCTGAGCCGCCAAGAGGATGAGAGCGGATCGGCGTGTCTAATTTGGAGCACCGGGGTTAGCGTCGGATGGCCATGAACGACGTGTCGATCTCGGCCGAGTTGTACCAGTTTCTCGCTACCAATTTTCACCAGGACTGGGACCTGGAAGCCAACGACTGGCAGGGAATAGTTGACAACTATGTCGACGAAGATCCCATTCCTGCGTCACTGCAGCTGTTGGCTGAGCAGATTGACGAGCTCCGTGGATCTCGTCAGGAGCCGGAGCTAAAGGAATTTCTCGTCCGTCAAGTCGGGGTGGACTACGGCCCAGCACCGTTGACGTATGGCGAATGGTTGAAAGAGATCGCCAACCGGCTCCGGCTGCGTAGTACCGAGACCGGCCCTGGGACTGCACCTCCGCAGGTTTGACGACGAATTGGTCGGCGTGATGCGGGGATGGCTATGAACGACGGTTCGATTTCGAGTGAGTTGGAACAGTTTCTCGGTGCATACTTCCACCAGGACTGGGATCTGGAAGCGGACGATTGGCAAGGAATCGTCGACAATTACGTCAACGCAAACCCTGTCGCCGAATCCTTACGCGCGTTGGCCCAAGAGATCGATGACGTGCGCGCCTCCCGATCTGAACCTGATCTGACGCAGTTCTTGATACGTGGAGTCGGCATCTGTTACGACCCCCGTGCGGAAGTCACCTTCAAAGAGTGGCTCGCTCAAATCGCTGCACGGTTGCGCAAGCATGCCAACGAGATTGGCGGTCGTACTGCGTCGTCTGAATGAATAGACTCGGCGTCTGAAAGCGGAGGGTGCATCAGGTGTCCGAATACACACCACTAGCGAAAAAATGGGTCGAGGTGACCAAGAGAGTCGCCGCAGGTACGTGGGATGGCATCGTTTGCCCCAAAAACGCTGATGCCGATGTGTTGATCGAGGTCCGTGAACAGGGAAGTGGCACCGACGATGCACGGTTTGAGCACTGGATCCACTGCCCGGGATGCGGTGCTGAGATCTACTTCCACAGCAAGGATCATTACAGCCCGGTTCCGCATTCAGCCGGTTGAAACTCGCCATGTCTAGCAGGCCTCCGACGGTGCATATAGCGCCGGGCTAGAGTTCCGAGAACAAGGCGGATGAATGCCACGGATTACTGCGGTATGGTCCAGACGTGACCACCCGGAACGAGCGAGCGGGTATCGACGACCGCTGGCACAAGCGCGTCAAAGGTCCGGATGGAACGATGCGCACCGAGAGATCCGCGGTGTACGGCGAAGGTTTCGCGCTGGCGCGTCAGGTGGGTTGACGCCACCGGAGCCGAGCGCACCAAGAGCTTCCAGCGCAAGCCGGACGCGCAGGCATACCTGAACGGACTCACTGCGGACGTTCAGCGCGGTGAGTATGTCGATCCCCGCAAGAGTGCCGAGACGTTCGGCTCGGTCGCCGAGCAGTGGTTCACCACAAACAGCATCGGAAGCCGAAAACCGTTGCAGGATATCGATCGTTACTCGACACGGTGGTGTTGCCCAAGTGGGAACAGGTCCCGCTGAAACGGCTCGACTACGAGTTGTACTCGACCTGGCTGGGCGCTCTGTCTGTCGATGGTGGGCAACGAGGCGCGGGTCTGTCGGCAAGCCGGATCACTCAGGCGCATCAGCTGGTCGGCGCTGTCCTCAAGTACGCGCAACGAACCGGCAAGGTCGCGAAGAACGTCGCTCTGGAGATAAAGCGGGATGAGGATCTTCCCGAACAAGCTGAGCGTGAGCGGCGGTATCTGAGTCATGCCGAGCTATTGATGCTGGCCAAAGCTGCCGATCGTTTCGAGGCCCTGACCCTGGTTCTGGGCCACTGCGGGCTGAGTTTCGGCGAAGCGGTTGCGTTGCGGCGCCGGCATGTGGGGGATCGGGTGCTGACGGTGCGCTCGTCCGCAACCGCGGTCACCGGTAAGGGCATCGTCGAGTCGACGACCAAGACGAACCGGGATCGTCACGTGCCAGTGCCTGAACCTGTCTGGAAGAAACTCAAGGCTGAGCTGCCCGCCGATCCGAACGTGCTGGTGTTTCCCAGTCGAAAAGGTGGGTTCCTGTCACTCGGTGAGTACCGGTGGGCCTTCGACAACGCGCGTGAAGACGTCGGCATTGACGGGCTGGTACCGCACGGGCTGAGACACACCACGGCGTCGCTGGCGATCAGTGCAGGCGCTAACGTCAAGGTCGCGCTGAGACTCCTGGGGCATGCGACGGCGGCCGTGACGCTCGATCGTTACGGGCACTTGCTCAACGATGATCTGAGGGGAGTGGCCGATGCGCTGGGTAAGGCGATCGATAGCACTACGGTATCCCTGCGGTATTCGGGACGTCGGGAGAAGGCTCAAACGGCCTGAACTACGCTCTGAACTGCAACGCCCCCATAGCCCAATTGGCAGAGGCAGCGGACTTAAAATCCGCACAGTGTCGGTTCGAGCCCGACTGGGGGTACCAGCGCCCGCACCGGTAGCGCCACCCGCGATCGCCGTCGGGCCTTGACGGTCCGCGTCGGCAACCATCGGACTTTCAGCACGCGCCTCGATCGGTACCTACACTCCGAGAATGCGCATGCCTCGCGGAGTCGCAGAGTTCAACAAGCGCTTCACCAATCCGGTGGCCCGCACGATCACGCCGTGGCTTCCGAGCCTCGGGACGCTCGAGCACGTCGGGCGGAAGTCGGGTAAGCGATATCGAACGCCGCTCTTGGTGTTCAAGACCCATGATGGCTACGCCATCCTCATCGGCTACGGCCTGCAGACGGACTGGTTGAAGAATGTGCTGGCCGGCGGACCGACGGTGCTGCGAAAGCGCGGACGGGCCATCGCGCTCGTCAACCCCCAGGTGGTGAGCAAGGCCGAGGCCGCGGCCCTCGTCGTACCGCGTTCCCGGCTGTTCTATCGAGCGTTTCCCTACAACGAGGCAGCCCTGCTGCTGACGACTGCGCGCTGACCACACTGTTGTTCCGGACCATTCCGGCCGCGCGCCCCATAGCCTGTGGGTGGGCATCAGATCTGCCGACGATGCGACGGGTGGGGAAGCGATGAACCGTCTACAGAACAAAAGGGTCGTCATCACCGGGGCCGCCAGCGGGATCGGCCGCGCGGCCGCGCAGTTGATGGTCGCCGAGGGTGCCCGGGTACTGATCGCCGATCTCAACGCCGCCGCGGCGACCCTCGCCGCCAGTGAGATCGGGGACAACGCGCTGGGCATCGGCGTGGACGTGATGGACGAGAGCTCGGTCGCCACCATGATCGATCACGCCGTCACCGAGTTCGGCGGCCTCGACGTGCTGTGCAACCATGTCGGCGGAAGCAATCCGCGCAAGGATCTCGACCTGCTACGCCTGGACCTCGCCGAATGGGACAAGACCATGGTGCTCAACGCACGCAGCACGGTGGTCGCCTCCCGACTCGCGTTGCCGCACATGATCGCCGGCGACGGCGGTTCGATCATCAACACCGTCTCGGTCGCCGGTCTGGCCGGCGACACCCTGCAGTGCGCCTACGGCGCAGCCAAGGCGGCCGTCATCCGGCTCACCCAGTACATCGCCACTCAGTATGGACGAAACAACGTGCGCTGCAACGCTGTTGCCCCCGGAGCCATCATGACGCCCGCCCTGCGCGACAACCTCCCGGCGGAGACGATCGACGATATCCGCAGCCACAACGCACTCGACCTGATCGGCGACCCAGAAGACATCGGGTGGGCAATGGTGTACCTCGCCTCCGACGAGTCCCGGTACATGACCGGCCAGACCCTGGTGCTCGACGGCGGCCTGACCGCGCAGAGCCCGATTGCGGCCAGTCGCCGCAGCCTGCTCGAACAGTGACCCGTCCGGATCAGGAAGACGGGTGCTGAGCGGCCGCCACGGCGGGGCTGAGGTCGGCCCGTGTGAGTTGGTGAACCGGCGGCTGCGGCAGCACCGTGCGCCGCGTGATCTTGAGATCGGTGTCGACGTGCACCAGCTCGCCCGACGGAAGCAGCTCCCACCGCTCGTCATCCATCACCTCACTGGCGAAGACCACCGACGGCGAGTCGTCCAGGTCGCCGCTGTGCGCGGCGATTCGCTTGCTGTGCAAGGCGAATCGACCGTGGTCCACGTCGGTACGGTCGAGCATGTACAACTCGTGGGTCTCGGGGTAGCGCAGCGCCCAGAGGTCGGTGCCGGTGGCAAGCAGCATGTTGACCGCGTAGATCGGGACGTTCTCGCGCAACCAGCTCAGCGCCTCCACCAGACCGGCGCCGACGTCGCCGGCGTGACCGCGAACCGACGCGGTGACCAAGGCGAACACTCGTTCGGAGTCGGTGTCTCCGCGCACCAGGTCCGTGACGCCGAGTTCGGCGAGCCGCGCGTCGAGCGTCTCGATGCCGCCCACCACACCGTTGTGCGCGAAGATTCGGCCGTCCTGCAGGAATGGATGGGTGTTGACGTCCTCGGGGGCACCGTTGGTCGCGTACCGGACATGGGCGACGAACGTGGTACCCGTCAGCTCTCGGGCTTCGGTCGCGAAATCCAGATCGCGCCACGCGGCGATCGGCCGCTTGCGCACCACCGGAGTGCCGTCGGCCTCGAACACCCCCAGGCCGGTGCCGTCCGGGTTGCGCCTGCTCTGCGCGGCGAGACTGTCAGGCGCGTTCAGCAGCCAGAACGTCGCGGGGACGGCGTCGCCGGCGTGCAGGCTGAACAGGCGGCACATGAGTCGTTTCTACTCCCGCACCGACCGCCCGGGCGGGCATTCCGGCCGCAAATGCCCGCATGGGCGTTCCCGACCATTCCGTCGTACGGCGACATAGCCTGCGAGGGGCGGCATGCGGCCGCTGTCGACGCGACGGATTGAAGCCATGTTCAGAAACGGTCCAGGGAACAAGCGGGCGGGGTCCACCGGCGCAGCCCACCGCAGCACCCCATACAGGCTCGCCTGTCTGGTCACGGTGGCGGTGCTGACCGGCTGCACCACGGCGACCGACCGGACCACCGAACCCGAGTTGCATGCCGGTCAACTGCTCACCGCCCGTCCGCTGACCACCGCGGCCGCCCCGGCCAACGCCGACACGAAGCTGATCACCTACATCTCCGACGATTCGCACGGTGAACCCATCGTCGTGTCCGGCACTGTGTCGGTTCCGAAGTCGACGCCTCCCGACGGTGGCTGGCCCGTCATCAGCTGGGCGCACGGCACCACCGGCTACGCGGACACCTGCGCCCCGTCGGGCGATACCCCCGACGGACTCGCGCACGAGTACGTCGGCCCGATCACTGCCATGCTCGACACATGGGTGACCCGCGGCTACGCCGTCGTGCAGACCGATTACCAGGGGCTGGGTACCCCCGGCGGACACCCCTACATCGACGGCATCAGTGAAGCGAACACGGTGACCGACATCGTCCGGGCGGCGCGGGAAGTCGATTCGCGCATCGGCACCGAATGGGTCGTCATGGGCCATAGCCAGGGCGGTCAGGCCGCGCTGTTCACCGCGCAGCAGGCCGCCGACCGCGCACCCGAACTGAGGCTGCTGGGGGCGGTGTCCATCGCGCCCGGCGGCGTGGGGATCGACCAGGCTGTCGACCTCATCCGTCTCGGGCGACCGGAAGCACAAGCGGGACAAAGGTTTCTGCCGCTGCTTGTGCTGGGGGCCGCGGTGGTGGACCCGTCGGTCGATCCGGACCGGATCTTCTCCGACCAGGCGCGTCCGTTGTTGACCACGGCGCGTACCGCATGCGTCGCGCAGGTGCATGATCTTCCGCTGGTCCCGCCGGGCCAGGTGTTCGCACCGGATGCGGATCTCGATGCCCTGCGCGCCTATCTCGAACTCCAGGATCCGGTTCTTCTCACCCCTCGGGTGCCGGTCATGCTCGTGCAGGGCAACCGCGATGACGCGGTGGCCCCGGCCGGAGTCGAGGAACTGGCGAAAGCGCTGTGCGCGAAGGAAGTTGATCTTGAATACCGGTTGTATGACGGCCAGGACCACCGTGGTGTCATCGACGCGTCGCTCGGGGATATGGAGGAGTTCGTGGACAGCGTGCAAGCCGGCGAGTCGGTCGATACCTGCGCACGCTGACTGCGCGCGGAGAGCGGGCCGCCGTTACTTCGGGGTGACCGTTTCCGCGAACGTCCCGTCACCACGGTTGAGCCAGGTGATGGTGCCGTTCTGGAACTCGGTGATCCACCCGCCGTTGGCCGCGTCCGGGCCGCCGCCGGTCTCTTCCTCATCGCCGGTGGGGAAGCCCAAAGGCCCGGCGGGCCCGCCGCTTTCGTTGTAGACCCGCAGGATCTCGCCCTGCACCAGATGGGTGCCGGCCGCAGCTGACGAGAAGATGGTGCCTTTGGTGAAGGCCTGCACGGTGCCGTCGCCGACCTTCTCCGGAGCCGCGGTGGGAACGCCCAGAGCATCCTGGCCCCCGGCGTCGTCATAGGCCTCGGCGACGGGAGGGTCCAGGGTGACGGGGCCGATGCCGGGCGCCTCGATCGTGGTAGGTGCCCCCTCGACAACCGAGGACACCGCACTCGACGCCGAACTGGCGCCCGTCTTGATTGCGCTGGTGCCGGCATCCACCGCCGACGATGCAGCGCTCGAGGCGCTCGACATGGTCTCCTTGGCCGAGTCCTGGGATTCTTGGGAGCAGGCGACCGCAGCGGCACCCGAGATGGCAAGTGCTGCAGCGACCGCGCCGGTACGTTTCATCACTTTCTTGTTCATTGGCCGAACGTAACACCGCTCGTCCGCTACGTCAGCAACTCTGGCGAGGATTGACAGAGCAGGTCTGTCCTGGGTGGTGAAGCGGTTGGTAGAAAACGGAATTCAGTTAACTGGGAAACCCAGAACAGTTAACTGGAGCGCCAAAACCCCACGTGATCTTCTGGGCTGGGTCACTCAGTCGTCGGTGACACGGTTGCCTGCAGGTCGAGCAGACCTGGGTAGGGTTCCACCATGCCCTCCGACTGGTGGTCGATTCCGCTCGGCATCGCGGCGGGGTTGTTGATTCTGTGGGCGGTGCTTGTCGTCGTGCTCTGGCTGAGCAAGCCCGACGAGGTCAGCCTGCGAAACACGATGCGGTTGTTGCCCGATGTGATCCGCCTGCTCAAACGGCTCGCCGCCGACCGTGCCCTGCCCCGCGGTGTGCGCCTCCGGCTGGCATTGCTACTGGCCTACCTGGCCCTCCCGATCGACCTCATACCCGACTTCATCCCGGTACTGGGCTACGCCGACGATGCGATCATCGTGGCGCTGGTGCTGCGGTCGGTGGCCAGACGGGCCGGACCCGCAGCGCTGGACAAGCACTGGCCGGGCACGCCCGACGGGTTGGCCGCGCTGCGGCGGCTGTGCCGTCTGCCGCAGGCGTCGACCTAGCTCTCGACCGGTGGCAGCGACGGTTCAGACGACATCCGCCGGACGCCGTCGACGAATGAACACGAACCCGATGAACGCCAGTACCGATGTCGCGTCGAGCGGTGTGAGGGTGTACCCGAGATCCTGCATGAGGCCCCGCTCGGTCGCGGTGAGGGTGCGCGGTCCCGGTCCGAGCGGCACCCGCGGGCTCGTCAGGGAGCGGTCCGCCCCGGCGGCCGCCGCATTGCTCAGGTGCGACAGCGAGCTGCCCTGGGCCCAGGTGCTCGGTGTGTACACCGCAGCCGGGCCGCCGGAGGCGGCGACTGCGTGCTCTCCGCCGAAGAACAGTCCCCCGTTGCCGCCCTGCAGATTGCTCGACAGCGCGGTGTTGAGCCGGAAGTCCGTGCCGATCAGCCGGGTGCCGTCGGAGGACTGCAGCAAGCTGTCGTAGATCGTCCATGTCCGCCGGGTCTCGATCGCCCCCGGCTCGACGTAGGACATCAACCCGAAGGAGTGCAGGAACTCGTGCATCGCGACGGTGCTGAAGTCGTACTGCGAGCCCGTCACGTAATCGCCGAAGGCCCACGGGTAGGCGAAGTTCCAGTCGATGGTGCCGTCGGCTGCGACCCCGTTGGCATCCAGACCGGTCTGCAGCTTGTACTGCACCACCGTCGGATGGAAGCCGGGGCTGGACGAGGTGAGGGGGCTGTCCGCCGAAGCCAGGAAGGACGACGCCGTGCTGTGACCGGTGATGTCGTAGGTCACCACCACCGGGACCTTCACGATGAACTGGGTCACCAGGGTGCTGGCGGCCCGCTGCAGCGCGTTGCGCGCATCGGTGGTCCAGTACTGCGCCCCGGTCAGGTAGTTGAAGACGAAGCTGACGGCGTTCTGGTTCACCAGCAGTGACGCCGACGAGCTGGCACCGCGGAACGGGTCGAACAGGTTGACGTGGGTGCCGATGTCCTTCGCCGCGATCACGAAGTTGTCGACGCCGTTGAATCCGGTACCCGGGGTGTAGGTGAACACTCCCTGCTCGTCCACGAGCAGGGTGCCCGAGGTGGGGCCGGTGACGATGATGTACCGAATCGCGTCACCCTCGAGGTCGACCGCGCCCAGGGTGCCGATGATCGGGCCGTCGCCGGTGCCGCTGATCTGGACGGGAGTCAGCCAGGGCGCCTGATTGAACAGGGTGCGCCGCGTCCCGGCAAGCGACTCGTACATCCATGTCTTGACCGGCTGGGCCACCGGCAGCATCGAGATCATGGTCCGGTAGGTCGTCATGAGTGCGGCGATCTGATCGGCGATCGCCTGCCGCCGGGGATCGGGAGCGCCGACCGACACCACCACCGACCGTGGCGGTGTCACCGTCTCTGTGCTGCTGAGGGTCTGGCCGACGGCTTCGGCGGCCGAACCGGTCGGGGCGGCAGCAGTGAGTTCCCGCGCCGTTGCGTCGGCGGCGGTGTGGGCGCCGGTCGCCGAGGTGGGCCGGACCCGGGGCGTATCCGTGGCGCGGTCCGGCTCCGGTTCCGGGGCAACGGGTGCTGTGGACGCTGGGGGCTCGGTGGGCTCCGGGCCGGTCTCGGTCGGCTCGTCGTCGGCGACCGCGGGCTCATCGGCGTGGTCGGTCGTGGTTGTGCGGGGAGCCGACAACTCGGTCTCGGCATCGTCGTCGTCGGCCGACTTCACCGAGCGCGGGGCCGTCGGTCGGGCGGTGCGCTCACTCGTGTGGTCCGGGGACGCGCTTGGAGCCGATGCGCCGGAGGTCGTCGACCCGGCGGAGTCGGTGCCGCCCGGGCCGCTGTCGGAGCCGGTGGAACTCGACGAGGTGCCGTCCTCGGCGGACGCGACGCCGATGTCCGGGCCGACCACAGACAGGCCCCACAGTGTGGCGGTCATGCCCGCCGACGCGGCGCCGGCGACCAGCCATCGATGGACGGGGAGACCGTCGGACTGAAGCCTGCGTTGTCGCTTTCGCACCGCACGCTTCGTATGCTTGCCCGCCACGTTATTACCCCTTACGTCAATTTCGCCAAAACTGTAACGGGTTCCTGTGTCGCGGTCGACGGATTGGCGCAGATCGGCCCGCACTTATGGGCCAGGTCACGTCCTCGCGGAGGCGAGTGCCCACCGCGATCGCTCGTCGGGGTCCTCGGCGCGCCTCGAGCGCGATGGCAAGCCGCGCGAGAAGATACGGATGTGGTTGTTGATGCGAATGTGACCAATGAGGCTGTCGCTCCCGAGTCGCCCGGCGAGCAGGCCGGCGCTGCGGCCGCGACCGACCCCTCGCCGCAGCCGGTTGCGCAGAAGCGCACCTGGACGATGCCGAAGCCGCAGCTGGACAAGGAGCGGGTCGACCGGTTCGGGCGGACCGCAGCCGACGCGCTGACCAAGACGGCATCCGCCGTCGTGCGCGTCATCGGCGGGCTGGCTCGATACGTCGCAGCGGTCGTCACCCAAAGCTGGCGCGCGTTCGACGCCATACCGCGGGCGCTGAAGATGATGTTCGTCGCGTGCGTCCTCATGCTCGCCGGCATTGCCGGCACCATCTCTCTCGCCGGCACGGCCGGCCTGGTCTGCGCGGTGCTGGTGGTCCCGATCGCGGCGATCACCCTGGGCGCACTCGGTCACCGCTGGATGGCGGAACCCGGCGCCGCGGCGACGCCCGACACCGCACTCGAAGCGCCATCCTCCGACCCGTCCGATCTGTCCAGGTCGGTGCTCTACGTCGACAAGAAGCTCGCCGTCGCCCTGAACGCCCTGGGCTCCGACCGGCACCAGCAGGCGGTCATCGCGCTCTTCCAGGCCAAGACCGCCGTCGAACTGGCCTTGGGCACCGAACTGGAAGAGGACGCCGCGGACAATGCGCCGGTGCAGGTCGACGCCTACCGGCTCAGGCCGCGCATCCAGCCTGGTTCGGCGTCGAAATCGACCATCCCGGAGAGCAATTCGCTGGCGGCATCATGAGCGGAGCGCTCGCCGGCCAGGTCGCCCTGATCGAGGATGACTACACGCTCGTCATCAACCGGGGCGCCGAGGCCGGGGTCGCGCCGGGCATGGTCTTCGCCGTCTACTCCGGTGCGCCGCAGGTCATCACCGACCCGGAATCGGGCCGGGAACTCGGCAGGCTCAACCGGGAAAAGCTCAGGGTGCGGGTCTTCGACGTGGCCCCGCTGTTCGCCCGCGCGCACACCTTCGTCGACACCGCAGACTTTTACGGCCTGCTCGAACTGCCGTTCTTCGAGCAACCACACGAGGACGTCGTCACCGTCGACGTGGGCGACGGCGTCGAACTCGTCAGCGCGCAGCCCGGCGCATCGCGCGCCACCGGCACCCACGACTGAAGCAGCGGCCTCCTCGGTGGGGAAGAGGCCGCTGCGGTTTGTCGACGTACCCAGTGTGCGCGCCACCGCGGTACCCGATGTGAGTAGTGCACTACCTGTTTTCGGCCGCCGGGCGCTAGCTGAACGTCGTCACCGGCCGCGGCAGCGCCACCCCGTCGACCACCAGATCCACCTTCTCGTTGTAGAACGCCACCAACCCGGCGATCCGGGACACCGCGGGCAGCGGGTACTGGTACATCCAGGCCAGATCGGCGTGCACCGTCTCGCCGATTCGCACCGACCAGTACGCAGAGGTGACGCCCTTGTACGGGCACAGCGTCTGGGTGTCGCTGGGCTGAAGATGCTGCATCGCGATGTCGGTGGGGTCGAGGTAATACCTTGTCGGCAAGCCGGTTTCGAACAGCAGCACGGGGGTCCGGGTCTCAGCCAGCAGAACGCCGTCGAGCTGCACCCGGACGTGCCGATGCGAGCGCAGCGCGTCATGGCGGGCGTACGGGCTGCGGGGGTGACCGTAGATCCGCTCGTCCTCCTCGAACCAGGCCACGGTGTCCCATTCGAACCGAACGTAGCCGGGGACCAGCCCGTCGTCGAACACCCGGGCTGACGCCGGATACGACCGGCCGCCTGCGGTCAGGGTGTGCAGCCGCGACGCCCCGAACTGCGCCCGCTGGGGATGCCCGTCGTCGGACAGCAAGCCCGGTCGCACATCGCGCAGCGGGATGTAGTACTGCGGGTAATAGGGGATTTCCCAGACATATCGGGCGTTGAGGGTGTCGAACACCAGATCGGTGCCGACGTAGCCACGCACCCGGCGGGGGACCGGTTCGACCCGGCCGCGGTCCGTGGCCGGTGACGGGTAGTCCTGTTCCGATGAACTCACGGACGGCTCCTTTCGGCGCGCTCGGCGCGGTCGGCACCGGGGACCCGGGTCCAGCGGTGCAACACCCAGGCGGCCGGGATCGTCATGGCCACGGTGACGGCGAACAGCACCGGCATCGTGCCGGTGAACACCGGCCAGCGTAGGACCTCCGACATCGCGAATTCCATCACGATGACGTGCAACAGGAAGATCTCGTAGGAGATCTCGCCGAGCCAGACCACCGGCCGGGCACCGAGCAGTCGGGCGTAACCACCGCCCCGGCCCAGGACCAGCGGCGCCATCAGCCCGCAGGCGAACGCGGCGTAGAGGAACGTCTTGAGCACCGGTTGCCACGGCTGGAGGTCTTCGCCGCTGATGTTCCCGGCCGCCGGCGAGGCGACCAGCAGCAGCGCGGCCACCGCGAGCGGCAGCGCGAGCCAGGACCGGCAGCGGGCGCCGCGCACCTGCAACACCGCCAGCGTCATCCCGCCCACGAAGTAGATCAGGTGAGCAGGCAGCCAGATGTTGGCCGATCCGGGCAGCAGGTCAGTGGTGTGGGTCAGCCACAGCCACAGCGGTGTCACCGCGCCGAGCACCGCCAGCCCGGTCAGCAGCAGCCTCGGACGCCAGCGGCCACCGCACACCACCGTCAACAGCAGGCCGGCCAGCAGCGGCAGCACCGCGTAGAACGCGACTTCCACTGCCAGGCTCCACATCTGGGTCAGGCCCTGATGCATCACCGCGAAGTAGACCGGCGGATAGATCTGGGTGAGCGTGAGGTGTTGCAACAGGCCCAACCAGGTGTGACCGGGATTCGGCCCGGCGTCCCGGAACTGGTAGATGGCGAAGGCGATGAGCACCGTGATGACGTAGGCCGGAGCGATGCGGCGGACCCGGCGGCGCGCATAGCGGCGTACCGAGGGTCCCGGGGTCCCGCGCTCGGCGGCCAGCACCCAGGGCCGGAACAACAGGTAGCCCGAGAGCACGAAGAAGACCGGGACGCCGACCTCAAGGCGTGCGTAGAGCGCGCCGAGATAGCCGTCGGACAGTTGGCCGGTGCCATAGGCGGCATGGGTGGCGACGATCAACAGCGCGGCCAGCGCGCGCAGACCGGTCAGCGACGCCACCCGAGGATTGGTGGGCCGATCGGTCCGGGTACCGGTGTTCACGCCGGAATCGGGACTGCCGGTGACCGGCGAGTCGCCTGTTGCACGCATTACCACCACAGCGTACGGCGGCGGGCCGGGACCGCCGACCGCGATTCCTCTGGCGGACTGCTCGACTTCGTTTGCGGAAATGCCACACCGATTCGCATCCTCATCCCGTATCCCTATCGTGACCGGCGTGTTTTCGACACGCCGAATTAACTGCGATGGTTCGCCGGAGTTCTCCGATAGAAATAACGGACAATTGGTAAAAGCGCCGGGAGGAATGTGGCTATGGTGCGCGGCGGAAGAAACTTCCGACGCCGCAAATTAGTGCGTACGACTCTCGGCGCAATTGTGTCAGGGCTGTGCGTGGTCGCGTTGATTTCGACGCCGACCTCTCAACGGCACCGTCAGGTGGTCACCGACAATGTGGCCACCTTGAGCAACTCGGCCACCACACTCGGGTTCGCCGACTCCCGCATCTACTTCTACGACGACGCCAAGGTCGCCGACACCGTGCAGCGATGGGTCGCGGACAATATCCGGACCGTGCGAATCGGCATTCCGTGGTCGGGGGTCGAGTCCGTCAAAGGAAGAATGGACTGGTCGCGGTCCGACCGGGTGGTCAATGCCGCGGCGGCCGCCAACATTTCGATCATCGCCTCCATTCTTTCGCCGCCGTGGTGGGCAACCGCGGCCGGGGCAATGCCGCCGAACGGCCGGCCGGCGTCGACCGAGGCGTATGGATTGTTCGCCGCAAAAGTCGCCGAACGGTACCGCGGAAAAATTGCCGCATATGAGATCTGGAACGAGCCGAACGGCTTCACCGGTTATTCACCGAAACCGGATCCGGCCGGTTATGTGGATCTGATGAAAGCGGCCTACCCGCGCATCAAGGCCGCCGATCCCGGTGCCGTCGTCGTCGGCGGCGTGCTCGGGTCCGGGTCGAGCTGGGGCCAGCTGACGATCAACCCGGTCACCTTCCTGACCCAGATGTACGCCAACGGCGCCGGCCCGTTCTTCGACGCCCTGTCGTACCACCCGTACAGCTGGAGCATGAAGTTCTCGGCCGGCATGTTGGCGCCCGGAACTCCGGTGGACCAACTGGTTCGGATGCGCAAGCTCATGCTGGACAACGGTGACGCCGCCAAGAAGATCTGGGTCACCGAGTACGGCCTGCCCACCACCCGGGTCAGCGAGTCGACCCAGGCGGCCTACATCTCCGACATGATCAGCACCTGGCGGGAGCTGCCGTACGCCGGTCCGCTGATGTTGTACACGACCCGCGACGTCAACAGCAGCAGCTGGCATGACGAGGATCGGTTCGGGATCTATCGATCGAACTGGGTTCCCAAGCTCGCCCAAAAGGTCGTCCAGTCCCCGCCCGGTACGACGGCAGTGTTCCAGCGGTTCTCGGCGCACACCGACCCCAGCCTCGGGGAGGTGCTCAGCCCGGTTTACCCGGCGACGTCGAAGGTCTGGGCGCAGATGCGTTCCGCGGGCACGTTGTGGGAACTCGCGCCCGGCAGTTTCGTGGTTTCCCCGACACCGGTCGCCGATCTGGCTAGATCGCAAAAGGCCACTCCGACAACTACTTTCACCAATGGATATCAGGATTTCGTCGGCTCGCAGCGGCTCCGCATCTGGTACTCCCCGCAGACGGGAGCGCAGTGGGCCAACGCCGAGTTCGCCAACAAATGGGTGCCGGCACTCGGATTGGCCACCTCCTCGCAGCGCTGGGTGAACGGGGCCAACCGGGTGGACTTCCAACGCGGCGTCATGACATGGCGGCCCTTCATCGGCGTGAAGGTGTACCTCTCGCAGTAGTCCGGACGCCGGCAGGCTGCGCGGGTGGCGGCCGGCATGCCCGTTGCCGGCGCGACCACGGCTTCGCAGCGACCGGATTGTCCGTGCATGGATTGGGCAGATAAGTTTGCTGCGAACAGGTTTGATCTGGCCCGGATTGGGTAGGGGCAAATCACACTTGACTTTCGGGCAACTTGTTACGTACCTGAAAATTCAGCAACCCGCGAGCTCGCCATTGATCATGTAATTGCATGGTGCGGGACGCTCCATCGGCACCCTGGTTCGCGGGCCATAAGCTGGCCATTCACCGAATCCACGCGGCGCTCTTCGGTGCTGCGTGCACGTAAACATTGCGTGCGGATGCGATGTCAGTTATGGAAGGCAAACAAATTGTCGCCCCCGTAAAAGTTCCTACATGGAAAAATTTGCACCCGGGTCTAGTTTGTCGGGCAACTGTCGTGATAACTTCACGATGTTGGTTGGGGAATTTGCTGAAAGGAAGATCCACAATGTCGGGACGTCAGGGAACCTCCGTCAGGATGCGTGTCGCGACGGCCGTGGCTGGGGGCGGAATCGCGCTGGCTATGGGCGTCGCCTCGGCAGGGGCCGCATACGCGGACACCGGCGACAGCAGCTCAAGCTCAAACTCAAGCTCCAGCGTCAAATCGAGCTCCAGCTCCAACAAGTCGGTGCTGGGACAGATCGGCCGCGCCGGTAGCAACCTGCAGAAGCAGCTCGGCCGCGCCGGCAGCAATCTGCAGAAGCAGGTCGGCCGGGCCGGTAGCAACCTGCAGGACCGCCTCGGTACCGCGGGCTCGGACATCGGTGACCGGTTGGGCACCGCGGGCTCGGACATCGGTGACCGACTGGGCACCGCGGGAACGGATGTGCAGGAGCGCCTCGGTGACGCGGGTACCAACCTGCAGAATCAGGTCGGCAAGGCAGGCACCAACCTGCAGAACCGCGTCGGCGATCTGGTCGGCGGCCTCCTCGGCTTCTGATCGCGGCAGTTTACGACGGGCAGCGGGTGAGTCACCCGCTGCCCGTTCGCGTTTGGGTCGGAGTCAGTGGCGGAGATCGTCGATCAGGGCGCGCACCGCACCGACATGCGGCTCGCGGATGATCGAAGCGTGGGTGCACTCCAGACGTTCGACGCTGAGTTTCCCGGTGAGGACCCGCGGCCACAGTCGCGGGTCGTCCTTGTTCAGATGGCTCAACACCACCAAAGCCCGTCCGGCCCAGGGCTGCGGGACGTAGCGCAGCCCGGTCATGATGCCGATCTCCTCGACCGCCGCGGTCCTGCGGTTCAGACCCCCGACGAACAGGCCGGCCAGCGGCAACTTCTTCTGGTGCTCCCACCATGACCGCGCGTCCGTGGGCACCGTCTCCTGAAGTGTCACCTGCACATCCGGTAGATCGCGGCGCGCGTGCCTGGCTGCCCGCGGCGACAACCAGGGATCGAGCAGCACGAGCAGTTCTATTGCCTCGCCCTCGTCTTCGAGCAACCGGGCAGCCTCCAAGGCGATATGGGCACCCAACGAGTGCCCGACCAGGATGTAGGGGCCCCTCGGCTGGACGTGGCGCAGGTTGCGGACCTGGCGCCGTGCCGCGGCGCGCACCGACAGATCCGGCACCGCCCGTTTCTCCAATCCCTTGGGCTCCAGCGCATATACCGCGGTCTGCGGGCCGAGTCGCTCGGCCAGCGGCCTGAAGGACAACGACGAGGCGCCGGCACCCGGGAAACAGAAGATCGGCGCGCCGACGGTATCCGCCGACACCGGGCGCAACGCCACGGTCGTCGAGTCCCGGGTCGATGGGCCCACCGTCGTGCCGCCGGCCAACTTCACCGCGAACTCCGCAACCGTCGGCGCGCCCGCCAGATCCGAAGGCTTGAGCCTGACCCCGTGTACCTCGGTGACGCGCGCCAGCATCTGCGTCACCGACAGTGAATCCCCGCCCAAGGCGTAGAAGCCGTCCTCGCGGCCCACCCGCTGGACGCGCAGCACCTCCGACCACAGCCGGGCGACCGACGTTTCGGCCGCTCCGCGGGGAGGGGCGAACTCCGGCTCCTGCACCGGCGGCAGCGCCATCCGGTCGATCTTGCCGCGGTCGCCGCGAGGCAGCGCGGGTAACACCATCAGGTGTGTGGGCACCATGTAGGCGGGCAGGTCCCGGTGCAACCGGGCGCGCAGTTCGGCGACCGCCGGTGTGCGGGACTCGGGGTCGGTGGACAGATAGGCGGTCAGGGTGGCGGCACCGTCGACCGTCGCGGCGACCACCGTCGCTTCCCGCACATCGTCATAGCTGAGCAGGGTGGACTCGATCTCGGATGGTTCGACGAGGTAGCCGCGGATCTTGACGGTGGCATCGACACGACCCGACAGCACCAGGTTGCCCTGCTCATCCCAGCGCCCGACGTCGCCGCCGGCGTAGGTTCGCGACCCGTCCGGATGCGTCGTGAAGGCCGACGCCGATGCCGACGGATCCAGATAGCCGAGGGCGAGATGGCGTGAGGTGATGGAGACGGCGCCCGCCTCGCCGATGTCGATCCGCTTGTGCGGGGCGGGAATCCCGACCGGGATCACGCCGTGCGGTAGTGCCGCGGTGGGCGGGATGTCGTAACTGGCGATGGCCAGTGTCTCGGTGGAACCGGCCCAGTTGGTGAACACCGCCTTCGGCGCCAGCTCCCGTGCCAGTCGCACGTGCCGGGCGTGTGCGGGCTCACCGGTCGTGACGATGCGTTGCACTGCGGGCAGGGTGCGGCCGCGGGCGGCGGTGTGCAGGGCATCGACGAAAGCCGGTGTGCAGGTGATCGCTTGGGCCTCCGCATCGACAATGCGATCCAGCGCCTCGGCGGCGGACACCGTCTGCGGGTCGATCGCGATGATCTCCGCGCCGCCCACCAGTGCGGCGATCGCGACGTTGAGCCCGGCCGCGAAGCTGATCGGCATGCACAGCGCGACCTTGCGACCGTCGCCGAGCCCGAAGCGGTCGTTGAGCAGTTGGGCGTCGGCGAGCCACAGACCGTGCGGATGCAGGACCGCCTTCGGGGTGCCGGTGGAACCGGAGGTGAACTGGATGCTGGCGACGTCGTCGGGGCCCGTACCGGCGCCCAGCCCGGGGCCGGGTTCGGGCACCGGGCCGGCCGGGAGCTCATCGGGGACCTGCAGGTGCTGGAGCCGATAACCGTGCTCGGTCAGGATCGTCGTGATTCTGCCCGCCCGGCTCTGCGGCATCGCGGGGTCCAGTGCCACGACGGCGATCCCCGAGGCGAACAATCCGAGCACGGTGGCCAGCGCGGCCGGGGTCAGCGGCGCCGACAGCAGCGCGACGTGCGGCCCGCTGCCGGCGGGACGCGGGCGAATGCAAGCGTGTGTTGCGCTCAGCAGTTCGCGGTAGGTCACGGCCGAGTTCACGGTGCGGATCGCGACCTGACCGGGGCGCTCGTGCGCGGTGGCCGCGAAATGAGCGGGAACGCAGCGATGTTCGAGCGGGCGGTCGGGCAGCGCCGGCGCCTGCGGGATCGGCCCGGCGGGGTCGACGTCGGCCGTGGGCTCATCGCTCGGCCGGGACCGGGCGGCCAGGAAGGTGCCCCCGGCCGTGAGGATGATTCCCGCGGCCAGCACCCGGCGTGTGCGAGGTCTGCTGCCCGTGCCGCGAAAGATCCCCGCGACCTGCGCCATCCGGACCGGTCCGATGGCGCCAAGATGTTTGCTGAATCTGCGGCTGCGGTGTCGAACCGTGCTGACGCGCATGCTGATCCTTCGGGAACTCGCTCACAAGTGGAATATTTAGGCAGGTTAGCCTAACCTGTGGAGTCGCTGGGAACTGCGCGCCGGGGGCAGGGTGCCGATTCGGACTATGCGCAGCTCGCGGCGCGAAGCCGAGTGTCCGCACCCAGCTTCACAGAAAATGCACAGGGTCTCATCCGCCCTGGCGGTCGGCAGAGGCCGCCGCTCGGGCCGGCCGGGCCACCCTGCGGCCGTCGGCTTGGGCAGCCATCGGCCGTTCAGCATTCAGCGAGTCGGAAATTCGCTGAGAAAGTCCTCAGGTTGTGCTGTTCGGCAGAAACGGAGCAAGGGTTTTCATGGGAGTGACGCCCGACGGGCGGGGTGGCTGCTGATGCTGGCCTTCATCACCACCCTGCGCCACCCGCACAACTCCGCCGACTACGGGCGGGTCGAAGCCCTGCTACAGGACACCCTGGCCTCGGTCACCAGGCAGACCTGTGACGACTACGTCGTCATCGTGGTCGGAAACCGTGCGCCGTCGTTCCGCCTGCCGCCCAGGACGCACTTCGTCGAGGTGGACTTCGTCCGCCCGTCGCTGCAGCGGGCGGCACAGACCGGCAACGCGCCGCTGGTGTGGGACAAGGGCACCAAGGTCGGCGTGGGATTGGTCGCCGCGGGGGAGTTCGACCCCGAGTACGTCATGCAGGTCGACGCCGACGATTTCGTGCACCGGGATCTCGCCGCGTTCACCCGCGACAACCCGGGCCGGCCGGGGTGGGTGCTCAAGCGCGGCGTCATGTACTCACGGGCCCGCAACGCCTACACCCTGCAACGCAGACTGTTCCGCATCTGCGGCACCTCCTTCATCGTCCCGCTGCAGGCCTACGAGGTCCCGGCCCACCTCACCGCGTCGGCGAGCCAGCAGGAGATCGCCGACGGATTCGGCGACGGCCTGGAACAGGTTCTGGGCAATCACCGGTACTCGCTGGAGTGGTGGGAGCAACGCGGCCGGGTGCTGGAGCCGCTACCGTTCTCCGGCGCGGTCTATCACGTGGATACCGGGGAGAACCACTCCGGAAACGAGCTGCTCGGCCCCGCCCGGCCGTATCGCCCGCACCTGGCCCGGGATTTCGGTATCACCGCTTCCAAGGGGACGGCCTCCACGGTGTGGTCCTCGGTCGGTCTGCCCGCCCTCAAACCCGACCGGTCGCCCCGGCTCCCGTCGTTCATGTCGCCGCGTCCGAGAACTCCCTACCTGCAGGGCTACTCACCGCCCGAGTGACCGTCTGCGGATGCCGAACCACCCGTGATCGTGGAGATCACGCGCAGAGGGCGCTCGCGGCGTTAGCGTGAACCTCCAAGCGCAGCGGAGGGGAGACCAAACATGCGAGCCGAGACCTCGCCGGATGGCCGGCGTATACGGAGCCGGCGGTACAGACAGCAGGTCACGGTTCTGATCGCCGGTCTGCTGGTGGCGCTGTTCGGGACCGCGGTGCTCGCTCCCGCGACGGCGACGGCCGAGGGTGAGAACTACACCATCGCCACCGACACCACCTTCGCTCCGTTCGAATTCCAGGACAACCAGGGGAATTTCGTCGGCATCGACATGGATCTGATCCGGGCGATCGCCGAGGACCAGAAGTTCACCGTCGACATCAAGCCGCTCGGTTTCGACGCGGCCCTGCAGGCCGTGCAGGCCAACCAGGTCGACGGCGTGATCGCGGGCATGTCCATCACCGACGAACGTAAGAAGGTGTTCGATTTCTCCGAACCCTACTTCGAGTCCGGTGTGCAGATGGCGGTGCTCGACTCCAACGACGAGATCAAGTCCTACGCGGACCTGAGGGGTAAGCGGGTATCGGTCAAGAACGGCACCCAGGGCTCCGATTTCGCGAACTCGATCAAGGACGAGTACGGCTTCGAGGTCGTCTCCTTCGCCGACTCCTCGACCATGTTCGACGAGGTGAAGACCGGCAACTCGGTCGCGGTGTTCGAGGACTACCCGGTGCTGCTGTACGGAATCGCCCAGGGCAACGGCTTCAAGACCGTGACGCCCAAGGAGGACCCCACCGGGTACGGATTCGCGGTCAACAAAGGGCGTAACCCCGAACTGCTGCAGAAGTTCAACACCGGGTTGAACAACCTGCGCGAGTCCGGCCGCTACGACGAGATCATCGGCAGCTACCTCGGTGAAGCGGCCACCGAGAACGACACCTCGTTCTTCGGGCTCATCAAGAGCACCAGCCCGATGCTGCTGGCCGGCTTGAAGATGACCATCATCCTGACGGTCGTGTCGATCTTCTTCGCGCTGATCCTCGGTGTCATCTTCGGCCTGGCCCGGGTGTCCCGGTCGATCTGGCTGCGCGCCATCGGCACCACCTTCGTCGACATCTTCCGCGGCACCCCGCTGCTGGTGCAGGCCTTCTTCATCTACTTCGGTATCCCCGCGACGCTCGGGTTCCAGATGTCGGCGGTCACCGCGGGCATCATCACGCTCTCGCTCAACGCCGGCGCATATATGACCGAGATCGTCCGGGGCGGCATTCTGTCGGTGGACAAGGGGCAGATGGAGGCGGCCCGCAGCCTGGGAATCGGCTATCTGCCCACCATGCGGAAAGTGATTCTGCCGCAGGCGGTCCGCACCATGATCCCGTCCTACATCAACCAGTTCGTCATCACCTTGAAGGACACCTCGATCCTGTCCGTGCTCGGTATCGCCGAGCTCACGCAGAGTGGCCGGATCATCATCGCGGGCAACTACAAGGCCTTCGAGATGTGGTTGATCGTCGGCATCATCTACTTCATCGTCATCATGGCGCTGACCAAGCTTTCGGACAGACTGGAAAGGCGGCTCGTGAAATGAGTGAACTGGTAACCGAAGCGGCCTCTGCCGATCCGGAGGGCACCGTCAAGATCCGCATCGAAGGGCTGAAGAAGTCCTTCGGGGATCTGCTGGTCCTGGATGGCATCAGCACCACGATCAGCCAGGGCGAAGTGGTCTGCGTCATCGGGCCTTCGGGCTCGGGCAAGTCGACGTTCCTGCGATGCCTGAACAAGCTGGAGGACATCACCGCCGGGAAGGTGACCGTCGACAACTACGACCTCACCGATCCGAAGGTCAACCTGGACAAGGTCCGTCAGCACATCGGCATGGTGTTCCAGCATTTCAATCTGTTCCCGCACATGACGGTGCTGGAGAACGTCACGCTGGCACCGCTGCTGACGAAGAAATCGGACAAGGCCGCCGCCGAGAAGAAGGCCCGCGAGCTGCTGGCCCAGGTCGGCTTGGCCGAGAAGGCCGACGTGAAGCCCGCCACGTTGTCCGGTGGGCAGAAACAACGGGTCGCGATTGCGCGGGCGCTGGCGATGAACCCGTCGATCATGCTGTTCGACGAGGCCACCAGTGCACTGGATCCGGAGATGGTCGGTGACGTGCTGGAGGTGCTGCGCCAGTTGGCCGCCGCCGGCATGACGATGGTGGTGGTCACCCACGAGATGGGGTTCGCGCGGGAGGTGGCGTCGCGGGTGATCTTCATGGCCGACGGCAACATCGTCGAGGACGACTCCCCGGAAGAGGTGTTCGGCAACCCCAAACATCCACGGCTGCAGGAGTTCCTGTCCAAGGTGCTGTGAGGCCGTAGTGCCGCAGATCAGCGCCGGAGTACGGGATCCGACGTGGCTGGCCGTGGTGCTGCGGGCCGAGGGGCTGGCGCCGGTCGAGTACCCGGGCTGGCGCAGTCGTGGACATGGCGCGTTCAAGGATCTGCGCGGTGTGATGGTGCATCACACCGGTTCGGACACCGCGAGTGCGGCGTCCATCGCCGAGGGCCGTCCGGATCTGGCCGGCCCGCTGTCCCAACTGCACATCGCGCGCGACGGGACGGTCACCGTGGTGGCCGCCGGGGTCGCCTGGCACGCCGGCATCGGCATGTATCCATGGGTACCGGCGAACATGGGCAACTGGCACCTGATCGGTATCGAATGCGCCAACAGTGGGACCAGTCCGTCGGCGCCCCATCGTCGAAACTGGCCGGAGGCACAGTATTTCGCGTTGGTTCGCTGCTGCGCGGCGATCAACCGGTACCTCGGGCAGACGTCGGCCCGCACGATCGGGCACAAGGAGTACGCGGCCTGGGCTCAGGGTAAGTGGGATCCGGGTGCCATCGACATGGACGTCCTGCGGGCCGATATCGCGGTGGCCATCGCGTCGGCCCCGGGCGGCGCGCCGACTCCGAGGCCACGGGTGCCGGTCGGCGAATACACCGGCATCCTGCTGTACCGCGGCAGTACCGGCCCGCAGGTGGCCGAACTGCAACGGTTGCTCAAGACCGTCTATCCGGCTTATGCCGGCGACCTCCTCGTCGACGGCGTCTACGGACCGCGGACCGAGCCTGCGGTGCGCGAATTCCAGCGTCGATACGGTGGATTGGAGGTCGACGGCATCGTGGGGCCGGCGACTGCCGCCGCGTTGCGGCTGCGGATCGTGTGAGCGGGGCGGATCAGCCGGCGGCCGCCGTCAGGTAGCCACCGCGCCGGAAGAACTTGTCCCCCGAATGTTCGGCGCCGTCGGCGGTCCGTACCCGGGTGATCACCAGCCCGAGGTTGCCACCCCGGTAGGCAGCGGGACCGGAGACCACCGCACCGCCGCCTTCCTGCACGATCACCCGGCCCGGCGTTCCGCCGTAACGGATTTCGGAGACCTTCGCTTCCAGAACCTCGATCCGATCACCACGGTAGTAGGTGTAGGCCGGGGGATAGGGCGCCGACAGCGCGCGCACGAGCCGCTCCAGATCCTCGGCCGGCCAGGTCCAGTCGATCAGGCTGTCCCGCTCGGAACGCTTGTGGAAGTAGGTGCGTGCGGCCTTGTCCTGCGGCCGCCACTGCGGGGTACCGGACTCCAGGGCGGTCAGCGCCTCTTTCAAGACCCCGGGAATCAGATCGATGCCGCGTTCCACGAGTTCGGTTCCGGTGTCTTTCGGTCCGATCGGCAGCGAGTGCTGGACCAGCACGTCGCCGGTGTCGAGGTTCTCGTCCATCCGGTGCACGGTCAGGCCGATCTGGGATTCCCCGCTGATCAGCGACCAGATGACCGGGGAGAAGCCGGTTCCCTTGGGCAGCAGCGAGTCATGCAGGTTCAGGGTGCCGTGCGGCGGCAGGTTGTAGAGCTCCGGCGGCATCCAGGTGTACCAGCTGTTGACCACGATGACGTCGGGTTCTGCGCGCTTGACCAGGTCGATGGTCTCGTTGTCGACCCGTTCGGTCAGATGGACCGGGATGTCGTTGCTGCGAGCGAGATCTTCGACCGAGTCCGAGAA
The DNA here is from genome assembly GCF_043974665.1 of Mycobacterium sp. AMU20-3851. NCBI lineage: Bacteria > Bacillati > Actinomycetota > Actinomycetes > Mycobacteriales > Mycobacteriaceae > Mycobacterium > Mycobacterium sp. AMU20-3851. Next base: position 1,090,997 of record NZ_CP146371.1, read on the forward strand.
GATCCCCTTGTAGGAGTCGTCGCTGGCCGGGTGGGTGACCGCCAGTGCCACGTCGTGGCCGAGGTCGATGAGCGCCTGGAGGGTCTTGACCCCCCAGGTCTGGAAACCGAACGAAACAATGCGCATGTCCCACTGACCTCGCTGAATGTGGTGCTGCCGGCTTGGAGGGGACCAGAACGGACCACCCCACCCGGTATGACTTGGTTAAGCTAGCAGATTACCTAAGCCTAAGCTAAGTCTTCCCTGTGTGCAGCCTGTGTCCCGCCGGGCTGCGACGTTCCGCCACCCGGTGTTCGTTGCTGAAATTGCACAACCGCGCGCAGTTGCCGGTCACCCCTGGCCGATCGAGTTCCCGTTGCCCGATTCGCTCACCTCTGGCGTCCCGGTGCGGTAGGTGACGGTGTTGTCGAATCCCGACACCGCGATCTGGGTGGTCGATTCCACGGTGACGCCGTTGTCGAATCCTGACACCGTCACCGCCACGCAATGCCCGGTGATGTCCACCGTGTTGTTCGCGCCGCTGATGATGACGACGTTGTCGTTGCACGTGACGGACTTGTGGGCACCGATCCCGCTGATGGTCAGGGTGGTGCCCGGTTCCGGGGTCGCGTCCGACGGCACCTGTGCCCCGGGAAGTTCGATGATCGTCGGCAGCACGGGTGCGTCGGGTTCGTCGGTGAGTACGTCACCGCCGCCGGAGATCGCGGGCACGCCCGGGGTCGAGGTGCCGGAGGTCATGACGAACAACGCTGCGCCACCTGCCAGGGCGAGGACGGTCACCACGAGCGGGACGATCACCATCCAGGGACGCAGACCCGTTCGGGGTTGCTGTGGGACCGCCGGATAGGGCGACGTGTACCCGGTGGTGTAAGGGTCTGCACCGTAAGGGGATTGGCCGTACCCGGCCTGGCCCGGCCAGTGCTGGATGGGCGGCGGCAGCGGCGCGGTGTAGGCCCCGTTCTCGGACCCGAGTTCGATGGGTTCCAGCGCGCGGATCCGGGCTTCCGGATCATCCTGCGGGTTCATGGCCCGATGGTCGCATACTCGTGCGGTTTCACCGGGGTCAACGGCGCACGATGGCGGCGCCGGAACCACCGAGGGGGATGGCTCCGGCGCCGCCGGTTGCGGCGAGCCCTACACCGGCACCGGGGTGCGCACCGGCTCGGGCGCCTCGGGCCGGCGCTCGTGGTCGTCGAGCATGGTCACTTCGTCGAACGGGGCCTGCCCGGCCAGGACGGCGTCCACCCGGTCGCGGTCGATGGTCTTGGTCCAGGAGCCGACCAGCAGCGTCGCGACCGCGTTGCCGGAGAAGTTGGTCAGCGCCCGCGCCTCGGACATGAACCGGTCGATGCCGACGATGAGACCCACACCGTCGAGCAGGTCGGGACGGTGTGCCTGCAGTCCGCCGGCCAGGGTGGCCAGGCCGGCACCGGTGACTCCGGCGGCGCCCTTGGACGCGACGATCATGAACACCAGCAGTCCGATCTGTTCGGAGACGCTCAGCGGATCCCCAAGTGCCCCAGCGATGAACAGCGAGGCCATGGTCAGGTAGATCGCGGTGCCGTCCAGATTGAACGAGTACCCGGTCGGGACCACCACCCCGACGGTCGAGCGGTCCACGCCCAGATGCTCCATCTTGGCGATCAGGCGCGGCAGGGCCGACTCCGAGGAGGACGTCGAGACGATCAACAGGTACTCGCGGGCCAGATAGCGCACGAGTTTGAAGATCGAGACCCCGGCCACCGCGCGCAGCAGCACACCGAGCACACCGAAGACGAAGATCGCGCAGGTCAGGTAGAAGCCGACCATCAGGGTCATCAGTTGCCCGACCGCGGCCCACCCGGTCTGACCGACCACGTTGGCGATGGCGCCGAACGCCCCGATCGGCGCCAGCCAGAGGATCATCACCAGGACCTTGAAGACCAGCCGCTGCAGGTGCTCGATCCCGCGCAGGATCGGATCGCCCGCTGCACCCAGGCCCTGGATCGCGAACCCCACCAGCAGCGCGATGAAAAGCGCTTGCAGCACACTGCCTTCGGTGAGCGCGGAGAACATCGAGGTCGGGATGATGCTCTGCACGAAGTCCAGCAGCCCACCGGCTTCGTGCGCTTTGTCGGCGAGTTCGGCGCCCTTACCGGCGGTGTCGGTGACGTTGAGGCCCTGGCCCGGGTGCAGCAGATTGCCGACCACCAGTCCGATGCCCAGCGCGAAGGTGGACATCGCCAGGAAGTAGACGAAGGCCAGGCCGCCGACCTTCCCGACGGTTGCGGCCTTGCGTACCGAGCCGATGCCCAAGACGATGGTGCAGAAGATGACCGGCGCGATCATCATCTTGATCAGCGCCACGAACATGGTGCCGAGGACGCCGACGCTCTTGCCCACATCGGGGGCGAGGATGCCGACGGCCACACCGGCGACGACGGCGACGATCACCGCGATGTAGAGCCAATGGGTGCGGTCGCGCCGCTTCGGCGCGGCGCCGGGAGAAATAGTCATGTAAGGATGGTTGAACGCCGGGTGAGCCAGGTCACGCTTTAGTTCATTTCGTTCACGGGAGGTGGCCACATGGTGGCCGACCGAATGTCGCGGTGGTCGCTGGCGGGCCAGGCGTTCGCACTGCAGATCCTGGTGATCACGTTGATCGTGGTGGCCGGCAGCGCGCTGGCGCTGCTCGACGCCCGTCGCGACGGTGACGCGGCGGCCGAGGCGCAGGTGCTGGGCATCGCCGCCGCGCTGGCCGACGCTCCCTCCACGGCGGCCGCGATAGAGGCGGGCAATGCCAGCGAGACGCTGCAGCCGGTCACCGAGCTGGTACGCAGGCACGCCGACATCGCTTTCATCACCATCATGGCGCCCGACCGCACCCGCTTCACCCATACCGACCCCAACCAGATCGGCGGCAGCTATCTGGGCAACATCGAACCCGCGCTGCGCGGTGAATCGTTCACCGAGGTCTACACCGGCACGCTCGGCCCGTCCATCCGTGCGGTGGCGCCGGTGCACGATGCCGACGGCCGGGTGATCGGGATGGTCGCCGCCGGCATCCTGCAACAGAGTCTGGCCGAGCGCTGGCGTGATCAGTGGCCGACGATTGTGGCGGTAGCGATTGGTGCCCTGGTGGTTTCGGTGATCGGGGTATGGGGAATCAGGCGCAGGTTGTTGCGCCAGACGCATGGACTCCGTCCCGATGAACTGCGGGTGATGTACGACCATCACGATGCGATCTTGCACGCCGTGTCCGAGGGGTTGATCGTGTTGGACGAAAAGGACAGCACGGGTGTCGTTCTCGTCAACGACGAGGCTCGCCGGCTGTTGGCGCTGCCACCGGGCAGGGTGACGGTCGCGGACCTACCCGACTTCCTGCGGACCCGGGATCCGGGGGTGCGTGACGAAGTGCATGTGACCGACGACCGCGTGCTGGTGGTCAACCGGGCGCGGGTGCCGGACTCCCGAAGTGAGGTGGTGACTGTCCGCGACCGGACCGAATTGCAAGACGCCCTGGGTGAACTCAGCTCGCTGAAGGTGCTCACTGACTCGCTGCGGGCTCAGGCCCACGAGTCGGCCAACAAGCTGCACACCGTCATCACGATGGTGGAGATGGGTCGGCCGCAGGAGGCCGTCGCGGTGGCCACCCGGGAACTGGAACTGTCCCAGCGGCTGGTGGACCGGTTGTCCGAGGCGGTCGCCGAGCCGGCGCTGGTGGCGCTGCTGCTGGGTAAGACCGCCCAGGCCGACGAGCGCGGCATCGCCCTCACCGTTACCGAGGACACCCAGTTGCCCTCGGATGTGGTGTTGACCGGGCAGGAACTGGTCACCGTGCTGGGCAATCTCATCGACAACGCCATGGACGCCTGCGACCGGGGCGATCCGTGGGTCGAGGTGACCGTGCTCCAGGATGAGTCGACGCTGCGAATCACGGTCGCCGACAGTGGAACCGGGATGGACGCGGAGATGTTCGCCCAGGCCCGGAAGCGAGGATATTCGACCAAGACCGGCGCCGGACACGGCCTGGGGCTGGCGCTGGTGGCGCAGGTGGTGCAGCGCCACGGTGGCACACTGAGCGCCGATGTCAGCTATGGATCGGTGGTGACCGTGGAGATACCGGCGGACAGCGCGGGGACCCCGTGGTGATCAGGGTGCTCATCGTCGAGGACGATGAGCTGATCGCCGAGGCGCACCAGGCCTATCTCCTTCGGCTGGAGGGCTTTTCGTCGACGGCAGTGGCGCACACCGCCCGTGCTGCGATGCGCGCGGCGGCCGACGCGGCGGCTGCCGGCGAGCCGATCGACCTGGTGCTGCTGGACCTCGGTCTGCCCGATGCCAGCGGCATCACACTGGCGTCGGGGCTGTCCGGGTTGCGGCCAGCGCCCGACATCATCGCCATCACCTCCGAACGCGACCTGGAGATGGTGCGGGCCGCCGTCGCCCACGGTGCGCTGGCCTACCTGCTCAAGCCGTTCACTTTCGCGGCGTTCCGGGACCGGCTTGAGCGTTATCGCCGGTACCGCACGGCACTGCCCGCCGGCACCGAGGCGGCCAGTCAGGCCGAGGTAGACCGCGCGATGGCCGAACTGCGGGTCGGCACGGACAAAACGATCACCCCGAAAGGGGCGTCCCCGCAGACCAACGACGAGATCGCCCGGGCGGTCCGCGACTGCCCGGAGGGCCTGACCGCCGATGAGGCCGCGGCGCAGGTCGGGGTCTCCCGGGTGACGGCGTGGCGGTACCTGGAACGCCTCGCCGACGAGGGCACGGTGACCCGGAACACCGATTACGGCAAGGCCGGCCGGCCCAAGACGAGATATGCGTGGCGCTGAAGCCCCGCCGCCGGCGGCCGGTCCTGCGAGGGTGAGTCGATTCGGTGTCCGGGAAGCCGGTTAGATCTCGGTTCAGCAAATAAATCCCGACCCCACAGCAAATAGTTCGAGCCGGAATTAGCATTCTTGCGACCGGTGTCCGAAAGGCTTGCTGTGCACACGACTGGATTGTCTCGGCGAATGTCGCTTGTGGTGCCCGCGGTGCTGGCGGCCTGCATCGGGCTGGCGGAGGTCCCGGCCGGCGCGGCGCCGGAGGCGACCGCGGGTGCAGTGAGCGTCACCGTGCACACCGGCAGCGGTGACCTGAACGTGCGGTCGGCGCCGTCCACCACGAGCCGCCGGGTCGGCACGCTGCCCGACGGCTCCCGGGTCCTCATCACCTGCCATGCGCGCGGCACGGTGTTCAGCGGCGGCCCCTTCAACCTGACGACCACCCTGTGGAACCGGCTGGCCGACGGTGGCTACGTCACCGACGCAATGCTGGTCACCGGGTCGAATGACCCCGTCGTCCCACCGTGCGCCACCGAATCGGTGCGCCCGGCGCTGCCGCGCCCGGCCGCGACCGTCGGCCACAACCCCGCCGAAGAGGGCACGCCGCTGTGGGGTGCGCTGGAGAAGTGGTACTTCGCCTCCGGGAAGCGGTCCTATCCGGCGGTGCGGGGCGCACCGCGCGACCTGGTGGCCCAGGCGCAGACCGCGGGCTGGACCGTGACCGGCGATCCGCGCGAGCGCGCCCTGGTGGTGATTCCGCCGGGGGTGCTGGACGCCCCGGACTCGGGTCATGTCGCCTGGGTGGACGCCATCTCGAACCGGGCCGACGGTGGCTATCTCCGGATCACCGAGATGGGCGCCCCGGGCACGGCGCCGCACATCTGGTCCGGACGCACCGTCAAAGCCGTTCCGGAGCTGTCCTACATCCCGCTTCCCTGATCCTTCCGCTAATCTGGCAGCAACGTCAATTCAGGTATTCCGCCGTACCGCGTGGCCGTCGGAACGCCGGAAAGTTTGCTGCGTGTCGGCTGTGATCTGCCGCTCATTTTTGGCTTGGGTTCTGAGGAAACACTGTGTGACAGATGGGGTTCGAGGCTTCCCGGCGATTAGCCGAAGCCGGAGTGTATGCAGATGAATGATGTTCTTGGGCGTTGCTATGGTTAGGTCACAAGTGCATAACAATCTTTTTCTGAGGGACATATGAGAGGTTGCGGGCCCGTTAACTCGGCGCGCGGCCGCGACCCGGATTCGGTACCTTTTTCCGTCGCTAGACTCGATTCCAATGCGCTCAACAGAGTGCACGCCGACTGAATCTAGTGCCGGATCGTCATCCGGCGGAGGTGTCGAAGAAATGGCAAGTGTATTCGTGCGCGCCAACGCGGCAGCGCTGAACGACCCGCAGACCGCCTTCGCGGGCTCGGTCGCCATCAACCACGGTCCGATCGCCGACCTGTCTGCCAACGCCGGCGCCATCGTGATGGCCAACTACGGCGACGCCAGCGTGTCGGTGGTCCGCCCGGACTCCGCCGGGGCGCCCGCGCGGGTGCCCGTCGACGGAGAGCCCTTCGCGGTCGCCGTCACCGATGACCGTGCGTTCGTGGTCATCAGCGCGGCCGAGGCGGACGCCATCGGGGTCATCGACACCCGGACCAACGCCGTGGTGGCGACCTACCCCCTGGCGTTCACGGTCACCGCGGTCGCCGCGGCTCCGGACGGTAAGCGCGCCTACGCCGCACGCGCCGGACAGGATCACGTGGACGTCGCGGTCATCGACGTCACCGCGGAGCGCGTCGGCACCATCGACATCGCCCTCGGCGCCACGTCCGTCATCGACAGCCTGGCCCTCGACCCGTCGGGGCGCCGGCTCTACGTGGCCGTCACCACCAGCACCGGCAGCCGACTCGTGGTCGTCGACACCGAAACGGCCAAGGCGCGCAAGTCGATCGCCCTCGGGGCGCCGATCCGCGACCTCGCCGTCGCGGCCGACGGCACGGTCTACGTGCTGACCTCCGACCTGGAGGCCCGCGGCGTCATCGAGGTCATCGACCCCAAAACCTTCGCCATCACCGCCAGCATCGGCGCCGGCACGCTGCCGATCCAGATGGCGCTGTCCGCCAACGGAGCGCTCGCCTACGTCGTCGACTACGACCAGGTCGCGGTGCTCTGCACGGTCACCCGGGAGATCGTCGAAACCATCACTGTCGGTGCCCGTCCGATGGCGGCCGCTCTCAACACCCCCGGCGACCGGCTCTACATCGCCGACGTCGACGGCAACGTCACCGCGTTCCGCGTCGCCGCGCCCGCGCCGATGTACTCGCCGTTCGACGCGGTCGCCTTCGACGAGGTGCGCGAACTCGCCCCGGTCGGGGTCTGACCCGGCCGCTCCACCGGTAGCGGTTCGCCGCCGGATACATCGCCGCCAGTTGCCGATTCGTCGGCACCCCGGTCTGTGATGGCACTAACATCGCTCGGGTGCTGTCCACCATGCAGAACTGGCCCCTGACCATCGCCGCGATCCTGCGGCACGCGTGCGGAGTGAACGGCGACCGCGTCGTCACCACCGCGACCGGGCAGGGGGGCTACCGCAGCACCACCTATTCCGAACTCGGGGAGCAGGCGGCCCAGCTCGCGCACGGGCTGCGCGGTCTGGGCATCACCGGCGATCAGCGGGTGGGCACCTTCATGTGGAACAACGCCGAGCACCTGGCCGTGTACCTGGCGGCTCCGGCGATGGGAGCGGTGCTGCACACCCTGAACATCCGGCTGTCCGCAGAGCAGATCGCGTTCATCGCCAACGAGGCCGAGGACAAGGTGATCGTGGCCGACGGGTCACTGGTGGGGCTGCTGGCGCCGGTGCTGCCCCTGTTGAAGACGGTGCACACCGTCATCGTCACCGGCGGCGGGGACACCGCCCCGCTGGCCGGTACCGACATCACCGTGCTGGCCTACGCCGACGTGCTGGCCGGGCAGCCGACCGCGTTCGACTGGCCGGACGTCGACGAGAACTCGGCGGCCGCCATGTGCTACACCAGTGGCACCACCGGTAACCCGAAAGGTGTTGTCTACAGCCATCGTTCGACGTATCTGCACTCGCTGAACACGTGCACCGCCAATGCGCTGGACGTCAGCAGCAGCGATGTGGTGCTGCCGATCGTGCCGATGTTCCACGCCAACGCGTGGGGGCTGGCCTACGCCGCTCTGATGGCCGGCGCCGACCTGGTCATGCCGGACCGCTTCCTGGACGGAGCCTCGCTGATCGAACTGATCGAGTCGCAACGGCCCACCCTGGCAGGGGCGGTGCCGACCATCTGGAACGATGTGATGAACTGCCTGGAAAAGAGTCCGGGACATGACATTTCGTCTCTGCGACTGGTCGCCTGCGGCGGATCGGCGGTGCCGTTGTCGCTGATGCAGATCTTCGAGCAGCGGCACGGCGTCTACATCCAGCAGGCCTGGGGGATGACCGAGACGTCGCCGGTGGCCACGGTCGCCAAACCGCTGCCCGGCGTGGCCGAGGACCGGCACTGGGAGATGCGCACCACGCAGGGGCGGCCGATGTGCGGGGTCGAGATCCGCATCGTCGACGACGCCGGGCAGCCGTTGCCCGCCGACGGAGAAGCGGTGGGCGAGTTGGAGGTTCGCGGCCCGTGGATCACCGGCGGCTACTACCTGGGCCGGGACGCGGAGAAGTTCGACAGCGGATGGCTGCGCACCGGTGACGTCGGCCGCATCGACGCGGACGGGTTCGTGACCCTGACCGACCGCGCCAAGGACGTCATCAAGTCCGGCGGGGAGTGGATCTCCTCGGTGGAGCTGGAGAATCACCTGATCGGACATCCCGGTGTGCTGGAGGCGGCCGTCGTCGGGGTGCCCGACGATCGGTGGCAGGAGCGTCCGCTCGCCGTCGTGGTGCTGCAGGAGGGCGCTACCCACAGCCCGGAAGAACTGCGAGAGTACCTGGCCGACAAGGTGGTTCGCTGGTGGCTGCCCGAGCGCTGGACCTTCGTCGAGCAGGTGCCGCGGACCAGCGTCGGCAAGTACGACAAGAAGACCATCCGGGCCAGGCACGCCGAGGGCGCCTATGAGGTCACCACACTCTGATCACCGGCGGATACGTTTAGTCCCGCGCCGGTTGGTCAATCCGTAGGGGATGAGCACCGACGAAACAGACGGCACGTCCGCCAACGATCTCGGCGGCGCGGACGACCTGCTGAGTCCGATGGAGGCCACCGACTCCGACGACGTCCGCAACGCCGACGGCGACGAGGTGGTGGATCCGCCCGATGACTGGACCGGCGCGGACAAGTTCGGCATGTCCGCGCAGGAGCAACGAGAAGGCGACTCCCTGGACCACCGGTTGGCGCAGGAGGAGCCCGACGTCGACGCCGACATGGCGCCCGGACCCGACGCCCCGGTGGACACCGCAGGCGTCGATTCCGGTCGCCACCGCGGACAGGTCGACGGCGCACCGGAGGATGGCGAGTCGCTGTTCCCCGTGGTCGATGACGCAACGGGCCGAGGTGAACCGTCATGACCGACAGCGGCCTGCCGATCCCGGACTACGACCAGATCACCATCGGCGACCTACGACACCGGATCCGTGCACTCGACGAACAGGCACTGATCGAGGTGCTCACCTATGAAGCAGGCCATGCCGCTCGGGTGCCGGTGCTCGAGATACTGGAGGCCCGGCAGCGGGAACTGCAGGCCGGTGCCGAACCGTCGCCCGGGAATCCGGCCAACGCGCCGCGGGTACCCGGGCCCGGAGGTGACAAGCCCTAACGCTGGGCCCGCTGGTAGGCGGTCACCACGGCCGCGCCGCCGAGTCCGATGTTGTGTTGTAGGGCCGCACTCACATTGTCGACCTGACGCTTGTCGGCGGTGCCGCGCAGCTGCCAGGTCAACTCGGCGCACTGGGCCAGGCCGGTCGCGCCCAGCGGATGGCCCTTGGAGATCAGCCCGCCGGACGGATTGACCACCCAGCGCCCGCCGTAGGTGGTGTCTTCGTTGTCGATCAGCGCCGGGGCCTCGCCCGGTCCGCACAGGCCCAGCGCCTCGTAGAGCAACAACTCGTTGGCCGAGAAGCAGTCGTGCAGTTCGATGACCTGGAAGTCCTCGGGGCCCAGTCCGGACTGTGTATATACCTGCTGTGCGGCCTTGACGTTCATCTCGTGGCCGATCAGGTTCGCGGCGCTTCCGTCGAACGTGGAGGCGAAGTCGGTGGTCATCGCCTGGCCCACGATCTCGACCGCCTGATCGGCGAGTCCGTGTGAATCGACGAAGGCCTCGCTGACCACGATGGCCGCACCCGACCCATCCGAGGTGGGGGAGCACTGCAGTTTGGTCAGCGGGTCGGAGATCATCTTGGCGGCCAGGATGTCGTCGAGGGTGTACTCATCCTGGAACTGCGCGTACGGGTTGTTCACCGAGTGCTTGTGGTTCTTGTGGCCGATCTTGGCGAAATGCTCTGCGGTGGTGCCATATTTCTTCATGTGCTCGCGGCCGGCGGCGCCGAACATCCAGGGCGCCACCGGGAACTGCATCTCCTCGATCTCGTTGAGCGCCACGATATGGCGCATCATCGGGGATTCGCGGTCCTGGGCGCCACCGCCGAGCGAACCCGGCTGCATCTTCTCGAACCCCAACGCGATCACACAGTCGGCGAGCCCACCCCGGATCGACTGGGCGGCCAGATAGAGCGCTGTCGACCCGGTGGAGCAGTTGTTGTTGACGTTGACGATCGGGATACCGGTCATGCCCAGTTCGTAGAGCGCACGCTGCCCGGAGGTCGAATCGCCGGAACAGTAACCGACGAAGCCCTGCTGCACCTCGGTGTATTCGATGCCTGCGTCGGTCAGCGCGTTGGTGCCCGATTCGCGCGCCATGTCCGGGTAATCCCAGCCCTCACGTCGGCCCGGTTTCTCGAACTTCGTCATCCCGACTCCGACGACAAATACCCGATTCGGCATGGCTGCCCCTTTCGCTGCGCTGCGGTCGAGGCCCAACATAACCCCTGCGGGCGCCGCGGAGCACATGCTGAGCGGGTCCACGGTCGGCGCGACCTGGACCCGCCCACCGATCGCTGTGCTGAAGCCCGTTGTTGCCCGCACCGCACACCGGGAGTGGTAGAACGTGTTCTAGTTCGGTGAAGGGACGGAACATGGCATTGCGGGTCGTGCAGTGGGCCACGGGCGGAGTCGGCGTCGCCGCGATCAAGGCAGTGCTGGAGCACCCGGATCTCGAGTTGGTGGGCTGTTGGGTGCATTCGGAGTCCAAACACGGCCGCGACGTCGGGGAACTCATCGGCGGCTCGCCGCTGGGCGTCACCGCCACTACCAGCATGGCGGACATCCTGGCGCTGGACGCCGATGCCGTCGTCTACGCACCGCTGATGCCGAACCCGGACGAGGTCGCGGCCCTGCTGCGGTCGGGCAAGAACGTCGTGACCCCCGTCGGTTGGGTGTATCCGAGCGAGAAGCAGGCCGCGCAACTGCGGGAGGCCGGACTGGCGGGCAATGCCACCCTGCACGGCACCGGCATCGCGCCGGGCGGTATCAGCGAGAAGTTCCCGGTGCTGTTCTCGGCGATGTCCACCGGGGTGACCTTCGTTCGGGCCGAGGAGTTCTCGGATCTGCGCACCTACCACGCCCCGGATGTGGTCCGGCACGTGATGGGCTTCGGCAATACCCCCGACAAGGCGCTGTCCGGTCCGATGCAAAAACTGCTCGACGGCGGTTTCATCCAGGCCGTGCGGATGTGCGTCGACCAGTTCGGCTTCAACGCCGAACCGAAAATCGTTGCCCGCCAGGAAATCGCGGTGGCCACCGCCCCGATCGAATCGCCGATCGGGATCATCGAACCCGGACAGGTGGCGGCCCGTAAATTTCATTGGGAGGCGCTGGTCGGCGGCGAAGTGGTGGTGCGGGTGACGGTGAACTGGTTGATGGGGGAGCAGAACCTGGACCCGGCATGGGATTTCGGGCCCGAAGGGCAGCGATACGAGATGGAGGTTCGCGGCAATCCCGATTTCACGGTCTCCATCAAGGGATTCCAGGGTGAGGTCGGCGAGGACGGCCCGGGCTCCGGCTCGATCGGCGACTCTGCCGAACCTGGCGTTGTCGCGACCGCCGCACACTGCGTGAACTCGATCCCCGCGGTGTGCGCCGCCCCGCCCGGGGTGGCGACCTACCGGGATCTGCCGTTCTTCGGTGGCAAGGCCGCGCCGCGGCTCAGGTAGTCAGGGCTGCACCAGAATCCGGATCGGGTCGCCGTCGGCCCGCTCCAGTTTCTCGATTCCGGCCGCCACGTCCTCCAGTGACACGATGGCGCTGATCGAACGGCTCACGTCGAGGCGGCCCAGCGACAGCAGGTTGGCCAGCGTCGCGATATCGGCATTCTGGTAACCCAGATGGCCGAGCACCTGTTTGCGGTTCAGGTTGAACAACGAGGTCGGCCCGATGCTGGGGGCGTCGGCGCTCATGCCCACCCCGACCAGCCGACCGCCCATGGTCAGGCTCGCCAGGGCCTGATCGAACGTCGAGCCGAGGCCCACCGCGTCGAAGGCGACGTCCAGACCGCGCCCGCCGGTGAGCGCGGTGATCTTCTCGCCCAGGGCACCATCGCGGGCATCGAAAGCGTGGTCGGCGCCCAGCTCCAGAGCCCGGTCCAGTACGGCCGGTTTGATGTCCACGGCGATGATGGGCGCCGCCCCGACCAGCCGGGCCAACTGCACGATGTGTGTTCCGATCCCGCCGACGCCCCACACGCCCACCGATTCCCCGATACCCAGCCCGGCGGTACGGACCACCGCGCCGTAGGGCGTGGACACCGCATCGGCAAGGATCGCGGCCTGCTCCAGCGGCACGTTGTCCGGGACCCGCGTCAGTCCGAACGCCTGCGCCACGGTGTACTGCGCCCAGGCGCCGTCATAGGCGAACGCCATCAACCGGATCCGCAGGCAGTTGGCGAAATCGCCGCGGGCGCAGTTCGGGCAGGCCTGGCACGGCTTGCCGGCCGCGACGACAACCCGGTCGCCGACGGCCCAACCGGTGACCCCGGGCCCCAGCCTGGCGATGGTGCCCGAGGCCTCGTGGCCCTGCGTGACGACCGGGACCTGGGCCGGGAACGTTCCGTTGATCAGGCTGAGATCGGAATGGCAGATGCCGCAGAAGGCAACCTTCACCAGGACCTCGCCGGGCCCCGGATCGGGTATCGGAACGTCCTCGACGGCAAAGGTTTTGGTGTCCGCGTAGAACCGCTGGGCGCGCATGGTATCGATGGTCATCTTGCTCCCTCGCTAGTATGGCCATCATGGCGCAACCACTGGTGGTGGAGCAATCACGAGCGATCCCGCTCGCTCCCGTCGAACTGTTCGCCGGGACGGTGCCGCTGCCGCTGCCGGACCTGTTCCGCCGCTGGTACGGGCCCATCCCGCCGATCAAGGCGACCCGCGACCAGACCGGGGACTGGGATGGCGCCGGACAGTCGCGCACGGTACTGCTCACCGGTGGCGGCAGCATGCGGGAGGAATTGACCTCCTACGACCCGCCACGGTCCTTCGGATACACCCTGTCGCAGATCAAGGGACCGCTGGCACCGCTGGTCGATCACGTCGACGGGCAATGGCTGTTCGCGCCTGTCGGCACCGGCACCGAGGTGACCTGGCAGTGGACGATCCACCCCCGCTCGGCACTGGCCGCACCCGCGCTGCCCGTCTTCGGCCGGCTGTGGAAGGGTTACGCCCGCCAGTCCCTGGAGGAACTGTCGAATCTGCTGGTGCGCTGAGGTATGCCGCTCGCATTGGTCCTGGCCGGCGGTGGGCTGGCCGGCATCGCCTGGGAGACCGGTGTGCTGGCCGGCATCACCGATGCGGCGCCGGATGCCGCTTCGAAACTCTTGAAATCCGATGTGCTGCTGGGTACTTCGGCGGGTTCGGCGGTCGCCGCCCAGATCGGCGCCGGCGCGGACCTCGACGGACTCTACGCTCGGCAGACCGCCGTGGATTCCCATGAGATCGACTCCGGCGTGACCGTCGACGACATCACGACAGTGTTCCTGACCGCGCTGGGCACCCCGGGCAGCACCCGGGAACGGTTGCAGCGCATCGGTGCGATCGCGCTGGCCGCCCAGACCGTGCCGGAGTCGGTGCGCCGTACCGTCATCGAACACCGGCTACCGTCCCACGAATGGCCAGACCGGGATCTGCGCATCACCGCCATCGACACCGGCACAGGTGAATTGGTGGTCTTCAGCCGCGATTCCGGTGTCTCCATGGTCGACGCCGTCGCCGCCAGTTGTGCGGTGCCCGGAGCCTGGCCGCCGGTGACCATAGCCGGGCGCCGGTACATGGACGGCGGCGTGGGCAGCTCCGTGCACATGGCCGTCGCGCAGGACTGCGACGTGGCGGTGGTGCTGGTGCCGGCGGGGGAGAACACGCCGTCCCCGTTCGGCGACGGCACGGGCGCTGAGATCGCCGCGTTTCCCGGCCGGACGTTCACGGTGTTCGCCGACGATGACGCGCTCGCCGCGTTCGGGCGCAATCCGCTGGACCCGGCTTGCCGGCAACCGTCTGCGGTGGCGGGGCGGGCTCAGGGCCGCCGGGTCGCCGCCGCGCTCACGGACTTCCTCACGGACTGATCCGGGCCGCTCACCCCAGCGCATCCAGCGCCGCGGCCGCCAGCTCCTGACCGATCTCGATGACCTCCTCGGCCCGGTGGTACTCCAGGCTGCGGCACGCGTTGCGGGGCACCTCGATCAACAGATCGGGCGGGTAGGTGGCCAAGGTGTGCCGGGCCAGCGCGGACTGCGCGATATCGATCGTGCGGTTCATGATCTCGAAGCTGCCCAGCCGGGGGAGCTCCGGGATATCGGTATCGGCCAGCGATTCGGCGGCCTCGGCGCCATCCTCCAGGGAGCTGCTGAACCGGCCCAGCACCGACTTGGCGGCCGGGCTGTCCATCACCCGCTGTGCTGTCGATGTGTCGAGCAGAGCCGTTGTGCTGCGCCACATCCGACTCAATCGCGCGGTGGTCACCCGCGGCTGCGGCTCGTCCAACCGGACCGTCGGGTCGCCTCCGGCCAGGCTGACCGCGATGCTGAGGTCGGCCTTGACCGCCGACAGCGGTGCCATCGGCAGCGGGTCGAGGATGCCGCCGTCGGCCAGCAACCGGCCGTCGAGCACATGCGGGGTGAAGATGCCGGGAATCGCGATGGACGCGCGGATCGCATCGTCGAGCGCGCCGTGCTGCAGCCACACCGACTTCCCGGCGATCAGGTCGGTCGCCACCGAGGTGTACGGGATGGGCAGATCTTCGATGGTGACGTCGCCGAGAATGTCGCGCACCGCGTCGAGGATCTTCCCGGCCCGCAGCACACCGGGCGAGCTGAGCGACGGATCGAGCAGGCGCAGCACCGCGCGCTGGGTCAGCGACCCGGCCCACTGCGCGAACTCGTCGAGCTTGCCGGCGGCGTGCAGACCGCCGACCAGCGCACCCATCGAGGATCCGGCGATACCGACGATCTGGTAGCCGCGTTCGGTCAGCTCGTTGATCACCCCGATGTGCGCGTAACCGCGTGCCCCTCCGCTGCCCAGCGCCAGCGCTATCTGCATGGCTCCATTGTGGTGTAACCCGTCGTGGGCCGCCTTTTCGATCGGCGTGATCCGAACGCTATCCGCACTCCTTCTTCGCCGCGGAGTTGACCGCCATGATGACGCCGGCCTGCTGGCCGGGGGTCAGGTCCGCCCACGGCTGGTTGAAGCTGCCCGGGCCGACCGCGCCGGGTTCCTGCAGCGTCTTCAGATAGGCCTCGGCCAGGTCTGCCGGCTCACCCGGACGGCCGTCGATCCACGCCCGGGCCGCGAGGCAGGCCTGGCCATAGCCGGATTCGGTGGCGTTCGCGGGCGCGTCCACGGCCGTGGTGACACCGCCCGGGGACACCTGTATCGCGCCGTGGGCGGCCATCCCCGACGGGGAGGGCGGTGTCGCTGCGGTGCTCGACGGGCTCGGCGTCGACGTCTCGGTGGCGGGCTGCTCGGTGGTCGGGGAGCACCCCGCCAGCAGGGCGACGGCGGCTGCCGTCACGAGGATCGGGTAGCGGCGCATGGGGTCAATCTATGCAACACTGGCCGCCATGACGGAGGGAACGGCGTACCAGGGGTGTTGTCGGGCTGTGTGATGCCCGCCCACCTGTTCGTCTTCTTCCTGGAGTTCCACCATGGTTGCCCCCGTTCTGCAAACCCCGCCCGCCGTGTCCGCGCCGACCCGACTGCGTCTGCCCGATCTGCTGCAGGCCACCGACCGCTGCGCCGACGACGTGCTCTCGGGCCGCTACGACCGGCTGCTCGCCTCGGCCCCGCTGACCGCCGACGAGCGCTGGTACAACCGGCTCTACGGCGACGACGAACTCGACATCTGGCTGATCAGCTGGGTGCCGGACAAGTCCACGGAGCTGCACGATCACGGCGGGTCGCTGGGCGCGCTGACGGTGGTGTCCGGCGCGCTGCAGGAGACCCGCTGGGACGGTAAGGCCCTGCGTGACCGCGAGCTCACCGCCGGCGATCAGGCCGCCTTCCCGCTGGGGTGGGTGCACGATGTGGTCTGGGCCCCGGCCCCGGCCGCGGCCCCGGTGACGCTGAGCGTGCACGCCTATTCGCCGCCGCTGTCGGCGATGTCCTACTACGAGGTGACCGATCGGAACACGTTGCGCCGCAACCGGACCGAACTCACCGACGCCCCGGAAGGATAGTCATGCCCAGTCGAATCGATGCCGTGCTGGACGCCGCCAGGGCCCGTCTGCAGCGGATCGAGGCCGTCGACGTGGCCGCCGCGCTGCGGCGCGGGGCGCTGCTGGTCGACATCCGTCCGGGCTGGCAGCGGGCGGCCGAAGGGGAGGTCCCCGGCGCCCTGCTCATCGAGCGCAACCACCTGGAATGGCGCTGCGACCCCACCAGCGACGCCCGCATCCCCGAGGCCGTCGACGATGACGTCGAATGGATCGTGCTGTGCTCGGAGGGTTACACCTCCAGCCTGGCCGCCGCGGCGCTGCAGGACCTGGGCCTGCACAAGGCAACCGACGTCATCGGCGGTTACCACGCCCTTCCGGAGGAATTGCGGTCAACTGTTCTCGTCTGAACGCAGGTTCGGGCGCAGTCGCTCGGTTTTCTCCGCCGTCCAGCCCGGGGGCCGCAGGATCGCCGCCCACGCGTTGGCGACATCGCGGACATAGACGTGGCCGTGCCCGTCCGGTACGTCCACGGCCACCGCCATGTCGGCGGAGACCTGTAGGAACGTCACCACCGGAATCCACTCCATGCGCGGGGACACGTCGTATCCACGGGCCTCCCGCAGCCAATCCGGTTTGGCGAACAGCAGATCCGGGTTCCACCAGGAGATCGGATCCGAGGCGTGCTGCAGGTAGACCACGCGCGGGGAGCCCCACGGATCGTCGGGGCGGCCCAGGTTCTCCGGCCGCGCCGCGAACCGGACGTTCTCGCCCTCGTCGAAGATCGGCAGCCACTGCGGGGAACCCTCGTCACGGTTGATGGTGAGCGAGGTCCAGATGTCGTTCTTGAACGTCGGCCCGGAGAACAGCGCCCCGTCGGTGCGGGCGATGAGATTGTTCAGCGCCAGGAACGGGGCCTCGCCGCCGAAGGACCCGAGGCTCTCCCCGAACACCACGACCTTCGGACGGTCGTTTTCGGGGAGTTCCCGCACCATCGCGTCGACCGCCTCGAACAAGGCCTGCCCGGCCTGCAGCGCGTTCTCCTGGTCCACCAGGAAGGAGATCCAGCTGGGCAGGAACGAATACTGCATGGACACCAGGGCGGTGTCGCCGTTGTACATGTACTCCAGCGACGACGCTTCGGCCTCGTTGATCCACCCGGTGCCGGTGGTGGTGGCGATGCCGATGACCTCACGGTCCAGCCCCCCGGTGCGGCGCAATTCCTTGGCGGCCAGTTTGGCGGTCGCTTTGATGCCGTCGGCGGAGTTCAGCCCGGCGTAGGCGCGGATGGGTTCGGTCGCCGGTGCGCCGTTGAACTCGGTGAGCTCGTCGACCGTCGGCCCGCCCGCCACGAAGTTGCGGCCCTGATGCCCCAGCGATTCCCAGCTGACCAGGGACTGCGGCCCGCCGGAGCGCAGAACCGTTGTGGGAGCGGGGTTGTCGGGATCGGTCTCGTTGTTGACGTTCTCGAAGGTGTTGTTGATCGTGGTCATCGCGAACCGCGCCACGATGCCGTTGAGCAAGGCGATCGCCAACGCCAGCACCAGCACCACGGCCACCACACCGGACACCCGCGGTGGCGCGACCCGCTCCAGTTGGCGCACCAGGAACCGGACCAATTTGCCGATCAGTTGGCCGATCTCGACGAACAGGAACAGGAACACGATGGCCAGCACCGCGGTCAGCGGGTGGTCCCAGAACCCCAGCCGGGGCACGCCCATCAGGTCCCGGATGTCGTCCTGCCAGACGTGGAAATAGACGATCGCCGCGAGCTGCCCGAGCACCCCGACGACGACCAGGATCAGCCAGGCGCGCCGCGGCGCCGCCGGCGTGCTGTCCTTGGACAGCATGTAGCGGTACAGCCAGACGCCGAAAACGCCCAGGCCGTAACCGATACCGCCGGCCGCGCCGCTCACCAGTCCCTGGAACAGCGGTCCGCGGGGCAGCAGTGACGGGGTCAGTGACAACCAGATGAACACCAGGCCGACGGCGGTGCCGGTGAAGGTGTAGTGCCGAATCCACCAGGCGGACTTGACGGTCGGCTCGGGCGCTGGCGCGTCGGGAGTCGCGGTCCGGGGAGCGGCGGTCACCGCTCGACTTTAGCGATGGGTGAAGTTCGCCGCGCGCTTCTCGGTGAACGCGGCCATGCCTTCCTTCTGGTCCTCGGTCGCGAAGGCCGAGTGGAAGATCCGCCGTTCGTAGAGCAGTCCTTCGGCCAGCGTCGACTCGAAGGCGCGGTTGACGGCTTCCTTGGCCATCCGGGCCGCCGACAGCGACATCCCGGCGATGGTCGCGGCGGTGGCGTTGGCCTCCTCGAGGAGGCTGTCGGCCGGCACCACGCGGGACACCAGGCCGCTGCGCTCGGCCTCGGCGGCGTCGATGGTGCGGCCGGTGAGGATGAGGTCCATCGCCTTGGCCTTGCCGATGGCGCGGGTCAGCCGCTGGCTGCCACCCATACCGGGCAGCACACCGAGTTTGATCTCGGGCTGACCGAACTTCGCGGTGTCCGCGGCGATCAGCAGGTCACACATCATGGCCAGCTCGCAACCACCGCCGAGGGCGTACCCGGCGACCGCGGCGATGGTGGGGGTGCGGGTGGCGGCGAACTTGCCCCACAGCGCGAAGAAGTCCTGGCTGAAGACATCCGCGAAGGACAGGTCGGCCATTTCCTTGATGTCGGCGCCGGCCGCGAAGGCCTTCTCGCTGCCGGTGAGGATGATGGCCCCGATCCCCGGATCGGCGTCGAGCTCGGCCGCCGCGGTGGTGACCTCGTGCATGACCTGGCTGTTGAGGGCGTTGAGCGCCTTCGGCCGGTTCAGGGTGATGGTGGCGACCCGACCCTCGCGGGTCACCAGGATGGTCTCGTAGCTCATGTGGCTGCTCCTCTTCAGAAGGTGAGATCGGGGTTCGCGGAGGCGAAGTAGGCGTCGATCGCCGCCTCGTCCACCGCGTCGAGCGTGGCGGGCGACCACTGCGGGTTGCGGTCCTTGTCGACGAGCTGGGCGCGGATGCCCTCGACGAAGTCGTGCGAGGCCAGGGAGGCCACCGACACCCGGAACTCCTGGGCCAGAACCTCTTCCAGGGTGTGCAGGTGCGCGGCCCGCCGGATCGAGGTGAGCGTGACAGCCAGCGCGATGGGGGAGCGGGTGGCGATCAGTTCGGCCGCGGCCGCGGCGGCGTTGCCTCCGTCATGGCCCTGGGCCTCGTCGGCGTGGCTGCGCAGGTCGGCGAGGATCTGTGCCACCGTGTCCCCGGCGTAGCAGCTGTCGATCCAGTGCCGCTGGGCCAGCAGGTCGCTCTCCGGCGGCTCCTCGGCGTAGGAGTTCAGCGCGTCCTCGTGCCCGTCGGTGACGACGGCCTCGATGAAGTCGGGGAGGCGGTCGTGCGGGACGAAGTGGTCGGCGAAGCCCATGGCGATGGCGTCCGGACCGGAGAACGGGGCGCCCGTCAGCGCGGCGTGCATGCCGAGCAGTCCGGGGGTGCGGGACAGCAGGTAGGTGCCGCCGACGTCGGGGATGAAGCCGATGCCCACCTCGGGCATGCCCATCTTGGTCTTCTCGGTGACGACCCGGACGCTTCCGTGCGCGGCGATGCCGACGCCGCCACCCATCACGATGCCGTCCATCACCGCGACGTAGGGCTTGGCGAACCGCCCGATGTGCGCATTGAGCAGGTACTCGTCCCACCAGAACTTGCGTGCGTAGGCCTTATCGCCCCGGGCGCTGTGATAGAGCGCCACGACGTCACCGCCGGCGCACAGGCCGCGCTCCCCGGCCCCGGTCAGCAGGACGGTCTTGACCTCGTCGTTGTGCTCCCACTCGGTGAGTGCGTGTTGCAGGCCCGCGACCATGACGTCGTTGAGCGAGTTGATCGCTTTGGGCCGGTTCAACGTGACGATGCCGACGCCGTTCCGGACACTTACTAGGATGTCCTCGTTTTCTGCCACGTTTGCAATGTAGTTCGTAGTCCCGGCGTGACGTGCGACGGGTAGGGTTTGCACCAAGATCAAGCTGGACGTTTCCTGAGAACTCTCTCAGTTCCCGCTGGCAGGGCATGGGAACCTGTTCGGAGCATTGATCGTTGATCGTGTGTTCGGCAAATCGAACCCACCACATAGGGAGAGGACCTACGGTGCGCGAAAGCAGCAACCCGGTATTCCGATCTCTGCCCAAGGGGCAGGGCGGATACGCGCAGTTCGGTACCGGAGCCGCAAGCTTCGGTGCGCAGCAGGTGCATGCAGACCCCTACGCGGCGACGCAGTACCCCGACCAGCGGCAGGCCGGCGTCGCCCGGCCGATGACCATCGACGACGTCGTCACCAAGACCGGCATCAGCCTGGCCCTGTTGACCGCTGTCGGTGCCGTCTCGTACTTCCTGGTGTCGGGCAACCCCGGTCTGGCGATGCCGTTCACCCTCGTCGGCGCGCTCGGCGCGCTGGTACTGGTGCTCATCGCGACCTTCGGCCGCAAGCAGGACAACCCGGCCATCGTGCTGTCCTACGCGGGGCTGGAAGGCCTGGCGCTGGGCGCGATCTCGTTCGTCTTCGCCAACATGATCTCCAGCGGCGGCGGCGCGATGATCTTCCAGGCCATCGTCGGCACCCTCGGCGTGTTCTTCGGCATGTTGGTCGTCTACAAGACCGGCGCCATCCGCGTCACCCCGAAGTTCACCCGGATGATCGTTGCCGGCCTCTTCGGCGTGGTTGCATTGATGCTGTTGAACTTGGTGCTCGGCATGTTCGGTGTCGGCGGCGGAGCGGGCATGGGCCTGCGTGACGGCGGCGCCATCGCGATCGGCTTCTCGCTGCTGTGCATCGGTCTGGCGGCGTTCAGCTTCCTGATCGACTTCGACGCAGCGGACCAGATGATCCGCGCCGGTGCTCCGGAGAAGGCCGCGTGGGGCGTCGCCCTGGGCCTGATGGTCACCCTGGTGTGGCTGTACCTGGAGATCCTGCGTCTGCTGAGTTACTTCAACAACGACTAGTAGTACTGCGAGAGAAAGGGCGTCCACAGCGTGGGCGCCCTTTTTCACGCCCTTTTCGCGCTGAGCGTGCACTGAGTGCGACTTTTCGGCCCCATCCTCGATCTGATTGCACCCTCGGTGCAGATTCATCCACAGATGCCGCGGCAGGGGTGTTCTGGGCGTCTGCGACCGGCGAGTCTCGACTCATGACCCCCTTCGTCGGCAGCGAGGCGGTCGCGGCCGGGCGAATCTCGAAGTATCGCCTACGCACCCGGTTCACCGCGATCTTCCCCGACGTGTACGTCCCCAACGATGCCGATCTCACCTTCGACGACCGGGCGCTGGCCGCCTGGCTGTGGTCGCGGCGCAAGGCGGTGCTGTGCGGGCTCACCGCCTCGGCACTGCACGGTGCGCGCTACATCGAGGATTCGCTACCCGTCGAACTGGTCTACCCGAGTCGCCGGCCTCCCCTCGGGATCCGCACCTACAGCCACCAAGTGCACGCGGACGAGATCACCGATGCCGGGCGCTGGGGACTGCCGGTGACCAGCATCGAACGCACGGTCTTCGACCTGGGCCGCCGGGCTCCCCTGGAGGAGGCCGTGGCCCGCCTGGACGCGCTGGGTAACGCCCGGTACTTCCGAGCTGCGGAGGTACTGGACCGGGCTCGTTCCCGCCACGGCGGCAAGCGGGGGATACGCCAACTCCAGACAGCGCTGGACCTCCACGACCCCGGCGCCGAATCGCCCCGCGAATCCTGGCTGCGTCTGCTCATCATCGGCGCCGGCTACCCGCGACCGCGTACCCAGATCCCGGTGGTGAGCGCCGACGGGCGCCGCAAGTACTTCCTGGACATGGGGTGGGAGGACTTCAAGCTCGCCGTGGAGTACGACGGCGACCATCACCGCACCAGCCCCGCTCAGTTCGCCCACGACATCGTCCGCACCGAGGACCTCGACGAGCTGGGTTGGCATCGGCTTCGCGTGGCCAAGCGGCACGGCGAACGAGTAATTCTCGACCGGCTCGCGCGCGCATGGGCCGCGAGAGTGCACTCAGATCCAAAATTTCACCGAAAAAGCGATCTGAGCGCACCGTCGGCGCATAAAACGGAAGCTAGGGGACCCGCGGCGTGACCCGCCCGGCGGCCTCGACCGCGTTGGCCCGAGCAACGTCGACGTCGGCGTCGTAGGCCAGCGCGACACCCATCCGGCGTTTCACGAAGCTCTCCGGCTTACCGAACAGCCGAATGTCGGTGCGCGGCACGGCCAGTGCGGCGTCCACTCCGTCGAACACCACACCTTTTGCGTCTACGCCGCCGTAGATCACCGCGCTCGCACCGGGCGTCTTGCAGGTGGTGTCGACGGGCAGGCCGAGGATCGCACGCGCATGCAGTTCGAACTCGTTCTGCCACTGGGTGATCATCGTGACCATCCCGGTGTCGTGTGGGCGCGGACTGACCTCGCTGAACCACACCTGATCGCCCTTGACGAACAGCTCGACGCCGAAAATGCCCTGCCCGCCCAGGTTCTCGGTGACCTTGCGGGCGATCTCCTGGGCGCTCGCGAGCGCGGCGGCCGACATCGGGTGCGGCTGCCAGCTCTGCACATAGTCGCCGCTGACCTGCTGATGCCCGATCGGCTCGCAGAACTGGGTTTCTATCGCACCGGACGCGCCGACGCTGCGCACCGTCAGCAGCGTGATCTCGTAGTCGAAGTCGATGAACCCCTCGACGATGATGCGGGTGTTGCTGACCCGGCTGCCCGACATCGCGTACTCCCAGGCCGCCTCGACGCCGTCGGGCCCGTCGATCTTGGACTGCCCCTTGCCGGAGCTGCTCATCACCGGCTTCACCACACACGGGTAACCGATCTCGCCGACCGCCGCCTGCAGCTCGGGGAGCGAATCGCAGAACCGGTACGGACTCGTGGGCACCCCGAGCGTCTCGGCGGTCAGCCGCCGGATGCCTTCGCGGTCCATGGTCAACCGGGCCGCCCGCGCGGTCGGGATGACCCGGACCACCCCGGCGTCCTCCAGCGCCTCCAGCACCGGGGTGGCGATCGCCTCGATCTCGGGCACCACCAGGTCCGGCTTCTCGGCCTCGATCAGCGCCCGCAGCTGCTCCGGATCGGTCATGGAGATGGTGTGCGCGTGATGGGCGACCTGCTGTCCGGGCGCGTCGGCGTATCGGTCGACGGCGATCGTCTCCACGCCGAGCCGCTGCAACGCGATCAGGACTTCACGGCCGAGCTCACCGGAGCCGAGCAGCATCACCCGGGTGGCGTTCGGGGACAGGGGTGTTCCGAGAGTGGTCATCGGCAGGGAGTCTATTGGGCGCCGCCGCGGTGAGGGCGCTGGTGCACCCCCACCGCAGCGTGAACGCGATTAAGAGAGCCGCTCCACGATCATCGCCATGCCCTGCCCACCGCCGACGCACATCGACTCGATGCCGAAGGTCTTGTCGTGGGTGGCCAGGTTGTTGAGCAGGGTCGCGGTGATCCGGGCGCCGGTCATGCCGAAGGGGTGGCCCAGCGCGATCGCGCCGCCGGACACGTTCAGCTTGTCCTCGTCGATGCCCAGCTCCCGTGCCGAGCCCAGCACCTGCACCGCGAACGCCTCGTTGATCTCGACCAGGTCGATATCGGAGATGGTCTTGCCGGCCTTCGCGAGCGCCTTGCGGATGGCCTCGATCGGGCCCAGACCCATGATCTCCGGGGAGAGTCCGGACACCCCGGTGGACACGATGCGGGCCAGCGGGGTCAGGCCGAGCTCCTTGGCCTTGGTGTCGCTCATGATGACGACGGCAGCGGCGCCGTCGTTCAGCGGACAAGCGTTGCCGGCGGTGATCGTGCCGTTCGGGCGGAACACCGGCTTGAGCTGGCTGATCTTCTCGTAGGTGGTGCCGGCGCGCGGACCGTCGTCGGTGCTCACCACGGTGCCGTCGGGCAGCGTCACCGGCGAGATCTCCCGCTCGAAGAAGCCGCTCTTGATGGCCTCCTCGGCGCGGTTCTGCGAGCGCACACCCCAGTGGTCCTGGTCTTCGCGGCTGATCCCGGTGAAGGTGGCGACGTTCTCGGCGGTCTGCCCCATCGCGATGTAGACGTCCGGGATGAGACCGTCCTCACGGGGGTCATGCCAGGTGCTCTCCTCCTCGGCCTGCTTGGCCGTGCGGGCCTGGGCCTCGGCGAACAGCGCGTTCTTGCTGTCCGGAGCACCGTCGGCGGCACCGACGCCGAAGCGCGACACCGTCTCCACACCGGCGGAGATGAACACGTCACCCTCGCCGGCCTTGATGGCGTGGAAGGCCATCCGGGTGGTCTGCAGGGAGGACGAGCAGTACCGGTTCACGGTGGTCCCGGGCAGGAAGTCGTAGCCGAGTTCGACGGCGACCGCGCGCCCGATGTTGTAGCCGGCCTCACCGGCGGGCTGCGCGCAGCCCATCATCAGATCGTCGATATCGCGCGGGTCCAGCGACGGCACCTTGTCGAGTGCGGCCCGCACCATCTGGGCGGCCAGATCGTCGGGGCGCATGGTGGCCAGCGACCCCTTGGCAGCGCGCCCGATGGGGGAGCGGGCGGTGGCGACGATGACGGCTTCGGGCATGTTGACCTCCGTGAACAAGTGCTTGGTTGGCTCCACGCTAGCTCGCGGGGGCCACGATCGGTGCGGGGACCCCGGTTGTGCGGCGCCACAGCCGGCTCACGTTGCCGATCCGGGCCAGCAGCGAATCGCCCTCATCCACCCGCGATTCCAGGGCGGGTTCGGAGGGAACGTCAGATACGAAGTCGCCCAACGCGTTACACAGCGCGGGTAGCAGCTGCTGGGCGGCCAGCCGGTAGCCGGCGCCGGACGGGTGGAACATGTCCGAGGAGAAGAGCACCTCGGGGGTCTTGTGGAAGTCCGGTGCCAGCAGGTCGGAGAACGGCACCGGCACGCCACCGGCGGCCCGCACCTCGGCCGCCTGCACCCGGGCCAGCCGCAGCCCCTGACTGTGCGCCACCCATCGCAACGGCTGCGGGATGGCCCTGATGACGCCGAAGTCCGGGCAGGTCCCGACCACCACGACCGCGCCCGCGGCGCGCAGGCGCTGCACTGCCCGCCCGAGTCGGCGCGCCGACGCCCGCGTCCCGTTGGGTTTGGTGATGTCGTTGGCCCCGATCATGATCACCGCCGCGTCCGGCGGGGGACCGGCCACGAACATGGCGTCGATCTGCCCGGACAGCCCCTTGGAGGTGGCACCGACGATCGCTTTCGTGCTCAACCGGATCCGTCTACCGGACTCCTCGGCCAGGCCGCGGGCCAGCAGCACGCCGGGCACCTCGTCGGCGGTGGCGCTGCCGTAACCGGTGGCGGTGGAGTCGCCGAAGATCATCAGGTGCAGGTCGAAGGGCACATCGCGGGTCCAGCGTTCGACCGGCCCGCCGCCGGGTGTGTAGACGCCGTCGGCGCGGGGCGGGATGTCCCAGGACTTGGGTATGACCCGGCGGGCCTGGGCGGCCTGCCCACTGAGCAGATTGCGCGCCCCCAGATAGCCGGTGGACGCCACGGTGGCGACGGCTGCCAGGGTCAGGGTCGACCGGTTGCGGATGCGAGGAGCACGGCTGCGTGAACCCACGCGGTCGATTTTAGAGACGTTTGCCCGCTGTCAGCACTCCCGGACGGTTTGTCCAGGTCACATTGGGGTACCAAAAGCGGTACCAAAACAGATTCCTTGATTGTTGAACCTGTTGTGGCCGGGCAAGCTAAGTTACCCCGGTTGGCTAAGTAAATACCGACAACGGGTACTACAACGGCGTAGGAAGTGGTGGCGATGACGGCACCAAGCAAGGTTTCTGGTTCTCCGCGCGCTGCGATAAGCGCAGCTCAAGCCCGTCAGTCTCGACGTTTTCCGGTCGGGGACTGGCGGCCGGTAGAGATCGTCGAGGACGGCGCTGGCATCGCGGGCCGCCTGGCGGGGTTAGTCGCCATGATGACCATCAAGCCGACGCTGGCTATCGGTAGCCATGTACCCAAACTGCCGTGGCCGTTCGGGGTGCTCGACTTCGCCGCGCGCGTCCTGCGCCCGGCCCCGGGCACGGTTCGGGCCACCATCGCGTTGCCGCACTGCACGGCGCAACTGGTGCGCGCGGCGGGCGTGCTGCCCGCCGACGGCAAGCGCAGCGTCATCCTCTACCTGCACGGCGGCGCGTTCCTCACCTGCGGGGTGAACACGCACGGCCGGCTGACGACCGAACTGTCCAAGTTCGCCGACAGCCCGGTGTTCGTCGTGAACTACCGGATGATCCCGAAGCATTCGATCGGGGTGGCGCTCGACGACTGTTACGACGCCTACAAGTGGTTGCGGCTGGCCGGCTACCCGCCCGAGCGCATCGTGCTGGCCGGCGACTCGGCCGGCGGCTACCTGGCCCTGGCGCTGGCCCAGCGGCTGCAGGCCGAGGGGCTCGACGAGCCGCCCGCCGCGGTGGTCACGATGTCCCCGCTGTTCGAGATCGACAATGCGGGCCGCACCCAGCACCCCAATGCCCGGACCGACGCGATGTTCCCGCCGAAGGCATTCGACGCGCTGGTGGAGATGGTCGGCGCGGCCGCCGACCGGCAGGGCGAGGAAATCTACGAACCGCTCGACCACATCGAGCCGGGGCTGCCGCGCACGCTCATCCACGTGTCCGGTTCGGAGGTTCTGCTCAACGACGCGCGAAAGGCCGCGCGGATGCTGGCCGAGGCCGGGGTCCCGGTCGAGGTGCGCATCTGGCCCGGTCAGATGCACGTGTTCCAGCTGTGTTCGCCGATCGTCGGTGAGGCGACCCGGTCTCTGCGCCAGATCGGCGACTACATTCGTGAGGCCACCTGGTGAGGCGCCGGGCGGCCTGAGACCATAGAGGCATGCGTATCGCCCGGCACATCAGCGAGCTCATCGGTAATACTCCGCTCGTCCAGCTGAACTCGGTGGTCCCACCGGGGTCGGGCCTGGTCGCGGCGAAGATCGAGTACCTCAACCCCGGCGGTAGCTCCAAGGACCGCATCGCGGTCAAGATGATCGACGCCGCGGAGGCCTCCGGCGAGCTCAAGCCGGGCGGCACCATCGTCGAACCGACCTCCGGCAACACCGGGGTCGGGCTGGCCCTGGTCGCCCAGCAGCGTGGGTACCACTGCGTGTTCGTCTGCCCGGACAAGGTCAGTGAGGACAAGCAGAACGTGCTGCGGGCCTACGGTGCCGATGTCGTGGTGTGCCCGACGGCGGTCCCGCCGGATCACCCGGACAGCTACTACAGCGTGTCCAACCGGCTGGTCGAGGAGATCGAGGGCGCGTGGAAGCCCGATCAGTACTCCAACCCGATGGGCCCAGAAAGCCACTATGAGACGACCGGCCCCGAGATCTGGGCCGACACCGACGGGAAGATCACCCATTTCGTGGCGGGCGTGGGCACCGGCGGCACCATCACCGGCACCGGCCGCTACCTCAAGGAGGTCTCCGACGGCCGGGTGAAGATCATCGGCGCCGACCCCGAGGGCTCGGTGTACTCCGGCGGGACCGGGCGGCCGTACCTGGTCGAGGGTGTCGGCGAGGATTTCTGGCCCAGCGCATACGATCCCACCGTCCCGGACGAGATCATCGCTGTCTCCGACGCCGATTCGTTCGAGATGACCCGGCGGCTGGCCCGCGAAGAAGCGCTGCTGGTCGGCGGCTCGTGCGGGATGGCCGTGGTGGCCGCACTCAAGGTGGCCGAGCAGGCCGGACCCGACGCGGTGATCGTCGTGCTGCTGCCCGACGGCGGACGTGGCTACCTGTCAAAGGTTTTCAATGACGGCTGGATGTCCTCGTACGGCTTCCTGCGCAGCCGACTGGACGGGTCCATCGAGGACGTCACGGTGGGAGAGGTGTTGCGCCGCAAGTCCGGTGCGCTGCCGGACCTGGTGCACACGCACCCGTCCGAAACCGTGCGTGACGCGATCAACATCCTGCGCGAGTACGGGGTCTCGCAGATGCCGGTGGTCGGTGCGGAGCCCCCGGTGATGGCGGGCGAGGTCGCCGGCAGCGTGTCCGAAAGGGAGTTGCTGTCAGCGGTTTTCGAAGGCCGAGCAAAGCTCGCCGACGCGGTCGCCCTGCACATGAGCGCCCCGCTGCCGCTCATCGGATCCGGCGAACTGCTCGGTACCGCGGCAAAAACATTGCGGGACTGCGACGCCGTGATGGTCGTCGAGGACGGTAAGCCGATCGGCGTGCTGACCCGGCACGACCTGTTGGGATCGTTGTCCGAAGGGCGTGTGCACCGCTAGGAGGGGCGAAACAGCGCGGCGGCGTGGGCAAACACCCGGCTGACCTGCGGCGTATCCGGTGGATGAAGTTGGCGTCAGCGGCGCCTATCTGAGCATGTTCTCAGGTAGGGTTACACGCCGCAGACTCAGCTAATTTCCTCATCGGAAGGCGCACATGACAGAGCAACCGCCACCACCCCCAGGGAATTACCCGCCGCCGCCTCCGCCTGGAAACGTTCCGCCGCCACCGCCCGGGGGGTATCCGCCCCCGCCGCAGAGCGGTTTCCCGCCGCCACCACCCCCCGCGTCGGGCGGGTACGCCGGCGGATTGCCGAAAGAGGCCTACACGCCGTGGTTGACCCGCGTGCTGGCCTGGATCATCGACATCCTGCCGGTCGCGATCCTGGAGGCCATCGGTTATGGCCTGCTCATCGGTACCCGGGAAACGGTGTGTGTCACCGACTCCTCGGAATACGATCTCGGCGAGTTCTGCGCCACCGGGGCGTCCACGTTGGGGCAGGTGTCTTTCACCGTCACCTGGATTCTGGCGCTCATCTACCTGGTCTGGAACTACGGCTACCGGCAGGGCACCACCGGGTCGAGCATCGGCAAGGGCATCCTGAAATTCCAGGTTGTCGGCGAGAGTACCGGCCGGCCAATCGGTTTCGGCCCGTCCATCGTGCGGCAGCTGGCGCACGTGGTGGACGCGATCATCTGCTATATCGGCTACCTGTTCCCGCTCTGGGATGCCAAACGTCAGACACTGGCCGACAAGATAATGAAGACCGTCTGTGTGCCGTTGTGACATAAGCTCATTGCGGCGTCATCGGTACATCTGCAGTGCCGGTTCGTGGATTCACAACCGCAGACCGGTGTTTCCCGTCAGCGTTTCACTCACGAGAAGGTGACATGACTCAACCACCACCCCCGCCCGGCGGATACCCGCCGCCCCCGGAGAACGTCCCGCCCCCGGGCGGTTACCCGCCGCCACCGCAGGGTGGCTATCCACCACCCGGGAACTACCCGCCACCGCAAGGGGATTACCCGCCCCCACCTCCGCCCGGGAACTACCCGCCGCCCCCGCAGGGTGGCTACCCGCCGCCGCCCCCGCCCGGGGGATACCCGCCGCCGCCGCAGGGCGGTTACCCGCCCCCGCCCCCGCCCGGGGGATACCCGGCACCGGGTGGATACCCGCCGCCCGGTTACCCCGGTGCGCCCGGATTCGGTGCGCCGGCCTACAGCGTCGGAGAGGCGGTCTCCTGGGCGTGGAACAAGTTCAGCAAGAACGTCGCGGCGATCCTCGTCCCGACGATCGTGTTCGGCCTGATCTACGCCGTTCTGCAGGGCATCATCCAGCTGATCTCCAACTCGTTCACCACGACGTCGTACGACGAGTACTCCGCGAGCTTCTCGATGGGCACCGGCGGCATCGTCGTCTCGCTGCTCGGTAGCGCGGTCATGCTGGTGGTGGCGGCCGTGGTGCAGTCCGCCTATGTCGGCGGAATGCTCGACATCGCCAACGGGCAGCCGGTGGAGATCGGGTCGTTCTTCAAACCGCGCAACGTCGGCAACGTGGTGATCGCGTCGGTCGTGTCCGGCATCATCGTCTTCATCGGCGTGCTGCTGTGCATCGTGCCGGGCATCATCGCGACGATCATGCTGCTGTTCACCACCGTCATCGTGCTGGACCGCAACACCTCCGGTATCGACGGCGTCAAGACCAGCTTCGAGATCGGCAAGGCCAACTTCGGTCCGATGGCGTTGACCTGGTTGACCACCATCGGTATCGCGATTCTCGGGGTACTGGCGTGCTTCGTCGGCCTGCTGGTCGCGTACCCGTTGATCTCGCTGATCACGGTCTACGCCTTCCGGCGCCTCACCGGCGGCCAGGTGGCACCGCTGACGCCGTAGGCGGCATAGCGCAAGGGACGGGGTGGACCGCACGGTCCACCCCGTTTCGCGTTTTCCGGGCGGCACTACCCTGATCGGTATGGGTGAACAGCGCAGCGCTCACGACGCACACCGTTGGCAGGGTCTGGCGACCCGGGCCATCCACGCCGGGTTCCGGCCCGATGCCGCCACCGGCGCCGTCAACGCCCCGATCTACGCCAGTTCCACCTTCGCCCAGGACGGCGTGGGCGGGCTGCGTGGCGGCTTCGAGTACGCCCGCACCGGGAACCCGACCCGGGCGGCGCTGGAGGCCTCGCTGGCCGCCGTCGAGCAGGCCGACTACGGCCGGGCCTTCGCCTCGGGCATGGCGGCCACCGACTGCGCCCTGCGAGCGGTGCTGCGGCCCGGTGACCACGTCGTCATCCCCGACGACGCCTACGGGGGCACCTTCCGGTTGATCGACAAGGTGTTCACCCAGTGGGGAATTCAGTACACGCCGGCGGCGCTGGCCGATCTGGATGCCGTGGCGGCCGCGATCACCGACCAGACCAAGCTGATCTGGGTCGAGACCCCCACCAACCCGCTGCTGTCGATCGCCGACATCGCCGGGATCGCCGAACTGTCCGGCAAGGCCGGTGCGAAGTTGTTGGTGGACAACACGTTTGCCTCTCCGGCTCTGCAGCAGCCGCTGACCCTGGGTGCCGACATCGTGCTGCATTCCACGACGAAGTACATCGGCGGACACTCCGATGTGGTGGGCGGTGCACTGCTCACCAGCGATGAGGAACTCGACGTCGCGCTCGCGTTCCTGCAGAACGGGGCGGGCGCCGTGCCGGGGCCCTTCGACGCGTACCTGACCATGCGGGGCTTGAAGACCCTGGTGCTGCGCATGCAGCGGCACAGCGAGAACGCGGCCAAGGTGGCCGAGTTCCTGGCCGAGCATCCGGCCATCGACTCGGTGCTCTACCCGGGTCTGCCCAGCCATCCCAACCACGAGGTCGCGGCCAAGCAGATGTCCGGTTTCGGCGGCATGGTGTCGGTGCGCCTGCGCGGCGGGCGGGCGGCGGCCCAGGAATTCTGTGCGCGCACCGAGATTTTCATTCTCGCTGAATCTCTGGGCGGGGTGGAGTCGCTGATCGAGCATCCCGGGGCGATGACGCACGCGTCCACCGCGGGTTCGCAGCTGGAGGTGCCCGACGATCTGGTGCGGCTCTCGGTGGGCATCGAGGAGGCCGCCGACCTGCTCGGCGATCTGGAGCAGGCGCTGCGCTGAGCGCGCCTACCGGCTGCTCAGCGCCGGGCGCAGTGCCGACGCCGTGACGGCCAGGTTGACCTCCGGCAGCGCGGCCGGTGACTCGTCGACCCAGCTGCCGAGGGCGATCTCGCCGGCCCGGGCATGCACCCAGCGCCAGCCGCGGTCGTTGAGGCTCAACAGTGCACCCAGTCCGTCGGCGTCGTGTAGCAGCGTGATGATCGCGGCGGTCGACGGGGTCGGCGGGCGACGCTCGAACAGTGCGGCCAGCAGCGCCGCACGGGCCCCGTCCACCCGGTCCCTGTTCAGCATCGGGAACGCGGCCGCCTTCTTGAAACCCTTGGACGGCAACGGGATACGACGGATCAGCCCGCACCGCTGCAAATGCTCCAGGAGCTGATCCTCGGTGTTTCTGCTCAGCTTGGCGACGGCGGTGCCCGGCCGTAGCGGGCGCTGGGAGAGCAATGCCAGGGCCGGCCCGGTGACCGGGTCAACCGGTCCGGACGCGGTCAGTGCGATGAGCCGCCCCGGTTCGACGGGGTCGCCGTCGACCGCCGGTCGGATCCGGCACGCCCCGGCCAGGTCGAGTAGCACCGCGGCGCCGAGCACCCGCTGCCTGCGCTGCCGGTCGAGACCGGGTTGCCCCGACGCATTGTCGAGCAGCAGCAGAAGCAGGTCTTCGGCGATCCGGGCCACCGGAGAAACTTAGCGCCCGGCAGGGCAGAGCGGCTCAGGCGTGGTAGGGCTCGGCGCTGAGCAGCTTCACCGTCACGGTGCTGCCGTTGGGGATCGTGAAGCTGCGGGTGTCGCCGACCTTGGCGTCGAGCAGCGCCTCGCCCAGCGGCGACTTCGGCGAGTACACCTCGAGCTTGCCGTCGCTGACGCCCTCCTGGCGGGTGGCGATCAGGAAGGTCTCGGTGTCGTCGGGGTCATCGCCGTACTGGACCTTGACCACCGAACCGGGCAGGGCGACACCGGACTGCTTGGGCGCCTCGCCGACCTTGGCGTTGTTCAGCAGCTCCTGGAGCTGCCGGATGCGCGCTTCTTCCTGGCCCTGCTGCTCACGGGCGGCGTGGTAGCCGCCGTTCTCGCGCAGGTCGCCCTCTTCGCGGCGGTCGTTGATCTCGGCAGCGATCACGGGGCGGTTGGCGATCAGCTGGTCCAGCTCGGCCTTCAGGCGGTCGAAGGCTTCTTCGGTCAGCCAGGTGACCTGGGTGTCGGTCATGTCCTCGCGCTCCTGTCGTTGATCATTTCTCTCGCGATATGTCGCGTCGGAAGTTCGTGTATCGCCGCGATCGCAGGCGCATGCAGCGCGCTAATGCAGCAATACACGGCTCCAGCCGGAACCGTGTATCACCCGAGCTTACCACCGCCGCGTCAGCCGGTTTCCACAATTTTGTCGCCGGCTGTTCGTCCCCGGGACGTCTTCAGCGTGCGGTCAGGTACCCCGGCACGTCGATGCCGCAGCCGTAGATATCCCCGACGACCGGCGGTTTGGTGGATTTGACCACGGCGTCGATCACCACCGACTTCTCGGTGGACGGCGGTACCAGAATCTCCCGGCGCCCGGTCTCGTCGCCGTCGATGGAACGGGCCCGCACGATGCAGACCGCCGGCACCGACGGATCGTCGCGGGTGACGGTGATGGTCACCGCGACGGTCTGGTCATCGATCAGCCGGTACCCGCCGAGCTCGCCCTTGACATCGCCGGTGCCGAAGCGCTGGAACGCGATGACCGCGATCACCACGCCTACCGTCACAATCAGCAGGAACAGGCCGATCACCACGCGTCGGCGAGTGCGTCGGGACATTTTCTGCCGCCCATAACGGGCGGTGGGGCGGTCGATGGTCAAGGTTTTGGTGCCCGTCGGTCGGTCGGCTCTACTAGAACTGGAACTATAGAGCGGTGGGCATGAAGGGAGAGCGGCTGTCGTTGTCAGACGACATGAGCCGTTGGATGAGGCACGAATGACTGAACTGCGCTTGATGGCGGTGCACGCCCACCCCGATGACGAGTCGAGCAAGGGGGCGGCGACCACTGCCCGGTACGCGGCCGAAGGGGCTCGGGTCATGGTGGTCACCCTGACCGGGGGTGAACGCGGCGACATCCTCAACCCCGCCATGGACATCCCTGAGGTGCACGGACGCATCCACGAGGTGCGCCGGGACGAGATGGCCAAGGCCGCCGAGATCCTCGGTGTGGAGCACCACTGGCTCGGCTACGAGGATTCCGGCCTGCCCGAGGGGGACCCGTTGCCGCCGCTGCCGGAGGGTTGCTTCGCCCTGGTGCCGCTGGACGGCCCGGTCGAGAAGTTGGTCCGGGTGATCCGTGAATTCCGCCCGCACGTGCTCACCACCTATGACGAGAACGGCGGCTACCCGCACCCCGACCACATCCGCTGCCACGAGGTCTCCGTCGCCGCCTACGAGGCCGCCGCCGACCACGTGCGCTACCCGGATGCCGGCCCGCCCTGGGCGGTGTCCAAGCTGTACTACAACCACGGCTTCCTGCGTCAGCGCATGCAGGTGCTGCAGGACGAGTTCGCCAAACACGGCGAAGAGGGCCCGTTCGCCAAGTGGTTGGAGAACTGGGACGCCGAGGAGGACGTGATCGAGAAGCGCGTCACCACCCGGATCGAATGCGCGAAGTACTTCGCCCAGCGTGACGAGGCCCTGTTGGCCCACGCAACCCAGATCGACCCGAAGAGTTTCTTTTTCACCACCCCCATGGAATGGCAGCAGCGGCTGTGGCCAACCGAGGAGTTCGAGCTCGCGCGGTCCAGGGTCCCGGTGCGGCTGCCCGAAACCGATCTGTTCACAGGGATCAACACACATGACTGAGCTATTTCTGATCGCCACCGGCCTGCTCGCCGAGGAGGGACCCCGCCAGACGGGTCCGGACTTCGGCAAGGCCAGCCCGGTGGGACTGCTGGTGTTGGTGCTGCTGCTCGTCGGCACGTTCGCCTTGGTGTGGTCGATGAACCGGCATCTCAAGAAGCTGCCGGAATCGTTCGACCCCGATCATCCCGAGCCCGACCAGGCGGTCGACGAGGGCACGGCGGGTGAGTTCAAGGGTGACGGCAAGGGGTAACACCCTGGGCGGGTCCACCAGCCCCTACCTGCGCCAGCACGCGGACAACCCGGTGCACTGGCAGGAGTGGGGTGTCGAGGCGCTGGCCGAGGCGGCCCGCCGCGATGTGCCGATCCTGCTGTCCATCGGGTACGCCGCCTGCCACTGGTGCCACGTGATGGCGCACGAGTCGTTCGAGTCCGACGAGGTGGCCGCCGCGCTGAACGACGATTTCGTCTGCATCAAGGTCGACCGCGAGGAGCGGCCCGACCTGGACGCGGTCTACATGAGTGCGACGGTCGCGCTGACGGGCCAGGGTGGCTGGCCGATGACCTGTTTCCTCACCCCGGACGGCCGACCCTTCTTCTGCGGCACCTACTACCCCAAAGACGGCTTTCTGCAGCTGATTTCGGCGGTGAAGCAGACCTGGCTGCAGCGGCGGGCCGACGTCGAGCAGGCGTCCGACGAGATCGCCGGGGAACTCCGGTCGATGAGTGCCGGGCTACCGGGTTCCGGGCCCGCGCCCGACGCGCGGCTCTGTGACCAGGCCGTGGCTGCGGTGCTGCGCGATGAGGATGTCGAGCGCGGCGGGTTCGGCAACGCGCCCAAGTTCCCGCCGTCCATGCTGGCCGAGGCGTTGCTGCGCAACTACGAACGCACAGGTTCGGAGCGGGTGCTGGCGACGGTGGCGCGGACCGGGA
Organism: Mycobacterium sp. AMU20-3851; assembly: GCF_043974665.1. Lineage (NCBI taxonomy): Bacteria > Bacillati > Actinomycetota > Actinomycetes > Mycobacteriales > Mycobacteriaceae > Mycobacterium > Mycobacterium sp. AMU20-3851. Next base: position 1,126,655 of record NZ_CP146371.1, read on the forward strand.
CGGCGATGGCCCGGGGCGGGATCTATGACCAACTGGCCGGCGGATTCGCCCGGTACAGTGTGGATGCGTCCTGGGTGGTGCCGCACTTCGAGAAGATGCTCTACGACAACGCGCTGCTGCTGCGGTTCTATTCGCACTGGGCGCGGCGCACCGGAGATCCGTTGGCGCGCAGGGTCGCCGATGAGACGGCCCGGTTCATCATCGGCGACCTCGGTGTGGGTGGCATGTTCGCCTCGTCGCTGGACGCCGACGCCGACGGGGTGGAGGGCCTCACCTACGCCTGGACGCCGGCCCAGCTGCGTGACGTTCTGGGCGATGAAGCAGATTGGGCCGCATCGCTTTTCGGTGTGACCGAGGCCGGGACCTTCGAGCACGGAAGCTCGGTGCTGCAACTGCGCCGCGATCCCGACGATCCGCAGCGGTTCCAGTGGGTGCGGGCCGCGTTGCTGGCGGCACGCGCAAGCCGGCCGCAGCCCGGTCGCGACGCCAAGGTCGTCACCGCGTGGAACGGGCTGGCGATCACCGCGCTGATCGAGGCCTCGGTGGCGCTCGACGTTCCCGAATACGCCGACGCCGCAACGGTGTGCGCACGGGAACTGTTGTTGCTGCACCTGGTCGACGGTCGGTTGCGCCGGGCCAGCCTGGGCGGTGTGGTCGGCGACAGTGCGGCGATCCTGGAGGACTACGCGAGCCTGATCACCGCGATGTGCGGGCTGCATCAGCTCACCGGGGCGCGGTCGTGGCTGACCACGGCCACCGGGCTGCTCGACACCGTGCTGGACCGTTTCGCCGACCCCGCGCAGCCGGGCCGGTGGTTCGACACCGCCGACGATGCCGAGGAGTTGGTGCTGCGCCCGGCCGATCCGCTCGACGGTGCCACCCCCTCGGGGGCCTCATCGGTCGCCGAGGCGCTGCAACTGGCCGCGTACCTGACCGGCGATCCGCGCTACGTCGCCGCGGCCGATGCCACCCTGGCGTCCGCGACCCCGGTGTTGGCCAAAGTGCCGCGCTCGGGCGGACATTGGCTCGCCGTCGCCGAGGCCGCGGTGCGCGGACCGATCCAGATCGCGGTGGCATGCGACCCGGCGGACTCGGCGCTGCTGGCCGCTGCCAGGCGGCTGGCGCCCGGCGGCGCGGTGGTCGTCGGCGGTGCGGTCGACTCCGGGGAGTTGCTGACCGGACGGGACCGGGTGGGTGGCCGGGACGCCGCCTACGTGTGCCGCGGCCGGGTGTGCGACCTGCCGGTGACGACCGTGGAGGAACTGGGCGCCACACTCGACCGTTCCGTGTAGCCTGCGGCACATGAGCTTCGAGCCCGATGTCTTGCAAGGATTCGTCCAGCGTTACCTGGACACCGTCGTCAGCGGCAGCGCGGACGACGTCGCCGCCCTCTACGCCGAGGATGCGACCCTGGAGGATCCGGTCGGCGGCGGTGAGGTGCACATCGGCCGAAAGGCGATCGCGGGCTTCTACAACAACGTCGCGGGCGCGGAGATCACCACGCAGCTGCTGTCTTTCCGGGCCGGCGGCAGCGAGGCGGCCTTCGTCTTCGCCATCACCGTCGGCGGCGCGATGCGCATCGAACCCATCGAGGTGATGGCGTTCAACGCCGACGGCCAGATCACCTCGATGCGGGCGTTCTGGGGCCCGCAGGACGTCACCCAGCTCTAGCCCCGCTTTCTCCGCGAGCGTGCGTGTCCGTAGGCCGACACGCGTGTTCGGGAGGGAGTTTGCGCACGCTCGCGGAAGGGCTGCTGGGGCACCTGGTGGTAGGCCGGCCCGTCCGAGGGCACGCACCCGCGTGACCCTGCCCATACCGCGTGCCCAGCGTGCGCATCCTTCCTGGCGAGCGTGCGCGTCCTCGCAGGATTCCGCGGCGTGTTGCCTGCAGACACGCACGCTCGCGGGGAATCAGAAGACGGCGAACCACATCGCGATGTAGTGGCAGATCGCCGCGACCGCTGTGCAGGCGTGGAAGAACTCGTGATGGCCGAACGTGGTCGGCCAGGGGTTCGGCCACTTCAGCGCGTACAGCACCCCGCCGACGCTGTAGAGCGCGCCGCCGACGATCAGCAGCACCACCGCCGCCACCCCGGCCCCGTGCATGATCGGACCGATGAACCAGGCCGCGACCCACCCCAGCAGGATGTACAGCGGCACCCCGAGCCAGCGCGGGGCCGACGGCCAGAACATCTTCAGCAGCACACCGGCGGCCGCACCGCCCCAGACGATCCAGAACAGCACCATGCCCTTGGATTCGGGCAGCGCCAGCAGTGCGAACGGGGTATAGCTGCCGGCGATGAAGATGAAGATCATCGAATGGTCGAGCCGCTTCATCCAGGTGCGCGCGCGCTGCGACTGCCATGTCACCCGGTGATAGGTGGCGCTGACGGCGAACATCGCCACGATGGTGAACGTGTAGAGCAGGGTGGCCAGCCCGGCCCGGGCCGATTGCATCGACCAGGACACCGAGACCAACGCCGCTCCGGCGATGAACGCCACGACGGCCGAGTACAGGTGAATCCAGCCACGCGCCCGTGGTCTGCCCAGGAACTGCGCGACGCCCTCGGCGACGGCTTCGGGCAGGTCTTCGGGGGTGTGGAGGTCGGCGGCCGCACGGTACGGACGGTTGGAGTCGATCGGGGTCGTCATGTCACCTCCGCTGTCTGGCATGGAAGATCCCGAAGTAACAGTAGTCTTGATCGCTGTGGAGATCATTCCGCCGAGACTCAAGGAGCCGGCGTACCGGCTGTATGAGTTGCGGTTGCGCAAAGAGTTGGCGCAGGCCAGATCCCAACTTCCACGCCATATCGCGGTGTTGTGTGACGGTAATCGCCGTTGGGCCCGCGACGCCGGATTCGACGATGTCAGTTACGGCTACCGCAAGGGTGCGGCGAAGATCGCCGAGATGCTGCGCTGGTGTCAGGCCGCGGGCATCGAACTCACCACGGTGTATCTGCTCTCGACCGAGAACCTGCAGCGCGACCCCGACGAGTTGAGCGCGCTGATCGAGATCATCACCGATGTGGTCGAGGAGATCTGTGCCCCCGCCAACCGGTGGAGCGTGCGCACCGTGGGTGATCTCGAACTGCTCGGTGAGGAGCCGGCCCGCCGGTTGCGTGAGGCCGTGGACGGCACCGTCGGCACCGCCGTCCCGGGCGCCCTGCAGGTCAATGTCGCCGTCGGGTACGGCGGCCGGCAGGAGATCGTGGACGCGGTGCGGGCCCTGCTGGGCAAGGAACTCGCCAACGGGGTGACCGGCGAGGCGCTCATCGAATCGGTGACCGTCGACGCCATCTCGGAGAATCTGTACACCTCAGGGCAACCGGATCCGGATCTGGTCATCCGCACCTCCGGGGAGCAGCGGCTGTCCGGATTCCTGCTGTGGCAGAGCGCATATTCGGAGATGTGGTTCACCGAGGCGCACTGGCCCGCCTTCCGGCGGGTCGACTTCCTGCGTGCACTGCGCGATTACACGCAGCGGCACCGGCGGCACGGGCTGTAACACCATGGCCGGGCTGTCGGCGATCGTGTTCGCACTCAGCTGGTGGCTCGGGTTGTACCTGCTCGCCCGTGACCCCCGAAAGCCGGTGCTGGTGCTGGCCGCCGCCGGGTTGACCAGCTTTGCCGTCGTCGTCGCCCTCGATGCGGTGCGCACCGAGACCTCCTCCGAACTGCTCAGCCGGATCGAGATCTACCTGGTGGCGCTGCCCGGGATCTTCTGGTTCGCGGTGCTGCTCGAACTGTCCCGCCCCACCGAGACCTGGCGCAGCCGGGTCCGCGAGATCGTGTTGGTCGGGGTGGTCGCGGCCGTGGCGTTCACCGGCGCCGCACTGGCCGGGTCCGTCGACGGACCGCTGCGCGCCGGGCACTGGGTGATGTTCGCCGCCGTTTCGCTGCCGTCGTTGGGGGCCATGGTGACCGCCGTGCTGCGCCCCGCGCAGCCGGTCCCGGTGGTGCGGTTCGTCTTGGTGGCGACGCTGTTCTTCGCGCTCGGCAACGCGATCCTGGTGATCCCGCTGGGGCTGCTGCCGAGCTGGCTGGCGCTGGCGTCGACCGGTTTCGACGTGGCGCTGCTCGGGATCGCAGTGGCGTTGTGGGACGCCTTCGACGAGGGGCAGGCGCTGCGCGCGGACATGTTGCGGTCCTGCACGGCGACGGCCGTGGTCGCGGCGCTGTTCGGCGGGCAGGTGGGCATCGGTCTGGCCGTCACCGGGGAGTCCGCGCAGATCGCCCTGACCGTGCTGCTGTTCACCAGCCTGGCCATCGCCATCGCCATCAATGTGCTGGCCGACCCGCTCGCGGGGATACTGGACCGGCTGGCGTTCTCCGGGTCACCCGGCCTGCGCGCCGAACGGGCCGCGTTGCGTGGCACCGAGGCGGCGCTGCCGTTGCGTGCCGGCAACCCGCTGGAGGATCTCGACGACGACACCTTCGTCCGGCTCACCCGGCGCGCATTGGGACACTATGGCGACCTGTCCAAACTGGTGGCCAGCCCGCTCACCGCGCTGCCCGTCATCGACGCCCGGCTGGCCGCCCGGGGCGCGCCGGACCGGCCGCTGGAGCGGGCCAACGAACTGAAGGCACTGCTGGCCGACCGCATCGCGGCGCTCAAACCCCGCGATGGCGGCGACTTCGGCACCACCGAGCAGTGGCGGCACTACAACTCGCTGTACTTCCCCTATGTGGTCGGGGTGCGCGCGTACGCGCAGAACGCCACCGCGGCCGGGCTCGACCCGGTCGCCCGGCAGGCCTGGCAGTGGTTGGTCACCGAGGTGCCGCAGCGGTCGCTGCACAACTGGCAGAACGCGGCGGCCCGGGTGATCGCCGCCGATCTGCGCGGCACGATGCTGGCGCAGGTGCGCTGACCGCCGCTGACCTGCGGTTGGCAGTCTTTGGCAGCGTTGGGCGTCGAGCTGGCAGCGGTGCGCGAGCAGGGTCGGAGGTGTCCTGAACCGAACGAAAGGAACACCATGTCCACCATCTCCGTTCCCGCCGTATCCACCGCCCGCGACGGGCTGCTGCGACTGGCCATGCGCGTCGACGCGATCATCGTCGGCGTCGTCGGGGTGGTCCTGCTGGCCGCGGCCGGGTGGGCCGCCGACCTCACCGGTCTGCCCCGGGCCGTCGAATTGGGTGTGGGTGTCTTCTCGGTGGTCTACGGCGTCGTCGTGCTGGCGCTGGCCGCCGTCGACCACGTGCGCCCCGCCGGGATTGCCGTCGTCATCGCCAACCTGGCGTGCACTGCCATCGCCGCCGCGGTCCTGCTCACCGGCGCGTTCCCGCTGACCGGGGTGGGGACCGCGGTCGTCATCGTCACCGGTCTGTACACCCTGGTGATGGCCGAACTGCAGTACATCGGGGTCCGCCGGTTGGCCGCCTGAGCCGAACTCGAGTAGCCCGCTACTCGGGTCTGCCTGGGACCGCCGGGTCACAGTGGACTGACTCGCCCGAGGAGGTTCCGTGACCACTGTCGATTCCTGTGACGTCTGCATCGTGGGTGCCGGTCTCGCCGGTTTGAACGCGCTGTTCGCCGCGAGCCGGTACCTGCGTGCAGACCAGAAAATCATCCTGCTCGACCGCCGTCCCCGGGTCGGCGGGATGTGGGTGGATGTCTACCCGTATGTGCGGTTGCACCAGCCGCACGGGATGTTCACCGCGGGCAACATCGCCTGGACCCTCGACCGGGACCGGGGTTACCTGGCCACCAAGGACGAGGTGCTCGACCATTTCGCCCACTGCCTGGCGCAGATCCGGCAGCGGGTGCAGGTGGAGGAGTGGCTCGGCTGGTCCTACGTATCCGAGACCGAGCACGACGGAAGAGTCCGCGTCGTCTGCCGGACCGGGTCCGGAGATGACCATGTGATCGAGGCCGGCCGGCTGATCAAGGCCTACGGTTTCGACATCGCCACCAACGACGCGCTCACCGTCTCCAGCACCCGGGTGCGCTCGGTGTCCCCGGACTTGTGTGACATCCGCAGCGGTGAGATCGCCGCCGACACCGCGCCGGTGTGGATCATCGGCAGCGGCAAGACCGCGATGGACACCGCGCACGCCCTGATAACCCGCAACCCAGGCCGTGAGGTCAATCTGCTGGCCGGGTCGGGCACGTTCTTCTCCAGCCGCGACCGGTTCTTCCCGGCCGGTGCGCAAAGGTGGTGGGGCGGAACGCAACTGAGCGCCCTTGCCGCCAAGCTGAGTCAGGCGTTCGACGGCACCAACGAAGCAGAGGTCGCGCGCTGGTATCGCGACGCATACGGCACCGGCCCGACGGCGCAGGCCGGCCACTTCCTGCTCGGGGTGCTGTCGGAACAGGAGAACCGCACCATCGCCGCGGGGTTGCATGAAGTCACGATGGATCACCTGGTCGACGTCGTGGACCGTGACGGCACCACCGAGATGGTGTTGCGCAGCGGTGCGACCAAGGCCATCGACCCGCGCAGCTGGCTGGTGAACTGCACCGGGTACATCGGCAAGACCGAAATACCCTATGAGCCGTACACATCGGCGGGCGGATCGGTGCTCTCACTCCAGATCCGTTCGGCCACCATGCATCTGATGTCCTATGCCGGGTACTTCATGACGCATCTGATGTTCCTGGACAAGCTGAGCGAACTGCCCCTGTACGAATTGGACCTGCAGGAGTTGCGCAAGCAGTCCAAGGAGGCGATGCCTTTCGCCATGTTCACCCTGGTCCAGTACAACCTCGGGCTGATCGCCGATGCGGTGCCGGCCAAGGTGTTCAGCGAGTGCGGCCTGGACTTCGACCGGTGGTATCCGTGGCATCGTCGGACCGCCGCGGGACTGCGGTTCATGCGCACCCACCGCGCCGAATCCGCGCGGTTGCGGCAGACCCTGGACACCATCGGGGAACGCTTCGACGTGCGCTGCGGCCCAATCGATTCGGTGCTCAGAGCTTCCGCAGTCGCAGCCGGTTGATGGAGTGATCGGCGTCCTTGCGCAGCACCAGGGTGGCCCGCGGCCGGGTGGGCAGGATGTTCTCGATCAGATTGGGGCGGTTGATCGAATGCCAGATGTCGCGCGCGGCGAACTCGGCCTGCTCGTCGGTCAACGTGGCGTAGTGATGGAAGTGCGAAGCCGGATCGGCGAACGCGCCGGCGCGCATCGACAGGAAGCGCGAGATGTACCACTGCTCGATGTCCTCGACCCGTGCGTCGACGTACAGCGAGAAGTCGAACAGGTCCGAGACCATCAGCGCCGGACCGGTCTGCAGCACGTTCAGCCCCTCCAGGATGAGGATGTCGGGCTGCCGGATCATCTGATTCTCGCCGGGCACGATGTCGTAGAACAGGTGCGAATACACCGGGGCGCAGGCCTTGTCGGCCCCGGACTTCACCGCGGTGACGAACCGCATCAGCGCCCGGCGGTCATAGCTCTCGGGAAAGCCTTTGCGATGCATCAGATTCCGCCGCCCCAACTCGGCATTGGGGTAGAGGAAGCCGTCGGTGGTCACCAGATCGACGCGGGGGTGATGCTCCCAGCGGGCCAGCAGTGCCTTCAGCACGCGCGCGGTGGTGGACTTGCCGACCGCCACGCTGCCGGCCACCCCGATGACGAAGGGGACCGGGCGGTCTGAGGTCTGCTCGCCGAGGAACTCCGCGGTGGCGGCGAACAACCGTTGGTGCGCGGCGACCTGCAGATGGATCAACCGGGCCAGCGGCAGGTAGACCTCTTCGACCTCCAGCAGGTCGACGGACTCGCCCAGACCGCGCAGCCCGATCAGCTCGGCTTCGGTGAGTTTCAGCGGGGTCGCCATACGCAGCGAGCGCCATTGGGTCCGGTCGAACTCCACATATGGGCTCGGCTCGCTGGGCCGCGGCATGTGGTCAGTCTTGCATCTAACGTTGTCGGAATGAACGCGGGTATGGATTCCGGCACCTTGATTCGCGAGTACTTGCTGCTCGGGCTGCGCTTCGACCGGGTCGAGGAGGGCTACGTGGACTCGTTCACCGGGGACGCGGCACTGCGTCGCCAGGTCGCCGACGAGCCCACCCCCGACCCGGCCGACCTGGCCCGACAGTCCCGCCGCCTGCTGGCCGAGGTGCCGCACGCCGACGGCCTGGACGCCCAGCGTTCGGGCTATCTGGCCGCCCACCTCAAGGCGCTGGCCTGCGCGGGCCGCAAGTTCGCCGGGGAGGACGTGGGGTTCGTCGAAGAGGTCCGCGAGTACTTCGACGTCGACATCGCCAAGGGGGATCCCGACCGTTACCGCGAGGCGCACCGCCGCCTCGACGAGGCGCTGGGGGGCAGCGGCCCGCTGGCCCAGCGGCTGCAGGCCTACCGCGGCGCCGAGGAGATCCCGGCGGAGCGCCTGGAGGAGAGCATCCACGCGTTCTCCTCGGCGCTGCGCGACACCGTGCGGGCCACCTACCCGCTGCCCGACGGGGAGACCATCACCTACGAGGTCGTCACCGACAAACCGTGGTCGGGTTTCAACTACTACAAGGGCAACTACCAGTCGACGGTGGCGGTCAACGCCGACCTCAAACAGCAGATGTCGAATCTGCCCCGGCTGGTCGCGCACGAGTCCTATCCCGGCCACCACACCGAGCACTGCCGCAAGGAGGCCGGCCTGGTGGAGGGCAAGGGCCAGGACGAGCAGACCATCTTCCTGGTCAACACCCCGCAGTGCCTGATGGCCGAGGGTCTGGCGGATCTGGCGCTGTACGCGGTGCAGGGACCGGACTGGGGCGCCTGGGCGTCCGAGATCTACGCCGATCTGGGGCTGCGGTTCGACGGCGAACGCTCGGCGGCCATCTCCGAGGCCTCGGCCGCGCTGGCCGATGTCCGCCAGGACGCGGCGTTGATGCTGCACGACGAGCACCGTGACGTCGACCACGTCGCCGCCTATCTGAGCCGCTGGCTGCTGGTCAGCGACGAACGGGCCCGGCAGATGCTGCGGTTCCTGTCCTCGCCGCTGTGGCGGGCCTACACCAGCACCTACGTCGAGGGGTACCGGCTGCTGAAGGCCTGGCTGGACGACCGGCCCGCCGAGGTGTCGCTGACCGAGCGGTTCGGCCGGCTGCTCGATGAGCCGTTGATCCCGTCCAGCCTGCGCTGACACCCGTCATCACCAGGGCGATAGGCTGACCCCATGACTGCCGACTCGTCGTTGACCGCCCCGGGTGTTGAGTACGCCGCCACCGCCAGCGAGGCCTACCGGGCCGCGCTGTCGGTGATCGAGTCCGTCGAACCCCGCGTCGCCGCCGCGACCCGCAAAGAGCTTGCCGACCAACGTGACTCGCTCAAGTTGATCGCCAGCGAGAACTACGCATCCCCGGCGGTGCTGCTGACCATGGGCACCTGGTTCTCCGACAAGTACGCCGAGGGCACCGTCGGGCACCGGTTCTACGCCGCCTGCCAGAACGTCGACACCGTGGAATCGCTGGCGGCCGAGCACGCCCGCGAACTGTTCGGCGCCCCGTACGCCTACGCGCAGCCGCACTCCGGCATCGACGCCAACCTGGTGGCGTTCTGGGCCATCCTGGCCACCCGCATCGAGGCGCCCGGACTGGCGGAACTGGGCGCCAAGCACGTCAACGACCTGTCCGAGGCGGACTGGGAGAAGCTGCGCAACAAGCTGGGCAACCAGCGGCTGCTGGGCATGTCGCTGGACACCGGCGGGCACCTCACGCACGGCTTCCGGCCCAACATCTCGGGCAAGATGTTCCACCAGCGCAGCTACGGCACCGACGCGGCGACCGGACTCATCGACTACGACGCCGTCGCCGCGGCCGCCCGGGAGTTCAAGCCGCTGATCCTGGTCGCCGGCTACTCCGCCTACCCGCGCCGGGTGAACTTCGCCAAGATGCGCGAGATCGCCGACGAGGTGGGCGCCACCCTGATGGTCGACATGGCACACTTCGCCGGCCTGGTGGCGGGCAAGGTGTTCACCGGTGACGAGGACCCGGTGCCGCACGCCCACGTCACCACCACCACCACGCACAAATCGCTGCGCGGCCCGCGCGGCGGTCTGGTGCTGGCCACCGAGGAGTACGCGCCGGCCGTGGACAAGGGCTGCCCGATGGTGCTGGGCGGACCGCTGTCGCACGTGATGGCGGCCAAGGCCGTCGCGCTGGCCGAGGCCCGCCAGCCCGCCTTCCGGGAGTACGCGCAGCGCGTGGCCGACAACGCCAAGGCGCTGGCCGACGGGTTCCTCAAGCGGGGCGCCACCCTGGTCACCGGTGGCACCGACAACCATCTGGTGCTGCTGGACGTGACCTCGTTCGGGCTGACCGGGCGCCAGGCCGAGTCCGCGCTGCTGGACGCCGGCGTCGTCACCAACCGCAACGCCATCCCGGCCGACCCCAACGGGGCCTGGTACACCAGCGGCATCCGCTTCGGCACGCCCGCGCTGACCACCCGCGGGTTCGGCGCCGCGGAGTTCGACCGGGTGGCCGACCTGGTGGTCGAGGTGTTGAAGAACACCCAGCCGACCGCCGCGTCGAATGGTCCGTCGAAGGCCAAGTACACGCTGGCCGACGGGGTGGCGGACCGGGTGCGCGCGGCGTCTGCGGAGATCCTGGAGGCCAACCCGCTGTACCCCGGTCTGACCCTCTGACCTCCTCGGCGTGACACGCGGCACGCAATTTCGAGGCACGTGTGTCGGCGGGTTACAGTTACTTTCATGGCTGAGAAACCCGTTGCGAATGCGCTGACCCTCGAACTCGAGCCGGTCGTGGCGGAGAACTTGTCCCGGCATCTGGCCACCGAGGAGCCCTGGTACGGGCACGACTACGTGCCGTTCGACCAGGGCGAGAACTTCGCCTTCCTCGGCGGCAAGGACTGGGATCCGTCCGACGTGACGCTGCCCAAGCCGGTGACCGATGCTTGCGAGATCCTGCTGATCACCAAGGACAACCTGGCCGGCTATCACCGCGAGCTGGTCGAGCACTTCATCCTCGAGGACAAGTGGGGGCGCTGGCTGGGCCGGTGGACCGCCGAGGAGCACCTGCACGCCGTCGCGCTGCGCAACTACCTGGTGGTTACCCGAGAGATCGACCCGACCGCCAACGAGGACGTCCGCGTCGAGCACGTGATGAAGGGGTACCGTGCCGACCGCCTGACCCAGATCGAGACGCTGGTGTTCATGGCGTTCTTCGAGCGCGCGCATGCGGTGTTCACCCGCAACCTGGAGGCGCAGACCCCCGAGCCCATCCTGAAGAGCCTGCTGGGCCGGATCGCCGCCGACGAGGAACGCCACACGGAGTTCTTCGGCAACCTGGTCGCGCACTGCCTGGGCACCGCTCGGGAAGAGACGATCGCGGCCATCGCGTCGCGGGCCGCTGCGTTCGACGTCGTCGGCGGTGACATCGACGCATACGCCGACAAGCGCGCCGTGGTCGCCGACGCCGGCATCTTTGACGACACCACCAAACGACGCGTGGTCGCCGACCAGATCGCGGCCTGGGACCTCGGCCAGGAGCCGGAGTTACAAGAGTTCACCGGCGCGTAACCTGTTGTGCCGGTTGGCCCGGCGCGCCTGCTCGGCACACCCGGTTGACCGGGAGTAGCGTCGATTCCGATGGCTAGCGAATTGCTTTGCTGTCCGGGCGGTACCGATCTTTTCGCGAGAACGGGACCGGCCCCGGTCCTCGGTACCGCGGTGCCCGCCGAAACGCTTCCGCGGGGCCGCGGAGGTCTAGGAGCGCCTCGTGACCGATTCGCCGATCCGGACCTACGTGCTCGACACCTCCGTGCTGCTGTCTGATCCCTGGGCATGCACACGGTTCGCCGAGCATGAGGTGGTTGTCCCTCTCGTGGTTATCAGCGAGTTGGAGGCCAAACGGCACCATCACGAGCTTGGCTGGTTCGCCCGCCAGGCCCTGCGATTGCTCGACGACCTACGCCTCGAATACGGGCGGCTGGATCAGCCGATCCCGGTCGGGACCGAGGGCGGGACACTGCAGGTCGAGCTCAACCACAGTGACCCCTCGGTGCTGCCCGCGGGTTTCCGCAATGACAGCAACGACGCCCGCATCCTCACCGTCGCGGCCAACCTGGCCGCCGAGGGCAAACTGGTCACGCTGGTGAGCAAGGACATCCCGTTGCGGGTCAAGGCCGGCGCGGTCGGCCTGGCCGCCGACGAGTACCACGCCCAGGACGTGGTGACCTCGGGCTGGACCGGCATGGACGAACTGGACGTGTCCGCCGAGGATGTCGACACCATCTTCGGCGAGGGCGAACTCGACCTCGCTACGGCGCGGGATCTGCCCTGCCACACCGGTATTCGGCTGCTGGGCGGCAACTCCTCGGCGCTGGGCCGGGTGAATGCGGACAAGCGGGTGCAGCTGGTTCGTGGTGATCGTGAAGTGTTCGGCCTCCGGGGAAGGTCAGCCGAACAACGCGTCGCCCTCGATCTGCTGCTCGACGAATCCGTCGGCATCGTCTCCCTCGGCGGCAAGGCGGGCACCGGCAAGTCGGCGCTGGCGCTGTGCGCGGGCCTGGAGGCGGTGTTGGAGCGCCGCACCCAGCGCAAGGTCGTGGTCTTCCGGCCGCTGTACGCGGTCGGTGGCCAGGATCTGGGCTACCTGCCCGGCAGTGAGAGCGAGAAGATGGGCCCGTGGGCGCAGGCCGTCTTCGACACCCTGGAGGGGTTGGCCAGCCCGGCGGTGCTGGAGGAGGTGCTTTCCCGCGGCATGCTGGAAGTGCTGCCGCTCACCCACATTCGCGGCCGGTCCCTGCACGATTCGTTCGTCATCGTCGACGAAGCCCAGTCACTGGAGCGCAACGTGCTGCTCACGGTGCTGTCCCGGCTGGGATCGGGGTCGCGGGTGGTGCTCACCCACGACGTGGCCCAGCGCGACAATCTGCGGGTCGGCCGGCACGACGGTGTCGCCGCCGTCATCGAGAAGCTCAAGGGCCATCCGTTGTTCGCGCACATCACCCTGATGCGCAGTGAGCGGTCCCCGATCGCGGCGTTGGTCACCGAGATGCTGGAGGAGATCAGCCCCAACGCCCTGCCCTGATCGCGAGTTGTGGAGCCTTGACCGGCACCATGCCGGTCAAGGCGCCACGAACAGCAATGTTTGTCGCCCGCGGGGGACGGCTATCCGAACGAGCGAAGACGGATCAATCGGATAGGGGTGCTCCATGACGACGTTGGTAGAGCAGTACGTCGGTGCGGTCGCCTACGACGTGGACGGACACAAGATCGGCAGGATCCGCAAGCTGTTCGTGGACGGGCCCACGCGGGCGCCCAAGTGGGCCGAGGTGAACACCGGATTCCTCGGGACATCACAGACGTTGGTGCCGCTGACCGGCTGTCGCCAGTCCGGCCGTGCGGTCACCGTCACGGTGTCCAAGGAGGGGGTCAAGGAGGCCCCGACGGTCGCGGTCGGCGAGGGGGTGACGATCGAGGACGCCGCCAGGCTGTCGCGGCACTATCGTCTCGACGAACCTCAACCGCAGGCGCCGGAACCGCCGACCCCGCACTCGGCCACCCTCACCATCGCCTCGGTGGCCGCCGGTATCGGCGGCACCGCGATCAACACGGCGGCCTACGCGCCGGAAAACGAGGAGCCCGGCGAGGATCCGGCGGTCAAGCCGGATTGAGCCGCGAACCGGCGGCGAATCCCTCGGTGATCACCCGCCGGTGCGCGAACAACCAGCCGTCCGGTCCGGGCACCGCGGTGTCGCGGTAGGTGCCCCAGTGGTCCAGCCCGCGGGTGCCGATGAACTGGAAGCACGCGTAGGTCTTGGCGGTGCCGTCCGGGCGGGGTTCGACGTAGATCGAACTCAGATGATGGCGGGCGGGCAGGAAGTCGGCGTCGGTGAACCGTCGTGCAGTGTCGGTGAACATCGCCAGGATGGCCTCGGGTCCCACCCATTTCTCGTCGCCGATCTCCAGCACCCCGTCGGGGGCGAACAGTCGGGCCAGCGCCTCGACCTTGCCGGTGTCGGCCAGGTACTGGTAGCTGGTCATCAGGTGGCTGACACCGACCCGGATGCGCAGTTCGTCATCGGTCATGGATGCCGCCCCCACCTGCCCGGCAGCAGTGCTGCCGCGATCACCGAAATCACCGAAACGCCAATGAGATATCCGGCGATGGAATCGCTGGTGCCGGTCGCGCTGTACAACGCAACGGCGATGGTCGGCGCGAACGCCGAGCCCACCACCTGCGACAGCGTGTAACCGATGGACACCGCGCTGTAGCGCACATCGGCGTCGAACACCAGGCTGAACAGCGAGCCGGTCACACCGGCGGCCGGGGCCATCGCCAGCCCGAAGATGAGCACCAGCGCCACCAGGAAGAGCCCGGACTTGCCGGTGTTGATCAATGCGAACGTCGGCAGCACTGCCGCACCCATCGCGACGACCCCGCCGACGAACACCGGCTTGCGGCCCACCCGGTCGGACAGCGCCCCGAACAGCGGGTAGGTCAGCACCGCCACCACCGCGGCCACGAAGACGCCGAAAAGAGCATCGGTGCGGTCGATTCCGGCCACGGTGGTGCCGTAGGACACCAGATAGGCCACGCAGATATAGGCGAAGACGCCCTGGGACAGATAGGCGCCGGCCACCAGCAGGATCTGGCGCCAGTGCCGGCCGAAGGCCTCGGCGATGGGCAGTCGGAGCACCGCCGAACGCTCCTGCACGACGGTGAAATCCGGGCTCTCGGTCAGTGACAACCGGATCACCAGTCCGATGGCGATGAGAATCGCGCTGGCCAGGAACGGGATCCGCCAACCCCAGGACAGGAACTGATCGTCGGGCAACTGTGACACCGCGTAGAAGGCCAAGGTGGCGATCGCGGTACCGGCGGGCGCGCCCATCTGCGGGAACGCGCCGTAGAAGCCCTTGCGCTGCGGGGGCGCGTGTTCGACGGCCATCAGCGTCGCCCCGCCCCACTCACCGCCGACGGCGAAACCCTGCAACAGACGCAGCAGCGTCAACAACAACGGTGCCGCGACACCCAACTGGGCGTAGGTGGGCAGCAGGCCCATCGCGACAGTCGAACCGCCCATCAGCAGAAGCGAATAGACGAGCATCCGTTTGCGGCCCAGCCGGTCGCCGAAGTGCCCGAACACGATTCCGCCCAACGGCCGGGCGACGAACCCGACACCGAAGGTGGCGAAGGACAGCAGTACCCCGGCTGCCGGGGAAGCGCTGGGGAAGAACAACTTCGGGAAGACCAGGGCGGCGGCGGTGCCGTAGATGAGGAAGTCGTAGAACTCGACGGTGGTGCCGATGAAACTGGCGACTGCGGCCCGGCGCGGGGTCGTTACAGTTCTCGCGGTAACTGTCACACCCTTATTGTTGCCGAAGAGACGTGAATGGCCCCCAAAATCGGAATTTTGGGGGCCGCTCACGACTTCTCGCGGGGGAGGGGTTACTCGCCCGGCCTGACCTTCGCCATCGCCAGCACGTCGAGGCGGCGGTCCAGCTCCTCCTCGGAGAGCTTGTCGCCGATCAGGCCGCGGTCGATGA
The DNA here is from genome assembly GCF_043974665.1 of Mycobacterium sp. AMU20-3851. Classification (NCBI taxonomy): domain Bacteria; kingdom Bacillati; phylum Actinomycetota; class Actinomycetes; order Mycobacteriales; family Mycobacteriaceae; genus Mycobacterium; species Mycobacterium sp. AMU20-3851. The sequence goes on from NZ_CP146371.1 coordinate 1,142,106, forward strand.
CCGTCTGCCGGATGGTCTTGCGCTCCTTGAGGGCTTCCTTGGCGACCTTGGCGGCCTCCTCGTAGCCGATCGCCGAGTTCAGCGGGGTCACGATGGACGGCGATGACTCGGCGAGCTCACGCAGGTGCCCCTCGTTGGCCACCAGGCCGTCGATGCACTTGCTGGCGAACAACTTCGAGACGTTCGACAGCAGGGTGAACGACTCCAGCACGTTGCGCGCCATCATCGGGATGTAGACGTTGAGCTCGAAGGCGCCGGACAGCCCGCCCACCGCGACGGCGGCGTCGTTGCCGATCACCTGCGCGGCCACCTGGGTGACCGCCTCGGGCAGCACGGGGTTGACCTTGCCCGGCATGATCGAGCTACCCGGCTGCAGGTCGGGCAGCTGGAGCTCGCCGAGGCCGGTCAACGGGCCCGAACCCATCCAGCGGATGTCGTTGGCGATCTTGGTCAGCGAGACCGCGATGGTCTTCAGCGCGCCGGACGCCTCGACCAGCCCGTCGCGGGCGGCCTGGGCCTCGAAAGAGTCGGCGGCGGTGCGCAGTTCGGCCACACCGGTCTGATCCACCAGCACCTCGACCACCTTGGCGCCGAAACCGTCGGGGGCGTTGAGGCCGGTGCCGACCGCGGTGCCGCCGATGGCCAGCTCGCCGAGCCGGGGCAGCGTCGCCTTGACGCGTTCGATGCCGGCCTCGATCTGGCGGGCGTACCCGCCGAACTCCTGGCCCAGGGTGACCGGGACCGCGTCCATCAGGTGGGTGCGACCGGACTTGACGGTGGTGCGCCACTGCCTGGCCTTGACCGCCAGCGACTCGTGCAGCACCTCAAGGGCCGGAATCAGGTGGCGCACAGCCGCTTCCGTCGCCGCGATGTGGGTGGCGGTGGGGAAGGTGTCGTTGGAGCTCTGCGACATGTTGACGTCGTCGTTCGGGTGCACCGTGACACCGTTGGCCGCCGCGATGGAGGCGATGACCTCGTTGGCGTTCATGTTAGAGCTGGTGCCGGAGCCGGTCTGGAAGACGTCGATGGGGAACTGGTCGTCGTGCTTGCCGGCGGCGATCTCGGCGGCAGCGGCGATGATGGCGTCGGCCTTCTCGGCCGAGAGCAGGCCCAGATCCTTGTTCACCTGCGCGCAGGCACCCTTGAGCAGGCCCATGGCGCGGATCTGCGTGCGCTCCAGACCGCGGAACGAGATCGGGAAGTTCTCTACGGCACGTTGGGTCTGGGCGCGCCACAGCGCGTCCTTGGGCACCCGGACCTCGCCCATGGTGTCGTGTTCGATGCGATATTCGACAGCGTCGTCGGACATTGGCTTCCTGTTCGTGTTGGTGTGCGGTTGGTTACGGCAGTGGGTACGCGGCCGAGCTGTCGCCGGTGAAATTGACCGCGGAGTACTCGTTGAGCTTGGACAGCCGGTGGTAGGCCTCGATCATCCGGACGGTGCCGGACTTGGAGCGCATCACGATCGACTGCGTGGTGCAGCCGCCGCCGAAGTAGCGCACACCCTTGAGCAGGTCGCCGTCTGTGACGCCGGTGGCGCAGAAGAAGACGTTCTCACCCGAGACCAGATCCTTGGTGGTGAGCACGCGGTCCAGGTCGTAGCCGCGGTCGATCGCCTTCTGGCGTTCGTCGTCGTCGGTGGGGGCCAGGGTGGCCTGGATCTCGCCGCCCATGCAGCGGATGGCCGCCGCGGCGATGATGCCCTCAGGCGTGCCGCCGATGCCCACGAGCAGATCGGTACCGGACTCGGGCCGGCAGGCCGAGATGGCGCCGGCGACGTCGCCGTCGGAGATCAGCCGGATGCGGGCACCGGCCGAGCGGACCTCGTCCATCAGCTTGGCGTGCCGCGGCCGGTCCAGGATGCACACGGTCACGTCGGACACCGAGGCCTTGCGGACCTTGGCGATGCGCTGGATGTTCGCCGCGATCGGGGAGGTGATGTCGATGAAGTCGGCGACGTCGGGGCCACCGGCGATCTTGTTCATGTAGAACACCGCGGACGGGTCGAACATGGCGCCGCGCTCGGCGACCGCCAGCACCGAGATGGCGTTGGGCATGCCCTTGCTCATCAGGGTGGTGCCGTCCACCGGGTCGACGGCGAAGTCGCAGTCCGGGCCGTCCCCGTTGCCGACCTCTTCACCGTTGTAGAGCATCGGGGCGTTGTCCTTCTCGCCCTCGCCGATGACCACGACGCCGCGCATCGAGACCGAATTGACGAGCTCGCGCATGGCGTCGACGGCGGCTCCGTCACCGCCCTCCTTGTCACCGCGGCCGACCCATCGGCCCGCGGCCATGGCTCCTGCTTCGGTGACTCGGACGAGTTCGAGGGCGAGGTTGCGGTCTGGGGCTTCCCGGCGCGAAGGCGTCATGGCTGCAGATTGTCCCATTAGCGGGTCCAACTTTGGGAACTGGGATACTGGCTGTCATGAGTAGCTCCGAACCGGACCCCGACGCACCGGTCGTCGTGCCGGTTCCGCCCCCCGCCAAGGACCGGCTGTTGCAGGACGGCCGCGACATGTTCTGGTCGATGGCGCCGCTGGTGGCGATCTGCATCCTGCTGGCCGGCGTGCTGGGCATGTGCTCGTTCGCTCCCAGTGGCCCCGGCGAGGGTGCGGTGCCGACGTTTGATGCGCCGGCAGCTCTGGGCGCCGACGCCGAGGTGCTGAATTTCCCGGTCAGGCTGCCGGAGCTGCCGCAGGGGTGGCAAGCCAACTCTGGTGCGCGCGGCGGTATCGACGGTGGCCGCACCGATCCGGCGACCGGACAGCCGGTACGGGCGCTGACATCGCGGGTCGGCTACATCGCGCCCAGCAAGATGTACCTGAGTCTCACGCAGAGCAACGCCGACGAGGCCCGGCTGGTCGGGTCCATCGATCCGGAGGCGGTGCCGACCGGCGCCCAGGACGTCGACGGCGTCACCTGGGTGGTCTACGAGCCGGGTGAGGGGGAGCCGATCTGGACCACCCGCCTGGACGGAACGGCCCAGCTCGCGATCACCGGCGCCGGTAAGCCCGATGATTTCCGGGCGCTGGCGCGGGCCGTGCAGACACAGGCACCGTTGCCTGCTTAATCTTCGTCGGGGAACACCGCCCGGGCCGGGCCCGGGTTCGCGGTGATCGCCGGCAGCACGAACACCTCGATGTAGCGTCGCGCGATGTCGGGGTCCTCGGCCCCGGGCACCAGGCCCAGCAGCATGGCGATGTTGGCGCCGACGAGGTAGCGGGCGAGGTCCCGCGGCCGCAGACCCGCCCGGAACACCCCGGGGCCGGCGGCGTCCACGGTGGCCGCCATGGCCTCCTCGACCAGCCGCAGCAGCGCGTCGTTGTGAGCCAACATGTGCGCGATGGTGTTCTCGTCGGTGCTGTCGGCGATGGTCTTGAGCAGCGGGTCCCGGATCAGTTCCGTGCTGACGATCACCATGGCTTCGGTGATGATGCCGACCAGGCCGGCATCGGCGGGCAGCCGTTCCAGGATGCGCGTCATGTGGCGTTGCGTGGTGCGCTGCACCAGCGCGTCCACCAGTGCGTCCCGGGTGGGGAAGTGCCGGTAGATGCTGCCGCGCGAGTAGCCCGCTTCCCGGGCGATGTCCTCGATGGTCGACGTCCGGTAGCCGCGGTCGATGAACAGTCGCTCGGCCGCGTCGAGGAAGGCGGTCTTCAGTTCCTCTGCCGAAACTCCGCCACCGGCGGGGCGTCCACGGCCTCGGCGGGTTGGTTCAGCAGGCAAGCTCGGCATCCCTTTCCGGGTGGTGACGGATCGACGCTACTCGCGCCAGAAAAAGACATTCTGGGCACTTTGCTCAATTTCCTGCGGTGCGAGGGGTCGCAACCCTAGCGTGTGGGCGACGACGGAGGCCTGATGAGAAATCGATTCGCAATGCCGCTCGGCGCGGCGACCACGCTGGCGGCGATCTCGGCTGCGTTGCTGTCCGGAGCGGCCACCGCGACCGCGGATCCCGGCGGTGGCAGTGCGTCCGAGGCGGCCGGGGCGAGCACCGCACAGGCCGACGACGCCCGCGGGGATTCCCCGGCGCCGGACGGACCGGCCGATACCGGCAGCGCAGGTACCGCCGAGACTGACGGCGTTGACGTCGACGATGACGGGGCCGGGGCGCCGGAACCGGAGGCCGAGGTCGCCGATGTCCACCCGGCCGAACAGACCCTGGCGCCGCGCAGGGTTCGGTCGGCGGTGACCGCCGGTCGCGCCCGGACCCGGTCCGCGGCGGCACCGGCCGCCCCGCAACGGATACAGATCGAGACCGTCGAAGGCGGTGCTGCCATCGCCCACCGCGCCGCCGCGGCGGCAGAACTGCAACCCGACGCCGAGGGAGCCGCCGAGCCGACCGCTGAACCCGTCGCCGCACCGGCGACGGCTTCGAAGCTGGTTGCGGTCGCCCCCGCCACGACCGTCCGCAGATCCGCCACTCTGATCGCCCCGGTGCACAAATTCGTCAACGCCGTTGGATCGACGCTGCTGAACGCGTTGATGGGCCTCATCCAGTTCTTCGCCGGGCCGCCGGTACTGCCGCCCCGGAGCACCGTCACGGTCCGGACATCGAGCCTGGTCATCCCGGTCGGCGCGGGCCGCACCGTGCAGGCGGACTGGTATTTTCCGGACGGAGACGAACCCGCGACCCGGCTCATCTACCTGCAGCACGGGTTCGGCGCCGTCTCATCGATGTACAGCTACAGCGCCGCCGCGCTGGCCGAACGGACCAACAGCGTCGTCGTCGCACCGACGCTGACCTCGAACTTCCTCGATGCCCGCGCCGTGTGGCTGGGCGGCACCCCCATGCAGGATGCCGTCGCGCAACTGTTCGCCGGGGAGCGCACTGCGCTCACCGAAAGTGCCAGTGCCGCAGCGGGACACGCGGTGAATCTGCCGACGCGCTTCGCGCTGGTCGGGCACTCCCTGGGCGCCACCCTGGTGCTGGGCGCGGCAGGCAGGATGGCCGACAACGGCGCCATCGAGGACCTCGTCGGGGTGGTGTTGCTCGACGGCGTCGACGTCAACGACACCGCGCCGGCCGCGCTGGACAAGCTCACCGGTGTCGCGGTGCGCAACATCTCATCCGAGCGCTATCAGTGGAACCGCTACGGTCTGTTGAGTGATCAACTGCAGACGGCCAGGCCGGGGCAGTTCAACGGTGTGATGCTCGAAGGCGGCCGGCATATCGACGGACTGCAGGGCGGAAATCCGTTGCTGCAGTTCGCAGAATACCTGTTCGCGGGCTTCTCGCAGCAGCGCAACGTCGAGGCGGTGCGGACCCTGGCATCGGGCTGGATCAACGATATGTTCGCCGGCACCGCGGCCGGGATCTATCCCGCGCCTGGCGCGCCGGCGCAGATTCCGACCAGCGGTAACGCCGCAGTGGCGGTGGCCCTGCCGATCCGGTCCACCACGCCGGTGCGGGTAACTCCCTGGGACGGTGTGCTGGCCGTGATCCTGGACGCCATCGTCAGGGTGGCGGTCTACGAGCCGCCGAATACCCTTGTCGCGCAGTCAGTCGCCGCGGGTGATCATCGGTGGTGAATCGGCCGCCGACCCGACCGGCGGCGGAGCCTTGCGGCTCGCGGCCCCGCGGACCCGGGCGATCAGGCGTTTGAGCAGGCCGGGTTTGGCGGGTTCGTCGTCTTCGGCACCGAGTTCCATCGGGACACCCTTGTAGACCCACAGGTACGCGCTGATGGTGGTGACGATGACGATCATGATGACCGGTCCGATCACGATGCCCAGGAAACCGAACATGGTGATGCCGGCGAAGACCGACAGCAGCATCAGCGCGGGGTCGAGTTTGGCCTCCTTGGGCACCAGGATCGGACGCAACACGTTGTCTATGTTGGTGACCACCGCGAGGTGGAAGACGATCACGAAGATGCCGCCGATGATGTTGCCGAACAGCATCAGACCGATGCCGAACGGGATGGTGACGATGCCCCCGCCCAGCGGGATCACCGAGAGCGCGGACAGCAGGATCGCGAAGATGAAGAACCCGTCGTGGAAGCCGGCGAGGTAGATCGAGATCGCGCCGGCGAAACCCTGGACCAGGGCTATGACGAACTGGCCGCGGACGGTACCGCGCACCATGGCCGCCATCTTGGCCAGATACAGGTCGGTGGCCTTCTCACCCAGCGGATTGAGAAGACGAATGAGCCGCCGGAGCTGCTCGGCATTGGTCAGCATCGAGATGAACACATATACGAAAATGATCGCGGCGGTCACGGCGCCCGCCAGTCCGCCGACGGCGCCCTGCAGGAAGGACAGGCCCCACTCACCGGCGCGCTGAGCGAACTTCACCACCCATTCCTGCACCTGCTCGGCGGTGATGTTGGTGTTCTGCATGAACGGCACCCGCTCGAGCAGTTCGTTCACCACCCGCAACGACCGGTCACCGAGCGTGCTCAGATCGGTCTGGCCCACCCAGTCGGCGACGCTGCGCACCATGTTCGAGATCTGCACGACACCGATCGCCACGGTTGCGGTGATCGGCACGATGACGGTGGCCACCGCCGCGAACAGGGTGATGGTGGCCGACAGGCCGGTGCTGAACCGCTTACGCAGCCGCTGGTAGATCGGGTCGAACAGGTAGGCCACCACGGCCGCGACCACGATGAGGATGAAGAACCCGCGCAGGAAGTACGCGCCGAAGACGAGGGCGACGACGGTCGCGATCGCCAGGGCTCGGCGCTGGCTGGCGGTGAACTCGGTATTCACCTGTCTATTTGACAGTGTTGGACAGGGTTGCGCGAGCCTCAGGCTTGGGCGAGCTTCATGACGTGTCCGATCACGTCGGGGTAGCGCTTCATGTGGGCGCCGCCGTTGAGGTCGAGCACCTCACCGGTCAGCCAGGACGACTTGGTGAGGAAGACGACCGCCTCGGCGATGTCCTCCGGAGTGCCGGCCCGCCCCAGCGGCGTGTTCTCCACGTACTCCTCGACCACGCCGGGGATCAGGGCCGCGCCTTCGGTCAGCGGGGTGTGCACGAAACCCGGGGCCACCGCGTTGACCCGGATGCCGCGCGGCGCCAACTCGAGCGCGGCGACCTGGGTGAGCATCGACAGTCCAGCCTTGGCCGCGCAGTAGGCGCTCATCCCGACGGCGGGCTGGCGGGCGTTGAGCGATGAGATGGAGATCAGTGAGCCGCCGTCGCGCAGATGGCGTCCGGCGTACTTGGCGACGATGAAGGCGCCGTTGAGGCACACGTCCACGACGGCGCGGAAGTCCTCGACCGCGAGATCGACGATGAGGCCGATGTTGGAGAAGCCGGCGCAGCTCACCACCACGTCGACGTCGCCCGCCTGTTCGAAAAGTGTTGCCACCGAGGCTTCGTCGGTGACATCGACGCCGACCGCGGTGTGCGGATCACCGAGTTCGGTGGCGCGGGACTCGGCACCGTCGGCGTTGCGGTCGGCGATGACGACGCGGTACCCGTCGGCGGCCAGGGCCTGCGCGGAGGCCCAGCCGATGCCGGATGCGCCGCCCACCACGATCGCGGTCTTCATGCCGTAGCTCCGTCCGGCCGGGGGTTGCCCCACTTGTTCTCGATCGCCTTCCATGGATCGGCGAAGCGCGCTCCGGTGCCGTGGTAGGCGGTCTGCCGCTTGAGGATCTGCTTGGCCAGCGGTGCCACCAGCCGCAGCAGGGGACGCTTGATGCCCGCGTTGGCCGCGGTCTCGATCAGCATGTCCGGCCATGAATGCTGTTGGAAGCCAAGAAGTTGCTGAGCGCGGGTGGTGTCCATCCAGTCGGTGTTGAACCAGCTCGCGTCGTTGTTCGGGTCGCCCTTGAGCCCGGCGGGTAGTCCGCCGACCAGCCCGAGCGCCGCGGCCATCGCCGGTGCGACGTCGCCTTGCAGCAGCCGGTGGGTGGCGTCGTCGCCGCCGATCAGCAGCGTCTCACCGATCGCATCGGCAGTGGTGGCAGCGGCGAAAGCGGTTGCCACATCGCGTACATCGACGGTCTGCAGCCGGCCGTCCGTCGGCAGCATGCCTTCGAAGTAGAAGTTGTCCAGCTTCATGTAGGAGCCGGGGGTGACGGTCAGTACCCCGCCCAGGCGCAGGATCACCCAGTCCAGCGCCGAGGTCCGGACGATTTTCTCGGCCTTGACCTTGTGGTCGCCGTAGACGTCGGCCGGATTGACCGGGGTGTCCGCGGTGAGTGGGCCGGTGACCGTGTGCGGGTTGCGTGAGCCGTAGACGGCGATGCTGGAGGCGAGCACGAATCGCGGTGGAGCCGCCAGTTTTTCGGCCGCGCGCACCAGGCTGGCGGTGGCCTCGACATTGACGCGCTCGGCCAGGCCGCGGCGCTGGTAGATGAACGGCGGGATGACCGCTGCCAGATGGATGATCGCGTTCGGTGCCACCTCGTCGACCAGCGCGCCGACCGCGGTGGGGTCGGTCAGGTCGGCCCAGCGCACCGTGACGCCCACCGGCAGGGCTTCGGCCGCCTTCCGGTTGGCGGGGGCGTCCAGGTCGGTGGCCACCACCCGTCGACCGTCAGCCGCCAGGCGGTGCACGGTTGCCGAACCGACCAGCCCGAAGGCTCCGGTCACCAGCACGGTATCGGTCATGGACCACCCTCCAGGGACGAATTGGAACGTGTTCCAAACCTTAGCGAACCCGCGGGTCTCCGCTCAGGTCATCGGTGGATGCCGTCGCGGCGGTCGGGCGCGCTCCGGACACAACCCATAATTGACGAAACTTACAATTTCACCTCGCGTGACGTTTGCTGATGCTGTAGGTTGACGTCAACGTCATTTATCAATACGCACGTCAAACCCCTCGGTGTTGACGTTTTCGAGCGCGCGCCAAGGGGTGTCAATTGTTGCGAAAAAAACTATTCCGGGGTGGTTTCGGGATGTCGCGGCCCCGATGGCGCGCGCTGGCCGCAGTTCTGAGCGCCGCGGTGCTCGTGATCGCGGCACCCAACGCATACGCCGGTGAGACCCGGATCGGCATCAACGGTGCGCGGCCCAGCGAGCTGCCCGGCATCGCCGGGGTCCTCGGCGGCGTCGGGTTCACGAAAGACGGATGGCTCGGGTACGCCAACCGGGTCGGAGCCAACTGGTTGCCGGGTATGACGCCCATCCCCCTGGACTACCCGGCACAGCTCGGCCCGCTGTGGGGGATCGGCGCGCTGAGCGGTGACAAGTCGCTGGCCGCCGGGCAGCAGGCGCTGCACGCCACGATCCTGGCCGAACTGGCCAAGGGCAACACCGTCTCGGTGGTCGGTCTCAGCCTGGGCACCATGGTGATCGACCGGGAACTCCTCTATCTGCACAGCCTTCCGGAGTCGGAGGCGCTGCCCACCGACCGGATCACCTTCTACGTCTTCGGTGGCGAGACCCGCGGCTTCGGCGAAACCTATGCGCCCAACGTGCGAATCCCGCTGCTGGGCATCACCTTCAAACCGGTTCCGGAGACCCGGTACAACACGGTGGTCGTCTATGGGCAGTGGGACGGCTGGGCGGCTCCGCCGGACCGTCCGTGGAATGTGCTCGCCGTGGTCAACGCCGTGATGGGCGCGGTGTACACGGTCAACGGCACCAACGATCATTCCTCGGCGGGCAAGAAGAGCATCGAGGACGCGGTGCTGGTGTCGGATCGCACCAACTCGCTCGGCGGCCGGACGTTGACGTACATGATCCCGGAGTCCAACCTGCCCATCACCCGTCCGCTGCGCCAGCTCGGCGTTCCCGGCTGGATCGTGGACAAGCTCAACACCCTGCTGATGCCGCTGATCGCGGCGGGTTACTCGAGCATGACACCGCAGCTGGGCTTGCACGTGTCGAAGGGCCGGCTGGTGTGGAAGGCGCCCGCGAAGGCGCCCGCCCCGGCCCCAGCGCCCGCGTTCGCCGCGGCCGACCATGACGCTGCGGCGCCGATGTCCGGGGATGGCCCCGCGACGGACGCCGAATCGGAAGGCGCCGCAGAGTCATTCGATCCGGAGCCGCAGCCGGCCGAGGACTTGGCCGCCGAGGTGGCCGAACCCGTGCAACCGGAGGCCGGCCTCGAAGCCGAGGCCGAACTCGTCGAGGCGGACGACGTCGATCTCACCGGGGCCGATGAGGACGAGCCGTCCCGGGAGGAGCAGCTGCAGCAACTCGCAGCGCCGGAGCCCCTTGCGGGTGACCCGGCGGATAACCGGCCGGACGAGCCCGCCGACCCTTCCGGCTCCGTGGATACCGAAGACTCCGGGAGCGGACCCGAGCCGGCCGACGCCGAGGCCCCCGTGGACGCGCCGGCGGCGGCCTAGCCACTCACGCAGCGGAACCCGATGTGGCTCATGCCCGTATCGATCATCTGCGGGCGACGGGCGGCGGGCCGGTAGCGCAGGCAGTAACTGTCCGCGCACAGAAAGGAGCCGCCCTTGATGACCTTGCGCGGGATGGCGAACTGCGGCTGGTCGGGGTCGAAGCTGTCGGCGGCGCAGCATGTTCCGGTCGCGCGGTCCGGCCCGTACCAGTCCGACGTCCACTCCCAGACGTTGCCGGCCATATCGCACAGGCCATACCCGTTGGGCGCGAAGCTGCCCACCGGCGCGGTGCTGCCATACCCGGTGTCGGGGAGATAGGGGAACTCGCCGTGCCAGTAGTTCGCGAGGTGTTCACCGGGTTGCTCGGGTGCGTCACCCCAGGTGTAGACCGCGCCGTCGAGCCCGCCGCGGGCCGCGACCTCCCACTGCGCCTCGCTGGGCAGCGATAGTCCGGCCCAGTCCGCGTAGGCCCGGGCGTCCTCGAAGGCGATGTGCACGACCGGGTGATCGTCCCGGTTGCGCAGCGATGATCGCGGCCCGCGCGGATGGTTCCAGCACGCCCCGGGCGTCCATACCCACCACTGGCTGAGATGCCGCAGATCCACCGGACCCGCGGTGCGCCGGAACACCATGGAGCCGGGAACGAGGTTCTGCTGCGGGGCACCCGGATAATGCGCCGGGTCCGGCGGGCGTTCCGCGACGGTCAGATACCCGGTCGCGTCGACGAACTCGCCGAACTGGGCGTTGGTCACCGTGTGCCGCTGGATCCAGAATCCGTCGACGGTGGCGGCTCGCGCCGGGCCCTCCTCGGGATAATGCGCATCCGAGCCCAGCGTGGTCGTCCGCGGTGGGATCCAGACCAGATCGTCAGTCGAAGACACGCGCCCAGTCCCGCTGCATGCCGGCGATGGTCCAGCCCTGCGAATCTGCCAGTGCCAGTGCGCGTTCGGCGCCCGCGGTGTAGGCGAACTCCCGCTCGGCATCGTCGTGGCGCACCAGCAGCGACAGTGACGGCAGTGGTCCCGCATCGACGAACTGCAGCATCTCGATATCGCCGTTGGAGTTCCCGGCCGCGAAGATGGGCCGCCTCCCGGTGCGGCCCCAGATGCGCACCGGTTTGACCGGACCGTCGTCGAGGAATTCCGGTGTCGCAGTGGTGCGCAGGTTCCCGTCGACGAAATCCAGTCCGACGGAACTGCCGATCACCCGCTCCGGTGGGATGCCGTACATGGCTTCGGTGACGGGGCGCATGAAGTCGCGGCCGCCGCCGGAGGCTATGTAGTTGGTGAACCCGTGGGCGGTCAGATACCCGAGCAGTTCCACCATCGGCGCATAACTGCAGGCGGTGTACGGTCTGCGCAGCGTGGGGTGGGTGGCCTCGGCGAAGAAGGCCCTCACCCGCGCGGCGTGCTCCTCGACGGACAGCCCGGCATACGCCGAGAGAATGGCTCCGGCAAGGACTTTCAGGTCCGAGTCATCACCGCGGTAGTGCTTGGTGACGGCGTCACCGAACCACGCCAGGTCGCCGGCGGCGGCGGCCCGGTAGGGCGGGTCGTCCTGTAACGACGGGTCGTGGGCAGCCTGCTGCGCCAACCGGCGCACCAGGAAGTCCAGCTGGATGTAGGCCGGCTTCTCACACCACAGGGTGCCGTCGTTGTCGAACACCGCGACCCGTTCGGCCGGGGGCACCTCCCGGGTGGCACGGTCCACGAAGTCGACGATCGCGGACTTCGCGGGTCCGTCCCGCCACCGATCGAGCATCAGTCCTTGGCCAGGAATTCGTGCAGCTTGTCCAGCGCCTGATCGATGGTGAAGCTGGCGGGTGGGTGCCGGGGCGGGAACTCCTTGAACGATTCCAGGAACTGGGTGACGATCACACTCGCGTAGAAGACGAGGAAGGCCCGTCGGATCATCCAGTCGTAATAGGTGTTCGACGTGATGTCGGCGCGCTCGAACGGGTCGGTGCGCAAGTTGAACAACTTGGGAACGCGCAGCGGCGTGAAGGGCTCGGCCCACACCTGCAACGTGCCCTGGCAACGCTGCTCCTGGAAAACGACCTTCCAGTTGTCATACCGCAGCCCCAGCACATCGCAGTCATCGGAGAAGTAGACGAACCCCTGGCGCGGGCTCTCCTCGGCCTCGCCGGTCAGGTACGGAAGGATGTTGTAACCGTCGATGAAGACCTTGAACTCGGTGTTCCCGTCCGCCCCGGCCCGGTGCCCCTTCTTCAGCTTGTCGCAGATATCGGGGTCCCCGGCAGCGGCAAGAAACGTCGGTAGCCAGTCATGGTGCTGCACAATCTCGTTCGAGACCGATCCGGCGGCAATCCGCCCGGGCCAGCGGATCAACTCCGGTACCCGGAACGCGCCCTCCCAGTTGGTGTTCTTCTCACTGCGGAACGGGGTGGTGGCACCGTCGGGCCAGGTATTGGCGTGCGGACCGTTGTCGGTGGAGTAGACGACGATGGTGTCCTCGGCGATGCCGAGTTCGTCGACGGCGTCCAGCAGCTGCCCGACGTTGCGGTCGTGGTCGATCATCGTGTCGTGGTAGGGCGACTGCCACCGCCCGGCCTGGCCGATGCTCTCCGGCTTCGTATGGGTGAACACGTGCATGTGCGTCATGTTCATCCAGACGAAGAACGGTGTGTCGGCGTCGACCTGGCGTCGCATGAAGTCGATGCAGGCCTCGGTGGTCTCGTCGTCGATGGTCTGCATCCGCTGTCTGGTCAGCGGACCGGTGTCCTCGATGCGCTGCTTGCCGACCGGGCCCCAGCGCGGGTCGTCGGGTTCGGTGGAGACCTCGTCGGTGGCCCAGCAGCGCAGCACACCCCGGGGGCGGGCGGCCTCGTACATCCGCGGGAACTGCTCCTTCGGCGGGTAGTCCGGGTTCTCCGGCTCCTCCTCTGCGTTGAGGTGATAGAGATTGCCGAAGAACTCGTCGAAGCCGTGCACCGTGGGCAGGTACTTGTTGAGATCGCCGAAGTGGTTCTTGCCGAACTGGCCGGTGGCGTAGCCGAGTGGTTTGAGCAACTCGGCGATGGTGGGATCCTCGGCGGCCCAACCGATATCGGCGCCGGGCACGCCGACTTTGCTCATTCCGGTGCGGTACACGCTCTGCCCACTGATGAACGCGGCCCGTCCGGCGGTGCAGCTTTGCTCACCGTAGGAGTCGGTGAACCGCATCCCCTCGGCGGCGATCCGGTCGATATTCGGCGTCCGGTAGCCCATCAAACCGTCGCTGTAGCAACTCAGATTCGTGATACCGATGTCGTCACCCCAGATGACCAGGATATTGGGCTTTCCGTTCGGCATGGCATGCTCCGTCATCGCAGAAGAGGCGTACCCGGTTCACGGTAAAGGGCAGGGGCCGCGGGCGCTACAGGTTCGGCTGATAATTCGCGCCCGGTGTTCTGCGCATTCACCCAGTAGCGCTCGGCCGGCACGGTCGGTCTTGTCGAAGCACGACACCGCGGTTCTCGGCCTGGCATCGTTGGTACCGTGAAAACCAGGCCGGCATTGGGCAAACCCCGATTCCGGGATGTCGTCGGCGGCCTGGTGACGGGGTTGTTCTCGATACCCGAGGGAATGGCGTACGCGAGTATCGGTGGATTCAATCCTGTGGCCGGTCTGTATTCCGGGATCGTGTCGACCATCGTGGGATCCGTTCTCGCCCGCACCGTGTTGATGGTGACCACCCTGACGAGCGCCTTGGCGCTGTCGTCGCGCAGCGTGCTGACCGATGCCGGCCTCGATCCCGGCGATCCGGCCGACGTCGCGGCCCTGGTGGTTGTCGTCGGGATGGTGATGCTGATTTTCGGGCTGCTGAATTTCGGGTCGATCATGAATTTCGTCTCCAACGCGGTGATGACCGGTTTCACCACCGGTATCGCGCTGCAGATCATCGCCGGGGTGATCGGCGATGCGACCGGCTACACACCGGACAGCCACAACACCGTCGGCAAGTTCGTGAACGCCTTCGGGCATATCGGCGAGTGGGACCCTGCGCCGTGCTCGGTGGCGGCTGCCACCGTCGGTGTGTGGGCGGTCTTCAAACTCATCCGACCGCTCGAGGCCTTCGCGACGCTCATCGCTCTGCTGGTCGTGACCGTGGTCGTCACCGTGGCGGCTACCGACGTGGAAGTCGTCGGCGATATCGCCTCCATCCCGAATGCTCTGCCGCCGTTCGTCGTTCCGCACTTCGGGGCCATACCCGATCTGCTGGTGGGTGGTTTGGCCGTCGCGCTCGTCGGACTCGCGCAGGCCGCGGGGATCTCGGCGGCGGTCCCCAATCCGGATCGAAGCCGGCCGAGCACATCCGGGGATTTCGTGTCCCAGGGCGCGGCGAATATCGCGGGAGGATTCTTCGGAGCCCTGCCGACAGGCGGGTCGCTGTCGCGTACGGGTGTGTCGGTGTCGGCCGGTGCGCAGACGCGGTGGGCCGGTGTCTTCGCCGGAATCTGGCTGGCCGTGCTGGTTTTGGTCGCCGGTTCGGCCGCGGAGCTGATCCCGATGCCGGTCATCGGCGGCCTCATCCTGGTCATCGGAGCCGAATTGATCACCGGGCGGTGGGCGGACATCCGGCTGGTGACGCGCACGGCACCGTTGTCGGCGCTCGCCATGGTGGTGACGTTCGTGGCCACCACCCAACTCCCGCTGCACACCGCTGTCCTCATCGGCTCGATCACCTCACTGGTCCTGTATTGCGTCAAAGCGTCGCAAACCGCACAACTGCAGGCCATGACTCGGGCGTCCGACGGAGGGTGGCGGCTTGTCCCGGTCCCGACCGCGGTGGCAAGTGACCAGGTGACGGTGTTGAACTACGCCGGCGTCGGACTGTTCGCGGAGGTGCCGCGAATCGACGAGGAATGGCCGCAGGTCGGCGGTTCCCGCAATGCAGTCGTGGTCCTGGGACTGAGGACGCTGCCCGATGTGCCGTCGACCCGGGTGATCGGTGCGGTACGCCGATGGGCCGATGACCTGGATGCCAACGGCGGCCGGCTCATCATCGCCGGGGTCAGCCCGGACACGGCGAAGGTTCTGCAGAGAGGGGGCCTGCTGGATTCTTTGGGTGCCGACGGACTGATACCTGCGACCGACACGGTGTTCGGTTCCGTGGCGGCCGCCGTGCGTATCGGCGAGGAGTGGATCAGTAGCCGACGGGACAGCCCTTCCGCGGAGGGATGATCGTGGCGGTACCGGCGAAAATGGGAAGGCCGCCGTCGGTCCCCGGCCGTCGAGGGCTACTCTCGAATCATCGTGGGTTCCTCGCGTGTCCGATTCTTCGGCCGCCGTCCGCGATTGCTCTGATAGCGACGGGAGCATCGCCCATGGCGGATGCCGCAACCGACTGTCCATCAGCCACCCGGCTCGCCCTGTGCGACCACTCCGACCAACGTGGCACCGTCGACGGAGCCTGGTGGCCCCCCGACTACCTCCTGCGCACCGCTCTGGTGGATCTGGTCTCGGTGATGGGCCTGCCATTGGGTTCGGTGCGCCGCGTGCTGTACGACCCCAGCCTGTTCCCGTTGGCGCCATCGCGCATCATCCGGGGAAACACCGCCATCTCGGTCGACCAGTACTCCCTGGTATCGCGCGACACCATCTACCTCATGGGAACGCACGCGCGCAACGCGCTGCTGTACGTGGTCCCACCGGACACCGCCGCCGACCGGGCCGGTGACCTGCTCGAAAAGGTCGCCGACGCGGCGCGGCCGGTCAGCGTGCGCATGTTACGAGCGATGGCGGCGGGACGGTTGAGTCCGGTGCGAGAGATGGGTTGAGTTTGGTTCTTCCCCGCGCATGCAGTAGCATTTCGGTCAAGCTTCCCCGGTTCTGTAGACGCCGCGCGGGAAGCCAGAGGCCGGGGCGCTACAGCGCCGCCGGCCTTGACCACTTCTCGGGACTGTTCGTGCGGCCTTCTCGTAGCATTCGTGTTCTCTCTATATTTTTCGAAAGCGTTGACGCCGTTGCGTTTTGGGGAAGGTTCTGTGCGCTCTACGAACCTGTGCAAGGATTGGACCACCGGCATGATCACCCGCTGACGAGGGGTTTCCATGAACCAGGATTTCCACGGCAAGATCGAGCTCGACGTCCGTGACTCGAAGCCGGACTGGTCGCCATACACGCTCAGACAGGCCCCCGACGGCGCGCCGAACATCCTGGTGGTGCTCTACGACGACACCGGAATGGCCTCCTGGTCACCGTTCGGTGGGCGCATCGAGATGCCCGTCATGCAGCGCCTGGCCGACAACGGATTGATCTATTCGCAGTGGCATACCACGGCGCTGTGTTCGCCCACCCGGTCCTGTTTCCTCACCGGACGCAACCACCACGTGAATCGGTTCGCATCGATCACCGAGGCCTCCAACGGTTTTCCGGGCGCGGCGGCCCGCCTGCCCGCCGAATGCGCAACCGTCGGGCAGGTGCTGCAGGAAAACGGCTACAGCACGTTCTGGGTAGGGAAGAACCACAATGTGCCCGAGGAGGACGTGGCCAGCGGCGGTAGCAGATCCGAATGGCCACTGCAGAAGGGCTTCGACCGGTTCTACGGCTTCATCGGTGGCGAGACGAACAACTGGTACCCCGACCTCGTTGAGGACAACCGGTTCATCGATCAGCCGTACGGACCCGAGGACGGCTACCACCTGTCGAAGGACCTCGCCGACCAGGCCCTCCGGATGCTGCGTGACCAGCAAGCCACCAACCCCTCCAAGCCCTGGTACATGTGGTTCTGCCCGGGCGCCAACCATGCGCCACACCACAGTCCGGTCGACTACGCCGAAAAGTACCGGGGGAAGTTCGACGACGGCTATGAGGCCTACCGCGAGTGGGTGCTGGAACGCATGATCGCAAAAGGCATCCTTCCCGAAGGCACCCAATTGACGCCGATCAACCCGTTGCCCGAAGATGTTGCCGCCGAAGCCGACTCGGTGCGACCGTGGGCGTCACTCAGCGATGACGAGAAGCGGTTGTTTGCGCGGATGGCGGAGGTGTTCGCGGGCTTCTCCGAGTACACCGACGCTCAGGTCGGCAGGGTGATCGACCATCTCGAGCAGACCGGGCAACTGGACAACACCTTGATCTTCTATTGCGCGGACAACGGGGCATCCGGTGAGGGCTCGCGCAACGGTTCGGTCAACGAGAACAAGTTCTTCAACGGTTACCCCGACGAACTATCGGAGAACCTGCAGTACCTCGACGCGCTGGGCAGCCCGGACACCTACAACCACTATCCGACGGGGTGGGCCGTCGCGTTCTCCACGCCGTTCCAGATGTTCAAACGGTACTCGCAGTACTCGGGCGGGACGTGCGATCCCATGGTGATCCACTGGCCGGCCGGTATCAAATCCAAAGGTGAAGTGCGCCAGCAGTATCACCACGCCACCGATGTCGTCGCGACGATCCTCGATGCGGCCGGGGTGCAGATGCCGTCCACCTACCGCGGGGTGCCGCAGCATCCGCTCGACGGGGTGTCGATGCGGTACAGCTTCGATGACGCCGACGCCCCGACGGCCAAGAAACGGCAGTACTACGCGATGCTGGGGACCAGGGGCATCTGGGAGGGCGGCTGGAAGGCCGCTGCCGTCCACGCGCCGTTGAGCAGTACCGGGCATTTCGACCAGGACCGCTGGGAGCTCTACCACGTCGACGAGGATCGATCGGAATCGAAGGATCTCGCCGCGGAGGAACCCGACAAACTGAACGCGCTGATCGCAACCTGGTTCGAGGAGGCGGACCGGAACTTCGTCCTCCCGCTGGATGACCGCTCCGCCACGGATCTTCTCACCATCGAACGGCCGCAGTCCGAACCTGCGCGCAGCCGCTATGTCTACTATCCCGGGACGGCGCCGGTGCCGGAGGGCGTCGCGGTGAACGTGCGGGGTCGGTCGTACAAGATCATCGCCCTTGTCGACCTGGGTGCGGACCCCGCCGGGGTCATCTTCGCGCACGGTTCGCGTTTCGGCGGTCACGCACTGTTCGTCAAAGACCGCAGGCTGCACTATGTCTACAACTTCCTCGGCATCAAACCGGAGCAGGAGTTCGTGTCCGAGGAACTCGCGCCCGGCCGGCACGCGCTGGGTATGGAGTTCGTCCGGGAGAGTGCCGGTGAGCACGGCGAGTCGCTGGGCACCACCAGCCTCTACGTCGATGACAAGGTGGTCGCCAAGAGCCCGATGCGCGCCCAGATCGGGAAGTTCACGCTATCCGGTGACGGTCTGTGCGTCGGCTACGACAGTGGCGACAACGTCTCGGCGCAGTACCAGAACCCCGGAACTTTCACCGGGGGAACGATTCTCGGGGTGACCGTCGATGTCGGCGACGATACCTATCTGGATCTTGAGCGGGAGGCTGCCGGCGCGTTCGCGCGTGACTAACGTGCCGCGTCTGCGACGTCGGCCAATTCGCGGACCAGTTGCGGGTAGCGCGCCCGGTCGGGCCGGAAGATGTCGTGAGGGGAGTCGGTGAACTCGTGCAGCGCAGCGTCCGGGAACAGCTGCCGGTAACGGTTCCACGCTGCGTCGTCGACCACCGGTGCGTTGGGGCTGCGGACCGCCAACAGCGGTGGCTGCAAGTGCGCCAACGGTTCCCAGAGCGACCGTGTCCGGGCCGACTGCACGGTGGCCAGTGCCGCCGCGCGGTCGACCCGTTCACCGACCGGGGTGCCGCGCCATCTGCCGGCGAGCAAACCGAGCATCACGTCCTCGGTGAGCTTGATCTCTGCGGGGGTGTAGTCGCCAATCGAGATCGAGCGCACCCGATCCGGGTGCGCGAGAGCCCATGTCAGCGCGTAGGTGGTCCCGCGGGAGAAGGTCATCACGTGTACCGGGCCTGCGGTGACGGCGTCGACCACCGCGCCGACATCACCGGCGATCGCCGCGGAGTCGAACGGACCGCTGGGGGCCGTGCTGCCGCCGTGTCCACGGAGTTCGACGATGACTGTCCGCCGGCCGAGCACCGCCGGCATCTCGGTGTAATCATCGGCCACACAGGTGAATCCGGGCACGAAAACGATCGGCGCGCCCGCGTCGTCGCCGCCGGAGTCCAGATAGCGGATGGTGGCGTCACCGTTGGCGATGGTCCGGAACATCGACATGGGGCTGCGTTCAGCTCCGGGACGCGACGGTCACCGCCTCGGCGTCCTGCGACTCCATCGACCGGAAGAGTTCGGTGTAGTAGGGCAGGCACTCGTCCAGGGCTTGCTCGGTGGTGAACAGCGGCTGGTATCCGAGGTCGCGCCGAGCCTTGTCGATGGAGAAGTAGTTGTTCAGGTAAAGCCGTTCCACCGCAAGCGGTTCGACCAGAGGTTCACGGATGCCGTACTTGAAGTGCAGCCACTGCCAGCCCATCATCGCCTTGTGCACCAGCTTTCCGGACACCCGGAACCGCGGTAGCGTCCGCCCGCAGGCCGCGACGACCGGGCGGGCGAATTCGAACATGTTGAGCGGCTCGCCGTCGTTGATGAAGTACGCCTGGCCGGGGGCCGTACCGCCGGGCACGAGATGCTCGGCGGCCAGGATGAAGCCGTGGATCAGGTTGTGCACGTAGGAGTTGTCCAGCTTGATGTTCTTGTTGCCGACCAGCACCTTGACGTGCCCGGCAAGCACATTTTCGAACACCTTGCGGAACATCGTCTGATCGCCGCGTCCCCAGATGCCGCTGGGCCGGATGGAGCAGGTGAGCATGCCCGCCACACCGTTCTGATCGAGCACGAACTGTTCGGCGACCACCTTGGTCTCGGTGTACAGATCGTTGAACCGATTGGTGTAGGGCAGGTTTTCGTCACCGTTGCGGATGTCCTGGCCGCCCATCACGACACTGTTGGACGCGGTGTAGACGAACCGCCGCACCCCGGCGGCCTGCCCGGCGTGCACCAGGTTCTTGGTGCCCTCGACGTTCACGTCGAAGCTGCGCTTGCGGTACTCCGCGGTGACCGAGGCGCCACCCATCAGGTCGATGATCGCCGCGGTGTGGATGATGGTGTCCACCCCCTCGACCGCCCCCGCCACATCGGCTGCGTCGGTGATGTCGCCGACGACGGTCTGCAGCTCGGGATGGGAGGGCAGCGGCGAGGGCACCCGGTCGAAGGAACGGACGGCCAGGCCGCGTTCCAGCAGAGTGGTCACCAGGTTGGCGCCGACGAAGCCGGAACCGCCGGTCACCAGGACGCGGCCCAGATCGGTGCGCAGTGTTGGGTCAGCCATCTGACGAGAGTAACTGAAACGTGTTCCAGTTTTGAAGGCCTCGTGGCAAAAGCTCGATGTAGCCGCGCTGTCAGCTTTCTTCGGCCTCGCCCGCGGCGAGCGTGTCGGCCACCTTCTGGCGAGCGCCGGCCAGGTGCTGTTCGCACCGTTTGGCCAGTTCTTCCCCCCTTTCCCAGAGCTTGAGCGAGGCGTCGAGGTCCAGCCCGCCGTGCTCGAGCTGCTGCACCACCTCGATCAGTTCATCGCGCGCCTCTTCGTACCCCATTTGACTAATGGGCTTCATCTGGACCCTCGCTGACTGTTGTGATGGCACCGTCGGAGACCCGCACCCGCAACCGGGTTCCCGCCGGGGCGTCCTCGACCGACCGCAGGATCGGGCGGTCTTCGCCCGTCTGCTGGGGCCGGACCACCTGGACCACCGCGTATCCGCGGGCCAGGGTGGCCGCCGGGCCGAGCGTGGCGAGCCGGGCGGACAGATGTTCGAGCCGGTCGCTCTCGGCGGCGATGAGCCGGCTGATGTCCCGGCGGGCGGTCCGCCGGGCCCGGTGTACTTCCTCGGCGCGGGCTTCCAGCGCCTGCAACGGCCGAGCCAAGACCGGCCGGGACCGCAACTGATCCACGATGTGCTGCTCGCGACGGACCCAGTTGCGCAGGGCCTGCGCGCTGCGCCGCCGCAGATCGTCGACCCCGGCCTGTTCGGCAGCGGCATCGGGCACCACCCGCTTGGCCGCATCGGTCGGGGTGGCCGCCCGCAGATCGGCCACCAGATCGCAGATCGGGTTGTCCGGTTCGTGACCGATCGCGCTGATCACCGGTGTGCGGCAGGCGGCGACGGCCCGGCACAGCGTCTCGTCGGAGAACGGCAGCAGGTCCTCCACGCTGCCGCCGCCGCGGGCCATGATGATGACGTCGACCCCGTCGTCGGCGTCCAGCGCCGCCAGCGCCTCGACGATCTGGGCGACCGCATTGGGGCCCTGCACGGCGGTGTTGCGGACCGCGAAGCTCGCCGCGGGCCACCGGCCTGACACGATCGACATGACGTCGTGCTCGGCCGCCGACGCGCGTCCGGTGATGAGCCCGATCCTGTTGGGCAGGAACGGGATCGGGCGTTTGAGTCGCCGGTCGAACAACCCCTCGGCCTCGAGCAGCCGGCGTAACCGTTCGATGCGGGCCAGCAGCTCCCCGATGCCCACCGCGCGAATATCGCTGACCCGCAGCGAGAAACTGCCACGCCCGGTGTAGAACTGCGGCTTGCCGTGGACGATCACCTGCACGCCCTCGGTGAGTTTCACCGGCGCGTTGAGCACCAGGTCACGCGGACAGGTCAGCGACAGTGACATGTCCGCGGCCGGGTCGCGCAGCACCAGGAAGGCGGTCGAGGATCCGGGGCGCACATTGAGCTGGGCGATCTGGCCCTCCACCCAGACGGTGCCGAGCCGGTCGATCCACTTGGCCACCCGGGTGGCCACCGCCCGCACCGGCCACGGGTTCTCCGGGGACTGGCCGGGCTCGGTCACTTCGCCGACGCGCGGGTGATCCTGTTGGAGAGCAGGGTCTGGAACGGCGCGCGGGCCTTGTTGGCCTCCTCGTAGGCCAGCAGGGCCTCCAGGTCGGCGATCTTCAGCGAGGTCAGCCGGGCCCGCAGCTGCGCCAGCGTCAGCGACTCGTAGCCGAGGTCCTCGACGATGGCCGGGGCCGAGCCGTTGCTCGCCGCGGTGTCCGTCGACGCCACGCTCTCCGGCTGCGCCTCGCCCTCGCTGAACAGCGCGAAACGGCCCTCGGTGAGACGCGTCACCGTGGCGGTCCCGCCGTCGTCGCCGGCCGGATCGTCATCGTCGGAGAGATTGGCGAACGGATCGGCCGGTAGGTCCTCGTCGAAGGTGGCCCACTCCGGCTGCTCATCCTTGGGCGGGAAGAGCTCCTCCAGGGTCTCGTCGCCCCGATTGACCAGGTCGGCGACGTCCTGCTGCACTTTCATCACCAGATGGGCCAGCTGGCTGGCCACCGTCATCGGGTAGGTCAGGATGGTCTGGGGCAGCTTGCGCGTCTCGTCCAGTGCGGTTACCGCAGCACCCACCAACAGTCGGACTCCGTACGGTGCAGTTGACATGTGTGCAGCCTACGGCTGGCCCGGTCGCGGCGCGGGTAAGTACCCTTGATGCATGCCACCAACCGTCAACATGGGAATCCCGGGCGCGACGAGCTCGGTGGCGTCGCCCGTTGCCGGCAAGCGCGTCCTGCTCGCCGAACCGCGCGGCTACTGCGCCGGGGTGGACCGGGCCGTCGAGACCGTCGAACGCGCCCTGGAAAAGCACGGCGCACCGATCTACGTGCGGCACGAGATCGTGCACAACCGCTACGTCGTCGACACGCTGGCCAAGGCCGGTGCGGTGTTCGTCGAACAGACCGACGAGGTGCCCGAGGGCGCCATCGTGGTGTTCTCCGCGCACGGTGTGGCGCCCTGGGTGCACGAAGAGGCGGCCGAACGCAATCTGCAGACCATCGACGCCACCTGCCCGCTGGTCACCAAGGTGCACAACGAGGCCAAGCGGTTCGCCCGCGACGACTACGACATCCTGCTCGTCGGCCACGAGGGTCACGAGGAAGTCGTCGGGACCGCCGGTGAGGCTCCAGACCACGTCCAGGTCGTCGACAACCCGGACGCCGTCGACAAGGTCACGGTGCGCGATCCCAACAAGGTCATCTGGCTGTCGCAGACCACGCTGAGCGTCGACGAGACCATGGAGACCGTGCGCCGGCTCCGGGAGAAGTTCCCGACGCTGCAGGACCCGCCGAGCGACGACATCTGCTACGCCACCCAGAACCGGCAGGTCGCGGTGAAGGCGATGGCTCCCGAATGCGAACTCGTCATCGTGGTGGGTTCGAAGAACTCGTCGAACTCGGTGCGGCTGGTCGAGGTGGCGCTGAACGCCGGCTCGCAGCACGCCTACCTGGTGGACTACGCCGACGGCATCGACCCGGCCTGGTTGTCCGGGGTCACCACCGTCGGCGTCACCTCCGGCGCCTCGGTGCCCGAGATCCTGGTGCGCGGTGTGCTGGACCGACTCGCCGAATATGGCTACGGCACCGTGCAACCGGTGACCACCGCCAACGAGACCCTGGTGTTCACGCTGCCGCGCGAGATCCGTCCGCCGCGTAGCTGACGGGTACGTTCGAGCCCTGTGGGCTCTCTACGCGGATTCTCGGCTGTCCTCCTCACTCTCGTCCTGGTGCTTGCCGGGTGCAGCGACACCGAAGACCGGCTGAACACCGCGTTGCAGGGGTTCGTGGACGCCCTCAATCGCGGTGACGCGGCCGCCGCGGCGGCGCTGACCGGCGAACCGGACGCGGCCACCGGCACGCTCGACGAGCTGTACGCCAGCCTGGGCAAGGACGTCCGGTTCGAGGTGTCCGAGGTGCGGCGCGAAGAGGACGCGGCGACGTTCACGCTGGCGGCGGCGTGGAAGTTCGGGCCCGAGAAGCAGACCGAGTGGGCGTACACGACCGAGGGTGCGGCCGCCGCCGACGGCGAGGACTGGCGGGTCGGGTGGAATCCGGCCACCGTCGCCCCCGGCCTGGACGCGGGCCCACTGTCCTACAGCACCCTCGCCCCCGCACCGGCCGCCCGGGTGCTCGATCGCACCGGCGCGGACCTGCTCACCCAGCACATCGTCACCCTGGTCGACATCGCTCCCGGCGTCGATGTGAATACCGTTGCCGCCCTGGTCAATCCGGTCGCGCCGACGATCACCGCCGAGTCGCTGGCCGCCGAGCTCGCCGCCGGCCGGCCCGTCACGGCCGTCACCCTGCGCGAGGAGGACCTGGCTCCGATCCGCGAGCAACTCGCGGTGCTGCCGAACGTCACCCTGCGCCCGCAGACCCGGCTGCTGGCCACCGACCGGGCGCTGACCTCCCCGGTGCTGTCCGGGCTCACCGAGCTGTGGCAGCAGCGCACCGACGCCGCCGTCGGGTGGGCGGTGACCGCCGACACCGCCTCCGGCCCGAAACGGGTGGGCGGGCGGGACGCGGAGCCGGTCGGCGACATTTCCAGCACCCTGGACACCGGCATGCAACGGGCCGCCGAAGCGGCGCTCGCGCCGTTGGCAACCCGCGCCGCGCTGGTGGCGATCGAGCCGTCCACCGGCAACCTGGTGGCCGTCGCGCAGAACGCGCCGGCCGACGCCCAGGGCCCGATCGCCCTGACCGGCCTCTACCCGCCGGGCTCGACGTTCAAGACCGTCACGGTGTCCGCGGCGCTGCAGGCCGGCCAGGTCACCCCCGACAGCATCGTCGGGTGTCCGGGCACCGAGAACATCGAAGGCCGCCAGATCCCCAACGACGACAACTTCGAACTCGGCGACGTCCCGCTGCACACGGCGTTCGCGCGGTCCTGCAACACCACCATGGGCCGGCTCGCGGTCAACCTGCCGCCCGACGGGCTGACCCGGGCGGCGGCGCAACTCGGGCTCGGCATCGACTACGTCGCGCCGGGCATGACGACCGTCACCGGCTCGGTGCCGGTCGCCGACACCCCGGCAGCGCGGGTGGAGGCGGGCATCGGGCAGGGCAAGGTCACCGCCTCGCCGTTCGGGATGGCGCTGGTGGCTGCGACGCTGGCGCACGGGTCGGTGCCCGCCCCGACCATCGTGCAGGGGGCGCCGGGCGTCGCCGACCGCAGCCCGGAACCGCTACCCGGCGGGGTGGACGAACAGGTGCGGACCATGATGCGCGAGACCATCACCGACGGCACCGCCCGCCAGCTGCAGGACATCGACGGCGTGCTGGGCAAGACCGGCACCGCCGAATACATCAACGACACCCACGCGCACGGTTGGTTCGTCGGGATCCGCGGCGACCTCGCGGTGGCGGTGTTCGTCAGCGACGCCGGGACCTCCGGGCCCGCGGTGGACGCGGCCGGGGGATTCCTGCGCGCGGTGGCGTGAGGCGCCCGGTCAGTTCTCGCTGTCCCAGAAGTCCGCGTCGCGCCGGTGGCTGTTGCGGGGCTCATCCCCGGAACTGCGGTAGCGCACCCGGGACACCGGGTGGTGGCTGGGGTCTGGCGCCGGGCGCCGGGGCCGCTCCGCGTACGGATCGGCGTAGCGGTCGTCGGGGCGGGGGGAGTGGCCCGGCTCGAAGCGGGACTCTTCGAAGCGGGACTCGTAGCCGTCCGGGCGCGGCCGGCGGCGGGGTCGCTCGTAGGAGTCCGGTGCCTCGAACTGGGCGCCGTAGGCGCTGTCGTAGCCGCGGCGCCGGGGTTCCCGCGGGTCGCGCTGATCCCGGGAATCGCGGCGGCGGGAATGCCGGGTCGGGTCGGCGGGGGACTCCGGGTGGCGACGGGGACGGCCCGAGCGCTCGCGCGCGGCGGCGCGCTCACGGCGATCGGCCGCCGCGGCCGACGCGGCGATATCGGATTCCGGCGGGCGGTTGTGCCGGGCACGCGACGGCGTGCCGGTGCGCGGGGACCGGCGCGGCCGGTCAGCCGGCTCGGCGGTGTCGCGGCGCGGTCGGCGCGCGGCGCGCGGCCGTTCGGACTCCTCGGCGGGGTCATCGGTGCGGGCGAAACGGCGGGCCGCCCGGCGCGGGGAGGCGGTCGGTGCTGCGCCTTCGTCGGTGGACTCCGGTACGCCGCGCAGCAGATACCAGCGCGCCGCGCCGAGCAGCAGCACCACGGCCGAGGTGAAGAACATCAACGGGAACCGCTCGATCAGCGGATACCCGCAGTTGATCAAGATGTCCTTGAGCCCGTCGATCTGAGAACTGTGGAACAGGAAGTACGCGGTAGGTACGGCCACAAACAGAATCAGGGGCGGCTGGATCATCGCGGTGAACAACCCGGGCCGCTGCACCAGCACGACCGCCAGCAGGCAGCCGAGCACGTAGAAGGTGGAGAAGACCGCGCCCAGTTCACCGTTACCGGCGCCCGCGTCGTAGGCGAAGCCCACCGCCGTCAACGTCACCGCGAGCAGGGTGGCGCCCCACCAGGGGATCTTCACCGGCAGCCGGTCCGGCAGACCGGCGAACAGGGTCTGCGCATCGGTGAGCACGGATCGGCGGGCGCCCGACTCTGGAGTCGGCGCGGAACGGCGGGTCACCGACTCCGTCGGCTCCGCGGACTGACCTGGCACACGTTGACCGTACCGGCTGTTCCTGGGGACGTGTTGCCAGCACGCGCGGAGGACCCCGTCACAACCTCTAGACTCTGGAGTCCGTGAGCTTGAACCTGGGAATCGTCGGTCTGCCGAACGTCGGGAAGTCGACGCTATTCAACGCGCTGACGCGCAATGACGTGTTGGCCGCCAACTATCCGTTCGCGACGATCGAACCGAACGAGGGCGTGGTCGCGCTGCCCGATCCGCGGCTGGACAAGCTCGCCGAGATCTTCGGCTCGGAGAAGACGGTGCCGGCGCCGGTGACGTTCGTCGACATCGCGGGCATCGTCAAGGGCGCCTCCGAGGGGGCCGGGCTGGGCAACAAGTTCCTGGCCAACATCCGCGAATGTGACGCCATCTGTCAGGTGGTGCGGGCCTTCGCCGATGACGACGTGGTGCATGTGGACGGCCGGGTGGACCCGCGCTCGGATATCGAGGTCATCGAAACCGAGCTGATCCTGGCCGATATGCAGACCCTGGAGAAGGCCATCCCGCGGCTGGAGAAAGAGGCGCGCAACAACAAGGACCGCAAGCCGCTGCTGGAGGCGGCCGTCGCCGCGCAGGCCGTGCTGGACTCGGGCAAGACCCTGTTTTCCGCGGGTGCGGACGCCACGGTGCTGCGGGAGCTGAACCTGATGACCACCAAGCCGTTCCTGTACGTGTTCAACGCCGACGAGTCGGTGCTCACCGACGAGGCCCGCAAGGCCGAGCTGCGGGAGTTGGTGGCGCCGGCGGATGCGGTGTTCCTGGACGCCAAGATCGAGTCCGAGCTGATCGAACTCGACGACGAGTCGGCGACCGAGCTCCTGGAGTCCATCGGTCAGACCGAACCCGGTCTGGATGCGTTGGCACGGGCCGGTTTTCACACCCTCAACCTGCAGACCTATCTGACCGCCGGACCGAAAGAGTCCCGCGCGTGGACGATTCACCGCGGCGACACCGCGCCCAAGGCGGCCGGTGTCATCCACACCGACTTCGAGAAGGGCTTCATCAAGGCCGAGGTGGTGTCCTTCGACGACCTGGTGGAGGCCGGGTCAATGGCCGCGGCCAAGGCGGCCGGCAAGGTCCGGATGGAGGGCAAGGACTACGTGATGGCCGACGGGGACGTCGTGGAGTTCCGCTTCAACGTCTAGATCGCAGTCCAAGAAATAGGCCCTTCCGGCTGGACAGGTGTCCAGCTATCGTGACCATCACCTCGATGGAACGGAGACGGGCTGAGATGAGCAAGGTACCGAGCCGGAAGGCTCGCTTGGCGCACGCGTCTAAGCACGCTGATCTGTGGAACGCGGGCAAGAAGGACGAGTGGGTGGAATCGTGGCGCACCCTCTGTCCTGGTGAGGTTCGGATGTTCGACCCGGTCGGCACCGAGGAGAAGCACGGTTTCGCCGCTGCCACATCTGATGCCTTCGACATGTTTCAGCCAATTCTGCAGATCAAGATGATCACCGTTCAGGTCAACGGCAACGAGATGGCATGGGTGTGCGAGAACCACTTCGGCACCGAGCCGAACGTCGGCGTTGCCCACAGCATCGAGACCTTTGCCTGGGATGACGACGGAAACCTACTCATCAAGACCTATTACCCGATGCCGGAATCTGTTGGTGGCGAGGCTGACCCGTACGCCCACCTATTGGAGGGGCAAAACTAGTCAACGTGGATGGTGACGTGGTGGAGTTCCGATTTCAAGCAATGTCTGGCGGTAAAGCCGCTGCCAAGTAGGTGGTGGTGACCCACGGGTTGGCTAGTTTGTGATACTCGAATGCGCAAATCCGCCTAGCGTTGTCGCATGACTTCAGCTGATGGCGCCGAGACACCGTTGCGCGGATTCGCCTCGCGGACCGTGCGGTGTGCGTTCTACGCAGTCATCTCGGTCGTGGGACTCCTCGCTACGTGGGTGCCGAATCTCAGCTATACGCTCGCTGGGTTCATGGACAACTTCATGAACGATCTGAAAATCACGCCGGCGAGCCGGTCGTACACAGGCGACCTAGTGGCACTGGCGCTTGCCGCTGTGGTCTTGATGGTTTTCGAAGCGCGAAAGCATGGCGTGAAGTTCGTCTGGCTGTACATCTTTGGTGGATTCATCGTTGCCATCAGCTTCACGTTTCCCCTGTTCCTCATTGCCCGGGAGATGAGGATGGATCCCGTTGACAGCGAACGTGTCCGCACAGTCGACGTGGCCTTGCTCATGCTCGTCGCCCTACTTGTCGCTGGCCAGATTGTCTGGGTCAGCATGGCGTGATGGGTAGCAGCAACGTGGTGGAGATCCGCTTCAACGTGTGACCAAACCCGCTTTCGGGGCAGCATTTCGGAATACGCTCCTGTGATGATCTACCGCTGGATGGTGCGTAAGCAGGCGGCCGCGGGGTGGCGGCGTTTGTCGGAGCAACGTTTTGACGAGACGCCGCTTGCCGACGACATGCACTTCGTATTCCTCGGAGACCATCCGCTATCGGCTGACATTCGCGGTGCCGACGCGGTTCGCGAATGGCTGCGCGATCAGTTGCTTCGGCGGCTGCCGAACCTCCGCTTCGTGGTAGACGAAACGCTCGTCGAAGGTGGACCGTGGTCGACCCGCGTGGCAACGCGCTACCACACCGAGCAAAACGGACGCTTGGTCTATAGAGGTGTTTACTTCGGGCGGGTGGTCTGGGGGAAGGTCGTCGAAGAGATCATTCTCCCCGACACGAAGGCCCTCCTGGTCGCTCTCGAAAACGCAGATGCGTCCGAGACTGATTGAGCGGGGACGTCCCATCATCGTCGTCACCGGCATCCAGGCAGCGGGAAAGTCGACGGTCGCCCAGGCGCTCGCGGAGAGTCTGTCGAACAGCGTTCACATCCGCGGCGACGTTTCCGGCGCATGATCGTCAACGGCCGGGCCGATATGGGCGCCGTAAACCCCGAACAGCGCGCTTTGGAGCAGCTAACGCTGCGGTACCACCCCTCGGATCTGAGCGTTCCGGAGACCGTCGACGACATCCACCGTCATCTCGAGTCCCGAGCCCGAATCGCGTCGCGACCCGTGACCTCCTGGCTCTTAGGCTCCCGACGCCACGCAGTCCGATCGAATCGGACCGCAGATGTCGGGCGCGCGGTCCGTTCGCTGCCGAGAGTGGATCATGAAGGGAGCGACCATGATCGACATTCTTAATCGGCTCGTCGACGAGATCGAGAGAAACCTCGGCAGTGAGTTCGACCTCGACGAGCTCGCCGCCGGGATGGGGACGACCGGATATCACGCCCGCCGGATGTTCTCATCGCTGGCGGGGATGCCGGTGTCCGAGTACGTGCGTCGGCGCCGCATGACCGTGGCTGCGTCCGACGTGATCGGTGACGAGGATCTGCTGACCATCGCCGTGCGGTACGGGTATGGATCGACCGAGGCGTTCGGCCGTGCATTCCGCGCCGTGCACGGGGTGAGTCACGGTGAGGTACGTCGTAACGGCGGCCCCCTTCGCAGTCAACAGCAACTCAGGTTCCGCCTGACCGTCGAAGGGACTACCCCCATGGATGCCCGAATCCTTGACCGTCGAGCTTTTCGTCTGATCGGCCACGCTGCCCGCGTGCCGCTGATCCACCATGGCATCAACCCGCATATCCAGGCGCACATCTCGGCGCTGCCGGCCGCCGAGCACGACAGGCTCAAAGAGCTGGGTGACACGGATCCGGCGGGCCTGTTGCAGGTGAGCGCGGATGTCGACCCTGACTACGCAGAGGGCACTGACCTGACCTACCTGCACGGTGTGGCCGTCGACGCCGACACCGCGGTGCCCGACGACCTCGATGTCATCGAGGTGCCGGCCGGCGCCTGGGCGGTGTTCCGCACCTCCGGCGAGCATCCCGCCGCTCTGCAGGCGGCCTGGGCCGCGACGGCAACCGAGTGGTTTCCGTCCAACCCCTGGCGGCTGCGACCCGGTCCGTCGATCGTCGCGGTCCTCGATCGCTCACCCGATTTCAGCACCGCGACCTGCGAGCTGTGGTTGCCGATCGAACGCAACTAGCAGCGTTCGCGAGGGTGGATCGCCGGGCATGACTTCCGCAAAGATATGACCGAGCCCTCGACCAGGTGCGTGTCGCTAGTGTTCAGTTCATGATCGTCTGGCTGAACGGCACCCACGGCGTCGGCAAGACAACGACGAGTGCACTCGTACAGCAACTGATTCCGAGCTCGCGGGTGTTTGACGCCGAGATGGTCGGCGAGATGCTGATGCGTATCGAGCCAGGGCTGCCGGAGACGGACAATTTCCAGCACTGGCCGCCTTGGCGGCCACTGGTGGTCGAGACCGCCCGCAGACTTCTCGAGTACACCGGTGGCACCCTGGTGGTTCCGATGACGGTACTGGTCGAGCCGTATTGGCGCGAGATCAGAACGAGCCTGGAGCAGTACGGAATACCGCTGCGGCACTTCGTACTTCATGCTGATCAGGACACCCTTCGTTCGCGTATCGAGGACGACCGCGTCATGGGCTACTCGACGTTTCGTATCGACCATCTGGATGCTTACGCGGCTGCGGCCCGCACGTGGCTGCACGACGAGGCCGAAGTTGTGGACACCACAAACCTCGCCCCGGAGGAGGTCGCCCGGCAGATAGCGGGTGCGGTAGCCGGGGTCGATTCCTCAGTTGATGATCTCGCCGCGCTCATCCGCTCGCAGCACGGCCAGTCGGTGCCGCCACTCCCGAAGCACCTCGGGGGACGGCCGTGTCCAGTCATCGACTTCGGCGATGACCCGTAGCGGTTCCCGGCTGCGGTAGGAACGGGTCGGATTGCCGGGGAACTTCTTGTCGGTGACGTTCGGATCGTTCTCGAAGTCACCGGTCGGCTCGATGAGATATACCCGCGGCGGACCGTTGCCGGCGGCGAGTTCGGCGGCCAACCCCGCGCCGTCGCGCAGGGCCGTGAAATAGATGTGGTTCATCAGGATCTCGGGCCGATAGTTGGACGGAAAGCCCGCGGTGAGCAGCTCTCCGGCCCTCAGTTCGGCTTTGGTTCCGTGGAAGAACGGACCTTCGTCCCGGCCCTTACCCATGACGTCAGGCTACGTGCCTGCCGGCGGACCGAGGGCGCGTCAGCAGGTCCGCCCGGGCCCGTCGAAGTACTGCACCAGACAGAACTCGTGGCCCTCGGGGTCGAACATGTTCAGCACGACGCCCTCGTCGTAGTCATGTCGTGTGCCCGAGAAGTGCCCGCCGAGTTCCTCGACGTGACGGCGGCCGGTGTCGATGTCGTCGACCTCGACATCGAGATGGATGCGCACCTTCCCGGCCTTGGACTCGGGGACTCGCTGGAAGGTGAGTCTGGGCACCGACCCGGAGCGTGAGCCGACCGTCGCCCACTTCGGGTCCTCGCCATGCTCACCCGACACCGGCACGCCGAGCAGCGCCGACCAGAAAGCCGCCAGCCGAACGGGATCGACACAATCGATGGTCACGCCCGACCAGCGGGTGGCCATCGTTACCGCTCCGTGGCGATCCGCACGCCGAACCCGATCAATGTCAGCCCGGCCGCCCCGTCGATCCGACGGCGGATGCGCGGGGTGCGCATCGCGGCCAGGATCTTTCCGGAGGCCGCGACCAGCGCGGCACAATAGACCGCCGTCAGCGCCACGTAGAGCGCGCCGAAGCCCAGCGTCGTCGTGGTCACCGAGTAGCCCTCGGGCACGAATCCGGGCAGGAAGCTGATGAAGAGAACGCCGACCTTGGGGTTCAGCAGATCGGTCAGGAACCCGGCCGTGAAACCGGTCGAGTTCAACAGCCGCGACGACCTCGGCGTCTCCGCGAACTCGGTGGGCGCCTCGCGTCGCAGCGACCGGATCGTCTGCACGCCCATCCAGACCAGGTAGCTCGCCCCGAGGATCCGTAGGACGTCGTAACCGACTTCGCTGGCCTGCAGCATCGCCGACACGCCCAGCACCGCCGCGAGCACCCAGACCATCAGCCCGCACAGCACTCCCAGGCCGGTGCGGATCCCCTCGGCGCGGCCGCCGCGCACGATGCTGCGCACCACGACAAGGGTGTCCGGCCCGGGCAGCACGACGATCATCACCGCCGCCGCGGTGAACGCCAAGAGGGAGGCCAGCACGCGATCATCGTAGGGGATCGGGTCACCGCGCCCAGGTATGAACTCCGGCGATCGGGGGTATCAAAGCTCGGCCCTGCGACCGGAGCAGAGGCCTGCCGCGAGGAACGGATGGACTCTGCAATGACGAACACGGCGGTACGGCCGATCAGCCTGCTGGTGGCGGCAACGTACCTGGTGATGGTCGCGATCAACGGCCTGGCGAACGCGCTGCCGATCAACGGCATCCAAACCGGGGAAGTGTCCGACGCCTACCCCAACCTGTTCGCGCCGGCCGGCTACGCGTTCTCCATCTGGGGCGTGATCTACTTGCTGCTGCTCCTGCACGTGCTCTACCAGTTCGGTCTGTTCCGTACCGACCGCGGTGACACCGCCCTGCTGGACAAGGTGGGCCGGTTGTTTGCGATCTCCTCGCTCGCCAACGCGGCTTGGATCCTGGCCTGGCACTTCGACCTGATCGGCCTGTCGGTGTTGCTGATGCTGGTGATCCTGGGCAGCTTGGCGGTCATCGTGCAGACCATCAGGGCTGCGAGCCTGAGCACGCGGGAGAAGTGGTTGGTCGCGGTCCCGTTCAGCGTCTACTTCGGCTGGATCACCGTGGCGACCGTCGCCAACGTCACGGTGTTCCTGGTCAGCGTGGGCTGGGACGGATTCGGTCTGGCCGAATCCACCTGGGCCGTCATCATCGTGGCGGTGGCCGCCGCAATCGGGACCGCGGCGATGCTGCGCAACCGCGACCTCGCCTATGGGGCGGTGCTGCTATGGGCGTTCACCGCGATCCTCGTCAAACACCGGTCCGCCGAGGGCTTCGCCGGCGATTACCCGCAGGTCATCGTCACGGTTGCGGCGTGCCTGCTGGTCTTCGTGCTGGCGGCCGGAATCATCCTGGTCCGGGGGCGACGTAGGGTGGTCGCACCCGTCTGAGATCTTTCCGGCGCTGCGCCGGTGAGTTTCCCCGCCCGCAGAGGTCAGAGCCACATGGGAATTCTGAGTTACACCACGTCCGTGTCCATCGACGGTTACATCGCCGACGCCGCCGGCGACTTCCAGTGGGGCGCGCCGGATGCGGACGTGTTCGCTCTGCACCTCGCCCGGATGGCGGAGGTGTCTACGGAAGTGATGGGGCGTAAGACCTACGAGTTGATGCGGTTCTGGGAGACCTACCCTGACGGTGCGGAGGCGATCCCGGGGGAACGCGAGTTCGCGAGCCGCTGGAAGGACATCGACAAAGTCGTGGTGTCCTCGACGCTGACACCCGCCGAACTCGGACCGGAACCGGTCCGGCTGATCCCCGAACTCGGGCTCGACGAGTTGCGGCAGATCGTCGACTCGGTGCCGGACCACGTCGAGATCTTCGGGCCCACCACCGCCGCCGCGGCGATCAGGGCGGGCATGGTCGAGGATTTCCGGTTCTTCGTGGTTCCCAAGATGATCGGTGGCGGGCTGCGCGCCCTGCCCGACGACGTGCACCTGGACCTCCGGCTGGCCGAGCACCGAACCTTCGCCGACGGCACCACCTATCAGCGCTACCTGCGGCACTGAGGGGCAGATGCCGGGGGACTTCGAGCTCACCGCCGACGAACTACGGTGCGTCGCCGGCTATGTCACCGCCTTCGCCGCGGAGCTGCTGCCGGTTTTCGAACACGAGCGGCCCGACGATCCGCGGCCCCGTGCGGCCATCGGAGCTGCCGAGGCGTTCATCGCGGGCGCACCGCGATCCAAGCTTCAGCGGGTCACCTCGATGGAGGCGCACCGCGCGGCGAGCGACGCCCCCACCGAAGCCGCCCGCCTGGCCGCACAGGCCGCCGGCGACGCCGCCTCGGCTGCCTACCTGCACCCCATCGCCGATGGACACCAGGTCGGGCACATCCTGCGTGCGGCGGCCAACGCCGCACGGATCGCCGAACTCCGTGCCGGGGACGAACCCGGGACCGGTGACGCGATGATCGCCCGGGCCCGCGAACGGGCCACGCCCGAACTGGTCGGCATTTTGTCTCGGTACCCAAAGGCCCCGGCGGGCCGGAGCCGGGCTGCCCAGCTGATGTCCGCCCTGGATGCGGTGCTGCGCCGGTAGCCCGTAGGTATACCGTCGAGCATCGTGACTATCCGACCCGCGACTGCGACCGACCTCGACGCTGCTGCCGCCGCCCTGGCCGCTGCGTTCGACGCCTACCCCTGGACACGATGGGCGATCCCGCAGGACGGCTACGCGGACCGGTTGCATCGGCTGCAACGGCTCTATCTCGGCTACGCACTGGACGAGGGCATCGTGCTGGTCGACGACGACCTGCGCGCCGTGATCTCGCTGCTCCCGCCCGATGCGCCGGAGCCTGCCCCCGATATACAGCAGGCGGTGGCCGGGTTGCACGGTGATCGGCTGGATGTCCTTGCCGCCGCCAACGTTCCGCCGCAGTCGGACGGCGCGTGGAATCTGGCCACCGTCGGTGTGCACCCGGACAGTCAAGGTGCCGGGCTAGGCGGCGCCGTGATCGAGGCGGGGCTCGCCGCGGTCGGGAACGCCGCGGTGGCCCTGGAAACCGTCGGCGAGCGCAACGTGCGGCTCTACGAGCGGGCCGGGTTCGACGTCACCGCCATCACACGGATCGAGCACGGGCCGGTGGTCTATTCGATGCTGCGGCCGGCGGGGCATTGACCGATCGCAGCGACATCCGTCGTACATTGGTGGCCATGGCACAGGACTGGCGCACCGCTCGGGTCGAGGAGATCCGCGCATTGATCAAGCAGGCCGAACCGGACGTGGTCGAAGAGATGAAGTGGCGCAAGCCGTCGAATCCCGATGGCGTACCGACGTTTTCGCTGGACGGCCTGATCTGCACGGTGGAGACCTACAAGGACAAGGTGAAGATGACCTTCGCCAAGGGCGCCTCGATGCACGACCCGGACGGACTGTTCAACGCGAGCCTGGACGCCGGTGTACGGCGCGCCATCGATCTGCGTGAGGACGACCGCCTGGACCCGGGGGCCTTCAAGGCCCTGATCAGCGAGGCCGTCCAGGTCAACCGCAGTTAGCCGTCGGTAGCGGTCGGCCGAGCAGTGCGCTACTCGATTCGGGTCACCCGCTCGGACACCAGCGCCGACAACTGCCGCGCATCGCGCACCGCATGCCCGCCGAGGTCATTGTTGAAATACACCAGCACATCTCGGCCCTCCCGGTCCCACACCCGGATCTGCTCGGCCCACCGGCGCAGTTCGGCGTCGCTGTAGCCGCCCGCGTAGATGGGGGCGTCATCGGGCCCGTGCAATCGCAGGTAGGCCAGGCCCGCGGTGGCCGTGACGATGCACGGCAACCCCGGCCCGCTCATCACGACGTAGGCGGCGTCGTGTCTGCGCAGGATGTCGTACACCGCCGAGGCATCCCAGGAGGGATGGCGCAGTTCCATCGCCACCGGAATCTCGTCGGGCACGGCGGTCAGGAAGTGATCCAGCCGTTCGTCGTCGCGTTCCTGGGCGGGATGCAATTGCACCAGCAGCGCGGCGCGGCGGTCGCCGAGCTCGGCCCATCCCGCGGCGATGCGCTCGATCCACTGCTCCGGCTCCTTGAGCCGACGGGCGTGTGTCAGACCCCGAGATGCCTTGACCGTCATGGTGAAACCTTCGGGCAGCCGCTCCCGCCACCCGGCGAAGGTCGATGGTTTCGGCCACCGGTAGAAGCTGGCGTTCAATTCGACGGTGTCGAACTCGGCGGCGTAGACATCGAGGCGCCGCGCCGTTGGCAGGCCTGGCGGGTACAGCACTTCTCTCCAGTGGTCGTACGACCAGCCGGAGGTGCCGATGCGCACCGCCATCAGCGTCGCTGCCCGGCCGTGTCGAGCAGTCCCGCGGCGGTGCCGAGATCGTGGACCAGATCGTCGAACCCGGCGGCGCGACGCTCCGCCGGTCCACGAAGTACCGACGACGGGTGCGGCGTGGCCACGACGGCATAATCCGTCTCCGGCGCGTGCAGTACCTCGCCGCGGTGCTCGGTCAGCCGGAAGTCGTTACCGAGCAACGCCTTTGCCGCCGTCGCGCCGAGCAGCACCACCACCTCCGGCTCGACCGCCTGCAGCTCGGCGAACAGCCACGGCCGGCAGGCCACCACCTCGGTCCGGCTGGGGGTCTTGTGGATACGGCGCTTGCTGCCGGATGCGCGGGTGAACTTGAAATGCTTGACCGCGTTGGTCAGATACACCTGTCCGCGGTCGATGGCCGCGGCGGCCAGCGCCTTGTCCAGCAGGCGGCCCGCCGGCCCGACGAACGGCTCCCCGGCGCGGTCCTCCCGGTCACCCGGCTGCTCGCCGACCAACAGCATCCGCGCCGACGCCGGGCCGGTACCGAACACCGTCTGCTCGGCATCGCGGTACAGATCGCACCCCCGGCACCCGGCCGCGGCGTCGGCCAGCGAGACCAGGTCCCGTGCGTCCGGCAGGTAATCCTGGGCACTCTCACCCGGTGCTGCGGCCATGACGGGCGGGTACCCGCAGGCCGGCTGTTACACGCGCACCGGGTCCACCCGGACCGCGATCTCCTCTCCGAGGCGGTAGCCCGGCGCGAGTGACAGGTGATCGCCGCTCCAGAACTTGCCGGGGTCGAAGTAGTTCTCCCGCTTCTCCGTGCTGAGCAGGCCCATCTCTTCGTAGGTGATGGCCACCGTCTCGGCGCAGTACGCCGTCTCCAACCCGGCCGCGCGGCGCCGCTGCTTGTCCCGTTCCGCGGATTCGCGCACCTTGCGGTGCACGAACGGCAGGCCGCGGGTGAAATCGCTGATGATCGGCAGCCGTCCACGCAGCCAGCGTCCGGTCAGGCGTGCCGTGGAGGGAAAGGCGGTGCCGTTCATCCGGGCCACCACCTGCAGCATCCGGTCCTCCTGCTCGCGGGTGACCGCCGGGGTGAGCTGGCGCAGCCAGGCCTTCTGCCCGTACTCGTGCACCCAACGTTCGGCGACCTCGCGGGCGTCGTTGAGCTGCACTCCGCGATGGTGGGTGCCGGTCCACAGATCGAGCAGCTTCTGGCCCAGTTCGGCATGCCAGATCAGCGGCGGCAGGTCGTCGACGGCCACCGTCATGCCGACGTGGTTGACCGGCGCGTTCGTCAGCGTCTGGATCGCCCGGTCGGGGCCGGAACCGCCGCGGAACAGCCAGATGTCGCCGGTGCGGGTCTCCTCCAGCGCCCGGGACAGGGACACCGTGTTCGCGTTCACGACCGCAGCTTAGGCAGAATCTCGTCCATGAAGGGCATCTGGAAGTGGGTCGGGCTGGCCGGTGTCGCCGGAGTCGTCGCCGGCGGGGTGTTGGTCGCCCGGGATCAGCGGGTCCGCAAGTCGTACACGCCCGAGGACATCCGGGCCCGGCTGCATCAGCGTCTCGCCGAGGCGGAATCCGCCGGGTAGCCGCGAACGTGCGGATACTCGCCCAGAACTACGGCGTGTCGGCCTCGGACCCGCACGCTCGCGGGGAAGGTTAAAAGCCCTCGGTGAGCACCCGGTCCAGGGTGTCCACGTAGAAGTCCGCACCGCCGAGGTCGATACACAACGGCGGCTTGGTCTTCAGGATGTTCTGGTGATCACCGGTCGGCTGGATGATGACACCGAGTTCGAGCATCCGCTCGCAGATCGCCTGCGTCTCCTCGGTGGCCGGTTCCAGCGTGACCGGGTCGCGAATCAGTTCCACCCCCAGATACAGACCCATCCCGTGCACGGTGCCCACCAGCGGGTGCTTGTCGCGCAGGCCCAGTAGCCGGTTCTTCAGATGCCCGCCGACGCGCAGGGCGTTGTCCTGCAGGCCTTCCTCGGCGAGCACATCGAGCACCGTCAGGCCGATCGCACAGGACAGCGGGCTGCCGCCGGTGGAAGAGAAGAAATACCCCTGAGACCGGAACGCCTCGGCAATGGCGCGGGTGGTGATCACCGCGCCCAGCGGGTAGCCGTTGCCGGTGGCCTTGGCCACCGACACGATGTCGGGCACCACCTGCTGCTGCGGGAAACCCCAGAACCAGTGCCCGAGCCGGCCATAGCCGACCTGCACCTCGTCGGCGATGGCCAGCCCACCGGCCGCCCGCACCGCGGCGTACACCTGCTGCAGGTAGCCGTCGGGCAGGGCCATCCCACCGGCGTTGCCGTACACCGGTTCACAGATGAAGGCCGCAGGTGCCCGGCCGCCGGCGGCCAGCTGCTCGATCTGGGCCACCGCCTCGGTGGCGTAGCGGTGCGCATCGGCCCCGCGGTACTTGCCGCGGAAGCTGTTCGGCGACTCCACCGTGTGCACCCAGTCGGGGCGGGTGGCCAGCGCGTTCGGATTGTCGGCCGTCGATGTGGACACCGCGTCGGTGGCGTAGGTCCACCCGTGGTAGGCCTCGCGCACCGCGACGACATCGCGG
The DNA here is from genome assembly GCF_043974665.1 of Mycobacterium sp. AMU20-3851. Taxonomy (NCBI): domain Bacteria; kingdom Bacillati; phylum Actinomycetota; class Actinomycetes; order Mycobacteriales; family Mycobacteriaceae; genus Mycobacterium; species Mycobacterium sp. AMU20-3851. The sequence goes on from NZ_CP146371.1 coordinate 1,181,160, forward strand.
CGTCCGGTTGCCGCGGTCGCCAACCGGATCGCGAGATCGCTTGCCTCCGAACCGGAGTTGACCAGAAACACGGTGTCCAACGGGTCGGGCAGCGTGGCGGCGATCCGCTCGCTGAACTCGACGACGGCCGAATAGTTGAACCGTGAATTGGTGTTGAGCCGGCGCAACTGCGCGGCCGCGGCGTCGGCGACCCGCGGATGGGCATGGCCGAGCACCGTGACGTTGTTGACCATGTCGAGGTAGGCCCGGCCGGCCGTCGACATCAGGTAGTGCCGGTATCCGCGTTCGATCTGCGGCGGGTTGCGGTAGTAGCGTTCCTGCACCTTGGCGAAGCTGTCGTCGCGGCGCTCGAGCAGGTCACGGCCCGAGGGTTCGGGCATCGGGTCGAGTCCCAGAACCGTTCGGGGATCGCGGGACAACGCCAGCCAGCCGGGTGCCAGTTCTGCCGAGGTGTACTCCGGCGCCACCGGCGCACCCGATGGCCGTACCGCCAACCGGGTCCAGCGGCCCTGCCCGATCACCCCGAGATGCTCGCCGGCGTGCACATGCCCGGGTGCGGTGCTCGACTCGGCCCCGGTCAAGGTCATCTCGAAATCCAATCCGCGCAACGTGATCCGATCGTCGGACCGTTCGATCACCTGTCCGTCCCAGGGGGCCAGCACCCGGGTCGTGGTGGCGGGCCACAGTCCGATGCCGGTCTCGACGGTCTCGGGGCTGGTGTGCGAGAGCAGCGGCGCGCGGTCAAGGCGTGGCTGCCCGAACCGGGTGAGCACCAGTTCGGCGCCGTCGCGCACCGCGGCGGCGGCCGCGACGTCGGCGTCATCCAACGTGTCCGAGAGGTCCAGGGTCAGCACGGCTTCGGGTTCGAGACCGGCGATCAGCCGGTTCTCCACCTCGGGCTGTTGCGGCACATCCGACAGCCCGAGTTCGGTGAGGATCAGTGCGGTCATCACCGCCATCGGCACCGAGGTGGCCTGGGTGAACATCCGCCACTCGTCGTCGGACTGCTCGGTGATGTACGCGTTGTCGGGGTCCAGTGCGCCCTGCTGGGCGCCGCTGACAATGAGCACCGCGGTGCGCAGCACCAACAGCGGCCACAGGGCGTGCGCCTCGGATCGCCGCAGCGGTCGCACCGCGTGAAAGGCCTTGACGCCCGGCAGGATCGAGGCCGGATCGTTGCCGCGATGTCCGAGCACGGAGGACAGCGTGATGGCCAATTCGGACACCGCCCAGGTATCGGACAGGTCGCCGAAATCGATGACCCCATCGGGGAGCCCGTCCGCGCCGGCCACCGTATTCGCGTCCGTCAGATCCAGATGCACCGCCTGGCGCGGCAACTCGTCGGCAACCGGGGCGATCTCGGCCCAGGCTTCGCGTGCCGCCGCCAGGATCTGCTCGCGGTGCTGCGGGACATGTGCGACGAGTTCGGTGACGACCTCGTTGCCGTACCGCAGGTCCCACTGCAGGATCCGGTCCAGCCCGGGATGGCTGAAGCCGGCCAGCGCCACGCTCACCCGGCCGGTGAGCGCACCCATCGCTGCCACGACCGAAGGCGGCAGGTAACCGCGGTCGTTGAGGGTGCCGCCGGCCAAGAACGGCAGTAGGCGCACATTCGGGGCGGGCTCGGTGTCGTGCGCCGGCAGCGGTGTGGCCACCCGCAATTCGGGGCATGCGCGGGCGATCAACTCCGCCGCGGCGTCCTGGGCGGCCAGTTCGGCCTCGGAGAACGCCGGGTTGGCGATCTTCAACACCGCGACGGGTTCACCACCCTCGGACACCAGGAAGTTGCAGTCCTGCTGACTGCCGAGCGAGGCGACCTCGCCCCGGGAGCCGTACCAGCGGGCCAGTAACTCGGCGGCCTGCGCTTCGGTGAGCTGAGGTGCCGGTAGCGCGGGCTGCTCCAGGAAATTAAAACCGGAGCAGCCCGAGGACTTCTCGCTCACCTGTCGACGAACCTCACGACGACCTCGGTGAACGCATCGTTGTCGTCGCCGGCGGCGGTGTGACCCGCCTCGGAGAGTTCGACGAACTCGGCTTGGCGCACCTTCTGCAGGAAGTCACGCACGCCTTCCTCGGAGACCACGTCGGAGAGCTTGCCGCGGATCAGCAGGATGGGCACCGTCAGATTCGTCGCAGCGGCCTCCAACTTGTCCGACCGCGCGAACGGATCATCGCTCGGCTTGGTCAGGAACGCCGGATCCCAGTGCCAGTACCACCGGCCGTCACGCAGTCGGAGGTTCTTCTTCAATCCCTCTGTGCTGCGCGGTTTCGGCCGGTGCGGCAGGTAGGCGGCCACCGCGTCGGCGGCCTGCTCCAGGGAATCGAATCCGTCGATGTTGCTGAACATGAAGTCCCGGATCCGGGCGCTGCCACCCTTTTCGAAGCGCGGCACCACATCGACGAGGATCAGCTTGGTCACCAACTCCGGGCCGGCCTCATGGGCAGCCTGGATGCCGGTGAGGCCGCCCATGCTGGCGCCGACCAGCGCGACCGGCCTGCCGATCTGGTAAAGCACCTGCAGCACATCGGCGCTCAGCGACTCCACGTCATAGCTGGCGGTCGGGGAGCGGTCGCTGTCGCCGTGGCCGCGGCTGTCCAGCGCGATCACATGCATGCCGCGATCGGCGAGGATCTGGCCGGTGTTCTTCCAGGAGTGCCGGTTCTGGCCGCCGCCGTGCAGCATCAGGACGGTCGGGCCGGTGACCTCGGTGTCCCGATTCCATTCGTCGGCGACCAACATCAGGTCGTCGACGCCGCGAAACGTCACGGTCTGCGGTGCGCTCTTCGCCTTGCTCACGAACATCCTCTCGCCGGCCTGCGGCTCACGTTACTGACCGGGCGTCGCGATTTGGTGTCGGGCCGCGGTTCCGGGGGTAACTAGAATCGGTGGCCGTGCAGTCTGTGCCATCCGGGCAACCCAGCGGTGACGAACGCGACCGAATCGTCGAATCGACCTTTGACTGTCTGTTCGAGCCGCACCAGGGTCCGGTGCACGTCTCGGCGATCCTGGCCCGGGCCGAGGTGTCCAGCCGGGCGTTCTACCGGCATTTCGAGTCCAAGGACGATCTGTTCCTGGCGATGCTCGGGCAGGTCACCGAGCTTCTCGCCGTCGCGCTCGACGAGATCGCCGCACCGGACGCTCCCGGTGACCCGGATCCGCTGAGCCGGCTGCGGGCCTGGCTGGACCGGATGTTCACGCTGGCCAGCAGCACCGAGCTGCATCGCTACCTGGCCGTCGTCGACTGCGACGAGATGCGATCGGCGAAGGGCTATCGGGAGGCGCGGGAACAGTCGCGAGTGCGCCGGGAATCCTCGCTGGTCGCGATCCTGGCGATGGGTCTTGCGGACGGGTCGTTCCCGTTGACCGAGCCGGAGTCGGACGCGATCGCCATCGCGGCATTGGTGAGCCGGGAGCTGACCTCGGCACGGATCTACGATCCTGCCCAGGTCCCGGTGGCGCGCGACCGCGTGGAGCGCTTCGCATTGCGTGCGCTGGGCGTAGTGGCGGCCAACACAGTGAACAGCGACACTACTGCACAGTAACTGCGGCCCGCCCAACCGGGTGGTCGATGTTGCTGACGGGAAAATCGTTATGTACGTTCTTCCGCATCCATGGCGGTGACTCTGGTCATATGGTGGTTCGAACAGTGAGCTCTCGGAAGGAATGCATGGCTATGCGTGCACCGCGCAGGTCTAGGCCGGTCACCTGATGGCGGCCCAAAGCGCCGTCCCGGATGTGGTCGCCAAGCCGGTGCGCGCATTCGGCGGGTTCTTCTCGATGACGCTCGACGTGTTCACGTTGATGTTCCGGCCGCCGTTCGCCTGGCGCGAGTACATCCTGCAGTCCTGGTTCGTGGCACGGGTTTCGCTGCTGCCGACGCTGATGCTGACGGTGCCCTACACCGTGCTGCTGACCTTCACCTTCAACATCCTGCTCACCGAGTTCGGCGCCGCCGACTTCTCCGGCACCGGTGCCGCGCTGGGCACTGTCACCCAGATCGGGCCGATCGTCACGGTGTTGGTGATCGCCGGTGCCGGCGCCACCGCGATGTGTGCCGACCTCGGCGCCCGAACGATCCGCGAAGAGCTCGACGCGCTGCGCGTGATGGGCGTGAATCCGATTCAGGCCTTGGTGATTCCGCGGGTGTTCGCGGCGACCACGGTCTCGCTGGCGTTGTCGGCCACCGTGGTGCTCGTCGGCCTCACCGGTGCCTACCTGTTCTGCGTCTACGTCCAGCACGTCTCGCCGGGCGCTTTCGTGGCCGGCCTGACCCTGATCACCGGCCCCACCGACGTGTTCATCGCCCTCATCAAGGCTGCCCTGTTCGGTCTGACCGCCGGCCTGATCGCCTGCTACAAGGGCATTTCGGTGGGCGGCGGGCCGGCCGGTGTCGGTAACGCGGTGAACGAGACCGTGGTGTTCACCTTCATGGCGCTGTTCGCCATCAACGTGGTCGCCACCGCCGTCGGCGTGAAGGCGGGCACGTGACGAGCGTGATGGGCGTCCGGTTGAGACGCGGCGTCGGCAGTGTCGTCACGAGCTGGAACCAGGTGGGGGAGCAGACCCAGTTCTTCGGGCGCACCCTGATCTCCATCGGGGACGTCTTCATCCGCTACCCGAAGGAACTCATCCGGCTGATCGCCCAGATGGGCCTCGGTGCGGGCGCTTTGGCCATCATCGGCGGCACCGTCGCCATCGTCGGCTTCCTGACCGTCAGCACCGGCGCACTCGTCGCTGTGCAGGGCTTCAACCAGTTCTCCGAGATCGGCGTCGAGGCGCTGACCGGTTTCGCCTCGGCATTCTTCAACGTCCGGCTCATCGCGCCCGCGACGACCGCGATCGCGTTGTCGGCCACCATCGGTGCCGGTGCCACCGCCCAGCTCGGTGCGATGCGGATCAACGAGGAGATCGACGCGCTCGAAGTGATCGGCATCCGCAGCATCGCCTATCTGGCGTCCTCGCGGGTGATCGCCGGCGTCATCGTCGTGATCCCGCTGTACTGCGTCGGTGTGCTGGCGTCCTTCTGGGCGGCCAAGTTCGGGACCACCGCCATCTACGGGCAGTCCACCGGTGTCTACAACCACTACTTCGACACGTTCCTCAACCCCACCGACCTGATCTGGTCGTTCGTACAGTCGATCGCGATGGCGATCGTCATCATGCTGGTGCACACCTACTACGGGTTCACCGCCAGCGGCGGCCCGGCGGGTGTCGGTGAGGCGGTGGGGCGCGCGGTGCGCACCTCGCTGATCATCTCCGCGTTCGTCGTGGTGATGATCTCGCTCGCCGTGTACGGGCAATCCGGCAACTTCAACCTGGCCGGCTGATATGACGACGACTGCGAAACGCAAGGGACTGGCCCCGGGCTGGTGGACGCTGCTGCTGGTGCTGCTCATCATCTTCGCCATCTGGCTGTCCTACTCGCTGTTCACCGGGACGCTGCGCAGCTACGTCCCGGTCACGCTGACCGCCGACCGGTCCGGCCTGGTGATGGAGACCAACGCCAAGGTCAAGCTCAACGGCGTGCAGGTCGGCAAGGTCGTCGCGATCAGCGGCGGCAACTCCGAGAGCGCCCACCCGGTCCAGTTGCGGCTGGACATCTACCCGGACCAGATCCAGTACATCCCGGCCAACGTTCAGGCCCGGATCCGGGCCACCACCATCTTCGGCGCCAAGTTCGTCGACCTCGTGTTCCCGGAGAACCCGGTAACCGAGCGCCTGCAGGCCAATCAGGTGCTCGAATCGCAGAACGTCACCACAGAGGTCAACACCGTCTTCCAGAACCTGGTCGGCGTCCTCAATCAGATCGACACCGCGAAGCTGAACAGCACGCTGACGGCACTGGCCGAAGGTGTCCGCGGCCAGGGTGAGCGCATCGGGCAGGCCACCACCGACGCCAACCAGGTGCTGCTGGCCCTGAACCCGCGCGCCGAGACCGTCCGCGCGGACTGGCAGGCACTGCAGGGCGCCGCCGACGTGTACAGCGATGCGGCACAGAACATCCTGACCACGCTGGACGCCGCTGCCACCACCTCGGTGACGGTGTCCGAGCGCGCCCGCCAACTCGATGCGCTGTTGTTGGCCACCACGGGTCTGTCCAACAAGGGCATCGAGCTGCTCGCCCCGAACAAGGACAACCTGATCAAGGCCGTCAACACGCTGCGGCCCACCGTGGACCTGCTGCACAAGTACAGCCCGACCTACACCTGTCTGTTCACCGGCGCGAAGTACCTGCTGGACCACGGCGGCTATGAGGCCACCGGCGGCAACGGCAAGTCCCTCATCCTGGACGCGGCCATCGCCCTCGGTGACGACCCGTACCGCTACCCGCATCACCTGACCGTGGTCGGCGCCAAGGGCGGGCCGGGCGGCAAGCCCAGCTGCGGTTCGCTGCCGATCGTCGACGACAACTGGCCGGTGCGTCAGCTGGTCACCAACACCGGCTTCGGCACCGGAATCGACCTGCGGCCCAACCCGGGTATCTCGTTCCCGGCCTACGGCAACTACCTTCCGGTCACCCGTGCGGTGCCCGAACCGCCGAGTATCCGAAACACCTGGGGCGGACCGGCGATCGGACCGATCCCGTACCCGGGTGCACCCGCCTACGGCGCCCAGCTGTACGCACCGGACGGCACCCCGCTGTGGCCGGGTCTGCCGCCCGCCCCGCCGCCGGGCGCGCCGCGCGAACCCGGGCCGACCCCGGGCTCGGAACCGTTCACCGTCGTCGCACCCGGTGTGCAACCCACACCGCTGCCCCCGACACCGCTGCCCGTACCGGCAGCACCCGGCCCCTGACCGCTATCGACAGACACCGTTGAGGAGAACCAGCAAGCCATGAAAGACAATCTGGGGGGCGCCATCTGGCGCCTCACCATCTTCCTGGCAGTGTGTCTGCTGGGTGTCTTCGGCCTGTTCGCGATCTTCTCCCAGCTGCGATTCGGCGAGGGAGAGTCGCAATACCGCGCCGAGTTCACCAATGTCAGTGGCATGGAACCCGACGACTTCGTCCGGATCGCGGGCGTCGAGGTCGGCAAGGTCGGCAAGCTGGCGATGCGTGACGACGGCAGCGTCCTGGTCGATTTCACCGTCGACGAGTCGGTGGTGCTCACCGAGGGCACCCGCGCCATCATCCGGTACGACGACCTCATCGGCGGCCGCTACCTGGCGTTGGAGGAGGGCACCGGGGACACCAGCCGCCTGCAGCCCGGCGCCACGATCCCGTTCGCGCGCACCGCACCCGCGCTGGATCTCGATTCGCTGATCGGTGGTTTCCGGCCGTTGTTCAAGGCGTTGGATCCCGACCAGATCAACGCGCTGTCCGGCCAGTTGATCAGCGCGCTGCAGGGTCAGGGCGCCACCATCGGGTCCTTCCTCACCCAGACCGCCGCGCTGACCAACACGCTGGCCGACCGTGACCAGTTGATCGGGGAGGTCATCGTCAATCTCAACACCGTGATGGGTTCCCTGGGCGACCAGAACGAACAGTTCGCCAAGGGCGTCGACGGGCTCTCCGAACTGATCGACGGGCTGGCCGAGCGGCGCACCGACATCGCCGACGGCCTCGCCTACACCAACGCCGCGGCCGGCAGCATCGCAGATCTGCTCGCCGAGGCCCGCCCGCCGTTCGCCAAGACGATCCAAGAGACCGACCGGACCGCGGGTGTGGTGCTCGCCGACCACGAGTACTTCGACAACCTGATCAACACGCTGCCCGACGCCTATCAGGCGTTGGCGCGGCAGGGAATCTACGGTGACTTCTTCAGCTTCTATCTCTGCGACATCGTGCTCAAGCTGAACGGCAAGGGCGGCCAGCCGGTGTACGTGAAGGCGGCCGGGCAGAGCACCGGGAGGTGCACGCCGAAGTGAAGTCCTTCGCAGAACGCAACCAACTGGTCGTCGGCGCGGTCGGCCTGACCGTCATCGCCGCGATCATCCTCGGCGCGCTGAACTACGACAAGCTGCCGTTCCTCAACCGCGGTAAGGATTATTCGGCGTACTTCGTCGAGGCCGGCGGGATCCGCAGCGGCGCCTCGGTGCAGGTGTCCGGTATGCGGGTCGGCCACGTCGACTCCGTGGAACTCGACGGCCAGCAGGTGCTGGTGAAATTCACCGTCGACAGCAATGTGCGCATCGGTGACCGCAGCGAGGCCGCGGTGCGGACCAAGAGCCTGCTGGGCACCAAGATCCTGGAGGTCACCCCGCGCGGTGAGGGCTCGCAGCGCGGCACCATCCCGGCCGACCGCACCACGCCCGCCTACCAATTGCCGGATGCCCTCGGCGATCTCGCGACCACCATCAGCGGTCTGAACACCGACCAGCTCTCGGATTCGCTGCGGGTGATCTCCGAGACGTTCGCCGACACCCCGCCCGATCTCAAGGTCGCCATCGAGGGCGTGGCCCGGTTCTCCGAGACCCTCAACGAGCGTGACGCCGAACTGCGCGGCCTGCTGAGCAACGCCAACAAGGCCACCACGGTGCTCGCCGAGCGCAGCGACCAGATCGTCACACTGGTCCGAAGCAGCAATGCGCTACTGGCCGAACTGCGCAGCCAAACCGCTGCGCTGGACGCGATCTCGGGCAACATCTCGGCGTTGAGCCGTCAGCTGCAGGGCTTCATCAACGAGAACGACGAGACGATGAAGCCGGCGCTGGAGAAGCTCAACGGCGTGCTCACCATCCTGGACAACCGCAAGGAACGACTGCAGAAGTCGCTGAAACTGATGCACGCCTACGCCATGTCGCTCGGCGAGTCCGCGGCATCGGGGCCGTTCTTCAAGTCCTACGTCGCCAACCTGCTGCCCGGTCAGTTCGTGCAGCCGTTCGTCGACGCCGCATTCTCCGACCTGGGCCTGGATCCGAACGTGCTGCTGCCGTCCGAACGCCACGACCCGGGCGTCGGACAGGCAGGCACCCCCGCCATGCCGATCCCGTTCCCGCGCACCGGCCAGGGCGGCGAGCCGCGCATGACGCTGCCCGATGCGATCACCGGCAACCCGGGCGATTTGGGCTGTGGGCCTCCGGGCATCCCGCTGCCGGGCCCGACCGGTTGCTACCCGTATCGCGAGCCGATTCCGCCGGGTCCGCCCGGTGGGCCGCCGCCCGGACCGCCGGCCATCGCGCCGCCGGGCATGGAGTCGGCGCCGGTCGGTCCGCAGCCCGTACTGGTGCCCGCTCCGGGTGAACCGGTGCCGCACGGCGCCGGATCCGGTACCGAACCGGGGGCAGGACAATGAGCACACCATCGAAACAGAGCACCAAGCGGATCTCGCTGCTGGTGGTGCTGGTGCTGATCCTGGCCGCAGGCATCTTCGCGGTCACCCGGGTCACCGACACGCTCAACCGCACCAACGTGGTGGCCTACTTCGACAACAGCAACGGCATCTTCGAGGGTGACGACGTCGTCATCCTCGGTGTGCCGGTCGGGCGGATCGCCAAGATCGAGCCAGAGCCCGAGCGGGTGCGGATCTCGTTCTGGTACGACAGCAAGTACAAGGTGCCCGCCGGGGCCAACGCCGCGATCCTGTCGCCGATGCTGGTGACGTCGCGGGCAATTCAGCTGACCCCGACGTACACCGGCAGCGGCCCGGTGCTGGAGAACGACGCCGTCATCCCGCAGGAGCGCACCGTCGTCCCGGTGGAGTACGACGACTTCCGGGCACAGCTGGAACGCATCACCGAGAATCTGCAGCCCACCGAACCCGGCGGCGTCAGCACGCTGGGCTCGGTGATCAACACCGCCGCGGACAACCTGCGCGGTCAGGGTGCGGACATCCGCGCGACGCTGGTCAAACTGTCCCAGGCCTTTTCGGCCGTCGGCGACCACAGCACCGACGTGTTCTCCACGGTGAAGAACCTGTCCATCCTGGTGTCCGCGCTGCAGGACAGCACCACCGTGATGCGGCAGCTCAACCAGAACCTGGCCTCGGTGTCGGGCACGCTGGCCGACAACCCCGACGAGGTCGGCAACGCGGTGCAGGACCTCGCCGACACCGTCGGGCTGGTGCAGAACTTCGTGGCCGACAACCGCGAAACCCTGGGCACCACATCGGACAAGCTGGCCGGGGTGAGCCAGGCGCTCAACGACAGTCTCGACGACGTCAAGCAATTCCTGCACGTGGCGCCGACGACGCTGCAGAACTACATCAACGCCTACCAGCCGGCCCAGGGCGCGATGTCCACCGTGCCGGTGATCAACAACTTCGCCAACCCGATCACCTTCCTGTGCGGTGCGGTGCAGGCGGCCTCGCGTCTCGGTGCCGAGCAGTCGTCCAAGCTGTGCGTGCAGTACCTGGCGCCGATCATCAAGAACCGCCAGTACAACTTCCCGCCGATCGGGCAGAACCTCGCCGTCGGCGCCTTCGCCCGGCCGAACGAGATCACCTACAGCGAGGACTGGTTGCGCCCGGATTACATTCCGCCGCCGGGCCCGGCACCCGCGGCACCGCCCGCCGCACCGGCACCTGCGACGCCCGTTCCGGGCGGGCCGCCGCTGGCCGCCGAATCGGTCGCGGCAACCAACCCGGCCGACGGCCTGCCCGGCATGATGGTGCAGACGGGAGCGGGATCGTGAACAAGACCCGTCTCGGAATCGGCGTGCTCGCCGTGGCGCTGGCCGCCACCGGATGCTCATGGAAGGGCATCAACTCGGTGGCGCTGCCCGGCGTGGAAGGAAAGGGCCCGGGCGCCTACACGATTCAGGCGCAGATGCCCGACGTCGACAACCTCGACCAGAACTCCCGGGTCCGGGTCAACGACGTCACCGTCGGCAACGTGACCGGCATCGAGCGTCAGGGCTGGAACGCACTGGTCACCATGAGCCTCAACGGCGACGTGGTGCTGCCCGCGAACGCCACCGCCACCCTCGGGCAGACCAGCCTGCTGGGCTCGCAGCACATCGAACTCGCGGTGCCCACCGACGCCGAACCCACCGGACGGCTGAAGCAGGGGTCGGTGATCCCGCTGGAATCCGCCGGCGCGTACCCGACCACCGAACAGACGCTGGCCGCAATTTCGTTGCTGCTCAACGGCGGTGGTGTCGGCCAGGTGCAGGACATCACCCAGGCGTTCAGCACCGCCTTCACCGGCCGCGAGGCCGACCTGCGCAGTCTGATCACCGAGTTGGACAAGTTCATCGCCTACACCAACGATCAGAAGGGCGACATCATCGCCGCGGCGGAGAGCCTGAACTCCCTCGTCGGCCAGGTCGCCGAGCAGAAGCCGGTGGTGGATCGGGCGCTGGAGACCATTCCCGAGGCGTTGCAGGTGCTCAAGGATCAGCGAAATCAGCTGTCCGAGGCCCTGGTTCAGCTGGGCCGGTTCAGCGCACTGGCGGCCGACTCGGTGAACCAGACCAAGGAATCGCTCGTCGCGCAGCTCAAGGCGCTCGGGCCGACGCTGCAGGAGCTGGCCAACGCCGGGCCCGCGCTGACCCGTGGCCTGAGCATCCTGACCACCTACCCGTTCCCCAAGGAGACGCTCACCAACTGGATGCGCGGCGACTACGCCAACCTCACCCTGGTGGTGGACCTGACCCTGAGCCGGATCGACCAGGGCATCTTCACCGGCACCCGGTGGGAGGGCGACCTGACCGAATTGGAGATGCAGTGGGGCCGCACCATCGGGCAGCTGCCCAGCCCCTACACGGGGGCGAACCCGCTGCTCGTTCCGTACCGCTGGGATCAGGGGCGCTGACATGATTCTGACCAGACGGATCCTCACCCAGCTGGCGATCTTCATCGCCATCTCGATCGTCGCGATCGGCATCATGGCGTTCGGCTACATGCGGCTGCCGAACCTGCTCTTCGGCGCCGGGCACTACCGGGTCAGCCTGGAGCTGCCCGAGACCGGTGGTCTGTACCCGCGCAGCAACGTCACCTACCGCGGCACCCAGGTGGGCCGCGTGGAAAGCGTCGGCCTCACCGAGCGGGGCACCGTCGTCGCCGAGCTGTCGCTCGACGACAAGGTGGACATCCCGGCCGACCTGCAGGCCCAGGTGCACAGCCGCTCCGCGGTCGGCGAGCAGTTCGTGGAACTGCTGCCGCGCAGCGGCGGCGGCCCGGCGCTGCGCGACGGCGACGTCATCTCGATCGAGGACACGACGGTGCCGACGGACGTCAACAGCCTGCTGGACGCCACCAACCGGGGTCTGGCGGCCATCCCGAACGACAACCTGCGAACCGCCGTCGATGAGGCCTACCTCGCCGTCGGCGGGCTGGGACCGGATCTGTCCCGGCTGGTGAAGGGTTCAACCCAGCTGGCCATCGACGCGCGGGCCAACCTCGATCCGCTGGTCAACCTGATCGACCAGTCAAAACCGGTGCTGGACACCCAGATCGACACCGGCGACTCGGTGCGGGCCTGGGCCTCGAACCTGGCGACCATCACCGATGAACTACGCGACCACGACGACGCGGTGCGCGGTCTGCTGGAGCGCGGCCCCGGTGCCGCCGAAGAGGTGCGCGCCCTGTTCGATCGACTGCAGCCGACGCTGCCCGTCGTGCTGGCCAACCTGGTCAGCGTCGGTGAGGTCGCGCTGGCCTACAAGCCGTCACTGGAGCAGCTGTTGGTGCTGTTCCCGCAGGGCACCGCGGTCAACCAGGCGACCGGCCTGGCGAGCCGGCACACCAGGCAGAACTACAAGGGTGCCTATCTGAACTTCAACCTGAATCTGAATCTGCCGCCGCCATGCAACACCGGCTTCCTGCCCGCCCAGCAGGTGCGCGCCCCGGCGCTGGAGGATTACCCGGACCGGCCGCCCGGCGACATCTACTGCCGTGTCCCGCAGGATTCGGCGTTCAATGTGCGCGGCGCCCGTAACCTGCCGTGCATCACGGTGCCCGGCAAACGCGCCCCGAACTGGAAGATGTGCGAGAGCGACGAGAACTACATCCCGCTCAACGACGGCTTCAACTGGAAGGGCGATCCGAACGCGACGTTGTCGGGTCAATCCGTCCCGCAGTTGTGGCCGGGCTCACAGCCAGCGGAAATGGCTCCAGCCCCGGCTCCGGCCCCGCCGCCGATCGCATCCGCTGAGTACGACCAGCAGAGCGGCACGTACGTTGGACCGGACGGCCAGGTGTACACGCAATCGAACCTGGCCCGTACCGCGAACGAGGAGCAAACATGGCAGACGATGCTGCTACCCCCTCCGGGGAAGTGAGCGAGTCCGCATCCCGAGCTGACGCAGTAGCCGACACCGCCGCCGTCGAGGAGACCACCGAGACCCCCGAGGCCTCCGTCGAGGAAGCCGAGGGCGCCGAGGGCGCCGAGGGCGCCGAGGATTTCGACGAGGCAGAGGCGGTAGCCACCGTCAAGCCGCCCATGTCGCATGTCCGGCTGGCCACCATTGTCGGACTGGCGGTGGTCCTTGCGCTGGCGGGTCTGGTCGGCTGGCTCGGGTTTCGCACCTACGAGTCGCAGAACCTGGAGGCCAAGCGCGAGCTGTTCCTCCAGGTCGGCCGGCAGGGCGCGATCAATCTGACCACCATCGACTGGGAGCATGCCGAAGCCGACGTGCAGCGCATCCTGGATTCGGCGACCGGCGCGTTCTACGACGACTTCCAGCAGCGCGCGGCCCCGTTCGTCGAGGTGGTCAAGCAGGCGCAGTCGAAGTCGGTCGGCACCGTCACCGAGGCGGGCCTGGAATCCGAGTCCGACTCCGAAGGGCAGGTACTGCTCGCGGTGACGGTCAAGACGTCCAATGCCGGTGCGCAGGAACAACAGCCGCGACTGTGGCGGATGCGCGTCACCGTTCAGGACATGGGCGACGACCAGGTGAAGGTTTCCAACGTGGAGTTCGTACCGTGACCGAGAAGAACACCGAACCCGACGCCGTCGAGCCCACCGCCGACGCCGAGTCCACCGCCGTCGAGCTGGACAAGGCAGGCGAGACCGTCGAGACGACCGAACCCGCCGAATCGGCAGAATCGGGCGATGCGGTCGTCGCCGACGCCCCGAAGAAGCGGTCCACCGACTGGTCGCGGGTGCTTGCCTACGGGATCCTGCCCGCCCTGGCGCTGATCCTGGCCGTTGCCGCCGGTTACCTGAAATGGCAGGACAATTCGGTGCGCGACGGGGACACCGCCCGCATCGAGTCCGTCCAGGCGGCCAAGGACAGCACCATCGCGCTGCTGTCCTACAAGCCGGACACCGTCGAGCAGCAGCTCACCGACGCTCGCTCCCTGCTCACCGGTGACTTCGCGCAGGCCTACACCGACCTGACCACCGACGTCGTGATCCCGGGCGCCAAGGAGAAGCAGATCTCCGCGGTGGCAACGGTTCCGGCGGCGGCCTCGGTGTCGGCCGAGCCGGACCGCGCGGTGGTGCTGGTGTTCGTCAACCAGACCGTCGTGGTCGGAGCCGACGCCCCGACCGACACCGCATCCAGCGTCCGGGTGACGCTGGAAAAGCACGACGACCGCTGGCTGATCTCCGCATTCGATCCGGTATAGCGGCATGACCGGCTCCGTCGAGGTCGTCACCGACGATGTCACCCTGCGCACGCTGACGTGGGGTGACTGGGACAACCCGGACGCGCCGGTTGCGGTGTGCCTGCACGGATTTCCGGACACTGCGCACGGCTGGCGGGCCGTGGCCCCACAGCTGGCCGACGCCGGCTGGCGGGTGGTCGCCCCGTTCATGCGCGGCTACGCACCGTCCTCGTTGTCCGCCGATGGCAGTTATCACGTCGGTGCCCTGATGGATGACGCGCTGCGGGTGCTGGAGGCGGCCGGACCCACCGGCCGTGACATCGTCATCGGCCACGACTGGGGCGCGATCACCGGCGCCGGCCTGGCCGCGATGCCGGACAGCCCGTTCGACAAAGCGGTCATCATGTCGGTGCCGATGCCGGCGGCGTTCCGTCCGCTGGGCCGGGTGCCGGGCGGGGCCAAGCTGGCCGCGCAGTTGCCCCGCCAGCTGCTGCGCAGCTGGTACATCCTGTTCTTCCAGCTGCCCGGGCTGCCGGAGCGTTCGGCCACGCGGGTGGTGCCCAAGCTGTGGCGGGACTGGTCCCCGGGCTACGACGGCGCCGAGGATGCCCGGACGGTGCTCGCCGCGATCGGTGAACCGGCGAATTGGCGTGCCGCACTGGGCTATTACCGGGCGATGGTGCGGGGCTCGGGGCCGCCCGCGCGGTACGCCGCGCTGCACCAGCGCTGGCTGGAGGCGCCGGTGTTGCCGATGCTGTACCTGCACGGCAGTGACGACGGTTGTGCGTCACCGGACTACATCGAATGGGTGCGGCGGGTGCTGCCGGCGGAAAGCGCGGCGCACGTGGTCGACGGCGGTGGGCATTTCCTGCAGCTCGACCAACCCGCCGGCACCGCCGCCCGCATCCTGGATTTCATCGGGCGTGGCAGCTAACCGGCTCACCGCGGTCGACGCGCAGATGTTCTGGATGTCCTCCAGGATGCCCAACGACACCTTCTTGTTGTACGGGTTCGAGGGTGTACCAACAGATCTGGATGCCGCGCTGGCACAGCTGGCGGTCGCGGCCGGACGCAGCCCGGATTTGACCCGGCGGGTGAGCGACGCGGAACCGTGGCGCTACCCGAGTTGGGTGCCGCATCAGGTCGACCCGGGGCAGTTCCGGGTGCACGACCTCGAAGACGGTTCCTGGTCGGACTGCCTGGCTGCCGTGGTCACCCTGGTCGACGACCAGCTCGACGCCACCGTGACGCCCTGGCGGCTGCATGTCTTTCCGGGAGTGCGCGGGGTCCCGCAGATCGATGGCTGCGCCACCGTCGCGGTCCTGCAGATCACCCACGTGCTCGGCGGTGGGGGCCGGACCTGCGGCCCGGCCGCGGTGATGTTCGGGCGTGACGCCGAGGTGCCCGCCGTGACACCGGTGTACGGGAATCCGCTCACGCTGCCCTGGCGCAGTCTGCAGGCGGCGCGCACCCATCAGCAGCTGATGCGCGACACGCTGGCCGGCAGCGTGCCGCCGGCCGCCGCGCAGTGCACGCCGCTGCGGACCAATGACCGGCCGGAGGGGCCGCGGGGCATGCGCACCGTCGTGCGCGACCGTGCCCAGCTGGCCGGGGCCACCGTCACCGTCGCCGCGCTGGCCGCCATCTCCGAGGCGCTGGCCGACCAGTTGCGCGACCTCGGCACCGATCCCACCATGCTCGGCGCGCTCGGCGCCGAGGTCACCATGGCCAAGGCCGGTCCGCGCCGGGCGTACAACCATTTCGGCACCGTCGGGGTCGGGCTGCGTCCGGAACTGCCGCGGGAGGAACGGCGCGCCGCGATCGCCACCGAACTGGCGGCCCGCAAGCAACGCGCCGCCCATCCGGCCATGCGTGCCTCCGAACGCGCCTTCGACGCGACTCCGGCCCGGCTGTTGCGCTGGGGGATAAGCCATTTCAACCCCGAAACACGATCGGTGACGGTCACCGGCAACACCGTGGTGTCCAGCGTTAACTGCGGGGCAGCCGATTTCAGCTTCGCCGGAGCGCCGGTCCGGCTGGCCGCGGCGTTCCCCGGGCTGTCCCCGATGGTCGGGATCACGCACTGCGTGACCGGGGTGGGGGACACCATCACCCTCAGCGTCTTCGCGGCCGAATCGGCGATCGAGGACATCGACACCTATGTGGACCGGCTGGAGGCCGCCCTCTCGTGATCTGTGGAGTCTCGTCCGTCACCATGACGGTTGATGCCACAGTCGCAGGGCTAGCGGACCGCGGTGGCGGTGAGTTCCAGCAGCTGCTGCGGGTGGATGAAGCTCGCGCAGCCGATCCAGGTGCTGGTGGGGCGGTGTTGGCCGGTCCAGTCCCGCAGGAGCGGCACGCACCGGGCCAATCCGGGCATATCGGTGGTGTAGATGGTCCAGGCCACCAGCCTGCTGCGGTCGGTGCCCGCCGCGGTCAGTGAGCGGTCGAGCATCTCCAGCACGTACTTCAGCTGTTCGGTCAGGTCGGTGCTCACCACGTCGACCTCGCCGCCGGCATCGGTCAGCGGGGCGATCCCGGAGACGTACACGGTGTCGCCGGCCACGACGGTCTGCACGATGCCGAGGTCGGCGAACAACTCGGCGCTCAGATAGCCGATATCGGGGACCGAGCGGTGGATCTCGGTCATGCGGCACCCCGCAGGTTGCGAATGCCGACGTCGAGCGCGGCCTCCAGATAACCGATGTCGCCGGTCGCCACGAGGATTCCGACCCCGCCCTGCACGCCGGCCAGCAGTGCGGCCGCGGCCCGGTCGGCGTCGACGCGGGCGTCGATCTTTTCCTGTTCCTGCATGACGCGCACCCCCGCGGTGATTTCGTCATGCCAGCGGCGCATCAGCGCTTCGGTGACGGCCTGCGCACCGGGCGTGCTGCGTCCGATCTCGGACATCAAGGTGCTGAGCGGGCAGCTCTGCCCCTGACGGCGGTACCGCTCCACGACGGCGTCGCGCCAACGCTGCCACGCAGCCCAGGAATTCAACGCGCCCAGATGCGGCTGCTGATCGGCAAGTACCTGTTCGGCCTCGTGGCGGGCCACCTCCAACAGCAGTTCCTCCTTGCCGCCGGGGAAATAATGGAACAGCTGACTTTTCGAGGTCGCGGTGCGGGCCCGGATGTCGTCGAGGGTGGTCAGCGCGATGCCGCGTTCACGGATCTCGGCGGCGGCGCCCTCGACGATGCGCTGTCGGGTGGCGGCACCCTTGCGCGTCAGATTTTGGACTTGCGGGTCCATTTTTATCGGCCTACATATGGACTCATGAGTCCAAACATTACGCGGTTCGCAGGCCGCACAGCACTGGTCACCGGATCCACCGGCGGTCTCGGCGTCGCCGTCGCCCACGCCCTGGCCGCCGAGGGGGCGCACGTCATCGTCACCGGCCGCAGCGCCGAACGAGGTGACGCCGTCGTCGCCGACATCCGCGCGAGAGGCGGGAGCGCGAGGTTCGTCGCGGCCGACCTGGCGGCGGGCGAGAGCGCGGTCCGCGTGTTGGCCGCATCCGCCGGGGAGGTCGACATCCTGGTCAACAACGCCGGCATCTGGTCCACGCCGGAGCCGACCGAGGACATATCGGAGGCGACCCTGCTGGCGTCCTACCGGGCCAACGTGGTCGGCCCGTTCCTGCTGACCGGTGCGCTGGCGCCGGGTATGGCCCGCCGCGGCCACGGCGCCATCGTCAACATCGGGTCCATCACCGGCCTGATCGGCGGAGACAAGTCGGCGTTGTACAACTCGACGAAGGCGGCCGTGCATTCGCTGACGAAATCATGGGCGGCCGAGTTCGGCCCGTCCGGCGTCCGTGTGAACGCCGTCGCGCCGGGCCCGATCGCCACCGAGCGCGCCGCCGAATCTGCCGACCATGTCGCTCCGGTGCTGGCCCGCATCCCGTCGCGGCGGATGAGCACGCCCGAGGAGGTCGCTGCGGCGGTGCTGTTCCTGGCCTCCGACGAAGCGGCAAACATCCACGGCGCGGTGCTCAGCGTGGACGGGGGGTGGGCAGCGACGTAACAGATGCCCTAGATTCTGTTACGTGGCTTCTGATACTGCGATCCTGATATTGCGTGTCGTCCTCGGCCTGACCATGGCCGCGCACGGCTACAACAAGTTCTTCGGCGGCGGGCGTATCCCGGGAACCGCGGGTTGGTTCGACAGCATCGGCATGAAGCCGGGTCTGTTCCACGCCCGCGTCGCGGCGAGCACCGAGATCGCCGCCGGACTCGGGCTGGCCCTCGGCCTGCTGACGCCCGTCCCGGCCGCCGGATTCGTGGCGCTGATGCTGGTCGCCGCCTGGACGGTGCACCGGCACAACGGCTTCTTCATCGTCAAGGAGGGCTGGGAGTACAACCTCGTGCTGGCGGTGGCCGCGGTGGCGATCGCCGGGACCGGCGCCGGCAGATACAGCCTGGATCACCTGCTGTTCTCCGGAACCGATGCGGCGCAGTGGCTGTCGGGCTGGTGCGGGCTGGCGATCGCGGCGGGCCTGGGCCTGCTCGGCGGTATCGGGCAGCTGGTCATCTTCTTCCGCCCACCGGTCAAGACCTCGTGACCCCAGCCCGCGACGCATTTCCACTCCGAAATGCGGCCATTCGCGACTGTTCGTCACAGCGGAACTGGAACACGTTCTAGTCTTACGTCATGGGCTTCCTCAAGCAGAACACTCCGGTGATCGATTTCGAGGAGTGGAGCAAGGGCACCCGCGCCGAGAAGATCGTTCCGATGGCGCGGCACTGGGCCGAGGTCGGCTTCGGCACCCCGGTCGCACTGCACCTGTTCTACGTCGCGAAGATCCTTGCCTACATCGCGGTGGCATGGGTGTTGGTGCTGGCCACCACCGACGGCCTGGGCGGGTTCACCGAGGTCACCGCCTGGTACAACGAACCGATTTTCTACCAGAAGGTCGTGTTCTACACGATGCTGTTCGAGGTCGTCGGTCTGGGCTGCGGCTTCGGTCCGCTCAACAACCGGTTCTTCCCGCCGATGGGCTCCATCCTGTACTGGTTGCGGCCCAAGACGATTCGGCTGCCGCCCTGGCCCAACCGGATACCGCTGACCAAGGGTGACACCCGCGGCCCGGTTGACGTGGCGCTCTACGGCGCACTGCTGGTCATGCTGGTCGTCGCCCTGTTCTCCCAGGGGGCCGGACCCATCCCGGCGCTCGGCACCGAGGTCGGCGTGCTGCCGGTCTGGCAGACCGCCACCATCCTCGGGCTGCTGGCGCTGGCCGGTCTGCGGGACAAGGTGATCTTCCTGGCCGCGCGCGGCGAGGTGTACGGCTCGCTGGCGGTCTGCTTCCTGTTCAGCGGCGCCGACATCATCCTCGCCGCGAAGTTCGTCTGCCTGGTGATCTGGCTGGGGGCGGCGACGTCCAAGCTGAACAAGCACTTCCCGTTCGTCATCTCCACCATGATGAGCAACAACCCGGTCTTCCGGTCGCCGGCCATCAAGCGAAAGTTCTTCGAACGCTTCCCCGAGGATCTGCGCCCCGGCCGCCCGTCCCGGTTCATCGGGCACTTCTCCACCGCCGTCGAGGGTCTGGTGCCGCTGGTGCTGTTCTTCAGTCACGGCGGCACCGTCGGCGCCATTGCGGCCGCCATCATGCTGATCTTCCATTTCGGCATCTTGAGCTCCATCCCGATGGGCGTCCCGCTGGAATGGAACGTGTTCATGATGTTCAGCGTGCTGGCGCTGTTCGTCGGGCACCCCGGCATCGGCCTCGGGGACCTGTCCAGTCCGTGGCCGGTGCTGCTGCTGGTGGTGCTCGCCGGCACCGTCGTGCTGGGAAACCTCTTCCCGCGCAAGATCTCCTTCCTGCCCGGCATGCGGTACTACGCCGGGAACTGGGACACCTCGCTGTGGTGCATCAAGCCGTCCGCGGAGGCCAAGATCGCCGAGGGCATCGTGGCGATCGCGAGCATGCCTGCCGCGCAGCTGGAGAAGTTCTACGGCAGCAAGGAGGCCGCACAGATCCCGATGTACATGGGATACGCGTTCCGGTCCTTCAACACCCACGGCCGGGCGTTGTTCACCCTGGCGCACCGGGCGATGGCCGGGCAGAACGAGGACGACTACACCCTCACCGACGGGGAGCGCATCGTGTCCACCGCGATCGGATGGAACTTCGGCGACGGGCACATGAGCAACGAGCAGCTGGTCGCCGCGCTGCAGTCGCGCTGCCATTTCGAACCGGGGGAGGTGCGCATCGTGATGCTCGACGCGCAGCCGATCCACCGGCAGACCCAGCAGTACCGGTTGGTCGACGCCGCGACCGGGGAGTTCGAGCGCGGCCATGTGAAGGTGGCCGATATGGTGACCCGCCAGCCGTGGGATGACACGGTGCCGGTGCACGACGTCCAGACGTCGTCGACGCTGCGTCCCGGGCGGGAAAGTGCGAGTGGCTGACGCCGCCGGCGCAGAGTCAACGGAAAAACGGCGGCGTCAGAGCATGACGTCGCGGACCTTGACGGTCTCCAGGCCCTTCAGCAGCAGTTCGCGTGCGGTGTCCAGGTGCTTGCGCCAGTGCGCCTCGGCCGCCGCGCCGTCCCCCGAGCGCATCAACGTCATGAGTCGCTTGTAGGACCGCATGAGCAGTTCGTAGTCGGACTTGGACAGCGGCCGGTTCTCCTTCATGGCGAAGGCGGTGTGCCGCACCGTGATCTCGTGCAGCATGCCGGCCATGATGGTCAGCGTCGCATTGCCCGACAGCTCGACCATGCGCTGGTGGAAATCGCCGGTGGTCTCGGCCATCCGGCCGGTCTCCCGCCCGGACGGCACATAGTCGGCGATCATCGCGTCGAGTTCGTCATAGGCTTCGGTGTTGCCGGACTCGGTGAGCAGCCGGACGGCCATCGGCTCGATACCCGAGCGTGCGGTCATCACGTCGGCGATGGTCGCCCCGGACAGTTCCAGCAGCAGGCCGGCCGGGCGGGCCACGATCTCCGGCCCCGGCACCCGCACCCGCGCGCCGGTGCGGGAACCGCGGCGCACCTCGACCAGGCGTTCGGACTCCAGCACCCGCACGGCCTCGCGCAGCGTCGGCCGGCTCACACCGAAGTGCGCCATCAACTCGGCCTCGTTGGGCAGGAAGTCGCCCTCCTTGAGTTGGCCGTCGACCACCATCCGGCGCAGGGTGCCGGCCACCAGTTCCGCGGTCTTGGGAGACCGGATGGGCGCTCCGGCAGCCGCCGGGACGGCACTGCGTCCGATCATCGGCGAGAGCGGGGTACTGCCGGCCACCGTGCGACTCCTCGTGAATAATCTGACTTAGGTATTCAACTCAGTAAACCATGTGGGGGTACCCGGCGCGTGCACCTGCGATGCTCTTCTCTCCACCAACCAGTAGGTTGACCTAGTAAACCTTCTGTTCTACCTTCACTTATATCGTTCTCTCGGATCGTTCACATCGATAAAGCGACATCAGCAGTACGCCAATACACCTTCGAAGGAGAAGTTCATGGCTGAAGCGGTCATCGTCGAGGCAGTGCGCTCGGCCGTAGGCAAGCGCAACGGCGCCCTGGCGGGTATCCACCCGGCCGAGCTGTCGGCGCAGGTCCTCAACGGCCTGGTCGAGCGCGCCGGCGTCGACCCCGCCCTCGTCGACGACGTCATCTGGGGCTGCGTCATGCAGGCCGGGGAGCAGGCGCTCGACATCGCCCGCACCGCAGTGCTGTCGGCCGGCTGGCCCGAGACCGTCCCGGGTGTGACCGTGGACCGCCAGTGCGGTTCCAGCCAGCAGTCGCTGCACTTCGCGGTCGCCGGCGTGGTGGCCGGCCACTACGACGTCGTCGTGGCCGGTGGCGTCGAGTCGATGTCGCGCACCCCGATGGGCTCCTCGCTGGCCAACGGCGGCAACCCCTACGGTGAGTCGTTCAAGGCCCGCTACGCGCAGACCCCGAACCAGGGCGTGGGTGCGGAGATGATCGCCGAGCAGTGGGGCCTGTCCCGGACCCAGCTCGACGAGTTCTCCCTGCGTTCGCATGAGAAGGCCGCCGCCGCACAGGATTCGGGCGCCTTCAAGGATCAGATCGTGGGCATCAAGACCCAGGACGCCGACGGCAACGACACCGTCGTGCTCGAAGACGGTGGCATCCGCCGTGGCGGCACCGTGGAGTCGATGGCCAAGATCAAGCCGGCCTTCAAGGAAGACGGTGTGATCCACGCCGGCAACTCCAGCCAGATCTCCGACGGTTCGGCCGCGCTGCTGATCATGTCCGCCGAGAAGGCCAAGGACCTGGGCCTCAAGCCGCTGGCCAAGGTGCACACCGCGGTGCTCGCCGGCGCCGACCCGGTCATCATGCTGACCGCGCCGATCCCGGCCACCCAGAAGGCCCTGGCCAAGTCCGGCCTGAGCGTCGACCAGATCGGTGCCTTCGAGGTCAACGAGGCCTTCGCCCCGGTCCCGATGGCGTGGCTGAAGGACATCGGCGCCGACGAGGCCAAGCTGAACCCCAACGGCGGCGCGATCGCCCTGGGCCACCCGCTCGGCGGCTCCGGTGCGCGCATCCTGACCACGCTGCTGTACCACATGCGGGACAACAACATTCAGTACGGCCTGCAGACCATGTGTGAAGGTGGCGGCCAGGCCAACGCGACCATCCTCGAGCTTCTGTGAGCACCGAGGCGGTAACCCCTGTGCCCGACGGCTCGACTCCTCCCCCGTCGTCGTCTTCGGTCGGCGCTCTCACCGAGCGCCGGGGCAGGGACGGTGGCGTACTGGTCATCACGATCAACCGGCCCGAGGCCCGCAACGCGGTCAACGCGTCGGTGTCCATCGGTGTCGGTGACGCATTGGCGGCCGCGCAGGACGACCCGGACATCCGGGCCATCGTGCTGACCGGAGCCGGGGACAAGTCATTCTGCGCGGGCGCCGACCTCAAGGCGATCTCCCGCGGCGAGAACCTCTTTCACCCGGACCACCCGGAGTGGGGTTTCGCCGGCTACGTGCGGCATTTCGTCGACAAGCCGACGATCGCCGCGGTCAACGGCACCGCCCTCGGTGGCGGTACCGAACTGGCGTTGGCCAGTGACCTGGTGGTCGCCGAGGAGCGCGCGAAATTCGGTCTGCCCGAAGTGAAGCGCGGGCTGATCGCCGGCGCGGGCGGGGTGTTCCGCATCGTGCAGCAGCTGCCGCAGAAGCTGGCCCTGGAGCTGGTGTACACCGGCGAACCGCTGTCCTCGGCGGACGCGCTCAAATGGGGCCTGATCAACAAGGTGGTGCCGGACGGCACCGTCCTGGACGCGGCCCTGGAGCTTGCCGAACGCATTGCGGTCAACGCGCCGTTGGCCGTTCGCGCCAGCAAGCGGGTGTCCTACGGTGCGATCGACGGCGTCGTCGCCGCCGACGAGCCGTTCTGGAAGCAGACCTTCAGCGAGTTCTCGACGCTGCTGAAGACCGAGGACGCCATGGAAGGGCCACTGGCCTTCGCGCAGAAGCGCGAACCGGTCTGGAAAGCAAAGTAAGGAACCAAGCAGTCAATGAAGAGAACGATCTACGAAGCGGAGCACGAGGCGTTCCGCCAGACCGTCAAGGACTACATCGAGCGTGAGCTCGTGCCCAACTCGGAGAAGTGGGAGACCGAGCGCCTGGTCGACCGGTCCGCGTACACCGCGGCCGGCAAGTACGGGCTCATCGGCTTCAACATGCCCGAGGAGTTCGGCGGCGGCGGCTCGGACGACTTCCGGTTCAACGCCATCATCGACGAGGAGATCGCCAAGGCCGGTGTGCACGGCCCGGCGCTCAGCCTGCACAACGACGTCGTCGCTCCGTACTTCAACGAGCTGTCCAACGACGAGCAGAAGCAGCGCTGGATGCCGGGCATCACCAGCGGCGAGCTGATCATCGCGATCGCGATGACCGAGCCCGGCGCCGGTAGCGACCTGGCGGGCATCCGCACCTCGGCGGTGCGCGACGGTGACGACTGGATCATCAACGGGTCCAAGACCTTCATCTCCTCGGGCATCAACTGCGACCTGTGCGTCGTGGTGGCCCGCACGGACCCGGAAGCCGGCCACAAGGGCTTCACCCTGTTCGTGGTGGAGCGCGGTATGGAGGGCTTCACCCGGGGCCGCAAGCTCGACAAGATGGGCCTGCACAGCCAGGACACCTCCGAGTTGCACTTCGAGAACGTCCGGGTGCCGAACAAGAACCTGCTCGGCAAGGAAGGTCGCGGGTTCTACCACCTGATGACCAACCTGCCCTCGGAGCGGCTGTCGATCGCCATCTCGGCGATCGCCGGTGCCCGCGCCGTGTGGGAAGAGACGCTGCAGTACGCCAAGGACCGCAAGGCCTTCGGCCAGCCGATCGGCAGCTTCCAGCACAACCGGTTCCTGCTCGCCGAGATGGAGACCGAGCTGGACGTCACCGAGAACTACATTGACCGCTGCCTGCAGGGCGTGGTCGACGGTGAGCTGACCGCCGTCGAGGCGGCCAAGGCCAAGTGGTTCGCCACCGAGACCGCCAAGAAGATCATCGACCAGTGCGTGCAGCTGCACGGCGGCTACGGCTACATGCTGGAGTACCGCGTGGCGCGCGCCTACGTCGACGGCCGCATCCAGACGATCTTCGGTGGCACCACCGAGATCATGAAGGAGATCATCGGGCGCAACCTGGGCGTCTAGGTGTTGTGACCTTGGAGGTTGTTGACGGCGTGGCGGCTTGAAATGGGGAGGACCTCCTGACGGAGTGGATGTGTCTGGCATCTATCCGTAGGAGGTCCTCGTGTCTCACGTTAACGCCCGCACCAACCTGTTCGCACGTCGCTTGATCGTGGAGCGTGTCGCCGCGGGCTGGCCGCCAGCTCATGTCGCTGAACAACTGGGCATTTCGCGGGCCACGGTCTATAAGTGGCTGCGCCGCCATCGAGAGGGCGGTGAGGAGGCGTTGGCCGACCGGTCCTCGCGTCCGCACCGGATGCCGACGCGCACCAGTGCACACGTCGAGCGCACAGTGCTCAGAGCTCGGCAACGCCGCAAGCGCGGCGCGGTCGTGCTGGCCGCCGAGCTCGGGATGCACGCCTCGACGGTAGGCCGGATCTTGGCGCGCCATCAGGTGCCGCACTTGAGTGCGATCGACCCGATCACGGGGCAGCCGGTGCGCTCGTCGCGGCGCAGCCCCAACCGCTATGAGTACCGCACCCCAGGAGCAATGGTCCACGTCGATGTCAAAAAGTTGGGACGCATCCCCAAAGGTGGCGGGTGGCGCCTGCACGGCCGCGACGCGAAGGTGTCAGTTGCCAACCGGCACAAGAAGACCAAGATCGGCTATGACTATGTGCACACCGCGATCGATGACCGCACCAGGCTGGCATACAGCGAAGTACTGCCCGACGAGAAAGACCTCACGTGCGCAGGATTCTTGCACCGAGCGATGGTGTGGTTCGCCGGCCACGGTGTGCGGGTGCGGCGGCTGCTGACGGACAACGCTTTGGTCTACCGGCGCGGCACCAATTGGGGCTGGGTGTGCACGGCCTGGGGACTGCGACGCAGGTTCATCAAGCCCGGCTGCCCCTGGACCAACGGGAAAGCCGAGCGTTTCAACCGGACCCTGCTCAATGAATGGGCCTACGCCCGACCCTGGACCTCCAGCAGCGTCCGCAAACGAGCACTTGACCGATTCCTGCGCCGATACAACACTCAACGAGGCCACTCCGCCCTCGGCGGGAAACCACCCATCACCAGACTCGCCGCCTGACAACAACGTGTCAGGTCACAACATCTAGTCGGCACCGCCGACGTGGCGTCCAGTCGGCGCCGCCGACGTGGCGTCCAGCCCCACCGACAAGAGAACGGCGCCCACTCCGCGAGGAGTGGGCGCCGTTTTCGTATTCGGACGAAAGGATCAGCCCGCCGGGGCCGGCGCCGTCGTGGTGACGGGGCTCTCGGCGGCCGCCGCTCCGGGCTCGGCGGTCTCGGTGACGGTCACGGTCTCCGAGGCCTCGGAGGGCTCGGTCGTCTCGGTGGCCGTGGCGCTGGTGCTGGTGCCGGTCGCCGAGATGGGGTCCGGCGCGTTGTTGGGGTCGAGCACCGTGTCCAGCATGTAGATCCGCATGTGGTCGGAGGCGATGCCGCCGCAGACGACCTTGGCGTCGTTGACGGTGATGTCGCCGCCGCTGCCCTTCACCGCGACCGGCTTGCCCTGCTGGGTGTTGAAGGTGCCCTCGATGTCATCGGGACCCAGGATGCCCAGCGCCATGTGGTAGTAGACCAGCGCGGTCATCGCGACCGGATCGGTCTTGAGCGTCTCCAGCTCTTCGGGCGACAGCTTCGCGAACGCCTCGTTGGTCGGCGCGAACACCACATACGGCCCGTTGTCGAGCACCGCGGCGACGTTCACCGCCGGGTTGAGCTGGCCGGAGACGGCCTGCGAGAAGGTCGAGATCTCCGGGATGCTCGCCAGCGCGACCGACGACTGGGCCTTCTGCAGGCCGGCCAGTGAACCCGGGCCCGAGGGCACGGCCTTCACGGTGGCGTCACAGGCCGGGCCCTGGGGTTCGGCGATCGGCGACGTCGGCGTTTCGGGTTCGGCGTGGGCCACGACGGTCGTCCCTGCGACCATGATGGCCGCGGACGCGACCGCGACGCCGAAGAGTTTGCCGGTGCGAGCGTGCACTTGTTTTCCTCCCGCTCATGACTGGGTGATGGTTACCTCAGCTGGTCGGCGCGCATCAGCGGGGACGCGGCTGACCGATGTGTTCAAGCCTGTTGATGCCTCGGCGTCCCCGCGGCGCCGGTTGAATCGTATGCGGCCTGGTGAGCCCAGCCAAATGTCGGCCTGGTCACCCGACCGGCGCGGGTGCCGGCCGGCGGACGCCCGCGCACAGCAGCGCGGCTCCGAAGCACAGCCCGGCCGCGAGGTAAAACGCCAGGTCATAGCTGCCCTGCAGGTCCCGGATCCAGCCGGCGCCGGCAGCCGCGACCGCGGCGCCGAGCTGGTGGGACGCGAAGACCCAGCCGAACACGACCGGCGAGCGGGTGCCGAAGAAGTCCCGGCACAGCACGATCGTCGGCGGCACGGTGGCCACCCAGTCCAGCCCGTAGAAGATGATGAACACCCAGGTGCCCGGCTCGGCGTGCGGGGACAGCAGTGCGGGCAACAGCAGCAGCGAGATGCCGCGCCCGGCGTAGTAGACGCACAGCAGCAGCCGGGGATCGACCCGGTCGGTGAGCCAGCCGGAGAACACCGTGCCGGCCACATCGAGAATCCCGATGGTTGCCAGCAGCCCGGCGGCCAGTGTGGTCGGCATGCCGTGGTCGTTGGCCGCCGGGATGAAATGCGTGCCGATCAGGCCGTTGGTGGTCATCCCGCAGATCGCGAAGCTCGCCGCGAGCAGCCAGAACGGCCGCGAACGCAGCCCGATGAGCAGCCCGTCGAAGGCGGCCCGGAAAGTTCCGGTCGGCAGCTCGGCCACCACATCGGTGTCGGCGCCATACGCGGTCAAGCCGAGGTCGCGGGGATGGTTGCGCATGAATGCTGCGACCAGCGGCACCACCGCCAGCGCCGCGGCCGCCACGATGAGCGACGCCCAACGCCAGCCGTGCCGGGTGGTCACCTCGGCCACCACCGGCAGGAAAATCAGCTGGCCGGTGGCGCTCGCCGCCGTCAGTACCCCGGTGACCAGGCCGCGACGCGACTCGAACCACCGGGTGGCCACCGTCGCGACGAACCCCATCGAGATGGCCCCGGTGCCGACGCCGACCAGTACGCCCCACAGCAGGATCAGCTGCCAGTCGGCGGTCATCACGACGCTCAGCGCCGATCCGGAAGCGATCAGCAGCAACGCACCGGACAGCACCGGCCGCACGCCGAACCGGTCCATCAGCGCGGCGGCGAACGGCGCGGTGACGCCGTAGAGCGTCATGTTGACGGCCATCGCGAGACCGACCGTGCCGTGCGACCAGCCGAACTCCTGGTGCAGGGGATTCATCATGACGCCGGGCACCGACCGGAACGCGGCCGCGCCGAGGATCGCCACGAAGCTGACGCCGGCGATCACCCAGGCCCAGTGCAGTCGTCCGGGGGCGCGCAGAACTGTCATGCGTGGAGTCTTGCGGCCGTCCCTGGGCCACGCCAAGTGGCATGAATGACAGCACTCGTCAAAAACATGCCAAACTGGGGTATGCATCGGGTGGCCGTCCTGCTCCTGCCGCCGGTGGTGGGGTTCGACGCCACCATCGCGCCGATGCTGTTCGGCAGTGCCGCCGACGAGCACGGCACAGCGCTGTACGAGGTGAGCACCTGTGCCGTGACGGCCGGACCGGTGCCGGCCACCACCGGTTTCGCGATGCTCCCGGTCGCCGGGGCGCAGGCGCTGGCGCACGCCGACACCGTCGTCATCCCGGGCACCCGCTATCCGCCGGCCCGCGTGGACGGGGTCCTGGAACCCGAGGTGATCGCGGCTCTGGAGACGATCCGGCCCGGCACCCGGCTGGTGTCCATCTGCACCGGGGCGTTCGTGCTCGCGGCCGCCGGGGTGCTGGACGGCCGCCCGGCCACCACCCACTGGCGGCATGCCGAGGCGCTGCGAACGATGTACCCGCGCGTCCGCGTCGACGAGAACGTGCTGTTCGTCGACGACGGTGACGTGCTCACCTCGGCGGGTCTGGCGGCCGGGATCGATCTGTGCCTGCACATCATCCGGTCCGACCACGGTGCCCAGGTGGCCAACGACGTGGCCCGGTACTGCGTGGTGCCGCCGTGGCGGGAGGGCGGGCAGGCCCAGTTCATCGACCATCACGTGCCGGTGGCCGACCTGGCCTCCACCGCCGCCACCCGGCAGTGGGCCCTGGCTCATCTCGACGAGGAACTGACGGTGCAGGCGCTGGCCCGGCACGCCCACCTGAGCGTGCGCACCTTCAACCGTCGGTTCCGCGCGGAAACCGGTGAGGCGCCGGGAAGTTGGATCCGCAACCGCCGTCTGGACCGGGCCAGAGAGTTGCTCGAATCGCGGGATCTGTCCATCGACGAGGTGGCCCGGTTGTCCGGATTGGGGACCGGCGGGAACCTGCGGCACCACCTGCGTCGCGGGGTCGGGATGTCGCCGACGAGTTACCGCAAGGTGTATCAGGGTGTTCAGCGTCGGGTCTGACTACGATGACGGCCATGCCTGAACCGCTGATCATCCCCATCCAGGGCCGCGCTCCCGCACTGCACGCCGAATCCTGGGTTGCGCCCAACGCCGGCGTGATCGGTCAGGTCACCCTCGCCGCGAAAGCCAGTGTCTGGTACGGCGCCACCCTGCGGGCGGAGTTCGAACCCATCGAGATCGGTGTCGGCTCCAACCTGCAGGACGGGGTCACCGCGCACGTCGATCCGGGTTTCCCGTTGCGCGTGGGATCCAACGTCAGCGTCGGGCACAACGCGGTGCTGCACGGCTGCACCATCGAGGACGGTTGCCTGATCGGCATGGGCGCGGTCGTGCTCAACGGCGCGGTGATCGGCGCGGGTTCGCTGGTCGGGGCCGGTGCGGTGGTCCCGCAGGGCGCGGTCATCCCACCCGGATCGCTGGTGGCCGGGGTGCCGGGCAAGGTCCGTCGCGAGTTGAGCGACGAAGAGAAAGCCCACAACATCGTGAATGCGCAGGTCTACCAGGGGCTCATCGAACTGCACCGGTAGCCCGGTTTCAGCGGCTGACTGCTGGGTACGCATGCGCTATGCGAATCCTGTTGACCGGTGCCACCGGCTATATCGGCTCGCGGCTGGTCACCGAACTCCTCGCAGCAGGTCATCAGGTGGTGGTGACCAGCCGGGATCCGGGGCGGCTCGCCGACTACGGCTGGTTCGGCGACGTCACCGCCGTGTCGATGGATGCCCGCGAAAGCGATTCCACCGCAGCCGCTTTCGAGGCGGCAGGTCAGGTCGACGTGGTGTACTACCTACTGCACGGAATCGGGGACCCGGGTTTCCGGGAATCGGACAACCGCGCCGCGCGCAATGTCGCGGAGGCGGCACGTGCCGGCGGGGTGCGGCGCATCGTCTACCTTGGCGGGTTCGTGCCCGGCGCCGACACCTTGTCCGATCATCTGGCCGGTCGTGCCGAGGTGGCCGAGGCGCTGCACGTCGACGGCGGACCGGAGGTCGTCTGGCTGGGCGCGGCGCTGATCATCGGTGCGGGATCGACCTCCTTCGAGATCCTCCGCTACGTCAGCGACCGCTTCCCGGTCCTGCCGCTGCCCTCATGGATGTCCAATCCGATCGACCCGATATCGATCCGCGATGTCCTGCACTATCTGGTCGCCGCGGCCGATCCCGAGCTGGTGCCCGCCGGTTCGTACGACATCAGCGGGCCGGAGACCACCACCTACCGCGACCTGCTGCTGACATATGCCCGGCTCAGCGGCAACCGGCAGTTCGAGGTCCCGGTCGGTGGAGTGCCGACCGCGCTGGTGAGCCTCCTGTCGGCGGCCGTGCTGCCGGTGCCCGGCGGGCTGACCGCGGATCTGACTGCCTCCCTGGACTATCCGATGACCGCCAACGATGACGGCCTGCGCGGTTTGGTGCCGGACCCCGAGGGCGGGTTGCTCACGGTGCAGGATGCCATGCTGCGTGCACTCGCCATGCATCCGCGCCGGCCGGTGAACAAGCTCGCCGACTCGCATCATCTCGCCGATACCGACCCGGACTGGGCGGGCGGTGACGTGGCCAGGATCCGCCAGCTCACACCGTGGATCGCCCGCCCCGCGCTGGGCATGCTCGCACCCCTTCCGGGGCCGGCCAAGGCGGCGGTGCGCACCGGGCTCGATGTGTTGGCCGATCTGGCAGCGAAGGTGGATCCACGTTGAGTGATCCGGTGTTGACGCAGCCGTGGTGGCGGACCCAGGCCGTCGGCGTGTCCGAACCTCCGTCGGTGGTACGCAGACGCCGTATCACCGTCGCGGTGGTTCTGGTGATCGGCGCTGTCCTGCTGGGCCTTTCACTCACCCGGTCGCCGGGCGACGCATCGTTCTACTGGCTCACGCTGGCCATGGCCGCGGTCTGGATCGGAGGTGGGATCCTTTCGGGCCCATTGCAGTTGGGCACGGTGCGGTACGCGGGGCAGGAGCGGTCGCCGGCGCTGGCCGGCACCGCCGTCGGCCTGATCTTGGCCGCCGCCTTCGTGGCCGGCGCCCTGGTGGCCCGGGAGATCCCGGGCGTCCGTGAATACATCACCGATGTACTGCTTTTCGCGAACCAGGGCGCGTTGTCGCTGGTCGTCTTCATCACGGTGATCAACGGTATCGCCGAGGAGGTGTTCTTCCGTGGCGCGCTGTACACCGCGCTGGGCACCTTCTATCCGGCTATCGTGTCGACGGTCATCTACATCTTCACCACGCTGGCCTCCGGCAACCCGATGCTCGGTTTTGCGGCGGTGTTGCTCGGTGCGGTGTGTGCCTACGAACGTCGGGTCACCGGCGGGGTGTTGGCACCCATGTTGACCCACTTCTGGTGGGGACTGGCGATGGTGCTGGTCCTGCCGCCCCTGTTCGGGGTCTGACCGGTCGGGTCACCGCACGTCGAGCGGATGCTCGATCTCGTCGCGGAACATGCGTGCCGCGAGATAGGCGATCAGCCCGAGCAGTACCGGCCCGACTCCCGCGATCAGGAAGATCGTCTCGATCGGGATCACCTTGGCCAGCGGCCCGGCCAACGCCATCGACACCGGCATGAACACCAGGGAGACGAAGAAGTCCAGGCTGGAGACCCGGCCCAGCATCTGCGGCGGAACCCGGCGCTGCAGCAGGGTGCCCCAGATGACCATGGCCGCACCGCTGGTCACGCCGATGACGAAGGACGCCGTGGCCATCAGCAGAAACGACGAGGTGTATCCGAGCGTGACGATCGGCAGATTGCCGACACACCAGCACGACATCAGCACCGTCATGTAGCGGCGCGGCAGACGCCAGGAGGACACCGCCAGCGCACCCACCGCGCCCCCGGCGCCGAAGGCCGCCAGCACGAAACCGAAGGTCCGTTCCCCATGCTCGAAGCGCGCGTTGGTGATGAAGGGCAGCAGCACTTCGATCGGCCCCATGATCAGCAGCACGAAACCACTGGCGAACAACAACGTGGCCAGCAGCCACGGGGTGCGCACCATGAACCGGAATCCCTCACGCAGATCGGTGAGCACCCGCGCCTTGACGTGCTCGGTCTCCGGACGTTGCACGACGGGGCGGGTCGCGATCAACAGTGTCAGCCCGATGCCGTAGAGCGTTGCGCAGATGACCGCGCCGACGGTGGGGAAGGTGGCCCCGATCAGCAGACCGGCGACGGCCGGCCCGACGGCCTGCTGCAGCGTCGGGCGCAGCACACCCTCAATACCGTTGGCCGCCAACAACTGTTCCGGTGGCAACAACCGGGGCAGGTAGGCGCTGTAAGCCGGGAAGAAGAACGCCGCCGCGATGCCGAGCGCCGCGGAGGCGGCCGCCATATGCCACAGCTGCAGCGACCCGAGCAGGCCGAGCACCGCGACCGCGCCGACCGCGACGGTGTTCACCGTCTCCACGACGATGATGATGCGGCGCTGCGGAAAGCGGTCGGCCGCAATGCCTCCGACCAGAACGAAGGCGACCAGACCGGCGGCCAGGCAGGTGGCCACCAGCGACAGCGCGGTCGGGTCGTTGCTGATCGCGATGACCTGCAGCGCCATCACCACGGTCCACATGCCGGTGGCGAAGATCGACAGCGCCACCGCGGCGATCAACAGCCGGTAGTCGCGAAACTTGAACGGCGCGAGTACCCGCCAGCCGGAACCATCCACTTGGGTACTCACAGATAGATGGTCGCCGACAAGATCGGCTCAGTCCACCGAATTTCGTGGCCGCGACCGGGAATCCGGTCAGTGGTCGCTGAAGTCGGCCTGGCGGCCTTCCTGGAATGCCTTGGTGCCCTCGGCGAAATCGGGGGAGGTCAACAGGATCAGCTGGCCTTCGCGCTCGCGGGCGATGGCCGCCTCGAGTTCGGTGAGGGTGGCGTCGTTGATGGCCTGCTTGGTCTTGCGCAGCGACACGGCCGGCCCGCCCGACAGCGTGCCGATCACCTTGGCGGCGGCCTCATCCAATTCCTCGGGCTTGTGAACCGAGGTGACCAGACCCCAGTCGTAGGCCTCGGCCGCGGTGATCCGCTCGGCCAGCAGCGCCATCCGCTGGGCGCGGATCCGGCCGACCGCCGCGGCGATCAACGCCGAGGCGCCACCGTCGGGCATCAGACCGATCTTGGTGAAGGCGAGCATGAAAAACGCCTTCTCCGAAGCGAGCACCACATCGCAGGCGGTCGCCAGGGACACGCCGACACCGGCGGCCGGGCCCTGCACCACCGCCACGATCGGCTTGGGCAGCGCGACGATGGAGCGCACCGCGTCGTTGGCGGCGTCGAGCACGACCTCGGGGCCGTTGACGCTCTTGGCGGAGACATCCTCGGCGCTGATGCCGGCGCCGGAGCAGAAACCGCGGCCGGCACCGGCGAGCTTCACGACGCGGACCTCGGGGTCGGTGGCGGCCTGGGTGAGCGCCTCGGCGATCCCGGTCAACATCGCCGCGGACAGGGAATTCAGCGATTCCGGCCGGTTCAGGGTCACCGACAACACGCCATCGGAGAGTTCCACGGTCAACTGGTCGATGCTGCGATACGTCATCTGTACGCCCTCAGGTTCGGCGGGTAAGTTTGGCCCGCGGCCGGTCGACTTGGTTATACAAGTAAGCTATGTCACCGGTCAACCGGTTGGTGTTCTCCGACACCGCGGCGTTCAACGATGAAGGACGGAAGCAATGGCGGGACCTCTACAAGGTTTGCGAGTCGTCGAACTGGCCGGTATCGGCCCCGGCCCGCACGCGGCGATGATCCTGGGCGATCTGGGCGCCGACGTGGTGCGCATCGAGCGCCCGACGGCCAAGGACGGCGCGGTGCGCGACCCGATGCTGCGCAACCGGCGTTCGGTGACCGCGGACCTGAAGTCCGATGAGGGCCGGGCTCTGGTGCTGAAGCTCGTCGAGAAGGCCGACGTGCTCATCGAGGGCTTCCGGCCCGGTGTCACCGAACGGCTCGGGCTGGGCCCGCAGGACTGCGTCAAGGTCAACGAGAAGCTGGTCTACGCGCGGATGACCGGTTGGGGCCAGGAGGGCCCGCGCGCCCAGCAGGCCGGCCACGACATCAACTACATCTCGCTCAACGGTGTGCTGCACGCGGTCGGGCGCAAGGGTGAGAAGCCGGTGCCGCCGCTGAACCTGGCCGGCGACTTCGGCGGTGGGTCGATGTTCCTGCTGCTCGGCATCCTCTCCGCGCTGTGGGAGCGGCAGACCTCGGGCAAGGGCCAGGTCGTCGACGCGGCAATGATCGACGGATCCTCGGTACTGGTCCAGATGATGTGGGCGTTCCGCGCCCAGGGCGTCTGGTCCGACGAGCGCGGCACCAACATGCTCGACACCGGCGCGCCCTACTACGACACCTACGAGACCTCCGACGGCAAGTACTTCGCGATCGGGTCGATCGAACCGCAGTTCTATGCCGAACTGCTGGAGAAACTGGGCCTGGACGCGGCGTCGCTACCGGCCCAGAACGACATCAGCCGCTGGGAAGAACTGCGGACCACCTTCACCGAGGTGTTCAAGACCAAGACCCGCGACGAGTGGGCGCAGGTCTTCGCGGGCTCGGATGCGTGCGCCACACCGGTGCTCGCCTTCGGCGAGGTACTCACCGAACCGCACGTGACCGAGCGCTCCACCTTCTACGAGACCGCGCACGGCCTGCAGCCGATGCCCGCCCCGCGGTTCTCGCGCAGCGTTCCGGATGTCCCGTCGGCCCCGCCGTCGGTCGGCGCCGACAACGAAGCCGTCCTCAAAGACTGGGCCTGAGAGCCCCGAGATCCAACATCCAGAAAGGAAGCACAGCACGTGGAAATCAAGGATTCGGTAGCGGTCGTCACCGGCGGGGCCTCGGGCCTCGGTCTGGCGACCACCAAGCGCCTGCTCGACGCGGGCGCCTCGGTCGTCGTCATCGACCTCAAGGGTGAGGAAGCCGTCGCCGAGCTGGGCGAGCGTGCCAAGTTCGTCGCCGCCAACGTCACCGACGAGGACGCGGTCAGCAAGGCCCTCGATGTGGCCGAGTCGCTCGGCTCGGTGCGCATCAACGTCAACTGCGCCGGCATCGGCAACGCGATCAAGACCCTCGGCAAGGAAGGCCCGTTCCCGCTGGACGGTTTCCGCAAGGTGGTCGAGGTCAACCTGATCGGCACGTTCAACGTGCTGCGGCTGGCCGCGGAGCGGATCGCCAAGACCGAACCGCTGGCGGGTGAGGAGCGCGGGGTCATCATCAACACCGCCTCGGTCGCCGCGTTCGACGGCCAGATCGGCCAGGCCGCCTACTCGGCGTCCAAGGGCGGGGTGGTCGGGTTGACCCTGCCGGTGGCGCGCGATCTGTCGCGCAGCCTGATCCGCGTGGTCACCATCGCCCCGGGCCTGTTCAAGACCCCGCTGCTGGGCTCGCTGCCCGAAGAGGCGCAGAAGTCGCTGGGGCAGCAGGTCCCACATCCGGCCCGCCTCGGCGACCCGGACGAGTACGGTGCACTTGCCGTGCACATCGTGGAAAACCCGATGCTCAACGGCGAGGTCATCCGGCTGGATGGCGCTATCCGTATGGCTCCGCGCTGAGCGCTTGCGCGAAGCGCCGACAGATTCAGTTAAGGAGACGATATGTCTTTGGTAACCAAGTTCACCGAGGCCTTCGGTGTCGAGCATCCGATCGCCCAGGGCGGTATGCAGTGGGTCGGTCGCGCCGAACTCGTTGCGGCCGTCGCAGAGGCTGGGGGCTTAGGTTTTATTACCGCGCTGACCCAGCCGACCCCGGCCGATCTTGCCAACGAGATCGCCCGCACCCGGGATCTGACCGACAAGCCGTTCGGGGTCAACCTGACCATCCTGCCGTCGATCAACCCGCCGCCGTATGACGAGTACCGCCAGGTGATCGTCGACTCTGGCATCAAGATCGTCGAGACCGCGGGCTCCAACCCCGGTCCGCATCTGCCGATGTTCCATGACAACGGCATCAAGGTGCTGCACAAGTGCACCTCGGTGCGCCACGCGGTGAAGGCCCAGACCCTCGGGGTGGACGGCATCAGCATCGACGGCTTCGAATGCGCCGGGCATCCCGGCGAGGACGATGTCCCGGGCCTGGTGTTGATCCCGGCCGCGGCCAAGGAGATCGAGATCCCGATGATCGCCTCGGGCGGTTTCGGTGACGCGCGCGGTCTGGTCGCCGCGCTGGCGCTGGGCGCCGACGGCATCAACATGGGCACCCGCTTCATGTGCACCGTGGAGTCCTGCATCCATCAGAACGTCAAGGAAGCCATCGTGGCCGGCGACGAGCGCGGCACCGAGCTGATCTTCCGCAGCCTGCACAACACCGCGCGGGTGGCCTCCAACGTCGTCTCGCGTGAGGTGGTGCAGATCCTCGCCGACGGCGGGCAGTTCGAGGACGTCAAGGATCTGGTGGCCGGCGTGCGTGGCCGCAAGGTGTTCGACGACGGCGACATCGACGCCGGCATCTGGACCGTGGGCACCGTGATGGGCCTGATCCACGACATCCCCACCTGCGACGAGCTCATCAGCCGCATCGTGGACGAGGCCGAGGACATCATCACCGGCCGGCTCGCGGACATGATCAACCTGGACGAGCCGGAGCAGGCCACCGCCTGATTCGTCCGTAGAGACAAAGACCGCCCGGTCGAGCCCACGAGGAAACTCGCGGAGTTCGATCGGGCGGTTCTCGTTCAGAGCCGCTGTAAGGCCGCGTAACGGCCTTCGGGGACGGTTGGGTCAGACCGCGGTGGCGAGGTCCGGGAACTGTTCTGAGGTGTCACCCTCGACCAGGACATCCCCGTGGTACAGGGCGTCGAAATCAACCTTGATGACATCTGCACTGGTGTCGTCGATCCACATGCCATGAACTGTATGACCGTCGATTAAGAGATCTTTGAGCCCAGGCTCGGAAATTCGTGGCAATTCTTACCGCCGGGTAGGTTTAGGCTGCTGGCGCAGTGGGGAAGCGGCCGCTGTGCTGTCGCGATTACCCCTTTGAACTGCGATTTTATCGCACGTTTCAGGCCGTTGCCGGGCGGCCGGAAGTTTGCCGGAACCTCCGGTTTCACCCGGACGCACAGCAAATTCTTACTGACGAGTAGGGGGCGAGCGGTCGATCGAGGTTCGCCGATGTGACGGAAGTTACCAATGGGGCTGTTGGTGCTTATGGGTCGTGGCCGCGCGGCGAGCGTGAACCCGCTGCGGTGAACGCCGGATGTTTCCCGCAGGGGTTGCACGCTCGGCGGGCCGAGGTCGGGTGTGTCGACCGCGGCGCGGACTGAACCGGCGGGGCGGTTCGCTCGTGTCAAGGGCGGTGTCCCAGCGTTGACGGCCTGACTTACCCTTGTTAACTTAACCTCGATACGACATCGGAGGGGAACCGCTCGTGCTGAACCGAATCGCCCGGCTCGCGATAGCCGCCCCGCGCCGGGTGCTGGCCGTCGCGGCGCTCATCATGGTCGCCGCGGCGATCTTCGGTATCCCGGTCGCCAAGACCCTCTCCGCGGGCGGCTTCCAGGACCCGACATCGGAGTCCGCGCAGGCCTCCGCACTGCTCACCGAGAAGTTCGACCAGGGCGATATGCAGCTGCTGATCACCGTCACCTCCGCGGACGGCGTGCACAGCCCGGCGGCTGCCGCGGCCGGCACCGACATCGTGGACCGGCTGCAACAGTCGCCGCACGTCGCGCAGGTCGTCTCGGCGTGGACGGCGCCACCACCGGCGGCCACCGAACTGATCAGCACCGACCAGAAGTCCGGCCTCATCGTCGCGGGCATCACCGGCGGCGAGAACGACGCGCAGAAGTATGCCAAGGCGCTCTCCGACGAACTGGTCCACGACCGGCCGGGCCTGACCATCCGCTCGGGCGGGACGGCGATGGTCTACGCGCAGATCAACGCCCAGACCGAGAAGGACCTGCTGCGCATGGAGGCCATCGCCATCCCGCTCAGCTTCCTGGTGCTGGTGTGGGTGTTCGGCGGTCTGGTCGCCGCGGCCGTACCGATGGCGGTCGGTGGGATGGCCATCCTCGGGTCGATGTCGGTGCTGCGGCTCATCACCTTCACCACCGACGTCTCGATCTTCGCGCTGAACCTGTCCATCGCGATGGGGCTGGCCCTGGCCATCGACTACACCCTGCTGATCATCAGCCGCTACCGCGACGAACTCGCCGACGGCGTCCCGCGGGAACGGGCCCTGATCCGCACCATGGCCACCGCCGGGCGGACCGTGGTGTTCTCCGCCACCACTGTCGCGCTGTCCATGGTGGCGATGCTGCTGTTCCCGATGTACTTCCTGAAATCCTTCGCCTACGCCGGGGTGGCCACCGTCGGCTTCGCGGCGCTGGCCGCCATCGTCGTCACCCCGGCGGCCATCTGGTTACTCGGCGACCGGATGGACGCGCTCAACGTGCGCCGGCTGTTCCGCAAGGCCGACGAGGAACCCAAACCCGTCGAGCAGCAGTTCTGGTACCGCTGGACGCATCGGGTGATGCGCCGCGCCGTCCCGCTCGGGCTGGCCGTGGTGACCCTGCTGCTGTTGCTGGGCGCGCCGTTCCTCGGCGTCAAATGGGGCTTCCCCGACGACCGGGTGCTGCCCGCGTCGGCGTCGGCGCACCAGGTCGGTGACCAACTGCGCAACGACTACGTGGACAACTCGGCGACCGCGGTGAGCGTCGTCGTCCCCGACGCGCACGGCCTGACTCCCGCCGACCTCGAGCGCTACGCCGCCGACCTGTCGAAGGTGCCGGCCGTGACCTCCGTGTCGGCACCCACCGGCACCTTCGTCGACGGCGCCAGGACCGGACCGCCGGTGGCGGCGACCGGCGTCGCCGACGGAAGCGCTTTCCTCACCGTCAGCAGCAACGCACCGCTGTTCTCCGACGCGTCGGAAAACCAGCTCGACGCCCTGCACGCGGTGGCCGTGCCGGGCGGGCACGACGTGCAGCTGACCGGGATCGCGCAGATCAACCGGGACAGCGTCGCGGCGATCACCGACCGGCTGCCGTGGGTGCTCGGATTGATCGCCATCATCACCTTCGGCCTGCTGTTCCTGCTCACCGGCAGCCTCGTGCTCCCCGTGAAAGCCATTGCCCTCAACATTCTTTCGTTGACGGCCGCGTTCGGGGCGCTGGTCTGGATCTTCCAGGAAGGCCACCTCTGGGCGCTGGGCACCACCCCGACCGGCACGCTGGTGGCCAACATGCCGGTGCTGCTGTTCTGCATCGCGTTCGGCCTGTCGATGGACTACGAGGTGTTCCTGCTGGCCCGGATCCGCGAGAATTGGCTGGCGCAGGCCGACAGGGCCGGATCGTCGGCCTACGCCGACAACGACGAGGCGGTGGCCCTCGGGCTGGCCCGCACCGGCCGGGTGATCACCGCCGCGGCGCTGGTCATGTCGATCTCGTTCGCGGCGCTGATCGCCGCGGAAGTGTCCTTCATGCGGATGTTCGGGGTCGGGCTCACGCTGGCGGTGCTGGTCGACGCCACCCTGGTACGGATGGTGCTGGTACCGGCCTTCATGCACCTGCTCGGCCGGTGGAACTGGTGGGCGCCGGCTCCGCTGGCCCGGCTGCATGCCCGGATCGGGATCAGCGAATCCGGTGACCCCGAGGCCGACCACCGGGACAAGCGGCCGGTGACGGCGGCGGACACTGGTTAGCGTGTCCCAGCCAGCACCCAGACGCCGCAGAGCCGCGCGGGGCTCCGGTGAGCAGCTGCGCGACGAGATCCTCGACGCGGCCACCGAGCTGCTGCTGGAGACCGGGCACGCCAAGGCGGTGGCGATCCGCGCCGTGGCACAACGGGTCGGGGTGACCTCACCGTCGATCTACCTGCATTTCGCCGACAAGGACGCGCTGCTGGACGCCGTCTGCGCCCGGTACTTCGAGCAGCTCGACGAGGAGATGCAGCGCGTCGCCGCCGAGCAGACCTCGACGATCGAGGTGCTGCGCGCACAGGGGCTGGCCTACGTGCGGTTCGCGCGGCAGACCCCCGAGCTGTACCGCATCGCCACCATGGGCGAGGGCCGGCCCGACAGCGACGTCGACATGACGCTGGCCAGTTCGGCATTCGTACACATGCGCGCCACGATCGAGCAGCTGATGGACGAGGGCGTCTACCCGCGTGGGGATTCCACGGCCGCCGCGCTGGAACTGTGGACCGCCGCGCACGGCGTCGCGGCGCTGCTGATCGCCAAGCCCTACCTGCCATGGGGAGACGCCGAAGAGTTCACCGACCGGGTGTTGCGGTCGATATGCTGTGGCCACATCGCCACCGGTTACATCGGGGCCGATCTGGCGCCCGCGGCGGCCGTCGAGAAACTCGCCAAACTCAAGGAACTGCAATGAGTGATTTCGTGGACAATCCCTTCTTCGCCCGGCTGTGGATCGCGCTGTCCGGGCACGAACCGGAATCGCTGCGCCGGCTGCGGGTGGCCAACGTGGCCGGCCTGACCGGCCGGGTGCTGGAGGTCGGTGCCGGAACCGGCACGAACTTCGCGCACTACCCGGCCGGTGTCACCGAGGTCGTCGCGCTGGAACCCGAGCGCCGACTCGCCGAGGTGGCGCGCAAGGCCGCCCGCACCGCGCCGGTGCCCGTGACTGTCAGTACCGCCGCGATCGAGGATTTCGAGGAAGACCAGTCCTTCGACGCCGTGGTGTGCTCGCTGGTGCTGTGCTCGGTCGAAGATCCCGAAAGCGTTGTGCGCCAGTTGTATTCGGTGCTCAAGCCGGGTGGCGAGCTGCGGTACCTGGAACATGTGGCCGGCGTCGGAGCGCGCGGGACGCTGCAGAAGGTGGCCGACGCGACGGTGTGGCCGCGGTTGCTCGGCAACTGCCACACCCACCGCAACACCGAAGCGTCGATCGCCGCGGCCGGTTTCTCAGTGGCCACGGCCCGGCGCGAACAGACCTTCCCGGCCTGGGTGCCGCTCCCGGTCACCGAGTTCGCGATCGGGCGCGCCGGCCGACCGGCGTAGTCAGCCCAGCAGCTTGGGCAGGCGCTGCAGCAGGTCGGGCAGCGCGGTCGCCGAGGATTCCCGCACCACCGCGGTGGCCGCCGCCGACAGCGGGGTTTCCTGCGGGTTCACCTCGATGACCGGGATGCCATTGGCCAGCGCGGCCTCCGGCAGACCCGCCGCCGGATAGACCACCGACGACGTGCCGACCACGATCACCACATCGGCCTTGGCCACGGCCTGCACCGAGGCATCCCAGGCGTCATCGGGCAGGCCTTCGCCGAACCACACCACATTGGGCCGGATCAGCCCACCGCACGAACAGCGCGGCGGATCGACGACCTCGACCGGTTCCGGCATGGCGGGAAGCTCGCCGGTGTACGGGGTCTGGCACCGGTCACAGCGGAACTCGAACAGGCTGCCGTGCAGGTGATACACCCGGCTGCTGCCGGCCCGCTCGTGCAGGTTGTCCACGTTCTGGGTGACGACGTGTACCTCGGCGTAGTCCTCCCAGGCCGCCACCGCCCGGTGGCCGGCGTTCGGGTCGACCGCGCCCATCATGTAGTGCCGCCACAGATACCAGGCCCACACCCGTTCCGGGTGCCGCTGCCAGCCGTCACTGCTGGAGATCTCGTAGGGATCGACGTGTGCCCACAGGCCGGTCTCGACATCGCGGAACGTGGGCACACCGCTCTCGGCGGACATGCCCGCACCGCTCAGCAACGTCACTCGCACCTGACCAAAATATCGTGCGTGCGACATACTGGGCACGTGGGAGGTCTGGGGGAGTGGGTACGGCTGGATCACCAGGCGGGATCCCCGTTGTTCGATCAGCTGCGGACGCAGATCATCGATGGTGTGCGCGACGGCCGTCTCACGCCCGGGACCCGGCTGCCGACGGTCCGTGATCTCGCCGGCCAGGTCGGACTGGCGGTGAACACCGTCGCCCGTGCCTACCGGGAGCTGGAAACCGCTGGTGTCCTCGAAACCCGGGGCCGGTTCGGGACTTTCGTGGCCAG
Organism: Mycobacterium sp. AMU20-3851; assembly: GCF_043974665.1. Lineage (NCBI taxonomy): Bacteria > Bacillati > Actinomycetota > Actinomycetes > Mycobacteriales > Mycobacteriaceae > Mycobacterium > Mycobacterium sp. AMU20-3851. The sequence goes on from NZ_CP146371.1 coordinate 1,223,622, forward strand.
CGTCGACCCCGCCGACAATGCGATGGCCGCCGCCGCCCACGCCTTTGCCGAAACGGCCCGGGCCCAGGGGCTCAGCAAGGCCGACGCGCTGCGCTACCTGGACGCTGCGTTCGACTGAACGTGGCTGTAGACCGGCTAACCGGTCCAGCGCAGCACGTCCAGTGCGACGGCCACGTCGACGCTGCACCGGGCCAGCGGAGCCGGGAGCAGTTCGTCGGCGCGCGCCAGCCGGCGCAGCAGGGTGTTGCGGTGCGTGTAGAGCCGGGCCGCCGCACGCGACGCGTTGCATTGACTGGCCACGAAAACCCTTACCGTGTCCTGTAATTCGGTCGCAGCGCCGACGAAATCGCCCAGCACACGACCGACGAACTCGGCTGCCCGGTCGGGGTCTGCGGTGATCAGCGAGACCAGCTCGACCTCGGTGAACTGCGCGACCTGCTGTGGTGAATGCAGCCGGGCCATCATCTGCTGGGTGGTGATGGCCTCGACATGACTGCGCCGGAATCCGCCCACCCCGTCGCCGGTGGTACCGATGGCGACCCGGACATCGGGGGACCCCGCGATCGAGTCGGCCACCGCGCCGGCGTCGACACCACCCGGCGTCCACACCCAGCGGGTCGCGGTGCTGGCCAGCACACTCAACGGCCGCGCGCCGCCGGACCGGCCGACCGCCTCGGCGGCGCGATCCAGCCGCGCCGGGTCCCCGGTCGGATGATCGGTCCAGACGACCGCGGCGGTGTGACGGCCGGTCAGCGCGTACCCGAGCCGGTGCTCGGCGCGGTCCCGGGGGATCGGGGCGCCCTCCAGCAACAGGTTGACGGTCTCGCGCCGCTCGGCGAGGCTGCCGCGGGTCAGCTCGTCGCGCTCCAGTTCGATCTGGGCGGCGATACCGGCCAGCGTCGTATCGACGAACGCGCTGATGGAACGCGAGCAAGCCTGCAACATGTCGTGCAGCTCGGCGGGCTCGGAGGTCAGCTCGAAGGCGATCTCCATCAGCCGGCGCCAGGCCACGCCCTCGCCCACCCGGTAGGCGTCGAGGGGAAACGCGTCGATGCCGCGGCGCACCAGCTCCCGGGCGATGGTCAGCGGCTCGGGCCCGGTGTTCGGTGGTACCGGTGCACCCGGGTCGCGGACGTTGGCGGTCGCCCAGAAGAACAGGTTGGCCCGGTTGCTGCGGCTCACCGCCGCGGCGAGCTCGGGATCGGCGGCGAGCGCGGGGTTCGCCGAGAGCACCGCCCGGTCGAGTTCGTCCAGCCATTCCGGCCGGGCGTTGACCACGATCTGCGCACATTGCCGGATCAACTCCCGGACCCGCGGCGACGGCAGTTCTTCGGCCATCACCCCACCCTAGGTTGGTGGTGCACTGTGCACTATGAAACCGGTGAACAGGTGTGTTCTGACCTGGTCGGCGGAGCCGCGGGGCGCGACGATCGATACATCGATCGCCCTTGCGGACAGGAGCAGGCCATGCAATCAGTTGACGTGTTGATCGTCGGTGCCGGAATCTCCGGGATCGGGGCCGCCTACTACCTGCAGCGCGATCACCCGGATCGCAGCTACACCATCCTGGAATCCCGGGGCAGCACCGGAGGCACCTGGGATCTGTTCCGCTATCCCGGACTTCGATCCGACTCCGATCTGCACACGTTCGGCTACGAGTTCAAACCCTGGCGCGACGACCACGCCATCGCCACCGCGGACAAGATCCTCGCCTATTTGCGCGAGACCGTGGACGAGAACGGCATCGAGTCCCACATCCGCTTTCACCACCGGGTCGTCGACGCGGCCTGGAGCAGCGCCGACGCCCGCTGGGTCGTCGACGTCGAGCACGACGGGAAACTGCTGCGCTTCAGCGCCAACTGGCTGTTCTGCGCCGGCGGCTACTACCGCTACGACCAGGGGTTCACACCGGAGTTCGCCGGGCGCGACCGGTTCACCGGGCAGATCGTGCACCCGCAGCACTGGCCCGAGGACCTCGACTACACCGGTAAGAAGGTGGTGGTCATCGGCAGCGGCGCCACCGCGGTGACGCTGGTGCCCGCGATGGCCGAGACCGCCGGGCACGTGACCATGCTGCAGCGTTCACCCACCTACGTGATGCCGGTGCCGGCCAAGGACAGCTTCGCGAACACCGCCCGCCGACTGTTCGGTGAGGACCGCGGATACGCCCTGGCCCGCCGCAAGAACATCGCCAAACAGCGTGCGGTGTACACGTTCTGCCAGAGGTATCCGACCGCGGCGCGTCGGCTGATCCGCCGCATCAACGCCGCCAAGCTGCCCGACGGGTACCCGGTCGACGAGCACTTCAGCCCGCGGTACAACCCATGGGATCAGCGGTTGTGCGCGGTACCCGACGCCGATCTGTTCGACGCGATCAGCAACGGCAGCGCCTCGGTGGTCACCGACCGGATCGCGACCTTCACCGAGACCGGTGTGCTGCTGGAGTCCGGTCGCGAACTCGACGCCGACATCATCGTCACCGCAACGGGTTTGAACGTCCAGCTGTTCGGTGGCATCACGCTCACCGTGGACGGCGAGCCGGTCGACTTCGCGCGGACGGTCGCCTACAAGGGCATCATGCTCAGCGGGGTGCCGAACTTCGCCTTCGCGTTCGGCTACACCAACTCGTCCTGGACGCTGAAGGTCGGGCTGCTCTGCGAGCACTTCTGCCGGCTGCTCACCCATATGGACGAGCGCGGATTCACCCACGTCCGGCCGGAACCCGAGGATCCGGGCATGCCCACCAAGCCGCTGCTGGACTTCGCCGCCGGGTACGTGCAACGCGCCGTCGACGAGATCCCGCGCCAAGGGGTCCGCGGTCCGTGGCGGATGACGATGAACTACACCATCGACGCCCAGGTATTGCGCAACGGCCCGGTCGCCGATCCCGGTCTGCGGTTTTTCAGCGCGGTACCGGTGGCGGTCTAAGCGAACTCCAGTCGGGTGGTCACCCCGCGCACCGGATCCAGCACCGGCAACCGGTGCGCGGCCCAGATCAGCGCGTTGAGCACCGCGCCACGGCCGGGCGGCAGCGGCACATCATGGGCGGCCCGGACGCCGGGGATGGTGTTGACCAGGTCAGCGGCCTGGGCCACCGACAGGCTGAACGGCATCGGCGGCACCTGGTAGCGCAGCGAGGGACGCAACAGACCCTTGCGCGCCCACCACGCGAACCAGTACGGCGGGAGATCGAACATCATCTGCGCGCCGGGGAAGCGCTTGGCGCATTCGGTGATCAGGCCGAGTGACTCGCTGGGCTGCAGATACATCAGCAGACCTTCGGCGGTGATGAACACCCCGTGCTCGGTGTCGATCTCGTCCATCCAGCTGTAGTCCAGGGCGGACTGGGCGCTGACCGAGATCCGGTCCGAAGGCGGCAGCAACTTCTCGCGCAGGGCCACGATCGGCGGGAGGTCGACCGTGTGCCAACGGAATTCGTTGCCGATGCCGGATGCGTCGAGGCGGTAGAAGCTGGTCTGCAGTCCCTCGGCGAGCGCCACCACCGTCGCCTTGGGGTGATCACGCAGGTACTTCGAGGACTCGCGGTCGAAGGCCAGTGCGCGCAGGGCCATGTCCTGGCGGCGGACGTGACCGAACTTGGCGAAGTCGAAGTCGATGGCGTCGACCAGTTCGATGGCCACCGGGTCGCGCAGGATCGCATCCGGCCTGCGGGCCTCGGTCGCCCGGACCAGCAGCGTGAGCAGGGCGGTCTCGGAGACTCCGGTCAACACGGTGCCGTCGGCCTTGCTGGTGGGGGATTTACTCATGGAGGCGAATGTACCGGCGGGCTCAGCGCAGCACTTTCTCCAGCGTCCGCAGGTTGCGGGTGGTGGTCGAGGATTTGTAGCGCTTCTTGCCCATCGTCTTGCCGATCGCGGAGGTCAGCGTCGCCGATCGGGCCACCTGCCAGTACAGCACCCCGTCACCGCGGGCCGCGGTCTCACCGGCGTCGGCGGCCAGCGTCACCAGCTCGTCGAGAACGGGCGGATCGCTGACGAAGGTGACATACGAATGGTGTTCGGGCACCTCGCGCTCGAACGGATAGTCCGCCGAGATCCGGGCGACGGTGTCGATGTCGTAGGCCAGCACCCAGGCGTCGTACCCGAATGCGTCGCGCAGTGCGGCCTCGGCGGTGCGGCGTACCGCCGCCGTCGACCCGGAACTGTTCAGCAGCACGTTGCCGCTGGCCAGGATCGTCTTCACCTCGGTGAACCCGGCGTCGGTGAACACCGCCGCCACATCGGCCATCTTGAGCGACACCCCACCGACGTTCACCCCGCGCAGGAACGCCGCGTAGCGGGTCATCGGCCGAACTCCAGCAGCGTGATGCTCGGTCGGTTCCGGCGGAACGCGCCGATCCGGTCCACAGCGGTGCTGCCGGCGAGCCGCCACGCGCCGCGGCCCGGCGGCAGGATGATGTCGCGTGCGCTGCGCACCCCGTCGACGGTGCCGGCCAGGGCCAGGCCCTCATCGGCGGTCATCGCGAACGGCATCGCCGGGGTCAGGTAGCGGTCCGAGAGCTTCAGCCCGGCCAACGTGCGCTTGCTGAGCCAGTGCGGGATCGAGTCGAACATCATCCGCCCGCCCGGGAATCTGGCCGCGCAATCGGCGATCAGGCTCAGCGAGTCCTCCGGCTCCAGGTACATCAGCAGGCCCTCGGCGGTGATGAACACCCCGTTGTCGGTGTTCACCCGGTCCATCCAGCTACGGTCCAGGGCGGACTGCGCCAGCTCGACGATCCGGTCATTGCGTGGCAGCAACTGTCGGCGAAGTTCCATCACCGGTTCCAGATCCACGGAGTACCAGGTCAATTCGTCGGCGACGCCGGCCCGGGCCAGCCGCCAGAAACTGGTCTGCAGGCCTTCGGCCAGGGCCACCACCGACGCCTTCGGATGCGCGGTCAGGTACTCGGTGGTCGCGGCGTCGAAGGCGCGGGCGCGCAACGCGTGGGACTGATTGGGTTTCCCGAACTTGCGGTAGTCGTAGGCGATGGCATCGAGCAGGGCGACTGCCCACGGATCCCGGATCACCCCGTCGGAGCGCTTGGCCTCGGTGCCGCGATTGTGCAAGGTCCAGAGCGTGGTCGCGGACACGCCCTCCAAACTCGTCCCGTCGATCCCGGTCAGACCACTCATGTCACCGATCGTAGAGTCGTACGCTCGTGGCATGGGGCGCCTGGTTTTCGATGACAAGCTGTTGGCACTGATCAGCGGGAACTCGCTGGGAGTGCTGGCCACCATCAAGAGGGACGGCCGGCCGCAGTTGTCCAACGTGTCCTACTACTTCGACGCGCCCCACATGGCGATCCAGGTCTCGATCACCGAACCACGGGCCAAGACCCGCAATCTGCGCCGCGACCCCCGCGCCTCCATCCACGTGTCCTCCGACGACGGGTGGGCCTACGCCGTCGCCGAGGGCGACGCGGTGCTGACCGCGCCCGCAGGGGCACCCGATGATGACACCGTCGAGGCGCTGATCGCGTTGTACCGCAACATCGCCGGGGAGCATCCGGACTGGGACGACTACCGCCGGGCGATGGTCGATGACCGCCGGGTACTGATGACCCTGCCGATCTCGCATCTGTACGGGATGCCGCCCGGACGGCGTTGACGAGCGCTTGCGCGAGGATTATCGGGCGCGCGGGGCTACGCTGAACCCATGGCCGACGAGACACCGGAAGACGACAACAAGCGTAAGTTCCGGGAGGCGCTGGAACGGAAGAAGTCGCAGGCCGCCGCGGGGACATCGCACGCTGACGGCGGCCGCAAGCAGTCGAAGGCCCACGGCGCGGTGGAGAACCGCCGGGAGTTCCGTCGTAAGAGCGGTTAGCGATCGCGCGATGTCCCGGTAGTCCCGCTATTACCTGCTCCGGGCCGTCGACCTGCGTTTTCGTTCACGGCACCTCGATAAGTCGCTGATCTGGTGTGCCGCCAAGCGCCTTGGACGCTGTTCGTGGCACAATTTCTCACCTCGTGGTGTGAGCGCTTGTGGTGCGAGATGTCGGCGGAGGTCGCCCAGGCGACGCAACTTGGCTGTCAGCCGGTGGTGGACTCGCGAACGATCAGTTCGGTCGGCAGCGTCGTCGATAGTGTCGGCAGGCCGTGCAGGACGGTCAGCAACGTCTGAACCGCACGAACACCCATTTCGGCCAGCGGACTTCTGATGGTGGTCAGTGGCGTCATGAGTTCGGCAGCCACCGGCACATCGTTGTACCCGGCGACGGCGACGTCCGCGCCCGGACGTCGCTTCGCCGCCCGTAGGGCGCCCATCACCCCGATGGCTGAAAAGTCGTTCACCGCAAAGATCGCAGTCGGGGGGCGCTGCCGCTCCAACAATTCGAGGGTGCCGCGATGACCGTGCTCCGCATCGAAGCCGAGTTCGAGGATGTTGGATCGCGGCACAATCGTTCCGGCCTCGGCGAGCGCATCGACGCACCCGGCGACGCGATCGACACTCGTGCTCGCCCAAGCCGGCCCCGCAATGATTCCCACGTCGGTGTGTCCAAGTGCTGCAAGGTGTTCGCCGATCTGCCTGCCGCCACGGTAGTCATCGCCGCATACTGACAAATGGCCTGGGCTGCGCCGGGAAACCAGGACGAATCGAACCTTTCGCCGTTGTAGCTCTGCGAGATTCGTCCCATCGAGATGGGCATCGCCGAGGATCAGTCCATCGACGCGCCGCCCGATCAACAGCTCGAACCGGCGCATCTGCTCCATGGGTTCATCGTGGGTGTTGGCGACGAACGTCTCATATCCGGCACGATCCGCTTCGCCTTCGATCGCGTCGTAAACCAGAGACAGCACGATATCGGTCAGGTGCGGCACCAGCACGCCGATCGTCGTTGATCGGTTGGTGGTCAGGCTGGCGGCGTTCGGATTCGGGACATAGCGCAGTTCCTTGGCCAGCGCTGCGATTCGCGCGTCGGCGGCGCTGACATCTGCTCCCGGCATGGCGGCGCGCCGCAGGGCCCGCGAGACGGTGGATATATGAACGCCCGCGGCCTCGGCGACGGTACGCAGGGTGACCGGTCCGCTGGGCGTTTCTCGCTCCGCCACCAGATCTCCTCCCATCTCCCGTCCCACGTCCGGATAAGCGCAGGCAACCGTTCGCGCAAAGGTAGCGCAATACTGGCATGTACCTCGACAAGAGTCCTGGGTAGTGCGTCTGATCGCGTGGCCAGGCCTCCTTCTAATTGACGTGGCTGATGTTTGCTGTAGCGGCGACGTGATCCATGTCTCAAAGGTCTCTAACTGGCTCGATGGCGAGATGTTACGTCCGTGTTGCGCGATTCCCCCGGTCATTTCCTGTTGCAACAATTTGCCCGTAGCGCTTGACGAGGGTTCCGACTGCTGTCAGTCTTGGGGTCAATCGGCTGTGCAACCGCTTGCAGGATCGGTTGCGCAACAGCATGGAAAGGGTCCTGATGCATCTCGCAGGTGGGCGACAGATCACTGTGGGCGGTGTGCAGGTAAATGCCGAAATCGGTCATTGGGACCGCAACCTGGCGCGGGTGGAACAGGAACTACGGGCCGGCAGGAGCGGGAAAGGGCAGCTGGTGGTGTTGCCCGAGCTGTTCGGCAACGGATACGTCTTCGACACCGCATACGCCGAACCGCCGCTGGGGCCTACCGTGCGCAGACTCATCGCGCTCGCAGCTGAGCTCGACCTGGTGATCGCCACGGCCGTGTATGTGCGGACGGAATCCGGTGACTTCACCGATCGTGCCTATGTGATCGGCCCGTCCGGGGTGCTGGGAACAGCGGACAAGGGCTACCTTTGGGGGCCTGAAGTGGAAGTGCTGACCGCGAGCGACCGCACAGGCGTCGTGGTGAAGACGCATGTCGGGACTATCGGTGTCGCCATCTGCTACGAGGCGGGCTTCCCCGAGATGGTTCGTGAACTGGTACTCCGAGGTGCTGAGCTCATCGCGGTACCAGCCGCTTTCGGACTCACTCGGTTACATGCCTGGGAGCTGATGACCCGCTCGCGAGCGCTGGAGAACGGGTGCTTCCTGGTTGCTGCCGGACTTACCGGAAGTGACGGCCGAGGCGGCGAGTTCGCCGGCCACAGTCGGATCGTCGGCCCCCGGGGCGAAGTGATGGCCGGCCTCGGCCGGGAAGAGGGGATGGTGACCTGCGAGGTCGATCTCGCGGATATGGACGTGGCGCGGTCCGAAATCCCCTACCTGCGCTCGCTTGCCATGCGTCGTTCGGTCAAGAACGCCACGGCCGCACAGCTCGCCCCCGCAGTACTGACGTCCGAATCGCCTGAAAACGTAATGAACTGAGGAATCTTGATGATCGACTTCGAAAGCGTCGACCTTGTATCGACGTTTCGCGCCGAACTCGAGCTGTGCAAGGTGCATGACGGCGAGCACGTGGTGATTCTCTCCGAACCCAGCAGTAGATCCGACTATGTGTCCGCCACCTTCGCAGCAGCCAAATCCTTGGGAGCACACGTTATCTCAGCGGTGGTGCCCGGGGGATCGGCAGCCCCCACACCCTCGACCCACACCGGTTCCGGACCCGGTCTGGTCTCCGTGCTCCAGGACAACGTTGCCCAGGAACTGTTGAAGAACGCCGATCTGGTAGTGGACCTCACCCGTGAGGGCTTCATCCACGCCCCGGCGCAGCAGTCCATCCTCGCCGCCGGTACGCGCATCATCTTCGTGTGCGACGCGCCGGAAGTGCTCATCCGCAACATGCCGACGCCCGGGGACAAAGACCGCGCACTGGCGGCCGTCGCCGCGGCCGAGGCCGCCGCGACCATGGTGGTCAGGTCGTCGCACGGCACCGAGTTGACGGTGGACATGGCCAACGCGCACCCAGGATTCCAGACCGGCTTCGCCGATGATCCGGGCCGGTGGGACCACTGGCCGTCGACGATGATGCTGTGCTGGCCCCAGATCAGCGAGGGCACAGTTGTGTTGGCGCCCGGAGATATCCTGCTGCCGTTCAAGGAGTACGTACGCGACGCGGTCCGGCTGTCGGTGGTGGCCGGTCAGATCGAAAAAGTCAGCGGCGGTGGTGAAGCGGCGATGCTGGAGCAATACTTCATCGATTCGAATGACAAGTGGGCGCGCTACCTCAGTCACATGGGCTGGGGTCTTATGCGATCGGCCGACTGGTTCGCCACCGCGATGTACTCCAAGCACGAAATAATGGGAATGGACGCCCGCGCTTACGCGGGCAACTTCCTCTGGTCGACCGGCCCGCATCCATATCTCGGGCGGGATTCCTACGCGCACCTCGATATCGCCATGCGCGGCTGCACCATTGAGCTCGACGGGGCGCCAGTTGTCGTCAACGGATACCTGATCGACGATGAGCGGTCTAACCCATGACCAAACCAACGGCACTCTACTTCGCTCGGAAAGGTTCGCTATGACAATACAACTCGACACAAACCGGCCTGGCGAAGGAATCAATCACGCGGCTCAGGTCGACATCCAGAACGTGAGTCTGACGTTCGAGACCAAGCGGTCGGGGCGGGTGCAGGCGCTGGAGGACTTCAGTCTCACCATCGAGCCAGGCACCTTCTGTTGCATCGTAGGCCCCAGTGGCTGCGGAAAGTCCACTCTGCTCAGAATCATCGACGGCTTGCAGAAGCCGGACTCAGGCCGGGTCTTGCTCAACGGCACGGCCATCGAAAAGCCAACCCTGGACATCGGATTCGTGTTCCAGCGCTATAACCTGTTGCCGTGGCGCTCGGTGCTGGCGAATGTCGAGTTCGGCCTGGAGAACCTGGGCGTACCCAAGGAGAAACGCCGCGAGACGGCCACCCACTGGATGAAAGTGGTGGGACTGGAGGGCTTCGAGCAGCACTATCCGGGGCAGCTTTCCGGCGGTATGCAGCAGCGGGTCGGTCTGATCCGGGCGCTGGCGATCGATCCCAAGATCCTGTTGATGGACGAGCCGTTCGGTGCGGTCGATGACCTCACCCGGATGAAACTGCAGGAAGAATTGCTCAATCTGTGGGAGCGCGACAACAAGACCGTCGTGTTCGTCACCCACGACATCGAAGAGGCGCTCTATCTTGCCGACAAGGTGATCGTCATGAGCGCTCGGCCCGGTCGGATCAGCGAGGTCTTCGATGTCGACCTGCCCCGGCCGCGGAATCCGGAGATTCGGGCGCTGCCCGATTTCGCCAAGCTCAAGGGTGAGGTCCTGCGCTGCCTGCACCTGACGGGTTCTGCCGGAGAGGACCGCCAGTGACCATCACTGCGGTCGAGGAGTCGCAGCGCCCATCCGGTGAGCCGGGCACCGAGGGCAAGCGCCCGTCGATGTCGAAGAAGCGCAAGCATTTCTGGATGCGCGTCGTGGCATATGGCGGGATACTCGCGGTGTGGCAGATCACGGCCATGATCCAGGGGCCGTTCTTCCTGCCGACCATCCCCGAGGTATTGGCTGCGATGCCCGAACTGGTCAGCGCGGGTTACACCGCCACGCTGGCGGTCAGCATCCAGCAGCTGATCATCGGCTTCGTACTGTCGCTGGCGATCGCCATCCCGTTGGGCGCCTTGATGGGTGCCTCCAAAGTGGTGGACGCGGCGCTCACCCCGTTCGTCAACGCGCTGTACGTGACCAGCAAGGAGTCGCTGCTGCCCCTGCTGATCATCATCTTCGGTGCACAGCTCGGTTACCTGGTGTCGGTAGTGGTCTTCTTCGCGGTGTTCTTCCCGATCATGAACACCGCGGCCGGCGTCCGGTACGTGGAGGGCTCGCTGTCGGAGATGGCGAATGCCTTCTGCACCAGCAGGTGGCGCATGTACACCCGGATATACCTGCCAGCGGCCGCGCCGTTCGTGGTGGCCGGCGTGCGCCTGGGTCTGGGCATGGCGATCAAGGGGATGGTGATCGCCGAGTTGTGGATCTCCATCGGAACAGGCCACCTGCTGCGGCAGTTCGGCGCGCTGCGTGAGCTCGATCTTTACTTCGCCCTGGCCATCCTGGTGATTGCCATCGCGTTGTTCGCGGACAAGATCCTCTATCTGATCGAGACCCGTCTGCTCCGTGGGACGACGAAGGCCGGAGGCCAGTGATGAACAAGCTGGATACGAAGTACGGGCTGATGGCCGTCTCGGTGACTGCGGTGCTGGCGGCACTGACGATCTGGCAGATCGCCGGAACCTACGGCGACCTCTTCTGGCTGCTGCCGCCGTCGGAGATACTGGCCGCTACCTGGTCGGAGAGCATCAACGGAGCGTTACCCGCCGCTGCGGCACAGACACTATTGATCGCCCTGATCGGTGTCGTGGTGGGCTCCGTGCTCGGCGTGGCGGTCGGCGCGCTGATGGGCTACTACGACGCGTGGAACGCTGTGCTCGATCCGCTGGTAAAGATCGGCTTCGCGGCACCACTGGTGATGCTGGTCCCGGTGATCTCGATCTATTTCGGGATGGGCACCACGGCGAAGATCGCGTTCACCGTACTGTTCTGCATTTTCATCGTAATCATCAACACCGCAGCGGGATTGCGCGAGGTACCCGACGAGGTAATGGAGATGGCGCGGGCCTTCGAGGTGACTCCGCGGGCGATGATGGCGCGCATCCTGATCCCCTGGGCCGGACCGTACATCCTGACCGGCATCCGGATGTCTGTGGGACGCAGCATTCAGGGTGCGCTGATCGCGGATCTGTTCCTGCGGGCGGAGGGCCTGGGTCTCTACATGATCAAGGCGGGGAGTTCGTTCGAATTGGACCACCTGTATGCGGCCGTACTGGTGTTGACGGTGCTGGGGGCGCTCGTCATGTCCATGGCGAAAGCAGGAGAGAACCGGCTGCTCGCGTGGAAAACAGCCTGAACCAATAAGGCAACGGGCCTGTTCGACGACGTCGGGCCCACATCTGGAAAACCCAACCCCTCCAATCGATTAGGAATCGTCATGACGTCAGTAACCCGTACTTTCAATTCCCGTCCGTGGACCATCGTCGCTGCCGCGTGCGCCGCGGCCTCCCTGGCCGCTTGTTCGAGCCCCACCTCACAGGAGCAAGCGGACGCCAGCGGGAAGCTGCGTTCGGTGCAGGTCGCCTGGAGCACCTCGGGAGATGCCTACGTGCCCCAGGCACAGGGCCCCTGGCGGTTTGGCGAACAGTTCGGTCTCGACCAGAAGAAGGACGACATCACGGAGCTGTCCTCCCATGCCACCGCGGTGCAACTGCTGCTCTCGGACCGCGCGGAGGTCGTGACGGGATCGTTCACCGCCTTCGTCAAGACCATCCAGCAGGGGCACGACCTGCGGCTGTTCTGCCCCATTCAGGGGGCGCTTACCGATGAGGTGGTGGGAATCGGCGACGTTACCAGCATCGAGCAGCTCACCGACCCGAATGTCTCTGTCGCCGTCGATAGTCCAGGCGGTCTGGTGGACCACGTGTTCAACCATGTGTTCGAGGCGAACGGTCTGGACATCGTGGTTGCCGACCTGCCCAACGTGCAGATCCTCGAGGACGGCGGCCTCCGGCTCGCGGCGTTGGCCTCCGGGGAAGCTCAGGTCGCCGTGCTCGATCCGTTCGAGATCGCCCAACTCAAGGCGCAGCGCGATGACGTCAACACCCTCAGCGTCGTTGCCGAGGACATGAACTCGGTGGGCTTCGTATATGCCGCCACCAAGGAATGGCTGGACAACAACCAGGATCGTGCCGCGGCATTCTGCGCCTCGGTACTCGAGGCCAACAAGGTGGGCCTGGAGGATTTCGAGGCCTACACCGAGTGGTCCAACGAAGCGATGGATCCTGCTCCAGCCAAGGAGACCCTGGAGGTGAACTGGAACCGCGCCAACGAATTCGGTGTGTGGCCCACCGACATCTCGACGCTCTCACCCGAGACGGTCAAGACGGACCTCGAGGTCGCTGTGCGCGCCGGTCAGCTCGACCCGTCCGCGCTGGAACTCAGCTATGAGGACATCGTCGACATCAAGCCTGCCGAGAAGGCCGTCGAACTGCTCAACGACCAGCAGTGACCCGAGTCCCACCGGAAGAGAGGAAGCCCCGGCTCCATGATCGTTGATTGCCAATGGCATTGGCACCCGCCCGCGCTGATCGATCTGCACCTGGGACGCACCGACTACCCGCGCGCCTCGCGGACCGACGAGGGCTACCTGTACGAGGTCTCCGAAGACGAGATCTGGAAGTACGATGCGCGTCACACGGATCTGGATTTCCAGGTCAAGGTGCTCGACAGTTCGGGTATCGACACCGCGGTCGTCAGCGCGTCGATCGCGGGCGACCTGAGCGACCGCGACCACGGTGAAGCCGCCGAACTATGCACATTGCTCAACGAGGAGATGCGCCGAGCGGAGGTCACCTACCCCGATCGCTTCATCGGGCTCGCCCATCTTCCGTTCGGCGACGTCACCGCGGCCATGAAGGTTCTGGAGGACGCCACTGGCAGGCTGAACCTCAGCGGGATCATGGTGCCCGGCAATGTGGCTGGGGAAACCATTGCCACCGAACGTCTTTACCCGTTGTACGAGATGGTCGAAGCCCTCGGTGTGCCGCTGCTGCTGCATCCAACCCGAACATTCCGGTCACCCAAGGCGCTTCCGTACCGGATGGAGGTGTCGCTCGGCTACATGTTCGACACCAGCTTCGCGACGATGGGGTTGATCGTCGGTGGCGTGCTCGATCGGTTCCCGAACCTCAAGATCGTGCATCCACATGCCGGTGGCACCTTGCCCTACCTGCACGGTCGCCTGGAGGTGTACCGGACCAAGGGATGGTGGCCCGACATGAAGCGCTCCTTCCGGGAGTATCTGCAGACCCTCTACTTCGACACGGTCTGCAATGAGCCCGAGACGCTGGAGTTGCTGATGAAGATCGTGCCGGCAGAGCAGATCCTGTTCTCGACCGACTTCCCGTACTTCTCCTCACGCAAGGCCCTGGAGTTCGTTCGGGCGAACGTTTCTGCCGAACACCTCGACGGTGTGCTCGGCGAGAACGCGCTCCGGCTATTCGGGCGCCTCTGATCTCGTTTTGTATCCAAGAAAGGTGTCAACATCGATGCTCGATGACCGAATTGTGATCGTCGGCGGCGGGATCGCTGGACTCAGCCTCGCCCTGCACCTCTATCAGCGGGGTGTTGCGTGCCACGTGTACGAGGCGGCCCCCGCGCTCCGGCCGCTCGGAGTGGGGATCTCGCTGCTGCCACACGGCACGAAGGCATTGGTGGAGCTCGGCCTGCTGGAAGAATTGCGCAAGCGCGCCGTCGTTTTCCAGGAATCCTGCTTCGTCACCAGCAAGGGGCAGTTCGTCCACACCGACCCCGCTGCCTCTGAGTACCCGCAGTTCCTGATCCACCGTGCCGATCTGCACGAAGTGCTCTACAACGCCGTGGTGGAGCGGCTCGGCGCCGACGCCGTGACACTGGGACACACCAGCACCGGTGTGGAGGAGACCGCGGAGGGCGCCGTCGTGCACTTCGTCGACTCGCAGAGTCAGGAACCCCTACCGTCGCAATCGGGCCGGGCGGTGATCGCCTGCGATGGAATCCATTCCAGCATCCGTGCGCAGTTCTATCCCGACGAGGGCGCACCCGTCTTCACCGGTGTGAACATGTGGCGGGGGACCACGATTCACCCGCCGATCGCCTCGGGCGGTTCACATCTCCGGATCGGCACCGTCGACCGCGGCAAGATGGTGATCTACCCGATCCGTAATCTGCCCGACGGCAATCAGCTGGTGAACTGGGTCGCCGAGATTCGCCAAGAGGAGTCGGGGCCGGTCGACTGGAGTGTCGCGGGACGGGTCGAGGATGTGCTGCCCGCGTTTGCGGACTGGACGTTCGACTGGCTCGATGTGCCGGCCTTGATCAGGAATGCCGAGGCCATCCTCGAGTACCCGATGTCGGACCGAGATCCGGTGGACCGTTGGACCTTCGGGCACGTCACGCTTGTCGGCGATGCCGCGCACGCGATGATTCCTCGGGGATCCAACGGCGCGATGCAGGCGATTCTCGACACGGTCGCCCTTGCCGACGCGATTGCCGAGGAGTCCGATGTGGCTGCGGCACTGGTCCGGTATGAGCTGGCCCGCCGGGACGCTGCCAACGCGCTGGTCCTGAAGAACCGCTCCACCCCACCGGACCACCTCATCGAGGTCGTGGAGACGCGCACGGACTACCAACGTTTCGAGCGGGTGGAAGACGTGATCACGACCGAGGAGATCCACGCCATCCTGGACAGTTACAAATCCGCAGCGGGCTATAACAAGGCGACGCTGGCGCAGGCCTCGAAAGGCGCTTGACACATGACTGTGCACCACATCGGCATGATCGTGCCGAGTTCGAACCTGACGATGGAGACCGAGCTGCCACGCATGTTGCGGTCCCGGCAAGGCGTCATCCCCGAGGACGATTTCGTCTTCCACACCAGCCGGATGCGCATGCAGCACGTGACGCCAGAGGGGTTGCGTGCCATGAATTCTCAGACCGAGCGAGCTGCGCTGGAAATGGCGGACGCCCGCCCGGACGTCGTGAGCACCGCCTGTCTGGTCGCGATCATGGCGCAGGGACCCGGTCACCACTGTGTCGCGGAGGATCAGATCACTGCGACGTTGCGGAGCGAGGGCGCCGACGCGCCGGTGATTTCCAGTGCCGGAGCGCTTCTGGAGGGAATCGAGACCCTCAAAGCGCGTCGGGTGGCGATCCTGACGCCCTACCTCAAGCCGCTCACGAAACTCGTCGTGGACTACATCGAGGACGCCGGGGTCGAGGTGGTCAGCGCGCACAGCCTTGAGGTATCGGACAACCTGGCAGTCGCCCGACTCGACCCGGCGGACCTGCGTGAGCACTACAAGAAGCTGGACCTCAGCAATGCCGACGCGCTGGTCCTCTCGGCCTGTGTCCAGATGCCCTCGCTGGCCGCGGTGCAGCCCGTCGAGGACGAGGCGGGATTGCCGGTGCTGACGGCAGCGGTCGCGACGACGTACTCGATTCTGAGCCGCCTGGGGCTTCGGCCGCTGGTTCCCAACGCGGGGCGTCTGCTCAGCGGCGCATTCGACACCGAAGGCGTCGCGCCATGACCGGCCGGTATGGAGCAGCGACCGACGACACCTATGAGCAGGCCGGTTTCGGTGCCGCGGTGCGCCGTGGCCGGCGACCGGTGATCGTTGTCGTCGACCTCAGCTGCGGATTCACCGAGGCTGGATTCCCGACCGGCACCGACCTCACCGACGTCGTCACGAGCACCGGGCAACTGATCGAGTCGGGTCGGGCGGCGGGTGTGCCGGTGGTGTTCACCACGATTGCCTACACGCCCGCCGAGATCAACGGGTCGGTGGTGACTTGGCTGGGCAAGGCTACCGGCATGCGAAACCTCCGAGTCGGCAGTCCGGAATCGACCCTCGATCCCAGATTGCCGCTGCGCGAAGAGGATCAGCAGATCGTGAAGAAGGGTGCCTCCGCGTTCTTCGGCACCCCGCTGGCGTCGGCGCTGGTCGCTCATGGGTGCGATACGGTGCTGATCTGCGGAGCTACCACCAGCGGCTGCGTCCGTGCGACCGTGGTCGACGCCGTGCAGTCGGGATTCTCGGTCCTGGTGATTCGCGAATGTGTCGGTGACCGCGCCCCAGGACCGCACGAGGCGAACTTGTTCGATATCCAGGAGAAGTACGGTGACGTCATCACTTTGGACGATGCGATCGGCTATCTGGGCGAGTTGGCGTCCGCTGCCACGGTGAGTCCGTCGTGACCGGCAGGGCGGTCGGTCGGTGCATACGCCAGGACGCGTTGGCAGACCTGGCAGATGTCCCCGCGGTCAGCAGGTGGGTGCGCTCGGCAGAACTTCGTCTGCATGTGCTGGACTATGGCGGAGAACTTCCTCCGGCCGTGATACTGCCGGGTATCACCAGCCCGGCGATCTGCATGGACTTCGTGGCGCGGCGGCTCACCGATCTGGTGCGACCCATAGTCGTCGACGTCCGCGGGCGCGGACTGTCCGATGACGGTGACGACTACGACCTCGACGCGTACGCCGAGGACACCGAAGCCGTCATCGGTGGACTTGCGCTGGATCGCCCCGTGCTGCTGGGGCATTCCATGGGTGCCCGGATAGCCGCGCTGACAGCGGCGCGGGCCAAGGTCCCGCTGCGGGGGACGGTGTTGGTCGATCCGCCGACGAGCGGACCCGGTCGAGATCCCTATCCCACGACGCTGGACATGTTCCTCGCCCAACTGGCGCAGGCCCGGAACGGGACGACGGCCGACGAGGTGGCACAGTCGTGGCCGCGGTGGCCCCGGCGCGAACAGGAATTGCGTGCCAGGTGGCTGGCCAGTTGCTCCGAAGACGCCATCGTCGCCACCCATCGAGGCTTCGAGACCGAGGACTTCTTCGCGACGTGGCCCGCGGTGCCGGCGCCCACTGTCTTCGTGTACGGCGCACAGAGTCCGGTGGTACCGGCCGCGAGCGTGCGGGAGGTCGAGCAGACCAACCCGCATGCGGAACTGGTCGAGGTGCCGTCCGCCGGCCACATGGTGTTCTGGGACAACCCCGATGCCGCACTGGAATCGGTGCGGGGCGCGTTGTCTGCCACCCTCACCTGAGGACAGCAGCGGAACACGAACCGGCGGCGGTAGTTCACAGGGGTGTGAACCACCGCCGCCGATCCCGGCGATTCCGGGTCGCCTAGTGCGCCACCGCCTTCTCCGCACCCACACCGGTCAGCGACCGGACCTCCATCTCCGCGTTGACCGCCGGGTCACCGGTGTCCTTGGAGGTCAGCGTGCCGATGATGCCCAGTGCGAACGCCAGCGGGATGGACACGATGCCCGGGTTGGCCAGCGGGAACCAGGCGAAGTCCGCGCCGGGGATCATCGCCGTCTTCGTACCGGACACCGCCGGCGAGAAGATGATCAGCACGATGGTGGAGATCAGGCCGCCGTACATGCTCCACAGCGCGCCTCGGGTGTTGAACCGCTTCCAGTACAGCGAGTACACGATCGTCGGCAGGTTGGCGGCCGCGGCGACGGCGAAGGCCAGCGCCACCAGGAACGCGACGTTCTGGCCGTTGGCCAGGATGCCCAGGCCGATCGCCAGCACACCCAGCACCACCGCGGTGATGCGCGAGACCCGCACCTGCTCGGCCTCGGTCACCTCGTGCGACTTCAGCACCGAGGCGTAGATATCGTGCGCGAACGAGGCCGAGGCGGTGATGGTCAGGCCGGCGACCACGGCGAGGATGGTGGCGAAGGCGACCGCGGAGATGATGCCCAGCAGCACCACGCCACCCAGCTCCAGGGCCAGCAGTGGGGCCGCCGAGTTCACGCCGCCGGCGGCGCCGAGGATGCGGTCCGGGCCGACCAGGGCCGCCGCGCCGTACCCGAGCACCAGGGTGAACAGGTAGAAGGCGCCGATCAGGGCGATGGCCCAGACCACGCTGCGCCGGGCCTCCTTGGCGGTCGGCACCGTGTAGAACCGCATCAGCACGTGCGGCAGGCCCGCGGTGCCGAGTACCAGCGCCAGGGCCAGCGAGATGAAGTTGATCTGGCTGGTCAACGAACCGCCGTACTGCGCACCGGGGGCGAGCACGTCACGGCCGGCCACGCCCTCGGTGGTGGCGCCGGAGATGGCGGTCTGCGCCGAGGTCAGGATCTCGGAGAAGTTCAGCCCGAACTTGGTCAGCACCATCACCGTCATGAAACCGGCGCCGGCGATCAGCAGCACCGCCTTGATGATCTGCACCCAGGTGGTGCCCTTCATACCGCCGACGAGCACATAGACGATCATCAGGATGCCGACGACGGCGATGACGACGGACTGCCCGGCACGGCTGTTGATGTTCATCAGCAGGGCCACCAGGCCGCCGGCACCGGCCATCTGGGCCAGCAGGTAGAACAGCGAGACGGTGAGCGTCGAAGTGGCCGCGGCGACCCGGACCGGGCGTTGTTTGAGCCGGAAGCTCAGAACGTCGGCCATGGTGAATTTGCCGGTGTTGCGCAGTAATTCGGCCACCAGTAGCAGTGCCACCAGCCAGGCCACCAGGAACCCGATGGAGTATAGGAAGCCGTCATAGCCGTAGACCGCGATGGCGCCCGCGATGCCCAGGAAGCTCGCGGCCGACAGGTAGTCGCCGGCGATGGCGATACCGTTCTGCGGTCCGGAGAACCCGCGGCCGCCGGTGAAGAACTCGGCGGCGGTGGCGTTTTTCTTGCTGGCCCGGATCACCACGACCATGGTCACGATGACGAACAGGCCGAAGATGGCCATGTTGGCGACCGGGTTGCCGACCGCCTCGGTTGCTGCCAGGTAGTTCACTGGGCCGGTCCTTCCAGCTCTTCGCGGATCGCGGCGGCGCGCGGATCCAACTCACGGTTGGCGAACCGGACGTAGAGACCGGTGATGATGAAGGTCGTCAAGAACTGGCCGAGGCCGATGATCAGCCCGACGTTGACGACGCCGAACACCGGGGTGGCCATGAAGTCGTGCGCGAACGCGCCGAGCAGCACATAGAGGCCGTACCAGACCAGGAAAAACGCCGTCATCGGGAACACGAAGCGCCGCAGTCTGCTTCGAAGCTCCTGGAATTCGGGGCTCGCCTGCATGGCGATGAACTCTTGGCCGGTGGGGGCCGGCCGATTCTGGGTGGTGGGCACCGCGTGCTCCTGACTGTTCGAGTGTGAACCGCAACTGACTCCGAAGCGTATTGAGACTCAAGTCACAACCGGAAGTGTTCCCCCAGGTGAACCGGGTGAAACGGGGACGAGGTGCGGTGAACGGTCAGTCGTCGACGATGAACGGCGCCGGGTCTAGCCCCGGGGAAGCCGCTCGATGCCCATGCCGAGGCGCTCCGGCACGTGCATCCGGGCGAAGATCTGTGCGACATTCGGGGTGGCCGTGGTGAACGCGCTGACCACGATCATGGTCGCGAACGCCACCGGCACGCTCACCGCGGCGGGATAGCCGACCACCACCGCCGGCCAGCCGCCCAGCACCGTCTCGTCGACACCGCCGGTGATGGCCACCAGCACCGCCCCGCCGCACACCAGCCCGCCGACGATCAGTCCGCAGGCCGCCCCGGCCGCGGTCAGCCCGCGCCACCAGATGCCGAGCACCAACAGTGGGCACAGCGTGGACGCCGCGACCGCGAACGCCAGGCCGACGGTGCGCGACAGCTCCAGGTCGGACACCAGCAGTGACAGCGGGATCGGGATCAGCCCGCCGATCACCGCGGCCACCCGGAAATCCCGGACCCGTCCGCGCAACACATCGGTGGCCAGTGCCCCGGCGATACTGACCAGCAACCCCGACGACGTCGCCAGGAACGCCGCGATGGCACCCGCTGCGACCAGCGCGGCCAACAACTGCCCGAACGCCCCGCCGATCGCCGAGCCGGGCGCCAAGAGCACTGCGGCATCGGCGGTTCCGGTGATCAGCAGTTGCGGCACATACAGCCGGGAGAAGACCCCGAGCAGGATGGGGAACACATAGAACAACGACAGCAGCGCGATCACGGCCAGAGCGGTGCGCCGGGCGGCCCGGCCGTCGCGGTTGGTGTAGAAGCGCACCAGCACATGCGGCAGACCCATGGTGCCCAGAAAGGTCGCGACGATGATCGACAGCACCTGATACAGCGGGTGCCCGCCGCCCAGGCCACCGCCGGAGGCGATCCACTCCGAACCCGTGCTCGGCGTCCCGGCCACCGCCGGGGTGGCGGCACCGGCCTCCAGGGTCAGCTGGGATCCGGCGCCGACGGTGTGCTCACCGGCCGCGCCGAAGGTGGCGTCGCGCACCGGTTTTCCGTCCAGCAGCCCGGAGACCCGGATCCCGGCCGGGTCGACGACCTGGACCACGACATCGGTCTCGATCTGCACCGTGGTGGCCCGGTCCACGGTCGGCGGCAGAGGGCCGCCGAGGTCCCCGCGGTCGGAGACGAACAAGCCGAGCAGCGCCAGCGCCGGTATGGCGACGGCCGTGAGTTTCAGCCAGTACTGGAAGGCCTGCACGAAGGTGATCGACCGCATCCCGCCGCCCACCACGTTGGTGATGACGATGGCGCCGACCAACACCGGACCGATCCAGACCGGCATGCCGAGAAGGGTTTTCAGGGCCAAGCCGGCGCCCTGGTACTGCGGTGCCAGATAGAACAGGCAGATCATCACGACGACGAGCATGGCCACCCTGCGCAGCCGCGCCGAGCCGAGCCGGAACTCGGCGAAGTCGGGCACCGTGTACGCGCCGGAGCGCCGCAGCGGGGCGGCGACGAACAGCAGCAGACCGAGGTAGCCGGCGGTGAAGCCGACCGGATACCACAGCGCGTCCGCACCGTATTTCGCGATCAGGCCGGCGACCCCGAGAAACGATGCGGCCGAAAGGTATTCCCCGGAGATGGCCGCAGCGTTCCAGCGGGGCCCGACGCTGCGGGAGGCCACCAGGAAGTCAGAGGTGGTGCGCGACAGCCGAACTCCCCAGCTGCCGATCACCACCGTCGCGACGGCGGCCAGCAGCAGCGCGGCTGCGGTCAGCGGGGAGCCGGTCACGGTTCGCTGTCGACGACCCGGACGAAGTCCTTCTCGCCCTGTTCGGCCAGCCGCACATACAGTCGGCCCACGCCGTAGAGCAGCGGGTAGGGCAACACGGCCAGCAGTAGCCAGTTCAGCCGCATCCCGAACAGGGTGAGATCCGGCGCGGCGGCGCTGAGCACCAGGATCCCGGCGACCGCCAACGCGACCACCGCGGTCAGGCGCAACGCCAGCCCGAGTTGGGCGCGCACCAGTCCACGGACCAGGGCGTCACCCACGTGGGTCTGTTCCTGGACCTCCACCCGGGTGCGCACCATCCGCGCTCCCCGACGGTGCGCGAGGACCACGCGTTGCCGTTGCGGCCGCTCACTCATCGGTGCCGCCCGGTTTGAGGCTGCGCATCGGGTCGCGGACCAGTCGGTCGCGCAGTTCGCGGGCCTGGCGCCGGCTGACCGGGAGCTCCACTGCTGGCGAGTCCCCGTTGGCGCGCAGGCGTACCAGCATCGCGCCCTCGGCGGTGCGCAGTCCGGTCACCAGCCGCAGCGAGACCAGATAGGACCGGTGGATCCGTTGGAAGCCGCGGTCGCGCCAGCGGGTTTCCAAGACGCTCACCGGGATTCGCACCAGGTGCGAACCGGTGGCCGAATGCAGCCGGGCGTAGTCGCCCTCGGCCTCCACCCAACCGATGCTCTCCCGGGGGACCAGGTGGGTGATGCCACCAAGCTCGGCGGGGATGACGTCGGAGTCGGCGGCGTCGGCATCGTCGGCCGGTTCGGGTTCGTTGGTGCGGGCCTGCACGACGCGGCGCACGGCCTCGTCGAGCCGGTTCTGCCGGATCGGCTTGAGCAGATAGTCGACGGCGCCGACGTCGAACGCCGCGACCGCCTTGTCGTCGTGCGCGGTCACGAACACCACGGCGGGCCGGCTGGCGAAGTTGCGCAGTACCCCGGCGAGTTCGATTCCGGACAGGCCGGGCATGTTGATGTCCAGGAACACCGCGTCGATGTTGTGCTGGTTGAGTTCTCGCAGCGCCGAGGTAGCATCGCCGGCGGTGTGCACGGTGCCGATATCGGGATGGTCACCCAGCAGGTAGGCCAATTCGTCGAGGGCGGGGGCCTCGTCGTCGACGGCGAGCACGGTCAAATGGGCGGTCACGGGTACCCACCCCCGCCGGCGCGCACGCCCGAGCGGAACTTGGGAACTCGCATGATGACCTTGGTACCCGCTCCGATAGCTGTTTCGACCACCAGACCGTAGTCGTTGCCGAAGGCGGCGCGCAGCCGATGGTCGACATTGGTCAGGCCGACATGCGCGGACTCAGGCCGTTCGGCCAGGGCGTCGCCGGGACCGGCGCGCAGCGCATCGGGGTCCATCCCGGAGCCGTCGTCCTCGACGGTGATGACGCAGTCCGATCCGGCGTCGGTGGCGACGATCTCTACCGATCCGCCGCCCTGTCCCGCCAGGCCGTGCCGTACCGCGTTCTCCACCAACGGTTGTAGCGCCAGGAACGGCACCACCACGTTGAGCACCTCGGGGGCGACCTGCAGGCGCACCTTGAGCGCGGCACCGAACCGGGCCCGCTCCAGGGTGAGGTAGCGGTCGATGTTGCGCAGTTCCTCGGCCAGGGTGGTGTACTGCCCGGCGGCCCGGAACGAATACCGGGTGAAATCGGCGAACTCCAGGATGAGTTCGCGGGCCCGGGTGGGGTCGGTGCGCACGAACGAGGCGATGGTGTTGAGCGCGTTGTAGATGAAGTGCGGGCTGATCTGCGCGCGCAGCGCGAGCACCTCGGCCTTGTCCAGCCGGGCGCGGGAGGCATCGAGTTCGGCGAGTTCGATCTGGCTGGCGGCATAGCGGGCGACCTCGCCGACGGCGCCGAGCATGCCGGGGCCGGGGGTGCCGATGGTGACGACGACGAGCGCGCCGAGCACGTCACCGGCCTCGGTCATCAGCGGCTGGGCCACCACGGTCGAGGTGCGGGCCCCGTTGAGGACCCGGCGTTCCCCGGCGATCGACTCGGCGGCGGTCGCCGCGCAGGTTTCGGTGATGTCGGGCTGCCAGATCTGTTCATCGGCCGGGTCGGCGGCGAGCAGTTCGCCGTGGCCGTCGAACAGGGCGACGCCATTGGTGCCGGTGAGCTCGCGCAGGAACGGCGCTGCGGTGGCGGCGGATTCGGCGTCCAGCCCCCGGCGCAACGCGCGCGCAGCCTCCGAGGCGGTGTGCAGCGCGGCGTGCACGGCCCGCTCGGTGGGGGTGGCCACGACGCGGCGGGTGCGCACCACCAGGACGGCGGCCACCGCCGCCAACAGCAGCGCGACCGCCAGCGTCAGCGCAATCTGACCCGACATCGACTACTGGACCGGGCAGGCGTACTTCCTGGCCACGTCGAACACCCGCTCCTGCGCGCCGGGCCCGATGACCCCCTGGGCCGCCAACTCCAGACCGATGTAGCCGGGCAGACCGCCCACGCAGGCCTGGTGCATGGCGCGCCAGGCGGTGTCGGGATTCAGGTTGTAGCCGTTGCGCTGCAGACCGCCCAGGTACTCGTCGAAGGCGGGGGTGCCCTGCTCGGGGATGGCGTGCGCGGTGCCAGCCAGGGCGATGGAGGCGGCCACGGCCGCAACGACAGGTGCGATCACGCGTCTCATGTCTGTCTCCTTTTGGGCCCGTTCGGCTGGTCAGGAGTTTACGTTCGCACACCGCACCGACACCGGCCCCCGGATTCGTCGTACTTCTGGAGAGCGCGCCCCTCCTCGGCGGGCAGTTTCAGGCCGCCAGCCAGGCCAGCGCGGCGACCACGAGGGCCTGGGTTCCGGTGTCCAAAGTGGGCTGGATGACGGGGGCGAAGGTCGGGGAGTGGTTGACCGGGATGTCCTGGCCGACACGGCCGGATTCGACGGCCGTGCGGTAGAGCTGTTCGTCGGCGCCTCCGACGCCCCAGAAGGTGTACGGCGCGCCCAGGGCCCGGGGCAGCTCGCTGAAGTCCTCGCTGGCGGTTCCGGGACCGATCTGGATGGATCGTTCGCCGAAGTATCCGGCGAACGCCTCGCTCACCCGGTCGGTGACAGCCTCGTCGTTGATCGTCGGCGGGAACCGGTCGTAGAGCTCGAATTCGGGCTCCTTCGGGGAATTCGATGCCTGGCATTCGGCGGCGACGACGCGCCGGATTGCTGCCAGTACCGCGTCGCGGACGGCTTCGTCGTAGGTGCGCAGATTGACTTCCAGGACCGCGCGATCGGAGATCACGTTGCTCTTGCTGCCCGCATGAATGCTGCCGACGGTCAACACCACGGTCTCGGTGGGGGCGACTTCCCGGGAGACGATGGTCTGCAGTCGCAGCACGATCATGGCCGCGAGCACCACCGGATCGACACCCGCCTGCGGCATCGAACCGTGGGTGCCCCGGCCGTAGACCGTGATCCGGAGGCTGTCGGCGGCCGTCAGCATCGGGCCGCGGTGGGTGGCCACCCGGCCCGCCGGTATCGGGAAGACATGTTGGGCCAGCGCGACATCCACCGGCGGGAGGAGCTCGGCCAGACCGTCGTCGACCATGCCGCGGGCACCGTCGCCGACCTCCTCGGCGGGTTGGAAGACGACGATCGCGGTCCCCGACCAATGCTCGGTGCCTGCGGCGAGCAGCGTTGCGGCACCGAGCAGGCAGGCGACGTGCACGTCGTGACCGCAGGCATGCATGACGGGCACATCGTCGCGGCGCACGGTGCTCGCGTAGGGCAGGCCAGTGGCCTCCTGGACGGGCAGCGCGTCCATATCGGCGCGCAGCAACACCGACCCGCCGCTGCCGTTGCGCAGGATGCCGACGACACCGGTGCCGCCGATCCCGTCGTGCACCTCGTAGCCGGCGGCGCGCAACCGGTCGACGACCAGCTGCGCCGTGCGGTGTTCCTGATGCGACAGCTCGGGGTGCTGGTGCAGATCCCGATAAAGGTCCTCCTGCCAGGACCTGATGTCGGGGAGCCGTTGCAGCACTGCGGTGGCCGCGCTCATGCTCGCCAGTCTGGCAGGAGTCACCTCGCGGCGAGCGCTTCTGTTGAAACTCGACGTCGTAGGCTTGCCGACATGTCCGGGAATCTGTGCCTGACCCAAGATCCAGCGTCTGACGCGTTACTCGAGTCCAACCCGTTCGCGTTGTTGGTCGGCATGCTGCTGGACCAGCAGATCCCGATGGAGACGGCGTTCGCCGGGCCGAAGAAGATCGCCGACCGCATCGGCGCGGTGGACGCCCGCCAGATCGCGGACTACAACCCGGACGAGTTCGTCGCGCTGTGCTCGGAAACCCCTGCGATCCACCGCTTCCCCGGGTCGATGTCCAAGCGGGTGCAGGCGTTGGCGCAGGCCGTCGTCGACGAGTACGACGGTGACGTCACTGCGCTGTGGACCGCCGGCGACCCGGATGGGGCCGAGGTGCTGCGCCGGCTCAAGCTGCTGCCCGGCTTCGGTGACCAGAAGGCCCGCATCTTCCTCGCCCTGCTGGGCAAGCAGTACGGGGTGACCCCGGACGGGTGGCGCGCCGCGGCGGGGGATTACGGCAAGGCGGGCACGCACATGTCGGTGGCCGATGTGGTGGACGCCGGCTCGCTGCAGGAGGTCCGGGCGTACAAGAAGAAGATGAAGGCCGCCGCGAAGGCTGCGAAGGCCTGATCCGAGGCGTTGACTCTGCGCTCAGGGCGGGAAAGTGCGAGTGGCGCCCGCCCTCACCGCAGAGTCAACCCGAGAACGCGGGGCCGTCGAACCGCTCCCGGGTGACGAACTCCGACACCGGGCGACGCGTCAGCTTGGTCAGCTGCTTGACCGGCTTGCCCAACGGCACCACCGCCGCGACGGCGAACTCGTCGGGGATGCCCAACAACTCCTTCACCGCGGCCTCTTCGGGCACCACCATGGTGGTGAGCACGCCACCGAAGCCCTCGTTGCGGGCGGCGAGCAGGATGTTCCACACCAGCGGGTACACCGACGCACCGGCCACCACCCCGACCCGGTCCAGGTCCTGATCGAACGCGGCGACCACACCCAGGTCCACGCAGACCACCAGGACCACCTCGGCGTCGATCAAGTGCGCTTGCCGCCGCACCCGCACCGCGGCGAGGTCCTCGGCCGACACGCCCATGGGGTGCAGCGGGTTCCACGGGTTCTCTCCGTTGCGCTGCTGGGCGACGTAGCGTCGCGATCCGGTGGCGCCGAGGTCGGAGAGCGCTTCCTTGGTCGCCTGGTCGCGGATCACCACCACCCGGGTGCCCTGACGGTTGCCGCCGCTGGGCGCGAACCGGGCGTTGTCCAGGATCCGGGCCAGCGTTTCGTCGGGCAGCGGATCGCCGGTGAACGCCCGGACCGCCCCGGTTGTGCGCATAACGTCGTAGATATCCATGCCCACCATCATGCGTATGCGAAGGTAGGCATATGGCGAAGACACATCTGAACTGCCCGTGCGGCGAGGCGATCCAGGGCTCCGATGAGGACGATCTGGTGGAAAAGGCGCAGAAGCACCTCGCGGAGTCGCATCCCGGCCGTGAATACGACCGGGAGATGATCCTGTTCATGGCCTACTGAGGCAGCCCCGAAAAAGAGTATTCCCGGCCGTCACGCACACGCGTTGACGACCGGGAATGCTGCTTTGCGGGAACGTGTTACGGGACCACCGTGGAGCCGATGGTGGGCATGAACTGGCACTGCTTCTCGGTCGTGGTGACCTGACCGAAGATCGTCGACATGATGCTGCCGGAGCCGGTGTCGGCGATGGCGGTCAGCGTGGTCGGGCCCTCCGGGTTGATGTTGGCCTGCGGCTTGAGCGTCGCGGTCCCGGACTTGCCGGTGCTCAGATTCACCCACGTGACGTTCAGCGGCAGCTTCTGCTCGGCCGCGGGGCCGGGCGTGCCGATGGCGGTGAAGACGTAGGCGGTCTGGCCCGCGGCCGGGCCGGGGGCGGGAATGGTGGCCGGACCGGCCACCGAGATGGCGGTGGCCAGCACGTTGCCGCCGTCGGCGAGGCAGCCGTTGCTGATCGACGGATACATGAAGTCCTGCGTCGTCGGCGCGTCGGGACCGAACGACGGTGTCGCTCCGGCGGGGGGCGCCGGGGCCGGTGCGGGCGCGGCCAGCGGTTCGGCCGGCGGCGCGGGGGCGGGCGCAGGTTCGGGCGCCGGGGCCGGGACGGGGACATCGACGACCGGCGCGGCGGCCGCGGGTGCCGGCACATCCTTGGGCACGGCCATCGGGACCGGACCCACCGAATACGCCGGATCGACGCCGGCGGGCAGATGCGCCTGGGCGCCCGCGCCGGCCGCAGGCACGTGGGCCTGCGGCTCGGACGCGAACTGGCTCACCGCGGACGCGACATTCAACGAATCACTGGGGGCCGCCGCGTTTCCGGCGAACGCGGCGGCGGCGGCCATCAGCATCGACGCGGCATCGCCCGGATTGGCAGCCGCCTGCTGGATCGCCGGGCTGAGCATTTCCATCGCCGGAAGTCCCGGAGCCTGTAGACCGTTGATCGGCAGCGGCATGGGCGCGGCCGGGTCGGCGTGGGCTGGGACCGCGACGCCGCCGCCCAGCACCAGTGCGCAGGCAGTGGTGCTGGTCAGCATTGTCCGGATCGATGGCATGACTCCCCCTGGTGGTTTTTTCGGTGACGGGCGGTTACTGACGATCAGGGCAGACCGGAGACCGGCAGGAACATCGGCACCAGCGACTGGGCGGCAGCATCGGCCGGCGACGACACCGGAGCCGCGCCCGGTGCCCCGGGTGCGGCCGGGGCGGTGGCCGCCGGGGCCTGTGGCAGCAGACCGGCGAGCGGGGTGCCCGCCGGCATCAGCGACGCCAGACTGGCGGGCATCAGGTTCTGCACCCCGGCCATCGCGGGAGCGGCAGCCGCGGCGGCGGGCAGCGCGGCGGCTGCGCCCGGTGCCTGCGGCAGGTTGAGCGATGCGGTGGCGGTCGGCGCCGGGGTGATCGGGTCGACCGGCAGGGTGGACGCAGCGGTGCCGCCACCGGTGAACGCCGACGCGAGGCCCTGGATGAGCTGCGGCGCGGCGGCCGGCAGACTGGCCAGCTGGTTCACGAACGGCAGGTTCGGCGCGGCGGGTGCCGGCACCGGCGCGGGTGGCGCCGGGATCGGCTCGGCCGCGGCGGCGGGGCTGAGCATCAGGGCGGTGGCGACGGCGCCTGCTCCGGCAATCATGCTGGCGGCAAACGCTTTTCTGGTTGGTGACACGGGACTCCCCATTTCGTTGACGGCACGTCTGAATCCGACGGTACGGAGTTACTGGTGTTACTCAAGTGACAAGAGTGGCGTTTATTCAACCGTTACAGAGGTGTGCGTCGATGGTGACCGCCCGCCCGGCAGCGCGGGTCGACGGTGCGGGGTCGATAGAGTCGGGCCGGTAGACACCAAACACAACACCGGTCCGACGGCGCAGCTCTATCGCTGGGCGCCGCTGCTGTCATTGGTCAGCATCGCCGCCCGGCTAGCCTGGACCTACCTGGTGCCCAACGGCGCCAACTTCGTCGATCTGCACGTCTACGTCGGCGGGGCCGACACCCTGGAACATCCCGGCGCGCTCTACGACTACGTCTACGCCGAGCAGACCCCGGACTTCCCGCTGCCGTTCACCTATCCGCCGTTCGCGGCGGTGGTGTTCTATCCGCTCAGCCTGCTGCCGTTCGGCGTGGTGGCCCTGCTCTGGCAACTCGGCATCTTCGCCGCGCTCTACGGGGTGGTGCGGATCAGCCTGCGCCTGCTCGACCGTACCGATATGCGGCCGGCGCTGCTGTGGACCGCGGCCGGTATCTGGACCGAGCCGCTGCGCAGCACATTCGACTACGGCCAGATCAACGTCCTGTTGGTGCTCGCGGTGCTGTGGGCGGTGCAGAGCAGCAGATGGTGGCTCTCGGGCCTGCTGGTCGGATTGGCCGCCGGGGTCAAGCTCACCCCGGCCATCGCCGGACTGTATTTCGTCGGCGTGCGCCGCTGGGGGGTGGCGGTGTTCTCCGCGGTGGTCTTCCTCGGCACCGTCGGCGTGTCGGCGCTGGTGGTTGGCGAGCAGGCGCGCTACTACTTCACCGACCTGCTGGGCGACGCCCGCCGGGTCGGGCCGATCGGTACCTCGTTCAACCAGTCCTGGCGGGGCGCGATCTCGCGGATCCTCGGGCACGACGCCGGATACGGACCGATCGTGATCGCGGCGCTCCTGCTGACCGCGGTGCTGGCGCTGTTGGCGTGGCGGGCCATCGGCACCGACGACCGGCTCGGCGGCATCGTCACGGTGCAACTGTTCGGGCTGGTGCTCTCGCCGATCTCGTGGACCCATCACTGGGTGTGGCTGATCCCGCTGATGATCTGGCTGCTGCACGGACCGCTGCGGGAACGGATCGGTGCCCGCGTGCTGGGCTGGGGATGGCTGGCGTTGGCCCTGATCGGGGTGCCGTGGCTGCTGAGCTTCGCGCAGCCGACCATCTGGGAGATCGGACGGCCCTGGCATCTGGCGTGGGCGGGCCTGGTCTACCCGGTGGCCACGCTCGCCACCCTGGGCTGGATCGCCACCGCCGGCAGATCGGCCACTATCCGAGCAGCTGATCGATCGCTTTCGCCATCTCCAGATCCTGGTCGGTGATACCGCCGGCGGAATGCGTCACCAGTGCGAAAGTAATTGTCCGCCAACGGATGTCGATGTCGGGGTGATGATCCTTCTGCTCGGCCACCTCGGCGACGCGGCGGACGGCGTCGATACCGTCGAGGAACGCCGGGAACTTCACCGACCGGCGCAGCGCCCCGTCGGACCGTTCCCAGCCGTTGAGGTCGGGCAGTGCGGCGTCGACTTGGTCGTTCGTTAACACAGCCATGGTTTCGACGGTATACCGTCAACCGCGATGAATGGGCAGATCGTCGTTGCGGGAGCACTTGTTTCACAGGGTGCGTTGCTTGTCGCCCAGCGTGAACGGCCGCCGGAACTGGCCGGTCTGTGGGAGCTGCCCGGTGGCAAGGCTGCGGCGGGGGAGAGCGACGCCGACGCGCTGGTCCGTGAGTTGCACGAGGAACTCGGGATCACCGTCACCGTCGGCGCCCGGATCGGTGCGGACGTGGCGCTCAGCCCCACCGTGACGCTGCGCGCCTACCTGGTGACCGCCGGTGTGGGCAGCCCGCATCCGCACGATCACCGCGCGCTGCGCTGGGTGCGGGCCGAGGAACTGGACGCTCTGGCCTGGGTGCCTGCCGACCGCGGTTGGGTGCCGGATCTGGTTGCCGCCCTTCGGGCTTCGTAGGTGCCCGGTGGGGCGTCAGATCACCAGCTGCCGATGGGTGCGCCCTGGCGGAACTCGCCGTTGGCGCGGACACCGAACGGAGCCGACGAGGTGCCCGGGACCGCGATGATGCCCTCGCGGACGATGCCCTGTGCCATCACGCCGCCACTGTCCGGGCGGCGGTTCTCGCCGGTGGCCCCGCGCGCCACGCCCTGGCCGGTGCGGCGCAGTGCGTTCTTGTCGACGAGCACGGCCTGGCGGCTGGTGACGTTCGGGCGCGGCTTGACCTCGACGACGTCGGCGCTGGCGGTGGCGGAACTGACAGTGACGAACGCGGCGGCGATGGCGGCCGATCCGATGCCCAGGACGGTCAGCTTGGTGGCGGAACGTGCAAGGCTGCGGGCGCTCATCGGCATATGGTCCTACCCCTTCGTCGCAGCGACCCGCTCTGGCCGCTTGCCGGGGAAGGTTACCAACTGTTCCGGCGGTGGTGGGGTATGCTCGGCCGCCCGCTGAGGAATCCTCAGCCGTCTCATTGACGACCAGGTAAATTGCCGGGAATTAAGGGAAATCCACAGATTTTCCTTGCGATCGCAAGGAATGGAGCACTGGTCGGCGGCCGGGTGGGCCGCCGGGCGTCTCAGCGCTGGGTCAGTACCGGAGACGGTCGCCGACCACCCGCACGGGGTGGTCGGGATGGCGGGCGTTGTAGATCGGGTGCAGCAGGGCCTGGTGCCGGCATTGCGGGCAGGAGGTCTGCGCGGCCCTGGCCGAGGACACCGTCAGATGGTGACATGCGGCACACCGAACGACGTGCACGGCGCCGAACCAGTTGAACAGACCGACGTAGATCGCGAGCGTCGTCGCCAGCGCCAGCACCACGATCAGCGCCACCGTGAGGGCCTCGTAAACGGTCATGATCGATACCTCCAACCACCGTCTGGCGGGTGCCTCCACGGTACGCCGCAAAGCCCGTCAACGACAGGTATCGATCCTGCTCATCACGCCTTTCGGGCGCGCCTGTAGACCTCCTCCAATTCCTTGCCCTTGATGCCGTGATGGGCGGCCTTGTGCACCTTGTGCAGTACCAGTGGGCACTTCTTGCACCGCGGCTTACTGCGACAGCACTTTTTCTTCGGCTTGGCCGAGAGCAGTTTCTTCACGCCCGCCTTCCGCTGGACTCGGTCGTTTCGGTGTTGACTCGGTCGTTTTCGTGATCGGGTACCTGCACTGCGACAATGGCGGTTGTGGAATCTCGCCCCAATTTTCGCAACGTAGCCATCGTCGCGCACGTCGACCACGGTAAGACAACGCTGGTCGACGCCATGCTGCGGCAGTCCGGTGCGTTGTCGCACCGCGGTGATGATGCCACCGAACGCATCATGGACTCCGGTGACCTTGAGAAGGAAAAAGGCATCACCATCCTGGCCAAGAACACCGCGGTGCACCGGCACAACCCGGACGGCACGGTGACCGTCATCAACGTGATCGACACCCCCGGACACGCCGACTTCGGTGGCGAGGTCGAACGCGGCCTGTCGATGGTCGACGGCGTGGTGCTGTTGGTGGACGCCTCCGAAGGGCCGCTGCCCCAGACCCGCTTCGTGCTGCGCAAGGCGCTGGCCGCGCACCTGCCGGTGATCGTGGTGGTCAACAAGACCGACCGGCCCGACGCGCGCATCGCAGAGGTCGTCGAGGAGAGCCACGACCTGCTGCTCGATGTCGCCTCCGATCTCGACGAGGAGGCCCAGGCCGCCGCCGAGAAGGCGCTGGACCTGCCCACCCTGTACGCCTCCGGCCGGGCCGGCATCGCCAGCACCACCGCACCCGAGAACGGCCAGAACCCGGACGGGGAGAACCTCGACCCGCTGTTCGACGTGCTGATGGAGCACATCCCGCCGCCCAAGGGCGATCCGGAGGCGCCGTTGCAGGCGCTGGTGACCAACCTCGACGCCTCGGCGTTCCTGGGCCGCCTCGCGCTGGTCCGCATCTACAAGGGCAAGCTCCGCAAGGGCCAGCAGGTTGCCTGGATGCGTGAGGTCGACGGGCACCCCGTCATCACCAACGCCAAGATCACCGAACTACTGGTGACCGTCGGCGTCGAGCGCACCCCGACCGAAGAGGCCGTGGCCGGTGACATCGTCGCCGTCGCCGGCATGCCGGAGATCATGATCGGCGACACCCTGGCCGACCCCGACCATGCACACGCGCTGCCGCGCATCACCGTCGACGAGCCGGCCATCTCGGTCACCGTCGGCACCAACACCTCGCCGCTGGCCGGCAAGGTGTCCGGGCACAAGCTGACCGCGCGCATGGTCAAGAACCGGCTGGACGCCGAACTGGTCGGCAACGTCTCGCTCAAGGTCGTCGACATCGGTCGTCCCGACGCCTGGGAGGTGCAGGGCCGCGGGGAGCTGGCGCTGGCCATCCTCGTCGAGCAGATGCGCCGTGAGGGGTTCGAGCTGACCGTCGGCAAACCGCAGGTGGTCACCCAGACCATCGACGGCAAGCTGCACGAGCCGTTCGAGGCGCTGACCATCGACTGTCCGGAGGAGTTCCTCGGCGCCATCACCCAGCTGATGGCCGCCCGCAAGGGCCGCATGGAGCAGATGGCCAACCACGCCGCCGGGTGGGTCCGGATGGACTTCATCGTGCCCAGCCGCGGCCTGATCGGCTTCCGCACCGACTTCCTGACCCTGACCCGCGGCACCGGCATTGCCAACGCCGTGTTCGACGGCTACCGCCCGTGGGCCGGTGAGATCCGCGCCCGGCACACCGGCTCGCTGGTCTCCGATCGCAGCGGCCAGATCACCCCGTTCGCGATGATCCAGCTCGCCGACCGCGGGCAGTTCTTCGTCGAGCCGGGCGAGGAGACCTACGAGGGCCAGGTCGTCGGGATCAACCCGCGCGCCGAGGATCTCGACATCAATATCACCCGCGAGAAGAAGCTGACCAACATGCGCAGCTCGACCGCCGACGTGATGGAGACGCTGGCCCGGCCACTGGAACTCGACCTGGAGAAGGCCATGGAGTTCTGCGCCGAGGACGAGTGTGTCGAGGTCACCCCCGAGATCGTCCGGGTGCGCAAGGTCGAGCTGACCGCCAGCCTGCGGGCCCGAGCCAAGGCGCGGGCCAAGGCGCGGGGGTAGGCGTTCAGGCGCAGCGCACCGGATAGTCGCGCAGCCGCGCGTCGCTGGTGACGAGATCGAGACGCTCGGTGACGGTCCCGCAGATTTCGGGATCGTTGCCGGGGTCGGTGATCATCCGTACCAGTCGCGTTCCTCGCGAGTAGAGAAGTCGTCGAAGTCGGCCGGCATGGTCACCCGGCCCTTCCACATGCCCGGCCGGCGCGCGACCTGAGTGGGCCGGTACGGGACCAAACGCGCCACCGGTCGGCCGTTCCGGCTGATCACCACCTCGTCGCCATGCTCTACGCGGGCGAGTAGGCGCAAGAAATGCGACTTGGCGTCGTAGGCATTGACCATGTCAGGGCCCATGACGACAGCCTAGGACGCCCGACTAGACCTGACCAGACTTATGTGGATCGGCATTGAAGGGACGCTTGGACTCACGGAGTCCGGGAGCGCGCTAGCCAAAAACGTCACGGCCTGAGTGCGAATTCGCCGCCAGCGCAAGCGGTAGGGCGTCGGCGCGGTGGGTGCGCGCGGTTAAAGGCGGCGATGTCGGCGTCGATGCGCTGGGACAGAGACCGGCACCGCCGGATGCCTTGGCGCAGATGCCAAATCGCGGTGACAGCCACCATCAGCCACCACACGACATCCATCCGTGGCGCCTCTTTCGTTGACAGGCCAAGGGAATCGGCCTCCACTAGGGGGAGGTGGGAGTAGGAAGGCCGATTCCCTTGGTTCTCGTCGGCACTCAGAAACGCGTCAGCTGTCGCTGCCGCTGTCGGAGTCACCATTTGAGCCTCCGGCGTCATTGCCGGAGGAGTTGTTACCGGAACCTGCGCCGGAATTGCCGGCCGCTGGGCTGTCCGAATCATCATCATCGGCGCCGGCGTTCAGGCCCGAGCCGTTTCCGGTGGTGTTGCCCGAGCTGGTGTTGTCGGGTTCTTCCGTATCGCCGCCGCTGAGATCGGTGGCATCGTCCGGTGTTTCCGAAATGTCCGAGTCCTCGGATCCGGTGGAATCTTCACCGGTTTCCTCGGAATCCTCTGTACCCTCGGCAGTTTCGGTGTCCGCGAGTTCTTCGGTGACCGTGGTCTCCTCGGTTTCGTCGGAAACAGGTGTCTCGGCTTCCGGTGCTTCCTCGGTGACCGTGCCGGTTTCGCCGCCGGTGGGGGGCTCGGTTGTTTCGGCCGAAGTCTCCTCTGCCGTCGCTTGACCCGCCGCGTGTTCGGTCGTCGGTCCGGCGTCCAGCAAGACCAGCTGTGCGTTGGCCGATGGCAGCGCGGCGACGTCGTTGACGAGCGCTGTGCTGGCGGGTGCGGGCGGGGCTAGCGCCGCCGCGATGGCCCGTGGGATGTGGATGAGCAGCGCACTGCCGAGGCTCCATGCGGTGTTCGTCACAGCACTGAAACTGAGGAGCCCGGTAGTCCTACGTATAACCCCGTTGGGCAGCACAACCTTCTGCCCGTTGAGCAACGCGTCGGTGAGGAATGCCGGGGCGTTGATGATCGTGCTCAGCGCCGAGACAGGGGCGCCGGCCTTCGCGGCGTCGAGGAACTCTTGTCCGACCGCGGCGACCGCACCAATCATCGTGTTTAGAACGTTGAGCAACCCGAACGCAGGCTTACCGATGATTCCGGTATTGGCGCCCACCGCGACCATCGTTTCGAACACGTTCGCCAGGTTCTGGGCAATCCGGTAGGGCAGGGACAGAAGCGGAACCATGCCAAATCCGGCGAT
The DNA here is from genome assembly GCF_043974665.1 of Mycobacterium sp. AMU20-3851. Taxonomy (NCBI): domain Bacteria; kingdom Bacillati; phylum Actinomycetota; class Actinomycetes; order Mycobacteriales; family Mycobacteriaceae; genus Mycobacterium; species Mycobacterium sp. AMU20-3851. The sequence goes on from NZ_CP146371.1 coordinate 1,259,191, forward strand.
CCCCAAGGCCGTCACGGCGAACTTCATCACCTGCGCCGCGCCTACCAGGTCACCTTGACCAAGAGCGGTCATGATTTCCGGCACTCGCCGCTGGATGGTCTCGACGGTCCACTGGACGAGACCTTCGGCGGTGGACGACAGCGCAGTGCCGATCATGTCCGCATACCCCGTCTGATTGGCGATGATCTGCCGCACGACCGGGAATGGATCGGTACCCGCTTCGGTCAGCAGCCTGTCCAAACTGGTTTGCGTCGTCGTGAGTACCTCGCCCCAATATGCGATCGGGTTGACGAAGCTGCTGGCGGCGAGCTGAACCTCAACCGATGAGACTGTCCGCGGTTGAATATCGGGCAGGGGCGGGGCGACGGGCGCTATAGCAATAGCGCCCGCTCCTACCAGGGTTATGGCGGCCGTGGAGAACGGCCGCAGTGCTGTGTGCATCGAATTCCCTTCATTGGTTCTGGAACGCAGGTGCGAGGACGTGCTTGCTGCTGTCCGCCAGGCCGGTACAGCGCTCACATGTGGCCGTGGTGCGGGTTTCACCGGCGTTCCCTCTTCTCTCGTGGGGTGGCGTCACCGATGGGCATCGCTGACCGGCAGACGGTAACCCAGTGCGGGCAGTAATGAATGCAATTTTGTAGAACAAGTTCTAGAAAATTGATGCGAGCATCGAGGTAAGCGGTCGGGGAACGCTTGCCATCCACCATCCGGTCGGTTAATTAGAGTTGCTAGATAGCGCTGCTATCAGCAAATCCACGCATTTTGCGCTGATAGCGGCGCCTGGAGCCGGTTGTAGACGTTTGCTTGCGCGGTCAGGGCGTCTCGCGGTTGGTATCGCTCCCGCGCCTCCGTTGGCCGCCACGGAGCATCTCAAATTGAATGCAAACTGACGAACGAAGGCCGCAGGGGGCTATCGCATCAGGCCGGGGCGGCGTCGCTGAGCACTCCGCGTAGCGTCAACTCGGCGAGCATCGTCTTCGCCATCAGTTCGGAGCGTTGCAGGCACGCGGCCCGGGCGCCCTCGGGGTCGCGCCGACGGATCGCCGCGATCTCCTCTTCGTAGCTCGGCAGGAAGTCGCTTCTGCTGCCGGGGTAGTTCCAGAAATCGACCGGAACGAAGCTCTGGGCCGCGCGGATCGCCGCCTGTAACCGCGGTCCCGCGTATTCCTCGATGATCGGCACCCGGTAAGCCCAGCAGGCTTCCTGAAAACCGTTGGCAGTCTTGGCCGTTCGCAACGCCCGCAACGATGTGTCGAGATGCCCGATGATCCGCGGCGTGGGATTGATCGCCGCTCGCGCCGCCGCGACGCCGTTGAGCATCCCGTACAACTCGTGATGCTCCATGATCACCGCTTCGTCGAACCGTTCGACGAAGGCGCCGCGGTGATAGCGCGTCGCCAGGATGCCTTCGTGCTCGAGCTGCAGGATCGCCTCTTGAACGGGGATGCGGCTCAGGCCCAGCTCCTCGGTGAGCTGGTTGCGATCGATCCGGTCACCGGTGCGCAGTTCGCCGCGCAGGATCAGGTTGATGATGTGTTCGACAACTTGATCCTTGTCCTTGACCCCGTATGTCTTCGGCATCTCACCTCGTTCCCCCGTGTGGCGCGTTTGCAATGACCCAGTTTCGCACCCGGCTGTGACGCACGTGAAACACGTGGCAGGGCGGCCCCAAAATGCGCCGGGTGAGGGCGCCATGACGCTGCCGATACCCTGAACAGCGTGCCCGGACCCGTACGCAGCATCGCCGCGATATCCGCGCTGGTGACGGTGCTCGCCGGCTGCACCGTCAGCCCGCCGCCCGCCCCGCAGAGCACCGAGACCACGCAAACCGCGCCCCCGCCGCCGATGAAGGCGATGCAGGTCATCATGGCCATCGACGCGATCGGCGCCGGGTTCAACCCGCACCTGCTCTCCGACCAGTCCTCGGTCAACTCCGCGATCTCGTCGCTGGTGCTGCCCAGCTCGTTCCGCCCGATCGCCGACGCCACCACCCCGACCGGCTCGCGCTGGGAGATGGACCCCACGCTGCTGGTCTCGGCGGAGGTGACCAGCGAGGAACCGTTCACCGTCACCTACAAGATCCGGCCGGAGGCGGCGTGGACCGACAACGCCCCGATCGGCGCCGACGACTACTGGTATCTGTGGCGGCAGATGGTCAGCCACCCCGGCGTCGTCGACCCGGCCGGCTATGACCTGATCACCGGCGTGCAATCGGTGGAGGGCGGCAAGACCGCCGTCGTCACCTTCGCCCAGCACTACCCGGCGTGGCGGGAACTGTTCAACGACATCCTGCCCGCCCACATCGTCAAGGATGTGCCCGGCGGTTTCGGCGCCGGGCTGGCCCGGGCGCTGCCGGTCACCGGCGGCCAGTTCCGGGTGGACAACATCGATCCGCAGCGCGACGAAATCCTGCTGGCCCGCAACGACCGCTACTGGGGCGAGCCCGCCAACCCAGACCAGATCCTGTTCCGCCGCGCTGGATCCACTGCCGCCCTTGCGGATTCGATCCGCAACGGGGACACCCAAGTGGCCCAGGTGCACGGCGGGCAGGCGGCGTTCGCCCAGCTTTCGGCGATCCCGGACGTGCGCACCGCACGCATCGTCACCCCGCGCGTGCTGCAGGTGACATTGCGCGCGCAACAGCCCGCGCTCACCGATCTGCGCGTGCGCAAGGCGCTGTTCGGTCTGCTCGATGTCGACCTGCTGGCCGCTGTCGGCGCCGGATCCGACAACACGGTGACCCTCGCGCAGGCGCAGGTGCGCTCACCGTCGGATCCCGGTTACGTGCCGACCGCCCCGCCGGCCATCACCAAAGAGGCCGCGCTGCGGCTGTTGGCCGATGCCGGATACCAGGTGCAACCGGTGGAGACAACGCGGACCACGACTCCGGGCACCCCGGGACCGGACGAGGCCCGCGGGCAGATCACCAAGGACGGCCAGCCGCTCACGATGGTGCTGGGGGTGGCCGCCAACGACCCGACCTCGATCGCGGTGGCCAACACCGCGGCCGACCAGTTGCGCAACGTCGGCATCGCGGCGTCGGTGTCGGCGCTGGATCCGGTCACCCTCTACAGCGAGGCGATGGTCAACAACTCGGTGGACGCGGTGGTCGGATGGCACGCCGCCGGTGGCGATCTGGCGACCGCGCTGGCCTCGCGCTACGGCTGCCCGGCGCTGGAGGCGACCCCGGTCTCGACCGTTACCCCCGCCCCGAGCGTCACCGCCACCACCACCGCACCCAGGACGTCGAGCACCGCCACCTCCGCACCGCCGGCACCGACGCCGACCACCACCGGCACCGCCGCGCCCGAACCACCGGAAAACTCAGGCGAATTGGTGCAGGCGCCCAGTAACCTCACCGGGATCTGTGACCGCAGCATCCAGCCCCGCATCGACGCGGCGCTGCGCGGCACCGAGGAGATCGGCGAGGTGATCGACGTCGTGGAACCCCGGCTGTGGGAACTGTCGACGGTGCTGCCGATCCTGCAGGACACCACCATCGTCGCGGCCGCCCCGCGGGTGGCCGGGGTGAGCTTGACCGGCGCGGTGCCGGTCGGCATCGTCGGCGACGCCGGAAAATGGGTCAAGCAGCCCTGACGGTTCGGCGCCAGATTTCGTGCGCGGTGTACGCCGCGATCGCGAACACCGCCAGCAGCCAGAACGGTGGGTGCGCGAGTTCCCACACGAACAGCGCCGCAAAGGCCGGGGCGCGCTGCGTGATGGCGAGGACCCCCGCTGCGCAGGTGAGCGCCACCGCGGCGGTGCTGACGTGCAGGTCGGTGTACTGATTGAGCGCCAACGCGACGGCCGATCCCGCCGCGGCTCCGGTCGCCAATGCCGGTGTGAGCAGACCTCCGACCGCGCCGGCCCGCAGAAACAATGCGGTCAGAACGGGTTTGAGTGCCAGGATCGCCAAGGCAGAGGTGATGGTCAGATCGCTGTCGACGCTGACCACCAGGATGCTCTTGCCGTTGCCCGGCAGTTCGGGCCACCAGATGGAGCAGATTCCGGTCAGCAGGCCGGCGGCGGCGACTCCGGGCACGAGCACCCAGGACGCCGAGGGCGCCTTCGTCGTCGCGGTGACCCGGGTGAACGCAACGCCGACACCGACTGCCAACGGAGCGATGAGCAGGGCCAGCAGTACGAACAGATAGGACAGGTCGGCGTCGGGCCAATCGATCGGATGCTTCAGGTGTGTGACGGGGGCGGCGACCGCGACCCCCAGGCTCGATGTGATCAGCGCGGTTCCGACCACCCGCGGATGCCAGCTGCGCAGCAGGATGCTGATGGTGAACAGGGCACCGCCCAGGGGCACGCCGTATACCGCGCCCAGTCCGGCGCCGGCCGCGCACGAGAGCAGGATTTCCCGGTCCCGTGCGGTCAGGGCCCACCGCGAGGTGGCGGCGTCGCCGAAGACGGCAGCCAGTTGACGCGGCGCGCCCTCGCGTCCCAGCGACGCGCCGGCGCCGACCACGAGCACCTGCAGTACGGCGTCCAGCGCCATCGGAACCCGCGGAAGTGGTTGGTGTGCGGCGATGGTGGCCGACAGCTTGGGTACCTGGTTGCGGCGGCGCAGCAGCCACCAGCCCAGCCCGGCCAACGCTCCACCGATCATCGGGCCGAGCGCGCGGCGTACATGTCCGCTGGCGTCGACGCCGTCGAGCAGGCTGCCGAAGCTGTAGTGGTAGGTCAGGTGCTCGATACCGTGCAGCAGCAGGGTGGTTGCGATACCGGCCAATCCGGCCAGTAATCCGATCACGAGGACCGCGCAGCCGAACTCGAGCGCTCGGCGTCTCGCGTCAGGTGGCGGCACACGGTAAACCTAGGGGAGTGGAAACGCCGCGGCTTCTCTTTGTGCATGCCCATCCCGATGACGAATCCCTGACCACGGGCGCGACCATCGCGCACTACGCGGCCATGGGCGCCGATGTGCGGGTGATCACCTGCACGATGGGGGAAGAAGGCGAGGTCATCGGCGACCGCTGGGCCGGTCTCGCGGTCGACGAAGCCGACCAACTGGGCGGATACCGCGTCATCGAGCTCACCGGGGCGCTCGCTGCGCTCGGCGCCGGGCAGCCGCACTATCTGGGAGGTGCGGGGCGCTGGCGCGACTCCGGGATGCCGGGAACACCCGCGCGGCACCGGCCACGTTTCGTCGACGCGCCGCTGGAGGAACCCGTGGCCGAACTGGTCTCCGTCATTGCTGACTTCCGGCCGCACGTGGTCGTCGGCTACGACCCGAACGGCGGCTACGGGCATCCCGACCACATCCGGGTCCACGAGGTCACCACCGCGGCGGTGGCCGCGTCGGCCCAGCACGGCTGGGCGGTGCCGAAGTTCTATTGGACGGTGATGGCGGTGTCGGGATTCGTGGAGGGGTTCCGCAACATCGGTGACCCGCCCGAGGACTGGGTCGTGATCAAGGCCGAGGACATCACCTTCGGTTACCCCGACGACCAGGTGGACGCGGTGATCGACGCGTCGGCCCAGCTTCCGGCCAAGGCGGCGGCGTTGCGGGCCCATGCCACCCAGGTGATGGTCGCGCCGGACGGCCGGTCCATGGCGTTGTCGAACAAGATCGCGTTACCGCTGTGGGGTATCGAGCACTATGTGCTGGCCGCCGGCCGGCGTGGAGCCGACGGAGTGGAGAAAGATCTGCTGGCGGGGCTCGATCTCGGGTAGGGACGCGGTAGGCTCCCCGCATGGACCCGGAATTGGATCCCAACCTGCAGCACTGGCAGGACCGCGCCGACAACTTCCAGTGGGTCGTCGGCTCCCTGGCCGCCTTGCTCGACAGCATCCCGACCTGACAGCCGAACCTGCGGACGGGCCGGCCTGGTTGTCGCCCGTCGTTCTGGCGTTGCTCGCCGTCGACGGCGTGCTGTCCGCCCTGGCGGCGGCGTTCCTGCTACCGCTCCGGCTGGGCCCGGTGCCGTTTCCCATCAGCATGCTGGTCACCGCCGCGGTGAACGCCGCCCTGGTGTGGGCCGCGCTGCATTGGACGACGTCGGTGCGGGTGGCCGCGTTGCCGTTGTGGACGTGGCTGGCAACCGTGCTGGCCCTGACCTTCGGCGGGCCGGGCAACGACCTGGTGTTCGGTGGCGTCGGCGTGATGGGTTACGCGGCGCTTCCGTTCATCGCGGTGGGCGCGCTACCGGCGGCCGCACTGCTGCGTCGCGCGCAGCGCTCAGTCGTCTGAGCCGACGCCGGGCTTGGTGTCCGGCTTGGTATCGGGTTTGGTGTCGGGTCCCGCGTCGGCCTTGGTGTCCGGTGTGGTGTCTGCTTTCAGGTCGGAGCGGTTGCCGTTGTCATCCTTCGGGTCGTCGAGTGCGCCGAGATCTTTGGTCTCGTCCACCGTGTCGAGGTCTTCGGCAACGTCCGGGTCCTCGGGCGTGGCCTGCTCGGTTTCCGGCTCGAACTCGGCGGGCAGTTCCTCCCCGACATCGGGCCCGGTGTCCTCGATCTGCTCCGAGATCTGCTCCGACACGTCGACCTGTTCGGGCTCGCCGGTTTCTTCGCCGGTGGCAACGATGTCATTGCCGGTTTCGGTGCCCTCGGGCGACGTGAGGGTTTCATCGCCGGACACGGGGTCCGTATCGACGGAGGGCTCGTGTTGGTCCGCGGTCTCGGGGTCGGTGCCCCGCGCGGCGATGCCGGCTGCGGCGAGGGGCAGGTTTGTCTCCTCGGCGGCGGCCACGGTCGACAGCGATCCGCCGATCGGTGGGATGGGCGGCAGAGGCGGCAACCAGAAGGCGATCTCGTCATTGACGAAGTAGATGAACGAGTTGATGCTGTCCACGATGACGTTGCGTACGCCCTGCAGGAACGTCACCTGACCGTCGATCCAGTCGGCGATGTTGAAGGTGATGCTCCGGACGATCCGCTCGCCGAGGTGGTAGAAGTACATGATCTGCGGGGAGAGCCAACCGACCCAGGGAATCCATCCCACGGCGTAGGCGGCGACTTCGAAACCCCACTGCACCCACGGTTCGATGGCGTTGTAGGTGTTCTCGATGGCGGTGCCAATCGAGTTGCCGACCACCGTCGGTGGGAACTGCGGTGTCGGGAACGCCGCACGGGAGCTCGGCGGGATGACGATGTCGTTCACGAAGTCGACGAGCAGATCAGGCAGTGCGGTGGCGGTGGCCTGCGGCTGGACCGCGGCGGTTAGCCATACCGACTGGGACGACGCAACCCGCCCGGGCGGTGCCGCGTGATCCGGTGCCGGGGGTGCCAGAGCGACGGCCGCCGCGGTCGTTGCCGCGACACTCAGCGAAACCAATGGGCGCAGTAGACGACTCATGGCGCGCTACCCCTCTCACATCGAGGCGTAAGACCCGCAGAAGTTTACGCGCCGACCCTGCCGGCCGAGGGCATTTTCATCCGGGGCTCAGTCCTCTGAACCGGCGCCGGCTTTGGTCTCCGATGTGGTGTCGGTCTTGTTGTCGGAACCGGCATCGGACTTCGTATCCGGTGCGGTGTCGGGTCCGTTGTCGGACTTGCGGTCCGAGGCCTTGTCGGCCCCGTCCTTGATGTCGTCTTCGGCGTCCTGCGCCGGGTCGGTGAGGTCCTCGGCGGAGTCCTGCTCGCCGTCGACCTCGGCATCGATGTCCTCGGCCGTATCTGCGAGGTTGTCGTCGACCTCGTCGAGTTCATCCGTCGGGGCGAGGTCGGAGGTGTCCTCGTCCTGCGGCTCGGAGTCGACAGGCGCCTCGGGCTCGGTCGACTCGTCGGTCGGTTCGACCTCGTCGGTCGGTTCGGCCTGGGGCTCGGGTTCCTCGGACTCCGCGGGCAGCGGTGCGGTCTGCTCGCCGGACTCGGCCACGTCGGTGCTCGCGCCGGACTCGGTCTCCGCTTCGGTCTCGCCGGCCGCGGTCGGGGCGGCAACCTGCATCGCGGTTCGCGCACCCACGACGTCCATGGTGGCTTGAGCGGCGAGTGGGATGAACGGCGGCAGCGGCGGCAGGAAGCTCAGGAACCAGTCGATCTCGGCGTTGACGAACCCGATGCCCGCGTTGACGGTGTCGTTGAAGAAGTTGGTCAGTGCTCCGACGATGCTTTCGGCCCCGCCCACCCAGTAGGCGAAGTTGAACACTCCGCTGGTGATGATCGGTTCGATCAGCGAGTAATAGACGATGCTGATCTGCGGGGTGAACCAGTTGACGACGGGAATCCACTCGGTGGCATAGATGCCGAGGTTCACCGCCCAGTCGACCCACGGCATGATCACGTCGTAGGCACCGATGATCGCGTTGCCCAGGCCCGGCAACGCCAGGGCGCTGACCTGTGCTGATGCGGCGTCCAAGGTTTCGGTCAGCGCCGCGGTGGAGGTCAGCGCCTCGGGTGGCAGCAGTGCCGCGGCGGCCTGCGCCGTCGCATATTCGGGCACCTGCGCCACGAGCGGATTCGCCGGCGGGATGTACGCCGCCAGGGCGACGCTGTCGTGGCGCACCGGGTGCGCAGGCGCAGCCACCGAGGGCGGGATGGCGATGCTGCCCGCAGCGACGATGCCGACACCGGCCATCAGATATGGACGCATGCTCAACCGCATGTTCGCTCCTGTCCGCTCGACCCCGACGGCAGATGAATTTACGCGAGCATTTCCGCTGCAGACGGCATTCTGCGGGCGGCTCGCACAGGTGTCGCCCCTCGGCGACTAATGTGGCCCCTATGCCAGGCGCATCTGTTTCAGATAGTGAGACGCGCGGATGATCCGCGTCGATGCCGCGGTTACAGGGGAGTGGCTCTGAACCCTCAGCACGGCTCCGATCTGCCCAGCCCGGTGGTCCCGCCGAAGTCCAGCCCATCCGCGCTGCGGCGCGTACTGCGTCGTGCCCGCGACGGGGTGGCCTTGAACGTCGACGAAGCGGCGATCGCGATGACCGCCCGCGGCGAGGACCTGGCCGACCTGTGTGCCAGTGCGGCCCGGGTGCGCGATGCGGGCCTGGAGTCCGCCGGCCGTCGTGGCGCCACCGGCCGGTTGCCGATCAGCTATTCGCGCAAGGTCTTCATCCCGGTGACGCACCTGTGCCGCGACAAATGCCACTACTGCACCTTCGTGACGGTGCCGGGCAAGTTGCGCGCCGAGGGCAGGGGCATGTTCATGGAGCCCGACGAGATCCTCGACGTGGCCCGCCGGGGCGCTGAGCTTGGATGCAAGGAAGCGCTTTTCACCCTCGGTGACCGCCCGGAGGCACGCTGGGACGAAGCCAAGCAGTGGCTCGACGAACGGGGCTACGACTCCACCCTGGACTACGTCCGGGCGATGGCCATCCGGGTGCTCGAGGAGACCGGTCTGCTGCCGCACCTCAACCCCGGGGTGATGAGCTGGACCGAGCTGTCCCGGCTGAAACCAGTTGCGCCGTCGATGGGCATGATGCTGGAGACGACCTCGCGGCGGTTGTTCGAGACCCGCGGTCTGGCGCACTACGGCAGCCCGGACAAGGATCCGGCGGTCCGGCTGCGCACACTCGATGACGCCGGCAGACTCTCGGTCCCCTTCACCACCGGTCTGCTGGTGGGCATCGGCGAGACGCTGACCGAGCGGGCCGAGACCATGCACGCGATCCGCAAATCCCACAAGGCATTCGGGCACGTGCAGGAAGTCATCGTGCAGAACTTCCGGGCCAAGGACAACACCGCGATGGCGGCGGTGCCCGACGCCGGCATCGACGACTTCCTGGCCACCATCGCGGTGACCCGGCTGGTGCTGGGCCCGAAGATGCGCATCCAGGCGCCGCCGAACCTGGTGTCCCGGGCGGAGTGCCTGGCTCTGATCGGGGCCGGGGTGGACGACTGGGGTGGGGTGTCGCCGCTGACGCCCGATCACGTCAACCCGGAGCGGCCGTGGCCCAACCTGGACGACCTGGCCTCCATCACCGCCGACGCCGGCTATGACCTGGTGCAGCGGTTGACCGCACAACCGCAGTATGTGCAGGCCGGTGCGGCGTGGATAGACCCGCGGGTGCGCGGGCACGTCGACGCGCTGGCCGACCCCGAGACCGGCCTGGCCTTGGATGTGAACCCGGTGGGCCGGCCGTGGCAGGAACCCGACGAGGCGTCGGAGTCGTTGGGGCGCACCGATCTGCACTCCGCGATCGACTCCGAGGGCCGGCGCACCGAGACCCGTAGCGACCTGGACAGCGCATTCGGGGACTGGGAATCCATCCGGGAGAAGGTGTCCGAGCTCGCCGCCCGCGCACCCGAACGTATCGACACCGATGTGCTGGCCGCGCTGCGCGCCGCCGAGCGCGACCCGGGTGGCTGCAGCGACGATGAGTACCTGGCGTTGGCCACCGCCGACGGGCCGGCCTTGGATGCTGTTGCCGCGCTGGCGGATTCGCTGCGTCGCGAGGCGATCGGTGACGATGTCACCTACGTCGTCAACCGCAACATCAACTTCACCAACATCTGCTACACCGGCTGCCGGTTCTGCGCGTTCGCGCAGCGCAAGGGCGACGCCGATGCCTACTCGCTGTCGGTGGACGAGGTCGCCGACCGGGCGTGGGAGGCGCACGTCGCCGGCGCCACCGAAGTCTGCATGCAGGGCGGTATCGACCCGGAACTGCCGGTCACCGGCTATGCGGACCTGGTGCGCGCGGTGAAGGCCCGGGTGCCCTCGATGCATGTGCACGCGTTCTCGCCGATGGAGATCGCCAACGGTGTGACCCGCAGCGGCATCTCGGTGCGGGAATGGTTGACGGCGCTGCGGGAGGCCGGGCTCGGCTCCATTCCCGGTACCGCCGCGGAGATCCTCGATGACGAGGTGCGCTGGGTGCTGACCAAGGGCAAGCTGCCCACCTCGGAGTGGATCGACGTGATCACCACCGCGCACGAGGTCGGGCTGCGCTCCTCGTCGACGATGATGTACGGGCACGTCGACACCCCGAAGCACTGGGTCGGCCACCTCAACGTGTTGCGCGGGATCCAGGACCGCACCGGCGGTTTCACCGAATTCGTGCCGCTGCCGTTCGTGCACCAGTCCTCGCCGCTGTACCTGGCCGGCGGTGCCCGGCCGGGCCCGACCCACCGGGACAATCGCGCGGTACACGCGCTGGCGCGGATCATGCTGCACGGCCGGATCCCCAGCATCCAGACGTCCTGGGTGAAGCTGGGCGTGGAACGCACCCGGGTGATGTTGCAGGGCGGCGCCAACGATCTCGGTGGCACACTGATGGAGGAGACCATCTCCCGGATGGCGGGCTCGGAGAACGGCTCGTCGAAGTCCGTCCAGGAACTGGTGGAGATCGCCGAGGGCATCGGTCGGCCCGCGCGGCAGCGGACCACCACCTACACCCCGCTGGCCGCCTGACCTTTCCCCTTTCCCCTTTCCCTCGAGCGTGCGTGTCTGCGGCGGACGCGCCGTCTTTCTGCCGAGTTTTCGCACGCTCACCGGGGTGGGTGGCGCGGGCCTGATGTCCCGAACGTGAATCCTCTGCGGCGTCCGTTCGGATTTGTCGCAGAGGATTCACGTTCGGGACGGGCGGGCGGGGAATGGAATCGGACTGCAGTCCGTTTGAACCTTGTGAGGGTGCCGGACAGGCCGGCCCGTACCACGAGGAGACATCATGACCGCAGCAGTAGCCACCGACCTGACCGCCGGCACCTGGGCCATCGACCCGGTCCATTCCTCGGTCAACTTCTCGGTCCGGCACCTGGTGGTGAGCAAGGTCCGCGGTACCTTCGACTCCTTCGAAGGCGCCATCACCGTCGCGGAGGACGGCACGCCGTCGGTGAACGCGACCATCGACATCAACTCGATCAACACCCGCAACGAGCAGCGCGACGCGCACCTCAAGGCCGCCGACTTCTTCGACGCCGAGCAGTACCCGAGCGCCTCCTTCGTCTCCACCGCGGTACGCGCCGACGGCGACGACTACGTACTCGACGGCGACTTCACCCTCAAGGGCGTCACCAAGCCCGTCTCCCTGAAGCTCGAGTTCAACGGTGTGAACCCGGGCATGGGCCATGGTGAGGTCGCCGGCTTCGAGGCCTCGGTCGTGTTGAACCGCAAGGACTTCGGCATCAGCTTCGACGCGCCGCTGGAGACCGGTGGCGCCGTGGTCGGCGACAAGGTCACCGTCACGTTGGAGATCGAGGCGCTCAAGCAGGCGTGATTGTCCCTCGGCGAACGTCCCGAGTGCCGGGCGAACCCGGGCACTCGGGACTGACGCCGCGGTTGCGGGTCTGCGTCTAACCGGCCTTGGGCGGGTCGACAAACTGTTCCCAGAAGGTGATCGCCCAACCGACGACGGGTAGCGCCTTGGCGGCGATCTTCACCTTGCCCAGGACGGGCCCGACGGCCTTGATCGCGTTGTCGGCGGCCTTGGCCAACCCGCCTCCGGCAACCTTCGCGATCTGCTTGAGGTTCTCGACCCTTCTTTCGATGTCCCGCTGAGCTTCCTTGAAGCCGCGGGCAATGGCGTCGGGTATCGCCTTTACGGCCTGTCCCACACCACTCCAGAATTGGTTCCATGGTGACGTAACAGGTCCGCCACTTCCTGGCGCGGTGTAAGGCGCCCTGCCGGTGTGGACCACTGTGACCGTGTGAGTGCTGTTGTTGGCAACGTAGAACCGCGTCCCGTCGGGGCTGAGCACCAGCCCATCTGGCCAGCCGCCGACGGGGATGGTCGCCACGACGTTGTAGGTGGCCGCATCGATCATCTGGACGGTGTTGTCGCTCGCGTTGGTGAGGTAGACAACCGCCCCGTCCGGGCTGACCGCCACGCCGTCCGGGAAGTTGCCGACGGGGATCGTGGCCACAAGGGTTGATTGGGCGGTGTCGATAACGCCGAGCGTGTTGCTAGCCGCATTGCCGACGTAGACCCGTGAACCGTCGGGGCTCACCGCCAGCCAGAGTGGCATGCCGCCGACGCCGATCGAGTTCACCACGGTGTTGGTCGCCGTGTCGATCACCGACACCGAGCCTGCGCCGGCGTTGGTGACATACGCGCGGGTTCCGTCCGGGCTCACTGCGACCCTGATCGGGGACGAGCCCACGGGGATGGTGGCGACGACGGTGTTGGTGGCGGTATTGATCACCGACACGGTGCTGTCTCCGGAATTGGTGACATAGACGCGTGTGCCGTCGGGGCTGACGGCCAACCCGTTGGCACTGTTGCCGACCGGAATCGGTTCCCCGACGATCGTGTTGGTGGCGGTATCGATCACCGTCACAGTGTTGGATCCGCTGACGTACAGCCGTTTCCCGTTGGGGCTGACGACCGGGACGCTGTCGTAGGCGAAGCTCCCCACCGGGATCGTGGCGATGACCGTGTTGGTGGCGGTATCGATGACCGACACCGTGTTCTCAGAGATGTTGGTGACGTACACGCGGGTACCACCGGGGTTGATAGCGATGCCGATCGGGCTCGAACCGACGGGGACCGTAGCGATGACAGTGGGATCGGCGGTCGCGGCGGCCGCAACTGCCGACGCGCTGAACGCTGCCCGAGCGGCGGTCGGTACCGGCGTGAATTCCGCGGCGTCGTCGGACATCGACGGGACAGCCAATATCGACGCGACCTCTGACGGTGCGATCTCGTCCTCGGCGAGGTCTGATCGTCTGCTCACACTCGCGAGCCCGAGCACCGCGATCGCGGCCGCCGGAGCGGCGGGCCCATCGGCGTCGGAGTCCTGCGGATCGGCGGGGGCGGCAAGCAACGGGTTTGCAAGCGGAGAAGGCTGGACCGTGGGTGTCGACGGAACAGTCTCCGGGAGATCGATCGGTGACGACGCCGAGGTCGGTGCCTGAGTGCTGGGCGCAGACTCCGTCCCCGCAGACGTATCAGACGTTCCGTCGTCCTGTTCGGTGAAACCCCGCTGTGCCGAACGCTTTCCGAAGCTCTCGCCGAGATCGGGTGAGGAATCGAGCACGCGGGTCGAGCTATGGTCACGGTGTCGCGAGCGCTCGGGAATGTTCCGCGTGGGAGTGGCACGTTCGATCGACGTCGCAGATTCTGCCGATTCGGTATCGGCGTCGGACTTTGACGCCGAGGAGTCGGCAGCGGGCGAACTGGCCGAGCCGGAATCCTCTTCGCCGGCCGAACTGTTCGTGTCGGTTCCCCCGTCCGGAGTATCGGCAAGCGCCATACCGGGCACGAACGTCATCGCTGCGCCGATCCCGACGGTGGCCGCTCCCATCCGCAACCAGCGCCCGGCGACCTCTCCCGTCGCGGCAGTCTGTCTGCGATGTTTACCGCCGGTGCGGCGATCTTTGCGGGGACTGGGAGCTGACACACCGACTCCTTCGGCTGTAGGGGAGCGATCCGGTTGGGCGACAGGGCTATCGAAGCTGGTAGCGCGCTGAAATTAGCAGAAGGTTCGGCCGCGTGAGGTTCCCGAAGGCGCAGAAGTGGCATTTTGCTGAAAGTGCAGACTCTCGTACTACGACCGGCGTCCTCCGAACGACGCACCTCGACCCCGCAGGGTGCTCGTCACGACGGCCTTCGAGGCGCTCAAACGGGCCGAACTCGGCCCGCGAGCGTGCGCGAACTTCGCCCGCCGCCCGGTGTGTTGCCCGCAGACACGCACGCTCGCGGGGAAAGGGGTTCGCGGGGAAAGGGGCTACAGCCGAGCGGCCAGCTCGGTGCCCTGCCGGATAGCCCGCTTGGCATCCAGTTCGGCGGCCACCAAGGCGCCACCGATCACATGCGGCTGCACGCCGCGAGCCAGCAGCGCGTCCTCCAGATCGCGCACGGATTCCTGGCCGGCGCACACCACGACGTTGTCGACCGCCAGCACCCGCGCCCCGGAATGGTCGGCGCCGAAGCTGATGTGCAGCCCGTCGTCGTCGACGCGCTCGTAGTTCACCCCGGACAGTTGCTGCACGCCTTTGGCTTTCAGTGACGCACGGTGCACCCAGCCGGAGGTCTTACCCAGCCCGCGGCCCTGCGGCCCCTTGGACCGCTGCAACAGGAACACCTCCCGCGCGGGCGGTAGCGGCAGGGGAGTGGTCAGCGCGCCGCGCACCGACGGCGCGTGCTGAGGATCCAGGGCACCCCATTCGGCCTGCCACTCCTTGCGATTCAGAGTGGGGGAGGTGTCGGTCACCAGGAACTCGCTCACGTCGAACCCGATGCCACCCGCGCCGATCACCGCCACCGAGTCACCGACCGGGACGCCGGCCAGCACCTCGGCATACGACAGCACCATCGGATGGTCGACACCGGGGATGTCCGGGATGCGCGGCTTCACACCGGTGGCCAGCACCACCTCGTCGAAACCCGCCAGTGAATCCGCCGACGCCCGAACCCCCAACCGCACCTCGACGGCGTGTACCTCCAGCATGCGGGTGTAGTACCGCACCGTCTCGTTGAACTCCTCTTTACCGGGAACCCTTCTGGCCAAGTCGAATTGCCCGCCGATCGTGGAACCGGCCTCGAACAGCGTGACCCGGTGCCCGCGCTGAGCCGCCGACACCGCCGCCGCGAGTCCGGCCGGCCCGGCACCGACCACGGCCACCGATCGGGCCCGTCGTGTGGGCCCGAGCACCAGCGTGGTCTCGTGCCCCGCCCGCGGGTTGAGCAGACACGACACCGTCTTGTGTACGAACGCGTGATCCAGGCAGGCCTGATTGCAGGCGATGCAGGTGTTGATCTGATCGGCGGTGTCCGCGGCGGCCTTGCGCACCCAGTCGGGGTCGCTCAGCAACGGCCGGGCCATCGAGATCAGTTGCACGTGCGTCTCGGCGAGGATCTGCTCGGCCGCCTCGGGCATGCTGATCCGGTTGGAGGCGACCACCGGGATCCCGACGTGCTCGGCGAGCGCGCTGCTGGTGCCGACGAACGCACCGCCGGGTACCGAGGTGACGATGGTGGGCACCCGCGCCTCGTGCCAGCCGATCCCGGTATTGAGAATCGTGGCCCCGGCTGCCTCGATCTCGGTTGCCAGGGCGACGATCTCGTCCCAGGTCTGGCCGTCCTCGACGTAGTCGGCCACCGAAATCCGGTAGACGAGGATGAAGTCGGGACCCACCGCCTCGCGAACCCGGCGCACGATCTCGACCGGGAAACGGCGGCGCTTCTCCGGGGTCCCGCCCCACTCGTCACGACGCTTGTTGGTCCGCGGTGCCAGGAACTGGTTGAGCAGGTAGCCCTCGCTGCCCATGATCTCCACGCCGTCGTACCCGGCGTCGCGGGCCAGCAGTGCCGCCCGGACAAAGTCGGAGATCGTCCCGGACACATCACGCAGGGCGCGCGGCCGAAACGGGTTGATGGGCGCCTTGATCGAGGACGCGCTCACCGACAACGGGTGATACGCGTAGCGCCCGGCATGCAGGATCTGCAGCGCGATCTTGCCGCCCTCGTCGTGCACGGCCGTGGTGATCCGGCGGTGCCGTCGCGCATCGGCCGCCGAAAGCATCTCCGCGGCGAGCGGCAACAGCCAGCCGGTCCGGTTGGGCGCGTAGCCGCCGGTGATGATCAGGCCGACCCCGCCGCGGGCCCGTTCGGCGAAATAGGCGGCCAGCTTGCCGGTGTCGCGGGCCCGGTCCTCCAGCCCGGTGTGCATCGATCCCATGATCACCCGGTTGCGCAGCGTGGTGAACCCGAGATCCAACGGGGACAACAGATTCGGATAGCTCACAGCACCTCCAACAGTTCAGAAAGCCAGTCGATCGCGCCTTCTTCGGCGCGAATTCCACCGCGCAGCACCAGGTACTGGTGCAGATCGGACCCGGTCAGGGCGGCCGGGTCGGGGAACTGCTGTTTCTCGAATCCGCGGTAGGTGTCCAGCAGGGCGGCGCGTTCGGCCCGTAGTGCGGCGGCCTGCTCCCGGATGGCGGCGATGTCGCCGTGGGCGGCGGCGCGGACCTTGACCGCCAGGTCGCGGGTGCGGTTGTCCGCGAGAAGGCCTGAGCCGGTGCTCGCTCTGCTCGCCAGCGGCTCGGCGATCCAGTGGGCCAGCTCGGCATGCCCGGTCGCTGTCACCGAGTAGACCTTCTTGTCCGGCCGGCCGCGCTGCTCGACCAACTCCGCCCGCACCCAGGTGTCGTTCTCCATCAGCCGCAACGTGCGATAGATCTGCTGGTGGGTGGCCGACCAGAAGTAGCCGATCGACCGGTCGAACCGTCGGGTCAGTTCGTAGCCCGAACTCGGCTGCTCGCAGAGCGACACCAGGATGGCGTGCTGAAGGGCCATGGCGGCAGCCTAGGCGGTACCGCTGGTCCTATGCAACGAGTTGCACAAAAACACGAGGGCCCGGCTACTAGGCGAGATGTATCTGCGACGTTTAGTATCAGTAACCACGCATCGCCGACGGATCCGACGGAGCGTGAAGTTAGGGCACACTTAGACAGGCTTCCAGTTTCGGGCCATTCATACTGGCCCGTGCGGATGCTCAGTCAGGCGTCCCGACCCAGAACGAAACCCGACCAGCAGCCCCCTGGACAGGAGAGACACCAGTGACGTACGTCATTGCCGAACCCTGCGTCGACGTCAAAGACAAGGCATGTATCGAAGAGTGCCCGGTCGATTGCATCTACGAGGGTGGCCGGATGCTGTACATCCACCCGGATGAGTGCGTCGACTGCGGCGCCTGCGAACCGGTGTGCCCGGTCGAGGCCATCTACTACGAAGATGACGTGCCGGACCAGTGGAGCAGCTACACCCAGAGCAACGCGGACTTCTTCAGCGAACTGGGTTCGCCCGGCGGTGCGTCGAAGGTCGGCCAGACCGACAACGATCCGCAGGCCATCAAGGATCTCGAGCCCAAGGGCGAGTGAGCTCACACAAGTCTGCATCGCTGCCGGTGTTCCCCTGGGACACCCTGGCAGACGTCACCGCTACCGCACGTGCACATCCGGACGGCATCGTCGACCTGTCGGTCGGTACACCGGTCGATGATGTCGCCCCGGTGATCCGGGAGGCGCTGGCCGAGGCCAGCGCCACCCCGGGATACCCCACCACCGCGGGCACCCCCGAACTCCGGGCCGCCATCCACGCCGCGTTGGCCCGCCGGTTCGGCATCACCGACGTGGCGCCCGCGGCGGTGCTGCCGGTGATCGGCACCAAGGAACTCATCGCCTGGCTGCCCACCCTGCTCGGGCTGGGCGCCGGTGACACCGTGGTGATCCCGGAGCTGGCGTACCCGACGTATGACGTCGGCGCCCGGCTGGCCGGTGCCTCGGTGCTCGCGGCGGACTCGCTGACCCAGATCGGGCCGCAGACACCCGCGCTGATCTACCTGAACTCGCCGAGCAACCCGACCGGCAAGGTGCTCGGTCTCGACCACCTGCGCAAGGTGGTCGGCTGGGCCCGTGAACGCGGCGTGCTGGTCGCCTCCGACGAGTGCTACCTCGGGTTGGCGTGGGACGCCGAACCGCTGTCGGTGCTGCACCCGTCGGTCTGCGACGGTGACCACACCGGCCTGCTGGCCATCCACTCGTTGTCCAAGACGTCCTCGCTGGCCGGCTACCGGGCCGGCTTCGTCGCGGGCGACCCGGGCGTGGTGGCCGAGCTGCTGGCGGTGCGCAAGCACGCCGGGATGATGGTGCCCGGACCCGTCCAGGCGGCGATGGTCGCCGGTCTCGAGGACGATGAGCACGTCGCGGTGCAACGCGAGCGCTACGCCAAGCGGCGCGCGATCCTGCTGCCGGCGCTACAGGCGGCCGGGTTCACCATCGATCACTCCGAAGCCGGGTTGTACCTGTGGGCCACCCGCGGCGAGCCGTGCCGGGACACCCTGGCGTGGCTGGCCCAGCGCGGAATCCTGGTGGCGCCCGGTGAGTTCTACGGGCCGGCCGGCGCCCAGCATGTGCGGGTGGCGCTGACGGCCACCGACGAGCGCATCGCCGCTGCGGCGCAGCGATTGAACTGAAGCTGCGGCGCAGCGATTGAACTGAAGCTGCGGCGCAGTGGTCAGCCCAGTAACCCGAGCGCCATCGCGGTGGTGACCGCCGCGGTGCGGTCGGACACCTCCAGCTTGGCGAACGTCCGCAGCAGATGGGTCTTCACCGTCGCCTCGCTGATGTGCAGCTCGCGCCCGATCTCGGCGTTGGTGTGACCCCGGGCCACCAGGGTGAGCACCTCGATCTCGCGGGCGGTCAGCGCGGCCGGTGCGGGTTCGCGCATCAGGCCCATCAACCGGCCGGCCACCGAGGGCGCCAGCACCGTCTTGCCCGCGGCCGCATCCCGCACCGCCGCCGCGAGTTCGGCGCGGGAGGCGTCCTTGAGCAGGTAGCCCGCCGCGCCCGCCTCCACCGCGCGCAGGATGTCGGCGTCGGATTCGTAGGTGGTGACCACCACGATCCGGGTCTGCGGCAGATCGGCCAAGACGCGTTCGGTGGTGGTGACCCCGTCGCCGTCGGGCATCCGCAGATCCATCAGGATGACGTCGGGCCGCAGCGCGGCCGCCAAGGTCTGTGCCTCGGCGCCCGAGGCCGCCTCACCGACGACGATCAGGTCGTCCTCGGCATCGATCATGCCGCGCAGCCCTTCCCGCACCACCGGGTGATCGTCGACGAGCAGCACGCTCACCGTCCCGTCGCGCCGAGCGGTCATGCCGGCACCTCGATGTCGAGTCGCAGGCCGCGGTCGGCGGGCCCGGCGGACAGCGTGACCGTGCCGCCGACCTGGGTCACCCGGGATCGCATGCCGCGCAACCCGAAACCGTCGGTGTGTTGATCGGTCAGGCCGATCCCGTTGTCGGACACCGTGAGTCGTACCGCGTCGGTGTCGCTGCCCAGAGTGACGGCCACCGCGTCGGCCCCGGAGTGCTGACGGATGTTGGCCAATGCCTCCTGGGCGGCGCGCAACAGCACCACATCGCCGGCCATCCCTGTCGAAGGTGTGTCCTCGGCGATGCGGTCGCGCACCGAGACTCCGGTCTCGGCCTCGAATGCGAGACACAGCCGGCGGATCGCGGCGGGCAGCGTCGCACCGTCCAGTGCGGTGGGCGTCAGCCTGGTCACCATCGTTCTCGCCTCGGCGAGATTGTCCCGGGCGGTCGACTCGACGAGCGCCAGATGCCGGGCGGCGGCCTGTGGGTCGGTGCCGATCTCGGCCTCGATCGCCTGGGCCAACGCGACGATGCTGGTGAAGCCCTGCGCCAAAGTGTCATGGATTTCCCGGGCCAGCCGCTCCCGTTCGGCCGCGACACCGGCTTCTCTTGACAATCTTGAGGTTTCGGCCCGACTGTCGCGCAGCTCGTTGACCAGCCGGGCGAGCGCCATCCGTTGCCGCACCGAGCTGACGATGAAGATGCCCAGGATGGGTCCGGTGACCAGCCCCATCAGCGCCACCGCCAGCGCGACCGTGACGTACCGCGCCGCCGCCCCCGAGTCCGTGAGCACCAGAACCAGCGGAAGCACCGCGATCGCCACCGCCGCACCGATCGCGGTGCCCAGCGGCAGCGTGGAGAACACCACCGGGAAAAGCGCGGGGATCGCGGCCACCGCCGCCGGGGCGCACCACATGGCCACACACCACAGCGCCACGGCGACGATGACGTAGCCCAGCGGGCGCCAACCGAGCGCGCCCAGTCGCGGCACCCGCCGGCCGGCCACGGTCAGCCACACCAGCATCGCGGCCAGCGCGGCCACCGCGCCGGCAGGGGACCGGCCCGGCACCGAATGGTCGAGCAGCAGCACACCGGCGACAGCGACACCGCACATCGCGGTGATGTACAGATCCCACAGCCAGTGCCAGGTCGGGTTCTCGGGCCCGCGGCTGTCCATCGGCCGATGCTAACCGGTGCGGGGAACCCAGTTGCCGTGAAATCCGTGCGGCACCCGGCACGGCAGGTGCACCACGGCCGTGGTTTCCAGCGTCTGCGCGTCGAGGAGCACCAGATCGCTGCGGTCGGTGCCGCGGCGATAGACGAATCCCATGACCACGCCGTCGTCCTCGGCGGCGTCGGCCGAGGCGGGGACGAAGACGAACTCGCCCGGCTCACCGTCCTGGTCGAACGTCACCCGACGGGTCTGCCCGGTGTGCAGGTCGTGGCGCAGCAGCGTACGCGGGGTGGAACCGTCGGCGGTCAGCACGCTGCCCTGGGTGTAGCCGTAGCGGTGCGGCTTGCCGACGCGGCGCTCATCGACGCGCGGAAATTCCTGGGGGGCATCGTCGAGGCGGGTCGACGACACAGCGCCGGTGGCCAGATCGACGGTCCAGCGGTCCAGCGCCGGTGGGTCGAACAACTTGGTGCCGACGGTGAACACCGACGGGTGCGTGACGACGTCGAGCACCAATCGCGTTCCCTCCTCGTAGGCGTTGAGTGGATGGAACACATAGCACTGCGGCACCTCGAACCATCGGATGTCGCCGGCCTGCCCCTCGCGGGGGAGGACCCCGACGCGCGCCTGCTTGTCGGGGGCCCACCGGTACGGCATGCCGTTGAGGCCACCCCGAGTGCGTTCCGATCCCCGCATCACCGCCCGCACCACCGCGTCGGGCGCCGAATGCGTTGCGACGAAACGGCTCACGGCCCGCCTGAGGGCGCCGGCGCCGAAATCCAGCACGACCGGCATGTCGTAGAGCACCACGTAGTGCTCGGTCAGCGAGAAGTCGTGCATCATGGTCTGCTCGGCGAGTTCGATGTCGACGGTCCGGCGGACCCGACCGTCCACGCCGGTGACGGTATAGCGAACCTTGTTGCCGCGCAAGGGGTGATAGGACACCGCATGCAACTCACCGGTGTCCGGGTCGTGCTTGGGGTGCGCGCTGTAGCCGTCGACGAGGGTGCCGCAGAAGTCCGAGCCGCCCACAGTCTCGAGGTCCTCGGTCAGTTCGTAGGGGCGTGCGCCCGCTTCGGTGAGCACCAGGGTCCGCCCGGCGTGCCCGATGATGTTGGTGTTACCGGCGAAATCGAGTCCCGCGCCGCGGGCGCCGGGCTTCCAGGTCTCGCCGAGGGCGCGGGCCACCACGGCCGATCGCACCCAGCGATTGCGGTACCAGTACGCGGTGCCGTCGGCCAGCCGCAGGCCGTGCGCCATCCCGTCCCCGAGGAACCAGTGATGCGTGGCCGGGTCCGGATCGTTGAGCGGGTTGGGCCCGACGCGCAGATAGCGGCCGTCGAGATAGTCGGGGATGGTCCCGGTGACGTCCAGGTCGGCGACGGTGAGTTCCTCGTGTACCGGCGCGTAGTTGCCGGCCAGGAACGGGTTGGACGACGGCCTCAGCGGTGCTGCGGAGACGGCGGGCTCGGTCACGGCGGGCTGGTTCATGTACTTGATGGTGCGGGCGTTGGGGGTCCGGGCGCGACGACTGCTCGGTCGATTCCGGGGTCAACCGAATGGTGGACGGCTCAGGCCGTGGCGCGCAGGCTGAGCGCCAGCAGCAGTCGCGCGTCGGGATCGCTCAACGAGATCTCCAGCACCGCCTCGGCGCGGCGCACCCGGTAACGCACCGTGTTGGGGTGGACATGCAGATCTTCGGCGGTGGCGGTGACGTCGCCGAACCGGTCCAGGAAGACGCTCAGCGTATGGGCCAGAGCCGGTTCCTCGGCGCGCAGCGTCCGCACCCGGGGATCGATCAACCGGTCATCGGCGCCGATCCCGGTGAGGATCTCATCGAGCAGCACCGTGGTGCGGGCCTCGGCCAGCGAGGTCACTGCGGCGAGCGTCCCGGGGTGGCGGCCCGCGCTGTCGAGTACCCGGTCCACCTCCGCGCGGGCCTCGGCGGCCGCGGTCATTCCGCCCGGGGCCGAGGCGATGACCGCTTGCAGGTCGACGCCCAGCTGGGTCCGCAAGGCGGCGATGGTCCCGCGCACCCAGGACGGCACCGATGCGCGTCCCGGCCGGGCGAACAGCACGTACACCCGTGAGCCGTGCGCGATCACCTGGGCGTCGGAGCGAAACGCGGTGGCGCTCAACGCCAGAACGTCGGCCAGGTGCGCAGGGTCGGGATAGTCACCGGTGAACCCGATGACCGTGGGTTTGCCGTCGACGGGAACCCCGAGTTCGCGGGCGAGCTCGCCGACGTCCCGGGCACCGTCGCTCAGACCGAGAGCCTCGGCGACCAGTACGGCATGCGCCGACGGGATCGCGGCCAACCGGGCCAGGATGCGCGCCGCCAGCACCGCCCCGCCCCGCAACACCTCCTCGGCGTCGTCGGCCAGCGGCTGGGAGCCCTGCTGTAACCAGATGGTGCCGGCGAATCCGGGGGAGTGCCGGTCCTGACCGTCGCGATGGATCCCTGCCGCGAGCCGCGGCCGCAATCCGAGTTCCGGGCGCTCGGCGACCCGCACCACCGCCGGGCCGGCGCGCAATGCATCGAAGATGCCCCACCGGGACAGCCACTGCAGGTGTTCGGGTGGCCCGGCCCGGCCCAGGATCGACAGCCGGCGCAGCTCGTCGGCCTCATCGCTGGACGCCGAATACGCCAGCACATGTGATTCGGCGTCCTCGATGCTCACCATGCCGCGGGTGCGGTCGGCGATGGACTGCGCCAGCCCGAACAGGTCGGTGCTCGGGTCGTGCAGTGGGTCGGCGCGATCCCCGTGATGTTCCAGAACGTAGTTGACCAGGCGGTACACCCGCTCCCAGCGGGCTGCCGGTTCCACCGCGACGACGGCGGTGCCGGCCTCGGTGGCGCGGTCGATCACCGTCGCGGACGGTTCCTTGACGAAGATCGCCGCGGGTGCGCGGGTGCGCACCTGCCCGTCGAACCAGTGCAGCGCATCGGGGTCGGGGATGCCGAGCAGGAAGAAGATGTCGGCGGCCCCGGCGCTGATTGCCAGCCCCAGACGGGCGTCGTCGGCGTCGATCAGGGCGGCCGAGGCCACCGGCAGGTCGAGGCCGCGCGGCGCCTCGATCAGCCGCACCATCGTCGCGTCCAGCGCCAGGAGCAGCCGGCCCAGCCCGACACCCGCCATGTTGGCTGATTCTACTAAGCGGTGTGGTGATGTCTGTCTGATCGGCCAATCCTTGGCGGGCCGTGAACAGGGACCCTTCAATCATGGATGCCCTGACCGGAATCACCCAGGTGCCGTTGCCGCACAACGAGCCCGTCCACGACTACCGCCCCGGTTCCGCCGAACGCACCCGCCTGCGCGACGCCCTCGACGCGCTGTCCGCCGACACCGTCGAGTTGCCCCACGTCATCGGCGGGGTCCACCGGATGGGCGCCGGGGAACGCATCGACGTCGTTGCGCCGCACCGGCACGGCCAGGTGCTGGGCACGCTGACCAACGCCGAGCAGCCCGAAGCCACCGCCGCCATCGAGGCTGCCCTGCGGGCGAAGAATGACTGGGCGGCGCTGCCCTTCGACGAACGGGCCGCGGTGTTCCTGCGCGCCGCCGATCTGCTGGCCGGGCCGTGGCGGGAGAAGATCGCCGCCGCCACCATGCTCGGCCAATCCAAGTCCGCCTATCAGGCCGAGATCGATGCCCCCTGCGAACTCATCGACTTCTGGCGGTTCAACGTCGCGTTCGCCCGGCAGATCCTGGCCCAGCAGCCGGTGAGCAGCCCCGGCGTATGGAACCGCACCGATTACCGCCCCCTGGAGGGCTTCGTCTATGCCATCACCCCGTTCAACTTCACCGCCATCGCCGGGAACCTGCCCACTGCGCCCGCGCTGATGGGCAACACGGTGGTGTGGAAACCCTCGCCCACCCAGACTTTCGCCGCCCACCTCACCATGGCCCTGCTCGAGGAGGCCGGGCTCCCGCCCGGGGTGATCAACCTGCTCACCGGGGACGGGCGGGCCGTCTCGGAAGTGGCCCTGGCCGATCCTCGGCTGGCCGGCATCCATTTCACCGGATCGACGGCCACCTTCCAGCATTTGTGGCGGGAGGTCGGAAACCACATCGACCGGTACCACACCTACCCGCGTCTGGTGGGTGAGACCGGTGGCAAGGACTTCATCCTCGCGCACCCCTCGGCCCACCCGGATGTCTTGCGCACGGCCATGATCCGCGGCGCCTTCGACTATCAGGGCCAGAAATGTTCGGCGGCTTCACGCGCCTACATCCCGCGGTCGGTCTGGCAGCGGA
Source organism: Mycobacterium sp. AMU20-3851 (assembly GCF_043974665.1). NCBI lineage: Bacteria > Bacillati > Actinomycetota > Actinomycetes > Mycobacteriales > Mycobacteriaceae > Mycobacterium > Mycobacterium sp. AMU20-3851. The sequence continues at coordinate 1,284,121 of NZ_CP146371.1, forward strand.
TGGGTGATGACTTCCTGTCGGAGACCGCGGCGCTGCGCTACGGCGATGTCACCGACCTGACCAACTACGGCGGTGCACTGATCGACGAGCGCGCCTTCGCCAAGAACGTCGCGGCGATCGAGAGAGCCAAGGGGGCCGCGGGTGTCACGGTCGCCGCAGGCGGCGAATACGACGACAGCGAAGGATATTTCGTTCGACCCACGGTCCTGCTGTCCGACGACCCGACCGATGAGGCGTTCTCGACCGAGTACTTCGGCCCGATCCTGGCCGTGCACGTCTACCCCGACGACCAGTTCGACGACATTCTCAGCGTCGTCGACAGCACCGCCGCATATGCCCTGACCGGCGCGGTGATCGCCGACGACCGGGCCGCGGTGGCGACCGCGCAGCACCGGTTGCGTGACACCGCAGGCAACTTCTACGTCAACGACAAACCGACCGGCGCCGTCGTCGGGCAACAGCCCTTCGGCGGTTCCCGCGCCTCGGGCACCAACGACAAGGCCGGCTCCCTGCTGAACCTGCTGCGCTGGACCTCGGCCCGCTCCATCAAGGAGACGTTCGTGCCGCCCACCAGCCACGAGTACCCGCACATGGAGGCCTGAGCGATGGGTGTCTTCCAGAAGGTGGCGCGGCCGGCGATCCTGGCCGCGGCCAAACGCGACGGGCTGCGCCGCACCGCGGAGCGGCTACCGCTGACCCGGGAGGTGGTGCACCGCTTCGTGCCGGGGGAGAGCACCGCCGATGTGATGAATTCGGTTGTCCAACTGCGCAACACAAGGCGGCTGGTATCCATCGACTACCTGGGCGAGGACGTCGTCGATGTGGATGCGGCGGACGCCACCGTACAGGCCTACCTCGGACTACTCGACGCGCTGTCCACGCGCACCGAGGCGGTGACGGCCGTGCACCCGCTGGAGGTGTCCCTCAAGTTGTCCGCGCTCGGACAGGCGCTTCCCCGGGACGGGGAGAAGATCGCGCTGGAGAATGCGCGGGCCATCTGCGAGCGGGCCCAGCGGGCCGGGATATGGGTGACCGTCGACGCCGAGGATCACACCACCACCGATTCGACGCTGTCGATCGTGCGGGACCTGCGCGCGGACTTCGGTTGGCTGGGCACGGTGCTGCAGGCCTACCTGAAACGGACCGCGGCCGACTGCGTGGAGTTCGCCGGGGCCCGGATCCGGCTCTGCAAGGGCGCCTACGACGAACCGGCGTCGGTGGCCTACCGGGATGCCGACGAGGTGACCGAAGCCTATCTGCGCTGCCTGGGCACTCTGATGGGTGGCTCGGGCTATCCGATGGTCGCGTCGCACGACCCGGCGATCATCGACGCGGTGCCCGCGCTGGCCGCCGAATTCGGCCGCGGGGTCGATGATTTCGAATATCAGATGCTCTACGGCATCCGCGACGACGAGCAGCGGCGGCTGGCCGGTGACGGAAACCACGTGCGGGTGTACGTCCCGTTCGGCACGCAGTGGTACGGCTACTTCGTACGCCGGCTCGCCGAACGCCCGGCCAACCTGACGTTCTTCCTGCGTGCACTGCTGGACTGAGCTAGCTGCCGTCGCAGAACGAATGATGTTCGTGCACAACCTGCCACCCGTCGGGGGTCTTGCGTAACCCGATCGACAACCGCAGCAGGTTGTCGGGGTTGTCCGCGAAGTCCTGCTCGGTGCCACACCGGGCCAACGCATACGCGAAGGCGACGTCGTCACCGGCCACCACGTCCAGATCGACCAGCTCGAAGGTCGCACCGCCGCGGATGAAGTCGAAGAACGGCGGCCAACTGTCGCGATAGGCCGCGATGTCGCGGACACCCGAATACGGTGGCGGGACGTCGAACATCACGATGTCCTGGGCGTGCGCGGCCGTCACGGATTCGAGGTCGCAGGTTCTGATGCCGTCCACCCAGCCGGTGATGAGGGCGCGGATATCGGCTTCTGCGCTCACGATGCGCTCCTTTCGTCATCGGTATGGACCGGGTCCGGCACCGGAAGTCATCGCAATGCGTGCGATAGCTGCACGTCGTCGGACTGGCCGGTTCGCCGAGCCGGCGTTGTTAGGCTCGCGCGGTGCCAGAAGCTTCGGGCGCTCGGGGGGTCGAGCCACCGCGCAATCGCCTGACCGGTTATGACGCGGGCATGCTGGTCCTGGAAGGCCCGGCCGTGGTGCAGTTCATGCCTCGCTACGAAGTGCTCTGGGATCAGCCTCAGCGCGTCGACACGCCGACGGTCTCGGGCTGGCTGCATCTTCCGGTGCGCGTCCTCGGCTGACGGCCGGACCGGGTGAATACGGTTACGGCACCGGGAACGCCGCGGCCGGCATCAGCACATTGCCGCGGCAGGGACCGCTGAGAATATCGGTGTACCAGCTGCCCACCAGTGAACCGTCGGGCTGGGGGGTGTAGCTGACCCAGGATTCGGCCGGGCTGAACACCCGGGGCACACCGTCGCCGCGGAAGCACTCCCACTGCCAGTTGTAGGCGAAGGTCCACTTGCTGCCGGTCCACTTGTAGCGCTGGGGCTGCGGGATGGTGGGATTCGACGGGGCGGGCCCGTCGAGGACGGTGGCCACGCAGTTACTCCCGGCGCACGCAGTGGAGAAGGTGTACACCGCGCTCAGATCACCCTCGGGCTGGCGGGCGGCCACACTGGTGCCGTTTTTCTGCGATGCGTAGCTCACCACGTGGTAGCGGCCGTTCCACACCTGCCCGACCGCGGCGGCGGTGGGCATGGGAGCGAGACCGGCGACCAGGACGGCTGCCAGCGCAAAACACAGTCGACGGACCAACATCCCTTTCCCTATTCAGTCACAAGATCAGCTGTCACAACGGTAGCGGCGGAGTATGACAAAACTCCGGATCGTCATGGCAGCTCCGTCACTTAGAGACCACATTGTGACGCGGGCGGCGGTTCAGTCCCGTTCGGCGAGCAATACCATCGCCCACGCGGCGATCGTCTGGGCATCGGTGATGGCGCCCTCGCGGATCATCTGTTCGATCTGCGATCCGGTGAACCAGGCGCTGTGCATGTCCTGCTCTTCGAGTTCGCGGTCGTGCTCACCCTCGGTCAACCCGGTCGCCAGGAACACCCAGCCACGCTGACTGCTCATCCCCGGTGCCACGTCGAGCTGCCCGAGCCGCACCAGTGACTCCGCGCGCAGGCCGGTCTCCTCCCGCAGTTCCTGGGCGGCCAACTCGAGCGGATCGATGTCTGCCAGGCCCGGCGCGGTGCCCTGCGGGAACTCCCAGCGCCGCAACCCGATCGGATACCGATACTGCTCCACCAGGTGAAAGCGGTCCCCGTCCCGCGCGATCACCAGTGCGTAGGTGGGTTTGTCGATCACCCCGTAGATGCCGTGGCTGCCGTCGGGGCGGCGGATGGCGTCCTCGCGCACCGTCATCCAGTTGTTGCGGTACACCTCGCGACTGGACATCCGCTCGATCGGGGCCATGGCGTAAGAGTAGCCTCGCAGGGGTGTTGAAGGCGTTGCTGACCTCGCTGGACCCGGCCGCGGTGGCCGCCGGCCACGACCTGGCCGACGCGGTGCGCATCGACGGCGTGACGCTGAGCCGAAGCGATCTGGTGGGGGCGGGGACGTCGGTCGCCGAACGTGTCGCGCGGGCGCGTCGCGTCGCGATCCTGGCCACTCCCACCGCGACGACGGTGCTCGCGGTCACCGGCTGCCTGATCGCCGGTGTCCCATTCGTGCCGGTGCCGGCCGACGTCGGCGCGACCGAACGTGCGCACCTGCTCAGCGATTCCGGCGCCCAGGCGTGGCTGGGCGAGTTGCCGGCCGAAAGCGAAGGGCTGCCGCACATCCCGGTGCGGATGCACGCCCGGTCCTGGCATCGGTACGCCGAACCCAACCCGGAGTCGGCGGCAATGATCATGTACACCTCGGGAACCACCGGCCTACCCAAGGGCGTGACGATCAGCCGTCGCGCGATCGCGGCCGATATCGATGCGTTGGCTCAGGCCTGGCAGTGGACCGACGCCGACACCCTGGTGCACGGCCTGCCCCTGTTCCACGTGCACGGCCTGGTGCTCGGGCTGCTCGGGTCACTGCGGATCGGAAACCGGTTCGTGCACACCGGCAAACCCACACCGCAGGCGTACGCGCAGGCCCGCGGCACGCTGTATTTCGGTGTGCCCACGGTGTGGTCGCGTATCGCCGCGGACGCCGAAGCGGCGGGCGCCTTGTCTTCGGCCCGGCTGCTGGTGTCGGGAAGCGCGGCGCTGCCGACACCGGTGTTCGAGGACCTGGTCCGGCTGACCGGGCACGCACCGGTGGAGCGGTACGGCAGCACCGAGACGCTGATCACCATCAGTACCCGCATCGACGGGGAACGCCGCCCGGGTTGGGTGGGTCTGCCGCTGTCGGGTGTGCAGACCCGGCTGGTCGACGACGACGGGGCGCTGGTGCCCCACGATGGGGAATCCATTGGGCAACTTCAGATCAAGAGCCCGACCAACTTCAGCGGCTACCTGAACCGGCCGGACGCCACCGCCGAGGCGTTCGATCCCGACGGGTGGTTCCGGACCGGGGATGTCGCGGTGATCGACGCCGACGGAATGCATCGCATCGTCGGCCGGGAGTCGGTGGATCTGATCAAGTCCGGCGGCTACCGGATCGGTGCCGGGGAGATCGAGACCGTGCTGCTCGGCCATCCGGGAGTGCAAGAGGTCGCGGTGGTGGGGGCACCCGATGCGGACCTGGGGCAGCGGATCGTCGCGTTCGTGGTGGGCGATGCGGCGCCGCAGCAGCTCATCGACTTTGTCGCCGAACAACTTTCGGCGCACAAACGGCCACGTGAGGTGCGCATCGTGGACAGTCTGCCGCGTAACGCGATGGGCAAGCTGCTCAAGAAACAGCTGGCGAACTGGGGGGACGGATGACGCCGGAGACGGGCGCGAGTGCGGGAGTCGACCGATGACGCCGGAGACGGGCGCGAGTGAGGGAGTCGACCTATGACGCTGAGGCTCAACGAGATATGCATCGACGCCGGTGACGCGATGGCGTTGGGCACCTGGTGGGCGGAGGCGCTCGGGTGGCGCAGTGAGATCGTCGAGGACGGGGACCTGCTGCTGACCCCGCCGTCGGGTCACGGGCCGCCGTGGCTGTTCATGACGGTGCCGGACACCAAGACCTGCAAGAACCGGCTGCACCTGGACTTCACCCCGGACGATCAGCAGGCCGAGGTGGCCCGGCTGATCGGTCTGGGCGCCACCCACGTCGACATCGGCCAGGGGAAGCAGAGCTGGGTGGTGCTGGCCGATCCCGAGGGCAACGAGTTCTGCGTCCTGGCCCCCGACTGAGCCGGCCGGCCCAGGTCACCGGACCTGGTTGCAGTCGCCTCGGACGTCGAGCAGCGTGCACGTCGGCCAGACGGCGTCCGGGTCGACGGACCCGGAAATGCGTCAGCCCTGGCAAACAATTTGCCAGGGCTGCGCAGGAGTGCGGGAAGGGTACGTCACAGAGCGATCCGCCGCCCCGGGCCGCATTGCGAGAATCACCGCCGCGCGGCGTTTCGCGGCCGACCGCTAGTTGGCGTGCAGGGCCTCGTTGAGTGTGATGCCGGTGCCGTCGCGCTTGACGACCTCGACCGCGCCCGAGAGCGAATTGCGGCGGAACAGCAGGTTGTTCGATCCGGACAGTTCGGCCGCCTTTACCGTCTGACCGTCGGCCGTGCTCAGCTTGGTGCCGCCGGTGACGTACAGGCCCGCCTCCACGACACAGTCGTCACCCAGCGAAATACCCACGCCGGCATTCGCGCCCAGCAGGCAGCGCTTGCCGATCTTGATGACCTCTTTGCCGCCACCGGACAGGGTGCCCATGATCGACGCGCCACCGCCGATGTCGGACCCGTCGTCGACCACCACGCCGGCAGAGATCCGGCCCTCCACCATCGACGTGCCCAGGGTGCCGGCATTGAAGTTGACGAAGCCCTCGTGCATCACGGTGGTGCCGCTGGCGAGGTGCGCGCCGAGGCGGACCCGGTCGGCGTCGGCGATACGCACGCCGGCCGGCATCACGTAGTCGACCATCCGGGGGAACTTGTCGATGCCGTACACCGCGACCGCGCCGCGGCGGCGCAGCTTTGCGCGCACCAGTTCGAAACCCTCGACCGCGGCGGGACCGAAACTGGTCCAGACCACATTGGCCAGCAGCCCGAAGATCCCGTCCAGGTTGGCCTCGTGCGGCTTGGTAAGCCGGTGCGACAGCAGATGCAGGCGCAGGTAGGCGTCGTAGGTATCGACCGGCTTGTCGTCCAGCGACGCGATGGTGGTGCGCACCGCCACGACCTCGACGTCACGGTCGCTGTCCGGTCCGGTCAGGACGGCCAGCGACTCGGGTACCTCGGCCACCGACAACCGGGTGGTGCCGGCCACGCCGTCACCGGTGAGTTCGGGGTCGGGAAACCAGGTGTCCAGGACGGTTCCGTCGGCGGCGATGGTGGCCAGGCCGATACCAGATGCAGCAGTCACGTTGGTTTAGGTTACTGGAGTTGATTCCGCGGTTGGTTGCCACCGGACTAGCCTCGAGGGTCATGGGCCTAGACCTGCGCGCCGATCCGATCGCACTGACCGCCGCACTGGTGGACATCCCCAGCGAGTCCCGGCACGAACAACGCATCGCCGACGAGATCGAGAACGCCCTGCGGGCCCAGGCCCCGCACTTCGAGGTCGTCCGCAACGGTGATGCCGTGCTGGCCCGCACCCATTTCGGCCGTCCGTCGCGGGTACTGCTGGCCGGGCACACCGATACGGTGCCTGCTGCGGACAATCTGCCCAGCCGGATCGAGGGGGGCCTGATGTACGGCTGCGGCACCTCGGACATGAAATCCGGTGACGCGGTGTTCCTGCACCTGGCCGCCACCATCGCCGAACCCGCGCACGACCTCACCCTGGTGATGTACGACTGCGAGGAGATCGAGTCCAGCGCCAACGGGCTGGGCCGTATCGAACGTGAACTGCCGGACTGGCTGTCCGCCGACGTCGCGATCCTGGGTGAGCCGTCCGGCGGGTTCATCGAGGCCGGCTGCCAGGGCACCATCCGAGTGGTCGTCAGCGCGGCCGGTACCCGGGCGCATTCGGCGCGATCCTGGTTGGGCGACAACGCCATTCACAAACTCGGTGCGGTGCTCGACCGGCTGTCTGGGTACCGGGCACGCAGCGTCGACATCGACGGCTGTGTCTACCGGGAGGGGCTGTCGGCGGTGCGGATCGACGGCGGTATCGCGGGCAACGTGATTCCCGATGCCGCCTCGGTGACCGTCAACTTCCGGTTCGCGCCCGACCGTACCGTCGAGCAGGCCATCGCCCACGTACACGAGGTGCTGACCGGGCTGGAGGTGTCGTGTGAGGTCACCGACGCCGCTGCCGGCGCGCTACCCGGGCTGGCCAACCCTGCCGCCGCGGCACTGGTGGCAGCGGCCGGCGGCCAGGTGCGTGCCAAGTACGGCTGGACCGACGTCGCCCGGTTCGCCGCGCTGGGTATCGCCGCGGTCAACTACGGCCCCGGTGATCCCAACCTGGCGCACAAGGTCGACGAGAACGTCGACACCGCAGCCATCACCGCGACCACCGAGACCTTGCGTGCGTACTTAACCGCTTGACGCAGTCCGTAGTATGGATTTCGTGCTGGGAATCGACGACATCTCCGGGTAACACCCCGAGATCTCTCACGTCGTCACTCACTCTCCGTCTGTCTGGAGTTCCCGCATGTCCATTGTCTGTTCCCATCTTTCGTTCAGTTGGCCCGATGACACCCCCGTGTTCACGGACCTGTCCTGCTCCTTCGGCCGGCGCCGCACCGGTCTGGTGGCGCCCAACGGTGCCGGCAAGAGCACGCTGCTGCGCCTCATCGCCGGTGATCTGACGCCGACATCCGGCGCGGTATCGGTGGACGGTGTGCTGGGCTATCTCCCGCAGAACCTGCCGTTCCTGGCCGAGCACACCGTCGCCGACGTGCTCGGGGTGACTCCGGTGCTTGCCGCGCTGGACGCGCTGGCCGCCGGCGATGCCAGTGAGGCGGTCTTCACCGCCATCGGCGACGACTGGGACATCGAGGAGCGTTCGCGCGCACAGCTGGACCGGCTCGGCCTCGACGAGCTGGACCTGGACCGGTGCCTGTCGACGCTGTCCGGCGGGCAGGTGGTGTCGCTCGGCCTGACCGCCCAATTGCTCCGCCGACCCGATGTGCTGTTGCTCGACGAGCCCACCAACAATCTCGATGCGGCTGCGCGCCAACGGCTCTACGATGCACTCGAGGATTTCGGTGGCTGCCTGGTGGTGGTCAGTCACGATCGGGTACTGCTGGACCGGATGGATTCGATCGCGGAGTTGCGGGCCGGCGACGTCGAGTTCTACGGCGGCGGATTCAGTGCCTATCAGACAGCCGTGCGGGCCGCCCAGGAACTCGCCGAGAGTGAGATGCGCAACGCCGAGCAGCAACTCAAGCGGCAGAAGCAGCAGATGCAGCAGGCTCGGGAACGTGCCGACCGCAGGGCCTCGACCGCCGCCCGCAATCTCAAGGACGCCGGGCTGCCGAAAATCATTGCCGGAAAGCTGAAACGGGATGCGCAGGTGTCGGCCGCCAAAGCCGACGACGTGCATGCCCGCCGTATCGGCGAGGCCCGGGCACGCCTCGACGAGGCCGAACGGGCTGTCCGCGACGATGCGGTGATCGTCCTGGATCTGCCGGACACCGAGGTGCCCGCCGGTCGGGTGGTGTTCAGTGGAAGCGGTTTGAGCTCGCCGGTTTTCGATGAGGTGGAGCTCGATATCCGCGGGCCGGAACGGATCGCGCTGACCGGCGGGAACGGGGCCGGAAAATCCACCCTGTTGCGGATCATCTCCGGAGATCTGGAGCCGGGGCCGGCGACGGTGCAGCGGGGAGAGGGCCGCATCGCCTACCTGTCACAGCGACTGGATCTGCTCGACGAGCGCGCCTCGGTGGCCGACAATCTGGCGGCATTCGCGCCGGCCCTCTCGGTGACCCGACGTCGACATCTGTTGGCGCAGTTTCTGTTCCGGGGTGACCGGATCGATCTGCCGGTCTCGGCGCTGTCCGGTGGTGAACGGTTGCGGGCGACCCTGGCGTGCGTGTTGTTCGCCGAACCGGCCCCCCAGCTGCTGCTGCTCGACGAACCCACCAACAATCTCGACCTGGCCAGCGTGGCTCAACTGGAAGCGGCGCTCAATGCCTACCGGGGCGCCTTCGTGGTGGTTAGTCACGACGAGAGCTTCCTGGCCAATATCGGGGTGAGCCGCCGGCTGGTGCTGGCCGACGGATCGCTACTGGCGGCCTAGTCGACCTGCGGACGCGTCGGGGCCGGCTGGACGGGTTCGGCCGTCTCCGCGGGGGCACGCCCCGGCGGAATCTCACCGCCGGCCCGCGCGTCGTCCGCCGGTGCCGTCTCGGCCTGCTCGCGCCGCCCGGCAGGATCCTCGGGCGCGGCTTCGGTCTCGCGCTCCTCGGCCGTGGTCTCTGCCGCGGTGAGGTCGACGTCGTCCCCACCGGCGGACTGGGCCGCCTGGGCTGCCTGCATGATCTGCTGGGGCACCTGTTGCAGGCCCTGCGCCAAGCCCTGCAGCGGCGCGGTGATCAGTTGCGTCAACTGCCCGATCTGCTGACCGACCGAACCCAGGATCTGTCCCAGCGGGCCCACGGCATCGGCGGCGGGGGAGCCGACCGCACCGTCGGCCGTCCACGCGCCGGCGCCACCGCTCACGCCGGAACCCGTCGGCGTGCCTCCGCCCTCCAGCACTGCGGCGGCCGCGCGCAGCCGGGACGCGCCCTCCTCGTCGCCGGCGGCGTATGCGTTGGCCGCCTTCTGCAGGAGATCCGAGATGGTGGACGCCGAGGTCGACGCCGTGCCCACGGTGGCGGTGCGTGCGGCGAGCGCGGAGTGCAGGGCGGAGTCGACCGACGAAGCGATGGCGCCGTGGCTGCGCTGCACATCGTTGCCGTGGGTATCGGTCACGTCGGACAGCCCGGAGCCCACGCGGGAATGCAGTGTGGACTTGTCCAGCACACCGTCGGGCTGGACGAAGAATGGATCGGTCATGTGCGCGCCCCCGTCGTTCCCGGCAAGTCTATGGCGGGGAAGCGTGCGGGCCGCGCGGCAGTTTTCCGGTGTCCGGGCCGCCGACCAGCCACCCGGGTGGCGACGCCACCCGGGACGAAACCGCCGACCCTATGCGGTCGGGTTCGACGCCGGGATGGAGTAGGCCGAGTGGACCGTGCGGACCGAGCGGACTCCGATGCTCGTCCCTCTCGGCCCGTAGGTCGGCTCACGCATCAACCGTGGGAACTCGACCGGAAACGTGAACGGTCCGGCGAAGGGGCCGTCCTCCGTGACGTCTCTGGTCGGGTCGGTGGTGGGTGCGGCCCCGGCGAGCGGTGCGGAAATGAGTGTGCCGGCGGCAATCGCCGCGGCAATAGCGCCGATGATGATGTTTTTCATGTCATGGCCCCATCTGCGGAGAGATTCTCGAGAATTAGCCGCTGCCCATGGTAGGCCGCTATTCTGAAATTCGCCGACGCCTCGGCTCGGCATTCGAAGCACACAGCTAGAAGCGGTGCTTAGGCGGACTTATCTCTATAAATAGAACATTCGTACTGTTATGGCAATGCCGATGGTCCGAATATGGTCGACGGCAATCGATATTGATCGGTCAAATTCGGAAACGTCAAAGAGTTTGCTGTGCCAACTCGGATGCGCCGCTAGGGCGAGGGTCGGTGGGCTTTGCGGACACTGTGCGAGAGCCCGTGCGGCCCCATGTGGGGTTCGTTGTGCAGATAGTGCAGCGTCAACGGGTGGCGCGCCGGTCCGGAGTCGGGGCTCACCGACGGCGGAGTCGCCGGGGTGGGTTCGTCCGCCTGGGCCGGTACGGCGTGCAGCAGCGCGCCGGCCGCGATGGCGAAACCGGCTGCAGCCGTGGAGATTCGTCTCATCGATGACTCCTTCTGCCAAGTCACCGTAGGGCGGAAAGCTGTCGCCGCGCTGTGGCCTGCCGCACGGTCGGCTGAAAGCGTCCGGCGCGGAGGTGGTCGAGTTGCGTTGAGGCCGCGACAGTTCCGCTATCGCCTGCTCGGCACCTTTACGACGGTGAGAATGTCCTGCGGAGGTTCGCGGCGCCCGCTCGGCTCCGCAGTCAGGGGCAGATAACTCTGCACGGCCGAGCTCACGGCACCGGAGAGCACCCGGGCGAATTCGGTGGTGATGTGGCTGCCATCCCGGTAGACCAGCGTGTTGCCGATGATGCTGGGGCATTCGGCGTCATTACAGATCAGTTCGGTGAAGTCGACGTAGGAGACGTTGTCGAACCGCGCCGCCACGGCCCGCTCGACGGTACGGAGTTCCTCGTCGAGAGCCGTTGCGCGTTGCAGGGCACAGTGGTCGGCATCCTCGGAGAAGCGGGCCAGGCAAATCGAGGGTGTGACCCCGATGGAGGGGGTGTCGGCGAGCACCACGATCCGCGATTGCACGGGCAGCCGGTCGATGGTCGCGATCAGGGCCTGTTGCCAGAGCTCGGCGGGATTCGGCTCGTCTTCGAGGTATCGCTTGCCGAAATTGCCGAGCAGGATCAGCGCCGGCGGGTCGGCCGACAGCTTCGCGGCCACGGCCTCGACCCAGGCCGGGCAGCTCGCGTAGGGCAGCTGGGGCGTCGGTGCGGCGGGGCAACCGCTCTTGGTGTGGGATTCCAGACGGACCGCCCCGCGCTGCGCGAGTGGTTGAAGTGCCGGGAACCACTGTGCGGCGTGGGAGTCGCCGAACAGGACCACCCGCGGGGCCGCCGGATTCGTTCCCACGACGCAATCGGCGGGACTGGCGTCGCCCATCTCGCGGTGACACCCGTTGTCATAGAGCACCGGTTTGTCCTCGTCCACGTCGGCGAGCGTCGGGACGAGGTTGCTCGGAACGAAGTCGGTACCGACCGGGCTGGCGGCGAGCGCGATGGCGGGGGCGGGCTTACCGGTGTCCAACTTCGGGTGCAGGAGCAGCCCCGCCGCCACGGTGATCGCCACGATGGTCGCCATCGCCCCGGCCGCCACCCCGAAGGTGCGGCGCGGGCGCGCAGCGCGCAGCCACTCCAGGCGCTGGCCGGGCACCTCGACGTAGGTGTAGAGCAGCCAGGCCAGCGGCAGACAGGCCAGCGCCAGCGCGATGCGCGCCCACATCGGCAGCTGCTCCATGTACGCGCCGGCCGCGACGGGCAACATCAGCACCGGCCAGTGCACCAGGTACAGCGAGTAGGAGATGTCGCCGATCCAGGTCGCCGGGCGCACGCTGAGCACCGCCGCCGGGCCGCCGGGTGCGGTGCCCGCCGCGATCAACAGCGCCGCGCCCAGCACCGGGATGGCCACCGCCGAACCCGGATAGACGGTCTTGACGCTGAACAGCATTCCGGCCCCGAGGACCGCGATCAGGCCGACCCAGCCCAGCACCGCCGCCACCCGCGGCGCGAACAGGCTGCGCCGGTCGAGCAGGGCCAGCGCCACCAGGGCGCCGAGCCCGAACTCCCAGACCCGGGCCGGCAGCATGAAGAACGCGGCCGGCTGTGCCGTGCTGGTGAAATGCAGGCACACCGCGAAGGACAGCACCACGATCGCCGACATCGCGATCGCCATCGTCCAGCGCGCCTTGAAGAACCGGAAGAGCAGGGCGAGCAGCAGCGGCCACAACAGGTAGAACTGTTCCTCCACGCCCAGCGACCAATAGTGCAGGAACAGCGACGGGGTTTTCTCGGCGAGATAGTCGGTCGCGTTGTGGGCGAACCAGAGGTTCGGGACGTAGAAGGTGGCGGCGACGGCGTCCTTCAGCACGTGTTCGAACTGGATGGGCGACACCAGCAGCCGGGCCGCCAGCACGGTGGCCACGATGACCAGGAAGGCCGCGGGCAGCAGGCGGCGCGCACGGCGCGCGTAGAACGCCGCGAAACCGACGCCGCCCCGATTCCGCAGCGCCTCCAGCAAATGGGTGCTGATGAGGAAGCCGGAGATGACGAAGAAGACGTCGACGCCGACGTAGCCGCCACCGAACCCGGGGATCTCGGCGTGGAACAACACGACGAGCATGACCGCGACGGCGCGCATGCCTTGGATGTCGAGGCGCTTCTCCCGAACGGCCGCGCTCGTGTCCGGTTGGTTGATGGTGCTGCTCCCCGTCGTGCCCACGTAATTGACGACGCAACATTAGGGCGTTGCCGGGTTGTTCGCAGCACGTTGGGACAAGGATCGACGGGCCGTTCTAGCTGGGGTGTCGCGCGCCGTCCGAAGTCGTTCTCGATATTCCGAACGCGACGAGTTTTCTGGCAACGGATTCCATGCGAGCATCATCTCGGTCAGCCAGGGCACGCGCGTGTTCGAGGACCAAACCAGCGAATGCGCAGTCGATTTCGAGCGCGGCGATGCTCTGGACCGCCCGATTGTCGCCGAGACACGCCGCGTCGTGCAGTGCGCGTACGGCCACTGCGGACTGCCCGCCGCGTGCCGCCGCGCGCGCCGCGTCGCGGGCGGCCGCGATGGCACCGATCCGGTCTCGCCGCGCCGAGCAGGTCCAGGCACGGGCCAGCGCCAGTTCGGGCGCGAACAACATCGACTTCAGGCCGTGCCGGGATTCGGCCCGGGACAGCGCCTTGGCCGCGTCCACCGCCCGGCCCTGTCTGCCCAGTGCCTGAGCCAGCAACATCCACGCCAACGGACCCCAGGAGTACCCGGTGACCGACAGTGCGGCCGCCGCCTGCTGCAGCAGCGGCACCGCCTCATCCAGCTCGCCCCGGGTCAGCAGGATCTCTCCCAGCAGTACCTGCCCGATAGCCAGCGAGGGCTGGACCGGCACCGCGAGTTGGCGCGCCAAGGACTCGGCGCGGTCCAACTCGCCACGCATCACCAGCGCGGTGGTCTGCCCGAATGCGGAGGTGAACCGCAGCAGTCCGGGGTGCCCGGTCGAGCTGGCGCGGGTTGCCAGGGTGTCCACCGGCGCGAAGCGGCCCATCCGGGCGGCCGACAACGCCGCCGCCGACGCCGCCCAGCCGATGGCGCGGTCCTCGGCGTCTGGTGCGGCCAACACCGCCTCGGCGAGTTCGAAGGCCTGCCGCGGCTGGCCGGCGTTCATCGCGAAGGTGCTCAGCAACGCATCCACGGTCGTCGCGGACCGCAGGCGCGCACGGACGGCCCGCAGGAATGCCGTGGCCCGCTCCGGCTCGTCGAGCATCCAGAACTGATTTGCCGCCCGCGGCAGCGCCCACGCGACCAGATCCGTCTCGGACAGCGTGTCGGGGTCGACCGCGGCGAGGACCGCATCGGCGTCGCGGCCGCGTCCCTGCCAAGCCAGCGTCTGGGCCAGCGTCAACCGGGCCGACAACGACTCACCCTCGCGCAGCGCCGAGCGAGCCAGATCCTCGGCGGCCACGAGGTCCCCGCGACCGAGTGCATCGGCGGCCGCGCCCGCGGGACTTTGCGGCATGGGCACCGTCGCAGTGTATGGCGGTCGGCCGGGCGACCAGAGGGAAACCGACGGTAGGTTTGGGCGGTGCCCGAAGCGCCCCAAACCCGCCCGTGGGCCGTTTGCGTGTACTGCGCATCCGGTCCGACCCACCCCGAATTGCTGCAACTCGCCGCCGATGTCGGCGCGGCCATCGCCGACCGCGGCTGGACCCTGGTGTCCGGCGGTGGCAACGTCTCGGCGATGGGCGCGGTCGCCGAAGGGGCCCGCCGACGTAACGGCCGGACCATCGGCGTCATCCCCAAGGCTTTGGTGCACCGCGAACTGGCCGACGTCGAAGCCGACGAGCTCGTGGTCACCGACACCATGCGGGAACGCAAGCAGGTGATGGAGGAGCGCGCCGATGCGTTCATCGCGCTGCCCGGCGGCATCGGCACCCTGGAGGAGTTCTTCGAGGCCTGGACCGCGGGTTACCTCGGGATGCACGACAAGCCGATCGTCATGCTCGATCCGTTCGGTCACTACGACGGTCTGTTGAACTGGTTGCGCAGCCTGGTGGACACCGGCTACGTCGGCGAACGGGCCCTGGAGCGGTTGGTACTGGTCAGCGATGTTGAGACGGCTCTCAGCGCATGTGGCCCGAGTCACTAGGCTAGGTCAGCATGAGTGAGGACTTCACCCGCGCCAGCGTCGGCCTGCTCGACATCGCCGGCAAAATCCCAGGTCTGCTGTTCGACGTCCCGGCCATCGTCCGGGGCGTGGTCACTGGCGTGGGCGCCCGCCCGAGTGCCAAGACCTCGATAGGCAAGGTTTTCCAGGAACGCGCCGCCCAGTACGGGGACCGGGTCTTCCTGAAGTTCGAGGATCAGCAGATCAGCTACCGGCAGGCCAACGAGACGGTCAACCGGTACGCCGCGGTGCTCGCGGCCCGAGGGGTGGGCCACGGCGACGTCGTCGGCATCATGCTGCGCAACTCCCCGGACGCGGTGTTGCTGATGCTGGCGACGGTCAAGTGCGGCGCCACCGCCGGAATGCTCAACTACCACCAGCGCGGCAAGGTGCTCGCGCACAGCATCGGACTGCTGGACGCCAAGGCCGTGGTCGCCGAGGCCGATCTGATCGAGTCGATCACCGACAGCGGTGTGGCGACCGACGGTCTGATCACCGTCGAGGAACTGAAGCAGGCCGCCGTCACCGCACCGACCACCAACCCGGCGGCCACCGCTGCGGTGCTGGCCAAGGACAAGGCGTTCTACATCTTCACCTCGGGCACCACCGGCATGCCCAAGGCCAGCGTGATGACGCACTATCGCTGGTTGCGGGCGCTGGCCGGCTTCGGCGGCCTCGGGCTGCGGCTGAGCAGCAACGACACGCTGTACTGCTGTCTGCCGCTGTACCACAACAACGCCCTGACCGTCGCGGTCGGTTCGGCGCTGAACGCGGGAGCCACTCTGGCGCTGGGTAAGTCGTTCTCCGCATCGCGGTTCTGGGACGAGGTGATCGGTTACGACGCCACCGCATTCGTCTACATCGGGGAGATCTGCGGGTATCTGCTCAACCAGCCGCCCAAGCCGACCGACCGTCAGCACAAGGTCCGGGTGATCTGCGGCAACGGGCTGCGTCCGGCGATCTGGGACGAGTTCACCACCCGCTTCGGCATTCCGCGGGTCTGCGAGTTCTACGCCGCCAGTGAGGGGAACACGGCGTTCGTCAACGTGTTCAACGTGTCGAAGTCGACCGGCATCTGCCCGAGCCCGGTCGCGTTCGTCGAATACGACTTGGAGACAGGCGAACCCACCCGAGGTGATGACGGCCGGCTGCGCAAGGTCAAGCGCGGGCAGCCTGGCCTGCTGCTGTCCAAGGTCAGCAGTCTGCAGCCGTTCGACGGGTACACCGACAAGTCGGCGTCGGAGAAGAAGCTGGTGCGCAACGCCTTCAAGGACGGTGACGTCTGGTTCAACACCGGTGACCTGATGCGGTCGCAGGGCCTCGGGCACGCGGCGTTCGCCGACCGGCTCGGCGACACCTTCCGGTGGAAGGGCGAGAACGTCGCCACCACCGAGGTGGAGGCCGGGCTGTCCGGTGATTCGCAGGTCGAAGAGGCCACGGTGTTCGGCGTCGAGGTGCCCGGTGCCGGTGGCCGCGCGGGAATGGTTGCGCTGCAGCTGAAATCGGGCGTCGATTTCGACGGGGCCGCGCTGGCGAAGACGGCGTTCGCGCACCTGCCCGCGTACGCGGTGCCGCTGTTCGTCCGGATCGTGCCCGAGCTGGCGCACACCTCGACGTTCAAGAGTCAGAAGGTCGAACTGCGCAAGCAGGGCTACGGCGAGGACGTCGAGGACCCGCTGTACGTGCTGGCCGGCAAGAGCGAGGGCTACGTGCCCTTCTATCCGGAGTACATCGACGAGGTCGTCGCGGGCAAGCGCCCCAGGTAGCGCGCGCAGATGCGCGCAATGGCCGCCGGGTAGCAACCGCTGCGCGCATCTCAGCGGATCACGCGGTGGCTCGGACTCCGCGCTAGGGTGTGACCCGCTGCCACAGATCGTTGAAAGCGATGGAGTCGAAGAACGCCGAGGCCGTCACGATCTGACCGTCGCGCAGGGTGAGCAACCACGCGTAGGTGTTGCGGTAGGGCACGTTGTCGCGGGCCGTGCCCTGGGCATCGAAGAACACCACCACGGTGTCACCGTCGGCGTACATGTCGCGGATCGTCGGGATCAGCCGCTCGGACATCCGGGCGTTGAACGGTGTGATGACGTTGTCGATGAAATCGGCCTTGCTCGTATACATCCGGGAGGCCGCGGAGTTGCCGACGATCTCCCACTGGACGTTCTTTGCGAGTGCGTCGTACGGGCTGCCCGTCCCGTCCGCCCAGGCGTCGAAGCCCACGCGGACCGTGGCGAGGTTGGCGGTTTCGGTGCGGTCATACGGTTGCGCCATCGCCGTTCCCATCGGTAGTGCGGACATCAAGGCCAACGCAAGGAACAGTCCGAGACGAATTCTTCTGAGCATGAACAGTTCTCTCAGTCGTAGACGATCACGGCGCGGCCCAGCACATCGCCGCGGCCGATCGCTTCCAGAGTGTCGTTGACGTCCTCCCACCGGACCCGCGTGATGGTGTCCTTGATCTGTCCGGCCTCGGCCAGAGCCAGGACTTCGGTGAGATCGTTGTAGTTGCCCCAGAACGAGCCGAAATAGGTGTACTCCCGGGCCACCAGGGGGAACAACGGGATGTCGATCCGGTTGCCGATGAGGCCGACCGAGGCGATGGCGCCCTCGGCCGCCAACAGGCTGAACGCCAGCCTGAGAGCGTCCTCGGCGCCCGCGCACTCGATGACCGCGTCGAGTTCGGCCCGCCCGGTGAGGCTTTCGAGCTCGTCGCGGATGGCGTCCGCATCCTTGTCGCGCACGTTGATACCGTGGTCGGCGCCGTTGTTCTTGGCGATTGCCAGCTTTTCGTCGCTGCGGGCGAACGCGACGACGTCGGCGCCGCCGGAGAGCAATTTGGCGTATTGCGCGCCGTAGCTTCCGAGCCCGCCGATTCCGCTGACGCCGATGGTTCCGCCGGCCCGTAGGTGCCCGGCATCGCGTAGCTTCTTGAGACCGCGGTACGGGGTGAGTCCGGCATCGGTCAGTGGCGCCAGATTCTCCGGTGCCAGGCCGCCGTGCCCCGGCACCTTGATCAGATAGCGGTAATTGACCGGGATGTACTCCTGGTATCCGCCGTGCCGGGAGAAGCCGGCCCACACGCCGTGCGCGCAGAGTTGTTCATTGCCGTTGTGGCACTGCCGACACGCGCCGTCACCCCAGCTGCCGAACACCACCACCTGGTCGCCTTCGGCGAGCCCGGTCGACGCGGGCACTTCGGACCCGACCCCGTCGACCCAGCCGGCCACCTCATGGCCCGGGGTGATCGGGTAGTCCAACGGCAACCCGCGGTCGAAGTAGCCGTCGATGAGCTGATAATCGGTGCGGCACATACCCGCCCCTCCCACCTTGACGAGGACCTCGTCCGGGCCGATGTGGGGAATGTCCACCTCTTCCAGACGCAGGGGCTGGTGATACCCGTACATCCGCGCTGCGCGCATCTTCATCCGATGTTCTCCTTGGTCGGGGTCGGGTCGCCTTCGGAGAACATCGTGGACGCGGTACGCGGCGGTTCGCATCCGCCACCGGACAGTCTGATCAGCCGACGTCGGTGAGCGCAGCGGCGAGTTCGCCGCGCGACCGGATGCCGAGTTTGGCGAACACCTTGGCGAGGTGGTACTGCACGGTCCGGGCGCTGATGAACAGTCGTGCGCCGATTTCTGGATTCGACAACCCTTCACGGGCGAGCCTGGCGATCTGCGTTTCCTGCGCGGTCAGGTCCGAGGCGGTTTCCGGTATCGCCCGTCGCCTGGCCTTCTCGCCGGTGGCCGCCAGTTCACGGCGGGCGCGGTCGGCGAACATCTCCATCCCGATCGACCCGAACAATTCATGAGCTGCGCGCAACTCGGCGCGGGCGTGGACTCGACGGCGTTGCCGGCGAAGCCATTCGCCGTATAGCAGGTGAGTGCGGCCCAGGTCGGGTCGCAAACCTGCGGTTCGGAAGTGCTCGATGGCCCGCCGGTACAGGTCTTCGGCGGTTGCATCGTCGGCAAGTAGCGCCCGTGCGCGGGATTCGACGCCGAGACTCCAGTCGGTGTCGCTCGGGGTGGTCATCTCGATCAACCGATTCAGGGCGGCTCCGGCGGTCGAGGTATCGCCGAGGCGGGCGGCGGCTTCGACGAGTTCGGGCAGCGCCCACCAGGAGGCTCCGCCATCGCCCCGGCAGGCCGACGCGTAGGCGGCGGCGTCCCGTGCGGCCTTGTAGTCCGCGCTGCCGTTGGCCAAAACAGCCTCGGCCCAGGCGATCACCGTCAGACCGTGCCCCTCACCCCGGGTTTGCGCATCGGCGCGCGCGTCATCGCCGAGCGCCGCGAGTTCGTCGGGACGGCCCCGCCACGCCGCAAGGACGATGGCGCTGTACGGGGTCAAGGTCTTGCCCATGGCGTCGATGGCTGCGCTCATCTCGCCGGCCACCCGACCGGCCTCGTCGAAATCGCCATCGAGAAGCAGGGGCAGGAACGCCCCGCTCAGGGCCAGGGGCAGTTGGCTCACGGCGCCGGTGTCGTGAGCCAACTGGACGTAGCGGACCCCGAGACTTCGGTGCCGGTCGATGTCCCAGATCCGAGTAGCGGCGATACAGGCCAACAGCATCCATCGCAGTTCCTGATCGAGCGACATGCCCTCGCCGTAGCTGCCCAGGGCGTGTCGGAGCAGCGGGAGGCCGCGGCTGAAGTCCCCGTCGTACTGGATGGCCAAGCCGTCCAGCAGCGCATCGGCCGGTCCCAGCGAGCCGGTGTCCGAAGCGGTCGCGGACGCGGCCTTGGCCACCTCGGCTGCACCGGCAGCGCCGGCCAGCCGGCCGGCGAAGATCGCCGCGGACAAGGCATCGAGGTACGTCTCGCGCGCCAGTGTCGGGTCGATGGACTCCAACCGCTGTGCGGCACCGAGCAGCAGCGGCGCGGCGTCGCGGCCGTGGTTGCTGATGAACGCCATCTGCGCACGCACCAGGTCGGTCCGGGCCATCTGGAGTTCGGTCATCGGCGATCCCGCCGCCATCTTCAAAAGGTCCCTTGCCGCGTCGAGCATCCCGGATTGGGCCTTGGCGGTTGCCGCGGCGATGGCTCGATCACAGCGACGGGACGAGGCGCGGGTCAGCTCTGCGGAGCGCTCGAGGAAGGCCGCCGCCGCCGTCACACCGCCCCGGGATTGCGCGCGTTCCGCACAGCGGTGAAGTTCGTCGGCGACGTCATCGTCGGGAGCCACCGCAGCGTGGCCCAGATGCCAGGCTCGACGATCGGGGTCGGCGTCCGGATCGGTGGCGGCGGCCAGCGCCCCATGGAGGGCCTGGCGATCGGACAGCGGCACACCCCGATAGGCCGTCGATCGGATCAACGGATGCCGGAACCGGACCCGCCCGTCAATGCTGATCAGGCCGGCTTCCATTGCGGGTGTGACGGCCTCGGGATCGAGCGCGAGTTCGTCCACTGCCCGCCACAACAATGCCGGGTCCCCGGCCGGGTCCGCGGCCGCGAGGGCAAGCATCCGGCGCGTCGGTTCGGGCAGCGTGTCGATCTGCCGACGGAACGTCGCTTCGAGGCTGTGCGAGACCGGCGCACCGGGCGGGCCGTATCCACCGGCCAGTTCCTGGCGGGTCAGCGACCGGGGTAACTCCAGCAATGCCAGCGGGTTGCCGCGCGCTTCGGCAATGAGCCTGTCGCGGACCCGCGGGTCCACCGGCCCGCTCAAGGCGGTGGACAGCAGCGCACCGGATTCGTCGTCGCTCAGCCCGTCTATGTGCAACTGCGGCAGTCCGGTGAGGTCGAGCCCCGGGGAACGCGTGCCGAAAACGATCGCGACCGATTCTGCGCCCAGGCGTCGGGCCACGAAAGCCAGGATCTGCGCCGACGCGCCGTCGAGCCATTGCTGATCATCGACCAGCACGAGCAAGGGCTGGTCTTCGGCGGCATCCGCCAACAGACTCAGTACCGCGAGCCCGACCAGGAATCGATCGGGCGGAGAACCGGTATCGGCCCCGAATGCACGACGCACGGCCCTCTGCTGGGGCACGGGCAGGCGTCCGCTCCGGCCCCACAACGGGGTGCACAGTTGGTGCAAGGCGGCGAACGCCAAGTCCATCTCGGACTCGATCCCGGCGATCCGGATGACCCGGCAGCCCACGGCTTGTTGTGCCAGTTCATCGAGTAGAGCCGTTTTTCCGATGCCGGCGTCTCCGCTGAGGACCAGAGCAGCGCTGCCGCCGTCTCGGATCGTTCGGATGAGGAAGTCGAGGGCGACGCACTCCGCGTGCCGGCCGACCAGCGCCATTTCTACTCCCGCAGCATGACCCCCCGACCGGCCCGGCAACCAATTTAGCGGCTTCGCACCGCGTCTGCCCAGCGAAAATGCGCCGGATCCGGCGGCCTATAGCCTGGACGGGTGCACACGACGACCTCGCAGGCTGACCGACGCGACGGGAGAACATTCCTCGGCCGCCCGGTGGCCGCCGACCGAGCGCTCATCATGGCGATCGTCAACCGCACCCCGGACTCCTTCTACGACCGCGGCGCCACGTTCACCGATGAGGCGGCAAAGGAGGCCGCCCACCGGGTGATCGCCGAGGGCGCCGACATCGTCGACATCGGGGGCGTCAAGGCCGGCCCGGGTAACACCGTGGACTCCGACGAGGAGATCGCCCGGGTGGTGCCGTTCATCGAATGGCTGCGCGGCGCCTATCCCGACCAACTGATCAGCGTGGACACCTGGCGCGCGACCGTGGCCAAGCAGGCCTGCGCCGCCGGTGCGGATCTCATCAACGACACCTGGGCCGGGGCCGACCCGGGACTGCCCGAGGTGGCCGCCGAGTTCAAGGCCGGGCTGGTCTGTTCGCACACCGGCGGAGCCGTTCCGCGGACCCGCCCGTTCCGGGTGAACTACGGCATCACCGAGCGCGGGGTGGTCGACGACGTCATCGCGGAGGTGACCTCGGCGGCTGAACACGCAGTCGCCGTCGGTGTGCCGCGGGAGGCGATCGTGATCGATCCCACCCATGATTTCGGCAAGAACACTTACCACGGTCTTAGTTTGTTGCGCCATGTGAAAGATCTTGTAAACACGGGATGGCCGGTCCTGATGGCCCTGAGTAACAAGGATTTTGTCGGGGAGACTCTGGGTGTGGGACTGACCGAACGCCTGGAGGGCACGCTGGCGGCAACGGCTCTGGCCGCCGCCGACGGAGCCGCCATGTTCCGGGTTCACGAGGTCGGTCCCACTCGACGCGTACTGGAAATGGTCGCGTCGATCCGCGGATCGCGTCCGCCGACGCGCACGGTAAGGGGACTGGCATGACGTACAGCGAGCAGCCGAAGGCGTATCGCGCATGACTCTCATATCGGAGCTGACACCAGAACTGGGCGAGATCGACGAGACTGACGCGGTGACGGGGCACCGCTGGATGACGGACCACAGTTTCGGTCGTCCGTCCTGGACGGTGGAGGAGTTGGTCGCCGCGAAAGCGGGCCGCACCGTCTCGGTGGTGTTGCCGGCCCTCAACGAGGAGGAGACCGTCGCTTCGGTGGTGGAGACCATCACCCCGTTGCTCGGTGGTCTGGTCGACGAACTGATCGTGCTGGACTCCGGGTCCACCGACGACACCGAGATCCGGGCCCTGGCCGCGGGTGCCCGGGTGGTCAGCCGCGAGGTGGCGCTGCCCGAGCTGGCGCCGCGTCCCGGCAAGGGCGAGGTGCTGTGGCGGTCGCTGGCCGCCACCACCGGGGACCTGGTGGTGTTCGTCGACTCCGATCTGATCGATCCGGATCCGATGTTCGTGCCCAAACTGCTGGGGCCGCTGCTGACCACCGAGGGTGTGCACCTGGTCAAGGGTTTCTACCGGCGGCCGCTCAAGGTGAGCGGCAGTGAGGACAAGAATGGTGGCGGACGGGTCACCGAACTGGTCGCCAGGCCGCTGCTTGCGGCGCTGCGCCCCGAGCTCACGTGCGTCCTGCAGCCGCTGGGCGGCGAGTACGCCGGCACCCGGGAGCTGTTGACCTCGGTGCCGTTCGCCCCCGGCTACGGCGTCGAGATCGGTCTGCTGGTCGACACCTACAACCGGTTCGGGCTCGACGGGATCGCCCAGGTCAATCTGGGGGTGCGTGAGCACCGCAACCGGCCGCTGACCGAACTGGCGTCCATGAGCCGGCAGGTGATCGCCACGCTGCTGTCCCGCTGCGGCATCGAGGACTCCGGCGTCGGACTCACCCAGTTCTTCGCCGACGGCGACGACTACACCGCCCGCACCTCGTCGGTGTCGCTGGCCGACCGGCCGCCGATGAACACACTGCGGCCGCGTTAGCGTCCTGAACTGTCACACCGGTAGGGCAGTATCGAGAACGTGACGCTGATACTGCTGTACCTGGTGGTGCTGATCCTCGTCGGTGCCGTGTTGTTTGCCCTGGGCAGTGTGTTGTTCGGCCGCGGCGAGCAACTGCCGCCGTTGCCCCACGGCACCACGGCGACGGTGCTGCCCGCCTCCGGGGTGACCGGCAGCGACGTCGAGCAGGTGAAGTTCACCCAGACGCTGCGCGGCTACAAGACCGGCGAGGTGGACTGGGTGCTGGACCGCCTCGGCGCCGAACTCGACTCGCTGCGTGGCGAGTTGGCCGCGCTGCGAGCCGCCTACGGCGTCGAGGATGACCAGCCGCAGGCCGAGCACGAGCCCGCACACGCCCGCTCGGATGAATCGTGAGCGAGTCGGCGGCGGCCGACGGTCGCATTCGATGTGGCTGGGTGCCAACCGATTCCAGCCCCAACGGGGTGCTCTACCGGGAGTACCACGACACCGAGTGGGGCATGCCGCTGCGCGGCACGGTGCCGCTGTTCGAACGGGTCAGCCTGGAGGCCTTCCAGAGCGGGTTGTCCTGGCTGACCATTCTGCGCAAGCGGGAGGGGTTCCGGCGTGCGTTCTCCGGCTTCGAGGTGGACAAGGTGGCCCGCTTCACCGACCGGGACATCGCCCGGCTGATGGAGGATGCCGAGATCGTGCGCAACCGCGCCAAGATCGAGGCGACGATCAACAACGCCCGCGTGATCGCCGATCTGGATGTCGAGCTGTCGGATTTGCTGTGGTCATTCGCGCCGCCGGCCCGGCCGCGGCCGGCCCAGCTGTCCGCAGTACCGGCGGTCACCCCGGAATCCACCGCGATGGCCAAGGAACTCAAGCGCCGGGGATTCCGTTTCGTGGGACCGACGACGGCATACGCACTGATGCAGGCGACCGGCATGGTCGACGACCACACGGCCTCCTGCTGGGTCCCGGCACGGGCGTAGCCGCTGTCGATCCGGTCACGGTCGGGGCCTTTCGCCGGGTCTTTTCACACCGCAGCGCTGCCATAGGGAACAATAGGAGAAGTTCAGTACCAATTCTGTGCCGGTACATGCCGGCTTGATCGGGTCCGTCCCGTGCGGGCCGGCTCACGCGGAGGGAGCACACGATGGCGGCGATGAAGCCCCGGACCGGTGACGGTCCATTGGAAGCGACCAAAGAGGGGCGCGGCATCGTGATGCGGGTACCACTGGAAGGCGGTGGCCGGCTCGTCGTGGAGTTGACTCCCGATGAGGCCGCCGCGCTCGGCGAAGAACTCAAGAATGTGACCAGCTAGGCGCAGGCCCCCAAGGCGCCGCGCAGCCGGAGATCCGGCTAGCGGGTCACCAGGTTGTAGATCCGAAGAGTCTCCTCGGCGATGTGCGCCCAGGAGAACTCTTCAATGCACCGCTGCCGGCCCGCCGCGCCGTAGCGGCGTGCCCGCTCCGGTTCGGCTACCAGGCTGTTGACCGCCTCGGCGAGCCGGGTCTCGTAGGACGCGGTGTCGGTGGCGTCGTAGTGCACCAGCAGCCCCGTCTGCCCGTCGGCCACCACCTCGGGGATGCCGCCGACATCGCTGGCGACCACCGCCGTCGAACAGGCCATCGCCTCCAGATTCACGATGCCCAGCGGCTCGTACACCGACGGGCACACGAAAACGGCTGACGCCGAGAGAATTTCACGGATCCTGTCGGTCGGCAGCATCTCCCGCACCCAGAACACACCGGACCGCGCCGCGGCCAGATCCTGCACCGCGGCGCTGACCTCCGCCGCGATCTCCGGGGTATCCGGGGCGCCGGCGCAGAGCACCAACTGGATCTCCGGATCGAATTTGTGTGCCGCCGCGACCAGATGGGCGACGCCCTTCTGCCGGGTGATCCGCCCGACGAACGCCACGATCGGCCGGTTCGGGTCGACCCCGAGTTCGGCCAGCACCGAGCCCGCCGGGGCCGGGTCAGCCGGGTACCAGACGGCGGTGTCGATGCCGTTGCGCACCACGTGCACCCGCGCCGGGTCCAGCGCCGGATAGGTGGCCAGCACGTCGTTGCGCATGCCGGAGCTCACCGCGATCACCGCGTCGGCCGCTTCCACGGCGGTGCGTTCCACCCAGGACGACACCCGGTACCCGCCGCCGAGCTGCTCGGCCTTCCAGGGCCGCATCGGTTCCAGCGAGTGGGCGGTCAGCACGTGCGGGATGCCGTGCAGCAGCGCGGCCAGATGGCCCGCCATCCCGGTGTACCAGGTGTGCGAATGCGCCACCGTCGCTCCGGCCGCCGCGTTCGCCATCACCAGATCCGCCGACAGCGTCGACAGCGCGGGGTTGGCGCCGGCCAGCGCCGGGTCGGGTGCCGCGACGATCGCGGTGTCCCGCGGCGCGCCCATGCAGTGCACGTCCACCTCGCACAGCCGCCGCAGCTGCGCGACGAGCTCGGTCACGTGTACACCTGCCCCGCCGTACACCTCTGGCGGATACTCCCGGGACATCATCGCCACGCGCATGTGAGCACGGTAACGGGCGGCCGATCGCGGCGCACCCCTCATCCAATTCGCGAATCATGATCAGCGCCCGGGCATGTCGACCGGCGCTCATACACCGTGACCATCAGGACTTCGATCGGGCGTTTGGCTAGCCGCGCTGCGGCAGGCCAGATAGGTTGGCAGCATGAGGGAAGCGCCACATGTGCTGGGCATCGTCCTGGCTGGAGGGGAGGGTAAACGGCTTTACCCGCTCACGGCAGACCGGGCGAAGCCGGCGGTGCCCTTCGGCGGCGGCTACCGGTTGATCGACTTCGTGCTGTCGAACCTCGTGAACGCCCGGTTCCTGCGCATCTGCGTTCTGACGCAATACAAATCGCATTCGCTGGACCGGCACATCTCGCAGAACTGGCGGCTGTCCGGGCTCGCCGGTGAGTACATCACGCCGGTTCCCGCCCAGCAGCGGCTCGGCCCCCGCTGGTACACCGGCTCGGCCGACGCCATCTACCAGTCGATGAACCTGATCTACGACGAGGACCCGGACTACATCGTCATCTTCGGTGCCGACCACGTGTACCGGATGGATCCCGAACAGATGCTGCAGCACCACATCGAGAGTGGAGCCGGTGCCACGGTGGCCGGCATCCGGGTGCCGCGTTCGGAGGCCTCGGCGTTCGGCTGTATCGACGCCGACGACTCCGGCCGCATCCGGGGCTGGGTGGAGAAGCCCGCCGACCCGCCCGGCACCCCGGACGATCCGGAACAGACCTTCGCTTCGATGGGCAACTACATCTTCACCACCAAGGTGCTCATCGACGCCATCAAGGCCGACGCCGACGAGGACCACTCCGATCACGACATGGGCGGCGACATCATCCCGCGCTTGGTCGCCGACGGGATGGCCGGCGTCTACGACTTCGACGACAACGAGGTGCCCGGCGCCACCGAACGCGATCACGGCTACTGGCGTGACGTCGGGACCCTGGACGCGTTCTACGACGCGCACATGGATCTGGTCTCGGTGCATCCGGTGTTCAACCTGTACAACAAGCGTTGGCCGATCCGCGGCGGCGCGGAGAACCTGGCGCCGGCCAAGTTCGTCAACGGTGGATCCGCACAGGAATCCGTGGTGGGGGCCGGCAGCATCATCTCGGCTGCCTCGGTGCGCAATTCGGTGTTGTCGTCCAACGTCGCCATCGAGGACGGCGCCATCGTCGAGGGCAGCGTGCTGATGCCCGGCGTGCGGATCGGTCGCGGTGCGGTGGTGCGCCGGGCGATCCTGGACAAGAACGTGGTCGTCGGCCCCGGCGAAATGGTGGGGGTGGACCTGGATAAGGACCGCGAGCGGTTCTCCATCAGCTCCGGCGGCGTGGTCGCCGTCGGAAAGGGCGTGTGGATCTAGCCGGTCGCGGTCCGGTTGCGCTTCCGTCGGCGCCACACCTGCAAGACCGCGAACGCGACGAGTGCCAGCACGGCCAGTACCAGCAGCGGTAGCAGCAGTGAGACGAACACCAGTCCGACGCTGGTGACGTCCTCGGCGGTGCTCAGTACCGGCGCGGCCATGCCCGCCGAGCCCAGGTTGGCGACCGGGCGGACCGCGGATTTGGTCAGCGACACGACCAGTGCGGTGACGATGCCGATGACGACGCCGATCCACTGGCCCGAGGCGGCGAAGGCCCCCGGATCGGCAACGGCCGCGGTCTCGGCCGCGGTGCCGGAGCCGAAGACGATGCCTCCGGCGGTCGGGCGCACGAAGGTCTGCACGACGTCGTTCACCGAGTCCAGCGCGGGGATCTTGTCCGCGACGATCTCGACCACCAGCAGCACCGCCACGATCAGCATCACCCAGCCGTTCTCCAGCCAGGACCAGCCGACGGGCAAGGCGACCAGATCGGTGTACCGGGATAGCAACCCCAGGGCCAGCAGCGGGATGTAGGCGTTCAGTCCCGCCGCGGTCGCCAGGCCGAACCCGGTGAGCAGTTCCATCTGATCAGTATGCGATCCGACGGCGCGGAACCAGCTAGCTTCGGCGCGGGTTGGCCTTGCCGGTCGGGCGGTCGTGCGGGGGAACCACCGGGGTGTTGCGCGGGGTGCGTCCCTTACCGGCGACCGTGGCGATCGTGCGCCGGCAGCGCGGGCAGATCGGTTTGCCGGCGATGTCGACCGTCCAGTTCTTCCCGCCACCCGGGCACGGTTTTGCGGTCATGGATGCAAACTGTATCTCCGCGGCGGCGGGTCACCACAGGTAGGGAACGAGCCGATGCCGGACCCGGGTTCGATACTCGCGGTAGCCGGGCAGTCGGTCGGTCAGCAGCGCCTCCTCGTCGAGGATCCGGACGGCCAGTACGGCCAGCATCGGGATGAGCACGAGTAGTCCCCACCACGAACCCAGCGCCGGCGGGGTCCCGATCATCATCACCGTCACGGCGCTGTACATCGGGTGCCGCACCCACGCGTACAGACCGGTCGACACCAACGGCTGATCGGCCTCCACGGTGATGTTGGCTGCGGCATAACGGTTCTGGAGGATCACCACCTGCGCCGCACTCAGCCCGACCGCCACCAGAACCAGCCCGGCGATGGTGACCGCCGTCGGCACCGTCGACCAGCCGAAGCGGTGATCGAGCGCGCTGACGATCAGGCACGCGCCGGACGCGACGGTGTATCCGACCGCGACGAGGCGTTGAGTCGGACGGGTTTCGGCCGTCGGACCGGCATGCAGGCGGCGCTGCAGCGTCGCCGGGTCGGTGACCGCCAGGTAGACGCTCGGGCCCAGCGTGGTGATCATGAACACCACCAGGTAAGCCCAGCCCTGCCAGTAGTGCACGGTCCCGGCCGGTATGAACAGGACCGCACCGAAGAAGACCAGGCCGGCCAGTGTGGACGCGATGAACTTTATGACGAGCTTCATCTCGTGCCTCCTACACAGCATCTCGATTTCGGTAGATCTGCCCGGCAGCCAGGCAGAGTCCCGCCGCGACTACGGCCATGACGGCGAGCGCGGTCACCGGGAAATCGGTTGGCGCCGTGGTCTGCCCGACCGGTGAGAGGTCCAGCAGCCACTGCGGCAGCCGCAGCAGCGCACCGAGATACAGCGACGCCACCACGAAGGTGACCGCCAGCCAGCCGATCCAGGGCCGGCGCAGCGCGACGGCCAGGGCCGCGACCGCGGCCAGCACCGCCATGGCCGGGATGTGGGCGAGCGCGGCCAGCGTGAGCCGCGCGATCAGGGCCGGCTCGCCAAGGGTGAGGCCGGCCCCCAGCCCATTGCCCAACCCGGCGCACAACAGCAGTGCGCCCGCCCCGGCCAGGGCGGCGGCCACCGCGGTCAGCAGCCACTGCCAACGGGATACCGCGCCGGCCAGGACGGGTTCGGACAGCCCGGATTCCTCGTCGCTGAAGGTGCGCAGCACCGCCGAGACGACATAACCACCGGCCGCCGCGGCCAGGAACTGGGTCATGGTGGTGTAGACCCCGTCGGTGCCCGAGACCGCGAGCACCCGGGCCAGCAGTTCGTTGTCGGCCGCGGCGTTCAGCAGCGAGTTCGTCATCGACCCGAAAGCCAGCCCGGCCAGGAACAATCCGATACCCCACCCGATCAGCTGACCGCGGGCCAAGGTGAGATGCAGGACGAACACGTTCGGAATCGGGTGGGCGCCGGGGCGATCGCCGGTGGATCTGATGATGCCGTCGTCGTACTGGCGCCGTCCTTCCAGGACCGCGGCGGCGCCGATCAACACGACGGTCAGCGCGATCAGCAGGACCAGTGGCCACCAGCGCAGGTCGACGAACGCCCGCATCTGCTGCGCCCAGGCGATGGGGGAGCACCAGCTCAGCGCGCTGCCGGATCGGTCGATGACATCGCCGACACCACGGATCAGGGCGGCCAGCGCCAGCACACCCATCGCGGCGCCGGTGGCGGTGCGCGCCTGTCGCCACAGCTGCGCGGTGACGGCGGCCACCGCGCCGAACATCGTTGCCACCCCGGTGATCCCGAGGCTCATGGCGGCGCTGTCGGGGAGGTCGAACCCGGCGATGGTCAGCGAGACGGTCATCGTGGCGGTGAGGATGATGTTGACGGCGCCGATCAGCAGCAGTGCCGCGGCGGTGCGCGCGTAGCGGCCGACCACCGAGGACAGCACCAGTTCGGCGGTGCCGCTCTCCTCGTCGCGGCGGGTGTGCCGGATGACGGTGAGGACGGCCAGAATCGAGGTCGCGACGATCATGGTCAGCATCAGCTCGTTGGCGACCATGGCGCCCAGCGCCGTTTCGTTCCGCCCGAACATCGGCCCGCCCATGATGGTCCCGGCCGGGGTCTGCATCAGGTTGATCCGGGCCAGGCGCTGTTCCTCACCCGGATACGCCAGTTTCAGCGCGCCGGGGGTGTAGGCCATCAGCAGGGTCAGCAGCGACACCCACACCGTGAGCCGGATACGGTCCCGGCGCAAGGCCAGTCGCAGCAGGGTCGCGGTGCCGGTGATCGGTGACTCGGCCGCCGGCGCCCGGTGCGCGGTTATGGTCATCAGCTGACCGCCCGGTACTCGCGGAGGAACAGGTCCTCCAAAGAGGCCGGCGTCACCGACAGTTCATCGATGCCGAGGGTGGCCAGCCGGTCCATGGTGCCGTCGAGCTCGGCACGGTCCACCGAGAAGCTCAGCTGCCCGTCCCGGTCGCTGAAGTCATGGATGTAGGGCAGGTCGCGCAGCGCGGTGCCGTCGCCGCGGGTGCGGACGGTCACGCTGGTGCGCATCAGGTCCCGCAGTTCGGCAAGTGCGCCGGAGCGGACCGTGCGCCCGGCCCGGATGATGGTGACGTTGTCGCAGAGCTTCTCGACCTCGGCGAGGATGTGGCTGGACAGCAGGACCGCCGCTCCGCGTCCCGCGGCCTCCGTGACGCATTGCTGAAAGGTTTTGTCCATCAACGGATCCAGTCCAGAGGTGGGTTCGTCGAGGATGTACATTTCGGCATCGGTGCTGAAGGCGGCGATGATGGCGACCTTCTGCCGGTTGCCCTTGGAATAGGTGCGGGCCGTCTTGTGCGGGTCCAGCTCGAAACGCTCGATCAACTCGTCGCGGCGCCGGGTGTCGGCGCCGCCGCGCAGGCGGGCCAAGAAGTCCATCGCCTGTGCTCCGGTGAGATTGGGCCACAGGTTGACATCCCCAGGTACATAGGCGATCCGGCGGTGCAGGGCGACGGCGTCGTGCCACGGGTCGCCGCCGAGCAGGCGCACGGTGCCGCCGTCGGCGCGCAGCAGTCCGAGAAGGACCCGGATGGTCGTGGACTTCCCGGCACCGTTGGGGCCGAGGAACCCGGTGACATCGCCGGGGGAGACCGTCAGGTCCAGTCCGTCCAGCGCCTTGTTGCGGCCGAATTTCTTTGTCAGGTTCTGGATTTCGACTGCGGGTGCGGATGGGTGCGTCATCGGCGTGCTCCTTCGTCGGCTGGGTGGGTGCGGTCGTGTTCGGCCCGGAACGCGTCGTACATGGTGGAGTCGGTCATCAGCCCGTTGGTGTAGAGCTCCAGCGCGGGCAGCATCATGTCCTCGGCGTAGTCGCGCAGCACGGCGCGCACATCGGTGGGGTTATCGTGCAGCTGGAGGTAGAGCAGAAACCCGCCGCCACCGATGATTCCGAGGAACCTGGCCCGCGCCTTGGGGTCGTGGCTCGGCTTGACGGTGCCGGCCCGCACGCCCATCTCCAGATAGTCCTCGGTGTTGTCCAGCATCTTGGTCCAGAACGACTTGGCGAGGTCGCCGCCGGCCTGCATGCTGCGCACCAGGTAGGCCATCATCGGCGCGTACTCCTCGATCTCGGCCATCTGGGCCAGCCAGGTGCCTGGGTCCGAAGACTGGATGGTCTCCGCCTTCGAGCCGTGGATCTGCTCGGCGATGTAGTCGTCGCACATCTTGCGCAGCGCGTCCTTGGAACCGAAGTGGTGGATGACCAACCCGGCGCTGACGCCGGCCTCGGCGGCGATCGCGCGCACGCTGGTACCGAAGCCGTGCTGCCCGAACTGCCGGATGGCCGCATCCCGGATCCGGGCGGTGGTGGTCAGATCGTCGGCTGAACGCATGTTCAATACACTAAACACGCGTTCAGTCACCGTCAAGGGATTGCTCCCGCTTTCCGGCGAGAAGACGCAAAACTGACGCAATTTCGCCCCTATTTCGACAGTTTTGCGTCTGCTCGCAGGCGGGAGGTGCTTTGGTTTCAGCTCGCGCGCCGCGGGCGCTCAAGATGTCCGAAGATCCTGTTCACCAGCTGATCTGGGTACCGCCTGACGTCATCGATGACGATGGGGAGCGAGGTCCAGCCGCATTCCTGCAGTCTGGCCACTTTCATGCGGTCGTGTCGCAACGCGGCGGGGTTCGCGTGCCATTCCATGCTTTCGTATTCGGCGACCAACATGGCTTGTGGCCAGGCGAAATCGACGCGCCAGAGCTTTCCGTACCGGTCAACGATCTCGTACTGCAGTTCCGGGGACGGCAGGCCCCCGTCGTGAAAGACCAGCCGAGCTTCGCTCTCCATCGGTGACTCGGATCGGGGGTCGGCAAGTGGCAGCAGGGACCGGACCGCCACGATCCCGCGCCGCCCATGCTGCTCGACCACAGTATTTGCCAGTTGCAGTGCGGTACAGCGTTGTGAGCGCAGCACGGCGTCGAGTACGCCGAGGATGCGTCCGCGTCGAACCGTGCGCCCGATCTCGATGGCGGTCCACGCCGGTGTGGTCGCCAATCGGCCGCCGACCCTGCACAGCGGCGCTCCGACGCGCTGGTGCACCGAAAGTTCCGGTGTCGACCGCAGTCGCACGCCCGGATCAAGGATGTGCAGGCGGTGGTCGTGGTCGGTGTCGAAACCGAAGAGCTCGGCGGCGGTATGCAGGCATGCCACGATTTCGGTGCGCGACAACAAGTCCAGCGCAGCAAGCCGCACCGACGTGTCGGGCGGAGTCGAGGAATACACGCCGTGGCTGACCCGAAAGATCGTCCCGGCGCGCAGCCGGCGCGCGATGGTGCGATGCGAGGCGACCTCGAGGAGTTGTCGAGCTGTGGCGAGGCCACCGTGGGCGGCGAGCACGTCGTCGATGGCCATGAAGGGATCGTCGGCGGTGGTCGACGTTCAACCAAGGACGGGGCTGCGGTGCCTGTGGATACAACGGTGAGCAGACGCATACCTGCCCTTTTTCGGGCGATTTTGGTCAGTTTTACGTCTGCTCGCGGGACAGGAGGGCGGGAGGGCGCCGGCAAAAGGTCAGTCGCGTGCGGCGGCGAGCAGACCGTCGCCGAGCGGGATCAACACCGGGGTGAACCGCTCGTCCTCGGCGATCAGCCGGGCTGCCTCTCGCACCGCGCTGACCTCGGCGTC
This sequence comes from Mycobacterium sp. AMU20-3851, assembly GCF_043974665.1. Taxonomy (NCBI): domain Bacteria; kingdom Bacillati; phylum Actinomycetota; class Actinomycetes; order Mycobacteriales; family Mycobacteriaceae; genus Mycobacterium; species Mycobacterium sp. AMU20-3851. Next base: position 1,317,359 of record NZ_CP146371.1, read on the forward strand.
GTTGGCCGATGCATCACCGGCGCGGCCGCCGAGCGCGGCACGGTGCACCACGATGGCGCCACCTGGGCGCAGCAGGCGCACCGCCTCGGCCACGAACTGCGGCTGATCGGTCGGGACGGCATCGATGAAGACCAGATCGTAGGACTCGTCGGCCAGTCGGGGCAGCACCTCCTGGGCGCGGCCGCTGATCAGCCGCGTGCGGGACGGGCCGACGCCCGCCTCGCTGAACGCCTGCTTGGCCAGCCGCTGGTACTCGGGCTCGACATCGATCGTGGTCAGGACTCCGTCTTCGCGCATCCCGGCCAGCAACCACAAACCGCTGACCCCCGCGCCGGTGCCGACCTCGACCACCGCCTTGGCCCCGGTGAGCCGGGCCAGCACGCTCAGCAGCGCCCCGACGGCCGGGGTGACGGCGCCGGCGCCGCTGTCCACGGCACGGTCACGGGCAGCGGCGGTCACCTCGTCCTCGCTGATCGACTGCTCCGCGTGCGAGACGATCGACAGGGCGCGAGCGGAATCGTCGGTGCTGGCCATGCCCGCAGCGTAGGCCGAACCCGGATCGCCCGAGTCGCGACACGCCCGCCTGTGATGGGTAAATCACACCTGGAATCGCCGGGTTTTCCCTGGTCGTCGACCGGGTATCTGCTTTCTCAGGTTTTGTTCAGTTTGCTCATATGCCAGGCACACCCCGGTCGGAGACGGTACTTCCCATGGAACACGGCGACAGCTTGCGAGCACGGAATACGGATGGCCTCGGCCACGTTTCCATCGGCAACGCTTTCGACAACGCGCAGCAGACCCGCGTCACCGTGGTCTGCACCCCTGATATGGAGGATCTGACGATCACCACACCCTCTGTCACCGCCAACCCGGTCGCTCCCGCCGGTGCATCTCCTGTCTCGATGCCTCACCTGGAGCAGTACACCGACGGCGACTGGGTGGAGCCCTCCGACGAACTCGTCGGTACCGCGGTGTTCGACGCCACCGGCGACAAGGCCGCCATGCCGTCCTGGGACGAACTGGTCCGCCAGCACGCGGACCGGGTGTACCGACTGGCCTACCGCCTCTCGGGCAACCAGCAGGACGCCGAGGACCTCACCCAGGAGACCTTCATCCGGGTGTTCCGCTCGCTGCAGAACTACCAGCCGGGCACCTTCGAGGGCTGGCTGCACCGCATCACCACCAACCTGTTCCTGGACATGGTGCGTCGCCGCACGCGCATCCGGATGGAAGCGCTGCCCGAGGACTACGACCGCGTGCCGGCCGACGACCCCAACCCCGAGCAGATCTACCACGACTCGCGGCTGGGCCCGGACCTGCAGGCCGCGCTGGACTCGCTGCCGCCGGAGTTCCGCGCCGCGGTGGTCCTGTGTGACATCGAGGGGCTGTCCTACGAGGAGATCGGCGCCACCCTCGGTGTGAAGCTCGGCACCGTCCGTAGCCGGATCCACCGTGGTCGGCAGGCCTTGCGCGAACATCTGGCCAAGCATTCGGAGGAGCTCAGCGCTTCTGCCTGATCATGATGGATGTGAGGTGCGGCCTGCCGCGCTACATTCAAATGAGCAGAGTGCGAAGCGGGGCGGTCCGAAAGGAGTCGGGTGATGGCAGACCCGGGCGATGTGTTCCGTCGTGCGTTCTCCTGGCTTCCCGCTCAGTTCGCGTCGCAGAGCAATGAGCCCGTCGGTCCACGCCAGTTCGGCTCCACCGAGCATCTCTCCACCGAGGCCATCGCGGCCTACGTGGACGGTGAACTGCGGATGACCGCCCACTTGCGGGCCGGGCACCATCTGTCTTTGTGCCCGCAGTGCGCCAACGAAGTGGATGCGCAGCGCCAGGCCCGGTCCGCGTTACGGGAGGCCTGTCCGATCGCCATGCCCAACTCGTTGCTGGGTCTGTTGTCCCAGATACCCGACCGCACCCCGGTGACACCCACCGAGGAAACGCCCCAGCACCTCGTCGAAGGCACAGGTCGCGCTCGGCGTAAGCGCCGGTAGGGTTGATGCCAGGACGATCAGTCGCGGGTGCCGTCGGTGGCGCGCGCTTGAACGGGGAGTGATGCACGGGTGACCAATCAGGACCAATCGGGCAGCAATCCCCGTCTGGCGCCCCGTCCGGTTTCGCGTCCGCCGGTCGACCCGGCGCAGCAGCGTGCCTTCGGCCGGCCCGACGGCGTGAGCGGCTCCTTCCTCGGCGCGGACAAGCACCGCGACCAGGGTGAATACACCCCCAAGAATCTGTCTCCCGACCCGGTGCTGGCCGAGGCGTTCGGTCGGCCCTATGCCGGCGGTGACTCGCTGCAGCGCCATCCGGCCGACGCCGGAGCATTGGAAGCCGAACGGGACGTCGATGATGACGAGGTCGACGATCCGTGGCGCGACCCGGCCGCCGCCGTGGCGCTGGGTTCCCCGGCCGTCTCGCCCAGCGGACCGACCGTCGTGCAGGCACCGCAGGGCAAGTTGGGTGTCCGCGATGTGCTGTTCGGCCGTCGGGTCTCGGCCGTCGCACTGGTGGTCCTGGCGATTATCGCGCTGGTCATCGGTGCGCTGGGCGGTGTCGTCGGCCGCAAGACCGCCGAGGTGGTCGAGGCGTTCACCACCTCCAAGGTCACCCTGGAGACCAGCGACCGCCCGGCCGAGCCCGCCGGGCAGTTCGCCGAAGTCGCTGCCGCCGTTGCCGATTCGGTGGTCACCATCGAGGCCACCAGCGACCAGTCCGGGTCGCAGGGCTCCGGCGTGGTGATCGACGGCCGCGGCTACATCGTCACCAACAACCACGTGATCTCCGAGGCCGCGTCCGACCCGGCCAAGTACAAGATGACCGTCGTGTTCAACGACGGCAAGGAGGTCCCGGCCAACCTCGTGGGCCGTGATCCCAAGACCGACCTGGCGGTGATCAAGGTCGACAATGTCGACAACCTCAGCGTCGCCCGCCTGGGGGATTCGGAGAAACTTCAGGTCGGCGAGCAGGTGATCGCGGCCGGTGCCCCGCTGGGCCTGCGCAGCACCGTGACCCACGGCATCATCAGTGCGCTGCACCGGCCCATCCCGCTGTCCGGTGACGGGTCGGACACCGACACCGTCATCGACGGCGTGCAGACCGACGCCTCCATCAACCACGGCAACTCCGGTGGCCCGTTGATCAACATGGCCGCGGAGGTCATCGGCATCAACACCGCCGGAAAGTCGTTGTCCGACAGCGCCAGCGGCCTCGGGTTCGCCATCCCGGTCAACGAGGTCAAGGACGTGGTGCAGAAGCTGATCGAGGCCGGCAGGATCTCGCATCCGACCCTGGGTCTGACGGCACGGTCGGTGAGCAACGACCTGGCCTCCGGCGCGCAGATCGCCGACGTCAAGGCCGGCGGTCCCGCCGAGCAGGGCGGCATCCTGGAGAACGATGTGGTGGTCAAGGTGGGTGGCCGCGACGTGGCCGACGCCGACGAGTTCGTCGTCGCCGTCCGCCAGCTCAAGATCGGCGAGCCCGCACCGATCGAGGTGGTCCGCGACGGACGCCGGGTCACCCTGACCGTCACTCCGATCGGCGACGGCGCGGCCTGACATGTTCGCGAACGTCGGTTGGGGCGAGATGCTGCTGCTGGTGGTGGCCGGTCTGGTCATCCTCGGCCCCGAACGGCTACCCGGCGCGATCCGGTGGACCTCCGGTGCGGTGCGGCAGGCGCGCGAGTACCTCAGCGGCGCCACCAATCAGCTGCGCCAGGACCTCGGCCCGGAGTTCGAGGATCTGCGGGAACCGCTGAGCGAACTGCAGAAGCTGCGGGGCATGACGCCGCGCGCCGCGCTGACCAAGCATCTGCTCGACGGTGATGACTCGTTCCTGACCGGAAACTTCGACAAGCCGGTCAAACCGGTGTCCTCGGATGCGCCCAAGCCGGCCCAGCCGCCCGCGCCCCCGGCACCGCCGCCGCCGTCTGCCCCGGCCCAGCCCGGCGTCACCCGCTTCGACGCCGACGCCACCTAGCTTCAGCTGCGCGCCCAAACGAACAAGCGGGCGCCGAAGTACGGGGCGGAGTCCGCCTTTTCGTCGATCTCGGCGGGCCTGGCAGGAACCTACCGGCCGGCGGGATCCAGCCCCAGCGACATACCGGCCAGACCGCGCTTGCGGGCGCCGAGTCCATCGGCGATCTTGCGCAGCTCCTTGGCGGCGGGGGAGTCCGGCTTCGACAGCACCAGCGGCACCCCGGAATCACCAGCGGACACCAGCTCCGGCTCCAGCGGCACCTGGCCCAGCAGCGGCACCTCGGCGCCGACGGAGCGGGTCAGCGAGGCCGAGACCTGCGCGCCGCCGCCCTCACCGAAGATGTTCATCGTGGTGCCGTCGGGCAGGGTCAGCCCGGCCATGTTCTCCACCACGCCGACGATGCGCTGGCGGGTCTGCAGCGCGATCGCCCCGGCCCGCTCGGCGACCTCGGCCGCGGCCGACTGCGGAGTGGTGACGACCAGGATCTCCGCCCCCGGGATCAGCTGGGACACCGAGATGGCGATATCACCGGTGCCCGGCGGCAGGTCGAGCAGCAGCACGTCCAGATCGCCCCAGTAGACGTCGGCCAGGAACTGCTGCAGCGCGCGGTGCAGCATCGGTCCGCGCCACACCACCGGGGTGTTGCCCTGGGTGAACATGGCGATCGAGATGACCTTCACGTCATGCGCGATCGGCGGCAGGATCATCGAGTCGACCTGGGTGGGCCGGTCCACGATGCCCATCATCCGCGGCACCGAATGGCCGTAGATATCGGCATCGAGCACGCCGACCGACAGCCCGCGCGCGGCCAGCGCAGCCGCGAGATTGACCGTGACACTGGACTTTCCGACACCGCCCTTGCCCGAGGCCACCGCGTAGACCCGGGTCAGCGAGTTCGGCTGGGCGAACGGGATCACCGGCTCGCGGGAGTCGCCGCGCAGCAGCTTGCGCAGTTCGGCGCGCTGCTCGTCGTTCATGACGTCGAGGCTGACCTTGACCGCGCCGGTGCCCGGGACGTCGGTGACGGCCGCGGTCACCTTGTCCACGATCTCCGCCTTCTTCGGGCAGGCCGAGGTGGTCAGGTAGATCTCGACGTGCACGCCGGAGTCGGCGTCGACGGTGACGTCTTTGACCATGCCGACCTCGGTGATCGGGCGGCGCAGTTCAGGGTCGACGACCTTGACGAGCGCGGAGCGGACCGCTGCTTCGAGGTCGGTATTAGGCGAGGACATCATCCGCGAGTGTAGGCCGCGCCTACCGACCCGGGCTTTCGGGTGCGACCTTCAGGACGCTCAGGCCGCGGGGCCGGGCAGGGGGCCGAGCGGGGCGCCGGGGCCGACCGCTCCCGCAACCGGCGCCGGGGGTGCGGCCGGTGGCGGTGCGAACGGATTGAACGGCGCGGCCGGGGCCGGGGGTGCGGCGGCGGGTGGCGGTGCGAACGGATTGAACGGTGCCGCGGCCGGCGGCGGAGCGAATGGGTTGAACGGTGCCGGCGGTGCTGCCGGGGCCGGGGTGTTCTCTCCGATACAGAACACCGAGCAGTTCGGCACCGCGGTGGGCTGATCAGGTCCGGGCGGCACCGGCAACCGGTCGGCGACGTTGGCGCGGCCCAGATCGAAGAACGGCATCACGGCCATCGGGTCGTTCGACGGCAACCCGAGCGCATTCAGCGGCAGCCCGGGGCCGAGGCCCTCGGCCTCGGCGTTCAGATGCACATTGGCGTCCCTGAGCTGCGGGACCGAACCGGTGATGGGCGGCAGGTCCACCGGGACCACGCCGGTCGCGTAGGCGGCGGCCCAGCCGAGCACGTTGCGGGCGTAGGCGACGGAGTTGTTGTAGCGCAGGATCGCCGTCATCACCTGGTTCTGGTCACGCATGCTCAGCCCGCCGCTGCACAGGTAGCGCGCCGCGGCCAGCGTCGCGTCGTACAGGTTCTGCACCTCGGTCTTGCCGTCACCGTTGCCGTCGGAGGCATACCGCGACCAGGTGCCGGGCAGGAACTGCATCGGGCCCATCGCCCGGGCGTAGGTCACCCGGTCGTTGTTGCGGCTCTGCACGATGATCTCGTTACCGGGCAGCGAGCCGTCCAGCACCGGCCCCAGGATGGGCCTCGCCGCGGTGCCCTGGGCGTCGGTGGCGCCGCCGTTGGCGTGCATGGATTCGATCCGGCCGATGCCGGCGAGCAGGTTCCAGCTCATGCCGCAGCCCGGGGCGGAGGCGGCCATCATCCGTTCGGCGTTGCGGTAGGCGTTCAGGGCGACCGTCGGAATGCGAAGGCTGCCCGGAGATGTGACCACGGCGGTCGGCGGCGGCGCGGACAGTGCGGTGCCCGCGGTCTGGAACGGTCGAGGGACCTTCTTGGCCGCGACCACGCTGACGCCGGACTCGCCGTCGGAAGTGGGGACCACCGCCGCGAGCGGGGTCACCGTCGTCTCCAGGACCGGCTTTGCGACCGGTGCCGAGGCACCGACGCCCAGCGTGAGAACCAACGGGCTGATCACGGCGAGACCCAGCAACCCCCGGGTACTCGGCGCGGACTCAGCCACCGTACGCATCACCCGCTCTGCCCCATGCCGCGCTGCGGCGAGAGCGGAGGCTGCCGCTTTGACCACTCAACCGTCCTAGATTTGCCGGACCCGACCGCTTGTGAACCAGGTCACCATACCTACTCGGCCCCGGCCGTGGTGCGGCAATGGCATGCAATCACGATCACGGCGCTTCCGGGGCGGGGTCGGATTCGCCACCGTCGGCCTCGGCTGACCGCTTGCCCTTCTGCTTCTTGGGCTTGGGCGGCACCAACTCGACCAGCATGTCGCGCAGTTCTTCGAGTTCCCGGCGCAGGTAATCGCGGGTGGCGACTTCGCCGACGGCCAATCGCAGCGCGGCCAACTCGCGGGCCAGGAATTCGGTGTCGGCCTTGGTCTGCTCGGCGCGCCGGCGGTCCTCCTCCAGCGCCACCCGGTCCCGGTTCTCCTGGCGGTTCTGGGCGAGCAGGATCAGCGGCGCCGCGTACGCGGCCTGGGTGGAGAAAGCCAGGTTCAACAGGATGAACGGGTACGGATCCCACTGCAGGGTCAGCGCCGACAGGTTCAGCAGGATCCACACCACGACGAACACCGTCTGGATCGCCAGATAGCGGCCGGTGCCCAGGAACCGGGCGAAGGATTCGCCGAAGCGGCCGGCCGCCTCGACGTCGAACTGCGGGGTGAAGCGCCGGCGGGACATCCGCGGGGTGTCGATACGCCGGGTATCGGTCATGACGTCTTCCCCGCGGGCATGATGACCGGCTCGCTCTCACCTTCGCGCCAGTCGCCGGGCAGCAGGTGGTCGAGCACGTCGTCGACCGACACCGCGCCGAGCAGGTGATTCTCCTCGTCGACCACCGGCCCACACACCAGGTTGTAGGCGGCGAAGTAGCGGGTCAGCGCCCCCAGCGTCACCTCCGGCCGCAGGCTGGGCAGATCGGTGTCGATGATGCCGCTGACCAACGTGGCGGGCGGCTCCCGCAGCAGCCGCTGCAGATGGACACACCCCAGGTAGTGACCGGTCGGGGTGGCGGTCGGTGGCCGCACCACGAAAACCAGGGAGGCCAGGGCCGGGGTCAGGTCGGGGTCACGCACCCGGGCCAGCGCTTCGGCGACCGTGGTGTCCGGTGCCAGCACCACCGGCTCCGAGGTCATCAGGCCGCCGGCGGTGTTCGGGGAGTGGCTGAGCAGTCGCCGGACATCCTCGGAGTCCTCGGGGTCCATCCGGCGCAGGAACTGCTCGGCATCGGCCGGCGCCATCGCGCCCAGCAGATCGGCCGCGTCGTCGGGATCCATGGCCTCCAGCACGTCGGCGGCGCGCTCGGTCTTCAACTGCCGCAGCACGGCCACCTGCTCATCCTCGGGCAGTTCCTGCAGCACGTCGGCCAGCCGCTCGTCATCGAGGGCGTTGACGACTTCGAAACGTCGTTTGGGCGGCAACTCGCGGACCGCGTCGGCCACCTCGATCGGCCGCTGCCCCTGGAACTGCTCCAGCAGCTGCGCGACCCCCTGGTCGGGCATCGCCAGCCCGGACGGCGTCAGGCCCTGGACGTGTTGCCAGTCGACGGCGTAGACGTTGCTGCGCCGGCCGAGCCGCCGCTGCGGCCGCACGGCCACCTTGGTCACCACCCAGTCCCGGGTGCGGGTCTGCTCGATCCCGAGATCGACCACGACGACGTCGAGCCCGGTCAACTGCTCCAGATCGGGGTCATCGACACGGACGCGGGTCTCCAGCACCTGACCCAACGCGAGCACCTCACCGGGACGCTGGCTGAACCGGCGCAGCGACACGTTGCCGGTGGTCAGCGTGACGGCATGCGGCTCGATCGCCGTGACCCGCAGGATCGGCACGAAAATCCTTCGGCGGGTGAGCAATTCGACCACGAGCCCGAGGACGCGCGGCTGCTGGCGGACGATGCTGATGCTCACCACCACGTCGCGGACACGGCCGATCGACTCACCGTCCGGGCCGAGGACGACCATCCCCGCCAGGCGGGCCGCATAGACCCTGGTAACCGCCGCCATGATCTAGAGCGTAGAGACTGGGGGCGTGGACAACGTGTATCGCCCCCGCCGGACGTGTCTGTCTGTTCCGGGCAGTAGCGACAAGATGATTGAGAAGGCCAAAACGCTGGCCGCCGACCAGGTCTTCCTGGATCTGGAGGACGCGGTGGCCCCCGACGCCAAGGCCGATGCCCGGTCCCGGGTGGCCGCCGCGCTGATGGAGCCGGGCTGGTCGCCCGGCGGGCTGGAGCGGAGCGGCCGGGGGATCGGCTCGGGGTCGTTGAAAGGTGTCCGGGTCAACGACTGGACCACGCCGTGGACGCACGCCGACGTCATCGAGGTGGTCGCCACCGCCGGTTCGGTGCTCGACATCATCGTGCTGCCCAAGGTGTCCGACGCGACCCACGTGCACGCACTGGATCTGCTGCTGACCCAGCTGGAGACCGTGCACGGCCTGCCGGTCGGCCGGATCGGCATCGAAGCGCAGATCGAGGACGCGTTGGGGCTGACCAATGTCGACGCCATCGCCGCCGCACCGCGGGTGCAGGCCCTCGTGCTGGGGCCCGGCGACATGGCGGCCAGCCTGAACATGCGCACCCTCGAGGTCGGCGGGCAACCCGAGGGCTACGACCTGGGCGACGCCCATCATCACGTGCTGATGAAGATCCTGGTGGCGGCCCGGGCGCGCGGTATCAACGCGATCGACGGACCGTATGTGAAGGTGCGCGACGTCGAGGGATTCCGCCGGGTGGCCGGGCGGTCGGCGGCGTTGGGCTACGACGGGAAGTGGGTGCTGCACCCGGATCAGATCGCCGCGGGCAATGAACTGTTCAGCCCGCGCCAGGCCGACTACGACCATGCCGAGCTGATCCTGGAGGCCTACGAATGGCACACCTCGGCGGCCGGCGGGGCGCGCGGCGCGGTGATGCTCGGTGACGAGATGATCGACGAGGCCAGCCGGAAGATGGCGCTGGTGGTGGCGGGCAAGGGCAGGGCCGCGGGCATGTCGCGCTCGACCGCGCCGTATCAGCCGCCCGCCTAGGCCAGGGTGAAGCCGCTGACGAGCACGCCGATCCACAGCAGCGCCAGCAGCACCAGCCCGGCGGTCGTCAGGCCGCCGATGACGGCGCCGGCCACGGCGAGGCCGTAACCGTCCTGGCCGGTGCGCCCGGTCTCACGCATCGCGATGACGCCGAACACCAGACCGGCCACCGACGGGACACCGCAGAACGGCAATCCGGCCAGGGCACAGACCAGCGCGGCGATAGCTTTGCCGTTGGTACCCGGCGGTTTGACGGGGTACGGGGTCAGACCGGGGTAGACGGGATAGCCGGGAGGTCCCGGGTAGACCGGCGGCGGCAGACCGACGTCGGCCGGATAGTCCACCGGGCTTCCCGGATCGCCCGGTGCGGGCTGCGGTGGGCCCTCGCTCACAGCAGCGCGAAGGCCCACACGAGGCTGATCACCAGGGACAGCCCGCCGACGGCGATGCCGGCGATCGCCAACCCGCGGCCGCCCTGGTTGCTCTGCTTGATCTGGTTGAGGGCGATGACGCCGAGCACGATCCCGATGATGGACCCGATCCCGCAGATGACGCCGACGAGCGAGGCGATCAACGACCCGATCGCCAACGAGTTCGTGCCGGACGGCTGCGGCGCACCGTAACCGCCGTAGCCGGGGGCCGCACCGTAGGGCGGTGGCACCGGGGGATACCCGGGAGGCGGGGGCGTGCCGAACTGTGGTGCCCCGAATCCCGGCGGACCCTGGGGTGCCCCGTAGCCGGGTGGTGGCGGGGGATAGCCCGTGCCCGCGTAGTCGGGGCCGCCCTGTCCCGGCGGGGGGTATGGCGGCGGGAAACCGGGGGCGCCCTGGCCCGGCGGCGGGAATTGCGCTGCGGGATCGGGTTGCTGATACGCAGGCGGCGGGTCGTAGCTGCCGTACGCCGGCGGCGGCGGGTAACTGGGGCCCGACGGCGGGGTCTGCTCGATCGGTGGGGCCTCGTACCCGGCGGCGGTCGGCTCGGAACCGGAACCCGCATCCGATGGTGGTGTCGCGTCCTTGTCCTCACCCGGATTGCTCATCCTGCAAACGTAGCGTACGTGCTGGTCCCCGGCGTGATTCATGCCCAGGCCAGGCCACATGCGGGCTCCGCTGGGACTAGGGTTGTTCATCGAACCCGATGGACGCGTACCCGTCTGTGCACGTCGGCCGGCGCCGACGCCAACGAAGGAGAACGAGTAGCCATGAGCGGACCGATGCAGCCCCGCCAGAACCCCGGCGCGCGGACGGGAGGCCGTAACCCCGCGGCGTTGCCGACTCCGCCCAAGGGCTGGCCGATCGGGGCCTATCCCACCTACGCCGAGGCGCAGCGCGCGGTGGATTACCTCTCCGACCAACAGTTTCCGGTCCAGCAGGTCACCATCGTCGGTGTCGACCTGATGCAGGTGGAACGGGTGACCGGCCGGCTGTCCTGGCCGAAGGTGCTCGGCGGTGGGGTGCTTTCGGGCGCCTGGCTGGGTCTGTTCATCGGCCTGATCCTGGGCTTCTTCAGCCCCAGCCCCTGGGGCGCGCTGGCCACCGGCCTGATCGCCGGTGTCTTCTTCGGCCTGATCACGTCGGCCATTCCGTACGCGATGGCGCGCGGCACAAGGGATTTCAGCTCCACCATGCAACTGGTGGCGGGCCGCTACGACGTGCTCTGCGACCCGCAGAGTGCGGAGCAGGGACGGGATCTGCTGGCGCGCTTGACGATCTGAAAGGCAACGCGCCGGGGAAACGGTTGCAAATTGCGTGCATAGGGCTCTACGGTTTGCCCCGCGGGGGTTTGGCCCCGGCGACATCGATGCAGACGGAGGCCGGTAGTGCTCAATCGACGACTCTGTGCTGCGGTGATGGCCGCGGTGACGGCCGGGTCGGTGGCCACCGCGTGCGGCGCGGACGACGACGGCATCGTGATCAGTTACTACACACCAGCGAACGAGATGGCGACGTTCACCGCGGTGGCGCAGAAGTGCAACGAGGAACTCGGCGACCGGTTCAACATCAAGCAGGTGTCGTTGCCCAAGGGCGCCGACGATCAGCGACTGCAACTGGCGCGCCGGCTCACCGGCAACGACAAATCGCTCGACGTGATGGCCCTCGACGTGGTCTGGACGGCGGAGTTCGCCGAGGCCGGCTGGGCGTTGCCACTGTCGGATGATCCGGCCGGTCAGGCCGAGGCCGACGCGACAGAGAACACCTTGCCCGGCCCGCTGGAGACCGCGAAGTGGCAGGACAAGCTGTACGCCGCGCCGATCACCACGAACACCCAATTGCTTTGGTACCGTGCGGATTTGATGGATGCTCCGCCGGCGACCTGGGACCAGGCGGTGGCCGAGGCCAAGCGTCAGTACGCCGCGGGCGGCCCCAGCTGGATTGCGGTGCAGGGCAAGCAGTACGAGGGCCTGGTGGTGTGGTTCAACACCCTGCTGGAAAGCGCCGGCGGACGGGTTCTTTCCGATGACGGCAAAACCGTCACACTGACCGACACCCCCGAACACCGCGCCGCCACGGTCAAGGCGCTGCAGATCATCAAAGACGTTGCCACCGCCCCGGGCGCGGACCCGTCGATCACCCAGACCGACGAGGGCACCGCGCGCCTGGCGCTGGAGCAGGGCAAAGCCGCACTCGAGGTCAACTGGCCGTTCGTGCTGCCCTCCATGCTGGAGAACGCCGTCAAGGGCGGCGTGGCCTTCCTGCCGCTCAACGAGGATCCGGCCCTGGACGGGGCGATCAACGATGCGGGCAGCTTCTCGCCGACCGATGAGCAGTTCGACATCGCCTACGAGGCAAGCAAGAAGGTGTTCGGTTTCGCGCCCTTCCCGGGTGTGCGCGACGGGGAGCCCGCCCGGGTGACGCTCGGCGGTCTGAACCTCGCGGTCGGTAAGAACACCCAGCACAAGGCCGAGGCGTTCGAGGCCATCCGGTGCCTGCGCAACGTCGAGAACCAGCGCTACACCTCGGTGGAGGGCGGCCTGCCCGCGGTGCGGGCCTCGTTGTACGACGACCCGGCGTTCCAGGAGAAGTACCCGCAGTACGAGATCATCCGGCAGCAGCTCACCAACGCCGCCGTCCGCCCGGCCACGCCGGTGTATCAGTCGGTGTCGACCCGCATCTCGGCCACGCTGGCGCCGATCAACCAGATCGACCCCGAACGCACCGCCGACGAGCTGGCCGAGCAGGTGCAGAAGGCCATCGACGGCAAGGGGCTCATCCCGTGACCACCACGACCCAGACCGATGACCTCGCATCGCAGCGGCGGCTGGCCTTCTGGCTGATCAGTCCGGCCGTTCTGCTGATGCTGGCGGTGACGGCCTACCCGATCGTCTATGCGGTGTGGCTGAGCCTGCAGCGCTATAACCTGGCCGCCCCCGATGACACCGAGTTCGTCGGACTCGACAATTACGTCACCATCCTGTCCGACCGGTACTGGTGGACGGCGTTCGTCGTGACGCTGGGCATCACCGTCGTCTCGGTGGCCATCGAGTTCGCGCTCGGCATGGCGTTGGCACTGGTCATGCACCGCACCATTTTCGGCAAGGGCACCGTGCGCACCGCGATCCTGGTGCCGTACGGCATCGTGACCGTGGCGGCGTCCTACAGCTGGTACTACGCATGGACCCCGGGCACCGGTTATCTGGCCAACCTGTTGCCCGACGGCAGCGCACCGCTGACCGAACAGCTGCCGTCACTGGCGATCGTGGTGCTGGCCGAGGTCTGGAAGACGACGCCGTTCATGGCGCTGCTGCTGCTGGCCGGTCTGGCGCTGGTGCCGCAGGATCTGCTGAACGCGGCCCAGGTCGACGGGGCCGGGCCCTGGACGCGGCTGACCAAGATCATCCTGCCGCTGATCAAGCCGGCCATCCTGGTCGCGCTGCTGTTCCGCACCCTGGACGCGTTCCGGATCTTCGACAACATCTACGTGCTGACCGGCGGCGCCAACGACACCGGCTCGGTGTCGATCCTGGGTTACGACAACTTGTTCAAGGCGTTCAACCTCGGACTGGGTTCGGCCATCAGCGTGCTGATCTTCCTGTGCGTGGCGGTCATCGCCTTCATCTTCATCAAGATCTTCGGAGCTGCCGCGCCCGGCAGCGACGACACTGCCGAGGGGGGTCGCTAGATGGCGGACAACGTGGGTGCCCGCCGCGTGACCGGCTGGGCGGTCGTCAACGTGCTCGTCGTGCTGTACGCGTTGTTCCCGGTGCTGTGGATCCTGTCGTTGTCGCTGAAGCCGACGTCAACGGTCAAGGACGGCAAGCTGATTCCGTCGGAGATCACCTTCGCCAACTACAAGGCCATCTTCGAGGGGAACATGTTCACCTCGGCGCTGGTCAACTCGATCGGCGTCGGGCTGATCACCACCGTGATCGCGGTGACGATCGGCGGGATGGCCGCCTACGCGATCGCCCGCTTGGCGTTCCCCGGAAAGAAACTGTTGGTCGGCGTCGCCCTGCTGATCGCGATGTTCCCGCAGATCTCCCTGGTCACACCGATCTTCAACATCGAGCGCCGGCTCGGGCTGTTCGACACCTGGCCCGGCCTGATCATTCCGTACATCACCTTCGCGCTGCCGCTGGCGATCTACACCATGAGCGCCTTCTTCAAGGAGATCCCCTGGGATCTGGAGAAGGCCGCGAAGATGGACGGCGCCACACCGGGGCAGGCCTTCCGCAAGGTGATCGCGCCGCTGGCCGCGCCCGGGATCGTCACCGCCGCCATCCTGGTGTTCATCTTCGCCTGGAACGACCTGCTGCTCGCGTTGTCGCTGACCGCGACCGAGCGGGCGATCACCGCGCCGGTGGCGATCGCCAACTTCACCGGCAGTTCGCAGTTCGAGGAACCGACCGGGTCGATCGCGGCGGGCGCGATGGTCATCACCGTGCCGATCATCATCTTTGTTCTCATTTTTCAGCGACGGATCGTGGCCGGGTTGACCTCCGGCGCGGTGAAGGGGTAGCGGGTATTCTCATGGCCGAAATCGTGCTGGATCGGGTGTCGAAGAGCTACGCCAACGGCGCCACGGCGGTGAAGGACCTCTCCCTCACCATCGCCGACGGCGAGTTCATCATCCTGGTCGGTCCGTCCGGGTGCGGAAAGTCCACCACGCTGAACATGATTGCGGGCCTGGAGGACATCAGCTCCGGGGACCTGAGTATCGGCGGGGAGCGGGTCAACGAGAAGGCGCCCAAGGACCGCGACATCGCCATGGTGTTCCAGTCCTACGCGCTGTATCCGCACATGACGGTCCGGCAGAACATCGCCTTCCCGTTGACGCTGGCCAAGGTCGCCAAGGACGAGATCAACCGCAAGGTGGAGGAGACCGCGAAGATCCTCGACCTGTCGCAGCTGCTGGACCGCAAACCCTCCCAGCTCTCCGGTGGCCAGCGCCAGCGGGTGGCCATGGGGCGCGCAATCGTCCGCAGCCCCAAGGCATTCCTGATGGACGAGCCGTTGTCGAACCTGGACGCCAAGCTGCGTGTGCAGATGCGCACCGAGATCGCCCGGCTGCAGGACCGACTGGGCACCACCACCGTGTATGTCACCCACGATCAGACCGAGGCGATGACGCTGGGGGACCGGGTGGTCGTCATGCTGGCCGGTGTCGCACAGCAGATCGGCACCCCCGACGAGCTGTACCACACCCCGGCCAACCTGTTCGTCGCCGGATTCATCGGGTCCCCGGGGATGAACTTCTTCCCGGCCACGCTGACCGACGGCAGCATCAAGCTGCCGTTCGGCGAGGTGGTGCTCACCGATGAGGCCCAGCAGGTGCTCGACCAGCATCCCAAGGCCGCCAACGTGATCGCCGGTATCCGCCCGGAGCACTTCGACGATGCCGCGCTGATCGATTCCTACACCAGGATCCGGGGACTGACCTTCGAGGTCGACGTCGACCTGGTGGAGTCCCTGGGCGCGGACAAGTATCTGCACTTCCGTACCGAGGGCTCGGGCGCGAAGGCGGCCCAGCTCGCCGAGCTGGCCGCGGAGTCCGGTGTCGGTGAGAACGAGTTCGTGGCACGGGTTTCGGCCGATTCACAGGCGCGCTCCGGGCAGAAGACCGAGCTGGCGGTGGACACCTCCAAGCTGATCCTGTTCGACGCCGACAGCGGGGTCAATCTGTCCGTCCCACCCGCGAAGTAGTGGTCGACGTACTCGCCGAGGTCCGGGACCGGTTGCGGCAGCACTTCGCCGCCGCCGGTGTGGTCGGTGACCCGGCCGAGGCCAATGTCACCTTCCTGGGCGCAGAACGGATCTCGGTGCTGCGCTTCGGCCCCGACGCCGACGGGGTGAGTCACTTTGTCACGCTGGGCTGTTCGCGTTACCCGATGGTCGACCCGACCGACTTCGTCACCGACACCCAGTTGGGACCGCGCGCCGAGGTGATGGTGTCGCTGCGCCCGCCCAGTCCGGTCGGCCTGGCCCGCTCGATGGCGGTGCTGGCCGCCGCGCCGTCGGTGGAGGGGCTGGTGCTCGAACCCGACGCGCTGGTCGACCTGAGTGGGCCGCTGTTCACCGTGGACGCCCCCTCCGGCCCCCGCACCGCACCGTTCACCGCGTTCCTGCTGGGCCCCAGCCCGGTGCAGGATGTGGCGCTGCCCGAACCGCTTTCGGCGGTGACGGTGCTGCAGGCCACCCCGATCACCCCGACCGAGGCGGCCTGGGTGCGGCTCAAGGGCGCCGAGGCCATGCGTGAGGCCTGGCGCACCGACGGGGTGGACGTGTTCGATGCGGGCCGGCGCGCCTCCGAGCCCTCCTGACCCAGATGATTTGTGGAGTTTTAGCCGGAACCATTCCGGCCAAAACTCCACAAATCGCCGCTCAGAGCCAGTGGTTGCGCCGGAACGTCCGGTACAGCAACGTGCACACCGTGAACATGACCAGCAGCACCAGGGGATAGCCCCAGGTGGCGTGCAGTTCGGGCATGTGCTCGAAGTTCATCCCGTAGATGCCGGCGATCGCGGTGGGCACCGCGGCGATCGCCACCCAGGCCGAGATCTTGCGCATGTCCACGTTCTGCTGCATCGCGACCTTGCCGAGGGCGGCCTGCACCAGCGAGCTGAGCATGTCGTCGTAGGCGGCGATCCGGTCGGCGGCCTTGATGGTGTGGTCGAGCACGTCGCCCATGTACTGGCGGACGTCGACGTTGACGATGTCGGCGTGGTCGGTGCCGATGCGCTGCAGATCGGTGGCCAGCGGGCTGACCGCCCGGCGCAGTTCCACCACCTCGCGCTTGAGCAGATAGATGGTCTCGATGTTGGTCTGCTTGACCGGGGAGAAGATGTGCTCCTCCATGGTGTCGATGTCGGTCTCGATGAGGTCTGTGACATCGAGATAGCTGTCGACGATCGCGTCGGCGATGGCGTGCATGACCGAATACGGGCCCAGCCGCAGATGCGCCGGGGACTCCTCCAGCCGCTTACGCACCCCGGCCAGTCCACTGTGCTCACCGTGCCGGACCGTCACCACGAAGTCCGGCCCGACGAAGATCATGATCTCGCCGGTCTCCACGATCTCGCGGGCGTTGGCCATGGACTCGTGCTCGACATAGGTCACCGTCTTGAGCACCAGGAACAGGGTCTCGCCGTAGCGCTCCAGCTTGGGCCGCTGATGGGCGTGCACGGCGTCCTCGACGGCCAGCGAGTGCAGGCCGAACACATCGGCGACCGTCTGCATCTGATGATCATCCGGTTCGTGCAGGCCGATCCAGACGAAGGCGGTGCCGCCCCGGGCCTCGATCTCGTGCACCTTGTCCAGGGCCGCCGCGTGGCTGTACTTACCGGGCAGCCGGGCACCGTCGCAGTAGACGCCGCAGTCGACCATGGCCTGCGAGACCGGGATGTGGATCCCGGCGGCGCCCGGTGCGGGGGCCGAGCGGCGTCCGCCCGCCCTCGGCATAGACGGTGGCAGGGGGCGGAAAGACGGCATCGCGACCTCCATGGTCCGGGGGCGCAAACCGCGTCTCCCACGCCCAGATGTTACTAGTCAGTCGCATTTCCGACCCCTCACCAGCGGGGAACCGGTGCCGGTGAGTTCCGGACGTGAAGTAACGTGACCGACGTGTCGGAAATGGTTAAGACCCCCCAGGTTGTCGTCGATGACGCGGAGATCTTCGCGGCCCACGAGGGTGGCAAACTCTCGGTCGAATTGAAGGAGCCGCTGGACACCCAGCGCGCTCTCTCGATCGCCTATACCCCCGGCGTAGCTCAGGTGAGCCGTGCCATCGCCGCCGATGCGGCGTTGGCCGCGAAGTACACCTGGGCCAACCGGCTGGTGGCCGTGGTGAGCGACGGCAGCGCCGTGCTGGGCCTCGGAGACATCGGCGCCGCGGCCTCACTGCCTGTCATGGAGGGCAAGAGCGCCCTGTTCAAGACCTTCGGTGGTCTGAACTCCATCCCGATCGTGCTGGACACCAAGGACCCCGACGAGATCGTCGAGACCCTGATCCGGCTGCGCCCGACCTTCGGCGCGGTGAACCTGGAGGACATCTCGGCTCCCCGCTGCTTCGAGATCGAGCGCCGGGTCATCGAGGCGCTGGACTGCCCGGTGATGCACGACGATCAGCACGGCACCGCCATCGTGGTGCTGGCCGCCCTGCTCGGCGCGGTCAAGGTGCTCGAGCGGGACATCACCTCGCTCAAGGTCGTGGTGTCCGGTGCCGGAGCCGCCGGCGTCGCGTGCACCAACATCCTGCTCAACAGCGGCGTCACCGACATCGTGGTGCTGGACAGCAAGGGCATCGTGGAGTCCGGCCGCAGCGACCTCAACGCCTTCAAGGCCGAGCTCGCCCAGCGCACCAACCCGCGCGGCCTGACCGGCGGGGTGCCCGAGGCTCTCGACGGGGCCGACGTCTTCCTCGGGGTGTCCGCCGGGCTGGTGCCCGAGGCGGCGATCGCGACGATGGCGCCCAAGGGCATCGTTTTCGCGTTGTCGAACCCGGATCCGGAGATCCACCCGGACGTCGCCCGCAAGTACGCCTCGGTGGTGGCGACCGGCCGCAGCGACTTCCCGAACCAGATCAACAATGTGCTGGCCTTCCCCGGTGTGTTCCGCGGCGCCCTGGACGCCGGAGCGCGGCGCATCACCGAGGAGATGAAAGTCGCTGCCGCGCATGCGATCTTCTCGGTGGTCGGGGATGACCTGGCGGTCGACCACATCGTACCCAGCGCGTTGGACCCGCGGGTCGGCCCGGCCGTGGCCGCCGCGGTCGCCGAAGCATCCGGGGTCTGAGGTCCGCCCGACGATGCGCCGGCTGGCGGTGCTGCTCGCCGCACTGCTGATCGCAGGCTGCGGTGGGCCGCCGCCGGCGCCGCCGTCGGTGGCCGTCGGCGCGGACACCGAATCGGTGCTGTTGGCTCATCTGTATGCCGCCGCGCTGCGCTACTACGGCAGCCCGGCGCACGTCCGGGAGGTCCCGGATCCGTTGGGCGGGTTGGACTCCGGTGAGGTCGACGTGGCCCCCGGATTCACCGGCGAGGTGCTCGCCCGGTTCGCCCCGGACGCCGCGGCCCGCTCGGCCGCGCAGGTGTACCGCGCCATGATCGGCGCGCTGCCCGAGGGCCTCGGGGCCGGTGACTACGCCGACGGGGCGTCGGACAAACCGACCATCGCGGTCACCGCCGACACCGTGGGGGACTGGCGGGCCGGTGACGTCACCGCCCTGATCGCGCGGTGCGCGGACATCACCCCCGGTGCGGTGCAGGGGGCCCGGGTGCCCGAGGCGATCGGCACCTGCACACCGCGCGCGGCCCGGGAGTTCGCCGACGTCGAGGCGCTGTGGGCGGCGCTGCGCGCGAACAAGGTCGACATCGCCTGGACGACGGCGGCCGCCCCGGACGTCCCCGAGGATCTGACCGAGCTCGCGGACCGGACCGCGTTGATCCGGGCCGAGAACGTGGTGCCGATCTACCGCCGGAACACGTTGAGCCAGAGCCAGTTACGGTCGCTCAACGAGCTGGCCGGGGTGCTCGACACCGATGCGCTGGCCCAGCTGCGCGCCGAGGCCGCGGCCGGCGCCGAGCCGGGGGCGGTCGCGACCGCCTGGCTCGACGCCAACCCGCTGGGGCACTGACTACTTCTTGGGCTTGGGGACCATCGCGTTGGCCGCCGTGGCGAACAGCTTCTGATATCCGGCCCCGGTGATCCGGATGATGATGTCGAGGATCTTGGCGTCCGCGCCGACGAGCACCCGGGCCCGGTCCTTGCGGACGGCCTCCATGATGATCTGCGCGGCGCGCTCCGGGCTGGTGCGGGCCAGCTTGGTGTCGAAGGCCTTGGCCATCTCGGCCACGTCGATGCCCTCGGCGGCGGTGGCGTTGCGCGCGATGGCGGTCTTGATCCCGCCGGGATGCACACAGGTCACCTTGACCGGATGCTTGGCCAGCGCCATCTCCTGGCGCAGCGCCTCGGTGAACCCGCGCACGGCGAACTTCGCCGAGTTGTAGGCGGCCTGGCCGGGCACCGCGAACAGCCCGAACACGCTGGACACGTTCACGACGTGCCCGTCCCCGGATTCGATCAGGTGCGGCAGGAACGCCTTGGTGCCGTTGACCACACCCCAGAAGTCGACGTCCATCACCCGCTCGAGGTCCTTGTAGGAGGTGACCTCCACATCGCCGCTGAAGGCGATGCCGGCGTTGTTGTAGATCTGGTTGACCTTGCCGAAGTGTTCCTTCACCGACGCCGCGTACAGCTCGAAGGCTTCGCGCTCGGTGACGTCGAGACGGTCAGCCTTGACCGGGACACCGATGGCCTTCAGCCGTTCCTCGGTGACCGCCAGTCCGTCGGTGTCGACATCGCTGATCGCCAGCTTGGCGCCCGAGCGCCCCAACTCGACGGCCAGCGCCTGCCCGATGCCCGACCCCGCACCGGTGACGACGGCAACTTTTCCGGCAAAGCCCTCCATGCGTACTCCTCCATGACGTACTGGTTGCTCGATTGTCATCGACCTTAGCCGTTACCGCGGGTATCGAGACAGGTCGGGTCCCGCGACCATCATGTGACGACGATCTCCCGGGCCGCCAGGGTGAACCGCACCGGGTTCCCGGCCCGGTGGTGCACTTTGTGCACACCCTCGGTAACGGCCCGCCCACGGGGGCCGATTTCCCAGCATGATGCGTATGCGATTAATGGTGACCGCGGCTGCGGCGCTCTCCGCCGGCCTGCTCTGCGCGGCGCCGGCGCAGGCTGACCCCGCCGGTGACTTCCTGAGCACCCTCGACGGCACCGCACTGAGCGGGATCAACCCGGCCGACGCGATCTCGGCGGGCCGGTCGGTGTGCCCGATGCTGGCCGACGGGGGACAGGACGTCGCCGATGTCGCAGGGCGGGTCGCCGACACCATCGGCCGTCCGCTCGGACCGGCCACCATGTTCACCGGCTTCGCGATCTCGGCGTTCTGCCCGGGCGCGGTCGCCTCGATCGCCGACGGTGAGTCCCCCGTGCCGCTGGGGCTGCTCGGCTTCTAGCGCCACGAGCGTGCACGAACTGCGCCCCGACACCGGAGTGTCGGGGCGCAGACACGCACGCTCGCGAAAGTCAGGCGAACGCCTCGTCGATGATCTCCTGCTGTTCGACGGCGTGCACCTTCGACGAACCCGACGACGGGGCCGACATGGCACGGCGCGAGATGCGCTTGATGCCGGTCAGCTTCTCCGGCAACAGCTCCGGCAGCGACAACCCGAACGTCGGCCATGCACCCTGGTTGGCCGGCTCTTCCTGGACCCAGAAGTACTGCTTCACGTTGGGGTACTGCTCCAGGGTGGCGTTGAGCCGGCGCCGCGGCAGCGGGTAGAGCTGCTCGATGCGCACGATGGCGACGTCGTCGCGCTGCTCCTTGTTCTTGCGGGCCACCAGCTCGTAGTAGATCTTGCCGCTGGTGAGCAGCACCCGGGTCACCTTCGACCGGTCACCGATGCCGTCCTCGTAGGTGGGCTCCTCCAGGATGGACCGGAACTTGACCTCGGTGAAGTCCCGCACCTCGCTGACGGCGGCCTTGTTGCGCAGCATCGACTTCGGGGTGAAGACGATCAACGGCCGGTTGATGCCGTCCAGTGCGTGCCGGCGCAGCAGGTGGAAGTAGTTCGCCGGTGTCGACGGCATGGCGACCGTCATCGAACCCTCGGCACACAGCTGCAGGAACCGCTCGATGCGTCCGGAGGTGTGGTCGGGTCCCTGGCCCTCATGGCCGTGCGGCAGCAACAGCACCACATCGGCGAGCTGGCCCCACTTGGCCTCACCGGAGGAGATGAACTCGTCGATGATCGACTGGGCGCCGTTGACGAAGTCACCGAACTGCGCCT
The DNA here is from genome assembly GCF_043974665.1 of Mycobacterium sp. AMU20-3851. Lineage (NCBI taxonomy): Bacteria > Bacillati > Actinomycetota > Actinomycetes > Mycobacteriales > Mycobacteriaceae > Mycobacterium > Mycobacterium sp. AMU20-3851. The sequence continues at coordinate 1,339,203 of NZ_CP146371.1, forward strand.
CCCACAACACGATCGCGTCGGGGTTGCCCACCGAGTAGCCGTACTCGAAGCCCACCGCGGCGAACTCCGAGAGTGCCGAGTCGTAGACCATGAAACGGCCGCCGTTGGGGTTGCCGTCGGCGTCGGTGGTCAGCAGGTCCAGCGGGGTGAACTCGGCGCCGGTCTTGCGGTCGATGATGACGGCGTGGCGCTGGGTGAAGGTGCCGCGGCGCACGTCCTGACCGGTGAGGCGGACCGTCTTGCCTTCGGAGACAAGCGAACCCAGTGCGAGCAGCTCCCCGAATGCCCAGTCGACCTTGCCCTCGTAGGCCATCTCGCGGCGCTTGTCCAGCACCGGCTGCACCCGGGGGTGCACGTTGAAGCCGTCCGGGGCGGCCAGGTGCGCGTCGCCGATGCGGGCCAGCACCGCCTTGTCGACGGCGGTGTTCAGCCCCTTCGGCGTCTGCTGATCGGCCTCGACCGACTCACTCGGCTCGATCTCGTGCTTCTCCAGCTCGCGGACCTCGTTGAACACCCGCTCCAGTTGGCCCTGGTAGTCGCGCAGCGCGTCCTCGGCTTCCTTCATCGAGATGTCACCGCGGCCGATCAACGCCTCGGTGTAGGTCTTGCGCACCCCGCGCTTGGTGTCGATCACGTCGTACATGCCGGGCTGGGTCATCGACGGGTCATCGCCCTCGTTGTGCCCACGGCGGCGGTAGCACAGCATGTCGATGACGACGTCCTTCTTGAACTGCTGACGGAAGTCCATGGCCAGCTTGGCCACCCAGACACACGCCTCGGGATCATCGCCGTTGACGTGGAAGATCGGCGCGCCCACCATCTTCGCCACGTCGGTGCAGTACTCGCTGGACCGCGAGTCGTGCGGGGAGGTGGTGAAACCGATCTGGTTGTTGACGATGATATGGATGGTGCCGCCGGTGCGGTAGCCGCGCAGCAGCGCCAGGTTCAGCGTCTCGGCGACCACGCCCTGGCCGGCGAAGGCGGCGTCACCGTGCAACATCATCGGCACCACCGAGAACGCATCGTGCTCGTCGGCGGACGCGAAGTCGATCATGTCCTGCTTGGCGCGGACCAGGCCCTCCAGCACCGGGTCGACCGCCTCCAGGTGGCTGGGGTTGGCGACCAGCGATACCGCAATGTCGTTGTCCCCGAACATCTGCAGATAGGTGCCGGTGGCGCCGAGGTGGTACTTGACGTCGCCGGACCCGTGCGCCTGGGACGGATTGAGGTTGCCCTCGAACTCGCCGAAGATCTGGCTGTAGGGCTTGCCGACGATATTGGCCAGCACGTTGAGCCGGCCGCGGTGCGGCATACCGATGACGACCTCGTCGAGACCGTGCTCGGCGGCCTGGTCGATCGCGGCGTCCATCATCGGAATGACGGTCTCCGCGCCCTCCAGTGAGAAGCGCTTCTGCCCAACATATTTGGTCTGCAGGAAGGTCTCGAAGGCCTCGGCCGCGTTCAGCTTGGACAGAATGTACTTCTGCTCGGCGACCGTCGGCTTGCCGTGCTTGGTCTCGACGCGTTCCTGAATCCAGCGCTGCTGCTCGGGTTCCAGGATGTGGGTGTACTCCACACCGGCGTGCCGGCAGTAGGCGTCGCGCAGCACCGACAGCACGTCGCGCAGCTTCTTGTACTCGGCACCGGCGAAACCGTCGACCTTGAACTCGCGGTCCAGATCCCACAGCGTCAGCCCGTGGGTGAGCACGTCGAGGTCGGGGTGGCTGCGGAAGCGGGTCTTGTCCAGGCGCAACGGATCGATGTCGGCCATCAGGTGCCCGCGGTTGCGGTAGGCGGCGATCAGCTCGATGACGCGCGCGTTCTTGTCCGCGATGGAGTCCGGGTTGTCGGTGCGCCACCGGATCGGCTCGTAGGGGATACCGAGCTCGGTGAAGATCTCGTCGTAGAACTCGTCGTCGAGCAGCAGTTGGTGCACGGTGCGCAGGAAGTCGCCCGATTCCGCACCCTGGATGATGCGGTGGTCGTAGGTCGACGTCAGCGTGATCAGCTTGCCGATACCGAGTTCGGCGATGCGCTCCTCGGAGGCGCCCTGGAACTCGGCCGGGTACTCCATGGCACCGGCGCCGATGATGGCACCCTGGCCGCGCATCAGTCGCGGCACCGAGTGCACGGTGCCGATGGTGCCCGGGTTGGTCAGCGAGATCGTCACCCCGGAGAAGTCCTCGGCGGTCAGCTTGCCGTCCCGGGCGCGCCGCACGATGTCCTCGTAGGCGGCGATGAACTGGCCGAACGCCATGGTCTCGCACTTCTTGATGGCCGCGACCACCAGCTGGCGGGACCCGTCCTTGCCCGCCAGGTCGATCGCCAGACCGAGATTCGTGTGAGCTGGTGTGACCGCGTTGGGCTTGCCGTCCACCTCGGCGAAGTGCCGGTTCATGTTCGGGAACTTCTTGACCGCCTGCACGATCGCGTAACCGAGCAGGTGGGTGAAGCTGATCTTGCCGCCGCGGGTGCGCTTGAGGTGGTTGTTGATGACCACGCGGTTGTCGATCATCGCCTTGGCCGGGATGGCCCGCACGCTGGTCGCGGTGGGCACCTCCAGCGAGGCGTTCATGTTCTTGACCACGGCCGCGGCGGCGCCGCGCAGCACGGCGTTCTCGCTGCCGTCGGTGGCCGCCTTGGCGGCGGGCTGGGCCGGCTTGGCCTCGGCCTTCTTGGGTTCGGGCTTCTTCGCCTCGGGCGTCTTGGTGTCGGCCTTGGTGGTGTCGGTCTTCTTCGACTCAGGCTTCTTGGCCGGCGCGTCGCTGTTGGCACCGCTCTTCGGGGAGGCCTGGGGCGCCGCCGGGGCGGAGGTCTTGGCAGGGGCAGTCTCTGCCGAATTATCGATCGGTTCGGGGGCGTAATCGACCAGGAATTCGTGCCAGCTGGGATCGACCGACGAAGGATCCTCGCGGAATTTGCGATACATCTCTTCGACGAGCCATTCGTTCTGTCCAAAGGGGGAAGGTGAACTGCTCACAGCAGCTATTCGCCTCGATTCCGTCCGTCGCGGCAGACGTCGTCTGACACACCCGCCGCTGGTTGTTGATTTTCCGCACTCGGCCGCTTAAGGCTAACGCCTCGAGCTATCGGCCGACATATCTAGATAGGTGAACGCGTGCGGGCCGCTGTCATGGCTGCGCGGTCGGCAGCATGCGCAGCGTCGAGGGCCACCTCGCCGGTGGGTTCCCGAACGCCAGGCGGGCATTGGCGATGATGCGCTTGCCCATCAACCGGTTCCCGACACCGCCGACGACCGCGCCGACACCCACCGGCAGCAACTTGCCGAACGCGAGCGCGCCGCGCTTGAGGGTGTAGCGCTTCACGAAGTACCGCACGAGCCGGTTGTTCAGCTGGGCGACCGCGGGCAGCGGCAGCGTTGCGGCGCCGTCGGCCATCCACGCCCCGCTGGTGCGGCCGGTGCCGAGCAGATCGGCGACCGCATGCTTGCTGTCCTCGCCGACCAGCACGGCCAGTACCAGCGCGCGGCGGCGCTCGCGATGATCGGCCGGCACACCGTGCACCTCGGCGACGGCGAGCGCGAACACCGCGGTCGCCTCGAGAAAGACCAGGGTCTCGCCGGCGACCGCGGACATCGCGGCCAGCGTGCCGATACCCGGGAACGCTGCGGCCGACCCCACCGCGGCGCCGCTGGCCATCACCGCGGCCAGGTAGTGCTTCTCCAGCGCGGCGACGATGTCGGCCGGGGTGGCGTCGGGCCGGCCGGCGCGCAGCCGGTTGACGTAGGCGGTGACCGCCGGACCCTGCAGCCGGGTGCTGCGCTCCAGGACCTGGGACAGCAGTTTGGCGACCGCGCTGGGATCCTCGTCGGCCCCCTCGCGTACCGCGGGCAGGTTCTTTTTGCTGGAACGAGCGTTCATCGGCGTTCTCCCCTCGCATCCCCGGAATGTCTCCCAGGGGGCCGGATACCCAGGCTAGTGCTCCGTCAACGAGCGGGGGCGCACTCCGGGTGCCCGGTCGTCAACCCGGGGCATGGTGATGGTGGTCACGCCGGGATCCGGGAAGAAAAAACCGGTGTGCGGCGCTGCGCCTTGGCGTGGCAACATCCCTGGGCGTGACGAACGAGCCAGTGGCGCCCAGCAGGCTCCGGATGATCACCGTCCTGGGTTTGATGGTTGCGCTCGGCCCGCTGACGATCGACATGTATCTGCCCGCGTTGCCGGGTATCGCCGAGGACCTCTCGGTGAGCTCCGCGGTGGTGCAGCTGACCCTCACCGGCACCCTTGCCGGGCTGGCGTTCGGGCAACTGGTGATCGGGCCGCTGTCCGATTCGCTGGGGCGCCGCCTGCCGTTGATGGCCGGCATCGTGCTGCACATGCTGGCCTCGCTGGTGTGCCTGTTCGCGCCCAACGTCGGGGTGCTCGGCGCCGGGCGCGTGCTGCAGGGTTTCGGCGCCGCCGCGGCCGCGGTGGTGGCCGTGGCCGTCGTCGGCGATCTCTATGTGGACACCGCGGCGGCCACCGTGATGTCGCGGCTGATCCTGGTGCTCGGGGTGGCCCCGGTCGTCGCGCCGTCGCTGGGCGCGGTGGTGCTGCTCAAGGCGTCCTGGCACTGGGTGTTCGCGGTGCTGGTGGTGCTGGCCGGGCTGTTGCTGCTGCTGGCGGCGTTGGCGCTGCCGGAGACGCTGCCGGTGGCCCGCCGCCGGCCGTTGCATGTGCGGTCCATCGTCTCGACGTACGGCGAACTGCTGCGCGATTTCCGGTTCGTCACCCTGGTGTTGGTGGCCGCGCTCAGCATGGCCGGCCTGTTCGGCTACATCTCGGCCGCGCCGTTCGTGCTGCAGGGTGAGTACGGGATGGACCAGCAATCCTTCGCGCTGGTGTTCGCGGCGGGGGCGATCGTCCTGATCGGGGCGACACAGTCCAATGTGGTGTTGCTGCGCAGATTCTCGCCGCAGGCGGTGCTGCGGGTCGCGCTCATCGTCTCCGTCCTCGCCGCTGCCGTCTTCGTGGTGCTCGCGGTCACCGGCATCGCGGGCCTGGCCGGATTCCTGGCCCCGGTGATGGTCATCCTCGGCGCGATGGGCCTGGTGCTGCCGAACGCGTCGGCGGTGGCGTTGTCCCGGCACCACGACGCCGCGGGCACCTCGGCCGCGCTGCTGGGTGCCGCCCAGTTCGGGCTCGGCGCGGTGACCGCCCCGGTGGTCGGCGTGCTCGGCAACGACGGGTTCGCGCTGGCGTTGGTGATGCTGGTCGGGTCCGGGATCGCGCTGGCCGCGATGCTGTTCGTCGGCACCTCCTCCCGTCCGGCGGACGAGGACGCCGACGACCTCACGGCAGACCAGGTACTCGGCGACCCGCTCGCCGAACCCGCCTGAGTGAGCGTTTCGCGGCCGGGATGTGACCGTCTCTGACTTGTCGGGATTCGGGCGGGTACGTACCGTCGGGCAGATCCTTGATCTGTCCGAAGACGCCGATCTCCCCGATGACGAAGTAGATGTCCGAGTACCGCTCTGATCGACCCGCGCCCGTGGCTCCCCGGCTGACCGGAGGGGCCGGTTCCGCCAACCCCTGGCACGCCCTGTGGGCGATGCTGGTCGGGTTCTTCATGATCCTGGTCGACTCCACCATCGTGGCGGTCGCCAACAAGCGGATCATGGAGGTGCTGGGCACCGACTACGACGGTGTCATCTGGGTGACCAGCGCCTATCTGCTGGCCTACGCCGTGCCGCTGCTGGTGGCCGGCCGGCTCGGGGACCGGTTCGGGCCGAAGAACCTGTACCTGATCGGCTTGGCGGTGTTCACCGCCGCCTCGCTGTGGTGCGGTTTGTCCGGGTCGATCGAGATGCTCATCGCGGCGCGGGTGGTGCAGGGATTCGGGGCGGCGCTGCTGACCCCGCAGACCCTGTCGCTGATCACCCGGATCTTCCCGGCCGCCGGGCGCGGTGTGGCGATGAGCGTGTGGGGTGCCACCGCGGGCGTCGCGACGCTGGTCGGCCCGATCGCCGGCGGCGTGCTGGTCGACGGGCTCGGCTGGCAGTGGATCTTCTTCGTCAACGTCCCGATCGGCATCATCGGTCTGGGGTTGGCGTACTGGCTGGTGCCGACGCTGCCCACCACGAACCACGACTTCGACATCCTCGGGGTGGTGCTGTCGGGTCTGGCGATGTTCCTGATCGTGTTCGGTCTGCAGGAGGGGCAGTCGCACGACTGGGCGCCGTGGATCTGGGCGTTGATGGCCACCGGCGCCGCACTCATGGTGGTGTTCGTCTACTGGCAGTCGGTCAACCCGCGGGAGCCGCTCATCCCGCTGGGCATCTTCGCCGACCGTGACTTCACGCTGTCCACCGTCGGGGTGGCGATCATCAGTTTCGCGGTCACCGCGATGATCCTGCCGGTGATGTTCTTCGCGCCGATCGTGGCGGGACTGTCCTTCACCCGTTCGGCGCTGCTGACCGCGCCGATGGCGATCGCCTCCGGTGCGCTGGCCCCACTGGTCGGCCGGATCGTCGACCGGGCCCACCCGGCGCCCATCATCGGGTTCGGGTTCTCCATGCTGGCCATCGGACTGACCTGGCTGTCCATCGACCTGACGCCGGCGACGCCGATCTGGCGGCTGGTGCTGCCGCTGCTCTTCATGGGAATCGGGATGTCGTTCGTCTGGTCGCCGCTGGCGGCGACGGCCACCCGCAACCTGCCGCCGGAGTCGGCGGGCGCCGGTTCCGGGGTGTACAACACCACCCGGCAGGTCGGCGCGGTGCTGGGCAGCGCGGCCATGGCCGCGTTCATGACCAGCCGGATCGGTGCGGAACTGTCCGGCGCGGGGGCCCCGGTGCGCGGTGAGGGCCCGGCGCCGGAGTTGCCGCGCTTCCTGTTCGGCCCGTTCTCCGAGGCGCTGTCCCAATCGCTGCTGCTGCCGGCGTTCGTCGCCCTGTTCGGGGTGGCCGGGGCGATCTTCCTGCGCGGGTTCAGCACGACGCCGGTCCCGGTTCCCGCCGTGGTCCCCGCGCAGGCCGCGCCCGTCGACGAACAGCATTCGCTCGACGAGACGTGGGACGAAGAGGACGACTACATCGAGTACACGGTCGACTGGCAGCCGGTGACCCCGCCCGCGGACCCGCCCACCGACATCGTCGAGGTCGTCACCGACGACCCGATCACCGACCGTCTCTACGACCACGTGGAACACCCGCTGCACGCCCCGGTCGAGGTCTGGCATCCGGGCCCGGTGGAGACCTGGTCACATCCCACCGAGGAGCCCGAGCACGAACCGGAGCCGGCCTGGGACAGCGTGCTCGACGGCTGGCCGGCCCCGCCGGAGCACCCGGCCCGCAACGGATTCCACAGCGATCAGCAGGGCTGGCTGCAGCCGACGGAACCGCCGGCGGCGGTCACCGAGGACGACCTGCCCGCCGGCCGGCATGCCCGCCCGGCCCGCGGCCGGCACTCCCGCGACGACTGACGGGCTCAGATCCGGCCGTTGGCGCGCAGCGTCTGCAGCGCCCGCAACGTCACCAGTCCCCGCCACTCGGTGGACTGGGCGGGCGCCCACGCGGACCAGTCGAACAGCCATCCGCCGTCGTCCTGTTGGCCGGCCTCCAGCGCGTCGAGTCCGGTCTCGATCTGCTCGGTGCTGAACAGCGCGCGACTGCGCAGACCGGGCTGCGGGGACAGCGTCAGCGCGGACAGCGCCTCGTCGGGTGTGCCGCCCTGTACCGGCACCGAACCGTCGGCGCGCACCAGCGGCCGCAGCGTCTCGATCACCCGTGCCGCGCGGTCGGCGTCGGCGGCCCGGTCCAGAAATGCCAACGCGAATTTCAGCGTGTATCCACCGAGGTTGTCGACGTCTTCGGTGCGCCGCCAACACCAGTGCGTGGCCGTCCGAAGCCAGGTCGAATCGTCGCCGGCCGCGCCGAGCAGCCCGGCCAGACCGAAGGTGAGGTGGGAACCGCCGACCGGCGCCATCCACGGGGCCATCGGGTATCCGGCGGAGGTGCGCAGCGCGAACGGCACACCCCCGTCGGGGTCGGCCACCGCGGTGACCCAGTCCGACACTGCGGCCAGCGGATGCGACAGCGCGCCGATTTCGTCGAGGATCTCCAGGGCGTGCAGGGTCGAGGTCGTCTCGCTGTTGGGTCCGCGGACGTCGGGCTCCAGCGCATGCCCATAGCCGCCGTCGGGATTGCGGTAGGCGGCAAGGGCTTTCAGGATCGGCTCGACCGGGGCGTCGTCAAGCAGGGCGGCCATGCGGTGCCGGTCCAGCAGTCGCGCGGACAGGTACACGAAGCGACGCGCGGCGGGACCGTCGATAGCCATACCAGCGAGGCTAGGCCGCCGGTGGTCACCGGAACAGCACAGCAGGGTTGAGATATCCCGTCGGATCGAGCGCGGTCTTGACCGTGCGCATCGCCGCGATGTCGGCCTCGGTGCGGGCCATCGACAGATAGTCCCGCTTCCGGCTGCCGACCCCGTGCTCGGAGCTGACGTTGCCGCCGTGCTCGGCGATCAGCGCCATCATCGCCGAGTACAGCGCACGTTCGGCGTCCCCGTCGAGGGTGCACCGCACCAGGTTCAGGTGCAGATTGCCTTCCCCGATGTGACCGAACAGCACCGGGATCGCCTCCGGGGCGTGCCCGGCGACGAGATCCACCGCGGCGGTGGTGAACCCGGGGATGGCGGCCAGCGGCAGCGACACGTCGAACTTCAGCGGCGGACCGTAGGCGCCCAGCACCTCGCCGACGGATTCCCGTACCTGCCACAGCCGCTGGGAGGCGACGGTGTCGATGCCGACCGCGGGTTCGCCGGCCAGCTCGGCGTCCTCCAGCGCCTCGGCGAGGCTCTCGGTGTGGTCGGTGTCCCCGGCGAGTTCGATCAGCAGCATCCAGTCCCCGGTCACCGGGGCCGCGATGCCGAGGTGCTCGGCGGTCAGCAGCGCCGCGCGGGCGTCGATGAGTTCCAGTGCGGCGATCCCGTCGGCGTCCCGGAAGCGGCGGCCCACCCGGATCAACGCGTCCAGATCGGCGAACCCGGCCACCGCGGTGACCCGGTGCGCGGGCACCGGATGCAACCGCAGATCGAGGGCGGTGATCACGCCGAGGGTGCCCTCGGCGCCGACGAACAACGCGGTCAGGTCGTAGCCGGTGTTGTCCCGGCGGACCTCGCTGTGCCGGCGCAGTACCGTGCCGTCCGGCAGCGCGACATCCAGGCCGATGACCTGTTCGCCCATGTTGCCGTAGCGCACGGTGCGCAGACCGCCGGCGTTGGTGGAGGCCATCCCGCCGACCGTCGCCGAATCCCGGGCGGCCAGATCCACCCCGAACAGCAGACTGGCCGCACCCGCGGCGCGCTGCACCGCGGCCAGGGTCGCCCCGGCCCCCACCCGCACCCGGCGCTCGACGGTGTCGACGGCTTCGATGGCGGTGAGCCGCTCGGTCGACAGCAGTACATCCCCGCGCTCGGGCACCGTGCCCGCGACCAGGCTGGTGCGCCCGCCCTGCACCGTCACATACGCCCCGGCGTCCCGGCAGGCCCGCAACACCGCGGCCACCTCCGCCGCCGATCCCGGGCGCACCAACGCCCCGGCGGCGCCGCGGTAGCGCCCGGTGTAGTCGACCGCGCGACCGGTCAGCACATCGGGGTCGGTGCTCAGTTGGCCGGCGCCGACGATCCCGGCGAGTGCCTCGAGCAGCGCGGCGGACAGCGGTTCGGTCACCCCGCCGGTGTATCACACGCGGTGAGGGCGAGGAACGCTCCGAGGTCGATCAGCCCGTCCGGTTGTCCGGGCAGGTAATCGGTCAGCTGCGCCGAACGCACCAGCACCGCCGCGTACTTGGCGCGGCTGATCGCCACATTGAGCCGGTTGCGGTTCAGCAGGAAGCCGATGCCGCGCGGCACGTCGTCGATCGAGGAGGCGGTCATGGACACGAACACCACCGGGGCCTGTCGGCCCTGGAACTTGTCGACGGTGCCGACCTGCACATCGGGCAGGTCCGCCGCGTCGAGTCGCCGCCGCAGCAGCACCACCTGGGCGTTGTACGGGGTCACCACCAGGATGTGGTGCTGGTCGAGCGCGACGGTGTCGTCTTCGTCGGTCCACGGGGTGCCCAGCAGTGCGCGGATCTCGGCGATGATCGCGTCGGCCTCCTCGGGGCTGTCGGTCGAGTTGCCGCTGTGCTCGACGGCCAGTGTCCGCACGCCCGGTGCGACACCGTCCAGATACCTTGCCGCACTGACCTTTTCGAAGGGCAGCAGTCGCCCGTCATAGGACAGCCGGGACACCGGCCGGCACACGTCGGGATGCATCCGGAAGGACACCTCCAGGAAATAGCCGCGGTCCGGGGGCAGGGTGTGGTGACCTTCCACCAGCCAGCCCAGCGCGGACTCGTTCACCGGTTCGGGGTGGGTGCCCTGGCTGACCTGGGGGAGCTGCTGCGGGTCGCCGAGCAGCAGCAGGTTGTGCGCCGCCGAGGCCACCGCGATGGTGTTGGCCAGGTTGAACTGGCCGGCCTCCTCGACCACCAGCAGGTCCAGGCTCTGCCGCGGCACCCGCCCGTCGTTCGCGAAATCCCATGCGGTGCCGCCGATCACGCAGCCGCCGTCGGCGGCGATGAAGTCCGGGTAGTCCTTCTCGGCGACCTGGGTCCAGCGCACCCCGTCGCGGGCCTTCTTCTTGCCGACCCGGGCCGGATCGGCGCCGGCGGCGACCACCCCGTCGAGCAGGTTCTCCACCACGGCGTGGGACTGGGCGACCACCCCGACACGCCAACCGTGCTCGCCGGCCAGCCGGGCGATCACCTTGGCCGAGGTGAACGTCTTCCCGGTGCCGGGCGGCCCGTGCACGGCCAGGTAGGAGTCGTCCAGGTCCAGCAGGGCCGCGGTGATGGCCTCGGCGTTGCCGTCGGGGGTCTGCGGGCGGGGCAGGGCGGCGCCGCTGCGGGTGCGCGGTGCCCGGCGCAACAGCACATCGGTCACCGCGTCGGCGGGCAGCGTGGGCAGGCCGGCGGCGACCGCGGCGGCGGTGGCCTCGATGGATTCCTGCAGCGGGCGGGTGTTGATCGGCGGGCCGGGGACCAGCGCGAACGGCAGCTGGTCGAACACCTCACCGTCCTTGGGCTGGCGCTCGCAGACGATCACCTCGGTGGGTACCTCGGGGTCGTCACATTCCAGTACCGCGACCGAGCCGAAGGCGCGCCGGTCCGGGTCCTCGGATAGTCCGGCCGGGGCGGGTGGGTCGTACAGCGCGTACATGTCGCGGGCCAGTTCACCGTTGGCCAGTTCACCGGTCAGCCGGACATGACGCTGCGGTTTACGGGCGCGTGGCGGCTGATGCCAGTCGGTGACCACCTCGGCGGCCTCGGCGACGAAAACCCCGGAGTTGTCCGACCATTCGTCGACGGGGTTGTTCACCCGGTCGAAGTGACTCCACCAGAACGGTTTGTCCTCGCGTTTGTGGAATCCGCGGGCCGCGGCGACCATCGCGACGGCCTGCTGGGCCGGTGTGCGTTCCTCGACACCGTCGCCGGCGAACTTCATCATCTTGCGGTGTAGATCGTCGGAAACGTCTGCGGCGGTGCCGTTTTCGGCGGGGCGCACCGGTTGGGGGCCGCGCGGCGGGACCGACGATTCGATGGCCCGCGCCACCAGCCAGTCCCGCAACCGGCGGGTGGAACGGCAGTCGTAGTGGTTGTAGTCCTCGATCTGCTTGAGCACCCCCTGCGCCTCCTCGAGCAGGCCCTGCTCCTGCAGCGAGCAGTACTTGGCGTACTGGGTGATGGAGTCGGTGGCGGTGGTGACCTCACCGTCGCGCAACTCGTTGCCCATGTAGAGCGGTTCCAGGTACTTGATGCTGTAACTCTCGGTGCCGACCCGGATGCTCTTGCGCACCAACGGGTACAGGTCGACGAGCACCCCGTTGCGCAGCAGGTCGTCCACCGCGTCCTCACCGACGCCGTAGCGGCCGGCCAGCCGCAGCAAGGTGCTCTTCTCGTACGCCGCGTAGTGGTAGACGTGCATCCGCGGGTAGCGCTTGCGTCGCTTGCGCACCATCTCCAGGAAGTCGATCAGCGCCTGGCGTTCGCTGGCGCGGTCGTGCGCCCAGAACGGGGTGAAGTCGCCGTTGACCTCGAGCACGCCCCACAGGTATTCCAGGCCCCAGTCCCGGCCGTTGACCGTCCACAGCGGGTCGCCCTCGAAATCGAAGAACAGATCGCCTTTGTCGGCGTCGGGCAGCACCATCAGCGGCTGCGGGTCGACCACCTCGAACGGCGGGCGGCCGTCCACCCGGTCGGCGATCTGCAGCCGGGCCTGACCGGTGAGCGCGGCCACCGTGCGCTTGGGCAGTTCCGGGACCGGCCCGGTGTGGGCGGCGAGGTCGTGCACGGTGGTGATACCGGCGTCGATCAGGCGGGCCCGCTGGGTGGTGCGCATCCCGGCGACCAGCAGCAGATCGTCGGTCTCCTTGACCTGCACGCTGCACTCCGGGCAGCGGAAGCAGGCCCGCACCCGCTCGTCGGCCCAGGACACCGGGACACCGCCGGCCAGGTGTGTGTCGAACAGGCGCTGCAGGGCGTCTCGGCGCGGCAGGTAGACCGGCAGCAGCTCGTCGACCCGGTAGCTGGACACCGCCCCGTCCCCGAGCACGAGGTCGACCTCGTCGGCGACCGGAACCCCCGCGGTGGTCAGGGTGTCGGCGTAGGCGGCCAGTTGCAGCAGCGCCTCCACCTTCACCGACCGGGACAGTTTGGTGTCACGCAGCCGGTAGCGCGGCCCGTCCGGGCCGGGCTCCAGGGTGAGGAAGTCGGCGAATCCGGCGAACCGGCCGTCGAACATGGCGGCCTGGTAGATCGCCGGGTCTCCGCGGCGCACTGCCGTCATGGTCTGCTCGGCGGCGGCGGTCAGCCCGGACACCGTGTAGGGCGGCCGGTCGATCACCGTGACGTCGGTGCGGGCCTGGATCTCGTCGAGGTGGCGCTGCTCGTGGTCATGGCCGAGATCGGCGGTGCGGGCCAGCAGGTCATCGTCGCTGCTGACTGCCGGGCCCCAGCCGAGGCGGGCGTCGAAGGACCGCAGCAGCGCGTACTCGCACCGCGCGGCGGCTGCGAGGTCGGATGCGCTGTAGATGACCCGTCCCTCGGCAACAAACACGCACCCAGGCTAGGGGAGAGCACCGACAGCCGGGCGAATCCGGGCGCCGGGGCGGGCCGGTGCGATTTGTGACTGGTCCGTCACACCTGTTCGTCGGTCCGGACCGGCGGGATCAGCCGACGTTGCCGATGAGTTCGACCCCGGCGCCGTTCCACCGGAACCGCACCACACTGTCGAGACCGGGCACCCCGTTGGTGTACTTCAGCCCGACGGTGTCACCGGTGCTGACGGTCTCGTCGATGTCGTTGAAGCCGTAGGTGTCGGGGATGCCGGTGGGGATGAATTTGCCCAGATGGAACATCACCGCGCGGGTGTTGGCGTTCTCGGCGTTGGTGTTGGCCTTGACGATCACCACCGACAGGGGTGCGCACTCGTTGTAGTTGCCCGCCAACGGTTCCGGGTTCCACGGCTGATTGCTGCGCGGGTCCCGGGGCAGCTCGGACACCGCCCGGGCGATCTCCGGGGCGGCCAGGTTCACCGCGCACGGATCGGGGGCCGGGGTGTCGGCCGGCGGGGCGCTGGGGGCGGGTGCGGCGACGGTCTGGCTGCTCGGCGCCGGCGCCTCGGTGGTACGGGCGTCGGGGGTCTTGGAGACGGTCGAATCGCTCGACCCGCAGGCGACCAGCGCCAGGGCCAGCAGGGGAGCGGACGCCAGAACTCGAGCTCGTAACGCGGGGCACCTCACAGAATCGAACCGTACCGGGCCGCCCATTGATTCCGGCACGGCGCCGCGAACACTCTAGACTGCTACCTGAAATGACGTTGCCTGATGAACCCACCCCCACTGCCGAGTTGACCTTCGCGGACCTGCAAATTCACCCGGCGGTGCTGCAAGCCGTCACCGAGGTCGGCTATGAGTCACCCTCGGCGATCCAGGCGAAGACCATTCCGGCCATCCTGGACGGCTCCGATGTGGTGGGCCTGGCCCAGACCGGAACCGGGAAGACCGCGGCCTTCGCGATCCCGATCCTGTCCAAGATCGACACCGCCAGCAAGAACACCCAGGCCCTGGTGCTGGCCCCGACCCGCGAGCTGGCGCTGCAGGTCGCCGAGGCGTTCGGGCGCTATGGGTCGCACCTCAACGTCAACGTGCTGCCGATCTACGGCGGCTCCTCCTACGGTCCGCAGCTGTCCGGGCTGCGGCGCGGCGCGCAAGTCGTCGTCGGCACCCCCGGCCGGGTGATCGATCACCTGGAGAAGGGCAGCCTGGACCTCTCGCACCTGGACTACCTGGTGCTCGACGAGGCCGACGAGATGCTGCAGATGGGCTTCGCGGAAGACGTGGAACGCATCCTCGCCGATACCCCCGAATACAAACAGGTCGCGCTGTTCTCGGCGACCATGCCGCCGGCGATCAAGAAGATCACCGCCAAGTACCTGCACGATCCGGTCGAGGTCATGGTGAAGTCCAAGACCCAGACCGCCGAGAACATCACCCAGCGCTACTACCAGGTGTCCTATCCGCGCAAGATGGATGCGCTGACCCGGCTGCTGGAGGTCGAAGAGGGCGACGCGATGATCGTCTTCGTCCGTACCAAGCAGGCCACCGAGGAGGTCGCCGAGAAGCTGCGCGCCCGTGGGTTCGCGGCCGCGGCGATCAACGGTGACATCGCGCAGGCCCAGCGGGAGCGCACCATCGCTCAGCTCAAGGACGGCACCATCGACATCCTGGTGGCCACCGACGTCGCTGCCCGCGGCCTGGACGTCGAGCGCATCTCGCACGTGGTGAATTTCGACATCCCGCACGACCCGGAGTCCTACGTGCACCGGATCGGGCGGACCGGCAGGGCCGGCCGATCGGGCACCGCGTTGCTGTTCGTGACACCGCGGGAGCGTCACCTGCTGAGCTCGATCGAACGGGTCACCCGGCAGAAGCTCGTCGAGTCACAGCTGCCCTCGGTCGACGACGTGAATGCGCAGCGGGTGGAGAAGTTCCGCGACTCGATCAGCGAGGCGCTCAATGCGCCGGGTGTGGACCTGTTCCGTCGCCTCATCGAGGACTTCGGGCGGGACAATGACGTACCGCTGGCCGATATCGCGGCCGCCTTGGCCGTGCAATCGCGCAACGGCGAGGCGTTCCTGATGACCGAGCCGCCGCCGGAGAAGCGCAAGGAGCGCACCGAACGCGACCGCGGCCCCCGCGAGGATGGTCGCGAGCGCAAGAAGCACAGCACGCGTACCGATCTGGCGACCTACCGGATCGCAGTCGGCAAACGGCACAAGGTCGCTCCCGGCGCGATCGTCGGCGCCATCGCCAACGAGGGCGGGCTCAATCGCAGCGACTTCGGCCACATCGACATCCGGGTCGATCACTCGTTGGTGGAATTGCCTGCCAAACTGCCCGGCAAGGTCTTCAAGGCCTTGGAGAAGACCCGTATCCAGGGCATCCTGATCAACCTGCAGCCGGATCGCGGCGGACAGAAGCCCCGCCGCAAGGACTCGTGACGCTGCAGCGCGACGTCCAGGGTGGCCTGGAGTCCGTCACTGTCACCGACAGGGTCGCCGCGCTCACCGGTGTCCGTGCAGTCGCGGCGCTGCTGGTGGTGCTGACGCATGCCGCGTACACCACCGGCAAGTACCCGCAGGGCTACTACGGGCTGACCCTGTCCCGCGCGGAGATCGGGGTGCCGATCTTCTTCGTGCTGTCCGGGTTCCTGCTGTTCCGACCCTGGGTGAAGGCTTCCGCGGCCGGATTGCCGGCCCCGTCGGTGCGCCGGTACGCCTGGCACCGGGTGCGTCGGATCATGCCCGCCTATGTGGTGACCGTGCTCGCCGCCTACGCGATCTACCACTTCCGGGAGGCCGGGCCGAACCCCGGCCACACCTGGGAAGGGTTGCTGCGCAACCTGTCCCTGACCCAGATCTACGCCGACAACTACGTCTACTCCTTCCTGCACCAGGGCCTCACCCAGATGTGGAGCCTGGCGGTCGAGGCGGCGTTCTACGTGGCGCTGCCCGCACTGGCCTGGCTGCTGCTGGTGCTGCTGTGCCGGCGCCGCTGGCGGCCCGGGCTGATGTATCTGGGCCTGGCCGTGCTGTTCGCGGTCAGCCCGGCCTGGCTGACCCTGGTGCACACCACCGACTTTCTGCCCGACGGTGCCCGGCTGTGGCTACCGACCTACCTGGCCTGGTTCGTCGGCGGGATGCTGCTCGCGGTGATCGAGACGACCGGCGCCCGGGCCTACGGGCTGGTGTGCATCCCGCTGGCGGTGGTCAGCTACTTCATCGCGTCCACCCCGATCGCGGGGGAGCCGACCACCTCGCCGGCGCTGCTCAGCGAGGCCATCGTCAAGACCGTCTTCTACGCCGCGATTGCGACGCTGGTGGTGGCACCGCTGGCGCTGCCCGGGGCGACGAGGGCGGGAGACCGGTCCTGGTACTCGCGGCTGCTGGCCAGCCGGCCGATGGTCTTCCTCGGCGAGATCTCGTACGAGATCTTCCTGATCCACCTGGTCGTCATGGAGTTGGTGATGGTGGAGGTGTTGCGCAAGCCGGTCTACACCGGGTCGATGATCGGCCTGTTCGTCGCGACCATGGTGGCGACGATTCCGCTCGCCTGGGTGTTGCACCGGTTCACCCGGGTCCGCAGTAGGTAGTCCGCCTGCGAGTTATTAGGGTAGCCTTGCCTTCGTAAGGGGAGGTGGGCTGATGGCCACACGCGGTCTGGAAGGCATGCTCGTCAAGCTCTGGCGCGGCGGCGACTACGAACTCACGGTGACCGGCCGGACCGAGATCACCCCGAACTATCTGCGCCTGCACTTCACCGGCCAACGATTGCTCGCCGAGTGCTTGATTCACCCGACGATGTGGATCCGGGGCTGGTTCCCGGACGGTGCACGCGCTCACCAGCGCGGCTACACCCTGGTCAACCCCGATCCCGCCGCGGGCACGGTGGACATCGACTTCGCGATGCACGACGGTGTCGCGACCCGCTGGGCGCGCGCGGCCCGGCCCGGCGACGTCCTCGAAGTCACGGTGCTGGGCAGCGATTTCGCCCTCCCGGCACCGGCCCCCGCCGGCTACATCATCGTCGGTGACGCCGCCTCGCTGCCGGCGATCAACTCGCTGCTCGACGCCATCGGTGACGCCCCGGCGCGGGTGTTCCTGGAGTCCGCACACGACGATGACCGCGAATTGCCCACCGCCCGAGACAATGTCACCTGGGTGGACCGGGCGGACAACGGCGGGGCGCTCATCGATGCGGTGGCCGCGGCGGCGTTCGAGGCCCCGGATCACTTCGGCTGGGTGGCGTGTGACAACCGCACCACCCGCGAGATCGCCCGGGTGCTGCGCGAGGACTACAAGATCCCGCGGCGCTCGATGAAGGCGCGCGCCTATTGGGCGGCCTGAACCAGGGGCCGTGCGGTGCCACGAAGCGCTCAAGCTCAGTGAGGCGGGGCTGGTGATCAACTCGACACCGGGGGAGTCCTACGTCGACTCGCGCTTCGCGGGTGCCGGGGAGGTCCATGACCTGGAGGCGTTGCTGCAGGAGTGTGGGGTCTCCTTCGAGCTGCGGGTCGGCGTGGACGCCGCCTAGGAACTGTTGACGGCCATGGACAGCCCGGCGGCGCAGTTGCTGGCGATCGGCGTCCGGCACCGGAACCCGGTCGGCAAGCTTCTGCTCGGCAGCGACGCGCAGAAGGTGATCCTGGAATGCTCGAAACCCGTTCTGGCGTCGAAGCCTTCGGAGCCTGACTGCCATCAGTTGCCGTCGTCGTGCTCCTCTGGTGGGAGGAGTTCTTCGGGGTGGAAGTGGTGGTTGAGGGTGTCGGCGCCGGTGTCCATGAGTGGGGGTGGGTGCCAGTGGGTGCGGCCGGTTTCGGTGTCGATGTGGGTGGTCCAGCCCAGTTCGGCGATTCGGTTGTCGGGTCCGCAGCCCAGGGCCAGGGTGGGGGCGTCGGTGTGTCCGCCGTTGTTCCAGCTGGGCTGGGCGTGGTGTGCCTGGCAGTGGCAGGCGGCTTGGGTGCAGCCGGGGCGGGTGCAGCCGCGGTCGCGGTTGTAGAGCAGGAGGCGTTGGGCTTTGGTGGCCAGGCGTCGGGTGCGGCCGAGGTAGAGGGGTTCGGCGGTGTGTTTTCGGTAGACCACCAGGTAGTGGTAGGCGTGTTCGGCCAGCCGGATCAGGTCGGGCATGGGCATCAGGGTGCCGGTGCCGGTGACCGCGATCCCGGCGCCGGCCTCCAATTCGGCCAGGGTGGTGGAGACGACCACGGTGACGGGGATGCCGTTGTGTTGGCCGAGGTTTTTGGCCATCAGGGCATCGCGCAGGATGGCTTTGAGGGCGTCGTGGTGGCGTTGGGCGCGGGTGCGGGTATCGCCGGTGGCCAGATCGGCCAGCGCCCCGAACTCGGCGGGGCGGCCGGGATCGGGCTCTTCGTCCGGGCGCGGTGCCGTCGGATCCTGTTCACCGTCGAGGTCGTCGAGGTCGTCGAGGTCGTCGAGGTCACCGACGGCGTCCGTGGGGCAATCCTGTCCTGGCGCACCGCCGTCCGCGTCCGCGACGCCGTCGTCCACGGGCTCACCCTCGGGCGCAGACCCCTCTACTCCGTCGTCCGCTTCGTCCTGGTCGAGCGGGTTGGGGCTGGGGTTGGCCGGGGAGTCGGGATCGTCGGGGTTGTTGACCCCGGGCCGGCCCCAGACTTCTTGTGCGGTGCCCAGGTAGGCGGCCAACTCCGCATCGACCTAGCCGGTGATGCGGACCAGCCCGTCGGCGTCCTGGGCGCCCAGGGTGATCCCGCGCTTGTGCCGGGCCACATCCGGGCCCCCGCCGTCCTGGGTGAGCTTGTAGAGCACCCGGGTGGCGGCCTCCTGCAGGGTTTCGGGGGTGGTGGTTTTGGCCGCGGCGACCAGGCTGGCCTCCAACTCCGCCAACTCGGTACCACTGAGCCGCCCCGAGACCGATTTGAGCATGGCCCGCACCACCGCGATGTGCCCGGTGTGGATGCTGCCTTCGGCCAGCGCGGCCGCGCACGCCGGCAGCACCGGGGCGAGCACGTCACCGTTGAGGGCGTGCCGCGGCCCGAGCAGCTCGGCGGCCCGGACCCGGCGCCCGGCCTCGCTGCGGCTGATCCGCATCCGGGTGGCCAGCACATCGATCCAGGATTTCCCGCCGATCTCATGGGCGGTGGTCCGGTCCATCAGCGCGGCCTGCAACCGGTGATCGATCACCGCCTCAGCACGGGCGCGGCGTTCGCGTTCGGACTGGATGGCCAACAACACCGTGGTGTCGAACACGGTGAAATCGGCGTCCAGCAAGGCCTTGACCGACGCGGTGTGATCGGACAGGGCGTGCTGCACCGCCGAGCGTGTCAAGTTTTCTGTGTAAGTCGCCTGTCTGATACTTCGTATATCGGTTGTTGTTCTACAGATAGCGTTCGATGCGGTCTGGGTAGACCAGGCTGAGTTGTTCGAGTGCCTTTTTCCAGTTGGTGACCACCTGTCCTTCCACGAGCCGCCCGGGCGCGGTTCGGCAGAGTTTCTGGCTACGCTCCTTGGCCCGCTCAGCGGCGCGTTTGTCCTCGATGTTGCAGATCGCCAGCCAGAGCAGTTTCACCACTGAGGCGTCGTTGGGGAACTGGCCGCGGTTCTTGATCACCTTGCGCATCTGGTAATTCAACGACTCGATCGAGTTGGTCGTATAGATTACCCGCCGCAACTCCGGCGGGAACGCCAAGAACGGGATGAACTGTTCCCAGGCTCGTTCGAAAGCCTTTGTCACCGTGGGGTTCTTCTTACCTAGCTCCGAGGCGGTGAACGTCTTGAGCTCAACGCGCGCGGCATCAGCACTGGGCGCGGTATAGACCGGCTTGAGGGCTGCGGCGACGGCCTTTCGGTCGCTGTAGGACACGAACCGCAGCGCGTTGCGGATCAGGTGCACGACACAGGTCTGCACGGCTGCTTGTGACCAGGTGGCCGCGATCGCTTCGGGGAACCCGGTCAGTCCGTCGCAGCACACGATGAGCACGTCCTTGATGCCGCGATTGGCCAGATCCGAGCACACCGACGCCCAGAACGACGCTCCCTCGTTGGGCTGGACCCAGATGCCCAGGACATGCTTGACCCCGTCCATATCGACGCCCACGGCGATGTGAGCGGCCTTGTTACGGGTATGGCCGCCGTCTTTGACCTTCACGATCATCGCGTCGAGATAAATCACCGGATACAGCGGCTCCAACGGCTGGCGCTGCCAGGTGAGCACCTCATCGGAGATCTCATCGACGATCTTGGAGATCGTCTCGTGAGACACCTCGGTGCCGATCGTGGATGCCAAGTGAAATTGGATGTCACGCAATGTCATTCCACCGGCATACAGCGAAATGATCATGTCATCGAGCCCGCCGATACGCCGGGCTCCCTTAGGGACCAGCGTCGGGGTGAACGAGCCGTCACGGTCTCGTGGCACGTCCAAGGGCACCGGGCCGGCCTCGGACTGCACCGTCTTCGGTGAGCTGCCGTTGCGGGCATTGGGAAGGGCCCGTCCGATCGGATCGCCCTTCTCATAGCCCAGGTGATCGGTCAGCTCGGTAGCCAGCCCGCGTTCAAGGGCTAGCTTGATCAGCCCCGGCAACAGCCCGCCTTCGCCGGTCAGCGCGACCTCGCCGGTATCGACCTGAGCCAGCAGATCATCGACTGCACCCGAGGCCCGAAGCGCCTCGGCCATCTCCACCGTGGAACCCGCCTCAACCAGCGATGAATCCACGTCCTTGCCTGTCGTCACGTCCTGCAATCCTTCCCTCAACAGGACTTACACAGACCATCTGACACGCCCGCACCGCCTCCCGACTAGCCACCGCATCCGACTTCATGATTCGAACAATAGTTCGACCCACCGACGGGAACCGGCAGAATGTGACACCAGAGACACACGAGGCCAAAGAAAATCCTGAGACCACAACGCCGCACGAAAGTCGCTACTTGGTGGGCACTCTCAATGCTCCTTCCCGGCTGGTCGTGCGACAACCGGGCCACCCGTGAGATCGCCCGGGTGCTGCGCGAGGACTACAAGATCCCGCCGCGCTCGATGAAGGCGCGCGCCTACTGGGCGGCCTGAACCCGGGGCGCGACGTGCGGCGCCACGAACATCTCCAGCATGAGGCGTTCCTCGGCGTCGTCACGACCGGGGAATTGCAGCAGCGAGATCAGCACCCGCACCAGCCAGCGCGCCCGTAGCTCCAGCTCGGACCCATCGCCCATCGAGGCCAGGAACGCCTGCGCCAGCGTCGCGATGACCTCCGATCGTTCGGCCATCTCACCGCCGATCGGACGTGCAGTGCTGGCGAACCATGATGCCAGGGCAGGGTTTTCGCGGACCTTGTGCAGGGCGGCCAGCGCCCCCTCGACGACGCGGCGACCCGGGTCGTCGACGTCGGCCAATTGGGTGCCGATCTCGGCGAAGAGCCGATGGGTCTCCCGGTGTACGTACGCGGTGTACAGGACGTCACGGTTCTCGAAGTAGCGGTACAGCGTCGCCCGGGAACACCCTGCGGTAGAGGCGATGTCGTTCATCCCGACGGAAGCGGCCTCCCTCCGGGTGAACAGGTCGGCGGCCGCGTCCAGGATGCGTTCGGCGGCGGCCTCGGTGCGCCGCTCGGCCAACCAGTCGCTCATCCCAGGACCGTGAACGGCACCGACAGCGGGCGGCGCACATAGCTGCCGGCGGCCCAGACGATGCCGTCCTCGTCGATCTCGAAATTCGGTATCCGGGTGAGCAATTCCTCCAGGGCCACCCGGGACTGCATCCGGGCTGCCGCGGCGCCCAGGCAGTGATGCGCACCGTGGCTGAAGGTGAGGATGTTGCGCGGCCGGCGGGTGACGTCGAGTTCCGCGGCATCCGGTCCGTACTGGCGCTCGTCGCGGTTGCCGGAACCGTACAGCAGCAGCACCCGGCGGCCCTCCGGGATGACAGCGTCGGCCACCGTGACATCGCGGGTGGCGGTGCGGCACAGTCCCTGTACCGGTGAGGTGAGCCGGAGGAACTCGTCGACCGCGTCCGGGATCAGCCCTGGATCGTCGACCAGCATTCGGCGCTGGTCGGGGTTGCGGTGCAGCAGTTGCACTGTGCCGCCGAGCATTCCGGTGCTGGTGTCGTTGCCGCCGGTCACCATGGTGAAGGTGAACGCCAGTATGGACAGCACTCCGGCGATGTCGCCGTCGGCGCCGACTCCGGCCGCCACCAGATGGCTCACCGTGTCGTCTGCCGGCTCGACGCGGCGGCGTTCGATCAGTGCGGTGAAGTAGGACATCATCCCGCCGAGTGCATCGCCGACGGTCCCCAGCGCACCGCCGATCCCGCCCTCGGCGGTGTTGGCGGCCACGATCGCGTCGGTCCACCCGTCGAACTGGTCGCGATCTTGCTCGGGCACGCCGAGATAGTGCGCCACCACCATGGACGGCAGCGGCTTGAACAACTCCGTCACGATGTCGCCGCCGCCGTTGGCGCGAATCCGTTCGATTCTCTCGACCACGAACTCGCGGACCTTCGGTTCGACGGACTCCACCTGCCGCGGCGTGAAGCCGCGCGACACCAGTTTGCGAAACTCGGTGTGCACCGGGGGATCCTGCATGACCATCGGCGGGTTGTCGGCCAAGCCGATCATCTCCAGCTCGCCGTAGTTGACGGTCAGCCCCTCGGCCGAGGAGAACGTCTGATGGTCGCGGGCGGCCGCCCAGATGTCGGCGTGCCGCGACATCACGTAATAATCGCCGGCCTCGACGTGGTGCACCGGGTCGAGGTCGCGCAGCGCGCGGTACATGGGGAAGGGGTCGGGCCAGGTCTCCGCGCTGCCCAGCTCGAATACCGGCCACGCGGCATGAGACATCTGTGTCGTCATGTCTCATGAATACGACAGTGCGGGCTAGGTGTCAACAGTGGCCCTCGAAATGAAATCAGGGATATCCGAGCTCCGACGGTTCTGTTCCGCTTGGGCCTCAGAAAAACGTTGGCGAAATTTGGTATCCGGCAGAAATTAGGTAGGTCGTCACCGCTACTCGGGCGCGACCGCGCCCGACGAATTACCAAGAGAATCGGGTGAGGGAAAAGCCATCCAATACCGCCTCTTTTCGCGACTTCACGATGAAGTCCGCCATCAGTGCGCCGCACGTCATCGAATAACCAACGCCCAGCATGCCGTGCCCGGTCGAGACGAATCCGTTACGCAGGTCGGGGATCCTGTCCATGATCGGCAGGCCATCCGGTGTCATAGGACGCAGCCCGGCCCACACTTGGGTGGGCGCTGAACCCGGCGGCCACTTCAGGTAGCGACGGGCGGTGGCCGTCATAGCGCCGATCATGCGCCGGTCGATTGTCCGGTCCTCGGTGCCGAACTCCAGGCCGCCGACCACTCTGAATCCGTTCGGCATCGGTGTGACACCGACTTTGGAGGTTGAGAGGTACATCGGGTGGCGGGGAGCCTGTGGCGTTTCGATGAAAAAGCTGTAACCCTTGCCGCCCCGCAATGGGATGGTGACACCCACGGTGCGCAAGAGCGTTCTGGAACCGAGCCCCGCAGTGATCAGAACGGCGTCGGCGGTGAAGGTTCCCCGGGTGGTGCGGACTTCGCGCACGGCCCCGTCGCGAACCACCAGGCTCTCGACCGCGTCGCCGGTGGTTAGGGTGACGCCGCGCGCACGTAGATGATCGGTCAGTGCCGCGGTGAACGCGCCTGGCTCGACGTGTGTTTCGGACGGCAGCAGGAAACCGGCCTGCGCTTGGCCGGACAGGGTGGGCTCGAGCTCGTGCAACTCGTCCGTCGAGAGGATGGTGGCGGGAACGTCGAAACCGTATGCTCTCATCGGCGCCAGAGCCGCCAGCTCGCGACGGGCGGCCTCCGGTGACAGGCACACTCGGAGGTTGCCCGCCCGATGTAGCGCGATGTCGATGCCTGCCCGGTCCAGCTCGTCGAACGCGCCGAGCATGTGCTCCGACAGCGCGGCCAGGCGACTGGTGCCGCGGGCGTGTGCACGTCGCGTGCAGTGCAGTGCGAAGCGCGCCATCCACGGCAACAGTGAGGGAGACCGGTCGGGGCGCAACGACACCGCAGCGCCGGACTGGAAGGTGTCGGTGATCCCCATCCGCGGTACGCCCGGTGCCGGGGTCGGCCCGCTGAGCACGGGACTGATCCAGCCCCCGCTGCCCCATGACGCACCGCGGCCGGGTTGGTCGGCGTCGATGAGATGGACCCCCACCCCGCGCTGATTCAGATGATAGGCCGCCGCCAAACCCATCACGCCCGAGCCGATCACGACCACGGTCGCTGGTTGCTGCGTCATTGTGGTAACCCTCTGCTTGGTGGAGCGGACCGGAGTTCAATCGAACTCCACGCCCAACGATGCGTCAAATACAATGATGGTCTGGTACCCAGACCGATTGGGTATCATTCGCTGTGGACTTCAGGCAGCTTGAATATTTCGTGACCGTGGCGGATGCGCTGAGTTTCACGCGCGCCGCCGAGCAGCTGCACATCTCGCAACCGCCGCTGAGCCGCGCGATCAAATTGCTCGAGAAAGAACTGGGCACATCGCTTTTCATCCGTACATCGCGGAGGGTCAGCCTGACGCCGGCGGGCCGGTTGCTGGCGGATGAAGCCCGTCGAGTTCTCGCGGGCACCCGACAGTTCAGGGCACTGGCGGACTCCGCAGCCCGTGGAACCATCACCCCGCCGGTTCGGATCACCGCGATGCCCACCGCGTTCCTCGAGGTGGTGCCGGATGTGGTGACCCGGCTTCGGAGCGCGCATCCGTCCATCACCGTCGATGTCACGTGCAAAGACATCGCGGCGGTCGAGGCCGACGTGCTGGCCGGCAGGGCCGACGTGGGGTTCACCAGGGGGTTTCGACCGTCATCGGGTCTGCACGCGAAGGCGGTCCGCCGGGAACCGCTGGTGGCGGCGGTGAGTGCGCACGGCCGGTGGGCGCACCAGCGCGAGCTGCGGGTCCGGGACCTGGCGCAGGCCCGGATCTCGCTGGCCGCGCGGGAAATGGCGCCGGAGTATGTCGACTCGGTGATCTCGGTGTGCCGGGACGCCGGGTTCAATCCCGACGTGGCCTTCGAGGGGTCGGACTATCTCGTGCAGCTGGGCATGGCCAGCAGCGACTTTACGGTGGCCATCGTTCCCGGGCCGCTGTCCCGGGTGGCTTTCCCGGGTGTGGTGTACCTGAACATCGTCGACCCTGTTCTGGAGACCACGATCTTCGTCGCGCAGAGTGCGGTCGGCCCGTGCTTGTATTTCGACGAGATCTACGGCTTCGCGTCCCGGTCCGGCCCGGCGGAGGTGGCCGGGACGCCGCTGTGACGTCCGTTCAGGTGCGGGCGGCTGCTCGGTTGCATAGTGTGACGGTGACGACGAGGCCGCAGTGGTGAAACAGTGGCGCCACTATGTCGGCTCGCCGGGCGGTGTGCCTCGCCGCCGCGGCCCGGCCACCGAGGAGTGTTGATGTTCGACTGGCGGTCCCGTGGGTTTGTCTCGGTGGTGGCTGGTGTGGTGTTGGTGTTGGGGTTGTCGGGGTGTGGGTCTGATTCTGATGCCGGCGAGAGCGGCGCGGATCAGGTTGTGCAGGTGGCGATTTCGCCTGCTCTGATGCCCTATGTCGCTGAAGAGAACGGCGAGCTGGTCGGTCTGGACGGGGAACTGTTCGCCAAGGCCGCCGACGAGCTGGGCCTGGAGGTCGAGGTCTCCACCGTGCAGTTCTCGGCGTTGCTGGCCGGGGTGCAGAGCGGCCGATTCGACGTCGGACTGGGTAACGTGGCATGGCGTCCCGACCGCGCCGCGGCCGGCGTGTTCACCGATCCGCCGTACTACTCTCCGATCGTGATGGCAGTGGCCCCGGGTCAGTCGTTCACCGACGTGGCCAGCCTGGAGGGCCACACCGTGGGGTCCTTGAGCGGCGACATCTTCGGCCCGGCGCTGCGCAGCATCCCGGGCACCGAGGTGCGGGCCTTCCCCGACATCAACGCCGCACTGGCCGATGTGATCGCCGGCCGCGTCGACGCCGCCGTCCTGGATCCGCTGACGGTGTCCTACTTCAAACAGCAGCGCCCGGATTCCGATTTCACCGTGCAGGCCATGGTGGTGCCCACCCTGGAACAGGTCGAGGCCAACCCCGCGTTGGAAGGGCTTCGGCCGTTCATGACCGGCTGGTACTCCAGCCAGGACAGCACCGAACTGTCTGAACAGCTGACCGAGAAGATCCGCGGCTACTACACCGACGGCACCCTCAACGACCTGGTCACCAAATGGGGCGCCGACCCGAAGACCATTTTGACCCCGGATCCGCAGTTCGCCGCTGAGCGGATAGCGGTGGACCGACCGCAGGATTGGGTTCCTCCGACCTACCGACAAGGCGGCGGTTCCACCGATCAGCCGACGGCCGGCCGGGCCGCGGCCGAGGCCGGTGGTCTGTTCGCCGTTCCTTGGTCGACCTATCGCGAAGCGTTGATCGAATCGGCAATCGTGACAATGCAACTCACCGTGGTGGGATTCACCCTGGCCTGCCTGGGCGGCATGGTGCTCGCCCTGCTGCGGCGCTCCCGCATCCGGATACTGCGCGCCCTGGCCGCCACCTACACCGAGGTGGTCAAGAACATTCCCCTGGTCACCACCATTTTCATCGTCTACTTCGGACTGGCCTCCATCGGCGTCAAATTCGACACCTTCACTGCCGGAGTCATCAGCTTGACGGTGTTCTACTCGGCCTACCTGTCCGAGATCTTCCGCGGCGGCCTCCAGGGCGTGCCACACGGCCAGAGCGAAGCCTCCTCGGCACTGGGCCTGACACCGGCCACCACCTTCTGGAAAGTGGTGGCTCCTCAAGCAGTTCGACTGGCCCTGCCGGGCAGCACCACCATGCTTGTCGACCTCCTCAAAGGCACCTCACTGCTGGTCACCATCGGCGGCGCCGAACTGATGACCGAAGGGTCCCTGATCGTCTCCGACACCTTCCAGGCCCTGGAGGTCTACCTGGTGATCGGCCTGATCTACCTGGCGATGTGCTGGCCGTTGTCTCAGCTGGCCCTGTGGCTAGAACGCACCCTGGACCGCGGCACCCCCCTGTCCCCACGACGACGCCGCGTCCAACGACTGGTCACCGAACTCGAGGCCACCGTCCCCCACCGCAGCGCCGCGGTCACCACCACCTGACCCCCCGAGGACCACCCCCATGACCACCAGGCGCCGCGCCGGCAAGCACCTCCGGGAGTTCCGGTGACAGAACCGCTGTACCAGGACGTCCAGGGGCTCCTCGATGAGCTCAGCGAATGGCTGGGGCGGTCGGTCTCCCTGGACGAACCCGACGGCACGCTCATCACCACCAGCCGCCACCACGGCGACGAGGATGACTACCGGCGCCACATACTGCTCAGCAGGTCGACAAGCGAGGGCGTCAAGCAGCACCTCGCAGCGTTCGACCTACTGAATTCCACGGTGCCGGTGCGTATTCCGGCCCTGGCTGCCGAGAGTTTCCGCAGCCGGGTGTGCTATCCGGTCAGGTCCGAGAAGGAGTGTGTGGGTCTGCTCTGGGTATTCGACGACGGCTTGACGGTGCCGGACAACCGGATCATCGCGGTGTGCCGTCAACTCGCGGTATCGCTGCAACGGCGGCGACAGGTCAGGGAATTGTCCCGGGCGCCGCGCAAGGAAGTGCTCGAGCGTGCGATCGAGTCCGACGAGGCGGTCACGGGCCTGCTGGACCGGCATCGGCAGGCCCGCGGTGACCTCTGTCAGGTTGCGGTGGCCGCACGCCGCGGCCAGGGCGAGACCACGGCCCGTATCGCGGTCGGGCTGGCACAAGCCTTCACGGCCTACCTCAACGGCGCGCACAGCAATGCGGTCGTGGGTACGCCCATCGAGGCCCGCGGTGTGTCCGGTGCGGTGGTACTGGGGCCGATGGCGGCAGGTGACGCTGATCCTGCTGGGCTGGAACGCTTTTCCAATCTGGTATCGGCGTATGCGCCATCGGCGGGCACCGTCGGACTGAGCAGGGTGGGCCACGTCGACGACATCCGGGACGCCTTCGCCGAAGCGGTGCTGGCATCGGTGCTCGGCGAGGCGCTGTTCCCGGGGGTACCGATCCTGCCGGCGGCGGACCTAGGCGCGCTGACCGACCTGATCCGCATCATCGATTCCATCCGGGTACCCGGTCTCCAGGCTCTGCGTACGCTGCTCGCGGATCCGGCGGCGTTTACCACGCTGCGGGTCTTCCTGGAGAACGGCGGCGACACCGCGATGACGTCACGCGAACTGTCCATCCATCGGACCACGCTGTACTACCGGATCAACCGGATCTCCGAGCAGACCGGCCTGGACCTCGCGGACGGGCGGAACCGGACGCTGGCGCACCTGATGGTGGCCGCGCACCTGCTGGCCGCGGATCCGGTGGTCTCGGCGAATGCGCGATCCTCCTACGGGCGCTGAAGGTCCGTGCCGGAAAGATCCTACGGCGGTCGGAAGAGAAGGCCGGTGGGAACTGACATCCTGGTGGGAAGCCGAATCGACAGCCCCGAATCGGCCGGCGTGCGGTCAGTAACGCACGCGCGCGCAGCCGGTGACGTCCCGGCTGTACCTGAAAGGAGACCACCTCGTGCAGTCCTTGGGATCTATCTTCAACCACGCCCTGGGGCCGGTGACATACGGCCCGTCGAGTTCGAACACCGCAGGCACCAACCGTATCGGATACGCGTGCCGCCAGATCTTCGGTGGGCAGCCCAGCCGGGTGGTGATCGAGTTCTCCCAATCGGGGGCGTTCCCGGCGACCTACCGTGGGATGAAGAGCGATGTCGCGTTCACCGACGGGTTGAACGGGCACCTCTATGACCGCGACGTCCTGCAGGATCCGTCGCGGCAGATCCACGAAAGTGCGTTTCCTGTCAGCTTCGCCATTGTCCCCGATGTCTTCTCACCCTGTATCGAGGCTGCCCGGTTCCGGATCTTCGACGATGTGGGCCGCGAGGTCACCATCCTCGCCGACTCCGTGGGCGGCGGTGACATACGTATCCACCGGATCGACGGCCAGAGCATCAGCGTCAACGGCCTGTATCCGGAAGCGCTTGTGCTGCTTAAGGAACTGTCCTCGGGTGCCCGGGCCGACCTGACCACGGCGCTGGGGATGATCGGGTCCCTCAGCGTTGTCGCCGAGGCAGACGGGTCGGTGGTCCAGGTGCGGGCGCCGCACGGATTCTCATCCGCTTTACGCGGGCAGCTCGAGGGCCTGGTCCGCGAGCACGATCCCCAGGCGGCGGTCCGCTACCTCGAGGCGGTGTATCCGGTTGCGGCAGTCAACGAGTCGTTGTTCGACAACATGGTCGGCACATCGGCCTACTGCGCCGAGCACGGCGTGTCTCTCGGTGAAGCCGCCATCCGCTATGAACAACACGTCTCGGGTCGCAGCCGCGAAGAGGTGGAAGCTTATGCACTCAAGCTGTTGTCGCTGATGCGGTCAGCCGTGCAACTCGGTCTCGAGACCGACGATCCCATCGACGGGGTGGTCGGCAGGCACGCCTCGACGTTCCTGGAGACCGCCAGGAACCGGATGGATCTCGGCTTCCTGACTCTCGGTATGGCCTACGCTCAAGCGGTCATGGAACACAGCAACACCGGCAAGGTGATCGTCTGCGCTCCGACGGGTGGGGCGACAGGTATTCTGCCGGCGACGCTGGTCGGTTACGCAGATCAGTACCAGGTCAGCGATGCGGATCTGGTCAAGCCTCTGATGGCCGCAGGGCTCCTCGGAATCCTGATGACCCGCTTCGGGAATACCTTCAACGGCACCGATCTGGGTTGCCAGGTGGAGGTCGGGTGCGCCGCGGCCATGTCGGCGGCTGCGCTGACCGAGCTGCTCGACGGGCTCCCGGCGCAGGCGTTCAATGCCGCGGCCATCGCGATGCAGTGCAACATGGGCATCGTCTGTGATCCCGTCGGGGGACTGGTCCAGGCACCGTGTATCCAGCGCAACGCAAACGGGGTCGGGACCGCGACCACCTCGGCGCTGATGGCGGTGACCGGTTTCGACCCGGTGATCCCCTTTGACGAATCCTTCGAAGCCGCTGTGCAACTGGGCAAGGATTTCCCGCCGTCCATGAAGGGCAGCAGCTGCGCAGGCCTGTGCGGGACGCCGACGGCCCAGCGCATCACGCTCCAGCTGAGCGCTCCCAAGACGTGATCACCCGGGCGGGGGAGTGATCAGCCCCGTCTCTTGCGAACCGCCGAACACGAGAACCTCGATCTCCCAGGGGAGATCGAGGTTCTCGTGTTGGGTCCTGAAAGGGGTGTCGACGGAGTTCGAAGCCCTCGAGGTGATAGCCGCGGCGGGTCTCGATCGTGGAGCCCAGGACGCCACCGGCGAGAAAACCGTCGAGCGGACCCGTGGCGGGTCCGCTCGACGGTTCGGGGCAGGTCAGGGCTTGGCCTGCAGCACGGCTCCCTCCCGCAACGGCGTCACCAGGGTGCGGTAGAAGGCGAGCCAGCCGCGCTGATAGGTACCCTCAGTCGGGGCGAGCTGGTCCAGACGCTCCCGGCGGGCGGCGAGTTCGGAGTCCGACACCGCCAGTTCGAGCCGGCGGCCAACCAGGTCGATCTCCACCTGGTCCCCGGTCTCCACCAGGGCAATGGGACCCCCCTCAGCCGCCTCGGGCATCACTCCGCCGACGGCGATGCCGTGGTTCAGGCCGGAGAGTTCACCATCGGTCACCACGGCGACCACTCCGCCCAGCCCGGCCCCGAATAGTGCGGCGACGAAGCTGGCGGACATCACCGTGCCGGGGCCGCCTTTCGGGCCGCCGCCGCGCAGCACCACCACGTCGCCGGCCACGATGCCGCCGACGGCGAGACTGGCCTGGGCATCCTCACCGGAGTCGAAGACCTTGGCCGGTCCGGTGAAACAGAGTTCGGCGTCGCCAAACGCCCCAACCTTCACCACCGCGCCAAGGGGGGCCAGAGACCCGCGGACCAGGGTCAGGCCCGACTCCGGGGAGTAGGCCTGATCGATACTGCGCACCACGTCGGCGTCGATGGGCTCGAACTGTTCAATCAGCTCCCGGGTCGACTGTCCCGAAACCCCCACGTGGTCGAGGTCGAGCCTGTCGGCCAGTCGCGCCAACACTGCCTGCACCCCACCGGCCCGCTCGAAATCGTCGATCTCGTGACTGCCGTTCGGCTGGATCGCGGCGATCATCGGCGTTTTCGGCGACAGCTCCTCGATGAGCGCGAAGATGTCGATGTCCAGTCCGGCCTCGGTGGCGATGGCCTGCAGGTGACGCGGTGAGTTGACCGAACCGCTGATCGCCAGGTCGACGATGACGGCGTTGGTCAGCGCGGCCTCGGTGAGGATGTCACGGGGCTTGAGGTCCTCTCGGATTAGTTCGACGATGCGGCGACCCGCGGCGCGGGCGTTCTCCCGCATCCGCTCACTGCCTGCCAGGACAGGCGCGGCGAAGGGCAGCGTCATCCCCATCACCTCTGCCAGCGAGTGCATGGTGTTCGCCGTTCCCAGCCCGGCGCACACACCGGGGGTGGTGATCGAGTTGTCGGCCAACTCTCGCAGTTCGTCGAGACTGATCTTGTTGGCCGCGTACGCCCCCGACGCCTCGAATGCGTCGATGATGTTGACCTTCTTGCCTGCGCAGTGGCCGCCGGCCTGATAGCCGCCGATCACCAGGATGGTCGGAACGTTTATCCGGCCCGCGGCCATCATGTGGGCGGGCGCGGTCTTGTCGCAGCTGCTCAGGCAGATCATGCCGTCGAGCATGCCGCCTTCCACGGCCACCTCGATGTCATTGACCATCAGGTCCCGGGATGGCAGCAGATAGCGCCCCTGATGTCCCATGGCGGTCATGAAATCGCTTGGTGCACAGGTACGTATCTCGAACGGCAACCCGCCGGCCTCCCGGACTGCATCGGCCACGTCAATGGCGAGCTGGTCGATGTGCGAGAAGCACGACGACAGCTGTGAGGACGAGTTCACCACCGCGATCTTGGGTTTGTGGTACTCGTCGGGCGAGATACCCATCGCCCCCCACTGTGCACGCTGCACCACCCATTTGGTGCTACCGACAACGAGGTCACTTCGCATGAATTCTGTCTTTCTCCAGTACTTTCGGATGTTTACCGGCTTGCCCGGGCGCGGTGCTCTTTGAAGAATGCTTGTGCTGCAGGGTGTTGGGGGTTGCGCATGGTGTGGTGCGGGGGTCCCTGTTCGGCGATGACGCCGTCGGCCATGAAGATCACGACATCGGAGATGTCCTCGGCGAACTGGAGTTCGTGGGTGACGATGACCATGGTCATGCCGGTGTGGCTGATGCGTTTGATCATGCGCAGGACATCATTGGTCGACTCGGGGTCCAGGGCTGAGGTGGGTTCGTCGAAGAGCAGGATGTCAGGTTGGCTGCCGAGTGCGCGAGCGATGGCGACGCGTTGTTGTTGCCCGCCGGAGAGGGTTTTCGGCAGTGCCAGTGCTTTATCCCGGAGCCCTACCTCGTCGAGCAGTTCCAGAGTTCGGGTGTATGCCTGCTTCTCGGGGACATGGCCGCCGCTGATCATGGGCATGGCGACGTTTTCGGCTACCGTCAGGTGCGGGAAGATGTTGAAGTTCTGGAACAGCATGCCCATTTCGCGTCGGTACTTGGCCATATCGCGCCGGCGTTTGAGGGTGCCGTTGTCGAAGATGGGGTTGCCGTGCACCTCGATGAGCCCGCTTGTGGGTGCCTCGAGCAGGTTGAGGCAGCGAAGCAGGGTGCTCTTGCCGCTGCCGCTCTTACCGAGGATCGTGACGACCTGAGCTTTGGTGATGTCCAGGTCGACGCCGCGCAACACGTGGTTGTCGCCGAAGGTCTTGGTCAGCTTGCGGACTCGGATCGCGGTAGTCGAATAATGTTCTCGCGGTGTCTCAATGGTGTTCATGGTGGTGGTCATGGGGGTGGTCCTCGGGGGGTCAGGTGGTGGTGACCGCGGCGCTGCGGTGGGGGACGGTGGCCTCGAGTTCGGTGACCAGTCGTTGGACGCGGCGTCGTCGTGGGGACAGGGGGGTGCCGCGGTCCAGGGTGCGTTCTAGCCACAGGGCCAGCTGAGACAACGGCCAGCACATCGCCAGGTAGATCAGGCCGATCACCAGGTAGACCTCCAGGGCCTGGAAGGTGTCGGAGACGATCAGGGACCCTTCGGTCATCAGTTCGGCGCCGCCGATGGTGACCAGCAGTGAGGTGCCTTTGAGGAGGTCGACAAGCATGGTGGTGCTGCCCGGCAGGGCCAGTCGAACTGCTTGAGGAGCCACCACTTTCCAGAAGGTGGTGGCCGGTGTCAGGCCCAGTGCCGAGGAGGCTTCGCTCTGGCCGTGTGGCACGCCC
The DNA here is from genome assembly GCF_043974665.1 of Mycobacterium sp. AMU20-3851. Classification (NCBI taxonomy): domain Bacteria; kingdom Bacillati; phylum Actinomycetota; class Actinomycetes; order Mycobacteriales; family Mycobacteriaceae; genus Mycobacterium; species Mycobacterium sp. AMU20-3851. The sequence goes on from NZ_CP146371.1 coordinate 1,372,632, forward strand.
TGGAGGCCGCCGCGGAAGATCTCGGACAGGTAGGCCGAGTAGAACACCGTCAAGCTGATGACTCCGGCAGTGAAGGTGTCGAATTTGACGCCGATGGAGGCCAGTCCGAAGTAGACGATGAAAATGGTGGTGACCAGGGGAATGTTCTTGACCACCTCGGTGTAGGTGGCGGCCAGGGCGCGCAGTATCCGGATGCGGGAGCGCCGCAGCAGGGCGAGCACCATGCCGCCCAGGCAGGCCAGGGTGAATCCCACCACGGTGAGTTGCATTGTCACGATTGCCGATTCGATCAACGGTTCGCGATAGGTCGACCAAGGAACGGCGAACAGACCATCAGCCAGTGTCATCGATCTACTCCTCGAAGGTCGGAGGGGTCCAGCCCTGCGGTCGGTCCACTGCTATCCGCTCAGCGGCGAACTGCGGATCCGGGGTCAAGGTGGTCTTTGGGTCGGCGCCCCATTTGGTGACCAGGTCGTTGAGGGTGCCGTCGGTGTAGTAGCCGCGGATCTTCTCGGTCAGCTGTTCAGACAGTTCGGTGCTGTCCTGGCTGGAGTACCAGCCGGTCATGAACGGCCGAAGCCCTTCCAACGCGGGGTTGGCCTCGACCTGTTCCAGGGTGGGCACCACCATGGCCTGCACGGTGAAATCGGAATCCGGGCGCTGCTGTTTGAAGTAGGACACCGTCAGCGGATCCAGGACGGCGGCGTCGACGCGGCCGGCGATCACATCGGCCAGTGCGGCGTTGATGTCGGGGAAGGCCCGCACCTCGGTGCCCGGGATGCTGCGCAGCGCCGGGCCGAAGATGTCGCCGCTCAAGGACCCCACGGTGTGGCCCTCCAGGCTGGCCACGTCGGTGAACGACTGACCCGGGGCCACTGCCATCACGATCGGGGAGTAGTACGGCGGATCGGTGAACACGCCGGCCGCGGCGCGGTCGGGACGCCATGCCACGTTACCCAGTCCGACGTCGAATCGGCCGCTCTGCACCCCGGCCAGCAACGCCGAGAACTGCACGGTGGAGACCTCGACCTCCAGGCCCAGCTCGTCGGCGGCCTTGGCGAACAGTTCCCCGTCCAGACCGACCAGCTCGCCGTTCTCTTCAGCGACATAGGGCATCAGAGCAGGCGAAATCGCCACCTGCACAACCTGATCCGCGCCGCTCTCGCCGGCATCAGAATCAGACCCACACCCCGACAACCCCAACACCAACACCACACCAGCCACCACCGAGACAAACCCACGGCCGGTACAGTTGCCCAACTTGAGCATTCTTCCTCCTGAGATGAGACGTCGACTCCGTCGACGAATGATGTGTTGAAAACGCAGCCTCATAGCTGCGTTCAAGATCTTGTGATGAATCAGAACCGGGGGAGCCGGTTGTACAGCCCGTTGTTGCCACGGCTGATCGACACACTGGGTCCCTCGTCCAGGAACAGCCGGTGCAGGTGCTCGAGGGCGTCGGGAACAAGGGTGACGCCCAAACCGGCGCCCTCCGGAACTCGAATCACGTTGTTGCGCGGCACGATGATGTCCTCGGCGACCACGTCGAACGGCTGCCAGCGACCCAGTGTCTGATGTGGGCCGCGCATGTTGGGCAGTGCGGCACCCAGGTGCAGATAGGCCGCGGTCATAACACCTGTGTCGCCGGAGTAGGCCCAGAAGTCCCGGCCCATGACGTCACAGGCATTGGCGAATCGAATGGTCTCGCGGATACCGCCGAGCCTGGCGACGTTGGCGACGAACGCGTCGGGAGCTCCCGCCGCCACGGCCCGCGGCAGGTCGATCTCGTGGGTAGAGAACGGAATGTAGGTGTGCTCACGCAGGCGGGCCATGTTCTCGAACCCGAAGACCGGATCCTCGATGCCCGCGATGCGCAGCGCCTCGAGGTCGCGGACCAGCGACCGTGCCGTGGCGAGCGTCCAGCCGTAGTTGGCGTCGATGCGGATCTGCACGTCTGGGCCCAGCCCGTCGCGGAGTGCCGAGAGCAGCGCGATGTCCTCGCGCACGGACCGCAGGGCGACCTTCCCCTCGAAATAAGTGGAGCCGTGCTGTTCTTTCTGTGCGATGCAGTGATCGACGATGGCCTCGATGGAGGTTTGGCTCTGGTCTCCGTCGAGATCGATTCGGTAGGTGAAGAACTCGGTGAACTCGATATCGCGTCGGACCGCACCGCCGAGCAACTGGTACAGGGGCACGCCGAGGGCCTTGGCCTTGATGTCCCAGAGGGCGAGTTCGACGCCACCGAAGGCCTGGGCCAGGCCGCCGTCCATGAAGTTCAGCGCCGAACGCCATTCGGGGAATGACGACTGCTCGGCGTGCGTCAGGTCGAAGGGGTCCGTACCGACGAGTGCCGGCGCCAACACCTTGTCGATCAAGGCGGCATGCGACGACGACGGCGCCTCGCCCAGGCCCACGAGCCCCTCGTCGGTGACCACCTCGATGATCGTCCGGTGGAAACCGAAGTTGTTTCCGACGCACCATTCGTAGCCGGGGGTGATGGGAATGTTGATTGGGGTGGCCTTGATGGCCGAGATCTTCATCAGTGGGATACCTCTCAGACTTCAACTGTTCAAGCTCGTGGCTCTTGGTGGTAAAGCCTGCATGTGGGCGGAGGGGTAAAGCATCCTCACGGATGTGCACATCTGGGCGTTTCTATGCGAACAGTTGATGACGATTCACGCTGCGGACCGTGACGCCAGGCACTACTATCGGCCGATGCCGAGCTCGTCCGAAACCGCGTCCACGACCCGTGCTGCTACAGGTTCCAATGACGAGCTCCAGGACCTGGTGGACGCCTGGTCGGTCCGGCTGGGCCGGTCCGTGGCCATCGACGATCCCAACTTCAACTTTCTTGCCGTCAGCGCCCACTTCGGTGATGAAGACCCGATCCGGGTGTGGGCGGTCTTGAACCGAGGACTGGACGAACGGCCCCCCGAACGGTTCGACCCCGATCAGATCACCGCCCTATTGCGGGCGCGGGACCACTTCCTGCGGCTACGGATCACCGAGTTCACCGAGGCCACATGGATTCCCGGGGTCGACGAAATCGGATTGTTTCCCCGCCTCATCGTGCCGATCCGCCATCACGGGGTGAGGCTGGGACAACTGGCGCTCGTGGACAGGACACAAAGTCTCGGCGACAACGAGATCAAGCTGGCAGAAGAGGCCGCGGTCGAAGCCGGGCTGGTGCTGTACCGGCGTCTGGTGATGCGCGAGCGTCGTCAGAACCAGTACGAGGCGGTGTTGCGTGATCTGTTCTCCGATGACGAGATGGCTCGGGTCCAGGCTGCGTACGAGACAGTCGACGACATGCTCGTCACCACGCCGGGTGAGGCCGCAGTACTTGTCGCGCGACTGAGCACCACCCAGGGGTTGGACCGGGAGAGCCTGTATGGCGCCATCGACCGCTGTCTGCGCGCCGAACCGCGGGGCAGCACCCTATTCATGGTCCGTGGGCGTCAGGTCGCGGTGCTGCTCGCCGGTCTGGGGCCGGACAGCCCGCGGCCCACCCAGTTGGCCATGCGCTTGCTCGATGCCATTGACGCAACGACGGATTCCCTGGTGTGTACGGTCGGAATAGGCGGTCAGGTGACCCGCATCTCCGACAGCCACAGCAGCTACCAACAGGCCACTCTTGCTGCACAGGCCTGCGGTCTGCTTCCGACGGCGTCACGGGTGGCCACGTGGGACGAATTGGGCGTATACGCGACGCTCATGAGCCTGCCGGCGGGAGACCTCAGCGACCGGATGATCCCGGAGGCCGTGCACCGGTTGCAGGCCCAGAGCGACCCCACCGATCTGCTGCACACAGCAGAGGTTTACCTGGATTGCGCCTGTGATTCTCGGCGTGCAGCCGACAAGCTCTACATCCACCGGTCGTCGCTATATCACCGGCTGGCCCGGATAGAGAAGATCGCCTCCGTCAGTTTCAGCGACGGAGGCGACCGACTGAACCTTCATCTGGGAATCAAGCTGGCCCGGGTGGTGGAGTCTTATCGCGTGGCGTCGCACTGACACCCGGGATAGCTCACCAATCCACGGCGATGTACTTGGTTTCGGTGAACTCGAGCATGCCGTGGTGGCCGCCCTCGCGGCCGAGGCCGGATTGCTTGACACCCCCGAACGGGGCGGCCGGATCGGAGACCAACCCACGGTTGACCGCCACCATGCCGCTTTCCAGCCGTTCCGCCACCTGCAGGCCCTTGGCCAGGTCACCGCTGTAGACGTAGGCGCTCAGGCCGTACTCGGTGTCGTTGGCCGCAGAGATGACGTCCTCGACGTCGTCGAAGGGGATGAGTGCCGCCACCGGGCCGAAGATCTCCTCGCTGGCCAGCCTGGAGTCCGGCCGTACGTTGGCCAGCACGGTCGGGGGAAAGTAGTAACCGGGCCGCTCCGGTGCTGCCCCGCCGGTCAATACCTCGGCGCCGAGATGCTGTGCGTCGGTAACCAGTTCGCGGACCTTCGCGACGCTGCGTTCGTCGACCAGCGGCCCGCACTGTGTGCTCTCGTCGGTCCCGGGGCCCACCTGGAGACCCGCGAACCGTTGCGCCAACCTGGATGCGAAGACGTCGTGCAGGGACCGGTGCACGTATATGCGGTTGGCGGCGGTGCATGCCTGCCCGCCGTTGCGCATCTTGGCCACCATCACACCGTCGAGTGCCTTGTCGACATCGGCGTCGGGCAACACGATGAACGGTGCGTTGCCGCCGAGCTCCATCGCGCATTTGAGCACCCGCTGGGAAGCCTCACGCAGCAGTAATCGGCCTACCTCCGTGGAGCCGGTGAACGACAATTTGCGCACCTTTGGATGGCGCATCATCGTAGCTGTCACCTCGGCGTTGTCGCTGGTGGTGACGACGTTGACCACACCGTCGGGAACACCGGCCTGTGTCATCAGGTCTGCGACCGCGTAGGCGGTCAACGGGGTGGTAGTGGCGGGTTTCAGAACGGCCGTACAGCCGGCGGCCAGGGCCGGGGCCAGCTTGCGGGTGGCCATCGCGGCCGGGAAGTTCCACGGCGTCACGAGGAGACACACGCCGATGGGTTGGTGCTGCACCATGATCCGGTTCGCACCCGAGGGCGCCAGGGAAATCTCGCCGAGCAACCGCACGGCTTCCTCCGAGTACCACCGGAAGAACTCTGCGGCGTAGCTCACTTCACCACGGGCATCGGCGAGAGACTTACCGTTCTCCAGCGAGATCAAATAGGCCAGTTGTTCGGCGTGCTCGGTCATCAATTCGTAGGCGCGGCGCAGGATTTCGGCCCGCTGCCGCGGTGAGGTGGCGGCCCACTGAGGCAATGCCGCGGTGGCGGCATCGACGGCTGCGGTCCCGTCCTCAGGGGAGGCGTCCGCCACGGTGGTGATGACGGTGCCGTCGGACGGATTGATGACCTCGATACGGTCGCGGTGGCCCGGGGTCCAGACCCCGCCGATGAAGAGGTCGTTGCGGCGGGTGACTGAGGTGGTCAACGTAGGTCTCCTGATGAGGGGGGATCGGGGATGGTTCGGTCACCCTGGAACGCTCGGGTGACGATGGAGAGCATGGCCGTGACATCGAGTGGGACGGGGTTGTTGTCGACCAGTCGGCGAGCCTGCAGACCCTGTTCGGCGATCCACGCCAGGTCGGCTTTCTTTACCCCAAGTTCGGCGATGGAGGGAACGGCGAGTCCGTCGACCAGGGCGTCGAGTCGCTCGATCGCCGTCACCGCGTCCCGCCACGGATCGGTCCCCGTCGCGACGCCGAGCGCCTGGGCGATGGTGGCGAATTCCGGCACGCGCGCGGGCAGGTTGAACCGGGTGACGTAGGGCAGCAGCGCGCCAACCCCGTAGCCGTGCGGGGTGTGGGTGGCGGACCCGATGGGGTACTGCAGCGCGTGGGCCGCCGACGTGCCGCCGGTGGCCATCGCGATCCCGCCGAGCAGTGAGCCCATCATGACGTCACTGCGGGCGGTGGCGTTGCCGGGCTGACGCTGGGCGGTCAGCAGGCTACGACCCATCAGGGTCAACCCTTCGCGTGCCGCCTGGTCGCTGAACAACGACTTCCCGACAAAGACCCGCGTGGTGCTCAGATCCGCGGTGGCAGGGCGTTTGATAGCGGTGAAGGACTCCACCATGTGCACCACGGCATCTATTCCGGACGCGGCCGTCAGGGATGCGGGGCAGGTGTAGGTCAGCTCCGGATCACAGACAGCCGCGTGTGGCACCAGGTATGGACTGGAAATACCGACCTTCATGGCCCGTTCCGGGTCGGAGACCACCGCCACCGGTGTCACCTCCGAACCGGTTCCGGCAGTGGTGGGGATCGCGATGACCGGAACCGTGGGACCCGGTACGTTGTTCTCGCCGTAGAAGTCCGCGGGTGTGCCGCCGTGTGCCAACAGCAGAGCCACGACTTTGCCCATGTCGATGCAGCTGCCACCGCCGAGGGCGAGCACGGCGTCGACGGGCCGGTGGGCGATCTCGGCCAGGCAGTCCATGATGCCGGCGACCGGCAGTTCGGGTTCGGTGCGGTCGAAGACGTGGACGGCGACACCGGCGGCATCGAGATCGGCGGTCAGTTCGGCCAACTCAGCGGAGCCGCCCAACCGAGCGTCGGTGCACACCAGGATGTTCGAACCGAGACCGGCGGCGATCTCACCCACCGATCGGCGTTGGCCGGCGCCGAAGAGGACGGTGCGGGGGAGGCGTAGCACTCCGAATATTGCTGCTTCACTGGGGATTTCGTCCCGGATCCGCGCAGGATCGGTCGCGAGGGAGCTCATCGGCTGCCTTTCTGTTCGTGAGCGAGCGAGGTGATCTGGCGCCAGAGGTCCACGGGTAGGTGAAGGCCGCCGGTTTCGGCGGCTGCGCGGCGGATGTCGGACTGATCTCCGGGTATCCGGACCGGCGCGGCGGGTTCGGCCGGCGGCGAGGACCGCACCTCGTCGAGGTAGTGCGAGATCTCGCGGCTGTGGTGGGCCTCGGCGACGATGAAGACGTCACCTTTGTTGGCGGGATGGATCGAATCCAGCGTGCCCGCGACGCTGGTGCCCAGGGCGGCACCCGTCAAGGCCGTGACCAGGACCTCGAACGCCAGGCCTAGGCCGTAGCCCTTGGGGCCGCCGAACGGGGCGATGGCGCCTCGTATGGCCGACTGCGCGTCGGTGGTGGGTTCCCCGTGTTCATCAAGGGCCCATCCCGGCTGCAGTGGTGCACCGCGCAGGGCATGATCGTGGATCTTGCCCATCGACACCGACGAGGTGGCCATGTCGAAAACCAGTGGCCTCGGGTCGGCGGGAACCCCGATGGCGATGGGATTGGAGCCGACCATGGCCTTTCGGCCACCGTAGGGGTGCATCAGCGCCTCGCTGGTGGTCAGAACAACGCAGGTGAGCCCGTCGGCGGCAACTCTACGGGCATACCAAGCCAGCATCCCCAGGTGGTTGGTAGCGTGCACGGCAGCTGCAGCGATACCGCTGCCGCTTCTGCACCGTTGTGAAATCGCCTGTAGGGCATGCCAACCGACCACTGGTCCCAGTCCATTGCGCCCGTCCACCGAGGCCAGGGCGGAGCCACGCCACTGCAGATCACCGGTGGTCACCGGGTCGGTGACCCCGTTGCGGATCCGTTCAATCACCCGGGGCAGACGCAGGAGGCCGTGCGAGGGCAGCCCGCGTGCTTCCGCGTCGACCAGCAGATCTGCCTGCAGTCCGGCGTGCGCATCCGGGACGCCGACTTCACGCAGTGCGTTCACCGTTGTCTGCCAGGCATCCTGGACGCTGACGGTGAGTAGGGAGGTGGTCACCGTTCTCACCGCGCCGCTGAGTTGTCGGAAGTGTCGTGACCGGATTCGGCCCCCAGCACCCCACCCACCGCCACCGTGGCCGGGGAGCGTTCGTTCAGATGGATGGTCACCAAGTCTGGCGGTACGCCCAACGAGTCGGAAACCGCCGCGGTGACTCGGCTGACCAGGTGCTGCTTCTGTTCAGCGGTACGACCGCGAAACATATCGATCTCGACGAGCGGCATGAAATACCCTTCTGTGCTTCGCTGTTCAAAACGATGAGGTGGTGACGGAGCCTCGGACCGATGGGTGTGTCGGCCAGACGAGAGGAATCTTGCTCAGTTCGCCGAGCGGCGAAGGTGCTCCTTGAAGAACGTCTTGGCGGCGTCGTGGGTGCACTTCTCGACAACATCACGGGGTGGACCTTGTTCGACGATGACGCCTTCGTGCATGAAAATCATGGCGTCGGAGACGTCTTCGGCGAATTGGAGTTCATGGGTGACGATCACCATCGTCATACCGGTCTGGCTGATTCGCTTGATCATGCGCAGAACATCCTGGGTGGATTCCGGATCCAACGCTGAAGTCGGCTCGTCGAACAACAGAATCTCCGGTCGGCTTCCCAGCGCACGGGCGAGAGCAACCCGCTGCTGTTGACCGCCGGAAAGTGTCTTGGGCAAAGAAAGAGCCTTGTCGCGTAGGCCGACTTCCTCGAGCAGTTCCAGCGTACGGGTGTAGGCCTCGCGCTGAGGAACGCCACCACCTTGGATCATCGGCATGGCAACGTTCTCCGCCACCGTCAGGTGTGGGAAAACATTGAAGCTTTGAAACAGCATGCCGACCTCGCGGCGAAACTTGGCCATGTCACGACGGCGCTTCAGGACATTTTCGCGAAAGATGGTGGTGCCGTGCACGTCGATCTGGCCGCCGCTCGGGGTCTCCAACAGATTCAAGCAGCGCAGCAACGTGCTCTTACCGCTGCCACTCTTGCCGAGAATGCTCACCACTTGACCCGGCGCAACATCAAGATCCACGCCGCGAAGTACTTTGAGCTCGCCAAAGGATTTGGTCAGGTTGCGCACTCGGATGGCCGGCAGAGATGGTTCGTCGGCTGGCGGGCCAGTCGACACGTGCGGGGCGGGCATGTTGGGACGCTCCTTCGCTAGCTTCAACGTTGCGCTCTCGCGCGGTGAACGTGTCGCTGTCTGTTGGGACGGCGTGGGTGCCGCGAACAGGTGCGCTCTTAGGAGTAATCAGGTGCCGCGCGGCGTCTCAGTGGAACCATAAGCCGCGAGTGCCCACATCCGCAAGGATTGAGGGCTCAAAACCGATCGGATTCACAACTCGCCGCGCGGCGGTGGTGTAGTTAAAGGAGGCTAGGCGTTAGATTCAGGGGATATCCGATAGGATTTGATCGATCAATCGTCCGAAACGGGAGTGCTTAAGTGGGACTTTTCGGTGTCGAAGGAACATGGCACGGTGTCATTGCTGCGCCGATGACCCCGTTCACCAGCAACTTGGCCAGTGTGAACCATGTGCGGTACGCGGAGCAGGTGGATTTTCTGATTCGAACGGGAGTGCCCGCCTTGGCTCCTGCGCTACACATCGGCGAATCCCCGAGTCTCACCGACGCGGAGCGGGTCGCGCTTGTGAGTGCCACGCTGGAGACGGCCGAAGGGCGTGTCCCCGTCATCGCAAACGTGAGCTCGTCATCAACGTTGGAAGCGGTACGGCTCGCTGAATTGGCTCAGGAGGCCGGCGCGGCCGCAGTTATCGTCGCCTCTCCCTACTACTGGCGGCCAACAGGGTCGGCGTTGGTGGCGCATCTGACTACCATCGCCAATAGCGTTGATCTGCAAGTCATCCCGTATCTTTACCCGGGAGACCTGTCGATCGACTCTTTCGCCGACCTGCTCGATTCGGTTTCCGGGGTAGCCGCGGTCAAATCGGGTGACTTCGACCTTCAGGTCCTCACGGAGATGTGCCGAGTTGCGAGTTCCATCCGTTCCGACTTCTCCGTCTTGGCCGGTGTTGAATATCCTCTCGCGATGGCGTCTGTCGGTGGGGCTGGTTCTTTCTCTGCGTTGGGCGTCGTGGCGCCGCGGCTGGTATCCGAGCTTTCCGCCGCAGTCGTTCGCGGTGATATCGCGGCGGCTCTTCCCCTACAACACAAGGCTTCCGAACTCTGGCTACTGCTGCGTGCGAATTACCCCGCGCGAGTGAAGGCCGCTGCCGCCATCATGGGCCGCGACCTGGGGCCGACGCGCCCACCTGTGTGTGCGTTGGATTCCGACCAAGTGGCCACCTTGGCGGGACGCCTGGAACAGATTGGCCTCGTCGAGTCGGAGCCGCACGGTTGGCTTGTGCCCACAATCGGCGACGGAAGCCATTCGGGTGAATAACTTCTCCCCTGATTCATCCATCAAGGAACAGCTTGGTGGACAAGCCCTCAGCGGTGATGTCTATGAGCGAATTCTCTCGGATCTGATGATGCTCAACATCGAACCCGGCGAGCGACTCTCGGTCGACTCGTTGGCGCGCCGGATGGGGGTGTCTCAAACCCCCATCCGTCAAGCCCTGGGCCGACTGGAGAGTGAGGGTTTGGTGACAAGCGCGCACCTCAAAGGTTTTCGGGCTACCGGGCTTCTGACTCGACCCCAACTTGATGCATTGCTCGAGGTGCGGCTTCTCCTTGAACCGTTCGCCGCCAGGTCCGCAGCCTCTACTGCGACAGATGAGCAAATTGCGCAGATCGCAGAGGCGGTGCAGGCAATGGCGTCAGGTGATGGTGTCTCGCCGCAGGACGCACGCAGCTACGCCGAAGCCGACGCGCACATTCACGCCCTCGTGGCCGAGGCTGGGGGTAATCCAATTGTGCGTGACACACTGTCGAGATTGCATTCGCATCTGCACATATTTCGGCTGCGTCGCGATGCCGTTGTGGTCGACGAAGCGAATGCCGAACACAAGATTCTCATTGAGGCGATCGCTCGTCGCGATGCGCACGGCGCGGATGCCGCCATGCGCACCCACATCGAGAAGGCTCGCGACCGCATCCTCGAGACGGTCTGGCGAGACAGCTGAGGTGGCCTTCGGACTTACCTGGTTGGCTATGACTTCTCGTCGCATGATTCGAACCGCCATTGGCCTTGCGCAATGCCCGGTACGAATCGGAACCAACTCGCCGGACATCTGCATGACCTACGTCTAGTTGAAGTTCTCCGGCGTGAAGCCGCTGGCATCTGTATAGGTCGGCGGCGGCAACCAGCCCGGTTGACTGGGAAACACCGTTTCTGCCCGAACCGGATACTTCTCGCTTACTGATGATCTGTTCATTTGCGTCCTAGCAACCGCTCGGTGTAGCTCTGTTGACGACGGTCGAAAAGTAGGCCAGAAGCGACGGTGAAAAGTAGGCCACGTGGTCGTGGTTATTGTGCCGTGTTGTCGGCTCTGGCGGAGGGCAAGGTGTCGATTCCGGTGTCTTTGAGCCGATAGCTGGAGCCTTTGAGGGTCAGGACGTCGGCGTGGTGCACGATGCGGTCGATCATCGCCGCGGCCACCACTTGGTCTCCAAACACGTCGCCCCAGCGGGCGAAGGGCAGGTTCGAGGTCAGGATCAGTGAGGCGTGCTCGTAGCGGCTGGAGACGAGTTGGAAGAACAGGTTCGCCGCGTCCTGCTCGAAGGGGATGTAGCCGACCTCGTCGACGACGAGCAGACCGATGCGCCGCAGCTTGACCAGCTCGGCAGGGAGCCGCCCGGCGTTGTGGGCGGCTTTGAGTCGGGCCACCCAATCCACCGCGGTGGCGAACGCGATGCGGTGCCCGGTCTGGGCAGCTTTGACCGCTAATCCGATCGCGAGGTGGGTCTTGCCAGTTCCGGGCGGCCCGAGGAGAACGACGTTGGAGGCCTTGGCCAGGAACGCGCCGGTGCCCAGGTGGGCGATCATGTCCCGGTTCAGCGCCGGCTGGTGATCGAAGTTGAAGTCCTCCAACGATTTGCGAGTCGGGAAACCGGCGGATCGGATACGCGTCGCCGCGCCGGAGGCTTCCCGGGCCGCGACCTCCCGTGACAGGACCGCGGCGAGGTATTCCTCGTGGGTCCAGCCCGCGTCGCGGGCTTGCTCGGCCAGCCGGGCAGCCGAGTCGCGGATGCGCGGCGCCTTGAGAGCCTGGGCGTAGTGCAGGACGGCCTTCATCGGATCCTCGGCCATGCTTATGCCACCTCACCATCGGAAGTGACTGTGCCCGTCGTGAAGTCGACGCCGAACGCCCGGTCGTAGTCAGCCAGGTCGCGCACCAGCTGATCACCTGCCGCCGGAGGCGGGCCGGCCTGGAACTGGTGGCGCAGCACCGCGGCAGCCTGCACGTGGGTGGGATCGGTGAGGGTTTGTCGCGCCGCCCAGCAGCGGTCGTGAGCCGCCAGCAGGCGCCCTGACCGGGTCACCGTCACACGGCTCAGGGTGGTGCTCACCTCGACGAGTTGGCCGATCGCATGGGGGTCCACGGAGTAGTCATTGCCGGCCACCCGCACGTAGTAGTCGCGTCCCAGCCGCACCGAGGTCACCGTCTCGACGGTCGGCGGCACCGGTGGTAGCGCCAGCATGTGCGCGCGATCGATATCGAGGAAGTCGACCGGACGACCATCCAACACCCGCACCCGTCGGTTGTTGGCAAGCGGAAGCCACTGCCCGAGCTGATCATTGAAGTCGTGCGGTGAGCTGAAGCTGCGACCGGGCAGAAACGAGGTCTCCAGATACCGGTTGACTCGCTCCACCATTCCTTTGGATTCGGGGTCGTTAGGCTTCATCTGCACCAGTCGCGACCCCAGCGTGCCCACCAAGGCCGTCACGGGTTCGCTCAATCGGCCGCGACGGCCGATCCCGGCTTCGTTGTCCCACCACAACTCGTGGGGCACCGTGGTGAAGTTCTGCGAGAGCAGCTGCCACATCCCGGCCACGAGGTCCATGGTTTGGCGCGAGGGCAGCATCACCGCGGCGACGAACCGCGAGAACGCGGCCACCATCACCAGCACCGGCAGCATCGCCTCCTGACCGAACCCGACCGCAATCCTCGGTGCCGGGAACCACAGGTCGCACTGGATCACCCGACCCGGCGGATGCTCGAGGCGATCGACCGGATCAGCAGGCAGATACTCCGGACGGATCGCCCGGACCCGCTCCCGGAACCAGGAGATCGAGCCGGTCCAGCCGACCCGCTCGGCGAGCACCGTCGCCGGCATCCGGGGATAAACCGACAACAACGCCCGAAGCCGCGGCTCCACCTCGGTGATCGCCGACGGACCTGCCGCCCGCTCGTACTTCGGCGGACCATCACTGGCCAACGCGCTGGCCACCGTGTCTCGCGCGATGCTCAGCTCTCGTGCGATAGCCCGCTGCGACAACCCTTCGCTGCGGTGAAGGTGCCGGATCAAGGCCCAGTCTTCCAAGGAGATCACCCATCCAATCTGATTGGGTGGCCTACTTTTCAACCGTCGCGACTGGCCGGATTTTCAACCGTCGTCAACAAGCTCCTGTGTGCACCCGAGTGCAGCCTTGATCCGAGTTGACGGAGTTAGAGCGCAAGAGCTGGGCGGGCCGCACCACACACCGTCAGCGCCCCCGGCCCGTGCGGCTGCTGCACCGCGGCGCCGGTGCCGACGAGGCACCGCTGATCGCCCGTCTCGGTTGCCGAGCGCGGCAGCTCCCCGAGCACCGCTTCCCGGCGCACCAGCGGGGCGTTGCCGGTCAGCACCAGCACCACGGCGAAGCCGTCGTGATCGCCGGTGGTCACGGCATCGGTGTTGTACGCGTTCTCCAGCGGCACCAGCCCGCCGTAGGTCGCCTGTCCGCTGGCGACCAGTTGCTGCACCAGTGCGTCGCGGGCGTGATTGGACGACACGTAGACGTGCCCGGGCAGCAGCCCGGAGAAGCCGACCTTCTCGGTGCTGAACGAACCGGTCCACACGAATCCCGCGTCGGTCTGTGCCGGCGCGGGCCCGAACAGCCGGCCGTGATCGTTGGGGAACAGGAAGAAGTTGTTGGAGTAGGCCAGCAGCGGACCGGTGGGTTTCTGCCCGTAGGCCGTGCCGTCGATGCGGCCCCGGAAACCGAAGCTGTGCAGGTACTGCGCCGGGAACCCGGACCGCAGCATCGCGTTGTTGACGTTGCGGGCCGCCTGCGCGGACGTCGTCGAATGCGGGTCGACGATGATGACGTTGACCGACTCCAGCAGCGTCTTGCCCTGGTAGCGCTTGCCGCCCCAGTTCGCGATCTGGTCGCCCGCCTTCAACATCCACTTACCGATCTCACCGTACGGCGTGGACACCGCGTCCGTCGGAGCCGGGGGTGCAACCTCGGCTTCGATCTCGGCTTCGGCGAGATCCGCGGCATCCTGGGCGGAGACCGTGCGCAGGCCGGGCCGGCGAAGCGGTGGCGCTTCGTCGCGTTCGGTGGCGCGCACCCGGGAACCGCGGACCGAGATCGGGTCCGACAACCGTGCGCCGGCCCGGGGCAGTGCAGCGGGAGTATCCCGCTCGTCGTCGGGCGGGCTGCCCGACTCCGGCGAAGGTGAGGATTCTTGAGCCGACGTGCTCGTCGTACCGCCGTCCGCGGGACCGTCGGCATACGCCACGCCGGCACCGGCCAGCGCCATGGCGGCGGACAGGACCGCAATGACCCAGACTCGGAGCGCCAGCGACCGGGCGTATCCGGCGTCGTGCCTCTTCCCAGCCATCGGCGTCATCCCTCTGCGGGGCGAACTCCCCGCCTGCGCGAGCGATCTTCGGCACGGGCAGCTTATCGGCGGGAGGGCCCCGGTGTCTGTCCATCGATCACCTGACCGCCCACCTTGAAGGCAAGTAAGGCTAGCCTTGCCCAGGACGTCGAAGCATCTGCTGGACAGAAAAGGGGGAACGCCGATGGCACGCGGACTCCAGGGCGTGATGATGCGCGGTTTCGGGGCACGCGACCACCAGGTCACCGTGCTGGGAACCGAGCGGTTGGCCCCGCACTGCCTGCGCATCCGGATGGTCTCACCGACGGTGTTCGAGGATTCCAACACCGACCCGACCTCCTGGCTGCGGTTCTGGTTCCCCGACCCGGCCGGCAGCGACACCGAGTTCCAGCGCGCCTACACGCTGTCCGAGGCCGATCCCGAGACCGGGCACTTCGCCGTCGACTTCCTGCTGCACGAGCCCGCCGGCCCGGCGTCCACCTGGGCGGCCGGCGTGCAGCCCGGCGCCACCATCGCCGTCATGGTGATGGGATCGCGGGGCTTCTCGGTCCCCGAGGCGCCCGAGGACCGCCCCGCCGGTTACCTGCTGATCGGTGACGGCGCCTCGCAGCCCGCCATCAACAGCATCATCGGGGCCGTCCCGCATGACATCCCGATCGAGGTCTACCTCGAACAGCACTCCGAGGACGACGTACTGCTCCCGCTCGCCGAGCACCCTCGACTGCGCGTGCACCGGGTGCCCCGCGTGGACGACGGATCCCTGGCCGCCGCCATCGAAACCCGGGACTGGTCCAACTGGTACGCCTGGGCCGGCCCGGAGGCCGGTGCGCTGAAGAACCTGCGCACCCGGCTGCGCGACGAGTTCGGTTTCCCCAAACAGGAGATCCACGCCCAGGCCTACTGGACCGAGGGCCGCGCCATGGGCAGCAAGCGCGGCGACGAGAAGAGCGAGCCACCCAAGCCCAAGCCGGCGCCCAAACCCCAGCCCGAGGCCCCGGCCGCGAAACCCGCTGCCGCCGCGTCGGGTACCTGGCGCGCCCAGGCCGCCGGCCGGCTGCTGGCGCCACTGAAGCGCAAACTCATCATCTCCGGTGTGCTGCAGGCGCTGATCACCCTGATCGAGCTGGCCCCGTTCGTGCTGCTGGTCGAGCTGGCCCGGCTGCTGCTCATCGGTGCCGGGGCCGACCGGCTGTGGGACCTCGGGATCGCCGCCGTCGCGCTGCTGGGCACCGGCACCTTCCTGACCGCCGCGCTGGCGCTGTGGCTGCACCGCATCGACGCGCACTTCGCCCGCGACCTGCGCAGCCGACTACTGACCAAGATGTCCCGACTTCCGTTGGGCTGGTTCACCGCTCGCGGATCGGGCTCGATAAAGCAACTCGTCCAGGACGACACCCTGTCCCTGCACTACCTGATCACCCACGCCATCCCGGACGCGGTGGCCGCGGTCATCGCCCCGGTCGCGGTGCTGGTGTACCTGTTCATCGTCGACTGGCGGATCGCGCTGGCCCTGTTCGGGCCGGTCCTGGCCTATCTGGTGCTGATGACGGTGATGTCCATCCAGTCCGGCGCCAAGATGGTCGCCGCCCCGCGCTGGGCGGAGCGGATGAACGGTGAGGCCGGCGCCTACCTCGAAGGCCAACCGGTGGTGCGGATCTTCGGCGGGGCCGCCTCGTCCAGCTTCCGTAACCGGCTCGACGAGTACATCGGCTTCCTGGTCGACTGGCAGCGCCCGTTCGTCGGCAAGAAGACCCTGATGGATCTGGTGACCAGGCCGACCACTTTCCTGTGGTTGATCCTGATCGTAGGTACCCCGCTGGTCGTCGGCGGCCGGATGGATCCGGTGGACCTGCTGCCGTTCCTGTTGCTGGGCACCACCTTCGGCGCGCGGCTGCTGGGCATCGGCTACGGCGTCGCCGGTATCCAGGGCGGCATGTTGGCCGCCCGGCGGGTGCAGAGCGCGCTCGACGAACCCGAGTTGACCGTGCGCGACCAGGACCGGCCCGCGACCGGGGACGGCACCGTGGTCTTCTCCGGCGTCACCTTCGGCTACCGCCCCGAGGTCCCGGTCATCAAGAACATCGACCTCACGCTGCGCCCGGGCACGGTCACCGCGCTGGTCGGCCCGTCCGGCTCGGGCAAGTCCACACTGGCCGCGCTGCTGGCCCGCTTCCACGATGTGCAGCAGGGCGCGATCACCGTCGGCGGTGCGGACATCCGCGCGCTGACCGCCGACGAGCTGTACCGCCGCATCGGCTTCGTGCTGCAGGAGACCCAGCTGGTGCACGGCACCGCCGCGGAGAACATCGCGCTCGCCCGCCCGGACGCCGACGCGGCGGCCGTCACCGCCGCGGCCACCGACGCCCAGATCCACGAGCGTATCCAGCGCCTGCCCGACGGCTACGACACCGTGCTCGGTGCCGGCTCCGGACTGTCCGGCGGTGAGCGGCAACGTCTGACCATCGCCCGGGCCATCCTCGCCGACACCCCGGTGCTGATCCTCGACGAGGCCACCGCCTTCGCCGACCCGGAGTCCGAATACCTTGTGCAGCAGGCGCTGAACCGGCTGACCCGGGACCGCACCGTGCTCGTCATCGCGCACCGGCTGCACACCATCACCCACGCCGACCAGATCGTGGTGCTCGACGACGGCGAGATCGCCGAGATCGGTACCCACGACGAACTGCTGGCCGCCGACGGCCGTTACCGAGCGCTCTGGCAGTCCGGGGCGGCGCAGCCGGAACAGGAGGCGCTCCGATGATCCGCACACTGCTGGCCCTCATCCCCGACGACCGGCGCGGCCGGGTCTGGCTCTACACCGCGCTCACCGTCACCTCGGTGCTGCTGCGTGCCGTCGGCGTCGTGCTGCTGGTGCCGCTGGTCGCGGCGCTGTTCAGCGACACCCCGGCCGACGCCTGGCCCTGGCTCGGCTGGCTGACCGCGCTGACCGTGCTGGGGTGGGTGGCCGACACCAGCACCGCGCGGCTGGGTTTCGACATCGGTTTCGCGGTGCTCGACAGAACCCAGCACGATATGGCCGACCGGCTGCCGAACATCCAGCTGGACTGGCTGACCCACGAGAACACCGCGACCACCCGGCAGGCCATCGCCGCGACCGGTCCCGAGATCGTCGGCCTGGTGGTCAATCTGTTGACCCCGCTGATCGGTGCGGTGCTGCTGCCCGCGGCGATCGCGGCGGCGTTGCTGGTGGTGTCGGTTCCGCTCGGGCTCGCGGCGTTCGCCGGGGTGGCGGTGCTGCTGGGCGCGCTGTGGTTGTCCGGTCGGCTGAGCCGCACCGCCGACCAGCGGGCGGGAGAGGCCAACAGCGCCTTCACCGAGCGCATCATCGAATTCGCCCGGACCCAACAGGCGCTGCGCGCGGCGCGCCGGGTGGAACCGGCCCGCAGCCTGGTGGGCAGCGCGCTGGCGGCCCAGCACGGAGCCGGTCTGCGGCTGCTGACCATGCAGATCCCCGGGCAGCTGCTGTTCAGCCTGGCCAGCCAGCTAGCCCTGATCGTCTCGGCGGGCGCCACCACGCTGCTCACCGTGCGTGGGGAACTCGCCGTGCCGGAAGCGATTGCGCTGATCGTGGTGATCGCCCGTTACCTGGAGCCCTTCTCGGTGCTCAGCGACCTCTCCGGGGCACTGGAGTCCACCCGCGCGACGCTGGCCCGCATCCAGCAGGTGCTCGACGCGCCCACCCGCTCGGCCGGGGCGTCGACGCTGCCGGATCCCGCGGTCGCACCGCGGATCACGTTCCAGGACGTCACCTTCGGCTACGGCGAAGACCCGGTGCTCGACGGGGTCAGCTTCACCCTGGAACCGGGCAGCACCACCGCCATCGTCGGACCGTCCGGATCCGGGAAGAGCACCATCCTCGGCCTGATCGCCGGACTGCACGAACCCGACCGGGGCCGGGTGCTGTTCGACGACGTCGATCTGGCCACCCTGGACCCGGAGGCCCGCCGCGCCGCGGTCAGCGTGGTGTTCCAGCACCCCTATCTGTTCGACGGGTCGCTGCGCGACAACATCCTCGTCGGCGACCCGGCTGCCGATGCGGACACCCTGGCCGGCGCCACCCGGCTGGCCCGGGTGGACGAGCTGACCGGCCGGCTGCCCGACGGGGAGCAGACCTCGGTCGGGGAGGCCGGTTCGGCGCTGTCCGGCGGTGAGCGTCAGCGCGTCAGCATCGCCCGAGCCCTGGTGAAACCGGCGCCGGTGCTCCTGGTCGACGAGGCCACCAGCGCCCTGGACACCGAGAACGAGGCGGCCGTCGTCGACGCGCTGACCGCCGATCTGCGCCCGCGCACCCGGGTCATCGTGGCGCACCGGCTGGCCAGCATCCGGCACGCCGACCGGGTGCTGTTCGTCGACGGCGGCCGCATCGTCGAGGACGGCACCATTCCCGAGCTGCTCGCCGAGGACGGCGCGGCGCACCGGTTCCGGGAGTTCTGGAGCCAGCAGCACGCGGCGGCGGACTGGCAGATCACCGCCTGATTCCCGGCGAACGGGTCCGAAAACCGTGTCGACCTAGCAAGGTTGTCAGCATGCGTGAATACCTCCAGTTCTTCATCGACGGTAAATGGGTCGACCCGGTGGCTCCGGCCACCCTGGACGTCGACAACCCCCGCACCGAGCAGGTGTCCGGACGGATCGCCCTCGGCTCGGCGGCCGACGTCGACCTCGCGGTGCAGGCCGCGCAGCGTGCCTTCCCGAGCTGGTCGAGCACCACCCGGGAGGACCGCCTCGCCGTGCTGGGCGCGATCCTCGCCGAGTACCAGAAGCGGATGAGTGACCTGGCCGACGCGGTCGGTGAAGAGATGGGTGCCCCGCCGGGACTCGCCGGCGGGCCGCAGGTCAACCTGGGCATCGGCCACCTGGCGGCCGCGATCGAGGCGCTGAAGAACTTCGAATTCGAAACCGACCGGGGTTCCACCCGGGTGATCAAGGAGCCGATCGGCGTCTGCGGGCTCATCACCCCGTGGAACTGGCCGCTGAACCAGATCGCGGCCAAGGTCTACCCGGCGCTGGCGGCGGGTTGCACCATGGTGCTCAAGCCGTCGGAGGTGGCGCCGTATTCGGGCCAGATCTTCTCCGAGATCATCGACGCCGCCGGCGTTCCGGCCGGCGTGTACAACATGATCTTCGGTGACGGTCCGGGCGTCGGCTCGGCGATCTCCAGTCACCCGGGCATCGACATGGTGTCCTTCACCGGTTCCACCCGCGCCGGTATCGAGGTGGCTCGCAACGCGGCGCCCACCGTCAAGCGGGTCAGCCAGGAACTCGGCGGAAAGAGCCCCAACATCATCCTCGATGACGAGGCCTTCGCCCAGGGCGTCGCGGCCGGCGTCAGCACCATGATGCTCAACAGCGGGCAGAGCTGTAACGCCCCGTCACGGATGCTGGTCCCCAACTCCCGGATGGAGGAGGCGATCGCGATCGCCGAACAGATCGGCGCCTCGGTCCGGGTCGGCGACCTGTCCGACGAGAAGGCCATCGGGCCGGTCGCCTCGAAGGTGCAATACGACAAGATCCAACGCCTCATCCAGGCCGGAATCGACGCCGGCGCCGACCTCGTGGTGGGCGGCACCGGCCGGCCGGACGGGCTGGACACCGGCTACTACGTCAAGCCGACGGTGTTCGCCAACGTCTCCAACGACATGGTGATCGCCCGCGAGGAGATTTTCGGGCCGGTGCTGTGCATCCTGGGCTACGAGGACCTCGACGACGCCGTCGAGATCGCCAACGACACCGAATACGGTCTGGCCGGTTACGTCTGGTCCGCCGATATCGAGCGGGCCCGTGCGGTGGCCCGTCGGATCCGCGCCGGGTCGGTCGCGATCAACCACGCGTTCGACATCAACGCGCCGTTCGGCGGCTACAAGACCAGTGGGAACGGCCGGGAATGGGGCGATTTCGGCTTCCACGAGTACCTCGAGGTGAAGGCCGCCCTCGGCTACGCGCCGGCGAGCTAGAACCCGGCCCCGGGGTTGAGAATGCCGTCCGGATCGAGCGCGGTCTTGATCCGGCGGTTCAACTCCATCGCCTCGGGGCCCAGATAGCCTGCCAGCCAAGGCTTCTTCAGCCTGCCCACCCCGTGCTCACCGGTGATCGTGCCGCCCAGAGCCACCGCCAGGTCCATGATCTCGCCGAACGCCACCTCGGCCCGGCGGGCCATATCGGCGTCGGCGGGGTCGAACACGATCAACGGGTGGGTGTTGCCGTCCCCGGCGTGCGCGATCACCGAGATCAGCAGGTCGTGGCTCGCGGCGATCTTCTCGATGCCCGCGACGAGCGCGGACAGCGCCGGAAGCGGCACACCGACGTCCTCCAGCAGCAGCGACCCTTTGGCCTCCACCGCCGGGATGGCATAGCGCCGGGCCGCCACGAACGCCTCGCCCTCGGCCGGGTCGGCGGTCGAGAACACCTCGGTGGCACCGGCTTCGGTGAACACCCGGGCCATGAACTCGGCGTCCTCGGCGCCGGCCGGCCCGCGGTCGTCCGAGGCCGCGACCATCATCGCCGCGGCGCTGCGGTCCAGGCCCATCTTCAGCTTGTCCTCGACGGCGTTGATCGCCGCGGCGTCCATGAACTCCAGCATCGAGGGCCGGATCTTGTTGGTGATGGTCACCACCGCATCGGCGGCGGCCTGCACCGCATCGAAGGTGGCCACCACCGTGCACGGGGTGTGCTGGGGCGGCAGCAGTCGCAGCGTCACCTCGGTGATCACCCCGAGGGTGCCTTCACTGCCCACGAAGAGCTTCGTCAGGCTCAGTCCCGCAACGTCTTTGAGTCGCGGACCGCCGAGCCGCACGGCGGTGCCGTCGGCCAGCACCACCTGCAGGCCGAGCACGTAGTCGGTGGTCACCCCGTACTTGACGCAGCACAGCCCGCCGGCGTTGGTGGCGATGTTGCCGCCGATGCTGCAGATCTCGAACGAGGACGGGTCCGGCGGGTACCACAACCCGTACTCGGCGACGGCCTTCTTCACCTCGGCGTTGAGCAGACCGGGCTGCGCGACGGCGGTCCGGGTGGCCGGGTCCACGGTGATATCGCGCATCCGCTCGGTGGACAGCACCACCGCACCGTCGAGCGCCGTCGCCCCGCCGGACAGGCCGGTGCCGGCACCGCGCGGGATGACCGCGACGCGGTTGGCCGTGGCCCAGCGCATCACGGTCTGCACCTCGTCGGTGCGTTGCGGACGGACCACCGCCAGCGCGGTCCCCGCAGCGGGGTCGGCGGCACGGTCCTGCCGGTAGGACGCCACGATGTCGGGATCGGTGACGACCGTGCCCTCGGGTAGTGCGGCCAACAGGTCATCCAGCGCGGAACTCACGGCCGCCAGTCTAGGGTCGACGCCTCTTGAACAGTTTGGCCAGTTCCTCCCGGCTGGTGGTGCCGGTCTTACCCATGGCCCGGTAGATGTGGCCCTCCACCGTCCGGGTGGACAAATTCAGCCGTTCGGCGATGGTCCGGTTCGGCGAATCGATCAGGGCCACCACCTCGCGCTCACGCGGGGTCAGCGGGATACGCTCGCTGGCCTGCTCCACGGCCGGGGTCATCACGCCGCACTCGGCGGCCAGCGCGTCCGCGCGGGTGGAACAGGTCAGCGCCGACCCGCGCCGGTCCTGCTGCCGATACACGATGGCGGCGTGTGCGGAGGCGTCCATGGCGGCGACGTAATCGCCGATGGACTCGAATGCATCTGCCAGAGTGCTCAATTCGTGTGCATCGTGATCCCGCATCGCGGCCGCGAACCGGGCGGCCAAGCCGGCCCGGGGACCTTCGACCAGGCCGGCCAACTCGCTCAACCGGTCCGCCTGCGTGCGGTCGCCGAGCTGCGTGGCGATCTGCCGGCACAGCACCTCGGCGGCGAACTGCCCGTCGGCCGCCGTCTTCGCGGCCGTCTCGGTCAGGATGCCGATGGCCTCGCCGACCGCGCCCTCGGCAGCCGATACCCAGGCCCGGGCCAGGCAGCGTTCGTGGTCCAGCGGCCGGAACGGGCGCTTGGCCGCGTCCAGCTTGTCCAGGATCTCGGCCGCGTCGGCGGCGCTACCGCGCATGGCGGCGGCGGTGGCCTTCGCCACGTTGTAGCGGAAACCCCAGCCGTTGGCATGATCGGCCATCGGTGCCGCTATCTGATCGAAAAGTGTTGCCGCGGAATCGACTCGGCCCTGGGCCACTGCCAGTCGGGCGGCGATCGCGGTGCCCAGCCACTGGGCGGCCCCGGGGAGCTCGGCGGCCTCCAGTCGGACCCGGTCGACGATCCGGGCGGCATCGCCGAGCCGGCCGGCCAGGATGCATGCGGTCACCTCGGTGTCGGCCAGGTTGAACCGGATGTGCGGGGTGTCGAACGCGTGAGTCGAGGTGCGGTACCCGATCGCGGTCAGCTCCAGGGCCTTGCCGGTGCGTCCGGCCTCGGCGGCGACGGTGGCCAGCGCCCAGGCTGCTTCGGACCCGACGAACTCCGGAAGATCCTGCAACGAAAGAAGTTTCGCGGAGGCATCGGCTTCGATGGGCTGGTCCATGGCGAACCAGTACACCGTCAGGAACGCGTTGAGCCAGTGCTGCCCCTCGGGCCCCAACCCGGCGGACACCTCGTCGATGTGGGCCTTCGCGTCGGCGGGCAGGCTCAGCACCCACAGCAGGTTGCTCGCGCGCAGATGCGCGAACCGGGCGCGTTCGGTGTCGCTGAGCCCGGTGGTGTCGAACTCGGCCAGCACGGTCTCGGCCTCTTGGCCGCGGAACGACCAGGACAGTGCGTGCGCGCGCAGGTAGGTGGCCTCCGGGCCCGCGCCGGCCGCCTCGGCGGCGGTGGCCAACCGCTCGGCCAGCGCCAGATCGGCCAGCCGGGTGGCACCCTGGGCCGCCCGTACCAGCAGCGCCGGGTCCGGCGTCAGATCCGAGTCGATGCTCAACGACGCGCGCCGCACCGCCACCCGCAGGTCGTCGGCGTTGGGCAGTGCGGACAGTTCGGTGGCGATCCGGCCGCGCAGCCTGCGCAACCTGGCCACCGGGGTCCGGGTACGGCGCATCTCCCCGTAGAGCGGATGTGAGACCCGGCCCTGCACCCCGCTGCCGGTCTCCTCCAGGGCGATCAGACCGCGGACGTTCGCCTCCTCGACGGCCTCGATGGAGGTGATCCGCTGCAGGATCGACAGTTCCAGCGGTTCGGCGACGGCGAGCGCGTCGACCACATCGCCGACCGCGGGGGTCAGGTCACCGAACCGCGAGTCGATGAGTTCCACCAGGCCGGTCGGCAGCACGGGCTGACCCACCCAGTGCCAGGTTCCGTCGTGCTGCTGCAACCGGCCGTCGGTCAATTCCTGCTCGACGATGTTGCGCAGGTACAGGGCGTTGCCGCGGGTCAGCTGCCAGAGCCGGCGGACGGCCTCGGCGTCCACGGGGCCCTGCAGCGCCGCGGTGAGCAGCTCGGCGCATTCCGGCTCGCGCAGCGGCCGCAGATCCAGCCGGTCGAAGGTGTGGTCCTTCCAGATTTCGCGGACGCTGTCGGGGACGGGGTCGCCGTCGCGCACAGTGAGCACCACTCGGGCCACCCGGCGCTGCACCACCTGATGCAGGACGAAGGCCGACAGGTCATCCAGCAGTTGGGCATCGTCGACGACGAGGAACGCCGGACCACCGGTGGGCGTGGCGGTGATCGCGTCGATCACCCCGCGCACCAGCTGCAGGCGGTCACCGTCGAGATGGTCGGCCCAGGCGGCGAACGCGCCCAGCGGCAGACCCCGCGCCGCTGTCGTCCCGACGATCCAGTGCGGGTTCGCCCCGGCCAGGGCCTCCCGCACGACGCGGCTCTTGCCCACGCCTGCCACCCCGGACACCACGATCCCGCTCAGCCCCGGGGCCGACACCGCGGCCCGCAGGGTGTGGACCTCCGCCGCCCTCCCCACGAGCGGCCAACTCACACGCACGTCAAAAGGGTAGGAGCGCGGGCGAGGGCGCGCAGGCCAAATGCCCAGTTCTACCGATCACGGTCGAGATCGCGCAGTGACGGCAGGCCGATGGCCAGGAGTCCGAGCAGCAGCATCGGGACCGCCAGCGCCAGGAAGGTGGTCTGCAGCCCCGCCGAATCGGCGAGCGGCCCGGCCAGCAGCAGGCCCAGCGGGCCGGCCGCATACGCCAGCGAGCCCATCACCCCGACCACCCGTCCGCGCAGGTGCTGCGGCGCGTTGGTCTGCATGACGTAGTTGTAGATCGGCTGGATGGGCCCGTAGACGAGTCCGACCACCGCCGACAGGGACAGGATCACCGGCAGCGGGGGCAGGAACGCGATGACCGTCATCGCGGCGCCCAGGGTGATGACGGCGACCAGCATGGTGGTCCGGCGCCGGACGAATCTCGCGATCACCGCGTATCCCAGCGCCCCGATCAGCCCGCCGACCGACAGGGCCATCAGTACCCACCCCAGCTGGGCAGGCTCGTCGCGGTCGGTGAAGTACTTCGGGAACAGCACGGCCTCCATCGGCATGTACAGACCCGTGACGGCGAGGTCGATGATCGCCAGCGTGCGCAGCACCTTGAGGTTCCACACGAACCTCAGGCCCTCCACCACCCCGGCCCACACCCGG
The DNA here is from genome assembly GCF_043974665.1 of Mycobacterium sp. AMU20-3851. NCBI lineage: Bacteria > Bacillati > Actinomycetota > Actinomycetes > Mycobacteriales > Mycobacteriaceae > Mycobacterium > Mycobacterium sp. AMU20-3851. Next base: position 1,397,716 of record NZ_CP146371.1, read on the forward strand.
TCCGGGAGCTCACTGCGGTCGGGTTTCCCGACGCCTTCGAGCCGCAGCACCGAGATCGCGGCGATGGAGCAACCGAACGCGGCCGCGGTCACCCACATGGTCTGGACACCGCCGAGGGTTGCGATCAGCACGCCGCCGATGCCCGGGCCGACGATGTAGGCCAGGTTGAACACCGCCTCGTACACGCTGTTGGCGTGATCGAGCGTCCAGCCGGCCCGTTTGGCGGCTTCGGGCAGCATCGTCTCGCGGGCGGTCATCCCGGCCGGGTCGAAGGCCGCCCCGAACGCGGCCAGAGTGGCCAGCACCGCGACGTTGACGGCGTCGGCGCCGAAGGCCAGTGCGGTCACCGGGACGGCGGCCACCGACAGCGCCGAGAGCAGGTCGGAGATCATCGAGACCCGGCGCCGGCCGATGTAGTCCACCGCGGCACCGGCGATCACCGTGGAAAACAGCAGCGGCAGCGTGCCGGCCATCGCGACCACGGAGGCTTCCACGGCGGAACCGTTGCGCTGCAGCACCAGCCAGGGGAACGCGATCATCGAGATGCCGTTGCCCGCACCGGCCATCAGCGCGGCGAACAGAATCAGGAACGCCGGCCCGCGGCTGCGTGTGTTCATGGGGTATCGCGGCGAATCTAACAGCGGATTCCGCCACTCGGCCAGCGAATTTCGAACGACCCGGCAGGATGGACTCGGTGGACCCAGAACCGCGAGACGCCGTTCTCCTGCCGCATCCCCGGACCGGGCGGCTGTTCGGATCGCCGGTGCCGCCGGGCACGGGATGGCCGGGGGACCCCGCCGCGCCGGACACCCCGGTGGCCGGCGACGCCGACGCGGTGGCGGCGCTGGCGAGCCGACTGGACACCGTCGCCGAACTGGACGCCGAGGTCAGCGTGTGCCGGGCCTGTCCACGGCTGGTCGACTGGCGGGAAGAGGTCGCCGTCACCAAGCGGCGGGCCTTCGCCGCCGAACCGTACTGGGGGCGGCCGATCGCGGGCTGGGGCGCGCGGCGGCCGAAGGTGCTGATCGTCGGGTTGGCGCCGGCCGCGCACGGGGCCAACCGGACCGGGCGGGTGTTCACCGGCGACCGGTCCGGCGATCAGCTGTTCGCCGCCCTGCACCGGGCCGGGCTGGTCAACTCGCCGCTGAGCGTGGACGCCGCGGACGGGTTGCGCGCCAAGGGGGTTCGCATCGTCGCGCCGGTCCGTTGCGCGCCGCCCGCGAACAAGCCGACACCTGCCGAGCGGGCCACCTGCGCACCCTGGTTGCAGGCCGAATGGCGGCTGATGTCCCCGCACGTACGGGTGATCGTGGCGCTCGGCGGGTTCGCCTGGCAGGTGGTGCTGGGCATGGTGGCCGACCGGCTCGTCGGGCAGCCCAAACCGGTGTTCGGGCACGCCATGCAATACCGGCTGGACCCGGGGCCGACCCTGCTGGGCTGCTATCACCCCAGCCAGCAGAACATGTTCACCGGTCGGCTCACCCCGGCGATGCTCGATGACGTCTTCACCACCGCCGCGGGATTTGCGCACATCCACCGGCGGTGAGCGCCGCCATGTGTGCGCAAATCGTGGGTCGAGGGAACGAACGCGCCGGTGCCGGCGTTGTTCGGTCAATGCGTCTTTCTGTCCTCGACCTTGTCCCGGTCCGTACCGACCAGTCCACCTCGGATGCGCTGGCGGCCACGGTGCGGCTCGCCCAGACCGCCGACCGGCTCGGCTACACCCGCTATTGGGTGGCCGAACACCACAACATGGCGTCGGTGGCCGCCACCAGCCCGCCGGTGCTGCTGGCCTACCTGGCCGCCCAGACCGACCGGGTGCGCCTGGGTTCGGGAGGGGTGATGCTGCCCAACCACGCGCCGCTGGCCGTCGCCGAACAGTTCGCGCTGCTGGAGGCCGCCGCTCCCGGCCGTGTCGACCTCGGCATCGGCCGTGCACCCGGCTCGGACCCGGTGACCTCGATGGCGCTGCGCGGGGCCCGTGCCCACAACGATGAGGACATCGAGCGCTTCCCCGAGTACCTGGATCATGTCGCCGCGCTGATGAGTGCGGGCGGGGCGCGGGTCGGCCTGTCCCGCGGCATGCTGGCCCAGCAGGACTACGTCCTCAAGGCCACCCCCGCCGCGGTCGGGGAGCCCCGGTTGTGGCTGCTGGGCTCCTCGATGTACTCCGCGCATCTGGCCGCCGCCAAGGGACTGCCGTACGTGTTCGCCAACCACTTCTCCGGGCAGGGCACCGCCGAGGCGCTGGCCACCTACCGCGCCGAGTTCCGGCCCAGTGAGCTCACCGCCGAACCGGTCACCTTCATGACCATCAACGCCTCGGTCGCGGCCACCCGGGAGGAAGCACTGCGGCTGCTGCTGCCGAACCTGCAGATGATGGCCCGGTTGCGGACCGGGCGCCCGCTGGGTCCGCTCGACCTCGTCGAGGACGCCGAGGCCGCCGACCTCTCCGCGCAGGAACAGCTCATCGTGGACTCCGGCCTGGCCCGCACCGTGGTCGGCGACCCGGCCGAGGCCGCCGATCAGATCCGTTCGGTGGCAGCACAATTCGACGTCGACGAGGTGATGGTCTCGCCGGTCGCCTCGGCGTTCCGCGGCACCGACGCGCGCACCGCCCCCGGCCGGGACCAGACGCTGGAACTGCTGGCCAAGGAACTGCTCTAGCGGTTCGGGGTGAGCACCACGACCGGGATGGGCCGGGTGGTGCGCTTCTGGTAGCCGATGTAGCGGTCCTTGTTGCCGCGCATGTTGTTCACCAGCTTCCACAGCCGCGGGAAATCCGGGTCGTCGGGGAAGACCGCCCGGGCGGTGACCGGGATCCGTTTGGGGCCGACGTTGATCTCCACCTGCGGGTTCTTCTTCAGGTTGTGGTACCAGCCCGGCGCCTTCGGCTCCCCGCCCTTGGAGGCCACCACCAGGTAGTTCTCCCCGTCGCGGGCGTAGGTCAGCGAGTTCGCCCGGGCCAGCCCGGTCTTGGCGCCGACGGTGTGCAGGATCAGCGCCGACGGACCGAACGGAATGGTGTGTCCGATCCGCCCGTCGGTCGCCTTGTAGACCTTGTCGTGCAGCAGCAACAACGGCAGTCCGATGTACTTTTCCCACGGAGGCATGCTCATGCCGTTCAATCCTGCGTGGCTTCGTCGAGTTGCGCCAGTGCCGCACGGAGTAGCCGTCCGGATTCCTCACGGTCGGCGTCCCGGCGCACCAGCATGCCCTTGGCGAAGGACAGTTTGTCGCCGCGGTGCCGGGGCACCACGTGCAGATGGATGTGGAACACGCTCTGAAAGGCCGCCTTGCCGTCGTTGATGGCGATGTTGTTGCCGTCGGCGTGCAGGCCCGAGATCCGGGCGGCCCGCGCGATGCGCTGCCCCAGGGCAGCCATCGCGGCCACCGTTTCCGGTGGGGTGTCGGTCAGATCGACCGTGTGCTGCTTGGGGAACACCAGGGTGTGGCCGCGGGTGAACGGCCGGATGTCGAGGATCGCCAGCAGATCCTCGTCCTCGTAGACGCGGATGGCGGGGGCGTCACCGGCGGTGATCGCGCAGAACACGCAGGACATCAGGCCACGGTAGCCGCTGTGGGTGGTCCGCAGTTCCGCCATGGGACTGTTCGGTGGCGGCGACGCGGATCTGCGCCGCCGCGTACAGGAGCTGGAACGCCGGGTGGCCGCGCTGGAACGCGCACCGGGCTCGGCCTGTGTGCGGCCAAGGACGTGGTGGACGGGCTGGCCTAACCGCCCAGTGCCGTCCGCCAGTGTGCGAGTTTGTCGGCGTAGGCCATTGTCTGCGCGGGACTCGTCGATGGCACCCGGACGCTGGTGATCGGGGGCGCGTCCCGGACGAGCCGCCGGTAGTTCGCCTCGGCGGCGGCACCGTTGAACACCACCAGAGCGATCTGCGGGTGCTCGGTGAGGAAGGTGCGGAAATCGTTTGCCACCATGCTGTCCCGTTCGACCGCGGAATCCAGACTGCCGGCGCGGCGGCAGGCCGCCAGCACATCCCAGACCGCGAGGTCGGGTGCGGTGAGTGCGGCGACCCGGTCCGGGTAGGGCGCCTGCGAGTCGAATTCCAGGATGTCGGCGACGATCCGCCAGAACGCATTGCGCGGGTTGCCGTAGTACTGCCCCGACGCCAGCGACAGCACGCTGGGCATATTGCCCAGGATCAGGGTGCGCGGTGTCGGCCCGGTGAGCGGCGGCAGCCCCCGCAACAGGTCGGTCACACCTCGATGATGCCCCGGCCCGGTATAGGTTGGCCCGGTGGGTGCGGACTTCGACATCGAGTCATCCGGGCTGCTCGACGGGCTCGAAGGCAAGGCCAGAGCCGAGCGCGCCGAACTCATCCCGTGGCTGCTCGCGCACGGTGTGACCGTCGAGCAGATCCGGGAGTCCTACGCGCCGGTGCTGCTGGCGTCGCGACGCGTCCTCGGTGACGACGGCGAGTACGTCTCGGCGCGACAGATAGCCGCGAGCACCGGAATCGACCTGGCTCTGCTGCAGCGGCTTCAGCGGGTGCTCGGGCTGCCCAGGGTCGACGATCCCGACGCGCCGGCCCATCTCCGAACCGATGGTGAGATCGCGGGGTATGCACAGCAGTTCGTCGAGATGGGCATCGACGAGGACAATCTGGTGATGGTGGTGCGTGCGCTGGCCGATGGGCTGGCCAAGACCGCCGAGGCGATGCGGTTCACCTCGATGTCGGCGGTGATGGCGCCCGGTGTCACCGAGCTGGAGGTGGCTGCTTCCTCCGAAGCGCTTCTGCAACAAGTGAATCCGCTCCTCGGGCCGATGATCGAGGACATGCTGCGCCTCGAGCTTCGGCGCACCATGGAGACCGAGGCGGTCACCGCGGGGGAGCGCGCCGAGGGCCGGCCGTTGCCGGGCGCCCGCCATGTCAGTGTGGCGTTCGCCGACCTGGTGGGTTTCACCCGGCTGGGGGAGGCGGTGCCGCCCGAGGAGTTGGAGGGGCTGGCCAATCGCCTCGTCGGGCTCACCCACGAGGTGGTGGCCCCGCCGGTCCGGTTCATCAAATCGATCGGCGATGCGGTGATGCTGGTCAGCCCCGAGCCCGGACCGCTGCTGGCCGCGACGCTGTCCTTGCTGGACGCGGCGGCCGCCGACGAGGATTTCCCCCGGCTGCGGGTGGGCCTGGCATCCGGGATGGCCGTCAGCCGGGCCGGCGACTGGTTCGGCAGTCCGGTCAATCTGGCCAGCCGGGTGACCGGCGCGGCCCGCCCCGGTGCGGTGCTGGTCACCGAGGAGGTACGCGCGGAGGTCGGCGAGGACGCCGGTATCGAATGGTCCTTCGCCGGAGCCAAACGACTCAAGGGCATCAAGGACGATGTGAAACTGTTCCGGGCACGCCGGACGCGGTAGACGAGAACCGCCGCAGCCGAAGGCTGTTCGTCACCACGAACACCGAGCTGAAGGCCATCGCGGCCCCGGCGATCAGCGGGTTGAGCAGCCCGACCGCGGCCAGCGGCAGCGCCGCGACGTTGTAGGCGAACGCCCAGAACAGGTTGCCCTTGATGGTGCCCAGCGTCGCGCGGGACAGCCGGATGGCGTCGACCGCCGCCCGCAGATCGCCGCGCACCAATGTCAGATCGGAGGCCTCGATCGCGACGTCGGTGCCGGTGCCCATGGCCAGCCCCAGGTCGGCCTGGGCGAGGGCCGCGGCATCGTTGACGCCGTCACCGACCATCGCGACCACCCGGCCGTCGGCCTGCAATCGTTTGATCTCGTCGACCTTGCCGGCCGGCAACACATCGGCGACCACCCGTTCGATCCCGAGTTGGGCGGCCACCGCCTCGGCGGCCCGGCGGTTGTCCCCGGTCAGCAGCACCGGAGTGAGGCCGAGTGCTCGGAAACCCGAAATGGCTTCGGCGGCAGTGTCCTTGATGGTGTCGGCCACCACCACGACGGCGCGGATCTGACCGTCGGACGCGAACCAGATTGGCGTATGTCCTTGTGCGGCAGCCGCATCGGCGGCCGCGAGGAGTTCCTCCGGCGGTGTCAGCGACCAGTCCTCACGCAGCCAGGCGACCCGGCCGGCGGCCACCGCGTGGCCCTCGACCACACCGGCGACGCCGAGGCCGCCGTGATTGCGGAAGTCGGTGACCTCCGGCAGTGATCCGTGTTCGGCGGCGTAACCGGCGACCGCGCGGGCGATCGGGTGCTCGGAGCCGTGCTCCAGCGCGCCGACCAGCCGGACGATGTCTCCGCGGGATTCGCCGGAGGCCAGGTGCACGTCGACCACCGACATCCGGCCGGTGGTCACCGTTCCGGTCTTGTCCAGCACCACGGTGTCGATCCGCCGGGTGGATTCCAGCATCTGCGGGCCCTTGATCAAGATGCCCAACTGGGCTCCGCGGCCGGTGCCCACCAGCAGCGCGGTCGGGGTGGCCAGTCCGAGGGCACACGGGCAGGCGATGATCAGGACGGCGACGGCGGCGGTGAACGCCGCGGCGACCGAACCGTCTCCGAAGAACAGCCAGCCCAGCAGGGTCAGCACCGACAGCGCCATCACGATCGGCACGAACACCGCCGATACCCGGTCGGCGAGGCGCTGCACCTCGGCCTTGCCGCTCTGCGCCTCGGTGACCAGCCGGGCCATCTGGGCCAGCTGGGTGTCGGCGCCGATGTGGGTGGCCCGCACCTGCAGTCGGCCGCCCACGTTCACCGTCGCACCGACGACGGCGTCTCCCTCGCCGACCTCGACGGGCACCGGTTCCCCGGTGAGCATCGAGGTGTCCACGGCCGAGGTGCCGGCGATGACGACGCCGTCGGTGGCGATCTTCTCGCCCGGGCGCACCACGAAGACGTCCCCGATGGCGAGTTGACTTATCGCAACACGTGTTTCGGTGCCGTTGCGCAGTACCGCGACGTCCTTGGCTCCCATGTGCAGCAGTGCTTTGAGCGCGGCGCCGGACTGCCGTTTGGCGCGCGACTCGAAGTACCGGCCGGCGAGCAGGAAGGTGGTGACGGCCGCCGCCACCTCCAGATACAGATGGGGTTCGGAGCTGGTCGAGATCAGCTCGAAGGGCATCTTCATGCCGGGCATGCCGGCGTGGGTGAAGAACAGCGCCCACACCGACCAGGCGTACGCCGCGATCACACCGACCGAAATCAGGGTGTCCATCGTCGCCGCGCCGTGCCGCAGGTTGGTCCAGGCGGCGCGGTGGAACGGCCAGGCGCCCCACACCACCACCGGGGAGGCCAGCGTGAACGCCAGCCACTGCCAGTTGTTGAACTGCAGTGCCGGGATCATGGACAGCAGCACGACCGGGATGGCCAGTGCCGCCGAGATCAGCAGACGTTGGCGCCACGGCGCGGACTCGTCGGGTTCATTGCCTTCGGTGTCGGCGGATTCAGCGGCCGCGTCGGACCCGGTCTCGGCGGGCAGCGCCGCGGTGTACCCGGTGGCCTCGACCGCAGCGACCAGCTCGTCGGGGGAGACGGTGTCGGGGAAGTCGACGCGGGCCTGTTCGGTGGCGAAGTTCACGCTGGCCTGCACGCCGTCGATGCGATTGAGTCGCTTCTCGATCCGTGCCGCGCAGGACGCGCAGGTCATCCCGCCGACATCGAGGGTGAGGGTGCTCATGGCTTGCCTCCCGTTTGTTTGGGCTTACTCAGGCCGACACCGCGGGACTCACGTCATAACCGGCGTCTTCGATCGCCGCGATGACGGCCGCGCTGTCGGGGGTGCCGTCCACCGTGACCTGCCCGGCGGCCAGGTCGACGTCGACCGCGCTGACACCGGGCAACGGGGAGACCACGGTGGTGATCGTCGACACGCAGTGTCCGCAACTCATACCTTGGACCTTGAGAACGATGCTCATGTCCCCATGGTATACCGGTAGGGGGTATGGGTAAATGTCTATGTGGTGCGAGGAGAGACACAATGCGCAAACCGGCCATCATGGTCGCGACAGCGGCGGCCGCCGCCCTGATCGCGGCAGGCTGTTCCGACCAGTCCGCTCAGACCGGCGACGACGGGCACACCGAGCATGACCACGGAACCAGTCAACACAGCGGTACCGGGGCCAGTCCGGGCCCGGCCGGCGGCGCTGCGGAGGGCGCGCACAATGGCGAGGACGTCATGTTCGCCCAGCACATGATTCCGCACCACAGCCAGGCCGTGGAGATGTCGGACATCCTGTTGGCCAAGCAGGATGTCGACCCGCGCGTTCGCGAACTCGCCGAGGAGATCAAGGCCGCGCAGGCTCCCGAGATCGAGCAGATGCAGGGCTGGCTGAATGATTGGGGCAACCCGCCCATGCCGGCGATGGACCACGGCTCGATGGAAGGCATGGTGGCGCCCGCGGATATCGAGAAGCTGCGGTCGGCGTCGGGCACCGAGGCCGCCAAGCTCTTCCTGAACCAGATGATCGGCCACCACGAGGGCGCGATCACCATGGCGCAGAACGAGATCGACGGCGGTCAGCACGAACCTGCGATCACCATGGCCCGCGCGATCATCGACAGCCAGCAGCGGGAGATCGACGAGATGAAACAGATCCTGGGGTCGCTGTAGCGGCTACTGGACCGGGATCGTGACCCCTTCGGAGGGTTGCACGATCACGAAGCCGTGACCGTGGAAGGCGACCTGCAGCGCCTCGCCGGACCCGCGACCGATCAGGGCGCCGGCCTTGAAGCTGGTCTTGAGCTGGGTCTGGAGGTTCGCCGACCACGCCACCACCGCATTGGTGTCGGCGTAGGTCGGCGCCTCGGCGGCATTCAGGACCACCGGCGGACCGTCGGTGGTCAGCGCGACCCAGCCGCTGCCGCGCAGCGTGGTGTTGAACAATCCGCCGGTGGCGATGCTGCCGCCCCGGACCCGCTCGATGTTCCAGTCCAGGCTCGTCGAGAACGCGAGCACGTTCTTGCCGCTGATGGACAGTCCGGAATCGGTCAGGTGCAACAGATGGACGTAGTTGGCCTGATCGGCCAGGAAGACATCGCCCTGGCCCTGGCAACGCATCAACGGCAGCCCTTCGCCGGTGAAGGCCTTCTTCAGGAATCGGCCCGCGCCACCACCTTCGAAGGCGAATTCCACGTTGCCCTGATAGGCGACCATCGAGCCCTGTCGGGCCATGAACGGTTCGCCGAGGCGTACCCGTAGCAGCTTCTCGTTCTGGTTGGCGATCGCGGCAGATTCCTTCTCGCTGAACCGGCCGTCGATGAGGTCGCCGGTGATACCGGCGAACCCGTCACCCGCCGGCTGTGCCGGGGCGGGCTGACGGACCTCAGGCTGCGGTGCGCCGTAGCCCTGTGCGTCGTAGCCGTGTCCGCCGGGGTGTTGCGGTTCAGCCGGCTGCGGTGCGCCGCCCAGCGGTGCCCGGCCGATCTGGCCCTGATGGGACACCTGATCGGTCCAGTTCTGACCATCGTGCCAGCGGTACTCGTAGCGACCCTCGGGATCCCGCAACCATTGACCACTCACGTGCGCTCCTCAATTTCGCCGCCGATTCATCCCGTACAGCACCACCATAGGCTGGCATCCTGGCCGTATGGCTGCAGACGAAATCGACCGCGTGCGCGCGAAGAGCGCACTTGACGTGCTCAAACAGCATCCGGGCATGGTGTTGTTCCTGGCCTCCCCGGGGATCATCGCCCTCGCCGCGGTGTGGTGGCTGGCCGGGCCCGGATGGGCGGGATTACTGCTGGTCGCACTCGTGCTGGCCGGTGGTCTGGCGCTGCTCCGCCGGAGGTAGCTCGCCGGAGGTTTCGCCGTGCGTGAACGCCCCCACCGGCGGTTGTAACGGTGTAATCATGTAATCACGAAACGCCATCATCATGCGCGGCGCGGTACCGACGACGCCGCCTCCGATATCGCCGACTGGTTCGCCGGGCGCCTGCCCGACGCCTGGTTCACCGGTGATCCGACCGTCGTGGTCGACCGCGAAGAAATCACGGTCATCGGGCAGTTGCCCGAGGCCGGCGAGCAGGAGAGTGCGGCCCGGGCATCCGGGCGGGTCGCGAAGTTCCGTGAAGAGACCCGCGGCGAGCGGATGCGCATCGCCGACGAGGCCCAGGACCGGTTCGGTCGCAAGGTGTCCTGGGGTGTGCAGGCCGGTGAGGAACGCACCTTGTTCACCCACATCGCCGTGCCGGTGATGACCAGACTCAAACAGCCGGAACGCCAGGTGCTGGACACCCTCGTCGACGCCGGTGTGGCCCGGTCCCGGTCGGACGCGCTGGCCTGGTCGGTCAAGTTGGTCGGGCAGCACACCGAGGATTGGCTGGCCCGGCTGCGGGAGGCGATGACCGCGGTCGATGACGTTCGCGCGGAGGGTCCCGACCTCTAGGGCTCGGCGATTCGCTCGACGCGGACGCGGCAGCCGCCCAGCGCCGAGGTCTGCGAGAGCGGATCCAGTGCAGCGGCATCGACCAGCAGATTGCGGTTGACGCCGTAGACCTGCGGCGGCGCACCGGACCGCGGATCGAAAACCCTTGAGCCCCAGCCGTGTTCGATGACCACCAATCCGCGGCGGGGCCGGTCCGACAATGCCGCGGTGAGCCCTACCGTACCCACCGCCGAGCGCACCCGGACCTGCTCGCCGTCCTCGATGCCCAGCATGGCGGCATCCGCGGGGTGGATGAACACGACGTTGCGCTTGCCCGCCGGGTGCAACCCGGGCAACTCGTTGAGCCAGGAGTTCATGGCATGGCGGTTGCGCCGGTTGCCCAGCAGGAATGGGAATTCCGCGCTGTGCCCGGCGGGGGCGGGCGCGGCCAGTAGTTCGCGGGTCCGCGTCAGGAACTCCGGCGGGGCGAGGGCCACCAGCTTGTCCGGGGTGCGCAATGCGTCGCGGAAGTGTCCGTACTCGCGCGGGCCGAGCACCAGACCGTGCGGATTGTCCCGCAGATCCCGCCATCTCAGCCTGCGGCCGTTGACCTTCCGCGATGTCGCGATCATCAGCCGGTCGATCCAGCGCGGATTGAACGACAGTCCTTCTCGTCCCGACCACGCCGCGACCCGGCGGCTGGCCCGGATGAAGCCGTTCAGGCCGCGGGCGCCGAACAGCGGGCGCTTCATGGCCAGCGCCAGGTCGACGAAGATCCGCCACTCCTCGCGGGCCTGCGCCGGCGGGGCCACCGCCCGGGCGCCGAACTGGACGAACGGCTCGTCGTGCATGCCGCTGGTGAACGCCAGGAGATCCTCGCGCTCCAGCCAGTGCACCGCGGGCAGCAGCCAATCCGCGTGGCGGTGACTCTCCCGCTGCACGAAATCGATGGCCACCAACAGATCCAACTGCTGCAGCGCCGCATCGAGCCGGGCGCCGTCGGGTCCGGCGATCACCGGGTTGCCGGAATTGATCACCAGCGCCCGGAGCCGGCCGGGACCGGGTGTGGTGATCTCGTCGGGCAGCTCGGCCAGCGCGTGCGCACCGGCCACCATCTCGCGCCCGGCGACCCGGCTGCGGTGTGGCGGTGCCTGCGCCAGACCGGCGAGGCGCAGCGTATCGACGTAGCCGGGCTCGAACCGCCGGCCGCCGGGCCGGTCCATCCGGCCGGTGATCACGTTGAGCACATGGCCCAGCCATTCGGCGACGGTTCCCGCTTCCTGCAGCGACACGCCGGTCCGGGTGATCACCATGCCCGTCCGGGCGGTGGCGAAATCACGGGCCACGCACTCGATCTGGTCCCTGGGGATATCGGCGCGGGCGGCCAGATCGGTCAGCTCGGCCGCCGCCACCAGGGCGCGGAGGTCGGGTGCGCCGGTGGCCAACTCGGTGCAGTCGCGGTGCTGCAGGCCCGCGTCCAGGATGACCTTCACCATGGCCAGCAGCAGCGCCCAGTCCTGGCCCGGGCGCACCGCGAGGTGGACATCGGCCCTGTCGGCGGATTCGGTGCGCACCGGGTCGACCACCACGATCCGGGCGCCGCCGCGCTGCCGCTCCAGTGCGCGACGCCACCCGCCCGGCGCAGATTCCAGCCAATTCCAGGCACTGACAGCGGGATTCGCACCGACCAGCAGGAAGAAATCGCAGTCGTCGATATCGGAGACCGGCACCATCAGCGGCGATCCGTACATCGCCTGGGCCACCACGTGCACCGCGTTCTGGTCGACAGAGCCGACGGCGTAGCGGTTGTGCGTGCCGACCGCGTCCAGCCAGCCGTTCATGAAGACGAGGTTCGACGACGAGTACCCGGCCGGGTTGCCGTAATAGGCGCCGACGGCCTCCGGGCCGTCCGAGTCGATCAGTGCGTTCATCCGGTCGGCGATGTCGCGCAATGCCTCCGACCAGTCGGCTTCGACGTAACCGTCGCCGACGCGGCGCATCGGCGCCAGGATGCGGCGGGGGTGCTCGACCACCTCCGCGGCGGTGCGGCCCTTCGCGCAGAAGTCGTGCCGGCTGTGCGGGTTGCGCTTGTCGGCGGCGATCTTGCGGACCCGGTTGTCCTCGACGGTGACCTCCACACCGCAGGTGGCCAGGCAGTACCGGCAGAAGGTGTGCACCGTCGTCACGGATTCGGGCCCGGCCATATCTGCATACTGCGCAGCCGGTCCGGTGCTTGTCCGCCGATTGCGAATGAGCAGAGTGCTCAGGCGGGTCTGTTCCCCGTCGCTTCGCTCGCCCCGACCGCCATGGACCAGTACTCGCCGTGCCGGGCCAGCAGTTCGGCGTGCGTACCCCGCTCCACGATGCGCCCGGCCTCCATCACCAGGATCTGATCGGCGTCGCGGATGGTGGACAACCGGTGCGCGATGATGAAACTGGTCCTGTCCCGCCGTAATTCGGCCATCGCCTGCTGGATCAGCAGTTCGGTGCGGGTGTCCACCGAACTGGTCGCCTCGTCCAGGATCAGCAGCTGCGGCTGCGCCAGCACCGCCCGGGCGATGGTGATCAACTGTTTCTCACCGGCGCTGATCGCGCCGCCGTCGTCGCCGACCCGGGTGTGATAGCCCTCGGGCAGGGTCTGCACGAACCGTTCCACGTGCGCGGTCCGGGCCGCCTCGTGGACCTCCTCGGCGGTGGCATCGGGCCGGCCGTAGGCGATGTTGTCGTAGATGGTGCCGCCGAACAACCAGGTGTCCTGCAGCACCATCCCGATCCGGGCGCGCAGAGCCTGGCGCGGCATGGTCGCGATGTCGACGCCGTCGATCGTGATCCGCCCGGCGTCGAGGTCGTAGAACCGCATCAGCAGGTTGACCAGTGTGGTCTTGCCCGCGCCGGTGGGCCCGACGATGGCCACCGTGGCACCGGGTTCGGCGATCAGGGACAGATCCTCGATCACCGGGGTGCCGGGCCGGTAGGAGAACGACACGTGCTCGAACGCCACCCGGCCCGCCGCCGTGGACCGGGCCGTCGGCGCATCCGGTGCCCCGGATTCCTCGGGTGCATCGAGCAGGTCGAAAATGCGTTCGGCGCTGGCGATCCCGGACTGCAGCGAGTTGTACATCGACGCGACCTGGGTCAGCGGCTGATTGAACTGGCGGACGTACTGGATGAAGGCCTGGATGCTGCCCAGCGTGATCTGCCCGGTGGCGACCTGGATGCCGCCGACCACCGCGACGGCGACGTAACTCAGATTGCCGATGAACGTGGTGGCCGGGGACACCAGCCCGGACAGGAACTGCGCACCCAGGCTGGCCCGGCACACCTCCCCGTTCAACTCGTCGAACTTCTCGACCGCGGCCGCCCGGTGCCCGTAGGTCTTCACCACGGTGAAACCGCTGTAGGTCTCCTCGATGTGCGCATTGAGCCGCCCGGTGTTGGTCCACTGCGCGACGAACAGCTTCTGGGAACGGCGGGCGATGGCCCGGGTGGCCAGCAGCGAAGCCGGCACCGTCACCACGGTGATCAGCGTCAGCAGCGGCGAGATCGTCACCATCATGACCAGCACCGCCACCACCGTCAGCAGCGAGGTGAGCAGCTGGCTGATCGTCATGGCCAGGGAGGACTGCACGTTGTCGACATCGTTGGTGACCCGGCTGAGCAGTTCGCCGCGCTGTCGGCCGTCGACGTAGGACAGCGGCAGGCGGTGCACCTTGTGCTCGATCTCCGTGCGTATGGCGGCCATCGTGCGCTGCACCACCACGTTGAGGATGCGGGCCTGCATCCAGACCAGCAGTGCGGCAATCAGATACAGGCCCAGCGCCAGCAGCAGTGTGTGCGCGACGGCGGTGAAGTCGACGCCTCGGCCGGGTGTCACGTTCATGCCGGAGAGCAGATCGGCGAACGTACTGTCGCCGCGGGCCCGGGCGGCTTCGATGGCCTGCTCCTTGGTCAGCCCGGCCGGCAGCTCACGCCCGATGACGCCGTTGAACAGCAGATCGGTGGCGTGGCCGAGGATCCGCGGACCGATCACCCCGATCGCTATCCCGCCGATGGCCAGCGCGATCACCAGCGCGGTCAGCCTGCGTTGCGGGGCCAGCCTTTTCAGCAGTCGGATGGCCGAGCCCTTGAAATCGCGGGACCGGGCCTTGGGCGGTTCGGCCATGCCGCGGATCGGGCGCGTCACGCGTTCACCGACTGGGAGTCCACGAACTCGATATAGGTAGGGCAGTCCGTGCGCAACGATTCGTGGGTGCCCGCGCCGACCACCCGGCCGTCCTCCAGCACGATCACCTGATCGGCCTGCGCCACCGTCGCGATCCGCTGCGACACGATGATCACCGTGGCCTGCGCCGAGACCTCCAGCAGCGCGGCCCGGACCCGGGCGTCGGTGCGCACGTCCAATGCCGAGAAGGCATCGTCGAACAGGTAGACCGCCGGCCTGCGGACCACCGCACGGGCGATGGCCAGCCGCTGACGCTGACCACCGGAGAAGTTGATCCCGCCCTGGGCGACACGCATCTGCAGGCCGTCCGGGTGCGCGCGCACGAAATCGTCGGCGGCGGCCACCCGCAGCGCGTCCCACATCTCCTCTTCGGTGGCCGTCGCCTTGCCGTACCGCAGATTGTCGGCGACGGTCCCGGAGAACAGATACCCCCGCTGGGGCACCAATCCGATTGCCGCCCACAGATCTTCCGGGTCGAAGGAGCGCACGTCCAGACCGTCGAGCCGGACGGCACCGCCGGTGACGTCATAGAGCCTGCTGATCAGCGCCAGCAGCGTGGACTTGCCCGAACCGGTGCTGCCCACGATCGCGGTGACGGTGCCGGGCCGGGCGTGCAGCGACACCTCCTGTACCACCGCACGGTCGGCGCCCGGGTAACTGAAGGTGGCGCCGTCCAGGCGCACCTGCCCGGTGACGCCGGCGAGCGCGACCGGGTCCGGCGGCGCGGTGATCTCCGGCTCGGTGCCCAGCACCTCGGTGATCCGCTCGGCGCACGCGGACGCGCGGGGCAGCAGCACCACCAGGAAGGTGGCCAGCAGCACCGCCATCAGGATCTGCATGAAATACGCCAGGAAGGCGATCAGCGACCCCACCTGCATCTGCCCGGCGTCGATGCGCTGCCCGCCGAACCAGATCAGCGCGACGCTGGAGACGTTGATCACCAGCGTGGTGACCGGCAGCATCAGCGCCTGCCAGCGGCCCGCGGTCAGGGCGGTGTCGGTCAGCGCCCGGTTGGCCTCCTCGAACCGGGCGTGCTCCAGCGGCTCGCGGGCGAACGCGCGCACCACCCGGATCCCGGCGAGCTGTTCGCGCATCACCCGGTTGATGTTGTCGATGACGCGCTGCATGGTCCGGAAGATCGGCATCAGCCGCGACACCAGCCACCAGTTGGCCAGCGCCAGGATCGGCACGCTGACCAGCAGCAGCCAGGACAACCCGGCGTCTTGGTGGATGGCCATGGCGATACCGCCGATGCCCATGATCGGCGCGGTGATCAGCATGGTGGCCGTCATCTGCACCAGCAACTGGATCTGCTGGACATCGTTGGTGGTGCGGGTCAACAGGGTCGGCGCGCCGAATCGGGCCGTCTCCACGGCGGAGAAGCCGAGCACCCGGGTGAAGATCGCCGACCGCAGATCCCGGCCGAACCCCATGCTGGCCCGGGACCCGAAGAACACCGCGCCGACGGCGCACACCACCTGCAGCGCCGTCACGGCCAGCATCACCAGGCCCAGGTGCACGATCCGTGCGGTGTCGCCGACCGCGACGCCCTCGTCGATGATCGCGGCGTTGACGGTCGGCAGGTACAGCGATGCCAGCGTGCTGACCACCTGGAGGGTGGCGACGACGGCGAGCAGCCCGCGGTACGGCTGCACGTATCGGCGCAGCAGGGCGAGCAGCATCTGGCTACTGTCGCACACCGGCCTGTCGGCGCAGCTGTAGGCCACGATGCCGGGCCGGGACACGAAATTGCAGGTCAATCCGTAATTCAGCGGTTCCTCAGCGGGTGGCGGCTACAGTGCATGTCGTGATTCCCAGAAGCGGCCCTGCCAGCGCCCACGGCCGGCTCAGTCGTGCGGCGAAGATGCTGGTGACCGCCGTTGCGGTGCTTCCCGTGGTGGCGGCCTGCTCCGATTCCGAGAGCCCGAGTACCCCGTCGGTGCCCCCGACCGTCGAGTCGGCACCCGAGGCCCAGCACGGCCCGGTGTTCCCGGAATGCGGCGGTATCAGTGACCAGACCGTCTCGCAGTTGACCGAGGTCGTCGGGCTGGTGAACACGGCGCGCACCTCGGTGGGCTGCCAGTGGCTGGCCGGCGGCGGGATCGTCGGCCCGCACTTCTCGTTCACCCACTTCCGCGGCAGCCCGATCGGGCGGGAACGCAAGACCGAGGAACTGTCCCGCGCCAGCGTCGAGGACATCAACGTCGAGGGCCACGACGGGTTCATCGCGATCGGCGAGGACCTGGTGCTCGGCCCCAGCCTGTGCGAGATCGGCATCCAGTTCGACGACGACTTCATCGAATGGTCGGTCAGCTTCGCCCAGAAGCCGTACCCGGACGCCTGCGAAGTCGCCAAGGAACTGACCCGCCAATCGATTGTGAACGCCAAATGATGGGCCGCGCCGTGAAACGTCCGCTGACCGTGGTGGTCGCGCTGCTGGCGGCGCTGACCATGGTGCTCGGCGTGGGCTGCTCGCGTTCGGTGGACGGGACGGCGGCCAAGGCGGGCTCCGGCAGCGCCGGGCCGCGCAACAACGACTCGGAGAAGACCTACCCGAACCTGCTCAAGGAATGCGACGTCCTCACCGAGGACATCCTGGCCGAGACGGTCGGGGCGGACCCGCTGGACATCCAGAGCACCTTCGTCGGCGCGGTGTGCCGCTGGCAGGCCGCCAACCCGTCCGGGCTGGTCGACATCACCCGGTTCTGGTTCGAGCTGGGCAGCCTGGACAACGAGCGCACCGTCGCCGAGGCGATGAAGTTCCCGATCGAGGAGCGCCGGGTCGCCGGTGTGCAATCGATCGTGATGAAGAACCCGGCCGCCAACGGCGCGTGCGGGGTGGCCAGCGACGCCAGCGGTGTCGTCGGCTGGTGGGTGAACCCGCAGGCGCCCGGTATCGACGCCTGCGCGATGGCGATCAAGCTGATGGAACTGACGCTGGCCACCAACTCTTAGATCCTGCGCTCGGCGAGATCGACGCTGCTGCGTCCGGACGGCACCTGAGGCCGCGAAAGCGTCGATCTCGGCCGTGGGTCAGCGCGGCACGTGGAACTCGGTGAGCCGTGCGCCGCCCAACTCGAGCTCGGCCCACGATCCCGGCACCCGCAGCACCGCCAGCGCCGAGGTCGGGTACTTCGACTCGATCCCGGCCACCGCTCCGGGCTCACTGCTGTCGTCGGCCAGCGCGAGCGCCAGCCCGGACATCACCGGCTCGTGCCCGATCACCAGTAGCGTCTGCACATCGTCGGCGACGGCGTTGATCTCGGCCAGCACGATGCCCGGGGTGGCGTCATAGATCCGGTCGACGAAACTCACCGGCGCCCCGATCCCGGTGCGCTCCAGCGTCTGCCGGGTCCGGGTGGCCGTGGAGCACAACACCGCGTCGATGGCGGGCAGCTCTGCACGCAACCAGTCGCCGGCGAGACCGGCCTCGCGGACACCGCGCGCCGCGAGCGGGCGGTCGTGGTCGGCGACCCCGCCCGGGTAGTCGGATTTGGCGTGCCGCAGCAGCACAAGGGTTCTCATCTCAATCAGGCTAGGCCATGCCGGGGCACGTCCCCGGACTTGTCGGACACCGGACCTAGACTCCCAGAACAACGATCGCAACTCGCCCCGAGCTAATGATCACCGATCCGGAAGGGAGTGCGCAGATGCGCTTTCTGCATACCGCCGACTGGCAGCTCGGGATGACCCGGCACTTCCTCGGCACCGGTGGCGGTGAGGCGCAGTCGCGCTACTCGGCGGCCCGCCGCGAGGCCGTCTCCGGCCTGGGTGCGCTGGCCGAGGAGGTGGGTGCCGAATTCGTCGTCGTCGCCGGTGATGTCTTCGAGGACAACCAGCTGGCTCCGCGCGAGGTGAGCCTGGCGCTGGAAGCCATCCGCGCCATCGGGGTTCCGGTGTACCTGCTGCCCGGCAACCATGATCAGCTCGATGCGGGGTCGGTGTACACCAGCACGCTGTTCCTCGACGAATGCCCGGACAACGTCACCGTGCTCGACGCCGATGGCATCTTCGAGGTGCGGCCCGGGGCGGAAATCGTCGCCGCGCCATGGCGTTCCAAGTCGCCGACCACCGACCTGGCGGCCGCGGTCACCGCAGACCTGCCCGCCGACGGCACGGTGCGCGTCCTGGTCGCGCACGGCGGCGTCGACATCCTCGACCCGGATCCGGGCAAGCCCTCCCTGATCCGGCTGTCCGGGTTGGAGGCCACCCTCGACCGGGGTGCGGTGCACTATGTCGCCTTGGGCGACAAGCATTCCCGCACCGAGGTGGGGGACACCGGCCGGGTGTGGTACTCGGGTGCGCCGGAGGTGACCAACTACGACGACATCGAAACCGATCCCGGGCATGTGCTGGTCGTCGACATCGACGAACAGGATGCCGCGCATCCGGTGCAGGTGTCCGCCCGCCGGGTCGGGCGGTGGCGCTTCCTGACCCTGCGCCACGATGTGAACGACGACCGCGACATCGCCGGCCTCGACGTCAACCTGGACCAGCTGCCGGACAAGGAATGCACCGTCGTGCGGTTGGTGCTGACCGGTTCGCTGACCGTCACCGACAAGGCCAAGCTGGACGTGTGCCTGGACCGGTACGCCCGGGTGTTCGCCTCGCTCCGGTTGTGGGAGCGGCATTCCGACATCGTGGTGCTGCCCGCCGACGGTGAATTCGACGATCTCCCGATCGGCGGGTTCGCCGCGGGAGCGGTCGCCGAACTGGTGGCCTCCGCGCGCGCCGACGGTGCCGAAGCCGAGGATGCCCGGTCTGCGCTGGCACTGCTGCTGCGCCTGTCCGGTGGCGCACTGGAAGGGAACGTCGCGTGATACTGCACCGGTTGGTCCTCACCAACTACCGCGGGGTCGCCCACCGCGACATCGAATTCCCCGAGCGCGGGGTCGTGGTGATCAGCGGCGCCAATGAGATCGGCAAGTCCTCCATGATCGAGGCGCTGGATCTGCTGCTGACCATCAAGGACCGGTCCACCAAGAAAGAGGTCAAGGCGGTCAAGCCCACCCACGCCGACGTGGGCGCCGAGGTGCTGGCCGAGATCTCCACCGGCCCTTATCGTTTCGTGTACCGCAAGCGCTTCCACAAGCGCGCCGAGACGGCGCTGACCATCACCGAGCCCAAGCGTGAGCAGCTCACCGGGGACGAGGCACACGACCGGGTGCAGGCCATGCTGTCCGAGACGATGGACACCGCGCTGTGGGAGGCACAGCGGGTGCTGCAGGCCTCGGCCACCTCACCGGTGGACCTGTCCGGGTGCGACGCGTTGTCGCGGGCGCTCGACGTCGCGGCCGGTGACGGCGCCGACGACGCCGCCGGGGACTGCGATCCGCTGCTGGTCGACCGGATCGAGTGCGAGTACCTGAAGTACTTCACCCCGACCGGTCGTCCCACCGGGGAGTGGGCGGCGGCCGGGACCCGACTCAAGGCCGCCGAGGCCCAGGTCAAGACCGCCACCGAGGCGGTCGCCGAGGTGGAGCAGGCGGTGGCCCGGCACGCCACCCTGACCGCCGAGCTCGCCGAATCCGCCACCCGGGTCGAATCCGCGCGGGACCGACTGGCCGCCGCGCAGCAGGCCTCCGAGGCCGTTGCGCAGCTGACCCAGCAGCGCGACACCGCCCGGGTGGTGGCCGAGGCCGCCGCCGCGACGCACTCCGCGTCGGTCACGGCGGTCAACGAGCGGCGCCGGCTGCGTGCCGAGATCGACGAAAGATCCACGTCCGCAGCCGAACTGATCGCTGTCGCGGCCGAGTCCGCGCAGGCCCATGCCGCCGCCCGGCAGACCGTGGACGCCGCGGAGGCGGCCGCCGACCAGGCGCGTACCGCCGCCGAGGTCGCCGCGGTCGCGGTGGAGGAGGCCCGCACCACGCTGGCCGCGCTGGTCGCCCGCGACGAGGCAGCCCGGCTCGCGGTCCGGATCGACAAGCTCGAGGCGGCCACCGCCGAGCTCGCCAAGGTGGAGCGCGAACTGGTCGGCAACACCATGACCGATGCCCTGATGCGCGAGATCGAGAACGCCGCCCGGGCCGTCGAACGAGCCGCGGATCAGGCCGAACTCGCCTCTGCGCACATCGAACTCGTCGCGCTGGCCGATATGACACTGCGCGTCGGGGACGACGACGTCACCCTCGCCGCCGGCCAGGGCTGGTCGCGCAGTGCCGGGGCCCCGACCGAGATCGAACTGCCCGGCCTGCTGCGGGCCCGGGTGGTTCCGGGAGCCGATGCGCTGGACACCCATGCCAAACTCGTCGCCGCCCAGGACATTGCGGCCGAGGCCCTACGCCGGGCCGGGGTGCAAACCGTCGAGCAGGCCCGCGATCTGGACGCCCGGCGTCGGGAACTGCGTTCGGAACAGGGGCGGTGGCAGGCCACCATCGGCGCGCTGGCCGGTGAGGAAAGCCTCGGTCAGCTGCAGGCCCGGCACGCGGAATTGACTGTCGGACAAGCAGATGTCGACGGTGACACCGATGCTGCCCGCGCCACGCTGGAGACCGCCCGGACGGCACACCGCTCGGCGGTACAACACGCCGACGCCCAGCGTGCCCTGGCCGCGGCGGCGGTCACGACGTGCAACGAGGCGGCGGTTGCCGCGGGCGTGCTGCGGGAGAAGCTGGGCGCCGCCCAGGCCGAACTGCACACCGCCACCGAGCGGCTGGCCGCCGAACGCCGCACCGTCGCCGATGATGCGCTGAGCGTGGCGGCCGAGGCCGAGGCCGAGCGGTCCACCCGGGCCGCGGCCGAACTCGCCCGCCTGGACGCCGAATTGGCCGCCGCCCACCCGGACGCGGTCGCCGCGGAACTCGCCGCGGCTGCCCGCGCCGCGCAGTCCCTGCTGGCCGAACGCGAGGCCGCCGCCACCACGCTGACCGAACTGTCGGCCACCCTCAAGCTCTACGGCACCCAGGGCCGCAAGGGTGCCCTCGACACCGCCCTCACCGAACGCGAGCACGCGCACGGGGAGTACCTGCGCGTGCAGCGCCGCGCCCGCGCGGCGCAGACACTGCGTGAGGTGGTGCTGCGGCACCGCGACACCGCCCGGGCGCGCTACGTGGCCCCGTTCCGCGGGGAGATCGAACGGTTGGGGCGCATCGTGTTCGGCGCCGACTTCGAGGTCGACATCGACACCGATCTGACCATCCGCAGCCGCACCCTCGACGGCCGCACGGTGGGCTACGAATCGCTGTCCGGTGGGGCCAAGGAACAGATCGGCATCGTCGCGCGGCTGGCGTGCGCATCGCTGGTGGCTCGGGAGGACACTGTGCCCGTCGTCATCGACGATGCGCTGGGCTTCACCGACCCGGACCGGCTGACCCGGATGTCCGCGGTGTTCGACACCGTCGGCGGGGACGGTCAGGTCATCGTGCTGACCTGCAGCCCGGACCGCTACGCCGGGATCGGTGAGGCCCAGCTCATCGAGCTGACCGCTTAGGCGACCGCTTCGGCGATCTGCTCCGAACCGGCGGGCAGGGCGCTGAGGCCGAGATGGTCCCGCAGCGTGTCACCGGTGTACTCGGTGCGGAACAGGCCGCGCCGCTGCAGCTCGGGGACCACGTAGTCGACGAAATCGTTGAAGGTGCCCGGGCTTTGGGCCGCCGACACCATGAACCCGTCGGCCTCGCCCGCGGTGAACGACTCCTCGATCTGATCGGCCACCTGTGCGGCGGTGCCCACGTACTGCGGCAGCAGCACACCCTGGGCATACCACTTGCCGATGTCGCGCAGCGTCAGGTTGTCCCGGTTCGCCACCCGTCGCGCCGTGTCGAACAGGCCCTGGGTGCCGGTCACCTGCACGTCCTCGACCGGGGCGTCCAGGTCGTACTGGGAGAAGTCGTGGTCGGTGTGCACGCTCAAGGTGATCAACCCGGAGATCGGGTCGGCCAGCTCATTGTGGAACGCCTGCTTCTCGCGGGCGATCGATTCCGTCTCGCCGATGAACGGGATGAACGCCGGGAAGATCAGCACGCTGTCCGGGTTCCGGCCGAAATTGCTTGCCCGCGACTTGATGTCGTCGTAGTAGGCACGCCGGCCCTCCGGGGTCGGGTCGATCTCGAAGATCGCCTCGGCCCAGCGCGCGGCGAAGTCACGCCCGGTGTTCGAGGACCCGGCCTGGATCAGCACCGGACGGCCCTGCGGTGAGCGCGGCACGTTCAGGGGTCCGCGGGTGCGGAAGAACTTCCCGTCGTGCTCAACCCGGCGGATCTTGTCCGGGTCGGCGAACACGCCGCTGTCCTTGTCGACCACCAGCGCGTCCGGATCCCATGACGACCACAGTTCCAGCGCCGTCCGCACGAATTCCTCGGCCCGCTCGTAGCGGAACTCGTGATCCAGATGGCTGTCCTGGCCGAAGTTCTGCGCCTCACTGGCGGTCAGCGAGGTGACGATGTTCCAGGCCACCCGGCCGCGGGTGATGTGGTCCAGGCTGGCGAAGATGCGGGCCAGCTCGTAGGGATGGAAATAGGTCGCGGATTTGGTGATCGCCACGCCCAGCTTGGTGGTGACCGCGCCGATGCTGGCCGCGACGATGGACGGGTCCAGCGTCGCGGTGGCCTGCGTGCCGCGGCGCAGCGGTTCGGTGATGTCGCGGCCGTACTGGGCCGGTGCGGCCAGCAGGTCGGCGAAGAACACGAAGTCGAACTTGCCGCGTTCCAGGATGCGCCCGATGCGGTGGTAGTACTCCGGGCTGGTGAAGTCGGTGTCGCTACCCGGGTGCCGCCACGCGGCGTGGCTGTGGGTGACCTGGGAGGCGATCTGGAAGCCGCCGAGGTGTAGTTGCTTGGTCGTCATGTGGGCCTTTCTCAGCGATTTACGCACATCTAGCAGCGGTGGGCGCCGGTAGATGTGCGCAAATCGAGGTGAGGGAGGGTCAGAAGTAGGCGTTCGCCGGGATGGGGGTGCCGTGGAGCAGGTTCTGTCCGATAACCCGCGCCTTGAGGCCGACCGGGTTGTGCAACGTGATGGTGCGGATGTTGCGCCAGTGCCGGTCCAGGTTGCGTTGCCGGCTGGACGCGCTGGCCCCGCCGAGTTCCAGCAGCCTGGTCGCCGCGATCGGTGCCACGTCGTCGAGGTGCACCTTGACCTTGGCCACCTTCAACTGCGCCTGGGCCGCCAGGTCGGCATCCGGCACGCCGTCGACCTCGGAGTCGGTGGCCGCGGCGATGGCCTCCGCGGCATCGAGCACCGCGGTGCGGGCGATGTAGGCCACCGATGCCAGTTCACCGAGCTGACGCTGCAGCAGGGGGTCGTCGGTCGGCCGCTCGGCCAGAGCGTGGCTGAAGCTGCGTTCCCGCGAGCGCAGCAGGTCGACGCCGTCGTCCACCACGTTGGCCAGGACACCGGCCACCACCGCGTGGATGTAGAGCTGTAGCGAGGCGTACTGGACCGTGGGGACCGGGTCGGCGTCGTACGGGCTGTCGCTGAGCACCTCGTCCGGGGCCACCGCCACGCTGGTGAAGGTGGTGGTCCCGGTGCCGGTACGCCGCTGCCCGAACCCGTCCCAGTCGTCGATGATCTTCACCCCGGCCCGGTCGGCCGGCACCACCACGGTGGCCACCGAGTCGTGGTCGGTGGTCGCGGTGGTGGTCAGGTAGTCGGAGAACAGTGTGCCGGTGCTGTAGAACTTCTCGCCGTCCAGCCGGAACCCCCCGTTCGGGCTGGGCAGCAGCCGGGTGTTGAACACCAGGCTACCGACGGCTGCCGAGCCCTTCTCGCTGAAAGCGTTGCCGAAGATCTTGCCGTCGGCCACCAGGTCGAGCCACTTGTGTGAGCGTGTGCGCAGCCGCTCTTCGACGAACCAGAAGTGTGCGCGGAAGATGTGCGCGACGATGGGATCGGCCTGGGCGACATCGATCACCGCGGAAAACAGCTGCGGCACAGTCAGTCCTGCGCCACCGAACTCGGCGGGTAGTCGCAGGGTGCCGAAACCGGCCCGTTTGAGCGCGGCGACCTGGTCAAAGGGGTTCTCGTCGTTGAGGTCTCGATCTTTGGATCCAGATCCGATGGTGCGCAGGAGATCCTTCCATTCGGGTGACCCGGGCAGGATTCGGTGTGTGTTCTCGACGGTGGTCATGTCGACCATTTCTACTGACGGGAGTCCGCTGGGCGCACTGCTTGCGATCACCGCGAACCTAAGCCGAACTGCTGGTGCCGCGGCCCGGCGCGGGGGGCACAATGAGCGGTGATGACCATGTCCGCCAAACGTCGCCGGGCGCACGACAAACTGGCTGCCCTGCCCGGCGTACGCCCCGTCCGCCGGCCGGTGACCCGTGGCGGTGACCAGATGTTCGACCTGTACTACGTGCGGGTCGGCCGGAAATCGGCGCATCCGGTGGTGGTCATCCCGGGCGGCCCCGGGCTCGCCTCGGTGGCGCCCTACCGGGCTTTCCGCCGGCACGCGGCCGCGGCCGGTTACGACGTCATCATGGTCGAGCACCGGGGCGTCGGGCTGTCCCGGCACGACGATGACGGCGCGGACCTGCCGCCCGGGGCGATCACCGTGAAACAGGTGGTCGACGACATCGCGGCGGTGCTCGACGACGCCGGTGTGCAGACCGCGCACATCTACGGCAGCTCCTACGGCTCCTATATCGCCGCGGGGGTCGGGGTACGCCATCCCGGCCGGGTCGCGGGGATGGTGCTGGACTCCCCGGTGCTTTCGGCTGGGGACATCGACGAGATGCGCACGGCCATCCGTGGGCTGCTCTGGGACGGCACCGAGGCGGCCGACGAGCAAACCCCGGACCTGGCGTTGAAGGTGCGCAAGCTGGCCGACGAGGGTATGCGACTCGACGGCTCGGCCCAGGTCGCCAGCCTGGTCTACGAGTACGGCGGCACGCGTTTGCTCGACCGCCAGCTCGAGCTGCTGCTGCGCGGGCGGACGCTGCTGTGGGAGGGCCTGAGCAGGGCGCTGCGGATCGGCCTGCGCAAGGCCCCCTACCGGCACGAGGACGACCTGGTGTCGCGAATCGCCTTCCGCGAGCTCAACTTCGCCGGTGAGCCGGACGGACTACCGCTGGACCCGTCGGTGGTGATGCGCGATATCCACGATCCGTCAGAGGAATTCGAGAGGGAGCCGTTCGACCTGGTCGCCGAGATGCCCGGATTCGGCTGGCCCACCGCGGTGCTGTCCGGCGGCCGGGATCTCACCACCCCGCCTGCGGTCGCGAAGCAGGTGGTTGACCTGATCCCGGGCGCCATCCTGGTGACGCTGCCCTCTGCCGGTCACAGCGTGCTGGACACCCGGGAGCGGGCCGCACTGGAGGTCATCGGGGCGCTGCGCGTCGGGTTGCTGGACACCCTGGCCGCGCGGGGTGCCGAACTCGACCGGCTGCCCGTCAACCCGCTTGTGCGGGCAGCGATCACGGCGATCACCGCCGCTGCCGCCATCGAGTCGACGCTGCCCGCGGCGGTACCGCGGATCGTCTCCCGGATCAGGGTTTCATGAAGCCGATCGTCGAGTAGTTGATATCGCCGATGCCGGACGGACCGTAGTTCGCCAGGGTGTTGCGCACGGCCATGTTGCCGGGGGCCTGGATCAGCGTCAGGCTGTGCCCCGCGGCCCAGATCATCTTGTCCAGCTCGTTGGCGAGCTCGCGCGTCTTGGCCTGGTCGAGCTCGGCCAGCGTCTCCTCGATCTTGGCGTCGATCTCCGGGCTGCCGATCTTGCCGAAGTTGCTCTCGCCCCCCGACGCATAGATCTGGGTGAGGCTGCCCAGCGGGAATGCGTCTCCGCCGAAGGCGAATTGGGCGATGTCGAAGTTGCCGACGGTGATGTAGTCGGGGAACAGGGCCCCGCCGGGAGCCGGGACCAGCTCCAGGTTGACCCCGATCTGGGCCAGCTGGTTCTGCGCGATCTGGGCGACGGTGCGGGTGCTCGCGCCGTCGTAGAAGACCTGGCGGAGCTTGAGTTGCCTGCCGTCTTTGGCGCGGAACTGGCCGTTGAGTGTCCACCCCAAGGCGTCCAGCTCGCGGGCCGCCGCGTCGGGATCGAAGTCGATCCCGTTGTTCTGGTAGCCCTCCTGGCCGGCCAGGAAGATGTGGTTGTTCAGCGCGGTCGGGTTGTCGGTGAGCCCGCGCTGGGACACCGAGGCGATGGTCTGCCGGTCCAGGCCCTTGGCGATCGCAATGCGCAGGGCCGGGTCGGCCAGCAGTGAGCCCGGTGCCCCGTTGAAGGTGAAATGACTCCAGTTCGGCGCCGGTGCACGGCGGATGGTGACGCCGGGGGTGCGGCGGGCTATCTCCAGCTCGTCGAGGGTGGTCGGTGCGGCGGCGTCCAGCGCATTGTTCTGCAGCGCCGGGATCACTGCGGCGTCGTCGAGCACGGTGTAGGTGATCGACTCCAGCAGGGGCGGTGTGCCCCACCATTTCGGGTTGCGGGTCAAGATGATTCGCTGTGCGGCGCGGTCCACGGTGGTGATCTGGAACGGGCCGGCCGAGACCGAGGGTCCGTTGAGGAATCCCTTGTTGAACGCTTCGGGATCCGATGTCACCGCTTTCGGGGCCAGCATCGAGTTACCGGCGAACATGCCGCGCCAGTCCGCGTAGTGCTTGTCGAAGGTGATCACGGCCTGCCGGTCGTCGACACCCTTGGTGACCGAGGCGACGCGTTCGCTGCCGTTCGGGGAGGCGAACAGGAACCGCTTGTCCTTGCCGCTGGTCGCGTTGATCTGGGCGGCCATGTCCTCCCAGGTGACCGGCGACCCGTCCGACCACACCGCCTTCGGGTTGATCGTGTACGTGACGATCTGCGGGTCGGTGCTGGTGAGTTCGACGCTGGTGAAGTAGTCGCTGTTGACCGTCATCGTGCCGTCGGGCTTGATGACGAAGGCGCGCGGCAGGGTGGCGCGCAACATCCGGCCCAGTTCACCGAGGTTGCCGTCGACGTGCAGGTAGTTGAAGTTGGGTGGGAAACCGGTCAGCGGGAGCCGCAGATTCCCGCCCTGCTGCAGCGTGGTCGGATCCTGCGGGTTGATATCGGCGGTCGCTCCGATCTCGGCATTACCCCCGGCCGAGGGGATCGAGGTATCCGGGCTGGAACAACCGGTCAGGGTCAGCGCCACCGCTGCACCCACCGCGAGCAGACGCGATATCGCACTCATGCGCTCAGACTCTAACCGGCTTCGGGCCGGTGGCGGGGGACCGCGGACAGCAGTCCGCGGGTGTACTCATGCCGGGGCGCGCCGAACACCTGCTCGTTGTCGCCCTGCTCGACCACCTTGCCCTTGTGCATCACCACCACCCGGTGGGCCAGGTGCCGCACCACCGACAGGTCATGGGAGACGAACAGATAGGACAGCCCGAGATGTTCCTGTAGATCGAGCAGAAGGTTGATGATCCCGGCCTGGATCGATACGTCCAGCGCCGACACCGGTTCGTCGAGGGCCAGGATCTTCGGCCGCAGCGCCAGTGCCCGCGCGATGCCGATCCGCTGCTTCTGCCCACCGGAGAACTCCGCCGGATAGCGGCCGGCGTCCTCGCGGCGCAACCCGACCAGGCCGAGCAGTTCGGCGACCCGGTCGCTGGTGGCGGTTTTGTCGAACCCGTTGGCGCGCAGCGGCTCGGCGAGCACGTCGAACACCGGTAGGCGCGGATCCAGGGATGCGACCGGGTCCTGGAAGACCACCTGCAGGTCGCCGCGCAGCGCCCGGCGGCCCCGACGGTCCAGGGTCGCGACATCGGTGCCGAGGACCTCGATCTTCCCCGCCTGAGGTGTGCTCAGGTCCAGAATCTGGTGCAGCGTCGTGGACTTGCCCGAGCCGGACTCGCCGACGATGCCGAGGGTGCGGCCCTGCTCCAGGTCGAAGCTGACCCCGTCGACCGCGCGAACCTCACCGACGCGCCGGCGGAACACCATACCCTTGGTGAGGGTGTAGGTCTTGGCGAGGTCGCGCACCCGAAGGACCACGTCGCCCGTGGCCCCGGCGGGTTCGGCGGCCGGCGCGGTCGGGACGCCGTAGATGTCGGCGGCGCTGCGCCCGTCGACCTGATCGTGTCGGATGCAGGCAACCTGGTGGCGCGGCCGCACGGTGAGCAGTTCCGGTTCGGCGGCGCGGCAGGCGTCGATCGCCAGCGGGCAGCGCGGTGCGAACGGGCAGCCCGGCGGCAGGGCCGCCAGCGACGGGGGCGCTCCGGGGATGGGCACCAGCCGTTCGCCGCGCGGCGCGTCGAGGCGGGGTACCGAGCCGAGCAGCCCTGCGGTGTACGGCATCCGGCGGTTGCGGTACAACTCGGCGACCGGCGCCGTCTCGACCGCGCGGCCGGCGTACATCACCAACGCGCGGTCGGCGAACTCGGCGACCACCCCGAGGTCGTGGGTGATGATCAGCACGCCGGCACCGGTGACATCGCGTGCGGTGCGCAGCACGTCGAGGATCTGGGCCTGCACGGTCACGTCCAGCGCGGTCGTCGGCTCATCGCAGATCAGCAGATCCGGATCGTTGGCGATGGCGATGGCGATGACCACACGTTGCCGCTCCCCACCGGACAGTTCGTGCGGGAACGCGCGGGAGCGCTGCTCGGGCTGCCGGATCCCGACGAGTTCGAGCAGTTCGACGGCGCGGGTGCGGGCCGCCCGGGCCCCGACGTCGGGGTGGTGGATCCGGATGGCTTCGGCGATCTGGTCGCCGACCGTGTAGACCGGGGTCAGTGCCGACATCGGGTCCTGGAAGACGGTGCCGATCCGGGCGCCGCGGATCCGCGACATCTGGGCGTCCGGCAGCCCGATCAGTTCGTCGCCCTGCAGGCGCACCGAGCCGGAGACGTCGGCGAACTCGGGAAGCAGCCCGACGACGGCCATCGCGCCGGCGGACTTACCGGCGCCCGACTCGCCGACCAGGGCGACGACCTCGCCGGAGTCCACGTGATAGTTCAATCCGCGTACCGCGGCGACGGTCTCGGTGTCGGTCGGGAATGCGACCCGCAGATCGCGGACCTCCAGCAGGGTCATGAGCGACCCCGCCGGGGCAGGCGCCGACCGGGGCGTGCCGCCGGGTCCAGTGCGTCGCGGAGCCCGTCGCCGATGAGGTTGGCGCACAACACGATCAACACCAGCACTCCGGCGGGGAACAGGAACACCCAGGGGAATGTCGTCAACGACCGGGTGCCGTCGGCGATCAAGGTACCCAGCGACACGTCCGGGGGCTGCACCCCGAAACCGAGGAAGCTCAGCCCGGTCTCGGCCAGGATGGCCATCCCGACGTTCAGCGCGGTGTCGATGATCAGGATGGAAGCCACGTTGGGCACGATGTGACGGATGATGATCCGGCGGTTGGAGACCCCCATGTACCTTGCCGCGGCGACGAATTCGCGTTCCCGCAGGCTCATGGTCATACCCCGCACGATGCGCGAGCTGATCATCCAGCTGAACGCCGCGAGCAGCAGGATCAGCCACAGGATGCTGCCGGACTCGCGGGTGCGTGGGGTGACGATGGCGATGAGCAGGAAGCTGGGTACCACCAGCAGCAGGTCCACGGTCCACATCAGCGTGCGGTCCCGCCAGCCGCCGAAGTAGCCGGCCACCGCGCCGACGGTGGCGGCGATGACGGTCGAGATGAACGCGACGCAGACACCGATCAGCAGGGATTTCTGCATGCCGCGCAGAATTTGGGCCAGCAGGTCCTGGCCGATCGAGTTGGTGCCGAACCAGTGTTGCGTGCTGGGTGGTTGTTGCAGTGCGTAGTAGTCCAGATCGGTGTGCGAGTAGGGCAGCAGCGGCGGCAACACCCAGGCCGCCGCGAACAGCAGCGCCAGCAGGGCCACCGACACGACCGCAGGCCGGTTGCGCAGGAACCGGCGCAGCACCAGGGAACGCCGCGAGACGAACTGGTATTCGGTATCGGTCACGAGACACGCACCCGGGGATCCAGCGCGGCGTAGATGACGTCGGACAGCAGCCCGGCCAGCAGGATCGTCACACCGGTGAAGACCGTGATGGCCACGACGATGTTGGTGTCCTGGGTGGTGATGCCCTGCACCACCCACTCACCCATGCCGTGCCAGCCGAAGATCTTCTCCACGAACACCGCGCCGGTGAACAACCCGCCGACGCTGTAGGCGAACAGGGTGGCCATCGGGATCAGCGCGGTGCGCAGGCCGTGTCTGAACAGCGCCTGGCGCCGGGTCAGGCCCTTCGCGCGGGCGGTGCGGATGAAGTCCTGGCCCAGCACGTCGAGCATCGCGTTGCGCTGGTAGCGACTGAACCCGGCGATCGCGGTCAGCGCCAGGGTGAACGTCGGCAGCACCAGGTGCTGCACACGGTCGACGAACTGGTTCCACCAGCCGCCGACGGCGTCGGCGGAGGTTTCCCCGGTGTACTCGAACAGCTGGATCCCGAGGATCGAGTTCACCTTCAATGCGCCAAGGATCAACAGGTTGGCGATCACGAAGGTGGGGGCGCTGATGATCAGCAGTGCGGCCAGCGTGATGGTCCGGTCGGACAGCCGGTACTGGCGCACCGCACCCCACGCGCCGACCACCACGCCGATGAGGGTGCCGACGACCGAGCCGATGAGCACCAGCCGCAGGCTCACCCCGATCCGCCGCCACAGTTCGTCGCTGACCGGCTGACCGGTGACGGTGGTACCGAAATCGCCGCGGACCGCGTCGGACGCCCAGTCCGCGTAGCGCACCGGGATCGGCTTGTCGAGACTCAGTTCGGCGGCCTTGGCCTCGATCACGGCCTGCGGCGGGCGCGGGTTGCGCTCCTGCAGACTGTCCAGCGGCGAGAAGGTCAGCGACGTCAGGGTGAACGTCAGAAACGATGCCAGGGCCAGCAGGATCACATAGTTGAGCAGCCGGCGCGCGAGGAAGCGGGTCATCCGGTCGATCCGCTGCGGGGCTGCATTCGGACAGGGTATGAGATCAACCCAGCTTAGCCGCGTTTGTGCCGGCCAGCGGCGTGCCGGAGGGCTGTCAGCCCAGGTCCGCAGCGCGGCCGAGGCAGCGGTGATCGCCGTGTGATCTACCGCGCGCAGGTTTCGCGCCCGACACCGGGGGTAACCGCTCAGGCATGACATCGAACAAACTGAAGCTGATTTTTGCCAGCGCGGGCGTCGGTGCCGTTGTGGGCATGGCCGGACTGACGGTCGCCAACAGCACGGCGGTTGCCGATCCTGCCCTGCCGGAGCCGACGCTGCCCTCGGAGACGTACTCGCCGACCTCCCCGGCCCCGGTGACCACGACCACCACGACCGAAGGGGAGTCTGCTGACTCGGGCGAGTAGCAACATCTCATAGCGGGCTCACAGGAACGGCACAGGGTGTGCCTATCGGCGCGCCGATAATGAAGGGGTGACAGTCAACGCGCAGGAGGCCCCGGCGCGTGCCGTGATGCACCGGGCCGACGGTAAACCCATCCACGTTCTCGTCGTCGACGACGAGCCGGTGCTGGCTGAACTGGTATCCATGGCGCTGCGCTATGAGGGATGGGACATCGCGACCGCCGGTGACGGTGCCACTGCCATCGAGTTGGCCCGGGACAACCCGCCCGACGTGGTGGTGCTCGACGTGATGCTGCCGGACATGAGCGGACTCGACGTGCTGCGCCGGCTGCGGGAACTCCAGCCCGGACTGCCACTGCTGCTGCTCACCGCGAAGGACTCGGTGGAGGACCGGATAGCCGGGCTCACCGCGGGCGGCGATGACTACGTGACCAAACCCTTCAGCATCGAAGAAGTGGTGCTGCGGCTGCGCGCACTGCTGCGGCGCACCGGGGTGGCCCACGATGCGAGTGACGCACAGATCGTGGTGGGTGACCTCGTCCTCGACGAGGACAGTCACGAGGTGACCCGAGGCGGCGACCCGATTTCGCTGACTGCCACCGAGTTCGAATTGCTGCGGTTCATGATGCGCAACGCCAAGCGGGTGCTGAGCAAGGCCCAGATCCTGGACCGGGTCTGGAGCTACGATTTCGGCGGCCGGTCCAACATCGTCGAACTGTACGTGTCGTATCTGCGCAAGAAGATCGACAACGGGCGCGAACCGATGATCCACACCCTGCGTGGCGCCGGCTACGTCCTGCGTGCGCCGCGCTGATCCCATGCCGCGCTCCTGGTCGCTGCGCACCCGGCTGTTGATCACCCAGGTCGCCCTGCTCGCGTTCGTCTGTGTGTCCATCGGTGTCGCCACCGAGTTCGCGTTGCAGCGGTTTCTGATGCACCAGCTGGATTCCCAGCTGCTGGCCGCCGCCCGGCGCTCGGTCGTCATGTGGGAACGGCCGCCGCCGATGCACCTGCCGCCGCCACCCGGCATGCCGATGCGTTTCCCGTTCGACCCGGAGCAGGGTCCCGGACCCGGGTTCCTCAACGCACCCGGCCAGGAGGTCCACACGGTGGGCGCGGTCATCCGGCGGGACGGGGCCGTCGATGCCGGCGTCATCACCGCCGAGGGTGAGACCGCCGAGATCGGTTCCGCCGCGGCGGCGCAGTTGGCCGAACTGCCTCCGACCCGCACCCCGACGAGCATCGAGCTCGACGGGCTGGGCAGCTACCGGGTGGTGGCACGTCCGGCCACCCGCGGCGCCCAGACCGTCGTCGTCGGGCTGCCCACCACCTTCGTCGACGACATCCTGCTGTCGGTTCTGCTGATGTTCTGCGTGATCGCCGCGGTCGCACTGATCGCGGCGGCCATCATCGGAGCCTGGACCATCAGGCGCCAATTGGCCCCGCTGGCAAGGCTTTCCGCGGCCGCCAGGGACGTCGCCCACCTCGACCTGGAGAAGGGTGAGGTGCGGCTACCGACGTCGATCGTGCCGGTCGACCCGGCCGCGGCGAACACCGAGGTCGGCCAGCTCAGCTCGGCACTCAACCGGATGCTGGACCGCATCGCCGCGGCACTCTCGGCCCGGCACGCCAGCGAGACACGGGTGCGCCAGTTCGTCTCCGACGCCAGTCACGAGCTGCGGACCCCGCTGGCCGCAATCCGCGGCTACACCGAACTGGCCCAACGTAATCGGGCTCAACTACCCGATGACGTGGCGCACGCGATCGGGCGGGTCGAATCCGAGACCCAGCGGCTCACCGCGCTGGTCGAGGACATGCTGCTGCTGGCTCGCCTGGACGAGGGCCGCCCGCTGGAACGCACTCCCGTCGACCTGGCCCGGGTGGTGCTCGACGCCGTCGGTGACGCGCACGCCGCCGGACCCGACCACGAGTGGATGCTGGAACTGCCCGACGACCCGGTACTTGTCACCGGCGATCAGGCGCGGCTGCACCAGGTGCTGACCAATCTGCTCACCAATGCCCGGGTGCATACCGCGCCCGGCACCACCGTCACCACCTCCGTCGCGGTTGCCGACAATGGCGAAGCGGTGCTGACCGTGTCCGATGACGGACCGGGCATCCCGGAGGCCTTGCAGCCCGAGGTTTTCGAGCGCTTCGCCCGGGGTGACTCGTCGCGGTCGCGTCGCGGCGGCAGTACCGGTCTCGGGCTGGCCATCGTCGCCGCGGTGGTCAAGGCGCACGGCGGATCCATCGAATTACACAGTGCGCCCGGCGATACCCGCTTCGTCCTCACCCTGCCCGCGTCACAGCCGGCGCACAGCGTGGACCCATCGGTCGGCTAGCTCGGCCGGTCACAATCGCGGAAATGAGTGCTGTTCGGACGTCCGGTGAACGTCGTGCGCTGGCTGCGCTGTTGGTGGCGACGGCCGCGGCGTACCTGTGGAATCTTTCGGCCGACGGGTGGGCCAACAGCTTCTATTCGGCTGCGGTGCAGGCCGGCAGCCAGGACTGGACCGCGCTGCTGTTCGGCTCCAGCGATCCGGCCAACGCGATCACCGTCGACAAGACCCCGGCCGCGCTATGGGTGATGGGCGTCTCGGCGCGGGTGTTCGGCTTCAACCCGTGGACGGTCCTGGTGCCGCAGGCGCTGATGGGGGTGGCCGCGGTGGCGCTGCTGTACGCCGCGGTCCGGCGGGCGTGCGGTCCGGCGGCCGGATTGCTGGCCGGTACCGTGCTCGCGCTGACGCCGGTGGCGGCCTTGATGTTCCGGTTCAACAATCCCGATGCCCTGTTGGTCCTGTTGCTGGTTGCGGCGGCCTACTGCCTTCAGCGTGCCTGTGCCCCCGACGCCGCACGGGGGTGGTTGATCGCCGTCGGCGTCCTGTCCGGTTTCGCCTTCCTGGCCAAGATGGTGCAGGCACTGCTGGTCCTGCCGGCGTTCGCGGCGGCGTATCTGTGCTGCGCGGCCGGTTCGGTGCGGACCCGGCTGCTGCGGCTGGCCGGTGCCACCGCGGCGTTGGTGGCCTCCGCGGGCTGGTATCTGCTGCTGGTAGAGCTGTGGCCCGCATCGGCGCGGCCGTATATCGGTGGCTCCCAACACAACAGCATCATCGAGCTGGCGCTGGGCTACAACGGCGTCAGCAGGCTGACCGGCGCGCAGGCCGGCGGGCTGGGCAATCTGAACTTCGACGTCGGCTGGGACCGGCTGTTCGGGGCCGGTATGGGCGGTGAGATCGGCTGGCTGCTGCCGGCGGCGATGATCTGCGCGGCCGCCGGTCTCGTGCTGACCCGGCAGCGACCGCGCACCGATCCGGCACGGACGGCGCTGATCATGTGGACCGGATGGCTGCTGGTGACCGCCGTGGTCTTCAGTTACGCCAACGGCATCGTGCACAGCTACTACACGGTGGCCCTGGCCCCGGCCATCGCAGCGTGTGTCGGTATCGGTTCGGAGTTGTTGTGGCGCAACCGCGCCGACCGGCGGTGTGCGCTTGTGTTGGCGGGTGTCGTGGTGGTGACGGCGGCGCTGTCGGTCGTGCTGCTGGCCCGGGCACCCGATTGGCTGCCGTGGCTGCGCTGGGTCATCGCAGCGGCGGGGGTGGCCGGCGCGGTACTGATCGCGGTGCGCGCACCGGCGGTGGTCGCGGTGACGATCGCGACGGTGAGTGCGCTGGCCGGACCGGCCGCCTACACGGTGGCGACCGTCGCGGCGCCGCACAGCGGGGCCATCCCGACCTCGGGGCCGGCCCGGCACGGCCCACCGTTCGGGGCCCACCATGGGGCGGGCCCGGGTGGGCCACCGCCGGGCATCCGTCCGCCGGGGGACGGGCGGCCGCCCGCGGGCGGCCTGCTGGACGCGCCCCGGCCCGCCCCAGCGCTCACCGCCCTGCTGGTCGACGGGGCCGAGCGGTACACCTGGGCGGCGGCGGTGGTGGGGTCCAACAATGCGGCCGGCTATCAGCTGTCCGCGGACGTGCCGGTGATGGCGGTGGGCGGATTCAACGGCACCGACCCGGCCCCCACCCTGGAGCAGTTCCAGCAGTGGGTCACCGCCGGCCGTATCCACTACTTCATCGAAACGCCGATCATGGCAGGTCAGCGCGCCGATCACGGCGGTAGCCGGGATGCAATCGACATCGCGGACTGGGTGCGGGGCCGGTTCCCCTCCCGCACGGTCGCCGACACCGTCGTCTATGACCTCACCGACTCATAGCCGGCACACAGGTTGGACCAACGGGTGTCACACGCAGCCGCATGACGATGGCAGACATGGCCGACACCGTCTTCGCAGCACGCCCCAATGCCGTCCTGCTCGCCCGTGCCACCGACACTCCGGTGGTCGACATCGTGGTCCCGGTATTCAACGAGCAGGCCGCCCTGGAGAACTCGGTGCGCCGGCTGCACCGGCACCTGCAGGAGAGTTTCACCTTCGCGGTGCGAATCACCATTGCCGACAATGCCAGTACCGACGACACCCCGCGCATCGCCGCGGAGCTGGCCGCCGAACTGGCCGAGGTCCGCGTGGTGCGGTTGGAGGAGAAGGGCCGGGGCCGTGCTCTGCACGCGGTGTGGAGTGCCTCGGACGCCCCGGTGCTCGCATATATGGATGTCGACCTGTCCACCGACCTGGCCGCTCTGGCACCACTGCTCGCCTCGCTGATCTCCGGGCATTCCGACCTGGCGATCGGCACCCGGCTGAATCAGAGTTCCCGGGTGGTGCGGGGCGCGAAGCGGGAGTTCATCTCGCGATGCTACAACCTCATCCTGAAATCCACCTTGCATGCCCGCTTCTCGGACGCGCAGTGCGGATTCAAGGCGATCCGCTCCGACGTCGCGCGCGAGCTGCTGCCGTATGTGGCCGATACCGGATGGTTCTTCGACACCGAACTGCTGGTGCTCGCCGAGCGCAGCGGGCTGCGGATCCACGAGGTGCCGGTGGACTGGGTCGACGACCCGGACAGCCGTGTCGACATCGTCGCGACCGCCAAGGCCGATCTGCTGGGCATCGGGCGGCTGCTCCGCGGTTTCGCCGGCGGGTCCATCCCGATCAATACCATTGCCGCACAGCTCGGTTCACGACGGTCTGCCGCCCCCAATTCGTTGCTGCGCCAGGGTGTGCGGTTCGCCACGGTCGGCGTGCTGTCCACCGCGGCCTACCTGGCGCTGTTCCTCACGTTGCACGGACTGCTGGGAGCTCAACTCGCCAATCTCGCGGCACTGCTGATCACCGCTGTCGGCAACACCGCCGCCAACCGGCGGTTCACTTTCGGTGTGCGTGGTGCCGGCGGTGTGGCCCGGCACCACTTCGAGGGGTTGCTCGTGTTCGCCATCGCATTGGCCATCACCAGCGGGTCACTGGCCGGTTTGCACGCCGTATCCGATGAACCCGGCCAGGCCATCGAGACCACGGTGCTGGTGATCGCGAACCTGGTGGCCACCGCTGTCCGTTTCATCTTGTTGCGCGGCTGGGTTTTTCATCCTGCCCGCTGAGACACCGCTACTTTCGCAAAGGATTGCCATGACTTTGACCGCCGACACACTGTCCACCGGTGCGGCGCCGAGTGCGCCACGGCGGCGTTGGGAACGTCCGGGACTGCTGGCGTTGTTGACCGGAACCGCCGTGCTCTACCTGTGGGGCCTGGGCTCCGCGGGTTGGGCCAACAGCTACTACGCGGCCGCCGCGCAGGCCGGCACCCAGGACTGGAAGGCCTGGCTGTTCGGGTCCTTCGACGCCGGCAACGCCATCACGGTGGACAAGCCGCCCGCAGCGCTGTGGGCAATGGCGTTGTCCGGCAGGTTGTTCGGTTTCAACGAGTTCACCATGTTGCTGCCCCAGGCGCTGATGGGCGTGGCGGCGGTCGCGGTGCTCTACTTCGCCGTGCGACGATACAGCGGGCCGGGTGCCGGTCTGGTGGCCGGTGCGGCGCTGGCGATCACCCCGGCCGCAGCATCGATGTTCCGTTACAACAATCCCGACGCGCTGCTGGTGTTACTGCTGGTGGTGGCGGGGTACTGCACGCTGCGTGCCACCGAGCGGGGCGGAACGCGGTGGATGGCACTGGCCGGGTGTGCGGTCGGGTTCGCGTTCCTGACCAAGATGCTGCAGGCCTTCCTGGTGCTGCCCGCCTTCGGGCTGGTCTTCCTGATTGCCGCACCGACCTCATTGTGGAAGCGGCTCGGTTCGCTGGCCGTCGCGGCGACGGCGGCAGTGCTGTCGGCGGGGTGGTACATCGCGCTGGTCGGCCTGTGGCCGGCGGATGCGCGGCCCTATATCGGTGGGTCGACCGACAACAGCTTGTTGCAGTTGGCGTTCGGCTACAACGGGATCGATCGGATCATCGGACAGGGCGAAACCGGTGGGCCCGGTGTTGGTCCGGTTGGTGGCCCACCGCACGGTCCGGGCGGTCCCGGCGGTGGGGCCAACCTGTTCTTCGGCGGCGACCCCGGTATCGGGCGGCTGTTCGGTCAGTCGATGGGCGCCGAGGCATCCTGGCTACTGCCGGCGGCGCTGATCGGGTTGACGGCGGTGCTGTGGCTGACCCGGCGTGCGGCGCGCACCGACATGCTGCGCGCCTCGGCGTTGATGTGGGGTGGCTGGCTGCTGGTCACCGGGGTGGTGTTCAGCTTCATGGACGGCATCATCCACCCGTACTACACGGTGGCGATCGCACCGGCGACCGCTGCCCTGGTCGGGATTTCGGGTGCCCAACTGTGGCGGCAGCGGGAGCAGCCGGCGGCCCGTCTGGTGTCGGCGGTGATGGTCGCCGCCTCTGGTGGGTGGGCATTCGTCCTGCTGTCGCGCGCCCCGGACTGGTGGCCGGTCCTGCGCTGGACGGTGTTGGCCGTCACGGTGGCGGCCGCGGTGGCCTTGTTGTTCGGTGCGCACCGGCAGGGTCGAACGGCCTCCGTCGTGCTGGCCTTCGCGCTGCTGGCCGGCGCCGGGGGCAGCGCAGCCTGGGCGGTGGCGACCGTGGCCGACGGCGCCAGCGGCGGACCGATGGCGATGTCGGGGCCGGCCGGCCAGCGTGACTTCGGGCCGAGGCCGGGTGGGCCCGGCGGGCCGGGCGGACCGCGCGTGGATCGGGCTGCCCTTTCCGAATTGCTGAGCGGTGTCGAGAACCGTTGGGCTGCAGCGACGGTCGGATCGATGATGGCCGGAGACCTGCAGCTCGACAGTGGGGAACCGGTCATGGCTATCGGCGGATTCTCCGGAGGGGACAACGCGCCGACGCTGCAGCAGTTCCAGCAGTACGTGGCCGACGGGGATGTGCGCTACTTCATCGCGGGGGAGCGCTTCGGCCCGCCCGGGCGGCAAGGCGACGACGCCGGCACGCAGATCACCGAATGGGTGAAGCAGAACTTCACCAAGCGGGAGGTCGGTGGTGCGGTCGTCTACGACCTCACCTCCTGACCCGCGTGCGGACGCGAACTCGCCCTCGACATGGGAGAGTTTGCGTCCGGTCGCGCGGAAGGGCTGACGACGGGGTCGGCTGGGCCTACTCTGCCGCCTATGTCTGTCACCGATCAGTACCTGGCCAATAATGAGGTGTACGCGCAGACCTTCACCGGGCCGCTGCCGCTGCCGCCGAGCAAGCACGTCGCCGTCGTGGCCTGTATGGACGCCCGCCTCGACGTGTACCGAATCCTCGGTCTCGGCGACGGGGAGGCGCACGTCATCCGCAACGCCGGCGGTGTCGTCACCGACGACGAGATCCGCTCGTTGGCGATCAGTCAACGGCTGCTGGGCACCAAGGAGATCATCCTGATCCACCACACCGACTGCGGCATGTTGACCTTCACCGACGACGAGTTCAAGCGCGCCATCCAGGACGAGACCGGACTGAAACCGCAGTGGGCGGCCGAATCGTTCCCGGATCTGGAAGAGGATGTGCGGCAGTCGTTACGCCGCATCGAGGCCAGCCCGTTCGTCACCAAGCACGAGTCGCTGCGCGGTTTCGTCTTCGACGTCGCGACCGGGAAGCTCAACGAGGTCACTCCCT
Source organism: Mycobacterium sp. AMU20-3851 (assembly GCF_043974665.1). Lineage (NCBI taxonomy): Bacteria > Bacillati > Actinomycetota > Actinomycetes > Mycobacteriales > Mycobacteriaceae > Mycobacterium > Mycobacterium sp. AMU20-3851. The sequence continues at coordinate 1,437,440 of NZ_CP146371.1, forward strand.
AGCGATTTGCGCACATTCACCGGCGCTCACCGCCGGTGAATGTGCGCAAATCACCGGGGGCCAGGGCACGTAGCGCGGGATATGGCGCCACATCATCGCCGCCCCGGTCAGCGCGATCACGCCCAGTCCGGCGAGCCCGAAACCGAGTGGAGCCGCCACCGCCGCGGCGCCGAGGGACAGCGGGCCGAGGAACATTCCGGTGTCGTGGGCGAGCCGCCACGCGGCCAGGAATTCGGCCCGGGTCGCGGCGGGGGCGACGTCGGCGCCCAAGGTCATGATGACGCCGTTGCCCAGTCCGTTCCCGATCCCCATGACGGCGGCCACCACGGCGATCGAGAAGAACGAATGGCTGAACGGCAGCGCGAAGAACGACGCGGCGATCACCAGCAGCGAGGGCACCGCCAGTGCCCGTCGGCCGTAGCGGTCCATCAACTGCCCGGCCGGATAGGAACACGCCAGGTCGAACGCGGCGCCGATGCCGTACACCAGGGACACCGCAGCCGCAGCGAGCCCGATGTGGTCGGCCCACAGCGGTAGTGCGGCATCGCGTCCGGCGCGGGCCGCGCCCATCAGCAGCGAGCCGGTTCCCAAGGTGGCCAACAGGTTCCGGTGCCCCCGCAGGACGGCGACGACGGACACCCCGCCGGCCGGGGCATCCGGGGGCCGTCTCGGATCAGGCACCCGGGCCAGCAGACAACCGGACAGCAGGACAGCGGCGCACTGCACGGCGAGCCCTCCGCGCAACCCCATCACCAGGATCGCACCGGCCCCGACGAACGGGCCGACCAACATCCCCAGCCGCCACATCAACGCGAACGTGGCCATCGCCCTGGCCCGCATGTGCACCGGCGCGGCCTCGGCGAGATAGCTCTGCCGGGCCAGACCCCACACGGCGGTGGACAACCCGGTCAGCGTCGCGCCCACCGCCAGCACCGCGGGGGTCCACGCCGCCGCCGACAGCGCCACCCCCGCGGCGCCGATCGCCGAGCCCACGATGATGGCCCGGCGTTCTCCGAACCGGGCCACCAACCGACCGGCCGGCAGATCGCCCAGGACCGATCCGAGGCCGACGAAGGCGACGATCAGCCCCGCCACGCCCACCGACGCGCCGAGTTCGCGGGCCAGCAGCGCCACCACCGGGATCCCCGCGCCCTGCCCCACGCCGAAAATCGCCGAAGGGACGAAGACTGTGTTGACAAAGGGGCGCAGCGCGGCCCCGGAGGTCATGCGCTCGTTTCGGCGGCGTGCCGGCCGGCCGGTGCGAACCGGCTCGGCGGGCGGCGCAGACCGTAGTGCTCACGCAGGGTGCTGCCGCGGTACTCGGTGCGAAACAGTCCCCGCCGCTGCAGGATCGGCACCACCTGCTCGACGAAGTCCTCCAACCCGCCCGGCAGATACGGCGGCATCACGTTGAAGCCGTCCGCGGCTCCGGCCTCGAACCATTCCTGCAGATTGTCGGCCACCTGTTCGGGGGTGCCCGCGAAGGTGCGGTGCCCGCGTCCACCGCCCAGTTTGGCGATCAGCTGCCGGACGGTCAGCGCCTCCTGCTCGGCAAGCTCCTTGACCAACTGGAACCGGCTCTTGTTGCCCTCGATCTGCTCGATCGGCGGCAGGGGCGGCAACGGAGCGTCCAGCGCGTGCGCGGTCAGGTCGACGCCGAGCATGCTCGACAGCTGGCGCAGCGAGTACTCCGGGGAGATCAGGTCGGTGAACTGCTGTTCCAGCTCCGCGGCCGCCTGCTCGGTGGGGCCGATGTAGGGCACGATGCCGGGCAGGATCTTGATCTCGTCGGCGCTGCGGCCGTACGCGACGGCACGCGCCTTCACGTCCCGGTAGAACGCCACACCGTCGTCGACCGTGCGTTGCGCGGTGAAGATGGCCTCGGCGTACCGGGCGGCGAAGTCCTTTCCGCTCTCCGATGATCCGGCCTGCACCAGCAGCGGTCGGCCCTGCGCCGAGCGCGGAGAGTTCAGCGGTCCCTTCACCCGGAACAGCGCGCCGTCATGATCGATGCTGTGCACCTTGTCCGGGTCGGCGAACACCCCGGTCTGCGGGTCCAGCACGATCGCGTCGTCATCCCAGCTGTCCCACAGGGCGGTGGCGACGTCGACGAATTCCGCTGCGCGTCGGTACCGTCCGGCGTGATCGGGGATGTCGTCCAGCCCGAAGTTGGCCGCCTCGTCCGCGCCGGCCGAGGTGACGATGTTCCAACCGGCCCGCCCACCACTGATGTGATCTAGCGAGGCGAAGCTGCGGGTGAGCGTGTACGGCGAGTGATAACCGGTCGAGGCGGTGGCGATCAGACCGATGCGCTCGGTCGCCGACGCGATCGCGGTCAGCAGGGTGATCGGCTCGAAGACGGCCTGGGTGTTGTGCTTGACGCGCGGCCCGACCGCCAGACCGTCGGCGAAGAATACCGAGTCGAGCTTGCCGCGTTCGGCGATGCGGCCCAACTCCTGGAAATGGGTCACGCTCAGCACATTGCGGGAGTCGGTGCGGGGATGACGCCAGGCCGCCTCATGGTGCCCGACTCCCATCAGGAATGCGTTGAGATGCAACTGCTTTGACATACTGTCCTTATCGTTGGGGATGCGCCGGCTAGTTGTTGATCCGCCAGCGCGACAGCCGTCGCTCCACCGCCACCAGCACACCGTTGAACGCCAGCCCGACGAGGGCGATGGTGACGATCCCGGCGTACATCTCCGGGATCTGGAAGTTGAGCTGTGAGGCGGTGATCAGATAGCCCAGTCCGGCCTTGGCGCCGACCATCTCGGCGGCGATGAGCACCAGGATCGACGATGCGGCCGCCATCCGCAGACCGGTGAAGATGGTCGGCACCGAGGCGGGCAGGATCACCTTCTGGAACAGCCGGATGGGGGACAGGCCCAGCGAGCGGGCCGACCTGATCAGCAGCGGGTCCACGGTCCGCACCGCGGAGATGGTGTTCAGCAGGATCGGGAAGGTCGAGGCGTACACCACCAGCGCCACCTTGGAGGTTTCCCCGATGCCCAGGATGAGGATGAAGACCGGCAGCAACGCCAGCGCGGCGGTATTGCGGAAAAGCTCCAGGATGGGGTTGAGGAAATCGGCGACCGGGCGGTACCAGGCGATCGCGATGCCCAGCGGAATCGCCACCGCCACCGCAATGACGAACCCGAGCAGCGCCCGCGACAGGCTCGCCGACACGTGTTCCCAGAGTTGCCCGTTGACGACGAGCCGGACGAACGTCTCAGCGACCTGGCTGAACGGTGGCAGGAAGACCTTGTCCACCAGACCGATTCGCGGTGCGATCTCCCACACCGCCAGGAATGCCAGGATGGCGGCCGCCGGTTTGAAGAGGCGCCACGCCAGTGCTCCGGCCGAGCTGCCGAGCCCGCGGGAGGTCGGCGGGGCGGCCGGCGACGGTGACGCCGGGGTGGGCGGTGCGACCGGGGCGATGACGGTGCTAGACATGTGAGACCTCACTGTCGGCTGCTGCGCTGTTCGGGGTGGGTGCCTCGAGTTCTTCGGTGCGGGCGCGTTCCACCTCGTGGTGCAACAACGTCCAGATGTGATGCCGTAGCGACCGGAATCCGGCATCCGAACGGACGTCCTCGACGCTGCGGTCGATGGTGACGTCGACGACGTTCTTGATCCGTCCGGGTCGCGACGTCAACACCGCCACCCGCTGCCCGAGGTAGATCGCCTCGTCGATCCCGTGCGTGATGAACAGGATCGTCTTGCCGGTGGCCTCCCATATGCGTAAGAGTTCGTCCTGCAACGACTCCCGGGTCTGGGCATCCAGCGCCGCGAACGGCTCGTCCATCAGCAACACCTCCGGATCGAAGGCCAGGCTGCGGGCGATCGCCACCCGCTGCTTCATCCCTCCGGACAGTTCGTGCGGGTAGCGGTCGGCGAAACTGCGCAGGCCGACCAGCTCCAGATAGTGCTCGGCGCGTTCCCGGCGCTCGGCGGCCGGTAATCCCTTTGCCTCCAGTCCGAATTCGATGTTCTTGCGGGCGGTACGCCAGGGCAGCAACGCATACTGCTGGAACACGATGCCGCGGTCCAGGCCCGGGCCGGTGATGGGCCGGCCGTCGAGCAGGATCTGGCCCGAGGTCGGGGTGGTGAGCCCGCCCAACAGGTCCAGCAGCGTGGATTTTCCGCAGCCGCTCGGGCCCACCAGTACCAGGAACTCGCCGTCGGCCAGGTCGATGGTGATGTCCTCGATCGCGGTCAGCACGGTGTCCTCACCGCGGATCGGAAACTCCTTGGTCACCTGCTGCAAGCTGAGCTTCGGTGTCATTTCGCCGCCGCCAGGGGTTGTCCGTCCGGCCCGCTGCCCTCGGGGAAGCTCCCGTTGGCGTACGGGTTGAACTCGTTGGTGTAGAGATCGCCGGCCGTCAGTCGGCCTTCGTCGAGTTCACCGTTGCGGACCAGCCAGTCGATCCAGGTCTGCAACTCCCGGTCGGCGATCACCCCGCCCGCCACCGGCACGCCGGGACTGCGCCAGTAGTCCACGGACTTGGTGTTCTCGTTGCGTTTGCGCGCGTGGATGATCTCCCGGAACTTGGCCAGCACCTCGTCCCGCGGGGTCACCTGGGTCCACCGGATGGCGCGCGCGGTGCCCTGCACGAAATCGGCTGTGGCCTCCGGGTTGTCGGCGATGAAATCGTTGCGCATCACATAGGTGCCGTAGCTGAAGGCGCCGAAGAGGGCCTTGTCGGTGAACAGTGGCCGGATGCCGCCGCGTTCCAGCGCCGTCTCCCGGTAGATCTCGTTGAGCGCGGCGACGTCGATCTGCCCTTCCCGCAACGCCTGTTCGGTGTTCACCGGCGGCACCACGGTCAGCGTGACGGTTTTGATCTCGTCGGGGGTCAGGCCCTCCTTGGCCAACCACTCCCGGGTCAGGAACTCGTGGTGGGCACCGAGGGTGTTCATCCCGACCTTCTTGTTGATCAGATCTCGCGCGGATCGGATCGGGCTGTCCTGCAGAACGTAATAGCCGGTGAACTCCTCGTCGTCGGCACCGTAGGAACTGAGCACCGAGGTGATGTCGGCCCCGGCCGCGTTCAGTTTCACGACCGCGCCGTTGAAGGCCGATCCGAACTCGATCTCGCCGGTGGCCGCCGACTGGATGTCCTGCGGGCCGCTGGTGGTGTCACCCACCCATTCCAGCTCGACCTTGTCGTAGTAGCCGAGTGCCTCGGCCAGTTCATGGAATTCGACCTCCCCGGTCCAGCCCTGGTAGCGCAGCACGGTCTTGCCGTCCGCGGTCTGCGCACCCCGATCGGAGCCACCACATGCCGCCAGGCACAGTGCCAGCACCATGCCCAGTGCGGCGAAGAGTGTTCTGGTCGATCTGTGTCTCATTCTGTGTCCCCCTGAGTTCGGCCGGATCCCATGCTGGCAGCGGGCGTGTGCGCGCTGAACCCTTTCCCTCGCCCGGAATGCAAAGGGCGAACGTCAGTTCCCGCTGAGGGCTGCACCGCGGAACTCACTGCCCGCGATGGATGTCGACGGCTGCCCGTCCGGGCCGACCGGGACATCGCCCTCCAGCGTGGTCCGGTACAGCACGCGGGTGGTCTCGAGGTCGTCCAGATCGGTGGGGGCCAGATGCGCGGTGGCCCGGTTGTCCCAGAACGCGATGGTGCCCGGACGCCAACGCAACCGGACCGTATGGGCCGGATTGGTGACCTCCTCGAAGAACAGGTCCAGCAGCCGGTCGCTCTGCGACGGTGAGAGCCCGACGATTCGGGAGGTGAAACCCGGTGTGACGAACAAGGATCGCTCCCCGGTCACGGGATGCACCCGGACCACCGGATGTTCGGTGACGATCGGGTTCGTCCGAGTCTTCTGGGCGTAGCTGCTGTCGTGTGACCACTGCGGATGACGCCCACCGAACCGGTGTTCGGCGCGCAGCCCGTCGGCCAGGCGCTGCAGGGATTCGGGCAGTGCGCGGTACGCGGCGGCCAGGTTGGTCCACTGGGTGTCGCCGCCCTGCGCGGGCACGAGGTCGGCGCGCAGCACGGTGGCGGCGGGAGGGTTGATCAGCGCGGTGACGTCGGTGTGCCACTTGTTGTCGTAGCTGTACCTGACCTTGCCGAACCGTTCGGCGTACTTGCGGCTGTCGACGGCCAGGATCTCCGGAAAGCCCTCGGGCGCTTCGTCATCGTAGGGATGCGACGGTGTCACCACACCGAACCGGGAGGTGAACGCGATCTGTTCGGCGTGCCCGATCTGCTGGTCGTGGAAGAACAGCACCTTGAAGCGGTGCAGCGCGGCCCGGATGTCCGCCACCTGCTGCGCGGTCAGCGGCCGGCGCAGATCGACGCCGGCGACGTCGGCCCCGATCTGGCCGGCCACCGGTGCGATCAGCGGCGCGGCCGCGAACTCTGGTGCTGCGTTGTGCTTTTCGACGTTGCCGGTTTCGATGGCGATGCTCATCGTGTTCTCTTTCCTCGCTGGCTGTGGGCTGGTGCTGTCCATGATCGGCAGCACCAGCCGCACCGGGAACACGGCTTTCACGATGTGAGAGAAGATCAGCGTGAGCTTTTGTCGGGCCGGGAACCGATGCGGTCGGCGCGCTGTCTCATTCGCGGCACGATGTCACGGACCAGGTCGTCGGTCAGTCTGCGGCGCATGGCCTGAACGCCGAGCGCGCCCCACACCTGGCCGTCGCCCCCGAAGATCGGTACCGCGATGGCGCGGACCTGTGTGCCCTGCGGTCCGCTGCTGTCGGCGTAGCCGAGCCGGCGTACGCGTTCCAGACCGGCCGCCGCGGGCGTACGGGTGAACGCGAGCATCGCCATCCCCATGGCGCTGTCGGACAGCGGCTGCCGCATACCCGGCAGCTGATTGCCGCAGAATCTGCGCGCCGGCCGGGCCGAGCAGACGGTGACCACCTCATCGTCCTCGGGCAGTCCCAGATTCGCGGTGATCTCGATGTCTGTGGCCAGCGAATACAGATGGGGGGCCAGGGTTTGCACGTCGAGCCGGTGCAGGGCCGGTGCCGCCAGCGCGACCATTCCGCTGCCCACCCGATAGCGCTCACCGTCGTCGGAACGCTCCAGCAGTCCGCCGTGAAGCAGCCCCTGACTGAGGCGGTAGACCGTGCTCAGCGGCAGACCGGTGCGGGCGGCGATCGAGGTCAGGGTGAGTTGATCCGCGGATTCGCCGACGACGGTGAGGATGGCGATCGCCCGGTGCAGGACCTGGGGACCGGGCGGCGGCTCACCTGCCGGTGCGGTAGCACGAAACGTCATCTCATCGATGCTGTGAGCGCGTCGCGGGACTGGCAACCGTTCGGGGACCGGCGATTTTAATCTCCTCGATCACAGTCATGGTCCAAGCGGGCGAGCGTCTTCGACCGCGATGTACCGGTGCGATTTGCGCACATCTACCGGCGCTCACCGCCGCTGGATGTGCGCAAGCCGCAGGACTGCGGATAGATTTCTGCCGTGCACGCGCCCCGGACTCCGTCGTCCTTCCCGCAGGGCATGGCCCTGCTGGTGGCCGGCGCGATGTTCATGGAGATCCTCGACGCCACGATCATCACCCCGGCCATCCCGCTGATCGCCTCCTCGTTCGGCGTCGGCGCGGTCGACGTGAACGTCGCCATCTCCGCCTACCTGGTGACCGTGGCCGTGCTGATCCCGGCCACCGGATGGCTGGCCGACCGGTTCGGGGTGCGCCGGGTGTTTCTGGCCGCCATCGTGGTGTTCACGCTGGCCTCGGTGGGCTGTGCGCTGAGCACCTCGCTGCCGATGCTGGTGGCGATGCGGGTGGCGCAGGGAATCGGCGGGGCGATGATGGTTCCGGTCGGGCGGCTCGCGGTGTTGCGGAGCAGCACCAAATCCGATCTGGTGCGTGCCATCGCGCTGCTGACCTGGCCGGCGTTGACGGCGCCGGTGCTGGCGCCGGTGCTCGGCGGGGCGATCGCGACGGTGGGCAGCTGGCGGTGGATCTTCGCCGTCAACATCCCATTGGGCATCATCGGATTCGCATTGGCGCTGAAGCTGGTTCGCGGCGGTCCCGTCGACTCCACGCGCCGGCTGGACTGGCCGGGCATGCTGCTGCTCGGCGGCGGCATCGCCGCGGCGTTGATCGCGCTGGAGAGCATCCGGGTCACCGGGACCGACTGGCTGCTCGTGGCGGCCTGCGGTACGGGCGCGGTGGTGCTGCTGGGCCTGGCGGTGTGGCACCTGTTGCGGGCGGCGACGCCGCTGATCACCTTGCCGGTGCTGCGGGTGCGGACGTTGCGCATCACGGTGACGGCCGGTTCGTTGTACCGGATGGTGATCACCGCGGTGCCGTTCCTGCTGCCGCTGAAGTTCGTGCTGGAGTTCGGCTGGACGCCGTTGCGGGCCGGGTTGATGGTCGCCGTGCTGTTCGCGGGCAACCTGACCATCAAGCCCGCCACCACGCCGCTGATGCGCCGTTTCGGTATCCGCACCGTGCTGGTGGTCAACGGCATCGCCTCGGTGGCATGCTTCGGCCTGCTGGCGCTGGTGGCGCCCGGGATGCCGGTGGTGCTCATCGGCGTCATCCTGTACGTCAGCGGTGCGTTGCGCTCGATCGGGTTCACCGCTTACAACAGCCTGGCGTTCTCCGATGTCGAGGGGGACGAACTCACCCACGCCAATACCCTGAATGCCTCGGTGCAGGAGCTTGCCGCCGGGTTGGGGGTCGCAGTGGCTGCCCTGCTGGTGAGCCAGTTCGCGTCGTACTCGGTGACGTTCCTGGTGCTCGGCGCGCTGCTGGCGGTGACGCTCATCGAATCGGTCCGGTTGCCACGGCGCGCCGCGGCGCATGTGACGGGCAACTGACCTGCGCCGAATGCTTGACGTGACGGGGCCACGGCTGTTAAATACCCAACCATGATTGCAATTCTGGTCATATCTACCAACTTTATGGAGATGCGATGACGGCCTCCGCCGACCTCGATCCGGCCGCCGCCCGTTACGAGCTGAGCCACCTGCGTGCGCTGGAGGCCGAGGCAATCCACATCATCCGCGAGGTGGCCGCCGAGTTCGAGAAGCCCGTGCTGCTGTTCTCCGGCGGCAAGGACTCGATCGTCATGCTGCACCTGGCCGTCAAGGCGTTCGCGCCGGGCCGGTTGCCGTTCCCGGTGATGCACGTCGACACCGGCCACAACTTCGACGAGGTCCTCCAGGTGCGCGACGAGTTGGTCGCCGAGAGCGGGGTACGGCTTGTCGTCGCCAAGGTTCAGGACGACATCGACGCCGGACGCGTGGTCGAGACCATCCCGTCGCGCAACCCGATGCAGACCTTCACGCTGCTGCGCGCCATCCGGGAGAACAAGTTCGACGCCGCCTTCGGCGGTGCGCGCCGCGACGAGGAGAAGGCCCGGGCCAAGGAGCGAGTGTTCAGCTTCCGTGACGAGTTCGGCCAGTGGGACCCCAAGGCCCAGCGTCCCGAGCTGTGGAACCTGTACAACGGCCGGCACAAGAAGGGCGAACACATCCGGGCGTTCCCCATCTCGAACTGGACCGAGTTCGACATCTGGTCCTATATCGGCGCCGAGAAGATCAAGCTGCCGTCCATCTACTACGCGCACCAGCGTCAGGTGTTCGAACGTGACGGCATGCTGCTGGCGGTGCACAAGTACCTGCAGCCGCGCAAGGACGAGCCGATCATCGAGAAGACCGTGCGGTTCCGCACCGTCGGCGACGTGACCTGCACCGGTTGCGTGGAGTCGCGGGCGGGCACCGTGGCCGAGGTGATCGCCGAGACCGCGGTGTCCCGTTTGACCGAGCGCGGTGCGACCCGCGCCGACGACCGGATCTCCGAGGCCGGCATGGAAGACCGCAAGCGGGAAGGCTACTTCTGACCATGGCTACTTTGCTTCGCATCGCCACCGCCGGCTCCGTCGACGACGGAAAGTCGACCCTGATCGGCCGACTGCTGTTCGACTCCAAGGCCGTCATGGAGGATCAGCTGGCCGCCGTCGAGCGGACCTCCAAGGAACGCGGAAACGACTACACCGACCTGGCTCTGGTGACCGATGGCCTGCGCGCCGAGCGTGAGCAGGGCATCACCATCGACGTGGCCTATCGCTACTTCGCCACGGCCAAGCGCAAATTCATCATCGCCGACACCCCCGGCCATGTGCAGTACACCCGCAACATGGTGACCGGTGCGTCGACCGCGCAGCTGGTGATCGTGCTGGTCGACGCTCGGCACGGGCTGCTGGAGCAGTCCCGCCGGCACGCCTTCCTGGCCTCGCTGCTCGGCATCCAGCACATCGTGCTGGCCGTCAACAAGATGGACCTCGTCGACTGGGATGAGCAGCGGTTCAACAAGATCCGCGACGACTTCCACGAGTTCGCCGCGCGCCTGGACATCCACGACGTCACCACCATCCCGCTCTCGGCGCTCAACGGCGACAACGTCGTCACGAAATCCGATGTGGCGCCCTGGTATGAGGGTCCGGCTCTGCTCAACCACCTCGAAGAGGTGTACGTCGCCGGCGACCGCAACCTGGTCGATGTCCGCTTCCCGGTGCAGTACGTGATCCGGCCGCAGACCCGCGAACATGCCGATCACCGCAGCTACGCGGGCACCATCGCCGGCGGCGTCATGCGCCCCGGGGACGAGGTCGTCGTGCTGCCGGCCGGCAAGACCAGCCGCATCACCGAGATCGCCGGCCCGTCGGGACCCGTCGATGAGGCGTTCGCCTCGATGGCGGTCTCGATCAGCCTGGCCGACGACATCGACATCTCCCGCGGCGACATGATCGCCCGTCCCAACAACCAGCCCGACGCCACCCAGGAATTCGACGCCACCGTGTGCTGGATGGCCGACGGTGCGGCGCTGGAACCCGGGCGGGACTACATCATCAAGCACACCACCCGCACCACCCGGGCCCGGGTGGCGGCGCTGGACTACCGCCTCGATGTCAACACCCTGCACCGGGACAAGAGCGCAACGGCGTTGAAGCTCAACGAACTCGGGCGCGTGACGCTGCGCACCCAGGTGCCGTTGCTGCTCGACGAGTATTCGCGCAACCCGGCCACCGGATCGTTCATCCTGATCGATCCGGACACCAACGGCACCGTGGCGGCGGGCATGGTGCGCGACACCGCGCCGGCGGCCGGTCGCGCCGCCAGTCCCAACGCGGTGCGCCACCAGAACCTGGTCACCGCCGCGGACCGGCTGTCCAAGGGCTGCACGGTGTGGTTCACCGGGCTGTCCGGATCCGGAAAGTCCTCGGTGGCAATGCTTGTCGAGCAGAAGCTGCTGGCCGCCGGCCGGCCGGCTTATGTGCTCGACGGGGACAACCTGCGCCACGGCCTGAATGCCGACCTGGGCTTCTCGATGGACGACCGCGCCGAGAACCTGCGCCGGCTGGCGCACATCGCGACGCTGCTCGCCGACTCCGGGCAGATCGTGCTGGTGCCGGCGATCAGCCCGCTGGAATCGCATCGGGCGTTGGCCCGCAGTGTGCACACCGAGCAGGGTTACGACTTCTTCGAGGTGTTCTGCGACACCCCGCTGGAGGACTGCGAGCGGCGCGATCCCAAGGGCCTCTACGCCAAGGCGCGCCGCGGTGAGATCACCCACTTCACCGGCATCGACAGTCCCTATCAGCGACCGAAGAACCCGGATCTGCGGTTGACGCCGGATCAGTCGCCGGACGAGTTGGCGCAGCAGGTGGTCGACCTGTTGAGCAGCAGAGAATGAGTGACCACGAGCTGGCCGCCCAGCTGGCCACCGAGGCCGGTGAGCTGTTGCTCGGGGTGCGCACCGAACTGGCCGACGCCGATGCCGCCGACCGGAAGGCCGCCGGGGACAAGCGTTCCCACGACTTCCTGATGGCGGCGCTGGCGCGACACCGGCCCGGTGACGTGGTGCTCTCCGAGGAGGGCGCCGACGACAGGGCCCGGCTGACCGCCGAGCGGGTGTGGATCGTCGACCCGCTGGACGGTACCCGGGAGTTCTCCGAACTCGGCCGCGAAGACTGGGCGGTACACGTGGCCCTGTGGGAACGCGGCGAGCTGGTCGCCGGTGCGGTCGCGCTGCCGGCCCAGGGCGTCACCCTGGCCACTCCGGCGGTGCCGGCCCCGTCGGCGGCTCCGGCGTCCCCGCGTGTGGTGGTGTCACGCACCCGCCCGCCCGCGGTGGCCCTCGCGGTCCGCGATGCGCTCGGCGGCACCCTGGTCGAAATGGGTTCGGCCGGAGCCAAAGTCGCGTCGGTGGCGCAAGGCATCTCCGATGTGTACGTGCACGCGGGCGGTCAGTACGAATGGGATTCGGCGGCGCCGGTGGCGGTGGCCCGGGCGGCCGGACTGTTCACCTCGCGCATCGACGGTTCACCGCTGGTGTACAACCAGTCCGACGTGTCGCTGCCCGATCTGATCGTGTGCCGCCCGGAGCTGGCGGACGCGGTGCTCGCGGTCACCACGGCGCAGTAGTTCGGCCGCGCTCAGCGCCCGGTGGCACCGTCGATCAGCTCGCGCAGGATGTCCGCGTGCCCGGCGTGCCGACCGGTCTCCTCGATCATGTGGGTCAGTGCCCAGCGCACACTCGGCCCAGCTCTACGCGGAAGCGGGGCGGCCAGGTCGGTGCACCCATCCAGCACCGCATTCGCCTGGCGCACCACGGCCCGGTATCGCTCGACGACCTCGGCCACGCCGTCGGCGGGATCGGCGGTGAAGGTCGCCGGCCAGTCGGAGACCTTGTCGCCGAGAAAGATCCAGCGTTCCACGAAGGTCACGTGGTTGAGCAGGCCGAGCAGGTTGGTGCCCGATGCCACCATCGCGGTGCGCACCTGCGGCTCGGGAGCGCCCTCGACCTTCGCCGCGATCGAGGTGCGCAGGTAGTCCAGGAAGCCGCGCAGCGTCTCGGACTCACTGGCTCCGGTGCGCGGTGGCGGGGTGTCGGCCATGCGGCCAGTCTGGCCGTCGCCGGGGCGTCAGGTCCCGCGGATTGCTGTTCCGGCAACCCCGCGGTCCGTAAGCTGGCCCCATGAGCCGTCCCACGCTGCGCACCCTGGAAAACCTGCCCTCGGCCCCGCCCTCGCTCAAGGATTCGGCCCTGGTTCTCGTCGACTGCCAGAACACCTACACCTACGGCGTCATGGAACTCGAGGGTGTGCAGGCCGCGCTCGACGAGACCGCCGCGCTGCTCGATCGGGCCCGCACCGCGGGCATCCCGATCATCCACATCCAGCACAACGGCGGGGTCGGATCGCCGTATGACATCACCGCCGAGGTCGGCGCCATCGTCGACTCCGTCGCGCCGCGCGGCGACGAACCCGTGGTCGTCAAGCAGTACCCGAACTCGTTCGTGCAGACCGACCTCGACGAGAAGCTCAAGGCCGTCGGTGCGTCCAATCTGGTGGTCGCGGGATTCATGACGCACATGTGCATCAACTCCACCGCCCGCGGCGCCTTCAACCTGGGCTATGCGCCGACGGTGGTGGCCGCGGCGACCGCGACCCGGCCGCTGCCCGGCCCGGACGGCAGTACCGTTCCCGCCGCCGCCGTGCAGGCGGCCAGCCTGGCCGCATTGAACGATCTGTTCGCCATCGTGGCACCCGACGCCGCCGCGATCCCGGACTGACCGACAGCCGACACATCGACAGGAGATCGCCATGGGGGAGCAGGACGACTTCAACACCCAGATCATCGACGAGTTCCGTGCCAACGAGGGCAGGGTCGGGGGCAACTTCGAGGGCGCACCGATGGTGCTCGTGCACCACCGGGGCCGCAAGTCCGGCAAGCAGAACATCACGCCGATGATGTATCTGCCCGACGGACAGACCTCGGACACCATCTACGTATTCGCCTCCAAGGCCGGCGCTCCGACCAATCCGGCCTGGTACCACAACCTGACCGCGGCCGGTCGAGCCCAGATCGAGCGCGGCACCGAGACCTACGACGTCGAGGTCACCGAGGTGACCGGTGCGGAACGCGATCGCATCTACGCCGAACAGGCGCGGCGCTACCCGGGTTTCGCCGAGTACGAGACGAAGGCCGCCGGCAGCCGGGTGATCCCGGTGCTGGCACTGCGCCGCGTGTGAGCATCGACCGACCGTCGACCCGGGTGACCCGACTGCGGGAGAAGCAGCACACTGCCCGCGACGGCCTCGACGATCTTCTCGACAGCACGCCGCTGGCCACCGTGGCGCTGGTCCGCGACGGGCACCCGGTCGCTTTCCCTACCGGATTCGCCCGCCTCACCGACGATCTGGTGATCCACGGCTCCACCGGTTCACCGTGGATGCGGGCGCTGGCCGCCGGAGCCGAGGCCGCGGTGTCGGTCACTGCCCTGGACGGGGTGGTGGTGGCGCGCAGTGGTTTCGAGTCCTCGTTCCACTACCGCAGCGCGACGCTGTTCGGCAGCTTCACCGCCGTCCCCGGCGCGGAGAAGCGCCGCCATCTGGACGTGCTGACCGAGCGCTTCATCCCCGGCCGGGTGGCGGAGCTGAGGCCGAGCACCGCGCGGGAGCTGGCGGCCACCCTGGTGCTGCGGCTGCCGATCACCGCCGAGAACTGGTCGCTCAAGGTCAGTGCCGGCTGGCCCGAGGATCCCGAGTCCGATGTGGCCGACGGCGCCTGGGCGGGGGTGGTTCCGCTCGGCGTCCACTACGGCGCCCCGCGGCGGGCCCCGGACTGCCCGCCGGACACCCCGCTGCCGGCATCGGTGCAGGCCATGACCGGCCCGTTGCGGCACGCGGCACCGCCACTCGGGTGAACCGCAGCGGGCCAATGGCACAATTCGCGGTATGCGGATGTCGGCGAAGGCGGAGTACGCCGTCCGCGCGATGGTCCAACTCGCCACCGTCGGCGACGGGGAACTGGTGAAAACCGATGACCTGGCCAAGGCTCAGGGCATCCCGGCACAGTTCCTCGTCGACATCCTGTCCGACCTGCGCACCGACCGTCTGGTGCGCAGCCACCGCGGCCGCGACGGCGGCTATCAGCTCGCCCGCCCGGCCGCCGATATCAGCATTGCCGACGTGCTGCGCTGTATCGACGGGCCGTTGGCCAGTGTCCGCGACATCGGTCTGGGCGACCTGCCCTATTCCGGGCCGACGGCGGCGCTGACCGATGTGTGGCGGGCGCTGCGCGCCAGCATGCGCTCGGTGCTGGAGGAGACCAGCCTGGCCGCTGTGGCCGCCGGAGCTCTGCCCGATCATGTGGTGACGCTGGCCCGTGACTATCTGGGCCAGGAGACCGCGCGGGGGCACCGGACCACCTGATCGACGCGGAGCCGGCCCGGTCAGGCGCCGCTTCCGTAGGGCCGGGTGATGATCTCCAGGTAGTGCCCGGACGGATCCTGGAAGTACACGCCGCGGCCGCCGTCGTGGTGATTGATCTCGCCGGGACGCTGCCCCCGCGGATCGGCCCAGTGTGCAAGGCCGCCGGCGCGGATCCGGCCGTAGATGGCGTCGAACTCCTCCTCGGACACCAGAAATGCGTAATGCTGCGGGTGGATGTCGGCGCCGTCGGGAGCCTGGGCGAAGTCGAGTGAGACACCGTGATTGAGCGTGACCGCCAGGAACGGCCCGAACTCGGCCGCCGCGGGCAAGCCGAACAGTTCGGTGAAGAAGGTGGCCGACTCGGATCGGTCCCTGGCGGCCACGATGGTGTGGTTGAAGGTGATGGCCATAGCGGTCACGCTACTGCGCTCAGCGGCCCATCGATCGGTCCGTGACGACGGCGACCTCCCCGTTCTCGGCCCGCGCGGTCACCTCCGAGACCGCACGGCCCGGGTCGGAGGTCTCGGGCACCCCGACCCGGACGCGGCCGTTGTCGGTGTGCGCCCGCACCAGATACGGGCCCGGCGGGGGCAGCGATATGTCGACGTCCCCGTTCTGGGTGGCGGCGTCGATCCGCCGCGGCGGGGTGCCGGCGAACCGGATGTCGACACTGCCGTTGTCCAACGCCGCGCTGAACGACTCGGCAACCGTGATCGGTTCGCGGGACTGGATGTGCCCGTTCTGCCCACGCACCTCCATTCGACGCGCCGTGCCGCGCAGGATGATCGCTCCGTCGGTGGTGGTGGCGGTCAGCTGATCGAGGTCGGCGTCGCTGAGCAGCAACCCGGCGTTCTGGCGCACTGTGACCCCGAGCTGGCGTCCGAGCTCCGGGGGCAGTGTCACGGTGACCTCGCCCGGCGCGCCCCAGGGCAGGAATCCGGTCCGCGGGTCGACCCGCAGCAGGGTGCCGTTCGCGTCGTTGGTGACAGTCAGGATCTGCCGGTCGCCGCGTTCGGAGGCCACGGTGCGGATATCCACCCGGGGCTCGGTGGCCTCGCGGTCGGAGATGATGCGTACGGCCAACGGGGAATCGGCGGTGTCCACGGTCAGCGATCGCATCGTCGCGGGCAGCGTCTGCCGGTCGGTCACCAGGCGAAGCGCGCTGAGCCCGACGGCGCCGGCGGTCAGCAGCGCCAGGACGATGGCGATGGCGGTGGTCGCCGCGATGACCAGCAGGACGCGCAGCGGTCCGCGCCCGCCCGCGGACAACGGTGCCGGAGCGGGCGGAGCGAGGGTGGTGTTGGTGGTCACGAGGTGCCCTTTCGCGATCGGCTGATCAGGATTCGAGGTGGCATCAGGATTCGAGGTGCCGAAGGACGGCGAGCACCCGCCGGTTCTCGCTGTCATCGGGGGCCAGTGCCAGCTTGGTGAAGATGGAGGCGATGTGCTTTTCCGCCGAACCCACCGAAATATGCAGCGCCGCAGCGATCGCCGAGTTCGTCTTGCCTTCGGCCATCAGCTGCAGCACGTCCTGCTCGCGCGGTGTCAGCGCGTCCAGCGCCGCGCGGCGCCGTGAACGCACCAGGATCTGGGAGACGACTTCCGGGTCGAGCACGGTGCCACCGGACCCGACCACCCGCACGGCGTCCAGGAAGGCCGGCACATCGGCGACCCGGTCCTTGAGCAGGTATCCGAAACCCCGTGTATCCGAGGCGATCAGATCGGCCGCGTAGCGCTCCTCGACGTAATGGGAGAGCACCAGCACCGGCGAGTCCGGGTTCTGGGACCGCAGCAGGGCCGCGGCCCGGATACCTTCGTCGGTGAAGGTGGGCGGCATCCGGACGTCGAGGATGGCGAGGTCGGGATGCTGTTCGTTGACGATTCGCAACAACTCGGTCGCATCCGGCACACCGGCGACGATCTCGTGACCGGCGTCGGCCAGGATGCGTTCGATGCCGGCCCGCAGCAGCGCCGAATCCTCGGCGATCACGATGCGCATGGCAGCACCGCCGTGACGATGGTGGGGCCGGTGGCCGGGCTGGACACTTCGAAGGTGCCGCGGGCGGCGCGCACCCGCTCAGCCAGCCCGCGCAGGCCGGTGGAATCCTCGCCGGTGTCGATCTGCGCGCCGCCGCGGCCGTCGTCGAAGACCGACACGTGCAGGGTGCCGCTCGCCTCGTCGACGCGTACCGTCACCACCGCCTGGGTGGCCTCGGCATGCCGGGCGACGTTGGTCAGCGCCTCGGCGACCACGAAGTATGCGCACGCCTCCACCTCGTCGGGCAGGCGCTGCGGCAGGTGGACATCGAGAGTGGTTGGCACCCCTGAGGTTTCGGTACGCTGCACCACCGCCGAGAGCGCGGCGTCCAGGCCCCGGTCGGACAGGATGGTGGGTGCGATGCCGCGGACCACGTTGCGCAGCTCGGCCAGCGCGGCCTTGGCATCGTCGTGCGCCTCGGCGATCAGGGTGGCCGCGGCCGCGGGATCGGTGTCCAGCTTGGTCTGAGCCAGCCCGATCGTCATGGCCAGCGACACCAGCCGCGGCTGCACGCTGTCGTGCAGATCACGTTCGATGCGGTGGCGCTCGGTCTGGGCCGAGGAGACGGCACCCTCGCGCGCCTGCGACAAGGCACTGACCTCGCGTTGCAGCTCGGCCGTCGGCGAGGCCGTCAGCAGCCAGCGGTCGATCCTGGCGTCCAGCGCGGGAGCGAAGATGAGGATGGCCACCGCGGCAACCAGCGCCACGAATGCCAGCACGAACGCCAGCGGGGGAGACAGGAAGCGCAGCCCGGCGTCGTCATCGCTGCGCTGCACCGCCAGGGCTGCGGCCGGGCCGAGGAATGCGAACGCCAGCAGCGCCATCGCCAGCCCACCGGCCAGCAGGTCATAGACCATCCGGAGGTAGTGCTGGGCCACCGACTTCC
Source organism: Mycobacterium sp. AMU20-3851 (assembly GCF_043974665.1). NCBI lineage: Bacteria > Bacillati > Actinomycetota > Actinomycetes > Mycobacteriales > Mycobacteriaceae > Mycobacterium > Mycobacterium sp. AMU20-3851. The sequence goes on from NZ_CP146371.1 coordinate 1,455,572, forward strand.
AGAACCGCACGCTACTGATGTCGAGCCACAGCTGATGAGCCCAACGCTGGAACCCGGTGTAGCCGGATAGTTTTCGTGACGGAACCGGGATCTGCATACCGAAGACCGCCTCGCTGCGGACCCGTTCGACCCGGTCGACGGCGCGCATCAGGTACACGAAGACCACCGCGGCGAGCAGGAACCCGATGACCGAGGGAATCGAGGAGACCCCGATGACGAGGATGGCCAGCGGCACCCAGAACCACACCGTGGCCAATGCGGCACCGACGATCATCGACGCCGTCGGCACCACACCGATATGACGCTCTGCGGACCGGTCCGGCGCGGGGTCCGGGACCGGGATGGGGGCTGTCGGGCTGGACATGACTGCGACCATGACACCAACCTATGGACTCCCGCGCCCGCGCGACACCGCGTTTCCCCGCCGGCTGACTGGGGGATAACCCCCGTTCCGCGGCTCACCGCCGACTGCACATGTCAGAATCGCCGACGTGCGTGTGGGGATGACAATGCCGGTCATGGAACCGGATCTTGATGCCGGGACGCTGCGGACATGGGCGAAGGTGATCGATGACGGGCCGTTCTCGTCGCTGTGCTGGGGTGAACGCGTCGCGTTCGACAACCCGGACTCGCTGACCCTGCTGGGTGCGCTGGCGGCCTGGACCGACCGGGTCCGGTTGGTGACGACCGTGGTGGTGCCGCAGCTGCACGACCCGGTGGCGCTGGCGAAAAGCCTGGCCACCGGCGACCTATTGAGTGGCGGTCGCCTGACGGTCGGTCTGGGTGTCGGCGGCCGGCACGAGGACTATCGGGCGGTCGGAGCCGACCCGGCCACCCAGACCATGCGCGGCATGGCCGAGCGGGTGGCGGTGATGAAGCGGGTATGGGCCGGGGAGAAGGTCACCGAGGCGGTGCTGCCGGTCGGGCCGCCGCCGGTGCAGCACGGCGGTCCGGAGCTGCTGGTCGGCACCATCGGCCCGAAGACGGTGCGCAGCGCTGCCGGCTGGGCGTCCGGACTGGCCGGCACCACGCTGGACCTCGACCTGTCCAAGCAGAACGACCTCTTCGACGTCGCCCGTGACGCCTGGGCGGTGGCGGGGAAGCCGAAACCGCTACTGGCGACGTCGTTCTGGTTCGCGATCGGGGAGCCGGAAGCGGCCCGCGATCAGGTTCGCCGCCACCTGCTGCGCTACATGAACTGGATCCCGGCCGAGTTCGTGGAGGCCATCGCGCCCACCACGGGCTGGTCGGGCAGCCAGGACGAACTCCTGCAGGTGCTGCGCGGGTTCGCGGACATCGGCACCGACGAGGTGCACCTGATCCCGACATCGGATGACATCGAGCAGGTGCGCCGCGTCGCCGAGGTGATCGGCGAACTGGATCAGACCAGGACCGCCGGGGCCGGTGCCGGCAGGTAGTTGACGGTGTAGGTCCCGTCCGTGTCCGGGGTGGTGATCACGTGGGTGCTGCCTTCACCGTTGGACCAGCTGCCGAAGACGTACTGCTGACCGTTGATGGTCTGCGGGGACATCGCGCCCAGGGTGCGCTCGACGCCGACCACCACCTGTTCGGTGTGGGTACCGGTGTGCGGGATACCGTCCAGCGTGTACTTGGCACCCGGGACGTTGGAGCCGAAGGTCAGCGTCACCAGGTTCGGGTTGATGTCCTTGGTGACAACGGTTTTCAGGCCGCTGCTGTCGGTCACCGTGAGGATGACCCGATACCAGGTGTTGGCGAGCTGGTCGTAGTCGACCGGAACGGTGAACGACAGATCGGGTCCGGTGATCTCGTTGATGAACGGATGCTTGTGATCGGCGTGCCGGAATTCGACGGTCCACGAGAACGCACCGGCCGGTAGCTCCGATCCGCCCGGCCCGTCTTCGAGGTCGGTGCCGGTGGCGTGGAAGGACACCGTGTCGCCGGCGTTGTACTTCCAATCCTGCCCGGCGGGCACATCGAAATCGGCCGCCGGTGGTGTGCTGCCGACCACGATCTGCTGGGTGGCGGTGCTCTGCTTGCCGAGTTCGTCGGTCACCGTGAGCGAGACCGTGTACGTCGTGAAATTGCCGGTGTTGGTGAAGGTTACGGTCGCCGGCTTGGCGGCGGTCGAGGTCTGCCCGTTGCCGAAGGTCCAGGCGTAGGTCAGGGTGTCGTTGTCCGGGTCGGTGGAGAAGGTGCCGTCGAAGTCCACCTCCAGGCTGTTGCCCGGCCCCGAGGTCGAGGAAGCCTTGATCACGGCCACCGGGGTGCGGTTGCCGTCCGACGGTGTGATCATCGACAGCGTGCCGGGGTAGATGTTGAGCTGGTAGATCTCCCCGTTGGGTCCCTGGGACATCTTCACCACCGCGCCGGCGCCGCTGTCGATGGTGCGTTCGCCGATCAGGCTGGTGTATTGGTCGTCGAAGGTCAGCTCCTTGATCCAACCCAGCGAGTAGTCCGCGATGAGTACCTTCTTCTGACCGGCCACCGGATTGCCGTCGTCGTACACCATCACCGCGGTGATCGAGCCGGTGTTGGTGGCCAGGGTGTGCCGGTAGGCGTACAGCGGGTCGGCGAATCCGCTTCCGGGCTGCGGACCTTCGGTCACCGGCCAACCGTAGTTGGCGCCCGGCCGGACCAGGTTGAGCTCCTCCCAGGTGTACTCGCCGACGTCGCCGGAGAGGATCGCCCCGTTGTCGGGGTCGACCGCGAAGCGGAACGGGTTGCGCATCCCGTAGGCGTAGATCCGGTTGGTGTTCTCGTCACCGCCCTCGACGTAGAACGGGTTGTCCACCGCGCCCGTCCCGTCGCGGTTGAGGCGCAGGATCTTGCCGTGGATGTTGGTGAGGTCCTGGGAGTTCTCGGTCGGCCGGGTGTTGTTGCCGACGGCCCACAGGATGTACTGGCCCGTGACGTCGAACTCGATCTCGCCGCCGTGGTGGAAGTCGTTGGCGGACAGCGTCGATTGCACCAGCTTCTGCTCGTTGCTCAGCGCGCTGCCGTCGAACGTGAAGCTCGACAGTTGGTCGAAGTTCTCGGCGTTGGTGTAGGCGACGTAGATCTTCTGGTAGCCGGGCTGGTCGGAATTCCAGTAGTTGGGGTCGACCTCGATGCCGATCAGACCGCGCTCGCCGCCGCTGGTCTGGACGACGAGCGTGGTCAGGGTCGTCAGCTGCTTGCTGTGGGTGTCGTAGAGCTTGATCGCGCCGGACTTCTCGGTGAACAGGATCTGATGGACGTGATCGGAATCCCCGTCGTGCATGATCAGTTCGAAGTCGGTGGGCTCGTTCAGGCCCGAGACCACGGTGGTGCGGTCGAACTCGGAGGGCAGGGCGACCCGGCCCTCGCATTCGGCCAGGAACGCGGCCACACCCGCCGAGAGCTGGCGGCCGAACGGGGAGTTGTTGAGGTTACCCATCCACTCCCGCACGTTGGCGCCGATCTGGTTCACGAACTGCCCGATCGGGGTCCGGTTGAAGGCCGCGGCCACGTAGTTGATCTGCCGCCGGATCCATCCGAACACCGCCAACCCGGCGATCTGGTCGAGCGGGCTGGCCGGTCCGCCCGGCGCCGGGCTGCTGGACGGCGCGAAGTTGCTGAGCAGATCGATGGCGCCCTTGACCAGCGCGCACGCGCATTGGGTGACAAAGCGTTTGATGCCCGCGACCACTTCGCCGGGGGTCGGGATCTGGGCGATCAGCCCGGCGATCGGGTTGGACGTGGCGGCGCCGACGGGGGCGGTCGCCGCGGCGAGAAGGGCGGCGGCCTCTCCGCCGGCGTCCGACGCGGTACGTGCGGAGCCGATGCCGGGATCGGCGAGCTCCTCGGTGAGCGCCGCGGCCTCGGGTGCGTCCTCGACCTCGTTGCCAACCGGGATCACCGCGTCCGGGATCTGCGGCGCATTGTCGGTGTCGGTGGGCGCGGTGTTGCCGCCGGTGGGTGTGCTGTCGGTGGGCTCCGGCGCGGGCCCGGGTTCGGCCGGCGGGGCCCCTGTCTCGCCGCCGGTGGGAGGCAACTCCTCGGTGGGTCCTTCGAGCGGAAGTTCCTCGACCGGCGCGGTGTCGGGCAGCGGTTCATCGGGCAGTTCTGCCTGGAGTTCTTCGTCCTCGGCCTCGTCGGCGAGGTCATCGTTGCGGCCGGCGAGCTGAGTGTCCTCGCCCTCGTCGTCGAGGTCGGGCCCGTTGTCGACGTCCGCGCCGTCGGCGACAGATGGGCCGGCGCCCCCGGGTGCTTCGGCGGTCGACGCGCCGGGGTCCGTGTTCGACGTGGTCCCGGTCTGGGTGCCGCCGGAGGATTCCTCGCCGGGAGACGAGGTGCTGGTGGATGACTCCGAGGTGTCCGCGTATGCAACGCCGGTGTTGGTCGCGGCCGCGCCGAAGACGCCGAGCGCGAGGGCCAACGCCCCGACGCGGCCGATGTGCCGGGAGTAGGGGGTGTTCTGCTGACGATGACGCCCGCCGGTTCCGGCTGCGGGACGCGCGGTCGAGAAGTTGCTGGACAGTGTGTAGCTACCGCTGAAATTGTGAGAAGTCACCCGAAAAATCCCCCTGGTCCGGCCGGACACCCTGGTCCGGTGTCGCATCACATATTGCATGACGGCGGCGGATCATGTGAGTTAGTTCGAGCGGAATTGCCAAAGACGTCAACCTCGGCGTTGAACGGCCAGTGACGTCGATGTTAAATGCGGATAGCGGATCTACCTGTGTGAATCCGATGCGGCGCGTGCGCGGAGAAGCCGACCGGGGTGGCGGACGAGCGTGATCGCATACGGTTCAGGGCCGGCGATCGCCGACCCTGAACCTGGCTGTGCAGTACGTATGTATGGGATTGTGCGGAGCGGACCGGGGCATCAGGTATTTGCGTTATCAAGCAAATCCGAGGTTATTCGCCAATGGGTCGCGGGGGCTGGGCCGCCGATTCGGTCACCAGGCGCCGATGGGCGGATCGAACACGAACGATCCGTTGGACTCCAGGTTGAACGGTGCGGCCTTCGATCCGACGATCGCTTTCGTGGAGTCGCGGACCTCTCCCTGCGCGGTGACCTCGCCCATGTCGCCTGCTCGCGATTCGCCGAGCCCGCGCGCCTGTCCGTAGTCGGCCACGCGCAACGCATTGTCGTCGATCAGCAACGCCTGCCGGCTGGTGACCTGGGGCGAGGGAGCTACTTCCTCGATGTCTGCGTTGGCGACCGCGCCGCTCAGCCCCATGAACGCTGCAGCGACCGCGAAGGATCCGAGTCCGACTGCGGTGATCTTCTTCGTGCTCATAGCGACATCCCTTTCGGAAGGCGGCCCGTCAGGCCGGATAGCTCAAAACGCTAATGGCTCACCGTGCCCGGGCGCGCGCTGAGACGGCGATTCCCAACCACCTCACAGGTGACGGCTCACCAACGTTCAGGAACATCGGTGCCCGGTGCGATGGACCCTGCGTGGAGGGTATGGAAAGGGCCGCGCGGCAGCAGAATTCGCAACCATCCGGGGAGATTGTGCCTACGGTCGGTATGCGTACATCTCGACCGCGGGCTGAGGGCGCCGCATCGAGGCCGGGTACGCGCACGCAGAATCTGTCGTCGATGGGCCCGCAGGCCTGAACCGGGCATGGGCTGGACACTGCAGCGGCCGGCCTACCGGCCCAGGTTCGGCCGGGGTGGCCGCGAGTCGGCAAATTGACGCGACTTTGGCAAATTAGCGATCGTCCAGGAAAGGCACAGCTAAGCTCCTCAGCAACTGCTATCGGCGCGGATACGCAGGCCCGTCCGGTGTCTGTGGGCTGCTGCGCCGCGCAGGCAACCGGGAGTGCAGATGCAATTGGCATATGGCGGCTACGTCGGTCGTGTCGGTGCGCTGGCCGTCGCCCTCGGAATCGGCGCGGTGGTCACCGTGCCGGCGGGCGTGGCCCTAGCGTCGCCCGAACAATCCAGCGCCGCCCCGGCTGCCCCGGACCGCGAGACGACCGGCGCGTCCGGCTCCGACACCGAACCCGAGGCGCCGCGCGTCGAGCCCGACGGCCCGAACGACATCGATCCGCAAACCCGCAGCGACACCGACTCCGCTCTCGACGTCCCCCGCACGGGTGCGGCGAACCCCGCCGGCGACGAGGACGCAGGGCCCAAACCGAGGAAGAGAAAAGGCTTCGCGCGCGGCCAGGCCCGTGCCGCGGGCCCGGACAGGGTGTCGCCCCGAACCGCCGAGCAGGCCCCGCTCGCGCGGGTAACCCTCCACGAACCGGGCGCACCCACACGTGCGGCGACCGTCGGTGCGGACATAACCGCAACGCCGCCGTCGGTCGCCGGCGCGCCCCCGGTGCTACCGGCGAAACCGGTCGTCGCGAACCCGGTGCAGGTGGTCCGCAGTCTGATCGGGAGCGCGCTGCGCCCGGTGTTGTCCACGGTGCTGGGCATCCTGCCCGGTGGCGCCGGTGACTCGCCGTTGGCGTGGGCCCTGCTCGCGGCGGCCCGTCGGCAGGTGGGCGTGGAGCCCGCCGCCGCCATCCAAACTGCCGCCGTGAGCCGAACCGTCGCCGCGGCGGTGACGGACGCGCCGCCGTCGGCCACGGTGATCTGGGGCCGGCCGGACGCCACCACCGGCACCGTGGTCGGTCAGTTGATCGCCTCCGATCCGGAGGGCAAGAAGGTCGCGGTCTCGGTGGTGCCGCCGGCCACCCCGGTTCCGGGAACGCTGTCCTACAACGCCAAAACCGCCACGCTGACCTACACGCCCACCACCGCGCAGCGGTTCGCGGCGTGGGCGACACCCGGCGAGGACGTCGTCGCCATCACTCTGCGGGTGACCGACGGGGTCAATGTCACCGGCGTGGCGGTCAACATGCCGGTCAGCCCGTCGCCGTTCTACGCCGGCGCCGCCGTCGATCTCACCGAGCCGAGCGCGGTCGCCGCCACCAATACCCGCGCCTACATCACCGATCGTGCCGCCGGCACCGTCACCGTGTACGACACCGTCAACAACACCGTCCTCGCCACGTTCGAGGTGGGTGGCGCACCCGACGGCATCGCGGTCAAACGGGACGGCACCCGGCTCTACGTGTCCAGCTCCACCACCGACACCGTCACCGTCGTCGACGCCGTCACCGGCGCCAAGAAGGCGACCATCACCGTCGCCAATCCCACTGCCATCGCCATCAATCCGGGCGGCAGCGTCCTCTACGTCGCGAGCGGAACGGGCGCCACGGTCACCAAGATCACCACATCGAACAACAGGACCGCGGGCACCGTGCGGTTGGACGCGGCCGTGACACCGACTCACCTCGCGGTGAGCGCGGACGGCAAGCGGATCTTCGTGGCGGGTACGACACCGGCGGGCGGCCAACTCTCGTGGTTCTCCTCCACCGCGAAGGTGGCGACGATTCTGACGGCGACGACCGCCGCGCCGACCGGCCTGGCGTACAGCTCGGTATTGCAGACGGTCTACGCCGTCGACGCGGGCGGCGGGCTGACGGTCCACGACCTCACGAAGAAGACCACCAGCACACTGAACCTCGGGCATGCGCTGACCGGGATCGTACTCACCCTGGACAGTTCCGCGGCGATGGTCACCACCGGCACGGGGCTCGTCGCCGCGCTGGCCATCGGCGACGCCACTGTGCTCGGCGTGGCCGATTTCGACGGGTTGTCGGGGCCGACCACCGGCATGGTGCTCAGCCCGGACGGCACCCGGATGCTCTTCACCGACCTTGAATCCGGTGTGGTGCACTTCTTCTCGCTGGTCCCGGTCAACCGGTCGCCGTTCTCCAACGATCCTTCCTACGCTGTCACGAATCCGGCGACCGGCGCGACGACGGGCACCGTGGGAGTCGTCGACTTCGACGGCGACCCACTGACCTATCAGCTCACCGGCAAGCCCACCAAGGGCAAGCTGGTACTCAAAGCCGACGGGACGTACACCTACACACCCACCGCCGCAGCCCGGCACGCGGCCGCCAAGACCGGCGCACCCGCGACGGTGAGCACCGACTCCTTCACCGTGGTGGTCTCCGACGGCCGCTACGGCACGTTCACCCAAACCATCACCATCGCAATCGATCCCGCGAACAAGGTGCCGACCGTCGGCACGACGATCGGGAACCCGAACAGCACCACCGGGATCGTCAAGGGCACCGTCAAGGTCGGCGACGGTGACCGGGACAAGGTGACTTTCAGCTGGACGGACCCGGGGAAGGGCAGCGTCTCGGTATCCACCGGCGGCGGATTCACCTACACCCCGACCGCGGCGGCGCTGGCTGCGGCGAAGGCGGCGGGCGCCACCTACTCGGACAAGACGGACACCTTCACCATCACCGTCGACGACGGGCACGGCGGTGTCGTACCGGTGGTCGTCAACGTCAAGATCGGGGCGCCCAACATCAAGCCGGTCTGGGCCACACCCACGATCGGCGCCCCGCAGGACCGCTCGGGGGTGATCGGCGGCGCGATAAATGCCGGCGACGCCGATGGAGATCCGCTGAACTACACGGTCGGCAAGACGACCAAGGGCACGTTCACCGTCAACCCGGACGGATCGTTCACCTATACGCCCACGGCGGCGGCGCGAGCTGCCGCATCCAAGCGTGGTGCGAGCGCGGCGGCCAAGTCCGAAACCGTCAGTGTCACCGTGAGTGACGGGTTCGGCGGCACGGTCACCAAGACCATCAAGCTGACCATCCTCAAGAACCCGACGACGAACGTCGATCCGGCCAACGGTGCCGGCGCGGTGACCGGTAGCACCAGCGCTCTCGGCGCGGTGACCGGTGTCGTGACCGCCGACGATGCCGACGGCGATGCGCTGACGTACAGCTTGGGCTCCGGCCCCGCCCACGGAACGGTGAAGGTGCGCGCCGACGGGCAGTTCACCTACATCCCCGATGTGGATGCCCGCTACCGCGCTCTGGTCAGCCAGGGCGAAGACACCGACAGCTTCGTGGTCGACATCACCGACGGATTCGGTGGAATCACCACGGCCACCGTGCATGTCACCATCACGCCACCCTCGACCACGGCGATCGACCAGCGCGCGACCACGGTGGCCGTCAACGTCCAGCAGATGTACTTCTACTCCCAGGCCGACACCGACACCGCACTCGGCCTGCTGAAGGCGGCCGGCGTCGGAACCATCCGAATCCTGTTGCCGTGGGCCGGAGCCGAACCCGAGGACGACACCTTCGACTGGTCGGCGGTGGACCGGATGGTCGACAGCGCCGCCGCCCACGGCATCAAGGTGCTGGCCACCATCAACACCACACCGGACTGGGCGGCGACGCCCGGACAGCCCCAGTACAAGGCTGCACCGGCCGATCTGGTGGCCTTCGGTGACTTCGTCTCGGCGGTGGCGACCCGCTACCAGGGCAAGGTGGCCGACTACGAGATCTGGAACGAGCCGAACTACAACGGCTTCTGGGCGCCCACCCCCGACGCGGCTGCCTACACCGCGCTGCTCAAGATCGCCTACACCGCGATCAAGGCGGCCGACCCCACCGCGACCGTCATCGGCGGCTCGGTGGCCGCGGTGGCGGAGGTCCCGGGTGGTCCGGCGGTCAACCCGGTGACCTATCTGTCCCAGATGTACGCCGCCGGGGCGGGCGGGTACTTCGATGCGCTGGCCTTCCACCCCTACATGTACTCGGTGCCGTTCTCGGCGGGGGAGGGCCGCGCGGGGGTGCCCTTCGTCCAGGCCCAGCAGCTGTACGCGGTGATGGTCGACAACGGTGACGGCAATAAGAAGATCTGGGCGACCGAGTACGGGCAGCCGGTGTCCGAGGGCGGTGAGGCCACCCAGGCCGACTATGTGGGGGATTTTCTCCGTGCGTGGCGTGACCTGGATTTCGCCGGGCCGGCGTTCATCCACACCCTGGCCGACTACGACGACCCGGTGCCGCACGAGGCCACCATGGGAATCTTCCGTCCGGACTGGACACCCAAGCCGGTGGTCGGCGTGATCACCGCCGTGATCGCGGAGAACCAGGCGATCAACGCGGGCGTCGACGCGCTGTGATGGGAGGCATCGGGTAGCCGCGTGGCATCTGCGGTGCCCGGTGTGGGACTACGCTGGACCAATGGCTGAGTCGATGTCCGCGAAGCGCGCTGCCGATGCTGTCGCCAATTTCCTTGCCGCTCAGCGGTATACGCGGGACGAGGTGTTGGCCGACCCGGGGCCGGTGCCGGCGGTGCCAGGCGCCTACGGGTGGTGGTTCAAGGAGATCCCCGGCGGGATCGACGTCGAGGGCTGCGAGGTGCGGGACGGCTGGACGCTGCTGTACGTGGGAGTCTGCCCGGGCCCGCCGCGAGCGGACGGCAAGCCGCGCGCCCCGCAGGATCTTCGTAAACGCATCCGCTATCACTTCGGTGCGGGCAATGCCAGCGCCGACGGGTCCACGCTGCGCAAGACCCTCGGCGTCCTGCTGGGCGAGGAGCTGGGCTTCGCGCTGCGGCGGGTGGGATCGGGCAAGCGACAGACCTTCGCCGGTGGTGAGGCCGTGCTGAACCGGTGGATGGCCGAGAATGCGGCGGTGTCCTGGGTGGAGCACCCCGAGCCGTGGTATCTGGAACCCAAGCTGATCAGGGCACTGCTGTTGCCGCTGAATTTTCAGGACAATGAGCGCAACCCGTTCGCGGCCGAGCTCAAGCGGCGGCGCCGCGACGCCGCCGTGAAGGCCGGAAAACTGCGGGTGCTCGCGGAATGGTCCTAGCCGGAAGTGCCGCGACCGCGCTTCTCAGCAAATCCTCAGCAGCGAATTGAGGTTAGCCTAACCTTCGTGCTAGCTTCCGCGATGGGACTGCACAGGTAGTTCACAGGTATGAGCGAAGGCAGGGCTGGTGGCGGTTGCAGTCGGGGCCGTGCACGGTCGACCGCCGGCCCCCTCGCGCGGACACCGGCGCGCCGATATCCAAGGCCTGCGGGCGGTCGCGGTACTGGTGGTCATCCTCGACCACGTCGGCATGCCCGGCTTCTCTGGCGGTTTCGTCGGGGTCGACGTCTTCTTCGTGATCTCCGGTTACGTGATCACCCTGATGCTCCTGCGGAAGCCCACCCAGTCCCGCGGTGCCTGGTTCCTCGAGTTCTATGCCCAACGCGCGCGGCGGATCGTCCCCGCCGCCACGCTGGTGATCGCCCTCACCGTCATCGCGACGTTCGAACTCACCAACTTCCTGCGGGGAGCCCGGGTGCTTCCGGACGCGACGGCCGCGTCGCTGTTCCTCGCGAACTTCCACTTCCTCGCGACCGGCACCGACTACGCCCGGCTGGGTGGGGATCCGTCTCCGCTGCAACACTATTGGTCACTGGCGGTGGAGGAGCAGTTCTATCTGGTGTGGCCGCTGCTGGTGATCGCGGCGATCGCCGTCACGGCGAGCAGGGGTCGGGCCACGCTGCGACCGGTGCTGTTCGGCCTACTGACCGCGATCGTGGCGGCGAGCTACGCGTACTCGATCGTGCTGACCTCCGGCAACGGGGCAGCGGCCTTCTATTCTCCGCTGACCCGGGCGTGGGAGCTGGCGATCGGCGCCCTGCTGGCCGTGGCCCAACCCTGGCTGGTCACCAGGATCTCGGCCACGCCGGCCGCCGTCCTCGGGTGGTCCGGTGTCGCGGCGATCGCCTGGTCGGTCATTGCCCTCGATGACACCAGCCCTTTTCCCGGATGGGTGGCCGCCGTCCCGGTGCTCGGTGCCGCGGCGATCCTGGCCGCCGGAATAGGCGCCCAGCACACGGGTCCGGCGGCCGTGCTGGGCAGCCGCGGCTTCGTCTACACCGGCGACATCTCCTATTCGCTCTACCTCGTGCACTGGCCGGTCTTCGCCATCACCGCCGCGCGCATCGGCGCCGATCTGGCGCTGCCGGTGCAGGTGTTGCTGATCGGCGCGACCTTCGCGGGGGCGGCGGTGATGTATCACGCATTCGAGAACCCGATCCGTCGCTCGCGCGCGCTGGCACAGCGTCCCTGGCTGAGTCTGGCCATCGTCCCGGCGAGTATCGCCGTGGTCTTCGCCGTCGCCGCGTTCGAGCGTTACCGATGGGCGCTGCCGGTTCCCCTTGTCCAGCAATTGTTCTGAGCGCAAGTCGGAAAGGATCGTTGAATGGCGATACGGTTGACCGCCAAGGCCGTTGCGGGCGCGGTGACGTGCGCTGCGCTGATGGTGACGGGATGTCAGGCGGTGCCAGACGCGTCGACTCCCGCTCCGGCTCCGGAGTCCAAATCGGCACCGGCACCGGCGGTGCCCCGAGCCGAGGTGCGCAAGGCGGTACAGGCCGGGGCCGAACTGAAGGATCTGCCGGCAAACATCACCCCCGACGAGTTGCTGGCGGCCAGCGGCGACTACGCCGAGCAGTGGTCGATCGAGGGCTGCGAACCCGAGCTGGCGCAGACCCGCCTCGACGACATCGGCCCGTGCACACTCGGTGACCCCGCCGGCGAGCGGACGATGGTGTTGATCGGGGACTCTGCCGCGTCGATGTGGCACGGAGCCCTCGACCTGATCGGCCAGCGCAACGGATGGCGGGTCCTCGCCCTGACGAAGAGCAACTGCGGTCCCGCGGCCCTGACCTACTACCAGTGGCAACTCGAGCGTGCCTACACCGAGTGTGACGACTGGCAGGACTGGCGGATGGAGGTCATCGGCCAGGAGAAGGCCGAGATCGTGGTGATGGCCGGGTTTTTCGACGGCGGGAATCAGGGGCCCGGTCGTGACACCACCCCACAGGTGTGGCGCGACGCCCTGGTGACAACGATCGGAGAACTCCCCGAGGGAGCGCAGGCCTTCCTGCTCGGAAACATTCCGCGTCCGTCCGAGAGCCCGTCCGAGTGCGTGGCCGACAATCCCGCCGATCTCACCCGGTGCGCGGTACCGGCCGCCGAGGCACTGCCCGACCAGACGGGCTGGTCGGCTGCGGCCGAACTCACCGGCCAGACCTACGTCGACGTCGACCCGTTGTTCTGCACCGAGGTCTGCCCGGCCGTGATCGCCGACCGACTGGTCTACTCCGGCAGGTACCACCTCACCGCGGAGTACGCCCGCTACCTGTCGGGATCCATCGAGGAGATGATGGCGCCGGCGCTGCGCTGACCGCTACCGAACCCGGGAAAAGGGGCGCTGCCGGAGTGCCGTCGGTCACCATGGGACCGACGGCCCCGGCGCCGAAGGCTCGACGCCGAGATCTACGGGAGGGCTGTGCCGGGCGTCCGATCGCGACCGTGACGTCGAAAACGACGCAGCACGGACGCGGCGACAGAGTGCGAAAAGACAAGGGAGCGCGTTTGCGCTGGTAGAAGATGAGTGCCCCCGGCAGGAATCGAACCTGCGGCCTTCTGCTCCGGAGGCAGACGCTCTATCCCCTGAGCTACGGGGGCGCAATCAGATGAAGCTGCGCCGTTGGGCTTGCACAGCGTAACGCATCATCGAACCGGTAATGGATTCGGGACCTGAGGACCGCGCGTCATAGGATGATCCCTCGTGACACCTGCCGATCTGGCTGCCCTGCTCAAAGCCACCGCCACCACGGTCCTGGCCGAGCGCAGCCTCGACACCAGCGCGCTGCCCGAGACGATCACCGTCGAACGCCCGCGCAACCCCGAGCACGGCGATTACGCCACCAACGTGGCTCTGCAGCTCGGCAAGAAGGTGGGGGTCAACCCGCGCGAACTGGCCGGCTGGCTCGCCGCGGCGCTCGCCGACGCCGACGGGATCGCCGCCGCCGAGATCGCCGGTCCCGGTTTCGTCAACCTGCGCATCGAAGCGTCGGCCCAGGGAGTCGTGGTGGCCAACGTGCTCGCGGCCGGCGCCGGGTACGGCCATTCCGCCGATCTGGCCGCCCAGAACATCAACCTGGAGTTCGTGTCGGCCAACCCGACCGGCCCGATCCACATCGGCGGGACCCGCTGGGCCGCCGTGGGCGACGCCCTGGGCCGGCTGCTGAGCACCCAGGGTGCGGCGGTCACCCGGGAGTACTACTTCAACGATCACGGCGCCCAGATCGACCGGTTCGCCCGGTCGCTGATCGCCGCGGCCAAGGGCGAGCCGGCCCCCGAGGACGGCTACGCCGGTGCCTACATCATCGACATCGCCACCGCCATCCTGGAGAAGGCCCCGGACGCGCTGAGCCTGCCGGCCGAGGAACAGCAGGAGACCTTCCGCTCCATCGGCGTAGACCTGATGTTCGCCCACATCAAGGAATCGCTGCACGAGTTCGGCACCGATTTCGACGTGTACACCCACGAAGACTCGATGCACACCTCCGGCCGGGTGGACCAGGCCATCGCGAAACTGCGCGACAACGGCGCCATCTACGAGAAGGACGGGGCGACCTGGCTGCGCACCACCGACTTCGGTGACGACAAGGACCGGGTGGTCATCAAGAGCGACGGCAACCCCGCCTACATCGCCGGTGACCTCGCCTACTACCTGGACAAGCGCGAGCGCGGGTTCAACCTGTGCATCTACATGCTCGGCGCCGACCACCACGGCTACATCGCCCGGCTCAAGGCCGCCGCGGCGGCCCTCGGTGACGACCCGGCCACCGTCGAGGTGCTGATCGGCCAGCTGGTCAACCTGGTCCGCGACGGGCAGCCGGTCCGGATGAGCAAGCGGGCCGGCACCGTCATCACCCTCGACGACCTGGTGGACGCGATCGGCGTGGACGCCGCCCGGTACGTGCTGATCCGGTCCTCGGTGAACAGCCCGATCGACATCGACCTCGGGTTGTGGGCGAGCGCGTCCAACGAGAACCCGGTGTACTACGTGCAGTACGCGCACGCCCGGCTGTCCGCGCTGGCGCGTAACGCCGCCGAACTCGGGTTGACCGCGGACACCGCGCACCTGGATCTGCTCACCCATGACCGGGAAGCGACGCTGATCCGTAACCTCGGCGAGTTCGGCCGGGTCCTGAAAACCGCTGCCACGCTACGCGAACCGCACCGGGTGTGCCGCTACCTGGAAGACCTGGCCGGCGACTACCACCGCTTCTACGACTCCTGCCGGGTGCTCCCGCAGGGCGACGAAGAGGCCGGCGACCTGAACCGGGCCCGGCTGGCGCTGTGCCAGGCCACCCGGCAGGTCATCGCCAACGGTCTGGCCATCCTCGGTGTCAGCGCTCCGGAGCGGATGTGAGCGGCCAGCACTCCGTCGGTACGGTGCCGGCCCAGCCGCGCACCGCCGACGAGATCATGCTGCTGGCCCCGAATGTCTGGCCGCGCAATCTGGTTCGCGGGCAGGACGGCGTGGTGTCGGTCGCGGGAGTTTCGGTGGCCGACCTGGCCGCGCAGTTCGGCACCCCGCTGTTCGTCATCGACGAGGACGACTTCCGCGGGCGTTGCCGCGAGATCGCCGACGCGTTCGGCGGTGGCGAGCATGTGCACTACGCCTCCAAGGCGTTCCTGTGCAGTGAGATCGCCCGCTGGGTGCATCAGGAGGGTCTGTCGCTGGACGTGGCGACCGGCGGTGAGCTGGCCGTCGCCCTGCACGCCGGCTTCCCGGCCGAGCGAATCACCGTGCACGGCAACAACAAATCGGTCGAAGAACTGGCTACGTCGGTCGACGCCGGAGTCGGGCACATCGTGGTCGACTCCGAGATCGAGATCGAGCGGCTGGAGGCCGTCGCCGGAACCGCGGGCGTTGTCCAGGACGTGCTGGTGCGCGTCACCCCCGGTGTCGAGGCGCACACCCACGAGTTCATCTCGACCGCGCATGAAGACCAGAAGTTCGGCCTGTCCCTGGCCAGCGGTGCCGCCATGGAGGCGGTGCGCCGGGTGTTCGCCACCCGGAACCTGCGCCTGGTGGGCCTGCACTGCCATGTCGGCTCACAGATCTTCGACGTGTCCGGCTTCGAGATCGCCGCGCGTCGCCTGCTCGGCCTGCTGCGTGACGTCGTGTCCGAGTTCGGCGTCGAGAAGACCGCGCAGATGAACATCCTCGATCTCGGCGGCGGCCTCGGCATCTCATATCTGCCGCAGGACAATCCGCCGCCCATGAAGGAATTGGCCGACAAACTCAAGGCCATCGTCGAGAACGAGGCGGCCGCGGTCGGGCTGCCCACGCCGACGCTGGTGGTGGAACCGGGACGCGCCATCGCCGGACCGGGCACCATCACCCTCTACGAGGTCGGCACCGTCAAAGACGTGGCGACCAGCCCCACCGCGCAGCGGCGTTACGTCAGCGTGGACGGCGGCATGAGCGACAACATCCGGCCGGCTCTCTACGCCGCCGAGTACGACGCCCGGCTGGTGTCCCGGGTCAGCGACGGGTCCGCCGTCCTGGCCCGCATCGTCGGAAAGCACTGCGAGAGTGGCGACATCATCGTCCGAGACACCTGGGTGTCCGACGACCTCGGACCGGGCGACCTGCTGGCGGTCGCCGCCACCGGCGCGTACTGCTATTCGATGTCGAGCCGGTACAACATGCTGCGCCGCCCGGCGGTCGTCGCGGTGAAGGACGGAACCGCGCGGCTGATCCTGCGCCGTGAGACGGTCGAGGACCTGTTGAGCTTGGAAGTTGGGCAGTAACGATGTCGAAGGAGGTTCGCGCATGACAGACCAGAAATCGATCGGCGTGGCGGTGCTCGGACTGGGCAACGTCGGCACCGAGGTGGTCCGGATCATCGAGGAGAGCGCCGCGGACCTCGAGGCGCGCATCGGCGCCCCGCTGGAACTGCGCGGGATCGGCGTTCGCCGGGTGTCCGAGGACCGCGGTGTCCCGGTCAGCCTGCTCACCGACGACATCGACGCACTGGTGTCCCGCGACGACGTCGACATCGTGGTGGAACTGATGGGACCGGTCGAACCGGCCCGCAAGGCCATCATGACCGCCCTGCAGAACGGCAAGTCCGTCGTCACCGCGAACAAGGCACTGATGGCCCAGTCCACCGGTGAGCTCGCGCAGGCAGCCGAAAAGGCGCGGGTGGACCTGTATTTCGAGGCGGCGGTGGCCGGCGCGATCCCGGTGATCCGGCCGCTGACGCAGTCGCTGGCCGGTGACACGGTGCTGCGGGTGGCAGGCATCGTCAACGGCACCACCAACTACATCCTCTCGGCGATGAACGACACCGGCGCCGACTACGCAGACGCACTCGCCGACGCGAGCGCCCTCGGTTACGCCGAGGCCGACCCCACCGCCGACGTCGAGGGCTACGACGCCGCGGCCAAGGCGGCGATCCTCGCATCCATCGCCTTCCACACCCGGGTGACCGCCGACGACGTCTACCGCGAAGGCATCACCAAGGTGAGCGCCACCGACTTCGAGTCGGCAAAGGCGTTGGGCTGCAACATCAAACTCCTCGCCATCTGCGAACGCATCACCACCGGCAAGGGCAAGCAGAAGGTCTCGGCGCGGGTCTACCCGGCGCTGGTCCCGCTGGACCATCCACTGGCGACGGTCAACGGTGCGTTCAACGCGGTGGTCGTCGAAGCCGAGGCGGCCGGTCGGCTGATGTTCTACGGCCAGGGCGCCGGCGGTGCGCCGACGGCCTCGGCGGTGACCGGTGACCTGGTGATGGCCGCCCGCAACCGGGTGCAGGGCGGCCGCGGCCCGCGCGAGTCCAAGTACGCGAAGCTGCCCATCGCTCCGATCGGCGCCATCCCGACCCGGTACTACGTCAACATGAACGTCAAAGACCGTCCGGGCGTCTTGTCCGCTGTGGCAGCGGAATTCAGTAAGCGTGAGGTGAGCATCGCCGAGGTCCGCCAGGAAGGCATGACCGACGACGAGGGCGAGCTCTGCGGTGCCCGGATCGTGGTGGTCACCCACCAGGCCACCGACGCGGCGCTGTCGGAAACCGTTGAGGCGCTGGCCGACCTGGACGTGGTGCAGACCATCAACAGCGTGCTTCGTATGGAAGGGACAAACGCATGAGTGGCACAGCGGCCGCGGGGCCGGTGCACAAGCCATGGCCGGGTCTGATCGAGGCCTACCGGGACCGGCTGCCTGACGCGAAGGACTGGAGCCCCGTCACCCTGCTGGAGGGCGGCACGCCGCTGATCCACGCCAAGCGGCTGTCCGAGCAGACCGGTTGCAACGTGCACCTGAAGGTGGAGGGACTCAACCCCACCGGCTCCTTCAAGGACCGCGGCATGACGATGGCGGTGACCGACGCGATCGCGCGCGGCCAGCAGGCCGTGCTGTGCGCGTCCACCGGCAACACCTCGGCCTCGGCGGCGGCCTATGCCTCGCGTGGCGGGATCACCTGCGCGGTGCTGATCCCGCAGGGCAAGATCGCCATGGGCAAGCTCGCGCAGGCAGTCATGCACGGCGCCAAGATCATCCAGGTCGAAGGCAACTTCGACGACTGCCTTGAACTGGCCCGCAAGCTCACCGCGGACTACCCGTCCATCGGGCTGGTCAACTCGGTGAACCCGGTCCGCATCGAGGGGCAGAAGACCGCCGCGTTCGAGATCGTCGACGTGCTGGGCACCGCGCCGGACGTGCACTCGCTGCCGGTCGGCAATGCCGGCAACATCACCGCCTACTGGCGCGGATATCGCGAGTACCACCGCGACGGTCTGTCAGATCGCCTGCCGCGCATGCTCGGAACCCAGGCCGCCGGTGCCGCCCCGCTGGTCAGCGGGCATCCGGTGAGTAACCCGGAGACGATCGCGACCGCCATCCGGATCGGGTCACCGGCATCCTGGAACTCCGCCGTGGAGGCCCAGGAGCAGTCCGGCGGCCGTTTCCTGGCCGCCACCGACGAGGAGATCCTGGCCGCCTATCGTCTGGTGGCCGCGGCCGAGGGCGTGTTCGTCGAGCCGGCCTCCGCGGCGAGCATCGCCGGTCTGCTCAAGTCGATCGAGGACGGCTGGGTCAAGCCCGGCTCGACCGTGGTGTGCACGGTGACCGGCAATGGCCTCAAGGACCCCGACACCGCGCTCAAGGGCATGCCCGAGGTGACGCCGATCCCGGTCGACCCGTCCGCCGTGGTGGCCCACCTGGGTCTGGGCTGACGGTCAGAACATTGGTGAACCGAACTCTGCCGGCTGGACTGCGGGCCAGCGCCGTCGTCGCGGCCTCCAGTGCCAACCTCGGCCCCGGATTCGACAGCCTTGGCCTCGCGCTGAGTCTGTATGACGAAATCGTCGTCGAGACAACTGATTCCGGCCTCACGATCGAGGTCGAGGGTCAGGGTTCCGGGCAGGTTCCGCTGACCGCCGATCACTTGGTGGTGCGCGCGATCCAGCGTGGGCTGGACTCCGCCGGCCTGAGCGTCGATGGCCTGAATGTCGTGTGTCGCAATGCGATCCCGCATTCCCGTGGGCTCGGCTCGTCCGCCGCAGCGGTCGTCGGCGGACTGGCCGTGGTCAATGGTTTTGCCACGCAGGTGGATTCGCCGGAGCTGACCGTCGCTGAGCTGGTTCAGCTGTCCTCGGAGTTCGAGGGTCACCCCGACAACGCGGCGGCAGCCGTGCTCGGTGGGGCAGTGGTCTCCTGGACTGTCGCCGGCAGCGACCCGGCCCGCTACGACGCTGCCCACCTGCAGCTGCACCCCGACATCCGGCTGTTCCCGGCGGTGCCGGAGACCCGGTCCTCGACCGCCGCGACCCGTGGGCTGCTGCCCGAACAGGTCAGCCACGCCGATGCACGGTTCAATCTGGCGCGCACGGCGATGCTTGTGGTGGCGCTCACCCAGCGGCCGGATCTGCTGTTGGAAGCCACCGACGATCGGCTGCACCAGGCGCAGCGCGCGCCGGCGATGCCGGCCTCGGCGGAATACCTGGCGTTGCTGCGGCGTTCTGGGGTGGCAGCGGTGCTTTCCGGCGCAGGACCAGCGGTGATTGCTCTCACAGATGGTTCCGATCTGTCGGCCGAAGTCCTCGAGTACGGCGCCGCCAACGGGTTCAGTGTGACCGAGAAGTCGGCCGGAGACGCGGTGCGCTGGAACGCGGAAACCCCCGCGCAGACGGTGTCGGGGTAACACGCGAGAACCGGGGGCTCCTTGCTTCCAGCACTGATGCGGGTTATTCTCGCAATCGTCCAGCAATCACAGCGGCTCTACCTGCGCTGACACTTAGGACGACTACCCAATCTTTCGTTTCACTCGTGGACTGATGGTCTGCCGCGCAGCGGCGGACCCTGGCGCTCACCGTTGCTCCGGCGAAGGCGACGCCGCGGAAGAACACGCGCTCGGCTCTTCGGCTGGGCGCAGATGACCTTCGGGGATCCCCTCGCGAAATTGCGACAGGCGAGGGAAAGAAAGGAAATCCGTGACTGATACGGACCTCTTCACGGCAAGCGAGAGCGGCGCGACCGCCGCGGACTCCGCCGCCGTGACCGCAACCAAAGCCGCGCCGAGCGCAGGCGTCACTCGCGGTGGCCGTTCCGGCTCGCTGACGTCGATGCTGCTTCCGGATCTGCGTGCCCTGGCCGGTGAAGTGGGTGTCAAGGGCACCTCGGGCATGCGAAAGAGCGAACTGATCGCCGCCATCAAGGAGCACCAGGGCGGCGGTGCCGCCAAGGCTGCGCCCGCCAAGGCCGCCGAGGCGCCCACCAAGGCTGCCGAGGCTCCGGCCGCGCCGCAGGCTGATGCCGGGGAGGCCCCGCAGCAGGCCACCGCGCCGCGCCGGGAACGCCGCGGTGCGGCCCGTCAGTCGGGAGCGCCGGACGGCCAGAAGGCCCAGGCCGGCGACAAGGCGGGCAGCGAGAAGGCCGGTGACAAAGCCGACGACAAGGCCGAGGCCAACAAGGGCGAGAACAAGGCCGACGCCGCCGCCAACTCCGCGCCGGAGTCCCAGCGCACCGAGCGCGCCGAGCGCGCCGACAACACCGGCGGGGGCTCCGACAACCGCGAGAACCAGGCCAAGAACGCCGACGGCGGTGACCAGCAGAACCGCAACAGCGGCGACCGCAACAATCAGAACGCCAACAACCAGAACGCCAACAACGATGACGACGAGGGCCGCCAGGGCCGTCGCGGCCGGCGGTTCCGTGACCGCCGGCGCCGCGGCGAGCGTTCCGGTGGCGAAGGCGGTAGTGGCGGGGGCGACCGCGACACCGAACTGCGCGAGGACGATGTCGTCCAGCCGGTGGCCGGCATCCTCGACGTGCTGGACAACTACGCGTTCGTGCGGACCTCGGGCTACCTGGCCGGACCGAACGACGTGTACGTGTCGATGAACATGGTGCGCAAGAACGGCCTGCGCCGCGGTGACGCGGTGACCGGTGCCGTGCGGGTGGCCCGCGACGGCGAAGGCGGTGGCGGCAACAACCCGCGGCAGAAGTTCAACCCGTTGGTCCGACTGGACACCGTCAACGGCGGTCCGGTGGAGAACGCCAAGAACCGCCCGGACTTCACCAAGATGACGCCGCTGTACCCGAACCAGCGACTGCGTCTGGAGACCACTCCCGATCGCCTCACCACCCGCGTGATCGACCTGATCATGCCGATCGGTAAGGGGCAGCGCGCGCTGATCGTGTCCCCGCCCAAGGCCGGTAAGACCACGATCATGCAGGACATCGCCAACGCGATCACCCAGAACAACCCGGAATGCCATCTGATGGTTGTGCTCGTCGACGAGCGCCCGGAAGAGGTCACCGACATGCAGCGTTCGGTGAAGGGTGAGGTCATCGCCTCCACCTTCGACCGGCCGCCGTCAGATCACACCCAGGCCGCCGAGTTGGCCATCGAGCGGGCCAAGCGGCTCGTGGAGCAGGGCAAGGACGTCGTCGTCCTGCTCGACTCGATCACCCGGCTGGGCCGTGCGTACAACAACGCCTCACCGGCGTCGGGCCGCATCCTCTCCGGTGGTGTCGACTCGACCGCGCTGTACCCGCCCAAGCGGTTCCTCGGCGCGGCGCGCAACATCGAGTTCGGCGGGTCGCTGACGATCATCGCCACGGCCATGGTCGAGACCGGCTCCACCGGTGACACGGTCATCTTCGAGGAGTTCAAGGGCACCGGTAACGCCGAGCTCAAGCTCGATCGCAAGATCGCCGAGCGCCGGGTCTTCCCGGCGGTCGACGTCAACCCGTCCGGCACCCGCAAGGACGAGCTGCTGCTCGGCCCGGACGAGTTCGCGATCGTGCACAAGCTGCGTCGGGTGCTGAGTGGTCTGGACAGCCACCAGGCGATCGATCTGCTGATGAGCCAGCTGCGCAAGACCAAGACGAACTACGAGTTCTTGGTCCAGGTCTCCAAGACCGCCCCGGGCGGCAACGGCGACGACTAGCTTCCGCGAGCTGGGGGCGCGCCCCCAGAGGGAGGTACCCCCACCCGCTTGCGGGGGACTGCTCGGACGGTCCGGGGTCGGCGGGGTCGGTGTTCAGACCGCAGGGTCGGTGCGCAGCGCCGGGATCAGATACCGCCGGATGTGGCTGAGCAGTTGGCCGGGATCATCCGGATCCAGCGTGTCGCCCGGCACGGTAGCCAGTGAGATCACCACGCGGGCAACCCATTCCGACGCCTCATCGATGACGGTGTCGGGGTGGATCTCGCCGTTCTCGCGGGCCTCGATCAGGTAGCCGGTCCAGAAGTTGGCCAAATCGGGCACCAGGCCCTGGACGCCGGCGCCCGCGCACGCGGCGAACTCCTCGGGTTCGGCGACCCGCAGCTTCATCAGCAACGCACCCGGGTCGTCGTAGGCCGTGCGGCCATATCCGATACCCGCCGCGATCTGCTGGTCGAGACCCTGCACCTGTCCCAGAACGGCGTGCGCCTGCGACCAGTAGGCCTCGTTGAGGCGCACGATCGCCGCGCCCAGCAGCGTCACCTTGTCCGGGAAGTGCCGGTACAGCCAGCCCCGGGACACCCCGGCCGTCTCGGCCACTTCGGAGACGGTGGTGGCGCGGATGCCCTTGGCGTGCAGGCACACCTCGGCCGCATCGATCAGGCGGTCACGGACGGTGGCCGTGCGGGTGGGCACAGAATGGCTCCTCAACTTGAGAACTCGGTGAGTTGCATTCTGCCAACAAGTCGGGCCGGGACGGCGAAACGGGCCGTCAACGATGGTAGACAATGCCGAGGATCTGTTCACTGACGGAGGTGCCGCACGGATGCCCGACACACTGCAACAACTGCTGCGCGGCCGAGTCGACGACGACACCCCGGCGGTCAAATACGGCGACGACGTCTGGACCTGGCGCGAACACCTCGCGGACGCCGGTCGCCAGGCCGCCGCCCTCATCGGCCTCGCCGATCCCGCGCGGCCGTTGCATGTCGCGGCCCTGCTGGGGAATTCGCCCGACATGCTCACCGCGCTGGCCGCCGCCGGCCTGGGTGGCTACGTGCTGTGCGGTATCAACACCACCCGCCGCGGCGACGCCCTGGCCCGCGACATCGCCCGGGTCGACACCCAGATCCTGCTCACCGACGCCGCCCACCGCCCGCTGCTGGACGGCCTGGACCTGCCCGGTGTGACGGTGCTCGACACCTCCGACCCGTCCTGGGCGCAGCTGCTGGCGCAGGCGCCCGACCTCACCCCACACCGCGAATGCGCCCCCGACGACACCTTCATGATGATCTTCACCTCCGGCACCAGCGGTGAACCCAAGGCCGTCGAGGTGCCGCACTCGACGGTGCTGTTCGCCGGCAGCGCACTCGTCGAGCGCTACGGACTCGACAGCCGCGACACCTGCTACCTGGCCATGCCGCTGTTCCACTCGAACGCCGTCTACGCGGGGTGGAGCGTCGCGGTCGGGGCCGGCGCCGCCATGGCGCCCGCGAGCTTTTCGGCCTCGTCGTTCCTGCCGGACATCCGCCGCTACGGCGCGACCTACATGAACTATGTCGGCAAACCACTGGCCTACATCCTGGCGACGCCGGAGCAGTCCGACGACGCCGACAACCCGCTGCGCGTCGCGTTCGGCAACGAGGCCGCCGACCGTGACATCGAAGCCTTCGGGCGGCGGTTCGGCTGCACCGTGTGGGACGGATTCGGGTCCACCGAGACCGCCGTGATCATCACCCGGCCCGAGAACACACCGCCGGGATCGATCGGCCAGGGCTTCCCGGGGGTGGCCATCTACAACCCGGAGACCGGCACCGAATGCGAGGTGGCGCGCTTTGACGCCACCGGCGCATTGATCAACGCCGAAGCCGCGACGGGGGAGTTGGTCAACACCACCGGGAGCGGGCTGTTCCGCGGGTACTACAACGACTCCGCCGCCACCGGTGAACGGCTGCGCGGCGGCATCTACTGGTCCGGTGACCTGGCCTACCGCGACGAACAGGGCTGGATCTACCTGGCCGGACGAACCGGCGACTGGATGCGGGTGGACGGGGAGAACCTGACCGCCGCGCCCATCGAGCGTATCCTGCTGCGGCTGCCCGAGGTCGCGGTCGTCGCGGTCTATCCCGTCCCCGACGAGCACGTGGGCGACCAGGTGATGGCGGCGATGGTGCTACAGGAAGACGCGAAACTCACCCCCGAGGCCTTCGCGGAGTTCCTCGCCGCCCAGCCCGACCTGTCGCCGAAGGCGCGGCCCCGCTACGTCTGGATCGCCGAGGAACTGCCCAGCACGGCGACCAACAAGATCCTCAAGCGCGAATTGATCGCCCTGGGCACCGCCCCGCGCGGTCGCTGCCTCTGGGAGCGGTCCGGTCGGGACTACCTGCCGGTGTCCTGAGCCGGGAATACGGGCCG
Organism: Mycobacterium sp. AMU20-3851; assembly: GCF_043974665.1. Taxonomy (NCBI): domain Bacteria; kingdom Bacillati; phylum Actinomycetota; class Actinomycetes; order Mycobacteriales; family Mycobacteriaceae; genus Mycobacterium; species Mycobacterium sp. AMU20-3851. The sequence goes on from NZ_CP146371.1 coordinate 1,480,091, forward strand.
GTCCCGGCGCGTTTTCGCATTCGGCGGTTGACCTGGCATAATGGACCGTCGACCCTCGGTTCCGGTTCACGCTCGAAGACTCCCAGGTCTGGGCTCGGGCGACCCGGCGGCCAACGATTGCAGAGGAAAGCCATGAAATCGGGTATTCACCCCAACTACGTCGAGACCAATGTGGTCTGCGGCTGCGGTCACACCTTCACCACCCGCAGCACCAAGGAGAGCGGCCACATCGTGGTCGAGGTCTGCTCGCAGTGCCACCCGTTCTACACCGGTAAGCAGAAGATCCTCGACAGTGGCGGCCGTGTGGCGCGCTTCGAGAAGCGCTACGGCAAGCGGGCCGGGGCGAGCGCAGCGACGGGAAATGACACGGCGAAGGCTGCTGCCGACAACTAGCTGCACCATCGGCGCCCGTACCTGGCATCCGTGCCAGGACCGGGCGCCGATTTGCGTTCACAGGTCGATTTGCGCTCATTGGAGACCACGATGACGGACACCGCCCCCGCGATCGAGGCGTTGCTGGCCGAGCACGCGGACCTGCAGACCCAGCTGTCCGATCCCGCCCTGCACGCCGATGCCGGTGCCGCCCGACGGGTCGGGCGCCGGTTCGCGCAGTTGTCGCCGATCGTCTCGACGTACCGCAAGCTGGAAGAGACCCGTGGCGATCTGGAGGCTGCCCGCGAACTGGCCGCCGAGGACGCGGCGTTCGCCGCCGAGGTGCCCGAGCTGGAGGCGAAGGTCGCCGAACTCGACGCCAAGCTGACCGACCTGCTGGCCCCCCGCGATCCGCACGACGCCGACGACGTCGTACTGGAAGTGAAATCGGGTGAGGGCGGTGAGGAATCGGCGCTGTTCGCCGCCGACCTGGCCCGGATGTACATCCGGTACGCCGAACGGCACGGCTGGACGGTCACCGTGCTCGACGAGACCTGGTCGGACCTGGGCGGCTACAAGGACGCCACGATCACCATCGCCAGCAAGGGCGATTCCGCCGACGGGGTGTGGTCGCGGATGAAGTTCGAGGGCGGCGTGCACCGCGTGCAGCGCGTGCCGGTGACCGAATCCCAAGGCCGGGTGCACACTTCGGCCGCCGGCGTGCTGGTGTACCCGGAACCCGACGACGTCGAGGCGGTCCAGATCGACGAATCGGATCTGCGCATCGACGTCTACCGGTCCTCGGGCAAGGGCGGACAGGGCGTCAACACCACCGACTCGGCGGTGCGCATCACCCACCTGCCCACCGGCATCGTCGTCACCTGCCAGAACGAGCGCAGCCAGCTGCAGAACAAGGCCCGCGCCATGGTCGTGCTCGCGGCGCGTCTGCAGGCCCTCGCCGAGGAGCAGGCCGCCGCGGACGCGTCGGCGGACCGGGCCAGCCAGATCCGCACGGTCGACCGCAGCGAGCGGATCCGCACCTACAACTTCCCGGAGAACCGGATCGCCGATCACCGGATCAACTTCAAGGCGCACAACCTCGACCAGGTGCTCGACGGCGACATGGATGCGCTGCTGGACGCCCTGGCCGCCGCCGACAAGCAGTCGCGCCTGCAGCAGGCGTAGCCGTGCTCGCGCAGGCGATCGCCGATGCCGCCGCTGCGCTGGCGGCGGCCGGGATCGATTCGGCGCGCGCCGACGCCGAGCTGCTCGCCGCGCACGTCGCCGGCGTCGACCGGGGACTGCTGAGGTTCACCGAACCCGGTCCGGATTTCCTGGACCGCTACCGCACCCTCGTCGGGCAGCGTGCGCAGCGGATTCCGCTGCAGCACCTGGTGGGCAGCGCCGCCTTCGGTCCGCTGACGCTGACGGTCGGACCCGGGGTGTTCATCCCGCGTCCGGAGACCGAGGCGCTGCTGGAGTGGGCGCACGCCGTGCCCGTCCCGGCCGGCGGGGTGATCGTGGACCTGTGCACCGGCTCGGGTGCGCTGGCGCTGGCGCTGGCCACCTACCGTCCCGACGTCCGCGTGATCGCCGTCGAGCGCTCCGAGGACGCGTTGCGCTACGCCCGCGACAACGTCGCGGGATCGCAGGTGGAACTGATCCGCGCCGACGTCACCGCACCGGATGTGCTGGCCGAGCTGGCCGGCAGCGTGGACCTGGTGGTATCCAACCCGCCCTACATTCCCGACGGGGCGGACCTGGAACCCGAAGTGGCCGAACATGATCCGCATGCCGCGTTGTTCGGTGGCCCGGACGGTATGGCCGTCATCGCGCCCATCGTCGATCTGGTGTCGCGGTTGCTGCGGCCCGGGGGGCAGGTCGGGGTGGAACACGACGACACCACCTCGGCGGCCACCGTGGACCTGTTCGGTGCCGCCGGTGTGTTCACCGACATCACGGCACGCCGCGACCTGGCCGGTCGGCACCGCTTCGTGACCGCGGTGAGAAGCTAGCCCCAGATGAGATCCGACGAGCGCCCGAGCGAGGAGCCATGACACAGCTGTTCGACTGCGCCGACCCCGACCAGCGGGCCACCGGTCTGACGTCCGCGGTCAGCGCGGTCAAGGGTGGGGGACTGGTCGTGCTGCCCACCGACACCGTCTACGGGATCGGTGCCGACGCGTTCAACAGCGAGGCGGTGGGCGCGCTGCTCGCGGCCAAGAACCGGGGGCGCGACATGCCCGTCGGTGTGCTGGTCGGGTCCTGGCACACCATCGACGGACTGGTGTACGCGGTGCCGCCCGCCGCACGCGAACTGATCCAGGCATTCTGGCCGGGGGCGCTGAGCCTGGTGGTCCGGCACGCGCCGTCACTGCAATGGGATCTCGGCGACGCCAACGGCACCGTCATGCTGCGGATGCCGCTGCACCCGGTGGCCATCGACCTGCTGCGCGAAGTGGGCCCGATGGCGGTCTCCAGCGCCAACATCTCCGGCCACCCGGCGGCCGTCACCGCCGCCGAAGCCCAGGCCCAGCTGGGCGCGCGGGTCGAGGTCTACCTCGACGGCGGCCCGTCCCCGCAGGGCGCCGCCTCCACCATCGTGGACGTGTCCACCTCGCAGCCGCGGGTCCTGCGCGAAGGGCCGGTGTCGACGGCCGACGTCGCCCGGGTGCTCGGCGTCGAGGCCACGGCGCTCGCCCCCGGGGGCCCGGCTGGAAATCCGGTCTGACACGCCGTCCCCGGCGTCACCTGCCATGCGCGGCCGCCCTCAGTCTCTTCGCGTACGGTTCACCGGGTGAGCGAACCGGTCTTTCTGGCTGAGGGTCTGCTCGCCCTGTCCGACCGCGGCGCCGGCGTACCGCTGCGCGAGCTCGCCCTCGTCGGCCTGGCCGCCGCGATCATCACCTACTTCGCCACCGGCTGGGTGCGGGCGCTGGCCCTGCGCATCGGCGCGGTGGCCTACCCGCGGGAACGCGACGTGCACGTGGCGCCCACCCCCCGGATGGGTGGGCTGGCGATCTACCTCGGGGTGGTCGTCGCGGTGCTGCTGGCCTCGCAGTTGCCCGCGCTCAACCGCGGCTTCGTCTACTCGACCGGGATGCCGGCCGTGGTGGTCGCCGGCGGGCTCATCATGCTGGTCGGCCTCATCGACGACCGGTGGGGTCTGGACGCGCTGACGAAGTTCGCCGGCCAGATCACCGCCGCCAGCGTGCTGGTCACCATGGGCGTCGCCTGGAGCGTGCTCTACATCCCGATCGGTGGCGTCGGCACCATCGTGCTGGACCAGGTGACCTCGATCCTGCTGACCCTGGCGTTGACGGTGTCGATCGTCAACGCGATGAACTTCGTCGACGGCCTGGACGGGCTGGCCGCCGGGCTGGGGCTGATCACCGCGCTGGCGATCTGCATCTTTTCCGTCGGTCTGCTCCGCGACCACGGCGGCGACGTGCTGTTCTACCCGCCGGCGATCATCTCGGTGGTGCTGGCCGGCGCCTGCCTGGGTTTCCTGCCGCACAACTTCCACCGGGCCAAGATCTTCATGGGGGATTCCGGTTCGATGCTCATCGGACTGATGCTCGCGGCCGCGTCGACGACCGCGGCGGGCCCGATCTCGCAGAACGCCTACGGTGCCCGCGACGTCTTCGCGCTGATGTCGCCGTTCCTGCTGGTCGTCGCGGTGATGTTCGTACCGGCGCTGGACATGCTGTTGGCGATCGTGCGCCGCACCCGGGCCGGCAAGAGCCCGTTCAGCCCGGACAAAATGCATCTGCACCACCGGTTGCTACAGATCGGGCACTCCCACCGCCGCGTCGTCCTGCTGATCTATCTGTGGGTGGGCATCGTCGCCCTGGGCGCCGCGAGCACCATCTTCTTCGATCCCCGGCACACCCTGGCGGTCATGCTCGCGGCGATTCTGGTCGCCGGGGTGGTGACACTGATACCCCTGTTGCGCGGCCGGAACGGTCCGATCCAGGAACCGTAGAGCCGATGTACGACCGAAAGTAGTAGGCCAGTTTTTGTGCCTCCTACCTTGTGGTACGGTTCCGGTCATAACCCGAGAAACACGCGGGTTGCCGGCTTGGCTAAGCAGTCGAATCGACCGCTCGGCGCCGATGCACGACCATCTGTATGACCGAAAACAGGGAGCTACCCCTTGGGTGAGTCCAGCCCGCCCGCTGCCCTCCGATATTCTCGTCGGGCACGCACAGCAGTTTTGCAGTTTTTTGTGTTATCGATCAGTACCCCCCTCGACGCCGCGGGATTGAGGTGAACGACGTGACGACGCCAGCGCAGGACGCGCCCCTGGTGTTCCCTTCCGTCGCCTTCCGTCCGTTGCGGCTCCTGATCGTCTGCGTGGCGTTGACCGCGGTGGCCGTTGCGGCCGCCGGTTACGTCGGCAACATCTTCTTCGGTGTGTTCTTCGGCATCGGACTCGGTCTCGGTCTGCTCAACGCGCTGCTGGTGCGTCGGGCCGTCGAGTCGATCACGATGGAGGACCACCCTCTCAAGAAGAAAATGGCCGTGAACTCCGCCACGCGACTGTTGGTGATCACCGCAGTCGCGCTGGTGTTGGCCATCTACTTCAAGGCACACGGCGGAATTGCGGTGCTGTTCGGGCTGGCAATCTTCCAGGCACTGCTGGTGATGAGCACCAGCATCCCGGTGCTGAAGAAGATCCGCTCCAACGGCTTGGACGTCGAAGACGTCCCCGCATCGGATTCGAAGGATTGAGCTGACCCTGATGACTGAGACTGTGCTCGCCGCCGAAGAGGGTGGCGCCGCCATCCACGTCGGACACCACACGATGGTGTTCGAGATGTTCGGCATGACGTTCAACGGTGACACCATCCTCGCGACCGCGATCACCGCGCTGATCATCATCGGTCTGGCGTTCTACCTGAAGTCCAAGGTCACCTCGACCGGTGTCCCCGGCGGCGTGCAGCTGTTCTGGGAGGCGCTGACCATCCAGATGCGCCAGCAGATCGAGGGCTCGATCGGCATGAAGGTCGCCCCCTTCGTGTTGCCGCTCGCCGTCGCCCTGTTCGCCTTCATCCTGATCTCCAACTGGCTGGCGGTGCTGCCCTGGCAGTACGGCGGTGCCGACGGTGCGGCCGCCGAGCTGTACAAGCCGCCTGCCTCGGACATCAACTTCGTGTTGGCCCTCGCGCTGTTCGTGTTCATCTGCTACCACGCCGCGGGCGTCTGGCGCCGCGGCGCGATCGGCCACCCGATCGCGGTCGTCAAGGGCCACGTCGCCTTCCTGGCCCCGATCAACATCGTCGAGGAGCTGGCCAAGCCGATCTCGCTGGCACTCCGACTTTTCGGCAACATCTTCGCCGGCGGCATCCTGGTCGGCCTGATCGCGATGTTCCCCTGGTACATCCAGTGGGCACCGAACGCCATCTGGAAGACCTTCGACCTGTTCGTCGGTCTGATCCAGGCCTTCATCTTCTCGCTGCTGACGATCCTGTACTTCAGCCAGGCGATGGAAGTTCATGACGACCACGACGAAAAAGCACACGCGCACTAAGCAACCCGCACGACCCGTATGAAGCAGTCCTGGTGGCACCGCCGCCAGTTACAAGGAGGAAGAAAGTAATGGAACTCGATCCCAACGCCATCATCACTGCTGGCGCGCTGATCGGTGGCGGTCTGATCATGGGTGGCGGTGCCATCGGCGCCGGTATCGGTGACGGCATCGCGGGTAACGCGCTGATCTCCGGCATCGCCCGGCAGCCCGAGGCCCAGGGCCGGCTGTTCACCCCGTTCTTCATCACCGTCGGTCTGGTGGAAGCCGCGTACTTCATCAACCTGGCCTTCATGGCGCTGTTCGTCTTCGCCACTCCTGGCCTGCAGTAGTCCGACAGCATGGACCAACTGACCGTATCCATCGTGGCCGCGGAAGAGGGCGGTGGGACCAGTAACTTCCTGATCCCCAACGGCACCTTTTTCGCTGTGCTGCTCATCTTCCTGATCACGCTCGGCGTGATCTGGAAGTGGGTGGTGCCGCCGATCAGCAAGGTGCTCGCCGAGCGCGAGGCCATGCTGGCCAAGACCGCTGCTGACAGCCGCAAGTCGGCCGAACAGGTTGCAGCCGCTCAGGCCGACTACGACAAGGCGATGGCCGGCGCACGCGCCGAGGCATCCGCCGTTCGTGACGAGGCACGCGCCGCCGGCCGTCAGGTCGTCGACTCGAAGCGGGCCGAGGCCAGCGGCGAGGTCGCCGAGACGGTACGCCAGGCCAACGAGAAGCTGTCCCAGCAGGGTTCAGCTGCTCAAGCCGAGCTGGCTTCGTCGGTGGATGGCCTGTCGGCCACCCTGGCCAGCCGCATCCTCGGCGTCGACGTGAATTCGGGACGGAACAAGTAGATGTCGACATTCATCGGACAGCTGATCGGCTTTGCCGTCATCGTGTTCATCATCGTCAAATGGGTGGCGCCCCTGATCAAGGGGCTGATGGTCAAGCAGCAGGAAGCCGTCCGTGTCGCCCTGGCCGAGAGCGCCGAGGCGGCGAAGCGGCTCGCTGATGCCGATGCCATGCACGCCAAGGCCCTCGCCGATGCCGAGGCCGAGTCCGGCAGCGTCACCAGCGAGGCCAAGCAGGATGCCGAGCGGATCAAGGCCCAGCTGGCCGAGCAGGCCGGTCTGGACGCCGAGCGGATCAAGGCCCAGGGCGGGCAGCAGATTCAGCTGCTCCGCCAGCAGACCGTGCGTCAGCTGCGTCTGGGCCTGGGCGATGAGGCGGTCCGCAAGGCCGGTGACCTGGTTCGCTCCTATGTGGCCGACCCGGCCGCACAGGCGGCCACCGTCGACCGCTTCCTGGACGACCTCGACCAGATGGCGCCCTCGTCTGCGGTCATCGAGACCGGCTTCTCCGCCGGACTGCGGGCCGCCAGCCGTGCGTCGCTGGAAAGCTTGGTTTCCGACTTCGACAGCGCCGCAAGTGGATTGGATGCCAACGGTCTGACGGCCCTGGCCGACGACCTGACCGCGGTGGCCAAGCTGCTGCTCTCCGAAGGCACGCTGACCAAGCATCTCGCCGAGCCGACGAAATCGGCCGAGGCGAAGGTCGCGCTGGTCGACAAGCTGCTGACCGGCAAGATCGGCGACCCAGCCCTCAAGCTCGTCCGTACCGCCGCCTCGCAGCGCTGGTCGGTCGAGTCCAACCTGGTCGACGGCATCGAGCACCTCGCGCGGCTGGCTCTGCTGCAGCGCGCCCAGGTCGCCGGTGAGGTCGACGAGGTCGAGGATCAGCTGTTCCAGTTCGGCCGGGTGCTCGACAACGAGCCGCAGCTGTCCGCGCTGTTGAGCGATTACACCACCGACTCCGCGGACCGGATCGCGTTGTTGGACAAGGTTGTCGGGACCGGTAGCAGTGCCAATGGCACCGCGGCCGCGCTGCTGACCCAGACCGTGACCCTGCTTCGCGGTGAGCGTGCCGACGAAGCCGTGATCGATCTCGCCGAGCTCGCCGTGGCTCGTCGCGGGGAGGTCGTCGCCCACGTGAGCGCAGCCGCGGATCTGAGCGACGCCCAGCGCGATCGCCTGACCGCCGTGCTCACGCGAATCTACGGGCATCCGGTGTCCGTCCAGTTGCATGTCGATCCGGAACTGCTCGGTGGTCTGTCGATCACCGTCGGTGACGAAGTGATCGACGGCTCCATCGCGTCCCGCTTGGCTGCTGCGCAGAACCAGCTGCCGGACTGACGAGACCCGATCCCAAAGACTCATCACCCAGATCAAAGGTAGGAAGACGAAAAACCATGGCAGAGTTGACAATCTCCGCTTCTGATATCGAAGGTGCCATCGAGGACTACGTATCCTCGTTTTCCGCCGACACCGAGCGGGAAGAGGTCGGCACCGTCGTCGATGCCGGTGACGGCATCGCCCACGTCGAGGGCCTGCCCTCGGTCATGACCCAGGAGCTGCTCGAGTTCGAGGGCGGCGTGCTGGGCGTGGCGCTGAACCTCGACGAGCACAGCGTCGGTGCCGTGATCCTGGGCGAGTTCAACAAGATCGAGCAGGGCCAGCAGGTCAAGCGCACCGGTGAGGTGCTCTCGGTGCCGGTCGGCGACGCCTTCCTCGGCCGCGTGGTGAACCCGCTCGGCCAGCCGATCGACGGCCAGGGCGACATCGCGTCGGATACCCGGCGTGAGCTCGAGCTGCAGGCACCCTCGGTGGTCCAGCGCCAGGGCGTCGGCGAGCCGCTGCAGACCGGTATCAAGGCCATCGACGCGATGACCCCGATCGGCCGCGGCCAGCGTCAGCTGATCATCGGTGACCGCAAGACCGGCAAGACCGCCGTCGCCGTCGACACCATCCTGAACCAGCGTCAGGCCTGGGAGACCGGTGACCCGAACCAGCAGGTGCGCTGCGTCTACGTCGCGATCGGTCAGAAGGGCACCACCATCGCCTCGGTGAAGCGTGCGCTCGAAGAGGGCGGCGCGATGGAGTACACCACCATCGTCGCGGCCCCGGCTTCCGATCCGGCCGGCTTCAAGTGGCTGGCCCCGTACACCGGCTCGGCCATCGGCCAGCACTGGATGTACGACGGCAAGCACGTCCTGATCGTCTTCGACGATCTGACCAAGCAGGCCGACGCCTACCGCGCCATCTCGCTGCTGCTGCGTCGTCCGCCGGGCCGCGAGGCGTTCCCCGGTGACGTCTTCTACCTGCACTCCCGTCTGCTGGAGCGTTGCGCGAAGCTGTCCGACGAACTCGGCGGCGGCTCGATGACGGGTCTGCCGATCATCGAGACCAAGGCCAACGACATCTCGGCGTTCATCCCGACCAACGTCATCTCCATCACCGACGGACAGTGCTTCCTGGAGTCCGACCTGTTCAACCAGGGTGTGCGTCCGGCCGTCAACGTGGGTGTGTCGGTGTCCCGCGTCGGTGGCGCCGCGCAGATCAAGGCCATGAAGGAGGTCGCGGGCTCGCTGCGTCTGGACCTGTCGCAGTACCGCGAGCTGGAGGCCTTCGCGGCCTTCGCCTCCGACCTGGACGCCGCGTCGAAGGCTCAGCTGGACCGCGGTGTGCGTCTGGTCGAGCTGCTCAAGCAGCCCCAGTACAGCCCGATGGCCGTCGAGGACCAGGTCGTCGCGATCTTCCTCGGCACCCAGGGCCACCTGGATTCGGTTCCGGCCGAAGACGTCTCGCGCTTCGAGGCGGAACTGCTGGAGCACGTCAAGGCCAGCCACGGCGACATCCTCACCGGCATCAAGGAAAGCAAGAAGCTCTCCGAGGAGGCCGAGGAGAAGCTCGTGACCGTCATCAACGACTTCAAGAAGGGCTTCTCGGCTTCCGATGGCAGCTCTGTCGTCGCGACCGAGCACGATGCCGACGCTCTGGATCCCGAGGATCTGGAGAAGGAATCGGTCAAGGTCCGCAAGCCTGCACCCAAGAAGGCCTAGGTAACCAATGGCAGCCACACTGCGCGAGCTACGCGGCCGCATCCGTTCCGCCGGGTCGATCAAGAAGATCACCAAGGCCCAGGAACTGATCGCCACGTCGCGAATCGCCAAGGCACAGGCGAGGGTCGAGGCTGCTCGGCCCTACGCCACCGAGATCACCAGCATGCTCACCGAGCTCGCCGGTGCCAGCGCGCTGGATCACCCGCTGCTCGTTCCGCGGGAGAACCCGAAGCGGGCCGCCGTGCTGGTGGTCTCCTCGGACCGCGGACTGTGCGGCGGTTACAACGCCAACGTGCTGCGTCGCGCCGAGGAGCTGTTCTCGCTTCTCCGTGAAGAGGGCAAGGACCCGGTGCTCTACGTCGTGGGACGTAAGGCGGTGGGCTACTACAGCTTCCGCCAGCGCAAGGTGTCCGAGGCCTGGACCGGCTTCTCCGAGCGGCCGACGTACGAGCACGCCAAGGACATCGCGGACACCCTGGTGACCGCGTTCATGTCCGGTGCCGACGACGAGGGTGACGACGCGGGTGCCGACGGCATCCTCGGCGTGGACGAGATCCATATCGTCTCAACCGAATTCCGGTCGATGCTGTCGCAGACCGCGGTCGCACTGCGGGTCGCTCCGATGGTCGTCGAGTACGTGGGTGAGGCCGAAGAGGGGCCGCACACGCTGTTCTCGTTCGAACCGAATGCCGAGACGCTGTTCGACGCACTGCTGCCGCGCTACATCGCGACCCGTGTGTACGCGGCTCTGCTGGAGGCAGCGGCCTCGGAGTCGGCCTCGCGCCGGCGCGCCATGAAGTCGGCCACCGACAACGCCGACGATCTGATCAAGGCACTCACGCTGGCGGCCAACCGCGAGCGTCAGGCGCAGATCACCCAGGAAATCAGCGAGATCGTCGGCGGCGCCAACGCGCTGGCCGACTCGAAGTAAGCCCCGTAGGAAGCGAAAAGGAATATGACTGCTGTCGCAGAAAAAACCACGACGGGTCGCGTAGTTCGTATCACGGGCCCCGTGGTCGACGTCGAGTTCCCGCGTGGCTCCGTGCCCGAACTGCTGAACGCCCTGCATGCCGAGATCACCTTCGGCGCGCTGGCCAAGACCCTGACCCTCGAGGTCGCCCAGCACCTGGGCGACAACCTGGTCCGCTGCATCTCGATGCAGCCCACCGACGGCCTGGTCCGCGGCCAGGACGTGACCGACACCGGCGCCTCGATCTCGGTGCCCGTCGGTGACGGCGTCAAGGGCCACGTGTTCAACGCCCTAGGTGACTGCCTCGACGAGCCCGGCTACGGCAAGGACTTCGAGCACTGGTCCATCCACCGCAAGCCGCCGGCCTTCGCCGACCTGGAGCCCCGCACCGAGATGCTGGAGACCGGTCTGAAGGTCGTCGACCTGCTCACGCCGTACGTGCGTGGCGGCAAGATCGCCCTGTTCGGTGGTGCCGGCGTCGGCAAGACCGTTCTGATCCAGGAGATGATCAACCGCATCGCCCGCAACTTCGGTGGCACCTCGGTGTTCGCCGGCGTGGGTGAGCGCACCCGTGAGGGCAACGACCTGTGGGTCGAGCTCGCGGACGCCAACGTGCTCAAGGACACCGCCTTGGTGTTCGGCCAGATGGACGAACCGCCGGGCACCCGTATGCGCGTCGCCCTGTCCGCACTGACCATGGCGGAGTTCTTCCGCGATGAGCAGGGCCAGGACGTGCTGCTGTTCATCGACAACATCTTCCGGTTCACCCAGGCCGGTTCCGAGGTGTCGACCCTGCTGGGTCGTATGCCTTCGGCCGTGGGTTACCAGCCGACGCTGGCCGACGAGATGGGTGAGCTCCAGGAGCGCATCACCTCGACCCGTGGTCGCTCGATCACCTCGATGCAGGCCGTGTACGTGCCCGCCGACGACTACACCGACCCGGCCCCGGCCACCACGTTCGCCCACCTGGATGCCACCACCGAGCTTTCTCGTGCGGTGTTCTCCAAGGGCATCTTCCCCGCGGTGGATCCGCTGGCATCGTCCTCGACGATCCTGCACCCGAGCGTGGTCGGCGACGAGCACTACCGCGTCGCCCAGGAAGTCATCCGGATCCTGCAGCGCTACAAGGATCTCCAGGACATCATCGCCATCCTCGGTATCGACGAGCTGTCCGAAGAGGACAAGGTGCTGGTGTACCGCGCCCGTAAGATCGAGCGTTTCCTGAGCCAGAACATGATGGCCGCCGAGCAGTTCACCGGTCAGCCCGGTTCGACCGTGCCGCTCAAGGAGACCATCGAGGCCTTCGACAAGCTGGCCAAGGGTGAGTTCGACCACCTGCCCGAGCAGGCATTCTTCCTCATCGGTGGTCTTGACGACCTGGCGAAGAAGGCAGAAACCCTCGGCGCCAAGCTGTGACCCGGTTTCTAGTACGAAAGGTGGTGTGCCATGGCTGACCTTGACGTCGAGATCGTCGCCGTCGAGCGCGAGTTGTGGTCGGGCAAGGCCACATTCGTGTTCACGCGTACCACCGCCGGTGAGATCGGCATCCTGCCGCGGCACATCCCGTTGGTGGCCCAGCTCGTCGACGACGCCATGGTGCGCGTCGAGCGGGAGGGCGAGGATGACCTTCGCATCGCGGTCGATGGCGGCTTCCTGTCGGTGACCGAGGGCAAGGTGAGCCTGCTCGTGGAGAACGCTCAGTTCGAGTCCGAGGTCGACGCCGACGCCGCCAAGCGGGACGCCGAGTCCGACGACGCATCGACGGCAGCCTGGGGCCGCGCGCGGCTGCGCGCGGTCGGGCAGCTCGACTAGTAGGCAACGCCGATGAGCGCGTCCATGATGTTCATGGTCGCGCTCGTCGGCGTTTTGCTGGTGGCAGTCGTCGCGCTGGGCTACCGGCTGTGGAAGTTGCGCCAGGTCGGCGGCACCGCGGCCATCCTGCGCGACTTTCCGGCCGTGGGCGGCCAGGGTTGGCGGCACGGGGTGCTGCGCTATCGCGGTGGTGAGGCCGAGTTCTACCGGCTGTCGAGCATGCGCTGGTGGCCGGATCGGCGGTTGAGCCGGCTCGGTCTGGAAGTCGTCGCGCGGCGTTCCCCGCGCGGTGACGAGTTCGACATCATGACCCACGAGATCGTCATCCTGGAGCTGCGCGACGTCAGCCCCGAACGCGGCCGTGGTTACGAGGTGGCGCTGGATCGCGGCGCGCTGACCGCTTTCACGTCCTGGCTGGAGTCCCGGCCGTCCCCGCGGGCGCGCCGTCGCCGGCGTTCGGCCTAATCGCCGGCTTGTTGGCGATCGCCACCCGGCTTCCACTTCACGTCACCGTCCGGGTTGGCCACCCGGGACAGGATGAACAGCAGATCCGACAGCCGGTTGAGGTACTTCGCCGGCAGAACGTTCACCGAATCCCCGTGTTGCTCGACCGCCCGCCAGGCGGCCCGCTCGGCGCGCCTGGTCACCGTCCGCGCGACGTGCAACAGCGCCGAGAGCGCGGTGCCGCCGGGCAGGATGAACGAATCGAGCTTCGGCAGATCTTCGTTGAACGCGTCACACCAGGTCTCGAGCCGATCGATGTAGTCCTGACGGACACGCAGCGGCGGGTACTCCGGATTCTCGACAACGGGCGTGGACAGGTCGGCGCCGGCGTCGAAAAGATCGTTCTGGATCTGCAACAGCACCTGACGAATGCGCTCGTCGGGCTGACCGAGGGAGAGCGCGACGCCGATGGCGGCGTTGGCCTCATCACAGTCCGCATAGGCCTCCAGACGCCCGTCGTTCTTGGACACCCGGCTGAAGTCACTCAGGCCGGTGGTGCCATCGTCGCCGGTCCGGGTATAGATGCGGGTCAGGTGCACAGCCATGGTTAGACCGTACCGGGGGAGCGGGACATCGTCGCCGCAGTGTTCTCCAACCGATACCGCGGATGAATACACTGGCCCGCGTGAGCGATCGTTTCGTGGTGACGGGCGGGAGCCGGTTATCGGGCGAAGTCGCCGTCGGGGGAGCAAAGAACAGCGTGCTCAAACTGATGGCGGCGGCGTTGTTGGCCGAAGGCACCAGCACGATCACCAACTGCCCGGACATCCTGGATGTCCCGTTGATGGCCGAGGTGCTGAGGGGACTGGGGGCGACCGTCGAACTCGACGGGTCGACCGTTCGGATCACCTCGCCCGATGAGGTGAAGTACGACGCCGACTTCGCCGCGGTCCGGCAGTTCCGGGCCTCGGTGTGTGTGCTCGGCCCGTTGGTGGGCCGGGGGAAGCGGGCGAGGGTGGCGCTGCCCGGTGGCGACGCCATCGGTTCCCGGCCGTTGGACATGCATCAGTCCGGGCTGCGTCAGCTCGGCGCCAGGTGCAATATCGAGCACGGCTGTGTGGTGGCCGAGGCCGACCGGTTACGCGGTGCGGAGATCCAACTCGAGTTCCCGTCCGTCGGGGCAACCGAGAACATCCTGATGGCGGCGGTGCTCGCGGAGGGTGTGACCACCATCCACAACGCGGCCCGGGAACCCGACATCGCTGACATCTGCACGATGCTCAACGAGATGGGCGCGCAGGTGACCGGGGCCGGGTCGTCGACGCTGACGATCACCGGGGTGGATCGGCTCTATCCGACCGAGCACCGGGTGATCGGGGATCGGATCGTCGCGGCGACCTGGGGGATAGCCGCGGCCATGACGCGCGGTGACATCTCGGTCACCGGGGTGGACCCCGCGCACCTACAGCTCGTGTTGCACAAACTGCACGATGCGGGTGCCACCGTCACCCAGCACGATAACGGTTTCCGGGTGGTGCAGTACGAGCGGCCCAAGGCCGTGAACGTCGCGACCCTGCCGTTCCCGGGGTTCCCGACCGACCTGCAGCCGATGGCGATCGGGCTGGCCTGTATCGCCGACGGCACCTCGATGATCACCGAGAACGTGTTCGAGGCGAGGTTCCGGTTCGTGGAGGAGATGATCCGGTTGGGTGCGGACGCCCGCACCGACGGGCACCATGCCGTGGTGCGTGGGCTGCCGCAGTTGTCGAGTGCGCCGGTGTGGGCGTCGGATATCCGGGCCGGCGCCGGCCTGGTGCTGGCGGGCCTGGTCGCCGACGGCGATACCGAGGTGCACGACGTCTACCACATCGATCGCGGCTACCCGCTGTTCGTGGAAAACCTCGTCAGTTTGGGTGCCGAGATCGAGCGGGTAAGCTAGTTCGAGTCGGCGGATTGCGACTTTCACGCCCCTGACCAGGGGATTTGACTTCGCAACGACGGAAGATCTAATCTTTTGAAGTCGCCGCGGAGACGCGAGACAGAGAAGCTTGACTCGCCAGAGCAGATAGTTTAAGCTGGCAGGGTTGCCCTGGAAAGGGAGACTTCTTCACAATCTGGTCTGTTGTTTGAGAACTCAATAGTGTGTTTGGTGGTTTTTGTTTGTTGTTTTTGGCCATCTTGGTGGGGGACTCCCCGTCTTCCTGCCACGTGGGATGGTTGTTTTTTTGATGCCAGTTTTTGGTGTCTTTTGTTGAGATCGAATTGTTCTGATTCGAATTCGCCTGGGTTTGTCCCGGGAGTTTTTGTTTGGAGAGTTTGATTCTGGCTCAGGACGAACGCTGGCGGCGTGCTTAACACATGCAAGTCGAACGGAAAGGCCCTTCGGGGTACTCGAGTGGCGAACGGGTGAGTAACACGTGGGTGATCTGCCCTGCACTTTGGGATAAGCCTGGGAAACTGGGTCTAATACCGAATATGACCACGCGCTTCATGGTGTGTGGTGGAAAGCTTTTGCGGTGTGGGATGAGCCCGCGGCCTATCAGCTTGTTGGTGGGGTAATGGCCTACCAAGGCGACGACGGGTAGCCGGCCTGAGAGGGTGACCGGCCACACTGGGACTGAGATACGGCCCAGACTCCTACGGGAGGCAGCAGTGGGGAATATTGCACAATGGGCGCAAGCCTGATGCAGCGACGCCGCGTGAGGGATGACGGCCTTCGGGTTGTAAACCTCTTTCAGCACAGACGAAGCGCAAGTGACGGTATGTGCAGAAGAAGGACCGGCCAACTACGTGCCAGCAGCCGCGGTAATACGTAGGGTCCGAGCGTTGTCCGGAATTACTGGGCGTAAAGAGCTCGTAGGTGGTTTGTCGCGTTGTTCGTGAAAACTCACAGCTTAACTGTGGGCGTGCGGGCGATACGGGCAGACTTGAGTACTGCAGGGGAGACTGGAATTCCTGGTGTAGCGGTGGAATGCGCAGATATCAGGAGGAACACCGGTGGCGAAGGCGGGTCTCTGGGCAGTAACTGACGCTGAGGAGCGAAAGCGTGGGGAGCGAACAGGATTAGATACCCTGGTAGTCCACGCCGTAAACGGTGGGTACTAGGTGTGGGTTTCCTTCCTTGGGATCCGTGCCGTAGCTAACGCATTAAGTACCCCGCCTGGGGAGTACGGCCGCAAGGCTAAAACTCAAAGAAATTGACGGGGGCCCGCACAAGCGGCGGAGCATGTGGATTAATTCGATGCAACGCGAAGAACCTTACCTGGGTTTGACATGCACAGGACGACTGCAGAGATGTGGTTTCCCTTGTGGCCTGTGTGCAGGTGGTGCATGGCTGTCGTCAGCTCGTGTCGTGAGATGTTGGGTTAAGTCCCGCAACGAGCGCAACCCTTGTCCTATGTTGCCAGCGGGTTATGCCGGGGACTCGTAGGAGACTGCCGGGGTCAACTCGGAGGAAGGTGGGGATGACGTCAAGTCATCATGCCCCTTATGTCCAGGGCTTCACACATGCTACAATGGCCGGTACAAAGGGCTGCGATGCCGTGAGGTGGAGCGAATCCTTTCAAAGCCGGTCTCAGTTCGGATCGGGGTCTGCAACTCGACCCCGTGAAGTCGGAGTCGCTAGTAATCGCAGATCAGCAACGCTGCGGTGAATACGTTCCCGGGCCTTGTACACACCGCCCGTCACGTCATGAAAGTCGGTAACACCCGAAGCCGGTGGCCTAACCCCTTGTGGGAGGGAGCCGTCGAAGGTGGGATCGGCGATTGGGACGAAGTCGTAACAAGGTAGCCGTACCGGAAGGTGCGGCTGGATCACCTCCTTTCTAAGGAGCACCAATTAAGTTCCCCCGTCCCCACGAGTGTGGGATCAGTACGGTTGGGAGATCAGTGCCGGCGCCTGTAGTGGGCTGTCGGTCGGTGCACAACAAACTTTTGAAACTGCCAGACACACTATTGGGCTTTGAGACAACAGGCCCGCGGTCTTGGTCCTCTATGTGAGGGTCTTGTGCCGGCTCACACCGTTGGGTGGGAGTTCTTGTTGTTGCTCCATCTTTGGTGGTGGGGTGTGGTGTTTGATTTGTGGATAGTGGTTGCGAGCATCTAGCACGCAAGAAGAGTCTGGGTTTCTTCGGGAGCCTGGGTTTTTGTTGTGTGTGTTTGATGTGCAATTTTTTTCTTCTATTTGGTTTTATCTGTGTTGTAAGTGTTTAAGGGCGCATGGTGGATGCCTTGGCATTGGGAGCCGATGAAGGACGTAGGAGGCTGCGATAAGCCTCGGGGAGCTGCCAACCGAGCGTTGATCCGAGGATGTCCGAATGGGGAAACCCAGCACGAGTGATGTCGTGTTACCCGCCGGTGAATATATAGCCGTCGGGAGGGAACGCGGGGAAGTGAAACATCTCAGTACCCGTAGGAAGAGAAAACAACAGTGATTCCGTGAGTAGTGGCGAGCGAAAGCGGAGGATGGCTAAACCGTATGCATGTGATACCCGGCGGGGGTTGTGTGTGCGGGGTTGTGGGGCGTTTCTTCTCCAGTCCGCCGACTGGGGCAACAGTGAGAAAAGTTTGTGTTAGCGGAAGTGGTCTTGGGATGGCCTGCCGTAGACGGTGAGAGCCCGGTACGTGAAAACATGAACTCTGTTGTGAGGCTGTCCCCGAGTAGCAGCGGGCCCGTGAAATCTGCTGTGAATCTGCCGGGACCACCCGGTAAGCCTGAATACTTCCCAATGACCGATAGCGGATTAGTACCGTGAGGGAATGGTGAAAAGTACCCCGGGAGGGGAGTGAAATAGTACCTGAAACCGTGTGCCTACAATCCGTCAGAGCCCTCGCTTGCGTGGGGTGATGGCGTGCCTTTTGAAGAATGAGCCTGCGAGTCAGGGACATGTCGCGAGGTTAACCCGTGTGGGGTAGCCGCAGCGAAAGCGAGTCTGAATAGGGCGTATCCAATCCAGAGGGGTTGGTGTAGTGGTGTGTTCTGGACCCGAAGCGGAGTGATCTACCCATGGCCAGGTTGAAGCAGCAGTAAGATGTTGTGGAGGACCGAACCCACTTAGGTTGAAGACTGAGGGGATGAGTTGTGGGTAGGGGTGAAAGGCCAATCAAACTCCGTGATAGCTGGTTCTCCCCGAAATGCATTTAGGTGCAGCGTTGCGTGTTTCTTACCGGAGGTAGAGCTACTGGATGGCCGATGGGCCTCACAAGGTTACTGACGTCAGCCAAACTCCGAATGCCGGTAAGTGAAAGCGTGGCAGTGAGACGGCGGGGGATAAGCTCCGTGCGTCGAGAGGGAAACAGCCCAGATCGCCGGCTAAGGCCCCTAAGCGTGTGCTAAGTGGAAAAGGATGTGCAGTCGCGAAGACAACCAGGAGGTTGGCTTAGAAGCAGCCACCCTTGAAAGAGTGCGTAATAGCTCACTGGTCAAGTGATTGTGCGCCGATAATGTAGCGGGGCTCAAGCACACCGCCGAAGCCGCGGCATCGAGTAATCGATGGGTAGGGGAGCGTCCTGCATCCAGTGAAGCAGCGGAGTGATCCAGTTGTGGAGGGTGTGGGAGTGAGAATGCAGGCATGAGTAGCGATAAGGCAAGTGAGAACCTTGCCCGCCGAAAGACCAAGGGTTCCTGGGGCAGGCCAGTCCGCCCAGGGTGAGTCGGGACCTAAGGCGAGGCCGACAGGCGTAGTCGATGGACAACGGGTTGATATTCCCGTACCCGTGTGTGCGCGCCCATGATGAATCAGAGGTACTAACCGCCCAAATGGTGGCCTATCCAATCCTTCGGGAGCGGAAAGTCGCCGGCTGCGCGGGACCTTCTCTGGTAGTAGTCAAGCGATGGGGTGACGCAGGAAGGTAGCCGTACCGGTCAGTGGTAATACCGGGGTAAGCCTGTAGGGAGAGATCTAGGCAAATCCGGATCTCACATATCCTGAGAGGTGATGCATAGCCGATTGAGGCGAATTCGGTGATCCTATGCTGCCGAGAAAAGCCTCTAGCGAGTTCACACACGGCCCGTACCCCAAACCAACACAGGTGGTCAGGTAGAGAATACTAAGGCGTACGAGTTAACTATGGTTAAGGAACTCGGCAAAATGCCCCCGTAACTTCGGGAGAAGGGGGACCTCCTACTGTCATGGCTCTTGCAGCCGGCAGCGGTGGGGGGTGGCACAAACCAGTGAGAAGCGACTGTTTACTAAAAACACAGGTCCGTGCGAAGTCGCAAGACGATGTATACGGACTGACGCCTGCCCGGTGCTGGAAGGTTAAGAGGACCCGTTAATCCTTCGGGGTGAAGCGGAGAATTTAAGCCCCAGTAAACGGCGGTGGTAACTATAACCATCCTAAGGTAGCGAAATTCCTTGTCGGGTAAGTTCCGACCTGCACGAATGGCGTAACGACTTCTCAACTGTCTCAACCATAGACTCGGCGAAATTGCACTACGAGTAAAGATGCTCGTTACGCGCGGCAGGACGAAAAGACCCCGGGACCTTCACTACAACTTGGTATTGGTGCTCGATACGGTTTGTGTAGGATAGGTGGGAGACTGTGAAGCATGCACGCCAGTGTGTGTGGAGTCATTGTTGAAATACCACTCTGATCGTATTGGGCCTCTAACTTCGAACCGTATATCCGGTTCAGGGACAGTGCCTGGTGGGTAGTTTAACTGGGGCGGTTGCCTCCTAAAATGTAACGGAGGCGCCCAAAGGTTCCCTCAACCTGGACGGCAATCAGGTGTTGAGTGTAAGTGCACAAGGGAGCTTGACTGCGAGACGTACATGTCGAGCAGGGACGAAAGTCGGGACTAGTGATCCGGCACCTCTGAGTGGAAGGGGTGTCGCTCAACGGATAAAAGGTACCCCGGGGATAACAGGCTGATCTTCCCCAAGAGTCCATATCGACGGGATGGTTTGGCACCTCGATGTCGGCTCGTCGCATCCTGGGGCTGGAGCAGGTCCCAAGGGTTGGGCTGTTCGCCCATTAAAGCGGCACGCGAGCTGGGTTTAGAACGTCGTGAGACAGTTCGGTCTCTATCCGCCGCGCGCGTCAGAAGCTTGAGGAAACCTGTCCCTAGTACGAGAGGACCGGGACGGACGAACCTCTGGTCCACCAGTTGTCCCACCAGGGGCACGGCTGGATAGCCACGTTCGGACAGGATAACCGCTGAAAGCATCTAAGCGGGAAACCTTCTCCAAGACCAGGCTTCTCACCCTTTTAGAGGGATAAGGCCCCCCACAGACCATGGGATCGATAGACCAGACCTGTACACCTAGCAATAGGTTTAGGGAACTGGCACTAACCGGCCGAAAACTTACACACACCCACCATCCGTGGGTAGCAGATAAACACCGTGTAAGAAAAAAAGACGCAATCAAACAACGCCCGCAACCACACCACAAACGGAACACGTATCAACCCACAACGGTTGACACACTCCACCACCAAAACACACTTCCCCCACCA
Source organism: Mycobacterium sp. AMU20-3851 (assembly GCF_043974665.1). Taxonomy (NCBI): domain Bacteria; kingdom Bacillati; phylum Actinomycetota; class Actinomycetes; order Mycobacteriales; family Mycobacteriaceae; genus Mycobacterium; species Mycobacterium sp. AMU20-3851. The sequence continues at coordinate 1,500,563 of NZ_CP146371.1, forward strand.
CACGCGTGGGGGCGCCCAGAAAAGGGTGAATAAAGTTACGGCGGCCATAGCGGCAGGGAAACGCCCGGTCCCATCCCGAACCCGGAAGCTAAGCCTACCAGCGCCGATGATACTACCCAACAGGGTGGAAAAGTAGGACACCGCCGAACACACATTAAGCCCGCGGCCCTCCAAACCCAGTTTGGAGGGCCGCGGCATTTGTGCATTCAGCGCCGAAAATAATGGCCAAAGACCATTCGGCTATTTATTTTCGCTAATCGAAGAGCGCCAATTCTGAAGCGCTCTTCTCCATATCCAGAAGCTTTCTCTTGCGGTCCAGCCCGCCGCCATATCCGGTCAAACTGCCATTTGCGCCGATAACTCGGTGGCACGGCACGATGATGCCGATCGGATTATGGCCATTCGCAAGACCGACGGCGCGGAACGCCGTGGGCGCGTCCACCTGCTGCGCGATCTCCCCGTATGTTCGCTTCTGGCCGTACGGGATCGTCAGCAGCGCCTCCCAGACACGGCGCTGGAACTGTGTCCCGCCCAGCTGCAGATCCAGATCGAATCCGGTCAGCGATCCGTCGAAGTAGGCGGTCAACTGTTCCACGGCGTCCGGGAATGCCGTGTCGTCGGGCTCCCAGCCGGTCCGGCTCGGCTCATAGGTCTGATCCTCCATCCGCAGATGTTGCAGGCGACCGTCGGCGCCGGCCAACGTCAGGACCCCGACGGGACTGTCCATCACCCGGAATTGCATGTCTGCCATCATCTCTCCTCTCGGAGCGACCGCGGAGGCCACTCGTTGACTGCATGGTCGAGCGCGGTCCACAGATGCTGGGTCACATACGCCCGCCACGGGCGCCAGCGCGAGCTGTGCGCCATCAGGCTGTCCGCTGTGGCGGGCAGCCCCACGGCCTCTGCCGCGATGCGAACCCCCAAGTCCGTCACCGGGAAGGCGTCCGGATCGCCGAGGCCCCGCATGGCGATCAGTTCCGTGGTCCACGGACCGATGCCCGGCAATGCGGCCAGCTGCGTCCTGGCCCGGTTCCAGTCGGCGCCGGCACTGAGGTCGACGTCGCCGTCGGCCAGCGCGCCGATCAGGGTTGTCAGCGTTCGGCGTCGCGTCGCGGGCATGGCGAGGGTGCCGGGATCGAGAGCGGCCAATTGCTCCACCGACGGGAAGATGCGGGTCAGCTCGCCCCCGGGATCGGTGAAGGGCGTCCCGTACGCCTCGGCGATCCGGCCCGCGTGGGTGCGGGCCGCTTTGACGGAGACCTGCTGACCGAGCACGACCCGCACCGCCAGTTCCGGTTCATCGACCGTGCGGGGGATGCGCTGCCCCGGCGCCTTGGCCACCAGGGCGCCCAGCTGCGCGTCCGGGCTCAGGGCGTCGATGATCGCGGTGGGGTCGGCGTCGAGGTCCAGCAGGCGGCGGCAGCGGGCGATCGCCGCGGCAAGGTCCCGGAAGTCATCGATGACCAACCGGCATCGCACATGGTCGGGGTACGGCGTCAGCGCCACTACGCCGGAACCGGACGGGAGCCGCAACGTGCGCCGGTAGGCCCCGTCGCGGACCTCCTCCACCCCGGGCACTGCGCTCGCGGCCAGATGGCCGAACACCCCTTCGTAGGCGAACGGGGTGCGCACCGGCAGTCGCAGGGACAGCGCATCCGGGCCGGCGGCGTCGTCCCGGCCGCGGGCGCGGGCGCGTTGGCGCAGGGCCGTCGGCGTGAGCGCACAGACGGACCGCACGGTGTCGTTGAACTGCCGGATGCTGCTGAACCCGGCCGCGAACGCCACATCGCTGAACGGCAGATCGGTCGTCTCGATGAGCACCCGAGCGGTCTGGGTTCGCTGGGCGCGGGCCAGCGCCAGCGGGTTGGCCCCCACCTCGGCCTGCAGCAGGCGTTCCAGCTGCCGGGTGGTGTACCCCAGCTGGGCGGCGAGCCCGGTGACACCGCAGCGGTCGACGGTCCCGTCGGCGATCAGCCGCATCGCCCGGGCCACCACGTCGCCTCGGACGTTCCACTCCGGCGAGCCGGGGGACGCGTCCGGCCGGCACCGTTTACAGGCCCGGAAACCCGCCTTCTGGGCCGCGGCGGCGGTCGGATAGAAGCGCAGGTTCTGGGCCAGCGGCGGGCGCACCGGGCAACTGGGACGGCAGTAGATACCCGTGGTGAGCACGGCGGTGACGAACCATCCGTCGAACCGGGCGTCCTTGGATTGGACGGCGCGGTAACAGCGGTCGAAATCGTCGTACATGCCTTCACCCTTACACCCGCCGTCAGACATCACTGGCGGAAAACCGACATCGATGTGGCCGGTGGGGTTTCGCGTGGGGTGCCTGCGGGGGTACAGGGATGGAGAGTGGCGCGCCGCGCCGATGACAGGCTTCCCCCGACGAACCAGGAGTGACCGCCGCATGACCAGCCCTGACGAGGTCTACCAGCTCGACGGTCCGGCCGGTTGGGCCGTCGAGCTCATGGAGCGCCTCGGCGGCCTGGGCGCGGGCCTGGCCATCCTGATCGAGAATCTGTTCCCGCCCGTGCCGAGCGAAGTCATCCTGCCGATGGCCGGATTCGCCGCACGACTCGGTGAACTGTCGCTGGTGGGCGCGATCATCTGGACGACGGCGGGCTCGGTCCTCGGTGCCTGGATGCTCTACGCCCTCGGTGCCTGGCTCGGCCACGATCGCATCCGGCACATCGTCTCCAGGATGCCGCTGATGGACGGCACGGACTTCGACAAAACCAAGGCCTGGTTCGAGCGGCACGGCCACAAGGCCGTGTTCTTCGGGCGAATGCTGCCGCTGTTCCGCAGCTTCATATCCATTCCGGCCGGAATCGAGCGGATGAACTTTGCGATCTTCACGGGCCTGACCCTGGCCGGCAGCCTGATCTGGAACTCGGCATTCATCCTTGCCGGGTACCTGCTGGGCGCGAACTGGCACCGCATCGACCCGTACACGAGCACGCTGCAGTACGTGGTGCTCGCCGCCGTCCTCGTCGGAGTCGGCTTCTTCGTCCGGTCCCGGGTGCGGCGGCGCCGCGCCTCGGCGACCTGAGCCGTCGGCCGCCCCCGGCGAATCGGTCCGATCGGCTGCTGCAGTACCGGGGCGCTGCTATAACGAAGATCGGGTTCCGGCAAGAAGGCGGCTACATGATGCGCAGTGCGGCAGTCATCGGGCGGGTCGGTGCGCTTGCGGTGGCGCTCGGTGTCGGGGCCACCATCGCCTCGGGCACCGCCTCCGCCGACACCGGTGATCCGGGATCCGCATCCAGCGCATCGAGCGGCTCGGACGCGGGGGAGTCCACCGGCACGGACACCGGTCGTGATGCCCGCGACACGAAAAAGGCGCCACCGCAACGGCAGAAGGCAGACCGGACGTCACTGACGGTGCGGACCGCAGGTGTCCCGGAACGCTCCGCGCGGGTGCAGCGCCGGCCCGCCGTGCGTGCGAATGCCGAACCGGACGCCGAACCGAAACAGGCCTCGGCCATCGCCGACGACGTCCACCGCTCATCGGACGATCCGCCGGCACCGGCCGACAGCCCGGCCGCGCTGACGGCGCTGGCGGCCGCGCGGCGGGAAGTCGGCCACGACACCGCGAAAACCGTGGAATCCGTGGCCGACCCGCAGACGACGAGCGCCGCCGCGGTGCCGGTCAGCCCGTTGGGCACCCCGGACCAGCTGCGAGCGGAGAAACTCGCGCAGCGCATCGTCAACTCACTGCCGGTCAAGCTGGTGAAAATGGTGCTGCGGGGCGGATTCCTGCGCGCCGCGCAGCAGCAGTTCGACCGCGTCAACGGCCCGGACCAGGAGAACGTCGATCGCCTCGATGCGGCGGTCGACGCCTATGCGATGGCATCGGCTTTCCAGCAGCAACTGCTGAACTCGGCCAAACCCACGGTGGTCATGCAGGTCGCCCCGCCGCACGCCTGGTACGGCCAGTCCGTCGGGGCGTCGCGCATCCTCTACGACAATCCCGACACCATCTACCGCTTCATGGGAGTGAACGGGGCCTCGTCGTACGTGATCACCGGCCGATTCGATGATCTGGAGAATCTGCCCGCCGACACCACGTTCAGCGTGCTGACCGGTCTGACCGGCAACACCGCGGCGGTACTGACCAAGGACAAATTGGTCATCAACGCCGATGGCACCTTCACCATCACCGCGGACTCCAAGCCGGCCAACGGCCGGCAGAACCACCTGCAGTTGACCGCCGACACCACGTTGATCGCGACCCGGAACACCTTGTCGGACTGGACGAACCAGCATCCCATGAGTCTGGAGATCAGCCGGGTGGGCGGCCCGCCGAACAGTCTGTTCAGTCAGCTGGGCGGGTTCGCCATCCCCGGGATCGGCCCGGCAGTGGTGCGCAGCAAGCTGCTCACGGCACTGGTGTCGGTGGTGCCTCCGCTGCCCTTCGTGCCGCCGGTGCTCCGCGGGGCGGTCACCGCGGTCATCATGGCGCTGGGCATCCAGCGCGAAGCGCAGTACATGGCGGTCGCCACCACGGATCCGACCACCGGGCAGCGCATCGAACCCAACGTCCTGAAGAACCCGACCCGCAACGCGGAATTCCTTGCCACCCAATTGCAGAGCGCGGGGTACTTCCAGCTCGCCGACGACGAAGCTCTGGTCATCACCATCGACCGTGCCGGTGCGGGCTACTTCATCGTCCCGGTCACCGATGACTGGACCATCACCAAGGACTACTGGAACGAGCAGACCAGCCTCAACAACGTCCAGGCGGTGCCCGACGACCCCGCCGGTAGCACGTACACGATCGTCGTCTCGCCCAGCGATCCCGGCGTGGCCAACTGGGTGTCCACCGGCGGCCTGAATCAGGGCACCATCTCGATCCGCTTCCAGGACATCGATCCGAATGTGGAGCACCTGCCGACGGTGAGCGCGACGGTGGTCCGGCGCAGCGAGTTGGATTCGGTACTGCCGCCCGGCACCCGCTATGTGACGGCGGCCGAGCGGGCGGCCCAGATCGCGGTCCGCAAGGCGGGGTTCGACCAACGGTTCGCGCCGTACCCGCAGGCCTAGCGCGGGGCTGCCTAGAATCTTGGTGTGTCCCATCAGGTACAGCGTTACCTCGACCAGGTACGTGCCGAGTTCGCCGATGTCGACGACGGGGAGTTGGCCGACTACATCCCGGAGTTGACCCGTGTCGACCCCGGCGGCTTCGGTGTCGCGCTGTCCTCGTCGGACGGGTTCATCTACGAGTCCGGCGACGCGGCAACCGAATTCACCATCCAGTCGATATCGAAGCCGTTCACCTACGCGCTCGCACTGGACGGTGCGGGCTACGCGGCGGTCGATGCGAAGATCGGGGTGGAGCCCTCCGGTGAGGCGTTCAACGAGATCAGTGTGGACAAGGCGACCAAGCGTCCGAAGAATCCGATGATCAATGCCGGTGCCATCGCCGCGGTGTCGCTGGTGCCGGGCTCCTCGCCGGATGAACGCTTCGCGCTGATCCAGGATTACTACTCGGCCTTCGCGGGCCGCCGGCTACACATCGACCCCGAGGTGTATGCGTCGGAGAAGGCCACCGGGGACCGCAACCGTGCGATCGCCTACATGCTCGCCAGTTTCGGTGTGCTGGATGACGATCCCGATGACGTGCTGGACGTGTACTTCCGGCAATGCTCACTGAAGGTGACCGCGGCGGACCTGGCCCGGATGGCGGCCACCCTGGCCCGGAGCGGGATGAACCCGCTGACCGGACGCCGGGTCACCGACGCCGCCGTGGTGCGCCGCACGCTGTCGGTGATGGTGACCTGCGGCATGTACGACGCGGCGGGGGATTGGGTCAGCGCGGTCGGTATGCCGGCCAAGAGTGGTGTCGGCGGCGGGATCTTGGCGGTGCTGCCCGGTCAACTCGGGATCGGCACCTACTCGCCGCTGTTGGATGCCCGGGGAAACAGTGTCCGGTCGGTATTGTTGTGCCGCAAGCTTTCCGAGGAACTCGGCTTGCATTTTTTGACGGTGTCCCGCGATTCACGGGCCACCCTGCGGGCGATCTACGAGCCGCGCGACACTATCCGGGTCTACGAGACGCACGGTGACCTGTTGTTCTGCGGGGCCGAGCAGGTGGTACGCACGGTCGACCGCAATTGCGACGACTTCACGGTGGGCATCCTGGACGTCACGCGGGCCGACGACATCGACGAGGCAGCCAAGGGGCTGCTGTCCGGGATGAGCGCGGCGCTGCGCGACCGTGGAAAGGTCGGACTCATCGTCGACCCGGACCGGATGGTGATCGGCGAGGGCTCCGAGTTCGAGGACTTCCGCTTCAGCACCGTGCAGGACGCAGTGGATGCCGCCACCGCGCTCATCGGTGAGGGACCCTCAGACCGGTAGTGCCAACCGGGTCGGCTGATCGAGGCCGCGCAGGATCACCTCGCCACCCAACGACCAATGGACGCTTTCGGATTCGCTTGCATTCGCCAGGGTGTCCGAGGATGCCACCAGATGACCCGGGACGGACTTCGCGTGATCGCACAGTCGGGCCGCTTCATTGACCGGTTCCCCGATCACGGTGTATTCGAAGCGTTCCTTGGCGCCGACGTTTCCGGCCACCACCTGGCCGGCCGCGACGCCGATTCCGGCGTCGACCTCGGGCACCTCGATGCGCAGTCGCGTCGCCATCGCGCGGGCGGCCGCGAGCGCCTCGTCCTCGGCGTTGTCCAGGGCTACCGGGGCACCGAAGACCGCCAGCACGGCGTCACCCTCGAACTTGTTGACCAGGCCGTGGTGCCGGTCCACTTCGTCGACGACGACGGCGAAGAACCGGTTGAGCAGGTCGACGATGTCGCGGGCGGGCATGCTGGCGACCAGTTTCGTGGAGCCGATGATGTCGATGAAGATGACCGCGGCGTGCAACTCCTCGCCGCCCAGTTGTGGTCGCTGCTGTTCGGCCAGTGCCGCCACCTCGCGGCCGACGTGCCGGCCGAACAGGTCGCGCACCCGTTCGCGTTCTCGTAAGCCGGCGACCATGGAGTTGAAACCGCGTTGCAGCTGGCCCAGTTCGGTGCCGTCGAAGACCACCAGGTTGGTGTCGAGGTCGCCCTGCTCGACCCGGTTGAGCGCCGCGCGTACCCCCCGTACCGGGGTGGCGGTCAGCCAGGCCAGGATCCACATCAGGATGAAGCCGAAGGCGAGTGCGAAGAGCGCCAGGATCATCACCGCCACCGCGAATTGGGTGGGGGACACGATCTGCATGGAGAGCGTGATCACGGCGGCCAGCAGGATGCCGAGCACGGGCACACCGGACCCGAGTGCCCACACCGTCAGGGTGCGTCCCATGATGCCCGGGGCGAACCGGCGCGGCGGCGAACCGACCTCCAGCGCCTGCGCCGCAACCGGACGCAGCGCGAACTCGGTGAACAGGTAACTGCTCGCCGAGACCACGATGCCGGGAAAGCTGATGCCCAGCAGTACCTTTGGGATGTAGTCGGTGTCCTGCAGTCCGTAGAGCAGGGTCAGCACCACGGCGCCGCCGCCCCACAGCGCGAGCAGGACCCGGCTCAGCCGCCAGGGTGCGAAGAAGGTGTTGAGCTGGTCGGTCTGTGACGGCTCGCGCTCTGCGATGGCCCACCGGACGTTGTTGATCACCCGGTTGGTCGCCCAGATGACGCCCACCACGAAGGCCAGCACGACATAGGCCGGAGCCACCGCGAAGGTGATCCAGCGAACCTGGGGGTCGAACACGCTGGGCACCGGGAAGGTGACGGTCACGACGAGGCCGGCGACCACGACACCGATCAGGTTGGCGCCGAGCACCACCGTGGTGAGGATCAGCTGGATACGAATGCGTCGATGCTGCTGGCTCTCCGAGACGCGCCCGAGGATCCACGATCCGTACTCGGGGGTCCCGCCGACGCGACCGGTCTGTCTCGTCATCCGTTCCAGGACCCGGCCGAGACGTTGGGCCGCGCTCTTCGTGTCCGTCATCGTGGCGTCAGCCTAGTGAACCGGCGGCCGCAATCTAAGGTGGTTGCGTGCGTCTCGTCATCGCCCAGTGCACCGTCGACTACGTCGGCCGGCTCACGGCACACCTCCCGTCCGCCCGTCGCCTGCTGCTGTTCAAGGCGGATGGATCGGTGAGCGTGCACGCCGACGACCGTGCTTACAAGCCGCTGAACTGGATGACCCCGCCCTGTTGGACGACCGAGGAGCTCGCCGACGAGGCGGCGCCGGTGTGGGTGGTGGAGAACAAGGCCGGGGAGCAGCTGCGCATCACCGTCGAGGACATCGAGCACGACTCCAGCCATGAGCTCGGTGTGGACCCCGGTCTGGTCAAGGACGGCGTGGAGGCACACCTGCAGGAGCTGCTCGCCGAGCACGTCGAACTGCTGGGCGCCGGGTTCACCCTGGTCCGCCGGGAGTACATGACCGCGATCGGTCCCGTCGATTTGATGTGCCGCGATGAGACCGGCCGATCGGTCGCGGTGGAGATCAAGCGTCGCGGCGAGATCGACGGTGTGGAGCAGCTGACCCGGTACCTGGATCTGCTGAACCGGGACACCCTGCTCGCACCGGTCAGCGGTGTCTTCGCCGCGCAGCAGATCAAGCCGCAGGCGCGCACTCTGGCCACCGATCGCGGAATCCGTTGTGTGATCCTGGATTACGACAAGATGCGGGGCATGGACAACGCTGAATTCCGGCTGTTCTGATGGGCCGGTCGTTCTAGTGGCCCGCAGGCGGCCCGACCGTCGGGCCGCGACCCCGCTGCCGCAGTGGCTCAGCCAGCGGCGGGTGGAAGCAGGACCGGACGGCTACGACTACGAGGTCAAGACGGTCTCGGCGGCGCGGGCGACCAAGGCCTACCGGTGCCCCGGTTGTGACCACGAGATCCGTCCGGGCACACCCCATGTGGTGGTGCTGCCGGTGGATCACGGTGATATCGAGGACCGCAGGCATTGGCACACGGCGTGCTGGAACAACCGTGCGAACCGGGCGCCCACCCGGCGATGGTCCTAGCTCGGCGTCAGTGCTGTGCGTCCGGGTTCGGCTCGACGAGTTCGACCAGCACGCCGCCGGCGTCCTTGGGGTGGATGAAGTTGATCCGCGAGTCCGCGGTACCGCGACGCGGGGCGTCGTAGAGCAGGCGGACGCCGTCGGCCCGCAGCTTCTCGGACAGGGCGTCGATGTCACTGGTGCGGTACGCCAGCTGCTGCAGACCCGGACCGCTGCGGTCGATGAACTTGGCGATCGTCGAGTTCTCGTTCAGCGGAGCCAGCAGCTGGACCTGCACGCTGCCCTTGGCCGCGCCGCGCACCGAGAGCATCGCCTCACGGACGCCCTGCTCCTCGTTGATCTCTTCGTGCAGCACGATCATGCCGAGGTGGTCGTGGTACCACTTCGCCGCGGCATCGAGATCGGGCACCGCGATGCCGACATGATCGATCGCGGTCACCAGCGCGCTGGACAGCGCCGGACGGGCATCGACGTGCTCGGTGGTCATACGGTAAAGGTAACCTGATACCGAACTTTTTATGCCTGTGGGATCTGCCACACCGCGGCTCCTCGGACTGGCTACTCGATTTGGAGGTTGGACATGACGACATCGGTGATCGTGGCCGGAGCGCGCACCCCGGTCGGCAAGCTGATGGGCTCGCTGAAGGACTTCTCGGCCAGTGACCTCGGCGGGATCGCCATCAAGGCGGCGCTCGAGAAGGCCAACGTTCCCGCGTCTCTCGTCGACTACGTGATCATGGGCCAGGTGCTGACCGCCGGCGCCGGGCAGATGCCCGCCCGCCAGGCCGCCGTCGCCGGCGGTGTGCCCTGGGACGTGCCCTCGTTGAGCATCAACAAGATGTGCCTGTCCGGGATCGACGCCATCGCGCTGGCCGACCAGCTGATCCGCGCCGGCGAGTTCGAGGTCGTGGTGGCCGGTGGCCAGGAGTCGATGAGCCAGGCCCCGCACCTGCTGCCCAAGAGCCGCGAAGGCTACAAATACGGCGACGCGACCCTGGTCGACCACCTGGCCTACGACGGCCTGCACGACGTGTTCACCGACCAGCCCATGGGCGCGCTGACCGAGCAGCGCAACGACGTCGACCAGTTCACCCGCGCGGAGCAGGACGAACTGGCCGCCCAGTCGCACCAAAAGGCCGCGGCGGCCTGGAAGGACGGGGTGTTCACCGACGAGGTCGTGCCGGTCTCGATCCCGCAGCGCAAGGGTGACCCGATCGAGTTCAACGAGGACGAGGGCATCCGCGCCAACACCACCGCGGAGTCGCTCGGCGGCCTGAAGCCGGCCTTCCGCAAGGACGGCACCATCACCGCCGGGTCGGCGTCGCAGATCTCCGACGGCGCGGCCGCTGTCGTGGTGATGAGCAAGGCCAAGGCCGAGGAGCTGGGACTGAGCTGGCTCGCCGAGATCGGCGCGCACGGTGTGGTCGCCGGTCCGGACTCGACGCTGCAGAGCCAGCCGGCCAACGCCATCAAGAAGGCCATCGAGCGCGAGGGCATCACCGTCGACGACCTCGATGTCATCGAGATCAACGAGGCGTTCGCCGCGGTGTCGCTGGCCTCGACCAAGGAGCTCGGCGTCGATCCGGCCAAGGTCAACGTCAACGGTGGCGCCATCGCCATCGGGCACCCGATCGGCACGTCGGGCGCGCGGATCACCCTGCACGCGGCCCTGGAGCTGGCCCGCAAGGGCTCCGGCTACGCCGTCGCGGCCCTGTGCGGTGCCGGCGGACAGGGCGACGCGCTCATCCTGCGCCGCCCCTGACCGCTGAGAATGCGCTCAGTTTGAACAACGACGCAATGTAGTAGCTGGCCGCCCGCTGCGGCACAATGGCGTCCATGGCTAACAACTATGACGTCCGCAGCGTGGCGGGCTGGTTCCGGTTGATCGCGATCGCGGAAGCGTTCAGCTGGGTGGGGCTGCTGGTCGGCATGTACTTCAAGCACCTGGCCGGGACCACCGAGATCGGCGTCAAGATCTTCGGGCCCCTGCACGGCGGCATCTTCATGGCTTTCCTGGTCGCCGCTCTGCTGGTCGGCATCGCCCGCAAGTGGAGCCTGCTGACGTGGGCGGGTGCGTTGCTGGGCAGCATCGTGCCGCTGGGAAGTGTGATCTTCGTCATCTGGGCCGACCGGACCGGCCGGATCGATGCACGCACCGTCGCTGCCAACCGCGGCGAAGACATGCCAAACTTGGTGGCGTGACGCGTCCACGCCCCTCCATCGGGCCGGCCCTGGCCGGCGCATTCGATCTGTCCGCTCTCAAGCAGCCGCCGCCGCCTCCGCCCGGAGCCGCCGCACCGTCCGAGGTGACGGGTGCGGTGCAGGTCACCGAGGCGAACCTCGAAGCCGAGGTCCTGATCCGTTCCGGTGAAATCCCGGTGGTGGTGCTGCTGTGGACCCCGCGCAGCGACGCCAGCGTGCAGCTCGCCGACAGCCTCGGCGCTCTCGCGCAGGAGGACGGCGGCACGTGGTCGTTGGCGATGGTCAACGTCGACACCACCCCGCGGGTGGCGCAGATGTTCGGGGTGCAGGCGGTACCCACCGTGGTCGCGCTGGCCGGTGGCCAGCCGATCTCGAGCTTCCAGGGCCCGCAGCCGGCAGATCAGCTGCGGCAGTGGATCGACTCCCTGATCAGTGCGACCGCCGGCAAGCTCAGCGGTGTCCCGGAGCAGGCCGAGCAGGTCGACCCCGCGTTGGAACAGGCTCGGGCGCATCTGGACAACGGCGACTTCGACGCCGCGCTGACCGCCTACCAGGAGATCCTGGCCGCCAAGCCGAACGACGCCGAGGCCGCGGGCGCCATCCGGCAAATCACCTTCCTGCAGCGTGCCACGACACACCCGGCCGACGCGCCGGCGCTGGCCGACGCCGCCCCCGAGGACACCGAGGCAGCGTTCGCCGCCGCCGACGTGGAGATCCTGCAGCAGAACATCGAGGGTGCCTTCGACCGGTTGATCGCGTTGATCAAACGCACGGCCGGTGACGAGCGCACCGCCGCACGCACCCGGCTGATCGAGCTCTTCGAGCTGTTCGATGCTGCCGACCCGGAGGTGCTGGCGGCGCGTCGCAAGCTCGCCAACGCCCTGTACTAGCTCGCGGGAAAAGGTTACCGGTCGAGTTCGAACCAGAGCGCGGCCAGCGGCGGCAGCGCCATGACCGCGGAGGCCGGGCGTCCGTGCCAGGGTTCGGGGGTGGCCTCCACCGCGCCCAGGTTGCCGAGCCCGGACCCGTTGTAGATGGTGGCGTCGGTGTTGAGCACCTCGCGCCAGGTGCCGGCCTGCGGCAGGCCCAGGCGGTACTGGGCGTGTTCGGCGCCGGAGAAGTTGAACACGCACGCCAGTGCGGTGCCGTCATCGCCGAACCGCAGGAAGCTCAGCACATTGTTGGCCGAGTCGTTGGCGTCGATCCAGGAGTATCCCTCGGGCACGGTGTCGCGTGACCACAGCGCGCGCCGGCTGCGGTAGAGCGCATTGATGTCGGTGACCAGCCGGGCGATACCGGTGGAAAAGCTCTGCTCGGACAGCTGGTACCAGTCGAGGCCCCGCTCCTCGGACCATTCGGCGCGCTGGCCGAACTCCTGACCCATGAACAGCAGCTGCTTGCCCGGGTGCGCCCACTGGTAGGCCAGCAGGCCGCGCAGCCCAGCTGCCTTGTTGTGGTCATTGCCCGGCATCCGGGTCCACAGCGTGCCCTTGCCGTGCACCACCTCGTCGTGGCTGATCGGCAGCACGTAGTTCTCACTGAACGCGTAGAGCATGGAGAAGGTGATCTCGTGGTGGTGATAGCTGCGGTGGATCGGGTCGCGCTTGATGAACTCCAGGGTGTCGTTCATCCAGCCCATGTTCCACTTCATCGAGAAACCGAGGCCACCAAGGTTGGTCGGGCGCGTGACACCGGGCCACGAGGTGGACTCCTCGGCGATCGTGACGATGCCGGGCGTCACCTTGTGCACCGTGGCGTTCATCTCCTGCAGGAACTGCACGGCCTCCAGGTTCTCCCGGCCGCCGTACACGTTCGGCGTCCAGCCACCCTCGGGTCGCGAATAATCCAGATACAGCATCGAGGCCACGGCGTCGACCCGCAGGCCGTCGACGTGGTACTCCTGTAGCCAGTACAGCGCATTGGCGACCAGGAAGTTGCGTACCTCGGGCCGGCCGAAGTCGAAAACGTAGGTGCCCCAGTCGAGTTGCTCACCGCGGCGCGGATCGGAGTGCTCGTAGAGGGCGGTTCCGTCGAATCGGCCCAACGCCCAGGCATCCTTCGGGAAGTGCGCGGGCACCCAGTCGACGATCACGCCGATACCGGCCTGATGCAGCGTGTCGATGAGGTAGCGCAGGTCGTCGGGACTGCCCAGCCGCGGCGTGGGCGCGTAGTAGGAGGTGACCTGGTAACCCCAGGAGCCACTGAACGGGTGCGCGGCCACCGGCAGCATCTCGACGTGGGTGAAGCCGTGCTCCACCACGTATTCGGTGAGTTCGACGGCGAGTTCGCGGTAGCTCAAACCCGGCCGCCACGACATCAGGTGCACCTCGTAGGTGCTCATCGGTTCGAACACCGGATTACGCAGCGCGCGGCCGGCCATCCAGTCGTCATCGTTCCAGGTGTAGCTGCTGTCGGTGACCCGCGACGCCGTCGCCGGCGGGATCTCGGCGGCGAAGGCGAACGGATCGGCCCGGTCGGTCACCGAACCGTCGACCCCGTGCACACGGAACTTGTAGAGGCCGTCGTCGGGGAAGTCCGGCCAGAACAACTCCCAGACCCCGGTCGATCCCAGCACGCGCAGCGGCGCGGCACCGCCGTCCCAGTGGTTGAACTCCCCGATCAGGCTGACGCCCTTGGCGTTCGGTGCCCACACCGCGAAGGAGTACCCCTCCACCACGCCGTCGGGGGTGGTGAAGCTGCGGCGGTGCGCGCCCAGGATCTCCCACAGCCGTTCGTGCCGGCCCTCGGCGAACAGGTGCAGATCCATCTCGCCCAGGGTGGGTAGGAACCGGTACGGGTCGGCGACGGTGAACGCCGGCGCGCCCGGATACTGCACCTCCAGCCGGTAGTCGACGAGGTCGGTGAACGGAACCGCCCCGGCGAACAGGCCGGCCTCCAGATGGTTGAGCGGAAAACGCTGCCCACCGATCAGTGCGGTCACCGACTCGGCGTGCGGGCGTAACGCACGGATGACGGTGTGGTCGCCGTACTCGTGCGCACCCAGGATGGAGTGCGGGTCGTGGTGTTCGCCCGCCGCGAGCCGGTGCAGGTCGTTCACGCCGGGGCGCAGATGAATGCTGGTGTTCGGGTTGGTTCGGGTCAACGTCGTTCACTCCCTCCGCAAGAGGTTCAGTCGAGAGTCGTAGGGGATCAGTGGCATGTTGAGGATGTGCGCGACCGCGCGGGCCGGATCCAGACGCACATAATTGGACTGCCCCCAATGGAATTCGTCGCCGGTGACCTCGTCGCGCACCCAGTAGCGATCGTAGGCCTCCATGCCGAGCGCAGCCATGTCCAGCCAGAGCGTGCCCTCCTCGGCGCCGAACGGGTTGAGCGTCACCACCACCAGCACACAGTCCCCGGTCACCGGGTCGAACTTGCTGTAGGCCAGCAGCGCGTCGTTGTCGACATGATGGAACTTGATGGTGCGCAACTGTTGCAGTGCCGGGTGCAGCCGCCGGATCTCGTTCAGTCTGGACAGGAAGGGTTCCAGGGACTGGCCGGTGGCGACTGCGGCATCGAAGTCGCGGGGACGCAGCTCGTACTTCTCCGAGTCGAGGTACTCCTCACTACCCTCGCGCACCGGACGGTGTTCGAACAGTTCGTAGCCGGAGTACACCCCCCACACCGAACTGAACGTCGAGGCCAGCACCGCCCGGATGGCGAACATTCCCGGTCCGCCGTGCTGCAGGCTCTCGTGCAGGATGTCGGGGGTGTTGACGAACAGGTTCGGCCGCGCGACGTCGGCATATTCGGCGATCTGCTGGCCGTACTCGGTCAGCTCCCATTTCGCGGTGCGCCAGGTGAAATACGAATACGACTGGGTGAAACCGAGTTTGGCCAGGCCGTACAACCGGGCCGGGCGGGTGAAAGCCTCGGCCAGGAACAGCACGTCGGGGTCCTCGTTCTTTACCTTGCCGATCAGCCAGGCCCAGAAGTTCGGCGGCTTGGTGTGCGGATTGTCCACCCGGAAGGTCTTGACGCCGTGGGAAATCCAGAATCGCACCACGCGCAGTACCTCGGCATAGAGCCCGGCCGGGTCGTTGTCGAAGTTCAGCGGATAGATGTCCTGATATTTCTTCGGTGGGTTCTCGGCATAGGCGATGGTGCCGTCGGGCAACACGGTGAACCATTCGGGGTGTTCCTTGGCCCACGGGTGATCCGGTGCGCACTGCAGCGCCAGGTCCAGCGCGACCTCCAAGCCCTGATCCGCTGCGGCAGAGACGAAATCGTCGAAGTCCTCGATGGTGCCCAGGTCGGGATGGACCGCGTCATGGCCACCCTCGGCGCTGCCGATCGCCCACGGCGAACCGACATCGCCCGGGGCGGCGGTCACGGTGTTGTTCCGCCCCTTGCGATGGACCTCGCCGATCGGATGGATGGGCGGCAGGTACACCACGTCGAAACCCATCCGGGAAATCCGAGGCAGCTCCTTGGCTGCCGTCGCGAACGTCCCGTGCACAGGCTTGCCGGAGCTGTCCCAACCGCCGGTGGACCGGGGGAACATCTCGTACCAGGAGGCGAAACGGGCCGCCGGACGGTCCACCCACACCCCGAACTGTTGACCACGAGTCAACAGTTCACGCAGCGGGTAGTGCCGCAGCAGATCGGCGATCGCCGGGGAGAGGGCGGCGCCGGCACGGCTGAGCGGGTCGCCCGGCTCGCGCAACGCGGCCGCAGCTTCCAGCAGGGGGTGACGCTGCTGGCGCGGCACGCCGGTGGCGGCCCGTTCCAGCAGTTCCGCGCCGATCAGTAGGTCGTTGGACAGCTCGGTCTCGCCCTGACCCGCGTCCAGCTTGGCGGTGACCCCCTTACGCCAGGTGGCGAATGGATCCCCCCAGCCGTCGATCCGGAAGGTCCAGAGCCCGACCTGATCGGGGGTGAACTGGCCGTGCAGGACGTCCGGGGTCTGTCCCGGGCCCATGGGCAGCAGCAGCGGTTTGATGCGCGACGCGGCGATCGTGGCCCGGGGGGTGCTTTCCATCCCCGGCGGGTCCTGCGCCAGTGGCGGGTAGGAGGTGCCGTGATAGCGCACCACCAGGGTTGCGGACACCGCCTCGTGGCCCTCGCGCCACACCGTCGCCTTTACCGGCACGACCTCGCCCACCACCGCCTTGGCGGGGAACCGTCCTCCGGACAGCGTGGGCTCGACGTCATCGATCTCGATACGACCGGTCACGCACGAATCTCCTCACTCGGTGCGGCCGCCGCCTTCGGTGACCGCGGTCCGTCTGGTCTCTGGTTCTGCCTCGACGCGCTTGTTACCGACTCTGAGTACCCAACCTAGTGGCCGGGACACATAGTTGTGCGGGTTGGTTGATCGAACCGGTACCTGGAGCGCGGTTGCCCGGTGCCGACGGCCGATCGGTAAGTAAGGTTGGCTCGTGTGAAGGCTCTCCGCAGGTTCACCGTCCGGGCCCATCTTCCAGAGCGGCTCGCCGCATTGGAGAAACTCTCGGTCAACCTGCGATGGTCGTGGCACAAACCGACGCAGGATCTGTTCGAGGCCGTCGAACCGTCGTTGTGGGGCCAGGTCGGCGCGGACCCGGTGGCGCTGCTCGGCGCGGTGAGCCCGCGGCGGCTCGACGAACTCGCCGCCGATGAGGGTTTTCTGCAGCGCGTCGACAGCCTGTCCGCCGAACTCGACGAATACCTGAGCCGGCCGTTGTGGTACCAGGACCAGGCCGCCGACGGTGTCGAACTGCCGCACGGCATCGCCTATTTCTCCATGGAGTTCGGGGTGGCCGAGGTGTTGCCCAACTACTCCGGTGGCCTGGGCATCCTGGCCGGCGATCATCTGAAGTCCGCCTCGGATCTGGGACTGCCGCTGATCGCGGTCGGCTTGTACTACCGCTCGGGCTATTTCCGGCAGTCCCTGACAGCTGACGGGTGGCAGCACGAGACGTACCCGTCGCTGGATCCGCAGGGCCTGCCGCTGCGCTTACTCACCGACGCCGCCGGTCAGGCAGTGCTCATCGAATTGGCGATGCCCGACGGTGCACAGCTGTTCGCACACGTCTGGGTGGCTCAGGTCGGACGAATCCCGTTGCTGTTGCTGGATTCCGACATCGGCGAGAACGAGCACGAGTTGCGCGGGGTGACCGATCGACTCTACGGAGGTGATCAGGAGCACCGGATCAAGCAGGAGATCCTGGCCGGAATCGGCGGCGTCCGGGCCATCCGGGCGTACACGGAGGTGGAGGGACTGCCGGCCCCGGAGGTGTTCCACATGAACGAGGGGCACGCCGGTTTCCTCGGCCTCGAGCGGATCCGTGAACTCATCGACGCCGGACTGGACTTCGACACCGCGCTCACGGTGGTCCGCTCGTCGACGGTGTTCACCACGCATACGCCGGTGCCCGCGGGTATCGACCGGTTCCCGGTCGAGATGGTGCGGCGCTATTTCGGCGAAGCCACCAAGCTGCTCCCCGGGGTATCGACGGACCGGGTGATCGCCTTCGGCGCCGAGGACGATCCGTCGAAGTTCAACATGGCCCACATGGGTTTGCGGCTGGCGCAGCGGGCCAACGGGGTATCGCTGCTGCACGGTCGGGTCAGCCGGGAGATGTTCGCGGAGCTGTGGCCGGGTTTCGATCCGGAAGAGG
This sequence comes from Mycobacterium sp. AMU20-3851, assembly GCF_043974665.1. NCBI lineage: Bacteria > Bacillati > Actinomycetota > Actinomycetes > Mycobacteriales > Mycobacteriaceae > Mycobacterium > Mycobacterium sp. AMU20-3851. Next base: position 1,518,349 of record NZ_CP146371.1, read on the forward strand.
TGCCGATCGGCTCGATCACCAACGGTGTGCACGCACCGACGTGGGCGGCGCCGCAGTGGCTGGACCTCGGCCGAGAACTGCTCGGCAGCGAGGACCTGACGTTGTTGCGGGAGCCCGAGACCTGGCAGGGGTTGCGACAGGTCGACGCCGGGCAGCTGTGGCGGATCCGCTGCGAGTTGCGGGCTCTGCTGATCACCGACGTGCGCAGCCGGCTGCGCCGCTCCTGTCTGGACCGTGGGGCGACGGAGGCGGAACTGGGTTGGATCGCAACCGCTTTCGATCCGGACGTGCTGACCGTCGGGTTCGCCCGCCGGGTGCCCACCTACAAGCGGCTGACGCTGATGCTGCGTGACCAGGACCGCCTGCAGAAGCTGCTGCTCGACGCCGAACGGCCGGTGCAGCTGATCGTGGCGGGCAAGTCGCACCCGGCCGACGACGGCGGCAAGGCGCTGATCCAGCAGATCGTGCGATTCGCCGACCGCTCTGAGGTGCGGCATCGCATCGCGTTCCTGCCCGACTACGACATGTCGATGGCCCGGTTGCTGTATTGGGGTTGCGACGTGTGGCTGAACAACCCGCTGCGCCCGCTGGAGGCCTGCGGCACCTCCGGGATGAAGAGCGCGCTCAACGGTGGATTGAATCTGTCCATCCGGGACGGCTGGTGGGACGAGTGGTACGACGGCGAGAACGGTTGGGAGATCCCGACCGCCGACGGACTCGCCGACGAAAGCCGCCGCGACGATATCGAGGCCGCCGCGCTGTATGACCTGCTGGAGTCGTCGGTGACCACCAGGTTCTACGATCGCGACGCCGACGGGGTGCCGGAGCGGTGGGTCGAGATGGTGCGGCACACGCTGCAGGCGTTGGGGCCCAAGGTGTTGGCCTCGCGGATGGTGCGTGACTACACGGAGGAGTATTACGCGCCGGCCGCCCGGTCGCTGCGGGCCACCATCGAACCCGACAGTGGTTCCGCGGGGGTGCCGTTCGGTGCGGCACGTCAGTTGGCCGGCTATCGGCAACGGGTGCACAAGGAATGGCCGAAGATCCAGATCACCGATGTGGACAGTTACGGTCTGCCCGATACCCCGCTGCTGGGCAGTGAACTGACGCTGACGGCGTCGGTGTATCTGGCCGGGTTGGCGCCCGACGAAGTGGTCGTGCAGGCGGTGCTGGGACGCGTCGATGCGGCCGACGTCCTGCAGGATCCGGTGACGGTGTCGATGACGCACACCGGCACGGTGGGCGGCAACCAGATCTTCTCGACGACGACCCCGCTGCCGGTGGCCGGGCCGGTCGGTTACACGGTGCGGGTGCTGCCGCATCACCGGCTGTTGGCGGGGGAGAACGAACTCGCCCTCGTCACGCTGGCATGAGCCAGATCCTGGAGGTCGTCGTCCCCGGCGGGCCCTACGCACTGGCGGCAGGTCCCGACCGTGCCACCTGGGTGACGCTGGTGCACAGCGGACAGATCGCCCGCGTCACTGATAGCGGTGAGCTCACCGTGTACGACGTCGCGCCCGACAGCAAGCCTTCGATCATCGTGTCGGGCCCGGACGGCGCGCTGTGGTTCACCCGTTCCGGAGATGACCGAATCGGCCGGATCACCACCGGGGGAGCGCTCACTGAGATCGAATTGCCTTCCGGCGCAGCCCCGTTCGGCATCGCCTCGGGACCAGAAGGCGCGCTCTGGTTCACCGCGATGAATGCCGGCACCATCGGCCGGATCGACCTCGACGGCACGGTCACCGAGGTCGCCGCGCCCGGCGGCGCCCCGTCGATGATCACCGCCGGACCGGACGGTGCGCTCTGGTTCACGATGAACCAGAAGAACGCGATCGGCCGGCTCGAACCCTCCGGCGCCCTGCGGGTGCGCGAGATCCCCACCCCGCGCTCGGGTCCCGTCGGCATCGCCGCCACTCACGACGACGCCGTCTGGTTCACCGAGATCCTGGCCGAGAAGCTGGGCCGCATCCCAACCGACGAGGCGATCCAGGAACTCGACCTGCCAGGCAAGCCGCATGCGGTGCTGGCCGATCCGTCCGGTGGGGTGTGGGTCAGCCTGTGGGGCGCCGACCAGATTGCCCGGGTCAGCGCCGACGGTGAGGTCACGACCATCGATCTGCCGCCCGGGAGCGAACCGCACGGGATGGCCATCGCTGCCGACGGTGCGCTGTGGGTGGCGCTGGAGGCCGGTTACGTGTGGCGGTTACCGGTGGGCTGACGGCAAACCCGCACGGCCCGTGTCCTTGTCGTGGCCGGACAGTTATATAGGCCACGTAAGTTCCTCGAGGTGCCTACTGAGGGGTTTGCCGTATTACGACCCTTTGCTCTGTTGACCGTGGTGATGACGGCTGCCGTGCTGTGCGTGCCGGTCGCCGCCGCCGACCCGGGTATAGATCCCTCCGAACCCGATGTGGATCCGGTGTTCGCCCCCGCCATCGATCCGGCCGTCGAACCCCCGCTCAGTCCGGTCGTCCAGCCGGTCGCGGCAGCGATGCCGCCGCCGCCCGCCGGGCTGAAACACGGCTCGGTCTTCTCGCCGCCGCCGGTCAGCACCGAAACCCCGGATGGCTGGCGGCTCACCCTGTCGGCGAGCGACGAGACCCAACTCGTCTCGGCGCCGTTGACCACCGCGCTGTCCTCCCGCAGTTACGTCGTGGGCGGCACGTTCAGAGGCAACATCGTCGGTCCGGGGACCGACATCCCCGAGGGCGTTCTCGAGGTCGGCTACCAGATCGGCTGCGGCATCGACATGAGCACCTCCAACGGTGTGACCATCACCGGCACCGCCGGTGCGTCCCCCTCGGTCGGGCTGGCCGGCGTCGACGTCGCCGACCCGGCGCTGGACGGGCTGATACCGGTGCTGACCACACCGGTCACCGGCGGTGTGGCGGTGGGTCTGAAGCCGGGCATCGTCAACATCGTCCCGGTCACCGAAAAGGAGTTCCGGGGAACTGATCCGTGGGTGCTGGTCAGCAATTTCCAGGTCAAGATCGACGGTTGTGTTGGGCAGTCCTTCATCCGCTCGTTCGCCTTCCTGACCCGCTCCACCGACGAATCCGATTCGGTGCTGGCCTATTACGGCGCGACCAAGGTGGTCTGATCAGGGGAAGCGCTTGAAGCAGCGGTCCGGCTCGCCCAGCACGCCGACCCGGAACGCGTCGATGCGGGAGAAACCGGACGGCACCGATTCCCCGTTGACGTCGCTGGCCACCAGACCGTTGAGCAGGATGCCCGAAACCGCTTCGTCGACATCACCGGCGGTGAGCTGGATGGTGTTGCCGTCGGGGGTGCTGACCTCCTGGGACAGCTTCGCGGTGGCGACACCGGTCAGGCAGGCGGTGCGCAGCGCGGCCTGCGCGGTGTCCAGCGCGACCCCGCCACGCTGATGCTGAAGTGACTGCATGTACCGCGACATCAGCACCGAGTAGGCGGTGTTGTCGCCGGTGGTCAGCCCGGTGTCGTCGTCGGATTGCGCGCCGAGCTCTTCCAGCGCCGGCAGATTCACCGCGATGGTGTTGGTGGCCGGACAGAACGTCGCCGCGGCGTCGGAGTCGGCGTCCGGGCAGTCCTGCGGTTCGAAGGTGAGGACGGGCGGATCGGCCGGTTCGAACAGGATGTTCATCGCGTCGATGATGGACCGCACGGAATCCTCGGTGATCAACAGCTCACCGGACTGGTTCTCCGGCAACAGCACCGGCAGATCCCCGCGGCGCTGTTTGATCTCGGCCGGGTCCATCGAGGCGCAGGATGCGGCGCCGTCGGTGAAGCCGAACTGGAACGCCGAGACCCGCTCGAAGGCCGATCCGTGTTCGTCCTCACCGGCCGCCAGATCGCTCTCGCTGAGCAGCGGGTCGCGGAACGCGATCATCGCCGCCAGCAGATTGTTCAACCCGTCACCGGTGGAGAGCGTGAAGCGCGGTGAATTGTCCTCGGCGACCCAGCGCATGTAGACCCCTGCCAGGCAATCGGCCTGCTGCTCGGACACCAGGGTCGGTGTCGACCGGGTGATCAGTCCCGCCTGTTTCTGCACGGCATGGCCGTACTCGTGGGCGAGCACCATCGTGACGGCCATGTCGCCATTGGCATCGCGCAGGGCGGGCAGCAGCACGCCGCGATCCCAGCCAATCGTCTTGTCGTCGTGACAGAACGCGGCATTGACCAGGTTGTAGGTGTCGACACCGCAGAAGACGCCGTCGAAACCATCGGCGTCCCAGGAGATCACGTCGGTCACCGGGGTGAACTCCTCGCCGAAGGTCTCCGGGTAGGCGGTCTCCCAGAATTCCTCGATGTCGCTGACCGAACTGATCGCGAGATGGTCGATCTCACCGCCGTCGGTGTCGGTCACCTCGCGGGTCGGTTCGGCCGCGTCATCGCGCAGGCCGGTGGGCCCATCGGTGGCGGGCAGACCCGCCACCCGGAACGGGTCGGCGAATACCGAGACCGGGGTGCCCGGTAGGGATTGGCCGCAGGAACTGAGCAGCACCGCGATGCAGGCGGCCAGCGCTACTCTCGCCAACTGCCGACTCCGCGGGCTGTTCTCCCGCCGCTTCGCTCGCCCCGGCTTGTTCTCCCGTCGCTTCGCTCGCCCCGGCTGCCTCATGTGCCCCCGCCTTTCGGTGCGCCCGGACGGGCATGCCGCATTCGGCTGTCAGAATAATGAAGATCCGGCCTCGCCGTGCCCGACCGGGCCGGTCAGGCGCCGCGTAGCCGTTTGAGTGCGGCGATCACCCGTTCGGGATCGGTCGTCGCCCAGAACGGCGGCAACGAGGAGCGCAGGTAGCCCCCGTAGCGGGCCGTCGCCATCCGCGAATCGAGCACCGCCACCACGCCACGGTCGTCGACGCGGCGCAGCAGCCGCCCGGCCCCCTGCGACAGCAGCAGCGCGGCATGGTTGGCCGCCACCGCCATGAACCCGTTGCCGCCGCGGGCGGCGATGGCCCGCTGACGCGCGGTCAGCAGCGGGTCGTCAGGGCGGGGGAACGGAATCCGGTCGATCAGCACCAGGGACAGGGTGGGGCCGGGGACGTCGACGCCCTGCCACAGCGACAGCGTGCCGAACAGCGAGGTCTGTTCATCGTCGGCGAACCGCTGCACCAGGGCGGCGGTGGTGTCCTCACCCTGACACAGCACCGGCGTGGACAGCCGTTCGGCCATCACCTCGGCGGTCGCCCGGGCCGCGCGCATCGAGGAGAACAGGCCCAGTGTGCGCCCGCCCGCGGCGTTGATGAGCGCCTCGATCTCGTCGAGCTGGGCGGGCGAGCCGGTGCCGTCGCGGCCGGGCGGCGGCAGATGCTTGGCTACATAGAGGATTCCGGACTTGGCGTGATCGAACGGCGAACCGACGTCCAGGCCGTGCCACTTGGGCGGTGGATCCCCGCCGTTGAGCCCCCACGCGCCGGCCATCGCGTCGAAGTTGCCGCCGATGGTCAGCGTCGCCGAGGTCAACACCGTGGTGCAGTGCTGAAAAAGCCTGGTGCGCAACAATCCTGCGACCGACAGCGGTGCCACCCGCAGGATGGCGCGTCGGGCCCCGCCACGGTTGTTCTCCACCTGATCGAGCCACACCACGTCATGTCTGTCCGGGATCGCGGGCCCGAACGAATCCAGCATGCGCGCCGCGATGTCACCGATCTCGGTCACCGCGGTGACGGCCTCGGTCCGGGCCGCGGCCGCCTGCGGATCCGACGGGGTGGTGTCGATCGCCGAGCGGATGACGAACGCCGCGTCCCGCAACGCGGTCAGATAGGTGGCCAGCTCCTCGTCGAGGTGATCGATCCGCCCCGGCTCGGCATCGAAGATCGCCGCGGACAGATTGGCTCCGGCCGCCTCGAACCGCTCGGCGAGTTCGTCGGCGACCAGTCGTCCCAGCCTGCGTTGTGCCGCCCCGAGCGCGGCCGCGGACAGTTCGCCGGTGGCCACCCCGGTGACCCGGTCGGACAGTTCGTGGGCTTCGTCGACCACCAGCAGGCTGTGCTCGGGCAGCACCGAGGCATCCGCGATGGCGTCGATGGCCAGCAGTGCGTGGTTGGTGACGACCACGTCGGCGGTGCCCGCCTTGGCGCGCGCCTTCTCCGAGAAGCAGTCGGTGCTGAACGGGCACCGGGAGACCCCGATGCATTCGCGGGCCGAGACGCTGACCTGGCCCCAGGACCGGTCCGGCACCCCGGGGACCAGTTCGTCCCGGTCACCGGTCTCGGTATCCGACGACCAGTCGGTCAGCCGTTTCACGTCGCGCCCCAGCGCGGTGGCGGCCACCGCGTCGAACAACTCCTCCTGGGGCAGTTCGTCGGGCTCCGCCGCTCCGTTGTGGATCTTGTTCAGGCACAAGTAGTTTCCGCGCCCCTTCAGCAGCGCGAAGGTCGGGCGCCGGGGCAGGTGCGGGGTCAGTGCGTCGGCCAGCCGGGGCAGATCGCGGTCGACGAGCTGACGTTGCAGGGCGATGGTCGCGGTGGACACCACCACCGGCTCGTTGGCCGCCACCGCCCGCGCGATGGAGGGCACCAGATAGGCCAGCGATTTGCCGGTGCCGGTCCCGGCCTGCACGGCGAGATGGCGGCCGGTCTCGAAGGCCTCGCTGACGGCCTCGGCCATCTGCACCTGTCCCGGACGCTGCGCCCCGCCGAGCGCGGTGACCGCGGAGGCCAACAGGTCGGTGACCGGGTCCGGGCGGGTGGAGCGCCGGGGCGCCGAACTCTTGGTCACGACGGGCCGGCGGAGATGACGCGGGTCGGGATGGCCGGCTCACCCTTGGACAGCTTCAGACCGTCCCAGGGCAGACTGTGCAGCCCGGCCGCGACGCGGGCCCGGGCGTCGTCGAGGTCGGGTCGGTGGACCGGCTCGCCGTCGCGAACCAACGCGACAGACAGTGATTGCGCGCGGTAACCGTTCTCGGCCTGCGGGGGCTGCCCGGCGGGGTACACCACCTCTTCGACCACGGTGCCCGATGGTTTGGCCAGCCGCAGGGCCTGTTTGCTGCCGCCCTGGGAGGCCTTGTGCGCGCTGCGCTTCTGGACCGGGATGCCGTCGACCTCGACGAGCTTGTAGACCATGCCGGCGGTGGGTGCCCCGGACCCGGTGACCAGGGAGGTCCCCACGCCGTAGCTGTCGACGGGTTCGGCGCGCAGCGCGGCGATGGCGAACTCGTCGAGGTCACCGGACACCACGATCCTGGTGTTGCGCGCACCGAGGTCGTCGAGTTGTTTGCGCACCTGCCCGGCCAACACCCCCAGATCTCCCGAATCGATGCGCACGGCCCCCAATTCGGGGCCGGCCACCGCGATGGCGTTGGCCACCCCGGCGGTGATGTCGTAGGTGTCCACCAGCAGGGTGGTGCCGACGCCGAGCGCCTGCACCTGCGCGGCGAACGCGGCGCGTTCGCTCAGATCCCGGGCGGTGGGGTCGTCGGTGCCCTCGGCCGTGGTGTGCAGCAGGGTGAACGCGTGTGCGCTGGTACCCAGGGCAGGCACGCCGTAGCGCTGCTGGGCGGCCAGGTTGGAACTGCCGGCGAACCCGGCGATCCAGGCTGCGCGGGCCGAGGCGACGGCGGCCTCCTCGTGGGTGCGCCGCGAGCCCATCTCGATGATCCGGCGGCCGCGCGCCGCCGAGACCATGCGGGCCGCCGCCGAGGCGATGGCGCTGTCGTGATTGAGGATGGACAGCGCCAGGGTCTCCAGGATGACGCTCTCGGCGAAGGTGCCGCGCACCGTCAGCACCGGTGAGTGCGGGAAGAACAGTTCGCCCTCCGGATAGCCGTCGATATCGCCGCTGAACCGGTAGGCGGACAGGAACGCCAGCGTGTCCGGGTCCAGGAAGCCTGCCACCGAGTCCAGTGCCCGCTCATCGAAGGTGAACTGCGCCAGGGCTTCCAGGAGCCGGCCCGTGCCGGCGACCACTCCGTAGCGGCGGCCCTCGGGCAGCCGGCGGGCGAAGACCTCGAACGTGCACCGCCGGTGCGCCGAACCGTCCTGTAACGCCGCCGCCAGCATGGTTAGCTCGTACTTGTCGGTCAGCAGTGCGGTACCGGTCATCCGATCACCTCGCAAGCGTCGCCCGCGCCCTCGTTCACGGTCTCACCGTATCGGTACCGTTCGGATTCGGGCGCGCGGTGAGGCCCCGGTATCCTGTGCCTCATGGTTACCCCAGCGCGGACAAAGCCGGGTACTCGGGAGGACCACGCGGCCGATGTGGACCGCCGCGAAGACGCCGCCGCCGACACTCCCTGGGTGACGATCGTGTGGGACGATCCGGTCAACCTGATGTCGTACGTGACCTACGTCTTCCAGAAACTGTTCGGGTACTCCGAACCGCATGCCACCAAACTGATGATGCAGGTGCACACCGAGGGCAAGGCCGTCGTCTCGGCCGGCAGCCGGGAGTCGATGGAGGTCGACGTCACCAAGCTGCACTCCGCGGGACTATGGGCCACCATGCAGCAGGACCGCTGATCACGTGCGGAAGTGGAAGCGGATCGACGGTGTCGACGGGCCACGGTTCCGGACCTCGCTGGCGCCGCACGAGGCGGGGCTGCTGCGCAACCTGGTGAGCTCGTTGACCGGCATGCTCGACGACCGCGAATCCGCCGCTCCGGCTGACGAACTCAGCGAGATCACCGGGATCCGCACCGGCCACTCGTCCCCGCCCGAGGACGAGACGATGAAGCGGTTGCTGCCGGATTTCTTCCGGTCGCGGAACGGGCATCCCGCCGGTTCGGCCGCCGCGGACAGTTTGAACAGTGCGCTGCGCAGCCTGCACGAGCCGGCCATCATCGATGCGAAACGCGAAGCCGCGCAACGGCTCTTGGACACACTGCCGGAGAACGGCGGCAAGTTCGAGCTGTCCGAGGACGATGCGCAGGCCTGGGCGTCGGCCGTCAACGACGTGCGCCTGGCGCTCGGGGCGATGCTGGAGATCGGCCCCGAGGGTCTCGACCAGTTGCCGCCCGGGCACCCGATGGCCGGCCACCTCGACGTGTACCAGTGGCTGACCGTGCTGCAGGAGTACCTGGTGCTCAGCCTGATGGGGTCGCGATGAGCTTCGGTTCCATCACCGACGTCGCCGGCATCCGGGTCGGCCACCACCACCGCATCGACGACGACGCCACCCTCGGTTCCGGGTGGGCGTGCGGCAGCACGGTGGTGCTCGCACCCGAGGGCACCGTCGGCGCGGTGGACTGCCGCGGCGGCGCCCCGGGAAGCCGCGAAACCGATCTGCTGGACCCGGCCAACAGCGTGCGGCATGTCGATGCTGTGCTGCTCACCGGTGGCAGCGCCTACGGGCTGGCGGCCGCCGACGGCGTGATGACCTGGCTGGAGGAGCAGGGCCGCGGAGTACAGATGGACGGCGGGGTGGTGCCGATCGTGCCGGGCGCGGTCATCTTCGACCTGCCCGTCGGCGGCTGGGGCTGCCGGCCGACCGCGGAGTTCGGCTATACGGCGGTGCAGGCCGCCGGCACTGATGTGGCGATCGGTTGCGTCGGCGCCGGTGCCGGTGCGCGCGCCGGGGTGCTCAAGGGCGGACTCGGCACCGCCTCGATCAGGTTGGCCGACCTCGGGGTCACCGTCGGGGCCGTCGTCGCGGTGAATTCGGGCGGCAACGTCGTCGACCCCGCGACCGGGCTGCCGTGGATGGCCGACCTGATCAGGCAGTTCGGCCTGACCGCACCGCCGGCCGATCAGATAGCCGAGTTCGCCCGCCTCGACAAGGAGAGCGGCCCGTTGAACACCACCATCGCGGTGGTGGCCACGGACGCCGCGGTGAGCCCGGCGGGTTGTCGCCGCATCGCGGTCGCCGCACAGGACGGGCTGGCGCACAGCATCCGGCCGGCGCACACCCCGGTCGACGGTGACACGGTGTTCGCACTGGCCACCGGCGCGGTGACCCTGCCGACCTCGGAGAAGACCCCGGCGGCGATGTCTCCGGAAACCGCCGCACTGACCGCGATCGGAGCCGCCGCAGCGGACTGTCTGGCCCGCGCGGTCCTCGTCGGAGTGCTGGCCGCGCAGAGCGTCGCCGGAATACCCACCTATCGTGGCCTGTTGCCCGGTGCATTCGCATGATTGCGATCGACCCGAGAAAACCGACCGAGAATATGGAGCCCTGACGTGCTGGTGATTCGCGCCGACCTGGTTGATGCCATGGTCACCCACGCGCGTGCCGACCATCCCGACGAAGCCTGCGGAGTGATCGCTGGACCGGAGGGTTCGGATCGTCCCGAACGCTTCATCCCGATGGTCAACGCGGAGCGCTCGCCGACCTTCTACCGGTTCGACTCCATGGAGCACCTCAAGGTGTGGAAGGCCATGGACGCCGCCGACGAGGTGCCGGTGGTCATCTACCACTCGCATACCGGCACCGAGGCCTACCCGAGCCGCACCGACGTCGCCATCGCCGCGGAACCGGACGCGCACTATGTGCTGGTGTCCACCCGCGATCCCGAGGTGCACGAACTGCGCAGCTACCGCATCGTCGACGGCGTCGTCACCGAAGAACCTGTCAGCATCGTCGAGTACTACAAGTAAGGATTAGCAGTGGCTGTAGAAGTTTCCATTCCGACCATCCTGCGTACCCACACCGGTGGGCAGAAGCGGGTCAGCGCCGCCGGGGACACCCTGGCGGCCGTCATCGCCGACCTGGAATCCAACTATTCCGGGATCTCCGAGCGGCTGGTGGACCCCGACAAGGCGGGCAAGCTGCACCGCTTCGTCAACATCTACGTCAACGACGAGGACGTCCGATTCTCCGGCGGCCTGGAGACGGTGATCGCCGACGGCGACTCCGTCACCATCCTGCCTGCCGTCGCCGGAGGCTAGGAGTGCGTTACGACTCGCTGCTGGAGGCGCTCGGGAACACCCCGCTCGTCGGACTGCAGCGGCTGTCCCCGCGCTGGGACGCCGACGAGAACGGCCCGCACGTCCGGATCTGGGCCAAGCTCGAGGACCGCAACCCGACCGGGTCCATCAAGGACCGGCCGGCGCTGCGGATGATCGAGCAGGCCGAGGCCGACGGGCTGATCAAGCCGGGGGACACCCTGCTCGAGCCGACCAGTGGCAACACCGGTATCTCGCTGGCCATGGCGGCTCTGCTCAAGGGCTACCGGATGATCTGCGTGATGCCGGAGAACACCTCGATCGAGCGGCGTCAGCTGCTGGAACTGTACGGGGCGAAGATCATCTACAGCCCCGCCGAGGGTGGCTCGAACACCGCCGTCGCCACCGCGAAAGAGCTTGCCGCCCAGAATCCTTCGTGGATCATGCTGTACCAGTACGGCAACCCGGCGAACGCCGCAGCGCACTACGAGGGCACCGGCCCCGAACTGCTGGCCGACCTACCCGAGATCACCCACTTCGTCGGCGGTCTCGGCACCACCGGGACCCTGATGGGCACCGGCCGGTTCCTGCGCGAGCACGTCCCCGGCATCCAGATCGTGGCGGCCGAGCCGCGCTACGGCGAGGGTGTGTACGCGCTGCGCAACATCGACGAAGGCTTCGTCCCCGAACTGTATGACCCGGAGATCCTGACCACCCGGTTCTCCGTCGGGGCCTTCGACGCCGTCAAGCGCACCCGTGAACTGGTCGAGGTCGAGGGCATCTTCGCCGGGATCTCCTCCGGGGCCATCCTGCACGCCGCTCTCGGGATGGCGACCAAGGCCGTCAAGGCCGGTGAACGGGCCGATATCGCGTTCACGGTCTGCGATGCGGGCTGGAAGTATCTGTCGACCGGCGCGTACGCCGGTAGCCTCGATGACGCAGAGGATGCGTTGGAAGGCCAGTTGTGGGCCTGAGACCAGGGGACTGGGCATGGCGATGAATCTCCCGGGCACTCCGGAGCAGAAGAACAAGCCGGCCTGGCTGGTCGGCGGCATCACGATCGTCGGCTTCGTGGCGTTGCTCTACGTCATGGAGGCGGTCGACACCGTCATGGGGCACCGGCTCGACCAGGACGGCATCCGCCCGCTGGAGACCGACGGACTGTGGGGCATCCTCTGGGCGCCGCTGCTGCACGGCGGCTGGCCGCATCTGATCGCCAACACCGTTCCGGCGCTCGTGCTGGGCTTCCTGATGACGTTGGCGGGCATGGGCCGGTTCGTCGCCGCCACCGCCATCATCTGGGTGCTCGGCGGGTTCGGCACCTGGCTGATCGGCAACATCGGCGCACACTGCCCCTACGTCGGCGTGCAGTGCACCACCAACCACATCGGCGCCTCCGGGTTGATCTTCGGCTGGCTGACCTACCTCATCGTGTTCGGGTTCTTCACCCGCACGGCCTGGGAGATCATCGTCGGCGTCGTCGTCGCGCTGCTCTACGGCGGCATCCTGCTCGGGGTGCTGCCGGGCACCCCGGGGGTGTCCTGGCAGGGGCATCTGTGCGGTGCGATCGCCGGTTTCATCGCCGCATACGTGTTGTCCGGACCGGAACGCAAGGCGCGCGAGCGACGCCGCACCGGGGCTCCGTCGCGGCTCTGAGTGCTGGTTTGCTGCTGTGGTTCGAACCACGCGGACGGTGCCATTGATAGGTGGGAGACGTACCGTTCCGGTGCTGCTCCGGGTCACGGCGGGGACACAAGATGAAACTTGTCGCCCAATGCGGTGATGCCTTCGCCGCCGTGCTGGGGGGCATGGCAAGCTAGACGTGTGCGAGTCACCGTACTGGGTTGTTCCGGCAGCGTTGTCGGCCCCGATTCGCCCGCGTCCGGATATCTGCTCACCGAACCCGACACCGTTCCGATGGTGCTCGACTTCGGTGGCGGCGTCCTCGGCGCGCTGCAGCGTCATGCCGATCCCGGATCGGTGAACGTGTTGCTCTCGCACCTGCATGCAGACCACTGCCTGGACATGCCGGGCCTGTTCGTCTGGCGCCGGTATCACCCCACCCCGCCCAAGGGCCGTGCCTTGCTGCTCGGCCCGACGCACACCTGGGAGCGACTGGGTGCGGCGTCCTCGCCCGAGGGCGGCGAGGTGGACGACATCTCCGACATCTTCGAGGTGCAGTCCTGGGTCGACGGGCAGTCGCTGCGGTTGGGGGCGCTGACGGTGGAGCCGCGGCTGGTGTGCCATCCCACTGAGTCCTACGGCATGCGCTTCACCGACCGTGACGGCGTCACGTTCGCCTACAGCGGTGACACCGGAATCTGTGACGCGGTGGTCGAATTGGCGCGCGGTGTCGACGTCTTCCTCTGTGAGGCGTCCTGGACGCATTCGCCGGACCGCCCGCCCAACCTGCATCTGTCCGGAACCGAGGCCGGCCAGATCGCCGCCCGCGCCGGGGTCGGGGAGCTGCTGCTGACCCACATCCCGCCGTGGACCTCCCGCGAGGACGTCATCACCGAGGCCAAGGCCGAATTCGACGGTCCGGTGCACGCGGTGGTGTGCGGCGAGACATTCGACGTCACGCGCCACTGAGTCCGGGCCGAGCCCGCGCTAGGGTTGGCGGGTGTCCAGACGAGAAGACGGCCGGCTTGACGACGAGCTGAGGCCAGTGGTCATCACCCGCGGTTTCACCTCCCATCCCGCCGGTTCGGTATTGGTCGAGTTCGGCCAGACCCGGGTCATGTGCACCGCTTCGGTGACCGAGGGCGTCCCGCGCTGGCGGAAGGGCTCCGGGCAGGGCTGGCTGACCGCCGAGTACGCCATGTTGCCCGCGGCGACCCACGAGCGTTCCGGTCGGGAATCGGTCAAGGGCAAGGTCGGCGGCCGCACACAGGAGATCAGCCGGCTGGTCGGGCGTTCCCTGCGGGCCTGCATCGACCTCGGCGCGCTGGGGGAGAACACCATCGCCATCGACTGCGACGTGCTGCAGGCCGACGGTGGCACCCGCACCGCCGCCATCACCGGCGCCTACGTGGCGCTCTCCGATGCCGTCAGTTATCTGGCCGCGGCCGGCCGGCTGTCCGATCCGCGCCCGCTGTCCTGCGCGATCGCGGCGGTGTCGGTCGGCGTCGTCGACGGCCGGGTCCGCGTCGACCTGCCCTACACCGAGGACTCCCGTGCCGAGGTCGACATGAACGTCGTCGCCACCGATACCGGCACCCTGGTCGAAATCCAGGGCACCGGCGAGGGTGCGACGTTCCCGCGCTCGACCCTGGACAAGATGCTCGACCTGGCACTGGCCTCGTGCGAGGAACTGTTCACGATCCAGCGGGCGGCCCTGGAGCTGCCCTACCCGGGTGTGCTGCCCGAGCCGCCGAGCGGTCCGGCGAAGAAGGCGTTCGGAAGCTGACCGAGCTACTGGTTGCCTCGCGCAACGCGAAGAAACTGGCCGAACTGCGTCGGGTGCTCGACGCGGCCGGTCTGACCGGGGTGACGCTGTTGTCGCTGTCCGATGTGGCCGAGTTCGACGAGGCCCCCGAGACCGGCGCGACCTTCGAGGAGAACGCGCTGGCGAAGGCCCGCGACGCGTTTGCGGCCACCGGGGTGCCCGCGGTGGCCGATGATTCGGGGCTGGCCGTCGCGGCGTTGAACGGGATGCCCGGGGTGCTCTCGGCGCGGTGGGCCGGCGCGCACGGCGATGACCGGGCGAACCTGGAACTGCTGCTGGGCCAGTTGCGCGATGTCCCCGACGAGCGGCGTGGTGCGGCGTTCGTCTCGGCGTGCGCCCTGGTCCATGGCCCCGGTGCGGCCGACAGTGTGGTCGTCCGCGGGGAGTGGACGGGTTTGATCGCCCGCGAACCGCGAGGCGAGAACGGGTTCGGCTATGACCCGATCTTCGTGCCCGACGGTTCGACCCGCTCGGCCGCCGAGCTGTCGGCGGCGGAGAAGGACGCGGCCTCACACCGCGGCCGGGCGCTGGCGTTGTTGGTGCCCGCGCTGCGCAACCTTGCCTGACTCGTTTCCGCGCGGGGCCCGGGTGAGCGTCCGAAATTTTGCATAGCGCAACTAACGTGTAATGCTCGCGGCCGTGGTTGCAACCGAGCAGCGGCGGCCCCTGCGGAGGGTCATGTCGGCCCATCCCGGCGTTCTCATCGCCGTGCTGTGCGCTGCCGGCATCAGCGTCTCGCTGATGCAAACCTTGATGATCCCGCTCATCCCGGAACTGCCGAAGCTGCTCGATGCCAGTCCGTCCAATGCGTCCTGGGCGATCACCGTCACGCTGCTGACCGCCGCCGTGGCCACACCGGTCTTCGGCCGGCTCGGTGACCTGTACGGGCCCAAACCCATCCTGATCGTCTGCGCCTCGGTGCTGATCGCCGGATCGCTGGTGGCGGCGCTGAGCAGCAGCCTCATCCCGTTCGTCATCGGTCGCGGCCTGCAAGGTGTGGGCATCCCCATCATCCCGCTGGGCATCAGCGTGCTGCGGGCCTCGGTGCCGCCGGAGCGGGTCGGCAGCGCGATGGGGTTGATGAGTTCCTCACTCGGCGTGGGTGGCGCGCTGGGGTTGCCGCTGTCCGCCGCGATCGCCCAGCAGTTCAGTTGGCACGCGCTGTTCTGGTTCGCCGCCGGACTCGGCGTCGTGCTGCTGGTGCTGTTCGTGGCGCTGGTGCCCGCGGTCCCGGCCAGCTCAACCGACCGGCTCGACCCGTTGGGGGCGTTGCTGCTCGCCGCCGGGCTGATCACGCTGCTCCTCGGCATCACCAAGGGCCGGGACTGGGGCTGGACCTCGGCCACGACGGTGGCGATGTTCGGGGCATCGGTGGTGGTGTTCGCGGTCTTCGTGTTCTGGCAGCTGCGGTTCGACTCCCCGGTGGTGGACCTACGCACCACCGTGCGCCCGCCGGTCCTGCTCACCAACATCGCCTCGATCGGGGTGGGGTTCGCGATGTTCGCACTGACCCTGATCGCGCCCCAGGTGCTGGAGTTGCCCACCGACACCGGCTACGGCCTGGGCATGTCCATGCTCGAGGCGGGCCTGTGGATGGCGCCCGGCGGTCTGGCGATGATGGTGATGGCGCCCATCGCGGCGCGGGTGTCGGGTGCCCGCGGCCCGCGCTTCACGCTCTTCGTCGGCTGCGTCATCATCGCCGGCTCGTATCTGTCGGGGCTGTGGCTGCTCGGCAGTGGCCCGCAGGTCCTCGCGCTGAACGTGCTCATCAGCATCGGGGTGGGCTTCGCCTACGCGTCCATGCCCGCACTGATCAACGCCGCGGTCCCGCTGTCGGAGACCGCGGCCGCCAACGGTCTCAACGCGTTGGCGCGCTCCCTGGGGACCTCGATCTCCAGCGCGGTGCTCGGCGCGATCCTGGCGGCGATGACGATGACGGCCGGTGGGCACGAGGTACCGACCCTGGACGGGTTCCGGGTGGCGCTCATCGTGGCGGCGGCGGTCGCCGCGGTCTCGGCCGTGCTGACGCTGCTGATCCCGGCGGTCCGTCAGCCGAACGAGACGCAGTAGGTCACAGACCGAAGCGCTTCTTGACGTCCTGGGTCTGGAAGTGTTCGACGATGAGTCCCAGCACCGGAACCGTTCCGGAGATCAGGGTGCCGATCGCGCGCCCCAGTGGCCAGCGGACCTTCACCGCGAGGTTCGCGGTGGCGATCAGGTAGGCGAAGTAGACCCAGCCGTGCACGACGGCGATCCAGCTCAGCGAATCGTCGCCGAAGCCGTACTTACGCACCATCTCGTAGCAGAGTGCGATCAGCCACAGGCCGGTCGCCCAGGCCAGCACCCGGTAGCTGGCCAGCGCCTTCTGAATGGATGCCAGCGGCACCAGCGGTGCATCGGTCTGCTGGCTCTCGGCTCCGGTCGGCGTCTCGGGCGTGCTCATCGGGTGGTCCTGTCGTCTGGGTTCTTATCGGGGTCGGATTGGGCCAAGCCGGCGAGGTAGGCGTTGTACTCGCGCAGCGTCGGGTCGTCGTCGTCGCCGCCGGCCGGGGCCGCGGCCTTCGGGCGGTCGGGGAGCAGGCCGTCGGGGATCGCGGTCAGCTTGCCGGCCTCGTTCTGCTCGTATTCGGGCGGCGCTTCTTCGAGGCGGACGAACTTGAAGTACGCGTACACGCAGAACGCGGCGAACATCGGCCACTGCAGGGCGTAGCCGAGGTTCAGGAAGGTGCCCGCGGTCGACTCGTAGCGGGTCCACTGCCACCACGCCAGCAGCAGGCAGCCGCCGGCGGCGACGGCGGCCAGCGCGAACAGCGCTGGTCTCCTACGGCGTGTAGTGGACATGGGTCAACTTTACCGTCTGCCTCGATCAGGCCTTTGGGCCGATGAACTCATCGAGGCGAGCGGTCGCCGCTTTTCGATATACCGCGATCATGTAGCGACTGTTCTGGGTCCATGGGATGCCGAGCGTGTCCAGGCCCGCGCAGAACAGGTTGCGGATATCGGTGGAGTGGTTGGTGAAGTGATAGCGGACGCTGGCGACCCCGCGATCGTTGGCGACCACGCGGCAGCCGTCACTGTGGATGAGGCCGCGGACGAAGTCCTCGGTGGCGGCGTCGACGTGGGCCTGCTGCCACGGTTCCAGGACGATGGGGCGGAGATGCTTGGGGCCGGGCCCGTGTTGCGGGAAGAGACACGGCCAGTGTTTGGAGAAAAGGGACACGTCCACGCAGCCAGTCTTGCGAGGGAACACTGTCGCGCTCTGGCCGAGCATGATCTTGTCGATGGCGGCACAGCAGCTCGCGATGATCCCCGGGTATTTCTTGTCGAGCGTGACCCGGAGCCGCCACGCAGAGCGCGCGCGGCTGATGTAGCCGTCGCCGAGATACATGCCAAGCAGATAGCTGTACGCGTCCGACGGCAGCAGGCTGTAGTCGTGCTTGCTGCAGCTGTCGCGGGGTGTGATCGCGCTGGGGTTGTGCCGCCACTGGCACACGGTGCGCCGGGGGATGTCCGTTCGCCGTGCGATTTCACAGTCGTTCAGCCCACTCTCGATGAGCTGCCGTACGGTTTCGAACTCCTCGACCGAGCGCATCGGGCCTCCCGCTGATTGCGGTCGACGCTAGTTGCTCCCACCGACAACCAAATGCGCGCGGTGAGACGGTAGTCTGAGGCGCGCTTGCGGGCGTGATGGAACGGCAGACATGCCGGCTTTAGGTGCCGGTGCTCGAGAGAGCGTGTGGGTTCGAATCCCACCGCCCGCACCCTTCAGTGTGGCTGAACGGCCGCTAACCCGCGGCCGGCGGCGTCCCCCAGGACTCCACCACGTCACCCAGGTGGCGCAACATCACGTAGCGATAGTCCGCTTCCGACGCCTCGGCGGACCTTTCGGCGTACTCGGCTCGCGCACCGTCCTCGTCACCGGAGTAGACGTCGGTCGGAACCGGCGGCACCCCGTCGGTGGTCGGATCGTCCACCACGCCGATCTGCACCGTCCATGAATCCTCAGCCATGGCGTCTTCGTACCCACCACGGGGCGGAGGTAAGCCTGTTCCGCTACCGGGGGCCGTCGACGGCGAAGGTGCCCTTGTCATCCTGGAACTCGACATAGACCTGACGGATGGCTCCGTCGATCTCCACCGCACAGGTGAAGCTGTCGCCCTTGGCCGCGGACGGATCCTTGCCGCCGTTGCAGCGCAGCGCGCTGATGCTGTTGGCGCCGTACCCGTTGATCGGGTCGGACAGGATCTGCCGGACCCCCTCCTCGGCCTGCTCGACGCGGATGACGGTGGAATCGCGGAAAGCGAACTGCCACACCGCAATTCCGGCATCAATGACGGCGATAGCAATGGCGCCGCCGATGAGCCACCGCCGGCCGTCGGTTCGTTTCGGCGGTGCCCGGTGCGGTGCGGGCGTGCCCGGCGGCAGTTGGTAGCGGTTCGGGTCGATCACCGGCGCCGGGCGCTGCGGTTGCGGCGGACGTGGCGGCAGCGGCGGCTGCGGCGGCGGAACCGGGCGCTGCGTGGGCGGCGGATATCCAGGGTGCGGTGCACGATGTGGTTGCGGCGCAGCAGGATAGGGCTGCCGCGGCGGCGGGCCGGGCTGCGGTCCCGCGCCGGGCGGCGGCGCGCCGCCGGGGCGGGCCCACCACGGCTGCTGTGGATCCGGTGGCCGGGTCATGACGCGAACCGTTGGTAGCACTGCTCCGGGTCGCCGGACAACCCGGCCCGGTACGCCAGAATCCTGGTGAAGCCGGCGGTCGCGGTCACGCCGTTGACGTCGCTCGCCGCCAGACCGTTGGTCAGCAGCCCGGAGATCGCCTCATCGGTGTCGCCTGCCGACAGCGCAAGCGGACTGCCGGGCTCGGCCATCCGGCCCTGCGCGACACCGGTCAGGCAGGCGGTGCGCAGCGCCGTCACCGGGGACTCCAGCGGGAGACCGCGTTCCCGTTGCACGGCAAGGGCGTAACGCGACGTGACCACCGACAGCGCGGTGTTGTCACCTTGCAGCAGCACGCCCTGTTCCTCGGACTTCGGGGTGCCCAGTTCCTGCAGGGCGGGCAGATTGACGTTGATGGTGTTCGTCGCCGGGCAGTACGAGGCGGGCGAGATGGTTTCCGCATCAGGGCAGTTGGCGAGCTCGAGGCTCAGCGCGGGAGGATTCTGGGGCGTGTAGACACCGCCCAGTGTGGTCATCAGGTCCGCGAGCAGCTCAGCGTCGATGGTGCTGTCGCCGAGGGCCGGCGTTCCGTGGGCGTCGTAGGCCAGGAATTGCGGCAGGTCGCCCTGACGCTCCACGATGTCGTCCATGTCGATGGCCGCGCACTGGTCGGCGTTACCGCTGAATCCGATCTGGAAGGCGCTGATCCGGTCCAACGCTGATCCGTGCGCGTCTCCGGTCAGGATGGCTTCCTCCTGAGTCATCAGCGGATCGCGGATGTAGATGGCGCCGGCCAGCACGTGATTGAGTCCGTCCCCGGTGCTCAGCACGAAGCGTGGGGACTTGCCCGCCGCGACCCAGTGCAGGTACACCCCGGCGAAGCAGTCCGCCTGCTGCTCCTTGACCAACACCGGGGTGGCCTTCTCGACCAGGTGCGCTTTGGCCTGAACCGCATGGCCGAACTCGTGTGCCATCACGCCGACGACGCCCATCTCGCCGAAATACTGGGCGGCGCCCGGGATGAACTGTCCGCGGTCCCAGGCCATCACGTCGCCGTCGTAGCAGTAGAAGGCGTTGGACAGGCCGTAGAGATCGTTACCGCACACCCGCGGTGCTGCCGGGTCGGCGGCGTCATACGAGACCACGCCGGTTACCGGAGTGAACGTGCCGGTGAGGGCGCCGTTCCAGTGCTCGGACCAGAACTGCTCCAGATCGTCGATGGCCGTCATGGCCAAACGGTCCACCGGGCCGTTGTCGCTGTGCTCCGCACTGCGGGACGGCGGCGGGGCATCCGGTCGCGGACCGCTGGGCCCGTCGCCGGCCGGCAGGCCACCGGCGCGGGACGGATCGAACAGCATCGACACCGCACGGCCGTCGAGCACGGTGGTACCGCATCCGGCCAGGATCAGTGTTGCGGTGAGCGCGAGGCTGAGCCAGCCGGCGAGGCGTCCGGCCCGTCGGTACATGCCGACAGGCTAACAAGATGCCGCGCCGTGGCCGCAGCCACGAACACTATTGCGGGTGCTCGTCGACGGTGAAGTCGAAGGCCAGGTCGCCACGGTCGACGGTCGTCACGGTCACCCCGTAGGTCTGGCCGCCGTCGTTGAGCACACACCGCAAGGTGGCGCCCACATCTCCCTTGAGGTCGGCCGGACAGGTCACCGAGCCCGGGGCTCGACCGATCCGTCGGGTGATCTCCTCGGTGATCTGTCGGGCGACGGTGTCCTTGCCGATGTTCTGCACGATGAACAGATCCACCTGGTCACCCTCGGTGCTGCCCACCGTGACGCTGACCCGGCGCTGCTCCCGCTGGTCGGTCAGCGTGCAGTCCAGGGTCGCGCCGACCACGGCGGCCAGACCGTCCGGGCAGTTCACCGAAACCGGGCCCGCACCGGACTGTTCGGTGACCTCCTCGGTGATCTGGTCCTGAAGCCGTTCCCTGCTGACGCTCTTGTCGGTCGGCACCGAGCACGACGTCAACGTTGCCGCTGTGAGAAACGCCGACCCCACCGCCGACCATCGAGGCATAGCGTCACCATGGCACATGCCAGCGGTGCCGAGCAGCATTATCGGAAGCGTGCCGCCAGGACGCGTCGGTGCGCGGTCGGTGACCCGAACAGGGACCGGTTCAGGGTGGCCCGTTTGAGGTAGACGTGTACACCGCTCTCCCAGGTGTACCCGATGCCGCCGTGCAATTGCATGGCCTTACCGACCACGGCGACCGCGGTGTCGGTTGCGTACGCCTTGGCCATCGAGGCCGCCACCGACGGGTCCTGTTGGGACTCCGGGCCCGCTGCCACCGCGTCGACAGCGGCGTCCACGAGTTGGCGTGCCACCCGGATCCGGACCAGCATGTCGGCACATGCGTGTTTGACGGCCTGAAACGACCCGATGGGGCGGCCGAACTGATGACGGATCCCGACATAGTCGACGGTGGCGGCGAGCATCGCCTCGGCCAGGCCGAGACTGTCGAGCGCGATGCTCACCGACCCGCGGGCCGGCAGCCACCGGGCCGCGGGGTATGCCCAGATCTGGTCGGGGCGTGCTCCGGCGGCGCTGACGGTGGCCAGGCGGCGGGTGTCATCGAGGGTCGGCCGGGCCGTGACGGTCAGGCCGGGGCCGGCCGGGTTCACATCGGCCAGCACCGGTGCGCCGGTGGTGTCGGTGGCGAGCACCAGCAGCCGGGTCGCCTCGGCGGCGTCGGGTACGAAGTCGGCCGAGCCGGTCAGGTTGCCGTCGGGGCCCACGCTGAATACCGGGTCGGCGCCGACGGTCTCGGTGTGCACCACGGCGACGGGCAGATCGGTACCCGCGGCGGCCGCCGACAGGGCGGCATCGCGACGCTCCCCGGCGGGCACGGCCAGCAGCGCACCGATCCCGAGACTCACGCCGAGGTGGCTGCTGCGGGCTGCGGCGCGGCCGAGTTCCTCTGCCACGACGGCTGTTTCGGCGAACGACACGTGCGCGCCGCCGAAGGACTCGGCGATCTCCAGACCGGGCCAGCCGGCCTGGGCGAGCACCGACCAGTCCGGGTTGCCGGTGGCCAGCAGGTCCCGTGCCACCGAGCGCAGATCCTGGTGTAACTCCGCGAATTCGCTTGTCATTATGTTCCCGCCGGCTCGCGGGGCAGGCCCAGACCGCGCTCACCGATGATGGTGCGCTGGATCTCGCTGGCGCCGCCCGGGATGGTCCACTCCCAGGAGCCGATGAAGTCGAGCACCCAGGCGCCGGACTCCCACCCGCTGGAGATCGGCTTGGCCAGCACCGTATGCCCGGCCAGGCCGCTGATCTCGGCGCCGAAGTCGGTCAGCCGTTGCAGCAGTTCGCTGTAGAACAGTTTCACCACCGATGCATCGGCGGGGGAGTCGGTCCTGCCTTCCACCAGGTCGCGGCACAGTCCGCGCAGCCCGGTGATCTCGATCTCGAACTGCGCCAGCCGATCTGCGACCAGCGCATCGTCGAGCACGCCGGCGCGCGCGCATTCGTCGACCAGCCAGCGGAAACCCGCGTTGCCGAGCCGTTCGGCCAGCTCGAGCATGGTCATTCCGCGTTCGGCGCCCAGCGTCTCCTGGGCGACCTGCCAGCCCTTGTTCTCCGGGCCGACCAGATTGGCCACGGGGACCCGGACGTCGTTGAGGAACACCTCGCAGAAATGGGATTCGCCGGTGGCCTGCCGGATCGGGCGCACCTCGATGCCCGGGCTGGTCATGTCCATCAGGAGATAGGAGATGCCGTGGCGTTTCTTGGCGCCCGGGTCGGTGCGGGCCAGCAATAGGCACCAGTCGGCGTGCAGACCGCCACTGGCCCAGACCTTCTGGCCATTGACCACGAACTCGTCGCCGTCGCGGCGGGCGGTGGTGCGCAGCGCGGCAAGGTCGGACCCGGCCTCGGGTTCGGAGAACCCCTGCACCCAGATCTCGCCGTCCAGGATCGCGGGCAGATGCCGTCGCCGTTGTTCGTCGGTGCCGGCGGCCAGCAGGGTCGACGCGGCATGGTGGATGCCGACGAAGGCCAGCACCAGCCGCGGCGCATCGGCGGCGGCGAGTTCGGAGTACAGCACGATCTGTTCGGCCACCGACATGCCGCCGCCCCACTCGGCGGGCCAGTGCGGCACCGCGAACCCGGCCGCGTGCAGTTCGGCGAACCAGGCCTTCTGGAAGCGGACGTACTCTTCGTCGCCGACGCCGGTCTGCGCGGCGCGCCAGTCGGCGGGCACATGGTCGGCGCACCATTGCCGGACCCGATGCCGGAACTGTTCGAGATCCTCGGTCATGTCGCGTCGCTGTAGAGTCCGGTCAGGCCGCGGGTGCCCAGCAGGTCGGTCAGGTGAGCCCGCGTCGCGGACAGGCCCAGCGGCAGCCGGCGCAGCGGCTGGCTGTACCGCGACAGCCAGGACAGCACCGTCTCGTCGCAGAACCCGACCGCACCGTGCAACTGGTGGGTGACCCGGAAGACCACCTCGGCGGCTTCCAGTGCGGCCAGTCGCAGGGCCAGTGCATCGGCGAGCGCGTCGGGTCCGGTGACGGTGGACAGCGCGTAGCGGGCCAGCATCTCCAGGCCGCTGCGTTCGACCTCGGCGTCGGTGAGCTGGAATTGCACACCCTGGAATCCGGACAGCGGTTGGCCGAACTGCTGGCGCAGCTTGACGTGCGCGATGGTGAGTTCCAGGGCGCGGTCCAGCATGCCGAGCAACGTCCAGCAGGGCAGCACCAGGGCCAGGGCGACGTCCTGGGCGCCCGCCTCGTCGAGGGCGGCCAACTGCAGCGAGGTGACGAAGGCGGTCCGGTCGCCGGAGGTGCCCGTCACCCGGGCTCGGTGTCCGTCCAATGTGACTGTGGCCCAGTGCCCGTCGATGCCGGCGAGGGTGGCGGCCGGTGCCGGGCCGGCGACCACGATGAGTCCGTCGGCATCGAGGTCACTTGCCCGGGAAAGGCGTTCGGCCAGCGGGTAGGGCAGGCCCCAGTAGCCGGCGCTGCGGCACAGGGCGGCGGCCGCCTCGGCTGAGTCGGAATCGGTGCGCGGGTCCAGATCCCAGGCGCCCAGACCGGCGAGCACCGGTGCCACCAGCGACTCCCGTTGCGACGGGTCGGCTTCGGCGCGCTGCAGTAGCGCGTCACCACCGGCCGACTCGAATGCGCGTAGTGCCTGTTCGCCGAATTCCCGGGCCTCCGGGCTCAGGTCGATGTTCACGACGCCGCGAGCAGGGTGCGGGCCAGCAGGATGCGTTGCATCTCGATGCTGCCGGAGGACACCGTCGAGGGCTGCGAGTACCGCCAGTGGTCCTCGACCTCGGCCTGGAACACCTCCGACTTGCCTTCCGGCAGTGCGGCGATGATCTCCATCAGCACCTCCGCGCTGTCCTGGTCGAGCTTGGTGACCGCGATACGGTAGGCGGCCGAATCGGTGGGGCGCACCTGCCCTTCGGCCTGCAGGGCCACCAGTCGGTAGGCCATCAGTCGGGCCCGGCGGCAATGCGTCAACATCCGGGCCCACCGACCGCGCAGTTCGTCGGGCAGCTCGGACCAGTGCTCGCCGAGCGCTTTCGGGGCGAGTTGCAGCAGGCGTTCGCAGCGGGCGTAGCGGGCGATGCCGACCCGCTCGAAGGCCAGCACGCTCTGCACCACGGTCCAGCCGTCGTCGACGGTGCCCAGCACATCCGCGTCGGTCACCCGAAGATCGTCGAAGAACACCTCGTTGAGATGGTGCGGGCCCATCATGGTCTGGATCGGGCGCACGGTGATCGCCGGATCCGACATGGGGACCAGGAAGATGGTCAGGCCGTGTTGTTTTTTGCGAGCCGGATCCTCGCCAATTTTGGAGGTGCGTGCCAGCAGGAAGCACCACTGCGCCATCGTCGCGTACGACGTCCAGATCTTCTGGCCGTTGATCAGCCAACCGTCACCGTCGCGGACCGCCGAGGTGCGCAGCGAGGCGAGGTCGGATCCGGCCTCCGGTTCGGAAAAGCCTTGGCACCAGATCACTTCGCCGCGGGCGATGGGGGGTAGGTGGGTGCGCTGTTGTTCCTCGGTGCCGTGCCGCATGATGATCGGCCCCACCCAGTTGACGCCCATGTACTGCGCACCTCGGGGTTCGTGGTGGGCCCACATCTCCTCGCGCACCACCGTCTGCTCCCAGGGGGAGGAGGCTTGCCCGCCGAACTCCTCCGGCCAGGACATGCACAGCAGTCCGCGTTCGGCGAGCAACCGGCAGAAGGCCTGCGCCACCTCCAGGTCGGCCGGGTCATGGGTGAAGGCGCCCAGGTAATCGTCGGGCACATGCGATTTCACCAGGGTGCGCAGTTGGGTACGCAGGGCGGCGGCATCGGGGCCCATGTCGAAGTCCACGCCGCCGATCGTAGGTCAATCCTTACAAGGATTGCTAGTATTTCGAGAATGAGCGCGGCCCGCCGTACCCCGCAGCACCGCATCGCCGAGACCGTCGCCGGCGAACTGCGTGACCGGATCCTGGCCGGCGCGGACCGGCTGCCCACCCAGGATCAGCTGGTCACCGAGTTCGGCGTCAGCTATCCGTCGGTCCGCGAGGCGCTGCGCATCCTGGAGACCGAGGGGCTGGTGACGGTGCGTCGGGGCAGTGTCGGTGGGGCCGAGGTGCATCGCCCCGACGAGTCGTCGGCGGCCTATCACCTCGGCCTGGCGCTACAGGGAGCGGCGGTGCCGCTGGGCGATCTGGCGGCGGGTCTGCAACTGCTCGAACCCCTGTGTGTCGCGGAGGTGGCCCGGCGCGCCGACCGGCTCAAGGTGGTGGTGCCGGTGCTCACCGGCAATGTCGACGCATCCGAAGAGGCGGTGGCCGATGGTGCGGCGTTCACGCGCATCGCCCGCGAATTCCATGATCTGGTCGTCGAGTACACCCCGAATGCGACCGTGCGCCATGTGGTCGGCAGCCTGGTGGCGCTGTGGTCGGCGCAGGAGGAGAAGTGGGCCGACTATGTCGTCGGCCGCGGTGAGTATCCGTCTCCGGCGGAGGCCCGGTCCGCGGTGCGCACCCACCGCAGGCTGGTCGAGGAGATCGCGGCAGGTGACGCCGCCGCGGCGGAACGCATCGCGCGCAAACACCTGGCCGCCACGCAATCGCTGCTGCTGGAACGCTTCACCGACGATGTGGTGCGGGCCGCGCGCGGCGCCAAGCCGCACGAGCGACGGACGTGCTGACCTGGCTGTCGACGCGATGAGGCAGATCACAGCACGACCAGGTTTACGCGGGCCGAGGCGGCGGTACACATCGGCAGTTCAGGCTGCAACGGGGCAGCCGCTTTCGTAGGTGCTCAGAAAGAGGATCGCGTAATGAATGTGAAAAAGATGATCGTCGGGGCCGCTGTCGCGGGTGGCCTTTTCATCGGCCCGTTCGCGATGGCCGGTATGGCAAGTGCGGAACCGGTTCCCGCGCCGGCGCTGCCGCCGGCAGGTCCTTCGGTGGGCACCGCGCCGGCCTGGGCGCCGCCGAAGCCGGCCGATCCGATCTGGGCCCAGGGCAACCCGCAGGTCTGGGATTCCGGCTGGAATCACTGGGGCGTCTGGATCAACGGGACGTTCGTGCCCACCTTCTGAGTTCACAAGTGCAGTGACGAAATGGCTGCTCCCGCACGGCGGGAGCAGCCATTTCGCCTTATGGAACTCAGTCGCTGGCCGGAAGCGGCTTGGCCTCCTTGATCGCCAGCGGGGTGCTCCCGATGCTCAGCGTGCCCTTGCCCGCCTTGGTCACCAGGATCTCGGCGCCGGCGTCGTCGACGTAGCGCTTACCCATCAGGTTGCCGTCGGACAGTGCGGGATCCAGCGTCAGACCCTCGGTGACCGCCTCGCCGACCGGAATCAGCGGTGCGCCACCGGCACGTAGGTCATCGAGGCCCTCGGAGGCGCGCACCACGATGACCTGGGTGTCGCAGACCTGACTCTGCAGGCGGGTGCCGTTCTTGATCATGCGGGCTCCTTTGCGGCTGAACTCAATTCGCTGACGAGATCGCGGCGCAGCACCTTGCCGGTCGCGTTGGTGGGCAGCTCGTCTCGGAAGACGACCCGGTCCGGGGTGCGGGATCCGCGCAATTGCGCCCGCACGAAATCACGCAGGTCCTCCGGTTGCGGGTCGGTACCCGCGGCCGGGACCACGACGGCGACGATGATCTGGCCCCATTCGGGGTCCTCGGGGCCGACCACGGCGCAGTCACGGACGTGCGGATGTTCGACGAGCACGTCCTCGATCTCGGCGGGTGCGATGTTCTCCCCGCCTCGGATGATGGTGTCGTCGGAGCGGCCGCCGATGTACAGGTAGCCGTGCTCGTCCAGGGTCGCCACGTCCTTGGTGGGGAACCAGCCCTCGTCGTCGAGCACCGATCCGATGCCGGTGTAGCGGCCGGAGACCTGCTCGCCGCGGACGAACAACTCGCCGGTTTCGCCTGCGCCGAGCACGGTTCCGTCCTCGCCCCGGATCTGCACCTCGATGCTGGGCACCGGTTGGCCCACCGACCCCAGCCGTTTGGCCACCGAGGCATCATCGGAGCCGAGGGCGACCCGGTGATCGTCGGGGGTGAGCACGGCGATCGTCGAACTGGTCTCGGTGAGGCCGTACGCATTGACGAATCCGACACCGGGCAATAGCTCGAGGGCCTTGCGCACCAGCGGCAGCGCCACTTTGGAGCCGCCATAGGCCAGCGTGCGCAGCGTGGGCAGGGTCGCCCCCTGCTCATCCAGCACGGTGACGATGCGGTCCAGCATGGTCGGCACCACTGTGGCCGAGGTGACGTTCTCGGTCTCGACCAACCGCACCCATTCACGGGCGTCGAACTGGGTGAGGTAAACCATCTTTCGGCCCGCGTACAGATTCGACAGTGCGGCCGACACGCCGGCGATGTGGTACGGCGGCACACAGATCAGCGCCGCGTCGCCCGGTTCGGCGGATGCGAACTCGACGGTGCCGGTGATGTAGCTGGTCAGGTTGTTGTGGGTCAGCTCAACGGCTTTCGGCGCCGATGTGGTGCCCGAGGTGAACAGCACCACGCCGACCGAGTCGGGATCCGGGAACTCGGCCGCGGGCTCGGCGTTGCGTGCCTGCGCCAGGAACTCCGCCGAGCCGATCACCCGGAATCCGTCACCGACGGCCTCGCGGTACTCATCGTCGACGACTACGATCGGGTCCGGCAGCCGGGCGATCAGGGCGCGCAGACCGTCGGCCGAGAGCCGGTAGTTCAGCGGGGTCACCGGCACCCCGGCGCGTGCCGAGGCGAACAACAGCAGCGGCAGCATCGCACCGCCGGCGCCGACGTAGGCGACATGCGCGGCGCCGGAGGCAGCCACTAGGCCGGCACCACCGTCGGCGAGTTCGCTGAGTTCTCCGGTGGTCAGGCGCAAGTCACCCGCGACGATCGCGGTCCGGTCCGGATCGGTCGAGGATGCCATTTCCAGCAGCAGCGAGATACTCATATCTGTCGATCACTCCTTGTCGACGAAGATATCCCAGATGGGATCCTCGCCACCGCCATAGCGGGACAGGTCGGTGATTCCGGCCGCCGCCAGCACGTCGGCGTCGATGTAGGTCTGCCCGTTGGCTTCCTTGGCCGGCCCGGTGAGGATCTGCACCGCGGCGTCGGCCATGATCTCCGGACTGCGCGACGAGGAGGCCAGGCTGTCGCCGTCGGCCAGGTTCGTCACCGCCGAGGTCGCGATGTAGGTCTGTGGCCACAGGCAGCTGAAGCCGATGCCGGAATCCTGGTACTCCTCGGCCCAGCCGAGCGACAACAGCGTCATGCCGTACTTGGACACCGTGTAGGTCGGGTGCGCGCCCAGCCAGTAGGGGTTCAGGTTCAGCGGCGGCGCCAGGGTGATGACGTGTGCACCGGGGGACTGCCTCAGGTGCGGCAGTGCAGCCTTGGTGAGCAGGAAGGTGCCGCGCACGTTGATGTCCATCATCAGGTCGAACTTCTTGGCGGCGAGTTGCTCGGTGGGTTCGGTGGCGATCGCACTGGCGTTGTTGATGACGATGTCGATCCCGCCGAAGGTCTGCACCGCGACGTCGACGGCCCGCTGCACGTCCTCCTCCTTGCGGACGTCGCCGACCACGGCCACCGCCTTGGCGCCGACGGCCTCGACCTCGGCCACCGCGGTGTGCACGGTGCCGGGCAGCTTGGGGTGTGGTTCGGCGGTCTTGGCCAACAGCACCACGTTGGCCCCCTGACGGGCGGCGCCTAGGGCGATGGCCAGGCCGATGCCGCGGCTGCCGCCGGACACCACCAGGGTTCGATCGGCGAGCGGCCGTTGCGCGCTGGACATACTGACTCCTCGGGCGGAAGGGGTCTTGCTTCCCCTGATGGTATTGGCATTCTCATTTTCAGCAAGTGTCATACTCGCTCATGTCCAGCGACGACGCGCCAGCGGGGGTTCGGCGAGGGATGGTCGCTAGCCATTTTGAGGCCTGCCTTAGCTCATCTGGGTGCATGTTTCCCGCGTGCGGTATTGGCATTCTCATTTTTTGCAAGTACGTTATCCAGTGATGAACGACCAAAGCGACCCCCGGGTAACGACTCCCTCTGGCATCCCGCTGGCTCCCGTGTACGGTCCCGCCGACCGCGCGGGCGACCCGCCCGCGCCCGGTGACTATCCGTTCACCCGCGGCAACTTCGCGTCCGGCTATCGGGGCAAGACCTGGACCTTCCGGCAATACTCCGGGTTCGGCACGGCCGAGGAGTCCAATCAGCGCTACCGGTACCTGCTGGACCAGGGCGGGACCGGGCTGAGCGTGGCCCTGGACCTGCCGACCCAGTGCGGCTATGACTCCGATGATCCCGAGTACGGCGAGGAGGTCGGTCGCGTCGGCGTCGCCGTCGATACGCTCGCCGACGCCGAGATCCTGTTCGACGGCATCCCGCTGGACAAGATCAGCACCAGCTTCACCATCAACGGCACCGCGGCCATCCTGCTCGCGTTCTACGTGGCCGCCGCGGAGAAGAAGGGTGTACCGCGGGAGAAGCTCACCGGCACCATCCAGAACGACATCCTCAAGGAGTACGCGTCGCGCGGCACCTGGATCTGGCCGCCCGAACCGTCCCTGCGGCTGATCGCCGACACCATCGAGTTCTGTGCCGCCGAGGTGCCGCGGTTCAACGCGATCTCGGTGGCCGGTGCGCACTTCCGCGACGCCGGTGCCAACGCGGTCCAGGAGATGGCGTTCACGCTGGCCGATGGGGTCACCTACTGCGACACCGTGGTCGAGCGCGGCCGGATGACGATCGACAAGTTCGCCCCGCAGATCTCGTTCTTCTTCTACACCCACGGTGACTTCTTCGAGGAGATCGCCAAGTACCGCGCGGGACGCCGGCGCTGGGCCACCATCGTGCGGGAACGCTACGGCGCCACCTCGGACAAGGCCGCGATGTTCCGGTTCGGGTGTGTGTCGGGCGGAGCGTCGCTGTACGCACCGCAGGCGCAGAACAACCTGGTCCGGGTCGCCTACGAGGCGCTGGCCTCGGTGCTCGGCGGGGTGCAGTCGATGTTCACCGCAGCCTGGGACGAGCCGTTCGCGCTGCCCAGCGAGGAGTCCGCGACCCTGGCCCTGCGGACCCAGCAGATCCTGGCCTATGAGACCGGCGTGACCAAAGTGGCCGACCCGCTGGGTGGTTCCTACTTCGTCGAGGCGCTCACCGACGCCACCGAGGAGAAGATCGTCGAGATCATGCGCGATCTCGAGGAGCACGGCGGCATGGTGCGCTGTATCGAGGACGGCTACCTGCAAGGTTTGATCGCCGACGAGGCGTACAAGATCCATCAGGAGGTGGAGTCCGGGGAGCGCCCCGTCGTCGGGGTGAACAAGTTCGTCGTCGACGAACCGGCACCCGATCTGGCCACCTACGAACTCGATGCCGAGGGGCGCGACAAGCAGCTCGCGCGGCTGGCGAACGTCAAGGCCGAGCGCGACGACGTCGCAGTGAAAGAGGCGCTGGCCGCGTTGTCCCGGGCCGCCGAAGGTGACGACAACCTGATGCACAAGCTGATCGACTGCGCCAACGCGTACTGCACGGTGGGCGAGATGGTGTCCGCGCTCAAGGCCGTCTGGGGCGAGTTCCAGCAGCCGGTCGTCTTCTAGAAGGGGAGTGTTTCTCGCACATGGCCACACGAGTACTCGTCGCCAAACCCGGCCTGGACGGCCACGACCGGGGCGCCAAGATCGTCGCGCGCACCCTGCGTGACGCCGGCTTCGAGGTCATCTACACCGGTATCCGTCAGCGCATCGAGGACATCGTGTCCATCGCGCTGCAGGAAGACGTTGCCCTGGTGGGTCTTTCGATCCTGTCCGGTGCACACGTCGCGATGACCCAGCGGACGGTGGACGCCCTGCGGGCCGCCGACGCCGGTGACATCGCGGTGGTGGTCGGCGGCACCATCCCCGAGTCCGATGTGCAGAAGCTGCTGGACGCCGGTGCGGCGGCGGTGTTCCCGACCGGGACGGCGCTGGACACCCTGGTCACCGAGGTGCGCGCACTGACGGAAAAGGTGGACCAGCAATGAGACTGGGCGTGATGATCGGGGCCGAACGCGGCGATATGTCCCGCAAGGTCAAGAAGCTGATCTCCGACATCGAGTGGGCGGACTCGGCCGGGCTGGCCACCGCGTGGATGCCGCAGGTACCCGACGATTTCGACCTGCTGACGATGGTCGCGCTGATGGCCTCGCACAGCACCCGGATCGAACTCGGCACCGCCGTGGTGCCGCTGCAGGCTCAGCACCCGATCGCGCTGGCCCGCCAAGCACTTTCGGTGCACGCCGTCTCGAGCGGCCGGTTGGCTCTCGGTGTGGGACCGTCGCACCACTGGATCATCCGCGACATGCTGGGCCTGCCCTATGACAAGCCGGCCGCCTACACCCGCGACTATCTGCAGGTGCTCAACGCGGCGATCGCCGGCCCGGGCCCGGTGGATGTGGAGAACGACACCTTCACCGTGCACAACCCGACCGCGCTCGCCGCCGAGACGCCGATGCCGGTGCTGGTCGCCGCGCTGGGCCCGGTGATGCTGCAGATCGCCGGTGAGCACGCCGACGGCACCTCGCTGTGGATGGCCGACGAGAAGGCCATCGGAGAACACATCGCGCCGAAGATCAACAAGGCCGCCGCCGATGCCGGCAAGCCGGCGCCGCGCATAGTGGCCGGCATCCCGGTGACGCTGTGCGCCAACTCCGAGATCGAGGAGGCCAAGGACCGGGCCAACCGGATCCTGGCCGAGGCCGAGACCTCCCCGAACTATCAGCGCCTGCTCGACCGCGGTGACGCACGCACCGTCGGCGATCTGTGCGCCGCCGGTGACGAGGAGTCGATCCTGAAGCGGTTCAAGGCCTTCGCCGATGCCGGCGTCACCGATCTGTCGGTCCGGTTGCTGCCGATCGGGGACAACCGCGACGAGCTGATCGCGTCGAAGTACCGGACCCGTGAGGTGATCGCGGAACTCGCCAAGCAGGTGTCGTGACCCCGGGGCCGCTGGCGGGTATCCGGGTCATCGAGGTCGGCGTGATGCTGGCCGGGCCGTATGCCACCATGCTGCTGGCCGATCTGGGCGCCGAGGTGATCAAGGTCGAGCCGCCCGGCGGTGAGATCTCCCGGCAGGTCAGCGATAGCTACTTCGCGAGCCTCAACCGCAACAAGCGCAGTGTCTGCCTGGACCTGGCTTCGGAGGCGGGCCGTGCCGAACTCGGTGCGCTGGTGGCAGATTCGCATGCGTTGCTGGTCAACATGAAGCCGTCGGCGATCAAGAAGTTGGGCCTGACGTACGAGAATCTGCGCCGGTACAACGAGAAGATCGTCTGCGTGGCGCTGACCGGGTACGGGCTGCACGGCGGGGACGACCCGGCTTTCGACTACGTGATCCAGGCGGCAACCGGCGTGGCGGCGATGACCGGTGACCCGGATGCCCCGCCCACCTTGCCCGGCTACTCGGCCGCCGACAACTCCACCGGTCTGACCGCGGCACTGGGGTTGCTCGCCAAGATCGTCTCGGGCCACGGTGGCCAGGTGGACGTGAGCCTGCGCGACGTCATGCTCTCGCAGTTGAACTACCGTGCGGCCGCGTATCTCAACGACGGGGCCGAACCGCGCCGCTACCCGTACGGGGCGCACTCGTATTACGTGCCGGCGCAACTCTTCCCGACCGCCGACGGCCACCTGGCGCTGTTCATCACGCACGATGGCTTCTGGCGGTCCTTCGCCGGGGAAGCCGGCATCACCGGGTTCGAGACGATGGCCGAGCGGGCCGCGCGCCGGGAGGAACTCCTGGCGTTGGTGTTCGCGGCGCTGGCCGGTGACAGTGCGGTGAACTGGGAGGCTCGCCTGAAACCGTTGGGGATCCCGGCGGCCGCGGTGCGTTCCCTACCCGAGGCGCTGGAGGACACCCCGGAGATGGTGGTGACCGCCGGCGACTTCCGGCTGGTGGCCAGTCCCATCAAGGTCGAGGGTTATCGGCCGCAGTACCGCCCGGCGCCGGTCTTCGAGAACCAGCCGACCGCCGGTTGATCGGCCTCGTAGTTAATCGTCGTAGTTGACCGTCAGCGGGCCCGGGTCCGGGATTGCCTGACAGGTCAGCACGTAGCCCTCTTCGACCTCGTCGTCATCGAGTGCGTCGTTGACCCGCATGGTGGCACTGCCCTCGGTGAGCTTCGCGATACAGGTGCCGCAGTTGCCCGCTTCGCAGGCGAACGGCGGGGTCAGTCCGGCGCGGCGTGCCGTCTCCAGTAGCGTGTCGCCGGCGACCGGCAGCGTCGTGGTGCTGGCGCCGTCGAGCACGATGGTCACTTCGTCGGCGGGCACTGGTTCGGCCGTCATCACATCTCCCGGGCATCGTATTCTGGCAAAAAGAGAATATCATTCTCCGTTGGGGATAGGGTAGGGGGCTGATGATGGCACAAGATCGCCCGGTCCTCGCGTTCGAGGATCGCGAATACACCCTGGCCGAGCTCGACGCCCTGACCAGCGGGATGGCCGCCACCCTGGCGGCTCGCGGGGTGACCGTCGGCGACCGGGTCGTATTGATGTCGTCGAACCGGCCCGAATTCGTCATCGCCCTGCGCGCCATCTGGCGGGTCGGGGCCGCGGTCGTGCTGGTCAGCTCGGCGTGGAAGCGGGCCGAGGTCGCGCATGCGCTGGCGCTGACGAACCCGGTCCTGGGGGTCGGCGACGCACCTCTGCTCGCCGAACTGCTCCCGACGCTGCACCTCGACGAGCCGATCACGCCGGCAGACGGCGCCTGGCCTCCGGCGCCGCCGGAGGCCGATGCGTTGTTCGTCTTCAGCTCCGGCACCACCGGGATGCCCAAGGCCGTCCGGCACACCCACGCCGGGTTCGCCGCGGCGGTGCGGCACTGGCGCACCGCGCTGGGGCTTACCGCCGAGGACCGAATGCAGATCATGACGCCGCCGTCACACATCCTGGGGCTGCTCAACATCGCCACCATCCTGGACACCGGGGCGTGGATGCGGCTGCACCCCCGGTTCGACATCGACCGGATGCTGACCCACATCCAGCACGACCGGATCACCATCGAGATGGCGGTCGCCCCCATCGCGTTGGCGATCGCCGCGCATCCGGAGTTGGAGCGCTACGACCTGTCCTCGCTGCGCTACATCATGTGGTGTGCCACGCCGGTCACCCCGAGCGTGGCCGACGCCGTCACCGAGCGGGTTGGGGTGCAGTGGGTTTCGGCTTATGGCGCCAGCGAGCTTCCGGTGATCGCGTGCTGCCCGATCGGTGACGCACGGCTGGACACGGTGGGCAAACCGGTGCCCGGGGTGCAGGTGCGCATCGCTGCCGACGGGGAGATCCAGGTGCGATCGGAGTCGGCGATGGTCGGCTACCTGCCCGAGGAGAACACCCCCGCGGCATTCGAGGAGGGCTGGTACCGCACCGGCGATATCGGCCACCTGGACGACGAGGGCTGGTTGCGGATCACCGACCGGCTCAAGGAGATGATCAAGGTTCGCGGGTTCCAGGTGGCCCCGGCCGAGGTGGAGGCGGTGCTGCACGGACACCCGGCGGTCACCGACTGCGCGGTGTTCGGGGTTCCCGACGGCGCCGACGGTGAAGCGGTCATCGCTGCGGTGACGGTCGCCGAGCCGGTGGCCGAGCAGGAGCTGATCGCCCTGGTGGGCGAGCGGCTTTCGTCGTACAAGCGGCCCCGCCGGGTGATCGTCGTCGACGCGATCCCGCGGTTGCCATCGGGCAAGGTGCTGCGCCGACTGTTGCGCGACGAGTTCGCGCGAGCCGCGGACACCTTCCACTCGCGAGCAGACGCCAATGGCCGCGAAAACCCCGAAAAATGAGGCCATTCGCGTCTGCTCGCGTTAGAAGGTGAGTTCCTCGGAGCGCTGCACGGTCCCGGTGACGCCCCCGGCGTCCTGTCCGGCCAGAAGCACCGCCGCCCGGCCCATCGCCTCGGGCGGTTCCACCATCTCCGGGGGGATCTCGACGCCCATGCCCCCGGCTTGCCAGCCCTCGGTGAGCACCACCCGCGACGGGCTCAGGCAGTTCACCGCGATGTTGTCGGGCTTGAGATCCTGTGCCAGGCCCAGGTACAGCCGCTCGGCGGCGGCCTTGGACACCCAGTAGGCATTGGCGCCCGGCATCCCGACCCCGGTGGTGGTGATGGCAATCAGTGAGCCGCCACCGCGTGCCCGGACGTGCGGGATGACGGCCTTGGTCACCAGGAACACCCCGGTGAGGTTGACGTCCAGGCACAGTTGCCAGCGCTTGAGCGGGGTCGTCTCGATCGGTCCGAGCCACAGCACGCCCGCATTGGCGACCAGGATGTCGATGCCGCCGAACTCCGAAACCGCTGTGGCTACCCCGTTTTCGACCGACGATTCGTCGGTGACGTCACACGCGACGGCGAGCGCGGTGCCACCCTGGGCGCGGATCGAGTCCGCCACCTCACCGATGGTGCCGGGCAGCTTGCCCTCTTGTTCGGAGCGGGCCGCGACCGCGACGGAGGCGCCGGCGGCCGCCAGCGCGTGGGCGATGGTCGCCCCGATACCGCGGCTGGCGCCGGCGACGAACGCCGTCTTGCCCTCGAGTGTCCGAGTCACTTCGGCGGGAACCGCAGCGCTCCGTCGAGGCGGATGATCTCGCCGTTGAGGTAGTCGTTCTCGATGATGCTCTGGGCCAACTGGGCGTACTCGGTCGAGCGCCCCATCCGCTTGGGGAACGGAATCTGCGGCGACCAGTACTGCTCCAGTTGATCGGCGGCCTTGCCGTAGGCCGGGGTGTTGATGGTGCCGGGTGCGATGGTGTTGACCCGAATGCCCAACGGGGACAGGTCACGAGCGGCGACCAGGGTCATCCCGAGCACACCTCCTTTGGCGGCGGCGTAGGGCAACTGGCCGATCTGGCCCTCGTATCCGGCGATGGAGGCGGTGTTGACGATGACGCCGCGGGCGCCGTCGGCCAGCGGTTCGGTGCGGGCGATCGCCGCGGCGGCCAGGCGCAGCACGTTGAACACCGCGGTCAGGTAGAACTTGATGGTCGTCTCGAAGCCGTCCAGGGCCAGCGGTGATCCGTCCTTGCCGATCAGTCGGCCGCCGGCGGCGGGGCCACCGTGGGTGTCCACCGAGATGCGCAGCGGGGCAAGGGCTTCGGCTTCGGCGATGGCGGCGTTGACGGACTCCTCGGAAGTGGCGTCGGTGCGGACGTAGCGCACGCCGAGTTCGTCGGCGAGCTTGGGCCCCTTCTCGTCGGCGAGGTCGGCGATGACGACCTTGGCCCCGGCCGCGTGCAGTCGGCGGACGGTCGCTTCGCCCAGTCCTCCCGCGCCACCGACGACCAGTGCGGAGCTACCGGCGATGTCCATTTACTGCCTCCTTGCAACTAAGACTCTCTGCAGGGGAGAATAGCATTCTCATACCCGTCTGAGAGGGGCAGTTCCGATGCCAGAGGCCGTGATCGTCGCCCGGTACGCGAATTGCCCGGGCGGCCCTAGGGTCTGAACCGATGGACATCGATGAACTCCTGAAAGCCGCCCGCGGCGGCTCGGTCCGGGCCGTCGGCAGGCTGTTGAGCCTGGTCGAGAGCGACCGCCGCGACGAGGTCCTCGCCGCACTGCCGGCGGGGGCCGTGCGTACCGTCGGTATCACCGGTCCGCCTGGGGCCGGAAAATCGACCACGGTCGCGGTGCTGGTGGCGGCGTACCGGTCCGCCGGCCTGCGGGTGGCGGTACTGGCCGTGGACCCGTCCTCGCCGTACAGCGGGGGAGCCCTGCTGGGGGACCGGATCCGGATGGCCGCACACATCAACGACCCCGACGTACTGATCCGGTCGGTGGCCACCCGCGGGCACCTGGGCGGGCTGGCCGCCGCGGTGCCGGCCGCGATCCGGCTGCTCGCCGCCCTGCGGTACGACGTCGTCGTGCTGGAAACGGTGGGCGTGGGCCAGTCGGAGATCGAGATCGCCGCAGTGGCGGATCCCACGGTGGCCATCCTCAATCCCGGTGCCGGCGATGCGATCCAGGCCGCCAAGGCCGGTCTGCTGGAGATCGCCGACATCATCGTGGTCAACAAGGCCGACCGCGAGGGTGCGGACCAGACCGCCAGGGATCTGCACATCGAGACCGGGCTGCCGATCCTCAAACTCATCGCTGCCCAGGGCACCGGGATCGACGATCTGGTCGGGGCCATCGATGCCCATCACCGGACCGACTCCGCCGAACGCCGGGCCATCCGGGCGCGGCTGCAGATCCTGTCGTTGGCCCAGAGTGCGCTGCAGGCCCATCCCGGTCTGGCCGAACTGGCCGCCGCGGTGGCCGACGGTGACCTCGACGTGTACTCGGCGACCGCCCGATTGCTGGACGGAGCGCAGGTCAAACCTCAATGAGAATATGGTTTCCAGTTACCAGAAATGTTATTGTACGAATTCGTTAATGAATTCTTCCTGGTAGCCGAGGAGCCTGATGCAGAAGGCGCTTGCCCCCGAGATCTCCACCTGGCCCGATGAGAACCCCCAGCTCATCGGCAGCCAGTGCGGTGCCTGTTCCGCGACGACATTCCCGCGTCAGCAGCACTGCCCCAAGTGCAGCAAGGCCGAGATGTCGGACCTGCTGCTGCCCAGGCGCGGCACCGTCATCGCCTGGACCACGCAGGGATTCCCGCCCGGGGCGCCGTACGCCGGCCCCACCGGAAAGGACTTCGAGCCGTTCGGGGTCGGACTCGTGCAACTCGGTGACCTGATCCGCGTCGAAGGCCGGCTCACCGAGAACGATCCCGCCAAGCTGAAGTTCGGCATGGAGGTCGAGCTGACCATGGAGCCGTTCGCCACCGATGCCGAGGGCGACGAGCTCGTCACCTTCTGGTTCAAGCCGGTCTAGAGAGGCTGATACACATGAGCAATGACGTAGCCATCATCGGCGTCGGTATCCACCCGTTCGGCCGCTTCGACAAGACCGCGATGGAGATGGGCGCCGAGGCGATCCAGGGTGCGCTCCAGGACGCCGGCGTGGAGTGGAAGGACATCCAGTTCGGCTTCGGCGGCAGCTACGAGGTGTCCAACCCCGACGCCGTGACCCGGCTGGTCGGGCTGACCGGCATCACCTTCACCAACGTGTTCAACGCGTGTGCCACCTCGGCCAGTGCCATCCAGCAGACTGCGGACACCATCCGGTTGGGCAAGTACGACATCGGCATCGCGGTGGGGCTGGACAAGCACCCGCGCGGCGCGTTCACCGACGATCCGGCCAAACTCGCGCTGCCGCAGTGGTATGCCAACAACGGTCAGTTCGTCACCACCAAGTTCTTCGGGATCAAGGCCAACCACTACATCCACAAGCACGGTATCTCCGAGGAGACGCTGGCGCGGGTGGCCAACAAGAACTTCCGCAACGGTGAGTTGAACCCGAATGCGTTCCGGCGCAAGGAGATCTCCGTCGAGGAGATCATGGCCTCGCCGGTGCTGAACTACCCGCTGCGGCAGTACATGTTCTGCGCGCCCGACGAGGGGGCCGCGGCGGTGATCATGTGCCGCGCGGACATCGCGCACAAGTACACCGACAAGCCGGTCTACGTGCGCGCCAGCGAGATTCGCACCCGCACCTTCGGCGCCTACGAGGTGCACGCCACCTCCGCACCGCTGGACGAGGATCCCTCACCGACGGTGTTCGCCGCCAAGGCGGCCTATGAGGCCGCCGGTATCGGACCCGAGGACGTCGACATCGCGCAGTTGCAGGACACCGACGCCGGCGCCGAGGTCATCCACATGGCCGAGACCGGGCTGTGCGCCGACGGCGATCAGGAGAAGATGCTGATCGACGGTGCCACCGAGATCAACGGCAGGATCCCGGTCAACACCGACGGCGGTCTGATCGCCAACGGCGAGCCCATCGGTGCGTCCGGTCTGCGCCAGATGCACGAACTGGTCCGGCAGTTGCGTGGCGAAGCGGGGGAGCGTCAGGTTCCCGGCAACCCGCGGGTCGGGTTGGCTCAGGTGTACGGCGCGCCCGGCACCGCATCGGCGACCATCCTCTCGCTCTGACGTCGCCGGCGGGCCCTCGTCCGCGGGGGCCCATCGGTAACGCCATTCTCATAGGAATAGAGTCCGATTCATGGCTGACGACTATCGCTTCGTGACGTACGAAACCCTGGATGAGGGCACCATCGCCCGCATCATGCTGAACCGGCCGGAGGCCCGGAACGCGCAGAACCGCGGCATGCTGGTCGAGTTGCACGAGGCCTTCCTGCGTGCCGAGGCCGACGACACCGTGCGTGTGGTGATTCTCGGCGGCAACGGCCCGATGTTCTCCGCCGGGCACGACGTCGGCTCGAAGGTGCAGCGCGCGGAATACACCCCTGGGCCGGACCAGCATCCGAGTTTCACGGTCAACGGCGGGACCCGCAAGGGTGCGGAGAGCCTGATGCTGCAGGAGTGGCATCACTACTTCGAGAACACCCGGCGCTGGCGCAATCTGCGCAAGATCACGGTGGCCTCGGTGCACGGCGACGTGTACGCGGCCGCGCTGATGCTGATGTGGTCCTGCGACCTGATCGTCGCGGCCGACAACACCCGGTTCACCGATGTCGTCGGCACCCGGCTGGGCATGTGCGGTGTCGAATACTTCGCACATCCATGGGAATTCGGTGCCCGCAAGACCAAGGAGCTGATGCTCACCGGCGACACGCTGTCGGTGGAGGAGGCACATCAGCTGGGCATGGTGTCGAAGATCTTCCCGAGTGACGAATTGGCCGACAAGACACTGGAGTTCGCCCGCCGTATCGCCCAGGTGCCGACCATGGCGGCGTTGCTGATCAAGGAATCGGTCAACCAGACCCAGGACAACCAGGGCTTCTACAACTCACTGAACGCCTGCTTCACACTGCACGAGCTGAACCACAGTCACTGGGCGCAGGTGCACGAGAACGGATTCCCGGTCGGCTTGGCCGAGGACGGGCTGATCGACTGGCGCACCGCCGAGCCGCCCAAGCCCGCCGTCAAGGACCAGCCCTAGATCTTTTTCACGATTTGTGGAGTCTCACCCGTGCTGGGTGGGACTCCACAAATCGCTCGGGGAGGTCAGGGGATGGGGGCGGATTCGCCGGTGGCGGCTGCGTACCCGCTGCGGTAACCGAACGTCATCGCCGGCCCGAGCGTGCCGCCCGCGCCGCCGTAGGCCTTCCCGGTCACCCCGGCCATTGCATTGCCTGCGGCGAACAGCCCGGGGATGACCTTTCCGCTGACGTGCAGCACCCGGCCGTCGCGATCGGTGCGTGGGCCGCCCTTGGTGCCCATCGCGCCGACGGCCACCGGCACCGCGTAGAACGGTGCGGTGTCCAGCGGGCCGAGGGTCTGCAGCGCCGGGGTCGGCGCCGATGTGTCACCCCAGTACCCGTCGTATGCGCTTGCGCCCCGGCCGAAGTCGGGATCGATCTCGTCGGCCACATTGGCGTTCCAGGCTTCGACCGTGCGGCGCAGTCCCTCGGCGGCGACGCCGATCTTGGCGCTCAATGCGTCCAGGCTCGCCGATTCGTTGAACCAGTCCGGTGCCGGTGCGTCCGGTTCCACGCCCAGGAAGCCGTAGCGCTTGAGGTGGCCGGCGTCGAAGACGATCCAGGCCGGGTCGTTGAGGTATCCGGCCCGCGGATCGAGGTGGTGGAACGGCCCGGCCATCGAGTTGTATTCGCCGGCCTCGTTGAGGAATCGCCGTCCGGCACGGTTGACGATGATGCTGCGCGGACGGGTGCGCTCCAGTCGCACGCTGCGACTGCGCGGGTGCCCGCCCAGGGTGTCGCCGGGAATCCGAACGATCGGCACCCACCACGCTTCGCCCATGTTCGCCAGGTCGGCGCCGTGCGCCATGGCCATCCGCAGACCGTCCCCGGTGTTGTTGGGCGGGGACACCGCACCGCGCATCGGACCGCGCAGGTAGGCCTCGACCAGTCGGGCGTCCCATTCGAAGCCGCCCGTGCCCAGGATGACACCGCGCCGGGCCCGGACGCGGATGTCCTTGCCGTGCTGCTGGATCCGTACGCCGGTGATGCCGTCGGCGGAACCGAACAGCTCCACCGCGCGGGCCTCGGTGGCCGGGGTGACGCCGCGGTCCAGCAGTCCCTTGAGCAGTCCGGCGATGAGGGCGGCCCCGGCCACGCAGTAGTCACCCTCGAGGTCGTCGGCGGCGGCGTGGATGCGGGCGCGGGTCTCGGCATCGATACCGACATTGCTGAAGTCCACCGGGAAGGCGGTGATGCGGCCGGCCCAGTCGCCGAGCTTGGCCAGGTCGAACGGGGCGGCTGCCAGCGACCGTCCACCCCCGGGCCGTCCGCCGGGCAGCTCGGGCTTGTAATCCGGGAAGCCCTCGGCGATCTCGAACCGTAGATCGCTGTGCTGTTCCAGATAATCCAGCATCGCCGGGCCGGTACGCACGAACGTCTCGACGAGTTCGCGGTCCATGGCCCCCAGCGACTGTGCTTCCAGGTAGGCCAGCGCATCCTCGACGGACAACTCGGTGCCGGCGAGCCGGCCGTGTGCGGGGATCCAGGTGATGCCACCCGACACCGCGGTGGTGCCGCCGACGGTGGGGGCCTTCTCGAAGATCGCGACCCGGGCACCGTTGGTCGCGGCGGTCAGCGCGGCGGACAGTCCGGCGCCGCCGCTACCCAGGACGACCACGTCGTACTCCTGGTCCCACGGGATCGTTTCTGATTCGGACTTCTGTGAATCGGACGTTTGTGAATCGGGCACTGCCACAGTCCTTCCGGTCAGCTCAGGATGTCGGAGAGTTGTTTGGCCGCTCGCACCACCGCGTCGCGTCCGTTGAGGACGACGTCTTCCCGGTGGGAGATCAGATTGATGCAGGTCGGCGGGGACGGCGGGCGGCGGCGGACCGGAACGGCCAGACCGTAGGTGTCCGGTTCGATCTCACCGTGGGTGATGACCCAGCCCTGCTCGCGGGCCTGCCGTACGAGTTCGCGCTCGCCGGGGCGCGGCGGCATGCTGGCCAGCAGTGCCGCGCCCGCCGCTCCGCGCTCCAGCGGGTGGCGGCTGCCCTCGTGGAAGGACAGTTGGTAGAAGACCAAGGTCGGCACGATGACGGCGATGGCGACCTGTTGATCGCCCTCGGCGACCAGTAGCGACACCGTGGTGCCCAGGTCGTCGGCCAGTAATCGCAGTGTCGGGACGGCCAGTTGGCGCACGTTGTTGTCGAAGGACGCGCCGAGGACGGCCAGGGCCGCGGCTGGCCGGTACTTGCCGTCGGTGCCCTTGGTCACGAAACGGGCTTGGGCCAAGGTGCTCAGCAGTCGGTAGGCGATGGTCCGGTGCACACCGACGAAGTCCGCGACCTCGGCGGCCGTGACACCCGAGGGTGCGCTGGCCACCGCCTGTAACGCGGAAAGCCCCCGGGCGAGCGTCTGTGAGCCGGCCGCGGGACGGCCGGTGGTCGCGGCCGCAGATTCGGGCCCTGAGCTTGGGCCTAGTCCCTTGACAGACGTCATTGCGAGAGTGATGCTCTATAGATAGTGCACATTAGTGTTCGATATTAGCACATAAGATTGCCCGATAGCGAGAATGGCATTTCCGCACAGGCGGAAGCGGGAGGAGTGGCATGGCGGCGGCGCCGGTTCATGAAAGCGTGTGGAGTGATCTGCAGGGCGTGCCCTTCTCCCAGGGTTACCTCGACGCGGGCGGGGTGCGGACCCGGTACCTGCACGCAGGCGACGCCGGTAAGCCGGCTCTGGTGCTGCTGCACGGATCCGGCGGCCATGCCGAGGCGTACGTGCGCAATCTTGAGGCCCACGCCGAACACTTCTCCACCTGGTCGATCGACATGCTCGGCCACGGCTACACCGACAAGCCGGGTCACCCGCTGGAGGTGTCGCACTACGTCGATCACCTGCTGGCCGTGTTCGACACCATCGGCGCGCAGAAGGTGTACCTGTCCGGGGAATCGCTGGGCGGGTGGGTCGCCTCCCGCGCGGCCGCCGAACACCCGGACCGCATCGAGCGGCTGGTGCTCAACACCGCCGGCGGGTCGCAGGCCGACCCCGAGGTGATGAAACGCATCATCACACTGTCGATGGCCGCCGCCGAGAACCCGGACTGGGACACCGTGCAGGCGCGGATCAAGTGGCTGATGGCCGACAAGTCCAAGGGTTATGACGACATCGTCGCCAGCCGCCAGAAGGTGTACCAACAACCGGGTTTCGTCGCTGCGATGAGCGACATCATGGCGCTGCAGGACCCGGAGATCCGGGCCCGCAACCTGATCACGCCCGCCGACTACGGCGCCATCACGGCACCCACCCTGGTGTTGTGGACCAGCGATGACCCGACTGCCGACGTCAGCGAGGGGCGACGCATCTCGGAGATGATCCCGGGTGCGCGCTTCGAGGTGATGGAAGGCTGCGGGCATTGGCCGCAGTATGAGGACCCCAAGACGTTCAACCGCCTGCACATCGACTTCCTGCTGGGTAAGTCATGAGTCAGCAGGTCGATGTCCTGATTGTCGGCGCCGGCCCGGTCGGGCTCACCCTGGCCAACATCCTTGGCCTCCAAGGAGTCCGGACGCTGGTCGTGGAGGACCGCGACACGCTGATCGACTATCCGCGCGGGGTCGGACTCGACGACGAATCGCTGCGCACCTTCCAGTCCATCGGGCTGGTCGAGGCGATCCTGCCGCACACCGTGCCCAACCAGATCCTGCGGTTCTTCGACGGCAAACGTCGGCTGCTCGCCGAGATGGCGCCTCCCGACGCCCGATTCGGCTGGCCGAAGCGCAACGGGTTCGTCCAACCGCTCGTC
Source organism: Mycobacterium sp. AMU20-3851 (assembly GCF_043974665.1). Taxonomy (NCBI): domain Bacteria; kingdom Bacillati; phylum Actinomycetota; class Actinomycetes; order Mycobacteriales; family Mycobacteriaceae; genus Mycobacterium; species Mycobacterium sp. AMU20-3851. The sequence goes on from NZ_CP146371.1 coordinate 1,562,518, forward strand.
GACGCCGAACTGCTGCGTGGACTCGACCGGTTCGACCATGTCGACGTGCGCTGGGGCACCCGGATGGAGAACTGCGTCCAGGACGCCGACGGCGTCACCGCGGACGTGGTGACCGGCGGTGAGTTGTCCAGCCTGCGCGCCCAGTACCTGGTGGGTTGCGACGGCGGCCGCAGCGCCACCCGCCACCTGATGGGGGTGTCCTTCGAAGGCACCACGTCGGCGACGCGCTGGCTGGTCGTCGACCTCGCCTCCGATCCGCTCGGCCACCCCAACAGCGAGGTGGGCGCCGACCCGCGCCGCCCGTACGCATCCATCTCGATCGCGCACGGAGTCCGGCGCTTCGAGTTCATGATCCACGCCGACGAGACCGACGAGCAGGTGGAGCAGCCGGAGTTCATCGCGCGCATGCTCGCCCCGTTCGTACCGCACCCGGACCAGGTGGACATCATCCGGCACCGGGTATACACCCACCACTCCCGGATCGCAGGCTCGTTCCGCAAGGGCCGCATGCTGCTCGGTGGCGATGCCGCGCACCTCATGCCGGTATGGCAGGGCCAGGGCTACAACAGCGGTATCCGGGACGCGGCCAACCTGGGCTGGAAGCTCGCCGCGGTGGTCAAGGGCGAGGCCACCGACGGACTGCTGGACAGCTATGACGCCGAACGCCGCAAGCACGCCCGGGCGATGATCGACCTGTCCACCCTGGTGGGCCGGGTCATCTCACCCACCAATCCGCGGGTCGCCACCTTGCGCGACAAGGTGATCCGGGGAGCGTCGGTGGTGCCGACGCTGAAGCGATACGTGCTGGAGATGCGGTTCAAACCGATGCCGCGCTATGACACCGGTGCCGTCGTGCACGACGGTGAACCGGCGGCCGGCTCGCCGACCGGAACGCTGTTCATCCAACCGAATGTGGACACCCGCACCGCGCAGAACGTCCTGCTCGACGACGTGCTGGGCACCGGTTTCGCGGTACTGGCCTGGAACAACAACCCGCGCGCCCTGCTCGGTGACGACATCGCGGCCAGGTGGAAAGCACTGGGCGCCAAGCTGATCGAAGTGCGGCCGAACACCCAGCTGAACTGGACCGGGCACGACGATCCGGACGTCACCGTGGTGGGTGACCGGACCGGCGCGCTGAAGAAGTTCTTCGACGCGCACAGCGAATCGGTGCTGTTCCTCCGCCCGGACCGGTGTATCGCGGCGTCCTGCATCGCCCAGCTGTCCGATGAGACGAGCACCAAACTGTTCGACGCCCTCTACCTGACGGCGGGAGGTGAAACCCATGTCCCCAGTCGCCCTCTGCTGCATGTCGCACAGCCCCCTGCTGAATCTGCCCGGACCGTCGGCGGAGCTTCTTGACGACATCAGAACCCAACTGGTGCAGACCCGGGCATTCGTGCAGGAGTTCGATCCCGAACTGGTGGTGGTGTTCTCCCCGGACCACTACAACGGATTCTTCTACCGGCTGATGCCACCGTTCTGCATCGGCACCGCCGCCACCGGTGTCGGCGACTACGGCACCCTGTCGGGTCCACTGGGCGTGGACGCCCAGCTCGCGACCGACATCGCCACCGCGGCCTGGGACGACGGGGTGGACGTATCGCTGTCGGCGGCCATGGACGTCGACCACGGCACGGTCCAACCGCTGGAGATCCTCTTCGGAGACGGGCAATCCGGGCTCAACGCGCCCCCGATCGTGCCGGTGTTCATCAACTCCGTGGCCACCCCGCTGGGGCCGCTGAAACGGACCCGGGCGCTCGGCAGCGCCATCGGGAAGCATCTTGGCACCCTGGGAAAACGGGTCCTGCTGCTCGGCTCGGGTGGGTTGTCGCATGATCCGCCGGTCCCGACGCTGGCGACCGCGCCGCCGGCCGCGCTGGAACGGATCGTCGGGGGTAAGCCGATGACCCCGGAGGCGCGCGCGGCCCGCCAGGAGGCGGTGATCGCCGCCGCGCACGATTTCGCGCACGGCGAGAGCCCGCTGCAGCCATTGAACCCGGATTGGGATCACGCATTCCTCGACCTGCTCGACGACGGCCGCATCGCCGAGGTGGACGGCTGGACCAACGAGTGGATCGCCGGTGCGGCCGGCAACTCCGCGCACGAAATACGGACCTGGGTAGCCGCGTTCGCGGCGCTGTCGGCCCAGGGCAGCTATCGGACCGAGCAGCGCTACTACCGCGCTGCTCCAGATTTGATCGCGGGCTTCGCGATCCGGACGGCGGTGCTTACATGAGTGAAGGTGGCGGGCAGTACGACCACACCGTCGACGTCCTGGTGATCGGGTCCGGTGGCGGCGGCATGACCGCGGCGCTGAAGGCCAAGGCCGCCGGGCTGTCCACCCTGATCGTGGAGAAGTCGGCCAAGTTCGGTGGGTCCACCGCCCTGCCCGGCGGCGGCATCTGGGTTCCCGGGGCGCCGTCACAGCGCCGGGCCGGTTACACCCCGGACCCCGACGGCGTGTTCGAGTACCTGAAGACCATCACCGGCGGGCTGGTCAGTGACGCCCGGCTGCGCACCTACGTCGACGCCGCACCGGAGATGATGGATTTCCTGGAGCGCTCCAGCGACTGGTTCGAATTCGTCTGGAAACCGGGTTATGCCGACTATTACCCCGAACTGCCCGGCGGGTCCGAGCGCGGCAGCACCATCAACGTGCCCGAGATCGACCTGCGCAAGCTCGGCGAGGAGGAGCAGAATCTGCTCGCCCCGCTCGCGCTGGCCCCGAAGGGAATATGGTTCGCCCCGAAGGACCTTCGGCTGTTCTATCAGGTCCGGCAGAACTGGCGCGGCAAAGCCGTGCTGGTCAAGCTGATCTGGCGGATGTTCCGGGCCCGGGTGTTCGGAGATCGGATGGCCGCCATCGGCCAGTCGCTGATGGCCCGGATGCGGCTGGCCCTCTCCGAGCACGACATCCCATTGTGGCTGTCAGCCCCGATGACCGAACTGATCACCGACGTCGACGGGACCGTGGTCGGCGCCGTGGTCGAACGGGACGGCAAGCCGATCCGTATCGCCGCCCGCGGCGGTGTGGTGCTGGCCACCGGCGGCTTCGACCACGACATGGAGTGGCGTCGCCGGTACCTCCCGCTGCTGGAGAAGGACTGGAGCTTCGGCAATCCGGCCGCTACCGGCGACGGGATCCGCGCCGGTGAGAAGGTCGGTGCCGCCACCGATCTGCTCGACGAGGCATGGTGGTTCCCGGCGATGTGCTGGCCCGACGGCCGGCTGCAGTTCATGCTGAACGAACGCATGATGCCCGCGCAGTTCGTGGTCAACGGCGCGGGTAGACGCTTCATCAACGAAGCGGCGCCCTACATGGACTTCGCGCACGCCATGATCGAGGGCCAGCAGTCCGGCACACAGCACATCCCGTGCTGGCTGGTCACCGACATCGCGTCGTTTCACCGCTATGTCGTCGGCGGTCATCTGCCGATCCCCAAGGTGCCGTTCGCCCCGGTGCCCACCGGCCGCAAGATCCCGCAGGCCTGGCTGGACTCCGGGATCGTCAAGACCGCCGGCAGCTTCGAGGAACTGGCCACCGAGATCGGAGTCCCGCCGGCCGAATTGCGCAGTACCGCCGAGCGGTTCAACCAGCTGGCCCGCCACGGTCACGACGACGACTTCAACCGCGGGGACAGCGCATACGACAACTACTACGGCGACCCCACCCTGGAGAACCCGAATCTGGCTCCGCTGGGCAAGCCGCCGTATCTGGCATTCCAGATCATCCTCGGTGACCTCGGCACGTCCGGCGGGTTGCTGACCGACGAACACGCCAGAGTCCTGCGCGAGGACGGCAGCGTCATCACCGGTCTCTATGCCACCGGTAACACCTCGGCGGCGGTGATGGGACGCAGCTATGCCGGCGCCGGCGCCACCATCGGACCTGCCATGACGTTTGGCTACGTTGCGGCACAACACATATCTGAGAACTCCAATAGAGAGGTAACCGCATGAAGATCTCGCTGTTCTACGAATTCCCGCTGCCGCGCCCGTGGTCCGAGGACGATGAGCACCAGCTGTTCCAGCACGGTCTGGACGAGGTCGAGGCGGCGGACAAGGCGGGGTTCTCCACGGTCTGGCTCACCGAGCACCACTTCCTGGAGGAGTACTGCCACTCCACCGCGCCGGAGATGTTCCTGGCCGCGGCCAGCCAGCGCACCAAGGACATCCGGCTGGGTTTCGGTGTGATGCACCTGCCGCCGCCGATCAACCATCCGGCGCGCATCGCCGAGCGGGTGGCCACCCTGGACCACCTGTCCAACGGGCGGGTGGAGTTCGGTACCGGTGAGGGCTCCTCGGTGGCCGAACTGGGCGGCTTCGATATCGACCCGGCGGACAAGCGCACCATGTGGGAGGAGGCCCTCGAGGTGTCCATCCGCTGTATGACCGAGGCGCCGTTCACCGGGTTCAAGGGCGAGCACGTCGAGATGCCGGCCCGCAACGTCATCCCCAAGCCGCTGCAGTCGCCGCACCCGCCGGTGTGGGTGGCCTGCACCCGCCCGTCGTCGGTGCAGATGGCCGCCCAGAAGGCCATCGGCGCACTGAGTTTCGCCTACACCGGTCCGGAGGCGCTCAAGGACCGGGTGGACGGCTACTACAAGGAATTCGAGGAGGCCGGTGCACCTGTCACGCCGGCCATCAACCCGAACATCCTCGCCATCGGCGGCGACCTGTCGATGATGGTGGCCAAGACCGACGAGGAGGCTCTCAAGCGGCTGGGCACCGGGGGCGGCTTCTTCTCGTTCGGCATCATGCACTACTACCTGACCGGTATGCACACTCCGGGGCGCACCGGCGTGTGGGACCTCTACCAGGAGGCGGTCAAGGAGGATCCCACCCTGGCCTACGGCCCGGGGCGCGGCGCCATCGGCTCTCCGGAGACGGTGCGCGAGTTCCTGCGCGGCTACGAGGCCAGCGGCGTCGACGAGATCATTCTGCTGCTGAACCCGCGCAGTCACGAGGGCACCATGGAGTCCATCGAGATCATGGGCAAGGAGATCCTGCCCGAGTTCATCGAGCGGGATGCCAAGGCGGTGGCGGCCAAGGCCACCCGGCTGGCACCGGTGATCGAGAAGGTCGAGGCCCGCCGCCGTCCCTCGGACGCTCCGCTGTTCGACGAGACGTACTCGTTCGGCGGTCTGCCCACCGGCCGCGGCGGCAAGTTCACCGCGGGGGAGATCCCGGAGGCGATGGCCGAGATCAACGAGGGCCGCGTCAAGGCCGCCCAGCTGGAGAAGGACCAGCGCGAGGCGAAGGGCTGACGTGACCGACGCGCACGGGGCGAATCGTCGATGACGTCTGATCGCTGGCGGTATGACGGCCGCCGGGTGGTGGTGACGGGGTGCGCGTCCGGGATCGGCGCGCACCTCGCCGACCAGCTGGCCGAACTCGGCGCCCACGTCACCGGGCTCGACCTGCGTCGGCCCGACCGGCCTCCCGCCGCGTTCATCGAGGTGGACTTCTCCGATGCCGCGTCGATCGATGCGGCCGTCGGCGCGATCGAGGACCCGGTGGACGCGCTGTTCAATGTGGCCGGGGTGTCCTCGGGAATCGGCAACCCTCTGCTGGTGGTGACGATCAACTTCCTCGGCATGCGGCATTTCACCGAGGCCCTGGTGGGCCGGATGAAACCCGGTTCGGCCATCGCCAACGTGTCGTCGTTGGCCGCGTCGAACTACCTCGCCAACACTGCCGTGTCCGCGGGTCTGCTCGCGACCGGCTCGATGGCCGAAGGCATTTCGTGGTGTGAGGCGCACCCGGACGCACTGGCCGACGGCGGATACCGGCTGTCCAAGGAGGCCGTCATCCTCTACGGCATGAAGCGCGCGCTGGACCTCGGCGAGCGGGGCATTCGGATCAACTGCACCGGGCCGGGCGTCACCGAGACACCGATCCTGGACCAGTTGAAGTCGGCCTACGGGCAGAACTATCTCGACGCGTTCCCGACCCTGCTGGGCCACGTGTGCGGACCCGACGAGCAAGCCTCGGTGCTGGCGTTCCTGAACAGTCCGGCGGCCAGTTACATATCCGGACAGGTGATTTGGGTCGATGGCGGCAGTGTCGCCGGTAAGATCGCCGCGACACTGCCGTCGGAGACGGCGCAGACGGCACTGGAGGTACCCGAATAGTGGCCAGCATGACAGATTTCCGTCGCGTCGCCGACGACGTCCGCAACTGGGGGCGCTGGGGCGACGACGACGAACTCGGCACCCTGAACTTCATCACCGCGGACAAGGTGGCCGAGGCGGCGGCGACCGTGAAGAAGGGCGCCGTCATCTCCCTGGGTGGTGACTTCGGCTCGAACGGGCCGCAGGGTGCCTTCAAGTTCCGGCAGAACCCGGTGCACGTGATGACCGTGGACGGCGGTGATGCCGAGACCCTGGTGAAGTATGCGCCGGACTGGGCGCGCAACTCCGTGGCGCAGGACCTCAGCGCGTTCTTCGTGGACAACCCCTTCCGGTTCAACGACGACATGATCACCATGCCGCTGCAGGCCGCCACCCAGTGGGATGCGCTGTCGCACGTCTACTACGAAGACAAGCTGTACAACGGATTTCCGGCCGATTCGGTGACCAGCTTCGGGGCCTACCATTGCGGTATCGACAAGGTCGACGCCAAGGGCATCACCTCCCGCGGTGTGCTGCTCGACGTGGTGGCACACCGCGGCGCCGAGGTGTACTGCGAACCCGGCAACCCGATCACGCCGGCCGAACTCGACGACATCGTGGCCAAGCAGGGCATAGAGATTCGCCGCGGCGATGTGGTGGTGGTGCACACCGGTTGGTGGACGCGGTTCCTGACCACCGGTGACGGCCAGGAGCCCGGGTCGGGTCTGGACTGGACGTGCGCGTCCTGGCTGCACGACCACGAGGTGGCGGCCGTGGCCGCCGACAACCTGATGGTGGAGGACCCCGATCCCGCCAACGGGGTGGAGGGCACGTTCCTGCCGATGCACATGCTGTGCCTACGCGATATGGGTCTGATGCTGGGCGAGTACTGGGATCTGGGCGCGCTGGCCGCCGACTGCGCGGCGGACGGGGTGTACGAGTTCCAGCTGATCGCACCACCGCTGAAGGTGGTGGGGGCCGTCGGGGCCCCGGTGAGCCCGATTGCGATCAAATGAGCTTTGACCGCAAGACCGTCACAGTCGACGGCTTGACCACCAGCTATCTGGAGGCGGGCACCGGCGATCCCGTCGTGCTGCTGCACGGTGGTGAGTTCGGCGGGTGCGCCGAGATCGCCTGGGAGAACACCATCTCCACGCTCGCCGAGCACTACCGGGTGCTCGCGCCGGACATGCTGGGGTTCGGGGAGTCGGCCAAGGTCGTCGACTTCACCGACGGGCGCGGCATGCGGATCCGGCACATCGCCCGGTTCTGTGAGGTGCTCGGTGTGGCCGCGGCGCACTTCGTGGGCAACTCGATGGGCGCGATCAACCTGCTGGTCGACACCACCTCCGAGCGACCGGTGCTGCCGGTGCGCTCCCTCGTGGCCATCTGCGGGGGCGGGGACATCCAACGCAACGAACATGTCGGCGCCCTGTACGACTACGACGCCACCTTCGACGCGATGCGCGCGATAGTCGCGGCCCTGTTCGCCGATCCGGCCTATCCGGCCGATGACGCGTACGTGCAGCGGCGCTACGAATCCAGCATCGCGCCGGGGGCCTGGGAGTCGTTGGCGGCCGCGCGGTTCCGTCGGCCCGGCCTGGACGCCCCGCCGACACCGTCGAGTGTGCGGGCCTACGAGCGGATCGCCGTGCCGGTGCTGGTGATCGAGGGCGGCGCCGACAAACTGCTGCCCCCGGGTTGGGCCGCGCAAATTGCGAGCCAGATCCGCGGGGCCACTTCGGCCGTGGTGCCGGGAGCCGGGCACTGCCCGCACATCGAGGCACCCGAGGCCGTCAACGAACTGCTGCTGGACTTTCTGAAAGGCGTGTCATGAGCGAACTGGCAGGCAAGGTCGCCGTCATCACCGGCGGGGCCTCCGGTCTCGGCGCGGGCCTGGTGCGCCGGTTCGTCGCCGAGGGTGCCCAGGTGGTCTTCGGTGACGTCGACGCCGAGGGTGGGAAGGCGCTGGCCACCGAACTCGGTTCGGCGGCACGGTTTCTGGTCAGCGACGTCACGGACCTGAGCCAGGTGGCCGCGCTCATCGACACCGCCGTCACCGACTTCGGCGGTCTGCATGTCATGGTGAACAACGCCGGGGTGTCGGGCACCATGCACCGCCGGTTCCTCGACGACGATCTGGCCGACTTCGACTCCGTGCTGCGTGTCAACCTGCGTGCGGTGATGGCCGGTACCCGCGACGCCGCCCGGCACATGGCCGAGCACGGCGGCGGTTCGATCATCAACCTGACCTCCATCGGCGGCATCCAGGCCGGTGGGGGAGTGCAGACCTACCGGGCGTCCAAGGCCGCCGTCATCCAGTTCACCAAGTCGGTGGCAATCGAGTTGGCGCACCACGAGATCCGGGTCAACGCGATCGCTCCGGGCAACATCCGCACCGCGATCGTGCGCAAGAGTGCGGCCGGGGAGGACCGGGAACGCCTCGAGGAGTTCGAGGCGAAGATCCGTGCCCAGATGCGCAACGACCGGCCGCTCAAGCGGGAGGGCACCGTCGACGACGTCGCCGAGGCCGCGCTGTACTTCGCCACCGACAAGTCCCGCTACGTCACCGGGACGATCCTGCCCATCGATGGCGGCACGGTGGCCGGCAAGGTGATCGTCCGCAAGTCCTGAGCGGCCGCCGAGACGAACGTTTTGGTGGATTTCTCTCGTACTTCTCGGCCCGTTTGTGCGGCTCGGCGGAGATTAAATCAACTGCTTGACTTAATTACAGGAGGGGCGTTGACTGTAACGGTGACCGCGGCCAGACCCCTGCGCACCGACCGGGCCAGCACCACCCGGGAGGCCATCCTCACCGCAGCCGAACGGCTCTACGCCGAACACGGTGTCTTCGCCGTCTCCAACCGGCAGGTCAGTGAGGCTGCCGGACAAGGGAACAACGCCGCCGTGGGCTATCACTTCGGCACCAAGACCGACCTGGTGCGCGCCATCGAGCAGCGGCACCGCGAGCCCATCGAGGCGATCCGCGAACGCTTGATCGCCCAGACCGACACGCAGACCGACCTGCGTGGCTGGGTGGGGTGCCTGGTGCGCCCGCTCACCGACCACCTGGACGCGCTCGGCAACCCGACCTGGTACGCCCGGTTCGCCGCGCAGGCCATGACCGACCCCGCCTATCACGGCATCGTGGTCAAGGATGCGCTGAGTTCGGCATCGCTGGTCCAGGTGATCGAGGGCATCAACCGCTGCCTGCCCGACCTGCCGGCCGAGGTCACCTACGAGCGCAACATCATGGCGCGAAACCTGTTGATGCACAGTTGTGCCGACCGGGAGCGGGCACTCACCGCGGGCGCCGCGCCGGCCGGCCGGACCTGGGCCGACGCCGGTGCCGGACTCATCGACGCGATCGTCGGGCTGTGGATGGCCCCGGTCACCGGGGCGTCGGCATGAAAATCACCGTCAACCAAGACAAATGCGTCTCATCGGGGCAGTGCGTCCTGAACGCGATGGACCTGTTCGACCAGCGCGACGAGGACGGCGTCGTCGAACTTCTGGTACCCGAGCCCGGCCCCGATCAGGCCGACAATGCCCGCGCCGCCGCGGCGGCCTGCCCAGCCCTTGCCATCAATATTGAGGAATGACATGTCGGAAACGCTGACCGAAGTTGATATCCCCGACTACCCGATGGAGCGCGATCTGCGCTGCCCGTTCGCGCCTCCTCCACAGATGCTCGGCAACGCCAAAGGGCTGTCACGGGTGAAGATCTGGAACGGCGACACACCGTGGCTGATCACCGGCTACGAGGAGGCCCGCACCCTGTTCGCCGACTCCCGGGTCAGCGTCGACGACCGCCGCTCCGGCTTCCCGCACTGGAACGAGCACATGCTGGCCACCGTGGACAAGCGGCCCCGTTCGGTGTTCACCTCCGATGCCGAGGAGCACACCCGCTTCCGCCGAATGCTGTCCAAGCCGTTCACCTTCCGGCGGGTGGAGGGGCTGCGCCCGGTCATCCAGAAGGTCACCGACGAGTGCATCGACGAGATCCTGGCCGGCCCGCAGCCCGCCGACATCGTGGACAAGCTCGCGCTGCCGGTGCCCACGGTAGTGATCAGCGAGATGCTCGGTGTGCCCTACGAAGACCACGAGTTCTTCCAGGAGCACGCCAACGCCGGCCTGGCCCGCTACGCCGCCGCGGACGCCATGCAGAAGGGCGCGATGAGCCTGCACCAGTACCTGATCGACCTCATCGAGAAGAAGCAGGCCGAGCCCGCCGAGGACGCGGTGTCGGATCTGGCCGAGCGCGTCACCGCCGGGGAGATCAGCGTCAAGGAGGCCGCCCAGCTGGGTACCGGCCTGCTGATCGCCGGCCATGAGACCACCGCCAACGTCATCGGTATCGGTGTTCTTGCGCTACTGGAGAATCCGGAACAGGCCGACTTCCTGCGCAACACCGAGGACCCCAAGGTCATCGCGAACGCGGTCGAGGAACTGATGCGGTACCTCTCGATCATCCAGAACGGTCAGCGCCGGGTGGCCATCGAGGACATCGAGATCAGCGGCGAGACCATCCGCGCCGGCGAGGGCATCATCATCGACCTGGCCCCGGCCAACTGGGACGCCAAGGCCTACCCGCAACCCGACAAGCTGGACCTGAACCGCGAGAACGCCGGGCAGCAACTCGGCTTCGGTTACGGCCGGCATCAATGCGTCGGCCAGCAGTTGGCCCGCGCCGAACTGCAGATCGTGTTCCACACCCTGCTGCGCCGCATCCCCACGATGCGTCTGGCCATCCCGTTCGACGAGGTGCCCTTCAAACACGACCGCCTCGCGTACGGCGTCTACGAACTGCCGGTCACCTGGTAGTTCCCCGAACCTTCAGCCCACAGTCCAGTCCGATCGGAGACATCGAATGTCTACAGCCACCGCTCTCTATCCGCCCGAGGGTTTCGGAGCACCCAAGCACCGCAAGGGACACGCGTCGAAGGACGGCTTGGCCGGACTACCGGCCGGCACCGAGATCTTCTCGGCCGACAACCACATCTCGGTCGCCGACGACATCTTCTATGACCGCTTCCCCGAAGAGCTCAAGGGTGCCGCGCCGAGGATCTGGTACGAGGACGGCGCCTACATGGTCGGGATGAAGGGCAAGGCCTGGACCGGTGGTGACTTCGGCCGGGTGCTCATGCAGTACGACGATCTGGCCGGCGCCGCGTCGAACAACATCGAAGCCCGTATCCGGGAGCTCAAAGAGGACGGCATCGACAAGGAACTGGCGTTCCCCAACGCGGTGCTGGCGCTCTTCCACTACCCGGACAAATCGTTGCGCGAGCGGGTCTTCCGCATCTACAACGAGCACATCGCCGATCTGCAGGAGCGCAGCAACGGACACTTCTATGGTGTCGGGCTGATCAACTGGTGGGATCCCAAGGGGACCCGCGCCACCCTCTCGGAACTGAAGTCCCTGGGGATCAAGACGTTCCTGCTTCCGCTGAACCCGGGCAAGGACGACGACGGCAACATCTACGACTACGGCAGCACCGAGATGGATGCGGTGTGGGACGAGATCGAGGACGCCGGACTGCCGGTCAGCCACCACATCGGCGAAACCCCACCCAAGACGCCGTGTGAGAACAACAGCGTGGTGGTCGGCATGATGGTCAACGTCGACTCGTTCCGCGAACAGTTCGCCAAGTACCTGTTCTCCGGCATCCTGGACCGTCATCCGAAGCTCAACGTCGGCTGGTTCGAGGGCGGTATCGCGTGGGTGCCGACGGCACTGCAGGACGGTGAACATCTGCTGGCCTCCTACCGGCACATGTTCAATCACGAGCTGCAGCACGATATCCGGCACTACTGGAACAACCACATGAGTGCGTCGTTCATGGTGGATCCGCTGGGGCTGCGGTTGATCGACGACATCGGCGTGGACAACGTGATGTGGTCCAGCGACTACCCGCACAACGAGTCCACGTTCGGCTACTCGGAGAAGTCACTGTCCACCGTCGTCGACGCGGTCGGTGCGGAGGCCGCCACCAAGATCGTCTCCACCAACATCCAGAAGTTCCTGGGCTTGTCATGACGGCGTCAGCGAGCAGCGGAGCGGATCGCGCATGAGCACTGCGACACAGTCCGGTGTCACTCAGATCGCCCGGACCGGTTACAGCTGGCTGGACATCCCGGCCGAACCGGACTTCGCGAGGTTACGCCGGGAGGTCGGTGCACGCCTGCAGGCGGCGATGGCCGAGCAGGGTGTCGACGCGCTGGTGCTGCTGGGCAACAGCAACGTCATGTACGCCACCGGCATCAGCTGGCCGCTGGCCGACGCCGGACTCTCGCACGTCGAGCGCCCGGTGGCGATCGTGCTGGCCGGCGACGAGCATCCGCACCTGTTCCTGCCGTTCCGGGAAGGCGCCGCCTCGGAGACCGGGCTGCCCACCGATCACCTACACGGACCCGTCTACCTCGAATTCGACGAGGGCGTATCCGAATTCGGCAAGATCCTGGCGGGGCTGGTGCCCTCCGGTGCCACCGTCGGTGTGGACGAACTGACCGGATCCATGCGTCGCGCCGGCACAGCGCTGTTCCCCACCCGGCCGGTCGATGCCGCACCGGTGATCGGCGCGGCGAAACTGGTCAAGACCATCGACCAGATCGCCTGCATCCGGCGGGCCTGCCAGATCACCGAACAGGCCGTCGCCGAGATCCAGCGATCGCTGGCACCCGGCGCCCGCCAGATCGACCTGTCCGCCGAGTTCGTGCGCCGCACCTTCGAACTCGGCGCCACCACCAACATGTTCGACTCCATCTGGCAGGTGATGCCCACCTCGAAGGCCGAGGGCACCTGGACTACCACCGGCGATCTGGCGCTGCCGCTGCTGACCACCGAACGCGAAGTGCAGCAGGGCGATGTGCTGTGGACCGACGTGTCCATCGCCTACCACGGCTACTGCTCCGACCACGGCCGCACCTGGATCGTCGGGCAGGACCCGACCCCGGCCCAACAGGAGCAGTTCGACAAGTGGCGCACCATCGTGGACGCCGTGCTGGCCGTGACCAGGGCCGGCGCCACCTGCGGTGATCTCGGGCGGGCCGCGACCGCAGCCGCGGGCGGGCACAAGCCGTGGCTACCGCACTTCTACCTGGGCCACGGCATCGGCACGAGTGCCGCCGAGATGCCCATGATCGGCACCGATCTCGGCCAGGACTGGGATGACAAGTTCGTCTTCCCGGCCGGCATGCTGCTGGTGTTCGAGCCGGTGGTGTGGGAGGACGGCACCGGCGGCTACCGCGGCGAGGAGATCGTGGTGGTCACCGAGGGCGGCTGGATGCCGCTGACCGCTTATCCGTACGACCCCTATGAGGTGTCCGGTGGGAACTGAGATCGAGGCCGACGGCCGGGCGTTGCGGATGAGCCGTAGGGAGCGCGCACTCGCGCAGATGGAAGCACACGACCTCGACATGCTGGTGCTCGGCAGGCAGGCCAACGTCCGCTACATCACCGGCGCCCCGCAACTGTGGGTGGTGGGCACCCGGCCGTTCGGGCCGATCTGCGAGTTCGTGCGGGCCACCGGCGAGATCCACCTGAACAGCACCTGGGACGAGGGCATCCCGGAGGAGATCCCACACGAGAATCTGTACGGGTTCGCGTGGAACCCGATGACCCTGGTCGGGATCCTGCAGAACATCGAGGGCGCGGACACCGTGCGTCGGGTCGGAACCGACGCGCTGACACCGATGTTCGCCCAGCTGCTTCCGATGGCCTTCCCGAACGCGGAGTTGGTCGACGCCGAACCGGCCATGCAGGCCGCCCGTCGGGTGAAGACAACCGAGGAAGTCCAGGCGTTGCGACGCGCACTGGGGGTGGCCGAGCAGGGCCTGGCCGCGGGTGTCGCCGCGCTCGGTCCGGACACCACCGAGGGGGCGCTCTCCGGTGCGGTCCTGGAGGCCGAGGCCGCCGGCGGAGTGAGCACCCCGGCCACTCAGGACGCGGCCTGGGTGACGTCGAAACAACATCCCTGGCGTCGTGCCGACGGTGACGGCGCGGTCCGCGACGGTGACCTGGTGGCCCTGTCGGCCGGGGTGCTGGCCGACGGGTATGTCGCCGAGGTCGCCCGCACCCTGCACGTCGGCGAGCCGACCGATGCGGTGCGCGCCCTGTACCGCCGCCGAGACGACCTGTGGGACAGGCTGTTGCAGGCCTGCCGGCCCGGCACACCGACGAGCGGATTGCTGGATGCCTACCTGCAGTCCGGCGAATCGCTACCGGCGATCCCCGTGGCGCACGGCCTCGGGCTCGGTTTCGACCCGCCGGTGGTGACACCGGCTCTGCGGGCCACCGCGGAGGCAGACATTCTCGAGGAAGGCATGGTGATGGCGGTGACCGCCTATGTGTGGGAAGAAGGAGTCGGGGCGGTGTTCACCCGTGACGCGGTCCTGATCACCGCCGACGGCGCCGATGTGATGTCGGCTGCCCCGGCCTACGGTGAGGCCGTTCATGGCTGAGCGGATCCAGCGCCCCGCCGCAGAGCGGCCCAGCCCCGAGGAGATCATCCTCTACGAGAAGGACCCGAAGACCAAGATCGCCACCATCACGTTCAACCGGCCGGAGTTCCTCAACGCGCCGACCTCGATGGCCCGGCTGCGTTACGCCGACGTGTTGCGTGCGGCCAACGCCGACAACGATGTGAAGGTCGTGATCATCCGCGGCGTCGGGGACAACCTGGGCAGCGGCGCGGACCTGCCGGAATTCATGGAAGGCAACGACAATCCGGCCGTGCGCCTGGCCGAACTGCGCCTCGAGGACGACGGGGTCGGGGAAGTCACCTACCCGCCCAAGGGCACCTTCCGCAACGGCGCCACCATCAGTTCGTGGTACGCCAACTCCCAGGCCGGCAACCGCGCCCTGCAGGACTTCAAGAAGATCAGCATCGTGGAGGCGAAGGGCTACTGCTACGGCTGGCACTTCTACCAGTGCGCGGACGCCGATCTGGTGATTTCCAGCGACGATGCGCTGTTCGGGCATCCGTCCTTCCGTTATCACGGCTGGGGGCCGCGGATGTGGACCTGGGTGCAGATGATGGGGCTGCGCAAGTTCCAGGAGATGGTCTTCACCGGCCGGCCGTTCACGGCCGCCGAGATGTATGACTGCAACTTCCTGAACAAGGTGGTCGCCCGGGACCAGTTGGAGGCCGAGACGCAGAAGTATGCACTGGCCTGCGCCCGGAACCGGCCGGTGGACACCGTGTTTCAGCAGAAGATGTTTTTCGAGATCTTCAAGCAGCAGCAGGGCGAGTACATGGGCAGCCTGCTGTCCGCGTTCTTCGAGTCGATGGGCAACGGGGTGGCCAACGATCACGACGACGATCTGGACATGATGGAGTCGATCGACTCCGGGCTGTCGGCCGCCGTCAACGACAACGACAGCAAGTTCCCTCCGGAATTCCGGTTGTCCAAGAAGAACCGGAGCAAGCCCGAGTAGATCATGAACGCACCGCTAACCGGGCTCACCGTCATCGATCTGTCCACGGGGATCGCGGGCGCCTATTGCACCAAGATCCTCGCCGACGGTGGCGCCGACGTCATCAAGGTGGAACCACCCGGAGGCGACCCGCTGCGGCGATGGTCGGCCTCCGGGGCGGACATCCCCGCCGGGGACAGCGGTGCGCTGTTCAAATTCCTGGCCGGGGGGAAGCGCAGCGTCGTCACCCGGGGCGTCGCACTGGACCGGCTGCTGGCGGGCGCCGACGCACTGATCTGGTCACCCGGATCCGCGGTGGCGGAGCAGATCTCGCCGCAGGATGTACACCGGCGGTACCCGCACCTGATCGTCACCGCGATCACGCCGTTCGGGTTGGACGGCCCGTGGCAGGGCCGACCGGCCACCGAGTTCACCCTGCAGGCCTGGTCCGGCGGAGCGTTGGGCATCGGCCGCGGGTCGCAGGACCGGGCCCCGGTACACGTCGGGGGACAGGTGGGGGACTGGGTGACCGGTGCCTACGCCGCCGCGATGACCCAGGCGTTCCGGGTCCGCCGGCTGCGCGACGGTCACGGCGAGCTGATCGACCTATCCGCGCTGGAAGCCCAGATCCTCTGTCTCACCTACTATCCGGTCACCTATTTCGAGATGCTGGACAAGCCGTGGCGCACCGAGCGCAAGCCGACGGTCCCGGGTGTCGCGGAGGCCGCCGACGGACTCGTCGCGCTCGGGTGCGGGACGGCCCAGCAGTGGCATGACCTGTGTGCGATGTCCGGGCACGATGAATGGATCGACGAGGACACCACGTTGACCATCACCGAGCAGGCCAACCTGCACGCCGAGGAGCTCTATGCCTGGGTTCGTGAACAGCGGGTCGATGACCTGCGCGAGCTAGCCTCGGCCTTCCGGATCCCGAACTCGCCGGTCGGCAACGGCGAGAACGTCACCGGCATGGACCATTTCGTGGAGCGTGGCGCATTCGTGGAGCACCCGGACGGCGGGTTCGTGCAGCCGGCGCATCCCTACCGGTTATCCGGTGTCGCGTTGCGGCCGGCTGCCGCGGCCCCGGCCCTCGGGCAGCACACCGACGAGGTAGCCGCGCAGGAACTCCCACCGCATCCGGGTCCGGCGGGCGAACCGGATCGCGACCGGCTTCCGCTGAGCGGGCTGCGGGTGTTGGACATGACCACGTTCTGGGCGGGTCCGTCCTGCACCCACGTGCTGGCGATGCTGGGCGCCGAGGTGATCCATCTGGAGTCCACCGCCCGTCCGGACGGCACCCGGCTGATCGCCGGCATCCCGGCCAGCGAGGAGCTCTGGTGGGAGCGTTCGCCCATCTTCTCCGCGCTGAACACCAACAAGCTCGGTCTCACGCTCGACTTCCAGACCGATGAGGGCCGGGAGGTGCTGCGCCGGCTCATCGCCACCTGCGATGTGGTGGTGGAGAATTTCACGCCGCGGGTGATCGATCAGATCGGCCTTGATTTCGAGTCGGTGCGCGAACTACGCGACGGCGTGATCATGGTGCGGATGCCCGGGTTCGGGCTGGACGGCCCCTGGCGGGACAACCCGGCCTTCGCCTACATCATCGAGGACGCCTCGGGTCTGAGCTGGCTCACCGGATACCCGGACCGGACCCCGTTCGAGCCCTACTCGGTGGGTGACCCGAACGCCGGTGTGCACGCGCTCAACGCGCTGCTGCTGGCCCTTGAGCACCGTCGCCGTACCGGTGAGGCGGTCCTGGTCGAGGCGGCGATGGTGGACGCGGCGCTCAACATCGCCGCCGAGCAGGTGATCGAGCATTCCGCCTACGGAGCGCTGCTGCAGCGGGACGGCAACCGCGGGCCGGCGGCCGCGCCGCAGAACCTCTACCGCAGCGCCGACATGGACGAATTCGACCGGGCGGACAGCTGGGTGGCCATCGCCGTGGCCACCGACGCCCAGTGGGAGGCGCTGGTCGATGCGCTGGGACGGCCGGCCTGGGCGGTGGCCGCTGAGCTGCGCACCGCGGCCGGGCGAAGGGCGAACCACGATCGTATCGATGTGGAGCTGGCCGCCTGGTGTCTGCCGCGTAGCAGCGACGAGATCGTCGAAACCCTCTGGCCGGCCGGGGTTCCGGTGGCCAAGGTGATGCAGCCGCACCGGCAGACCGAGTTGCCCCAGCTGCGGCACCGGCGCTTCTTCGAGTTCGTCGGGCATTCGGTGAACAACGCCGCATTGCACAGCACGTTGCCGATCTCGGTGTCGCACGGGCCGGATTCCTTTCATCATGCGCCCGCGCCGCTGCTCGGCGAGCACAACCATCTGCTGCTTGCCCAGCTCGGTCTGTCCGGCGAGGAGATCGCGGCACTGGAAGAACTCGGCGTGATCGGCACCGAGCCCGGCAGCCGGAAGGTGGCGCGCTAGCGGGACCCGGATTCACTGTTCAGTTGACAAGGTGCGGTGAGGGTTCGGGTTACGCGGCGGTGGGTAGGTCGGTCATGGTGCGCCTGGTGTGGGAGCGCAGATGCTCCGGCTCGGACGCACCCGGCTTGCGGGGTGGGATGAACCAGGGGTGTCTGTCGCGGCCGAGGTAGACCTGCCAGCCGCCGTGGTGGATCAGGGTGTGGTGCAGCCGGCACAGCAGCACACCGTTGTCCAAACTCGTTGTGCCGCCGTGACTCCACGGTTGGATGTGGTGGGCATCGCACCAGGACACCGGCCGCCCGCAACCGGGGTGCGCGCACCCACCGTCACGCACCCCCAACGCCTTGCGGATCGCGGGGGTGAACAGGCGCTCGCTGCG
The DNA here is from genome assembly GCF_043974665.1 of Mycobacterium sp. AMU20-3851. Classification (NCBI taxonomy): domain Bacteria; kingdom Bacillati; phylum Actinomycetota; class Actinomycetes; order Mycobacteriales; family Mycobacteriaceae; genus Mycobacterium; species Mycobacterium sp. AMU20-3851. The sequence continues at coordinate 1,580,855 of NZ_CP146371.1, forward strand.
GCCGACGCCCAGTGGTACTCCGGTGTGGTCGACGATCACCGACGTCAGCGTGGAGTCGCACGCGATCAGGTCGGCGGTTGCGGCGCTGACGGGTCCACCGAATCCGAGCCGGTCCACAGCCTCCTCGCTGCGCACCGCCGCGGCGCCTGGCCGTATGAGGGTGACGTGCGGTAGCACCCCGCCGGACATGGGTCGCGTCGACTGCGCCAGAAACGTGCGCAGAATCTGCCCGATCGCGTCACCACGGCGCCTATCAATGGGGCGGGGATCCGGCGAACCGTCCGGCAGTGGCACGGGACGGCACAACGGATCCAATGCCGCACACAGTTCTTCCCCGGTACCCACGTCCAGGTCGAGGGCGGCCTCAAAGCGGCCTTCCTCGTTTTGCACCAGGGTCATCGCGTTGAGGGCGGTGTCCTCAGCGACGGGCACCGCCCGTTTTCCGGTGGCAAGTTCACTGCGCGGTCGATGGCGATCGCCCGGGCCTTCTTGTCCACGGCGGCAGGGGTGGTCTTGGTCATCAACTTCGTCACCACACTCGCCCGATCCTGCTCGGAGAGTTCGGTTCTGGAATTGATGTGGTTGACGCCTTTGCCGACGGCGTCGGCGAACTCGATACCGACTCCGCCCAGGCGCTGGGCCGAGGTCAACGCCGGCAACAGATGCGCCGCGCGCCCGACCCGCACCGCGCGTGCCGCCGCCCCCGGGGCCATCCCCAACAGCGCCAAGAGATCGGTTCCGGTGCGTAGGTGCCGGCGCGCCGGGAGGCCCGACCGCTCCGCGGCCGTGACCGCCGACGCGACGACAAAGGCCAACAGATTCCCCGCGGTGACGGCCGCGGCCAGCACCGCCAACAACGCCTCGTCATCGATGACCCGTCGCGGACGCTCCAGCAGATGGAACAACGTGCGCTCCGCATCGTCATCCGGCGGCGCAATCGGCGAAAGATCATCGATCAAAGCATCGACAACACAATTGAGATCGGTGGCGTCCATCCCGGGACCCAACCTTTCGGACAAGGCCAACACACGCACGCCCCATGGGGGCACCACGGCTCAGACCAACCCCCGCCAGGGTTGTCGAACCTGTCGGCGACCGTGGGGCGCCGACACGGGCTCACCGATAGCGCCGGGAGCCTCTTTGCTTCGAACGTTTGTTCGATCAAACGTCGAAAATCAGAGGCGCGCAAGCACTTTTCTATGGTCTCGGCTACAGGCCTGAAATCAGGACTTCGGTGATACCATCGATCCCCGCGCCGACCGTGTGCGAGGAGCGCCGCGTCGACAGCGGTTGGGAAAGGCAATGGCCGCGAGAGCGACGGTCTACGTCGGAACCAGTCGCATCAACGCACCGATATCCTCGGTCTCCCACAGGTGCAACACATTCGACAGCATCAGCAACGGCGCCCGCACAGCCTCGGCGCCGGCGATCCGCGGATCGCGCCGGTCGGTCACCTCGGCCAGGTCCGGTATCGCCGCACACACCATCCGAGGAGTGTCCAGTAGCCAGGCGACCCCCATCACCACGGCGTAGAGGACCAACTGGGTACGCAGTAGCCCGGTATCCAGCTCGGGGCCGCCCGCGGCGGCGAATTCGGTCGCGAAGTGTTCGAGCAGATCATCCAGGTGGTCGCGCCACAGCTCGGTCTCCGCGCTGCACAGCGCACCCCACAGCGCCATCGCCACGTTCATCACGCTGACGCAGCCCCAGTCCATCAACCCGCACCGCAGTACCCCGTCGGGATCCCGCCAGAACCAGGCGTTGTCCACGTTGGCATTCCAGTGACACAGCGCGTTGTGGGCACCGGTGCCCTGTAACCAGGTCAGCACGTCATCCTCGGCGGCCGCCACCCGTGCAACTTCGCCGAGCATGCGGTCGGCGAACGCGGTCCCGTCAGGCAGCAGACCCGGATGCGTGGCACCGAAATCCACCACCCGCCGGACACGATCGATGAGTTCGGCATCGTCGCACCGGATGCGCTTGCCGACGCTCACCCGCTCGGCATCGAACGCGAACTCGGCGTCCACCGAGGCAGGCAACAGACCCGATCGGTGCGCGCCGGCCAACCGGGCCACCCCGGTCAACAGCGCGCGGTAGCGACCGAGTTGGTCGGGCATCGCATAGTCGAGGCATTTCTCGTAGTGTCGCTCGACCCTCCCCCTGCCGTAGCCGATGCGTTCGGTGACCAGCAGGCCGGTGCAGGATTCGCGGTGGTAGTCGCCGAACGCGCAGGCCGGTACCGCCACCGGAAGTTCGGTGCGCGCGGACAGCGCGGCGAACCCGACCTCCAGTTCCATCTGCGACTTTCCGCGGTCGCGGCGTGGGTGGTCGAAGTCGCGGGAGAACTTGACGAACAGTTCGGTGCGCAGGCCGGGTTGCGCGCGTGCATATTCGACATCCAGCAGTGCCTTCCGGCCTGTGCTTCCGCCGCCGCACTCCTCGAATCTGGTGATGCGGTCGACCGTGTTGTCCGCGTCGAGCGTGCCGAATCGGCGCATCGCGGTGGTCAGGAAATCGGGGCCGGCGTGGCGCAGGGTTTCCGGATCGGCCGGGATCGCCAGACCGGTGCCGTCCCCGATCACCCAGCGCATCAGCGCCGCGCGGCGTAGAACCGGACCGCGCGCCGGATCGACTCCTCGGTCGGTTCGGGCGTCCAGCCCAGTTCGCGAGTGGCCTTGGAATGATCGAGCGGCCCCATGTTCTCCACGATGCGCATGCCGACGGCGGCGAACTTCAGGTCCCGGCGCAGCAGTCCGGAGGCCAGGTCGTTCAGCCGGGCACCGGCGTGCAGGGCGGGCATCGGGATACCGATCCGCGGCGCACGGACCCCGCCGGCCTCGGCCGCGATCCGGTGCACCTCCTGGGAACTCATGAAGCGATCCGAGACGATGTAACGCTGGCCGCTGCGGCCGTGCTCGCCGGCCAGCAGCATGGCGCGGGCGGCGTCCTCGATGCCCACCACTTCCTGGGAGTAGCCGAAGTAGAACGGGAGCTTTCCGGCGGCGACCATGGCCAGCGCCCCGCCGTGCGGGGTGGGTTGCCAGTCACCCGGGCCGTAGGTGGTGGAGATGCACAGCGCGACCGCGTGCAGGCCACGTTCGCGGGCATAGCGCAGTACCAGATCCTCTGCAGCCCGGCGTGATTCGATGTATGGGCCGCCACCGTCCCAGTCGGCGGGGTCATCCTCGGTGACCGGGCGGCCGTTGGGGGCGGCCAGCGTGCCCGCCGTGCTGGTGAAGACGAACCGGTCGACGCCGCTGTCCAGCGCGGCATCCAGGACGTGACGCAGTCCCTCGACGTTGGTGGCGAAGAGCGTCGCCGGGTCGCGCACCCACATCCTGGCGTCGACCACGCAGTAATAGACGGTGTTGCATCCGGTCATCGCGGTGCGCAACGCCTCGTCGTCGAACAACCCACCGTAGTGACGCTGCACGGTGAGGTCGTCGATGCCGCGGGTGTCACTGGAGGAGCGCAGCAGCACCCGGACATCGTCGCCGCGGGATGCCAGCTGCCGGGTCACATGGGAGCCGAGGAACCCGCTGGCTCCCATCACCAATACGGTCATGACCGCGGGGTATCCAATCCGGTGTCACCCAGCCTTGCGCTGAGCACCCGCCACGGATCGGCGTAGATGCCGGGCTCCTTGCGGTAGGCGCCGAGACGTTTGACGAACATCCGCGCCAGCGGCGCGATCAGCCCGGCCGGTCGGCGTTGCCACCCTGCCTGCGCGGCGATCTCGGCGAGCATGTCCGGCCAGGAATGATGTTGGAATCGCAGGGCTTCCTGCGCGCGGGTGGTGTCCATCCAGTCGGTGATGAACCAGTCGTCCTCGCTGTCGGGATCGCCGGGCCGGCCCGGTGGCAGGACGCCCGGGAACCCGCGGGCCGCGGCCAGCGACGACCCCACATCCCCCTGCCGCATCCGGTGCGTGTCGTCACCGGCGATGAGCAGGATCTCCCCGCCCACGTCCGCGGTGGTGGCGGCGGCGAAAGCGGCTGCGACATCGCGGACGTCGACCATGTGGATGCGACCGTCCACCGGTAGGGCGCTTTCGAAGTACAGCGCGTCGAGTCCCAGCGGCAGTGCCGACAGGTCGGTGCTCATCACCCCGCCGAGACGCAGAATGACCCATTCCAGACTCGAATTCCGCACGTAGGACTCGGATTCCAGCTTGTGCCCGCCGTAGAGCTCGCTGGGGCGCGGCGGTGTGTCCGCGGTGACCGGATCGGGGTGTCGGTAGGGGTTGCGCGAGCCATAGACCGCATTGCTGGAGGCATGGACGAACCGGGGTGGCCGCGGCGCCGCCGCCGCGGTGTCCACCAGGGTCCGGGTCGCCTCCACGTTGACCTTGCGGGCCAGTTCGCGGACACGGTAGATGGCCGGCGCGATCACCGCGGCCAGATGCACGATGGCGTCCGGTGCGACCTCGGCGAGCAGCACCTGGACATCGGCCGGCGAGGTCAAGTCGGCCCAGTGCGCCTCGACTCCGAGCGGAAGTCCCGCAGCCTTGGTGCGATTGGCTTCGTTGTCCAGATCCGTGGCCACCACCCGGTGGCCGGCGGCGGCCAGGGCACGCACCGTCGCCGACCCGACGAGACCGAACGCCCCGGTGACCAGGACGGTGTCGGTCATCGCTTACTTCAGGCAGCTACCGGCGTCGACCGGCAGCGTGACACCGGTGACGTAACGGGCCTCGTCGGACGCGAGGAACAGCACCGCATTGCTGATGTCCACCGGGTCGACCCACGGGATGGGCAGGGTGTGGAACAGCTGGCAGATCGGCGCCATGTCGTCGGGACCCGGGTTCTCCAGATCGGGACGGAACATCTTGAAGGTGCCGTCGTTGTGCAGCATCGGTGTCGAGACGTGCGTGGGGTGGACGGTGTTCACCCGGATCATGTGCTGGCCCAACTCGACCGCGAAGGTCCGCATGAGGCCGACCACACCGTGTTTGGCGGCGATGTAGTTACCGCAATGCGGGTAGGCCTTGAGCCCGCCGACCGAACTGGTCAGCACGATCGAACCGCCGTTCCCGCCGGCAATGATATGTGGCACAGCGGCTTTGACCGACTTCCAGACGCCCGACAGGTTGATGTCGATCATCTCGTCCCAGTCTTCATCACTGGTCTCGTGCAGCACGTCGCCGCCGTTGCCGATACCGGCGTTGGCGACGATGATGTCCAGCTTGCCGAGCTGCTCGACGCCGCTGTCCACCGCGGCCTTGACTGCGGCGAAGTCACGCACATCCACCTCGGCGGTGACGATGCGGCGGTTCAGCCCCTTGACGAGGTTCGCCGTCTCGGCGAGATCGTCCGGGGTGGCGGCGGGGATGGCGGTCTCGACACCCGGGCGGATGGGGCCCGCGATGTCGATCGCGATGATGTCTGCGCCCTCTTCAGCCAGTCGAACTGCGTGGCTGCGGCCCTGTCCGCGCGCCGCGCCGGTGACGAAAGCGACCTTGCCTTCTACGCGCCCTGCCATGTGGTCCTCGATTCTGCTGAAGTTTGGCACTTGCTCAGCACTCTGTCACCGGCAGCACACCCGTGTCAATGACAGACTCAAATCCGAATATTTCTACTCTCAGGAGAGAAGAATGCGATTCTCCAGAGGGCATACGAAGGCCCGTCGTGGCGAGATCAAGAGGGTCGGACGCAACCGGCCGAGAACGTGATTCTCAGTCTTCGGTAGTGAAACCGTGAGCGACGAAGTCCCATACTTCCGCGGCGCTGATGGGCTTGTTGGTGGCGTCATCGCTGCCGCTGGATTGTGCGACGAACATCACGGTCTGCATCGTCATCGCGGCCATCCGGCGAGGGTTGACGGTGGGGCGCAGCTTCCCTGCCTCGTGCGCTTCCTCCATGAGCTCGGTGAGCAGCACCAACAGCGGGGCGTGGGCGACCTTGACCTCGGAGGGATGCGAGACCAGCAGGCGCGGCGCGAAGTCCGTGAACAGTGGGCGCTTGGCCGTCGGGTCGGGCCGCGAGGACTCGAAGAGCAGCTCGATGGCGACCTTGAGCCGTTCGATCGGGTCGGTCTGACCCGACGTGGCGGCCCGGATCTGGTCCGCGGACCGGCTCAGCGCATCCTCGAAAAGGGCGAGCAGAAGCTCGTGTTTACCGTCGAACTGCAGGTAGAAGCTGCGCAGCGACTGACGTGAACGGTCCACGACCTCTTGGACGGTGAAGTCGGTGCTGCCCTTCTCGATGATGATCGATTGGGCTGCGTCGAGAAAGCGCTGGACGCGTTGGGCGGCCCGCAACTTGGCGGTCTTGATGGACCGTTCGACCGCGCGCTGCTTCCAGGCGGGTTCCTCGCTTGCGCTGGTCACCGGCGCCTCAGATGCGAACGGCGTGGGAAGGGCATGAATGGACTGTACCGGAGAATGCCTGGGCATCGCCCTGCTCCACCCCCTCGCGACGTACGTGTCGGAGACTCTAGCTTTCTCATGACGAGAATACTATTCTCATTTTCGCATTTTCAGAAGGGCTACCGGAAAACCTTCTTTCCCTGCGGTGCGGGCGCGCCGACACCACGGTTTGTGCCCGACTTTCGGCCGTCGGGCCGCAGAAACCGTAGCGTCGGCGTACTGAGAAACGTCAGAGGTGAGTGAGTCTCGGGGCCGAACCCCGGGCGCGCAGACCCGCGCCGGCCTTCTTGGTGAGCTCGCGGGAACTGCCCAGCAACCCGTCGAGAACCAGGGCGCGCTTCACATGCCGGTGCAGATCGTGCTCCTCGGTGAAGCCGATACCGCCGAGAACCTGCTGGCTGTGTTTGGCCGCGGTGAGCGCGGCCTTGCCGGCAGCGGCCTTGGCCAGCAGCGCGGTCAGGTCGGGGCTCTCGGACCCGGGCAGGGTCAGCGTCGCCTCGGCACCCTCGATCGCCACCAGTGTTTCGGCCAACCGGTGACGCACCGCCTGAAATCCCGCGATCGGTTTACCGAACTGCACGCGGTCCAGTGCATGCTGACGCGCCAGCGACAACATTGCCCGTGCCGATCCGACCAGCCACCAACCCACCGCGACCCGGGCCTCGGCCACCCGGATCGGATAACCCTCCTCCTCGCGGCGCAGTGGCAGGCCGCCCAATGTGGGGTCGGCACTCTCGACCGAGATCCGGTCCCACACCACCCATGAGTTGCCCGCGTAGGGCAGCGGCAGCTCGACGGTGTCGCCGATGGTGTTCCCGGTAGCGTGCAGCACTACGTCGACGAGAACCGATGCATGCGAACCGGTTTCACCGAGAAGTCGGAACACCAGCGGGACGGCGATCTCGGGCATGTCGGTGAGCATGTCGGCCCAGCCGAGCTCGGTCAGCGCTGCGTCGAGGTCGGGGCCCGAGCAACTCAGCATGGTCTTGCGCAGACCGTCTTCCAGCAATTCGAGTGAATCGCGATCCATCGTGCTCACTCCTTCCCGAGATCCAGCAGGCGACGGGCGATGATGTTGCGCTGCACCTCGGCGGTACCGCCGTAGATGGTGGCGGCGCGCGAGTACAGGTACTCGGTCCGCCACGGGGTGTCCTCCAGCTCGATCGTGCCCGGCAGCAGATCGCGAACGGTGTCGTACAGCCGCTGTTCGGCGCCGGCCAGCAACACCTTGTCGATCGAGGTATCCGGACCCAGCTTGTTGCCCTCGGCCAGGCGTTGCTGGGTGGCGCGGGACCGGCAGCGCAGCGTGTGCAGGGCGAGGTATGCCTCACCCATATCCGAATCCACCACCTGGCCTTGCTCTTTGACCTCGCCGATCAGCGCGTCGAACCGCGAGTACAGATAGGCGATGCGCTGCCAGAAGCACGTCGACCGCTCGTAGGGAAGCAGGTCCATCGCGAGCTGCCAGCCGTCGCCGGGCTTACCGAGCATGCGGCTCGCATCGACGACCACATCGTCGAAATAGACCTCGCAGAACTCGTCGACATCGTGCATGGTGTGCAACGGCCGGATCGTGATGCCCGGGGTATCGGTGTCGACGAAGAACGCCGTGATCCCGGCATGGGGCGAGCGAAGCGACGGGGAATCAGCAGAGCCCTCACCGGTGCGGGTGAGCAGGATGCAGCGGTGCGAGAACTGGGCGAAGCTCGTCCACACCTTCTGGCCGTTGATGATCCAGCGGTCGCCGTCCTGCACGGCGCGGGTGGTCAGCGAGGCCAGGTCGCTGCCGGAACCGGGCTCGGAGAATCCCTGGCACCACTGCTCCTCGCCGGACAGCAGTTTCGGCACCATCTCGGCGGCGAGTTCCGTTGTCGCGTAGTCGATCATCGTCGGCGCCAGCACCTCGAGCATCGACCACGGGCCCGGTTCGGCCAACCGCCGGCCCACGATCTCCTCGCCCACGATCGCACGCAGGATCGCCGGGCCGCCCAGCCCACCGGCGGACTCGGGCCAGCCGTAGCGGCCGAAGTCCGCGTCGTACAGCGCCCGCTGCACGCGGCGGAACTGCGTCATGTGCGCTTCCAGCGAATGGTCGTCCGGAGGAGTCAGATCGGTGGCGTCCAGCCAGGCCTGCAGCGCCGTGCGGAACACGGCCGGATCATGCAGCTCGCTCATGCCGTTGCCTCGCGGGCTCGGCTCCGGCATTGCAGATCCATCATTCGCTCGCTGCGCTCGCTCATGCCGTTGCCTCGCGGGCTCGGCTCCGGCATTGCAGATCCATCATTCGCTCGCTGCGCTCGCTCATGCCGTTGCCTCGCGGGCTCGGCTCCGGCATTGCAGATCCATCATTCGCTCGCTGCGCTCGCTCATGCCGTTGCCTCGCGGGCTCGGCTCCGGCATTGCAGATCCATCATTCGCTCGCTGCGCTCGCTCATGCCGTTGCCTCGCGGGCTCGGCTCCGGCATTGCAGATCCATCATTCGCTCGCTGCGCTCGCTCATGCCGTTGCCTCGCGGGCTCGGCTCCGGCATTGCAGATCCATCATTCGCTCGCTGCGCTCGCTCATGCCGTTGCCTCGCGGGCTCGGCTCCGGCATTGCAGATCCATCATTCGCTCGCTGCGCTCGCTCATGCCGTTGCCTCGCGGGCTCGGCTCCGGCATTGCAGATCCATCATTCGCTCGCTGCGCTCGCTCATGCCGTTGCCTCGCGGGCTCGGCTCCGGCATTGCAGATCCATCATTCGCTCGCTGCGCTCGCTCATCCGGCCTCCGGCCTGCCGATCGCGTGCGGCCGGCCGTGGTCGTGATCACCGCTGCGCCGGATGAAGGTCATGGCACGGGTTTTCAGGCGCCAACCCTCCGCGGTGCGCTCGTAGGTGTCCCGGTAGTAGCCGATCCGCATGTCGTGCTTGGAGTGTTCGATGAAGCACAGTGGCTGGGTACCCGAGGCGGTATCGGCGCCCTCGACCAGATCCACCAACGCGGTACCGGTCATGAACAGGCCCTTGGGCGCGGCGTCGACCAGTACCGGGAAGCGGTTGAGCGTATAGGTGTCACCGAAGGCGCTGTAGGTGCCGTCCGGGGTGAAGACGCTGACCAGCCCCTCGACATCACCCTGGGTGATGGTGACCGCGTATTTGGCCAGCAGCTGCTGGATTTCGACAAGATCGTCTGTTCGGCTAGGAGCCATCGGCGTACCCATTCTTGTAGACCTTACCGCCCTTCATTACAAATTTAACATCCTGTGTAACGGTGATGTCCTCCAGCGGGTTGCCCGGGACGGCGATGATGTCGGCGAGCAGGCCCTCGGCCAGCCGACCGCGGTCGGTCGCGTTGATGAGGTCGGCGGCGACCACCGTCGCGGCCCGCAGCACCGCGGCCGGCGGCATGCCCCACTCCACCAGGGTGACCAGTTCGTCGGCGTTGCGGCCGTGCGGGATGGCAGGTGCGTCGGTGCCGACGGCGATCTTGACCCCGGCCTCGTACGCGGCCTTGAGCGATGTCTCTGCCTTCGGGAACATCTCGGCGGCCTTGGCCTGCAACACCTTCGGTGCATGCGACACATCCATTGCCTGGGCCAACCGGCGGGTCGTGACCAGGAAACGGTCGTTGTCGACGAGGGCCTGGATGGCCTCGTCGTCCATCAGGAAGCCGTGCTCGATGCAGTCGATACCGCACGCCACCGCGTGTTTGACGGCCTCGGCGCCGTGCGTGTGCGCGGCGACCCGTAGCCCACGGCGGTGCGCCTCGTCGACGATCGCGCGCAGCTCCTCATCTGAATAATGTTGGGCGCCTGCCTCTCCGGTGAGGGACATGACCCCGCCGGAGACACACACCTTGATCAGCTGTGCGCCGTGCTTGATCTGGTAGCGCACCGCCTTGCGGATCTCATCGACACCGTTGGCGATGCCCTCCTCGACCGTCAACTCCAGGGCGCCGGGCATGAACGCGGCGAACATCGTCGGGTCCAGATGCCCGCCGGTGGGGGTGATGGCGTGCCCGGCCGGCACGATGCGCGGACCGTCGACCCAGCCCGCATCGATGGCCTTGCCGAGTGCGACGTCGAGCAGATATCCGCCCGTCTTGACGAACAGCCCGAGGTTGCGCACCGTGGTGAACCCGGCGCGCAGGGTGCGCCGGGCGTTGCCCACCGCGCGCAACACCCGGGTCGGCGGATCGTCCTGCACCTGGGACAGCCCCGGGTTCTCCCCGCGGCCGCCCATCAGCAGGTTGACCTCCATGTCCATCAGGCCGGGCAACAGGTAAGCGTCACCCAGGTCAATGACGTCGGAGCTTTCGCCTTCCGGGCCTTCTCCGATGCCGACAATCCGGTCCCCATCGACACGAACGATGCCGGGGCGAACAATCGCCCCGGCATCGACGTCGAGAAGACCCGCAGCTTTGAGGGTCAGCACGACTAAACCACCGGCTCCTTGATGAGGTTGATATAGGCGGCGCCGCTGTCGAGCACACGCGGCTGCTTCCACACCTCGACCGGGAAGCTCACCATCACGATCGACTGGCCCAGGTGCACCAGTGCCTTGGCATCCTCGGGCATGCTCTTGAGCGGGAAGCGCGCGTCCACGTAGACCATGATGTCCTCGAGCCGGGCCATGCCGGCGTCGTAGAGCTCCTGCATCTCGGCCATCGTCGAGTTGAGGCGCTTCTGGTACCGATCCTCCTCGGAGGGCAGGCACCAATCGGAGAACCGCTCCAGATCGGCGAATTCCTCGGGCAGCTTAGACATTGACCTGCTCCTTTCCGGACGCCTTCGCGTCGCTGGCGGTGCCGTTGACCGAGCCATTGGCCTTGGCTTCGAGTTCGGCTTTGTACCGGTCCACGTACTGGTGGGCGGTCATGTGCAGGTGGCGGAGCAGGATCTCCTGGTCGCACAGCGGGAACTCGGTGACCGCGCGGGTGCCGATCTGGGTCTGGGTGGCCTCCAGGGTGTTGGCGTCCTGGAACGCGTACTCCTTGAAGGTCACCGCGGCCAGCTCCTGAGAGAGCCGCTCGCGCAGGTTCTTCGGCGGCACGAAGTACAGGTCGGCCTCGAAGATGTGCTTGTCCACCGCGGTCGGCCAGTAGTTGTAGGTGAGGTACCAGCCCGGTGCCCAGAACAACAGGGTCCAGTTCGGGAAGAACTCGAACGAGTCGGTGCCCCAGGTCTTGTGGCGGCCCGGGTTGATGGCCGGCGGCAGCTCGTCGGGCAGGATGCCCTCGATGTCGGGCCGGTCCCACGGCCCGAACAGGCCGCTGTGCAGGATCCGCTCGATCGGCTTGACCATGCTGAGGTCCTTCGGCGGGGACATGCCGCCCCACGACGACACCATCGAATGGTCACCCTTGATGTCGTAGGCCAATGCCTCGAAACCGAACTCCGCGAGCTTCTCCGCTTCTTCCTTCGCCGCCTGCTTCATGTGCAGGATCGGCGCGTGGTAGAACTCGGTGAACGCGTCGATGAACAGCTTCCAGTTGGCATTGATCTCCGAGCGGTAGCTGTAGTGCTCGGTCATCTCGTGGAACGGGTAGCCCTTCAGGCCCTGGCCGAACTCGCCGAGGTAGTCCTCCAGCGGTTCCGCATCGTCGTCGAAGTTGACGAAGATGAAGCCTTCCCACACCTCGCAGCGGACCGGCTTGAGCGGGTAGTCGGCCTTGTCGAGGTCGAAGAACTCACCCTCCTGCTGGACGAAGGTCAGGTCGCCCTTGAGGCTGTAGCGCCACGCGTGGTACTTGCAGACGAACTGGCGGCAGCTGCCCGAGACTTCTTCGCCGGGGTAGTCGTTCCACACCAGCTTGTTGCCGCGGTGCCGGCACAAGTTGTAGAACGCCCGGATCTCATCCCCGTCGTTGACGATGATGATCGAGGTGCCGGGACCCACCGAGGGCAGTTCGCGGGTGACGTAGCTGCCCTTCTTGGGGATCAGCTCCACGCGGCCCATCTGCAGCCAGGTCTTGCGGAAGATCGCCTGCTGCTCGAGCTTCCACTGCTCAGGATCGATCGAGTCGGTGTAGTCGACCGGGGCAGTGCCCAGCTCCGGCCAGTTCTCGGTCCAGCTTCCCGCTGCTGGTTTGGGGAAAAACGACACGGTGCAACCTCTCCTGGTTCGGGTTCTGCTTCGGGTCCGGCGCCGGGGCTGATCGGTTCGCGTCGGCGTCTTCTCCGGTACGAGAATCATATTCTCATAAGTGACTAACAGATTTCCAGTCTTTGGTCGTAAGGTCAATGGAGATGCAGGTCATCGACCACGTTGCCATCGCCGGCGCGGGCCAAAAAACCACGGTCAGAGCCACGGAGGACCGTTTCGGACGTTGATTCTCGTCACGTGAGAAGTTAGTTTGCAGGTATCGAGAATCACCCGCGTTGAACGATGGACCCCGGAGGGACAGCCCATGCACCACGACGACATGATTCTGATCAGCGTCGATGACCACATCATCGAACCGCCGGACATGTTCAAGAACCATCTACCCGCGAAGTACGTCGATGAGGCGCCGCGGCTGGTGCACAACCCCGATGGCTCCGACACCTGGCAGTTCCGCGACACCGTCATCCCGAACGTTGCGCTCAACGCGGTCGCCGGCCGGCCCAAGGAGGAGTACGGCCTGGAGCCCCAAGGTCTCGACGAGATCCGCAAGGGCTGCTACGACGCCGCCGAGCGGGTCAAGGACATGAACGCCGGTGGCGTGCTGGCCACCATGAACTTCCCCTCTTTCCCGGGTTTCGCTGCCCGGTTGTTCGCCACCGAGGATGCCGAGTTCTCGCTGGCGCTGGTGCAGGCCTACAACGATTGGCACATCGACGAGTGGTGTGGTTCGCATCCGGGCCGCTTCATCCCGATGGCAATCCCGGCGATCTGGGATCCCGGGCTGTGCGCCCAGGAGATCCGCCGGGTGTCCGAGAAGGGCGTGCACTCGCTGACCTTCACCGAGAACCCCTCGGCGCTGGGCTATCCCAGTTTCCATGACCTGGACTACTGGAAGCCGATGTGGGATGCCCTGGTCGACACCGAGACCGTGATGAACGTGCACATCGGATCCTCGGGGCGGCTGGCCATCACCGCTCCGGACGCCCCGATGGACGTGATGATCACCCTGCAGCCGATGAACATCGTGCAGGCCGCGGCGGATCTGCTGTGGTCGGCGCCGATCAAGGCGTACCCCGATCTCAAGATCGCGCTGTCCGAGGGCGGTACCGGGTGGATTCCGTACTTCCTGGACCGGGTGGACCGCACCTACGAGATGCATTCGACGTGGACCCATCAGGACTTCGGCGACAAGCTGCCCTCGGAGGTGTTCCGCGAGCACTTCATGACCTGCTTCATCTCCGACCCGGTCGGCGTGAAGAACCGGCACATGATCGGGGTGGACAACATCTGCTGGGAGATGGACTACCCGCACTCGGACTCGATGTGGCCCGGCGCCCCCGAGGAGCTCGACGCGGTCTTCAAGACCTACGACGTGCCCGACGACGAGATCAACAAGATCACCCACGAGAACGCCATGCGGCTGTACCACTTCGACCCGTTCAAGCACATCCCGCGGGAAGAGGCCACCGTCGGCGCCTTGCGAAAGGCCGCCGAAGGACATGACGTCTCGATCCAGGCCCTGAGCCATCACGAGAAGCGCACCGGCTCCGACGTCGCCGACTTCACCGCGAACGCGCGCGCGGTCAGCGGCGTCAGAGACTAGCCAGAGGGCGAGTTCGGCGGACGGTGCAGGGGACACCTGCACCGTGCCGTCGTGTGCACAGACGACAGGAGGAACCGTGTCCGAGGGAATGAACTTCGAGCTCACCGAGGACCAGCAGCTGATCCGGAAATCGGTGGCCGAGCTGGCCGCCAGGTTCGACGATCACTACTGGATGGAAAGAGACCAGGCGCACGAGTTCCCGCATGCGTTCTACGAGGCCATCGCCGCCGGCGGCTGGCTGGGCATGACGATCCCCGAGGAGTACGGCGGACACGGCCTGGGTATCACCGAGGCCACCATCCTGGCTGAGGAGGTGGCCCGATCCGGCGGCGCCATGAATGCCGCCAGCTCCATCCACATGTCGATCTTCGGGATGCAGCCGGTGGTGGTGTTCGGCTCCGAGGAGATGAAGAAGCAAACGCTGCCGCGGATCGTCACCGGAGACCTGCACGTCTGCTTCGGTGTCACCGAACCCGGTGCGGGACTGGACACTTCGCGGATCACCACGTTCGCCAAGCGTGATGGCGACAGCTATGTCGTCAACGGCCGCAAGGTGTGGATCTCCAAGGCGCTGGAGTCGGAGAAGATCCTGCTGCTCACCCGCACCGAGTCCCGCGAGGACGTGGAGCGTCGCGGCGGCAAGCCGACCGAAGGGCTGTCGCTGTTCCTCACCGACATCGACCGCGACCATGTCGACATCCGGCCGATCAAGAAGATGGGCCGCAACGCCGTCAGCTCCAACGAGGTGTTCATCGACGACCTGCGCATCCCGGTCGAGGACCGCATCGGCGAGGAGGGCAAGGGCTTCTCCTACATCCTGCACGGGCTCAACCCGGAGCGGATGCTGATCGCCGCGGAGGCGCTCGGCATCGGGCGGGTCGCGTTGGACCGCGCGGTGAAGTACGCCAACGAGCGGGTGGTGTTCGACCGGCCCATCGGGCAGAACCAGGGCGTCGCCTTCCCGCTGGCCGACTCCCTGGCCCGCCTGGACGCCGCCGAGTTGATCCTGCGCAAGGCCACCTGGCTCTACGACAACGGCCGGTCCTGCGGCCGGGAGGCCAACATGGCCAAGTACCTGTGCGCCGACGCCGGGTTCGGCGCCGCCGACCGTGCCCTGCAGACCCACGGCGGGATGGGCTACTCCGAGGAGTACAACATCTCCCGGTTCTTCCGGGAGTCCCGCCTGATGAAGATCGCGCCGGTGAGCCAGGAGATGATCCTGAACTTCCTGTCCGCGAATGTCCTTGGCCTGCCGAAGAGCTACTGACGCGTGATGCCGCGATCTGCCGTCACCGGACGGCCCAACCGGGCTTTCCCGCGCCACGCGATCACCCGCCTCACCAGGTGCCGTCCCGGCATGGTTATGTGACCGGGTGAGCGAGTTCACGAGCGAACGGTGGTCATGTTGAGCGAGTCGACGCCTACGGGCCCGCTGGCCGGTATCACCGTCATCGCCATGGAGCAGGCGGTGTCCGCACCGATGTGTACCCGGGTGCTCGCCGACTTCGGCGCCCGGGTGATCAAGATCGAGAATCCCAAGGGCGGCGACTTCGCACGGGACTACGACGATGTCGTGCTGGGCCAGGCCGCGCATTTCGTCTGGGCCAACCGGGGCAAGGAATCGGTCACTCTGAACCTGAAATCACCCGCGGGGATGCAGGTGCTGCACCGGCTGCTGGGGGGGGCCGACGCGTTCGTGTCCAACCTCGCCCCCGGTGCGACCGCCCGACTCGGGCTGGGACCGGCGGATCTGCGCGAGCGCCACCCGCAGGTGATCCCGGTCGAGATCGACGGTTACGGCCCGGGCGGTCCGCTGTCCGACAAGCGCGCCTACGACCTGCTGGTGCAGGCGGAATCGGGATCCTGCGCCGCCACCGGATACCCGGGGATGCCGGCCAAACCCGGCGCGCCGGTCGCCGACATCACCACCGGCCTGTACTCGGCCCTGTCGATCCTGGCGCTGCTGCTGGGCCGGGCCCGCGCCAACTCCGCCGAGCCGGCGCCGCCGGTCGCGGTCAGCCTGTTCGACACCATGACCGACATCATGGGCTATCAGCTGACCTACACCCAGCACTCCGGTATCGACCAGGAACCGCTGGGCATGAGCTCTCCCGCGGTGGCGCCCTACGGTTCGTTCGGAACCCGCGACGGGCAGACGGTGGTGCTCGGCACCACCAACGACCGGGAGTGGCAGCGACTGGCCCGCGAGATCATCGAGCGCCCCGACCTCGCCGACGACCCCCGCTTCGCGACCAACACCGACCGCTGCCGACACCGCGACGAGCTCAATGCGGCCATCGAAACCTGGTGTGCACAACACGATCTCGACGACATCCAGCGGACCGCGGACGCCGCCGGGATCGGGAACTCGCGGTACAACAAGCCCAGCGAGGTGATCGCCCACCCGCACCTGAAGGCGCGGGACCGCTGGCGCCAGGTCGAGACACCCAACGGTGAGATCGCCGCGCTGCTGCCGCCCCCGGTCATCGGCGGGGTCGAGTTGGGCATGGGGCCGGTGCCCGGCCTGGGTCAGCACACCGACACGGTCCTGCGCGAACTCGGTTACAGCGCAGACGAACTGGATGTGCTGCGCGGCGAAGGAGCCATCGGGCCGGAGTACCCCCATGAGTGACCGGCGAGGAGCGAAGGCGGATCGCGGATGAGCGACAGCCTGCTCGTGGAGGATCGCGACGGGATACGCACCCTGACGCTGAACCGGCCGCACCGCAAGAACGCCATCGACGTCGAACTGTGGCATGCGCTGGCGGCGGCACTGCGTGCCGCGGATACCGACGACGCCGTGCGCGCGGTGGTGCTCACCGGGGCCGGCGGGGCGTTCTGCTCCGGAGCCGACATCGGCACCGGGGAGACCGTCCATCCCCGGCGTAAGCTGCAGCGGCTCACCGACGTCGCATTGGCACTGCACAATCTGACGGTGCCGACCATCGCCAAGGTCACCGGCGTGGCGGTCGGCGCAGGCTGGAACCTGGCGCTCGGCTGCGATCTGGTGGTCGCCACCCCGGAATCGAAGTTCTGCCAGATCTTCGCCAAGCGCGGACTGTCGGTCGACCTCGGCGGATCCTGGCTGCTGCCCAAGATCGTCGGTCTGCAACAAGCCAAACGCCTTGTGCTGCTGGCCGATATGATCGACGCCGCGGAGGCGCACGAACTCGGCCTGGTCACCTGGGTGCAGGAGGCCGACGCGATCGACGCCTTCGTCGACACCTTGGCGCAGCGACTGGCCGCCGGGCCGCCGTACGCACTGTCGCAGAGCAAGGCCCTGCTCAACGACGGCGCCACCGCCACCTTCGCCGAGGCGCTGGGCAACGAGGCCCGCGCCCAGCCCGGCAATTTCGCGACCGCCGACTCGGGGGAGGCCTACGCGGCCTTCGCCGCCAAGCGCGACCCCGAATTCACCGGAACCTGGGCGGTTCCGCCCGCCTCCTCGGGGGCAGGAGCGGAGCGACCCGGGGGAACGACACAGTAGGAGTAACTCATGCGCGAAACCGTCATCGTCTCAGCCGTGCGCACCCCCGTGGGCAAGCGCAACGGCGGGCTGTCCGATCAGCACGCCGCCGACCTGTCGGCGCTGGTGCTCAACGAACTCACCGAGCGCTGCGGGGTCGATCCCTCGCTCATCGACGACGTGGTGTGGGGCTGTGTCTCCCAGGTGGGCGATCAGTCCAGCAACATCGGCCGCTACGCGGTGCTGGCGGCCGGCTGGCCGGAGAGCATCCCCGGCACCACGGTGAACCGGGCGTGCGGATCCAGCCAGCAGGCTCTGGACTTCGCGGTGCAGGCTGTGATGTCCGGTCAGCAGGACGTGGTGGTGGCCGGCGGCGTCGAGGTGATGAGCCGGGTTCCGCTGGGCTCCGCACGGGCGACCGGGCAACCCTACGGCCCGAAAGTCTTTGCCCGCTACGATGATTTCTCGTTCAACCAGGGCATCTCGGCGGAACTGATCTGCCAGAAGTGGGACCTGTCGCGGACCCGCTGCGACGAGTACTCCGCGCAGTCGCACGAGCGGGCCGCGGCCGCACAGGACGCCGGGGCGTTCATCGACCAGATCGTGCCGGTGTTCACCGACAACGACGTGATCACCGCCGACGAGGGGATCCGCCGCGGCACCACCGTCGAGAAACTGGCGGGGCTCAAGCCGGCCTTCACCGACGACGGTGTCATCCACGCCGGCAACTCGTCGCAGATCTCGGACGGCGCGGCCGCGCTGCTGGTGATGACCGCGGACCAGGCACTGAATCTGGGCCTGACCCCGCTGGTGCGCTACCGGGCCGGTGCGGTGACCGGTGCCGATCCGGTGCTGATGCTGACCGGCCCGATCCCGGCCACCGAGAAGGTGCTGCACAAGGCCGGCGTGACGATCGACGAGGTCGGCGTCTTCGAGGTCAACGAGGCCTTCGCGCCGGTGCCGCTGGCCTGGCTGGCCGAGACCGGGGTCGACGAGGCGAAGCTCAACCCGCTGGGCGGGGCCATCGCGCTGGGTCACCCGCTCGGCGCCTCGGGTGCGGTCCTGATGACCCGGATGATCCATCACATGCGCGACAACAACATTCGTTACGGCCTGCAGACCATGTGTGAGGGCGGCGGCACCGCCAACGCCACACTGGTCGAGCTCGTCTCCTAGTCGGAAGGCTGCGAAGTGCAACGCAATCTGTTCACCGAAGATCACGAGGCCTTCCGCGAGCTCGCGCGCGATTTCGTGGAGAAGGAAGTGGTGCCGGCCTATCCCGAGTGGGAGAAGGGCGGCCGGATGCCGCGGGCCGTCTTCGAGAAGATGGGTTCGCTCGGCATGCTGGGCATGGCCATCCCCGAGGAGTACGGCGGCGGCGGGGCACCGGACTACCGCTACAACGTCGTACTGCAGGAAGAGGCGGCGCGGGCGCTGGTGACGCTGTCCACGGTGCGCACCCAGCTCGAGGTGATCCTGCCGTACTTCCTGCACTACGCGAACGATGAGCAGCGCAAGCGCTGGTTCCCGGGGCTGGCCGACGGCACCCTGCTCACCGCCGTCGCGATGACCGAACCGGGCACCGGTTCGGACCTGGCCGGCATGCGCACCACCGCGGTCTCCGACGGTGACCACTGGATCGTCAACGGCGCCAAGACGTTCATCACCGGCGGTATGCAGGCCGACCTGGTGGTCGTGGTGGCCCGCACCTCCACCGACCCGGACAACCGGCGCAAGGGCCTGACCCTGTTCGTCGTCGAGGACGGGATGCCCGGGTTCACCCGCGGCCGCGAGCTGGAGAAGATGGGCTGCAAGGTGCAGGACACCGCGGAGCTGTCGTTCGTCGACGTGCGGGTGCCGGCGGCCAATGTGCTCGGTGAGGTGGGGGAGGCGTTCAGCTACCTCGGCCACAACCTGGCCCAGGAGCGGCTCACCGTGGCCGTCGGGTCGGTGGCGCAGGCCCGCTCGGCAATCGCCGCGGCGATCGACTACACCAAGGACCGCAAGGCATTCGGGACGCCGGTCGCGTCTTTCCAGAACACCAAGTTCGAACTGGCGGCCTGCTCGACGGAGGTGGAAGCCGCCCAGGCCATGCTGGACCGCGCGATCACCCTGCACGTGGACGGTGAACTCTCGGCGCCGGACGCCGCCCGGGTGAAGCTGTTCTGCACCGAGATGCAGGCCCGGGTGATCGACCGCTGCCTGCAGTTGTTCGGCGGCTACGGCTACATGATGGAGTACCCGATCGCCCGGCTCTACACCGACGCCCGGGTGGCCCGGATCTACGCCGGAACCAGTGAAGTCATGAAGGTGATCATCGCCAAATCGCTCGGTTTGTAGCCTTCGCTGAGGGTCCGCTGAGCGCCTGACCAGCAGCGTGACACCCGTCAAGAAAATTGTTAAGTGAGACCCTTGTCACAAGGCCCCAAACCAACCTACTGTGTGTTCAGTTGGTTGGTTGATCGGCTACGACAGGGAGTTCGGTGACAGCGATATCTGCGACGTCAGGGCCTCGGCCCTACGAGTCGCTGCTCGCCAAGGGTGAGGACCGCAAACAGCGCATACTCGCCGCGGCGGAGAGCCTGCTGGCCCGTAACGGCTGGCGGAACACGTCGCTGGCGCAGATCGCCAAGGAGGCCGGTGTCAGCGCCGCAGGGTTGCTGCATCACTTCGAATCCAAGGAAGCGCTGCTGCACGCGGTGCTGGATGCCCGTGACTTCGACGACGACACCCACGCCGACCGGGGCGGCGATCTGATCGCCAACATCGGCCGGGTGGCCGAGCGTTTCGACCGCGCACCGCAACTGGTCGGCACCTTCACCGTGCTGCTGGTGGAGAACATCCAGCCCGACGCGCCGCTGCACGACCGACTGGTGGCCCGCCAGCAGGCCGCCGTCGACATCGTCGCCGACGGCATCCGGCGGGGACAGGCCGACGGCCGCTACCGCCCAGACCTCGACCCGGCCACCAAGGCCGTGGAGATTCTCGCCTTCGTCAATGGAATGGAGACCGCATGGCTACTCGATCCTTCAATTCCGCTCGCCGCAGTGTTCAAGGGGTACACGGAGTCGCTGGCTCGCGACTTCGCAGCGACCGGGAGGAGCTAGACATGCGGTACCGACTCGACGTGGTGGCGCCCAGCGTCGCCGAAGTGGTGCGCAACGCCGGTGGCTGGCTGGTCGACCGGGTGATGGCCGGCTGGGACGTCACGGTGATGATCACCGGCGACGACGACATCCGCCCGCTGCAGATCCTCGGTGTGGATACCGCGGATCTGGAGACGGTGATGGGGCTGTGGGAGGAACGCCCGCATCCGCAGACCGTGGCGGTCGCCGCGGACCTCTTCGTCAGCGACGAGCGGGTCCGGGAGGGCGTCCTGGGCGCCCTGGATCAGGGGCTCACCGAGGTGACGCTGTGGGGCGACAGCTGGCCCGAAGAGCTGGACAGCACCGTCGATCTGGTGCAGCACGAACTGAGCGCCGCGGCACGGGCATTCAAAGCCCAGGCACTGGCCGCGGCCGGTCATACCGATCCGGTCGACCGCACCGAGGCCTTCCGGTGTGGCGTGATGTCCTGTCCGTCGGTGGCCGCAGATCTGGTGCCCGCCAGCTGAATTCAGCCGACCGGCCTGGCCCTTCGCTCGAACGCATCACGGTCTTCTTGTGAGCGCCGCGGATTCAGCGCGTAGACGACGCAGAACTGCTTGCCTGCCGGGTCTGCCATGATGACCCACTGCCCGGGGTGGGTGGCGTTAGAATCGTCGACGACCGTCGCCCCGAGTCCGACCAGACGCTCCACCTCGGCCGCGAGATCATCGGTGTGAATGTCGAGATGGACCCCGGCCTGGCCGGAATGAACGTTCTGCACGACGACCCGGAAATCATCGGACGCGCCGTGCAGGATGCGGTAGTCGTCCATGCCCCGTGGATGCACCACATCGGCGTTCAGGGCTCCTGCCCAGAACTGTGTTGTCTGCTGGTAGTGGTCTGAAGGTGCGTCGATGAGCAACGTGCTCAGGAGTATTCGATGCATCGGCACTCTCCTCTCGGATATGGATCCTCACTCCAGCAAGGTGGGCATGGCGGCCCACCCACGTACCGCGGCCGTCTCCGACGGAACGGCATTGGGCCAGTCGACTTCCCATTCCGGGAACCGCTTGAGGATCTCCTCCAAGGCGATCCGGCCTTCGAGCCGGGCCAGGGCGTTACCCATGCAGAAGTGGGTACCTGCACCGAAAGTCATGTGTGAGAACTGTTTTCGGTGAATATCGAATACATCTCCGTTCGGGGCGAACCGGCGGTGATCCCGGTTGGCCGCGCCGACGAGCATGAGCATCGCCGAACCTTCGGGCACGGTCCGGCCGTAGTATTCGATGTCGCGGGTGACGTAGCGGGCGATCTGCAGGGCCGGTGGTTCCCAGCGCAGAATCTCCTCGATCGCCTGGGGAATGAGACCATGATCCTCGACGAGGTCCCGCCGCTGATCCGGGTGCTCGGCCAGCGTCTTGCCGGCCCAACCGATCAGACGGGTGGTGGTCTCCGAACCGGCGGTGGCGATCACCGTCAGGTACAGCAACAGTTCGTCACGGCGCAAGGTACGGACGGTGCCCGTCTCGTCCTCGAACTCGGCATTGAGCAGATCGGTCATGATGTCGTCGGACGGGTGCTCGGTGCGCCAATCGATGAACTCGGCGAATACCTCACCGGTGGCGAGTCCTTCGACTTTCTGCCCTTGCAGGATCTCTTCGCCGTGATCCGTGATCTGCTGTTGCCGATCTTCCGGGATGCCGAGCAACATGCCGATGACACGCATGGGCATCTGCTCACCGAGGTCGTTGACGAAGTCGAAGCGGTCCGAACCGACGAGCGGATCCAGGCAACGCGCGGTGAACTCCCGGATCTGCGGTTCGAGCGCGAGGACCTTGCGGGGCGTGAACATCCGCGACAGCAGATTGCGGTGGATGTTGTGGATCGGGGGATCCTCGAAGATCAGCGTGCCCGGCGGAATCTCCATCCCTGACTTGATGATCTCGAGCACGGCCCCGCGACCGGAGATGAAGGTCTCGTGGTCGATGACCGCCGCGTTCACATCGTCGTACCGGCTCAGCGCATAGAAGTCGTGCTCTTCGTTGTAGTAGAGCGGCGCTTCTTCCCGGATGCGGGCGAACACCGCATAGGGGTCCATGTTCAGGTCCACGTCATACGGGTCGTAGTAGAGGTCCGGGGTGGTCGCGGTGCTTGGCTGTGCCATCAGAGGCTCCATCGGGGAGGGCTGACTCGATCGAGTCGAGGTCGGGTTCGGATGCGCGAATCGGCGAATTGGCTGAGATCCACTGAGCACCTGCTTAGCAGGTGGGTTGAGTGAAGGTCAAGGATTCGGCGCCCACTCCGTGCGCTGGAGAGGCGTGCCATACCTGCCAACGGGGCCCCAGCATCGGATACCCACATGGCGGATTGTGCCCGGCGACCGTTCTGGGATCGCTATCTGATTGGTGGACAACATATTCGGTCATGGCTTTGGCGGATTCGAGGGGGTAGTGTCGCGGCGATCGGATTGGGACGGGGAGGAAAAGTCATGTCTGAGCTTCGATTTGACGGCAGAGTCGCGGTCGTCACCGGTGCCGGCCGCGGGATCGGACGAGGTCACGCCCTGCTGTTGGCGCAGAAAGGCGCTCGCGTTGTGGTCGCCGATTACGGCGTCGATCCGGAGGGAAACGGAACGTCATCGGTGCCGGCGAACGAGGTGGTCTCCGAGATCAGGGGCAGCGGCGGTGAGGCCATCGCGTGCTGTGCGTCGGTGGCAGACGAGAGTTCGGCGAGCTCCATAGTCGGTACGGCACTCGACGCATTCGGTCGGCTCGACATCGTGGTCAACAATGCCGGCATCCACGATCCGGCAAACTTCGGCGAACTGTCCCTGGACCAGTTCCGCAGCATGCTCGACGTCCATTTCTTCGGAACGCTGTACGTGATCAGGGCGGCCTGGCCGCACTTTCGGGCGGCCGGATACGGGCGGATCGTCAACACCGTCTCCGAGGCCATGCTCGGTGGCGTGTCCGGGCTGACCAGTTACGCATCGGCCAAAGGTGCCGTGTACGGCCTGACCCGGAACCTGGCGACCGAGGGTCTGGCCGACGGGATCCGGGTCAATGCTGTCGCACCGCGGGCATACACGCGCCTGTCGGCGGACCACTGTGACAACCTGTCGACGCTGTATGGAATGTCAGAAGAGAAGATCGCCCAGGTCAACGCCAGTATGCCGCCCGAATTGTGTGCTCCGGCCGTGGCGTATCTGGCGCACGAGACGTGCAGTCTCAACGGCGAAGTGCTGCAGGTCGGAATGGGCGGGGTGGCGCGGATGGCTTTCGTCGCGGCCAAGGGGCTGCGCCGCTCCGCATTGACGGCGGAGGCCATTGCGGAGAACATCGAAGCCGTGTTGGACCTCGACGGTGCCGAGGTCCCGTCGACCGACGACAAGTTCAGCGCGCTGCGGGCGAGGTGACGCCGGCGCCGATCACCGTTTGGTGAGCCGCGGGCGATCGGCGGTGAGGGACTGAGCGTGTTCCAGGATCCGCTCGCGCGCCTGCGGTTTTGCGACAGCGAGCAAGCAGATGTCGAAGGCGTGCAACGCTCCAGCCCGTAACTCGGCGTCATCGAGGTCGCCGGCCGTCCACCGGCGCTGCAGGTGGAACAACACCATCGCGGCGTGCTCGGCCAGCAGTGCCGGTTCGATGTCGGGTCGCAGCGCTCCCGCGGCGGTGGCCGCACCGATCTCGGCGACGATCAGGTCCCACCCGGTCCACCGGACATTCACCAGGTCGACCAGGCGGTCGTCCATGACGACGGCCCGGACCACCGCCTTGGGCACTTCGGCCACTGTCTTGTCGATCGAGACGGCGATCGCCTCCCAGATCCTTTCGATCGGGTCCGTGGCGTTCAGGTGATGAACGGCGACGTCGATGGAGTCCAGGGAGCGTTGGACCAGCGCTGTCAGCAGTCCGTCCTTGTCGCCGAAATGGTTGTAGAGCGTGCGGACGCTGACGCCGGCCTCACTGGCCAGTCGGCGCATCGAGAGCTGTTCGACCCCATGCTCCTCGATGAAGGTCCGCGCAGCGTCAAGCACATGTCGACTTGTCCGTTCCTGAACCCTGGACCCCATGACGAAAACCCTAGTCAATGCGCATGCCACAGTGGCCGCCGGCCAAATTTGCCACACCGGAGCAAAAGTACAACGCCGTTGCAAAAATGCGCGTACCGTGCCTACCATTACTGGCAACTGATCGCCTGAGCGTGCGCCGCTCGAACCGGCACACCGGCTCACCGAGGCGCACATAGACCACAGTCGAGGGGGATGGCATGTCGAGAGACCAGTCCGGTTCGGGCGGTAGGGAAACCGATGACCAGCGCTACGTCGTGATGTCGATCGACAGCCACGTCGGCCCGTCGGTGAAAGACCAGCTGCGCCCCTATTGCGACAGCAAGCATCTCGATGACTTCGACCGCTTCGTGGCGGAGATGGCAAGTCAGGGTCTGTTGAGCTGGCGGTCCTCGGAAGCCAAATCCGGTGATAAACAGAGCTGGTCACTGGGCAAGTCGCAGGCCGAGCGGGGCCAGGATCAAGCGAAAAAGCTCGACGAGGCCGAAGCGGAGAAGTTCGGCAAACAGGCCGGCATTCGCAACGCGGACCAGGTGGGCGCCCGGTTTCTGCAACGGAGTTACGAGCACAGTCTGGCGCCCGGGTTGCAGGACCACGACGCGCGTATCGCAGACATGGACGAGCAGGGCGTGGCTGCGGACGTCATCTTCCACGGTGGCCTCAACGGCCAGTCGATCCCGTTCTCGACCACCGGACTGATCAGTTGGGGTGACACCGCGTACGACTATCTCGAAAAGGTCGGGGTACGCATCTACAACCGATGGCTGGCCGACTTCGTGGCACTGGCACCCGAACGGCATGCCGGCATCGCCCACATCCCGATCTCCGACCTGAGTGCGTGCGCCAAAGAAGTGGAGTGGGCGGCTGAGGCCGGGCTGAAGGGAATCAACCTCCCCGCGCCGCGTGGCGACTTCCCGATGCTCAACGATCCAGCGTGGGAACCGCTTTGGGCCGCCTGCAACGACACCGGAATGTCGGTCAACACGCACGGCGGCGGCGGTGAGCACTACCCCTACGCGGGGCAGGGCGCACAGATGATGTACATGATGGAGACACCGTTCCGTACCCGCCGCGGGCTGTGGGTGATGATCTTCAGCGGTGTTTTCGAACGCTATCCCAACCTCAAGCTGGTATTGACCGAGCAGTGGGTGGATTGGGCTCCCGCCGCCATGGCCGACATGGACGGGCTCTATCACGGTCCGACCGGCGCCGCCATCCGTGCCAAACTGCCCAAGCCGCCATCGGAGTACTTCCGCCGGAACTGTTTCATCGGTGCGAGTTTCATGTCCAACGGTGAAGCCAAGCTGTCGGTCGAACATGACCTGGTCGACAACGTCATGTGGGGCGACGACTATCCGCATGCGGAGGGCACCTTCCCCGATACCCGTGAGGCGATGCGGTTCACCTTCTCCGACATCGACCCGAAGTACACCCAGAAGTTCCTGGGTGAGACCGCGATCGACCTGTACGGCCTCGACCGTGCGAAGTTGGCCAAGATCGCCGACCGGATCGGGCCGACGGTCGCCGAAGTGGCCACGCCGTACACCCTGCCTGAAGATGCCGTGGTGGGTCTCTACGCCTTCCGGACCGGGCCGGGGATCTTCATCTGACCGCGTCGTAGCCGATCGGCACACCCACGAAAACACCTGTCTGCGAGGAGATCACAGCCCACCATGGATGATGCCACCGGCCTGAAGTCGCCATGTCGCCTGGTTACCGCCGAGGAGGTCGAACATCTCCGGGAGTATGGCTGGGTCCAGTTGAAACGATTCGTCGACCCCGATGTGCTGGCCAGCATGCTCGACGTCGCCCAGTCCAAAATGGGCGAGGACGCCGACAGCAATCCGCTCAAGGCGGGTATGACGGTGGGCGCCGATGGTGCAGCCAAGGGCGCGCTGGCGTACTTCAATGCCGAGCGGAGCGGTGGCCTGTCGAGCCCGGTACTGAGGCCACTCATCGACGAGATCGGCAGGAGCGCGACGAAGCTGCTGAGTCGGCGAACCAATTCCGGATCGGCCGTCGGGATCAGGTACTACAACGACTTCTTCGTGCCGAAACTGCCGTCCACCAAGAATTCTCGGCACGGTGGCAACGGCGCCACGGCGTTCCACCAGGACTACATCACGTTCGCGGTGGACCGCACCGGCGGCATGACGTTCTGGATCCCGTTGGAGCCCTACGGTCCAGAGGCCGGGACAATGTCGTTCGTCAACGGCTCGCATCGACTCGGAGTCCTCGGTGACTACACCACCTACGGTGGCGACGATGCGCTGGCGGTCTTCCCGGAGTTGCGTGACCTGGAGATGAGCGAGCAGATGACCTACGAGTTGGGTGACATCACCGTGCACACCCACCTCACCATCCACGGGGCGGGCGCGAACATGATGGACCGGCCGCGTTGGGGCTATCTGCTGGTGGTTCAGCCGGAGGACGTCTGTTGGAACGGTTCGCCGTGCCCGAACTTCGACACCACCGACATGGCGCCCTGGGCCGCGTTGAACGACGAGCGCTTCCCGCTGATCGGCTGAAGGGCATTCCGGTGACAGAAGCGCTGCCCGTTCCCGGTCGGAACTTCATGCAGGTGTGCTGGGTCGTTCCCGACATGGAAGCATCCATCGAATTCTGGTCCCGCAGTGCCGGAGTCGGACCGTTCTTCTGGTTCGACGGGGTGGACTGTGCAGACGGTAGACATCGTGGCGCCCCGGCCGAGTTCCCGGACGTCACGGCTGCCATCGCGTATGCCGGCGACCTGCAGATCGAACTGGTATGCCAGGACAACGACCAGCCGGGGGTGTTCCGGGATGTGTTCGCCCAGGGTGAGTCCGGGCTTCATCACATGGCGGTGGTGTGCACCGACTACGAGGCCGAGCGTGACGCCTACATCGCCAGGGGCGCGGATCTCGCCTTCGAGGCGCGGGTCGGTAACAGTCGGACCTGTTGGGTCGACACCACCGCCACCCTCGGATTCATGGTCGAGTTGCTCGAACCCAGCCCGGCCAGAGAAGCGGGGTTCGCGGCCATGCGTGCCGCCGCGCAGTCGTGGGATGGCCTCAACCCGATCACACGGTTCTGAGCCCGACCGTGCCGATGGACCGCACCGAACCCGCATCGACGTTCCCAAAGCTGTTCACCGAGATCGTGGCCGCACGGGCGGACCATGCCGCACTGATCCATGCCGGAGAGACGCTGACCTACCGCGAGCTGGACCGTCGTACGGCCCGGATGGCCCGTGGGCTGCTGGCAGTCGGTGCCGGCAAGGGCACTCGGATAGCTCTTTTGGCCCCGGACAGTGCGCTGCTGCTCACTGCGTTCTACGCCGCGCTGCGCATCGGCGCGCTGGTGACTCCGATCAGCACACTGACCACGCCGAGAGAACTGGCACACATCGTGCGCACCAGTGACGCGCAGATACTGATCGGCGCCCGTCGCTTTCTCAACCGGGACTTCGCGCGGAACATGCAGGCCGCGCTGCCGGGTCTGGACGGTGCGAATCCAGCGGCGTTGCGGCTGGCGGCGGCGCCCTATCTGCGGTCGGTGTGGCTGGACGATTGCTCCGGTCTGGTTTGGGCGCGTCCAGTCGGGGAATTGCTCGAACACGCCGACTCCCCTGACGCTCCGGATATTGCGCTGCTGGCCGCGCTGGAGGACGAGGTGGTGCCCGGCGACGACGCTTTCGTGGTTTACACCTCGGGGAGCACTGCCGCGCCGAAGGCCGTTGTGCACAGCCAATGGTCCGTCGCCCGCCAACCCCCGGTGCTGGCCACCTACTTCGACGTGCAACCGCACGATCGCACGCTGTCCTTGCTGCCGGCGTTCTGGATGGGCGGGATATCGGCCGCACTGCAGGTCCTCAGCATCGGAAGCACATTGGTGTACCCGAGCAGTCCCGACGTCGATGTCATCCTCGACACCATCGAGGATCATGCGATCACCAACATCGTGGTCTGGCACCTGCTGGCACGGCTACAGGCGGCCGCCAAGGCTCGGCACATGAACCTGGACGAAATCAAGATCACCACGGGGCCCACCTGGGATGAGAACGGCGAATCCATCCCGCGGCATCTGCAGACCAGGATGCTCGGGATGTCCGAGAGTTTCGCGCCGCACAGCGCGGAGCCGGTGACGAGGCGGCTCCCGGACTCGAAAGCCGGTGCCGCCGGCCGTGCCGTCAACGGTATCGAACGTCGGGTGGTTGACCCGGAAACCGGTATCGAGGTCACTGCCGGTGAGATCGGTGAGCTGCAGCTCCGTGGTGGGGCGTTGATGACCGGCCTCTACAAGGTGCCCCGCAATGAGGTGTTCACCGCCGACGGGTTCTTCCCGACAAAGGACCTTGTCCGCATCGATGAAGACGGCTACGCGTTCTTCATCGGTCGAAGCAGCGACATGATCAAGACCAACTCGGCCAACGTATCTCGTCTGGAGGTCGAGGCCGCGCTGAATGCGCTCACCGAGGTGGAACTCGCGCTCGTCACGGGACTACCGGATGCCGAGATCGGCGAACTCGTTGCGGCCGCGGTCGTGCCGGCAGCTGGACATGACCCATCCGAGGCCGACCTGAGGGCGGCGCTGCGCGAGACGCTGTCCAGCTTCAAGGTACCCCGCCGAATCGTGTTCATCAGCCACGACGACATACCCAGGACGCCGACCGGAAAGGTGCGGTTGTTCGAACTGGCCGAGATGGTCGCCGCACGCGTGAACCCGGAGTCGAAGCCCGTCGGCATCGGCGCACCGTGACGGAAAACCTCGAAGGAGCCCGGCATATGACCGAACAGACGCAGCGTGCAGAGCAGGGCCATCGTCCGTCGGCAGAGCAGATCGTGCTCTATTACAAAGATCCCAAGACCAGGATCGCGACGATCACGTTGGATCGTGCCGATGAACTCAACGCGATGACGATCGCGGCTCAGCATCGCTACGCCGATCTGGTGCACAACGCCAGCATCGACGACGACGTGAAGGTCCTTGTCATCCGGGCCAACGGTCCGAACCTGGGCAGCGGCGCCGACCTCTCCGAGCTTCTCGACACCATGGCGGGGCGCGGAGAGGGCAGCATGAATGCTGCGGTGCGCGTTCCTGAGGACGCCGACGTGAACTACCCGCCGGTGGGCACCTACCGTCGCCGCGCATCCACCGTGCAGTTCTACACCGACCCCAGCGCCGGGATGCGCAGCCTCCAGGACTTCAAGAAGATCAGCATTCTCGAGGTGCGGGGCTACTGCTACGGATGGCACTTCTACCAGGCCGCCGACGCCGATATCGTCGTCGCCTCGGATGACTCGTTGTTCGGTCACGCCGCCTGGCGCTACGCGGGCTTCGCTGCGCGACAATGGCAGTGGTGTAACACGATGGGTGCGCGCAAGTTCATGGAAATGGTGTTCACGGGTCGTCCGTTCACCGCCAAGGAGATGTACGACTGCAACTTCGTCAACGCCGTGGTTCCCTTCCACGAACTCGAGGCGATGACAGACAAGTACGCGTTGGCCTGTTCACGCAGTCGACCCACCGACACCGTGTTCGCCCAGAAGACCTTCTTCGAGATCTACAAGCAGCATCAAGGTGAGTACATGGGCAGCATCGTCTCGGGCCTGCTGGAATCCACTCTGGACCAGCTCCGGCCGGATCCCGATGCCCGCGGTATGGAGCTGGACGAGGACACCCTGGACAACCTGACCGACACCGTAAAGGACAACGATGGCCAATTTCCCCCGGACTGGCGGCTGAGCCGGCGCGGCCGGGCCGCGGAATAGAACGGAAGGGGACGAGGATGCTGGTGATCACCAACGCGAAGGTCTTCGACGGCCGACAACTGTTGTCCGGCAGACACAGTGTCACCATCGACGGGAACACGATCAGCACGATCGACGACGCAGCACCGGTCCCGCCGGCCGATGTCGTCGACGCCAACGGCATGACGCTGATGCCGGGCCTGATCAGCAGCCATTTGCATTCGGACTTCTACAAGTTCAATATCGCCGACAGCGACCGGCTGGGCAAGGAACGCCCGCCGGGTGTGCTGATGGCGATCGGGGTGCGCACCTGCCGGGTGCTCTTGGAGAGCGGCTTCACCGGCTTCTCGGGCGCGTCGTGCTCCAATGACATTGATGCGCAATTGAAGATGGCCATCGAGGAGGACATCATCCCGGGCCCCCGGATCCGGGCGTGCGGGCATCACCTCGGCACCACCGGCGACATGAACAACGGCGGTCGGTGGTGGAAGGCGTACGAAACTCCGGGGACCGACGTGTGCGCCGACGGTCCGGATGCCCTGCGCGCACTGGTGCGCCAGGAGATCAACCGTGGAGCAGAAACGATCAAGATCTTCGCCAGTGCCGGGCACGGCCAGCCGAACCGCACCATTCGCAACATGTCTCGCACAGAGATCGCCGCGATCATCAGTACTGCACATGAACGGGGCGCCAAGGTCCGCGCCCATGTTGCCGACAAAGCAATGATCATGGAGTGCATCGAACTCGGGCTCGACGTCGTGGACCACGGCGACGAGGTCGACGAGGAGGTCATCGCCGCGATGGCCGAAGCCGGAACCTTCTGGGTGCCCAGCCTCATCTTCCTGCGCAGCTTGCTCGAGCTCGGCTACGCCGAGAAGTTCGGCGTCACCCGGGCACAGTACGACCATGTCCGGGCGATGTTGCCGCTGGCACAGGCGGCCGGGGTTCGCATCCTGATCGGTGACGATTACAGCGGGGTCTTCCGTGACGTGATGGACGACGACCCGCTGGACCACCAAGTCGGCAACTACGGTCGTGAATTCGCCTACTACGGACAGATCGAGGGTCTGGCACCGGTCGACGTGCTCAGCTGGGGCACGGCCAATGCCGGTGAGCTGCTGGTGGATCCGCCGTCCCGGTCCGGCGTGATCGAACCCGGTGCACTGGCGGATCTGATCATCGTCGACGGTGACCCCGTCGAGGATCTGTCGCTTCTCGCGCGTCCCGACGAGGCGTTGCGGGCCGTCATCCGAGATGGACTCGTGGTCATCGATCGATTGGGTGACAACGCGGTCGACAGGCCGCATAAGGAACTCAGCGCAGTGCCGGCCCGATAGCAGCAATGTGTCCAGGAACGAGGAACAGTGCCCATGACGCAGCATCAAAAGGTCGTGTTCGTCACCGGCGCGGGCTCGGGAATAGGCCTGGCCGCAGCCGCGGCGTTTGTCCGGCGCGGATACGCGGTGGCACTCGCCGATGTCGACCAGGAGGCCGGACTCAAGGCCGAGGCGCAGCTCAGTGCCTGGGGTCCCTGCAGTTTCCTGCCGTGCGATGTGACCGACGATGAGAATGTCGCCGCTGCGGTGGCCCGGACCGTAGCGACCTTCGGCCGTCTGGATGCCGCCTTCAACTCGGCAGGCATCGACGGAGAGCACGGTAAGCGCACCGCCGAATGCAGCATGGAGAACTGGAACCGGGTGATCGCCGTCGATCTGACCGGCACCTGGTCGTGCATGCGGCATCAGATCCCGGCGATCATCGATGCCGGTGGCGGGGCGATCGTCAACTGCGCCTCGGTGGCCGGCCTGCGGGCCGCCCCGACCGTGCCGGCCTACACCGCCGCTAAGCACGGCGTGGTCGGGCTGACCCGGGTGGCGGCGCGCGAATACGCCGGCCAGGGTGTGCGGGTGAATGCGATCTGCCCGGGAACCGTCGACACACCGATGTTCCGGCGCTCGATGTCAGCGGAGGTGATAGAGGGTCTGCTCACCGCCACACCCATCGGTCGGCTTGCCGAGGCCGACGAGATCGCCGACATCGCCGTGTGGCTGTGCGACGACGCCCCGGGCTTCCTCACCGGCCAGGCCATCGCGGTCGACGGCGGAATGGGCGCGTGATGACGTGGCGGTGACGAAGCCGCGCACGAGCATCCGAGGATTGCCACTACTCACCGAAGGGACCGGCCACATGCCCACACAGCAGGTAATGTCCGCGAGCGACGTGTACTACGACCCTTACGACCTGGAGATCAATCGCGATCCCTACCCGACCTTCCGGCGGTTGCGCGATGAGGCACCGCTGTACTACAACGAGCGGCACGACTTCTACGCGGTCAGTCGCCACACCGACGTGGCGAAGGGCCTGTCCGATCGCGACACGTTCAAGTCGGGGCGTGGCAATATCCTCGAACTGATCAAATCCGGTATCGAGATGCCCCCCGGGCTGGTC
The DNA here is from genome assembly GCF_043974665.1 of Mycobacterium sp. AMU20-3851. NCBI lineage: Bacteria > Bacillati > Actinomycetota > Actinomycetes > Mycobacteriales > Mycobacteriaceae > Mycobacterium > Mycobacterium sp. AMU20-3851. Next base: position 1,613,707 of record NZ_CP146371.1, read on the forward strand.
ATTTACGAGGATGCGCCCACCCATGCCATCCACCGCAAACTGGTGTCCAAGATGTTCACTCCGAAGACGGTGGCCGCACTGGAGCCGAAGATCCGGGCATTCTCGGCCGATTGCCTGGACCCGTTGATGGAACTCGACCGGTTCGATGTGATCGCCGAATTCGCCGCCCGGATGCCGATGCGGGTCATCGGGATGTTGCTCGGCATCCCGGAGGAGGATCAAGAACAGATCCGCGACCGCAGTGATGCCAACCTGCGGGTAGCCCCCGGTAAGGCCATGAAGTTCAAGGAGGACAACCTCGTTCGCAGTGGGGTGTTCGCCGACTACCTCGACTGGCGCGTCGACCATCCGTCCGACGACATCATGAGTGAATTGCTGCACACCGAGTTCGTGGATGAAACCGGCACCAAGCGGCGGCTGACCCGCAGTGAGATCCTGGCCTACATCCAGGTTGTCGCCGGTGCAGGCAACGAGACGACCACGCGGTTGATCGGTTGGACGGCCAAGGTGCTCGCCGAGCATCCCGAACAGCGCCGGCAACTGGCCGAGGACCGGTCCCTCATCCCGGGCGCCATCGAGGAGATCCTGCGCTTCGAGCCGCCCGCGCCGCATATCGGCAGGTACGTCGCGGTCGACACCGAGTTCCACGGCCAGCCGGTTCCGGCCGGCAGCGCAATACTTTTCGTGGCGGGTGCGGCCAACCGTGACGACCGTGTCCACCCTCATCCCGATGTCTTCGACATCCACCGCAAGATTTCGGGGCTGCTCACCTTCGGGATAGGCGCGCATTTCTGCCTGGGCGCCGCCCTGACCCGCCTCGAAGGCCGAATCGCCCTCGATGAGCTCCTGACCCGATTCCCGGACTGGGATGTCGACCTCGCCGCGGCGAGCCTGTCACCCACGTCCACGGTCCGGGGTTGGGAGGAACTGCCGATGGTTGCGTCATGACCCGGTGGGGAACCGGTAAGTGCCCGCTACGAATCTTCAAAGGAGTGCAAACAGAGTGTCGCAACAGCTGGATGGGAACACAATGACAGCCGAGCAGATCGTCCGCGCCGAGATTGCCGCATGGGGCCGCAACGACGTCGACGAGGTCATCAGTCATTTCGCCGAGGATGCAACGTTCGATATCGGGCCCGACTGGCCGAAGTTGACCGGCCGGGCGGCGATCCACGAAATGATGAAAGCCTTCTTCGCCGGTGGTAAGTGCGTCGACTTGGAGGTCCGTTATCTCGCGGTGGACGGCGATGTGGTGCTGATGGAACGCTTCGACCACTGGGTCGTCGACGGTAAGCAGAAGAGCTGGCCGGTCATGGGGGCTTATCAGGTGCGGGGCGAGAAGATCGTCGCGTGGCGCGAATACTTCTATCCGCCCACGGATTCTCACTAGCGAATCAGCGCACTAGAGTTCACCGATCCCGGCCAGGAACTCTGCAGTGCGCCGCCGGGATGCCTGCCGCGCGGCAGCGTCGGCTCCGATCGGGACGATCCGGGCGGCGAGATCGGTGACGCCGGCGTCCCGGTAACCCTGCAGGCAGGCGAGCACCGCGGTTTCGTCACCGGCGGCCATGGTGTCGCCGACATCCTCGGCGCCACCGTGCTCGAGTAGCCGCACATAGTTCGGCGACAGATGCGCATGCCCGAGAACCTCGCTCGCGTGGGCGCGGGCGGCATCCACCTCCCCGGGTGCGCACACCGCGACCGGAACGCCGGCGACCACCCGTGGGCGGGCGCGTCCGGCCGAATCCGCAGCCTTGTTGATCCGGGGTGCGATGTGCTCGCCGATCGCCCGTTGATCCGCCATCCACAGCAGGGTCCCCTCGGCGCGTTCACCGGCGATCCGCAGCATCGTCGGACCGAGCGCGGCGAGCAGTACCGGCACCGTCTCCTCGGTGACGTCCACCGGGCTGTGTACCGCGAACGCATCGTTGTCGACGTCGACCGTTCCGGGTCCGGCGAAGGCTGCGAGCAGCACATCCAGATGATCGCGGACCAGCGCGGCCGGCCGGTCGTATGACAACCCCAACTGTCCCTTGATGATCCAGTCATGAGAGGGGCCGATGCCGAGGGTGAACCGGCCCCCGCACGCGGCCTGGGTGGTCAGGGCCTGCTGAGCCAGGATCATCGGATGACGCGTCTGGATCGGCACCACCGCCGTGCCGAGTTCGATGCGGGAGGTGCTCGCCCCCATCAGGGCCACCGCGGTCAGGGCGTCCAAGTATCCGGGCACCTGCGGAAACCAGAACGAGCTGAATCCGGCCGACTCCGCGGCGACCGCTTCGGCGAGCAATCCCGGCAACCGGTCGGGGCGCGCGCGCTCCCGGTCCGAGCCCACCATCAGTCCGATACGCATCACTGTCCTCCGATGTCGATGATCACTTTGCCGATCGCGTGCCCGTCGGCGACATGGCGCAGCGCCGCGGCGGTGTCGGTGAGCGGGTAGGTCGCCCCGATGTGCGGGGTCACCGCACCCGAGACCAGCAGATCCGCCAGCTCGTCCTCGTTGCGGCTGAACTCGCGCGCGTCGATGTCCTGGAACTGGAAGCCCATGATCTGAATGCCTTTGACCAATACCAGATTCAACGGGATGCGCGGGATGGTGCCGGATGCGAACCCGATGGTGACGAACCGGCCGCCGCGGCGCAATACGCGCAGTGCCGGTTCGGAGAGCTCCCCGCCGACCGGGTCGAGGACGGCCGCCGCGCCGTCGGGCAGCGTCTGTTTGAGCGCTGTCCGCAGTTCGGCACTCCGGTGGTCGATCACCTCGGCCGCACCGTGCCGGGCAGCCGCGTCGAGTTTGTCCGCCGAGGACGCGACGGCGGTGACCCGCGCGCCCAGCGCCGTGGCGAGCGCGACCGCTGCCAGGCCGACACCGCCACCGGCCCCGAGCACGACGACCTCATCCCCGGGGCGAATCCGGGCCACCGACCGCAGGGTGTGGTAGGCGGTGCGGAACGCCACCCCGGACGCCGCGGCGGTGTACTCGTCGACGGTGTCGGGGATCGGTGTCAGACCCGTGGTCGGGGAGCAGACCTGCTCGGCGAAGGCGCCGAACATCCCGGCACCGGTCACCCGGCAGCCGACGGTGAAATGCCCGGTGTCACCACAGGTCTCGGTGATGACGCCGGCGAACTCGCTGCCGGGGACGAACGGTGGCGGGACCTTCACCTGGTATTGGCCGGCGACCAGCAGCACGTCGGGGAAGTTGACCGCCGCGGCGGTGATCCGCACGCGCACCTGACCGTCGGTGAGGACGGGGTCGGGCAGGTCCTCGACGCGGACCACCTCGGGCGGGCCGTAGGCCGGGCAGAGCGCGGCCTTCACCGGTAGTCGGTGGTCTCGGCCAGGTCGGCGGCCGAGCGCATCAGGTCGGTGACCACCGGCCCGAAGGCCAGCAGCTTCTCGTCGTCACCGGCGCGCTGGAAACCCTGTTCGAGCACGATCGCCAGTTTCCACTTGGCCAGCACCAGGTAGTAGTCCAGGTCGTCGACCTGGCGGCCGGACACCTCGGCGTAGTGCGCGACCACCTGGTCACGCGACGGCGCGCCGCGCATGTCGACGTAATTCATCGCGGCGGTGTCGTTTTCGTCCGCCGGCCAGCTCTGGACCATCCAGCCCAGGTCCAGTTTGGGGTCGCCCACGGTCCCCATCTCCCAGTCGACCAGCGCGGCGAGTTGAGCCGGTGCGCCGTGCTTGTACATGACATTGGCGAACTGGTAGTCGCCGTGCATCAGACCGGGGATGAAGTCCAGCGGCCTGTGTGCCTTGAGCCACGCCGTCGCGGTGTCCAGTCCGGGCAACTCGCGCTTCTTGATGCGCTCGAAGAATCCGATCCAGCGGTCCACCTGGCGCTCGTGGAACCCGTCCGGGCGGCCCAGATCGTGCAGTCCCTTCGCCTTCCAGTCGACCTTGGACAGCAACGCGATGCCCTCGGCCAGTTGGTAACTCAGGCCGGGGCGGGTGCCCAGATCGCTGTTGAACGGCTCCGGCCAGGTGCCGTGGGTGTCCATGGGGGACCAACCGTCGACGAACCCCATCAGGTAGAACGGCCGGCCCAGGACGGCGGGATCGTCACATACCCCGATGGCCGTGGTGTGCGGTACATCGGTGCCGTCGAGGGCCTCGATGATGCGCCACTCGCGCAGGATGCCCTTGTCGCGGTCCGCGGGTGCTCCCGGCGGTGGCATCCGGATGACACAGCGCTCACCGTCGCGGGTGAGTTCGTAGATGACGTTCTGGGTACCGCCGGACAGGAACCGGGCCTGTAGCGGTGCGCCGCTGCCCGGCAGGCCGGCATCGTCCATCCAATCGGCAACGCGGGCAACATCGATCGCGGGGGCGCTGTCGCTCACAGATTTCCCGCTTCCATCTCGAGGTACTCGGCGAACCGGGCGCGTGCGGCGTCCCGCTTGCCGGGCAGCCATTCCGTGGGCCACAGTCCGTCGGTACCGGTGTAGCCGCGCAGTACCTGCTTGGCGACCGTGGTCTTGTGTACCTCGGTGGGTCCGTCGGCCAGGCCCATCACCGCGGCACCGGTCACCATGCCGAGGAAGGGCATCTCGTTGGTGACGCCGAGTGCACCGTGCACCTGCATGGCCCGCCAGGCTATGTCGTGCAGCACGGTGGGCATGACGACCTTCACCGCCGCGATGTCCTTGCGTACCTTCTTGTAGTCGTTGTACTTGTCGATCTCCCACGCGGTGTAGAGCACCAGCAGCCGGAACTGCTTGAGTTGGGCGTAGCTGTCGGCGATGTAACCCTGCACCGCCTGCTTGTCGGCGAGCAGACTGCCCGCGGTGTGCCGGGACAGGACCCGTTCACACATCATGTCCAGTGCCTTCTGCGCCAGCCCGATGGTGCGCATGGCGTGGTGGATACGCCCGCCGCCCAACCGGGTCTGCGCGATGACGAAGGCCTGGCCCTCACCGCCGAGCAGTGCCGAGTCGGGTACCCGGACGTTGTCGTAGTGGATCAGCGCATGGGATCCGTCGCCGTCGGCCTCCCCGTAGAGCCCGGAGTTGCGCACGATGGTCACCCCGGGTGCGTCGGTCGGCACCAGGAACATCGACATGCCTTGGTAAGGGCTGACATCGGGGTTCGTCACCACCATGACGATCAGGAACGACGCGGTCGAGGCGTTCGACGAGAAGAACTTGTGCCCATTGATGACCCAGTCGTCGCCGTCGCGGACCGCGGCGGTGGTGAACTGGGTCGGATCGGCACCGCCCTGCGGTTCGGTCATCGAATAGCAGGAGAACACCTCGCCCTCCAACAGCGGGCGCAGGTAGCGGTCCTTCTGTTCGGGAGTGCCGTAGTGGGCGATGATCTCGGCGTTACCGGTGTCGGGCGCCTGGCAACCGAAGATGATCGGCGCCCACTGCGATCGGCCCAGGATCTCGTTGAGCAGAGCGAGTTTCAGTTGCCCGTAGCCCTGCCCGCCGAGGTCGGGCCCGAGGTGGGTGGCCCACAACCCTTTCCGGCGCACCTGTTCCTTGAGCGGGTCGACCACGCGCCGGCGAGCCTCGTTCAGCGGGGTGAACTGCAGGTGCGGCCAGATCAGGTCCAGCGGCTCGACCTCGTCGCGGACGAAGGCATTCGCCCAGTCCAGGAGTTCGGCGAACTCCGGGTCGGTCTCGAAATCCCATGCCATCACGGTCTCCTTTGTCCGGTGGTCCCTGCGATCAGGGTGGCGATATCGGCGCCGACGACGTCGACGAAGGAACGGGTGCCGAAAGCGCCTGCGGCCCAGTGCCGCGCGCCCTCGCTGACCATCATCATGGCCAGATAGGCGAGGTGGCCGGTGTCGATATCGGCAGGTAATTTGCCGTCGGCCACCGCGCGTTCGAACAACTCGGTGAACATGCCGCCGTCCAGGTCGGGACGGCCCTCTCCGCTGGCCAGCAGGCGGTGCTCGTGCCGGTAGCCCTCCAGGATGGTCTCGATGACCAGCTCGCGCGGATTGCGGGTCATCGACCGCTCCAGGTCGGTCAGCGCCGCGCCGACCACGGCGTCGATGTCGTAGTCGTCGTCCAGCAGGGTGGCGATGGTGCGCTGCGCGGACCGGGTGGACATCACGCCCACCTCGAAGAGCACGTCCTCCTTGCGGGGGAAATAGAAGTAGAACAACGCCTTCGAGACGCCGGCGCCCCGGCAGATCTCGGCGACGGTGGTGTTGGCGTAGCCGTTGGTGCGCCACAGCGCCATGGCGGCCTGGACCAGCATTCGTTTGGTCGCGCGCGAGTTGGAGCGTTGGAACGTCGCCCGGCGCTGACCACGGTCAGCTTCCACGTTGCGCTGTGATGCGGGCACTTTCGCACCGTACCGTGGAAGACGGAAGCTGACCAGAGTCCAACTAAGGATGCTGGCAGACTGGTCACATGGCGTTGCGCGTCGCGGGTGCCGCGTTCGGGCTGCTGGCTCTGGTGGCCGGCGGATTGCAGTTGTGGGCCTACGGAGCCACCGGCGGTCCGCGGCACCTGATCCTGGGTCTGTTCGCCGGCGCGGTCGGGGCTTGCGTGATCGTGGCGGTCCGGCGCGGCCGCCGGGGCTGATCTAGGGCTTCGGTCCCGCTCGGCGGGTCAGATGGTCGATCTGGCGGTATATCGCGATGAGCGCGAAGAACGGCAGGATCATGAACGGCACGTTCTCGGCGATGAACTTGAACCAGAGGCCGAACGCTCCCTGGCCGATGTCGCCGAATCCGGCACGGACCTCGGACAGGAAGTAGACACCCGTGCTGCTGATCAGCATGGCGCAGCCGGCGAAGGCGACCCACAGATTCCTGATCCGGGACTCGATCGGTAAATCGGTGCGCATCAATCGGATCCACACGATGAACAAAAGGGTGCCGGTGATGACGCCGACCAGCTCGAGGCCGAAGATCCAGGCGTTGCCACTGGTGTAGCGGGTGTCGGCCAGGCCGTACTGCCACCACAGCCACTTCCAGCCCGGATCGGCGGTCGGAGTCCACCAGTTCAGCGGGTGGCCGATGAGGAAGATGGTCTCGTAACCGAGCTGGCTGCCGGCGGTGTAGGGCAGATAGATCATCGTCAGTTCGGCGGCGCGTTCCAGTCGGGGACGCTGCTCGTCCCGTCCGGTCCAGAGGTAGACCAGTGGCAGCACGATGACCGGCAGGCCGAAGGCCAGGTTGGCGACGACGTCGACGGTGAACGTCGGTGGTAGCAACCCCGTACCGACGCCCACCACCGCCGCGGTGAATGCGAACCCGGTGATCGCGGTCAGGGCGAGATAGGCGTTGCGACGGTGTGGCGCCCAGGGGCGGGCCAGGTTCGGTTCGTCGGCGCCGATTGCCGACGATGCGAGTTCGGATGTCATGGTGTGTCCCGTCCGTGCCGTGCGGCACTACCTCAGCGGAGGATAGGCGTTGAGCCGGGTCATGTTGAGCGAACGCTCAACATCGCGAGAATCTGGTTTCCGCTTGGTGGCGATGAGCGGGGCGATTAGGCGTTTGCCCTCGTTGACGGCGAAGCGGCGCTATGGAAATGTAATACTCAACCGTGAGAGTCGCATTCTCATAGTTCTGAGACCGGTCAGTGAACGGAGTGACACATATGGCGATCGATCCCGCCGGCATCGACTGGTTCAAGGACCCCCGGCTGGTCGACGACCCCTACCCGTATTTCAACGCGCTGCGGGACAAGTGCCCGGTCCAGTCCGAGGACATCTACGGCGTGACCATGGTGACCGGCTGGGAGGAGGCCGTCTCGGTCTACAACGACGAGCAGACCTTCTCCTCGTGCACCTCGGTCACCGGTCCGTTCCCGGGCTTCCCGGTGCCCCTGGAGGGGCGCGACGATGTCGCCGAACTCATCGAGAAGCACCGCGACGAGCTGCCGTTCAGCGACCAGCTGCCCACCCTGGATCCGCCGGTGCACACCAATCACCGCTCGCTGATGATGCGGCTGATCACGCCCAAGCGCCTCAAGGAGAACGAGGACGCGATGTGGCAGCTGGCCGACGAGGTGCTCGACGACTTCCTGGTCCCGGGCAAGGGCGAGTTCATCAAGGGGTTCGCCAGCCCCTTCACCCTGCTGGTGATCGCCGATCTGCTCGGTATCCCGCCGGAGGACCGCAACGCCTTTGTCGACGGGATCTCGAAGAACTCCGGCGGCGGCGTGGGCAGCACCGGGGACGAGGCGCTGTCGCACAGCCCGCTGGAATTCCTCTACGAGCAGTTCGAGGCGTACATCGAAGACCGCCGCGCCAATCCCCGTTCGGACATCATGACCGGAATGGCCACCGCGCTGTTCCCTGACGGCACCACCCCGAGCCCCGGTGACGTGGCACGGGTGGCTACCAACGTCTTCTCGGCCGGCCAGGAGACGACCGTCCGGCTGCTCGGCACGGCGCTCAAGGTGCTCGGTGACCGGCCGGACATCCAGCGACAGGTCCGCGCCGACCGCAGCCTGCTGCCGAACTTCATCGAGGAGGCACTGCGCTTCGAAAGCCCGGTCAAGGGTGACTTCCGGCTGTCCCGTACCCCGGTCACGGTGGGGGACAAGGAATTGCCGTCCGGCCGTACGGTCATGGTCGTCAACGCCGGTGCCAACCGCGATCCGCGCCGCTTCGAGAATCCCGACGACTTCGATCCGGCCCGCAAGAACGCCCGCCAGCACCTGGCCTTCGGCCGCGGTATCCACAGCTGCCCCGGGGCACCGCTGGCCCGCGCCGAGACCCGCGTCGGCCTGGAACGGTTGCTCGACCGCACCACCGATATCCGCGTCTCCGAGGAACACCACGGCCCGGCGGACAATCGCGACTACAACTACATCCCGACGTTCATCCTGCGTGGGCTCACCCACCTGCACCTGGAGTTCGATGTGAAATGAAGGTTGCCGTCGACGAGGACCGGTGCGCCGGCCACGGCATGTGCCTGACGCTGTGCCCCGAGGTGTTCGACCTGTCCGACGACGGTTGGGCGGTGGCCGCGCCCGGCGAGGTGCCCGCCGAGCATGAGGCCGCGGTTCAGGAGGCCATCGACTGCTGTCCCGAGAATGCGATCCACCAAGTTTGACCTACTACGTCTGACCAACCACGTTCACCGACAAGGAGATTCGAAACTGTGGCCAAGGGTTATGTGATCATCACCGAGGACATCAAGGATCCGGCCGGCATGGCCGAGTACGGCAAGCTGGCCAGCAAGGCCATGGCCGGCGCCACCGTGCTGGGCTTCGGCCCGGCCGTGGAGACGCTGGAGGGGGAGTGGCACGGCACCCAGACCGTGCTGCTGGAGTTCGAGTCGGTCGAGGCGGCCAAGGAGTGGTACTACTCCGACGCCTACCAGGAGGCCGCCAAGCTGCGCCAGGCCGCCGCCGACTGCAACGGAGCGATCCTCTCCGGCTTCTGACCTCCCGCTCCGACTTAGTCCGGGAAGCCCCGGCGCGGCGTCAGCGGCGTTGGGGCTTTCGCAATGTCACGCTGAGAGCGCCGTCATCGATATATATGCATGACGCCGCTGCCAGGATGACATTGCGATAGGGCTTGCCACAGAACAGCCTCAGTGCGGGACCAGCGGCCCGATCGGCCGGGTGGTCGTCGCGTGCACCAGCAACTCGGCCAGTTCGCCGGGGCGGCTCAGGAACGGGGAATGTGAACTGTCGATGGCCAGCTGCTGCACCCCGAGCCGACGGGCGACGGTGTCGGCGAGCCAGCGCGGCATCGACCTGTCCTGTTCGCAGACAATGAAACTGCGCGGCAGGTCGGCGGCCCAGAAGCTGGGCACCGACACCGGGGTCACCGTGGTGTCGCCGAACCGTTCCGGGCCCAGCCGCTCGAACGCCCAGCGGGCGGTCTGCTCGTCGCAGTCGTGGTAGAAGTACTTCCACGCCCCGTCGAAGTCGGCGAACGTCATGGCGCCGTCCTCGTCGAACGTCAGGTAGCCCAGCATCTCCCCGACATCGGCGTCGAAGCCCTCGGCCGGTTCCTCGTCATCGCGCATGGCCATGGCCTCCGGGTACGTGCGTCCCTCCCGCGGCAGCGCGGCCGCCAGATACACGATGTGGCGCACCAGATCCGGTGCGGCGTCGGCGGCCAGCGTCGCATCGAATCCGCCACCGGAATGGCCGACCAGGACGTCGCCGGCCCGCAGCACCCCGAGAATCGCGTCACGACGGTTGGCCAAGGTGGACTCCTGGTCCACCCGGGCGCCGTGCCCGGGCAGATCGACGGCGATCCCGTCGTGGCCGAGTTCGTTCAGCGCGGCGATGGTCCGATCCCAGCACCAGGAAGCGTGAAACCCGCCGTGTACGAACAGGAATCGCATCCGACTATGTCTCGATGGAGATCGCCTGCCGGGGACACTGCCGCACGGCCTCGCGGATCTGCTGTTCGTTGTCCGGCGTCACCTCGTCGGTGAGCACATGCAGGTAATCCTCCTCGTCGAGGTCGAACACCTCGGGGATGATGCCCATGCAGACACCGTTGCTCTCACACAGGCCGAAGTCGACGACGATCTTGCTCATGACGCCAGCCTGCGCACCGGGACGTGCGAGTACCCGGCCACGTTCTGCATGTGAACGCGTTGCAGCCCATCCCATTTGACTTCGTAGCGAGGCATGAAGTCGAGGAGTTTCTCCAGCGCGATCACGCTTTCCATCCGGGCCAGCGCCGCGCCCAGGCAGCTGTGGATGCCGTAGCCCAGGCCCAGATTCTGTGCCTCGGTGCGGTCGCGTTCGATATCGAACTTGTCGGCGTCGGTGAAGGCCCGCTCGTCGCGGTTTGCGGCGGCGCTCAGCAGGAAGACCGGTTTGCCCGCCGGGATGGTCCCGCTGGGCACGTGCGCATCCTTGAGCGTGTAGCGCACGTTGTACTGCACCGGTCCTTCGTAGCGCAGCAGTTCCTCCACGGCGGCCGGCACCAGCTCGCGGTTGTCGAGCAGCTTCTGCCACTGCTCGGGATTGCGGGCGAACAACACCATCGCGGTGCCGACCAGCTTGGTGACCGTCTCGGCGCCCGCCCCGCCGAGCAGGGTGGCGAATCCGGTGATCTCGATGTCGTCGAGCTTGTGCAGTTCACCGTCCTCGCGCGGGATCTCCGCGGCGATGAGCCGGCTGATCATGTCGTCGGTCGGGTTCTCCCGACGTTTCTGCACCAGTGAGTAGTAGTAGATGCCGGTGTCGATGTTGGCCTGCATCCCGGCCTCGGAGTAGCCGATCTGACCGGGTTCGCGGGACAGGCTGGTGTCGATCCAGTGCCGCACCATCTGGCGGTAGTCCGGTTCGACCCCGGCCATCCGGGTGATGACCTCGACGGGGAACGGGCCGGAGAAGTCCTGCACGATGTCGAACTCGTCGGAGGTGATCTGGCCGAGGTAGTGGTCGACCTGCTCGACGATGGTGTCCCGCTGGGCCTGTACCGCGCGGGGGGTGAAGGCCTTGTTGAGCAGGCTGCGCATGTGTCGGTGATCCGGTGGGTCCATGAAGATGATCGACTTCTGCGGCGGTTCACCGGACTGCACCATCGCCAGATCGCAGCCTCGCGACGAGGAGAATGCCTCGTGGTCCTTCAACGCTGCCGAGACGTCTTCATGCCGGGTCAGGGCATAGAAGTCGCGTTTGGGGCAGTAGTACAGCGGCGCTTCGTTGCGCATCCGTCGGTAGATCTCGAACGGGTTCTCGAAGTATTCGTCCGAGAATGGGTCGAAGACGAGTTCCGCAGTGGTCATACCCGAGTCCTCCTCCGGGGTGTGGCTGACACCCCTTGCGCGTTACGGAAGGCTTTGAAACTGTAACGCTAACAGTAGTCCTGACAGTGCAGGTGCGAAACGGCTGATTTCGTGACGGTTCACGCCTGGGACCCGATGCCCAGACCGGCGTCCACCACCGCGTCGAGTCGCCCGAGGTCGGCGCCCAGTTCGGTGACGGTCTGCCGGACGACCGCGACATCCTTGCCGATGAATTCGCCGACGGCGGCGATGAAGGCGGCGGTGGACCCGGCGCGCGCGACGTTGCCGAGCGCACGGCTGGCACCGCTGCCGTGCGGCAACGCCTCCAGCAGAGCGCTCTCTTGCACGCCGAGGCTGCCGGCCAACTTCGCTGCCTCGGCCAGCAGCCCGATCTGCGCGGCGAACAGCGTGTTGTTGATCAGCTTGACCTTCTGGCCGGCGCCGAGCGCCCCCACATGCAGCACCGGGTCGCCGTAGGCGGCCAGCACCGGCCGGGCCCGCGCCACCGCCTCCTCGGTTCCGCCGACGAACAGCGTCACCTGCCCGGCGGCGATATCGTGCGGACCGCCGCTCACCGGGGCATCGAGCACCGCCAGGTGCGGCGCCAGATCGCGGAGCCGCTCGACGGTGTGCGGGCTGCCGGTGGTGTGCACCACCAGGGCCGCACCCGCCGGTATCGCGGCGAGCAGATCGGCGCGCAAGACCTCGCGCACCTGGTCGTCGGTGAACAGACACACCACCACCACCTCGGCCCCGTCGACCGCGGCGTTGGCATCGGCGACCGGGGCGGCACCCAACTCGGTGACCGCGGCCCGCTTCGCCTCGCTGCGCCCGAGCACGCGCACGTCGTGGCCGGCCTGCACCAGACGCGACACCATCGGTGCGCCCATCCGGCCGGCGCCCAGGAAGCCGACCCGGCTCACCTCGGGTGATCCATCAATCCCAGTGCGGCATCGGCGGCGTCGAACACCGCGCCCTCGGCGGCCGAAGCGTCCTTGGCCAGCGCCGCGGCGTGGCGGCAGTCCTTCTGCAGCAGCGCGCCGGCGATCGGAGCCAGGTTGTCCAGCGTGCCGCCGAAGGCGGCGATGCTGCCGAGTGCCTTGCTGGTGGCCGACCCCCGGGTGATCACCTCGCACAGCCGGTCCCGCGGCACACCGAGGGACTCGCCGAGTTCCAGCGCGCTCATCGCGCTGCCGAGGTTGGCGGTGAACAGCAGGTTGTTCAGGATCTTGGCGACCTGCCCGCTGCCGATCGGGCCGAGGTGCACGATCGGATCGGCATAGGTCGCGAAGACCGGGCGGGCCCGCTCGACATCGGCCTCGTCGCCACCGAGCATCACCAGCAGGGTGCCCGCCTCGACGGCGGGACCGCCGCCGCTGACCGGAGCGTCGATGACCGAAACACCCTTCGCTGCCGCGAGTTCGGCGATCTCGCGGCAGGTGTCGGGATGGATGGTGCTGTGGATGGCGATGGTGCCGCCGCTCGCCATGCCGGCCAGTACCCCGTTCTCGCCGGAGATCACCTCGCGCACGTCGTCGTCGCCGACCACGCACAGGCACACCAGATCGCTGGCGGCACCGAGCTCGGCGGGACTGGCCGCGACCTTGGCGGCGGTGTCGGCGTAGGGCTCCAGCGACGCCGCCCGCCGGGCCCACAGCGTCAGATCGAACCCGCCCTCGACGATCCGGCGTGCCATCGGCCCGCCCTGACTGCCCAATCCGATGAATCCAACCCGCATCAACCGGCCTCCGCTTCTTTCACACCACCGGATCCGGTGGCGATACATTCCTCGATGAACGACAAAACCTGCGCGTGATAGGCCGGCGCCGACAGCCCGACGCTGAGATTGTGGCCGCTGTCCGGCCGCTCGGTGATCTGCACCCGCGGTGACACGGTGAACAAGGCCGCGAGGTCGGTCAGCGCGGCCGGGGAGGTTTCCCACACCCGCTCGTGCTCGGCGTGGCTGTACTGCACGGGGACTCGCACCTGCTCGGCCAGCGCCGGAAAATTCCGCCGCGGCCAATGCGCGCTCACCCGGCCCTCATAGGCGACGCCCGGCGCGTTCAGCGCCCCGGTGAGTACCTCGGACGGATACAACTCGACAGGCTCCCACAGCAATTCGCGCAGGCCCACCGGGCGTGCCGTCACACTGGCCTGGCTCAGCATCTCCTTGACCCCCGGCGCGTACCGCACACCGGTCCCGGCGAGTTCGACCCCGAGCACATCCGACGGTCCCATCTCGACCGTCATCCGCAGCGCCAGTTCACATCCCAGCGAGTGGGCGAAGACGAACAGGCCCGCTCCGCGGGGACCCGCTCCGAGGATCTTGTCGACCGCGCCCACGGCGAGCTCCACCCGGGCGGCCGGCTCGTCCATGGTGTCCTGGTACAGCGCCGAGGCGCCGTACCCGGGCCGGTCCAGCGCGACCACCGTGAAACCGGCTGCCGCGCCGGCGCGCAGCAGCGACAGGTCCGGGCGGCCGGGGCAGTCGAAGTACGCCGAGGTCGTCGCCCCGCCGTGGATCGCCACGATCACCGCACGCGGCTCCGGTACCGCGGCCACCAACGCGGACATCGGCACCGCGCCGACCATCACCACCCGGGGACGGACCGTGACCGTCATCGTGGGCCGCCGCTGTTTGTCGGCTCGGCTCCCGCTTGCTCCGGTCCTCGCTCGTTGCTCGCCGCGATCCTCACGCGCGCTCGCCTTCGCTAGTCATCGGCCCGCAGCAGCAGCACACCACTGGGGGTCAGGCCGCCGCTGCTGACCACCGCGACCTTGGCGTCGGCGACCTGGCGTTCCCCGGCATCGCCACGCAGCTGGCTGACCGCCTCGTGGATCAACCCCATGCCGTGGGTGCGGCCGTGCGAGAGCTGGCCGCCGTGGGTGTTCAACGGGATGACACCGTCACGGGCGATGGCCTTGCCGCCGTCGAGGAAGTCCTTGGCCTCGCCGATACCGCAGAAGCCCAGTCCCTCCAGCCAGGACAGGCAGTTGAAGCTGAAGCCGTCGTACAACTCGGCCACATCGACATCGTCGGGACGTAGCGAGGTGCGCGACCACAGGTGAGCGGACTGGCCGAGCACCTGCGGTTCGTGGGTGAGGGTGGTCTGGTCCCAGTCGAGGCGCTCGATGATCTGGGTGCCGACGGCCTCGAACCGGATCGGCTTGTGCGGCAGGTCCTCCGCGGCGTCGACGGCCGAGACGACGACGGCGACCGCGCCGTCACACGGCACATCGCAGTCGTAGAGCCCGAATGGGGTGGTGATCATCCGGGCGGACAGGTAGTCCTCCATGGTGAGCGGGTCACGGTAGATCGCCGTCGGGTTCAGGGCAGCGTTGGCGCGCTGGTTCAGCGCGATCCAGCCCAGCGTCTCGCGGGTGGTGCCGTACCGGTGGAAGTGCCGGGACGCGTTCTGCGCCAGCGTGTGTGCCGCCGAGATGCCACCGAAGGGGTGCTGCCAGTTGCTGGTCCGGGCGCCCCCGGGCGGGGACATCTTGCCTTCCTTCATCAGCTGCTGGAAGGTGGCCTCCCACAGGGTCCGGAAACACAGCACGTGGCGAGCCATCCCGGTGGCCACGGCCATCACCGCCGCGATGACCGAGCCTCCGGGCCCGAAGGTGTCCATGCCGCCGTTGATCCAGGTGGGCCGTAGCCCGAGGGCGCCTTCCAGTGCGCTGACGCCGCCCTCGCCCATGCCCGCCACGTCAAGACCCGGATAGGTCGACAGGCCGTCGATGTCGTCGAAGGTCAGCCCGGCGTCGGCGACGGCGGCCTCGCAGGCCTCGATGGTCAGCGACAGCGGCGGCACCATCAACCGGCGCCCCATGCGCGAGGCGCCGATGCCGGTGATGGCCGCAGCGTCCTCGAACTTCTCGGTGGTCAGCATCGGCCGCACGTACTTGCCGAAATCCGTTGGCGGGATCTCGTCTTCGGGCAGTGCGATCGGAGCGTCCGGATCGGTGGACGGGCTGAACACCGGCAGCCAGACATCATCGAGATGCAGGAAGCTCACCTCGACGGGTTGACCGATCTCCAGGCTGTCGGCATCGCAGTCGACGATGTTGGTGGTCAACCGGACCCGCGGATCCTCGAGAACGGCGACCTCGGCGATCACATACGGCGGCGGCAGATCCGGGAAACCGAACCGGTGGTTGACGCTGAACCCGGACAGCGTCGCCTTCCCGGACACCTCCCGCACGCCCAGATCGTGGCTGCGGCAGTACCGGCAGACGGGTGCCGGCGGATGGATCAGGGCCTGGCAGACCCGGCATTCCTGGATCCGTAGCTTCCCGTCGGCGCCCGAGGTCCAGAAGAACTCGTTCTGCGGCGTGAGTTGGGGAAGGGGGCGCCCTGGGATGGCGGACAAATCAGCTCCTTGCTGTTGTGGCCGGGGCATCGGTGGCCGCGGCGGCACTGCCCGGTGCCGGGATCTCGATGATGGCGTGCACCGGGCAGTCCAGTAGAGCACGCATCACCGCGTCGCGATCCTGTTCGGGCACTTCACCGTTGCCCTCCAGGCACGCGTACCCCCAATCGTCGAGGGAGAAGTACTCGGGCGCGTGCTTGGCGCAGATACCGAACCCGTCACACAGGGTCCTGTCGAGTTTGATTCTCATGACACCGCCTCAACTTCGAAGGGTCGCAGGGCCGTGAATCCGCCGCAGCCGGCGCAGCCGCCGTCGAGGTGGCTCTCCACCAGGGCGGGGAACTGGTCCAGCAGGCCGGCCGCCACGTTCGCCGCGCCGTCGAGCGTCGCGCAGGCACCCCGACCACGCAGCACCACCGACCAGCGGCGCAACCGGCCCACATCGTCGGAGGTGGCCGCACCGTCGCGCAGCGCTTCGGCGACGGCGGCCATGGCCGCGGTCCCGTTGAAGCAGGATCCGCACTGCCCGGCGTTCTCCCGGTCGAAATAGGACAGTACGGAGGCCGCGACGGCGACCGGGCAGTCCTCGGTGAGCACCGATATCGCCCCGCAGCCCAGACCGCTGCCCAGCGCCCGCATCGACTCGTGGTCCAGGGTGGCCTCGACGATGGACCGATTCAGCAGACCGGCGAAGTACCCACCCATCAGCGCACCGTTCACCGAGTCGGGGTTGACACCGTGCAGGACAAGCAGATCAGCGGTCTTGGTGCCGTGCGGCAGTTCGTAGAGCGCGGGTGGGCGGCCGGCGCCGGTGACGGTGGCCAGGAAGGTGCCCGGCGAGGCCTCGGTGCCGTAGCGCCGGAACTCGGCCGGGCCGTGACGCAGGATGAACGGCAGGTGCGCCAGCGTCTCGACATTGCTGACCAGCGTCGGGTCACCGCCGACGCCCTCCTCGAACACCCGCGGTGGCTTGTCGGTCGGTTTGGCGGGTCCACCGTTGATGACCCGGACCGCCGCCGATTCCTCGCCGGCGATGTAGGCGGGGTCGACGGTCACCACGGTTACCTGCAGCGGTCCCAACCGCTCGCCGGCGGCGGCCAGCGCAGATTCCACCGCGGTGGCGGCGTGCGGGTCGGAGACGTAGACGTACCCGCGCCGGGCGCCGACGACCTGCGCGGCCAGGCGCAGACCGTCGAGCACCAGGTGCGGCCGGTTGCGCAGCAACCAACGGTCTTTCACCGATGCGGGCTCGCCCTCCTCGCCGTTGGCGATCACCACGGTCTGACGGCCGGCCCGCGCGGCGGCGCGCACGGTGGTCAGCTTGACGGCCATCGGGAACGCCGCCCCGCCGCGCCCGAGCAGACCGGAACCGGACACCGCGTCGAGCAGCAATCCCGAATCCTCGAGATGCTGGTAGCCACCGGCGTCGACGTACTCGGGGAGCTCTTCGGCGGCGGTGCCGGTGCGTAGCAGCCGGGGGGTCAGTCCCGGCCACACGTCTACCTTGAGATCGGTTGCGGTGGTTGTCATGACCGGATTCTCCTTTCCACCGTTAGGCTGGCGGCCGTGAGAACCGCAGTGGTGCGTGTCGACGTCGATCCATCTGGGCGGTTGACACCCGCACAGCTAGCCGAGGGCATGGCAACACTCCGTGAGCTGTGTATGCCGATCGGCGCCGAGGTGGTCGCGGCGGACCTGGCCGAGATGCCGAGTAACCGCCGGGAAGTCGAGGTGCTGCTGGCCGGCGAGGATGGTGAGGCGCTGCGCGCCGAGGTCGTCACGTTGTGTGCCAAGGCTTTCGGAGAAGACGTCCAGCCTGGTGTGCTGACCTTCGTCAGCCGTGGCACCGACGACGATGCGCACGGCGTCCTGGCCGGGTTCGGCCTGGCCGGCGAGGTGAACCGGTTCCCGAGTGGACAGGGCTGGGACATCGTGGAGGTGACCCTGGACCGGGGCGACCTGGCACGGGTGCCCGAGAGCCGGATCCACACCGCGCTGGAAGCCTCGTTGAACAGCGAGGTGCGCATCCTGCTCCGGTGATGCCATCACGAGGCGTCCGGGGTGCCCAGGAACTCCAGAATCGCCGGGGCGGCCTGTACCCAGGTGTCGAACAGGCAGAACGTCTTTCCGCCACTCTGGGCGAACTTCTCGCCGGCGCGCTCCCAGGCGTCCTCGGGCCACGGCGGGTCGATCAGCTTCGACCCCTTGATCAGGCAGCTCACCTCAAGGGAGGTGCGCTTGGGGTGATCCCAGTCGTTCTCGCCGCCGCGGATGATCAGGGTGGGCACGGTGATGTTGTCGAACATCTCGTCGGGCACACCGGGAATGGTCTGCCCCGGCTTGGGCACGAAGGCGTTGAGCCAGCGCAGCATCACCTTGAGGAACTCGTCGGCGTCGAGGTCGAGCAGGCGCTGCCGGTTGACCGGATTCTGCTCGATACGCTCGCGCCATTCCGGCACGCTCAGCAGGCCCTTGATGCCGAGGCCGCGGACCGCGAGGATGCTGGGCGTCACATAGTGCCCGCCGAGCACGAACGAGCCGTAGACGCCGCCGACGATGTTCCACACCACCAGCTTTCGGACGATCTCGGGGTAGAGCATGGTGGTGAGCATCGAGTCCCGGGCGCCGCCGGATCCGCCGAGGATGATGCAGGGCCCGGCGTCGAGTGCGGTCACCAGTTTGTAGAGCGTCTCGGCCCGCATGTGGGATTCGCTCTGCCCGTAGAACTGCACATCGGATTTGCCGCAGTTGGGCCTGTCCCACAGCAGTACCCGGTACCCGCCCTCGACCAGTGCCTCGGCCAGCGGGCGCAAGCCGGGAATGTCCTTGCTGAACCGTCCACCGGGGGTCAGGGCGATCAATTCGCCCGTCTCGCCGAGGATCTCGTAGACGACGTTGCCGCCGTTGATCTCGATGGACTGCTCGCCGGCCGTCAGGGCGGGGCCGGAATCCGTCGATACGCTCATGCCTGCACCAGCACTTCGTCGCCGACCACTCGCACCGGGTAGGTGCGGATGCTCCACTCCGGTTTGACCGCCGTGGTCCCGGTGGCCAGTTCGAAGCCCCACTGGTGCCACGGACAGAAGATGTACTCCTTGTCGCGCACCATCACCGCGTCGCCGGGCACGTTCTCGTCGACGATGTTGAGCCCCCGCGCGCGCCCGGAGCACAGCGGGCCGCCCTCGTGCGGGCAGTAGTTGGCGATGGCGTAAAAGGTGCCGTTGACGTTATAGACCCCGACACCATGCCGCCCGATGGGCACCAGTTTGTGTGTACCGTGCGGGATCTCGTCGACGGTGGCCACCACGTGTTCACGCCCCTGGGCCAGCCGGGGCGTCTTGTCCGCTTGTGTCATGCCTAGAAGACCCGGACCTGGCCCTCGAGCGCCGGCACGGTGTCGGGCAGGTGATAGGTCTCGATCCCGTTGCGGAACATCACGGCCTCCCTTGCGTGTTCGGGCAGATGCTTGACCAGCCAACGCGGGTCGTCGAAGGTCCAGTGCGGGTAATCGCTGGAGAACAGCAGGATCTTCTCGCATTCCATCCACTCGAACGCTCGGGACAATTCGGTCTTGTCCTCGGGGTAGTCCAGTGGCTGCGTGGTGAACTTGATGTGGTCCTTGACGTACTCGCTGGGCTTGCGCTTGATGTCCATCCAGGACTTGCGGGCCTCGTAGATGGCGTCCATCCGCCACATCAGCGGCAGGATCCAGGTGAAGGCGTGCTCGACGAACACGATCCGCAGGTTCGGGTGCCGGTCGAAGGTGCCGTCGAAGATCAGGCTCATCACCTGGTTCGCGGCGAGCAGCGAGTAGGTGACCATGAAGTCGTGGTTGTAGCTGGGCAGCCCGACCGGCGGCATCGGCAGTTCGTCGTAGTGACTGCGCGACAGGTGGCAGCTGACGGTGATGTCGTGTTTGGTGGCAGCGGCCCAGATCGGGTCGTACTTGGGGTTGCCCCAGGACGGTCGCGGCTCTGCCTTGATCAGGATCTGCGCCATGTACGGGTGCCCGGCCCAGCGTTCGATCTCCTCGACACTCTTCTCGGGTTCCTCGATGGCCAGGCAGATCGATCCGCGCCACCGTTCGTGCCAGTTGTTGTGACTGTCCAGCCAGTGGTTGGCCTGCCAGTCGTTGAGGGCCATCGACATCGCGTGCTGTGCCTCCGGGATGCGCGCGGGGTACGCGGCGGGCTCCAGGATCGCGATATCCGCGCCGGCCTCCATGATCAGCTGCTTGAACGCCAGCTCCGGGTCGCTGCAGGGGAATTGGCCGTCGGCAGGGAAGGCGTCGGCGCGCATGGCGTAGGTGTGCGCGTAGTCGGGTGCGTCGTAATAGATCTGGTCGCCGACCTTGTGGGTGCCGAAGTACTTGCTGCGCCAGGGCTCGGGGATGTACTGCCCCAGCTCGCCGGCCCGGGGTGCGGGGTGGACGTCGGAGTCGACGCAGCGCACGGCGATCCGTTCGGGGGCGGGTGTCCGGGGATTGGCTGTAGTGGTCATGCTCTCCTCCTCGATACCTCTACTGTGCCGCAGCCGCGGAGGCGACGGATGAAGTTGCGTCGATGTCGATGCCGTACAACTCGGCTGCGTTGCGCCAGCACAACTTCTCGCGCTGTTCGGTGCTGTAGGAACTCGGCACCGTCAACTCGTTGAGCTGCCAGTGCGGATAGCTGGATCCGTACATGACCATGTCGTCCTTGCCGGTGAATCCGGCCCACTCGCCGGCGAAGTCGACATCCCCGGGGCCGTCCAGGAAGCCCTGCACGAAATAGACGTGGTCGGGCAGGTAGTCGCTGGGCATCTTGGGCGCCCACGGTGTCTGCTCCAAGTGCGGGCGGCCGAAGCAGTCCATCCGCCACATGAATGGGGTCAGCAGGTCGGCGGCGCCGTCGGCCCAGACGAACTTGAGCGTCGGCCATTTCTCGAAGACACCCTCGGCGATCATGTTCATCAGGTGATACAGGTAGTTCAGCGCGGTGAAGCCGACGAACTGCTCGTAGGTGCGGGTGATTCCGTTCGGGGTCGGCGGGAGCATCACCCCGGATCCCACCTCGAAGTGCACTGCGACCGGCAGTCCGGCGTCCACCGCGGCCTCCCACAGCGGCCAGAACTGGGGCTTGCCGTACAGCTCGCGGGTCTGCAGCGGGACGCCGAGCTGCACGATCCGCGGGTGGTCCTTGTACCGCTCGATCTCGCGCAGTGCCCCGGCGATGTCGTCCGGATTGACCCGCAGCGTGCCGCGGAAGCGCTCGCCGAACTCCGGATGATCCAGCCAGCGGCTCACCATCATGTCGTTGTGTGCCGAGGCCAGCGCAGAGCCGAGGTGGCGGTCGGGCATGACGCCGCGGGTCATCGGGTGCAGGATCGCGATGTCCACTCCCCGGTCGGTGAACAGGTGCTTGGCCGCGACGGCCGGATCCGAGCCCGGGTACTGCCCGTCGGGACCCGTTGTCCTGGGGGCGTATTCACCGCCGGGCGCGCCGTACCAGTCCATCTCGTAGTCCGGGAAGCCGCGGCTACGGAAGGGTTCCTGCAGGAAGTTCTTGCGCAGATCCTTGTTCGACTCGACGAAGATGTGCACGCTGGTGTCGATGACGGGCGTCGTGACAACCCGCGCTTCACCGCCGGCGCCGACCTTGAACTCTCTCACCGTGATTTCATCCTTCAGCTCTGGCCGACCGCGGCCGCCATCCTGAAACCCAGTGTAGATCCTTGTTCTTCAATATCAAGAATATTGTTCTCCAGCGGAACGCTTACATCGTCGCTGGTGAGAGTGTCTGCTGGTCAGTCGGGTGGCGGCCATTTTGCGAAAGTCGACCGGTCTGTCCGGAGAATCTCAACACCATTCATGAGAATGTTATTCTCCTGCGGACGGAACGAGTGGAGGCGGGAGGTGTCAGATGCTTCTGGAGTTCGACGCTGATCAGCGGCTTTGGCAGGAAACGGTGCGCGATGCAGTGGGCAAACAGTGCCCGGCGTCGCTGGTACGCGGGATAGCAGAAGGAACGGGTGACGCCGATGCGGCGGACCGGTTGTGGCGCTCGTACCTGGAGGCCGGATGGACGGAACTGACCGACCCGGAGAATGCGGTCGAGCTCGCCATCGTGCTCGAGGAGCTGGGGCGGGCCACCGACCCGACACCGTTTCTCGCCACGTTGTCCCAGTACGCGCCGCTGGCCGGGGAGCGATTCGATCCGGCCAAGGCCGGCACCGCGATCTATGAGGGTGTCAGCGCCAACTGGAGCAGGCAGGGCTGGGAACTGGACGGCACGTCGAAGTTCGTGCTCGACGGCGACCGTGCCGAGCAGTTGGCCGTCGTGACCCCGGCCGGGGTGTTCCTGGTCGACGGCGGAGCCGTCAATTCAGCAGGAGCCTCGGGCGTCAGCACCCGGCGCAGGGACGTCTTCGACCCGGTCCTGCACATCGCCGAGGTGACCTTCGACCGGGTCCGGGTGGAGGAGTCCGACCGCCTGGACCTGGACCCGTCGGCCGCGCTGGCGCTGGTGGAGCGGTCCCGGCACGTGGCCTTGATGGGGATGGCCATCACCATGGTCGGGGCATGTCAGCGGATCCTGGATCTGGCGCTCGAACACGCCAAGAGCCGGCATCAGTTCGGGGTGCCCATCGGCTCGTTCCAGGCCATCCAGCACAAGGCCACCGATATGTATGTGGCCATCGAACGGGCGCGGGCGTTGTCCTACTTCTCCGCGCTCACCATCGCCGCCGACGACCCGCGCCGCCGGATCGCCGCGGCGATGGCCAAGGCCAGCGCGGGGGAGTGCCAGACGCTGGTCTTCCAGCACGGCCTGCAGACCTTCGGAGCCATGGGCTTCACCTGGGAGAACGACCTTCAGTTCGCGCTCAAGCGGGCCAAGGCCGGCGAGCTTCTGCTCGGCGGCGCCGCCGAACATCGCGCGCTTATCGCCGAGGAGTTTGATGCAACTCGAATTTGATCCCGACGTCGAAGAGTTCCGCGCCGAGTTCTCGGCCTTCCTCGACGAGCATCTGCCCAGCGCGGCAGACACTTTGGAGCGTCCGCGCTCGGTCTCGCACATGCCGCAGTGGGCGCGTGACTGGCAGCGGTTGCTGTTCGACAACGGCTGGTTGCTACCCGCACAGCCGCCGGAGTTCGGTGGGCGCAATGCCACCGTGTTACAGACCTACGTCCATCTCGAGGAACTGTGCCGGCGCCGGATCTACCACAGCTTCAACCCGCAGGGCGTCAACATCATCGCCGCCTCGCTGCTGACCTTCGGCAGTGACGAGCAGAAGCAGCAGTGGGCGGTACCGGTGCTGCGCGGCGAGAAGACCGCCTCGCTGGGGATGAGCGAGCCGAGCGCCGGGTCGGATCTGGCCTCGCTGCGCACCAAGGCCGTCCAGGACGGGGACTACTTCGTCGTCAACGGGCAGAAGGTGTGGACCTCCGGCGCGCATGACGCCGACTGGCTGCTGACCTTCGTGCGCACCGACCCGGATGCCCCCAAGCACAAGGGCATCAGTGTGCTCATCATCCCGACCGATACCGACGGGGTGGTGTGCCGGCCGTTCGCCGACATCTGCGGTGAGGAGAACAAGGACTTCAACGAGGTCTTCTTCGCCGATGCGCGGGTGCCGGTGGAGAACCTCGTCGGCCCGCTCAACGGCGGCTGGAAGGTGGCCAACGGCTCCCTGGGGCACGAGCGCACCATGATGTGGCTGGGCTTCGCGGACCGGATCGCCAACTCGATCGGCGACTTCAAACCGTCCACACCGCTGGAACGGGACCAGCTGGCCTCGACGATCATGGACTACCAGGCGCTGCGCCTGCTGGGCTCGGTCGGGCTGGCCAAGGCGGCCCGCGGCGAGGTCGACGTGGCGTCCGTCTCGGTGCCGAAACTGCTGGGTGCCGAGGCCGAATTGCGGGCGTCGAACAACGCCCTGGTGGCAGCCGGATCCGAGGGGCTGATCCATCCCTCGTTCAGCGGGCCGTACGCGCACATGAACCTGGACCACTACTACGCGAGCTGGTTCGAGCGGTACGCGCGCAGCTTCTCCGGCACCATCGCCGGCGGTACCTCGGAGATCCAGCGCAACATCATCGCGCAACAGGTGCTGGGGTTGCCCCGCGGCTGATCCGGCGCACGCAAAAAGTCCCGCTTTCCGTCATCGGAAAGCGGGACTTTTTCGGCTTACAGCTCAGTAGTTGTTGCAGCTCCCGGCCAACTGCAGCGTGGCACCCAGGTAGCTCGCGGCGCCCGGGTAGGCGGCGATCTGGTTGACCGTGTTCTGGCGCTCGGCCGGTCCGGAGTTCATGAAGCTGCGCAGCATCCCCAGCGCCATCGGCTGAGCGTTGAACTGCGCGGCCAGGTCGGGCCGTTCCGCGTTCATGGCGGCCATCACCTGGTCGTAGCTGCAGGTTGTGTTGATGACCGGACCGAGGTCGGGCTGGGCTGAGGCGATCCCGACCGACATCGGCACCGACAGAGCCATACCGCCAACCAGGACGGCAAGCTTCGTGCGCGACACCTTGAGCATGTGGTTTTTACCTTTCCCCACCCGACTGATTCGGGCGACATCCTCCTTGTCGTGGAGGACTTCGATTTCGTTACCGATCTTGTGATTAAAAGGCTAACAGGATCGACCTTGATCCACACAAGTCCTTTACCCAGGCAAAACCTGGACAAACCACGCTCTATTCCCGTCGAACATGCTTTCGGCGCGGTCCCGCACCTGGATACGGGGCCGCGCCGAAAACGTCTGTACTACTTCCAGTCGATGACCGCGGCTTCCTTGCGCTCGGTGATCGGCCGGGCCAGTTCCTGTTCGTCGCAGATGCGCTGCAGGTTCTCCAGCGTCTCGTCCAGGCCGGGGCCGAGGCGCTTGCCCGGGGTGAAGCTGGCCGGCAGGTTACGCATGCCCTGGATGACGCCGATGCTGTCGTAGTGCACGGTGCCCTCGGGATCACACACATAGTCGGGCATCCGGTCGAGCACCGCGGTCAGCATCGACTTGAACACCGTGCGGGCCACGTTGGAACCCACGCAGCGGTGCACGCCGATGCCGAAGCTGAAGTGCCGGTTGCCCTTACGGTCCAGGATGATCTTGTGCGGCTCGTCGAACACCGACGGATCCCGGTTCGCCATCGCCCACGAGATCCACAGCCGCTCACCCTCTCTGAACTGGGTGCCTTCCACCTCGACATCCTCGGAGAAGGTGCGACCGTCACCGGGGGCGGGGGTGAAGTACCGGAGGAATTCCTCGGTGGCCGGGTTGAGTAGAGTCTCGCGTTCCCGGCTGAGCAGTTCGCGCTGATCGGGGTTCTCACCCAGCCATTCCAGGGCATGGGCGGTCAGCGCCGTGGTGGTGTCGAATCCGCCGCCGATGATCAACCCGAGATTGCCCAGGATCTCCATGTCGGGTGCGGGTTCGCCGTCGATGCGAAGCTGCAGCAGCGCATTGATCAGGCCGGGCTTGGGATTCTCCTTGAACGCGAACATGTTCGTGAGCAGGTCGATACCCATTTCACGGTGCTGCTCGTTGATCTTCTCGCGGTCCGGCGAATGCTCGGGAGTGTAGACCGAAGCATGCGTCGGCTCGCTGTAGACGTGCCACTTCTTGAGGTCGAGGCCCATCATGGCGAGGGTGAGCACCGCGGGGACCACGTTGGCCAGGTGGTCGACGAAGTCGATCCGGCCGGTCTCGATGTGCTCGTCCAGGGCGGCCCGGGTGATCTCGTCGACGAACGGCACCCAGCGCTTGATCGCCGCCGGCGACAGGTACGGGTTCAGCGCACCGCGGTAGGTGCCGTGGTCGGGCTCATCCATCTCCAGGATGCCGCCGCGCACCGTTTTGGCGCGACTGGCCACCGGGATGCTGATGCCCTGGTAGCCGGTTCCCTCACCGGTGAGGTCGTGATCGTTGGACACGGCGGGGCAGCGGGCGAGTTCGAACACATGCTTGCTGTCCGCCGCCACCCAGTGACCGTCATAGACATCGGTCCACGCCATCGGACACTTGGCATGCATTTCCTCGGTGATGGCCTGGAACTGCTCCCGGTACTCCGGGGTATGCCGGTCGAAGTGGATCTTGTGCTTCTTGCGCTCGTCGTCAGTTACGACATCACGGTCGATGCTCACGGCGTTGTCTCCCTAGCGGATTCGGTCATTCGATGACGATGGCCTGTTCTGGACAGGAGTGCGCGGCTTCGCGCACCAGGTCTTCCTGGTCGGCGGGGACGATGTCGGACACCGGCGAGGCGTGCCCGTCGACATCGTCGAGTACGAATGAGTCGGGGGCGATCATCGCGCACAGGGTGTGGCCCTGGCACCGGCTTGCATCGACGGAAACCTTCACTGCGCCAGCTCCTTACGAGACGGTGAATTCAGCATCAGACGTGGTAGTCGTACCACTTGAGGTAGCCGCCCGCGTCGACACGCAGCTGCATGCCGGTGACGAACCGGGACTCGTCCGAGGCCAGCCACAGCACCGCGTTGCTGATGTCCTGGGGTTCGATGTAGTTGACCTTCATGGCTTGCTGCACACCGAAGACCGGCTCTGCGTCGGCGCGGGTGGGGTTCTCCAGGTCCGGCCGGAACGAGCGGTACATGGGTTCGCTCTGCAGCATGTCGGTGTTGCAGTTGGTCGGATGGATCACGTTGGCACGGATGCCGCGCACGGCCAGCTCGGTGGCCAGATAGTGCACGTACTCGGAGATGAGCCGCTTGCTGACCATGTAGCCCATGCCGCCCGGATCGTTGCCCGGGTTCGGCTTGTTGTGCGCATCCATCAGGGCGGCGGCCGAGGCGGTCGCGACGATCGAGGCGCCCTCGGTCAGATGTGGCAGCGCCACCTGGATGGCATTGATGGTGCCGACGAAGTTGGTGTTGATGCCGTCGGTCCAGGCCTGCATGGGCGGCTGGCCCTTCATCGCGGCGACGCCGGCCTGCGCAACCACGATGTCGACCTTGCCGAATTCGGCGAGCCCGGCGTCGAGCGCGGCCCGCAGCTCGGCCTCATTGCGGACATCGGCCTGCGCCGTGACGATGCGGCGGCCCGTCTTCTCGACGTAGTTCCTGGTCTCTTCGAGATCCTCGGCCGTGGCCATGGCGTAGCCGACGGTGTCGTAGTTCTTGCAGATGTCGACGGCGATGATGTCGGCACCCTCCTCGGCGAGCCGGATCGCGTGGCTGCGGCCCTGGCCGCGGGCTGCGCCGGTGATGAATGCGACTTTTCCGGCTACCCGGCCCTCTGCATTACCCACTCGATTGAATCCCTTCTCGCTCTAGGTGTTCCGGCCGCCGTTGACGCCCAGGATCTGTCCGGTGATGTAACTCGCCTCTTCGGAGATGAAGAACGCACAAGCTGCTGCGATGTCCTCGGGTTTGCCCATCCGGCGCACCGGGGTCTGCTCGATCTGCTTGTCGGTGTCGCCGAGGAACCCGCGGTCCTCGGCCTTGCGCAGCATGGGGGTGTCGATGAAGCCGGGCGGTACCGCGTTGACGGTGATGCCCATCGGCCCGTATTCCAGCGCCAGCGATTTGGTCAGCCCGTTGACGGCGGACTTGGCCGCCACGTACGGCGCCATGTAGGGCTGACCCGAGTGCGTGCTGGAAGAGGAGATGTTGACGATCCGGCCCCAGCCGGCCTCGATCATCTCGGGCAGCACCGCCTGGATGCAGTGGAACGTGCCGTTGAGATTCACGTCGATCACCCGCTGCCACTGCTCGAAGGTGGTCTCGGTGAACTTGCGGAAGCTGTCCAGCCCGGCCGCGTTCACCAGGATGGAGACCGGGCCGAGCTGGCTACGGATCCCGTTGAGTGCCTCGTCGACGGCGGCCCGATCGGTGACGTTCGCGATGAACGCGTTCGGGGTGTCCGACGGGTTGAGGTCGATGGTGGCCACGTTGTAACCGTCCGCACGCAACCGGTCCGCGATCGCACGACCGATGCCCGACCCGCCGCCTGTGACGACAGCGTTCTTCATGTAAAGCCTCCAATGAGCTGAAGTGGACGATCCGGAGTGTGGCCGCGATCTCAAGAATCGCCCTTCCGATTATGAGAACCGTACTCTCGGACACCTCGCCGCCGCAAGGTATCGGAAGCTTCGGCCAGGAACAAAAGTTTGGCCGCCTTCCCTGATCGAGCCATACGACTAGCGCATCTAGGCGTTCTTGCGTTCTCATCAGCCGGATGTAAGATTCGCCGGTGATGAGAATGAAATTTCCATCACAGTGAGGAGCCTGATGTCGGAGACCCCCACGATCGCCGCCACCAACGGCAGCGATCCGGTCCGCGAAACAGCACACGCGAAGGCTGATCGGCGCATGCTCATCGACGGGAAACTCGTCGACGCCGCACGCACATTCGCCACCGTGAACCCCGCAACCGGTGAGGTCCTCGGCCACGCGCCGGACGCCTCGATCGCCGACGCGGAAGCGGCCGTCGCCGCCGCGCGGCGCGCATTCGACAGTTCGGGCTGGGCCACCGATGTCGCGCTGCGGATCCGTTGCCTCGAGCAGTTCCACGCCGCGCTCGTCGCCAACCGCGACGACCTCGCCGCGCTGACCACCGCCGAGGTCGGCGCCACCGCGGCGCTGAACCTGGGTGCGCAACTCGACCAGCCGATCGCGATCGTCGAGTACTACCTCAATCTGCTGCGTGACTACCCGTTCACCGAGGACCTCGGGAACATCGAGAGCCGCGGGATGCAACATCACCGCTGGGTGGAGAAGGAGGCCGGCGGCGTCGTCGCGGCCATCATCGCCTACAACTACCCGAACCAATTGGCGCTGGCCAAGCTGGCGCCCGCGCTGGCCGCCGGCTGCACCGTGGTGCTCAAGGCGGCGCCGGACACCCCGCTGATCACCCTCGCCCTCGGCGAGCTGATCGCCGAGCACACCGACATCCCGGCCGGCGTCGTCAACGTCCTCAGCGGAGCCGACCCACAGGTCGGCGCGGTGCTCACCACCGATCCGGATGTCGACATGGTGACCTTCACCGGGTCCACCCCGACCGGCCGGGCGATCATGGCCGCCGCCAGCGCGACCTTGAAGAAGGTGTTCCTGGAACTGGGCGGCAAGTCCGCCGCGATCGTGCTGGACGACGCCGACTTCGGTACCGCCGCACTGTTTTCCGCGTTCAGCATGGTCACCCATGCCGGGCAGGGCTGCGCGCTGACCTCCCGGCTGCTGGTGCCGCGCAAGCACCACGACGAGATCGTCGAGCTGGTCAAGACGAACTTCGGGCACGTGCGGTACGGCGACCCGACCGATCCGGGCACCTACATGGGCCCGCTGATCAGCGAGAAGCAACGCGACAAGGTCGACGGCATGGTCAAAAGGGCGGTCGCGGCGGGAGCCACATTGGTGACCGGTGGCGAGAAGAAGGGACCCGGCTACTTCTATACCCCGACCCTGCTCACCGACGTCGACCCCGACAGTGAGATCGCGCAGGAAGAGGTGTTCGGACCGGTCCTCGCGGTGATCGCCTACGACGATGACGACGACGCGGTGCGCATCGCGAACAACTCCATCTACGGACTGTCCGGTGCGGTCTTCGGCAGCGAGGAGCGCGCCCTGGGCGTCGCCCGTCGCATCCGCACCGGCACCTTCTCCATCAACGGCGGCAACTACTTCAGCCCGGATAGTCCGTTCGGCGGCTACAAGCAGTCCGGTATCGGCCGCGAGATGGGGGTGGCCGGCCTGGAGGAATTCCTGGAGAGCAAGACCTTCGCGGTGCCGGTGACCGACGGAGCGGCGAAATGAGCGACGCTTGCGGAGCGAATCATGGACCGTCATTCGGGACCCGAGCCTGCGAGGTGACCGAGTGAGTAAGCCGCTGGACGGAATCCGGGTCCTCGAGGTCGCCATGTACGGCTTCGTGCCGTCGGCCGGTGCGGTGCTCGCCGAATGGGGAGCCGACGTCGTCAAGGTCGAGCACGCGGTCACCGGCGACCCGCAGCGCGGGCTGCGCCAGACCGGTCTGCTGCGGGTGGAGGGTGACCCCAACCCGAACATCGAGCACGCCAACCGCGGTAAGCGCAGCATCGGGCTGGACATGTCGGTGCCCGAGGGCAAAGAGCTGCTGCTTGAGTTGGCCAAACGCGCCGACGTGTTCCTGACCAGCTTCCTGCCCGGGCACCGGGAGAAGTTCGGCATCGATGTCGAGGACATCCGTGCGGTGAACCCGTCCGTCATCTACGCCCGGGGCAGCGCACTGGGCCCGCGCGGCGAGGAGGCGGTCAAGGGCGGCTACGACATGACCGCGTTCTGGTGCCGGGCGGGTACCGCGCGCACCATCACCCCGCCGGATACGCCCGGTATGGTCGGCCCGCCCGGACCCGCCTACGGCGACACGATCTCCGGTACCAACCTGGCCGGCGGTATCGCCGCGGCGCTGCTCAAGCGCGAACGCACCGGCGAGCCATCGGTGGTCGACGTCTCGCTGCTGGGCAGCGGCCTCTGGGCGCTCGGCCACACTGTCGCCCTGACCAACCACCTGCAGGAGCGGATGGAGGCCTTCCCGCCGGGAACCCAAGGCTCGCCGTTCAATCCGCTCGTCGGGCTGTATCCGACCGCCGACGACCGGTACATCTCCTTCGTCATGATGCAACCGACGAAGTTCTGGGCCGACGTCTGCCGGCACATGGACCTCGAGGACCTGATCGACGATCCGCGGTTCGCCACCGCCGAGTCGATCGCGGAGAACACCGCGGCCGCCAACGACATCCTGTCCGAGGCGATGCGCAAGCGCACGCTGCCGGAGTGGAGTGAGCGGTTCGCGACGCTGGCCGGCCCGTGGGCCCCGGTGCAGGACACCCTGCAGGCCGCCAAGGACGCCCAGATCCGGTCCAACGAATACATCGTGCAGGCCGGGGAACTGGAGTTGGTGGCCAATCCGGTGCAGTTCGACGTGACCGCGCCGAGCACCGGGGGCGCTCCCGGCTTCGCCGAGCAGACCGACGAGATCCTGCTTGAGCTCGGCCTGGACTGGGACCGCATCATCGAACTCAAAACCGCAGGTGCGGTCACCTAACAGATTCCGAGAGGTCCCCACACAGCCCATGCCCTACGTGTCGTCGATCGGTACCTACCTGCCGTGCTGGGGCACCCCCGCGCACCGGGTGCCCGGTGATGACGAGGATGCCATCACCCTGGCCGTCGAGGCCGGGCGTGCGGCGCTGGATTCCGGTGCCGCCGTCGAGCGGGTGGTGCTCGTGAGCCGCAACCTGCCGCTGGTGGAGAGCAGCAACGCCGCGGTCCTGCTGGCCGGGCTCGGCCTGGACCCCGAGCTGGAGGTCGACGAGCGGCTCGGTGGCGCACCGGCCACCGCGGACGCGCTGACCTCGGCCCGTCCCCGAACCCTCATCATCGGGGTGGATCTCGACCCGGCCGGAGCCGCGGCGCTGGTGACCGCCGAACACGGGCTGCAGGTGCGGACCGCCGCGCGGGTGGCGCGCAGTCTGCCGGTGCGCACCCGGACCGAGGGCGGCGGTGTCCAGGACTACGGCGATCCCCGGCTGCTGCACGAGCGGGGGTTGATCGCCTCGCTGGAAGCCGCCTGGATGGACACGCCGACCGCGGTGGCCGGGGTGGACCACGCGCGGGCCGTCGACCTGTGCCTGCCCGACCCGCCGGTGCTGCCCACCATCGGCGCCAGCGCCAGCATCTTCGCGCTGGCCGGCATGGTCGAGACGGGTAAGACCGGGCCGCTGGTCGCGGTCGAACAGGCCATCCTGTCCGGTGTCATGGTCAGCGGCGGCCGGGCCCAGACCCATCGCCGGGAACCCGAGGCACGACCGGCGCCCGCCTACACCTATGTGAAGGGCGCCGACATCCCGATCTCGCTGGCCGCCTATGAGCGCGCCTTCGAGGCGAAGGTGCGCTGGGAGGCGGGCACCTTTCCCGGCAGCGGTGAACTCGATTTCCCGCCCCGGTTCCGGGTCGCCCGGGACGGCGCCCTGGCCACCGACTACGCGCTGGTCCCGCTGCCGCGTACCGGCACCGTCTACACCGAGGTGACGGTGCATGTGCCGGTGCCCGGGCTGCGCACCCCCTACTCGCTGGTGATCGTCGAACTCGACGGGGTCGGCGTGCGGGCGCTGGTGAAGGTGACCGGCGTGGCGGCCGGGATGGTGGACATCGGCGACCGCGGCCGACTGGCCCTGCGCCGGGTGGCGGTGCGCTCCGGCGTCCCGGACTACGGGTATGCCTTCGCCCCGGATGAGGCCGCCGCGTGAGCGCCCGCCGAGCCCGCATGTGCAGATCCCGCAAATATCGCCACGGTTACCGTAACCCGTTCGGTATGATCCTTCCCATTGTCGGGGGGAGGTCATGAGAAACGTCGCCATCGTCGGCGCCGGGATGACCACCTTCGGGGAACATTTCGCGCTCGGCCTCAAGGACCTGCTTCCACTGGCTTTCGCCGACTGCGTCCGCAGCATCGACAAGGGATTCGACAAGTTCGACCTGCAGGCCGCCTGGTACGGGTCGATGGGCACCGCCGACGGCTTCCCGGCCGGCATCCTCGCCGATACGTTGGGCCTGCCCGACATCCCGGTGACCCGGGTGGAGAACTCGTGCGCCACCGGTAACGACGCCGTGCGCAATGCGTTGTTCGCGGTCGCCTCGGGCGCCTTCGACGTTGCCCTGGTGATGGGGGCGGACAAACTCCGCGACACCACCTCCGCGGACATGCTCTGGGAGTGGGAGGGGATGGCCCGCGACAAGGCCTGGGACTATCCGCTCGGCCTGGTGGCGCCCGCGGGTTTCGCGTTGCATGTGCGCCGGTATCTGCACGAGTCGCCGGCAACCCGGGAGCACATGGCGATGATCGCGGTGAAGAACCACCGGCACGGTGTCAGCAATCCGAAGGCCCGCTTGCGGTTTGAGATCACCGTGGAACAGGCGCTGCAGGCGCCCGTGGTGGTCACTCCGTTCCATGTTTACGACTGCGCACCGCAGAGCGACGGGGCCGCTGCGCTGGTGATCGCCGCCGAGGACGTGGTGCAACGGTTCACCGACCGTCCGGTGTGGATCCGCGGTGTCGGACTGGGGCTGGATTCGGTGATGCACCAACACAAGGCGGACCTGACCACCTTCCCGGCCACCGTGCGGGCGGCCAAACAGGCGTTCACGATGGCGGGTATGACCCCGGCCGACGTCGACGTCGCCGAAGTACACGATTTCTTCACCGGCATCGAGCTCATCAGCTATGAGGACCTCGGCTTCGCGGACCGTTTCGAGGGTTACAAACTCGCCGAGGCCGAAGTCACCAGTGTCGGTGGGGCACTGCCGGTGAACCCCAGTGGAGGTTTGAAGGCCAAAGGGCATCCGCCGGGTGCCACTGGTGTGGCACAGTGCGTTGAGCTGTTCGCACAGCTGCGCGGCGAGGCGTCCAATCAAGTAGATGGGGCCCGAGTCGCTTTGGCGCACAACGTTGGCGGACCGACAGCAGTAGCAGCAGTCACGATCCTGGAAGGACCCGGTAGGCATGGCAGGTAAGGGTCCGGACCGGTGGACGCCCGGTATCTCGATAGCACGCAACGCATCAGGTCCGATGCAGGCCGTCGGCGGCCTGTTCGCGATGAGCGCGGATGCGGTGAAGTATCTGTTCCAACGCCCGTTCTTCTGGCGCGAGTTCCTCGAGCAGGCCTGGTTCGTGGCGCGGGTGTCGCTGGGACCGACACTGCTGGTGGCGATCCCGTTCACCGTGCTGGTGTCCTTCACGCTGAACATCCTGCTGCGTGAGCTCGGCGCAGCCGACCTGTCCGGTGCCGGCGCGGCCTTCGGCGCCGTCACCCAGGTCGGCCCGATGGTGACGGTGCTGATCGTGGCCGGCGCCGGGGCGACGGCCATGTGTGCCGACCTCGGATCGCGGACCATCCGTGAAGAGATCGACGCGATGGAGGTGCTGGGGATCAACCCGGTGCAGCGGCTGGTGACCCCACGCATGCTGGCCGCGGGTTTGGTCGCGCTGTTGCTCAACAGCCTGGTGGTCATCATCGGCATCCTGGGCGGCTACTTCTTCTCGGTGTTCGTCCAGGACGTCAATCCGGGCGCCTTCGCCGCCGGGATCACCCTGCTGACCGGACTACCGGAGGTGATCATCTCCTGTGTGAAGGCCGGCCTGTTCGGGCTGATCGCCGGGCTGATCGCCTGCTATCGGGGGCTGACGATCAGCGGTGGGGGTGCAAAAGCGGTGGGCAATGCGGTCAACGAAACGGTGGTGTACGCGTTCATGGCGCTGTTCGTGGTCAATGTGGTGGTCACCGCCATCGGCATCCAGATGACGGACGGCTGACCGGCATGGGTAACGCCGCAGTCCTCAAATCGACCTATCCGCGGTTGGCGCGCACCTTCAAGCGCCCGGTGCTGACCCTGGCATCCCTGGGTGATCACACCCTGTTCTATATCCGCGCGGTGAAGGGCATCCCGCTGGCAGCGATGCACTACCGGCGTGAGGTCATCCGGCTGATCGCCGAGATCTCGATGGGCGCCGGCGCGTTGGCGATGATCGGCGGCACGTTGGTGATCGTCGGCTTCCTCACCCTGGCCACCGGCGGCACCCTTGCCGTGCAGGGGTATTCGAGCCTCGGCAACATCGGCATCGAGGCGCTGACCGGCTTCCTGTCGGCATTCATCAACGTCCGTATCGCCGCCCCGGTGATCGCCGGCATCGGATTGGCCGCCACCTTCGGCGCCGGGGTGACCGCGCAGCTGGGCGCGATGCGGATCAACGAGGAGATCGACGCACTGGAGGCCATGGCCATCCGGCCGGTCGAGTACCTGGTGTCCACCCGGATCGTGGCCGGCATGATCGCCATCACCCCGCTGTATTCGATCGCGGTGGTGCTGTCCTTCTTGGCCAGTGAGTTCACCACCACGGTGCTGTTCGGTCAGTCCGGCGGCCTGTACTCGCACTACTTCAACACCTTCCTCAATCCGATCGACCTGCTGTGGTCCTTCCTGCAGGCAATCCTGATGGCGCTGGCGGTGCTGTTCATCCACACCTACTTCGGGTTCTTCGCCACCGGCGGACCTTCTGGAGTGGGCGTGGCGGTCGGTAACGCGGTGCGGACCTCTCTGGTCGTGGTGGTGTCGGTGACTCTGTTGGTGTCGCTGGCGATCTACGGCTCCAACGGCAACTTCAACCTGTCGGGCTAGGGGCAACAGTCGATGACGCAAACAAACGGGCGTGTCCTGGCAGGTCTGGGCACGGTGGTGGTGATCGGGCTGATCGTCGGGCTCTCCGTCGGGCTGTTCCGGGGCAGCTTCACCGAGACCGTGCCGCTGACCGTCGTCTCGCAGCGTGCCGGACTGGTGATGAACCCCGACGCCAAGGTGAAGATGCGCGGCGTGCAGGTGGGCACGGTGTCCTCGATCGAGTCCCGGCCCGACGGCATGGCCGTGCTGCATCTGGCCATGGATCCCGCGCAGCTCAAGCGGATTCCGTCCAACGTCCAGGTCGACATCGCCTCCTCGACCGTGTTCGGCGCCAAGTTCGTCCAGCTGCAGAACCCTGCCGATCCCTCCGGTGAGCCGGTGCGCGCCGGCGACGTCCTGCAGGGCGACCACGTCACCGTCGAGATCAACACCGTCTTCCAGCAGCTCACCCAGCTCTTGGACTCGATCGACCCGCTGAAGGTGAACGAGACCCTCGGCGCGATGGCCGCTGCGTTCAACGGTCGCGGTGAGCAGTTCGGCCGCACCCTGACAGATTTCAACAACTTCCTGGCCAAGATCGAGCCCAGCCTGGACAACATGGCGACACTGACCCAGCAGATGCCCCCGGTACTCAGCGCCTACGCCGATGGCGCACAGGATCTGGTGGACTCCATCGACAACGCCACCACGCTGGGCAACAGCATCGTGGAGGAACAGGAAAACCTGGACGCCTTCCTCATCAGCGCAATCGGATTGGCCGATGTCGGCAACGAGGTGCTGGGCGGCAACCGGCAGGCACTGCGCGACCTCACCCATATCCTGCTGCCCACCTCGGAGTTGCTGGCCAAGTACCACGAGGGCATCGGATGCGGTATCGGCGGCCTGGTGCCGTTCTCCAAGTCACCGCCGTTCGACGTCCCGGGCATCATCATCTCGGCCAGCCTGACCCTGGGCATGGAGCGCTACCGCTACCCCAATGACCTGCCGAAGGTGGCAGCCAAGGCCCAGCGCTCCTACTGCAAGGAATTCGGGCTGCCCGATGTGCCGCCGGAGTACCGGGTGCCGGCCATGGTCGCCGACACCGGTGCCAACGGATACCAGTACGGAAACCAGGGCATCCTGCTCAACTCGGACGGCCTCAAGCAGATGCTGTTCGGCCCGTTGGGCGGTCCGCCACGCAACAGCGCACAGGTAGGGATGCCGGGATGACGGGATCACGCGGAACTCTGCTCAAGTTCGGCACTTTCGCGGTGGTGATGGTGCTGCTGACAGGCGCGCTGTTCGCGGTCTTCTCCGAGGTCCGCACCGGGTCGACCTCCGACTACTCGGCGGTGTTCAAGGATGCGTCCCGGTTGAAAGCCGGTGACAGCGTGCGTGTTGCAGGCATCCGGGTCGGGACCGTCGAGGATGTGTCGCTGCAGTCCGACGGGAATGTGCTGGTGAAGTTCGACGCCGACCGCACGGTCGCGCTGACCTCTGGCACCAAGGCAGCCGTGCGCTATCTGAACCTCGTCGGCGATCGCTACCTGGAATTGCTGGACGGCCCGGGCTCCACCCATGTGCAGCCGGCCGGCGCTCAGATCCCGGTCGAACGTACCGCCCCCGCACTGGATCTGGACCTGCTGCTCGGCGGTCTCAAGCCGGTGATCCAGGGGCTGAACCCGCAGGATGTCAACGCGCTGACCGCCTCCCTGATCCAGATCATGCAGGGTCAGGGCGGAACCATCGAATCGCTGTTGTCCAAGACCTCGTCGTTCAGCACCGAGCTGGCCGACAACAGCCAGGTGGTGGAGTCGTTGATCGACGAACTGCGCACGGTGCTGGACACATTGGCCAAGGACGGCGACCGATTCTCCGGCGCCGTGGACCGGATCCAGCAGTTGGTGAGCGGTCTGCACGAGGACGAGGATCCGATCGGCACCGCGATCACCGCACTCGACAACGGCACGGCGTCGCTGGCCGATTTCCTGGGCAATGCGCGGAAGCCGCTGGCGGGCACCATCGCCGAGATCAATCGGCTGGCCACCAACATCGACGCGGGGAAGGACAGCCTCGACGTCTCGCTGCAGAAGGCGCCGGAGAACTACCGCAAGGCCATTCGCCTCGGTGCGTACGGCGGGTTCATCCAGTACTACATCTGCGGCGTCTCCGTCCGCGCAAGCGATCTGCAGGGCCGCACCGTGGTGTTCCCGTGGATCAGGCAGGAAGAGGGCCGATGCTCGGACAGCGGATAAGGACGATGCACGTGGCGGACCGGATAGGGGACTTGGTCGGGGATTCAGAAAGGTGGTGTGACGCCCGATGCTGAAGTATCGCGGTGGCCATCTGATCCGATCGGGTGTGATCGGTGTCGTCCTGATGGTGCTGATCATCGCCGTCGGCCTGCAGCCCGAACGTCTCAGCGAGTGGGCGACCTCGGTGCGCTACCAGGCCCGGTTCGCCGAGGCCGGCGGATTGAGCACCGGTAACGACGTCACATTGTCCGGCATCAAGGTCGGTTCGGTGTCGGACATCAAGCTGGACAACGGTGATGCGCTGGTGACGTTCACCCTGGCCGGCAAGTACGGGCTGGGCTCGGAGACCCAGGCCCATATCCGGACCGGCACCCTGCTCGGTGAGCGGGTGCTGGCATTGCAGCCTGAGGGAAGCGGCAGGATGCGCGGACTGGACGAGATTCCGCTGTCGCGCACCTCGTCCCCGTACTCGCTGACCGACGCCGTCGGTGAACTGACCACCAACACCGCCGGGACCGATACCGAGTCGCTGAACCAGTCCCTGGACACGCTGTCGCAGACCATCGATCAGATTGCGCCGCAACTCGGCCCGACCTTCGACGGATTGAGCAGACTGTCCAAATCGTTGAACAACCGCAATGAGAGCCTCAGCGATCTGTTGCGCAGCGCCGGTGATGTCACCGGGGTGCTGTCCAAGCGCAGCGAACAGGTCAACACCCTGATCCTGAATGCCAACGACCTCGTCGGGGTGCTCAACGATCGTCGGCAGGCGATCGTCGACCTGCTGGCCAACACCTCCCAGGTATCCAAGGTTCTCTCCGGTGTGGTCGCCGACAACGAGGCCCAACTCAAACCCGCTCTGGACCGGTTGAACTCGGTGTCGGCGGTGCTGGAGAAGAATCGCGACAACATCGCCAAGGCCCTGCCCGGCCTGGCGAAGTACGAACTCACCCAGGGTGAGACCGTGTCGAACGGGTTCTACTACAGCGCCTTCATCCCGAATATCGTGTTCGGGCAGCTGTTGCAGCCCTTCCTCGATTACGCGTTCGGCTTCCGGCGCGGCGTCAACGCCGGGCAACCACCGGACAATGCCGGCCCGCGGTCGGAACTTCCGTTCCCCGTCAACGGCATTCCGCAGCCCGGTGATCTGCCGCCGCGGTCGTTCCCGCCGCCCGTCATCCCGCCGCTGCCAGGAGATGCACCGCGATGAGCACACGTAAACGACTGCTCGTCATCGGCGTCGTGGTCGCCGTGCTGATCGGTGCCGGATTCCTGGTGCGCCAGTTGTTCTTCAAACCGACCACGATCACGGCGTACTTCCCGACCGCCACCGCGATCTATCCGGGTGACGAGGTGCGGGTGTCCGGGGTGAAGGTCGGCACCATCCGGTCCATCGAGCCCAAGGGTCGGCAGACCAAGCTGACCCTGCAGGTCGACCCGGACGTGTCGGTCCCGGCGAATGCCAAGGCGATCATCGTGGCCCCCAACCTGGTGGCCGCCCGCTTCGTCCAGCTGACGCCGCCGTTTCGCGACGGTGACTCGGACGCCATGGCCGACGGTGCGGTAATCCCAGCAGAGCGCACCGCGGTGCCGGTGGAATGGGATCAGGTCAAGACCCAATTGGAGCGGCTGGCAACGGAGTTGGGGCCGCGCAGTGGTGTCGACGGCACCTCGGTGTCCAGGTTCATCGACAGCGCGGCCAACGCCATGGACGGCAACGGCGCGAAGCTGCGGGAGACGCTGGCCCAGCTGTCCGGCGTGGCGCGGGTGATGGCCGACGGCAGCGGCGACATCGTCGACATCATCAAGAACCTGCACGTGTTCGTCGACGCCATCCGCGGCAGCAGCGAGCAGATCGTCATGTTCGAGAACCGGCTGGCGACGCTGACCAGCGTGGTGAACGACAGCCGGTCGAGTCTGGACGCCATGCTCAACGATCTGTCCTTCGCCATCGACGAGGTGCAGAGGTTCGTGGCGGGCACCCGCAAGGAGACCTCCGAGCAGGTGGTGCGGCTCAACAATGTGATGCAGAACCTGGTGGACAGCCGGCTGGCGATCGAGAACATCCTGCACGTCACCCCTACCGCCATCGCGAACACGCTGAACATGTACAACGTGTCCAGCGGTACCCCGGTAGGGTCCATCGCCTTCGCCAACTTCAGTAACCCCGTCCAGGCCGTCTGCGGCATGGTCGGCGCCGTCGAGAACGTCACCGCTCCGGAGACCGCGAAGCTGTGCGATCAGTACTTCGGGCCTGCGCTGCGGCTGTTGAACTTCAACGGCATGCCGTTCCCGATGAACCCGTACCTGACCAAGTCGGCCAGCCCGGACAAGCTGATCTACTCCGATATGCGGTTGGCGCCCAACGGCGGTGGCATTCCCCGCGATCCCGAGCCGGCACCGGCGGTTTCCGCTTACACCGGCGCGGGCGACGTGCCGCCACCGCCCGGGTGGAACGCTCCGCAGCCTCCGGGTCGCGGTGCCTACACCCCCAACGGACTGCCGGCTACGCCGCATGCCCCGTTGCTTCCCGGTGCGCCACAACCGAGTCCGACCACCTTCGACGGCCTGCTGTTGCCGGGCTACGGTGGCCCGCCCCCGCCCCCGCCCCCGCCCCCGCCCCCGGGACCGGCGCCTGCGCCGGCACCTGATGCTCCACTGCTTCCGGCCGAAGGGAATCCGCCGTCATGATCAGTGTCGGATCCGCCGGGCGCGCTCTGGTGGTCGGGACGGCCGCCGGGTTCGTCCTGAGCGGGTGCGCCTTCCACGGGGTGAACTCACTGCCGTTGCCAGGCGTGCAGGGCAACACCCGCGACGCCCAGCAGTTCACCGTCGAGGTCGCCAACGTCGGGACACTGGAATCGAATTCACCGGTGATGATCGACGACGCAGTCGTCGGCAGCGTCGGTGACATGACCGTCGACGGGTGGCACGCGAAGGTCAAGGTGAACATCAACCCGGGTGTCGTGGTGCCCGGCAACGCGGTGGCCACCGTCGGGCAGACCAGCCTGCTCGGGTCGATGCACCTGGCATTGAATGCACCGGTGGGGGAGTCCCCGTCGGGCCAGCTGCAGACCGGGGCCACCATCCCGCTGAGTGATTCGTCGACGTATCCGTCCACCGAGCAGACGCTGTCCTCGCTGTCCACCATGGTCAACGGCGGCGGCCTCGGGCAGATCGGTGACATCATCCACAACTTCAGCACCGCCATGTCGGGGCGGGAGTCCGAGATCCGTGATCTGCTCGTCCGGTTGGACAAGTTCGTCGGGACACTGGACACCCAGCGCAGCAATATCGTGGCGTCCATTAAGCAGCTGAACACCGTCGCCGGCACATTCGCATCGCAGAACGACAAGATCGACCGCGCGCTCAAGGACATCCCACCGGCCCTGGACGTGCTCATCGACAGCAGGCCGCGCTTCACCACCGCACTGCAGCGGCTCGGCGAATTCAGTGACACCGCAACCGGTCTGGTTAACGATGCGGGTAAGGAACTGGTGCGCGACCTGTCCAACCTGGAACCCGCGCTGAAGGCGCTGGCCGACATCGGCCCCGACATCAACGGCGGCCTGGCCTACGCATCGGCATTCCCATACGGGCCCAATGCGATCGAACGCGCCGTCAAGGGTGACTTCCTGAACCTGTTCGCGGTCTTCGACCTGACCTATCCGCGGATCAAGCGCACCCTGTTGCTCGGTACCCGGTGGGGTGACGAGAACGCGACGCTCATTCCGGCGCCAGGTGATCCGTGGTACCTGAACTACTCCTACAGCCCGCTCTCCGCGCCGATCGCGCCGCCGCCTGCCGTCGCACCGGCACCCGAGGGCGCGCCGCCGCCGGTCAGCGGTCCGGTCCTGCCGGTGGCCCCGCCACCGCTGGCCCCGCAGTCGTCACCCCCGGTGCCCGCGGCACCCATCTTCGCCGGGCCGTACGCGCCCGCACAGGGAAGTGGTGGATAGATGCTGACTCGCTTCGTCAGAACGCAGCTGATCATCTTCACCGTGGCGTCCATCGTCGGTGTAGCGGTGATGGTGTTCGGGTACATGCAGCTGCCCACCCTGCTCGGGATCGGCAGGCTCACGGTCAGTCTCGACATGCCGGCCACCGGTGGGTTGTACCGGTTCTCCAACGTGACCTACAACGGTGTGCAGATCGGCCGGGTGACCGCCGTGGAGTTGACCGACACCGGGGCCCGCGCGACGCTGTCGCTGGACCGGTCGCCCAAGATCCCGGCGGATCTGCGGGCGCAGGTGCTCAGCGTGTCCGCCGTGGGTGAGCAGTATGTGGATCTGCGACCGAACACCGACTCCGAACCGTATCTGCAGGACGGGACGGTGATCTCGGCGGAGAACACCACGATCCCGCAGGAGGTCGGGCCGATGCTCGACCAGATGAGCGCGTTGGTGCAGTCGATTCCCAAGGACCGGCTCAACGCACTGCTGGACGAGACCTACCAGGCGTTCAACGGTGCGGGTTACGACTTCCAGTCACTCGTCGATTCGGCGGGCAAGCTGACCCGCGACGCCGACAGCGTGTCCAATGAGATGAGTTCGCTCATCGATAACAGTGTGCCGCTGTTGGATACCCAGGTGCAGACCACCGATGCGATCCGGACCTGGTCGCGCAGCCTGGCAGGTATCACCGAGCAGGTGGTCCGCAACGATCCGCAGGTCCGCACGCTGCTGCAGCGCGGTCCCGGCTTCGCCGAAGAGGTGTCCGGACTGCTGACCGACATCAAGCCGACACTGCCGGTGTTGTTGGCGAACCTGACCACGGTGAGCCAGATCCTGCTGACCTACAACCCGGCACTGGAGCAGCTGTTCGTTCTGTTGCCCAACTACATTGCGGCACAGCAGTCCTTCGGTCTGCCGAAGAACAACCCGACGGGTCTGCCGATGGGTGACTTCACCCTGACCGTCGGCGACCCCAACCCGTGCCTGGTCGGCTTCCTGCCGCCGTCCCAATGGCGATCGCCGGCCGACACCACCACCGTGGACACTCCGAACAACCTGTACTGCAAGCTGCCGCACGATTCGCCGATCTCGGTGCGCGGCGCGCGCAACATCCCCTGCATGGAACATCCGGGCAAGCGCGCGCCGACGGTCGAATTGTGCAACGACCCAAGAGGGTTCGTTCCGCTCGCGATGCGCCAGCACCTGACCGGACCGATGCCCTTCGATCCAAACCTGGTCGCTCAGGGCATCCCGCCGGATGACCGGGTCTCCTTCGAGGGTCAGATCCATGCACCGGTTCAGGGCACGCCGTTGCCGCCGGGGGCGGTGCCGTCCGGGACTCCTCCGGGTGCACCGGCCGCGCCGCCACCACCACCGGCGCCGGTTTCCTCCCCACCGACGGCGTACATCCCGCCGCCCCCACCGGGCAATTCAGTCAACGGTGTGCCGGTGCCGCCGGTGACGCCGGCGCCCGCGACCGGGGCACTTCCGGTGGCGCCCAGCGCGAACTCGGCCGGGGACGGTCCGTCGGTGGCGGTGGTCCCCTACGACCCGAACACGGGCAAGTACATGACACCCGACGGTCGTTACGAACAGCAGACCAACCTGATCGCCGGCGGGGCACCGAAGTCATGGCAGGAACTGATGCCGACCTGATGGCCCGCCATCACCGGGTGGGTCATCAGAACAGAAGATCCCCGGCCGCCGGGCCGGGGATCTTCGGGGTGGGTGCTACGAGAACCGTTGCGGTGCAGCGATTACATCTTGTCCAGCCGGACTGGCATCTCGATTGCGGTGGGCGTGTTGCGGCCGCAGGCGCCGCCGGGGCCCTCGGTGCGGTCGAACCCCTTGAGGGTCTGCACGTTGGCGGTGTCGACATGACCGTTGGGGCTGGTGCCGAAGAACTGGAAGCGCTGGAATCCGGGTGCCCTGGTGCCGTCGGGGCAGGGCAGCCAGCCCGGATGTTCCACTTCGACGATCCAGCGGTTGATCCGGTACTTGGCCGGGACCGTCCAGCCCTTGTCGCTGGTGACCGTTCCGTCGCAGGTCTGGACATCGGTGCAGCTCGTCGAGAAGGTCCACGTCGACACGACGACCGCCTCGTTCATCCGGACCTCGTTGGTCTTGGCCCAATCTCCGTTGGAGATGACC
This sequence comes from Mycobacterium sp. AMU20-3851, assembly GCF_043974665.1. NCBI lineage: Bacteria > Bacillati > Actinomycetota > Actinomycetes > Mycobacteriales > Mycobacteriaceae > Mycobacterium > Mycobacterium sp. AMU20-3851. The sequence goes on from NZ_CP146371.1 coordinate 1,657,240, forward strand.
CGATAGGTGCCGTTCAGGGCGAAATCCGGGTCGGCGTGGGCGGCCGGCGCGGCACCGGTTGCCAGGGCTGCGCCCAACAGGACGGTGGCCGCGCCGACCGCGGGACCGAATGCATGCATGACGACTCCTCACGCTGTTCAGGGTGTCTCGCGTCCAGCCTAGTGCCGGAGAAGAACAACCCTTGCAGAATAGGAGAACTTTGTTACCCCGATGTGGGAAGGTGGACGGTATGCGTGTGATGATGGGTGTGGTGGCCGCGGCTGTCGCTGTGGCACCGATGATTTGGGCACCGATCGCCGCCGCGGAGCCGCCGGTGGAGCCGGTGCCCGCCGAGCCGCCGATGCTGTTCGACTGCAACGATCCGTCGTGCACACCTGGCATCGCACCGAACATCGTGCTGGGTTCGTACTGCAACAACACCACCTACTACGCCTTCGGCGTGACGTCCTGGGGGCGGCTGGTGTTCTGCGGTTCACCGCGGCGCTACGCGCCCCGCTGGTTCCGGGCCACCGAGATGCACGGCATCAAGGCCGAGGGTGCCACCTGTTCCGGCTATGACGGCGAGATGGCCCAGTCGCCGGACGGGCTGTTCTTGACGTGCATCGCGAAGAACGGCGGAACCCGTTGGGAACGGGGCGATGTCTCGGCCTCTGATCCCATCCCGCGCTGATCTGCCGGATATCGAACCTCACGAGGAGCATGATGAAGATTCTCGCTGCCGCCATGGCCCCGGTCGCCGTAGCGACCGCGACGGTGCTGGCACCGCAGGCCGACGCCATGCTGCTCGGCAACTATGAGGTGTGGAGCAACCGGTGGACAGACGCGTCCTGGGTCTGGGCGACGTATCCCTGCGAGGATTACGACCAGTACGACACCCCGACCGATGACTGCCGATTGGTACGGGCGGTCCCGCGGCCGAAGTTCGGCGCCTACTACGGTGGGGAGGCGCGGCTGGTCGACGGGCAGTGGTCCTTCACCGCCGATGTCCCGGACGGGCTGCGCTGTCTCGGGCACGTGATGCCGACCAAGGACACCTACCGATGGGACGATGTGAGCCTGTTCGGCACCGTGGAGTCCAGGTTCGACGTGGGCTGCTTCAACGGCCCGCCCGGAATGAACGTCTGGACGTTCTCGCTGGTCCGGTTCTAGACGGGATCAAAAGCTAGACAGGATCAAAAGCGGAGATCAGCCAGGCGCCGTCCTGCTTCTCCAGCACCACTTTGACCGCGCTCGCGGTGAAGCTGCCGTCGGGATTGTCCCGGCTGGTGGTCGACTGGTTGATGAAAACGAGCACCTCGGCGGTGCCCGGTTCGATGTCGACGATCGCCTTACGTGTCACCGCCGCAGAGGTCTGTACCTGCTTCTCTTTGGCTGCGGGCGCGACGATCTCGTCGGTGAATTGGGTGTAGTAGTCCAGAAAGTCGCCGGTCATCCGGGACTTGGCATTGGCGAAGTCGGCGTCCAGGGTGGCCGGTGAGTACGAGAGCAACGCGACGGCGCCGTCGGCGGCCGCGGTCAGCACCGCCTGCCGCGCGGTGTCGTCGATCTGCTGGTCGCTGCGATAGTCGGTGAAGTACAACCAGCCGGCCACACCGGCCGAGGCCGCCAGCAGCACCACGAGAAGCACCGGTGCCAGCCACTTCTGCAGCCGCGAACGGGCAGGGGCCGCGGCTGCAGAAGTCTCGGCCACGGCCGCCGTGTCCTCGGTGGTCACGGGTTCATCAGTGGTCACGGGGCGAACTCCACCTTCGACATCTTGATCTGGTCGCCGTCTCGGTTGAGGCTCACCGCGAGCCGCCAGTTCCGCGGCTCTTGTTTGGCCCCGGCAGTATTGCTGACGGTCGATGTGGCGGTGACGAGGACCACGGCGTCGTTGTCGGTCATCGATTCGACCGCCGCGGCGGTGGCGGTTGCCTCGGTCACCACCTTCGATTCCTTGGCCACGGTGGCGAAATCCTTTGCCTGGGCTTCGAATTCCTTCCGGAAGTTCCCGGTCGAGTTGTCGAGGATGCGTTGGACATCCTCGTCGACGCTGGTGAAATCCAGGGACATCAGCGTCACCACGCTCTGCTTGGCGGCAGCGGCGTATTCGGCGGCCTGACGCTGCTTGTCCTGCACGCTGCGGTGCTGCATCACCATCAGCACGCTGACGGTGATCAGGGCACCGGTCAGCAGGACGACGAGTGCGGCTGCCGCCCAACGCAGTGCGGGCCCGAGCCTGCGCTGCGGCGGGACGGGCTCGGCAGTCTCGTAGTCTTCGGTGGCTTGAAACTCCTCGGCGGCATCCGCCTCGGTCGTCGACGCGCTCTCGGTTTCCTCGACCACGACGTCGGGGTCACCGTCGGATCCGACTTCGGATTCAGATTCGGTGGTTTCGTCTGTGGTGTCCGCGGGGGCGGCGCCCTGTTTGCGCGACCGGATCTCGTCGGCCCGGGCCCGGGCGGCTGCCGCGGTGGCCTCGGCGGCCGCCGCTTCTGCCTCCGCGAGCGTCAGCGCGGCTGCGGCATCTGTCGCGGTCTCGGTACCCGCCGCCTCGGCGGTCGCGTCGGTCTTGGCGGGGTCCTTCGCCGGGTCAGACTTGCGGAACCGCATCCGACCTCCTGTCTTTTCCGCATGCAGCAATCGGTTTCACGGTACCGGAGCCGGCGGGCCGGATCGGCCGGGTGGCCGGCCAGTGGACGGTGTCTGCGGCGTCACCAGGTGCGCAATGAGCAGAGCGCACCCTTGAGACCCGAGTCGGTGGCGACCACGACGTCGTCCACCCGGAGTTCGCAGACGAAACCGGGGTCGGCGAGCGCCGGGGCGTGCTCGGGTACGGACGCCACGACCATCGCCCAGGACTGCGGGTCGGCCAGGGTGGCTTCCAGCACCCACGGTTGGCCGGGGCCCAGCTCGGCCTCGGCTTTGGGGCTGAAGACGTACGGATTGTGGCTGTAGTCGGCCCAATTGGGTGGCTGCACGTCGCGGTAATAGATCTGCGCCCGCGTCGGCTGGCTGGCGCCGACCGTGTACTTGACGTGGTGCAGGACCGGCTCTTCGGCGGCGGCCGGGATCGCGCCGGCCAAGCTCATGACGGCCGCGGCGACCGCGGCGTGCACCACGACGAACTTCACAAGACTTCCTCCACGGCTCGGCATCCTCGGCTGACTATAGAACGCGGGTGTGCCCCGGAGAGCCGAAACGCGCTTCTCGTCCTCGCGAAAATGAAGAACGGCATTCTCATTGTGGGAAACAGCTTCGGCGCGTCCCCGTCCGTCGAGCTGGACGGAGGACGCGCCGAAGTCCCGAGGGGGCTGGGTCAGCCGAGCGGTGTGAACTTGATGTGCAGGTCGGTCAACCCGCGCAGTACGAACGTCGGCTCGTAGTTGAAGTTCTGGTCACCGACCGGGCCGTGCTTGTCGGCGTCGACGGTGATGTCGCCCATGCGATCCAGGATGCGCTCGATGGACACCCGTCCCTCGACCCGCGCGAGCGGCCCGCCCGGGCAGGAGTGCACACCGCGGCCGAAGGCCATGTGCTCGCGCACGTTCTTGCGGTCCAGCCGCAACTCGTGCGGATTGTCGAAGCGGCTCGGGTCGCGGTTGACCGCACCGGGCAGCACCATCACCGGGCTGCCGGCCGGGATCTTCACGCCGGCGACCTCGGTTGTCTTGCGGGCCAAGCGGAAGTCGCATTTCACCGGGCTCTCCAGACGCAGCGACTCCTCGATGAAGGTCGGGATGAGACTGCGATCGTCGCGTAGCTTCTGCTGCACCTCGGGATTCTCGGCCAGCACCCGCATGGCGGCGCTGAGCAGCTTGGTGGTGGTCTCCTGTCCGGCGGCGAACAGGAAGGTGGCCGAGCGCACCACCTCGATGACCGGAGGCACCGAATCGTCGGGGTAGAGCGCGGTCGCCAGCGAGGTCAGCACGTCCTCGCGCGGATTCGCGCGGCGATCCTCCAGGTAGGCGATGAACTTGTCGTCCAGGAACTGCAGCGGATTCTCGTCGACGACCTCCTGCTCGAGTGAACCCACCCGGGCGCCGGGCCGGTCGGCGCCGAGCTTGGTGCGGAACTGCTTGTGGTCCTCCTCGGGCACACCGAGCAGGTCGGCGATGACCAACAGCGAGAACGGCTTGGCGTACTCGGCCAGGAACTCGCACTGACCGTTGTCCAGGAACTCGTCGAGCTGGACGTCGGCCAGCTTCCACATGAAATCCTCGTTCTCCTTGAGCCTGCGCGGCGTCAGGAGCCGATTCAGCAGAGAGCGGGCCTTGGTGTGATCCGGCGGGTCCATGGTGACCATGTGCTCGAACATCGGCAGCAGGTGCCGGTGCGCTTCCAGTTGCTCGGAGATGTCGTCACCTTCCGGGGTGAACGGCAGGGGCGGGAACGGGCCGCCGAGCGCGACCGCATTGGAGAAGGCGTCGGTGTTCTTGTAGACCGCGACCGCTTCCTCGTAGCCGGTGACGGCGTAACAGCCCCACGGCGGAACCTGCAACACCGGATTCTGCTCGCGGAGATAATCGAAGTACGGGTACGGATTGGGCACCAGCGACTGGTCGGTGAGGAAGTCCAGCGTCGCGTATTCGCTCATGTGAGTAGATCTCCCGGGCTGTGGGGTGGAAGGGTGTCGGCGCTGTCCTGCCGGCGAAATCGCATCTCCGGCCGAGCTGTGACATGAAAAGTGCTGTGCACCTGCTTAGCATGTGGATAGAGTCGTGGTCAAGGTCACACGCGGTCGGCCGATACGATCCGTCGCGGCAGCGGACGCAGATGTCAGCAAAGGGTGGGGGAGATGTCCACAGCGCGCAGAATCGGGGCGCCGGACGCCAAGAACCGTGGCGTCCTGCTCGACGCCGCCGAGGCGCTGATGCTCGACGAGGGGTACGCCGCGGTGACGTCGCGGCGGGTTGCCGAGCGGGCCGGTCTCAAACCGCAGCTGGTGCATTACTACTTCCGGAACATGGACGAGTTGTTCCTGGCGGTGTTCCAACGGCGCGCCGAACAGGGACTGGTGGTGCAGGAGGCGGCGCTCAAATCGGCTCAGCCGCTGCGGGCGCTGTGGCTGTTCAGCACCGACCCGGCGGCCACCCGACTGACCATGGAGTTCATGGGGCTGGCCAACCACCGCAAGGAACTGCGCGCGCAGATCAGCTACTACGCCGAGCGGTTCCGCGAGGATCAGCGGGCGGCCATGGCGGCGGCGCTGGACCGGTACGGCGTCGACCCCGGCGATGTGCCCCCGGTGGTCTGGTCGGTGATCGGTACCAGCGTGTCCTGGGTGCTGGTGATGGAGCAGGCGCTGGGCATGTCGGCCGGGCACGCGGAAACGCTGGAGTTCGTCGAGCATTGGCTGCGCGAGCTGGAAGGCGAGGCGCTGCCCGTGGAGGAGATCTTCGGCGATCTGGTGGGCAGCGGTTTCGCGGCGGCCCCGGCACGAGATTCCGGCGGAACCGGCAACCGATCCTGATCGGGCTATACCGTCACGGTTGTGCAGCATGAAACCGTACTCCCCGGCCCGGTCCGTCAAATCGGTTATGTGGTTCGCGATCTCGACGCCGCGGTGGCGCACTGGCTCAAACTCGGCGTCGGCCCCTGGTTCGTCATGCGCGGCCTGGCGCAACGGGTCACCTACCGCGGTGAGCCCTGCGAGGTGACCTTGTCGCTGGCGCTGGCCAACAGCGGCGAGTTGCAGGTCGAGATCATCCAGCAGACCGACGCCGCGGCGAGCATCTTCACCGAGTTCCTGGATTCGGCCGGTGAAGGTTTCCATCAACTCGCCTACTGGACAGACGATTTCGACGCGACCATGGCGCGCGTGGCCGCCGCCGGCTGGCCGGTGGTCTGGTCGGGCGGCGCCGACGACGGGGTGCGGTTCAGCTACGTGGAACTCGGCGGTGCCGGCACCACCGGTCCCCCGCGGCCGGCCGCGATCATCGAGATCATGGAGCTCACCGAGGCGTCGGCCGGCATGGCGGCATTCGTGCGCCGGGCCGCCGAGAACTGGGACGGCAGCGATCCGATCCGTGAACTCGGCTGAGGTCCGCCGAAAGTGAATCGTCTGCGGTGATTCGGCGATTGTCCCGCAGACGATGCACCCTCGGCGGTATCTGAGCGGCCGGCTACCTGCCCTTGTTCATCACTTTGTCGGCGGCCACCCAGTGCTCGTCGGATACCCACAGCCCGGCGAATGCGGCGACGGCGTCGGTGGTGGTGGTTCCGTTGATGACGCGCTTGATGGCCGTACCCGGCGTGCGGGCCAGCAGCTGAGCCGTCGCGCGCCAGTGCTCGGCGAAGTCGGCCCGCGCTACCACCTCGTCGATCAGGCCGAGCCGGTGCGCCTCGGGGGCGCCGAGGATGCGTCCGGTTCCGGCCAGCAGCAGCGCCTGACTGCGCCCGACCAGCGCGCCGAGGCGTTCGGCTCCGCCCCAGGCGGGCATGATCGCCAGCGATACCTGGTTGAAGCCGATCTTGATGTCGTCGGCGGCGATACGGATGTCGGCGGACACCGCCACCTCGGCTCCGCCGCCCAGGGCGTGGCCGTTGAGCGCGGCGACGACCGGGCCGGGAAACCCGGCGATGCGGTCGCAGATGGTGCGCATCCGCCACGCCATCTCGGAGGCCTCCAGTTCGGTGCGCAAGGCGGCCAGTTCCTTGAGGTCGCCGCCCGAGACGAACGCCTTGTCACCGCCGCCGGTGATGACGAGGGCGCGCGCACCCGCCGCGCCGTCCAGGGCCTTCCCGAGCTCATCCATCGTGTCCAGCGAGATGGCATTGCGGGCATGCGGGCGGTCAATGGTGATGACCGCCAGTTCGCCGTCCAGTTCCAGGTCGACCATCAAACGTTCTCCAATTGCGGTATTGGCATTCTCGGCAGGTGAGAATAGCATCACCAGCATCTGCCCGGCGTTGCGGAGGTGCTGTCATTTCCATCCGAAATATCCCTGCTGAGCTCAGTAAACGGTATGTCGAGCAAGGGTGGTGGACATCGGAGACACTCGGCCAGTTGCTGGCCGACGGGCTGAAGGCCGCCCCGGACACCGGCTTTGTCGTCCATTCCGCGGTCCGGCCCTTCGCGGGAACGTTCGCCGACGTCGAACTGCAGGCCCGGCGCCTGGCCGCCGGCCTGCGTGACCGCGGCGTCGGGCCCGGGGACGTGGTGGCGTTGCAGCTGCCGAACTGGATGGAGGCCGCCGTCGCATTCTGGGCGTCGGCGTTCCTCGGTGCGGTCACCGTGCCGATCGTGCATTTCTACGGGCGCAAGGAGCTCGGCCACATCATCGCCACCGCCCGGCCGAAGGCGTTCATCAGCACCGCCCAGTTCGGCCGGATGACCTTCCAGCCGGATCTGTGCGCCGAGGTGCCGATCGTCGGACTCGTCGGGGAGGCGAGTTTCGAGGACCTGCTGGCCGACGAGCCGATGACCGGGACGGTGGACACCGACCCGGGCGGGCCGGCGCTGATCGCCTTCACCTCGGGCACCACCCGCGAGCCCAAGGGGGTGATCCACAGTCACCAGACCCTCAACTGCGAGACCCGCCAGCTGCTGGCCAACTATCCGCCGGGCCGCGGGCGCCAGCTCACCGCCACCCCGGTCGGCCACTTCATCGGCATGGTCGGCGCCTTCCTGATCCCGGTCCTCGAAGGCGCCCCCGTCGACCTGTGTGATGTCTGGGACCCGGGGCGGGTGCTCGAACTCATCGAACGCGACGGCCTCTCCATCGGTGGTGGCCCCCCGTATTTCGTCACCAGCCTGATGGACCACCCGGGCTTCAACGAGACCCATCTGGCCCGCTTCTCCACGGTGGGCCTCGGCGGGTCGACGGTGCCGGCGGCCGTCACCCGGCGCCTGGCCGATCTGGGCCTGTTCGTGTTCCGCGCCTACGGCAGCACCGAGCATCCCTCCATCACCGGATCGGGGCCGGACGCGCCGGAGGACAAACGTCTCTACACCGACGGCAATGCCCGGCCCGGGGTGGAGATCCGGCTGGGCCCCGACGGTGAGATCTACAGCCGCGGACCGGATCTGTGCCTCGGCTACACCGACGCTGCGTTGACCGCCGCGTCCTTCGACGACGAGGGCTGGTACCGCACCGGCGACATCGGCGTGCTCGACGAGGACGGGTATCTCACCATCACCGACCGCACCGCCGACCTGATCATCCGCGGCGGCGAGAACATCAGCGCCCTGGAGGTCGAGGAGGTGCTGCTGACCTTGCCGGACGTCTTGGAGGCCGTCGTGGTCGCGGCGCCGGACGCCCGCCTCGGCGAGCACGTCGCCGCGGTGCTGCGGATCCGGCCCGGCATGCCGATGCCCAGCCCGGAGCAGGTGCGGGCGCACTTCGAACGGGCCGGGGTGGCTCGGCAGAAGTGGCCCGAGGAGCTGATCGCGGTGCCCGAAGGGCAGGACTTTCCGCGGACCGCCAGCGGCAAGGTGCAGAAGTTCCGGGTCCGCCAGGAGATCGCCGCAGCAGCCGCCGTACCTGAGGGCGTTGCGGCAAACACAACATGAGAATATGATTCTCAAGAACCGAAAAGGAGCATCTCATGGGTCAACTGTCGCATCGGGTCGACGTTCCGTTTCCGCTGTTCGATGCGGACAACCATCTCTACGAGCCGCCGGAGGCGATGACCAAGTACCTCCCCAAGGAGTACAAGGACATCGTCCAGTACGTGGAGGTCAACGGCCGCACCAAGATTGCGCTCAAGGGCCAGATCTCCAACTACATCCCGAACCCCACCTTCTCCGTGGTCGCCAAGCCCGGCGCCTGGGAGGAGTACTTCAAGTTCGGTAACCCCGACGGCAAGAGCAAGCGCGAGCTGTTCGGTGAGCCGATGAAGGCCATCCCGGCCTTCTTCGAGCCCGAGCCGCGCATCAAGGTGATGGACGAACTCGGCGTCGACCGCAGCCTGATGTTCCCGACGCTGGCCAGCCTCATCGAGGAGCGGCTGTCGGACGACCCGGTCGCCATCCACGTCATCGTCCACGCCCTCAACGAGTGGCTGCACGAGGTGTGGGGCTTCAACCACAAGGGCCGCATCTTCACCACACCGGTGATCACCCTGCCCATCGTCGAGAAGGCGATCGAGGAGCTGGAGTGGGCCGTCAAGCGCGGCGCGCGGGCCATCCTGATCCGCCCCGCCCCGGTGCCGGGCTTCCGCGGCCCGCGGTCCTTCGCGCTGCCCGAGTTCGATCCGTTCTGGGAGCGCGTGGTGCACCACGACGTGTTCGTCGGCATGCATTCCTCGGACAGTGGCTACTCGCGGTACACCTCCGAGTGGGACGGCGCGGCGCAGGAGATGCTGCCGTTCCAGACCAACGCCATGTCGATCCTCAACGAATGGCGGCCGATCCAGGACGCGGTGGCCTCGTGGGTCATCCACGGTGCGCTGTTCCGGCACCCGAAGCTCAAGGTCGGCATCGTCGAGGCCGGCTCCAAGTGGATGTTCCCGCTGCTGGACTCGATGGCGGAGGTGTACAAGAAGGCCCCCGAGGCGTTCCTGGGCAATCCGATGGAAGAGATCAAGAACCGCATCTACGTCAGCCCGTTCTACGAAGAGGGCATCGACGACCTGATCAACCTGATCGGTGTGGACCAGGTGCTCTACGGTTCGGACTGGCCGCACCCGGAGGGCCTGGCCGAGCCGACCCACTACATCACCGCGCTCGAGCATCTCGCTCTCGAGGACCAGGCCAAGATCATGGGCGGCAACCTGGGCCGGCTCATCACTACGTGACGTACCAGAAGCAGTGGGAGACCATCCCCGAGATGGTCTTGAGCGTCGGCGACCGCTTCGGAGATGCCGAAGCGGTCGTCGACGGTCCACTGCGCCTCAGCTATATCGAACTGGCTCACCGGGTCCGTTGTGCCGCCGGAGCTTTCGCCGACTTCGGTATCGCTAAAGGGGACCGCGTCGCGATCTGGGCGCCCAATTCGGCGGCCTGGCTGATCGCCGCCTTCGGCGTGGTCACCGCCGGGGGAGTGGTCGTCCCGGTGAACACCCGGTTCAAACCCGAGGAAGCCGCCGACATCATCACCCGCAGCGGCGCGAAGGCCGTCCTGGTTCAAAATGGTTTCCTGGGGCAGGATTTCAGCGTGCCCACCGGTGTCCCGGCGATCGAGATCACCTCGGACTTCCTGGAGAACGGGCGGCCGTACGAGGCGCCGGACCTACGGGGCACCGATATCGCCGACATCATCTACACCTCCGGCACCACCGGCCGGGCCAAGGGCGTGATGATGAATCACGAACAGACGCTGCGCCTCTACACCGAATGGTGCGATCTGGCCGACCTTCGGGAGGGCGACCGCTACCTGATCGTCAACCCGTTCTTCCACACGTTCGGATACAAGGCCGGGTGCATCTCATCGCTCATCCGGGGTGCCACCATCCTGCCGGTGCCGGTGTTCGACGTGCCCGCGGTCGTCGACCTCATCGAGACCGAGCGGATCACCATGCTGCCGGGGGCGCCGACGCTGTACCACTCGCTGCTGGCGGTCCCGGACAAGCACCGGCTTGCGACCCTGCGCGCCGGGGTCACCGGCGCGGCGGACATCCCGGTGGAACTCATCCGCCGGGTGCACGAGGAGTTGCCCTTCCAGACGCTGGCGACCGGCTACGGCCTGACCGAGGCGGGCACCGTCACCCTGTCGCGCCCCGGCGATTCGTTCACCGACATCGCCACCACGGCGGGCAAGCCATGCGACGGGGTCGAGGTACGCATCGCCTCCGACGGTGAGGTGTTGGTGCGCGGCTATACCGTGATGCAGGGCTACCTCGACGACCCTGCCGCCACCGCCGAAGCGGTCGACCCCGAGGGCTGGCTGCACACCGGTGATCTGGGCACCTTCGACGACGGGGGCCGGCTCAAGATCGTCGGCCGCAAGAAGGACATGTTCATCGTTGGCGGGTTCAACGCCTACCCAGCCGAGATCGAGGGTTTCCTGCTGGAACATCCCGCGGTCCGGCAGGCGGCCGTCATCGGCGTCCCGGACGAGCGGCTGGGCCAGGTCGGCAAGGCCTTCGTGGTGCTGCGCCCTCGGGCGAGCGAAACGACGGGGGAAAGCGACGGCGGCGATATCAGCGAGCAGGAACTCATCGCCTGGAGCCGGGACCGGATGGCCGGTTATAAGGTGCCACGGTATGTCGAGTTCCTCGACGAGCTACCGCTCAACGCGACGGGCAAGGTGATGAAGGATCGCCTGCTGCACCTGACCAGCTGAGCGGTGCGCCGTACACACAGTATTCGCAGTGCAGGAGGACATGATGCCCACCGATAGGCGTGGGGCGACTTCGGTTTCCCCGCCTGACCAGGCAGACGGCCTCGAGCTGACCGCCGAGGAGGCCGAAGCGCTGGCCGCCGAGGCGGAGGCGGCGGCCGCCGCGGCCGCCGCGCGCGCCAAGGTGCTCCGGCTGCGCCGGGAGGCCGAGGCGAGCGAGGGCGACGAGCACCACGAGGACGTCCTCACCGACGCAGATGCCGATGCCGACGCCGACGCCGAGGACGAGTTCGACGACGAACCGGTCAGCACGCGCGGCCGGACGCGGGCGATCCTCACCTATGTCGCGGCCGCGCTGGCCGTCATCGGGGTGGCTGCGCTGGCCAGCACCAGCGCCTGGATCATGGTCACCCACCAGCAGGCCGAGCACCAACGTGATCTGGGCGCCGAGTTCTCGGCGGCCGCCCGCCAAGGCGTGGTGTCGTTGATGTCGCTGAACTTCAACAGTGCCGAACAGGACGTGCAGCGGATCCTGGACAACTCGACCGGCGAGTTCCGCAAGGACTTCGAGAAGGAGCATCAGGATTTCGCCAAGGTGGCCGAATCCTCGAAGGTCATCACCGAGGCGACCGTCACCGCCACCGCGGTCAAGTCGATGACCGAGAACACCGCCGACGTGCTGGTGTCGGCATTCTCGACGATCACCAATGAACAAGGCGCCAAGGACGATCCGCGCACCTGGCGGCTGATCGTGAGCATGGCCCGGGAGGGCGATCAGATCAAGATGGCGAAAGTGGAGTTCGCGCCGTGACCGTGGACAACGACACCGAGGTCGACGCCCCGATCGACACCGAAATCGACTCCGGTGCCGCCGCAGCGCCGGACCGGCCGGCGCCGGGCGGGCCGGTGCGCACGCTGCTGCGCGGCGCCGCCCGATTCTGGGCAGCCATCGTGCTGGTGCTGGCTCTCGCGGTGACCGGCGGACTCACCGCCTGGCTCTACGTCAACCAGTACCGGCCCGACCAGCAGACCGGTCCGGCGGCCGCGGAAGCCGCGGTCAAGGCCGCCTCCGACGGGACGGTGGCGCTGCTGTCCTACTCGCCGGATTCCCTGGAGGCGGACTTCGCCAACGCCCGGGCGCAACTGACCGGGGACTTCCTGAACTACTACAACCAGTTCACCGAGCAGATCGTGGCGCCGGCCGCGCAGAAGAACGCGGTCCAGACGCAGGCGGCGGTCGTCAACGCCGCGGTCTCCGAACTGCATCCGGACCGGGCCGTGGTGCTGGTCTTCCTCAACCAGAACACCGTCAGCAAGGAGAACCCGGACGGTTCGTTCTCCACCAGCAGCGTCAAGGTGGGGCTGTCCAAGGTCGACGGCAACTGGCGGATCTCCGCGTTCGACCCGGTGTAGAAGGACACACCGATGTCCGGCCCGGCCGATCTGGTGCTCTCCGGTGGCGGTGTCAAAGGGGTGGGCCTGGTCGGCGCCGTCGTGGCACTGATGGACGCCGGCTACCGGGCGCAGCGGGTATCCGGGACGTCCGCGGGATCCATCGTCGGGGCGATCGTCGCCGCGGCCGACGCGCAACTGACCGGTGCGGAGTTCAAAGATATTGCGCTGCAACTGAACTACCGGAAGTTCCGGGACGCCACGCTGCTCGGGCGGATCCCGTTCGTCGGGCAGCCGCTGGCGCTCGCCCACGGCCGCGGAATCTACAAGGGCGACTACGCTCACGACTGGGTGCGCGCACAACTGGCCGACCTCGGGGTGCGCACCTTCGGCGACCTGGCGATCGACGACGACGAACTACCGGCCGACCGGCGCTACCGGCTGGTGGTCACCGTCGCCGACATCACCACCGGCCAGCTGGTGCGACTGCCCTGGGATTACCGCCGGGTCTACGGGCTGGACCCGGACGACCAGCCGGTCGCTGCCGCGGTCCGGGCTTCGATGTCGATCCCGTTCTACTTCCGGCCGTCGAACCTGACCGATTCGGCCGGGCGCACCTCGACCCTGGTCGACGGCGGCCTGCTGTCCAACTTCCCGATCGACTCGCTGGACCGCGCCGACGGCGGTGCACCGCGATGGCCCAGCTTCGGGGTCACGGTGCTGCCCAACCTGCCCAACGACACCGACCACCTGCTGCCGAACTGGGGTCCGTTGCGGCGGTTCGGGACACCGCGGATGCTCGACGACGTCATCACGACCGTGCTGGTGGGCCGCGATCAGGCCTACCTGAACCAGCCGTGGGTGAAGGCGCGGACCGTGCGGGTCGATTCCACCGAGGTCGGCTACCTCGACTTCGACATCAGCGACGCCGAGGTTCAGGCGCTGTACGCAGCCGGCTACGCCGCGGCAAGCGGGTTTCTGGCGGACTGGGACTGGAACTCCTACCTACAACGCTTCCGGCCTGCGCGCCAGCTACCCTGACCGCGGTGAAACTCTCAGCGATCCTGCCGTTGCCCGCCGCGGTGGCCAAGCAGCCCGCGTCGGTGTTCATCCCGGTCGACGGCGACCCGGTGCTGCTGCGGATCGTGCGTGCCCTGGCGGCCGTGGGGGAGGTTCTGGTGGCCGCCGACAACCGGTTGACCGAACAGCTTTCCGCCAGCCTGGGAGAGCTGCCGGTGCGGGTCATCGCCGCCGGTGAATCACCCAGCACCACAGACTGTCTGGTGGCCGCGAGGCCGCATCTGCAATCGGAAGCCGTGACGCACGCACTGGTCGCCGACCACCGGCATCCGGTGGTACCGGACGGGTTGGTGCAGCGTGTGGCGGCGGCATTGCGCGAGGGGGCCGAACTGGTGGTCCCGGTGCTACCGGTCACCGACACCGTCAAAAGTGTTGACGCACAAGGAACGATCGTGGCCACGGTGGACCGCTCGGAGCTACGGACCGCTCAGTACCCGTACGGGGTGGCCGTGCCCCGGCTGGCCGACCTGCACACGGTGCTCGGCGCCGCCGACCTGGTCACCGTGGCCGGTGACGCCGATGCCATCGCTGTGGACCTGCCGGGTGACGCCGCACTGTTGGAGGCGATCACTGCGTGCCGGCGCTGAGCGCGGCCAACAGATGCTCGGCGAGCCGGATGTCCGGCGGATAGGTGACCTTGAGATTGGTTGCCGCGCCAGGGAACACCCGCACGTCGACATCGGTGAAATGCTGCACACACGCTGAGGTGTCGGTGCCGTCGAACCCGGTGACGTCGGCCTTCCGATAGGCCGCGAGCAGTGGTCCGGCGCGGAAGGCCTGCGGAGTCTGCACGCGTACCACCCGCTCGGTCAGCGGTTCGAACCCGCCGGCGGGCAGTGGCCGAGCCAGACCGGTCGCCGTCACCGCGGGCACCGCCCCACCGTGTTCGCGGGCCGCGGTGAGCGCCGCGCGCATCATGTCCGGCCCGGCCAACGGGCGGGCCGCGTCATGGATGAGCACGACGTCGACGGCGCCGGATTCGATATCGGGGGCGATGTGGGCCAGCATGTTGAACTCCGACTCGTGCCGGCTGTCACCACCTTCGACGAGTTCCACGGCCCTGCCGGGCAGGTCTTCGGCCAGCGCGCGCGCCGCCACCTCCCGCTCACCGCGCCGGTAAACCAGGATGACCCGGCCGATTTCGGCGGTGTCGGCCACCGCCCGGACCGACCAGGACAGCATCGAGCGGCCCGCCAGTTTCAGGTAGGCCTTGTTGCCGTCGGCGCCGACCCGCGACCCGATACCGGCCGCCAGCACGACCCCGACCGCGGTCGGTGAGCTCGCCATGGTGGGCATCCGCCCACGCTAGCCTGTCTGATCGGGACCGGCCCGTGCGGCGCCGGTGGAAGGGGATGCCCAGGTGAGCACCGCAGCCACACCGCCCGAGGTGCCCGGCTCATCGCACCGGCTGCGGGTGATGTCCGGCCGGGATCCGCATGAGCCGCACCGTGTCTCCAGCCCGTTGGAGCTGCTGTTCGACCTCACCTTCGTGATCGCATTCGGGGTCGCCGCCTCGGAGTTCGCCCATGCGATGGCCGCCGGCCATCTGCTGGTCGGGTTGGCCGGGTTCGGATTCGCGGTCTTCGCCGTCTGCTGGGCCTGGATCAACTTCACCTGGTTCGCATCCGCCTACGACACCGACGACTGGATCTACCGCCTGACGACCATGCTCCAGATGGTCGGCGTGCTGATCCTGGCGCTCGGACTTCCGGACATGTACGCCTCGCTGGAGCACGGCGGGCACGTCGACAACGCGGTGATCGTGGCCGGCTACGTGGTCATGCGGGTGGCGATGGTGGGGCAGTGGCTACGGGCGGCCCGGCAGGACCCGCCCCGGCGCCGAGCGTGCCTGACGTATGCCTGCGCGATCCTGGTCACCCAGTTGGGTTGGATCGCACTCATATTCGCGCACACCTCGCTGCCGGTGACGTTGCTGCTGGTGGTGGGGCTGGTCGGCGCCGAGATGCTCGGTCCGCTGATCGCGGAGCGGTGGGCCGGTGGGACACCGTGGCACGCGCACCACATCGCCGAGCGGTACGGCCTGATGGCGATCATCGCGCTCGGTGAGGGGGTGGTGGGTACCGTCGCCACCCTGTCGGCGGTGGTGCACGACCAGGGCTGGACCGCCGACGCCATCCTGGTTGCGCTGGCCGGCACCGGGCTGACCTTCGGGATGTGGTGGCTGTTCTTCATGGTGCCGACGGGGGAGCTGCTGCACGCCCATCGCGAGACGTCGTTCCGCTTCGGTTACCTGGCGATCCTGTTGTTCGGTGCCATCGTGGGCACCGGGGCCGGGCTGCACCTGGCCGCCTACTACCTGGAAGAGCACTCCGAACTCGGCTCGGTGGGCACCGTCCTGTCCGTGGTGATCCCGGTCGGCGTGTTCATCGGGACCACCTACCTGCTGACCGCGCTGTTGATCCGCCGCGTCCGGCCGCTGCATCTGGGCCTGGCCGCGCTGTCGGCGGCAGTGCTGACCGGGGCCGTGCTGATGGCCCGGGCGGGCGTCTCGACGGCAATCTGTCTGCTGGTCGTCACCGCGGCGCCCGCGGTCGCGGTCATCGGCGGTGAACTGGCCGGGCACCGGCGGGCGGCGGGCTAGCTTCCGGCCGGGTGCGGATCGAAGGTCTCCAGCAGGGAGCGTTCTTGCTCGGCCTGCATCAGACGCCGGGCCTTGCGCCGGGTGACCAGGATGCCGACCACGGCCAGTGCCCAGATCAGGTACTGCAGTGTCCAGGCCAGCCGGAACGAGTCGAACGAGTAGCCACCCGTGGCGTCGAGGATCCAGCCCATACCCTGCATCAGCATCAGTGCGACCAGGAAGCCGCCCATGTTGACCATGCCCTGCGCGGTGCCCAGGGTGGCGCCCGGGTTGAACGTGCGGGCGAAGTCGAATCCGACCATCGATCCCGGACCACCGACGGAGATGACGACGATCAGGGCGATCAGCAGCCAGAGCGGGGCCGGACCGGGCAGCGCGAGCACCACCGTCCACGCCGCGGCGTTACTGCCGATGATGGCGAGCACGAACCGCGAGCGGCGGTGCGGGTAGCGCCCGGTCAGGATGCCCAGCACGACGCCGGCGACGATGGCGGTCACCACCGAGATGGTCAGCAACATGCCCGCCACCCCGCGGCTCTGGCCCTGGGCCGTGGTCACGTAGGGCACACCCCACATCAGCGCGAACGCCGTCACCGAGAACTGGGTGCCCATGTGGGTGAAGAACCCGAGCCGGGTACCCGGGCGCATCCAGACGGTGCGGACACTGCTGAGGGTGTCGCGCACGTTCAGGGTCTGGGTCGTATCCAGCCGGCCGTCCGGTGTGTTCTGGACGATCACCGCGGCCAGCACCGCCACCAGCACGCTGAACGCGGCCACCGACAGGTACGCCGGCGTCCAGCCGGTCACCCCGAGCAGCGCCAGGAACGGCACCGCCGACAAGACCTGGCCGAGCTGCCCACTGATCCCGGTGAGCTGGGTCAGTAGTGGGATCTGGCGGGCCGGGAACCAGTGCGGGACGAGTCGCAGCACGGAGATGAAGGTGAAAGCGTCACCGAGACCGACGACGGCGCGGGCGGCCAATGCGGTGGGCAACGATTCGCTGACGGCGATCGCGAGTTGCCCGGCAGCCATCAGTGCGGCGCCGCAGATGACCAGCACCTTCGAGCCGTAGCGGTCGAGGAGCACTCCCGCCGGGACCTGGGCGCCGGCGTAGACGATGATCTGCAACACCACGAACATCGAGAGCATGCCGGGACCCGCGTGGAAGCGGTCTCCGGCCTCGAGCCCGGAGACCCCGAGGGTGGTCCGGTTCAGGACCGCGACGATGTATGCGAGGACGCCGGTGGCCCAGATGATCCAGGGACGCACACGGACCTCGGCTTCGTTCGGCGGTGGGATTCGGGTGACGAGCAGACTCAATCGTTCCAAATTGATGGGATGAATCGCCAGCGAGTTACCGGTGAGATCCCTCACCGACGTTGCCAGATTCTACATATATGCAGTAACGGTACTATCTTCGAGTTCGCTCTTCCGGTGTCTCCCCGCGCTACAGTGGGTGCTATGGGCGCATGGGGCGGGTGTACCGGTGCGGGGCCCACATGCCGGTGAACGAGTACCGACTCGACAGGCTGGCGGAGATCTCCGGCGTGAGCACCCGCAACATCCGCGCGTACCGGGAGCGTGGCCTGCTCGACCCGCCGCGCCGACAGGGCCGCTCGGCAATTTACGACGACTACCACCTGGCCCAGCTGCGCACGATCAACGAGCTGCTGGGCCGCGGCTTCACCTCGGCCCACATCGCCGAGTTCTTCGAGACCGTCCGCGCCGGCGGCAGCGTCGCCGAACTGCTGGGGCTGCAGCGCGAAATCCTGCGGCCCGGTGCCGAACCGGACCGGGACGCGGCATCGGTGACCTCCACGGCCGGTGTCCGCGTCGAGATCGACCCCAACGGACCCGAGGGTGCCCGGCTGATATCCCTGGGCGTCGCGCACCGATCGGGATCCGCCCTGCTGTTCACCAACCCCGTGGTCGGACGGGTGCTGGCGCGCTCGCCGGATCCGCTGGTCTACGCCCGGGTGGTGCTGGCCCTGGTGGATGCCGGCCGAGACGGGGTCGAGGCGCTCGCCGACAGTGTCATCTCGGCGGTGGAGGCCGAGGCGGTCGCCCGGTACGGCTCGCTGGTTCCGACGCCGGAGAACATCGACGACATGGGCCGGTGGATCGCCGACTGCGCCGAGTTCGGGCACGCGGTCGTCACCGACCGGCTGAAGCGTGCCCTGCGCACCCGCCTGGTCACCGCGGTTTCCGATTTCAATGCCGGGCTGATGGCCGGCGGTGCGTGGCCCGACCCGCCGCCGTGACCCGGGGT
Organism: Mycobacterium sp. AMU20-3851; assembly: GCF_043974665.1. Taxonomy (NCBI): domain Bacteria; kingdom Bacillati; phylum Actinomycetota; class Actinomycetes; order Mycobacteriales; family Mycobacteriaceae; genus Mycobacterium; species Mycobacterium sp. AMU20-3851. The sequence continues at coordinate 1,675,786 of NZ_CP146371.1, forward strand.
GCTCGCGGACCGGCACGGTGGGCAGCGGGCCGGTGAGTCGCACGCCAAGCCCGGCTGGCAACTGCACACGAACCGGGCGTTCCGATCGGCGCACCCGTGTACGCCTCCATCGACGACGACCCGGCTACGAGCAGTACAAGACGTAGTTGGCGCCGTTCCTGCGGGGCTGGGAATTCGGTGCTCGGCCCGCAGCGCACCGGCATCTACGCGAACGCGAAAACCATCGAATGGGCTCTGCAGGACGGGCTCGGGCCTACTCCTGGCAGTACAACCGGGGCTGCGCGGGCCGGGCGGCGCACCCGGCCGCGCACCTTCGCCGCGTCGATATCGACCAACGCAAAGTCGGAGGCATCGGGGGTGGGCGTCAACCACATTCTCCGGCCCGGCTTCGGCCTAATGGGATGGAGACTTACCGATCAGTAATAATTTCCAGCAAACAATTTTCGGGGCGCGCCACCGCCGAGTGGACACATTTGCCGGAGTTGTCTGTTGTCAACTGCCTCTCGGAAGGCCGCCGACAGTGTCGAACACCACCAAATTCTTAGATAACGATTTGATAACGGCATCCCGCTGATCTGGGAAGTTATAGCTACTCGGCCGTAACCACCTGCCAGCAGGACGTTTGTCACGCAGAGGTTTGGGCGCCGCGGCGGCGCCCGTTACCCAAGCCGTGGTTACCCGGGCGTAGAACTCGCCAGTAACCATTTCAGGCCGAAAAAAGGCCCCTGCTCTTATGACACTCTTAGTGGGGTTGGGCCGTCCTCTGGCCGCATCCGGCACGTGATTGCCCGGATCGCCTGGACGTAAACCGGCCCAACGGAGATTCAACGCCGAATCACCACGGACTACAGGACGACGGGTCCCGAAGAAAGCCCGGAAACCCGATCGCATCCTCGCCGCGAAGACGCGGCGCACCCGCACGACCAGCGACATTGCGTGAAGAAGACTGCACCGAGGGAGATACACAACGTGACGATCAACGAACACGACAGGGTGACAGCCAAGAACAGCCTGAACGAGGGTTCGTTGTCGGGCGCGCATGCGCTCGTCGATCTCCTGAATGCCGGCGAGCCCTACGCGGTCGCATTCGGTGGCCAGGGCGGCGCCTGGTTGGAGAGCCTGGAAGAGCTGGTCAGCTCGGCCGGTATCGAGTCCGAGCTCAGCGAGCTGGTCGGTGAGGCCGCGCTGCTGCTGGAGCCGGTGGCCCGTGAACTGGTCGTCGTGCGCCCGATCGGCTTCGAGCCGCTGCAGTGGGTGCGCGCGCTGGCCGCCGAGGAGCCGCTGCCCGACACCCAGCAGCTGACCACCGCCGCGATCTCCGGCCCCGGCATCCTGCTCACCCAGATGGCCGCCATCCGCGCGCTGACGCGCCAGGGCCTCGATCTGATGGGCACCCCGCCGGTCGCCATGGCCGGCCACTCACAGGGCATCCTGGGCGTCGAGTCGCTGAAGGCCAAGGGCACCCGTGACGCCGAGCTGCTCGCCCTGCTCCAGCTGATCGGCGCGGCCGGCTCGCTGGTCTCGCGGCGACGCGGCATGGTCGGCCGCGGGGACAAGACGCCGATGGTGTCGGTCACCAACGTCGATCCCGACCGGATCGCCGAACTGCTCGAAGAGTTCTCCACCGATGTGCGCACCGTGCTGCCGCCGGTGCTGTCCATCCGCAACGGCCGCCGCTCGGTGGTCATCACCGGCACCCCCGAACAGCTCGGCCGGTTCGAGCTGTACTGCTCCAAGATCACCGAGAAGGAAGAGGCCGAGCGCAAGAACAAGCTGCGCGGCGGCGCGGTGTTCTCACCGGTGTTCAACCCGGTTCAGGTCGAGGTGGGCTTCCACACGCCGCGGCTGGCCGACGGTGTCGCGCTCGTCGACCGCTGGGCCGCCCAGTGCGGTATCGACACCGAGCTGGCGCACGCCATGACCGAGTCCATCTTCGTCAACCCCATCGACTGGGTCGCCGACGTCGAGGCACTGCACACCGCGGGCGCCCGCTGGATCATCGACCTCGGCCCGTCCGACACCGTCACCCGCCTCACCGCGCCGGTCATCCGCGGCCTGGGGATCGGCATCGTGCCGGCCGCCACCCGCGCGGGCCAGCGCAGCCTGTTCACCGTCGGCGCGGTGCCCGAGGTGCCGGCCGCCTGGGCCAGCTACGCACCCTCCGCGGTGACCCTGCCGGATGGCTCGGTGAAGCTGTCCACCAAGTTCACCCGCCTCACCGGCCGCTCGCCGATCCTGCTGGCCGGCATGACGCCGACCACCGTGGACGCCAAGATCGTCGCGGCCGCCGCCAACGCGGGGCACTGGGCCGAGCTGGCCGGCGGTGGCCAGGTCACCGAGCAGATCTTCGATGACCGCGTCGCCGAGCTGACCCAGCTGCTGGAGCCGGGTCGCGCCATCCAGTTCAACTCGCTGTTCCTGGATCCCTACCTGTGGAAGCTGCAGCTGGGCGGCAAGCGTCTGGTGCAGAAGGCCCGCCAGTCCGGTGCGCCCATCGACGGTGTCGTCGTCACCGCCGGTATCCCGGAACTGGACGAGGCCGTCGCCCTGATCGAGGAACTCAACGAGATCGGCATCGCCCACGTCGTGTTCAAGCCGGGCACCGTGGACCAGATCAAGGCGGTCATCAAGATCGCGGCGGAGGTCCCGGACAAGGAGATCATCGCCCACATCGAGGGTGGCCGCGCCGGTGGGCACCACTCCTGGGAAGATCTCGACGATCTGCTCCTGAGCACCTACGCCGATCTGCGCAAGCTGTCCAACATCACCATCTGCGTCGGTGGCGGCATCGGCACCCCGGAACGGGCGGCCGAGTACCTGGCCGGACGCTGGTCCGAGCAGTACGGCTTCCCGCTCATGCCGGTCGACGGCATCCTGGTCGGCACCGCGGCGATGGCCACCCTGGAGGCCACCACCTCGCCCGCGGTCAAGCAGCTGCTGGTGGACACCAAGGGCACCGACGTCTGGGTCGGGGCCGGAAAGGCCCAGGGCGGTATGGCGTCCGGGCGCAGCCAGCTCGGTGCCGACATCCACGAGATCGACAACACCGCCTCGCGTTGCGGCCGTCTGCTCGACGAGGTCGCCGGTGACGCCGACGCCGTCGCCGAGCGCCGCGACGAGATCATCGCCGCGATGGCCGACACCGCCAAGCCGTACTTCGGCGACGTGGCCGACATGACCTACCTGCAGTGGCTGGACCGTTACGTCGAGCTGGCGATCGGTGACGGCGATTCGACCGCCGACACCAAGGCCGCCGACTCCCCGTGGCTGGACGTCACCTGGCGGGACCGCTTCGAGGAGATGCTCAAGCGCGCCGAGGCCCGCCTGCACCCCAGCGACTCCGGCCCGATCGACACCTTGTTCCCGGCCACCCCGGAGGGCGAGGCGCTGCTGGAGCATCCGGCCGCCGCCGTGGACATCCTGCTCAACCGCTACCCGGACGCGGAGAACATCAAGCTGCACCCGGCCGATGTGCCGTTCTTCGTCACCCTGTGCAAGACCCCGGGCAAGCCGGTCAACTTCGTCCCCGTCATCGACAAGGACGTGCGCCGCTGGTGGCGCAGTGACTCGCTGTGGCAGGCGCACGACGCCCGCTACACCGCCGATCAGGTCTGCATCATCCCCGGCACCGCCGCGGTCGCCGGTATCACCCGGGTCGACGAGCCCGTCGGTGAGCTGCTGGACCGCTTCGAGCAGGCGGCCATCGACGAGGTCATCGCCACCGGTGTGTCTCCGGTTCCGGTGGTTTCGCGCCGCCAGGCCAACGCCGCCGTCACCGGACCCATTGCGGTGGTGCTGGATTCGCCCGACGTGCTGTGGGCCGGCCGCACCGCGATCAACCCGGTGCACCGCATCGGCGCGCCCAGTGAATGGCAGGTCAACGAAAACCGTTCCGCGGTGCACCCGTCCACCGGTTCGCGGCTGGAACTCACCGATGAGGGTGTCACGCTGAGCGTTCCGCTCTCCGACATCTGGATCGAGATCAAGCTGACGCTGCCGGCGGCCACCGTCAACGGTGGTATGCCCGTCGTCACCACCGAGGATGCGGCCGCGGCCATGCGCGCGGTGCTGGCCATCGCCGCCGGTGTGGACGGCGTGGATTCGCTGCCGGCCGTGGTCGACAACACCGCGACCGTCACCGTCGGCTGGGACCCGGAGGAGGTCGCCGATCACACCGGCGTCACCGCCACCTTCGGCGCCCCGCTGGCGCCGGGCCTGACCCTGGTGCCCGACGCGCTGGTCGGCAAGTGCTGGCCAGCGGTGTTCGCCACCATCGGCTCCGCCGTCACCGATGCCGGATTCCCCGTCATCGAAGGCCTGCTGAGCCTGGTGCACCTGGACCATGCCGCCCACCTGCTCGCCCCGATGCCCGATTCGGTCGCCGAATTGACGGTCACCGCAACGGCTTCCGAGGCCACCGACACCGAGGTCGGCCGCGTCGTGCCGGTCAGCGTGGTCATCAGCGACGCCGCGGGCACCGAATTGGCGCGTCTGGAGGAGCGCTTCGCCATCCGCGGACGCACCGGTGCCGTCGAGCTGGAGGACCCGGTGCGAGCCGGCGGCGCCATGACCGACAACGCCACCGACACCCCGCGTCGCCGTCGTCGGGACGTCACCATGACCGCGCCCACCGATATGAGCGCATTCGCCGTGGTGTCCGGCGACCACAACCCGATCCACACCGATCGCGCTGCCGCGCTGCTGGCCGGGCTCAACGGCCCGATCGTGCACGGCATGTGGCTGTCGGCCGCGGCCCAGCACGTGGTCACCGCCACCGACGGCCGTGCCACCCCGCCGGCCCGGCTGGTCGGCTGGACCTCGCGCTTCCTGGGCATGGTGCTGCCCGGTGACGAGATCGAGTTCCGGGTGGACCGGGTCGGCATCGACCGCGGCGCCGAAATCATCGAGGTCACCGCGAAGGTCGCCGGCGATCTGGTGATGGCGGCCTCCGCGCAGCTGGCCGCCCCGAAGACGGTGTACGCCTTCCCCGGCCAGGGCATCCAGCACAAGGGCATGGGCATGGAGGTCCGCGCCCGGTCCAAGGCCGCCCGCAAGGTGTGGGACACCGCCGACAAGTTCACCCGCGACACCCTGGGCTTCTCGGTGCTGCACGTGGTCAAGGACAACCCGACCAGCCTGATCGCCTCCGGTGTGCACTACCACCACCCCGAGGGCGTGCTGTACCTGACGCAGTTCACCCAGGTCGCCATGGCGACGGTGGCCGCTGCCCAGGTCGCCGAGATGCGGGAGCAGGGTGCCTTCGTCGAGGGCGCCATCGCCTGCGGCCACTCCGTCGGTGAATACACCGCGCTGGCTTGTGTTTCCGGCGTCTACGAGCTGCCCGCGCTGCTCGAGGTGGTCTTCCACCGCGGCTCCAAGATGCACGACATCGTGCCGCGTGACGAGAAGGGCCGCTCCAACTACCGGTTGGCCGCGATCCGGCCGTCGCAGATCGACCTCGACGATGACGACGTCACCGCGTTCGTCGCCGAGATCGCCGAGCGCACCGGGGAATTCCTGCAGATCGTGAACTTCAACCTGCGTGGCTCGCAGTACGCCATCGCCGGTACCGTCCGCGGCCTGGAGGCCCTGGAGGAGGAGATCGAGCGTCGCCGCGAGATCAGCGGCGGCAAGCGGTCGTTCATCCTGGTGCCCGGGATCGACGTGCCGTTCCACTCCGAGGTGCTCCGCGTCGGCGTCGCCGACTTCCGGCGCAGCCTGGAGCGGGTCATGCCGACCGACGCCGACCCCGAACTGCTGATCGGCAAGTACATCCCGAACCTGGTGCCCCGGCCGTTCACGCTGGATCGCGACTTCATCCAGGAGATCCGCGATCTGGTGCCGGCCGAGCCGCTCGACGAGGTGCTCGCCGACTACGACACGTGGCGCAACGAGCGTCCGCGTGAGCTGATGCGCAAGGTCGTGATCGAGTTGCTGGCCTGGCAGTTCGCCAGCCCGGTGCGCTGGATCGAGACCCAGGACCTGCTGTTCATCGAGGAGGCCGCCGGCGGTCTCGGTGTCGAGCGGTTCGTCGAGATCGGTGTGAAGACCGCTCCGACGGTGGCGGGCCTGGCGACCAACACGCTGAAGCTGCCCGAGTACTCGCACAACACCACCGAGGTGCTCAACGCCGAGCGTGACGCCGCAGTGCTGTTCGCCACCGACACCGACCCGGAACCCGAGGCCGAAGAGGTCGCCGAGGCACCGGCCGCCGAGGCCGCTCCGGCGGCGGTCGAGGCCGCACCCGCGGCACCGGCTCCGGCTGCCGCGCCCTCGGGTGGACCGCGTCCCGACGACATCGGGTTCGACGCATCGGATGCCACTCTGGTGCTCATCGCGCTGGCGTCGAAGATGCGCATCGATCAGATCGAGCCGCTGGACTCCATCGAATCCATCACCGACGGCGCGTCCTCGCGACGCAACCAGATGCTGGTGGACCTGGGCTCCGAGCTCAACCTCGGCGCCATCGACGGTGCCGCCGAGGCCGACCTGTCCGGGCTCAAGGCGCAGGTGACCAAGCTGGCCCGCACCTACAAGCCGTTCGGCCCGGTGCTGTCCGACTCGATCAACGATCAGCTGCGTACCGTGTTCGGGCCGTCCGGTAAGCGTCCGGCCTACATCGCCGAACGTGTCTCCAAGACATGGGAACTGGGTCCGGGCTGGGCCAAGCACGTGACCGCCGAGGTCGCGCTGGGAACCCGTGAGGGCTCCAGCGTCCGCGGTGGCAACCTGGGCGGCCTGCACGACGGGGCGCTCGCCGACGCGGCCTCGGTCGACAAGGTCATCGACGGTGCCGTCGCCGCGGTCGCCGCCCGCAAGGGCATCGCGGTCAGCCTGCCGTCCTCCGGTGCGGCCGGCGGCGGTGTGGTGGACTCCGCAGCCCTGGGCGAGTTCGCCGAGAAGGTCACCGGCCCCAACGGTGTGCTGGCCAACACGGCCCGCACCATCCTGGGCCAGCTCGGACTGGACAACCCGGTCAGCGCGCCCGAAAGCGTCAGCGACGCCGAGCTGATCGACCTGGTCACCGCCGAACTCGGTTCGGACTGGCCGCGTCTGGTGGCGCCGGTGTTCGACGCCCGCAAGGCCGTCGTCTTCGACGACCGGTGGGCAAGCGCCCGTGAGGATCTGGCGCGGATCTGGCTGCTCGACGAGAGCGAGATCGACGCCGACTGGGAGCGGCTGTCGCAGAGCTTCGAGGGTGCCGGCGACGTGGTCGGTACCCAGGCCACCTGGTGGCAGGGCAAGGCCCTGGCGGCCGGACGTAACGTGCACGCCGCGCTGTACGGCCGCGCCGCTGCCGGTGCGGAGAACCCGGGCAAGGGTGGCTACGCCAACGAGGTCGCCGTGGTGACCGGCGCGTCCAAGGGCTCGATCGCCGCTTCGGTGGTGGCCCAGCTGCTGGAGGGCGGCGCGACCGTGATCGCCACCACCTCCCGGCTCGACGATGACCGGCTGGCGTTCTACCGGACGCTCTACCGCGACCACGCCCGCTTCAACGCCACGCTGTGGGTGGTGCCGGCCAACATGGCCTCCTACTCGGACATCGACGCACTCGTCGAGTGGGTCGGCAACGAGCAGACCGAGAACCTGGGCCCCAAGGCGATCCACCTCAAGGACGCCCAGAACCCGACGCTGCTGTTCCCGTTCGCCGCACCGCGGGTGGCCGGGGACCTGTCGGATGCGGGTGCCCGCGCCGAGATGGAGATGAAGGTGCTGCTGTGGGCGGTGCAGCGGCTCATCGCCGGGCTGTCGCACCTGGGCGCCGAGCGTGACATCGCCTCGCGCCTGCACGTGGTGCTGCCGGGCTCGCCCAACCGGGGCATGTTCGGCGGTGACGGCGCCTACGGTGAGGCCAAGGCCGCTCTGGATGCGGTGGTCTCCCGTTGGAAGGCCGAATCGTCGTGGAGCCAGCGTGTTTCGCTGGCGCACGCGCTGATCGGCTGGACCAAGGGCACCGGTCTGATGGGCCACAACGACGCCATCGTCGGCGCCGTCGAAGAGGCCGGTCTGACCACCTACACCACTGCCGAGATGGCCTCGATGCTGTTGTCGCTGTGCAACATCGAGTCCAAGGTTGCCGCAGCGCGGGCGCCGATCCAGGTCGACTACACCGGTGGTCTCGGTGAGATCGAGATCGACATGGCCGAGCTGGCCGCCAAGGCCCGCGAGGACATGTCGGCGGCCGCCGCCGACGATGAGTCCGAGGATGAGGAGTCCGGCACCATCCGGGCGCTGCCCTCGCCGCCGCGCGGATACGCCGCGGCACCGCCGCCGGCCTGGGACGACCTCGACATCGACCCCGCGGACATGGTGGTGATCGTCGGTGGCGCCGAGCTCGGCCCGTACGGTTCCTCGCGTACCCGCTTCGAGATGGAGGTGTCCGGCGAGCTGTCGGCCGCCGGCGTCCTGGAGCTGGCGTGGACGACCGGAATGGTCAAGTGGGAGGACGACCCCAAGCCGGGTTGGTACGACGCGGAGACCGGTGAACTGGTCGACGAGTCCGAACTGGTCGAGCGCTACCACGACGCCGTGGTCGCCAAGGTCGGCATCCGCGAGTGGGTGGACGACGGCGCGATCGATCCCGATCACGCTGCACCGCTGCTGGTTTCGGTGTTCCTGGACAAGGACTTCACCTTCATGGTGTCGTCCGAGGCCGACGCCCGCGAGTTCGTGAAGTACGACCCGGAGCACACCGTCATCGCCCCGGTGCCCGACAGCGCGGACTGGCAGGTCACCCGCAAGGCCGGCACCGAGATCCGGGTGCCGCGCAAGGTGAAGCTGTCGCGCACCGTCGGCGCGCAGATCCCGACCGGTTTCGACCCGCAGGTCTACGGCGTCACGCCGGACATGGCCAGCTCGATCGACCGGGTGGCGCTGTGGAACCTGGTCACGACCGTGGACGCGTTCCTGTCGGCGGGCTTCAGCCCGACCGAGCTGATGCGCTGGGTGCACCCCAGCCTGGTGGCCAGCACGCAGGGCACCGGCATGGGCGGTATGACGTCGATGCAGACCATGTACCACGGCAACCTGCTGGGCCGGAGCAAGCCGAACGACATCCTGCAGGAGGTGCTGCCGAACGTCTTCGCCGGCCACGTCGTGCAGTCCTACATCGGCAGCTACGGCTCGATGATCCACCCGGTCGCGGCGTGCGCCACGGCGGCGGTGTCGGTCGAGGAGGGCGTCGACAAGATCCAGCTGGGCAAGGCGGACTTCGTGGTCGCCGGTGGTTACGACGACCTGACGCTGGAAGCCATCACCGGCTTCGGCGACATGTCGGCCACCGCCGACACCGAGGCGATGCGTGCCAAGGGGATCAGCGATTCGAAGTTCTCCCGCGCCAACGATCGTCGCCGGCTCGGGTTCGTCGAATCCCAGGGCGGCGGAACGATTCTGCTGACCCGCGGTGACCTCGCGGTGCAGATGGGTCTGCCGGTGCTGGCCGTGGTGGCCTACGCCTCGTCCTTCGGCGACGGTGTGCACACCTCGATCCCGGCTCCGGGCCTGGGTGCCCTGGGTGCCGGCCGCGGTGGGCGCGAGTCGCGCCTGGCCCGCTCGCTGGCCAAGCTCGGCGTCACCGCCGACGACATCGCGGTGATCTCCAAGCACGACACCTCGACGCTGGCCAACGATCCCAACGAGACCGAGCTGCACGAGCGGCTGGCGGCCTCGATGGGACGCTCGAAGGGTGCGCCGCTGTTCGTGGTCAGCCAGAAGAGCCTCACCGGTCACGCCAAGGGTGGTGCCGCGGCCTTCCAGATGATGGGCCTGTGCCAGATCCTGCGCGACGGCGTCATCCCGCCGAACCGCAGCCTGGACTGCGTCGACGACGAGCTGTCGAACGCGCAGCACTTCGTCTGGGTGCGCGAGTCCCTGCACCTGGGGGAGAAGTTCCCGCTCAAGGCCGGTCTGGTGACCAGCCTCGGGTTCGGCCACGTGTCGGGTCTGGTGGCGTTGGTGCATCCGCAGGCGCTGATCGCGGCACTGCCGGCCGATCAGCGGGCCGACTACCAGGCGCGGGCGAACGCCCGTGTGCTGGAAGGCCAGCGGCGTCTGGCCTCGGCGATCGCCGGTGGTCCGGCGCTCTACGAGAAGCCGGCCGACCGCCGGTTCGGCCACGACACCCCGGAGAAGCGTCAGGAAGCGGCCATGCTGCTCAACCCCGACGCCCGCCTGGGTGCTGACGAGCACTACTCGAAGTGACGGGAACAGAGTCGGATAACGTCTCCGGGATGGGCATCGTTGGAGTGGGGATCGACCTGGTGTCGATTCCGGATTTCGCCGAGCAGGTCGACCAGCCTGGCACCGTTTTCGCCGAGACCTTCACGCCGGGGGAGAGGCGCGACGCCGCGGACAAGAGTTCGTCGGCGGCGCGCCACCTCGCGGCGCGGTGGGCGGCCAAGGAAGCGGTGATCAAGGCCTGGTCGGGGTCGCGCTTCTCCAAGAAGCCGATGCTGCCGGAGGGTATCCACCGCGACATCGAGGTCATCACCGACATGTGGGGCCGGCCGAAGGTGCGGCTCTCCGGGGCGATCGCCGAGCATCTCAAGGATGTGACGATCCACCTGTCACTGACTCATGAGGCCGACACCGCCGCCGCGGTCGCCGTCCTCGAAGCCTGACCTTTTACCCCTATCCCGTGAGCGGGCGTGTCTGTTGGCAGACACGCCGCTTGCGGGTCGGAGTTCACGCACGCTCGCGGGTAACTAGCCTTGGGTTATGAGCGAAATAGCCGCCCGCGTCCGTGACCTGCTGCCGTCGGTGCGAGCCGATCTCGAAGAGCTCGTGCGGATCGAATCGGTGTGGGCCGACCCGGCCCGCCGGCCCGAGGTGTACCGCAGTGCCGAGCTGACGGCGAAGTTGTTGCGCCAGGCCGGTTTCGGGGATGTCCGCACCGTCGAAGCCGGCGGTGCACCCGCGGTGATCGCCCGGCACCCGGCGCCCGAGGGGGCGCCGACGGTGCTGCTGTACGCCCACCACGATGTGCAGCCCGAAGGGGACCGCAGCCAGTGGCATTCGGCGCCGTTCGAGCCGACCGAACGGGACGGGCGGCTCTACGGTCGCGGGACCGCCGACGACAAGGCTGGTATCGCAACGCATCTGGCCGCGTTCCGGGCGCTGGGCCCGAACCCGCCGGTGGGCGTCACCGTCTTCGTCGAGGGCGAGGAGGAGTCCGGATCGCCGTCACTGTCGGCGCTGCTGAACGAGCACCGGGATCTGCTGGCCGCCGACGTGATCATCATCGCCGACTCCGACAACTGGAGCACGGACATCCCGGCGCTGACGGTGTCGCTGCGCGGGCTGGCCGACTGTGTGGTGGAGGTGGCGACGTTGGACCACGGTCTGCACTCGGGACTGTGGGGCGGGGTGGTGCCCGACGCGCTGAGCGTGCTGGTCCGGCTGCTGGCCAGCCTGCACGACGACGACGGCAATGTGGCGGTGCAGGGGTTGCACGAGGCGTCGGCCGCAGAGGTGGAGTTCAGTGAACAGCGGGTGCGGGCCGACGCCGGTCTGCTCGACGGCGTGCAGCAGATCGGTTCGGGTCCGGTGGTGCAACGGATGTGGGCGCGCCCGGCCATCACGGTCATCGGCATCGACACCACCCCGATTGACAAGGCATCCAACACCCTGGTGCCCAGGGCCCGGGCGAAGGTGAGCATGCGGGTGGCCCCGGGCGGTGACGCGCGGGCGCATCTGGAGGCGCTGACCCGGCACCTGCAGGAGCATGCGCCCTGGGGCGCACAGGTCACGGTGACACCCGGGGATGTCGGTCAGCCGTACGCGATCGACGCCAGCGGCCCGGTGTACGACGCGGCCCGGCAGGCCTTCCAGATCGCCTGGGGGCGTGAGCCGATCGACATGGGGATGGGTGGGTCGATCCCGTTCATCGCCGAGTTCGCCGCGGCGTTCCCGGAGGCCGAGATCCTCGTCACCGGCGTGGAGGATCCGGGCACCCAGGCGCACAGCATCAACGAGAGCCTGCACCTGGGGGTGCTGGAGCGCGCCGCGACGTCGGAGGCACTGTTCCTGGAGGCTCTGGGCCGGGGCGTGAGTTAGACGCTCAGGTCGCGGCGCAGCTTGGCCACATGCCCGGTGGCCTTGACGTTGTACTGCGCGACCTCGACGTTGCCCTTTTCGTCGATCAGGAACGTCGAGCGGATGACGCCCTGCACGGTCTTGCCGTACATGGTCTTCTCGCCGAACGCGCCCCAGGCGGTGAGCACCTTCTTCTCCGGGTCGGACAACAGCGGGAAGGTCAGCCCCTCGGCGTCGCGGAACTTGGCCAGCTTTTCCGGCTTGTCGGGGGAGATCCCGATGACGTCGAGGCCGGCCTCGTTGAGTTCGCTCAGGCTGTCGCGGAAGTCGCACGCCTGTTTGGTGCAGCCCGGGGTGGACGCGGCGGGGTAGAAGTACACGATCACCTTGCGGCCTTTGAAGTCGGACAACTTGACGGTGTTGCCGTCTGCATCGGGGAGGCTGAAGGCGGGTGCCTTGTCGCCGACTGCCAGCCGCGGGGTCTGTGCCATGCGTCGTTACACCTTTCTGGTCGGCCGGTGCAGCGGGGTCGGCTCCGGCTGCTCTAGGGTAAACGGCAAGGTTGTGACAGCAGGTGTGACATGACGGCGCAGATGGAGGGCCACAGTGGCTGACCGGGATCCTGAGATGATCAAGCGGGACATCGACCAGGCTCGTGACCAGCTGGCCGCGACGGTCGACGTGCTGGCCGAGCGGGCGAACCCTCAGCGGCTGGCGGAGGACGCCAAGGCCAAGGTGATCGCGTTTGTGACCAAGCCGCCGGTCCTGATCTCGCTGGCCGGGGTGGGCACCGTGGTCGTGGTGCTGGTGATCCGCCGGATCAAGCGCCGCTGACGCCGCGCCGCCGGCGAGGGCGCAGCCAACCGGTCAGTGAGAAGCTGGGCGGGTTGGCGGTGCGGCCGAGACGGCTGCAACTGACGACGGAGACCGTGTTCGACGCACCGCCATCATGGCCGGCGGCCGGCGAGTCGTATGCGCCTCGGTCTGGCATCAGCTAATACCTCGTTTCGTCCCGGGTGCTGCATTGCAGCCTGGTGTACCCGGTTTGCAGCTAACTAAACCTTAGCACGTACCGAACTTTGCGGGTCAACATCTTCTCATGCCTCTACCTGCTGTTTAGATGCCTGTAGCTACGAAATCAGCGGCCAACCGGGGTAATGGACTTCACTTCCGGCACATTTCGATGCGGCGTGATCGGAAGCGGGCCTGGTCGGCACAGCAATTTGCGGGTGCGTTAGCTGCAACGAGATCCCGGCTTCCCGCGCGCGGGATCGTTTGTCGCCAGGACCGGTGATCGGATCTAAACGGGCCCGATGACCGGCTGGTACCAGTACTCGCTCGCGCCGGTGAGGACAGCGCCGACCAACTCGTCGGAGACCATGCCGGTGGCCGGCGGGGTCACCGGTGCGGTCCGCGCCGGCACCCCCAGTGGCGCCGGCTGGACGACGGGGCGCGCTTGCCGGGTGCAGTCGGTCGCATAGCGGTCCTTGCCGAGCAGGAGGTCGCTGACGACCGCCGCGGCGTGTGGGCGTCCGGCGCCCGGAACGCACGGTGTCAACGCCGACGACTCGGAGGCGGGCGATGCGGCGGGCGTGTGCGGGGCGACGACGAACAGTGGGGTCTGGGCGATCGATTCCACGTGGATGCCGCAACCGGTGAGGACCGAGGCGGCCAGCAGCGCGCAGCACAGTGCCGGCCGCGACCGGGGGCTCCGGTACCGCGTCATCGCACGTCCTCTCCCGATCGGGACACCCACCTGCCGGCTGGCTGTCCTGAAACCCCTCGTGTTCGACGATCTTTGACGAGTATCGGAAAAGCGAGATGCAATTAACGCGATTGAAAATTCAAGTGTGGCAATCCATTTGCCGATTCAAGATCATTCCACACTGTGGGTCGTGGTGCAGGTCTTCGGGATTTCTGCCCCGGGCCGTCACCGGGTCCGGCGTGTTGCCCGCCCGGATGCACGGGCCACCGCGGTGGCATCGCCCGCCTTGGTGAGCCGCACCACGAAGATGTCCTCGCGCGCCAACCGTTCCCCGACCGAGGCGACCGCCACCAGTTCGTCTCCCTCGTGGGCGGGCGCCAGATAGTCGATGTGGATGGAACTGACCACGCCGCTGTGGGTCTCGTTGTTGGCCGCGGCGGCCAGGGCGGCGCCGACGACGCTGAGCATCAGCGCTCCGTGCGCGGTGCCGTGCGGGTTGAGGTGCTCGGGGGCGATCCGCAGGGTTGCGGTGGCCGCACCGTTGCCGAAGTTCTGCACGGCGATACCGAGGTGCTCGGCGTACCTGTCGGTTCCTGGAAGGGCGTTCACATCAGGGCTTTCTTCTGGACCTTGCCCATGGCGTTGCGCGGCAGGGCGGGGACGAAGCGGATTTCGCGTGGGCGTTTGTGCCAGGACAGGTCCTCGGCGACGTGGGTGATGAGACTGTCGGCCAGGCCGTCGTGGGCCGAGTCGGTGACCACGAAGGCCACGATCCGCTGGCCGAGGTCGTCGTCGGGGGCGCCGACCACCGCGACCTCGGCGACCTCGGGACGGGCCAACAGGGACGTCTCGATCTCACCGGCACCGATCCGGTAACCCCCGGACTTGATCAGATCCACCGACTCCCGGCCCACGATGCGGTGGAAGCCGTCGGCATCGATCGCCGCGAGATCACCGGTGACGAACCACCCGTCCTCGGTCCAACACGATGCGGTGACCTCGGGCAGATTCAGATAGCCGTCGAACAGCATCGGTCCGCGCACCTGCAGGCGGCCGATGGACTCCCCGTCATGGGGAACGGGCGTACCGTCCTCGGTCTGGATCCGGGTCTGGGCACCGGTCACCGGTTGCCCGACCCAGCCGGGGCGCCGTTCGCCGTCGGCCCGGGTGCTCAGGGTGATCATCGTCTCGGTCATGCCGTAGCGCTCGATGGGGGCATGGCCGGTGAGTTCGGCCAGCCGATCGAAGACCGGAACCGGAAGTGGCGCACTGCCACTCACCAGCAAGCGTGCGGAGGCCAACGCGGCCGCTGCCTGCTCGTCCCGGGTGACACGGGTCCACACCGTCGGCACGCCGAAGTACATGGTGGCCCCGGCCGCGGCGTAGCGTTCGGGAGTGGGTTTGCCGGTGTGCACCAGACGCGATCCGATGTGCAGCGATCCGAGCACGCCGAGGATCAGTCCGTGCGTGTGAAACAGCGGCAGGCCGTGTGCCACGGTGTCTTCCGCGGTCCACTGCCAAGCATCGGCCAGCGCATCCAGCCCGGCCGCGATGCCCTGCCGGCTGAGCAGCACACCCTTGGGTGCGCCGGTGGTGCCGGAGGTGTACAGGATCATCGCAACCTGTTGTGGTGCAACCGGTCCGGGAGGTTCCGCGCTGCGTCCGCAGTCCTCGGGGACTGCGACGGGAAGGTCGACACCTTCGCGGCGGGCGCCCACCCACACGGTGGCCCTGGAGTCCGCGACGATGTGGGCCACCTCGGCGTGGCCGGCGTCCGGGGGCACCGGGACGACCGGTACGCCGGCCAGCAGAGCGCCCACGACGGCGATGACGGTGGTCAGCGTGGGCTCGGCGTTGACGGCCACCACCTGACCCATGCCGAGTCGGTGCAGTTCGGCGCTGAAACCGGAGGAGAGTTCGCGGAGATCCCTGCGGGACAGGGTCTGTCCGTCGATCGTCACGGCGCGCGCGTCGTCGGCAGTCGCGGTGTCGAGCAGGGCGTGCAGCAAGGTGCGGGTCATGAGAACGCCATTCCGGGCAGAATCAGCACCAGGGTGAGGGCGACCGGGCCCACCACCACCATCGACAGACCCCAGCGGGTGAGCAACTTGGTCATGCGCGGCCGGGCCTCCTCGTCGACGGTGGTGGCGACGTAGGTGGCGCCGACGGTCGAGAACGGTGACACGTCGACGATGGACGCGCACACGCCGATCGCGCAGATCAACGCCCAGCCGGGAATGCCGCCATCGGCGATCAGCGGAAGTGCTAGCGGGACAAGGGCGGCCAGCATGCCGGTGGTGGATGCGAAGGCCGAGATCAACGCGGCGGCGGCGCACAGCAGGATGGCGGCAACCAGTGGAGAACCCAGATGCACGGCTCCCTCGCCGAGCAGGTCGACCACACCCATCTCGGTGAGCACGCCGACATAGGTGATGATGCCGCCCACGAGAAGGACCGAACCCCAGTCGATCCGGCTCATCGCCTTCTTGCCCGAGGACGCATCGAGCAGCGCGGCGACCGCGCCGAGACCGTAGCCGAGCACACCGATATCCGGCGTCATCCCGAGCAGCGACAGGACGATGACGGCGGCGACCAGAGTCAGCATCATCAGCAGGGTCAGCACCTGCATGCCGGTGGGCCGGCCGGGGGAGGCGAGTTCGTCGTCCGGACCGTCGCCGCTGCCGCCGACGCTGTCGTCGATGTCCAGCGTCGAGCCCCCGTACTGGCGCAGCGTCGCCCCGTGGGCCACCATCGCCTGGCTGAACGCGGGGGCCTCGACGTCGAACTTCTTGCGCCGGCCGAACAGGACGTAGGCGACGGCCAGCAGAACCAGGTTGAGGATCACCGCGACGCCGAAGAGCAGCAGCGGGCTGAGTTCGATGCCGGCCTCGTTGGCGGTGCCCCAGGTGATGATGCCGAACAGGCTGGTCGGCGCGAACGCACCGGCGCTCAGGCCGGCGCCCATGGCCAGTGCCATCAGCATGGGGTCGATGCCGCGCTTGTGCGCAATGCTCATCCCCATCGGCGCCATCACCAGACCGCCGAGCGGGGCGCCCATCGCGGAGATGATCGCGGTGAGGGCGAAGAACACCGCCGGGAACAGGGCATCCCGGTTTCCGACCTTCGCCAACGAGGCCCGGATGAGCCAGTCGATGGTGCCGTTGCTGTGGGCGATACCGAAGAAGTAGGTCACGCCGACCAGCAGCACCAGGATGCTGAGCGGGAACCCGGCGATGACCTCGTTCAGACTCAGCCCCGCCAACCACAGCCCGACGACGCACGCGACCGGGAACATCACGATGCCGATGTTGACGTTGCGCATCGCGGCGATCGCGAACACCGCGATGAAGATTCCGAGTGCGATCAGTTGCGCCGTCATGTCACCTCCTCTATATTCGGTCCATCAAATGGACCGACGGTTCATCTGATAGACCGACGGCCTGTAACCTAACTCACAACCGCGAAGAGGGGCAACCTTGGCCACAGAAAGCGTGGTGTCCGCGTTCCGGGTGCTGGAGGCGGTGGCCGAGTCGCAGCCGGTCGGTCTGTCCGAGTTGGCCAGAACCGTCGGCCTGCCCAAGAGCACGGTGCAACGGATCCTGCTGACGCTGCAGGAGGTCGGGTGGCTGCGGCCCACCGAGACGACCCCGACACGCTGGCAGCTCACCTACCGGGTGGTCGCCATCGTCGGGCGCGCCGGTGGCGGGGAGAGCCTGCGTGACCTCGCCCTGCCGGTGATGAACGAGCTGCAATTGGGGACCACCGAGACGATCCACCTCGCCGCCGCCGACGGCGACTCGCTGGTGCTGGTGGAGCGCCTCGACACCTCACACCGGCTGCGCGCATTCCTGCCCCTGGGCGAGCGGATAGCGCTGCACGCCTCGGCCACCGGGCTGGCCTACCTGTCCGCCTGCAGCACCGAGTATCTCGACGGCTACCTGGCCGGCCCGCTGCCGGCCCAGACCCCGGACACCATCACCGATCCGGACCGAATCAGGGCGGTGGTGAACGAGATTCGCGACCGCGGCTACTCGGTGAACGTGGGCGGGCTGTCCCATGGGATCAGTTCGCTCGGTGCACCCATCGAGAGCAGGTCCGGTCCGGTGGCGGCGCTGTCGGTGTCGGGGCCCAGCAGCCGGATCACCGCGGACCGGTTCGATGAATTGGGGGCGCAGGTCCGTGACGCCGCGGCACGAATCAGCATGGCCCTGCGCGGCGAACGCTGACCGTCGGTGCCTCACCTCGATCCTGCTGTCGCCGGCCACCGCATGGGTCGGAAATGCCGAAAGCCCCGCCGGAGCGGGGCTTTCGTGTGGTGCGCCGTCAGGGTTTCGAACCCCGGACCCGCTGATTAAGAGTCAGCTGCTCTACCAACTGAGCTAACGGCGCGCGCTGGAAACAATAACAGCACCGACGCTTCAAGATGAAATCCGCATGACAAACGGGGTCCCCGGTTCGTGCAGAGGGCCAGATGTCGGACGTTCCCTTAGACTATTGCCAAACAACCGCGATCCGCGGTTCTTGGGGCAAAAGTGGAGCAAAACAAATGGTTCAGGTCTCGCCGGTGGTTGGTGTGGGTCGCCGCAAGACATGGCCGATCGTGATGGCAGTGGCATTGAGCACAGCGCTGGCAGTCGGGGCATGCAGCGGCCATCAAGCACCCGACCAACCCAAGACCATCGCCGACAAGGGCACACCGTACGGCGACCTGCTGGTGCCCAAGCTCACCGCGTCGGTCACCAACGGCGCCGTCGGCGTCACCGTCGAGGAGCCGGTCCGGGTCAGCACCGAAGGCGGCGTCCTCGGCGCCGTCAGCCTGGTCGACGAGGATGGCGAACCGGTCGCCGGTGAACTCAGCCCGGACGGACTGAGCTGGTCGACCACCGACCCGCTGGACTACAACGCCAGCTACACGCTGAACGCCCGTTCCTCGGGTCTGGGCGGGGAGGCGGTCACCAAGGCGACCTTCGAGACGCACTCGCCCGAGAACCTGACCATGCCCTACCTGATGCCGTCGGAGGGCTCCGTCGTCGGCGTGGGGCAGCCGATCGCGGTCCGCTTCGATGAGAGCATCACCGACCGGGCCGCCGCCGAGCAGGCCATCAAGGTCACCACCACACCCAAGGTGGAAGGCGCCTTCTACTGGCTCAACAACCGCGAGGTCCGCTGGCGCCCGGCCGAATACTGGAAGCCCGGCACCAAGGTCAGCGTCGAGGTCAACACCTACGGTGTCGAACTCGGTGACGGACTGTTCGGGCAGGACAACGCCGGCACCGACTTCACCATCGGGGACGAGGTGATCGCGGTCGCCGACGACGCCACCAAAACGCTGACCGTCCGCCGCAACGGGGAGGTCATCAAGACGATGCCGATCTCGATGGGCAAGAACAGCTCGCCGACCAACAACGGCGTCTACATCATCGGTGAGCGGTTCGCCGAACTGGTGATGGACTCCTCGACCTACGGCGTTCCGGTGAACTCTCCCAACGGATATCGCACCGAGGTGGACTTCGCCACGCAGATGTCCTACAGCGGCATCTATGTGCACGGCGCGCCGTGGTCGGTGGGCAGCCAGGGCTACAGCAACGTCAGCCACGGCTGCCTCAACGTGAGCACCTCCAACGCCGAGTGGTTTTACGAGAACACCAAGCGCGGCGACATCGTGGAGGTGGTCGGCACCGTCGGGTCGGTGCTGCCCGGCACCGACGGTCTGGGCGACTGGAACATCCCGTGGCCGCAGTGGAAGGCCGGAAACGCCAGCGCCTGACCGGGCCTAGGTGACCGCATTCTCCAGTGCGGCAAGAGAATCCTCGATGTAGGCCGGCGGGAATGGCGGCATGCCGCCGATCTGGTCGCGGAAACTCTGCGGCGTGCCGGTCCAGTCGTAGGTGATCGTCACATCGGTGCCGTCGCCGTTGGGCGTCAGGTCGTAGCGCCACGACCACCCGCCGGGCTGATGCGTGCCGGATTCGTCGAGCTGACCCGGCAGCCAGGCGATGGTGCGGTCGCGCTCGAATTCGGTGACCAGGTTGTGCATCACGTAGTGACCGCCCGCGAACTCCAGGAACATGTTGAGCACGAACATCTGCCCGGCGCCGGTAATGGGCTGGGGATCCACCGCGTCGCGCACCCAGTCGCTGGGTTCGGTGTCCTGGTGGCGTGCCGGGTCGGTGAGGATGCCGAACACCGTGCTGGGGCTCGCAGGGATGGTGCGGGTGATGACGTAGCGCTCTTCGGTAGAAGTCATCAGGCGTCCTTTCCGTAGAGTCGGGCGATGTCGGGGCTGTCCAGCCAGCCGGAGTAGGTGGGCCGCGACGGCCATCCCGGCGGACTGTCCTGCCATTCCTCCTGCCGGCCGTAGGGCAGCACGTCCATCAGCGCGAAGGAGTGGCTGAGCTGCTCGGTGCCGCGGCCGTTGCTGTGCCAGGTGCGGTACACGGTGTCACCGTCCCGCAGGAACACGTTCACCGCGAAACCCTCACCCGGTCCGGCGTCGACGTCGGCGCCGAAACTGCTCTCCGAGGACGAGTACCAATCCATCTTGTTGCCGACCTTGGCGCGGTAGGCCAGCGCTTCCTCGATCGGCCCGTTGGTGACGATGACGAACCGTGCGTCGTAGTTGTCGAGGAAGTCCAGCCGGGTGAATTGCGAGGTGAACCCGGTGCAGCCGCCACACTGCCACTCCGCACGGTCGGACCACATGTGGTTGTAGGTGATCAGCTGCGAGCGCCCCTGAAAGACGTCGGCCAGCCGCACCGGCCCCTCCGCGCCGATCAGGGTGTACTCGGGCAGCTGCACCATCGGCAGCCGGCGGCGCTGGGCCGCGATCGCGTCGAGCTCGCGGGTGGCGGCCTTCTCGCGGCGCCGCAGGCCCGCCAGCGCGGCCCGCCAGGTGTCCGCGTCGACGACCGGTGGTTTGGCTGTAGCCATTGGGGTCTCCTTTACGGCAGTTCGTGTCTGTGTAGACCCACTGTGCGACCAGAACTCATCGCGCGCGGTACTGTCCCCGAACAAAGGGTGTCCTAACACCGTGGGGCGAAGGAAAGGGAGTCGTACACACGATGAGTGGTGAAGGTTCTGACATCGCCGGGTTGCGAGTGCTCGTCGTCGGTGCGTCCTCCGGTATCGGGCACGCGGTCGCCGTCCAGGCCGCCGAGCGCGGCGCCAAGGTCGCGGTGGCGGCGCGGCGCACCCAGCTGCTGACGGAGTTGGCCGAGAAGATCGGCGGCTGGGCCTTCGAACTCGACGTCGAGGACCCTTCCGCCATCACCCGGGTGGTGGGGGAGGCAGCCGAGACCCTCGGTGGTTTCGACGCTGTCGTGTTCACCAGCACGGTGGCCCCGATGGCGCACATCGAGGACACCGACATCGCCACCTGGATCCACGCCTTCAACGTCAACACCCTGGGTGCGCACGGGGTGCTGCGCGCCGTGCAGCCGCACCTGTCGCAGGACGGCGTCGTGCTGATCACCTCCAGCCACGATGTGGGCCGGCCGCGCGCCGGGGTGGCCGCCTACAACGCCAGCAAGGCCGCGCTCAACGAGATCCTGCATTCCTGGCGCAGCGAGCACCCGGACCTGGCGATCGTGCGGGTGGGCATCGGTCCCACCGAGGACACCGAGATCCTGCGCGGCGCCGACCGCGACCTGCTCTCGCTGCTGTTCAAGTCGTGGGTGGCGCACGGGCAGCTGCCCGAGCAGATGTCGGCGCTCAACGACGTTGCCAACACCCTGGTTTCACTGGTCGGCGCGGCGTACCTGAACCCGACCGTGGTGCCCGAGGTGGTCCAGCTGGCCCCGCGGATCCGGCGCGCAGCGGCCCCCGCGTCCTGAGGTCGACCGCGGCCGCGGGGTAGCAGGGGAACCAACCGGGTCCGATCGGCGTAGCCGAGATCTTGTTTCCTTGGAGCCGTTGGCAGGCTGTGGGTTTGGTGACCCGCTCGAGAGGTACCCCTAGCGCAGAGCTGGTCCGTCCGGATCGGTTCCCGCCGGAACAGGAGTGCGCACATGAGCGGCATGGACAAGGCGAAGAACAAGATGCAGGACCTGGGAGGAAAGGCGAAGGAAGCGGCCGGAAAGGTCACCGGCGACCGGGATACCGAAGCCGAGGGCAAGGGCGACCAGGCGAAGTCCAACCTCAAGGACGCCGGCGAGAAGGTGAAGGACGCCTTCAAGAAATGAGTCGCCAACGCCCCTAGAAACGCAAACGGTGGGAGGGCCAAAGGCCCTCCCACCTGCGCGGGTGGCTGACGGGACTCGAACCCGCGACAGCCAGGATCACAACCTGGTGCTCTACCAACTGAACTACAGCCACCATTGCCGCCTGAGCGGCGCTGACGATCTTAACCGGTCGAGGGCCGTTAAGCCGAATCGGTCTCTTTCGGCGCGCTGCCGGCCGGTCCCAGCTCGGCCGCCACGGCGGCAATTTCGCTGGTCGACGGCCCGGGGGCGGGCACGAAGGCGGTTTGGCGGTAGTACCGCAATTCCTGGATCGACTCGTGGATGTCGGCCAGCGCGCGGTGCGCGAGGCCCTTCTCCGGCTGCCCGAAGTAGATCCGCGGGTACCAGCGCCGGCACAGTTCCTTGATGGAGCTCACGTCGATCATCCGGTAGTGCAGGAAGTCGTCCAGGGTGGGCATGTCGCGGGCGATGAACCCACGGTCGGTGGCGATCGAATTGCCGCACAGCGGCGCGGTTTTGGGGGCTTTGACGTGGCTGCGGATGTAGTCGAGCACCATCGTCTCGGCGGTCGCGAGGTCGATCGAGGAGGCCAGCACCTCCTTGTCCAGGCCGGACTTGGCATGCATCTTGGCGACCACGTCGACCATGCCGGACAGGTCGGATTGGTCGGCGTGGATCACCACGTCGATACCTTCACCGAGGACATTGAGGTCGGCATCGGTCACCAAGGCCGCAATCTCGATGAGCTTGTCGGACTTCAGATCGAGCCCGGTCATCTCACAGTCGATCCACACGAGTTCTTCACGCACGAAGATCCACAGTATTCCCACCGCCGGTAAATCGCTGCCTGCACCTGTCCTGATGTTGCGTATTCAGTAATGTCTGGCGCATGACCGCAGAATCGACCGCGACCCCGGCCCAGCAGATCGCCGCAGGTTACGCCGTTGAAGGGCAGGCCCTGGAGTTGGGAACCGTGGTCGTCGACGGGGTGGTCGATCCGGGTGCGCAGGTGCGGATTCCGTTGGCCATGGTCAACCGGCACGGCCTCGTCGCCGGTGCGACCGGCACCGGCAAGACCAAGTCGCTGCAGGTGATGGCCGAGCAGCTCTCGGCCGCCGGGGTGCCGGTGCTGATGGCCGACGTCAAGGGTGATCTGTCCGGGTTGTCGCGGCCGGGGGAGAACAGTGACCGGACCGCGCAGCGTGCCGCCGACACCGGCGACGCCTGGGCCGGCACCGCCTACCCGGTGGAGTTCCTGTCGCTGGGTACCGAGGGCATCGGCGTGCCGGTGCGTGCCAGCATCACCAGCTTCGGGCCGATCCTGCTGTCGAAAGTGTTGGGGCTCAACGCCACCCAAGAATCGACGCTGGGGTTGATCTTCCACTTCGCCGACCAGAAGGGGCTGTCGCTGCTGGATCTCAAGGATCTGCGCGCGGTCATCCAGTACCTCACCAGCGATGAGGGCAAGCCCGAACTCAAGGCCCTCGGGGCGGTATCGACGACGACCGCCGGGGTCATCCTGCGCGCGCTGATCAACCTGGAGGCCGAGGGCGCGGACACCTTCTTCGGCGAGCCCGAGCTGGAGCCCAAGGACCTGATCCGGCTGGACCCGCAGGGCCGCGGCATCATCACGCTGCTGGAGCTGGGCGCCCAGGCCGCGCGCCCGGTGATGTTCTCGACCTTCCTGATGTGGGTGCTGGCCGACCTGTTCACCACGCTTCCCGAGGAAGGCGACCTCGACAAGCCGAAGCTGGTGTTCTTCTTCGACGAAGCGCACCTGCTGTTCAACGATGCATCCAAGGCATTCCTGGAGCAGGTCGAGCAGACCGTCAAGCTGATCCGGTCCAAGGGCGTCGGCGTCTTCTTCTGTACCCAGCTGCCCACCGATGTGCCCAACGACGTGCTCAGCCAGCTGGGCGCCCGGGTCCAGCACGCACTGCGCGCGTTCACCCCCGATGATCAGAAAGCGCTGCGCAAGACGGTGCGCACCTATCCGAAGACCGAGGTCTATGACCTGGAGAAGTCGCTGACGTCTCTCGGCATCGGCGAGGCCGTCGTCACCGTGCTGTCCGAGAAGGGCGCCCCGACGCCGGTGGCGTGGACCCGGATGCGGGCGCCGCGCTCGCTGATGGACACCATCGGTCCGGATGCGATCAAGGCCGCCGCTGCGGCGAGCCCGCTGCAGGTCACCTACGGGCAGACGATCGACCGTGAATCCGCCTACGAGCGGCTCAACGCCCGGCTCGCCCCGCCGGAACCCGAGCCGGCCCCGGCCCAGACGACGCCGGACCTGCCGCCGCCGCTGCCCACCAGTCCCGTGGGATCAGCGGAGGCCGGCGGCACCATCAAGGCCCGCGACACCGCCGAACCGAGCCTGCTGGACAAGATGGTCGCCAGCCCGGCCTTCAAGAGCGCCATGCGCTCGGCGGGCACCGTGATCGGCCGCGAGATCACCCGCAGCATCTTCGGCACCGGCCGGCGTCGCCGCCGCTGACGCCCCGCCGTTTTCTGCGTGAGGGTCGCCCGCACACGCGATCCGCGACCCTGGTGCAGAAAACGGCGCGCGGCTACCTAGTCGCCGCCGAGCTTCTTGTAGACCGCGCCGACGATCGGGGTGACGATCGCGCGCGGCGCGTAGCCGCTGGCCACCGACATCGCCTTCGAGGTCAGCCCCGGCACGATGCGCATCTTGTTCTGCTCCAGCGCGTCCAGCGACAACCTGGCGGTGTACTCGGTGTCGATCCACAGGAAATCCGGGATCAGCCGCTCCACCAGCGACTGCTCGGACGGATCGGGCAGTTCGGTGCGCACCGGCCCGGGCGCCAGCAGGGTCACGTGGACCCCGGCGCTCTTGACCTCGCCGCGCAGCGATTCGCTGAAGGTGTTCGCGAACGCCTTGGTCGCCGCGTAGGTGGCGTTGTTCGGGATCGGTGAGTTGCCCGCCGCGGACCCGGAGATCAGGATGCCGCCCGCCCGGCGCTCCAGCATGCCGGGCAGCACGGCCAGGCAGAGGTCGTGCACCGCAATGGCATTGAGCTGAACCTGGGCCTTCTCGCCGGCCGGGTCGAGCTTGGCCAGCGGGCCGAAGGTCGCCGTGCCGGCGTTGGCGCACAGGATGGAGATGTTGCGTCCGGCCAGCTCCTCGCAGAACACGTCACGGGCACCCGGGTCGGCCAGGTCCACCGCCCGCACCTCGACGGTGACACCGTGCTGCGCGGTGATCCGCGCCGCGAGCTCGGTGAGCACCTCCTCGCGGCGCGCGGTGATGATCAGATGGTGGCCGCGGGCGGCCAGGTCCAGGGCAAGAGCCTCACCGATTCCTTGGGAGGCACCGGTGACGACGGCGCGGGCATCGGGATGGGGCGCGGGTACGGGCATGGGAGAAATCGTAAGGACTTATAGGGTGACGGCCATGAACAGCCCCGGGTCGGCGCCCGAAAAGGCCCGGCGGTCACAGGTCCGATCGTGGGTTCTCTACGACTGCGGTGCCACCGCGGTGAACGCCATCGTGGTCACCTTCGTCTTCTCCGTCTATCTGACCGATGCGGTCGGCGCCGGGCTGCCGGGGGAGATGACGCCGTCGAACTGGCTGGGCTGGGCGCTGACCGCCGCCGGGTTGATCGTCGCGCTGCTGGCCCCGGTGACCGGGATCTGGGTGGACGCCCCGCACCGCCGGCGCCGCGCGCTCGTCCTGCTGGCCGGTGCGGTGGTCCTGCTGGTGGTCAGCATGAGCTTCATCAAGACCGACTACACCTATCTGTGGGCCGGGCTGGCGCTGCTGGCGTTCACCGCGGCCTGCAACGACCTGGCCACCGTGCCCTACAACGCCATGCTCAGCCAGCTGTCCACGCCCGCGACCTCGGGTCGGGTCTCCGGGGCGGGCCTGGCGGTCGGCTACGGCGGCAGCGTCGGCCTGCTGCTGATCGTCTATGTGGGTTTCATGGCGGGCGACGGCGGTCTGCTGGGCCTGCCCACCGACGACGGGCAGAACGTGCGTGCGGCAATGCTGCTGACGGCGGCCTGGTTCGTGGCGTTCACGCTGCCGCTGCTGATCACCGCGCCGGCCCCGCCGCCCGACCCGGCGCACCGGCCGGTCGGCTTCTTCGCCTCGTACCGGAAGCTGTGGGGCGAGGTGAAAAGCGAATGGCACCGCGACCGCAACGTCGTCTACTACCTGGTGGCCAGTGCGATCTTCCGGGACGGACTTACCGGCGTCTTCACCTTCGGCGCGGTGCTGGGGGTCAGCGTGTACGGCATCTCGCCGGCCAGTGTGCTGCTGTTCGGGGTGTGCGCATGCCTGGTCGCGGCCGCCGGCGCGGTGGCCGGTGGCCTACTCGACGACCGGTTCGGCGCCAAACCGGTGATCGTCACCGCACTGACGCTGATGATCGCGGTGGGGCTGACGTTGATGACGCTGTCGGGGCCGCTGGCGTTCTGGATCTGCGGGCTGCTGCTGTGCCTGTTCATCGGGCCCACCCTGTCCGCGGCGCGCACCCAGATGCTGCGCATCTCGACCGAGGGCAAAGAGGGTGTCGCCTTCGGTCTGTACACCACGACCGGGCGGGCCGCCGCGCCGCTGGCGCCGTGGCTGTTCGCGTTGTTCATCGGGATCTTCGGCACCGACCGGGCCGGGATGGGCGGGCTGTGCCTGGTGCTCGGGATCGGTCTGATCCTGATGCTCGGGGTCCGCACCCCGCGCCCCGTCCGCGCGGCGGTCTAACCGATCGAGCTGCAGATGGTCAGGCCGGAGCCGGTGCGCTCGCGCACCTTCGCGCCGCTGATCGTGATCGAGCAGCTCACCTGACGCCCGACGTTGATGATGCTGACGCTGGCCGACTGCTTGGCCGGCTGGGTCAGCGCCACCGTCTTGCTCCACGGCAGCAGCACGTTGAACTCGGTCTGCAGGATGCCGCCGTCGTCGACGTAGGTGACGTTGATGGCCCGGCCCTCACCGGTCACGTCATAGGTGACCGTTTCGGTCACGCCGGGGGCGGCCGAGGTGGTCGGCGCCGATCCGCTGGTGGTCGGCGGGACGACCGGGCGCGGGGTCGTGGTGGTGGTCGGGCGGCGCGTCGTGGTCGGCACCGTGGGCTCGGTCGGTTTCTCCGAGATCGTGGGCACCGGCGCGACGACGGTCTGCTGCTGTGAGCTGTTGACGATGACCAGCGCGATGACCAGACCGATGACGGTGACCACGGCAACCCCGGCGACGATCCACAGCCAGCGCGGCGTGCCCGGCGGCTCCGGCGGGGCGGGTGGTGGCGGCGGCGAACCGTAGGGGCCCGCACCGTATTGACCGGTCTGTTCGTACCCGTAGGCCGGGTACGCCGGCAGCGGCTCGGTGGGGCGTGGACCGTACGGGTTCTGACCCGCATAGGCGGGATCGGTGTACCCGTACCGGCCGCCGTCGATTCGCTGCGTCGGCTCGTCCCTACGTGGCGATTCGGTCATGCCCACCTCATGAGCACACACGGTACCCGCGCGATCTGTGCGGGGTGGTCAGTCACCGGTCGGGTCGCCGGGGTGCGACTCAGTGCGCGGCGGCCAGCGCAGCCACCGTCATCGCCCGCAGGATGGTGCGTGAAGCGTGGTCTGTGCTGGGCATTTTGACGCTGTGCGGGGTGGAGTTGAGCAGCCCGAAGATGGCCTGCGCCTTGAGCCGGGCATCGGCTTCGTCGAGCCGGGGATCGATCTGACGGAGCACATCGACCCAGATCTCGACGTACTGCCGCTGCGACTTGCGGACCTGACGCTTGGCCGCCGGCGGCAGGTGCGCCAGGTCGCGGTCCTGGATGCGAATGAGATTCGATTCGCCGAGCGCGAAGTCGAGATGGAAGTCGATCAACCCGTCGAGGGCGGCTGCGGCATCGGGGGCGGCGGCGACCACCTCGCGGGCCCCGGCCAGCAGGCGGGTGCTGATGCCGACCAGCAGTTCCACCAGCAGGGCTTCCTTGTTGGGGAAGTGCCGGTAGATCGCGGGGCCGCTGACACCGGCCGCCGCACCGATGTCCTCCAGGCGAACGGCCAGGTAGCCGTGCTCGGCGACCAGCCTTTCGGCCGCGCCGATGAGCTGTGTCCTGCGATCGGATTTGGCCTTGCTGCGCGGAGTCTCGGTCATCCTCGCCCCGTTTCGGCGTAGACATTTGAGTTAGTGACGATTAACATCGTACGAGTTAGTCGTCATTAACTCAAATGGAAACGGGTTCCAGCGATGACACATCGCGACGCACACGTCGCCCTGGTGACCGAACTACGCGCCAAGCTCGATGCGGTGGCGCTGGGCGGTCCGGAGAAGGCGCGAGAACGCCACGTCGGACGCGGCAAGCTGCTGCCGCGGGATCGGGTGGACGGGTTGCTCGATCCGGGCAGCCCGTTCCTGGATGTGGCGCCGCTGGCCGCCGACGGCATGTACGACGACGACTGCCCGGGCGCGGGCATGATTGCCGGCATCGGGCGGGTGTCCGGGCGCGAATGCATGATCGTGGCCAACGACGCCACCGTCAAAGGCGGCACCTACTACCCGATCACGGTGAAGAAGCACCTGCGCGCGCAGGAGATCGCGCTGCAGAACCGGCTGCCCTGCATCTATCTGGTGGACTCCGGCGGCGCCTTCCTGCCGCGCCAGGACGAGGTCTTCCCCGACCGTGAGCACTTCGGCCGGATCTTCTACAACCAGGCGACCATGAGCGCGCAGGGCATTCCGCAGATCGCGGCGGTGCTGGGCTCCTGCACCGCGGGTGGCGCCTACGTGCCGGCGATGAGCGACGAGGCCGTCATCGTGCGCAACCAGGGCACCATCTTCCTCGGCGGCCCTCCGCTGGTGAAGGCCGCGACCGGCGAGGTGGTGACCGCCGAGGAGCTCGGCGGCGGCGACCTGCACTCCAAGACCTCCGGTGTCACCGACCATCTCGCGCATGACGATCGCGACGCACTGCGCATCGTGCGCAACATCGTCAACACCTTCGGCCCGCGCCTGGACCCGCCGTGGGAGGTGCGGCCGACTGTCGAGCCGATCGCCGATCAGGCCGAGCTCTACGACGTGGTGCCGGTCGACTCGCGGGTGCCCTACGACGTCCACGAGGTCATCAACCGGGTTGTCGACGGCGGCGAATTCCAGGAGTTCAAGGCCGAATACGGCACCACGCTGGTGACCGGGTTCGCCCGCATCCACGGCCACCCGGTCGGCATCATCGCCAACAACGGTGTGCTGTTCGGCGAATCCGCGGTCAAGGGCGCGCATTTCATCGAACTGTGCGACAAGCGCAACACCCCGCTGGTGTTCCTGCAGAACATCGCCGGATTCATGGTCGGGCGCGACTACGAGGCCGGCGGCATCGCCAAACACGGCGCCAAGATGGTCACCGCGGTCGCCTGCGCGCGGGTGCCCAAGCTGACGGTGGTGATCGGCGGCTCCTACGGTGCGGGCAACTACTCGATGTGCGGGCGGGCGTACTCGCCGCGGTTCCTGTGGATGTGGCCCAACGCCCGCATCTCGGTGATGGGCGGCGAGCAGGCGGCCTCGGTGCTGGCCACCGTGCGTGGGGACATGACGGCCGAGCAGGAAGAGGCGTTCAAGGCCCCGATCCGCGAGCAGTACGAACACCAGGGCAACCCGTACTACTCCACCGCACGGCTGTGGGACGACGGCGTCATCGACCCCGCCGATACCAGAACCGTTCTGGGGCTTGCCCTGTCAGTTGTCGCACAGGCTCCGTTGGAGCCGGTGTCCTACGGCGTCTTCCGGATGTGAGCGAGATGTCCGACTTTCCCGCTCCGGTCCGCCCCTCCGCTCCTCGCTGCGTTCCTCGCTGCGCTGCGGTACTCGCTGCGATGCTCAGGAAGGACCTCCGCTCATGATGTTCCACACTGTCCTGGTCGCCAACCGCGGCGAGATCGCGGTCCGCGTGATCCGCACCCTGCGCGCCCTGGGCATCCGCTCGGTCGCGGTGTACAGCGACGCCGACGCGGGCGCCCGCCATGTCGCCGAGGCGGACACCGCGGTGCGCATCGGTCCGGCCGCAGCCCGGCAGAGCTACCTCGACATCGCCGCGATCGTGTCCGCAGCGCAACGCACCGGGGCCCAGGCGGTGCACCCCGGATACGGATTCCTCGCCGAGAACGCCGAATTCGCCTCCGCTCTGGACGCCGCGGGCATCGTCTTCATCGGCCCGCCGGAGAACGCGATCAAGACCATGGGCGACAAGATCGCGGCCAAGGCCGCGGTGTCGGAGTTCGATGTGCCGGTGGTACCCGGTATCTCGCGCCCCGGCCTCACCGACGAAGACCTGATCGCCGGGGCCCCCGACGTCGGGTTCCCGGTGCTGGTCAAACCGTCCGCCGGTGGCGGCGGGAAGGGCATGCGGGTGGTGCACGAGGCCGCCGAACTTCCGGCCGCCCTCGTCTCGGCCCGCCGGGAGGCGGCCTCGGCCTTCGGTGACGACACACTGTTCCTGGAGCGATTCGTGTTGCGGCCCCGCCACATCGAGGTGCAGGTGCTCGCCGACGGGCACGGCAACGTCATCCATCTCGGTGAACGCGAATGCAGCCTGCAGCGCCGGCACCAGAAGGTCATCGAGGAGGCGCCCTCGCCGCTGCTCGACGCGGCGACCCGGGCACGCATCGGTGAGGCCGCCTGCAACACGGCACGCAGCGTCGACTACACCGGCGCCGGGACCGTCGAGTTCATCGTCTCCGCCGATGCACCCGACGAATTTTTCTTCATGGAGATGAACACCCGCCTGCAGGTCGAGCACCCGGTCACCGAAATGGTCACCGGTGTGGACCTGGTCGAACAGCAGATCCGCATCGCCGCCGGCGCCGAACTGGGCATCGCCCAGGAGGACATCACCTTGACCGGGCACGCCATCGAGGCCCGCGTCTACTCCGAGGATCCCGGCAACGGGTTCCTGCCCACCGGCGGCACCGTGCTCGACGTCGTCGAAAGTTCGCGGGCCCGAAACGATTCGGGCATCTACCCGGGCACCGTGGTGGGCAGTGACTACGACCCGATGCTGGCCAAGGTGATCGTGCACGGCGCCCACCGCGACGAGGCGTTGCAGGGCCTGGACCGGGCGCTGGCGCACACCGCCGTGCTCGGCGTCACCACCAACATCGACTTCCTGCGCTTCCTGCTCGCCGATCCCGATGTGGCCGCGGGCCGGCTCGACACCGGGCTGCTGGACCGGCGCACACCCGATTACGTTGCGCCACAAGCCACCGACCAGGAACTGATCGCCGCCGCGGCCTACCGCTGGCTGGACACCTGGGCGCACGCCGATACCAACCTGTGGTCGGTACCCACGGGCTGGCGCACCGGTGCGCACGCACCCACGGTGCTGCGCCTGGGCGCGGGGGAGCGGACCGACCATGTGCGCATCACCGGCACCCCCGACGCCGCGGTGGCCGAGGTCGAACACGGTGACAGCTACCGGATCAGCGCCGCACGCCGGGACCGCACGCTGGCTATGACCGTCGACGGAACCCGCGTCGAGTACGTCGTCGCCGCCGAGACCAGCCACGTCTGGCTGGCCGGGCCCGAACGCGCCATCGCCGTGCACGAGGTGCGTGAGGCACCGGTCCGTCCCGATGACGAACACGCCGGGGACGCCGAACTTCTCAGCCCGATGCCGGGAGCCGTCGTCGCCGTCGGCGTCGAGGCCGGGACCGAGGTGAGCGCCGGCACCGTCGTCGTCACCGTCGAGGCCATGAAGATGGAACATGCACTGTCCGCGCCGGTCGCCGGCGTGGTCGAACTTCTCGTCGCCGTCGGCGACCAGGTCAAGGTGGGCCAGCCGCTGGCCCGAATCATTGCTGCAACCAAGGAGACCGAGTCATGACTGACTTCTTGTCGACCGGGTCACTACCCGACGACTACGCACAACTGGCCAAGACCGTCCGCGACTTCGCGCAGAACGTCGTCGCGCCGGTGTCCGCCAAACACGATGAGGAACACAGCTTCCCCTACGAAGTGGTGTCCGGGATGGCCGACATGGGCCTGTTCGGTCTGCCGTTCCCCGAGGAGTACGGCGGCATGGGTGGCGACTACTTCGCGCTCTGCCTCGCGCTGGAGGAACTGGGCAAGGTCGACCAGAGCGTCGCCATCACCCTGGAAGCCGGTGTCTCGCTGGGCGCCATGCCGATCTACCGGTTCGGCAACGACGCGCAGAAGCAGGAGTGGCTGCCGCTGTTGGCCAGCGGCAAGGCCCTCGGCGCCTTCGGCCTGACCGAGGCCGGCGGTGGCAGCGACGCCGGCGCCACCCGGACCACCGCCAAGGAGGATGGCTCGGACTGGGTCATCAACGGTTCCAAGCAGTTCATCACCAACTCCGGCACCGACATCACCAAACTGGTCACCGTGACCGCGGTGACCGGGGAAAGCAACGGGAAGAAGGAGATCTCCTCCATCCTGGTGCCGGTGCCCACCCCCGGGTTCACCGCCGAGCCCGCCTACAGCAAGGTCGGCTGGAACGCCTCGGACACCCACCCGCTGAGCTTCGACGATGTCCGGGTGCCCCGGGAGAACCTGCTCGGCGAGCGGGGCCGCGGCTACGCGAATTTCCTGCGCATCCTTGACGAGGGCCGGATCGCAATCGCCGCGCTGTCGGTCGGCGCCGCGCAGGGCTGCGTGGACGAGTGCGTCAAGTACGCCAAGGAGCGCGAGGCGTTCGGCGCCAAGATCGGCACCTACCAGGCCATCGCCTTCAAGATCGCCCGGATGGAGGCCCGCGCGCACGTCGCGCGCACCGCCTACTACGACGCCGCCGCCCTGCTGCTGGCGGGCAAGCCGTTCAAGAAGGCCGCCTCGGTGGCCAAGATGGTGGCCAGCGAGGCCGCCATGGACAACTCCCGCGACGCCACCCAGATCTTCGGTGGTTACGGCTTCATGAACGAGTACTCGGTGGCCCGGCACTACCGGGACTCCAAGATCCTCGAAATCGGCGAAGGGACAACCGAAGTGCAGCTGATGCTGATCGGGCGGGAGCTGGGCCTGTGAGCGCAGAGCAAAAGGCCGGGCGGGACGGCGAGAAGAAGGCCGGGCGGGACGGCGGGAAGAAAATCGTCGAACAGCGTGGGCTGTGGTTCGAGGAGTTCGAGCCCGGCGTCGTCTACCGGCACCGGCCCGGCCGCACCATCACCGAAGCCGACAACGTGCTGTTCACCACGCTGACCATGAACACCCAGGCGCTGCACCTGGACGCCGCATTCGCCGATGCGTTGCCGCCGTTCAACGCACGCCTGGTGAACTCGATGTTCACGTTGTCCACCCTGGTCGGACTGTCGGTGGCCCAGTTGACCCAGGGCACCATCGTCGGCAACCTCGGCTTCTCCGACATCGCCTTCCCCAAGCCGCTCTTCCACGGCGACACGCTGTACGCGGAGTCCGAGGTCATCGACAAACGGGAATCCAAGAGCCGTCCCGGGGAGGGCATCGTCACCTTCGCCCACACCGGCCGTAACCAGCACGGCGACATCGTGGCCACGGCATCCCGCAAGACGATGGTGCGCAAGAAACCGCAGGAGGACCAGTGACGCTCGCCAGCCCCGGACCGGCCTGGATCTTCTGCCCGGCCGACCGCCCGGAGCGGTTCGAAAAGGCCGCTGCGGCAGCGGACGTCGTCATCCTCGACCTGGAGGACGGTGCGGGCGACAAACCCGCCGCGCGGGAAGCCGTGGTCAACACCCCGCTGGACCCGACCCGCACGGTCGTCCGCATCAACGCCCACGACACCGAGGACCAGCGCCTCGACCTGGAAGCGCTGGCGCGCACCGGGTACACCACCGTCATGCTGCCCAAATGCGAGGCCGCCGAGCAGATCACCGCGCTGGCGCCGCTGCAGGTGATCCTGCTCGTCGAGACGCCGCTCGGCGCGCTGAAGGTGACCGAGACCGCGGCGGCCGCCAACGCGCTCGGTGTCATGTGGGGTGCCGAGGACCTGTTCGGGTTCATGGGCGGCACCGCCAACCGGTTCCCCGACGACACCTACCGCGATGTCGCCACGCACGTGCGCTCACAGTCGCTGCTGGCCGCCAAGGCGTACGGCAAGCTGGCGCTGGACTCGGTGTACATCGACATCAAGAATCTCGACGGGCTGC
The DNA here is from genome assembly GCF_043974665.1 of Mycobacterium sp. AMU20-3851. Taxonomy (NCBI): domain Bacteria; kingdom Bacillati; phylum Actinomycetota; class Actinomycetes; order Mycobacteriales; family Mycobacteriaceae; genus Mycobacterium; species Mycobacterium sp. AMU20-3851. Next base: position 1,709,797 of record NZ_CP146371.1, read on the forward strand.
GCCGGGAGACCGATGACGCCGTCGCGGTCGGCTTCGACGTCAAGGTCGCACTGCACCCGAGCCAGGTGTCGGTGATCCGCGAGGGTTACCGGCCCACCGCGGAGCAGGTCGAGTGGGCCCGACACATCCTGGCCGCCGCCGGCGATCAACAGGGTGCGTGGGCTTTCGAGGGCATAATGGTGGATGCCCCGGTATTGCGACGGGCGGAGCGGATCGTCGCGCTGGCACCACACCCCGGTAGCTAGCCGGCACCCCTGACCAAGGGGGATCGCGCCGATTGCCGCAGTACCCAGCAACCTGTGGACGGGCGGCCTAACATGTCGCCATCTGAAGGAGGCGGTATGGACGGTGGGTCGGTAGGCGATGTGGTGCAGCTCGTCCAGCCGGACGGGACGCCGAGCGATGACAGCCGTTACCGTCGTGATCTGCCGCCGGAAACACTGAGCTGGCTCTATGAGCAGATGGTGCTCACCCGTGAACTCGACACCGAGTTCGTCAATCTGCAACGGCAGGGCGAGCTCGCGCTCTACGCGTCCTGCCGTGGTCAGGAAGCCGCCCAGGTCGGTACCGCCGCCTGCCTGCGCAAGACCGACTGGCTGTTCCCGGCGTATCGCGAGCTCGGCGCGTTCCTGACCCGCGGCATCACGCCCGCGCAGATGAGTGCGGTGTGGCGCGGCACCTGGCACGGCGGGCTGTCATTCACCGAGAAGTGCTGTGCCCCGTTCTGCATCCAGATCGGGGCAAACGGCCTGCACGCCGTCGGTGCCGCCATGGCCGCCCAACGTCTGGACGAGGACTCGGTGACGGTGGCCTATATGGGCGACGGCGCCTCCTCCGAGGGAGACGCGCACGAGGCACTGAATGTGGCCGCGGTGTTCCGCGCACCGTGCGTATTCGTGGTGCAGAACAACCAGTGGGCGATCTCGGTACCGGCCGCCCACCAGTACGCGGCCGAGTCACTGGCGCACCGTGCCGCGGGGTACGGCATGCCCGCGGTCCGGGTCGACGGCAACGACGTGCTGGCCTGCTTCACGGTGATGGAACGCGCGGTGCAGCGGGCCCGCGAGGGCGGCGGGCCTACCTACATCGAGGCGATGACCTACCGGATGGCACCGCACACCACCTCCGACGACCCCACTCGCTACCGGACGGCCCAGGATGTCGAGCAGTGGGCCGCACGGGACCCGATCGACCGGTACACCACGTACCTGGATTCGGTGGGGGTGCTGACCGAACGACTGGCCGAACGGGTCGCCGGCCGCGCCACCCGGTTGCGCGCCGAGCTACGCGACGCCGTGGTCGGCGCACCGGATATGGACATCGCCGACGTCTTCGACTCCGTCTATGCCGAGATCACCCCCGAGTTGGCCCGCCAGCGTGACCAATTGCTCGTCGAGCTGGGGAAGGACTGAGGCCATGACGCAGATCATCGAGCGGTCCGCGAAGAGCGGTGACGACGCAACCGAACCGCGCCCCACCCGGCTGACGATGGCCCAGGCCATCACCCGGGCCCTGCACGACGCGATGGCAGACGACGACCGGGTGCTGGTGTTCGGCGAGGACGTCGCCGCACTCGGCGGTGTGTTCCGGGTGACCGACGGTCTGGCCGAAACCTTCGGTCCGCAGCGGTGTTTCGACACCCCGCTGGCCGAATCGGCCATCATCGGCATTTCGATCGGCATGGCGATACGGGGATTCGTCCCGGTGCCCGAGATCCAATTCGACGGGTTCGCGGCGCCCGCCTTCGACCAGATGGTCAGTCAGCTGGCCAAGTACCGGATGCGCACCCACGGTGACATCGACATGCCGGTGACGGTGCGGATCCCGTCCTTCGGTGGCATCGGGGCGATCGAGCACCACTCGGAGTCCACCGAGAGCTACTGGCTGCACACCGCGGGGCTGAAGGTCGTGACGCCGTCCAGCCCGTGGGACGCGTACTGGCTGCTGCGGCAGTCCATCACCTGTCGTGACCCGGTCGTCTATCTGGAACCCAAACGTCGCTACTGGACGCGCGACGCCGTCGACACCGAGACCGCGCCGCTGCCGTTCGGGCGGGCATCAGTGGCGCGCAACGGATCCGATTGCAGTGTGATCACCTACGGTGGGCTGGTCGACACCGCGCTGAGCGCGGCGGAGCTGGCCGCCGAACAGCACGGCTGGGACCTGGAAGTCATCGACCTGCGGTCACTGAACCCGCTGGACTTCGAAACCGTCGCGGCGTCCGTGCAGCGCACCGGACGGTGTGTGGTGATGCACGAGGGTGCGCGGACACTCGGGTTCGGCGCCGAACTGGCGGCCCGGATCTCCGAGGAGCTCTTCTACGACCTGGAGGCACCGGTGCTGCGTGCCACCGGTTTCGACACCCCGTATCCGCCGGCCCGACTGGAGAAGCTCTGGCTGCCGGGAGTGGACCGACTACTGGACTCCGTCGAGAAAGCGTTGGCGCAATGACCGATTCGCAGCTGCTCGACTTCCGCGTCCCGGATCTCGGTGAGGGATTGGAGGAGGCCACCATCACCGGATGGTCGGTGGCTGTGGGCGATGTCGTCGAGCTGAACCAGGTGCTGTGCACATTGGAGACCAACAAGGCCGAGGTGGAGATCCCCAGCCCGTACGCCGGCCGGATCTTCGAGCTCGGCGGCGACGTGGACCAGACACTGCCGGTCGGTGCGGTGCTGGTCCGCATCGTCGGGGAGGGTGTCGCGCCCCGCGCCGTGGACGAGCCGGTTGACGAGGGCGAGCCTGCCGAAGGGGGAGCATCCGGTGCCGTGCTGGTCGGTTACGGCGCCGACGACCGGTTGGACGGGTCTCGGCGCGCCCGGGCCAAACCGTCCACCCGCAAACTCGCCCGCGAAACCGGGGTAGACCTGAACGCGGTCGCTCCCACCGGCCGCAACGGTGTCGTCACCCGCGACGACGTGCTGGCGGCCTCTGCGGCGCCTGCCGAGTCGTCGGCGTTCGACATGCCGGACCTGGTGGCGCCCAACGGCGTGCAGGTCGAGATGGCCAAGCGGATGACGTTGTCGCGCAGCAAAATTCCGGATGCGCATGCCACCGTCGTGGTCGACGGTACGGTGCTGCTGAAGCTGGCGGCGCGGTTCGAGGTGACCCCGTTCGCGCTGACGTTGCGGTTGCTGACCCTGGCGCTCAGGCATCACCCGCTGATGAACTCGACCTGGGTGGACACCCCGGACGGCCCGCGTCTGCACCGGCACCCGTCCATCCATCTCGGCATCGGGGTGGCCACCAAGCGGGGGCTGCTGGTGCCGGTGGTGACCGATGCGCAGACCCGCCCCACCCGGGAGTTGGCCGTCGAGGTGACCCGGTTGATCGAGGGCGCGCGCAACGGCACACTGCGCCCGACGGAGCTGTCCGGATCGACGTTCACGGTGTCGAACTTCGGCGCACTCGGCCTGGACGAGGGGGTGCCGGTGATCAACTATCCGGAGGCCGCGATCCTCGGGATGGGGTCGCTGAAACCGCGCGCGGTGGTGGTCGACGATGCGGTGGTAGCCCGGCCGACGATGTCGCTGACCTGTGCTTTCGACCATCGCATCGCCGATGGCGCGCAGGTGGCCGCGTTCCTGCGGGAACTGCAGGAGTTGATCGAGACGCCCGAACTCGCGCTGCTGGACGCTTAGCGTTTCTTCGCCGCGGCGAGTCGGCTCTGGAACTCCGGTGACTGGATGGACTGTGCCTGGGGCGTGATCTCCACGTCGACGGCGATGGCGTGCTGCTCGCTGTCGAGGAAACCGGGGTTGGCGGTGGCCCGCATCGACGCCTTGGTCGCGATCACCACGTCCCGCGGTGCGGATGCGGGGCCGGCGGCCAACTGCCGGGCCGCGGCGACGGGGTCGTCGGCCACCTCCAGAGCCAGGCCGTAGCGCACTGCCTCGTCGCCGTCGAAGCGTTTACCGAACAGCAGCGCGGCCCGTGCCACCTGGGGGCCGACCCCGCGTTGCAGCATCCAGGTGGCGCCGCCTCCAGGATGGATCCCCAGCTTCTGGAAGCGCGGATCGAACAGTGCCGCGGGTCCGGCGATCCGGACGTCGGCGGCCAGGGCGAGGTTCAGGCCGGCGCCGACCGCGGCACCGTTGACCGCGGCGATGGTGGGCAGCGTGCAGTTCGCCACGGCCAGAAATCCGTCGTAGATGGTGCGCAGTCCGTCCTCGGCGGCTTCCCCGAGTGCGGTCAGATCCGCGCCGGCACAGAAGGCCTTACCCGCGCCGGTGACGATGACGGCGTGGATGCCGGTATCGGATTCGGCGGCCTCGATGGCGGCGCGGAGGCCGGCCGAGATCTCGGCGGTGACCGCGTTGCGCCGGTCCGGGTCGTTGACGGTGACGGTGGCGACGCGGTCGACGACGTCGACGAGAACAAGCTCAGACATGGCCTCAGGCTACGGAGCGGGGTTTGCGTCTGGATGCGGAGGTCCGACACGCGGTGTCCGAACCCTCGGAGAACTCATGGTCAGCCGCTGTCCTGGGGGTTTCTCCGCGTTCTGTCACAGCCCCGGATCTCCTTTGCATCGGAACGATAACCGTCGAATTTGTCGCGCGGGTTAGTTGCATTCATGTCATTTACCTTTCTCCCTGACTGCAACGTCAAATATGAAAGCGCTTGGGGATGACATGGTGAGTAAGTCAAATCGTCTGGCTGTCAGCATCTTTGCGGCGGCGGCACTGTGCACGCCGCCGCTGTTGTTGAGTGCTGTGGCTGAGGCGCAACCGGCGTTGCAAACGAGCGCGGGCGGGGTGCCCTGTGTGGGCATGGTGCAGCAGCTGGCAGCCTCCCCGCCTGATATCGGCGAGTCTCTTCAGGGCATTGCGGCGCCGTTCACCGGCGCCGGCGCGGCGCCCGTCGTCGTCCCGCCGGCCACCGCGGCCGGCGCTATCCCGGCGGCCGGTGCGGTTGGCGGCGGCGGTGCGGGCGGCGGTGCTGCTGGTGGTGGTGCCGGTGGAGCCGGTGCTGCTGGTGGTGGTGCCGGAGGTGCAGGTGGAGCCGGTGCTGCTGGTGGTGGTGCGGGTGGTGCGGGTGGTGCCGGAGCTGCTGGTGGTGGCGCCGGAGGTGCAGGTGGTGCGGGTGCTGCTGGTGGTGGTGCGGGTGCTGCTGGTGGTGGTGCGGGTGCTGCTGGCGGTGGTGCGGGCGGTGCTGGCGCGGCTGGTGGTGGTGCCGGTGGTGCGGGCGCGGCGAGCGCCGCGGGCGTGGCGAGCACCGGCGGTCCGGCGGCCGGCGTCATCGACGACTTGGCGGCAGCGGCTCCCGGCGGTGCCGGCGCCGGTGCTCCGATCGCCGATGCTGCCGCGCATGTGGGCGGTGGCGGCGCGCCCGGCGGTGGCGAAGGAGTCGGCGGGGGAGCCCCCGGCGGCGGTGAGGGTGCCGGCGCTCCCGGCGGTGGCGTAATCGATTCTGCAGCAGCGCATGTCGGGGCGGCCGGTCCGCCCGCCGGTCCGCTCGTGGACGCCGCCGCGGTCGTTCCGCCGGCGGCTGAGGCCGCTGTTCCGGCGGCCGCGGTGGTCGACGGTGCCGGTGCAGCTCCCGCTGCGGCCGCCGCACCCGCTATCGGTGGCGGTCAGGCTGGCGCCCCGGTCGCCGCGGTCGGTGGCGGGGATGGTGGAGGCGCCGGAGGTGGTGCCGGAGGCGGCGGAGGCGCTGCCGGTGGAGGTGCCGGTGGAGGCGCTGGCGGTGGAGCCGGTGGCGCGGGCGGTGGAGCTGGTGGAGCCGGTGGAGCTGGTGGAGCCGGTGGTGCGGGCGGCGGCGCTGGTGGTGCGGGCGGCGGTGCTGGTGCAGGCGGCGCGGGTGGCGGTGCGACCGGTGGAGCCGGTGGTGGTGCGGTCGGTGGCGGTGCAGCCCCGGTCGGCGGCGTCATCGAAGGCGGCGGGGCCGCAGGGGCGCCGGTGGAACTTGCCGTGGCCGCTCCTCCGGTGGAGGTGGCGTTGCCTCCGGTAGAGGTGGCTGCACCTCCGGTAGAGGTGGCCGCACCTCCGGTGGAGGTGGCGTTGCCTCCGGTCGAGGTGGCCGCTCCTCCCGTGGAGGTGGCGTTGCCTCCGGTTGAGGTCGCTGCACCCCCGGTGGAAGTGGCCGCGCCTCCGGTCGAGATTCATGCACCGCCGGTTCAGGTGGCTGCTCCGCCGGCCGAGCTTTCGGTGCCCATAGACATCGATATGCCCGACGTGAGCATCCCCGGGATCAGCGTGCCCGGCGCGGCCGGCGTACCCGGTGCCGTGGTGGGAGGTGCGCCCGGTGCTGTGGTGGGCGGTGCGCCCGGCGCGGTCGTCGGCGGGGCGCCCGCGGCCGCCGTCGCCGATGCGGGTGCGGCAGCCGCCGCGCCCGGGGCGGCCGTGGTCCAGGCCGCGGCCCCGGCCGCGGCGGTCGGCGGTGGCGAAGCCGCTGCAGGTGCAGTCGGCGGCGGTGGCGCTGCCGGCGGAGGCGGCGCGGGCGGAGCAGGTGCTGCCGGCGGTGGTGCTGCAGGCGGTGCCGGAGCAGGTGGTGCAGGTGGTGCCGGAGCAGGTGGCGCCGGTGGTGAAGGCGGTGCAATCGGCGGCGGTGCGCCGGCCGGTGGCGCAGCCGGCGGCGGAGCTCCCGTGGGCGGAGGCGCCGCGGGTGGTGCACCCGCAGGTGGCGGTGCGGCCGGTGGTGCGCCTGTGGGCGGTGGCGCTCCGGTGGGTGGCGGTGCGCCCGTGGGCGGTGGTGCTCCGGTCGGTGGCGGTGCCCCGGCAGCCGGTGGTGCCCCGCTCGGCGGTGCGGCTCCCGTCGTGGAACCGGAGGCAGTCGGTGCTCCGTTGCTCGATGCCGGGGCGATCGGACCCATGCTGGCCAACACCGGAGTGAACGCGGGTGGACCGGAGGCAGCCGTGCTCGACGCCGCTGCCGGTGCGGCGCCCGGGGGTCTCGCGGCTGCCGAAGGGGTCGTCGCTCAGGGCTCGGGTGCCGGTGGCGGGCTTCCGCTTGCCGATGCCGCGGGCGCAGGCGGCGGACTGCCGTTGGCGGATGCGGCCGGAGTGGGCGGACCCGCTGCGGGAGCACTCGAAGACGCTGCCGCAGTGGCAATCCCGGCAGCAGGGGCCGGTGGCGCTGGTGCAGGCGGCGGCGCGGCCGGTGGTGGCGGCGCGGCTGGTGGTGGCGCTGGTGCCGGTGGAGCAGGTGGCGGTGGCGCGGGAGCCGGCGGCGGAGCTGGCGCCGGAGGTGCAGGTGGCGGTGCCGGGGCGGCCGGTGGTGGCGCTGGTGGCGCAGGTGGTGGCGGTGGCGGTGCCGGCGCGGCCGGTGGCGGTGCGGGTGCCGGCGGCGGAGCCGCAGGTGGTGCGGGTGCCGGCGGCGGCGGTGCAGCCGGTGGTGGTGCCGGGGCGGCCGGTGGTGGCGCTGGTGGCGCAGGCGCAGCGAGCGCCACGGGCATGGCGAGCACCGGTGGCGCCGGGGCCGGCGGTGTCGACGCCGCGGTCGTCGGACCGCTGATGGCCAGCACGGGTGGACTCGGGGCCGTTCAGGCGGTGACCGCACCAGCGGTGGCCGCGGTCCAGGCCGCTGTCCCCGCAGCCCCCGCAGCAGCTGTCGGAGTTGCGGCCCCGGCCGCGACCGCCGGAGGCGGCACGGCCTTCGCCGGCATCCCGGGCGTCATCGCCCCGGCGGCCGGTGCGGCAACAGGCATCCCCGGAATGGTGATGGCGCCGTTGGCCGGTGTGACGGGCATCCTCGCCGAGATGCTTCCGCAGCCCTCCCTCGGGGTGCCCAGCGGAACCGGTGTGACAGGATTCCTGCCCACACCGCAGCTCAATATGCCTGCCGTGAGCGGTCTGCCGGTACCGGTGCCGACGACGGTGACCATGCCGACCGACCTGGTCTGCGAGGGAGTCGGGGGCTGGTCGTTGTCCACCCCGGGCACCGGCAGCGTCATGCCGGACGCCACCGCGGCCATCCGGACCGAGGACTGGGACCAGTCACCCAAGCGTGCAGGACAGTAGATAGCGGTAGTAGAGAGCACGCCTGAGGGTGGCTCCCGGCAGGACGTCGCCGGCCACGTGCCGAATGTCATCGAGACCTTCGCGCGGGTCGGCGACGACCACGCCGATATCGGGAACCTCGTGATGCCACAGTGCGGCGATGCGTACCAGCGGCACACACATCAGCGACCAGAACCAGTCGCGCACAGTCTTGTTCGCGCTGAGGCCGACCACGGCGAGCGTGCCGCCCGGGGCCAACATGCCGGCCGCACGTGTCAGCGTCGGCCGCAACTCCATGTGATGCAGGGTGGCGACGAAGGTGATCAGATCGAACCGGTGCGGTCCCGGATCGAATGCGTCGTACGTGGTTTCCTGTACCCAGACCGAGGGCTGCCCGTCGAGGCGCTGCCGGGCCCGGGCCACCGCCGCCGGATCGGGGTCGATCGCGGTGACCGAGCGGGACACGGGAACCAACCGCTGCGCGAGCAGTCCGTCACCGCACCCGACGTCCAGCACATCACCGCGCCGCCGCCGGGCCAGGTTCAGCACCCACGGGTGGTAGGCCGTGTTGTGATTCCAGTACTCGGCCGGGACGGAATCCGTACCCGTCATGACCGCGTCGTGGACCGGTCCGGTGGTACCGCCGCCAGCAACGCGCGGGTGTACTCGTGCTCAGGTGCGGCGAAAAGTTCAGCGGCGGGCCGGTATTCGACCATCTCGCCGCCGCGCAACACCAGCACATCGTGGCTCAGGCGTTCGATCACCGCCAGATCGTGGCCGATGAACAGGTAGGTCAGCCCGAGTTCGCGTTGCAACTCCAGCAGCAGGTCCAGCACCTTGGCCTGCACCGACACATCCACCGACGCGGTGGCCTCGTCGAGGATCAGAAGCTCCGGCTGCACGGCGAGCGCCCGCGCGATGCTGACCCGCTGACGTTGCCCGCCGGACAGCTCATGCGGGTAGCGGCCCGCGAAGGACGCCGACAGTCCCACCGAGTCGAGGAGCTCGCCGACCCGGGCGTCCCGCTCCGGCCTTGCGCGGACCAAGCGGTGCACGATCAGCGGCTCAGCGACGGAAACCCCGACCGGGGCACGCGGATTCAACGAGGCGAAAGGATCTTGCATCACCAGGCTGATGCGCCGCCGGACGGCCTTCTGCTCGGCACCGCGCACCGTCAACACATCGGTGCCGTCCAGCGTCGCGGTACCCGAATCGGGCACCGCCAGACCGGTGAGGGCGGCCGCGACCGTCGATTTGCCCGAACCCGATTCGCCGACCAACCCCAGCGTGGCGCCTCGCCGAATCGAGAACGACAGATCCTTGACCGCGTGTATCACCGACCGGCCCGTCGGCGTGCGCACCGGGAAACGGACATCGAGCCCCACCACCTCCAGCAGCGGCTCGGCGTCCGGTGGCGCGGGTGGGGGGCCCTCACCATCCAATACCGGCCGCGCAGTGAGCAATTCACGGGTATACCCCTCTCGGGGTGCGGTGAAGATGGCATCGACTTCCGCCTGTTCCACCACCGCGCCGTCCCTCAGCACCGTGACGGTGTCGGCCACCTCGCCGATGACGCCGAGGTCGTGACTGATCCACACCACCGCGGTGCCGAAGTCCTTCTGCAGGTTCTGCACCAACTCGATGATCTGCGCCTGGGTGGTGACGTCCAGCGCGGTGGTGGGCTCATCGGCGACCAACAACTCCGGATCGCAGGCCAGGGCGATGGCGATCATCACCCGCTGACGCTGGCCGCCGGACAGCTGATGCGGATAACTGTTCATCCGGTTCTGCGGTTCGGGCAACCCCACCGCCTCCAGCAGTTCCAACGCGCGCACCCGGGCCTGGCGACGGGTCTGATTCCGGTGCGTCTCCAGGGATTCGGTGATCTGCCTTTCGATGGTCAGCAACGGGTTCAGCGACGTCCCCGGATCCTGGAAGACGAACCCGATCCGGCCACCGTGCACCCGCCGCAATTCTCGGGCCGAGGCCCCGATCAGCTGCTGCTCACCGGCCAGGATGCTGGAACCGTCGGCCACGGCGCCCGGGGCGTCCAGCAGGCCGGTGGCGGCCAGTACCGTCATCGATTTTCCCGATCCGGACTCGCCGACGATGCCCAGCGTCTGTTCCGGTTCGACCGTCAACGACACCCCGCCCACGATCCGGCGCCGCCCGATATGGACGGTCAGATCGTCGACGGCCAGCACCGGGTTCGTCACGAACGTTTCCTCCGGGCCTCGATCATGCTGCGCTGCTTGGGATCCAGCACATCGCGCAAGCCGTCGCCGAGCAGATTGAACGCCAGCACGATGACGAAGATCGCAATCCCGGGGAACACCGCCATCCACCAGGCCAGCGTCACGAAACCCTGCGAGTCGAAGATCATCCGGCCCAGTGACGGCTGCGGGGGCTGCAAACCCAGCCCCAGAAAGGACAGCGCCGCCTCGGACAGGATGGCGAACGCCAGCGACAACGACGTCTGCACGATCAACGGACCGGTGATGTTGGGCAGGATGTGCCGGGCCAGGATGTATCCCGAACCGGTGCCCATCGTCCGCGACACCGCCACGTAGGGCTCCACCCGGACCGACAGCGTGCTGGCGCGGGCCACCCGCGCGAAGATCGGGGTGTAGACGACACCGATCGCCAGAATTGTCGTCGTGAGGCCGGGGCCGAGAACGGCGACGATGGCCAGCGCCAGCAGCAGCACAGGGAAGGCGAACATCACGTCGACGAGCCGCATGACGACCGTGTCCAGCCAGCCGCCCCGGTACCCGGCCAGCACCCCCAACGTGATCCCGACGACCGCGGCGAAGGCCACGCTGACCACGGCCACCTTCATGGAGGCCTGCACGGCGACCAGCACCCGGGACAGCACGTCGCGGCCGAGCTCGTCGGTGCCCAGCCAGTGCGCGCCGCTCGGCGGTCGCAGTGCCTGCGGCACATCCACATCGTTGACGCCGTAGGGCGCGATCCACGATGCGGTCAGCGCGATCACCACGACGGCGACCAGGATGACGGCGCTGATGACGGTGACCGGGTTGCCGGCCAGCAACCGCCAGGCCCGGACCCGCTGCGCGTCGTCGGTTCTCGGTTCGGTCATGACAGCCGGATCCTCGGGTCGACGATCGCGTACAGGACGTCGACCAGCAGATTGACCACCAGGAACAGCACCGCCATCAGCAGCACCGCTCCCTGGATCACCGGATAGTCGCGGGCAGCCACCGAGTTGAACACCAGCCGGCCCAGACCCGGCCACGCGAACACCACCTCGACGACGATGACCCCGCTCAGGATGGTCGCCAACTGGATGCCCGCGATCGTCAGGATCGGCACCAGCGCATTGCGCACGGTGTGCCGGAGCGTGACCACCCGGGGCGCAAGGCCTTTCGAGCGGGCGGTGCGCACGTAACCCATGCCGGTCACCTCCAGGACCGCCGACCGCACGTACCGCGTCATGATCGCCGCCGCCACGAGCCCCACCGTCAGCCCTGGCAGGATCACATGCCGCAGCCAGCCGCCGGGATCCTCGAACAACGGTCGGTAACCGGAGGTCGGTAACCAACCCAGCACGGTGGAGAACAGCGAGACCAGCAGGATGCCGAGCCAGAAGTCCGGTACCGAGAAGCCGAACTGGCTGGTGATGCGGACGAGCGCATCGGCGGCCCGGCCTTCGCGCAGTGCGGCGTAGATGCCGGCGGGCAGCGCGATCGCCAAGGCGAGCACGATCCCTACCGCGGCCAGCGACACCGTCGCCGGTAATCGTTCCAGCAGTACCTCGGTCACCGGGTCTCCGTTGCGGAAGCTGACGCCGAGGTTCCCGGTGGCGGCGTGGTCCAGATAGTTCACGAATTGGCTCACCAGCGGCTGATCCAACCCGCTGGCCTGGCGCAGCGCTTCGTAAGCCTCCGGGGTATAACGGGTTCCGAGCGCGATCCGCACCGGGTCACCGGGCACCAGATGCACCAGCGCGAACACCACGACGAGGACGCCGACGAGGACCACCAGCGAATAGGCGATTCGCCGAGCCAGGAAGATCAGCACCGTCACGGGCTCTCACCACCGGAGTTCAGTGCGGCGTCCCGGAAGCGGATGGCCTTGTCGCGGCGGGCCTCGTAACCGGTCAACTCCGGCGACCAGGCCTGGATGACCGCCGGGTTGTACAGGTAGATGTAGCTGACCTCGTCGGCGATCAGCGTGGCGGCCTGCGCGTAGTCGTCCTTTCGTGCCTGCTGGTCGGTTTCGGTGCGTCCGGCGTCGAGCAGTCGGTCCACCCGCGGATCGGAGAACTTCTGCGCATTGCTGGTGCCGTCGGTGTGATGCTGGGCGTAGTAGAAGTCGTCCGGGTCGATGTTGCCCAGCCATCCCATCATCAGCATGTCGAAGTTCCCGCTGTTCTGTTCGTCGAGCCAGGTGGCGAAGTCGACGGTGCGGATGGACGTGGTGATACCCAGTGGCGCAAGGTTGTCGGCGATCACCTGAGCAGCGGTGACCGTCTGCGGGTACTCGCTGGTGACCAGTAGGTCCAGCGTGCTGGGTGCCGATTCGGCCTGCTGCAGCAGATCCCGGGCCTTATCGAGGTCGCGGCTGTACCGGTCATACGGCACGAACCATGGGTTTCCTTCCGGAATGGCGAGCTGATTCGCCTGCGCCGTACCGTAACTGGTGGCCTGCACGATCGACGGCCGGTCCAGCGCAAAGGAGACGGCCTGACGGACCCGGACGTCGTTCCACGGCGCACGGGCCAGGTTCAGTGCGAGATACCAATAGTCGTTGCTGGGTGTTTCGGCCAGACTCAGCGAATCGTCATTGCGCAGTTGGGTGACCCGCTGCGCGGGAACTGCATCCGTCCAGTCGATCTCCCCGGCCTGCAACGCCGACAGGGCTGTGGAGGACTCACTGATGAACCGGAACGTCACCCCGGGGATCTGCGGGGCACCGCCCCAGTACCGGTCGTTGGCACGCAGTGTGATCGAGTCCCCGCTCTTCTGGCCGGCGAACGCGAACGGGCCGGTGCCGATCGGGTTGGTGGCGATCTGCCCGTCCTCGACGTTGCGGCGCTGCACGATCGCCATGCCCTTGAACCCGCCGAGATTCGTCAGCAGATTGGGCGTCGGGCGCGTCAAGGTGATCCGCACCGTCTGGTCATCGACGGGACTGACGTCGGCGACGGCGCTGAACTTGTCGGAGTTGGTCAGCTTTTCGTCGATGATCCGGCGGTAGGAGTAGACGACGTCGCCGGCGGTCAGCGGGCTGCCATCGTGGAAGGTCACCCCGGGTCGCAGATGAAACGTCCACACCAACTGATCCGGCGAGGTCTCCCACGAGCTTGCCAACGCCGGGCGCATCACGAGATCGGCGTCGGGTTCGACCAGCGTGTCGAAAACGTTCTCCAACACCTCGAACGAGAAGTACGCGCTGGTCTTGTGCGGATCCAACTGGTCGGGCTCGCCCGCTATCGCGGCGATCAGGTTGCCGGCGTCCTGGCCGAGGTCGACACGCTGGCCGGGGGAGCAGGCTGCGCAGGCAAGGGCGATCACGGCGGCGAGGGCGGCCGCAACCAGTCGCATATCCCGTCACTTTCGACCCGCGCCGGCCCGGGGTGGGTGTCGGCGCACTGAGGGCACCAGTACCCGGATCTTGCCGGGCTCACACCTCAGCGTTGCGCGGTCTGCCCGTCGTGGTGCCGGGTGATGCGCGGACCCGCACGGTCGGTGCGATGAGCGTCGCCGGCCTCGTGCTCGGGCGCGTCGCCGGAATCGTCGTGCGCCGAGGTGTTGCCGGAGTCGGCGTGGGTCTCGGTGTCGGTCTCCTCGCCGACCGGTCCCGGATGGGCCGCGCGGACCGCACCCTGTTCGGCCGGGCGCAGCTCCGAGCCGGTCGCGCGCAGCGGGTCGGGCTGTCGGTGCCGGCGCGGCGTCGGCGGGATCTGTTCCTCACCGCGGGATACAACCTCGTCGTCTGCCGCCGCACTCGGGGCCACGGCTGTCGGGGTTCGCCGCTCGGTGCGCGACGGCGGCTGCGAGGGCACCTGTTGCCGAGGGTCGGCCGCCGCCCGGATGTCGTCGACGGCGTCGACCACTGCGTGTTTGATCACCCCGCCCGCCGTGTTCACCACCTCGGCGGCGGTGTTCGCTCCCGCGCGCAGCGCACGGACCGGGTTGCCCGTCCGGGCCAGCTCCTGCGCCACCGCATCCGGAACGGCGAACACCCCGGCCAGCACTGTATTGAAGGCCGGGAAGATGACCGCCGCCACCACGTCGATGGCGGCGATGACCGCGACCTGGAACACCCCGCGCGGCTGCACCGTCGGCTCCGGATTCGGGACGAACGGCAGATTCAGCGCCGCATAGGTGTCCCGGCGGGCCCGGTCCAGTGCGGACACCACCGCCGGTATCCCGCCGCGGGCGGCGGGTAACACGTCGAGCAGTCCGACGACGCCGACCTCGAAGGCGTTCAGCGCGCGCTGCGCAGGGATGGCCTGATCGACGTCGATGGCGCGTTGCGCCGCGGCTCGGGTCGGGCCGGTCACCGATGCGACCGCGGCGCCCACGGCCTTGAGGACGTCGCCGGCGGACAGCGCGGTGAGGAACCGGCCGGGCGCCTGCAGCGTCGTGGCCGCCGCGGTCACTCCGGTCTGCGCGAGCAGGGGGCAGATGAGCGAGCAGTAGACGGCCTGGTTGCGCCAGAAGCTGACGATGAGTCCGCCCGGCGGCACCGAGGTGGCGGCGAGCCGCACATCGGCGGTGATCGTGGGCGGCGGCGGTGCCACGGCGGGCGGCGGTGCCGTCAACACCGCCGCGGCGGTGACGGCGGCCAGTCCGGCGGCGGCGAGATCGAGACGCGGGCGAAGGAAACTGTGCATGTCGGACCCCTGTGTCGAGACGTGGTGTGGGGGACACGAGATGCGGGTCCGGCCGGTTCGATCCGGGCGGTGGGTCACTGTCTGCGCAGCGCGATGACGGTGACGTCGTCGTCGGTGTCCTCGGGCTCCAGCGCCGCGGAGATCTGCTGCGCGCCAGCTTGACCCGCGCGGTCGAGTACCCGGGCGAGGCGCTCCAACCCACCGTCGATGGTGCCGTTGCGCCGTTCGACGAGTCCGTCGGAAAACATCACCAGGCCTTGGCCGTGCTCCAGGCCGAACTCGCTGTGGGTGTAGCTGCCGCCCTTGACCCCGATGGGCGGCGACAGCTGGATGGGGGCCGGCGTCACCGGGGCACGCCCGCCGGTCAGGTAGGGCATCAGGTGACCGGCCGACGCCGCCTCGGTGCGCCCGCTGTCCAGATCGATGCGCACCGCGACCACGGTGGCGAATGCCCGCGCCATCAGATGCCGACTGAATGCGTTGAGTTGGTTCAGCGCGTCCGCGGGGGTGGCGCCGGCGAACAACAGCGACCGCAGCGCGTTGCGCAGCTGCGCCATCGCGCCGGCCGCGGCCAGGCCGTGACCGGCGACGTCCCCGAGCACCACCGTCAGCCGGCCGTCCGGCAGCACGAACGCGTCGTACCAGTCACCGCCCACCCGGCCGCCCACCGCCGGCCGGTAGTCGGTGGACAGGTCCCAACCCGGGACGGTGGGAATCGACTCGGGCAGCAGGCTGCGCTGCACGATGTCGGCCACCCGCAGCGCACTTCGGGTGCGCCGGTAGAGCTCTTCGACGAGATGCCCGCGCAGCATCTCGGCGGACTCGATCTGGATCGGTCCCCAAGGTTCACAACACTTGTCGACGACTTCGCGCCACCGGTCGAACGACTTGCGCGGGCTGAGCCGTATCTCGTCGCCCTCCTGCACCGCGATGGCCTTGTTGTGCGGATCGCCGCCCCAGTCGACCGAACGCAGCGCCTCCTGCCGGAACCAGATCACGTACTGGTCGTCGGGCAGGTTCAGCGCGAGCGCGCCGGCGGTGTCCTGTGGATCCAGGTCCAGGGCCGGCAACTCGCGGGACAGACATTCGGTCGTGCCGGTGTCCTCCCCGGCGGTGCGGGCCCAGGTGGCTACCGCGGCAACGGTTTCGGGTGCGGGGACCGTTCCCTGGGTGCGGTACTCGCCGCCGATGTTGACGGCGACGCCGGCGGCGGGCAGCAGATCGAGCACGCTCGGGGTTCCGAGCAGAGCCGCGGCGACCGGTTCGCTGTCATTCAGCGTCGCGGCGGTGATGTGCGCGAGCATCGACTGTGCCGCCAGGCGTTCCCGCAGCTGGTCGTCATCGAAGCGGTCGACGAGCCGCAAAGACAGTGTCGAGCCGAGGAATTCGGCTGCCGCGCGGGCGCCGTAGGGCGGCAGGTGCGGCCCGGCGTAGTGATGGCAGGCGATCAGCCCCCACAGCCGGCCGTGCCGCAACAGGGAGATCGACATCGACGCCCGCACGCCCATGTTCTGCAGGTATTCGATGTGGATGGGGGAGACGCTGCGCAAGGTGGCGTGCGTCAGATCCAGTGGTGTCCCGGTGGCCGGATCGGTGGGCGGCACCAACGGTGTCGGGGTGTAACCGACATCGGAGATCAGACGCAGCCACTTCTTCTCGTACATGGCGCGGGCCTGGGCGGGGATGTCACTGGCCGGATAGTGCAGTCCCAGAAAGGAGTTGAGGTCCTCTCGTTTGCATTCGGCGACGACCTCGCCGTTGTAGTCCTGGTCGTAGCGGTACACCATCACCCGGTCGAACCCGAGGAGATCGCGGACCGCGCGGGCGGTGGTGTCGTACAACTCGGTCGTGGTCGCGGCGCGGTTGAGTTCCTCGACCGAGTTGCGCACGGCCTGATAGGTGTTGGGGAACGAGAAGGGCCGCTCGCCGTAGGCGATCTCCAGTTCCACGAGCAGCACCCCGCCGGGTTCGCGGTGCAGCAGGGCGTCGAATGCGCGGACCTGACCGTCGACGGACAGTTCCAGCTCGAGTGGGTTGCGTTGGCGAAGGTCACCGAACGCGGACGCGGCCTGCACGATCCGCTCGGCCTCAGCCTGTCCGAGTAAAGCCGAAAGGTGCCGGCCCAGGACGTCGTCGACCGCGTGCCCCAGCAACTCGGCGACATTCGCGCTGATCTGGCGGATCCCAAAATCGGGCTCCTGGACCACGACGAGCACGCCCCGGGGCTGAATGCTGCCCGGGATGTGGATCGGCTCGCGGGCACAGTTGTCCAGATCGATGGGCGTGCCGACCGGAACCAGTCCGTCGACGGTGCCGTCGGTGTCTTGCCGCGAAATGGGATACCCCCAGGGTGTGACGCTGCGTCTGGTGAGCGTGGAATCAGATTTCGCACTCGAGACTGCCATGCCGTGGGCGTGACAGGTCACGCCCACGGGCGAATTGACGTAGGCTCAACGGCATAGATCAGCGTTCTTGCTTGTCCGGTTGAGCCGCAGCCCGCGAGACATAGCGCCCCGAAACGACGGTTCCGCGAGGTTTCCGAATGTCTGACCAGTTCGTATCCAGCCCATCGACCCTGGTGTCTGCCCAGGAATGGCACGACACCACCGTGGTGATCAACTGCTCCGGTGTCGTGGACATGCTCACCACTCCCGACTTGGAACGACTTGTCGCCACGGCTCTGGAGAAGCAGCCGACCGCGGTGATCGTGAACCTGACCGAAACCTCCATGTTCGCCTCGTGCGGCATGTCGCTGCTGGTGGAAACCCACGAGCGGCTGCCCGAGGACGTTCCGCTGATCGTGGTCGCCGACGGGCCGGTCACACGTCGTCCGCTCGAGTTGGTGGGTTTGGCGGCGTTCCTGACCATCCGCCCGACCCTGGATGCCGCGTTCGACGAACTGGGTTGACCACCGTCGGGCACGATGACTGAATGACCGTCGTCTTCGTCCACGGCAATCCGGAAACCAGCGCAATCTGGGGACCACTGATCGATGAGCTCGGGCGTGCCGACGTCGTCACGCTGTCCCCTCCGGGATTCGGTACACCGCTGCCCGAGGGTTTCGACCCGACCTATCTGGCCTACCGGGATTGGCTGGAACTGGAGCTGGAGGAACTCGACGGCCCCATCGACCTGGTCGGACACGACTGGGGCGGCGGTCACGTCGTCAACGTCGCCATGCACCGGCCCGACCTGATCCGCAGTTGGGTCAGCGACATCGTCGGCGTCTTCGATCCCGACTACGTCTGGCACGACCTGGCGCAGATCTGGCAGACGCCCGGAGCGGGGGAAGAGGGCGTGGCTGCACTGATGGCGGGAACGCCGGAGGAGCGCGCCGCCACCCTGGCCGGGATGGGTGTCGGCCCGGACATCGCTCCGGCGCTGGTCGCCGCGCAGAACGACGATATGGCCGTCGCGATCCTGCGGTTGTACCGGTCGGCGGCCCAACCGGCCATCGCGCAGGCGGGTGCCGCGCTGGAGACCGCCGCCGAACGCCCGGGTTTGTCGATTCTGGCGACCGAGGACACCTTCGTCGGAACCGACGAGATGCGTCGACGCGCGGCCGAGCGGGCCGGCGCCCGCACCGAGGTTCTCGACGGTCTCGGGCACTGGTGGATGATCCAAGATCCCGGCCGCGCGGCGGAGGTGCTCAGCCAGTTCTGGGCTGGGCTCTGATTTTGCCGAATAGGTCCCCGGGGCCTGCCCGCCGTACCCTTTCCCGGTGACCGCGATCGATCCCGAGAAGCTCAGCACGTGTCTGCAGGTGCTGGCCGACGTCGAATCGTTGCCACCGGAGCACCCGGACGCCGTTGCCGTGCGCCGTGCCACCGCCGGCATCTTCAAGGCGGTCCGCAAGGCCCGCCGGCACGCCAAACGCGACGCGGTCGCGGCCGCCGACCGGGCCGTCATCGCCGCCACCGCCACCGGTGCGCCCGGCCGCATCGACGACGAGACGGCGGGGTTGCCCCTGGTCTCGTCGGCCACCGGGGCCACCGCGGGCACGCTGCTCAAGTCCCGGGCCTGCTACATCTGCAAGAAGCACCACACCGTGGTGGACGCCTTCTACCACCAGCTGTGCCCGGAGTGCGCGGCGTTCAGCCACGCCAAGCGCGACGCCCGCACCGACCTCACCGGCCGGACCGCTCTGCTGACCGGCGGGCGCGCCAAGATCGGCATGTACATCGCGCTGCGGCTGCTGCGCGACGGGGCGCACACCACCATCACCACGCGATTCCCGAACGACGCCGTGCGGCGCTTCGCCGCCATGCCGGACAGCGCGGACTGGTTGCACCGGCTGCGGATCATCGGCATCGACCTGCGGGACCCGGCACAGGTGGTAGCGCTGGCCGACACCGTGGCCGCAGCCGGCCCGCTGGACATCCTGATCAACAATGCCGCCCAGACGGTGCGCCGGGCCCCGGGTTCGTACTCCGCGCTGGTCGAGGCCGAGCGCACCCCGCCGCCGGAGCTCGCGCAGGTGGATGTGGTCAGCTTCGACCGGGTCAGCGATGCGCACCCGGCCGCGCTGGCGGGCAGCCTCGCCGAACACCAGACGCCGCACGCGCCGTCATTCCCCGAGTCGCTGCGCTCCAGCCCGCCGGTGACCGAGCTGGCTCTGACGGCCCGTAGCGCTTCACCCGAGCGGATCGCTGCCGGCACCGCCATCGACGCGGGTGGCCTACTGCCCGACACCGCTTCGATCAACAGTTGGACCCAGCGGGTGCACGAGGTCGACGCGATGGAGCTGCTGGAGGTGCAGCTGTGCAACCAGACCGCGCCGTTCATCCTGGTGAGCCGGCTCCGCCCGGCGATGGCCGCCGCCCCGGCCCGGCGCAAGTACGTGGTGAACGTATCGGCCATGGAGGGGCAGTTCGGCCGTAAGTACAAGGGGCCGGGCCACCCGCACACCAACATGGCCAAGGCCGCCCTCAACATGCTCACCCGCACCAGCGCCAAGGAGATGCTGGAGCAGGACGGCATCCTGATGACCGCGGTGGACACCGGGTGGATCACCGATGAGCGGCCGCACCCGACCAAGCTGCGGCTGGCCGACGAGGGGTTCCACGCGCCGCTCGATCTGGTCGACGGGGCCGCGCGGGTGTACGACCCGATCGTGCGCGGCGAGGCCGGCGAGGATGTCTACGGCTGCTTCCTGAAGGATTACCGGCCCAGCGAGTGGTGACGGACCTCAGGTTGTCGGAGGTGTGCGTTAGCGTGCGGTCAAGAACGAGAAGCACACGCCAAACGATCGAGAAATGGCACCCCCGACAGGATTCGAACCTGCAACCTACGGGGTAGAAACCCGCTGCGCTATCCGTTGCGCCACGGGGGCAAGCGGACATCCGTAATTTACACCGAGACCGTTCCCTTGCAGAAACAGATCCGCAGGACGTGAAGCTACTCGCACCGCAATCGACGAAAAGAGCGATCAGTGGTTCGACATCACACCAAGGACAAGGGCGACCTCGGCGTCGCCAAAGCGTTCGCCGATCTCGTAGCCAAGGGTTTCTACGTCCTGTTCCCCGCGACCGAGCATGCTCCGTTCGACCTTGTCGCGTACGCGGGTGGGACCTTTCATCGCGTCCAGGTGAAGTACCGGTCCGGCCGGACCGGCACCATCAAACTCAACCTCCGGTCCACCTGGACCGACCGGCACGGCGTCCACAGCACACCCATCGACAAGGACGCCATCGACGCCATCTGCATCTACTGCCCGGAGACCGACGAGTGCTATTACATCCGGCCAACCGACCACGGCGTGTCCGTCAATCTCCGGATCACACCGACCAGGAACGGTCAGCAGAAACGGATCCTGCAGGCCTCGGCCTTCCGTGAGCTGCCGGACAAACTCCCGTACCCGATCGACGGGAACCGCGCCTCGGCGTGAACGCGTGACGACAGCTACGAAAGCCGCGCCGCGGCAGGGCGCCGCCGACTAGCGTGGACGCTGCATGGCGGCCGCCCGGGGAGCGCCAGGCAGGAGGAGAGTTCGCGCGATGAGCAATCAGCCGTTGGACGCGGCGGGGCTGCCCCAGAAACTGAACGGTGTCGACACACTGCTGCACCGCGGTGAGGCCAATCCCCGTACCCGGTCCGGCATCATGGGCGTCGAATTGCTTGACACCACCCCCGATTGGGAACGCTTCCGGGCCGTGTTCGAGCAGGCCTCGCGCAAAGTGCTGCGGCTGCGCCAGAAGGTGGTGATGCCGACGCTGCCGACGGCCGCGCCGCGCTGGGTCGTCGACCCCGACTTCAACCTGGACTTCCATGTGCGCCGGGTCCGGGCCCCGGAACCGGGCACCCTGCGTCAGGTGCTCGATCTGGCTGAGATCGCGCTGCAGTCGCCGATGGACATCACCCGGCCGTTGTGGAGCGTCACCCTCGTGGAGGGCCTGGCCGACGGCCGGGCCGCCACCATCCTGCATCTGAGCCACGCCGTGGCCGACGGGGTCGGCACCGTCGAGATGTTCGCCAACATCTACAACCTGGAACGTGACGTGGAGGCCGGTGAGCCTGCGCCGCTGCCGATTCCGCAGGATCTGTCCTCCAACGACCTGATGAAACTGGGCATCAACCGGCTACCGCTCAAGATCACCAACGCCGCCCTCGGCCTGCTCGGTGGCGCCGTGCACGCGGTCACCAATGTGGTGCGCGACCCGGCGTCGGCGGTCAGTGGCGTCGTCGATTACGCGCTGTCCACCACCCGGGTGTCCCGGCCGGTGGCCGATCATTCGCCGCTGCTGCGCCGGCGCAGTTTGAGTTCGCGCAGCGAGGCCATCGACATCGTGTTCGCCGACCTGCACACGGCCGCCAAGGCCGCCGGCGGTTCCATCAACGACGCCTACCTGGCCGGGCTGTGCGGGGCGTTGCGGCTCTACCACGAGGCCAAGGGCATGCCGATCGACACGCTGCCGATGGCGGTCCCGGTGAACCTGCGCTCCGACGACGACCCGGCGGGTGGAAACCGTTTCGCCGGAGTCAATCTCGCCGCACCGGTCGGCATCGCCGACCCCGAACGCCGGATCCGGGCGATCCGCTCCCAGATGACCAGCAAGCGCGAGGAACGCGCCATCGACATGGTCGGATCGATCGCGCCGATCGCCAGCTTCCTGCCCGACGCCGTGCTGGAATCGATGGCCGGCTCGGTGGTCAACTCGGATGTGCAGGCCAGCAATGTCCCGGTGTTCCCCGGGGACACCTTCATCGCCGGGGCGCAGGTGCTGCGGCACTACGGACTCGGCCCGCTGCCCGGCGTGGCGATGATGACGGTGCTGGTCTCCCGAGGCGGCTACATCACCGTCACCACCCGTTATGACCGGGCCGCGTTCGCCGACGACGCCCTATGGACGCGCAGCCTGCTGCAGGGTTTCGACGAGGTGCTCGCCCTCGGCGGAGCGGGGCGGGCCGTCGCGGCCTCCTTCAGTGCCCCGGAACCGGCAACCGGTAACACCGCAGCGAATAGGAGTGGCGCGCAATGAGTTCGGCGAACGGACAGTCGGGCGGCTCGAAGATCATGCGCCTTCCGGGCACCGTGGCCGAGATCGAGGCCAGCCCGGAAGGACCCGAGATCGGCGCGTTCTTCGACCTGGACGGCACCCTGGTGGCCGGCTTCACCGGTGTCCTGATGACCCGCGACCAACTGCGGCGGGGCCAGATGAGCATCGCCCAGTTCATCGGGATGGTGCAGGCCGGCATCAACCATCAACTCGGACGTTCGGAGTTCGAGGACCTGATCGGCAAGGGCGCCCGGATGCTGCACGGGAACTCGATCACCGATCTCGACGAACTCGGAGAACGCCTGTTCATCCAGCACGTGCGTGACCGGATCTACCCGGAGATGCGGGCCATGGTGCGGGCCCACCAGGCCCGCGGGCACACCGTGGTGCTGAGCTCATCGGCGTTGACGGTGCAAGTTGAGCCCGTTGCCCGCTTTCTCGGCATCGACAACATCTTGAGCAATCGTTTCCAGGTGGACGAGAGCGGCCTGATCACCGGCGAGGTCGAGGAACCGGTCATCTGGGGTCCCGGGAAAGCCGATGCCGTGCAACGCTTCTCGGCGGCCAACGGGGTTGACCTGTCCAGGAGCTACTTTTACGCCGACGGTGACGAGGACGTCGCCCTGATGTACCTGGTCGGCAACCCTCGACCCACCAATCCGGCGGGGAAGATGGCCGCGGTGGCCGCCAGGCGCGGCTGGCCCATCCTGAAGTTCAGCAGCCGCAGCGGCAGCAGCCCGGTGTCCCAGCTGCGCACCCTGGCCAGCCTGGCCACCATCCCGACGGTGGCCGCCGGCGCGGTCGGGCTGGGGTTGCTGACCCGCAACAAACGCGTCGGCGTCAACTTCTTCACCTCCAACTGGAGCAAGCTGCTGATGCTGACCACCGGCATCGAGCTCAATGTGCTCGGCGAGGAGAATCTGACCAAACAGCGGCCGGCGGTGTTCATCTTCAACCACCGCAACCAGGCCGACCCGATGATCGCCGGCCGACTGGTCAACACCGACTTCACCGGGGTGGGCAAGAAGGAATTGGAGCGCAACCCGCTGATGGGTCCGCTCGGCAAGGTGATGGACGCGGCGTTCATCGACCGGGACGACACCCAGGCCGCCGTCGAGGGCCTGCGCAAGGTGGAAGAGCTTGCCCGCAAGGGGCTTTCCATTCTTATCGCCCCCGAGGGCACCCGGCTGGACACCACCGAGGTGGGCCCGTTCAAGAAGGGCCCGTTCCGGATCGCGATGGCCGCGGGCATCCCGATCGTGCCGATCGTCATCCGCAACGCCGAGGTGGTGGCCGCCCGCGACTCCAGCACGTTCAATGCCGGCAAGGTCGACGTCGCCGTGTATCCGCCGATCCCCACCGACGACTGGACCAGTGCGAACCTGGTCGAGCGCATCGCCGAAGTCCGCCAGCTCTATCTGGACACCCTGCTGTCCTGGCCGCAAGACACCTTGCCCGACGCCGCTGTGTACCAACGGCTCCGGGCCCGGTCCGAAGGCGAGGGGGAGCAGGCGTGAAGCCGGCCGTCGAGGATTTCACCAGCTTCATCCCGACGGGCGACACGCTGGTGCTCGCCGCCGTCGTCTCCCCGGCCGAACAGCAGCTGCTCGACGACTGGCTGCGCCAGCAGCGGCGCGAACGACCCGAGGCCCGGGTCGAGGTGCTGGTCTTCCCGGTGCATTCCGCGGACCAGCCGCCGGCTCTGATGGCCCGCCTGGTGCAACTGCTGGAAGCCAACCCGGACCGGTCCGTGGTGCCGGTGCGGATCTTCTGGGTCCCCGCCGGTCTGCCCACCCGGTCCAAGATCGTCTCGCTGATCTCGGGCCGCGACACCTACCGGCCCCCGGAGCTGCTGCAGCGGCGCATCCTGCGCAAGGATCCGTCGCGGGCCAGGGTGGTGGCCGGCGAGCCGGCCAAGGTCTCCGAACTCCGGCAGCAGTGGAACGACACCACCATCGCCGAAAACCCGCGGGAATTCGCCAACTTCGTCATTCGCCGGGCCATCCTCGCGATCGAGCGGGTGGAGCTGCGGCTGCTCGGGCCGGAATACAAATCGCCGCGTCTGGTCAAGCCGGAGATGCTGGCCTCGGCCCGGTTCCGGGAGGGCCTGGAGAAGATCCCGGGCGCCACCGTGGAGAAGGCCGGCGAGATGCTCGACGAACTGTCGACCGGGTGGAGCCGCTTCTCGGTCGATCTCATCCCGACTCTGGGGCGCGCCATCTTCAGCCGGGGATTCGACCCCGACATCGACTACGACCAGACCGAGATCGAATCACTGCGGCACGCCCTGGAGACCCACCCGGCGGTGCTGCTGTTCTCGCACCGGTCCTACCTGGACGGCGTCATCGTCCCGGTGGCCATGCAGGAGAACCGGCTGCCCCCGGTGCACACCTTCGCCGGGATCAACCTGTCCTTCGGCTTCATGGGCCCGATCTTCCGGCACTCCGGGGTCATCTTCCTGCGCCGCAAGCTCGACGACCCGCTGTACAAGTACGTGCTGCGCCAGTACGTCGGCTACATCGTGGAGAAGCGGTTCAACCTGAACTGGTCGATCGAGGGAACCCGTTCGCGCACCGGGAAGATGCTGCCGCCCAAACTCGGTCTGCTGTCCTACGTCGCCGACGCCTACCTCGACGGCCGCAGCGAAGACATTCTGCTGCAACCGGTCTCGATCAGCTTCGACCAGTTGCACGAGACCGTCGAGTACGCGGAGTACGCCCGCGGCGGGGAGAAGACACCCGAGAGCGCGAAGTGGCTGTACAACTTCGTCAAGGCCCAGGGGGAGCGCAACTACGGCAAGATCTACGTCCGCTTTCCCGAGGCGGTGTCGATGCGCCAGTATCTCGGCGAGCCGGGCGGCCCCATCGCCACCGACCCGGACGCCAAGCGGCTGGCCATGCAGCGGATGGCCATCGAGGTCGCGTGGCGCATCGTTCGGGTCACCCCGGTCAACGCCACCGGCCTGGTCTCGGCGCTGTTGCTGACCGCACGCGGGGTGGCGCTCACCGAGGGGCAGCTGCACCGCACCCTGCAGGACACGTTGGATTACCTGGAACGCAAAGAACTTCCGATGACCAACAGTGTGCTCCGGTTGCGCACCCCGGAGGGGGTGCGGGCCGCGGTGGACGCGCTGTCGGGTGGGCATCCGGTGACGCGGGTCGACGGTGGGCGCGAACCCGTCTGGCGGATCGCGCCGGATGACGAGCACGAGGCGGCGTTCTACCGGAACTCGATCATCTACGCCTTCCTGGAGACCTCACTCATCGAGCTGGCCCTGGTGCATGCGGCCCGCGCGGAGTCGGACTGGCTGGACGCGTTCTGGGCGCAGATCATGCGGCTGCGGGATCTGCTCAAGTTCGAGTTCTACTTCGCCGACTCGGCGACCTTCCGGGAGAACATCGCCGCGGAGATGTCCTGGGTCAGCGACTGGGAGGAGAAGATCGCCTCCGGGCCCGACGGTATCGACGCGGTGCTGCAGACCAAACGCCCGTTGCTCGGCGGGGCGATGCTGCGGCCGTTCTTCGAGGCCTACGAGATCGTGGCCGATGTGCTGCGGGACGCCGCCCCGGAGATCTCCGAACCCGACCTGACCAAGCGGGCGCTCGGGGTCGGCCGCCAGCACGTGGCGCAGGCCCGGGTGCGCAATGCGGAGTCGGTGTCGGCGCTGCTGTTCGCCACGGCGCGGCAGGTCGCCGCCGACCAGGATCTGCTGCGGCGGGCACCGGATCTCTCGGAGCGCCGCGTCGCCTTCCTGAGCGAAATGCGCGGCATCCTCGCCGACGTGACCACCGTGGAGGCCGCCGCACGGAAACAGTTCTATGCGCGCGAGCAAGCCTCACTCCGGTCGAAGGCGGCA
The DNA here is from genome assembly GCF_043974665.1 of Mycobacterium sp. AMU20-3851. Taxonomy (NCBI): domain Bacteria; kingdom Bacillati; phylum Actinomycetota; class Actinomycetes; order Mycobacteriales; family Mycobacteriaceae; genus Mycobacterium; species Mycobacterium sp. AMU20-3851. The sequence continues at coordinate 1,735,948 of NZ_CP146371.1, forward strand.
CAGCGCCCCACTTAGGCTGGAGGGCATGACGACCGTCGCGCCAACGCAGCGCGCCAGCGCCGTGTGGCCGATCCTGAGTGTGATTGCACTGCTGGCCGGAGCGGTCGCTGCCGGCATCGGTGCGCTGTCCATCGTGGATGCGCTGGCCGCGACCGGGCTGCCCGATCCCGGCCCGGCCACCACCTATGGCTTGCCGTTCGTTCGGGCGGCCGGTGAGATCGCCGCCGCCATCGCCGTCGGGTCGTTCCTGACGGCGGCGTTCCTGGTGCCACCGCAGCGCAGCGGGGTGCTCGACGTGGGCGGCTACCGGGCGTTGCGCACCGGCAGCGTGGCCTCCGGGGTGTGGGCGGTCTGCGCCGCGCTGCTGGTGCCGCTGACCGTGTCCGACATCACCGGTGCGCCCCTGACCAGCCGGCTCAACCCGATGGATGTCTGGACGGTCGCCAGCATGGTGGAGACCGCGGGCACCTGGCGCTGGACCGCCCTGCTGGCCGCGATCGTGACGGTGATCAGCATTCCGGTGCTGCGCTGGTCGTGGACGCCGGTGCTGCTGGTCGGCTCGCTGGTGACGTTGCTGCCGCTGGCCCTGACCGGGCACTCGTCCTCCGGCGGCGCCCACGACGTGGCGACCAACAGTCTGCTCATCCATCTGATCGCCGGCGTGGTGTGGGCCGGTGGACTGCTCGCGCTGTGGGCGCTCGCCGTCCGCGGCGGTGACCACGTCGATCTCGCCGCCCGCCGGTTCTCGGCGATGGCACTGTGGTGCTTCGCGGCGATGGCGCTGTCCGGCATCGTCAATGCCCTGGTCCGGGTGCGTCCCGCCGAGTTGTTCCAGTACACCTACGGCTGGCTGCTGATCGGGAAAGCCACCGCACTGGTGGTGCTCGGCGCCCTCGGCTGGCTGCAGCGCCGGCAGAGCGTTCGCGCGCTGGCCGCCGACCCGACCGCCCGGCGGCCGCTGATCCGGCTGGCACTGGTCGAGTCGCTGGTCTTCGGGGTGACCTTCGGACTCGCCGTCGCCCTGGGCCGCACCCCGCCACCGCCGCCGGTGGAGCTGCCGTCGGTCACCGCCGTCGCGATCGGTTACGACCTGGCCGGCCCGCCCACCCTGGCCCGGGTGCTGTTCGACTGGCGTTTCGATCTCATCTTCGGCACGGCGGCGATCGTGCTGGCCGCGGTCTACATCGCCGGGGTGGTGCGGTTGCGCCGGCGCGGGGATGCCTGGCCCACCGGCCGGATCGTCGCCTGGCTGCTCGGGTGCGCCGCGCTGCTGTTCGCCACCTCGTCGGGGCTCGGCCGGTACATGCCGGCGATGTTCAGCATGCACATGGCCGCGCACATGCTGCTGTCGATGCTGGTGCCGGTGCTGCTGGTGCTCGGTGCGCCGGTCACACTGGCGTTGCGGGCGCTACCCGCGGCCGGCAAGGACAACCCGCCGGGTCTGCGGGAATGGCTGCTGGCCGCCCTGCACAGCCGGGTATCGAAGTTCTTCACCCACCCGATCGTCGCGACGGTGATCTTCGTGGCCGGCTTCTACGGCCTGTACTTCGGCGGAATCTTCACCGCGGCCGCCGACAGCCATGGCGCCCACCTGGCCATGAACATCCACTTCCTGCTCAGCGGCTACCTGTTCTACTGGGTCGTCATCGGCGTCGACCCGACGCCGCGCCCGATCCCGCATCTGGCCAAGCTGGGGATGGTGTTCGGTTCGTTGCCGTTGCACGCCTTCTTCGGGGTGGTGTTGATGGGCATGCAGACGGTGCTGGCGGGCGACTTCTACAGATCGCTGGGCCTGCCGTGGCAGACCGACCTGCTCGCCGATCAGAAGCTCGGCGGCGGGATCGCCTGGTCCACCGGCGAGGTGCCGTTGGTGCTGGTGATGTTGGCCCTGCTCATCCAGTGGCGGCGCAGCGACAACCGCGCCGCCAAACGGATGGACCGGGCCGCGGACCGCGATGAGGACGCCGAACTGGCCGCCTACAACAACATGCTGGCGAAGCTCTCCGAGATCGAAAGCCGCAAGAATCAGCTGCCGTAATTCACCGTGATGGTGCCGTCCCGGTTGACGCCGGTGCGCGGGGCCGGGTCCTGCTGCACCACCCGGGCCCGCTGGTCCCGACCCGCCACGGCCTCCGGGATGTCGGGACCCTTGAGCAGCGGACCGGTGAAGCCGAGCGCCTGCAGTTGTGCCAGCGCATCCCCGTAGAACAGGCCGCGCAGGTCGGGCATGGTGATCTGGTTCCCGCGGGACACCTTCAGCGTGATCGGGGCGTCCGAGGCCACCGAAGCGCCGGCCGGCGGGTCGGTGCCGGCCACCTGCCCGGCGGGCAGGACGCTGTCGGCGTCCGCCTGCAGGATCGTGGTGAAGCCGGCGGTGCCGAGATTCCGGGTGGCCTGCTCGACGTTCTGCCCGGTGACGTCGGGAACCTGGCGCGCCGACGGTCCAGAACCGACCAGGATGACGATCTCGTTGCTGGTCGCCGCGTCCTGTTGGGCGGCCGGCATGGTCCCGACCACCCGGTCCAGCTCCTCGGCCGTGGACGCCTGCGGCATCCGGCGGACGTTCTCGAAACCGGCGTCGCGCAGGGTCCGCACCGCCTCGCTGTAGGACAGTCGGGAGACGTCCGGGATGCGGCGTTGTTCGGGACCGGTCGACACATCGACGGTGATGTCGCTGCCCGCGGAGACCGACGCCCCGGCGGCCGGGTCGGTGCCGATCACCCGCCCGGACTCGACCGAACCGTCCGGTCGGGTCTCCAGCTGGGGGCTCAGCCCCTGCTCCTGCAGGCGGCTGACGGCGTCCTGCTGGGCCAGCCCGTGCACGTCGGGCACCTGGACCCGGTTCATCGCACCCACCAGGTAGACGCCGGCGAACACCAGCAGGGCGACCGCGGCAACCGCCCCCGCGATCAGCCAGCGCCGCGACCCGGTGCGCGGCGTTTGCACCGGCATCTGCAGGGTCCGCGGACCGTGGGCGTCGGGGGTCTCGTCGGTGTCCGCGGCCGGCATCGCCGACGCCGCCGGCGGATTGCCGCGGCTGACCCGCAGCAGGTCGGCCCGCATCTCGGCGGCGCTCTGGTAGCGCTTCTCCGGCTTCTTCGCCAGCGCCTTGAGCACCACGGCGTCGATGTCGGGGGACAGCCCAGAGCGGCGCTGGGACGGCGGTACCGGTTGTTCGCGGACGTGCTGATAGGCCACCGACAGCGGGGTGTCGCCGGTGAACAGGGCCTGCCCGGTGAGCATCTCGTAGAGCACGCAGCCCAGCGAGTACACGTCGGTGCGGGCGTCGACCTCGTGGCCGCGGGCCTGTTCGGGGGAGAAGTACTGCGCGGTGCCGACCACGGCGGACGTCGCGGTGAGCCGGTCCCCGGTGGTGGCATTCATGGCCCGCGCGATCCCGAAGTCCATCACCTTCACGGTGCCGGCCGGGGTGATCATGATGTTGGCCGGTTTGATGTCGCGGTGCACGATGCCCCGGCTGTGGCTGAACTCCAGGGCGGTACACACGTCGGCGATCACCGCCAGCGCCCGCTGCGGGGGCAGCGCGCCCTGGCGCTGGATCAGCTTCCCGACGGTGATCCCGTCGACATACTCCATCACCAGGAACGGCAGCTTGCCGTTCTGGGTTTGGGCCTCCCCGGTGTCATACACCGCCACGATCGAGGGGTGATTCAGCGCCGCGGTGTGCTTGGCCTCCCGCCGGAACCGCTGTGAGAAGTTCGGGTCGCGGGCGAGGTCGGCGCGCAGGATCTTGATCGCCACATCCCGGTGCAACCGGAGATCGCGTGCCCGGTGCACCTCCGACATGCCGCCGAACCCCAGGATCTCACCCAGCTGGTAGCGATCGGTCAGCTGCTGCGGCGCGGTCATCGCGCACGTCCGATCACACCGCTGCCGTCACAAGCCACATCGTCGATCATCGCGCAACCCGCGACGGAGTGAGCGCGAGACCCCTGTGAGCGCCGTCATCCACAGTGCCGGGTTCATCCACAGGGCGGACCTCGCGGGGCTGTGCCGGTGCGGTCTTGTCGGCACCCGGCGGGTGAATGGGTGCACAGGCCGGCGACCGGATCCCGCCGCCGGCCCCGACAAACCGACTGAGAGGCACTGCCATGTTCGAAACCCCGTTCTCCATCGTCGGCACCGTGGTCACCGACCCGGTACTGCGCCGCATCAACGACCAGGAGTTCGTCCGGTTCCGGGTCGTCAGCAACTCCCGCCGACGCACCCCGGAGGGCACCTGGGAGACCGGCAGCTCGCTCTTCCTCACCGTCAACTGCTGGGGAAAGGTCGCCGACGGGGTGGCCGGGGTGCTGTTCAAGGGCGACCCGGTGATCGTGGTCGGGCAGATCTACACCAGCGAGTACGACGACAAGGAAGGCAACCACCGGTCCACCGTCGAGGTCCGCGCCACGTCCGTCGGGCCCGACCTGAACCGGGTGCGCGCCAAGCTGGACCGGGCGCAGCGGGTGCCCGACCCGATCGAATCCGACGGCGGTCAGGACACCGAACCCGACCAGGAAGCCACACCGGATTCGGAGCTGCCGATCTCGGCGTAACGGGGATTCCCGCTTGTCTCTAGGATGGGCTGCGAGTTTCGACGAGACGCGCAGTGCAACGAGAGGCAAGACGACGGCATGGCCGAATTCATCTACACGATGCGGAAGGTGCGCAAGGCGCACGGTGACAAGGTCATTCTGGACGATGTCACGCTGAACTTCCTGCCGGGCGCCAAGATCGGTGTGGTCGGTCCCAACGGCGCCGGTAAGTCCAGCGTCCTCAAGATCATGGCCGGCATCGACCAGCCCAACAACGGCGACGCCTTCCTCCAGCCGGGCGCGACGGTCGGCATCCTCATGCAGGAGCCGCAGCTCGACGAGACCAAGACCGTCCGGGAGAACGTCGAGGAGGGCGTCGCCGTCAAGGCGAAGCTCAACCGGTACAACGAGGTCGCCGAACTGATGGCCACCGACTACACCGACGAGCTCATGGAGGAGATGGGCCAGCTGCAGGAAGAGCTGGACGCCGCCGACGCCTGGGACATCGACTCCCAGCTGGAGCAGGCGATGGACGCGCTGCGCTGCCCGCCGCCCGATGAGCCCGTCACCCACCTGTCCGGTGGTGAGAAGCGCCGCGTGGCCCTGTGCAAGCTGCTGCTGTCCAAGCCGGACCTGCTGCTGCTCGACGAGCCCACCAACCACCTGGACGCCGAGAGCGTGCTGTGGCTCGAACAGCATCTGGCCGACTACAAGGGCGCCATCCTGGCCGTCACCCACGACCGGTACTTCCTGGACAACGTCGCCGAGTGGATCCTCGAGCTCGACCGCGGCCGCGCCTACCCGTACGAGGGCAACTACTCCACCTACCTGGAGAAGAAGGCCGAGCGCCTCGAGGTGCAGGGCAAGAAGGACCAGAAGCTGCAGAAGCGGCTGAAGGAAGAGCTGGCCTGGGTCCGGTCCGGCGCCAAGGCCCGCCAGGCCAAGAACAAGGCCCGGCTGGACCGCTACGAGGAGATGGCGGCCGAGGCGGAGAAGACCCGCAAGCTCGACTTCGAAGAGATCCAGATCCCGACGCCGCCACGCCTGGGCAGCGTCGTGGTCGAGGTCGAACACCTCGACAAGGGCTTCGAGGGCCGCACCCTGATCAAGGACCTGTCCTTCACGCTGCCGCGCAACGGCATCGTCGGTGTGATCGGACCCAACGGTGTCGGTAAGACGACGCTGTTCAAGACCATCGTCGGTCTCGAGCAGCCCGACAGCGGCACCGTCAAGGTCGGCGAGACGGTCAAGCTGAGCTACGTCGACCAGAGCCGGTCCGGCATCGACCCGAAGAAGACGGTGTGGCAGGTGGTCTCCGACGGCCTGGACTACATCGAGGTCGGGCAGAACGAGATCCCGTCGCGCGCCTACGTGTCCGCGTTCGGCTTCAAGGGCCCGGACCAGCAGAAGCCGGCCGGGGTGCTCTCCGGCGGTGAGCGCAACCGACTGAACCTCGCGCTCACCCTGAAAGAGGGCGGCAATCTGATCCTGCTCGACGAGCCGACCAACGACCTCGACGTCGAGACGCTGTCCTCACTGGAGAACGCGCTGGAACAGTTCCCCGGTTGTGCCGTGGTGATCTCTCACGACCGCTGGTTCCTGGACCGCACCTGCACGCACATCCTGGCGTGGGAGGGCGACGGTGAGCACGAGGCCAAGTGGTTCTGGTTCGAGGGCAACTTCGGTGCCTACGAAGAGAACAAGATCGCGCGCCTCGGTGCCGAAGCGGCCCGCCCGCACCGGGTGACCCACCGCAAGCTGACCCGCGACTGATCACGTGGGAGTGCCCACGAAGGGCGCTCGCGGATCACTAGAGTTGCACCTGTGTCCGGAACCACCGAGCAGTTGCAGCTGAGTCAGGACGCGGTCGCGGAACTCGCCCGCGCCTACGTCGAGACGCACCACGGTCCGCACGGTGATGCGCCCGCCGCCGACACCGCGGTCACCGCGCCGATCGAACGTGGCGCGGCGACCAAGGTGACACCGGATCTGCTGGCGGCGCACACCAAGATGGGCCGCCGCCGTGCGCCGGGGGAGACCCTGGTGGCGGTGCACCCGGCCGGTGATCCCGGTGGGTTCGGGCCCGCGATCCAGGTCGTCACCGACTACAGCGCAATGCTGATGGATTCGGTGACGGTGCTGCTGCACCGCTTCGGCGTCGCGTACACGTGGGTGATGAACCCGGTGCTGCGGGCGCGCCGGGGATCTGACGGCGAACTGCTGGCGCTGGTACCGGCCAGTGATCCGGATGCCCCCGACGGCATCGACGAGATGTGGATCCACGTCCGGCTGTCCTCGACCGCCGATTCGGCGGCGGTGGCCGAGGTGGCCGATCTGCTGCCGTCGGTGCTCGCTGACGCCCGGCAGGTCGCGGCAGATTCGGCGGCGCTCAACGCCACCCTGATCGGGCTGGCCAATGCGCTGGATTCCGATCACGCGGGGCACTTCCCGGGCCCGGACCGGCGCGATGTCGCGGCCCTGCTGCACTGGCTCGGCGACGGGCATTTCGTGCTGATGGGCTACCAGCGGTGTGCGGTGCACAACGGGCAGGCGACGGTGGACATGTCCAGCCGTCTGGGGGTGCTCAAGCTGCGCACCGATGTGCTGCCGCAGTTGACCGAGGCCGACGATCTGCTGGTGCTGGCGCAGGCCACCATGCCCAGCTTCCTGCGCTACGGGGCGTACCCGTACATCGTGGTGGTGCGTGAAAAGCCGGCCGGGCCGGCCTCCAACCAGGCCGTCGAGCACCGGTTCGTGGGGTTGTTCACGGCGGCCGCGATGAACGCGAATGTCCTGGAGATCCCGTTGATCTCGCGGCGGGTGGACGAGGCGCTGGCCCAGTCGCATTCGGACCCGAGCCACCCGGCGCAGCTGATGCTCGATGTCATCCAGACCATCCCGCGTTCCGAGTTGTTCGCCCTGCACACCCCGGACCTGCTGGAAATGGCGAGGGCGGTGGTCGATCTCGGATCGCTACGGCGCACACTGCTGTTCCTGCGGGCCGACCAGTTGGGGCATTTCGTGTCCGCGCTGGTGTACCTGCCGCGTGACCGCTACACCACCGCGGTCCGGCTGGAGATGCAGAAGATCCTGGTGCGCGAACTCGGCGGGGTGAGTATCGAGTACGCCGCCCGGGTGAGCGAATCACCTTGGGCAGTGGTGCATTTCACCGTCAAGATGCCGGACACCACACAGCGTCCCGATATCGACACCTCGGCCGACAACGAGGTCAGGATCCAGCATCTGCTGACCGAGGCGGCCCGCACCTGGGCCGACCGGCTGATCGGCTCGGCGAAGGCCGAGACGCTCAGCGCGGCCGACGCCGACTACTACTCCTCGGCATTCCCGGAGATCTACAAGCAGGCGTTCACCCCGCAGGACGCGATCGGTGACATCGCGATCATCGAACAGCTGCAAGACAATTCGGTCAAACTCGTCTTCCGGGACGGCGGGTCGGACCGGGTGGATCTGCTCACCTGGTACCTCGGCGGCCGGTCGGCGTCGCTGTCGGAACTGCTGCCGATGCTGCAGTCCATGGGTGTGGTGGTGCTCGAGGAGCGTCCCTTCACCGTCACCCGTCCCGACGGGCTGCCGGTGTGGATCTACCAGTTCAAGGTCTCGCCGCACCAGTCCATCCCGAGCACGCCCGCCGCAGACATGGAGGACGTGGCCACCCGGTTCGCCGATACGGTGACCGCCATCTGGCACGGCCGGGCCGAGATCGACCGGTTCAACGAACTGGTGCTGCGGGCCGGGCTGACCTGGCAGCAGGTCACGATCCTGCGTGGGTACGCGAAATACCTGCGCCAAGCCGGTTTCCCGTACAGCCAGGCGCATGTCGAGACGGTGCTCAACGACAACGCCGGCACCGCGCGGTCGCTGGTGGAACTGTTCGAGGCCCTCTTCGACCCGGCGCTGGATTCCGACGGCAACGCCACCACCCGGGACGCGGGAGCCGCCGCGGCTGCCGTTGCCGCCGATATCGACGCCCTGGTCAGCCTGGACACCGATCGGGTGCTGCGCGCGTTCGCCAGTTTGATCCAGGCCACCCTGCGCACCAACTACTTCGTCGAGGATCCGGATTCCGCGCGCGCCCAGAACGTGCTCGCGTTCAAGCTCAACCCGGGGCTGATCGACGAACTTCCCTTGCCCAAGCCGCGATTCGAGATCTTTGTGTACTCGCCCCGGGTAGAGGGTGTGCACCTGCGGTTCGGGTTCGTCGCCCGGGGCGGGTTGCGCTGGTCCGACCGCCGGGAGGACTTCCGCACCGAGATCCTGGGTCTGGTCAAGGCCCAGGCAGTGAAGAACGCCGTCATCGTGCCGGTCGGCGCCAAGGGCGGCTTCGTGGTCAAGTCCCCGCCGCTGCCCACCGGCGACGCCGCGGCTGACCGGGACGCCACCCGGGCCGAAGGGGTGGCCTGCTACCGGTTGTTCATCTCCGGCCTGCTGGATCTAACCGACAACGTCGACAAGTCCAGTGGGGCGGTGGTGACGCCGGCGGGCGTGGTGCGCCGTGACGGGGACGACGCCTACCTGGTGGTCGCCGCGGACAAGGGCACCGCCACCTTCTCCGACATCGCCAATGACGTCGCGAAATCCTACGGTTTCTGGCTCGGTGACGCGTTCGCCTCGGGCGGGTCGATCGGCTATGACCACAAGGCCATGGGGATCACCGCCAGGGGCGCCTGGGAATCGGTGAAGCGCCACTTCCGGGAGATGGGGGTGGACACCCAGTCCGAGGACTTCACCGTCGCCGGGGTCGGCGACATGAGCGGTGACGTGTTCGGCAACGGCATGCTGCTGTCCAAGCACATTCGGCTGATCGCCGCCTTCGACCACCGCGACATCTTCCTGGATCCCAACCCGGACGCGGCCACCTCCTGGGCCGAACGCGAACGGATGTTCGCGCTGCCACGATCGAGTTGGGCCGATTACGACCGCTCTCTGATCAGCGAGGGCGGCGGGGTGTACAGCCGGCAGCAGAAGTCGATCCCGATCAGCGGACAGGTGCGGCACGCGCTGGGCCTGCCCGAGGGCGTCGAGGAGATGACACCGCCCGAGTTGATGAGGGCGGTGCTGCTGGCCCCGGTCGACCTGTTCTGGAACGGCGGCATCGGCACCTACATCAAGGCCGAGACCGAGTCGGACGCGGACGTCGGCGATCGCGCCAACGATGCCATCCGCGTCAACGGAAACCAGGTGCGGGCCAAGGTGATCGGTGAGGGCGGCAACCTGGGCGTGACGCAGCGCGGGCGGATCGAGTTCGACCTTGCCGGCGGCCGCATCAACACCGACGCGTTGGACAACTCGGCGGGTGTGGACTGCTCGGACCATGAGGTCAACATCAAGATCCTGATCGACTCGCTGGTGACCGCGGGCAAGGTCGATGTCGACGAACGCACCGAGCTGCTGATGTCGATGACCGACGAGGTCGGCCGTCTGGTGCTGGCCGACAACATCGACCAGAACGATCTGATGGGCACCAGCCGGGCCAACGCGGCCAGCCTGCTGCAGGTGCACGCCCGCCAGATCAGGGAGTTCGTCGCCGAGCGGGGGCTCAACCGCGAGCTGGAGGCGCTGCCGTCGGAGAAGGAGATCCGCCGCCGCCATGAGGCCGGGATCGGGCTCAGTTCACCGGAATTGGCGACGTTGATGGCGCACGTCAAGCTGGCGCTCAAGGACGAGCTGCTGCGTACCGACCTACCGGATCAGGAGGTGTTCGCCGCCCGGCTGCCGCAGTACTTCCCGGAGGAACTGCGCGACCGGTTCGGCCCCGACATCCGCGCGCACCAGCTGCGTCGGGAGATCGTGGCCACCATGCTGGTGAACGACCTGGTCGACACCAGCGGCATCACCTACGCCTACCGGATGACCGAGGACACCGGTGTCGGTCCGGTCGACGCGGTGCGCGCCTACGTCGCCACCGATGCGATCTTCGGGGTGAGCGAGATCTGGCAGGCCATCAAAGACGCAGGCAACTCCGGGATTCCGGTGGCGGTGACCGACCGGATGACGCTGGACCTGCGCCGGCTCATCGACCGCGCGGGGCGCTGGCTGATCAACTACCGGCCCCAGCCGCTGGCGGTGGGCGCCGAGATCAACCGGTTCGGTGCGCTGGTCAACCGGCTGTCGCCGCAGATGTCGCAGTGGTTGCGCGGTGACGACAAGGCGATCGTGGCCAAGGAGTCCGGTGAGTTCGCGGCCCAGGGAGTGTCCGAGGAACTGGCCTACACCATTGCCACCGGGCTGTACCGCTACAGCCTGCTCGACGTGATCGACATCGCCGATATCGTCGACCGGGACGCGGTGGAGGTGGCCGATGCCTACTTCGCGCTGATGGACCACCTGGGCATCGACGGACTGCTCACCGCGATCTCGCAGCTGGAGCGCGATGACCGCTGGCATTCGTTGGCCCGGTTGGCGATCCGGGATGACATCTACGGGTCGTTGCGGGCGCTGTGTTTTGATGTGCTGGCTGTCGGTGAGCCCGAGGAGACCGGGGAGCAGAAGATCGAGGAGTGGGAGCTGACCAACAGTTCCCGCATCGATCGGGCCCAGCGCACGCTCCACGAGATCCACACCGAGGGCCAGCGCGACCTGGCCACACTGTCGGTCGCGGCACGGCAGATCCGCAGTATGACTCGAACAACAGGAACGGGAACAAGTGGCTGAGCGTTTCACCACACCGGTGCCGGTGCGCTGGTCGGATATCGACATGTACCAGCACGTCAATCACGCCACCATGGTCACGATCCTGGAAGAGGCACGGGTGCCCTTCCTGCACGAACCGTTCGTCAACGACATCGACACCATCGGCCTTCTCATCGCCGAGGTGAACGTGAAGTACAAAGGCCAACTGCGGCTGATGGATTCGCCGCTGCAGGTGACCATCTGGGTCAACCGGCTGCGGGCGGTGGACTTCAACCTGGGTTACGAGGTGCGCTCGGTGCACGCCGACCCGGACTCCAGGCCCGCCGTCATCGGTGAGACACAGCTGGCGGCTTTCAACATCTCCGAGCAGAAGCTGGTGCGGCTGTTGCCGCATCACCGGGCTTACCTGGAGCGGTTCCGGCGATGAGCGCTTGCGCGAAGAGCAGAGAGCACCGGTGAGCGCACCCGAACGCGGCCTCTGGCTCGACAATGCCGCCCATCGTGACGATCTGGCCACCTTCGTCGACCGGGCGCTGCGCCTCGACGACGCCGCGGTGATCCGGTTCCGCGAGCGCCCCGGCGCCGGGCAGGTGATCGCCTGGGTCGCCACCGGGTTCGATGTACTGGCCAGCCGGGTGGTGGCCGGCCGGCTGCGCCCGGCGGATCTGTCCGCCGGAGCCGACGCCATCGCCCGCGCTCTGCCGGGGATGGACGAATCCGGCTACGTCGAGCCGGGATTCGCGATGGACTCGGCGTGGCGCGGGGTGCTGCCGCCGGACACCGGGTTCACCCATCTCGACGATGTGCCGGCCTGGGCGATCCTGGAGCTCGTCGAGCGGGGCACCGCCCTGGCCAAGGAGCACAGCAGTGCACACGGGCCGCCGGCGTCCCTGCTGGATCAGGAGGTGCTCGCGGTCAGCTTGGGGGAGACCAGCGTCGGCATCCCGATGCGCTGCGTATTCGCCCTGACCGCCATGGGCTTCCTGCCGCAGAACGCGGATGCGCTGTCCTCGGAGGAGATCGTGCGGGTGCGGGTGCATCCGGCGTGGCTGCGCGTCGATGCCCGGTTCGGCACGGTGTACCGGCGGCTCGGTGACCCGGCGCTTGTGCTGCGCTGAGCCGGCATCCCGAGAGTGACGTTTCTGCGCTCAAATCGGCGCGCGGACCGCAAAAACGTCACACTCACACCAGCCAGGCCGCTGCATCTGGGGCCAGCAAGCCATCGACCAGCGGCCCGCTGGCCAACAGCAGTTCGCCGGCCGGCAATGGCACCGGTTTCGTCCCGGCGTTCAACGCGCAGATCAACCCGCCGGGCAGCCGGAAGGTCGTCGGGCCGATCCACTCGATCGCAGAGCCGGTGAATTCGGTTCGGGTGGACCGTAATCCGATGGCCCGCCGGTAGAGCGCCAGCACCGATTGCGGGTCGCCGAGCTGACGCTGCACCGTCAACGGCGCCCAGTCGGCAGGGATCGGTAACCAGGTCTCCGGCGTCGACGAGAACCCGAACGGTGGCTCGGTCCCACCCCACGGCATCGGCACCCGGGCGCCGTCGCGGCCGCGCTCGGTGCGCCCGGAGCGCTCCCACACCGGGTCCTGGAGAACCTCGTCGGGCAGGTCGGCGTCGGGCAGCCCGAGTTCGGAGCCGTTGTAGATGAACACCGAGCCCGGCAGCGCCAGCATCACCAGCGCCATGGCGCGGGCCCGCCTCACCCCGCGGGCGCCCCCGCCGTACCGGGTGACCTCCCGCGGCACATCGTGATTGGACAGCGTCCAGGTCGGCGCGGCCCCGGCGAGAGCGGCGGCGGCCAGACCGTCGTCGATGGCGGCCCGGATCGCCGCGGCGTCGAACTCGGCCTGCAGGAGGCGGAAGCTGAACCCCAGATGAAGCTCGTCGGAGCGCAGGTACTTGGCGAACTGCTCGTTGCCGTGCACCCAGATCTCGCCGACGGTGACCGCCTCCGGATAGTCGTCGAGCACCCGGCGGATGAACCGGTGGATCTCGTGCACGTGGTCGTTGTCGAACCGCGGGTCGTCGGCACGGCTGCGCAGCAGGCCGGTGTCGGTGAGCACCATGTCGGGCAGGTCGGGGGACTTGGCCATGCCGTGCGCTACGTCGATACGGAATCCGTCCACGCCGCGGTCCAGCCAGAACCGCAGCGTCTTCTCGATGTCGTCGAAGACCTCGGGGTTGTCCCAGTTGAGGTCGGGCTGGGCGCTGTCGAACAGGTGCAGGTACCACTGCCCGTCTGGCACCCGGGTCCAGGCGGGGCCGCCGAACACCGACAGCCAGTTGTTGGGCGGGCGGTCCCCGACGCCGTCGCGGAAGATGTAGCGGTCCCGCCGGGATGGATCGGCCAACGCCTCGGTGAACCACGGGTGCGCCGAGCTGGTGTGGTTGGGCACCAGGTCCATGGTCACCTTGATGCCCCGGGCGTGCGCGGCGGCGATCAACCGGTCCAGCGCGTCGAGGTCGCCGAAGAGCGGATCCACATCGCGGGGGTCGGCGACGTCGTAGCCGTGGTCGGCCATCGGGGACACCATCACCGGGTTGAGCCACAGCGCCTGCACCCCGAGGTCGGCGAGGTAGTCCAGCCGGGCGGTGATGCCGTCCAGGTCACCGACCCCGTCACCGTTGCTGTCGGCGAACGAGCGTGGGTACACCTGGTAGAACACGGCCCTCGTCCACCACGGAGACATCAGAAGGACGAGTTCACCATCGAATCGGCGGCCATCTCCAGGTAGTCCAGCAGCGCCGCCCGGTGCGCATCGTCGAGGGTCTGCGAGTCGATCGAGGCCACCGCGGTGTGCATGCAGCGCAGCCAGGCGTCGCGCTCCAGGAAGCCGATCCGGAACGGCGAGTGCCGCATCCGCAGCCGCGGGTGCCCGCGCTGGTCGGAATAGGTGCGGGGACCGCCCCAGTACTGCTCCAGGAACTGACGCAGCCGCTGCTCGGCGCCGTCGATGTCGTCCTCGGGATACAGCGGCAGCAGGATCTCGTCCTCGCGCACCAATTCGTAGAACCGCGCCACGATCGCGGCGAACGTGGCGTGTCCTCCGACTTCGTCGTAGAACGAGCGTTGCGGCTGGGTCACGCCACCATTGTGGCCGATATGTCGCCGGCGCCGGTCACGGCGGTGTGGTCACCTCGCGTTCATCGGACTGACCTGCGAACACACGAAGAATTATCGTGCGCATCTCCGGGATCCGTGGTGGACTGTCTCCTCGGAGGCTCCATGGCGCACAGCAAAAAAGGCCATACCAGACGGACCGGACACATACCCGGCCCCGCGGGATCCCATGTGCCCAATCGCCCTCTGCACAGCGTCGAGGTCCTGCCCACGCCTGGTCACGACGCGTCCGTGTGGGGGCGGCGCCGGGTGCTGCTGCTGAACTCCACCTACGAACCGCTGACCGCGCTGCCGATGCGGCGCGCGGTGATCATGCTGATGTGCGGCAAGGCCGACGTGGTGCACGACGACCCGTCCGGGCCGGTCATCCACTCCGCGACCCGCTCCATCGTGGTGCCGTCGGTCATCCGGCTGCGCACCTTCGTCCGAGTGCCCTATCGGGCCCGGATCCCGATGACGCGCGCGGCACTGATGCACCGTGACCGCTTCCGCTGCGCGTACTGCGGGCAGAAGGCGGACACCGTCGACCATGTGGTGCCGCGCAGCCGGGGCGGGGAGCACTCCTGGGAGAACTGTGTGGCGGCCTGCTCGGCGTGCAACCACCGCAAAGCCGATCGTCTGCTCGCCGAGCTGGGGTGGTCGCTGCGATCGGCGCCCATGCCACCCAAGGGACAGCACTGGCGACTGCTGTCCTCGGTGAAGGACCTGGACCCGTCCTGGGTCAGATATCTGGGTGAGGGCGCGGCGTGATCGACGCTTGCGGAGCGAACCATGTATGGGATCAGGCGGCAACCGAGCCCGCGAGGTAGCCGCCTGATCGGCGCTGCGATACGGTTTGCCTCGTGAGCACAGCACTTTCCCATTCCCTGATGGGTGGGGTCCCGCTGCTCGTGTTTCTGGTGTTGGCCGCATTGGCCTACCGCCACAAGGGACCGCACCCTGAGCCATACAAGCTTTCCGACGAGTGGACGCACGACCCGATCCTGTGGGCGGCGGACGAACCGGCGGACCATGGCCACGGCGGCCATGGCGATCACGTGACGGTGGGAGGTGGGGCAAGTGGCAAGTGGTAGCCATGCCGTCGCGACCACCGTTACCGACCTGGAGCTGCCGTACGGTTACGCGCTGACCAGCAGCGGCCGGATCTCGGGAGTCACCGAGCCGGGCGAGCTGTCGGTGCACTACCCGTTCTCGGTCAAGGATCTGGTCGCCCTCGACGATGCGCTCAAGTACGGCTCGCGCTACTCGAAGACCCGCTTCGCGGTGTACATCGGCGATCTCGGTGCCGACACCGCGGCGACCGCGCGCGAGATCCTGGCCAAGGTGCCCACCCCGAACAACGCCGTGCTGTTGGCGGTGTCGCCGAACCAGAAGGCCATCGAGGTCGTCTACGGCGAGGATGTGAAGGGCCGCGGCATCGAGACCGCAGCACCGCTCGGCATCTCCGCCGCGCTCGGATCGCTGCGCGACGGCAACCTGATCGACGCTCTGGTGAGCGCCGTGAACGTGACCTCCGCGGCGGTTTCCCCGCGCTGACCGTTTGACAGCTTTCGGCCCCGGTATCGCACCTCGGTACCGGGGCCGCTTGCGTTATGAACTCAGCTCGGTCATGGCCTTGCGGATCTCGATGTAGCGCTCCAGGAACGCCCGCTCGTCGAGGCGCTTGCGACGCAGCCACCCGGTGACCTCGTCGTTGCACTTGCTGGCGTTGCAGGCCGCGCAGGCGGGCACCACGTTGTCGATGGTGTACCGACCGCCGCGGGAGATCGCCATGACGCAGTCGCGCTGCATGGGCTTGTCGGTGACGCCGCAATAGGCACAGCCGTTCCAGGCGAGTTTGAGTGCGGCCCACTGATCGTCGGTGAGGTCGTTGACGACGGCCTTGACCCGCCGGGTGCGCCTGCGTGCCGCGCGGGCGCGTCGACTGTTGGGGGCGGCCATCGGCACAGCGTATGGCCCGCGAGCGTGCGCGAAGGCGCACCCGAAACGGCGTGTCGGGGCGCCGACACGCACGCTCGCCGGGGACCTAGCTGACGTCGAAGGCGCGGGCCCGCAGCGAGCGCTCCACCCCGGCGCGTCCCTCCAGCACCAGACGGTGCAGGGCCGGCGGCACGTCCGGGCCGGACAGGAACGCGTCCGCGGCATCCAGCCCGCCCTGGCTGATGTCCCACGACGGGTACAGGCCGATCACCACGGTCTGGGCAACCTCACTGGACCGGCGCTCCCACACTCCCGGGATGGAGGCGAAGTACAGGTCCCGGAACCGGGCCAGCACCGCGGCCTGGCCCGGCTGGTTGAATCCACCCACGATGGCCCGGGTGGTGATGTTGGCCAGGGTGTCGTCCTCGATCACCTGCTGCCAGGCCGCGTTCTTGACCGTCACCTGCGGCCGGGCCGCGGCCGCGGCGGCCGCGTTGCGCTTACCGGCGGCCGTCGGGTCCCGCTCGGCCTCGGCATCGATGAACGGATGCTCGCTGCCTTCGGCGTCGATCACCCCGGCCGCGGCCAGCGCGGTCACGATCCGCCAGCGCAGATCGGTGTCGATCACCAGCCCGGCCAGGTTGACCTCGGCGGGTTCGTTGTCCAGCAGCGTCGAGAGCACCGCGACGTGGTTGGGCGAGAGCACCGAGGTGCACAGCGCGTTGACGAACGCCAGCTGATGATCCGACCCGGGCGCCGACTCGCGGGCCCGGTCCAGCAGCGCGTCACCGAACGCCGGCCAGCCGATCTCGGCGGCCCAGGCGGGGTCGGCGTAGGAGTTCAACGCGGTCTGGGCCTGCAGCAGCAGGCGCTGCGCCACACCGACTTCGGTCTCACCGTGGATGCCGCCGATGACCAGGGTGACGAAGTCGCGGGCCCGCATCTCGGCTTCCCGGGTCATCTCCCAGGCCGCCGACCAGGCCAGCGTGCGGGGCAGCGGGTCGGCGATGTCGGCGATCCGGGTCAGCACCGTCTGCAGGGACTGGGCATCCAGCCGCGATGAGCAGTAGGTCAGGTCGTCATCGTTGACCAGCACGAACTGCCCGCGCGAAACCCCCACCAGCTCAGGAACATCCGTGCGGGGCCCGGCCACGTCGAGTTCCTCGCGGCGCACCCGCACCAGCTTGCCGGACTCGTTCTCGTCGTAGATGCCCACCGCGAGTCGGTGCACCCGGGTTTCGCCGGCACCCGGCGCGGCGCCGGACTGCTGCACCGCGAACCGGGTGAAGTTGCCGTCGGCGTCGACGTCGAAATCGGCGCGCAGGGTGTTCAGGCCGGTGGTCTTGAGCCACTGCTGGCCCCAACCGGACAGGTCACGCCCGGACGACTTCTCCAGGGCACCAAGCAGATCCCCGAAGGTGGCGTTGCCGAATGCGTGGTCGCGGAAGTAGTCGCGCAGACCGGCCAGGAACGCTTCCAGGCCCACGTAGGCCACCAGCTGCTTGAGCACGCTGGCGCCCTTGGCGTAGGTGATGCCGTCGAAGTTCACCTCGACCGCATGCAGGTCCGGGATGTCGGCGGCCACCGGGTGGGTGGACGGCAACTGGTCCTGGCGGTAGGCCCAGGACTTCTCCACGTTCGCGAACGTCGTCCAGGCCTGCTTGTACTCGGTGGCCTCGGCCTGGCACAGCACCGACGCGAAGGTCGCGAAGGATTCGTTGAGCCACAGGTCATCCCACCACTGCATGGTGACCAGGTCGCCGAACCACATGTGCGCCATCTCGTGCAGTACGGTCTCGGCGCGCCGCTCGTAGCTGTAGCGGGTGACCTTGGACCGGAAGACGTAATCCTCCAGGAATGTCACCGCGCCCGCGTTCTCCATGGCGCCGGCGTTGAACTCCGGCACGAACAGCTGGTCGTACTTGCCGAACGCATACGGTTCGCCGAAGTTGCGGTGGTAGAAGCCGAATCCCTGCTTGGTCTCGGTGAACAGCCGCTCGGCGTCCATGAATTCGGCCAGCGAGGCCCGGCAGAAGATGCCCAGCGGGATGTCGCCGTGCTCGTCGGTGTAGACGTCGTCCCAGCGGGCGTACGGTCCGGCGATCAGCGCGACCAGGTAGGTGCTCATCTTCGGTGTGGTCACGAAGGTGTGGGTGCCGTCGTTCACCGACTCGGTTGCCCCATTGGAGATCACCTGCCAGTGCTCCGGAGCCTTGACGGTGACGTCGAAGGTCGCCTTCAGATCAGGCTGATCGAAACAGGCGAACATGCGTTTGGCGTCCGCGGTCTCGAACTGCGAGTACAGGTACACCTCGTTGTCGACCGGGTCGACGAAGCGGTGCAGACCCTCACCGGTGTTGGAGTACAGGCAGTCCGCGTCGACCACGAGTTCGTTGTGCGCGGCCAGTCCGGACAGGGCGATTCCGGTGGATTCGTCGTAGCCGGAGACATCGATCGCGTGACCGTTGAGGGTCGCGCTGCGGATGGTGTCGGCGGCGATGTCGATGTAGGTGTCCGCCCCGGCGAGCGCGGAGAACGTCACGGTCGTCACCGACCGGAATGTCTTGTCGCCGGTTGTCAGGTCCAGATCGATGCGGTAGTTGTCGACGGTCACCAGCACGGCGCGCTCGGCGGCCTGGTCGCGAGTCAGATTGGGAAGAGCCACGCCGACCAACCTAGTCCCATGCGGGGAACATATGCCCGGTGACGAGAGTTGTGCCGTCGTGGAGGCCCATTCCACCTGATCGAGAGGACTGTTCGTCATGGCTGCGGAGGACACCAAGAAAGACGTCGCGGGATTCTGGTTCGACCCGCTGTGCCCGTGGTGCTGGATCACCTCGCGCTGGATCCTCGAGGTCGAGAAGGTCCGCGATATCGAGGTGGATTTCAACGTGATGAGCCTGGCCGTGCTCAACGAGGGCCGCGACCTGCCCGAGGAGTACGCCGAAAAGATGAAGGCGGCCTGGGGCCCGGTGCGGGTGGCGATCGCCGCCGAGCAGGCCCACGGCAAGGAGATCCTGTCCCCGCTGTACACCGCGATGGGCACGCTGATCCACAACGAGGGCAACACGGACTTCGACGATGTGATCAAGAAGTCACTGGAGCAGGTCGGTCTGCCCGCGGAGCTGGCCGAGGCCGCCGCCACCGACAAGTACGACGACGCGCTGCGCAAGAGCCATCACGCCGGCATGGATGCCGTCGGCGATGACGTCGGCACCCCGACCATCCACGTCAACGGCGTCGCGTTCTTCGGCCCGGTGCTCTCCCGCATCCCGCGCGGTGAGGAGGCCGGCAAGCTGTGGGACGCCTCGGTGACGTTCGCGTCCTACCCGCACTTCTGGGAGCTCAAGCGCAGCCGCACCGAGCGCCCCGAGTTCGACTGACCCTGGATCAAGGGGGCCGGCCGGTCAGAGCCCCTGTAGCTGGGACAGCGTCGCGTGGGCGATCATGAAGTAGATGATCAGCCCGGTGCCGTCGACGATGGTCGCGATCATGGGCGCCGACACGACGGCCGGGTCGATCCGGCACTTCTTGAGCACCGGCGGCAGGATCGACGCCACGAACGACGACCACAGCACGATGGCCGCCACCGTCAGGGTGACGGTCAGGGTGATCTCCGGGCCGACCCCGAGCGTCCAGGCTCGGATCAACGCGGCCAGCGCCATGGTGGCCGCGATCATCATGCCGGTGGACATCTCCTTGGCCAGCACGGCGGGCACGTCCCGCAGCCGGACCTGACCGGTGGCCATCGCGCGCACCAGCGTGGTGGTGATCTGGGTGCCGGTGTTGCCGCCGGTACCGATCAGCAGCGGGATGAAGAACGCCAGCGCGACGACGGCCTCCATCTCCTCCTCGAAGTGACGCAGCACGGTGCCGGTGTAGGCCTCGGCGATGAACAGCAGCAGCAACCAGCCGACCCGCTTGCGCCACAACAGCCACGGCGATGCCCGCAGATAGGGCACCTCCAGGGGTTCGGAGCCACCCTGACGCTCGGCATCCTCGGTGACCTCTTCCTCGGTGATGTCCCCGGCGGTGTTCTCGGTCAGGATCCCCAGCAGCCGGTTGTCGGCGTCCACCACCGGCACCGCGACGAGGTTGTAGTCCATCAACGCCTGTGCGGCCTCTTCGGCGTCGGTCAGCGGTGACACCGACAGCACATCGCTGTTGGTGAGCGCCGCGACCGCCTCCTGCGGGTCGGCCAGCACCAGGTCGCGGAACGCCACCACACCCAGCAGGCGGCGCTCGGTGTCGGTCACGTAAACGTAAGCGCCGCTGCGGGAGTCGCTGCGCAGAGTGGCAGCGTCGTTGCGCAACGCACGGACCGCGTCACCGACGGTCATGTCCGGGCGCACCGTCAGCGCTTCGGGCACCATGTGCGCCGCCACCGAATCCTCGGGCCAGCTCAACAGCCCGCGCATCGCCTCGGCCCGGTCCTGCGGCAGGGCAGCGAGCAGCCGCTCACGGGGCCCGGCCTTGATCTCGCGCAGGATGTCGGCGGCATGGTCGAGGTCGAGGACCACCACCAGCGCGGCCGCATCCTCGGCGGTCATCGCCGCCAATACCCGCGCCGCCAGCTCGTCGTCGACCGCCTCGAACAGGTCCGTGGCACCGTGGTGGTCGAGCAGCGGGCCGAGCGCGCGCAATTCGTCGGCGGCCAACTTGGCCAGCTGGCGGGAGCGCTCGGCGGGATCCCTGACCGAATCCAGCCAGTCGGTCACGTTCTCGCCGGCAATGGCCTGCCGTATCGACGGTGCGGTGGTGCTGCCCATCCGGGACTCCAAATCTTCTCGATTGCGAAGACAATCTAACGTGCCCGTCGCGGGGTGACGACGTTCGGGATGGACTGTCCGACAGGGCATTTTCGGATGAACAAAGGCTGTCGTGCGGGTGTCCGGGAAGCGCACGGCAACGAAATCCGTAGGTGTGAAATTCGCTCGTTCCGGTTGCAAGCATGTGCCGGGCGCGTCAAAGTGCTCAGAATGACAGCGGCTGAACCCACCACCGACGGCACCTACCGGGACCGGATCGTCGCGGTCGAACCCGGCGGCAACGAATTCATCGCCGAGGCCGACCGGCACGGCAGGCCCAGTCAGCTGTTGTGGACCTGGGCGTCGCCGAATCTGGAGTTCGCCACCATCTTTCTGGGCGTGCTCGCGGTGTCCTATTTCGGGATGAACTTCTGGCAGGCCGCGGCCGGCATCATCGTCGGGGCCGGGCTGGGAGCGGTGGCGCACTTCTTCCTGTCCGCCCGCGGACCGCAGCTGGGTGTGCCGCAGATGGTGCTGGGACGTCTGTCCTTCGGCTATAAGGGCAATGCGGTGCCCTCGACGCTGATGGCGATCACCGCCGGTGTGGGCTGGTTCGCGACCAACAGCATCAGCGCCGCCTTCGCGCTGTCGACGTTGTTCGAACTTGCACCGCTGCTGGCCCTGCTGTTGGTGGTGGCCGTGCAGACCGCGCTGGCCTTCTTCGGGCACAACCTGGTTCAGGCGTTCGAGCGCTGGGCCTTCCCCGTGCTGGCCGTCATCTTCGCCATCACCTCGGTGCTGATCATGACCAAGGCCGACCTCGGTGCCCCCGCACTCGACGGCGGGGTCGGCGGATTGGGCGGATTCCTGCTCACCGTGGGCACCACCTTCGGCTACGTCGCCGGGTGGGCACCCTATGCCGCGGACTTCAGCCGCTACCTGCCCAGCAGCGTTTCGCCGATCCGGACCGGATTGTTCGCCGCCGCCGGGCTGTTCGGAGCCTGCACCATCCTGGCGATCGTCGGGGCCGCCTCGGTCACCATCGTGACGGCCACCGTGACCGACAACCCGACCGATGCATTCACCAGTTCGTTGCCCGGCTGGCTGGCGGCCGCGACGCTGCTGGCCATCGCGATCGGTGCGGTCGCGGCCAACGCCATCAACGTCTACTCGGCCGGGATGGCTTTCGTGACGACCGGTGTGAAACTGCCGGCGCACATCGCCCGCGCGTTGGCGACGGCGTTCTTCGGGCTGGCCGGTTTCCTGGTCGCCTGGTGGGCGCTGGCCGATGCCGCCACCAGCTACAAGAGCTTCTTGTTCCTGATCGCCTACTGGGTCGGCCCGTGGCTCGGCGTGGTGTTCGCCGACCAGTTCCTGCGCCGCGGTCACCGCGTCGACGGATTCCTGTATGACCGCACGTATTCCAACTGGCCGGGACTACTGTCGTTCCTGATCGGCCTGGTGGTGTCGTTCTTGTTGTTCTGCAATCAGGAGCTGTTCGTGGGTTATGTGGTGCGGGCGTTGCCCGAGCTCGGTGATATCGGATTCTTCGTCGGCTTCCTGCTGGCTGCGGGCAGCTACCTGGTGCTCTGCCGATCCAAGGTCGAGGCCGAGAAGGTCGCCGTATGACCCCGGAGCAGATGCTCGACGTCGCCGTCGACGAGGCGCGAAAAGGACTGGCGGAGGGTGGTATTCCGATCGGTGCGGCGCTGTTCACCAGCGACGGTGTGCTGCTGGGCAGTGGCCACAACAAGCGGGTGCAGGACGACGACCCGTCGGTACACGGTGAGACCGACGCCTTCCGTAAGGCCGGCCGGCAACGCGACTATCGCTCGACGATCATGGTGACCACGCTGTCGCCGTGCTGGTACTGCAGCGGGCTGGTGCGGCAGTTCAACATCGGGGCGGTGCTGATCGGGGAGAGCCGCACGTTCACCGGCGGCCATGACTGGTTGGCCGAGAACGGGGTGCAGGTGACCGTGCTCGACGATCAGCGGTGCGTGACGATGATGGAGGAGTTCATCGCGGCGCGGCCCGACCTTTGGAACGAGGACATCGGAGTGGCCGAATGAGCACGATTGCGACAGTTGATATCTCGCGTTGGTATGCCGGCGGTCCGGCCGCCGAGGCGTTGGCCGCCGAGGTGGACGAGGGGCTGCAGCGGGCCGGGTTCATCGTCGTCACCGGGCACGGTGTGGACCCCGACCTTGCCGCGGCGGTACGCGCGGCCAGCCGAGAATTCTTCGCCCTGCCCACCGAGGTGAAGCAACGCTACTCCGTGCCCGTCGGCGGTCACGGCTGGATCGGTCCCGGCGCGGAAGCCAACGCCTACGCCGAGGGTACCGAGACCCCGCCGGATCTCAAGGAGAGTTTCAGTCTGGGCGCCGAGACGCAGACCGGTGATCCCGAGGTCGATCGGATCTGGTTCGCGCCCAATGTCTGGCCGTCCGAGGTGGGGCACCTGCAGGCGCTGGTCGACGAGTACACCGCTGCCATGCGCAGACTCTCCGATGACCTGCTCGCCCTGTTCGCCAAAGCCCTTGGGCTGCCGGACAACCCGTTTGCGGCGCTGGCGAGCCGGCCGACCTGGACGATGAACATCAATCACTACCCGCCGGTGAGCGTGGTCGGCGAGCCGGAACCCGGACAGTTCCGGATCGGCCCGCACACCGACTTCGGCACCGTCACGGTGCTGGATCGGGAGCCGGGTGCCGGTGGGCTGCAGGTGTATTCGGAAGAGGCCGGCTGGGAGGACGCGCCGTGGGAACCCGGCGCGCTGACCGTCAACATCGGCGATCTGTTGGAGTACTGGAGTGGGCGGCGCTGGCCATCCGGCCGGCACCGGGTACTGCCCCCGCAGCCGCATGCCCCCGAGGAGGACCTGGTCTCGCTCATCTACTTCTACGAGGCCAACCACGACGCTCTGGTC
This sequence comes from Mycobacterium sp. AMU20-3851, assembly GCF_043974665.1. Classification (NCBI taxonomy): domain Bacteria; kingdom Bacillati; phylum Actinomycetota; class Actinomycetes; order Mycobacteriales; family Mycobacteriaceae; genus Mycobacterium; species Mycobacterium sp. AMU20-3851. The sequence goes on from NZ_CP146371.1 coordinate 1,759,862, forward strand.
ACCCCGCTGGAACCGCCGGTCGGCCGGGTCGCCGGGCTGGACCCGGTGACATCGGCCGATTTCATCAAGGAGCGCCTCGACGCCATCACGGTGGGCTGACCGGGAAGCGCCCGCCCAAGACGGGCATTGACGTCGGCCGTACCGCCACGCACAATCAGGAAACAAGCGTTTCCAGATTGTGGGGTGCAACATGAGCGTGCCGACCCGGGGCAACCCGCGGCCAATGACATCGCGTCGGCGGCCGCCGCGTGAACTGCGCGATCTGCTGACGACCGTGGGGCTCACCAACGGTGTGGCCAACATCATCATGCAGCTCTCGTTGCCGCCGGTGGGGCACGGTGTCAGCGAGAGCCGGGTGGGGTCCGGCAGTCCGCGCCGATATCCGCTCAAACGGGCCCGCACCACCGGCCAGTACCTCGCGCTGGCGGTCATGGGCAGCGAGGCCGACCGTGATGTCATGCGGCAGGCCGTAGCCGGAGTGCACAATCATGTGCACTCCACCGCCGACAGCCCGGTGCGCTACAGCGGGAACAGCCGCGAGCTGCAGGTCTGGGTTGCCATGTGCCTGTTCCGGTTCTTCCTCGATCAGTACACGCTGGTGCACGGCGACCTCGACGACGACACCCTCGACGAGTTGGTCCGGGCGGCCGAGCCGCTGGCCACCGGGGTCAACGTGCGGTCCTCGGAATGGCCGCAGACCTGGGCTGAATACCGCCGCCGGTGGGATGCGATGCTGCCCAACCTGTCCATCGACCCGGTCGTGCACCACGAGTTCCTGACCCTGTCGGACCTGTCCTTCGTCGGGGAGGCGTGGGGGCCGATCGGCTACCTGCTGGCCCGGATCGGCGCGCGCCCCTACCGGTTCATGACCCGCGCCACGCTGCCGCCCGAGTTCCGCGAGATGATGGGCTGGGACTGGACCGCTGCCGACGAACGCCGATTGCGGCGGGTGCTCGCGGTGCTTCGCGTCGTCGACACCGTCATCAACCCGTACGCCATGCAGGTGGCCTACCGGCTCCAGGTGCTCGACTTCCGGACCCGGCGACGGCTGGGTCTTCCGGTGCTCGGCAAGATGCGCATCCTGGACACCATGATCCGGGACGGGGGAGGTGCCCGGCTGTTCGCCAGGCGCCGGCGGGACAAGTCGGGTGATACCGGGGACGGTCTGCGCCGCGAAGTAGGGTAGGCGCCATGCGCGTCTACATCGGTGCCGATCACGCCGGATTCGAGTTCAAGAAGACCATCATCGATCATCTGCAGAAGAGCGGCCACGAGCCGATCGACTGCGGTGCCTACACCTACGACGCCGACGACGACTACCCGGCGTTCTGCATCGACGCCGCGGTCAAGACCGTCGCCGACCCAGACAGCCTGGGCATCGTGCTCGGCGGCTCGGGCAACGGCGAGCAGATCGCGGCCAACAAGGTGCCCGGCGCCCGGTGTGCGCTGGCCTGGAGTGTGGAGACCGCGAAGCTGGCCCGCGAGCACAACAACGCGCAGCTGATCGGACTCGGCGGCCGCATGCACAGCGAGGAGGAGGCGCTGGCGATCGTCGACGCCTTCTTGTCCACCCCGTGGTCGGAGGCCGAGCGCCACCAGCGGCGCATCGATATCCTGGCCGCCTACGAGGTGGACCACGTCGCACCGCCGGTGCCCGGCGCGCCCGCCTGACGCGGATTGATACATGCCCGAGGGGCACACCCTGCACCGGCTGGCCCGGCTGCATCAGAAACGGTTCGGCCGTAAGCCGGTCATCGTGACCAGTCCGCAGGGCCGGTTCGAGGAAGGTGCGGCCGCGGTCAACGGCCGCGTGCTGCGCCGGGCCGACGCCTGGGGTAAGCACCTGTTTCACCATTACGACGGCGGCCACGTGGTGCACATCCATCTCGGCCTGTACGGCAGTTTCACCGAGGCGCCGTTGCCGCTGGATGAACCCGTCGGGCAGGTCCGGATGCGGATGATCGGTACCGAGTACGGCACCGACCTACGCGGGCCCACGGTGTGCGAGGTGATCGACGCCGGCGCCGTCGACGACGTGGCGGCCCGGCTCGGGCCGGACCCATTGCGTCCGGACGCCGATCCGGCCCGGGCATGGACCCGAATCGCCAAGTCCCGCAGGACCATCGGCGCGCTGCTGATGGACCAGACGGTGATCGCCGGGGTCGGTAACGTCTATCGCAGCGAGTTGTTGTTCCGGCACCAGATCGACCCGTACCGCCCCGGCACCAAGGTCGACGCCGACGAGTTCGCGGCGATGTGGGCGGATCTGGTGGAGTTGATGAAGGTCGGCGTGCGACGCGGAAAGATCGTGGTGATCCGTCCGGAGCACGATCACGGTGCCCCTTCGTACCGACCCGGTCGGCCGCGCACCTACGTCTACCGGCGCGCCGGTGATCCCTGCCGGGTGTGCGCAACGACGGTGCGCACCGCAGAACTGGAGGCCCGCAACGTGTTCTGGTGCCCGACCTGCCAGACCTGATGCGAGGTCAGCGTCGATCCCGGCCACCGTGGAGAATCTTGATGTGGAACTCATTCTCGTGGTCGTCGGAGCGATCGTCGTCACCGCCATCTCGCAGCGCCGGGGGCTCGAACCCGCGCTGATCATCGTGGTCGTCGGCATCGCCTTCTCGTTCCTGCCGGATTTCGAACCGCCGGAACTGGATTCGCACATCCTGCTGACCGTGGTACTGCCACCGCTGCTGTACACAGCGGCGCTGAACTTTTCCTTCCCGACGTTCCTGCGCAACATCCGGCCGATCCTCGGTCTGGGTGTCGGCCTGGTCGTGGTGACCGCGTTCGCGGTGGCGTTGGTGTCCTCGTGGCTGGTGGTGGTGCCGCTGACGTTCGCGACCGCACTGGTGCTGGGGGCCATCGTGGCGCCGCCGGATGCCGTCACCGCGGTCGCCGTCGGGCGCAAGCTGGGCCTGCCCAAGAAGGTGATGGCGATCTTGACCGGGGAGAGCCTGATCAACGACGCCGCCGCCCTGACCCTGTTCAGCATCGCGGTGGCGCACGTGGCCGGCACGCATACTTTCATCGCCAACCCGTTCCTGCTGTTCACCTACAGCGCGCTGCTCGGGCCGGTGGTCGGCGGCCTGCTGGGTTACATCACACTGTGGATCCGCAAACGGCTGGCCAACCCGGGCCTGGAGACGGTGCAGGGCCTGGTGGTGCCGTTCGCCGCGTTCATCCTGGCCGAGGAGATCCACGCCTCCGGTGTGCTCGCGGTGGTGGTGGCCGGATTTGTGGTCGGCAACGGCACGCTGTCGGCCGGCTACCAGACCCGGCTGCAGGAACGCTACGTCTGGAACTCGGTCGACGTTCTGCTGGAGGCGTTCGTCTTCGCCTACATCGGCCTGCACCTGCGGTTCGTGCTCGAAGACCTGAAGCAGGCCCACGAATCGGTGTGGGAGGTGCTGGGCGGCTCCATCATCGTGCTGATGATCGTGCTGGCCATCCGGCCGCTGTCGGTGCTGCTGATGTTCGGTCGCAGCAAACTGGCCCGGCACGTCGAGGCAAAATGGAGCGTGCCCGTCCCCGAGGGTGAACTCCGCGGTGGGCGCGGCCGCGCGAGAAGGTCCGGGGAGCCGAGGAAATGGCGGTCCCGGATCGACCGCCGCTCCTTGACCTGGCAGGAGAACGTGGTGGTCTCGTGGACCGGGATGCGCGGGGTGGTCACGCTGGCGGCTGCCGCCGCCATCCCGGTGACGACGGTCAGTGGGCAGCCGTTCCCGGAGCGGGCCACCATCCAGGCGATTGCGTTCGTGGTCGCGATCGGCACCTTGCTGATCCAGGGCTGGACCCTGCCCATGTTGATCAAGCGGCTGCAGCTGTCCCGGTTCAACGACGACCACGCCGCAGACCGGGCCGAGGAGCTCAAGTGTGAGCAGGTGGTGCACGACGCCGCCGAGGAGGTGCTCGCCGAGTTCCGGGCCAACCCGCCGGCCGGGGTCAATCCCGAACTGGGCCGCGAGATCCGCGCGGTGATCGCCCGGCACGCCCAGGACGCCGACGAGATGCCGGACCCGGAGGCGCACACCAAACGCGCCGAGGTGTTCTCCCGGGTCTACCGCTCGGTGCTGGCCGCCCAGCGCGGCGCCCTGATCGCCGAACGCGACGAGGGCCGGATCGAGGACGAAGCGGTGCGCGCCATGCTGGAGCGCCTCGACCTACAGGAGGCGGGCGTGACCGCGCGGCTGGAGAGCCGGCTGTGATCGAGACGCGCTAGGGCGCTGCGGCAGTGTCGGCTTGTGCGGATTTTTTGTCTTCCAGTTTTTTCGCCAGGGTTTCGGTGCCTCTCTCAAAACCCTTTTCGACGGCGTCACCGACGCTCTTGGAAAGAGTCGACCACGGTGTCTTGCCGATTTCCTCGGGCTTGATGTCGAGGAACGAAGATTCGCCGCCCCGATTCCAGTCGAATGCTTTTCGGAGTTCTTTGACGTCCATCGCGCCGTGGTTGAGGTAAACGTACATTCGGCCGAAGCGAAGTGCGTGCCGGCGTGACAGCAATGTCACGCTCTCGTGAAAGAACGAACGGGCGAGGGCAATCAGGTACTTCACCGCGACAAGGACAACTGCGCCGAGCGATATCGCCGAGACGATGCGGAGGATGAGTTCGTTTCGGGTGAGGTCCGCCCCCTCGGGGACCACGCTGGCATGTTGCACGATGTAGACGGCGAGGACCGCCAGTGCGGTCACTGCGGTGAGGGACGCGAGCACGCCGGCCCTCGACATCCGTCGAGCGCGGGCTGTCAGGACCGCCTGGGCCTTCTCGACGAACAGATCAACTGCGGCAAGCTGGAACAACGCATCGTCTGCGAGTTTCGGTCCGCCCGTTCCGAAGGCCTTCGCCAAGTCGCCCATGGAGTCGTTGAGTGTCTTGTTCCGGCTCTGCAGCAGCGTGGCGATGTGCCCGAAATCCTCATCCAGCGGGCCACCGTTGGAAACCACCCGCAGCCATTTATATGTGCGGGCCCAGCCTGACTTGATCCGCGCGCCGCATGCCGATGCGCATTCCTTGACGCGCTCGCGATTCAGATCCACGCATCCCCCCTGTTTCGAATGCGCCAAGTCCGCGGTGGACTGCGACAAAGGAATCAGCGAAATAATGAGGAATGGGGGCAAGAAAACCTATGGCGAACGCCAAGGTGTGATCGAACTCATAACCGTGGAGCATGACGATTTGAGCGTGGCAATTGCGCATTTGATTGCGTTTACAAAGAGTCGGCTAATTCTCGCATCGGCGATCGACCGACTACCGGCGGTGGATCAGAAGTCGAACCCGCCGAAGTCGCCGCCGAAGTCGCCACCACCGAAGTCGCCGCCGCCGTCCCAGCCGCCGCCGTCCCAGCCACCCTGGTCACCGCCGCCATCCCAGCCGCCGGCGTCGCCTCCGCCATCGCCGAGCTGGCCCTGGTCCAGGCCGTCCTGGAAGCCGTCGCCGTAGCCGTTCTCGAAGGCCTGTGCGTCATAACCGACCCCGGCCATGCCACTGAACATGGTGGAAAACAGCAGGGCCGAACCGAGACCCCAGGCGCCGGCCACCAGGGCCGGCTTCCACCACGGCTCGGAGTACCAGCCGGCTGGGACCGGGCGGCCCGCGACGCGCCCGCCCGGGTAGTAGTTGGGGGTGCGCTCGGACGGTGTGGGGGAGGCCTCGATCTGGCGGCCTTCGAACTCGACCCGCCGGTCCTCGGTGACGGAGCCTGCGGAGCGTTGGCCGGCAAGGGATTCCAGTTCCGGCCCGGGATCCATGCCCATCGCTACGCGCGCCGCGCGCACGTAGTAGAGCCCTTCGACGGCGCTCTCCTTGGCGAGTTCCGCCTGTTTGACGGTGGTCGCCTGGTCGATCTGCGACGACGCCGCGGTGTAGCGCTCGGAGGCGTCGGCCATGGCCTGCTTGGATGCTTCGTCCGTGCCGGTCAGGTTCAGTACCTGACCGCCGAGGCGTTCGATGACGCGGCGGGCATCGGCCTGGGCGTCGGCCAGCGACTCGGCGGACCGCCGGCCGTTGGCCTGTGACGAGGTGTAGACGACGAACGCGATGGCCGCGATGACCAGGACGATGAGGATGAGCAGCACGCCGTTCATGGCGTCCAGCGTACCGACAGGAAGCCGGATTCCCTGAGGGCGAACACAGCGAACAGGACGGGTATGCCGTCGCCCGCGACGGCAGGGTGTACCAGGTCGTCGGAACGCCGGACGGTCGACGTCGGTCGACTTTCGGTGCGGGCCGGGGCGCGGTCGACCCGGCTGCCCAGGTGTGGCCAGATCGTGAGACGACGTAGGTAGTTCGCTACTCATAGCGCCGGCGGTGTCGCCGGTTACCGTTCGATCGTGCCCGCAGTGTGGTGATGAACCGAAGACCCGAGGTGACCCGTGACGACCCAGACTTCCAACACCTCGCCCGCGATGCCGACCGCGGTCCGCAATCTCACTGCCGAGGTCGAGGATCCTGAGGTCAAGAAGGAACTCCGGATCGCGATGACCATGAACGGTGGCGTCAGCCTTGCGGTCTATATCGGTGGCGTCGCACACGAATTCAATCGACTGACGCGGAGCGAGCCCTACGCTGACCTGCTGGATGCGATCGGTTACAGCCCGCCGGTCATCGATGTCATCACCGGCACCTCCGCCGGCGGCATCAACGCAGCGGCGTTGGCGCTGGCGCAAGCGAACGTGAACTCCGATTTTGCGGCATTGCGGGATCTCTGGGTCGACCGCGGACAGATCTCGGATCTGCTGCGCGAACCGTTCCACAGCGGTGCGCCGTCACTTCTCAAGGGCGACGACTATTTGTATCCAGAGATACGGAACGCCTTCGCGCAGTTGATCAAGAATTACGAACGTGCGACCGTCGCTGCGGATGATGGTCACGTGCACGACGCCCTTGACGGGCCTGTTTGGCGTCCGGTGGACCTGACGATTACGACGACCCTGCTGTCTCCGGTTCCGGCGATTTCGGTGGACGACCTCGGCTCCAAGATCGAACAACCCAAGCACGCGGGACAGTTCAGATTCACCACCGAGTCGACGCGAAATGGCAACAGGGTCCCCGATATGTTCGCCGAATGGGACAAGTCGAATCCGGATGATCATTCGATTGTCCGTACCGTCGAGGCACTTGCCCTTGCCGCTCGCGCCACCGCGAGTTTCCCCGCCGCGTTCGAGCCGACCCTGATCCCGGTGAACTGCACCGGCGAACGTCCCGACGGACGACCGGACATGGCGGACTACGTCGACCCTGATTGGCTCGACCCCGATGACCTCAAAGCCGATCGTTCGCGCTATGCCGTCGATGGCGGTGTCCTGGCCAATACACCGCTGCGGCACGCGCTCAGGGCGATTCATCAGCAGCGGGTATCGAACACGCTCGTGCGCCGGGTGCTCGTGCTCGTCCACCCACATGCGGTCACCGCCGGCGCGGTGGTCATTCCAGCTGATTCCTCGAAATCACCGCCGACTCTGATCAGCGGGTTGGCCGGGGTGATGGGGGCGTCCTCGTCGGTCGGCTCGCTGAGCTACGTCGAGGACGTCCACAAGCACAATGAGCAGGCCTTGCGGGCACGCGACGGCCGACGCACCACGTTGGAGAAACTTCCGTCGACCGACGAGGTCGACAAATTTCTCCTCATGACCTGGCCGTTGATCCGGCACCTGCGGTTGCGCCGAGCCGCCTTCGTGCTGGCCGACCAGATCAAAGACACCGAGAATGTGCCGCTCACGAAGGTCACGGCCTATGCCGATGCCCTTCTGCAAGACGAAGATTCGCGGGGCCGGCTGCCTTTCCTGCCCAAGGAACCACCGGACGTGGGCGGCTATCGGGACGACGAATGGCAGTGGGGTCTCGATCTGGCGACCGGAATCACCACATTGGCCACCGATCTCCTGCGCACTGTCGTCGCCGCCAGACGCAAGTTCGATGATTCGGAGGGGATCATTGAGCTTGCGGTGACCGCCTGGAACCACGCCGTGAATGGCGGCGTCCGGCTCGACCGGCTCGGTCACCACGAGGAGCGGCAAGCACGCGGGGATGTCATCGATCCCGACGCGTCGGTGGGAACGCGGGTCGAGGCCCGCGTCATGGCCGTCCTCGCGAAGTACCGCCGCAGGATGGGGCCGCCGGAAGTCCCGATCGATGGCGATGATGCGGTTCAGCAGCTGTCGGAAGCCGACAGTCGATGGCCCAGCTGGCTGATCGGGCTGGTGCGGGGGCGTCTTGACGACGAGCTTGACGGACCTGCTGCGTCGGTGCCCGGCGACGCTGACCATCACGGCACGAGGGTGATGGCAATCCTCGACGGGGTCGCGAACTCGCTATACGACGTCATCGCCGAGCTCAATCGGGTCCAACCGGCCGCGGCGGTGGGCGTCGGCAACGCCGTGGGACGGTCCGTCGATCGACGGTCGGTGTCGTCATTGCTGGACCCCGGCAACCTGTTGCGGGTCGCGGTCGGCAACGGTGGCATCTCGAAGTCCAGGCACAGGGGTCGAGAACTGTTGTGCCTGCTGCACCGGATCGAGCTGATCTCGTATTCTTTCGGCGAACGCGACATGGCCGAGACTGTGCACACCGCGCCAATCGAGTTCGCCCAACTGAGCGCGCAGATCCAGCAGGACTTCGCCGACCGCTTCTCCTCGGACGACAAGCTCGCCGGCATGTCGCTCAACCGCTTCGGGGCATTTCTCAAACGCTCGTGGCGAGCCAACGACTGGATCTGGGGTCGCCTGGACGCCATCAAGTTGATGATGCTGCTGACCTTGACTCCGCCGGTGCTGCGCGGCGTGTGCCAGTGCCCGGGGTGGAAGGAATTCGCTCCGGCTGAGTGCGCCGAGAAGTTCATCGACAGAATCGTCGCCCTCACCGCGCCGAGCAAGGACGTACTGACGTATCAGTGCTTTTGTCGGACCGGAGAACTGCAGGAGTTACGGAAGCGTGCGGTGGCGCAGGTGGTCGAGGCGCTGGCGGGCGACGACGCGCCGTTGACCGATGTTGCGAGCCTGGCGGCGTACGGATTTCAGATTCGTGCGGCCGAAGAGGACGTTCCCTGGCTTGCCGGGACCATTCGCGATGACGAGGCGGACGGCGGGTCCGGGTTCCAGACGACGGCATTTCTGCACCGGTTGCAGGAGGTGGACCGCCGCGCGGGCAGTTCCCATATCCCGCGGGGCTACACGCTGTTGAACTTGTTCGTCGAATCGAAAGTCGGTCAGGAAGCGCTTTCTGAACAATTGCCGACCGATTTGATGATTCGTACGGCGGCTACCGCCGCGGCCGCGACGGTCACCGCGCTGAGTTCGGATCGATCTGGCCTGGGTGTGGCACGGCCGTTGACCAGAGGCCTCCGCGGGATGGTGGCGTTGCCCTACTGGGTGCTGTTCGGCCTCAGTGGGCGGGGGCAACTCGGTCGAGCCCTGTCGGCGACCACGTTGGCTTTCGGAGTCGCGCTGCTGGTGCTGGCCCTGGTCGCCGAGCTTCCCGGCGTGCTGGCGGCCATCGTGCCGACCGTCGGCGCCGCGTCCCTGCTGACCGTTCTGGTGTATGCGGCATTCAGGACGCAGTCCGTTGTCCACAGCGCCGCGCTTCTCGGGCTGTTCATTCCCATCACCGCGTGCGGTATCAACCGAATAGCAGCAGTTGACGCCAAACCGTCTGACACACAGGCGAGCACCGCAACGGTCACCGCGGCTCTGTCGCCGAACAGCATGGCGTTCGTACTTCTGTGCCTGGCACTGGTGATCGGCGGTGCGGTCCTGGTCGCCAATATGCGCACGCACAACAAGACCCCGCTGCGTTCGCTGCGGGAGGTGGCCACCCGCGCGGTGCACCACGTCAAAGCCTGGTTGAAAGATCCTTGGCGGATCGTTCGGACATTCGTGTTGGCGGCGGTCATAGCGGGGCTCACATGGTTGGTCGCACACAACCACCAACGGGTGTTCCTGGCTCTGGAGTACGTGCGGGAGCGGCTGTGGGCTGACATCGCGGAGAATCCTTGGCTTGCACTGCTTGTCGCAGTCGGCATTGCCGCGGTCGGGGGCGTGTTCGCCGTCTGGGCGGGGGATCGGCTTCGGCCGCGTCCGGTTGACGGGCGTCGGCGGCTGCTGACCGATCCAGCCGGGATCGCCACGGCGTGGTCGCCAGTTTACGGATTCCTGTATCTCGCGCTGGCAATCGGCATTGTGACGGTGCACAGTCAATCTCCTGACGAGTGGGTGGTCGTGTCCTTCGCTCTCTCGGTCGTCTTCGGCGTCTCGTTCTGCCTCATCCTGGTGTTCGCCATTCCGGCGCAACGGAAGCGGCGGCTCATTCGACGGCTGGCCGCCAGGTACGGCCCAGGCCGGATGCCGGCCACCGAGGAGTTTCAACTCAGCGAGTTCGAAAAGCTCGGTGAACTGTCGCGGTACCTGACGAACCGCGATGGGACGAAGCTGTCCCGCAGCGGTGAGCGCGTGCTGCGCCGGGCGCGCCGGCAGCACCAGCGCAAGTACATCCATGCCCCGAAGGCTCGCGTCACCTCGGGCGTCGGCTGAGACGCCGGAGCCGTTGGATGTTCGTCGAGGCGGGCCGGGGGACGCTCACTCACCCTTGGCGTGCCCGATTGCGCTCCCGCCAGAGTTTCTTGATGGCCCTACGTTGTCGCCTGGTCCCGTAGTAGCGCAGGAACTCCTCCTGCTCGCGCTGGTTCATGTGGATCCAGTCACCCTGCAGCCACCGCTGGGCGTACTCGGGATCCAGAGATCTGGGATCGGCAGGCCACTGTTCATAGCGGTCCACGGCACCACCCGCCCTCGGTCACCGGCAGCGACGTGGTCCGGATATGGGTCGTCACATGCGACAGGTTGGACATCCTCCATCCATCCTGTCGCGGGTAAGCGCAACCTGAGGTGAGTAGCGCGGTACCCGAACTGTCGGCATGCGCGGGGTGAGCGGAGTATGCGCAACTCCAGTAGGTGAGGCGGCTCCAGTAGGTGAGGCGGCCCAGGGAGCCCCGCCCCAAACACCGGCGCTAGGGACGACGAACTCGAGCCTGGGTAGCCCACGAAAAACGGCCCTACCAGCGTTTCCGCCGGTAGGGCCGTTCTGCATCTGAGCGGGCGACGGGAATCGAACCCGCGTAGCTAGTTTGGAAGACTAGGGCTCTACCATTGAGCTACGCCCGCATGCGGTGCATCGGAGACTGTACCGGCCGTGGCGCAATCAAATCCAATTGATTGCCTCACGACACGTGCCCGTAGTATCTCGCGTGGTCGGCGTACGTGCGTGCCGACCACGCAAGCACGGTTAGGCACGGGGTGTAGCGCAGCTTGGTAGCGCATCCGCTTTGGGAGCGGAAGGCCGCAGGTTCAAATCCTGTCACCCCGACCGCACGAGCACACCGAACCAGACACACAAGGAGTAACGCAGTGAAGAGCACCGTCGAGAAGTTGAGCCCGACCCGGGTTCGGATCAACGTGGAGGTGCCCTTCACCGAGTTGGAGCCCGACTTCGATCGCGCGTTCAAGCAGCTGGCCACCCAGATCCGGCTCCCCGGCTTCCGTCCCGGCAAGGCCCCCCGCAAGCTGCTCGAAGCCCGCATCGGCCGCGGCGCCGTCCTGGAGCAGGTCGTCAACGACGCGCTGCCCAGCCGCTACAGCGAGGCCATCACCTCCGCCGAACTGCAGCCGCTCGGCCAGCCCGAGATCGATGTCACCAAGCTGGAGGACGGCGAGGAACTGGTCTTCACCGCCGAGGTGGACATCCGCCCGGAGATCGAGCTGCCTGACCTGAGCTCGCTGAAGATCACCGTCGACCCGATCCAGGTCGGCGACGACGAGGTGGACACCGAGCTGCAGAACCTGCGCGCCCGCTTCGGCACCCTGACCGGTGTCGACCGCCCGGCCGCCGAGGGTGACTTCGTCTCCATCGACCTGTCCGCCACCGTGGACGGTGAGGAAGTGCCCGAGGCCGCCACCGAGGGCCTGTCCCACGAGATCGGCTCCGGCCAGCTCATCGAGGGTCTGGACGAGGCGATCGTGGGCCTCAAGGCCGACGAGAGCAAGACCTTCACCACCACCCTGGCCGCCGGCCCGCACGCCGGCAAGGAAGCCGAGGTCACCGTCAAGGTCAACTCGGTCAAGGAGCGCGAGCTGCCCGAGGCCGACGATGAGTTCGCTCAGCTGGCCAGCGAGTTCGACACCATTGCCGAGCTGAAGGAAAGCCTGGTCGAGCAGGTCAGCCGGGTGAAGCGCATCCAGCAGGCCGAGCAGATCCGCGACAAGGCGCTCGAGGTGCTGCTCGAAGACGTCGAGGTTCCGCTGCCCGAGGCGATCGTCAAGGCGCAGGTGGACGACACCCTGCACAACGCGATCCACGGTCTCGACCACGACGAGGACAAGTTCAACGAGTCGCTGACCGAGCAGGGCAGCAGCCGTGAAGAGTTCGACGCGGACAACCAGAGCAACGCCGAGAAGGCCGTCAAGACCCAGCTGCTGATGGACGCCATCGCCGACAAGCTGGAGATCCAGGTCGGTCAGGGCGATCTGACCGAGCGCCTGGTCCTGATGTCGCGCCAGTACGGCATCGAACCGCAGCAGCTGCTGCAGGTCCTGCAGCAGAACAACCAGCTGCCGGCGATGTTCGCCGATGTGCGTCGCGGCCTGACCATCGCCGCGGTGGTGGACGGTGCGACCGTCACCGACACCGACGGCAACGTCATCGACACCGCCGAGTTCTTCGGCCCGGCCGGTGGCCCCGACGCGGCGGCAGAGGCCCCCGCCGAGGTGGAAGCCGCCGAGACGGACGCGACCGAAGCCGACGAGACCGACGCTGAGGCCGCCGACGAGAAGAAGGCCAAGAAGGCGAAGAAGGCCGACAAGGCTGAGAAGGCCGAAAAGTCCGAGAAGAAGGCCAAGAAGAAGGCTGACTCCGAGGACGAGTGACGCGGACGCGCGTGACGCTGTGAGCGAAAGCGCGCGTTTCAGGGAGTGCACGATCGCGCCGGTTGGTTAGTGTTCGTGTGTACGTAGACGAGAAAGCAGGTATTCAGTCGTGACTGAGATGCGATCGGGCGCGTCGGGGCTCAACCTCATCGACTCGGTGTATGAGCGGTTGCTCGCCGAGCGCATCATCTTCCTGGGCACCCAGGTCGATGACGACATCGCCAACAGGTTGTGCGCGCAGATTCTGCTGCTGGCCGCAGAGGATCCCACCAAGGACATCCACCTGTACATCAACTCGCCGGGTGGATCGGTGACCGCGGGCATGGCGATCTACGACACCATGGTGTTGGCGCCGTGCGACGTGGCCACCTACGCGATGGGCCTGGCGGCTTCGATGGGTCAGTTCCTGCTCGCGGCCGGCACCAAGGGCAAGCGTTACGCCCTGCCGCACGCCCGGATCATGATGCACCAGCCGTCGGCGGGCATCGGTGGTAGCGCCGCCGACATCGCCATTCAGGCCGAGCAGTTCGCTCTGACCAAGAAGGAGATGAACCGGTTGAACGCCCAGTTCACCGGTCAGACCCTGGAACGCGTGGAGGCCGACGCGGACCGTGACCGCTGGTTCACCGCCCCCGAGGCGCTGGAGTACGGCTTCGTCGACCACATCATCACCAGTGTCAGCGTCAACGGCGAAGGACCAGGAGCAGGAATCAAATGAACCGCGACTTTCAACCGCACGGCGGAACAGTGAACCCGATGCAATCGCGCTACATCCTGCCGTCGTTCATCGAGCACTCCAGCTTCGGCGTCAAGGAGTCCAACCCGTACAACAAGCTGTTCGAGGAGCGCATCATCTTCCTCGGTGTGCAGGTTGACGATGCCTCGGCCAACGACATCATGGCTCAGCTGCTGGTCCTGGAGTCGCTGGATCCCGACCGCGACATCACCATGTACATCAACTCCCCGGGTGGTTCGTTCACCTCGCTGATGGCGATCTACGACACCATGCAGTACGTGCGTGCCGACATCCAGACGGTCTGCCTCGGGCAGGCCGCCTCGGCCGCCGCGGTGCTGTTGGCCGCCGGCACCCCGGGCAAGCGGCTGGCTCTGCCGAACGCGCGTGTGCTGATCCATCAGCCCGCCGTGGGCGGTGCCATCCAGGGTCAGGTCTCGGATCTGGAGATCCAGGCCGCCGAGATCGAGCGCATGCGCAGCCTGATGGACACCACGCTGGCCCGGCACACCGGCAAGGATCCGGCGCAGGTCCGCAAGGACACCGATCGCGACAAGATCCTGACCGCCGAGGAAGCCAAGGAGTACGGGATCATCGACACGGTCCTGGCCTACCGGAAGCTCTCGGCGCAGAACGCCTGAGCGCCAAGACACCACACTCGGCCCCGGCTCGCATTGCGAGCCGGGGCCGAGTGCTTTGTCAGGGTTCCTTCGAGGCCGGGTCCGGTCCAAACTGGCTCTAGCGTCAAAAGGCCCCGGTGAACCGGTGCGCGTGCCACCATTGCCTCGTCGGGAATCTCCGGGGAGGAGGCAACGATGACGATCAACCCACGACGCGCGATGCTCTGCGCGCTGCTGTGCTCGGCCGGCCTGTTCGCGCAAGGGATTTCGCCGGCCATCAGCCTGGCCGAGGAGCCCGTGTGTCCGTACGGGACCTACTGGAATCAGGTGGTTTCGCAGTGTCTACCGATCGGCGTCAACCCGGTCGTCGGGCCGGCAGGACCCGTCGGAGTCGGCGGCGTCGTCGGCCCGGTGGGCCCCGGCCCCGCCGGACCAGGCCCGCGCTAATAGCTGAATGTGGTGGCGCCGTCGCCGATCCACTCCCATAACTGCACCGTGCCACCAGGCTGCGCGTTGGCGACGAAGCTGCCCGAATCCAGCTGCTTGGAGTCGATGCAGATGGGGCAGACCAGATACCGCCCACCGGCCTTCTCGTAGCGTTCGATCAAGTTGGGCAGCGGCGGGCAACCCTCGCACGCCGTGCCGACCGCCACGCCCGGAACCACCAGGCGCACCGCCTCTTTCGTGAGGAACATGATTGTCGGGCGGCCGGATTCGGCAGCGCCGACGGCCATCAGGAACGCAACTGTGACACGTTCGGCGTCCTCCAGGCCGGTGGTCAGGCTGATCGCCGCTCTGTTCGTCGTATTCGTCATACCCTGATCGTCTACTCCCGAGCGCCGGGGCACATGGGGCGTTTGCCCCAGAACAAAACGCTAGATCGATTCGACCAGACCGTGCTTCAGCGCGTACATGCTCGCTCCGATCCGGTTGCAGGCGCCGATCTTTGCGTAGGTGCGCTCGACATGGTTGCGCGCGGTCTTCGCGCTGATCACCAGCGTCTCGGCGATCTCCTTGTTCGACATCCCGCGGGCGACCATCCGCAGGACGTCCACCTCGCGCGGTGTCAGCCCGTCCGGCCGGACCCCGGCGCGGCGGGTGCGATGCCCGGCGGCGTGTAGAACGGACTCCACTGCGGCCGCATCGAGTTCACCGGCCGCCACTCGGCTGCGAAGTCGACGCATCGCCGACTCCGGAGTCTGCTCGGACCGGTAAGGCCTTGGTTCACAGGCAGATTGGTAGCTGACCGCGGCGGCCAGAATACGGTCGGGGAGGCCGAGTGCCGAGCCGGGCAGGCCTCGCGGATAGCCGGAGCCGTTCAGGCATTCGTGATGGTTGCCGGCCAACTGGGCCACCGAACCCAACCCGGGGACCTGACTGAGGATGCGCACCGTCAGGTACGGGTGTAGCCGCACCCGCTCGAACTCACCGGCGGTCAACGGCCCGGCCTTGGACCAGATCTGGTTGGACACCCCGATCCGGCCGAGGTCGTGCACATGGCCGGCACGACGAGTCAGGGCCACGGCGTCGGCGTCCAGCCCCGCCGTCACGGCCGCATCGCCGGCCAGTTGCGCCACCGCGCGCGAATGACCAAGGGTGAAGGGGCATTTGAGGTCCACAAAGTCACCCAGTGCGACCAGCAGGGTGTCCAGTCCCTGATCATCGAGCGGCACGTGGCGGTCCGGTGCCTCATGCAGTGCGGCCGCCCACACGTCCCCGGCAGCGGGTCCGGCCAGGATCGCGTCCGCGTCCCGGACGAAGACGTCGACCACCTGCGGATCGAACTGCCCGCCGCGGCGGGCGGCGGCCAACGCCACCGCGGCGGTCACCCCGCGGGTGCGGTGGTGCACCTCCACCAGATCCGCCAGCTGGGCGATTCGCATCTGGATCGGGATGGTCTCGCCGCGTGCCCCGGTCGGCATGCCGCCGCCGTCAAACCGTTCGAAGGCGAATCCCAGCGCGGCCTGCACCTCGGGGCCGAGCCCCATCCGGTCGGCCAGCAGTGCCGCAGAGGTGCAGTGCGAGTGGATCATTCGGGACAGGTGGCCGCGCGCGTCGACGAACAGGGTGGTCATCACGTTGAGCCGGCGGCCCAGCGGTTCACCCCGGGCGATATTGCTCACCAGGAACCGCAGGAACGGCAGGCCGGCCGCCTCGGACAGATAGGTGTCGTGGCGGACGGCGATGTCGTCACCGAACCAACGCGCGTACTCATGGGAATCGGCGTGACAGCCGATCCACATGATCAGCGTCGTGTAGTAGACGGCGTCCCGCTGCGGGCCGGTCAGCCCCAGCCGGTCGGCCAGCCTGGTGGCGATCAGCGCGGACCGCAGCATGTGTTCACCGGGCTGGCCCAGGCCCAGATCGACGGCCACCGACAGCGCCGCGAGCATTTCGGCGCGGGTCGGGGTGTCGGCCGGCGTGGGGCCCATCGGCTGATTATGCCTCGGTGCCGGGCAGTGGCCGGGTTCGTTCGGCAGCCGCGTGACGGGTCGGGTCGTAGACGTCGAAGTGCCCCGATCCGACCACGAAGATGCCGCGTTGCGGCGGACGGAAGTCGCCGAGTTCGGCCTGCTCGCCCAGCGGTCCGGGCACCCCGAGATCGACGCCGTCCAGCGTGGCCCGCCCGGAGGCCAGCCAGACCTGGCGCGGGGCGATCATGAAGCGCTGACCGTTCGGGGCGGTGCCGGCCAGCTGGATGGTGCCGGCCCGCAGCATGGTGCCGGCGGTGCTGCTGATCACCCGCAGGGCGGTCTTGTCGGTCCAGGCCCGTTCCGGTAGGGCCCGGCCGAGCGCGCTGACCAACCGCGTCATCGCCGTGGCGCGGATGTCGACGGTCCACTCCAGCAGCCCGTCGATCGAGACGAACAACGTCCACGGGTTCACCCAGGCGACGTCGATTCCGCACTGGACCGCGTCCTGCGGCGTCGCGGCGCTGAAGTACCGGGCGCAGCTCTGCTGGCCGGGGGTGGTGGCATAGAAGGTCCAGACGCCGTGCGGGTCGCGATGCCACACCGAGCGGTAGCCGGGGGAGAACGTTGTCGCGGGGAAATACCGCAGGGCGAGGTAGTGGCCACTGGCAAAGGGGAAGCCCATCACGCCGAAGCCGACGAAACGTTCGTCGTCGCCGTGCGGGAGGACCGGATGATCGAGGACCGCGGTGGCGGCCTGCAGAGGTGTGTATGTCATGTGACTCACGCTGCTCTCCGGTATCCGCGCGCACATGGGGCAGTTGCCCCACATTTCTGCGGGCGGATCGGGCCAACTCGATAAACGGCGCCGTCACCGACGCGGACGGCGCGGTACTGTGGGGAACTGCTGGACAACACGTTCGGCCAGGTTCCGACCACCGCGATCGCGTCACGGTAGCGACACGCCAGGGACACGGCCCGCGTGCCGCCCGGTGGCAAGCGATGAGGAGAGATATGTTCTCCTGCACGCGAACAAATACCACCGACGCGATTCGGCCCTTCGGTCGCACCGTGACGGAGCGAACGGGTAGCGTCGGGATTACACCCGGGGCAACCCACAAAGAGTGACTGCGAACAGGAAGTAGGACCCCCCCACATGGCGCGCATCGGAGACGGCGGTGACCTGCTGAAGTGCTCGTTCTGTGGAAAGAGCCAGAAGCAAGTCAAGAAGCTCATCGCGGGGCCGGGGGTCTACATCTGCGACGAGTGCATCGATCTGTGCAACGAGATCATCGAAGAGGAGCTGGCTGACGCCGATGACGTCAAGCTGGACGAGCTCCCCAAGCCCGCCGAGATCCGGGAGTTCCTCGAGGGCTACGTGATCGGGCAGGACACCGCGAAGAAGACACTCGCGGTCGCCGTCTACAACCACTACAAGCGCATCCAGGCCCAGGAGAAGAGCCGGGATTCACGGGCCGAGCCGGTCGAGCTGGCAAAGTCCAACATCCTGATGCTCGGTCCGACCGGTTGCGGCAAGACCTACCTGGCGCAGACGCTGGCGAAGATGCTCAACGTCCCGTTCGCGATCGCCGACGCCACCGCGTTGACCGAGGCCGGCTACGTCGGTGAGGACGTCGAGAACATCCTGCTGAAGCTGATCCAGGCCGCCGACTACGACGTGAAGCGTGCCGAGACCGGCATCATCTACATCGACGAGGTCGACAAGATCGCCCGCAAGAGCGAGAACCCCTCGATCACCCGGGACGTTTCCGGCGAGGGCGTGCAGCAGGCCCTGCTGAAGATCCTTGAGGGAACCCAGGCATCGGTCCCCCCGCAGGGCGGCCGCAAGCACCCGCACCAGGAGTTCATCCAGATCGACACCACGAACGTCCTGTTCATCGTGGCCGGTGCGTTCGCCGGGCTGGAGAAGATCGTCTCCGACCGCGTCGGCAAGCGCGGCCTGGGCTTCGGCGCCGAGGTGCACTCCAAGGCCGATATCGACACCCAGGACCACTTCGCCGAGGTCATGCCCGAGGATCTGATCAAGTTCGGTCTTATCCCCGAGTTCATCGGCCGGCTGCCGGTCGTCGCCTCGGTCACCAATCTGGATAAGCAGTCCCTGGTCCAGATCCTGTCCCAGCCGAAGAACGCCCTGGTCAAGCAGTACACCCGGTTGTTCGAGATGGACGGCGTCGAGCTGGAGATGACCCCGGAGGCGCTGGACGCGATCGCCGATCAGGCCATCCACCGCGGCACCGGTGCCCGCGGCCTGCGCGCGATCATGGAAGAAGTCCTGCAGCCGGCGATGTACGACATCCCGAGCCGTGACGACGTCGCCAAGGTCGTCGTCACCAAGGAGACCGTGCAGGACAATGTGCTTCCGACGATCGTCCCGCGCAAGCCGCCGCGCAACGAGCGCCGCGAGAAGACCGCCTGAGCTCGGCCCCGCCGAGACCGCATTCAGGGTCGTGATTCCTTCGGGATCACGACCCTGAACGCATTGTCGGGGTCGGCGCGGCAGCACCTCCACCGATCGGGGGACGACGGGTCTCCTCCGCTCTTACGGTCGATCGGCCGATGCCCGGCGCGCTCGGAACGGACAAGATCACCGGTATGACTTCAGTTGCGGTGGCCGCCCCCGAATCCTCGTCGTTGCGTCGGATCTCGATGGCGTCCTACGTCGGCTCTGCCATCGAGTTCTACGACTTCTTCATCTACGGCACGGCGGCCGCGTTGGTGTTCCCGACGGTGTTCTTCCCCGAACTGGGCCACGTGATGGCCACCACCGCCGCCCTGGGCGCTTTCGCCGCCGCGTTCCTGGCGCGCCCGGTGGGTGCGGCGGTGTTCGGTCACTTCGGCGATCGGATCGGGCGCAAGCAGACCCTGGTGGTGACGCTGCTGCTGATGGGTGCTGCCACCGTCGGCGTCGGCCTGATCCCGAGCACCGCGTCGATCGGCATCGTCGCGCCGCTCCTGCTCATCGCACTGCGGCTGATCCAGGGCTTCGCCGTCGGCGGCGAGTGGGCCGGCGCCGTATTGCTCAGCGCGGAGAACGCACCCGCGCACCGGCGCGGCTACTTCGGCATGTTCACCCAACTCGGGCTCGGCACCGCGGTGGTGCTGGCGAACCTGGTGTTCCTGGTGGTCCACTTCGGCTTCGGCGCGGACAGCGAGGCGTTCCTGCAGTGGGGCTGGCGCATCCCGTTCCTGCTGTCGGCGGTCCTGATCGCGACCGCGCTCTACATCCGGTTGCGGGTCGACGAGTCACCGGTGTTCGACGAACCGCCCACCGACCCGGCCACCCCGATCGCTGCGTTGGTGCGGCGGCAGGGCCGTCAACTGCTGCTGGCCGCCGGGGTCGCGGTGTGTGCACCGATGCTGGTGTTCCAGGCCACCACCTTCTTCACCCATTACGCCACCGATCATCTGAACTTCTCGATGAACTTCGTGCTGCTGACGGGGGTGTTCGGCGGTCTGATCCAGCTGCTGTTCGTCCTGGCCTCGGCCATCCTGAGCGACACCTACGGTCGCAGGCGTGTCCTTTCGATCGGGTTCGCCGTGGCGGTGCCGTGGTCGTTCGTGCTCTTCCCGTTGGTGCAGACGGGAAGTCAGGCGGTGTTCGGTGTCGCCATCGTGGCCACCTACGCGCTCATCGGGGTGTGCATGGGACCGATGGCGGCGTTCCTGCCGGAGATCTTCGCGCCGCAGCACCGTTACTCGGGAGCCGCGCTGTCACACACCCTCGGTGCGGTGGTGGGCGGTGCTGTGCCCCCGGTGATCTCGCCGATGCTGTTGAACTCCTTCGGCGGGTGGGCGCTGGCGGTGATGATGGGCGCGTTGGCGTCGGTGAGTCTCGCCAGCACCTTCGCGCTGCCCGAGACCGCGGGCTCGCGGCTGTGAGGACGTCAGTCCCGCGCGATTCGATCGGGCCGGGTGTAGACGTTCATCGACGTGCCGCGCAGGAAGGCCACCAGGGTCAGCCCGGACTGGGCAGCCAGGTCGACGGCCAGCGAGGACGGGGCGGATACCGCGGCCAGCACCGGGATCCCGGCCATCACCGCCTTCTGGGTCAGCTCGAACGAGGCCCGGCCACTGACCAGCAGGATGGTGCCGCCCAGCGGCACCCGCCCGGATTCCAGCGCCCAGCCGATCACCTTGTCCACGGCGTTGTGCCTGCCGATGTCCTCACGTACCACCAGGGCGGTGCCCTGCGCGTCGAACAGGGCGGCACCGTGCAGTCCGCCGGTGGCCGCGAACAGCTTC
This sequence comes from Mycobacterium sp. AMU20-3851, assembly GCF_043974665.1. Classification (NCBI taxonomy): domain Bacteria; kingdom Bacillati; phylum Actinomycetota; class Actinomycetes; order Mycobacteriales; family Mycobacteriaceae; genus Mycobacterium; species Mycobacterium sp. AMU20-3851. The sequence continues at coordinate 1,780,807 of NZ_CP146371.1, forward strand.
TGCCGGTCGCGCAGTTTGTCGGGCAGCGCGGACAGTGTGCCGGCGTCGACGACGACGGGATCGTCGCCGGGCGCGTGTTTGCTGATGGTCTGCACCGCATCGAGGGAGGCCTTGCCGCACACCCCGCACGAGGATGTCATGTAGAAGTTGCGGGTCATGTCCACGTCCGGCGGCGTGACACCGTTGGCCAGGGTCACGTCCAGCACGTTGTAGGTGTTGAGGCCGTCAGGCCCCGCACCGCTGCAGTACTGCACCGCGGCGATGTCCTCACGCCGGGACACCAGACCCTCGGTGAGCAGAAACCCTTGGGCCAGTTCGACATCGGAGCCCGGGGTGCGCATCGTCACGGTCAGCGGTTTACCGTTGACGCGGATTTCCAGTGGTTCCTCGACGGCGAGCGTCTCCGGCCGGGCGACCGCTATGTCGGCGGTCACATGCTGCACGCGGCGGCGCGCGGTCACCCTACCCATCGCCCCGGCTTCGTTCCAGTCTCACCACGACTGCCTTCGAGACCGGCGTGTTCGACCGTGCCGCAACATGATCCAACGGCACCAGCGGGTTGGTCTCCGGATAGTAGGCCGCGGCGTTGCCGACGGGGGTGGAGTAGGCCACCAGGCGGAAGTCGGCGGCGCGACGCTCCTGGACGCGTCCTTCGCTGTCGGTGAATTCCGACACCAGATCCACCCGGTCCCCGTCGTTGAATCCCAGGCCGGCGATGTCGCCGGGGTTGACGAAGACCACCCGGCGTCCACCCTTGACCCCGCGGTAACGGTCGTCGAGCCCGTAGATCGTGGTGTTGTACTGGTCGTGGCTGCGCATCGTCTGCAGGATGAGCCGGCCCTCGGGCACCGGCACCCATTCCAGCGGGTACAGCGAGAAGTTGGCCTTGCCGGTGCTGGTGTGGAATTCGCGGGAGTCGCGCGGCGGGTGTGGCAGCTGGAACCCGTCCGGCTGCCGGACCCGGGTGTTGTAGTCGGCACAGCCCGGCACCACATCGGCGATGGCATCGCGGATCAGGTCGTAGTCGGCGTTGAAGGCCTCCCATTCCACCGGGTGCTCCGGGCCGAGGAGGGTCCGGGCCAGCTGGCAGACGATGGCCACCTCGCTGCGCAGCTCGTCGCTGGCCGGGGTCAGGCTGCCGCGGGATAGGTGCACCATGGACATCGAATCCTCCACGGACACCAGCTGTTTGCCGGAGGCCTGGACATCGCGGTCGGTGCGGCCCAGGGTCGGCAGGATCAGCGCGGTCCGGCCGTGCACCAGGTGGCTGCGGTTGAGCTTCGTCGAAATCTGCACGGTGAGTGCGCAATTGCGCAGCGCCGCCTCGGTGACCTCGGTGTCCGGGGTGGCCGAGACGAAGTTGCCGCCCATCCCGATGAAGGTCTTGGCGTGTCCGTCGCGCATGGCGCGGATGGCGTCGACCGTGTCGTGGCCGTGCTTGCGGGGGCTGGTGATGCCGAAGCGGGAATCCAGCGCGTCCAGGAACCAGTCCGGGACCTTCTCCCAGACACCCATGGTGCGGTCACCCTGCACGTTGGAATGCCCGCGCACCGGGCACACCCCGGCGCCCGGCTTGCCGATCATGCCGCGCATGAGCAGCAGGTTGGTGGCCTCGCCGATGGTCGCCACCGCGTGCCGCTGCTGGGTCAGGCCCATCGCCCAGCAGATGACCGTCCGCTCGGAACGGATCAGGACGTCGGCAACCCGCCGCAACTGGCCCTCGTCGATACCGGTCGCCTCCAGCACGGTATCCAGATCGACCGCGCGGGTCTGGCGTTCGTAGTCCTCGAACCCGGCGCAGTGTGCCTCGACGAAGGCGCGGTCCACGACGGTGCCCGGGGCGCGGTCCTCGGCCTCGAACAGCAGCCGGCCCAGTCCGGCGAACAGCGCCATGTCGCCGCCGATCCGGATCTGCACGAATTCGTCGGCGATCGGCACACCGTGACCGACCACCCCGTGCACCTTCTGCGGGTCCTTGAACCGGATCAGGCCGGCCTCGGGCAGCGGGTTGATGGCGATGACGGTGGCGCCGTTGGCCTTTGCCTTTTCCAGCGTCGACAGCATCCGGGGGTGGTTGGTGCCCGGGTTCTGGCCGGCGATGACGATGACGTCGGCGTGGATGACATCGTCGACGGTCACCGATCCCTTGCCGATGCCGATGGAGTCGATGAGGGCGGTACCCGAGGATTCGTGGCACATATTCGAACAGTCCGGCAGGTTGTTGGTGCCGAAGCTGCGGACCAGCAGCTGGTAGAGGAATGCGGCCTCGTTGCTGGTACGGCCCGAGGTGTAGAACAGTGCCTCGTCGGGGGAGGACAGCGCGTTGAGGTGGTCGGCGATCAGCCGGTAGGCCGCGTCCCATTCGATGGGCTGGTAGTGGGTGGCCCCGGGCTGCAGCACCATCGGTTGGGTGAGTCGGCCCTGTTGGGACAGCCAGTACTCGGGCTTCTCGGACAGCTCGGCGACCGAGTGCCGGGCGAAGAAGTCCGCGGTGACCCGGCGCTTCGTCGCCTCCTCGGCGACGGCCTTGGCACCGTTCTCGCAGAATTCGGCGAGCTTGCGGCCGCCGTGCTCCTCCGGCCAGGCGCAGCCGGGACAGTCGAACCCGTGCCGTTGGTTGAGGCGGGCGAGGGTGGCCGCCGTGCGCACCGCGCCCATCTCGGCGAGACCACGACGCAGGCTGACCATCACCGCCTTGACGCCGGCGGCCTCCTGCTTGGCACCGGTGACGGCGACATCGTGCTCGTCATAGCTGGCATCGACATCGGCGCTGCTCATTGTTCCAATCTAACCCTCGGCGGGGTATGCGAAGTGCCGATGACGGGCGGCTCGTATTTGCCATTTCACATGCAGTGATAGACGGTATCTATTGATGGCCGGCGATATGCTCCTGCAGCACCTGGACTACCTGTTGGCGCTCGCCGCCGAACGGCACTTCGGGCGGGCGGCGGCGCGTTGTCACGTCAGCCAGCCGACCCTGTCGGTGGCGATCCGGCGTCTGGAGAAAGATCTGGGCATCGTCATCGTGCAGCGCGGGCACCGCTTCGAGGGGTTCACCGAAGAGGGCCGCCGGGTGGTCACGTGGGCGCAGCGGATCATCGCCGAACGCGATGAGATGCTGGCCGACCTGGAACGCATGCGGGGCCGGCTCACCGCCACCGCGCGCATCGGCGCGATCCCCACCGCGGTGCCGGCGAGCCCGTTCATCACCACCGAATTCCTCAAACGCAACCCGGCCGCATCGGTTCGCATCGAGGCGTTGTCCTCCCGGGAGATCGCCCGTCGTATGGCCGATTTCGAGATCGACGCCGGGCTGACCTATCTCGATGACGAAGCGCCGCCGGGGACGCGCTCGGTCGAGCTGTACCGGGAGTGCTACGTGCTGGTGGCGCCCGTCGACGATCCGCTGATGGGGCAGCCGGAGGTGAGCTGGGCGGATGCCGCGACGCGCGAGTTGTGCGTGCTGACCCCCACCATGCGCAATCGGCGCATCCTGGACGCCAACATGACCGTGGAGGGCGTCCGGTACCGGCCCATCGTCGAGGCGGACTCGGTGGACGCGCTCTACGCACACCTGGCGCATTCGCGGCGCGCGACCATCGCGTCCACCGCGTGGCTGCCGCAGCTGGGCGTCCCGGCGGGCTTCACCGCGCGACCGATGGTGCAACACGGACCGCAGCCGGCGATCGGTTTGGTAGTGCTCGACCGCGCACCGTCGTCCATCGTGTCGGCCGCGCTGGTGGAGGTGGCCGAGGTCCTGGACCTCGCGGCGCGCATCGACGGTGGATGGGCGGCTGCCGCGGCGCACTGACGCTACGGAACCGGCACGTGGCTGGGACCCAGCACCTGTGGCTACGGACCCCGTACGTTCGCGGCGCCGAATTCGACTTCGGGGATCCGCCACGGATCCCACGGCTCGGTCCAGCACAGGATGTCCGCGTTCGCGGCGATCACGGCGGACACGTCGAAGTCGTCTTCGAAACCATCGTCGAAACCGGCTGTATTGAAATCGAACTCGTAGGCGGCGTCGGCCTGCGCATCGTCGTCGGAAGCGATGGAAGCATCGAGGCACTCGGCGGTGTCGCCCTCGTCGAGTGAGTCCACAAGCAATTCCGGGCGGTGGTAGTAGTTGACCCGCGCCTGACCGTTGTCGAGGTCCGGTGGCGGGTGCCATTCGACCACGCAGTGGTCATTGACCGTCGTGGTGTAGCCGCCGTCGTCGTGCACCAGCCGGTTGTCCCAGCCGCAGGCCAGGGTCAGTTCATCGACATTGGTGTTGCCGCCGTCGGCGAAGGCCTTCTTGGCGTGGTGCGCCTGGCAGTAGTAGAAGCCCTTGGTGCAGCACGGTTTGGTGCAGCCGCCGTCCCGCGCGATCAGCATGATGCGCTGCCCGGGGCTTGCGGTGCGGCGGGCCCGGAAGTGATTCAGCGCCGATCCGGTGGCCTTGTCGAACACGGCCAGATGGTGATTGGCGTGCGCGGCCATCCGGATCACGTCCTTGATGGGGATCTTGGTGCCACCGCCGGTGACGCCGATCCCCGCCCGGGACTCCAGATCCTGCAGCGTGGTGCGGATGATCACCGAGACCGGTAACCCGTTGAGCTGACCGAGGTCCCCGCTCATCAACGCCATCCGCCCGACCACGAGCATCGCGTCGTGTTGTCGCTGGGCCAGGGTGCGGTGGTCGTTGTCGATCTGTGCCTGGGTCGGGGTGCCCGAGACACACGGCTCGTCATCATCGGGATTGCACATGCCCGGGGCGGCGAACTTGGCGAACAGCACCTCCCACACCGCGTAGGCCTCCGGACTCAGATTGGCGGTCATCGGCGTCATGGCGTCGCGTCCCTGCTTCCCGACGGTGACGCCGCGCTTACGCTCCCGCTCGGCGTCGTCGGGCTCGGGCCCGTCCTGATCCAGCAGGAACAGCCGGAATTCCGCGCTGTCCTTGAGCTCCTTGGGGCCGACCGAGACCGCGAGCCGCACCAGCTCGACTTCGAACGTCTGGCGGGCGGCCACGTCGACGAAGCCCGGCAGGCTGTTGATCGCCTCGCGCAGCACCTTCACGTGATCGGCGTTGATGAGCCCGGCGGCCTGCGCGGCAGCGACGGCTGCCAGCGTGGGTGGCAGCGCTTCACCTGTGAGCGTGCGGCGCGGCCCGAGGGCGACCGCTTCTCCCAGGCGACGCCCGGCGTCCGCCGTGGACAGTCGCCAGCGGGCACGCAGCACTTCATTCCAGGATTTGGCGCCCAGTTCCTTCGGTGTGTTGTCGGCCTGCAACCGGGCCAGCATCCGATGGGTCTGAGCGGGAAGCTGACAGGTCAGGGTTTCGTACTCGTCCATCACGGCCAGGAGTTCCGCGCGGGTGAGCGCCTCGAGATCGCAGTCGGCGAACGCCCGGTAGGCGCCGCGTAGCGCCGTCACCGCTCGCATCGCCCCCGTGTCCATGATTCGAACATACGTGCTATGTCCGACAAATAGCGACGATATGTTGCCACTGGGGCAGAACAGGTCAAAGTGACAATTGATCGAGCTCGGGCCGGTCGACTCGCGGTCTTGACTCCGGCGTAACAGATTCGGCATCGCAGGTTCCTACCGTGGGCCGGTCAAGCACGAGGAAAAGGAACTTCATTGAGCGGAAATGCGGTGCGCCTGCAGGCCATCAACAACGTCGAGGCCTACGTGCCGCCGGCGATCAGTTTCGATCCGACCGAGGCGCCCGGGGAGATCTTCGGCTGCAACGTCTTCACCAAGGCCGAGATGCAGCTGCGGCTGCCCAAGTCGGTGTACAAGTCGGTCGTCGCGACCATCGAGAAGGGGGCAGCGCTCGACCCGGCCATCGCCGACTCGGTCGCCTCGGCGATGAAGGACTGGGCGCTGTCCAAGGGGGCGACGCACTACGCCCATGTGTTCTACCCGATGACGGGCCTGACCGCCGAGAAGCACGACAGCTTTCTGGAGCCGGTATCCGACGGCCAGACGCTGGCCGAGTTCGCCGGCAAGACACTGATCCAGGGTGAGCCCGATGCGTCGAGCTTTCCCTCCGGTGGTCTGCGCACCACCTTCGAGGCGCGCGGATACACCGGCTGGGACGTGACCAGCCCGGCCTACATCCTGGAGAACCCCAACGGGAACACGTTGTGCATCCCTACGGTTTTCGTGTCGATGACGGGGGAGGCGCTGGACTTCAAGACCCCGCTGCTGCGCAGCCAGCAGGCGATGGGTGCGCAGGCCGAGCGTATCCTGAAGCTGTTCGGGCACAAGGACTTCGACAACATCGTCTCTTTCTGCGGACCCGAGCAGGAGTACTTCCTCATCGACCGGCACTTCTTCCTGGCCCGGCCCGACCTGGTGAACGCGGGCCGCACCCTGTTCGGCGCCAAGCCGCCCAAGGGGCAGGAGTTCGACGACCACTACTTCGGGTCCGTGCCCGAGCGTGTGCTCGGCTTCATGATGGACACCGAGCGGGAACTGTTCAAGCTCGGGATCCCCGCCAAGACCCGGCACAACGAGGTCGCGCCCGGCCAGTTCGAGATCGCGCCGATGTTCGAGCGGGCCAATATCGCCGCCGACCACCAGCAGCTGTTGATGACGATCTTCCGCAACGTCGCCAAGAAGCACGGCATGGAATGCCTGTTCCACGAGAAGCCGTTCGCCGGGGTCAACGGGTCCGGTAAACACGTCAACTTCTCGATGGGTAACGCGCAGTTCGGCAGCCTGTTGGTGCCCGGTGACACCCCGCACGAGAACGCGCAGTTCCTGGTCTTCTGTGCCGCGGTCATCCGCGCGGTGCACAAATTCGGTGGGCTGCTGCGGGTCTCGGTCGCCTCGGCGACCAACGATCACCGGCTCGGAGCCAACGAGGCGCCGCCGGCGATCATCTCGATCTTCCTCGGTGATCAGCTCGCCGACGTCTTCGAACAGATCGCCAAGGGCGCTGCGACATCGTCGAAGGGCAAGGGCACCATGATGATCGGCGTCGACACGCTGCCGCACCTGCCGACCGACCCGGGCGATCGCAACCGGACCAGCCCATTCGCGTTCACCGGCAACAGGTTCGAGTTCCGTGCCCCGGGCTCGGGGCAGACCATCAACGTCCCGATGATCATCCTGAACACCATCATGGCCGACTCGCTCGACTACATGGCCACCGAGTTGGAGAACGCCGTGGAGGCCGGGGTGGATTTCGACTCCGCGGTCCAGACCTTGTTGACCGACATCATCACCGAGCATGGCGCGGTGGTGTTCAACGGGGACGGCTACTCGGAGAACTGGCAGATCGAAGCCGCCACCCGGGGCCTGCCCAACCTCAAGACGACCCTCGACGCGATCCCGGAGTTGGTGAAGCCGGAGGCCATCGAGGTCTTCGAGAAGTACGGCGTCTTCAGCGAGCGGGAACTGATCAGCCGCTACGAGGTACGGATGGAGCAGTACGCGCTCACCATCGCCGTCGAGGCCAAGCTGGCGCTGGAGATCGGGTCGACCGTCATCCTGCCCGCGGCGGTGCGCTACCAGACCGAGCTGGCGCAGAACGTCGCCGCGCTCAAAACCGCCGGTATCGACCCGGATCTGACCCTGTTGCAGATGGTTTCGGAACCGATCGGTGAGCTGACGGGCGCGCTGGCGACGCTGAAGGACGGGTTGTCCCATCACGCGGAGGGGGCGACAGCGGAGGCCACACACGCCAAGGAGGTCCTGCTGCCGGCGATGGAGGCGGTCCGGGCGGCGGCCGATGCGCTGGAGGGCGTGGTGGCAGACGATCTGTGGCCCTTGCCGACGTACCAGGAGATGCTCTACATCCTCTGATCGATGACGTCGCCGGGTGCGGAGGCAGGCCCGTCCGGGCCCCTGGTGACCTCAGCCCCCGCACCCGGCGATCACCTCGCAGCAGTCGCAGCGCCGCGATTGGCTTGCAACGTGTTGCGCGAGTACACCGTTCGCCAGCCAGGCTGCCCGAACCGTCGGCGCACCCCGAAGTAGATCGGACCGAACCGGCCGACGATACGACGGGGCAGAAAGCGCCAGAAGGTGCCGTGGATACGGCGTTCGGCGCGATCGATCAGCGAGACGCGGAGGCCCAGGTCGGTGTGAAACTTCTGCGGGACGCCTGCCAGCACACCGACGCGCAGGGTGCGTGTCATGGGCAGGGCGAGCAATCGCCACAACGGTGCTGGGACGTGGTCCCAGCCGCGCGGCTTGGGTGGATGCAGCGCATGTTCGACGATGAACCGGACCTGCGGATTGACCTCGAGGGTGTTGTCGACGATCGGTTGCCAATAGTTCAAGAAGCCGGCGTAGGTGTCCGGCAGGTGGCGCACCCCGAAACGCCGTCCGAGTTCGTTCAGACCGCGATAGCCCTGCTCACGCTCGGCGGCGGTACGGAACAGGCCGAATTCATCGGCGATGTCCAAACCGCCTTTCAGGATCGATCCCCATGTCCAGTTCCAGACATCCTTGTTCCACGCATGGTAAGAGGCACCGTCGGGCATGGTGCCCGAAATCGGGCGGTGCAATTCGTGCAAACCGTGGGCGACATCGTCGGCTTCCGGGCCGGCGAACACGATGCCCATCACCATCTCGTAAGTGCTGAACAGTCGGCGACTCGCGGCCTGCAAAGTCTGCAGTTCCTCGGTCCCGTTCAGCGCACGATCCTTCTCGCTGAGCACATGAGCGATCTTCGGATGCAACGTCGGCATGATCAGCGCCGGGACGTTGGCGTAGAGCAGCACCAGCGGATGGCCGGCGACCCATCGGCCGAACGAGCCGGGGGCCAGCGGATCATCGGGTTCGCCCGCCGAGGCGACGGCGGGCCGGGCGGTCTCGGGATCGACCGATACCTCGGCGGCGTTGACCATATCTCGGGCCGATGTCATCGAATTCTTCCTCCGTCGCTCCGGTCTGAATGAGAAAACGACCGTCTTCTCAATAGGGCCGACGGTAGCACCGTTGCGAGAGGTGGCCAACCCGTCGGGCCGGTGGGAATGGCTACCCGGAGGTGGAATGCCGTTCTTCAGCGGTCAGCACCACGCGCTCAAGCAGGTCCTGGGCGAACGGTGTCACGTCGAGCAGGGTCGATGCCGGTGCGGACCCGAGATGCTGAACGACGAGTTCGTTGACCCCACCCAGTGCGCCGATGATCAGCGCGCGCTCCGTGGGGTTCGGTGCCGGGTCCGGGCCGGCGGGTCCGCGAACGCGACGCAGGTTGTCCACCATCGTGGCGGCGAAGTCGGCCAGGCCCTGGGACCGACGCGCCCGTATCCGATCGGTGGAAGCGACCGCCTCGATGACCAGGCTCTGCGTGAAGGCCGGCTGGGCTGCCAGCGTGCCCAGGTAGGCGGTCAACCCGGCGTGGACGACCTCGGCGGCCGTTTGCGCCGCACCGGCCGCCACCCGCATGCGCTCCACCACGATGTCGACGGCCACGTAGGTCGCCAGGAAAGCGGCCTCTTTATCGGGATGGAGCTCATAGAATGTCTTCGTGGAAATGCCTGCGCGAGAAGAAATTTGGCGGACACTCGCGCCGGCGTAACCCCGTTCGGCCACTACTTCCACCGTGGCCACCCGGACCCTCGCAAGCTGTGCTGCGCGCACTTGATCCCGGGAGAGATCGTGGCGATGGCGGGGCAGTACGGCTTCGAAGTCCTGTTCCCAGATCTGCGGGGGTAAACCAGGCGGCGACTGCGCTCGCGATTCGGTCACCACACTGTCCTATGCGAGCCCGCCCGATTAGGCAACCCGCCGTGCCCGCCGGACCGTGGCCATTTGTCTTAACGTATGGACATATGTCGGGTGTCGTGGCTAGTCTTCGGCCATGAACAGCGTCACCCCCGTCGGCGTCATCGGCTTCGGATGGATGGGCCGCGTGCACGCGCAGGCCTATGCGCGGGTGCGGCACCACTATCCGGAGGCCTCCGCACCCGCGCTGGTGGCGATCGCCGATGACGCACCGGGCCGGGCCGAGAAGGCCGCCCAGCAGTTCGGCGCCGCCTCCGCGTACACCGACTGGAAGGCTCTCATCGACGATCCCGGCATCCGTGCCGTCAGCGTCACCGCGCCGAACTTCCTGCATCGCGAGATCGGCACCACCGTCGTCGATGCCGGCAAGCACCTGTGGATCGAGAAGCCCGTGGGCCTCAACGCCGCAGATGCCCTGGAGGTGGCCGAAGCGGCAAAGGCCAAGGGTGTGCAGACCGCGGTTGGCTTCAATTACCGCAACGCACCCGCCGTCGCGGCCGCGCGGGAACTGATCGCCGGCGGCAAGCTGGGAGACGTCACGCACGCCCGCTTCTACTTCCTCAGCGACTATGCCGCCCACCCCGACGGTGCGTTGAGTTGGCGTTTTCAGCGTGATCGCGGAGGCAACGGCGTGCTCGGTGACTTGGCCTCGCACGCAATCGATCTGGTGCGTCATCTGCTGGGTGAGGTCGATGCGGTGGTGGCCGACACCGCCACGTTCATCGGGCAGCGGCCCGAACCTGCTGGTGCTACCGCCGGTCATCAGCTGGCCAGCGGCGGCCCGCGCGGCGACGTCGAGAACGAGGACTATGTGTTCGCCCAACTGCGACTCGCCTCCGGCGCCCGGTGCGGTGTCGAGGCGAGCCGGGTCGCGGTGGGGGAGCAGAATGCCTACGGCTTCGAAATCCACGGCACCGCCGGATTCGTCGCATGGGATTTTCGGCGGATCGGGGAATTGCGTGTCGGCACCGGATCCTCGTACCAGGACCAGTCGGTGACCACCCGGTTCGTCGGCCCCGGCGACGGTGAGTATGCGGCGTTCCAGCCGGGATCGGCCATGGCAATGGGTTACGACGAACTCAAGGTCATCGAGGCGCACCGCTTCCTGCAGTCGATCGAAACGGCTACACCGGTCGGCGCGACGATCTGGGATGCGGTCGCGGCGGCACAGATCATCGAAGCCATCACCGAGTCGGTGCGCACCGGGTCCTGGGTGGCCCCCGACCCGGTGCGCCGCTGAGTCATGCGGTGTGACGCGCGGTGAGCGCACCCAGCTCGGCGGCCAGCTCACCCGAGCTCATACCCGCCGACAGAGCCCGGCGGACCAACTCGGCCTGCGTCTCGCCGTGCAGGCCCGAGATCGGCTGATCCAGATCCAGGTTGCTGGGAAACGCGTAACCCTCGGCGGCCGCGGCGATCACGTGTTCACGGGCAGCGGCGTCGAGCATCTGCAGCGACGGATAGATGGCGTTGACAATCCGCTCCCGGTCCACCGCGTCAAGAGCCCGGCCGAACGGCGAGGACACCTGCAACAGATTCGCCATCCGCGCGATATCGGTCGAGGAGTTGGTGCCGGCCGCGTGGAACAAAGCGGGATTGAAGAAGACCGCATCGCCGGCCGTCAGCGGCAACTGCACATGGTGCGCGTCGAAGTACGCGCGGAACTCGGGCAGGTTGAACGCCAGGTACCCGGGTTCGTAGCGCTGCGAATACGGCAGGTACATCGTCGGTCCGGACTCCAAGGGCATGGCTACGTGAGCCACCGCGCCCTGCAGCGTCAGCACCGGCGACAACCGATGGGTGTGCCTGCGGAACCGTGCTGCGGTATCGGTGGACATGAAACCCAGGTGGTAGTCGCGGTGCGGATTCTGGGCCTGCCCGCCCGGGTTGACCACGTTGATCGCCGAGGTCACCTGATACATGGGGCCCAGCCAGGCGTAGGACACCAGGGCCAGGATGTCGTTGGCGTAGTAGCGCACGAACAGTTCCGGCGCGGTCAGGGCGAGCTTCTGCAGCGCGTTCCAGATCCGGTCGTTGGCGCCGGGCTTGGCGAAGTGGTCACCGGCCACCACACCGGAGGCCCGCTGCTCGGCGATGATCCGGGTGAACAGTGCGGTGGTCTCGGCCAGCGCGTGCTCGGCACCGAAGGCGCCCTTGACGACGACGATGCCGGGACCGTCCAGGAACGCCCGGGCGAGTTCGTCGGCGATCTCCTCGCGCCGGTCCCGCAGGGAGCGGATCGCCTCGGCGGAGTAGAACAGCACCCCGCGGCGGGTATCGTCGGCGAACGGGTAGGCCGCCAGATCGGTGTCCTGCACCAGGAGCTGAGCGAAATCATCGATGTTGCAGTCAGATTCGGAGATGCGGCCGGTCCCGGCAGTCATGGTTGTCGTCATGGATTCGAGAATGACAAGATGACGGCACCGGAACAACCGGTCAAACCCATCAAATCGACCTCAGAAACGATGCACGATGCGCCACCCGTTTCCCATTCGTGAGATCGCCCGGCAGGCCGGCGTCAGCGAGGCGACGGTGGACCGTGTGCTCAACGGCCGCCCGGGGGTGCGGGCGGGAACGGTGCAGCAGGTCGAGCGCGCGGTCGACGAGTTGGAGCGCCAGCGCAGCCAACTGCGGCTCTCGGAGCGCGCCTTCATGGTCGATGTCGTGATGGACACCCCCAAACGCTTCTCCACGTTGGTCCGGCGAGCCCTCGAGCGTGAGCTGCCGGCCCTCGGACCGGCCGTGCTGCGTTACCGATTCCACGTCGACGAGCACTGGAACATCACGGATCTCGTGAGCCGACTGAATACCATCGCGCGTAAGGGGAGTCACGGTGTCGTCCTGAAGGCGCCCGATGTACCCGAGGTCGCCGGTGCCATCGGAGTCTTGACGGCGGCGCGGGTCCCGGTGATCACTCTGGTGACCGATATACCGGCGAGCACCCGCATCGCACACGTCGGCATGGACGACCGGGCCGCCGGCGCGACGGCTGCCTACCTGATGCATCAGACGCTGCGCGGCAGGCCCGGTGCCGTGCTGGTGGTCACCAGCAGCGAACTGTTCCGCGGGGAGGGCGAGCGGGAGCGAGGCTTCCGCTCGGCGCTGGGGGACTACGACCCAGGACGCAGGATCGTCGACGTTCCCAACTCCGACGGCCTCGATGACACCTGCCGGGCATTGGTGGCCTCGGCTCTGTCCGCTCATCCCGATGTCGTCGCGGTCTATTCGATCGGCGGAGGTAACACCGGTATTGCATCGGCCTTCGCGGCCGCCGGACGGATATGCGAAGCGTTCATCGGGCACGATCTGGCGCCGGCCAACCGTGAGCTGTTGGCCGACGGGCGGCTGACCGCCGTCCTGCACCATGACCTGGCCGCCGATATGCGCCAGGTCGCCCGGCTGATCATGGTGCACCACGGCGCGCTGTCCGGACCAATTCCGAAGGCGTCATCGGCAATTCAGATCATCACCCCGCACAACCTGCCGGCCTAGCGAGTCGAGAGTTGCCGACGGATCTCGTCGGCGACCTCCAGCGTCGAGATCGCGTAACGCAGCGGATGGATAGCCGATTCGGTGCGGCCCTGCGCGATCGAGCGGGCCGCGTCCACCGCGGCGTAGTGCAGGCCATCGGTGTGGCCACCGGGCTTCTCGTCGTATCGCAGCACCCGTCCCGGATCGGTCGGGTGGCCGCGGTGCCGGGTCAGCGTGAACGGACCGGGCATGTAGAACGATCCGTCGAGGTGCAGGGTCGCGTCGCGGCCGATGATGGATGCCGTCGTGGGAGTGTCGGACAGGATGGTGGTGTGCAACAACGCCTGGTTACCCGTTGCGTCGGACAGCACGGCCGAGATCTGGCCGTTCAAACCCGGAAGCGCGTCCTGGCCCTGCGCGTGCACGGTTGTGAACCCATCGGACACGAATTGTGCCAGCGCGATGGTGTAGGTGCCGAGATCCAGCAGTGGACCTCCGGCCAGGCCGGCGTCGTAGATGCGGTGATCGGGGGTGAAGAACTCGCCGTGATCGGCGATCACGGTCAGGATCTCGCCGAGTGCGCCGTCGTCCAGTAGTTGTCGGATGACGTCGAACTTGGGCAGGAACTTCGTCCACATCGCCTCGCCGGCGAACCGGTTGTTGCGCGCCGCGGCGGCCGCGATGTCCCTGGCGCCGGCCGCGTCCACCGCGAGCGGCTTCTCGACGAGCACGTGCTTGCCGGCATCCAGGGCTGCGACGGCGTTGTCGCGGTGGCTCGGGTGGGTGGTGGCGATGTAGACGATGTCGACGTCGGGGTCATCGAACAGCTCCTCGTAACTGCCGTGTGCGACGGGCACGGACCAGCGCGTGGCAAAGCCTTCGGCGCGCTCTTTGCCTCGAGATCCGACCGCCACCACGCGCTGATCGGTTCGCGCTTGCAGTGTCTCGACGAACCGGTGGGCTATCCAGCCCGGGCCGAGGATGCCCCAACGCAGGCTCGGTGCGTCCCGGGGATCGGGGGTGCGGGGCTCCGGCAGGGCGGTGATCGTCATGAATCGAGAATAGGCTATTTGTAAGGACATTAGTATGTAATACTCACGCTCATGACAGTGCGCGTGGGAGTTGTCGGGGTCGGCGTCATGGGTGCCGACCATGCCCGCAAGATCGCGACGGTGGTGTCCGGCGCGGATACCGTTGCGGTGAGCGACTTCAACGGGTCGGTGGCCGGCGCGGTAGCCGCCGAACTGCAGGCCCAGGTGTACGCCGACGGCGCCGCACTGATCGAAGCGCCCGACGTGGATGCCGTGATCATCGCGACCCGCGACGACACCCACGCCGATCTGGTGCGCAGGGCGTTGGCGGCCGGCAAACCGGTGATGTGCGAGAAGCCGCTCGCCCCCACCGCGGCGGAAAGCCGACAGCTGGTGGATACGCAGGCGGCACTGGATCTTTCGGTCGAATTGATCACCGTCGGGTTCATGCGCCGGTTCGACCCGTCCTATGTGTCGTTGCGCGAACGGGTGGCCGGCGGGCAGTTCGGCGCACCGCTGGTCGCGCACTGCGTCAGCCGCACGGTCAGCACCTACCCGGGCGGTGATTCCGCCTCCACGATCACGAATTCGGCGATCCACGAACTCGACATCGTGCCGTGGCTGCTGGATTCGCCGATCGTCGAGGTGAGCTATCAGCACGGCCGGACATCGGAACACTCGGGAACCAGGCAGGATCCGCAGATTTATCTGCTGCGGACGGCATCCGATGTGCTGGTCACGGTCGAACTCTTCCTGAACGCCCGGTACGGGTACGACACCCGATGCGAGGTGGTCATGGAGACCGGCGCGTCCGCCCTGACCCTGCCGGCCCACGTCGTCACCGATTCCGAACGGCGCAGGGGCGTCGACTATCCCGCCGACTGGATCCCTCGTTACGCCGACGCGTACCGTCTCGAACTGCAGGAGTGGATCGACTCGATCCGGCAGGCCCGCCCGTCGACCGTGGCGAGCGCGGCGGACGCACTGCGCGCCGCACAGGTGGCCGACGCCCTCGTCGAGTCCATGCACGCCAACGGCGCCTGGGTCGGGGTCGGGGACTAGAGCACCCTGCGCGCGGACTCCGCGGCCAGCTTCAGTGCGTCCGCGACCGGCAGCTCGCGAAACGTCTGCGACAGGATCTCCACGCCCCACGGGCCTTGGAACCCGAAGTAGCGCAGCAGATCCACCAGCCCGACCAGATCGAAGCTGCCGTCGCCGCACAACTCCCGGTTGTGCACGGTGTCCTCGAACAGGGTGCCGACCACTTCCTCGGCGGCGTCATCCAGCTCCGCCCCGACGATGACCTCCGGAGACAGTGCCCGGGCCAGATCACCGATCGTGGTGCCCGCGCGGAACACATGCCAGGCGTCGATGACCAGACCGACCGCCGGATGCGCCGCCGCGTGTGCCAGATCGGCACCGGCCGGGACGGTATCGATGATCGAGAACGGCATGGGTTCGATCGCGATCCTGGTGCCGTGGGCCTGGGCCTGCTCACCGAGTTCGCGCAGCGGGACGACAAGCTCGCTGAGATCGGTGTTGCGCGCACCCTGTTCCGACCCGATCTTGATGAAGGCGGGGTGCAGATGGTCGGCTGCGGTGAACAGCAGATCCCGTACATCGTAGGAATGTCCCAGCCGGCCGCGCGGGATCCACCACCGCTCGATCAATTCGATCTCGATGTGCGTCAGACCCGCCTCGGCGGCCATATCGCCCAGGGCGGCGAACCCGATCGAATCCTGCACCGCGACCAGATCATCGGCGATCAGCCCGAACCCGACAAAGCCCGCCTCGGCGATCGCCGCGACCCGGTCGGCGATGGGGACCGGGCTGGTCGCCGGGTTGTGCATCGGCGACACATCACCGGCGCTGGTCCACGCGGACGCCACGAGTCGGGGTGCGGCCACGGTGTCCCTCCTCCCAGCGAACGTGCACAAACTCTGGCCGCGAGCGGCGTGTCGCGCAGCAGACACGCACGCTCGCGGGGGGTTACTTTCCGTACTTCGAGACGTATTCGGTCATGGTCTTGAGTTGGTAGCGGGACACCTCGTGCGCGGTCTCGTCCTCGGCGAACACCGAGGACACCATCACGGTGTCATCGCGGTCGTAGAAGCCGATCTCGGCCAGACCGCCGAAGAACACGTCCCAGTCGACGTCGCCGTCCCCGATCTTGAGGTGCTGGTGCACCCGGACCGGGTTGCCCGGCGGGTTGGTGATGTAACGCAGCCCGTGGCTGCGGTGATGATCCATGGTGTCGGCGACGTGCACCAGCCGCAGCTTGTCACCGGCGGCCCGGATGATCTCGGCCATGTTGCCGCCCATGTGGAAACTGTGGCACGCCACGTACACCATCCCGATATTGGGCGAGTTGACACCGCGGATGATGCGCAGTGCCTCCAGCCCGTCCTCCACGAAATCGTCCGGATGCGGATCGATCCGGACGTCGAGGCCCTCGCGTTCGATGATCGGCAGCAGTTCCTCCATGGACCGGAAGAACGCCCGCTCCGATTCCTCGGCCTTCTCCGGGCGGCCCGAGAACTCGGTGTTGATGACGTTGACACCGAGATCCACGGTGATCTGGATGACGCGCTTCCAGTTGCGCACCGCGGCTTCCCGGGCATCCGGGTCCGGGCTGGACCAACGCAGCACCGGCAGTACCGAGGCGATCCCGACACCCGCGTCCGCGCAGGCCTTGCGGAACTTGGCGACCAGATCGTCGTCGGCGCGGGGGTGATTGAAGAACGGGATGAAGTCCCGGTGCGGGGTCAGCTGCAGGTACTCATAACCGAGCTCGGCGACCACCTTCGGGAAGTCGAGCAGGTCGTAGTCGTGGTGGAACGGGGTGGGATCCAGGGCGATCTTCATCTCACGCCCCCTTGATGGATGCGCGGTCGACCATCTGGACCTCGACCGGCAGACCGGTGCCCAGCGATTCCACGCCGGCCTCGCACACCGCAGCCGCGGCGTAGCCGTCCCACGCGCTCGGACCGTCTGTGTAATCTCCGGTTCGACACCCCTGCTGGACCGCGTCGACCCAGCGCTGCACCTCGGTGTCGTAGGCCTGACCGAATCGTTCCCGGAACCCGGGGGTGATCTGCCCGCCCCAGGTGCCCGGTGCGGACTTACGGATGAGGTTCACGTCCAACCCGATCATGGCGCTGCCCAACTCACCGACCACCTCCGTTCGCACCTCGTAGGCGACACCGGTCGTGACGAACAGCTCGACGTCTACATGCTTGCCGGAGGCTGTCCGCAGGATCGCGATCTGTGGATCGGCCAGCCCCTCGGGGGCCGCCGGATTGGCGGCCGGCTTCACGATCTGGATCGAGGTGATCTCGTCGTCGAAGATGAACCGGGTGACATCGACTTCGTGAACCAGGCTGTCGCGCACCACCATCGAGCTGTCGAAGCCGTGCGGGACGGCCGGATTGCGGTGCGCGCAGTGCATCACCAGCGGCGTGCCCAGCTCGCCCGCCACGATCGCGGCCTTCAGCGCGGCGTACTCGTTGTCGAACCGGCGCATGAAGCCGACCTGGATGAGGCGCTTACCGAGCTCGGCCTCGCGCTTGACGATCTCCAGGGAGGTGGTGACATCGGTGGTCAGCGGCTTCTCGCAGAGCACCGGCTTGCCGTGCTCCAGGCAGGCCAGCAGCTGCTTCTCATGGGTCGGACCGGGGGTGGCCAGCACCACCGCGTCGACGTCCGGGTCGGCGATCGCGTCCAGCGGGTCGCTGATGGCGCGGCAGCCGTCGATGCCGGCGGCGATCTGCTCGGCCTTCTCCGCGATGAAATCGTTCACCACTGCCACCCGGGCGCCCTTGATCTTGCGATCGATTCGCGCCACATGATCGGCACCCATCAGGCCGACACCCAGTACGGCAACACGCAATTCGGACATGAGTCGGTACTCCTACAGGTCTAGTTGAAACGAACGGAGGGGATGCCACACGAGCCCAGATATGCGCGGGTGCGTTTGGCGATGGGCAGCGGCGCGTCGACCTCGCAGGGGTACATGTCCTGCTCCACGATGGCGAACACGTCGATGCCGAGCTTCTCGATCTCGGCGAGCAGTGGCGGCATCTCCGGAATGCCCAGCGGGGGTTCGGTCATGGCGCCGAGCTTGACGGCCTCGCCGAACGGCAGGTCCTCGGCCTCCACCTTGGCGCGGACCTCCGGGTTCACCTGCTTGAGGTGCAGGTAGCCGATCCGCTCCGGTGCGCGGCGGATGATGGCGATGTTGTCGCCGCCGCAGTAGCTGATGTGTCCGGTGTCCAGGCACAGGTTGACGAACTCGCCGTCGGTGCCGTCCAGGAAGCGGTAGACGTTCTCCTCGGTGTCGACGTGGCTGTCGGCGTGCGGGTGGTACTGCGCACGCACACCATACTTCTCGAACATGGCCCTGCCCAGTTCGTTCATGCCCTGGGTCTTCTGCCGCCACTGCTCGGGGGTGAGGTTGCGATCCTCCAGTACCGCGCCGGTGGCCGGGTCGCGCCACATCTCCGGGATGACGACGACGTGCTTACCGCCGACCGCGGCGGTCAGCTTCGCCACGTCCTCGATCTGGGTCCACACCGAGTTCCAGGCGTCATCCCCTCGGGACCCGGACTGGTGCAGGTGCTCGAACACGGTGCCGGCGGACAGCTTCAGATTTCGCGTGCCGAGCTCGTCGAGCAGCTGCTGCGGGTCGGTGGGCAGGTAACCGTACGGGCCGAGTTCGATCCACTCGTAACCGGATTCGGCGACCTCGTCCAGGAACCGGGTGTACGGGGTCTGCTGAGGATCGTCGGGGAACCAGACGCCCCAGGAGTCGGGTGCGGATCCCACGCGGATTGACGACATGTGGTGCTTCCTTTTAACGATCAGAGGGACGGAGGAGGGGGCGTTGGACTTTCTTCCAGTCCGAATAGCGTTGGTAGGCCTGCTGGGTGGACTCCAGGGTGGAGGTCTGGCTGACCGGGACGTCCCACCAGGAGAAGCTGTCCGGGGCGTAGATCCGCGGGTCGGTCTCGACGTAGATCACCGTGGTGACCTCGGCGGCCTTGGCGACCTTGACCGCGTCCGCGAACTCGGCGGCGGTGGCGACCTTGATGACGTCGGCGCCCAGGCTTGCGGCATTGGCGGCCAGGTCGACCGGCAACTTGTCACCGTCGAGTCGTCCCGCGGGACCGCGGTAACGGTAGTCGGTGCCGAACCGCTGCGAGCCCAGGGACTCGGAAAGGCCACCGATGGAGGCGAATCCGTGATTCTGCACCAGTACCGGGATGACCTTGACGCCCTCCTGCACGGCCGTGGCGATCTCGGTGGCCATCATCAGGTAGGAGCCGTCCCCGACCATGATGAACACGTCGCGATCCGGTGCGCCCATCCGCACCCCGATGCCGCCGGCGATCTCATAGCCCATGCAGGAGAACCCGTACTCGACGTGGTAGCCCTTGCGGTCCCGGGTGCGCCACAGCTTGTGCAGGTCACCGGGCATCGAACCGGCCGCGCAGACCACCACATCCCGCGGATCGGACAACGTGTTGACCAGACCGATGACCTGGTTCTGGTTGAGCTGAACACCCTCTTCGGTCGCGTAGACAGAAGCGACGGTGTCCTCCCACTCTTTCGCCAGTTCGGTGACCCGGTTGCGGTATTCGTCGTTGACGGTGTAGTCGGCCAGCGCCGGCCCGAGCGCCTCGATGGCCTCGCGGGCATCGGAGACCACACTGATGCCACCCTGCTTGACCGAGTCCAGCGAGGCCACGTTGATGTTCACGAACCGCACGTCGGGGTTGTTGAACGCGGTCCGCGAGGCCGAGGTGAAATCGCTGTAGCGGGTGCCGATACCGATGATGACATCGGCCTCGGCGGCCAGCGCGTTGGCCGCGGTGGTACCGGTTGATCCGATGGCCCCCACGCTCTGCGGGTGGTCGTAGCTCAGCGATCCCTTGCCGGCCTGGCTCTCGGCCACCGGGATCCCGGTCTGTTCGCAGAACGCGGCCAGGGCTTCTTCGGCGAACGAGTAGTGCAGGCCGCCGCCGGCCACGATCAGTGGTTTGGTGGCCGAGGCGATCACCTCGGCCGCGCGGGCGATCACCGAGCGCTCCGGCAACGGCCGGGCGATGTGCCAGGTGCGTTCGGCGAACAGCGATTCCGGCCAGTCGTGCGCCTCGGCCTGGACATCCTGCGGGATCGACACCGTCGCCGCCCCCGTCTCGACCGGGTCGGTGAGCACCCGCATGGCACCCAGCAGCGCGGCGGGCAGTTGCTCGGGCCGCCACACCCGGTCGAAGTACCGGGACAGCGGTTTGAAGGCGTCGTTGACGGTGACGTCGCCGGAGGACGGCAGCTCGAGCTCCTGTAGCACCGGGGAACTGACCCGGGTGGCGAAGGTGTCGGCGGGCAGTAGCAGCACCGGCAGCCGGTTGATGGTCGCCAGCGCCGCGCCGGTGAGCATGTTGGTCGAGCCGGGGCCGACACTCGCGGTCACGGCCCAGGTCTGCAGCCGATCCTTCTGCCGGGCGTAGGCGACCGCACTGTGCACCATGGCCTGCTCGTTGCGGCCCAGCACGTACTTCAGTCCGGGTTCGGAGCCCGCCTCCAAGGATTCGACCTCGTCCTGCAGCAGCGCCTGTCCCAGGCCGGCCACGTTGCCGTGGCCGAAGATGCCGAAGCAGCCGGCGAAGAACTTGGTGCGCTGTCCGTCGTGTTCGACGTACTGGTTGGCCAGGAATCGAATGGTGGCCTGAGCCACGGTGAGTCGCACGGTGGGTTCGGTGTCGGCCAGCTTCTCGGTCGATTTCGGCGCGGTGGAAACCACGGGTCAGGCTCCTTGGGTCTTGCGCATCGGCAGGCGCGGATCGATTTCCTGGTGCTCCCAGCTGTCGCGCAGCCAGGTGTGGTCGGGGTTGTCGCAGATCAGCCACGCACGGTTCGGGCCGGAGCCCGCCATCACGTTGAGGTAGTACATGTGGTGGCCCGGGGCGGCGATCGACGGGCCGTGGTAGCCGTGCGGCACCAGCACGACGTCGCCGGAGCGGACCTCCTCGAGCACCTCGATCGGGCGTTCCGGGGTGCCGAACACCCGGTGGTAGCCGAAACCCGGTGTCCCGGCCGGGCTGTGATCGATCTCGAAGTAGTAGATCTCTTCCAGTTGGGTCTCGAACTCGGTGTTCTCGTCGTGCTTGTGCGCGGGGTAGCTCGACCAGTTGCCGCCCGGGGTGATGACCTCGCAGGCGATCAACGAGTCGGCCTCGAACGTGGTGGCCGTGCCGAAGTTGTGCACCTGCCGACTGCAGTTGCCTGCCCCGCGCAGTTCGACGGGCACGTCGGCGGCGGCGACCCGGCGATTCGGGAACGACCGGGTGGCCCGCGCTCCGCAGATCGCGACGCGGCCGTGCCCTGCCAGCGTGTAGGTCTGGTCCACGCCGATGTACACCATGTCCGCGGGGCCGTCGAAAACCGATGCGCGCGGTGACAGTTCGAAGGTCTCGCCGTCGCAGCTGACGGTGCCGCCGCCGGCCAGCGGCAGGATCATCACTTCGCTGTCACCGGTGCTGCGGGTGACCGAACCGGCGTCGAGATCCAGTACGTGCAGACTGGACTCGGCCCAGCCGGCCGATTCGGGGGTGACGTCCACGGTGTAGGGCGCGGGCGCGGTGCCGGCCGGGATGTACCACTTGGATTTCATCAGCGCACCAGCTTCACGGCGGTCGAGACGGCGCCGGCGACGTCGTCATCAGGCGGGTAGAGCAGGGTGCGACCGACGATCAGACCCTTGACGGCGGGCAGCGAGAGCGCCTTCTCCCAGCTGGCGAACGCCTCGTCGGGGTCGGTGGGGTCGCCACCGAGCAGCAGGGTGGGCATCGTCGTGGATTCCATCACCCGGTCCATCTCGGGGACGACCGGCAGCTTCATCCAGGTGTAGGCCGACGTGGAGCCCAGCCCCTGGCTGATGTGCACGGACTTGATGACGGCGTCGGGGGAGAGGTCGTTGCGGACCTTGCCGTCGACGCGGGAGGACATGAACGGTTCCAGCATGGCGATCAGCCCGCGGGCGGCCAGTTCGTCGACCGCCTGTGCACACGCGGCGAGGGTGGACACCGTACCCGGATCGTCGAGGTCGATGCGGCACAGCATCTTTCCGCCGTTCATGTTGGCCGCCGCCGTCGATGCCGCGGTCGCACCTGTCATCCGGTCGTCCAGCTCGAACGAGGAGCCGGCCAGCCCGCCCCGGTTGAAGGAGGAGAACACCACCTTGTCCTCCAGCGCCCCGAGCAGAACCAGGTCGTCGAGGATGTCGGCGGTGGCCAGCACCCCGTCCACACCCGGGTCGGCGAGTGCAGCACGCAGCCGGTCCAACAGGTCGAGACGATTGTTCATGGCCGTCGGGCGTGATCCGACGGCGAGCGCACCGCGGGCGGGGTGGTCGGCGGCGACGATCATCAGCCGGCCGTCGCCGCGGACCGTCGGCCGCGTGGTGCGGGCCTGCCAGGCCTGCGCGACCGCGGCGGGATCGGCGGTGCGGATCTCGGTGAGGTCGGCGTAGGTTTCGGCCCGGGCGACGCCGGGGGCCGATGCGGGACTAGACATTGACGGCCTCCACAGCGGTCTGTTCGGCGAGATCGGCCACCTCGACGGCGGTCGGCATCGCGGTCGAGCATTCGAGGCGGGAGGCGACGATGGCCCCCGCGGCGTTGGCGTAACGCAGGGTCTTCTCCAGCGACCAGCCGTGCAGCAGCCCGTGGATGAGGCTGCCGCCGAAGGCATCCCCGGCACCCAGCCCGTTCACGACGTCCACGTCGTTGGGCGGCACCGTCACCGAGCTGTGCCTGGTCTTGCCGAGCACGCCGCGCGGGCCCTGCTTCACGATGGCCAATTCGACCCCGAGATCGAGCAGGGCGTCGGCGGCCTTGTGTGGGCTGGTCTCCCCGACGGCGATCTCGCACTCCTCGCGGTTGCCCACCGCGACGGTGACGTGTTGCAGCGCGCGCTGCACCTGCTCGGTGGCCGCGGCGGGGGTGGCCCAGAACATCGGGCGGTAGTCGAGGTCGAGGACCGTCAGCGGACTGCGCGACCGGCTCTCAAGCGCGGCGAAATGTGCGCTGCGGCTGGGCTCTTCGGACAGCCCGGTGACGGTGGCCCAGAACAGCCGGGCGCTGCGGATGGCGTCGGTGTCGAGTTCCTCGGTGCTGATCCGCAGATCGGGTGCCGAGGGCTTGCGGTAGAAGTACAGCGGGAAGTCGTCGGGCGGGAAGATCTCGCAGAAGGTCACCGGGGTGGGGTATTCACCGTGGGTGCGCACGAAACGGTTGTCGACGCCGAGGCGGGCGAGTTCGTCGCGGACGAAGCGGCCGAACGGGTCATCGCCGGCGCCGGAGATCAGTGCCGTCCGGTTGCCGAGCCGGGCGGCCGCGACCGCGACGTTGGCGGCGCTGCCGCCGAGGAACTTCCCGAAGGTTTCGACCTTCTCGAGTCCGACGCCGGTCTGCAGCGGGTAGACGTCCACGCCGCTGCGGCCGATGGCGATGGCGTCGAACGGTTCCGTGCCGGACGGCCTTTCGGCGGACCTCTCGATGGACCCTTCAATGGACACTGTGGCTCCCGAAGATCGTGGGCGGGCTCTGCTTCTATGACTGTGCCTCGGGTCACTCACTCATGTCAATAGTTTGTCCTGACATTCGAACTTTCAGTCATGGTGCTACGGTTCGGTTACTCTGTCTGATCAGTTGCCCCGAGATCGGAGTGGACGTGCCTTTAGCTGTTGAGCTCGACAGGTCCAGCCCTGTTCCGCTCTACTACCAACTCGCCCAGGCCATCGAAGCTGCGATCCGCAACGGCGAGCTGGCCCCCGGCGACCGGTTCGAGAACGAACTCGCGCTCGCGAGCAGGCTCGCGCTGTCGCGGCCCACCACCCGGCGCGCGATCCAGGAACTCGTCGACAAGGGTCTGCTGGTGCGCAAACGGGGGGTCGGCACGCAGGTCGTGCAGAATCCCGTGCACCGCCGGGTCGAGCTCACCAGCCTGTTCGATGATCTCGCCAAGTCCGGGCAGGACCCGACGACCCAGCTGCTCGAGTACCGGTGCGGCATCGCCGACGAGGACATTGCCGCCGAGCTCAACCTGGGCAAGGACCACGAGATCGTCACCATCCAACGGCTCCGGCGCGCCAACGGCGAGCCGCTCGCGGTGATGACCAACCATCTGCCGGTCGAGATCGCGCCGGACGCCGAGGAACTCGAAGCCAGCGGCCTTTACCAGGCGCTGCGCGCGCGGGGCGTGCACATCCGGCTGGCCCGGCAGCGCATCGGCGCCAAGCCGGCCAACCGCAACGAGGCCCGGCTGCTCGACGAGAAGGCCGGTGCGCCGCTGTTGACCATGAGCCGGACGGCGTTCGACGACTCCGGCCGGGCGGTCGAGTTCGGCAGTCACTGCTATCGCGCCTCGCGCTACTACTTCGAGACCACGCTCGTCGACCGCTGACGCGGCGCGGCGGTGGTGCCCCGGATCACCAGGCGCGGCGCCAGGACCACATCCGTCTCGGCGCCGGCCGTTTCGTCGAGCATGGCGACGGCCAGCCGGACCGCGTGCCGGGCGAGTTCGGCGGCGTCCTGATGCACGGTGGTGAGGTCGATGCGCGGGTTGTCCGACAGGTGGCTGTCGTCGTAGCCGATGAGGGAGATGTCGCCGGGCACGTCGATGCCGGCGCGCGACAGGCCGTCGAGTAGGCCCAGCGCGCAGCGATCGTTGCCGGCCAGTATCGCGGTCGGGTGCGAGTCCGAGGCGAGGATCTCCCGCGCCGCCGCGGCGCCGGCCGCCTCGTCGTGCGCGCCCGGAATCACCTTGGCGTGCTCCGCGAGTCCGTGCTTGCGCATGGCGGCGCGATAGGCCTTGCGGCGGTCCGCGGAACCGGGATCGGAGCCGCCGTCGACGTGGTGGATGGCGCGGTGGCCGAGTTCGACGAGATAGCCGACCGCGTCCCGGATGCCCGACGCGTCGTCGGTGCGCACGGTGGTCAGCCGGGTTTCCGGCGGGATGCCGGTGAGCCGGCGCCCCACCACCACGACGGGGACCCGCTCGGCCAGGGCGACAAGTTTGTCCGCATCCGAGGACGGGCCGAGCAGGATCAGTCCTCCGCAGCGGTGGCTGAGCAGTGCGTCGATCGGCACGCCCTCATCGCGGTCGGGCAGGTTCGCCGACAGCAGTACCTCGTAGCCGAGGTGTTCGGCAGCCGGGTAGATCCCGGTGACCAGTTGGGCTTCGAAGAGCTGGCACACGTCCATCAGCACGCCCAGGGTGCGGCTGCGGCCGCGGGCCAGCAGTCGCGCCGCGGAGTCCGGCCGGTAGCCGATCTCCTCGGCCACCGTGAGCACCCGCTGCCGGGTTTCCTCACTGGCGCCGGGCTTTCCGTCGAGGATGAACGACACCAGCGTGCGGGAGACCCCGGCCTGGGTGGCGACGTCGGCCATCGTCGGCCGCCGAGGCCGCGCGTCGGCTGTCGTCGGCCGCCGAGGCCGCGCGTCGGTCATCGTCGGCCGGCGCTGCGGGCTCGCCATCGCAATCTCCTCGGGAAGTGACGGTTGACACGTTCTGCGTCGGCACCCATATTAGACCTAACGCGCGTTAGTAACGCGCTTTAGTCCACAAGGAAGTTTTCTCATGGCGACAACGACCGAGACCCACAGTTCCGGCAAGTTCCTCACCAAGCTGACGGTCATCGCGACCCTGGGCGGGCTGCTCTTCGGTTACGACACCGGCGTCATCTCCGGCGCCCTGCTCTACATGAAGGACGACCTCGACCTCAGCGCATTCGGTGAGGCGACCGTCGTCAGCTCACTGCTGTTCCCGGGCGCCGCACTCGGGGCGCTGTTCGGCGGACGGGTGGCCGACCGTATCGGCCGCAAGCGCAGCCTGCTGGTCTGCGCGGGCCTGTTCCTGGTCGGCGCACTCGGTTGCGCGCTCGCCCCCAACGTCCAGCTGATGGTCGCCGCACGGATCGTGCTCGGTCTCGGCGTGGGCGCAGCGGCGGTCACCTGCCCGCTCTACCTGGCCGAGATGGCGCCGGCCGATCGGCGCGGCCGGATGGTGACGATCAACGAACTGATGATCGTCACCGGGCAGATGCTGGCCTTCGCCACCAACGCCCTGCTGGATCACCTGATTCACGACCCGCACGTCTGGCGCATGATGCTCGGGGTGGCCACCGTGCCGGCCATCGCCCTGCTGCTGGGCATGCTGGTGCTGCCGGACTCGCCGCGCTGGTACGGCCTCAAGGGCCGGATGACCGAGGCCCGCGCGGTGCTGGGGTTGAGCCGCGCACCGTCGGAAGCCGACGCCGAGTACGAGCTCATCGCCGAACACACCGCGCACATGCTGAAGAACCGGACCGCGCCGTTCAGCGTCATCCGTGACGTGCCGTGGATCCGTCGCGTGGTACTCATCGGCTGCGGCCTCGCGGTCGTGCAGCAGGCCACCGGCATCAACACCGTGAACTACTACGCGCCGACCATCCTGGAGCAGAGCGGTCTGGGGGTCAGCGCCGCGCTGGTCGCCACCATCGCCGTCGGCGTCACCTCGGTGGTCACCACGATCATCGGCATCATCCTGATCGGTTTCGTCGGCCGCCGCCTCATGCTGCTGATCGGCTTCGCCGGTGTCGCGGGTTCACAACTCGCGCTGGCGTTGGTGTTCCTGCTGCCGGCGTCGACGATGCGCAGCTACGTGATCCTGGCCTGCATGATCCTGTTCGTGGCCTTCGTGCAGATGTTCATCGGCACCGTCGTGTGGCTGCTGCTGTCGGAGATCTTCCCGCTGAGCATCCGCGGTTTCGCAATGGGGATCGCCGTCTTCGTGCTGTGGTGCACCAACGCGATCATCTCGTTCCTGTTCCCGCTGCTGAACTCCGCGCTCGGCTCCACCGGTACGTTCCTGCTCTTCGTGGCCGTCAATGTGGGTTCATGGATCTTCGTGCAGCGCACCGTGCCCGAGACCAAGGGAACCACGCTGGAGGAACTGGAAGAGCGCTTCGAAGCCGAACACGGCGCAACCCCGGTGATTTCGGCGCGCTGATGTTGGCCATGCGAACGCGAGCGCGCCGAAATCGCCTCAGCTGAACGCGGCGCAACCCCGGTGATTTCGGCGCGCTGATGTTGGCCATGCGAACGCGAGCGCGCCGAAATCGCCTCAGCTGAACGCGGCGCGGAACGCCTGCAGTGCGGCGGTACTGTCACCGCGGGCGTACGCCTCCAGGCCGACGGTGCCGTCATATCCCGTGTCGCGCAACGCTCGTGCGACAGCGGGGTAGTGGATCTCGCCGGTTCCCGGCTCGCACCGCCCGGGCACGTCGGCCACCTGGATCTCGCCGATCGCCGGCCCGCACCGGCGGACGAGTTCGACGAGATTTCCCTCACCGATCTGGGCGTGATACAGGTCCAGCATCATCTTCACGTTCGGGTGACCGACGCCCTCGACCAGTGCCAGCGTGTCCTTGGCCCGCGCCAACGGCACGCCGGGATGATCGACGATGGTGTTGAGGTTCTCGACGCAGAACGTCACCCCGGCGGCCGCGCCGAGATCGCCGATCCGTTCCAGCGTGCGCAGGGCGGTAGCCCACATCGTGCCGGTGGCACGATGCCGCGGCCGGGCCGCCTGCCCGTCGACCAGTTCGGCGGTGTGCAGGTTGAGCCGCGGAACACCCAGCGTCTCAGCGGCCTTGATGCTCAATTCGGCGGTACGCACCACCTCGTCGGCATACTCCGGATCGATCAGGTCCCCGTGCAGATAGCCCGTCATCGAGGAGAACTGCGCGCCGGTCGCGGCCAGCGCGTCGAGATCCTTGTCGTGCCAGCTCCAGATCTCGACATCGAAACCCAGCTCGTGGATGCGCTGCACCCGGTCCAGCAGCGGCAGTTCGGTGAAGACCATCTCTGAACACACGGCGAGTCTCATGCCCGCACCCCGTTCAGTACCACCGGCGCCTTGGTCTCGACCGATTCCCTTGCCGCGAGGGCGATTTCCAGCGCGATGCGGGCGTCGACGCCGGTGACCGCGGGCTCGGTGCCGGCCAGTACACACCCGGCGAAATGGGCGAACTGCGCGGTGTAGGCATCGGCGAACAGTTCGGTGTTGACCCGGCCGGCGTGCTCGGGTGCACGTCCGGCCTGCAGTACACCGCCGGATCCGAAGACCTCGCCGCGGATGTCGTAGCCGTACACGGCCTGGAAACTGGCTTCGGCGACGGCGAATGCGCCGTTGTCGAACCGGATCTGCACCACCGAGGTGTCGAGGAATCCCTGCTCGGCGAACTGCGGGTGAACCAGTGCATCGGCCTGGGCGTACACCTCGGTGGCCCGCGCACCCGGGTTGAGCCAGCACAGGGTGTCGAAGTCGTGGATCAGCGTCTCGTTGAAGATCGTCCACGGCTTGACCCGCGCCGCGACCTCGGCGGAGATGCCGGGATCCCGGGTGAGCGACCGCAGCAGTTGGGGCGTGCCGATTGCACCGGCATCGATGCGGGCCCGCATCTGCGCGAAGTCGCCGGCGAAGCGCCGGTTGAAGCCGACCTGCAAGGCGACGCCCGCGGTGCGCGCCGCGTCGATGGCGCGGTCGGCGTCATCGAGCGTCAGCGCCATCGGCTTCTCGCAGAACACGTGCTTACCGGCCCGCGCGGCGGCGACCACCAGGTCGGCGTGACTGGTGGCGGGGGAGCAGATGGCTACGGCCTGAACCTCCGGATCCGCGATGAGCCCCAGCGGATCCCGATAGGCCCGCGCGCCCGAGAACTTCTCTGCGGCACCGGGTACCGGGTCGGCGACCGCGACCAGCCGGGTGTTCGGCAGCCGTGCGGCCAATGTCTCGGCGTGGAAGCCGCCGATCCAGCCGGCGCCGATGAGGCCGAAGGACAGGGGTGGGGCCATGGGGCACTCCGATCTACTAGAACGTTCTAGTGACGGTAGAACGGCTCGCCGAGTTCCGTCAACGATTTTCCTAGAACGATCTAGGATCATCCCGTGGAACGCAGGCCGACTCTGGCGGATGTCGCCGCGCGCGCCGGCGTCTCGCGGGCGCTCGTCTCGATCGTCATGCGCGGCGCACCGGGAGCCAGCGCGCAGACCCGCGACCGGGTGCACCAAGTGGCTGACGAACTCGGCTACCGGCCCGATCCCCGTGCGCGCCGGTTGCGTCAGCACCGCACCAGGCTGATCGGAGTGACGTTCGCGGTCGGCCAGGAGTTCCATGCCGACCTGGTCGACGGTGTGTACGTGGCGGCCGAGCGACTCGGCTATGACGTGGTACTCAGCGGCGTCACCCCACACCGCGACGAACCCCGCGCGCTGCGCACGCTGGTGGATGACCGGTGCGAGGGGTTGGTGCTCATCGGCCCGCAGGCACCGACCCGGCAGCTGGGCGAGCTGGCCGACCGCCTGCCGGTGGTCGTGCTCGCCCGCCGGATCCGCGGTGTCGACGCCGTACGCAGCGACGATGCCGCGGGAGCGATCCTGGGTACCGAACATCTGCTGGCGCTGGGCCATCGGCGGATCGCCTACCTGGATGGCGGGCGGGCGCCGGGCGCTGCCGAACGGTTGCGGGGTTATCGGCGCGCGGCCGGGGTTGGCGGGGTGGTGGAGGAGGTTCGTCCCGGCGGGCTCACCGAGCGCGAAGGTGCTGCCGCGGCGGCCCGGATGCTGGCCGACGGCGAGCTGCCCACGGCGGTGTTCGCCTTCAACGACCGCTGCGCACTCGGGGTCATCGACGTGCTGATCCGTGCAGGTATCTCAGTGCCGCAACAGGTTTCGGTGCTCGGGTTCGATGACAGCCCGTTGGCGGGGCTCGCCCACGTGAACCTCACGACCGTGCGCCAGGACGCCATGGGGCTGTCGGGCGCGGCGGTGAGGCGCCTGGTCGACCGTCTCGACGGTGTGTCCGAGGGTGCCGACGCGGCGGATGACGCGGTGGATGTGGTGTGCGAGCCGACGCTGGTGGTGCGCGGCTCGACGGCCGCCCCGGGCCGGCGGCCTGCGGGAACACCGCCGAACAAATGACTTGCAGTCCTAATGTCAGGACAAAGTATTGACTTTCCGGTGTGAGCCGTATTACATCAAGACTGCAGGCGTAGCGGCCGGCACTCGGCCCACCGGGCCGGGCCTCCGGCGGCACGGCGATCGTGAAAAGAGGAGAGAAGATGGCGTTGAAGCGGCTTGCGGCTCTGGCCGGAGCGGGCATGTTGGCGTTGAGCATGGCGGCGTGTTCGTCCACCGGCGGCAGGCCGGACAGCTCCGCAGAGGGTGGCGGCGGCGGCACCGTCGACACCCCGCGCATGACGGTCGCGATGATCACCCACGAGGTGCCCGGTGACTCCTTCTGGGATCTGATCCGCAAGGGCGCCGAGGCTGCGGCCAAGAAGGACAACATCGAACTGCGTTACTCCAACGACCCGGAGGCGCCGAACCAGGCCAACCTGGTGCAGGCCGCCATCGACAGCGGGGTGGACGGCATCGCCGTCACACTGGCCAAGCCCGAGGCGATGGCACCCGCGGTCAAGGCCGCGCTCGACCGGGGCATCCCGGTGGTCGCCTTCAACTCCGGTTTCGACAACTTCAAGAACATGGGTGTCCAGCAGTACTTCGGTCAGGACGAAAAGCTCGCGGGCATCGCGGCGGGTGAGCGGCTGAACGCCGACGGCGCCAAGAAGGTGGTCTGCATCATTCAGGAGCAGGGCCAGGTCGCCCTCGAATCCCGTTGTGCGGGTGTCAAGGAAGGCTTCGGGGGGCAGACCGAGATCCTGAACGTCAACAGCAAGGACATGCCGTCGGTCGAGGCGACCATCACCGCGAAGCTGCAGCAGGACCCCAGCGTCGACACCCTCGTCGCGCTCGGGGCGCCGATCGCGCTGACCGCCGTGCAGTCCAAGAAGAACGCCGGCAGCAATGCGAACGTGACCACCTTCGACACCAATGCCGCGCTGGTGGACGCCATCCAGAACGGTGACGTGCAGTGGGCCGTCGACCAGCAGCCCTTCCTGCAGGGCTACCTCGCCATCGACTCGCTGTGGCTGTACCTGAGCAACAAGAACCTGATCGGGGGCGGGCAGGCGACGCTGACCGGCCCGTCGTTCATCGACAAGTCCAACATCGACGCCGTGGCCGAACTGGCCAAGGGCGGAACTCGCTAGAAGCCAGGAGCGCAGACATGACCACCCAGGAAGCGCTGGACGTCGCCGACCACAAAGTGGTTCGCGACGAACGCGTCAAGGAACGAAATCGCCTACAGCGTCTGCTGATCCGGCCCGAGATGGGCGCCGGTATCGGTGCGATCGGCATTTTCATCGCGTTCTTCATCGTGGCCCCTCCGTTCCGTGAGGCCTCCTCGCTGGCGACGGTGCTCTACGCCAGCAGCACCATCGGCATCATGGCCTGCGGTGTCGCGGTGCTGATGATCGGCGGCGAGTTCGACCTGTCGGCGGGTGTGGCGGTGACGTTCAGCTCGCTGGCCGCCTCGATGCTGGCCTACAACCTGCACCTCAACCTCTGGGTCGGCGCCGCGCTGGCCCTGGTGCTCGCACTGGCGGTCGGCTTCTTCAATGGGTTCCTGGTGATGAAGACCAAGATCCCCAGCTTCCTGATCACGCTGAGTACCTTCTTCATGCTCGCCGGCATCAACCTGGCCGTCACGAAACTCGTTGCCGGACAGGTCGCCACCCAGAGCGTCAGCGATATGGCCGGCTGGGACTCGGCGCAGAAGGTGTTCTCCTCGACGTTCACCGTGTTCGGCGTCGGCATCCGGGTGACGGTGCTGTGGTGGCTGGTGTTCACCGCCGTCG
This sequence comes from Mycobacterium sp. AMU20-3851, assembly GCF_043974665.1. Lineage (NCBI taxonomy): Bacteria > Bacillati > Actinomycetota > Actinomycetes > Mycobacteriales > Mycobacteriaceae > Mycobacterium > Mycobacterium sp. AMU20-3851. The sequence continues at coordinate 1,812,841 of NZ_CP146371.1, forward strand.
CCACCTGGGTGCTGTTCAAGACCAAGATCGGCAACTGGATCTTCGCCGTCGGCGGTGACGCCGAGAGCGCCCGTGCCATCGGCATCCCGGTGACCAAGGTCAAGATCGGCCTGTTCATGTTCGTCGGCTTCTGCGCCTGGTTCGTGGGCATGCACCTGCTCTTCGCCTTCAATACCGTGCAGTCCGGTCAGGGCATCGGAAACGAGTTCTTCTACATCATCGCCGCGGTCATCGGTGGCTGTCTGCTCACCGGCGGCTACGGCACCGCGATCGGCGCCGCCATCGGTGCGTTCATCTTCGGGATGACGAACCAGGGCATCGTCTACGCGGGTTGGGACCCGGACTGGTTCAAGTTCTTCCTGGGCGGCATGCTGCTTTTCGCGGTGATCGCCAACAACGCCTTCCGTAACTACGCAGCGAAGAAGTGATCCGATGACCGCGACAGTCGAAACCCAGAGCAACGAAGCATCGGCCGGCGGAAAGACGCCGCTGGTCGAGCTGCGCAATGTCGGCAAGTCCTACGGCCACATCCACGCGCTAAAGGACATCAGCCTGCGGGTGCACGCCGGGCAGGTGACCGGGATCCTCGGTGACAACGGTGCCGGCAAGTCCACGCTGATCAAGATCATCGCCGGGTTGCACCAGCAGAGCGACGGTGAACTCCTGGTCGACGGGGAGCCGACGAAGTTCTCCTCGCCGGCCGATGCACTCGACAAGGGCATCGCCACCGTCTACCAGAACCTCGCCGTGGTGCCGCTGATGCCGGTGTGGCGCAACTTCTTCCTCGGCCAGGAGGTCCGCAAGAAGTCGTTCCCGTGGTCGCTGGATGCGAACGCCATGCGGGCCACCACGTTGGCCGAGCTGTCCAAGATGGGCATCGAGCTCCCCGATGTCGATGCGCCGATCGGTTCGCTCTCCGGTGGCCAGCGCCAATGTGTCGCGATCGCGCGGGCGGTGTTCTTCGGGGCGCGGGTGCTCATCCTCGACGAGCCCACCGCCGCGCTGGGCGTGAAGCAGTCCGGCGTGGTGCTGAAGTACATCACCGCCGCCAAGGAGGCCGGCTTCGGCGTCGTGTTCATCACGCACAACCCGCACCATGCGCACATGGTCGGCGATCACTTCGTGCTGCTGAACCGCGGTCGCCAGAAGCTGGACTGCACCTTCGACGAGATCACGCTGGAGCATCTGACCCAGCAGATGGCCGGCGGCGACGAACTCGAGGCGCTGTCCCACGAGCTCGGACGCAAGTAGTCCCTGACGAAGTCGGCGCGGCACTCCGGCTGACCCGGGGGTGTCGCGCCGATATCGTGTGTCGGGCTTGACCGGTCTAGGTCGGTCGCGGATCATCGGTGGATGCCGCAGCGCCAGGATCGGCCGACCATGCAGGACATCGCCGACAAGGTGGGAGTCTCGAAGGCATTGGTGTCGTTGGTGTTCCGTAAGGCGCCCGGGCCCAGCGCGGAGACGCGGGAGAAGGTGCTGGCGGCGGCCGAAGAGCTCGGCTACCGGGTGAACCGGACGGCGGCGCTGATGACCGCACGAAGGACGCACCTGATCGGCGTCACCACCAATATCCGCAACAGCTTTCACGCCGAGATCGTCGAGCACATCGTCGCAGCGGCCGATCGGGCCGGCTACGAGGTGGTCCTGGGGGCGGTCACCCCCACGCACGGTGAGTCGAAGGTGATCGAGACACTGTTGGACTTCCGCTCCGAGGGGTTGTTGCTGATCGGGCCGGAGCTGCCGACGCAGACGCTGGCCGAACTCGGCACCCGGCTGCCGACCGTGGTCATCGGCCGGCGGATATCGGTGGATTCCCTCGATGTCGTACGCACCGCGGACGGGCGCGGGATCGGTGCTGTCGTCGACCATCTTGTCGAACTGGGGCACCGGCGGATCGTGCACATCGCCGCCGGACAGGGCGTCATCGCCGCGGACCGTCGCAGTGGCTATCTGCGCGCGATGCGCAGGCACGGTCTGCAGGATGAGGCCGCGATCATCGAAGGTGATTTCACCGAGGATTCCGGGATGGCGGCGGCATCGGAGCTGCTGGCCCGAGGGTCGACGGCGACGGCGGTGGTGTGTGCCAACGACCGCATCGCGGTGGGCGTCATCGACACCTTGCGCCGCGCCGGGGTGCGGGTGCCCGAGGACGTGTCGGTCGCCGGCTATGACGACAGCGCGCTGGCCCGGCTCGGTCACATCGACCTGACGACGGTCAATCAGCAACCCGGGGAGCAGGCCGACCGGGCGGTACGGGCGGTGGTGTCCCGGCTGGACGGCGGCCGTGTCGAACCGGACTCGTGGGTATCGCAACCGCTATTGGTCCCGCGGGCGACCACCGCGCCCGTGTCTGGCCGCCGGCAGGCCTGAATCCCTTGTAGCAAGGGCACTTTGGCCAGATCTGCCGAACCCGGCCGATCCCACTCTTGACAGTCGCCTGTGACGGGCCTCATAGTGGACGCATTCGAATTAGACCGGTCAAATAGACCGGACTAAAAGCTCGCCGACGAAGGTAGGAAGCCGTGAACCGATTGATCCGGACGGCGGCGGCGACCACCGCGATCGCCCTGGCCCTGGCCGCCTGCAGCAGCGCCGGCGGCAAGCCCGACGGGCAGGGCGGTGAGGGCGGCGCTGTCAACGTGAACCTGCCGCGACACACCGTCGCCATGGTCGGGCACTGGAACCCCAGCGACGCCTTCGTCGACATCCTCCGCAAGGGTGCCGCGCAGGGCGCCGAGACCAACAACATCGAGTTGCGCTATTCCTCGGACCCCCAGCCCGACAAACAGGCCACCCTGGTGCAGAACGCCATCGACTCCAAGGTCGACGCGATCGCACTGGACCTCGCCAACCCGGAGGCGCTGATCGAGGTCTCCAAGAAGGCCGTCGCCGCGGGAATCCCGGTCGTCGCCTTCAACTCCGGCTACGACGATTGGAAGCGCGCCGACGCACTGATGTACATCGGCCAGGACGAGGTCATCGCCGGAACTGCAGCAGGCGAGCGGCTCAAGCAGGCCGGTGTGCGCAAGGTGCTCTGCGTGGTGCACGAGCAGGGCGTGCCGGCGCTCGACAAGCGGTGCAACGGTGTCGAAACCGGCTTCGGCGGCACCACCGACCGGGTCTACCTGTCCGGTTTCGACATGTCCGCCGCACGGTCCACCGTCGAGGCGAAGCTCGCTCAGGACCCCACCATCGACGCGATCATCACTCTCAACGCGTCCTATGCGATGACCGCGCTGCCGGTGGTCGAGGCCACCGGCCGGGACATCACCATCGCCACGTTCGACACCAACCCCGAACTCATGACGGCGATCACCGACGGCAAGGTCGCCTTCGCCGTCGACCAGCAACCCTGGCTGCAGGGGTACCAGGCCGTCGACACGCTGGCCAACTACCTCAACAACCGCAGCATCCTCGGGGGCGGTCAGCCCATCCTGACCGGCCCGTCGTTCATCGACGAAACCAATGTGGAACAGATCTCGGCCTACGCAACGGAAGGTGTCCGCTGATGACCAGCACGATCGGAGTCGCCGTCATCGGCGGTGGCATGGCGGGCCGTGCACACGCCGCCGGATATCGCTCCGCGACAACGGTGTTCGGGACGGGCAGGCCCGACGTCCGATTGGTGGCGATCGCCGACACCAACGCCGCGGTCGCCGATGACACCGCGAGGCGGTACGGCTACCAGCGGGCCGAGTACGACTGGCGGGCCATCGCCGCGGCCCCCGACATCGATGCGGTCAGTGTGGTGGTCGCCAACCACCTGCACCGGGAGATCGTCGAGGGACTGTTGGCCGCGGGTAAGCATGTGCTCTGTGAGAAGCCGCTGGCCGGCTCGCTCGCCGACGCCGAGGCCATGGTCGCCGCCGCCGAGAACTCCGACCGCGTGACCGCCGTCGGATACACCTACCGGCGCTCACCGGCCGTCGAGCAGATCCGCCGCGAACTCGCCGCGGGCACCATCGGCGAACTGGTGCACTTCAACGGCCACTACTGGTGTGACTACGCGCTCGACCCCACCTCGCCGATCACCTGGCGCTATCAGGGCGGTCCCGGCACCGGTGCGCTGGCCGACGTGGGCAGCCACCTGATCGACCTCGGTGAGTTCGTCTGCGGACCCATCACCGAAGTTTCCGGGGGTGCGTTCGCCACCGTCATCCGGGAACGTCCCGTCCCACTCGGCGTCACCTACGGGCACACCAAAGGTGCGGTCAGCGATGAGCTGGCACCTGTGCAGAACGAGGATGTCGCCACCTTCACCGCCACCTTCGCCAACGGTGCGGTCGGCACCTTCTCGGCGTCGCGGGTGGCACACAACCTGCCCGACGGACTGGCCTTCGAACTGTTCGCTGCCAAGGGATCTGCGTCCTGGGATCTGCACCGCGCCGCGGAATTCCAGCTCTCCGCCGATGACGTGCGCAGCGATATCGGCGGTGCCCGTCGTGTCCTCATCGGACCCGAGCACCCCTACATCCGCGGCGGCCTGCCGATGGACGCCGGCGGCGTCGGGCATGGCGTGGCGGACCTGTTCGTCTACCAAACCCGCGCGTTCCTGGACCAGATCGCGGGTGACTCGGATCTGGGCCCGCTGCCCGGATTCGATGCCGGCCTGCATGGTATGCGCGTAGTCGCCGCCGTCACCGAGTCCGCCCAGTCCGGCGGCGCCACCGTCAAAGTCGCTCAATAGGAAGATGCCATGAAACTCGGCCTGTACAACGCCATCCTGCACGACCGGTCGCTGCCGGAGGCGATCGCGGTGATCGCCGATCTCGGTCTGACCGGTATCGAACTCAACACCGGTGGATTCCTGCCGCCCGTGCACCTGCCGACGCTCGACGACATCCTGGTCAGCGATACCGCCCGGGATGACTTCCTGGGCCAGTTCGAGGGCACAGGTGTCGGTATCGCCGGGTTGAACTGCAACGGCAACCCGCTGCATCCCAATCCCGAGATCGGCGCCGAACACGCCGAGGACGTCCGGCGGTCCATCCGGCTGGCGCAGCGGTTGGGACAGCACCGCGTGGTGACCATGTCCGGCCTTCCCGGCGGTGAACCGGGCGCCACCCGGACCAATTGGGTGGTGAACGCCTGGAATTCGGCCGCTCTCGACGTACTGGACCACCAGTGGCGCATCGTCGCGGACTTCTGGCGGGAGACCGACCGGCTGGCCCGCGATCATGACGTCAAGGTGGCACTGGAACTGCACCCGCAGAACGCCGTGTTCAACTGTGCCTCGGTGCACCATCTGATCGACCTCACCGGCGCGACCAACGTCGGGGTGGAACTGGATGCGTCCCATCTGTTCTGGCAGCAGATGGACCCGGTGACGGTGGTGCGACACCTGGGTGAGCTGGTGTTCCACGCGGCGGCCAAGGATGTGCGGATCAACCCGGAGCACGCCGCGCTCAACGGCGTGCTGGACAACAGCTTCCGCCGGCTGGCCCCCGACGAGCCGCGCACCAACCTGGGCGGCGACGAGTGGGCCAACGAATGGCCCAAGGCCGCGGCGTGGGATTTCGTCGCACTGGGCAAGGGCCACGACACCGCGTACTGGACCGAGTTCCTGCGGGCCCTGCACGAGGTGGACCCCGACATGATGGTCAACATCGAACACGAGGACGTCGAACTCGGCCGCATCGAGGGCATCGAAGTGGCGGCCACGGTGCTCAAGGCGGCTGATGCGGCCCTGCAGGATTCGCTGGCGGCCGCACGGTGAAGTACGCGGTCCTGGGCGAGACGGGCCTGGAGGTGTCGGCGGTGTCGTTCGGCACCGCGCCGCTGGGGGACATGTTCGGCGCCGCCGACGCCGGCTCGGCCATCGCCGCCGTCCACGATGCCATCGACGCGGGTATCAACTTGTTCGACTCATCGCCGTACTACGGCGGGGGCCTGGCCGAGGAGCGACTCGGGTCGGCGCTCAAGGATGTCCCCGATCCGGTCCTGGTGGCCACCAAAGCCGGCCGCTACGGCTTCGACGAGTTCGACTTCTCGCCGACGAGGATTCGCGAGGGGTTCCACCACAGCCTGCGACTGCTGCAGCGCGACCACGTCGACATCCTCCAGCTGCACGATATCGAATTCGTCTCTCTGGGAGGTGTTTTCGAGGACGCGTACGCCGAACTGGTGCGGCTCAAGGACGAGGGCAAATGCCGCTTCATCGGGATGACCGGTTATCCGCTGCACACCCTGCGGCGGGCGGTCCGCGAAACCGACCTGGACGTGGTGCTGAACTATGCGCACTTCACCCTGCTGAACACCGAGCTGACCGACGGGTTGCTGCCGGCGGCCGAGGAGAACGGCACCGCTGTCATCAACGCGGCCGCGGTGGCGCTCGGGTTGCTCACACCGGGTGGGCTCAAAGCCGATGTGCCGGCCGGCGACGCCGTGCGTGCCGCCGCCGACCGGGCACGTGAGATTTGCCTGCGTCGCGGCGCGGACATTTCGTTCCTGGCCAATCAGTTCGCGATTCAGCGCAGCGGCTGCGCGACCACGCTGATCGGCACCACCAAGGCACACCACCTCGATTCGGCCGTACGGGCCGCGACCACACCCATCGACGAGGACCTGCTCGCCGAGGTGCTGGCCGCCACCGCCGCCGTGCACGCCGAATCCTGGCCGAGCGGACTACCGGAGAACAACTGATGCAAGCAATCCTGTTGGGCGCCGACGGTGTAGAGCAGCTCGGCGACATCCCCGACCCCGCTCCGGCTCCCGACGAGGTGGTTGTGCGCGTCGACTACTGCGGCATCTGCGGTAGCGACCTGCACGCCCGGTCACAGGGCTTCTCGGCCGGCGTGGCGCTCGGGCACGAGTTCGCCGGTGTGGTCGAGGAAGTCGGCCGTGAGGTCACCGGTTTCGCGATCGGCGACCGGGTGACCGTCAACCCCAACGGCGACTGGTGCGGTCGGTGCGGCTTCTGCCGGGCCGGGCAGGTCAACCTGTGTACCGAATTGTTCCGCACCGCCGTCGGCGTGGCCCGCCACGGCGGGATGGCGCCCTTCACCGCGGTTCCCGCGAAGGTGCTGCACCGGCTGCCCGAGAGCGTCTCCACCATGCAGGGGGCCTGGGTCGAACCGCTGGCGACCGCGCTGCGGGGTGTGCGGCGATCCGGTATCGGGATGGGGGACGACGCGTTCGTCTCCGGGGCCGGCCCGATCGGCCTGCTGGTCATCGCGCTGCTGCGGGCGACGGGCGTCGGCCGGCTCACCGTGTTCGAGCCGTCCGCAGCGCGTGCCGCCACGGCCCGCACGATGGGCGCCGACGAGGTGATCGACCCGCTGAGTACCGACCCGGCAACCGTCTTCGGTGACCCGAGCACCGCACCGCCCTTCGGGTTCGAAGCCTCCGGGGTGCCGGCGGCGATCCAGTCCTCGCTGCGGGCGCTGCGGCCCCGAGGGGTCCTGACCGTCACCGGCGTCGCGCCCGAGCCGGCGTTCTACCGGGCGCCCGATCTGGTGTTCAAGGAGATCACGATCCGCGGCAGCTTCATCTACCAGGAAGAATTCGGCATGGCCATCGACCTGCTGGCTCGCGGCGTGGTGGACATCGACCCGCTGATCAGCAGGATCGCACCCGTCGGAGCCGGACCGAAGGCATTCACCGACCTACGGGCCGCGACCGACATCATCAAGGTGTTGCTCAGCACACAGTTCGCGGACCCGGTGTAGCACCGCAGGCCTGCGGGTATATGGCCCGCCATGACCCCGTCAACGCTGAAGACAGAAGACGCAGGACCCAGGGCCGTCAGCCGTAGCGTGCAGGTCTCCGCACCGGTGGCCACGATCTTCGAATTGATCGTCGACCCCCACCGCCATCACGACATCGACGGATCGGGCACGGTCCGCGACGTCGAGGTCAAGGGACCGCACCACCTGAGCGCGGGAGACAAGTTCACCGTCGGCATGAAGCAGATGGGACTGCCGTACAAGATCACCTCGACAGCCACCGCCGTCGAGGAGAACCGGCTCGTCGAATGGCAGCACCCGCTCGGGCACCGCTGGCGCTGGGAACTGGCCGAGGTCAGTCCGGGCACCACCAAGGTGACCGAGACCTTCGACTACTCCACCGCGAAGTCGCCGTTCCTCATCGAGTTCCTGGGCATGCAGAAAAAGAACGCCGAGGGCATCGAGTCCACGCTCACCGCGCTGGCCGACCGGTACTACACGAACTAGCGCGGGTGCAGGCCGGCCGCCCGGTAGGCGGCGTCGACCAGGGCCATGTTGGCCACCGCATCCTCGATGCCGAACGGGAGCGCCGCGCCATCACGGACATGGGCGGCGAACGCTTCGAGCTGATACGTGTAGGACGCCCGTGTCCCGAGACGCTCGACCTGTGTTCCGGCGCCGGTGACCAGCGTGAGCCGGTCGTCCCGGTCGGGACGGATGAAGTCGTGCACCAGCACCTCGCCCCGGGTGCCGGAAATCTGCAGCGTGAACGAATAGTCCGGGGCCACCATGGAGTTGGTGGACAGTCCGGTCGCCCCGGCGGGGAAGGCGAGCTCGACGTCGCAGCCGGCATCGACCCCCGGTGAACGCAGCACCGCATGTGCCCGGCTGATCGACGGGGCGCCGCCCAGACCGGGGACGCCGAGCCGGGCCAGGGTGCGCATCACGTGCAGTCCGTAGCAGCCCAGGTCCATCAACGCCCCGCCGGCCAGTTCCAGCGACCAGCGCGGGTCGGTATCGACCGGTTCGGGCATCGCCATGGCGACCTGCACCCGGCGGACGTCGCCGAGTGTTCCGTCGACGGCAAGGGCGAAGGCGCGCTGGGTCACCGGATGGAAGAAGTAGTGGAATCCCTCCAGCACGGTGACACCCGCTGCCGTGGCGGCCTGCGCCACCCGGACCGCCTCGGAATGGTCCCGGGCAAAGGGCTTCTCGCTGAGCACCGGTTTGCCGGCCGCGATGGCCGCCAGATTCCAGGGTGCGTGTAGGGCATTGGCCAACGGGTTGTAGACGACATCGACCTGCGGATCGTCGATGACGTCCTGATACGAGCCGAGAACCTGTTCCACACCGTACTTCTCGGCGAAAACGTCGGCACGGTCGCGGTCCCGGGCCGCCACCGCCACCAGACGGTGACCCAGCTCGGCGGCGGGGCCGACGACGGCGGACTCGGCGATACGGGAGGCGCCGAGCACGCCGATGCGCAGTCCGTCGGCACGGGTCACGTGATGCTGTTCAGATAGCTCACGCCGGTCCGCACATCGGCGAGCGGGCCCTCACCGTCGGGTGCGCCGGCCAGGATGGTGTCCTGTTCCATCACAAACCAGCCGTCGAACCCGTTGTCGCGCAGGGTGTTGACGATGGCCGTGATGTCGACGTCCCCGGTCCCCAGGGGTGTGTACATGCCGGCCTTGACCGCGTCGGTGTAGCTCAGTTCGCCGGACTGTACCTTCGCCGCCAGCGCGGCATCGACATCCTTGAGGTGAGTGTGGGCGATGCGCTGGGGCACCGACTTCGCCAGGTCCACCGGATCGGTGCCGCCGATCAGCAGGTGGCCGGTATCCAGGCACAGTGGGATCGAACAGCCCGCCAGTACCCGGTCGACCTCGGCGCGGGTCTCCACGATGGTGCCCACGTGCGGATGCAGTACCGCGAGCAGCCCCCGCTCGGCGACGATCCCGGCCAGCCGGTCCAGATTCGCCAGCAGCGTCGACCACTGCGACTCGTCCAGCTCCGGGCGCGAGTCGTAGCCGTCGGCGCCGGTCGCCGCGGCCAACACCACCACTCCCGCACCCGCGGCGACCAGTGAATTGAGTGGTCCGGCAAGGTCTTCGGCCGGATCATGATCGGCCTGGTGCAGCACCACCGGCACGAATCCTCCGACGCAGGACAGCTCGTGCCGGGCCAGGACGGCCTTCAGCTCGTCGGGGTCGGCGGGCAGGAATCCGTCCGGGCCGAGTTCGGTGGCGGTCAGACCGACCGCGCGCATCTCGCCGAGGACCTGTTCGGGCGCGAGCTGGTGACCCCAGCCCGGTACCTCGCAGACACCCCAGGAAATCGGTGCTCCCGCGATCTTGATTGCGGTGGTGGTGCTCATGCGTTGCTTACCTTCCCTTTAACCGACTCAAGTGCTACCGGGGCGCCCCGGCGCAGGGACTCGGTGGCGGCCTCGGCCAACCAGGCCACCTCGACGGCGTCGGCGACCGTTGCGCCGCGCACCGGCCCGCCCTGGGCCACCTCGACGAAACCGGCCAGTTCGGTGCGGAACGCCTCGGTGAAGCGGTCCATGAAGAAGTTGTGCGCCGGTCCCGTCGGAAAGCCTGATGGGTCTGCGAAGCGCGGGTCCACGTTCTTCAACGGCACACCCTGATCCCAGCCGGCCGCGACACTGTCGTCGAACCCGTGCACCTCCAGGCGGCAGTCGTAGCCGCGGGCGTTGTAGCGGGCATTGGAGACGACACCGAGGGCACCGCCGTCGAACCGCACCACCACCGCGGCGGTGTCCACATCGCCGTATTCGGTGAACAGCGGGTCGCCCTGCACGGTGCCGGTGGCGTAGACCTCGACGGCGTTCTGCCCGGTGATCCAGCGCAGGATGTCGAAATCATGGACGGCGCAGTCCCGGAAGATCCCGCCGGAGCCCCTGATGTAGTCCATCGGCGGGGGCGCGGGGTCCATCGTGGTGCTGCGCACCGTGTGCAGGGTGCCCAGCGCACCGCTGTCGACGGCGCTCTTGGCCGCCGCGAACGCCGCATCGAAGCGACGCTGATACCCGACCTGGACCGGAACCCCTGAGCCGGTGATGATCTCGGCGATCCGCGCGCTCTCGGCGGCGGTGGAGGCGATGGGCTTCTCGCAGAATGTCGGGATACCGCGCTGCACCGCGGCCAGGGTCAGCTCGGCGTGCGCCGGGGTGGCCGCGGCCACCACCACACCGTCGACCCCCGCGGCCAGCAGCGCCTGCACCGAGTCGACTGCCCTGGCCCCGTGCTTGGCCGCCACCGCGGCCGTCACGTCGGCACGCTCGTCGGTGATCACCAGTTCGTCGATCCCGGCGAGGCCGGACAGGGTTTCGGTGTGGAATGCGCCGATGCGGCCCAGTCCGATCACGCCGATGGTGGTCATGGGATTCTCCGTTCGTTCTGTGCATCGAGGATGAGGTCGAGTTCGGCTGCGCTGAGCCCGTCGGCCAGTGCGGCCAGCACGGTGTCCACCTGACTCGGCGGCGCCAGGCTGCCGAGGGGCTGATCGTGGTCGAGGTTGGTCGGGAAGGCGTAGCCCTCGGCGGTGGCGTTGACGATGTTGGCCAGCTCGCCCTCCGGGCGGCCGGTGCGCTGCATCTCCAACAGCACCGGATAGACGGCCTTCACCATCGCGGTGCGGTCCAGCGCTTCCATCGCCCGGCCGAACGGTGAGGAGACCTGTAACAGATTGGCCATCCGGTTGATCGCGGTCGACGTGTTCGCTCCCGCTCCGTGATACAGCGCCGGGTTGAAGAAGACCGCATCGCCCTTGCGCAGCGGGATCTGAACATGGTGTTCGGCGAAGAACTCGATGAACTCCGGTCGGTAGAACGCGATGTAGCCGGCCGCGAATCGTTGCGAGTACGGCAGCAGCATCGTCGGACCGCTCTCGATCGGCATATCGCAGTGCGCGACCGCACCCTGCAATGTCAACGCCGCCGACATCCGGTGCATATGCGCCGGGTAGTGCGCCAGCTGCTCGGGGTCGGCGAACCCGAGATGGTAGTCGCGATGCGGAACCTGGGCGGCTCCACCGGGATTGACGACATTGACCTGCGAGGTGACCTGATAGCGCGGGCCCAGCCAGGCCTGGCACACCAGTGCCAGGGCGTCCGCGGCGTAGTAGCGCGCAAAGACCTCGGGGGAGTGCAGCGCCAGTTTCTGTGCGGCGTTCCAGACCCGGTCGTTGGCGCCGGCCTTGCCGAAGTGATCGCCGGCAGCGCCGCCCGCGGCGCGCTGGGCGGCGATGATGTCGGTGAACGCGGCAGATGCGTGGTCCACCACATCGTGGGCGAAGGCGCCCTCGAACAGCACCACCCCCGGCCCGTCGGTGAGCGCCCCGATCAGCTCGGCTTGCAGGGCCCGGCGATCGACCCCGGCGATGTCGGCGGCCGAGTACACCAGGATGTTGCTGCGCACATCGGTGGCGTGCGGGTAATCGGCCAGATCGGTGCCGCGCAGAACCTGGCTCCCGAACTCGCCGAGATCGCAATGGGACTCGGCGATCCAGCTGGGGCCGGAAGCGGTGAGTGAAGCGGACATGAGGTTAGTCTTGCTGTGACACCGACCGCAATCAACAGCAAAAAACCATCAAAAAACCCTCACGATCGGCGTCCGGGGAGGCCGGCAGATGCATCGCTACAAGGTCCGCGAGATCGCGCAGCAGGCCGGGCTGAGCGAGGCGACGGTCGACCGCGTCCTCAACGACAGGCCGGGGGTGCGGGAGAACACCCGCGCCGAGGTGCGTCAAGCCATCGAGGATCTGGACAAGCAGCGAGCGCAGTTGCGGCTCAACGGCCGTCGTTATCTGTTCGATGTGGTGATGCAGACCCCGCAACGGTTCTCCGATGCGTTCCGGGCGGCCATCGAGGCCGAACTGCCCGCCTTCGCACCGGCCGTGCCGCGGGCCCGATTTCACCTGTGGGAGTCCGGGTCGGCTGCCGACATGGCCGCCGAGCTGGGTCGTATCAAGGGCAGCCACGGCGTCATCCTGAAGGCCCAGGACGAACCCGAGGTGGCCGAGGCGGTCGACCGCCTGGTCGCCGGGGGAGTGCCGGTGGTGACCTACACCACCGATGTGGCCAACAGCGACCGCTGCGCCTATGTCGGTATCGACAACCACGGCGCCGGGTTGACCGCGGCGTTCCTGGTCAACCAATGGCTCGGCGCCGCCCCGTCGGGCGTGCTGATCACCCTGAGCCGCACGGTGTTTCGTGGTGAGGGTGAGCGCGAGGTGGGGTTCCGGGCCGGCTTGCGAGCGTCCGGGCACGACATCGTCGAGGTCAGTGACAGCGACGGTATCGATGCCACCAACGAGCGGCTGGTGCTCGACGCGCTGAAACGCCATCCCGGCATCGAGGCCGTGTACTCGCCGGGCGGCGGGAACACCGCGACCGTCGCCGCGTTCGAGAGGCTTGGCCGGGCGTGCAGAGTCTTTGTCGCCCATGATCTCGACGTCGACAACCGCAGGCTGCTGCGGGAAGGCAGGCTGTCGGTGGTGTTGCACAACGATCTGCGCGCCGACGCCCGGTTGGCCATCCGGGTGCTGCTCGCCCAGCACGGCGCGCTTCCCTCCGAACCGGTGCGCCCCACCCCGATTCAGGTCGTCACCCCCTACAACCTGCCCGGATAGCCGCCGGCCCGGCCCGGCAGGGTGCGGCGTGACGCTGCGGAATCGCTGAATGCGGCAGACGCCGACTACCATTTCGCCCGACAGCCACGTCGACATGTACCGACGACAGGACAAACGTCAAGCAGGGGAATCAAAGATGTCGCCAGAGCTCGTCCCGGGCGTGACCGTGCTGGGGAACCTGGCCATCGACATCATCAACGGTGCGTCGCCCAGTCCCGGGGGCTGCGCCTCGTTCGCGGGCGTGGCCCTGGAGAGTGCCCCCGGCACCGCGCACATCGCGGCGATGGGCGCCCAGCGGGACCACGAACTGTTCGACCCGGTGCTGGACCGGTTCGGCTCGATGGTGCGGCTGCTGCCGTCGGACCGCACCAGCGCGTTCCGGCTGGACTATGACGACACCGATCACCGCCACATGGGTGTCGAGGCCATCGGTCCGGTGTGGACGCCGGCCGACATCGAGGCCGACGACCCCCGCACCACCTGGATTCACCTGGCTCCGCTGCTGCGCACCGACTTCCCCGCCGAGACGCTGGCCCATCTCGCGGCCCGCGGTCACCGGATCGCCTATGACGGGCAGGGCCTGGTGCGGGCGGACCGGGTCGGCCCGCTGCAGCTGGACCGGCACTTCGCGCCGGAGTTGGTGCGCCACCTCGACGTGTTGAAGCTGGCCGAGGACGAGGCCGTCATCGTCGCGGACGGCCCGTTCGACCTGGCGGCCGCCGAACGGCTCGGGGTCCCCGAGATCCTGGTGACCTACGGCTCCGAAGGCTGCGACATCTACAAGGACGGGACCGTGCAGCGCGTCCCGGCCGCGTGGCGGGTGATGGACGTCCAGACCACCGGCGCCGGGGACATGTTCACCGCCTCGTTCGTCGCGCACCGGGCAGCCGGCGCGGATTCGCGACGCGCCGTGCAGATCGCCAGTGAACTGGTCGCTCGCGAATTACAGAAGCGCGTTCACCTCGGCCTCTCACCGGCGTAAGCCCAGGTTGGCCCGGCAATACTTGACACCCGTCAAGTTCGGCTGATTGAGTGCTACTGCACGGTAATCAGATCCTTAGAGAATGACATTCTCCAAAAGTGATGAAGACCACAGGTAGGCGGGAACTCGTTCTGCTTCACGTCTCTGAACAGGGAGTTTTTCTCGGCGAAACCCGCGTGTCCCCGCGTCGCCTGGCCATGGTCACCCTAAGAGAAGTGCCATACTGGTTACCGGCAGTGACACCAAAAGTTTCGGACGTAAACCCCCTCGCGATTGACGCACTACTCGCGCGGGTGTGAAAGGCAGGAAGTCGTGGGTCAGAACGACAACGCGGGGGCTCCGCGGCAGAAGCTGGAAAAGGTGGTCATCCGCTTCGCAGGCGACTCCGGCGACGGCATGCAGCTCACCGGCGACCGATTCACGTCCGAGGCCGCGCTGTTCGGCAACGACCTTGCGACACAGCCGAATTACCCCGCCGAGATCCGCGCACCACAGGGCACCCTGCCCGGTGTGTCGTCCTTCCAGATCCAGATCGCGGACTACGACATCCTCACCGCCGGCGACCGTCCCGACGTCCTCGTCGCGATGAACCCGGCCGCGCTGAAGGCCAACGTCGGTGACCTCCCGCGTGGCGGCCTGATCATCGCCAACTCCGACGAGTTCACCAAGCGCAACCTGGCCAAGGTCGGTTACGACGCCAACCCGCTGGAGAACGACGAGCTGTCCGACTACGTCGTGCAGTCGGTCGCGATGACCACCTTGACGCTGGGGGCCGTCGAAGCCATCGGCGCCACCAAGAAGGACGGTCAGCGCGCCAAGAACATGTTCGCGCTCGGTCTGTTGTCGTGGATGTATGGCCGCGAACTCGAGGCGAGTGAGGCCTTCATCCGGGAGAAGTTCGCCCGCAAGCCCGAGATCGCCGAGGCCAACGTGCTCGCCCTGAAGGCGGGCTGGAACTACGGCGAGACCACCGAGGCCTTCGCCACCACCTACGAGGTGGCCCCGGCCAAGCTCAAGTCCGGCGAGTACCGCCAGATCTCCGGTAACACCGCCCTGGCCTACGGCGTCGTGGCGGCCGGACAGCTCTCCGGGATCCAGGTGGTGCTGGGCACCTATCCGATCACCCCGGCCAGCGACATCCTGCACGAGCTGTCCAAGTACAAGCACTTCAATGTCATGACCTTCCAGGCCGAGGACGAGATCGCCGGCATCGGCGCCGCCATCGGGGCCTCCTACGGCGGCGCGCTCGGCGTCACCAGCACCTCGGGTCCCGGCGTCTCGCTGAAGTCCGAGGCGATCGGCCTCGCGGTGATGACCGAACTCCCGCTGTTGGTCATCGATGTGCAGCGCGGCGGTCCGTCGACCGGTCTGCCCACCAAGACCGAGCAGGCCGACCTGCTGCAGGCGCTCTACGGCCGCAACGGCGAGTCGCCGGTCGCGGTGCTGGCGCCGTGCTCGCCCTCGGACTGCTTCGACATCGCCGTGGAGGCCGTGCGGATCGCGATCGGCTACCACACCCCGGTGATCATCCTGTCCGACGGCGCGATCGCCAACGGTTCGGAGCCGTGGCGCATCCCGGACATCAGCACCTACCCGGCCATCGAGCACACCTTCGCCAAGTCCGGCGAACCGTTCGAGCCCTACGCCCGTGACCCGGAGACCCTGGCCCGCCAATTCGCCATCCCGGGCACCCCGGGCCTGGAGCACCGCATCGGCGGTCTGGAGGCGGCCAACGGCTCGGGCAACATCTCCTACGAGCCCAAGAACCACGATCTGATGGTGCGGCTGCGTCAGCTCAAGGTCGACGGCATCACGGTGCCCGACCTGGAGGTCGACGACCCGACCGGCGACGCCGAACTGCTCATGCTGGGCTGGGGCAGCTCCTACGGTCCCATCGGCGAGGCCTGCCGGCGCGCCCGGCGTAACGGCATCAAGGTCGCGCACGCACAGCTGCGTCACCTGAACCCGTTCCCGGCCAACCTCGAGGAGGTACTGCGCAAGTACCCCAAGGTCGTCGTGCCGGAGATGAACCTCGGCCAGCTCGCCCTGCTGCTGCGCGGCAAGTACCTGGTCGACGTGCAGTCGGTCACCAAGGTCGAGGGCATGGCGTTCCTGGCCGACGAGGTCGAGGGCATCATCGACGCGGCGCTCGACGGAACGTTGCGCGAGAAGGAAACAGACAAGGCGAAGTTTGCACGGCTGGCCGCCGCCACCGTGGAATCTGTGGGAGCGAACGCATGACCGACCTCATCGGCTCTGACCTGGGCCTGACCGAAACCCTGAGCAAGACTGCGCTGGTGCCGACCACCGACCAGCCGCAGAAGGGCAAGGACTTCACCAGCGACCAGGAGGTGCGTTGGTGCCCGGGCTGCGGTGACTACGTCATCCTCAACACGATCCGCAACTTCCTGCCCGAACTCGGCCTGCGTCGCGAGAACATCGCGTTCGTCAGCGGGATCGGATGCTCCAGCCGGTTCCCGTACTACCTGGAGACCTACGGTTTCCACTCGATCCACGGCCGCGCGCCGACCATCGCCACCGGTCTGGCATTGGCCCGCGAGGATCTTTCGGTGTGGGTCGTCACCGGCGACGGCGATTCACTGTCGATCGGCGGCAACCACCTGATCCATGCGCTGCGCCGCAACATCAACATCACCATCCTGTTGTTCAACAACCGGATCTACGGCCTGACCAAGGGGCAGTACTCGCCGACGTCCGAGGTCGGCAAGGTCACCAAGTCGACCCCGATGGGCTCGCTGGACTATCCGTTCAACCCGGTGTCGCTGGCGTTGGGCGCCGAGGCCACCTTCGTCGGCCGCGCGCTGGACTCCGACCGCAAGGGCCTGACCGAGGTGCTGCGCGGCGCCGCACAACACCGCGGTGCCGCCCTGGTCGAGATCATGCAGGACTGCCCGATCTTCAACGACGGCTCCTTCGACGCGCTGCGTAAGGAAGGTGCCGAGGACCGGCTGATCAACATCACCCACGGGGAGCCGATCACGTTCGGCGCCGACGGTGAGTACGCCGTGGTCAAGTCCGGGTTCGGTCTGGAGATCGCCAAGACCGCGGACGTGCCGGCCGACCAGATCGTGGTGCACGACGCCACCATCGACGACCCGGCGTACGCGTTCGCGTTGTCGCGGCTGAGCGAGCAGAACCTCGATCACATGGTGATGGGCATCTTCCGTCAGGTGAACAAGCCGACCTACGACGACGCCGCACGCCACCAGATCGCCGCGGCCCGCGAGGCCAAGGCGCACGACACGGCCGCGCTGCAATCGCTGCTTCGCGGCAAGGACACCTGGTCGGTCGACTAACGTCGCGGGGGTGACCGCCCCCTCGACGCTCGCCGCAGTCATCCTGGCCGGCGGTGCGTCGCGCCGGATGGGACGCGACAAGGCCTCCCTCGTGGTCGACGGTCGGACGCTGGTCGAGCGGACCGTGACGACCGTGGCCGCCCGCTGTGCACCGGTCTTTGTCGTCGCGGCTCCCGGGCAGGCGCTGCCGCATGTATCCGCGGAGATCCTGCGCGACGAGATCCGGGGCGTCGGCCCACTACTGGCGACGGCGCGCGGTCTGCGGGCGGCCGCGGCGGCGGGCGCGGACCGCGCCTTCGTCTGCGCGGTGGACATGCCGTGCCTCACCGCCGACCTCATCGATGACCTGCTGGGTCCGACCCTGGGACTGACCGCCGAGGTGGTGTTGCCCTGGGACGGGCGCGATCACTATCTGGCCGGTATCTACCGGACCTCGCTCGCCGGCCGCGCGGATGCGCTGGTCGCGGCGGGGGAGCGCAGCATGCGGGCCCTGGTTCAGGCCTGCGATACCCAACGCATCGTGCTGCCCGAGCGGCGGGAGCTGGCCAACGTCAACAGCCCGGCCGATCTGCGCTGAAGCGGCCGGGCGGCCGGCCACCCGGTCAGCAAATAACGAATTATGTCGCCAAAATGCCTGAATTTATCTGACCAAGCGTTTATCGCCGATTATATCGGTTGTATAACATGCGCAGAATTTGTTTATTCCGAGCATAAATGCCAGGCGGCGGGCCTGAGTGGGACCGGCGCATCGGTGAAAACCGTTCGGGCGTAGTGGATCTCGCGGGTGCGCGGATGCCGGACTTTGGATCGAATTATGTTGCCGCCGTGCCGAACAGGTCTACGGGCCCGGCAGAATCCGGGCACAGGCGAGCGGTCCGGTGGGTAGGACCCGGCGGCGGTGGTGGGTCCGGGTGATCGGGGTCACCCCGGGGAGTGTGGACACGCATCCAGGCGAAAAATAGGATACGAAATCAACTGTGAGACAATGCTATTCGGTACATCTCCGGAATGGGGTCCCCGAGTGTCCTTGGCTGTGACCCGTGTTGGGCATTCATCAATATTCTTGCTTGATGCTGTTGTGTAGCAACGCATTCGATGAAAATCCAGGGCTGCCCTGGATCCGGTGACCGTCAGCGAACACATTCCGGTGCCTGAGCCGGGGAACCGTGTTTGACGGCCGGGCGGCGGGGGGCATTCCTGGCGCAACGGTCGTGGAAACACGCTCGGCAAGTGGTGCAGCTCACAAAATGATCGTGATCTGCCTCACCAATTCGGTCTCGACCTGGAATTCAGGGTTCACCGGGGATGTCCGCGCTGACCTGCACGGTTCATTGATGAGCCGGTCGTGATCATCCCGTGATCTGTCCGCGACACGTTCTTCATTGAGATGACTTCGTTCCGAGGATTTTGTACGTTGCTTGCAACTCCGAAATGGAGCAAACAATTTCACATTCAACATCGCGTGTAAGTGGGCCTGCGGCGGACCGATGAGTCTGCTGGGCATCCGGGTGTGAGCACCCGGCGAGACACCATTCCTCGTCTCCCACTGTCGTGCCCGACCGAGACGGCACGACCCAAATCTCCCGCCTGACGGATCAGGTCTTCGCGTCCGCGTTTACGCGGACGTTCGTTGGTGCGCGCTCGATGAGAGGATCGATTTTGAAGAACATCCGCAAAACGTTCGGTATGGCAGCTATCGCCGGGGCGATGGCAGTGACTCCGATGGCAGTCGCTTTCGGGTCGGCCGCTACCGCGCATGCGGACAGCGTGAACTGGGATGCCGTTGCGGCGTGCGAGTCGGGCGGCAACTGGGCGATCAACACCGGTAACGGCTACTACGGTGGCCTGCAGTTCTCCATGGGCACGTGGCACTCCAACGGTGGTTCGGGTTCGCCGCACGCGGCCAGCCGGGAAGAGCAGATCCGCGTTGCGGAGAACGTTCTGCGCAGCCAGGGCATCGGCGCCTGGCCGACCTGTGGCGGGCGTGGCTAGTTTCCGCGATATCAAACGTTTCGCAATGGCGCCGGGCTTTACGCCCGGCGCCATTGTTTTCTCATAAACCCCGCTAACAGCACCAGCCACATAAGAAACTAATAAAACTCCAGCCTCCCCCGTAACGGGTGATCTCCGTCACCCGACACACCGGATAACCGCGTCGCAAGAACGCCTTCGCCTCGCGGCCCTCGTGTCACCGGTCGGGGAAGGACCGCACAATGACGAAGTACAGCGCGAAGAATCTGCTGACGAAGAGCCTCTGGGTCGCCGCCGCCACCGGCGCGCTCTCGGTCGCCCCGATGGCCATGTCGGCCACCGCGGCCGCCGACAGTGTCAACTGGGACGCCATCGCCCAGTGCGAGTCGGGTGGCAACTGGGGCATCAACACCGGCAACGGCCACTACGGCGGGTTGCAGTTCAAGCAGGCCACCTGGACCGCCCACGGCGGCGTCGGCTCGCCGGCCCGGGCCTCGCGCGCGGAGCAGATCCGCGTCGCCGAGAACGTGCTGCGCACCCAGGGCCTGGGCGCGTGGCCCAAGTGCGGCCCGCGCGGCGCGTCACCGGCGGTCTTCAGCACCCCCGGTGTGCCGACCGCTCCGGCCCCCGCCGCGGTCGGGTGCCAGGCCATCCGCGGCGGCGCGGTGCTCGGGGTGTTCGACTTCCGCAAGATGTGCCAGGCCGTGCAGACCGCGGTCACGGCGTTCCAGCCGCGCTGACCATCACGACCTCGGCAACACGAACGCCGAGCGGCCGGCCACCGACGCCAGGTGCCGGGCCAGCACGGTCTCCGGAACCAGCGCGGACGCCCTGCTCGCCGCGGCGCTGAGTACGGCCGGACGCAGGTTGACGATCCGGCCGATGGTCCGGGACTCGGCAACCAGGCCGCGCACCCGCCGTTGCCGGAACTTCTCGAACCGGGCGAACGCGGCGGACAGATCCGGCTCACACGCCGTCAGCGCGGCCAGGATCGCCGCGTCCTCCACGCCCTGGCATCCACCCTGACCCAGATGCGGCCGCATCGGGTGCGCCGCGTCCCCGACGAGCACCGCACGGTCGCGCGCCCAACAATCGGCCGGCGCCCGGTCGTAGAGATCGTTGCGCAGCACCGCCGCCGGGTCGGTGGCCGCCAGCAGCTCGGGGATCGGTTCCGGCCACGCACCGAAAATGGCGCTCAGGTGAGCGTGTTCACCGTTGCGCGCGGTGCGCCCCTGCGGTGCCCGCTGGGTGGCGAACCAGTAGGTGTGATCCCGACCCATCGGCACGTGTCCGACCTCCATGCCCGGTCCCAGGGTCTCCCCGGCCAGATCGGGATCCATTGCGTACGAGGCGATACCGCGCCACGCCGGGTAGCCGACGTACCGGCGGGGGAGATCCCCGTTCAGGTGGCGCGCGAGCATCGAATCCACACCGTCGGCGCCCACCACGGCGTCGACCTCGGCGACGGCGCCGTCCGAGAAGGTGATTCGGGCGCCCGTCCGCGAGACGTCGAACGCGGTGGCGGTGCGGCCATGGGTCACGGTGCCCGGTGGTAGCGCGCCGGCCAGGATCTCGGTGAGTCGCGCGCGATGGATGACGACAAGCGGTTCGCCCAGTGCGCGCACGATCCGGTCGGTGTCCGGGCGGCGTAGCCAACGCCCATCGCGCCAGCGCACGGCGCCCGCGCTGACCCGTCCGCCGGCCCCTCGGACCTGATCCCCGAGGCCCATGGTGTCGAGGGCGGCCAGCGCGTTGGGCCAGATGCTGATCCCGGCGCCCACATCGTCGGCGGTCGGGCGTTGCTCGACGACGGACACGTCATACCCGGCGCGGCACAGTGCCACCGCGGTGGCCAGACCGGCGATACCGGCGCCGACCACCATGATGCGTTCGGTCATGACGCCGACGCTAGCTGGCCAGGTGTCAACCAGACGAGACAGTCAGGTCACATCACCGAAACGCACCCTTGGTTTCCTGAAGAGGAACCTAGTCAACTCTCGGTGTCCAGGGAAAGGGCTCATGCGACCTGACCTCGAATTGACCAGCGTGCCCGGCTGGTCCCTGACCCCCGTCACACCGAATGCCGACCTGTCGGGGCGGTGGTGGACCGTCATGGCGTTCGGATCCCGCGGCACCGACATCGCGATGCGTTGGCTTGCCCAGATCGACCAGGCGGGAGGTGAATCCGCCGTGCGGCTGCACCGGTTTGCCGACGGTGAACCGGCGGAGCGGGCGGCCGCGGTGTTGCGGGCCGATGTGGATTCGGCCCGCGTCGGCTGGCGGTTGATGATGGCCGGACCCGCCGACGCGTGCCTGGCACTGCGTGGAACGGCGGTGGCGCTGGGGGTCGCCGACGACGAGATGACGGTGGCCTCCACGGCGGTGAACTCACGCGCGGTGCACTGCGTGCACTGCGGCGCCGTCACCAGGGCCCGGGTGAACCTGGAAGAAACACTGCAATGCCGGTCATGTGGCCGGAAACTTCTTGTCCACTACCATGTCTCGCGTCGCGCGGGCACCCACCTCGGGTACATGGTCGATGCGGAGCGGCCGGCGTGAACACCCTCAAGCTGGCCGTCGTCGCCATCGACGACACGGTCGACGGCATCCGTACCCTCACCCTGCGCGACCCGGACGGCGCGCCGCTGCCGTCGTTCACCCCGGGCAGTCACATCGTGTTGGAGTGCGCCGGGCGGGTCAACGCCTACTCCCTGACCGGCGAGGGGACCGCGCCCGAGACCTACGTCATCTCGGTGCTGCGTCGGGACCCGACCGAAGGGGGGACGGGCGGATCCCGATTATTCCACGACGAACTCGCGCTCGGCGACACCGTGGCCGCCACCCCGCCGCGCAGCGCGTTCGCGCCGGTGCTGCGGGCCCGACGCCATCTGTTGGTCGCCGCCGGAATCGGCATCACACCGATGGTATCGCACCTGCGCGGCGCCCGCCGGTGGGGACGGGACGCCCGGCTGATCTACGTGCACCGGGCCGGCCGCGGCGCCTACGTCGACACGGTGTCCCAGCTGGGCGAACATATCTCGATCCACACCGACCGCGCCGCATTCACCGCGAACCTGATTGCGGCGCTGGGCGATCAACCCTTCGGAACGCACCTCTATGTCTGCGGGCCGGCCGCGTTCATCGACGATGTGACGAGCACGGCGAGCAGACTGGGCTGGCCCCCGAGCCGGATCCATTTCGAACACTTCGGCGCCGATGCGCTAGACCCGGGCGAACCGTTCCCCGCCCGGATCGCCTCCACCGGTGAGACGTTCATGGTCGACGCCGGCGTGTCACTGCTGGAGGCGTTGGAACGCCGCGGGGTGCAGGTGCCGAACCTGTGCCGCCGCGGAGTGTGTGGTGAGTGTCGGGTGCCGGTTTCGGCCGGCGCGATCACCCATCGCGACCTGTATCTGAGTGACGCCGAGAAACAGGCCGGCGAGGTACTGATGGCCTGTGTGTCCCGCGGCGGTCCCGAAACCCTGGAGGTAGCACTGTGATCAGTACCCCCGACCTGATCCGCACCTTTCCCTTCCCGTTTGTCGCCGACATCTACCGGTACAGCACCAATGTCGAACCCGCCGGCTCCGCGGTGCAGACCCCGGTGGGGCGGTGGGGCGATCGGATCGTCGACGTCGACAGTGAGTACGAACACGAACTGGCCCAGCGGGCGGCCATTCTCACCGCCGATCCCACCCGTAGCGCGGTGCTGCCACACATGCGTCCGGCGTGCTGGGACACCCTGCTGACATTGATGCGTGAACTTGCCGCCGGTTACCCGGACAGCATGTCGCTGCGTCGGGAGGGTGACGGCTGGCGTTGGCGCAATGACAGATTGGGGATCGATCAGGTCTTTGTGGTCGGCGACGAGTCCACGCTGCCGGCCGAGCCACTGGCCTACATCGCCGGCCAGGTGCAGGAGGACATCGTGCTGCTCGACCAGCGCGAAGGTGATCTCTTCGGCGATGCCGGAGTGGTGACCTTCGCCGCCGACTGGTCGTTCGGCTTCGATGTCGGGATGACCTTCCTGGAGATCCACGGCCCGGTGCCGCGGCTCCGGGAGACCGGGGTCATCACCCGCGCCAGGGAATTTCTGATGCGACTGCAACCCGGTGAAACCTACCGGCGCACCAACTGGACGCTGACCATCGGCCGGCGCCTCGACGTCTCCACCGAGCTGTACCACGAGTGGGGGCCAGATCGAACGGCCATCCACCAGGTCTCGGACGAGGAGTTCGGGCGCGCGGTGCACCTTCGCGTCGAGGTACAACACCTGATCCGGCTGCCCGAGTCCGGCTCGATCTGTTTCCTCATCCGCAGCTATCTGCTGCCGCTGGCCGATATCGCCGCCGTCGACGCCTGGCGTGCGCGGACCGCCGCGGTGCTGGCCGGGCTGCCCGAGGACATCGCCGACTACAAGGGCATCATCGGCTACCGCGACCGTGCGGTGCAGTGGCTGCAGGCTGCCGGCTGACCCTCGGCGGGTTGTGGATGACACGGAAATCGCCCGAACCCTGCTGGATTCGGGCGATTTCGGTGTTCTGCGGTCAGTAGGCCGTCGGCTCTCCTTCGGCCGCCGGGCCGGGCTCCACCGGCTTGTGTTCGATGATCGACTTGTAGGCGCTGTTCTCGTGCTGGATCATCTTGACGAAGAAGCCGATGAACAGGGCGACGGCGAGCAGGAACACGATCCACACACCGACGGAGTAGCCGCCGAAGGTGAAGACCACACCGGCATCCTCATAGCTGTCGATAGGACTGAACATCTACTTCGCCTCCTCGACGACGAGTACCTTGCCGTTGGTCGTTGCCATCACCGTGATCGGTTGGCCCTCCGGGTACGGGGTGGCAGGCACCTCGCTCAGGTCGAGGCCCTGAAGCTCCACGGCTTCCGGAATCCGCAACAGCCCGACCTTCTTGAGCCCCAAGGACAGCAGATAGGTGGGGATGAAGCCCAGCGCGGCGAACACCACGATGCCCGTCACCTGGCCCCACAGCGAGATCGAAGGATTGCCACCGGTATTGGGGTAGCCGGCCAGGAAGATGCCCACCATCAACACCGAGTACAGCCCGATGCCGCCGTGCACGGCCACCGCGCCCACCACGTCATCGATCTTGAAGCGCTCCAGTAGCTTTCCGATGTAGGGGATGAGCGCACCGGCGCCGAGAGCGATGATGAACCCGAGCGCCGGGTGATAGAGGTCCATGCCCGATGCCACCCCGATGATGCCGGCCAGTCCGCCGGAGATGGTCCAGAACGGTTCACCACGCGAGGTCATGTAGGCGCCGATGATGCCACCGGCCAGGCCCATCAGGGTGTTGAACGCGAACGCCGACAGGGTGGTCGGGCTGGCATAGATGGTCGAAAAGCCGTTGGCGCCGTAGATGACACAGCCCATCAAGAAGCCGAAGAAGCCGGTGAAGATCAGCATCAGGCCCAGCATGGTCAGCGGCAGGTTGTGCGGGCGGATGGTGACCGCCGTGCCGTCCGGGAGGAACCGTCCGATCCGCGGTCCCAGGTTGATCAGGATGCCGAGCGCCCCGAAACCGGCGATCATGTGCACGCACCCGGCCGCGCCGACGTCGTGGAAGCCGAGCTTGACCAGCATCCACCCGGCACCGTGCCAGCCCCAGGCCGCACCGATGATCCAGGTCACCGAGCCGACGAAGACCGTCAACACCAGGAATCCGCTGGTCCGGATCCGTTCCAGCACAGCGCCGGACATGATCGAGCCGGTGGTGGCGGCGAACAACGCGAACGCACCCCAGAAGATGCCGCTGGCGGGGTCCGAGACGTTCGGACCCATGTTGTCGCCCCACGGCAGCGCAGCCTTGGCCGCATCGGTCATTTCGATGAACCCGCTCGGCATCGCGTTGTAGAGGAACCAGCCCACGAAGAAGAACGACGCGATGATCGTCGCCAGCGCGAGCAGATTCTTCATCGCGGTCGCCAGCACGTTCTTGGACCGGGAGGCGCCGATCTCGTAGGCCAGGAAGCCCGCGTGGATCAGCATCATCAACGCAATGGACATCCAGTAGAAGAACTCGTTGTTCACTGCGGTCATGGACGCAATGGCGTCCTCGACTTCAGGGGTCAAGGGAAACCTCCGCCGCTCTGTTCGGGGGATGGGGTGGAAAAGCCCTGCGTTTAACCGCAGTGGCCTTGAGGTACTGACGGTGTACCGGATTGAAACTAACTGCGGGAATGTGTCCCGACGGTCACTGCGAGTAAATTCCGCGTGAAGAGCTGTCCCACCCCGGCGCTACGGTGAGGGCATGACGCCGTTCCACGATCTGGACACCTACTTCGCGCTGCCGAGGACGGCCGGCCTGGCCGTGTCCTCGGACGGTGCCCGAGTCGTCACCACGGTCAGCGAGCTCAACCCCGACCGCACCGAATACGTCACGGCGATATGGGAGTTGGATCCCGACGGGGTGCGGCCGGCCCGGCGGCTGACCCAGGGCCTCAGCGGGGAGTCCGCGCCGGTGTTCACCTCCGACGGCGATCTGTTGTTCGTGGCGACCCGGCCCAAGCCCGGTGACGACGAGCCGCCGGCAGCACTATGGCGGTTGCCCCGGCACGGCGGGGAGGCAATCGAGGAGTTGTCGCTGCCGGGCGGAGTGGCGGCGGTGCACACCGCGCGGCACGCCGCGACCACCGTGATCACGGCGCCGGTGCTGCCCGCCGCGACCGACCTCGACGATGACCGACGGCTGCGGAAGCTGCGCAAGGACAACAAGGTGTCGGCGATCCTGCACACCGGCTACCCGGTGCGGTACTGGGATCACGATCTGGGTCCCGGTCACCCACACCTTTTTGACGGTGACGGTCTGCGCGACCTCACGCCCGCACCCGGCGGCGCACTGCGCGAGGCCGGGCAGGATGTCAGCACCGACGGCAGCTTCCTGGTCACCGGATGGCAGGCGGCCGCACCCGGGGTGGCATTGCGGTCCCGGATCGTGCGCATCGACATCGGCACCGGCCAACACACCGTCGTCGCCGACGATCCCACGGCCGACCTGGGCCGGCCCGCGATATCCCCGGACGGCACCCGCCTGGCCTTCCTGCGCGAGACGATCTCCACACCGGATCGGGCGCCGCGGATCACGTTGTGCTGGCAAACCTTCGGTGGCGAGCGGGTGGAGCTCGGTGACTGGGACCGCTGGCCCACCTCGGTGACCTGGTCGACCGACGCCACCGCCCTGATCGTCACCGCCGACGACGGTGGCCGCGGTCCGGTGTTCGCGGTGGACCCGCAGACATCCGCGGTGACCCGGCTGACCCACGACGACTTCTCCTACACCGATGTGCGGACCGCGCCCGGCGGGCTGATCTACGCCCTGCGCAGTTCCTACCACACCCCGCCGCACCCGGTGCGCATCGATACCGCCGACGGCACGGTCACGGTCCTGCCGTGCGCCGAATTGCCGGAATTGCCAGGATCTCTGGAGGAACTCACCGCCACCACCGACGACGGTACGGCGGTGCGGTCCTGGCTGATCCTGCCGGAGCGCGACGCCGCACCGGCACCGCTGCTGCTGTGGATTCACGGAGGGCCACTGGCCAGCTGGAATGCCTGGCACTGGCGGTGGAACCCATGGGTGCTGGCCGCCCAGGGGTTCGCGGTGCTGCTCCCGGACCCGGCGCTGTCCACCGGATACGGGCAGGACTTCATCCAGCGCGGGTGGGGGGCTTGGGGTGCGGCGCCCTACACCGATCTGATGGCCGCCACCGACGCGGCATGCGCGCACCCACTCGTCGACGCATCACGCACCGCGGCGATGGGTGGCTCCTTCGGCGGATACATGGCCAACTGGATCGCCGGGCACACCGACCGTTTCGACGCCATCGTCACCCACGCCAGCCTGTGGGCGCTGGACCAGTTCGGGCACACCACCGACGGCGCGTACTGGTGGGTGCGCGAGATGACCGAGCAGATGACCCAGCGCAACTCCCCGCACCATCACGTCGGCAACATCCGCACCCCGATGCTGGTCATCCACGGCGACAAGGACTATCGGGTCCCCATCGGGGAGGCGCTGCGGTTGTGGTACGAGCTGCTCAGCCAGTCCCGACTGCCCGCGGCCGATGACGGGACCAGCGTGCACCAGTTCCTGTATTACCCCTCCGAGGGGCACTGGGTGGGGGCGCCGCAGCACGCCAAACTCTGGTACCAGGTGGTCACTGCGTTCCTGGCCCGGAATCTGTTCGGTCGCGACGTGTGCCTACCGGAACTCCTCGGGTAGCTTCGGGTCTCATGACCTCCGCGCAGCAGGATTCGGACCGGGAATTCGACATCGTCCTTTATGGCGCGACCGGGTTCGCCGGGAAACTCACCGCTCAGTACCTCGCCCGGTCAGGTAGCGGTGCCCGCGTCGCCCTGGCCGGCCGGTCGCTCGTCAAGGTCCGCGCCGTGCGGGACTCGCTGGGTCCCGAGGCGCAGTCCTGGCCGCTGATCGAAGCGGACACGTCCAAGCCGTCCACGTTGGCCGACATGGCGGCCCGCACCCGGGTCGTCGTCACCACTGTCGGGCCCTACACGCACTACGGCATGCCGCTGGTCGGAGCCTGCGTGGCTGCGGGCACCGACTACGCCGATCTCACCGGCGAGACGCTGTTCATCCGGGACAGCGCCGAACAGTTCCACAAGCAGGCCGCCGACACCGGATCGCGGATCGTGCATTCGTGCGGATTCGACTCCGTGCCATCGGATATCACCGTCTACGCGCTGTACGACCGGGCCCGGACGGACGGCACCGGGGAGCTCGGCGAAACCAATTTCGTGCTGCGCTCCTTCGCCGGCGGCGTTTCCGGCGGCACCGTGGCCTCGATGATCGAGTTCATGCGGACCGCCGCGGAGAACCCGCAGTCGCGCGACGACCTGCAGGACCCGTACACGCTGAGCACCGACCGGGGTGCCGAGCCCGAGTTGGGGCCGCAATCGGACAACCCGTGGCGGCGCGGGCGTGAGATCGCGCCCGAACTCGACGGCATCTGGACCGGCGCATTCGCCATGGCCGCACCCAACTCGCGCATCGTGCGCCGCAGCAACGCCCTGCTGGACTGGTCGTACGGCCGGACGTTCCGGTACGCCGAGCAGATGAGCGTGGGCTCCTCGGTCGTCGCGCCGGTGGCCGCGGCACTGGAGACCGCGGCCAGCGTCGCGACGTTCGGTCTGGGCACCCGTTACATCAACAAGGTGCCCCGGGGCCTGCTCGACCGGGTGCTCCCCAAGCCGGGCACCGGACCGAGCGAACGCACCCGGGAAAAGGGCTACTACCGCGCCGAGACGTACACCACGACGACGACCGGAGCCCGCTACCGGGCCACCATGGCCCAGCAGGGCGACCCCGGATACAAGGCCACCGCCGTGCTGCTCGCGGAGTGCGGTCTGGCGCTCGCACTCGACCGCGACCGGCTCTCCGACCTGCGCGGCGTGCTCACCCCGGCCGCGGCCATGGGTGATGCGCTGCTGACCCGGCTGCCCGCCGCGGGAGTCACGCTGGAGACCGCCCGGCTCGATTGATTCGGCCCGCGCCGAACCCCTGTGGACCATGATCGGACTCGGCTAGGGTCCACCTCGGGGGGACCTCACATCAACGGAAATGGGTGAGAAATGGCCGGGCTGGATGAACTTTTCGCGCAGATTCCTGTTCAGGAGATCGCGACCAAGCTGGGGGCGGACGAGGGCGAGGTGAACAACGCCGTCCGGACGTTGGTTCCCGCCCTGGTGGGTGGGCTGCAGGCCAACGTGCAGGCCGACGACATCGACTCGACCGATCTGGAGGCCGAGGTCGGCTCGCAGGCGGCCAGCGGACTGCTCGACGGAGGGGTCAAGGTCGACGATGTCGACCCCGGCCAGGGCGACAAGATCGTTGCCACCATCTTCGGCGGCAACGACAGCAATTCGGTGGCCTCCGCGCTGGCCGGCACCGGTGCCGGCAGTGGCGATCTGATCAAGCAGCTGTTGCCGATCCTGGCGCCGATCGTGCTGGCCTACATCGGCAAGCAGTTCGGCGGAGGCGCGGCCGCGCAGCCGCAGTCCGCACCATCGGGCGGCGGTCTCGGCGATGTGCTGGGCAGCATTCTCGGCGGCGCCGGCGGCGGGGGTAACAATCCGCTCGGCAGCATCCTGGGCAGCGTGCTCGGCGGTGGCTCGGGTGGCCAGGGCGGCAACCAGGGAAATGTGATCGGCGACATCCTGGGCGGGCTGCTGGGCGGGAAGAAGTAGGCGGCCCGCCGGGCATGGAGAAGTAGCCCGCCCGGGTGGCGGCAAGTTACGCAGAGCGGTTTCCCTAGAATCGATGGGTGACCGCCAGCCCCCGTGACCGTGCCGACGCCCTTCCCAAGTCCTGGGAGCCCAGTGTGGTAGAAAGCGACCTGTATCAGGGCTGGGTGGACGCCGGATACTTCACCGCCGACCCGAGCAGCGACAAGCCGGCCTACTCGATCGTGCTGCCGCCGCCGAATGTGACCGGCAGCCTGCACATGGGCCATGCGCTGGACCACACCCTGATGGATGCGCTGACCCGGCGTCGGCGGATGCAGGGCTACGAGGTGCTGTGGCTGCCCGGCATGGACCACGCCGGCATCGCCACCCAGTCCGTGGTGGAAAAGCAGCTCACCGCCGACGGCAAGACCAAGGAGGACCTCGGCCGCGAGGCGTTCGTCGAGAAGGTGTGGGACTGGAAGCGTGAATCCGGCGGCACCATCGGCGGGCAGATGCGCCGGCTCGGCGACGGTGTCGACTGGAGGCGCGACCGGTTCACCATGGACGAAGGGCTGTCGCGCGCGGTCCGCACCATCTTCAAGCGGCTCTACGATGCCGGGCTGATCTACCAGGCCGAGCGCCTGGTCAACTGGTCCCCGGTGCTGCAGACCGCCATCAGCGATCTCGAGGTCAAGTACGAGGACGTCGAGGGTGAGCTGGTGTCGTTCCGGTACGGCTCGATGAACGACGATGAACCGCACCTGGTGGTCGCCACCACCCGGTTGGAGACGATGCTCGGCGACACCGCCATCGCGGTGCACCCCGACGACGACCGCTACCGCGCGCTGGTCGGCCAGACGCTGCCGCACCCCTTCCTGGATCGGCAGATCATCGTGGTGGCCGACACCCACGTCGACCCCGAATTCGGTACCGGCGCAGTCAAGGTCACCCCGGCGCACGACCCCAACGACTTCGAGATCGGGCTGCGGCACAGCCTGCCGATGCCGTCGATCCTGGACACCACCGGCGCCATCACCGGTACCGGAACCAAGTTCGACGGGATGGACCGCTTCGCGGCCCGGGTGGCGGTGCGCGAAGCGCTGGCGGCCGAGGGCCGCATCGTCGCCGAGAAGCGTCCCTACCTGCACAGCGTCGGGCACTCCGAGCGCAGTGGCGAGCCGATCGAACCGCGGCTGAGTCTGCAGTGGTGGGTCAATGTCGAATCGATGGCCAAGGCCGCCGGCGACGCGGTGCGCAACGGCGACACCGTGATCCACCCGGCCAGCCTGGAACCGCGCTGGTTCGGCTGGGTGGACAACATGCACGACTGGTGCATCTCGCGCCAGCTGTGGTGGGGGCACCGGATCCCGATCTGGCACGGTCCCGACGGCCAGCAGGTGTGCCTGGGCCCGGACGAGACCCCGCCCGAGGGCTGGGAGCAGGACCCCGACGTGCTGGACACCTGGTTCTCCTCGGCGCTGTGGCCGTTCTCCACCATGGGCTGGCCGGACCGCACCCCCGAGATGGAGAAGTTCTATCCGACAAGCGTTCTCGTCACCGGCTACGACATCCTGTTCTTCTGGGTGGCCCGGATGATGATGTTCGGCACCTTCGTGGCCGGCGACGACGCGATCGGCGAGGGTGCCGTCCCGTTCCGGAATGTCTTCCTGCATGGGCTGATCCGTGACGAGTTCGGCCGCAAGATGAGCAAGTCCAAGGGCAACGGCATCGATCCGCTGGACTGGGTGGAGAAGTTCGGCGCCGACGCGCTGCGCTTCACCCTGGCCCGCGGCGCCAGCCCGGGCGGTGACCTGTCCATCGGTGAGGACCATGCCCGCGCCTCACGCAACTTCGCCACCAAGATCTTCAACGCCACCAAGTTCGCGCTGATGAACGGTGCCGCGCTCGCGCCGCTGCCCGACCTCGGCGAGCTCACCGACGCCGACCGGTGGATCCTGGGTCGGCTGGAAGAGGTTCGCGCCGAAGCGGATTCGGCGATGGAGAGCTACGAGTTCAGCCGCGCCTGCGAGTCGATCTACCACTTCGCCTGGGACGAGTTCTGTGACTGGTACGTCGAGCTCGCCAAGGTGCAGCTCGGCCGGCCCGAGCATGCGGTCCACACGCCGGCGGTGCTGGCCACAGTGCTGGACAGCCTGCTCAAACTGCTGCACCCGGTGATGCCGTTCGTCACCGAGACGCTGTGGAAGACGTTGACCGGCGGTGAGTCCCTGGTGATCGCCGACTGGCCGGCCGCATCCGGCATCGACCTGGATTCCGTTGCCACCCAGCGCATCGCGGACATGCAGAAACTGATCACCGAGGTGCGCAGGTTCCGCAGCGATCAGGGGCTCAACGACCGGCAGCGGGTCCCGGCCAAGCTGGTCGGTATCGGTGAGGCCGATCTGGCGGCCCAGCTGCCCGCGATCACCTCGCTGGCCTGGCTGACCGAACCCGCCGACGGATTCACCCCGTCCGCGGCCGTCGAGGTGCGTCTGACCGGCGGCACCGTCGTCGTCGAACTCGACACCTCGGGCACCGTGGACGTCGCCGCCGAACGCAAACGGCTGGAGAAGGATCTGGCGGCCGCGCAGAAGGAACTCGCCCAGACCACAGGCAAACTCGGCAACGACGCGTTCCTGGCCAAGGCGCCGGAAGCCGTCGTGGAGAAGATCAAGGCCCGCCGGCAGTTGGCGGCCGAAGAGGTCGAGCGGATCACCGCCCGTCTCGGGGATCTGCAATGAGCGCCTGCGCATGAATCAACCCATGCCGGACGAGATCGCGGCGCTGCTGCAGGTCGAGCATCTGCTCGACCAGCGGTGGCCGGAGACCAAGATCGAGCCCAGCACCGCGCGCATCTCCGCCCTGCTGGAGCTGCTCGGGTCGCCGCAGCGGAGTTACCCGTCGATCCATATCGCCGGGACCAACGGCAAGACGTCGGTCGCCCGGCTGATCGACGCCCTGCTCACCGCGCTGCACCGGCGCACCGGGCGGACCATCAGCCCGCATCTGCAATCCGCCGTCGAACGCATCTCCATCGACGGCAAGCCCATCAGCCCGGCGCAGTACGTCGAGACCTACCGCGAGCTCGAACCGTTCATCGAACTGGTGGACCAGCAGTCCGAGGCCGCGGGAGGCCCCCGGATGAGCAAGTTCGAGGTGCTCACCGCGATGGCGTTCGCGGCGTTCGCGGATGCACCGGTCGACGTCGCGGTGGTGGAGACCGGTCTGGGTGGCCGCTGGGACGCCACCAATGTGATCAATGCCCCGGTCGCGGTGATCACCCCGATCGGGATGGACCACACCGATTATCTGGGTGACACGCTCGCCGAGATCGCGGGGGAGAAGGCCGGCATCATCACCCGGCAGGAGTCCGACCTGGTGCCCACCGACACGGTCGCGATCATCGGCCGTCAGGCGCCCGAGGCGATGGAGGTGCTGCTGGCTGAGACGGTGCGCGCCGATGCCGCGGTGGCCCGTGAGGATTCGGAGTTCACGATCCTGGACCGTCAGGTCGCCATCGGCGGTCAGCTGCTGACCCTGCAGGGCCTGGGCGGGGTGTATCCGGAGATCTTCCTGCCGCTGCACGGCGAGCATCAGGCGCACAACGCTCTCCTCGCGCTGGCCGCGGTGGAGGCGTTCTTCGGCGCCGGGTCGGAACGCCAACTCGACATCGACGCCGTGCGGGCCGGTTTCGCCGCGGCCACCAGCCCGGGCCGGTTGGAGCGGGTGCGCAGTGCCCCGACGGTGTTCATCGACGCCGCGCACAATCCGGCGGGCGCGGCGGCGCTGACGCAGGCACTGGCCGACGAGTTCGATTTCCGCCATCTGGTGGGTGTGCTCTCGGTGATGGCCGACAAGGATGTCGACGGCATCCTGGAGGCGCTGGAGCCGGCCTTCGACATGATCGTGGTCACCCACAACGGGTCGCCACGGGCGATGGACGTCGAGGCGTTGGCGGCGCGCGCCGAAGAGCGGTTCGGTCCGGAGCGGGTCGCGGTCGCGGCCACGCTCCCGGACGCGATCGAGACGGCGACGGCGCTCGTCGAAGAGTCGGGCAATGACGGCGAGGGATACTCGGGGAGCGGCATGGTCATCACTGGTTCGGTTGTCACCGCGGGCGCAGCGCGCACGCTGTTCGGGCGGGACCCGCAGTGAGCGGCGCAGCCCCCACCGGCGACCCGTGGCGCAGCTTCCGGGGCATCATGGCCGGCATCCACATCCTGGAGGCCATCGTCGTGCTGCTGGCCCTGCCCGTCGTCTCGGCGGGAGAGGACGGCCTGACCGTGGCCGCCGGCAGTTTCCTGATCGGCATGGCGGTCGTGCTGATCCTGCTGTCCGGCATGCAGGGCCGGCCGGGCATCATCTGGGTGAACCTCGGCATCCAGGCCGTGTTCATCGCGGGCGCCCTGATCCACGGCGGGATCGGGTTCATCGGTGTGATCTTCGCGGGCGTCTGGGTGTTGATGATCTACCTGCGGGCCGAGGTCAAACGGCGTCAGGCCCGGGGACAGCTGCCCTACCAGCAGCCCGGTCCGCCGCCGCAAGGGGGCTAGTGCGCGGGCCGCTCATTACTGACCGGTACGCTGTGCGCCGTGACTGAGCGGACTCTCGTGTTGATCAAGCCCGACGGCGTGCAGCGGAACCTGATCGGCGAGGTTCTCGGCCGGATCGAGCGCAAGGGGTTGACCTTCGCTGCGCTGGAGCTCAAGACCGTGAGCGAGGATCTGGCCCGCCAGCATTACGCCGAGCACGACGGCAAGCCGTTCTTCGGTTCGCTGCTGGAATTCATCACCTCCGGACCCGTCGTGGCGGCGGTCGTCGAGGGCGAACGCGCCATCGCCGCGTTCCGCCAGATCGCCGGCGGCACCGATCCGGTGGAGAAGGCGACGCCCGGCACCATCCGTGGTGACTTCGCGCTCGTGACCCAGGAGAACCTGGTGCACGGGTCCGACTCGCCCGAGTCCGCTGCCCGGGAAATCGCGCTCTGGTTCCCCGAACTGACCAGCGCTTAACCTTCGCCTTCAACCGCTTCGTCAGATTCTGGCGCGCGGTATGGGATACTTACCCTGGGAGACCGGCACCACAGTGGGGCCGGTCACCCGGATGAAGACTTCGACGAGTGCGACCATCGCGTCAGCGGTGCGGCGCCAAAGCGTCTAGCCATCATTCAGCCAGGCGCCGAGTGGGTTCAATGCGAGCTGCTCGGGGCGAGACCATAACAAGTTCGGGAGAAGCTCCCCGGACCCATAGCGGAAGCCCTCGCGTGGCCGCGTCGTCATGACGCGCCCGGGGGCTTGAGGAGAATTTGTGGCCGAAGATGCCCCTACCCAAGACCAAGTCGAAAACAGCCAGCACAGCGAGGAACTGCCGGCGAAGCTGAGAGTTCACTCGCTGGCGCGTGTGCTGGGCACCACCAGCAGGCGCATCGTGGATGCGCTCGCCGAGCTGGACGGCCGGGCCCGCAGCCCGCACTCGACGGTGGCCCGTGAGCAGGCCGAGCAGGTCCGCGAGGTGCTCAATGCCGAGGCCGCCGCATCCGCGGTCGAGGTCCCCGCCGCAGCAGCCGTCACCGAAGACACCCCGCCGGAAGTCGCCCCGCAAGCTCCGGAGGCTGCCGCCGAACCTGCCCAGGACGTCGCGCCCGAAGCGCCCGCCGAGGCGCCCGAGGCAGCGGCCGCCGAGGCCGAGGCCGCTGTTCCCGTCATCGAGGAGCCGGAATCCCGGCTGCTGCTGGAGGCACCCCCGGTCACCGAGACGCCAGCGACACCCGAGGTGCACGAGCCCGCGCCGTACCTGCCGCTGTTCGTGGCCCCGCAACCCGTCCAGTACGCGCCGCGCCCGGCACCCGCCGACGACGACCACGGTGACGACGCCGAGGACACCGAGGCCGAGGACGTCGCCGACGGTGACGACACCGGCGACGACGACCAGTCCGAGCGGCCCGCCGCCCGGCGCCGCCGCCGCGGGCGCCGCGGCCGGGGACGTGGACGCGGGGAGCAGAGCGCCGAGGACGGCAGCGAGGACGAGGACGCCGACGCCGAGACCACCGACTCGGCCGGCGCCGACGACTCCGAGGACACCGACACCGACGCCGACGAGGACTCCGACACGGACGAGGACGCCGGTGACGAGGGCGCGGGCGCCGAGGCCGGCAGCCGCCGCCGGCGTCGCCGCCGCCGCCGCAAGTCCGGATCGGGTGATTCCGACGACTCCGGGTCGCCGGATGATCCGCCCAACACGGTCGTGCACGAGCGTGCGCCCCGGGCCAAGTCGAGCTCGGGGCGCGACGGAAAAGACCCAGACGAGATCCAGGGCATCTCCGGATCCACCCGGCTGGAGGCCAAGCGCCAGCGCCGCCGCGACGGCCGCGATGCCGGTCGCCGGCGCCCGCCCATCCTGAGCGAGGCCGAGTTCCTGGCCCGTCGGGAGGCCGTCGAGCGCACCATGATCGTGCGTGACAAGATCCGCACCGAACCCCCGCACGAGGGCGCGCGCTACACCCAGATCGCCGTCCTCGAAGACGGCGTCGTGGTCGAACACTTTGTCACTTCAGCCGCCTCGGCATCCCTGGTCGGCAACATCTACCTGGGCATCGTGCAGAACGTGCTGCCTTCGATGGAAGCGGCGTTCGTCGACATCGGCCGCGGCCGCAACGGTGTGCTGTACGCCGGCGAGGTGAACTGGGAGGCCGCCGGTCTCGGAGGGGCTCAGCGCAAGATCGAGCAGGCCCTCAAGCCCGGTGACTACGTCGTCGTCCAGGTCAGCAAGGACCCCGTCGGCCACAAGGGCGCCCGGCTCACCACCCAGGTGTCGCTGGCCGGCCGGTACCTGGTCTACGTGCCGGGTGCCTCCTCGACCGGTATCAGCCGCAAGCTGCCCGACACCGAGCGCCAGCGGCTCAAGGAGATCCTGCGCGAGGTCGTCCCGGCCGGTGCCGGGGTGATCATCCGGACCGCGTCCGAAGGCGTCAAGGAAGACGACATCCGCGCCGACGTGAACCGGCTGCAGGAACGCTGGACGCAGATCGAGGCGAACGCCGCCGAGGTCACCGCGAAGAAGGCCGGTGCGGCCATCGCGCTGTACGAAGAGCCCGACGTGCTCGTGAAGGTCATCCGCGATCTGTTCAACGAGGACTTCTCCAACCTCATCGTCTCCGGCGAGGATGCCTGGAAGACGATCAACGACTACGTCACGTCCGTTGCGCCGGAGCTGGTTCCGCGGATGACCAAGTACGAACCCGCAACCCCGGACGGGCCGGACGTGTTCGCCGTGCACCGTATCGACGAGCAACTGGCCAAGGCGATGGACCGTAAGGTGTGGCTGCCGTCGGGTGGCACCTTGGTCATCGACCGGACCGAGGCGATGACCGTCGTCGACGTCAACACCGGCAAGTTCACCGGTTCGGGCGGCAACCTCGAGCAGACGGTGACCAAGAACAACCTCGAAGCCGCCGAGGAGACCGTCCGTCAGCTCCGGCTGCGCGATATCGGCGGCATCATCGTCATCGACTTCATCGACATGGTGCTGGAGTCCAATCGCGACCTGGTGCTGCGCCGGCTGACCGAGGCGCTGGCCCGGGACCGGACGCGCCATCAGGTCTCGGAGGTGACCTCGCTCGGGTTGGTTCAGCTGACCCGTAAGAAGCTGGGTACCGGACTGATCGAGGCGTTCTCCACCACCTGCACGCACTGTGCGGGCCGGGGGATCCACCTGCACG
This sequence comes from Mycobacterium sp. AMU20-3851, assembly GCF_043974665.1. Classification (NCBI taxonomy): domain Bacteria; kingdom Bacillati; phylum Actinomycetota; class Actinomycetes; order Mycobacteriales; family Mycobacteriaceae; genus Mycobacterium; species Mycobacterium sp. AMU20-3851. The sequence goes on from NZ_CP146371.1 coordinate 1,850,361, forward strand.
CGGATCCGGTGGACACCGCCGCGCCGTCGGGTGGCAACAACCGCAAGTCCGAGTCGGGTGGCGGCGGGAGCCGGCGCAGCAAGCGGGGCAAGAAGGCCGCCAAGACCGATGACGCGCAGGACAGCGTGCAGGTCGCGAAGGTGCCGGCGCACGCCGCCGGTGAACACCCGATGTTCAAGGCGATGGCAGCGGGCCTGCACGGCAACGGTGACGCCGAGGACGCAGAGGAGACCGAGGACGAAACCACCGCGGCCGCGCCGGCCGAGACCGCGGTCGCCGAGGACTACGAGGAGCCCGACACCCTGGACGACTCGGACGAGGACGATTCGGACGAGGACGACTCGGATGACGATTCGGACGAGGACGAACTCGTCGACATCGATGATGACGACGACGAGGCCGACGACGATGACATCGAGGTCCTGGACGACGACTCCGAAGACGACGACTCCGAAGACGACGACTCCGACGAGGATGACGACGAGTCGGACGAGGACGACTCCGACGACGAGGAAGACGACGACGCCGACGACTCCGACCCCGACGAGGACGACTCGGACGAGGACGACGCCGACGACGAGGTCGCCGTTTCCCCGCCGCCGGTGACGGCACCCAGAGGCCGGGTTCGCAGGCGGGCCGCGGCCCGCCCGGCGGGCCCGCCGACCACCTGACGAGGACCGGAACAGGCGGTTTGACCCTCTAGGCGCTGGTCACGTACCCTTGACCAGTTGTCGCGGGGCTTGCAGCCGCAACTGCTGGCTCGGCCCGCACCCAAGACCCGCACGTGCATGTTCCATATTGCGCGCGCCCAGACGAACGAAGCAGAGGTAGATCCACGATGGCAGCCGAGAACGCCACGTACGCAATCGTCAAGACTGGCGGCAAGCAGTACAAGGTCGCCGTCGGGGACATTGTCAAGGTTGAGAAGCTGGAGTCCGAGCCCGGGGCTTCCGTCTCGCTGCCCGTCGCTCTGGTCGTCAACGGCGCCAAGGTGACCACCTCGGCCGACGATCTGGCCAAGGTCGCCGTCACCGGCGAGGTTCTGGAGCACACCAAGGGCCCCAAGATCCGTATCCACAAGTTCAAGAACAAGACCGGCTATCACAAGCGCCAGGGTCACCGTCAGCAGCTGACGGTGCTCAAGGTCACCGGCATCAAGTAAAGAACGGGAGCGACAGACATGGCACATAAGAAGGGCGCTTCCAGCTCGCGCAACGGTCGCGATTCAGCTGCCCAGCGGCTCGGCGTCAAGCGGTTCGGCGGTCAGGTCGTCAAGGCCGGCGAGATCCTGGTCCGCCAGCGCGGAACCCACTTCCATCCGGGTGTGAACGTCGGCCGTGGTGGCGACGACACCCTGTTCGCCACGGCACCCGGCGTGGTGGAGTTCGGCGCCAAGCGCGGCCGTCGGACGGTCAACATCGTCCGTCTCGTGCGCTCGGAAGCCTGATAACCCGAGGACTTTCTGCGAACGCGAAGCTGCTGCGAGTTCTCTAGAGAAGACTCGCAGCAGCTTCCGTTTTTTGGAAGGCCTGTGGGAAGGACCTGATATGCCCCGTTTCGTCGACCGCGTCGTCATCCACGCGCAGGCGGGCAACGGCGGCAACGGATGCGCCTCGGTGCACCGCGAGAAGTTCAAGCCGCTCGGCGGGCCCGATGGCGGCAACGGTGGCCGCGGCGGGTCCGTCGTACTTGTGGTGGACCCGCAGGTGCACACGCTGCTGGACTTTCACTTTCACCCGCACGTCGTCGCCCCGTCCGGCAAGCCCGGCGCCGGCAGCAACCGGGACGGCGCGATCGGCGCTGACCTCGAGGTCAAGGTGCCCGACGGCACCGTGGTGCTCGATGAACACGGCAACCTGATCGCCGACCTGGTCGGTGCGGGCACCCGTTTCGAGGCCGCCGCGGGCGGTCGCGGCGGGCTGGGGAACGCCGCACTGGCGTCGCGGGCCCGCAAGGCCCCCGGTTTCGCGCTGCTCGGTGAGAAGGGCCAGGTCCGCGATCTGACCCTGGAACTCAAGACCGTCGCCGACGTCGGCCTGGTCGGTTTCCCGTCGGCGGGCAAGTCCTCGCTGGTATCCACCATCTCGGCCGCCAAGCCCAAGATCGCCGATTACCCCTTCACCACGCTGGCGCCCAACCTGGGCGTGGTCTCGGCGGGGGATCACACCTATACCGTCGCCGACGTGCCCGGTCTGATTCCCGGCGCGTCCGAGGGCCGCGGGCTGGGGTTGGAGTTCCTGCGCCACATCGAACGCTGTGCCGTCCTGGTGCACGTCGTGGACTGCGCGACGATGGAACCCGGCCGCGACCCGATCTCGGACATCGACGCGCTCGAAGCGGAGCTGGCCGCGTATCAGCCCACCCTGCAAGGTGATTCGACCCTGGGGGATCTCGCGGACCGGCCCCGCGCGGTGGTGCTCAACAAGATCGACGTCCCCGATGCCCGCGAACTCGCCGAGTTCGTCCGTGAGGAGGTCGCCGAGAAGTACGGGTGGCCGGTTCTGGAGATCTCGACGGTGACCCGTGATGGATTGCGGCCGTTGATTTTCGCGCTCTGGGAGATGGTCGCGGCCTATCGCGCCGCGCAGCCCGAAGTGGCCCCGCGCCGGCCCGTCATCCGCCCGATCCCGGTGGACGAGACCGGGTTCACCGTCACCCCCGACGGCCAGGGCGGATTCGTGGTGCGCGGCACCCGGCCGGAACGCTGGATCGCCCAGACCGCGTTCGACAACGACGAAGCCGTCGGATACCTCGGCGACCGACTGGCCCGACTCGGCGTCGAGGACAAACTGCTCAAGCTCGGCGCCACTCCCGGCTGCGCCGTCACCATCGGTGATGTGACCTTCGACTGGGAGCCGCAGACACTCGCCGGGGTGGACGCCCAGATGTCCGGTCGCGGAACCGATATGCGGCTGGAGCAGACCGACCGGGTGTCGGCCGACGAACGTAAGGCCGCGAGGAAGGCTCGCCGGGAGCGCGGCGAATGACCGCGCCCGCAGTGCCCTCGGTGCATCGGGAAGCCATCCGGACCGCCCGCAGCGTCGTCGTCAAGATCGGTACCACGGCACTGACCACGCCCACCGGTGTCTTCGACGCGGGCCGGCTGGCCAGCCTCGTCGAGGCCATCGAGGGCCGGATGAAGGCCGGTTCGGACGTCGTCATCGTCTCCTCCGGCGCCATCGCGGCCGGCATCGAACCGCTGGGGTTGAGCAGACGCCCCACCGACCTGGCCACCAAGCAGGCTGCCGCGAGCGTCGGGCAGGTCGCGCTGGTCAACGCCTGGAGCGCGGCATTCGGCCACTATCAGCGCACCGTGGGCCAGGTGCTGCTGACCGCCCATGACATCGCGATGCGCGCACAGCACAACAATGCGCAGCGCACGCTGGACCGGTTGCGGGCGCTGCACGCGGTGGCGATCGTCAACGAGAACGACACGGTGGCCACCAACGAGATCCGGTTCGGTGACAACGACCGGCTTTCGGCGCTGGTCGCCCATCTGGTCGGTGCCGATGCGCTGGTGCTGTTGTCCGACATCGACGGTCTCTACGACGGGGACCCCCGCAAGGCCACCCCGGACAAGCCCGCCCGGTTCATCCCGGAAGTGGCCGCCGACGGTGACCTCGACGGCGTGATCGCCGGGCGCGGCAGCAGCCTGGGTACCGGCGGGATGGCCTCGAAACTGTCCTCGGCCCTGCTGGCCGCCGACGCGGGGGTGCCGGTGCTGCTGGCCGCCGCGGCCGACGCCGCCGCCGCACTCGACGATGCCTCGGTGGGCACGGTGTTCGCCGCCCGCCCGGAGCGGATGACCGCCCGCCGCTTCTGGGTGCGCTACGCGGCCGAGACCAACGGCGTGCTGACCCTCGACGAGGGTGCCGTGCGCGCCGTGGTCCAGGGCCGGCGCTCGCTGCTTCCGGCCGGCATCACTGCGGTGTCGGGCAACTTCCACGGCGACGACGTGGTCGAACTGCGCGGGCCCGACGGCGCGTCGGTGGCGCGCGGTGTCGTCGCCTACGACGCGGTCGAACTGACGGCGATGCTGGGGCGGTCCACCCGGGATCTGCCCCCCGAGTTGCGCCGGCCCGCGGTACACGCCGACGACCTCGTCGCCACCTGAAGCGGGCCGTCGGCAACGGATTCCGTGGCCCGCTGAGAAATTCTCAACGACCGCGAGTGGCAAATTCCATCATGGATACCGGGCGTTGCCTGCCGATTTCGGTTCGAGGGGCCCGGAAAGTGGCGGTGGTGGCAACGTGCCAGCGTGCCGCGGTCACGAGCTAATGCTCACGGACCACTGATTCTCCAGGTATGCTCCGATCTGATCTGGTGTCAGCAAAGGGGAAGCAGGGCATGACACGACGTTCGGTGCTCGCGGTCGGTGCGCATCCCGACGACATCGAGCTTGGCTGCGGGGGAGCCCTGGCTAAGCACGTGGCGGCCGGTGACAAGGTGGCGATGCTGGTCGTGACGCGTGGTGAGGAGGGCCCCGGCCGCTCCGCGCAACGCGTTTCTGAGCAGCTGCGCGCCGTCGAGGTGCTCGGGGTGGACACCTTGCTGTGGGGCGAGGGCTTTCTGGACTGCCGGGTGTCCCTGCAGGAGTTCGAACTCGTGCACCTGATCGAGGATGCGATCGAGAAGGTCGCGGCGACCGTCGTCTACACCCATGTGGCCAATGACAGCCACCAGGACCACCGGGTGGTGTCCCGGTGCACGATGGGTGCCGCGCGCTGGGTGTCGACGATCATGGCCTACGGCGGCCCGTCCGCGATGAGCTTCAACCCGACCTCGTTCATCGACATCTCGGACTCCCTGGACAAGAAGATCGAGGCGCTGATGTGCCACGTATCGCAGGCCGAGGCCAGTGAGAAGGTCAGCGCCTCGTGGGTGCGCAGCGCTGCCGAGCACTACGGTTTCCTGTGCCGGCGGCCGTTCGCCGAGGGCTTCGAACCCGTCCGCCAGGTCGTCGATTTCTGAGCTGTGCCAACATTTCTCGTGGTGGGCGCCGGCACCACCGGCATCGGCGCGGCCGTCCGTCTCACCGAACTGGGTATCGATCATCTCGTCGTGGATGCCGGCGACCGGTTGGGCGGCATGTCCGCCTCGGTCACTGACCGGGCGGGCTTCACCTGGGATCTGGGCGGCCACGTGCTGCACAGTCATTTCGAGGAATTCGACCGCGCGGTCGAGGCCAGCGGTATCCGGCTCAACCATGTCGCCCGCAACGGCTGGGTGTGGCTGCGCGGCGACGGGCCGCAGAGCCTACTGCCCACCCCGATCCAACAGCAGCTCACCGAGCTGCCCACCGACCTGTACCCGGACGCACCGGTGCAGCATCTGGCCGACTACTACCGCAACAACTTCGGCCGTGATCTCTACGACGAGTTCTTCGAGCCCTACAACCGCAAGATGTGGACGCTGCCGCTGCACGACATCGATCACGAGTGGACGTCGCTGCGTAGCGGGAGCGCCGCGCGCAACGTGCCGGTGCTGGGGCTGGCCGGGGGAGCACCGGCACCGGCGTCGACCTTCCCGTACCCGGTCGGCGGAACCGGCGCGCTGTGGCAAGCGGTGCACGACAAACTGATGACGCCGGACTCGGTGCGGCTGCGCACCCGGGTGCTCGACATCGACCCAGCCGCGCGGGTGGCCCACCTCGACGACGGCAGTGCGGTGCCCTACCGGTACTGCATCAGCACCGCCCCGGTGACCACCGCGCTGGGCTGGATCGGCTGGTCCGAGCGCGCGAACACCTTGCGGGCCAGCAGGTTGCACGCGGTCGGCCTCGGCTACCGGGGTGAACCGCCGCCGGCCCTGGCGGACAAGACCTGGCTGTACTGCCCGGCTGAATCGGTGCCGTGGTACCGCGCGACGATGCTCAGCAACTACGACGCCGCCAACGCCGGGCCCGGGCGCTGGAACATCCTGTGCGAGGTGCCGGTCTTCGCCGAGAACCCGATATCGGCGGCGGATGCCGTCGACGGTGTGCAGCGCTCCCTGCAGCGGCTCGGTGCCGACCCGGCGCAGGTCGTCAGCCGCTTCTCCGACACCCTCGACTTCGGCTACCCGGTGCCGACCCTGGGCCGGGACCGGCTACTGCGCGAGGCGGATGAGCGGCTGCGTGCGCACGGTATCTACAGCCGGGGCCGGTTCGGTGGCTGGCGCTACGAATCCTCGAACCAGGACTACGGCTATGTCCAGGGCCGTCAGGCGGTGGACAATGCGCTGTCCGGCGCGCCGGAGGACGTGTACTGGTACCCGGAGCGGTTCTGACCCGGGGTCTCAGTCCTCTGCCAGATACAGTGCGCCCCTGATGATCTGGGTTAGGGTCGTGGCAAGTTCGGCGTCATAGGAGCTCGGCCGGGTGGGCAGATTCTGCTGACAGGACCGCTCCACCATCCAGACCAGGCTGCTGGCGGTGGTGGCGGCGGGTAGCCCGGGACGGATCGAGCCGTCGGCCTGGCCGGCTTCGATGACGCGGGTGAACTGCTCGGAAATTCCGGTCAATAGTTCCCGGTAGGTTTCGCCGACGTGCGCGTCGTAGCCGGCCATCTCGTTGAGCGCCAGCAGGACCGGCTGATGACGGCGGTAGCTGGCCACGATCGCGGTCATCGCGGCCAGCACGTCGGCGGGATCACGGCGCCCGGCCACCGCCCACCAGGTGGCGGCGTCCGCGGTCAGATCTCCGAAGACCTGACCGGCCAGCCGGCGCAGCAGGTCGCCCTTGTCCTCGAAATATATGTAGAAGCTGGCGCGGGAGATCCCGGCCTCGGTGGCCAACCGGTCGACGCTGAGCTCGGTGAAGCTGGTGCCGTCGGCCATCAGTCGGTCGGTTGCGTCCAGCAGCGCGCGTTCGATCTGTTCACGGCGTTCCTGGCGGTTTGTCGGTGACCTGCGGGTCGCCCGTGTCACCGATCCCATGAGGCGAGCCTATCGGTTATCTGGGCATCTTGCTTAGACATAGTGTCTAGGCTTATTGTCACCGGCATGACTGTGTCTGCGATCACACCTGCCGAGCGCGCCTACGATCCGATCGACCTGTCGTCGCGGGCCTTCTGGGCGACCACGGCCGAGGACCGTGAGGCCGCGTTCGCCGAACTGCGGGCCGAGCGCCCGGTCAGCTGGCATCCGCCGGTCGAGGACTCGTTGATGCCCGACCCGGCCGACCGCGGCTATTGGGCGGTGACCCGGCACGCCGATGTGGTCGAGGTCAGCCGCAACAGCGAGGTGTTCCTGTCCGGCCAAGGGGTGCTGTTCGAGAACATCCCGGCCGAATTGCTGGAGGCGTCCCAGTCGTTCCTGGCCATGGATCCGCCCCGGCACACCACCATCCGGAAGGTGGTGCACTCGGCGTTCACCCCGCGCCAGGTCCGCCGGATCGAAGATTCGATCAAGGCCAATGCCGCCGGCATCGTCTCCGAACTGCGTGCCGCGGGAAGCGGTGCCGACTTCGTCGACCTGTGTGCCAAGGAATTGCCCATCCGCACGCTCTCGGACATGGTCGGGATCCCGGAGTCCGAACGCCATCAGGTGGCAGAGGCCGCGGACGCGTTGGTGTCCTGGGGTGACGCGGTGTATCTGAACGGACGAAATCCGTTGGAGGTACTGGTCGCCAACCAGATGTACCTGCACCAGGTCGCGTTGGCGCTGGCCGCCGACCGGCGGGAGAATCCGGGTGATGATCTGTTCAGCGCCCTGGTACATGCCGAGGTCGAGGGGGCCCGCCTGACCGACCCGGAGGTGGCGGCGTTCTTCGTCCTGCTCGCGGTCGCGGGCAACGACACCACCCGCCAGACCACCAGCCACGCGCTCAAGGCGCTGACCGACAACCCCGACCAACGCGCGTGGCTGCAGGACGATTTCGACAACCGGATCGGCACCGCGGTGGAGGAATTCATCCGCTGGGCCACCCCGGTGATGACGTTCCGACGCACCGCGGCCACCGACTACGAACTGGGCGGGGCGCAGATCAGCGCGGGGGAGAAGGTGGTGATGTTCTACTCGTCGGCCAACCGGGACGACACCGTGTTCGACGGCCCGCAGCGCCTCGACCTCGGCCGCGATCCCAACCCGCACGTCGGATTCGGTGGGGGTGGACGGCATTTCTGCCTCGGTGCGCACGTCGCGCGGGCGCAGTTGCGGGCGATCCTCGCAGAACTACTGGGCCAGATCCCGCAGATCCAGGCCGGTGAACCGTCCCTGGTGCCGGGCAACTTCATCCACGGCATCCGCGCGATGCCGTGCACCTTCTAGCGCGCCGGCACCGCGGTGGGCAGTTCGCCGGCCAGCAGGGTCAGCATCTCCGAGCACCCGGCCTCGACCTTGACGTCTGCCAAGGCGTCACCGCGGGTCGGGCCCCGGTTGATGATGGCGACCGGTTTGCCCGCCGCCGCCGCGTGCCGGACGAACCGATAGCCGGAGAACACCGTCAACGACGAACCCGCCACCAATAACGCGTCCGCGCCGTCGACGATCGAAAAGGCTTGCTGCACACGCTCCTTGGGCACACTCTCCCCGAAGTACACGATGTCGGGCTTGAGCATGCCCGCGCAGCGCGGACAGTCCAGGTAGCGGAAGCTGCTGGTGTCCTCGACGACGGCGTCCGCGTCGGGGGCGACCGCGATCCCGCCGACCTGCTCGGCGCGCTCGGCGAATCCGGGATTGAGGGCCTCCAACTCGTCGGCGAGCGCTTGCCGGCTCATGGTGTACCCGCAGGACAGGCAGATCACCTGGGCGTAGGTGCCGTGCAGATCGACCACCTGCCTGCTGCCGGCCTTGGTATGCAGCAGGTCGACGTTCTGGGTGATCAACCCGCCCACCACGCCCGCGTCCTCCAGATGGGCCAACGCCCGGTGCCCGGCATTGGGTGCGGTCTGGTCCATGTGCCGCCAGCCGAGATGATTGCGGGCCCAATAACGCTGCCGGAACACCGGATCGGAGCGGAACTGGCCGATCGTCATCGGGTTGCTGGGCCGGGAGTCCGGCCCGCGGTAGTCCGGGATCCCCGAATCGGTCGACATCCCGGCGCCGGTGAGCACCGCCAGCCGGCGCCCGGCCAGCGCCTCGACCAGTTCGGGAGCATCCACCTCATCGAGGATAGGCGGGTCTCATGGCATGGTGGGCCCATGGTGTGGCACTCACCCGATCAGCTGGCCGATCGCCGGGAGCGGGCCGCGTCGGCCGCGCTGCAGGCCGGTCGCGCCGCCGGACTGGACGCCGACCGGGCCACCGTCCTGCACGACGTGTTCTCCGTGGTCGTGCACCTGGAACCGACCCCCGTGGTGGCCCGCATCCCGGTGGTGCTGCCGCCGGGTTACACACCGCAGCTCCAGCACGCCCGCCAACAGCGTGAACTCGACGTCGCGGCCTGGCTGGACGGCCACGGGGTCCCCGTCGTGCCGCCCAGCCCACTGGTGCCGCGCACCCCGGTGCGCCGCGCCGGATTCCCGATCACGTTCTGGGAACTGGCCGACGTCGCGCCCGACCACGAGCCCTATTCGCCGGTGGCGATCGCCGAGAGCGCCCGACTGCACGCCGGTCTGGCCGGGTATCTGGGCCCGTTGCCGTTCCTGGCCCCGTTCAACGAGGCGGCCCCCGGCATGTTCGCCGGCCTCGAACCCGGTGACCTGCTCGGCGCCGCCGAGGTCGAACGGGCCCGCGACGAGTACGCGGCCCTGCGCAGTGTGCTGGCCGACCCAGGTGTGTTCGCCGCGCGGCACCCGGGCGTCGGGCTGCAGGCGGTGCAGGGAGATGGCCCGTCGCACAACGTCATCCGCACCACCGGCGGGATCCGATTCTCCGACTTCGAGGACGTGTCGCTGGGGCCGGTGGAATGGGATCTGGCGATGCTCGGGCCGGAGGCGGTCGCCGAGTACGACGAGGCCGCGCAGCGGTACGGTCTGCGGCGCACCGACCCGAGCGTGCAACGACTCATGGACACCGCGCGCACGCTGCAGTTCATCAGTTGCGTCACGCTGGTGCCGCAACTTCCGGTACTGGCCGAGGGGCTCGCGCAGGTCATCGACAGCTGGCGAGCGGGCGCGAGCGCCGAATAACGAAGCCCTCGGGCTGGTGGCGGCCGGCTGTTTGCCGTCAATGCCAGAATGGCCGGGTGGACTTCTACTCCGCCTACCGCCACGGCTTCGTGCGGGTGGCCGCCTGTACCCACCACACCACCCTCGCCGATCCGGCGGCCAATGCCGAATCGGCGTTGCGGATGGCCCGGGAGTGCCACGACGACGGCGTCGGGCTGGCGGTCTTCCCCGAGCTGACGCTGTGCGGATACTCGATCGAGGACATCCTGCTGCAGGACACCCTGCTCGACGCGGTCGAAGACGCGGTGGCGGCGATGGTCGCAGGATCCAAGGACCTGCTGCCGGTCCTGGTGATCGGCGCCCCGCTGCGGCACCGCAACCGGGTCTACAACACCGCCGTGGTGATCCACCGCGGCGCGGTGCTCGGGGTGGTGCCCAAATCCTTCCTGCCCACCTACCGCGAGTTCTACGAACGCCGCCAGCTCGCCCCCGGCAACGGCGTCACCGGCAGCATCCGGCTCGGGGACCAGGAGGTGCCGTTCGGTGCCGACCTGCTGTTCGCCGCGGCCGACCTCCCGGACTTCGTACTGCACGTCGAGATCTGTGAGGACATGTGGGTCCCGGTGCCCCCGAGCGCGCCGGCCGCCCTGGCCGGCGCGACGGTATTGGCCAACCTGTCCGGCAGCCCTATCACCATCGGTCGGGCCGATGATCGCAAGCTGATGGCCAAGTCGGCGTCCTCGCGCTGCCTGGCCGCCTACGTGTACGCCGCCGCCGGGGAGGGGGAGTCGACCACCGACCTGGCCTGGGACGGGCAGACCATGATCTACGAAAACGGGGTGCTGCTGGCCGAATCCGAGCGCTTCCCGAAGGGCGTGCGGCGCAGCGTCGCCGACGTGGACGTGTCGCTGCTGCGCGCCGAGCGACTCCGGATGGGCACCTTCGACGACAACGCCCGCCACCACAGCGACACCGTGGACGCGTTCCGTCGCATCGAGTTCACCCTGGACCCGCCGGCCGGCGACATCGGTCTGCTGCGCCGGGTCGAGCGTTTCCCCTTCGTGCCGTCGGATCCGGCCCGGCTGCAACAGGACTGCTACGAGGCCTACAACATCCAGGTCTCCGGACTGGAACAGCGGCTGCGTGCGCTCAACTACCCGAAGGTCGTCATCGGGGTGTCCGGCGGGCTGGACTCCACCCACGCCCTGATCGTCGCCGCGCGCGCGATGGACCGGGAGGGCCGCCCGCGCAGCGATATCCTGGCCTTCACCATGCCCGGGTTCGCCACCGGTGACCGCACCAAGGGCAATGCCATCGCGCTGAGTGAGGCGCTCGGCGTCACGTTCGCCGAGATCGACATCCGCGACACCGCGAAACTGATGCTCACCGAGATGGACCATCCGTTCGGCCGTGGCGAGAAGGTCTACGACGTCACGTTCGAGAACGTGCAGGCCGGGCTGCGCACCGATTACCTGTTCCGGCTGGCCAACCAGCGCGGCGGGATCGTGCTGGGCACCGGGGATCTCTCCGAGTTGGCGCTGGGCTGGTCGACTTACGGTGTGGGCGACCAGATGTCGCACTACAACGTCAACGGCGGGGTGCCCAAGACACTGATCCAGCACCTGATCCGGTGGGTCATCTCCTCCGGTGAGTTCGACCAGTCCGTCGACGACGTCCTGCAGTCGGTGCTCGACACCGAGATCAGCCCGGAGTTGGTGCCCACCGGGGAGGACGAGGAGATCCAGAGCAGCGAGGACAAGGTGGGTCCCTATGTGCTGCAGGACTTCTCACTGTTCCAGGTGCTGCGCTACGGATTCGGGCCGGCGAAGGTGGCGTTCCTGGCCTGGCATGCCTGGCGCGACGCCGAGCGCGGCCACTGGCCGCTGGGTTACCCGCTGGACAAGCGACCGCAGTACTCGCTCAAGGAGATCCGGGGATGGCTGACCGTCTTCGCGCAGCGGTTCTACTCGTTCTCCCAGTTCAAACGCTCCGCACTGCCCAACGGGCCCAAGGTCTCCGCCGGTGGGGCGCTGTCGCCGCGCGGTGACTGGCGGGCACCGTCGGACATGTCGGCGCGGATCTGGCTGGACGCCATCGAGCGGGACATCCCGGCGGGCTGATCCGGCAGTACACCACTGGTCGGCACGCAGGCTCGAATCCTCAACCAGTCAAGGCGTCGACGACATCAGGCAGATCCCAGAACGCACGCATCTCCACGATCAGTCCGTCGGCGCCCACCCGATAGTTGAACGTTCCGTCATAATCGACGCTGATCGTGTCGGGCGTCGAGGCGGTCACGGTCGCCAGCACCATGGCTTCGGTACCGGCCTCCCACACCCGGGTGATGGTGAAGCACGTCGATGCCAGCGGGTCGATGGCAAGGTCCCAGAACTCGGCGAGCCGCTCCCGCCCGACGATCGGTGCCAGATGACCCACCGGATCCTCGACGCGTGCGTCAGCGCTGAACAAGGCCAACCAGTCGTCGCGTCGACTTTCCTGCACGGCCTCCATCGCCGCGCGCGCCACATCGGCCGGACGCCGCGTGCCATTCATATCGCCTCCTCATCGATGCAATGTTACAAGCTGTAACGTTACACTGCGTAACATGATTGAGGAGGCTGGATCGGCAGGCGGAGCCCGCCGGGCAATTCTGGAATCCACCCGCGTGTTGATCGAACGGATGGGTTCGGCCGAGGTCGGCCTCGGCGCAATCGCCGACCATGCCGGGTACTCGCGGCAAACTGTTTACCGTCATTTCGGCACCCGTGCGGGCGTATTGCAGGCGGCGCTCGCTGATATCGACGAGCGGGCCGGTGCGCAGGCGGCCGTCGAGCGGATACTCGAAGCCGCCGATGGCGCCGGCGCGGTGGACGCCCTGGTCGGGTGGTGGACCGACTATGTGGCCGGGTTCATCGGCATCGCGCGCAGCGTGCTGGCGGGCCGACGCTCCGACCCGGAACTGGCCGCGGCCTGGGACGACCGGATGAACCAACTGCTCGACGTGTGTCGAAAGGTCGTCCATCGATGCGAGGCGGACGGTCTGCTGTCCGACGGCCTCGATTCTGCGGTGGCAGCGGAGATGTTGTGGGCGGTGTTGTCGGTGCCGTTGTGGGATCAGCTCATCACCGACCGCGGATGGACGCTCGCACAATATCGGCAGCGAATCACGTTCATGGCCAACGCCATTCTTGTCGACCGCCGCACCTGATCGTCAGCTCAACGCGTCCTCGATGGCCTCGTCGTGCGGCGCGCAGTCACCGGCGCCTGGGACGAGGGTGGCCAGCGCGCCCGCCGCGGCGGCCCGGCGCAGCGCGTATTCCGGACCGGACGGCCACCCGGCGGCCAGCACGCCGGCGAACACATCCCCGGCGCCAGTGGTGTCCACGGGTTCGACCTCGGGGGCGGGCACCTGCACCTCACCGGCCTCGGTGCGGTGGCTGGCGCCGCGCGCGCCGAGCGTGGTGACCAGGTGCGGAACCGGCCACACCCAGCTCCGGGCCTCGTCCTCGTTGACGATCACCACATCGGTGACCTCGGCCAGCTGCGCCAGCGCACCGGCATCGGCGCCCGCCGGGGAGGCGTTCAGCAGTACCGCCGCGCCGGCCGCGCGCGCGATGCGGGCCGCGGCCAGCGCGGTCTCGGTGGGGATCTCCAGCTGCATCAACAGCACGTCGGCGCCGGCGACCAGCTCACGCAGCCGCGCCGAGGTCAGCGACAGGTGCGCGTTGGCACCCGGCGCCACCACGATGACGTTCTCGGCGTGCGCGTCCACCACGATGCTCGCCGTCCCGCTCGGCACCGGCAGCGCGACCAGCCCGGCGGTGTCGACACCGTTCTCCTGCAGGTGGGCCCGCAACGCCGTGCCGGTGTCGTCGTCGCCGACGGCGGCCACGACCACCACCTCGGCGCCAGCCCGGGCCGCAGCGACCGCCTGGTTGCCACCCTTGCCGCCGGGGGCGCGGGTCAGCTGCGAGGCCAGCACCGTCGCACCCGGCGGCGGGAGGGTGTCCACCGTGAAAACGAGGTCCATGTTCACGCTGCCGACCACACATACCCGCGCCATCGCCTTACGGTAGCCCCCACCGGGCCTGACCTGGGGATGCCCGATACCCTGGCTTGATGAGCGCTTCTGTCGAATTAGATCTGCGCAGCCAGGTCCACGACGCCGCGGCCGCGGCCCGGGTTGCATCCCGCGCGCTGGTCAGCTTGAGCACCGTCGTGAAGAACCGCGCACTGCATGCCGCCGCCGACGCCGTGCTGGCCCATGCGCACGACATCCTGGCCGCGAACACCGAAGACCTGGAGACCGCGCGCGCCGCGGGCACCGCCGAGGCCATGCTCGACCGGCTGGCACTCAACCCGCAGCGCATCGACGGCATCGCGGCCGGACTGCGGCAGGTCGCCGGCCTGCCCGACCCGGTAGGGGAGGTGCTGCGCGGCAGCACCCTGCCCAACGGTCTGCAACTGCGCCAGCAGCGGGTGCCGCTGGGCGTGGTCGGCATCGTCTACGAGGGCAGGCCCAACGTCACCGTCGACGCCTTCGGCCTCACCCTGAAATCGGGTAACGCGGTGCTGCTGCGCGGCAGTTCATCGGCGGCCCGCTCGAACGCCGCGTTGGTGCGGGCGCTGCGGGAGGCGCTGGTCGCCGAGGGGCTGCCCGCCGACGCCGTGCAGTTGCTGCCCAGCACGGACCGTTCCAGCGTCACCCACCTGATCCAGGCCCGCGGCCTGGTCGACGTGGTGATCCCGCGCGGCGGTGCCGGTCTGATCGACGCGGTGGTGCGCGACGCCACCGTCCCGACCATCGAGACCGGCGTCGGAAACTGTCACGTCTTCGTGCACGCGGCAGCCGATCTCGATGTGGCCGAACGGATCCTGTTGAACGCCAAGACCCGCCGGCCCAGCGTCTGCAATGCGGCCGAGACGCTGCTGGTCGATGCGGCCGCCGCCGAGACGGCCCTGCCGCGGCTGCTCAACGCGCTGCAGGACGCGGGCGTGACGGTGCACACCGACCCCACTGACGAGGAGCTGCGCGCCGAGTTCCTGTCGATGGACATCGCCGTACAGGTGGTCGACGGTGTCGACGGCGCCATCGCGCACATCAACGAGTACGGCACCGGTCACACCGAGGCCATCGTCACCACCGAACTGGCTGCGGCCCAACGGTTCACCGAGCAGGTGGATGCGGCCGCGGTCATGGTGAACGCGTCGACCGCCTTCACCGACGGGGAACAGTTCGGTTTCGGCGCCGAGATCGGCATCTCCACCCAGAAGTTGCATGCCCGAGGCCCGATGGGCCTGCCCGAACTGACCTCGACAAAATGGATTGTGTGGGGCGACGGCCAGACCCGTCCCGCCTGACAGGAGTACACCCGACTCATGAGCCTTCCCGCCCGTCCCGCACCGTTGTTCACCGATATCGATGACGTCGCCAAGCGGCTCGCCGAGACCGGATACCTGCCCGACAAGGCCACCGCCACAGCGGTTTTCCTCGCCGACCGGCTGGGCAAGCCGCTGCTGGTCGAGGGACCGGCCGGCGTCGGCAAGACCGAGTTGGCCCGTGCCGTCGCCCAGACCACCGGGTCCGAGCTGGTGCGGCTGCAATGCTACGAGGGTGTCGACGAGGCGCGTGCCCTCTATGAGTGGAACCACGCCAAGCAGATCCTGCGGATCCAGGCCGGCACGGCGGGGACGGGCGACTGGGACCAGACCAAGACCGACGTGTTCAGCGAGGAGTTCCTGCTGAGCCGCCCGCTGCTGACCGCGATCCGGCGCACCGACCCGACCGTGCTGCTCATCGACGAGACCGACAAGGCCGACATCGAGATCGAGGGGCTGCTGCTGGAGGTACTGTCCGACTTCGCGGTGACGGTGCCCGAACTCGGCACCATCAAGGCCGAACGCCCGCCGTTCGTGCTGCTCACCTCGAATGCCACCCGGGAGCTGTCCGAGGCGCTCAAACGGCGCTGCCTGTTCCTGCACATCGGCTTCCCCGACCCGGACCTGGAGCGGCGCATCCTGCTCTCGCGGGTTCCCGAGCTGCCCGACCGGATCGCCGCCGAACTGGTGCGGATCATCGGGGTGCTGCGCGGGATGCAACTCAAGAAGGTGCCGTCGGTGGCCGAGACCATCGACTGGGGTCGCACCGTCCTGGCGCTGGGTATGGACACCATCGACGACGTGACCATCGCCGCGACGCTCGGTGTGGTGCTCAAGCACCAGTCCGATCAGATCAAGGCCGCCGGGGAGCTGAGGTTGAACTGATGGCCTCCCGTCGCACCCGGCCACCGCAGCCGCTGGCCCCCCACGGAATTCCCGGGCACCTGGTGGAATTCGTCGAAGCACTGCGCGGTGTCGGCATCGCGGTGGGCCCGTCGGAGACGGTGGACGCCGGCCGGGTGATGACGGTGCTGGGCCTGGGCGACCGCGGCGCGCTGCGGGAGGGGCTGGCCTGTGCGGTGTTGCGCCGGCCCGATCACCGCGACACCTACGATGCGATGTTCGACCTGTGGTGGCCGGCCGCGCACGGGGCGCGGACGGTCATCGAGGATGAGCCGGATCCGGAGGCCGACCCGGAGGCGATGCCGCCCGAGGACATCGAGGCGATGCGCGCGGCCCTGCTCGACATGCTGGGCCCGGACGCCGATCTGGAGAACTTCGACGACCGTCTGACGGCCATGATCGCCCGGATCGTGGAGGCCTACGGCAGGTACAACTCCAGCCGGGGTCCGTCGTACTCGTCCTATCAGGCGCTCAAGGCGATGGCCCTGGACGAACTGGAGGGCCGGCTGCTGGCCGGGCTGCTCGCCCCGTACGGCGAAGAGCCCACCCCCACCCAAGAAGAGATCGCCAAAGCGATGGCGGCGCAGCGTGTTTCGCAGCTACGCCAGATGGTGGAGGCGGAGACCAAGCGTCGCACCGCCGAACAGCTCGGCCGCGACCACGTGCAGATGTACGGGGTGCCCCAGTTGTCCGAGAACGTCGAGTTCCTGCGGGCCTCCGGCGAGCAGCTGCGCCAGATGCGCAAGACCGTGCAGCCGTTGGCCCGCACGCTGGCCACCCGGCTGGCGGCCAAGCGGCGCCGCGCCCAGAACGGCCAGATCGACATGCGCAAGACGCTTCGCAAGTCGATGTCCACCGGCGGCGTGCCGATCGACGTGGTGCTCAAGAAGCCGCGCCCGGCCCGGCCCGAACTGGTGGTGCTGTGCGATGTGTCCGGCTCGGTGGCCGGCTTCAGCCACTTCACCCTGATGCTGGTGTCCGCGCTGCGTCAGCAGTTCTCCCGGGTGCGCGTGTTCGCCTTCATCGACACCACCGACGAGGTGACCCACATGTTCGGCCCGGAAGCCGATCTGGCGGTGGCGGTGCAGCGCATCACCCGGGAAGCCGGCGTCTACACCCGCGACGGGCACTCCGACTACGGGCACGCCTTCGTGTCGTTCGACCAGAACTTCCCCAACGTGCTCTCGCCGCGGTCCTCGCTGCTCATCCTCGGCGACGGCCGCAACAATTACCGCAACCCGGAGACCGAACTGCTGACCCGGATGGTGAATGCCAGCCGGCACGCGCACTGGCTCAACCCCGAGCCCAAGCACCTGTGGGGCAGTGGAGACTCGGCGGTGCCGCGCTACAAAGACCTGATCCCGATGCACGAGTGCCGGTCGGCCAAGCAACTGGCCGCGGTGATCGACGCTCTCCTTCCTGTCTGACCCTTTTCTGGCGAGAGTGCGTGTCTGCGCCCGACACGCCGTGCTCGTGAGGGAGTTCGCGCACGCTCGCCAGGTAAAGACCCACCCGGTCGCTGCCGTAAGCTGGCTCTTCGTGACCAGACGCAGGCTCGGGGTGATGGGCGGGACGTTCGACCCGATCCACCACGGCCACCTGGTGGCCGCCAGCGAGGTCGCCGATCAGTTCCAGCTCGACGAGGTCGTCTTCGTGCCGACCGGGCAGCCCTGGCAGAAGCGGGAACGCCAGGTCACCGCCGCCGAGGACCGCTATCTGATGACGGTCATCGCGACCGCGGCCAATCCCCGGTTCTCGGTGAGCCGGGTCGACATCGACCGCGGCGGGGCCACCTACACCAAGGACACCCTGCGTGACCTGGCCGCGCAGAACCCGGACACCGACCTGTACTTCATCACCGGCGCCGACGCGCTGGCCTCGATCCTGTCCTGGCAGAACTGGGAGGAACTGTTCTCTCTCGCCCGCTTCATCGGGGTGAGCAGGCCCGGCTACGAACTCGACGGTGAACACATCGCCGCGGCCATGGAAGAACTGCCCGAAGACGCCCTTACCCTGGTGGAGGTACCCGCATTGGCGATCTCGTCGAGTGACTGCCGGCAGCGTGCCCAGCAGTCCCGACCCATCTGGTACCTGGTGCCCGACGGCGTCGTCCAGTACGTGTCCAAACGCAACCTGTACACATCGGAGGCCCGTTCATGACTGCCGCACCGGAAGCGGTCGAGATGGCGACCGTCGCGGCCCGCGCGGCCGCGGCCAAGCTCGGCAACGACGTCCTGGTCATCGACGTATCCGAGCAACTGGTCATCACCGACTGCTTCGTGATCGCCTCGGCGTCCAACGAACGTCAGGTCAACGCCATCGTCGACGAGATCGAGGACAAGATGCGCGCGGCCGGGCACAAGCCGGCCCGGCGGGAAGGCACCCGGGAGGGACGCTGGACCCTGCTCGACTACGTCGACATCGTGGTGCACGTCCAGCACACCGAAGAACGCGAGTTCTACGCGCTGGAGCGGCTGTGGCGGGACTGCCCGGTCATCCCCGTCGACCTGGACAACCTGGACACCGACACGCAGGACCAGCGGTGAGTGTGCGCCGACTGGTGCTGCTGCGGCACGGGCAGACCGAGTGGAATGCCGGCAGTCGCATGCAGGGACAGCTCGACACCGATCTGACCGACCTGGGCCGGGAGCAGGCCAAGGCCGCGGCCGAGGTGCTGGCCAAGCGGCAGCCACTGGCCATTGTGTCCTCGGACCTGCGCCGGGCCCTGGACACCGCCACCGCGCTCGGTGAGCGCTCGGGCGTGCAGGTGTCGGTCGATCAGCGGCTGCGCGAGACCCATCTGGGGGATTGGCAGGGCTTGACCCACATCGAGGTCGATGACATCGCCCCCGGTGCCCGGCTGGCCTGGCGCGACGACGCCCGGTGGGCACCGCACGGCGGGGAGAGCCGGGTCGACGTCGCCGAGCGCGCCGTGCCCTTGGTCACCGAATTGCTTGCCTCGCAGGCTGGTTGGGGTGTCGACGCGCCGGACCGTCCGGTCGTGCTGGTGGCGCACGGCGGGTTGATCGCGGCCCTGGCGGCCGCCCTGCTGGGGCTGCCGGTGGACAACTGGCCGACGCTCGGCGGGATGGGCAACGCGAGCTGGGCGCAACTGTCCGGGCACGACGTCGGCGACGCCGTCAAGTGGCGCCTGGACGTGTGGAACGCTTCTGCGCAGGTGGCCAACGATGTCCTCTAGCCCCGCGAGGCAGAC
Organism: Mycobacterium sp. AMU20-3851; assembly: GCF_043974665.1. NCBI lineage: Bacteria > Bacillati > Actinomycetota > Actinomycetes > Mycobacteriales > Mycobacteriaceae > Mycobacterium > Mycobacterium sp. AMU20-3851. Next base: position 1,869,885 of record NZ_CP146371.1, read on the forward strand.
CTTGCTGGTCTTCTGCGACTCGCTGTCCTACTACGGGCCGACCGGCGGACTGCCCGCCGACGACCCCCGGATCTGGCCCAATATCGTTGCCGAACAACTGGGTTGGGATGTCGAGCTGATCGGCCGGATCGGCTGGACGTGCCGGGATGTGTGGTGGGCCGCGACCCAGGACCCGCGATCCTGGGCGGCTCTGCCGCGCGCGGGCGCGGTGATCTTCGCGACCTGCGGTATGGATTCGCTGCCCTCGCCCCTGCCGACCGCGCTGCGGGAGCTGATCCGCTACGTCCGCCCGCCGTTTCTGCGGCGCTGGGTGCGCGACGGTTACGGCTGGCTGCAGCCACGGCTGTCCCGGGTGGCCCGGCCGGCGCTGCCTCCGCACCTGACCGTCGAGTATCTGGAAATGACCAGGGCGGCACTGGACTTCAACCGGCCCGGCATTCCGGTGGTGGCCACCGTCCCGTCCGTTCATATCGCCGAGACCTACGGCAAGTCGCATCGCTGGCGCGACCCCATCGTCAAGGCGATCACCGGCTGGGCCGATGAGCACCAGGTTCCGGTGGTGGACCTCAAGGCGGCTGTCGGCGAGTACGTGATGAGCGGGCAGGGCAACCCGGACGGAATCCACTGGAATTTCGAGGCACACGCGGCGGTCGCCGATCTGATGCTCAAGGGTCTCGCCGAAGCTGGTGCGTACCAACCGGACACATCTGAACGGTCATGACCGTTCAGGTGGTGACGGACTCGTCGGCACGGTTGGATGCCGACGAGCTCGGGCGGTGGTCGATCCGCCAGGTGCCGCTGCACGTCCTGTTCGAGGACACGGACCTGCGCGACGGAATCGACGAGATCCCGAAGGACATCTTCGATCGCAGTCAGGTGACCACCTCAGGAGCCTCGCCGGGTGACCTCGCCCGGACCTACCGGGAGGCACTGGCCGCCAGCGACGGGGACGGCGTTGTCGCGGTGCACCTTTCGGCCGCATTGTCCAGCACGTTCTCCTCCGCCGCGGCGGCCGCCCGGGAATTCGGTTCGGCGGTACGTGTCGTGAACTCGCGGTCGGCCGCGATGGGTGTCGGGTGCGTCGCACTGGCCGCCGCGCGCGCCGCCGAAACCGGCGCCGAACTCGACGCGGTCGAGGCCGCGGCCCGCGCGGCGGTGCCCCGCGGACATGTGTTCATCGTCGTGCACCGGCTGGACAACCTGCGCCGCAGCGGGCGGATCGGGACCGCGGCGTCCTGGCTGGGTACCGCGTTGTCGCTGAAGCCGTTGTTGCGCTTGGACCTCGACGGCCGGCTGGTGCTGGCTCAGCGCGTGCGCACCACATCCAAAGCACACGCCGCCATGCTGGACTCGATCGTCGACCTGGTCGGGGAGCGGTCCGCCTCGGTGACCGTGCATCACGTCGACAATCACGACGCCGCAGCGGAATTGGGTGCAGCCCTGACCGACCGACTGCCTCAGTTGGAGTCGCTGACGGTCCGCGACATGGGGGCGGTGCTCGCCGTGCACGTCGGCGCCGGTGCGGTGGGGGCGTGCGTCAGTCTGGCCGAGTGATCAGCCGGCGAAGCGGCCGGTGACCGGCGGCAGATCCTTGAGGGTGGCGATCCCCGGGGCCGCGGCGACCACCGCGGGCACGGCGTTGGTGACCGGCATCGCGGTGTAGATCATGCCCAACCCCATGAACCCGGGTTCGGTCCAATCCGCCGGTGGCAGGCAGTGCAGTACGGTGCGCATGTTGGGCATCTCGAACACCTGGATGACATGGCCGTGCTCAAGCGGTTTGGGTGGGGTCACATGGTCGCCCATCGTCCAGTTGAAGCCCACGCTGACGACATTGCGGTCACCGACCCAACCGCGGTGGTAACCCGTGACGCCGCCGACGGTGCCCTTCGGGATCGCCATGAACCCGAGGTCGGTGTCGCCGGTGGCGGCGGTGAAGGTGACATCGAAGGTCATCCGGTCCAGCGTCGCTCCGATCGCATCGGCCATCATCGCCGCGGATTCGGCGAACACCTCACTCTCGCGGCGCACGCTCTCGGCCAAACCCGGGGTGTCGGGATCCTGCGAAAACCCCATGGCGGTCTGCGTTCCCGCCGATTCGTAGGTAGAGCAGTCCACCGACTCGGTGATCCGGATCTCGTCGACCCGCTCGCAGGACCCGGATAGCACCATGCCGACCATGTTCGTGACACCAGGGTGCGCGCCGCTCCCGAAGATGGTGGAATTACCTGTGGTGCAGGCTTTTTTGATTCGCTCCAGATCCTGCGGGGTCTGCTTGCTGCCGGTGATCCAGGCTGCGCTGGAGCAGACGTTGACCCCGGCTTCCAGAAGGGTGACCAGTTCGTCGACGCTGGGCCACAGCGGGTTGTAACAACAGGCATCCGGTTTCAGGGCAAGCAATGCATCGATGTCGCCGGTGGCTGTGATCCCCGTCGGAGTCGGCCAACCGGCCAGCTCGGCGGCATCGACACCCTGTTTGTCCGCGCCGTGCGCGTACACCCCGACGAGTTCCATGTCGTCGCGGCCGATGATGGCGTGCAGGGAGCGTTTGCCGATGTTGCCGGTGGTCCATTGGATGACCCGGAGGGGGCGCGAAGCACTCATGGGTGAACACTATTCGTGCGGTGTTCACCACGGTCGGAAAAGGTGAAATGATTCCACGATGGCTATGGACACCGGCTCGGTGCAGCGCTGGTTCGACGACTATCTGGAAATCTTCGCCGCGGCCACCCGCGGGGATCGGCCGGTGGCGCAGCTCTTGGACTGCTATGCGGTTCCGCTGCTGCTCACCACCGATGAAGGCGCGATCAACCTGTCCACCCGTGACGAGCTCGCGGCGGTGATACAGAGTCAGATCGACGGTCTGCGTGCACAGCGCTATCGGTCCACGGCCCTGATCAGCGCCGAGGTCACCGAGCTGAACGCGTCCTCGGCCGTGTACCGCGGGGCGTTCGTCCGCCGCGACGTGGGCGGTGCGGAACTCGGCCGGGTCGCGGTCACCTATCTGCTCGTCGAAGGGGCCGACGGCGCCCAGATCGCGGTGCTCGCCTCGCACGGCGATTAGTCAGTTCGCCGGCTTCGGTTCGAATGGGGTGTACCACCACCATTGGGCGCGTTCGCCGGTGGGTTCTTTGCACGGTGGTACGTCTGGTGGGTCTGTGTGGTGGGTGGGCGGGCCAGTGCCGCGCCGGTCATCGGTCGGCCTTCTTCGTCGGTGATTGTGAGTTGGTCGGCCGGCCCGGTGAGGGTGATCCCACCCTGGTGGTGCAGTCGATGATGGAACGGGCAGAGCAGCACCAGGTTCGACAGGTCGGTGCGCCCGCCGTCCTCCCAATGCACCAGATGATGCGCATGCAGGCCGCGGGTGGCCCCGCAACCGGGCACCACACAGGTCGTGTCGCGGTACTCCAGAGCGCGCCGCAGGCGGCGGCTGATGGTGCGGGTGGTGCGCCCGACCCCGATCGGGGTGCCGTGGCGTTCGAACCACACCTCGCAGGTCGCATCGCAGAGCAGGAACCGGCGTTCGGCGTCGGTGAGGGCGGGCCCCAGATGCAGGGCGGCGATGGGTGTGTGGGCGTGTCGGTCCAGGTCGAGATGGGCCACCACGGTGGTGCGCGCCCCGTGCGGGCGCGCGGCGACGTCGGTGTCCCAGCCGGCCTCGACCAAACTCATGAACGCATCGGTGGTGTTGGGGAATGGCGGCGCCTGCACGCTGGTCCGCTCGCCGGGCTGCTCATCGTCGCTGTCTCCGGCGTCGTGATCGCGTCTCCAGTCCGCGACCAACGCGTCCCGGTGCGAGGCGACCGCAGCATCGAACTTCGCGGCCTCCAGTTTCGGTAGCCGAATTGTGTAGGTGGTGTAGCCGTCACTGTCATGCGATGTGAACCCGCGCTTGGGCTCGGGCTGGTGCTCGGGTTCGGGCCGGGGTTCCTGTTTCACCGCGGTCCGCAACTGGGTCACCGTGGCGTACTGCACCAAGTTCGCGTAGTGCTCATCGCAGCCCTGGCCGCCGCGCTCGGCGATCACCCCGACCCGATCCAGCGACAGCCGGCCTTCCCGCAATCCTTGCGCCAGCCGGGGTAGCTCGTCCAACCGGTGCGCTACCGCGACCATGGTTTCGGCGTTGCGCGGACTCACCCCGGCCTTCCAGGCCACCAGCGATTCGATCGACCGGCACCCGGTGGCACCCCACAAGGAATTTCCGTCGGCGGTGTTCCTGCCGTCGATCTCGGCGATGATCTCCACCAACCGGCCATCGATGGCGTTGCGCTGCCCGGTCAGCTCGGCGATCTCGTCGAACAACACCTCCAGGCGCGGTGTCACGTAGTGCTCGGCGAAGGGTGTTGTCGGCGGCGGCATACCGACATTCTTCCGATCGAGTCCGACACGTTTGCGGTCACCGCCTCGCCGTCGGCGCAGTTATCCACAAACGAGGATTCATCCACAGCTTTCATCACCGGCCACTGCGACAGGACAGAAGAGTCGCGGCCGCTGCCTACCGTCGGCTCATGGACACCGAATCGCCCGCGCAACGCCTGTCACGGCGCATCGGCACCGACCCGGATCCCGGGAACGACACCGACGAGGACGCGGACACCGTGCTGGCCCGCTGGCTGCCCGATACCGGTGAGCACGCTGCCAAGGACTGGCTCGCCGGTCTGCGCGCCGACCCGGGGAGGGCCGGGGTCATGGCGCTGCTCGTGGTCGGGGTGATCGCAGTGCTGGTGACGGTGTTCACGGTGATGCGGGACTCCCGGCCGCCCGTATCGTCGGCGAACCTGCCTGCTGTGCAGATGGTTTCGTCCGCGAGCGCGACACCGGCACCGTCGCAGCCACCGGATGGGCCGGTGGTGGTCAGCGTGGTGGGGCTGGTGCACACACCCGGACTGGTGACCGTCACGGCCGGTGCACGGATCGCCGACGCGTTGGAGGCCGCCGGCGGCGCCGTGGACGGAGCGGACCTCGTGGGGCTGAACCTGGCGCGCCGTGTGGCCGACGGCGAACAGATCATCGTCGGGCTGGCGGCCCCACCGGGATCACCGTCACCGATGGGGAGTTCGGTGAGCTCGGCCGGTCCCGCCGACCCGAATCCCACCACCGCACCGTCGTCCGGGCAGGCCTCCGGTGCGGCACCGGGTACACCGGTCGACCTGAACACCGCAACCACCGAGGAACTCGACGCGCTGCCCGGGGTCGGACCGGTCACGGCAGCGGCGATCATCGCCTGGCGGGAGGCGCACGGACGTTTCACCAATGTCGACCAGCTCAGCGAGGTCGACGGGATCGGCCCGGCCCGCCTTGAGAAGCTACGAGACCTGGTCGTCGCGTGAATCGTGAGCGTGGATCCCGAAGAGCGCCATATCGATATCCGGTTGGTACCCGCGGCGCTGACCAGCTGGGTGGTGACCGCGGCGGGCATCGTATGGCCCTCGGGGATGCTGGTGGCGGTGGCGCTCGGATCCGTTGCGGCGACGGCGCTGGCCGACCGCTGGTGTGCGCGGCGCGCGATCCGGCTGGGTGTCGCGGGGGTGGCCGCCGTCGCGGTGATCGGCACGGCGTTCGGGTTGTCGATAGCTCTTCGGGCACACGACGCCCGCCACCATCCGATCGCCGACCGGCACGGAGACACCGCCACTGTCAGCGTGGCGCCCACCGAATCACCGCGCTCGATTGGGCGTGGGCGCATCATGTTTCGCGCCGGAATACGCGAACTCGACGGTGCCGAGGTGACCGGCATGGTGCTGGTGTTCGCTCCGGTGACGGGTTTCACCGGACTGTCCGTGGGCCGCCCCGCGGCCTTCCGCGCCCGCATCGGCCGTCCACTGCGCTCAGATCTGAGCGTCGCGGTGCTCACCGCTGTCGGTGAACCCACGCTGGGCGACATCCCGGCGGCTCGGCGGTTGACCGGGCACATCCGCGCGGAGTTCGCCGAGACCGCCCGCGAAGTGCTGCCCGCCGACCGCGCGGCGATGCTGCCCGCACTGGTGCTCGGTGACACCTCGGCGGTGACGGCAAGGACCACAGACGATTTCAAGGTCGCGGGATTGACCCATCTGACCGCGGTATCCGGGGCCAACGTCACCATCGTGTGTGGCACCGCGCTGATGTCGGCGGCGCTGGTCGGCCCGCGGTTGGCGGCGGTGCTGGCACTGGTGGTGCTGATCGGGTTCGTCATCGTGGTGGAGCCGTCGGCCAGTGTGCTGCGCGCCGCGCTGATGGGTGGGATTGCCTTGCTCGCGGTGCTGACGCACCGCCGCCGACAGGCGATCCCGGTGCTCTCGGCGAGCGTGATCGCGCTGATGGTGGTGGCGCCGCAGCTGGCCGTCGACGCCGGTTTCGCCCTGTCGGTGGTGGCGACCGCGGCGCTGATCGTCATCGCGCCGGTGTGGTCCGGGTGGCTGGTGCAGCGCGGCTGGCCGAAGCCGCTCGGGGATGCGGTGGGTATCGCGCTGGCCGCCCAACTGGTCACCGCCCCGCTGATCGCCGGGATCTCGGGCCGGTTCAGTGTGCTCGCGGTCCTGGCCAACCTGCTCGTCGCCGTGGTCATCCCGCCGATCACGGTGATCGGGACGGCGTCGGCGGCATTGGCGGCGTGCTGGCCGGCGGGGGCGGGGCTGCTGATCCGCTTCACCGGGCCCGAGCTGTGGTGGCTTCTGGCGGTGTCCCGGTGGATCGCGGCGGTGCCGGGCGCATCGATCACGGTGCCCTCCGGAGTCGCCGGTGTGGCCCTGGTCGCCGTGGTGACGGTGGCGGTCGTCGTGGCCTGGCACCGGCGCTGGGCGAGGCTGGTGTGCGGCGCCGCGGTGTGCGTCCTGGTGGCGTGGACCCTGTCGGGGGTTGTCGGGTCGGCGTGAAACGATTGGCCGGTGACCGATGACACCGGGGCCCTGCATCTCGTCCTCGGCGACGAGGAACTGCTCGTCGAGCGCGCCGTCGCCACGGTGCTGCGGGCGGCCCGCAAACAGGCGGGCACCCCCGACATTCCGATCGACCGGCTGCGGGCTGGCGAGGTCAGCACCAGCGAGCTCGCCGAGCTGCTGAGCCCGTCGCTGTTCGCCGATGAGCGGGTGGTCGTGCTGGAGTCCGCCGGGGAGGCCGGAAAGGACGCTGCGGCCCTGATCGTCAGCTCGGCCGGTGACCTGCCGCCGGGCACCCAGCTGGTGGTCGTGCACTCCGGCGGGGGCCGGGCCAAGGCGATGGCCGATCAGCTCAAGAAGCTCGGTGCCAAGGTGCACCCGTGCGCAAAGATCGCCAAACCCGCCGAGCGGGCCGACTTCGTGCGCCGCGAGTTCCGCGCCCTGAAGGTCAAGGTGGACGACGACACGGTGTCCGCGATCCTCGACTCGGTCGGCTCGGACATCCGGGAATTGGCGGCGGTCTGCTCCCAGCTGGTCGCCGATACCGACGGCGCGGTCACCGCCGCCGCAGTGGGCCGGTATCACCAGGGCAAGGCCGAGGTGAAGGGCTTCGATATCGCCGACAAGGCGGTCCTCGGCGATGTCCCGGGGGCGGCCGAGGCGCTGCGTTGGGCCATGCTCAGCGGGGAGCCGCACGTGGTGCTCGCCGACGCGCTCGCCGAGGCGGTGCACACCATTGCCCGGGTCGGCCCGGTGCAGGGCGATCCGTACCGGCTGGCCGGGGAGCTCGGCATGCCGCCGTGGCGGATCCAGAAGGCCCAGAAACAGTCGCGACGCTGGTCCAAGGACCGGGTCGCCGAGGCGCTGCGGGTGGTGGCTGCGCTCAACGCCGACGTCAAGGGTGCCGCCGCGGATGCGGACTATGCCCTGGAGTCGGCGGTGCGCAAGGTGGCCCAGCTGGCTTCCGACGCGTAGACGGCGCATCGAGCCCCGATCACCAGCAGCGTCCGTTACCCGGACACGCAAAAACCCGCGCGCGACCAGATGTCGTCGACGCGCGGGTGTGCGAGAAGAATCAGAGCTTGTTGACAGCCAGGGTCAGCGCGGACTTCTTGTTCGCGGCCTGGTTCTTGTGGATGACGCCCGCGCTGGCAGCCTTGTCCAGCTTGCGGTTGGTGGCGACCAGCAGCTCGCCCGCCTTGTCCTTCTCACCGGCGTCGATGGCCTCGCGGAGCCCGCGGACAGCCGTGCGCAGCGACGACTTGACGGACTGGTTGCGCAGTCGACGGCGCTCGTTGGTCTTGATGCGCTTTTCCTGCGACTTGATGTTGGCCACGCGTGTTGTTCCTTCGTAAACGTCAGTTGGGATACGTAAGTCTCGGGCCCCGACGGAGCGATCCGCTGGGCAGCAGTGGTTCAGGTTACCAGCGGAGGCGCCGATAGCCCAAAGCGGATGGACTGGCCTGCCGAAATGCCGGACTTACGGCAGCATGGCTGCGGTGAGTCTACGAACCCTGCCCACCGAATCCGCCCGTACGACGCGGCCCAAATCGCGTGCCGCCAAACGCCGGGTGGGGATCTTCGACGGCTACAACGATCTGGGCAGCTATTCGGGCGCCTTCGACGAGATGTTCGATGCCGACGGAAACGTCCGCGCGCCCTACAAGGGCATCTTCGCCGAACTGTCCCCGTCGGACGCCGAGGAGTTGGAAGCCCGCACCGATGCGCTGGGCCGCGCGTTCGTCGACCAGGGCATCACCTTCTCGCTGTCCGGGCAGGAACGCCCGTTCCCGCTGGACCTGGTGCCCCGGGTGATCTCGGCGGCCGAATGGTCCCGGCTGGAAAAGGGCATCGCCCAGCGGGTCAAGGCGCTCGAGATGTACCTCGACGACATCTACGGAGAGCAGGAGATCCTGCGCGACGGGGTCATCCCGCGGCGCCTGGTCACCTCGTGTGAACACTTCCACCGCGAGGCCGTCGGCATCGTTCCGCCCAACGGGGTGCGAATCCATGTCGCCGGGATCGACCTGGTCCGCGACGAGCAGGGCACCTTCCGGGTGCTGGAGGACAACCTGCGTTCACCGTCCGGGGTGTCCTACGTCATGGAGAACCGGCGCACCATGGCGCGGGTGTTCCCGAACCTGTTCGCCTCGCACCGGGTCCGTGCGGTGGGGGACTACTCCTCGCATCTGCTGCGCGCGCTGCGCAAGGCCGCCGCCACCAATGAGGCCGACCCGACCGTCGTCGTGCTCACCCCGGGCGTCTACAACTCGGCCTACTTCGAGCACTCGCTGCTGGCCCGGCAGATGGGCGTGGAACTCGTCGAGGGCCGCGACCTGTTCTGTCGCGACAACACCGTCTACATGCGCACCACCGAGGGGGAGCGTCAGGTCGACGTCATCTACCGCCGTATCGACGACGACTACCTGGACCCGATGCAGTTCAAACCGGATTCGATGCTCGGGGTGGCCGGGGTGCTCAACGCCGCGCGCGCCGGCAACGTGGTGATCTCCAGCGCCATCGGCAACGGGGTCGGCGACGACAAACTGGTCTACACCTACGTGCCGACCATCATCCAGTACTACCTGGGGGAGAAGCCCCTGCTGGCCAACGTCGACACCTACCGCTGCTGGCTGGACGACGAGCGCGAGGCGGTCCTGGACCGGGTCGACGAACTGGTGATCAAACCGGTCGAGGGGTCCGGCGGCTACGGCATCGTGTTCGGGCCCGATGCCTCACCGAAGGAACTCGCGGCGATCACCAAGAAGATCCGCGCCGACCCGCGCGGCTGGATCGCCCAGCCCGTCGTGCAACTATCCACGGTGCCCACCAAGGTGGGCGACCAGTTGGTGCCCCGCCATGTGGACCTGCGGCCCTTCGCGGTCAACGACGGCGACGACGTGTGGGTGTTGCCCGGCGGGCTGACCCGGGTGGCGCTGCCGGAGGGGTCGCTGGTGGTGAACTCCAGTCAGGGCGGCGGTTCCAAGGACACCTGGGTGCTCGCCTCGCGGACATCGGCCGCCGACCGCGAGCTGGCCGCCGCCGAGGTGGTGCGGTCCCTGCCGGACGCCCCGAAGACCGGGAAACCCTCGGTCGCCGAGAAGGTTTCCCGCGGCAAGTCCGCCCGGGACGCCCGCGGTGACGGCGCGACCACGTCGCAGCAACAGCAGAGCCGTGAGGTGCGTTCCTCCAACGAGCAACAGCAACAGCAACAACAGCAGCAGCAACAGCAGGTGGTGATCGACTGATGTTGGCACGCAACGCAGAATCGCTGTACTGGATCGGTCGCTACGTGGAGCGCGCCGACGACACCGCCCGCATCCTCGACGTCGTGGTCCACCAACTCCTGGAAGATTCCAGCGTCGACCCCGACCAGACCTCACGGGTGCTGTTGCGGGTGCTCGACATCGAGCCGCCCGACCACCAGCTGGACGTGTGGTCGCTGACCGATCTGGTCGCGTTCGGCCGGGACACCGCCGGGGGCTGCTCGATCGTCGAGTCGATCACCGCGGCCCGGGAAAACGCCCGCGGTGCCCGCGAGGTGACCTCCACCGAGATGTGGGAGTGCCTGAACACCACCTACAACGCGCTCGCCGAGCGGGAACGCGCAGCCCGCAAGCTGGGCCCGCACGAGTTCCTGGCCTATATCGAGGGCCGCGCCGCAATGTTTGCCGGCCTGGCCGATTCGACCTTGTCCCGCGACGACGGCTACCGCTTCATGGTGCTCGGCCGGGCCATCGAGCGGGTGGACATGACGGTGCGCATGCTGCTCTCCCGCGTCGGTGACAGCGGATCATCACCGGCCTGGGTCACTGTGCTGCGGTCCGCGGGTGCCCATGACACCTACCTGCGGACCTACCGCGGCGTCCTGGACGCCAGCCGGGTGGTCGAATTCCTGTTGCTGGACCGGCTTTTCCCGCGCTCGGTCTTCTACTCGCTGCGGTTGGCCGAGCACAGCCTCGACGAGCTGCTGCACCGCAGGCACAACCGGGTCGGTTCGACGGCCGAAGCCCAGCGACTGCTCGGCAGGGCGCGCAGTGAGCTGGAGTTCCTCCCGCCGGGGGCACTGCTGGAGTCGTTGGAGGATCAGCTGGCCGCCCTGCAGCAGACCTGCATCCAGGTCAGCGATGCGTTGGCGCTGCAGTACTTCCACTCCGCCCCGTGGGTTGCCTGGACGGATGCCGGCCGCACCGGTGATGCGGTGATCGAAGAAGGAGAGATCTGATGTGGCGCATGCGGGTGGTGCACGCAACGGGCTACGCCTACAAATCGCCGGTGACGGCCTCCTTCAACGAGGCGCGCCTGACACCGCGGTCGGATTCGCGGCAGAACGTGATCCTCAACCGGGTGGAGACCGTGCCGGCCACCCGCCAGTACCGCTACGTCGACTACTGGGGCACCGCGGTGACGACCTTCGACCTGCACGCCCCACACACCGAGTTGGAGGTGACCGCCTCCTCGGTGGTGGAGACCGAGGAGGCCGCGCCCCCGGAGTCCACGGTGTCGTGGGCAGACCTCAAGTCCGAGGCGGTGATCGACCGCTTCGACGAGTTCCTCACCCCGACGCTGTACACCCCGGCGAGCAAGCGGCTGGAGCGCGTCGGCCGGCAGCTCGCCAAGAACCACGAACCGCAGGAAGCCGTCATCGAGGCGGCGCGCTGGGTGCACAGCGAACTGCAGTACGTGCCGGGGACCACGGGGGTGCACTCCTCCGGACTGGATGCGCTGCGCGAGGGTAAGGGCGTCTGCCAGGACTTCGCGCACCTGACCTTGATCGTGCTGCGCGGCATGGGAATTCCGGCGCGCTACGTGTCGGGGTACCTGCATCCCGAGCGCTCCGCCACGGTGGGGGACACGATCGAAGGGCAGAGCCACGCCTGGATTCAGGCCTGGACCGGCGACTGGTGGCAGTACGACCCGACCAACGACAAGGACATCAACGAGCAGTACATCAGCGTCGGCGTGGGTCGCGACTACGCCGATGTCACACCGCTGAAGGGCATCTACTCCGGCGAGGGGTCCACCGATCTCGATGTCGTGGTGGAGATCACCCGGCTGGCCTGACGCCGACACCGGGATGCACCTGCACTTGATGCAGGTCGTCGCCGAGTTCGATCTGGCGGTCGAAGATACCGGCCGCCAGGGCCCGCCACTCGTCGTACTGTCCGGGCGCCGGGCTGGGCACGTAGTGGGTGAGGATCAGGATGCCCACCCCGGCGCGGGCCGCGGTGTCGGCGGCCTGCTGCACCGTCGAGTGGTAGTCGCAGATGTCGCGGATGCGCTGCAGCCCAACGGCCTCGACGAGGTCGTGGCGGATCACGGTGTGCACCAATGCACCTGCGCAGTCCGCGAGCGCGTCCAGGCTGTCGCACGGCACGGTGTCACCGGCCAGCACCACCGATGCCCCGGCGTGCTCGACCCGGAAGCCGATGGTGGGGGCGACCGGTCGGTGATCGGTCGGTGCGGCCAGCACCCGGACCCCGTCGGCCGCCCACACCTCGCCGTCGGTGTACTCGTGCACCTGCACGGCCGGCGGTGCGGTCAGGTCGGCGTGATGGGCGATGCGGTAGCCGATGTCGTGACCGAAGGCCGCCAGCATGGCGTTCACCACCTGCGCGGTGCCCGGCGGGCCGATGATCTGCAGGGGTGCCGGATCCGGGGTGAAGGTGGTGACCCAGCGGGTGATGATCACGTCGCCGAGGTCGGCGATGTGATCGCTGTGCAGGTGCGTCAGCAGCAGGGCGGTCAGCGCATTGGCACCGGACCCGACGGCGGCCAGACGCTGCAACACTCCCCGCCCGCAGTCGACGAGGAACGTCTGGCCGCCCGCCCGGATCAGTGTGGAGGGGCCGGCCCGGTCGGGGTCGGGGATGGGGCTGCCCGTGCCCAGCAGGGTCACCTCGATCATGGCCCACATATACGCGCCCGGATGTCCGCGTCGGTGGATATTCGGGCAAACCGGTACGGATCGGAAGCCCATGCGACGTAGCCTTGATGTGTTCGGCATCACATTCTGTTCCCGGAGGCTGTCATGCGTATCGCCGACGTTCTGAAGGCAAAAGGCGCGGCCGTCACGACGACCACCCCGGATACCTCGGTGGCCGCGTTCCTCGCCGGCCTGGTGAACCGCAACATCGGCGCCATGGTGGTGGTCGGTCCCGAGGGGCCGGTCGGCATCGTGTCCGAACGCGACGTGGTGCACAAGTTGCACGAACTGGGTGCCGATCTGCTGACCCGGCCCGTCAGCGAGATCATGACCAAACACCTGGTCTTCTGCTCGCCGGAGGACACCGTGGACAGTCTCAGCGCCGCGATGACGCACAACCGGGTGCGCCACATCCCGGTGATCCAGGACGGTCGGCTGGCCGGCATCGTCAGCATCGGTGATGTGGTCAAGACCCGCATGCAGGAGTTGGAATCCAGCACCGAACACTTGCAGGCGTACATCACACAGGGCTGAATGGACGCCGATGAGCGCCCCCGACATACGGCCCGCGACGCCGGCCGACACCGCTGCCCTGTCCCGTGTGCTGGGGCGGGCCTTTTTCGACGATCCGGTGATGTGCTGGCTGCTGCCCGACGCGCGGGCCCGCCGGCTCAAACTGCACAAGTTGTTTGCCGCGCTGACCCGTCATCACCACTTGGCCCGCGGCGGGGTGGAGGTCGCCGCGCCGGGCACAGCCGGGATCGGTGCTGCGGCGCTGTGGGATCCGCCCGGCCAATGGCAGCACACCACCGGTGAGGAACTGCGGGCTGCGCCGAGCATGCTCCTCACCTTCGGCACCGCCGTGCGGCGCGGCATGCGGATCACCGACCTGATGAAGCGTCACCACCCGGAGGAGCCGCACTGGTATCTCGCGGTGATCGGCAGTGACCCGCAGGTGCGCGGCACCGGTCTCGGGCAGGCGCTGATGAAGTCACGCCTGGACCGGTGCGACGCCGAATACGCACCGGCATACCTGGAGTCGAGCAACCCGGACAACATCGGTTACTACCGACGGTTCGGCTTCGAGGTCACCGGGGAGATCGCCCTACCGGACGCAGGTCCGATCATGTACCCCATGTGGCGGGAGCCTCGGCGCGGGTGATGTGGCGACAGCCACAGTGAATCTGTCGCGGTAGAGTGCGGGAGCTGACCTGCAGGGGAATCCGGTGAGAATCCGGAACTGACGCGCAACGGTATGAGGCCTGCCACTCCCGACATGGCCTCCGAGTCCGAATGCCTGCGGCCGGTGAACTGTCGACGGCTCCGCGCCTGAGCCCTGCACCGAAGGAAGTTCCGCCGTGCGTGCATTGATCGTGCTCGTCTCGCTTGCGCTCCTGGCCACCGCATGTGGCCGAACCGACACGGCGGCACCCGCACCGCCGTCCGACACCACCCGGGGGACCAGCTACCCACTGACCCTGCAGAACTGCGGGGTGCAGGTCACCTTCGAGCATGCGCCGCGGCGTGCGGTCTCGCTGTATCAGGCCTCGACCGAGATCCTGTTGTCGCTGGGACTGGCCGACCGGATGGTGGGCACCTCGACCTGGTTCGACCCGGTGCTTCCCGCACTGGCCGCCGACAACGCCCGGGTACCGCGGCTGGCGGACAACGATCCGGGCCTGGAGGCCGTCCTCGACCTGGAGCCCGACCTGATCACCTCGGCGAGCGCACACACCTTCACCCCGGCGGTGGCCGGCGAACGGGCCCGGCTCGCCGAACTGGGCATCCCCACCTACCAGTCACCGTCGGTGTGTACCGACGCGGTGGTCGAGGGTGAGACCGTCACCCGTACCGGTCCGCTGGAAATGAGCACGTTGTTCCGTGAAATCACGGAGTTGGCACAAATTTTCGATGTTCAGGACCGTGGCGTTGCGCTGGTCGACCAGCTCAGGAAACGATTGGCCGACGTTCCGGAGGACGCGCAGCAGGATGTCACCGTGGCCTTCTGGTTCGCCGGTTTACGGACCCCGTACCTGGCCGGGTGCTGCTCTGCCCCGGGCCTGTATGCGCGCGAGATCGGCGCTACCAACGTCTTCGCCGACGCCCGCGAGGATTGGCCCGAGATCAGCTGGGAGGCGCTGGCCGACCGCGATCCGGACGTGCTGGTGCTTGCGGACCTGAGTCGCAAACGGATCGACGGCGACGCACTGCACACCAAGATCGAATTCTTGGAATCCGATCCGGTGACCCGCAACATGTCGGCGGTGCGTGACCGGCGCTACGTGGTGCTGACCGGCTCCGAACTGGATCCGGGTATCCGGCAGATCGACGCCGTCGAGAAACTCGCCGAAGCATTGGCCGGCTTTTCCCAGACGGGGGAGACCGAATGATCGCGCGCCGAATCCTCGCTGCGGCAGCGATTCTGACGCTGGCCGGCTGCGGCCAGTCCGGCATCGAGGCCGATCGACCGGATGTCACGCCGGGCTTCCCGCTCACCGTGCACAATTGCGGGCGCGACGTGGTGATCGACGCGCCACCACAACGGGCCGTGTCCCTGAACCAGGGCTCCACCGAGGTCCTGCTGTCACTGGGGCTGGCGGACCGGATGGTGGGCACCGCGACGTGGACGGACCCGGTCCGTGCGAACCTCGCCGAGGCCAACGCAACCGTGCCGCGACTCGCGGTCGACAAACCGGCACTGGAAACCGTGCTGGACGCCCAACCCGACTTCGTGTCGGCGTCGTTCAGCGGGACTCTCGGTCCCGGGGGTGTCGCCGACCGGGACCAGTTCGAGGCGCTGGGCGTGCCCAGCTACCTTGCGCCGAGCGATTGTGTCGGCAAGGTGTCGGTCAATTCGGACGGCGTGCGCACCGAACCGCTGAAGATGGACGCGATCTACGACGAAATCCGGGACCTGGCACGCATATTCGATGTCAGCGAACGCGGGGAGGCGCTGATCGGCGAGCTGCAGCAGCGGATGGAGACCAATCGCATCAGCGCGGATGCCGACTTGGCGTTCTGGTTTTCCGACATCCGGGCACCGTACTTCGGGGGTTGCTGCGGGGCACCCGGGGTGATCACCGACACTGTGGGCGCCCGCAACATCTTCGTCGACACCACCGAAGAATGGCCCCAGGTCAGCTGGGAGGTGATCGCGGACCGTGATCCCGATGTGCTGGTTCTGGCCGATCTGAGCAGGCGCACCATCGACGGCGACGCGCTGGCGGCCAAGATCGCCTTCCTGGAGTCGAACCCGGTGACCTCGCGTCTGACCGCTGTCCAGGCGAAGCAGTACGTCGTCGTCAACGGTGCTGATCTCAACCCGTCGATCCGCACCGTCGACGGGGCCGAGAAGCTGGCCGACGGCCTGCGCCGACTCGGGTTCGGCTCCGACCGTTGATCACCCGTACGCGGTCGTTGCTCGTGCTCTGGGTGGTGGGCTTGGCGCTGCTGGTCATCTCGGCGGCCGTGGCGATCACCATCGGCCCGGCGGCGCTGTCGGTGCGCGACGTCTACGGCGTCGTCGGCGAGCGTCTGGGCGCCGGGTCGTCGGGCGCCAGCCGGATTCAGGATGGCATCGTCTGGCAGTTGCGTCTGCCGCGGGTGTTGCTCGCGGCGGTGTGCGGGGCCGGGTTGGCGCTGAGCGGGGCGATCCTGCAATCGTTGCTGCGCAATCCGTTGGCTGACCCGTTCGTCCTCGGGGTGTCCTCGGGTGCATCCACCGGGGCCGTGCTGATCGCGGTGCTCGGGGTCGGCGCGGGGACGCTGACGCTGTCCGGCGGCGCGTTCGTCGGCGCGGTGATGTCCTTCGGGGTGGTGCTGCTGCTGGCCTACGCCGCGGGCGGCGGCACCGACCGGGTGGTGCTGGCCGGGGTGGCCGCGACGCAACTCTTCTCGGCGTTGACCTCGTTCATCGTGCTGTCCTCGGCCGACGCCGAGCAGACGCGCGGAGTGCTGTTCTGGTTGCTCGGCTCGCTGGCCGGGGTGTCCTGGTCCGACGTGGCGGTCTGCAGCGCAGTCGTCGCGGTCGGACTGGTCTGCTGCCTGGGATATGCACGTGCCCTGGACGCGTTCGCGTTCGGCGACGAGGCAGCCGCGGCGCTGGGGGTGTCGGTGCGGCGGGCGCGGATCGTGCTGTTGGTGCTGACTGCATTGATCACAGCTGCGCTGGTCAGCGCGGCCGGGGCGATCGGGTTCGTCGGTCTGGTGTTGCCCCACGCCGCGCGTTTCGTGGTGGGGCCTGCACACGTCCGTCTGCTCCCGACCGTGGTCATCTTCGGCGCGGTGTTCATGGTGTGGGTGGACACTTTGGCCCGCACCGTGTTCGCGCCCCAGGAGCTGCCCACCGGGGTGGTGACCGCGCTGCTGGGTGTCCCGGCGTTCGCGTTGATCCTGTTGCGCCGCCGGGGGGTCCCGTCGTGAGCCTTCATGCGCGAGACGTCAGATGGGCCAGGTCCGGCCGGCTGGTACTCGACGGTGTCACGGTGGCCCCGAAACCGGGAGCAACCGTGGGCCTGCTCGGACCGAACGGATCCGGCAAGTCGTCGCTGTTGAAACTCCTTGCCGGAGTGGACCGCCCCGATGGGGGCACCGTTCACCTCGATGGGTCACCGGTGGCGGCGATGCCGCGCCGCAGCGTCGCGCGGCGGGTGGCCATGGTCGCCCAGCACAACGAGACGGACCTACACATCACGGTGCGCGACGTGGTGCGGCTCGGTCGGATTCCGTACACGCCCATGCTGGGCGGGGACCGCGACGGCACCAGGATCGTCGATGCGGCGCTGACCGCGACCGGTCTCGACGGCATGTCGGACCGGCACTGGCACACGCTCTCCGGCGGCGAGCGGCAGCGTGTCCAGATCGCCAGAGCCCTCGCGCAGGAGCCCGAGCATCTGCTGCTCGACGAACCGACGAACCATCTCGACATCGCCCACCAACTGGAGATCCTGGCCCTGGTCCGGCAACTGGACGTCACCACGGTGGTGGCCCTGCACGACCTGAACCTGGCCGCGATGTTCTGCGATCACCTCGTGGTGCTGGCAGGTGGCGCCGTCGTCGCCGCCGGCGTCCCGGGACAGGTGCTGACCGAGGATCTGATCGCCGAGGTGTACGGGGTGCGCTGCCGGGTCAGCGTGGTCGGGGCCGTGCCGCACGTCCGGTTCGAGGACCCCCGGCGCTGATCAGGCGCCGGTGCCCACCACTGCGGCGACCTCGTCGGCCAGCGAGTTGTCGGTGAACGCACCACGGTACTTGGCCGCCGGATGGCGATCCGGCAGCCGGTCACCACGGCCGAGCAGCTTGTGCCGCAACGTGCCCGACTTGTCGGTGGCAATCAGGCCGCGCTCGCGCAACGTCGGGAACAACCGGTCGGCCACCTCCCGGAACGACTGCGGCACGGTGGCGTGGTAGACGTTGATGCCGTCCACCCCGGCCTCGCGCCACTCCTCCAGGCGATCCGCGATCTCCTTCGGGGTGCCCACCACCCGGTTGGCGCCCTCCAGCACCCAGGCCATGTCCCGGATGGTCGGCTCCTCGTTACCGGAAGCCTCTGCCGCCCAACGCTTGAAGCTCTGCACCCCGGTGAACTCGTCGAGTTCGCTGATCGGGGTGTCCAGCGGCAGGTTGCCGGCATCCACGCCGGCGTCGCCGAGGGCGTGCAGTGCGATGCCCTCCAGATCCAGGAACCGTTTGAGCTCGTCGTTGCGGCGGACCGCCTCGGCGTGCGTGTCGCCGATCACGAAGGACAGTCCCTGGGCGAAGGTGATGTCGTGGCGGTCGCGCCCGTTGGCCGCGGCCAATGCCCGGGTCTCGGTGGTCAGCGCGTGCGCCGCCTCCGGGGTCGGACTGCTGATGTAGACGCCCTCGGCGTGGCGGGCCGAGAACAACTGGCCCGCTGGGGAGGAGCCGGCCTGGAACAGCACCGGGGTGCGCTGCGGGGACGGCGAGGTGAAATGCGGCCCCTCCACGCTGTACCGGGCACCGACGTGGTTGATCTTGTGGATCTTGGACGGGTCCGAGTGCAGGCTGCGCTCCTTGTCCTGCACCAACGCATCGTCGTCCCAGGAGCCTTCCCACAGCTTGTAGGCGACATCGACATATTCGTTCGCCCACTCGTAGCGCTGGTCGTGGGCCAGCGTGCCATCATGACCGAAACTGCGGAACATGTTCGCGTTGAAGCTGGTGACGATGTTCCAGCCGAGCCGGCCCTCGGTGTAGTGATCCAGCGAGGACATCCGCCGCGCGAAGTTGAACGGATGGTCCTGCACGATCGAACTGGTGAACACGATGCCGAGGTTCTCGGTCGCCGCGGCCAGGGCCGAGGCCAGCACCGACGGATCGTTGACCGGGATCTGGATCCCGGCCTCGACAGCCTTGCGCCAGTTGCCGTTCCACGGGGCCCGCAGCCCGAACACGTCGGCGAAGAACAACAGGTCATAGCCGGCCTGGTCGACCTCGGCCGCCAGAGACGTCCAGTGCCGCAGCGAGTTGAACTTGTGGTTCTGCGCTTCCGGCGCCCGCCACAACCCGTGCAGCACATGGGATGCGGTGTTCATCACGAACGCCGAGTAGCACAGCGGCTTCTTGGCGGGGGTGCTCATGAGGTGGCGGACGGGGTCTCGGCGTCCTCGGACGCGCCGATCGGGCCCAGCGTGTCGCGGATCAGCGCGTTGTCGGTGGTCTCCAGGAACTCGGCGATCTTCGGATCCTCGAAGGTGGCGATCAGCTTCTGCACGTTCGGGTCGTCGAGGTGCTTGTTGCTGACCACCAGGCCGCCCTCGCTGCCCACCGGGGCGGGATGCCGGTCCAGGATCTGCTCCTCGGTGAGCCCGGAAGCGTACACATCGGAGATGTGCACGACCACGGCGTCGACGTCGGCGAGGCTGCGCGCCAGCTGACCGATCGGCACCTGGATGAACTGGTAGTTCTTCGGATTCGACTCCACGTCACTGAGTTGGGGCAGACCCTTGAGATCGGTCTTGCCCGGCTTGAGGGTGATCTGACCCGCCTCGGCGAGGTCGAGCAGCGCGATCGCCTGCCCGGCCGGATCATCGCGCAGCGCGATCTTGGCGCCGTCGGGCACCTCGCCCCAGCTGTCGTACTTGTCCGAGTAGGTGGCCTGATCCCAGGTGAAGGTCGGCGCGGCCAGGGTCAGCTCGAATCCGTTGGCGGCGATGGCGTCGTTGAGGAACGGCTGGTGCTCGAAGAAGTTGCCCGCCACGTTGCCGGCGTCGACGGCACGGTTGATCTCGATGAGGTTGTCGATCTGGACCGGTTTGATGGTGATGCCGTGATCGGGCGCGACATTCTCGGCGATGAACGCCAGCAGGTTCTCGGCGGCGATATCGGTGCTCCAGGTGGCGACCTCCAGGGTGGTGCCGAACTCCTTGTCCTGGTTGGACACCTGCGCATAGGTGATGCCGCCGGCGACGGCCACCACGGCCACCGCCGCGCCGGCCACCCACGGCCAGCGCTTGCGCTTCTTGATCTCGATGTCGATGGCCGGGTTGTTGTGGTCTGCCATGGGTTTTCCTTCTTCGGGGTGCGGGTCAGCGGGTCAGTGCGCGGACGGCGCGGTCACCGGTGAACTGGACGAGTTGGATGGTGAGGATCAGGGCGATCACCGTGGCGATCATGATGTTGTCGTCAAAGCGGTTGTAGCCGTAGGTGATCGCGAGATGACCGACACCGCCGGCGCCGATCGATCCGGCGATCGCCGAGTACTCGATCATCGCGATGGTGTTGACCGTCAACGCCCCGGCCAGGGCGGGCAGCGCTTCGGACAGTTGCACCGAACGGATAACCTGCACGTGGGACCCGCCGGAGACCAGACCCATATCGGTGACGTCGGATCTCACCTCGCGCAACGCATTCTGCACGAGCCGAGCGAAGAACGGCACGCCGGCCACCGTCATGGGCACGATGGCCGCCGCGATGCCGATCGTGGTCCCGACGATGAACCGCGTCACCGGGATGATGGCGGCCATCAGGATCAGGAACGGCAGGGACCGGCCGATGTTGACGATCGTGTTCAGTGCCGTGAACACCCGCGCGTTCGGGAACAGGCCCAGGTTCGAGGTGTTGTGCAGGACGATTCCGGCCGGGGTGCCGATGAGCACGACGAGCACCATGGTGACGCCGACCATGACCCACGTTTCGCCGTAGGCGGGCAGCAGGAGTTCGGGGACTTTCAGCCACGGCGTGTTGAAGTCCTCGGCAGCCAGATACGTCATGCCGCTGCCCCCGCAGCTCCGGCGGTGGCCTTTTCGACGGGCCGCACGTGCAGGCCGCGTGCGGTGAGGTGCTCGGCGAAACCGGAAGGCGCAGAGGGGGAGATGGCCAGCACGGCCCGCCCCACCGCGACACCGCGGATGGCCTCGACGCTGGCGCTCAGCACGCTCACCTGTGCGTCGGCCAGGCCGGGAGTGGACTGGATCGAGGTCAGCCAGTCCAGCGGGACGTTGCGCGAGGCGTGCGAGACCTCCCAGACCTCACCCGTTCCGTCATGCGGGACACCGGGCCGGTCCGGCAGCAGTTCGTGCGCCAGCGCGGAGGTCGGGTTCAGGATGATGTCCTGCACCGAACCGCTCTCGATGATGCGGCCGTCCTCGATCCGTGCCACCGAGTCGGCGATCTCCCGGACCACCTCCATCTCGTGGGTGATGAGGATGATGGACAGACCGAACTCGTCGCGCAGATGGCTGAGCAGACCGAGGATGGACTTCGTGGTGGCCGGATCCAGCCCCGAGGTTGCCTCGTCGGACAGCAGGTTGGACGGGCCGAGCGCCAGCGCCCGGGCGATCCCGACCCGTTGCTTCTGGCCGCCGGAGAGCTGAGCCGGGAAGAACTCGCTGCGATCCGACAGGCCCACCCGCTCAAGCAGTTCGGTGACCCGCTTGCCGACCGAATCCTCGGTGGCGTTGAGGTACCGCAACGGCAGCGCGATGTTCTGGGCGACCGTGCGCCGACGCAACAGCGGGGCGGTCTGGAAGATGACACCCACCCCCCGTCGGGCGGCCAGCAACTCGGCACCGTCGAGACGAGTGAAATCCTTGCCGTCGACACGGACGGTGCCGCTGGAGGGACGTTCCAAGAAACTGACACAGCGAGACAACGTGCTCTTACCGGCGCCACTGGGGCCGACCACGGCGAGGATCTCGCCGCTGCCCACCGACAGCGATATGTCGTCGAGCACGGTGCGGTCACCGAATCGCTTGGTCAGGTTCTCGATCTCGATCACGAAAGGCTCTCTCAGTCGAACGGATGCCCGCCGGGTGCACCGGAGTGCGGGCCACGCAAATCTCACAGCACGGGCGGCGGGTCCGTTCGGCACTACAGCGGGTGAGCGAACCTACGCACCTGTTCAGCGGCCCGACAGCGTAGAAATCGAGCTGATCTGAACTACCGGCCTGCGGGTTCTGCTCGGTCAGGGCTCGACGCGTCCGCCGGTGTCCGGAGCCCGGTGCAAGGATCAGCTGGGTCGGTGACCGCAGTGTTGAATTCGATTGAAAGTGGACGCAATACATGACCGCTCGTCCCAGGTTCGGGGTGTGGGCCAATGTGCACGGCACCATGGCCGCGCTCGGCCACCCCGACGATCCCGTCGACGCCTCCTGGAAGCGGGTCCGCGATCAGGTGCTGCTGGCCGAGCAACTCGGATTCGACACCACCCTGATCGCTCAGCACACCATGAACCCGCTGGGCGAGCAGCTCGACCAACTGGACGCGTGGAGTGCCGCGGCGGCGCTGGCGGCGCTGACCGACCGCATCGAAATCATCGCCGCGATCAAACCGTCGGTCATCCACCCGACGATCCTGGCCAAGCAGGCCCAGGGCATCGAGGAGATCAGCGAAGGCCGGTTCGCCGTCAACGTCGTCAATGCCTGGTGGATCCCGGATCTGGAGCGGTCCGGGATCGGCATGCTGGAGCACGGACAGCGCTACGTCTACGGCGCCGAGTGGCTGCACGTGGTGCGCCGGTTGCTCGCCGGGGAGCGGACGACGTTCGACGGCAAGTACTTCCACATCGACGATTTCGAACTGCACCCGGTCGGCACGCACCGTCCTCGTCCGCGGATCTATCTGGGCGGGGAATCGCAGCCGGCGCGGGATCTGGCCGCGGCCGAGGCCGACGTGCTGTTCCTCAACGGTCAGTCGGCCGAACAGGCCCGCGCATTGATCGACGATGTGCGGCGCCGCCCGCGCCCCGGGCTGGACCCCTTGCGCTTCGGGATGGCGGCGTTCGTGGTGACCGCACCGACCGAGCGCGAGGCCGCCGAGTTGATGCAACAGCACTGGGAACTGCAGCGTGCCGACCAGAGCAGGACGGACGACGTCACCGCCACGTTCGGTCGCGACACCGACCCGGAGTCACCGATGTGGCAGCGGCTACGGGCACTCCCGCACATCGGTCCCAACGGCGGCACCGCGGCCGGGCTCGTCGGCGATTACGACACCGTCGCGCAGCGCATCGTCGACTGGTACGGCGACGGGATCGAGACATTCATGTTGGCATTCCAGCCTTTCGAAGCGGAAATGGAACGTTTCGCCGCCGAGATCGCACCGCGGGTGGACCGGCTGCTGCAACTCCAGGAGGTGGCATCGTGAAATTCCACTGGTACCTGCCCACCCACGGCGATACCTCGACGATCGCCGACAACCGGGTGAGCGCGGCGACCCGGCTGGAGTCACACCTGCAGCCGACGCTGGAGAATCTGACCACGCTGGTCCGTACCGCCGAGGACTTCGGCTTCGAGGCCGCGCTGACGCCGACCGGGTCGCACTGCGAGGACTCCTGGCTGGCCACCGCCGCGCTGGCTCAGCACTCGGAGCGGCTCAAGTTCCTGGTTGCCTTCCGGCCCGGCGCGGCATCCCCGACCCTGGCCGCCCAGCAGGTCAGCACCTACCAGCGGTTCACCGGAAATCGGTTGGCGCTCAACGTCGTCACCGGCGGCGCGGATGACGAGGCACGCCGGTTCGGCGACGACATCGACAAGGCGGCCCGCTACCGGCGTACCGGGGAATTCCTCACCATCGTGCGCGGGACGTGGAGCAACCCGGAGTTCTCCTTCCACGGCGAGTTCTACAACGTCGAGAACGCGCGCACCGCCTACCCGGTCCAGACACCGCCGACGATCTACTTCGGCGGATCCTCCCCGGAGGCCATCGAGATCGCCGCCGAGCACGCCGATGTCTACCTCACCTGGGGGGAGCCGCCCGCGCAGGTGGCCGAGAAGATCGAACGGGTGCGGGCCGCCGCGGCGCGCCGCGGCCGGACCATCCGGTTCGGTCTGCGGATGCACACCGTGGCCCGGCCGACCGAGGAGCAGGCCTGGCAGCGGGCCGAGGAACTGATCGCGGGGCTGAGCCCCGACGAGGTGCGCCGGGCACACGAGCGCTACCGCAACAGCGCCTCGGAGGGGCAGCGGCGAATGGCGGCGCTGACCACCGGTGAACTCGGCGACGCCCGCAGCCTGCAGGTACACCCCGGCCTGTGGGCCGGCCCCAGCCTGTTGCGGGACGGTGCGGGGACGGCCGCGATCGGCAGCTACCAGACGGTGGCCCGGGTGATCGAGGAGTACGGGGGCCTGGGCATCAGCGAGTTCATCCTGTCCGGCTACCCGCAGATCGAGGAGATCCGGTACGTCGGCGAGGGCGTGCTGCCCTTGCTGCGGGTCGCGGCGCCGGTGGCCGTCCCGGTCTGAACACGAGGGCTCGTGCCGCGAGCGTGCGCGGACTCCGTCCATACTGCGGCGTGTCGCCGACCGACACGCACGCTCGCAGGGAAGAGAACTCAGCGCCAGGAGTACTCGGCGCGCAGCCGGGCCGCGACGAGGTCGAACCGGACGCGGTCCAAGATGGCGCCCTCGCGGCGGATGCCGTCCTCGGGCACGTCCAACACCCGGTCCAGCCGCACCCAGCTGGGCCGGCCGTCGTAGTCCCAGCTGCCGGTGCCGATGCCGATCCAATCGGCGTCGTCGGCGTGATGGTCCTGGCTGGAGAGCATGAGGCCGAGCAGCGTGCGATGGTCGCGACCGACCACCAGCACCGGTCGGTCCTTGCCGCGGGTCGGATCGTCCTCGTAGACCACCCAGGTCCAGACGATCTCGCCGGGATCGGCGCGGCCATCCAGGTCGGGGGCGTAGGAGATACTGCGGGCGCGCTGCGCGGTGGGCACGCTCGCGCTGGTCACCGGTCGCCCACTGGGCAGAGCGGTCGGGGGCTGCGCGGCGCTGCCCGCGAGTGCGTCCATGCCGATCTTCAGTCCCTGCTGGATGACCCGCTCCGGGGTCGGAAGTTGGCGGATGAGCTTGGGGGCCTCATTGAACACCAGGTTCTCGGCGAATCTCTGAAACGCCTTCCACTGCGACGCCATGAAAACGAGCATAGGTCCCTCGATTGTGTCGGGCAGGCCCGCAGTCGATACCCTGGGACAACACGATCACGCCAGGACCAGGAGAAACCCAATCAGCACCTTCGCCGACAAGACGTTCACTGCGCCGGCGCAGATACGGAACTTCTGCATCATCGCCCACATCGACCACGGCAAATCGACGTTGGCCGACCGGATGCTGGGTATCACCGGTGTGGTCGCCGACCGCGATATGCGGGCCCAGTACCTGGACCGGATGGACATCGAGCGGGAACGCGGCATCACCATCAAGGCCCAGAACGTGCGCCTGCCCTGGCAGGTCGACGGTGAAGACTATGTGCTGCACCTGATCGACACACCCGGCCACGTCGACTTCACCTACGAGGTGTCGCGCGCTCTGGAGGCCTGTGAGGGTGCGGTGCTGCTGGTGGACGCCGCCCAGGGCATCGAGGCGCAGACGCTGGCCAACCTGTACCTGGCGCTGGACCGCGAACTCACCATCATCCCGGTGCTCAACAAGATCGACCTGCCCGCCGCCGACCCGGACCGCTACGCCGGCGAGATCGCCCACATCATCGGCTGTGAGCCCGAGGATGTGCTGCGCGTGTCCGGCAAGACCGGCGTCGGTGTGCGTGAGCTGCTCGACGAGGTCGTCCGGTTGATCCCGGCACCCGTCGGTGACGCCGACGCCCCCGCCCGGGCGATGATCTTCGACTCCGTCTACGACATCTACCGCGGTGTGGTGACCTACGTCCGCGTGGTCGACGGCAAGCTCAACCCGCGCGAGAAGATCAAGATGATGTCCACCGGCGCCACGCACGAGCTGCTGGAGGTCGGCATCGTCTCCCCGGAGCCCAAGGCCTCCGACGGGCTGGGGGTCGGCGAGGTCGGCTACCTGATCACCGGGGTGAAGGATGTGCGCCAGTCCAAGGTCGGTGACACCGTCACCACGGCGCGCAACGGGGCCACCGAGGCGCTCACCGGCTACCGCGAGCCGCGGCCGATGGTGTACTCGGGGCTGTACCCGGTGGACGGCTCGGACTACCCGGTGCTGCGCGAGGCGCTGGACAAACTGCAGCTCAACGACGCCGCCCTGACCTACGAGCCGGAGACGTCGGTGGCGCTGGGCTTCGGCTTCCGCTGCGGATTCCTCGGGCTGCTGCACATGGAGATCACCCGGGAGCGCCTGGAGCGCGAGTTCAACCTGGACCTGATCTCCACCGCGCCCAACGTGGTCTACCGGGTGGTCAAGGAAGACAACTCGGAAATGATCGTCACCAACCCGTCGGACTGGCCCGAGGGCAAGGTGCGCGCCGTCTACGAACCGGTGGTGAAGACGACGGTCATCGCGCCCAGCGAATTCATCGGCACCATCATGGAGCTGTGCCAGGCCCGCCGCGGTGAGCTCGGCGGTATGGACTACCTGTCCCCGGAACGCGTCGAGCTGCGCTACACCATGCCGCTGGGCGAGATCATCTTCGACTTCTTCGACTCGCTGAAGTCGCGCACCCGCGGCTACGCCAGCCTCGACTACGAGGAGGCCGGCGAGCAGGAGGCCGACCTGGTCAAGGTGGACATCCTGCTGCAGGGCGAGCCGGTCGACGCGTTCAGCGCCATCGTCCACAAGGATGGAGCCAGCGCGTACGGCAACAAGATGACCACCAAACTCAAGGAGCTCATCCCGCGCCAGCAGTTCGAGGTGCCGGTGCAGGCCGCGATCGGGTCGAGAATCATTGCCCGCGAGAACATCCGCGCCATCCGCAAGGACGTCCTCTCCAAGTGCTACGGCGGTGACATCACCCGTAAGCGCAAGCTGCTGGAGAAGCAGAAGGAGGGCAAGAAGCGGATGAAGACGATCGGCCGGGTCGAGGTCCCGCAGGAAGCTTTCGTGGCGGCACTTTCCACGGATGCGGCGGCGGACAAACCAAAGAAGTGACGCCCAGCCCATCATCGGTCACAATTACGCGGTGAACAGTGCCGTTACGCCGCGCGTGCGGCATGCCCGCCGTGCCCTGCTTGCCACGGCGATCGGATGCGCGCTGCTGACCGGATGTTCCAGTACGGTCACCGGCCAGGCGGTCCGCGACGACAACGCGGCCCCCGCCGACGCGGCGCCGCTGCGCGAGAATCAACTCGACGATGTGTTGCTGTCCATCGAGGACATCAACGAGATCATGGGTTCGGACACCATGGAGGTCACCGGCGAACTCGACCGGATGGTGGACCACTCCGGTGACGTATCCGAACCCGATTGCCTCGGTTCGATTTTCGGTGCGGAGGAACCGGTCTACGGGGACAGTGGTTACACCGCGGTGCGAGACCAGGTGTCGCGCGAACCCGACGAGGACAACGCGCACTGGGTGGAACAGACCGCCGTGCTCTACCCCTCGGCGGCCCGGGCGCAGCGGTTCTTCGGCAATGCCGAGTCGGCCTGGGAGGCGTGCGGTGGGACGTCGATCGACATCAGTGACGGCGCCGACAGCTATACCTGGCAGATCGAGGACCTGGCCGTCACCGACGGGGCGCTGACGCAGATCACCACCCAGGACGACGCCGATGGCTGGGAGTGCCAGCACGCCCTGTCCACGGTCACCAACATCGTGGTGGAGGCCTGGGCGTGCAGCTACGGCGCCGGGGACGAGGCGGCCGACATCGCCGCCCGAATGGTCGACAACGCGGCCGGGTAGCCACCGTCGAACTTTCGGCCGTGTACCGGGATTGAGTTCTCCCCGTTTTTAACCCCTCCCAGACGACGGCCGCGTCAGTACCGTCATCGCGGTGACTCGTGAAGTGCACCTGCTGGCTTTCGGTAACACCCGGTCGGCGGGCCCCTGGCGCCATCCCGACCTCGACAACAGCACCGCGGGTGTGCGCCGACGTCTCATCCGGCACGCCCAGAACGCCGAAGCCGGAACGTTCGATGCCCTGTTCTTTGCCGACGGCCTGAATTATGGGCCGCCGGCCACCTGGGCCTACAAGACCACCGAGGATTTCGAACCGCTGACCGCGACCGCGGCGCTGTCCTCGGTCACCGAGCGGATCGGCCTGGTGGTCACCGGGTCGGCGACTCTGCAGCACCCCTATCACCTTGCCCGCCAGCTTCTTTCGCTGGACCATCTCAGTCTCGGTCGAGCCGGCTGGAACCTGGTCACCAGCTTTGCCGCGGCGGCCGCGGACAACTTCAGCGCCCGGGGAGTGGTGGAGCACGACGAACGCTATCGGATCGCCGAAGAGGCGATCGAGGTGGTCAAGAAGCTGTGGGATTCCTGGTCCGCGGACACCATCGTCGAGGACCGTGCCAGCGGAGTCTTCAACGATGTCAGCAAGATCGTGGTGCCCGACCACCATGGCCGGTACTTCGACGTGAAGGGTCCGATCGGAGCGGCCCGTTCGGCACAGGGCCGGCCGGTCATCTTCCAGGCCGGATCGTCGAGTACCGGCCGGACCTTTGCGGCCGCCCACGCCGAGGTCA
Organism: Mycobacterium sp. AMU20-3851; assembly: GCF_043974665.1. Classification (NCBI taxonomy): domain Bacteria; kingdom Bacillati; phylum Actinomycetota; class Actinomycetes; order Mycobacteriales; family Mycobacteriaceae; genus Mycobacterium; species Mycobacterium sp. AMU20-3851. The sequence continues at coordinate 1,898,510 of NZ_CP146371.1, forward strand.
TCTTCACCAGTCACGCAAACATCGCTCGCGGGCGCGAGTTCTACCAGCAGGTCCACGCGCAGTCCCGGGCACTCGGCCGGGCCAGGCCACCGTTGATCACGCCGTCGCTGCGGTATGTCATCGGGTCCACCGAGGACGAGGCCCGCCGGGCCGAACGCGAGGAATACCACTACTTCAGCCCGGAGTACCAGGCCGGCTGGCTGCTGGAGGTCGATGTCGACGTCACCGGTGCCGATCTGGACGGCCCGGTGCCCGCGTCGGCGTTCCCGGAGAGCACCGAGACCCATCAGACGGCCCTGGCCGGCTACCGCGCGCTGGCCGCGGACGGCAATCCGACCGTCCGGGAGTTCTTGTACAAGACCGTCAACGGTTGGGGTGCCGCCGTCGTCGGCACGCCGGAGCGCATCGCCGACGAGATCGAGGACTGGTTCGTCAACGGTGCCGCCGACGGGTTCGTGCTGCGCGACAGCGGGCTGCCGGGCCAGGAGGAGCTGTTCGTGGAGCAGGTGGTTCCGGTGCTGCGCAAGCGCGGTCTCTTCCGGCACGAGTACGCGGGCAGCACGTTGCGCTCGCATCTGGGACTGGAGGTGCCTGGGTGATGACACCGTTCGTTCTGGCCGCGTTCACCATGTCCACCGTGTCGCACGGCAACTTCGGTCTGTGGCGGCACCCGGCCGACCAGACCGCCCGGTACACCGACATCCGTTACTGGGTCGAGCTGGCCGAGCTGTTGGACGCTGGGGGGTTCGATGCGCTGTTCATCGCCGACGCCGTCGGGCAACTCGACGTATATGGCGGTGACGCGAATGCGGCGCTCACCCGCGCGGTTCAGACACCGGTGACCGACCCCTTGCTGGCGGTTTCGGCGATGGCCGCGGCCACAACCCATCTGGGTTTCGGTATCACCGTGTCGACCACATACGAGAGTCCCTACCTGCTGGCACGCAAGTTCAGCACACTGGACCATCTGACCGGTGGGCGGATCGGCTGGAACATCGTCACCTCGCTGCTGGACAGCGCTGCCCGCAATATCATCGGCCGCGACCGCCAGATCCCGCACGACGAGCGCTACGCCATCGCCCAGGAGTTCCTGGAAGTCACCTACAAACTGTGGGAGGGGTCCTGGGAGAGCGACGCGGTGCGGCGGGACCTGGCCCGTGGCGTCTTCACCGACGCGTCGAAGGTGCACGCGATCGGCCACGAGGGCAAGTACTTCAGCGTGCCCGGGGCGCACCTTGTCGAGCCCTCGCCGCAGCGCACCCCGGTGCTGTTCCAGGCCGGGACCTCCACTGCGGGGCGCGAGTTCGCGGCGCGCAACGCTGAACTCGTCTTCGCCGGCGATCCGCGCCCCGATGTGCTGCGCGCCAACATCGAGGACATCCGGCGGCGGGCCGTCGGTCACGGTCGCGGCCCGGACTCGATCAAATTCCTGACGTCGGTCGAAATCGTCACCGACAGTACGGATTCGGCTGCTCACGCCAAGAAGGCCGAACTGGCCGAGTACCACGATCTCGAAGGTGGCCTGGTGCTGCTGTCCGCGCTCAGCGGGGTGGACTGGTCCGAGTACGGGGTGGACCGGCCCATCGAGCAGTTCGACACCGACGCCAGCCGATCCATCCTGGCCGCCGTGCAGGATGCCGACGACCGTCACCGGATCACGTTGCGTGACTACGTCGGTGGGCTCGGTGGTTTCGGCGGGCAGTTATTCGTCGGCTCTGCCCGCACGGTAGCCGAGGATCTGGAGACCTATGCCGAGCGCACCGGTGTCGACGGATTCAACATCACCTACCACGTGACACCGGGAAGCTTCGCCGATGTCGCCGAGTATCTGATTCCCGAACTGCGCCGGCGGGGCCGAGCCCGTGAAGTCGGCGAGGTGACCACGTTGCGGGAGCGGTTGTTCTCGGGGTCGGCACTGTTGCCCGACGACCATCCGGGGGCCGGCTTCCGGTTGGCAAAAGAATCGCGTCGATCCGATAGCTGACGGTTGAGAACGTTCTCAGGCAGTGTTATCGACACATCAACTTATCGTTAAATGACTGCGCTTCACATGATTTGGTGACGCGCAGGGCAGGAGGGCGGCATCATGGCCACACCGAATCAGGTCCGGCCGGAGGGCCGGCTCTCATCATCGGCCGAAGGGTACGGCCTGGAACGTGACGCACTCGGCTTCTGGGGGGTATTCGCCCAGGGGTTGGCCGCGGCGGCGCCCAGCGTGGCGGTGGCCTCGGTGCCGTTCATGCTCTTCCTGGCAGCCGGCAAGGGCGCGGCGTGGGCGGTGATCATCGGTCTGGTGATCGTAATCCTGATTGCCACCACCATCAGCTTCCAGGCCAAACGGACGGTGTCCTCGGGCTCGCTGGGCACCTACACCGGCAACGGCCTGGGCCCCGGCTTCGCCTATGCCGCCGGCTTCAGTCTGCTGGTCGGCTACATCGGCTTCGCGGTCACGGGAACCCTCGGCGGTGTGCTGTACCTGGACTCCTTCCTGGAATCCTTCGGCGTGGGATCGCAGGCCACCTGGTTCAAGCTGATACTGGTCGTGCTCATCGTGGGGGTCGGGATCTACCTGCCCTACCGGGGTGCCTCACTTGCCGCGCGCTACGAACTGATCTTCGAGATTGTCGCCGTGGCAACGATCCTCGTCATCATCGTCGCCTCCTACGCCACTTACGGCTGGCGGATCGACTGGGAGCAGTGGGATCTCGGCCACCTGACCAGCAGTACGACTTTCATCGCCGCGGTGTCGGCGGTGGGTTCCTACGCCGGCTTCGAGAGCGTCGCTTCCCTCGGTGCCGAGGCCAAGGACGCGCACCGCACCATCGCCCGATCGCTGTTGCGGGTGGTGCTCCTGCTCGGCGTGCTCTACATCATCGCCACGTACCCTCAGGTGCTGTTCTTCGACGGAATCAACGGTGACGAAGCCGTGCTGCCGCAGCTCGCCGAATCCAGCGGGGTGCCGTGGATCAACCACGTCATGAGCGGTGCGGTGGCCATCGCGTTCATCGTCTTCGTCACCGCCGTCACCACCGCCGCGGCCCGCTCCTTGTTCACCTTCGCCCATGAGGGCGCGCTGCCCAAGGTGTTCGCCAAGGTGCACCCTGAGCACCGCACCCCTTGGGTCGGCATCGTGTTCATCGGTGTGCTGGCATTCATCTTCGCGGTGGTGGCCACCGTCAGTTCGGCCGGCCGGCTGGTCTTCGAGGTCTACGGCGGCTACGTCGCCACCTGGGGCTTCCTGATCAGCTACCTGCTCGTGGTGATCGCCACGCCGATCTGGCTCTACAAGATCAAGGCCTTGACCCCGTTGCGGTTCATCACCTCGGCCGCTGCGACACTGGCCCTCGGATACGTGATCTTCAGCAACTTCTACCCGGTGCCGGAGTTCCCGTTCAACATCCTGCCGTTCATCTTCGGCGGCATCCTGCTGATCGGTCTGCTCTGGTACTGGTTCCTGAAACTCACCAACCCCGAGGTCGCCAAGCGCGTAGGCACCATCCAGACCCTGTCGGAGTCCGAGCAGCAGAGATTGGTCGACGCGGGCATCGTCGATGTGCTGGCCCACCAAGATGGTGCAGATCCCGACAACGACGGTGGTGCGCAGACCAGACGGGACAGGGAACCGGTCGCCCCGTGACACATCGCTTCAGCACGGAGGACTCATGACGCTCGTACAGGACAGCGCCCTGGCCCGCTGGACCATCCACCCGGCGACCCCACTGCACCACCCGCAGATCGCGGATTTCCTGGCCACCACGGCGGGTATCGCCGGACGCAAGTTCGCCGCGGACTCCCGTGACATCGCCGAACAGCTTGCCGGCGCATTCCCGGACGCCGTGCACCTGATGCTGGACAAGTCGGGACGGGTCCGCGGCTATGCGGTCCTGCACCGGCCGCACGGCCTGGAACCGGAGGTGGTCGCGGAGTTTCTTTTCGACCCCGCCGCACCGGCACGGGTGCTCGGCGACGTCGTCGCCGGGACCGTCGAACGGTTTCGGGCCGAAGCCGCGTCGATCCCGGGCGCCTATCTGCGCACCTTCATCGGTACCGACCAGCAGTCGGCCATCGATGCGCTGATCGGGCACGGTGCGCGGCAGGAGGGGCAGTTCATCCGCACCCGCAAGGACCTCTCCGGAGAAGACACCGAAGAACTCGAGGCCCTCCGTATCGACGGGCTGGCGCTGTTGAGTTGGCCCGAGGTGATCGAACGCGGACTCCTCGAACAGGTGCGCCAACTGCAATTCGACACCTTCCAGGAGCACTTCGGCAACATGTCGAAGACACCGGAAATCTTCGCACAACACATCGAAAGCCGTTCTTTCACACCTGATTTCAGCATCGCAGTGGTGGACGGCGGCGGCGCGGCAGTGGGGTACGTGCTGGGGTCGACCTACACCTATATCAACCAGGGCGTGGAGGAGCGCAGCGCGCACACCGACTACATCGGTGTGCGCAGGGATCTGCGCAGGCACGGGATCGCGGAGTTCCTGCTGCGAAAGGTCTGGTCGGCCGCATTGCGGCGCGGTTTGAGCCTGGCGTCGCTGGGCACCGACATACACAACCGCAGCAATGCCCACGTCCTCTACGAACGGCTCGGCTACCGGGCCGTCGAGCACCAGTTCGCCTACCGTATCGATGCACCGACAGGAACCGAATGAGCACCGCGACCAACTATCTGGATACCCCGACCGCAGACCTCGGTGAGCTTCGGGCGCACTTCGAGCCGGTCTTCGCCAAGGTCGCCGAGGGGAATCTGGAACGCGAACGCGATCGTGTCTTCCCGCGCGAGCAGGTCAGGCTGCTCAACGAGGCCGCCTTCGGCACGTTGCGCATCCCGGCCGAGCGTGGGGGATTCGGGGCCTCGTTGCAGCAGGTGTTCCTGCTGCTGGCCGACCTGGGTACCGCAGACGCCAACGTCGCCCACATCTGGCGTAACCACTTGGCCTTCGTCGAGGACCGGCTCAACGCGCCGGTGTCCCCGGCCAACGGTGTGTGGATCACCCGCTTTCTCGACGGTCAGTTCATCGGGGGAGGGTGGACCGAGGCCAACAACGTCACGCTGGCCAACCTGGTCACCACGGTGGCCACCGACGGGGATCACTACGCCGTCACCGGGGCCAAGTTCTACGCCACCGGCAGCCTGTATGCGGACTGGCTGGACGTCCTGGGGCGCGGCGACGACGGCGAGTTGCTGACCGCACTGGTGCGGGCCGACGACCCCGGCGTCACCCTGGTGGATGACTGGGACGGTTTCGGGCAGCGCACCACCGCCAGCGGTACGGCTCGCTATGACAAGGCCCGCGCCGATCGCGGCGACGTCTTCCCGGCGGCGGAACGTTTTCCCTACCAGGGCCACTTCTACCAGACCGCGATGCTGTCGGTGCTGACCGGCATCACCCGGGCTGCCCTGCGGGACGGTTCGAGTGCACTGAGCGGCCGCAAGCGCAATTATCCGCAGGGTCTGGCCGAGGTGCCATCGGACGATGCACAGCTGCTGGCGGTGATCGGGGAGGTGTCCGCGGACGCCTTCGCCGCCGAAGCGGCACTCACCCAGGCCGGCGCGGCGCTGGACCGGATCCACGGCGATGCGCAGGAGGTCAGACGACGCCTTGTCGACGCCGAAGTGGCCGTGACCCAGGCGCAGCTGGTCATCATCGCGGCCGCGCTGCGGGCCACCACCACCGTGTTCGATGCGCTCGGCGCCTCCGGAGTGTCCGAGCAGCGCGGGTTGGACCGGCACTGGCGCAATGCGCGTACCCTTGCGTCGCACAACCCGCGGGTCTACAAGGCGCGCATCCTCGGAGACTACCTGATCAATGGCAAGGACCCGGTGTCGAACCTGGCCGCGCTGGGCCGCGGCGGGCAGGGGAACTAGACCGGCTGCCATCGCGCCGTTAGGGTGCGGTCCGTGACCGAGCAGGACCGCACCCGCTGGGACGCGGCGTACGCCGCGCGTGCCGTCGCGTCCGCGCCGGCGGTGCCTGCCGTTTTCGGCGGCTATGAAGACGTGTTCCCGCGCCACGGCAGCGCACTCGAGATCGCCTGCGGTGACGGTTCGGCGGCAGTATGGCTGGCGCAGCGCGGGCTCGACGTACACGGTGTCGACGTTTCCGCCGTGGCCATCGGGCAGGCCCGTGCGCTGGCCGAACAACACGGTGTCACAGTGCGTTTCGATGCAGTCGATCTCGATGGCGGGCTACCGCCCGGCGGTCCGGCCGATCTGGTGCTGTGTCACAAGTTTCGTGATCCCGGCCTCTATGCCACGTTGCCCGCCCGCCTGAAGCCCGGCGGGCTGTTGGCGATCTGTGTGCTCAGCGAAGTCGGTGCCGCACCCGGTCGGTTCCGGGCAGTGCCGGGTGAATTGCCTGCGGCCTTCGCGGAACTCGGTGCGCTGGCAGCGGGGGAGGGGGAGGGCCAGGCCTGGTTGCTTGCCCGCCGCCGGTGACCGCGCATCGAGTTCCGAGCAGACGGGTATCGGGCGATGCCTAACCCGTCACCGCGATATTGGTGATATCGCCGCTGTTGCCCAGCGACTGCCAGGTCCAGTTGGTGACCCTGTCCGAGGTGGGTACCGACTTGACCCGCTCGATCAGCGGGAACCAGGCCAGGTCCTCGGTGGCGATCCTGTTGGCTTCCTGCCAGTCAGCCTTCGGGTCCTGGGCGGCGAACGCCCGTGTCACGGCGGCATTGAGCGCCGGGTTGTCGTAGGTCACGCCATTCCAGGTGCCACCCGGGGCGAACTCCGAATCCAGCCAGCCGCCGAGCGTCATGCGGGCGCTGTTGCCTTGCCAGTCCGGGGTCCAGTTGGTGATCGCCACATCCCACTGGTCGAGCTTGGAGGTATCGGCCAGGAACGAGCTGAAGGCACCCCAACCGTCACCGGGGATGGGGGTTAGCTTGACGTCGATTCCGGCTCGGGCGGCCGCGGTTTGCACCGACGTGGCGATCTTCTCGAACTCCGGGGTGTTGCGGTAGGCCACGTTGACACTCAGATCGGATTCGCCGGCCTCGGCGAGCAGCGTCTTCGCCTTCTCCGGGTCACCCTTGTCTTCCGGTGTCGGATAGGGGTTCTCGTTGTTGTAGCCGACGATCGTGGAGGTCAGGATCTCATTGCTGGGGATGGCCGAATCCGGGCCGCCGAGGCCGCGCACCACATCAGCCCTGTTCAGCGCGTAATTGAAGGCCTGCCGGACCTTCAGATCCTTGAACGCCTCCTGGGCCGGCGTCTTCGGCTCGGCCGGGTTGTTCCAGCTGATGAAGATGGCCGATCCACTCGCCGATTTGTGCAGGTGTTCGGGATCGGTCTGCTTGTACTGGGCGATCACGTTCGCCGGGTACGCGCGGACGTAGAGGCCGATGTCGGCGGTCCCGGTCTGCAGCTGCTGGGACGCGGCGTCCGCGGAGGCCACCGTGGTGTCGAAGACGATCTTGTCGGCGTAGGCCTTTCGCGGATCCCCCTCGGCGTTGTAGTCAGCAACCTTGGCCAGGGTCAGCTGGCGGCCGGGATCATAGGATTCGATGAAGTACGGGCCGCTGGAGACATAGTTCTTACGGAAATCCAGACTGTCGGCGAAGTACTTCGAGACCACTTCCTCAGGCAGCGGGGTGACGAAGTTCAGCGTCAAAATGTCGAGGATATCGCTTGCCGGCTGGGTCAGCGTGAGTTGTAAGGTTCTGTCGTCCAAGGCTTTCAGGCCCCGGATCTCATGTGTATCGATGAAGTCCTTGACTGCGACCAGATCTCCGGTGGGTACCTTGGCGAACTCGTCGGCGTACTCGGTGAATCCGTCGAAAAGGGCGTTGTAGTAGGTGATGGCGCTCACCTGGGCGTTGGGATCCGGGAAACGCTTGACGGCGTAGACGAAGTCGTGCGCGGTGATGGGGCGGGTGCTGGCACCCGAGAACTTGATACCGTCCCGTAAGTGGAAGGTGTACGTCTTCCGGTCCGGGCTGATATCCCAGCTCTCGGCGAGGTCGGGCACGACCTCGGTGTCCGCGCCGATGCTCTCCTTGTTGCCGGGGTAGGTCACCAGCTGGCGGGTGGTGGCGCGGATGACCTGCCAGGACTCGGCGGAGTAGGCGATCAGCGGATCGAGTGCGTCGACATCGCCCACCGAGGCGACCTTCAGTGTGCCGCCGGACAATTGGGTCGGGTCACCGGGCGGTGCCTGCTCGCCGTCGGTGCTGCATCCGGCAAGTGCCAGCATGGCAGCCGCCGCGATCGCGGCGATACTCCGTTTGGACGTTCTCACAGTGGGTGCTCCTCGTTGTGTGTGTGGCGGTGGGGGTTATTTGCCGCTGCGGGCGTGGGTGATGATGTCGACGACCGATGTCGCCACGACGAAGATGACCGCGCCCAGCAGGGTGCAACCGATGACGACCGGTGCGTCGCCGTTGTTGGCGGCACTGACCGCCAGTCGCCCGATCCCGTCGAGGCCGAAGATCTGCTCGGTGATGATGGCGCCGCCCAGGATCGAGGCGAACTCGATTGCGCCGAGGGTGAGGATTGGATTGAGCGCGGCCGACAGCGCGTGGTTGAAGTACACACCGCCCGGGCCGACACCCTTGGCGCGTGCCGTGCGGATGTAGTCCTTGCCGGCGACCTCGAGCACCGAGGCGCGCACCACCCTCTGGAACAGGCCCACCTGGGCGATCACCAAGGTGAGCCACGGCAGCAGCAGATGCCGGGCCCATTCGGTCGGTGACGTCGTCAGCGGTACGTACCCTCCGCTGGGGAAGAACTTCACCCCGGCCAGCGAGAGCTGGTAGTAGCAGACGAACAACAGGATGACACCGGTGACGAAGGTCGGGACGGACAAGAACAGGTAGGAGATACCGGAGGTGACGGTGTCGAACCAGCCGCCGGGGCGCCGAGCCGCGTACACCCCGAACAGCACCGACAGTGCCACCCAGGCGATCAACGCGCCGACCGCGAGGCTCACCGTGACGGGCAGCTTCTCCAGGATGAGTCCGGTGACCGGTCGTTGCTCACGGTAGGAATAGCCGAGGCTCGGCGGCCAGTTCAGCAGCCCGCTCGCGGTGCCCTTGATGTCGGGGCCGCGCACGGTGTAGTACCAGAGCTGCACATACCAGGGGTCGTCGAGGCGGAGGCTACGGGTGATCGCATCGACGGTCTCCTGAGAGGCGTTCTCGGGAGCGAGCATTCGGCCCGGGTTCTGATAAGCGACCTTGGTGAGCCCGAAGGTGATCAGAACGACCGCCAACACGGTCAGCGCCATCCGCGAGAGCCTCCAGGCAACGAAGCGGGTCTGCGTCATATCAGCTTCCCGATCCGGGATCGACGCGGCTGCGCAGGCGGGTGCTCAGCACGTTGAAGCCGAGCACCGTGATGAACAGGGCTGCGGCCGGGGCGATCAGCATCAGTGGCTGCGGTTGGTACAACGCAGAATCCTGCGCGTTGGCGATCATCGTGCCCCAGCTCGGGGTCGGTGCCTTGATGCCGACACCCAGGTAGGACAGCGATGCCTCGGCGATGATGTTGATCGGAAGTTGGACAGCCCAGTAGACGATCACCGTCGGTGCGATGTTGGGCAGGATCTCCTTGACGATGACGCGGGCGTGCGAACCACCGGCACCCACCGCGGCCAGTACGAACGGCTTGGATTTGATCTCGATCACCGAATTGCGCACCAGGCGCGCGAAATAGGTCCAGGAGAACAGGGCGACGACGCCGATCACCACGAAGACCGGGTCGATCAGGGTGCTGCCCGCGGTGCCTCGATTGAGGGTGACCACACTCAGCGCCGTCACCAGGAAGGGGAACGCCAGCGCGACATTGGTCAACTCGGACAGCACGGCGTCGACGCGGCCGCCGAAGTAGCCGCCGATCAGCCCGATCGTGACACCGACCAGCATCGCGATGGTGGTGGCCGGGATGCCGATACCCAGCGAGACGCGGGCGCCGTAGAGCGTCCGGATGAACACGTCGCGGCCGCTGCCGTCAGCACCCAGCAGGAAACCTTTGCCGCCGGTGATGGGAAGCCCCGCGGCGTCCAGGGTTTCGTCGGGGAACTGCTCGTCGGGGCCGTGCCCGACGAGGGCGGCGACCAACGGTGCGGCGAGTGCCGCCAGTACCACGAAGGCCACCAGTACCGATCCGGCGACCAGGCCGGGATCGGATATGAAGGACCGCACGTGTCCCCGTCCGGCGGGCGGCGGGGCCGCTCCGGTGGACGGCCCCATCAGCAATTGGCTCACGAGGCGCGTGCATCCGCGCGCGGCACCGCATCCAGCAGCGCCCGGGTGTAGGCCGACCGTGGCTCGGTGAACACGTCTGCGGTGTCACCGGTTTCCTCGACACCGTCGGGTCCCAGCACGATGACGCTTCGGGCGAGGGAGGACACCACACCGAGGTCGTGGGTGATGAACAGGAAGGCGGTGTGCTGTTCGGTGGTGAGCCGACCGATGAGATCGATGATCTCGGCCTGGGTGGTGACATCCAGCGAGGACAGTGCCTCGTCGGCGACAATCAGCTGCGGGGACAGCACCAGTGCGCGGGCGATCGCCACACGTTGGCGTTGCCCACCGGACAATTCGACGGGACGGCGGTTCAGCAGTGCACCGGGCAGCCGGGCGGCATCGGCGGCCGCGGCAACCTTCGACGCGATCTCTGCGCGGTTCACCTTCTGCGCCAGTAGCGGTTCGGCCAGCGTCTGGGACACGGTGCGGCTCGGATTGAGGCTCGAATAGGGATCCTGGAACACCAGCTGCACCGCGCGGCGGCTCGCGGGGGACAGCGCGGGCACTCCGTCTGCGACGGCAGTGGGGTAGCGGGTACCGGCCAGCACGATCTCCCCGGCATCGGCGAACTGCAGGCCCGCCACGATCCTGCCGACGGTTGACTTGCCCGACCCCGATTCGCCGACCAGTGCGACGATCTCGCCGCGGGCGATCGCGAAGTCCAGTCCGTCGATCACGGTGCGGCGGGCCTGACCGGCCCTGCCCCGGTAGGACTTCCGCAAGCCGGTCACCTGGAGCAGCGGCTCGGCTTGCACCGGTGCACGGCACGGGACATCGGAAACGTCCCGCAGGCGGGAGGCGGCCAGCAGTTGCCGGGTGTAGTCCTCGTGCGGCGAGTGATAGATCCGGTCCCGCGGGCCCTGCTCCACGACCCTGCCGTCGCGCACGACCGCCACTGTGTCGGCGATCTGGTGCACGACACCGAGATCGTGGCTGACGAACACGATCGCGGTGCCATGTTCACGCTGCAACCTGGTGAGCAGACGCAGAATGCCGGCCTGCACGCTGACATCCAGCGCGGTCGTCGGCTCATCGGCGATGATCAGCGCCGGGTTCAGGGCGACCGCCATGGCGATCATCACCCGCTGCCGCATCCCGCCGGAGAACTCGGCCGGATAGCTGTCATAGGCGTTGTGCGGGTCGGCGATACCGACCTCGTCGAGCAGATCGGTGACACGGTGGCGTCGTGCGCGGCGGTCGCCGAAACCGTGGATGTGCAGAACCTCGTCGATCTGGCTGCCGACGGTCTTGAACGGGTGAAGGTTGCTCTGCGGATCCTGGAACACGAATCCGATGTCTTTGCCGAGAATTCGTCTGAGTTCACCCGGACTCGATGCCAGCAGGTCGCGATCCCGAAATCGGACCGTGCCCGACACATCCGCTCCGGGGCCGAGCAAGCTGGTGGCGGCGAGCAACGAGACACTCTTACCCGAACCCGACTCGCCGACGATGGCCAACGTCTGACCGTCGTCTACGGAGAAGCTGAACGACTCCACCGCGCGGACGGCCCGTCGACCGGTGGCGCGGGTGCCGCTGTGCAGGGTGACAGCGAGGTCGGTGACCTCAAACAGAGCCATCGTGCACCATCACGCGATCATGATGACCCAACCATCAAGGGCTGCCACCGGTTTGGCTCACAGGGAAGTTATCGCGGTGTCACAAGCCGGCTGCTAGAAGTAGATACCGGAATGCGGTGCCTGGCTCACCGCGAACAACTCGTCGGCCGTGCGGAGCGCCGCCGTGTCATCGACCCGAACCACGCCGGCCAGCGCCAGGTCGCTCCAGCGGGTTCCCCCGAGCAGCGCCGCGCCCAGGCCCGCCACGCTGGTCTGCAATCCGGCTGGGGCCGTGGTCGTCTCTACACTGCCGCGGGAGATCGCGTAGGTCGCGGTGTTGGCGGCCAGTACCGGATCCTCGACCCGCAGGGTCAACGTGTCCGCATTCGCATAGCTGCGACCGCGTAACGCCGCGGCCACATCGACGACGCGCAACCAGGTTTCGTCGCGCACCCCGGTTACCACGGCGGCGCGCCGATCCTGCAGCAACCAGGGCAGCGGGTCATCGACCGGAGCGAGGCTGAACACCACCCGGTCCACCAAGTCCAGGTCGAGCAGGAAACGCAGCAGTCCGAGGTAGGCCTCGTCGGTGGGGGCGAACAGGTCGTCCACGACGACACTGCGCTGCTCGCTGACGAACCAGGCGTCCGTGTCGACCGGGTGATAGCGCACGAACCCGGTCTCCGCGCCGGGGGAACCGTGCACGGCGGTGAATCTCGCGGCCGGGTTCGCCTCGGCGCGCATTTGTTGATTCAGCCACCAGGTGGCGTTGCGATCGATCCGACCGGGCCGGGAACCCCGGTTGTCGGCGTAGATCCGGGCAAGCACGTCCCATTCGTGGCCGGGCTCGACCAGGCGCACCGGTCCACCGGACCCGACCTCGGGGCGCAGCGCGGCTCGGCGGGTTCGAACTTCGATCGTGGCAGTGGAACTCGCGACCCCGTAGCCGAATCGCTCATAGATGGTGGCCTCCGACGCGCGCAGCGAGGCCACTACTTCGCCGCCGTCGGCGATGTCGCGGAGCTGATGTTCCAACAGGTCGGTGGCGATGCCGCGGCGGGTGTGTGAGGGCAGCACACCGACATGGGTCACCGCCGCATGACCCACGCGGGCGCCACCCGGCAGGGTCAACGTGCTGGTGGTCGAATCGGCGGTGGCGGCCAGCCTGCCGTCGACGAAGACACCCAACGTGCGTTCGGGTTCGGAGAGTTTGCCGATGAGGCTGCGCTGTTGTTCGGTCAGCGGCGGGAACCCGATCATGGCGGTGCGAAACAGGTTGCCGGCTTGGATCAGGTCGTCCTCGGACTCCAGGACCCGGATGTCGTGTGTGCTCATTGCAGTCGAAGTGTCTCACGGTAGCGGGCCGCCGGATGGTCATCGCGGACCCGGGGATGACCATGCAACCGTTCCCGCAAGGTGGCCGGGGATTTCGGGCGGGGGCGCAGTCGGCCGCGTAGGTCCAGTTCCGGCACAACCAGTTCGGCGAAATCGCGGAAGCTGTCCGGGATGAGGATGTGGATCAGGTTGATCCCGTCGGTGCCGGTATCGGCGAGCCAGCGTTCGAGTTCGTCGGCAACGGCGGCCGGGGTTCCGACCAGGGTGCGGGACCGCCCGAAGCCGGTGGCGGGTGCGAGGGCCTGGCGCAACGTCCAGTCCCGATCTGCGGAGGCGAACATGCTCAGCAGTGACCGGTTGGAATCGGTGTGTTGGGCACGGATGGGGGCGTCCAGATCCTGGCCGGCGAAATCGATGCCGGTGCTGGCCGAGTAGTGGGCCAGCGCACCCTCGATGCTGAAATAGGACTGGTAATCGGCAAGTTTCGCGCGGGCACCGGCCTCGGTGTCGTCCACCACCACCGACAGGGCGCTGACGAAGTTCAGCGACGCTGGATCGCGACCGTGGTCTGCGGCCAGCGACCGGATGGTTTCCACGTTACGGCGGATACCCGCGGCATCGGCGCCGGCGACGAACACGGTCTCGGCATGCCGTGCGGCGAACAACTGGCCGCGTGGGGACCCACCCGCCTGGAACAATACCGGGGTCCGTTGCGGGCTCGGCTCGGACAGGTGCGCATCGGGGACGGTGAAAAACCGCCCGCGGTGGCCGATCCCGTGCACCTTGGCCGGGTCGGTGTACACGTCGGCGGTGCGGTCACGAACGACGGCGCCGTCCTCCCAGGAGCCCTCCCACAGTTTGTACGTCACCTCGAGGAACTCGTCGGCACGTTCGTAGCGCTCATCGTGCGGGATCTGCCGGTCGAACCCCAGGTTCCGTGCGGCGCTGTCCAGCTGCGAGGTGACGATGTTCCAGGCCACCCGGCCCCTGGTGAGGTGATCCAGCGTGCTGAACTTGCGAGCCAGCAGATACGGGTGCTCGTAGGTGGTCGAGACGGTGACCCCGAACCCCACGTGCGTGGTCACCGCGGCCATCGCGGACACCAGCAGCAGCGGATCGCTGACCGGGGATTGGGTGCCGGTGCGCAGCGAGGCGTCGGCGGTGCCGCCATGGGTGTCCAGCAACCCGAGCGCGTCGGCGATGAACAGCGTGTCGAAACGACCGTCGTCGAGGATGCGGGCGAGCTCGGTCCAGTACTCGATGGTGTTGTACCGGTGGGTCTGATCGCGGGGGTGCCGCCATAGCCCGTAGTTCACATGGGAGACGGCATCCATCGTGAAGCCGTTGAGCACGATCGGCTTGGGTGAACCCATGCCGTCATGGTGCTCCCGAAGCCGAGATGTGCCCAGAATTAGGCGCGAGCAGACGCAAATGGCCGATGTTCGCCCGAAACAGCGGCCACCGTCGATCTCCTCGAACTGTGGTGGAACGCGAACGGGGGGCGCAGGCCTGGCCGTGGGCCCGGAAGCGGTGAATCAGACCGAGACCGGCTGCCGCTGGGTGAACAGGGCGCCCCAGTCGGTCGAGTTGCCGCCCCGGGCGGCCGGGTGGCTGCCGGTGCGGTCCGCGGTCCGGGCCCCGGTCCGGTTGACCACCGTGAGCAGCAGGTCGAACTCGGTGCGCTGGCAGCACCCACGCAACCCCGCCGGGAGATCGGCTTCCGGTCGCGGTCGGGGTGCGTGCGTCATGCCGCCATGATGACGGGCCCGGGGCGTCCTGCCCATAGTTTTGCGCACCCGGAAATCAAAACCCCGCGCGCGCCGGTGTCAGACCGGGGCGTTGGCCGGTTGGAAGGTGCCGGTGCTGTCGGCCTCTTCCTCGGCGCGGATGACGTGCACCACCGCGTTGATCAGCGCCAGATGGGTGAACGCCTGCGGGAAGTTGCCCAGGTGGCGTCCGGTACGCGGCTCGATCTCCTCGGCGTACAGGTGCAGCGGACTGGCGAAGGACAACAGCCGCTCACACAACCGTTTGGCCGCGGCCACCTCGCCGATCTCGACCAGCGCGGACACCAGCCAGAACGAACAGATGGTAAAGGTGCCCTCCTCGCCGCTCAGCCCGTCGTCGGTCTCCTCCACGCGATACCGCAGCACCAACCCGTCCTCGGTGAGCTCTTCGGCGATGGCCATCACGGTGGCCCTGATGCGCGGGTCATCCGAGGGCAGGAACCGGGTGAGCACCGCCAGCAACAGAGAGGCGTCCAGCGCATCGTCGCCGTAACGCTGGGTAAGTACGCCGCGGGAGTCGACACCGTGGGTCAGGATGTCGGCCTGGATCTCCTCGGCGATCACACGCCACTGCTGGGCGTAGGACTTCTCACCCTGCAGTTCGGCCAGCTTCGATCCGCGGTCCAGCGCGACCCAGCACATGATCTTGCTGGAGGTGAAGTGTTGCGGTTCGCCGCGCACCTCCCAGATGCCCCGGTCCGGTTCCCGCCAGTGCTTGATGGCTTCCTCCACCTGATTCTTCAGGATCGGCCACAATGCCTCGGGCATCTGCTCGCGCGACTTCGCGTGCAGATACACCGAATCCAGCATGGTGCCCCAGATATCGTGCTGCATCTGGTTGTAGGCGCCGTTGCCGATGCGGACCGGCCGGGAGTTGTCGTACCCGGACAAGTGGTGTAACTCCTCCTCCACCAGACTGCGTTCCCCGCCCACGCCGTACATCACCTGCAGGGGATGGCGATCACCGTTGGTGGCCCCGGACACGTCGGCGATGAAGGAGAAGAAGTCGTCGGCCTCGCGGTCCAGACCCAGCGTGTACAGGCCCCACAACGCGAACGTGGAGTCGCGGATCCAGGAATAGCGGTAGTCCCAGTTCCGTTCGCCCTGAGGCGTTTCCGGCAACGACGTGGTGCTGGCGGCCAGCAGTGCGCCGGTCGGCGAGTACACCAGTCCTTTCAGCGTCAGCGCGCTGCGCTGGAGATAGGCCCGCCACGGGTGGTCGGGGAAGTCACCGATGTTGATCCATTGGCGCCACGACTCACTGGTCTTCCACATCTTGTCCGCGGCCTCTTCGAAGTTCTGCGGGGCAGGATGTTTGGACCAACTGAGCGCCACGAACACCTTGTCGCCCTCGGTGAGGCGGGTGCGGGCCCGCGCTTCGTGGCCCTCCAGGCCGATCCGGAGATTGGTGGTCAGCCGCAGGGTGGGGTTGGCCTCAGGGTCCGTACGTGCCCGCGCGATCGCCTCGCCGTAGGCGGATGAGGAGTACTCCCAGGTGGCCGGGCTGCGCCCGTAGTCGAAGTTCGGTTCGCAGCTCATCACCAGTTCCACCACGCCGCTGACGCAGCGCACGGTGCGCAGCAGGATGTGTTCGGCGTCCCAGTCGGTAGGGGTGCGGCGGTGGGTGCGCGAGCGGGTCTCGGTGTCGTGCCAGGGCCCCATCACCAGCGCGTCCCGCACGATCATCCAGCCGGTGTGGGTCTGCCAGGTGGTCTCCATGATGAGGCTGCCGGGCAGGTAGCGCCGGGCCGAGGGTACCGAGACCCCGTATGGGCTGAGCCGGAAATGACCGGCCCCGCGGTCCAGGATGGCGCCGAACACGCTCGGCGAATCCGGACGTGGCACGCACAGCCATTCGACAGAACCCGCCGCGGACACCAGGCAGGTGTTCTCGCAGTCGGAGAGAAATGCGTAATCGGCGATGGGCGGGAACGGGTTTCGCAGGGCTGCGGAGGGCGCGTAAGCGATGGGAGCCGTCGTCGTGAAAGGTGTCGGCGTCGGACTGGGCTCGCTGTGCTCCAAAACCATGCCGCCCATCATGGGTGCAGAACGGGCCGACGTCTAGTCGCGCGCGCCCTCGGGGGCACGCCGGGCGAATTCGGGCGCATGCTCGGGCAACGGACCGATCGCGATGCCGTATCCGATGACCCTGCGCAGCACGGGAATCCGGCTGACCAGCTTGACCCCGGCGGGCGCCTGGGCGGGGGCGTCGTCGGAGACTGCGACGGCGATCACTCGGTTGTGCACCTGCTTCTGCAGGCCCTGCACCAGGACGGTGGGCAGCCACCGCCGGATCTGCACCCGGCGCAGCTGCCGGGTCGTCACCGAGCCCGCCCGCAGCGGTTCGGCCAGCAGTCGCGCGGCGGCCACCGCGTCGGCCACCGCCAGGTTGATGCCCACCCCACCGACCGGGGACATCGCATGCGCGGCGTCGCCGATACACAACAAACCGTCGGCATACCAGCGCGGTAACCGATTCAACTGCACGTCCAGCAGTTTCACCTCGTCGAATGAGGTGAGGGTGCCGATCCGGTCGGCGACCCAGGGCACCACCGCGGTGACCCGCCGGTGCAACGATTCGATGCCTTCGGCGCGCAGTTTCCGGTCAGCTCCCTTGGGGATGACGAACGCGCACTGGAAGTAGTCGCCGCGATCGATCATGGCCACCACGTGGCCGGCTCCCATCGCGCCGGCGAGTCCCTCCGGGTCGCCCTCGCCACGCGGCACCCGAAACCACCAGACATCCATCGGCGCACCGAAACTCTTGGGCGCCAGTGTCATTGATTCACGCAACGTGGACCCTCGGCCGTCGCAGGCGACGGTCAGCGGTGCGCGCAGCCGGTGCACTGCGCCGTCTGCGTCCCGATAGCGCACCCCGGTGACCGAGGGGCCGTCGCGCAGCGGTTCGAGCACCTCGCTGCTGCGCAGCAGGGTGAAGGTCGGCTCCTGCTCGGCGGCCCGGGCCAGCAGTTCCAGGAAATCCCACTGCGGGACCAGCGCGATGTGTTTGTGCGGGCCGGGCAGCCGACTCAGATCCATCTCGACCGGGACTCCCTGCACGGACAGCCGCAACGACCGGATCAACCGGTGCGGTATGGCGGCGAAACTCTCCCCGAGCCCGAGTTCGTCGAGCAGGGTCAGGGTGCTGGCGTGCACGGTGTCGCCGCGGAAATCACGCAGGAAGTCGGGATGCTTCTCCAACACGGTGACGTGCACCCCGGCCCGGGCCAGCAGCAGGCCCAGCATCATCCCGGCCGGCCCGCCGCCGGCGACGATGCATCCGGTCGAGGGGTCCTGCTCGGCGCTGGTCGGCATGGCTCCATGGTCGCACCGATCCGTCGAGCACTACTGTTGGTTCGGTGGGCGGATTTCTGAGCTGGTGGGACGGCGTCGAGCTGTGGCTGTCCGGGCTGGGGTTCGTCGCTCAAACCGCAATAGTGATGCCTGTCGTGCTGCTGCTGGCCTACGGGATCGCCGTGGTCCTCGACGGCGCGCTCGGCAACGGCATCCGGCTGCTGCGCCGGGCAGCACACCAGGATGAGGAGCCGTCGTGAACCAAATGCCGCGGTCGCGGGTGACGCTGGCGTTGGTCGCGCTGATGCTGCTGGTCATCGTGATGTGGCTGTTGACCCGCTGAGAGGCCGGGCCCGCGCGCTGTAGCCCCGACGGGCGGTGGAGGCCAATTCTGGTACTCTTCGCCCCATGCACGCAGCGACCGGCAACAAGAGCAGCCATGTGTTGGCGCTCATTGCCGTGGGTTTTTCCGCTGTTGCAGATGTCTGTTGTTGTCGCTGACCCATACCCGTCTGCGGTTTGGCGTCGGTAGCGGCATGTCCCAGCGTCGCGCACTGATCCGTCTCCTTTCCGTACGTACGGGAGCCCTGTCCCCGTCATCCGCCCGGAAAGGCCATCAATGCGCAGTGTCCTCGGAAAAGCCAAAGCACGTACGTCCACCAAACGCTGGAGCGCGCTGACCGCTCTGGCACTGTCCAGCACGCTCGTCGCCGCCTGCAGTGGTGGTGCCAGTGATGTCGCGGGCGAGGGCAACACCATCGAGGCCGAAACGACCTTGACGCTGGTGGCCTTCGCGGTGCCGGAGCCGGGTTGGTCGAAGATCGGTCCGGCGTTCGCGGCCACCCAGGAAGGCGAGGGCGTCGGGATCACGGCGTCCTATGGCGCGTCCGGGGACCAATCCCGCGGTGTCGAATCCGGCAAACCCGCCGACGTCGTCAACTTCTCCGTCGAACCCGACGTCACCCGGCTGGTCAAGGCCGGCCTGGTCGACGAGGACTGGAACGCCGGCGCCCAGAAGGGCCTGCCGTTCGGTTCGGTGGTGACCTTCGCCGTGCGTGAGGGCAACCCGAAGAACATCCGTGACTGGGACGATCTGCTCAAGCCCGGTATCGAGGTCATCACGCCCAGCCCGCTGAGTTCGGGTGCGGCCAAATGGAACCTGCTGGCCCCGTACGCCGCCAAGAGCAACGGCGGCCAGGACCACGCGGCCGGCATCGCCTACGTCGAGGAACTGGTCAGCCAGCACGTCAAGCTGCGTCCCGGCTCGGGCCGCGAAGCCACCGACGTGTTCCGACAGGGCACCGGCGACGTGCTGCTCGCCTATGAGAACGAGGCGCTGCACTACAACCTGGAGCACGTCAACCCGCCGCAGACGTTCAAGATCGAGAACCCGGTCGCGGTCGTCAACACCAGCAAGCACCTGGACAAGGCCACCGAGTTCGTGAACTTCCAGTACACCCCGGAGGCACAGAAGGTGTGGGCCGAGGCCGGCTTCCGGCCGTCCGATCCCGCCGTGGCCGCCGAGTTCGCCGACAAGTTCCCGGCACCGCAGAAGCTGTGGAGCATCGCCGATCTGGGTGGCTGGTCCGCGGTCGACCCGAAGCTGTTCGACAAGGACAACGGCGAGATCACCAAGATCTACAAGCAGGCAACCGGTTAGAGACATTGCAAGCGAGAAGCGAAGCGAATCGCGCATGAGCACCGCCAACCCTGAGGCCAGCCGCCCGGAGCTTGCTCCGGGCGACTCGGCTGCGGGACGGCTGCCGCGCCGGCCCAGCGGCGCCACCCTGCAGATCGGGGTGGCGGTCCTGTGGCTGTCGTTGATCGTGCTGCTGCCCCTGGCCGCGATCCTGTGGACCTCGGCCGAGGGCGGCTGGGGCGCGTTCTGGTCGGCCGTGACCTCCCCGTCGGCGCTGGCGTCCTTCAAGGTGACGCTGACCATCTCGGTGGGCGTGACGCTGGTCAACGTGGTCTTCGGACTGCTGATCGCCTGGGTTCTGGTCCGCGACGACTTCCCGTTCAAACGGGTGGTGGACGCCATCATCGACCTGCCCTTCGCACTGCCGACCATCGTGGCCAGCCTGGTGCTGCTCTCGCTGTACGGGCCGGGCAGCCCGGTGGGCATCCACATCCAGCACACCGCCTGGGGTGTGGCGCTGGCGCTGGCGTTCGTGACGCTGCCGTTCGTGGTCCGTGCCGTGCAACCGGTATTGCTGGAACTCGACCGTGAGGTGGAGGAGGCGGCCGCCTCGCTGGGTGCCAACAACGCCACCATCTTCTTCCGGGTGATATTGCCCGCGTTGGCGCCATCGCTGCTGTCCGGCGCCGGGCTGGCCTTCTCCCGCGCCATCGGCGAATTCGGGTCCATCGTGCTGATCGGCGGCGCCATCCCCGGCGAGACCGAGGTGTCCTCGCAGTGGATCCGGACCCTGATCGAGAACGACGACCGTGTCGGCGCGGCGGCGATCTCGATCGTGCTGCTGCTGATCTCGTTCGTGGTGTTGTTCGTGCTCCGCTACTTCGGTGCACGGGCCGCCAAGCGGGAGGAGTCGGCCCGATGAAGCTGTCCCGTACCACTCGGCTGATCCTGCGGCTCATCGCGTCGGTGTACATCTTCGCCTTGTTGGTGATTCCGCTGGGCGCCATTCTGTGGCGGGCGCTGGCCCCTGGGCTGGGGGAGTTCTGGGCATCGATCAGCACTCCCGCGGCGCAATCCGGGTTGCAACTCTCACTACTCGTGGTGGCGATCGTGGTGCCGCTGAACGTGATCTTCGGTGTGCCGACGGCCATCGTGCTGGCCCGGCGCAAGTTCCGCGGCAAGAGCGCCCTGCAGGCCGTGATCGACCTGCCGTTCGCGGTGTCCCCGGTGGTCATCGGTGTGGCGTTGATCGTGCTGTGGGGCACCGCCGGCCTGCTCGGGTTCGTGGAGAACAGTTGGGGCCTGAAGATCATCTTCGGCTTCCCCGGCATCGTGCTGGCCAGCCTGTTCGTCACCATCCCGTTCGTCATTCGCGAGGTCGAACCGGTGCTGCACGAGGTGGGCACCGACCAGGAGGAGGCGGCCGCCACCCTGGGCGCCAACACCTGGCAGACGTTCTGGCGGATCACCTTGCCCTCGATCCGGTGGGGGCTGACCTACGGAGTGGTGCTGACCGTGGCCCGCACGCTCGGCGAGTTCGGTGCGGTCCTGATGGTGTCGTCCAACCTGCCCGGCCAGTCGCAGACGCTGACCCTGCTGGTGCACGACCGATACACCCTGGGCAACCCATACGGCGCGTACACCATCTCGGTGGTGCTGATGGCGGTGGCGTTGATCGTGCTGGTCGCCCAGATTCTGTTTGACGCCCAGCGTTCGCGTGTCAAGACTCAAGACTGATAAGGAGGCCCGATGCCCGTGAGCGATTACGCCATTTCGGTGAAGGGCGCGAACAAGCATTACGGCGAGTTCGCGGCGCTGGACAACATCGACTTCGTGGTGCCCAAGGGGTCCCTGACGGCGCTGCTAGGCCCCAGCGGGTCGGGGAAGTCGACGCTGCTGCGGGCCATCGCCGGCCTGGACCAGCCCGACACCGGGTCGATCACCATCAACGGCCGCGACGTGACCGGGGTGCCGCCACAGCGGCGCGGCATCGGCTTCGTGTTCCAGCACTACGCAGCGTTCAAGCACCTGACGGTGCGCGACAACGTCGCGTTCGGCCTGTCGATCCGCAAGAAGCCCAAGCCCGAGATCAAGGAGAAGGTCGACAACCTTCTCGAGGTGGTGGGCCTGGCCGGTTTCCAGAACCGCTATCCGGCCCAGCTGTCCGGTGGGCAGCGCCAGCGTATGGCGCTGGCCCGGGCGCTCGCGGTCGATCCCGAGGTGCTGCTGCTCGACGAGCCGTTCGGTGCGCTGGACGCCAAGGTCCGAGAGGACCTGCGGGCCTGGCTGCGCCGGTTGCACGACGACGTGCACGTCACGACGGTGCTGGTCACCCATGATCAGGCCGAGGCGCTCGACGTCGCCGACCGCATCGCGGTGCTCAACAAGGGCCGCATCGAGCAGGTCGGATCGCCGACCGAGGTGTACGACGCGCCCGCGAATCCGTTCGTGATGTCCTTCCTGGGCACGGTGTCGCTGCTGAACGGAATCCTGGTGCGCCCGCACGACATCCGGGTGGGACGCAACCCGGATCTGGCCATCGCGGCCGGCGACGGGACGGGCGAGTCCACCGGTGTCACCAAGGCCATCATCGACCGGATCGTCACGCTGGGCTTCGAGGTGCGCGTCGAGCTGACCAGCGCAGTCAACGGCACCCCCTTCACCGCGCAGATCACCCGCGGCGACGCCGAGGCGCTCGGACTGCGCGCCGGCGACACGGTGTACGTGCGGGCCACCCGGGTGCCGCCGATCGCCGGTGAACTGCAGAGCGCCGAGGTGCGTGCCGAGGCCCTCACCTAGCCTTCATGCCCGGGACCGGGGGAGTTGCCTACGGTCGAGAGCTCTTTCGCTGTCGGCAGCTCCTCGGTCCACCCGGGCGGGCGCAGCAGATAGCCGACGCGGGCCCGCCAGGACCTGGCCCGCCAGACGTCGCGGACCATCAACCCGAACTCGTGGAAGTTCACCTTGATCGGGTTGTACGTGTCGATGTTGTGGGTCAGTCCGTAGCGCACCCGTTCGATCTCGTCGGCATAGCTGTTGAACATCCGATCCCAGATGATCAGGATGCCGGCGTAGTTCTTGTCCAGATACGGGTTGTTGGAACCGTGGTGCACCCGATGGTGCGATGGCGTGTTGAAGACAAATTCGATTGCCGGATGCAGTTTTCCGATCCGCTCGGTGTGTAGCGGATACTGGTAGAGCAATACGACCGCCTGGGACAGGAAGATCATCCAGGCGGGCACACCCACCAGCGCCAGCGGGACGTACACCACCGAGGTCAGGAACCGGCCCGGGATCAGCCATGGCAGCCGCACCGCGGTCGACATGTTGAAGTGCTGGCTGGAATGGTGCACGCTGTGTGCCGCCCAGAACAATCGGACGCGGTGCTGCATCCGATGCTGGGCATAGTAGGCCAGATCGGCGCCGACGATGGCCAGTACCCACACCCACCAGTCCGTCGGTGACAGCGCCATCGGGGCCAGTGCCGCGGCGAGCAGCACGATGGGGAACTGGATGAAATCCTCGACCAGATTGGCGAACCGGCCCAGCCCGTAGACGCCGAGGCTGGCGAACGTGTCGCGACCCGAGAAGCCCACGCGCGCACGGGTGTCCGGTGCGCGGCCGGCCTTGCGATCGCGTCGCCGTTCCAGCCAGTCGCCGAGGAACTCGATGCTCAGCAGCAGCAGGAACGCGGGGATCGCGTAGAGGCCGATGTTGCCGATCCATTCCATGTCAGCGGTCCCTGTCCTGCTTGCGCGGCATGCCGGCGAGCTGCCAGCGCAGGGCCTGGCCGAACATTTCCTCGGTTACGCGTTCGGGTTCGATGCGGCGCTGCCGGATCAGGCCGCCGAACATGGCCAGCGTGGTGGTGGCGAAGTCGTCGACCGAGACCTGCTCGACATCGACACCGTTGCGCTCCAACATGTTCGACAGAATCCCGCGCAAAGCGTCGAGAGTCTTGGCAGACGCCGCGGCCTCGATCTGCATCAGGTCGGGATTGCGCACCGCATGCAGCCAGAACTCGGTGCGCAGCACCGCGGCGTCGATCTCCTTGTCGGCCATCTCGATCAGCATCCGGCCCAGGGCGTGTAGCGGATCGGCCGATTCGGCCTGGGCGGACCGGATGATGTCACCGACCGCATCCATCCGATCGACCGCCCGGTCGGTCATCAGGGCAGCGAACATTTCGTCCTTGTTGGCGAAGTTGGAGTAGACCGCGCCCACGGAGAACCCGGCGGATTCGGCGATCTCGTCCACGGTGGCGGCGGAATACCCGCGGCGCGCGAACATCCCGGCGGCGGCGTCGAGCAGTCGGCGCCGCGTGAGTTCCTTGCTCTCCGCACGGGTGAGGCGACGCGGTTTTGGATCATCGTTCATATCCAAATAGTAGCCGTTATCGGAATTTGGTCCACTATCTCGGAGTGGATATGCGCTGTGGGTGCTGTCATCGGCGTAGTTTTGACCTGATCGGTGGTGGCGGCCGTGTGATGGGGCCGCAGCATGCCGACACGATGTTCCGACCTCTTCCGTGACCGACCGGCCTCCGGCAGTCGAGTGGAAGGACAGGTCAAATGGACATCATCAGCAGCCCCGCCGTCGACCAGGACCGGCTCATGGCCTTCGTCATGCGCGCGGTGGAAGAGGCGGGCGCCGCACTGAACTGCGCGCTGGTCGTGATGGGGGACAGGCTGGGCTACTACCGGTCGCTGAGCAGTCACGGCGCGAGCACACCGGCCGAACTGGCCGAGCGCACCGGTACCGATGAGCATTACGCCAGGGAGTGGCTCAACGCCCAGGCTGCGGGACACTTCGTCGACTACGACGCGTCGTCGGGTCGGTACTCGCTGGGGCCGGAGCAGGCCACCGCGCTGGCTGATGAGAGCAGTCCGGCCTTCGTGATCGGGCTGTTCCAGACCGCGCACGGCACCGCGCGGGACGCGACGAAGATCTTCGACGCCGCCGCGACCGGCGCCGGCGTGTCGTGGGGCGACCACAACTCCGACGTCCACATCGGGTGCGAACGATTCTTCCGGCCCACCTATGCGGCGCACCTGGTCTCGGAATGGCTACCGGCGCTCGACGGCGTCCCGGCGAAGCTGACCCGCGGTGCCCGGGTGGCCGACGTCGGGTGCGGGCACGGCGCCTCCACAATCCTGATGGCCCAGGCTTTTCCGCAGTCGCAGTTCACCGGCACCGACGTGCACGCGGGGTCGATCGACACCGCCCGCGACCGGGCCAGGCTGGCCGGAGTCGATGCGATGGTGTCCTTCGAATGTGCACCCGCGGACGGGTTCACCGGTGGCCCTTACGATCTGGTCACCATGTTCGACTGCCTACACGATATGGGTGATCCGGTCGGGGCCGCCCGGCACGTGCGCAGCGTGCTCGACGACGATGGCACCTGGATGATCGTGGAGCCGGCGGCCGGCGACCGCGTCGAGGACAACTTCACGCCGGTCGGGCGCGCCTACTACGGGTTCTCGACGTTGCTGTGCACACCGTCCTCGCTGGCCCAGCCGGTCGGGTTGGCGCTGGGCACCCAGGCCGGCCCGGCACGCATCCGTGAGGTGGTCACCAGCGCCGGGTTCACCCGGTTCCGCGAGGCTGCGCGGACCCCGTTCAACGCGGTGTTCCAGGTCCAACCCTGAAGGACGGCCCGGCCGACCTGTGTCACGTCTGCCTGGGGCACTCGCTGTCGACCGGTTTTCCGGCGAACCGGTCGAGCAACCAGCCGATCGCAGAACTCGCGTCCAGGTCGTCGTGCCCTCGACCGTTCTGTGCCTCGAAGGCGATCATGCCGCCGAGCGCACAGGCGCGGGTGATCGCAGTCGAGGTCCAGGTGGCATCGATGAGACGATCCTCGGCCCCGTACACGATGAATATCGGGGCCGACATCGGGTGCTGCGGAAGCTTACGTTGCTCCAGCATCGCGCGCAGTCGGCCAGCGGCCGACGGCGTTGCCGGTTTCAGGTCTTCGGCAGTCAGCGACTCCAGCGCGACGGCTCGGGCCGCTGTGGTTGACGTGTCGCACGAGCTGAGCAACTCCCAGTTCCCGGTGGCAGATCCGCGCCGGAACTCGTCGATGTCGAAGCCGGGGTCGGCACGGGCGAACGAGGCCAGAATGGTCTGCAGGACGCCGAGTTGGTTCTGGGTGATGTCACCGCTGATGGCTTTGTCGACGAGACCGGTCAGATCGGTCGGCGGTGCCAAGGCGACGGCGCCGATGAGCTCGAGTTCTGGTGCGTAACTGTCGGATTGCTCATCTGCGGCCCATGTAGCACCGGCGCCCTGGGATGTACCGATGGCGGCCCAGCGCGTCGAGACACCGGGAAAGGTCGCTCGGAGTGCCCGGATCGAGTCGATCATGTTCAGTCCGGCCGTGCGGAAGTCCACGTATCGATGGATACCCGGAGCACCCAGACCCTCGTAGTCCGAGAAGCCGACGGCGAAACCCATCTCGAGAAGCTTGGCGACAGCGGGCCCGACCGCGGCCGCCAACCAGGATCCCGGTCCCTGGAACAACAGGGAGGGAGCGCACTCTTCGCGAATGCCGGTGGTGCCGTGGCCGAAAGCCAGGGCCGGCCAACCGCCCGGCGGTGGGTGGCCGGCCGGCGCGAAGACGGTCCCGGAGACCGTGGTCGGCGCTCCGGTGTCGCCGTTCGTCGACTGGTACAGCACCCGCACCGCCCGTGAACCAGTGGGCAATCCGAATGCGGCGGCGACGCCGGGCATGTCCTCGGCCGAGAGCACAGTGCCGGCGCCGGCACTGCTCGCTGCGATTGAGGCACACCCGTTGTAGGCCGGTCGCCCGTTGAATCTGTCTGCGAGCCACTTTATTTGGTCTGCCACCGAGTGCTCGATGTGGTAGCCGATGGTGTTCTGTCGTCCCGTGGCGTAATTGGTGCGCCAGGCGACGCTGCCGCCCCGACCGCATGCCTTGGTTATTGCCTCGTTGTTCCACTGAGGTTCGACGACGGTGTCTTCGGCATCGTTGACGACGGACAGCGGTGCACTCAAGGGAGCATCCGGAAGTGCGCGACGCGAGATGAGGTCGCCGAGGGTGGCGGCGGCCTCGGGCGTCTTGGGCGTCAGGTCTGCCGGAGTCATCGCCGCGATCGCGATCTCGCCGCGTCGGACGCCGGCACCGAAGCACGCCGTCACATCGGCCCAGTTCTGGGCGACGATCCCGTGTCGGTAATCGTCGAGGTCGAGGTCAGGGTGCCGGCGGGCCAACGAGGCCACCGACCAGAGCAGTACCTTGCGCTGGTCAACGGTCAGCGGCCCGGTCTGGGCCCGTTCAAGCAGCGGACCGAGATCACTCATCGGCGAACGCGCTGCCGCGCCGACCAGATCCATCTCGGCTGCGTATCCGTCAGCTTGTTGATTGGCCGTCCACGCCGCCGCACCGCCCAGCCCGATACCGAAAACCGCCCACCGGACCGAGATATCGGGAAACACCCCGCGCAGGGCCCGGACCGAGTCGATGACGTTGCGTCCGGCGCTTGTCACGTCGAGGTAGTCATTGGGCCGGCCGGGTTCACCGAGCCCGGCATAGTCGGTGACCGCCACGGCATAACCCTTTTGCAGCAGCGTGGCCACGATGGGCGCGTTGCCCAGCAGGCTGCTGGTCCGCGACGGTGCGCATGGCTCGTCGATGCCCTCGCCCTGATGCGCGACGGCCACCACCGGCCAACCACCGGCGGGCGCGCGGCCGGCCGGGAGGAAGAACGCCCCGGACACGTCGACGAGCTCCCCCGACGTGGCGTCCGTCGAGCGGTACACGATGCGGACGGAGGTAGTGCTGACGGCACGGATCTCGGGGTTGACGGAGGCCAGCGCGCTGATCTCCACAACACTGCCGGGATGCCCGGGGTCGATGTGGAGTCCTTGCGAAGAGAAATTTGCTGAAATTGACGATGTGGTGTTGAAAATGGTCAGGGCGAGCAGTGTGAGGCTGGTTGCCAGTGCGATCGTCAACGTCCAGAACCGGCGGGTGGCAGACAGGGATCTGAACCCGTCAATGGTCGCCGATACCACCCCGTTGTGCCGCTTGCCTGCCACGATTGTCCCCGCCGCCATCAGGGAAGAACTCCGACTCCCCATGTCCGTCCGTCGCGGATCCGCGAACCGCGGCGCGACGTCGCTCAATCCTTCGAGGTCTCGATCATCAGGTCAATTGTTTGCTGAAAAATGAGTCTGATGTCACATTCCGGCAGCGGTTTGAGGTCATCCAAATTTGCCAGAGATGTCGGCGTGGGGCGGCGGAGTGCCGTTGCCCGGCCGAACCGCGTTCCGGGGAGGGGATAACCGTCGGGGGTGTGTTTACGCGGCGGCGGCCAGCGTCAGCGCCGCGTCGAAGCGGTCCAGCACCGTCTCGGCCACCAGGCGGTGCGACCCGAGCGGTGCGGCGATCGGAATATCATGTGTGGCAGCGAAATCGGCGACCCGGTCGGTGATCCTGCCGTGCGCCAGGAACCACGGCGCGATGACGATGCGGTCCGCCCCGAGCCGGTGGAGGCGATGTGCGGCCGCGGCCAGCGACGGTTTCGGCCCGGTCGCAAACGCGGTGGTGACACCGGCCCAGCGGGTTCCGACGGCTACCGCAGGAGCCACCGTCGAGGTGCGGGCATTGGCCGCCGGGCGCGATGAACCGACCGCGGTGACGATCACACCGACATTCGAATCATCCACGGCCACACCGACTTCGGCGATGCGGCGGCGCAGCACCGCCACCAGTTGGTCGTCCTCGCCGAGCACCTCGGCCTGGCGGGCACGCACGCCGCTGGCGGTGATCATCGCCGGGATGTCGGTGCGTGCGTGGAACGCGTCGGCCAGCAGCAGCGGGGTGACGACCGCCCGGTCGCCGACCTCGCGCAGTACGTCGACCAGGTTGGGCGCGGTCTGCTCGCAGAAGGCGGGTACCACGTCCAGGCCCGGCCGCAGCCGGCGGATGGTGTCGGCCACCGCGCGGGTCGTCACCGCCGAGCGCGGGTCGGCGCTGCCGTGCGCGGTCAACACCAGTACCGGCGACATCACCGGTGGCTCACGAGGCGTGCAACCCGCATTCGGTCTTCGCCTGCCCGGCCCACCGTCCGGAGCGCGGATCGGCGCCCTCGGCCGGCTTGGTGGTGCAGGGGGCGCACCCGATCGACGGGTAGCCCTCGTAGACCAGCGGATTGACGAGGATGCCGTTGGCATCGATATAGGCCTGCATGTCCTCATCGCTCCAGGCGGCGATCGGATTGATCTTCACCAGGCCGAACGCGGCGTCCCAGCTGATCAGCGGTGCGTTCGCGCGGGTCGGGGCCTCGACCCGACGGATGCCGGTCACCCATGCCGAGTAACCGCTCAGCGCCTTGCCCAGCGGCTCGACCTTGCGCATCCGGCAGCAGGCCGCCGCGTCGCGGGCGAACAGGTCCTTGCCGTGCAGTTCGTCCTGGCGGGCCACGCTGTGCTCGGGGGCGACGTTCACCACGCGCACGCCGTAGACCGCCTCGACCGCATCCCGGGTGCCGATGGTCTCGGCGAAGTGGTAGCCGGTGTCCAGGAACAGCACGTCCACGCCGGGGCGCACCTTCGCGGCCATCTCGACGAGCACCGCGTCCTGCATGTTCGAGGCCACCACATACTGGCCACCGAAATGCTCGTCGGTCCAGCGCAGCAGTTCCTCGGCACTCGCGCCGTCCAACTCCGCCGCGCCGCGCTCGGCGAGCGCGATCAGATCCTCTTCGGTCCGCACAGTCACACAATCACCTGATTTCCGGTCTTCGCGTCGATGCTCATCGCAGGTCGGCCTCGTCCGCACGGACCGCCCACTGAGCGAAACGCTCGCCGTCCTCACGTTGTTTCACGAAGTTGCGAACAACCCGCTCGATGTAGTCGCCGAGTTCGGTGGCGAGCACCTTGTGCTGGCGCAGCTTGCGGCCGAAACCGCTGTCCAGGCCGAGGCTGCCGCCCAGATGCACCTGGAAGCCCTCTACAGGATCGTTGCCATTTTCGCCTGAGTCGACCATCTGTCCCTTGAACCCGATATCGGCGACCTGGATCCGGGCGCACGAGTTGGGGCAGCCGTTGATGTTGATGGTCACCGGGACGTCGAGCTGGGCGTTCAGGTCCTCCAGGCGCTTCTCCAGCTCCGGCACCAGCACCTGGGACCGGCTGCGGGTCTCGGCGAAGCTGAGCTTGCAGAACTCGATGCCGGTGCAGGCCATCAGGTTGCGCCGCCAGTGTGACGGGGTGGACGGCAGGCCGAGCGCATCCAGACCGGCGCGCAGCTCGTCGAGCTTGTCGTCGGGGACGTCCAGGACGATGAGCTTCTGGTAGGGCGTGAACCGGATCCGGTCCGAGCCCGCTGCCTCGGCCAGATCGGCGATCTTGGTCAGGATGGTGCCGGTGACCCGGCCGGCGATGGGGGAGACACCGACGGCGTTGAGCCCGTTCTTGAGCTTCTGCACGCCGACGTGGTCGATGGGCCGGGTGGACGGGGTGGGCGCCGGACCGTCGATCAGGGGACGCTTGAGGTACTCGGTCTCCAACACCTCACGGAACTTCTGCACGCCCCAGTCCTTGATCAGGAACTTCAGCCGGGCCTTGGCCCGCAGCCGGCGGTAGCCGTAATCGCGGAACACGCTGACCACGCCTTCCCACACGTCGGGCACCTCGTCCAGCGGCACCCATACCCCGACCCGCTGGGCCAGCATCGGGTTGGTGGACAGCCCGCCGCCGACCCACAGGTCGAAGCCGGGACCGTGCTCGGGATGCTCGACGCCGATGAACGCGACGTCGTTGACCTCGTGCACCACGTCCTGCTGGCCCGAGATCGCGGTCTTGAACTTGCGCGGCAGGTTGGAGTACTCGGGCTTGCCGATGTAGCGCTTGACGATCTCGTTGACGGCCGGGGTGCCGTCGATGATCTCGTCCAGCGACTCACCGGCCAGCGGGGAACCCAGCACGACGCGGGGGCAGTCGCCGCAGGCCTCGGTGGTCTGCAGGCCGACCGCGTCGAGGCGACGCCAGATCTCCGGCATGTTCTCGACCTCGATCCAGTGGTACTGGACGTTCTGCCGGTCGGACAGGTCGGCGGTGTCGCGGGCGAACTCGGTGGAGATGCCGCCGAGGGTGCGCAGCGCGGCCGCGCTCAGCGCACCGCCGTCGCTGCGGACCCGCAGCATGAAGTACGAGTCCTCCAGCATGTCGGTGTTCTCGTCACCGGTCCAGGTGCCGTCGTAGCCGGGCTTGCGCTGGGTGTACAGACCCCACCAGCGGAAACGGCCGCGCAGATCACCCTTGTCGATGCTGTCGAAGCCGCCCGGAGCGTAGATGTTCTCGATGCGCTCCCGCACGTTGAGCGGGTTGTCGTCCTTCTTGGCCTGCTCATTGGCGTTGAGCGGCTCCCGGTAGCCGAGCGCCCATTGGCCCTCCCCGCGGGGGCGTTTCACCGGCTTCGGCTTATCGGTACCGGCGGGCTTGGCGACTGTCTCGGTCATATGTCTCGGAGCTCCGTGTTGTTCTGGAGCCGGCTCAGGATCGCGCAGTGCACCGGTGGCTGTTCCGGAAGCGCAGATCCGGCGACCAGCTATGGGTAGGTGGGCAGGTCTACGGGATCAAGGAAGACAGCAACAGGTACAGGTGCGCTTGAAATCGACATGGCGCCGGGCCACCAGCGTGATGCGGGTGGTGCTGTCAACGGCGGCGGTCACGTCGGCCATTGTGCCACGGAGGCCCCCACCTGCCCCAATCGGGCCAAGAGTTGGGCTCACGGTGAGCAAAACCAACTCTGGGACAATTCCCGGTATGAGAAGTGGCGGGCCGTTCGGCATCTACATCCACGTGCCGTTCTGCGCCACCCGCTGCGGCTACTGCGACTTCAACACCTACACCCCCTCCGAGCTGGGGGGCGCCAACCCGGACGGCTGGCTGGCCGCGGTACGGGTCGAGCTGGAACTGGCCGCCCAACGGGTCGGGTCCCGGCCGGTGGACACCGTCTTCGTCGGCGGCGGCACCCCGACCATGCTCGGCGCGGACGGGCTGGCCGCGGTGCTGGCCGCCGTGCGGGAACATTTCCCGCTGGCCCCCGGCGCCGAGGTCACCACGGAGGCCAATCCGGAGTCCAGTTCCCCGGCCCTGTTCGCCCGGCTGCGCGCGGCCGGCTACACCCGCATCTCACTGGGCATGCAGTCGGCCGCGCCGCACGTGCTCGCGGTGCTCGACCGGGTGCACTCGGCGGGCCGGGCCCCGGCCGCCGCGCTGGAGGCCCGCGCCGAGGGGTTCGAGCACGTCAACCTGGACCTGATCTACGGCACCCCGGGCGAGAGCGACGACGATCTGCGGCGTTCGATCGACACCGCGCTGGGTGCGGGCGTCGACCACATCTCGGCCTACGCGTTGATCGTCGAGGACGGCACCGCCCTGGCGCGCCGCGTCCGGCGCGGTGAGCTGCCCGCCCCGGACAACGACGTGCTGGCCGACCGCTACGAGCTGCTCGACGCGCGGCTGTCGGCGGCCGGGATGCAGTGGTACGAGGTGTCCAACTGGAGCCGGCCGGGCGGCGAGTGCCGGCACAACCTCGGCTACTGGGACGGCGGGCACTGGTGGGGTGCCGGCCCGGGTGCGCACAGCTTCCTCGGTGCCACCCGGTGGTGGAACGTCAAGCATCCCAACGCCTATGCCCAGGCTCTGGCCGAACGGCGGCTGCCGGTGGCCGATTCCGAGGATCTCGACGACACCGCCCGGCACATCGAGGACGTGATGCTGCGGATGCGTTTGCGCAGCGGATTGCCCAAAGCGGTGCTGACCGAACATGAACAGCGCCGCGCGCAGGTGGCGCTGTTCGACGGGCTGGTGCACGCCAGCGCCGACCGGCTCGTGCTCACCGACCGGGGCCGGTTGCTGGCCGATGCGGTGGTACGCGACCTTCTTGAGGACTGACCGCTCAGGAACAGGCCGCCCCGACTTCCGCGCTCACCTCATCCTGTGCCGAATGATCGTGTGGTGTAAGCAGTTCCACGATCCGGGTGGTGACAGCGGCGGCGGTCGGGTGCTCCCACAGCAGGGTCGGCGGTAGCGCCAGCCCGGTCTTGCGCTCCAGCTGTTTGCGCAGCGCGACGGTCATGATGGAGTCCACCCCGATCTCGGCCAGCGGCAGCCGCGGGTCCACCCCGTCCTCGGCCAAGCCCAGTTCGGCTGCCACCGTGGCCACCACCAGATCGCCGACCCACTCCGCGATGTCCACGTCGTCGCGCCCGACCGGCACAGCCAACCCGCTCAGGCCGGAACCGTCGACGTCGTCGTCATCCCGTGGCGCGATATCGGCGAGCATCGGCACCGACGCGGCGTCCGCGGTCACCGGCAGTACCACGATGTGCGGCTGATCCGCGCGCACCGCGAGATCCAGGGCCCGCATCGCGTCGTCGGCGCCGACGGTGCCCATGCCCAGAGCGCTGAGTTGCGCGGCGACAAAGCTTGATTCCGAACCCATTCCGAGACCGCGCCAGGCGGTCCAGGCCACCGCGGTGGTGCGGTCACCGAGGCTGCGCCGGTGCTGGGCGAACGCGTCCAGGAACGCGTTCGCGCAGGCGTAGGCGCCCTGGCCCGGGAACCCGGCCAGATAGCCGCAGGAGGAGAACAGCACCATCCAGTCCAGCTCGCCCGGGGGGAACACCTCGTGCAGGGTCAGCGTGCCGTCCACCTTCGGGTGCATGGCGGCCGCGAAGTCCTCGGCGGTGGTACCAGCCAGCAGCGCCCCGGCCTCCACACCGGCGGCATGCACGACACCGCGCACCGGCGGTAGGTCGGCCAGCGCGGCCCGCAGCCCGTCGGCCGCGCCGGGCGCGGCGATGTCGACGGCGGCCACCCGCACCGATACGCCGCGTTCCTCCAGCGCCACGATGGTGCGGATCGGCTCCTGGTCGGGCTGCCAGTCCGCGCGGTCGGCGATGCCGCTGCGCGACAGCAGCACGATGCGGCGCGCGCCCAGATCGGCCAGCCGCGCGGCCATCCGCACCCCGAGCGCCCCGGTGCCGCCGGTGATCAGGTAGGTGCCGGCCGGGGAGCAGGTCAGCGTCGCACGCCGGGTGGTCGCAGCGGGGGCCAGCCGGGCGGTCAGTGCGATGTCGTCGCGGACCACGACCACCCCGTGGCCGCCGAGCGCGGCCAGCACCCCGATCGGCAGGCTGTCGTCGGCGACATCGATGACGCCGCCCCACAGCCCGGGATGTTCGGCGGCGGCGATCCGGGAGTACCCCCACAGCGGTGAGCCGTCGATCTCACTGCCCTCGTAGACGCCTCGGGTCAGTGCCCACAGCTGGACCTGCGAGGACCGATCCAGCAGGGCGGTCAGCGTCCGGTGCACCACGGTGACGTTGTCGACCGGGGTCTCCCCGGCGCCGGGCAACACCAGCACCACCGCACCCTGGGCCGGCGCGGCGGGGATCTCCTCCGGGGTCTTGCACAGCCGGTGGTCCACATCGGCGGCCGCGAGATCGCGCATGCACCAGGCCAACGTCGCGGCGTCCCCGCCGACCAGGATGACCTGGGCCGGTCGGGATGAGCTCTGCCACGGGGTCGGATGCCAGGCCAGCTGCTGGATCATCCGGCCGACGTCGTTGCCGCCCGGGTTCTCCAGCTGATCGAAGAACATGCCGCCGATGAAGCCGACCACCGCGCCGTCCGCATCGGTGATCGTCACATCGGCGATGGAGCTGCCGGTGCCGCGGCGAATGTGCATGACCGCCAACGGAACCGGCGCACCGCGCAGCGACAGCCGGTCGATCCGGGCCGGCATCCGCAGGCGCAGCGGGCTGGCGAACACGATGGAGGCCGCCGACGTCGCGGCATCCAGCAGGCCGGCCCAGGTGGCCGGCGCCGAGCCGTCCGGTTCGGCGCGGACCACGGCCAGCATCTCGCCGTCGCCACGCAGCAGTTCGGTTATCTGCCAAGGGAATCCCATGGCCGCCACGCCGAGTTCGGCGAGCGTGTCCATCACATGGCCGGACGGCAGCACCTCGGTGCAGCGGGCCCGCACGGCGTCGGGGTCGACCGCGGCCGGCAGCGCCGCCGGGGCGGCCGCGGTCGCGGTGCAGTGCGTGAGCCAGCCACTGCGGTCGGTGTCGCCGTCGGCGGCGTCGTCGTGAATCCGGGAGGACAGCGCCAGCGCGCGGTCCTGCAGCACCACCTGCACCGCGCGTGCCCGCCCCGGCGCGACCGGGGTGCGCAACCGGACATCGGTGATGTCACCACCGGTCGCGGTCAGGAAGGTGTTGAGCAGCACCGCGGCCGGGATGATCTCGGTGCCCTGCACCGGGTGATCACCCGGGTAGGGCCGGGTGTCCATGTCGAGCTGGGTCTGCCACACCTTGGCCGGCACCGCACCGGTCACCTCGAGCCGGCCGCCCAGCAGGGTGTTGGTCTGCGGATCATGCACCGCACCACCGCCCGGAGGCGCGGCCGGGGTGCGCCAGAACCGGCGATGCTGCCACTGGGTACCGGGCAGATCGTGGGCCCACCGCGGCTGCGAGGGGCCGAGTGCGACCGGTGCGCCGTGGCAGTGCAGTGCGGCGATCGCGGTGCTGACCGAGCGGACCTCGGGCATGTTGCGGCGGTGCAGCGGCAGTACGGCGTAGTCGTCGATTCCGTTGTGCGACAAGGCGTCGACGATGGAATGGGAGACAACCGGGTGCGCGGCAACCTCCAGGAACAACCGGTGACCGTCCGCGGCCGCGGCGGTGACGGCCTCGGCGAACCGGACCCGGCCCCGCAGGTTGGCCACCCAATAGTCGGGTCCGCGCCCCGCGGTCGACCGCGGGTCGGCCATCGCGGTGCTGTACAGCGGGATGGTGGGCGGCTGTGGGTGCAATGCCCCGGTCAGTCGGGCCAGCTCGGCCGTCAGATCGTCCATGGCGGGGCTGTGGAAGGCGACGTCGGTGTTCACCATCCGGGTGACGATCCCGGCCTCCGCCCAGTGGGCCGCCAGGGCCCGCACCTCGTCGGCGGTGCCGGAGATGACGGTCGATTCGGGGGAGGCGCTGATCGCGGCGACCACATCGGTGCGGCCGGCCAGGCGCTGCTCGGTCTCGGCGAAGGACAGGGCGACCAGCGCCATGGCACCCTTGCCCTGCACCGCACGGAACCCGCGGGCGCGGTAGCAGGCCACCTTGGCGCCGTCGGTCAGATCGAACACCCCGGAGATGACGCACGCGGCGACCTCGCCGACGGAATGGCCGATCACGGCCGCCGGTGCCGCGCCGCGGGATCGCAGTACCGCGGCCAGGCCGACCTGCATGGCGAAGGTCAGCGCCTGCACCTGGTCGGTGCCGCCGTGCTCGCCGGTGGCCAGTGCCTCGCGGGCGGAGAAGCCGAGTTCGGCGCCGAAGACCGGGTCGATGGCGTCGATGACGGCGGCGAACTCCGGTTCCTCGCGCAGGAGTTCGGCGCCCATGCCCACCCAGTGCGAGCCGTGCCCGGAGCACACCCAGACCGCGCCGTCGGACGCACCGGGCACCACCGAACCGGTGGCCACCGAGGAGTTGCGCTCGCCGGCGGCCAGCGCGTCCAGGCCGACGACGAGTTCCTTGTGGTCCTCGGCGACGATCGCGGCCCGCACCGGTTCGTGTGAGCGCCGTGACCACAGGGTGGCCGCCACTTCGGGCAGCTCGTCGTGTGCGGAACGCAGGTGGTCGGCGAGCGCCTCGGCGTTGGCGGCCAGTCGGGACGGCGACCGTCCGGAGACCGGAACCACTTGGATACCGGACGTTTTCGGCGTTCCGATCGGCACGGCGCCCGGGGCCGGGGCCTCCTCGAGCAGGACGTGCGCGATGGTGCCGCCGTAGCCGTAGCTGCACACCGCCGCGCGGCGCGGGCGCGGTCCACGCGGCCAGCTCTCGGTCTCGGTGTTCACCCGCAGGCCGTTGGTGCGCCAGTCCACCGCGGTGGTGGGTGTGCGCACCCCGGCGGTCGGCGGAACCGCCTCGTGATGCAGCGCCAGGGTCGCCTTCACCAAGCCGACCACCCCGGCGCCACCTTCGAGGTGACCGGTGTTCGGTTTGGCCGAACCCACCAGGCAGGGCCGGTCGGCGGGTCGGCCCACGCCGTAGACCGCCGACAGCGCGTTCAGCTCGACCGGGTCACCGGTCGGGGTGCCGGTGCCGTGCGCCTCGACGAAGTCGACGCTGGCCGGGTCGATGCCGGCGGTGTCGCAGGTGCGCCGGAACATCTGCTCCTGCGCGGCGCCGTTGGGGGACATGATGCCGACGGTCCTGCCGTCCTGGGCGACCGCGCCGCCGCGCACGACCGCCAACACCCGGTCGTTGTCGCGCTGGGCGTCGGCGAGGCGTTTGAGGACCACCACTGCCGCACCCTCGCCGCGCCCGTACCCGTCGGCGGAGTCGTCGAAGGACTTGCACCGGCCGTCCGGCGCGGTGGCGCCGGCGACGTCGAGCACCCGGGTCAGGCCGGGGCCGATGAGCGCGCTGACCCCGCCGGCCAGCGCCAGCGAGGTCTCACCGGCGCGCAGCAGCTGACAGGCCTGATGGACGGCGACCAGGGAGGCCGCGCACGCGGCGTCCAATGCCACACTCGGGCCGCGCAGGTCGAGCAGGTGCGACACCCGGTTGGCGATCCCGCACAGCGCGGTGCCGATACCGGTCCAGGCCTCGATGCCGGGCAGGTCCTCCATGACGAGCTTGCCGTAGTCGTCGGAGTTGACGCCCATCAACACCGCGGTGTCGCTGCCGGCCAGGGCGCGGGGCGGCACCCCGGCGTCCTCCAGGGCCTGCCAGCTCACCTCAAGCGCGAGGCGCTGCTGCGGATCCATCAGTTCGGCCTCGCGCGGGGACACCCCGAAGAATTCCGCGTCGAAGCCGGGTAGATCGGACAGGAAACTGCCCCTTTGCGTGGTGGCCTTGAGAATGGCCGCGTTCCGGGGATCCCGGCGCAGGTACGGCTCCCACCGCTCGGCGGGGACCTCGCCGACCGCGCTGCCGCCGTCGAGCAGGAACCGCCAGAAATCTGCCGGGGTTTCGATATCGCCGGCCAGTCGGCACCCGATGCCGATGATGGCGATCGGTTCCAGGGTGGGTTCCTGCTGCCCGGAGGTACTTCCGTTAAGCGTCACGGCTGCGGATCCTCTTCACATCATCGGTTCTGGTTCGCGGCCGGCGGTGCCGCATCGGTTGCGTTTACACAGATCGTGGCACGTGCCGACGGCAGGCGGAGGTCTACGTTGTGTGCCTCTGCACACACCCGTGACCGAGATGGCAACTGCATGAACGGATTAGCCGTCATGACGACCTCAGCAGTTCGATGATCTGCTTCTTGTCCACCTTGCCGACCGCGGTCTTCGGCAGTGCCGGCAGTGCGGCGAGCATGTCCGGCTTGGTGTGCGCCGACACCCCGCGGGCGTCCAGGAAGCTGTTGAGTTGGGCCAGGGTCACCGGCTTGCCCGAGAAAACGACTGCGGCACAGATCTTCTCACCCAGGTACTCGTCGGGCATGGCGACCGCGGCCGCGGCATAGATGTCCGGGTGGGCGAACAGGTGCTCCTCCAGGTCGGAGGCCGACACGGTCTCGCCGCCGCGGTGGATCACATCCTTGATCCGGCCGGTCACCTCGACGTAGCCGGCCCGCGGACCGTCGGCGAAGATGCGCACCCGGTCACCGGAGCGGTAGTAGCCGTCCGGACTGAACGAGCGGGCGTTGGCCTCCTCGGCGCGGTAGTACCCGTTGATCGTGTACGGGCCGCGTACCAGCAGTTCGCCCTCTTCGCCGGGAGCCACATCGGCGCCGTTCTCGTCGACCACCCGCATCTCGTCCAGGTCGGACATCGGCCGGCCCTGGGTGTGCACCTGCACCTCGACCGGGTCGCCGGGGCGGGTGAAGTTCAGCATTCCCTCGGCCATGCCGAAGATCTGGCTCAGGCCCGGGGTGAGCTTGTCGAGGATGAACTCGGCTTCCTCGGCGGTCATCCGGGATCCGCCGACCTGGACCACGCGCAGCGACGTGGGCAGCACGGGTTCCCAGTCGCAGGCCTGCGACCACACCTTGGCCAGGGCGTTGACCAGGCCGGTCACCGTCACCTGGTACTTGTCGATGAGGCCGAACGCGTTCTCCGGACTGGGGTCGGCGGTGAAGACGGTCGGGGCGCCGACGGTCATCGCGCCGAGCAGACCGGGGCAGGCCAACGGGAAGTTGTGGCCGGCGGGCAACGCGACGAGGTAGGTGTCCGCGCTGGTCATCAGGTAGGTCTGGGCCGAGGCGACCGCGGTGTACAGATAGTCGTTGTGGGTCCGCGCGATCAGCTTCGGCAGTCCGGTGGTGCCACCGGAGACCAGTAGCAGGGCCGGGGCGGCCGCGTCGAAGTTCTCCCGGGCCGGCGGGGTGGTCGGTTCGCCGCCGTGCGCCGGTGCGGTGAGCGTGGACCAGGGGAGATAGAGGCCGGGATCACCGTCGACGATCACGTGACGCAGCGCGGGATGTTCCTGCTGCAGCGTCGCGGCCATCTCGCGGAAGTCGAATCCGGCTGCCGTATCGGTGATTATGAGTCCGACCGCACCGCTCACCGCGGCGAAGTGGCTGAGTTCGGCGGAGCGGTGCCCGAACAGGCACATCACCGGCACCACTCCCGCGCGCAACAATCCGAAGAAGGCGACGGCGAACTGGGTGCTGTTGGGTAACTGCAGCAGTATCCGGTCGCCGGGACGCAGCCCCAGCGCGCGCAGACGGGCCGCGACCAGATCGGCCAGCGAGTCCAGTTCGGCGAAGGTATACCGGCGCTCGGAGTCGATGATCGCCGCGGTGTCGGGCCATTTTCTCGCGCCGTTGCTGAGAATGGAGTCCAGCGGTTCATCGGTCCAGTAGCCCGCCTGCCGGTAGGTGGCAGCGCGATCGGCCGGGAACGGGACGAAACCGCTGTTCAGATCGCCGCATTCCTGCGAAAAAGCCGTGCTCATCCTGGAAAAACCGTCCCTCTGGGTAGGTGTAATGCAAATACGAATATAAGGTAGCCTCACCTGAGTTAGGGGAGCCTGTACTAAATCTTCGGAGGAACCAGAGTGGGCGTCGCTGCGACGACATCAGACACCGTGCGCGCCGAGGTGGCTGAACTGCTCGGGATCGCGCCGGACGCGCTGGATCCCGATGCCGATCTCATCGCCTCCGGCCTCGACTCCATCCGGATGATGTCGCTGTCGGGACGCTGGCGTAAGCAAGGTATCGCGGTCGGCTTCGCCGCGTTGGCCGCCCACCCGACGGTGGCCGCCTGGCAGGAGCTGGTGGCCGAGCACGTCCCGGCGGCACCCGCCGCGGAATCCCACGCGACATCCGGCACATCATCCGAGGCCACCGGCGGCCCGGATGCCGATCCCGACGCCCCCTTCTCCCTGGCTCCGATCGCGCACGCCATGTGGGTGGGCCGCCACGGGGAGCAGGAACTCGGCGGCGTGGCCGCGCACCTCTACGTCGAATTCGACGGCGCCGGTGTGGATCCGGATCGACTTCAGCGGGCGGCGACGAAACTTGTTGCCCGCCATCCGATGTTGCGTCAGGAGATCCTGCCCGACGGCACCCAGCGGATCAGCGACCGGGGGTTGCCGGTCACCGTCTACGACCTGACCGACCTCGACCCCGCGGTCGCCCGCGAGCGCCTCGAACGCATCCGTGACGACAAATCGCATCAGTTGCTGGACAACGAGGTTCTGCAGATTTCGCTGTCCCTGCTGACCGGCGGGCGCACCCGTCTGCACGTGGATATGGACATGCAGGCCGCCGATGCGGTCAGCTTCCGCAACTTCATGGCAGACCTGGCCGCCCTCTACCGCGGCGTCGACCTCCCTGAACTCGGATACACCTACCGCGAATACCGGGCACAACTGACCGCCTCGACCCCGCCGCCGTCGCAGGAGGACGTGCAGTGGTGGGCGGAGCGGGTCCCCGATCTTCCCGAACCCCCTGCGTTGCCGCTGGTTCCGCGCGATGAGCAGGCAAACCCGTTGCGCAACATCAGGTTGTGGCACATCTTCGACGTGCCGACCCGCGATGCGCTGTACGCCAATGCCCACAAACGCGGCATCACCCCGGCGATGGCGGTCGCGGCGGCCTACTCCAATGCGCTGGCCCGCTGGTCGACCAGCTCGCGATTCCTGCTCAACCTGCCGATGTTCGGTCGCGAGCCCTATCACGCCGACGTCGACAAGCTGGTGGGGTGCTTCACCTCCTCGCTGATGCTCGATATCGATCTCGCCGATGCCGATACCCCGGCCGCCCGGGCCCGCGCCGTGCAGGAGACCCTGCACGCCACGGCAGCGCACTCGTCGGTGTCGGGTTTGAACGTGCTGCGCGATATGAGCCGGCACCGCGGCACCCAGACGCTGGCCACCATCGTCTACACCAGCGCCCTGGGCCTGGGCGATCTGTTCGCCGGCGACGTCACCGACCAGTTCGGCGAGCCGGTGTGGACCATCTCCCAGGGGCCGCAGGTGCTCATCGACGCCCAGGCCACCCCGCTGGTCAACGGTCTGATGATCAACTGGGACGTCCGGGTCGAAGCCTTCCCGCCCGGGGTTCCGGAGGCGATGTTCGCCT
This sequence comes from Mycobacterium sp. AMU20-3851, assembly GCF_043974665.1. Classification (NCBI taxonomy): domain Bacteria; kingdom Bacillati; phylum Actinomycetota; class Actinomycetes; order Mycobacteriales; family Mycobacteriaceae; genus Mycobacterium; species Mycobacterium sp. AMU20-3851. The sequence continues at coordinate 1,939,954 of NZ_CP146371.1, forward strand.
ACGAGGTCGCCGAACTGGCCCGCCTGGCGGCCGACGACGCGGCCTGGGACCGGCCGGATCCGCCCGCGCTGGCCGCGTCCTCACGCACCGTCCGCGACGCCGTCAACGCGACCACCGCACCGCCCAGCGGTGACAACCTGGTCGACGGGTTCTTCCGCAACGCCGCCGCCAACCCGGAGGCCCTCGCGCTGATCGCCTCCGGCGGCACCATGCGCTACGGCGAACTCAGGGACCGCGCGCTCGCAGTCGCCGCCGCGCTCCAGGGGGCCGGCGTCGGCTCCGGGGACGTCGTGGCGGTGCTGGGTCCCAAGGGGGCCGAACAGATTCCCGCGCTGCTGGGCATCCTCACCGCCGGTGCGGCATATCTGCCGGTCGGCGTGGACCAGCCGGCCGACCGGGCTCACCGCATGCTGGCCACCGGTGGGGTGAAGTTCGCGCTGATCTGCGGTACCGACGTCCCGGGGGTACTCGCCGAGGCAACCGTCCCGTCGCTGCGTATCGGTGATATCGATACCGGCGCAGCATCTTTCAGTCCGGTTACCGTCGCCCCGGACGATCTGGCCTATGTGTTGTTCACCTCCGGGTCCACCGGTGAACCCAAGGGTGTGGAGCTGACCCACGACGCGGTGCTCAACACGCTGGAATTCCTCTACCGGCACTTCGAGATCGGTGCCGGAGACCGGGCGCTGGCGTTGTCGCACCTGGAATCGGACATGTCGGTACCCGATGTGTTCGGCACGCTGCGCGCCGGTGGCGCCATCGTCATGGTGGACGAGGACCAGCGCCGCGACCCGGACGCCTGGGCCCGCCTGATCGCGGAGCACCGGGTGTCGGTGGTCAACTTCCTGCCCGGCTGGCTGCAGATGCTCACCGAGGTGCCCGGCGACATCAGCTCGCTGCGGGTGGTGCTCGCCGGCGGTGACTGGGTGCGTCCCGACATGGTCCGGGCACTGCGCGCCCGGGCGCCGCAGATGTGCTTCGCCGGCCTCGGCGGGGCGACCGAGACGGCCATCCACGGCACCATCTCCGAAATCGGCCCGCAGGACGAGATTCCGAACGCACCCTCGGTGCCCTACGGCGTACCGTTCCCGAACAACGCCTGCCGGGTGGTCAGCCCGTCCGGTGAGGACTGCCCGGACTGGGTGCCCGGCGAACTGTGGTTCAGCGGCCGTGGCATCGCCCGCGGCTACCGCGGTCGTCCCGACCTGACCGCCGAGAAGTTCGTCGAGCACGACGGCCGCACCTGGTACCGGACCGGTGACCTGGCGCGCTACCGGCCGGACGGCACGCTGGAGTTCATCGGCCGCACCGACCAGCGCGTCAAGCTCAGCGGCTACCGCATCGAACTCGGCGAGGTCGAGGCCGCGCTGAACCGGGTACCCGGGGTGGGTGCGGCGGTCGCGGCGGTGATCCCCGTCGACGGCGGCAAGGACGTGCTGGGCGCGCTGGTGCGCATCGACGATCCCGCGGTCAGCACCGACCACGTGCTGACTGCGCTGGCCGATCTTCTTCCCGCGCACATGATCCCGCAGGTCATCGTGGCCGCCGACAAGATCCCGTACAACGCCGGCGGCGGCAAGATCGACCGGGTGGCCGTGGCGCTGCGCCTGGCCGAAGCCGAACTGCCCGCCGCACGCGGTTACCGGGCGCCGTCGACGGCGTTGGAGACCGCGCTCGCGCGGATCATGTCCGACCTGCTCGGCCGGGCCGAAACCATCGGCGTCGATGACGACTTCTTCGGTCTCGGCGGTGACTCGGTGATGGCCACCCAGCTGGTCGCCCAGGTGCGGGACTGGCTGGACACGCCCACGATCATGGTGCCCGACGTGTTCGCCACCCGCACCGTCGCCGCGATCGCTCGGCGTCTCACCGAACGCGAATCCGACGGGCAGCGGCTGGAATTGGTGGCCGAGCTGTATCTGGAGGTCGCCGCGATGGACGACGAAGATGTCGTTTCCGAACTGGACGGGACCTCCGAACTCGACACCGCGGGCCGCGCGTGAGCACCGAGATCTTCAAGCCCTGGATCAAGCGGTACCCGGCGGGGTCGCCCGGCGGGCTGGGGGCACCTCCCGCTTGCGGGGGAGAGCGAAGCGACCCGGGCAGAGGTTCCGGCGCCCCGGCGACGCTGGTGTTCCCGCATGCCGGTGGGGCGGCGCTGGCCTACCGGGGACTGGGTACCGCGTTGGCCACGGCCGGCTCGGATGCCTACGTCATGCAGTACCCGCAGCGCGGGGACCGACTGACCCACCCCGCGCCGGCCACCGTCGGCGAACTCGCGGCGGACCTGTTCGACGGTGGCGACTGGGCCGGTTTGGGTCCGCTGCGGTTGTTCGGGCACTGCATGGGCGCAGTGGTGGCGTTCGAATTCGCCCGGGTCGCCGAGAGCAAGGGCATCGAGGTCAGCTCGCTGTGGGTGTCGGCCAGCGAGGCGCCGTCCACGGTGGCCGCCGCACCGGATCTGCCGATGGCCGAGACCGAGATCATCGCCGAGATGGTCGATCTCGGTGGCACCGACCCCCAGCTGCTGGCCGACGACGACTTCGTGGAACTGCTGCTGATGGCGGTGCGGGCCGACTACGCCGCCTTCAACCGGTACGGGTGCGACGCCGACGTCCGCATCGCCGCCGACATCCACACCCTGGGCGGCGACACCGATCACCGGGTCAGCGAAAACATGTTGCGGCGCTGGGAAACCCACACCAGCGGCGCCTTCACCGTGTCCATGTTCGACGGGGGCCACTTCTACATCAACGACCATACCGCGGACGTGGCGGAGTTGGTCCATGTACTCTGAGAACGGCCTCAGCAACGATCCGGTGGTGATCGTCGGCATGGCGCTGGAGGCGCCGGGTGGCGTCGACTCGGCCGACTCCTTCTGGGATCTGCTGTCCGGGCAGCGCGAGGCGCTCGGTCAGTTTCCCGGCGACCGCGGCTGGTCGGTGACCGACCTGCTGGAGGGGTCGCGGCGGGACGGTTTCAAGCAGATCCACGATCTGGGTGGGTTCCTATCCGACGCTGCGCTTTTCGATCCGTCCTTCTTCGGCATCTCGCCGCGGGAGGCCGATGCGATGGACCCGCAGCAGCGGGTGGCGCTGCGGCTGGCCTGGCGCACGCTGGAGAACAGCGGGATCAACCCCGACGACGTCGCCGGCCATGACGTGGGCTGCTACATCGGCGCCTCAGCGCTGGAGTACGGGCCGGAACTGTCCGAATATTCCACGCACAGTGGTCATCTGATCACCGGCACGTCGCTGGGAGTGATCTCGGGCCGGATCGCTTACACGCTGGACCTGGCCGGCCCGGCACTCACGGTGGACACCTCGTGCTCCTCGGCGCTGGCCGCGCTGCACACCGCGGCCGGGGCGATCCGCAACGGCGACTGCGACATGGCGTTGACCGGCGGTGTCTGCGTGATGGGCACCCCGGGTTACTTCGTGGAATTCTCCAAGCAGCACGCACTTTCCGACGACGGACACTGCCGGCCCTACAGTGCCGCCGCGAGCGGCACCGTGTGGGCCGAGGGCGCGGCCATGTTCCTGCTGCAGCGCCGCTCGGCGGCGATCCGCAGCGGCCGGCGGGTGCTGGCCGAGTTGCGTGCCACCGCGGTCAACTCCGACGGCCGCACCGTCGGGCTGACCGCACCCAGCGGCACCGCCCAGCAGCGGTTGTTCGCCCGCGCCATCGAACGTGCCGGTGTCCGCCCCGAGCAGGTCGGCATGATCGAGGGGCACGGCACCGCGACCCGGCTCGGGGACCGCACCGAACTGCGGGCGCTGGCCCGGACCTACGGCGCCACCGACCCCGGTGCGGGCGCACTGCTGGGTTCGGTGAAATCCAATGTGGGCCACGCCCAGGCCGCCGCGGGCGCGCTCGGGCTGGCCAAGGTGATCATCTCCGCCCAGCGCGGCGCGGTACCCGCCAGCCTGCACATCGACGCGGCGAGCCGGGAAATCGACTGGGACGCCCAGGGTCTGCGCCTGGCCACCACGCTCACCGACTGGCCGGCGATCGACGGGCAGCGGATCGGCGCGGTCTCGGCGTTCGGGATGAGTGGTACCAACACCCACGCCGTGGTGTCGATCCCGGACAGTCCGCGGGAGGCCGCCTGATGGCCACCACCCCGATGCCCGATGGCCGGATCCCGGTGCTGCTCAGCGCCCACGCCGAGGACCTCATCGGCCAGGACGCCTGCGCGATCCGCAACCACCTGCAGCGCCGCCCGCAACTGCGCGGGGCGGCCGAGGTGGCCCGGGTGGCCGCGACACTGGCACGCACCCGCCGGGTCCGCAAGTACCGCGCGGTGATCCGCGCCGCCGACATCACCGAACTCTGCGCCGCCCTGGCGGCGCTCAGCGCGGGGGAAGACCACCCGCTGGTCACCCGCTCGGACCGCCCGGGTCCGCCGCGGGTGGCCTTCGTCTTCCCCGGACAGGGCAGCCAGTGGCCGGCCATGGGCGTGGAGGCCTATGACCGGTTGCCGGTGTACCGCGCGGAGGTGGACCGGTGCGCCGCGCAGTTCGCCGCGGCCGGGTATCCGTCCCCGCTGGCCTATCTGCTGGCCGAACCCGGCGCGCAGACCAACGACTTCTCCCAGCTCCAGATCCAGGGTGCGCAGTTCGTGCACGGGGTGGCGCTCGCCCGGGTATGGCAGTCCTGCGGTGTCGTCCCGCACATCACCGTGGGGCACAGCCTCGGCGAGATCGGCGCCGCCCACATCGCCGGCGCCATCACCCTGGAGCAGGCCGTCGGCGTGGTCGCCGCCCGGGCCACCCTGCTCGACGGGCTGACCGGCCCGTACCGGGTGGCCGTGCTCGGGGTCGATCCCGCACAGGCGCAGCAGGCGATCGCCGACACACCCGGCTGGGCCGAACTGTCGGTGGTGAACTCCCCGTCCTCGGTCGCGGTCTCCGGAGACACCGACACCGTCGCGGCCCTGGTACACCGCATCAACGAGGCCGGACGGTTCGCCAAAGAGATCGAGATGTGGTTCCCCGCGCACACCACCAAACTGGACTCCAAGCGCCCCGAGCTCGAAACCCTGCTTCCGCAGGGCACTTTCGGACCCACCGAAGTGGTGTTCATCGGGTCGGCCACCGCCCAGCCGGTGCCGGCCGGCACCGACTTCGCCGACTACTGGTACACCAACCTGCGCAGCATCGTCCGCTTCGACGACGCGGTCCGCGCGGCCACCGCCGCCGGAGCCGACGTGTTCGTCGAACTCTCCGCACACCCGGCGCTGATGTATGCCATGGCCGAAGTGCTCGAGGACGTGTCGGATCCGCCGTTGCTGGTCGGCTCGGGCCGCCGCGACGAACCGATCACCGACCGGCTGAGCGCCAACCTGGCCGCGGTGGCCGTCGCCGATCCCGGATTCGGGTGGGCGCAAGCGCTCGACGCCGACCTGAAACTGCTGCCGGACTTCCCGTTCGCCCCGATGCGCGCCCAGCACCACTGGGCGGCAGCCGAACCGCTGCCGCCGGTGCCGGGGCTGAAGGTGATGACCGAACGCTGGGAGCCGGTCACACCGGGTCGGGATGGACGCCGCCGTGCCGCGGTGATCGACCTGGGCGATGACGGCCGGATCACCGAGGCCCTGGGTGCGCACCTGGACCTCACCGACCCGGAGGACGCGGACCTGCTCGTGGTCCTGGCCCCGGTCCTGGATCACCTCGACGCGGTCACCGCGGCCCACGCACTGGCCGACCGAATCGAGACCGGTCTGCTGACCTACACCGACGCCATCGGGCCGCTGTGCCGCGACGTGTGGCTGCTCACCGTCGGCGGGGAACAGGTCCGCCCCGGCGAGCCGGGACCGCTGCCCGCCCAGGCTGCGCTGGCCGCGATGCACCGCAGCGTCGGGCTCGAGCACCCCGACCAGTCCTTCGGGCACCTGGATCTGCCGTCCTGGGAACTGGACACCGCGGCCGCCGCACAGACCGCCACGGCTCTGCACGGGCCGGCGGGTGAACTGGCGCTGCGGGACACCGAATCCGGGCCGGCACTGTTCGGCCGGGCCGTTGTCGAGGACCGTTTACCCCAACCCATCTGGGAGACAACACTTCTCGACGAAGTGGTGATCACCGGCGGTAATGGGGCCGTGGGTACGCACTTCGTGCAGCAGCTCAGCGCCCGCGGGGCCCGCCGGATCGTGCTGCTCGGCCGGTCCGGGATCGACCCGGCGCTGCTGGCCGCATCGGCACCGGCCGGTGTCGAGGTGCTGGCACCGCCCTGCGACATCACCGATCCGGCGGCAGTGGCCGCGACGGCCGCCGAATTCGCCGGCGCCGGCGCATCTCTGGTCATCCACGCGGCCGGCGCGGCGACCATCGTCGGGCACCGTGAGCTGACCGGGCAGACCCTCTCCGATACCGTCGCGGCGAAGGTGCTCGGGCTGGCCACCGTCACCCAGCATTGGCCGCTGCGCGAGGACGCCCGGATCGTGTTGTGCTCCTCGGTGTCCGGACTGTGGGGCGGCAGCGGGCACACCGCGTACGCCGCCGCGAACCGGCTGCTGGACGCCATGGCGGTCCAGTTACGTACCGACGGCCGGGCGTGCACCTCGGTGCGCTGGGGGCTGTGGCCGGGCTCACCCGGGCAGCCCGGCATCATCGCCGCCGAGGAGGTGGCCCGCGTCGAACGGTCCGGGCTGCGCGCGATGGCGCCGGACCGGGCCGTGGAGGCCTGCCTGCGCGACTTCACCGCCGATCCGCTGGTGTTCACCGCCGACCCGGACCGGCTGCAGGTCTTCCTGGGGAGCGCGCCCGGCGGCGCGACGGACGGGGCAGCCGCGGCAGCACCCGAACCGTCCCTGGACGGGTTGGACGCCGCGGGTGTGCTGCAGGTGGCTCTCGGCGCGGTCCTCAATCTCCCCGCGGACACGGCACTGGAGCCGTCCGCTTCACTGCTCGATCTGGGCGTCGACTCACTGTTGGCGCTCGACCTACGCAAGAAGCTCAAGAAGGCGGCCGGGGTCAACGTGCCGCTGGCGACCATCCTCGGCGGCGCGACCGTCGCGGAGGTCATCGAGCACCTGGAACAACCAGAGAAGAAGGCACGCATCCGTGACTGAGACCGTAGACGCAACGACCACCGGCGCCAGGTCGGGAGCCGAGGCGCGCCTGGAACTGATGCGTCGCAAGCTCGCCGAACGCGGCCTGGCCTCGGCAGCGGCCGGGCAGACCGACGAGAACGCATTGTCCGACGGGCAGCGCCGGATGTGGTTCGTCCAGGCCTTCGACCCGACCGGAGTGCTGCTCAACATCAGCCTGTCCTACCGGCTGACCGGTGCGCTGGACGCCGATCGCCTGCAGGCCGCACTCGATGCGGTCGGGCGCCGGCACCCGTTGCTGCGCACCACCTACACCGCCGACGAGAACGGTGAGCCGCAGCCCGTCGTGCATGACGACCTGCGCCCGTCCTGGACCTTCCACGACCTGTCCGAGATGTCCGAACGGGCCCGTGGGCTGCGCCTGGAGGTGTTGGCGCAGCGCGAGTTCGGCCGCAGCTTCGACCTGAGCACCGATTCCCCGCTGCGCATCACCCTGGTGCGGCTGGCCGCCGACGAGCACATGATGCTGCTGGTCGCCCACCACATCGCCTGGGATGACGGCTGCTGGCGGATCTTCTTCGACGACCTCACCCGGGCCTACGGGGGCGCCGAACTCGGTCCCACCCCGCGGCCGCCGGCCGTGCCCGCCGATACCACCGGCGAGGACCTGGCGCACTGGCGCGCGGTGATGACCGATCCGCCTGAGCCGCTGGAACTTCCGGGACCGACCGGGTCGGCCATCCCGACCGCGTTCAAATCCCAGCGGGCCTCGCTGCCGCTGTCCTCGGAGACCACCGCCAAGGTGTCCGCGCTGGCGCAGGAGACCGGCGCCACCCCGTACATGGTGCTGCTGGCCGCCTTCGGCGTGCTGATCAACCGGTACACCCACACCGACGATTTCCTGGTCGCCAGCCCGGTGCTCAACCGCGGATCCGACGATGCCCTCGGCTATTACGGCAATACCGTGGCGATGCGGCTGCGGCCGCACGCCTCGGCCGGTTTCCGGGAGACGGTGCTGGCCACCCGCGACACCGCGCTGGGCGCGTTCGCCCATCAGCGCATCAACCTGGATCGGGTGGTGCGCGAACTGAACCCGGACCGCCGGCACGGGGCCGAGCGGATGACCCGGGTGAGCTTCGGGTTTCGCGAGCCCGACGGCGGCGGCTTCAACCCCGACGGCGTGAAGTGCGTCCGCGGTGAGCTCCGCGGCCATGTCACCCAGCTGCCGCTGGGGTTCATGGTCGAGTGGGACGGCACGAACGCGGTGGTCGAGGTCGAGCACCTCACCGAGATCATCGACGCCGACCTGGCCGCCCGGATGCTGAAATCTTTTGCGGTGCTGCTGGAGCATGCGCTCGCCGATCCGGAACGCCCGCTGGCCCGCCTCGATATCCTGTCCGCCGAGGACGCCGAGTGGCTGCGCGCGGTGTCGCACGGCGAGCGGTTCGAAACCCCCGCCACCACCCTGACCGCGCTGGTCGAGGCGCAGGCGGCCGAGACCCCCGACGTCACCGCGGTGGTGTACGAGGGTCGCCACTACAGCTACCGCGAGATCAACGAGACGGCGAACCGGTTGGCGCACTCGCTGATCGCCCAGGGCATCGGCACCGAGGACCGGGTCGCGGTGTTGATGGAGAAGTCCCCGGAACTGGTCATCACCGCGCTCGGCATCGTCAAGGCCGGTGCGGTGTACCTGCCGGTCGACCCGACCTACCCCGAGGACCGGCTGTCCTACATCCTGTCCGATTCCGACCCCAAGGTCGTGCTGCGCGGGCTGGCCACCGATCTGGACGACTACTCCAGTGCCGACCCGACCGACGCCGACCGGGTGCGTCCGCTGCTGCCCGACAACACGGCATACCTGATCTACACCTCCGGTTCCACCGGGCTGCCCAAGGGTGTCCCGGTGCCGCACCGGCCGATCGCCGAGTACTTCGCCTGGTTCGGTCCGGAGTACGAGGTCTCCGATTCCGACCGGCTGCTGCAGGTGGCCTCGCAGGGCTTCGACGTGTCGATCGGTGAGATCTTCGGCATGCTCGCCGCCGGAGCCCGGCTGGTCATCCCGAAACCGGACGGGCTCACCGACATCGGCTACCTGACCGACCTGTTGCGCAACGAGGGCGTCACCTCGATGCACTTCGTGCCGTCGCTGCTGGGCCTGTTCCTGTCGCTGCCCGGGGTCAACGAATGGCGCACCCTGCAACGAGTCCCGATCGGCGGCGAGGCGCTGCCCGGTGAGGTCGCCGACAAGTTCCACGCCATGTTCGATTCGCTGCTGCACAACTTCTACGGCCCGACCGAAACGGTGCTCAACTGCAGCCGCTACAAGGTCGAGGGCAAGCAGGGTTCGCGCATCGTGCCGATCGGCACCCCGAAGATCAACACCAGCATCCACCTGCTCGACGACTACCTACAGCCGGTACCGGTCGGGGTGATCGGCGAGATCTACATCGGTGGAACACATGTCGCGCACGGATACCACCACCGGCCTGGGCTGACCGCGGAACGGTTCGTCGCCGATCCGTTCAACCCCGGGCAGCGGATGTACCGCTCCGGTGACCTCGCCCGCCGAAACGCGGACGGGGACATCGAGTTCGTCGGCCGCGCCGATGAGCAGGTGAAGATCCGAGGCTTCCGGATCGAACTCGGCGAGGTGGCCGCCGCCATCTCGGTGGACCCGTCGGTCGGTCAGGCCGTCGTGGTGGTCAGCGATGTGCCGGGGCTGGGCAAGAGCCTGGTCGGCTACGTCACCCCGGCCGGTGAGAACGGCGTGGTCGAGATCGATCGGATCCGGGCCCGCGTCGCCGCCGCCCTGCCCGAGTACATGATCCCGGCCGCCTATGTGGCCGTCGACGAGATCCCGATCACCGCGCACGGCAAGATCGATCGCAAGGCTCTGCCGGAGCCCGAGATCGTGGTCGCCACCGAATACCGGGAACCCGGCACCGACACCGAACGGGTGATCGCCGAGTTGTTCGGTGACCTGCTCAGCCGGGACACCGTCGGTGCGGACGATTCCTTCTTCGAACTCGGCGGGCACTCGCTGCTGGCCACCAAACTGGTGGCCGCGGTGCGCTCGCGCTGCCGCGTCGACATCGGTGTGCAGGAGATCTTCGAGCTGGGCACCGTCAGCGGCATCGCCGCGCACATCGACGAGATCACCGCCGCCGGTGGGCGCTCGGACCGCCCGGCGATGACACCCGTCGAACGTGGTGGCCCGCTGCAGATGTCGGCCGCACAACTGCGGCAGTGGTTCCAGTTCCGCATCGACGGCCCGAATCCGGTGAACAACATCCCGTTCGCGGCCCGGTTGAGCGGGCCGAACAACCCGGAGGCGTTCGTGGCCGCCATCTCCGATGTGGTGGCCCGGCATGAGATCCTGCGCACCACCTACCGGGAGATCGACGGGGCGCCCTATCAGATCGTGCACCCGGCCGGCCCGGTTCCGGTGCGCCGGGCCCGCGGCGCCGGCGAGGAGTGGCTGCAGGCCGAACTGACCGCAGAGCGCCGGTACTGCTTCGACCTGGAGCACGACCTGCCGATCCGGGCCGCGGTGCTCTCGACCGATAACGAGCACGTGTTGTCGTTGGTGGTGCATCACATCGCCGCCGATCACTGGTCGGCCGGCGTGCTGTTCACCGACATCCTGACCGCCTACCGGGCCCGCTGTCAGGGGCAGGCACCGGAGTTCGAGCCGCTGCCTGTGCAGTACGCCGACTATGCCGCCTGGCAGGCCGAGCTCCTCGGCGGGGACGCCGAAAGCATTGCCGTCCAGCGTGATTACTGGGTGGAGCAGCTGTCCGGGCTGCCGGAGGAGAACGGGCTGCGCCCGGACTTCGCCCGCCCGCCGGTCCCGGACGGCGAGGGCGACGCACTGGCGTTCACCATCGACGCCGACACCCGGGCCAAACTGACCGAACTCACCCGGGAACTCGGCATCACGGAGTTCATGCTGCTGCAGGCCGCCGTCGCGGTCGCCCTGCACAAGGCCGGTGAGGGCACCGACATCCCGCTGGGCACCCCGGTCGCCGGACGCACCGAACCTGAACTCGATCGGCTGATCGGTTTCTTCATCAACATCGTGGTGCTGCGCAACAAGCTGGACGGCAACCCGACCGTGCGCGAGGTGCTGCGGCGCGCCCGGGAGATGGCCCTGGGCGCCTACGCCCACCAGGACCTGCCGTTCGACCGGGTGGTCGATGCGGTCAGCCCGGTGCGCTCGCTGTCGCGCAACCCGCTGTTCGGCGTCGTCGTGCACGTGCGGGAGGAACTACCCGCCGATCAGGTCATCGAAAGCTCAGCGCAGGGGGAGACCCGGTTCACCCCACTGGAACCCACGTTCGACGTCGCGCACGCCGACCTGTCGCTGAACTTCTTCGCCGAGACAGCCCCCGACGGCACCCCGGCCGGATACCAGGGCACCGTCATCTACCGCACCGAGCTGTACCGGCAGGAGACCGCGCGGCGGCTGATCACCTGGCTGGACCGGGTGGTGCAGGCCTTCGCCGGCGATCCCGATGCCACCCTGCGCGATATCACCATCGCCGATGACGACGAGGGTGCCCGTATCGTCGCGCAGTGGAGCGGCGCGGCGGCGCCGCTGCCCGGCCTGCCGCAGACCGCGGGCGCCGATCGGGTCTATCTGCTCGACGAATGGCTGGCGCCGGTGGCGGTCGGCGTCACCGGAGACGTGTACTACGCCGGCGGCGCGATCGACGATTCGTCCGAAAGTGCCCACGAAGCAGCCGCATACCGGTACCCGCAGAATCCGTTCGGTCAGCACGCGCGGCTGTACCGCACCGGCGACCGGGCCCGGTGGAACCCGGACGGCACCCTGGACTACCTGGAGCGCGGCGAGCCCGAACTGCAGGCCGCACTGGAGGCCGTGCCCGGTGTCGCCGCGGCCGCCACGCGCTACTGGGAGACCCGCGGCGGCACGGTGCTCGGCGGTTATCTGGTGCCGGCCGAGCCGGTCCGCGACCCGGCGGCCTTCATCGAGACGGTGCGCGCGGCGCTGCCGGAAACCCATGCTGCACTGCCGATCTCGCTGCTGTCCACGCTCGACGGCGCGGTGCTGCCGCGTCCGGTGATCGTGGCCGGCGGGCCGAGCGAACCGGCCAGCACCGACACCGAGCGCGCCCTGGCGAACATGTTGACCGACCTGCTGTCGGTGCCCGAATTCGGTCGGCACGACGACTTCTTCACCCTCGGTGGCGACAGCATCCTGGCCGTCCAGCTCGCCGCGCGGGCCCGCGACGGCGGGCTGCCGCTGACCGCGCGGATGGTTTTCGAGCACCCCGTACTCGCCGAACTCGGCGCCGCGCTGGACGCCAAGGCCGGGCAGCTGCAGGAGGCCGATACCCGGCACGAGCCGATGGCCGCGTCCGGTCTGTCGCCCGACGAACTGGCCGCGCTGACGGCGGGATGGGACAGCGGCAGTGCCTGACCAGAAGCCCGCCATCCTCGATGTGATGGCACTCAGCCCGCTGCAACAGGGGTTGTTTTCGCTTGCCGGTCTGACCGACAGCGAGGCCGGGGCCGACCCGTATTTCATCGCGATGGCCGCCGATGTGGAAGGGGGCCTGGACGCGGACCTGCTGCGGTCCTGCGCGGAGGCGATGCTGGAACGCCACCCGAACGTGCGGGTCAGCTTCTTCCAGGGCAACCTCAGCCGGCCGGTCGCCATCGTCCCGGCCACCTTCGAGCTGGCCTGGCAGCACATCGTGGCCAGCCCGGAGGAGGCCGCGGCGCTGGAGGCCGAGGCACGCAGCCGACCGTTCGACCTGGCCAAGGGTCCGGCCATCCGTTTCCTGCTGGTGCAGATGCCGCAACAGCGGTGGCGGCTGGTGGTGGTGGCCCACCACATCGTCATCGACGGCTGGTCGCTGCCGGTGTTCGTCAGCGAGCTGATCGGGCTATACCGGGCCGGCGGTGACCTCGCCGCGCTGCCGGCGGCACCGCGGCCGTACCGCGACTACATCGGCTGGCTGGCCGGGCGGGATCCCGAGGTCAGCAAGCAGCGCTGGCGTACCCACCTCGCCGGCCTGGACGGCCCGACCATGCTCACCCCGGCGCTGGGCGGCGACCCGGTCCCCGGGCTGCCCCGGCGCGCCGAGATCGACCTGGATGAGCAGGCCACCACCGCGCTGCTGGACGCGGCCCGCAGCCGCGGGGTCACCGTCAGCACCCTTTTCCAGATGGCCTGGGCGACAATACTTTCTGCCTTCACCGATCGGTCCGATGTGGTGTTCGGGGTGACCGTCTCCGGCCGGCCCGACGAGCTGTCCGGGGTGGAGTCCATGGTCGGACTGTTCATCAACACCGTGCCGCTGCGGATCCGGCTGGATCCGGGCGGACGGGTCGGGCAGCTCTGCCTTGCGCTGCAGCGGGAAGCGGCCGAACTGCGCGACCACGGCTACCTCAGCCACACCGAGCTGCGTGCCTGCGGTGGGATCGGCGATCTGTACGACACCTTGCTGGTCTACGAGAACTTCCCGCCGGGCGGACTGGTCGGCAGTGGTGAGTTCGACCTGGGCTCGGCGGTGATCCGGCCCGCCGCGCTGGAGAGCCTGTCGCACTTCCCGGTGACCATCGCCGCGCACCCGACGAACGGACGGCTGACCGTCCTGGTCGAAACCCTGGACGGCGCACTGGGTCTGCTGGATGCCGGGACGCTCGGTTCCCGGGTACTGACCGTCGTGCAACGCCTGCTGCAGTGCTGGGGCCGTCCCCTGCGCGAGGTATCGGTTCTCCTCGACGGCGAGGTCGCCACCTCGTCGGTCACCCTCGCCGAGGTCGAGGGTGACTTCCACACCGCGGTCGCCGCGGTCGCCGCCGACCGGCCGGACGACATCGCGCTGAGCTGGGATCCGGGCACGCCCTCGTGCTTCGGTGCGGATGGTGAACTCAGCTACCGCGCGCTGGATGCCGCCGCCGACCGGGTGGCAGCCGTGCTGCAGCGCAGGGGAGTGCGTGCGGAGACCCCGGTGCCGATCCTGTTGCGCCGCGGCCCCGATTACGTGGTGGCGATGCTGGCCGTGCTGAAGGCCGGTGGCCTCATCGTGCCGCTGGACCCGGGAATGCCCGGAGACCGCGTCCGCGAGATCATCGGGCAGACCGGCGCGGACCTGGTCATCGACGATGCGTTGCTGGACCAGATCCCCGGCGAACCCGATGCGGAGTACACCCCCGCCCGGGCCCGCCCGGGCCAGGGTGCCTACATCATCTTCACCTCCGGTACGACCGGAAAACCCAAGGGCGTCATCGGCACCCACGCTGCCGTGCTGGCCTACGGCCGTGATCACCTACACAATGTGCTGGCCCCCGCACAGTCCCGGCTGAACCGCCCGCTGTGCATCGCGCACGCCTGGTCGTTCACCTTCGACGCGGCGTGGCAGCCACTGGTCGCGCTGCTCGGCGGGCACCGGCTGCACATCATCGGCGACGATGTGCAGCGCGACGCCGAGGCGTTGGTGGCCACCATCGCCCGCGTCGGCGTGGACATGATCGACACCACGCCTTCGATGTTCACCCAGCTGCGCGCCGCCGGCCTGCTGTCCACCGTGCCGCTGGCCGTATTGGCCCTCGGCGGGGAGAACATCGATACCGCGGCCTGGCAAGGCATCCGCGCGGAATGCGCGCGGACCGGGATGCGCGCGCACAACTGTTACGGGCCCACCGAGACCACCGTCGAGGCGGTCGTGGCCGCGATCGCCGAGAACGAGCAACCCTGCATCGGCCTCCCGACCGGATCGATGACCGCACACGTGCTCGACGGCTGGTTGCGACCGGTGCCCGCCGGGGTGGCCGGGGAGCTCTACCTGACCGGCGGTCAGCTCACCCGGGGCTACCTGGGGCGAGCCGGTGAGACGTCCAGCCGGTTCGTCGCCGATCCCGCGAATCCGGGGGCCCGGATGTACCGCACCGGGGATGTGGTGCGGCGCCTGCCGGACTCGACATCCCCCGGGTCGCTGCGCTCCGGTCCGCCGGAGGGAGCGCTGCAGTTCCTCGGGCGCAGCGACGACCAGGTCAAGATCCGCGGTTTCCGGGTGGAACCCGCCGAGGTGGCCGCCGCGCTGCACCGCCACCCCGATGTGCGGCACGCGCACGTGGCGGTGCGCCGGCATCGCAGCGGGCCGCGGCTGACCGCATATGTGGTCGCCGGCACCACCCCGGCCGAACTGCGCCGGATGCTGACCAGCACGCTGCCCAGATACCTTGTCCCGCACCACATCATCGACGTCGATGCGATCCCGCTGACCTCGCACGGCAAGGTCGACGACGCCGCACTGGCCGCCTTGGACGCCGACCGCGGCGTCGGGGCGCCCACCGAGTTCGCGGCCCCCGCCACCGCCACCGAAACCGTGCTCGCCGAGGTGCTCGGCGATCTCCTGGACACCAGGATCGTGGACGTCAACGCCGACTTCCTCGATCTCGGTCTGGACAGCATCGTCGCGTTGTCGGTGGTGCAGGCGGTACGCCGCCGCGGGGTGTCGGTACGGGCCCGGCTGATGCTGGAGTGCGCGAGCATCCGCGAACTCGGGGCCGCCATCGACGCCGAAGCCGATGCCGACACCGCCCCGGCCGACGACACCGACACCGGTCCCATCCCGCTGACGGCGGCAGGGCACTGGCTGCTGGCTCACGGTGACCCGCGCCGGCTGGCGCAGACCGAGGCGATCCGGCTGCCCGTCGGTATCACCGGGGAACGGCTGGAGACATTGCTGCGCACCGTGATCGACGGGCACGCGGCATTGCGCAGCCGACTGGACCGGCAGACCATGACGCTGGTCGAATACCGCCGCGCCGAGGTCCTCACCGAGGTTGCCGTGTCCGGGGATCTGGTGGCCGCGGTCGCGGAACACACCGACGCCGCGGTTCAGCGCATGGACCCCGAGCAGGGTGTCATGTTCGACGCGGTGTGGCTGCGCCACGCCGGCGGCGACGAGGTGCTGCTGATCACCGCGCACGTGCTGGCCATGGATCCGGCGTCCTGGCAGATCGTGCTGGGCGAGATCGAAACCGGTTGGCACGCAATCACTGCCGGTCGACGCCCGGCAGTCGTGCGCGAACACACCTCGCTGCGGCACTGGTCAAGACTGCTGGCCGAACGTGCGCTCAAACTGGAGACCTGCGACTTCTGGGAGCGCCAGCTGGCCGGCCCGGACCCGGAACTGGGCGCGCGCCGGGTGCGCCCGGAGACCGATCGGGCCGCCGACGTCGAGGTGTCGATGTCCTTCGTCGGCCGCGCCGTCACCGCGCAAGTGTTGGCTGCCCCGGTCCCGGTGCCCGACGTGCTGGCCGCGGCCACCGCAAGGATGATCTCGGCCTGGCGCAGGCAACGCGGACAGCATACCCCGCCAACACTTCTAGCGCTGGAAACCTACGGACGCGCCGACGCCGTGGTGTCGGCGGGGTATGCCGAAGGCCACGGCCAGATCGACACCGGTGACACGGTCGGGTTGCTCAGCGCCATCTACCCGGTGCGCCTGCACGCCGACGACCTACCCGGTATCGCCGCCGAGCTCGCCGAATTGCCGGGCGACGGAATCGATTACGCACTGTTGCGGTACCTGCGCTCCGACACCGCGCAGCGGCTTGCCGCGCATCGGGAACCGCAGATACTGCTGAACTACCTGGGCCGACTGCACCAGCCGGTCAGTGCGGCGCTGACCCTGGACCGCGATCTGCTGATCGGGGTGTCACGCACGCCGGAACCCAATCTGGCGGTGCGTCACGAGATCACGCTGAACGTGGCGATGGTCGACAAGGACGGCGCCCCTGTGCTGGGTACGCAGTGGCGCACGCTGCCCGAGATTCTGTCCGCCGATGACGTCGCCGCGCTGCAGGCGCTGTGGCAGGACGCTCTACGAGAGGTGATCCAGTGACAACGAACCCGACCCCCACCCTGGCCATCATCGGTGCCGGCGTGAAGGCGATCGCGGTGGCCGCCAAGGCCGCGGAACTGCGCGCGATGGGGGTGCCGACGCCCGAGGTGGTGGCGATCGAACGCACCGCGGTGGCTGCCAACTGGCAGTCCGCGGGCGGCTGGACCGACGGCCAGCACCGGTTGGGCACCGGGCCGGAGAAGGACATCGGTTTCCCGTACCGGTCCTCGCTGGTGGCCCGGCGCAACGCCGAGTTGGACCAGCGGATGATGCGGCACAGCTGGCAGTCCTATCTGATCGCGACCGGGCAGTTCGCGGAGTGGGTCGACCGCGGCCGGCCCGCCCCCACCCACAAGCGCTGGAGTCAGTACCTGACCTGGGTGGCCGACAACGTCGGGATGACCGTCCGCAACGGTGAGGTCACCGAGATCGGACTGCACGACGGACCCGGCGGGCCGAAGTGGGAACTGGTCACCCGGGAGGGCGCCGTGCACGCCGAGGCGCTCATGGTCAGCGGCCCCGGACAGGCCGAGCGCTCCATCCTGCCCGGGAACCCGCGGGTGCTCTCCATCGCCCAGTTCTGGCACCGGGCCGCCCAGCACGAGCTGATCACCGCCGAGCGGGTCGCGGTCATCGGGGGCGGCGAAACGGCCGGCACCATGCTCGACGAGCTGTTCCGGCACCGGGTTTCGACCATCACCGTGATCTCGCCCCAGGTGACGCTGTTCACCCGCGGTGAGGGTTTCTTCGAGAACTCGCTGTATTCGGATCCCATCCACTGGGCGGGGCTGACACTGGCCGAGAAGCGCGATGCCATGAACCGCACCGACCGCGGGGTGTTCTCGGTGCGGGTGCAGGAGGCGCTGCTCGCCGACGACCGGATCCGGCACCTGCGCGGCCGGGTCGCGCACGCGGTGGCCCGCGACGAACGCATCCGGCTGACGCTGCAGACCGAACGCGGCGGGGAGCGGCTGGAGACGGTGCACGGTTTCGACCTGGTCATCGACGGCTCCGGCGCCAACGCGATGTGGTTCGTGCCGCTGCTGCGGCAGGAGGCGCTCGACATGCTGGAGTTGGGGATGGGCAAGGCGCTGACCGCCGACAGCATCCAGGAGTCGATCGGCTACGACCTATCCGTCGACGACGTCGAACCCAAACTGTTCCTGCCCGGGCTGGCCGGGTTGACCCAGGGCCCCGGCTTCCCGAACCTCAGCTGCCTGGGCCGGTTGTCCGACCGGGTGCTGGGATCGGAATTGTTCACCACGACCGAGACCACCACGAGGAGAAGCGATGAGCAGCAATCCGTTTGACGATGAGGACGGCGTCTTCTTCGTGCTGGTGAACGACGAGGACCAGCACAGCCTGTGGCCGACGTTCGCCGAGGTGCCCGTCGGCTGGCGGGTGGTGTACGGGGAGAGCACCCGCGCCGATTGCCTGGCCTACGTCGAGGAGTACTGGAAGGACCTGCGGCCCAAGAGCCTGCGCGACGCCATGGCCGAAATCGGCTAGACGGGCAGGGCGTCGTCCATCTCGTAGACCCGGGCGTGCAGCACCGTGCGGTTGCGCAGCGCCGCGCGGACCGCATGGTGCACACCTTCTTCGAGATAGATGTCGCCCTGCCAGCGCACGGCGTGCGGAAACAGGTCGCCGTAGAACGTGGAGTCCTCCGACAGCAACCGATCCAGGGCGAGCACGGTGGTGGTGGTGACCAGTTCGTCGAGCCGGATCTGACGCGGCGGGATCTGTGCCCACTGCCGGTAGGTCAGATTGTGTTCGGGATACGGCTTGCCATCGCGGACACCTTTGAAGATCACCGGCGGGCTCCCATGCAGGTGAGGTTAACCGCTATCGACCGGCGATGTCGGCGAAGTCTTTGCACTCGGAACCACCCGCCGGCGGCCGGTGCGGGGGAGTGACCGGTGTCGCGATGAATATGTGCTGTTGGTGCCCGTAAAATGACGCCAGGACGAACAGCAAGGGTGGGTGAACAGTGTTGGTGCATCATGAGTAGTGCCGACGACCGTCGCTTCGAGGTGCTGAGGGCCATCGTCGCCGATTTCGTGGCGACGAAGGAACCCATCGGATCCAAGTCGCTCGTCGAACGCCACAACCTCGGCGTTTCGAGCGCGACGGTGCGCAATGACATGGCGGTGCTGGAGGCCGAGGGCTACATCACCCAGCCGCACACCAGCTCCGGGCGGGTGCCGACGGAGAAGGGCTACCGCGAGTTCGTCGACCGCCTAGAGGACGTCAAGCCCATGTCGGCCGGCGAACGCCGGGCCATCATGAGCTTCCTGGAATCCGGGGTCGACCTCGACGATGTGCTGCGCCGCGCGGTCCGGTTGCTGGCCCAATTGACCCGCCAGGTCGCCATCATCCAGTACCCCACCCTGTCCACCTCGACGGTGCGCCACTTGGAGGTGGTCGCGCTGACCCCGGCCAAGCTGCTGCTGGTGGTCATCACCGATTCCGGACGCGTGGACCAGCGGGTGGTCGAACTCGGCGATGCCATCGACGAGCACGAGCTGTCCCAGCTGCGCGAGCGCCTCGGTGCGGCATTGGAAGGCAAACCGCTCTCGGCGGCCTCGGTGGCGGTGGCCGACCTGGCCAGCGCGCTGGACGGGCGCGGCGGCCTCGGCGATGCGGTCGGCCGGGCCGCGACGGTTCTGGTCGAGACGCTCGTCGAGCACACCGAGGAGCGGCTGCTGCTCGGCGGCACCGCCAACCTCACCCGCAACACCGCGGACTTCGGCGGCTCGCTGCGCTCGGTGCTCGAGGCGTTGGAGGAACAGGTGGTGGTGCTGCGGCTGCTCGAGATGCAGCAGCAGGCCGGTAAGGTCACGGTGCGTATCGGGCACGAGACCGAGGCAGAGCAGATGCTGGGAACATCGGTGGTCAGCACCGCCTACGGCAGCTCGGGCAAGGTCTACGGCGGAATGGGCGTGGTCGGTCCGACCCGGATGGATTATCCGGGCACCATCGCGAACGTGGCCGCCGTCGCGCTCTACATAGGTGAGGTCCTGGGTACCCGGTGAGGGGATGCCGCCCGACGGCGGCACGAGAGAGGTTTTTAGCGTGGCACGCGACTATTACGGTCTGCTCGGCGTGAGCAAAAACGCCAGTGATTCGGAGCTCAAACGCGCCTACCGCAAGCTGGCTCGCGAACTCCATCCCGACGTCAATCCGGACGAGGCGGCCCAGGCGCGCTTCACCGAGATCCAGCTGGCCTACGAGGTGCTCTCGGACCCCGAGAAGCGCCGCATCGTCGACCTCGGCGGCGACCCGATGGAGAGCGCGGGCGCGGGCGGCGGCGGGTTCGCCGGGGGATTCGGCGGGCTCGGCGACGTCTTCGAGGCGTTCTTCGGCGGCGGCGCGGGTTCGCGCGGCCCGATCGGCCGGGTGCGCCCGGGCTCGGATTCGTTGCTGCGGATGCGGCTGGACCTGTCCGAATGCGCGACCGGTGTGACCAAGCAGGTCGCGGTGGACACCGCGGTGCTGTGCGATCTGTGCCAGGGCAAGGGCACCCACGGCAATTCGGTGCCCAAGACCTGCGACACCTGCCACGGCCAGGGCGAGGTGCAGACCGTGCAGCGTTCGCTGCTGGGTCAGGTCATGACGTCGCGGCCCTGCCCAGTCTGCGGCGGGGTCGGTGAGGTCATCCCGGATCCGTGCCACCGGTGCGGTGGCGACGGCCGGGTCCAGGCTCGCCGCGAGATCAGCGTCAAGATCCCCGCCGGTGTCGGCGACGGTATGCGGGTGCGGCTGGCGGCCCAGGGCGAGGTCGGTCCCGGTGGCGGCCCGGCCGGCGACCTGTACGTCGAGGTGCACGAGCAGCCCCACGACGTGTTCGTGCGCGACGGCGACGACCTGCACTGCACCGTCTCGGTGCCGATGTTCGACGCGGCGCTGGGCACCACGGTCACCGTCGACGCCATCCTCGACGGCCCGATCGAGCTGGAGATCCCGCCCGGCACCCAGCCCGGCGCGGTGACGACCCTGCGCGGGCACGGCATGCCGCACCTGCGTTCGGGGGTGCGCGGCAACCTGCACGCCCACATCGAGGTGCTGATCCCGACCCGGCTGGACAACACCGACTCCGAACTGCTGCGCAAGCTCAAGGAACACCGCCCGCGCGATGTCGCCGAGGTGAAGTCCAGCCGCAACAACGCGGGGGCGGCCAACGGGGGATTGTTCAGCCGGTTGCGTGAGACGTTCTCCGGGCGGTGAGCGAGAAGCGCAGCGGATCGCGGTCAAGGGCATAGTCCGCAGATGAGATCCCTGTTCTACGTGGACTCTCTGCCCGGTGTGGGCGGCACGGCCGTCGTCGACGGTGACGAGGGGCACCACGCCGCCACGGTCCGGCGGACCCGCGTCGGCGAGGAACTCGATCTCAGCGACGGCGCCGGGACCGTCGCGCACGTCGTCGTGGAGGAGGCGGTCAAGGGTCGGCTGACGGCCCGGGTGCTGTCGGTGCGCACGGCACCCCGCCCGTCGCCGACCGTCACCATCGCCCAGGCCCTGCCCAAATCGGAACGCTCGGAACTGGCGGTCGAGCTGGCCACCGAGGCCGGCGCCGACGCCTTCCTGGCCTGGCAGGCGCACCGGTGCGTGGCGCGCTGGGAGTCGGCGGCCAAGGTCGACAAGGGCCTGCGGCGCTGGGAGGCGGTGGCTCGGTCGGCCGCCCGGCAGTCCCGACGGCCGTACATCCCCGAGGTGCAGGGCCTGGTGTCCACCACCGACCTGCTGGTCCGGGTCCCGGCCGCGCTGGCCCTGGTGCTGCACGAATCGGCGACCGTCCCGCTCGCCGACACCGGGGTGGCCGATCTCGAATCGGTGCTGCTCATCGTCGGTCCGGAGGGCGGAATCTCCGATCAGGAGCTGGCCGCGCTGACCGCCGCGGGGGCCCGCGCGGTGCGGTTGGGCCCGTCCGTGCTGCGCACCTCCACGGCCGCGGCGGTGGCGCTCGGGGCGATCGGCGTGCTCTCGCGCCGGTGGGATATCCCCACCGGTGCGGATGATTCCAGCAACTAACCATTGGGACGGCCCGGTGACCAGCGGTAAACTGGGCGCCACCATAACCAGAGCACAAGAAAGCAGGCACGAAACTCCACGTGACGCCCCGCGAGACGACCGCTGGTCCGTTATCCGGACCGGTACGAAGGAGCATCACTGTTCCGCCCGACAACATCGTGGGCCTGCTCGGCTCGGCCGATGAGAACCTGCGTGTCCTGGAAGAACTGCTGACCGCCGACATCCACGTCCGCGGCAATGCCGTCACCTTCAGCGGTGAGTCGGCCGATGTGGCGTTGGCCGAGCGCGTGGTCACCGAACTGGTCGCGGTGATCTCCCGCGGGCAGCCGCTCAACCCCGATGCCGTGCGGCGCAGCGTCGCCATGCTGACCGGTGCGGCCGATGCGTCGCCCGCCGAGGTGCTCACGCTGGACATCCTGTCCCGGCGGGGCAAGACGATCCGGCCCAAGACGCTCAACCAGAAGCGCTACGTCGACGCCATCGACGCGCACACCATCGTTTTCGGCATCGGGCCGGCCGGTACCGGCAAGACCTATCTGGCCATGGCCAAGGCCGTCGCCGCGCTGCAGGCCAAAGAGGTCAACCGGATCATCCTGACTCGCCCGGCGGTGGAAGCCGGTGAGCGCCTTGGCTTTCTGCCCGGCACCCTGACCGAGAAGATCGACCCCTACCTGCGGCCGCTGTACGACGCGCTGCACGACATGATGGATCCCGCCGCCATCCCGAACCTGCTGGCCGCCGGGGTGATCGAGGTCGCGCCGCTGGCGTTCATGCGTGGCCGCAGCCTCAACGATGCGTTCATCATCCTGGACGAGGCACAGAACACCACGCCGGAGCAGATGAAGATGTTCCTGACCCGGTTGGGTTTCGGTTCCAAGATGGTCGTCACCGGCGACGTCACCCAGGTCGACCTGCCCGGCGGCGCGCACTCCGGCCTGCGGGCGGCCTCGGACATCCTCGACGGTATCGAGGACATCCACTTCTCGGAGCTCACCAGCGCCGATGTGGTCCGGCACCGGCTGGTCTCGCAGATCGTGGACGCCTACTCGCGCCACGAGGACCAGCCCGACCTGTACAACCGTGCTCAGCGCCGTTCCTCGGGCGGACGGTCGCGTAGATGAGCGACGCTTGCGGAGCGAATCAAGAGATGACATGCGGGACCCGAGCCTGCGAGGGAGCCGCATGAGTATTGAAGTGTCCAACGAATCGGGGATGGACGTCTCCGAGCAGGAACTGATCAGCGTGGCGAAGTTCGCCATCGCCCAGATGAACGTCAACCCGGCCGCCGAACTGTCCATGGTGCTGCTCGACGAGCCCGCGATGGCCGATCTGCACATGCGGTGGATGGACCTGCCCGGTCCCACCGATGTGATGAGCTTCCCGATGGACGAGCTGGAGCCCGGTGGCCGCCCGGACGCGGCGGAGCCGGGACCGTCGATGCTCGGTGATATCGTGCTGTGCCCGGCGTTCGCCGCGAAACAGGCTGAGAAGGCCGGACATTCGCTCGGGCAGGAACTCGCGCTGCTCACCGTGCACGGCGTGCTGCACCTGCTGGGCTACGACCACGCCGAGCCCGATGAGGAGAAGGAGATGTTCGCGTTGCAGCGCCGGCTCCTGGAGGAGTGGGTGGCCGATCAGGTGGAGTCCTATCGCCAGGACCTGCAGAACGAGAAGGATCGCCGACTGCTCGACAAGTCGCGATATTTCGACCAACAGTGACCGGCCTCGCTCCGCTGCTCGGCGCAATCGTCCTCATCGGCCTCGGTGGCCTCTTCGCGGCGGTCGACGCCGCGATCAGTACCGCCTCGCTGGCCCGGGTGGAGGAGATGGTCCGCGACGAGCGGCCCGGTGCCATCCGGCTGGCCCGCGTGTTGGCCGACCGTCCCCGCTACATCAACCTCGTTGTGCTGCTGCGCATCACCTGCGAGGTGAGCGCGACCGTGCTGCTGGTGTCCTATCTGGATGGTTACCTGGGCGTGGCCTGGGGGCTGTTCGCCGCCGCGGCCATCATGGTGGTGATCAGCTTCGTCGTCATCGGGGTGGGCCCGCGGACCGTCGGCCGGCAGAACGCCTACACCATCGCGTTGGCGGCGGCCCTTCCGCTGCACGCGATCTCGGTGCTGCTCACCCCGGTCAGCCGGCTACTGGTGCTGATCGGCAACGCGCTGACCCCGGGCCGCGGATTCCGCAACGGGCCGTTCGCCTCCGAGATCGAGCTGCGCGAGGTGGTCGACCTGGCCCAGCAGCGCGGTGTGGTGGCCGACGACGAACGCCGGATGATCCAGTCCGTCTTCGAACTCGGCGACACCCCGGCCCGCGAGGTGATGGTGCCGCGCACCGAGATGGTTTGGATCGAGAGCCACAAGACGGCCGGGCAGGCACTGTCGCTGGCGGTGCGCAGCGGGCACTCGCGGCTACCGGTCATCGGGGAGAACGTCGACGACATCGTCGGCGTGGTCTACCTCAAGGATCTGGTCCAGCGCACGCGTACCGAGAACGAGCGCAACGACAGTCGGGTGGGTGACGTCATGCGGCCGGCGGTGTTCGTCCCGGACTCCAAGCCATTGGACACGCTGCTGCGCGAGATGCAGCGCGACCGCAACCACATGGCCCTGTTGGTCGACGAGTACGGCGCGATCGCCGGCCTGGTCACCATCGAGGATGTGCTCGAAGAGATCGTCGGCGAGATCAACGACGAGTACGACGCCGACGAGGTGGCCCCGTGGGAAGAGTTGGGGAACAACCGCTTCCGGGTGTCCGCGCGGGTGCCGATCGCGGACCTGACCGAGCTGTACGAGGACCTGGAGATCGACGAGGACCTGGAGGTCGACACCGTCGGCGGACTGCTGGCCCACGAACTGGGCCGGGTGCCGCTGCCCGGTGCGCAGGTCAGCTGGAACGGATTGCGGTTGCGGGCCGAGGGCGGCCCCGACCATCGGGGCCGGGTGCGCGTCGGCACCGTGTTGATCGGCCCGGAAGCGCCACCCGAGGAGGAAGCATGAGTGGTCTGTCCGACGAGGACGCCAAGCTGGTGACGCTGGCCCGCGGCGCGATGGGTCGCGCCGAGGCTGCCCAGGGCGCCGCGGTGCGAGATCTGGACGGACGCACCTACGCCGGTGCTCCGGTCGCGCTGGCTGCGCTGAACCTGACCGCGCTGCAGGCCGCCGTCGCCGCGGCGGTGTCCAGTGGGGCCGAGGGGCTGGAGTCGGCGGTGCTGGTCGGCGGATCGGCGGCGGACGACGGAGTCGCCGCGGTGACCGAGCTGTCCCCGGAAGCCACCGTCATCGTCACCGACCGGACCGGGAACCCGATATGAGCGACGAATTCCGGTCCGGTTTCGTGTGTTTCGTCGGCCGACCCAACACCGGGAAGTCGACGCTGACGAATGCTCTGGTGGGGCAGAAGGTCGCCATCACCTCGAACCGCCCGCAGACCACCCGGCACACCATCCGCGGCATCGTGCACCGCGAGGACTTCCAGATCATCCTGGTCGACACCCCCGGACTGCACCGCCCGCGCACGCTGCTCGGCCAGCGGCTCAACGACCTGGTCAAGGACACCTACTCGGAGGTGGACGTGATCGGGTTCTGCATCCCGGCCGACGAGAACATCGGGCCCGGTGACCGGTGGATCTACGAACAGATCCGGGCCGTGGCGCCCCGGACCAAGCTGATCGCGATCGTCACCAAGATCGACAAGGTGGCCAAGGAACGGGTCGCCACCCAGTTGATGGCGGTCAGTGAACTGGTCGGCCCGGACGCCGAGATCGTGCCGGTCTCGGCCACCGCCGGTGAGCAACTCGATGTGCTGACCAAGGTGCTGGTGGCTCACCTGCCGCCCGGCCCGGCGTACTACCCCGACGGCGAACTCACCGATGAGCCCGAGGAAGTGCTGATGGCCGAGCTGATCCGGGAGGCCGCGCTCGAAGGTGTGCGGGACGAGCTGCCGCACTCGCTGGCCGTCGTCATCGAGGATGTCGAAGAGCGCGCGGACCGCGACGACCTGATCGATGTGCGCGCCATCCTCTACGTCGAACGCGACAGCCAGAAGGGCATCGTGATCGGCAAGGGCGGTGCCCGGTTACGTGAGGTGGGTACCGCGGCGCGTACTCAGATCGAGAAGCTGCTCGGCACCAAGGTGTATCTGGATCTGCGGGTCAAGATCGCCAAGAACTGGCAGCGCGACCCGAAACAGCTGGGGCGTCTGGGCTTCTGAACTGCCCGCGAGGCCTACGGCGTCCAGCCGGGAACCTGGCCGAAATCGCGGATATCGGACGGGACGGGCGGCGCGCCGTCGCCCTTGCCGTACACCGCTACCACCACGGTGCGGTCCAGCACGCTCTCCGACCAGACGCCGATGTCCACGTTCGCGCAGTCGGACATGATCGCGTGGTAGTCGGGCCGGTGGAACCACTGGTTGATCAACTCGATGCCGCTGATCGCCAGCGCCGGGTTGATCGCGACCGTCTCCGCGACCGCCCCGGCGTATCCGGCGTTGCGGGCGCGGTCGGCGACCGTGGTGCCGTCCGAGCCGATGTCCCCGTTGAGGGCACGGTTGTGCAGCACGTCGTTGGTGTGCCACTGCGCGGCCAGGCGGAGCTTCGGATTGACCTTGATGTCGGTGTCGCAGCCGGCCTTGTGCTGCATCGTGTACACGTTGGCGACCACACTGTTGTTGAGCCGGCGGTTGTCGGCGTTGGCGGTGGGCGCGGTCAGCACCGCCCCGGCGGCCAGGGCGACGACCGGTAAGGCCGCGGCGCAACGGTGGGCGGTGTTCATAGCCGGTGACCTTACGTCAGCACCTCGGACTCCCACCAGGGATCCGGCTGCTTGACCCCCCAGCCGTTGACGGCTTCCAGCGCGGCGGCCAGCGAGATGAGCATGGGTTCGCTGTCGGCCGGCCCCATCAGCTGCACCCCGATGGGCAGGCCCTCGGAGGTGAAGCCGGCCGGGATGTTGATCGACGGCCAGCCCAGCAGATTCCACGGCCAGGTCGCCGGGCAGGCCCGGATCATCGCCCGGTCGGTGGCCATCGGCCCCCGGCCGTCGTATTCGCCGACCCGGGGCGGGGGCAACGCCGTGGTGGGGGCGAGCACCACATCGGCGATGTTGAAGATCCAGCCGACCCGGCGCTGGGCCTGCGCCTCGGCGGCCCGAGCCTTGCGCAGGGTGTGCTGGGACAGCAGCCAGCCGGTCCGGATGTTGCTGACGGTGCGCTTGTCCAGCCGTGCACCGGGCCCGAGCCGGTGCTGCCACTCCACCAGCCCCGAGGTGGAGCGGGCCAGGAAGTTCCAGGACATCCGCAGGCCGTAGTCCGGGTCGGCCTCGGTGACGGTGTGCCCGAGCTGTTCGAGCTGGCCGGCCACCCGCCGCAGCGCCGCGGCGATCTCCGGGTGCAGCGTGGACCGGAACAGATTGAAGGGGAAGGCGGTGGACATCGCCACGCGCAGCGGGCCGGGGGCACGGCCCACATGCTCGGACACCCGCACCGGTTCCGGCTTGTGCAGGTCACCGTCGGCGTTGCCGGCGGCGGCGTCGAGCACGATGGCCGCATCGGTGACGGTGCGGGCCAGCACACCGTTGACGGTGATGCCGTTGAAGGCCTCGGGAAGCGGCCAGGTCGAGATGCGGCCGCGCTGGGGTTTGATGCCGACCAGATGGGTCCAGGCCGCCGGGATCCGGACGCTGCCCGCGCCGTCGGATCCGATCGCGGCGGTCACCAGTCCGGCCGCCACCGCGGCGGCGCTGCCGCCGGAGGAGCCGCCGGGGCTGTGCTCGCGCGACCACGGATTGCGGGTGTGCCCGAAGCCGGGTCCGCTGGTGAACGGCCACTGACCGAGTTCGCAGGTGTTGGTCTTGCCGACGATCACCGCGCCGGCGGCCCGCAGCCGCCGCACGACCTCGGCGTCGGCGGTTGCGGCGGGGAGTTCCCCCTCGGTACCGAAGCGGGTGGGTACCCCGGCCACGTCCACGTCGTCCTTGACCGCGATCGGGATGCCCAACAGCGGAAGATGTTGTCCGGCAGCTCGTTTGCGGTCGGCTTCGGCAGCATCGGCGAGCGCCCGGTCGGTGAGCACCACCCGGAAGGCATTCAGGGTGGGCTGGCTGGCCTCGATGGCTTTCAGGGACCGGCGTACCAGTTCATCGGACGTCGTGGCGCCACTTCTGAGCCGGTACTGCAACTGGGTCAGGGTGGGAAATTTTGCAGAGGCAGCCATGCGGGTGGGAAATTCTGGGGTGGGAACCATTCTGTGGTCGAGGATATCCGGCGTTGCGAATCGTCGGATGTCGGTCACCGGTGCGACACTGGACCGATGCGGTTGTACCGGGATCGAGCTGTTGTGCTGCGCCAGCACAAGCTCGGCGAGGCCGACCGGATCGTGACGCTGCTGACCCGGGAGAACGGTGTCGTGCGCGCCGTGGCCAAGGGGGTGCGCCGCACCCGCAGCAAGTTCGGGGCCCGGCTGGAGCCTTTCGCGCACATCGACGTTCAGCTGCATCCCGGCCGCAATCTGGACATCGTCACCCAGGTGCAGTCCATCGACGCGTTCGCCGCGGACATCGTCTGCGACTACGGCCGCTACACCAGCGCCTGCGCGGTGCTGGAGACCGCCGAGCGGGTCGCCGGCGAGGAGCGCGCCCCGGTGCCCGAACTGCACAGCCTCACGGTGGCGGCACTGCGCGCGGTGGCCGCCGGCCGGCGTCCGCGCGAACTGGTGCTGGACTCCTATCTGCTGCGCGCGATGGGGATCGCGGGCTGGGCGCCGGCGCTCACCGAATGTGCCCGCTGCGCCGCCCCCGGCCCGCACCGGGCCTTCCACGTCGCCGCCGGCGGCAGCGTGTGCGTGCATTGCCGACCGTCCGGGTCGGTGACGCCGCCGCAGGGAGTGCTGGCGCTGATGGCCGCCCTGCACGACGGGGACTGGGAGTTCGCCGAGACGTCCACCTCCGCGCACCGCAGCCAGGCCAGTGGGCTGGTGGCCGCGCACCTGCAGTGGCATCTGGAACGCCAACTGCGGACATTACCGCTGGTCGAGCGCGCATACCGGGTCGATAGTGCGGCCGTTGAACGGGGGTCGGGGGCCTTCCGGCAGGATATGCCCCATGGCTACCAAACGGGGCAAGACCACCTACCCGCAACTGCCCCCGGCGCCTGAGGACTACCCGGTCTTTCCGGACGTCTCGACGTGGCCGGTGGTGTTCCCCGAATTGCCCCCGCGGACCAACGGCAGGTTCTCCCGTCCTCCGCAGCATCCGTCCAAGGCGGTGGCCCCGCAGATCCCCGCCGACCAGGTGCCCAACCACGTCGCGGTCGTGATGGACGGCAACGGCCGGTGGGCCACCCAGCGCGGGCTCGGCCGCACCGAGGGCCACAAGATGGGCGAGGCCGTCCTGATCGACATCACGTGTGGTGCCATCGAACTGGGCATCAAGCACCTGAGCGTGTACGCGTTCTCCACCGAGAACTGGAAGCGCAGCACCGAGGAGGTGCGCTTCCTGATGGGCTTCAATCGCGAGGTGGTGCGCCGGCGCCGGGAGAACCTGGACGCCATGGGCGTCAACATGCGCTGGGTGGGGTCGCGCCCGCGGATGTGGAGCAGCGTCATCAAGGAGTTCGACATCGCCGAGCAGATGACGGTCGGCAACGATGTCATCACCGTCAACTACTGCGTGAACTACGGCGGGCGCACCGAGATCGTGGAGGCCGCCAAGGCGCTCGCCGAGGAGGCCGCCGAAGGCAAGATCAACCCGTCCCGGATCAGCGAGGCGTCCTTCGCCAAACACCTGCACCGCAAGGACATTCCGGATGTGGACCTGTTCATCCGGACCTCGGGTGAACAGCGGGCCAGTAACTTCCTGATCTGGCAGGCGGCCTACGCCGAGTACGTCTTCCAGGACAAACTCTGGCCCGACTACGACCGCCGCGACCTGTGGGCTGCCTGCGAGGAGTACGTCAACCGCAACCGCCGCTTCGGCAGAGCCGAATGATGTGCTTGAGGGGGCGGGCCTGATGTCCCTCCAGGAGCGTTTGGTCGCGGTCGCCGAGGCGTTGTTGCCGGTCACCCGCGAGGACGACGGCGCGGTCACGGTGCACTATGACGGCACCTTCGCCTCCCTGCGGGTGGTCAACGTGGCCGAGGGGCTGGATCTGGTGTCGCTGAACCAGATCCTGGCCTGGGATCTGCCACTCGACGATGCACTGCGCGAGACGGTCGCCGGACACACCCGCGGCACCCTGCTGGGTACCGTGTCACTCGTCGAGAAAGCAAACGACACCGCGGATGTGCTGCTGCGCTACAACTTTCCCGGATCCGGCCTGTCCGACGAGGCGCTGGGCACGCTGATCATGATGGTGCTGGCCACCGGCGCCGACGTGCGGCGCACGCTGACCTCGTGACTCCGGTCATCCGCATCGTGGCGGCCGTCGTCCTCGATGATTGCAACCACGTGTTGGTGGTCCGCAAGCGTGGTACCACGGCGTTCATGCAGCCGGGCGGGAAGTTCGAGGCGGGGGAGAGCCCGCTGGATGCGTTGCGCCGCGAGGTCCGTGAGGAACTCGGCGCCGGGATCACGAACGTCGAGGCGCTCGGGCATCACGATGCGGCGGCGGCCAACGAACCCGGACACCGGGTGGCCGCCGACCTGTTCGCCGTGCAGCTCGACGGCCCGCCGCGGCTGGGGGCGGAGATCGTCGAGATGGCCTGGGTGGATCCGCATGACCCCGGCGACATCGAACTCGCGCCGCTGACGCTGGGCGTGGTGCTGGAGTACGCGCGCGTCAGTTGACGCTGCATCCCCCGCACACCCCGAAAATCTCGAAGGTGTGGCTGACGTCGCTGAACCCGTGCGCGGCGGCGGTCTCGTCGGCCCACGCCTCGGCGGCCCCGCCGTCGACCTCCACGGTGTTGCCGCAGATCCGGCACACCAGGTGATGGTGGTGATGCTGCGAGCACAGCCGGTACACCGATTCGCCGGTGTCGGTGCGCAGGGTGTCGACCTGGCCGGCGGCGGCCATCGACTGCAGCGTGCGGTAGACGGTGGTCAGGCCGATGCCCTCGCCGCGTTTGCGCAGTTCGTCGTGCAGTTCCTGCGCCGAACGGAAGTCGGCGATGCCCTCCAGCAGCGCCGAGATGGCCGCGCGCTGCTTGGTGGATCGCACCGGCGTGGTCATGAGACGTCCTCCGCGGCGTGGGTGACCGCCGCCACCACGATCTCGGCCAGGTGATCGTCGACGAGGCGGTACATCACCTCGCGACCGCTGCGCTCACCGGCGACCACGCCGGCCGATTTGAGGATCCGCAGATGCTGGCTGACCAGCGGTTGGGGAACGTCGAGGGCGTCGACGAGCTCGTGCACACAGCGTTGCGACTCGCGAAGCTGCAGCACGATGGCGATGCGCAGCGGCGCGGCCAGCGCACGCAGCAGGTCCCCGGTGGTGTCCAGCAGTTCCCGGGACGGCAGCTCGGGGAACGGCTCGCCGGCATGCTCGTGCTCGTGACCAGTACTGGAAATGGTTTTCATTATGGAGTCAGATTACATGCACGCCCGCGCATGTCAATCTCTTGCCGGGCAGGTCCCGCGGTGGGGTGGCGGCCGTCTCATCGCTACGCTGTTCACCCGTGGCATCCATCATCGACACCGTTGCAAACCTGGCGAAACGCCGTGGCCTCGTCTTCCAATCGGGCGAGATCTACGGCGGTACGAAGTCCGCCTGGGACTACGGCCCACTCGGGGTGGAGCTCAAGGAGAACATCAAGAAGCAGTGGTGGCGGTCCGTCGTCACCTCCCGCGACGACGTCGTCGGCCTGGACAGCGCGATCATCCTGCCGCGCCAGGTGTGGGTGGCCTCCGGCCACGTCGACGTCTTCAACGATCCGCTCGTCGAATGCCTGAACTGCCACAAGCGTCACCGCCAGGACCACATGCAGGAGGCGTACGCGGCGAAGAAGGGTCTCGACGACCCGGATTCGGTGTCGATGGACGAGATCGTCTGCCCGGACTGCGGCACCAAGGGGCAGTGGACCGAGCCCCGTGACTTCAACATGATGCTCAAGACCTACCTGGGTCCGATCGAGTCGGAGGACGGGCTGCATTACCTGCGCCCGGAGACCGCGCAGGGCATCTTCGTCAACTTCGCCAACGTGGTCACCACCGCGCGGAAGAAGCCGCCGTTCGGCATCGGCCAGATCGGTAAGAGCTTCCGCAACGAGATCACCCCGGGCAACTTCATCTTCCGCACGCGCGAGTTCGAGCAGATGGAGATGGAGTTCTTCGTCGAGCCCTCGACCGCCCCGGAGTGGCACAAGTACTGGATCGAGACCCGGCTGCAGTGGTACGTCGACCTCGGCATCGACCGGGACAACCTGCGGCTCTACGACCACCCCAAGGAGAAGCTGTCGCACTACTCTGACGGCACCGTCGACATCGAGTACAAGTTCGGTTTCGCCGGCAACCCGTGGGGTGAGCTGGAGGGCATCGCCAACCGCACCAACTTCGACCTGTCCACGCACGCAAAGCATTCGGGTGCGGACCTGTCGTTCTACGACCAGGCCAACGACACCCGCTACGTGCCGTACGTGATCGAGCCGGCAGCCGGGCTGACCCGTTCGCTGATGGCGTTCCTGGTGGACGCCTACACCGAGGACGAGGCGCCCAATGCCAAGGGCGGGGTGGACAAGCGCACCGTGCTCAAGCTGGATCCGCGGCTGGCTCCGGTCAAGGCGGCCGTGTTGCCGCTGTCCCGGCACGCCGACCTGTCGCCCAAGGCGAAGGACCTGGCCGCCGAGCTGCGCCAGAGCTGGAACGTCGAGTTCGACGACGCCGGCGCGATCGGGCGGCGCTACCGGCGCCAGGACGAGATCGGCACGCCGTTCTGCGTCACCCTGGACTTCGACTCGCTGGAAGACCACGCCGTCACGATCCGCGAGCGCGACGCCATGACCCAGGAGCGGGTGGCCATCTCGGAGGTGTCCGACTACCTGGCGGTCCGGCTCAAGGGCTGCTAGTCACTTCCCGCGAGCGTGCGTGTCCGTTGGCCGACACGCCGCTGCCGATGCGAGTTCACGCACGCTCGACGGGAGTCTGCGTGTCCACAGCCGCCGATCGATCCACAGATGTGCCGTCGGGCCTCGTGCTCGGCGTTGCGCTGACCGACGATCGGCACCATGACCGATGGCGTTGCCGAACTGCTCGACCGTCAGGGTGGCGTGGCGACCACCGCTCAGCTGCTGAATGTGTTGAGTCGCAGCCGTCTTGACACCAGGATCCGTACCGGCGAGCTGCTCAAGGTCTGGCCCGGCGTGTATTCGGGTGCCGAGCCCGACGACGGTATCCGGCTGCGCGGCTTGGATCTTCGGGCGAACGAACCGGTGGCGATGTGTCTGGCCACGGCGGCAGCGGCCTACGGTTTCGACACCGAGGGCGACGTCGACCTGCATGTGCTCAACCCGGTGGGCCATCAGTTGCGGGCCTCGGACGGGCTGATCATCCACCGCCGCGAAGGTGTCCCGCTGGCGGTCGTCGGCGGCCGGCCGGTCGCCGCTGCGGCGTGGACGGCGGTCGAGGTGGCCCGCGCGCTGCGTCGTCCGCGTGTGCTGGCCACCCTGGACGCCGCCCTGCGCAGCGGAACCTGCGACCGTGCCGGGTTGCTCGACGCGGTGTCGGATCAGCGCGGCAGGCGCGGGATCGTGCATGTGCGCGAACTGGTTCCGCATGCTGACGCGCGCGCCGAGTCGCCGATGGAGAGTGAGGCCCGGCTGGTGATGCGCGACGGCGGGCTGCCGACTCCGGAGTTGCAGTACGAGATCATTGATCGCTCCGGCCGGTTGTGGCGGGTGGACTTTGCCTGGCCGGATTCGCGGCTGGCTGTCGAGTATGACGGGTTCGACTGGCACAGCGACCCGGACAGCTTCACCCGGGACCGGCAGAAGCGAGCGGCGCTGCAGGAGATGGGCTGGACCGTGCTGTCGATCGTGTCCGACGACGTCCGGCGCCGGCAGCAGGATCTGGTGCGCCGGATCGAATTCGAACTCACGCGCTCCTGCGCGGCGTGAGCGTGCGCCGTCTCGGGTGAGAGGGCGGCGTGTTGCGCGCAGACACGCACGCTCGCGGGGACGGGTGGGAACATATTCCTTGACGGGAATACGTCCGTCGACTTATGGTGGCTGGCATGCAGGCGGCGGTGTTCGTGGCACTGGGGGAGCCGAGCCGCCTGCGGATCGTGGATCTGCTCAGGGCAGGGCCGCTGTCGGTGGGTGCCATCGCCGAGGCGCTCGGAATCCGGCAACCGCAGGTGTCCAAACACCTTCGGGTGCTTGGTGATTCGGGGATCGTCAGCAGCCATGCCCAGGCGCGTCAGCGCATCTATCAGCTCGAGGCCGCGCCGTTTGAGGACATCGGCCGGTGGGCCGAATCCTTCGAGCGGTTGTGGGAGGACCGGCTCGACAACCTCGGCGAATACCTGAAATCGACAACGAACGGGGAGTGAAACGATGATCCTGCAGCTGCTGAAGAAGAAGAAGCAGTTCACCTTGGAGCGGACCTACGATGCGCCGGCCACGGCGGTCTGGGACGCCTGGACCCAGGCCGACCGGCTCAAGCAGTGGTGGGGGCCGAAGAACACCACCGTGCCGGAGTGCCGCATCGATGCTCGGGTCGAGGGGGAGATCTATGTGGTGATGGAGGCCGGCGAGGCGATGGGCAAGTACGCCGGCACCCGCTGGCCCATGTCGGGCACCTTCACCCGGGTGGACCCGACCTCACGGATGACCTATGACGCCCGGTCCTGGACTGCGGGCGAGGAGTCGACCTCGACCATCCAGCACACCAACGACATCACGCTGGCCGAGCAGGACGGCCGCACCACGCTCACCCTGGACGTCACCATCACCAACATCGGCGACAAGGCCAAGATGGCGGCGTTCGGTATGAAGATGGGCTACAAGGCCCACCTCGGGAAGCTCGCCGAGCATCTGGCCGGTCGCTGAGTCCGCCGAAACCTCCGCGAGCGTGCGATATCTCGGGATGACGCGCGGCGTGTTGCCCGCAGACACGCACGCTCGCGGGAGTAGGGCTAGAACCGCCCGCCGCCGCCGCCTATCCCACCGCCGCTGAAACCGCCGCCGCCGGAGCCGCCGAAGGTCGTGGAACTCCAGCCGCCGCCACCGCCCATGCCGCCGCGCAGCGCCCCGGACAGGATGTTGCCGATGATGATGCCGCCCAGCATCGCTCCGGTGTTCGAGCCGCCACCGCCGCCGAAGCCGCCGTAGTTGTTGTACTGCTGCTGGGTTCTCGCTACATCGCTGTTGGCGATCTGCTGCGCCTGCCCGGCGAGCATCGCAGCACCGTTGGCGTGCGCGATGGCCTCTGACAAGTTGGTGCCCTGCTTGTCCTGGGCGGCCTGCAGCTGACGGACCGCCTCGGCGAGCCGGGTGCGCGCCTCCGGGCCGATGCTGCCGCGGCGGGTGTCGATGAAATCCGAGACGCCCCGCACCCGGGACTGCGCGGTGAACAGGGCCTGCTCGTAGGCGCGACGCAACCGTTCGGCGGCCTCGCGTTCCTCCGCGACGTCGGCCAGCAGCCGGTCCAGGTCGGCGTCGGCCTGGGTGAGGGCGGTGAAGGCGCCCAACGGATCGGTGCCGCCGTTGGTCTGGGCTTCCTGCATCGCGCGGGTCGCGGCATCCCGGGCAGCGGTCAACGCGTCGGCCTCGGCGATCCCGCCCTGGCCCAATTGCGCGTCGGCGGCCCTGATCCCGTTCTGGATGTCGGTGATCGCATCCGGCAACGTCGCGATCGCACGGTTGATATCGGTTGCGGCACTGTCCACCCCGTCCAGCATGGTCCGGGCCTGTCCCAGCGCGGCCTCGGCCGCGCGGATCGAATCGACCAGCCCGGCCTGGCTGCCGGCCGGACGGGCCACCAGGGAGCGGGCGTGGGTGATGTTCTGGTCGGCGAACGCCAGCCGGTGCTTGGCGGTCTCCACATTGTCGGCCACCGAATGCAGTGCGGTCGCGGCGAACTGCTGGTGCAGACCGGCCAGCGTCTGCTCGGCCGGCGCCACCCGCGCGGTCAGGTCGACCATCTGCTGGGTCAGCGCGTCGAGTCGGGTGGGCGCGTTGATGACCAGATCGCGCAGCTTGGCGAACGCCTCGCGCTGGGCGTCGAGTTCGCGGTCGGCCTTGGCCGCGGCGACGATCACCCGGGTCAGCAGATCGCGGCGCTGCTGCGGGGTCTCGGGCACCGCGTCGTCGAGGATCTGGCGGACATTGAAGGCCTGGGTCAGCGTCGTCTTGGCGGCGGTGACCGCGGTGCGGAACGGCGCGGTGTCCTGCTCGCCGAATTCCTCGACGGCCAGCACCAATTCGTTCTCACTGGTGCGCACCGCGTTGTCGACCTCGACCACGATGGAGCGGGACAGTTCGTCGAGGGCATCCAGTGGGACCGAAGCCAGCGCGTTCGGATCGGAGGGGTCGACCCGCTGCGCGGCGGCGAAGTCGGCCTCCCGGCGCTTGCGCTTGCGCCGGCGCGACCACAGCAGCAGCGCGGCCACCCCCAGCAGGATGACGCCGAGTATGGCCAGGACCCCCGCCCAGTTCAGTTCGCCGTCAGCGGATCCCGACGAGTTGAGGCCATCGGCCGCGGCGATCGCCGCATCGGCCCACCGGCCCTCGCGCAACGCGGGCTCGACCTTGTCGCGGCGCAGCGCGTCCACATCCACGTTGCCGGCCGTCGGCGCCAGCAGTGCATACGCCCGGTCGCCGGTGGCCACCGCCAGCAGCGCGTCCTCACTGCCGAGATCGCTGGTTCGCCTGGTGGCCCAGGCCCAGTCCGTGGCGGCCTGCCCGGAGAAGGAATCCACGTACACCACCCACAACCGGACCCGGCGGTCGTTGTAGAGGGTATTGACCGCCTGGTTCACCCGGTCGGCCTGCGGTGCAGTCAGCGCACCGGCCTGATCCACCACATAACCGGGCAGCCGGAACGGCGGCTGGGCCGCCGAGGTCGGCGCAACCAGCAGGCCGGCGGTCAGAACCGCGAGCACCACACTGAGCAGTCGGGCGATACGCATGCCGCCAATCTAATGAACACGCTGCCCGCGTGATGCGGTCATGTCATAACGGCTGCGCCGCTGCTGGCAGACTGTGCGGCGGTGGCAACAGAACGCGACGTATACGACTCCTACGACGACTTCGACCGGCAGCGGCTGGTACCGGAGTCGCCGAAGGGTGCTGGGCTGGGTGAATACAAGCCGACCAGGACGGCTACCGAGCACCGCACCGCGTTCGCCCGGGACCGGGCCCGGGTACTGCACTGCGCGGCGCTGCGCCGGCTCGCCGACAAGACCCAGGTGGTCGGCCCGCGGCACGGCGACACCCCGCGCACCCGGCTCACCCACTCACTGGAGGTCGCCCAGATCGGCCGTGGGATGGCCGTCGGACTCGGTTGCGATCCGGACCTGGTCGACCTGGCCGGCCTGGCTCACGACATCGGGCATCCGCCCTACGGGCACAACGGGGAACGGGCCCTCAATGAGATCGCCGACGCCTTCGGCGGATTCGAGGGCAACGCCCAGAACCTGCGGATCCTGACCCGACTGGAGCCCAAAGTGCTTGACGCCGAAGGGCGGTCGGCAGGGCTGAACCTGACCCGGGCGGCGCTGGACGCGGTCACCAAGTATCCGTGGACCCGTGCGGAGAACCCGAAGAAGTTCGGCTTCTACACCGAGGACGCGATCGCGGCCGGCTGGCTGCGCGAGGGGGCACCGGCCGGGCGGCCCAGCCTGGAGGCCCAGGTGATGGATTGGGCCGACGATGTCGCGTACTCGGTGCACGACGTCGAGGACGGTGTCATCTCCGGGCGCATCGACCTACGGGTGCTGGGTGACAACGACGCAGCCGACGCGCTGGCCGGACTCGGCGCCAGGGCGTTCCCGGCGATCAGCCACGACGAGCTGTTGGAGGCCGCACTGCGGTTGTCCCGGATGCCGGTCGTGCAGGCCGTCGGCAAGTACGACGGCACGCTGACGGCGTCGGTCGCCCTGAAGAACTTGACCAGCGAGTTCGTCGGGCGCTTCGCCAACGCGGCCATCTCCGAGACCCGCGCGGTCGCCGGCCCCGGCCCGCTGCGGCGCTTCAAGGCGAACCTCGAGGTGCCGCCGCTGGTGCGCGCCGAGGTCGCGGTGCTCAAGATGCTGGCGCTGCAGTTCATCATGTCCGACCACCGTCACCTGCAGGTTCAGGCCGACCAGCGCACCCTGATCCGGGAGGTCGCGCTCGCGCTGTGGGCGCAGGCCCCCAGCGGTCTGGATCCGCAGTTCGCGCTCGAGTTCGCCGAGGCCGACGACGACGGCACCCGGCTGCGGGTGGTCATCGACCAGATCGCCTCCTACACCGAGTCACGGCTGGAACGCGTACACGAAGTGCGTTCGCCGAGGCCGCTGTGACGGGCCGATAGACTGCCCTGATGGCCGGAATGGAAGCGACAAAGGGTGGCCGCGGCCGCATCCCGGATCGCGACATCGCCGCCATCCGGGAACGCGTCCGCATCGAAGACGTGGTCGGCGATTACGTCCAGCTGCGGCGCGCCGGAGTGGACTCGCTCAAGGGCTTGTGCCCGTTCCACGACGAGAAGTCACCGTCCTTCCATGTGCGGCCCAACCACGGGCACTTCCATTGCTTCGGATGCGGTGAGGGTGGCGACGTCTACGCCTTCCTGCAGAAGATCGAGCACGTCACTTTCGTGGAGGCGGTCGAACTGCTGGCCGACAAGGTCGGTTACACCGTCACCTACACCGGCGGCGCGGCCACCAACGTGCAGCGCGACCGGGGCAGCCGCAGCCGGCTGATCGCCGCCAACGCCGCTGCGCAGGAGTTCTACGCCGAGGCGCTGCGCTCCGAGGAAGCCGCGCCGGCACGGCAGTATCTGCTCGACCGCAACTTCGACGGGGAGGCGGCCGCGAGGTACGGCTGCGGTTACGCGCCGTCGGGTTGGGACACCCTGACAAAACACCTGCTGCGCAAGGGCTTCGAGTTCAAGGAACTGGAGGCCGCCGGGCTGAGCCGGGAGGGCAAACGCGGCCCGATGGACCGGTTCCACCGCCGGCTGCTGTGGCCGATCCGGGTGTCGTCGGGGGAGACCATCGGGTTCGGGGCGCGCCGGCTCTTCGACGACGACCACATGGAAGCCAAGTACGTCAACACCCCGGAAACGGTGCTCTACAAGAAGTCCAACGTGCTGTTCGGGCTGGATCTGGCCAAGCGTGACATCGCCAAGGCGCATCAGGCTGTGGTGGTGGAGGGCTACACCGATGTGATGGCCATGCACCAGGCCGGGGTGACCACCGCGGTGGCCGCGTGCGGCACCGCGTTCGGTGACGAGCATCTGTCGATGCTGCGCCGACTCATGATGGACGACAACTTCTTTCGCGGTGAGCTCATCTACGTCTTCGACGGTGACGCCGCGGGCCGGGCGGCCGCGGTCAAGGCCTTCGAGGGCGAGCAGAACCTGGCCGGGCAGTCATACGTGGCGGTGGCCGCGGACGGGATGGACCCCTGCGATCTGCGGCTGCGCTCCGGGGACGGTGCGCTGCGCGACCTGGTGGCCCGCCGCGCACCGCTGTTCGAGTTCGCCATCCGCACCGCGCTGACCGACCACAACCTGGACAGCGCGGAGGGCCGGGTGGCCGCCCTGCGCCGCTGCGTGCCGATGGTGGCCCGGATCAAGGACCCGACGCTGCGTGACGAGTACGCCCGCCAGCTCGCCGGCTGGGTGGGCTGGCAGGACGTCGGTCAGGTGCTCGGCCGGGTCCGGGAGGAGGCCGGGCGCAAGGGCGGCAAGACCGGCCGGGGCTCGTCCACCGCGAACCGGCGGCAGCACACCGAGACCGCGCCGCGGCCGCAACCCGCGGTGGCCCGGCCGGATCCGCGCGATCCGATCCTGCGCCCGCAGCGTGAGGCGCTCAAGGCGGCACTGCAGTATCCGGGACTGGCCGGGCCGGTGTTCGACAGCCTGGCAGTGGAGAACTTCACCCACCCCGGCTACGCCGCGGTACGCACCGCGATCGCCGCCGCCGGCGGGATGTCCGCGGGACTGTCCGGCGCGCAGTGGATCGAGACCGTCCGCGAGCAGGCCGGCTCACCGGATGCGGCCAACCTGGTCAACGAACTCGGGGTGGACGCCATCCGCATCGAGGACGACGAGAAACTGGCCCGCTACATCTCCGGGGTGATCGCCAGACTGCAGGAGGTGGCCGTCGGCCGGCAGATCGCCGAGGTCAAGTCGAAGCTGCAGCGGATGTCCCCGGTGGACAACAGCGACGAGTATCACGCCCTGTTCGGCGACCTGGTGGCCATGGAGACGTATCGCCGCAGCCTGCTGGAACAGGCCAGTGGTGACGACTTGTCTGCATGACCGCGACACAACCGTTATGGTGGGAACGCAAGTCACTGTCTAGAAAGGCACTCCCGTGGCATCTCTGAGCGGTCAGAAGCGCAGGTTCATCGTGGTCGGTGCCTTCGCAGCGGCCGTCGCGGCGCCGGTGCTGGCGCTCTCGGCCACGCCCGCCGAATCGGTGCAGGCCGGCCCGGCCTGCCTGGCCTGGTTCGGCAACAAGGATGACGGCAACTGCCTGTCCTACTCCAACGGGAACGGCGTCGCCGTCGGCACCCCGGGTGCCGGATTCTGCAACGGCGGGTTCTGCACCTCGCCGATCTTCCCCGGCAACAGCTGGAACACGAACATCCCGCTGGGCTGACGCTAGCGCGTCTTCGGGTTCTGTTGCTCCGGGGTCTGCACGTCGGGCTGTTCGGGCTGCAGCACCGATGTCTCGGCGTCGATCGCCGTCAATCGCACCATCGCCGGATCGGGTGACACCCGGTCGGCCACCTTGCGGCGCCCGGCGTCGATCACGGCCTTGGTGGCCGGGTTCTCGGTGAGCGCGCGATAGGTCGCGGAGATCTGCTCGTAGCGGTGCCGGCCCGCTTTCGCGCCCAGCACGTAGCCGACTCCAAGTACGAAGACCAACCGGAACACTGGGCTCCCCTCACGACGACAGCAGGACGATCTCCATCCTGCCTCATCGCTGCCGATGCGCGCCGATCGGTGGCTCTCCAGGCCTTCTACCAGGCGATTCGAGCGTGGCGTAGTCCATGCGCTAGAGTCTGTTCCGGTTCATTCCCCTGTAGCTCAATTGGCAGAGCTTCCGACTGTTAATCGGACGGTTGATGGTTCGAGTCCATCCGGGGGAGCAACACAAGGCCAGCGCGAAAGCGCTGGCCTTCTTTGCTTTCCGGGTCAGGCCAGCCGGCCCGCGGCCGAGGCCGCTGCCGAACCGACCAGGCCGTTGAGCGGATACAGGGCATGCGCCAGCGAGGCCAGCAGCGAACCGGGCGAGCCGTCGCAGATGCTGTCCCCGGGGGCGCACAGATCCAGCGACTTCCCGTTGTAGAGGGGGGAGATGTTGGCGGCCGGAGCACCGAACCCGTTCAGCAGCGCGGCGGTCGGCTTACCGAACAGCACCACCCCGGCCACGTGGTCGTGCACCTCGGCGGGGATGTCGGAGGTGGTCACGTAGGCGGCCACCGCGGCGCCCTGAGAGAACCCGCCGAGCAGCAGTTTGGTGTTCGGGCAGTTCGCCGCCATGTACCGAACCCGGCCGCCGGCATCGGCGGCGCCGGCGAACATGGTCGACGGGAAGACGGCCGGGTTGCCGAAATCCCCGGTGGCCGGGTAGTTCACCGCGTACACACCGATGTTCTTGCCCGGTAGGTGACCGCGCAGGGCGTCGACAAATGCCTGGCCGGTCATGCCGACGCCGGGGGCCTCGTCGGTGCCGCGGGCGAAGATCACCTCGGCGTCGGGGCACGGCTGCGCGGAGGCAACTGGGGCGGCGCCGGTTGCCAGCGTCGAAGCGGTCAGTGCGCCGGCGGCGCCCAGGCCGATGGTCAACCGGCGAAAACGGCGAAATCCCATGCGGTCGATGCTACCTGCGACATTCGCTGTGCACGCCGGAGCGACGAGTCCACCCCGGGGAGCCGGTTCGCCCTCCGTAAGCTCGCAGCCATGCGGCTCAAGCGGATTGCTCCGGCCCTTGCGGCACTCACCGTCCTGCTGGCCTCCTGTGGCTGGAGCCCGCCGAACTCGGCGCCGCAGTCCAGCTCGGACTGCCCGGCCGAGGACACCCCGACGGCCGAGACCGTCAAGACCGCCATCCAGCAGGTCGGCGAGCGGTGGACCGAGGTGTCGCGCGGGCACACCGGTGACTGCCGGCTGCACTGGGTGGTGATCGGCACCGGCGATGACGCCCCGGACGCGGCCGTGCAGGTGCTGTTCTTCGGCCGCAACAACCCGCTGGGGCCGCCAACGCCGCGGCCGCGCCCGTACACCACCGTGGTGCCGCTGGGCGAGAACATCGCGACGGTGTCCTACCAATGGCGTCAGGGCGAGGACAAGCCGTGCTGCCCGACCGGGATCGGGCAGGTGCGCTTCCAGATCGGTGAGGACGGCCGGCTCGAGTCGCTGGACCCGATACCGACGCCTACCCCCTGAGGAGCTACTTCGGCTCGATGGTGCCGGACGCGAGGGCGTCCTTCTCCTGGTGCTCGTCGGCGTCCGGGATGTGCTCGGGGTGCAGCATCTCCGCGTAGCGCAGTTGCTCGGGAATGCCGAACCCGTCGACGAGCAGTTCGGCGTGCGGACGCAGCCGTCGGCACAGATCGTTGATGCCGCGGGTGACGGCCTTGGCGCGCTCGGTCGAGATGAACCGGTGTTCGATGAACCAGGCCTTGTCCTCTTCGATCACCGACAGCGCGTACAGGTCGCACACCGTGGCGAGGATCTCGCGGGCCTCTTCGTCGGGGCAGGCGTCGATGCCGGCCACGAACGCTTCCAGAATCACCCGGTCGATATGCGCCCGCGCAGTATGCAGTACATGGTCCTGAACGTGGTTGAAGGCGTCGAACGCCGACATCTCCTTGGCTTTGTTCTGCAGTCGCCGGGCGACCGAGGCCAGCATGTACTCCTCGCGGTCCTCGAACATCTGTACCTGGGTGCCCCGGTTGAACAGTGAGCCTTCCTCCTCGTTGTCCTGCCGGGTGTCCAGGATGGTCTGCATGATCGTCTGCGCGGCGGTCCGCTTGAGTACCCGCTCGCCGGCGAAGTTCGCCGCGAACCGCACCCATTCGACCGGGCTCATGCCCTTGATGTCGTCGGCGTAGGCGGTCAGCAGTTCCTTGGCCACCAGCTGGGTCAGCACGTGGTTGTCGCCTTCGAAGGTGGTGAACACGTCGGTGTCCGCCTTCAGCGCGATCAGCCGGTTTTCGGCGAGGTAGCCGGCACCGCCGCAGGCTTCGCGGGCCTCCTGGATGGCCTTGGTGGCGTGCCAGGTGTTGGCAGCCTTCAGGCCGGCCGCCCGGGACTCCAGCTCGCGCTGCTCCTCGGGGTCGGGACTGTCCGAGGTCTGCAGCTCATGGCATTTGGCCACCAGTTCGTTCTGCGCGAACTGCAGCGCGTAGGACTTGGCGATCAACGGGAACAACCGGCGCTGATGCACCAGGTAGTCCATGATCAGCACTTCGTTGTCATCACCCGGCGCCTCGAACTGCCTGCGCTCCAGCGCATACCGGGTCGCGATGTCCAGGGCCACCCGGGCCGCTGCCGCGGCGCTGCCACCGACGGTGACCCGGCCGCGGATCAGCGTGCCGAGCATGGTGAAGAACCGCCGGCCGACGTTCTCGATCGGCGAGGAGTAGGTGCCGTCCTCGGCCACGTCGGCGTACTTGTTGAGCAGGTTCTCCCGCGGGACGCGGACCTGGTCGAACTGGATGCGCCCGTTGTCCACCCCGGGCAACCCGCCCTTGTAGTGACAGTCCGAGGTGGTGACGCCGGGCAGATCGTTGCCCTCGTCGTCGCGGATCGGGACCACGAAGCAGTGCACCCCGTGGCCTTCCCCATCCGGGGTGATCAGCTGCGCGAACACCGCTGCGACGCGGGCGGTTTCGGCGGCACCGCCGATGTAGTCCTTGCGGGCGGACGGGGTGGGGGAGTCGATGACGAATTCCTGGGTCGCCGGGTCGTAGGTGGCGGTGGTCTCCAGTGACTGCACGTCGCTGCCGTGGCCGGTTTCGGTCATGGCGAAGCAGCCCAGCAGTTCCAGGTTGATGATCTTGCGCACGTAGGCCTTGTGATGGCGTTCGGTACCCAGGTTCTCGATGGCCCCGCCGAACAGGCCCCACTGCACACCGGCCTTGACCATCAACGACAGATCGCTCATGGCGAGCATCTCGATCTGGGTGACGGCGGCACCGACGTCACCGTTGCCGCCGTGCTCCTTCTTGAACCCGTCCTCGGCCGCACCGCGCGCGGCCATGATCTTGAGCTGTTCGCCGACCTTGGTTCGGGCGATGACGGTGTTGGGCGTGTAGTGCGGACGGAAGACCTCACCGGACAGTTCGGCCCGGACCTTGTTCT
Source organism: Mycobacterium sp. AMU20-3851 (assembly GCF_043974665.1). NCBI lineage: Bacteria > Bacillati > Actinomycetota > Actinomycetes > Mycobacteriales > Mycobacteriaceae > Mycobacterium > Mycobacterium sp. AMU20-3851. The sequence goes on from NZ_CP146371.1 coordinate 1,984,386, forward strand.
TCACGTCGCGCCAGCGACCGTCGAGCGCATTGCGGAGATGTTCAGCTGTGGTGGTATCAGCGTTGGTGGTCTCGGCAGAAATGGTCATAGTGGACGGTAACGTGCCCCGCCGCCGATGTAGGTAAACCTGACTAGAACGGTGGGCGGTGACCGGGGTTCAATCGACCCATGACCCAGCGGCCCGAACCGGTGTCACCCACCGGCCTGCCCCATGTCATCGATCACCGTCATGCCAATGTCACGGGAGGGTGGCTGCGTGCGGCAACCTTCGGCGCGATGGACGGGCTGGTCAGCAATACCGCCCTGATCGCCGGTGTGGCGGCCGGGGCCAGCGCGCAGGCGGTGGTGCTGGCCGGTGTCGCGGGGCTGCTGGCCGGAGCGTTCTCGATGGCATTGGGGGAGTACACCTCGGTGACCACCGCCAACGAGCAGATCGACTCCGAGGTCAAGGTGGAGCGCCGCTCGTTCCGCACGGACCCGACGGCCGAGCGCGCCGAGTTGGAGGCGATGCTCGTCGAGATGGGGATGACCCCGCAGACGGCGTCCGCGGCGACCAGCGAGATCCACCGGGACGAGAACCGGGCGGTGAACTTCCATCTGGTGCAGGAACTCGGGGTCGATCCGCGGGAGAAGCCGTCTCCCTGGGTGGCGGCCGGATCGTCGTTCGTGATGTTCGCGATCGGGGCGATCATCCCGCTGATCCCGTACCTGCTGGGTTACGAATCGTTGTGGGCCGGGTTGGCCTGCGGCGGAGTCGGTCTGCTGATCGCCGGTGCGGTGGCCGCCGGCTTCACCCGGCGCTCGCGGCTGCTCGGCGGATTGCGCCAGTTGGCCTTCGGCTTCGTGGCGATCGCGGCGACCTACGGGGTGGGATCGTTGATCGGCGTGACCGTCACCTGAGCTTCGGGGCCGCCAGATCTTGGGCGGACCACAATGCCCGGGACTGTTGAATTCCCTTGGGCCCGGCCCATATCCGGGAGGGGCCGCTCAGTTCCCGACGGTGACCGCGGTGGCCTCGTCGGTCAGCTCCTCGACCCGCGACTCGGGTGCGTCCACACCGCTCATGTGCCCGCGGGTGGCGAACAGCAGTGCGGCGCCGGCCAGCACCGCGGCCGCACCCACCCAGAACGGCATGTGCACGCTGATCTGCTCGCCCAGCACCCCGGCCAACCACGGTGCCACCGCGGCGCCGCCGAAGCGCAGGAAGCTGTAGGCGGCCGACGCCACCGCGCGCTCTGCGTGGGAGACCTTCATGACCGTCTCGGTGATCAGCGTGTTGCTGATGCCGCACCACAGACCGGCCACCACCACCGAGGTGGCCAGCACGGCCTTGCTGTCCGCGCCGATCGCCATCACGGCCAGCGTCGCCGACATCACCACCAGATTGACGAGCAGTGTCGGCACCGTGCCGAACCGGTGTTGCAGACGAGGGGCGACCACCACCGAGGTGAACGCCAGCGCCACGCCCCAGCCGAAGAAGATCAGACCGATCTGGTGGGCGCTCATGTCCAGCGGGAACGGGGTGAAGGCGAGCAGGGTGAAGAAGCCGAAGTTGTAGAGCAGCGCGGTGACCGATACGGCCAGCAGCCCGCGGTGACGCAGCGCGCGGAACGGGTCGAGCAGGCTGGTGGCGCGCTGCGGGCGCGGCGTGCTCGGCAGCAGGAAGACGGTGACCAACAGCGCCACGACCATCAACGCCGACACCCCGAAGAACGGCCCGCGCCACGAGATCGAGCCGAGCGCACCACCGACCAACGGGCCGACGGCGATACCCAGACCCAGTGCGGCCTCGTACAGGATGATCGCCTGAGCCACCGAACCTTTCGCGGAGTTCACGATGGTCGCCAGGGCGGTCGCGATGAACAGCGCGTTGCCCAGGCCCCACAATGCCCGCCAGCCGACGATCTCCATCACCGTCTCGGACATGCCGGCCAGTCCGGCTCCGGCGATGATGATCACCAGGCCGAGCAGCAGCGTGTTCTTCGGCCCGATCCGGCTGGAGACCACCCCGGTGATCAGCATGGTCACGCCCATCACCGCCATATAGCTGGTGAACAACAGCGACACCTGCGACGGGGAGGCGTCCAGATTCTCGGCGATGGGTTTGAGGATCGGGTCCACCAGGCCGATGCCCATGAAGGCGACGACGGAGGCAAAGGCAACGGCCCAAACGGCTTTCGGTTGACGCCACATGGCGTGGGGCTCCTGACTCTTCGTTAGCGGTCCTGCTGGGCGTCGTCGAGCAGCCCACGCAGCACCCGGATCGCGTCGACGAGCGCGCTGCGCTCGGCGGCGCCGAGGTGTTCCAGATAGGGATTGATCGCGGCACTGCGATCGGCGCGCACCCGGGCCAGGGTCTGGCGGCCGGTGTCGGTGATGTCGATGAGCACGGCCCGGGCATCCCCGGGGTCCTCGGTGCGCGATACCAGGCCGGCGTCCTCGAGGCGGCGTACCTGGGTGGTCATGGTCGGCTGCGAGCAGTGATCGATGGCGGCCAGTTCCGAGATCCGGGTGCGACCCCGGTCCTCGATGATCGCCAGCAGTCGGGCCTGCGCGACCGGCAGCGGCAACTCGATGCGTTGGGTGGCCAACCGGTTGATCCGCGCGACCACGGCCAGCAGGTCGGCTCCGAGGGCTGCCGTGTTGTCCGGACCATTCACCCGATCCAAGTTACATAGAATCTCTATGTATATGCAAATGCCCGGACGTGGGAACCGTCACAGTGCGGCCGGCCGAAGTACTCCTGCCACCTGGCAGAATCGGGTGATGCCTCCCGGTTCGAGAATCCCGCGCCGGGCCGGGTCATTGCAGCCGAACGAACTCGCCCAGGCCGCCGTGATGGCGGCCCTGTGCGCGGCGATCGCGATCATCGCGGTCGTCGTCCCGTTTGCGGCCGCGCTGTCGCTGCTGGGCACCGTCCCGATGGGGCTGCTCGCCTACCGCTACCGGTTGCGGGTGCTGCTGGCCGCCACCATCGCCGGCGCGCTGATCGCCTTCCTGATCGCCGGGTTCGGCGGACTGATGACCGTCCTCAACTGCGCCTACATCGGCGGGCTGACCGGCATCGTCAAACGCCGCGGGCGCGGGCTACCCGTGGTGGTGCTGGTGTCCATGATCGCCGGCGCGCTGTTCGGCATCGTCGCGGTGATCGCGCTGCTGATCGCCTCCCGGCTGCGCGAGCTGGTCTTCACCGCGATGGCGGCCAACGTCGACGGCACCGTCGCGATCTGGAGCTACATCCCCGAACTGCGGCCCGCCGCCGAGCAGTTCCGGGAGCTGTTCGGAGTCGCGCTGCAGCACTGGCCGATCCTGATCTTCGGCTACGGACTGTTCGCCATCATGGCCGTCAGCCTGGTCGGCTGGTGGGCCCTGTCCCGGGTGCTGTCCCGGCTGTTCGGGGTTCCCGACGTGCACAAGCTGGACGTCGTCACCTCCGACGGGCCGGTCGCCCCGGTCCCGCTGGCCCTGCGCGATGTGGTGTTCCGCTACCCGGGCACCACCCGAGACGCGCTGGGCCCGCTGAGCATGGACGTGCAATCCGGGGAACACCTGGCCGTCACCGGCGCGAACGGCTCCGGCAAGACCACCCTGATGCTGTTGCTGGCCGGGCGCCAACCGACCGAGGGCACCGTGGCCCGACCCGGCGCGGTCGGTCTCGGCGCCCCGGGCGGCACCGCGGTGATCCTGCAGCATCCAGAGAGCCAGGTGCTCGGCACTCGGGTCGCCGACGACGTGGTCTGGGGACTGCCGGCCGGAACCCGGGTCGACGTGCCCGGCCTGCTGGCCGAGGTCGGCCTGGACGGGTTGGCCGAACGCGACACCGGCAGCCTGTCCGGGGGCGAGCTGCAACGCCTGGCGGTGGCCGCCGCGCTGGCCCGCAAGCCGTCGCTGCTGATCGCCGACGAGGTCACCAGCATGGTCGACCAGGAGGGCCGCGAGGCCCTGATGTCGGTGCTCGGCGGGCTGACCGGCAAGCACCAGACCACGCTCGTGCACATCACGCACTACAACGAGGAAGCCGAGGCGGCCGACCGGGTGGTCAACCTGACCGGCGGGTCGGAGATGGTGCAGTCCGCCGAGGTACCCGAACCCAGCGCCGAGGTGCGCTCGGAGGTTCCGGTGCTGGAACTGTGCAACGTCAGTCACCGCTACGCCGACGGAACCCCATGGGCCAACGACGCCTTGCGCGACATCAACCTGGTCGTGCACGAAGGCGACGGGGTGCTCATCCACGGCTTGAACGGGTCCGGAAAGTCGACGCTGGCCTGGATCCTGGCCGGGCTGACCGAGCCCACCACCGGAACCTGCCTGCTCGACGGGAAACCGGTCGCCCAGCAGGTCGGCGCGGTCGCGCTGTCCTTCCAGGCGGCCAGACTGCAGCTGATGCGCAGCCACGTCGGCCGCGAGATCGCCTCCGCGGCAGGGTTCCCGGCCCGGGACCGGGCCCGGGTGGAGGCGGCCCTGGCAACCGTCGGGCTGGAAGCCGCGCTGGCCGACCGCCGCATCGACCAACTCTCCGGCGGGCAGATGCGCCGCGTGGTGCTTGCCGGGCTGCTGGCCCGCTCGCCCCGCGCCATCGTGCTCGACGAGCCGCTGGCCGGGCTGGACGCCGCCAGCGCCCGCGGTCTGCTGCGCCTGCTGGAGGAACTGCGCCGCGGCGGCCTGACCGTCGTGGTCATCTCCCACGATTTCGCGGGCCTGGAGGACCTCTGCCCCCGCACCCTGCATCTGCGCGACGGGGCACTGGTGCCGGTTGCGACGGGAGCCAGCTCATGAGTGCACAGCGCAGACCCGTCGTCCTGCTGCGGCCGGTACCCGGCGACACCGTCATCCACCGGCTCTGGGCCGGAACGAAACTCATCACCGTGGCGGCGCTGTCGGTGCTGATGATGTTCTACCCGGGCTGGCTGCCCATCGCGTTCGTCGCCCTGCTGGTCGCGGCCGCGATCATGCTCGCGCGGATCCCCCGCGGCGCGCTGCCCTCGGTGCCCGGCTGGCTGTGGCTGATCGTGCTGCTCGGCGGAGTGACGGCGGCCTTCGCCGGGGGCACCCCGATCATCGCGCTGGGCGGGCTCGAACTGGAACTGGGCGGGCTGCTGAAGTTCCTGCGCATCACCGCGGTCTCGATCGTGCTGCTCGGACTGGGTGCCCTGGTGTCCTGGACCACCAACGTCGCCGAAATCGCGCCCGCGATCTCCAGTTTGGGACGGCCGCTACGGTTCCTGCGGCTGCCGATCGACGACTGGGCGGTGACCGTGGCGCTGGCGCTGCGTGCCTTCCCGATGCTCATCGACGAGTTCCGGGTGCTGTACGCGGCCCGGCGGCTGCGTCCACGGGTGCGGCCCGAATCCCGCAGGGCCCGCCGCAAGCAGTGGTTCGCCGAAGTGATCGATCTGCTCGCCGCCGCGGTCACCGTCTCGCTGCGGCGCGCCGACGAGATGGGTGATGCCATCACCGCCCGCGGGGGCGCCGGTCAGATCGCGGCCGCCCCGGCCCGCCCCCGTGTCGCCGACTACGTGGTGCTGCTCCTGGTGGCCGTGCTGTGCGGGGTGGCCGGCTACCTCGAGGCGGCCACCTTCCTCAAGACCACATAACGGCGCCGGCGGTTTGTCGGCAGCCGACAAACCGCGCCCGGCGGATTGGCCGTTTCCGCAGCGCCCTCGTGCTGTCCACTGTCGATGATGGTGGCACCAGCAGCGCAACGAGTGTGGAGGTCATCGGAATGGTCGGCGTCGAGCGGATCGGCGAAGGACCGCGCAGTGTCATCGTGGTCGGTGCCGGGATCGTCGGTCTGTCGACGGCGTGGTTCCTGCAGGAACGCGGCGTCGAGGTCACCGTGGTGGACCGCGCCGGGGTGGCGGCCGGCTCGTCCTGGGGCAATGCCGGTTGGGTGTCGCCCGCGCTGACCATCCCGCTCAACCAGCCCGGGACGCTCACCTACGGGCTGCGGTCGCTGTTCAATCCCTCGGCCCCGCTGCACATTCCGCTGCGCGCGGATCTGCGGCTGGCGCGGTTTCTGGCCACCTTCGCCCGGCACTGCAGCCATGCCGGCGTCGAACGGGTGGTGCGCGGCAACCACGACCTGAACATCGAGAGCCTGGAGGCCTTCGACGTGCTCGTCGCCAACGGGGTCGACGCACCGGTCACCGATGCCGCGATCACCGCGCTGTTCGAGAACGAGGCACAGGCCGCCGAACTGCGTGCCGAGATCGACGTCCTGGAGCGGGCCGGCCTGCCGGTGCAGACCGACATGCTCACCGGGGGCGCGCTGCGCGACGCGGTGCCGCTGGCCGGCCCGACCGCCACCGTGGCCCTGGCCGTCGAACAGCAGCGCTTCATCGACCCGGGCCGGTTCGTGACCGCCCTGGGCCGGGCCGTCGTCGAACGGGGAGCCACCCTGCGCACCGAGCGGATCGTCGACATCAGCACCGCCGGCCGGGTAGTGCTGCGCACCAGCGCCGGTGAGGCGCTGACCGCCGACGCCGTCGTGCTGGCCACCGGTGCCTGGCTGCCCGATCTGGCCCGCCGCTGGGTCCGGGTCCCGCTGCGCGCCGGGCGCGGCTACTCGTTCACCGTGGCGCTGGACCGTCCGATGCCCGGCCCGATCTACCTGCCCACCGTGCGGGTGGCCTGCACGCCGTACCAAGGGGCGATGCGTGTCGCGGGCACCATGGAATTCCGCGGCCCCGACGACCCGGTGGTGCCGGCCCGGGTGCGATCCATCCTCGAGTCGGCGTCCCGGTTCCTCGACGGGGTGCGCTGGGACGAACGCAGCGACGTCTGGGTGGGGCCTCGTCCGGTGACCGCCGACGGCCTGCCGGTGGTCGGGCAGGTCAGCGACGGTCTGTATGTCGCCGGCGGTCACGGCATGTGGGGACTCGCCCACGGCCCGGCCACCGGGCGGATGCTGACCGAGCAGATCACCACCGGCAAACAGCCCGACGCCCTGCGCGCCTTCGATCCGGTGCGCTGAGGCTTTCCTCCCGTCGTCAGGGGCGGAGTGCACCCCCCGCCCGCCCCTGACGACAAACCTCTCCCACTACGGTGGGGTCCGTGACAAGTCGTTCCGTGGATCCCGACTTCCTCGCACTGCCGCGCCGGACGCTGGCCGATGCCGCGCTGTCGGCGGCCCGCGCGGCCGGCGCCAGCTATGCCGATCTGCGCATCCAGCGGCTCACCACCGAGGTCGTGCAGTTGCGCGACGGGGAGCTGGAGACCTCCACCCTGGACCGTGAGATCGGGCTGGCGGTGCGGGTGATCGTCGACGGCACCTGGGGCTTCGCCTCGCACGCCGAACTGGATCCGGCGGTGGCGGCCGAGACGGCGCGCCGCGCGGTCCGGGTCGCGACCACGCTAGCGCCGTTGAACGCCGAACGCATCGAACTGGCCGCCGAACCGGTCTACGACGATCTGAGCTGGGTGTCGGACTACCGCATCGACCCGTTCACGGTGCCGGGCGCGGACAAGATCGCCGTGCTGGCCGACTATTCCGAGAGGCTGCTCGCCGCGGACGGCGTGGACCATGTGTCCGCCAGTCTGCAGGCGGTCAAGGAACAGACCTACTACGCAGATACCTTCGGCACCTCCACCACCCAGCAGCGGGTGCGGCTGCAGCCGTCGCTGGAGGCGACCAGCGTCGACCCGTCGGCGGGCAGCTTCGAGACCATGCGCACCCTGGCCCCGCCGACCGCCCGCGGCTGGGAGGCCGTCGTCGACGACGGCGTGTGGAACTGGAGTGCCGAGCTGGCCGAGCTGCCCGCGCTGCTGGCCGAGAAGGTCAAGGCGCCCAGCGTGACCGCGGGCCCGACCGATCTGGTGATCGACCCGTCCAACCTGTGGCTGACCATTCACGAATCCATCGGGCACGCCACCGAATACGACCGGGCGATCGGCTATGAGGCGGCCTACGCCGGCACCTCGTTCGCCACCCCGGACAAGCTGAACAGCATGCGGTACGGCTCGCCGGTGATGAACGTGACCGCCGACCGCACCGTCGAACACGGCTTGGCCACAGTCGGTTTCGACGACGAAGGGGTGCGTTCGCAGAGCTGGGATCTGGTGCGGGACGGGTTGTTCGTCGGCTACCAGCTGGACCGGGTGTTCGCGCCGCGGCTGGGCGAGGCGCGTTCCAACGGCTGTTCCTACGCCGACTCCCCGCACCACGTCCCGATCCAGCGGATGGCGAACGTGTCACTGCAGCCGGGCACCGAGGACCTGTCCACCGCGGATCTCATCGCGCGGGTGTCCGACGGCATCTACATCGTCGGCGACAAGAGTTGGTCGATCGATATGCAGCGGTACAACTTCCAGTTCACTGGGCAGCGGTTCTTCCGGATCCGGGACGGCAAGCTCGACGGGCAGTTGCGCGACGTGGCGTATCAGGCCACCACCACCGACTTCTGGGGGTCGATGGAGGCTGTCGGCGGGCCGTCCACCTGGCGTCTCGGCGGTGCGTTCAACTGCGGCAAGGCGCAGCCCGGTCAGGTCGCCCCGGTCAGCCACGGCTGCCCGTCGGCGTTGTTTCGAGGGGTCAATGTGTTGAACACGCAGGCGGAGGGTGGCCGGTGATCGCGCCGCAGGAGGTCGTCGATCAGGCGCTCGCCGAAGCCGCCCGGCTCGGTGGCGCCGACGAGACCACCGTCATCGTCACCGACCGGGCCGACGCGTCGCTGCGCTGGGCCGGCAATTCGATGACCACCAACGGGGAATCGCAGGCCCGCACCACCACGGTGATCTCGGTGCTGCGCCGCGGCGAGGCGGCGCACGTCGGCTCGGTGAGTTCCACGGAGGTGGACCCGGCCGCGCTCGGCGCACTGGTCGCCGCGTCCCAGCAGGCGGCCGCGTCGGCGCCGGCGGCCACCGACAGTGCGCCGGGATTGCCGGGTGGCGACGCGCCGGCCGATTGGGATGCCCCGGTGCCGACCACCGGTGCCGATGTATTCGCCGATGTGGCAACCGGTTTGGTGCGAGGTTTCCGTGGTGAGGACAAGCTGTACGGGTACGCCCGGCACGTGCTGGCCACGACGTTCCTGGGTGACTCGAGCGGGCTGCGCCGGCGCTATACCCAGCCCACCGGGTCGGTGGAGATCAACGCCAAGCGCAACGGAGCCAGCGCGTGGGCCGGGGTGGGCACACCCGATTTCGTCGGCGTGTCCACCGACGCGTTGCTCGACGAGTTGTCGCTGCGGCTGGGCTGGGCGCACCGCACGGTCGATCTGCCGGCGGGGCGGTACGAGACGCTGATGCCGCCGTCGACGGTTGCCGACATGCTCATCTATCTGGGTTGGAGCATGGATGGCCGTGGCGCGCAGGAGGGCCGCACCGCGTTGTCGGCGCCGGGCGGAACCCGGGTGGGGGAGAAGCTCACCGATCTGGGGCTGACGATGTACTCCGACCCCACGGCGCCGGGCCAGGAATGCCAGCCCTTCGTGGCGGTGTCGCGGTCATCGGAGCAGGTCTCGATCTTCGACAACGGGATGGACATCGGCCGGGTGGACTGGCTGCGCGACGGGATGATCAACGCGTTGGCCTATCCACGTGCGGCGGCCGCGGAATTCGGTGCGCCGGTGGCGGTTCCGGCGGACAACCTGCTGATGACCGGTGGCACCGCCTCGCTGGCGGACATGATCGCATCCACCGAACGCGGGCTGCTGCTGACCACGCTGTGGTACATCCGCACGGTGGATCCGGCGGTGCTGCTGCTGACCGGGCTGACCCGTGACGGGGTGTACCTGATCGAGGACGGCGAGGTGACCGCGGCGGTGAACAACTTCCGGTTCAACGAGAGCCCGCTGGATCTGCTGCGCCGCGCCACCGAGGCCGGGGTCAGCGAGCCGACGCTGCCACGGGAATGGGGTGATTGGGCGACCCGGGCGACCATGCCGTCGTTGCGGATCCCCGACTTCCACATGTCCTCGGTGAGTCAGGCTCAGTAGCTCGGCCCCTCCCGGCCACCGCCTGTTGTGTCGGATACCGGGCAGATTCTGCACTTCGGTCTGTCCACGGTCGGTCAGGGGCGATAATCGGCTCGTGATGGACCTGCTGACCAGCCTGGTGGCGTTGTCCCCGGACGGACTGGCCCGGGAGAGCATGGTGGTGCGCACGGTGTGCGCGCGGGCGCTCGGGCTGGCCCCGTTGCCATCGGAAGACACGGCAGCGGCGGCGTCCCCGAACGAACCGGTGCTGGCGGAGTTCGCCGAACAGTTCAGCGTCGACGTCGCCGAAGTGTCCGTGGAGCAGCGCTCGGCGCTGATCGCGGCCTACGGGGCCGAGGTGTTGGGAGTGACGGCGTTGACGTTCATCGCCGACTTCGTGCCGCGGGTGCGCGCCGGTCTGGGTGCGCTGGGCATGACGTTCCCGGACCCGAGCGTCTGGGACCACGACACCCATCCGGCCGATGCGCTGCTCAATCGGTTCACCTCGGCGGTCGGGGCGCTGCGCGGGCTGGATCCGTTGACCACCGAGATAATCCGGCTACGCGGGGCCACCCAGCACAACTGCCGGCTGTGTAAGTCGCTGCGGGAGACGACGGCGCTGGAAGCCGGTGGGTCGGAGTCGCTGTACGACGACATCGGGTCCTACGGGCAGTCCGAGCAATTGACCGAGGCGCACAAGGCGGCGCTGCGCTATGTGGACGCGTTGATCTGGACTCCGGCATCGGTCGGCGAGGCGGCAGCGCTTGTGCGCGAACATTTCTCGGTAGAGCAGGCGCTGGAGATCACGCTGGATGTGATGCGCAACGGCACCAACAAGATCGCGGTGGCGCTCGGCGGTGACGCGCCGCGGGTCGCCGACGGGGTGGAGCAGTACCTGCTGGGTGCCGACGGACAGCCCGTCTTCAGCTCGTAGCGGCCTTCTTCTTCAGGACCAACGCCGGCAGGATCACGGTGGCGAGGGCGGTGACCAGCCAGACGATGACCGTCGCGGCGATCCAGGAGCCGATGCCGCGGATGCTGATCCCGCTGGAGAAAAGTGAGGCCAGGATCAGGGCGGCCAGGGTGGAGAGCAGGCCGATACCGCCGAGGAATGCCGAGGCGTACCTGTTGGCCATCTTGAGGAAGAACGGCGACAGGATGCCCTGGGCGACGGTGAAAATGACCACCGCGGTGAGGAACCCGAGCGGGCGCAGCGTCATGCCGGACACCAGCAGCGATGCGACCAGCAGGCCGATCGCCGAGGAACCGAGGAAGACCGCGATGCGCAGCAGGAATCGGATCACCCGGTGAGACTAACCGGGTTGTGTGCCGGGTAGGGGGGCTGTGCGAACATAGGTGCCGCATTACGCGTCGGGGCGGTAGCTCAGTTGGTTAGAGCCGGGGACTCATAATCCCTTGGTCGCGGGTTCGAGCCCCGCCCGCCCCACCAGATCACTGTATGACCTCGGTTGATGCGTGCCTTTTCTGTGTCGGTTGATGCCTGACAGTGTTTCGGCTGATGCTTGACAGTTGCTTCGGTTGATCCTTGACACTCCCTAGATGAGGGAGTTGAGCGTGGCTGAGCAGCGGTATCAGGCCGTGTTGGCGGTGATCAGTGATGGGTTGTCGATCTCGCAGGTCGCTTCGAAGGTGGGGGTGTCGCGGCAGACGCTGCACGCCTGGTTGGCCCGGTATGAGGCCGAAGGACTCGAGGGGCTGGCGGACCGGTCACACCGGCCGGTGTCGTGTCCGCATCAGATGCCGGCCGAGGTGGAGGCCCGGTTGTTGGAGTTGCGGCGCTCGCGCCCGTACTGGGGCCCGCGACGGCTGGTGTTCGAGTTGGCCAAGCGGGGCGTCGAGTCGGTGCCGTCGGAATCGGCGGCCTATCGGGCGTTGGTGCGGGCCCAGCTGATCGATCCGCACCGGCGTGATCGCCGGGCCCGGAAATGGAAACGCTGGGAGCGTGCCGCGGCGATGGAGCTGTGGCAGATGGATGTGGTCGGCGGTTTCCCGCTGGCCGATGGCACCAGCGCCAAGGCCTTGACCGGGATCGACGATCATTCCCGGATGTGCGTGTGCGCACGGTTGATGGTTCGAGAACGCACTCGGGCAGTGTGCGACGGGCTGCGGTCGGCGTTGGCTACCTACGGGGTGCCATCTCAGATCTTGACCGATAACGGCAAGGTATTCACCGGCCGGTTCCACCATCCGCCGGTGGAGGTGCTCTTCGATGCGATCTGCCGCCAGAACGGTATCGAACATCTGCTGACCCAGCCGCGCTCACCGACCACGACGGGCAAGATAGAGCGGTTTCATCGCAGTCTGCGGGCTGAATTCCTCAGCGGTCGGGCGCCTTTCAGCAGTCTGAAGGTTGCCCAGCAGGCGCTGGATGAATGGGTGGCGTTCTACAACGCTGAGCGTCCGCACCAGGCGCTGCAGATGTGCACGCCCGCCTCGCGGTTCAGTCCCGCAGCGGAAGCGGGACCGGTCCCCGAGGCGGGCCCGCCTGTCCTTGACGGGTTGTGCGCGGAGCGCACTGGTTCGGATTGGGTGAGTCGCCGTGTGACGACCAACGGTGTGGTGTGCGTGTCCTGGCAGCAGGTCAGTTTGGGACGCCACTACGCCGGGTCGCGTTGCGATGTCCATGTCGACGGTGACCTCTTGCGCTTCTATATCGGCGATGTTCTGGTCAAGACCGCTGCACGCACCAGTGCCGGGGAGGTACGAAACAAACGGGCTCTGCGCACCAGCACAGCGCCCTAAACCACACAACGAGTGTCAAGGATCAACCGCAACAGATCCGTCAAGCATCAACCGAAGCTCAACAGCCCCACCAGATCACTCGTCCTCGCCGACGGCGCTACCCCCATACCCAGCCCCCATATACCGCCTCACCATCTCCCGTTCGGCCTCGGCGTCCTTCACCGGCCAGTACCACAGCGCCAGGAACGTCCGGATCAACCACTGTGATGCCAGCGGATCAGCAGCACCTCCGACCATCTCGTCGGCGAAGCGGGTGACGATGGGGGAGTCGGTGATCCAGTCGTTGCCCGGCAGCGTGGTCATCGACCGCATGATCTGGGCCAGCGGATCGGCCCGCAGGCGTTGCAGCGCAACGGTGGTCGCGGTGACCACGCGCTCCGCCCCGGTCAGTCCGTCGATGGCTTCGCGCACCGATTCGAGGATGCGTTCGGCTTGACGGCCGACCACGGCGTCGCGGATCGCGGCCTTGCCTCCGGTGTGGCGGTAGATGGTCGCCGGCGAACAGTGCACGGCGGCGGCCAGTGCGTCGATGCTGAACGCCTCGAACCCGTGCTTTGACATCAGGTCGCCGGCCGCGGCGTAGATCCGCTCCGCGGCCGCACCGTGCCGGTCCCGCCCCACCAGCCAATCATCGCTCCGTCGAGAGCCCATGAGGCAGTTTTATCACCGTGAGAAGAATATGGACAGAATTCTCATCGAATCCGCAGGTCGGTCGATCCCGATGAGAAGCCGACGCGCGGGCTGCGTCCTCCCCGGCTTTCGTGTTTGTCGCGCAGCGTTGACGCCGTCGCACACCCGCCGTCAACCTGAGCGCATGCCCTTGTTGTCGAACGCGACGGACTTCTTCGGACACGATGCGCTCCAGGACCCGTACCCGCTCTACGACCGGATGCGCGACGACGCCCCGGTGCAACGCATCGGTGATTCGGGCTTCTACGCGGTGTGCGGCTGGGAAGCGGTGATGGACGCGGTGACCCGCGTCGAGGACTTTTCCTCGAACCTCACCGCCACCATGGTGTACCACGACGACGGAACCGTCACCCCGTTCGACATGGGACCGCTGGGCGGGCCGCAGAACGCGCTCGCCACCGCCGATGACCCGGTGCACGACGTGCACCGCAAGCTGCTGGTACCGCACCTGTCCGCCAAGCGAATCCGGGTCATCGAGGAGTTCGCCGAAGCCACCGCGATCCAACTGTGGTCCGACGGCTTGACCGACGGCCGGATCGAATGGATGAGTGCGATGGCCAACCGACTGCCGATGATGGTGGTGGCCAGGCTGCTCGGCCTCCCCGACGGCGATGTCGACCGGCTGATCCGCCTGGGCTACGCCACCACAACCCTGCTCGACGGCGTGGTCGACACCGCCCAACTCGACACCGCGCGGATGGCGGCGATGGAGTTGGCGGGCTACGTCCTCGAACACTTCGCAGCAGCAGCGGACAGCGGCCAGGACGGTCTGATCAGCGATCTCGCGGCCCGCTACGCCTCGGGCGAGCTGGAGCAGCTTCCGGCGCTGGCCGTCATGCTCACCCTGTTCAGTGCCGCAGGTGAATCCACCGCCTCGTTGCTGGGAAGCGCGGCGTGGATTCTGGTGAGTCACAGTGATATCCAGGAGCAGCTCCGCGCCGAGCCCGATCTGCTGGGAGCGTTCATCGAAGAGACACTGCGTTTCGAGGCGCCGTTTCGCGGTCACTACCGCCACGTCGTCCGGGACACCACGTTGGGCGGAGTCACCGTCCCGGCCGATTCACGGTTGCTGCTGATGTGGGGCGCGGCCAACCGCGATCCTCGACAGTTCGACGCGCCCAACGAGTTTCGGCTCGACCGTCAAGGGTCCAAAGGGCATGTGACGTTCGGCAAGGGCGCGCACTTCTGCGTCGGTGCGGCGCTGGCGCGGCTGGAGGCCCGGATCGTCCTGCGGATGCTGCTGGAGCAGACCAGGTGGATCGAAGCCGCCGATGTCGGGCAGTGGTTGCCCAGCATCCTGGTCCGCCGCCTCGAACGGCTGGAGCTGAGAGTCAACCGCTAGCCGTGGGGACGCCGACCAGTCGCCTATTCGCAGCCGATCCCGTCGTCGTTGCTGTCGAGCTTGTAGATGTCATTGCCGACGACCGTGACGGGGCCGGCCACGTACTCCGGACCGTTCCCGCTGCCGCCCTCGCAATCCACATCGCTGGCGACCGGTACGCAGGCGCCGGTGTAGTTCGAGTCGCACGACGATCCTGTTGCTTCGGGGGATGCCGACGACACCGGTGCGCCGGCCATCACGATCGTCGCCATCAGCAGGAACGTCATCGTCTTCATGGGCCGCAGATAACCAGCAAATGGTTGCGACGGCCGGGTCTTTGCGGATTTGTTCGTAATCCGGACGGTGCATGGCCCCGATCCGAAGTAGCTGCACCGCGCAGGAGGGTAGACGCCGGGTCGGTCTGAACGTACGTTTCCACCAGGCTTACACAGTTGCGCAGGTCTGTAATGGTGCGTGATCGAGGAGGATCGCATGACGTACACCGTGGTTCATGCCGGAACCGGGCTGACCGGGCGTGAGGCGCTGCGCGGCCTGATCGACGACCCGAGCATCGAACTCGCCGGGCTGCTCGTGTCCTCCCCGGACAAGGTCGGCAAGGACGCCGGCAGCATCTGCGGACGGGCCGACACCGGGGTGATCGCCCACGGCGACTTCGATGCCGTGCTGAGTCAGCGCCCGGACTGCGTCACCTACTGCCGGACCGCCGTCGGCCGCGAGGAGGATGCCTACCGCGAGATCGCGCAACTGCTGCGTCACGGCATCAACGTCGTCACCATCTCCACAATCCCGATGGTGTACCCGCCGAGCGCGCCGGAAAAGTGGCGGTCACGGCTCGAATCCGCCTGTCAGGAAGGGGGATCGACGTTCTACGCCTCGGGTTGTGAGCCCGGCATCATCAGCCTGAACCTCCCGGTCGCCATCCTGGCCGGTGCCGGGCGGGTCGACAGCTACCGGATGGATGAGTACGCGGTGGGCCTGGACCTGGTGTACCCGATCTGGGACGTGCTGCACGAATCGATGGGCTTCGGTAAGCCCGACGGACACGTGCCGGCGCGTATCGCGTCCGGAAAGGTGCGCCACGATTGGGACGCGGTCGTCCGGTACATCGCCGACGCGCTCGGCCTCGAACTCGATGACATCGACCTGGAGTGGGAGACCCTGCTCGCGCCGCATGACCTGGCGACCGCGCTGGAGGTGATCCCCGCGGGCACGATCTGCGGCCATCGCTGGAAGCTGGCCGGCATCGTCGAGGGCGTCCCGGTGGTGGCCGTGCAGTATTTCGCCACCGTATCGACAACGCCCTGGCCCGAGTCGTGGCCCGAACCAGAGGGTGGCGCCGGGATGGTGCACCGGATCGAAGGGCGGCCCAGCCTGCGTCTGCAGGTGGCGTTCGAGGACGGGCCGGGGGAGCGGGCGAATCCTTCGCTGGTGTTCACGGCCCAGTCGATCGTGAATGCGATCCCGCATGTCGTCGACACCTCGACCGCGGGACTGCTGGAGCCGCTCCTCGGCCGGTCCGTTGTCACCCGGCAGGCCCGCACGGCCGGTTAGCCCCATGTCGCTGACGCTTTGCCCGTCGGTGTTTGGCCGGACGGCCACAATCGGCGTTCCGAAGGCACGGGTAGTTGGCCAGCAAAGGCAGTGAGCCGCTACAGTGCTCCTAGCTCATTTTGACCCGGGGGATAATATGTTCCGCAAGCTCGCTGTAGCGGGAGCCGCTGCATTGGCTGTCGGTGCGGTGGTACCCCCGGCGTCGGCGGCGGCCGATGAGCAAGCCGAGTACGCGTTCGTGCAGTTCATGCACAGCCGGGACATCGATTCCTTCTACTCGGGGCGTGAGGAAATGGTCACCGCCGGCATGGCGGTCTGTGCGGCCATGGATGAGGACCGCTATACGTGGCAGCAGGCCACCGCGAAGCTGATGTCGGCCGACGCGATCCCGGTCGAGAAGGCCACGTTCATGGTATTCGGGGCTGCCGCGGCGTTCTGCCCGTGGCATCTGCGCCAGTAGATCGCCGGACGTAATCTCCTGTGCCGCAGCACCAAAGCGTCAGCGGCAGCAATTCGGGTCCAGGACCGAACACAGGGCGACCAGCGACTCCCGCCGGGCGCGGTGGTACACGTTCATCCCGCGCCGCTCGGACTCGACGAACCCTGCCTTGCGTAACTGGGACAGGTGATGGCTCACCGTTGACTCGGCCAGGCCCACCGCCACCGCGAGGTCACTGCTGCACTCCTCGCCGGCGCTGCTGCTGAACAGCAGCGAGACCAGTTTGACTCGGACCGGGTCGGCCAATGCCTTCAGCCGTAAAGCGATCTCCAGTGCTGCCTCGTCGCCGGCCGGGCCGGCGGCCACGGGTGCGCAACACACCGGGGCGGAGACGTCGATGGTGGGCAGCGATTTCGGCACCCAACCATCGTGCCACACCTTATTGACAAATGTCGAAGAGGTGGGAAGATGGCCTCGGTTCGATATAAGCCGCAAAGGTAGGGAGACGCTCATGTCCCGCGCCCAACTCGCCCTCAACGTCGATGACCTCGATCAGGCCATCACGTTCTACTCCAAGCTGTTCAACACCGCCCCGGCGAAGGTGAAGCCGGGATATGCCAACTTCGCCGTCGCCGATCCCCCGCTCAAACTGGTCCTCATCGAAAACCCGGGTCACGGTGGCACGCTTAATCACCTCGGTGTCGAGGTCGAATCCAGCGACGCGGTACATGCCGAGATCGCCCGTCTCACCGGCGAGGGTCTGTTCACCGAGGAAGAGTTGAGCAGCACCTGCTGCTTCGCGGTCCAGGACAAGGTCTGGGTCAGCGGTCCGGCGGGGGAGAAGTGGGAGGTCTACACGGTGCTGGCCGACTCGGAGACCTTCGGCACCAACTCGGCGGCACTGCAAAGCGACGGCGGAGCGACGAGTACCTGCTGCACCAGTAACGCATGACGGGCGAGCCATACGCCGGCTCGGTCGTCGGGAACCTCTCCAAGCTCGATCGATTCCTTCCGGCGTGGATCGGCCTGGCGATGGTCGCGGGCCTGGTGCTGGGCAGCCTGATCCCCGGGCTGAGTGGCGCACTCAATAGAGTTCAGTTGCATGGTATTTCGATACCGATCGCCATCGGGCTGTTGGTCATGATGTATCCGGTGCTCGCCAAGGTCCGATACGATCGACTCGGCTCGGTGACCCGTGATCGCCGACTGTTGGTGAGTTCACTTGTCCTGAACTGGATACTCGGCCCCGCACTGATGTTCGCCCTGGCGTGGCTGCTGGTTCCCGACCTCCCCGAGTACCGCACCGGCCTGATCATTGTCGGGCTCGCGCGGTGCATCGCGATGGTCATCATCTGGAACGACCTCGCTTGCGGTGACCGGGAAGCCGCTGCCGTGCTGGTCGCCCTGAACTCGCTGTTCCAGGTCATCATGTTCGCCGTTCTCGGCTGGTTCTATCTCTCGATCCTGCCGGGTTGGCTGGGACTGGAAACGACCTCGATCGGTGTGTCGCCGTGGGAGATTGCGCAGTCGGTGCTGATCTTCCTGGGCCTGCCCTTGCTGGCCGGCTATGTGTCGCGACGGTGGGGGGAGCGAACGAGAGGCCGGTCCTGGTACGAGTCCCGGTTCCTGCCGGCGATCGGGCCGTGGGCACTGTACGGCCTGTTGTTCACCATCGTCATCCTGTTCGCGCTGCAGGGTGAACAGATCACCAGTCGTCCGCTCGACGTCGTGCGGATCGCCATCCCGTTGCTCGCATACTTCGCGGTGATGTGGTGCGGCGGTTACCTGCTCGGGGCGGCTGTCGGGCTCGGGTATGAGCGCACCACCACGTTGGCGTTCACCGCGGCGGGCAACAACTTCGAACTGGCCATCGCGGTCGCCATCGCAACCTTCGGTGCGGGATCGGGGCAGGCTCTGGCCGGCGTTGTCGGGCCGTTGATCGAAGTTCCCGTTCTGGTGGCGCTCGTCTACGTCGCATTGCGACTACGCCACCGATTCGGTTCTGAAACTCAACGGCCACAACAGGAAAGCAGTGTGCAATGACCGATCGCAAACCGGCGGTGTTGTTCCTGTGCACGCACAACGCGGGGCGCTCCCAGATGGCATTGGGCTACTTCAACCATCTCGCGGATGGCAGTGCACTTGCCTGGTCGGGCGGCTCCGAGCCCGCCGACTCGGTGAATCCTGCAGCGGTAGCGGCGATGTCCGAGGTTGGCATCGACATCACGGCCGAGTATCCGAAACCGTGGACGGATAAGGTCGTACGCGATGCCGATGTCGTCGTCACCATGGGGTGCGGCGATGTGTGCCCGTTCTATCCGGGAAAGCGCTACGAGAACTGGGAGTTGCCGGACCCGGCCGGCCAATCGGTGGAGGCTGTGCGCCCGATCCGCGACGACATCGAACGCCGCGTTCGTCGCCTGCTCGCGGAATTGGGTGTCCAGCCCGAGCCTAATTGACCGCCGGTGGCGCCTTCGGTTCGTACGGGGTGTACCACCACCATTGGGCGCGTTCGCCGGTGGGTCCTGTGCATGGTGGTACGTCTGGTGGGTCCGTGGTGGGTGGGCGGGCCAGTGCCGCGCCGGTCATCGGATCGCCGTCGCTGTCGGTGACGGTGAGTTTGTCGGCGGGGCCGGTGAGGGTGATCTCGCCGCGGTGGTGCATGCGGTGGTGGAAGGGGCAGAGCAGCACCAGGTTCGACAGGTCGGTGGGGCCGCCGTTTTCCCAGTGCACGAGGTGGTGTGCGTGCAGGCCGCGGGTGGCGCCGCAGCCGGGCACCACGCAGCAGTGGTCGCGGTGCTCCAGGGCGCGGCGCAGGCGGCGGCTGATGGTGCGGGTGGTGCGCCCGGCCCCGATCGGGACACCGTGGCGTTCGAACCAGACTTCGCAGGTGGCGTCGCACAACAGGTAGCGGCGGTCGGCGTCGGTGAGTGCGGGCCCTAGATGCAGGGCGGCGACGGGTGTGTGGGCGTGGCGGTCCAGGTCGAGGTGGGCCACCACGGTGGTGTGTGCCCCGTGCGGGCGGGCGGCGACGTCGGTGTCCCAGCCGGCTTCGATCAGGCTCATGAACGCGTCGACAGTGTTGGGGAAGGGTGGCGCCTGCTCGGAGGTCCGCGCACCGGCCTGCTCGTCGTCGCTGTCTCCGGCGTCGTGGTCGCGTCGCCAGTCGGCGACCAACGCGTCCTTGTGTGAGGCGACCGCGGCGTCGAACTTCGCGGCTTCCAGCTTGGGCAGCCGGATCTTGTAGGTGGTGTAGCCCTCGCCATCGACAGAGGAGAACGAACGCTTGGGTTCCGGCTTGCGGTCTGGTTCGGGGCGGGGTTCCATCTTGACCGCGGTGCGCAGCTGGGTCACCGTGGCGTACTTCACCAGGTTTGCGTAGTGGTCATCGCAGCCCTGGCCGCCGCGTTCGGCGATCACCCCGACCCGATCCAACGACAACCGGCCCTCACGCAATCCCTCTGCCATACGCGGCAACTCGTCGAGCCGGCGGGCCACCGCGACCATCGTCTCCGCATTACGCGGGGTCACGCCGGCTTTCCAGGCCACCAGCGCTTCGACCGATTTGCAGCCCGTCGCGCCCCACAGATGGTCCCCGTCGATCTCGGCGATGATCTCCACCAACCGGCCATCGATGGCGTTGCGCTGCCCGGTCAGCTCGGCGATCTCGTCGAACAACACATCCAGCCGCGGTGTCACGTAGTGCTCGGCGAAAGGTGTTGTCGGCGGCGGCATACCGACATTCTCGCAGAGGGGTCTGACAAAAAATCGAAACGCTACAGCGACGTGCCCGGCCCGATCCGTCGTGTCAGTCGATCCTCTTGATCACCGTTGCGGGTACTCCGGCCACCAACGTCCCCGGGGGAACATCGCGGGTGACGACGGCGCCGGCACCGACGATGGCATCCGCTCCCACGGTGACGCCCTGCATGATCAGAGCCGACGTTCCTATCCAGACGTTTCGCCCGATACTGATTGGTGCCGAGGTGATCCCGGCCCGTCGCTTCGCCGGTTCCACCGGATGCCCCGACGTGAGCAGGCTGACGTTCGGGCCGAGCATCACGTCGTCTCCGATGTCGATACCGCCGATGTCGTTGAAGCGGCAGTTCTGGTTCACGAACACATTTCGGCCGACGCGGATATTGATTCCATGGTCGGAGTAGACCGGCGGGATCAGGTGGAAGTCCGCATCGACCGTCTGCCCGGTCAGCTCGCGCCACGCCGCGTGGATGGCGTTCTGGTCTGCGTATGGAAGCGTGTTCAGTTCTGCGGTGAGCCGGATGGCCCGCCGCACCCGTGCCGCAAAGTCCATGGTGATCCTCTCGTCGAAGCGACCCTCGAATGCAGAGCAAACCGCGGACGGTGTGCGCAGGACAAACAACCACCGTCACGGCGAGTCACAACCGCCGGTTGTGTCGATAGGGTGGGGCTGTGGATGTGGAAACCGTCCGAACGTTCGTGTCGGTCGTCGACGCGGGACAGTTTCAGGCCGCGGCTGATGAACTCGGGGTGACGCAGCAGGCCGTGTCGAAACGCATTGCCGCACTTGAACGCGGGCTCGGTGTGTCACTGTTCGTTCGATCCGGCAGAAGCGCCCACTTGAGCGTGGACGGCCAGGCCTTTCTTCCGCATGCACGTGAACTGCTCGTCGCGGCGGCACGCGCGGCGGACTCGGTCAATCCGCGGGACAGGGCCGTTCGGATCGACGTGCTCAACCTCCGCATCGCTCCGGCGACCTCCCTGCATGCGTTCCATCGCAGCCACCCGGATGTCGACCTCGATGTCGTGACTCTTCCCGATGCAAACACTCAAGCCGCCCTGGCCGCGGTGTTGGACGGCAGCATCGATGCGACCTTTCGCACCATCGGCACCGCCCGGGCCCAGCGGATCCCGTCCGCTCTACGCGCCGCCCGCGTCATCGATGACCGCCACCAGCTCCTGGTCGGGCCCAAACACCCGCTGGCACAGACGGCCTCCGTCACACCGGCGGATCTGCGGGCACACCGGGTCTGGATGCCAGGCGTGCGCGCCGACACCGATTGGGGCGCGTACTACGACGAATTCAGCCGGACGTGGGGGATCCAGATCGACACGATCGGACCCAGCTTCGGAGTGGACGTACTCCTCGAGGAACTCGCATCCTCGGCTGAGCTGTCCACTCTGGTCGGCGAGGGCTCTCGATACCTGTGGCCGGAGTCGTACGGTTTGCGACGGATCCCCATCGTCGATCCCACCCCGGTCTATCCGCATTCGATCATCTGGCGCCACGACAATCCGCAACCGGTACTGAGGGCCTTCCTGGCCTACCTGCGCGCCGCGCAGGCCGATCGCCGGGTTGCTCGAAGCTGGGCGCCGGCCGGGTTCTGCTGAGAGTGTGGCTGAACTGGGCATCCGCAGCGGTTGCCACCGAACTGAGCCATCGGCACGTGCCCACGGCCGGTGACCCCATTAAGGTGAGGTGCATGGGGGAACCTGATGGCTGAGGCGGAAAGAGAGTCGAACGACACCGGGTCCGGCGTCGAACCGCCGGTCAGTCCGGAGGTGCGGCACAGGTTCAGCTTGCTGGAACGGTACGCGCCGGGGGAGGGCGCGCGGTGGGCTACCGAACTATGGTGCACCCCGCCGGTGGTCGAGATGAGCCTGCGGATGCCACCCGGTGTCCCGCCCGGTCAGCCGATCGAAGCTACCTGGGAGGGGCACCGGATCGCGGGCGCTTCCTGGGGTGAGGGCGAGCCGGTGTACCTGATCCACGGCTGGGGCGGGTGTCAGGCCCACCTGGGCACCTTCATCAAACCCCTCGTCGAGGCCGGATACCGCGTCATTGCCATCGATCTGCCCAGCCACAACGACTCGGAACCCGGCGATCTCGCGCCGGGTCGCACGACGCTCATCGAGTGTGCCAAGGCCGTGCAGGCCGTGGTGGACGAGTTCGGGCCGGCCCGCGCGATCATCGGTCACTCTCTCGGCGCGAAGGCGACGGCCTTCGCGGTGGCCTGGGGGACGTCCGCCCAACGACTGGTGTTCCTGGCGCCGATGGGCAACTTCCCGGTGTACATCGACATGTTCACCGCGCGGCACGGATTCGGCCCGCGAATCCGTGAAGGCTTGCGCCGCCGGCTCGAACATCGAATCGAGATGCCGTTGGGAGACACGGACATTTCGGTGATCGCACCGCGCGCCGACAACCCGCCGCTGCTGATCATCCATGACCCCGACGATCCCGACACTCCCTACGAGACCAGCGAAGAGATCGTCGGAATCTGGCCGAACGCCAAGCTGTTCACCACCAAGGGCCTGGGGCGGCTGGCGCACTACCGGCTGTTGCGGCACCGTCCGGCCTTGAACGCCGCACTCGAATTCGTCACGGGCTGAGGCGGTCTCGCCTCACTGCACCGGACGTGACTTCTCGTCCTCGTACATGAGCGCTGGGACTACCCGACGGATTCCAGCGGTTTCGGCGGTGCCGCCGACCGGGCCGGACGCTGACGGACCAGCTGCGGCCACCAGAACCACTTGCCCATCAGCGCGGCGATGGACGGCGTCATGAACGACCGGATCACCAGGGTGTCGAACAACAGACCGAGCCCGATCGTGGTACCGACCTGAGCCACCACCGTCATCTCGGACACGAACATCGACATCATGGTGAACGCGAACACCAGGCCGGCGGCGGTCACCACCGATCCGGTGCCGCCCATGGCGCGGATGATGCCGGTATTGAGACCCGCGTGGATCTCCTCCTTGATCCTGGCCACCAGTAGCAGGTTGTAGTCCGCGCCGACGGCGAGCAGCACGATCACCGCCATCGCCATCACCATGAAGTGCAGTTCGATACCCAGAATGTGTTGCCAGACAAGGATGGACAGACCGAACGAGGCGCCCAGGGACACCACCACGGTGCCGACGATGACGGCCGCGGCCACCAGGCTGCGGGTGATCAGCAGCATGATGATGAAGATCAGACTCAGTGCCGCGATCCCGGCGATGATCAGATCCCAGTCATTGCCTTCCTGCATGTCCTTGAAGGCCGCAGCGGTACCGGTCAGGTAGATCTTCGACCCCTCCAGTGGGGTGCCCTTGATGGCCTCCTTGGCGGCGGTCGTGATCTTGTCGACCAGTTTGATGCCGTCCGGGGTCAGCGGATCGTTCTCGTGAGAGATGATGAACCGCACCGATTTTCCGTCGGGGGAGATGAAGCTCTCCATCCCGCGTTTGAAGTCTTCGTTGTTGAAGATCTCCGGCGGCAGGTAGAAGGTGTCGTCGTTCAAGGCGTCGTTGAACGCGTCACCCATGGCGCTCTGGTTGTCCTGCATCGCCATTCCCTGGTCCTGCATACCCTTCTGGGTCTGGTACATCCGCAGGATCATTTCGCGGGAGGATTCCATGGACGCGATCTGGGACGGCATCGTCTCCAGCATCTGCGGCATGAGCGCGTCGAGCCGGTGCATGTCCGGCAGGATCTCCTCGAACTTCGAGGTCATGGTGTCCGTGCCGTCGAGCGCGTCCATCATCGAGCGCCCCGCCCAGCACATCGGGATGTTGTAGCAGTGCGGTTCCCAGTACAGGTAATTGCGCAGCGGGCGGATGAAGTCGTCGAAGTTCGCGAGGTTGTCGCGCAGTTCACGGATATCGGCGGCCATCGCATCGGTCTTGCCGACCATGCTGTGCGTGGTGGCGCTCATCTCCGTCATCAACGCCACCATCCGGTTCATGGTGTCGATGGTGGATTGCATGTCGTCGGCCTGCAGCAGCATGTTCGCGAACATGTCTTCCATGTACTTCTGGTTCATCTGCTGATTGGTGCCGCCCATGCTCATCTGGGCGGGGATGGTGCTGAACTCCAGCGGCTCGCCCTGCGGCCGGGTGATGGCCTGCACGTTGCCGACGCCGGGCACCTTGAACACCGCCTTGGCGATCTTGTCGATCACCAGGAAGTCCGCCGAGTTACGCAGGTCGCGGTCGGTCTCGATGAGCAGCAGCTCCGGATTCATCCGGGCCACCCCGAAGTGCCGCTCGGCGGCCGCGTAGCCCTGCTGGGCCGGCAGGTCCTCGGGCAGATAGTTGCGGTCGTTGTAGTTGGTCCGGTAGCCGGGCAGCGCGAGCAGACCGATCAGGGACAGCGCGATGGTCGCCAACAACACCGCACCCGGCCAGCGCACCACGACCGCGGCGACCCGTCGCCAGCTGCGGATGCGCATGGAGCGCTTGGGTTCCAGGATCTTGCGGAAGCGGCTGGCGACGGTGATGATCGCCGGGCCCAGCGTGAGCGCGGCGAGGACGACCACCACCATGCCGAAGGCCATCGGCACACCGAGGGTCTGGAAGTACGGCAGCCGGGTGAAGTGCAGGCACAGCATGGCGCCGGCGATGGTCAGCCCGGAACCCAACACCACGTGGGCGGTGCCGTGGAACATGCTGTAGTACGCGGATTCTCGGTCCTCGCCGACGGTTCTGGCCTCCTGATATCTGCCTATCAGGAAGATCGCGTAGTCGGTGGCCGAGGCCACCGCCAGCGTCACCAGCAGCTGGGTGGCGAACGTCGAGAGCCCGATCAGCTCGTGATACCCCAGGAACGCGACCACGCCGCGGGCCGCGGTCAGGCCGAGCACCACCATCACCAGCACCAGAATCGTGGTGACTATCGAGCGGTACACCAGCAGCAGCATGGTGATGATGACCAGGAAGATGACGCCTTCGATCACCTGGACGCTGCGGTCACCGGAGATCTGCTGATCGGCAGCCAGCGCGGACATGCCGGTCACGAAGACCTCGACGCCCGGCGGGGGCGGGACGGCCCGGACGATGTCGGTGGCGGCCTGTACCGATTCGTTGGCCAGTGACTCGCCCATGTTGCCGGCCAGATACACCTGGACGTAGGCGGCCTTGCCGTCGGAGCTCTGCGCGCCGTCCTGGGTCAGGGGGTCGCCCCAGAAGTCCTGGACGTGCTCGACGTGTTCGGTGTCGGCCTCCAGCCGGTCGACCATGTCGTTGTAGAAGTAGTGCGCGTCGGCGTCGAGGGCATGCTCGCTCTCCAGCACGATCATCACGGAGCTGTCCGACTTGTACTCGTCGAACACCTGGCCGACCCGCTTGCTGGCCACCACCGCGGGGGCGTAGTCCGGGCTCATCGAGACCGACCGCATCTGCCCGACGATTTCCAGCGGGGGCACCGTAAGGCTCAGCAGGGCGACGAGTGCGACCCAGGCGATGATGATCAGGACGGCGAACCGGCGGATGAAGCCGGCGATGCCGCCGCGCCGCTGTTGGTGGGGGGCGACGACCGGGGCCGCGGGAGAGTCGGGCACGTCGGAAGCCACTCCTGATCGATTAGAGGTACTTGCTTTTTACCAGATCGTCGCCGTCGATGGCAGGACAGCCTTGCCTCACCGGACGGGTCAGTACAGCGTCACGAGGCGGTCGGCCGAATCCGTCGGCAGGTCACCCTCGGTGATGGCCCGAACGCTGAGCCGGTTCAGGAAGATCGCGCCGTTGTGGTTGTCCAGGAACGCGGTGTCCGCGGCGTCGCGTCCGGTGGCGATGCGGACCAGGCTGTCCCGCGGCGCGAGCCGGGTGGCGTCGACCACCCGCCACTGCCCGTCGACGAACGCCTCGGCGACCGCATGGAAGTCCATCGGGAACAGGCCCGGCGCGTACACCGACACCAACCGGGCCGGTACCTTCACCGCGCGCAGCAGCGCCACCACCAGGTGCGCATAGTCGCGGCACACTCCGGCTCCGGCCAGCATGGTGTCCACCGCCCCGTCGATCGGATCGCTGGAACCCGGCACGTACTGCAGGCGGCGACCCACCCAGGCGGTCACCTCGGCCACCAGGGTCGCGTGATCGGAGTGCGCCCCGAATTCGGTGCCCGCGAAGCCGAACAGCTTGTCGGCCTCGGCGTATCGGCTGGGCCGCAGGTACATCGACAGGTCGGAGTCGGTCACCGGCGGTGGCTCGGCGACACCGACGACGGTCGCCGAATAGTCCACCCGGAGATGCCCCACGCCGGCGTCGAACTTGTGGATGCGGTTGCCGTGTGTGCCGCTGATCTCCTGGGCGTCCACGGCTTCGCCGTTCAATACGAAACTCAGCGACTCGGACACCTCGGCGCCCGGATGCGGGGCGACGGCGATCTGGAACTCCAGCGTGGTGGGGGCGGTGATGTTGACTTCGAGTTCAGCCCCCACGTCGCGTCGCATGCCCCGATCATCCGTCACGCGTCGCCGTCCTGCGAACCGGCGTCGCCGGTGCGGCCGGCCCGCCAGCCCCGGTATCCCCGGTGCGCGGCGAACGCACCGATGACCGCGGTCGCGCACCACACCGCGATCGCCACGTAGACCAGCGGTGAGGACAGGTCCCCGACCGAAGCGCCCAGCGCGGTGTAGACGAACGCCCGCGGGACCGAGCCGATGAACGCGCCGAGCATCATCTGCCACAACGGGACCCCGAACGCGCCGAACGCGTACGACGCCATCGCATCCGAGATTCCGGGGACGAACCGCTGGCCCACCACGGCCCACAGCCCGCCGCGCTCGATCAGGGCGTCGATCCGGTCCGCGCGCTGCACGCCGAGCACCGCGCGGGTGCTGTCCCGGCCGGCTCGGCGGCCGGCCAGGCTGGCGATCGTCGCGGTGCCCACCGTTGCGCCCAGGGTGACGAAGGTGCCCAGCACCGGGCCGAACAGCACGCCGCTGCCCGCGGCCAGCAGCGGGCCGGGCACGAACAGGCTGCCCAGAATGGCGGAGACCACCACGTAGACCAACGGTGCGGCCGGTCCGGTCGCGGCCACCGCGCCGCGGATGTCGTCCAGGTCGAAGACCCGCGCCACCCCGATCAGGTAGTACAGGCCGAGCAGGAAGACCGCCAGCAGGGCGAGCCGGATGACGTGCGGTCGCCGGTCGGGCTTGACCTCGTCGACGGGGTTCACACCCCGAGCATGGAGTCGAGCCAGCCGCGGGCGAAGTACAGCAGGAAGCCGGCCGCGACCACCCACAGCAGCGGGCTGATCTCGCGGCCCTTGCCGGCCGCGGTGCGCACGACGGCCCAGGCGATGAAGCCGACGCCGATACCGTTGGCGATCGAATAGCTCAGCGGCATCACCGCCACCGTCAGCACCACCGGGAGCGCGATCGAGAAGTCCGCAAGGTCGATCTCGCGCAGATGCGAGGCCATCATCGCGCCGACGATCACCAGTGCGGCGGCCGCGACCTCGGTCGGTACGATCGCCGCCAGCGGCGTCAAGAACATTGCGGCCAGGAACAACCCGCCGGTCACCAGACTGGCCAGCCCGGTGCGCGCACCGGCCCCGATCCCGGCGCCGGACTCGATGAACACCGTGTTCGAGGAGGCAGAGGCCGCGCCGCCGACCACCGCGCCGGCACCCTCGACCACCAGCGCGGACTGCAGCCGGGGGAAGTTGCCGTGCTCGTCGGCGACCCCGGCCTGGCGGGACAGTCCGGTGAAGGTACCCATGGCGTCGAAGAAGTTGGTGAAGACGAGGGTGAACACCAGCATCACCGCGGCCAGGATGCCGATCCGGCCGAAGCTGTCCAGGCTGAACTCGCCGACCAGGGACAGGTCGGGCAGCGCGAACGGCGAGCCGCTGAGGGTGGGCACCGACAGGCCCCAGCCGCCCGGGTTCTCCTGGGCGGACCCCAGATGCCAGATGGCCTCGACGACGACGGCCACGATGGTGCCGGTGATCAAACCGATCAGGATGCCGCCGCGGACCTTGCGGGCGACCAGGACGCCGGTCACCAACAGGGTGAACACGAAGATGACGGTCGGGATGCTGGTCACCGATCCTTCGCCGTGGCCGCCGAGACCGACCGGCGGGGACGGGCTGCCGGTGGAGGCAACGAACCCGGCATTCACCAGACCGATGAAGAGGATGAACAGCCCGATACCGGCCGTGATGGCCAGCTTGAGCGGCATCGGCACCGCGTCGAAGATCATCCTGCGCAGTCCGGTGACGGCCAGCGCGACGATGATGAGGCCGTTGATCACCACCAGCCCCATCGCCTCGGGCCAGGTCAGTGAGCCGACCACCGAGGAGGCGAGGAAGGAGTTGATCCCGAGCCCGGCCGCGAATGCGAACGGGAGCCGGGCGATGACGCCGAACGCGATGGTCATCACGCCCGCGGCCAGCGAGGTCACCGCCGAGACCTGGGTGAAGCCCAGCTGATTGCCCGCGACGTCGGGCGCCCCGGACAGGATGATCGGGTTCAACACGATGATGTACGCCATCGCGATGAATGTGACGACGCCACCGCGCATCTCGGAGGCGACTGTCGATCCGCGTGCGCTGATTTCGAAGAAGCGATCCAGCCGGTTCACGGTACGACCTTAAAGTGCCCGGCCGCCCGCCTCCACACGAACCGCCCCGGGCTGCTTCGGCGGCGTCAGCGGTGCCGGCTCGCCCACATCAGGAAGTCCTCCGCCGAGAACACCGGTTTGCCCAGTTCGTGTGCCTTGCGTGCCTTGCCGGACTGGGTGCCGACCTCCGCGGTGACCAACACCTCGCACCGCGTCTTGGTGACCGTCTTCACCGGAGCCAGCCCGCCCGCCTCCGCGAGCCGCATCATCTCCTCCCGCGGTACCTCACGCCCGGCCTCGTCGAGCGCGGTGCCGGTGAAACAGATCCGCGCGCCTGGCACCAGAACTGAGGTGATGTCCGCCCCGGCATTGGCGCTGTCGAGGTTGTCGTCCAGGATCGGGACGCCCAGCAACTCTTCGGCGGCCCGTAGCCGGGTCAGGGCGTCCACGGTCAGCCGGACCCGGCCGGCGGCCGCCCGCAGCTGGTCGGCCACCGAGTGCCGGGCCGCCGCGATCCACGGGGTGGCCGGCAGCTCGTCGGCGGGGCCGGGCCGTCCGAGCAGCGCGGGCCCGACCTGGCGGCTGACCGCGAGCAGCGCCGACAACGCCGGCAGCGTGGCCGCCGTGGGCGTCGGGTTGTGGTCTCGGGTGACGAGGTGCCCGGAGAGCGATTCGGGCGGATCGCCGAACGGCGTCGACCCGGCGGCGGTGACACCCGACTCGGTGAACGCCGCCAGGGTGGCGGTCGCGCGCTCCAGTGCGGTGCCCCCGGCGGCCCGGGCGCCGCGGCGCCCCACCTCGACACCGAGCGGCATCACCGTCACCTGGCCGAGTCGTTTGAGCTCGAAGTCGAGCAGACCCAGGGTCTCGTCGACGCCCACGCCGACCGGGGTGCAGCCGGTCAACATCGGTGCGATGACGCCCCACGCCTCGGCGAGCGTCGGTGCCAGCAGGATGTCGGACACCCCGATGCCGTACGCCTGCCGCGCGTCGGCGAGGTCGCGCTGCGGGTTGACCAGGGTGCTGACCGCGGTGCCGTCATCGAAGGCGATGGCGATCTCCACCGGTCGAGGCCGCGACATCCGGCCCTCCTCGCCGACGGTCGACATCCCGATCGCACAAAACCGGCGAGCACCGGGGTCCGTTTCCCCGCTGCCGGCCAGGAAGCGGGCGATCCGGCGGTCGGTCTTCAGATCCTTGGGCAGCACACGACGTTTGAGCACCAGCCCGGTCATCGAGGTGCACCGGCTCAACGCCACATACAGCTGCCCGTAGGAGAACATGCCGCCGGTCAGGTCGACGATCAACCGGTCCAGCGTCTGGCCCTGGCTCTTGTGGATGGTGATCGCCCAGGCCAGCTTGAACGGCAACTGGGTGAACGTGCCGCACACCTCGTGGCGCAGGCCGCCGCCGTCGACGACCGGCTGGGTCGCCTCCCAGGTGAACGGTGCGACCTCGGCCCGGCTGCCGTCGGTGAACTCGACGACGACCGCCGATTCGTCGCCCTGCACCCGGGCGATCACCTTGCCGAGCGTGCCGTTGACCCAGCGGTCCGCCTGATCGTTGGTGAGCATCATGATCTGGGCGCCGACCTTGAAGCGCAGCGTCTCGTCAGCGGGCGCGTCGAACAGGCTCAGATCACCGGACTGGCGGGCATGGTGCACGATCTCCTCGCCGGCCAGCCGCTCCAGCTGCTGCCGGTTGCGTGCGGTCACCAGCCGGTTCGTCGGAGCCAGGGTCAGCCAGAACTCGTCCTCGGGCGGGACGAAGTCTGGGTCGGTGCGCGCGTTGAGCTGTTCCTGCGCATGCCCGAGCAGCAGGCCCTCGCGAATCTCGTTGAGAATGGCCGTCATCCGGTCGTCGCCGAGCTGGCGGAACACGGTGGTCAACGAGACCATCGGGAAGTCCTCGCGGCGGAACGAGTCGGCCGAGAAGAAGTACGGAGTGGCGTACCGGTCGGTGAAGAACGCGGCCTCGGCCTCGGTCACCACCGGCGGCAACTGGTGCAGATCGCCCACCAGCACGATCTGCACCCCGCCGAACGGGGTGCCCGGATCGGGACCGAAGCGTTCCAGCGCGGCGGCCACCTTGTCGAACAGGTCGGCCCGCACCATTGACGCTTCGTCGATGATCA
This sequence comes from Mycobacterium sp. AMU20-3851, assembly GCF_043974665.1. NCBI lineage: Bacteria > Bacillati > Actinomycetota > Actinomycetes > Mycobacteriales > Mycobacteriaceae > Mycobacterium > Mycobacterium sp. AMU20-3851. The sequence goes on from NZ_CP146371.1 coordinate 2,015,534, forward strand.
GCGTGTCGAGTGCCTTCACCGTCCTTGCGAACCGGCCGGGGTAGTAGCGGCCGGTCCGGATGTCGGCGAGGCTGGTGGTGGCGTTGAAGCCGAACAGCCGGTGGATGGTGTAGCCCTCGACGCTGAGCGCGGCGATCCCGGTCGGCGCGACCACGACGACCTTGCGGTCGGTCTGGGCCATGAACCGGCGGATCAGTGTCGACTTGCCGGTGCCGGCCTTGCCGGTCAGGAACACGTGCCGGCCCTCGGCGAGCAGCGCCATGGCGTCGCGGAATTCGTCGGTCAGCACGAATTCGCGCGCAGCCATCCCGTTCTCCCGTCGACGATCCGGGACCGATGGTGTCAGACTCCGCGGCTACCGGAAGACCCCGGTTTCAGAACACGATGATCGGCCCGGACCCCGGCAGGGTGATGACGCTCTGCGAGTTCTGGTTGTCCTCGGTCTGATCGACGAGGTCGTCGTCGGTGCGCGGGCCGGCGCCCAGCACGACCACGCACGCGGCCAGTGCCGCCACGGCGGTGGCGACGGTGTTGGCGAGTGTGCCCTTCCTCACTGTTGCACCTCCTTTCGTGGCGCTGATCAGCACAACGACCGGTGGCCGCCGGCTCCATCCCGGTTGGCGGGATCTTGACCGGATCTGGCTGTAACACTGCGTCGGCTGCAGCGATGAACCATGCAAGACAACTGCTGGGCCCCGTGGGCCGGTGTTGGGGGAGATGACTGCGATGGCAGTGGTGGCTGAGAACGCCGCACTCTTTGATAGTTGAGGAGTCGATGCACGATGGGTGCAGCGCGTGAGGAATTTCTGCGGCGATCCCTGGTGGCCGGGGTCGCCTCCGGCGTGGTGATCTCGCTGACCGCCCTGACGGTCGGGGCGGCGCCGGCGATGGCAAAACCGGACGGTGGTGACTCCGACGTCATCGTGACGACGACGGTGCAGGCGCCGTCCTCGTCGGGTGGGTCCGAGTCGCGTGGCTCCGAGTCGGGTGGCGGGCAGGGCCAAAACGGGCAAGGCCGGGGCGGCCGGGACGAGGCCCCGAAGGCGACCCCGGCGGCACCCGAGGTCACTGCGGAGGCGCCCGCGTCACCGCCGCAGACGCAGGCGCCCGTGGCGACCCCGGAGGCGCCCGCGGTGACCGCGGCACCGGAACCGGCTGCCGAACCCGCCCCCGAACCTGCGGTCGTCACGCCGAGTCGGACCGCCGCACCGGAGCCGGCCGCACCCGAGACCGTGGTACCCAAACCTCAACCCGAACCCCGGGCCGAGGCGCCGGTGACCACCACCAAGCGGCCGAGCACCCGGGTGACCACCTCACCTTCGGCGCCGGCGGAGACAACCGCCCCCGCCGCCGCACCGATCGAAACCTCGGCGGCATCCAGCAGGGCAGAAGACGGGCCCAAGTCGGCCGGACGCGAGACCACCGAGGCGCCGAAGCCGGCGGAGGCCGGTCAAACGGCAACGGAGAAACCGGCTTCGGACACCGAGGTCCGGAAGACCGATGCCGCACAGACCGAGCCGGCCGCAACCGACACCGTCGAGACCGATGCGCCCGAGACCGATGCTCGTGAGACCGATGCATCGGCAACCGACGACGCGGCGGAGACCGTCGAGTCCACCGAGGTCGAGCCGGCCGCCCGGGTGATCGAAACGCTCAAGCCGCAGGTTCTCGACGCCCCGGTCGAGGACGTGGTGCTCGCCAGCAACGCCAAGCCGGTCGAGGTGAAACCCGAGCCGGCCAAGGTCGAGGAGCTCGCGCAGCTGTCGTCGTTGATCGGTATCTCCAACGAAGAGGACCGTCTCCGCGAGGAGCGCCGCGATCTGCGCGAAGATCAGCGCCAACTGCGCGAGGACCAACGGCAACTGCGCGAGGATCAGCGCGACCTGCGCGCGGAGCAGCGTGACTTCGACCGTCGGGTGCGGCAGTGGAGCTCGGACTGGGTGCAGTACGACGAGTTCTACCGGCCGATGATCGTCAACCCGTACCGCGACCCGGTGCGCATCGTCTACGAATACGAGAACCGGCCCAGGACAGTGGTCATCCCGCCGCTGCAGCGGATGGTCATGTACGTCGCCGACCTGGCCGCCTACAGCTTCACCGCGGTCGTGCTCAACGCCGTCAACACCGCCGTCAGCGTCGCGGTCGGCAGCTTCTTCGGGGGCGGGTTCATCCCGACCATCGGCGCGCTGGCCCCGCCGCCCCCGCCGCCGCTGTGGCGCTACGACAACGTGCCGGTGCAGGTGCGGTACTCGGACGCGGTGTACGAGCCGTTCCGGGTGCAGCGCATCGTCGACGTCGGTGACGACGCCCGCTACGGCGAGCGCCGGGTGCTCCTCGACGGGGTCACCCCGGTGTGGGGCGTGTGGAAGCAGAACGCCGGCGGTGAAAGGCAATTCGAGGTGCACCGGACCCAGCAGTACCCGGGTCTGGACACTCCGCGGGAGGCCCCGCTACCCGGTGACTACCGGTTGCGGCTGGCCTCCGAGGAGGTGCCCTCGACCGACCGCAGCCAGACCTACCTGATCACCGCGGCGATCGCGTGCGCGGTGCTCAGCCTGGGCGCGGTCGGTGCGGCCGGGCTGCTGGGGCGGCGTCGCCAGATCTAGGCGTGAACGCCGCGGAGCCCGACCGCGCCGCGTAGGCCCGAGCAGTCCACGCATCCGATGCACCCCACGCAATCGGTGCAGCCCGCGCACGCCACGCAACCCCGGCACCCGCTGCAGGCTACGCACGCCAGACAGGCCACACAGCCGACCAGTGCGGCGCACAGCACCGTGAACGCGCTGCCCACCACCGCGAAGCCGCCGGCCACCCCGGCGCTCCCGCCGACGCCGATCGACCCCGCGACCCCGGCGCTGTGCACGGTGGCGACGGATCCGGCCACCCCGGCGCTGCCGACGGTGCCGATCGATCCCACGACCGCCGCGCTGCCGACGGTCGCGACGGATCCCTCGACCGCGGTACTGCCCACGGTGGCGACCGAGGTTGTGCGGGAATCGGTTTCGGCAATGGCCTGACGGTTCATCAGTCGGCGCCCTTTCCGTTGTCGACGCGGTACACCGCGCCGTGGATCGCCGCCGCGTCGTCACTGGCCAGGAAGGCGATGGTCTTGGCGACATCGACGGGGTCCATCATTCCGCGCGGCGCGGCGATCCGCATGATCAGATCCCAGTCGGCGTCCTCGGGCGCGGCGAACTCGGTGACCTGCGCGGTCAGCATCCCACCGGGGCAGACGGCGTTCACCCGCAACTTCTCCTTGGTGAACTCCACCGCCATCGCCCGGGTCAGCCCGATCAGTCCGTGCTTGGCCGCGCAGTACCCGGCCGAGTACACCTCGCCCTCGACCCCGGCGACCGAGGAGACGTTGACGATGTTGCCACCGGCGGCCAGCAGGTGCGGCAACGCGGCGCGGCTCAGATAGAACGGACCGTTCAGGTTCACCGCCAAATCGAAATCCCAGTCCGCATCGGTCACCGACGCGGTCCGCCGCATCTGGTGGAACCCGGCCACATTGGCCAGCACGTCGATGCGGCCGAACGCCGCGACGCAGTCCGCCACGGCCTGCTTGCAGGCGTCGGCGGTGCTGATGTCGTAGGACCCGAACCGGCCGCCCGGCACGTCGGCGAACACCTCGGCCATCCGCTCGGAGTCCCGGGCCACCCCGTACACCGTTGCGCCGCGCTCCGCGAACAACTTCGCCGTCGCCGCGCCCAGGCCCGCCGAGACACCGGTCACCAACGCCACTTTTCCGTCCAATGAGGTCATGACGGCGACTCTCTCACGGGACAAAGTGCGGACGTGTCGGAAGTGCCCTGCGATACTGCGGGGGTGAACATCTTTCGCGGCTTGTTCAGTGCCGTCCTGCTCGTTGCTGCCATGGTCGGCTTTGCCGGTCCGGCCCAGGCGCAACAGCAGGTCCTGGAGGGGATCTACGACTACCGCCAGGAAGGTGTGCCGTCCGTCGGGACCTGGACGATCTACCCGGTCTGCGTGCCCGTGGTCGGCGACCTGCGTGCCGAGATCCGCGACCCGGTCGCCTGCACCCTGCACGTGGCCGGCACCCCGACGTCCTGGATGGTCGGTGGCGACGCGAAACTGACCAATGGCCAGTGGGCGTTCTCCACGAACGTGAAGGACGGGTTGACCTGCCCGGACGGCAGCGAGCAGGCCATCCTGGAGATGGTCAAGTTCAACACCGACACGATGAGCGGCACCCGCAGCGTCTCGCACAATCAGGTGTGCGGCCTGCCGGCCACCATCGACACCAAGCACTTCACCCTCAGCTTCCGTGAACCGTTGCCGATCCCGGTGCAGCGGTATCCGCTCGTCTGTGAACCCGGCGGCCTCCGTCGTTGCTTCTAGCTGACCGCTGCTGCTGAGGCCGAGAGGGTGGCGATGACCAAGCGCGTGGTGGTGTGGGGTACCGGATTCGTCGGGACGATGGTGATCGCCGAGATCGTCCGGCACCCGCTGTTCGACCTCGTCGGCGTGGGCGTCAGTGACCCGGCCAAGGTCGGGCGCGACGTCGGTGAGATCTGCGGGCTGGGGTCCACGCTGGGCCTGGCGGCCACCGACGACGTCGACGCACTGATCGCACTGAAACCAGACGCCCTGGTGCACTACGGGCCCACGGCCGCCCATGCGGACGCCAACATCGACCTGATCACCCGCTTCCTGCGGGCCGGGATCGACGTCTGCTCGACGGCGATGACCCCGTGGGTCTGGCCGGCCATGCACCTCAACCCGCCGAACTGGATCCAGCCGGTCACCGAGGCGTGTGAGACCGGGGGAGCGTCCTGCTTCACCACCGGGATCGATCCCGGATTCGCCAACGATCTGTTCCCGCTCACGCTGATGGGACTGTGCTCCGAGGTCCAAACGGTGCGGGCGTCCGAACTGCTCGACTACACCAATTACACCGGCGACTACGAATTCGAGATGGGCATCGGCCGTCCACCCGAGTACCGGCCGCTGCTGGAAAGCCCGGAGATCCTGATCATGGCCTGGGGCGCAACGGTTCCGATGATCGCGCACGCGGCAGGCATCACCCTCGACGAGATCACCACCAGTTGGGAGAAGTGGGTGACCCCGACCGACCGGCAGTCCGCCAAGGGCGTCATCGCCGCGGGCAACGTGGCCGCGGTCCGGTTCACCGTCAACGGACGGTTCAACGGGCAGACCCGCATCCAGCTCGAGCACGTCAACCGCATCGGGCTGGATGCCGCGCCGGACTGGCCGACCGGCAACGACAACGATGTGTACCGGGTCGACATCGAAGGCACGCCCAGCATCTCGCAGGAGACCGCGTTCCGGTTCACCGACGGGTCCGGGCGCGACGCGGCCGCCGCGGGCTGTCTGGCCACCGGGTTGCGGGCGCTGAACGCGGTGCCCGCGGTCAACGATCTGCCGCCGGGCTGGGTGACCGCGCTGGACCTGCCGCTGATCCCCGGCGCCGGCACCATCCGCTGACATGACCACCGGAGCCGACGTCGTCCTGCAGCGGCTGCTGGCCGGCGACGTCAACGTGTGTTTCGCCAATCCCGGCACTTCCGAGATGCATTTCGTCGCCGCGCTGGACGCGCACCCACAGATGCGGGCGGTGCTGTGCCTGTTCGAGGGTGTCGCGACCGGCGCCGCCGACGGCTTCGCCCGCATCGCCGGTCGCCCCGCCGCCACCCTGCTGCACCTGGGGCCCGGTCTGGCCAACGGGCTGGCGAACCTGCACAACGCCCGCCGCGCGCACACCCCGGTGGTGAACGTGGTCGGCGACCACGCCACCTATCACGCCGAGTTCGACGCGCCCCTGGAGTCGGACATCGAGGCACTGGCCGGTTGGCCGGAAGGGCTTGTGTACCGGCCACATTCGGCATCGGCGCTGGCCTCCGCGTTGGACGGGGCGGTCGCCGGTGCGATCGGTCCGCCCGGCCGGGTGGCCACCGTGATCCTGCCCGCCGACTACTCCTGGGGGCCGGCCGAGAGCACCGAACCGCCGGCCGTGGACACTGCGCCGGATACCGGTCCGAGCGGCATCGGGGTACCGGCGACCGCCGAACTGCTGCGCGAATACGGCGGGCACACCGTGCTGCTGCTGGGCGGGGGAGCAACCTCCGCCGCGGGACTGACCGCGGCCGCGCGGGTCGCGTCGGCCACCGGGGCCCGGGTCCTGGTGGAGACCTTCCCGGCCAGACTTGCCCGGGGACGCGGTATCCCGGCCGTCGAACGGCTCGGCTATCTCGCCGAACAGGCCGAACAACAGCTGGCCGGCGCCACCCAGATCGTGCTGGTCGGCACCCGCGCCCCGGTGGCGTTCTTCGCCTACCCCGGCCGGGCCAGCGGGCTGGTGCCCACCGGTGCGCAGGTGCACACCCTGGACCCCGCGGACCTCACTGCGCTGGCCGGGTATCTGGGCGCGCCACCGGCTCCGGTAGCTCAGGCGGTACCTCCGGTGCTGCCGAAAGGTCCGCTCACCGTGGTGAACTGGGCTCAGGTCATCGGTGCGCTGCTGCCGGAGAACGCGATCATCTCCGATGAGGCGAATACCAGTGGGGTGCTGATCCCATCCGCGACGGCCGCGGCACCGCCCCATGATGTGCTGACCCTGACCGGTGGGGCCATCGGGCAGGGTCTGCCGGTGGCCGTGGGTGCCGCGGTCGCGGCCCCGGACCGTCCGGTCATCGCCCTGCAGGCCGATGGCAGTGCGCTGTACACCATCTCGGCGCTGTGGACGATGGCCCGCGAACAACTCGACATCACCGTCGTGATCCTGAACAATCACGCCTACGCCATCCTGCAGATGGAACTGGGCCGGGTCGGCGCCGCATCCGGTGACCGGGCGCAGTCACTGTTGACGCTGGGCCGCCCGGACATCGACTTCGTCTCCATCGCAACGGGTTTCGGTGTGCCCGCGACACGCGCCACGACCGCCGAGGAATTGGCCGAGCAGTTCACCGACGCGCTGGCCGAGCCGGGTCCGCACCTGATCGACGCCGCCGTCGCACCCCGGGGCTAACGCGGCGGACGCGGCTTCTTGTGCAGCACGATCTGGGCCATCGGGATCTGGGTCTGCTGTGGTGCGTCGGCCATCCGGGCCGCGACCCCGGACTCCAGCGCGTCGCAGAACACCGCGCGCCGCGCCGCGGTCTCGGCGCTGCCGGGCGCATCCGCGCCGACCGCGCCGGCCAGCGTTCCGAACACCGCCGCCCGTAGGAACGCCCCCCACTGTGCACCGAAAGCCTTTGCGTCCCGGTCCTTCTGGTACTGCCCCCAGAACCTGTCCTCGGCATCGAAGACTTCCAGATGCTCGATGGTGAGCTGCTCGAGGCGGCCCGAGGGCGCGAACGGGGTGTGGAAGTCGGCGGCGCGACGGCCGACGATCGGGATGTTCATGCTGCGGAACTCGTCGGCGGTGATGACTGCCCGCGAGACCAGCTCACCGAGCTCGGCCATCAGCGCGGCGAACACCTCCCGGTAGCCGAACTCACCGTCCTCGGCGACCGCCATCGTCATCACCACCGCGCGTCCGCCGGGGCACAGTTCACGGCCCCGGAAGGCCACGAACTCGTGCCAGTCGCGGGCGGCCATGCGTTCGTGCGCGGACCGGGTGGCCTCGTCGGCGCTGAACGCGGCCAGGATGTGGTCGGTGACCGGGGCCGGCACCGAACTCAGCCACAACACCGACCAGGACGACCAGCCCAGGCTGACGGTGTTCGGCGGCAGGATCTGGCTGTAGTAGGACCGGCCCACCGCCGAGGAGTAGGTGCAGGGATCGTGGTCGAGGTAGCTGTCCGGGTCCTCTCGCAGGGTCCGGAACAGTGCGCTGAAGTCGTTCTCCGGGACGTCGGTGTAGGTCACCGCGATCGCATGCTCGGGGCGTGCGCGTTTACGCAGCACCTTGATCGCGGCATTGAGCGGGAGCAGCGAGTTGTGGCCGTTCGCGGCGCCGTAATCGGCGATCAGGATGGGCAGCGGCGCCTTGGGGATCGGCACCACCGCGGCAGCCTCCTCGAACAGCGCGATGGCCTTCGTCAGCCCCGCGGCCTGCAGCCGCGAACTGGCGCTGTAGTCGCCGCTGCCCACCGGCACCGGCCGCACCACCACGCTTGACTCGGGCATATTTCCGACGATAACAACAGCCGGGCCCGCAGGGGAGATACGGCCGAGCCGCTCGGTCAGCCGCCCACCGGCGCCACCCGGTCCGCCCACGGCATCGCCTCCTCGAGCCGCCCGGCCAGCCGGAGCAGCAGGGATTCCCCGTTCAGCGGCGCGACGAACTGGACGCCGAGCGGCAGACCGTCCGCGGTCCAGTGCAACGGCAGCGAGATCGCCGGACGTCCGGTGATGTTGGCCAACTGCGTGTAGGGCACCCAGCCCAGATTCTGTTCGACTGTGTCGTCGACGATCTTGGTGAACCGCAGCAGTTGCGCGGTGCGGGTCTTGATCAGCAGATCCGAGGCGCGTTCCAGGATCGTCGGTAGATCGAAGGCGCCGATCTTGGGCGGCGGGGTGGCCAGCGTCGGGGTGAGCAGCAGATCGAAGGACTCGAAGTAGGTGGTCAACCGGCGGGTGTGCTCGTGTCGGCGCTGCACGGCATCGAGGTAGTCGACGCTGCTCGTCGCCCGGCCGAGGGCGGCCAGGATCAGGGTGTCGCGTTCGAACCCGTCGTCGCCGGCGCCCGAGATCCGTTTGGCCTCAGCCAATTCCCATGCCGTATAGACGAACCAGGACAGCAGGAACTCCCGGGCCAGTGCGGCGTCGTCGAACGGGGCCTCGGGCAGTTCCTCGACGTGGTGGCCGAGCTCGGTCAGGGTCTGCACGGTCGCCGCGACCGCGGCATACGCCTCGCGGTGCGGGGACGGGGTGATCGCGGTGGGCACCCGCACCCCGATGCGCAGTTTGCCGGGATCCTCTCCGACGGCGGAGGCGAACGAGGAGCCGGGCAGCCCGGGCACGTACGGCCCCCACGGTTCGCCGCCGCTGATGACGTCGAACATGGCCGCGGTGTCCCGCACGCTGCGGGAGACCACACCCTGGGCGGCCGAACCGTGCAGCGACTCCGCCGTCGCCGGGCCCATCGGGGTGAGCCCGCGCCCGGGCTTCAGGCCGACCAGCCCGCAGCACGCCGCCGGGATGCGGATGGACCCGCCACCGTCATTGGCGCCGGCGCAGGGCACGATTCCCGCGGCGACCGCGGCGGCCGAGCCACCCGAGGATCCGCCGGGGCTGCGGCTCAGATCCCACGGGTTGCGCGCCGGGCCCCAGAACGTGGGCTCGGTGATCCCCTTCGCGCCGAATTCCGGGGTGTTGGTCTTACCGAAGATGATCAGCCCGGCGTCGATCCAGCGCTGCACAATCGTCGCGTGCTCCGCGGCCGGGATCGAGGCCAGTGCCCTCGATCCGGCGGAGGTCGGCAGCCCCGCGTAGTCCTGGGAGAGATCCTTGATCAGGAACGGCACGCCGGTGAACGGCCCGGCGACCGGGTCTGCGGGCGGGGCTGGGACCTCGCGCACGATCGCGTTGATCCGCGGATTCACCTCGGCCGCCCGGGCCCGCGCCACCTCCAGCAACTCGTCCGGGGTGACGTCCTTGTCGGCCACCAGTCGGGCCAGTCCGGTCGCGTCGTAACTGCGGTACTCATCGAACTTCACGTCTCGACCGTAGGCCCTCCGGTGCGCCGACGAAGCTGTCCCCCCGGGCGTCGATGAACCGCGGCGTGCGGATCCCGCCCGTGTCAGACTGCACCCCATGAGCCGAGCGGCGGCGCCACGCCTCCTCACCATCCTTGCCGTGCTGACCATGGTGGTGGCCGGGGTCGGGTTCATCGCGTCGTTGTTGCTCAACGCCTTCGTCTTCGACCGGTACAACGCCTACGGCGAGGTCCCCGTCCCCGGCACCGCCACGCTGCACCTGCCGGCCGGCTCGGTCAACGTCAGCTTCCACACCCAGATCAGCGGCGGCGGCGACGGCGGCCTGCCGATACCGGATCTGCGGATGGCCATCGACCCGCCCGCCGGTGTCCCGGAGCCGACGGTCACCGAAAGCATCGGCGCCACAACGACGGTCAACAACGATGCCCGCGTCCGGGTGTGGGTGGCCCAGGTCGCCGAGGATGGCGCCTACCGGATCCGTACCGACGGCAATGTCAGCGCCTTCGTCAGCCCCCGGCTGGCCTTCGGCCACGGCAGCCGGTACGGCGGGCTGCCGTGGTGGTGCGCCGCGCTGTCCGGGGTCGCGGCGGCGGTGCTGATCCTCGCGCGGGTCTGGGCGGCCAAGGTGCGCGCCACACCGCGGCCCGTGCCGGGCACCCCGCCGCCGACCTTCGACATCGGTGACACGCCGTCGGAATTCCGGTCGCCGCCGTACATCCCCACCGAGGAGGGCATCCGGTTGCAGCAGTTGAACAACCTGACCGCACTGCGCGACTGCGGTGCACTCACCGAGACCGAGTTCGAGACCGAGAAACGCAGACTGCTAGGCGGCGGGTGACAGCAGTTCCGACCGCGCGAAACTGCCCGGCGGCTCGAACCGGGCAAGCACCTCATCGGCGGGCTCACCGGCGAACTCGGTGATGAGCGCCTTGGCGGCGTCCTCGGAGGTCACCCCGTCGAACCGGCGCGGGTCGTCGAGTAGTCCGAACAACTTGCCGGCGAACCGCGGGCTGGTGCTGGCCGCGGCGAAGAAAAGACCGCCGATCTCGGCGAAAGCCGGGTCGGACAGGAACAATTGAGTCACCAACTGCGCCGACCGTCCGCGGTGGTCGTAGAACTCCTCGAAGGCCGCCGTCAGCCAGGCCGTGTCGAATGGGCCGTCGTGCGCGGCGGCCCGGTGCACCAGCGCGGCCGCCTGCACCAACCCACCCTGCGCGCCCTGACCGGCGATCGGGTCGTAGGAGATCGCGGTATCACCCAGCGCCGCAACGGGATGCCCGCCGGCGGTGTGGCCGACCCCGCGGCGCACCAACTGGGTCACCGCACCGGTGAGCCAGGAATGTGGATCCTCCTCGATCACCCGGAACCGGCTGACCTCCGGCAGATCCCAATCGATGTAGTCGCGGTGCAGACCGGTGGTCACCTCCAGCGCCGACGCCGCGTCGGTGACGCCGGCGAAGCGGCGCTCCCAGTCGCTGCCGGGCAACGCCCATCCCAGGAACGCCCAACTCGGACCGGCGTCCTTGTGCAGGTACGGCCCCCAGAACGTCTCGCCCTGACCGCTCACCGCGGTGAATGCCTCGTGCTGCCCGCCCGCCGGGCCGCGGTGGGCGAACACATCGGGTCCGTGCCCCAGCCCGGTCACCGAGAAGGCCAGCAGGCTGCGCTGCGGCTCGGCGTAGACGGTGCGCGCCGGATCGACCGGGAACAGCGCGGACAGGCCGCCGCGGCCGGTGGCGACCAGCGTCAGGTCCGCCTTTTCGGCGATGGCGTCGAGTCGCGCCGGGTCGACGGCTTCCACCACGAATCGCCCACCGCGGCGCCGGAACAGGGTCAACCGGTCATCGGCCTTGAGCCGGGTGTCGACCGCGATGCCGCGGGTACCGTCGAACCAGGCGTCGAAGGCGATCGCCTCGGTACCGTCGTCGACGACGCGCACGCTCTGACCGGTGGACAGCGGTGCGGTGGCCAGATAGGTGTTGAGCCCCAGGCTTTCCTCGGCGCGCTGGGCCGCACCGAAGATCAGTGCGGTGCCGGTGGCCGGAACGTCGTTGCGCAACGCGTCCTGATCCCGGTCGCTGTAGATCGTGACATCGAATCCGTTGTCCAACAGTCCCAGTGCCGCCGTCACGCCGGTCTGGCCGGCGCCGATGATCGCGGCGGAGCGTCCACTCGAGGTCGTCATGGCATACGACTATCGGCGCGGCACCGCCGTGCGGGTAGGTACAGGCTCAGCGTGATCGGAAAAGCGGTCAGCCCGGGGAGGTGCCGACCAGTTGCATCAGCGGATCGCTGGGCCCGATGTCCAGCGTGCATTCGCCGGCCCGGGGATCCGGGACGAAGGACCAGAACATCGCACCTGCGGTGCCCTGCCTGCGCATCTCGGTGAACGCTTCGCGCAGCACCCGCTCCCGGTGGTGGACCGACCCGCAGGATCCGGCCTGCATGCCGATCTCGGTGATCAGCAGCGGCTTGTTCAGTGCCCGGGCCTGCTGTGTGCGCCGCACCAGACCGTCGAACATGTTTCCGGGCAGATAGTCGATGCCGTGGTAGAAGTGGTACTCCAGCACGTCCACCCCGGGCGACGCGTTCACCAGCTCGAAGGCCTCACCGGCCGAGCCGCACTGCCCGCCGCCCGCGTGGCCGCTGAAGATGACTGTGTCCGGGTCGATTTCGCGGATCCGGGCGCCGGTGGCGTCGTAGAACGAGCGCAGTACGTCCGGTGAGTCCGGATGGCAGTAGCGGCGGGTCCAATCACACTGCGGGTCCCGGCAATCCGACGGTTCGGGTTCCCCGACGGCGGTCCAGCCGGCCAACGCCGGCGAGTCGCGCCAGCGCTGCACCGCGGTGTCCAGCCAGGCCTCGAACGTCATCGGCGCGCCGGGCGAGACCTCGGTGCGCCACCCCCGGGCGAACCACTCGTAGTCCTTGAACGAGTCACCTTCGCACGCACCCTCATTGCTGGACAGCACCGCGACGAGCAGTTGTCCGTGCCGCTCCGCCGCGCGTACGACCGCGTCGATGGCCGAGAAGTCGAGCAGCCCGGTGTGCTTGTTCACCGCGAGACTGGAGAACGCATTGAACCGGGTCAGCGAATGGGGCTGGAGCCGGCTGAAGTACGCGTCGAGATCCACCTGGGCACCACACCCGGCGTTGACGGACCAATCGGTGGCCAGCTGATAGGCGTTGATGCCGATCGGCCACCACGGCTTGTCGTCCAGGGTCAGCGAGGTGCCCGAGACCCCGAGCGTCGGGATCGGTGGCTTCGGCGAGACCGGATCGGCCGGTTGCGACGGCGGTGCGGCACACGACGCCGTCAGGATCATCGCCAGAAATCCGACGATGATCAGCAGTAACCGCCGTCTCATGAGGGGAGCTTAGTGCTCCCCGTCACGAATCGTGTACTCAGTGGCGGTGTCGACGGGCCACTTCCGTTCGTCAGTGGCCGCGGGTGACCCAGTCGTCGTAGTGGGTGAGTTCGCCGCCGATGGTGGTGGTGTCGCCGTGGCCGGTGTAGACCACGGTCTCGTCCGGGAGCAGGCCGAGGCGGTTCTTGATGGAGTCCAGGATGGTGGGGAAGTCGGAGTAGGAGCGCCCCGTCGCGCCGGGGCCGCCCTGGAAGAGGGTGTCCCCGGAGATGACGGCGCCCAGGTCGGGGGCGGACCAGCAGACCGAGCCCGGCGAGTGGCCGGGGGTGTGGAGGGCGTGCAGTTCGATGCCGCCGGCTGTGAGGACCAGGCCGTCGTCGACGGTACGGAACTCGGCGCCGGGGTGGACGGTGTTCCAGAGCATCTCGTCGGCGGGGTGGAGGAACACCGGGGCATCCAGGGTGGCGCCGAGTTCGGGCGCCACGGTGATGTGATCGTTGTGCCCGTGGGTGCACACGACGGCCACCACGTTGCGCCCGGCGACGGCGTCGATGATGGGTGCGGCGGTGTGCGCGGCGTCGAAGACGATGACGTCGTTGTCGTCGCCGACGAGCCAGATGTTGTTGTCCACCTCCCAGGAGCCGCCGTCGAGTTCGAAGGTGCCGGAGGTGACGACCCGCTGGATGCTCACAGCACGACCACCGAGCGCAGCACCTCACCGGCGTGCATCTTGTGGAAGGCGTCTTCGATGGCGTCGAGGCTGATGCGTTCGGTGACGAACTTCTCCAGCGGCAGCCGGCCCTGGCGGTACAGCGAGATCAGGGTGGGGAAGTCGCGTTCGGGTAGGCAGTCGCCATACCAGCTCGACTTCAACGAACCGCCGCGGGAGAAGAAGTCGACCAGCGGCATCTCCAGGGTCATGTCCGGGGTGGGGACGCCGACCAGGACGACGGTGCCGGCCAAATCGCGGGCGTAGAAGGCCTGCTTCCAGGTTTCGGGGCGTCCGACGGCGTCGATGACGACATCGGCGCCGAACCCGTCGGTGAGGTCCTGGATGGTTTTGACGGGGTCGAGGTCGCGGGCGTTGACGGTGTGGGTGGCCCCGAAGTCGCGGGCGGTGTCGAGTTTCCGGTCATCGACGTCCACGGCGATGATCGTCTTGGCCCCGACCAGGGCGGCCCCGGCGATGGCGGCATCGCCGACCCCGCCGCAGCCGATGACCGCGACGGTGTCATCGCGGCCGACCGCGCCGGTGTTGACCGCCGCGCCGAGCCCGGCCATGACCCCGCAGCCCAACAGGCCGGCCACGGCGGGGTCGGCTTGCGGATCGACCTTGGTGCACTGGCCCTGATGGACGAGGGTTTTGTCGGCGAAGGCGCCGATGCCCAGCGCCGGGGTGAGCTCGGTACCGTCGGTGAGGGTCATTTTCTGGGTGGCGTTGAAGGTGTCGAAGCACAGGTGCGGGCGCCCGCGTTTGCAGGCCCGGCATTCGCCGCAGACCGCGCGCCAGTTCAGGATGACGAAGTCGCCGACGGCGACGTGGGTGACGCCCTCGCCGATGGACTCGACGATGCCGGCGGCTTCATGACCGAGCAGGAAGGGGTATTCGTCGTTGATGCCGCCTTCGCGGTAGGTCAGGTCGGTGTGGCAGACCCCGCAGGCCTGCACCGCGACCACCACCTCGCCCGGGCCCGGATCGGGGATCACGATGTCGACCAACTCCACCGCCGCACCCTTGGACCGAGAAATCACACCACGCACCGTCTGACTCATGCCTATAACCTAATACCCGGCCCGAGGGTCTGCCGGACAGGTGTCCAGTCTGGTCGCAAGTAGCATCCTGCGCGTGGGCGCTCTGGAACTTCTCGACGACTGGCCGGTTCGGACCGCTGCTGCCGCGGTGGTCGGGCCGGCGGGTGTACTCGGCACGCACGGTGACACCGCACAGGTGTTCCGGCTGGCCTCGGTGACCAAGCCGCTGGCGGCTCGCGCGGCGCAGATCGCCGTCGAGGAGGGCGTCTTCGAACTGGACACGCCGGCCGGCCCGCCCGGCGCGACCGTGCGCCATCTGCTGGCTCACACCTCCGGCGTGTCGATGCAGACCTCGGACGTGCTCGCTGCGCCGGGGACACGCCGGATCTACTCGAACTACGGGTTCACCCTGCTGGCCGAGGCGTTGCAGGAGGCCGCCGGCATCGAGTTCGGGCAGTACCTGAGCGAGGCGGTGTTCGAGCCGCTGGGCATGCGGTCCTCGACGTTGCGCGGCGGGGCGCCCGCGGCCGGTTACGGCGGCTACTCCTCGGTGACAGATCTGGCCGCGTTCGCCGCGGACCTGCTGCGCCCCGAACTGGTCTCGGCGGAACTGCACCGCGAGGCGACGTCGGTGCAGTTCCCGGGCCTGAACGGCGTACTGCCCGGCTTCGGATCGCAGCGCCCCAACGACTGGGGATTGGGGTTGGAGATCCGGTCGGAGAAATCACCGCACTGGACCGGCTCTGCGAACTCCGCGCGCACCTTCGGCCACTTCGGTCAATCGGGCACGTTCCTGTGGGTGGATCCGGCCGTTGACCTGGCCTTTGTGGTACTCACCGATCGGGACTTCGGGGACTGGGCCCATCCGCTGTGGCCGGCCATCTCTGATGGAGTCCTGAGAGAATTCGGGGCACACTAGCGCAACACGCGTCCCACAAGGCACAATAGACACGCACGAAACAGCTGCACAGTTCGGTAACACCAGGTCGTTGGGGAAGACGTCCCTCGTGGAGCCGAAGGAGCAGAAGTATGCGTGCGTCGAACCAGTTCGCCGAGGCGACAACTGGCGTGGTTTACGTTCACGCCTCGCCCGCGGCGGTATGCCCACACGTGGAGTGGGCACTTTCGTCGACCCTGTCGGCGCGGGCGAACCTCAAGTGGACGCCCCAGCCCGCCATGCCCGGGCAGCTTCGCGCTGTCACGAATTGGGTGGGCCCGGTGGGTACCGGCGCGCAGTTGGCCAATGCCCTGCGGTCGTGGTCGGTGTTGCGCTTCGAGGTGACCGAAGACCCCAGTGAGGGTGTCGACGGACATCGCTGGTGCCACACCCCGCAGCTCGGGCTGTGGCACGGAGTGATGAGCGCCAACGGCGACGTGATGGTCGGCGAGCAGCGGCTGCGCAGCCTGATGGCCTCCGGGGCCGATGCGCTGGCCGCCGATCTGGACTCGGTGCTCGGCACCGCGTGGGACGAATCGCTGGAGCCCTACCGCGGTGGTGGGGACACCGGTGAGGTCACCTGGCTGAACCGCGGAGTCGGCTGACACTTTCTGAACGCAATGTCACCCTGGCAGCGTTGCCGCGCACATATATGCGTGGCGCGGCTGTCAGGGTGACATTGCGTTTGTAAGTCAGGAAGCCATTGCCTCGGCGAGCATCGCGCGCAACGGGTTGCGCGGGTTGCCGGCGGTGATGCCGCCATCCACCGGCAGCACGATGCCGGTGACGTAGCGGGACCGGTCGCTGCCCAGATAGACGGCGGCGTTGGCGATGTCGGAGGTGTCGCCGTCGAACTTCAGCGGACGGTCCTCGGCGATGATCCGGCGGATCGCCGACGTGGTTCCGGAATCCTCGGCATCGCCGGTCGCCGAGGACAGGATCGCCGTCGGGATACCGCCGGGGGCGATGCAGTTGACCCGGATTCCGTACTCGGCCAGATCGATTGCCGCGGACTTGCTGAAGTGGATGACGCCGGCCTTGGCGGCCCGGTAGGACAGCACGGTGCACCCGGCCTGCATCCCGCCGATCGAGGTGGTGTTGATGATCGAGCCGCCGCCGTTGTCCTTCATGTGGCGCGCCGCGATCTGGGTGCCCAGCATCACGCCGAGCAGGTCGACCTTGAGCACCTGCTCGAAGTCTGCGAAGTCATCGTCGAGGAGGTTGGGCTGCATCGTGCCGGAGATGCCCGCGTTGTTGAACATGATGTCGAGACCGCCGAAGGTGGCGACCGCGAAGTTCACCAGGTCCTCGACATCGCTGCGCTCGGAGACGTCGGTGTACTTGAACGCACAGTCGGGGCCGAGTTCGGCTTCCATCGCCTCGCCCTGATCGGCATTGACGTCGGCGATGACGACGTAGGCGCCCTCCTTGAGGAAATGCCGGACCGCGGCCCCGCCGATGCCCGCCGCGCCGCCGGTGACGATGGCGACTTTGTTGGCGAGCTCGAATGTCATGGCAGGCGGGTCCTTTCGGGATGTCTGGACGATCGTCCAGTAGATTCCCCATCCATGATCGCCGCATGCTGGACGATCGTCCAACTATCGTGAGGGCATTCACAGCCTCGGAGGGGAGTGACGATGGGCACTTCGGGTGAGCCGGGCGCCGAACCCGCGACCCGGGACCGGCTGCTGGCGGCCGCCGCCGAACTGTTCGGCGAGCACGGCTACGCGGGCACCTCGCTGCAGATGATCGCCGACCGGCTGGGATTCCGAAAAGGCGCGATATATCACCACTTTCGTGCTCGCGACGAGATCCTGCAGGCCCTGATCGGCCCGGTGCTGGACACGCTGGCGGATATCGTCACCGATGCCGAGGCCCAGCCTTCGGTGGCCGCCCGCGCCGAGCGGATGATCACGGGTTACGCGGCACTGGCCGCCGACAACCGCGCCACGGTGTCGATGCTGCGCGGTGATCCGGCGGTCCTGGAGTTCATTCGCAGCCGCCCCCGGTGGAGCGGTCTGATCAACCGGCAGATGACCCTGCTGGCCGCCGCGCACCCCGGCCCCGGCGGCCGGGTCCGGGCCGCCATGGTGCTGTCCGGAATGTCCGCGGCCGCCGACCCGGCCGTGCAGAACCCGCCCGGTATCGATCTTCGGCACGAGCTCGCCGAGGGTGCCCGGCACACGCTCGGATTGCGAATCCCCAAGGGGGACTGAGCATCAGCTCGGGACCAGGATGTTCAGCGCGCCGGGCACCGTGCTCACCTCGACCGGTAGCGGGCAGACGAACTCGCCGTCGGCGTACGCGTTGATGCCGGGACAATCCACCTCGATGGTGCGCGCCCGGCGGGTGGTCACCTCGTCGAGGTCGACGTGCGTGCCCTTGAACACGGTGGGGAACAACCGGATCAGCCGGGTGCGCGAGGCCGACGCCACCATGGTCACGTCGAACATGCCGTCGGTCGGGTCGGCGCCGGGGCAGATCAGCATGCCGCCGCCGTAACTGCGGGTGTTGCCCACGGTGGCCAGGGTCAGATCGGTGACCACCACTTCGCCGTCGAAAACCAGGCGGAACGGCAGCAGGCGCAGTTTCGAGATCTCGGCAACCATGGCGAGGTTGTAGCGCATCCGCCCGTGCGGCCAGCGCATCCGATTGGTCCGGTCGGTGACCAGTGAATCGAATCCCGCGGCCATCACGGTGCCGAACCACCGGCGGGTGCCGTCGGCCCCGGTGATCAGGCCGAGGTCGATCGTCGTCACGTTGCCGTCGGCGACCACATTCGCGGCGGCTTCGGGATCGCTTGTCGGAATGCCGAATTCACGCGCATGGTCGTTGCCGGTGCCGGCCGGGATGATGCCCAGCGGGGTGTCGGTCCGGGCCAGCACCTGCAACGCCAGCGAGACGATGCCGTCACCCCCGACCACCACGAGCGCATCCATGCCGCGTTCCAGGGCGCCCTCGGTGAGTTGACGGGCGTGGGCGGCGTCGCGGCCGGCGATGGCCACCACGTCCAACCCGCGACGGTGCAGTTGGGTGATCGCCCGCTCCGCGGCGTGCGAAGCACTGCCGTGCCCGGACGCCGGGTTGGTCAGGACGGTGACCCGGCCGATCATGGAATCAGCTTGCCGGGGTTGAGAATTCCGGCGGGATCCAGCCGCGCCTTGACCGCCCGCAGGACCTCGACGCCGAGATCGCCGATCTCGGCCTGCATCCACGGCCGGTGATCCGCGCCGACCGCGTGATGATGGGTGATGGTGGCGCCGGAGCGCACCATGGCGTCCGAGGCCGCGGCCTTGGCGCGCCGCCACTGCTCGATGGGATCACCCTGCTGGGCGGCGACGACGGTGAAGTACAGCGACGCACCGGTGGGGTACACATGCGAAATGTGGCACATCACCAGGGCCTGGCCCAGCGCTTCGGACAGCGCCGCGGTGACGGCTGCCTTGACTACCGGCACGCCTGCCCAGTTGGTCGCGGTCTCCAGCGTCTCGCACAAGGCGCCCGCGGCAAGCAGCGAATCGCGCAGGTACGGCGCACCGAACCGGCCGTGCTCCCAGTTGCGCGCGGGCGCCTCACCCAGTGAGGTGGCGCCGCGGGACCGCAGCAGCGCCGCGGTCTCGGCGTGCCGGCTCTCGGTGTGGGCCGGACTGCCCTCGAACACCGTGATCGCCAGGCAGCCACCGGTGATGCTCTGCTCGCCGATGTGCTCGGTGGTGGCCAGGTTCACCCCGGTCTCGGCCTCATCGGACAGCCGGATCACCGTCGGTCCGGTGCCGGTCTGGATCACGGCCCGCAACGCATCGGCGCCGGTGCCGAAATCCGGGAACGACCACGCCTCGTAGCGGGTGGACTGCGACACCGGATGCACCCGCACCCGGACGCTGGTGATGATGCCGAACACGCCCTCGGATCCCACCATCAGCTGACGCAGGTCGGGCCCGGCCGCCGAGGCGGGAGCCCGGCCCAGGTCGAGCACCCCGGCCGGGGTGACCACCCGCAGGCCGCGCACCATATCGTCGAACCGGCCGTACCCGGCGGAGTCCTGTCCGGAGGAGCGGGTCGCGGCGAACCCGCCGATGGTGGCGAACTGGAAACTCTGCGGAAAATGCCCGAGCGAGAAGCCGCGGGCACCGAGCAGTTCCTCGGCGCGGGGCCCGGTGACGCCGGCGCCGAATTCGGCCTCGCCGGATACCTCGTCGAGACCGTGCAGTGCGTCGAGCCGGCGCAGATCCAGCGAGACGACGGCGGCGAAATCTCCGCGCTCCGGGTCGAGGCCGCCCACCACACTGGTGCCGCCGCCGAACGGGACCACCGCGATCCGGCGCTCGGTACAGACCCGCAGGATCTCGGCGACCTCGTTCTCGTCGGCCGGCAACAACACGGCATCCGGCGCATCCTGCACCCCGGTGTCCTTGCGGCGCAACAGGTCCAGTGTCGACTTGCCGCCGGCGCGCAACAACCGGCTGTGATCGTCCACGCGGCAGTACTCCGCTCCGATCGCGGACTCCAACGCTTGCCGGTCGGCGTCGGCCAGTGCCGAGGGGCGCACCCGGACCTCGGCGATGTCCAGATCCGGGGCCGCCGGACCATCGATGCCGAGTGCCTGTTTGAGCAGGGCCTTGATGCCGTCGGAGAGCGGTTTGGCCGCCTGCGGATCACCCCAGGCATTCCACTTCATCGGGGGCTGTAGTTCGGTGCCGGCTCGCATCATGCGTTACAGTCTTACACATCATGTCAATCAGTAACGAGGCCTCCGGCGAGGGCGCCGACACCCTGAACGACCGCATCCTGGATGCGGCCGCCAGTTGTGTGCTCGCCTTCGGTGTCGACCGGGTGACGCTGGCCGAGATCGCCCGCCGTGCCGACGTCAGCCGTCCCACGGTGTACCGGCGCTGGCCGGACACTCGGTCGATCCTCGCCGCGCTGCTCACCGCCCGGGTGGTCGGGGTGCTCGACGACACCGGGGGCCGGGAGCCGGGGCGCGAGGCGCTGGTCGGCCGCATCGTCGCCGTCGCCGGGAAACTCCAGCACGACGAGATCGTGATGGCCGTGCTGCACAACGCCCCCGAACTTGCCATGGTCTACATCGCCGAACGCCTCGGCACCAGCCAGCAGATCCTCATCGACGCGGTCGCCGGGCAGATCGAACTCGCCCAGGAACACGGCAGCGTGCGCCCCGGGGACCCGCGCAGGCTGGCGGCGATGTGCCTGCTCATCACCCAGTCCACGGTGCAGTCCGCGCAGATGGTCGAGCCGATCCTCGGCGGCGACGCGCTGGCCACCGAACTCGGCCACGCCCTGAACGGATACCTGAAGCGATGACCCGAAGCGCACTGAACCGCGCCCGCCGCAGCGCCGAGCTCGCCGCACTCACCGACGGCGACCCGGTCGACGTGCTGGTGATCGGCGGCGGCATCACCGGAACCGGCATCGCACTGGACGCCGCCACCCGCGGACTGCGTGTCGTGCTGGTCGAGAAACACGATCTGGCCTTCGGCACCAGCCGGTGGAGCTCCAAGCTGGTGCACGGCGGGCTGCGCTACCTGGCCAGCGGCAACGTCGGCATCGCCCGGCGCAGCGCCATCGAGCGCGGAATCCTGATGACCCGCAACGCTCCTCATCTGGTCTCGGCCATGCCGCAGCTGGTTCCGCTGCTGCCCGGCATGAGCCGCGCCGCGCGTGCCCTGGTGCGCACGGGCTTCATCGCGGGCGACGGGCTGCGTGCGCTGGCCGGGACGCCGTCGACCGTCCTGCCGCGGTCCCGCCGGATCGACGCGGGCCGGGCGGCCGAACTGGCCCCCACCGTGCGCCGCGCCGGACTCGACGGCGCCTTCCTGGCCTACGACGGCCAACTGATCGACGACGCCCGGTTGGTCACCGCGGTGGCGCGCACCGCCGCCCAACACGGGGCTTCGGTGCTGACCCGGGTGTCCGCGCAGGGCGCGCAGGGGGATTCGGTCCATCTCACCGACGAGCTGACGGGGCAGACGGTGCAGATCCGCGCCCGCGCGGTGGTGAACGCCGCCGGGGTATGGGCGGGGGAGGTGGACGCGTCGATCAGGCTGCGGCCCAGCCGCGGCACCCACCTGGTGTTCGACGCCGCGACCTTCGGCAATCCGACGGCGGCGCTGACGGTCCCGATCCCGGGCGAGCTCAACCGGTTCGTCTTCGCCATGCCCGAACAGCTGGGCCGGGTCTACCTCGGCCTCACCGACGAGGACGCACCGGGACCCATACCCGATGTGCCGCAACCGACCCCGGCCGAGGAGGCGTTCCTGCTCGACACCGTCAACACCGCGCTGGACACCGCCCTGACCGCCGCCGATGTGCGCGGTCGCTACGCCGGGCTGCGGCCGCTGATCGAGAGCGAGGGCCACACCGCCGACCTGTCCCGCGACCACGCGGTGACCGAATCGGGCAACGGGGTGATCAGCGTGATCGGTGGCAAGCTCACCGAATACCGGTACATGGCAGAGGACGTGGTGGACCGGGCGGTGGCGCTGCGGGGGCTGGACGCGGCGCCGTGCCGCACCCGTAACCTGCCTCTGGTCGGTGCACCGGCCAATCCGGTGTCGACGCTGCGGACCGCGCATGACCTGCCGTCCTCACTGGTGGCCCGGTACGGCGCCGAGGCGCCCAATGTCATCGCGCGGGCCGCCTGCGACCGGCCGACCGACCCCGTCGCCGACGGGATCGACGTGATCCGAGCCGAATTCGACTATGCCGTCAGCTATGAGGGCGCACTGACCCCGGACGACATCCTGGACCGGCGCACCCGGATCGGTCTGGTGCCCGAGGACCGGGCACGGGCACACGCCGCGGCTGCCGAGTTCACCGGCTAACGACCGGCGGCCAACACCGCGTCCCGTTCCGCGGAGCTGGTGTGCCGCAGCCACATTGCCTGCACACCGACCAGCAGTTCCGGTTCCAGGTCCACCACCTGCACCCGGCCGTTCATCGCGGCGCCGGCGGGTGTGGTGACGAATGCGACCCCACCGGTGGTCAGCGGTGCGGCGACCGGGGCCGAACCCTGCACCCGGCTCACGAGGTAGTCCGGTTCGAATCCGGCGCGCCGGCAGGCGCCCATCAGGAAATCACTGTAGGAGGACGCCCCGGGCGGAGCCCACAGCGCCACCGTCTCACCGGCCAGTTCGCCGATGTCGATCACGGACTCGGTGGCCAGCCGGTGTTCGGCGGGCAGTGCCAACCGCACCCGGTCGTAGCCGATCACGGCGGTGGCCAGGTCGGCATAGGGCACGATGCCGCGGCGCAACCCCAGATGTACTGTGCCCTCGATGATCTCGCGTACCAGCTGATCGGGAAAGAGCTGCCGGAAGGTGAAGGATCGGTCCGGAAACGCGTCGATGGCCGGTTCCAGGTGCACGTAGGCTTCGGTGCCGCTGAGGGTCGGTGCGTAGCCCACCACGAACTCGCCCTCGGCTCCGGCCGCCGCCCGCTGAACCCGGTCGGTGACGGTGTAGGCCGCGGCCAGCAGCGTGCGGCCCTCGTCGAGCAGCAGCTCACCGGCGTGGGTCAGCGCCACCCGGCGGCCGTCCCGGGTGAACAGCGTGGCACCGAGTTCCTTCTCCAGTTGAGCCACCGAACTGCTCAGCGCCTGCTGGCTCAGGTGCAGGCCGTTCGCGGCCCCGGTGAAACTGCCGGTTTCGGCGACAGCGATGAAGTGCCGCAGTCGACGCAGGTCCGGAAATGGTCGCGTCATCGGCCCAGTGTTGCACAAGAACTACTTGTGGATTCCTCGGATTCTTGCGTTTCCTGTTTGTCGGTTCGGTGATTTACCGTCGTGTCAGTGAGCACGAACCTGCACGGGAAGTCCGCGGTGATCGCCGGTGGGGCCAAGAACCTCGGCGGTCTCATCAGTGCGACGTTGGCGACCTGGGGGGTGAACGTCGCGGTGCACTACCATGGCGCGGCCACCGAAGCCGACGCCGACGAGACCATCGCCGAGGTCGAGGAGGCCGGCGCCAAGGCCATCAAGTTCCAGGCCGACCTGACCGAACCGGCCCATGTCGAGGCGCTGTTCGACGCGGCGATCGGTGCCTTCGGCGGCGTGGACATCGCGATCAACACCACGGGTCGTGTACTGCGCAAGCCGATCGTGGAAACCACTGTGGCCGAATATGATTCGATGTTCGACATCAACGCGAAGGCGGCCTTCTTCTTCATCCAGCAGGCCGGCCGCAAACTCGCCGACGGTGGTTCGGTGATCACCATCGTGACCTCGTTGCTGGCCGCGTTCACCGAGGGCTACGCCACCTATGCCGGCGCCAAGAGCCCGGTCGAACACTTCACCAGGGCGGCGGCCAAGGAGTTCGCCGCACGTGACATCAACGTCAACAACGTCGGCCCGGGGCCGATGGACACCCCGTTCTTCTACGGGCAGGAGACCCCGGAACGGGTGGCCTTCCACCGGTCCCAGGCGATGGGCAACCGCCTGACCATGATCGAGGACATCGCACCGCTGGTGGTGTTCCTGGCCGGCGAGGGGCACTGGATCACCGGACAGACCATCTTCGCCAACGGCGGCTACACCACCCGGTAGCGCCCCCGAGAAACAACTTCGGCGCGTTCACATTCGCTGAGCGAACGTGAACGCGCCGAAATCGCAGACTGGTTACAGCGGGATGTTCTTGTGCCGGCCGCGCCGGGCGGGCGCCTCGGCCAGTGCCTGGGTGATCACGCTGCGGGTGTGCGCGGGATCGATCTTCGCGTCCACCACACCGATCTCGATGGCGCTGTCCACGCCGCCGGCGATCCGCTCGTGCTCGGCGGCCAGTTCCTCGTGCAGGGCGTCGCGCTCATGGTCGGCGGCGGCGGCCAGCTTGCGCTTGTGCAGGATGCCGACCGCGGCCTTGGCGCCCATCACGGCGACCTCGGCGTCCGGCCAGGCGAACACCTTGGTGGCACCCAGTGAGCGCGAGTTCATCGCGATGTAGGCGCCGCCGTAGATCTTGCGGGTGACCAGCGTGACGCGCGGGACGGTGGCCTCACCGAATGCGTGCAGCAGTTTGGCGCCGCGGCGCACCACGCCGCCCCACTCCTGATCCACACCGGGCAGGTAGCCGGGGACGTCCACGACGACCACCAGCGGGATGCCGAAGGCATCACAGAGGCGCACGAAACGCGCTGACTTCTCGGCGCTTTCGGAGTTCAGGCAGCCGCCGAGGCGCAGCGGGTTGTTGGCGATGACGCCGACGGTGCGCCCGGCCAGCCGGCCCAGGCCGACCACGATGGACGGGGCCCAGCGGGACTGGAACTCCTCGAAGTGCGAATCCTTGTCCAACAGTGCCTCGACGATCGGGTGCACATCGTAGGCACGCCGTGCGGACTCGGGCATCAGGGCCTTGAGGTCGGTGTCCCCGGCCTCGGCCTTGCTGCGGTCGAAATGACCCTGCTGGCAGAACAATCCGACCAGGCGACGGCCGCGCTCGTAGGCGTCGAGTTCATCGTCGGCGACGATGTGGCAGACACCGGACTTCTTGTGATGGGCCTCCGGGCCGCCGAGGGACACCATGTCGACGTCCTCGCCGGTCACGCTGCGCACCACATCGGGGCCGGTGACGAAAACCTTGCTGTCCGGAGCCATCACGATGACGTCGGTCAGCGCCGGTCCATATGCGGCGCCGCCGGCGGCGAAGCCGACCACCACGGAGATCTGCGGGATGTAGCCCGAAGCGCGGATCATCGCCTCGAAGACCAGCCCGACCGCGTGCAGCGCCTTGACGCCCTCGGCCAGCCGCGCGCCACCGGAGTGCCAGATCCCGACGATCGGGCTCTGCTCCTCGATGGCGACGTCGTAGGCGTCGACGATGTGTGCGCACCCCTCGATACCCATCGCGCCACCCATGACGGTGCCGTCGGTGCAGAACGCGATGGTCCGCACACCGTTGACGGTGCCGGCGGCCGCCAGGACACCGGACTTGTCGCGCTCGTGCAGCAACGAGACGCTGCCGTCGTCGAAGAAGGTCTTCAGGCGCAGCAGCGGATCGCGCGGGTCGAGCGACTCGGCGGCCGCTTCGGGAGCCATGATGGTCATCCAGTCCTCCTGGTTACGCGTCGGATGGTGACCGGCGCCTTCGGGTACTTCTGTCAGTATTTTCCGAAGGTGAGCGCGACGTTGTGCCCACCGAATCCGAACGAATTGTTGATCGCGTACTTGTAGTCACCGGACCGCGGCTCGCCAGCCACGACATCCAGGTCGATCTCTGGATCCAGATTCTTGAGGTTCAGCGTCGGCGGAATCACCCCGTCCCGCAAGGCGAGCACGGTGAGGATGCTCTCCACCGCGCCCACCGCGCCGACCGAATGGCCCAGAGCCGACTTCGGTGCGTACACCGCCGGCTTGTGCCCCTTCATCGCCCGGTTGATCGCCACACCCTCGGCGACATCGCCCACCGTGGTCCCGGTGGCATGCGCGTTGACGTGGTCGATATCGGAAGGCTGCAGCCCGGCCAGTTCGATGGCGCGGGTCATCGCGTAACCGGCCTGTTCCCCGTTGGGGTCCGGCGCAACGATGTGATAGCCGTCGGAGGTCACGCTGGCACCCATGATGCGGGCCAGGATGTTGGCCCCGCGGGCCTTCGCGTGCTCCTCGGTCTCGATGACCATCATCGCGGCGCCCTCACCGAAGACGAACCCGTTGCGGTCCCGGTCGAACGGCCTGCAGGCGCCCTGCGGGTCGTCGTTGGTGTTGGACAGCACGATCCGCATCTGGGCGAAGCCGGCGATCGGCACCGCCTCGATCTTGGTCTCCACACCACCGCAGATGGCGACGTCCGCCTCGCCGAGGACGATGTTGCGCCAGGCGTTGGCAATGCCCTCGGAACCCGAGGCGCAGGCCGAGATCACGGTGCTGACGCCGGCCCGGGCCTGGCGCTCCAGGCCGACGGCCGCCGCCGCCCCGTTGGGCATGTACATCTGGACGACCAGCGGGGAAACGGCCCGAAGACCCTTGGCGCGCATGCCGTCATAGGCGAAGACGAGTTCCTCGGTGGAACCCAGCCCCGTCCCGATGGACACCATGAGCCGCTTGGGGTCGACGTCGGGGGAGCCCGCGTTCTCCCATACCCGGCGTCCGATGACGGTCGCCATCTTCTGCAGGTAGGAGTGTCGGCGAAGCTCGACGCGGGTCAACTCGCTGTCGAAATCCTCGAGCAGGTGCCCGCCGATGCGGACCGGTAAGTCGTACTCCTCGACGAACGGGTCATCGAGCTTGCGGATTCCGCTCTCGCCGTCCAGTAGTTTCTTCCAGGTCGTCTCCGCATCGGTCGCCAACGCGGTCGTCATGGCGATGCCAGTGACGACCACGTTGGGTAGACCGTTCCCCGTAGACAGCTTGTTCAAGCCGTTCCCCACCATCTGCTACCGGTTCTTCTTGGTTACCTCAGTAACGTCCGAACGCCAGAGCCACATTGTGGCCGCCGAATCCGAACGAGTTGTTGATGGCGTACTGGTAGTCGCCATACCGAGGCTCTCCCGCGACAACATCGAGATCGATCTCAGGATCGGGAGTCTCGTAGTTGAGCGTCGGCGGAATCACACCGTCACGCAGTGCCAGCACCGTCAGGATCGACTCCAGGGCACCCACCGCACCGATCGAGTGGCCCAGAGCCGACTTCGGTGCGTACACCGCAGCATGCTCCACCCCCGCCACCCGAATGGCGTTCGCCTCCGCGACGTCACCGATCGAGGTCGATGTGGCGTGCGCGTTGACGTGGTTGATGTCCTTGGGCGACAGACCCGCGGTCTCCATCGCGCGCTTCATGGCCTGGCCGGCGCGAGCGCCGTCCGCGGCCGGAGCCACCATGTGGAACGCATCGGAGGTGATACCGGCACCCATCAGGCGGGCCAGCGGCTTGGCGCCGCGGGCCAGGGCGTGCTCTTCGGTCTCGATGACCATGAGCGCACCCGCCTCGCCGAAGACGAACCCGTCGCGATCCTTGTCGAACGGGCGCGAGGCGCCTTCCGGATCGTCGTTGCGGGTCGACATCGCACGCATCATCGAGAACGCCGCGATGGGCAGCGCCTCGATGGCACCCTCGACACCACCGCACACGGCGATATCGGCGTCACCCATGACGATCTGGCGCCATGCGTGGGCGATGCCTTCCGAACCCGAGGAACAGGCCGACACCGGCGTGATGACACCGGCGCGGGCCCCGAGCTCGAGGCCGACGACGGCGGCAGCACCGTTGGGCATGATCATCTGAACGGCGAGCGGGGACACCTTGCGGGGCCCGCCCTCGTTCATCGCGTCATAGGTCTCGACGATCTTCTCGCCGCCACCCAGCCCGGTGCCGATCACGACCGAGAACCGGTCGGGATCGACCTCGGGCTTACCCGCGGTTTCCCACAGCTGGTTGCCGAGGTACTTGGCCATCCGCTGCACGTAGGACATGCGCCGCATCTCGAGGCGGGACATCAGCGGATCGAGCGGCTCCTTGAGGTGCCCACCGATCTTGGCTGCCAGGTCCCACTTCTCGACGAAGTCGTCCTCGAGCTTGCGGATGCCGCTCTCGCCGGCCAGCAGGCCCTTCCACGTGCTCTCGATGTCCGGTGCCAGTGAGGTGGTCGCCGTAACGGCGGTCACCACGACATTCGGGAACCCGCCGTTAGCAGTGGAAGGTTTGGTCATTCCGAGCCAAACTTCTCGCGCAGGGCAGCAGCAGCCTCGGGGTTCTCGGCTTCGAGCTTCTGGATGTAGGCGACGACGTCACCGACGGTGCGCAGGCCGGCGAGGTCCTCGTCGGGGATCTTCACGCCGTACTTGTCCTCGGTCTGCACCGCGATCTCGACCATCGACAGCGAGTCGATGTCCAGGTCGTCGACGAAGGACTTCTCCAGCGTGACCTCGGACGGCTCGATACCGGTGACCTCTTCGATGATCTCGGCGAGACCGGCGATGATTTCTTCCTGGCTGGCGGCCACGATGTGGCTCCCTTCATTTCTTTCTCGTTGCCCGAAAGCGAGTGCGATCCGGGGTAAAGCTCTTATGTGGTTGTGACTGTGGGTGGTGCTCGGGTGGACGTGCGCGCTCTACAGCTCGGCGAGCCCGTCCAGGTCTTCGGGCGCCTTGATCGCCTTGGTCGGGGTGCCTTTCAGCTCGCGCTTGGCGATGCCTACCAGGGTGCCCGCGGGCGGGAACTCGACGATGGCCCGCACGCCCAGGCCGCGCAGCGTCTCGCTGCACAGATCCCAGCGCACCGGCCGCGTCATCTGGGCGACCAGTTTGGTCATGGCGTCCGCGGCGTCGGCGACGGGCTTGCCGTCGGCGTTGGACAGCAGGGTCGCGGTCGGCTCGTTGGTGGCCACCTCGGCCGCGGCGGCGGCGTAACCCTCGGCGGCGGGGGCCATGTAGTGGGTGTGGAACGCCCCGGCGGTGGCCAGGACGCGGACCCGGGCCTTGGCCGGCGGGTCCTCGGCCAGCTTCTCCAGCGCGGCGACCGCGCCGGCGGCGACGATCTGTCCGGCGGCGTTGCGGTTGGCGGGGATCAGATCCAGGCGGGCCAGGGCTTCGAGGACGTCGGCCTCTTCGCCACCGAGGACGGCGGCCATGCCGGTGGGCTCCAGCGCGCAGGCCTTGGCCATCTCGGCGCCACGGGTGGCGGCGAGCTTGACGGCGTCGTCGGCACTGATCACACCGGCGATGGCGTAGGCGGCGATCTCACCGACCGAGTGGCCGGCCACCGCGGCATCGCCGGAGAGCACACCGCGGCGGGTGGCCTCTTCGTGGGCCAGCAGCGTCGCGGCGACCACCAGGGGCTGGGTCACCGCGGTGTCGGTGATCTCTTCTGCGGTGGCGGTGCTGCCGAGGCGGACCAGGTCCAGCCCGCTGATCTCCGACCAGGTGGCCAGACGCTCGGCGGCACCCGGCAGTTCCAGCCACGGGCTGAGCATGCCGGGGGTCTGCGAGCCCTGTCCGGGAGCAAGCAGCGCAAGCACAGTGTTTTCAGGCACGGATTAAGAAAACACTGTGAAGTGCTCTTCGTGCCGTGTAAGAGATTATGAACCTTGTCTTATTCTTTTGTGGAGAGTCTACAAAACCGCACGTGACGCGACCGTGCTGAGACCGAGCCGCGATCTGCGGTCACGAGGCGTAGCCACCCCACCGTGTCGTTTGCTGTCCACCGGACATCGCACCGGGGCTATTTGCTGTGGTGAAGTGGCTTCCGTCACCCTTGAGTCGACCGACCGTGGTCGCGACCCGCAGGACGTAGGCGTCGCGGGGCACGGTCGGATCGCGGCCTGTGAAGTCCGTGATTCGCTTGAGTCGGTAACGAACTGTGTTTGGATGAACCGTCAATTTACGTGCGCACGCCTCTATGGCACCGCCGGAATCGAGGTAGGCGTCCAGGGTTTTGGCCAGCGCCGGATCGGCGTCGGCGAGCGGGCGCATCACCTCGGTCGCCAGGGCGGCCACCGCGCTGGGATCGCCGAGCAGCGCCCGCTCGGGTAGCAGTTCGCGGGATGAGACCGGCCGGGGTGCGTTGCTCCAGCCGGCCACCGCGTTCATTCCGGCGATGGCTTCGGCGGCGCTGCGGTGTGCGGCGCCCAGCGTCGGCACCGTCGGGCCGACGACCACCGGACCGTCGCCGAACACGTTCAGCAGCTCCGCGGGGAACCGTTCGGTCGGGGACAGGCTGCCGGTGATGATGGTGACCAGCCAGGTGCCGTGCACGTCGGACAGTGCCGAGCGCCCGCACTTGTCCGCCGCGGCGTGTACATCGTCGCCGGTCTGGTCGAGCCGGTCCGGGCGGGGCAACCCGACGATGACGGTCGCCTGGGAGGTTGCGTCCCAGTTCAGCGCGGCCGCCTGGGACTGCAGTTCGGGGCCGATGTCCCCGCGGACCACCGCGTCGACCAGGTTGGCCTCCATCCGGGTGTCCCAGGCTCCGCGCGCCTCGGCCTGATCGGCATAGGCCGTGGCCGCCGCGAAGGCCAGGTCGCGGCTGTAGCGCAGGATGCCCGCGGTCAGCGCCGTCAACTGCTGCTCGTTGCGCGCCAGTAAAGGCACGACCTCCTCGAAGAACTCCATGGTGACGCGCACCATCTCCACGGATTGGCGCAGGGCCACCCGGCGGCGCAGATCCTGGGGCACCACCTCGAAGGCCTGCGCCGTGTAGCCGACATCGCTGTCCGGGTCGCGCATCCATTCGACGAAGTTGATCACCGCGGTCTGCACGACGAGTTGCACGCTGGCGCGCTGGGATGCCTCCAGGTCGGCGAAGAACGGCAGCCGGGTCTCCAGCGCATGGACGGCCTGGGTGGACAGCGTGCCCGAGTACTGCTTGAGCCGGCGCAACGCCGATTCGGGCACGCTTTGCAGCACTTCCAGCGTGGATGCCGGGGGAGGAGCGAACCGGTTGTCGGGCATCCCCAAAAGATACGCCTCACTTTTGTGAGTAGGCGATATAGGGATGCCCGACCGTCCGGTCTGGGTCAGGCGCTACCGGTGTCCGCGTAGGAAACGTCGGCCGCCGTCACGTC
The DNA here is from genome assembly GCF_043974665.1 of Mycobacterium sp. AMU20-3851. Taxonomy (NCBI): domain Bacteria; kingdom Bacillati; phylum Actinomycetota; class Actinomycetes; order Mycobacteriales; family Mycobacteriaceae; genus Mycobacterium; species Mycobacterium sp. AMU20-3851. Next base: position 2,046,739 of record NZ_CP146371.1, read on the forward strand.
GTCGATGCGGTACTCCTTGGCCGCTGCGACCGCGACCGACGGGTCGATCTCCCCATCCCGGGCCAGCGCCTCCAGCACCGCCACCACCACCGATTCGGCGTCGGTGTTGAAGTACCGCCGGGCCGCCGGGCGGGTGTCGGAGAAACCGAACCCGTCGGTGCCCAGCGTCACGTAGGTGCCCGGCACCCACGGCCGGATCTGCTCCGGTACCGCACGCATCCAGTCCGACACCGCGACCACCGGGCCGGCGGAATCGGCCAGCACCTCGGTCACGTAGGCGGTCGGCGCCTGCTGGTCGGGACGACGCAGCCGGGCCTTCTCCACCGCGACACCGTCCCGGTTGAGCTCGCCCCAGCTGGTCACCGACCAGACGTCGGCGGCGACATCCCACTTCTCGGCGAGCAGGTCGGCCGCCTTGAGCGCCTCGGGCATCGAGACGCCCGACGCCAGGATCTGCGCGGTGCTGGACCGCTTCTCCGGCGCCGCGCGGAACCGGTACATCCCGCGCAGCACGCCCTCGGGGTCGAAGTTCTCCGGCTCCGCGGGTTGCACGTACGGCTCGTTGTAGATGGTGATGTAGAAGAAGATGCTCTCGGGATCGTCGCCGTACATCCGCTTCAGACCGCTTTCGATGATGTGCGCGATCTCGTAGGCGAACGCCGGGTCGTAGGTGACCGCGGCCGGGTTCGTCGAGGCGAGCAGCAGGGAGTGCCCGTCGGCGTGCTGCAGCCCCTCACCGGTGAGCGTGGTGCGGCCCGCGGTGGCGCCGAGCACGAAACCCTTGGCCATCTGGTCCGCCGCGGCCCACAGGCCGTCGCCGGTGCGCTGGAACCCGAACATCGAATAGAAGATGTAGATCGGGATCATCGGCTCGTTCTGGGTGGCATAGGACGTGCCCACCGCGGTGAACGAAGCCGTGGACCCGGCCTCGTTGATGCCCTCGTGCAGGATCTGGCCGACTTCGCTCTCCTTGTAGGCCAACATCAATTCCGAGTCCACCGCGGTGTAGAGCTGCCCGTTGCGGTTGTAGATCTTCAGGCTCGGGAACCACGAATCCATCCCGAAGGTGCGCGCCTCGTCCGGGATGATCGGCACGATGCGCGGCCCGATGTTCTTGTCCCGCAACAGTTCCTTGAACGTGCGCACGGTCGCCATGGTGGTGGCAACCGGCTGCTTGCCGGAGCCCTTCTTGAGCGCGGCGTAGGTATCGGTGCCGGGCAGCTTGAGCGCCTTGGACTTGGTGCGCCGTTCCGGCAGGAACCCGCCCAGGGTGCGCCGGCGGTCGAGCAGGTACCGGATCTCCGGGGCGTTGGGCCCGGGGTGGTAGTACGGCGGCAGGTAGGGGTCCTTCTCCAGATCGGCGTCCGAGATCGGCACCCGGGTGACGTCGCGGAACGTCTTGAGGTCTTCCAGCGCAAGCTTTTTCATCTGGTGCGTGGCGTTACGACCCTCGAAGTGCTGGCCGAGCGTGTAGCCCTTGATGGTCTTGGCCAGGATGATCGTGGGCTGGCCCTTGTGCTCCATCGCCGCGCGGTAGGCGGCATACACCTTGCGGTAGTCGTGACCGCCGCGCTTGAGGTTCCAGATCTCCTGATCGGTCATCGGTTCCACGAGAGCCTTGGTGCGCGGATCGCGGCCGAAGAAGTGGTCGCGGACGTAGGCGCCGTCATTGGCCTTGTAGGTCTGGTAGTCACCGTCGGGCGTGGTGTTCATCAGGTTGACCAGGGCACCGTCGCGGTCGGCGTGCAGCAGGGCGTCCCACTCGCGGCCCCACACCACCTTGATGACGTTCCAGCCGGCACCCCGGAAGAACGACTCCAGTTCCTGGATGATCTTGCCGTTCCCGCGTACCGGGCCGTCGAGGCGCTGCAGGTTGCAGTTGACGACGAAGGTCAGGTTGTCCAGCGCCTCGTTGGCCGCCACCTGGATCAGGCCGCGGCTCTCCGGTTCGTCCATCTCACCGTCGCCGAGGAACGCCCACACATGCTGATCGGTGGTGTCCTTGATGCCGCGGTCGGCCAGGTAGTGGTTGAACCGGGCCTGATAGATCGCGTTCATCGGGCCCAGGCCCATCGACACCGTCGGGAATTCCCAGAAGTCGGGCATCAACCGGGGGTGCGGGTAGGACGGCAGTCCGCCGCCGGGATGGCTGTGCTCCTGACGGAAACCATCCAGTTGGTCGGTGGACAGCCGGCCCTCCAGGAAGGCGCGTGCATACACGCCGGGGGAGGCGTGCCCCTGGATGAAGACCTGGTCTCCGCCACCCGGGTGGGATTTGCCGCGGAAGAAGTGGTTGAACCCCACCTCGTACAGCGACGCCGAGGACGCGTACGTCGAAATGTGGCCGCCCACACCGACTCCCGGGCGCTGGGCTCGATGCACCATGATGGCGGCATTCCAGCGGATCCAGGCTCGATAACGTCGCTCGACATCCTCGTCACCGGGGAACCAGGGCTCCAGTTCGGTGGGGATGGTGTTGACGTAATCGGTGGAGGTGAGTGCCGGGATGGCGACCCGCTTCTCCCGGGACCGCTCCAGCAGGCGCAACATCAGGTAGCGCGCGCGGGCCGGTCCGTGCCGGTCCAGCATCTCGTCGAACGATTCCAGCCATTCGCCGGTCTCGTCGGGGTCGATATCGGGCAGATAGGAGGCAACGCCCTCCCGGATGACGCGAACCCGGTCGGGTTCGCCTGTGGTGCCTGAGTTTTGGGCCAGGTCGTGGCGCGCGAACTCGGTGGTCAACTACGGCTCCTCGGTAGAAAGGTGCTTGGTATCGGATAATTGGCGCTTGTGGCGCCCTCTATCGTCCCCCTATCCTGCCGCACTCGGCCGCGCGGGGTTGGCTACCGCAATGATCTGCCGTTCGGGCGGGTGAACCGGTAGGTTTGGCGATGATGCTGAATAGTTGGCGGGGCTGTCCTGCACCGACGCGTCTGCGCATCGCTGCGCTGGTACTGGGCGCGCCGGCCGCCCTGGCCATGGTCGTGGTCGGATGCGCCAGCGTCACCAGCGGTACCGCGACGGTGGACAAGGCCGACGCACCGGTCTACCAGGCCTCGGTGTCCGCGTCGATCGCCGAGTCCGAGGCCAGCGCCAGCGCGCGGGAGTCCGAACGCCAGGTCTCGATCACCAAGCGCGCCGTGCACAGCTCGTGCGAGGCGCTGAGCAACACCAGCGCGGAGGCCATCACCGCGGTCAACGGCTACGTCGACGCCTACAACCAGAACGCCGACGTGGCGGCGACGGCCAGGCCGGCCATCGACGCGCTCAACGGCAGCGCCGATCAGGTCGCGGGCAGTCTGTCCGATCCGCTGGGGCCGGAGTTGAGCGGCGCGCTGACGCGCTGGGTGGACGCCGCACGGGCGGTGGCGTCGGCGATCGCCACCGATATCGGGCCCGGCCCGTTCAACGACGCGATCAACCAACTGAACGATTCCCGGACCGTGGCACTGGACCTGTGCGACGCCGCCTACTGATGAGTTTGGTCCAACTTGCCGCCAGACGGCGGGTAACACAAGACGACATGCGACGATAGGAGCTCCAGAATTTCGGAGGCTCACACGAAGCAGCAAGAGGGAGGACAGAAGGTGGTCGCGGCGGGGAAGGATTCCGACCCGAACTACGCCCAGAAGTTGGGCATCGCCAAGGGTCAGAACGTCCAGGAGCTTGGTTGGGACGAGGACACCGATGACGATATCCGGGCTGATATCGAGGACGCCATCGGCGGCGAGCTGCTCGACGAGGACTCCGATGAGGTGGTCGATGTCGTCCTGCTGTGGTGGCGTGACGACGACGGCGACCTGGTCGACCGGCTGATGGACGCCATCACGCCGCTGGCCGATGACGGCGTCATCTGGGTGGTGACGCCCAAGACCGGTAAGCCCGGCCATGTGCAGCCCGCCGAGATCGCCGAGTCGGCGCCCACCGCGGGCCTGATGCAGACCTCGTCGGCGAACCTGGGTGGCTGGATCGCCAGCCGGCTGGTGCAGCCGAAGTCCAAGGCCGCCGGCCGGCGCTGATGCTCCAGGTCGGTGCCGCCGCGCCGGACTTCACCCTCAAGGACCAGCACGGTCGCTCCGTCACGCTGTCGTCCCTGCGCGGGCGCAACGTCCTGCTGGTGTTCTTCCCATTGGCCTTCACCGGGGTGTGCGAGGGCGAACTCGGGGAGATCCGCGATCGGCTGCCCGAGTACGAGAACGAGGACACCGCGGTGCTCACCATCTCGGTCGGCCCGCCGCCCACCCACAAGGTCTGGGCGGTGCAGAACGGGTTCCTGTTCCCGGTGCTGGCCGATTTCTGGCCGCACGGGGCGGTGACGCAGTCCTACGGCGTGTTCAACGCCGACGCCGGCTACCCGAACCGGGGCACCTTCGCGCTCGACCGGGACGGGGTGATCCGGTTCGCCGAGATGATGCAGCCCGGCGAGCCCCGTGATCAGTCGGTCTGGCGGGCAGCCCTGGCGGTGTTGCGCAGCGACTGAGGATTCTCGGCACGGGATTTCTCCGCATGCGGGCACGGCGTGTAAGTTGCCTGCGACGGGGCGCGTAGCTCAGTGGTAGAGCTCTGGTTTTACACACCAGCGGTCGGCGGTTCGATACCGTCCGCGCCCACTCAAGTTCTTGCAGGTCGACACCGGTGTTCCCGCCCGGGTCGGCGTCGTTGTTTCGGTCAGGCCAGGTTCTGGCCGAAGAATCTGTCCAATTGGTCGAACGGGATCATCTCGGTGCGGTCATACAGATCCACATGACCTGCGCCGGGCACGATCACCAGTTCCTTGGGTTCGGCGGCCTGAGCGAAGGCATCTTCGCTGAAGTACCGCGAGTGTGCGTTCTCGCCGGCGATGAAGAGCAATGGTCGCGGCGAGATCGTGGCGATCTGCGTCATCGGGAAGAAGGCGTTCATCGCCGATTGACTGGTGTAGGTGAACTCGGTGGTGGACCGCGGGTGCTGACCGCGGGGTGTGCGGTAGTAGTCGAAGAACTCCCGGTCCACTGCAGTGGCTTCCGGTGTCAGTTGCTCAAGAGTGCCGGCCACCATCTGGGGTGCAGCACCGTCGACCTCGGCCCAGCGCTGCTGGCCGACGGCGGCGAGATTCGCCTGCCGTTGGCGTTCGGGGACGGTGTCGTTGAGTCCTTGCCGCAAGGCGCGACCCATGTCGTACATGCTCACGGTGGCCAACGCGCGGATGCGTGGGTCGGCTGCGGCTGCGGCCAGCGAGAAGCCGCCGCTGCCGCAGATGCCGATCACGCCGATGCGGTTCCGGTCGACCAGCGACCGGGTGCCGAGGTAGTCGGCGGCCGCGCTGAAGTCCTCGGTGAAAGCTTCGGGGGAGGCGATATTGCGAGGTGTCCCACCGCTTTCGCCGCCGTATGAAGCGTCGAAAGCAAGTGTTACGAAACCTCTTCGAGCCATCTGCTGGGCGTACAGTCCTGAGGTCTGTTCCTTCACTCCGCCGTACGGGTGGCCGACGATGATGGCGGCATGACGCATCGAGGAATCGATGTTCGCCGGAATATACAGGTCGCCGACCAGGTCTATGCCGAGCCGGTTCTCGAAACTGACCTTCTCGACGTCAACGCCGTCACTCTTGGGAAACGTCTTGTCCCAATTGACGACTGATGAGGAATCGGCGCGTGGGTGCACGTCTCCGGATGACGAGCCGCACCCGGTCAGCGCGAGCGCGCCGACCGCGACCATGGTGGCACCCAGCGCGGGTTTGAGGAGGTTTGTCAGCGATGTCATCGTTTGACCTTTCGATTGTTGTCCTGGTGTACCGCTGTGCACTGGGTCAAGCGGTGTATCCGCCGTCGAGGCGTCAAGCATTGGCACGGCGCCGCCGGCGACGCGGCCATGACGCACATCGCCGTCCAGGCGACGGTGGACGGGCGGGCCGTGGACTGGATGGAGCACGTCACCGACGAGCAGTACCGCGGCTGACGCGGCACCCGCCGCCGCGGCCACACCGAACAGGAAGTGAGGAACTCACCATGCGTGGAGTCGTCATGCACAGCCCCGGCGACGTCCGGGTGGAGGAACGCGACGAACCGACGATCATCGAGCCCACCGATGCGGTCATCCGGCTGAGCGCCTCCTGCGTCTGTGGCTCTGACCTGTGGCCGTATCGAGGTATCGAGCCGCCTGATCACCAGGTGATGGGCCACGAGTACGTCGGCGTCGTCGAGGAGATCGGCTCGGAGGTCAGCAACGTCAAGGTCGGTGATTTCGTCGTCGGCTCGTTCTTCGCCTCCGACAACACCTGCGAGATCTGCCGGGCGGGCTACCAGAGCCGATGTGTGCACGCCGTGTTGATGGGCGCCGCGATCGGCACCCAGGCCGAGCGTGCCCGTATTCCGCTGGCCGACGGAACCCTCGTCGCCACACCTGGACAACCCGACCCCGAGTTGATTCCGTCGCTGCTGGCCGCGTCCGACGTCCTGGGCACCGGGTGGTTCGCCGCAGTGGCGGCCGAAGCGGGGCCGGGAAAGATCGTCGCCGTCGTCGGTGACGGTGCGGTGGGACTGATGGGCGTGCTGGCCGCCAAGCAGTTGGGCGCCGAACGGATGATCGTGTTCTCGCGTCACCCTGACCGTCAGGAACTCGCCCGGTTCTACGGCGCCACCGACCTCATCGAGGAGCGCGGCGACGCGGGAGTCGCCCAGGTCAAGGAACTGACCGACGGCCTCGGCGCCCACAGCGTGATCGAAGCGGTCGGCACCGAGGAGTCGATGATGCAGGCGATCCGCTCCACCCGCCCGGGAGGCCACGTCGGCTTCGTCGGGGTCAACCACGACGTCGCGCTGCCCGGTGGCGAGCTGTTCTTCTCCGCGGTCCACCTGCACGGCGGACCGGCGCCGGTACGCCGTTTCCTTCCCGAACTCATCCAGTTGATCTGGGACCGCAAGATCGATCCCGGCAAGGTCTTCGATCTGACACTGCCGCTGTCCGACGCCGCGGAAGGCTATCGGGCAATGGACGAGCGCCGTGCGGTCAAGGTGTTATTGACCATTTAGCGTTCGTGACCTTGCACCGGCCGCCGCTGCACCCCACCACTCCAACCCGTCGTGATTCGGGTAGCGAACTACTTATGTCACCGCGCCGAACAAGGTGCACCGTCATGCCATGACAAGGCACGGAACAGCGCGCGCGGCCGTCGGTATGTTGTGCGTCCTGACCCTGGCATGCTGCGCCAAGCAGGTCGACCCACCGGTGACTGGTTCCGCACAGTCGACTGCGGCGGCGCCCACGACGTCGCGGACACCGCCAGAGGCGCACGGCTCCCCGATGGGTCAGGGGGACGGTGAGGCGCACGGCGGCCCGGTCGGAGATGGCGCGAAGGACGGGCAGGCACTGGCCTCGCCGATCACCATCCCGGCGATTCAACAGCAGGGTCAACCGGTCGACGACGATCCGGAGCGATATCCCGGCGGCGTGATCGGGTACGTGGAGAACGCGATTCGCGAACAGTGCCCCGACGGCACGCTGTGCGGCTTCACGGTCACCGCGGCCCGCCACGAGCCGGATCCGCCCGCCGATGTCTCCGCGCAACGCGACTTCTGTGCGTTCATCCAGTCCCCGGACCAACAGCAGCCCGTCACCCACACCGAGCCGGCGGTCATCACGCTGAACTGCGTCTGGCATTACACGGAGCCCGTGGACCCCAGCCCAGAGCCCGACCCCGAGACACCGGATCCCGCCACGGACACGTCGACATCCGAATCATCTGCAACGCCCGCCACCGAGACCGACGAGGTGCCGGAGTGATCAACGCGCTGACCACCGAAGAGACGCCGACCGGATCGGAAGCCGAGCCTCAAGCCCGCCCGCCGTCCGCCGATCTGCCGCGGTTGGCCCGCATCGTCGGTGCCGCGGTGGCGCCGACAACAGCGGTGACCGCCCTGCTGTTCTACTTCGGCTGGTCGCACGCCTACTACTTCTTCGACTACTTCGGCGTGCACTCGACGACCTTGGGGCTGACCACATCCGACTATCTGATGCGCAGCCAGGACGGACTGTTCGTGCCACTCGTCGTGCTGGCCGTGGCCGGGTTGATCGCCGTCCGGGTGCATCACCTGATCTGTCGGCGCATCGCCGCCGATCCGACGAATCCTCGTTGGCGGCGGGCCAGTTGGGGCGTCACCGCGGTCGGGGCCGTGGGCGCGGCGGCCGGTGCGCTCAGCATCGTGGTGAAGACGCCGCTCAACGACCGGGTGGCCGCGGCACCGCTCACGCTCGCCGTCGGCATCCTCTTGATCGGCTATGCCACCTATTTGCGGCGCAGCCTGCTCGGCCCGGACCCTGGGGCAGGCCCGAGCGGGCTCGCGCTGGCGGAGTGGGCGACGATCTTCGTACTGGTCGGGCTCAGCTTGTTCTGGGCCGCCAACGACTATTCGGCCGCGGTCGGGCGGTCCCGGGCCGCGCAGTTCGTCCGGGAGCTGCCCACCTACCCCAGCACCATTCTGTACAGCGAGAAGAACCTCAACATCGCAGCCCCCGGTGTGACGCAAACCCATTGTCCCGCAGTAGATGCAGCCTACGCGTACCGGTACGACGGGTTGAAGCTGGTGCTCCGGTCGGGCAGCCAGCTGGTGTTCCTCCCGACGGACTGGACCTCGCACGACGGAGTCGCGGTGGTGATCCCGCAGTCCAATGCCATCCGGTTGCAGTTCGTCGGCAGCGCCGGTCTGGGTGGCGCCGGTGCCGCGCCCGAGTACGCGTGCAGCGCGGTCTGACACCGCACAGCCCGAGGTGGGGATAACCCCCGGTGAAGCCTGAGGCTTACCGGCTGGGGAACCGGGCGACGAAGTCCGAGGATGTATGAGTACGACGCATCGTCGAGAAGTGTTGGTGCATCTCATGACCTTGCGGGCCCGGAGTCCGCTGCCGGGCTGATGGAACTCTGCCCGAAAGGAATTCAGAAATGCTGAGCATACGTATCGGGTCGGCCGCGCTCATTGCGTTGTCGGCGAGTCTTTTTGGAAGCACGCCCGCGGCGTCGGCCGCACCATCGGGCACATCGTCGGCCGCCGAGACGGTGCAGGACCTGCGCGCCCAGGGCTACAACGTGCAGGTGAACGGAACCCGCAACGGACCGCTGTCCAACTGTTCGGTCCAAGGAATCCGGGGCCCGTTCGAGGACGGTCCCGGCGCTACGGTTTACGTGGATCTGTCCTGCCCGGCGGAGTACATGTACTGAGCAGGCCGGCGCCGGCCTCGAACTGAGCAGTCACCGATGCCGGTTCTGGTGTCTACTGGTCTCGTGCGGGCGACAAACAGGCTGGAGACGAGACACCCGGTGACGGCCGATCCGAGGACGGCCCCGCCCGTCGCCGCCGTCCGGTCATGAGCCCACTCGACGTCCTCATCGCCTCCTATCTGCCACCCGACCTCGTCGAGCAGATCGCGGAGACGGACCCCCGGCTGCGGGTGCACTACCACCCCGAGTTGCTGCCCGAACCCCGCTGGCCCGCCGACCACGTCGGCACCGCCCGGACCTTGAGCGCCGAGCAGGACGATCAGTGGACGCGGCTGCTGGCGTCGGCCGACGTGCTGTTCGACTTCGACTGGCGCCGCCCGGCCGAAACGTTGACGCAGTCGCCGCGGCTGCGGTGGGTGCAGGCCACCGCGGCCGGAGTGGGCACCCGGATGGCGACTCTGGGGCTGCGGCACACCGGACTCACCGTCACCACCGCCTCGGGCGTCCACGCCGGCCCGCTGGCCGAGTTCGCGCTAGCCGGCATCCTGTACTTCGCCCGCGATCTACCCGGTCTGGCCGCCGACCGCCGCGACCGGCTGTGGCACCCGGGCGGGGTGACCGAACTCGCCGGCCGCCACGCCCTCATCGTCGGGGCCGGGCAGATCGGCACCCGGATTGCCGAACTGCTGGCCGCCTTCGATGTCACCAGTACCGGCGTCGTGCGCCGGCCACGCGACCTCGGCGCGCCGTTCACCGCCTCGCTGACCCGGGACCAACTGGCCGCGCGCCTGCCGACCGCCGACATCCTGGTGGTCGCCGCACCGATCACCGACGAGACCGAGGCCATGATCGGCGCCCGGCAGCTCGCAGCGCTGCCCGACGGGGCCATCGTCGTGAACGTCGGTCGGGGAGCGACCATCGACGAGGACGCGCTCGTCGACGCGCTGAGGAGCGCGAGGGTGCGCGCCGCGGTACTGGATGTCACCCGCGTCGAGCCGCTGCCGCCCGAATCGCCGCTGTGGGACCTGGACTCGGTGATCCTGAGCCCGCACGCGGCGGCCAACGCACCGTCGGAGAACGCGAAGATCGTGGACATCTTCACCGACAACCTGCGCCGTTTCCTGGACGGCAGCCCGCTGCGCAACCTCTACGACCATGCCGCCGGATACTGATCGGGCGAGAAGGAAGGCTCCGTGTGCAGGTCGGACAGCTGAGTCTGTCATCTTCTAACGTGTTGCGCTGCAACCCGTCAGCGGTGTCACGGTCGGCGACCCGCAGATCCAGACTGTCCGGGTTGCGCCGCATCCAGTCGGCGGCCACCCGGCGCAACCAGGACCACGCGGGTGCCGGTGCGCCCGCACTCGGCACCGCGACCAGGCGCACCTCATCGGGTGAGCCGTCCGCGGCGATGTCGTCGAGAACCTGATGCAGGGTGGGCGACCCGATCTGCAGATTAGGCCAGCCGGGCCCCGACCTGATCGGCGAGGTTCGTCAAATCCGTTTCGCGCGCAGGACTGTCGGCTCCCATACCGACCAGAACCAGGTGGTGCATGACGCAACCACCCTCTCGGGGAACTCCGCCCCGGTAGGAAGAACAGAGGTGTGGCGACGGTCTGGCTCACGAACGCCCGGGGGCGCTGCGTTCACAGTGGCGGTACCGCGCCGGAATCACACCGGCTTCCTCGTGCTACCTCATATGGACGGCTGGACTGTAACAGTCGGCGCCACCCGCCCTCACGCGCTCAACGGCACCGCGACCTCGTTGCGCCGCCGGAACGGCAACGTCCAGGGCGGGTCGTAGAACCAGGCCACCGGATCGCCGTCAGGATGGAACCGACTGCCGTGCAGCGCCTTCAGCAGTTCGGCGGACTTCTTCGTGACGGCCGTGGGGCTGCGGTCACCGGTGAACCGCAGCACGGCGAACCGTTCCGCGGGCACCTGCACCACCGTCACGGTCGGGTCGTCGGGTTCGGGCAGGGTGTCCATCGACCACTTGGAAGGCATGTAGAAGCGGATGACGGAGTCGCCGCTGCCACCCTGGTTACTCTGCGCCACCGGTGCGGTCATGGCGATCTTCTCGCCGTGCTGGGCAACCGGGGCCGTCATCGCGATCGTCTCGGCGCGGTGGTTGCCCCCGAAGATGTAGCCGGCCAACCGCCGGAACCCCTCGCTGCGGGCATCGCTGCCGTCGCCGGAGACCCGGGTCTGCGCCGCGATGCGCGGCCCGTACCTACGGATCTCGACGTCGCCGAGGCGGTCCTCCTGAAGATAGAACGGCTCTTCGGTACCGATCCGGACGCCGAAGATACCTCCGACTCCTTCGGCGAACTGGACGGCGGCGCCTGTGATCTTCGTCAACATGCCTCTGGAGGTACCCACTGCTGCAAGGTTTACTCCGGCGCACCTAGGCGGGCGGGGCGAAGAACTCCAATGCGATTCCGTCCGGGTCCCGGAAACTCAGCCCGGACCCGTAATGCGCATCCACGACGCCGCCGTGCGCGATGTTCAGCTCGTCGAGCCGGGCGGCCCAGTCCTGCAGTTCAGCGCGGGACGCCACGCCGAATCCGACATGGTCCAACCCGGCCCGGAATTCGGTGAACGCACCGCCCTCGATCGGTTGATCGTGCTGATGGATCCCGAACAGCGTGCCATCGTCGAGCGCCCACACCAGATGCCGGAATCCGCCGTCGGTGTGTTCGTCGAGCACCGGGTCGGCACCGATAAGGTCGCGGTACCAGCGACCGCTGGCCTCGATGTCACTGACGGTGACCGCCACGTGATTGAGCGTTGCGAATGTCATGACTTGCCCTCCTGGTTGGCCTTCCTGCTTCGTCGGTTTCACACCACCCGCTTGCCGCGTCGGGCGCGGGCCCGCATATCCCAGAGGTACAGCTGGTAGCCCAGCAGCCACACCTCGCGCGGGACGACCCGGTCGGTCACCCGCAGTGCCACGAGCAGCGCGTCGAACACCCGCTGCCGCTGTGCGCCCCACGGCAGCCGCATCAAGGTGCGGAACTCGGCGGGCAGGAAACCGGTCGTGGCGAACAGGTTCAGGGGGCCGGCCAACTGGGGGAGCGGAAACGGCAGGAACACCAGCGCGGCGACCCCGTGCAGATGCGCGCGCACCGGTTCGTCGATGCGCAACTCGTCCAGCGAGCGGTTCCAGTACTCCGCGAAGGCGACCCGGTCCGCCGGCCACATGTCCTCGCGCACCTGCAGGGTGGTGCCCAGCCGGGCCGCGTCCCGGTACACCGCGTCGGCTGACTCGTCGTCGAGCGGGCCGTACAGGAACTCGTGCTGGTCGACGTAATACCGGTACAGGCAGGCCGCCACCCACAGTTGCAACCGCGGGTCGAATGCGTTGTAGCGCACCGGACTGTCGGGACGTGACCGGACCCGGCGGTGTGAGCTGTCCACCGCCGCCTGGATCAATGCCCGGTCCCGTTCGGTGCCCAGCGTCGCCGCGGCCAGATAGGTGCCGGTGGTGCGGGCCCGTTTGAACGGGTGTTTGTAGACGTTGCCGCTGTCCACCGGGCTCTCCAGCACGCCGTACCCGACGCCGGGGGAGGCCAGCTGCATGATCACGTTGGCGGCCGGCGCCAGTGCCGCGGCGGGATTGATCAGATCGGCGACCCGCCGGGGGTGCCGCGGCGGACCCAGCCTCATGGAGTCGAGTACACCACCTTGTGAGACGCTGCCGACGTGTTTGTGCGCAGAAGCTCAGCCCGAGCCGTCGGCCTGGCGGCCGGTTACCTGGCCGACGTGTGCCTGGCCGACCCGCAGCGGGGCCACCCGGTGGCCGCGTTCGGGACCGTCGCTGCCGCACTGGAACGCCGCAGTTACGCCGACAACCGGGTTGCCGGGGCGGTGCACACCGCGGTGCTGCTCGGCGGGCTGGGTGCGCTCGGGGTGGCGGTGGAACGCACCGGGCGCCGCCGCGGACCTCTCTGGACGGCCGCGACCACCGCGCTGGCCACCTACGTGGTGCTCGGCGGGACTTCGTTGGCCCGCACCGGCGGCCAGCTGGCGGACGCGCTGGAGCGCCGGGACACCGACGGAGCGCGGGCCTTGCTGCCGTCGTTGTGTGGACGGGACCCGGCGGCGCTGGACGCCCCGGGCCTGGCTCGGGCCGCGTTGGAGTCGGTCGCGGAGAACACCTCCGACGCACAGGTCGCGCCGATCCTGTGGGGCGCGGTGGCCGGGGTGCCGGGCCTGCTGGTGTACCGCGGCGCGAACACCCTCGACGCGATGATCGGTCACACCTCCCCGAAATACCTGCAGTTCGGCTGGGCCGCAGCACGGTTCGACGACGTCGTGAACTACCTCGGGGCCCGTGCGACCGGACTCATCGTGCTGGCGTGCAGCGGTGCGCCGGGGGCGGCCTGGCGGGCCTGGCGGCGCGATGCGAGTAAGCATCCCAGCCCCAACGCGGGGGTGGCCGAGGCATCGTTCGCCGGAGCGTTGGGCGTGCGTCTGGGCGGCCCGACGCAGTACGCGCACCGCCTGGAGATGCGGCCGACCCTGGGCGATGGCCCGGCGCCGGAAGCCGCGGATCTGCGTCGCGGGGTGCGGCTCTCGCGGGCGGTACAGCTGGGGGCGACGGTGTTGGCGGTGGCCGTCAGCGCCGCTTGCCGTACCGGTCGGCCAACTTCTGCTCGGTGCTGACCGGCGCCGGTTTGGTCGGCCCGGCGGAATCGGCAGCCTCGGCGTTTTGGGCGTTTGCGAGCGCCTTTTCCCGGCGCCGCACCTTGACCTCGGCCATCACGAAATACGCGACCCCGATCGGGGCGATGATGCCGAATGCGATCCACTGGATCCCGTAGGACAGGAACGGCCCGGCGTCCAGGACAGGCAGCGGGATGACGCCGAGGCCGCCGGGCTGATCCTCGACCAGCTGCAGGTAGGACCCGGTCAGCGGGACACCGGTGAGCGTGGAGATCTGTCCCGGGTTGATGGTGTACACCTGCTGGGCGCCCTCGGCGACGAACGGGTCCTTGCCCGGGAACAATCCCTCCGCGTCCCGCAGCCGCGCGGTGATGGTCACCGGCTCGGCCGGGGCCGGGGCGATGGGCGGCACCGCGGTGCCCTGCTCGGGCTTGACGTAACCCCGGTTGACCAGGACGGTCGGTCCGCCGTCGACGTCGAACGGGACCAGAACCTCGTAGGCCGGGGCGCCGTCCACCGACCGCAGCCGGGCCAGCACCTGCTTGTCCGGCAGGTAGCGGCCGGTGGCCGTGACCCGCTGCCACTGGTGTTCGTGCGCCGACGAATCCTGCTCCGGCAGATACGTCGTCAATGCCACCGGCTCGGTGTTCAGCGAGCTGGCGATCTGGGCGTTCTCCCGCGAGGTGGTGGTGTTCTTGCCCAGCTGCCAGGGCGCCAGCACCGTGAAACACAGCCACGCGAAGGCCGCCACCACGACATAGAGCGCGAGCCACTGCGGCCGTAACAGGAACGCCCAGCGCTTCATGAGTGCCGCTCCAACTGTTCGTCGATCCACTCGTGCAGGCCGGGCAGCGATGCCTCGATGACGGTGAAGACCGACTCGAAATCCTCCGGGCCGCCGTAATACGGGTCCTCGACGTCGAGGGTGAAGGCCGCCGAGCGCGGGTCGAACGACCGCATCATCCGCAGCCGCTCCGGCGGCACACCCAGCTCGGCAAGGAAGCGCTGGTGGTTGCGCCCCATCGCGACGACCATGTCCGCGGCCAGGTGATCGTCGTCGAGCTGCGCGGCGCGGTGCGTGCTCGGGTAGCCGTGCGCATGCAGCACCGCATTGGTGCGGTGATCCGCCCCGTCGCCGGCGTGCCAGCCGCCGGTGCCGGCGCTGGTCACCCGAACCCGCTCGGCCAGACCGCGTTCCTGGATCTGGTGGGCCAGCATCTTCTCGGCCATCGGGGAGCGGCAGATGTTGCCCGAGCAGACGAAGGCCACGTGCAATCGGCGCTTGTGATCCCCCGGTCGCTGCGCTCCAGCCCGCCGGCTAGACACCCAGCACCTCCCGTAGCTCCTCGACGGTCGCCACCCGGTGCCGGGGCACGGAGGCACCCGGACCGTCGAAATCGGTGCGCCCGTATCCCCAGTCCACGACCACGGTGTCGATGCCGTGCTCGGCGGCGCCCTCGACGTCATGCGAGCGGTCACCCACCATCAGCACCCGCTCCGGCAGCGGTCCGAGCTGCGCCAGCGCATGGGCGACCACATCGGCCTTCGCGGCGCGGGTACCGTCCGGGCTGGCACCGGCGATGACCTCGAAGTGTTCGTCCAACCCGAAGTGGGCGAGGATGCGCTGGGCAGTGGGCTGCGCCTTCGAGGTGGCCACCGCCAGCCGGACACCGGCCCGCTTTAGGTCGGCCAGCAGATCCGGGATGCCGTCGAAGACGGTGTTCATGGACCAGCCACGGGTCGTGTAGTCGGCCCGGTAGGCGGAGATCGCCTCGTCGGCTCGAGCACCCAGACCCATCGAGCTCAACGTGTGGTGCATCGGCGGGCCGACGATCCTGCTGGCCAGATCACCCTCGGGGACGGTGGCGCCGACGCTGTGCAGCGCGTGCCGGAAGCTGGCGACGATACCTTCGGCGGAGTCGGTCAGCGTGCCGTCGAGATCGAAGAGAACCAGTTCCGGAGCCCGGGTCACAGTGTCAGCCACCCCTTCATTGTCGCCGATGTTCAACAGTGCCCGGGCGGCGCACTAGGGTCGTGCTGTGGTTCACGAGGTCCGGCAGGCGGCGCGCTATCACGGTGACCAGGCCGTGGCGCCCGGAATGCTGGACTTCGCCGTCAACGTGCGCGCGGCCGGCCCGCCGTCCTGGCTGGTCGAGCGCCTCGCCGCGCGGCTCACCGACCTGGGGCACTACCCGAGCACCGCCGACGTCGACCGGGCGACGCAGGCGGTCGCGCAGCGGCACGGCCGGACGGTCGACGAGGTGGCATTGCTGGCCGGCGGAGCCGAGGGGTTCGCCCTGCTGCCGGAGTTGACGCCGCGGCTCGCGGCCCTGATCGCACCGTCGTTCACCGAACCGGAGGCCGTACTCAGCGCGGCCGGGGTGCCCATCACACAGGTGGTGCTCGAAGCACCGTTCACCCTCGACCCCGCCGCCGTTCCGGCCGAGGCCGATCTCGTGGTCGTCGGTAACCCCACGAATCCGACCTCGGTCCTGCACCCGGTCCGCGACATCCTCGCGCTGCGCCGGCCCGGCCGCATCGTGGTCGTCGACGAGGCCTTCGCCGACGCCGTCCCGGGCGAGCCGGAATCGCTGGCCGGGATGTCGCTGCCCGACGTCGTGGTGCTGCGCAGCCTCACCAAGACCTGGTCGCTGGCCGGTCTGCGGGTCGGATACGCACTGGGCGCCCCGGAGGTACTGGCCCGGCTGACTGCGCGGCGCGCGCACTGGCCGCTGGGCACGCTGCAACTGGAAGCGGTGGCGGCCTGCTGCGCGCCGGAGGCGGTCGCCGAGGCTGCTGCGGGCGCGCACGGACTCGCCGCGCTGCGTGCGGCGATGATGGCCGGCCTGCGCGACGCCGGGCTGGACGTGCTCGACGGGCACGCGCCGTTTCTGCTCTTGCGGGTCCCCGATCCGGATCTGGCTCGAAAACACCTGAAGGCCAAGGGGATCGCGGTGCGACGATGCGACACCTTCGTCGGCCTGGACGACGGATACCTGCGGGTGGCGGTGCGCGCCGAGTGGCCCCGACTGGTCGATGCGCTGACGGAGGTGCTGCGGTGAGTGTGACTCTGGGGGAAGTGATCGGCGTTCTCGACGCCGCGTATCCGCCTGCGCTGGCCCATGATTGGGATTCGGTCGGATTGGTGTGCGGGGACCCCGGGGAGCCGGTGACATCGGTGACCGTCGCGGTGGACGCCACCGAGTCCGTGCTGGCCGAGGTGCCCGAGGGGGGTCTGCTGCTGGCACACCATCCGCTGCTGCTGCGCGGTGTGGACACCGTGGCCGCGTCCACCGCCAAGGGTGCGCTGATCCACCGGATGATCCGGGCCGGGCAGTCGCTGTTCACCGCGCACACCAACGCCGATTCGGCGTCGCCGGGTGTCTCCGACGCCCTCGCTGACACGCTGGGCCTGGTGGTCGAGGACGTGCTCTCGCGTGGGCCGTCCGGGCCCGATCTGGACAAGTGGGTGGTTTTCGTCCCGGTCGAACACGCTGGTGCGCTGCGGGATTCGTTGTTCTCAGCGGGTGCCGGCCAGATCGGTGACTACTCCTGCTGCAGTTGGAGCGTCGGTGGCACCGGCCAGTTCCTGCCGCTCGAGGGGGCCTCGCCGGCCATCGGGCAGGTGGGTGCCGTCGAACAGGTCGCCGAGGATCGGGTCGAGGTGATCGCCCCGGCGAAGCTGCGCGGCCGGGTACTCGCGGCACTGCGCCACGCGCACCCCTACGAGGAACCGGCCTTCGACGTGTTCGCGCTGGCACCGCTGCCGGCCGACGTGGGGATCGGCCGGATCTGTTCGCTTCCGGAGCCGGAACCGTTGTCACAGTTCGTGTCCCGCGTCCACGGGGCATTGCCGAAGACTACCTGGGGGGTGCGTGCCGCCGGGGTCGCCGACGCGGTGGTGTCGCGGGTGGCTGTCTGCGGTGGCGCCGGCGATTCGCTGCTCGGTGCGGTGAAAGGGGCCGGCGTGCAGGCCTACGTCACCGCGGACCTGCGGCATCATCCCGCCGACGAACACGGCCGGGTGTCCGACGTGGCGCTGGTCGACGTGGCGCACTGGGCAAGTGAGTTCCCCTGGTGTCACCAGGCGGCGGCACTGCTGCGCGGCAGTTTCGACGAGTCTTTACCGGTGCGGGTGAGCACCGTGCGCACCGATCCGTGGAATATCGATGGAGGTCCTCATTCATGAAAGCTGAAATCGACCAGCAGCGGACGCTGTTGACGTTGGCTGACGTCGACGCCGAGTTGCGCCGGATCGCGCACCGCGCCGCTAATCTCACCGAGCAGCAGGAGGTCGACCGGCTTCAGGAGCAGCACCGAGTTGCCAACGACCAGCTGGCCGTCGTTGGTATCGCGCTGGAAGATCTCGACGGCGAGATCAGCAAGCTGGAGAGCGAGATCGAGTCCGTCCGGCAGCGGGAGGAGCGGGACCGCGGACTGCTCGCCGGTGGCACGGTGAATCCCAAGCAGCTCAGTGAGCTTCAGCATGAGCTGGAGACGCTGGAGCGACGCCAGGCTTCGCTGGAGGATTCGCTGCTGGAGGTGATGGAGCGCCGGGAGGCGTTGCAGGCACAGCAATCCGAGGAGTTGGCCCGCATCGACCAGCTGCAGAACGAGCTGTCGGCCGCGCAACGCGCCCGCGACGAGGCGCAGGCGGAGATCGACAGCGCCCGTGAGGGTTGCGGGGTGCGTCGTTCCGGGTTGGCCGGCTCGTTGGCGCCGGAGTTGCTGGCGCTGTACGAGAAGCAGGCCGAGCGCGGCGGCATCGGGGCCGGCCTGCTGCAGGGGCGGCGTTGCGGTGCCTGCCGGATCGAGATCGATCGTGGTGAGATGGCCCGTATCTCGGCGGCCGAACCCGACGACGTGCTGCGCTGCCCGGAGTGCGGTGCGATCCTGCTGCGGCTGAAATCGTGAAGGTGATCTTGTCGTGAAGGTTGTCATCGAGGCGGACGGCGGGTCGCGTGGCAACCCGGGTCCGGCCGGGTATGGCGCGGTGGTGTTCAGCGCGGACCGTTCGACGGTGCTCGCCGAACGTAAGGAATCGATCGGATCGGCGACCAACAATGTCGCCGAGTACCGCGGCCTGATCGCCGGTCTGACCGCGGCGGCCGAGCTGGATGCCGACGAGGTCGTGGTGTTCATGGATTCCAAGCTGGTGGTCGAGCAGATGTCCGGCCGGTGGCGGGTCAAACATCCCGACCTGGTCGAGCTCAATCGCGAAGCGGTGCAACTCGCCCGGCGATTCGCCAGCATCGACTACGGCTGGATTCCGCGGGCCGAGAACTCCCATGCCGACCGGTTGGCCAACGAGGCGATGGACGCTGCGGCGCAGCAGACGTCGGTTGCCCCGGCCGCAGCCCCGGCGTCACCGGGCTGGAGCGGTGCACGCGGTGAGCCGACCCGGGTGTTCCTGTTGCGCCACGGGCAGACCGAACTTTCGGTGGACCGTCGCTACTCGGGGAGGGGTAACCCGGCACTGACCGATCTGGGTCGTCGTCAGGCCGAGGCGGCCGCCCGGTATCTGGGTGACAGGGGCGGCATCGATGCGGTGCTGTCCTCGCCGTTGCAGCGTGCCCGCGACACGGCGGAGGCGGCCGCCAAGCAACTCGGTCTCGACGTCCTTGTCGACGATGACCTCATCGAAACGGATTTCGGTGCCTGGGAGGGCCTGACGTTCCTCGAAGCCGCGCAACGCGATCCGGATCTGCACCAGCACTGGTTGCGGGACACCAGCGTGGTACCGCCGGGCGGGGAGAGCTTCGACACGGTGGCCGAACGGGTGCGTCGCGCGCGGAACCGGATCGTCGCCGACTACGCGGGGTCGACGGTGCTGGTGGTCTCACACGTGACGCCGATCAAGTCCATGTTGCGCCTGGCGCTGGACGGTAACGCCGGGATTCTCTACCGGCTGCACCTGGATCTCGCGTCGCTGAGCATCGCGGAGTTCTATCCGGACGGGCTGGCCTCGGTGCGGTTGGTGAACCAGACCTCGTACCTGGACTAACTGCGCAGGTGCAGGCGTTCGCCGTGCACGTCGAAGATCATGATCGCTTCGACCGGTCCGTCGACGGTGCCGAACCAGTGCGGGGTCCACGTCGAGAATTCCACGGCCTCACCGGGATTGATGACGAAGTCCCGCTCGCCCAGGATCAGGCGTAGGTTCCCGGACAGCACGTACATCCAGTCCTGCCCCTCGTGGGTCGGCAGTTCGGCCGGGGGTGTGTTGCGTTTGGCGCTCACCCGCACCTTGAAGGTGTGCCTTCCTCCGGTGGCGCCGTGCCGGGTCAGCGGCCAGTAGGTCACACCGTGCCGGGTGTGTGAACTGCCGCGGACGCGTGGGTCCTCGGATTCGGGTTCGCGCAGCAGTTCGTCGGTGCTGACGGCCAGGGCGGAGGCCAACCGGGGCAGGTGGTCGAGGGCCAGGCGCCGTTTCCCGGACTCCAGCCGGCTCAACGTGGAGACGTCGATGCTGGCGCGTTCGGCGACGTCCTGCAGCGTCAACCCCTGCTGAGTGCGCAGATCGCGCAGTCGCTTGCGGACCGTCTCGTCGACGCTCTTTGCCTCCATGGCAAACCAGCTTGGCATTCTGCCTGGCGATCGGCAAGCTCGATGGCATGGATAGCGAATGGGATTGCGTGATCGTCGGTGGGGGAGCCGCCGGCCTGAGTGCGGCACTGGTGCTGGGTCGGGCGCGTCGGCAGACTCTGCTGCTCGACGAGGGTGACCAGAGCAATCTGGCCGCACACGGCATCGGCGGGCTGCTCGGCCACGATGGCACCCCGCCCGCGGAACTGTATGCGGCGGGCCGCGCGGAGCTCGCCGAGTATACGAGCGTGAACGTCCGGTCGGCGACGGTGAGCGCGGTGCACCCCGATGGGGCCGGCTTCGTCGTGGAACTGGCCGACGGCGGCCGGGAACGGGCCCGGCGGGTATTGCTGGCGACCGGAATGCGGTACCGGCCGCCGCAGGTCGCCGGACTGGATGTGTTGTGGGGAGGTGCGGCCTTCCACTGCCCGTTCTGCCACGGCTGGGAGGTCCGGGATCAACCGCTGGCGGTGCTCGCCGACGGGGACAGGGCCGTGCACATGGCGTTGATGCTGAAGGGCTGGACCGATGACATCGTGGTCCTCAGCAACGGCGGGGCGGTCGACGGCTCGTTGCTGGAAGCCGCCGGCATCTCGGTGGACACCCGTGAGGTCGCCGAATTCCATTCGGAAGCAGGGGAATTGATCGAGGTGCGGTTCACCTCGGGCCCGGCGCTACCACGGCGTGGTGTCCTGGTGGCCGCGGTCCTGCAGCAGCGCTCGCATCTGGCGGCTCACCTCGGCGTGGAGTTCGCGCCGCCGAATCCTCTTGCGTTGGATGCCATCGTCGTCGATCAGTTCCAGCGGACCACCGTGCCGGGGGTGTTCGCCGCCGGTGATGCCGGGGTACAGGTCCCACAGGTGGCCGCCTCGGTGGCGAGCGGATCACTGGCGGCCACTGCCATGGTGCAGAGCCTGTTGGCGGACGAGGTGGGCCTGCCGGTGCCGCCCTGGCCGGTCCCGGATGCGCAGCAGCACTGGAATGCCCACTATGGCCAGCGCGACCGGATCTGGAGTGGGAAGGCGAACCAGCGGCTGATCGAGGTGGCCGAGTCGCTGCAACCCGGGCGCGCCCTGGATCTGGGATGTGGTGAGGGCGGGGACGCCATTTGGCTGGCCTCGCATGGGTGGACGGTGGTGGCCACCGATGTCTCCCGCGTCGCGCTGGACCGTGCTGCTGCGGATGCGGGGGAGTTGTTGAGTCACATCGACTTCCAGCACCACGACCTCGAAGAGAGTTTCCCCGAGGGCCAGTTCGATCTGGTGTCGGCGCAGTTTCTGCATTCGAAGATCCCGCTGGACCGGGTGCGGGTGCTGCGACGCGCGGCGGAGGCGGTGACGCCGGGCGGGCTCCTCCTGATCGTCGATCACGGCGAGGCCCCGCCCTGGTCGAACCATCGGCACGTGGAGTTCCCCAGCGCCGAGGAGGTCGTCGCGTCGCTCGACCTCGACGAGAGCTGGGAGCGTGTCCAGGTGGGTCCGGTCGAGCGTGAGGCCATCGGGCCGGACGGGCAGCTGGGGCATCTGATCGACAACGTGATGGTGTTGCGGCGGGCGGGCTGAGTCGGGTGGTGGACTGGGTCCGGCGGACGCGCGCATTTTCTATGAGGCAACGAATCTCCCGTTCACGCGCACGTCTGATGAGTCAACGATTCGGCGGTGTCGGGGCCTCGGTCGCCTGACTCCCAAATCGAACCGGTCACCGCCACCGAGACGCCGCAACTTGTCGGTGGGTCGATTTATCATCGAAAGTATGTTCGATCGGGTTGGACTGGCGGGGATGAGTGATGAGGAGCTCATCTGCGCGGTGACGGCGGCGACCCGTGCGGAGGCGATGGCTGCCGCGGATCGGTTGGCGTTGATCGCTGAGGTGACAGCCCGCCAGTGTGAGGACGAGGACGACGGCAGTGCCCATGCGGTGATCGATGGCTGGGCCTACGCCAAAGCGCAGGTGAGTGCGGCGTGCAATCTGGGCGAGCACGCCGCATCTACCCAGATGCATATCGGTAGGGCGCTGCGGGAGCGGTTGCCGCGCACCGCGGCGGTGTTCGCGACCGGGGCGGTATCGGCGAAGGTGATCGCCGAGATCGCCTGGCGCACCCGACTGGTCGTCGATGAGGACGCCTTGGCGTTGATCGATGCCGCGATCGCCTGCGAGGCCGCCCGCTACGGCACCCTGTCAGAAACGAAGCTGACCCGGGCAGTCGATCTGTGGGTGGAGAAATTCGATCCCCTCGCGGTGATCCGGTCCAAGACCGCGGCCAAGGATCTCTATGTGGAGTTCGATGACCGCAATGACCCGAATGGGGTGTGTTCGTTCTGGGGGCGATTGCGGGCCACCGACAAGGAGGCGGTCAAACAGCGCCTGCACGATCTGGCCGCGACCGTGTGCCCGAATGATCCGCGGCCGCTGCGCGAACGCCTCGCCGCTGCCCTGGGCGCCCTCGGCATCGTCGGCCCCTCCCTACTGCGGTTGGCATGTCAGTGCGGAGACCCCGACTGTGAAGGCAGCGGTAAAGACCCGCGGTCCACGGCGGTCGTCATCTATGCACTCACCGATCAGGTGCCCGGCGCTGAGGCACGGCCCGAACCCGGACCCGGACCGCAACCGACCCCGGCACCGCAAGGAACTGGCGGCCCCCGACGTGATTTGAGCCCCGCACCCACCGAATCCGAACCCGAGACCACGCCGGAGCCGGCCCCTGAACCGGACACACCGGATCAGCCCGCCGCCCGGACACCCGAACCGGACGCACCCGACTCCCGGCCCGCGGCCACCCACCCCGGCGCAGGCGCCGGAATCACTCTCGACGGCGCCATCATCCCCGCGGCCATGCTGGCCGAACTCATCGCCACCGGCGCCAAAGTCCGCACCCTCTCCGAGGCCGCGAACCTACCCACCGAACGTCAATACCGGCCCTCCACCGCACTGGCCGCGTTCGTGCGGATGCAATCGCAGACCTGCAGCTTCCCCGGTTGCTCGAAACCCGCGCACCGCTGCGACATCGACCACCTCACCCCGTGGCCGGCCGGGGCCACCCACCCCGGCAACCTGCGCCCGCTCTGCCGTGAACATCACCTACTCAAGACATTTCGCACCGGCCCCAACGGCTGGACCGTCACCGCCGGACCCGACGGCAGCACCGAATGGCGCGCACCCACCGGGCACACCTATGTCACCACCGCGGGCGCGGCGATCCTGTTCCCGCACTGGAACAGCCACACCGACGTCCCACCACCACGACACATCAGCCTGCTCCACGACGAGCACCGGGACGCCATGAAGCCCACCCGGGCCCGCACCCGCGCCCAAGACCGCGACTACCGCATCAACGCCGAACGCACCCGCAACGCAACCGAACTCGCCCTCGCGGCAGCACGAAACGACGACACCACGCACGGTCGGCGATTGAACAACAGCGGCATCACCGACAACGACATCCTGGGCGGCGGGGGCCATTCCAACAGCGACCCGGACCCGCCACCCTTCTGACCGTCAGCCCAGTGCGCTCACATCCGCCAGTTGGGTGAGCCGAACGCTGTTGCCCGACGGATCACGGAATCCGCAGTCGATGCCGTAGGGCATCTCGGTGGGTTCCTCGGTGAACTCCACTCCGCGGGAACGCAATTCCTCGAAGCTGGCCTGGCAGTTATCCGTGGACAGGAATATCGTCCCGGCGAAACCCTTGGCGGTCAGTTCCCGCACCTGCTCCTGAGTGGTGGCGTCCATGACGGGCGGGCCGGGCACCGCCATCAACACGATGGACACATCGTCCTGGCCTCGGGGGCCGACCGTCAGCCAGCGGAAGATCCCGTCGACATCGGGCAGTGAGACGTCCTGGCGTACTTCGAATCCGACCTTCTCGGTCCAGTAGCGGAGGGCGACCTCCTGGTCATGAACCCAAAGGTGTGCACTTGCAATCCTGATCATGGGGGCAACGCTACGACCGGTCGCCATCGCCCGTCTTCTTCCCGTGTGCTGTCTTGGTCCGGCTGCCGGGGGCACGGCGGGTATCGCGTCGGACGATGCAACCGGGCACCCGGGCGTAGGCACTCGCCGGCGGTTGCGCGGCCCGGTACGCCGCCGGCGGCTTGCCGTACACCCGGGCGAAGGTCGTGGTGAACGAGCCGACACTGGTCAGCCCGACCATCGCGCAGATCTCGGCGACCGAACGATCGGTGTAGCGCAGCAGCGCCGCGGCCCGTTCCAGACGCCGGCTCTGCAGATACGCATGCGGCGATTCCCCGAACGTGCGGGTGAACATCCGGGTGAAGTGTGCCCGGGACAGTCCGGCGGCGGCAGCGAGGTCGTCGACCGTGATCGGCTCGGCGTAGCGGGCATCGACCAGGTCCTTGGCTCGCAGCAGATATCGGGCTGGCGGCACCTGTGCCATGTCCTTAAGGGTACGGTGATCTGCGCGGACGAGTTGGCCGGGCGACCGCGGAGAAATTCGAGGAAAGTCCGGACTTCACAGAGCAGGGTGATTGCTAACGGCAATCCGGGGCAACCCGCGGGACAGTGCCACAGAAAACAGACCGCCACCTGAGCTGTTTGGGCAGGTGGTAAGGGTGAAAAGGTGCGGTAAGAGCGCACCAGCATCCCGGGTGACCGGGATGGCTAGGTAAACCCCACCCGAAGCAAGGCCAAGAAGGCCGCGACCTGGTCGCGGTCGCGCAAGCGTTCGAGGGCTGCTCGCCCGAGCTTGCGGGTAGGCCGCTTGAGGCACCCGGCGACGGTGTGTCCAGATGGATGGTCGCCACCGGCCGTCCCGGTTTTACCGGGAGGGTCGGGACAGAATCCGGCTTACAGGCCAGCTCGTCCGCCCCCTACTTCCGAACGGCCTTCTTGAGGGCCTTCAGGGCATCGCCGATCTCGGCCTCGGACTCCAACGCGACCTCGATCTCCCGCTGGTACAGCAGCCCATAGGTGAAGGTGTCCTCACCGGCCGCGTGCGCGGCGTCGGCCTCCTCCAGCAGGTGGGTGCGGCTGACCACACTGTCCTGGTGGTCGCCGAGCAGGCTCTGCACCGCCTTGGCCTTCTCGGCCACCGCGGAATGCCCGGTGGCCGACGCGGTATAGCGAAGACGCTTGGCGCGCTTGCGGATCCGATGCAGGGATTCATCGGTGCCCTCCGACTCCGCGCGCTTGGCGGCCTTGTGGACCTTCTTGTAGGCGGCTGCCAGGCTGGCCGCGGCCGATTCGGCGCCGGAGCGCCCCGCGGTCTCCGACGGTGCCGCCACCAACTCGTCGAGGGCGTCCAGTAGCCGGAAGTATCGCTCTGAACGCATCGCCGTCAACGAGCGGCGCAACCCGGTGGCGTAACGCTGCCGGGCGCCGTCGACCAGACGCTCGCGTACCCGCCCGCGCACCAGTTCCGGGGCCAGCTCAGCGAGCGCGTCCTCGTACTTCTCGGCGAGCACCTCGGCGTCACGGGCCACGCCGAGGATGCCGGCCAGCAGCTTGAGCTCCTCGAGCACCCAGGCGTCATCGGGCAGGCCGAACGACTCGTCGGCCAGCAGGCTGCGGATCTTGCGGGTGCTCACCCGCATCTGGTGCACCGAATCGTGCACATCGGCGCGCACCGCACGGTCCCACGCGATCAGGTCCTCGATGTTCGCGGCCACCGCCCGGCGCACCGGGTCCGAGGGCGCGACCGCGGGCGCGTCGGGTTCGGCGGTGGCGAGCACCCGGGCCAGTTTCGAACCGTGTCCGGCCGGCACCGCGCCGGCGTCCAGCAGCCGGTTCGACAGCCGATCCAGGATGTCCGCCGAACCGGCGCCCTCGGCGAGTTCCAACTCCCACTCCCGCCACAGCTGCGGCTCACTGTCCGGCCGCAGCGCGGCCGCGGTCACCTGGTCATCGCAGAACTCCGCGATCGGTGCATCGTCGGCGCCGAACAACTCCGAGATCGTGCGTTGGGTGGTTATCCGGGCCACCGCGGCCAGCGGCCGGTCCCGCACGATCGCCGCGACCACGTCGCGCACCTCGTCGGGCACCGAATCGGCCAGCGGGGCCCGCACCTCGGTGCGGGCGTCCGGGCCGGCGGGCAGCTTCACATGCCACCCGGCATCGGCGCCGCCTGTGCGGCGGCGCAGGGTGATCTTGTGGGCTGCCAGGTCGTAGTCGGCGGTGTCGAAGTACACGGCCTCCAGCGTCTGGGTCGGGGAGTGCTGTACCCGGGACACCACGGCCAGCCCCTCGAACGAGGGTGAGACGGTGCTCTCGACGACGTCGAACTTGCGCTCAACCTCAGTGTGGCGCGACGTCTTTGGCTTGGCAGCAGGCATGATCACCAGCCTGCCATACCGGGGCGAGCAATCATGCGGTGAGCGTGGGACCGGTCTGCCCGCAACCACCGGATCGGGGACCGCGTGTTACACCTTCGGGTCTGGGCGTAATACCGTGTGCGCCATGACCGCATTCGAGACGCTGAAGTTCACCCGGGCAGGATCCGTCGTCAACATCGTGCTGGACCGGCCCGAGGCCGCCAACGGGATGAACGCCGCGATGACGCGCGACCTCGCCGACGCGGCCACGCTGTGCGACACCGCCGAGACCAAGGTGGTGACCCTCACCGGCGCGGGCCGGTTCTTCTGCGCCGGCGGCGACCTCAAGGCCATGGCGGCCGCCGAGGACCCCGGCGTCTTCGTCAAGGGCATCGCCAACGATCTGCACCGGGCCATGTCGACCTTCGCCCGGATGGACGCCGTCCTCATCACCGCGGTCAACGGGGTCGCGGCGGGCGCCGGTTTCTCGCTCGGAGTCGCCGGCGATCTGGTGCTGGCCGCCGAATCGGCGTCGTTCACCATGGCCTACACCAAGGCCGGACTGAGCCCCGACGGTGGCGCGTCCTACGTGCTGCCCCGGTTGATCGGCTTGCGGCGCACCCAGGAACTGATGATCACCAACCGGGTGCTCAAGGCCGCCCAGGCGCTGGAGTGGGGCCTGGTGACCGCGGTGGTCCCGGATGCCGAACTGCCGGCCAAGGTCGAGGAACTGGCCCGCGAAGTCGCCACTGGCGCAAAGGGATCCAACTCCGCGGTCAAGCAGCTGCTGCTGAACAGCTACGGCGCGGACTACGAAACCCAGCTCGAACTCGAGGCGCGGTTCATCGCAGGCAACGCCGCGGGAGCCGACGGTAAGGAGGGTGTCGCGGCGTTCCTGGGCAAGCGCGCCCCGGAGTTCGGCTAGTCCCCTAGTACGAGTGCTCGTCGGCGGGGAACACCCCGCCGGCCACCTCGTCGGCGTACTGCCTTGCCGCACGGCCCAACTCGGTACCGATCTCGGCGAACCGCTTGACGAACTTCGCGGTCTTGCCCGATGTCAGACCGGCCATGTCCTGCCACACCAGTACCTGGGCGTCGCAGTTCGGGCCCGCGCCGATGCCGACGGTCGGAATGGTCAGCTTGCCGGTGATCTGGGTGGCCAGCTCGGCGGGCACCATCTCCAGCACCACCGCGACCGCGCCGGCCTCGGCGACGGCGATGGCGTCGTGGATGGTCTCGTCGCCGGCGTCACCGCGACCCTGCACCCGGTAACCGCCCAGCCCGTTCACGCTCTGCGGGGTGAACCCGATGTGGGCGATGACCGGGATACCGGCCTGGGTGAGTGCGGCGATCTGGGCGGTCACCCGCTCGCCGCCCTCCAGCTTGACCGCATGCGCACCGGTTTCCTTCATGAACCGGGTCGCGGTATCCAGCGCCTGGTCGGCACTGCGCTCGTAGCTGCCGAACGGCAGATCGGCGACCACCAGCGCGTGCGGGGCACCCCGTACCACCGCGCTCACCAGCGGGATCAGTTCATCGACGGTGACCCGCACGGTGGTGTCGTACCCGTACACCACGTTGGCGGCGGAGTCGCCGACGAGCAGCACCGGGATTCCGGCGTCGTCGAAGATACGGGCGGTGGAGTAGTCGTACGCGGTGAGCATCGACCACTTGTGGCCTTCGGACTTCCACTTCTGGAGATGGTGGGTGCGAACCTTCACGGGAGCTTTGGTGGCACCATAAACGGACTGCTCAGACATCTTTGTCCCTCGATGTGTGTTGTCGGGTTGATCCTCGAGGCCACTGCGGGTCCCCGGGTCATCTGACGCCGACCAGTCTGCCACTCGGGCACCCGCAGGTGAACGGCGGAGTTGAGTGGATTTCCTCACATCGCGGTCACCCGCACCTACCATCGGCACCATGCAACGGCGCGCACTTCAACGGCTCAGTGGCCTCGACGCCAGCTTCCTCTACCTCGAAACCGCCGCTCAGCCGCTGCATGTCTGTTCGGTCCTGGAACTGGACACCTCCACCATGCCCGGCGGCTACACCTTCGACCGGCTGCGCGACGAACTGGCCATGCGGATCAAGGCGATGCCCGAGTTCCGGGAGAAGCTGGCCGACAGCCGACTGAACCTGGACCACCCGGTGTGGGTGGAGGACCGGGACTTCGACGTTCAGCGCCACCTGCACCGGATCGGCTTGCCGTCCCCGGGCGGGCGCACCGAACTCTCCGAGATCTGCGGGCACATCGCCTCGCTGCCGCTGGACCGCAGCCGCCCGCTGTGGGAGATGTGGGTGATCGAGAACGTCGCGGGCACCGACGCGCACGACGGCGGACGGCTCGCGTTGCTGACCAAGGTGCACCACGCCGCCGTCGACGGGGTCACCGGGGCCAATCTGATGTCGACGCTGTGCACCACCGAACCGGACGCGCCGCCCCCGGACCCGGTCGAGGGGCCCGGGGACGCCTCCGAACTGGAGATCGCCATCAACGGGGCGGTCAAGTTCGTCACTCGTCCGCTGAAGTTGGTCAACATGCTGCCCTCCACGGTGTCGACCGTGGTCGACACCGCGCGCCGGGCCACCAAGGGACTCACCATGGCCGCGCCGTTCGCGGCGCCCAAGACGCCGTTCAACGCCAACGTGACGGGCCACCGCAATGTGGCGTTCGCCGAACTGGACCTCGCCGACATCAAGACGGTCCGGGGCCACTTCGGGGTGAAGGTCAACGACGTGGTGCTGGCGCTGGTGTCCGGCGTGCTGCGGCGGTTCCTGCTCGACCGCGACGAGCTGCCCGACTCGTCGCTGGTGGCGATGATCCCGGTGTCGGTGCACGACAAGTCCGACCGGCCCGGCCGCAACCAGGTGTCCGGGATGTTCTCCACGCTCTTCACCGACCTGGCCGACCCGGCCGAACGGTTGATGGCGATCGCCTCGGCCAATTCGGTGGCCAAACAACACAGTTCGGCGATCGGCGCGACGCTGCTGCAGGATTGGACGCAATTCGCCGCCCCCGCGGTGTTCGGCGTGGCGATGCGGGTGTACGCCCGCAGCAACCTGTCCGCCGCCGCGCCCGTGCACAACCTGGTGGTGTCCAACGTCCCGGGCCCGCAGATTCCGCTCTACCTGCTCGGCAGCGAGGTCAAGGCGATGTACCCGCTGGGCCCGATCTTCCATGGTTCCGGGCTCAACATCACCGTCATGTCGCTGAACGGCAAACTCGACGTCGGCCTCATCTCATGCCCGGAACTGCTGCCCGACCTGTGGGAGATGGCCGACGACTTCGCCGTCGAACTGGCCGAGTTACTCGCCGCATGTAGGTAGCCTCACCTGCCCCGATGTCGACGCATGGCAGCATGGTCAGCCATGAACCTCAAGCGCGGGGGCCTCGCGGCCGCCATGGCGCTGCTCCTGGTGTCCGGATGCAGCAACGTCGTCGACGGCCGTGCCGTGCTGTCCGCTCCCCGTCCCGGCACGCCCGTGCAGTGGGCGCCGTGCGAGGCCGGCGCGGGGGAGGCGCGGATGCCGATGGGCGCCGAGTGCGGCCTGCTGTCGGTTCCGGTCGACTACGACAACCCGGACGGTGAGGTCGCGCAGATCGCCATGATCCGGATCAAGGCCACCGGCGAGAAGATCGGATCGTTGTTCATCAACCCGGGCGGGCCCGGTGAGTCGGGTGTGAAGGCCGCGGTCAACCTGGTCGGCACGATGCCGCAGTCGGTACGGGAACGGTTCGATCTGGTCGGGTTCGACCCGCGCGGCGTCGGCGGCTCCAAGCCCGCGCTGTGGTGCAACTCCGACGAGGACAACGACCGGCTGCGCGCCGACCCGACGGTCGAATACACCGAGGAGGGCGTCGAGCACATCGAGTCCGAGACCAAGGCGTTCATCGACCGGTGCGTCGAGAAAATGGGCGAGGAGTTCCTGGCGAACGTCGGAACGCAAAGTGTGGCAAAGGATCTCGACGCCATGCGGGAAGCGGTCGGCGACGAGAAGCTGACCTACCTCGGATACTCCTACGGCACCCGGATCGGTGCCACCTACGCCGAGCTGTTCGGCGACAAGGTGCGCGCGATGATCCTGGACGGCGCGGTGGACCCCAACGCCGATCCGGTCGAGGCCGACCTGCGTCAGGCGGCGGCCTTCCAGACCGCGTTCGACGATTACGCCGCGGACTGCGCGAAGGAGCCGGACTGCCCGCTGGGCACCGACCCCGCGAAGGCCACCGACGTGTACAAGGACCTGGTGTACCCGCTGGTCGACAACCCGGCGCCGACGGCCGATCCGCGGGGCCTGGGCTACAGCGACGCGATCGTCGGGACCATCCTGCCGCTGTACTCGCCCAACCTGTGGCGTCACCTGACCGACGGGCTCAAGGAACTGCGCGGCGGCCGCGGGGACACCATGCTGGCGCTGGCCGATCTGTACATGGGCCGGGATGCCAACGGCCACTACAACAATTCCACCGACGTGCGGGTGGCCGTCAACTGCGTCGACGAACCGCCGATCACCGACCGGGCCACGGTCGTCGAGCAGGACCGCCGATCCCGCGAGGTGGCGCCCTTCCTGAGCTACGGCGAGTTCACCGGCATGGCGCCGATGGGCACCTGCTCCTTCTGGCCGGTGCCGCCCACCTCGGAGCCGCACGAGCTGCATGTGCCCGGGCTGCCGCCGTCGTTGGTGGTGTCGACCACCAACGACCCGGCCACTCCGTACCAGGCCGGCGTGGACCTGGCCAAGCAGCTCGGCGGCACGCTGCTCACCTACGAGGGAACCCAGCACACCGTGGTGTTCCAGGGCAACCAGTGCGTCGACGACATCTCGGCCAAGTACGTGATCGACGGGATTCTCCCGCCGGAGGGCACCCGCTGCTGAGCCACGGGTCACGGCCGGGTCTCCGTCTGGTACCCGGGGTGTCTCTGCGCTGATTCGCCGCCCGGGTCACGGCACCGGTCGTGCGAGCATGATCGCCATGCGGCTGGCTGGCAAGATCTCTGCAGTGCTGCTGGCCACGCTCACGGCGGCCGGCGTGATGGGCGCACCCGCGCACGCCGAACCGTCCGCCGCGCTGTACGGGCAGCCGCCGGCCTGGGGTGACTGTGTCCAGTTCCTCGGTGACGCACCGGTGATCGCCACGGCTCAGTGCACCACCGTCCCGGTGCCGATCGACTGGTCCAACCCCGATCCCGAAGGCGCGCAAGCACAATTGGCGCTGATCCGGATCCCGGCCTCCGGGCAGCGGATCGGGACGCTGATGGTCAACCCGGGCGGGCCGGGGGCCTCGGCGGTGGACACCGTCGCCTCGATGGGCACCGCGCTGGCCGAGACCGAGATCGGGCGGCGGTTCGACCTGGTGGGCTTCGACCCGCGCGGTGTCGGCTATTCGACGCCGCAGTTGCGTTGTCGCAGCGACGCCGAGTTCGACGCGTACCGCGCCGAACCGCTGGCCGACTACAGCCCGGGCGGGGTGGCCCACATCGAAGAGGTCTTCGGGAAATTCGCCAAGTCCTGCCTGGACCGGATGGGGCCGCAGTTCCTGGCCAACCTGGGCACCGCGTCGACCGCGCAGGACATGGACGTGGTGCGCGCGGCGCTCGGCGACGAGCAGCTGAACTATCTCGGCTTCTCCTACGGCACCGAACTGGGCACCGCCTACGCCGCGCGGTTCGGTCACCGGGTCCGGGCGATGGTGCTCGACGGGGCGCTGGACCCGGGGTCCGACCCGATCAGCGAAAGCGTCCGTCAGCTCGGCGGATTCCAGCAAGCCTTCGAGGACTACGCCGCCGACTGCGCCACCTCGGCGGGCTGCCCGCTGGGCACCGACCCCACCCAGTTCGTGGAGCGCTACCACCAGCTCATCGACCCGCTGGTGCAGCAGCCGGCACCGACGTCCGACCCGCGCGGGCTCGGCTACGCGGACGCCATCACCGGCACCGCACACGCGCTCTACAGCAAGCGGTACTGGCCGTACCTGACCAGCGGGCTGCTCGGACTGCAACGGGGCACCGATCCCGGTGATCTGCTGGTGCTGGCCGACGAATACCACCGCCGCGACGCGGACGGGCACTACCGCAGTCAGCAGGACGCGTTCACCGCGATCCGCTGCGTGGACTCGACATTCCCGACCGATCCGGCCGCCTGGGTGGACGCCGACCTGCGCACCCGCGCCGCGGCACCGTTCATGGAGTACGGCACGTTCACCGGCTATGCGCCGCGCGACATCTGCGCGATGTGGCCGGTGCCGTCGACCTCGGCGCCCGGGCCCGCGGTCTCACCCGGACCCGGGAAAGTGATCGTGGTGTCCACCACCCGCGACCCCGCCACCCCGTACG
This sequence comes from Mycobacterium sp. AMU20-3851, assembly GCF_043974665.1. Classification (NCBI taxonomy): domain Bacteria; kingdom Bacillati; phylum Actinomycetota; class Actinomycetes; order Mycobacteriales; family Mycobacteriaceae; genus Mycobacterium; species Mycobacterium sp. AMU20-3851. The sequence continues at coordinate 2,079,783 of NZ_CP146371.1, forward strand.
AGGCCGGGGTGGAACTGGCCCGTCAGCTCGACGCGCCGCTGGTCACCTTCGAGGGCACCCAGCACACCGTGGTGTTCAACGGGGACGCCTGCGTGGACACCACCGTGCTGGCCTTCCTGACCGATCTCGTTGCGCCGCCGGCGGGGTTGCGCTGCAGCTGAGCCGGGCACCGGAGACCCTCGGATCCGGGCGAGCCGGCATTTCCGATCACCGCAACACCCAATCACGTCCAGGTCGGCTCAACCGCGACGCGTGTGTAACACAGATTTAACAGCTGGTACCTAGGCTTCCAGCATGGACCGCCAGAAGGAATTTGTGCTGCGCACGCTGGAGGAACGCGATATCCGTTTCGTCCGGTTGTGGTTCACCGACGTGCTCGGCTACCTCAAGTCGGTGGCGATCGCGCCCGCAGAACTCGAAGGAGCCTTCGAAGAGGGCATCGGTTTCGATGGTTCGTCCATCGAAGGCTTTGCCCGGGTGTCCGAATCCGACACGGTGGCCCGTCCCGATCCGTCCACCTTCCAGGTGCTGCCGTGGACCGACGGCAGCGGACAGCACTACTCGGCGCGGATGTTCTGCGATATCACCATGCCCGACGGCTCGCCGTCCTGGGCGGACTCCCGGCATGTGCTGCGGCGCCAGCTGGCCAAGGCCAGTGACCTCGGCTTCTCCTGCTACGTGCACCCGGAGATCGAGTTCTTCCTGCTCAAGCCCGGCCCCACCGACGGCACCGTGCCGGTGCCGGCCGACAACGGCGGCTACTTCGACCAGGCCGTGCACGATTCGGCGCCCAACTTCCGTCGGCACGCCATCGACGCGCTGGAGCAGATGGGCATCTCGGTGGAGTTCAGCCACCACGAGGGTGCGCCCGGTCAGCAGGAGATCGACCTGCGCTACGCCGACGCGCTGTCGATGGCCGACAACGTGATGACCTTCCGGTACGTCGTCAAGGAGGTCGCGCTGGCCGACGGCGTGCGGGCCTCGTTCATGCCCAAGCCGTTCGGTGAATACCCCGGCTCGGCCATGCACACCCACATGAGCCTGTTCGAGGGTGACACCAACGCCTTCCACAGCCCCGACGATCCGCTGCAGCTGTCGGACGTGGCCAAGTCCTTCATCGCGGGCATCCTGGAGCACGCCAGTGAGATCAGTGCCGTCACCAACCAGTGGGTGAACTCGTACAAGCGGCTGGTGCACGGCGGCGAGGCGCCGACGGCCGCGTCCTGGGGTGCGGCCAACCGCTCCGCCCTGGTGCGGGTGCCGATGTACACCCCGCACAAGGCGTCCTCGCGGCGGGTCGAGGTGCGCAGCCCCGACTCGGCCTGCAACCCGTACCTGGCCTTCGCGGTGCTGCTGGCCGCCGGCCTGCGTGGCATCGAGAAGAATTACGTGCTGGGGCCGCAGGCCGAGGACAATGTGTGGAGCCTGACCCCCGAGGAACGGCGCGCGATGGGGTACAAGGAGCTGCCCAGCAGCCTGGGCGTGGCGCTCTCGGAGATGGAGAACTCCGAACTGGTCGCGGAAGCGTTGGGGGAGCACGTGTTCGACTACTTCCTGCGCAACAAGCGGGCCGAGTGGGAGGACTACCGCAGCACCGTCACCCCGTTCGAGCTCAAGCACTACCTGTCGCTCTAGTCCGCACCCCTCCCGGGTAACGTCGTCAACGTGGCCAAACCCGCGACGCAGCGACCCAAACTGCCCGGCGTGGGACGGCTCGGCCTGGTCGAGCTGACCGCGCGTGACGACCTGGACCGGCTCGGGTGGAACACCGACGACTACGTCGAACTGTTGTGGTCGTTGTCCCGGGCGCCCGACGCCGACGCCGCGCTGAAGGCGATGGTGCGACTGGCCGACGAACTCGGCCCGGACTGGGCCGAACTCAACCGGGCGCTGCTGACCGACAAGGCGCTGCGCGGACGGCTCTTCTCGGTGCTGGGCGGCTCGCTGGCGCTCGGGGACCACCTGGCGGCCCGCCCGCAGTCCTGGCGGTTGCTGAGTGGCCCGGTGTCGTTGCCCGGCGTCGACGAGTTACGCCGGACCTTCGTCGCCGAGGCCGAGAAGGCCATCGAGAATGCCACCGACAGCCGGTCGGCCTCCCTGGCGTTGCAGACCCTGTACCGGGACCGCCTGCTGGTGCTGGCCGGGCTCGACCTGGCCCCGACCGTCGAGAACGAACCGGTCCTGCAGTTCAGCACGGTCGGCGCGCACCTGTCGGACCTGGCCGATGCCGCACTGGCGGCGGCGCTGACCGTGGCGGTGCACACGGTATGCGGCGAGGACACCCCGGCCCCGGTGATCGCGATCATCGCGATGGGCAAATGTGGTGCCCGCGAACTGAATTACGTCAGTGACGTCGACGTCATCTTCGTGGTGGAGAACGCGGACGCGATCAGCACCCGGGTGGCCGGGGAGCTCATGCGGTTCGCGGCGGACACCTTCTTCGAGGTGGACGCGGCGCTGCGGCCCGAAGGCAAACAGGGCCAGCTCGTGCGCACGCTGGAATCGCACGTGGCCTACTACGAGCGGTGGGCCAAGACCTGGGAGTTCCAGGCGCTGCTCAAGGCACGGCCGGCCGCGGGTGATCCCGAGCTCGGGGCCCGCTACATCGAGGCGCTGATGCCGATGGTCTGGACCGCTTGTGAGCGTGAGGATTTCGTCGTCGAGGTGCAGGCCATGCGCCGCCGGGTGGAGGAACTGGTACCGGCCGGTGTGCGGGACCGGGAGATCAAACTGGGCACCGGCGGGCTACGCGACGTCGAATTCGCGGTGCAGCTCCTGCAATTGGTGCACGGCCGCAACGACGACGCGCTGCACGTGGCCTCCACCGTGGACGCGCTGGCCGCGCTGAGTGCCGGCGGCTACGTCGGCCGCGACGACGCCGCGAACCTGACTGCCTCATATGAGTTCCTGCGTCTGCTGGAGCACCGGCTGCAGCTGCAGCGACTCAAGCGCACCCACATGCTGCCCGAGTCCGACGACGACGAGGGGATGCGCTGGCTGGCCCGCGCGGCGCACATGCGCCCCGACGGCCAGCACGACGCCCTCGGTGTGCTGCGCCAGGAACTCAAGCGCCAGAGCATGCGGGTGTCCAGGCTGCATGCCAAGCTCTTCTACCAGCCGCTGCTGGAATCGGTTGGCAAGCAAGGGTTCGACTCGATGAGCACCGAGGCAGCCGAACGTCAGTTGGCCGCTCTCGGCTACGAGGGTCCGCAGAGCGCGCTGACGCATCTGGCCGCACTGACCGGCGAGGGCGGCCGGCGCGGCCAGATCCAGAAGATTCTGCTGCCCACCCTGCTGGACTGGCTCTCCGACACCCCCGATCCCGATGCCGGGCTGCTGTCCTACCGGCGGATCTCCGAGGAGCTCGGTGACCTGCGCTGGTACCTGGCCACGTTGCGCGACGAGGGTGCGGTCGCCAAACGACTGATGCGGGTGCTGGGCATCTCGGCCTATGTGCCGGACCTGCTGATGCGCGCGCCCGACGTGATCCAGCTGTACGCCGACGGTCCGCAGGGTCCGAAGCTGACTGAGGTGGACCCGGATACGGTGGGCCGCGCGTTGGTGGCATCCGCAGGGCGGCACCGGGATCCGGCGCGCGCCATCGCCGCGGCCCGCACGTTGCGGCGCCGGGAACTGGCCCGGGTCGCCTCGGCGGACCTGCTCGGCATGATGGAGGTGACCGACGTGTGCAGCGCGCTGACCTCCATCTGGGTGGCGGTGCTGCAGGCCGCCCTCGACGTGGTGATGCGGGACAGGGCGCCCAAGGGCGGGCCGCCGGCCCGGATCGCGGTGATCGGCATGGGCCGGCTCGGTGGCGGCGAACTCGGCTACGGGTCGGACGCCGACGTGATGTTCGTGTGTGAGCCGAATTCCGGTGTGGAAGAGACGGTTGCGGTGAAGTGGGCGACCACCGTCGCCGAACAGGTGCGCTCCCTGCTCGGCACGCCCAGCGCCGACCCGCCGCTGGAGGTGGACATCGGGCTGCGCCCGGAGGGTCGCAACGGGCCGTTGGTGCGGACGTTGTCCTCGTATGAGGCCTATTACGCGCAGTGGGCGCAGCCCTGGGAGATTCAGGCGTTGCTGCGGGCGCACCGGGTGGCCGGCGACGTCGAGCTCGGCGAGCGGTTCCTGTTGATGATCGACAAGACCCGTTACCCCGCGGGTGGGGTGTCTGCCGAAGCGGTGCAGGAGATCCGGCGGGTGAAGGCCCGGGTGGATGCCGAGCGGTTGCCGCGCGGTGCGGACCCCAACACGCACACCAAGCTGGGCCGTGGCGGGCTGGCCGATGTGGAGTGGACCGTGCAGCTGTTGCAGTTGCGGTACGGGCATGAGATCCCGGCGCTGCACAACACCTCGACGCTGCAGACGCTGGACGCGATCGGTGCTGCCGAGTTGCTCGCTGAGGGGGACGTGGCACAGCTGCGCGACGCGTGGCTGACCGCCACCCGGGCCCGCAACGCGCTGGTACTGGTGCGGGGCAAACCCACCGACCAGCTGCCCGGGCCGGGACGGCAACTCAATGCCGTCGCCGCGGCGGCGGGCTGGCCGGGCGGGGACGGCGGGGAGTTCCTGGACAACTACCTGAGGGTCACGCGCCGGGCGAAAGCCGTGGTGCGCAACGTATTCGGGGCTTAGCCCGCCGGCCTAGATCAGCCGGTTGTCCCGGACGCCGACCGAGTCGAACGCGGCCTTGATGGCGCTGATCTGGCTGTCGGTGAACCCGTTGGCCCGGGCCGCGCTGACGATCGCGTACCTGGCGTCGACGAACTTCGCCGTCGAGGGCAGTCGGTACAGCGAGTCGTAGAACACCCGCGCCCACTGCTCCCCGGACAGCTCGTCCTTGGTCGCTTCCATCATCTTGTAGGCGGCGAAGTTCGCGATGCCGCTGTTGCTGTGCACATAGTCGAAGTCGTCGTTGGTGTTGCAGCCGCAGTTGTCCACGTAGCGTCCGCTGTAGTTCTCGGGCTGGCGGTAATCCGACGGGTCTTCCATGTTGCGGAACGGGTTTCCGGACGCGTCCTCGGCGAACAGCCAGCGGGCCGCACCGGTCTTGTTCTCGATGAGCGCACCCATGATGTCGGCGTAGGACTCGTTGAGGGCGCCCGATTCGCCGAGGTAGGCAAGACCGTTGACGTACTGGATGACGGCATGGGTGTACTCATGTGCCACCAGATCCAGTGCCGCCTGGGTGTTTCCGGCATCACCGAACACCAGGACCGAACCGGACCAGGCGGCATTGCGCCAACCGGTCGCCGAACTTCCGCCGGGGTTGTAGTCGATGCTCATCATCACGGGTGCGTGGTTGTCGTCGAAGGAATCCCGGCCCAGCACCGTCGAGTAGTAGTCGTGGACCCGGATCATGTTGGCCTGCGCGGAGACCGCCGACCTCAGCCAGCTCGTCGTGTAACCGACCGCGGTGCCCGGGATGCTGGGCAATCCGGACCAGGCGCTCTGATAGGTGGTGGCGTAGGTGCTGATGTTGCGGACCGCGTCGGTCAGCACGATCGAGGTGCCGGTGTTGGCCGCGGCGACGGTCCGCACCTTGCCCAATTGATCTGTGCCGGAGGACCGTACCGGTGCGAGTGCATGCTGGGCGGTGGAGAACTCGTTGATGATGGTGCCGGGTTTCGGGCCGTTGGCGGCGATGAAGTAGCGGGTCCCCACCGAGGGGTAGATGCTGTCGGCCGCCGAGGTGACGACCACCCGCCAGGCCAGCTGGGGTGGGTTGTTGAGATCTTCGTTGTAGATCACCAGATCGGTGTCGAAGCTCAGTGTCGCCAGGAACGCGTCCTTGGTCGCCTGGCTGGGGCGCCCACCGAAGTCGGACAGCAGGTCCGCCTTGACCAGGTCGATGACCTTGGACACCCGGTCCACCGTTCCGGTGGGGACGGTGGACACGCTGCTGACGGCCGGATCGTAGCTGCTGATCAGGCTGGTCACCGTGCCGGTGCTGTCGGTGGTCAGCACCACCTCGCCGCCCATCACCGGCAGGCCGTTGACCGTCGGGCGCAGCCGGTAGTACACGGAGCCGAATGCGTTGGTGGACACCGTGACGTCCGCGGCGTCGGCGAACCCGGCGGGGATCCCCAGGTGGGTGGACATCCGGTTCAGCAGGGCCGCGGCCGAGGCCGCGCCGGTCACGGTGTCGAGGGTGAAGGTGCCGTCGATCGCCCGCACCTTGCCGTTCGGGTTCTTGGCGATGTCGACGTAGCCGGTCAGCGCCAGGTTCTTCAACTCGGCGAGGGTGAGCGTGCCGTCGACGTCGGGGTGCACCGCGGTGATCGGGACGCTGACGTCCACCGGGATGCCGTCCTGGCCGTCGAGGGCCGACACCGTGAACGTCAGCTGGTCCTCGCCGGGGGTGAAGTACGCCCGGTAGCGCGCCGCGGCGGTCGGGGTGAAGGTGAATTCACCGGTGGACCGGTCGATGCTCAGCACCCCGGTGGTGGGGGCGACCGAGGCGAGTAGATAGCTCAGCGGCGACGCATCGGTGACGTGCACCTGGCCGGTGACCACGCCGGTGACCGCGTGTACGGAGTAGGCGACCGCGCCGAGCACGGGCAGGTCATTGCCCGGTGTGGAGGCGGCGATGCTGACCGCGACGGTCAGCATCCGGGTGCCACCGTGCCCGTCGTCGACGGTCACCTGGAACGAGTCGGTGCCGGCGCCGCCGGCGCGTGCGGCGGCGGTGGGGGTGTAACTGAATGTGCCGTCGGCGTTCACCACCACCGTGCCGCGGGACGGCGGTGTGGGCACGGTGAACGTCAGCGCATCCCGGTCGGCGTCGGTGACGGTGAGTGTCCCGGTCACCCGCCCGGTGGCGGCGTCGGTGTTCAGCCCGGTGATGGTGGGCGCGGTGGGCGCGGTGTTACGGGGGCTGATCGGGAGTGCGAGTGGCACCTCGACGACGCCGCCGTGCCCGTCGTCGACGGTGATGGTGTAGTGCGCGATCCGCACCGCCGCCGGGTCGGTCCCGGCTGCGGCATGGCGGGCGGTGACGGTCGGGGTGAAGGTGAACCGACCGTCACCGCCGACCACGAGCGTGCCGGTCATGGTGGCGGTGGTGCCGTCGTAGAAGATGCGGTCGCCGTTGGCGTCGGTGGCCTTCACCGAACCGGTGATCACGCCGGTGCTCGAATTGGGCGTTCCGACGGCCACTTTCACGGTGGGATCGATGTTGGCCGGCACCACCGCGATGGTGATGGTCTGCTGGACAACGCCGCGGCGGCCGTCGTCGACGGTGATGGTGACCGTATCGGTCAGGGCGGACAGTGGCGCGATGTCCGCGGCGGCCTTGTGCCGGGCGGTCGCGGTGGGGGTGTAGCTGAAGCTGCCGTCGGCGCCGAAGGTGATGGTGCCCTTGGTCGGTTTGGTGAGCACGGTGATCTTCAACGGGTCGCCGTCGCCGTCGGTGACGCCGGTGGAACCGGTCACCCGGCCGGTGACCGCGTCGCCGGTGCCGGTCGGCGCCACCACCTCCGGACGCAGATTGGGCGGGACCAGGGACACCACGCGCAGCGCGCCGCCGGCCGGGTCGGTGACGTAGAGCTCCATCCCGTCCGGGCTCGCCGCGATCATGCCGGCGCTGCTGCCGATGTCCAGCGTGCGCAGCCGGGTGCGGGTCGCGGTGCCGTAGACGGTGAAACCGCCGTCCGCGGACGCCAGGAACAGCAGGGTTCCGTCCACGTTGGTGCTGCCGGCGGTGACCGGCGCGGCGACGGTGAACTGGGAGCCGGTCGCGGCGCCGGTGGCCGTGCGCACCGTGACGTCGGTGCCGCCGGTCACGGTATAGACCGATGCGCTGTCCCGGCTGACCGCCAGCACCGACGAACCCGCGGTACCGGCAACGGTTTTCGCGGCATTCGTCCACGACGAGGTGGTGTAGACGGTGATGCCGTTCGGTGTCGTCACGTACACCCGTTTGCCGTTCGGGCTGACGATGACCGAGGTGGCGCCGGTGGTGTTGCCGACCCAGCCGGCGACGCGGTTGGTGGAGGTGCTCAGCTTGGCCATCTTGCCGGTCGCATTGCCGATGTACACCGTCGAACCGGACGGGGTGATGGCCAGGGTGGTGGGTGTGAAGCTGAGCGTGACCTGTCGTTTCACGGTGTTGGTGGCGGTGTCGATCACCGAGATCGAACGGTCGTCGGCGTTCGCGACGTACACGGCCTTGCCGTCGGCCTTGACCACCACCGAAACCGGGTTGCGTCCCACCGGAATGGTCGAGAGCACCGTGCCGTCGAGGGTGTTGACCACCGTCACCGTGCCCGCGGTCGAATCGACCAGGTAGGCACGGCTGTTGGTGGCCGCGACCGCGGTCGGGTTGCCGGCCGCGGTCACCGGGGCCAGGAGGTGGACGGGGGTGGGACTGATCGGGATGGCCACCGCGGTGGTGACTTTGGCGGTTGTGCCGTCGGACACGGTCAGCGTGAACACGGCGTCGTCCACCGGTCCCAGCCAGGCGCGGATGCGTTGCGCGGCGGTGGGGGTGTAGGTGAACACCCCGGCGGAGGTGAAGGTCAGGGTGCCTTCGGTGGGGCGGGTGAGCAGGGCGTAGCTGAGTCTGGCACCCTCGGGATCGGTGGCCACCACGCGTCCGGCGACGGCGCCGGTGGTCGGATCGGGTTCGCCGAGAACCGGTTCGCCGATGATCGGCTGCCCGTTGACGGCTGCGGCGACGGCCATGACGGCCGGGGCCGATGCCGCGGTGACGGCCGGGCTGGGATCGAGTTGGCGCCGGGCGGCCGCCAGCATCACCCACAGGCCCGGGAACTCGACGGGGGTGCCGGGCTTGCTGCCGTGAAACGGCGCGGTCAGCGCCGACAGCACAGTGGTGACGACCTGCGCCGGGGTGGGCAGCGAAAGCTGCGGAACAGCCCGGGGGACAGCATCGTTCAGTGCGGCCGCCGATGTGGAGGCGGTGACCACCGGGGCCGAGACCTTATCGGGCGATTCGGCGGCGGTGGCGCGCTGGATCGTCGTCGCGGGCTGCTCGGCGTCGTCGTCGTGCCGTGTCGTCCGCGACGGCGCCGCCGCGGTCCGGGCGGATCGAGCGGTGATGGCGGTGCGCGGCTTCTTCTTCGGGCTGATCGTCCGGGCCGGGACAGGGTCGGGGTCGGTCACCTCGGCGGCGTCTTCGACGATGCTGTCCGGCACGGCCGCCTCCGCCGCGGCGGTGCTCGCGCCGGGCTCGGTATCTGGGTTGTGCCCGCCCGATTCGGTGCCGGCCGTTTCGGTGCCCGCGGTGTCGGTACCGCTGGAGCCGGATGTGCTGTCGGACTGGCTGGTCTCGGAGCCCCCGGTGTCCGGATCGGCCCATGCCGTCGGTGTCGGCAGCACGACGCCGGAACCGATGCCCAACCCGATTCCCAGCGCCACCGCGAGCGCGCCCACGCGGCCCACATAGCGCGCGTCACCCGCTGTGATCGAGTCCTTCACGACCAATGCCTCCGTCTCGACGCCGGCCGAGTCGGGGCAGCGGCGGCTTTGCTGGAAGTACACCACAAAAGTGCCCTCGACCGTCGCCGATGGGCGCGTTCAGGGGTGGCGCGGCCGCCTGATAGAACCAGATGATGTTCACCGAGATCACGGCCGACGAACACGACCGTCAGCTGGCACTGCACGGGCCCCTGACGGCGGCGGTGCGCCGGTTGGTCGAGGCCAGCATCAGCACCGGCGCCGACAGTGCGACCATCCGGCAGGCACAGCTCGCCCTGGAGGCGGTCGCGGAGACGCTGGAGCAACAGCGTCACGACGGGCCCCGGACCATGCGTCACGCGGAGACCGGGCGGCCGGTGGTCCTGGCCGATCCGGTGATCGGGTTGCGGAACGCGATCGCGCCCCCGTTGACGGTCGAGCACACCGAATCAGGCCGCTGCCGGACCGAATTCAGTCTCGGCGCACCCTATGAGGGCCCACCCGGACGGGTGCACGGTGGCATCTGCGCGCTGGTGCTCGACCACATCCTCGGTGAGGTGGCCAGTGACGGACTGCGCCAGCCGCGGTTCACCGGCACGCTCACGCTGAAATATCTGCGCGCCACTCCGCTCGGGCCGCTGCGCGCCGAGGCCTGGGTGGAACGAACCGAGGGCATCAAAGCCTTTGCCCGCGGCCAGATCCTGGACGACGAAGGCGTGACCGTGGAAGCCGAGGGGATCTTCATCGCGCCGGCGTGGGCGCGCGAAGCCGGCTGAGTCAGACCGCCGGCGCGGCCGACCTGCGCCGTATCACGTTGTCCAGGGCGATCGCACCGCCGCCGGTGAACACCAGCAGGAAGAACCCGAAGCAGAACAGCACCGCGGGTTCACCGCCGTTGTCGATGGGCCAGAATGCCTTCGGGAAGTGCGAGCTGAAGAACGCGTAGGCCATCTGGCCGGAGGCGATGAACGCCGCGATGCGGGTGAACAGCCCGACCAGGATCAGCAGTCCCAGGGCCACCTCAAGGACACCGGCATACCAGTACGGCCAGGTGCCGAACGGGACGGTGCCGCTGGACGCGGCGCTGGGGAACCCGAACAGCTTCTGGGTGCCGTGCAGGGTGAACAGGAGTCCGAACACGATTCGAAAAACCGAGAGCACAACGGGAGCGAACTTCGTGAGCTTGGTGTCGATATCTGTCGTGGCCATGCCCAATGGTAGGACTACGGTCCGTTTAATTGCCAGTCTCGGGGGTGCGGGTGCGTAGCCGATCCAGCGAATAGGGTCCCGGACCGGCGAAGACCAGCAGGAAGAACGCGAAACAGAACAGGATCGGGCTCAACCCGCCGTTGCCGCCGTATTCCGGCGGGACGATGGGCCACAGCCCCATCGGCTGGTGCTGCCAGAAGTAGGCCACCGCCATCGTGCCGGAGGCGATGAAAGCCGCTGCACGGGTGAACAACCCGAGCATGATCAGCAGGCCGGCGACCAGTTCGATCAGGCCCGCGTACCAGGCGGGCCAAGCGCCGAATGGTTGCGTCATCGCAATCGGCCAGCCGAACATCTTCGAGGTGCCGAACGCGGCGAACAAGAATCCGAACACGATACGGAACAGGCTCAGCACCGTCGGTGCGAACGCGTCCAGGCGGGCGGACAGGTTGATCATGGTTTTCGACCCTACCCACTGACACCGACACAGAGGAGGCCCCCGGCGAACCGGGGGCCTCCAATGTTTGCGCTCAACGACCTACGGCGACCTAGACGTCGTAGTAGAGCGAGAACTCGTACGGGTGAGGCCGGATCTGGATCGGCATGATCTCGTTCTCCCGCTTGTAGGAGATCCAGGTCTCGATGAGGTCCTCGGTGAACACGCCACCCTCGGTGAGGTACTCGTGGTCCTCTTCGAGGCGGTCGATCACCGCGGCCAGCGAGGTCGGGGCCTGCGGGATGTTGGCGGCCTCGTCCGGCGGCAGCTCGTAGAGGTCCTTGTCGACCGGGGCCAGCGGCTCGATCTTCTTCTTGATGCCGTCGATGCCGGCCATCAGCATCGCCGCGAACGCCAGGTACGGGTTACCCGAGCTGTCCGGGCAGCGGAACTCGAGGCGCTTGGCCTTCGGGTTGTTGCCGGTGATCGGGATACGGACACAGGCCGAGCGGTTGCGCTGGCTGTACACCAGGTTGATCGGGGCCTCGTAGCCCGGCACCAGACGCTTGTAGGAGTTCACCGTCGGGTTGGTGAACGCCAGCAGCGACGGGGCGTGGTGCAGGATGCCGCCGATGTAGTGACGGGCGATGTCGGACAGGCCCGCGTAGCCGGACTCGTCGTGGAACAGCGGCTTGCCGTCCTTCCACAGCGACTGGTGGGCGTGCATACCCGAACCGTTGTCGCCGAACAGCGGCTTCGGCATGAAGGTGACGGTCTTGCCGTTCTGCCATGCCGTGTTCTTGATGATGTACTTGAACAGCAGCACATCGTCGGCCGCGGCCAGCAGCGTGTCGAACTTGTAGTTGATCTCGGCCTGCCCGGCGGTACCCACCTCGTGGTGGCCGCGCTCCAGGATGAACCCGGCGTTGGTCAGGTTGGTGGCCATCTCATCGCGCAGGTCGACGTAGTGGTCGTAGGGCGCGACGGGGAAGTAGCCACCCTTGGGGCGGACCTTGTAGCCGCGGTTGGGTGAGCCGTCGGCCTCGTAGGGCTCGCCGCTGTTCCACCAGCCGGACTCGGAGTCCACCTCGTAGAAGGTGCCGTTCATCTTCGAGTCGAAGCTCACCGAGTCGAAGATGTAGAACTCGGCCTCGGCGCCGAAGTAGCACGTGTCGGCGATGCCGGTGCTGACGAGGTAGTTCTCCGCCTTGCGGGCCACGTTGCGCGGGTCGCGCGAGTACGCCTCGCGGGTGAACGGGTCATGCACGAAGAAGTTCAGGTTCAGCGTCTTGGCCGCCCGGAACGGATCGATGCGCGCCGTGTTGGGATCGGGCAGCAGCATCATGTCGGACTCGTGGATCGACTGGAAGCCGCGCACTGAGGAGCCGTCGAAGGCGAGCCCGTCCTCGAACACGCTCTCGTCGAACGCCGATGCCGGGATCGAGAAGTGCTGGACGACACCGGGCAGATCGCAGAACCGAATGTCGACGTACTCGACGTTTTCGTCCTTGATCAGCTTGAAGATGTCATCGGAGGTCTTTTCTGCCACTACGAATTCTCCTTTTCTGGTGACCCGCGCGTTGACGCTAAGGACACGATGTTGCACGGTCATCAACCGGATGTTGCGTAGAAGTTACGCAATGGCCCTCGCTCTATGCTTGGCTGCATGGCCCGTGATCTCTCATCCTGGTTGTCTGGACCCGAACCTTCAAGCTCGGGCGCGCCGGGGGAGCCGCCGAACGAGTACCCGGGCCATCGACTGGGTTTTCCGCAATACGGGCCGGGTTCCATCGCCGGATTCGGTCGACGAACCGCAGCGCTGCTGGTCGACTGGCTGATCTCCTACGGTCTGGCCGCCCTCGGAATGAGCATGGGCCTGCTGTCTCTGCAGGCCCTGTCCACCGCGGTGCTGGTGATCTGGCTGGTGCTGGGTGTGGTGTCGGTGCGGATGTTCGGCTTCACACCAGGTCAGGCAGCGCTCGGACTGATGGTGGTGTCCGTCGACAACCGCCGGCATGTGGGAGTGGGCCGGGCGATCGCCCGCGGCCTGCTGACCGCGCTGGTGATTCCGGCGCTGTTCACCGACAGCGACCAGCGCAGCCTGCACGACCTGGCCACCAAGACCGCCGTGGTGCGGCGATGAGCGCTCGCGCGGCGAGCGGACGGTAACGACAGTCACACCGTCGCGCGGACGGCAGTTGCTACTTGCGCCGCACGGTGCGCTGCACGCCGCGCATCTTGGCGCCGTTGGGCATCGGGCCCTTGGGCATGGCCGCCGGGCCGACCTTCGAACCCAGCGCCACCAGCCGTGACTCCAGCGAATCGATCTGCTTGACCGAGATGTTGGCGGGCAACTTGTTGAGGTGGCGCTCCAGCTTGGCCAGGGGCACCTCGCCCTCGCCGTTACCGACGACGATGTCGTAGATCGGGACATCGCCGACCAGGCGCGCGACGCGCTTCTTCTCCTGAGCCAGCAGCGGTTTCACCCGTGAAGGTGCGCCCTCACCGACCAGGAGCACGCCGGGCCGACCGATCACCCGGTGCACCGCGTCAAAGTGTCCGGTCGCCGCGACGCCGGGGGTGACGCGCCACTTGCCGCGCAGGTTGTCCAACGCCCACGCCGCCGCACCCGTCTGGCCGTCGGCCTTCTTGTACACCGACTTCTGCGCGCGACGGCCGAAGATGATGAACGCGACGAGTGCGCCGAGGATGACGCCGAGCGGGATCATCAAGTACGTGGTGAACCCGCCGGCGAAGATGCCCAGCGCCACCGAGGCCCCGACGATCACGACGAACGCCCCGACCATGTACGGCAGCAGGCGCTTGTCTTCTTTGCGCTGAATCTGGAATGCCTGCCACAGCTGGCTGCGCCGCTGCTTGGACGCCGCCTTGCGGGCGGCCTTGGCCTCGGCCTTGGCTGCCTTGGTCTGGGCGGGAGTACGTTTCGCCATCACATCAGGATACGGGTGGAGTCGCGGCCGTCCGAACCCGTGCCGCCTGCTCGTAGAGCCGGCCCGCGCGGTAGGACGAGCGCACCAATGGTCCGGCCAACACGCCGGCGAAACCGAGCCCCTCCGCGAACGTCGTGAACTCGACGAACTCGTCGGGGTGCACCCAGCGGTCCACCGGGTGGTGGCGCGGTGACGGACGCAGGTACTGGGTGATGGTGACGATGTCGCAGCCGGCCTCGTGCAGGTCGACCAGCGCGGTGCGCACCTCGTCGGGGGTCTCGCCCATCCCCAGGATCAGATTGCTCTTGGTCACCAGGCCGAAGTCGCGCGCGGCGGTGATGACGTCGAGGCTGCGCTGGTAACGGAACGCGGGCCGGATCCGCTTGAAGATGCGCGGCACGGTTTCGACGTTGTGCGCGAACACTTCCGGCCGGGACTCGAACACCTCGGTGAGCTGCTCAGGGTTGCCGTTGAAGTCCGGGGCCAGCAACTCGACACCGGTGTTCGGGTTGAGCGCGTGGATCTGGCGGACCGTCTCGGCGTACAGCCAGGCCCCGCCGTCGGGCAGGTCGTCGCGGGCAACGCCGGTGACGGTGGAGTACCGCAGACCCATCGCCTGCACGCTCTCGGCGACCCTGCGGGGTTCGTCGCGGTCCAACTCGGCGGGCTTGCCGGTGTCGATCTGGCAGAAGTCGCAGCGCCGGGTGCATTGCTCGCCGCCGATGAGGAAGGTGGCCTCGCGGTCCTCCCAGCATTCGTAGATGTTGGGGCAGCCGGCCTCTTCGCAGACGGTGTGCAGACCCTCGCGGCGGACCAGACTCTTCAGCTCGGTGTACTCCGGACCGGTGCGCAGCTTGGTCTTGATCCACGGCGGCTTGCGCTCGATCGGGGTCTCGGCGTTGCGCACCTCGAGGCGCAGGAGCTTACGGCCTTCGGGTACGACAGTCACTCGGACAATGCTACTCGGATGCGTCCGTCCAGGGCGTCGGAGACGGCATCGGCCACCGCGGTGGTGACATCTTTCACTGCGACGGGTCGACCCAATTCAGCGGTCAGCGAGGTGACCCCGGCGTCGGCGATGCCGCACGGGATGATGCCGCCGAACGCGTCCAGGTCGCAGTCACAGTTCAGCGAGAAGCCGTGCAGGGTAACCCCGCGTGCCACCCGGATGCCGATCGCGGCCACCTTGGCGGGGGTGCGAACGCCCGGGACCCACACCCCGGACCTGCCCTCGACCCGGCCCGACTCCACCCCGAAGCCCGCGCACACCGAGATGAGCGCTTCCTCAAGGCGCCGAACGAAATTCACCACATCGAGCGGCTCGGTCAGCCCGATGATCGGATAACCGACCAGCTGTCCCGGTCCGTGCCAGGTGATCTTGCCGCCGCGGTCGGTGTCCACCACGGGAGTGCCGTCGGTGGGGCGCTCGTGCGCCTCGGTGCGTTTCCCGGCGGTGTAGACCGGGGGGTGTTCGAGCAGCAGCAATGTGTCCGGGCCGCCGGACACCCGCTCCTCGGCGATCTCGCGCTGCAGTTGCCAGGCCTCGCGATAGTCGACCGTGCCCAGCAGTTTGACCTGCAGGGGCGCCGAGGAAGACCGGATGGAATCCATGAAAGACAACGCTACGCCGGGGGCGCGCCGGCGGTGGCATAGGCGAGCGCCTCGCCGACGGTCTTGTGCCGGAACCCGAAGCCGGCCCGCTCCAGCACGGCCGGGATGGCCCGTTGCCCACTCAGCAAGCCCTCGTCGGCGAACTCGCCGAGCAGCGCGCGCAGCGCGAACCCCGGCACGCTCACCGGGGTCGGGCGTTTCAGCGCACGGCCGAACGCCGCGGTGAACTCGGCATTGGTGACCGGCGCCGGCCCGGTCATATTGACCGGACCGGACACGTCGTGGCGGTCGATGAGGAACTGGATCGCCCGGATCTGGTCGTCGAGGCTGATCCACGGAAAGTACTGCCGCCCATTGCCGAGCCGGGCCCCCAGGCCGAACCCGAACAGCGGGCGCAACCGGCTGAGCATCCCGCCACCGGGCGACAGCACGAGCCCGGTGCGCAGCAGCACCACCCGCGCGCCGCCCTGGTCTGCCGCCGCGGTGGCAGCCTCCCAGTCCGCACACAGCTGCGCCAGGAAACCGCTTCCGCGCGAGGCGGTTTCGTCGACCACGCGATCACGGGTGTCGCCGTAGTAGCCGACGGCGCTCGCATTGACCAGCACCGGCACACCGGCGTCGGCGACCGCCCCGGCAAGCACCTCGGTGGGGCCGATCCTGCTGTCGCGCAGGCTCTGCTTGAACGCCCCGGACCACCGCTTGGATCCGACACCGACGCCGCACAGATTCACCACGGCGTCGACGCCGGCCAGCTCGCCGACGTCGAACTCACCGGTGTCCGGATTCCAGAACACCTCCTCGGCGGAGGACGGGCGACGGCGCACGAGGCGGATCACCCGGTGATCGGCGGTGCGCAACGCCGTCGTCAGCGCCGATCCGATCAGACCCGAGGA
This sequence comes from Mycobacterium sp. AMU20-3851, assembly GCF_043974665.1. NCBI lineage: Bacteria > Bacillati > Actinomycetota > Actinomycetes > Mycobacteriales > Mycobacteriaceae > Mycobacterium > Mycobacterium sp. AMU20-3851. The sequence continues at coordinate 2,096,300 of NZ_CP146371.1, forward strand.
ACCCGCGATCGCGACGACCATCCCCGCCATCGGTTAGAGCCCCAGGTCGGCCTCGAAAGCGCCTTCCTCAAGCCGGCGCTTGACGGTGGTGAGGAAACGGCCGGCGTCGGCGCCGTCGATCAGGCGGTGGTCGTAGGTCAGCGGCAGGTAGGCCACCGAACGCACACCGATCGACTCGTTGCCGAACTCGTCGACGATCACCCGGGGACGCTTGACGATGGCGCCGGTGCCCAGCATCGCCGCCTGCGGCGGAACCAGGATCGGGGTGTCGAACAGCGCGCCCTGGCTGCCGATGTTGGTGATGGTGAAGGTGCCACCGGACAGCTCATCGGGCTTCAGGTTGCCCGACCGGGCGCGCGCGGCGATATCGGAGATCGCGCGGGCCAGGCCGCCCAGGGACAGGTCGCCGGCGTTGTGCACGACCGGGGAGAGCAGGCCCTGCTCGGTATCCACCGCGAAGCCCAGATGCTCGGCGTCGTAGTAGGTGATCTGCTTGCTGTCCTCGTCGTAGCTGGCGTTGATGTTCGGGTGCGCCTTGAGTGCGTCGACCACCGCGACCGCGAAGAACGGCAGGAAGGTCAGATTGACGCCTTCGCGTTCGGCGAAGCTCTTCTTGGCCTTGGCGCGCAGCGACACGATCTTGGTCAGGTCCACCTCGTGCACCTGGGTGAGCTGCGCCGTGGTCTGCAGCGACTCCCGGGTCTTTTTGGCGGTGATCTGCCGGATCCGGTTGGCCTTCTGGGTGGTGCCGCGCAGGTGGGCCAGCGCCGGTGTGGGTGCCGACGAGGCGGCAGCCTTGGCGGCCGGTGCCGAGGGGGCAGCCGCGGCCGGGGCCTCGGGAGCCTTCTTGGACTCGGCGGCGGCGAGCACGTCCTGCTTGCGGATGCGGCCGCCGACGCCGGTGCCCTTCACCGAGGCCAGGTCGACGCCGTTCTCGGAGGCGAGCTTGCGCACCAGCGGGGTCACGTAGGGCGAACCATCACCGGACGGCGCACTCGCGGCCGCCGGCGTGGGTTCGGACTTCGGCTCCGGCTTGGGCTCGGGCTTGGGTTCCGGCTTGGGCTCGGGCTTGGGTTCCGGCTTGGCCTCGGCCTTGGGGGCCGGCTCGGGCTCGGGCTCCGGTTCGGGTTCGGGCTCCGGCTCGGGCTCGGGCTCGGGCTCGGATGCGGCACCGGCGTCGCCGATCTTGGCCAGTTCGCCGCCCACGGCGACCACGTCATCCTCTTCGGCGCTGATCGACAGCAGGGTGCCGGCGACCGGCGACGGGATCTCGGTGTCGACCTTGTCGGTGGACACCTCGACCAGCGGCTCGTCCACCTCGATGGTGTCGCCGACCTTCTTCAGCCAGCGGGTGACGGTGCCCTCGGTGACCGACTCGCCCAGCTCGGGCATCGTCACCGAGGTGGACTTGCCGCCGCCGGAGGCGGCGGGCTTGGCCGGCTCGGGTTCGGCCGGCTGGGATTCGGGTTCGGCCTCTTCGGCGGCGGGCTCGGGTTCCGGCTCGGGTTCGGGCTGAGCTTCCTCGGCGGGGGTGGAGTCACCAGACGGGGCGGACTCGCCCTCTTCGCCGATCAAAGCGAGGTCGCCGCCGATCTCGACGACGTCGTCCTCGGCCGCGATGATCTTGGTGAGCACACCGGCGGCGGGCGAGGGGATCTCGGTGTCGACCTTGTCGGTGCTGACCTCAAGGAGGGGTTCGTCGACGGCGACGGTGTCGCCCTCTTGTTTGAGCCATCTGGTGACGGTCCCCTCGGTGACGCTCTCACCGAGTGCGGGCATCTGGACGGAGATTGCCATGGGCTTTGACTCCTCGAAAGTCATCGTCACGTATCGATTGCTGTCTGCCCTTCTATCCTGTCATGTCCGCGGTGCTCGTTCGTGACGGACCGTCGACTCCATGCTCTGGCACCATCGAAGAAGGCATGCGAGAGGAGTATCCGCAGTTGGGACTGTTGGACAGGTGGCGGCGCCCGCGAGGCGGATCGCGCGCGCAGGACCGTGAACAAGCTTCAGCCGATCTGACCTACCTCCGCAACTGGGTTGCCACCCACACCGGTGTGGAGGCGTTCGTCGAACCCCAGACGACCGTCACCGAGGTGACCGTGGTGCTGGTGGCCGCCGACGGCGAATGGACCCGGCGGCGCACCGGTGGGCACGCGGGGGCCCGGAAGCTGAGCGGGAAGCTCAACGTTCCCGTCTACGACGTGCAGAAGGTGGGCTATCCGCAGCGGATGCGCGACTACGATTCCCGACGCCGGATCGAGCGCGACCGGGCCATGCGCAGAGACCTCGAAGGATAGCCATGACTGACAGGGCCGAACGGTTCGTCGACAGTGCCGACGGCACCCGGATCGCCGTCTTCGAAGAGGGCAATCCGGACGGACCCACGGTGGTGCTGGTGCACGGCTGGCCGGATTCTCACGTGCTGTGGGACGGCGTGGTCCCGTTGCTCGCCGACCGGTTCCGGATCATCCGGTACGACAACCGCGGGGTGGGTGCCTCGGCGGTGCCCAGACACTTCTCCAGCTACACGATGGCCCGCTTCGCCGACGACTTCGCGGCCGTCGCCGGCGCCGTCAGCCCGGACGCGCCGGTGCATGTGCTCGCCCACGACTGGGGCTCGGTCGGGGTGTGGGAGTACCTCGCGCGGCCCGAATCCACGTCCGTCGTAGCGTCGTTCACCTCGGTGTCGGGCCCGAGCAGTGACCACCTCAACCGCTTCGTCATCGACGGCCTCAAGCGGCCGTACCGGCCGCGGCGGTTCGTCCGCGGACTCAGCCAGTTGGCCCGGCTGTCCTACATGGGGGCGTTCTCCACTCCGGTGCTGGCGCCGGCGGCCGTGCGGTTCGCGTTCGCCCGGGGCAACATGCGGCGCCGGCTGCTCAAGGACGGCATCGCGCCGGAGGCCATCCACCATTCGGCAACCTTCGTCGGCGATGCCGCGAACAGCATGAAGGTGTACCGCGCCAACTTCTTTCGCGGGTTGGGTACCGCCCGTGCCGACCACCGTGTCGACGTCCCGGTGCAGCTGATCGTCAATGCCAACGATCCGTACGTACGGTCCTACGCCTTCGCCGAGATCGGATCCTGGGTGCCGCAACTGTGGCGTCGTGACCTGATCGCCGGGCACTGGGCGCCGATGTCGCATCCGGCCGCACTGGCCCGCGCCGTCACCCAACTCGTCGATCACCTCTCCGGGGCGCCCGCACATCGCGAACTCGCCCGGGCCCGGGTCGGTGTGGAACGTGCGCCGTTCGGGGACCGGTTGGTGTCGGTGACCGGCGCCGGCAGCGGCATCGGCCGCGCCACCGCGGTGGCGTTCGCAGAACAGGGCGCCGAAGTGGTGGTCAGCGACATCGACGAAGATGCCGCCGCGGCCACCGTCGCGGAGATCACCGCCGCGGGCGGCAGCGCGCACGCCTACCGTCTCGACGTGGCCGACGCGGACGCGGTGAACCGGTTCGCCGAGCAGGTGTGTGACACCCACGGTGTGCCCGACATCCTGGTGAACAACGCCGGGGTCGGTCACGCCGGGATGTTCCTGGACACCTCGCCAGAGCAGTACGACCGGGTGCTGAACGTCAATTTCGGCGGGGTGGTGAACTGCTGCCGGGCCTTCGCGCCGCGGATGGTGCAGCGCGGGTCCGGCGGGCACGTCGTCAACGTTTCCTCGATGGCGGCCTACGCACCGACCCGGGTGATGAACGCGTACGCCACCAGCAAGGCCGCGGTGTTCATGTTCTCGGATTGCCTGCGCGCCGAACTGGATCCCGCGGGCATCGGGCTGACCACCGTGTGCCCCGGCGTGGTGGACACCAACATCATCGACGGCACCCAATTCGACCTGCCCGGCCACGAATCCGAGGTCGACGCCCTGCGCACCCGGATCAAGAAGGGCTTCGCGTTCCGCCGGTACGGCCCCGAGAAGGTGGCCAAGGCCATCCTGGACGCGGTGCAGAAGAACAAGCCGGTGCGGCCGGTGACCCCGGAGGCGTACCTGGTCTACGGGGCGGCGCACGCCTTTCCGCAGGTGATGCGCAGTACCGCGCGGAGTAATCTGCGTTGATGGGGGTGGCGGGGGCAGGCCCCCGCTGGATGGGCGCGCGGTCTCCGGTGTGCCCGATCGGCGACCAACGAACGGGATCGGCGGCCGGCAGTCCCAGATCCGAAGCGCCGACCGTCCACCCCCGCAGCGGCTTTCGCCGCATCAGCCGTTCGCGGCGATGTCCTCCAGCACCGCGAACATGGTGCGCGTCGGCACCCCGGTACCGCCCTTGGGCGTGTAACCCCACGGCCCACCGGTGTTGTAGGCGGGCGCGGCGATGTCGATGTGCGCCCACTGCACACCCTCGGCGACGAACTCGCGCAGGTACACACCGGCGACCAACATGCCCGCGTAACGCGACGAGCTGACATTGGCAAGGTCGGCCACCGTCGACTTGAGATCGTCCTTCAACTCCTCGGGCAGCGGCATGGCCCAACCGTTTTCACCGACCTCCTGCGACAGCCCCGCCACCCGGTCGCGGAACTCGTCGCTGCCCATCACACCCGGGGTGCGGGCACCGAGGGCCACCGTCTGCGCGCCGGTCAGGGTGGACGTCTCGATGAGGTAGTCCGGATCGTCCTCGCAGGCCCGCACGATGGCGTCGGCCAGGACGAGCCGACCCTCGGCGTCGGTGTTGAGCACCTCGACTGTGATGCCGCCGTACTGGGTCAGTACATCGCCGGGCCGCTGTGCGGTGGCCGACGGCATGTTCTCGGCCATCGGCACGGTCGCGATCACATCGATGGGCAGGTCCTGCTTGGCGGCCAGCACCACCGTGGCGATGACGGCGGCCGCACCACCCATATCGGAGGTCATGTGGTGCATGTTGGCGGCCGGCTTGATGGAGATGCCGCCGGTGTCGAAGGTGATGCCCTTACCGACCAGTGCGACCCGCTTCGGGTTGCGGCCCTTGCCTTTATGGGTCAGCCGCACCAGGCGCGGCAGCCGGGACGAGCCCTTGCCCACCCCCACGATGCCGCCGTAGCCGCCCTTGGCCAGCGCCTTGTCATCGAGCACCTCGACCTGTAGGCCGACCGCTTCGCCCAAAGCCTTTGCCTGCTTGGCGAATTCGGCAGGATAGAGATGGCTCGGCGGCGTGTTCACGAAGTCCCGGGCGGTCGCCACCGACGAGGCGATGTCCACGGCGCGCTGCGCTACAGCCTTCGTCACCGCCTTGGCGTCGGCAGCCAGTGCGACGATCTTGCCCAGACCATTGTCCTTGGGCGCGGTCTTGTCGCTGCGGAAGTCGTTGAAGCGGTAGGCGCCCAGGATCAGACCCTCGACGGTGGCCTCCAGGTCCACCGCGGCCAGCGCGGCCACCACGGTGCCGACCTTGTCCAGCGAGCGGGCCGCCGCACCGGCCGCCCGGCGGATGGTGTCGGCGGGCCAGTCCCGCGCCTCACCCAGCCCCACGGTCAGCACGCTGGCCACCGGGAGCTCGTCGATCACCAGGCGATGCAGCTGGCCCTCGCCGCCGGTGGCACCCAGCGCCTTGAGCCCGGACTCGATCGCGGCGGTCGCGTCGGCGGACAGGTGGGTCTGAGCCTCGGCCACCACCGGGCCGTCGTCGCCGGTGACGACGCCGACGACCAGGACGGCCTCGGAGAGGCCCCTGGCGGGCAGGGACGAGCTGACGGTGACGGTGGGGGCCTGGTAGCCAGATGCGCTGCTCACCCCGTTCACCCTAATCAGATCAGCGGATACGCGGTGACCGGCTCGCTGAACCCTTTCAGGCTCAGCGCCTGCGGAGGGCCGGTCGGTTGTTCGGGCATCAGTGTGTGCACCGCCTCGGAAACCAGGATCTGGCCGGGTGCGGCGGCGGAGACCAGCCGGGCCGCCCGGTTGACCGGGTTGCCGAAGTAGTCCCCGCTGATGGCCAGCACGGTGCCGTAATCCAGACCCGCCCTGATCTGCAGCCCGGCCTCGGCCGCCCGCGGGTGCCCGACGATGCCGAGTGCCACCCGCAGCAACTGCCCGGGATCGGAGGCCACCCACATCACCTCGTCACCGATGAACTTGACCAGCCGGCCACCCGCCGAGTGCACGACATCGGCGGTGGCCGCACCGAACTCGTTGAGCAGTTCGGACAGCTCGACGGTGGTCAGCGTCTGGGTGAGTGAGGTGAATCCGGACAGATCGGCGAACCCGATACCGCAGACCACATTTGCCGACCCGTCACGCACCACGTGCTCGAAATAGCGGCGGGTGTTCATCAGGTGGTGGCGGTGCACCGCGTCGATCATCTCGCCCAGGCGCGGCACGAACGCGGCCGCGGCGCGGTACGCCCGGGCGGTGCGCAGCTCATCGTGGGACTGCTCGATCTGGATGTCCGGAGAGCCGGCCCGGATGGTCGACGAGATGGCCTCGGACAGCCGCGCCATGCTGGCCCCCATCACCCGTAGCAACCCGGTGGCCGCCTCGTCGCCGAGGATCCGCCGGATATCGGCCCAGGTGCCCAGGCCGTCGACGTCGGCCTTGCTCAATGCGGGCTCATCTGGGCCGTCCACCGTCAGACCCAGGGCCGCCCAGGCCCGTGCCACGTCCTGGACCGGCAGGCCCAGCGTCTCGGCCGCCGACCGCAGGCTGTACTCCGGCGGGCCCGACCACTGCAGCACGTCACCGGCCAGTCCGAACAACCGTCCTCGCCGCTCGGCCTGGACCATCTCCTCGGCGGTGAAACCCAGCCCGTCGAGGTACTCGATCAGGGCGCGCCGGCCGCGCGGATCGGCGATGCCGGCCGCTTCCAGCGCGTCGAAGTCCACCACCGGATCAGTGTGCCGCCAGCATGGCGGGCTTAGGGTGTGTTCGTGACTGACAATCTGCTGCACGGACCGCTGGAAGACCGCCACCGCGCGCTGGGCGCCAGTTTCGCCGAGTTCGGTGGATGGCTGATGCCGGTGTCGTATGCGGGCACCGTCGCCGAGCACAACGCCACCCGGAATTCCGTCGGCCTCTTCGACGTCAGCCACCTGGGCAAGGCGCTGGTACGCGGGCCGGGTGCGGCCGCCTACGTCAACGCCACGCTCACCAACGACCTCGACCGCATCGGCCCGGGCAAAGCGCAGTACACGCTGTGCTGCAACGAATCTGGTGGAGTGATCGACGACCTGATCGCCTACTACGTGTCCGACGACGAGATCTTCCTGGTACCCAACGCGGCCAACACCGCGGCGGTGGTCGCCGAATTGCAGCGTCACGCCCCGGCCGGGCTGACCATCACCGACGAGCACCGCTCCTACGCGGTGCTCGCGGTGCAGGGTCCGAAAGCCGCCGAGATCGTCGCTCACCTGGGCCTGCCCACCTCGATGGACTACATGGGCTACGCGGACGCCGAGTTCGACGGTGTGTTCACCCGGGTGTGCCGCACCGGCTACACCGGTGAGCACGGGTTCGAGCTGCTGCCGGAATGGGACCGCGCCGGCGTGGTGTTCGACGCGCTCCTCGAGGCCGTCCGCGCCGCCGGTGGTGAGCCGGCCGGCCTCGGCGCCCGGGACACCCTGCGCACCGAGATGGGCTACCCGCTGCACGGGCACGAGCTCTCGCTCGGCATCTCACCGCTGCAGGCACGCACCGGCTGGGCGGTGGGCTGGAAGAAGGAGCAGTTCTGGGGCCGCGAAGCGTTGCTGGCCGAGAAGCAGGCCGGCCCGAAGCGGGTGCTGCGGGGGCTCAAGGCGCTGGGCAGGGGAGTGCTGCGCGCCGACCTGACGGTCCTCGATGGTGGGGCGCCCATCGGTGTCACCACGTCGGGAACCTTCTCTCCGACACTGAAAGTCGGTATCGCGCTGGCGCTGATCGACAGTGCGGCCGGCATCACCGACGGGCAGACGGTCACCGTCGACGTGCGGGGCCGGGCACTGGAATGCGAGGTGGTGACCCCACCGTTCGTGGCGGTAAAAACTCGCTAGCCTCGGGCGATACAATCGGTCCATGACTGACGGCCCTCTCGGATTCACGCTTGCCCGCACCAGCACTCCGGCAAGCGATGAAGTACGAGCCGGCATCCTCGCCGACCCGGGGTTCGGTCGCTATCACACCGACCACATGGTGTCGGTGTCCTACAACAGGGCCGACGGCTGGCACGACGCGCAGGTGGTGCCGTACGGCCCGATCGAGCTGGACCCGTCGGCAATCGTGCTGCACTACGGCCAGGAGATCTTCGAGGGGCTGAAGGCCTACCGGTGGGCCGACGGTTCCATCGTGTCGTTCCGGCCGGAGGCCAACGCCGCCCGGCTACAGAGTTCGGCGCACCGGCTCGCCATCCCCGAACTGCCCACCGACGTGTTCCTGGAGTCGCTGCGCCAGCTGATCGCCGTCGATGAGCAGTGGGTGCCCGCCGCCGGCGGTGAGGAATCGCTGTACCTGCGTCCGTTCATCATCGCCACCGAGCCCGGTCTGGGTGTGCGTCCCGCCGACGAATACCGCTACCTGGTGATCGGCTCGCCCGCCGGGGCGTACTTCAAGGGCGGCATCAAGCCGGTCAGCGTCTGGCTGTCCCACGAGTACGTGCGGGCCTCGCCGGGCGGCACCGGCGCCGCCAAGTTCGGCGGAAACTATGCCGCCTCGCTGCTGGCCCAGGCCCAGGCCGCCGAGCAGGGCTGCGATCAGGTGGTGTGGCTGGACGCGATCGAGCGTCGCTACGTCGAAGAGATGGGTGGGATGAACCTGTTCTTCGTGTTCGGCAGCGGTGGCTCGGCGCGCCTGGTGACACCGGAGCTGTCCGGTTCGCTGCTCCCGGGCATCACCCGGGATTCGTTGCTGCAGTTGGCAACTGACGCCGGCTTCGCGATCGAGGAACGCAAGATCGACGTCGACGAGTGGCAGAAGAAGGCCACCGCGGGCGAGATCACCGAGGTGTTCGCCTGCGGTACCGCCGCCGTCATCACCCCGGTCTCGCACGTCAAGCACCGCGACGGTGAGTTCACCATCGCCGACGGTAAGCCGGGTGAGATCACCATGGCCCTGCGTGACACGTTGACCGGTATCCAGCGCGGCACCTTCGCCGATACCCACGGCTGGATGGCCAAGCTCAACTGAGCGACCCGTTGGACGGGTGCCGCTAGGTCCCGCAGAACGTGCGGTACCCCGCGGCGAAGTCCTCGGATGCGGGTGCGGCGTAGCGCTGCAGCCCGGGCCGTTCGGTGAACGGATCGCCGAGCACGTCCAGCAGGCGGGCCGCAGGTTCCAGATCACCGGCGGTCGCGGCCGCCAGCGCCTCCTCGACCAGGTGGTTGCGCGGGATGTAGACCGGGTTGACCCGGTCCATCGCCGCGGTGTCGGGCTGATGTGCGCGCCAGCGCGGTACCCAGTTCATCAGCCCCAACGCCACGTCGCCGCGCGCCAGGCCCCGGAAGAACGAGGTGTAGTCCAGCTTGTGCTCCTCAAGCAGCGCGGGCAGCTCGTCGACCAGCGCGTCATCGGTACCTGCGGGCAGGCCCAGCTTGGCGTGCATCCCGGCGCGCCAGGCCTCCTGGTAGCGGGCCGCGAACCCACCGAGGGTCTCGGTGGCGACCTCGATGGCCTTCTCGACGTCGTCGTCGATCAGCGGCAGCAGCGTCTCGGCGAACCGCGCCAGGTTCCATCCGGTGATGGCCGGCTGGTTGCCGTAGGCGTAGCGGCCCCAGCTGTCGATGGAACTGAACACGGTCGCCGGGTCGAAGGTGTCCATGAACGCGCACGGCCCGTAGTCGATGGTCTCGCCGGAGATCGTCACGTTGTCGGTGTTCATCACGCCGTGGATGAATCCGACCAGCATCCAGCGCGCCACCAGCTGCGCCTGCACGGTGATCACCGCGTCGAACAGCGCCAGATACGGATTGGCGGCCGCCGCGGCGCCGGGATGATGGCGGGCGATCGCGTGATCGGCCAGTCGGCGCAGCAGCCCGAGGTCCCCGGTGCCGGCGGCGTACTGGAAGCTGCCGACCCGCAGGTGGCTGGCGGCCACCCGGGCCAGCACGGCACCGGGCAGCGGCGTCTCCCGGTGCACGGACGCGCCGGTGGCCACCACCGACAGTGAGCGCGTGGTCGGGATGCCCAGGGCGTGCATGCCCTCACTGATCAGGTATTCGCGGACCATCGGCCCGACCGCGGCCAGCCCGTCCCCGCCGCGCGCCAACGGTGTCCGGCCCGAACCCTTGAGGTGCAGGTCCCGGCCGTCGCCGAACTCGCCGAGCAGCAGCGCCCGGCCATCGCCGAGGCGCGGCTGCAACCCGCCGAACTGGTGGCCCGCGTACACCTGGGCCACCGGCGTCGCCGCCGCGGGCAGCGTCGTGCCGGTGAGCAGGCCGACACCGTCGGGGGTACGCAGCCAGTCCGGATCCAGGCCCAGCTCATCGGCCAATGCCTCGTTGAGCAGCAACAGGGTCGGGGCGGGCGGGGATTGTGCCTGCCAGCTGATCGCCAGCTCGGGCAGGTCGGTGGCGAAGCGGTTGTCCAGCGTGAAAGTCGGCGCACTCACCCCTTCGACGCTAATGGATAGCCAGACCCAGCGCCGTGAGCGTGGTCGTGACCTCGACGGATGCGCCCAGCACATCGCCGGTGATGCCGCCGAACCGGCGCACGCAGTGCGCCACCAGCACCGCGCTCAGGCCCAGCGTCACCAGCACCACCAACGGACCCTGCCACGGCCGCGGGGTGGCGAACGCCGCCGCGGCGGCCAGGGCCACCGCCCAGGCTGCCACCACCCAGACCGGCTGGGTGCCCGCGACCAGTGTGCCCAGGGTGCTGCCGGGCGCGGCCGGCACCGAACGCCGGCAGGTGACCAGCACCGCGACCCGCCCCGCCAGCACGGCGACGATAACCGCCTCCGGTCCGACGGCGCCGAAGGTCAGGCCCTGCACCAGGAGCACCACCACGACGGCGGCCACGCCGAACGGTCCGGCCGTGCCGCCGCGCATCACCGTCAGCGCACGCTCGGGGGGCCCGTAGCAACCCAGCCCGTCGACCGTGTCGGACAACCCGTCGATGTGCAGGCCGCGGGTGAGCAGCAGCAGCGCCGCGACCGCCAGCACACCCGGCAGCGGGCCGGACCCGAACAGTTCGGCACCCGCCCAGACCACTGCCGCGGCCACGCCACCCAGCACCGCCCCGACAACCGGGAGTGCGGTCAGCGCGCCGCGCCCGAACGGTCGGTCGCTTCGGATCGGCAGCACGGTGCTGAACGCGAAAGCCGAAGCGAGCGAGGCGATCATGAGTCAGAGTCGGGGGCGCCGGCCACTGCGGCTTCGGCGAAGGTGGCCATCGAGGCCAGGGTGGCCACCGCGGCGCGCAGCACCGGCAGCGCGACCGCGGCACCACTGCCCTCCCCGAGGCACATCCGCAGATCCAGGATCGGCTCCAACTCCAGGTGCCGCAGCGCCAGGGTGTGCGCGGGTTCGGTGGACCGGTGCCCGGCCCGCCACCAGGCCGATGCGCCCGGGGCGAGTTGCTCGGCGACCAGTGCGGCCGCCGTGACCACCACGCCGTCGAGCAGCACCGGGGTGCGCCGTACCGCGGCCTGAGCCAGGAAACCTGCCATCGCGGCCAGGTCGGCGCCTCCGCACACCCGCAGCAGCGCAAACGGATCGGCGACGGCGCCGCGGGCCCGGTAGAGCGCGTCGCGGATCGCCGACGCCTTACGGGCCCAGCCCGCATCGTCGATACCGGTGCCGCGCCCGATCACCGCCACCGGCTCCGAGCCGGTCAGTGCGGCGATCAAAGTCGTTGCCGGCGTGGTGTTCCCGATACCCATGTCGCCGGCGATCAGCAGGTCGGCGCCGGCGTCCACCTCTTCGTCGGCGATGGTGCGCCCGGCCGCGACGGCGTCGGCGGCCTGTTCGGCGGTCAGCGCGTCCTCGACCGTGATGTTCCCGCTGCCGCGGCGGATCCGGTGTGCGCCGATGGCGTCATCGCGCGGGTCGCCGTCCACCGCCATGTCCACCACGCGGACCCCGGCGCCGGCCAGTTCGGCCAGCACGTTGATCGCGGCTCCGCCGGCGTCGAAGTTGGCCACCATCTGCGCGGTCACCTCGGACGGGAAGGCCGAGACCCCCGCCGCGGTGACCCCGTGATCACCGGCGAACACCACAACCCGGGCACGGCTGAATTGACTTGGGGGACAGGTGCCCTGGCAGGCCGCCACCCACGCCGAAAGGTCTTCCAGCCGGCCCAGCGACCCGGGCGGTTTGGTCAGGCTGCGCTGCCGGGCCCGGGCGGCGCGCTCGGCCTCGGGATCCGGCGGGACCACCGCAGGGAACGTGCTCACATGCTCTCCTTCACGACCAGTGGCTGCCCGGCCACCACCAGCACCACCCGGTCACACAGCGCGGCCAGCCGCTGGTTGAGCGTGCCCAGTTCGTCGGCGAACAACCGGCCACCGGCAGTCGCGGGGACGATCGTCAACCCCACCTCCGGGCTCACCAGACTCAGTCTGCCGGTGAATCCCCGGACAGCGACGCACAATTCGTCGATGTCGGCGCTCACCGACCCGCCGTTCCAGGCGTCGCGGCGGTCCATGGTGGCGGTCAGCCAGCCACCGATGTCGTCGACCAGCGTCGCGGTCCGGTTGTCGGTGCGCAATGCCGTAGCCACATCGGCGGTTTCGAGGGTCGACCAGTGCACCGGGCGGCGGCTGCGATGGGCCTGTACGCGTCGCGACCATTCGGGATCCCCGGAGTCGGTGCGGCCGGTGGCCACGTAGCGCACGGCCGGCGCGGCGATATCGGTCTCGGCCCACTGCGACTTGCCCGACCGGATCCCGCCGAGGACCAATACCCGCACCCCAGGGTCAGCGGAGCGGCCGGGCATATACCGAGTCAGACGTCGTCGCCGCGGTTGACCATCGGCCGCGGCGCCCGCATCCGGCGCAGCTGCGAGGCGCGGCTGGCGGCGTAGAAACCGAGTTTGAAACCGGTCTCGGTGTTGTTCGGGAACTTCTCGTCGACCTTGCGGTTCACGTACCGGCCCACCAGCACACCGTCGATGGCCATCACGACCAGCAGCACCGGCATCGCGAAGGACAGCGGCTGCTGCACAGCGGGCGAGGGCACCGACAGCGTGATCAGGATGAGGCCGAGCGCAATCGGCATGAACAGGCCCAGCAGGTTGCGGCGGGCGTCGACCAGGTCGCGCACGTAGCGACGGACCGGTCCCTTGTCGCGGGGCAGCAGGTAGGCGTCCTCGCCGGCCATCATCCGTTCCCGGCGGTCGGCCATGTCGGCGCGCCGGGTCAGCTTCTGGGCGCGCTTCTCTTCCTTGGTGAGCTTGGGGCCGCCGACCTCTTTGCGGCGCTTGCGTGCCTCGGCGGTGGTCATCGGGGCCGGGGCGACGGGGCCGCGCCGACGGCTGCTCTCACTGCGCTTGGGAGTCGGCCGGCCCTTCGGGGCGGTCACCCGGGGAGTCGTGTCGTCCCCGGCGGGGGCCGCCTGAGGCGTCGACTCGTCGTCGTCCGGTGACGGATTGTCCTTCTTGCGGCCGAGCAGATTCACGCCGTCCAGATTACTTCCCGGCCGCCGACCGCCCGGCATGCACCTCCGAAACCCAGGCTCTACGCTGCTGGAATGACGGGCCTGGGAGTGCTGATCGCGCCGGACTGTTACGGGGACAGCCTCACCGCGGTGCAGGCCGCCGAGGCCATCGCCGCGGGCTGGGCGGCGGCCCGCGGCAGCGACCGGCTGACGCTGGCCCCGCAGTCCGATGGCGGCCCCGGCTTCGTCGACGTCCTGGCCAGCCGGCTCGGCGGGCGGCGGACGGCGACGGTGCACGGTCCACTGGGCACCTGGACCGACGCACAATGGGTGCTGCACGACGGCACCGCCTACATCGAATGCGCGCAGGCGTGCGGGCTGACACTGCTCGGCCGGCACCCCGACCCGGAGACCGCGGTGGCCGCGGACAGCCGGGGAGTGGGTGAGTTGATGACCGCCGCGGTGGATGCGGGCGCCCGGCGGATCGTCGTCGGTCTCGGGGGCAGTTCGTGCACCGACGGCGGCCGCGGACTCGTCGAGGCGCTGGGCGGACTGTCCGAGGCGAGGTCCCGGCTGGCCGGCATCGAACTGATCGCCGCCAGTGACGTCGAACACCCGCTGCTGGGACCGATGGGTGCTGCCGCGGTGTTCGGTCCGCAGAAGGGGGCCGACCCGGCCACCGTCGAACTGCTGGAGGACCGGCTGCGGTCCTGGGCCGCCGAACTCGGTGGTGACGTCGCCGATCAGCCGGGGGCCGGTGCGGCCGGCGGGATCGGCGCCGCCCTGCTGGCGCTGGGCGGGCGCCGGGAGCCGGGGGCCGCGGTGATCGCCGAGCACACCGATCTGGCCGCGGACGTGGCCGCCGCAGACCTCATCATCACCGGTGAGGGCCGTTTCGACGACCAATCGCTGCACGGCAAGGTGGTCAGCGCGCTGGCCGGCGGGGCCCGCGAACGCGGAACCCCGGTGCTGGTGCTGGCCGGGCAGGTCACCCTCGATCCGGCTGCGCTGGGAGCGGCCGGTATCGCCGCGGCCCACTCGATCAGCGAATTCGCCGGATCCGTGCAGCGGGCGATGGACGAAGCCCGGACGCAGTTACGGGGACTGTCCCAGCGCACCGCGGCCGACTGGCCCGACTGATCCCCGCGCACGGGTCGGGAATAGCACGCCGGCAAGGTACCGTTGACTACATCGCGATTGCGCCAATCACTACCGGTACTTCAGGAGACTGCAATGACTCTTCAGGACGACACCACCACCGAAACCCATGGTGCGGTGCTGACCGAGGCGGCCGCCAGCAAGGCCAAGGCGCTGCTCGATCAGGAGGGTCGTGACGATCTGGCCCTGCGCATCGCCGTGCAGCCGGGTGGTTGCGCCGGCCTGCGGTACAACCTGTTCTTCGACGACCGCACCCTCGACGGCGACCTGACCACCGAGTTCGGTGGCGTGGCGCTGACCGTCGACCGGATGAGCGCGCCGTACATCCAGGGCGCCACCATCGACTTCGTCGACACCATCGAGAAGCAGGGTTTCACCATCGACAACCCGAACGCCACCGGCTCCTGCGCCTGCGGCGATTCGTTCAACTGATCCGCTGACCGTCCAGCGGGCTCACCGGGCCCGCTGGACGTAGGAGCAGACCAGAATCTCGTCATCGGACTGCAGTAGCTGGGCCACCACCTGCAGTTCGCTACCGACCTTGGCCGCACCGCGGCCCGAGCCGGGCGCCACCACTTTCATGGTGAACAGCGCCTGGGCCTGACTCGTCGACCACGGCACCAGCTTGTCCACCGAGACCACCTCGACCTGGGTGAACTGTTTGCGGAACGCGTCCGAGGTCAGATCGGCCAGCGCCAGGTCCGAGTTGCGGTCATCGACCGCGTCGTAGAGCCCGCACAGCGCGTGCCGGGCGATCGCCTGGTCGTCCCCGTCGGTCAGCGCATCCAGAAAACCCTGGATGGCGGTCTTGGCGGTGTCCGGGGTCATCGCGGCGGCCGGCTCGTCCTCGGCCGCCGAGATCACCAGCACCGCCCCGACGGCGGCGGCCACCACGATCACCGCGGCGACCGCGGCCAGGATCAGGCGGACCGGCTTGCGTTTCGGATACTGCACCGGCGGCGGCAGCGGCCCCGGATACGAACCGGGGAACGGGCCCGCCTGCGGCGGCGTGAACGGAGGTCCCTGGTTCGGCGGAAAGCCTTGCGGGGGAGTGGATTCGGGATACGGCACAGGACCGGACATCGGTTGCTTTCCGGGATCGGGGCGGGCGCCGGACGGTCGGAGCCGACCGCTCGGCGTAGTCACCTGCAGGCTAGCGCACCGGGTGGTGTCCACCGTGGACCGAAGCGGGCGGGTGCTCGCCTCTGTAGTGTTCGCTTAGCGACGTTAAAGAACACCGAAGGGCTTCTCCAGTGACCATTGCCGTGACCGGCTCCATTGCCACCGACCATCTGATGAAGTTCCCCGGCAAGTTCTCCGAACAACTCCTGCCGGAGCACCTGCAGAAGGTTTCGTTGAGCTTCCTGGTCGACGACCTCGTCATCCACCGCGGCGGCGTCGCGGGCAACATGGCCTTCGCCATCGGGGTGCTCGGTGGTGATGTGGCGCTGGTCGGTGCGGCCGGTCAGGACTTCGGCGACTACCGGCAGTGGCTGAACGACCACGGCGTCAACACCGACAATGTGCTGATCTCCGAGTCCGCCTACACCGCGCGGTTCGTCTGCACCACCGACGAGGCGATGGCGCAGATCGCCTCCTTCTACCCCGGTGCCATGTCCGAGGCCCGCAACATCGACCTGGCCGACCTCGTGAAGCGCAGTGGCGCACCGGAACTGGTGATCATCGGTGCCAATGACCCGGAGGCGATGTTCCGGCACACCGAGGAGTGCCGTTCCCTGGGGCTGGCGTTTGCTGCAGACCCGTCCCAGCAGCTGGCCCGGCTCTCCGGTGAGGAGATCCGCCGCCTCATCGACGGGGCGACCTACCTGTTCACCAATGACTACGAGTGGGACCTGCTGCTGCAGAAGTCCGGCCTGTCCGAGGCGCAGGTGATGAGCCAGATCAAGCTGCGCGTCACCACGCTGGGGGAGAAGGGCGTCGATATTGTGTCGGGAGCGGGCGGTGACGGCGGCACGTTCATCCACGTCGACGTCGTCCCGGAAACCCACCAGGAGGACCCGACCGGTATCGGCGACGCGTTCCGCGCCGGCTTCCTGACCGGCCGGGCCGCCGGGCTGAGCCTGGAACGGTCCGCGCAGTTGGCGTCCATGGTCGCCACCCTGGTGCTGGAGGCCCCCGGCCCGCAGGAATGGAGCTGGAACCGCGAATCGGCCATCAGCCGGCTGACCGCCGCCTACGGCGAGGAAGCCGGAACCGAGATCTCCAAGGCGCTCGGCGCCGGCATCGGCTGAGGCGGCGCTGGGCTGACCTGCTGCCGTTTGTTCGGTTGGGCGGAAATCAGAGCTGCACCGGGTAGGTCGGTTCGCTGATCTGCGGGGTGACGCTGCCCTCGATGAAGATGGCGTGCCACAGCATGAAGATCAGCACCGTCCACAACCGGCGGCTGTGATCACTGACGCCATTGCGGTGCTCCTCAAGCATGGTGCGCACCCCGGCCAGGTCGATCAGGTGACCGGCCTGCGACGCGGACACCGTGGCATGCGCCCAGTCCAGCAGTTCGCCGGCCTTCAACCAGTGTCGGATCGGCACCGGGAAGCCCAGCTTGGGCCGGTTGAGCACATGCGCGGGCACGATCGGCTCCAGTGCCCGGCGCAGCGCGTACTTGGTGGTGGTGCGGGTGATCTTCTGGTCGTACGGCAGCCGGGATGCCACCGCGAACACCTCGGGATCCAGGAACGGCACCCGTAGTTCCAGGGAGTTCGCCATGGTCATCTTGTCGGCCTTCACCAGGATGTCCCCGCGCAGCCAGGTGAACAGGTCGATGTGCTGCATCCGGGCCACCGGATCCCAGCCGTCGGAGGACGCGTACAGCGGCGCGGTCACATCGGTGTGCGTCCACTCCGGCCGGAACCCGGGCAGCACCGCGCGCAACTGCGCATCGGAGAAGCTGCGCGCGTTGCCGTAGTAGCGCTCCTGCAGCGTCAACGACCCGCGGTGCAGCAGGCTCTTGCCGCGCATGCCGTCGGGCAGCGGCTGCGACGCCCGGCCCAGCGACCGCCGCACCGGACGTGGCAGGTAGTCGAAAGCTTTGAGCGACAACGGTTCCCGGTAGATGGTGTAACCGCCGAAGAGTTCGTCGGCGCCCTCGCCGGAGAGCACCACCTTGACGTGCTTGCGGGCTTCGCGGGCGATGAAGAACAGCGGCACCAGCGCCGGGTCGGCCACCGGCTCGTCGAGGTACCAGACGATCTCGGGCAGGGCGGCGACGAACTCGGCCGCACTCACCACCTTGGTGACGTGTCGGGCGCCGATCGCCTTGGCCGACTCCACCGCGACGTCGATCTCGGAGAAGCCCTCCCGCTCGAAGCCGGTGGTGAACGTGATCAGCCGCGGGTTGTGCCGCATCGCCAATGCGGCGATGGCCGTCGAGTCGATCCCACCGGACAGGAACGCGCCCACGGTGACGTCGGCGCGCATGTGCTTGGCGACGGAGTCCTCCAGCACCGCGGTGATCTCGTCATAGCGGGCCTGCTCGGCGCCGGCCTTGAACGGCACAGCGGTGAACTTCGGCCGGAAGTAGCGGCTGATCTCGGGTTCCTGTCCCGGCCGGACACGGGCGTAACAGCCCGACTCCAGGCGCCGGATCCCGCGCTGCAGCGTCTCGGGCTCGGGCACGTACTGCAGGACGGTGTAGTGCTGCACCGCGCGTTCGTCGATCCCGAGATCCAGCCCGGCCGTCGCGGCCAGGTCCAGGAGGCACTTCTTCTCGCTGCCGGCGACCGTGCCGCCGGGACCGGTGGCCAGATACAGCGGCTTGATCCCGAACGGGTCCCGCGCACACAGCAGCTCACGGGTCTCGGTGTCCCACAGCGCGAAGGCGAACATGCCCCGCAGCCGGGTCAGGATCTCGGTGCCCCAGTGGTGGAATCCGGCGACGATCGCCTCACCGTCGCCGTCGGTGTGAAACACCGCACCGAACTCGTCGCGCAGCGCCTCGCGGAGCTCCAGGTAGTTGTAGATCTCTCCGTTGAACACCAACGCGTACCGGTCCGGGGACTCCGGCGGACCCCAGCGCAGCGGTTGATGGCTGTGCGCGATGTCGATGATGGAAAGACGGTTGAAACCGAGCACGATGTCGCCGTCCGACCAGGTCCCGGGCTCGTCCGGGCCACGGTGCCGCATCAGATGCGAGGCTCCCGAAACCGCCTCGACCAGCGCGGGGGAGGTCTCGACGGACGGGTCGGTCAGATACGCCAGCAGTCCGCACACCGGGCCAGTATGCCGAATCGGTCGGTCGCTTCGCTCACTCCGGGAGGCGTGGTCTACGCTGCGTAGTATTCGCCAAGATTGACCGACCGCGCTGCGGTTCACCGACTTCATTTAGGAGGCGCCGACGTGACCGCTCGCGGGTACCGTTTGGTGGCGTTGTCAGTGGTCCTGGGTGGTATGACCATCCTGCTCAGTGGCTGCAACTACCAGGACGTATTCGGACTGGGGTGGCCCGATGGCATCACCCCCGAAGCCCGATTGAACCGTGACCTGTGGGTCTGGTCGGTCATCGCGTCGTTCGTCGTCGGCGGCATCGTGTGGGCGCTGATCTTCTGGACCAGCGCTTTCCACCGCAAGAAGAAGACCGACACCGAACTGCCCCGCCAGTTCGGCTACAACATGCCGCTGGAACTGGTGCTGACGGTGGTGCCCTTCCTGATCATCTCGGTGCTGTTCTACTTCACCGTGGTCGTGCAGGAGCGGATGCTGCACAAGGATCCCAACCCTGAGGTCGTCATCGACGTGACCGCCTTCCAGTGGAACTGGAAATTCGGTTACCAGAAGGTCGAGTTCACCGACGGCACCCTGTCCTACGACGGTGTCGACAACGAGCGCAAGGCGGCCATGGAGTCGGTGCCCGAGGGCGTCGATGCGCACGGCATCAAGCAGGTCGGCCCGATCGCCGGCCGCAACGGCGAAGACCGCAGCTACCTGAACTTCGACAAGATCGAGACCCTCGGCACCAGCACCGAGATCCCGGTCCTGGTGCTGCCCAAGGGTAAGCGCATCGAGTTCCAGATCGCCTCGGCCGACGTGATCCACGGTTTCTGGGTGCCGGAGTTCCTGTTCAAGCGGGACGTGCTGCCCAACCCCAAGGAGAACAACTCCGACAACGTGTTCCAGGTCAGCGAGATCGAGCAGACCGGTGCCTTCGTCGGACGCTGCACCGAGATGTGCGGTACCTACCACGCGATGATGAACTTCGAGGTGCGCGTCGTCGAGCCCAACGACTTCAAGGCCTACCTCGACGCCCGGACCGCCGGCCTCACCAACGCCCAGGCGCTGGAGGCGATCAACCAGGCTCCGTTGGCCACCACGACAGCTCCGTTCGATTCCCGTCGCGGCGAGCAGGTTGGTGCTCCCGCCCAGGCGAGCAAGTAGGGATTGACACATGCATATCGAAGCCAGGTTGTTCGAGTTCCTGACCGCGTTCTTCGCGCTGTGCGCGATCGTCTACGCCGTCCTGACCGCGATGTTCGCCACCGGTGGCGTGGAGTGGGCCGGTACCACCGCGCTGGTGCTGACCACCGGGCTGAGCTTGATCACCGGTACGTTCTTCCGCTTCGTCGCGCGTCGTCTCGACACCCGGCCGGAAGACTACGAAGACGCCGAGATCAGTGACGGCGCCGGCGAGCTGGGCTTCTACAGCCCGCACAGCTGGTGGCCGGTCCTGATCGCGCTGTCCTTCTCGATCGCCGCCGTCGGTACCGCCCTGTGGCTGCCGTGGCTGATGGTTGCGGGCATCTGCTTCGTGCTGGCGTCCGCGGCCGGGCTGGTCTTCGAGTACTACGTCGGCCCCGAGAAGCACTGACCTCTTTCCCGCCAGGTCACAACCGTGCGTCAGTTCGCTGACGTGCCGTGGTGGCGTGGTCCCCGCCGTCGCCTGGTTGGGTAGTGTTGCCGAGGCAGCAGTCGAGAAGGATAGGCCGAGGTAGTAGCAGATGAGCGGGCCGTCAGGACCGGAGTCTTCGGGTGCGGACAAGAAATCCGGCACCGACGAGACCGACATCCATTCCCGGGCATACTCCGCCCCGGAATCGGAGCAGTTCAGCAGCGCGCCGTACGTGCCGCCGGATCCGGCGCTCTACGACTACGACAACTATGCGCTGACCGATGCGGAGGAGGGCCCGCCCCCGCGCTGGCCCTGGGTGGTCGGTGTGGTGGCCATCATCGCCGCCGTCGCGTTGGTCGCCTCGGTCGCGCTGCTGGTCACCCGGACCGACACCACCGGTCTGGCCAACCCGCAGACATCCACCACCACGGCCCCGCCGGTGCAGGATGCGATTACCACGACGCCCCCGCCGCCACCCAGCGAGGAGCCGCCGCCACCTCCGCCTCCGACAACCGAGGAGCCGCCGCCACCGCCGCCCGAGACGGTGACGGTGACGCAGGAGCCACCGCCGCCTCCGCCGCCGGCCGAGGAACCGGCGCCGCCGCCGGTCACCAGCGAGGCGCCGCCGCCTCCGCCGACCACCACGCGGCCGCCCGGTCCGCGCCAGGTGACCTACTCGGTCACCGGCACCAAGGCGCCCGGCGACATCATCACCGTCACCTACATCGACGCGTCAGGGCGCAGCCGCACCCAGCGCAACGTCTACATCCCGTGGTCGTTGACGGTGACCCCGATTTCGCAGTCCGAGGTCGGCTCGGTGCAGGCGTCCAGCCTGTTCCTGGTGAGCCGGCTGAACTGCTCGATCACCACCAGCGACGGCACCGTGCTGTCGTCCAACACCGGTAATGCCGCACAGACGAGTTGCTGATGCTCAAAGACACTGAACCAACCCGACGCACGCTGTCCGGCCCGGACAACCTGGAACGCATCCTGCTCGGGGCCTGCGCGGCGATCTGGCTGCTGGCCCTGGGCGCGGCGGTCGCCGCGACGGTGGCCCTGGTCGATCTGGCGAATGGACGCGGCACCGTACGCGCCGAGATCTCGGAGGCATCGGGATCGGAGACGCCGTGGGTGCTGTACACGGTCATCGGCGTCTCGGCGGCGGTGATCGTGATCGCGATCCCGCTGCTGGTGCGGGCCCGCCGGCAGGGCGGGCACCGCTCGATCCGTGACTACACCCCGGCCGGCGGATCGGTGGCCGAGGACATCGCCGCGGTCCCCACCCGGGCAGAACGGCGCCGACAGGAGACCGCGCGCAGCGTCGGCGACGCCGGCGGACTGGGCGCCCGCGGTGCCGCGCTCGTCGACCAGGTGTACGTGCGGTGCGCACTGTCCATCGCGTGCGCGGTGGGGGCCGGTGTCCTTGCCGTCGGCGCCGCCACCTACCTGATGGCCACCGACAGCGGGGGCGCGGCGATCGCGTTCTACATCATCGCCGGGATCGTCACCGTCGCGATGCCGGTGCTGCCGTGGTTCTACCTGCGCGAGTTGCGCGCGGTGACCGGCGCCAACTGACCTGCTGCCGGGGTGACCCGTCCGGGTCAGCCGAACGCGGGCAGGACGCGCTCCCACGGTTCGATGGGGCCGGGCACCGTCTGGAACAACGGATGCGGTGTCGGATCGACGTCGGCGGGCCCGAAGCCCTCCGGGGCGCTGCCGCGCTCCCGGCGTTTCGCGGCCAACAGCCAACGCTCGTAGTCGATCTGGCCGATGGCCACGTCGATCAATGGCACCACCGCGTCCGGCGGCTCGACGATCAGGTCCCGGTTGAACTTGTAGCCGCGCTGCTGCGCCTCCTCGGCCACCACCCAGAGGTAGGCGCCGATGCAGGGTAGGGGAGTGGGCGCCGCCCGGCTCGGATAGGCCTTGAAACGGTCGAGCTGAGGATGTTCCCGGAACCCCTTCGTCGTGCCCTGCAGCACCTTCTGGGCCAGCAGCGCCTCTCGCCAGCAGGCCACCAGGCCGCGGCTGTCCAGGGCCCGTGGGTGCAACGACCACAGTCGCATGTGTCTCGTCCCTTCTGCCCGACCCGGAAACCTCTGCCCGACCCAGAAACCGAGGAGGCCCGCGCAGCGATGCTGCGCGGGCCTCCTGGTGATCCTCCGGGACTAGTGGTGCCCGTTGGATCCGTTCGTTCCGTGGATGGCGTCCTGGTTCTCCCTGAGCACCGCGATCGCCTTGTGCTCGGCGGCATGGGCCGCCTCGGCGAGCGCTTCGTGCTCTTCGATCGGATCGGGGAACAGGAAGTTGCCACTTCCGGGCTGGCCCGCGGAGCCGAGCTTGTTCATCCGCTTGGGCAGTGGTGCGCCCTGGTACTCCAGCGGAATCGGGTGCCCGTGCTCGTCCACCGGGCCGAGCGGCTGGTGCAGCTCGATGTAGGCACCGTGCGGAAGCCGCGTGATGATGCCCGTCTCGATGCCGTGCTCCAGCACCGCGCGGTCGCTGCGCTGCAGGCTGATCGCCCACCGGTAGGTGATGTAGTAGACCATCATCGGCAGCAGGACCATGCCGATACGGCCGATCCAGGTCGTCGCGTTCAGCGAGATGTGGAACTTGAGCGCGATGATGTCGTTCATGCACATGAAGGTCATGAGCAGGTAGAACGAGATCGCGGCGGCACCCACAGCGGTCCGGGTCGGTGCGTCACGGGGACGCTGCAACAGGTTGTGGTGCGCATCGTCGCCGGTGAGCTTCTTCTCGATGTACGGGTAGGCGATCAGCAGCATGAACACCAGGCCCATGCCCATCGCCACCCACACCGACTGCGGGATGGTGTAGTTGCCGATGTAGAACTCCCACGCCGGCCAGGTACGGGCCAGGCCGTCGGTCCACATCATGTAGAAGTCCGGCTGGCTACCCGCCGAGATCTGCGACGGCTTGTACGGGCCGAGCACCCAGATCGGGTTGATCTGCAGCAGACCGCCCATCAGGCCGAGCAGGCCGGTGATGAGGGCGAAGAACGCGCCCGACTTCACCGCGAACACCGGCATGACGCGCACGCCGACGACGTTCTTCTCGGTCCGGCCGGGGCCGGGGAACTGGGTGTGCTTCTGGAACCAGACCAGCGCCATGTGGGCGCCGATGAGCGCCAGCATGATGCCCGGGATCAGCAGGATGTGCAGGGCGTACAGCCGCGGGATGATGATCTCGCCCGGGAAGTCGCCGCCGAACAGCGCCCAGTGCAGCCAGGTGCCGATGACCGGCATACCGAGGGTGATCGAGGAGAACGCGGCACGCAGGCCGGTGCCCGACAGCAGGTCGTCAGGCAGCGAGTAACCGAAGTAGCCCTCGAACATCGCCAGGATCAGCAGCAGCGAGCCGATGACCCAGTTGGCCTCACGCGGACGCCGGAACGCGCCGGTGAAGAAAATGCGCGCCAGGTGCACCATGATCGACGCCGCGAACAGCAGCGCGGCCCAGTGGTGGATCTGGCGGACGAACAGACCGCCGCGCACCTCGAAGCTGATCTCCAGCGCCGATTCGTAGGCCCGCGACATCTGCACACCGCGCAGCGGTTGGTACACACCCTCGTAGGTCACGTGTGCCATCGACGGATCGAAGAACAGCGTCAGCCACACACCCGTGATCAACAGGATGATGAAGCTGTACAGCGCGATCTCACCCAGCAGGAAGGACCAGTGCGTGGGGAAGACCTTGTTCAGGACTCCGCGGCGGACCGCGGCGGACGGGTGATACCGGGAGTCGATCGCATCGCCCTGTTTGGCTGCGATTTCTCCGAGCTTGGGACTCATGATTTGCGCTCCCAGAATGCCGGTCCGACGGGTTCGATGAAGTCGCCGTTGGCGACCAGGTAGCCGTCCTTGTCAATGGTAATGGGCAGCTGTGCCAGCGCGCGGGCCGCCGGGCCGAAGATCGGCCGGGCGAAGTGCAGTGCGTCGAACTGCGACTGGTGGCACGGGCACAGAATGCGGTAGGTCTGCTGCTCGTACAGCGAGGACGGGCAGCCCAGGTGCGAGCAGACCTTCGTGTAGGCGAACAGCTCACCGAAGTTGAAGCTCTCCTGGCCCTGCCGCTTGACGACCTTCTTCATGTCCTGCGGCTTGATGCGGATGAGCATCACCGGGTTACGGACACCCATCGCGATCTCGAACAGGTGGTGGCTGGACTCCACGGTGGTGCCGTCGCCGTCGGACTCGCGCCACGGGAACACGGTCTCCATGCCGCCGGCGTCGATGTCCTCGGGGCGCATCTTCACGTACGGCGATTCGCCGGGGATACCGGTCGCGCGGGCCAGGTAGATGGTCTCGCCGTGGAACCGCGGGGTCCACCCGGAGGTCCACAGCACGGCCTTCTTGCCCTCGGCCGTCTGCACGACGGGCTTCCACGGGTTCTTGATCAGACCGCCCATGAAGGCCACCAGGGTGCCCAGGCCGAACGCGCCGAGGCCGATGCCCATCGACAGGCCGATCAGCTTGCGCCGCTTGATGGTCGAACCTTCAAGGGCGTCGGTCAGGTTCGCGGCGATCGTCCTGCGGTGGATCTCCGCGGAGGCGCCGTCGTGGCGGTCCTGGATGGTGATCTCTTCGGGGATGAACTTCTTCTGGAAGAGCACCGCGCCGATACCGATGCACAGGATCGACATACCGAAGGTGAAGCCGTACAGCGGGGTGGCCAGCGTGTAGAGGCGCTCCCCTTCCTCGCCGTAGGGGACGTGCTCCCACGGCCAGAACAGGAAGACCAGCAGCAGCGCCAGGCCGAAGAAGCCACCGGCCAGCAGCCAGTAGGCCACGGTCCGCGATGCCCGCTTCTCGGCCTTGGTGCCCTCGACCGGCCAGCGCGGCTCCTTGTAGACGACCTCGACACCGTCGAGCTTGCCGCCCAGGGCCAGCAGTTCCTCGCGTGACATCTCCGCCAGTTCGGCGTCGGTGGGCTGCCCGGGCACCGGGGCGCCCGAGGTGTCACTGCCCTTGACGTCCCCGCTCATGCGCGAGCTCCGATCCACAACGTCATGGCGACGGCGGCGACCATTCCGATGATCCAGATGGCCATGCCTTCGGTGGTGGGTCCGAATCCGCCGAGGCCGTAGCCGCCCGGATCCGGGGTGTTCGCCGCTTCGACCACGTAGGTCACGATGTCGGCCTTCTCCTCGGGGGAGAGCTGGCGGTCCGAGAACTTCGGCATGTTCTGCGGGCCGGTGAGCATGGCCGTGTAGACCTGGGCGGGCACCTTGGCGGCCTCACCGAGGTCGGGCGCGTACTTACCGGAGGACAGCGCGCCGCCCTTGCCGGTGAAGTTGTGGCACGAGGCGCAGTTCAGCCGGAACAGGTCGCCACCGCGGGCGACGTCACCGGCGAGCAGGGACGCGTCGGCGATGTGTCCGTTGGCCTCGCGCGGCACGACGGGTCCGCCGCCGTTGGCCTGCACGTAGGCGCCCAGCGCGTCGATCTGGTGCTCGTCGAAGATCGGGTCCTTGCGGGGTGCCTGAGCCTCGCCGCGCATGGCCGGCATGCGGCCGGTGGAGACCTGGAAGTACACGGCAGCCTCGCCGGTGCCGATCAGGCTGGGACCACGGTCGGGGACACCCTGCAGGTTGGCGCCGTGGCAGCTGATGCACGAGGTCTCGAACAACTGCTCGCCGGTCCGCAGCAGGGCGGACTGCGACTCATCGGCCACTGCCACCTGCGGTGTGGGCGTCAGGGTGGCGGCAGTGACGCCTGCGGCAGACAGCCCGAGCAGCAGCAGTACCGCCGCGGACAGCCGCCGGCGTAACCGGCGGCGAGACTTGCTGGTCATCGAACCCCTTCTCATGGCGTGACTTTCACCGGACACATCGGCGGAGCCGATCGTCCGACGCATCGGCTTACCGATCATCGGACGAAGTAGATGACGGCGAACAGAGCGATCCACACGATGTCGACGAAGTGCCAGTAGTACGACACCACGATCGCAGCCGTCGCCTGTGCCGGCGTGAACTTGGACATCCTGGTGCGGATGAGCAGGAAGACGAAGGCGACCAGACCGCCGATCACGTGCAGGCCGTGGAAGCCGGTGGCCAGATAGAACACCGACCCGTAGGCGCTGCCCGGGATGGTGGTGCCGTGCTGGACCAGGTGCACGTACTCATACGCCTGGCCGAGAACGAAGAACGTTCCCATCAGCAGCGTGATCACGTACCACCGGCGCAGCCCGAACACGTCGCCGCGCTCGG
Organism: Mycobacterium sp. AMU20-3851; assembly: GCF_043974665.1. Classification (NCBI taxonomy): domain Bacteria; kingdom Bacillati; phylum Actinomycetota; class Actinomycetes; order Mycobacteriales; family Mycobacteriaceae; genus Mycobacterium; species Mycobacterium sp. AMU20-3851. The sequence continues at coordinate 2,123,014 of NZ_CP146371.1, forward strand.
CGGCGAACACGCCCATCTGGCAGGTGAAAGAAGAAGCGATCAGCACCGCGGTCACCGGTACGGCGAGCCACAGGTTGAGCTCAGTCGGCTCGGGCGGCCATGCGCCCTGCGCCTGAGCCCGCGCAGTGAAGTACATCGCGAAGAGTCCAGCAAAGAACATCAGCTCACTGGAAAGCCACACGATGGTGCCAACACTGACCATATTCGGTCGGTTCAGCGAATGTACGCGGGAGGTGATCGCGGTCCCGGAAGTCCCAACAGCGCTCGTCACAGGTGCAAGTATGACGCTTTGTAGTTGATTAACTCCACCCGGGTTCGTAATTGAGTTGAAACGTGTCCTGGTATTGACTGCGCACGGCCTCGGTTCGGGTCTCGGCCGAGCGATAGCATCACGGCGTGTCATCCGCTGAGAACGCATCCGTCATGTCCACCACCTGGCCGCAGATCCTGGGCCGGCTGACCACTCATCAGGACCTGGCGCGGGGCCAGGCGGCGTGGGCGATGGACCAGATCATGACCCAGGCGGCGACGCCGGCGCAGATCTCCGGGTTCGCGGTGGCGATGCGGATGAAGCGACCGACCTCCGCGGAGGTCACCGAACTTGCCGACACCATGCTCAAGCACGCCCGCCGGATCCCGGCCGCGGCGATCGGCACCGACGCGGTCGACATCGTCGGCACCGGGGGCGACGGATCGAACACCGTCAACCTGTCCACGATGGCCGCGATCGTGACCGCCGCCGCGGGTGTCCCGGTGATCAAGCACGGCAACCGGGCCGCGTCCTCGCTGTCCGGCGGTGCCGACACCCTGGAGGCGCTCGGCGTCCGGATCGACCTGGGGCCCGACGAGGTGGCCCGCAGTGCCGCCGAGGTGGGTATCGCGTTCGCCTTCGCGCCGCAGTTCCATCCCTCCTACCGGCACGCCTCGGTGGTGCGTCGCGAGATCGGGGTGCCGACGGTGTTCAACCTGCTCGGCCCGCTGACGAACCCGGCGTCACCTCGGGCCGGCCTGATCGGCTGCGCCTGGGGGGACCTGGCGGAGGTGATGGCCGGGGTGTTCGCCTCCCGCGGCTCCAGCGCGCTGGTGGTACACGGCGACGACGGCCTCGACGAACTGACCACCACGACCACCAGCACCATCTGGCGGGTGCAGGCCGGCACGGTGGAGCGGCTGACGCTGGACCCGGCGGCCTTCGGATTCCGGCGTGCCGATCTGAGTGAGCTGGTGGGCGGGGACGCCGAGGCCAACGCCGCCTCGGTGCGCGCGGTGTTCGGCGGTCAGAAGGGCCCGGTGCGTGATGCCGTGGTGCTCAACGCCGCCGGCGCGATGGTCGCGCACGCCGGCCTCTCCGGTGCCGCGCAGTGGGTCCCGGCCTGGGAATCCGGCTTGGCGCGTGCGGTCGAGGCGATCGATTCCGGTGCGGCAGAACGACTTCTGGCGAACTGGGTGCGGTTCACCCAGAAGGCCGGCAGCTGACTCAGACCGCCTGGGCGTGCGGCCGGCGCGGCCGGCGCACTCCGTAGCGGTCATCGAAATCGTCTGCGGCACCGTCCAAGTCGGCCTCGGTGCGGCGGGCGGCCAGTCGTGCCGAGCGGGCGGTGGCCGCCCATTCGGCCCACCGCGCCGCGCAGCCGATCGGGCTGGCGTAGCCGCTTGCAATGTCTGACCCCGGGTCGCTGCGCTCCAGGCCGCCGGTGCTGACGATGCGCACACCCGGGCCGGCCAGCCACCGGCAGAGCAACGCCGTCTCCTCGACCAGCGCCCCGCCCAGCGGCGCCTCGGAGGGCAGGATCGTCTGTGCCGCAGCGGTGATCGCCTCGACGACGGGCATCGGCGGGACACCGCGGCGGGCACATCCGGCGGCCGCCAGTTGCCCGTGTCGGATGACGGCCAGCTCCCAGCCGCCGCGCCCGTCGGGGCGCGCGGCGATCAGTTCGTCCACCGCGGCCAGCGCCTGAAGCCGTTGCCCGCGCCAGGTGGTCTCCACGGCCGCCGCGGTGTGGTCGCGCAGCCGGGCCGCGGTCTCGTAGCGGTGCAGGGCGGCGAGTTCCTCGATCTGGCCCAGCACCGTCGCGAAAGCCGAACTGTCGGTGCCGTCGATGAGTTCGGCGGCCCGGCGCGGTGCGCCCGCGTACTGCGCCATGTCGATGCCGCGCGGTGCGGGGCAGGGGGAGAGCTCGCGTTCCTCGCAGTAGTGCAGCGCGTTGCGGCCCAGGCGCGCGGTGCAGGTTCGCACCCCGGTGCCGCGGGCCAGCACGTCGACGGTGCTGACCGCGTCCGCCCGTGCGGTGAACGGGCCGATCGCGTGCCGACTGCGCGGTGCCCGCACGATCGAGAACCGGGGAAACGCCTCATCGGTCAGCGTGATCCACCACCACCGGCGCGGAAACTTGGACCGGCGGTTGTACGGCGGGGCGTGTGCGGCCAGCAGGCGGAGTTCGCGCACCCCGGCCTCCAGCTCATGGGCGCACTCGACGTGGTCGACCCGGGTGGCCAACGCCACCATCTCCTTCATCCGGGTGCGCGGGTCCGCACCGGTGAAGTACTGGCCGACCCGGCGACGGAGATCCACCGCGGTGCCGATGTAGAGCACCTCGTCGCCGGGACCGCGGAACAGATATACCCCCGGCGTCGACGGCACGCCGTTTGCCAGGTGCCGCTTGCGCCGCTGCGGGGCGACCGCGTCGGGACGGTAGGCCCGCAACTCGGGGTAGGTGCGCACCCCCTGGTTGCCCACCCGCTCGATGAGCCCGTGCAGGACGTCGACGGTGGCGCGGGCATCGTCCAGCGCCCGGTGGGTGGGCGTGGTGGAAGCGCCGAACAACCGCGCGAGCGCCGAGAGCTTCACGCTGGGAGCCTCATCGCGGGTCAACACCCGGCGCGCCAACTTCACCGTGCACAGCACCTGCGGGTGTGGCCAGGGCAGACCGAGCCGCTGCGCGGCCGCCCGCAGGAACCCGATGTCGAAGCCTGCGTTGTGCGCGACGAGGACCGCCCCGCGGGAGAATTCCAGGAACGCCGGCAGCACGCTGTCGATCCGGGGCGCGTCGTAGACCATCGCCGAGGTGATGCCGGTCAGCGCGACGATCTGCGGCGGAATGCTGCGACCCGGATCGACCAGGGTGCCCAGTTCGCCGAGCACCACCCCGCCGCGGATCTTGACCGCCCCGATCTCGGTGATGGCGTCGTGGTCGTTGCCGCCGGGCGTACTGGCGGTGGCCCGGCCACCGGTGGTCTCCAGATCGACCACCACGAAGGTGGTGTCGGACAGCGCCAGATCGATGACGGGGTCGCCGCCCGCAGACGGGGCCACGCCGGCGAAGCCCGCAGATGGGGCCACGTCGCCGAAGCTCAGCTGCTGCACGACGGGAACGTTAGGCGCCGGCACCGACAACGGTCGGGTCCCACCGTGTCGCGCTCCTCCGGGCGTGTCGGTACCCGTCGTTACGGTGCGGAGGACGTACCGAGAACGAGAGGACGAGCGATGAACCGAGCACAGGTGAATCAACCCGACGAACCGCTGGACACCGGCTCCGTGGTGATCGATTGCGACGATTGCGCGGTGCGTGGCCCGGGCTGCCAGGACTGCGTGGTCAGCGTTCTGCTGGGTGTCCCGGAAACCTTGCTGGACGACGAACGACAGGCGTTGGACGTCCTCGCCGAGGTCGGCCTCGCCCCGCGGCTGCGGCTCGTTCCGATCCATCGGCACGAGCGCCCGGATGGTAGAACTGGAGTGGCATGAGGACACGCGAGTGACCTCCAGCAACGCTGGGAAGCGGAACTCCGGCCGCCGGAAGCTGTTAAATTCACGTCTTCCGTTGGACAAGCCCGATGCCGTTTCGTAACCTGTTCGAGACCTGATAGCGACTCGTCGCGGCTGAAGCGCAGTTGTAAGGACGCAATATCTTGAGGCCTGATCGCACACACCGACGTATGAGTGGCGTCCAGCGACCCTTGATCGGTGCGTTAGCGGGGCTCACGGTATTCGGCGGCATACTCGCCACGAGTGTGCAGGCCGACCCGGCTCAGGACGCGTTGGCAAAGCTCAACGAGCTGTCCCACCAGGCCGAGATCGCCACCGAGAACATGCACGCCGCCCAGCTGGACCTGGACAACAAGCTGGCCGCGCAGCGTGCCGCCGAGGAGAAGCACGCCGCCGACACCGCCGCGGTGAACGCCGCCCGAGCCGATCTGGCAAAGTTCCAGAGCTCGGTCGACAAGATCGCCGCCGCGCAGTACATGGGCGGGCGCACCGACGGCCTGGACTCCATGCTGACCGCCAGCTCGCCGCAGGTGCTGATCGACCAGCTCGCGGTGCAGCGGGTGATGGCCGCCGAGATGTCGACGCAGATGCAGAGCTTCCGCACCACCACGGTGCGGGCCGCGCAGGCCGAATCGGCCTCGGCGCAGTCCGCGGCCGACGCGAAGACCGCGGCCGAACAGGCCGCCGCGGTGCGCGCAGACCTGCAGGCCAAGCAAAGCAAACTGCAGGTCGAGATCGCCGTCGTCAAGTCGCAGTACGAGCTGCTGACGCCCGCCCAGCGGCAGACGCTGGCGGCGATCCCGCCCGTACCGGCGACGGTTCCGGCACCGGGCCCCGAAGTGTTGCCCAACAACGATCCCAGCGTGTTGGCCGCGCCGCCGGCGGGCATCCCGCCCGGCGACATGGCGCCGCCGGCGGCCGCGCCCCCGGCGCCCGGCTCCGGACCGGCCGTGGTGGCCGTGCAGGCGGCACTGACCCGGATCGGATCGCCCTACTCGTGGGGTGCCGAAGGCCCGGGTGCGTTCGACTGCTCCGGTCTGGTCAAGTGGGCGTTCGGTCAGGCCGGCATCTCGCTGCCGCATTCCAGCTACGCCCAAGCCGCCGGCGGACAGCCGGTTTCCACCGACCAGATGCAGCCCGGCGACGTGGTGTCCTACTACTCGGATGCGTCGCACGTCGGCATCTACATCGGCGACGGCATGATGGTGCATGCCTCGACCTTCGGGAAGCCCGTCGTGGTGGCCCCGGTCAACAACGCGCCCATCTACAACGTTCGTCGTTACTGAGCTGCCTCGCCTGATCGGCGCTGGGCTGCCTCGCCTGATCGGTGTGCTGGCAGCCGTGGTTCTGCTGGCCGGTTGTCAGGCCGGGCAGCCGCCTGACTCCTCGCCCAGCCCGCCCATTACCGCGTCCGGTGCTGCGGCCGCCACCACCAGCATCGCGCTGCCGGACGGGCGCACCGCACACCTGCGCGGCCTCGGCGGTGCCGGCACGGCGCAGCTGATCGACCGCATCGGGGCCGAACTGCCCGCCGCAACGGCGGCGGTCTCGGACTTCTGGGGTCCGGACTGGCCAGGTGAGATCGCGGTCGTGGTGACCGGCTCGCAGGAACAGTTCCGCGCCCTCGCCCACGGCGCCGGGGACATCGCCGCGGCCACCACCGCCGAGGGCATGGTGTTCGCCCCGGGCGCAGCGAAGATGAGCGACGAGGCACTGCGGATCGTGGTGCGCCACGAGCTTTTTCACTACGCGGCCCGGGACCGGACGGTCGCCGATGCACCGCTGTGGCTCACCGAGGGGGTGGCCGACTACGTGGCCCGCCCGGCCGCCGCGCCACCCGGCGCGCAACGGGCGGCCGAACTGGCCCGGCTGCCCTCGGACACCGACCTGCAGACCGAGGGCGCGGGGCGCTCCCTGGGTTACGACCGGGCGTGGTGGTTCAGCCGCTACGTCGCCGACCGTTACGGCCCGGGCACCCTGCGCGAGTTATACCTGCGCGCGGCCGGTCCGGGACACCCGGACGCGGAGACGGCCGTCCGGGACACCCTGGGCGCCGGGATCGACGAGGTGGTGCTGCAGTGGCGGCAGTGGATGAGCGGATAGCGTTATCACCGGTAGTGAGGAGCGCAGATGACCCGGGTGCTGTTGGTGACCAACGATTTCCCGCCCCGCCGCGGCGGGATCCAGTCCTACTTGGAGGCGTTCGTAGCTCAAATCACAGCCGGTCAGCTCGCGGCCGGTGCGCACGACCTGACGGTGTACGCGCCGAAATGGAAGGGCGCGCCGGATTACGATCGCCACGCCGGTTACCGGGTGGTGCGCCACCCGACCACGCTGATGCTGCCGGAACCGACGGTGGCCAGTCGGATGCGCGCCCTGATCGCCGAACACGGGATCGAGACCGTGTGGTTCGGTGCGGCCGCGCCGCTGGCGCTGCTGGCGCCCCTGGCCCGCAGTGCCGGGGCGTCCCGCGTGCTGGCCAGTACGCACGGACACGAGGTGGGCTGGTCGATGCTGCCGGTGGCGCGAAATGCACTGCGCCGCATCGGTGATCACGCCGATGTTGTGACCTACGTCAGCAGTTACACCCGTCGCCGGTTCGCCGCGGCGTTCGGTCCGCGGGCCTGCCTGGAACGACTGTCACCCGGCGTGGACGTCGACCGGTTCGCCCCCGATCCGGCGGCCCGGGCGGTGTTGCGGGAGCGGTACGGGCTGGGGGACCGGCCGGTGGTGGTGTGCCTGTCGCGGCTGGTGCCGCGCAAGGGCCAGGACATGCTGATCCGCGGTTTCGACCGGATCCGGCGCCGGGTGCCCGGTGCCGCCCTGGTGATCGTCGGGGGCGGGCCGTACCGGCAGACCCTGCAGGAGCTGGCGCAGCGCTGCGGTGTCGCCGATGACGTGCTGTTCACCGGTGGCGTGCCGGGCGAGGAACTGGCTGCCCATCATGCGATGGCCGACGTGTTCGCCATGCCGTGCCGGACCCGGGGTGCCGGACTGGACGTCGAGGGCCTGGGCATCGTGTTCCTGGAGGCCTCGGCGTGCGGGGTGCCGGTGGTGGCCGGCCGTTCCGGGGGTGCGCCGGAGACGGTCCGCGACGGGGAGACCGGCCGCGTCGTCGACGGCACCGATGTCGACGAGATCGTCACCGCGGTCGGCGATCTGCTCGCCGACCCGGACACCGCCGCCCGGATGGGTGCGGCCGGCCGGGCCTGGGTGGTCGAAAACTGGCAGTGGCGGGCCCAGGGCGCGCGCCTGCAGCGTCTGCTCGTGGACTGATCCGCGGGACTCAGGCGTAGATCGCCGCGATGTGCTCGGCGAACTTCTCCACGACCACCTTGCGCTTGACCTTGAGCGTCGGGGTGAGCTCGCCGGTGTCCTCGGTGAAGTCGACCGGCAGGATGCGGAAGGTGCGGATGGCCTCGGCCTTGGACACCGCCTGGTTGGCCTCCTTGACCGCCAGTTCGATCTCACCGACCAGATCGGGGTCCTCGGTCAGATCCGCCACCGACGAGCCGTCGTGCTTGCCGTTGCGCTGCTTCCAGCCGACGAAGGCCTCCGGATCGATGGTGATCAACGCAGCGATGAAGGGTTGCGCGTCGCCGACCGCCATCGCCTGGCTGATCAGTGGATGGGCCCGCAGCCTGTCCTCGAGCACGGCCGGGGCGACGTTCTTCCCGCCGGCGGTGACGATGATCTCCTTCTTGCGCCCGATGATCGTCAGGAACCCGTCGGCATCGATGGCGCCGAGGTCACCGGTGTGGAACCAGCCGTCGGTGAAGGCGTCCCTGGTGGCCTCCTCGTTCTGCCAGTACCCGCCGAACACCACCCCGCCGCGGACCAGCAGCTCGTCGTCGTCGCCGAGCCGCATGCTGTTGCCGGGCAACAGCTTCCCGACCGAACCGACCTTGATCGCGCCGACCTGGTTGACGGTGATGGCGGCGCTGGTCTCGGTGAGGCCGTAGCCCTCGTAGATGGTCAGCCCGACGCCGCGGTAGAAGTGCCCCAGCCGGGCGCCCAGCGGGGCGCCACCGGAGATGGCGGCGTGGCAGTTGCCGCCGAGGGCGGCGCGCAGCTTGCCGTAGACCAGCTTGTCGAACAGCGCGTGCTTGGCCTTGAGCAGCAGGCCGGGCCCGCCCTTGTCCAGGGCCTTGCTGTACTCGATCGCGGTGTCCGCGGCGAGTGCGAAGATGCGGCCCTTCCCGCCGTCGCGGGCGTTCTGATCGGCGGTGTTGTAGACCTTCTCGAACACCCGCGGCACCGACACCACCAGGGTCGGCTTGAACACCGCGAAGGTCGGGACCAGATTCTTGATGTCGCTGGTGAAGCCGAGGGTGACCTTGTTGGCGAAGGCCGCGATGGTGATCGCCCGGGCCAGCACGTGGGCCAGCGGCAGGAACACCAGCATCCGCTCGCCCTTGGCCAGCTGGGTCGGGAAGCAGGCCTTGGCGCCGTGCATCTCCGAGAGCAGGTTGGCGTGGGTCAGCTGGCAGCCCTTCGGCAGCCCGGTGGTGCCCGAGGTGTAGATCAGGGTGGCCGGGTCCGAGGACCTGGTGGCCGCGATCCGGGCGTCCAGCTCGGCCGGGTCGACACCCGCACCGGCCTCGGCGAGCGTGTCGAGGGCGTCCACGCGCAACACGGTGCGCAGGTTGGGCACCTTGTCCCTGATCTGCTCGACGATGGCGGCGTGGCCGTCGGTCTCGGCGAACACCAGCACGGCCGACGAATTGTCCAGCACGTGGCGCACCTGTTCGGCTGCCGAGGTCTCGTAGATGGGCACGGTGACCGCGCCGATGGACAGGATGGCGAAGTCGATGATCGGCCACTCGTAGCGGGTGGCCGACAGGATGGCGACCCGGTCGCCGGCCTGCACACCCTGGGCGATCAATCCCAAAGCCGCCGAGCGGATCTGGGCAGCTGCCTGAGCACAGGTGACATCGGTCCAGCTGCCGTCGACCACGCGCTGGAAGATCACATGGTCGGGATCCTGCCGTTCGTGTGAGTACACCGAGTTGACGACGGTGTCGTACTCAGCGATCTCGAACGACGCCGGAACGGTGAACTCACGCACGATCTTGGCCCCTCGGGTCGTGGAATCGATCTTTTCGCGACAGCCTAGTCGGCGGCCACGTCGACCAGGTCACAGTGCGTTCATTGGGCCCCGGGTCCATGTGTGAAGCTAGACGGTGATGAACAGCGTCCAGATCGCCGATGAGACTTTTGTGTGTGCCGACCCGGCCGAGGTCGGGCAGGCCGTCGCCGACGTCGCCGGCTGGCGGCGCTGGTGGCCGGACCTGCGCCTGACGGTGGTCGAGGACCGCGGTCCGGCCGGTCACCGCTGGACCGTCGCCGGGGCGCTGACCGGCACCATGGAGGTGTGGCTGCAGCCCATGATGGACGGCGTCATCCTGCACTACTTCCTGCACGCCGAGCCGCCCGGTGACCCGGCGAAGCTCGACCTGGCCAAGCTCAACCACGCCCGCCGGGTGGCCGGGAAGAAGATGTCGTTCGAGATCAAGACGAGGCTGGAGGCGGCCCGACCGGTCGGGGTGTCACGCCTGAGCTGATGGTGAGCAGGCCCGTCGAGGGTGCGGGTAGATTTCGTGACGTGGCGGAAAAGACGGCGCAGACGATCTATATCGAGGCCGATCCCTCGGCGGTGATGGACGTCATCGCCGACATCGGTGCCTATCCGGACTGGGTCGCCGAGTACACCGAAGCCGAGGTGCTCGACACCGACGGTGCGGGTAACCCGAAGACGGCCCGCTTGGTGCTGGACGCCGCGGTGCTCAAGGACACCATGGTGCTCACCTACCTATGGGCCGCCGACCGTCGGTCGGTCACCTGGACGTTGGTGTCCAGCACGCTGTTGCGTGCGCTGGAAGGGGCATACCGGTTGTCGCCCAAGGGCTCTGGCACCGAGGTCACCTATGAGCTCTCGGTCGATCTGGTCATCCCGATGATCGGGCTGCTGAAACGCAAGGCCGAACGGCGGCTGACGGACACCGCGCTAAAGGACCTCAAGAAACGAGTCGAGGTGGGAGTGAACTGAGTGCGGACCAAGTACCCGCGCCGGCCCGGATCAGCCTGTTCGTCGGCAAGGGTGGGGTAGGAAAGTCCACGTTGGCGACCGCCACCGCGGTGCGTGACGCGCGCAGCGGGCTGCGGGTGCTCATCGTGTCCACCGATCAGGCACACTCCACCGGTGACGTGCTGGGCGTCAGCGTCGTCCCGACCGGGCGGCGCGAGCCCACCCGGGTGTTCGCCGATCTGGACACCGGATCCGGTGACGGTGGCGGGGGGTCGCTGGACGCACTCGCACTGGACACCCTGGCGCTGCTGGAAACCCGGTGGCGGGAGATCGCCGGCGTCCTGGAACAGAAGTTCCCTCAGTCCGAGCTGGGAACCGTTGCCCCCGAAGAGCTGTCGGCCCTGCCGGGGATCCAGGAGGTACTCGGCCTGCACGAGGTGGCCGAGCTCGCCGAGTCCGGTGCCTGGGACCACCTGGTGGTGGACTGCGCGTCCACCGCGGACGCTCTGCGGATGCTCACCCTGCCCGCCACCTTCGGGCTCTACCTGGAGCGGGCCTGGCCGCGGTACCGGCGCCTCGCGCAGCCGCCCGCCGATCTGGCCTCGGCCGCGATGCTGACCCTGCTGGAGCGGGTGGCCGACGGCACCGAACGGTTGTCCGCCCTGCTCGCGGACGCGTCGCGGGTCGGTGCGCACCTGGTGCTCACCGCCGAACGGGTGGTCGCCGCCGAAGCCGCCCGGACGCTGGGCGCGCTCACGCTGATGGGCGTGTCGGTGGCCGAATTGCTGGTCAATCAGATTCTGGTGCAGGACGACTCGTTCGAGTACCGGAACCTGCCCGCTCATCCGGCATTCGACTGGTATTCCGAGCGGATCGCCGAGCAGCGTGCGGTGCTCGACGAGCTCGATGCGGCCATCGGTGACGTCAAGCTGGTGCTGGTGCCGCACCTGCCGGGTGAGCCGATCGGGCCCAAGGCGCTCGGCGAGCTGTTGGACGCCGCCCGGTTGCGCGACGGGTCCGCGCCGCCGGCGCCGCTGCGTCCGGTGGTGGACCGGGAGTCCGGAACCGGTCTCGAGGCCGTCTACCGGATGCGGTTAGAGTTGCCGCAGGTCGACCCCGGCGCGTTGACGCTCGGCCGGGTCGACGATGACCTCATCATCGGGTCCGGCGGGATGCGGCGGCGGGTTCGACTGGCATCGGTATTGCGGCGCTGCATCGTCTTCGATGCACAGTTTCGGGGCGGGGAATTGACAGTACGTTTCAGGCCGAATCCGGCGGTGTGGCCCAAATGACGGCGGCCGCGCGATGAGCGCCCACCCCGAGATCCCGCCGGAACTGCGGCAATTGGCCCAGGCCATCCTGGACAAGCTCGACCCCGCGGTGCGGATGGCCGCCGCGCGGGCCACCTCCGCCGACAGCGCGGGTCCCGGCCCCTGCCAGCAGGTGTGGTGCCCGGTGTGCGCCCTCGCGGCGCTGGTCAACGGGGAACAGCATCCGTTGCTCACGGTGATCGCCGAACACAGCGTGGCACTGCTGACGGTGATCCAGGCGATGGTCGGTGATGCCTCCGACGCCGCGGCCCCGGAGCCGCCACCGCCGGGCCCGGACGGCGGAACGCCGCCGAACCGGGGCACCCGCTACGAGCAGATCCCGGTGACCTTCGAGGAGTAGCGGCCGGCCCGTGCTCGATGTGGTCGCTCCCACTTCGGCTGGGTAGAGTTGACCCGTCCGGCCCGGTCCTGGTCCCGGGTGCCGTTGCAGGAGGGTCCATGTGGTTCTGGTTCTACAAGTACATCTTGATGGGCCCGTTGCTGACCCTATTGGGCCGGCCGAAAGTGCAAGGGCTGGAATATGTTCCGGACTCCGGCGCGGTGATTCTGGCCAGTAACCACCTGGCCGTCGCGGACAGCTTCTACCTGCCGCTGGTGGTCAAGCGCCGGATCACCTTTCTGGCCAAGGCCGAGTACTTCACCGGTACCGGCCTCAAGGGCAAGCTGACGAAATTCTTCTATTCCTCGACCAACCAGGTGCCGATCGACCGCACCGATGCGGATTCCGCGCAGGCCGCCCTGACCACCGCGCAGCGCATCCTCGGCGAGGGAAAGCTGCTCGGCATGTATCCGGAGGGCACCCGCTCGCCGGACGGGCGGCTCTACAAGGGCAAGACCGGGCTGGCCCGGGTCGCCCTGGAGAGCGGTATCCCGGTCATCCCGGTGGCCATGGTGGGCACCAACGTGGTCAACCCGCCCGGCAGCAAGATGTGGCACTTCGGCCGGGTCGAGGTGCGCTTCGGCAAGCCGATGGACTTCAGCCGGTTCGAGGGGCTGGCCGGTAACCGGTTCATCGAGCGGGCCGTCATCGACGAGGTGATGTACGAGCTGATGCGGCTGTCCGGTCAGGAGTACGTCGACCTGTACGCCGCCGATCTCAAGCAGCAGGCCGAATCGGACGGCAAGACCGCCGTCCCCGCCAAGGCGGGCTAGCGGCGGTCAGCTCGCCGCGGGCAGCGCGTCGGCGGGCTTCTCGTCCTCGGCCCGGTCCCGTCTACCGGGCAACAGACCCGCCGCCGCGATCACCAGCAGCGCCCACCACAGATACGAACCGCCGGCCAGCCGGCGCCACAGCGTCGCCGCCGTCTCCTGGTGTGCCGGCATCAGGGTGATCGGCGTCCAGATCGTCAGCGCCAACCCCGCCAGGCCGACCAGGACCAGCGCCAGGTTGCGGTGCCGAACCCCGAGGACCAGGGCGACCACCACGGTCGGCAGCACCCACACCCAGTGGTGCGACCAGGACACTGGCGACACCACCAGGCCGAACATCGCCACACAGACCAGCGCCAGCACCGCCTCGTCGCCATCCGGCCCGCCGGCCCGCAGCAGCCGGTGGCCCGCCCACACCGTCAGGCCGAGAACCGCGAAGCACAGCGCGACCCACAGCACGAATCGCGCGTCCTCGCCGGCGCCGAGCCGGGCCAGCATCCCGGAGATGTTCTGGTTGGTGTTCAGCGTCGCGGAGCCGATCCGCTCGGTGTCACGCAGCGTCTCGGTCCAGTACACCCAGGAGTCCCGCCAGGCCAGCACGAATCCGAGCAGTGTGGCCCCGGCCGCCGAGGCCGTCGTCACCAGCAGAGCCCGGAAGTCGCGGCGGAGCAGGAAATACAGCAGGAACACCGCCGGGGTCAGTTTCACCGCGATGGCCAGGCCGAGCAGCAACCCTCGCGGCCACGGGGTGCGGCGCGGGACGCAGTCGGCGATCACCAGCGTCATCAGCACCACGTTGATCTGGCCGAAATCGAAGTTGGCCCGGAGGGGTTCGAGGAACACCACTGCCGGCGCCACCAGCGCGACGGCCAGCCACAGCCGGCGGGCCCAGGCCGGACCGCGCAGCGACGAGGTCTCCCAGACGCTCAGCCGGGTCAACACGATGTGGGTCGAGACGATCAGCAGCAGCAGCGTGGTCACCGTGATCGCGGCGCTCGCCGCGGGCAGCGACAGCCAGGCGAACGGGGCGAACGCGACGGCGGCCAGCGGCGGATAGGTGAACGGCAGGTCCAGCCCCGCCTGGGTTTCGAAGACGGTGGCGTCGTTGTACAGCTCGGTGCCGTCCAGCCAGGCCCGCCCGCCCATCCGGTAGACGTCGATGTCGATGCGGTAGATGGCCTGGCCGAGCAGGCGCCAACCCGCCCAGGCCAGCAGCGCCAGGGTGACCAGCTGGAAGAGCCGCCAGGCCAGCATCTGTCCCGCGCCGGCCCGCTCAAGGACCGATCGCCCACCAGCCCCGACGGGCGACCTCCGAATCCTCATGTCGTCGACCAGCCTATCGGGGGTGGGCGACGCGGCGGACGGCACACACCCGCTGATGGCGGTCGGCGGGCGGCGGGCAGCGTATCTTTTTCGACCGTGCACCTGAACGTCGGACTGGACTTCATCACCAGTGACCGCCTACCGCTGCTGTGTTGCCTGATCGCGTTCATCCTGACGTTCTTCGTGACCCGTCTCATCGTCCGCTACATCCGCAGCCATCCGAGCACCGACGCGCCGCGCAAGTGGTGGCAGCCGCGCAACCTGTCGGTGGGCGGTGGCGTGCATCTGCACCACGTGGTGTTCGGCGTCATCCTGGTGATGGTGTCCGGGGTGACGATGGTGACCCTGGCGGTCAACGGGGGAGTGGCGGAGTTCACCGTCGCGGCAGTTCTTTTCGGTATGGGCGCGGCGCTGGTGCTCGACGAGTTCGCGCTGATCCTGCATCTGCAGGACGTGTACTGGGCCGAGGACGGCCGCACCTCGGTGGACGCCGTGTTCGTGGCGATCGCCGTGGCGGGCCTGCTGATCCTGGGGTTCAACCCGCTGTCCTTCTTCGATATCGACATCTGGCGGGCCGACGACACCGTGGAGGCCCGCGCGACGGTGATCGTGATGGCCGTGCTCACGCTGGCGCTGGCGGTGGTGGTGCTGATGAAGGGCAAGGTGTGGACCGGCCTGGTGGGCATGTTCATCACCCCGCTGCTGGTGATCGGCGCCATCCGGCTGTCCCGGCCGCACGCACCGTGGGCGCGCTGGCGTTATACGATGCGGCCTCGCAAGATGCACAAGGCGCTGGAACGGGAACGCCGGTTGCGCAGACCGGTGGTGCAGGCGAAGTTGTGGGTTCAACACGTCGTCGCGGGCGAGCCGCATTTCCCGGACGACGCCAAGGTCAACGAGGAACTGGACCGCGAGATCCACGCTGCTCCGGCGCCCGCCGTGCCTGCAGAAACCGAGGGAGCCCGCTGAAGTGCGTTATTTCTACGACACTGAGTTCATCGACAACGGGCGCACCATCGAGCTCATCTCGATCGGTGTGGCCGCCGAGGACGGTCGCGAATACTACGCCATCTCAACGGAATTCGATCCGGAGCGGGCCGGCAGCTGGGTGCGCAAGAACGTGCTGCCCAAGCTGCCGTCGCCGTCGTCGAAGCTGTGGCGCTCGCGCCGCCAGATCCGCAGCGACCTGGAGAACTTCTTCGACATCGACGGCGACGAACCGATCGAGCTGTGGGCCTGGGTGGGCGCCTATGACCATGTGGTGTTGTGCCAGCTGTGGGGACCGATGACCGACCTGCCGCCGGCGATACCCCGGTTCACCCGCGAGTTGCGCCAGTTCTGGGAGGACAAGGGCTCACCGCGGATGCCCCCGCGGCCGCGTGACGCCCACGATGCACTGGTCGACGCCCGGCACAACCTGCGCCGCTACGAGCTGATGACCGACCAGGGCGACTGGGCGGTGCGCTCCCCGGGCTGAGCTGCGGGTATGGCGGGTAAATCGGCAGCGGTCGCGCGGTTACCATGGAGCGGTGAACTGGACTGTCGACGTGCCCATCGATCAGCTGCCCGCGCTGCCGCCGCTGCCCGAGGACCTGCGCCACCGGCTGGACGCCGCACTGGCCAAGCCGGCGCTGCAGCAGCCCAGCTGGGACCCCGATCACGCCAAGGCCATGCGCACCGTGCTGGAGAGCGTGCCGCCGATCACGGTGGCCTCCGAGGTCGAGAAGCTCAAGACCCAGCTGGCCGCGGTCGCCCGCGGTGAGGCGTTCCTGCTGCAGGGTGGCGACTGTGCCGAGACGTTCGTGGACAACACCGAACCGCACATCCGGGCCAACATCCGGACCCTGCTGCAGATGGCGGTGGTGCTGACCTACGGCGCCAGCATGCCGGTGGTGAAGGTGGCCCGGATCGCGGGCCAGTACGCCAAGCCGCGGTCCGCAGACACCGACGCACTGGGGCTCAAGTCCTACCGCGGGGACATGGTGAACGGTTTCGCACCCGATGCCGCGGTCCGCGATCACGACCCGTCCCGACTGGTACGCGCGTACGCGAACGCCAGCGCGGCGATGAACCTGGTCCGCGCCCTGACCTCCTCCGGACTGGCCTCGCTGCACCAGGTGCACGACTGGAACCGGGAGTTCGTGCGTACCTCCCCGGCCGGAGCCCGCTACGAGGCGCTGGCCGGCGAGATCGACCGGGGCATGAACTTCATGACCGCATGCGGGGTCAACGACCGCAACCTGGACACCGCCGAGATCTTCGCCAGCCATGAGGCTCTGGTGCTCGACTACGAGCGCGCCATGCTGCGGATGGACACCGGGTCCTCGCCGGTCGACGTGGCCGATGCCGCGGTGGCCGCCGCCGACCCGAAGCTCTACGACCTGTCGGCGCACTACCTGTGGATCGGGGAGCGGACCCGCCAGATCGACGGCGCCCATGTCGCGCTCGCCGAGGTGATCGCCAACCCGATCGGCATCAAGATCGGGCCCACCACCTCGCCCGAGTTGGCCGTCGAGTACGTCGAGCGTCTCGACCCGCGCAACGAGGCCGGCCGACTGACCCTGATCAGCCGGATGGGCAACCAGAAGGTGCGCGACGTGCTGCCCGCCATCATCGAGAAAGTCGAGGCGTCCGGCCATCAGGTGATCTGGCAGTGCGACCCGATGCACGGCAACACCCATGAGTCGTCGACCGGGTACAAGACGCGGCACTTCGACCGCATCGTCGACGAGGTGCAGGGCTTCTTCGAGGTGCACCGCGCGCTGGGCACCCACCCCGGCGGCATCCACGTCGAGATCACCGGGGAGAACGTCACCGAATGTCTCGGTGGCGCCCAGGACATTTCGGACTCCGATCTGGCCGGCCGCTACGAGACGGCCTGCGATCCTCGGCTGAACACCCAGCAGTCCCTGGAGCTGGCGTTCCTCGTCGCGGAGATGCTCCGCGACTAGTTCTGCGCGCAGCCGTCAGAGCAGCGTCTGCAGGTTGTTGCCCAGCGTCCAGCCGCCGGCGGCCGCCAATCCGGCCAGGATCAGCACGACGACCACCCAGGCCAGCAGCACACGCCTGCTGCGCTGCCGGGCCCAGTGGAACTCGTCGATGTCGATACCGGCGAATTGTGCTGCGGCGGGCCGGTATTCGAGCTCGTCCTGGTAGTTGTCGACATCGCGGGCGGGCTCCGGTGGGTGCTGCCACTCGGCGGGGGTGAAGACCCGGGTGTCGCGGTGCGGTTCGGTCGGGCGCGCGTCCGGGGCCAGCGCCGACTGCACCCGGCTGTGAAACGCGGTGGCGGCGCGGTGTTGTGCCGACTGCTGGGGTGCGGGCACCCGGAACGGCGGCAGGCCGAGTTCGTCGACCAGATCGGCGAGGGCGGCTCCGAGGGCGTCGGCATCGGCGAACCGGGCGTCCGGATCGCGGTCGGTGGCCCGGCGCACCAGCTCGTCGAACTGCGGTGGCACACCCGCGATCGCCGAACTCGGCGGTGGCACATCGTGGTCCATCCGCTGATAGGCCACCGACAGCGCGGTGTCCCCGGTGAAAGGGGTGCGCCCGGTGAGTAGTTCGTAGGCCAGGATCCCCATCGCGTAGACGTCGCTGCGCGGGTCCGAGTCCCCGGTGGCGACCTGCTCGGGGGACAGGTAGGCGGCGGTGCCGAGGATCACGCTGGTGGAGGTGATGCCCGCCTCGGCGACCGCGCGCACCAACCCGAAATCGGCGATCTTCACCTCACCGGCATCCGAGATCAGCACGTTCTCGGGCTTCACATCGCGGTGCACCAACCCGGCCGCGTGCGCGACCGCCAGCCCGTGGCAGAGCGGCAGCAGCACCGCGGCGGCCGCGTGCGGGGGCATCGGTCCGCGCTCGCGCAGCAGTTCGCGCAGGGTGCCGCCGTCGATCAATTCCATGACCAAAAAGGGTGGCTCCGCGCCGGGTGCGCCGCCGCCCTGGTCGTACACGGCGACCAGACCCTCACCCTTGAGCCGGGCCACCGCCTTGGCCTCGCGCTGGAACCGGGCCAGGAACTGGCTGTCCCCGGAGTAGCGGGCGTCCATCACCTTGAGCGCGACCGGGCGGTCCAGTCGGGTGTCCAGCCCGCGGTACACCGTGGACATCCCGCCGGTGGCGATCACCGCGTCGACGCGGTAACGCCCCTCCAGCGCGGTGCCGACGAGCGGGTCCGGACGCTGGTAATTCTCCACCGCAGACATGGTACGGATCGCGGTGTCGTCCTCCGGGCGGGATGCGGGGAGCCTAGAATCTGTCCGTGAGCATTCCGGCGGCCAACGACATCCTCGATCCCGACGAAGCAGTCCTCGAACTGTCGGAGGTGTCCAAGCTTCTCGGCGTCTCGGTCAGCAAGGTGCACCAGCACCTGCGCGACGGGACGCTGGCGGCGGTGCGCCGCAATGGCTCCGTCGTCGTGCCGAAGGTGTTCTTCGACGAGAACGGGAAGGTGCTCAAACAGCTTCCCGGTCTGCTGGTCGTGCTCAAGGACGGCGGCTTCGACGCCACCGAGGCGATGCGCTGGCTGTTCACCCCGGACGAGTCGCTCACACTGAGCCGGGACGGCAGCACCGAACGGGTGGAGAATGCCCGGCCGGTGGACGCGCTGCGCTCGCATCAGGCCCGCGAGGTGATCCGCCGGGCCCAGGCGCTGGCGTACTGACCTACTGGCCGGCCCGCACCGCGGGCTGTTCCGGCGCCCGCGACAGCGCATACCAGGCCGCGATGGCGCACGCGGTCGCCAGGCCGACATGGATCCACGAGTACATGCCGTGCGCGCCGTCGGGTTTGAAGATCACCATGATCCAGGTGGAGAACCCGGCGATCAGCGCGACGGCGGCGCGGCTCTGCCACAGCGTCGAGAGCACCGCCAGTGGCCAGGTGTAGTACCAGGGCAGCGCGGCGGGCACGAACAGCACCACCACGCCGAGCGCCAGCGCGGTCCCGGTCAGCGCGTCCCGGTCGGTATGCCGAAAACGCCACCACAGCAACGGAAGTGAGATGGCGATGGTCGCGATGCCGAGGATGCGGGTGACCTCGAGTACGGCGTAGAAGTTGACCGGCATCACCAGCCCGCCGATCACGTTGATCAGGTTGGCCGCGGCGGTCGGCAGGGTCAGCCAGTTGATGATCTTCACCGAACCCGCCAGCGCGGTCAGCCAGCCCAGGCCGACGCCGGCCAGCCAGGACAGCACCGCGAACACCGCACCGAAGATGACCGCCGAGGCGGCGGTCGCGACGGCGAACGCCGCGACCGGGTGATAGCCGCGGGTGTCGCGCAGCCGCCGCATCCAGACCCACACCATGAACGGCAGTGCGATCCCGGCGGTGGCCTTGACCGCCACGGCGGTGGCGATGAAACCGACGCCCAGGACCGGACGGCCACTGAAGGTCAGGGCGATGGCGGCCATCATCAACCCGACCATCAGCATCTCGTTGTGGACGCCACCCATCAGGTGAATGATGACCAGGGGGTTGAGCACGCAGATCCACAGGGCGGCAGGGGCGTTCGCGCCGATGTGCCGGGCGATCCGGGGCGTCGCCCAGATCAGCAGCGCCAGCCCGGGCAGCATGCACAGCCGCAGCAGCATGGTGCCCTCGACGACGTTGTTGCCGACGATCATCGTGACGAACCTGGCCACCAGGATGAACGCCGGTCCGTAGGGGGCGGTGGTGGTGGTCCAGATGGGGCTGACGTCGTCGAGCAGCGAGTTCGGATTCTCGATCGGGCCGACCACATAGGGGTCGAAACCGTCCCGCAACAGCGCGCCCTGCGCCAGATAGGAGTAGGTGTCCCGGCTGAACACCGGGGCGCTCAACAGCAGTGGCGCCAGCCAGAATCCGGTGGTGGCCAGCATCGTGTACTGGGATGCGGAGCGATCGACGACGCGCCGGCCCAGCCACAACCACGCCGTCAGCATCAATGCGACGCCGCCCCACAACAGCACCGAGGACAGCACCAGGCCGTGCCCGAAGCGCAGCCAGGACAGGTGCAGGGATTCCAGCAGCGGGTCGTGCAGGCGGGTGCTTCCGGCGCCGAGACCACCCGCGGTGATCAGCACCGCGCCCAGAAATCCCAGCCGGGCCGGGCGGCCCTCCGGCGATGCGGCGAACAGCAGCAGCCTGGAGATGTGCGCGCTGAGGCCGGTTTTCGTGGACTCGACCGAGACCGGGGTAGACATCTCCTCAGGCGAGCCGATTCGACGCCAGGCCGGCCAGTTCGGCGAGTCCGACCTTGGCCTGCGGATCGATCTTGGCCTGTTCGATGGCATCCAGGGCGCGGCGGTGCAGCATGGCGATGCGGCTCTCCACTGCGGCCAGGGCGCCCACGGACTCGATGGCCATGCACACTTCCTTGACGCCCACATCGGTCAGCTCGGTGCCGATGGATTCGCGCAGCAGCTTGGCGGCCGCCGGGTCGGTCTGCTCGGCCAGTTCGACGGCCTCGGCCAGCAGCACGGTGCGCTTGCCCGAGCGGAGATCGTCTCCGGACGGCTTACCGGTGACCGCGGGGTCGCCGAATACCCCGAGGACGTCGTCGCGCAGCTGGAAGGCCACCCCGAGGTCGGTGCCGATCTGATGGAAGATGGCCTGCACGTCCGGGCGGTCCGCGGCGGCGGCCGCCCCGAGCTGCAGCGGCCGCGACACGGTGTAGGAGGCGGTCTTGTAGGTGTTGACGTTCATGGCCGAGGACACCGAGTCCGCGCCCTTGGCTTCCGCGACGATGTCGAGGTACTGGCCACCGAGCACCTCGGTGCGGATGTCGGCCCACACCTTCTGCACCCGCAGGTGCGCGTCGGCGGGCAGATCCGCGGTGGCGACGATGTCGTCGGCCCACACCAGGGACAGGTCGCCGAGCAGGATCGCGGCGGACAGGCCGAATTGTTCGGCGGACCCGCGCCAGTTGTTCTCCCGGTGCAGGTCGGCGAAGTGCCGGTGCACGGTGGGGAGCCCGCGCCGGGTGGCCGACGCGTCGATCACGTCGTCATGGGCCAGGGCGCAGGCGTGCAACAGTTCCAATGCGGAGAACAGCCGCAGCGCGTCGGCGTCGGACGTGCGGTCCGGGCCGGCGACCGCGCGCCAACCCCAGTAGGCGAACGCCGGTCGCACCCGTTTGCCGCCGCGCAGCACGAACTCCTCGAGGGCTGCCGTCAGCTCCGCGTATTCACTGCCGATATAGGCCGCGTCACGCCGGCGCTCGGCCAGGTACAGCCGCAGCTGTTCGATGACGGCGTGTACCAACTCGGCGGCTGACGGTGCCGCTGTATCCACGCTCAGCGGTCGCCCCTTTCTGGTCCCGATTTGCTCCCCCGAGCGCCTTCAGCGTAGAGCCTCCATGGCGACTCATGGGAGTCGGAGGCCTACCAGCACGCAATTATGCGGTCGCGTTGCCGAATACGCCCGCCGAGCCGACCGGCTATCCGACGCGCGGTGACCGGTCGCGGCTCATCCAGGCCAGCGCGCCGATGGCGCCCGCCACGATCATCGACCCGATCCCGAGCCAGATCGCGGCCGCGGTGAACGAGCGCGCGCTCGGATCGGTGAAGCGGGCCTGGGCGTTCATCGTGGTCACCACGCCGGGCTTGAGCTTCCACTCCACGACGCCGGTGGACACCTGGTCGCCGTTGGTGGAGGTCACCTCGCCGGGGAACGACACACTCAGCGAGACGTCGGCCTCCGGGTCGCTCAGCGAGGTCAGGTCGACCCGGCCTTCCAGGATCACCAGGTCACCGGCGCGGCGCAGGGAGATGTCCACCCCCGCGGCGTCCCGGTTCATGTTCGCGAGCTGGGGCAGTTCGGCGAACGTCAGGTCGGAGAACACGGCCTGGGAGCCGACGTAGTCACCGCGCTCGTAGCGGGAGACGGCCACCTTGTTGCTGAACGGCAGCGAGTTCAGCAGCTGCGGTCCCTTGTCGTCGTCATCGCGGGGCTTGGCAGCGGCAACGATCTGACCGGAGACCCGGTCGTCGGGGGACACCGTGATCGAGGCACGTACCCGGACGCAGCCGACGGCGAACGGCACGACGATCAACAGCAGCAGGACCAGGGCTGAAAGCCGGTGGCGACGGGGGCGCACGGACACCCGGTCATCGTGCCAGACCCCGTCAGTCCAGGGGCAGCGACCGGCCCAGGATGGCGAACGCGCGGGGATCCCCGGCGAAGTGGTAGTCCCGGATGACATCCCCGAAGCCGAGCCGGCGGTACAGCCGCCAGGCGCGGTTTGCCTCACCGTTGATCTCCGGAGTGGACAGCAGCACCCGGGCCTCGGGGCGCCCGCTGAGCAACCGGCGGGCCAGGGCCTCACCGAGTCCGTGCCCCTGCGCGCGCGGGTGGATGTGCAGTTCGGTGAGTTCGAAATAGTCCCCGAGCAGCGCATCGGTCTGGTCGGGCTGGGCCCCGGTGCGACGCAGACCGTGCACCACCTGCTGCTGCCACCACTGGTCGGGCGCGCCGCTGTAGCCGTACGCGATGCCGAGCAGCTCCCCGGTGTCCAGCGCCTCGGCCGCGTCCGCAGGGGCCGGTTCTGCGAGGGGTTCGGTGGTGCTCAGCGCGGCGACGGCCTTCCACCCGGCCCGGCGGGTGTGTTCCAGCCACATCGAGGCGCGCTGCTCCTCGGTGCCGCGGGGATAGTGCATCGCGTCCACGTACACCGTCAGCGCCTCGTTCAACCGTCGACGCATCACCTCGGCCGAGAGGTCGACCAGATATGTCGGCAACGGGTGGTCCTTCGCGGGGTCGGTCGTGCGGACGATCACCTTCATTATCGGTCCCGGGTCCGGGGTTGTGCTCATGCGGGTGAGGTGATGGCCGACTTTGGTGGCGGAGGTCATACAATCGTGGACGAAGTAGGTGGTACGGCTCAGATTGACCTCGTATCATGGTGATCGGATGCCCGCGACTGCGGGCACAGCACACGAGATGAGAGGTTCCGGAACAGCCGGGACCGGGCGCGGGACTAGGAGGGACGGATGCCACTCTCCGATCACGAGCAGCGCATGCTCGACCAGATCGAAAGCGCGCTCTATGCCGAGGACCCCAAATTCGCCTCCAGTGTTCGGGGTGGCAATCTGCGGGCCCCGTCGGCTCGTCGTCGCTTGCAGGGCGTCGCACTGTTCGTCGTCGGTCTGGCGATGTTGGTATCCGGCGTGGCCATCAAGGCGACGATGATCGGTAGCTTCCCGATCCTGTCCGTCATCGGATTCATCGTCATGTTCGGCGGCGTGGTGTTCGCCATCACCGGTCCGCGCGGGCCCGTGCCGGTCGACAAGGCGGCGTCGTCCTCGGGGCCGTCGCGGACCAAGCGCAACAAGAATGCCGGCGGATCGTTCACCAGCCGCATGGAGGATCGCTTCCGTCGTCGCTTCGACGAGTAGGACGTCCGGGCCCTCGCGGATGAGCCGCGCCGGCCCGCTCCACATTTCCCCACCGGGGTAGCTCGATTGGCGAGCTACCCCGTTTTTTGTGCCTGCGAACCGGCGGGCCGGGGCGGCGTGTCGACCCGGGCAGGGTGTTCCCCCCACTTTTGCCCCACCGTTCCCCACGGCGCTCCCGCCCGCAGGCTTTCCGCTCTGAGCTGGTCTTTCATCGCGCCGCTCGGGGGTGACCCCATGTCCGCCCCGGGGTTGGCGTGGGATCTGGCGGTGTGGAGTGGGGTGTTCGGGTAACTCGGTGGCAGCAAATGGAGCCAAGTGGGGGATTGTGGGGTAAAGTGGCGGACAGCGGAGCAACCGGAGCTTCGCGAAGCGGGCGGAAACGACTCGGAATCCAGCCGAGTGGTCGGAGGTGGCGAGATGTTTCTCGGTACCTACACGCCCAAGCTCGACGACAAGGGGCGGCTCACACTGCCCGCCAAGTTCCGCGACGCACTGGCAGGAGGGTTGATGGTCACCAAAAGCCAAGATCACAGCCTGGCTGTCTACCCGCGCGCGGAGTTCGAGAAGCTTGCCGAGAAGGCGATGCTGGCATCGCGCAGCGACCCGCAGGCCCGCGCCTATGTGCGAAACCTGGCGGCCGGTGCCGATGAACAGCATCCCGACGCACAGGGCCGCATCACCCTGTCGGCCGAGCACCGCCGGTACGCCAACCTGTCCAAAGAGTGCGTGGTGACCGGTTCGCTGGGGCACCTCGAAATCTGGGATGCCCAGGCCTGGCAGCAGTACCAGGAGACCCACGAAGAGACCTTCTCCGCGGCCAGCGATGACACTCTTCGCGACATCATCTGAACCCGATGCCCGTGCAACGCGGCCTCTGCCCGATCCGGCCCTGGCGTACTTCCCCGACGCCAGGTCCATCTTCTCGGGCAGGGACCCCGTTGCAGGGGCGCCTCATCGCGACAGGGGAGTCGCAGTGCCTCAAGACTCCGGCCCGCACGGGCACGTTCCCGTTCTCATCGACCGCTGCGTCGAACTGCTGAAGCCCGCGCTCACCCGCCACCATCCCGACGGCACCGGCGCGGTGCTGGTGGACGCCACCCTCGGGGCCGGCGGCCACACCGAACGCTTCCTCACCGAACTGCCCGGGTTGCACGTCGTCGGGCTGGACCGGGACCCCAACGCCCTGCGCATCGCCACCGAGCGGCTGGCTCCGTTCGGGGACCGCTTCCGCCACGTCCGCACCCGCTACGACGGCTACTGGGCCGATCGTGACGAGATCACGGTCGACGGAGTGCTTTTCGACCTCGGGGTGTCCTCGATGCAGCTGGATCTGGTGGACCGCGGTTTCTCCTACGCCCACGATGCCCCGCTGGATATGCGGATGGATCCCGACGCCGAGCTGACGGCGGCCGACATTCTCAATACCTACGACGAGCGGGCCCTGTCCCGGGTTCTGCGTGAGTACGGCGAGGAGCGCTTCGCCGGCCGGATCGCCGCCCGCATCGTCAAGCGCCGGGCGCGCCAGCCGCTGCGCACCACTGGCGAACTGGTCGAGTTGCTGTACGAGGCGATCCCGGCCGCCACCCGGCGGACCGGTGGACACCCGGCCAAGCGCACGTTCCAGGCGCTGCGGATCGCGGTCAACGCCGAACTCGACTCCTTGCGCGAGGCGTTGCCCGCGTCGCTGGCCGCGCTGTCCGGGGGAGGCCGCATCGTGGTGATGGCCTACCAGTCCCTGGAGGACAAGATCGTCAAAGGGCTGTTCACCGCCGCAACGGCGTCGCGCACGCCACCCGGCCTCCCGGTCGAGTTGCCGGGCTATGAGGCCGAATTCGTATCACTGACCCGGGGGGCCGAGCAGGCCGACGCCGACGAGATCGAACGAAATCCACGCAGTGCCTCGGTGCGCTTGCGGGCGTTGGAAAAGGTTGCCGGAAAGGATGGCTCATGAGGGGGAAGCGACCCGCACCGCAGCGTGGCACCGACGAGCCGCGCCGCGCCAAGCCCCAGCGTGCCCGGGGACGCGCCGAGGCGCCGGCCCGCAAGCGGCGCAGCGCCCCCGAGCAGCGTCCGCAACGCCCGGCTCCGCGTACCACCCCGGTTCGCCGGCCCGTCGACGGGCCGGCCAGGCCGAAGAACGCCAGCCAGGCCAAGGCGCGTGCCAAGGCACGTAAGGCCAAGGCCCCCAAGGTCGTCCGCCCACCCCTGCGGGAACGGCTGATCACCCGGCTGGCGGCCATCGAATTCAACCCGCGGGAGCTGGTCTCCCGGGTGCCCTTCGTGGTGCTGGTCATCAGTGCGCTCGGCCTCGGGCTGGGCGTCACGCTGTGGCTGTCCACCGACGCTGCCGAACGCTCCTACCAACTCGGCCACGCGCGCCAGCTGAATCAGGCTCTGGCGCAGCAGAAGGAAGCGCTCGAGCGTGATGTGCTGGAGGCCCAGGCCCCACCGGCGCTGGCCGAGGCCGCCCGTGAGCTTGGCATGATCCCGTCCCGCGACACCGCCCACCTGGTGCAGGATCCCACCGGGGCCTGGGTGGTGGTGGGCACACCCAAACCCGCCGAGGGCGTACCCCCGCCGCCGCTGAACACCCCGCTGCCCGACGTGGTTCCGGAATCTTCGGCTCCCGGACGCACCGCGCGTCCGGCGCCGACCGGCGATGCACCGGCGCCGCGGGTCGTCGATCCGCGCGAGGTGGTGGTGCGGGTCCCGCCTCGGGAGACGCCCGCCCCGGCCGCGGCGACCCCGTTGACGGCCCCGCTCGCCCCGGCCGCCCCCGCGGCCCCGTTGGCCGCCCCGGTTGACCCGACCGCCCCCGTGGCCCCGTTGGCCGCCCCGGTTGACCCGGCTGCGGCGCCGCCGATCGCCGATCTGCCGCCCGCAGAAGGACTGCCGCATCTGGCGGCCCCGGAACTGCCCGCCCAGCCCGGGCCGGTCGGCGGCATGGAGAACCTCGGTCCCGCCCCGGCGCCCGCCCGGGCACCGGTTCTCGAGGAACACGTCGAGGCCCCCGGAGTACCGGCCGCATGAGCCGATCCAAGAAGACCCAGGAACACGTCGCGACGGACCGGCGGGTCCGGCACGCCGAAGCGCAGACCGGTTTGCGCAGTTCCTCGTTCGTGTTCCGGCACCGGGCCGGCAATGTGGTCATTTTTCTGGTGCTGGTGGTGGCTGCCGCTCAGCTGTTCAATCTGCAGATCTCCAACGCCGCCGGCCTGCGCGCCGAAGCGGCCGGTCAGCTCAAGGTGACCGATGTGCAGAAGGCGGTGCGCGGCAGCATCATCGACCGCAACCACGACAAACTGGCCTTCACCATCGAGGCCCGGGCGCTGACCTTCCAGCCGGTCCGGGTCCGCAAGGAACTCGAAGAGGCCAAGGCCAAGGACCCCGACGAGCCCGACCCCGACGACCGGCTCCGGGAGATCGCCGACGAGATCGCCACCCGGCTGAACAACAAGCCGGACGCCAAGACCGTGCTGCGCAAGCTCACCAGCAAGGACACCTTCGCCTATCTGGCCCGCGCCGTCGATCCGGCTGTCGCCGAGGCGATCATGGACAAGTTCCCCGAGGTCGGCTCCGAGCGTCAGGACATCCGGCAGTACCCGGGCGGCTCGTTGGCCGCCAACATTGTCGGCGGCATCGACTGGGACGGTCACGGCCTGCTGGGCCTGGAAGACTCCATGGACGCGAAGCTGGCCGGCGCCGACGGATCGGTCACCTATGACCGCGGGTCGGACGGGGTGATGATCCCGGGCAGCATGCGCAACCGGCACGAGGCCGTCGACGGCTCCACCGTGCAGCTCACCCTGGACGACGACATCCAGTTCTACGTGCAGCAGCAGGTGCAGCAGGTCAAGGACGTCTCCGGCGCGGGCAACGTGTCGGCCGTGGTGCTGGACGCCAAATCCGGTGAGGTACTGGCGATGGCGAACGACAACACCTTCGACCCGTCCCAGGACGTCGGCCGCCAGGGCCATCGGCAGATGGGCAATCCGGCGGTGTCCTCGCCGTTCGAACCCGGCTCGGTGAACAAGATCGTCACCGCCGCCACGGCGATCGAGCTCGGTCTGACCAACCCCGACGAGGTGCTGTCGGTCCCCGGTTCCATCGACATGGGCGGCGTCACGGTGCGCGACGCGTGGCAGCACGGCGTCGACTCCTACACCACCACCGGGGTTTTCGGGAAGTCTTCCAACGTCGGCACCCTGATGCTGGCCCAGCGCATCGGTCCGGAACGCTTCTACGACATGCTCGGCAAGTTCGGCCTGGGACAGCGCACCGGCATCGGGCTGCCCGGTGAGAGTGCCGGCCTGGTACCGCCCATCGACCAGTGGTCGGGCAGTTCGTTCGCCAACCTGCCCATCGGACAGGGCCTTTCGATGACCCTGCTGCAGATGACCGGCATGTATCAGGCTATTGCCAACGACGGGGTGCGGGTCCCGCCGCGGATCATCAAGTCCACCATCGCCGCCGACGGCACCCGCACCACGGAAGAACGACCGGAAGAAATCCGGGTGGTCTCACCGGAGACCGCGGCCGCGGTGCGCAACCTGTTACGCGCGACCGTGCAGCGCGATCCGCGCGGTGTCCAGCAGGGCACCGGCTGGCAGGCGGCCGTCGAGGGCTATCAGGTCGCGGGCAAGACCGGCACCGCCCAGCAGATCAACCCGAACTGCGGCTGCTACTACGACGACCACTACTGGATCACCTTCGCCGGGATGGCTCCGTCGGACAATCCGCGCTACGTCGTCGGCATCATGGCCGACAACCCGCACCGCACCGCCGACGGACAGCCCGGCACCACCATGGCGCCGCTGTTCCACAACATCGCGTCCTGGCTGTTGCAGCGCGAGAACGTGCCGTTGTCGCCGGATCCGGGCCCGCCGCTCACCCTGCAGGTCACCTGAGCGCGGCCGCGCCGCACCGAGCGTCGATCCGCTGCCCCGGTACTGTGGCAAGGCCATGAAACTGCGTCCCTCCCATCCCGTCGGTGAATTGCTCGGATCGCTGGCCGAGCGGATCGGGGTCGCGGCGCCGCACCCGGCTGACCTCCGCGTCACCGGCGTGACGCTGCGCAGCCAGGACGTACGCCCCGGAGACCTGTTCGCTGCGTTGCCCGGTGGTTCCGCGCACGGGGCGAGGTTCGCCGTGGACGCGGTGGCCGCGGGAGCCATTGCGGTACTGACCGATCCGGCGGGGGCCGAGCACCTGGCCGCCGACCTGGGCGCACCCGTGCTGGTGCATCCCGAACCCCGCGCGGTGCTCGGCGGCCTGGCCGCCGCGGTCTACGGATATCCGTCACAGGCGCTGCGGGTCATCGGGATCACCGGCACGTCCGGCAAGACGACCACCACCTACCTGGTCGAGGCCGGTTTGCGGGCCGCGGGCCGCACCGCCGGACTGATCGGCACGGTCGGGATCCGCATCGACGGCCGCGACGAGCCCAGTGCGCTGACCACCCCGGAGGCCCCGGACCTGCAGGCCCTGCTGGCGGTGATGGTCGAACGCGGGGTGGACACCGTGGTGATGGAGGTGTCCAGCCACGCGCTGACGCTGGGCCGGGTGGACGGCACCGCGTTCCAGGCCGGCGGTTTCACCAATCTGTCCCGGGATCACCTCGACTTCCATCCGACGATGCAGGACTACCTCGACGCCAAGGCCCGGCTGTTCGAGCCGGACTCGCCGACCCATGCCGCGCACGCGGTGGTGTGTGTGGACGACGAAGCCGGTCGTGAGATCGCCTCGCGCTCCGTCGCGCCGGTGCGGGTCAGCACCGGGGACACCGGCGCCGACTGGACCGTCGCGGCGGTGCGCACGGTGGGACACGGTGCGCAGGAGTTCGTCGCCGTCGACCCGGCCGGGGCGCGGCACACGCTGCAGATCGCGCTGCCCGGGCACTACAACATCGCCAACGCCCTGCTGGCGGTGGCGCTGCTCGACGTGGTCGGGGTGTCGCCGGAACAGAGCGCCCCCGGTCTGCGGGCCGCGGCGGTGCCCGGCCGGCTGGAGAGCGTCGACCGCGGTCAGGGCTTTCTGGCGCTGGTCGACTACGCGCACAAGCCGGGGGCGCTGGAAGCGGTACTGCAAACGCTGCGCGCCCAGCTGCCCGCCGGCGGCAGGCTTGCGGTGGTGTTCGGGGCCGGCGGGAACCGGGACGCGGGTAAACGGGAACCGATGGGCCGGGTGGCCGCGGAGCTGGCCGATCTGGCGGTGGTCACCGACGACAACCCGCGCGACGAGGACCCGGCGGTGATCCGGGCGGCGGTGCTGGCCGGTACCCGCGGGGGGCACGCCGAGGTCGTCGAGGTCGGGGACCGCCGCGCCGCCATCGACTATGCCGTCGACTGGGCGCGCGCCGGGGACGTGGTGCTGATCGCGGGTAAGGGGCACGAGTCCGGGCAGACCAGCCGGGGCACCACCCGCCCGTTCGACGACCGGGTGGAATTGGCAGAGGCACTGGAGAGGCAGACCCGATGATCGCGCTGACGCTGGCGCAGGTGGCCGACATCGTCGGCGGCGAACTGGCCGACATCACCGCCGAGGAGGCGGCCGCGACCAGGGTCACCGGCACCGTCGAGTTCGATTCGCGGAAGATCACCGAGGGCGGGTTGTTCCTGGCGCTGCCGGGTGCGCGGTCCGACGGACACGATTTCGCGGCCGGCGCGGTGGCCGCGGGCGCGGTGGCCGTGCTCGCCGCCCGCCCGGTGGGGGTGCCGGCGATCGTCGTGCCGCCCGCCGATGCCGCCGACACCGCCTCGGGCGCACTGGAACACGACGACGCCCACGGTTCGGGTGCCGCCGTGCTGGCCGCACTGGCCCGGCTCGCGTCGGCGGTCGCCGCCGAACTGGTGGCCGGGGGGCTGCGGATCATCGGGGTCACCGGATCCTCGGGCAAGACCTCGACGAAGGATCTGCTGGCCGCGGTGCTGGCACCGCTCGGTGCGGTGGTCGCACCGCCCGGATCGTTCAACAACGAACTCGGCCATCCGTGGACGGTGCTGCAGTCCACCACCGAGACCGATTTCCTGATCCTGGAGATGTCGGCGCGCCATCCCGGCAATATCGCGGCGCTGGCCGCGATCGCGCCGCCCTCGATCGGGGTGGTGCTCAATGTCGGCACCGCCCATCTCGGCGAGTTCGGTTCACGCGAGATCATCGCGGCTACCAAATCTGAACTGCCGCAAGCTGTCCCGTCGTCCGGGGTGGTGATACTCAACGCCGATGACTCGGCCGTCGCGGCGATGGCCGAGCGGACCGCGGCCCGGGTGGTGCGGGTGTCACGCGGGGCCGGTGCCGATATCTGGTCGTCGGACGAGACGCTCGACGAGCTGGCCCGCCCGCGCTTCACGCTGCACGCCGGTGACCGGTCGGTGGACGTCGCGCTGGCGGTGCACGGGGAGCATCAGGTGTCCAACGCACTGTGTGCCGCGGCGGTGGCACTGGAGTGCGGCGCCGACCCGGCGCAGGTCGCCGAGTCGCTCGGCGGGGCCGGCCCGGTATCGGCCCGCCGGATGCAGGTCAGCACCCGCGGCGACGGGGTGACGGTGATCAACGACGCCTACAACGCCAATCCCGACTCGATGATGGCCGCACTCAAGGCACTGGCGTGGATGGCCCGTCAGTCCGCCGGGCCGGCCGGGCAGAAGCGGCGTAGCTGGGCCGTTCTGGGCGAGATGGGTGAACTCGGGGACGATGCGATAACCGAACACGATCGCATCGGCCGGTTCGCCGTGCGCTTAGATGTGTCTCGTCTGATAGTCGTGGGAACCGGGAGAGCGATGAGCGCCATGCAGCAGGGGGCGGTGATGGAGGGCTCGTGGGGCAGTGAAGCCATCCAGGTGCCCGACGCCGACGCCGCGCTGGCGTTGCTGCGCGCCGAACTCGCCGAGGGAGACATCGTGCTGGTGAAGGCCTCCAATGCGGCCGGGCTCGGTGCCCTGGCCGATCAGCTCGCCGAGGAGGGCTGACACCGGTGAAGCAGATCCTGTTCGCGGTCGCCATCGCGCTGGCGGTCTCCATCGTCTTGACCCCGGTGCTGATCCGGCTGTTCACCAAACAGGGATTCGGCCAGGAGATCCGCGAGGACGGCCCGGCCAGCCATCAGAAGAAGCGCGGCACCCCGTCGATGGGCGGCGTCGCGATCATCACCGGCATCTGGGCCGGTTACCTGGGCACTCACCTGGTCGGGCTGGCGTTCGGCGGGGAGGGCCCGTCGGCGTCCGGCCTGCTGGTGCTCGGGCTGGCCACCGCGCTGGCCATCGTCGGGTTCATCGATGATCTGATCAAGATCCGACGGTCCCGCAACCTGGGCCTGAACAAGCGTGCCAAGTCCATCGGTCAGTTGACCGCCGCGGTGCTGTTCGGCGTGCTGGTGCTGCAGTTCAGCAATGCCGAGGGGCTGACCCCGGGCAGCGCGCAACTGTCCTACGTGCGCGAGATCGCCACCGTGACGTTGCCGCCGCTGGTGTTCGTGTTGTTCGTGGTGATCCTGGTCAGCGCCTGGTCGAATGCGGTGAACCTGACCGACGGCCTGGACGGGCTGGCCGCCGGTGCGATGGCCATGGTAAGTGCCGCGTACGTGCTCATCACCTTCTGGCAGTACCGCAACGCCTGCGCGACCAGCCCCGGGCTGGGCTGCTACAACGTGCGCGATCCGCTGGATCTGGCGTTGGTGGCCGCGGCGACCGCGGGCGCCTGCATCGGGTTCCTGTGGTGGAATGCCGCGCCGGCCAAGATCTTCATGGGTGACACCGGTTCGCTGGCCCTCGGTGGCGTCATCGCCGGTCTGTCGGTGACCAGTCGCACCGAGATCCTGGCGGTGGTGCTGGGCGCGCTGTTCGTGGCCGAGGTGACCTCGGTGGTGGTGCAGATCTTGGCCTTCCGGACCACCGGGCGGCGGGTGTTCCGGATGGCGCCGTTCCACCATCACTTCGAGTTGGTGGGTTGGGCGGAGACGACGGTGATCATCCGGTTCTGGTTGTTGACCGCGATTGCGTGTGGTCTGGGTGTGGCGCTGTTCTACGGCGAGTGGCTCAGCATCGTCGGCGCGTAGGCGCCGCGCTCGGGGGTCGTCGGCGCGTAGTTCACTCGTTCGCCGACAGCTGTCCGGCGGCCGGTTTCATATCGTCGCGGCCACCATCCGGTCTCCATCGCGTTAGCTGGCATCTTCGATCGGGCGACACGCCCCTGATATCCGCGCCGCACGCCGTGGGACGGGGGAGGATTCTGGGGTGCCGGGGACTAGTGGGGCTGGCGTTACGCCTGTGACTTCTGTGGGTTGCGTGTGAAGAATCCACTGGGTGGCCTGCGGTCACGGCTGCGACGCCCCGGCAAAGCTGCCGAGGACGGCGCGGCGAAACCCGCCATCACCGCGACGGTCGACCAGCCGCGGACCCGCTTCGGTGTCTGGCTGAGCCGGCCGATGACGTCCTTCCATCTGATCATCGCGGTGGCCGCCATCCTGATCAGCCTCGGCCTGATCATGGTGCTGTCCGCATCGGGGGTGTACTCCTACGACACCGGCGGCTCGCCCTGGACGGTCTTCGCCAAGCAGGTGATGTGGACAGCCGTCGGCCTGGTGTTGTTCTACCTCGCGCTACGCATGCCGATCTCGCTGATGCGCCGGCTGGCCTTCCCGGGCTTCGCGATCAGCATCGTGCTGCTGGTGCTGGTGCTCATCCCGGGGATCGGCACGATCGCCAACGGCTCCCGCGGTTGGTTCGTGTTCGGCGGATTCTCCATGCAGCCCTCCGAGCTGGCCAAGATCGCGTTGGCCATCTGGGGTGCGCACCTGCTGGCGGCCCGCCGGATGGAACAGGCCAGCCTGCGCGAGATGCTGATTCCGCTGGTGCCGGCCGCCGGCCTGGCCCTGACTCTCATCGTGCTGCAGCCCGACCTCGGGCAGACGTTGTCGCTGAGCATCATCGTGCTCGGCCTGCTCTGGTACGCGGGCCTGCCGCTGCGGGTGTTCCTCAGCTCGATGGGTGCGGTGATCCTCGCCGGCGGGGTGCTGGCGTTGTCCGCCGGTTACCGTTCCGCCCGCGTGCAGTCCTGGCTCAATCCGATGGCCGACGGCCAGGGCTCGGGGTACCAGGCCCGGCAGGCCCGCTACGCGCTGGCCAACGGCGGCATCTTCGGTGACGGCCTCGGTCAGGGCAGCGCCAAGTACAACTATCTGCCCAACGCGCACAACGACTTCATCTTCGCCATCATCGGCGAGGAACTCGGCTACATCGGCGCGGCCGGGCTGCTGTGCCTGTTCGGGCTGTTCGCCTACACCGGCATGCGCATCGCGCGCCGCTCGGCCGACCCCTTCCTGCGTCTGCTCACCGCCACCGTCACGCTGTGGGTGATCGGGCAGGCCTTCATCAACGTCGGTTACGTGGTGGGCCTGCTGCCGGTGACCGGCCTGCAGCTGCCGCTCATCTCCGCCGGCGGTACCTCGACGGCGACCACCCTGCTGATCCTCGGCGTGATCACCAACGCCGCCCGGCACGAACCGGAGGCGGTGGCCGCGTTGCGCGCCGGCCGGGACGACCGCGTCAACCGACTGCTGCGGCTGCCGTTGCCCGCGCCGTATGTGCCCAGTCGCCTGGAGGTGGCGCGCGACCGGCTGCGCACCAAGGACGGCAAGGCCGCCAAGAAGGCCGTCAAGAAGGCGCCGTCCAAATCGCCCGCGAAATCGGCGGCCAAGAACCGCGCCGCCGGCAATGCCAAGAAGCCCCGCCGGGCCGCCCCGGCGGCCAGGACCGCGGGTTCGCGCCGAAGTGACCATCCTGGCGAAGGTGCGACCCGACACGCAGGGCATCATGGAGAGGGTCGAGGCTCCGGCCGGCCGGTGAAAACCGCGCGCCGGGGTCAATCCGAGGCGCCACGGCAGGGCCGTGGCCAACAGCCGCGTTCACAGGGACGAGGCCGGTCATTGGAAGGTCAGCGTTACGGGTGAGCACGATATCGGTCGTTCTGGCGGGGGGCGGCACGGCGGGACACGTCGAACCCGCGATGGCCGTGGCCGATGCACTGACCGAGTTGGAACCGCAGGTGCGCATCACCGCACTGGGCACCCAGCGTGGTCTGGAGACCCGGCTGGTTCCTGAACGCGGCTACGACCTGCAACTCATCACGCCGGTACCGCTGCCGCGCAAACCGTCGAAGGATCTGTTGCGGCTGCCGCTGCGGGTGCGCAGTGCCGTCCGCGAGACCCGGGCGGTGTTCGACGACGTCCACGTCGACGTGGTCATCGGTTTCGGCGGCTACGTGTCGGTGCCCGCCTACCTGGCCGCCCGGCGCGGGCCGCGGCGACCCGGTGTCCCGGTGGTGATCCACGAGGCCAACGCGAGCGCCGGATGGGCCAACAAGCTCGGCGCGCGGTCGGCTCAGCGCGTGCTCTCGGCGGTGCCCGATCCGGGCCTCGGCCGGGTCGAGGTGGTCGGTGTGCCGGTGCGGGCCAGCATCACCGCCCTGGACCGGGTTGCGCTGCGCGCGCAGGCGCGCGCCGCCTTCGGGTTCGCCGACGACGCCCGGGTGCTGCTGGTGTTCGGCGGATCCCAGGGCGCCCAATCGATCAACCGGGCGGTCTCCGGTGCGGCCGAAGCACTTGCCGCCAAGGGTATTTCGGTGCTGCACGCACACGGGCCGAAGAACACCCTGGAACTGCCGGACCTGTCCGGTACGCCCGGCGTCCGCTACGTCGCGGTGCCCTACCTGGACCGGATGGACCTGGCCTACGCGGCCGCGGACCTGGCCATCTGCCGGTCCGGCGCGATGACGGTCGCCGAGGTCAGTGCGATCGGCCTGCCCGCGGTCTACGTGCCGCTGCCGATCGGCAACGGTGAGCAACGACTCAACGCACTTCCGGTGGTCGACGCCGGCGGCGGCCTGCTGCTCGACGACGCCGACCTGTCACCGCAGAAGGTGGCCGACACCGTGGTGCCGGTGCTCGCCGACACCGACCGGCTGCAGAGGATGACCACGGCCGCCGCGCTGGCCGGGCACCGTGACGCGGCCCGCCGCGTCGCCGAAGTGGCGCTCGAGGTGGCGCGTCAGGGCCGCACCGACCGAAAGGCCGTGCGATGAAGGGTCTACCGCCACAACTGCAGCGCGTGCACATGGTCGGAATCGGTGGTGCCGGCATGTCCGGTATCGCCCGCATCCTGCTGGACCGCGGCGGTCAGGTCTCCGGTTCGGACGCCAAGGAATCCCGCGGCATCTCGGCGCTGCGGGCCCGCGGCGCGGAGATCCGAATCGGGCACGACGCGTCGGCGTTGGACATGCTCGACGGCGGCCCCACCGCGGTGGTCACCACCCACGCGGCCATCCCCAAGACCAATCCCGAACTCGTCGAGGCACGCCGCCGCGGCATCCCGGTGATCCTGCGCCCGGTGGTGCTGGCCGACCTGATGGCCGGTGACAAGACGCTGATGGTGACCGGCACCGCCGGCAAGACCACCACCACGTCCATGCTCATCGTGGCGTTGCAGCACTGCGGATTCGACCCGTCCTTCGCCGTCGGTGGAGAGCTCGGCGCGGCCGGCACCAACGCCCACCACGGCAGCGGCCCCTACTTCGTCGCCGAGGCAGATGAGAGCGACGGGTCGCTGGTGCAGTACCGGCCCGACATCGCGGTGGTGACCAACGTCGAGGCCGACCATCTCGACTTCTTCGGCAGCGAGCAGGCCTACATCGACGTGTTCGACGCGTTCATGGAGCGGTTGCAGCCCGGTGGCGCACTCGTGGTCTGCGTCGACGATCCGGGAGCGGCCGCGCTCGCCGAACGCACTGCGGCCCTGGGCATCCGGGTGCTGCGCTACGGGTCCGGCGGGCGGGACGACCTGGCCGGCGCATTGCTGAGCTGGGAACAGCACGGCACCAGCGCGGTGGCCGAACTGCAGTTGGCGGGGGAGGACAGGCCGCGGACCATGCGGTTGCTGGTGCCCGGCCGGCACATGGCGCTCAACGCGCTGGCCGCGCTGCTCGCGGCGACCGAGGCGGGCGCGGATCCCGAGGTGGTGCTGGAGGCGCTGGCCGATTTCGAGGGTGTCCGCCGCCGGTTCGAGCTGGTCGGGGTGTCGGCCGGGGTCAAGGTGTTCGACGACTATGCCCATCACCCGACCAAGGTGTCGGCCGCGCTGTCGGCGCTGCGCACCCTGGCCGACGAATCCGCCGGCCGCGCCATCGTCGTGTTCCAGCCGCATCTGTACACGCGCACACAGACTTTCGCCCGCGAGTTCGGTGCGGCACTGAGCACCGCCGACGAGGTGTTCGTGCTGGACGTCTACGCGGCGCGCGAACAGCCGATCGCCGGGGTCAGCGGGCGCAGCATCGCCGAGCACGTCACCGTGCCGGTGCACTACGTCCCGGATTTCTCGGCGGTCGCCGACCGCGTGGCCGCGGTGGCCGCGCCGTCGGACGTGGTGGTGACGATGGGCGCCGGCGATGTCACCCTGTTGTCCCGCGAGATCCTCAGCGCCCTGGATGCACGGGCCGACCGGATGGCGCGATAGATGACCGACCGGACGGTGCCCTAGATGGCCGACCCGGCCGACGGGCAGGAGGAGCCCGAAACGTCCTCGGCCCCCGACGCGGCGGCCGAGGACATCGCCGATGCGGCGGCCGACGAAACCGCCGACACGGCAGCCGCCGGCGCCGAGGACGCCGAAGCGGCTTCCGAGCAGGACTTCGAGGGGCCGCGTCGCCGGGCCCGCCGCGAACGGGAGGAGCGCCGGGCCGCGCAGGCGCGCGCCATGGCCATCGAGCAGGGCCGTCGGGAAGCCAAGCGCCGCGTCCTCGGGCAGGCCGAGCAGCCGAAACCGTCACACCGCGGGGTGATCCGTGGACTCAAGGTTTTGATGTGGACGGTGCTGATCGCGGTGTTGGTGGTGGGCGCGGGCCTGCTGCTCTACTTCACCCCGATCATGTCGGCGCGTGCGACGGTGATCACCGGCCTGGCCGCGATCACCGAGGACGAGGTCCGCGAGGCGGCCGCGGTCAGACCCGGTACGCCGCTGCTGCAGATCGACACCGACACGGTGGCCGAGCGGGTGGCCTCGATCCGGCGGGTTGCCAGCGCCCGGGTGCAGCGCGAGTACCCGTCCACCCTGCGCATCACGGTGGAGGAGCGGATCCCCATGGTGGTCAAGGACTATCCGGACGGACCGCACCTGTTCGACCGCGACGGTGTCGACTTCGTGACCGCCCCGCCGCCGCCCGGCCTTCCTTATATAGACACCGAGACGCCGGGCCCCAACGATCCGGCCACCAAGGCCGCGCTCGAGGTCCTCATCTCGCTGCCGCCGGAGGTGTCGGGTCAGGTGAGCCGGGTCGAGGCGCCCTCGGTGGCGGCCATCACGCTGATCCTGTTCGACGGCCGGAAAGTGGTGTGGGGCACCACCGACCGCACTGAGGAGAAGGCGCTCAAGCTCGCCGCGTTGCTCACCCAACCCGGGCAGATCTACGACGTGTCCAGCCCGGATCTGCCGACCGTCAAGTAGCCGGGCCCCGAAACGGGTGCGGTGAACACAGAAATTGTCTCGGCGTTTCGGCGCGCCTGCGATGATCCTGCGCCGCGTCGCCCTACCGTTCTGTTTGCACGGAACTACTTGACATAACTCTAAGCCTATGGTTGAGGTTGAGGGTTTCGCTCAGAGGCACCGACATCAGAGACATCGACATCAGGGCAGGAAAGGGCGACCGCGATGACCCCCCCGCATAACTACCTCGCCGTTATCAAGGTGGTCGGCATCGGCGGCGGCGGCGTGAACGCCGTCAACCGGATGATCGAGCACGGACTCAAGGGCGTGGAATTCATCGCCATCAACACCGACGCGCAGGCGTTGTTGATGAGCGACGCCGACGTCAAGCTCGACGTGGGCCGCGACTCCACCCGTGGCCTGGGTGCCGGCGCCGACCCGGAGGTCGGTCGCAAGGCGGCCGAGGACGCCAAGGACGACATCGAGGAACTGCTGCGCGGCGCGGACATGGTGTTCGTGACCGCCGGCGAGGGCGGCGGCACCGGCACCGGTGGTGCGCCGGTCGTCGCCACGATCGCCCGCAAGCTCGGCGCGCTGACCGTCGGCGTGGTGACCCGGCCGTTCTCGTTCGAGGGCAAGCGCCGCTCGAACCAGGCCGAGAACGGCATCAATGCGCTGCGCGAGAGCTGCGACACCCTCATCGTCATCCCCAATGACCGGCTGCTGCAGATGGGTGACGCCGCCGTCTCGCTGATGGACGCGTTCCGCAGCGCCGACGAGGTACTGCTCAACGGTGTGCAGGGCATCACCGACCTGATCACCACCCCCGGCCTGATCAACGTCGACTTTGCCGACGTGAAGGGTGTGATGAGTGGCGCGGGCACCGCGTTGATGGGTATCGGTTCGGCCCGCGGCGACGGCCGGGCACTCAAGGCCGCCGAGATCGCCATCAACTCCCCGCTGCTGGAAGCCTCCATGGAGGGTGCCCAGGGCGTGCTGCTCTCGGTCGCCGGTGGCAGTGACCTCGGCCTGTTCGAGATCAACGAGGCCGCCTCGCTGGTCCAGGAGGCCGCACACGCCGAGGCCAACATCATCTTCGGCACCGTGATCGACGATTCGCTCGGCGACGAGGTCCGCGTCACCGTGATCGCCGCCGGCTTCGACAGCACCGGACCCAGCCGCAAACCGGTTGTCGGCGAAGGCGCTTCGGGCACGGGTGTGGCGCCGGGCACGGCAGGCAAGGTGCGCTCCAGTGTGTTCGAGCCCGCCGACGCCATCTCGGTCCCGGCGCAGACCAACGGCGCGACGGTGAAGATCGGCGGTCCGGACGACGGTGGTATCTCCGACGACGACGTCGACGTGCCGCCGTTCATGCGCCACTGATTCCCGTGTCCGTTCGGGTTCGGCGCGTGACGACCACCCGTGCGGGCGGTGTATCCGCGCGGCCGTTCGACACCTTCAATCTCGGTGACCATGTCGGCGACGATCCGGCCGCGGTCGCGGCCAACCGGAGGCGACTGGCCACCGCCCTCGGACTGGCCGAGGACGCCGTGGTCTGGATGAACCAGGTGCACTCGGCCAATGTCGCCGTCGTGGACGGACCCCGCGCCACCGCGGTCGACCAGACCGACGCCCTGGTCAGCACCAACCGGCGGCTGGCACTGGCGGTGGTGTCCGCCGACTGTGTCCCGGTCCTGCTGGCGGATGCGCGCGCCGGCGTCATCGGCGCCGCGCATGCGGGACGGGTCGGCGCCCAACTCGGCATCGTGCCGCGCACCGTCGAACAGATGGTGGCCCTGGGCGCCTCGGTCGCCGACATCTCGGTGCTCCTGGGTCCCGCGGTGAGCGGACGCAACTATGAGGTGCCCGCGGAGATGGCCGCCGAGGTGGAGGCCGCGCTGCCGGGCAGTCGCTGCCGCACCGCCAAGGGGACACCGGGTCTGGACATCCGCGCCGGACTGGCGCGACAGCTGGCGGGTCTGGGGGTGACGGCCGTGGACATCGATCCGCGCTGCACCGTCGAGGACACCAGACTGTTCAGTCACCGCCGCGCTGCACCGACCGGGCGGCTGGCGTCCCTGGTGTGGCTGGAATGACCGGCGAGACCCATCGCGACGTCGAACTGGCCGGCGCGCTGGCGGCGGTGCGGACCCGGCTGGCACATGCCGCCGAGGCTGCGGGCCGGCCCGTCCGTGACATCGAGCTGCTGCCCATCACCAAGTTCTTCCCGGCCTCCGACGTCGTCATCCTGCGCCGGCTGGGCTGCTCGGAGTTCGGCGAGTCACGTGAGCAGGAGGCCGCCCAGAAAGTCGAGCAGGTCGCCGAACAGTTCCCGGACGACCCCATCCGCTGGCACATGGTCGGCCACATTCAGCGCAACAAGGCGCGCGCCATCGCGCGCTGGGCCTACGCCGCGCATTCGGTGGACAGTGCCCGGCTGATCGCCGCGCTCGGCGGCGGCGCGGAGCAGGAGCTCAGCGCCGGGCGGCGCACCGAGCCGCTGCGGGTCTACCTGCAGATCAGCCTGGACGGGGACCCGGCCCGTGGCGGGGTCGATATCGCCAACCCCGATCTGATCGACGAGCTCTGTGCCGCAACGGATGCCATCGACGCACTGGAGTTCGCGGGGCTGATGGGTATCCCGCCGCTGGACTGGGACCCCGAGGATGCGTTCGCCCGGCTGCAGGCCGAGCGTGACCGGGTTCAGCAGTCCTACTCCCAGCGGCTCGGACTGTCGGCGGGGATGTCCGGGGACATGGAGATCGCGGTGAGATACGGATCCACCTGTGTGCGTGTCGGAACCGCGTTGATGGGTCAACGTCCTCTAACGTCACCCTGAGTAGTCACTCCAGTCACATCTTCATCACAGACAACACAGACAGAAGTCGTTAGAAGGGGCAGGCGATGAGCACTCTGCACAAGGTCAAGGCCTACTTCGGTATGGCGCCGATGGACGATTACGACGACGAGTACTACGACGACGAACGTCCGGCGCGTGGCGGTTACCCGCGCCGCGGGGCCGAAGAGCGGTTCGAGGACGAGGGTTACGGCCGCGAGCCGCGCGGCTTCGACGACCGCATGCCCGCCCGCGAGTACGACGATCTGCCCGGCGCGTACCGCGGCGGCTACGCCGACGCGCCCCGTTTCGAGGGCCGACTGCGTGCCCCGCGCCCCGAATTCGACCGTGCGGGACCGCGTTTCGCACCGCCGACCCGTGGCGCGAGCGCGCTCGCGATGGAGCCCCGCCGGATGGCGGCACTGTTCGAGGAAGGCAGCCCGCTGGCCAAGATCACCACGCTGCGCCCCAAGGACTACAGCGAAGCCCGCACCATCGGTGAGCGCTTCCGCGACGGCACCCCGGTGATCATGGACCTGGTGTCGATGGACAACGCCGACGCCAAGCGTCTGGTCGACTTCGCCGCCGGCCTGGCGTTCGCGCTGCGCGGCTCCTTCGACAAGGTCGCGACCAAGGTCTTCCTGCTCTCGCCCGCCGACATCGACGTCAGCGCCGAGGAGCGTCGCCGCATCGCCGAGGCCGGGTTCTACTCCTACCAGTAGCGGGCGGCCGGCGACCGGGAGTCGGGCCGGCCGAGCCCTGCGACCTGCCAGGTAGGCTGAGGTCCAGGGTCGGCACCCCCGTCCCGATTGCTCGAATGTCCCCGTACCTGCGTGGTACCTGCCCGCTGATTCAGCAGTAGTGAGGTCGGCTTCAGTTGTCGATGGTCTTCCAAATCCTGGGTTTTGTGCTGTTCGTCTTCTGGCTGCTGCTCATCGCCCGCGTGGTCGTCGAGTTCATCCGCTCGTTCAGCCGTGACTGGCAGCCCAGGGGCGCGACGGTGGTGGTGCTGGAACTCATCCTCACTGTCACCGACCCGCCGGTGAAGCTGCTGCGCCGGATCATCCCGCAGCTGACCATCGGTGCAGTGCGATTCGATCTGTCGATCATGGTCCTGTTGCTGCTCGCCTTCATCGGTATGCAGCTGGCTTTCGGGGCTGCCGCGAGCGCTCTCAACTGACGTTTTCTGTGGAGAATCCGGTGCTCAGGGCCGGATGAGGCAGGGTCGAGCGGCATTCCCGCATGTCACGAGAACATTGAAATTCGTTCTTAATTACCAACCTCCTCTGCAACCGTAGAGTCTGCTGTGACAGGATGGACGCCAGTTACTTCCTACTGACGCTCTACACTTTGAAACCGGTTGACGGTCCAGACTCCAAGGGGGCAGACAATGCCGCTCACTCCAGCCGACGTTCACAACGTCGCTTTCAGTAAGCCGCCGATCGGCAAGCGCGGCTACAACGAGGACGAGGTCGACGCCTTCCTCGACCTGGTCGAGAACGAGCTGACCAGGCTCATCGAGGAAAACGCCGACCTGCGTCAGCGGGTGTCCGAGCTCGATTCGGAGCTGGCCGGGGCGCGTGCCGGGGGAGGCGTCGCCGCTACGCAGACCATCCCTCCGTACCAGGCGCCGCAGCCCGAGCCCGAGCCCGAACCGGCTCAGCCCGTGTACGAAGCCCCTGCGCCCGTCGCGGCACCCGCCGCCCCGGCCTCCGAGGATTCGCATCTGCGGGCCGCCAAGGTGCTCAGCCTGGCCCAGGACACCGCGGACCGTCTGACCAGCACCGCCAAGGCCGAGTCCGACAAGCTGCTCGCCGATGCGCGCGCCCAGGCAGACGCCCTGGTCAGCGACGCGCGGCAGACCGCCGAGACCACGGTCGCCGAGGCCCGCGCCAAGGCCGACGCGCTGCTGTCCGACGCCCAGACCCGCTCCGAGACGCAGCTGCGTCAGGCGCAGGAGAAGGCCGACGCCCTGCAGGCCGACGCCGAACGCAAGCACTCGGAGATCATGGGCACCATCAACCAGCAGCGCACCGTGCTGGAGGGCCGCCTCGAGCAGCTGCGCACCTTCGAGCGCGAGTACCGCACCCGCCTCAAGACCTACCTGGAGTCGCAGCTCGAAGAGCTGGGCCAGCGCGGTTCCGCCGCGCCGGTCGATTCCTCGGCGGGCAACGAGGGCGGCGGTTTCAACCAGTTCAGCCGCGGCAACAACTGACGGCCCGTATCTCGGCTGAATACGATCCATGCTGATCATCGCGCTCGTCCTCGCCGTCATCGGTCTGACCGCACTGGTGGCCGCCGTCGTCACCAGCAACGAGTTGATTGCCTGGGTGTGCATCGGAGCCAGCGTCATCGGTGTGCTGTTGCTCATCGCCGATGCGCTGCGTTCCCGCCGTGACGACGCCGCCGCCGCAACCGACGACGCCGATGGCGGAGGGGTCGGCGCGCATGATCAGCACGAGGTGCACGATTACCCGGACGAGCCGGTGACCGAGGTGGTCGAGACCGTCCCCGAGCCCGAGACGGAAGCCGACGCCGTGAGCGAAACCGAAGAACCCGAGACCGAAGCGGTCGAACCCACCGGGGTCACCGACACCGACGGTGGTCCGGCCGACTCCGACGAGAACGAGGGCGGCGCGGTGGAGATCTCACCGGATCCCGAGGCCCCGCCCGCCGACGCCGAGCCCGGCGACGTCCCGGCCAAGGACGCTTCCTCCAAGGACTAACCGTCCGGATCGGCACGTCCGGGCTGATCGCCCAGCAGCGCGCACACCTCCGTGTCGGTGGTCTGGGTGAAATCCTCGTACACCTGCCCGACCGCCTGGAAATCGGCCGGCTGGCTGAGGCAGACCAACTCGTCGGCCTCCGCGCCGATCCGGCGGCACGCCGCCGCGGCACCCACCGGTACCGCGACCACCACCCGGGCCGCACCGCCCTGCCGTACCGCCCGCACCGCGGCCAGCATGCTGGCGCCGGTGGCGATCCCGTCGTCGACCAGTACCACGGTGCGCCCGCGGATCTCCGGACCCGGGCGATCCCCGCGGTATGCGGCCTCGCGGCGGCGTAGTTCCCCGGTTTCCCGGTCGATCGTCTGCTGCAACTGCTTCTCGCTGACGTCCAGATTGCGGACCAGCTCCTCATTGCGCACCACCGCACCGCCGGAGGTGAGTGCGCCCATCGCCAATTCGGGCCAGCCCGGCACCCCCAGCTTGCGGACCAGGAACACATCGAGCGGGGCGTTCAGCGCGGCCGCCACCTCCCAGCCGATCGGGACGCCTCCGCGCGCCAACCCCAGTACCGTCAATCCGGGCTCGCCGGCCAGATGCGACAACTCGTCGGCCAGCACCCGGCCGGCGGTTCGGCGATTCCGGAAGATGGTGGCGTGGCCACCACGGTGTCGTCTGGGCATGGCAGTCTCCAGGCCAGTTTCTGCGATACGACCCGGGGGTACCCCGGCGCGGAGGGGAGCAATCACGCATGGGTATCGAATACGTGGGCGTCATCGACCATCCGCTCGATGCGGTCTTCGCCTGGCACACCAGGCCCGGCGCGATGCGCCGGTTGGTGCCGCCCTGGCAGCCGATGAAAGTGATCGCCGAAGCCGACAATCTGGCCGACGGTCGAGCCGTGCTCGGGCTGCCCGGCAGGCTGCGCTGGGTGGCTGCACACCAGCCGGGGGAGTTCGACCCGCCGCACCGCTTCGTCGACACATTGTCGACCGACGGGCCCGCCTCCTGGCCCGCCCGGGTGATCGGCACCTGGACCCATACCCACGAGTTCGCCGCCGCGGGCAGCGGTACCCGACTGTACGACC
This sequence comes from Mycobacterium sp. AMU20-3851, assembly GCF_043974665.1. Taxonomy (NCBI): domain Bacteria; kingdom Bacillati; phylum Actinomycetota; class Actinomycetes; order Mycobacteriales; family Mycobacteriaceae; genus Mycobacterium; species Mycobacterium sp. AMU20-3851. Next base: position 2,167,103 of record NZ_CP146371.1, read on the forward strand.
GCATCGACGCCGTCGTCCCGGCCGCGGCGCTGCGCCAGATGTTCGTCTACCGGCACACCCAACTGGCGCAGGACCTCGCCGCGCACCGAGCGGCGGGGCTGTCCCCGATGGTGGTTGCCGTCACCGGCGCCAGTGGCCTGGTGGGCGACGCGTTGACCGCGTTCCTGAGCACCGGCGGCCATCGCGTCATCCGGCTGGTGCGTCGCGCGCCCGCGAATGCCGATGAGCGGCAATGGGATCCGCAGCGTCCGGCACCCGATCTGCTGGCCGGGGTGGACGCCGTGGTGCACCTGGCCGGTGCCTCGATCGCGGGGCGCTTCACCGACTCGCACCGGGCAGCCATTCGGGACAGCCGCATCGGGCCGACGCGGGCGCTGGCCGAGGCCGCCGCGCGCGGGCCGGACGGTCCGAAGGTGTTCGTCAGCGCGTCGGCGATCGGATACTACGGCTACGAAGGGGGTGATTCGCTGCTCACCGAGGACGCCACCCGCGGTGACGGTTTCCTGGCCGATGTGGTGGCGGACTGGGAGGCCGCGACCGAACCCGCCACGGCCGCCGGGCTGCGCGTGGTCAACGTCCGGACCGGGGTGGTGCAATCGGCGCGCGGCGGCACGCTGCGGCTGCTGCGCCCGCTGTTCGCGGCCGGACTGGGCGGCCGTCTGGCTAGTGGTGACCAGTGGCTGGCCTGGATCGGTCTGGATGATCTGCTCGACGTCTACCACCGTGCGCTCTATGACACCCGGTTGACCGGCCCGGTGAACGCGGTGGCGCCCGACCCCGTGCGCAACACCGAGTACACCGCGGCACTCGGGCGGGTGCTGAACCGGCCCGCACTGCTGCCGGTGCCGTCCTTCGGTCCCAAGCTGCTGCTGGGTTCGCAAGGGGCACATGAGCTTGCCGAAGCCGACCAGCGGGTGGTCCCGGCCAAACTACAGGGGCTGGGACATACCTTCCGGCGCCCGGAGATCGAGGCCGCGCTGGCTCACGAACTGGGGCACGGCTGACGGCTGGTGTACGCCAGAAACCCGCGCACCAGCTGCCGGATGCGGCGGGCCGCATCATCGCGCAGTTCCCCGGTGGCCGAACGCAATTCGTCATGGCTACGGCCGACCATGGCGGCCTCCTCGGCCTCCAGGTCATCCTCGAGCCACAGTTCGAGCAGGGCGGGGTCGAGTTCGGGATGGAACTGCAGGGCCACCGCCCGGCCGATCGCGAAAGCCTGTGAGGCGCCCGGGGTACGGGCGATCTCGGTGGCCCCCGGCGGCACGGTCCACCGGTCGAAGTGCCATTCGAACCAGGGGCCCGGCGGTATCAGTTCGTGCCGATCGGATTCGACGTCGTACCAACCGATCTCGGGCGTGCCGGAGCGCTGCACGCTGCCGTCGAAGGCCTGGGCCAGCAGTTGGCCGCCGAAGCAGATGCCAAGCGTCGGCACACCGGACTGGGCGGCGGCCAGCAGCATGCGGGTCTGCGCGCCGACCCACGTGGAGCGCAGCGCATCGTCGTACACGGACCAGCGTGCGCCCAGCGGGACGATGACGTCGTAGGCCATCGGGTCGGGGAAATCGACGTCGAGCGCAGGGCGGCCAACATGGGAGGCCGGTACCACCTCGAAGGTGCTGACGTCGTATCCGGCGTCGGTGAAGGCCTCACCGAGCATGGCCTCGGGGGCGATCGGATCGTTGTAGAGGAACAGGACTGTCGGCGCCACCCGATGAATCTACTGTGCGCACCCGGCCGGGCGATAACGGCGTTCCGGGCGGCCCGCGCCGTATTGCAGGCGCAGTTCGAGCAGGCCGGCGGCGAGGTAGTGCTCCAGGTAACGGCGGGCGCTGACCCGGGAGATGCCGACCAGATCCGCGCATTCGGCCGCGGAAACCTCCTCGGCCTTGCCGACCGCCTCCAGCACCAGTCGTCCGGTCTCGGCCCCGAGCCCCTTGGGCAGTGCATCCGCGGCGGGGGCTACCGCCGGACCGCCGAACAGGGCGTCGATCATCGACTGGTCGGCCCCGCCGTCGGCCGCCAGCGCATCCGCCCGGGCGGCGAAGGCGACCAACTTGGCCTGCAACTGGTCGAACTCGAAGGGCTTGATCAAGTAGTCGGCCGCACCGCCGTCCAGCGCATCGCGGACGGTGTCCAACTCACGGGCCGCGGTGATCATGATGACGCCGACGTGATCACCCTCGGCCCGGAGCCGGTGCAGCACGTCGAGGCCGGTCATGTCGGGGAGATACACGTCCAGCAGGATCAGGTCCGGCCGGTGCTGTTGGGCGGCGGCCAGCGCTTCGGCTCCGGTGCGCGCCACCGCGATCGGGTGAAACCCGTCGATGCGCTCGACGAAGCGGCGGTGGATCTCGGCCACCATGAAATCGTCGTCGACGATCAGCACCTCACGCACGGGACGCCGCCAGAGCCGATGCCGGCAGCCGCACCACGAAGGACGCGCCACCGCCGGGTGCGTCACCGATCTGCGCCTGCCCGCCGTGCTGGGCCGTCACCAGCCGGACGAGCGCGAGTCCGATCCCTCGCTTCTCCGCTGGCCCGCCGGCACCGTCCGGTTTGGAGGTCACCCCGCGGGCGAACACCGATTCCCGAAGCTCCAGCGGCACACCGGGACCCGAATCGGTGACCGCGATCAGCAGCCCGTCGGTGTCCTCGATCCGAACGGTCACCCGCGCCGGTGCCGAACCCACCGAGGCGTCCACGGCATTGTCGATCAGGTTGCCCAGCACGGTGATCACGTCGGTGGCCAGGGCGGGTGGCAGGGCACGCAGCCGGCTGTCCTCGTCGAGGGTCAGCGTCACCCCGCTCTCCCCGGCCAGCGAGGTCTTGGCGATCAACAGCGCGGCCACCGCGGGATCGGACACCCGTTGCGTGACAGCATCGTTGATCTCCGCGCGGCGCCGGGTCAGGGTGCCGACCAGCTCGTGCACCGCATCGAACTCTCCGAGCTGGACCAACCCGGAGATGGTGTGCAGCTGGTTGGCGAACTCGTGGGTCTGCGCCCGCAGCGTGTCGGTGACACTACGGTGCGAGGACAACTGGGCCTGCAGGGCCGCCAACTCGGTGCTGTCGCGCATCGTGGTCACGGTACCGATCCGCCGCCCCTGGCTGCTGGCAGCACGCCGATTCAGCGCGAGTACTCGGCTGCGGGTGGCGATCACCACATCGTTCTCGTCGGCACCGTTCCCATTCGGGTTGTTCGCCTGGGACAGCAGGAAATCCACCACGGCCTGCTCCAACCCGACCTGGTCGGCGCGCCGGCCCACGGCGTCGGCTCCGATGCCCAGCAGGTCCTGGGCGCTGTCGTTGAGCACCGTGATCACCCCGTCCGGGTTCACCGCCACCACACCCTCGCGGATGCTGTGCAGCAAGGCTTCCCGATGGTCGGCCAGGCCGGCGATCTCGGTGACCTCCAGTCCGCGGGTGTGCCGCTTGATGCGCCGCGACAACAGCCAGGATGCCGCCATGCCCAGCAGTGCACCCAGGCCCAGGTACACCACCAGGCGTTCCCCGGCGCCCGCGAGCGACTGCCACACCGATGGATAGCCCTCGCTGACCGAGGCGACCGCCAGCACGTCTCCGGCACTGGACAGGATCGGCACCTGCCCGATCAGACTGTGCGTCCCGTCCACCTCGGCGTCGCCGAACCAGGCCCGTCCCTCGTCGGCGCGGCTGGGCCCCAGGTCGGTCCGGGCCCCGATGCGGGACGGGTCGGATGAGGCTCGCACGGTGCCGTCCGGGCCCAGGATCTCGGCCAGACTGGCGCCGGAGAGCGCCACCGCGCGGTCGACCTCGGGCGCCAGGAGCTTCTCCGCGAACGGATCGGAGTACCGGTCCCGCACGATCGGGGTGGACGCCATGTTCTCGGCCACCGCGATCATCCGCAGGCCGCGGACCTCGCGGAATTCGCTGGTCGACTGTGCCACCGAGACGGCCGCCACCGCGATCAACACGATGGCGACCACCATCAGCTGAAACGCCAGGAACTGCCCGGCGAGGCTGCGGCTCCAGCTCGTGTTCTTAATGACCACAACTTCCTTTGCGTCCACATGAGTGACCTGAGTCACGTGCCGGGTCCAGTATTGCTGAGCATCACACACAAGTGATTGGGGACGACATGTTCGATCGGCGTCACGCGAAGAAGGGCGTCCTGATCGCCTTGATCGCTGCGCTCCTGCTCGCCGGCTGCGGCGTGACCCGCGGCGAGGAAACCGGCCTGCACCGTCTGCGCATGATGGTGCCCAACAGCCCGGGTGGTGGCTACGACCTCACCGCGCGCACCGCGGTCAAGATCATGGAGGACGACGAGATCACCGGTCGCGTCGAGGTGTTCAACGTGATCGGCGCCGGCGGCACCGTCGCGATGGCGCGGCTGATGAACGAGCGCGGCAACGGCGATCTCATGATGATGATGGGTCTCGGCGTGGTCGGCGCGGTGTTCACCAACGGGTCGACGGCGCGGGCCTCGGACGCCACTGCGCTGGCCAAGGTGGTCGAGGAGCAGGAGGGCATCCTGGTGCCCGCCGACTCACCGTTCAAGACGGTGCAGGACTTCGTCGACGCGTGGAAGGCCGATCCGGCCAAGGTCACCGTCGGCGGCGGATCCAACCCCGGCGGCCCCGATCACCTGTTCCCGATGGAGACCGCCAAGGCCGTCGGCGTCGACCCGACCAAGGTCAACTTCGTCTCCTATGACGGCGGCGGTGACCTGCTGACGGCTCTGCTGGGCAACAAGATCGCCGCCGGCACGTCGGGTCTCGGCGAATACGTCGACCAGATCGAGGCCGGACAGGTTCGGGTGCTCGCGGTGTCCGGCGACGAACGGGTCGAAGGTGTCGACGCGCCCACCCTGCGCGAGGCGGGGATCGACCTGACCTTCACCAACTGGCGCGGAATCCTTGCCCCGCCTGGTATTTCGGACGAGGACCGGGCGGCCATGGTCAGGATCCTGGAAGAGCTGCACGCAACCGACGCATGGAAGGAGGCGCTGGTGAAGAACGGCTGGACCGATGCCTTCCTGACCGGCCCCGCATTCGAGGAGTTCCTGGCCGAGCAGGACCGGCGCGTCGAGACGACGCTGACCGATCTGGGGCTGGTGTGAGTACCGAACCGGAAGTGGCCGAGCGGGTTCGGCCCGACTACGCGCAGTACGTCGTCTGTGCGGTGATGGTGGCCGTCGGTGCGTTCCTGCTCTACGACGCGCTGACCATGCCGGGCGGTTACGCCGAAGTGGATCCCGTTGGGCCGCGGTTCTTCCCGATCGTCATCGGGGTGGGACTGCTGGTGATGGCGGTCGTCCTGGCCATCGCGATTCCGCGTGGCTCCACCGGCGAGGCGGACGCCGGGGAGGATATCGACCCCGACATGCCCAGCGACTGGCGGACCGTGGGCCTGCTGATCGGGTTGTTCGTCATGCTGATCGTCCTGGTCAACCCGCTCGGTTGGGCGATCACCAGCGCGCTGTTCTTCGCCGGGTGCGCCACCGTGCTGGGCAGCCGGCATTACGTGCGCAACATCGCGATCGGTGTGGTGCTGGCGCTGGCCAGCTTCTATGCGTTCTATTCCGGGCTCGGAATCCCGCTGCCCGCAGGCATCTTGGATGGGATTCTGTAGATGGAGAATTTCGACTGGCTGCTCCAGGGGTTCGCCGAGGCGGCCACTCCGATGAACCTGCTGTACGCGGCGATCGGTGTGCTGCTGGGGACCGCGGTCGGGGTGTTGCCGGGTATCGGCCCGGCGATGACGGTGGCTTTGCTCCTGCCGATCACCTACAACGTCAGCCCCAGCGCGGCGTTCATCATGTTCGCCGGAATCTTCTACGGCGGTATGTATGGCGGGTCGACGACGTCGATCCTGCTCAATACGCCAGGAGAATCGTCGTCGGTGATCACCGCGATCGAGGGCAACAAGATGGCCAAGGCCGGCCGGGCCGCGCAGGCGCTGGCCACCGCCGCCATCGGCTCGTTCGTGGCCGGGGCTATCGGCACAGTGCTGCTGGCCGCCTTCGCGCCTGCGGTGTCCCGGTTCGCGGTCACCCTGGGTGCGCCGTCCTATCTGGCGATCATGCTGTTCGCGTTGGTCGCGGTCACAGCCGTGCTGGGATCCTCGAAGATCCGTGGCTTGATCTCACTGCTGCTGGGGCTGGCGATCGGCATCGTCGGCATCGACTCGCTGACCGGTCAACCGCGCGCCACCTTCGGGGTGCCGCTGTTGGCCGACGGCATCGACATCGTCGTCATCGCGGTGGCGGTGTTCGCGGTCGGTGAGGCGTTGTGGGTGTCGGCGCATCTGCGTCGTCGGCCCGCCGATGTCATCCCGGTCGGACGGCCGTGGATGGGGCGCAGCGATTGGAAGCGGTCCTGGAAGCCGTGGTTGCGCGGGACGGCGTACGGGTTCCCGTTCGGCGCGCTGCCCGCGGGCGGCGCGGAGCTGCCGACCTTCCTGAGCTACATCACCGAGAAGAAGCTGTCCAAGCATCCCGAGGAGTTCGGCAAGGGCGCCATCGAGGGCGTCGCCGGTCCGGAGGCCGCCAACAATGCCTCGGCCGCAGGGACTTTGGTGCCGATGTTGTCGCTGGGTCTGCCGACGAATGCCACCGCCGCGGTGATGCTGACCGCGTTCGTGTCGTATGGCATCCAGCCCGGGCCGACGCTGTTCGATAAGGAACCGCTGCTGATCTGGACGTTGATCGCGAGCCTGTTCATCGGCAACGCGATGCTGCTGGCGCTGAACCTGCCGCTGGCGCCGCTGTGGGCGAAGCTGCTCCGTACTCCGCGGCCGTACCTGTATGCGGGCATCTTGTTCTTCGCCGCGCTCGGCGCGTTCGCGGTGAACCTGCAACCGCTGGATCTGGCTCTGCTGCTGGTCTTCGGACTGATGGGTTTGATGATGCGCCGGTTCGGACTTCCGGTGCTGCCGTTGATCATCGGGGTGATCCTGGGGCCGCGGATCGAACGGCAGTTGCGGCAGAGTCTGCAGCTCGGCGGTGGGGACTGGAGCAACCTGTTCACCGAGCCGGTGGCGATCGTCACCTATGTGCTGATGGCGCTGCTGCTGCTGGCGCCCCTGGTGCTGCGGTTGATGCATCGCAGTGAGGAATCGTTGTTGATCGTGGAGGACGATCGGGACCAGAAGACGAAGGCAGGCCAGCTGTGACCGATACACCGATGGTTGTCGTGGGGTACACCGCAGATGCGTTCGGCTACGCCGCCCTGCGGCAAGGGATCGACGAGGCCAAACTGCGTAAGCTGCACCTGCTCGTCATCAATTCCACGGCGGGGGAGTCCTATGTCGACTCGCGTTTCGCCGGTGCCGGCGAGGTCGACGACCTGGAGGCGCTCCTGGAGGAGTGCGGTGTCGCCTTCGAGCTGACCCAGCCGGTCGGTGTGGACGCGGCCGAGGAACTGCTGGCGGCCATGGAGCGTCCGACCGCACAACTCCTGGTCATCGGTATCCGGCACCGGAGCCCGGTCGGCAAGCTGCTACTCGGCAGCGTTGCACAGAAGCTGATCCTGGAATGCCCGAAACCCGTTCTGGCGGTGAAGCCTTCCGAGTTCTGATCCGCCTCAGCCATCGTCGTCCTCCGCTTCCACCCTGAGTATGTTTTCGGGGTGGAAGTGGTGGTTGAGGGTGTCTTGGCCGGTGTCCATGAGTGGGGGTGGGTACCAGTGGGTGCGTCCGGTGTCGGGGTCGATGCGGGTGGTCCAGCCCATTTCGGCGAGTCGGTTGTCGGGTCCGCAGCCCAGGGCCAGGGTGGGGGCGTCGGTGCGCCCGCCGTTGTTCCAGCTGGGCTGGGCGTGGTGGGCCTGGCAGTGGCAGGCGGCTTGGGTGCAGCCGGGGCGGGTGCAGCCGCGGTCGCGGTTGTAGAGCAGTAGGCGTTGGGCCTTGCTGGCCAGGCGTCGGGTGCGGCCGAGGTAGAGGGGTTCGGCGGTGTGTTTTCGGTAGACCACCAGGTAGTGGTAGGCCTGCTCGGCGAGGCGGATGAGGTCGGGCATGGGCATGAGGGTGCCGGTGCCGGTGACCGCGATCCCCGCACCGGCTTCGAGTTCGGCGAGGGTGGTGGAGACGACGACGGTGATGGGGATGCCGTTGTGTTGGCCGAGGTTTTTGGCCATCAGGGCATCGCGCAGGATTGCTTTGAGGGCGTCGTGGTGGCGCTGGGCGCGGGTGCGGGTATCGCCGGTGGCCAGATCGGCCAGGGCCCCGAAATCGGCGGGGCGGGGGTCTTCGCCGCCGCCGGTGGTGTCCGCGGGTGCTTCTTCGCCTTCAGCATCTGCGGGTTCTACGTCGCCGGCCGGATCGGCCTCCGGCACGACCTCGTCGAGTGGGTTGGGGTCCGGGTTGAGCTTGGGTTCGGGATCGTCGGGGTTGTTGATCCCGGGCCGGCCCCAGACTTCTAGCGCGGTGCCCAGATAGGCGGCCAACTCGGCATCCACCCAGCCGGTGATGCGGACCAGCCCGTCGGCGTCCTGCGCGCCCAGGGTGATCCCGCGCCGGTGTTTCGCCATATCCGGGCCGTCACCGTCCTGATTGAGTTTGTAGAGCACCCGGGTGGCGGCTTCTTTCAACGTTTCCGGGCTGGTGGTCTTGGCCGCGGCGACCAGGCTGGCCTCCAAATCGGCGAGGTCGCTACCACTCATCCGCTCCGACGCGGACTTTAATGTCGCGCGCACGACCGCGATGTGCCCGGCGGCGATGCTGCCCTCGGCCAGCGCGGTCGCGCATGCCGGCAACACCGGGGCGAGCACGTCGCCGTTCATCGCGTGCCGCGGCCCGAGCACCTCAGCGTCGCGGACGCGGCGGGCAGCCTCGGCGCGGCTGATCCGCATCCGGGTGGCCAGCACATCGATCCAGGATTTCCCGCCGATCTCGTGCGGGGTGGCCCGGTCCATCAGCGCGGCCTGGATGCGGTGGTCGATCACCGCCTCGGCGCGGGCGCGCAGTTCGCGTTCGGACTGGATGGCCAACAACTCCGCGGTGTCGAACACCGTGAAATCGGCATCCAACAGAGCCTTGACCGACGCGGCGTGATCGGAGAGGGCGTGCTGCACCGTCTCCCGGCTCGCCACCACATCGATCTTCATGGCTAGAACATACGTTCGACCACCGACAGAAAACGGCAGAATGTGACACCAGAGACAAAAGGGGTCAAAGAAATTTCTGAGACAAGAAGTCGCGCGAATGTCGCTGCGAGGTAGGCACTTTCATATCCCCGCCCGACGCAGCGGCGAGGCGGACCCGGAATGTTCACGGTGTCACCCATTCGATTCCGGCGGGCCACTAGTGTTCGTTGCTGACGCTGCCGGACCACCGAGGAGATGACACCGAATGAGCAATCCCGATCTCGTTGAAGCCACGGCGACTGCGGGAGCAGCCATCGAGCAGGCCGTGGCCGTGTTCATGCTGCACCCGCAGACCTACGGGGAAAGCGTCGCCGCCGGCTACGAGAACCCGCTGGCCGGCTACGTGGCGGGCCGGGGTGGAGTGCTCGGGGACGCGACGGGGGCGACCGTCAGCGCGGCTTTCGCGGTGTTCGAGCCCACCGGCCTGTCGGCGATGTGGGAGGAAGGCATCGCGGTGCGTGGTGCCGCCGGTGCCGCCGAGGTCTACTGGAACCAGGCGGCGGAATTCGGTCGCAAGTACCTGGCCGACGCGGAGGGTGTGGACCGGATTGCCGCGCTCGGCGAGAAGCTCATCGCGGTGGCGCCCATCGCGGCCGCACCGTTGTACGCGGGCTGGCGGGCGATGCCGCTGGCCGAGGATGCGCCGGCGCGTGCCCTGCAGGTGATGTTCGTGCTCCGCGAGCTGCGTGCCGGCCTGCACTTCAACGCGCTCAGTCTGTCGGGTGTCAGCCCGATCGAGGCGCACATGCTCAACAAGGGCCCGAAGTACGCGGCGATGTTCGGCTGGCCCGAACCCTACGCCGACGGCGCGGACAAGAGGGACCGGTACGAGGACGCCGAGCGGGCCACCAACCGCCGGATGGCCGAACTGGTCGAAGAGGCGCTCGATCCGGCCGAAGCGCAGGAGCTCGCCCGGCTGGCCGGCGCGGCACTGGCAACGGTCAAGGCGAACGTTCCGAGCTGATCAGAACCGTTCCCGCAGGAACCCCAGCAGTCGCCGCGCGGCGGGAGTGACCGCCGTCGGGCCCCAGGCCAGCGCGATCTCACGCTCGTACCCCGACGGCGTCAGCGCCACCTCGACGGTGCCGGGTGGCAGACGTTCGTCGTGGGGGAGCAGCGCGATGCCGAGCCCGCGGCCGATCAGCTCGTGCATGGTGGCGAACTCGGTGATCTCGACCGCGATGCGGGGGACGAATCCCGCCTTTCTGCACCATGTTTCGGTGAGCTGCCGCAGGTTGTAGGTCACCGGATTCGCAATGAACGGCTCGTCGCGCAGCTCGGACAGTCGCAGCCGCTTCCGGGCCGCGAGGTGATGTGACGCCGGAAGCACCGCATGGATCGTCTGCGTCCCGATGACCGTGTGCCGCAGCTCATCCGACGCCGGGATCATGACCGCCACGTCGAGCTCACCGGCCTTCAGGTCGGCCGTCAGCTGGGATCCGTGAGCCTGCTTGATCTGTAACCGGATACCCGGTGTCCGGCGATGGAACTCCGCGAGGAGCGTCGGCAGCCGGCCAGATCCCATGGTGAGTGGGAAACCGAGGCGGACGGTGCCGTGTTCGGCATCGGCCTCTCCGGCGATCGATTCGATGGTGGCTTCCAACGCGTGCAGTGGATCTCGGGCGCGTTCGGCCAGCCGGGCCGCCGCCGGTGTCAGCCGTACGATGCGACCGTCCTGGACCAGCAGGCGAATCCCGAGGGTCTTCTCCAAGGCGTGGATGCGCCTGCTCATCGACGACTGCGGGATCCCGAGCCGCTCGGCGGCCCGGGTCATGTGTCCGTCCTGGGCGGCCAGCTCGTCCAACGCGCGCAACTGCGGCGCGAGCAGGCTCAACCATTGATCCATATTCGGATCATATTCCTCCAAACATTCATTGGACGCATAGATCCGCAGCGACGATCGTGGAGGCATGAACGAGAACGAGACGGCCGATGTCGTGCTGATCGGCGGTGGCATCATGTCGGCAACGCTGGGCGCCATGTTGGCGTCGCTGGAACCCGAATGGCGGATCGTCATGGTGGAACGCGCCGAGGAGGTGGCCACCGAGAGCAGCCAGGCCTGGAACAACGCCGGGACCGGGCATTCCGGGTACTGCGAGTTGAATTACATGCCCGACCCGGCCGACGGGTCCGCCGCAGCCGGCATCGCCGAACAGTTCGAGGTGTCGCGGCGCTGGTGGGACTACCTGAGCGCGCAGGGCCTACTCGACCAGGACGCTTTCCTGCACACCGCTGCGCACATGGATGTCGTGTTCGGAGAGCGCGATATCGCCTATCTGCGTAGGCGTTTCGAGACCCTGCGGGCAAACCCGCGATTCCGCGGACTGCAGTACTCCGAGGACCCGGCCACCATCGCGCAGTGGGCGCCGCTGGTGATGGAGGGCCGCGACCCGGCCGAACGGGTCGCCGCCACCCGGCATCCAGCCGGCACCGACGTCGACTTCGGCGCGCTCACCCACGCCCTGGTGCACATCCTCACCGACCGGGGCGGCGCGGTGCTGCTCGGTCACGAGGTGCGCGGACTGCGCCGGGACGCCGACGGGACATGGCAGGTCTCGGGCCGCAACCGGGACGGGCGTTTCGAGCTGGGCGCCCGCATGGTGTTCGTCGGGGCAGGCGGCAATGCGCTGCGGCTGCTACAGCGCGCCGAGCTCCCCGAGGTGCGCGGCTACGGGGTGCTGCCGGTCGGCGCGGCCTTCCTGCGGTGCTCGGACCCGCAGATCGTCGCGCGGCACGACACCAAGGTCTACGGACAGGCTCCGATGGGTGCGCCGCCGATGTCGGTGCCGCACTTGGACAAACGCATCGTCGACGGCACCGGACACCTGATGTTCGGCCCGTACGCCACCTTCAGCACCAAACTGCTCAAACACGGCCGGCTCACCGATTTCTTCGCCACCGTGCGCTGGCACAACGTCACGGTGCTGGCGACCGCGGCATGGTCGAACCTCGCCCTGATCCGCTATCTGATCGGCCAACTGCTGGCCACCCGCAAGCGCAGGCACGCCGCCCTCACCCGGTACTACCCGAACGCGGACCCGGCCCAGTGGGAGCTGATCGGCGCGGGGCAGCGCGCCCAGCTGGTCACCCGGGATGTCGGCGGCCGCGGGGTCCTGCGGTCGGGGACCGAGCTGGTCGTCTCGGCGGACCGCAGCATCGCCGGTCTGCTGGGCGCCTCACCGGGTGCGTCCACGGCGGTGCCGATCATGATCGACCTGCTGCAGCGCTGTTTTCCGCAGCAGTGGGAGTCCACCTGGAGTCACCGCGTTCCCGCCGACCTTCTGGCATCCTGAATTCATGAGCGAGCAGCCGCCCTACGGTTTCGAGCCGGGCGCCAACGTGCCCCCGCCGCCGCCGCAGGGCGGCGGCGCGTATCCGCCGCCCGCCTATCCCGGTGGCTATCCCGACCCCTTCGCCCCGTACGGTCGCCACCCGATCACCGGCGAACCGTTCTCGGACAAGTCCAAGGTGATCGCGGGTCTGCTCCAGTTGCTCGGAATGTTCGGGCTGGTCGGCGTCGGCCGGATCTACCTCGGCTACACCGGCCTGGGCATCGCCCAGTTGCTGGTCGGGCTGATCACCTGCGGTATCGGCGCGATCATCTGGGGCATCGTCGACGCGGTCCTCATCCTCACCGACAGGGTGCGCGACCCGCACGGCCGTCCGCTGCGCGATGGCACCTGAGGCCGCCTCGGGCCGCGCCGCGCTGATCGGCGGTGGGGTGGCCCTGGCCGGTGCGCTGGCCTACATCGGGCTGGCCGACCCACACCGGCCCGGGTTCCTGTTCCCGGCCTGCCCGTTCAAGGCCCTCACCGGCCTGGACTGCCCGGCGTGCGGCGGGTTGCGGATGACCCACGACCTGTTGCACGGCGATCTGGGCGCCGCCGTGATGGACAACGTGTTCCTGCTGGTCGGTCTGCCGCTGCTGGCGTTGTGGCTGCTGGTGCGGTGGCGACGCGGGCGACCCTTGATGCCGGTGGCCGCGTCGGTCACCGTCGTCGCCGCCGCGGTGGCCTGGACGGTGCTGCGCAACTGGCCGGGGTTCCCGCTGGTGCCCACCCTCCTGTCTGGCTAGCGGCACGTTCGCGCTGCTGGATACCTGCGCGGACGCGCTGATATAGTGGCGTTTCGGGCCGGTGCAGTCCCTCCACACATCAGTACGGAGACTGCGGAGGTAGATTCGCTTGCTGTTCTCGGCACTTCCCAACGCCCAAGGGCTCTACGACCCGGACAACGAGTCGGATTCATGCGGTGTCGCCATGATCGCCGATATCTTGGGCCGTCGCTCGCACAGCATCGTGGTGGACGGCCTCACCGCCCTGGAGCACCTGGAGCACCGCGGCGCGGCCGGCGCCGAGATCACCAGCGGTGACGGTGCCGGGATCCTTCTGCAGCTTCCGGTCGAACTGTTCGCCGCTGCCGTCGACTTCGACCTGCCCGCCCCCACCGCCGACGGGTTGAACACCTACGCGGCCGGCATCTGCTTCCTGCCGCAGGACGAGGACAACCGGTCCGCTGCCTGCGCACGCATCGAGGCCATCGCCGCCGAGGAGGACCTGGAAATCCTTGGCTGGCGCGCCCTTCCGATCGACCCGGACGGTGCCGACGTGGGCGCCACGGCCCTGGGCTGCATGCCGTATTTCGCCCAGCTGTTCGTCGCCGCGCCCGAACGCTGCGGCGGTGTCGACCTCGACCGCCGGGTGTATCCGTTGCGCAAGCGGGCCGAGACCGCCGAGGACGAGACTCTCGGCGTCTACTTCCCGACCCTGTCCAGCCGGACCATCGCCTACAAGGGCATGCTCACCACGATGCAGCTGCCGCAGTTCTTCACCGATCTGCGCGACGAGCGGTGTATGAGCGCCATCGCGATCGTGCACAGCCGGTTCTCCACCAACACCTTCCCGTCCTGGCCGCTGGCCCACCCGTTCCGGTTCGTCGCGCACAACGGCGAGATCAACACCGTTCGGGGTAACCGGAACCGGATGCACGCCCGCGAGGCCAAACTCGCCAGCGAACTCATTCCCGGTGACCTGAGCCGACTTTCGCCGATCTGCCCGCGTGACGGTTCGGACTCGGCATCCTTCGACCAGGTGCTCGAGCTGCTGCACCTCGGTGGGCGCAGCCTGCCGCATGCGGTCCTGATGATGATCCCGGAGGCGTGGGAGAACAACACCACGATGGATCCGGCTCGCCGGGCGTTCTGGCAGTACCACGCATCGCTGATGGAGCCGTGGGACGGCCCGGCCTGCGTCACGTTCACCGACGGCACCGTGGTGGGTGCGGTCTTGGACCGCAACGGATTACGCCCCGGCCGCTGGTGGCGCACCATCGACAACCGCATCATCCTGGCCAGTGAGAGCGGCGTGCTGGACGTGCCCAGCGCCGAGGTGGTCGCCAAGGGGCGCCTCGAGCCCGGCAAGATGTTCCTCGTCGATACGGCCGCGCACCGCGTCATCCCCGACGATGAGATCAAGGACGACCTCGCCAATGCGCACGCTTACGGCGAATGGCTGCACTCGGGGCTGCTCGACCTCAAGACGCTGCCGGATCGCGCGCGGGTGCAACCCAATCACGAATCCGTGGTGCGCCGGCAGGTGGCGTTCGGGTACACCGAGGAGGAGTTGCGGGTCCTGCTGACGCCGATGGCGGCCTCCGGGAGCGAGCCGCTGGGCTCGATGGGCACCGACACCCCGATCGCGGTGCTGTCCAAGCGGTCCCGGCTGCTCTACGACTACTTCGTCGAGCTGTTCGCGCAGGTCACCAATCCGCCACTGGATGCCATCCGGGAAGCCGTGGTCACCTCCATGGCCCGGGTGATGGGTCCCGAAGAAAATCTCCTGGAACCTTCCGCAGCCTCGTGTCGCCAGATCCGGCTGGGCTGGCCGGTTCTCGACAACGACGATCTGAACAAGCTCGTGCACATCAACGACGACGGTGAGCAGCCCGGACTGCGCACCGCGGTGCTGCGCGCGCTCTACGACGTCGAGCGCGGTGGCGAGGGTCTGGCCGAGGCGTTGGAGGAGTTGTGCATCCGCGCCGGCGAGGCAATCGCGAAAGGCGCTCGCACGCTGGTACTTTCGGACCGAGACTCGGACCACACCCGGGCCCCTATCCCGTCGCTGCTGGCCGTCTCCGCGGTGCACCACCATCTGGTCGACACCAAACAACGCACCAGCGTCGGGCTGGTGGTGGAATCCGGCGACGCCCGCGAGGTGCACCACATCGCGATGCTGATCGGCTTCGGCGCGGCCGCGGTCAACCCCTACCTGGCCTTCGAATCGATCGAGGATCTGATCCGCGAGGGTGAACTCACCGGGATCGAGGCGTCCACCGCGGTGCGGAACTACCTCAAGGCGCTCGGCAAGGGCGTCATGAAGGTGATGAGCAAGATGGGCATCTCGACGGTGTCCTCCTACACCGGCGCGCAGGCATTCGAGGCGATCGGGCTGGACCGCAGCGTCATCGACCAGTACTTCACCGGCACCCCCATGCAGCTCGGCGGGGTCGGCCTCGATGTGCTCGCCGAAGAGGTCCGGTTCCGGCATCGCCGCGCGTACCCGGAGAACCCGACCGAGCGGGCGCACCGGCGGCTCTCGGTCGGCGGCGAATACCAGTTCCGCCGCGACGGCGAACTACACCTGTTCACACCGGAAGTCGTGTTCCTGCTGCAGCATGCGACGCGGACCGGGCGCAGCGAGGTGTTCGCTCAATACTCCGAGGAAGTCAACCGGCTGTCCCGGGAGGGCGGTGCGTTGCGCGGCCTGTTCGAGTTCAAGCAGGGGGTGCGCCCCCCGGTGCCGCTGGAGGAGGTGGAGTCCGCGGACGCCATCGTCACCCGGTTCAACACCGGTGCGATGAGCTACGGCTCGATCTCGGCCGAGGCACACGAGACGATGGCCATCGCCATGAACCGCCTCGGGGCCCGGTCCAACTCCGGTGAGGGCGGCGAGGAAACCGACCGGCTCTATGACCCGAAGCGGCGCAGCGCGGTCAAGCAGGTCGCCTCCGGGCGGTTCGGTGTCACCAGCGACTACCTGGTGAACGCCACCGACATCCAGATCAAGATGGCCCAGGGCGCCAAACCCGGTGAGGGCGGTCAGCTTCCGGGGTACAAGGTGTATCCGAACATCGCTAAGGCGCGGCATTCCACCCCGGGCGTGGGTCTGGTCTCGCCGCCGCCGCACCACGACATCTACTCGATCGAGGATCTGGCCCAGTTGATCCACGATCTGAAGAACGCCAACGACCAGGCCCGCATCCACGTCAAGCTGGTCAGCTCGGTGGGCGTGGGCACGGTCGCGGCGGGCGTCTCCAAGGCGCACGCCGACGTGGTGCTGATCTCCGGTTCCGACGGGGGCACCGGTGCGGCGCCGCTGACCAGCCTCAAACATGCCGGGGCCCCGTGGGAGATCGGGCTGGCCGACACCCAGCAGACGTTGGTCCTCAACGGACTGCGGGACCGCATCACCGTGCAGTGCGACGGCGGTCTGCGCACCGCGCGGGACGTGATGGTGGCCGCGCTGCTCGGGGCCGAGGAGTACGGTTTCGCGACCGCGCCGCTGGTGGTGGCGGGCTGCATCATGATGCGGGTGTGTCATCTGGACACCTGCCCGGTCGGAGTGGCCACCCAGAACCCGGAACTGCGGGCCCGCTTCAACGGCAAGCCGGAGTTCGTGCAGAACTTCTTCCAGTTCATCGCCGAGGACATCCGGAAGATGCTCGCCGAGTTGGGTTTCCGCAGCCTCGACGAGGCGATCGGGCACGCCGATCTGCTGGACACCGCGGCCGGTGTCGCGCACTGGAAGAGTCAAGGCCTCGACCTCAGCCCCATCTTCGCGGTGCCCACCGACGCACACGGCGCCGAACCGACCCAGCGTCGCCGGGTGCGCGAACAGGACCACGGTCTGGCCGAGGCACTGGACCGGACGCTGGTGGCGCTGGCAGAGGGTGCGCTCGAGGATGCCCACCCGGTGCGGCTGGAGTTGCCGGTGCGCAACGTCAACCGCACGGTGGGCACGCTGCTGGGTTCGGAGGTGACCCGCCGCTACGGGTCCTCCGGACTGCCGGACGACACCATCCACGTGACACTGACCGGATCGGCCGGCCAGTCACTTGGCGCCTTCCTGCCCCGCGGTATCACCCTCGATCTGATCGGTGACGCCAACGACTATGTCGGCAAGGGCCTTTCGGGTGGACGCGTGATCGTGCGCCCACCCGACGATGTGCTGTTCCTGCCCGAGGACAACGTCATCGCCGGCAACACCCTGGTGTTCGGTGCCACCGCCGGGGAGGTCTTCCTGCGCGGCCGGGTCGGAGAACGGTTCTGCGCCCGTAACTCCGGCGCGCTGGCCGTCGTCGAGGGTGTCGGCGATCACGCCTGTGAGTACATGACCGGCGGTCGGGTGGTCGTACTCGGGGGCACCGGACGCAACATGGCCGCCGGGATGTCCGGCGGTATCGCGTTCGTGCTCGGCCTCGACCCGGCGAAGGTGAACACCGAGATGGTGGAGCTGCAGCGGCTGGAGGCCGAGGACCTCAGCTGGCTGCACGATGTGGTGGCGCGGCACGCGCAGGTCACCGGCAGCACCGTGGCGAGCTCGCTGCTGGCCGACTGGCCACGGCGCAGCGCCCAGTTCACCAAGATCATGCCCACCGACTACGAACGGGTGCTACGCGCCACCCGGATGGCGAAAGCCGAAGGGCGCGATGTCGATACCGCGATCATGGAGGCCAGCCGTGGCTGATCCGAACGGATTCTTGAGGGTTCCCAAGGTGGAGGCCGCCAAGCGGCCGGTGGACGAACGCATCGGGGACTGGCGTGAGGTGTACGAGAGCCGGGACCCCCGGGCCCGGGCCGGTGAGGTGTCCCAGCAGGCCCGACGCTGCATGGACTGCGGGATCCCGTTCTGCCACTCGGGTTCGGCGGGTTGCCCGCTGGGCAATCTGATCCCGGAGTGGAACGACCTGGTGCGGCGTGGCCGGTGGGACGCCGCCATCGACCGGCTGCACGCCACCAACAACTTCCCGGAGTTCACCGGCCGGTTGTGCCCGGCGCCGTGCGAGGCGGCCTGTGTGCTGTCCATCGCCGAGGAGACCACCGGCGGCAGCGTCACGATCAAGCGCATCGAGCAGACCATCGCCGACCATGCGTGGGCGACCGGATCGGTGGAGCCCCAGCCCGCCGCCATCGCCTCGGGTCGCAGTGTGGCGGTGGTGGGTTCGGGTCCGGCCGGGCTGGCCGCAGCCCAGCAGCTGACCCGGGCCGGGCACCACGTCACCGTGTACGAACGGGACAACCGCATCGGCGGGCTGATGCGGTACGGCATCCCGGAGTACAAGCTGGAGAAGGCGACGCTGGACCAGCGGTTGGCGCAGATGCGGGCCGAGGGAACCCGATTCGTCATCGAGTGTGAGGTCGGGGTCGACCTGTCCATCGAGGCGCTGCGCGCCCAGCACGACGCGATCGTGCTGGCCGTCGGCGCGCTGCGCGGCCGGGACAACGACGTCGAGGGCCGACACCTCGACGGTGTCCACCTGGCGATGGAGCACCTGGTGCCGGCCAACAAGGAGTGCGAGGGCGACGGTCCCGCCGAATTGACCGCAGCCGGAAAGCATGTGGTGATCATCGGTGGCGGCGACACCGGCGCGGACTGCCTGGGGACCGCGCACCGGCAGGGCGCGCTGTCGGTGACCCAGCTGGACTACAACCCGGAGCCGCCGGAGACCCGGGACGACTCGGTGTCCCCGTGGCCCACCTGGCCGCTGCTGCTGCGTACCTCACCGGCACACGCCGAGGGCGGGGCACGGCGCTTCGAAGTGGCCGTGCAGCGGTTCATCGGTGACGGACCGGACGGCACCACCGGGAAGCTGCGGGCCATGCAGATCGCCGAGGTCAAGGTGGAACGCGACGAGTTCGGCCGGCGCCACATCCAGCCGGTCGGCGAGCCGATCGAGATCCCCTGCGATCTCGCCCTGCTCGCGATCGGTTTCGAGGGCGTCGAGCACATGCCGCTGCTGGACGGGCTGGGGCTGAAGCTGAACGGCCGCGGCACGCTGTCCTGTGGCTCGGACTGGCAGACCGAGGAGCCTGGCGTGTTCGTCTGCGGGGACGCCCACCGCGGCGCCTCGCTGATCGTGTGGGCCATCGCGGAGGGGCGCAGCGCCGCGCACGCGGTGGACGCCTACCTGATGGGGGAGTCGGAGCTGCCGGCGCCGGTCCGGCCCGGCGCGCTACCTCTGGCCGTCATCTGAATCGATTAACGACTATGCTCGTGAGACGTGAATAGACGCGGAAAAATCGTCTGTACGCTCGGCCCGGCGACCTCCACCGATGAATCGGTGCGGGCCCTGGTCGAGGCCGGAATGGATGTAGCACGACTGAACTTCAGCCACGGTGAGTACGCCGACCACGAGGAGTCCTACCAGCGGGTGCGGGCGGCGTCCAACGCCACCGGCCATGCCGTGGGCGTGCTCGCCGACCTGCAGGGACCCAAGATCCGGCTGGGCCGTTTCGCCGACGGGCCGACGGTCTGGGAGAACGGCGAGACGATCCGCATCACCGTCGAGGACTGCCTCGGCAGCCACGACCGTGTTGGCACCACCTACAAGCGGCTGGCCCAGGACGCCAAGCCCGGTGACCGGGTGCTGGTCGACGACGGCAACGTCGGATTGGTCGTCGAACACATCGACGGCGACGACGTGGTCTGCACCGTCACCGAGGGCGGCAAGGTCAGCAACAACAAGGGCATGTCGCTGCCCGGGATGAACGTCTCGGCGCCGGCATTGTCGGAGAAGGACATCGAGGACCTGGAGTTCGCGCTGAAACTCGGCGTGGACCTGGTGGCGTTGTCCTTCGTCCGCTCGCCCGCCGACGTGGAACTCGTCCACGAGGTGATGGACCGGGTGGGGCGCCGGGTGCCGGTGATCGCCAAGCTGGAGAAGCCGGAGGCCATCGAGAACCTCGAGGCCATCGTGCTGGCCTTCGACGCGATCATGGTGGCCCGCGGCGATCTCGGCGTCGAGCTCCCGCTCGAAGAGGTACCGCTGGTGCAGAAGCGCGCCATCCAGATGGCCCGCGAGAACGCCAAGCCCGTCATCGTGGCCACCCAGATGCTCGAATCGATGATCGAGAATTCCCGCCCCACCCGCGCGGAGGCCTCCGACGTGGCCAATGCGGTGCTCGACGGCGCCGATGCGGTGATGCTCTCCGGTGAGACGTCGGTGGGCAAGTTCGCGCTGGAGGCGGTGCGCACCATGGCGCGCATCGTCAGCGCCGTCGAGGCGGTGTCCACAGAGGCTCCGCCGCTGACCCACGTGCCGCGCACCAAGCGGGGCGTCATCTCCTACGCCGCCCGCGACATCGGCGAGCGACTGGAGGCCAAGGCCCTGGTGGCGTTCACCCAGTCCGGCGACACCGTGCGCCGGCTGGCCCGGCTGCACACGCCGCTGCCGCTGCTGGCGTTCACCGCGCTGCCCGAGGTCCGCAGCCAGCTGTCGCTCACCTGGGGCACCGAGACGTTCATCGTCGGCAAGATGGACACCACCGACGGCATGATCCGCCAGGTGGACAAGTCGCTGCTGGAACTGGGCCGCTACAAGCGCGGGGACCTGGTGGTCATCGTCGCGGGTGCGCCTCCCGGCACAGTAGGCTCGACCAACCTGATCCACGTGCACCGGATCGGGGAGGACGACCACTAGCCCTGCGGGGCGGACCGGGGGACAACGTTGTCGGCGGAGCATCTGAAGGAACTGCTGACGGTTCTCGACCTGACCCGGGTGGGCGAGGATGCGTTCACCGGAACGCACCCGAGCCGGAACCCGGTCCGCACCTTCGGCGGCCAGATGATGGCGCAGGCGTTCGTCGCCGCGAGCCGCACGGTGAGCGAAAAGCTGCCGCCGAGCACCCTGTCGATGCATTTCATCGCCGGCGGCGACCCGGACAGGGACCTGGAGTTCCAGGTGGTCCGGCTACGCGACGAGCGCCGGTTCGCCAACCGGCGGGTCGACGTCACCCAGGACGGTGTGTTGCTGGGCACCGCACTGGTCTCCCATCTCGCCGGCGGCCGCGGGCTGGAACACAATCTCCCCGCGCCGCAGGTGCCGGCACCCGACTCGCTGCCCACCATCGACGAACTGCTGGTGGGCTACGAGGAGACGGTGCCGCACTTCGTCAGCGCGCTGCGGCCCATCCAGTGGCGCTACACCAACGACCCGGCCTGGGTGATGCGGGACAAGGGCGGCCGACTCGAGCACAACCGGGTGTGGCTGACCGCCGACGGCCCGATGCCCGAGGACCCGGTGCTGCATGCCGCGGCGCTGGTGTACTCCTCGGACACCACGGTGCTCGACTCGATCATCACCACGCACGGCCTGTCCTGGGGATTCGACCGGATCTTCGCGGTCACCATGAACCACTCGGTGTGGTTCCACCGGCCGGTCCGCTTCGACGAGTGGGTGCTCTACTCGACCTCGTCGCCGGTGGCCGCCGATTCCCGCGGGCTGGGGTCGGGGCATTTCTTCAACCAGGCCGGCGAGGCCGTGGCGACCGTGGTCCAGGAGGGCATCGTCAAGTACTTCCCGGGCCGTTAACGCCCGGACAGGCCATCGGGCAGACCGTAGTCCTGCTGGACGCGCTCGCGAAAGGTGTTCTCGCACTGCACCTGTGCCGGGCGATCGGTGCCGGCCCGCTGCATGCAGTCGATGTAGTCGCCCATCCCGGCCTCGGACAGGAATGCGATCCAGATCGGGACGAAGGCCGCTCCGACGACGACTGCGAGTGCGCCCAGACCGATCCCGGCGTTGGCGATGGGGACGTTGTCCGCCTCACCGCGCCGGGCCCGGCCACGCCCGGCGGCGCCGAGCACCACCGCGAGCGCACCGCCGGCGATGCCGCCGATGACGCTCCAGGAGAACACCAATGCCAGCACGGCGACTATCAGCGCCGCGCTGCCCAGCCCGTTACGCGGCCCCGACGGGGGCACCGGGTACCCGGCGTAGTACGGCGGCGGCACCGGGTACGGACCAGGGGAACTCATGGCGGTGAGGTTACCCGCGCGCCGGCGGCTCGGTCTTCGAGGCGGATCTCGGTACAGTGCAGGCCGGGCGGCAGATGGTGGGTGGCCACCACGACGGTCCGGTCGGCGGCGAACAGCGCGCCCGGGGTCAGCAGTGCGGTGAGCAGCCGGTCACTGTCGTCGGCGTCGAGATGCTCGGTCGGTTCGTCCAGCAGCACCACCGGGAAATCGGAGATCAGCGCGCGGGCCAGCAGCAGCCGTCGGCGCTGACCTGCCGACACCGCCGCCGCCCCGCCGCGCAGCATGGTCGACAGCCCGTCGGGCAGCGCGGCGCACCATTCACCCAACCCGACGGCCTCGAGCGCCTCGGTCAACTCCGCGTCGGTCGCATCCCCCCGGCCGACCAGCAGGTTGTCCCGCACCGTGGTGTCGAACAGATGCGCATCCTCGGCGAAGAACGCTGCGGTGACCGGCTTCTCGTGGTTGCCGGTGTCGGCGGCGTGCTCGGTGGACAGGTTCATCAGCAGGGTGGTCTTTCCGCAGCCGCTCGGGCCCAGGACGGCCACCCGGTCGCCCGGCTGCAGCCGCACCGGTGGCATCGCCGGCCGAGACCTCGGCGGGGCCGTCTCGGTGAGGTCGGTGAGTCTGCGGGCGGCGATGCGCGAACGCACCAGCTGCGCGGCCGCGCCGGGCAGTGCGGCGGTCGCCTCGAACGCCGACAACGGCACCAGCATCAGAATGGCCAGCGACATCGGGCTGGTGTGGCCGGAGACCATGATTCCGACGAGGACGGCCCCGAGAACCGAAACACCCGTCGCGACGGTCGAAACCGCACCCGCGGCCGCGGCCGGCGCCGCGGCACGGTCTTGCGCGTGGCCCAGATCGCGGTGCTCGGCCACGGATTCGGTGATGACCCGCTCCAGTCGACCGGCCACCCGCAATTCGGCGGCGTGCTCGAGGGCCAGCAGGGTGGCGGTGTCACGGGCGCTGCGGTGTCGGGCTGCCAGCATTTCGGTCGCGGCGGCGGCCCGGCCCGCCAACCACGGGGCGGCCACGCCGGCCACCAACAGGCAGAGCGCGAGGATCAGGGCGGCCGGCGGCGAGATCAGCGCGATGATGACGACGGCGGCCCCGGACAACACCGTGGCCACGCAGATCGGCACGACCGCACGCACCAGCACATCGGCCAGATCATCCACCGAGGCGCCGACCCGGGCAACCAGGTCCCCGCTGTGCAGACGCAGCGCCGTCTCCGGCGGGACCTCGGTCAGGCGTCGGTACAGGCCCACCCGAGCCTGCCCGGCGGCGCGTAACGCGGTGTCGTGCACCGCAAGCCGTTCACAGTAGCTGAACACGCCGCGGGAGATGCCGAGCGCGCGGACGGCCACCACCGCCACCGTCAGATCGAGCACGGGCGGCATCTGCCACGCCCGGCTGATCAGCCAAGCGGCGACCGTGGCCAGCGCCAGTGCACTGCCGAGGGCAAGCACTCCGAAGGCCACCGCAAGCAGCAGTCGGGGAACCCGGGGCTGCAACAGTCTCCACACCTCACCGAACGGCATGTGCGGCTCCCAGTGTCACCACGGTGTCGCCGATGCGGAGCACCGGCGCGCGGTGGCCGATGACCAGCACGGTGGCGCCCGCCCGGGCCCGTGCCGAGATTGCGTCCAGCACATGGGCTTCCGCTGCCTCATCGAGATGCGCGGTCGGTTCGTCGAGCAACAGCACCGGCGCCCCGGAGCCGAGTGCCCGCGCCAGGCCGAGGCGCTGACGCTGGCCCAGTGACAGGCCGGTCCCGCCCCGCCCGATGACTTCGTCCAGGCCACCCGCCAGGTTGGCCAGCACCGAATCGAATCCCGAAGCGCGGCAGGCGTCGTCCATATCGGTCAGCGGGCCGAACAGTTCCAGGTTGCTGCGCACCGTGCCGGGTAGCAGCACGGGGCGCTGTGGCAACCACGCGACGCGCCGCCACCACAGCGCCAGATCGATCTCGTCGAGGTCGCGCCCGTCGATGCGGATCCGGCCCGAACTCGGTGCCGCCAGTCCCAGGATGGCGGCCACGGCAGTGCTCTTGCCGGCTCCGTTGGGCCCGGTGAGCACACTCACCCGTCCGGGGGCGATATCGGCGGTCAGCGCATCGGGCGCGTTGCCGTCCCGGCCGGCGACCGACAGGTCCTCCAGCCGGATGGTGATGCCACGCTCGGCGGGAAGCGCGGTCCCGCCGGTCGGCGCCGGTTCGGCGTCCAACAGGTGCAGTGCGGCATCGGCGGCTGCCTTGCCGTCCTGGGCGGCGTGAAATTGCACGCCCACCCGGCGCAGTGGCCAGAACACCTCCGGGGCCAGCAGCAGCGCGGTCAATCCCGCGACCAGACTCATCTCACCGAAGACCAGACGCAGGCCCACACTCACCGCGACCATCGCCACGCCCAGGGTGGCGATCAACTCCAGCACCGCGGCGGACAGGAAGGCGATGCGCAACGTCTGCATTGCCGAACGACGGTGCGCGGCACTCAGTTCGGCGATACGACCGGCGGGCCCGGCCGCACGGCCCAGAGCCCGCAAGGTCGGAATTCCGGCCACCAGGTCCAACAGCCGGGACTGCAGCGTGGTCATGGCGGTCAGCGCCGCCGCGGACCGGTCCGCGGTCAGCTTGCCGATGAGCACCATGAACAACGGGATGAGCGGCAGCGCGACGGCCACCACGGCCGCGGACTGCAGATCCGTCGCGGCGATCACGACCACCGTTGCCGGAGTGAGGATCCCGGCCAGGATCACCGCGGGCAGGTAACCGGTGAAGTAGGGGCGTAACCCGTCCAGGCCGCGCGTGACGACCACGGTGGCCTCGTCGCGCACACCGTGCAACCGGTGCGGCGGCAGCGTCGTCACCGCCCGCAGGACCTGCGCGGACAGATCACCGATCAGTCTGGTGGCTGCCCGCTGGCTCAGGCCGGCCTGCATCCATTGGGCGAGAGCCCGGACCGCCCACAGCACGGCCAGGCCGATCAGTTCGGTACTCCAGTAGCCGAGGGTGCGGGTGGCCGGATCGGTGATCACCCCGGCGACCACACGCGCGAGCACGACGGCACCGGCCACCGTCGCCGCGCTGATCACCGCACCGCACAGCACCGCCGCGCCGAGATAGCGGCGCATGCCCGGCGACGAGTGCCAATTCACGGTATCCGCGGTGACAAACCCGCCGGATCAGGTATCCGCTCGGCCGAGATGCGTTGCCGGAAAACCCAGTACGTCCAGCCCTGGTACACCAGAACCAGGGGAGTGACCACCAGCGCCGCCCAGGTCATGATCTTGAGGGTGTACGGCGAGGACGATGCGTTCTCGATGGTCAGGCTCCAGGCCGGGTCTAGCGTGGACGGGATGAGGTCGGGGTACAGGCAGCCGAACACCAGGGTCACCACGGCGATGACGACGGCGGTGGTGGATGCGAAGGCGAATCCGTCCCCGGCGTCGGCGAGCACCAGCATCACCGCGGTCAGCTGGGCCACCACCGCGAAACCGAGGACCAGCCAGGTCCAGTCGTTACCGTGCGCCAGTTGGGTCCACAGACCGAAGACGGCCAGCACCACGGTCACCGGCACCGCCAGCCGGATCGCGTAGCGACGCGCATCGGAGCGGACGGCGCCTTCGGTTTTCAGAGCCAGGAACACCGCACCGTGCAACAGGAACAATCCGCACGTGGCGAGGCCACCCAGAATCGTGTACGGGTTGAGCACATCACCGACGCGGAGCGCGATCTGGTGATCGGCGTCGACGGGCAGCCCGCGCAGCAGCGCGGCGAACGTGACCCCCCAGAGCACCGCGGGCACCCAGGACCCGACCGCGATGGCGATGTCGGCCCGCCGCCGCCAGACCGGGTCGTCGACCTTTCCGCGCCATTCGATGGCGCAGACCCGCACGATCATGGCCACCAGGATGGCCAGCAGCGGGAGGTAGAGGCCGGAGAACAGGGTGGCGTACATGCCGGGGAACGCCGCGAACATGGCGCCGCCCGCGGTGATCAACCAGACCTCGTTGCCATCCCACACCGGGCCGATGGTGTTCAGCGCGGCACGGCGGTGCTTTTCCGGGTCTCGTGGCGGATCACCCTGTGCGACCCGTGCGGCGCTGCGGCCGAAGAACCACATCAGCATGCCGACGCCGAAGTCGAAGCCCTCCAGTACCAGGAAGCCGACGAAGAGGACGGCCAATGTGACGAACCAGAAGAGTTGAAGGTCCATGGCGCGCCTCCTAATACGCGAACGAGAGCGGTTTGACCTCGTCCTCGCCGGGTGGTGCCGGAGGGATGGGTTCGGTGTCGTGCTCCAGCGGGCCCTCCACGACGTAGCGACGGATGAGCCAGAACCAGATCACCGCAAGCACCGCGTAGATCGCGGTGAAGATGATCAGCGACATCAGCACCATGCCCGCGGAGTGGTTCGAGACCCCCTGCGAAACGGTGAGCCGCAGTACCGGATCACCGGTCGGGTTGGGTGCGACCACCCATGGCTGGCGGCCCATCTCGGTGAACACCCAGCCGGCACTGTTGGCCAGGAAGGGCGTGGGCAGGGTGGCCAGCGCAAATAAGGCGAACCAGCGCTGCCGGGGTATCCGGCCGCCGCGGGTGAGCCACAGTGCGGCCATGGCGAAAAGCATTGGCACCGCCAGGAAGCCGATCATCGCGCGGAACGACCAGTAGGTGACGAACAGGTTGGGCCGGTAGTCGCCGGGTCCGAATTTCTGCTCGTACTCCGCTTGGAGATCCTGCACACCCTGCAGTTCGACACCGCTGAACTTGCCCTCGGCCAGGAACGGCAGCACATAGGGCACCTCGATGAGGTGGGTGACGCTGTCGCAGTTGTTGTGCGTGCCGACGGTCAGCACGGAGAAGTCGGGATCGGTTTCGGTGTGGCACAGCGATTCCGCGGACGCCATCTTCATGGGTTGCTGTTGGAACATCAGCTTGCCCTGCACGTCACCGGTCCAGGCCAGCGCGCCGGCGGCGACGAAGGCGATGATGCAACCCAGGATGGTGGCCGGCCGGTGCATGGTGGCCGCGTCCGGGTTGTCCGGGTCGCGGACCATCCACCAGGAACAGATGCCCGCCACGAACGTTCCGGCCACCAGGAATGCCCCGGCCACCGCATGCGGAAAGGCGGCCAGCGCAGTGTTGTTGGTGAACAGTTCGGTGATGCTGGTCAGCTCGGCGCGCCCGGTCTCCGGGTTGTACCGCGCGCCGACCGGATGCTGCATGAACGAGTTCGCGGCGATGATGAAGTACGCCGAGGCGTTGACCGCGAACGCGACGATCCAGATGCAGGCCAGGTGCACCAGTTTGGGCAGCCGGGTCCAGCCGAAGATCCACAGCCCCAGGAAGGTCGATTCGAAGAAGAACGCGACCAGGCCCTCCATGGCCAGCGGTGCGCCGAAGACGTCACCGACGAACCGGGAGTACTCGCTCCAGTTCATGCCGAACTGGAACTCCTGGACGATGCCGGTGGCCACGCCGAGGGCGAAGTTGATCAGGAACAGCTTGCCGAAAAAGCGGGTGAGCCGATACCACGCCGTGTTGTCGGTGACCACCCACAGGGTCTGGAACACCGCTATGAGCGGGGCCAGACCGATGGTGAGCGGCACGAAGATGAAGTGGTAGACGGTGGTGATTCCGAATTGCCACCGTGCGACATCCAGAGCGTCCATGTGCACCAGTTCCTGGGATGCGGGCAGAGCCTCATTGCTCAACTACGACAGAGTGTAGTAGTCCTCCTGTCCGCAGCCCAGAAATCGTGGCGCGAATTACTCAGCTGGCGGGTGCGGCCACCGGGGGAGTCGGCGGATCGGTCGGATCCCCGGCCACCGGTGCCGAGGCGGCGGAGGACACCTTCTTGGCCGCGGACCGGATGCCGAACGCGGTGATGATTTCCGAGACACCGATGAAGATCAGGCAGAACCCGCCGACCAGGGCCAGGGTGCCGAGCGACTCGAACGGCGCGGCGAGCACGATGATGCCCGCGATCAGGCTGATGACGCCGACGATGATGTTCCACGCCCGTCCGGGCAGCGTCGGATCGCTGATCGCCGAGACCGCGGTGCCCACCCCGCGGAAGATGAAGCCCACGCCGATCCAAATGGCCAGCAGCAGCACCGCGTCGGTGATCCGGATGAGCGCCAGCGCCCCGAGAACCACGGAGGCGGCACCGCTGATGAACAGCAGCACCCGACCACCTTTGGCCACCTTCAGGCTGAAGGCGAGCACGATCTGGGCGATTCCGGTGACCAGGAGGTAGGCGCCGAAGAAGATCGCCGTCACCAGGATGGTCTTACCCGGCCATACCAACACCGCGATGCCGAGTGCCACCGCCAAAACGCCCGAGATCAATGTGGATTTCCACAGCTGGGGCAACAGGCTTGGGGGAGCGAAAGTCGTCATGCGCGAAGTGTCCCACAGCGTCAAATGCCACTGGGCGATATCGACACACCGTGATCAGAACGTCGTTAATCTTCGATTACGACAGTGCGCGCTTGATCCAGGGTCACTATCGTCATCTCGGTTTGAAGATGACGGACGTGACGGTGGATGACGCCCGATCCCACGAGAAAGAGGCAACCGTGTCAGCTGGATGTAAGAACCGCCGGAGCAGGACGTGGCGTCTGGCAGCGGCCTTCGCGGCGAGCGGAGCCCTGCTCGCGGCCGGCTGCTCGAGCAACACCGATAGCGCGGAGCCGACGACGAGCCCCACCGCTGCATCCGCCGAGAAGGTCGAGGCCATCGCCAATACCGTGCCCGAGGCGATCAAGTCCTCTGGCAAACTCATCGTGGGTGTGAACATTCCGTACGCCCCCAACGAGTTCAAGGATGAGAGCGGCAAGATCGTCGGCTTCGACGTCGACCTGATGAACGCCATCGCCGGGACCCTCGGTCTGGCACCGGAATACCGCGAGTCCGACTTCGCCAAGATCATCCCGTCCATCCAGGGCGGCACGTTCAACGTCGGCATGTCCTCCTTCACCGACAGCAAGGAGCGTGAGCAGCAGGTCGACTTCGTCACCTACTTCTCCGCTGGCACCTTGTGGGCGCAGCCGGCCGGTGGTGACATCGACCCCGAGAATGCCTGCGGTAAGCGGGTCGCGGTGCAGGCCACCACGGTCCAGGAAACCGAAGAACTGCCGGCCCGCAGCAAGAAGTGCGTCGATGAGGGCAAGCCCGGCATCACGATCATCCCGTTCGACAGCCAGGACGCGGCCACCAACGCCGTTGTGCTCGGGCAGGCCGACGCCATGTCCGCGGACTCCCCGGTGACGCTGTACGCGATCAAGCAGACCAACGGAAAGCTCGAGCAGGCCGGTGAGACCTTTGATTCCGCGCCTTACGGTTGGCCGGTCGAGAAGAATTCACCGCTGGCACAGTCGCTGGTGCAGGCCCTGCAGCACCTGATCGACACGGGCAAGTACAAGGAGATCGCGGCGAACTGGGGTCTTGAAGAAGGCATGATCGACAAACCGGTGATCAACGGCGCGGTCTCGTAGGAGATCGCAGCATCAATGAGTGACGCCGGTTCGTCACCGCAGCCCTCGCCAGGATCGAGCAGCCCGCAGACGATCGATGCGGTTCCGCTGCGACATCCCTGGCGGTGGGTGGCGGCGACTGTCATCATCGTCCTGGTCGGACTGTTCCTGTACGGGGCGGCCACCAACCCGGCCTACGGGTGGTCGACATTCGCGGAATACATGTTCCACGAACGGATTCTGCTCGGGGTGTTCAACACACTCCAACTGACCGTCTACTCGATGGTCATCGGCATCGTGCTCGGCGTCGTGCTGACCGTGATGCGACTGTCAGAGAATCCGGTGCTCAGCGCGGTGGCCTGGGTGTTCCTCTGGATCTTCCGTGGCACACCGGTGTACGTCCAGCTTGCGTTCTGGGGATTGATCCCGACGATCTACCAGAACATTGCGCTCGGTGTGCCGTTCGGTCCGTCGCTGCTGCACTTCGATCTGCAGAACCTGTCGTTCCCGTTCGCACTGGCCGTCATCGGCCTGGCGCTCAACGAGGCCGCCTACATGGCCGAGATCGTCCGGGCGGGCATCACCTCCGTGCCGGAGGGCCAGCTGGAGGCCTCGACCGCACTCGGTATGTCGTGGGGTCTGGCGATGCGCCGTACGGTGCTGCCCCAGGCGATGCGCGTCATCATCCCGCCGACCGGCAATGAGGTCATCAGCCTGTTGAAGACCACCTCGCTGGTGACGGCCGTGCCCTATGCCCTGGATCTGTACAGCATCGCCACCCGTGAGATCGCCGCGCGGATCTTCGAGCCGGTGCCGTTGCTGCTGGTCGCCGCCACCTGGTACCTGATCATCACCAGCATCCTGATGGTCGGTCAGTTCTACCTGGAGCGGTACTTCGCCAGGGGCGCGTCGCGCAAGCTGAGCCCCAAACAACTCGAGGCGCTGGCGAAGGCCCAGATGGGTACGGGTGTGTGATGTCCGACAACGCTGATCACCCGATGATCAAGGCCGAGCTGGTCTGTAAGAACTTCGGCCCGCTCAAGGTGCTCAAGGGCGTCACGCTGGACGTCCGGAAAGGACAGGTGCTGGTGCTCGTCGGGCCGTCGGGTTCCGGCAAGTCGACGTTCCTGCGCTGCATCAACCACCTGGAGACAGTCACCGCGGGACGGCTCTACGTCGACGGGGCCCTGGTCGGCTACCACGAGCGGGGCGGCAAGCTGCACGAGATGAAGCCGCGCGACGTGGCCAAGCAGCGCCGCGACGTCGGGATGGTGTTCCAGCACTTCAACCTGTTCCCGCACCGGACCGCGCTGGGCAATGTGGTCGAGGCCCCGATCCAGGTGAAGGGCGTCAACAAGAAGCAGGCGACCGAGCGGGCCATGGACCTGCTGACCCAGGTCGGACTGGCGGACAAGGCCGGCGCGTATCCGGCGCAACTGTCCGGTGGGCAGCAGCAGCGGGTCGCGATCGCCCGGGCACTCGCGATGAACCCCAAGCTGATGCTGTTCGACGAGCCGACCTCGGCGCTGGACCCCGAACTGGTCGGCGAGGTGCTCGCGGTGATGAAGAAGCTTGCCGCCGAGGGGATGACGATGGTGGTGGTCACCCACGAGATGGGGTTCGCCCGCGAGGTGGCCGACAAGCTGGTGTTCATGGACGGCGGCGTGATCGTCGAGAGCGGCGACCCGCGCGAGATGATGTCCAACCCGCAGCACGAGCGGACGAAAGCCTTTCTGTCCAAGGTGATGTAGGGCGGTGCGCACGCAACAACCGGTCGACCCGGTGGCGCCGTTGTGGCGGGCCGCGCAGGTCTTTCGGCTGCTCAGCTGGATCTACGCGCTGTACTTCCAGGTGTCGAAGAACGCCGAGCTCGATCGCCCGGTGCTGGGCTGGGTGTTGTTCGGGGTGCTCACCGTGGGTACCGCGGCGTGCGGGGCGGCCTACCTGTTGGGGTTCGGCCGCCGGCGGGCCTGGGTGCTGGCCGAGGCCGCGCTGGTCATCGCGCTGATGGGCAGCACCGTACTGGTCGCGTCACCGCAGTGGACACTGGCCAACCAGTCGTGGCCCACCACGCTGTGGGCGACCAACGCGGTGGTGTCGGCGGCGGTCTTGGCCGGGCCGGTGGCCGGGATGGGCATGGGGCTGGCGGTGATGGCGACCGCCGCCGCGCTCAAGGGCGCGATCGCCGTGGATCTGGTGCGCAGTCCGACCATCCTCATCGAGCTGAGCGTCGGCCTGGCCATCGGCATGGCAGCCAACACCGCGCGCCGGGCGCACGCCGAGGTGGAACGGGCGGCCCGGCTCGGTGCGGTGCTGGCCGAGCGGGAGCGGCTGTCCCGGCATGTCCACGACGGCGTGCTGCAGGTGCTGGCGATGGTCGCCCGCCGGGGCCGCGAGATCGGTGGCGAGACAGCTCATTTGGCTGAGGCGGCCGGCGAGCAGGAGCGCGCGTTGCGGCGGCTGCTCAGTGCCGTGGAGACCGAACCGGCGGCCGCCGACAGCGATCTCGGATTGCTGTTGCGCCGGCACGCCACCGACCGGGTATCGGTGAGCGTGCCGGCCGACGCGGTTCACCTCGATCCCCGGGTGGCCGCGGAAGTCGAGGCCGCCACGATCAACGCGCTGACCAACGTCGAACGCCATGCCGGTGCGGGGGCGCGCGCCTATGTGCTGTTGGAGGATCTGGGTGACGAGGTCGTGGTGAGCATCCGCGATGACGGGCCCGGAATCCCGCCGGGCAGACTGGAAGAGGCGGTCGGCGAGGGACGGGTGGGCGTGAGCAAATCGATTCGAGGCCGGATGGCGGCGCTCGGTGGCCGGGCCGAGCTGACCACCTCGGTGGGCGGGGGCACCGAATGGGAGCTGACGGTGCCGCGAGGGACGCGATGACCACCGTGATGGTGGTCGACGATCACCCGATCTGGCGCGATGCGGTGGCCCGGGATCTCGCCGAGGCCGGTTTCGACGTGGTGGCCACCGCGGACGGGGTGGCCGCCGCCCGCCGCCGGGCCGAGGTGGTGCGGCCCGCCGTCGTGGTGATGGACATGCAGCTGTCCGACGGGACCGGGGCCGAGGCCACCGTGGAAGTGCTGGCGGTCTCCCCGTCCTCGCGGGTGCTGGTGCTCTCGGCGTCCGACGAGCGCGCCGACGTGCTGGAGGCGGTGAAGGCCGGCGCGACCGGCTATCTCGTCAAGAGCGCCTCGAAAACCGAACTGAGCGAAGCGGTTCGGGCGACGGCCGCGGGACGGGCGGTCTTCACACCCGGGCTGGCCGGACTGGTTCTGGGGGAGTACCGGCGGATCGCCCGGACCGGCCGGGACGCCGACTCCGGCACCTCGGCCGTGCCGAGCCTGACCGATCGGGAGACCGAGATCCTGCGTCACGTCGCGAAGGGCCTGACCGCCAAGCAGATTGCGCAGCGGCTGTCGCTGAGCCACCGCACGGTGGAGAATCACGTGCAGGCCACCTTCCGCAAGCTTCAGGTCGCCAACCGGGTCGAGGCGACCCGGTACGCCATCGAGCACGGACTCGACCAGTAGATGGTCAGATAGTCGAGTAGTCCTACTCATCTCCTCGGGCATCCCGATACGCGACGATGAGCCCATGACCGAACCTCAGCAGGTGCTCGCGCGGCTGTCCGCGGAGTTCGTGACGCTGTCACAGATGATGACCCGGGCGTCGGCCGAATTGACGCAACTGGCCGGCACCATGCAGGCCACACCACCGGTCACCGGCCCGGCCCCGGTGCAGCCGGCCTGGACCGGGGCGCAATACCAGCAGTACGCGCAGTACTACTACTCCCAGTACCCGCAAGCCCAGTACCCGCAGGCCCCGTACCCACAGGCCCAGTACCCCCAGCCCGCGGCCCAGCCCGCTCCCGTGCATTCGGCGGCCCAGCCCCAGGCGGCCTCCGCGCAGCGCCCGGACCAGCCCCCGCAGAACTGGATCGGCAAGGCGTTGGCCGCGGCGGGTGTCGCAGTGACGCTGATCGGTGTTGTCCTGCTCGTGGTACTCGCCGCCCAGGCCGGCCTGCTGGCCCCGCCCATCCGGGTGTTCGCCGGTGCGGTGCTCGCCGGCGGGCTCGTCGGGGTTGCCCTGCGACTGGTCACCCGCCCAGGCGGGCGGGTCGGCGCCATCGCGCTGGCCGCCACCGGGATCGCCGCCGCCTATATAGATGTCATCGCGGTCACGACCATCTACGCGTGGGTGCCTCCGGTGGCCGGGCTATCGATCTCGGCGGTGATTGCCGGCGGTGGACTGACACTGGCCCGGCGCTGGAACTCCGAACATCTCGGTCTGCTGGTGCTGGTGCCGCTGACCGTCCTCGCACCGGTGGTCACCGGCGACATCACGCTGCTCCTGGTCGGTTTCATGCTGGCCCTCTCGGCGGTCACCCTGCCGGTGCAACTGGGCCGGGACTGGACCGCGCTGTTCGCCGCGCGGGTCGCGGCCGGCAGCGGGCCGGTGCTACTGGCCCTGCTCGCCGCGGCGTTCGGGTCCGACCACCGCCCCTGGCTGGCCGCAGCGGCCGCCATCGCGGCACTGCTGTCGATCGGTTCGGCATTCGTCCTGCTGCCGCACTCCACCCATCGCACGGGTCTCGCGCTGCTCGCGGCGGCGGGGGCGGCGCCCGTGCTCGGGGTGTCCGCGGCCGTCGGCCGGGCGCCCGCCGCGATGACCATCGCGGCAATGGCAGCGGCCGTGCTGGCCGTCGTGTTGTCGGCCGGGCGATGGCCGGGTGTGACACCCGGTGTCCGGCAGGTCTGGTCGGCGCTGGCCGCGGTCGCCGCACTGGTCGCGGTCACCGTCGCCTTCGACGGCGAGGTGGCCGGCCCGATGCTGCTGGCGCTGGCGGTCGTGGTGGCCGTCGCCGGTCGGCACAGCGTCCCGGCGCAGTGCGCGGCACTGGCCTTCGGGGCCGTCGGCGGGACCTACTACCTCGCGCTGGCATCCCCGCGGACATTGACGTCACCGACCGTCCTGGCGAACCCGGAAGCCGTTTCGGTGCTGGTGTCCAGCGTGCTGCTGACGCTCTACGCGCTGGCGCAGGCCTGGGCGCTGAGCCGCCGCGGCGACGCGGACACCGGGCGGCTGCTGATCGCCGCCGCCGCGGTGGTGATCGGTTACGCGGTAACGGTGTTCACCGTGACCGCGGGCGTCCTGATCGGTGGTACCGGAGGCGGCTTTTTGGCCGGCCACATGGCGGCCACCATCTGCTGGATCATGTTGGCGGCGTGGCTGTTCTGGTCCGCGGCGAGGCTGGATCGGGCGGACCGGTCGGTGCCCCTCGGCGGCGGGATGGCGTGGGTGACGGCGGCGGTGGCCAAACTGTTCCTGTTCGATCTGGGCACTCTCGACGGCATCTTCCGGGTGGCGGTGTTCATCGTGGTCGGGTTGGTCCTGTTGGGGATGGGCGCCGGCTATGCCCGGCTGCTGAGCCAGCAGGACGAGCAGCGAAGAGAACAACTTAATTTGGAATGATTCCAGAAAAGATCTGGTTGGACCGTGCATGACCACTTCACCGAGCACCCGACGCACCGATTCCGACATCCAAGGCTTCCAGGCATCGCCCGAGCTGCGGGCAAGTCTGCAGCAGGTTCTGGTCGAACTGATCGAACTGCATCTGCAGGGTAAGCAGGCGCACTGGAACGTGGTGGGCACCAACTTCCGCGACCTGCATCTGCAACTCGACGAGTTGGTCGACTTCGCGCGCGAAGGCAGCGACACCATCGCCGAGCGGATGCGGGCGCTACAGGCACCCGCGGACGGCCGGACCGACACCGTGGCGGCCACCACCACGCTGCCGCAGTTCCCGCCCTACGAACGCAATACCGCCGAGGTCGTCGACTTGATCAGCGCCCGTATCCATGCCGCGGTGGACACTCTGCGTGCCGTGCACGACGGGGTGGATGCCGAGGATCCCACCACCGCGGACATCCTGCACCAGCTGATCGAGGGTCTGGAGAAGCTGGCCTGGTTGATCAGGGCCGAGAACCACAAGGTGTGATCCCGTCGGTGCGGGCGGCGGGTGCGGAGGGCCCGCGACCGTTCGCGGTCGCGGGGCGGCGGCCCACGAGGTACCAGGTGTGCATCGGCCCCTTGCCCTTCACGTCCACCTCGCCGCGCTCTTCGAACACATAACTGGCGTTGATGCGGTCATAGACGTCCTGGGGCACCTGAATGCGCCCCTCCACGTCGGTGCTCTCCATCCGGGAGGCCACATTGACCGCGTCACCCCAAACGTCATAGAAGAACTTGCGCGAGCCGACCACCCCGGCCACCACCGGGCCGGCGGCGATTCCGATCCGCAACGGCACCGCGCGACCCTGCTGATCGCGCAGACCGTCGACCGCGGCCGCCATGTCCAGGGCCAGACAGGCCAGTGACTCCAGGTGATCGGGCCGGGGCTGTGGGACGCCGCTGACCACCATGTAGGAATCGCCGCTGGTCTTGATCTTCTCCAAACCGTGCCGGTCGACCAGGGCGTCGAAATCGGTGTACAGGCGGTTGAGGAACAACACCAGTTCGGCCGGGTCGGTATCGCTGGCGCGCTTGGTGTATCCGGCGATATCGGCGAACAGGATCGAGGCATCCTCGTACCCGTCGGCGATGATCGTGTCGTCGCGGTCCTTGAGCCGGGTGGCGATGGTGCCCGGGAGGATATTCGACAACAGGGCCTCCGATTTCGCGAACTCCAGCCTCAGCGCATTCTCGGCGCGGTCGATCCGGAGCATCGCCGACCCGACCACGATGAGCATCATCACGCTTGCTGAGGCCACCGTGACGGCGAAACTGACCTGCATCTGGGCGGCGGAAAAGACCCCGGTGTTCGGGACGACGAGCCATTCCAGGGCGATCGCGAGAGCGGCGCCCGACGCGGCCATTGCCGACGCGATGGCCAGATGGTCGCTGCCGATCACGAGGATGATCAGCGCCGCCCCGACGAAGAAGTAGAACTGCAACCCGGTGTCGGTGCCGAGTTGGCTGCACGCGTACGCGGTGAAGGCGTACGCCAACGTCACGAAAACCGTGGCGGCCACCAGCGAGCCGAAGCGGTACAGCAACGGGATGGCGGTGAAAACGGCGGCCGTCCCCAGGTTTACCAGCCAGATGTGGGTCGCCTGCGGTATCAGGATCATCTCGGCGAGGCCGTACGCCGCCACGATGGTGGCGGCGATCCGGGTGCTGATCGTCAGCGTCGCGCGGCGTCTGCTCGCCGCATCTTCATAGCCCAGACGGCCTTCTGGAAGGTCGGGAAGGCACCCGCGAGGCCCCGTGACAGCCACCTTCGGAGCGTACTCCCGGTCGGTTGACCAAAAGGGCCCGATCGGGCTGATCTGCGCGGAGGGTGGGCGATGTTTCTCCAGAAATTGACGGATGCGCAATGTCCGCCAATCGGGGGACACGGCGGGATATTAGCTAACGTTGTCGTCAATATTCGCCAACGACCGGCGGCTGCATCGCCGAACGGTCGCTTCGGGGCGATAAACGGCCTCCGACCAGCAAACCAATGTGAAACAGGTCACAGTTGCATCTCGGGCGCGCCTCGATCTTGTTCCGAAAATTCTTTGCCAGCTTCGCGCGCCGATGTCTCGATTTGATTACGACACCCCCTGTCGCGAGTTTGCTAGAAATAGGTAATAGCGCGTAACAAAATGCCTCCAAACTGGACTTATTCGAAAGTTTCGCAATTTGCTACCGCATGGGTTAATTTCTTGCTCAGCGCGAGGTCAAGGTCCGAACTTGCGCCTGTAAGAACGGGAGTCGCCATGTGGGATCAGATGCGTAAGCCGATCCGTCACGTTGCCATCCGAGGAGTGATCGCTTTGATAGCTGCATCACTTTTCGCGGCTACAGCAAGCCAACAGGTCTTGCCGCTGACCAAACAGCGGTCATACAACGTGATGCAGGTCGCGCAAATCGACGAGGCACCGTCGACCATCGGCATCTCCGACTCCGACATGTACTGGGCCGGCAGCCTCGAAGAGATCAACGAGCGCCTCGACCTCATGCAGTCACTCGGCGTGACCAACATCCGCATCCTGGTGCCGTGGGCCAACATGCAGCCACTGCACCCGGACACCCCGTTCGGGCTCGGCGGGATCCGGTGGGAGCAGCTCGACCTGGTGGTCAATGCCGCCGCGTCGCGCGGCATCGGCATCCTCGGCGTCCTGAACTCGACGCCGGTGTGGGCCAGCGCCAACATGCCCATCAACGGCACCCCGACGGACTTCAACCGGTTCGCGGACTTCGCCAAGAAGGTGGCGCTGCGCTACGGCGACAAGATCTCGGCCTACGAGGTGTGGAACGAGCCCAACTCGGTCCAGTTCTGGAACTCGCTGAACCCGACCGCGTACACCGAGATGCTCAAGGTCACCTACACCGCGCTGAAGCAGGCCGCGGCCCAACTCGGCACCGAGATCACCGTCGTCGGTGGCGTCGTGGGTGCCGGGATGAGCATCAACGGTCTGACCATGAACCCGGTGGACTTCGTCCGCAAGATGCTCGAAGCCGGCGCCAGCGGGTACTTCGACGCGCTGTCCTTCCACTCGTACAACATGACCTGGAAGTTCTCGCAGACCCAGGGCAACGCATGGCAGGACGCGCCGTTGACGCAGCTCAACAAGATCCGCGCGCTGCTGGATGCGGCACTGCAGCCGGGCCAGGAGCAGATCAAGATCTGGATGACCGAGTACGGCATGCCGACCAACGTGATGACCGAGGCCAAGCAGGCCGAGTTCATCAAGGACATGATCGAGACCTGGCAGACGATCGCCGGTGCCGGTCCGGTGTTCCTCTACACCATCAAGGACTGGCTGAACGGCGAGGCCAACAACAACGAGGCCCACTTCGGCATCTTCCGGCCGGACGGCACCATGAAGCCGGTCGGGCAGATCATCAAGGAACTGGTCGAGCTGCTGACCAATCCGGGGGAGAACCCGGGCCCGGGCCCCGGCCAGGGGCCGGGTGCGGGCGCCGGGACCAGCAACCCGGTCGCCGCGTTCATGAAGGCGATCCAGAAGGCCGTCAGCGGAGTGTTCAACGTGTTCCCGAACCTGGCGACCGCGTTCAGCAGCGCCCTGAACAACCTGTTCGGTGGACTCTTCGGCAAGAAGAAGACCGCGACCACCACCGCGCTCAGCGCTCGGACGGCCGCTGCCGGGGCCCTGCCCGATGAGGCTGCGGAGTCGGTCACCGATGGGTCCGCCGAGGCCATCAAGGATGTCGGCACCGAGCTCGAAACCGTCACTGATGCAAAGGATTCCGTCGCAGATGTGAAGTCGGTGCAGCAGGTCCAGGACAGTGCCGTCGAGGTCGTCACCGAGGAGCAGGTCGTCGAGGAGCTGCCGGTCGTCGAAGAGGTTCCCGCCGAGGAGGCTCCCGTCGAGGTTCCGGTCGAGGACGTCACCGAAGAGATCGCCGACGAGGTCCCGGCCGACGAGGTGACCGAATCCGAGGACGTCGTGTCCGAACCGGCCACCCAGCCCGAGGCGGATGTCACCGAGACGGTCACCGAGGGGTCCGAGGACGCCGGCACCGTGGTGGAGAAGTCGGTCACCGACAAGCACGACCTCGCGGCCGCCGACTCGACGGAGACCGCTTCCCCGGAGGTGCGGGAGACCAGCCGGCCGAGCCTGAAGGCCCGTCAGGAGCTGAACTCGCGCACCCCACGTGGACTGCGCAAGGCCGTCCGGGCCGACAGCGAGAGCAACCAGGAGTCACGGTCGCCGGCTCGCCAGAGCGCCGGGGTCGGATCGGGCTCGGGTAGCGACGACTAGCTGCCGGTAGGGGCGAGGCACTGCCGCTGTGGGAACTCGGACATTCCCACAGCGGCAGCTTCGTGTCTGGGGGCCGCCGCGGTGAGGTCAGATCGAAGCCGCGCCGCCGCTCCCGGACTCGGCACCCGCGGAGTCGGACGTCGAATTCGTCTCCGGCGCTGAACCGGACGGGGCCGGCGTGCCGGCCGGCTCGGAGTCGTCCGGCTCGTCCTTGTCGTTCGCAAGATCGGCGGCATCGTCTTCGGCTTCGGCTTCGGTCAATTCCTCGACTTGGGCTTCGTCCTTGGTTTCGGCTTCGGCGTCGGCCAACGTCTCGTCCTCTGCCGATTCGGCGTCTACGTCCTCGGTGTCGATCGTGTTCTGTTCGGGCTCAGGCGAGTTCGCCGACTCGGAATCCACTTGCCGGGACTGGTCCTCGATGGTTTGCGCCGGCACGGCGTCCTCGGACGTGGCGGTGGTCTGGTCCTCGGCCTCCGGGGCATCGGCGTCCTCGGGCTCCTGCGGGGAGCCTTGGGGGACATAGCCGCTGCGGTCGTAGTCCCGGTCGATGATGGCGCGCAGTCGTGCGTCGAGCGCCTCCACGTCCTCGAGCAGGTCCGTCTGGCCGGTCAGCCGCTGCCAGGCACGGGCCGCATCGTAGAGCGACTGCAGCATCGGCAGTTGTTTGGTCGGGATCAGGACGTACGTCGTATTTCCCACCACCTTGATCAGGTTGTCCGGATCGTCCATGTCGACATCGGCGTAGAACGGGTGGACGACGAGGAACGCCACCAAGTTGTTCAGGACCGCCAGCACGGACGGGTCGGTGCTCGGGCGATCGGCGAAGAAGTCGTACTCCCGGGTGACATTGACGGTCTCGTACTGGGTTTCGGGCGTGGCGCCCGGGAAGGTGATGCGGAAGAACGGCTCGTACTCGCCGGCGTTCTGGGACGACGCACCGGTGCCCGCGGTGGCGGGGTTGCCGATCATCACGATGATCAGATCGTCGCGGGCCGGAGCGATGCCGGGATCGGCCGCAAACTGCATCAGCAGCTGGGTGACCGACAGGCAGCCCTGACTCTCACAGGCAACGATCTTCCTGCCGGATATCGACCCGATGGCCTGCAGAAGTGCGGCGGCGCCCTCGAGGACCGAGTCCTCCATGGACATGCCGACGAACCCGAGCGAGGCGGGGTACTCCACGACCTCGGTGGCGGTCACCGGATCGTCGGCGAAATTGTTGGTGACCGGCCATCGCTGCAGGCCGGTCACCGGGGTGTTGGTCCACGACCCCGTTGCGCCGATCGATATCAGCGTGCTCGCATGCGCGGTGACCGGCGCCATCAGCGATAGCGACAGGGTGGTGGCCGTCACGGGCACCATCCAGGTGTGTTGGGTCTTGGCGCGATGTCGTCCGCGGCCCCGGTATCCCGATCGCTTACGGGCATGGCCGGGACGGTGATGGGCTCCCATTGGCAGTGCTGTCTCCGTGTGCAGTCGAAGCTCGCCAGGACCCATCTGGCGAAGTTATTGACGTTGTCGTAAGGATTTCTTACCACAGCACAGCCGATGGGTCGGAGGTTTTCTCGCGTTCATCCGATCGGCGGACGTCGGGTCGGTATGCGGCATATCAGCAGCGGAATGTGTTTTTCGCGGCCTTGGCATCGGACGCGTCCGATCTTTCTGCTGCGTGGCGTGGTCGTTGCCGGGCGCCGTGCGCGCCTGATACCGGATGTTCAGCAAACAGTACAGCGGTCGCTGTGATGGTTCCGCGGGGGAGTCGGAAGATCGTGCTGTGCAGATGCACAGCAAAACGGGGACGGAGACGCTTTTCGTCGCTAGTTTGGCTTGCATGCCTCTGGAGTTGGCCACGTTCCTGAAGACCACGCTGCCACTGGACCTCGGCAGGCTGGACGCACTCGACGACGCGCGATATCACTCCATCTGGATGCCGGACCACCTGGTGAGTTTCTGGCCGGACTCGATCTGGACCCCCGAGTTCACCGACCTCGCGAAGGCCTCGCCGTCGCCGCACCGCCATCTCGACGCCCTTGCTCTGGCCGGAGCCGTCGCGGCACGCACACAACGCACCCGGCTGGCCACGAGCGTCCTCGACACCGTTCGCCGTCACCCCGTGATGCTGGCCCAGTCGGCTCTGACCCTCAGCCATATCTCCGACGGCCGGTTCATCCTGGGTCTCGGCGCCGGCGAGCGAGAAAACCTGGCCCCGTACGGTTTCGAGCACCGGCGCACGGTCAGCCGTTTCGACGAGGCGGTCCGGTTGATCCGGTTGCTGTGGAGCGCCGAGGGGCCGATCGACTTCGCCGGACGGTTCTTCACGCTGGAGCATGCGCGACTGGACGCAGAATTGCACAGCACCGGCGCACCGCCGATCTGGATCGGCGCCGATGGCCCCCGCATGCTTCAACTGGTGGGTGAACTGGGTGACGGCTGGTGGCCCACGGGCAGCGCCGGACCCGAGACGTATGCCCGTCAGCTGACATGCATCCGGGCGGCGGCCGAACAGGCCGGGCGCGATCCGGAGTCGATCACGGCGGCGAAGATGGTGGTCTGCCTGATCGGGGAACCCGACGAACTCGCCGAGATTCTGCAACGCCCCCTGGTGAAGTCGCTGGTGCTGCAGCTGACGGCCGAGGTCCTGGCAGCCGCTGGGCACCGTCATCCGATGGGGCCGGACTGGCGCGGCATCCAGGACATCGACCCACGCGTGCTGACCCGCGACCGGTTGCTGACCCTCTTCGAGGAGTTCGAACCGGCCGCGATCCTGTCGGTCGTCCCACACGGCACGCCCAAGCAGGTGGCGGCGCAGGTCGCCGACTTCGGCGACGCCGGCGCCCGGGTGGTCGCCGTGCTCGACTACAGCGGCATGGCCGGGCAGGACTACGCCACGTCTTCGGCGCGCAAGGTCCGCGAGGTCGAGGATGCCCTATCACAGCTCACAGGAAGCGGGACATGACACTCTTGGACGCCGAGATTCTCATCGCCGAGGCACGCACATCTGCGGGGTTCGAGGACTTCGGTGATGAAACCCTTTCCGCGCGTGTGGCGCTGGTCGTCGACCGCCTCAACAGCGCGGACCTCCACGACGAAGGTTCGCGGGCAGCGGCGCACACCATCACCGGACTGCTGATCAGCCGACTGCGCTTCATGGCCGACCGCACCCGCCTGCCGCTCGCCGAAGAACGAATCACCGCCCCGCTCTTCGCCACCGGTGAGCCCCGATCGGGCACGACGTTGCTGCACGCGCTGCTTGCCGAGGACGAGGACTCGCGGGCCCTGCGGTTCTGGGAGGTGATGTACCCGTCGCCGCCACCCGGGCCTGCCCGCGCCGACGATCCGCGTCGCGCACAGGCCGACGGCGACTGGCGCGAGATCCTCGACCGCATCCCGCCGTGGATCGTCAGCCATCCCTACAACGATCTGCTCGGCGACGGACTGCCCGAGTGTGAGCGCACCTGGGCCTTCGACTTCCGTGCGATGAACCCGAGTGCGTGGTGGCGGGTACCGCTCACGATCCAGAACTTTCCGCAGGATCACCACGCCCAGTACGCCCTGCATCGGATGACGCTGCAACACATCCAGTATGCCCGGACGCCGAAACGGTGGGTGCTCAAAGGTTTTCACGGTCGTCGACTGCGTGCGCTGTTCGACACCTATCCCGACGCCCGTATCGTCTGGGTGCACCGCGAACCCGTGCAGGTCCTCGCCTCCCAGATCGTGGCCTTCGGGCAGATCAACGAATGTCTCGCCGGGACGCTGGATTGGACGCAATACGCCAAGGCCACCTACGAGGGGTCGCGGGTCAACTTCCACTCCTATTTGACCGACCCGCTTGTCGACGATGCGCGCATCCACCACGTCCGTTACCGCGACTTCGTCACCGACCCGGTCGCCACGATCAGTGGTTTCTACGACTTCGCCGGCGTGCCGTTCACCGCGGACGCCGAGAAGGCCATGCGCACCTACCTCGCCACCAACCGCAGCGACCGGTACGGCAAGTTCACCTATTCCACCGATGTCCTGCCGGTGCCGGTGGCGCAACTGCACGACGAATTCGCCGCATATCGCGAGCGCTTCGGCATCGACATCGAGACGAGGCACTGATGGCCTTCGGTGACACCGACCACGACGAGACCCTGCGCGCGGCGTGGCATGACTTCTGTGACCGGCTGAAGGCCGCCGGAGATCTCGCGTTCAAGGACACTTCGCCGGCGAACGCGCTGCAGCGCGCCGATGCGTTCCGATACCTGACCCAGAACCTCGGCCAGGCCTATGATCTCGCGTTGGAGACCAAAAACACCCGGTATCCGATGATCCACCCCTTCTGCGGGCCGAACCGGAAACTCGGCGGCGACAATGCCGATTTCGTCTATCTGCAGGCATGGATCGACGGCGCGTCGACGTACCGGATCACGGGAGACCGGGGTACTGCTCGCTTCATCAACTTCACCGTCCAGGGCCCGCGGCCCGACAAGGACGTCTACTACGGCGCCGACCACCCGAACCTGCACGAGCCCTTCGGTGACACCCCCGAGGCGAACATCACCGGTGACGACCTGGTGGTCGAGCCCGACGGTAGCTTCGAACTTCA
The DNA here is from genome assembly GCF_043974665.1 of Mycobacterium sp. AMU20-3851. Lineage (NCBI taxonomy): Bacteria > Bacillati > Actinomycetota > Actinomycetes > Mycobacteriales > Mycobacteriaceae > Mycobacterium > Mycobacterium sp. AMU20-3851. The sequence goes on from NZ_CP146371.1 coordinate 2,211,111, forward strand.
CATCGGTGGTGCGCCACGGGAGACGAACTGGCTGCCGACCACCCCAGGGTCGCGAAAACTGTTCATGCGTCAGGGGTTCGACTCCTGGGAGGAACGCTCCGCGCAATTCAGTATCGAGCGCATCGACATGGACGAGCCACGTCCCGTGCCGACGCCGCCGGATCTGATCGCCTCGATGCGGTGGGCCGGTGACTTCCTCACCGGGGTGATGACGGACTGGCCGGACCGTGAGCTGCAGATCGGCGCGTTGTATGGCGAGCCCGAGCCGAACGTGTTTCCCGGCGCGCGTTTCGCCGGCGCGGCGGAGCAACGCGATACCCGTCGCGGCCGGCTCATCGTCACGATGCCGTGGCGTCTCGGTCCGGACCAAGCGTTGATCTTCGAGTTCGCCGACGACGGGCAGTTCTGGATGCTGACCAACATGGGAGCGTTCTGGAACAGCATGGATTACCTGTACCGGCCGGTGAGCCACACGCCGAGCAGGTCCGCGGTCGACTCCGATGGTCGTGTGCGAATGGTGATGGCCCACAACGACCCTGGTGTGCACAACTGGATCGACACGCAAGGTTTCCGTGCGGGCTACCTCACGATGCGCGTCATCGGGAGCCGGCAGCTGCCCGAGGTCAGCACCGCGGTCGTCGACGTCGCGGAGTTGGACACCGTCCTGCCGGCCGATACCCGGCGCGTCACGCCCGAGGAACGGGCCGGACAACTGCACGCACGCTTCGACGCCATCCGCCGCAGGTACAGGATCTGACATGGACCCGACATTGCAGACGCTCGCTGCGTCGGCCTTCGACAACGTCTATCACATCGGCCATCTCGTCCCCGATCTCTCGGCCGCGATGCGGACCCTCGGCGACGCCATGCAGATCAGCTGGGCGCCGCCGTTCGAAATGCGTAGCGGCTTCGTCCGTCCGGACGGCTCCGCTGACGACCAGACCGTACGCATTGCGTTCTCCGCGTCCGGCCCGCCCTACCTTGAGCTGATCGAGGTCGTTGCGGCCGCTGACTCGATCTTCGCCGAACCGGCGTTGGGCGGCATGCATCACCTCGGCTATTACGCGCAGCGCTGGCGTGATGATGTCGCGAGGTTGCAGGGCGACGGTTGGGAGTTGGAGCGCACGGGTGCCGGAGTTGCGTTCCTGCGCGACCCCAGCAGCGGGCTCCGCGTCGAGGTGGTGAGCTTCAAGGGCCGCGACTTCATGGCCCGCGTGCTCGACGGTGAGATGGCGGCAGCCCATCCGCTGACTTCCCCTTTGTCAGAGCGCCCGTGACCGCCATCGCGCACACCTCGTACGGTGCGTTGCGCGGGGACCCGGCGGCAGACGTCGTCGCCTTCCGCGGCGTGCGGTATGCGGCGCCGCCGACTGGCGAGCGGCGTTGGCGCCCAACGCAGCCCGCGCCGAGTTGGACAGGCGTGCGGGACGCGACGGCGTTCGGTCCGATCGCACCGCAGGACATCTCGGCCGAGCGGCTCGCCAAGCGCGGCCTCACCATGAGCGAGGACTGTCTCACACTCAACATCTGGACGCCCGCGGCCGACGACAACCGTCGCCCCGTGCTGGTGTTCCTGCACGGCGGCGGACAGGCGCAGGGACACGGATCTGCTCCGCTCCTGGACGGCGCGCGGCTCGCCGGCCGCGGTGACATCGTGGTGGTGACGGTGAACTTCCGGCTCGGCGTGCTGGGCACGCTGTACGCGCCGGACCGGCTCGGGGTGGGCGCCACCAATCTGACGCTGCGCGACCAGCGCCACGCGCTGGGCTGGGTGCGCCAGGAGATCGGCGCTTTCGGCGGCGACCCGAGCTCGATCACGGTGGCGGGTCAGTCCTCCGGGGCGGTCGCGATATCGGCGATGCTGGCCGCAGGATGCCGCCTCTTCGATCGGGTGATCCTGCAGAGCGGTGGGCTGGAACGCGTGCGTTCACGACAGGCCGCCGCTGCCGTCGCCGCGCAACTGGTCGATCTTTTCGGGACCGACGAGCCACCCGTCGAGGACATTCTTGCCGCACAACGTCGAATCGATCCCGGGTTCGTGCCACCGCAGGGCCCGTTCCATCCGTGCATCGATGGCGACGTCATCGAGGAGCATCCGCTGGTGGCCGCCCGGACCCGCGCGATGACGCCGGTGCCCGTTCTCGCCGGCACCACGCGTGACGAGTGGCGGATATTCGACGCGGCGCTGGGCGAGGAGGTCTTCACCGAGCAGTACGTGCGGGAGCGGGCGCGCACACTGCTGGCCGACGGAGACGTCGCGGACACTGCGGTGGCGGCGTACCGCGCCGAGCAGAAGAACCTTCGGGATACCGCCAGTGCGATGGTCACCGACTACCACTTCACTGCGCCGACCGAGCAGTTCGTCCGGGCGCATGCCGAGCGTGGCAACCCGGTGTTCCGTTACGAACTGCAATGGCCTTCGCCGCGCGCCGGGCTGGGCGCCTGCCACGACACGTGCCTGCCCCTGGTCTTCGGCAATCTGCACGCGGCGACCTCCCTCGCCGGCGACGACGAGGCGGCGCGCCGGATGTCGGATGCGGTTCAGGACCGGTGGCTTGAGTTCATCCGCGGCGGACAGCCGTGGGAACGTTATGCCGGCACCTCCGGGGCGACAATGCTGCTCGGCCCCGAGACCGGAATCACGCAAGGACATCGCGCCGAGCAACTGGTGTTCTGGGAGAACCGTTACCCCGCCTACGGGTGACCGAGATAGCGCGGTGGACCGTCCTGCCGTCCGGCCACCTCAGCGCCGAACGTGTCCTCGACCTGCGAGGATTCACTCGCGTGGTGCCCTCGGTGAGATTCGAACTCACACTGCACGGGTTTTGAATCCGTTTCCTCTGCCAGTTGGGATACGAGGGCGTGGCTGCGACTCGGTCGCGGTCTACCACCATAGTGGATGCCTGCACGGCCTCTCACCGGCAGGCACGAGATAACCCCAGGCTCGCCCTCAGTCGCCAATCGCGCGACAATGTCGGGATGACAGAGGCCCCCGCACCCCGCCGCGTGCTCATCGCCGAAGACGAGGCGCTCATCCGACTGGACCTGGCCGAGATGCTGCGCGAAGAAGGGTATGAGGTCGTCGGACAGGCCGGGGACGGTCAGGAGGCCGTCGATCTGGCCGAGAGCCTGAAGCCCGATCTGGTGATCATGGACGTCAAGATGCCGCGGCGCGACGGCATCGATGCGGCCTCGGAGATCGCCTCCAAACGCATCGCCCCGATCGTCATCCTGACCGCGTTCTCCCAGCGTGAGCTGGTCGAGCGGGCCCGCGATGCCGGCGCGATGGCCTACCTGGTCAAACCGTTCTCGATCACCGATCTGATCCCGGCCATCGAGGTGGCGGTCAGCCGGTTCGGTGAGATCGCGGCCCTGGAAGGCGAGGTCGCGAATCTGTCCGATCGCCTGGAGACACGCAAGCTGGTCGAGCGTGCGAAGGGTTTGCTGCAGGCGAACCAGGGGATGACCGAACCCGAGGCGTTCAAGTGGATTCAGCGTGCCGCGATGGACCGGCGCACCACCATGAGGCGGGTTGCCGAGGTGGTGCTGGAGACCCTCGACGCACCGGCCGGAGACGCCTCCAGCGCGGAGAAATAGCCGCTCCGGCCACTATGGCGGGTTACAACTTCGTTTCCGGATCCGGCGTTTGACCGGCTGGCCTGATCGATCTGCGCAACGCGTGGTCCAACAGCACGCGATGCGGCGATGGGTTGGTTATGGTTTTCTCCGCGAAGCATCCCCGCCCCGGCCGTCCCGACCGGTTCGAGATGCCGACCTGGACAAGGAACCGGAGGTGAGACGTGCGCGGTCACGTGGCACGCAAGGCATTTGCTCTCGGAAGCGCGGGCCTGATGGCTCTGACGATTGCGGGCTGCAACCAGAGCACGCCCGAAGAAGAGGCGTCACAGACGAATCTCTCGATCGTGGAGAAGGTGCAGATCGACGAGAACGGCGCCGAGGTCAAACCCGCCGAGGGTGCCACCCCCGCCGACCCGGCCGGTGACGGCAAGGCCACCTGCCCGCCGGTGTCCATCGCGATGGCCGGTGCGCTCAACGGCCCGGACGCGGCGCTCGGCATCAACATCAAGAACGGCATCCAGCTGGCCATCGACCAGCACAATGAGGCGAACCCGGGATGCCAGGTGCAGCTCAAGCCGTTCGACACCGAGGGCGACCCGCAGAAGGCCTCCAACATCGCCCCGCGGATCGTCGAGGACCAGTACACGATCGGCCTGATCGGCCCCGCCTTCTCCGGCGAGACCAAGGCCACCGGTGGCGTTTTCGACCAGGCGGGCCTGGTCGCCACCACGGCGTCGGCCACCAACGTGACCTTGTCGGAGAACGGCTGGAAGACCTTCTTCCGCGGCCTGGCAAATGACGGTGTGCAGGGACCCTCGGTCGCCAACTACCTGAAGAACACGTTGGGGCACAAGAAGATCTGCGTCGTGGACGACAGCACGGACTACGGCCTGGGCCTGGCCACCGCGGTGCGTGACACGCTCGGCCCGGTCGCCGATCCGGCATGCAACATCTCGGTGAAGAAGGGTGACAAGGACTTCTCCGCCGCCGTCACCCAGATCAAGGGCGCCGCGCCGGAGTCGGTGTTCTTCGCCGGCTACTACGCCGAGGCGGCTCCGCTGGTGCAGCAGCTCAAGGACGGTGGCTTCGAGGGCGTCTTCGTCAGCGCCGACGGCAGCAAGGACAACGAGTTCGTCAAGCAGGCGGGCGCTTCGTCGGAGGGCGCGCTGCTGGCCTGCCCGTGCGGTCCGGCGACCGGGGACTTCGCCGAGGAGTACCGGGCCAAGTTCGACACCGAGCCCGGCACCTACAGCACCGAGGGCTACGACCTGGGCACGATCCTGCTCAAGGGCATCGACTCGGGTGCGATCACCCGGCCGGCCCTGTTGGAGTTCGTCCGCAACTACAAGGGACAGGGCGTGGCGCGCGAGTACGAGTGGACCCCGCAGGGTGAGCTCACCACGACCCTCATCTGGATGTACGAGGTCAAGTAAGCGCTGAGACGAAGCGCGTCCGAGTGCGCATGCCTCGGACGCGCTTTCGTCTTCGCAGCCGCCACAGCGACGATCATCGCGTCAGCGAGGAGCTCACCACCGGATGAACTTGGCCGCCAACATCAACTTCAATGTCGGAGCGTTGTTCGACAGCTTCTGGCAGTTGACGATCGACGGCCTGTCCTGGGGCGCGATCTACGCCCTGGTCGCGGTCGGCTACACGCTGGTCTTCGGTGTGCTGCGGCTGATCAACTTCGCGCACTCCGAGATCTTCATGCTCGGCATGTTCGGCGCCTACTTCGCGCTGGACATCCTGTTGGGCTTCACCCCCAGCGGTAACGCCTACAACAAGGGGGTCGCGCTGACGATCCTTTATCTCGGCGTGGCAATGCTGTTCGCGATGCTGGTCTCCGGCGGGGCCGCGGTGGGTCTGGAGTTCATCGCCTACCGGCCGCTACGCAAACGCAATGCCAAGGCACTGACCTTCCTGATCACCGCGATCGGCATGTCCTTCGTGCTGCAGCAGTTCGTGCTGTTCATCCTGCCCAAACTGATACCGGGATACGGCGGCCCGAACGCGCAACAGCCCATCGTGCTGGTCCAGCCGAAAACCCAGTTCGAGCTGTTCGGCGTGGCGATCTCCAACACCACCATCGTCATCATCGGCGCGGCGTTGGTGTTGGCGCTGCTCACCGATGTGGCGCTCAATCGCACCAAACTCGGGCGTGGTGTGCGCGCGGTCGCCCAGGACGCCAATACCGCGACACTGATGGGCGTCTCGCGGGAGCGGGTCATCATGACCACGTTCCTGATCGGTGGTCTGCTCGCCGGCGCCGCGGCTCTGCTCTACACCTTGAAGGTGCCGCAGGGCATCATCTACTCCGGCGGATTCCTGTTGGGTATCAAGGCGTTCTCGGCGGCCGTCCTCGGCGGTATCGGCAATCTGCGCGGTGCGCTGCTCGGCGGCCTGCTGCTGGGCGTCATGGAGAATTACGGCCAGGCGGTGTTCGGTACCCAGTGGCGGGATGTCGTCGCCTTCGTGTTGTTGGTCCTGGTGCTGTTGATCCGGCCGACGGGAATACTGGGGGAGAGCCTCGGGAAGGCACGGGTATGAGCGGTGCACGCGCCAAGGTGATGGACTGGTGGGACGGACTGACCCGGGCCCAGAAATGGGTCTTCGGCCTGGTGCTGTTCGCCGGGATCGCGCTGTCGCCGCTGTTCACCCCGGCCTTCCTGGACACCCCGGGCATCAGCTTCGGCGGCACCATGGCCCAGTTCGCGATGGTCGCCATCATCGCGATCGGCCTGAATGTCGTTGTGGGTCAGGCCGGTCTGCTCGATCTGGGTTACGTCGGGTTCTACGCCGTCGGTGCGTACACGGTGGCGCTGCTGACCAGCCCGGAGAGTCCGTGGAACCAGATGGGTACTTCGGCCTTCTTCAGCACCCCGTGGGCCTGGCTGTCCTGTGTCCCGATCGCGATGGCCGTGACCGCGCTGAGCGGGCTGATCCTGGGGACCCCGACCCTGCGCCTGCGCGGTGACTATCTGGCCATCGTGACACTCGGATTCGGCGAGATCATCAGGTTGCTCGCCGACAACCTGGCCGACATCACCAACGGCCCCCGCGGCCTCAACGAGGTTGCCTTCCCGCACTTCCTGGAGAGCGAGCAGCATCCCGAGGGTGTGTTCTCGGTTTCCAACTCCGGCGGTGACGCCAACTACGGCACCTGGTGGTTCTGGCTCGGCCTGATCCTGATCGTGGGCATCCTGCTGCTGGTCGGCAACCTGGAGCGCAGCCGGGTGGGTCGCGCCTGGATCGCCGTCCGTGAGGACGAGGACGCCGCAGAAGTCATGGGCGTCAACGCCTTCAAGTTCAAACTGTGGGCATTCACCATCGGCGCGGCGATCGGCGGGCTGTCCGGGGCGCTGTATGCGGGCCAGGTGCAGTACGTCGCACCGCCGACGTTCAACATCATCAACTCGATGCTGTTCCTGTGCGCGGTCGTCCTCGGCGGCCAGGGCAACAAACTCGGTGTGATCCTCGGGGCGTTCATCATCGTGTACCTGCCCAACCGGCTGCTCGGGGTGCACTTCGCGGGCATCGACATGGGCAATCTGAAGTACCTGTTCTTCGGGCTCGCACTCGTGGTGCTGATGATCTTCCGACCCCAGGGGTTGTTCCCCGCACGCCAGCATCTGCTGACCTATGCCAGAGCCGCGCGCGAGCTCCTGCGCAAGCAGCCGACCGATACGGAGCCGGCGAAATGAGCGCCCCCGAACAGCCCGAGGAGATCTTCGAGGAGAACGTCGCCGAGATCGCCGGTGTGCACCGCGAGATCAAGGCCGACGAAGGCGAAGTCCTGCTGCAGACAAACGATCTCACGGTCCAGTTCGGTGGGCTGACCGCACTCGACGCGGTGACGTTCAACATCAAGCGCGGTGAGATCCTCGGTCTGATCGGGCCCAACGGGGCCGGCAAGACGACCTGCTTCAACGCCATCACCGGCGTGTACCGGCCCAGTTCGGGTTCGGTGACGTTCGACGGTTCACCGATCGGCCGGATCAAGCGGCACCAGATCACCCGGCTCGGTATTGCCCGGACCTTTCAGAACATCCGGTTGTTCGGTGAGATGACCGCCCTGGAGAACGTCATGGTCGGCACCGACGCACGCCACCACACCTCGGTGCCCGGTGCGTTGTTCCGGTCGGCGCGGCACCGGCGCGAGGAGCGCTCGGCCGTCGAAAGATCGGCTGCACTGCTGCACTTCGTCGGGATCGCCCACCGCGGTGAGGAAAAGGCGAAGAACCTGCCCTACGGCGATCAGCGTCGCCTGGAGATCGCGCGGGCGCTGGCCACCGAGCCCAAACTGCTGTGCCTGGACGAGCCGGCCGCCGGGTTCAACCCGAGCGAGAAATCGGCGCTGATCGACCTGATCCGCAAGATCCGCGACGACGGTTACACCGTGCTGCTCATCGAACACGACATGCGTCTGGTGATGGGTGTGACCGACCGGATCGTGGTGCTGGAGTTCGGGCGCAAGATCGCCGACGGTCTGCCCGCCGAGATCCGCGAGGACCCCAAGGTCATCGCCGCCTACCTGGGAGTACCCGATGACGAACTCGCCTGAGGCCGACGACCGTCCGGTCCTGCTGGAGGTGCGGGACATCGTCGTGCACTACGGCAGGATCCGTGCCCTGCACGGGGTTTCGCTGGTGGTACACGAAGGCGAACTGGTCACCCTGCTCGGATCCAACGGTGCCGGCAAGACCACCATGATGCGGGCGATCTCCGGATTGCTACCGCTGACATCGGGATCGGTGCTCTTCGACGGCCAGGACATCGGCAAGGTGAAGGCGCACCGGCGGGTGGCCGACGGCCTGATCCAGGCTCCGGAGGGGCGCGGCGTCTTTCCCGGCATGACCATCATCGAGAACCTCGAAATGGGCTGCTATGGAAGAAAATTCCCGTCCAAGTCCGAACACGACGAAAAGCTCGACTGGGTGCTGACCACCTTTCCGCGACTGGCCGAGCGCCGCAACCAGGTCGGTGGCACGCTGTCCGGCGGCGAACAGCAGATGCTCGCCATCGGCCGCGCCCTGATGGCCCGGCCCAAGGTGCTGCTGCTCGACGAACCTTCGATGGGCCTGGCACCCATGGTGATCTCGCAGATCTTCAAGATCATCTCCGAGATCAACAGCCAGGGCACCACGGTGCTGCTGGTGGAACAGAACGCGCAGCAGGCGCTCAGCAGGTCCGACCGGGCCTACATTCTGGAGACCGGTGAGGTCACCCGGACCGGGGTGGCACGGGATCTGTTGAAGGACGACAGTATTCGGGCCGCCTACCTGGGTGTCGCCTGAGCAGTTTGCCGCGAACGCAAGCGCTTGCCCGCCCGACTGCGCATTTGAGCGCATCATCGGGGTCCGACCGCGATAATCGGCACCGTGGGTGAGCAAATCTCGATCGTCATCGCAGAGGACTCTCTGCTGGTGCGCGACAGCGTCACGCGCGCTCTGTCCACCATCCCCGAAGTCGACGTCGTGGGGGTCGCCGAGGATTACGACTCCGCGGTCGCGCTCATCGACACGCACCGGCCGGCCATCTTGATGACCGACGTCCGGATGCCGCCGACGTCCAGCGACGAGGGAATCCGGTTGGCCCAGTGGGTCAGGACCGCGCACCGCGACGTCGGCGTGATCGTGTTGTCGAACTTCGCCGAACCGGGATATGCGGCGCGGCTGCTCGAAGGGGGCACCGCCGGGCGGGGATACCTGCTCAAGGAGCGGATAGCGCGGTTCGACGAACTAGCCGAGGCGGTCCGTCAGGTGGCCGCCGGGGGCACCGTACTGGACCCGGTGGTGGTGGACGTGCTCCTGGCTCAGCCGCGCTCGACCGATTTGCTGAGTCGGCTCACGCCACGTGAACGTGAGGTGCTCAGCGAACTTGCGACCGGGTTCAGCAACCGCACCATCGCGGCGCGGTTGGTGTTGTCGCAGCGGGCGGTGGAAAAGCACATCAACTCGATATTCGCGAAGCTCGAACTGACCGTGGATGATGCCGTTGACCGGCGGGTCAAGGCGGTGCTGATGTTCATCGAGGATCGCACGGCCGGCGAGTAGTGGTGTGTACACCATGGTGCGGGATGCGCGCACCGGACAAGGATGGCCACGTGGTGAGGCAGCAAATCCGGGTCTGGGTGGTGGACGACCAGGCCAGCTTCCGGCGCGCCACGGCGGCGACGCTGGACGCCATGGACGATTTCGTGATGGCCGGTGAGTGCGAGACCGGCGAGGCCGCCGTCGAGCGGATCCCGGCCGGCGGCGGTGACGTCGTGCTGATGGATATCCACATGCCGGGGATCGGCGGAATCGAGGCGACCCGACGGATCCACTCTGCGCGTGACGACCTGATGATCGTGCTGATGTCCACCTACGACGCCGACGACCTGCCCGCCGCCGCAGCCGATTGCGGTGCGGCCACGTACCTGCGCAAGGAACGCCTGAGTCCGGACGCACTGAGACGGATATGGCGTCGCGACGGTTGACGCTCGGCGCGGCAGCCGAATCGGTGCCACGGTGGCGCGCGCCGGAAATCCTGATCCTTGCCCTCGTCCGGTCCTCCACGGGATTCGGGCACGACCTGATCAATCAGTTCCGTGCCGAGCGATTCCAGGTGTTCCTCGTCGGCCATTTCGCCATGTGGTTCGGCGCCGGGGTGCTGCTGCCCGCGTGGGAGTACGTCTGGATGTACCGGTCGCCGTGGTTCCTCGTGCTGGCCGGCGTCTCGGTCGTGCATTCCGCGGTGATCGTGTACGCGATCCGGCTTGCCCGGCGGGAACGCTACGAACTCTCGATCACGCTGGTCTGCATCGGCAACTGGATCGGCGTGCTGGTCGTCGTCTACGTCTCTCCACCGCTTCTCGCGGTGATGGTGATCGCGGCTTTCCTGCCGGTCACGTTCGCCGAACCCTATGTCAGATGGCAGCGCGGTCTGGTCTTCGTCGGGATCACCGGGATCTGTCTGCTCTGTGCGGGCATGTTGGCCCGCTTCACCCCGCCCAACGATGCGGTGTTGCACTCACCGCGCTGGGTGGAGTCGGCCTTCGTGATCGCCGGTCTGGCGATCGCCGGCTTGAACCTGATGGTGATTGTGTGGAACAACGCGGCAGCCCTGCGGACATCGGAAAGCCACCTTGCCGAACGGGCCGCCGAACTCGCGGCCTCCCGTGCCCGGCTGAGCGCCGCCGCGGACCGGGAGCGGCGTCGCATCGAACGCGATCTGCATGACGGCGCACAACAGCATCTGGTCGCCCTGTCGGTGCTGATCCAATTGGCGCGCAACGGCGATGGCGCGCAGCAACATCGACTGCTCGACGAAGCGGGCGAGCTGGTGGATACCGCCATCGCGGAGATCCGCAGGCTCGCCCAGGGCATCTACCCGCCGCTGCTGGTCAGCGGCGGCCTTCCTGAAGCGCTCCCGACGCTCGCGGCGCGGTCATCCATACCGGTGCATCTCGACCTGGACGGGATAGGCCGCTACCCGCGGACAACCGAAGCGGCACTGTACTTCTGCTGCAGTGAGGCGTTGCAGAACGCGGCCAAGCACGGGGGTCCGGGCACGGCCGTGACGATCACCGGGCGGTCCGACGGACAGGGCCTGAAGTTCGTCATCGCCGACACCGGACCGGGTTTCGACGCCGCCACGGCGGGCACCGGCCTGACGAACATGACCGACCGCCTATCGGCGATCGGCGGCACACTGACCGTCGAGACCGCGCCCGGGCGGGGCACGCAGATCATCGCCACCGTGGACGAACCGGCCACCAGCGAGGCATAGGGGTGTGCACACCACCCCCGATCGTGTTGTGCGCACGGTGGCCGTCGCGGCCGTACCACTCCAGGATGGACACACGGATCGAAAACCACTGTTTCGCAACATGTCCAGCCGGGGGGCCTACATGTCTACAGAAGCAACTTCACGGGACACGCTGACCGTACTGCTGGAAGCCGAACTGGCTGCACCCGTGGCCGGACCCACATATTGCGAGTACGGGCATTTGCAGCCCTGCGCCAACCGGTTGGCGCACGGCCGCAAGATCACCCCGCGCTGGGTGACGCGGTGCTGATGCCCTACCGGGCGACGATCACCGAGGAGCCGTGGCCGAAGAGTCCTTGGTTGGCGGTGACGCCGACTGTGGCGCCTTCGACCTGGCGGCCGGTGGCTTGTCCTTTGAGTTGCCAGGACAGTTCGCAGACTTGGGCGATGGCTTGGGCGGGGATGGCTTCGCCGAAGGAGGCCAGGCCGCCGGAGGCGTTGACCGGGATGCGGCCGCCGATGCTGGTGGCCCCGCTGCGCAGGAGGTGTTCGGCTTCGCCCTTGGGGCAGAGGCCGAGGTGTTCATACCAGTCGAGTTCCAGGGCGGTGGACAGGTCGTAGACCTCGGCCAGGGACAGGTCTTCGGGGCCGATGCCGGCTTCGGTGTAGGCGGCGTCGAGGATCTGGTCTTTGAAGACTCGTTCGGGGCCGGGGATGACGGCGGTGGAGTCGGTGGCGATATCGGGCAGTTCGGGTAGGTGTTGGGGGTATTGGGGGGATTGCAGGCTGACCGCGCGCACGCTGGGGACTCCGGCGACGGATCCGAGGTGTTTTTCGGTGAAGGCCTTGGAGGCGACGATGACCGCGGCCGCACCATCGGAGGTGGCGCAGATGTCGAGCAGGCGCAGCGGGTCGGAGACGACGGGGGAGGCCAGGACGTCGTCGACGGTGGCTTCTTTGCGGTAGCGGGCGTACGGGTTGTTGAGGCCGTGGCGGGCGTTTTTGACTTTCACCTGCGCGAAGTCTTGCAGGGTGGCGCCGTAGAGGTCCATGCGCCGGCGGGCCAGCAGGGCGAAGTAGACGGTGTTGGTGGCGCCGATGAGGTGGAAGCGTTGCCAGTCGGGGTCGTTGCGGCGTTCGCCGCCGACGGGGGCGAAGAAGCCTTTGGGGGTGGTGTCGGCGCCGATGACCAGGGCGACGTCGCAGAAGCCGGCCAGGATTTGGGCGCGCGCGGACTGCAGGGCTTGTGAACCGCTGGCGCAGGCGGCGTAGCTGCTGGTGACGGGGATGCCGTTCCAGCCGAGTTTTTGGGCGAAGGTGGCGCCGGCGACGAAGCCGGGGTAGCCGTTGCGGATGGTGTCCGCGCCGGCGACGAGTTGGATTTGTTTCCAGTCCAGGTCTGCTTCGGCCAGGGCGGCCCGTGCTGCGACGACGCCGTATTCGGTGAAGTCGCGGCCCCATTTGCCCCAGGGGTGCATGCCGGCGCCGAGGATGTAGACGGGTTCACTCATGAGTCGGCGATCCTCCAGGCGTGGGTGGTGCGGGTGACGCCCTCGTCGTCGACATACAGGGCCATGGTGGTCAGTTCGACGTCCATGCCGACCTTGAGGTCGGCGGCCAGGGTGCCTTCGACGACTTTGCCGAGCACGATGAGGCCTTCGTCGGCGAGTTCGACGGCGGCCACGGCGAACGGTTCGAAGGGGTCCGGGGAGGGGTAGGGCGGCGGTGGTGCGTAGCGGTTTTCGGTGTAGCTCCACACCGTGCCGCGCCGCGACAGTGGCACCAGGGCCAGTTCGTCGCTGTCGCAGCCGGGGTTGGGGCAGTTGTTTTCCCGGGGTGGGAAGACATAGGTCGCGCACTGGGTGCACTTGCCGCCGATGAGGTGAGTGTCACCGGCGTCGTCGGTGGCGAACCACCCTTCGATCGCGGGCGCTGTCGATGCTGCTGGCACGAGGGTCAGGATACCCAGATCGAGGGCAAAACTGAAACGTGTTGCAGTTTGAGGATCGCCGGCACGCCAGCGGCTGGGCGAAACTGATCAACTGGTGCTCACCGCCGGCCGGCCGAAAGCAAGATGCGCAACAGATCGTCGGGCTTGTCGCGCATCAGATTGTGTTTACCGTCGAGTTCATGGACGAGCCAGTCCGGGTCGTCGCGTACCCGGTCATAGGAGGCCCGCAGCGGTGACCCGCCTGGCCAGTCCAGGGCGTAGACGAAGATGCGTTGCCGAAACCGTTTCGGATCGACCCCTAGTCGCAGACGCTGCAGCAGGGTCGCCAGTGGGTGCGCTGTGGCACGCGGGTCGAAGAACGCCATCGGCGGCACTCCGAAGCCCGTGTCATCCACGCCGAGGTACCACCGGCGTTCCTCGTCGTTGACGAGATCCCAGCAGGACTCCCCGTCCTGAGGTACGACGGCGTCGAGGAAGACCAGCGAATCGACGCGTGCCGGGATGCGGTCGGCGACACCGGTGACGACCATGCCGCCATAGCTATGGCCGACCAGCACCAGTTCGTCCTCGGCGGTGTAGTAGGCGTCGACCGCGGCAAGCACGTCGGCGATGTGGGTGTCCAGGTTGACGCCGCCGGGGAGCAGATGCGCGCGTTCGGCCACGCCGGTCAGCGTGAGCGCGAGCACCCGGTGACCCTCGGCCCGCAACGCCGCGGCGAGATCGTCGAAACACCACGCCCCGTGACACATCCCCGGAATCAGCACGTAATTGGTCATACGTCCACCGTGCGCGACATGCATAGATAAGTCCAAGATCATCCTGAACTGATTCCTATAATTATTGCTTATGGAGTTCCGTCAACTGCAGTATTTCGTCGCGGTCGTCGAGGAACGAAGCTTCACCCGCGCGGCGGAGCGCGAACGCGTCGCGCAACCCGCGGTCAGCGCGCAGATCCGGCGGCTCGAACGTCAGGTCGGTCAGCCGCTGTTGACCCGGTCGAGCCGTGACGTGCGACTCACCGGGGCTGGGACAGCCTTCCTACCCCATGCCCGCGCCGCACTCGGCGCGATCAGGGACGCCCAACGGGCGGTCGATGACATCACCGACGTGGTCAGAGGCTCGGTCGCCATCGGCACGGTGACATCGCACCCGGTCGACATGGCGGGACTGATCGCCGGATTCCACGCCGAGCACCCGGGTGTCGAGATCACCCTGGGTGCAGATAGTTCCGCAGACCTGCTGGTTCATCTGGGCGATGGCCGGCTTGATCTGGCCATCGTGTCCATCGACGTGGACGATCAACCGGCGGATCTTGATGTGCACGTGATCACCGATGAAGCGATCGAGGCCGTGGTCTCCCTCGATCACCGGCTGGCACGACGTGCGACCCTGCCGCTGGAGATGCTGTGTGAGTATCCGCTGATCTCCCTACCGATCGGGACCGGCCTGCGCACCCGCCTCGATACCGCCTGTGTGGCAGCGGGTCTGACACCGCGTATCGCCTTCGAAGCGACGACCCCGTCCGAACTCGCCTCGCTCGCGGGGCACGGCCTGGGGGTCGCGGTCCTGCCCACCTCCATGGCGCGCAACACCTCTGGGTTGCATGCGCTGCGATTGGTGCCGGCACTGCGCGGGAGGCTGGTGTGGGCGTGGCAGCGCGATCAGACCAACCCGGCGGCACGGCTGTTCCGCGAGCGGGCCCTCACACGTCGCTGAGCGTTCTGTTGGTGGACGGTTGTTTCGCTGACCGCCCGCCCAGGGTAGTGATCGCCGGGCTGTCGGAGCCGGTGCCTAGAGTTGGGTGCGTGAGCCCCGCCAAGACTGCCGCTGGAAAAGCCGACACGACGCCCGGCGTCGACGAGAAGCCCACGTTGATGCTGCTGGACGGCAACTCACTGGCCTTCCGCGCCTTCTACGCGCTGCCGGCGGAGAACTTCAAGACCCAGGGTGGGCTCACCACCAACGCCGTCTACGGCTTCACGGCGATGTTGATCAACCTGCTGCGCGACGAGCAGCCCAGCCACATCGCCGCCGCGTTCGACGTCTCCCGGCAGACCTTCCGCAAGGAGAAGTACCCGGAGTACAAGGAGGGGCGCTCGGCCACCCCCGACGAGTTCCGCGGGCAGATCGACATCACCAAGGAGGTGCTCAACGCGCTGGGCATCACCGTCCTGGCCGAGCAGGGATTCGAGGCCGACGACATCATCGCCACGCTGGCCACCCAGGCCCAGGATGCGGGCTACCGCGTGCTGGTGGTGACCGGGGATCGGGACTCGCTGCAGCTGGTCAGTGATGACGTGACGGTGCTCTACCCGGTCAAGGGCGTCAGCGAGCTCACCCGCTTCACCCCGGAGGCCGTGCAGACCAAGTACGGCCTCACCCCGTCGCAGTACCCGGATTTCGCCGCGCTGCGCGGGGACCCGAGCGACAACCTGCCGGGCATTCCGGGCGTGGGGGAGAAGACCGCGACCAAGTGGATCGTCGAGCACGGCTCACTGCAGGGCCTGGTCGACAACGTCGACAAGGTCAAGGGCAAGGTGGGAGATGCGTTGCGCGCCAACCTGTCTTCGGTCGTGCTCAACCGGGAGCTCACCGAACTGGTGAAGAATGTGCCGCTGCCGCACACACCGGACACGCTGCGCATGCTGCCCTGGGACCGAGATCAGATCCACCGGCTGTTCGACGACCTGGAGTTCCGGGTGCTGCGCGATCGACTGTTCGACACGCTGGCCTCGGCCGACCCGGAGGTCGACCAGGGCTTCGAGGTGCGCGGCGGTGCGCTGCAGGACGGTGAACTGGCGGCCTGGCTGTCCGAACACAGCCTGGGTAACCGGTTCGGTGTCGCGGTGGTCGGCACCCACCTGGCCTTCGACGCGGATGCCACGGCCCTGGCGATCGTCGCCCACGACGGCGACGGCCGGTACATCGACACCACCACCCTGCATCCCGACGACGAGGCGGCGCTGGCGTCCTGGCTGGCCGATCCCGGACCGCCGAAGGCCCTGCACGAGGCCAAGCTGGCCATGCACGATCTGGAGGGGCGCGGCTGGAAGCTGGCCGGGGTGACCTCCGATACCGCGCTGGCCGCCTATCTGGTGCGGCCCGGGCAGCGCAGCTTCTCTCTCGACGACCTCTCGCTGCGCTACCTCAAGCGGGAGTTGCGTGCGGATAATCCTGAACAGCAACAACTTTCATTGCTCGACGACAACGAGGGCGTCGACGAGCAGGCGGTGCAGGCCCTGTTGCTGCGGGCCGGTGCGGTCATGGACCTCGCCGATGCACTGGATGAGGAACTGGCGCGCATCGACTCCTCCTCGCTGCTGGGCCGGATGGAGCTGCCGGTGCAGCGGGTGCTGGCCGAGCTGGAGAGCACCGGCATCGCCGTCGACGTCGAATTCCTGGAGGGATTGCAGAGCGAGTTCGGCGACATGATCCGGGATGCGGCCGAGGCCGCCTACGCGGTGATCGGCAAGCAGATCAACCTCGGCTCGCCGAAGCAGCTGCAGGTGGTGTTGTTCGACGAACTGGAGATGCCCAAGACCAAGAAGACCAAGACCGGCTACACCACCGACGCCGACGCGCTGCAAGGTCTTTTCGACAAGACCGGACATCCCTTCCTGCAGCATCTGCTGGCGCACCGCGACGCGACCCGGCTCAAGGTCACCGTCGACGGGCTGCTGAACTCGGTGGCCTCCGACGGCCGGATCCACACCACCTTCAACCAGACGATCGCGGCCACCGGCCGGCTGTCGTCCACCGAGCCCAACCTGCAGAACATCCCGATCCGCACCGAGGCCGGTCGCCGGATCCGGGACGGATTCGTGGTGGGCGAGGGGTACGGCGAGCTGATGACCGCGGACTACAGCCAGATCGAGATGCGCATCATGGCGCACCTGTCCCGCGACGAGGGCCTGATCGAGGCGTTCAACACCGGTGAGGATCTGCATTCATTCGTGGCCTCGCGGGCCTTCGACGTGCCCATCGACGAGGTCACCCCCGAACTGCGTCGCCGGGTCAAGGCGATGTCCTACGGGCTGGCCTACGGGCTGAGCGCATACGGGTTGTCGGCCCAGCTGAAGATCAGCACCGAAGAGGCCAAGACCCAGATGGAGCAGTACTTCGACCGCTTCGGCGGGATCCGGGACTACCTGCGTGACGTCGTCGACCAGGCCCGCAAGGACGGTTACACGTCAACGGTTCTCGGGCGTCGCCGGTACCTGCCGGAGCTGGACAGCAGCAACCGCAACGTGCGCGAGGCCGCCGAACGCGCCGCCCTCAACGCGCCCATCCAGGGCAGCGCCGCCGACATCATCAAGGTGGCGATGATCAACGTCGACGAGGCGATCAAGTCCGCAGGGCTCAAGTCGCGGATGTTGCTGCAGGTGCACGACGAATTGCTGTTCGAGGTTGCCGAGGGGGAGCGCGACACCCTGGAGGCGCTGGTCCGCGAACACATGGGCAACGCCTACCCGCTCGATGTGCCGCTGGAGGTCTCGGTCGGGTACGGACGCAGCTGGGACGCCGCCGCTCACTAGCGGCGGGACAGCCACGGGCGCACTGAATCCGGCCGCGATGACCGAGCACGCTGTTGCACAGCAGATCCGATTCATCGCTCGGCTCGGGGCGGCGATGGGTGCGGCGAATTACCCCGTCACCCTGATCCGCCAGATGCTGGCCCGCGCATCGGCCGCCTACGGGCTGCCCAACAACTACATCGCGCTGCCCAATTACGTTCAGGTGGTCGGTCCGTCCACCGACAGCGGCACGGTGGTCCAGGCGGCGAACCTCGACCACGACCTGCGCTTCGACCAGACGTTCCCGCTGGCCCGACTGATCTCGGACGCCCGGCACGGGCGGGTGTCACCGGCCGACGGCGAGGCCAGACTCGACGCCATCCTGGCCATGGGAAACCGGTACCCGAGTGTGATCGCCGTCCTCGGTTACGGGATCCAGAGTGCAGGTCTGGCGCTGGTCATGGAGCCGACCCCGCTGAACCTGGTGATCGCGACGGTGCTCGGTTTTATGGTGGGTGTCTTCTGTGTGGCCGGCCGGCGGCTGCCGATGTTGCAGCACCTCGTTCCGGCGGTGAGCGCGTTCGCGGTCTCGGCGATCTGCATCGCCGGCGCCCAGCGGATGGGTTTGGACCACGTGAGTCTGCGTGCGTTGATTCCGCCGCTGGCGGTGTTCCTGCCCGGTGCGGCGATCACGCTGGCGGTCGTGGAGCTGACCGCTCGCGATGTCATATCCGGATCCAGCCGACTGATCAGCGGTTTCATGCAGATCGCTCAGTTGGCGTTCGGCATCCTGATCGCCACTCAGCTGCTCGGCGCGGACGGCACCCAGCTGAGCTCGGATGTGGTGAACAAGATCGGGCCGTGGTCACCGTGGGTGGGGGTCGCGGTGTACGCCGTCGGCGTGATGCTGTTCCTGGCGCCACCGCTGTCCTTCCTGCCGTGGCTGGGTTTGATCGTCTACACCGCCTTCGCCGGGCAGTTTCTCGGCGACCTTGTCTTCGGCAGCTACGCCAGCGGATTCTGCGGGGGACTGGTGCTCACGGTCGTGGCCCTGACGATCTCCCGGCGCCCCTCGGCACCGCCGGCCATTGCGATGATCCTGCCGGGATTCTGGCTGCTGGTGCCGGGGTCGATGGGCCTGATCGGGGTGACCGAACTGTTCGGCGCCGACGGCGACTCCGCCTTCCCCGCCACGGTGATCTCGATGATCTCGGTGGCCCTGGGGCTGCAGGCCGGCCTGGTGTTGTGGCAGTTGATCCGGTTCCGCAGGCGGCCCGCGCCCTGAGGCTGCGGTTGCCGCCCGCCGGCTGCGGGAACTCGTAGGCTTCCCACGTGGCATCCGAGAAACGCGGTCGGGGACGACCGACAGGTTCGCGGGTGGATCCCGCCGAGCGACGGACGGCACTGCTCGACGCCGCCGAACGCGCGATCCGCACCGGCGGACCCGCAGTCGGGCTGGCCGAGATCGCCGCCGAGGCCGGTTTCGTCCGGTCCGCCGTCTACGCGATGTTTCCCCAGCGCAGTGCCCTCATCATGGCGCTGGGGCAGCGGACGGCCGGCCGGCTGCTGGCCGAGATCACCCGCCGCGCCGCGGGTTCGGTGGACCTGCGGCAGCGCATGTCGCTGTTCTTCGACGTCATCATCGGCTGGATCGCGGATGAGCCGAACCTGCACAGCGCCTTGAGCGTGGACCGGGGCGCGGGGGTTTTCGAGGACCTCGCGGCCTCGGTGGAGTTTCTGCTGGTGTCCTCGATGAGTCCGGAGGATCCCCGGGTGGCGGCGGCTGCGCCGTGGTCGCGGGCGATCGTCGGTTCGGCGGTGACCGCGGGGGAATGGTGGTGCCGCAGCGGGACCATGACGCGCGAGGAACTCGTCGGACACCTGACCGCGCTGTGCTGGGAGGGCGGTGCGGCGATGCCGTTCGGATCCGAACAGATCGCGAGCATTGACAACCGGCAACCATAAAAGACACACTGTCTTTTATGGTTGATCTGGGCAGCTCCACCGACGCACCATCGCGCTATTGGGACGACATCCCGGGTGAGTTCGACATCGAGGTCACCGACATCACCGGAACGCTTCCTCCGGACCTGGTCGGCACGCTGTACCGCAACGGGGCGGGCCGCTGGAACATCGGCGGATCTCAGATCGAGAGCGTCTACGACGCCGACGGTATGGTCAGCGCGTTCATCCTGGACGGGCGCACGGTGCGGTTCCGCAACCGGTTCGTGCGCACCAAGCACTATCTGAAGACCCTGCAGACCGGTGCGCCCGCGGCCCGCGGCTTCAGCTCGCAACGTCCGGGTGGATTGCGGGCCAACATGTTTCGCCTTCCCGCAAATACCGCGAACACCAGCGTGATGGTGAATCCCGGTCAACTACTGGCGTTGTGGGAGGGCGGGCGCCCGCACGCGCTGGACCCGGACACCCTGGACACGGTCGGTCTGACAGACCTGGGCGGCGTGCTGAAGGGCCCGGTGGGCTGCTTTTCGGCGCATTACACCTATGACCCGGTCTCCGACACCAGGGTCAACTTCGGGTTCGACCCGTACTTCCCCCGGATCGATCTGCCCCGGGTGCTGCGCGGCGCCCGCGGTGCACAACGCCGGCGGCTGCTGCGCGAGCTGGCGGCCGAAGCGGTGCCGCGTCCGCGGTTGCGCCTGTACGAGACCGATGCGCGCGGTGTCACCCGGTACCTGCGCGCGGTGCCGCTCCCCGGCCTGGCGTTGGTGCACGATATGGCGCTCACCCGCCGATACGCGGTCTTCGTGGTGTCACCGATCCGGATAAATCCGTTGTCGCTCACCGGGTATGCCTCGTTCTGGGACACGATGATCTACAAATCCGACACGCCGTCCTATTTCGTGCTCGCGCCGCGTGACGGCGGCCCGGTGCGCACCGTACCGACCGACACCTTCTTCCACTGGCACTACGTCAACGCCTACGACGACGGCGACGACGTCGTGGTCGACCTGCCGCGATTCGCGCCCAGCACCTACGCCGGGGTGAAGAGTTATACCGCGCACATCCGCTCCGACAGTGCGCAGATCACCGACGGCGCCCAGGACGGCGTCGTACTCACCCGGTTCCGCATCACCGCCGCCGGGCGGGTGAACACCGAACCGCTGGTCGATTTCGGGTGCGAGTTCCCGCAGATCGATCAGCGTCGATCATCGCTGCGGCACGACATCTCCTACGTCACGGTGCAGGACCCGGCCACCGGGCAGGGCATCGCGCGGATCGATCACGGCGGTGGTGCCGCGCAACTGTTCTGTCCGGCCGGCCACGTGCTGGTGGAGCCGGTGTTCGTGGCCCGCCCCGGCGGGAGCGCCGACGAGGGCTGGGTGCTGACCGTCGGTTACGACGAGTCCCGGCACCGCAGCCGGCTCATGGTGTTCGACGCCGCCCACGTCGCGGACGGTCCGGTGGCCGAGGCCTGGCTACCGTTCCACCAGCCGATGAGCTACCACGGCACCTTCACCACCCGGGTGGCCGGTCAGGGCACCCGGTAGCCGGCCAGCGCCTGCAGCGTCGGTCCCGCGACCTCGCGGGCGGCGTGCACCCGGTAGGACTCCTCGTGCAGCAACGCCTGCACCCGCTCGTCACCGAAGCCGCGATCGATGCGGTCCCGCACGAACGCCAGCTCGACCACCTGGGTGGCGAACGCCTTGACCCGCTTGCCCGACGCGCTGCCGCCGAGCCGGGTGGCCTCGGCGATGGCCTGCTTGCGGGTGCGGATGGAACCCAGCCAGCTGGCCTCGTTGGCGGTGACCAGGTTGGCGGCCACCATATTGGGCAGCTTGGCGGCGACCACCTGCTGCTCGCGTCGCCTGCTGATGACGGCCAACCAGATCGCCAACCCGAAGATCGGCATCATCCACGCCAGATAGACCAGGAAGTACGCCTCGACGCCGATCACGGACGAGCCGTTCCACAGCGCGTGCATGATCACCGCGCCGGCGTAACCGACCCCGATGCAGGCCAGTTTGGCCGCCGTATTGCGCTGTTTGAGCGCGAAGTACACGCCGATCGCCAGTACCGACAGGAACAGCGAGTGCGCGAACGGCGCCATCACCAGGCGCAGCGCGGCGGTCATCAGCGAGGAGCCCAGGGTCTCCCCGCTGGAGATGTAGAGAATGTCCTCGAACCAGGCGAAACCCGCGCCGACCAACCCGGCGTACACCAGACAGTCGGTCAGCGAGTTCAGCTCGTAGCGGCGCCGGCCGGTCATCATGATCAACAGGAACAGACCCTTGGCGGCCTCTTCGATCAACGGCGCGCGCAGCGCCGTCGACTCGAACCCCTCGGGCAGCCCCGGGGTCGGCAGGAACACCGCGTCGGCCCACAGCTCCAGTGCCAGGGACAGGATGATCGCGACGGACGCGCCCCACAGGAAAGCCAGGATCAGCAGGCGGGGCGGTTCCGGTTCCCAGCGGTCCAGCCACAGGTAGCAGAGCACGACCACGGTGATCGCGATGCTGGAGAGCACGAATCCGATGGCGGTGCCGACCGGGTTCGTCGCGGTCAGCAGGATCATCAGCAGACCCACGACGACGCTCAGCGCGATCAGCACAGTCAGAGGTGCGGCGGCCTTGCGGACGGTGGGTGGCCAGGTCGGCAGGTGGGGGTGCGGCAGGTGCGGCATCGCGGACACTCCAGGAGGGTAACCAGCTACTGCCTGCGGGGACCGGGTTTGTCCAGCGTGTACCCGTTCGAGTACCCTTGACCAGTACCTGTGTGCCCAGTCATGTCCCGGGCCCCGCGGGCACACCGCACAAATCCTGGAGCTGAACTGTCCAGTATCGCTGCGGGGAGCAAAACCGCAGTACAAGACCAATAAATGTCCCTACGATTGAACCTGTCCGGAGCAACCCACCACATGCCAAGTCCCTCCATCACCTCGCCGCAAGTAGCCATCAACGACATTGGCTCGGCCGAGGACTTTCTCGCCGCGATCGACAAGACCATCAAGTACTTCAACGATGGCGACATCGTCGAAGGCACCATCGTCAAGGTCGACCGTGACGAGGTTCTGCTCGATATCGGTTACAAGACCGAAGGCGTCATCCCGTCCCGTGAACTCTCCATCAAGCACGATGTCGACCCCAACGAGGTCGTTTCCGTGGGCGATGAGGTCGAGGCCCTCGTTCTCACCAAAGAGGACAAGGAAGGCCGCCTGATCCTGTCCAAGAAGCGCGCTCAGTACGAGCGTGCCTGGGGCACCATCGAAGAACTCAAGGAGAAGGACGAGGCCGTCAAGGGCACCGTCATCGAGGTCGTCAAGGGCGGCCTGATCCTCGACATCGGCCTGCGCGGCTTCCTGCCCGCATCGCTGGTCGAGATGCGCCGCGTCCGCGATCTGCAGCCGTACATCGGCAAGGAGATCGAGGCCAAGATCATCGAGCTCGACAAGAACCGCAACAACGTGGTGCTCTCGCGCCGCGCCTGGCTGGAGCAGACCCAGTCCGAGGTTCGCAGCGAGTTCCTCAACCAGCTCACCAAGGGTGCCATCCGCAAGGGTGTCGTCTCCTCGATCGTCAACTTCGGCGCCTTCGTCGATCTCGGCGGTGTCGACGGCCTGGTGCACGTCTCCGAGCTGTCCTGGAAGCACATCGACCACCCGTCCGAGGTCGTCACCGTCGGCGACGAGGTCACCGTCGAGGTGCTCGACGTCGACATGGACCGCGAGCGGGTTTCGCTGTCGCTCAAGGCGACTCAGGAAGATCCGTGGCGCCACTTCGCCCGCACCCACGCCATCGGCCAGATCGTGCCGGGCAAGGTCACCAAGCTGGTGCCGTTCGGTGCGTTCGTCCGCGTCGAAGAGGGCATCGAGGGCCTGGTGCACATCTCGGAGCTGTCCGAGCGCCACGTCGAGGTCCCGGACCAGGTGGTCCAGGTCGGCGACGACGCGATGGTCAAGGTCATCGACATCGACCTGGAGCGTCGCCGTATCTCGTTGAGCCTCAAGCAGGCCAACGAGGACTACACCGAGGAGTTCGACCCCTCGAAGTACGGCATGGCCGACAGCTACGACGAGCAGGGGAACTACATCTTCCCCGAGGGCTTCGACGCCGACACCAACGAGTGGCTCGAGGGCTTCGACAAGCAGCGCACCGAATGGGAGGCCCGGTACGCCGAGGCCGAGCGTCGGCACAAGATGCACACCGCGCAGATGGAGAAGTTCGCCGCTGCCGAGGCGGAGGAAGCGGCTCGCCCGTCGACCTCCAGCAGCTCTTCGCGCTCCGAGGGTGAGTCCGCAGGTGGGTCGCTGGCCAGCGACGCCCAGCTGGCAGCCCTGCGCGAGAAGCTCGCAGGCAACGCCTAGCAGTTCGTTTCTTCGAACGCCCCGGCCCGTTGGGCCGGGGCGTTCGTTGTTTCAGTGCCCTGACAGACTGTGGCGGTGCTTCGTATCGGACTGACCGGTGGCATCGGCGCCGGCAAATCGACAGTGTCCTCGACCTTCAGCGACCTCGGCGGCATCGTCGTCGACGGTGACGTCATCGCCCGGGAGGTCGTGGAACCGGGCACCGAGGGACTGGCCAAGCTGGTCGACGCCTTCGGCCACGACATCCTGCACGCCGATGGGCCGCAGGCCGGCGAGCTGAACCGGCCCGCCCTGGCGGCGGTCGCCTTCAGTGACGAGGAGAAGCGCCAGACACTCAACGGCATCGTGCACCCGCTGGTGGCGCGGCGCCGCTCCGAGCTGATCGATGCCGCGCACGAGGATTCCGTGATCATCGAGGACATCCCGCTGCTGGTCGAATCCCAGATGGCGCCGATGTTCCCGCTGGTGATCGTCGTCAACGCCGATGTGGAACTGCGAGTCGCGCGGCTCATCGAGTACCGCGGCTTCACCGAGCAGGACGCCCGGGCCCGGATCGCGGCGCAGGCCACCGAGGAGCAGCGCCGGGCGGTGGCCGATGTGTGGCTGGACAATTCGGGTACGGCCGGGGCCCTGGTGGAGCAGGCCCGCGGCCTGTGGCACGACCGGATTCTGCCGTTCGCGCACAACCTGCAGCAGCGCCGGCCCGCGCACGTCGAACCGGCCGTGGTGCCCGCCGATCCCGACTGGCCGGATCAGGCCCGCCGCATCGTGGCCCGGCTGCAGACGACGTGCGGGCACCGGGCGGTGCGGATCGACCACATCGGCTCCACCGCGGTACCGGGCCTGGACGCCAAAGACGTCATCGACGTGCAGGTGACGGTGGCCTCGCTGGAGGTCGCCGACGAACTGGCCGAGTCCCTGCTGGCCGCGGGATACCCACGGGTGGAACGTATTTCGGCCGATGTCGCGCACGGTGAGGATCCGGCGCAGTGGCGCAAGCGATTCCACGCCTCCGCGGACCCGGGCCGGCCCACCAATGTGCACATCCGGGTGGACGGCTGGCCGAACCAGCAGTTCGCGCTGCTGTGTGTGGACTGGCTGAAGGCCAATCCCGGTGTGCAGCAAGACTATCTGGCCGCCAAGAAGGCGGCGCTCAGCGAGCCGGACTACGTTGCGGCCAAGGAACCGTGGTTCCTCGACGCGTACCACCGCGCCTGGGAGTGGGCCCACACCACCGGCTGGAAGCCCTGACCGGTCAGGCCTGCGGCGGTGCCTCCGGCGCCGGCTCGCCCGGGTAACCGGGCAGTGCCGGGATGGACGGCGTGGACGCTCCCGGGTTGTCCAGCGGCGCGCCGCAGTGCAGCACCCCGTAGAGCGGGTCGTCCTTGGGGCGCAGCAACCGGGGAGCGATGAACTGGTCGGCCTGCACCACGATCTGCTCGTCGACCAGGATCTCGCAGTGCAGGTTCGACCCGTAGGGCCAGTCGATGGACAGCTCCAGACCGGCCAGGTTCGGGTCGGTCATCACCGTGTTCACCTCGAACGTCTGGCCGGGCAGCAGGTTGGGTTGCTCGCTGTTGATGTTGTGGTCGTCGGCCTTGTAGGCGACCACGGCCCGGCGCGACGTGCCGTCCGCGCGTACCCGGTAGGTGATGTTGTGCAGCAACGGGGGAGCCGGCTCGGTGGCCTCGGTCTGCGGCTGCTCGGGCTGGGTATCGGTTCCGGGTTCGGCGGATGCCGCCGCGGGCAGCAGCTGAGCCGCGAACAGCAGTGCGGCCGTCGTGGCAGCCGCCAGCCCTGCGCGCCTGGTGACACTCATGATCTTGACTTTACGCCCGCCAGGTCAGCGTCACGTCATGCACCGTCGACCAGCGACCGAGGTCACAGCGGTGCCGGGCCAGACCCGGGTGACCAGCCGGCTGCACTGGGTACCTGACAGGCGGCCGAAGCGATCAGAACCCGAGGAACGGGTTGTCCTCCGGGAGCGGCTTGATCAAGGCATCGAGCAACTTCGCGGACTGCTCGACGGTGAGGATGTCGGCCGGATCGAGCGGGATGAATTCCCGCGCCGTCTCGTCGTACTCCCAGACGTCCTCACCGACCAGCCGGCCGTTGTGGTAGGGCCAGATCATGTGCTCGGCGGTCTTCACCAGATAGGTGACGTCGGGGTCGACCGGCACCCCTTCGGCGGCCAGGATGGTGCCCGGCGTCTGCTGATAGATGAACGACGTCGACACGATCATGTCGTCGCTGATCGCCAGCTTCTCCTCGTCGGCGTAGAAGATGCACTGCGCGGTTTCCGACCACGCGTGGTAGAGCGCCTTGACTGCCTGGGTGCCCTCCACGGTCACGCTCTTACCGAGCATGTTGAAGTGGTAGACCGGGTTTTCGACCGTCATGTCCGGGGCGAAGATCTCCTCGTAGCGGCCGGCCATCTCCAGGTATCGGTGCCGGTTGTAGGCGTGCAGCAGGTAGCGGTGCCGTGGATTGTCGGTGATCTCGATCAAACGCTCCACGGCGCGGTTGGTCTGCGTGATGTCGTAGCGACTCATGTCCGGTTTCCTTCAGGCTGTTGTGAACAGGGTTCGTAGCTCGGATTTCTTGAACTTGCCGGTGGCCGTGCAGGGCAGCGCCGCCATGAACTCGAAGCGGTCCGGCAACTGCCACTTGGCGAACTCCCGGGCGAGGTGCTCGCGGAGTTCATCGGGAGCTGCCTGGGCGCCGTCTCGCAGCGACACGACGGCCAGCGGTCGCTCGCCCCAACGGTCGTCGGGCACCGCGATCACGGCGGCCTGAGCGACGGCGGGATGCGCCATGAGCTGGTTCTCCAGGTCGACCGAGGAGATCCATTCGCCCCCGGACTTCACCAAATCCTTTGCGCGGTCGCAGATCCGGATGCATCCGTGCGGGTCGATGCGCACCACATCGCCGGTCGTGAACCAGCCGTCGGCAGTGAAACTGTCGGCGCCGCGGCCACCGTGGTAACTGGCGGCCACCCACGGCCCGCGTACCTCGAGTTCACCCATGGCGGCGTCGTCCCAGGCGATGAGTTCACCGTCGTCGTCACGGGCGCGGATGTCGAAGAACGGGCTCGCGACGCCCTGCCGGGTGCGGAAGCCGTACTGTTCGTCGCGCTCGCCGGCGTCGAGAGCCGCCGGAAGCCGGCACACCGAACCCAGCGGGGCGGTCTCGGTCATGCCCCAGGCCTGCACGACCGTCAGCCCGTGCCGGTCAAATCCCTCGAACATCGACCGCGGTACCGCCGCTCCACCCACGATCAGCCGGTTGAGCTCGGACAGGTCCCACCTGTCCGGTCCGGCATCGAGCGCGGCGAGCATCCCCATCCACACGGTCGGCACGCCCGCCGTCATGGTGACCCGCTCACCGGCACACAGGTCGAGTACGCTTTCCGGTTCCAGCCGGGGACCCGGCAGAACGAGGCGTGCGCCGGCCATTGCCGCGGCGTAGGGCAGCCCCCAAGCGTTGGCATGAAACATCGGGACGACGGGAAGCACTGTGTCCCTTGCTGACACCGCCAGCTGGTCGGGCAGGGCGGCGACCAGAGAGTGCAGGACGAGTGCCCTGTGCGAGTAGACGACACCTTTCGGGCGGCCGGTGGTGCCCGAGGTGTAGCACATCGCTGCGGCGCTGCGCTCGTCGAGATCGGGCCAGGTGACCGGCTCGGAACCGGCGATCAGGGATTCATAGTCCAGCATTCCGGCGGGGGCCTCACCCTCGTGGGTGACCACGATGACGTGGTTGAAATCGCGTCCGGCGCGGAAGCTTTCGAACACCTCCAACAGGGACTCGTCGACGACGATCACGGTGTCTTGGGCGTCGTCGACGATGAAGGCCAGCTCGTCGGGGAACAAGCGTGGGTTCAGCGTGTGGATGACCGCACCCATGGCGGGAACGGCGAAGTACAGCTCCAGGTGTTCGCTCTGGTTCCACAACAACGTGGCCACAGGGTCACCTTGGCGCACCCCCAACGCGCTGAGTGCACCCGCGAGACGCCTTGCACGAGAGGAACATTCGCCGTAGTTGGTGCGCGAGACCGCCCCCGAAGGGCGCCGCGAGACGACGTCCTTACCGGCGTGGAACCGCTCCGCGCGCTCGACGATGCTTGTCAGTGTGAGCGGGTAGTCGTCCATGCTGTTGCTGCTGAGCATGTTCGGGTTCATGACGTTGCCTTTCGGGTGCTGGGGCTCTCACGGTGGATGGGGGTGACGGTTCTCGCTGCGGCCTGGGCGGCGTCACGCAGTTCGTTGAGGCCGGTGCGCAGGGCGTCGAGGATCTGCCACGGGTCATCGACGAGTTCTCGGTCGACGACGATGCCGAACTCGAGCGAATCCTGGTAGCTCATCACGGTGATGTTGATGCCGATCCCGTCCAGCACCCCGGAGACCGGGAGTTGTGCGCGTTGCCGGGCGCCCCCGAGATACAGAGGAGTCGACGGTCCCGGGACATTCGAGATCATGACGTTGGCAGGCTGATTGAGGCCGCGCAGGCCGGCCAACCGGGACGTGGCCCGCGCCGCTTGTGCGAACAGGGCCGGCGGAATGAAGTGGTTCGCGTCCTGCAGCAACGACGCCGGAAGCGCGCGGTGACGCTCCTTGGCGGCGCTCATCGTTTCCGTGATCCGGTGCACGCGCTGTACCGGGTCGGCGACATCGGTCGGGAGCCCGGTGATCATCACCGACACCCGATTCCCGAACGTTCCCTGCTGTTCCGGTGTGCGTACCGACATCGGGACGAAGCCCGCGAGGGGTTCGGCGGGCAACTCGCCGCGCTCGTCGAGCCAGGTCCTCAGCCCCGCCGTGCAGATCGCCAGGACGACATCGTTGACGGTGCAGCCGAGGGTGTTCTTGATCGTCTTGACCTCGGTGAGCGACAACGATCCGAATGCGACGCGGCGGTGCGGTGACACGCGCGCCTGGAATCGTGTCCGGGGCGCCGTGACGTCGCTGCCCGGCAGCGACGCTCCGGCCCTGAGCGCCCGCTTGAGCAGCCGGCCGCCGCGGGCAATGGATTTCACGCCGGGTAGATGGCGGATCGTCGGCACATCGTCGAGATGCGGCACCGCCGTGGGACCCGCGCGCAGGACCCGCAGCGGCTGGCGCATCAGGCCGATCAGACCGCGGCCGAGCATCTCCACCTCGGACGGGAAGTTCTCCGCGACGACCTCGGGGGCCGGTTGCCGCTCGGGTCGGGTGGTGTCATCGAGAAGGATGCTCATCACCTCGGCCCCGGACACACCGTCGACCGCGGCGTGGTGCATTTTCGTCAGCACCGCGACACCGCCGTCGGTGAGTCCGTGGATGACGTACACCTCCCAGAGCGGCCGCGCCCGGTCGAGCTGCCGGCCGATGATCCGGGCCACCTGCTCGGCGAGCTGCCGCTGGGTGCCCGGCGACGGCAGGGCGAGCTCACGGACGTGGTATTCGACGTCGAAGGTGCCGTCGTCGACCCAGTACGGGTAGTCGAGATCGAAGGGCACCGGCGCGAGCCGCCAGCGGAAGGTGGGCAGCAGGTGCCGGCGCTCGCCGATGATCCGGCGAACGAGCTCCGCGTCCAGTGGTTGGCCCGCGGTGGTGTGGGAGTCGTAGATGCCGAGCACGCTGACGTGGCCCTGGACACGGTCGTTCTCCATGGCCAGGAACTGTGCGTCGAGGCTGGTCAGTTGTCGCATGCGAAGATCGTCCGTCGTCGGCGCAGGCTTTTTCTTGTCTGAGTGCGCCAACGTCGAACCCGGCCGTTGTCCAATATCCGCACCATCGATCCGGTGCGGCGATACCGTGCAGTGCATGGAGCCGGCCTGGACGGGCGCGCACGGCGATGACCAGCGCAGGGTGTGGTCGGCGGTGCTCCGACCTGCCGCCGCCGACCTGGCCGAGCGGGCCGGCGAGATCGCGGACGCGGTGAACGACTACACCAGCGAGCGGTTGCCCGACCTACTCGTCGACGCGGAGGCCCTCGAGGTCAACCGCGCCAGCACCGAGGCCAGCATCCGTGACTTCGCAGAGGTGCTCTTGGCCGGCAGCGACCCCGCCCAGGCGGCACACCTGCCGTCTTCGACGCTCGCCTATGCGCGGGACGGCGCGCGCCACAACGTGCCGCTGACCACGCTGATGCGCGCCTATCGGCTCGCGCATGCCGCGACATCTCGCCACTTCAACGCGATCCTGGACCGCCACGCCGGCAGTGCCGACGAATTGAACCTCGCCTCCGAGTTGGCCTCGGCCTGGCTGTTCGCCTACGTCGACGCCGCGCTGTGTCTGGTCGAGGAGGTGTACACCGCCGAGCGCGACCGGTGGTTGCGCAGCGCGGCCGCCAGCCAGGCCGAGACCGTCGGCGCCATTTTGGCCGGACAACCCATCGACATCGACATCGCCACCCGGCGGCTCCGCCACGACGTCCGCCGGGTACACGTCGGTGCGATCGCCTGGCTCGAATCCCACGAGGAAGGGCGCAACACCCAGGCCGTGCTCGAAGCGGCCATCCGCGACATCGCCTCCGCGATCGGTTCGCAAAGGCCCCTCGTGCATCCCCTCGGAATTCTGTCGGCCGCGGCCTGGATCAGCTCGCACAGTGTGGTTCCGTCGAAAGTGTTGGACGAGTTACGGTTTCGTACGGCCAACGCGCCCGGGGTGCGCGTCGCGATCGGTGAGCCCGCAAGCGGCCTCGCGGGCTTCCGCTCCAGTTACCTCGAAGCGGTCGAGGCACAACGAATCGCGCGGCTGGCAGGCCGGCCGGTCGGTAGCGTCACCCACTACGACAACGTCTCGTTACGCGCGATCGCCACCGTCGACGTCGAACAATCACGGGTGTTCGTGCAACGTGAGTTGGGTCGGCTGGAGTCGACGGATGAAACCACGCGCCGCCTTGCGGCCACACTGCGCACCTATCTCGACGAGAACTGCAGCCGCGGACGCACCGCGAAGCGGCTGCACATTCATGAGAACACCGTCGCCTACCGGATTCGTCAGGCAGAGGAGCTGCTGGGGCGATCACTGGAGAAGCGCACCCTGGAGCTGCGGGTCGCGCTGGCGCTCGCCGAACTCGTCGCCCCGGGGGCCGACTCGGCTGCACCGGCTGCCACCGACGACAGGAACGGGATGCCGGTTCGGTGACGGATCGTGATCATTTCCAGGTGAGCTGCACGCCTCGGGTGGCAAGCCAGCGGTCCAGGTCGTAGTCGTGGCGGGCCAGTCCGTCGACGGCCGCCACCGCCGTGTGGACCGCCTGCTCGCCGGCCTCGGGGCTGAGCAGACCGTGCCGGATCGCGTCCATCAGTTCGTCCACGTCGGTGATCTCGACCCCGGCGCCGGTGCGCACCACCAGGTCCAGGTAGTGGTCCTCGGCGTGCCAGACCGCGCCGTCGGCGGTGAACCTCCCGATATCGAGATAGAAGTCCTGGTCGC
Organism: Mycobacterium sp. AMU20-3851; assembly: GCF_043974665.1. Taxonomy (NCBI): domain Bacteria; kingdom Bacillati; phylum Actinomycetota; class Actinomycetes; order Mycobacteriales; family Mycobacteriaceae; genus Mycobacterium; species Mycobacterium sp. AMU20-3851. Next base: position 2,242,650 of record NZ_CP146371.1, read on the forward strand.
GTTCGTGGCCCGGGTTGAAGTGGAAGACCGATGCCCGCAGTCCCAGCGCCGGCAGCAGCCACGATTCCAGGTAGTGGAACTGGGCGCGTCCCGGGGTGGGCCGGGCCATGTACAGCCCCCACGGCCGCACCGTGTAGATGTCGACGGCGCGGACGATCCCCTTGGGATCGGTGTTGGTGCGGGCGTCGAGGTCGAAGGTCTCCTGCTTGGGCGGGTGAATGGTCATCGCCACCGGCGCAGGTCGAGGACGCCCCGTCCGCGCCACGGCGGGCGGGCGACCGGGCCCGGTAGGCGCGACGCGACGCGTACGGGTTCGGACACGGCGCCACGGTAGCGTGCCGGTCGGCTACGCGCGCAGCGAAGCGGGAATGAACTTGTCGGCCCCCACGCTTAACCTGGAGACCATGGCTTTCGCTACCGAACATCCCGTGCTCGCGCAGTCGGAGTACCGACCTGCCGCCGACGCCGTCGACGGCATCGTGCGCACCGGCGGCAGGTTCGAGGTGGTCAGCGAGTACGAACCCGCGGGCGACCAGCCGGCCGCCATCGCCGAGCTGGAACGCCGGGTCCGGTCCGGCGAGCGCGACATCGTGCTGCTGGGCGCCACCGGTACCGGTAAATCCGCGACCACCGCCTGGTTGATCGAGAAGCTGCAGCGACCCACCCTGGTGATGGCGCCCAACAAGACGCTGGCCGCGCAGCTCGCCAACGAACTGCGGGAGATGTTGCCGCACAACGCCGTCGAGTACTTCGTCTCGTACTACGACTACTACCAGCCGGAAGCGTACATCGCGCAGACCGACACCTATATCGAGAAGGACAGCTCGATCAACGACGATGTCGAGCGGCTGCGGCACTCGGCCACCTCGAGCCTGCTGTCCCGCCGCGATGTCGTGGTGGTGGCCTCGGTGTCCTGCATCTACGGCCTCGGCACCCCGCAGTCCTATCTGGACCGCTCGGTGGAGCTCAAGGTCGGCGACGAGGTACCCCGCGACGGGCTGCTGCGGCTACTGGTGGACGTCCAATACGACCGCAACGACATCGCCTTCACCCGGGGATCGTTCCGGGTGCGGGGCGACACCGTGGAGATCATCCCGGCCTACGAGGAACTGGCGGTCCGCATCGAGTTCTTCGGTGACGAGGTGGAGGCGCTGTACTACCTGCACCCGCTCACCGGTGACGTGGTGCGGCAGGTGGACTCGGTGCGTATCTTCCCGGCCACCCACTATGTCGCGGGGCCGGACCGGATGGCCGTCGCGATCTCCAGCATCGAGGCCGAGTTGGAGACCCGGCTGGCCGAACTGGAGGGCCAGGGCAAACTGCTGGAGGCGCAACGGCTGCGCATGCGCACCAACTACGACCTGGAGATGATGAAGCAGGTCGGCTTCTGCTCAGGCATCGAGAACTACTCCCGGCACATCGACGGGCGTGGCCCGGGCACCGCGCCGGCCACGCTGATCGACTACTTCCCGGAGGACTTCCTGCTCGTCATCGACGAGTCACACGTCACCGTGCCGCAGATCGGCGGCATGTACGAGGGTGACATGTCCCGCAAGCGCAACCTGGTCGACTTCGGCTTCCGGTTGCCCTCGGCCGTCGACAACCGGCCGCTGACCTGGGAGGAGTTCGCCGCCCGGATCGGTCAGACGGTGTACCTGTCCGCGACGCCCGGAAACTATGAGATGGCGCAGGCCGGCGGCGAGTTCGTCGAACAGGTGATCCGCCCGACCGGGCTGGTCGACCCGCAGGTGCTCGTCAAACCCACCAAGGGTCAGATCGACGATCTGATCGGCGAGATCCGGCTGCGCACCGAACGCGACGAGCGGGTGCTGGTGACCACCCTGACCAAGAAGATGGCCGAGGACCTCACCGACTACCTGCTCGAGATGGGTATCCGCGTGCGCTATCTGCACTCCGAGGTGGACACCCTGCGCCGGGTCGAGTTGTTGCGGCAGCTGCGGCTCGGCGAGTACGACGTACTGGTCGGCATCAACCTGCTCCGTGAGGGCCTGGACCTGCCCGAGGTATCGCTGGTGGCGATCCTCGACGCCGACAAGGAGGGCTTCCTGCGGTCCCCGCGCAGCCTCATCCAGACCATCGGCCGCGCTGCCCGCAACGTGTCCGGCGAGGTGCACATGTACGCCGACAAGATCACCGACTCGATGCGGGAGGCCATCGACGAGACCGATCGCCGCCGTGCCAAGCAGATCGCCTACAACAAAGAGCACGGGATCGATCCGCAGCCGCTGCGCAAGAAGATCGCCGACATCCTCGATCAGGTGTACCGCGAGGCCGACGACACCGAGAACGTCGAGGTCGGCGGCTCCGGACGCAATGCCTCGCGCGGCCGCCGCGCCCAGGGCGAGCCGGGCCGCGCGGTCAGTGCCGGCATCGTCGAGGGCCGCGACACCAGCAATATGCCGCGGGCCGAGTTGGCCGACCTGATCAAGGACCTCACCGAGCAGATGATGACGGCGGCACGCGATCTGCAGTTCGAACTCGCCGCGCGCATCCGCGACGAGATCCAGGACCTCAAGAAGGAACTGCGCGGGATGGATGCCGCCGGCCTGAAATAGCGGCTCTTGAACTCAACCGCGGTTGAGCTTCTAGGTTGACGGGGTGACCGACACGCATGCGTTGACCGGCGGGAGCTGGCGCGAACTGCTGGGGCCGAAGAACGTCGGCGCCTCGACCGTCCTGGCCGGCGGTGTTGCGCTGTATGCCACCAACGAGTTCCTCACCATCAGCCTGCTGCCCAGTGCGGTCACCGAGATCGGCGGCCAGCGGTACTACGCCTGGGTGATGACGGTTTATCTGGTCGCCTCGGTGGCCGGCGCCACGCTGGTCAGTTCGCTGTTGGCGCGGTTCGGGCCCCGGGCGACGTACCTCGGCGCGCTCGCCGTGTTCGGTGCAGGCAGTGCGATCTGTGCGCTGGCGCCCGGCATGGAGGTGCTGCTCGTCGGCAGGGTGATTCAGGGCGGCGCAGGTGGGCTGCTGGCAGGTCTGGGCTACGCGGTCATCAATACCGCACTGCCGCAGTCTTTGTGGACCCGAGCGTCGGCGCTCGTCTCGGCCATGTGGGGCGTGGGTACCTTCCTGGGGCCGGCCATCGGCGGCTTGTTCGCCCAGTTCGGTTCGTGGCGTTGGGCTTTCGTCGTACTGGTGGTCCTCACCGTCGCTATCGGGGTGCTGGTGCCGATGGCATTGCCGGCGCGGTCGAGTGCCGGTGAGGTGGTGGCGATCCGGGTTCCGGTGTGGTCGCTGGTACTGCTCGGCGCGGCCGCGCTGGTGGTCAGTGTGGCCGGTGTGCCTCGGCACGCCGTCGTGACCACGATCCTGCTGGTGCTCGCCGGTGCGCTGGTCGTGGTGTTTCTGGTGGTGGACCGGGCTACGGCACACCCGGTGCTGCCGCCCACCGTGTTCCGGCCGGGTCCGTTGAAGCGGATCTACCTGACGCTGGGCGCGCTGATGGCCGCAACCATGGTGGTCATGTACGTCCCGTTGTTCGGCCAGAAGCTGGCTGGTTTGGCGCCCGCGGCGGCCGGCATCCTGGGGGTGGCCCTGGCGATCGGCTGGACGGTGAGCGAGATCGTCAGCGCCTCGGTCGATCGACGTGCGGTGGTCGCCCGCATCGTCGGCGTCGCGCCGGTGGTGATGGCGGTCGGCCTGGGCGCCTGCGCGCTGCTGGTCCGCGAGGGCATGCCGGCCTGGCTGGCCGTGGCGTGGGGACTGGCGATGGTGGTGGCCGGTCTCGGGGTCGGGATGGCCTGGCCGCATCTGTCGGCGTGGGCGATGACCGAAGTGGATGATCCGGCCGAGGGCCCGGTGGCGGCCGCGGCGATCAACACGGTGCAGCTGATCTGCGGCGCGTTCGGCGCCGGGATCGCCGGCGTGGTGGTCAACACGGTCCCCACCGGCGACGCGGTTGCGGCTCGGTGGTTGTTCGGCGGATTCGCGGTGCTGGTGGCGTTCGGTGCCATCGCCTCCTTCCGCGCCGGGCGGCGCTGAGTTTTCCGGCGCGGGGGAGTCTGCCTCGGTAGACCCCTTCGATCCGGTGAGGAGCCATCCGATGACGCAGCCCAGCGCCTACCCCGACGAGGTGTCCCGCGAGCAGTGGCTGCAGGCGCGCCTGCGGCTGCTGGCCGCCGAGCGTGCGGCCACTCACCTGCGCGACGCCGTCAACGCCGAACGGCGACGGCTGCCGATGGTGAAGGTGGACAAGGACTACCTGTTCGAGGGTCCGCGCGGGCTGGTCCGGCTGGTCGATCTGTTCGAGGGCCGCACCCAGCTCTACATCCATCACTTCATGTGGCTCGACGAGATCGATCAAGGATGCCCCAGCTGCACCGCCGCCGCGGATCTGACCTTCACCGACTCCGATCGGACCCTACTGAACGCCAAGGACGTGACGTTTGCCTGCGTGTCCCGGGCGCCGTTCACCAGCATCGAGCGGTACCGGGCGGCGCACGGCTGGAGCTTCCCCTGGTACTCGACCCGTAACGGGGACTTCAGTTATGACTTTCACGTCACGCTGGACCCGAACCGCGCTGCGGTGCAATACAACTACAAGTCCTATGACGAGTTGCGCCGCGACGGCTGGACCGATGCCGACCTGCGCGGGGACTGGCCCGGCGCCAGTGTGTTCCTGCGCCGCGGGGCCGAGGTCTTCCACACCTATTCCACCTACGCCCGCGGACTCGACCACACCGCGGTCGGATACCCGTTCCTGGATCTGACTCCCTACGGACGTCAGGAGCCGTGGGAAGATTCGCCGGCCGGCTGGCCTCAGAGCGGGGTCGCGGCCGGCATGCCCCATCAGTAGCCGACCGGCCGACCGTCCCACATTTCGGGATAGCACTGGTGAGAGCACCTGAATTTACGCTCGGGACAACTCTTGTCCGCAGCGACGCCTGGGGCTTCTGTTCGCGGAACGTACTGTTGAGCCAATATTTGCTAGGACTGGCTGATGTGGCGCTGGGGCGCTGGAGTGGCTGGGGGCAATGACTGTTGCCGATGAGAGAAACGATGCCTATCTGGACCGATGTGCCTCCTGTGGAGGCTGAGTCCGGGGCTATCCCCCTGACCGGCAAACTTACGGCGTTTGCCAGAATCGCAGTACCAGGTGCGGATATTTATATTTCCGATCGGTAAATTCTTTGCCAAGAATCTGTCCGGAAAAGCCATTTGGAAAAGGCTTTTCTTACTCACAAGTAGATTTCGTAATTTCTCTTCACTGTGGCTAATTTTCTAGCAGTGTCGGGCTGGGGAAGGCCCGACGTCACGGTGTCAGAAACGGTGGTTAAACATGTGGAGTTGTGTCCGGCGGCCGATTCGCGGTATTGCGAGCCGGGTCGTAATCGGCGTCACCGCGGCCGCGGTGGTCGCGACCACCGGTAGCCACCTCTCGGTGCCCGAGGTGAAACGCGTCGCAAGCTATGAAGTGACCAATGTTGCGGCGGTCGACGATTCCTCGACGGCCGTCGGGATCTCCGACTCGAACATCTATTTCGCCGACGATCTCAACGAGGTGCTGGCCCGCCTCTCCCTGACCGCCTCGCTCGGGGTGAAGAACATCCGCCTGCTGGTGCCGTGGTGGCAGATCCAGACGCAGGACCCGCTCGGTCAGCCTGTCGACTGGGAAAGCGACCTGAACTGGGCGAAGCTGGACACGATCGTCGCCGAGGCGGACCGACTGGGGCTGGGCATTCTCGGAGTGCTGCAGTGGACGCCGGCCTGGGCGACCGATGGGCCTCCGGGCAGTGGTCATCCCTCGGATCCGCAGTATCTCGCCGATTTCGCCGGGGCGGTCGCCTCTCGGTACCTCAACAAGATCACCGCGTATGAGGTGTGGAACGAGCCGAACTTCGTGCTGTTCTGGAATCCGGTGGATCCGGTGGAGTACACCGAGATGCTGAAGGCCACCTATACCGCGCTGAAGGCGGTCAGCCCCGACATCACGGTGGTCGGAGCGGTCGTCGGCCCCGGTATCACCATCGGTGAGTGGACCAAGAGTCCTGTCGAGTTCGTCGCGGCGATGTACGCCGCCGGTGCGCACGGCTATTTCGACGCAATCTCCTTCCATCCCTATGACTTCGTCACGAAGTTCTCCGAGCAGGAGGCGAATATGCTCTCGCCGCTGCTCCAGATTCAGCAGATCCGGGCAATGATGGATGCTCATCTGCAGCCGGGTGAAGAGCAACTGAAGATCTGGATCACCGAATACGGATTGCCCACCAGTCAGGTGTCGGCCGCGGTCCAGTTGGAATTCATGCGCGACATTCTCACTGCGTGGCAATCGATCGCCGGGGCCGGTCCGGTATTCCTCTACTCGATCCAGGACGATCCGGATGCGGCGGGGGATGAGCGTTTCTTCGGGATCTTCGATCAATTCGGGAATCCCAAGGACGCCGAAGCGCTGGCGCAGCTCAAGAAATTGATCCGGTGTCTGCAGGAAGGATGTGCGCCGGGCAACCCGACCAACCCCGTGTCGGCGTTGCTGCAGGCGATCCAGCAGGTGGTGACGCAGATCCTCAGCGTCGTGCCGAACCTGGTGGCCAGCGTCGTGCAGGCGGTCACGAATCTGATCGGATCGGTTCTGGGCGGGCTGACGGGCGCGCTGACCGGCACGCCGGCGGCCTCCGGGGCTTCGATCGGGGCTTCTCTGCGGGCCATGTCGGCGACGTCGGATCTGGAGGCGGACGCAGCGGCAGCTGAGGCGGCGGCACCGGAAAGCGGTGCTGCACCTGCTCCCGAGGTGCCGGCCGAGCCGGTAGCCGAGGAGGTGAGCGTCGGCGCGGAGGTGGTGGCGGCCGAGGTGCCCGTCACCGAATACGTCGTCGTCGCCGACGAGGCGGTGGCCGAGGTTCCGGTGACCGATGAGGTCGTGACGGAAGAGGTCGTGACGGAGGTTCCGGTGACCGAAGAGGTCGTGACCGAGGTGCCGGTGACCGAGGACGTCGTGACCGAGGTGCCGGTGACCGAGGACGTCGTCACCGAAGTTCCCGTGTCCGAAGTCCCGGTGTCCGATGACACCGTCACCGAGGACGAGGTGGTCGAGGAGACCCCGACCGACACCGTGGTGGACGCCCCGGTGGCCGACGACGTGCCCGCCACCGACCCGGTGACCACCGATGACACCGAGGACACCACCGGGACCGTCGGCGACGTCGCACCGTCGGATCCACCGGCTGACATCTCCGGGGCCTTCGAGGGGTCGGCGCCGGAACTCGGCCAGGATTCGCCGTCGAAGTCGACCCGCTCGGTCACGACGGCCGGGCCGCGGTTGCGGACCGCAGGGGTCCCGAAGGCCAGTGCCGATCACGACGGGCCGCGGCGATCCGAGGTACGCGCGGCCGGGACCGCGGCCACCGAACGGCGGGAGTCCGCGGCGCGTCGGGTGTCCGCGGAATAGCAATCACGGCGATCGCAACGATGTACGGCTCGGTCACCCCGTGGCAGATTGGTCACTGCTGCGGGTGTGGCTGAGTGGCTAGGCACCGGCCTGCAAAGCCGTTTACACGGGTTCGATTCCCGTCACTCGCTCCAGCAACCACGTAGGTTCGGCGTACCGCCAAATCCCGTGGAACACGCAGGGTTTCCCATCCCGGCCCCGCACGGTCGGGTGGGGCGCCGTGCCGCGGTGTACGCGATACCCGGCGTCGACGTCCCGGAGGGGCTAACCTTCGCCCGTGCGGAAGATACTGTTCGCGACGGCGACGCTCGCCGCACTCGGTGGCTGGTCGGCGCTGCGGCGCTACCAGGCCCTGCGCCCGGAGCTCTCGCGGGTGGCGCCCGAACTGCGTAATCCGCTGCTGCCGCTGCTCACCACGAGCCACGGGCCACGCTCGCTGCCCCTGGCGCGGTGGTTCAACAACATCGAATCTGAGCCCGGCGACGGCGTCGAGGCCGTCGAGCGCCGGATCGGGTCGCCCGAATTCGGAGTGCTCATCACCAGGCCGACAAGCTCCGGCGATTCCGGAGCACGTCCCGGTGTGCTCCATATCCACGGCGGCGGATTCATCTTCGGGTCCCCCAGGAACGAGGCCGCGACCTGCGGAACGCTGACCCGCGAACTGGGGGCCGTCGTGGTGTCACCCGACTATCGGCTGGCGCCCGAGCACCCGTTCCCGGCGGCGCTCGACGACTGCATGGCCACCCTGCATTGGATGCGCGCGCATGCCGACGAGATCGGCATCGACCCCGACCGGATCGCGGTGACCGGGTCCAGCGCAGGTGGCGGCCTGGCGGCGGCCGTCGCCCAGCGCGCCTTCGACGAGGGCATCACGCTGCGCGCCCAGGCGCTGGCGTACCCGGCCGTCGACGACCGGACCACGCTGCGCGACCAACCGGGCCGGGGCAGGTTCCTGTGGCCGGCGAAGTCGAACACCTTCGCCTGGACCTCATATCTGGGCCGGGCCCCGCGATTGTCCGACGCGCCGCGCTACGCCGCGCCCGCGCGCCGCGACGACCTGTCCGGGCTGGCGCCGGCCTGGGTCGGGGTGGGGGAACTGGACCTGCTCTATGACGAATCGGTCGAGTACGCCGCGCGACTGCGGGCCTGCGGTGTGCCGTGCGAGGTGGTCACCGTCCCGGGCATGTACCACGCGGCGGACGGGTTGATGACGAAGGCGCCCGCGATGGCGGAATTCCGGCGCAGTATCGCCGACTTCCTGGGCCGGCACCTGTAGCCGGTCAGCGTTTCACCGGCCCGCGCGCGAACTTCCACAGGTAGCGCGGAAGCCCGCGCAGCGGGACGGGCCGCGGCCAGTCTCCGGTGCGGAAAAACGCATCGGTCCCGCCGTCGACGAAAATGACGCTGCCGCAAAGGAAATCGGCGGAGTCGGACAGCATGAAGCACATCCAGTCGGCCAGCTGCTCGGGCGCACCGAACCCCCCGATCGGCACCGGAAACTTGCGAACCGCCTTGCCCTCCATGGGCTGGGCCAGTTGGGCCTCCAGCAGCGGGGTCAGGATGGCGCCCGGTGCCAAAGCGTTGAGCCGGATTCCGGCGCCCGCCCAGTCGGGGGACACCGCCTGCTCGCGGACCCAGCGGCTGAGCGCGATCTTCGACGCCGCATAGATGATGGCCGAACCCTGTTGCCCCAGCAGTCGGATGCTGCGGACCGCCTTGTCGGGATCGTGTGCGAGCAGGGCGTTGATCGTGCGGCGGGGCACCACCGGAACCGTGGTGGCGGAGTTGCTCGCGATCACCACCACCTTCGCGCGGTCCGCGGCGGCCAAGGCCGGCCGCCACGCCGTCAGCGGTTCGACCACACCGAGGAAGTTCACCTGCGCGATCAGTTGATTGCGTCCCGCGCCGGACCCCGGGCCCAGCCCGGCCGCCAGCACGGCCCCGTCGAGCACACCGTCGGCCGCTGCCAGCACCTCATCGGCCGCGGCCCGGCGGCCCTCCGGTGTCGAGAGGTCCGCGATGACATCGGCATCCTTGAGGTCGACACCGATCACCCGATGTCCCTGTTCGCGAAGCTTGCGGGCCGCATGCCAGCCCATGCCCGATGCCGAACCGGTGATCGCGTATGTTCCGGGTGCGTCAGCCATCCCCTCACCATAAAGCCGGCGTCACCGGACTCGAATGTGGGGCGAAATTGCCGTCCTGGCAACATCATCGTCGCGGCGTCTGCCGTACCTGATCTGTGATGGCGGTCGCGGCGGAAACGGCAGCGTCACATAGCTCACGGAAAGGTCATCGGAGCCCTGTTACCAGCTAGCATCGACACTTGAACAGCGCCGCCCAACGGCCGTTCGACGCGCCGCGTGTTCGTGAATCGGACCCAAGGCCGTCGCGCATCGGGATAGGGTCTCGGGTGGCTTGAAATTCGATGTGGCAATCGACATTGGGAGGGCATGAATGAGCGCCTACAAGACCGTGGTGGTCGGTACGGACGGATCGGATTCTTCGCTGCGGGCAGTTGACCGCGCCGGGGAGATCGCGGCCGGATCGGGCGCGAAGGTCGTCGTCGCGACCGCGTACTTCCCCCAGAGCGAGGACCATCACGCGGCGGACATTCTCAAGGACGAGGGTTACAAGGCCACCGGTAACGCCCCGATCTACGCCATTTTGCGCGAGGCGACCGAGCGGGCCAAGGCCGCTGGCGCCACCGATGTGGTGGAGAAGGCTGTGGTCGGTGCCCCCGTGGACGCCCTGGTCGATCTCGCCGAATCCGAGAAGGCCGACCTGCTGGTCGTCGGTAACGTCGGCCTGAGCACCATCGCGGGCCGACTGCTCGGCTCGGTGCCGGCCAACGTGGCCCGCCGGTCCAAGGTCGACGTGCTCATCGTGCACACGTCCTGACCTCATCAGACAACCAGACCGAGGCCCGGTGCCACCCTCATCCGGTGGCGCCGGGCCTCGGCGTTTGACGCCATCCTGAAGAGCTTTACAAATAGCCGTGAAAGTGTCACGGTATGCGGGTGGATTTCTCGCGCGTCGAGCTGTCGGCGGAGGACTTGGCGTTCCAGCAGGAGCTACGCGAGTTCCTCGCCGATCTGGTCACCGACGAGGTGATCCGCCGCGACCGTGAGACCGGCGAGAATTTCGACGAGACAGTGCATTTGGCGCTGGGCGCGGCCGGATACCTCGCTGCCGACTACCGGTCCGAGGCCGAGGGCGGCTTCACCGCGGTGCGCCGCCGCATCTGGGAACTGGAGATCGGGCGGGCCGGCACCCCCTGGTTCCATTGGGGCACAACAGCGATGGTGGCCAGATCGGTAGAGGCCTTCGGGCCCCCCGAATTGGTCGAGCGGATCATGCCCGGTGTGCTGTCCGGCGAACTGCGTCTCTGCCTGGGCTACACCGAACCCGACGGTGGTTCCGATGTGGCGACCTGCAAGACCAGGGCGATCAGAGACGGCTCGGGCTGGATCGTGAACGGCTCCAAGATGTTCACCTCGAACGCGCACAACGCCCAGTACGTCTTCCTGATCACCAACACCGACCCGGCCGCCCCGAAGCACCAGAGCCTCACCATGTTCCTGGTGCCATTGGACTGCCCGGGTGTGGAGATCCAGCCCATCCGCACGGTGGACGGGGACCGCACCAACATCACCTTCTACACCGACGTCCGAGTCGGCGATGATCACCGCATCGGCCCGGTCAACGGTGGTTGGGCGGTACTGCGGGAGGCGCTGAAGGTCGAGCACGGCACCGTCGCCCGTGACGACAGCGGCCTGCAGAAGCTGGCCACCATGACCGAGCACATCACGCTGACGGCCACCGCGGTGGACCGCATCGCCGGTATCGCCGAACCGGACTTCCGGCTCGGCCGGGCCGTGGCGCGACTGGAGGCCGCCATGAGTTCACCGGACATGTACGGCCGGGTCGCCATCGCGCAGACGATGCGCGACATCGCGCCGGATCTGATGGACATCCTCGGAACGGCCGGCGCGCTGCCCGACGGTGCCGCCGGCGCCGTCGATGGCGGGGGAGCCGAGTACATCTACCGGTTGGCGTCCCCGACCGGTATCTACGGCGGGACCCTGGAAGTGTTCCGCAACATGATTGCCGCGCAGGCCCTCGGATTGCCGCGGCCGGTCTATGCGCCCCCGAAGGGAGCTCGATGAAATTCGCATTCACCCACCCGATGCACAGCCACCCCTACAACCCGGAATTGGTCAACGGGGCCGGGGTCGCCGCGGTGGCGGCCGCCGCCGAGGCCGCCGGGTTCGCCGGTTTCGGGTTCACCGATCACCCTGCGCCCACCCAGAAGTGGCTCGACCACGGCGGGCACGATGCGCTGGATCCCTTTGTGGCCATGGGCTTCGCCGCCGCGCACACCACCACACTGCGCTTGATACCCAATGTGGTGGTACTGCCGTACCGGAACCCGTTCGTGGTCGCCAAAGCCGGTGCGACGCTTTCGCTGTTGTCTTCGGGAAGGTTCACCCTGGCCGTCGGCGTCGGCTATCTCAAGCGTGAATTCACCGCGCTCGGAGTCGATTTCGACGAACGCGGGGCTCTCGTGGAGGAGGCCCTGCAGGTCATCCGGGCCATCTGGACCGGTGACGATGTCAGCTTCGAGGGCCGGCACTTCACCGCCGCCGGTATCACCGCGCACCCCCGCCCGACCGAGCCGCCGCCGATCTGGATCGGCGGCAACACCGCCGCCGCCCGCCGCCGCGTCGCCCAGCACGGCGACGGATGGTGCCCGTTCCCGGCCGCCGGCGTGCTGGCGCAGACCGCCCGCACCGACCCGATGGATTCCCTGGACACCCTGAAGGCGGGCATCGATGATCTGCGCCGCCGCCTGGACGAGGCCGGCCGGGATCCGGCGACGGTCGACGTCACCTTCAGCAACGCCGTCGGCGGAGTGCCCGGCGCGGACTCCTTCGACCCGGCGGCCTACCTGGACGGTGTGCAGCAGCTGGCCGCGCTGGGGGTGACCTGGATCCAGGTGCAGGTGCCCGGCGACAGCCTGGCGCACGCGACCGAGGAGATCGCCCAGTTCGGCGAGCAGGTGATCGCCAAACTCTGACGCCTCACCAGCCCCGCTCACGCCATTCGGTCAGGTGCGGGCGCTCCGCACCCAGGGTGGTGTCGTCGCCGTGGCCCGGGTAGACCACCGTCGAATCGGGGTATACGTCGAACACTTTGTTCGACACGTCGCCGAGCAGCCGGTCGAAGTCACCCTCCTTCCAGGTCTTGCCGACCCCGCCCGGGAACAGGCAGTCCCCGGTGAACAGGTGGGTGACGTCCCCGTCGGCGCCCGTGAGCGCCAGCGCGACCGAGCCCTCGGTGTGACCCTGGAGGTGAATCACGTCGAAGGTGAGGTTGCCGACGGTGACGGTGTCCCCGTCGGCCAGGATCTTGTCCGGGCTCACCGGCAGCGGCTCGGCGTCCAAGGCGTGCGCGGCGGTCGGTGCGCCGGTGGCCCCGGCCACAGCCGTCAGCGCCTGCCAGTGGTCGTAATGCTGGTGGCTGGTCACGATGAGCGCGATATCGGGGGCATATTCCCTGATCAGCTCGATGAGCCGGTCGGCGTCGTTGGCGGCGTCGATCAGCAGCGTCTTCCCGGTCGCGGAACACGTGATGAGGTAGGCGTTGTTGTCCATCTGGCCGACCGACGCCTTGATGATGCTCGCGGACGGCAGGGTGCGTCGTGCCGCGCTGCCCGGGTCGACGTGGCCGGTGTAGTTCTCGACGAGGGTGCTCATACCGCCACGTTATCGAGCTTGTCGGTGGGGGCACCTAGCATGGGCCGTGAATTCTGTCTTGGGAGGAAACCCCGTTGTCTGACCGTCTGATCGTCAAGGGCGCGCGCGAGCACAATCTACGTGGCGTCGATCTTGATCTGCCGCGTGACGCCCTGATCGTGTTCACCGGCCTGTCCGGCTCCGGGAAATCCTCGCTGGCCTTCGACACGATCTTCGCCGAGGGCCAGCGCCGCTACGTCGAGTCGCTCTCGGCGTACGCCCGGCAGTTCCTCGGGCAGATGGACAAGCCGGACGTGGACTTCATCGAGGGCCTGTCCCCGGCGGTGTCCATCGACCAGAAGTCGACCAACCGCAACCCGCGGTCGACCGTCGGCACCATCACCGAGGTGTACGACTACCTGCGTCTGCTCTACGCGCGGGCCGGCACGCCGCACTGCCCGGTCTGCGGGGAGCGCATCGCGCGCCAGACCCCGCAGCAGATCGTCGACCAGGTGCTCGCCATGGAGGAGGGCGCCAAGTTCCAGGTGCTCGCACCGGTGGTGCGCACCCGCAAGGGCGAGTTCGTCGACCTGTTCGAGAAGCTCAACACCCAGGGCTACAGTCGCGTGCGCGTCGACGGGGTGGTCTACCCGTTGACCGATCCGCCCAAGCTCAAGAAGCAGGAGAAGCACGATATCGAGGTGGTCGTGGACCGCCTCACCGTCAAGGCCAGCAGCAAGCAGCGGCTCACCGACTCGGTGGAGACCGCGCTCGGGCTGGCCGACGGCATCCTGGTGCTCGACTTCGTCGACCGGGATGACAACGATCCGCACCGTGAACAGCGGTTCTCCGAGAAGCTGGCCTGCCCGAACGGACACGCCCTGGCCGTCGACGACCTGGAACCGCGGTCGTTCTCCTTCAACTCGCCCTACGGCGCCTGCCCGGAGTGCACCGGTCTGGGCATCAAGAAGGAGGTCGACCCGGACCTGGTGGTGCCCGATCCCGAGTTGACCCTCGCCGAGGGCGCCGTGGCCCCCTGGTCGATGGGTCACACCTCGGAGTACTTCACCCGGATGATGTCCGGTCTCGGTGACGAGATGGGCTTCGACGTCAACACCCCGTGGAAGAAGCTGCCCGCCAAGGCACGCAAGGCCATCCTGGAGGGTTCCGACCATCAGGTGCACGTCCGGTACAAGAACCGCTACGGCCGCACCCGGTCCTACTACGCCGACTTCGAGGGTGTGCTGGCCTTCCTGCAGCGCCGGATGGAGCAGACCGACTCCGAGCAGATGAAGGAGCGCTACGAGGGCTTCATGCGCGACATCCCCTGCCCGGAGTGCGAGGGGACCCGGCTCAAGCCCGAGATCCTGGCGGTCACGCTGGCCGCGGGCGTGCACGGTGAGAAGTCCATCGCCGAGGTCGCCGAACTGTCCATCGCCGACTGCGCGGTGTTCCTCAATGCGCTCACGCTGGGGCAGCGGGAACAGGCGATCGCCGGGCAGGTGCTCAAGGAGATCCAGTCCCGGCTCGGCTTCCTGCTCGACGTCGGCCTGGAGTACCTGTCGTTGTCCCGGGCGGCGGCCACACTGTCCGGTGGTGAGGCGCAACGCATCCGGCTGGCTACCCAGATCGGCTCCGGTCTGGTCGGCGTCCTCTACGTGCTCGACGAGCCGTCCATCGGGTTGCATCAGCGCGACAACCGCAAGCTGATCGACACGTTGGTGCGGCTGCGCAACCTCGGCAACACCCTGATCGTGGTGGAGCACGACCTGGACACCATCGCGCACGCCGACTGGGTCGTCGACATCGGCCCGTACGCCGGTGAGCACGGCGGCCGCATCGTCCACAGCGGTACCTACCAGGATCTGCTGAAGAACCCGGAATCCCTCACCGGCGCTTACCTTTCCGGTAAGGAGAGCATCGAGGTCCCGGCCATCCGCCGCCCGGTGGACCGCAAGCGTCAGCTCACCGTCGTCGGCGCGCGCGAACACAACCTCAAAGAGGTCGACATCGCGTTCCCGCTCGGGGTGCTCACCTCGGTCACCGGGGTGTCCGGGTCGGGTAAGTCGACGCTGGTCAACGACATTCTGGCGACCGTGCTGGCCAACAAGCTCAACGGTGCGCGGCAGGTGCCCGGCCGGCACACCCGGATCAACGGTATCGACCAGCTCGACAAGCTGGTGCGCGTGGATCAGTCGCCGATCGGGCGCACCCCGCGGTCCAACCCGGCCACCTACACCGGCGTATTCGACAAGATCCGCACCCTGTTTGCCGCCACCACCGAGGCGAAGGTCCGCGGCTATCAGCCCGGTCGGTTCTCGTTCAACGTCAAAGGTGGTCGCTGCGAGGCCTGTTCGGGTGACGGCACGCTGAAGATCGAGATGAACTTCCTGCCCGATGTGTACGTGCCGTGCGAGGTCTGCCACGGTGCCCGGTACAACCGGGAGACCCTGGAGGTGCACTACAAGGGCAAGACCATCTCCGAGGTGCTGGACATGCCGATCGAGGAGGCCGCGGAGTTCTTCGAGAACATCACCTCGATCCACCGCTATCTCAAGACGCTGGTCGACGTCGGCCTCGGTTACGTGCGGCTCGGCCAGCCGGCGCCGACACTGTCCGGCGGTGAGGCGCAGCGCGTGAAACTGGCCGCGGAGTTGCAGAAGCGTTCCACGGGTCGGACGGTCTACATCCTCGACGAGCCGACCACCGGTCTGCACTTCGAGGACATCCGGAAGTTGCTCAAGGTGATCAACGGCCTTGTCGACAAGGGCAATACGGTGATCGTCATCGAACACAACCTCGACGTCATCAAGACCTCGGACTGGATCATCGACATGGGGCCCGAGGGCGGCGCCGGTGGCGGCACCATGGTGGCCGCCGGGACCCCGGAGGATGTCGCCGCGACGCCGGGCAGCTACACCGGGCAGTTCCTCGCCGAGATGCTCGACGTGGCTCCCGTAGAGCCCGCACCGAAGGTGCGCAAACGCCGCAGCAAGGTCAGCGCGTAGCGGCGCATTCTTCGCATCAGCTTGTCGGTGGCGAGGTGTACTGTCAAGGCATGTTCGAAAGTTTGTTCGACGTCGATCCCGCGGCATCCGAGGAGGAGCTGCGGGACGCGATCGAGCGCCTCGAACGGATGAAGTCCGCGGCCGCTGCCGCTCAGGCGCGGGCCACCGCACAGTGGTGGGCGACACGGCGGGCGGCCGAGGCCGTGGCCGGGATACCGGTCAAGAAGCGGGGCAGCGGGCTCTCCTCGGAAATTGCGTTGGCTCGCCGCGATTCGACCAAGAAGGGCGACCAGCATTTGGGGTTCGCCAAGGCTCTGGCCAACGAGATGCCGCACACCCTGGCCGCCCTGGAGGCCGGTGTGCTCTCGGAATGGCGGGCCACCCTCATCGTCCGGGAATCGGCCTGCCTGACCGTCGAGGATCGTCGGCGGCTCGACCATCGGATGTGCGGCGACCCTGCCGCTCTCGACGGTCTGGGCGACAAGCGCATCACCGCCAAGGCCAAAGAGATCGCCTACGAGCTCGATCCGCACGCCATCGTGGATCGCGCCGCCAAGGCCCCCGAGGACCGCAACGTCTCCACCCGGCCCGCACCCGACAACATGGTCTACGTGACCGCACTGATGCCTCTGCCGCAGGGCATCTCGGTTTACGCCAGCCTCAAACGCGAAGCCGATATCAACCCCGACGGACGCTCGCGCGGGCAGACCATGTCCGACACCTTGTACGAACGCGTCACCGGCCGCTCCGCCACCGAACCGGTGCCGATCACCGTCAACGTGGTGCTTCCCGATGAGGCCCTGCTCGGGCAGAGTGACGCCGCTGCGACGATCCAGGACTACGAACCGATCCCCGCCGCGGTGGCCCGCCAGATCATTACCGCCGCCATCGACAAGCAGGGCTGGGTCGAACTGCGCCGCCTCTATGCCGCCCCCGACAGCGGCGCACTGGTGGCCATGGAATCGCGGGCCCGGGCGTTCCCGACCGGACTGACCCAGTTCATCCGGCTACGCGATCAGACCTGTCGGACGCCGTACTGCGATGCGCCGATCCGTCACATCGATCATGCCGAACCGCACGCCCACCACGGCCCGACAAACGCGCGGAACGGCAACGGCCGCTGCGAACGCTGCAACTACGTCAAGGAACAGCCCGGCTGGAAAGTCCGCACCCTGTTCGATCCGGGCGGGCGCCACGTCGCCGAACACACCACCCCCACCGGGGCCGTCTACCGCTCCACCGCGCCACCAATCGCCGGCGGAATGCGCATCCTGACCCGCGACGTCCATGTGGTCACGATCCACCGCGCGGCCTGAGTCAGCGCGGCCTGAGTCAGTGCGTGGACACCGCCGCATTCTTGGTCAGTGGCGACGGGAACCGCGGCTTGACCACGGTGCCGTCCAACCACTCGGTGAGGGCATCGGCCTTGCGCTGCAACTCCTGTCGGGCTCCACGGTCCACGTCGGCCACGATCCGCGGCAGCACCCGGCCGTCGTCGGATTGGCGCCACGCGCCGACGACGCGGCCGTTCACCCACGCGGTCGGGCCGGCGTTGCCGCGGTTGTCGAACACCCGGTCGCGCAGCCCGTCGAGGTACCAGTCCCGGTCCACCCAACCCATGGTGCTGACATCGAGGCCCGGCAGCAGCGCGCACCACGGCTCGGCGTCCGGTTCGGGCTCCAGATCATCGGGCAGCGCCACCCCCGGCGTGCCGTGCAGATCCACCTCGACCGCACCGATATCGGCCAGCGCCCGCCGCGTCCAGGTCAGGGTGTGACCGAACCACCACTTCACGTCGGCCACGGTGGCCGGGCCGAACGCCCGCAGCCAGGTGCGCACCAGTTCCGCGCCGCCCGCATCCGGTTCCGGCCGGCCTGCTGCCTCGGCACCGTCCAGCCACGAACCCGTCGACACCCACAGCGGACGCGATGACGTCCAGCCGCCCTGATTCGGCCCGCGCACGACCGCTCCGCGAACGGCGAGCACCGTGATCACCCGCGGTGACAGGGGAGTTGCGCCGCCCCACGGCTTTCCGGGTGCGGGGTCCCAGGACCCCGCCAATTCCGGTAGTGCAGTGCGTAATTGGGCCGCACCGGTCGGACCGTTGGCCTCCAGATAGGCGAGCACCGCCGTGCACGCGGTCTGCAGCCACGCGGCGCCATCGGCGGCCACACCGGCCTTCTCCACGTCGGCGATCAGCTTGCGGCTCTCGTTGTCGGCGACCCGGTCACTGGCGGCCGCCTGTACCGCGGGCAGCGAGTCCGTGCAGATGGCCCACAGGGTGCGTCGCATCGCCAGGTGCTTGAGCACCGTGCGGTCCCCGTACAGCGCGGCGTCCAGATCGGTGCGCTCGAAACCGGGAATGCGGGCCCACAGCGACAGATACGGCGTCGCGGGGTCGGTGGCGTGCAGGCCGACCAGGTCGGCCGTCACCGCGGTGACATCGGTGCTGTGCGCGCCCAGGAAGTGCCGCCGGGCCAGCCGGGCGCGCCGCTCGGCGACGGTGAACGAGCGCACTAGTCGCGGTTCATCGATTCGCGGATCTGCTTCAGCTTCTCGGCCGCGGCCTGCTGGCGGGCCTCGTACTGCTCGGCCACCGAGCGGCCCTGCGGGGTCTCCTCGGCGAGTTCGGCCGCGCCCAGCGCGGTGCCGTAGCGGGTCTCGATCTTCTCCCGCACCGCGTCGAAGGTCGGCACACCGGCCTCGGTATAGCCGGTTTCGGTGTGGCCCGTCCGGGGGGATGTCGGCACTGGTTCGGCATGCGCCGGCTCGACCGGAACGACCTCGGCATCGAGCGGGTCGGCCTCGGAAGGCTGCTGGTCATCGGGCATGACGCCACGGTACCCGCTGAGAAGTTTGGGATCGGTAGCAATCCGGCGCGGATGTACTTACCGCACGACGGCGCCACTGGGGCGGCGGGCGAATGAAGGGGACACACACATGACGAAGAATCGCGTTCTGGCCGCCGGGATCGGGATGCTCGCCACCGCGGCTGTGCTGGTCGGATGCTCCGACGACAAGGCCACGGCCACCGAACCCGCCACGCAGGTCAGCAACGGAGGCGGTTCCGAGGTCAAGGTGGAGGGCAAGGACCTGGCCGGCCTGGACCTGAACTCGGTGACCTGCGTGAAGCAGGGCGGCAAGATCAACGTGGCCAGCGGCGCCATCGGTGGTCAGCAGGGTCTCGGCGTGGTCATGACCGACGAGGCGAACCCGAAGGTGGAGTCGCTCGGCCTGGTGGTCGACGGCAACGCGCTCGCGGTCGCCTCGATGGCCGGCGCGAACTCCGGATCGGCGGAGGTCGAGGTCGACGGCAGCACGTACACCATCACCGGTGAGGCCGTCGGTGCCGATCTGGCCAACCCGATGGCGGGCATGATCAGCAAGAAGTACGAGATCAAGGTCAGCTGCAGCTAGTTGACGCAGAGAACGGGGGAAGCGGCGGACGCGGAAACGCGTCCGCCGTCTTCGTCCGTCCTATGATGACGCGATGTCGATCACCGGCGACCTGGACCGGGCCCGTACGCTCGCCTGGGCCGCCGACGAAACGGGCGCAAAGGAACTGTTGCTGTCGCTGTTCCCGGCGATCGAAGCCGCCGACCGCGACGATCTGGCACTGGAGGTCTTCGCCCAGCTCGGTGAGATCTATCTGGTGCGCACCGCGTACGACGGTGTGGCCGAATGCATCCGGCGGATCAGGGACTGCCTGGACGCCTACGCCGCACTCCCGCAACGCAGCCCGGACACCGAGCACATGCTCATCCGGTACGCGCGCCGCGCCGATTTCCTGCAGGCCGGTCTGCACGCGGCCCGGGGCGAGCACGACGATGCGGCCGTGCTGCTCACGGCGTTGGCCGACTCGGATGGACCCGAGGACCTGGACGACGAGCACCGCTACCTGCTCGGCCATGCCCGGGTGATGTGCGCGACCGCCCTCGCCGACGACGATCTGCACCATCTCGCCGTCCCGCTGTGGGCACAGGTGCTCGACGCGCTCGACCTCACCGCCGCCGACGGCGGCCACGATGACCGGCTGCTGGTGCTCGCCGGCATCGGATACGGTGGCTTCTGCATCCAGACCGGCCGGCTCGCCGAAGCCGAACCGTGGTTGCGCCGCGCCGGTGCCCGCGCCGAGGCGCACGGGTGGGAACTGGACACCGCCCGAACGCAATTGGAACGCGCGATCGCCTGCTGGTCGGCCGGTGACCACAACGGCGTGGACCGGCTGATCGGCGCGGCATACCCGGTCATCGCCAGATACGCACGGGCGCACGATGTGTCCCGGTGCTGGTTCTACCGCGGCTACACCCGACTCGCCGTCGCTGAGCTAGAAGAGGCCGACCAATGCTGGGAACACGCCGAGCGGCACTGGCGCGAACTCGGGAAACCGCTCCACCTGCACCGGATACTGTTGCAGCGCAGCTGGATCCCGATCTTCTTCGGCCGCTACGGGGAGGCCGTCGAGCTGATCGCTCAGGCCCGCACACTGCTCGATGACTGGCCGCGCAGCACCTGGTTGCAGTATGCCCGGCTCGACGACCAATTGGGCACGGTGTGGCGGGCGGACGCCCTGGCCGATCTCGGATTCGACGGATCCGGTGACCCCGAGGACAGTTGGGACGAGGTGTCGGCCAAACACGAAGCCTCGCTGGGCACCACCGACGCCGAAACCGGCACGCCCGCCTTCCGCCGTGCGATGGCCAAGCTCGAACAGGCCGCGGAGCTGAAGGTTCCCGCCGCGCTGGCGGTCGACTCGGTGCGGTACTCGATCGCCGACGCCGATGCCCGCGCCCAGTGGGCCGCCCGGGTCTCGGCGCCCATGCTGGCCGGCGCCTTCGCGGTCGCCTGGGAGTGGGAGAACACCGCACTGACCGCCGAGCTGGTCGAATACCACAGCGCCCGCGGAAGTTTCAGCACCGACAGCAATGGTGAAGCCGAAACGCCGATCTGGGCGGCGGCCCCGGCCGTCGTTCTCGACGCCACCGTCGAGGAACCCGAACTCGCCGAGGTGGCGTACGGAATCTCCACCGGCGTTCCCACGCTCACCAGACTTGGCCCGCTGCCGCCGCTTCAGATGGAACCCGGTGCCGATCCGATCCTCGGGCACTACCGGGCGCTGGCCCGGCAACGCTACGGGCGACACGTCACCACCGACGACCCGGCCTGGCCCACATGGTGACGACCGACCGGCCCACCCTGGTCCTGCGCTTCGCCGACGTCGGCATCGCCACCTATGCCAGCCTGCGCGTCATCGGGCAACCCGAGCGCACCGTGACCTGGGTGGTCGAGGAGACGATCCTGCTGGCCGCACTTGCGGAACTCGCGGCCGCGCTGCCCGACCCCCGCGAGGCCGAGACGCCGGTGGCGGCACTGCAGCGCGCGCTGTCGCACGGCGCGTTCAGCAGCGCCGAGGCCGAACTGACACTGGCCTACCGGCTGGGCGTGCTGCTGATCTCCGCGGAGGGTTGGGATCTGCTGCAGGAGTCCGTGAGCGACCCGCGAGCGGTATTGTTCGTGACGCCCAGCGCCCGGCTCGGTCGGGTGCCGTGGGGGCAACTCGCGTTGCCCGCGGTGCGTCCGGAGGTGACTGCGATGCTGGTGGCCCGCCAGGAGGCCATCACCGCCGACGGTCCACAACCCGCGCAGATCCCGTGGCCGTCCGGCGAGATCGGCGGTCTCACCGAAGGATTCCGGCTCGTCGAACTGGTCGAGCCGCTGATGGCGGTGCCGGCCAACATCGCCCACACCCGGCGCCGCACCATGCCCCGGGCACACGCGGACCCGCTGCTCATCCTGGATCCGCGGGTCCCCGGACAGCGCGCCGACTCGACACTCGGATCGGTGCTGGGCCGGCCCGCCCCGGACACCGTGGTGGCCCGGCATTACGCGGACCTGATGACCCGGCGAAAAGTGCGGCCGCCCACCGAGACCGCGGTCGAACTGTTCCGGCGCACCGACACCGACCGCCAGTGGCTCGCCGGCGAGCTCGCCGCCGAACCGGGGCGGCTGGTGTTCGTCGGACACGCCAGCAGCGGCAGCACCGCCGAGGGCGCCGCACTGCACCTGTCCTGCCGCGCCTCGACACCCGGGTACGCCGATCCCGTCGGGGATCACCGCCCGCTGACCGCGGCGGACCTGATGGCCTCGGGACTGCGGTTCCCGACCCGGGTTGCCTTGCTGGCCTGCGCCTCCGGGGGCGACTACCGGTTCGACGAGGCCACCGGCATGGTCGCGGCGATGGTGCTCGGCGGCGCCGAACTCGTCACCGCCACGTTGTGGTCGCTGCCCACCAGCGCCGGCTACCGGCGGTTCGTGCCCGGCGAGCACGACGACCCGATGGGGCAGGTCGTCACCGCGATCGACACCGCGCACCAGTCCGAAACCGATTTCGGCGCGGCCTGCGCGGTCAACCGCTGGCAGCGTGCGCAGCTGCGGAAATGGCGGGCCGGGGACACTGCCGCCGCGCCGATCTACTGGGCGGCGCTGGTGAGTTTCGCGGTGTCCGGTCAGGCCGGTGGCACCGAGACCGCGACGGCGGACTCGTCGCCACGCCGGTAGTAGGCGTCGACGACGCTGCCGGGGCAGACCCTTTCCAGCGAGGTGGCGGGGATGAGGGTGGTCTCGTGCGCCGGGAACTGCCCGCCCTCGGGCCTGCGCACCATCAGATCGAGCACCACCTCGCGGTAGTCCTCGCGCGCCGCACCGGTGCAGCGGGACGCGGTCACCAGTCCGGCAGCCTTGGTGCCGTGCCGGATGAGGTCGAGCTGGGCGTCGGTGACCAGTCCCTTGTCCACCAGCATCCGGTCGAATGCGGTACGGATGGCGATCATGTCGTCGGCCAGCGACAGCTGTTCGCGGGACTCCGGGTCGAAGGTGACCAGCAGTACGGTGCCGGGCCGGATCTCGGCCACCACCGGGTCATCCGGACCGCCCCGCAGCCGGCCGGTGAACCGCTGCCCGCACACGCTTTCCACTTCGACGGTGATCCGGTCGGTGATCGTGCGGACGGTGCCGACGCCGACCATCGGCACCGGTGCGGGCGGGGGGACGGATCGGCGGTGGGGCAGCACGGCCACGCTGATGTGCACAGCGACGAACATCAGCAGGATCCACAGCATCTCGGGCATGGCGCAAGCGTCTCTCCGGTACCCGGCTACCGAACCCAACTTTGCCGCCTATCCTGAGCGGGTGAGCACCGTGCCGGAGGCCGCGCCGCGGATGGCCGACGCGCCACCGGCGCAGCCGCGCCGCGCCGTCATCGACCGGGCCTGGCGGGCCATCGGCCCGGGCGTCCAGGTGCTCAGCAGTGCCGATGGCGGACCGCTCAGCCGGACCGTGAAACGCATCCTGGACCCGCTGGTACTGAGGCTGCGGTCCAACCCGCAGTACTCGACGCCGGTGGTGTCCGGCGAGATCGCCGCCGAGATGCACCAGCTCCTGCTGGCGCACCGCGACCAACTGCGCGCCACGGCAGCGTGGTTCGCGGTGCTCAAGGCGCACCGCCGCAAACTGCGGTTGACCACCGGCAACGCGCAGGAGTTGTACTTCCCGGTGTGCTTCGAGCTGGCGATCACCAAAGGGCATCCAGTACAAGGTGATTCGGCCACCGCGGAAGCCGTGCTGCGGGAGGTACACAGCGACCGCGACCGCACCGCCATCGAAGTACTCAACCGGTACATCGCCGACGACCGGGTGCTCGGTGCGTTGACGCGCCAACTCGAGCGCAGCTGGTCAGATGTGCGGCCGTCGACCGCCATCACCGATCCATTCCTGGCCGGCCTGACCACCGTGCTCGGTGACGCGGCCGGCCACAACGCGTCGACGGCCAGGCAACGCGTCTGGGCGGCGATGGTCGCCGACGCGACGCCCTACAACCTCGGTGCGCGGGCTCGGCGCCCGGCACCAGACCTGCCCTGGTCGATCGTCGAGATCGGGCTGAGTTCGGTGCTGCCGCAGCCGCCGCCGCCCGTGCACGGTGGCACCGACGGGGACCGTCCACTCGACCGCAGTGTCGTCGACCGGGTGCGGGCCACCCTGCGCCGCGCCCTGGACCGTGATGAGCTGCCCGATGTTCCGTTGCTGTGCTCCGAAGAGGTTGACCGGGCGTGCGCCCCATGGGGTCTGCTGGCCGAGGATATGCAGGCGACGCTGGTCGCGGGCATCGAGGTGGCCGTCGAGCTGGCGCCGCTGGCCGAGGCCACGACACCGACGTACCGGCTGGGCGCCCAGATCCAGGCGCGGCTGCGCAAGGAGGCCTATGTGCTGCACGCGCGCCGTTATCTGGCCGCGGGCGAACCGCTGCACCCACGCCAGCAGCAGGTCACCGACGAGCTCGCCGCGTTCGCCCGGCCGTATCTGAGCCGACTCTGGGCGCGGCTGCACGGACGGGACGTCTGGCAGGAAAGCTGCGCGGATGTCGACGAGATGCGCGCCCTGCTGGAGGGTGTGGCGCGGTCGGTCAGCCTGGATCACCGGCAGCGCATCAAGGCGATGCTGGAGTTGGAGGCGGTTCGATGAGGCTGATCGCCGAACACGGACTCTGGACCACCGGCGGTCCGCTCGCCGAACCGCCTGCCGTGGCGGTGCTCGAGGTCGCGGGCGCCGTGCTGGCCTGGACGGTCGACGAGCCCGCGGCACCGGTACACGTCACGTTCACCGATATCGCGGCCGCCGACTGGTTGTGGCGGTTGATCGGCGAGGCCGGCCACGTCGCGCTGCTCGACGCCGTGCGCGGCGTCCCGGCCGACGCACAGGCCACCATCGACATCCCGGACGCGACCTGGGACGCGCAGGCCGCGGCCCCGTTGCGGCGGTTGGCGCTCGGGCATTGGCTGCGCCGGTGGTGGCCCGCCAGCGTGGGGGATGCGATCGTCGACCTGGATGCGGCGGTGCTGGACGCCGAGGTCGCGCTGCTGACCACGGTTGCCCAGGATTTCTTCGCCGAGGACACCCTGGACTCCGACATCGACGGGCTGCTGCAGCCGCACCGCGACACCCTGGCCGCCTACCGGCGCGACGGTGACCCCCGGGTGGCCGAACTCGCCGAGGCCTGTGCGGAACTGCTGGACTGGCCGGCACCGGTGGACGACGCGGTGCCGACCCAACGGCGCCGCGACGACTACGCGCTGGTCGCCGGCTGGGAAGCCTTCACCGACGGCTGGGACGACGGCACGTCCCCGCCGGCGATTACCGGTGGTACCGCGACAATCGCCTGGACTTCGGTGCCGCCTGCGGTGTTCGAAGCCGCCGAGGGCAACGTGGACTGGTCGGTGCACACCGACCGCACCCGCTCCGCAGTGGCCACCGTGCGCACCGCGGTCAGGGGTTCCGCCGCCGGTATCGAGGTGCGGCTGCGGTGCGCCGATATCACCGCGGCCGGAGTGCTCGCCGCCGACGGCACCGCGACGCTGCCGCTGGGGATATCGGAATCTGCTGCCTGGAATCAGGATTGGACGACGACAGAGCTGGTCGTCGGCGCTCCCGGCGTGGGGGAGGATCCGCAGCTCCGCGACCGGCTGCGGGCCTTCGCGCGGGCTCGGCTGTCCGGGGTCGACGACGCGTTCCTGGCCGAGGTGTTGGCCGCCGAGTCCGACTACTGACCCGGTCGCCATCGGGCGACCGGCTGGGTGGCGGGCCCCGGTGACGCACCCGGCATCGGGCTGCTTGCGACGGCGGGGGTGTGCACCTGGGCGGCCAGCCACGGCAACGCATCGGCGAAGGCCGCTCCCGCATAGGGCCAGTCGTGATTGCCCTTCCTGGTCACCACCGTGCACGCGATCCCGTGCGCGGTACCCAGGTCGCACAACCTCCGCGCGGCGTCGGCCTGCGGCGGCGGGGGCGCGACGCCGGCGCCGTTGACGTCGAACCAGCCCGAGACGCCGGTGTACCGACCATGCCGGGCGATGACGGTGGCCGGGTCGAAATCGGCGTAGGCCGCCGCGTTGCCGCCGAACAGTCGCTCGATGGTCTGCTCCCGGGTGCCCGTGTTCGGCGCGAGGTCACCGGCGATGTCCTCGAACACCGAGAACGCGTCCGGGTGCATGACGGTCAGGTCGATCGCGCAGGTGCCGCCCATCGAGAAGCCCACCACACCCCAGTCCGCCGGGTCGGCACTCACCCCGAACTTCGAGATCACGCTGGGCACAACATCCTTGGTGAGGTGGTCGGCGACCCGGCCGCGGACACCGTTGACGCATTCGGTGTCGTTGCTGAAGGCACCCGCCACATCGGCGAACACCAACACCGGCGCGTTCCCGTGGTGTGTGGCGGCGAAGCTGTCGGCGGTCTGCACCGCCGACCCCGCCCGTGCCCAGTCCTGCGGGGTGTTCAGTTCCCCGCCGATCATCAACAGCGCCGGTAGCCGCGGCGGGGGATCCGAGGCGAACCAGGCGGGCGGCAGGTAGACGAGTTCGCCGCGGTGCCGGAAACCGGAGCCGGCATCGCCGGTATCCACGGATATCAGGGACCCGTTGCGCGGCAATGCCTTCCCGACGTGGAAGTCGGCCAACGTGGCCGCATCGGTCTGATCCGGCAGCGGGCCGGCGGTGAGTTGGTCCCACGCGGTCTGGGTGGTGGGCAGGTAGCCGGTCCACAGGTTCAGCGCCAGGGCCGCGCACAGAGCGCACACCGGCACGGCCGTCAGCGCGGCGGCGCGCCGCCACCAGCGGGCCCGGCGCCAGCCGGATACCAGTACCGCGACGGAGAATCCGGTGAGCCCGATCCACAACCACAGGGCGTGCGGGGCCGGATCTCCGGCCAGCCCCTGATTGTCGACATACCAGTGCGCGGCCATCGCCAGCGATGCACCGACCGCCACCGACAGGCCCAGGCGCACGGTGCGGCGGCGGCGCACCCGGAGCGCGGTCAGCAGCAGCAGTCCGGCGAGCACCTGCGCGGTCACCGGCACCCAGCCGTGCGTCAACGACACCGATGCCCACGCGCTCACCAGACCATGGTGGCGCTCCCGGCTGAAAGGTTGCTGTGACTTCTAGCGCGGTTTGGCCAGCGGGAACGGCAGGGTCTCGCGGATGCTGCGGCCGGTGATCAGCATGACGACCCGGTCCACCCCCACCCCGAGTCCGCCGGTCGGCGGCATGGCGTACTCGAGAGCCTGCAGGAAATCCTCGTCGAGTTCCATCGCCTCCGGGTCACCGCCGGCGGCCAGCAGCGACTGTTCCTGCAGACGTTTGCGTTGCTCCACCGGATCGGTGAGTTCGCTGTAGGCGGTACCGAGTTCGACGCCCCAGGCCACCAGATCCCAGCGCTCGGCGACGCCGGGGATGCTGCGGTGCGGCCGGGTCAACGGGGACACCGAGGTGGGGAAGTCCTTGTAGAAGGTCGGGTTCTCGGTCTGTCCCTCGACGAGGCGCTCATAGAGCTCGAGGACGACCGCGCCGGCATCCCAGTGCGTCAGATAGGGCACCCCCGCGCCGTCGCAGAGACCGCGCAGCCGGTCCAGGTCGGTGTCCGGGCCGATCTCTTCGCCCAGTGCCTCGGACACCGCGCCGTGCACCGTCTTCACCGGCCATTCGCCCGAGATGTCCACCGGGGTCAACGTGCCCTCCGGGCCGGGGCGCATCACCACCTGGGCACCGTTGGCGGCCTCGGCGGCCTGCTGGATCAGCTCGCGGCAGCCGTGCATCCACACGTTGTAGTCGGCGTGCGCCTGATATGCCTCCAGCAGCGTGAATTCCGGGTTGTGGCTGAAGTCAACGCCCTCGTTGCGGAACGCGCGACCCAGTTCGAAGACCCGCTCGACCCCACCCACGCACAGCCGCTTGAGGTACAGCTCCGGGGCGATGCGCAGATACAGGTCGAGGTCGTAGGCGTTGATGTGGGTGATGAACGGCCGGGCATTGGCCCCGCCGTGGATCTGCTGCAGGATCGGGGTTTCCACCTCCAGAAATCCCTTGCCGACCAGGGTCTCCCGGATGGCATGCAGGATGCGGCTGCGCGCGGTGATGAGATCGCGGGCGTCGGTGTTGATGGCCAGGTCGACATATCGGGTCCGGACCCGGGCCTCCGGATCGGTCAGGCCCTTGAACTTGTCCGGCAGGGGCCGAAGGCATTTGCCGATCAGCCGCCACCGGTTCACCAACAGCGACGGGGTGCCGTTGCGGCTGTGCCCCATGGTGCCGGTCACCTCGACCAGGTCGCCCAGGTCGATCGAGCCGGTGAAGTCGGCGTTGCTGCCCTGGGTGAGCCGCGAATTGTCCAGCAGCAATTGCACGTCACCGGACCAGTCGCGCAGCACCGCGAACAGCACGCCGCCGTAGTCGCGCAACCGCAGGACCCGGCCCGCGACCGTCACGGTGACGTCGGCGGCGGTGGTGGCCAGGGCTTGTTCGACGGTGTGGCTGGGTGCCTCGCCGACCGGGTAGGCGTCGACGCCGTTGTCCTGCAGCGCCTTCAGCTTCGCCATCCGGACCCGGACCTGCTCGGGCAGCCGGTTGCGCCCGTCGGCGGGCAGATCCTGTTGCAGCGCAGCGGAGTCCGGTGCACTGCCGTCCCGGTGCAGCAGTCCACTGTCGATGAGGTTCTTCGGTGCGGCGACGTGCTCGCCGGTGTGCTCCTTGCGGCGGGAGAACGGCAACACCAGGAAGCCCTCGGCGATCACCGAGGCCACCCCGACCCGAGGGACCTCGCGGGCGTCCTCATAGCAGGCGAACCTCGGCACCCACTCCGGCTGGTACTTCATGTTCGACCGGTACAGCGTCTCCAGTTGCCACCACCGGGAGAAGAACACCAGCAGGGCGCGCCACAGCCGGGCGATCGGGCCGGCGCCCAGTTGGGCGCCCTGCTCGAATGCCGACCGGAACATCGCGAAGTTCAGCGAGACCCGGGTGACACCGAGATCCTCGGCCTGCAGGCAGATCTCGCTGACCATCAGCTCGATGGTGCCGTTGGGGGACTGCGGCGACCGCCGCATCACGTCCAACGACACCCCGTTGGAACCCCAGGGGACCAGCGAGAGCATGGCCACCACCTGATCGTCGGCCCCGTTCTCTCCGGGATGGACCGCTTCCACCAGCAGGCAGTCACCGTCGGCGGGGTCGCCCAAGCGGCCCAATGCCATCGAGAATCCGCGTTCGGTCTCGGTGTCGCGCCAGGCGTCGGCGTGCCCGATGACCACGGCCATCGCATCGGGGGTCAGGTCACGGTGCCGGCGGATGCGCACCGTCAGGCCCGCGCGCCGCGCCCGGGTGACGGCCTGGCGCACCGGTTTCATGTCCGGGCCGGACAACTTGAACCGGTCCGGGTACAGGATGGCCTCGTCGCCGAGTTCGATCGCGTTCAATCCGGCGTCGCGAAACGCCTGCGCCGCAGCGGCACTGGCGCCCATCACGCCGGGCGCCCAGCCGTAGGACCGGCACAGCTTGAGCCAGGCGTCGATCGCGGCCGGCCAGGACCGCGGATCGCCGACGGGATCTCCACTGGCGAGACAGACGCCCACTTCGACCCGGTAGGTGATGGCGGCCCGGCCGTTGGGGGCGAACACCACCGACTTGTCGCGGCGGGTGGCGAAGTAGCCCAGCGAATCGTTCTTGCCGAACAGTTCCAGCAGCCCCCGGATGGCCGACTCGTCCTGCCCGGTGAGCGCATTGGTGGCGCGCTGGGATCGGAACAGCACGATGGCGGCGGTCACCAGCGCCAGCGCGCCGAACAGGCCGAGCAGCGCGTTGATCAGGACGCCGGGATGTTGGCCGTCGAACACCTCGGCGTCGACGCCGGCGAAGGCCACCACGCGGTTGGCCGCATAGCCCAATCGGTAGTCGCGCTGCAGCGAGCCGGGGAACAGTTCCAGCAGACCCCAGCCGATGCCGATGCCCAACGCCATCCCGGCCAGCAGGGTGCCGACGGCCTTGAACAACGCACCGCGGCGGACCTTGGCCCAGAACTCGTGGCGGGCCAGCACCAGGAAGCCGATGGCGGCCAGGTGGAACACCAGCCCGATGACCTCGCCGATCTCCGCCAGCACCGATTCGTCGCCGGTGAGCAGGTCGGCGACGTTCACGCCGACCGCAGCGACCATGTAGAGCACCAGGATCCACCAGGCGATGCTCTTGCGGGCGGCCAGTGCGGCGGCCAGCAGGGCGAGCACCACCGCCCAGGCGAAGCTGGTGTCGGGGAAGTTGAAGATGTAGTCGTTGACGAACTCGCGGGGCACCCGGATCGCCGAGCGCACCAACGACGAGATGCTTGCCACCAGGGACAGCGTCGCGATGACGCCGACGATCCAGCCCGCGGCGGTCGGCACCCAGGCGAAGCCGGACGGACGCCGGGTCTTGGCGGGCGGGACTGTGGTGACCGTCATAGGGCGCGAGAATATGCGCTCAACGCCCGGATCGTGCGCTTCTACCTGCGCCGGGCGCGGTGTGTGGCCAGGACTGCGCGGTCACCAGACCGGGCCGGTGTACTTCTCCCCGGGGCCGTGCCCGGGCTCGTCGGGTGCCGCACTGGCCTCCCGGAACGCCAGCTGCAGACTCTTGAGACCGTCGCGCAGCGGGCCGGCGTGCAGCCCCAGGAACTCCGCGGATGCGGTGACCAGGCCGGCCAGGGCGGTGATCAGCCGGCGGGCCTCGTCGAGGTCGCGGTGCGGGCTGTCGTCGGGATCCTCGGCGCCCAGGCCGATCTTCTCGGCGGCCGCGCTCATCAGCATGACGGCCGAACGGGTGATGACCTCGACGGCGGGAATCTCGGCGAGCTCCCTCACCTGGGGCTCTGCGGCGGAAGGAGTTTTCTGATCATCGGTCATGCCTGTTAGACTTGCACGATCGACCGTCCCGGCGAACGCCAGGGACAGCAAGTGGAGTCCCGCTCCCACCGTTGACCGTACAGGTCCAGCGGTCCGGTCACAGGCATCTGCGGATGTCCTGTTCTGCGCATCCGCGCAGACGGCGAAAGCCGTGATCGGTCGGCATCGGGCCCTGCTACATGCAGGGCCGTTCTGCTCTTCGGAGCGGAAATGCTGGTGGTGTGGCTTCTCCCTGCTGGCCCGGCGCTCCATACGGTCGTGGCACGAGCAGACAACGTAGGAGGCCCCATCAGCACTGAGACCCGCATCAACGAGCGCATCCGCGTACCTGAAGTCCGTCTCATCGGACCCAATGGCGAACAGGTAGGCATTGTTCGCATCGAAGATGCTCTCCGCGTCGCCGTCGACGCCGATCTCGATCTTGTCGAGGTAGCCCCAGACGCCAAACCTCCGGTTTGCAAGATCATGGACTACGGCAAGTTCAAGTACGAGACGGCACTCAAGGAGCGCGAGTCTCGCAAGAACCAGCAGCAGACCGTCGTCAAGGAGCAGAAGCTCCGGCCGAAGATCGACGATCACGACTACCAGACGAAGAAGGGCCACGTGGTCCGCTTCCTGGAGGCCGGGTCGAAGGTCAAGGTCACCATCATGTTCCGCGGTCGCGAGCAGTCCCGTCCCGAACTGGGTTACCGACTGCTGCAGCGCCTCGGCGCCGATGTCGCTGACTACGGATTCGTCGAGACCTCCGCCAAGCAGGACGGCCGCAACATGACGATGGTGCTGGCGCCGCACCGCGGCGCGAAGACCCGCGCCAAGGCGGCCCATGACGCCGATGCCCCGACACCGCGTTCCGGCGGCACCGCGGCACCGGCCGCACAGGCTGAACCGACGCAGCCCACCGAGCCCACGCAGAACTGATCCACCACACGAACTGAGGACACATGCCCAAGGCAAAAACCCACAGCGGCGCATCGAAGCGCTTCCGCGTCACCGGTAGCGGCAAGATCGTCCGCCAGAAGGCCGGCAAGCGCCACCTGCTCGAGCACAAGCCGAGCAAGCAGACCCGTCGTCTCGACGGCCGCACCGTCGTTGCCGCCAACGACACCGCCCGCGTCAAGAAGATGCTGAACGGCTGATTCGGCTCGACGGCGAAAGCCGTGGCTCTTACCAACTTTCCCCCGTACGAATAGGAACACTTTCATGGCACGCGTGAAGCGCGCAGTCAACGCTCAGAAGAAGCGGCGCACAGTACTCAAGGCGTCCAAGGGCTACCGCGGCCAGCGGTCACGCCTGTACCGCAAGGCCAAGGAACAGCAGCTGCACTCCTTGACCTACGCCTACCGCGACCGTCGCGCACGCAAGGGCGAGTTCCGCAAGCTGTGGATCTCCCGCATCAACGCTGCGGCCCGCGCCAACGACATCACCTACAACCGCCTGATCCAGGGCCTCAAGGCCGCCGGTGTCGAGGTGGACCGCAAGAACCTGTCCGAGATCGCCATCAGCGATCCGGCCGCGTTCACCGCGCTGGTCGAGGTTGCCAAGGCAGCCCTGCCCGAGGATGTCAACGCACCGTCGGGCGAAGCCGCCTGACACCCCTCACGGAAAAGTCCAATCGGGTAGCTGCCGCGATCAAGCTGCAGCGTCCCGCGGGACGTCGCCACGCCGCACGTTTCCTCGCCGAAGGTCCCAACCTCGTCGAGGCAGCGTTGCGGCGTGGCCTCGTTTCCGAGGTGTTCGCCACCGAGGATGCCCTGGTCCGGTTCGAGCAACTGATCGCCGGCGCACCGGTGCACGTGGTGACCGACAAGGCCGCAAAGGCGTTGTCGGACACCGTGACCCCGGTCGGGCTGATCGCGGTGTGCGACATCCCGGCGGTGGCGCTGGCCGATGTGCTGGACGGCCCGACACTGGTCGCCGTCGCCGTCGAGACCTCTGACCCGGGCAATGCCGGCACCCTCATCCGGCTCGCTGACGCGATGGGCGCCGACGCGCTGATCCTGGCCGGCGACAGCGTCGATCCCTACAACCCGAAATGCCTGCGCTCCTCGGCGGGCAGCATCTTCGGGACCCGGGTGCTGTCGGTGCCCGATCCGATCGATCTCATCGGTGCCCTGCGTGCCTGCGGGCTGCAGGTGCTGGCCACCACCCTGGACGGCGCCACCCCACTGCCGTCGGTGGATCTGGGCCGGCCGACGGCATGGCTGTTCGGATCCGAGGCCCACGGGTTGTCCCCGGAGGTCGCCGCCGCCGCGGACGCACAGGTGACCATCCCGATGCGGGGCAGCACGGAAAGCCTCAATGTGGCCGCGGCCGCAGCAATCTGCCTCTATCAGAGCGCGCAGGCGCAACTTTCCTAGCTCGCGAGGGTCAGCTGAGCAGTCCCCGGGCCACGTGGGTGATCTGGACCTCGTTGCTGCCGGCGTAGATCATCAGCGACTTGGCGTCGCGGGCCAGCTGCTCCACCCGGTACTCGCTCATGTAGCCGTTGCCGCCGAAGAGCTGCACGGCGTCCATCGCGACATCGGTGGCCGCCTGCGAGCAGTACCACTTGATCGCCGAGGCCTCCGCCAGTGACACCGGCTTGCCCTCCTTGGCGGATTCGATGACGCGGAACAGCATGTTGCGCACGTTCATCCGGGCGACTTCCATGTTCGCCAGCTTCAGCTGGATCAGCTGGAACTGGGCGATCTCCTTGCCCCACAGCACCCGGGTCTTGGCGTAATCGACCGAGAGCCGCAGGCATTCCTCGATGACGCCGAGCGCCATCGCCGCCACCCCGATGCGCTCGGTGGAGAAGCTGGACCGGGCGCTGTCGCGGCCGTCGCCGGACTTGTTCGCTCCGTCTTCACCGGTCTGGCCCAGCAGCCGGTCGCTGCCCAGCCGCACATTGTTGAAGAACAGTTCGCCGGTGCGTGAGGAGTGAATCCCCATCTTGTGGAACGGCTTCGACTGCACGAAGCCCTCCATGCCCTTGTCCAGGACGAAGGTCAGCACCTTGCGGTCGCGCTTGTCGACGCCAGGCTCGTCGAGCTTGGCGTAGACGACCACGACGTCGGCGTCGGGACCGTTGGTGATGAACGTCTTCTGCCCGTTGAGGATGTAGTCGTCCCCGTCGCGGGTGACGTAGGACTTCATGCCGCCGAAGGCGTCCGAACCCGAATCCGGTTCCGTGATGGCCCAGGCGCCGATCTTCTCGTAGGTCACCAGGCCGGGCAGCCAGCGTTCCTGCTGGGCCAGGGTGCCCCGGCTCTGGATGGTCGGCACCGTCAGCCCCAGGCTGACACCCAATCCGGTGACGATGCCCATGGAGACCCGGCACAGCTCGCTGATCAACACGAAGCCCATGCCGGCCTGATCGGGGCCGCCGCCGAACATGCTGCCCGACGCCTTTGGGGCCTTGGCGGAGTCGCCCCCTTCGCGCAGCCGAGAAAGCCTGCGCTCCAACGATTCCTTGGCCATCTGGTCGATACCGAAGGTCGCGAACAGCTTGCGGACGACGGGGTAGGGCTCCATCTCGCCGCTTTCCAGCGCATCGATGTTCGGCCGGATCTCCTTGTCGATGAACTCCCGCACCGCATCGCGCACGGCGATGTCGACGTCAGACCATTCCAGCATCGTGTTCAAGCAACCTTTCGATTGGATCCCGCAGGCCTACGGCCGAGACCGGCCAGCGAGAAGGTGGTGTGCACCAATGATCCCGCCCGGTCGAGCAGTGAGCGCTGCGGGGGCTGATAGTGCATCGGCAGTCCGCGCCGGTCCGGCGGCGGCGCCATGAATCCGGGAGCCTCCACCAGCGGGGCGTCCGCGGGCGCCTTGCCCGAGGCGCGTCGGTAGGCCGCCACCGCACGCGGATGCAGCCGGATTTCGTCGGGCACGGCGGTGAACGCGATCGAGACCGCCTTACCGAAGAGCCGCAACAGGATCTCGTCACCGGGGGTCCAGCGCATCCCGGCCTTCTCCCGGACCGGGGCATCGAACACCCCGGCAGCCACCCAGCGCTGCGCGCCGACCATCGGTTTGAACAGTTGATCCCAGACCGGGGTGGGCATCAGCACGAACCACGGTTTGGGGATCCGCATGGTGAAGATGTCCAGGGTGGCCTGGTTGATCTCCAGCTCCTCGCGGCACTTGCGGTCCCAGTAGACCAGGAAGTCCTCCCAGCTTTCCGGTACCGGCCGCATGCTCATGCCGTACATCCGGTACCACTGCACGTGCTCGTCGAACAGTTGGTGCTTCTCGGCCTCGGTCAACCCGCCGCAGAAGTACTCGGCCGTCTTGATGATGAGCATGAAGAAGGTGGCGTGCGCCCAGTAGAAGGTCTCCGGGTTGAGCGCGTGGTAGCGGCGGCCCTGCCCGTCGGTGCCCTTGATGCCCTTGTGGAAGCCCTTGATCTGTTCGCCGGTCTGGGCGGCGCGGTCCCCGTCGTAGACCACGCCCATGATGGGGTACACCGATCGCGCCACCCGCTGCAGCGGCTCGCGCAGCAGGATCGAGTGGTCCTCGACGCCGGCTCCGAGTTCGGGATACATGTTCTGGATCGAACCGACCCACACCCCGAGCAGCCCGGTGCGCAGATCACCGAAGTACTTCCAGGTCAGGGAGTCCGGGCCGAGCGGGATGGCCGCCTGGTCGTCGCCGGGGCGTGCGGAATCTTGTGGTGCAGCAGTCATGGCGTCCTCGTTGACCCTTGAACTACGGATGTCTGGCCACGATATGCCTGACAACGGGCGTTGTCTACGTGCTCCGGCGGCGTGGCGGAACGCCGTTACGCGTCGGCGATCTACCCTCCACGCGGGCGTGACCTGGGGTTTCGCCGGGCTTCGTTGCCGGTACCGATAGTCCCGCTTACTGTTTGCGGTGTGGAAGTCGAATCGTTCGACGAACGATCCGAGGCGCCGCGCCGTCAACCGGGACCCCTGGGCTGGCTGCTGGCCACCAATTACAACGCCAACGCCATCGACATGATCAGGCGCGCCCGCCGCGCCCTGCCGGGCGACCCGGAGTTCGGCGACCCGCTGTCGGCGGCCGGGGAGGGTGGCCCGCGCGCCGCGGCCCGGGCCGCGGACCGGCTCCTGGAGCGCGACGCGGTGTCCCGGGAGGTCAGCCTCGGCGCGCTGCAGGTGTGGCAGGCCCTCACCGAGCGGGTGTCCGGCCGGCCGGCCAACCCGGAGGTCACGCTGGTGTTCACCGACCTGGTCGGGTTCTCGGGGTGGTCCCTGCGCGCCGGTGACGACGCGACCCTGCGACTGCTGCGCCGGGTCGCGCAGGTCATGGAGCCCCCGCTGCTGGCCGAGGGCGGCCGCATCGTGAAACGGATGGGCGACGGGGCGATGGCGGTCTTCGGCGATCCGACGACCGCGGTGCGCGCGGTTTGCACCGCGCTGGAGGCCGTCGACACCGTCGACGTGGACGGGTACACCCCGCGGATGCGGGCGGGCATCCACACCGGGCACCCGCAGCGGATCGGCTCGGACTGGCTCGGGGTGGACGTCAACATCGCCGCGCGGGTGATGGAACGTGCCGCCAAGGGCGGATTGGTGATCTCGCATTCGACGCTGGAACGGATCGGCGACGACGGGCTCGACGACCTCGGGGTGACGGTCAAGCGGACCCGCAAGCAGCTGTTCGCCCCCAAACCCAGCGGGGTTCCCGACGACCTGTTGATGTACCGGGTCCGGCCGCGGCGCGAGCCGCCCGGCCGGGACGTGGTCGAGGAGAACGTCGAGGAGAACGCCGAGGGTGCGTGACGTCGCTCTCATCACGGCATCGCCTATGATCGCCGGGTGGCGGAGCTCTCAGAAGAAGCCCTGATCAACGCGGTGAGCGCGGCCCGGCAGGCTTTCGACGCCGCCGCCGACCTGGACGCGTTGGCCCGGGCCAAGACCGAACACCTCGGTGACCGATCCCCGATCGCGCTGGCTCGTCAGGCTTTGGGTTCGTTGCCCAAGACCGAGCGGGCCGACGCCGGTAAGCGGGTCAACGTCGCGCGCACCGAAGCGCAGCAGGCCTATGACGAACGGCTGGAGGTGCTGCGGGCCGAACGCGATGCCGCGGTGCTGGTCGCCGAGCGCATCGACGTCACGCTGCCCTCGACCCGGCAGCCGATCGGTGCCCGGCACCCGATCACCCTGCTGACCGAGCGCATCGCGGACACCTTCGTCGCGATGGGGTGGGAACTGGCCGAGGGGCCCGAGGTCGAGACTGAACAGTTCAATTTCGACGCGCTGAACTTCCCGCCGGACCACCCGGCGCGCAGCGAGCAGGACACCTTCCAGATCGCCCCGGACGGGTCGCGGCAGGTGCTGCGCACGCACACCTCGCCGGTGCAGATCCGGGCTCTGCTGGAACGTGAGTTGCCGGTGTACATCGTCTCGCTGGGCCGTACCTTCCGCACCGACGAGCTCGACGCCACCCACACGCCGGTGTTCCATCAGGTCGAGGGCCTCGCGGTGGACAAGGGGCTGACCATGGCCAATCTGCGCGGCACGCTGGATGCCCTGGCCCGCGCGGAGTTCGGGCCGGCGGGCCGGACGCGGTTCCGTCCGCACTTCTTCCCGTTCACCGAACCGTCGGCCGAGGTCGACGTGTGGTTCGAGAACAAAAAAGGCGGGCCCGGCTGGGTCGAATGGGGTGGTTGCGGCATGGTCAATCCGAATGTGTTGCGGGCGTGCGGTATCGACCCGACCGAATACTCGGGTTTCGCCTTCGGTATGGGGCTGGAGCGAACCCTGCAGTTCCGCAACGGGATTCCCGACATGCGCGACATGGTCGAGGGCGACGTGCGGTTCTCCCTGCCGTTCGGGGTGGGTGCCTGATGCGCGTTCCCTACGGCTGGCTGCGCGACACCATCCGGTTGGGTAACCCCGACTGGGACATGTCCGTCGAGGACCTCGAGCAGACCCTCATCCGGATCGGCCACGAGGTCGAGGAGATCATCCCGGTCGGCCCGGTCACCGGTCCGCTGACCGTCGGCCGGGTCACCGATATCGAGGAACTCACCGAGTTCAAGAAGCCCATAAGGGCCTGCAAGGTGGACGTCGGTGAGGCCGAGCCACGCGACATCATCTGCGGTGCACGCAACTTCGCGGTGGGGGATCTGGTGGTCGCGGCACTGCCCGGCACCACTCTGCCCGGCGATTTCTTCATCGCTCAGCGCAAGACCTACGGCCGTGTCTCCGACGGCATGATCTGCTCGGCCGCCGAACTCAACCTGGGTGTCGATCAGTCCGGGATCATCGTGCTGCCCCCGGGCACCGCCGAACCCGGCGCATCGGGCATCGAGGTGCTCGGCCTCGACGATGTGGTCTTCCATCTGGCCATCACCCCGGACCGCGGCTATTGCCTGTCGATGCGCGGCATGGCCCGTGACATCGCCTGTGCCCTGGACCTGAACTTCGTTGATCCCGCGGACGTTCCGGCCCAACCCGCCGAGGGCGAGGCCTGGCCGCTGACCGTGCAGCCCGGCACCGGGGTACAGCGGTTCGGGCTGCGTCCGGTCAGCGGGATCGACCCGGCCGCCGTCTCGCCGTGGTGGCTGCAGCGTCGGCTGCTGCTGTCCGGCATCCGCGCCATCTCCCCGGCCGTCGACGTCACCAACTACGTGATGCTGGAACTCGGCCATCCGATGCACGCGCACGACCGGTCGCTGATCACCGGCGGGTTCACCGTGCGGTTCGCCGAACAGGGCGAGCAGGTCGTCACGCTCGACGACGTCACCCGCACCCTCAACGAGTCGGACGTGCTGATCGTCGACGATGTCGCGACCGCTGCCATCGGCGGTGTGATGGGCGCGGGCACCACCGAGGTGCGCGAGTCCACCACCGACGTGCTGCTGGAGGCCGCGGTGTGGGATCCGGCGGCGGTGTCGCGGACCCAGCGCCGGCTGCGGCTGGCCAGCGAGGCCGGGCGGCGTTACGAACGCACCGTCGACCCGGCCATCTCGGTGGCCGCCCTGGACCGCTGCGCAACCCTGCTCGCCGAGATCGCCGGTGGCACCGTGGAACCCACCCTGACCGATTGGCGTGGCGACCCGCCGCGCACGGACTGGTCGCCGGCCGCGGTCCGCATGCCGGCCGATCTGCCCGACCGGGTCGCCGGCGTGAGTTACCCGGCCGGGGTGGCGGCGCGGCGACTGACCCAGATCGGCGCCGTGGTCACCGAGGTAACCGACGGTGATCACCACTTGATCATTGCTACGCCGCCGAGCTGGCGGACCGATCTGCGCCAACCCGCGGACCTGGTCGAGGAGGTGTTGCGGTTGGAAGGCCTGGACGCCATCCCGTCGGTGCTGCCGCTGGCGCCCCCCGGGCGCGGGCTCACCGCGGTGCAGAAGCGCCGCCGTGCCCTCGGGAAATCGTTGGCGCTCAACGGCTATGTCGAGGTGCTGCCGACCCCGTTCCTGCCGGCCGGGGTGTTCGACCAGTGGGGCCTTCCGGCCGATGACCCGCGCCGCTCGACGGTGACCCTGCTCAACCCGCTGGAGGCCGACCGGCCGCAGCTGGCCAGCACGCTGCTGCCGGGCCTGCTGGAGGCGCTGTCGCGCAACGTGTCCCGCGGAGCGGTCGACACGTCGCTGTTCGCGATCTCGCATGTGGCGGTGCGCACCGCCGATACCCGTGCGGTGGAACGCATCCCGACCGATCGCCGTCCCACCAGGGAGGAGATCGCCGGGCTGGACCGTTCACTGCCGCGCCAGCCCGAACACGTGGCGGTGGTGCTCGCCGGTCTGCGCGAACCCGCCGGTCCGTGGGGACCGGGCCGGCCGGTGCAGGCCGCGGACGCCTTCGAGGCGGTGCAGGTCATCGGGCGCGCCGCCGGGATCGAGTTCACCCTGCGTGCGGCCCAGGAGCTGCCGTGGCATCCGGGCCGGTGCGCCGAGGTGCTCGTCGGGGAATCGACCGTCGGCTACGCCGGTCAGCTGCACCCCGCGGTCGTCGAGCGGGCCGGTCTGCCGGCCGGCACCTGCGCGGTGGAGTTGAACCTCGACGACATCCCCATCGTGGAGACGCTGCCGGCGCCGAGGGTGTCGCCGTTCCCGGCGGTGTTCCAGGACGTCAGCCTGATCGTCGCCGAGGACGTCGCCGCCGCCGCGGTGGTCGACGCCGTCCGCGCGGGCGCCGGGGAACTGCTGGAGGACATCCGGTTGTTCGACGTCTACACCGGGCCGCAGATCGGGGAGGGCCGCAAGTCGCTCACCCTGGCGCTGCGGTTCCGGGCCGCCGACCGGACGTTGACCGAGGACGAGGCCAGCGAGGCGCGGGTCGCCGCGGTGCAGGCCGCCGAGCAGCGGGTCGGTGCCGTCCAGCGCGCCTGACCCCTTCCCGCCCAACCGAACAAACGGGCGCGAAAGTGCGAGTGGATTGCACCATTTCGTCAGGTCCGGCGCGGCAGTCATTAATGGGTTTGCATATGAGTGCATAAAAATGCAGAATTGATCAATGACTTCCGTAGCCGTCGCCGGTGCCAGTGGGTACGCGGGCGGCGAAATCCTGCGCCTGCTGCTCGGCCACCCCGCTTACGCGGACGGACGCCTGACCATCGGCGCGCTCACCGCTGCCGCCAGTGCGGGCAGCACACTCGGTGAGCACCATCCGCATCTGCTGCCGCTGGCCGACCGGGTGCTCGAACCGACCGAGGCCGAACTGCTGGCCCAGCATGACGTCGTCTTCCTCGGCCTGCCGCACGGACATTCCGCCGCACTGGCCGAAAAGCTCGGCGACACCGTGATCATCGACTGCGGCGCGGATTTCCGGCTGACCGAGGCCGCGGACTGGGAGAAGTTCTACGGCAGCGCGCACGCCGGCACCTGGCCCTACGGGCTGCCGGAACTGCCCGGCGGCCGCGACGCGCTCAAGGGCGCCACCCGGATCGCGGTGCCGGGCTGCTACCCGACCTCGGCACTGCTGGCCCTGCTGCCGGCCGTGGCCGCCGGCCTCGCCGAACCCAACGTCACCGTGGTCGCCGTCAGCGGCACCTCCGGTGCGGGCAAGTCGGCCAAGGTGGACCTGCTCGGGGCCGAGGTGATCGGCTCGGCGCGCGCCTACAACATCGGCGGCAAGCACCGGCACACCCCCGAGATCGCGCAGGGTCTGCGCAAGGTCACCGACAAGGATGTCACCGTGTCGTTCACGCCGGTGCTCATCCCGACCTCGCGGGGCATCCTGGCCACCTGCACCGCATCCACCACGGCATCCGAGGCCGAGATCCGTGCCGCCTACGAAAAGGCCTACGGTGCAGAACCGTTCATCCACCTGCTGCCCGAAGGGCTATTGCCGAAGACCGGCTCGGTGATCGGCTCCAACGCCGCCCAGATCCAGGTGGCCGTGGACGCCGAGGCCAAGACCCTGGTGGCGATCTGCGCCATCGACAATCTGACCAAGGGCACCGGCGGTGCCGCAGTGCAATCGATGAACCTGGCCCTGGGTTGGCCGGAGACGGAAGGACTTTCGACCGTGGGAGTGGCACCGTGAGCGAAGCGAACCAGTCGGCCCCGAAGCTGGTCCGTACCCAAGGCGTCACCGCGCCGGCAGGCTTCCGGGCCACCGGGATCTCTGCCGGCATCAAGGCCTCCGGCAATCTGGACCTCGCGCTGGTCTTCAACGAGGGCCCCGACCACCACGCGGCCGGTGTG
This sequence comes from Mycobacterium sp. AMU20-3851, assembly GCF_043974665.1. NCBI lineage: Bacteria > Bacillati > Actinomycetota > Actinomycetes > Mycobacteriales > Mycobacteriaceae > Mycobacterium > Mycobacterium sp. AMU20-3851. The sequence continues at coordinate 2,284,192 of NZ_CP146371.1, forward strand.
TTCACCCGCAACCAGATCAAGGCCGCCCCCGTGCAGTGGTCCCAGCAGGTGCTCACCACCGGCAAGCTGCGGGCGGTCATCCTGAACTCCGGCGGCGCGAACGCCTGCACCGGACCGCTCGGCTTCCAGGACACCCACGCCACGGCCGAGGCACTGGCCGCCGCGCTCAGCGACTGGGGCACCGAGACCGGGGCCATCGAGGTCGCGGTCTGCTCCACCGGCCTGATCGGTGACCGGTTGCCGATGGACAAGGTGCTGGCCGGGGTCACCGAGATCGTGCACGAGATGGCCGGCGGACTGACCGGCGGCGAGGAAGCCGCCCGCGCCATCATGACCACCGACACCGTGCCCAAACAGGTTGCGCTGCACGCCGACAACTGGACCGTCGGCGGGATGGCCAAGGGCGCGGGCATGATGGCGCCGTCCCTGGCCACCATGCTGGTGGTCATCACCACCGACGCCGTCGCCGACGCGGGCGCGCTGGACACCGCACTGCGCCGGGCCGCCGCCAGGACCTTCGACCGGCTCGACATCGACGGCAGCTGCTCCACCAACGACACCGTCCTGCTGCTGGCCTCGGGCGCCAGCGAGGTCGCCCCCAGCCAGGACGAGCTCGACGACGCGGTCTACCGGGTCTGCGATGACCTGTGCGCTCAGCTGCAGGCCGACGCCGAGGGCGTCACCAAGAAGGTCACCATCACCGTCGCCGGTGCGCTCAACGACGACGAGGCGCTGGTCGCCGCGCGGGCGGTGGCCCGCGACAGCCTGGTCAAGACCGCGCTGTTCGGCTCCGACCCGAACTGGGGCCGGGTGCTCGCCGCGGTCGGCATCGCCCCGGTGACACTGGACCCGCAGCGGATCAGCGTGTCGTTCAACGGCTCCCCGGTGTGCGTCGACGGTGCCGGTGCACCCGGCGCGCGGGAGGTCGACCTGTCCGGCGATGTCATCGACGTCCTGATCGACCTGGCCTCGGGCAGCGGCACCGCCGGTGTGCGGACCACCGATCTGTCGCACGCCTACGTCGAAGAGAACTCGGCCTACAGTTCATGACCGTGAGCACGCCCCAGAAAGCGGCCATCCTCGCCGAGGCCCTGCCGTGGCTCAAGCAACTGCACGGCAAGATCGTGGTGGTCAAATACGGCGGCAACGCCATGACCGACGACACCCTCAAGGCGGCCTTCGCCGCCGACATGGTGTTCCTGCGCAACTGCGGTATCCGTCCCGTCGTGGTGCACGGCGGCGGCCCGCAGATCAGCGCGATGCTCAAGAAACTCGGCATCGAGGGCGACTTCAAGGGCGGCTTCCGGGTCACCACGCCGGAAGTTCTCGACGTGGCCCGGATGGTGCTGTTCGGCCAGGTCGGCCGCGAACTGGTCGGGTTGATCAACGCGCACGGCCCGTACGCGGTCGGCGTCACCGGTGAGGACGCCCAGCTGTTCACCGCGGTGCGGCGCAGTGTGACCGTCGACGGAGTGGCCACCGATATCGGGCTGGTCGGCGACGTCGAGCAGGTCAACGCCGGATCCCTGCTGGATCTCATTGCCGCAGGCCGTATCCCGGTGGTGTCCACCATCGCCCCCGATTCCGACGGCGTCGTGCACAACATCAACGCCGACACCGCCGCCGCTGCGCTGGCCGAGGCGCTGGGCGCCGAGAAGCTGCTGATGCTCACCGACGTCGAAGGCCTCTACACCGACTGGCCGGACCGCACCTCGCTGGTCAGCGAGATCGACAGCGGCGCACTGACCCAACTGCTGCCCAAGCTGGAATCGGGCATGGTGCCCAAGATCGAGGCCTGCCTGCGGGCGGTGAACGGCGGGGTGCCCAGCGCACACGTCATCGACGGTCGCGTCGAACACTGTGTGCTCGTAGAGCTTTTCACCAATGAAGGGACCGGAACCAAGGTGGTGCCCAACCCATGACACTCCAAAGCCGCTGGGAAGCGGTGATGATGAACAACTACGGCACCCCGCCGCTGGCCCTGGTCAGCGGGGAGGGCGCGGTGGTCACCGACGCGGACGGCAGGAGCTACCTCGACCTGCTCGGCGGGATCGCGGTGAACCTGCTCGGGCACCGGCACCCGGCCGTCATCGACGCCGTCACCACCCAGCTGGGCACCCTCGGGCACACCTCGAATCTGTATGCCACCGAACCCGGTATCGAGTTGGCCGAAGCGCTCGTCGGGCAGCTGGGAACCCCGGCGCGGGCGTTCTTCTGCAACTCCGGGACCGAGGCCAACGAGGTCGCCTTCAAGATCACCCGGCTCACCGGGCGCACCAACATCGTTGCCGCCGAAGGAGCTTTCCACGGCCGCACGATGGGCTCGCTGGCACTGACCGGCCAGCCCGCCAAGCAGGCGCCGTTCGAGCCGTTGCCCGGCAACGTCACCCACGTGCCCTACGGGGATGTCGAGGCGCTCGAGGCCGCCGTCGACGACCGGACCGCCGCGGTGTTCCTGGAGCCGATCATGGGGGAGGGCGGCGTCGTCGTCCCGCCGCCGGGATACCTGGTCAAGGCCAGCGAGATCACCTCCAAGCATGGTGCGCTGCTGGTGCTCGATGAGGTGCAGACCGGTATCGGGCGCACCGGGGCGTTCTACGCCCATCAGCACGACGGCATCACCCCGGACATCGTCACGCTGGCCAAGGGACTGGGTGGCGGCCTGCCGATCGGGGCCTGCCTGGCCGTGGGCGCCACCGGCGATCTGCTCACCCCCGGGTTGCACGGCAGCACCTTCGGCGGCAACCCGGTGTGCACCGCCGCGGCGGTGGCGGTGCTCAAGACGCTGGCCGCCGATGATCTGGTCGCCCGCACCGGCGTGCTGGGCAAGACCCTCAGCCACGGCATCGAGGAACTACAGCACCCGCTGGTCGAGCGGGTCCGCGGCAAGGGCCTGCTGCTGGGCGTGGTGCTGACCGCCGAGAAGGCGAAGGCGGTCGAGGCCGCGGCCCGCGACGCCGGGTTCCTGATCAACGCCGCCGCCGCCGACGTCATCCGGCTGGCGCCGCCGCTGATCATCACCGAGGCCCAGATCGACGACTTCCTCACCGCACTGCCCGCGGTACTGGACAAAGGATCCCAAGCATGAGGCACTTCCTGCGCGACGACGACCTGACACCCGACGAACAGGCCGAGGTACTGGCGCTGGCCGCCGAACTGAAGCAGGCGCCGTTCAGCCGCCGCCCCCTGGAGGGGCCGCGCGGCGTCGCGGTCATCTTCGAGAAGAACTCCACCCGGACCCGGTTCTCCTTCGAGATGGGCATCGCCCAACTCGGCGGGCACGCCGTCGTGGTCGACGGGCGCAGCACCCAGCTGGGCCGCGAGGAGACCTTGGAGGACACCGGGGCGGTGCTGTCCCGCTATGTCGACGCCATCGTATGGCGCACCTTCGCCCAGGAACGGCTGACGGCCATGGCCAGTGGTGCCACCGTCCCGATCGTCAATGCGCTCTCCGACGAGTTCCACCCCTGCCAGGTGCTGGCCGATCTGCAGACGCTGGCCGAACGCAAGGGCGGTGTGGCGGGCCTCAACGGTCTGAAGATGACCTACCTGGGCGACGGGGCGAACAACATGGCGCACTCGCTGATGCTGGGCGGCGTCACCGCCGGCATCCACGTGACCATCGCCGCGCCGGCCGGGTTCGAGCCGGACCCGCAGTTCGTCGACGCCGCCAAGCGCCGCGCCGCCGAGACCGGGGCGACGGTGACCGTCAGCTCCGACGCCAAGGCCTCGGTGGACGGGGTCGACGTGCTGGTCACCGACACCTGGACCTCGATGGGCCAGGAGAACGACGGACTGGACCGGGTACGCCCGTTCCGACCGTTCCAGGTCAACAGCGAACTGCTCGGGCTGGCCGACCCGGAAGCCGTTGTGCTGCACTGCCTTCCGGCGCACCGCGGCCACGAGATCACCGACGAGGTGATCGACGGGCCGCAGAGCGCGGTGTTCGACGAGGCCGAGAACCGGCTGCACGCCCAGAAGGCGATGCTGGTGTGGCTGTTGGAGCGATCCTGACGTGAGCTCCCCGACCCGGGTCGGCCGCCAGGCCCGCATCGTCAGCCTGCTCTCCGCTCATGCGGTGAGCAGTCAGACGGAGCTGGCCGCCCTGCTGGCCGCCGAGGGCATCGAGGTCACCCAGGCCACCCTGTCGCGGGACCTGGAGGAGCTCGGTGCGGTGAAACTGCGCGGCGCCGACGGCGGTGTCGGGGTCTACATCGTCCCCGAGGACGGCAGCCCGGTGCGCGGGGTGTCCGGGGGCACCGAGCGGCTGACCAGGCTGCTCGGCGAACTGCTGGTGTCCACCGACGCCAGCGCAAACATGGCGGTGCTGCGCACGCCGCCGGGGGCGGCGCACTACCTGGCCAGCGGCATCGACCGGGCGGTGTTACCCCAGGTTGTCGGCACCATCGCCGGTGATGACACCATCTTTGTCATAGCGCGCGAGCCGATGACCGGCGCCGAGCTCGCCGCGATGTTCGAAAACTTGAGATAAGCAGTTCTAGAAAAGGGAGATCTTTCATGTCCGAGCGCGTCATCCTGGCGTATTCCGGCGGTCTGGACACCTCGGTGGCCATCAGCTGGATCGGCAAGGAGACCGGCCGTGAGGTCGTCGCCGTGGCCATCGACCTGGGCCAGGGCGGTGAGGACATGGAGGTCGTGCGCCAACGTGCCCTGGACTGCGGCGCCGTCGAGGCCGTCGTGGTGGACGCCCGCGACGAGTTCGCCGAGGAGTACTGCCTGCCCACCATCCAGTCCAATGCGCTCTACATGGACCGGTACCCGTTGGTGTCGGCGATCAGCCGTCCGCTGATCGTCAAGCATCTGGTGGCCGCGGCACGGGAACACAAGGGCGGCACCGTCGCGCACGGCTGCACCGGCAAGGGCAACGACCAGGTGCGGTTCGAGGTCGGCTTCGCCTCCCTGGCCCCCGATCTGCAGGTGCTGGCCCCGGTGCGTGACTACGCCTGGACCCGGGAGAAGGCCATCGCCTTCGCCGAGGAGAACGACATCCCGATCAACGTCACCAAGCGCTCGCCGTTCTCGATCGACCAGAACGTGTGGGGCCGCGCGGTGGAAACCGGCTTCCTGGAGCATCTTTGGAACGCGCCGACCAAGGATGTGTACGACTACACCGAGGACCCGACGCTCAACTGGAGCACTCCCGATGAGGTCATCATCGGCTTCGAGAAGGGTGTCCCGGTCTCCATCGACGGCCGGCCGGTCACCGTGCTGCAGGCCATCGAGGAGCTCAACCGCCGCGCCGGTGCGCAGGGCGTGGGCCGCCTCGACGTGGTCGAGGACCGCCTCGTCGGCATCAAGAGCCGCGAGATCTACGAGGCCCCCGGCGCGATGGTGCTGATCACCGCGCACACCGAACTCGAGCACGTCACCCTGGAGCGCGAACTCGGCCGCTACAAGCGCGGCACCGACCGCAAGTGGGGCGAGTTGGTCTACGACGGCCTCTGGTACTCGCCGCTCAAGCGCGCCCTGGAGGCGTTCGTGGCGCACACCCAGGAGCATGTCTCCGGCGAGATCCGGCTGGTGCTGCACGGCGGGCACATCGCGGTCAACGGTCGCCGCAGCGCGGAATCGCTGTACGACTTCAACCTGGCCACCTACGACGAGGGCGACAGCTTCGACCAGTCTTCGGCGAAGGGCTTCGTGCACGTGCACGGACTGTCCTCGAAGATCTCGGCCAAGCGCGACCTGGGCCTCTAACCCCTCTCCGCGAGCGTGCGTGTCTGCAGGCAACACGCCGCTTTCAGACCGAAGTTCGCGCACGCTCGCGGAAAGGAACGTAGATGAGCACCACCAACGAAGGTTCGCTGTGGGGCGGCCGGTTCGCCGACGGACCCTCGGACGCCCTTGCCGCACTGAGCAAGTCGACCCACTTCGACTGGGTGCTCGCGCCCTACGACGTCACCGCATCCAAGGCACACGCCCGGGTGCTGCACCGCGCCGGGTTGCTCACCGACGAGCAGCGCGACGGTCTGCTCGCCGGGCTGGACAGCCTGGGCGAAGACGTCGCCGACGGCAGCTTCGGTCCGTTGCCGACCGATGAGGACGTGCACGGGGCGCTCGAGCGCGGACTGATCGACCGGGTCGGGCCCGAACTGGGCGGACGGCTGCGCGCCGGACGGTCCCGCAACGACCAGGTCGCCACCCTGTTCCGGATGTGGCTGCGCGACGCCGTGCGCCGGGTCGCCGACGGCGCGCTGGCCGTGGTCGACGCACTGGCCACCCAGGCCGCGGCGCACCCGACGGCGATCCTGCCGGGTAAGACCCATCTGCAGTCCGCGCAGCCCATCCTGCTGGCCCATCATCTGCTCGCACACGCCCATCCGCTGCTGCGTGACGTGGACCGGCTGGTGGATTTCGACAGGCGAGCGGCGGTGTCCCCGTACGGTTCCGGGGCGCTGGCGGGTTCCTCGCTGGGCCTGGACCCGGACGCCATCGCCGCCGAGCTGGGGTTCGCCGCGGCTGCCGACAACTCGGTGGACGCCACCGCGGCGCGTGACTTCGCCGCCGAGGCGGCCTTCGTACTGGCCATGATCGGGGTGGACCTGTCCAGGTTGTCCGAGGACATCATCCTCTGGAGCACAACCGAATTCGGCTACGCCACCCTGCACGACGCGTGGTCGACGGGCAGTTCGATCATGCCGCAGAAGAAGAATCCGGACATCGCCGAACTCGCGCGCGGCAAGTCGGGCCGGCTGATCGGCAACCTGACCGGACTGCTGGCCACCCTGAAAGCCCAACCGCTGGCCTACAACCGGGATCTGCAGGAGGACAAGGAACCCGTCTTCGATTCGGTGGCGCAGCTGGAGCTGCTGCTGCCGGCAATGGCCGGGCTGGTCGGCACGCTGACCTTCGACACCGACCGGATGGCTGAGCTCGCTCCGCTGGGGTACACGCTGGCCACCGACGTCGCCGAATGGTTGGTGCGCCGCGGGGTGCCGTTCCGGGTGGCACATGAGGCCGCCGGCGCGGCCGTACGCGCCGCCGAGGCGCGCGGCGTCGGGCTGGAAGACCTCACCGATGCCGAATTCGCCGACATCCATACCGAACTCACCCCGGAGGTCCGCGACATCCTGACCGTCGACGGCTCGGTGAACTCCCGGGACGCCCGCGGCGGCACCGCGCCGGTGCAGGTGGCCAAACAACTCAACGTCGTCCGCAACAGCACCGAGGAACTGCGGCACCGGTTGCGGCGCTAGCCTGAGGTTCGGTGGCACCCAGGACACCCCGGCGCTTACCGCCACCGCCGCCGATCTCGCGGCCGCCGGCTATCACGCCCTGACGTTCGACTACCGCGGCTTCGGGGCGAGCGACGGCGACCCCCGGCGGGCGGTTAGTATCTGCAGCCATGGAGCCCGGGGGGAGCGCCAACGCCACCGTCATCGGACGGTTCCGGAGTTGGCTGTCGGACTGGGGTTTCAAGGAGTGGCGCCGTGCGGCCCTGGTCGCCGTCCTGGTGGGCACCGCGGCGTTCGGGGGACTGGATACCGTGAACAAGCGGGTCACCGACCTCAAACCCGGCGAGATGTTCGACACCGGCCGGTTCGAGATGACGGTGCAGCGGGCCAGCCTCGTAGAGGAAGTGCGCGCCGGGGAGAAGCGGTTGTTCGCACCGAAGCCCGGCCGGCGCTACCTCGGTCTGGTGGTCGAGATGCGCAACACCGGCACCCTGCCGGGCAACGTGTTCAATCCGGTGGATCTCGTCGGCAGGCCCGACGCCTATCGATTGTCGGCGCTGCGGCTGGCCGACGGGACGTCCGCGGTGCAACTCGGCCCGGGCCTGCACGATGAGGTGGTGCTGCTCTGGGACGTACCCGAGGGTGTGATCTCGGTCGGCAGCGAGATACCGCTGCGCCTTCGGAAAGAGGTCCGCAAGGCCGCCGCCACCTACAGCCAGGGCTGGGTCCGCAGCGAAACCGAGTACGGCCGGCTCGACGTACCGGTGGGCGGCCCGCGGTGACTATGACGACCTGGCCACGGGCGCTGCGCGTCTCGGCCACCGCGGTGGTGATCGCGGCCGCGGCCGTGTTGTGGCACAACCTGCCGACCCCCGACGACGTGTACGGTCCGTTCGATGTGCACGCCGGCATCGGCGAGCCGGCCGCCGGCCGGGCGATCACCGCCGAGGTCAACGGGATTCGCATCGCCCCCCGGATACGCAAGATGCGGGGCACGGCGCCGGTCGTCGACGCCGTCGGCATCTGGGTCGCCGTCGACGGCGAGGTGATGTCCACCCGCTTCGACGAGGTGCCCAACGTCGAACTCCTCGTGGGCCCGAACACCTACGTGCCCACCGACCGTCTGGGCTACCTGCCGATGACCGGTTCCCTGGCACCCGGGATCGCGGTCCGCAGTTCCTGGGTGTTCGACCTGCCTTCCGATCTCGTGGCAGCGTCGCAGCAGATGACGCTGCGGGTGTGGGTCCGCGACGGGCGGATGGACTCCCGGCTGGTCGTCGACCTGCCGCTGGCCGGCCCGTCGGTCAGCCGCAGCGATCTGATCGTCATCGAGCCGGAAGAGGTGGTCGGGACGTGACGGTCGGGCTGTGGAAGCGCAACGTCATCGGCGCCGCCGTCTCCGCGGCAGCGCTGGCCGTCGGTGCGACCCTCATCCTGCAGCCGGCCTGGGACGGGTACCGGCAGACGGTGCGGCCGACCCACATCGCCGCACCGGATCAGCCGATCACCGTCGACGGGCAGACGTGGACGGTACGCAACGTCAGCCGATCGACTCGCCAGCCCGGATCCAACGCGTCGCTGCCGGAAGGGACCGTGCTGGTGAACGTACTCGTGGAGCGGGCCGGCCCGTCGCTGGCCGGATCCGGATGTTGGGCCTATCTGGTTGCCGGGGAACGGATGTGGCGCGGCACCGGGCCGTGCGGTGAAGCAACCTCGATGCCGATGAGATTCCTGGTTCCGGCCGATACCGAGCCCTCGGCCGTCGACATCCGAAACGTCAAGGGTTCGATACTGGTTCGGCTGCAGTTGTAGCGTGCACGGCCCTGGCCTTGGCGCGGTCCAGGCACCAGGCGAGCATGACGGCCACCAGGCATATCCGAAGCGGTTCGGTGAGCGTGTGGGAGATCAGATCCATCAGATCCCAGGTGCCCAGCCAGAACGTCATGTCCTGTGGTCCGATCAGCCAGCCCATGCCGCGGAACAGGTATCCCGGGCCGAGCTGTGCGCGGAAGTAGCTGCCCGACATGTCCAGCCACGCCAGCCCCAGATAGGCCAGCACGTACAACGACACCGCGAACAACCCGCCGGCGGCGATGACATGGGCCGAGTCCACGATCGGCCTGAACTTGCCGATCTGCCCGGTGACCTGGCTGCGCACCTCGGTTCGCAGCTTGTCGGGCACCCGTTGCCAGCTGGAGCTCAACTGGGTCCGGGTGGGTTCGACACGGTCGATCCAGCGGTCGGCGCGATCGCCGGCCAGGCGCCGAACCTCGGCGCGCCAGTCGGCCTTCTCCGTGGCGCCGTAGACGATGCACGCCACCGCGAGCCAGATCAGCGGCACCGCGGCGCCGCCTAAGACGGTGCCGATCGCCCACACGAGGCCCTTCCACGCGCTTTCCAGCAATTGGAAATGCGAGAACACGCTCTCGCGGGTCTCGTTGAACCACACGATGACCCGACGCTCGGCGATCCACGCCGAGGGGTTGATCAACAGGGTGACCCCACGGCTGGCCGAGAAGGTCAGGATCAGGAACACCCAGAGCGCGTCCAGATACACCTGCACCGGCAGCAGCCAGGCCGGCATCCGGTCCTGGAAGCGCCCCAGCACGAAACGCGCCACCAACGCGACGCCGATGATCCAGAAGGTGACGGTGCCGACCGGCAGCATCGCCGGGTCGATCTCGGTTGCGGTGGCCGACGCCGGCGCGCCCACCTTGTAGGCCAGCGTCCGGTAGGTGAAGGTGAGCCAGTCCTCGCGAAACATCTGCCACGCCAGGTAGATCGCGAAGAACGGCACGATGATGGTGGCGAAGATGTCGATGTGTCGGGATTGCCGGCGCGGTAGTGCCGCCAACGTCGGGATACCCGACCGGATCACCATGAACATCGCCACGTAGGACCCGAGCCGCGCGATACCCGCCAACGGCATGATCAGCGAGGCCCACAGATCGTTGTCATGCCCCGCCCAGGCGGCCCATTCGATCACCCCGGTGCGCAGCAGCCAGCCGACCAGATAGCAGGCCGCCAACTGCGGGAAATAGCGAATGCACAGCGTCAGCGGCGCCAGCACGTATCGCACGCGCCCATCGTATGCGCTCAGCCGACCGCGTCGGACAGCTCGAGCCATTTCTCCTCGAGCTGGACCACCTCGTTCTCCAGGTCGCGCAGCGCACCGGTAAGCCGCTGCAGCCCTTCGTAATCGCCCTGGTCGTGTTCGGCCAGCGCGACGTGCGCGGTATCGATCAGTCCGGTCAGCTTCTCCAGACGGCGTTCGATCGCCGCGATCTCCTTCTGCGCGGAGCGCAGGTCCGCCCCCGACAAACCCTCCTGCACCGTGGGTTTGGCCGGGGCCGGACCGGTCTGGGCGTCATGCGCGGCGCGCAGGCGCAGATACTCGTCGACCCCGCCGGGCAGATGCCGCAGATGCCCGCCCAGAATGCCGAACTGCTGATCGGTGACCCGCTCCAGGAAGTAGCGGTCGTGGCTGACCACGATCAGCGTGCCCGGCCAGGAGTCCAGCAGGTCCTCCATCGCGGCCAACATGTCGGTGTCCAGGTCGTTTGTCGGCTCGTCCAGGATTAACACGTTGGGTTGCCCGAGCAGGATGAGCAGCAGCTGCAGGCGCCGCAACTGCCCGCCGGACAGGTCCTTGACCGGGGTGGACAGCTGCGCGCTGGCGAAGCCGAGGCGTTCCAGCAGCTGTCCGGGGGTGAGCTCCTGGGCCTTGGAACCCGTCCCGAAGGTGTAGGTGGTGGCCAGTCTGCTCATCACCACCCGGACCGGTTCGTCGAGGTGGTCGGCCAGCGCGTCGACACCCTGCGTCAGCGTGGCGATCTGCACCGTCTTGCCGTGCTTGACCCGGCCCTCGGTGGGCTGCACCGAGCCGTCGATCAGGCCGAGCAGGGTCGACTTACCGGCCCCGTTGACGCCGAGGATGCCGGTCCGCTCGCCCGGGGCGATGCGCCATTCGACATCCCGCAACACAGCGCGGTCGTCGTAGCTCACCGACACATCGAGCAAGTCGACGACCTGCTTGCCCAGCCGGGTCACCGCCAGCGACTGCAGTGCCACCTTGTCCCGGATCTCGGGCACATCGGCGATCAGCGCGTTGGCGGCGTCGATCCGGAACTTCGGCTTCGAGGTGCGTGCCGGTGCGCCGCGGCGCAGCCAGGCCAGCTCCTTGCGGGCCAGATTCTGCCGGCGGGCCTCGCTGGCCGCAGCCTGCCGGTCACGTTCGACCCGCTGCAGGATGTAGGCCGCGTACCCGCCGTCGAACGGTTCGACGATGCGATCGTGCACCTCCCACGTCACGGTGCACACCTCGTCGAGGAACCAGCGATCGTGGGTGACCACCAACAGCCCGCCCGCCGACGGCGACCAGCGGCGCTTGAGATGCTCGGCCAACCACGTGATCGCCTCGACGTCGAGGTGGTTGGTGGGCTCGTCGAGCGCCAGCACGTCGTGGTCGCCGGCCAGCAGTCGGGCCAGCGCGACCCGCCGGCGCTGACCGCCGGACAGGGTGCCGACCACCGCGTCCCAGTCCAGTCCGCCGAGCAATCCTGCGATGACGTCGCGCCCGCGGGGATCGCCCGCCCACTCATGCTCGGGCATATCACCGACCACGGCGTGACCGACGGTGTCGTCGGGGTCGAGGGTGTCGCCCTGGTCGAGCACGCCGACGCGGACCCCGCCGCGCACCGTCACCCGCCCCGAATCGGGGGTGAGCCGGCCGGCCAGCATCGCCAGCAGACTGGACTTCCCGTCGCCGTTGCGGCCGACGATGCCGATCCGGTCACCCTCGTTGACACCGAGGGAGACCGAGTCGAAAACCACTTTGGTCGGGTATTGCAGATGGAGGCCTTCGGCCCCGAGAAGATGCGCCATGTCCCCACCAGGCTAGACATCCCAGGTGCGTAAGTTGTCAAGCGGCTGTGGGCTGGCGGTGTGCCCAGGCTGTGTGCTCGTCGTAGGTGCTGTGGTGGCGTAGGCAGCCATGCAGGATGCCGACGAGGCGGTTGCCCAGGGCGCGTAGGGCTTGGTGGTGCAGGTCGTCGGCGGCGCGGCGTTGGTCGTAGAACGCGCGGGCTCCGGGGCTGTTAGAGAGGGCGCAGAAGGCCCATTGGTCGATCGCGTCGTAGAGGCGCCGGTTGCGGACATGACGGGCCAGTACCGCGCGTTTTCGCCCTGAGGCGATGGTCACCGGTGATGTTCCGGCGTAGTTTTTGCGACACTTGGCGGTGGTGTAGCGATTCGGGTCATCCCCGAATTCACCGAGCACCCGGGCGCCGAGGATGACACCAAGTCCTGGCAGGGAACGGTAGATGCCGGCGTCCGGGTGTGTCTCAAAATGTGCGCCCAACTCGGTCTCGAGCTCGCTGATCTGGTGGTTCAGTTCGGCGATGATGCCGACCGCAGCGCGGGTGCTGGCGGCGAACGCCGCGGTCATCGTGTCCCCGGCAGTCAACTGCTCGGTGCGTAGTCCGGCCTGGATTTCCAGTGCCCGAGATTCTATATACCGTTGGCGCCCACCAGCTTTGAGTGCCGATCGGATCTTGGCCAGACTCAACCGGGCACCCTCGGCCGGGGTCGGAGCACGACTCAGCACGGCCAGTGCGTCGCGATCGTCGAGTTCATCGAAGACCTCCAAGGCACCCGGGTAGTACTCACGCAGAGCGCTGCGCAACATATTGGTGTGTCGGGTCCGGGCCCAGATCAAACTCTGATGGGCTCGTGCCAGCACTTTCACTGCTGCCGCCCCCTCGCTGTCGCCGGCGACCGGGCGGTGATTGTGCCGGTCGGTGCGCACCAGGTCAGCCAGTAGTTTGGCGTCGGCGGGATCGGACTTCGCCCCCGAGACGTGGTGGCGGTCGCGGTAACGGGCTGCGGCCAGTGGATTGATCGCGAACACCTGATACCCGGCGGCGAGCAGGGCGTCCACCCACAATCCACGATCTGTTTCGATGCCGACGACGACCTGGCCGGGCTCTTCGGCGTGTTCGGCGACCAATGCGTGCAACCCGCGGATTCCACTTAGCCCTTCAGGGAATCGTTTGGCGGCAAGCCGTTTACCGACCTCATCCATCAGATACACGTCGTGATGCTCTTCGGCCCAGTCATCTCCTAGAAAAATCAGTGCCATCCACCTCCCCGCCTCCCGGGTGCTCGTCGGTGCTGTACTTGTCCGAGCCCAAGGACACCCGGCGGCGACCTAATGGATCAGTGCTCGAACCGGCACGACATCCCATCAGCGCTACAGGCGACCTCACCGAACCGGCCGGGGCACGATCTAGCCTTAGGAATCGACCATCGCGCCAGGCGAAAATAGTGCTCACCGACCGGCGGCTCAGTGACCAGCATCCCGCTAACCAGAGAAGATCCGTCAGCGACTTGCCGATCCGTACCCATTAGGCGAGTCGCGGCGGACGTTCGCCCGGACATTAGCGGGGGCCGACCAGCAACGCTGTGCCATGATGTCGGGGCAATCGGGGATCTGAAGTCTCGTAGGCAGGGGAGGGCGTTGGCGGATTTCTCGTTGATCACCGGACCGGTGAGCCGATTACTGGCTACCGCGCAGAACGGAATCGAGGTTCTGCGCTACGGCGGCCTGGAGACCGGTGCGGTCCCCTCGCCGTTTCAGATCATCGAGAGCGTGCCGATGTACCGGCTGCGCAGGTACTTCCCGCCCGACACCCGGCCCGGTTCGGTGCCGCCCGGGCCGCCGGTGCTGATGGTGCACCCGATGATGATGTCTGCCGACATGTGGGACGTCACCCGCGACGACGGCGCTGTCGGCATCCTGCACGCCGCGGGGCTGGATCCCTGGGTGATCGATTTCGGCTCGCCGGACCAGGTCGAGGGCGGCATGCAGCGCAACCTCGCCGACCACGTGGTGGCGCTGAGCCAGGCCATCGACACCGTCAAGACGGTCACCGGCAGCGACGTGCATCTCGCCGGCTACTCGCAGGGCGGCATGTTCTGCTACCAGACCGCGGCCTACCGGCGGTCCAAGGACCTGGCCAGCATCGTGGCGTTCGGATCGCCGGTCGACACGCTGGCCGCCCTGCCGATGGGTATCCCACCCAACGTCGGCGCGGTCGCCGCCAACTTCATGGCCGACCACGTGTTCTCCCGCATCGACATCCCGGGTTGGTTGGCGCGCACCGGTTTCCAGATGCTCGACCCGCTCAAGACCGCGCAGGCGCGGCTGGATTTCCTGCGCCAGCTGCACGACCGCGATGCACTGCTGCCGCGTGAACAGCAGCGCCGCTTCCTGGACTCCGAAGGGTGGATCGCCTGGTCGGGCCCGGCGATCTCGGAACTGCTCAAGCAGTTCATCGCGCACAACCGGATGATGTCGGGCGGTTTCTCCATCCGCGGGGAACTCGTCACGCTCGCCGACATCACCTGCCCGGTGCTCGCTGTCATCGGCGAGGTCGACGACATCGGCCAGCCGGCCTCGGTGCGGGGCATCCGCGCTGCGGCACCGCAGGCCGACACCTACGAATACCTGATCCGGGCAGGGCATTTCGGTTTGGTCGTCGGTTCGAAGGCGGCGACCCAGACCTGGCCGACGGTGGCGTCCTGGGTCAAATGGCGCAACGGGGAGGCAATGCTGCCCGAGGACGTCGTGCCGATGGGCGAGCAAGCCGCCGAGTCCGCCGACGGCGGCGTGGCGCTCACCTCCCGGGTGGCGCACGGTGCGGTGGCCGCCTCGGAGATGGCCTTCGACCTGGCCCGTTCGGCCGCGGACGCGGTGGTGGCCACCAACAAGTCGGCCCGCACGCTGATCGTGGAGACGGCCCGCACGCTGCCGCGGCTGACGCGCCTCGGGCAGATCAACGACCACACCCGCATCTCGCTCGGACGGGTCATGACCGAGCAGGCCGAAAGCCATCCTGACGGTGAGTTCCTGCTGTTCGACGGCCGCGTGCACACCTACGAAGCGGTGGACCGGCGCGTCAACAACGTGGTGCGCGGACTCATCGAAGTCGGTGTGCGACAAGGGGTCAGGGTCGGCGTCCTGATGCAGACCCGGCCCAGCGCGCTGGTGGCGATCGCCGCGTTGTCCCGCCTCGGCGCGGTGGCGGTGCTGATGCCGCCGGACGCCGACCTCGCCGAGGCCGCCCGCCTCGGCGGGGTCGCCGAGATCATCGCCGACCCGGCCAACCTGGACGCCGCCCGCGCCCTCGGCCGCCGGGTCCTGGTGCTCGGCGGCGGCGAATCCCGCGATCTGCACCTGCCCGACGGCGACGCCGCGCCGGTGGTGGACATGGAGAAGATCGATCCCGACCGGGTCGCCCTGCCCGGCTGGTACCGCCCGAACCCCGGCTTCGCCCGCGACCTCGCCTACGTCGCGTTCGCGAACATCAACGGTGAACTCGTCGCCCGCCAGATCACCAACTACCGGTGGGCACTGTCCGCGCTGGGCACCGCGTCGGCGGCCAACCTCGGCAACCGCGACACCGTGTACTGCCTGACCCCGCTGCACCATCCGTCCGGGCTGCTGGTGAGCCTGGGCGGCGCGGTGGTCGGTGGTGCCCGCATCGCGCTGTCCCGAGGCCTGGAGCCGGGGCGTTTCGTGAAGGAGATCCGGCAGTACGGGGTGACGGTGGTGTCCTACACCTGGGCGATGCTCAGGGAGGTCATCGACGATCCGTCGTTCACGGTGTCGGGCGCCCATTCGGTGCGTCTGTTCATCGGGTCCGGCATGCCGACCGGGCTGTGGCGCCGGGTCATCGAGGCGTTCGCGCCCGCCCGGGTCGTCGAGTTCTTCGCCACCACCGACGGCCAGGCCGTGCTGTCGAACGTGGCCGGCGCCAAGATCGGCAGCAAGGGGCGCCCGGTGCCCGGCGGTCCGCACGTCGAACTCGCGGCGTACGACGTGGATGACGACGTGGTCCTGGAAGACGAGGACGGTTTCGTGCGCCGGGCCGAGGTGGGGGAGGTCGGCGTGATGCTGGCCCGCCCGCGTGGGCCGGTGGACCCGACCGCATCGGTGAAGCGGGGCGTTTTCGCGCCCGCCGACACCTGGGTGTCCACCGAACAACTCTTCCGACGTGACGAGGACGGCGACTTCTGGCTCGTCGACAACCGCAGTGCGGTGATCCGGACAGCGGACGGGCCGGTGTTCACCGCGGCCGTCAACGATGCGATCAGCCGAGCCGGATCGGTCGATCTCGCGGTGACCTACAGCGTCGACGTCCAGGGCAAACCGCTGGTGGTGACGGCGGTTGCGCTGCGTCCCGGTGGCAGCCTGCCCAGCGCGGAGGTCAACGAGGCATTGGCCGCGCTGCCGGTCGGCGTCGGTCCGGCGATCGTCTACGTCGCTCAGACCATGACGCTCAGCGCGTCCTACCGCCCGGAGATCGCCCCGTTGCGCGCCTCGGGCGTGCCGAAGTCCTCACGTAACGCCTGGTACCTGGACACCGATAGCAAGCAGTACAGGCGCATGACGGCGGCTGTGCGCGCCGAGATCCTGGGCAGTCAGTCGTGATGCCCGCCGGCGGGCGCACTGTTAGGCTCCCCGGGACGGCAATGGAGAGGTTGAGATGACGACGGAGAACGCCGCAACCGGCATTTCCCTGCGCCGATGGACGGCGGGCGCCCTGGTGGGCATCGCTGCCGCCGCGGGCCTCGGGATGGGTGTCGCACCCACCGCGATCGCGGAGCCGGCGACGAACGCCGCCCAGGAGCAGCCCCAGCGGGTGTCCCCGGATCAGGTGCTGGCGATGATCGCCGAGCAATACCAGACCGGTAGCGGCGGTGGTCAGATCTCCAAGCTCATCGAGCAGGTGGTGACCCTGCGCCAGCGCGGTGTCCGCCCGTCTCCGGCCAACTCACAGGCCCTGCTCGACGGCCTCAACCGCCGGCCGAACCAGGGTCCGCTGATCGAGGCGCTGCAGGCCACCCTGTCCTATCAGCGCCGCACGCTGGCGCAGATGTCGAGCCAGGCCCCGCCGCAGCAAGGCCCGACCGGACCGGCGACCAGCCCGGGCCAGCAGATGGGTCCGGCCGGTGGCTGGGGTCCGGGTAACCCGATGCAGGGTGACTCCATCTTCGGAATGCCCGGTCGCTGAGCGGATGACACTGGACGCCAAGCTGCTCGACATCCTGGTGTGCCCGCAGGACCGCGGCCCACTGGAATACATTGCCGGTGAATGCCTCTACAACCCCCGGCTGCGGCGTGCCTATCCGATCGTCGACGGCATCCCGGTGCTGCTCGTCGATGAAGCGGTGGTCGTCAGCGATGACGCCGAGCACCAGCGACTGATCAGTTCAGCGCAGGCAGATCCCCGGTGAGATAGCGCTGCAGATTCGGCGCGATCGTCTTGGCGATCAGTTCGGGTTCAAGCCCGGCGAACGGCTGCAGTTCCAGGATGTAGCGCACCATCACCACACCCACCAGCTGGGATGCCACGAACTGCACGCGAACCGCGCCGGAGCCCGGCGGGTCGTCGACCCGAGCG
Organism: Mycobacterium sp. AMU20-3851; assembly: GCF_043974665.1. NCBI lineage: Bacteria > Bacillati > Actinomycetota > Actinomycetes > Mycobacteriales > Mycobacteriaceae > Mycobacterium > Mycobacterium sp. AMU20-3851. The sequence goes on from NZ_CP146371.1 coordinate 2,301,854, forward strand.
CCGATCTCGGCGGTGATGACCTCCTGCAGGAACGACCGGACCAGACTCACATCGGCACCGGCCAGCAGCGACCGCAGAGTGGCGATGAAGCCCTTTCCGAGTTCGGAATCCCACAGCGGCAACAGGATTGACGGCAGCACCGTGCCGATCTGATCGACCGGCGTCTCCCGCAGCGGCCTGATCACCTGCATGGGGTCGATCGGGATCTCGATCGCGGCCGCGAACAGTTCTTGTTTGGTGCCGTAGTAGTGGTGCACCAGGGCGCTGTCGACGCCGGCGTCCGCGGCGATGGCTCGGATCGAGGTCTTGTCGAAACCATTGCGGGCGAACAATTCCCGAGCGCTCCGCAGAATTCGGTCGCGGGCATCGGAGTTCCCCGGGGGGCGTCCGGGGCGCTTGCGTTCAGCTTGGGTCACGGTGTCTTTCTCGGGCTACGGTGTCCGTCGTCGCAGGGTGGCAGCAGCAAGCCCCAGCGCGACGACCGCGAATCCGATCACCACCGCGATATCGCGCACCGCGATGCCGGTCAGCTCGGCGTGGGCCCCGACCTGCTGCAACGCCTCCAGAGCGTAGCTGGCCGGTAGCGCATTGCTGATCCACTGCAGCCAGTCCGGCAGCGCGTCGCGCGGCACGATGATCCCGCACAGCAGCAGCTGGGGGGCGATCACCACGGGCATGAACTGCACGGCCTGGAACTCCGTGCGGGCGAAGGCACTGCACAGCAGGCCCAGCCCGACCCCGAGTACCGCATTGACGATGGCGATGAGGATCACCAGCACCGGGCTGCCGGCGGTACTGAAACCCAGCAACCAGAAGGCCACAATGCAGGCCAGCGTGGCCTGGGCGGCGGCGGCGATGGAGAACGCCGTCCCGTAGGCGGCCAGCAGATCGAACCGGCGCAACGGTGTGGTCAGGATCCGCTCCAGGGTTCCGGACACCCGCTCCCGCTGCATGGTGATGGAGGTGATCAGGAACATCACGATCAGCGGGAAGACACCGAGCATGATCAGGCAGGCATTGTCGAACGGCGACGGTGCGCCGGGGCGGGTGGGCAGATCCGCGAACATGAAGTACAGCAGCGTGATGATCAGGGTCGGGACGGCCAGGATCATCGCCACGCTGCGGTGATCGGACGCCAGTTGGCGCAGGATGCGGCCGGTGGTAGCCAGATAGCCCGAGGTGCCCGGCCGTCCGGGACGGCTCAGGCCGCGGTGCTGCGCCTGATGACGGACAGGAACGCTTCCTCCAGTGACGGACATCCGGTCTCCTCTCGCAGTCGGGTCGGGGTGGTGTGGCTGAGCAGCCGGCCTTCCCGCATGAGCAGCAGGTCGCCACAGTGGTCGGCCTCGTCCATGACATGGCTGGAGACCAGCAGCGTGGTTCCGGCGCGGGCCAGCCGGTCGAACTGCTCCCACAGGTCGACCCGCAGCACCGGGTCCAGCCCGACGGTGGGCTCGTCGAGCACGAGCAGATCGGGATGGGAGACCAGTGCGCAGGCCAGCGACACCCGGGTTCGCTGCCCGCCGGACAGGTTGGCGCACAGCGCCGTTCGGTGATCGTCGAGTCCCACAGCGGTGACCGCGTCCTCGGCGGCCTGGCTGTCGGAGCCGTACAACGCGGCGAAGTAGCGGGCGTTGTCGATGACTCGCAGGTCCGGGTAGATGGTCGGTTCCTGGGTGACATAGCCGACCCGGCGGCGCAGCGCTGCGCTGCCGGCGGGCAGCCCCAGCACGGTGACGGTGCCCGACGAGATGATCTGGGTGCCGACGATCGAGCGCATCAGGGTGGTCTTGCCGCAGCCGGACGGGCCGAGCAGCCCGGTGATCGCTCCGCGCGCGATGCGCAGGGAGACGTCCGCCAGCGCGGTGCGTTTGCCCCTGGTGACGTGCAGATTCTCGATCTGGACGGCGGGCTCGGAGGCGTCTCGCCGATATTCATCATGCGATGAACTCATCATGTGATGAATATCCGCCGGGTTGTGGGCGGTGTCAAGGGAGCAGGCACAATCGGATCCGTGGGTGCTGAGCAGCTGGCGATCGAACCGGTGACCGCGGCCCGTCGACTCCTGGGGGCGCAACTGCACGGACGCGAGGTCAGTGCCACGATCGTCGAAGTCGAGGCCTACGGAGGCCCGCCCGACGGGCCCTGGCCGGACCCGGCCTCGCATTCTTTTCGCGGGCCACGACTGCGCAATACCGTGATGTTCGGGCCGGCCGGGCGGATGTACACCTACCGCAGCCACGGCATCCACGTGTGCGCCAATGTCGCGTGCGGCCCGGACGGCGTCGCCGCCGCGGTGCTGCTGCGGGCGGCCGTCATCGACGACGGTGAGCCGGTGGCCAGGATGCGCCGCGGTGTCACCCCGATGGGCCGAGCGCTGGCCCGTGGTCCGGGCAACCTGTGCTCGGCACTCGGAATCACCATGGACGACAACGGTATTGACCTCTTCGACCCGGATTCTCCGATCCGCCTCGAGCTGCGTCCGCAGAACTCCGCACTCGCCGGGCCGCGGGTGGGAGTGAGCACCGCTGCCGACCGGGAGTGGCGGTTCTGGACGCCGGGTCGGCCCGAGGTATCGGCGTACCGGCGCAGCCCCCGGGCACCGGCACCCGGTGCCAGCGACTAGTGCGCGAAGATTGACCCGTGAGCACTGACATTCTCGACGAGCTGGAGTGGCGCGGCCTGATCGCGCAGTCAACCGACCGGGACGCGCTTGCCGACGCGCTCGCCGACGGACCGCTCACGGTCTATTCCGGATTCGACCCCACCGCGCCCAGCCTGCACGCCGGCCACCTGGTCCCGCTGTTGACGCTGCGGCGTTTCCAGCAGGCTGGGCATCGTCCGATCGTGCTGGCCGGCGGGGCCACCGGGATGATCGGCGACCCCCGCGACAGCGGTGAGCGCACCATGCAGACCACCGACACGGTGGCCGAATGGGCCGGACGGATCCGCGGTCAGCTGGAACGGTTCGTCGAATTCGACGGGTCTCCGACCGGCGCCATCGTGGAGAACAACCTGAACTGGACCGGCGAGCTGTCCGCCATCGAATTCCTGCGTGACGTGGGCAAATACTTCTCCGTCAACGTCATGCTGGACCGTGACACGGTGCGCCGCCGGCTCGAGGGCGACGGCATCTCCTACACCGAGTTCAGCTACATGCTCCTGCAGGCCAACGACTACGTGGAGTTACACGAACGCTACGGCTGCGGGTTACAGGTCGGCGGTTCCGACCAGTGGGGAAACATCGTGGCCGGCGTGCGCCTGGTGCGCCAGAAGCGCGGTGCGGTGGTGCACGCGATGACGACGCCGCTGGTCACCGACTCCGAGGGCAAGAAGTTCGGGAAGTCCACCGGCGGCGGCAACATCTGGCTGGACCCCGAGCTGACCAGCCCGTATGCCTGGTACCAGTACTTCTTCAACACCGCCGACGCCGACGTCCTCGGGTACCTGAAGTGGTTCACCTTCCTGACGCGCGAGGAGATCGGCGCGCTGGCCGAGGCCACCGAATCACGTCCGCACGAGCGCGCCGCCCAGCGCACCCTGGCCCGGGAACTCACCACGTTGGTGCACGGGCAGGCCGCCACCGATGCCGTCGAACTGGCAAGTCAGGCGCTGTTCGGCCGGGGTGAACTTGCCGATCTCGACGAGCCGACGCTGGCCGCTGCGCTGCAGGAGGCCAGTAATGGCCAGGTCGCCGAGCTCGCGCCGGGCGGCGCCACGGCGATCACGGATCTGTTGGTCTCCACCGGGCTGTGCAAGAGCAAGGGGGAAGCGCGGCGCACGGTAGGGGAGGGCGGCGCGTACGTGAACAACGTGCGAATCGAAAGCGACGAGTGGGTACCACAGGAATTGGACTTTCTCCACAATCATTGGCTCGTGTTGCGACGTGGCAAGCGGCACATTGCCGGAGTGGCGCGTGGGGCGGCGCAGTAGCCCCGACGTCATCGTGCTGACCTGCAGTAACGCTGCGCTGACCTGCGGATTTGACTCACCGTTAGCCCTGCCGTAACTTATTGCGAGTCAGAGCGACACGGACAAGAGCCGGAGAGCGAAGACAAATCCGAGAGGGAAACCCACTAAGGTGGGTGTAACTCACTGCCTGCAGGACCTACGCGGCTTAATCGCCGGGTAACCAGTGCGCAGTAAAATCGGGCGTGTTGTTTGAGAACTCAATAGTGTGTTTGGTGGTTTTTGTTTGTTGTTTTTGGCCATCTTGGTGGGGGACTCCCCGTCTTCCTGCCACGTGGGATGGTTGTTTTTTTGATGCCAGTTTTTGGTGTCTTTTGTTGAGATCGAATTGTTCTGATTCGAATTCGCCTGGGTTTGTCCCGGGAGTTTTTGTTTGGAGAGTTTGATTCTGGCTCAGGACGAACGCTGGCGGCGTGCTTAACACATGCAAGTCGAACGGAAAGGCCCTTCGGGGTACTCGAGTGGCGAACGGGTGAGTAACACGTGGGTGATCTGCCCTGCACTTTGGGATAAGCCTGGGAAACTGGGTCTAATACCGAATATGACCACGCGCTTCATGGTGTGTGGTGGAAAGCTTTTGCGGTGTGGGATGAGCCCGCGGCCTATCAGCTTGTTGGTGGGGTAATGGCCTACCAAGGCGACGACGGGTAGCCGGCCTGAGAGGGTGACCGGCCACACTGGGACTGAGATACGGCCCAGACTCCTACGGGAGGCAGCAGTGGGGAATATTGCACAATGGGCGCAAGCCTGATGCAGCGACGCCGCGTGAGGGATGACGGCCTTCGGGTTGTAAACCTCTTTCAGCACAGACGAAGCGCAAGTGACGGTATGTGCAGAAGAAGGACCGGCCAACTACGTGCCAGCAGCCGCGGTAATACGTAGGGTCCGAGCGTTGTCCGGAATTACTGGGCGTAAAGAGCTCGTAGGTGGTTTGTCGCGTTGTTCGTGAAAACTCACAGCTTAACTGTGGGCGTGCGGGCGATACGGGCAGACTTGAGTACTGCAGGGGAGACTGGAATTCCTGGTGTAGCGGTGGAATGCGCAGATATCAGGAGGAACACCGGTGGCGAAGGCGGGTCTCTGGGCAGTAACTGACGCTGAGGAGCGAAAGCGTGGGGAGCGAACAGGATTAGATACCCTGGTAGTCCACGCCGTAAACGGTGGGTACTAGGTGTGGGTTTCCTTCCTTGGGATCCGTGCCGTAGCTAACGCATTAAGTACCCCGCCTGGGGAGTACGGCCGCAAGGCTAAAACTCAAAGAAATTGACGGGGGCCCGCACAAGCGGCGGAGCATGTGGATTAATTCGATGCAACGCGAAGAACCTTACCTGGGTTTGACATGCACAGGACGACTGCAGAGATGTGGTTTCCCTTGTGGCCTGTGTGCAGGTGGTGCATGGCTGTCGTCAGCTCGTGTCGTGAGATGTTGGGTTAAGTCCCGCAACGAGCGCAACCCTTGTCCTATGTTGCCAGCGGGTTATGCCGGGGACTCGTAGGAGACTGCCGGGGTCAACTCGGAGGAAGGTGGGGATGACGTCAAGTCATCATGCCCCTTATGTCCAGGGCTTCACACATGCTACAATGGCCGGTACAAAGGGCTGCGATGCCGTGAGGTGGAGCGAATCCTTTCAAAGCCGGTCTCAGTTCGGATCGGGGTCTGCAACTCGACCCCGTGAAGTCGGAGTCGCTAGTAATCGCAGATCAGCAACGCTGCGGTGAATACGTTCCCGGGCCTTGTACACACCGCCCGTCACGTCATGAAAGTCGGTAACACCCGAAGCCGGTGGCCTAACCCCTTGTGGGAGGGAGCCGTCGAAGGTGGGATCGGCGATTGGGACGAAGTCGTAACAAGGTAGCCGTACCGGAAGGTGCGGCTGGATCACCTCCTTTCTAAGGAGCACCAATTAAGTTCCCCCGTCCCCACGAGTGTGGGATCAGTACGGTTGGGAGATCAGTGCCGGCGCCTGTAGTGGGCTGTCGGTCGGTGCACAACAAACTTTTGAAACTGCCAGACACACTATTGGGCTTTGAGACAACAGGCCCGCGGTCTTGGTCCTCTATGTGAGGGTCTTGTGCCGGCTCACACCGTTGGGTGGGAGTTCTTGTTGTTGCTCCATCTTTGGTGGTGGGGTGTGGTGTTTGATTTGTGGATAGTGGTTGCGAGCATCTAGCACGCAAGAAGAGTCTGGGTTTCTTCGGGAGCCTGGGTTTTTGTTGTGTGTGTTTGATGTGCAATTTTTTTCTTCTATTTGGTTTTATCTGTGTTGTAAGTGTTTAAGGGCGCATGGTGGATGCCTTGGCATTGGGAGCCGATGAAGGACGTAGGAGGCTGCGATAAGCCTCGGGGAGCTGCCAACCGAGCGTTGATCCGAGGATGTCCGAATGGGGAAACCCAGCACGAGTGATGTCGTGTTACCCGCCGGTGAATATATAGCCGTCGGGAGGGAACGCGGGGAAGTGAAACATCTCAGTACCCGTAGGAAGAGAAAACAACAGTGATTCCGTGAGTAGTGGCGAGCGAAAGCGGAGGATGGCTAAACCGTATGCATGTGATACCCGGCGGGGGTTGTGTGTGCGGGGTTGTGGGGCGTTTCTTCTCCAGTCCGCCGACTGGGGCAACAGTGAGAAAAGTTTGTGTTAGCGGAAGTGGTCTTGGGATGGCCTGCCGTAGACGGTGAGAGCCCGGTACGTGAAAACATGAACTCTGTTGTGAGGCTGTCCCCGAGTAGCAGCGGGCCCGTGAAATCTGCTGTGAATCTGCCGGGACCACCCGGTAAGCCTGAATACTTCCCAATGACCGATAGCGGATTAGTACCGTGAGGGAATGGTGAAAAGTACCCCGGGAGGGGAGTGAAATAGTACCTGAAACCGTGTGCCTACAATCCGTCAGAGCCCTCGCTTGCGTGGGGTGATGGCGTGCCTTTTGAAGAATGAGCCTGCGAGTCAGGGACATGTCGCGAGGTTAACCCGTGTGGGGTAGCCGCAGCGAAAGCGAGTCTGAATAGGGCGTATCCAATCCAGAGGGGTTGGTGTAGTGGTGTGTTCTGGACCCGAAGCGGAGTGATCTACCCATGGCCAGGTTGAAGCAGCAGTAAGATGTTGTGGAGGACCGAACCCACTTAGGTTGAAGACTGAGGGGATGAGTTGTGGGTAGGGGTGAAAGGCCAATCAAACTCCGTGATAGCTGGTTCTCCCCGAAATGCATTTAGGTGCAGCGTTGCGTGTTTCTTACCGGAGGTAGAGCTACTGGATGGCCGATGGGCCTCACAAGGTTACTGACGTCAGCCAAACTCCGAATGCCGGTAAGTGAAAGCGTGGCAGTGAGACGGCGGGGGATAAGCTCCGTGCGTCGAGAGGGAAACAGCCCAGATCGCCGGCTAAGGCCCCTAAGCGTGTGCTAAGTGGAAAAGGATGTGCAGTCGCGAAGACAACCAGGAGGTTGGCTTAGAAGCAGCCACCCTTGAAAGAGTGCGTAATAGCTCACTGGTCAAGTGATTGTGCGCCGATAATGTAGCGGGGCTCAAGCACACCGCCGAAGCCGCGGCATCGAGTAATCGATGGGTAGGGGAGCGTCCTGCATCCAGTGAAGCAGCGGAGTGATCCAGTTGTGGAGGGTGTGGGAGTGAGAATGCAGGCATGAGTAGCGATAAGGCAAGTGAGAACCTTGCCCGCCGAAAGACCAAGGGTTCCTGGGGCAGGCCAGTCCGCCCAGGGTGAGTCGGGACCTAAGGCGAGGCCGACAGGCGTAGTCGATGGACAACGGGTTGATATTCCCGTACCCGTGTGTGCGCGCCCATGATGAATCAGAGGTACTAACCGCCCAAATGGTGGCCTATCCAATCCTTCGGGAGCGGAAAGTCGCCGGCTGCGCGGGACCTTCTCTGGTAGTAGTCAAGCGATGGGGTGACGCAGGAAGGTAGCCGTACCGGTCAGTGGTAATACCGGGGTAAGCCTGTAGGGAGAGATCTAGGCAAATCCGGATCTCACATATCCTGAGAGGTGATGCATAGCCGATTGAGGCGAATTCGGTGATCCTATGCTGCCGAGAAAAGCCTCTAGCGAGTTCACACACGGCCCGTACCCCAAACCAACACAGGTGGTCAGGTAGAGAATACTAAGGCGTACGAGTTAACTATGGTTAAGGAACTCGGCAAAATGCCCCCGTAACTTCGGGAGAAGGGGGACCTCCTACTGTCATGGCTCTTGCAGCCGGCAGCGGTGGGGGGTGGCACAAACCAGTGAGAAGCGACTGTTTACTAAAAACACAGGTCCGTGCGAAGTCGCAAGACGATGTATACGGACTGACGCCTGCCCGGTGCTGGAAGGTTAAGAGGACCCGTTAATCCTTCGGGGTGAAGCGGAGAATTTAAGCCCCAGTAAACGGCGGTGGTAACTATAACCATCCTAAGGTAGCGAAATTCCTTGTCGGGTAAGTTCCGACCTGCACGAATGGCGTAACGACTTCTCAACTGTCTCAACCATAGACTCGGCGAAATTGCACTACGAGTAAAGATGCTCGTTACGCGCGGCAGGACGAAAAGACCCCGGGACCTTCACTACAACTTGGTATTGGTGCTCGATACGGTTTGTGTAGGATAGGTGGGAGACTGTGAAGCATGCACGCCAGTGTGTGTGGAGTCATTGTTGAAATACCACTCTGATCGTATTGGGCCTCTAACTTCGAACCGTATATCCGGTTCAGGGACAGTGCCTGGTGGGTAGTTTAACTGGGGCGGTTGCCTCCTAAAATGTAACGGAGGCGCCCAAAGGTTCCCTCAACCTGGACGGCAATCAGGTGTTGAGTGTAAGTGCACAAGGGAGCTTGACTGCGAGACGTACATGTCGAGCAGGGACGAAAGTCGGGACTAGTGATCCGGCACCTCTGAGTGGAAGGGGTGTCGCTCAACGGATAAAAGGTACCCCGGGGATAACAGGCTGATCTTCCCCAAGAGTCCATATCGACGGGATGGTTTGGCACCTCGATGTCGGCTCGTCGCATCCTGGGGCTGGAGCAGGTCCCAAGGGTTGGGCTGTTCGCCCATTAAAGCGGCACGCGAGCTGGGTTTAGAACGTCGTGAGACAGTTCGGTCTCTATCCGCCGCGCGCGTCAGAAGCTTGAGGAAACCTGTCCCTAGTACGAGAGGACCGGGACGGACGAACCTCTGGTCCACCAGTTGTCCCACCAGGGGCACGGCTGGATAGCCACGTTCGGACAGGATAACCGCTGAAAGCATCTAAGCGGGAAACCTTCTCCAAGACCAGGCTTCTCACCCTTTTAGAGGGATAAGGCCCCCCACAGACCATGGGATCGATAGACCAGACCTGTACACCTAGCAATAGGTTTAGGGAACTGGCACTAACCGGCCGAAAACTTACACACACCCACCATCCGTGGGTAGCAGATAAACACCGTGTAAGAAAAAAAGACGCAATCAAACAACGCCCGCAACCACACCACAAACGGAAACACGTATCAACCCACAACGGTTGACACACTCCACCACCAAAACACACTTCCCCCACCACACGCGTGGGGGCGCCCAGAAAAGGGTGAATAAAGTTACGGCGGCCATAGCGGCAGGGAAACGCCCGGTCCCATCCCGAACCCGGAAGCTAAGCCTACCAGCGCCGATGATACTACCCAACAGGGTGGAAAAGTAGGACACCGCCGAACACACATTAAGCCCGCGGCCCTCCAAACCCAGTTTGGAGGGCCGCGGCATTTGTGTTTGTACGTATTTTTCGACCATTTCCGTGCTCGAATTCAATGGCAATAAATGGTCGCAATCAATGCAACTGTCGTGATTCGCCGGCTCCCGGCTATCCTTTTGGCGAGACGGTTGATCGATCAGGAAGGCGACTGTGGCCGAGGACAGACAAGGCGGCAGCGGCGAACGGCGTCCGCGCCGTGCGGCGGGCGACGCCCAACGCACCGGTGGCAACAGCGGCTACCGCTCGGGCCCCGGCGGGACCGGGCGTTCCGGTGCCGGCGGCGGGCCGCGTCGTAGTGGGGGCGACAGGCCCAACCCGCCGTGGTCTTCCGGGCCCAACCGTGCCCGTCGGGAGCAGCCGCAGTCCAATGGTGACGACCAGCGTCCCGTCGGTCCGCGCATTCCCCCGGAGATCGAGGCCAAGCAGCTCTCGCCCGAGATCCGCAGTGAACTGATCACTTTGGACAAATCCACCGCCGACGTGGTGGCACGCCACCTGGTCGCGGCGGGCGAGCTGCTGGAAGACGACCCGGCCGCCGCACTGGAGCATGCCCGCGCCGCACGTGCCCGGTCCGGCCGCATCGCCGCGGTCCGGGAGGCCGTCGGTATCGCCGCCTACTACTGCGGGGACTGGGCCCAGGCGCTCGCCGAGCTGCGGGCAGCACGCCGGATGGGCAGCAAGTCCGCGCTGCTCCCGCTCATCGCGGACTGCGAGCGCGGTGTCGGACGTCCCGAGCGGGCCGTCGAACTGGCCCGCAGTGATGAGGCCCAGCAGCTCACCGGAGATGATGCCGACGAGCTGCGCATCGTCGTCGCCGGTGCCCGCTCCGACCTCGGCCAGCACGAACAGGCCCTGGCCGTGCTGTCCAGCCCACCCCTGGACAGCACCCGGCTCGGGCAGACCAGCGCCCGGCTGTTCTACGCCTACGCGGAGACCCTGCTCGCCCTCGGGCGGTCCGACGAGGCCGTGCAGGCCTTCCTCAACGCCGCCGCCGTCGACGTCGACGGTGTCACCGACGCCGAAGAGCGCGTCGCCGAGCTGACCTGAGATGGGGACGCTGGCACAGGAGCATGACTGCCTGCTCCTGGATCTGGACGGCACCGTCTTCCGCGGCCACGAACCCACCACCGGTGCGGTGCAGAGCCTGGCGGGGGTGCAGGCCCGCGCCCTCTACGTCACCAACAACGCGTCCCGCTCGGCGCCCGAGGTGGCCGCTCATCTCCAGGAGCTCGGCTTCGCGGCTGCACCCGAGGACGTCGTCACCAGCGCGCAGAGCGCGGCCCGGCTGCTCGCCGCTCAGCTGCCCGCCGGCGCCGCTGTCCTGATCGTCGGCACCGATTCGTTGGCTGCCGAGATCGAGGCCGTCGGTTTGAAGCCGGTCCGGACCTTCGATGACGACCCGGTGGCCGTCGTGCAGGGCCACTCGCCGCAGACCGGCTGGCCGGATCTGTCCGAGGCCGCGCTGGCCATCCGCGCCGGAGCCCTGTGGGTGGCCGCCAACGTCGACCGCACCCTGCCGTCGGAACGTGGACTGCTGCCGGGCAACGGCTCGATGGTCGCCGCGCTGCGCACCGCCACCGACAGCGAGCCGCAGGTGGCCGGCAAGCCCGCCCCGACATTGATGAACGATGCGTTGGCCCGCGGCGATTTCCGGTCCCCGCTGGTGATCGGGGACCGGCTCGACACCGACATCGAAGGCGCAAACGCCGCCGGCCTGCCCAGCTTGATGGTGCTGACCGGGGTGAACAATGCCGCGGACATGGTGCACGCCCCGGCCGGGAGTCGGCCGGACTACCTGGCCGAAGATCTGCGGTCGCTCAACACCGACGCCGAGACACTGCGGATCGGCGCCCACCCGGCCTGGCGGACGGACACCAACGGTTCGACGGTCACCGTGCACGCCGCCGGCGGTGAGGACGGCGACCCGCTGAGCGTGGTGCGTGCCGTTGCGCACGCGGTCTGGCAGGGCGAGGGCGCTGTGCAGGTGCGGGCCGGTGACGACACGGCACACGCCGCTCTACAACGCTGGTCGCTGCTGTCCTGACCGCATCGGCTAGCGTGATCAGCGATATGAGTACCGATCCCGAGCAGATCCGCACCGACATCGCGGCGCTGCTGGCCGACCTGCCGGACATCGATTCCGGTGGGTTGGAGGACGCCGAAATAGACGCCGTCGCAGTCCGCCTGGAACAGGCGCATGACCTGCTGGTCCGCGCCCTGGAATCGGTGGAGGGCCGGGGCGACGCGACCCGGGAGCGCTGACCGCATGGCGCGACGGGCACGGGTGGATGCCGAGCTGGTGCGACGCGGGCTGGCCCGGTCACGCCAACAGGCCGCCGAACTGATCAATGCCGGGCGGGTGCGCATCGACGGCATGCCGGCCGCCAAACCGGCTACCGCGGTATCGGTGGACGCCAAACTGACGGTCGCCGCGGACGAACGCACCTGGGTGTCGCGCGGCGCGCACAAACTCATCGGTGCCCTCGACGCGTTCGGGGTGCCCGTCGAGGGTCGGCGCTGCCTCGACGCCGGCGCCTCGACCGGCGGCTTCACCGAGGTCCTGCTCGACCGGGGCGCCGCCGAGGTCGTCGCAGCCGACGTCGGCTACGGGCAGCTGGCCTGGTCGCTGCGTTCCGACGAGCGGGTGCACGTGCTGGAACGTACCAATGTGCGCACTTTGACACCGGAAGCCATCGGCGGCCCGGTCGACCTGGTGGTCGCCGATCTCTCGTTCATCTCGTTGGCCACCGTGTTGCCGGCGCTGACTGCCTGCGCGTCACCGGGTGCCGATATCGTGCCGATGGTGAAGCCGCAATTCGAGGTCGGGAAGGACCGGGTCGGTCCGGGTGGGGTGGTGTCGGATCCGGCCCTGCGTGCCGAGGCGGTCCTCGCCGTCGCGCACCGGGCCGCCGAATTGCGCTGGCACACCGTCGGCGTCACGGCCAGCCCGCTGCCGGGACCGTCCGGCAACGTCGAATTCTTCCTGCGCTTCCGTGCCGAAACCGAGACGCCGCTGACCGGCGCAGAACTCGAACACGCCGTTTTTCGTGCCATCGACGAAGGGCCGCAATGACTTCCGAAGAATCCAGCGCGGAACGTTCCATCCTGTTGGTGGTGCACACCGGCCGTGAGGAGGCCACCGAAACCGCCCGGCGGGTCGAAAAGGTGCTCGGCGGGCACGGCATCGCCCTGCGGGTGCTGACCGCCGAAGCCGTCGACCGTGGCTCGCTGCACCTCGCCCCGGACGAGATCCGGGCGCTGGGCGTGCAACTCGACGTCGTCGACGCCGACGAACAGGCCGCCGAAGGCTGTGAGCTGGTGCTCGCACTCGGTGGTGACGGTACGTTCCTGCGTGCCGCCGAGCTGGCCCGCAACGTCGAGATCCCGGTGCTGGGCATCAATCTCGGGCGCATCGGCTTCCTGGCCGAGGCCGAAGCCGAAGCCCTCGACGATGTGCTCGAGCACGTCATCGCCCGCGACTATGTCGTCGAGGAACGGATGACGCTGGACATCGCGGTGCGCGAGGGCGGCAAGATCAGCGACCGCGGCTGGGCGCTCAACGAGGCGAGTCTGGAGAAGGGCCCCCGCCTCGGTGTGCTCGGCGTCGTTCTGGAGGTCGACGGGCGCCCGGTGTCCTCGTTCGGCTGCGACGGGGTGCTGGTCTCGACACCCACCGGGTCCACCGCGTACGCGTTCTCCGCGGGCGGACCGATCCTGTGGCCGGACCTCGAGGCGATCCTGGTGGTACCCAACAACGCTCACGCGTTGTTCGCCCGGCCCATGGTGACCAGCCCTAACGCCGCCATCGCCATCGAGATCGAGGCATCCGGCAACGACGCTGTCGCGTTCTGCGACGGCCGCCGCAAGATGGTGGTACCGGCCGGTGCCCGCCTGGAGGTCACCCGCTGCGGTACCCCGCTGAAGTGGGTGCGCCTCGACAGTGCGCCGTTCACCGACCGGCTGGTGCGCAAGTTCCGGCTGCCCGTCACGGGATGGCGTGGTCAGTAGTGCTTTCCGAGATCCGAATCGAGTCCCTGGGCGCGATCAGTTCGGCGACGGCCGAGTTCGACCGCGGGCTGACCGTGCTGACCGGGGAGACCGGTGCCGGCAAGACGATGGTGGTAACCGGGCTGCACCTGCTGGGCGGCGCCCGCGCCGACGCCAGCCGGGTGCGCACCGGTGCGGATCGCGCCGTGGTGGAGGGGCGTTTCACCACGGCCGAGCTGGGCGGCGATGTCACCGTACGCATCGACGAGATCCTGGATTCCTCCGGTGCCGACCGCGACGACGACGACAGCGTCATCGCGGCTCGCTCGGTCAGCCGCGACGGGCCGTCGCGGGCCTACCTCGGTGGCCGCAGTGTGCCGGCGAAATCGTTGAGCGGATTCACCAACGAGCTGTTGGCGTTGCACGGGCAGAACGATCAGCTGCGGCTGATGCGCCCGGACGAGCAGCGCGCTGCGCTCGACCGGTTCGCCGATGTCGCGGCCCCGCTGCGCAAGTACCGCGCACTGCGGGAGGACTGGCTGGCCGCGCGCCGGGACCTGGTGGACCGCACCGAGCGGGCCCGCGAACTTGCCCTCGAAGCGGACCGGCTGACCTTCGGACTCAACGAGATCGACGCCGTCGACCCGGCCCCGGGCGAGGACGACGCACTGGTCGCCGACATCCGCAGGCTCTCCGAACTCGATGCGCTGCGGGAATCCGCGGCCGGGGCGCGCGCCGCGCTGGCGGGCCCGCCCGACGATGACGGCACCGACGCCTTCTCGGCCGCCGCCAATGTCGCCTCGGCGAAGGCCGCTTTGGAGGGCACCGACGACGGTGCCCTGCAGGCGCTGGGGGAGCGGCTGGCCGAAGCGGTCGCCGTGATCGCCGACGTGTCGGGCGAACTCGGCGATTTCCTGTCCGAACTTCCCAGTGACGCAAGCACATTGGAAAGCAAACTGGCCCGCCAGAGCGAACTGCGCGGCCTGACCCGCAAGTACGGCGCCGATATCGACGCGGTGCTGGCCTGGGCGAAGGACGCCCGCAGCCGGCTGTCCCAGCTCGACGTCTCCGAGGAGGCGCTGGCTGGGCTGCAACAGAAGGTCGACGAATTGCACACCGCGTTGGTCTCCGCGGCAGCCGACCTCACCAAGGCCCGCGCCAAGTCGGCCAAGGGACTGGCCAAGGCCGTCACCGCCGAGCTGGCCGGCCTGGCGATGTCCGGTGCTGACTTCGGGATCTCGGTGGCCCCGCTGCCGGCCCGCACCGACGACTCGGCGCCGATCGTGCTGGCCGACGGCACCAAGGCGCATGCCGGTCACGACGGGGTCGACGCCGTGGAGTTCGGCTTTGCCGCACACCGCGGCACCGACCTGCTGCCGCTGGCCAAGAGCGCCTCCGGCGGTGAGTTGTCCCGGGTGATGCTGGCTCTGGAAGTGGTGCTGTCCGCTTCCGCGGAGGGCACCACCATGGTGTTCGACGAGGTCGACGCCGGGGTCGGCGGGCGTGCCGCGGTACAGATCGGGCGCCGGTTGGCCCGGCTGGCGCGCACCCACCAGGTCATCGTGGTCACGCACCTGCCGCAGGTCGCCGCCTACGCGGACACCCACCTGGTGGTGGAGAGTGGACCCAAGTCCAGCCGGGTGGTCCGGCTGCAGGATGAGGACCGGGTGGCCGAGCTGGCCCGGATGCTCGCCGGACTCGGCGATACCGACAGCGGCCGGGCACATGCCCGGGAGCTGTGGGAGTCCGCTCAGCGCGACCGCGCCCAGGCCTGAGTTCAGGCCGGGTTGGCCGGCGACAGTTCCGCGGTGCTCCAGCGCAGCGGGCTGGCGCCCGTCAGCTCGACCGTCTTCTCGATGCTGAACTCGACCCAGCACTGCGCGCTCGGTCCGCGCTCCCAGCTGATCGCGGCGGTCCCGGTGAGCTGCAGCGATGCCCCGGTGCGCCAATCCGGGATCAGCAGCCCGGCGTGCGGGTTGGCGGCGATGTTGCCCAGCGTCATGAACATCGAGTTGCCCCGGTAGTCGGGCCAGTGCAGCCGGGTCGGCGAAAGTACCTGCAGGAAGCCCGGATTGCCGCCGCGGTGTGAAGCGTCGGCGTTGCCGTCGGCATCGGCCGACCCGATGAAGAACGTGTCGGCCGCCGCGATGATCTGTTGGGTCCGTGCGTCGAGGGACGTCGCGTGCCGCTGAACGCGTTCGCCTGCTGGTGTCGTAACGCGCTCGACGTGCCTGCGCGAGATGTACTTCGGGCAGTTCGAATAGACCTGATCCGGCCGGATCAGCAGGCCGGACCCGGTCGGTGTGGCGAGGCCGTTGACCCGCATCCGGCGCCGCGTCGCGGGGTCGATGGCGATCATGCCGACCCGCTGCGGTGCCCCGGTCAGTACTTCGCGCAGCGGATCGCCGGTCACCGGCAACGCGTCCACGGCGATCTCTTCACCCCCGGGCACGACGTGCACGAAGCCGGGCGAGCCGGTGACCAGACCGGCCCACACGCGGTTGGCCTCGTCGGCGGCGGCCAGCACGACCATCGGTTGTTCGGTCAGGAAAACGGCTGCGGCGTCGGGGATCTCACTACGCACCATCCGGCTCAGGCGTGCGGCGATGTCGCTCTGGCCCAGCCGGCCCTGTACCGCGAGTTCGCCGGGGTGATACACCGTCATGGCGCTGCTCAGAAGAATCCGCAGGTGGGGGATTCCCCGTCGGGCGCGTGCTCGGCCTCGGCGCCGGTGGGGGCGAAGACTTCGAGGCGGATCCCGTCCGGGTCGGTGAAGAAGATGCCGCCCGACGGCGTGCCCTCCCCGTGTGCCACGACACCGTCGTGGGCGAAGGTCGCGCCCAGGTCCTTGAGCGCCGCTTCCACGGTGCGGACCTGTTCGATGCTCTCGACCTGGAAGGACAGGTGGTGCAGGCCGGGTGTCCCGGTGGAGAACTCGCCGGAGCTCTGCTGCCAGAGGGTCAGGCGCAGGTCGCCGTCGACACCGAGGAAGGCGAAGCGGCGGTCGCCCTCGCTGCTGATGGCCAGCTGCTCGAAACCCAGTGCCCGACGGTAGAAGTCCACCGACCGGGTCAGGTCGGTGACGTTCAGGCCGACGTGGCCGGGAGTGATCTGCGGGGTGGTCGTGCTCATCGTGCGCCTCCATATAACCGGTGTATTGACAATTGAAGGTTAGAAACGAGACGCGACGCTGTCAACTGCCTATCGTGGTTTTGATGGTTACGGGATGGGGTGATGCGAGTCATGCGTGATCCGCGACCGCATGTCGGCGAACCGCTCGCGTTGGACTTGCTGAACACCAGGTGGATGTCGCCCGAGGGTCCGCGGGATCTGCTCGTCGATGTCGACGGGCTGCGGCGCTGGCTCAAGACCAACGGTCTGGACCGGCGCTGCGAAGCCGACGAGCAGACCCGGCTGGCGTTGGTGCGCGCCCGCGAGGCCGTGCTGCGGGTGGTCGCCGATGGCGACCCCCAAGAGCTGAACGCGGTGCTCGAGCAGGGGCGGGTGCGGCGCTCACTCGGCCCGGCCGGTCCGCACGACGAGGTCGAGGTGGCGCGTCCGGAATGGTTGCCCGGCTGGCTGGCGGCCGAGGATCTGCTGCGGTTGGTCGCCGAGGCGCCCGGCCGGATCAAGCAGTGCGCGCACGAGCACTGCGTGCTCTGGTTCTACGACACCTCCAAGAACGGCGCCCGACGCTGGCATTCGATGGCCACCTGCGGGAACCGTGCGAAGGCGGCACGCCACTACGCGTCCAAGCGTGATTGAGGACGGCGTCCAAGCGCGACTTGAGTGGGCGACGACGCGGGATCGAGACCATTCATCTGTTGCAGATGTGACAGAAAGAAACTTGTGAGGCTGATGTTACGGCGCGCCTCCACCTCACCTTGAGGGTTGGCGGCCAGAATCGCCACATGAAGATGTCAGCGTTGCTATCGCGTAATGCCAGCTCAAAGCCGGGCGTAGTCGGTACCGCCCGCGTTGACCGCGACATCGACCGATTGCTTCGGCGCATCGGTCCCGGCGACATCGTCGTCCTCGACGCCCAGGACCTGGACCGGATCACCGCGGATGCGTTGGTGGAAGCCGAGGTCGCCGGTGTGGTGAACGCCTCGCCGTCGATCTCCGGCCGGTACCCCAACCTCGGGCCCGAGGTGCTGGTGGCCAACGGCATCGTCCTCATCGACGAGGCCGGCCCGGAGATCTTCAAGAAGATCAAGGACGGCGCCCGCGTCCGGCTGAACAACGGCGGCGTCTACTCCGGCGACCGGCGTATCGCCGTGGGCACCGAGCGGACCGATCTGGAGATCCACGAGCTCATGGTCGAGGCCAAGAGCGGGTTGGTCGCACACCTGGAGGCGTTCGCCGGCAACACCATCGAGTTCATCCGCAGCGAGAGCCCGCTACTGATCGACGGCATGGGCATCCCCGACATCGATGTGGACATGGATCGCCGGCACGTGGTCGTGGTCGCCGAAGGGCCGGGAGCCGCCGAGGACCTCAAGGCGCTCAAGCCGTTCATCAAGGAGTACCAGCCGGTCCTGGTCGGCGTCGGCGCCGGCGCGGACCTGCTGCGCAAGTCGGGCTACCGCCCGGCGCTGATCGTGGGGGACCCGAGCACCATCAGCACCGACGCGCTGCGCTGCGGCGCCCAGGTGGTACTGCCCGCCGACGCCGACGGGCACGCCCCCGGCCTGGAGCGGATCCAGGATCTGGGCGTGGGTGCGATGACCTTCCCGGCCGCCGGGTCGGCCGCCGACCTCGCGCTGCTGCTGTGCCACCACCACGGGGCGTCGCTGATCGTCACCGCCGGGCACAGCGCCACCATCGAGGAGTTCTTCGACCGGTCACGTCAGCAGAGCAATCCGTCGACCTTCCTGACCCGGCTCAAGGTCGGGGAGAAGCTGGTCGACGCGAAGGCTGTCGCCACGCTGTACCGCAGCCGGGTCTCCGCGGGAGCGATCGCGATGCTGGTACTGGCGATGCTGGTCGCGGTGATCGTCGCGCTGTGGGTGACCCGCGCGGACACCGCGGTTCTGGAATGGGTGGTCGAGTACTGGAACCGCTTCCTGCTGTGGGCGCAGGGTCTGGTGTCCTAGCACCGTGATCTCACTGCGCACGCACGCCATCTCGCTGGCGGCGGTCTTCCTGGCACTGGCCATCGGCGTGGTGCTGGGCTCCGGCCTGTTCTCCGACACCGTGCTGTCCGGCCTGCGCAGCGACAAGGCGGACCTGCGCAGCCAGATCGACACGCTCAACGACGACAAGAACGAGCTCAACGAAAAACTGGGTGCGGCGGGCGAGTTCGACGCAGCCATGGCGCCCCGCATCCTGCGCGACACTCTGCGGGACAAGGCGGTGGTGCTGTTCCGGACCCCGGATGCCACCGATGACGACGTGGACGCGGTGGCCCGGCTGGTCGGACAGTCCGGTGCCGCGGTCAGCGGCACCATCGCGCTGACACCGCAGTTCGTCGACGCCAATTCTGCGGAAAAGCTGCTCTCGGTGGTGAATTCGCCGATCATCCCGGCGGGGCGGCAGTTGAGCACCACCTCGGTGGACCAGGGGTCCCAGGCGGGCGACCTGGTCGGCATCTCGGTGTTGCGGGGCAAGGAACGCGCGGTTCCCGACGAGCAACGCGAGACCGTGCTGGCCACCCTGCGCGATACCGGATTCATCACCTACGGCACCGAGAAGGTCGGAGCTGCGGACACCGCGGTGGTCGTCACCGGCGGCACGCTCGGAGACGACGCCGGAAACCGCGGCGCCACCGTCGCACGCTTCGCGGCGGGCCTGGCCCCGCACGGCGGCACGGTGCTCGCCGGTCGGGACGGCTCGGCGTCGGGCACCGCGGCGGTCGCGGTGATCCGGTCCGACGCGGCGCTGTCCGGTGCGGTCAGCACCGTTGACAACGTCGACGTGGAGTCCGGGCGCATCACCACGGTGCTGGCGTTGGGCGAGTTGCTGCGCGGCGGGCAACCCGGCCGGTTCGGTACCGGGCAGGGTGCGACGTCGGTCACCGTGCCGCAGTAGCACCACCGAGAACACCCCTCGTCTCCGGCGCGCCAGGCGCGGCTTGACCTCGCTGGTGTTAAGGTGAACTTCCGTGGGTCGGCAGGCCCTGAGTAGGTCGAAAATCGTTTGATTACCTACTCGCCCCATCGCCACGGAGGTTGTTCTTGCCCGCACTACGCAAGCACCCGCAGACCGCGACCAAGCATCTCTTCGTCAGCGGTGGTGTTGCTTCTTCGCTCGGTAAAGGCCTGACGGCCAGTAGCCTCGGGCAGCTGCTCACCGCGCGCGGGTTGCAGGTGACGATGCAGAAGCTCGACCCGTACCTCAATGTCGATCCGGGCACCATGAACCCGTTCCAGCACGGCGAGGTGTTCGTCACCGAGGACGGCGCGGAGACCGACCTCGACGTCGGCCACTACGAACGCTTCCTGGACCGCGACCTGTCCGGGTCGGCGAACGTGACCACCGGCCAGGTGTACTCCACGGTGATCGCCAAGGAGCGCCGCGGCGAGTACCTCGGCGACACCGTCCAGGTCATCCCGCACATCACCGACGAGATCAAGCGCCGCATCCTGGCCATGGCCGAGCCCGACGCGGCCGGCAACCGGCCTGACGTGGTGATCACCGAGATCGGCGGCACCGTCGGCGATATCGAATCGCTGCCGTTCCTGGAGGCCGCCCGCCAGGTCCGCCACGAAGTCGGCCGGGACAACTGCTTCTTCCTGCATGTCTCGCTGGTGCCCTACTTGGCGCCGTCCGGTGAGCTCAAGACCAAGCCCACCCAGCACTCGGTGGCCGCACTGCGCAGCATCGGCATCAGCCCCGATGCGCTGATCCTGCGCTGCGACCGCGACGTGCCCGAAGGGCTGAAGAACAAGATCGCGCTGATGTGCGACGTGGACATCGACGGCGTCATCTCGACTCCGGACGCCCCCTCGATCTACGACATCCCCAAGGTGCTGCACCGCGAGGAACTCGACGCCTATGTGGTGCGCCGGTTGAACCTGCCGTTCCGCGACGTGGACTGGACCCAGTGGAACGACCTGCTCCAGCGGGTCCACGAGCCGCGGGAAACCGTCCGAATCGCGTTGGTGGGCAAGTACATCGACCTGTCCGATGCGTACCTGTCGGTGGCCGAGGCGCTGCGTGCCGGCGGTTTCGCGCACCACTCCAAGGTCGAGCTCCGCTGGATCGCCTCCGATGACTGTGAGACCGACGCCGGCGCGGCCGCCGCGCTCGACGAGGTGCACGCCGTGCTGATCCCCGGCGGCTTCGGCATCCGCGGTATCGAAGGCAAGCT
Organism: Mycobacterium sp. AMU20-3851; assembly: GCF_043974665.1. NCBI lineage: Bacteria > Bacillati > Actinomycetota > Actinomycetes > Mycobacteriales > Mycobacteriaceae > Mycobacterium > Mycobacterium sp. AMU20-3851. Next base: position 2,322,834 of record NZ_CP146371.1, read on the forward strand.
CGGCGCCATCCGGTACGCCCGCAAGCGCAAGGTGCCGCTGCTGGGGCTGTGCCTGGGCCTGCAGTGCATCGTCATCGAGGCGGCGCGCTCGGTCGGCCTCACCGAGGCCAGCTCCGCCGAATTCGACCCGGACACCCCGGATCCGGTGGTCGCGACCATGGCCGATCAGCTGGACGCCGTCGCCGGAGAGGCCGACCTCGGTGGCACCATGCGCCTGGGCGCCTACCCCGCGGCGCTGGAGCCGGGATCCATTGTGGCCCAAGCCTACGGCGCCACCGAGGTATCCGAACGGCACCGGCACCGCTACGAGGTCAACAACGCCTACCGGGACCGGATCGCGGAGAGCGGACTGAAATTCTCCGGCACCTCACCGGACGGGCACCTCGTCGAGTTCGTCGAGTACGGCGCGGACGTGCACCCGTTCCTGGTCGGCACCCAGGCTCACCCGGAACTCAAGAGCCGGCCGACCCGGCCGCATCCGCTGTTCGCCGCCTTCGTCGGTGCCGCACTGGACTACAAGGCCGGCGAGCGACTTCCGCTGGAGGACGTTGCGCGCCCCAACGGCGCCGAACACACCGGCATCGAACAAACCGAGGACGCCGGGCAGCCCGCACCTGAGCCTGCCCACCGTGGCTGACCACGACTTCGGTACCGAGTCCAGCGAGACCATCTACGCCGGAAAGATTCTCGCGTTGCGCGTCGACGACGTGCACATGCCGGGTGACACGGTGGCGCGCCGCGAGGTGGTCGAGCATTTCGGGGCGGTCGCCGTCGTGGCACTCGACGAGAACGACCGGGTTGCCATGGTCTACCAGTACCGGCACCCGGTCGCCCGGCGGCTGTGGGAGTTGCCCGCCGGACTGCTCGACGTCGGTGGGGAGGACCCGGCCCGGACCGCGGCGCGGGAACTGCACGAGGAGGCCGGACTGGCCGCCGAGAACTGGTCGGTGCTGGTCGACCTGGTGACCTCACCGGGCTTCGCCGACGAGAGCGTGCGGGTGTTCCTGGCCACCGGCCTGTCGCAGATCGACCGCCCCGAGGCCGAACACGAGGAAGCCGACCTGAAGCTGGACTGGGTGCCCTTGGCCGAAGCCGTCCGGCGGGTGCTCTCCGGCGAGATCGTCAATTCCATTGCGGTGGCCGGGATTCTGGCGGCCCATGCGGCCACCGACCGGTCCGTGCTGCGGCCTGCGGACAGCCCCTGGACCGATAAGCCCCACGCGTTCGCGGCGCGGCAGGGCTAACCGTGACGACCGCGATGCGTGTGCTGGACGAACAGATACAGGGCTATCTGGACCACCTCACCATCGAGCGCGGCGTCGCGGCCAACACCCTGAGTTCCTACCGGCGAGACCTGCGCCGCTACGCCGACCACCTGACCGGTCGCGGCATCGCCGATCTGCGTGCGGTCGCCGAGACCGACGTCAGTGACTTCCTGGTGGCGCTGCGCAAGGGCGACCCGGACAACGGGGTGACCGCGCTCTCGGCGGTGTCGGCGGCGCGCACCCTCGTCGCCGTACGGGGACTGCACCGGTTCCTCACCGCCGAGGGGGTCGTCGAGACCGATGTGTCGCGGGCGGTCAAACCGCCGACCCCGACCCGACGGCTACCCAAGAGCCTCACCCTCGACGAGGTGGTGTCGCTGCTGGAGGCCGCCGGCGGGGACCGGGAATCCGACGGGCCGCTGACCCTGCGGAACCGGGCGCTGCTGGAGGTCCTGTATTCCACCGGCGCGCGAATCTCCGAGGCGGTCGGCCTCGACGTCGACGACGTGGACACCGAATCGCGGTCGGTGTTGCTGCGCGGCAAGGGCGGCAAGCAGCGCCTGGTGCCGATCGGCCGGCCCGCGGTCGGCGCGCTGGAGAACTATCTGGTGCGGGGCCGGCCAGGACTGGCCGCCCGCGGTAAGGGCACTCCGGCGATCTTCCTCAACGCCCGCGGCGGCCGGTTGTCCCGGCAGAGCGCCTGGCAGGTGCTGCAGGATGCCGCCGAGTCCGCGGGTATCGCCTCGGCGGTGTCCCCGCACACCATGCGGCACTCGTTCGCGACGCATCTGCTCGAGGGCGGCGCGGACGTACGCGTCGTGCAGGAACTGCTGGGCCACGCCTCGGTGACCACCACCCAGATCTACACCCTGGTGACGGTCAGTGCGCTGCGCGAGGTATGGGCCGGCGCGCACCCGCGGGCACGCTAGCGCGGTAGGCGACCGTCAGGCGCCCAGATAGTCGGACTCCAGGACCAGGTCGGGCAGCAACGTCTGATATTCGGCGTGCGTCTTGTGTTCGATGGTCCGCCACAGCGTGCCCTGGTGTTCGCTCATGTACGCGCGGTATCGCGGCGCCCCGGGGATGCCGACATTGTCGGCGACGACCACCGCACCGCGGCGCAGCCACCCGCGGTCCAGGATGGCGAGCAGATCGCTGAGGTAGGCGTTCTTGTCGTGGTCGAGAAACAGCAGGTCCACCTGCCCGGGGGTGAACCCGAGCGTATCCAGCGTGGTACCGCCGTCGCCGATGGTGCCGACCACGCAGGTGACCCGGTCGGCGACCCCGGCATGGGCCCAGATCCGGCGGGCCACCTCGGCGTTGGCCGAGGACAACTCCACCGAGAACACCCGGGCCTGCGGTGCGGCCCGCGCGATGCGCAGCGCGCCGTACCCGCAGTAGGTGCCCAGTTCCAGTGCGGTCGAGGGGGCCGCACGGCGCACGGCCGCATCCAGCAGCAGCCCTTTCTCGTCACCGACATTGATCAGGTACGCGTGCCCGTAGGCGAAGCGGTCGATGGTGGCGATCACGTCATCGATGTCGCCGGGGCGGGCTCGGGTCTCCACGAAGTCGGCGGCGGCGGCCTCGCGGCCGTCACCGATCTGGCCGGTCGTGGTGATCTTGCGGACGCCCCAGGCCAGTCGCAGGAACGACCAGCGCAGGAACGGCAGCCGTCTGGTCAGGCTCATACCTGCGACATTAGCCAGCGGGTCTGCGTTCGCGGAGCGCTCTGCACAGTTAGACTCGCTGCGATGTTCGCCATGGATGAGGGCCCCGACCTGCGGCGGTCGCGCGTGAGCGTCTCATGAGCGACGACGCCCTGCAGCTGGGCATGGTGACCCCCGAAGCGACCCCCGAGGTCGAACTGGGTCTCACCGGCCGACCCCTGCGCGATATCCCCGAACCCCGCCCGCGCAGCGTGCACGGTCCCGCGAAGGTCATCGCGATGTGCAACCAGAAGGGCGGTGTCGGGAAGACCACCTCGACCATCAACCTGGGTGCCAGCCTGGCCGAGTACGGCCGCCGGGTGCTGCTGGTCGACCTGGACCCGCAGGGTGCGCTGTCCGCCGGGCTGGGGGTGCCGCACTACGAACTCGAGCACACGGTGCACAACCTGCTGATCGAACCGCGGGTGTCCATCGACCAGGTGCTCATCAAGACCCGGGTGCCCGGGCTGGACCTGGTGCCCAGCAATATCGACCTGTCGGCTGCGGAAATCCAACTGGTCAACGAGGTGGGCCGCGAGCAGTCGCTGGCCCGCGCGCTGTACCCGGTGCTGGACCGCTACGACTACGTGCTGATCGACTGCCAGCCCTCGCTGGGGTTGCTCACCGTGAACGGGTTGGCCTGCGCCGACGGAGTGATCATCCCGACCGAGTGTGAGTACTTCTCGCTGCGCGGGCTGGCGCTGCTCACCGACACCGTCGACAAGGTCCGCGACCGGCTGAACCCGAAGCTCGATATCAGCGGCATCCTGGTGACCCGCTACGACCCGCGCACCGTCAACGCCCGCGAGGTGATGGCGCGGGTGGTGGAGCGGTTCGGCGAGCTGGTGTTCGACACCGTCATCACCCGCACCGTGCGATTCCCGGAAACCAGCGTGGCCGGCGAGCCGATCACCAGCTGGGCGCCGAAATCCACTGGCGCCCTGGCATATCGGTCGCTGGCCCGTGAGGTCATCGACCGGTTCGGCGCGTGACACAGGAAGCAGCTAGCGAGGCGCCCGAGGCAGCTCAGGGCTTCCAGGTCCGGCTGAGCAATTTCGAGGGTCCATTCGACCTGCTGCTGCAGCTGATCTTCGCGCACCGCATGGATGTCACCGAGGTCGCGCTGCATCAGGTCACCGACGAGTTCATCGCCTACACCAAGGAGATCGGGCGCACCCTCGAACTCGACGAGACCACCGCCTTCCTGGTGATTGCCGCCACACTGCTCGACCTCAAAGCCGCCCGGCTGTTGCCGTCCGGGGAGGTGCACGACGAGGACGATCTGGCTCTGCTGGAGGTGCGCGACCTGCTGTTCGCGCGGCTGCTGCAGTACCGCGCCTTCAAGCACGTGGCCGAGATGTTCGCCGAACTCGAGGCCGCCGCGCTGCGCAGCTATCCGCGGGCGGTGTCGCTGGAGCCGCAGTTCGAGGAGCTGTTACCCGAGGTCATGCTGGGTGTGGACGCCGACCGGTTCGCCCAGATCGCCGCCGCGGCGTTCACTCCGCGTCCGGTGCCCACGGTGCGCCTGGACCATTTGCACATCCAGCCGGTCTCGGTACCCGAGCAGGCCAAGCGGCTGATGGCCCTGCTGGAGGTGCGCGGGATCGGGGAGTGGGCCTCGTTCTCGGAGCTGGTGGCCGACTGTTCGGGGTCGATGGAGATCGTCGGGCGGTTCCTGGCGCTATTGGAGCTCTACCGGGCCAGGGCGGTAGCATTCGAGCAGATAGAACCGCTTGGTGTGCTCCAGGTTTCGTGGACCGGGGATCGGCCAACCAACGAACACCTCGCAGCCGCAGTGGAAGAAGACTCATGACCGACGATGTGACCGATACCGAACCGGGAGTACACCCGACACCGGATTCGGCCGTCGAGTCGACTCCCGAGGACGGTGCGGCCCTCGACGACACGCTTGAGGACGCCGTCGAGGACGAACTCGACAACCCCGAACTCGACGATGCCGAGTTCCGCTCGGTGCTGGAGTCCCTGCTGCTGGTGGTGGACACCCCGGTTACGGTGGACGCGCTGGCCTCGGCCTCCGACAGTGCGCCCGAGCGGGTGGCGGCCGCCCTGACGGAGATGGCGGCCGAACTGACCGAGCAGGGCAGCGGGATGGACCTGCGCGAGGCCGGCGGCGGATGGCGGCTCTACACCCGCGCGCGCAACGCGCCGTATGTGGAGCGACTGCTGCTCGACGGTGCGCGCTCGAAGCTGACCCGCGCAGCCCTGGAGACGCTGGCCGTGGTGGCCTACCGTCAGCCCGTCACCCGGGCCCGGGTGAGCGCGGTGCGCGGCGTCAACGTCGACGCAGTCATGCGGACCCTGCTGGCACGCGGACTGATCACCGAGGCCGGTACCGACTCCGATAGTGGCGCCGTCACTTTCGCCACCACCGAGCTGTTCCTGGAACGGCTCGGGTTGTCGTCGTTGGCAGACCTGCCCGACATCGCGCCGCTGCTGCCCGATGTCGACGTCATCGATGACCTGAGTGAAAACCTCAGCGACGAACCGCGATTCGCCAAACTCGCCGGTACGCCCGCTGTGCCCGACAAGCCGTCGGGTTTCGATGTGGACAAGGACTGACATGGTCGAGCCGGATGGAGTTCGGTTACAGAAAGTGCTGTCGCAGGCGGGAATTGCCTCCCGTCGCGTCGCAGAGCGGATGATCCTGGACGGCCGGGTCGAGGTGGACGGCATGATCGTCACCGAGCTGGGCACCCGGGTGGATCCGGACAACTCGGAGATCCGGGTGGACGGCGCCAAGGTGCTGCTCGACGACACCCTGGTCTATCTGGCGATCAACAAAGAGCGCGGTATGCACTCGACGATGTCCGACGACCGGGGCCGGCCGTGCGTCGGCGACCTGGTGGAGCACCGGGTGCGTGGCAACAAGAACCTGTTCCACGTCGGGCGACTGGATGCCGACACCGAAGGTCTGTTGATCCTGACCAACGACGGTGAACTCGCGCACCGGCTGATGCACCCGTCGTATCAGGTGCCCAAGACCTATCTGGCCACCGTCGCCGGTGCCGTGCCGCGCGGGTTGGGCAAGAAACTGCGCGCCGGAGTGGAACTCGACGACGGTCCGGTGGCCGTCGACGATTTCGCGCTGGTCGACACGCTGCCCGGCAAGTCGATGGTGAAGGTGACGCTGCACGAGGGTCGCAAGCGCATCGTGCGCCGGCTGCTGGCCTCGGTGGGCTTCCCGGTTCAGGATTTGGTGCGTACCAGCATCGGTTCGGTCGAACTCGGTGACATGCGGCCGGGCAGCATTCGGGTGCTGACCCGCAAGGAGATCGGCGAGCTGTTCCAGGCGGTGGGAATGTGAGTGCTGAGTTGACGATCGCCCTCGACGGGCCCGCCGGTACCGGAAAGTCCACGGTGTCACGCGGTTTGGCGCGCGCGCTGGGGCTGCGCTACCTGAACACCGGGGCCATGTACCGGATCGTCACGCTCGCCGTGTTGCGGGCCGGGGTGGACCTCGCCGACGAGCACCGGGTGGCCGAGGTGGCCGACGGTGTCGACCTGGCGGTCGGCTATGACCCCGACGAGGACCGCGCTTTCCTCGCCGGAGAAGACGTCTCGCAGGAGATCCGCGGTGACGAGGTCACCGGTGCGGTTTCGGCGGTTTCCGCGGTGCCCGCCGTGCGGGCCCGGTTGGTGGAGTTGCAGCGTCACCTGTCCGCCGAGGACGGCGGGGTGGTGGTCGAGGGCCGCGACATCGGCACCGTGGTGCTGCCGGACGCCGACGTGAAGATCTTCCTCACCGCTTCGGCCGAGGTGCGGGCGCAGCGGCGCAACGTGCAGAACATCGCCACCGGCATCGGCGATGCCTACGAGGCGGTGCTCGCCGACGTGAGGCGCCGTGACCATCTCGACTCCACCCGGGCAGTATCGCCGCTGCGGCCGGCCGAGGATGCGGTGATCGTGGACACCAGCGATATGAACGAGGCGGAAGTGATAGCTCATCTGCAGGAGTTGGTGCAGCAGCGGGCCGGAGTGAGCCGATGACCGAGGACGGCACCTGGTCCGACGAGAGTGACTGGGAGATCGGCTCTTTCGACGACGACGCCATCGAGGAAGAGTTCGCTCCGCCTCCGGTGCTCGCCGTCGTCGGGCGGCCCAACGTCGGCAAGTCCACGTTGGTCAACCGGATCCTGGGGCGCCGCGAGGCCGTCGTGCAGGACATTCCCGGGGTCACCCGGGACCGGGTCTCCTACGACGCGAACTATCTCGGGCGCCGGTTCGTCGTGCAGGACACCGGCGGCTGGGAACCCGACGCCAAGGGATTGCAGCAGAAGGTCGCCGAGCAGGCCACCGTGGCCATGCAGACCGCCGACGCGATCATCATGGTGGTCGATGCGGTGGTCGGGGCGACCTCGGCCGACGAGGCCGCGGCCAAACGCCTACAGCGTTCCGGTAAGCCGGTCTTCCTGGCGGCCAACAAGGTCGACACCGAGCGCGGCGAGGCCGACGCGGCGGCGCTGTGGTCGCTGGGGCTGGGGCAGCCGCACCCGATCAGCGCCATGCACGGGCGCGGTGTCGCCGACCTGCTGGACACGGTGATGGAGAAGCTGCCCGAGGCCTCCGAGGTCCGCGGCGGCACGGGCGGGCCGCGGCGCGTCGCGCTGGTCGGTAAACCGAATGTGGGCAAGAGTTCACTGCTCAACAGGCTGGCCGGCGACGAACGTTCGGTGGTGCACGACGTTGCGGGCACCACCGTGGACCCGGTGGACTCGCTGATCGAGTTGGGCGGCAAGACTTGGCGTTTCGTCGACACCGCCGGGTTGCGGCGCAAGGTCGGTCAGGCCAGCGGGCATGAGTTCTACGCCTCGGTGCGCACCCACAGTGCCATCGACGCCGCCGAGGTGGTCGTTGTGCTGATCGACGGTTCGGTGCCGCTCACCGAGCAGGACCAGCGGGTGCTGAGCATGGTGATCGAGGCCGGGCGCGCCCTCGTGCTGGCCTTCAACAAGTGGGATCTGGTCGACGAGGACCGGCGCTACGTATTGGACAAGGAGATCGACCGCGAGTTGGCGCAACTGCAGTGGGCGCCGCGGGTCAACATCTCGGCCAAGACCGGGCGTGCGGTGCAGAAGCTGGTACCGGCCCTGGAAACCTCCCTGGCGTCCTGGGACACCCGCATCCCGACCAGCCGACTGAACACGTTCTTCAAGGAGATCGTGGCCGCGACCCCGCCGCCGGTGCGCGGCGGCAAGCAGCCCCGCATCCTGTTCGCCACCCAGGCGGCCTCGCGTCCGCCGACCTTCGTGTTGTTCACCAGTGGCTTCCTGGAGGCCGGCTACCGCCGGTTCCTGGAACGCAGGCTGCGCGAGACGTTCGGCTTCGAGGGCAGCCCGATCCGGATCAATGTGCGCGTCCGGGAGAAGCGCGGGGCTCCGAAGAAGCGCTGACCCGTGTCCGCCCAAACGCACGAACGGGCGTCTTTGTGCGAGTGAAACCCACCATTTCGTCGATCTCGGTGGGTTAGGGCGGGCGCACCAGCCTGGGTAGGGTGGCCGGAGTGTCTACCCTCCACATGTTCCTGATCGCGATGGCCGGGGTGGGCGCCGGTGCCATCAACGCGGTCGTCGGCTCGGGCACCCTGATCACCTTCCCGACGCTCGTCGCGCTCGGATTCCCGCCCGTCACCGCGACCATGTCGAACGCTGTGGGGTTGGTGGCCGGCGGCGTGTCGGGCACCTGGGGGTATCGCCGCGAACTGCGCGGCCAATGGGACCGGCTGCGCTGGCAGATCCCGGCGTCACTGGTCGGCGCGGGGATCGGGGCCTGGCTGCTGCTGCACCTGCCGGAGAAGGTCTTCACCCGTGTCGTCCCGGTGCTGCTGATCGGCGCGCTGATCCTGGTGATGATCGGGCCACGGATCCAGGCCTGGGCCAAGCGCCGCGCCGAGTTGAGCGACGCGGCACCCGGACACGTGTCGTCGCGCCGGATGTTCGCCCTGGTGGTGGCGACGTTCGCGGTCGGCATCTACGGCGGCTATTTCACAGCCGCCCAGGGCATCCTGCTGATGGGCGCGATGGGTGCGCTGCTGCCCGAGTCGATGCAACGCATGAACGCCGCCAAGAACCTGCTGTCGCTGCTGGTGAACATCGTCGCCGCGGTCGCCTACACCGCGGTGGCGTTCGACCGGATCAGTTGGGTGGCGGCCGGGCTGATCGCGGTGGGCTCGCTGATCGGCGGGTTCCTCGGCGCACACTACGGCCGGCGGTTGTCGCCGAACGCGTTGCGGGCCGTGATCGTGGTGGTGGGACTCATCGGGCTGTACCGATTGTTGACTGTGTAGGCTGATCGGAGTTTTGTTCGCTCGGAAGCGAGGACGTTCGATGACTGATCGTGTGCGGGTTGCCCCGGCACCGTCAGACGCGTACGCCCTGGAGCAGTTCTGGCCGTCACGCCGACTGATGGCATTCGACGAGTGGTGTTGTTGTCCGCGTCCCTGACGCGCCTTCACCCTGTCCAATGCGGCCACCTGACGGCGGCCACCCTCCCTGAGAGCAGCCATGCGTTCGCTTCTGATCTTCATCTTCGTCGGCATCGGAGCCCAACTGGTCGACGGCGCCCTGGGTATGGCGTTCGGGGTCACGGCGACCACCTTGCTGGTGCTGTCCGGTGTGGGTGCCGCCCAGGCCAGCGCGGCGGTGCACCTCGCCGAGGTCGGCACCACCTTCGCATCGGGTCTGTCGCACTGGAAGTTCAAGAACATCGACTGGGTCCTGGTACTCAAGCTCGGCGCGCCGGGGGCGGTCGGCGCGTTCGTGGGCGCCACCCTGTTGTCCTCGCTGTCCACCGAGCATGCCGCGCCGCTGATGGCGGCGATCCTGGTGGGCATCGGAGCCTATGTGCTGCTTCGGTTCTCGCTGGGCGCTCCGTTGACCTTCGGGGCCAAGGGCACCAGCCACAGCGTGAAGTTCCTGGCGCCGCTGGGGCTGTTCGGCGGGTTCATCGACGCTTCCGGTGGCGGCGGCTGGGGGCCGGTCACCACCAGCACGCTGCTGTCCCAGGGCAAGACGGCCCCGCGGACCGTCATCGGTTCGGTCAGTGCGTCGGAGTTCCTGGTGGCCCTGTCGGCGTCGCTGGGGTTCCTGGTCGGTCTGCGCCAGGAGTTCCTGGAGAACTGGCCGGTCGTCGTCGGCCTGATGGTGGGCGGCGTCATCGCGGCGCCGCTCGCCGCCTGGCTGGTCAGCCGGATCAGCCCCGCCCTGCTCGGCACCGCCGTCGGTGGCGTCATCGTGCTCACCAACAGCCAGAAGTTGGTGCACTTCTTCGACATCCAGTGGCCGTGGTCGACGGCGATCTACACGCTGATCGTGGTCGCGTGGGTGTCGCTGGTGGTGCATGCCTGGCGGGTGTCGCGGGCACCCAAGTTCGCTCCCGAGGCGGGCGTGCCCACCGCGGTCGAGCAGCAGGATCCCGAGTCAGAATCGGTCGCGCGCTGATTCCTGTTCCAGCACCGCCTCCAGGTCGGTGAGTCGGTCCATCGAGGACACCGCCCGGCGGGTGCGCATGTTCCTGGCGAGCCGGTCGCGGTGGCGGTGGGTGAAGGCCCAGTAGCCCGCGGTGAACGGGCAGGCGTCGGCATCACCCAACGAAAGCCGTCCACGAACGCAGTGGCGAACCAGTCGGTCAACTCATCAGGGCGGTAGCCGCGCTGCAGGGCGTGGCTGCCGAGCACCATCAGCCGCTGGATGTGATGGGTCCAGCCGCGGTCCCGGACACCCGCCAGCGCGTGGTGCAGGCACTGCGCGGTGACGGCCTCGGGGTCCAGGTCGGCCCACCAGTCCGGCAGCGGTTCGCGGGCGTCGAGTTCGTTGTGCTCGGTGTAACCCGGGCCGAAATGCCAGTACAGGTGCCACATGTACTCCCGCCAGCCGAGGATCTGGCGGATGAAACCCTCGACGGCCGGCAGCGGGGCCCGATTGTCCCGGTAGGCCCGTTCGGCGGCCTCGACGGCGTCGAGCGGGTGCAGCACGCCGAGGTTGAGCGGCACCGACAGCAGTGAATGTGACATCGCCCAGTCCTGGGCCAGGATGGCGTCCTCGTAACGGCCGAACAGTGGCAGTCGGTGTTCGATGAACCGTTTGAGCGCGCGTTGCGCCTCGGCAGGGGTGACGGCGAACAGGCGCGGCCCGTCCTTCCCGACGGTGTCCAGGTTCATCCGGTCCAGGTCGTGGCGGACCCGCTCGTCGATCTCGTCCTCGCGGGGTTTGTAGGGGGCTGGGACGTCGAGGGTGGCTTGTTTCGGCGGCGGCTCGCGGTTGTCCTGGTCATAGTTCCACCGGTGGCCGACGGGCTCGTTGCCGTCCATCAGGACGTCGAAGCGCCGGCGCTGGTCGCGGTAGAAGTCCTCCATCCGGAAGTGGGTGCGCTCGCCGGCCCAGTCCCGGAAGTCGCTGCGGGGCAGCGCGAAAGTCGGGGTGGGCAGGACGTCTTCGACGAGGCCTTGCCGGCGCAGCCTGTGGACGAACTTCTCGGCCGCGTGCGAGGTGGGTTCGTACACGAGCACCGGTCGGTGGAACCGGTGCAGGGCGTCGAGGTAGGTGTCGGCCTGGATGAGGGTGGCGCGGTCGCCGAGGTCGTGGTGGGCGTGTCGGAGGGCCGAGAGCACCAGGTGCAGCTTCTGGCGGTGGTAGCGGCGTTTGGTCAACGCCGAGGTCGCCTCGACGAGCAGGATCTCGCGGTGGGCGTGCTCGCCGCCGTGGGTGGCGGGGCCGAGCTGGTCGGCGAACAGCCACAGGGGAGTGTCCTGGCTCACCGGTCGTAGGTACCCCGATAGGGGGATGGATGACGCGGTTGGGATTTGAGTGGGGGGCTGAGGTAGAGTTTCGCTCGCCTACCGGCGATCCCGGAAGGCACTCGGGCTGTGGCGCAGCTTGGTAGCGCACTTGACTGGGGGTCAAGTGGTCGCAGGTTCAAATCCTGTCAGCCCGACAGTAAGAAACCCGCTCTGACCAGTATCGGAGCGGGTTTTTTAGTTCCCGGAAAAGGGGAGATTTTGAGCCGGTGGGCCAAGAGTGTCCCAAGCCCTCGCGAGTGGGCCTAGGTCTATCCAAAGAGGGCCGCGCCAGCGGCCCGCAGGTCCTCGCGTTGGGCGTCGGAGTAAATCGACAAAGAGACCGCCGGATCATGGCCGTGCCAGGCGGCCACGACATGCACCGGCAAACCAGCGGCCAGCATCAGGCTCACGCTGGTGTTGCGAAGACCCTTGAGGTGGATGCGGCGCAGGCCGGCGCGTTCGCGTAGTCGTTGAAATTCGTCGGAGTACCACTCGTGTCGAATGGGGGAGCCATCCTCGCGTACCGCGACCAGACGGTCGTCCGACCACCGAAACCCGAAGGCTTTGGCTTCGTCTTGCTGGCACTTCTTGAGGTCTTCCAGCGCGCTCGCCAGCTCGGCGGGTAGCGGTAGTTCCCGAAGGCTACGGCGGGACTTTGGCATTCCCTCGATGGCTTCTCGGCCCACTGCCACCCGGCTCCGGCGGATCGACAACGTGTCGCCGTCCAGAGCTGACCATCGGATGCCGAGTACTTCGGAGCGGCGAAGTCCGTAGCAGCTGAGCAGCCAGCAGGCGAATAATCTGTCGTTGCGTACCGAGGCGCGGAACTTCTGGACCTCGGCGGGAGTCCAGGATTTCGAGGTACCGGTCTTGTCCTCAATGAGTTCATCGGCCGGGCGCTCTACGAGTGCGATGACATTTCGCGGTAGTGCGCCCTGGTCGACGAAGGACTGAACGACCATTCCGAAGGTGGTTAGTGTCGAGCGGACAGTTACGGGTTTGACCCCGCGCACAGACGACCCCTCTGGTCTGGCTGCTTTTATGGCGTAGACGCCTCGGCGCAGCCGGGTGATGCGACTGGCTCGGAGCAGGCCTGCCAAGCAGGTATGGACATCCTCACCCGGATAGGCAGCCGCGAGGCTTGCTGCGGAGATTCCCTCAGGGTGTCTCGCGATCTGTTCCGCGACGCGTCCCGCGAGACTGCCCGGACGGGATCGCGTTCGTGAGCTGCGCCCCTGTGTGAGCATCCAGTCGACCAGCGCGTCGCCGTCGGCCTTGGTCAACTGCTGCAGCTTCTTGCCGCCCAGGAATCGACGTACTGCGGCGAGGTCATGGGTGTAGCCCTGCAACGTCACGCTACGGATGCCTCGGCGGCCCGCCAACCATTCGTCGCACGCTTCGGCCACAGTGATAGTTGACTTCTTTGCATATTGGCCTGCGGCGACTTCTGTAGTGATGCGGCGGTATTCGCGCTTCGCCTCAGCGAGAGTTCGGTAAGTGAAGCGCCTGCGATCCCGAGTGCCGTCAGGCTTCGTGCCCACGTCTGCCCGGAATTCGTATGTGACCGAACCGTTCGTCGCCGTTCGTTTTGTGATGGGCTCCGCACGGCGTGCACGCTTGACTATTTGGGAACCGGCATCTTCGGAGACGGCGGGTTGAATGCTCACCACAAATTCTTTCTCCCGTTGAGGCCGTCCAACCAATCAGACGCGAAATGATGCCGAAGGCCGCATGCGGTGGTAGACACCAACGCGCGGCCCGCTGCGAGACGGCAGATGGCTAGGAGCCGGCTCATGCTGCGACGAATATGCGAAGCTCTGAAGTGACGATATAGATGCGGCCGCCGAGCCGACGCGACGGTAGTTCGCCTGCAGCCGCTAGCCGGTACGCAGAAGCGCGGCTGATGCCGAGCATCTTGGCCGCCTGTGGCACAGGGAGCAGCAGCGGCAGTGCGTCAAAACTATTCTTCTTCAATTCGATTCACCTCCTCACTGTCCGTCCGACTGTGTGCACGCCCCCGACCCATTCGGAGGGTGGCCGGGACCTCAGCCGATGGATGGAGCGTATGAGAGTTCCCACCGATGCGTCCACCAGGATCGCGACCTTTAGCTCGAAAAGTCATGCTAAAAAGTAGAATTCGTCGACTGTCGGCGTCGTCCGAGGACAAGTGACGACACCGGTGCAGCTTGGTCACCTCTCGACCCCGACCCGTTAGTCGTCGGCCAATATGGAGCGGCGAGGAGGATGTAGCGACACGGCCCAGCGGTGTTCGATGCCAACCGACTAGGTGGACAAGCGACGCTAACTTTGTCCGCGACCGGACTGCGCGGCGCCAATGAGGACAGCCCGGGAGGTTCGTCGGTTAGGGGTCGAGGAGTCGGCTCGCAGGCACACTGAGCGCCTCGGCAATATCGAACAGCCGCTCATAGAGCAGTCCGCGTCGGCCATGTTCTACATCGATGAGCACATTTCGTGTGACACCGGACTGCAGGGCAAGGGCTTCCTGCGTCATCCCGCGGGCGACGCGCAGGCTGCGGATAGTCTCCCCGACGGCGCGGCGGTGAGCTGCCCACGCCGAGACCCGCTGTGGATCGTTTTGGCTGGGTCGCGTTGGCACACCAACTAGTAATCGGCGCCCGAGGGTTCGAAGCTGCCCTACTAGTAGTACATTTCTCAACTGTGACCGACAGCATCGCACCGGAAGTCGACTCGGCGTCGCCGTTGGGCGTCGAAACCCTGGAGAAGCTTCGAGTGGTTCTTCTCGAGTGCGAGCTGGTGCTGATTTCGGTGGCAGATGAGATCGATATGAATTTTGAAGAGTGTCTAGCCGGCCTGACCGCAGTCCGAGGACTCGTAGGCCACACGTGGGGGGCGGCGAGCCTGCTGTTGCAGAACGCGGCGCTCCAGTCCTCGTGGTCCGCGGGTCCGTCGAGACCCAGAGCTATTTACGCCCGACATGCTGCTGCCGTGAAAGCAGGTGCTCCGCGTCGAGCTCCGGCTCAGAGTCTGATAGGGCGGTTAGAGGCTGAGCTTGAGCGGCTCCCGCATGTAGACCTGTCGCAAAACTTCTCCGGATACCGACCGGAATGCACAGGATTCGTGGCCAAGACGGGCAAACGGTGCACCAATACGGCTCTCTACCTGGGCGCAGGATCCTTTGCGCAGCATTGCTATTCGCACAGTGCGCCTTCTGAACGCGAACGTTTCCGCGACCATCAGGACCGTCAGAACCAGGCTCTTGAAGAGTCGTGGCTTGAACGGCACGAACTATTGCGGGCAATCGGACGAAGCATCATCGACGACTGGTTTCAAGGTCGAAGACTGCAGCCCCCATGGTTGGCTGAGCTGGCCGACATCGCCTTAAGCGACCGACGCAATCCCTAGCGAGCGGGAATATCGGCAGCACTTGCGAGGTCCCCGAAATCGGGCAGGCCTTCAAGTTCCGACTTCACCGATTTGGTCCTGGTCGCCCGAATCCACGCATTCCCAAGCATCTACTTCGGCCGGAGGCAGCGGCTCGTCGAAATCAACGGCAACATCGAGGTTGGGAAGTCGACCGAAGCGGCGTGCTGGCGTGGGTAGCGGACGTCCCAGCCCATCATTGTCGCCGCCCTCGCTCGCCATCTTTTTACGATAGCCAACGTCGAGGGCTCTCCGTTCACACGTTCGGGTGGGATTCACACGGTCTGGCCTTCCGCAGCCGCCCTTCGCCGTCGTCTACGGCGGTTGTGACGGCTAAACGGGGCAGGAGTGATGATGGCGCTAGCACGCTCTTGTTGCGACTAGTGGATATCAACGGTTATCCACGAGCGCGTTTCCCGAAGTGGTTGCCCGGCACACGTGAGTGCCGGCTCGCATGGCACCACGACGCGGGCTTCCGAACACACGCGGCCGTCGTTGAGACGAGGGCGGTGTTGGATGGACTTACTGATACGTTGACGGCGCTCGCTGAAATTCCTCACTGACGCTCATCGAAATTCCCCGCCCGTGTGGCTCCGCCGAGAAGGGCGGGCCTCCCTCGAAGCTGCTGGTGTCTGACGCCAGTAGCTCCATCGAAGGAGGCCCGCTTTCTCATGCTCACATGGGAGGACGACTTGGAAGTACACGCCCTACGCAAACGCGGGTGGACGATCGCGGCGATCGCCCGCCACACCGGCCGGGACCGCAAGACGGTCCGCAAGTACCTGGCCGGTGACGGCACGCCGGGTGTGCGTGCCCGGCCGGGACCGGACCCGTTCGAGCCGTTCGTCGACTACGTGGTCGCCCGGCTGACCGAGGACCCGCACCTGTGGGCCCGAACCCTGCACGACGAACTCGAGCAGTTGGGTTTCGGGCTGTCGTATCAGAGCCTGACCCGCAACCTGCGCGACCGCAAGCTGCGCCCGGTGTGCGAAGCGTGCCGCACCGCGACGCAGCGTCCGAACGCGGTCATCGAGCATGCGCCGGGTGATGAAACCCAATGGGACTGGCTGGAATTGCCCGATCCGCCCGAATCCTGGGGATGGGGCAGGACCGCTCATCTTCTGGTCGGGTCGCTGGCGCACTCGGGCTTGTGGCGCGGTGCTCTGGCACGGTCGGAGGATCAACCGCATCTGGTGCTGTGCCTGGACCGGATCACCCGCGCCCTGGGCGGGCTGACCCGAGTCTGGCGGTTCGACCGGATGGCCACGGTGTGCGATCCCGGCAGCGGCCGGGTGACCGCGTCGTTCGCCGGGGTGGCCAAGCACTACGGGGTATCGGTGGCGATCTGCCCGCCGCGGCGCGGCAACCGCAAGGGCGTGGTGGAGAAGATCAATCACACCGCCGCGCAACGCTGGTGGCGCACCCTGGCCGACGACGTCACCGTCGAGCAGGCTCAACTGAGTCTGGATCGCTTCGCGAGCGTGCGCGGTGACACCCGGCTACGGGCCACCGCCGACGGCCGCTCCACGGTCGCGGTGCTGGCCCAGTCCGAGCCGCTGCAACCGGTGCCCGCGCAGGCCTACCCGGTCATCGTGGCCGAGACCCGCACCGCGTCGCGCCAGGCGCTGGTGTCCTACCGCGGCAACCGCTACTCGGTGCCACCGGAGCTCGCCGCCAGCCAGGTCGTCGTCTCGCATCCGGTCGGGGGTGAGTTCTGCGACGTCGCCACCACGAGCGGGATCGTGATCGCGCGGCATCGGATGGCCGCCGACGGGCTCGGGGTGATGGTCCGCGACAGCGGTCACGTCATCGCCCTGGAGGCGGCGGCGATGGCGACGGCCACCACCGGGCGCCCGCACCGCCGCAAGGAACGCATCCCACCCGGCGTCGCCGCCAAAGCTGCTGCCGCCCAACTGCTTCAACGGAACGGTGACGCTACTCCACTAGCTGAAAGCTCCATTTCATCAACCGATTCCACTGTCATCGACCTGTCCGCCTACGAGCGGGCCGCCCAACGAAGGACCCTTCAGTGACCCCCACCCCACGCACGACGAAGACCACCACGAACGTCGACGAGACGCCGTCGGCATCGGCTAGCAGATACCAACAACTACGCTCGCATCTGGCCGAGCTCAAACTGCACGCCTGCGCCGAAGCCCTGCCCGCGGTGCTCGACGAAGCCAGCGCCGAGGGGCTCTCGCTGACCGCAGCGCTCGAGCGGCTGCTGGCCGTGGAAGTCGAGGCCAGCACCGCCCGCCGCCTCGCCGGCCGGTTGCGATTCGCCTGCATACCCACCCCGGCCACGCTGGACGATTTCGACGTCGACGCCGCCGCCGGAATCGACCGCAAGCTCATCGACGAACTGGGCACCTGTCGCTATCTGGAGTCGGCGACCAACATCCTGCTGATCGGCCCGCCCGGCACGGGAAAGACTCACCTCTCGGTGGGATTGGCAAGAGCTGCAGCACATGCCGGATACCGGACCTACTTCACCACCGCCGCCGATCTGGCCGCTCGGTGCCACCGCGCCGCGATCGAAGGTCGGTGGGCTACCACCATGCGGTTCTTCGCCGGCCCCACCCTGCTGGTGATCGACGAACTCGGCTACCTGCCGCTGCCCGCCGAGGCCGCGTCAGCGCTGTTTCAGGTTGTCTCCCAACGATATTTGAAGACCAGCATCGTCATCACAACGAATCGCGGCGTCGGTGCGTGGGGTGACATCCTCGGTGACACCACAGTGGCCGCCGCGATGCTCGACCGCCTGCTGCACCGATCCGTGGTCATCAACCTCGACGGCCAGTCCTACCGTCTGCGCGATCACCACGACGCCGCCGAGACTCTGCGTCGCACCACCACCGGCACCCGACAACCACTACACTGACGGCTGCTCACAGGTGGGGAATCTCAACGAGCGCACCTGGGGACTTTCGATGAGCGCAGTCAACGTCCGAGGATCCACTTGATACAGCAGACGACGAGGGAAACGAGGACTCCCCATCGGCATGCCCACAAACTAATCTCCAGCGCGGGGCGTCAGCTTGTACTCGACCCAACAGCCCAGCGATTTGCACGATTTCGACGACGCTTGGCCGTGACACGGTGGCCACTCACCGCTCATCCGAGGGTTTCAGACTGGCATCTCGCGTGACAATCAGATGCAACCCTCGTCATAGGGGTTCGGCGTCGGCTTAGGTCGCAATGGTTCGACAGTCAACGCCATTGGCGAACTGGCGTTCGGCTAAGCGGCAAGCTCCGCATCGGAGGCGTGTCGAATTGATCCCGCACTTGCTCAAGTCTGCTAGTACCCATCTCGGCGAAGTTCGAAAGTCATACTTGTCGCATGTGCGAACAAGAGTCGGGCGGGGAGGAGTCTCTGCCTGTGAGTCCCCGTCACCGTAAACGGCAGCACGCCAATCACATAGCGGGCAAAAAAGCCGTTGACCTTTCTGAGCAAAAACTACCCGAATATTGGGTCGTGCGCGCGTTGAATCCTGACTACGGTCTCGATCTTCACATAGAGGTATTCGATAGGCTCCCCGACAATTCTGGAAGCGCAGACACCCTTGGGGAGCATTTCTATGCACAGGTTAAGGGCGTGCATGGGTTAAAGCCAATCAAAAAAGAGGTCGCCGCGCGCAAAAACGTAGCTAAGTACGAGTACACCCCCGATGAAGAGCGCAAGTCCACCATCGATGTGTTCTCATTCAAGATCGGTGTCGACGAATTACTTACCGTTGAAGCGATGGGAGCGGCAGTGCCGGCGGTGCTTTTTGTTGCCGACCTCGACCAAGGCACCGTATATTTCCTCTGCTTGAATGATTATATTTCGAAGGTTCTTCTGCCAGCCAATCCCACTTACGCGGAACAGCGAACGGTGAGCGTTCATGTACCAACGTGGAATGTCCTTGATCATACGGACGAAAGCTTCGCGTACTTCTGGCTGCTCGCGCGGCGAGGCAAGTTCTATGCAGCATTCAATCAGTTTACGTATCAGCAACATGAAATGGCGAGGACAGTCGCTGAGCACTCCGCTTCGTACTGTTTCAAAGACACTGGGCGAGCGGCGATCTCACCAGAGGTCACCGCCATGTTGAAGGTCTTTCTTCGTGCCAACCTATCTCTCGATGTTTGGTCGATTCACGGACCAGGTTATTGGGGACCCATGACAAGTTTGCAAAAAGAGTACCTTTGGTTGCGCGATCAATTACCGACCGTAGAGCGCCCAACGGAACTAAGGCTTGTCGATGAGTTCGTGGAGAGGATGGAGCGCACGATGTGGCGTGCAGTTAACCTAGGGCGAATTTATGAAGAAGTAGTCCGTGAGTGGCGATTGCCAACGAGTTTGGCGGCCTCGTTGGACTATTACCCCAACAGCAAGTACGGACCCGCCTGGCCGACCGACGGGTAGCGCAGTTGTACGGCCATTGCTATCCAGATCTCGACTGGATCTGGCCTCGTTAAGCTCCACGTTCATGCCATGTTCCCGACGCGGGCGGGCCGTATGAGCCTGACGATGGATCGGTTAGTGGACGTGACTCGAACTAGGCACGCGTAGCGTGAGACATTGCCTGATAGACGATTTGAGCGACTCATTTGGCTCACGGGCTCCGCCAAGTGGTTGTAGCGCGTCGTGGGTGGCCCGCCGATCGAACGGGGGGAGGGTGCTCGTTGGGAGGCGTCACCGAGGTCACCTTGACTGAAGTTCCGCCGAAGTCCCGCGCGCTGCACGGCCGCGCATGTGCGGCAGGCTCGACTGCACGTCCCTAACGGGCCCGTTCTAGAAAATGACACGAATTTGGGACGCACGTCGTTCACAACGATGACGTGGGCAGGTTCGAAGGTTTGGCCCGCCAACGCGGCTGCCCTCTTGATCGATCTGACTCGTGACGAGTCACCATGGATTACGGAAATTGGTTCATTGACTCGGAGTGGCCAGCGAATCGCGACGGGTTGGCACAAGCTCCGCAATATCCGGCGCTCCGCCTTGGACCGGCCGATAACCGTCGATGAGTTGCTGGATTCGCTGCAACCGCGACAACGCGAGGCAGTCAAGTCACGTTTGCGGCATGGGGGTGTTTTACCGGCTGGCACCGCTCGTGGCGTTGCTGAGGTCATCGAGACAACATCCCCAGTCGCTGGCCGCGACCTAAGGCAACTCATGGGGTAGGAGGCGCCGGTTCGACTTACAGGTCGTGGTCTACAGGCGGCCGCACAGGAGGCGGATGCGGTGCGGCTGGCGCTGGATATCGCGGGGATTCCACGGACGGAGCTACGGGGCGTTCGACCCGATGGCTCCGGTTCGTTCCTTGAGGGACTTAGCGCCGTTCGGGCGTCGGAAGACACGACCATCGCCCTCGACGGGATGCGGTTCCTTGACTTCGACAAGTTCGAAAGCCCTTAAGAAATAACGGTTTTTACGAAGGGGCGCGAGCGTCTAACCATTATCAACGTCAATCGTCAGCCGCTCGAACTAACCACCGGAGCCGACCTCATTTATATTAACGAGTCGCTTGAAAGCTTCGTGCTTGTGCAGTGCAAGACGATGCGGCGCGAGCGAAAGGACACTTCACGGTTGGTGTATCGACCCGACCAGCAGTTGCATCGAGAGCCGGAGCGTATGCGGCAATTCAAGTCGGTCGAGTATGACGGCAAGCCACTGTCTTTCAGACTCAGCACTGCCAGCTGTTTTCTCAAGCTGTGTCGACCGGTGACGACGCTCGATCGAGGGCAAGACCTGGTCAGCGGCATGTATCTGCCTCTCGCCTACTACGACGCGCTAGCGACGTCGGTAGATGTTCGCGGACCGAAAGACGGCATCGCGTTGAGCTACGACACGGTTCGCCGGTACTTGAACAACGACCTGTTCATAAACCTGGTGGATTGGCTCTCGGGGCGCCACGACAAGGCACCTCGAAGGCTTGGTGCTGGCAGGTTTGGAGGGTGGACATTCGCTGACGATTGCGGCTGCGGCCCGCAACGTTTCGGATGACGCGTAGGACTTGATGGCGACCGTTGACGGTACCCCGAACTGCGTTTGTGACTCTCACAGTATTGAGGTGCTTCGCGGTCGGCGACCGCCCATGGGTGCCTCAAGTCTGTCTTCCCGGTCCAATTCACGCCTCAGCCGTCGCTGAAGACTCGAAACCAGTGATCACGCGGCGCCGATGATCTTCATATTGGATCCCGGCCAGGCTCGGGCGACGATGACCGGAGCAGAAACACCCGAGCGGAGCCCACATGGCTCGACATTCGCTTCATTCGGCGGGCCCGGTGGATGTACTCTCTCGACTCGGGCTGCGAGCAGTCCCGTTACCCGGCGGCGCCATCGTCGGTCGACGGCTCGTCCACCGAGGGGGAACCTTGGCCTACCGCCACACCAATTCCAAGGGTGTTACATACTACCTGCACAGGACTTCGGTCACGCTGCGAGGCGGTAAGCCACAGACCATCTACTTCTTCGCGAAGGTGGAGCGCAACGAAAAGGGCGAGCCAACGGACTTGCCCGAAGACAGGGTCGTCAAGGAGAACCCTCGAAACGGCTTCTTGTCGATCTCGCAGAAGAATGGCGGGTCCCGAACCCACCGCCACGCTGAGCGAATCGACCCACGGGCCCAGCGATCAGCCGACGCGACCTCAATGATCCTGGCTTTGGAGATCACGTCCGATTCGGTGGACCCAGTTCTGCTCGATGACGTTGAACGCTTCAGAGTCGACGGCGTCGACTCCGAATTCGCGCTATCGGAACGCCATCCCGTAGGTCTCGGTTCGATGGCGGAGCTGGTACGTCGCCTTCGGGAAATGATCAACACCCCAGGATTGAAGGAAGGCGAGTACCAGGAGCTGCTCGAAGACCACCCGGAACTCTTGCTGTTTGATCCCTATGACGAGGCGATTCCTCATGTCGCGCTAAGTGTTCCGATGTCTGGCAAACTTCGATTGCCGGATTTCTTGATTAGGGATTGTACGTCTGATCTCTGGGACATCCTCGAATTGAAACGGCCCGATGTGCCCATCACGCGGCTTTCGCACAAGCGACCCATGATGACATCTCACGTGCAAGAAGCGATTGCACAAGTGCGCGAATATCAAGACATACTTACTAACGCTGCCGAAAGCACACGGCTGCAAGATCTTTACGGTCTTGCGGTGGCGCACCCGCGCGCCTACGTCATCATTGGCCGAAGCTCCTCGGACCCAAAGGTCGATCGCGCGGCGCAGCGTGACGCGGCGGTGAATGTGCGCTCGTGGGACTTCGTCGTGAACTTGGCCGAAAGGAAGTACGGAGTCAAGCCGAAGTAGTTGCCACTCGGTACAGCTGCGGACACCCATGTCGCTGGTGAATGTCGTTTGTGCTCGGCTCGGGTTCGGAAATCCCCGTCTCCCATTCCTGCAGGGTAGCTACCGTGGTTGTCAATTCCAGGGAGGTCAGCGGGAGATGGCTCGCAGGCGGCGGTGTGCAAACTCCCCGCGGCGCTCATCGCCGGGAACAGTGCATGCTCGGTCGCGGCCTGCGGTCCCCCGAGCGTCCAGTGGGTACGTCGCGGCCATGGCCTCGTCGTCGGCGGCTAGAGCGCTTTGGTCTCGGCGGTGTGCGGGTGCAGCCCCCGCTGGTACTAGGTCTTCGCAGCGTTTGCCGTGTTCATCCATACGGGTGAGGACGCCATTGTTGGCGAGCTGAACAGCGCCTCGGCGTGCTCGGCGGTCAGCCCACCGGTGTCATCGGTGTTCATGTTGTACGGGTCTGGTCCCGCATTCCGTCTTCGCGGGATGGTTGCCGTCCGAAACGGCCTGTTGAATGTCGCTCAGCGACGGGGCGCGGTACGGCCGCGGCGGCCGAGCACGCCCAACGATAGGGTCCGACCAGGGACTTTGCAGATAGATTAACAAGCTCTCGCGACACGCCGAAGTTCTGTCAAAGTAGCCAGGCGTGTCCTGTCACGCTTCGTTGCATCGACAGGCGCTAGTTCTGGCTGGAGGTCAACCTGCGAAGATCGCAGTGACGATGCGCTCGGCTCTTGGAGACTCATTTACGTCCGCGACCCATGCAGTCCAGGTAGGTGTGGTCTGATCGATTCCTTCATCCGAGCCCGACGCCGTCACCACTATCGGAGGTCGATCGCCGCCGTTGCATCCGTACGCAGGCAGATAGCCATCCGCTCGGCCTCTGGCGCCGCCGATAAGGATGCTGCACCGTGCGCCGTCTGCGAGGAGGACCGCCACTGGTTGAGGGGTTGGCGGTGGCAGCACCGGCGGCAACGACGCCGTAGGGAAGACGAATCGAGTAAGCCGCTTATTCCAGGGGTCATCGAGACACAACATCGCCTGGGACTGAGCGGGCCAGCAGGTGGTAGCGCTCGCGGCGAACGGATAGCAGCTATAGATGCCCGGTTGCACCGCGGATACCGACGGTTGCGAACACTCCGACAACGTCGCGCGGGAGGGGTCCGCAGGCTCCTCGCTGTATCCGGCGGCTGGCAAGCCCGCTGAATCTACGGCGGCCGCAGTGACGATTTCGGTGGGTGTGGGTTGCGGTGGGGCGGGCGGGATCGCGGAGGTTGTCGAAGTAGTGCTGGGCGGACTTGACGGTGCCGTACTCGGTGGCGCGGCAGTGGCACTCGGCGTCGTCTCACGTGGGCTGTCGCCAGGGACCGTCTGCCACGGGCGCCAGAGAAGAGCTGCGGTGGCGGCCGCCGCGACAAGGCCTAGCGCGAGCAGGGCCTTCGACCGTGGCGACAACTGAGATCTCGGCGGCTCCGTGGGCACCGATCCGGTGGAGGGCTCACTCAAGGTCGTCGGCACGTTGGCGGGACGCACCTGAGTGGCCTCAGCCGATGGCGCGCGGGTCGATTTTGGGGAAGTTCCGCAGAGGCTCGCCGCGAACTCTGTTGCGTTGGAGTGTCGGTCGGTCGGGCTCTTGGCCAGCGCCGTGTGGAGCACGTGATCGACAGAGGCGAGGTCTGGCCGTGTGCCGCCGATGCGGGGTGGCGACGCATTTAGATGTCGACTGATGACCACGGCAGCGTTGGAGTGGGGGAATACCGTGGTGCCCGTTAGCATCTCGTAGCACGACGCAGCCAATGCGTACAGATCGGCTCGGCCGTCGAGCTCTTCACCCATCAGTTGCTCTGGGGCGCAGTAGGCCACGGTACCGACAGTCATGTTGGTTTCAGTGAGGCCGCTGACGTCGCCGATGGCGCGCGCGACGCCGAAGTCAGTGAGCATGATGCGTCTGTCGTCTCCGTCACCGGCGACCATGATGTTGGCGGGTTTGACGTCGCGGTGCAGCAGACCTTGCTTATGGGCGTAGTCGAGGGCGCTAGCGACGGCGGTCGCGATGGCACAGACGTAGTTCACGGGCAGGCCGGCCGGGTACTTCTCGCGCAAGAGCTTTCCAACGTCTGATCCATCGATGTAGTCCATCGAGATCCACAAATGGTTCTCGAACTCGCCACGATCGTGGACACCGACGATGTTTGGATGCCAGAGCGTGGAGGCGAGGTCAGCCTCCCGTTCGAATCTCGCGCGGTATTCGGGGTTCTGTGACAGATCTACACGCAGCACCTTCAGGGCGTCCAACCGCGGCAGCCGCGGGTGCTTAGCAAGGTAAACCTCTCCCATGCCACCTGAGCCAATCTGGCGTAGAACGCGGTAGCCAGCGAACGTCTGACCATCGTTCAACGACATATCAGGATCCTAAAGGCCGTTGCGGGGCGGATCTGCAGCTTGGAATCGGTCGAGTGACTCCCGGCCTGTCCTTTCATCAAAACTCGCGGCGGCGCACCGTTTGATACCAGACATCCGCGCAGACGATGCGGCCGGGCGCATGAGGGCGGTGCGACTGTAGCGGTGGGGCCTACCGGGAGTCGTCTTCTTAGACGGGGACATGGTTGCCAGCGGGGTTGGGCAAACGACGACGCGACGTTTGTCCGGATCTGATTGTCGGTTGTCAGACCTACGATCACGGCATGCCCCCGACGACACTGTCCGAGTGTCCACCCCAGCAGGGTGCGCCTATGCGTCACCCAAACTCGGCCGGTAGACCGCCACTTCGGCCTCAGCAGCGAGCAACGCACCCAATTCGCCCTCCTGCTGGGCGACGAACACACCGATAACCTGCCGGCACGCCTCCGGCACGCTGACACCGCGCATATCAGCAATACGTTTCAACCCGACCAGCATTTACGTCGACACATGAAACTGCACGGCGAACTGACCGCAAGAACCATCCTCGGGCGGGAACCCCGGATCAACGACCACCGGATGATCTGACCCGAATTCTTCAACATCAGCAACGCAAGCCCGCTCAACGGCCCCACTACTAGCGCCGCCAGCAACGCACTCGTCCGGGTCGCGGAATTCCTCATGGCTGAACAAACCCATTGCGCCCACGCTAGACCTTGCAGAATGCCGAAGCCGCCGAGTGAGCGGGTGCGGCCTACAGGAGACCACGGCGGCGGCAGGCGATATATTTGATCAGCCGCATGCGGGTTCGATAGTTGTCCATTAGGAACGACAGCACTCCTTTTCGTTGCTCAACAGGTTGTCTGACGACAGTTCCGCGCGGAATAGCTGGCGGCTCAGCGAAGACAGCGACCACCCGCATAGATCCGCGTTCTGGGCTGTGTCGACTAGAGTCGACGCACGTTGACGGCTTTGCTCATCCCGTCGACCTGCAGTTTTCCGTTGAAGATAGTCGCTGTCGGCCGGTAGGCGTAGTGGTATTCGTAGTGGTACTCGGCTTGCTTCCAAACGGAGCCGTCCGTCATTTGCACGACGGTGTCGCCACTCCAGCCGCTCCAGGAACCGTCGACTGTAAGAGTCGACCGAGGACCCGTCCCACCTTCGAAAATCTCTCCGAGGTCGGAATAGCCCGCGGGCAGTCCGACTCCGCCCGCAAACCCCGGGTAGCCAGGGTAACCGGGATACCCCGGGTAGCCGGGGTAGCCCGGGTAGCCACGGTGAGGAGCGTGCGCTTTGCGGAGCAGCCGGTCGCCTACCAACGTGCCTAGATATCGACCATGCGTGTCGACCGCGTCTTCATCGTTCCATGGGAACCATCCAACCCACTTTCCCTTTTTGTCGTATAGGTAGGCATCAGTGGGCGAAGTGCGGAAAGCGATCCATTTACCGCGAGAGTCGAAGTAGTACGTAGTCATAGATTCAGCGTACGAAACACCACCGACAGGTTTTGCGCTTCCAAAAGCGAGGTTCGTATACCGCGCCCCTTGACGGCTGACATCCTCGTCTTGGCGCGGTCGACCGGAGCCGACACACGGCGCGGCGTCAATAAATCTCGGCAAGCACGTCGTTACGCTGACGGGGAGCTAGGGGGTGGGATGAGCGACACTACTTCGCCAGAGCGCACAACAGTTCGGCTAGGCGCAGAAGGCAGATTGGATTTCGGGTCAGCGGACGAAATCGGCGACGTCGAGAGACGGCGCATTGAAGCCTGGCTCGCAGCGCTTATTCAAGCTGAGCACGTCGCACTGCTCGTCGGTAACGGCTTGAGTTCGGCAATCGGACACGTGACGGGCGTGAAGCCACCTTCAATGTGGCGACCGCTTGTAGACGAGCCATTTGGTGTGCTTGAGAAAATCCGTCACCATGCCGAGAAGGCGGCCTCAGCCGTGGGACGCGACTGCAACTTAGAAGATGAGATTCGGGCGGCTATGACGCTCGCTGCGGGACTCGAGGTACTTGGTAACGACACAGAAGTCGGAATTGTCGAGGGCGCAATCGAACGCGCGATGTCCGAGCTACTCGACGGCGTTGAAATGTTCGAACGCGGGATCTGGGAAGTGCATAGGTCTGCATCGCCCAAAGGGAGGGCGGTGGCTGACCTTCTCCTGAAGCTCCTGACGCCCTTTGTTTCTCGGCCAGTGCGCCGCGACCGTCTGCACCTTTTCACGACGAATTACGACCGACTGCTCGAGTATGCAGCCGATGTAGTCGGACTGAGGATGATCGATCGGTTCGAGGGTCAACTCAGCCCGAGGTTCACCGCCTCACGGCTCAATATCGACATTCACTACACCCCGCCGGGGGTCCGAGGCGAGCCACGTCTGATTGACGGCGTCGTGCGCTATTCCAAGCTGCACGGATCGATCGATTGGCGCTTCGACGGAAGTGACATAGTTCGAGCCGCGCTACCGTTCGGGGGCTCAAGACCGGCTGGCGACGCAAAAACGGCCGTCATTTATCCGAACCCAGCGAAGGATGTTGAAACCCTGGCGTACCCCTATGCGGAGTTGTTTCGTGACTTCGCTGCGGCGGTCTGCCGACCGAACACGACTCTCGTGACCTACGGATACGGCTTCGGAGACAGCCACATTAACCGCGTGATAGCCGACATGCTCCGAGTCCCGTCCACACATTTGGTCGTCGTCACGCGAGACCCCCTCAAAACCCTTTCAAGTTTCAAGGAGCGAAACATCTTCCCCGTTAGTCAGACGACGGAGATGATAGGTCCCGTCGTTGGTGGGCTCGACGAATTTGCCTCTTTGTTACCCTCGTTGACTTCGGCCACGGTCCTTGATGCACAGTTCGACTACCTCGATCGGCGAGCGCGTATTGACGGTGCCCTGGGGCCGAGCGACCGCGCCGAGGATTCGTAGCCGAGGTAGACATATGCACACAACGATGGAGTTCCGAAGCAGCCAGGTGATTGGCGCTGTGGAGAGTGTGTCGCCACGAGAGCTCAAGATCGCGTTATTGGATGACGCCCCAGGCGCAACCTCGCTCAATGGCGGCTTCGTGCAACGGTTCCCCCGGATCAACTCATGGGTGCTTATTCCGAGCGAGGCGGGCTTTCTGGTCGGAGTCATCACCTGGATAGGGATCGACACCATCCAAACGTCGTCGACCGCTCTAACCGATCGAACGCTTCTCGAAGTTCCACAGCCGAGAAGGAGAATGGCGGTTACGCCGCTCGGCACTTTGCGTTGGCGTACACGGGGTGGCGAGGCAACTCCGGAACTGATTCGAGGAATCATTTCGTATCCGTCCGTGGGTGAGCCGGTATTGGTTCCCGACGGCGAGCAGCTGCGAACCATCGGATCGGTCGGAAGCGGCCAGGGCCACGTTGTAATTGGCACATCGCCGCTCGCTGGAGACACGGAAGTATCCGTGAACCCGGATCGCTTATTCGGCAGACACCTAGCAGTTTTAGGGTCAACGGGGTCGGGTAAGTCCTGCACCGTAGCGGGACTTGTCCGCTGGTCGGTCAGCGCCGCACGAGAAGCAACCGCTGATCAGAAGTCTCGCGCTCGCTTTATTGTGTTGGATCCCAATGGCGAGTATCGGGAGACGTTCAACGATCTCACTTCGGTAAGAGTCCTTCGCGTAGACCCTGAGGGTGATGAGGAGCTGGCACTGACAGTGCCTGCCTGGGCGTGGTCAAGTTCTGAATGGGCGGCAATCACTCGCGCATCGCCACAGACTCAGCGACCGTTGCTCCAGCGGGCTTTGCGAAACCTACGGAATGAGATTGCCCCTGAGGCAAGCGATGATCAGCGGTTGGCCATTGAGCTCCGAATGCACGCGGACATCTGGAACGTCATGCGGAGTGACATGGCGGGCCACATGTCGTATGGAAAATACAAAGGCTTCACCTTGGTATTGGAGGACATGCCTGACCTCTTTGCCGAGTTTGCCGGTCAGACAGGAGTCGCGGACGTCCTCAGCCAAGTCCAGGACATGAGAACACGGCACAACTCAACGGTGCAATACGGTGACAATCCTTATGTAACAACCGAAGTCCAGCAGTTGATCGATTCCCTTCAGGTGGCGTACGCAGCCACAGGGGTGGACGTAGGGCTAGGACACTTCACCGAAGATATGCCTGTCAAATTCGATCCAGACGACATGCCTCCGCACATAGAAGCCCTCCTTCGGACCCCGGATTTTCGGAGGGACGCTGGCTACGCGGGGTCATTCATGACCCGGGTAAAAGGGCTCATCGGCGATCTCCGGTTACGCCCCATGATCGAGCTCAACGGAGACGAGTCGTTGGCTGATTGGCTCACGAAGTTCCTTGGCGATCCCGAATGTAGCAATGGTGAGATTGCAGTCTTAGACCTTTCAATGCTTGCTTCCGAGGTAGTACATACAGTTGTTGCGGTGATTGGCCGACTAACCATGGAGGCGCTGCAGCACGTTCGAGCGGTTTCAGGTGACGTCTTACCAACCGTGTTGGTTCTCGAGGAGGCTCACAACTACATCGGCGACAGGTCCATCGGTTCAGAAATACCGACAGCTGCCGATCTCTGCAGAGACACATTCGAAAGAATCGCAAGGGAGGGACGAAAATTCGGCCTGGGACTGGTCTTGTCGTCGCAACGCCCCTCGGCCTTGTCGCAGACTGTTCTCGCGCAGTGCAATAGCTTCCTCCTACACCGACTGGTTAATAACCGGGATCAAGATCTCGTCGCCAGATTGGTGCCAGACTCTCTTGAGGACTTGCTTCAAGAGCTACCATCGCTTCCTCCACGGCAAGCCATCCTGCTGGGTTGGGCTACCGAAGTTCCCACACTCGTTGAAATCAAGCACCTCGCCGCAAACCAGCGTCCAAACTCCGACGACCCGCTTTACTGGGCAACTTGGACGGGCTCGCGCCAGGTTGACTTCTCTTGGGACTCAGTAGTGGAGCATTGGATTTCCTAATTGCGACCCGCAGCACTGCTGTCCGGTGCTAGTCACCGGAAGCGAACAGCGAGCGGGTCTGCTGCACGAATAGGTCAGATCGTGTGGACGATGGTTTGCTTATGGCGGCGCGCGAATGAGAACCGCTTAGCTATTCGTCGATACCAGCACCGGTGTGACGCCTGCGGTCGTGGCCGACGTCTTCGGGTTTGCGCCAGCCCAGCGCTAAGTGGCGTCGTTGGGCGGAGCGGACGGCGCTGGCGGCGGCGTCGTATTGGGTGAGCAGGTGTAGCCACGGTTCGCTGAGGCGCTTGCGGCCGAGGCGGTCGGCGAGGGTGACCGCGGGCACCGATGCCAGGACGGGATCGATGGGCTCGGACGGCGCGGTGGTGAGTGTGTTGTTCCACGGCAGCGAGTGAGCGAGCAGCTGCACCGCCGAGGAGCTTGCCCCTGTCTTGGTGCCGTGGTCGATGAGGATGACCCGGGCGTCTGCGGCCACGGCGTGGCGGGCGAGGCCGATGAGCTGGCCTGGAGCAGCGGTCGCGGGATCGTCGATGACGACGATGGCCCCGGGCGGCAGTATCCACTGGTCCTCGCTGACCTGCTGGTGCGCGTGGCCGATGGTGGCGATGGTGTCGGCCAGTTCAGCATCGCGGGCCGGGGCTGAACTGGACTCAGATGCTGCCAGCCACAGCACTTTACGGTCGTCGGCGTTCGCGGTGCTGCGCAGGGTGTAGAGCGCGGCGGCAGTTTCACTGTCGTCGATGTCGGCATTGATGACGGCGAGCCGGTAGGGCAATGCGGCCAGGGACTTGAGCCGATCGCCGGTCTGAGGTTCAAGTCCGGACAGAGCGGAGCCAGGGATGAGCAGCGGAACGCTCTTGGCGTCGAGGTGACCGGCGACCTGCAGGAGTTCGACTTCCGCGCGGGCGGATTCGAGGAGCTGGTCGAGGGTGTCGGAGGTGGCGCTTTGGGCAGCGGCGAACGCGGTGGCGACGTCACGGTCGGCGCGTTCGATGTCGCGGTGCAGCTCGCGGCGACGCTGGCGCAGTGCGGCCAGTTCGGCCAGGTCGGCGCGCTCGGCGTCGCCGCGGGCGATGGCGATGTCGTTCTCGGTGACAATCGTGCCGCCAGCCGCTGCAGCGCGGGCGGCTTGAGCGTCGGCGAGGGCCTGCTGGAATTGCAGCGACGGTGGTTGAGCGGGTAGCACTCCGGTGTAGAACGCGATGTGCTGGCGGGCCGAGAGGATGTCGAGTTCGTCGGCGTCGGGAGTGGCCAGTAGGAGGTCGAGCTGGGTGCGCGCGTGTTCGACCAGACGCAGAGTGTCCTTGTAGGCGGCGTCGGCATCGGCCCACTGCTCCATCACGTGGGTGACGGCGTGGCTGTAGGGGCGGTCGGCGTCGACCTGGCGGCGCATGCGCAGCAGATCGTCGGCGGACGCGCGCGTCGCCGGACCATTTCCGGCGCGAATTTCGGCGGCCAAAGTTTTGATGTGGTCATGCACGGTGCGGTATTCGTCGCGTAGGGCGGTAAGGGTTTCCATGGTGATGCCCAATTCCGGGGTGGGGCGGTTTGCTGAGAAGTCTTCGAATTGAAGACCGGCATATTCTTCTGACCCGTATTCAGTGGCGTCGATGTCTTCGGGCGGGGCGATGTCGAAATGGTCATCGAAGGGCGAATACTCAACGAGGCTGTGGGTGGAGGGGTCTTCGGGGTCCGGTGGGAACAGCGCTTCCTCGGCGGGATCGGGCGGCGCGTCCTGCGGGGTGGGCAGGTCGTCGAAGTCGACGCCGAGGCGGGCGTGCAGGCGATGGGTGAACGCATCGACGGTGTAGGTGATCAGTTGGGCGTAGTCACCCGGCGGGATCGGCTGGTCGTCGTGTGCGGCGTCGGCGACCTGCTCGGCGGCGACGTGGAGCAGGTCGCGCGGCGTCCACTTGCGCGGGTCCGCGGCGCTGATCGCGGCGACCAAGCCAGGCCAGGCGGGGTCGGAGGTGATGGTCTCGGCAAGCGCGGTCCCGAACACCACGTCGAGGTCGCTGACCCAGGGCGGGCGTAGCCGCGAAAGGGTGGTGGC
Source organism: Mycobacterium sp. AMU20-3851 (assembly GCF_043974665.1). Lineage (NCBI taxonomy): Bacteria > Bacillati > Actinomycetota > Actinomycetes > Mycobacteriales > Mycobacteriaceae > Mycobacterium > Mycobacterium sp. AMU20-3851. The sequence goes on from NZ_CP146371.1 coordinate 2,354,718, forward strand.
CAGTGTGGCGGTCGGGGACAGCGCGCCGGCGATGCGCCACCAGAGTGCGGCGGCGGGCAGCTCGTCGGGCAGCGGGCCTTGGCGGGCGGCGGTGGTAATTATCTGGCGCAGGTCGGGTGTGGTGCGGGCGGCCTGGACCAGTTGGGTGGCCAGTTGCGGCCAGTAGGCATCCGAGCGCAGCCGTGGGTCGATGGTGTCGATGAGGTCGTTCCAGCGGGTGGTGTCGGCGCTGCGGCGGCCGATGTCGGTGGCGGCGTGGCGGTGCAGTGCGTCCTGGACGTCGCGGGTGCGCACCGGGAATTGGCGGGCACCGGTGAGGCGGGTGTCGGCCTCGTCGACTCCGGCGCAGGCGCGGAACACCGCGATTTCGGCGGTCAGGACCGGGTTGACGGTGACCAGGGGGCGCGCCCAGGCGGGTGCGGTGGCGTTGGTCCAGGCGCGTGCGCGGGTGCGGATCTCGGTGGCCAGGTCCTCGACTAGCTGCTCGCGGCGGGCCAGGTAGGTGCCCCATTGCGGGTCGTCGGCGAGCGCCAGCGGAACGGCGGGCAGCCAGCGCAGCACTCCGATGCCGGCCGAATGGGTGCCGGCGGGGTCGATGCGGTGACCCAGGACCGCGGCGGGGTCGGCGGCGTCGGCGACGCTGCCCTTGGCCAGCGCCTCGGTGAGCAGCTCGCGCGGGTCGGCCCCGCGAAGGGCCAGGATGGACAGGTTGCGGCGCAGCACCGGCCAGGCTTCGCGCTGGCTGAGTGCCGGAATGATCTCGTCGGCTATGGCATCGAGGCGGTCGCGGGCGCCGTCGCCGAGGCAGTTCTCGGCGGCCGCGCCGAGTGCGTCGTAGTACATGTCGGCCGCAGCTTGCAGGCGCGCGGCGGGGTCGGCGGCTTGGCGGGCGGCGGTGGTGGCCGAGACTTGGGCGCCGTCGCGGGCCAGCGTGCTGGTTAGGACGTCGACTGCGGTGTCGGGGTGGGTGGCCTTGGGCGAGAGCAGCCGGTGGGGGTCGCCCTCGGCGGTGGACAGGTAGAGGTGGTTTTCGTCGGTGCCTCGGGTCATGGCGACGTAGAGGTGCTGGCGGGTCAGCATGTCTGAGCCGACGATGTGGCAGGTGCCTCGAGTAGCGCGCCCGCCTGCGGTCAATCCCTGTGCGGAGTCGATGGTGGCTGCGTAGCCGAGTGTGACGTGCTCGGCGATGTATTTCGCCGGCAGCGTGACGATGCGTCCGCTGCGCAAGTGTCGGGCTTTCACGCCGCCTTCGGGCAGGACTTCGGTGATGGTGTAGCGGTAGCCGTTGCGCACGAAGTCGTTGCGTCCGATCGTGATTCGGCGGTTGTTCTTGCGGGTGCGGATGGTGTCGCCGACGCTGGCGTGGAGCTGGTCGGCCAGCACCACAGAGGGGGCCGTTGCCGCGTCCGGATCCGCGGCGAGGCGATCGGCGCGGGCGCGGGCGTTGAGCTCGTTGATGATGTCGTTGGTGGGGGCGAGCAGGATGGAATCCCCGCCGGCGGCGAGGTCGGCGCGCCACGCTTGATAGGCCATGTCGGCGGCGGTCTCGTCGGTGCCGACATGGATGCGGTGATGGTCGATGTAGAAGCCGATTCCGGCCGGGTCGGCGTCATGCAAGGCAAGCCCGGCCGCGGCCTCGGCGGGCGACTTGAACCGCACCACTTCGCTCAAGGTGAGCGCGTCAGTGGCCTCGGCGATGTCGCGCAGAATGCCGCCGGCCGAGATTGACGAGAGCTGCCCGTCATCACCGACCAGGCGCACGCTGGCACCCTTGCGCAGCGCGTCGGTGATCATCGCGTCCAGCCCGGCAGTGGCGGCCTTGCCGGCCTCGTCGACCACGATCAGGGTGTCGGGTCCAACCTGGGTGAACCAGTCGGGCACACGGGATGTCGCGGACTTGGCGGGGTCAGCCGACCAGACGTACTTGTCGAGGGTGTCGGTGACCGCGCCGAGGTCCTCGCCGAGCACGATCGCTGCATCGGCGGTGGGGGCCAATCCGATGACGTGTCCGCCCGAGCTGCGCCACGCATGTGCCAGCGCCGCCATGGCCGTGGTTTTGCCGGTTCCGGCCGGGGCGAGTGCGAGTGCGACACGGCGCCCCGCGGTCGCCATTTCCGAGACCAACGCGGCCTGGCCGGGGTTGAGTATGCGCCCCCGCGCGGCCGAATCGGCTAGTGCCAGTTCGACATCTGTCGCAGATGCGACACGGCCGTCGCTGCGGTGCACCGCGTCCAGAAGTCGGCGCTCGGCGGCCAGTGTTTCGCGGCTGGTGTAGGCCTCGACGCCGTGGCGGCGGTAGACGCTGGCACCGTCGCGGCGACGCAACGCCACGGGCTCGCCCAGCTCGGCGTCAGCGACGCGGGCATGCGGTATGGAAAACGTGTCCCCGAGGGCGGTTTCGGTGAGCGTGTCGACCAATGCGACATCGTGCGCCACGTCGTGGGAGCGGGCCATGCGCAGCGCTTCTGCGCGCACGTGGTGGCGCTGCCAGGTGGACCGTGTTTCGGCCACCGTGGCGATGAGTTCGCCAGCGCGCGACGCGATCCATTCCTCGTCGATCGTCACGGTCTCGCGCGTGGTCAGCGGTGCGGCCAACGTGTCGGCCAACATCTGGCTCACGCCGTGGTGTCCGAGGACCTCGACAGCTTGGGTGCGCCACACGTGGCGCTGCTCTGCCAGCGAGCGCGGCTCGTGCTTGGCTTCGCGCGATTCCAGCGTCGCCTGCTGAGCCAACGAGATGATCTCCACGTTGGTCGGTTCGCGGCCGTGATCGGCCTGAAAATGCTTGGCCAGCTCGGCGGTACGGGCCTTGATCGCCGCGCGCCGGCTCGACCACCGCGACATCAATTCCGACGACATTCCGGCGATTTCGCGCACCGCTCGCTTGCCGCGCCCACGCGATTGTTCAACGAAGCGCACACCCAGGCTGGCGATCAAGTGGGCTTCCAGTCGGGTGTTGTACAACTCCGAGGCCGCGACGGTGACGCGGTGCAGTGGTTGGCCGTCCAATGCGAGCCAGCGGCGTACGCCGTTGGCGTCGACATAGGACACCTTGTTGGAGATGGCGACGTGGGTGTGCAAATCCGGATCCCCGGCCCGGGAGTCGCGGTGGGTGAACGCCGCGGCGATGAGCCCTTCGGTGTCGACCTGGGCGACACCGCCGGCGCCGGTGCGGGTGAACGCGGCCTGATCCTGCAGCCATTCCAGGACGTCGGCGACCGCCGCATCGTGGGCTGCTTCGATCTGTTCGGCCACCGACAGCGGGGCGATGGCCCACAGTGCGGACACCGATTTCACCGGCGAGAACGTCAGGTCGTACCCGGCGACCGCGGTGGTCTTCGCGCGGGTGTTGCGGGCGATGAACCCGGACAGTTCGCGGTCGTCGGCGGGCGGGCGACCGTACTCCTCGCCGAACAGCTCCACGGCCACGCGGGTGCGGATCTGCGCGCGATCTTCCGGGGTGATGGAGGCGTTCCAGTGCGCACCTATCTCGGCGTTGTGATCACGGAAGGCGACGGCCAAGCGGCGCGCGAACTCCGGCTCGCCGTCGCGGACCGCGAACTCGCGCCCCAGGCGGCTGGCCGCGCGCTGGCTGCCCATGTTGCGGCCGGTGACGTAGGTCTGAATGCGCTCGGCGTTGGGGTGCAGACCCACCCCGTAGAGGGCGCGCATTTGCGCCTCGCTGACCCCCGAACCTTCCTCGACAGTCCAAAGTTCCTCGCGGGCTTGCAGACTGACCTCGCAGCGGCCGGTGTCCGACAGTGCTGCCAGGCCGCGGCCCATCCAGCGGCCCGGCGACTCGCCCTTGGCGGAGTAATAGTCAGCCAGGGTGGAGCGGCCCCGTTCGGTGCTGTCGGCGGCAGCGACCTGCCGCACCAGGTACAGGTAGCCGTCCCCGGCGGTCAGCTTGTGCAGCGTCATCACCATGACGCGCACGCCGGTGTCCGCATGCGCCGCACGCTACGAACTCCGGGGTTAGCGGAGCCACCACCAAACCGGGGGTTCTTAGAAAAGTCTCAGAAAGCCGGTACTGGCGCAGGGGTCGTATTCATTCGGGGTGAATACGCCCTCACGCTGGTCGGCATGTAGCGCCGGGTATTGCTCTGTTCGCTTCTCACCTCTCCTGGACCAGCACGTGAGGTGCGTCCTTCATGCCTCCTGCGTTGGTCTGACCACGTCGCGGGTTTGTTGCTTTGGTGGGCCACCAGCTGGCTTCGCGTAGGAGTGTGGCGATGGCGGGCACGGTGAGGGTGCGCACGAGGAAGGTGTCGAGCAGCAGCCCGAAGCCGATGATGAGGCCGGCTTGGATCATGATGGCGACTGAGCCGACCATGAGGCCGAACATGCTGGCGGCGAATATCAGGCCAGCGGAGGTGATGACGGCTCCGGTGTTTGCCACGGTGCGCAGGACGCCGACGCGGATGTTGGTTCCGGATTCTTCGCGGAGCCGTGAGACGAGCAGCATGTTGTAGTCGGCGCCGACGGCGACGAGGATGATGAACGCCAGCAGCGGTACGGGCCAGGCGATTTCGTGGCCCAGTCCCCATTGGAAGACCACAACGCCGATGCCGAGCGAGGCGAGGTAGTTCAGCACGACGGTGCCTAGTAGGTAGAGGGGTGCCAGGAGTGCGCGCAGCAGTAGGACCAGGATGACGCCGACGATGATTATGGTGGCGATGGCCAGTTGTGCGAAGTCGGCCCATAGGAGTCGTTGGATATCGGAGTTGACGGCGGGGAAGCCGGCGACGGACACGGTGGCGTCGGCGAGTGACGTGTTGGGTCGTGCGGTGTTGGCGGTGTCGGTGATGCGGCTGGCGAGGTCCATCGCTTCAACGCTGTATGGGTCGTGGCTGCTTTCGATCATGAACCGCGCTGTTTTGCCGTCCGGTGAGAGGAATTGTTCGGCGACGTCGGTGAATTGCCGGTTCTCGAATGCGTTGGCGGGCAGGTAGAAACCGCTCGAGGAGTCGGAGTCGGCCGCTGCGCGTGAAGAGTTTTGCAGTTGGGTGGCGATCTGGCTCATGCCGGACAGCATTTCGATGTTGCTGTCGGCGAGGGTGCGGACGCCGGTGGCGAGTGCTTGGGCGCCGGAGGCCAGCTGTCCGATTCCGTCCTGCAATCGGCGGAGGTTGGTGGCGAGGTCGGCGGGGTCACCGAGGGCTCCGAATGCCTTGTCCAGCGAGGCGACTGCGTTTTGGACGTTGGCGAGGGTGCCACCGACTGTGGCATTGGTGGCGGGATCGTAGCGGTCCCCGAGGTCGGCGATCTGGGTGAAGAATCCGCTGTCGCGCAGAGTGACCAGGATCTTCACCTGGTCGCGGATTTGGGCGCATTGCGGGGTGGTGGCACACCACGGTGAGGTGTTGAGGGCGCCGACGAGTGGGTCGAGCTGGGTGATTGCGTTTTGGGCTTGGTTGGCCAGCGGTCGTAGTCCTGGGCCGGATTGGATGGCTTGGTCGACGGCGGGGGCAGTGGCGGAAAGCTGTTGCAGCAGTGGCCGGAATTGGTTGACCTGAGTTCCTGCGGATTGGGCTTGGGTGAGGATTCCGGCCAGTGGTGTGAGGGCGGTGCGCACGGTGCTGTCGAGTTGGGCGAGGCCGTCGGCGAGCTGGTCGGCGCCGCCGGTGAGTTTGGCGAGGTCGTCTTTGCGTGAGTTGCCCTCGGCGACCGCGCCGGCCATTTTGTCGCCGATCTGGCCGTTCTGCCAGGCCAGTTCTGCTTGGTCGAGGCGCTCTCCGGTGGGGCGGGTGACTCCGGAAACTTTGGTGACGCCGGGGATCTGGGAGACGCGGGAGGCCATCTCGTCGAGGTCGGCCAGTCCTTTCCCGGTCCGCATGTCGGTCGGGTTTTCCACGACGAGGAATTCGCTGATGACGACGTCTTTGCGGAAGTGGCGGTCCAGCAGGTGGTAGCCCTGGTTGCTGGCTGTGGTGTCTGGTTGTCCCTTGCGGTCGTCGTAGCTGATTTTGATGGTTGCAGCGGCTGCTGATAGGGCGAGCAGGATGACCAGGCTGACGATGAGTAGTGGCACGGGACGGCGGACCACGGCGACGGCGACGCTGTTCCAGTAGCGGCGGGTGCGGTCGGGTTTGGGTTCACCGATGCCGCGTTTGGCGGCTAGCGACAGCACGGGTGGCAGCAGGGTGACGGTGGCCAGAAATCCGAACAGCACGGCGATGGCGCACGCGGGGCCTAGGGCGGCGAAGACGCTGAGCCGCGCGAAGACCATGGCCAGGAACGCGAGTGCGACGGTGGCGGCGGAGGCGAGGATGACGCGCCCGATGCTGGCGGTGGCGTGGATGATGGCCTGATCGGCGGGTACTTGGGCGCGGCGCTGCTCGTGGTATCGGCTGATCAGGAACACGGTGTAGTCGGTTCCGGCGCCGAGCAGGATCGCCGTCATGAAGGCGACGGTGAACTGGGAGACCGGCATGCCCATCTCGCCGAGGGCGGACAGCACGCCGCGCCCGACTGCCAGGCTCAACCCGATTACCAGCAGCGGTAACAGCGCGGTGAACACCGACCGGTAGACGATCAGCAGGATCAGGGCGATCACGCCAGCGGTGGCGATTGAGATCAGCAGCAGGTCGTGCTCAGCGGAGGCGATCATGTCGCTGAAGGTCGCCGGTGGTCCCGTCACTTGCACGGTCGTGGTTGAGTCGGTGAACACCTCCGCGGCGATGTCGCGCACCGCGTTGACGGATTCTGCGGCCGTGGGGTCTCCGAGGGTGCCGGCGACGCCGACGGGCAGGTACCAGGCTTTGCGGTCGACGCTGACCGCCTGGGCTTCGGTAATCGGATCGGCCAGTAGGTCTTGCACCAGCAGGACGTGGTCGCCTTCGGTCTGCAACCGGCTCACGAGTTCGCCGTAGCGCTGCCGTGCAGTCGGAGTCAACCCATTGGGGTCTTCCATGGCGACAAACACCATGGTTTTCGAGCCTTCTTCGCCGAACGCGGCGCTCATGCGGTCAACCGTCTGCAAGGACGGCGCATCGCGAGGAATGAGGTCCACCGACTGTTGGCGCACCACGGTTTCCAGCTGGGGAAACAGCAGCGCGAGAACCACCGCGGCGCCCAGCCATACCCCGATGACCAGCGCTTTGTGCCGGAGGGTGAATCGGGCTAGCGCTGCCAACCGTTCGCTGTACTCGCGGGTGTCGGCCGGGTCGGGGGATCCGTTGGCGCGCCGACCAGAACGCGTGGCCTGGCTTGGGGAATCTGCAGTGCCGTCGGTCACTAGACCTCCACTGGTAGCGTAGCGATACTGTCGGTATCGCTACGCTACCGCATGTAGTGCACGTGGTGGCGGCCGCTATCGAGTAGGCCCGCGGCCGCGGTCACAGTAGGCAGAGGAATGGTCGAACACTCAGTTGGCTTCTGGAAGCCAAGGCCGACGCTGTTCAGTCGACGACACTGGCCTTGGATGTCGTTCAGGGTCTTGCTGTTGCTGGTCCTCGACGTTGACATCGAATGCACGGACGGCCACATCGCGTAGCGGGGCCGCGGGCCGCTACCTGTGGGGTCGGGCTTCGGTTGTGGCCGACTGGTCCGTGTTCTGCAGCAGCACGTAATTGCCGAGGCTGCCCAGGAAACCTGCGCAGTGCTGAACGAGTTCATCGGTGGTGAACTCGAGTTCTCCGTCGAGTCGGCGGCGCAAGACTTCGAATAGCCCTCCCACGCCCAAGGTCGAAGCCAAATGGGCAACCCCAACGGCGGAGTCGGCGATGTCGAGGTGGAGTCTGGCTTCGCGCAAGACGAGGTCGGTGAAACCCGCCATCAGTTCGCTGCGTAGCTCTCGGAGCAGCGGCTCGGTTGCAGATTCCACGAACAGGATCCGACCCAGCCGAGGGTCGTTGTCGATCATGCTGACCAGCCTGCGGATCGGCGCGTACGCCAGCACCTCCGGTGGCTCGCCGGCATCGGGGATCGCGTCGACTATCACCTCCTGGAAGGTGGCATAGAGCTGCTGGTAGACAGCCCGCAGGAGGGCGTCTCGGCCGGAGAAGTGCTGGTAGAAGTAGCGTGACGTGACGCCTGATTCAGCGCAGACGGCAGTCACAGTGGCGGCGGCAACACCGCGCGTGCCGATCAACTCGGTTGCGGCCTCGATGAGACGGGTGCGCCGGTTCCGGTGACGCTCCTCGGCGGACATCCCGCTATACACCCGCGCCGAAACCACGTGGATAGCTTGCCATCTAATTCTGACAAGGCTTAGAGTCAGATTGCCAGCGTGCCTTTGACGAACGGGAGAACAACATGAGCGACGATTCGTCCACACGGCCCACCACGCGGGTCGTCCCGAAGCCCCGCCGTGTTCGATTCGACATGCCTGCCGGGACCAGTCGGCAGCACTTCGTCGATGGCGACTTGGTGATGAGCCACTTTGTGTCCACCTTGTCGGCCACGTTCCCCGAAGGGGAAGACTTCTTCATCCGGTCAGTCCGCGAGTACCGGGACCACATCAGCGACGCTGACCTCAAGGAGGCGGTCAAGGGATTCATTGCACAAGAGGCCACCCACCGACACCAGCATCAGCTGCTCAACGATCGGCTCCAAGCGATGGGCTATCCCACCGAGGGGATCGATCGGCATATCAAGAAGTTGGTTGGCCGACTTGAGAAGCGTTTTTCTCCCACGATGCGCCTGGCTGTGACGGCCGCCCTGGAGCACTATACGGCGACATTCGCCGAAATCATTCTCACCAGCGACGAAGCTCAAGAACTCATCGGCTACACCGAAGTGCGGCCTATTCTGCTCTGGCACGCACTGGAAGAATGCGAGCACAAGGCCGTCGCTTTCGATGTCTATGAGACGGTCGGTGGAAGCGAACGCACCAGGGTCTGGGGGATGCGGATCGCCAGCCTCCTCTTGTTCAGCGAGTTGGTCATCCAGACCACCCGCTCTCTGGCCGGTGACCGTGCCGCCTACAACCCGGTGCGGTTGCTGCGCAGCCTTCGAGCCTTCCGGCATAACCCGCTATTCAGCTCAGCAGCAATTGAGCGCTTTCGTTCCTACACCCGCGGCGGATTTCATCCCGACGACTGGGACAGCGCAGAAATCCTCGAACGCTGGACCAAGGAACTCTTCGACGCCGATGGTGGCCAACAAGTGCGTAGCAGCGTCTAGCTCGACCAGAGCCTGTCGCGGTCTATTCGGCGTGCCGAAAGGCGTTGTGAGGGCCTCCTCTTAGTCATAGGCAGCGTTTCAATAACCTTGGTGGGGCCCACTTTTACTGGCCGCTGGACGCTGCCCGATCACGGCGGGGGCTGGAGGATGCTTCGGCCGAGGAACTCGGTGACGGCGGAGCTGAAGGCGTCGTTGTCGTCGCCGGCGATCATGTGTCCGGTACCGGATACGTCGACGGTCTCGGCGTGGGGAACCAGTTGCTGGAACTCGTCGACGGTGGCTTGGGAGACCACGTCGGACAACAGGCCCCTTACGAGAAGTGTTGGGGCGCTGACCCGTCGGGCTCCGTCGATCAGCAGGTGGCTGATCGCGTCGAATTGCTCCGTTCCCGTGGTCGATTCGTCGCGGAGGAAGTCGAAGTTGGAGTGAATGAATGCCGGGTCCCACCGCCAGATCCAGCGGCCGTCGTGACGCTGCCGTAGCACCTTGCGCAGGCCGTCGACGTTGGCCGGGCGCGAGCGATGGGGGTTGTACGCGGCGATCACCTCGGCGGCGTCGGTGAGGGTGCCAAAGCCGTCGGGATGTGCGGCCATGAACGTCACTACGCGACGAGCGCCCTGGAATTCAAGCCGCGGGGTGACGTCGACCAGGACAACCGCCGCCCACAACGCCCCGGATGTCAACAGATGCGTGCCGAGCACGGTCATGCCCCCAAGGGATGCACCTACGACGGCAGGGGCGATATCCGCGCTGAAGTGCTCACGCACGGCGAGCAGATCGGTCGCGAGTCGCTCGAGGTCGTACCTGCCGGCGGGGTCCCAGTCGCTGTCGCCGTGACCGCGGGTGTCGTAGGCGACGACTGTGTATCCGCATGCGTGGAGGCGACGCGCTGAAGTGCTCCACGCGTGCCGGTTCTGGCCGCCGCCGTGCAGGAGCAGCACGACGGGACGGGCGTCATCGTGGTCGTAGCAGTCGGCGGCCAGGGTGATCCCGTCCTGGGTTCGGACCCGATGCTGCACGGCGGAGGTCATGACAAATTCCTGGCGAGATCGGAGTCCGCCCGAAGCGTGCGACCGGCTACAAGCGCCTTCATTGTGCGTTGCCCGCGGCGTTCACGATCGTGACCGTGCCCTGGGCTACGCAGACGGCTTTGTCGCCGTTGCTGATGTCGATGCGCGCTACTCCGCTGCGCTTGCCCAGTGACACGATGTCGGTGACGGCGACACACACACCGGTGGACACGGGTCGCAGCAGGTTCAGCTTGAATTCGGTGGTGGCGACCCATGATCCGGCCGGAATGACGGGGTAGAACACGACTCCGAGACAGTGGTCGACCATCGCCGATAGACATCCGCCGTGCAGGGTGCCAAAGGGTGTGAGCAGTTCGGCGCGGGTTTCCATCTCTGCCACCAGCCGACCGGCGGCGAGTTCGGTGTGCCGAAAGTTCAGGAACGTCGACAGTCCACCGGCTGTGGTCGCCGATCTGAGCAGCTGGTCGGCGATCTGCTCATCGAAGTGCGCGAATGTCATTGCCACCACCATGCCCCTTTCTCCTGTCCGGCCATGGGTTCAATCACCGTTCGAGCCTGCGAATCGTTTGAGCATGTCGCCGAATGCGCCGAGGTCGACGGCGCGGCGGAGTGCTCGACATCGACGGCGATGAACCTGGCCGTCGCGGTGAAGCACACGACGCGTCGTCGAAGAGGGGCACGGGCTAGACCGGTGTGGTCCAAGTGATGGGCAGCGATGTGTAGCCCCGGATCGGCCCGGACCGCAGCCGCCGCGCCGATTCAAGATCGACCTCCCAGTCAGGCACCCGGTCCAACAATGCATCCAGAGCGATGCGGGCCTCCATCCGCGCCAGCGCCGCACCCAGACAGAAGTGAATGCCGCGACCGAAGGCGACCTGGTGCTCACTGGTGCGCTCGATGTCGAACACGTCCGGATCGGGGAAGGCACGCTCGTCGCGGTTGGCCGACCCGAACAACAGCAGCACCTTCTCACCTTGACGCATCGTCGTGTCGTGCAGGGTGACGTCGCGGGTCAGGGTTCGTGAAAGTCCCTGTGCAGGTGAGTCGTAACGCAGCAACTCTTCCACCGCAGGCCCCAACAGTGTTCGATCGGCGGCTAGGCGTCGGCGGGTTTGCCGATGCTGGGCCAGCACGACCGCGGAGTTCCCCAGCAGATTGGTGGTGGTCTCGTAGCCCGCGACGAGCAGCAGCGCGCAGAAGCCGAGGACTTCCTCGTCGGTCAGTCCGATCCCGTCGACTGTGGCGTTGGCCAACGCCGACATCAGGTCCTCGCGGGGGTTCTTGCGGCGGTCGGCGAGGAAGTCGGTGAAGTAGGCGTAGATCGCGGCGGCGGCGGTCAGTGCGTCGGTGGTTTGTCCGTGGTTGACGTCGACCTGGACCAGTTGGCTCGACCACAATCGGAACTGATCACGATCGGTGGCGGGAACGCCCAGCAGATCGGCGATCACCGCGGCGGGCAGGATCGCGGCGAAGTCGGTCACGAAGTCCGCCGATCCGGAACCCTCGTCGAGGCGCTCGAACAACTCCGCGGCCATCTGTGTGATGGCGCCCTGCAGCCCGGCCACCCGCCGGGGAGTGAACGCCCGGCTGACCAGGGCACGCAACTGGTCGTGGCGCGGAGGGTCCATCACGATCATCATCGGCAGGAACGAACCGATGAAGTCCGATCCCGGCGGGGTGGGGAAGATGCCGTCCACCGAGGAGTACGTGCCGTGATCCAGTGCTGCGGCCTGGACATCGGCGTGGCGGCTCAACACCCAGGTATGGGATTCCTCGGCGCGGTACACCGGAGCCGCGTCACGCAATAACCGATACGTCGGATAGGGGTCGTTGAGGATCGAGGCGTCGAACGGGTCGTAACGAATCTGCACCGAGACCACAAGACCTCCTACCACCAAAGTAACGACGGTTTAGACTGGCAGTCTAAACCGGCCGAACGGGACAGGTGGGGCAAATGCGCAAGATTCCACGTCAGATCTCTGACCGGCTTCCCGCCGCGGCGGACTTGTTCGCCGAGAAGGGGCTCAACGACTCCAAGATCGAAGACGTCGCCGCGGTGACCGGTGTGCCGAAAGCGACGCTGTACTACTACTTCGCCGGCAAAGAGGACATCCTTGCCTTCCTGCTCGAAGACCTCCTCAAGGACATCTCCGATGCCGTGACCGCGATCGTGCACACCGACGGCTCCGGTGCCGAACGCCTCGCACTTGTCATCCGCGCACAACTGCGGGCAATGGCGCAGCGGCCAGCGGTATGCCGGGCACTCATCGGCGAACTGGGACGAGCGGCCCGCATGCCTGCCATCGCCGAGATGATCAATACCGCCTACCAACAACCCGTTGAAACTCTGCTCATCGAAGGAGCCCGCGACGGATCCCTCGTCGCCCAGCCCGATGCACGATCGACGTCCATTGCGCTGTTCGGCGCGGTCACCATCAATGCACTCATGTACCTGGTCACCGAGAACCACCTCGACGAGACGGTGGTCGCCAGCACCCTCAGCGCCGTCATGTTCGACGGCCTGCGCCCGCGCACAGGAGACCAGTCATGAGCACCTACGGCCTGTCGGTTCTCGGCGCGGATTTGAAGTCACTGGCCCAGACCGCCCAGGCCGCCGACGCGGCCGGGTTCGACGCCGTATGGGCCTCGGAGTTCTACTCCCGGTCCGGATCGATCTCCATGGCCGCGATGGCCAACAGCACACAGAACTGCCGGATCGGTTCCTCCATTCTCTACGGCGTCGGCCGAAGCCCCCTGGTGCTGGCCACCGAGGCGCGTGATCTCGACGAACTCTCCAACGGACGGCTGGTACTCGGAATCGGCAACGGCACCAAACGGATGATGAGCGACTGGCACGGCGTGCCCGACACCTCCGCGCCCGCGCTGCGGATGGAAGAACTCGTGATGCTGCTGCGCCGGATCTGGAACCTGCATGAAGGGCCGATCCATCACGAGGGCCGTTTCTACAGAATGAATCTCACCCCGACCGGCGACGTGGGACCCCCCAGCCGGCCGATCCCGATCGTCACTGCCGGTGTCCGGCCCCGGATGTGCGAGGCGGCCGGGCGGGTGGCCGACGGCCTGGCCGGACATCCCCTGTTCACCACCACCTACGTCGAGGAGATCGTCCGGCCCGCTATCGCCCGGGGTGCCGCGCACACCGGCCGCGACCCCAATGACGTGGAAATCATTTCCATGGTGATGTGCGCCATCCACGACGACGCCGAGGTCGCCAGGCGCGAACTGGCGCAGCAGATTGCGTTCTACTCCTCGGTCAAATCCTACGAGACGGTACTCGATGTGAACGGATTCGCCAGCGAAGGCCGAACCATCCGGGAAGCATTCGCCCAGCGCGATTTCCCGGCGATGTTCGCCGCGGTGTCCGACGAGATGATCGACACCATGGGCGTCGCCGGGACGGCACACGAAGTCCGTGAACAACTGAGACGCTACGACGGCGTCCTCGACCACATCATGCTGTATTCACCATCGGTCGGCATCGCTGCGGAACGCGTGCAGCAAAACCTCGACAGCATCATCGGGGAATGCTCGCCCGCCTCGATGTCGCCAGGGCAGTCCGGTCCACGTTCAACCTGATCCACGCATTGCCGCCCACGTCGACCCGTCGCCGCGTCCGCGGCCGCATCAGTGGCTCTGCCGCGCCGACCCCGCCGATGATTGCGTGGCGCTGTTGACGATGTTGGCGTCGTCGGTGTCGGGGAGGTCATGGCGGACCACGCGAACCCGTCCTTGAGGTAGGCAGGCCATGTAGCCGTGGCGCATGCCGTAGAGTTCCCACGCTGTCTGTTCAGTGTCGGGATCGACATCGATGCGATGTCCGCGCGAGAAGCTCAGGTGTAGTCCTCCATCGTCGCTAGAACAGGCCTGGGTGCACACTGCGCCGGCGAGGTTCAGCAGTGGGCGTTCGTGGGTCGCGATCCTGAGGGGGTCAATGCGCACCGCCTCGATGGGGTAGGTGCCGACGGCCGGAAGGGTCAATAGCAGGGGGCAGGAGATGACGATTTCGTTGTAGTCATCGAAATCCAGAACCAGGCCGCCATGCAGCGAGAGGCGTTGTACGACAAGGTTTTCGATCCATTGGGTGTACATGGCAGTCTCTTTTCGACGCATCGTTGAGCCGTATCCCCAAAGAGTACGCTAAGTAGCGCTGCGATACCAGTAGTATCGTTATCGGTTGGCGGTGGGCCGAGCAGCGTTGGTCACGACGCGCCTGGTGGCTCGGTCAATGCGGTCGCGGGTGTCGGCGGCTGTCGCGCGGTCGCCGCTGAAGGCCACGAGGTTGGCCAACCAGATGTCGGAGATGACCCCAGCGACGTGCAGATCGGCGGGGGTGGGTTCGCCGCCCCTGAGCGTGCGGGCTAGCAGGATCTGGATCTCATCGGCCGCGCGGTCGAGTTCCGCGGCGGCGCGGGTGTCTGCGACGGCGAAGGCCCGTGTCATGGCCGTCGTCAGCCATGGGTCGCGCTGCCAGCGGTCATGCAGATGTGCGGTGAGCCGTTCGAGCCGTTCCAGCGGTGTGCCCTCACCACCCGCCCAGTCGCCGGCCGAGTCGAGTCGACGGAACTCGCGCGTCAGCGCTGCTACCAGCAAGTGGGTTTTCGCCGGGAAATAGCGGTAAAGCGTGCCGACGGCGATGCCGACCCGCTCGGCAACCGTCCGCATCTGAACCGCCTCGTAACCACCGGCCGCGGCCACGGCCAAAGCTGCATCCAGAATCGTTTCCCGGCGCCGTGCGGAGGCGCGTGAACGCGACGCGTTAGCGGCCCGCTTCTCTGCAGCGACCGAGTTCGCTTCCGAAGGCAGGGTTTTCCCGCGGCTGCGCGCCTGAGGGAAAGTCATGACGGCCCCGGGTCCAGACCGCCGCGGCGCGAGAACTGCTCCAGAAGATCGCCGAAAGCGCTGACATCGCCGTGTGCGGCGAAGTGCTCAGGGCTGACGACAATGAACACTGCACTGGCGGTGAAGCGGGCGATCCCACCCTCACCCGTGCCTGTCGCCGTGACATGCAGCGCCCGCCCTTCACGAGAGACGATGTGGGCAGTAATCCGGTGGGTCTGATGCAGCGGCACCGGCCGCAAATATTCGACCGTCAGGGTGCGGGTCACCGCCGGGGTGCCGGCGATCCACAACGTGAAGCCCAGGACGTCATCACATGCGGCGGCCACTGCCCCGCCGTGAGCCAGGCCCGGGGCCCCGATATGCCGCTCGTCGAACCTCACATCGGTGTACACCGCGTCGCCGCTGCGATGCACCACTAGCCGCAGTCCGTGAGGGTTGTCCGGGCCGCAACCCATGCAGGTCGTGGTGTGCGAGGGCAGCCGCTCCGGCGGCAACACGCTTTTGGGCACCATCACCCCCCAATACGATCGGTTTCGCTGCGCTACCGTTAGTACCACACTGCTAGACTGCCAGGACAACATCGCGTGAAAATCGACCGCCCGAGGTGAATGAGTGAGCAACAGTCAGTCAGCGCCAGTCCCTGACGATGACGTGGACCCGCGGCGCATCCGGTCACGCACCCGGCTGCTGGATGCTGCGGCAACGCTACTGAGCACCGGTGGGGTGGAAGCGGTCACTATCGATGCCGTCACCAAAGCATCCAAAGTGGCCCGAACCACGCTGTACCGCCACTTCCACAGTTCGTCGCATCTGCTCGCAGCCACGTTCGAACGCCTACTTCCGCAAGTGACCACTCCGCCACCGACCAGCGGACCCCTCCGTGAGCAGCTGATCGAATTGCTCAGCCGCCAAGCCGCACTCTTCAACGACGCACCGCTGCATGTCACGACACTCGCGTGGCTCTCATTGGGGCCCACCGGCTCCACTAACGAAGCGGATGAGCGCCACACATCCGGGGCGCTACGGGCCCGAGTCGTTGACCAGTACCGTCAACCATTTGACGCCATACTCACCAGCCCGAGAGCACAAGCCGAACTCGACGACTTCGACCGGGAACTGGCGCTCTGCCAACTCGTCGGACCACTCGCCTTCGCCCGAATGACCGGGCTTCGCACCATCACTCACAATGACTGCGCGAACATCGTCGATGACTTCCTCGCCGCCCACCGCAAGACCGATAGCGACGCCAAAGAGTCGAAGATCGCCACCAAGAAGACGGGCCGCCCCGCGCGCTTAGCTCGCTAGGCACAACGAAATCACAGCGTCCAGCCGGCTGGTCTTCGGGCCCTTTTCGCCTTCTCGCAAATCGCGTCGGCGATGGCATCGAAGGACCGTTCGTCGCCATCATCGGCGAGGCCGTGCGCGCAGATTCCATGGGCATCCGCGTGACGATTCGTGCCGGCAAAGTGAGTGCACCACCTCAGTGTTCGGACCGCCGTTTCCCGCGTTGAGAACTCTTCCCCCTACGTCCGTGAGGTGTCTCGCGGGCAACCCCTCGCATCCGCGGTCTCGCAATCCTTGGGACGCGGGGTGTCTGCGCCGCGGATCTTTATCCGGATATCGTCCGTCGTTAAGTGATCGTGCTTATTGGCAGAGGGGTCGAATTCCGAGTGGGGTGAATGCCCAAATCAGAGGTCTGTTCGAGGGCGAGTTTGTTCGCTGCGTCGCAAGCGCTGGCTGTCGGTGTCTCTTGATAAGACTGTTGCGAGCTGACTGCGTACCTGTGGTCAACAGGCAGGAGGATCCGATGTACTTCAAGGTCACGGTCACTGGTGACGCCAACCGCTATCCCACGTGGGCCTTGTACGGCGACAACCATGAGATGGTCGCCTGGGCAGGCGAAGGCTTCGAATCGCAAGCCAACGCCACCAGAGCGGCAAATGCCTTCAAGTCCGGCGGGTCCGCAGCACGGTATGAGACATTCCAGGACGTCGGCGGAAGCTGGCGGTGGCGCGCATGGCGGTCGAGTGACAAAGTTGCCGCCTCAGGTGAGTCGTTCGCCAGCTCTTACAACGCGGAGCGCGCCGCCGAGAACGTGCGGGCGAACGCGCCGTATGCGACTGGGCCCTGAGCTGCGTACATGGGTGACAATGACGATCTGAAGTTGAATCCACGGTTCCTGCGGCGAGCAGCGGAACAGGTGCGCGACTTTGAGCGGGCGTTCAGCGCCCTGCTCGAGCTGTGTCAGTTCACCGCTGGGCTTCGGGCGATGGCTGGTCCCGACCTGCCTGACGAGGTACTTGCCGGCTACGCCAGTCTGCCCGCCGTGACACCGAGATCTGATGTGTCAGACGACGAATGGGTGGCGGCGAAGGGCCGCTGCTCACGGACAGCTGGCCGTATTGCGCATCTTCCCGACATCACCGGTGTGCGGATATCCCGCCCGGGATTCGGCGGTCCGGTTAACCCGTTCGAGATGTGGATAACTGTCACCCAGCCGCACTCGCTCGTACAGCCGGACGACATCCTCGCCGCGTCCGAACACACCATCGGCATCCTTGAATCGATGGTCGACCGTGTCGATGTCACCGGCGACATCAGCATCGAGGATATGCACCCTTTGGTCTGGGGCGCGGCTCGAGGCCAATGGCGCATCGAGTTGTACCGCGAAGCGGTGTCATCCGCCGTGGGCGCTGTCATCGACCACGTCCGCCAGCTCACCGGAAGGACTGACCTCGACGACAAGGACGTTTTCACGCAGGCCTTCTCGCAGAGTCCACCCAAGGCTGGTGCTCCGCGATTGCGCTGGCTCGGAGGTAATCAAGACCAGACCGTCATATCGATGAACCGCGGCTTGTTGAGTTTCTCGACGGGCGTCCATGCTGCGATCCGAAACCCAACCACCCACGACCGGACGCAGCTATCGGCGCAGGAGGCCGCCGAGAGGCTCGCCGCTTTAAGCCTTCTGGCGACTTGGGTGGAGAAGTGCAGGCTCGACAGCGTCGACGCCACGCAGTGAACAATCACTCGCGAGAACTCAAGCGCTGGAACCGCCGCCGCGAAATCCATCTGAGGCACAGCGATACGGTCAGCGGGCTCTTTCGGCGATGTAGGCGGTCCAGTCGCGGGCAGCAAGTCTGGCCCAGTCGGCGGCGTTTTTGTCGGTGAGCCCGAGCAGTTCGGCCAGGACTGGTGCGGGCATGTCGCCGGAGAGGTGGAAGAGGGTCGCTTTGCGGTTCTCGTAGGGCTTGATCCCGATGGCGACGAGCTGGGAGCGGATGTTCTCGGTGGCGAGGTGCGCTGCAGGGTTGCCGCCGCGGAACAGCCAGCCGGTTCCGCGTGAGGCGTAGAGGCTTTTGCCGCGGTGCTCGAGGTGCTCACGGATGAGGTCGTCGAGGAGCGGCGGCATCTGGACTGGAATCTTGCTGAAGGTGACGTGCACGGCCCGGTCGTCGGTGATCGCGACCTGACTGGTGCGCATGGCGACGATGCGTGAAAGCGGCTGTGCGAACAGCAATGTGAGCAGGCCCGCAATTCGTGTATAACGGCGCACGGTCGTGTCGTGCAGCAGACGCTCTACGGCCGCCCACCGCTGCGTATCGGAGACGGTTACTGAGGGCGGTGACTGCGGGACGTCGGGGACTCGGAGTTTGGTGTTGGTGCGGGATTGGCGTAGCCAGACGATGAAGGCGTACTCATGGTTCAGCATCCTGCCGACGTGTTCTTGGTAGCGCTCCAACAGATCCTGGGTCGCGGTCGCCGCACTGGCGTCATGGCGGGCGAGGAAGCCCACGAACTCGATCGCGACGCGGATGCGCCGTCGACACGCATCGGCCATCGACTTGGTCAACCGGTCTTCACGGGCGGCCTTGCGCATTCCTCGCAGCACCTGCCAGTGCGCGAATCGGCGAATCAAGGCGGCGTCCTCGGCGGGCAGTTCGGCGACGATGTCTTCGATCCAGGGCAGCATCCGTTCGATGCGGATGTCGAACGGTTCCAGGACACCGACCGCGACGAGAAGACTGCGAAGGTAGTCGTGGGCACGATCCGAGGGCAGGGTGCGGAAGGTGTCGTGGCTGATGTCGACCGCGCCGCAAGCCATCTGCCCGAGAAGTTGGGGGCCGATGCCAGGTTTCTTGCGCAGCCACCACAGCCCTGTTTGTGGGCGTTCGGAGTTCACCAGCTCGTCGAAGACCGGCCGCAATTGGCGGTGAATCTGGCCGGTCGTCGGGTCGGCGAGCAAGTCGCTGAGGCGTTCACGCAGGAAGCATCGCGCGCACCGATTGTGCCCGTAGGGATGGTCTTCGCGCCCGCATTCGCGGCACCCGAAGATCGACTCGACACCGGCACATGACGCGCACACCACCGTCTCGCCGCGTCGCCATGCCAGCGGCCGCACGACATGGCAGCCCGGACAGGTTTCGGGGTGGTAGTGCCGCCTGCGACGGCAGCCGACACAAATGCGACACCCATGCGTCAGCCGGGTCAGGTAGTTGGTGCTTGCGCACTCCCAGCAGGCTCGTCGATTCACTCGTTGTCGCCGGGGCGGCGGATCCTGGCGCGGATCGGCCGCAGGTCGCCGATCCCGGACCCGCTGTCGTTGACTGCGGGTGCCTCGCGGATCTGTTCTTGGGCGAGCTCGAACAGATCGTTGGGGGTGCACGCCAGGATGTCGCACAGCGCCGCCAGCAGGTCGAGATTGATGCGCTGTGGAGGCTTGGTAGCGATCCGGTGAACCATCTGTCGGGAGATCTCCACGCCACGTTCGTGCAGCGGTGCGACGAGGTCGGTGGTGGCGAACATGCCGTTCTCGGCCATCAGGCGGCGCAGGTTCCACCGGAGGACGGTTCTAGTGCTCATCCTGGCTCCCTTCAGTCGTCGCGGATCCGTAGACGCGGCGCAGCGCCGCCTGCAACGTTTTGGTCTTGAAGTCGTTGGACACCGAGGTGTAAATCGCGGTGGTCGAGGCGTAAGAATGTCCGACCTGCTCGGTAACGAACCGTTCCGGGTAACCGAACTCGATCAGGTGGGTCACATAGGAGTGCCGCAGGCAGTGCAGGGTGAGGTCTTGAGGCAGACCGGCCTGCGCCCGCAAGTAGGCGAATCGCTTGTCCATTTGCTTGGTCGCCACCCGCTGCCGACGCTCAGTCAGCCACAACTCTTGACGGCTGCCGGGACTCAGAAGCGGCCGGGCTTGATCGACCCATTGGCGCAGTCCGTCGATCACCCAGTCGAACTCGGGAACGGCCAGCACCGTGCGACGCCGAGGGGCGCTGCCGCGGCTGGACTTGGCATACCGGACGTGGACGGCGCCGAACGTTCCCCACGCCGGCATCCGCGGGTTGGGACGCAGGTCGGCCACGTCGAGGTAGCACAGCTCTCGACGGCGTAACCCGAAGGCGTAGGCCGTCTTGATCATCTGCGCGTCGCGCAACGCCGCCAACGCGCCTTTGCGACCCGAACGCGCAATGATGTCCACTCGATCGGCAAGGAACGCGAACAACGTTTCCACCTCGTCGTAGGTGAACGGCCGGCGGGCGGGCTTGCCCTCGTATTCGACCAGATGCGCCGCGGTGTTGAAGTCATGGCAGACCTGCGACGGGATCCTTTCGAACCGCTGCTCGCACTGCGAGATCCAGCCATAACGGCCATCGAGTAGGTAGTCACAAAACAACCGCAGCGTCATGTGGTAGCCGCGAATTGTCGAGGGCGCCTTGCGGTTGTTTCCCGACATCAGAGCCGCCGTGAAGTCCTCGACATCGCCGGCCGTCCAATCCCACGGATGCGTCTCGGCGAACGCAGCGAACCGTCGCACGAACGCCAATCGCGATTCGATCGTGGCCTCGGCAAGCAGCCGGGACTTCTGCTGGCGTCGCCACCCCGACAGCATCGCTTCAAAGACCGCGGACGGTTCATCAAGATGGACCACGCCCGCGGCGAGAACGAGGTGCGCCGAACCTGGAACGCTCAACTGAAGGCCTCCAGACGGTCAACTCACAGTTGTCAATGTCAACGGCAAGTTACCACGATCTGGGCCGAAATCGCTCATCAGCACAAACGGGAAATGGTTCAATGGCGGCTTGGCGGCTCTCGCCCCAAGCGCCACCCGCGTGCGTCAACTTTAAGTTGATTGGCGATCTTCGTTTCCTGAGTGCAAGAGGTGTGTGGTCTGTCGGTGGGCCGTGAAAGGTGCCTGTGAGGGGGTGAGCTGAGGGGGCGCAGCGGCGGTGGTAAGGGAACGGGCGGAACGGTGAGTGAGCGCGGTGCGGTGCTGCGGAAGGCACGACGACGAGAAACTGGTGGAGGGCGAATGTGGCTGTGGTGGTGGTCAGCTCGGCCCGACCGGTCTTAGTGTCCCGGTCATGACAGCAGCAGGAACATCCAAGTTGGAGGCCCGGCGACGGGCCGTGGAAGCGAACCGGCGCGCCAACGAAGCGCGCGCTGCGCGAGACAAGGCGAACATCAAAGACGCGACCGAATTCATGTACGAGGTCGGCAAGATCGCCGAAGTCGAACAGTGGAAGAAGGAGCGCCTAGCCCAGCTGCGCGCACAGGTCGACGCCGACGCAGCCAAGAAAGTGGCCCGCCATCGAGCCAAGGCCGGCGCTGCGGTCGCGCGCATGCAGGACCGCGGTGAGACGCTGACGAACATCGCCGAGAACACCGACATTGGAATCGGCATCGTGCGCACAATGCTGCGTCACGCTCCGAAAGGCGAGACGACCGCTCCCAGCAACGGTTCGCAGTACTAGGCGACGGGGGTGCCATGACATATCCGCCACCGGGCCGCAGCGACGGTGAGCCTGACCGCCCGCAGGCCGCCTCTGCGTGATGACCGAATTGTCCTGCCGCGCTGCGCGGCAGGCGTAGACCACAGGCGTCGTGAGCACCCGGCCGCGCAGGGCGGGGCGCGGTGCGGCGCGACGGCGCAGCGTCGCACGGTTCGCCGCGCGGCGAGGACTCACGTTCTGCGGCGGTCAGCTCCTGGCCCGCGGCGACGGCGCGGAGGCGGTTTCGTGCGCTCCTGCAGCGCGGCCGTGTGTCAGTGTCCTGCCCTAGGGTCAGCGGTCATGAGAAGCGCAGGCCAGCTGGTCGGCAGGTGCACACCGCTGAGATCGCCCGGTTTCACAGCCACGTTGTCTGCGGGCCAACGCCTTCGGACTGCACAATTTAGACCGGAGCGATCGGCGCCGATGGCTACGGCCGCTTCTACCTCACCCGCGACGGCGTGGGGTTCTGCGTACGTCCGCACCGCTCCGCGTTGGCTATTGCCGGTGGAAGCGTCGCCGCGGGGGTGCTCAGTTTGCATGAATGTGACAACCCGGTGTGTGAAGGTCGCGACCGACACCGACCCGCAGCAGCACGTCGTGTCGGGCTCCCAGGGCGACAACATGGAGCGCATGGCGCGGATGCGTCGCGGCGGTGGCCGCCAGGCGATGCGCCGCTGCGACAGTCGCGGTGTACTGCGAGAGCGATCGGTGGCGCTACGCGAGGCGGTGTGCCGTGGTTGGAATGCCGCCGCGGTGCAGGCGGCGCTGCTTGGCGACCAGCCCACTTTGTGGTGAGTTTCGCGGTGCGCTGAAGGCGAGTGGCGCAGCATTCAACAGCGAGGAGCTGGGCGGGTTTTACAGAGCCAGGGCGGGCGGTGTCGCACCGCCGAGTTGGGCCGGCCGTGACAGCGACCGAGCGAGGGTTTAGCCGCGCTGCAGGATCGTCGCGCCGCGCGGCGGTTGCACCGTGGTGGCGTCGAACCACACGGGCAGCGCGCGCACGCTGGCTGTGCGGGCCCAGCAGATGCGGTGCTGCCCAATCGTTTCGTGCTCGCCGTGACCGTTGGTGTAGACGCGCTGCACGTACTCCATGCCCTTCTCGCATGCGCGCCTGGCGGCTTGCTCAGCGGTCTCTGCGGCGGCGGTGTACCCAACAGGGGTCTTGACGGTGGCGACGAAGACGGTGGTCATCTCAGGTCCTCTACGTGGCGAGCGCGTGAACGGGGCTGGCGGCGAATACGGCGTGGAGGTCGCGACGAGACGACCGTGGCCGTCCTGCGAGGGGGGAAGAATCAGGCTGCTCTATGACCACACCATTTGCAGAACGTCCGCAACAAGCAACGCTGTCGCGGCGCCGGCAGGCCCGGTGGATCCTCGCTGCGCTAATCCTGTCCGTGGTCGTCGTTGTCGGAATCACCGCGATGCTGGTGCCCGCTGCGGACCCGGACTCCCATCCCTCCGCTCCCGCGTCCTCGCCAGCGGCAACACCCGCACTCGAGCCCACCGATGTCGCCAGCGCACAGGACAAAGGTCCGGTCCGCTTCATCACCGAAGACCCAACCTGTACCGACTGGGCATCGACCAACGGCACACTTGCGGCCACCCTGCGCAACGGCTGGGACCGACGCGACGCCGCCATGCCGGCCCGCGAATGGACTACCGAGCAGCGCGGGCAGCACGAGTCCGTCGCCAAGGCAATGCGCATCGCAGCGAACGAAACCATCAGCCTGGCCAAACTCACGCCGCACCGCGTGATGCGGGAACTCTACGAGCAAACCATCGCCTATTGGCGTGCCTACGCCGACGCCGTCCCCCGCTACCAGCCTAGCGACAACAACCTCGCCCTAACCGCCAGCAGCGCCGCCAGTGCCATCGTATCCATATGCGACACAATAGATTTTGGAGCGGCAGCAGGTCGCAGTCCCATCGTGGTGCCCGGCTCACCCCCCGCAAATCTGCCCCCAACGAGAGATCCCGCGCAGCCGGCACGGTTCATCACTGCGCCCTCACCGTTCTGCACGGAGTGGACATCGATGGTGAGCCGCTTCGAGGATGAGATCCGCGGATCGGCGCAAGATGCCTCTTTTTTTCGAGTTGTTCTTCTCCGGCGCGGGGGAGCGGACAGACTCTGAAGGGTCTCGGAGTAGAAGTGGTACTTGTCGTACAGTCCCTGCACACGCTTGGCGGTGGCGCCCGGAATGAGGGCAGCGGACACTGGGGCTCCGACGTCAACCTAGTGACGCGCGAAGTCCATAATCGGCTTCTCGACAAATTGTTGACATTCGCTGCCGCCACGTCCACCCAGACGAGCTGTTCCCAGCGCATGCCGAGCACGTCGGCGGTGATGGAGGCTCCGGACACCGACGCCACCGTTGTTAACTTTGCCAGCCAGCCCGTCTTATTGAGCCTGCGAGGAGTTCCCAAATGAAAACCGTGGTTTCAAAGCCTCCGCCTGAAAGGCAGCGTCCGACGCCCTCAGTGGGTTAGGCCCGTGTCTGTCTCAAACAACTCTGGTTGGTCGTCAACTAGGTCTTCCACCGAACACTCATTCTGAGAGCCCATTTCCTGTCCCAGGCTGAGGCTGCAATACGGACAGCTCCAAGGACCGTGGCGATTCTCCCACCACCGCCACGTCGGAATCGGTCACTACCGGGCCCGCATTTCTGGGCTCGTACATAAGGCTGACTAAATGCCAGCAGCCCGCACAACGTCTAAACCGTCAAATCAAGCGAGTGACCGCTGAGACCATTGCGGACTAGTCCGCGGCCCCGGGTATCCATAGCGACCCGAACAGGCTCGTTACAGTCGCTTGGCGTTAAGACGGCGAGCTTGCGTGATCGTGTCGGCGAGTCCCGATTGAATGGACGTGTCAGCATGGGTTGTTCCCGACCGGGACCGCGAGGCGGTCGGGTGAAACAAAGGAGACTGCCAGTGCCGGAGAGTCGACATCGGTATCTCTACGAGCGTCTCGGCGACCACGACTTCCAACAATTAGTCAACGCACTGCTTGCGCGCCAATTCCCTGACTACACCCCGATGGCTCTGCGCCAGACCGATGGGGGACGTGACGGTCTGCGCGTCGAGGCTGGGAAGCTGCTCATCTATCAGGTCAAGTGGTCGGTCAGTGGAAGGGAAAAGAACCCGGTTGCTTGGCTCGACGGAGTTGTACGAGATGAGACGGAAAGCCTACGCCGCCTCCAGCGGCAAGGAGTTCGACACTACGCGTTGGTCACCAACGTCGCCAGCACGGGCAAGCCGGAATCGGGAATCTTCGACCAGTTAGACCGGAAGTTCAGAGCGTACGAGGAAGAGTTCGGATACGAACAGATCACCTGCATCTGGCGAGAGGCGCTGGACGGGTGGGTCACCAACGCCCCCAGCGAGACGAAATGGGCGTTCGCCGACATGTTGGCCGGCTGGGACCTTGTGCGATACCTCATCGCTGAGCACGTTGGCGCCGCCAAGGACAAGGGTATTCGAGATCTAATCCGGAAGGTCGCAGCGGCCCAGTGGACCGACGACGAGCGAGTCAAGTTCAGCCAATCCGATGTCGACCGGGAGAAGATGGTGGATCTCTTTGTCGATGTCACAGCTGATCGTGTCCACTCTGCGGGTGGCGAACACGGGCGAGCTTCGTACGCTCTCGGCGGCGCGGCCGATTACCTGCTGCGGACGGCGGCCCCATTCACGCTGGTGCGTGGCGCCCCCGGACAGGGCAAGTCGACGCTCAGCCAGTACGTGTGCCAGGCGCTGCGAAGTTCATTCATGCCCGCAGCCGAGCGACCCAATTCGTTGCCGAAGCTCGACAAGCCACGATTCCCGGTCCGGCTCGACCTGAGTGACTACGCGTTATGGCTGCGCGGAGTTGACGTCTGGGACCACGCCGACGACACGAAACGCCGCTGTTCGGACGTGCCTCGACGAGGAGATCGGGCGACAGTTGAGTGCTTTCTCGCTGACCTGCTGACCCACGAAAGTGGTGGAATCGAGGTCACTGCGAAGGATGTACAGTCCCTCTTTGACCGTGTGCCCAGCCTGGTCGTGCTCGACGGACTCGACGAGGTCGGCAGCCCCACCACCCGCAGCAAGGTCGTCAAAGCCATCGACAAGTTCGTCGGCCGCGGCAAGGCTTACGCTGATCCGCCGAAAGTTGTCGTCACCACTCGTCCCAGCGGCGGCGAGCTGTCCGAGCCATCGGCGGACCTCTTCGACGTCGTAGTCCTCAACCAATTGACCAGCGAGCAGCGCGACGACTATCTCCGAAAGTGGTGCGGTGTACGCGGAATTAGAGGGAGAGACGGCCGGACGTTGCGAAAGAGCTTCAAAGATAAGAGCCGCGAACCATATATCAACGAGCTCGCCGGCAACCCCATGCAGCTGACGATCCTGCTTGACCTGCTCCACGAGCAAGGCGCCGCCACCCCCACCCAGCGCACCGACCTCTACGACAAGTATGTCGACCTTCTCCTTGCGCGTGAGGCCAATAAGGACCCCAAGGCTGTTCGAACCCACAAAGAAGAACTGATCGAGATCATCCCGTTCCTCGGCTGGTACCTGCACGCCCATACCGAGGAGTCGCAGATCAACGGTCGCATGAGCGTGGCTGAACTCAAGGAGGCGATGCGCCACTTCCAGCGCACCTACGGCAACCGCGAAACGATCGTTGATGAACTATTCGAAGGTGCCAGCGACCGCCTATGGACACTCACCAGCAAGATCGACGGAACCTACGAGTTTGAGGTCCTGTCGCTGCGGGAGTATTTTGCCGCGAGGTTCCTGTACCGCAACGCGGGTGAGGATAACCCCGCTTTCGATAGCACTGTTGTGCTTCGCGAGTTACTGCGCCGACCGTACTGGCTCAACACAGCCAGGTTCTATGGCGGCAACGCGAAGGGGCAGGGGATCTACATCCTCGCCGCCGGCATAGAAGAGGAGCTTTCACGCGCTTCGTCCGTGGCGTCCCACCTCGCCGCTTGGACACTGCTCACCGACGGTGTATTCCAGCGCCGCCCTCGCGAGGCCCGTAAGGTCCTCGCCGCGCTCTGCTCCGATTTCGGGCTGCCCCTACTGCTATCGGCGCTTGATCGTCGCGACATCGTCGCCCTGCCCGAACTGCCAGCGCTGCCCGACGAGGATGGCCTCGATCCCACGTGGAGGCGGCTCACATCGCTGATCAGTAACAACCCATCTGATCCGGCGAACACTCAGCGTGTACGTGCGCTAAGGGTACTGCTCAACCAGCGCAGCTCATTCGCGACTTGGTGGTACCAGAAACTTGCCCAGGCGATCGGCACGCCGCAGCAGAACGCCTGGCTCAGTTGTGGCGCGGAATGCGAAGCTGCCGCGGGAATGGTCGCAGATCTGGACGACCTCGACGTATCCGATGGCGCGGCCGAACTCTTCCTAAACACGGGGTTGGCGCCATCTCCCGGGAGCCGGCTCGAAGCAGCCCTACTCAAATCGGTACTCGCCGGAGAATGCCCGCGGGTCACCTCCATCCGCTCTATGCCAGCGCAGGTCGCTGCCGCGCTGTCACCCTCGGACTTCTTCACCAGCTCCAGAACCGGCTTCGTGGATAGCGACGAGAGGGCGAATCGACGGCGCCGCGAAGCGGTCAATCAGCTCACAAAGGCGCGCTCCGCATACGCGCCAATCGCCAAAGAGCGAACATTCAAGACTGGACAAAAGGGCAGCACCTTCCCGTGGGCGAACACCGCGACGGCTTTGCACAAGCACGCCGGACGATGCTGGCTGGCCTCTGAGATCGCGATCATCGGCGCGGCATCGCCCCTGCGAACCGGATACGTGAAGACCCTCGGTGCAACGGCGTTCGGGGCCACGGGCCACCCATCCGCGCTCCTTGCGCAGGCCCGCGCCCACGCGAACGACGAGAGTTGGTGGCACCAGCAACTCGACTGCAGCGATGCCGACCTCGGCCGCGCTGAATGGGCGATCGCGCTGTGGAGCATTGCATCTGGCGAAGTACTACTGAAGCTACTCGATACGCTCGACGTTGAGATTGCCAAGCTTCCGGCATCACGCCGACGAACAGTCCTTCGCGCTGCGGAGCAACTCGCCCGCTCCGGCTGGTTGCAGGATGTCTCTACCGTCGGCATGCCCTCAATCGGAACCGAGCTCACCGCTCTGATCGAAATCCGCAACTCACGACCGTCCGTAGCGCAGCGGGAAGTGGGGCCGCCCGCACCACTGGAACCGACAGCAGCACATCCCTCGCTTCTCAGCGTTGCCAGGTCTGGACAGTGGCTCAAGGTCGACGCCCAGCCAGTCTATCGATAGCGGGAGCTCGACTGTCGTTCGCGCGAGAACGGTTCGCATCGGATCATCTGGGTCGCGCGCGGTCGGCAAAGCTACTAATTCGGCTGTGGCGCAAGAACTCTGAAACGGATGCCATCTTCCGATGCGTTGCGGCGGAAGCTGGTGTCGGTCTCGCAGTGCTGGGGCCGCGTCTGTTCGCCAGAGCCTAACCCGAACTTTGGCCTTATGGACGTCGACGGCCGCAAAGTCGTCAATGCATCAGAGGAATGGGTCATGATTCACCCGGTTGAGGCATGGCGGCCACGCCTGAACTCAATGTACCCATGACAGCTCCCCGTGGTCTCGTGAGGCAGATCGAGCCGTGACAGTGAGCCGCTTACGCCGCATCAAAGATTGCTGACTGAGCGCGCCGCGGTCACAATCGACAAACGCTTCTCGGCGATCCTCTACGAAACTGCGGCGCAACTGAAAGTATCGACGGGCACTTCAGGAGCGGAACGAGGGGGAACATTGCCCGCCGGCGCGCTACTTTCTGCCTATGCATTCCACGTGCACCCCAGGCAGGCGACACCCTTCGCTGGTGGTGCGATTGCGCGTTCCGACGAGCTCGCGGCAGCGCTCGACTCGACCTTCGACCGGTCACGCGTGGAGTCCGCGCCCGCCGTCACATTCGAAGTAGACACCAACGACGCGGCTCGGTCGCACCCCATCCGGGACGTCGCGGTGGCAGTTGCATTCTCCGACGAGGACAACGCCGAGGTCGTCCAGTCGTTGGCCCGACGGCTCTCGGACTCGATGGACAACCGCTCGAAGCCATCACTGTTGATGGTGACGGTGCATGCATCGTCGTCTGCGACCAAACGGCGATTCGTCATCTGGACATTCCCGCAGCAAGAGGTATTCAACTTGTCGGGCACCGGAAGTGAGACCCGACTCGATGTCGTGGAAGCTTTCATTCGTGAGTCGAGCTTACGCAAAGTGGCTTTGCTCGAAGGCAAGAACACTGCGGCGGAGATGCTCACCGCCCGAGTCCTTGACTTCCAGGCGACGGAGGTCGAACGCTCCGCTGCAGACCTCTGGATCGTCAAGTTCCTCAAGGCCAAGCTCCAGGTGAACAGTCGGGAAGGCACCCAGATGTTGGCCCGCGCGGTTCGTATGGCTTACGAACGGACTAGTGGTGACGAGCGCGCACAGGAGGAACTTGGGGCGGCGATCGCAGCAATTCGACTCGGAGGCCAACAGCGGCTCTCACTCGAAGAAGTAGCACGGGGTCTTGGACCCGTCGCGCGTGAGGCCTTCACCACAGGTTTTGCTCCGGAAGCTCGGACAGCAATCTTCCAGCTCGAGCGGAACACTTTTGATTCGTTGATCCAGTTTCGTCGCTTCACTTTGGCCAACGGTGTCGTCGTGTCGGCCCCCTTTGTTGAAATTGGTGCAGGGAGCGGCGTCGAGGTGTCCGAAGTGGACGGAAGGCGACGACTCAAAGCAGAGGGCGACATAACGCGGGAGCAGGTCAGAAGACGTGGATAGAGACGAATTGTCGACCGCATATATGCGGCGCAGACCCTTGTTGCGTGAGCTGTCGAGCACGCTCGAAGCCAGCACCCAGGACGCGTTGGTAGAAGTCAAGCATGTCGATCGGATCACCTTCCGAGTCAAGGCTCTTAAGTCGTTCATCGAAAAGGCTCTCAAGCTTGAGACGCCCGAAGCCAAACCGTGCGAAACGGCGCCTGAACCTCGACTGAAGTACTCAGCGCCCTTGGTGGAGCTGGAGGACCAGATCGCGGGGCGTGTCATCACCTTCTTCCGCGACGACCTGCCGATAGTCCGCGAGCAACTCGTCGGTCGCTTCGGGGCGGTTGAGCATGTTGTCAAGGAACCCACTGGTCCCGAAGAGTTTGGCTACGAATCAGAGCATTTCGTCTTCGTCATCCCCGAGCACCTGAAGCCGTCAGGATGGAATGCCGAGGAAGATATGCCGAACACCTTCGAGTTTCAGGTACGGACGCTATTCATGCATGCCTGGGCGGAGCCACAGCACGATCTTGGCTATAAGGGCAGCGACGTCGACCGTGAGACCAAGCGCGAGCTTGCCTGGATCGCCGCCTCGGCATGGGGTGCCGACCGGACGTTGAACGAGGTTGCGCGGCGCCTGAATGCCTCCGTGTGAGCCGGGTTACGTCGAGAGCTTAGCCATGTTCACCGCCGGGCGTCTTCGACGTGCATGTGGGGTTACGCTTTGCTTGCCCTTCCTAGCCTCGACGGACCGAAGACTGACTGCGCGGGTAGGCAGTTTCGCAACCTAATTGTGTTGCGAAAAAATTAAGTTGACGGACCCAGTGCGCGTTGGCTGCTGCTATAACTGCAGGAGACCGCCGACGCGGCAATTTGACACGCTCTGGAAATTCCGGAGGCTCCTGACCTTGGAAACGAGGATGCAGGTATGCCCACGGAATCGTCGTCGGGGAAGAAGCCGACCAGCCACCGGTACAGCCCGGACGAGAAGGCCGCTGCGGTGCGGATGGTGAGGGCGTTGCGCGCCGAGTTTGGCACCGAGCAGGGCACGGTGTCGCGGGTGGCTCGCCAGTTGGGTTACCGGGTGGAGTCGGTGCGCTCGTGGGTGCGTCAGGCTGATATCGATGACGGGTATTCGCCTGGGGTGACGACCGCGGAGTCGGCCAGGATCAAGGCGCTTGAGCAGGAGAACCGAGAACTCAAGCGGGCCCGTGAAATTCTGAGAAGAGCGGCCAGTTTTTTCGGGGCGGAGCTCGACCGCCAACACAAGAAATAGTCGCGTTAATCGACGCCCACCGGGCCGAGTTCGGGGTCGAGCCCATCATCACCGTCCTGCGCAGCGCAGGGGTGTCGGTGGCCCCGAGCACCTACTACCACACCAAGACCCGCCCGCCCTCGGCTCGGGCCTGCCGAGACGCCGTGCTGGGACCAGCGTTGCGTCAGCTCTGGGAGGACAACTACCGCGTCTACGGGGTGCGCAAGCTGTGGAGAGCTGCGCGTCGGGCAGGCCACGACGTCGGCCGCGACCACGTTGCCCGGCTGATGCGGCACGCTGGCATCGAAGGGGCACGGCGCGGCAAAAAGGTTCAAGACCACGAAGCCGGACGCCAGCGCTGCGCGGCACCCCGATCTGGTGAAGCGCAAGTTCGCCGCGACCGCGCCAAACCAGCTCTGGGTTACGATCTGACGTTCGTGCCGACATGGGCGGGCGTGGCCTACGTCTGCTTCATCGTCGACGCGCACTCCCGGATGATCGTGGGCTGGCGGGTGGACGCTCACATGCACACGTCCATGGTGCTGGACGCGTTGGAGATGGCCCGTTGGTCGCGTGGAAATACGTTGCCAGGCTTGACGTGTCACTCCGATGCGGGATCGCAATTCACGTCGGTTCGCTATGGTGAGCGTCTTGCCGAGATCGGCGCGGTGCCGTCAATCGGGTCGATCGGCGACAGCTTCGACAACGCACTGGCCCAGACGGTCAAGGGCTACTACAAAGCCGAACTGATCTACGGACCCGCCCGTAGCGGGCCGTGGAAAACCGTCGAAGACGTTAAGCTGGCCACCCTCGGGTGGGTGTACTGGCACAACACCAGCCGATTCACAGCTATCTCGGCGACGTTCCGCCGGCCGACTTCGAAGCCACGTTCTACGATGCACAACGGAGCGACCAACCCCTGGTCGAAATCCAATAGCCCGAGCCTCCGGCAGACCCAGAGCGTGTCATGCCGACAACTGATCAGTATTCAGTTTCCGTTGACACACGACCCTGACCAGCTTGGATCAAGACCACGGAGACAACCGTTCGCATCACCTGACTCCCTGGGGGTTCAGCGGTCAAAGGAGGGGCGACGCGATCGATGTGAACGGAAGCCTGCGCAACAGGGGCGACTGCTTCGACACGGCGCGACACCGGAGACGCTGAATCGCAGCCCAACAGCACGTCAGCGACGTGGCTGCAATGGCAAGACCGCAACCGGCCGGCTCATAACCCAGCGATGGCAGCGGCAACCGTCCGCGCGCGCCTCGTGCGGGTCCTGGCAAACACATCAGTTGATTACCGCAGCCCGGTTGGTGGAATCGTTACAGAGAGAAGTTGAAGGCGACAGGCTCGGCCGGTTCTATCAAGACGATTCGCTGCCCGTTGTCCCGCCAGTGTCCCAAGACATGCGTAGACAGACCGGACAGACGTGAATAGGTGAGACGCGGAAAGCAGTTGACCAGCATAAACCAGCACAATGAAGACGCCCCTTCACATCCGCTGCTTCCCTGGGGGTCAAGTGGTCGCAGGTTCAAATCCTGTCAGCCCGACCAAGTTCTTGCAGGTGGAAAGCGGTTCCAGAGATCTGGAGCCGCTTTTTCATACCCGGGTGTATGCAAAGCAACCCGCACAGCCACGGCGCGATCACACGGCGTTGCCGATCTGATCGGTCGGCCCATCGACCGGCGACCGTGCGGTGGCACCGGAAGTGTGCCGTGGACCTCGCCGGTTGCGCGACCGAGGAGTGTCCCAACAGATCGGCGACGGCTCCGGTGCGCACGCTGTACTCGAGCCAAGCGACTCCCGCGCGGTGACGCGACGTGTGAACGCCCACGGTCACCGGCGGCCAGCCGACCGGACCCTCGGGACGCCGCCGGAGTGGACGTTCCTCATCGACGCCGAGACCGGCGAGGCGCGACGAAGTCGGGACGCGTCGCGGTAATCGAGTAGCGCGCTACTCATGTCTGCGGGACCGTGAGCTTCCTAGGCTCGGTGCACAACAACGGCTACCGGGGGGCTCGTCATGATGCGTTGTGAAGACCACGGACAGGGAGCGGCTGGCAGGCACGTCACCGTCAGCTTGCATTTCGACCGCGATGATCTGTCGACCACACTGACACCGTTCGGTCGAATCGTGCGCTTGGACGGAACGGAGGGCTCGGGTACGCCAGGTGTGCCGGCATTGCCGCTGCGCCACGTCAAAGTCGCTGTCCCGGTGGGCTATTGGCCGCACAGTCTAGAGGTTTCCGGTGAGAAGTGGGCGACGGTCGTCGACGGGGGCGCGATGGTTGCACCGGCCCAGCGGCCACGACTGGCCTACGGGACCAGAACGGTCGAGGCCCACCCCGATACCGGTGGCGCCCCATTCGGTGGCGTCGAGGCGGACACACCGGAACACGACGGGCACGACCGCGCACACTGTGCCGCGGACTGCCCTTGTCGCCGTGAGCAGCACCGACCATCGGACATCGATGGGCCGGACCCCTTTCCCGCGCCCGAGGTGGTGGCACCTGATCCGGAAGCCTACGAAGCGCACGTGACTGATCCGCCGCCGTTGGCCCGGGCCGTGTCCATCGAGAGCATCGGCGACCTCAACGTTGCGGTCGTCGAAATCGCACCGGTCCGCATGGGGTCCGTCGGCGAACTGTCGCTGTGTACGGAGGCGAAGTTAGAGGTGCGATACGCCGCTGAACCACCGCTCGGGAACCATGATGAGGCCGTTGCCCATTTCCGTGAGGTACTGGGCCGAGACATCAACCCCGAGCGGGTTATCGTGCGTCCGGCACTGCTGTTGACCGGCAAGGCGGAGGCAGAACGGTTGCGTGACGTCGCCCTTGGCGATGTGCTCAACCCGCGTCTGATCGACCGACGGCAACCCGACGGCCTCGTCGTGCGCCTGCATTGCGAGTACCTGATCGTCACCGACGATCACTGCTGGGATCCCGTCACTATCACGCCGACCACCGCCCGGCCGGGCCTCATCGCGCAGTTCGAAAGATTGGCCCAGGCGAAGCGGAGTCGCGGCATCTCCGCGAGGCTCGTGACCATCACCGACATTGTTGCGGGTCGGTACGGCGATGTCCGAACGGGCGCGCGGGATCTGCAGGAGGTGATACGCAAGTTCCTCAAGATCGCCCGGAGTCGCTGGGGTGTCCAATGGCTGTTGCTCGGCGGTGACACGACGATCGTGCCAATCCGTCGCGTGGCAGGCGCGATGGAGGGCCACGTCGGCCCCGGAACGGAGAATCCGCCAGATGCCAACCGGTCCTTCTGGACGGGGACGCAGTTGCACATGCACGTCGTGAACCCGGGGACGTGGTGGGCCGCCAGTGTCGACAACCTGCTTGTGCGACCCGACACCGGTGCGCTGATCCCGTACGACGCGGCGGGTACGTCCTCGGCGACGTCGCCCGGCTGGTTCTTCACGACGTCGTCGACCTATGCGACGCGATCCGCCGTCGCTACCGAGTTCGTCTGCGTGAACGGCCCTGGCGCACTGGTGAATACGCGGCTGCAGTTCCTGTACGCGTGGAACCAGTTGCCGACCGACCTTTATTACGCCAGTCTCGATTCCTGGGTGATTCGCACCCGCCGGGTGTCCCCGTTCTCGTTCGACCTGCCGTACGTACTCCGGCCGGAGCATGACTGGGATGCCATCGGCAACGGCATATACGGCCAGTTCCGGGAAGATGGCACCGATCTCGACGGCGTCATCGCCCGAGTTGACCTCAGCGTCGGCCGTGCCCCGGTGGACACCGACACCGACGCCCAGACCTTCGTGGACAAGGTGCTCCGGTACGAGGGGCTGTCCGGCGGCGTCTGGTCGTCGACACTCGCAAACTGGCCACGCCGAGCTCTGCTGGCGGCGTCGGACTGGGGTGGGGAATGGTTCCGGCAGACTGGCGGCGCGACGCCAAGCGCGGGGCAGTACATACACGATGTCGGACGCTCGGCCGCTGTGCTGCGCCGTGCGACGATCGGGTCGTTCGACTTGGACCTCGTAGCGCATATCAGCGACACGAATCGGCGCGAGATGCCGTTCAAGTTCGACACCGATCCTGCGGTCCGGGGGTGGTACTACGCGCGCTCGGCGACCGATCACCGTCGATCGGGGATGACTGTCCCGCTGTTCGGCAGCACGTTCTTCTTTCCGCTTCCGAGCGAATGGGTTGTGGTGCACGGCCCGACACCGGAACGAACGCCGGCGTCATTCGAGATGGACCCGAGGGCTCAGGACGGTTCGCTCGCCGATCAGGAGCGGCTGCGCATCCAGCTGGGTAATGAGTTGCCGGGCATCAACCGGTTCCAGCGGCTCTACGAAGACCTGCTCGACCTCACCTTCTTCCAGCGCCTCGCGGCACCTGCCGACTACCTGACCACCGCCTCCATGCGGGCCGCGCTGGACTCCGGGCCGCACTTCGTCTCGCTGTCCGGTCACGGAAGCGGAAACGGTTGCTGTGCGGCCACGGTCGCGATGGCCAAGTCGCTGACCAACACCGCGCACTTCATCGGCTACGCGGACTCCTGTCTGACCAACGAGCTGGACATGCGCTTCGGGGACGCGTTCTCGGAAGAATTGTTGAAGAACCCGAACGGAGGCGCCGTCGCCTACGTCGGCAACACCCGGTTCTCGTGGATCAGCGTCGGCGACGACTTCCAGCGAGCCTTCTTCCATCGCCTGGTGTCGACCCGACATCTGGGAACGTGCAACGACTCTCGCGTTTCGGTGTCGGGCACGGGATTTCTCGCCGGATACGAGCGTTGGCAGATGTTCACCCTCAACCTGCTCGGCGATCCGGAACTGCGAGTGTATCGCGGCCCGGTGCGCACGCTGTCGGTGCGGATCGAGCCGTGGGACTTCGGTCGATTCAAGGTTGATGTGGTCGCGGCACCCCCTCCCGTCGGCCCGCCGCGACCTGGCCCGGTGGAGGGTGCGTTGGTTCAGGTGCGCCAGGGCGACGTGGTCGTCGAAGGGCTCACCGACGACACGGGCGCGGCATCGTTCGCGCACCAGTTGTTCACCGCTACTCCGGTAGAAATCACGGTCTCGCATCCCGAGTTCGCTGCCGAACGCCTCGACACGGATCTGCCGTCACCGCCCGCCTGTAGATGCACGTGTGAGACATGATGCGGCGCTGCACATAGTGCATGCTGACCTGACGGTCGTCGTGGTAGATGATGGGCGGCTGCCTGGACCTGGTACGAGCTGGTCGACGAGTTGTTTCCCGAAATTGTGCTCAGCTCGTTTATGCCGGTCGGCTCGACACCAACGACCACCTAAGTCGGCGCTTTGGTCACCGAGTACAGGGTCGCGTAGATTTTCAGCGATCACATCCAAGAACCACGCAGCACTCGACGGAAGCCATCATGTCCCAGGATCAGAACACCGACGTTCCCCCGAATCACCTCTCCATCGATCCGCGCAGCGACTTCTATAGCGAAGAGGCGCTTATTCGCGGCGTGGGTATCCGCTTCAACGGCGCCGAGAAGACCAATGTGCACGAGTACGACGTTGCCGAGGGTTGGGTGCGGGTGGAGGTCCCGACCTCCAAGGATCGCTACGGAAATCCGATGGTCGTCAAGCTCAATGGAACGGTCGAACCGTACTTCCGCGACGCGGAATAGCGCAGGGCTCAGCTGGGGCCCGGCGTCCCGAGCGTCCTGAGACGCTGACCCCCGGCCCCCACGAATCCTGACCAGATCAGCGCAGTGAGGTGCTCGACGAGTTCGTCACGTTCGACGGTCCGGTCGCGCTGCCACCAGAACACCGACGCGGACATCGCCCCGAGCAGGGCGCGCGCCCAGGGGCCGGCGGCTCTGCGGTTGCCGTCGAGCTGATCGAAGGCGACGGTGAGGATCCCTTCGAGCCAGCCGGCCAGTTCGTCGAACACCGCTGCTGAGCTCAAACTGGCGCCCAGGGCGGCCGAGATGGCCGGCTCGGCCTCCACCCAGGCGCAGAAGCAGTCCACCGCGGCGCGCGTCTGCTCGCGCGGATCGGCCGTGGACACCACGATGCCCGACACCTCGGTGATGATGCGCTGGGCCTGGCGGTGTGCGAGCGCCGCGACGAGGGCCTCCTTGTCCGGAAACGCGCCGTACAGCGCCGATCGGGTCAGACCCGATTCCCGGGCGACGTCGACCAGCGACAGTTCGGGCCCGCGCGAGCGCAGGCTCCGTTCGGCCGCGTCGAGCAGTTCCTCGCGGCGCTGCTGGGCGTCGATGTGGGAACCCTGCGGCCGGCCGGGTGGTCTTCGGGGCGCCTCCGTCACGGTCGCAACAGGTAGGCCAGGAGTTCGACGACCTTGAGGCGGCTGGTGCGTTGCGGGTCGAACACCGCGGCGAGCAGGTCCACCACGTCCTCGCGGGCGGCCCTGGTCCGCATGACCCGCTTCCAGAGGGTGAGGTTCAATTGGTAACGCCAGGAGGGGCTTTCGCCGAGTTCGATGATGCCCCGCAGCGTTCGACGCATCTCCGGGGGCAGGTCCGATCCCGTCGAGAAGTCGGCCGGCCCGAGCAGCAGCCGTTCCGGGAGAACATCGAGGCCT
Organism: Mycobacterium sp. AMU20-3851; assembly: GCF_043974665.1. NCBI lineage: Bacteria > Bacillati > Actinomycetota > Actinomycetes > Mycobacteriales > Mycobacteriaceae > Mycobacterium > Mycobacterium sp. AMU20-3851. The sequence continues at coordinate 2,392,099 of NZ_CP146371.1, forward strand.
TGTGCACACATGAAGTCGAAATCGGTGGGCCAGGCCGCTACCCACAGATAGTCGACCATCCGGCACCAGCCCCGCAGGAACCGAAGTTCGGTGTCCGAGTATGGTTCCGGGTCGATGTGGTACAGATGCGCGGCAACGAGGTCCAAGCAGGTCTTGTGGGCCTTCCACAACGCCATGCGTAGCGGTTCGGCGTCGTCGCCCGGGCGGGCCGACTGCACCAGGGAGAAAAAGTCCTTCCAGTCGGCAACCCCGCGGTGGAATCCGGCTGGTAGCACGAGTTCGGCGAAATCGCCTGTCGGATAGGCGAACCGGGAGGGTCGTGGCGGCCCCGCCAGCGCCAGGGGCTCGACGATGCCCGCCTCGACGGCGCCCAACCAGGGGATGACACACAGGGTGTAGTTGCCGTAACCCCAGGGGGCGTCGGGGTCGATCCGGCCGGTGTGATGCGAGTCGGCGCCGAGCCGTCCGGTCCGGAACTGCCACTGGTGCTGGAACATCAGCCCCCACAGCGGGTTTCCGCGATTGTCGGCGCCGAACAGTTCGTGGCGGTTGGTGACGTCGATCAGCAGCCGGTAGGCCGCCATCCGATGGTGGAACAGGAATGGGTCGAAGTGGTCGGCCAAGGGTTCTGCGAGGCGCCAGGTGTCGAAGAGATCGAGGTCGGAGAGTTCCTCAGGATGCGTGGCCACGGGCCGGTCCAGGTCCATAAATGAACAGCATGAATATTTGTGGTTAGGTTGTCAAACTATCGCGCGGCGGCTCCCGATCGAGGTTGTCGGAGGGCAGGCGAATACTCCGGGATAACAGAGCACCGCCACCTCGGCGGCGCCTATCCGTAGGGGGCACCATGGGAAATCGGGCCAACATCGTGTTGGTGGATCACGACGGCTGGCAGCTGAGGTACTCGCATTGGGCGGGCTGCCGGATGCTCGACGCCTTGCTGGCGGGGCCGGAGATGGCCACGCGTTACATCCTGGCGCAGAACACCAGCGACTTCTGGACCTGCGAACTCTGGTCGGACGGCGGTCTGCTGCTCGACCTCGTCGAGCATCGACTGCTGTTCTTCGGCGAGGAGCTCATGACGACGATGAACGAACGACGGGCCATGTTCGAGGTGCTCAAGACCGTGTGGCCGGGCTACTCGATCTCCTGGGCCTACGGCGCGACGGCCGAGATCGCCGCCTATGTGTGCGCGCCGCTTCTGTTGCGCGACATGGCTTCTGAACCGGAACTGACCCTGTCCGAGGACACCACTCACCTGCATCACCTGGTCACCGTCATCGACAGGACGGGCCGGGTGCGGGCATGGCCGCTGTGGTGGGGCAGCAGCGCCGCATGGCACGGGCCGCAGCTGCTGGACATGCTGCCGGGCCCCGGGGCGTCTTCGCTGCAACTGGGGAGGGTGCCCGAAAGCGGGGTCTACGTCAACGTACCCAATAAGACCCTCGGTCTTTGGATGACCAACCCGGTCCCCGGTCTGTTGCGCTGGCTACCCGAATTGTGGCCCGGTTGGCGGATCGAGTTCTGGGAGGACCGCTACGAAGAGCAGCTTCGCCGCTGCGGTCGGCAGATCACCGCGCCTGCACTCGACCTGGATGCCGGTGTCACCGAAGCCCATGCATGGCTGAAGAAGCGGGTCTTCCAGAGCTACGAGGACAGCCCGGCCGGGCGCATCGCAAATCTGGCGGCACTGTTCGTCGACGAAGGACTGCCGACTCCGGAGGTCAGTTCGGAGGCGATACGTGGCGCCGGCGATCGACCGACCCGCGAGGAGTGGGCGCGCTTCGAGCGTGCCTGCGCGCAGGTCCGCAGCGCGGGGAGAGCGGCTTGATCCGGGCGGCTCAGCCGGGGGAGGTCCGCGTCACGTCGGGGCGTCGACCATAATTCCCGGGTGAGTGCTCAGACCTCCAAGTCCGGCCGGTTCGGTCGCATCGAGTCCCGCGACCTGACCCAGGCGGCGGTGTTCGCCGGCCTGCTGGCCGCGCTCGGGCTGCCCGGCACCCTGACCATCGGGCCCAGCGGGGTACCGATCACGCTGCAAACCCTCGGTGTGATGCTGGCCGGTTCGATCCTCGGCCCCCGCAAGGGCGCGCTGGCGATCGCGCTGTTCGCGATCCTGGCCATCGCGGGATTACCGATTCTGGCCGGTGGCCGCACCGGGCTGGTGGCGTTGGCCTCACCGACCGCCGGTTTCTTCGTCGGCTGGTTTCCTGCCGTCATCGTGATCGGGCTGCTGACCGCGCTGATGATGCCGCGCTACCGGGTGCTGTGGGGCATCGGCATCAACATCGTCGGCGGAATGGTCCTCATCTACCTGTTCGGCACCGCCGGCCTGATGCTGCGCACTGACCTGTCCTGGTGGGCCGCGCTGTCCACCAACGGCATCTACATCCCCGGCGATATTGCCAAGGCGGTGCTGTGCGGTTTCGTCGCCGCCCAGGTCCACCGGGCCCGACCGGGCCTCATCACCCCGTGGCGGACTGCCCGAGCCCATGACTGAGGACCCGCCTGCGGCCATCGTCGTCGACGGGGTCTCACACGCCTTCGGAGACCGCCCCGTACTGCGCGACATCTCATTGACGATCACCGAACGCCGCGTCGGCATCGTCGGCGCCAACGGCAGCGGAAAGTCCACGCTGGCAAGGCTGTTCAACGGATTGGTGCTGCCCGACACCGGGTCGGTACGTGTGCACGGCCTCGATACAAAGCGCTCGGCCAAGCAGGTGCGTCGGCGGGTCGGGTTCGTCTTCACCGATCCCGACCGCCAGATCCTGATGCCGACCGTCGGCGAGGACGTCGAGCTCTCGCTGTCCCGGCATAACCTGGACCGGGCGGCCCGCGCTACGAAAGTGGCTCAGGTGCTGGAGCGGTTCGGCCTGGCAGGGCACGCAGACCAGCCCGCGCATCTGCTCTCCGGCGGGCAGAAGCAGTTGCTCGCGTTGGCGACGGTACTGGTCACCGAGCCGGCCGTGGTGGTGGCCGACGAACCGACGACACTGCTCGACATGCGCAATGCCCGGATGTTGCGGAGGGCTTTCGCTGCGTTGGACACCCAGCTGGTGGTGGTCACCCATGATCTGGAGTTGATCGACGATGTCGACCGCGTGATCGTGCTCGAGGACGGCCGGGTGGTCGCCGATGATGTGCCGTCCGTCGCCCTGGCCGCATACCGCCGGTTGATGACGTGACCGTGCTCGGGGACTACCGCCCGGGCGCGTCGTGGCTGCACCGCACGCCGGCCGGTGCCAAGCTGCTCGGGCTCGGTCTGCTGATCATCGCGATGACGGTGTGGGTGGATTCACCGGTTCGGCTCGGCGTTGCCGCCGGCATCGTGCTGGTGGGTGCGTTGTCGGCGCGGCTGAACGTGTGGGCGCTGGTCCGGCAACTGCGTCAGGTGCTGTGGGTGGTCGGGTTCATATTCGTCCTGCAGATCGTGCTGACCGACTGGCGTCGCGCGCTGGTGGTGTGCGGGGTGCTGCTGCTCGCGGTGTCCCTGGCGGCGATGGTGACGTTGACGACGCGGACCACCGAGATGCTCGACGCAGCGACCCGGGCGATGATGCCGTTGGCGCGGTTCGGTTTCCCGGTCCGCCAGGTGGCCATCGCGCTGGCCCTGGCGATCAGGTCGATCCCGCTGCTGCTGGAGATTTTCCGGCAGGTGGACGAGGCGCGTCGGGCACGCGGGCTGCGTGTCACCCCGCGGATAGTGTTCGTCCCCGTCATCGTCGGAGCACTCAAGGCCGCCGACGATTTCAACGAGGCGCTCATCGCCCGCGGACTGGACTGATTCGGTATCCGGCCCGAATCTTGTTGAGCCCCCTGCGCGCCGGTGGAAGAATTGGACTGTGCAACCGGCTCCGCGCAGCCGCTGATACGGCCGTCCGACCGGCGAGCGAAGACAGCTCGCGTCGATCCGCGGCGACGAGCGGATGGGAGGCACCATGATCACCATGTCGGTGCTGGCCGTGGCGGCCGGTCTGCTTGCGCTCGTGATCGGACAGAACGTGCGTGTGGTGAAGCAGTTCGAACGCGGCGTCGTCTTCCGGTTCGGACGGGTGCAGCCACAGGTGCGGGGCCCGGGGCTGACGATGCTCATCCCGGTCGCCGATCGGCTGCAGAAGGTGAACATGCAGATCATCACGCTGCCGGTGCCGGCCCAGGACGGCATCACCCGCGACAACGTCACCGTCCGGGTGGACGCCGTCATCTATTTCAACGTATCCGACCCGGTAAGGGCGGCGGTGGATGTGCAGGACTACCGGTCCGCGATCGGCCAGGTGGCACAGACGTCGCTGCGCTCGATCATCGGTAAGAGCAATCTCGATGACCTGCTTTCCAACCGCGAACACCTCAACCAGGGACTGGAGCTGATGATCGACAGCCCCGCGCTGGGCTGGGGGATACAGATCGACCGGGTCGAGATCAAGGACGTGGTGCTGCCGGATTCGATGAAGCGCTCCATCGCGCGTCAGGCCGAGGCCGAGCGGGAGCGACGGGCCCGGGTCATCACCGCCGACGGCGAACTGCAGGCGTCCGAGAAACTGGCCCAGGCGGCCGAGGTCATGGCCGAGCATCCGGCGGCCCTGCAGCTGCGGCTGCTGGAGACCGTGGTGGAGGTCGCGGCGGAGAAAAACTCCACCCTGGTGCTGCCGTTCCCGGTGGAACTGCTCCGGTTCCTGGAACGGTCAACCCCCGGAGCCGAGCAGTCGGAGGAGCCCGGTCAGACAACAGATACGCCGCAACTGACCGCGCCGACGGTACCTGACCACCTGGGCTCGCTCCGGCTGGACGACCCCCTGGTGCACCGCCACGCCCGGTTGAACTCGTAACCGTCGGGCCGGCCGAGGCGCTCAGCGCAGGTAGGTCTCGCCGCCCCTGGGGTAGCCGCCGCCATTGGTCGCGATGTGCACGTGGTCGAAATGGTTTGCGGTGTCCCCGCCGCGGCTGCTCATCGGACGCGGTGCGCGCCCCGGGCCGTAGGAGGTCTGCCGCCAGAGCACGTGGTTGAGGTCGAACCGCGCGGCATTCTCCAGGACGAACGCGACGACGCGGTCGCCGAGGGCGATGGCGTTCGGGGAGCGATAATTCGCGATCATCACGTCGATGGCGAGTCCGTCGGGATGCCAGCGCATGGAGTCCTTCCGGACCCCGCCGATGGTGAGAATCTCGGGGAACTCGGTGCTGACGGCGCGCGCCGTCAGGATGGTCTTCTTTTGGAGCCCCCGTTCCGGGGCCACCCCGGCGGGTAATTCGGGATTGACGATGTGCAGGGCCGGTGGCGCAGCCATCGGCGCCGGCGGAGCCACGACCTCCATGCAGCACGGCGGCGGCGCGGGGGCAGCGGCCGGGATGCTGGCACCGGCGTGCGCGTCGGTCACGAGGAACGTGGCGGCGGGGACGACAACCGCAGCCAGGACTGCCGACCCGCGGCGCCTGGCCATGGTTAACTTCTGCCTACTCACGGAATCGCACCATAACGCCGGGTCCGCGGGCGAAGGCAAATCGCCGTTACGTCCCTCGATGAGACGTATGCCACTGATATTCAGCGGTCGTCGGGCATCGGGCTCTACCGGGGCGAAACCGTGGCTTCAGTCAAACCAACGGATTTCGCGACCCTGGCTACCGATCGGTAGCCAATGTAGAAGCGCCCAAAAGCGAAGTGATGCCGATCACGGTTAACCCTCAGATGTGGGCAACGCCGCGGTTTGATGCGCTTGACCGGTGTGCTGACGGCCGGCGCTGAGCGTCAGCACCGAGATGTCGGGCGGCGCGCCGACCCGCACCGGCGGGCCCCAGAACCCGGCTCCGCGGGACACGTACAACTGGGTGTCCTGATGCGTGGACAGCCCGGCCAGCGAGGGCTGCACCGCACCCACGATGTACTGGAAGGGCCAGGTCTGACCGCCATGGGTGTGTCCGGACAGCTGCAGATCCACGCCGCGGGCGGCCGCTTCGTCGATCAGGACCGGTTGGTGGGCCAGCAGGACCGTCGCGCGCGACGGGTCGACCCCGGCCAGTGCGCGGTCGAAATCCGGTGGGTCACCGTGTCGTTCGCCGACCACGTCGTTGACTCCGACCAGATCGAAGGTCGCCCCGCCTCGCCGGATCGGGGTGTTCTCGTTGCGCAGCGGGGACACCCCGAGCCGCTCCAACTCGTGCAGCCAGGGCACGGTGTCCTCGACGAAGTATTCGTGGTTGCCGGTGACGAAGAACGACCCTTCGCGGGACACCAAGTCCTGCAGCGGTTCTGCCGCGTGACCCAGCTTCTCGACCGAGCCGTCCACCAGGTCGCCGACAATGGCCACCAGATCCGCGTCGGCCTCGTTGATCATCCGTACGATCCGCTCGGTGTGCCGCCGCCCGAGCAGCGGGCCGAGGTGGATGTCGGAGACCACTGCGATCCGAAACCCGTTGAACGCCGGATCCAGCCGGGGCAGGCGGACCGGCACCTGCAGCACCTGTGGTGGCCCGAGTGCGGTGGCCGCGCCATAACCGACCAGCCCCACCGACGCGGCACCCGCCGCCGCCGCGGTGGTGCGGGCCAGGAACACCCGCCGATTGACGGCCGCGGCCGGCGGGTCCGGAGCAGCCCCGGCCTCCGGTGCACCGCGCTTCACCCAGCCGCGCAGCGCCAGGCGCACCGGCTCCAGCATCAGCAACGCGAGCAACAGGTACCCGAGCAGCGCGAACCAAAGGTAGCCCGGCCACGCGAACCAGCCCGACTCGGCGACGTCGGTGAACCGGGACCCGAACAGCGTCACCGCCAACAGGGCGGCCGCGCCCGACATGGCCGCGGTCAGGACGATGCGCCCGCGCCCAGGCCGTGTGGTGTCCTTGACCAGCCGCTTCCATACGTAGACGTGCGCCAGCGCCAGGACGGTACCGAGGATGAGGATGAACATACGGGCAATCAGGTCCGCACCGGGTTCAGGCTCACTCTCTGAGCCTAGCCAAATCCTGGTCAGTGCCCGGGCCGTGTGAGTCTGCTCACCGGAAACAAGGATGCTTGGATTTTTGCTGGCAAACCTTGGCATGATTCGCCGTCGGAACGGGTAAACCGGTGCGTCGGCGAAAGGAATACAGATGTTCAGCGCGGGGGCATTGAGCGAACGCACCGTAGGAACCTGCCCGGGATGCGGGTACCCCGTCCTCGGGCCCCAGCCGTGCGCCGTCTGTGCGCCGCTGCTGGTTGCCACGCCCCAGGGTCCCGGCCCTGCCGGACCGGTGGTCGCCGCCTAGACATCGCCGATGGACAAGCAGGATCTCGCCCGCGAACTCGGCGAACCCGGTGCCCGGGAACTGCTTTCCGGAGCCATGGCCCGGTTGGCCTACAACGGCCATGACGGATTCCCGCGCGTCATCCCCGTCGGCTTCCACTGGACGGGCGAGCACATCGTGGTCTCCACCGCGCCGACCGCCCCAAAGGCCCGGGCGCTCGCGTCGCGTCCGCAGGTCGCCCTCGCCATCGACTCCGGCGAGTCGCCGGAAGAAGCCAGGGCCCTGCTCATCCGGGGGCTGGCCACCCTCGACACGGTGGACGGCGTCAGCGAGGAATATCTGGCCTCGGCACGCCGCTCCATGACGGGCGACGAACTGGAGGAATTCGAGCGCAACATCGAAGCGACGTATCAGCAGATGGTGCGCATCGTCATCGAACCGGTCTGGGCGCGCTTCTTCGACTTCGGTGCGGGCCGGCTGCCGGGGTTCCTCGCCGACCTGGTCGACGGCGCCGGCTAGTGCTGCTGCGCGGGCCATCTGTCGGTCAGCGGATCCGGCGTCCAGTCCGGCCAGTCCGGTGACCCCAACGCGAACCCGGCGTTGAGCCGGGCCACGATGCGCGGCCCGCGCCGGGCGCTGTTGTCGTAGCAGGTGGTGGAGTCGGCGCGGCCGGCCGCCATCGCGACCAGGCGCCAAAGTCGTTGGTAGCGTTGCCGGATCTTGTCCTCGGGCACGTGGTGACCACCGGCCTGGACGCGGTGTCGCACCCGTTCCACGGCCAGTTCCTCGGGGATCAGCACCACGTGCAGCACCACCGTGTGACCGGTCGTCTGTGCCGCGTCGATCAGATCGAGTTTGGAAGGGTGCGAGAACACCGTCTCGGCGATGAACGACTCGCCGAGTTCGATCAGCTTGGCTCGGGTGTCGGCGGCGATGCGTGCCGCCTCATAGGCGTGCTCGACGGCGGCGCCGGGCCAGCGGTGCCTGGCGATCTCGTCGGCATTGACCACCGGACTGCCGGGAAGCAGTGGGGCCAAGGTCAATTCGATGAAAGTGGATTTACCCGCGCCATTGCATCCGACGACCAGATCGAGTCTGTTCACCTGCTGGGATGCAGCACCGAGGAGCTGCCGTCGGGCCGGTGCTGCACCATCTGTCCGGACTCGTCGAGGGCCACGGTGGTGATGCCGCGCGCCGTCAGCAGCGCACCGTAATCGGTGTCGGTCAGGCTCTCCTCGATGGCCGCCGCGATCTCGGCGTTGAAGACGACACCTTCCTCGGCGGTCAGTTCGTGCAGTTCCACACCGCCGGCCAGTGCCGCCTCGACCTTGCGCCGCGCCGCGCTGTGCTGGCCGGACACCGCCCGTCCGATCCGCGCCCAGTGATCGAGTTGCTGCTTGGCCGACCGGCTCTGCCGGGCGCCCTCCGCTGCGGCGCTGTCCATCAGGTCGGCGGCAACCCGGGTCACCCGGTCGGCTGTGTTGGCCATGACGATCCTCCTGTAGCAGACTGCTACCGAGTGTAGCAATATGCTACGAGTGGCTACTGCGGATGGGTGGCCAGGTATTCGGTGACCGGGATCGGAGTGGTCTCGGCGTACCCGATCGGCAGCAGCACGTCGCCGGCCGTGGTCCGGTAGTACACCTCCCACTCGTGGTAGCCGGCGAACGCGGCCGGATCGAGGGCCAGGATGTCCGCGTAGTCGTTGACCGCCTGCACATAGTGGTCGGAATTGTTGTACCGGAACAGCGCGTGATCGGGATCGCTGCGAAATCCGTTGGCGGCCAGATACCGTCCGGCAGCCATGATGCTGTCACGCGGCGCGTGGATGTCGCCGCCGTCGCCGTAGGCGGCGAAGGTGGACGGCAGGAATTGCATCGGCCCCTGTGCGCCGGCGGTGCTGGTGCCCGTGATGCTGCCCAGGCGGGTCTCGATCAGGTTGACCGCGGCCAGATAGTTCCAGCCGACCCCGGAGGCGGCTTCGGCCTCGCGGTAGTACCCGAGCAGTTCCTCGGCCGGCCGAGGTACCTCGATCCGCCAGGCCGGCAGGGTGTCCTTGGCCTCGCCGACGAGAAGCGCATCCAGGTGCCGGCGGGCGTCGATGTTCAGGTCGTAGACCTCCGACAGCGCCGGCGGGATGCGGGGACGGATGAGTGCATCCCATTCCGGGTGACGCCCGATCGCCCGGTAGGCCGCCTGCTGGCGGCGGGCCGCCGTCTCGACAACCTGCGGAGGTGAGGACGGATTCCGCAGCGTCTGCTCGTCGGTCACCAGATCCTCGGCCAATCGCACCGGATCGTCAGCCAACACGGGCTGGGCCCGAACCGGTTCCGTAGGGGGTGGCGGAGTGCTTGCGGCCGTGGGGGTTTCGGGTGCCGTTGTGACCGGCGGAGTAGAGGACGTGGCCGCCGGCTTCGGGGCCTGCGAACAGCCCGACAGCACAGCGAGCAATACGAAGGCCGCCGCGACTGCCCGGATCGGGCCCGGGCCAAGTCGTGCATTCGTGTCCACCGGACGGAGTCCGAGCGGTAATTTGCCGTATAGATCCGGCGAGCAGTGTGAGGCGGCGATGAGGTGACGATAGCAATGCCTCCAGCCGCCCCGAATCCGGTCAGATCGCAACCGCGCCGATCCGGTGCGCGGACGTCGAAAGGGAACTCCATGGGTTACGCCAAGCACATCGGTCGTGTCGGTGCCCTGGCGGTGACATTGGGGGTGGGTGTCGCACTGGCGTCGGCGCCGTCCGCGTTCGCCGATTCGTCGGAGGGCTCCTCGTCGAGCAGTTCGTCGAGCTCGAGCAGCACCGGATCGTCCGGCCCGTCCGGTGGCACGGGCTCCGGGAGCGACACCGGCACGTCCGGCTCCTCCTCGAACTCCGCCGATCCGGACGCAACGTCCAGCTCCGGCGGGTCCGCGAACGGCGGCCGCACCGGCGCCGGCACCTCGGAGACCGACGGGACCGGTGGCCTGACCGGCGTTCGGGTCAGCGTCAGCGACGCCGCCGCCCGCCCCGGGACTCATCGTCGCTCCCCGCTGCGCGCAACCACCGCCCGCGCCGCCAAGACCGGCGCGCTGGAAGCCGGCGACCCGCGGGCCGCCGAACCCACCCTCAAGCTGGTCACCCTCACGGTGGAGGCGGCGCCGGAGGTCAACCCGGAGCCCGGCGCCCCGCCGGTGGAGGCGCCCGCAGCGCTGGCTGCGCTGGCCGCGGTGCGCGACGAACTGGAACGCAACACCCAGCGCCGCAACGCAACCAGCGGTCCACAGATCGGCATCAGTTCGGTGGACACCCCGAACGTGCTGGTGATCGGCGTCGACGGAACCAACCTCAGCCGGGTGCTCGCCGATCCGGCCAACGTCAACTTCTTCAACCTGATCCAGAACAGCTCGACCGCACCGTCGAGCATCGTCGGGCACACCACCATCTCCAACCCGTCCTGGTCGACGATCCTGACCGGTGCGTGGGGTGAGAAGACCGGCGTGATCAACAACGTGTTCACGCCGTGGACCTACGACAAGTGGCCGACGGTGTTCAACCAGCTGGAACAGGATCACGACGACGGAATCCAGACCACCGCCATCGCCAACTGGGACGTCATCGCGGCCATCGCGGCGGCCGGCGGGGAGTTGGGGGCCGACGATGTCCGCTACATCGCGCAGCTGGCCAACGACCCGCGATGGCTGGAGACCGATGACGCCGTCGGCGACCAGACCGAGATTGTCATCGCCAACTCCGACCCGAGTGTGTCCAACTTCGTCTTCAGCTATTTCGTCGGTGTCGACGAGAACGGCCACATGTACGGCGGCGCGTCCGAGGAGTACAAGCTGGCGTTGAACAACTTCGACCGCAACCTCGGGGAGCTCCTCGCCGCGGTGAACCAGTGGGAGTCCGACAACAACGAGGAGTGGACCATCATCCTGGTCACCGACCACGGCCACCAGTCGGGCGTCGGCCTCGGGCACGGCTTCCAATCACCCAATGAGACGGAGACATTCGTCATCGTCAACGGGCCCGGCTTCAGCTCCGGAGCGATCAACCTGGAGTACGAGATCGTCGATGTGACGCCCACCGTGGTGACGTTGTTCGGCGGTACCCCGCGGGCCGGGGACGGTACGTCGATGACCGAGCTGACCAACAACGTGTTCCCGATCAACAACGACGACGCGCTGCGCGAAGCGCTGCAGGACCTCATCTCCAAAAACGGCTATCCCGACGCCGTCACCAACGTCGCGCTCGGGGTGCGCACCATCTTCACCTCGATCCCGTACTTCCTGTTCAATTTCACCGTCGACGCCGTCGACGGGTTGAAGTCGGTTGCCGCGCAGAATATCCCGGTCGTGAGCTTCGTGGCCGCGCTGGCCGTCGCGCCGGTGCAGCTCATCGGCGACCTCGGGTATGTGGCGACGAATTTCATCGCCCAGATCGTCGCCCGGATCACCGGTGTCACCGGAGCGAGCATCTTCCCGCTGTGGCCGCCGGCGGCGCCGGACTTCCCGTCCATCCTGGAGGAGCTGTCCCGGCTCGACGACGGCTCGGACTGCGCCGACCCCGCGGTCGGAGGCCAGTGCGCGGTCCCGTCGATCGCCGTCTAGGGCTTCATCGAACCCAGGTAGTAGGACTCGCGGCCGGTGGGGTAACCGCCCCCATCGGTCGCGATGTGCACGTGGTCGAAGTGGTTCAGCGTCTCGGACCCGTAATCGGCCGTCCAGCTCGGCGCCCCGATACCGGGGTAGAAGCCCTGCCGCCAGATGACGTGGATGACGCCCCACCGCTGCGCGTTGGCCAGCGCCAGGCCCGCGATCTGGTTGCCGAGCGCGATGCCCTCGTCGCTGTTGTGGGTCGGGATCATCACGTCGATGGCCAGACCGTTGGGGTGCCATTTGAGCGCGTCCTGACGGAACCCGCCGATGGTGGTGATCTCCGGGTACATCATGCTGATGGCGCGGGCCACCCAGATCGTCTTGATCTGCAGCCCGCCCTCGGGTGCGACACCGGCGGCCAGCGGGAACTCCAGCACCCGGGTGTCCACCGGCGCGCTCACCGCCAGCAGTTCGGCCTCGGTCGGGGCCTGCGCGGCGTTGGTGGGCAGCAGCGGCGCGCCCTCCGCCCCGGCAGCGAGTTCCGAACTGTGTGCCGACGCCTCGGCGCCCGGCTGATCGGCGTGGCGGGGTGCCGCGTTCTGGGCGTAGAGCGCCGCACCGGAGACGGCGACGGAGACAATGACGGCCAGCCACCGACCACGGTTCGGGGCTGACCTTGTTTTGCTCACGCACAGCACTCTAAATGCCGGATCGGGCCGACCGCATCAATCTCGGCGAGGTCATCTTGCGTGGCGACACCGTCCGGACTCCTCTCGACTTCTCCTCGGCCACGTTTGCGTTGCCAACCGTTCATCCGGCTTGGTCAAGATCACTCGACTTTCACCGCCAACTGAACAGGGGCCCGTATGACGTCGCATCGAAGCCGAGTCACCGCAGTAGCCGCAGCCACCGCCCTGCTCGCCTCCGCCTGCTCGGCCGGCACACCCGAGGACGACGCCACCTCCACGCCCCAGGTGCAGCGGGCGACCTCGCCGATCGACTGGAACCTCCCGGATGCGCAGCGCTACCACCGGCTGGCCACCTACCCGGTGTACCTCAACCGTCCGGCCGGCGATGACCCCGGCGCCGAGACGGTCGCCGAGATCTCGACGGTCACCCCGGACGGCAACACCGTCATCTACACCGACGCGGCGGCCAAACGCATCGGCTTCCTCGACATCCGCGATCCGTCCGAACCTGCCGGGCTCGGCGTGCTCTCGCTGGCCGAACTCGGCCACGCCGACGACCAGCCCACCTCGGTGGCCGCGGTCGGGGAGTTCGTGCTCGTCGTCGTCGACACGACCGGTGGAGACTTCGCCCACCCGTCCGGACGCGTCGACGTCATCCGCGTCGCCGACCGCACCCGGGTGCACAGCATCGACCTCGGCGGCCAACCCGACTCCATCGCCGTCAGCCCGGATGGTTCGTTCGCCGCCATCGCCATGGAGAACCAGCGCGACGAGGAGTTCACCCCGTCCGGCGGTGAGGAGGGCGACCTGCCGCAGCCGCCCACCGGGTTCCTGCAGTTGCTCACGCTGGCCGGCGCGCCGACGGCGTGGACCGCACGCAAGGTCGACCTCGATGTGGAGCAGGCCCGGGCCGCCGGGCTGGACACCCCGCAGGACCTGGAGCCCGAGTACGTCAGCATCAACTCGCGCGGGCAGGTCGCGATGACCCTGCAGGAGAACAACGGCATCGCCGTCATCGACGGCAGGACCGGTGCGGTGTCGAGCATCTTCAGTGCGGGCACCCAGGCCGTCGACGGCATCGACGTCGCCGAGGACGGCACGCTGGACCAGAGTGGATCGATCGAGGCGACCCCGCGCGAACCGGATGCGATCGGCTGGATCGGGGACGATCACCTGGCGACCGCCAACGAGGGGGACTGGAAGGGCGGCACCCGCGGTTGGACCGTCTTCGACGCGGCGACCGGCGAGGTGGTCTGGGACGCCGGGAACTCCTTCGAACAACTCGCCGTGCGGACCGGTCTGCACATCGAGAGCCGCGCGGATTCCAAGGGGCCCGAACCCGAGGGGCTGGCGATCACCGAAATCGGCGGACGCCCAACCGCTTTGGTGGCCTCCGAACGAAGCAACTTCGTGGCGGCCTACGACGTCAGCGACCCGGCGTCCCCGGTGTTCCGGCAGATCCTGCCGACCACACCGGGACCCGAGGGGGTGCTGGCCATCCCGGCGCGCGATCTGCTGATCATCTCGTCGGAGGCCGACGACGCCGAGAACCGGGTACGGGCCTCGGTCAGCGTCTACGGCTACGGTGACGCGTACGCGCAGGCCGGCGGCAAGCCGGTGTTCCCGTCGATCGTGTCCGGGGACCTCGACGGCACGCCGATCGGCTGGGGTGCACTCGGTGCCCTGTCCGCCGACCCGGGCGCGCCGGACCGGCTGTACACGGCCACCGACATCGCCTACGGCCCGGCGCGCATCCTCGGCGTCGATCTGTCCGCCACGCCCGCGCTGATCGACAGCGAACTCGTGGTCACCGAAGACGGCGAACCCGTCACCCTGGACGTCGAGGGAATCGCCGCTCGCCCCGACGGATTCGTGCTCGCGGTGGAGGGCGAGGAAGGCGACGGCAACGAACTCATCGAGGCGGGGGCAGACGGTGCCATCAAGGAACGCATCACGCTGCCCGCCGAGATCACCGCGGAACTGGGCGGGCAGGGACTCGAAGGCGTCGCGGTCGACGGGGACACCGTCTGGGTCGCGTTGCAACGCGAACTGAAATCTGACCCCAAGGGTGTCGTCCGGATCGGCCGCTACAACACGGCCGACAAGTCCTGGCAGTGGTTCGGTTACCAGCTGGAGACCACCGATGTCGAGGGCGACTGGATCGGGCTGTCCGAGATCGCCATCCACGACGGTGCACTGCTGGTCCTCGAACGCGACAAGCTCAACGGACCCGACGCCCGGGTCAAGGCGATCTACCGGGTGGAGCTACCCGCCGAAGACGGAGTGAGCGGCACGGCCGCGCCGAAGGTGTTGCCCAAGAAGCTGGTTCGGGACCTGCTGCCGGACCTGGCCGCCACCAACGGGTTCGTGCAGGAGAAGGTCGAGGGCTTCACCGTCGCCGGCAACGGCCGCGCGTATCTCGTCACCGACAACGACGGTGTCGAGGACGCCAACGGTGAGACGGTCTTCCTCGACCTGGGTCCGGCCGACGAGGCGCTGGCCGGCTGAGCGCCGCCCAGATTTCAGTCTTGCGCCCCGAATCGCGCCGAAACTGAGACCCTGTATCGATCTGCGTCAAGAAACCTCCGTGGCTTCCGTTTCGCGACATACCTGCTCGCGAAACTGAAGCCACGGAGCTGGGAACGGCCGGGGGCTAGTCCTCCTTGCGGATCAGCTTGCCGAGCGCCTTCTGATCGGGGGCCAGCAGCTCGTCGATACGCTCCTGGTTCACATCGGCGACGATGATCTCGCCGACCTCCTGGTAGACGTTGCTGAAGATGCCGTGCTTCTTCATCTTCTCGGTCTGGTAGATGTTGTCCTCGGTGGGCGTCACGTAGTAGACGATCTCCGGCTTGAACCGGTGGATGAGCCACAGGTGGATGACGTCCATCAGGCGCTTCTTGCGCAGCTTCTCGGCGTAGGTGTTCTGATCACGCACCGTCAGGATGTTGCGGCCGTGCCGGTCCTTGATCGGGTCGACGATGACATCGGCGAGCTTTTCCTCGCCGTCGCCGTAGATGCCGAGCTCCAGCACGTCCGAACCGGCGCGCCGGGGCCGCAGCTGAACCCGCAGCGTCTCGCCGAGCTGGTAGTGCTCGCCCCACAGCGCCAGCCATTCCTCCAGCAGCTTGCGCGGCACCTCGGTCTGTACCAGGTGCTGATGCTGGGTGGACCCCTTGCCCATGCTCTTGGTGGTCGCGGTGCGCCCCGACGAGGCAGCCAGCGCCGCGTCGCTGCGCGGCCCACCCACCAGCGTTTGCGGTGTGCGGTAGGGGGATTCGACCAGGCGCATCTTGCGTTGCAGCCGGGCCAGCGACAGCATGCCGTCCTGCAGCAGCGCGGTGGCGAACTCCTCGGCCGCCACACCGTCGATCTGGTGCCCGCCGTAGGTCATGAAGTTGAAGACGAAGCCGAGCTTGCCGATCTCCTCGGGGAAGGCCCGCATCTCGTCGTCGCTCATGCCGGTGGTGTCCCAGTTGAACGACGGGGACAGGTTGTAGGCCAACATCTTGTCCGGGTACACGGCATGGATGGCGTGCGCGAACTCGCGGGCATCGGCCAGATCGGCGGTCTTGGTCTCCATCCAGAGGATGTCGGCGAACGGCGCCGCGGCCAGCGACTTGGCGATCGCATACGGGATCCCGCCGCGGATCTGGTAGTAGCCCTCCGGCGTCTTGACCCGCTCGGGATCCCAGGCCACATCGGCGCCGAGCTCCTTGGCCTTGCCGCGCGCCGCGTACAGCGAGGCCTGCGCGGCGAACTTCCGCCACTCGGCCGCACTCATATCGGCCTTCTCGCCCTCACGCTCGCGGAACTCCAGCAGCTCGGCGACGGCATCGGCGTAGGTCTCCAACCCGGCATCGTTCTGCCAGGCCTCCACGAACCTCGACTCCACCCCGTCGAACAGGGCGTCGATGGACTGGCTGGGATCGCTCTTGTAGTCCGCGGCCGCGGTGGCGATGTCGGCCAGGATGCCCTGACTGTCCAGCCAGGCCTCGGCGGTGGCGTACTCACCCTCGGGCAGCGCGTAGAGCAGGTGCCCGTTGAGCTCGGTGACGCCCTGGTTGTAGAAGTGCCGCGTCATCGCCAGGAAGCACGACTTGTACGGCGGGATCCTCAGATTCGTGGCGCCGAGCAGGAACGGCTGGTCCCGCTCGTCGGCCCGGCTGTCGATCAGGTTGGCGGCCTCGGCGTCGGTGCGGGCCACGATGATGCCGGGCACCCGCATGATGTCGAGCTGGAAGCGTGCGGTGTTGAGCCGCTTGATCTGCTCGTCGGAGGGGACGAGCACCTTGCCGCCCTGGTGGCCGCACTTCTTGGTGCCCGGCCGCTGGTCCTCGATGTGGTACCCGGGCACACCCGCCTCGACGAAACGGCGAATCAGGTTGCGTACGTGCGGATCACCGCCGTGGCCGGTGTCGGCGTCGGCGATGATGAACGGGCGGTAGTCCACCGCCGGCGTGGCCGCCCGCTGCGCGGGGGTCATCTTGAGGCGCAGGTACTGCTGATTGCGGTCGGCGGTCAGCAGCGCGCGCACCAGACCGGCCGCCTCGTCGGGCACCTGGCTCAGCGGGTAGCTGGCCAGATCGGGGCCGGGATCCTCGCTGATCGAACCCTTGGCCGAGGTGGCCCAGCCACCGAGATAGATGCCCTCGATACCCATCCGTTTCATCGTCACGGCCTGGCCGGGGGAGTACGGGCCGAAGGTGGTGATGCTCTTCTTCTGGCTGAACAACTCGCGCAGCCGCGGGTAGAAGCCGGCGGCGGCCTCGCGGGCCACGGGATAGTCGGAGGCAATGGTGCCGCGCTGCTCGGCGACCTGGCGGGCCGAGTAGAGCCGGGTGATCCCCTCGAAGCGGGGGCTGTCGAAATATTCCTGGGTGGCGGCCACATCCCGTTCGAAGTCCTGCTCGGGTGTGGCGGCGTCGGCTGCCCTCTTGGCCATCTGTCTGCTCCTCTTCGAGCTCGGGTTCCTTGATTATCGCGGTGCCGGGCGAGCGCCGGACCCAGTTGGTGCAATTGCGCGCGGCCGTCGTGCGGGGCGTCCTAGGCTGCCGTTCATGTCGATGGACCGTGCGGCCCTGGTGGCGGGCAGTATCCGATTGGCTTCCGGTGTCTCGTTTCTCGTCGATCCGGTCCGGGCCAACCGGCTGTGGGGCGCACCGGACACCCCCGACCCTACGGCGCAACTGCTGCTGCGGTCGATGGGGTACCGCGATGCCCTGATCGGCGGTCTGCTGCTGGCCGCCGGGATGCGCGGGAAGGACACCCGCGGCTGGTTTCTTGCCTCCGGCGGGGCCGACGCGGCCGACCTGCTCGGCGGTGCCGGCGTGCATCACCGGATGCCGCGCTCACAACGGCTCGTCGGGCTCGGGGGCGCGGTCGTCGGGATCGGGGTGGGGCTGTGGGGCGCGACCCGGCGGCCGGGTCAGCGCTCCTCGACGATGTCGCGGCGGTAGGTGCGTGCGGCCAGCGCGTAACAGCCCAGCGCCACCAGCTGCATCGTCGGCACCAGGATCAGCAGGGCGCGGCCCAGCGCCTGCGGTCCCAGCTCGGCGGTCAGTGAGTCGCTGATCACGCCGGTCAGGAACGGGCCGATCGACCCGAGTGTGGCGTTGAAGAACAGGAAGATCGCCGACGCCGTGGCGCGCTGTTCAGGCAGCACCAGACGCTGGATGGCCGCGATGGACGGTGCCAGGTAGGCGGTACCGATGACATAGCCCAACGCCAGCAGCCACACGCACAGCACCTGGCTTTCGACCACGAACGCCAGCGCCGAGGCGGGCAGCAGGACCGCGGTCAGCACCACCACGATCCACAGCAGCCAGCGCGGGTCGCGGGCCGCGAGCCGGTCGGCGATCCGGCCGACGATCAGCAGACCCAGGATCCCGGTCAGCCCGGTGGCCAGTCCGTACTCGATGCCGACCTCGCCGAGCGACATACCGCGGGTGCGCATCAGGAAGGCCGGGGCGAACGTGGTCAACGAGTACCCAGCCGCCGAGATCAGCGCGGTGCCGCCGACCATGGCCAGGAAACTGGGTTTGCGCAGCAGATCCCACCAGTTGACCGAGGCGGCGCGGTCCTGTGGCGGCGGGGCGGGCAGGGACTGGCGGCTGCCGAGCACCCACAGCACCAGCGGGGCGAGCAGCACGCTGATGCCGCCCATCACGACGAAAGCCGTTCGCCAGCCCAGGCTCTCGGCGAGCAGGCCACCGCCGAGCAGGCTGGCGGCGCTGGCCAGCGGTATGGACATGGTGATGACGGCCAGTGGTGCGGACCGGCGCTCCGGGACGAAGTTGCGGGCCACGTAGGCGTGCGCGGCCGGGCTGCTGCCGGCCTCGCCGACCGCCACGCCGACCCGGGTGAGGGCAAGCTGGAACCCCGACTGGACCGCGCCGCCGAGCATGGTCATGGTGCCCCACAGGGTCAGGCAACCCGCGATGACGGTGCCGAACATCCCACGGTCGGCGATGCGGGCGATCACGATACCGAGCACCGCGTACACGATCAGGAAGCCGAAACCGTTGATCACACCGATTGCGGTGTCGGACAACGCCAAATCCTGTTTGATCGGTTCGGCGAGCACGCCGGGCAGGAAACGGTCGACATAGTTGAGGGTGCCCACCAGCGCGAGCACCGCCACCGCGGCCCAGGCCCGGCGTGGCCCGTGCATATCGAGGGGCTCGAGCCCGGCCGCGACCGGTGTTGCCATCTGTTCCTCCGGGGTGATCAGTTTCCGAGCAGCTTTACACCGGAGGGGTGAGATTGTCATGCGTTCGTCGCATCGGCGCGCATCGCAGCCGACGTTGCGCGGGACATTGATTAACGCGCATTGACGAATTGTTAACACACGCCGTTTGTGCCTTTGCAACGATGGGTGCCGTGTCTGATGCCCTCAACACCCTCAACAGCTATATCTGGAGCAACGCCCTGGTCTACCTCTGCCTCGCGGCCGGGGTGTACTTCTCGATCCGGTCGCGGTTCGTGCAGGTGCGTCAGTTCAAGGAGATGATCCGGCTGATGCTCAAGGGCGAGAAGTCGCCCTCCGGAGTGTCCTCGTTCCAGGCGCTGACCATGTCGCTGGCCGGCCGGGTCGGCACCGGCAACATCGCCGGTGTGGCCACCGCGATCGCTTTCGGTGGGCCCGGCGCGCTGTTCTGGATGTGGGCGGTCGCGTTTCTCGGTGCATCGACGTCCTTCGTCGAGTGCACGCTCGGGCAGATCTACAAGACCCGGGACCCCCTGACCGGCGAGTACCGCGGCGGGCCGGCCTACTACCTGAGCCGGGCCATGGCGCATACCAAGGCCGCTCCGGTGTTCAAGGTCTACGGCCTGGTCTTTGCCGCGGTCACGGTCATCGCCTGCGGTGTGCTGCTGCCCAGCGTCCAATCGAATTCGATGGCGTCGGCGATGAACCAGTCGTGGGGCGTGTCCAAATGGGTCGTCGGCGTGTGCACGGTGATCCTGCTGGCGTTCGTGATCATCGGCGGCGTCAAGCGTATTGCGGCGTTCGCCTCGATAGTGGTGCCGTTCATGGCCGTGGTCTACATCGTGCTCTCGATGATCATCGTGCTGGCCAACGCCGACGCCCTGCCCGGCGTGGTCAAGCTGATCTTCGAGAGCGCGTTCGGCCTGGACGCAGGTTTCGGTGCCATCGTCGGCGCCGCCGTGATGTGGGGCGTCAAGCGCGGTATCTACTCCAATGAGGCCGGCCAGGGGACCGGCCCGCACGCGGCGGCCGCCGCGGAGGTGTCCCATCCGGCCAAACAGGGCCTGGTGCAGGCGTTCGCCGTCTACGTCGACACCCTGTTCATCTGTTCGGCGACCGGCTTCCTGATCCTGTCCACCGGCGCCTACCGGGTGTTCGAGGGAGAAAGCGAATCCGGCGCGGTGCTCGCCGAGGGCGGTGCACTGCCCGCCGATACGGAGGTGGGGCCCTCGTTCGCGCAGATCGGGTTCGACACCCTGTGGCAGGGCGGCGGATCCACGTTCATCGCGGTTTCGCTGGCGTTCTTCTGTCTGACCACCATCATCGCCTACTACTACATGGCCGAGACCAACCTGCGGTTCCTGCTGGGCAAGGCCGCGACGATCAAGGTTCCGGTGATCCGCGGGACCGTCGGCGGCGACGCCACCCTGGTGCTGCAGGCACTGATCTTGGGGTCGGTCGTCTCAGGAGCGGTATCGACGGCCACCGAAGCCTGGACGCTGGGCGATATCGGCGTGGGAACAATGGCCTGGCTCAACATCATCGGCATCCTGATCCTGCAGCAGCCCGCCTACAAGGCGTTGCGTGACTACGAGCGGCAGAAGAAGGAAGGCCTCGATCCCGTCTTCGACCCCATTCCGCTCGGTATCGTCGGTGCGAAGTTCTGGGAGACCCGGGACCCGCTGACCGGCAAGGAACGTGTCCCCGAGCCGACGCTCACCGACTGACCCGGACCGCCGGCTGTCCCTAAACTTGCCGACGTGGCGAAATGGTGGGCGGTGGCGGCACTCGCGCTGACCGTCGTGGGATGCACCCGCTCCGTGGAAAGTCCGCGAGCTCAACCGGCGCCGGCGATCGGACCGGTCTCCGTGCTGCAGGTGGGCGATCTGCTCAGCCCCGACATCTTCGACAAGGACGGCAACCTGTTCGCCGCCGTCGAACCCGAGCGGTGTGCCGGGGCGGCCCGTGAGGTGGACCCACCGTTCATCACCGACTACGACCCGGCCGCCGAGGACGGTGGACACTGGCCGACCACCGCCGGCGGGGTCGACGTGGTGGTCGAGGAGATGGTCGCGGTATACCCGTCGGACTACTCCGCCGAGGAGGCGCTCGCCTCGGCGCGCAGCACCCTGGAGGCCTGCGGCGACACCACGGTCACCGTGACCACCATGTCCGACCGCACCTACACCTTCGATGTGGAATCCGCCGCCCAGCCTGCCCCCGCGGGGGCGGTGCTGTGGTCGCTGCGGGCCGCGGACTGGAACTGCGACAACCTGTTCGTCGCGGCGCACAATGCGGCCATCGAGATGACCAGCTGCGGCGCTGCGGGCGGCGTCGATGTGGCCGCGGCGGCCGAGGACGCGTTGAGACGCATCGAGGCGCTGGCCGACAACAAGGCCTGAAACGACACCGGTAGTCCCAAAACCCGTAGTCCTACTCATCCCGTCACGGGGCCTGTTCGGGCACGCTGTACCCATGCCGCTCGCCAACCTCCTTCCCGCCGCCGCCACGGTCGCGAACGCAGGCCCCGGCCGGGACCGCGCCATCGACGTGGCCCGGCTGTCCGCGCTGGTGGTCGTCATGTTCGGGCACTGCGCGCTGCTGCTGGCCACCATCGACGACCGCGGACTGCGGATCGGCAACATCCTCGGCGAACTCCCGCAACTCACCCCGATCACCTGGGTCGTCCAGGTGATGCCGCTGTTCTTCTTCGCCGGTGGCGCCGCCGGCGCGTACGGCTGGCATCCGGACGGTTCGGCGGCCGGTAAGTCCTGGGGCAGCTGGTTGGTCGGCCGCACCCAGCGGCTGTGCCGGCCGGTGTTCTGGTATCTGGGCTTCTGGACGGTGGCGCTGCTGGTCGCCCGGCTGACCCTGGGCGCGGACTCCGCCGACCGACTCGGCCGCGAGTGTGTGGCGCTGCTCTGGTTCCTCGGGGTGTACCTGATGGTGATCGCGTTCGTCCCGGCGCTGACCCGGCTGCGCGGCGCGGGCGCCACCGCCGGGGTGCTGGCATTGTTGGTGGCCGTCGCGGCGGGTGTCGACCAGATCCGGTTCGCGCTCGGTACGGCCGAGGCCGGGGTGGCGAACTTCGTCATCGTCTGGCTCATCCCAGTGGTGATCGGGGTGGCCTACGCCCGCGGACTGCTGCGGGCGCCGGTGGCGCTGCTGGTCGCGGCGGCGGCACTGGCGGCCCAGATACTGCTTGCCGCGTTCGGGTTCTACGAGGTCTCGTTGGTCACCACAGGCAGCACCGACGGGGTTTCGAACGTGGCGCCGCCGACGCTGTTGCTCGCCCTGCATTGCATCTGGATGCCGTGCGTGTTCGTCGCCCTCGCCGGCATCGTCCGGCGGGTGGCCGAGCGCCCCCGGGTCTGGTACCTGGTGGCGGTGGGCAACGGGGGAGCGATGACGCTCTACCTGTGGCACATCCCGGCCATCGCGGTCGCGGCGTTCAGCCTGAACGCCGTGGGCCTGGACGCCTGGGACGTGCACGCCCCGAACTTCTGGGCCCTGCTCGCGCTGCGGGCCGCGGTGTTCGCGGTGGTGATGTCGGCGACGTTCCTGCTGCTGTCGCCGCTGGAACACCGCCGATTGCCGTGGTGGGACGACCCCGTCGGCGCCACCGGAGCCCGTTCGGTGCTGGCCGGGGTGTTGGTCTGCGGTGCCGGGGCGGCCATGCTGCTGGTCGCGAAGAACGGTCTGGCCGGGGCGGACGGCTGGATTCCGCTGGGGTGTTTCCTGGTGGCGGTGCTGGCCGCGCGCGCCGGCGCCGGGGTGCGGCACTGATTTCCCGTGCGGCTGCGCCCTTGCCCTGCGGCGCCCTGTCGGCGACGTTCGGTAGGGTCTCCGGGTGACTTCGAGCGCACCCGTGGGGATCATCAAATCTGTAAATGCCCGTCTCGCTGAGGAACTGAGCGTTGCGGTAGGCCAGGTGGCCGCTGCTGTGCAACTGCTCGACGAGGGCGCGACGGTGCCGTTCATCGCCCGGTACCGCAAAGAGGTGACCGGCAGCCTGGACGACGGGCAACTGCGCCAACTCGAGGAGCGGCTGGCCTACCTGCGCGAGATGGATCAGCGCCGGGAAGCGGTGCTGGCCTCGATCGACGAGCAGGGCAAGCTGACCGATGAGCTACGCACCGCGTTGCTGACCGCCGACACCAAGGCCCGCATCGAAGACATCTACCTGCCGTACAAGCCGAAGCGGCGGACCAAGGCGCAGATCGCCCGCGAGGCCGGTCTGGAGCCGCTGGCCGACCGCCTGCTCGCCGATCCGGCCCTGGTGCCCGACGAGGCCGCCGCCGAGTTCGTCACCGAGGAGGTCGCCGACGCCGCCGCCGCGCTCGACGGTGCCCGGCACATCCTCATCGAGCGGGCCGCCGAGGACGCCGAACTGGTCGGTGAGGTGCGTACCACCTTCTGGAACGACGGCACGCTCAAGACCGCGCCGTGGTCCGAGGAAGCGGCCAAAAGCCCGGCGGGACAGAAGTTCCGGGACTACTTCGAATTCTCCGAGCCGCTGGAGAAGATGCCCTCACACCGGGTGCTGGCGGTCATGCGCGGCGAGAAGGAGCAGATCCTCGCGCTGAATTTCGACGGTGGCGACGACACGTTCTACCAGGCCCGGATCGCGCAGAGCCTGGGCATCGATCTGACCGCCGCCGGGGCCGCCACCAGCTGGCTGGCCACCACCGTCCGGCTGGCCTGGCGAACCAAGCTGATGATCTCGGCCGCGGTCGACGCCCGGATCCGGCTGCGGCAGCGTGCCGAGGAGGACGCCGTCGCGGTGTTCGCCCGCAACCTCAAGGATCTGCTGCTGGCCGCCCCGGCGGGCACCCGAGCCACCCTCGGCCTGGACCCGGGTTTCCGCACCGGGGTCAAGGTGGCCGTGGTCGACGGCACCGGCAAGGTGGTCGACACCTGCGCGATCTTCCCGCATCAGCCGCAGAAGCAGTGGGACACCGCCAAGGCCACCCTGGCCGCGCTGGTCGCCCGGCACGGCGTGGAACTGATCGCCGTCGGCAATGGCACCGCGTCGCGGGAGACCGATGCGCTGGCCGCCGAACTCATCGCCGACATCGCCAAGACCGGGGCGAAGGCCCCGGTGAAGGCCATGGTCAGCGAGGCCGGCGCCTCGGTCTACTCGGCCTCGGCCTACGCGGCTCACGAGCTGCCGCAGCTGGACGTGACGCTGCGCGGCGCGGTCTCGATCGCGCGCCGCCTGCAGGACCCGCTGGCCGAACTGGTGAAGATCGAACCCAAGTCGATCGGGGTGGGTCAGTACCAGCACGACGTCACGCCGGGCAAGCTGGACCGCAGCCTGAACGCCGTCGTCGAGGACGCGGTGAACGCCGTCGGCGTGGACCTCAACACCGCCTCGGTGCCGTTGCTGGCCCGGGTGTCCGGGGTGACCGACTCGCTGGCCGAGGCCATCGTGGCGCACCGGGAGAACACCGGGCCGTTCCGCAACCGCAGCGCGCTGCTGAAGGTTCCGAGGTTGGGGCCCAAGGCATTCGAACAGTGCGCGGGCTTCCTGCGGATCGCCGACG
Organism: Mycobacterium sp. AMU20-3851; assembly: GCF_043974665.1. NCBI lineage: Bacteria > Bacillati > Actinomycetota > Actinomycetes > Mycobacteriales > Mycobacteriaceae > Mycobacterium > Mycobacterium sp. AMU20-3851. The sequence goes on from NZ_CP146371.1 coordinate 2,416,842, forward strand.
GCGACGATCCGCTGGACAACTCGGGCGTGCACCCCGAGGCCTACCCGGTGGTGCGGCGCATCCTGGACCGCTCGAACATCACGCTGGCCGAGTTGATCGGCAACGAGCGCACCCTGCGCGCGATCAAACCCGCGGACGTCGCCGATGAGCGGTTCGGTATCCCCACCGTCACCGACATCCTCGCCGAACTTGAGAAGCCGGGCCGCGATCCGCGCCCGGCGTTCTCGACCGCCACGTTCGCGGCCGGCGTCGAGAAGGTCGCCGACCTCAAGGTGGGCATGGTGCTGGAGGGCGTGGTCACCAACGTGGCGGCGTTCGGGGCTTTCGTCGATGTGGGCGTGCATCAGGACGGTCTGGTGCACGTGTCGGCCATGTCGGACCGGTTCGTCTCCGATCCGCATGAGGTGGTGAAGTCCGGGCAGGTGGTCAAGGTCAAGGTCGTCGACGTCGACGTGGACCGGCAGCGGATCGGGCTGTCGCTACGGCTGAACGACGAACCCGCGCGCGGTGCGGATAAGCGTTCCGGTCGGCCGGGCGGCAACCAGAACCGCAACCAGGGCGGGGGCAATCAGCAGCGCGGCGCCGGTCAGCAGCGGAATGCCAACCGCGGCAAGGACTCCGGGCGGCGGGAGTCGGCTCCGAGTGGCTCGATGGCCGATGCACTGCGCAATGCAGGCTTCGGTAGGTAGCCTCTGGTCGTGACGAGTCAGCGCATACCCGGCGGGGTGGTGCACGAGATGCCCACCGATCTGCGGGCAGCGCTGCTCGCCAACGACACCGCGCTGGCGGCGTGGCAGGACATCACGCCGTTGGCGCGCAACGAATTCATCTGCTGGGTGGAGGATGCCAAGCAGGACAAGACCCGGGAGCGTCGGATCCGGCGGACCCAGGAAGAACTCGAAGAGGGAAAGCGCAGGCCCTGCTGTTGGCCCGGGTGCAAGCACCGGGAGCGCAACGGCAGGGCCTGAACGCTTGGTCGGGGATGAGGGCCTGAGGGTCAGAGACCCATGTCCTTGGCGATGATCATCTTCATGACCTCGCTGGTACCACCGTAGATCCGCTGGACGCGGCTGTCGGAGTACAGCCGGGCGATGGGGTATTCGTTGATGTAGCCGTAGCCGCCGTGCAGCTGCAGGCACCGGTCGATGACGCGGGACGCCAGGTCGGTGCAGAACAGCTTGGCCGAGGCCGCGTCGGCGGGCGTCAGCGCGTCGATGTCGTGGGCCTCCATGGCCCGGTCGACGACGGCCTCCATGGCATCGACATCGGCCTTACACGCGGCCAGTTCGAACTTGGTGTTCTGGAAGGCGGCGACCGGCTTGCCGAACACGGTGCGATCCTTGGTGTACTGCGCGGCGAACGCCACTGCGGCCTTGGCCTGGGCGTAGGCGCCGACGGCGATGGCCAGCCGCTCCCGGGGCAGGTTCTGGCCCAGGTAGGAGAAGCCCATGTGCACCTCGCCGAGCAGATCCTCGACCGGCACCTTGACGTCGGAGAAGCTCAGCTCGGCGGTGTCGGAGGTGCGCAGGCCCATCTTGTCCAGCTTGCGTCCCACCGTGTAGCCCTCGGACTTGGTGTCCACCACCAGCAGCGAGATGCCGAACCGGCGGTCGTCCTCACGCGGGGCGGCGGTGCGGGCGCACACGATGACGCGGTCGGCGTGCACACCGCCGGTGATGAAGGTCTTCGAGCCGTTGAGAACGTAGTGGGTGCCGTCCTCGGAGAGCTTGGCGGTGGTGCGCATGCCGGCCAGGTCGGAGCCGGTGCCGGGCTCGGTCATGGCGATGGCGAACATGATCTCGCCGGTGATCATCCCGGGGAACCAGCGCTGCTTCTGCTCGTCGGTGGCCAGCGACTTGAGGTAGGGCAGGCACAGGCCGATGTGCACGCTGGAGCCGCCGAACGAAACGGCTGCCCGCGAGGTCTCCTCGGTGATGACGGCCTGGAACTTGTAGGAGTCGATGCCCGAGCCGCCGTACTCGGTGGGCACCTCGATGCCGAACAGGCCCAGTTCGCCGAGCTTGTAGTAGAAGTCGCGGGGCGTGATGCCGGCCTCGAACCACTCGTCGTGCACCGGGATCACCTCGGACTCGATGAACGCGCGGATCATTGCGCGGAAGTCCTCGTGCTCCTGGGTGTAGACGGTCCTCTGCATCGGGGTCTCTCCTAAGTGAACGGTGTTAGCTATTGACATCCACTATAAGCTAACGTCGTTCACTTAGGCAAGGTCGGGGAAGGGGGTCCAGGTGGGCAGACCACGCGTGCTCAGCCGTGAACGCATCCGCGATGCGGCGCTGATGATCATCGACCGCGGCGGCCTCGGTGAACTGTCCATGCGCAGACTCGCCGCCGAACTCGGTGTGCAGGCGGCCTCGCTGTACAAGCACTATCCGACCAAGGACGACGTCCTCGACGACGTCGCCAGCCAGATCATCACCGCCGTGGACATCTCGGCCTTCGATACCGACGTGGACTGGCCCGATGCGCTGACCGCGTGGGCGCGTTCCTACCGCGCAGCGCTCGCGTCACACCCGAACCTGGTGCCGTTCCTGGCCAGCGGCCCCGGCCAGCGCGACGAAAGCCTGCGCATCGCCGACGCCGTGCACGGCGGTCTGACGCGTGCCGGCTGGCCGCCCCGGGAGTCGACGCTGATCGGCGAGGCCGTCCGCTCACTGGTGCTGGGCTCGACGTTCGGCTCGTTCTCGCGGAGGCTGGCCGACGATGCCGAGGTGTACCGGGGCAAATATCCTCACATGGGTCAGGCACACCTGTTGCGCAGCAAGGCATCTCAGATCGCCATCGCGAGTTTCGAGTTGGCGCTGACGGCGTTCGTCGACGGCCTGCGGGTGCAGTTCGCCGAGGTGTCCGATCGGCGCAAGCGGCGCGCCACCGGGGTTTGAATCACGCTGCTTGCAAACCCTTACGGGGTGCGTTCGCCGGTTCTACAGTGCAGCGGTGACGTCGAGTATCCCGACGCCCGCGGGCGTATCCCTGCGCGGCGTCGGCAAGGTTTTCGGCGCGCGCACCGTCCTGCACGGCATCGACATCGAGATCGCCCCCGGTGAGGTCGTCGCCTTCCTCGGTGCCTCCGGCAGCGGCAAATCCACTCTGCTCCGGCTGATCGCCGGTCTGGACGACCCGAGCACCGGGCAGATCGACATCAACGGAAAACCGGTGCGCGGCATCGATCCTCGCTGCGCCGTCGTCTTCCAGGAACCACGTCTGCTGCGCTGGCGGACGCTGGCGGCCAACGTCGCCTACGGGCTGCCGGCAGGCACGTCACGAAGTCGAGGCGGCGAACTGGTGGCGCACTGGCTGGAAGTCGTCGGGCTCTCGGGTTTCGCCGGACACCGCCCGCGCCAGGTTTCCGGCGGGATGGCTCAACGCGCCGGACTGGCCCGCGCGCTGGCGCGCAGCCCCGGTGTGCTGCTGCTCGACGAGCCGTTGGCGGCCCTGGACGCTTTGACCCGGCTCCGCATGCAGGACCTGCTCGACGAGGTGCAGCAGCAGGCCGGGATCACCACGCTGCTGGTCACCCACGACGTGGACGAGGCCCTGATCCTGGCCGACCGGGTGTTCATCCTGCGCGCCGACGCAGCCGGGGTGGCCGGAATCGCTGCGACACACCATGTCTCACTCGCCAAGCCGCGCGACCGCTCCGACCCCGAACTGGCCGCACTGCGTATCGCCCTGCTCGACGAACTCGGGATGCCGCGCCGACAGGCCGGCGACCCCGGACATCCACCTCGGAAGGAAATCTCGGCATGAAGGCACGCGGGCTGGTAGCCCTGGTGATCGCCGCCCTGGCCTGGACGGCCGTGGCGTGCGGTTCCGACGACAGCGCGGATACCGCGAAGGACATCAAGCTCGACTACGCGTACTACAACCCGCTGAGCCTGGTCGTCCGCGACCAGAAACTGCTGGAGAACCAGGGCTACAACGTCACCTGGGTGCTGTCGGCGGGCAGCAACAAGGCCAATGAGGCGTTGCGGGCAGGCGCGCTGGATCTCGGATCGACCGCAGGTGCGGCGGCCCTGGTGGCCCGCGCAAACGGCACCCCCATCAAGGTCGTCGACATCTACAGCAAGCCGGAATGGGCCGCACTGGTGGTGGGCAAGGATTCCCCGGTGACCAGCGTCGCCGAACTGCGCGGCAAGAAGATCGCGGTCACCAAGGGCACCGATCCCTACTACTTCCTGTTGCAGGCGTTGAAGGCCAACGGACTGGCCCGGACCGACGTCGAGATCGTCAACCTGCAGCACGCCGACGGCAAGACCGCACTCGAACGCGGAGACGTCGACGCCTGGTCGGGGCTGGACCCGTTCATCGCGCAGACCGTGCAGGAGTCCGGTTCACGCCTGTTGTTCCGCAATCCCGACTTCAACAGCTACGGCACGCTGAACGCCCGCGAGGGTTTCATCTCCGACAATCCCGAAGCAGTGCAGTCCGTTGTCGACGCCTATGAGGAGGCCCGCGCATGGGCTATCGCGCACCCGAACGAGTTGACCGAACTGCTGGCAGCGGAGGCGAAGATCACTCCGAGCGTGGCGGAGGAGGTGCTGCAACGCACGGATCTGCAGGTCGATCCGACGCCGGGACAGTCCCAGCTCGACGTGCTGACGATCATCGCGCCGATCGCGGTGGCCGACGGGGACATCAAGTCCGAACAGGCCGGCCGGCAGGCCCTGGAGACGCTGATCGATCCGACGTTCGTCCAGCAGTCGACAAGCTGACTCTCGCCCTGACGCCGGCGGTGCGCCGGGTACGTGCGGCGGGATTGTTCCGCCGCGCGCCCGCGGCGGCGGCAGGGTTGATCGTGCCGATCGCCCTGCTGATCGTGTGGCAGGTCGCGGTGGCGCGGGGAGTGTTCTCACCCAGCCAGTTGCCGCCACCCGGCGAGGTCGTCGGAGCGCTCGGCGAGCTGATCGGCCGCGGTGAGTTGTGGACCCACCTGGGCACCAGCCTGTCCCGGGTGGCCGCCGGTTACGCGTCCGGAGCGCTGGTAGGACTCGCCCTCGGATCGCTGGTCGGCCTGTCGGTGACCGTGCAGCGGCTGTTCGGGCCGACCGTCGCCGCACTGCGGACCGTGCCGTCGCTGGCGTGGGTGCCGTTGCTGCTGCTGTGGTTCGGGATCGGCGAGGAACCGAAGGTGCTGCTGATCGCCATCGGCGCGTTCTTCCCCGTCTACACCACGACGGCCTCGGCGCTGTCGCATGTGGACCCGCAGCTGGTCGAGGTGGGCCGCGCCTATGGCCGGAGCGGGCCCGCGCTACTGGCCACCGTGTTGCTGCCGGCAGCCGCACCCGCCCTGGTCAACGGGCTGCGGCTGGGCCTTGCCAACGCGTGGCTGTTTCTGGTGGCGGCGGAGCTGATCGCCTCCTCCAAGGGCTTGGGCTTCCTGCTGATCGACAGTCAGAACACCGGACGCACCGATGTGATGGTGCTGTCCATCGTGCTGCTCGCGGTGCTCGGCAAGCTCAGCGACAGCCTGTTCGGGACGGTCGAGCGGCGGCTGCTGGCGCACCGTAGCTGACCTCGACAGACACGATGTTGTGGCGGGTAACGATCCCGTCGACCGTGTCGATAAACAGGAACACAACGCCGAAGAAATTGTCATTCCGCCGAGATGCCGAGCGCGGGCGAGCAAACTAGGCTCGTCGCGACCGGTTTGCCGGGGGCAACGTGACACAGGACGGGAGTCGGGGCCGAGCGTGAAAACCGTACTTGGGCTGTCGGTGACAGCGGCCGGTGTCGGCTGGGTTCTGGTGGACGGGTCGGCCGCGGGCGCAGGCCCACTGGACGACGACCAGTTCACCATCCGTGACCTCGATCAACTTGTCCCGCGCTGTGTCGCGGCGGTTCGGGGTGCGGCAGCCATCGCCGCCAGTACCGGTCGCCGGATCTCCTCGATCGGGGTCTGCTGGAGCGCCGAGGTCGAGGACCGGATGGCTGCGCTGCTCGCTGAACTGCGGTCTGCCGGATACCCCGATGTGCGCTCGGTCCGGCAGGTGACGCCGGTTTCCCGGCCCGACAGCGAAGGGCCGCTCACCGGACGAACCGACCGGGTGGACCCCTGCGGGCTGCTCGCCGAGATGCTCGCCACCGAGTCCGTGGTCGATGCCGACGACACCGAGGCGCTCGGCCGGCACGACATGACCGGTGGCCCGGACGCCGGGAAGACGCCCGCCTACGCGGCCGGCCAGGCCGTGGTGACCGATGCGGCACCCCCGGAACCCATTGCGATCACCCGGCCCCGCCGGACCTGGACGCCGCCCAAGGTGACCGTTCGGCTGCCCGTGCCGGCCGGACGCGCCACCACGGCTGCGGCCGCCGTCGCGGTGACCGCACTCGTCGCGCTGTTTGCCGTCGGCTCGCAGTTCGCCGGGTCGGCGGGTCCGCAGCCCGGCGAGGCAGCGTTGGCCGGACGATCCTCGGCATCGACCGCCGAAACCACCACGGTGGTGCGCTCCACGCCGCCGGCTCCGCAGCCGATGGCCGCCCCGAAACCGGCTCCGGTCCCGGAGAAGGTGAGCACACCGCCGGTGCAGCTGGCCCTCCCGCAGCCCCGGCCGGTGGTGGCGCAACCGCAGGCCACCGCCGAGGCACCGGTGAGCGCGGAACCGTTGGCAACACCGCATCTACCGGAAACCGCTCCGATGGCCGAAACCGTTCCGGTGGCCGAGGCGGTGCCGGCCGCGCCCGAGCCGCCGGCGGCCGTCGTGGATCCGGCCGCCCCTGCCGCGGCACCCCTGCCGATCGACCCGGCCGCCCCCGCTCCGCCCGCCGAGGTTCTGCCTCCGGCGCCGGTCGCCCCGCCGCCGCCTCCGCCGTTCTGGATGTTGCCGCCGTTTGTGCCGCCCGCTCCGGTCCAGGCCCCTCCGGTCCCGGTGCCCGCCGAGGTGCCTCCGCCGCCGGCACCGCCGGTACCCGGCGCACTGCCCTGACGGGTCAGATGCCCCGACTCGTCATCGCATGGTCACCAGGTTGTGCCAGAACGTCTTCAGGCTGTCGGTGCCGCCGAACAAGGTGGTGAAGTGGGTCGAGTCGACCACCACGACATCGCCGGCGCGCTCGCCGGCCGGCGGCATCCACAGCAGCGCATTGAAGTCGGTGTTGCCCGCGTCGACGTAGGGGTGGGGCCGGCCGACATCGACGGGTTGCCGGCCCAGCACCCGAAGCGCGCCGCTCTCCGGTGCGGTCAGCTCATAGTGCGGCAGGTGCGGGTGGAAGTTGAAGGTACTGACACCGGTCAGTAGTCCCAGGTCGTCCAGGTCCGGGCTGGCGATCAGCGGCGCGATGTCGCGGGTGCCGGGGACCACGGCGGGGCGCAGCCCCCAATTGTTGTGCACGGGCACGTCCAGCGCCGACATCAGCGATCGGGTGTACCGGCCGAAGCGCTGCTGACGGGGGACCAGCGGATCGCCGTGGTGCAGGTATTCGACCTGTCGGCGCGGATAGTCGTCGGTGTTGCCGACGTCGTGATGCGGGGCCAGCAACAGGCAGGTGCCCTCGCGGTGCAGCCACCGGCGGATCGCATCGATCTCGTCGGCCGCGGCTTCCTGTTGGGACAGCAGATGATCCAGGCCGAACACCATCAGGGTGTCGCAGTCGTCGAGCACCCGTTCGTCGATCGGTAACCGGTAGCCGGCCTGGTCGATGCGCTGGAACACCGCCACCGGATGCCCGGTGGCCGCTGCGGCGACTTCCTGGAATGCCAGCGTCGACCGGTGGAAGAGTTCCAGGGTGCCAGCGATGCCCTGCAGAAAGTGCTCGACCTGGTACTCCGGGGTCTCGTAGGCCGGCCACAACGCATTCCGCACTTCGGTGATGGTGGAGAAGCGGTTCTCCATGGCGCCCGGATCACGTTGGGCCTCCCACGGATAGCTCCACGTCCAGTAGATGCTGACCCTTCGCCGGCCGTCGTGCGGCCGAGCGAGGTGGGTCTGATTGTAGGTGCGTGCTCCGGTCATGACTTGTCCTCCAACGCGGCCAGGTAGCGGAGCGCCTTGATGCCGGGCAGGAAGAAGTACGCCCCTCCGGTGAGTGTGGTGAATGCCGGTATGCCCTTGTGGACCTTGCGGATCGGTCGCCGCGGCACGGTGAAGTCCAGGCTGCCGTCCTGCTGCCCGCAGATGGGGTCGTGTTCGTTGCCGAGTTCGTGGAACGTCTTGTCGTTGATCCAGACGTTCTGGGCGAACTCGAACTGGCGCACCAGATCCGCACAGATGATGAACGCCGCGATGCCACGGGCCTGACCGTCGTCGGGTGCACCCTCGGGCAGCGCCGGGCCGTAGGTGGCGCCCCGGCGGATCATCCGGCGCCGGTTCATGTAGTGCGCCGTGTCGCGCGGATTCAGTCGCCGCGCGTGCGAGCCCAGCGGGCAGGCGTACCCGTGCGGATCCATCTGCGCGTAATCGAAATCGTTGTTGCGCATCGGGTCCGCGCCGAGTTCGGGATCGTCGCGCTCCGGTGCCAGCACCAGCGGTGCCCCGCTGCGCCAGCGGCCCATGAACTTGGCGGCCAGCAGTTCCTCGCCCTCGGGGGTATCGGAGTTCCCGCGCAGATAGTCCCGGAACACCGCCACGTGCTCCTCGAGTCGACGGTAGGCCATGTAGCTGCCGTTGCGGGACAGCACCGCCGGCTGGGGGAGGTTGGCCACCGGTCCGTTCTCGTCGGGGTAGCCCAGGATGAACTCGCCGGGTTCCAGCGGGTCGCCGGATCCCGGTGTCGGCTCCTCACCGGATCCCTTCATCACCGGCTGGGACAACCGGTCCCGGAAGCCGAAGTGATCGTGGGCGTAGTTGAACGGAGGGGTGGCGTTCAGGTCCAGGTGCGACAGGCTGCGCACCCCGTCGGTGCGCGCGAGCAAGGCGTCGTGATTCTCGATGGACCGTCGGCACTGTTCGTCGGTGCGGGAGAACAAGATCGCGATGGCATGCAGGTCCTCTCCAGCCAGCCCGCCGACCCAGCGCTCCGGTGCGTGGTTGCCGATGTCACCGAGGATCGCCGCCCGCGAGACCATGCCTTCCCGGAACGCGCCCGGGAAGGTCGCCAGGGAATCCTCCGTGACGCCGAGGGCGCGCAGACCGTTCCAGGTGAACGCCACCGTCACCCAGCGATCCGAGGAGTCCATGGTGGCGTGCACTTCGGCCGCCGACTGCACCAGGTCGGTCAGCGCGGCCAACCAGGCCCGCCCACCGGCCGGGGTGTCGAACGTCAGGAACTCGTAGCGCCCGGTGATGGCCGGAGTACGGGTCAACATGATGTGCTGGATGTCGTCGAGTTCGAGCACGGTTTTCTCCGTCACGTCTGTGCGTTGCCCTTGGCCCAGGCCCAGGCGGCCACCCGCCAGTTCCCGGCGAGTCTGCGCAACGCGACGGTGAACACCGCGCCGGTCTGGGTGCGTCGTTTCCCGTCCAGATCGAATGTCATGGTGGCGGGCGCCACCACGTAGGCGTGGTCCCCGCTGACATCGTGGTGCCGCGGTTCGCCCAGGGTGACGTGGTAGTCCGACGCGCCGAGATGCGCGCTCTCGGCCATCACATCCCGGTACCAGTCCGCGGCCGCGGTCGGTCCGACCCACAGATGGGGGGCCATCCCGTCCAGGATGGCGCCGTCGGGACAGAAAGCGCCGGTCATCGCGTCGACGTCGCCGGCGTTGAAGGCGTCGAGGTAGGTCCGAATCGCGTGGAGCGGATCGCCGCTCACTGCATCTGATCCAGCATGTCGGAGAACGCGGCCTTGAGGCGTAGCGCCTTCTTTATCTCGTCGGCGGTCACGTACGGGTATTCGCCGTATTCGAGAAAACTCGGCACCTGATGCTCGCGGACGAACTTGATGAACGACTCCGGGTTCTCCTTCCAATCCTCGGGAAACCCTTCGAGATTGGTGAACACCGTGGTGACGCCGGTGGCGCTGAACAGCTGCACGGCATCCTCGGTGTACTTGTCGAAATCGGTGTCGAAAATCCCCTGATACTGGAAGTGCAGGCCGGATCCGACATCGAAGAGATTCCACCGCAGATAGTGCAACCGCAGCGGGGCCAGGGCCTCCGGATTCGCCGCGATGGTGTCTTCGATGGTCTTGCCGTACGCCCGGATCGCGTCCTCGCGGCCCTCCTTCACCTTGGCGATGATGGAGAAGCCGTAGCAGGCCGGGGTGCGCGGGAACACCGGCCCGTACCGGCCGCGTTCCTCCTCGAAGTAACCCTCCGGGGGGATGGCCAGCGCCGCGGGCTTGGACCAGACGGGTTCCTGCGAGGCCATGTTGTGCTCCCTTGTCGATACTACTCGCGCGAAACGTAGCACCCGGGGGCGCAGGACGCGCGGCGATCGACAAGGTGCCCGCTACGAATATCATCGGGCCCTGGCGGGCGGTCAGACCGTCGCGGGCATGCTGTCCCAGCCGCGCACCACCGACGAGGACGAGAACACCGCGCCGTCCAGGTCGACCTCCCAGTCGGGGAAGCGATTCATGATCTCCTCCAACGCGATACGGCCTTCGATCCGTGCCAGCGCATTGCCCAGGCAGTAGTGGGCGCCGACCCCGAAAGTCAGGTGCTGGCGCGGGGAACGGGTGACCTCGAACTGTTCGGCGTCGTCGCCGAACCGGAGCTCGTCCCGATTGGCCGCACCGATCAGCAGGATGATCGCGCTGCCGGCCGGCACCGTGGTGCCGTGGAACTCGGTGTCGCCGGTGACGTAGCGGGCGGCCTGCAGCGCCGGCGGCTCGAACCGCAGGATCTCCTCGACCGCGCCCGGGATCAGCGACCGGTCCTCGACCAGTTTGCGGCGCTGGGCGGGATGCTCGGACAGCAGCTTGCCGGCCCAGCCGATCAGCCGGGTGGTGGTCTCCGAACCCGCGACCGCCACCACATTCATGAACATCAGCAGTTCTTCCCGGCGCAACTTGCGCGTGGTGCCGGACTCGTCGGTGAACTCGGCGTTGAGCAACTCGGTGGTCAGATCGTCGGCGGGATGGTCCATGCGCCAGTCGATGAACTCCGCGAACAGCTGCCCGTCGGTGATGGGTCCGTCCGGGTTGTCGGTCATCTGTGCACCCCGCTCGGTGCGGACGTACTTGTCGCCGTCCTCGGTCACGCGGTTCTGGTAATCCTCCGGAATGCCGAAGAGCTCACTGACCACCCGAAGGGGCATCACCGCGCCGAGATCCTTGACGAAGTCGAACCGGTCCCCGCCGACCAGCGGGTCCAGGCAGCGGGCGGTGAACTCGCGGACCTTGGGCTCCAGTGCGTTGATCTTGCGCGGGGTAAAGGCACGCGAGAGCAGGTTACGGTGGATGTCGTGGATCGGCGGATCCTCGAAAATCAATGAACCGGGCGGGATCTCGACCCCGGCCTTGATGATCTCCAGCACCGCGCCGCGCGCCGAGCTGAAGGTGGCGTGATCGACCAGGGCCCGGTTGACGTCCTCGAACCGGCTGACCGCATAGAAGTCGTGGGCCTCGTTGTAGTACAGCGGCGCCTCGGCCCGCAGCCGCCCGAACATCGGGTACGGGTCCGCGTTGAGGTCGGTGTCCCACGGGTCGTAGTACAGCTTGTCGGTGGCACTGGTCGTCATCGTGGCTCCCTCTAGAAACTCAGTCCGTGCTTCTCGAAATGCTTTGCCAGCGCCTGCATGTAATCCTCGCCGCGGAACGGGCCGCGGGCACCGATGGCGGCCTCCAGGAACGGGCCGTATTCCTCGTCGTTGACGTAGGTCGACCAGTGCGTGATCTGGCCGTCCTCGTTGGTGTCGACGAAGCTGATGGAGTAGAAGCCCATCACCTCGCCGGTGTTCACGTTGGTGCCCTGCCAGCGGTAGCGCTGCACGAACCCGTTCTCGGCCGGCCATAGCTTGAAGTCCACCGGCTTCCAGTCCGGAAAGGTGATGCCGTAGGCCTTGGCCTCGATGGTGGCGGCCATATCCCAGTGCGTCGCGACGTCTTTGAGTACCAACTCCTGACCGGCAGCGAAGTAGGGCGAGGTGTACACCGCGTCGTCGGTGAACTCCCACTCGTCGTAGTTCTCGCCCTCGGCGACCTTCTGCAGCACGTACTTGTCGCGGTAGCTCTCCGCCATCCGGCGATGCTTGGCGATCCGCTCTTCCAGATTCATCGATGTCCCTCTTCTGTGGTTGGGCGCTCCGGTGGCAGCGCAGCGCTGCCCGGCTTGGCTTGCAATCCCCAGGTGCCGAATGCCATCCCGGTCATGGTGTACGTGCCGACGATGAAGATGACCTCCATCGCGGCCCGCTCACCGATCGTGTCGACGAGGCGTTGCCAGGTGGACCACTGGGCCTTTCCGTCGTCGATCAGTTCGTCGACCGTGTCCAGCACGATCCGGTCGGCGCCGGCGAACGCGTCGTTGCCCTCGATGAGAGCGGCGACATCGTCGTCGGTGACGCCGACCGCAGCACCCATCCGGACGTGTTGGCCCCATTCGAAGGCAGATCGGTGCCGCAGCGCCACCCGCAGGATGACCAGTTCGCGCAGCCGCCCGGCGAGCTCGCCGCGCTGCAGCAGAAATCCGTTGAACCGCAGAAAGAGTCGCGCCATCTCGGGGTGGTGCGCGAGCATGCCGATGATGTCGAAGTTCAGCGGGTCGTATGCCTCACCGGATCCGGCCCGGGGCACCTCGTCGGCCGGCAGCCCGAGCAGCGCACCGAAAGCCGCGTATTCGGCCTCACCCCACTGATCGGCGGTCAGCGGTGCCATCTGCTGGGATTCGTTCACGACGGATACTCCATCTGCAGGTAGAGATCGAGGCGGCTGATGCGTCCGTCGGCACTGAACGCGTAGACCGACAGCGAGTTCACCACGCTGCGGAAATCGCCTACCGCACTGCGCTCTTCGAGCTCGAGGAAGACCAGGTCGCCATGTTCGGTGATCCGCTGGAAGGTGCACTCCCATTCGGAGGTCCTCGCCCAGCCGGTCAGGAACTCGACGTAGCCGGCCCAGTCCATCTCCTCCTTGAACGCGCCGACCCGGTGGAAGTTCGCGGTGTCGACGAGTTCGGCCAGTGGCGCCCAGCCCTCGGCGTCGAACCCGGGCTTCTTGGCCTCGCCGACCAGGCGGCCGGTGGTCGCGGCGTACTCCAGGACGGTGCGGCTGTGGCCGGTGTGCGCGCTGACGATCTCGGCGAGTTCGGGCATCAGGTGGCGGATCGAGGGGTATCGACGGACATCGAGGGAGTCCCTTCTTCGGGTCGGTGTTCGCGAAGAGATGGCGACATCGGGGCTGTGACGCCAGTCACGACAGTACAGATTTGAATTTCAGATACAAGACTGTATTTGAGATTGATCTCTGCGAGGATGAGCCGATGACCGAGCGTTGGACCAGGGAACGCCGCATGGAGCAGACCCGCACCGTCCTGCTCGACGCGGCGGAGAAGACCTTCGCCGGGCGTGGGTACGCCGGTTCGCTGGAGGACATCGCCGAGGCCGCCGGGTACACCCGCGGCGCCATCTACGCGCAGTTCGGCGGTAAGGAGGAACTCTTCCTCGCGGTGATCGAACGGCACCGGCAGCGCTTCCTGGACGGGTTTGCCGACGTGATGGAGTCCTTCGACCGGTTCGCCGACATCGACGTGGAGGGGTTCGCCGAGCGGTGGCGGGTGCTCAGCGGCACCGACGCCCAGCAGGCGGCGGCGTTGAACTACGAGTTCACCCTGTTCCTGATGCGTCATCCGGCGGCCCGGGACCGGGTGGCGGCCCAGCGCCGGGAGACGGTTCGCTCGCTGGCCGAGTACATCACCAAAGGCGTGGCGCGACTGGGTGGTTCGTTGAGGATTCCGGCCGAATCGCTGGCCCGGGTACTGCTGGCGACCAATGACGGTGTCACGCTGGCCAGCCACCTCGACGGGGAGGACCTCTACCGCACGTTCCTGCAACTGGTGATGTCCAGCGTCGGCCCGCCGGACGGCTGACGAGAAGAGCGTAGACTATCTAACTATGGGGCGCGCCGACAATGACACCTGGGACCTGGCAACGAGCGTGGGGGTGACGGCCACCGTGGTGGCCATGCAGCGGGCCATCGCGACCCGCTTCGGGACCGCCGGCGTACACGATCCCTACGCCGAGCCGCTGGTCTCTGCGGTGGGTGTGGACGTGTACACCCGCCACGCTCGCGGACAGTTCGGCGCCCCGGGGCAGGGTGAGGTGCGCGGGATGGCCGACGGCATCGCCGTGCGCACCCGGTACTTCGACGAATTCCTCACTGCCGCAGTGACGGCCGGGATTCGCCAGATCGTGATCCTCGCCGCAGGCCTGGACACCCGCGCCTACCGGCTGCCCCTGCCCGCCGACGCGGTGGTCTACGAGCTCGATCGGTCCCCGGTCATCGACTTCAAGACGCGCACCCTTGCAGATCTCGGGGCGATGCCGGTGCCCACCCATCGCCCGATCGGTGTCGACCTGCGCGACGACTGGCCCGCGGCGTTGCGAGCAGCCGGATTCGATCCGGCCCGCCCGACCGCGTGGCTGGCCGAAGGCCTGCTGATCTACCTGCCGCCGGAGGCGCAGGATCGGTTGCTGGACAACATCACCGAGCTGAGCGCGCCGGGCAGCCGGATCGCCACCGAGAACACGGCCACCGTCAGTGTCGAGGACCTGAAGGTGATCGGTGAACGCACCCGCGCCATGCGGCAGGTATGGCGGGACAAGGGGATCGACCTCGGCGAAGACGTCGACGTCACCGAACTGTTCTACCCCGGAGAGCGCACCCCGGCCGCAACTCACCTGAGCGACCGCGGCTGGACCGCCACCTTGCGCAAGAGTTCGGAGCTGTTCGGCGACTACGGCATGCCGCGCTCGACCGACGTGCTGTCCTCGTTCGGGGACATCACATACCTGTCCGCGCAGTTGCGGTGATCAGGCCGCGCTGATGTACACCGCGGCGGGCCCCCGAACCGCGAAGTTCCGGCCGTAGCCGACCTGCCCGTCCACCCGCCAGCGCGACAGCGCGGCCAGGAGCTCCTCCAGGAAGATCTGGGCCTCCAGGCGGGCCAGGTTCATCCCCAGGCAGCTGTGCAAGCCGAACGCAAAACCCAGGTGCGGCAACTTCTTCCGGAACAGATCGAAACGCTCCGGGTGCTCCCAGCGGGCCGGATCCCGGTTCGCCGCGCCGAGCAGCAGGGTGATGCGCCGGCCGTCCGGCACCCGGGCATCGCCGACGAACGCCCGATCGCCGATCGCGTCACGGAACACCGAGTGGGTGATGGTCTCGTGGCGGTGCACCTCCTCGACCGCCGCCGGGATCAGTTGCGGATCCTCGACCAGGGCGTCGCGCTGGTCGGGGTGGGCGGCCAGCGTCACCACGATCTGGGCGAGCAACTTGGCGGTGGTCTCGTTCCCGGCGAACACCAACTGAGTGTTGGACGCCACGATCTCCTGCTCGGTCATCTGGGTGCGCGCGTAGTCGTGGCGCACCATGGTGGTGATCAGATCGCCGCCGGTGAAGGACGGGCAGCGCCGCCGGGTGATCTGTGCGCGGATGTACTCGTTGAGTTCGGCGGTCGCTGCCTTGCCGACCGCGATCAATCGGGCGCCGCGCTCGCCCGGGTTGGTGTACCCCTCGGCCGAGGCGCCCATCGCGTCGCTCCACTCCGCGAACCGGTCGGCCATGTCCGACTCGATACCGAGCAGGTGTGCGATCACCTCGGTGGGGATACCGCGGGTCAGTTCGGCGACCACCTCGACGGTTTCGCCGGCCCGCAGCCGACGCAGGCACGGCGCCAGGCGGGCGCGGATCACCTCGGTGATCGCCGGGCGCAGCGCAGCCAGGGCACGCGGCCGGAAGTCGTCGGACCAGATGGCGCGCATCCGGTCGTGATGGGAACCGTCGTAGAACTCCATCGTCGGACCGCCGAACACCCCGGCCTGCTCGGCCTGGCCACGCTCGGATCCGAAAACCGTTGGGGTGGTGAGAATCATGCGGGTGTCGTCGAAACCGGCGACCATGAACCGGTTGACCTGCTCGTTGAACACCACCCCGCCCAGATCCCGGATCTGCCGGTAACGTGGCCACGGGTCGCGGACGAAATCGGGGTCGGCGGTATCGAACGTGAGCTCTGGGACGTCCGACACGGATACCTCCGGAGGTGGGTTCGGCAAGCTGGTACCGAGGTTAACAAAAGTATGCGAGTCTGTAACGCATGGGCGCGAACTTCAGGGACCTCGGCCGGGAGCTGTCGAACTGGGGCCGTTGGGGTCCCGACGATCAACTGGGCACCCTGAACTTCGTCACCGGGGAGCACATCCGGGCCGCGGCCACGGAGGTGCGCTCGGGCCGGGTGTTCCAGCTGAGCATCCCGGTCGGCAGCAACGGGCCGCAGAGCGGAATCGGCGGGCGGCTCAACCCGGTGCACCTGATGTCGATGGCACCGCACGACTGGTCGGATCCGCACGGTGTGCAGATCTCCGATGACTGGATCATCATGCCGCTGCAGTCGGGCACCCAGTGGGACGGCCTGGCCCACGTCGCCTACGACGACCAGATGTACAACGGGTATTCCACCGACGAGGTCGGCGCCCGATTCGGCGCCCGCAAGCTCGCCGTCGACGCGATGACCGATCGGCTGGTCGGGCGCGGTGTGCTGCTCGACATCGCCCGCCTCAAGAAGGTGTCGTGGCTGGAGGGCGGCACCGCCATCACCCCCGACGATCTGGACGCCGCCGAGCGGGCCCAGGGTGTCACAGTGGGCGAAGGCGACTTCCTGTTCATCCGGACCGGTTGGCGGGCAAAGCTTGTCGCGGACGGACCGGACGGATGGATGAAGACCGAGCCCGGCCTGAACCTGGCCTGCGCGCGTTGGCTGCACGAGCGCTCGGTGGCGGCGCTCGGGTCGGACAACTGGGCCATCGAGGTCCTTCCGAGCGAGCAGTCCGGCACCGTGGTACCGCTGCACTGTGTGCTGATCCGCGATATGGGCATGCCGCTGGCCGAGATATTGGACCTGGAGGACCTGTCCGCGGCCTGTGCCGAGGATGGCCGATGGTGCTTCCTGCTGGCCGCGCCGCCGTTGCACATCAGTAATGCGGTCGGGTCGCCGACCACCCCGATCGCGATCAGATGACGGCCTTCCAGTACCGGTTGCGCACCCGGGCGCCGCTGGTGTGCATCGAGGACTACCGTGCTGCCGCCCGTCGCGCGCTGCCCACGATGGTGTGGGCGTATCTGGACGGCGGCGCCGAAGACGAGCGGACGCTGCGCGCGAACCGGGCGGTGTTCGCGAACTGGTCACTGCGCCAACGTGTGCTGGCCGGCCACAGCGTCGCCCGCGCCACCGTCGAGTTGTTCGGGGAACGGCTGGACCTGCCGGTGCTGCTGTCGCCCACCGGTCTGACCGGGTTGGCGCACTGGAGCGGTGAACTCGGTGCGGCCCGTGCGGCCGAGCAGTCCGGCACCCGGCTGACGCTGAGCACCGCGTCGTCCTATTCGATCGAGGAGGTGGCCGCCGGCACCCGACACGACCACTGGTTCCAGCTCTACCCGTGGGGTGAGCGCGCGGGTTTCATGGCGTCTTTGCTCGACCGCGCCCGCGACAGCGGCTATCGCACCCTGGTGGTGACCGTCGACGTCCCGGTGCAGGGAAACCGGGTGGGGGAGCGTCGCACCGGGATGGGCCACCCACCGATCCTGACTCCCCGCCGAATCGTCGACGCCGCGATCCGGCCGGCCTGGTGGTACGGCTTGCTGCGGCACCGCAGGATGACGATGGCCAATGTCACCGGCACCCGCGGGGCGGCCGGCGCGGTGGAATCGGTGGCCGTGCAGCAGCGTCAGATCCGGCCCGATCTGACGTGGGCGGATGTGGCCGCACTGCGGGACCGCTGGGACGGCCCGTTCGTGGTCAAGGGAATCCTCGACCCCTCAGATGCCGAACGCGCGCTGCAGATCGGTGCCAGCGGGGTGGTGGTCTCCAATCACGGTGGCCGTCAACTGAATCCGGCGGTGCCGTCACTGGCCGCGCTGCCGGAGGTGGTCGACGCGGTCGGGGGACGGGCCGCGGTGCTGCTCGACGGCGGTGTGCGGACGGGCAGCGACGTGGTGACCGCGCTGGCACTCGGTGCCGATGCGGTGATGATCGGCCGGCCCTGCCTGTACGGGTTGGCGGTCGCCGGGGCCGATGGTGTGGCGGCGGTGCTGGGCGTTCTGGCCGCCGAGATCCGGCAGACGCTCACCCTGATGGGCGTCGGCAGCGTCGCCGAATTGTCCCGCGAGCACCTGATCGCGGCGCCGCCTTCTGCACCCGGGCGGTGAAACGACCCGAGGTCGTCAGGCCGGGAAGAAGCCGTCGCCGGTCAACACACCGGGCTGCCAGCCCCGCGCGCCCAGGCACAGCATGGGCCGGCCGTCGGTGGTCTGCGCGGCACCCTTGGCCACCGAGCAGGGGGCGCCGACCTCCTGGACACCGTGCAGCTCATAGGAGATCGTCCAGAACCCGGTGTAGACCGGCGGCCACTGGTTGGGGATCCAGCTGCACTTCATCGGCTGCCCGCCGCGGCCGCGGCCGAAGGTGAACAGCTGGGTGTTCTCACAGGGTGCGCCGAGCGCGGCCTGGTAGTTCATGCCCGGCACATCGGTGGGGTAGCGGCCCGACTCGTCGTCGGCAACCGCGGCCGGGGCAAAACCCAACGCCACCGCCGCCCCCGCAACCGCTGCGGTGACCGTCCATCCTCTGCGCATGTCCCACCCTCTGCCGGTCGTCCCCGTACCGCGGCAAAGTCTAGTGAGCAGGACGGCCCGCGCGGGGCTATTCGGGCGCGTCGAGCACACTGACCGCGATTCCGTACGGCAGGAAGCGGACCCGTCGCGCCGGGTCGGTGTTGTTCTTGTTGGCCCGCAGCGCGTCCAGCTCGGTGGGATAGACCTCTTCGATGTGGGCCCCGCCGTCGGCGTCCACGGTGTAGATCGCCCACACCCCGTCGCCCGCGTCACCGGTGGTTTCCGGCCTGGACGGCTGGGCCTGCCCGGTGAACTGGTCGATCAAGGTGGCCCAACCCGCGCGCTTGCCGAACCGGTCGAGCGCGTCGCGCAGCCCCTCACCGGCCTCGCGGGCGAGCCTGTCAAAATCTTCAGGGTCGATACCGAACGGCCCGTTCTGGCTCATTGCCGTCCTCCTTCACACAGGGGTGGTACCCAAGGATATGTCCACAAGTCGAAGTGCGGTTCTGGCGACGGTGGAGCGCTCGCCCGCGGCGGCAGGTGCGCACGACCGGATCGGCTGGGTCGGGTTGTTCACCGACACGGCCACCATCGAGGACCCGGTGGGTTCGCGCCCGCATGTCGGGCGGGCCGAGATCGAGCGGTTCTACGACACCTTCATCGGTCCCCGCGACATCACCTTCCACCGGGACATCGACATCGTGGTGGGCCAGACGATGCTGCGCGACCTGGTGCTGGAGGTGGCCATGGGCCCCGCGGTGACGATGCGCATCCCGGCGATCCTGCGGTATGACGTGATGCCGGCCGGGCTGACCGAGGACGACCTGCGTATCTCCCGGTTGCAGGCGTACTGGGAACTGCCGGCCATGGCGTGGCAGTTCGCCCGCAACGGGCCCGCGGCGGTACCGGCGTCCCTGCAGTTGACCCGCGCGCTGCTGGCCAATCAGGGGCCCGCAGGCGCGGCCGGGTTCATGTCGGGGCTGGCCGGGGCCGGAGGCCGTGGCAAGCGGTGCGTGGCGCAGGTGGTCGACGACGCGTGCGCAGGCAACGAGATGTCGGTGCGGCGCCTGCTCGGGCCGGACGCCGAGATGCGCGCCGGTGCGCGCCGGTTGCGGCCCGCCGAACTCGTCGAGGCGCTGACCGGAGCGCGGCGGCGCACCACGGTGGTGGCCGGTCGCCATGTCGCCGTCAGCGTGACCGGGCCCGGTGGCGACGCCGTGCTGATCGCGGACGTGGGGTTACGGCCGACCCGGATCCGCCGGTTGCGGGTGTTCTTCGATGACGGCCCGGAAGGCGACCACGCCGGGGGCCGTGCCCGGGGCTGAGGCGCCCGGCATGAGACGGTTATAGCCACCATGGACAGTTCTTCGCCCGCCGAGCCCCCGGTAGCCGACGCTGCGCAGCAGTATCTGAGCTACGAGGAGTTCGGCCGCCGGTTCTTCGAAGTGGCGGTCACCGAGAAGCGTGTCGCGGACGCGATCGGGGCGATCGCGGGCGACGAGTTCGAGATGGGCCCGATGGGTCAGGGGCCGGGCGGAATCGCCAAGGTCACGGCGCGCGTGAAGGTGCAGGCACCGCGGGTCACCCGGCAGGTGGGACGGGCCATCACCTTCGACATCCGGATCCCGCTGGAGATCAAGATGGTCATCGACCTGAAGATCGACAAACCCCGGTTCCAGGTGTTCGGTGAGATCGCGCTGACGGCCACCGCCCGCGCGGCCGCCCCGCTGCTGCTCATCATCGACGTCAACAAGCCGGGCCCGCGCGACATCTCCATCCACGTCACCTCGGGCACGCTGCGGGCCGAGGCGCTGCGCGTGCTGGCCGGTATCGACGCCGAGATCAAACGGTTCATCGCCGCGCACGTGGTGGGGGAGATCGACAGCCCCGGTGCGCGGCAGGCGCGCATCATCGACATCGCCACCCAGATCGACGCCGGCTGGGCCGGCATGTGACCCCGTAGGATCACAGCCATGCGCCGCATCACGACCTGCCTGCTGTCCACCTTCGCCGTGGCCTCCGCCGCGCTGGTGGTCGCGGCGCCGGCATCCGCGGACTCGGTGGCCGACAGCTTCCTGACCGCCCTCGATCAGGCCGGGGTCACCGCACCCACGGCCGTCGACAAGGTCGCACTGGGGCAGTCGGTGTGCCCGATGCTGTCCGAGCCGGGGCAGAACGCCGCGAACGTCGCCGCCAGGGTGGCCGACACCGCGGGGATGCCGCTCGGGCCGGCCACCATGTTCACCGGGGTGGCCATCTCGATGTTCTGCCCGGCCGCCGTGGCCGGCATCGGTGACGGCAAGGTGTTCGGCCTCGAACCCGCGGGGCTGCTGGACATCTCGCGTGGCCTGGCGGGCGTCTGAACCCGGGTCGTCAGCCGACTTCGAGCAGGACCTTATCGCCGATCAGGCGCAGCGGTTCCAGACCGGGCAGCACCCCGGACATCCTGTTCCGGTCCAGTGCGATACCGCCGGGTCGCTCCACCGCAATGACGCTGCCCGGGGCGGGAAGGTCGCCGGCGGTCTGCTCGACGCTGTCCGGTCCCTCCGGCGCCGCGTTCACGGGTGCGGCCCATCCGATCGACGTGCCCGCCAGCGCCACCCCGAGCGCTGTGATGAATCCTCTTGCCCACATGGCCCAATGCCTTCTTTCGCTTCTGCACGATGCAACCGGCGGTGTGGGCGCTAAATTCCGGCGGCCGACAAATTCTTGACAATCGGCCTACGGTCCGCATTAGCCTGCGGTATGCCGCGATTGAGCGCAGGTCTGCTGGTGTACCGCGTCATCGAGGGCATCGCCGAGGTGCTGATCGGACATCCGGGTGGCCCGTTCTGGGCGCGCAAGGACGACGGCGCCTGGACCATCCCCAAGGGCGAGTACGACGACACCGAGGACCCTTGGGTCGCGGCCCGGCGGGAATTCACCGAGGAGATCGGGCTCCCGGCGCCGGACGGCCCACGCATCGAGTTCGCACCGCTGCGCCAACCCAGCGGCAAGGTGGTCACGGTCTACGCGGTCGAGGCCGACCTGGATATCCGCGATGCGGTGAGCAACACGTTCACGCTGGAGTGGCCGAAGGGGTCCGGCAAATTCCGCGAGTACCCCGAGTTGGACCGGGTGGGCTGGTTCAGTGTCGTCGACGCACGCGAGAAGCTACTCAAAGGTCAACGGCCGCTGCTGGATTCACTGATGCAGGAGCTGGGCCGCCGAGTTCCCGGCGACTGACCGATCAGGGCAGGCCGTTGCTGCGGCGGATCTGTTCGCGGCATTCCCGGCGGGTCTGCCCGGTCTGGTCCATGCACACCCGCACCGGCGACTCCTCGGCGACCGGCAGCGGCTCCTCGGTCGGGTCCGTGCTGGTGACTGTCGGGATGGGGACGGCGCCGGGGGTGAGCGACCAGATGGTCGCGTTGGTGTCCTGCAGCGTCGCGCAGTAGGCCGTCGCACCGTTGGCAGTGACCGCGGTGGCACCCGCCGGCAGGCAGTCGGCCCCGATGGTCACCGTTGCTGCTGCCGGGGCGGCCGCGGTGGTGGTCGCCGTCGTGGTCGTGGCTGCCGTCGTCGTGGTGGTGGTGGTCGTGGTGGTGGTGGCTGCCGTCGTCGTGGCGGGAGCCGCCGTGGTGGTGGCCAGGGGTTGGGCGCGCTCGTCGTTGTCGGCGCGGTTCAGCTCGTAGAGGGCGGCCGCGGTCGCGGCGCACAACGCGACGGCGAGCACCGCGGTGACGATGACGGGCCCGCGCAGCTTGCGCGCCGGTGCGACCGCCGGGCTCACCGGCGCCGCCTGGGTCAATCCGAGCGTGTCACCGGCCAGTTGGTGGCTGAGCGCCTGCGCGAAATCGGCACACCGCTCGAACCGGTCGGCAGGGTCCTTGGCCAGCGCCCTGGCGAACACCGGGTCCAGGTGCGCGAGTTCCGGGCGGCGGTCGCCGATGGCCGGGGGCGAGGCCGAGAGGTGCTGGCTGATGACCACCGCGGGATTGGAGTTCTGGAATGGTGGCTTGCCGGTCAGCAGTTCATAGGCGGTGGCGGCCAGCGCGTACTGGTCGGCCTGCCCGGTCACCGCGGTGCCCATCAGCTGTTCCGGTGCGGCATAGGACACCGTGCCGACCGTCATGTTGGTGGCGGTCAGTCCGCTGACGTCATCGGACCACCGGGCAATACCGAAGTCGGCCAACAGGATTCGTCGATCGGCAGACCGTGTGTCGGAAAGCAGGATGTTGGCCGGCTTGACGTCGCGGTGCAGCAGATTGCGCTCATGCGCATAGTCCAGCGCGCCGGCCACGGCGGTGACGATCTCGTCGACCTGTCCGGGCGGCAGCCCGCCGGGGTGCTGCTCGCGCATGTACCGGGCGGTGTCGGTGCCCGGCACGTAGTCCATGGCGATCCACAACTGACCGTCATGCTCACCGCGGTCGTGCACCCCGACGATGTGCGGATGCCACAGCGTCGCCGCGATATCGGCTTCGCGTTCGAACCGTTGCCGGTACTCGTCGTCCGCGGAGACGCCCGCCTTGAGGACCTTCAGCGCGTCCTGGCGCGGCAGTCGCGGATGCTGCGCGAGATAGACCTCGCCCATCCCGCCGGTGCCGAGGCACTGCACCACGGTGTACCCGGCGAAGTCGGCCCCGGCTGCCAGCGGCATCGGCGAATCCCAGACGCCGGGCTCAGGCCGGCGGCGGGACTGGTGCCGGCGACGTCGGGACGCCCGCGCCGGGAGGCGGCATCGGGGTGGGCGTCACGGTGGTGACACCGTTGGCGCCGACGGTGCGCCCGCCGGGGCCGGATCCGGTCGAATTGCTCAGCCCGGCCTCGTCGAAGGCCTCCTGGGTGCAGTT
This sequence comes from Mycobacterium sp. AMU20-3851, assembly GCF_043974665.1. Lineage (NCBI taxonomy): Bacteria > Bacillati > Actinomycetota > Actinomycetes > Mycobacteriales > Mycobacteriaceae > Mycobacterium > Mycobacterium sp. AMU20-3851. The sequence continues at coordinate 2,440,340 of NZ_CP146371.1, forward strand.
GAGCATCAGGATCATCCGCCCGGAGGTGTTGAACTTCTGCTTGTCCACCACGCACATGCTCTGCTGCAGGTCGCTGCCGACGGCCCCGCCGAAGGTCGCCTTGATGCCGGAGCCGGCCAGGATCTGCACGGCGCGGCCGTAGGTCTGGCCGACGACGTTGTAGGGGCTGTCACTCTCCGAGGCCGGAGCGGAATGGGCGGTGCCGCCTGCGGCGATCGCCATCGCCACTGCTGCGGCGCTGGTGCCGAGCCCCAACGCAAGTACCTTGTTCACGTGCCCTCCGGGTGTCGCGGTGCGTTGCGAAGATATCGCAGAACCACACCTGTAGAAACTCCAGTCACGATTCCATCGTCCGTACCTGGGTTTTCATTACTTCGGCCAGCGCGTTGGCGCGCGGGTCGGTGAAGATGTCCTCCAACCGCAGCCGGCGGCCGTCGGGGCCGGCCAGCGGCACCCGCCAGTTCGGGTACTCGTCGGTGGTGCCCGGCTGGTTCTGCGCCCGGACGTCGCCGACCGCATCCGGCAGTGCCAGCGCCAGCAGCTTGGACGGGGTCAGGCCCAGGTAGGCGTACAGGCCGCGGATGATCTCGTCGGTGTCCGGGGTGTCACCGACCAGCCCGAGGCGGCGCAGTTCGTCGAGCCAGGCGGCCTGCTCGGCGCGGTCGTGCGCGAGTTCCTCGGCGGCCGGTCGGGTCAGCAGGCCGAGTTCTTCGCGTATCCGGATGTGCTCGCCGGCGAGGTAGCCGGCCGTGGGCGGCAGGTCGTGGGTGGTCACCGAGGACAGGCAGGCGCTACGCCAGCGGTCGGCGGGCAGCGGCTTGTCCGCACGGCCCCATTCGCGGTCCCGTTCGAACCACAGGATCGAGGTGCCGAACAGGCCGCGCGCGGCCAGGTAGTCGCGCACCCATGGCTCGACGGTGCCGAGGTCCTCACCGACCACGACCGCGCCGGACCGCATCGCCTCCAGTGCCACGATGCCGATCAGGGCGTCATGGTCGTACCGCACATAGGTGCCCTCGGTGGGTGGCGCGCCCGCGGGGATCCACCACAGCCGGAACAGCCCGATGATGTGGTCGATGCGTACCCCGCCGGCGTGCCGCAGCACCGCGTTGACCAGTGCCCGGAACGGGGCATACCCGGCTTTCTCGAGCTGATCGGGCCGCCACGGCGGTTGGGACCAGTTCTGTCCGAGCTGGTTGTACTCGTCCGGTGGCGCGCCGGCGCTGACTCCGAGCGCCAGCACGTCCTGCAGCGCCCACGCGTCCGCACCGTCGGGGTCCACCCCGACCGCCAGGTCGTGCATGATGCCCAGCGTCATCCCGGCCTGCACGGCGGTGGCCTGCGCCGCGGTCAGCTGGTCATCGAGCAGCCACTGCAGCCAGCGGTGGAAGTCGACGGCCTCCGGGTGCGCGGCGGCGAACGCCGCGACGGCGGGGCTGTCGGGGTGGCGGAGTTCCGCGGGCCACCGATGCCAGTCGGCGCCGTGCACCTCGGCCAGCGCGCACCAGGTGGCGAAATCGTCGAGGCTGCGGCCTTCACGGTCCCGGTAGCCGGCGTAGGCGAGTTCGCGGCCGGCCGAGCGCGGCACCCGGTACAGCTGTGCCAGCGCCGCCCGCTTGACCTTCCACGCGGCGTCCCGGTCGATGCCCTCGCCGCGCTGCGCCCGGGCCGCCAGGTCGGCGCGCGCCTTGCGCAGCGGGCCGCGCTTGCGCAGGAACGCATACTCGGGAACGGCTTCGACGCGCAGATAGAGCGGGTTGACGAAGCGGCGCGAGGTGGGTAGGTAGGGCGAGGGCTCCATCGGGGCCACCGGGGCGGCCGCGTGCAGCGGGTTGACCAGGATGAATCCCGCGGCGTGCTGTGTCGCCGACCAGACGGCAAGGTCGGTCAGGTCGGTGAGATCGCCTGTTCCCCAAGAATTCTCGGAGGTGACGCTGTACAGCTGGGCGGCCAGGCCCCAGTTGCGGCCGGCCGGCGCCGGCAGCACGCCAGGCGCGACGATGAGCACCGTGCTGCTGTCCACCGCGGCGCTGCGCGCGTGTAGCCGGTGATAGCCGGGAGGCAGGTCGGCGGGCAGTTCGAAGGTTGCCTCACCGACAAGTCGGCCATCCAGATCATATGGTGCATGGTTGTTTTCGAGTTGGCGCAGCTCCGAGCGGGTGGTCCCGTCCTCCAGCCGGATCCACACCTCGACCGGATCACCGTGGGTGACATGGACCCAGAACGCGCTGGTGGCACCGGAGCGCGCGACGACGGTCGGCGGCAGCGGGTGTGCCCAGTGGTCCCGTTCCTGGGCACGCCGCGCCTCGATGCGTTCGGCCTCGGTGCCCGCGGCCACTCCGAGTGCGGCCAGCACTCCGACCAGGGTGCCCTCGGAAACCGGGACGGTGCGCCCGCGCCAGTCCACGAACTCGGGCGCCACGCCGTACATCTGTGCGAGGTCGGCCAATTCGCTCATCCCGCAATCTTGCCGGATTCCGCTGGGCGTCGCTGGACTCGGCGTCACCCGGCCCGTCGGTGCGCTCAGCGGACGGTCGGTAACCTCGGCAGGCATGTCCTGTGCCCGGCCCATCCCCGTGTCGGACCGGCGGGCCAGGATCGCGGTCGCGGCCCTGTTCCTCACCAACGGAGCGGTGTTCGCCAACCTGCTGCCCCGGTACCCCGAGATCAAGACCGACCTGGGGTTGACCAACGCCGCGTACGGGGTGGTCGTGGCGGCTTTCGCCGCCGGTGCGCTGGTCGCCGGACTCGCGGCCGGTGCGGTCATCCGGCGGGTGGGGTCGGGGCGGGCCGCGGTCGTCTCGACGGTGGCGATGGCGGTGCTGATCGGGGTCGCCGGTTTCGCGACCGCCCCGGTGGTGCTGGCCGCCACGCTGTTCGTGGCGGGAACCTGCGACGCGATCACCGATGTCGCGCAGAACGCGCACGGATTGCGGGTGCAGCAGCGCTACGGGCGGTCCATCATCAACTCGTTGCACGCGGTCTGGGCCGCGGGCGCCATCCTCGGCGGGCTGATGGGCGCGGCGGCCATCGCGCTGGACATCGGTCGAGCCGCCCACCTCGGGATCTCGGCGGCGGTGTTCGCGACGGTGGCGATCACCGCCTACCCGCACCTGCTGCCCGGACCCGATCACCCCGACGACGGCCCGCAACGCACCGAAGCGGCCCGGAGTGCGGGGTTCGCGGCCTACGCCGCGCTGGCGGCGCTGGTCGCGATAGCCACCGCGGGCGCGGTGATCGAGGACGCCGGCAGCACCTGGGCCACGTTGTACCTGCGGGACGTCGTCGGTGCGCCGGGCGCGGTCGCGGTGACCGGGTACGTGGCGTTGATGGTCTGCATGTTCATCGGCCGGCTCACCGGGGACCGGCTGGTGGACCGGTTCGGAGAGCGCACCGTCGCACGCGCGGGAGGTCTGCTCATCGCGGCGGGTATGGGTGCGGCGCTGGCATTTCCGAGCCTGCCGGGCACGGTCGCCGGGTTCGCCGCGGTCGGTCTGGGGGTGGCCACCCTGGTGCCGGCAGCCATGCACGGCGCCGACAGGCTGCCCGGCCTGCGCCCCGGTACCGGCCTGACGGCGGTGGCCTGGCTGATGCGGGTGGGGTTCGTGGCCTCCCCGCCGGTGGTGGGCCTGATCGCGGATGCGGCCGGCCTGCGTGCGGGCTTGCTGCTGGTTCCGGTCGCCGGGCTGGTGGTCGCTGCCCTCGCCGGGGTGCTCAGTGCCCGCCGGCCATCTCGATCGTGAGGACGCCGGCGATGATGAGCCCGATGCCGACGGCCATCCGTACGGTCAACGGGTCGCGGAACAGGAACCGGGCGGCGATGGCCACCAGTGCCACACCGCAGGCCGTCCAGACGCCGTAGGCCACGCCCACCGGCATGCCCAGCGACAGCGACAGCCACAACAGGTAGAACGACACCAGGTACCCGGCGATCACCGGTACCAGCCACTTCTTGCGGCGGAAGCCGTCGGAGGCCCGCAGCGACAGCGTCGCCAACACCTCCACCCCGATCGCGGCCGCCAGGACCAACCACATCATGGGGTCACCTCGGCCCGCCGGTCAGTCGACCCGAACTCGATGAACAGCACCCCGGCGATGATCAGCGCGATGCCCGCCGCGATCGGCCAGGTGAACGCCTCACCGAAGATCGTCGAGGCCGCCACCGCGGTCAGCGCCGTCCCGGTGGCGCCCCAGATCCCATACGCGACCCCGACCGGCATCCCGGCCCGCAGCACCGCGGCCAACAGGGTGAAGGACGACACGTATCCGATGACGACGAGGACCAGCCAGGCGGAGTGATCGTGGGAGGCCCGCAGGGACAGGGTGCCGCTGACCTCCGCGACGATGGCTGCGCCCAGCAGCGTCCATTTGTGCACGCTGGATGGTATCCGGTCTCAGATCAGCGCATTTGTTCTGGTCTGGAACAGCTCGGACACCGCGGTGGCCACCTGATCGAGTTGTTCGGCGGAATGCCGGCCAAGGCCGCACTCCGTCGAAATGCCGAACTGCGGCAGGAACTTTGCGGCCAGCGCCGCCCGGTATCGCGCGCCCGCGGCACCGTCTTCGGCGTGCAGCAGCCCCAGGTAGAACTCGGTCTCCGGTTCGATGGCCAGGTTGGCCAACGGCTGCCAGTGCGCCAGCTTGTCCCACGCCGTGACCGTCGCCGCCTGGATGGCGTCGATGCGCCGCGGCACATGGCGCGACAGCCCGTTGGACACCGCGACGATCACCGAGGCGTCGCGCGGATAGACGTGCCTGCCACCGCGGGCGGCCGCCTCGGCGTCCGGCGGGTCGCCCATGAACGGGGAGGCGCCGAACTTCGAATCCCCGTAGCAGAGATGGAAGGTCAGCTCCACGTCCTCCTGCACCCAGGACGCCGGCCGCGCGGTGACCGCGTAGATTTCTTCGAAGTCCCGGTACGGATTGGGGAACCAGCCTTCGATGGTCGCATCCTCGACCGGCAGATCCCACTGGATCACCAGATCGCGGTGCGGGATCGCGTCCTGGATCGCCTGCACACTGTCGCGCAGCGGAGCCTCGTACGCGCGGGCCACCTCGACCTGGGAGTCGAACTCGACGAAGAAGTTCACCGCGTTGAACGGGGTCGGGATGGACACCAGGAATTTCGACTCCGGGGCCAGCTCGCCGCGTTCGCGCGCGGCCCGGAACAACGCATAGGACGCGATGGCGTGGTCGGCGTAATCGAAGGCCGGGAAACGGACGTCGGCGCCGGTGGTTCCGGGCTTGAGCCGGGCCAGTTTTCGGCCGCCGTGGTCGATGACCTCCAGCGTCGGGTTCTCCAGGAAGTGCGGGGTCTGGGTGAGCACCCAGTTGGCCCGATCGCCCGGCTCGCCGTCGGGTACGCGGGTCACTCTCGCTGCCCGTCCCTCCCGGTGCCCCTGCAGGCGCTCTCCGACGAACCGGAAGGCGTCCTCGACGGTCGGCTGGTTGATGCTGCCGGTGAGGTAGAAACTGTTCTGGTATCCCATGATTCGCTCCTCAGAGAACCAGGCCGAGCCGCGGCGGGCGGGTGCCGTGCAGGATGTGGTTGCCGAGGTGGACGTACTTCCAGCGGGCCGGGTCGTGCAGGGAGTGGGTCCGCACATTGCGCCAATGCCGATCCAGGTTCACCTCGCCGTCGGTGCCCGAGGTTCCGGTGAGTTCGAAGATGCCGCCGGCGATCTCGACACCGAACTCCTGGGCCAGCGCCTTGGCGGCCGCGACGGTGAGGCTGGCGTCCGCGGCGGCGTCGCGCGACAGGTCCTCGGCGGCCTGCCCGTCCTCGACCAGTGCGGCCCCGCGCGCCAGCAGCGCCTCCAGCGCGTAGAGCCGCGCGGTCAGTTCACCGAAGCGCCGGACGATGTGCGGCTCCTGGTCTGCGCGCTCGAAACCGGCATCGAGCGCCTCCTTCCACGGCCGCGACCTGGTACGCACGAATGCGGCACCGTCCTCGAGAGCGGCCCGCGCGATGCCGATGTCGATGGCGGCGTGCAGGGCCTGGTCGTAGGCGCCGAGCACGCTCGGCGGCGCGTCGACCGGATCGGGCGCGGGGCCCTCCTCGATGACCAGGTCGTCCTCGACCACCACACCGTCGAGGCGCACCTCGCCGCTCTTGGTGCCGCGCTGCCCGAACGCCGACCACTTCTCCAGGTCGAGGGTCACGCCGGGCTGGTCGGGACGGATGAACACGGTGGCCGTCTCACCGGGCTTATCCGCTATGAGGGCCGCCACCGCGATCCACTGTGCCCCCAATGTGCCGGTGGCGTAGTACTTCACACCGTTGAGTTCCCAGTTGCCGTCCGCGCGCCGGGTGATGCTGGTGCGGCGGTCCAGCGCACTGGCGGTGCCGCGTTCGGCGGTGGCGTTGCCGAGCTGGCCGCCGGCCAGGATGTCGCCGTAAATCCGTGCTGCCGGCTGCTGGTCGGCGGGCAGACCACCGATCGCCTGGGACACCACGAAGTGGGCCAGCAGCAGCTGCCCCACCGCACCGTCGCCGCGGGACAGCCGGCGCAGCACCTCGATCTGGACCGAGGCGGGCAGGCCCGGCCCGCCATGGGCGGCCGGCACCGGGACGGCCAGCAAGCCGGACCGGGATACCAGCTGCAGCTGGGGCAGCAGGGAGGTGTCGGTGCGCTCGCGTTCGGCGGCGCCGATCGCCAGTTCCGCGGCGACCGCGTCGGCCGCTGCCAGGGCTGCTTCGGGGGTGCCCAGAACCGGGAGGGTGGTGACTGTCTCAGCGATGTCGATGGCCATGGCCGTGAAGGTTATGGTCCGGGGCCCCGCCTGCAGAGGGTTCTGAGCAGCGCGAATGTATCTCGTGCGGAAGATCCGCACCGAGCCGTGGAACGGGTGCGTACCGTGGAAATGGTCGGGTGAAGGGAGAGCATCATGACCGACGCGCTCGTCGTCGACACCACCAACGGGCCCGTCCGCGGCATCAGCGACGGGACCGTATCGGCGTGGCTGGGTGTCCGCTACGCCGCGCCACCCGTCGGCGCGCTGCGCTGGCGGGCCCCGCAGCCACCGCAGCCCTGGACCGAACCGGCGGACGCCTCGCGGGTCGGGCCGGTCTGCGCGCAGCCCACCGATCCGCGCATCCCCATCGACCTGGGTGCCCGGCAGGGCGAGGACTGCCTGAACCTGAACGTCTGGGTGCCGTGCCGGGGCGAGCACAGCGACGGACCTGCCGGGGGTGCGGGCAACAAACCGGTCCTGGTGTGGGTGCACGGCGGGGCGTACGTCCTGGGTTCGGGTGCGCAGCCGCTGTATCACGGCCGCGAGCTCGCGCTCGGTGACGACGTCGTGGTGGTGACGCTGAACTACCGGCTGGGCGCCTTCGGGTTCCTGGACCTGTCCTCCTTCGATGCGGACTTCGATACCAACATCGGTCTGCGGGACGTGCTGTTCGCGCTGCAGTGGGTGCGCGACAACATCGCCGCGTTCGGCGGTGACCCCGACCGGGTCACCCTCTTCGGCGAGTCGGCCGGCGGTGGCATCGTCACCACATTGCTGGCCAGCCCCGCCGCTGCGGGACTGTTCCATCGCGCCATCGCGCAGAGTTCGCCGGTCACCTCGGTATACGACCAGAACCGTGCGCGGCGCACGGCCGAGTTGTTCCTCGCCGAACTGGGCATGTCGGCCGGGGAGGCCGCGCAACTGCCGGCGGTGCCCGAGCCCGCACTCGTGACGGCCACCAAGGCGCTGTTCAACGATGTGCCGCAGCAGTCGCCCGGCACCCTGGCGTTCGTCCCGGTCGTGGATGGCGATCTGGTGCCCGACTATCCGGCCGCACTGGCGCGGGCCGGCCGTACCGCGGCGGTCCCGTTGATCATCGGCACCAATGAGCACGAGGCGGCGCTGTTCCGCTGGATGCGCTCACCGCTGTTGCCGATCACGCCGCAGGCGATCACCGATATGTTCGCGGCCATCGCCGCGGAGCAGCCGGGTCTGCAGATCCCCACCCCGGAGCAGATCGGCGAGGTGTATCGCGGCCGCGGGAAGAAGCCGGGCATGGGTGTGGCGCGCGATGTCGGCTTCCGGATGCCGTCGATCTGGTTTGCCGAGGGGCACAGTCAGGTGGCGCCGGTGTACATGTACCGGTTCGACTGGGCCACCCCGATGCTGCGGGCGCTGCGCCTCGGTGGTGCGCACGCCACCGAATTGCCCTATGTCTGGGGCAATCTGGTGGCCGGCCCCAAAGATCCGACGTTCAAGTTGGGTGGTCTGGCGACCGGCAAGGCGGTGTCGCGCCGGATGCGGGCCCGGTGGTGCAGCTTCGCCGCGGGCGGGGAACCCACGGCGGGCCCGGGGGAGGCGCACTGGCGACCGTACCGTGCCGAGGACCGGGCAACGCTGTTGATCGGCGCCCACGACACCGTCGTCGACGACCCCGATCACGTGCAGCGCGCGACGTGGGGCACCGACGTGCTCAGCTTCCGCTGATGGTTATCGGCACCTCGGCTCCGGCGGCCGGTCACAACGGATAGGCTCATTTTCATGGAACCGTTCCTGGGTTTGCTGGACGCGCTGCCGTCGCAGATGCGCGACCCGGTGATGTTCGCTATCCCGTTCTTCCTGCTGCTGCTGGTGCTGGAGTGGACGGCGGCGCGCAAGCTTGAGGGTCTGGAGCCCGATCGTGCCCCGGCCGGGTCGTATCACGGTCGGGACGCCTGGACGAGTCTGTCGATGGGCCTGGTGTCGGTGGTCACCACCGCGGGGTGGAAGTTCCTGGCACTTCTCGGATATGTCGCGCTGTACGCCTACGTCGCGCCCTGGCAGCTGTCGCCCTCGAAGTGGTACACGTGGGTCATCGCGATCGTGGGCATCGATCTGCTGTGGTACTTCTATCACCGGATCGCACATCGGATCCGGCTCATCTGGGCCACGCACCAGGCGCACCATTCCAGTCAGTACTTCAACTTCGCCACCGCACTGCGGCAGAAGTGGAACAACAGTGGCGAGATCCTGATGTGGACTCCGTTGCCGCTCTTGGGTGTTCCGCCGTGGATGGTGTTCTTCGCGTTCTCGCTGAACCTGATCTACCAATTCTGGGTGCACACCGAGCGCATCGACCGGTTGTGGCGACCGATCGAGTTCGTCTTCAATACCCCGTCGCACCACCGGGTGCATCACGGGATGGATCCGGAGTATCTGGACAAGAACTACGGCGGCATTTTCATCCTGTGGGACAGGCTGTTCGGCACATATCAAGAGGAATTGTTCCGGCCGCATTACGGTTTGACCAAGCAGGTCGACACGTTCAACATCTGGAAACTGCAGACCCATGAGTACGTCGCCATCGGCCGGGACGTCCGCGCCGCGCGCAGGTGGCGGGACAAGCTCGGCTACATCTTCGGCCCGCCGGGGTGGAGGCCGCGACAAGTGCAGCAGCCGGTGTCGAGCGGCGCGGGCGCAACCATGGCCGCCGAGGCGCGCACCCCGTAGTCTCGCGATGTGAAAACAGTTTTCGACGCCACCGTCGATCCGGCGTTGGTGGATCGGTCGCTGGCGGCAAGCACATTCGCGCCGATGTGGCTGGACATCCTGCGCCCCGATTACGCGCCGCTGACCGGGGTGCTGGACTGCGATCTGCTGGTGGTCGGCGGCGGGTACACCGGGTTGTGGGCGGCGCTGCACGCCGCCGAGCGGAATCCGGGGCAGAAGATCGTCCTGATCGAGGCGAACCGGATCGGCTGGGCGGCCTCGGGGCGCAACGGCGGGTTCGTCGACGCCAGCCTGACCCACGGTGTGGAGAACGGGAAGTCGCGCTGGCCAACGGAATTCGACACCCTGCAGGCAATGGGGCGCCAGAATCTGGACGGCATGGCCGCCGATATCGAACGGCTGAACCTCGACGCGGAGTGGCAGCGTACCGGCATGCTGACCGTGGCGACCGAGCCGCACCAGGTCGACTGGCTGGCCGAGGCCGCCGAAGCCGGAGAAGGGGAGTATTTCGGCCCGGCCCGGGTGCGCGAGGAGGTCGCGTCACCGACCTACCGGGCGGGCCTCTACGAGCCGGACACCTGCGCCATCGTGCATCCGGCGAAGCTGGCCGTCGAACTGGCCCGGGCCTGCCACGAGGCCGGAGTGCAGATCCACGAGCACACCCGGGCGGTGTCGGTGTCCTCGGCGGGCGGGGGCCTGCGGATCGGCGCCGACAATGCCGTGGTCAACGCCGAGCGCGCGGTGCTGGCCACCAATGTGTATCCCAGCCTGATCCGCCGAAACCGTTGGTACACAGTGCCGGTGTACGACTACGTGTTGGCCACCGAGCCGCTGTCCGCTGAACAGCTCGACCGGATCGGCTGGCGTAACCGGCAGGGTGTCGGGGACTGCGCGAACCAGTTCCACTACTACCGGCTGACCGCCGACAACCGGATCGTGTGGGGCGGCTATGACGCGATCTACCACTTCGGTCGCCGCGTGGATGCGGTCTACGAAGACCGGCAGCAGACGTACCGGATGCTGGCCCAACACTTCTTCATCACCTTCCCGCAGTTGAGCGACGTCAGGTTCAGTCATCGCTGGGCCGGGGCGATCGACACCAACACCCGGTTCTGCGCGCACTGGGGGACCGCCCGCGGTGGCCGGGTCGCCTACGTGAACGGCTTCACCGGACTCGGGGTGGGCGCCACCCGGTTCGCCGCCGACGTCTGCCTGGATCTGCTCGACGGGGTGCCCACGCCGCGCACGCAATTGGAGATGGTGCGCAAGCGGCCGCTGCCGTTTCCGCCGGAACCGGTTGCGAGCGCGGGTATTCAGGCCACCCGGTGGTCGCTCAACCGTGCCGACCATGCGGCGGGCAGGCGCAACGTGTTGCTGCGGACGCTCGACGCGATGGGACTGGGATTCGACTCCTGATCCGGTTCGGCCACCCCGGCCCGCAGAGTTCTCCGAGAGTTTCCATTTCCGGTGATCAGAACCGGTAAATCCGGGTTCCCGGATCACTAGGCTGAGCCGCGCGAGAACTGTCGAAAGGGGAGTGCGACATGACGGACAGACTGCAGAAGGGTGAGAAGCTCACGCAGGGGGAGTCGCTGACATCCAACAACGGGGCCTACCGACTGGTCCTCCAGGGTGACGGCAACCTGGTGCTCTACAGCGGTGACAGCGCGGTGTGGTCGACCGGCACCAACGGCCAGAACGTGGTCCGCGCCGAGGTGCAGGCGGACGGGAACTTCGTGCTCTACACCCCCGACAAACCGGTGTGGCACACCGACACCAAGGGGGCCAAGGATGTGCGGCTGATCCTGCAGGATGACCGCAACCTGGTGCTGTACGGGTTCGACGGGGTGGCCTGGGCGTCGGGCACCGACACCACCGAGGCGCCGCCGGCCCCGGCAGCCCCGCCGGGCCCGGCCGCGCCGGAGGTCGAACCGGCCGCCGCCGAGCCGCCGCAGGCGCCCGCGGAACCGGCGCCCCCACCGGCTCCCGAAGCCGCCGCGCCCCCGCCACCCCCGGCGCCGCGCACCTACACCGTGGTCTCCGGCGACACCCTGTGGGCGATCGCGGAACGGTTCTACGGGGACGGCAATCAGTACCAGCGGATCGCCGATGCCAGCGGTGTGGCCAACCCGGATCTGATCCACCCCGGTCAGGTGCTGACGATCCCGTAGTCCGCAGCGACGACGGCCGGGCCTCCGGATAACGGGGGCCCGGCCGTCGACTTCGGGCCGGGAAATGTGGCCCATGTGACACGCGGGTCGTTACGAGACTTGTGGTGTAACGAGATCTGTTCGTTATCCGATTGACTTCACAGCACCCCGGTAGCGTCGATTCCTGAGGGGTGGAGGATCGGAGGGGTCGATGCGTGCACGTCAGTTCCTGGGCTTGCTGGCGGCGGGGCCGGCGGCGGCCTTCGCCCTGCTGACCGCCCCGGCGGCGGCGGCCGAGCCGGCCGTGACCGTCTATCCGGGCATGGAGATCCGCCAGGGCAGCACCCTGTGCACACTTGGCTTCGTCGACCCGGCGGCCCGCGCGGCGTTCACCGCCGGTCACTGCCGCGGCGATGGCCCGGTGACCGACAAGGCCGGCAACGTGATCGGTGCGATGGCGCTGTTCGACGACAACACTCCCAATGGCGCAACCGTCACCGGGGATCATCAGCTCGCCGACTGGGGCGCGATCACCCTGGCCGACGACGTCGCCATCAACCCGGTGCTGCCCGGCGGGCGCACCCTGGTGATCGATGCGGCGCACGCCGTGCACGAACCCGGCCAGCAGGTGTGCCATTTCGGCGTCATCACCGGCGAGAGCTGCGGCACCGTCGCGGCGGTCAACAACGGCTGGTTCACCATGGGCAACGGAGTGGTCAGCCAGAAGGGTGACTCCGGTGGCCCGGTCTACACGCTGACCCCGGACGGGCGGGCGGCCATCGTCGGCCTGTTCAACAGCACCTGGGGCGGCGCCCCGACCGCGGTGTCCTGGCAGTCCACCGGCCAGCGCATCCGCGAGGCGGTCGCGACTCAGCCGGCCAGCTCGAACACCGGTATCGAGGCGGCGATCCGTTTCACCTCGGACTCGGTGGAGGAGGGCGTCAACCCGCCTGCGTGACCCTTGACCTGCCAGTACCACCTGTCCAGGTACCGGCTGATCAGTTCGGGCTTGTCGGCATCGGCGATCTCCCGGATACGCACATCGCGTCGACGCCACCGCGGCCCGGTCTGCACCCCGCCCGCGGCCCGCGCGTTGCGCACCCACTGGGTGTTTCCGCGCGGGGAGACGACATAGTCGTGGCCGTCCACGGTCAGCACATTGACCACCACCGAGCGCCACCGGCCGGTGGTCCGGCCGCGCACCCGCAGTGCCCGGCTGCCGGCGATGCCGATTCCCAGTTCCGCCAGATGCCGCACGGCCGCGTTGAACGTGCGGGCGGCGCGGTTCGGTTGGTCATAACGCTCGGTCATTTTGAATCCTCTCTTGGGAGAGCAGTGCTCTTTTATCAACCATGACACCCGTGTCGCCGAAATTCAAGAGCACTGATCTCGTTTCTGGCAGACTGGCCCGGTGGGTAAACGGCAGGAGTCGCGGGACCGGATCGAGGCGCAGATCATCGAGGTGGGCCGGCGCCACCTGGTGAGCGACGGCGCCGCGGGGTTGTCGCTGCGGGCGATCGCCCGGGAGATCGGTTTGGTGTCCTCGGCGGTGTACCGCTACGTGGCCAGCCGCGACGATCTGCTGACCCTGTTGCTGGTGGACGCCTACGCCGAGCTGGCCGACGCCGTCGACGCCGCCGATGCGGGCGTGGCCTCCGGTGACTGGGCCGAGCGGCTGCTCGCGATGGCGCACGCCGCCCGGGGATGGGCCGTCGACCAACCGGCTCGCTGGGCGCTGCTCTACGGCAGCCCGGTACCCGGGTACCGGGCACCGGCCGAGCTGACGGTCGGGCCCGGTACCCGGGTGATCGCCTCGTTGTTCGCGGCGGTCGGGGACGGAATCCGGCAAGGGTCGGTACCCGATCCGAAAGGCGCTGCGCCGCAGCCGGTATCAAAGGACTTCGACCGAATCCGGGAGGAGTTCGACTTCGGCGGCGGGGATCCGGCGCTGCTGCGGTGCGTGCTGCTGTGGGCGACCATGGTGGGGGCGATCAGCCTTGAGGTGTTCGGCCAGTACGGCCCCGACACGCTCTCGATGCCGGCGGCGGTGTTCGACGCCCAGATGCGCTTGATGCTGCAGGCGCTCACCGCACCCGCCGGCGGACCCTGGCCACCCACCGGGCATAACTAGAACACGTTCTAGCCATGCCGGGCCGGTGGTTATATCCTCACAGCGATGCTTGACCAGACACCTGTCCAGATCGCCTGGGTGACGCGCGACCTCGGGTCCACCGAGCGCATGCTCGGCGCGCTGCTCGGCGCGAAGAAATGGACCCGCATGGCCGGCATCCACTTCGGTCCCGAGACCTGCACCCACCGTGGTCGGCCCGCCGACTTCGTCGCGGACATCGCCTTGAGCTACGCCGGCGACACCCAGCTCGAGATCATCGCGCCGGTCCGTGGCACGAGCATCTACCAGGAGTTCCTCGACAGCGCGGGACCCGGGCTGCATCACATCTGCGTGCCCGCCGCCGACGAAGCCGAGTTCGAGGCGCGGGTGGGCGACGCCGAGGCAGCCGGGGCCCACGTCGTCGCGGCCGGCGTCATGCCGGGCGGCATGCGGTTCGCCTACGTCGGCGCCGAGCATTCCGGTGTCCCGTTCATCGAGATCGCCTACATACCCTCCGATATCCAGGCAATGTTCGACCACATCAAACAGGAGCAGCAGTGACGTCGACCCTCAAAGACATCCCGGCCACCGTAAACGCGGCAGACGCCGAGGCGGCGTGGTCCGACGAGGTCGACGTGGTGGTCGTCGGGTTCGGCATCTCGGGCGGCTGCGCGGCGGTCACCGCCGCCGAATCCGGCGCCCGGGTGCTGGTGCTGGAACGCGCCGCGGCCGCCGGCGGCACCAGCGCGATGGCCGGCGGACATTTCTACCTAGGCGGTGGCACCGCCGTGCAGGAAGCGACCGGCCATGCCGACACCGCCGACGAGATGTACAAGTACCTGGTCGCGGTGACCGAGGATCCCGAACTGGACAAGATCCGCGCCTACTGCGACGGCAGCGTCGAGCACTTCGATTGGCTGGAATCCCTGGGCTTTCAGTTCGAGCGCAGCTACTACCCGGGCAAGGTGGTGGTGCCCCCGGGCACCGAGGGGCTGTCCTACACCGGCAACGAGAAGGTGTGGCCGTTCTGCGAGCAGGCCAAACCCGCCCCGCGTGGTCATTCGGTCCCGGTCCCGGGCGAACTGGGTGGAGCAGCGATGGTGATCGATCTGCTGCTCAAGCGTGCCGAGCAGCTCGGGGTCCAGTTCCGCTACGAGACCGGCGCCACCAACCTCGTCGTCTCCGACGGCGCCGTGGTCGGCGTCAACTGGAAGCACTTCACCGAAACCGGTGCGGTAAAGGCGAAATCGGTGATCATCGCGGCCGGTGGATTCGCGATGAATCCGGATATGGTGGCCGAGTACACCCCCGCGCTCGGACAGGAGCGCAAGACCAAGCACCACGGCACGGTGGCGCCCTACATCCTGGGCAACCCGCACGACGACGGGCTGGGCATCAAGCTGGGCGTCTCGGCCGGCGGCGTCGCCAAGAACCTGGACCAGTTGTTCATCACCGCCGCCGCCTACCCGCCGGAGATCCTGCTCACCGGCGTCATCGTGAACAAGAACGGCGAGCGCTTCGTCGCCGAGGATTCCTACCACTCGCGCACCTCGGCGTTCGTCCTCGAGCAACCCGATCAGAGCGCGTACCTCATCGTCGACGAGGCACACATGCAGATGCCGGAGATGCCGCTGATCAAGTTCATCGACGGCTGGGAGACCGTCGCCGAGATGGAGTCGGCGCTAGGCATCCCGGAGGGCAAGCTGGCCGCGACGCTGGATCGCTACAACGAGAACGCCGCCGCCGGAACCGATCCCGACTTCCACAAGCAGCCCGACTACGTCGCGGCACAGGACACCGGTCCGTGGGCGGCCTTCGACCTGACCCTCGGGGTGGCCATGTACTCCGGCTTCACCATGGGTGGGTTGAGGGTGTCCATCGACGGTGAGGTGCTCGACGCCGACGGCGCCCCGATCGCGGGGCTCTACGCGGCCGGGGCCTGCGCGTCCAACATCGCCCGCGACGGCAAGGGTTACGCCAGCGGGGTGCAGCTGGGTGAAGGGTCGTTCTTCGGCCGGCGGGCAGGTAAGCACGCCGCCGGCCGGGCCGGCTGACGCGCCGAGAGTGAAGAAGATCCCCGAATTTCAACGAGATCTCGCGATCTTCTGCACTCTCGCGGGTAGAGGGCTCGGCTAACTCGGCTCCGGCGCGCGGTCCCTGTCGTCCTTGGCGATATCGTCGTCCACCTCGCCGAGTATCCACTGGCCACCGCCGAGCAGATGCAGATGCTGCTCGTGATGCTGGCCGACCGTGCTGCGGTGGGTGACGCTGACCAGGATGGTGTCCGGAAGTTCGCGGCGCACAAGGTCGTACATGCTGTACTCCAGGCCCTCGTCCAGCGCCGAGGTGGCCTCGTCGAAGAACACCACCCGCGGCTTGGTCAGCAGCACCCGGGCGAACGCGATGCGCTGCTGCTCGCCGGGGGAGAGCACCTTCGCCCAATCTGCCACTTCGGCAAGGCGTTTCGAGCACTGCGGTAGGGACACCTTGTCCAGTGCCGCCTTCAACTCGTCGTCGGAGAGCACATCGGGGCCCTTGGGGTAGGAGACCACCCCGCGCAGATCCCCCAGCGGCACATACGGCATCTGGGACAGGAACATCGTCTCGTTGATGCCGTCCGGGCAGCGCAGCGTACCGGTGGTGTACGGCCACAACTGGGCGAGGCTGCGCAGCAAGGTGGTCTTGCCGGCGCCGGACCGGCCGGTGATGATCAGCGTGTCGCCGGGCTGCAACTCCAGGTTCAGATCATCGATCAGCAGTTCGCCCGCCGGCGTGTGCACGTCGATGTCCTTCATTTCGACGGTGCAGTGCCGGCACGGCTCCACGGTCAGCTCCGGCAGGGCGCGGCCTTCCTCATTGGCGACCACCAGACCGTGCAGACGGATGATCGATGCCCGCCACCCGGCGAACGCATCGTAGGAGTTCCGGAAGAACGACAGCGAGTCGTGGATGTTGCCGAACGCCGACGAGGTCTGCGACACATCGCCGAGCTGGATGTCGCCGGAGAACAGGCGCGGTGCCTGGATCACCCACGGCAGCGGGTTGATGATCTGGCTGATGGTCAAGTTCCAGCCGTAGAACCCGACGGACCGGTTGATGAAGCGCTGATAGTTCGCGACGATCGGCTCGAAGCGCCTGCGCAACTGCACCCGCTCGGCGAGTTCGCCGCGGTAGAAGGCCACCGATTCCGACGCATCCCGCAGACGCACCAGCGCGTACCGGAACGCGGCGTTGTACTTCTCGTTGTCGAAGCTCAGCCGGATGATCGGGCGGCCGATCCAGAACGCGATGATCGTCGCGACGAACACGTAGACAAAGGCGATCACGAACATCGCCCGCGGCACCGTGATACCGAAGACGGTCAGATCGCCGGACAGATTCCACAGAATCATGGCGAACGAAATCACCGACACGATGGCGTCGATGGCGCCGAACAACAGGGTGGCGCCACTGGTGTTGTTCGGGGTGTTCGGTAGCGGGCCGACGTTGGTGGTGAAGATGTCGATGTCGGCCTGGATACGCTGATCCGGGTTGTCGATGGTGTCGTCGATGAACCGGCTGCGGTAGTAGGCCTTGCCGTCGAGCCAGTCGCCGGTCAGCCGGGCGGTCAGCCAGGTCCGCCAGGCCAGCATAAACCGCTGCATCATGAACAGGTCGAGCATCACCCGCGCGACGTGAATGGTGGCCAGCAGCGCGAACATCCACAGTGCGGCCCAGAATCCGTCCACCCCGGACTGGCGTACCGCCTCGTCACCACTGGACAGACCCTGCACCGCAACCTGCGCGCCGGTCATCATGTCGTTGCCCTGGTAACTGAACAGCACGTTCAGCCGGACACCGGAGATCACCGACAGCAGGATGGCGCCCAGCCACAACCACACCTTCAGGCACCCGGGGCCGGTGAAATATCCGCTGGTGATGCGCCAGAACTGCCGTCCCCAGCTGGTGAAGCGGCCGAGCAGAACCAGCACCACCAGCGTGCCGACGGCCGCCATGGCCCACGCCTTGGCGATCCACAGCAGCGAGGTGACGAGCTCACTGCCCCAGTCCAGGGACGTGGTGAACATTTCCATGCGGGCAAGGTACCGCGCGGAGCTGTACCGAGGGGGCCAGAGGGTCGCGTCGCAGACCGCGCGCGGTGCCATCGAACGCCGAGACGATCCGGAGCGCCGGACCCCGGCGAGCGCCCGCGTACCGTATGACTGTGGCTGTGAGTTCCAAGACCTCGAAGGCGTCCAAGTCCGGTGCGAAATCCGGCGGGTTGAGCAACCGATTCTGGAAGCTGCTCGGTGCGAGCACCGACAAGGACCAGGCGCGCTCGATGACGCAGGTGCGTGCCGCGGCGAAGTTCGACGAGAAGGCTGCCGGACTCGACGACGAGCAGCTGCGCAAGGCCGCCGGCTTGCTGAATCTGCAGGACTTGGCCGAGTCCTCCGATGTCCCACAGTTCCTGGCCCTCGTGCGGGAGGCCGCCGACCGCTCGATCGCGCTTCGGCCGTTCGATGTCCAGCTGCTCGGCGCCCTGCGGATGCTCGCCGGCGACGTGGTCGAGATGGCGACCGGTGAGGGCAAGACCCTGGCCGGGGCGATCGCGGCGGCCGGCTACGCCATCGGCGGCCGCAGCGTGCACGTCATCTCCGTCAACGACTACCTGGCCCGCCGCGACGCGGAGTGGATGGGTCCGCTGCTGGAGGCCCTCGGCCTGACCGTCGGCTGGATCACCGCCGACTCGACCCGCGACGAGCGCCGCGCGGCCTACGCCTGCGACGTCACCTACGGCTCGGTCAACGAGATCGGATTCGACGTGCTGCGCGACCAGCTGGTGACCTCGGTCGACGACCTGGTGTCCCCGGTCCCGGATGTGGCCCTGATCGACGAGGCCGACTCGGTGCTGGTGGACGAGGCGCTGGTGCCGCTGGTGCTGGCCGGTACCTCACACCGGGAGACCCCGCGCCTGGAGATCATCCGGCTGGTCGGGGAACTGCGTGAGGGCGCCGAGTTCGAGACCGACGCCGACCGGCGCAACGTGCAGCTCACCGATGCGGGTGCGCGTCGGCTGGAAGCGGCGCTGGGCGGCATCGACCTGTACTCCGAGGAGCATGTCGGGTCGACGCTGACCGAGATCAACGTCGCCCTGCACGCCCATGTGCTGCTGGAACGCGATGTGCACTACATCGTCCGGGACCAGGCGGTGCACCTGATCAACGCCTCGCGCGGCCGGATCGCCTCCCTGCAGCGCTGGCCGGACGGCCTGCAGGCCGCGGTGGAGGCCAAGGAGGGCATCGACATCACCGAGACCGGCGAGGTGCTCGACACCATCACGGTGCAGGCCCTGATCAACCGGTACCCGCGGGTGTGCGGCATGACCGGCACCGCGCTGGCCGCCGGTGAGCAGCTGCGGCAGTTCTACAAGCTCGGCGTCTCGCCGATCCCGCCGAACAAGCCCAACGTCCGCGAGGACGAGGCCGACCGGGTCTACATCACCGTCGCCGCCAAGAACGACGCCATCGTCGAACACATCGCCGAGGTGCACGCCACCTCCCAGCCGATCCTGGTCGGTACCCGCGATGTCGCCGAATCCGAGGAACTGCACGAGCGGCTGCTCAAGGCGGGCGTCCCCGCCGTGGTGCTGAACGCGAAGAACGACGCCGAGGAAGCCGCCGTCATCGCCGAGGCGGGCGCCCGGGGCCGGGTCACGGTGTCCACCCAGATGGCCGGCCGCGGTACCGACATCCGCCTCGGCGGCTCGGATATCGGCGATCACGCCGCCGAAAAGGACGAGGTCGCCGAATTGGGCGGCCTGCACGTCATCGGCACCGGACGGCACTACACCGAGCGTCTGGACAACCAATTGCGTGGCCGCGCCGGCCGCCAGGGCGATCCGGGGTCCTCGGTGTTCTTCGCAAGCTGGGAGGACGACGTCGTCGTCGCCCACCTGGAGCCCAACAAGCTGCCGCTGCAGACCGACGGGGACGGCAAGATCACCAGCAACAAGGCAGCCGCCCTGCTCGACCATGCCCAGCGCATCGCCGAGGGCAAGACGCTGGACCTGCACGCCAACACCTGGCGCTACAACCAGCTCACCGCCCAGCAGCGCGCCATTCTGGTCGACCGCCGGGACACGCTGCTGCGGACCTCCGCGGCCCGCGACGAACTGGCCGAGCGCTCCCCGAAGCGCTACGAGCAGATCGCCGAAGCGGTGTCCGAGGAACGACTCGACGAGATCTGCCGGATGATCATGCTGTACCACCTGGACCGTGCCTGGGCCGATCATCTGGCCTACCTGGCCGACATCCGGGAGAGCATCAGCCTGCGCGCGCTGGGCAATCAGAGCCCGCTCGACGAATTCCACCGGATGGCGGTCGACGCCTTCGCCTCGCTGGCCGCCGACGCCATCGAAGCCGCGCAGCAGACCTTCGACACCGCCGACATCGTCGGCGGTGACACCGGATTGGACCTCACCCGTCTCGCGCGGCCGACCTCGACGTGGACGTACATGATCCACGACGACCCGCTGGCCGACAACGTGATGTCGGCGCTGAGCCTGCCGGGTGTGTTCCGCTAGGTTGACCGTCATGGGCGGGTCCGAGAATCTCCGGGACAGGGTTCTCACCATTCCCAACGCGCTCAGCGTGCTGCGGCTGCTGCTGCTGCCGGTGTTCCTGTATCTGCTGTTCACCGGCGCGACCGGGTGGGCCGTCGCGGTGCTGATGTTCAGCGGCTTCTCCGACTGGGCCGACGGCAAGATCGCCCGGCTGGTCGCCGACCAGTCCTCGCGTCTGGGTGAACTGCTCGACCCCGCCGCCGACCGGATCTACATGGTGGTCATCCCGGTGGCGCTGGCCGCCGCGGGCATCGTGCCCTGGTGGTTCGTGGCGGTGCTGATCGGCCGCGACCTGGTGCTGGCCGCGACCCTGCCGGTGCTGCGCAGCCGCGGGCTGACCGCTCTGCCGGTCACCTATGTGGGCAAGGCGGCCACCTTCGCGTTGATGTCCGGGCTGCCGCTGGTGCTGCTGGGCCAGTTCGACGCCCAGTGGAGCCGGGTCGTCCTGGCCGGTGGCTGGGCTTTCCTGATCTGGGGGATGGCGCTGTACCTGTGGTCGGCGGTGCTCTACCTGCTGCAGGTGGGGATGGTGGTCAGACAGCTGCCGCAGAGGACGTCCGGGAATGGTTGATCCCTCGAGTTCGCTCGGCGGCTTCCGGCCGGATGCCGGCCTCAACCACCACGAAGCGGGTGCACCCCAGCGCCTTCCGGTGCCATCGCTGCTCAGGTCGTTGCTCACCGACCATCTCGACCCCGGTTACGCGGCGGCCGCCGCCAAGCGCCCGGACCCGCCCGGCGAGGGACTGTCGGGCCGGCTGCGGGCCGGGGGCTGGGCGTTGCTGGGCGGGCTCACCGTCGCGGCGGTGTTCGCCGCCGCGGCCTCGCAGGCGCAGTCGGTGGCCCCGGTGAACCGGCACACCCAGCAGGTGCTGGCCGACAGCGTCCGGGCGGGGGAGACCCGCACCGACGCCGTGGAAGCCAACCGCGACGCCCTGGCCACCGAGGTAGAGGCCGAGCGGCGCAGCAGGCTCGCCGGCGACGAGCAGGGCCGGGCATTGCTGGTCGCCCTGGAGGACGCGGAGTTCTCCGCCGCCGCCACCCCCGCGATCGGTCCCGGGCTCACCGTCACCGTCACCGATCCCGGGATGTCCCCGGACCTGTCGGACGTGTCCAAGCAGCGGGTCGAGGGCAGCCAGCAGGTGATCCTCGACCGCGATCTGCAGTTGGTGGTCAACTCGCTGTGGGTGGGCGGCGCCGAAGCGGTCTCGGTCGGCGGCGCGCGGATCGGGCCCAACGTCACGATCCGGCAGGCCGGCGGCGGCATCCTGGTCGACAACCGGCCGATCACCAGTCCGTACGCGATCGTCGCCCTGGGGCCGCCGCACGCCATGCAGGATGTGTTCAACCGCAGCCCGGGTATGCAGCGGCTGACGTTGCTGCAGCAGTCCTACGGCGTCGGGGTTACGGTCAGTACCGGCGAGGCGCTCAACGTGCCGGGCGCCTCGGTGCGAGAGATTCGCTTTGCCAAGGAGATTGGACGCTAGGCATGGGACATGACTGATCGGGCGACGAAGGTGACCGCGACATGATCGGAATCGCCGCACTCGTCGTCGGCATCGTGATCGGGCTGGTCTTCCATCCCAGCGTGCCCGAGGGGATCCAGCCGTACCTGCCGATCGCCGTGGTGGCGGCGCTGGACGCGGTGTTCGGTGGTCTGCGGGCCTACCTGGAGCGGATCTTCGACTCCAAGGTCTTCGTCGTGTCGTTCGTGTTCAACGTGTCGGTGGCCGCGCTGATCGTCTATGTCGGTGACCAACTCGGGGTCGGCACCCAGCTGTCGACCGCCATCATCGTCGTACTCGGCATCCGCATCTTCGGTAACGCCGCCGCGTTGCGCCGCAGACTGTTCGGGGCGTGAGCGATGGCTGAGCACACCGAACCCGAGCACACCGAACCAGAGCACACCGAACCCGAGCACGGACGGCACGAACTGCCCGGCGATGCCGTCGCACCCAACCGCCGCAGCAGGTCTCAATGGGTATTCGGTGCGCTCGGTGTGCTGCTGTGCGTGCTGCTCGGCGTCGCCATCGTCACCCAGGTGCGCCAGACCGGATCCGGGGACTCGCTGGAGACGGCCCGCCCGGCCGATCTGCTTGTGCTGCTGGATTCCCTGCAACAGCGCGAGGCCACACTCAACACCGAGGTCGCCGATCTGCAGCAGACGCTGAACGCGCTGCAGGCCTCCGGCAGCAGCGATCAGGCCGCCATCGAGAACGCGCAGGCGCGGCTGGCCGCGCTGTCCATCCTGATCGGCACCGTGGCCGCCGTCGGGCCGGGGGTCACCATCGACATCCAGGACAGCGCCCGCGGCGTGTCGCCGGAGACCATGCTGGACGTGATCAACGAGTTGCGGGCCGCCGGCGCGGAGGCGATGGAGATCCGTGCCGTCGGCGGGGGAGTTCGCAGCGACACGGGGAATGTGCCGACGCCCGGGGTCCGGGTGGGAGTGGACACCTGGGTGGCCGGCGTCCCCGGCGCGCTGATCATCGACGGAGTGACCGTGGGCTCGCCGTATTCGGTTCTGGCCATTGGTGACCCGCCGACACTCGCGGCCGCGATGAACATTCCCGGTGGCGCCATGGACAGCGTCAAACGGGTCGGCGGAGTGATGGCGGTGACACAGTCGGAGACCGTCGAGGTGACCGCCTTGCGGCAACCGAAACCTCGCCAATACGCTCAGCCAGTCAAATAGCGCCAGTCGCTGGAGTCCGCAGCCAGAAGGAGCCCCGTGAGCGAGATCCCGTCCGATCTGCAGTACACCGCCGAACACGAGTGGGTGCGACGCACCGGCGAGGACACCGTGCGGGTCGGCATCACCGATTACGCGCAGGCGGCCCTCGGCGATGTGGTGTTCGTGCAGCTGCCCGATATCGGCGCCGCCGTCACCGCCGGCGACTCGTTCGGTGAGGTGGAATCCACCAAATCGCTGTCGGACCTGTACGCCCCGGTCACCGCCAAAGTCGTTGCCGTCAACGGCGAGCTGGAAGGCAGCCCCGAGCTGGTCAACTCCGATCCGTACGGCGAGGGTTGGCTGGTCGAACTGCAGATCGAGGACGCCCCTGCGGCGGGCCCGCTGCCTGGCCTGTTGGACGCGGACGGCTACCGCGGGATTCTTCCCGAGTAGCAGTTGTTAGGGTTTTGCGGATCGGTTGATCAGCGACAAGCGTGCGCGAGTCTGCGTGACCAGATCCGGCGGTGGTGGACCCAATGGGCTGCCCGGCGCGGTACGGTCGACGTAAGACGCATCCAGGAGTCCGAAGGGGTCGCTGCATGACCCCTGACGGCCGCGGGACAGACACGCCACAGCAGCCAGTAGAGGAGCAGCGGGTGACGGAAAACAGCAACTTTCAAGCCGACCAGACGTCCGACGAAGTCACAGTGGAGACGACATCGGTTTTCCGCGCTGATTTCCTCAACGAATTGGATGCCCCGCCGGCAACCGGGGCTGAAAGCTCGGTGTCCGGCGTGGAAGGACTGCCTGCAGGATCGGCACTCCTGGTCGTCAAGCGTGGCCCCAACGCCGGGTCGCGATTCCTGCTCGACCAGGCGACCACGTCGGCGGGCCGCCATCCCGACAGCGACATCTTTCTCGACGACGTCACGGTGAGCCGGCGCCACGCCGAGTTCCGGCTGGAATCCGGTGAGTTCCAGGTCGTCGACGTGGGCAGCCTCAACGGCACCTACGTCAACCGGGAGCCGGTCGATTCGGCCGTGCTCGCCAACGGTGACGAAGTGCAGATCGGCAAGTTCCGCCTGGTGTTCCTGACCGGGCCGAAGACGGACGACGCCGCCGGCAGCTGAATGGCCGGCAACTGACAGGCCAGGACCAGATGACCCAGCCCGAACCGGCACCGGCCGGGATGTCCATCGGAGCGGTGCTGGACCTGCTGCGTCCGGACTTCCCGGATGTGACCATCTCGAAGATCCGGTTTCTGGAGGCCGAGGGACTGGTCACACCGCAGCGTTCGGCCGCGGGCTACCGCCGGTTCACCGCCTACGACTGTGCGCGGCTGCGATTCGTGCTCACCGCGCAGCGCGACCAGTACCTGCCCCTGAAGGTCATCAAGGCACAGCTGGACGCCCAGCCGGACGGCGAGTTGCCACCGCTGGGCACGGCGTACACCGCGCCGCGCCTGGTGCAGGTGACCGGGGACTCCGCCGACGCCACCGACGCGGTGGCCCCGGCCCAGGTCCGGCTCAGCAGGGAGGACCTGCTGTCCCGGTCCGGTGTCGACAACGCCCTGCTGGGCGCGCTGGTCACCGCGGGTGTCATCAAACCGGGCCCGGCGGGATTCTTCGACGAGCACTCGGTGACGATCGCCCAGTGCGCGCGGGCGCTGGCCGACTACGGCGTCGAGCCCCGGCATCTGCGGGCGTTCCGGTCCGCGGCGGACCGCCAGTCCGACCTGATCGCCCAGATCGCCGGTCCGGTGGCCGCCGCAGGTAAGGCCGGTGCGCGGGACCGTGCCGACGATCTGGCACGGGAAGTCGCGGCGCTGGCCATCACTCTGCACACGTCGTTGATCAAGTCCGCGGTGCGAGACGTTCTCGATCGTTGAGGACTAGACTTTCCCTCGACGGCTGATTCGCGAAGGGCAGGCGCTGATGGGTGAGGTTCGGGTAGTCGGTATACGCGTGGAGCAACCCCAGAACCAGCCGGTGCTGCTCCTGCGGGAGTCCGACGGTGACCGTTATCTGCCGATCTGGATCGGCCAGTCCGAGGCTCAGGCGATCGCGCAGGAACAGCAGGGTATCGAGACGCCCCGGCCGCTGACGCACGACCTGATTCGCGATCTGATTGCCGCGCTGGGGCATTCGCTCAAAGAGGTACGCATCGTCGACCTGCAGGAAGGCACCTTCTACGCCGACCTGATCTTCGACCGCGACATCAAGGTGTCCGCGCGGCCCTCGGATTCGGTGGCCATCGCGCTGCGGGTCGGGGTACCGATCTATGTCGAGGAAGCCGTGCTGGCCGAGGCGGGGTTGCTGATCCCGGACGAGACCGAGGACGAGTCGGACGGACCGGTGCGCGAGGACGAGGTGGAGAAATTCAAGGAGTTCCTCGACAGCGTGTCCCCGGACGACTTCAAAGCCACCTGATCAAGGGAACGTCACGGATGCGTCTCGTGAGCTCGACACGCGGGTCGAGTGTGAGCGGCGTGAGAAACGGGCAGCCATAATTTTGATCGACGACGAGCAGTAGCGGCAATGTGTTGAGCGTATGCTCGACACATTCGAACCCGGATCTGACGCGGTATCGGTCACGGTGCGGGGTCGACGGCGAGAGGATGGACTGTGGGCGACACGCCACATCAGGGGGAGTTGGACTTGTCTTCCAGCGGCGCCAGACAGCCGGTGAACAGTGCCCCCAGCGAGCCCGTGCAGGGCGGGCTCTTCCCGGATGATTCGGTGCCGGACGAACTCGTCGGGTACCGCGGGCCCAGCGCCTGCCAGATCGCCGGTATCACCTACCGCCAGCTCGACTACTGGGCGCGGACGTCGCTGGTGGTCCCGTCGATCCGCGGCGCCGCCGGATCCGGCAGCCAGCGGCTGTACTCCTTCAAGGACATCCTGGTCCTCAAGATCGTGAAGCGGCTGCTGGACACCGGTATCTCGCTGCACAACATCCGCGTCGCGGTCGATCACCTGCGCCAGCGCGGTGTGCAGGACCTCGCCAACATCACCCTGTTCTCCGACGGCACCACCGTCTACGAGTGCACTTCCGCCGAAGAGGTCGTCGACCTGCTGCAGGGCGGTCAGGGCGTGTTCGGCATCGCGGTGTCGGGTGCCATGCGTGAGCTGACCGGTGCGATCGCCGACTTCCCGGGCGAGCGCGCCGACGGTGGCGAGTCGATCGCCGCCCCGGAGGACGAGCTGGCGTCGCGGCGCAAGACCCGCGACCGCAAGATCGGCTGAGTTCGCACGGACAGCACTTCGAAGAGGCCGCCTACGGGCGGCTTTTTTCGTGCGCAAAGACCATTGCATTGGACACACTCCCGGCGCCGCGGCGCCGATGATCTTTGTCACAAGCGGCCGATTGCGGGCTGTCCACGCCGCGCCGTCGGTCCCGACCCCTGGGGCGGCCACCGGTTTTCTCCTCGAATCGGGGCCGGTTACGCCGTTGCCAACCCAGTAGTCAAACGTAGCCGCGTTACGTCCGTGTCACGACGAAGTGTCTTCTGCTGCAGTTAAATTCGTGTTACGCAGCATCTGTTTGACAGATGCAGACGCTCGCTTTTGACTGTTTGACGCGGTCCAGTTGGTCTCGGACTCTTGATCCATCGCGTTGGCATCGGCGCCGGCGGCGGATCCAAGTTCCACCCGAAAACCGTTGGGCCATGAGAGGAAACGATGAAGTCACTGACGAGGGCGATCACGGTGTGTGGCGCGGCCGCCGCGCTGGTGTTGTCCGGCTGCTCCGATTCGGGCGAAAAGAACTCCGGTACAACACCACTCATGCTCGCGGTGGAGACCAGCGCAGGCGATCCGCTTGCCGACATGCTGCTGGCCTTCGCCGAGGAGGTCGAGAACGAACTGGGTGACTCGGTCGACCTCACCGTGCAGACCGGCGGGGCGATCGGTGACGAGGAGGCGGTGCTGCAGGGGCTGCGGGCCGGCGCCATCGACGTCGCCGCGGTCAGCGGTTCGGTGGCCAACCTGGACCCGACCTTCACCATCATGGACATGCCGTTCCTGTTCACCGACCGCGACACCGTCTCGGAGTTCCTGGACGGGCCCTACGGTGATGAGCTGAGCGGATCCCTGGTCGAGACCGTCGGTGCCCGCGTCCTGAGCTTCGGCGAGAACGGTTTTCGGCAGATCACCAACAGCAAGCGCCCGATCGTCACCTCCGCCGATCTGGCCGGCCTGAAGATCCGGGTGCCGGGCAACCCGGCCCGCGTCGCGCTGTTCGAGGCGCTCGGCGCCGCCCCTACCCAGATCGACATCGGCGAGGCCTACCTGGCCCTGGACCAGGGTGTGCTGGACGGGCAGGAGAACCCGCTGAAGGTGATCGACGCCTTCTCCTTCTACGAGAAGCAGCCCTACCTGTCGCTGACCTCACACATCTACAGTCCCGTCTACCTGACGATCAACGAGGACACCTGGCAGGAACTCTCACCCGAGGTCCAGCAGGGTCTGGAGAAGGCGGCGGCCGCCGCCGCGGTCACCAGCCGCACCGCGGGCGCCGAAGCCGACGAACAGCTGCTGTCCAAGTTCGAGGCGGCCGGCGTGCAGGTCAACGAGGCCGATGTGAACCAGCTCAGCGCGGCGGTCGGCGGAGTGCGCGACGAGATCGCCGCGGGCATCCCCGGGGACTTCGCCGACCGCGTGCTCGCCGAGTACAACCAGTGAACGCCGCCGCGCCCTTGTCCCGGCCGCACCTGCCGCTCGGCGCACTGAACACCGCGACCCGGATCGGTCTGGTGTACATGGCCTCCAGCACGCTGATGGAAGCCGAGATGTACGCCATGGCCACCCCGTCGGCCACCGTGCACACCAGCCGCGTGACGCTGCCCAGTGTCACGGTGGACGGGATCGACGCGATGATGCGCTCGCCGGAACTGCGCACGGCCGTCGAACTGGTGGCCCAGGCCCCGCTCGATGTGCTGGTCTTCGGCGGCACCAGCGCCTCGTTCCTGCACGGCACGGCGTGGGACCGGATGCTGGTCGGGCATTTCGAACAATGGAGCGGGCTGATCGGCCGGTGCACCACCACCTCGACCGCCGGCATCGCCGCGCTGAAGGCCGTCGAGGCCGGACCGATCAGCCTGATCACCCCCTACCGGCAGGAAGTGATCGACCGCGCGACACGGTTTTTCGGCGAGAACGGACACCCTGTGGTGGCCAGTGTCGGCCTGGGGATCACCAGCGACAAGGAACTGGCCGAGGTGCCGCTGGAACGTGTCTACGATCTCGCGGTCGAGACCGACATCGATGAGGCCTCCGCGGTGTTCATCAGCTGTACCAACTTCGCCAGTGTCGGCGCCATCGCGGCACTGGAGGCTGAGCTCGGTAAGCCGGTGATCAGCGCTGTGCAGGCCTCCTTCTGGTACGCCTTGGAGATCGCCGGCGTGCGCGCGGCGCGGCTGGGATTCGGCCGGCTGCTCGACGACCGGCTGGACCCTTCTGGGGCGGGGCGATGACCGCCGTGGACCCGCACCCGCCGCTCGCCGAGCCCGGTGAGGTCGCCATGGTGCTCGATTCCACCGCCGGGATGGATCCCGACCCGGCCACCCACAAGTTGATCGACCGGGTGCTGGAGCTGCTGTCGGCATCGACGCTGGCCGCCATCACCCTGATCCTGTTCGCCAATGCGGTGCTGCGGGCCGGGTTCGACTCCCCGCTGGGCTGGACCGAGGAGCTCGTCACCGGCCTGATGCTCTGGCTGACCATGCTGGGCTTCACGCTCGGTGTGCGTCGCCGCGAGTCGATCGCCATCCGGGCCTTCGTCGGCAGGCTGTCGGTCCGGGTACAGGTGTGGCTGCGGCTGTTCACCGATCTGCTCACCGCGGCGGTGCTGTTGCACTTGGCCTGGTTCGCCTACCTGTACGTGACGAAGTTCGGTGACGATCCGGTGCCGTACCTGCGGCTGCCCTCCGGCTTCTTCACCGCGGCGTTACCGGTCGGGGCGCTGGCCGCCGCGTTGATCGTGCTGTTCCAGTTGCCGGGCTGCCGGGCTGCGATCCTGCGCCAGATAGAACAGGAGTAGTCGTGGTACTGGCCATCACCCTGGTCGTCATCGTCGGGTTGTTGCTGCTGGGCACCCCGCTGATCATCGCGATGGCGGGCGGCGTCGCGCTGTACGCGACGGTGGGCGGCTCCTGGATGCTGCAGTACCCGCAGCAGGTGACCGACGGGATGAGCAGCTTCGTGCTGCTGGCCATGCCGCTGTTCATCCTGGCCGGCGTGGTGATGAATGCCGGCGGCATCGCCGAACGGGTATTCGCCTTCGCCAGGTCCCTTTTCGGGCCGTTGCCGGGCGGCCTGGCCCAGGTCGACGTGTCCACCAGCCTGTTCTTCGGGGGCATGGTCGGCACCTCGGTCGCCGACCTGGCGGGCACCGGATCCACCCTGATTCCGCAGATGCGAAAGCACGGCTACCCGGGCGCATATGCCGCAGCGGTGACCGCATCGTCCTCGGGTATCGGACCGCTGATCCCGCCGTCGTCGCCGATGATCTTGTATGCGGCCGCCACCGGCACCTCGCTGGGCGCACTGTTCCTGGCCGGCATCATCCCCGGCCTCATCCTGACCGGGGTGCTGATGGTGGTCGTCGCGGTCCAGGCCCGCCGCAACAACTGGGGTGAGCGGATCGATTTCAGCTGGCGCGAGGTGTGGCGGACCGGACGTGGGGCGATCCTGGCGTTCGGTGTCCCGATCCTGGTGCTGCTCGGTCTGACCTTGGGAGTGTTCACGCCCACCGAGTCGGGTGCCTTCGCCGTCGTGTACGCCATCGGAATCTCGGCGGTGGTATTCCGGTCTCTCGGGATCCGCCGGCTCTACCGGTGCCTGGTGGAGGCCGCGGTGCTCACCGGCGAGGTGATGCTCATCGTCGGAGTGTCGGTGGCGCTGGGCGCGGTACTGGCGATGGCCGGATTGCCCAAGGCCCTCACCGATTTCGCGACGATGATCGTGCCGGGCGACGCCCAATTGGGCTACGTGGTGGTTCTGGCCGTCACCGCGATCCTGGCCGGCATGTTGTTCGACCCGCTCATCCCGGTGATCATGCCGGTGATGCTGCCGACCATGCTGGCCGTCGGCATCGATCCGGTGTACTTCGGCGTGATCATCGTGCTGACCGTGATCATCGGCCAGGTCACTCCGCCGGTGGCCATGTCACTCGTGGTCGCGGCCAAGATCGCCAGGGTGGACGCCTGGAGCGTACTGCGTGCGAACACCCCGTTCCTGTTGGCCACCATCGGTGTACTGCTGCTGGTGATCCTGTTCCCGGCGCTGGCCACCTGGCTGCCCTCGGTGCTGGGTGGGCCGTGACCGGCGTCGACCAGTTGCGCGGGATTTCGCTGACCCAACTGCGCTACTTCATCCGGGTCGCTGAGCGGGAGAGCATGACCCGGGCGGCCGAGGACCTCTTCGTCGCACAGTCGGCAGTGTCCTCGGCCGTCGCACATCTGGAAAAAGAGCTCGGCGTCCAGTTGTTCATCCGCCGGCATGCCAAGGGGCTCATTCTCACCGCCGCCGGTAAGGAACTTCTGTTGCGGTCCCGTCAGACGCTCGCCGCGCTGGCCGAATCGCTGGAATCGATAGCCGGTGAGACGCAGGCGTTCTGGGGACCGCTGCAGGTGGTGTGCTTCAGCCCGCTGGCGCCGTTCTACCTGCCGTCCATCCTGGCCGGCCTCAAGCGTGACCACCCGGGCCTGGAGGTGCGCGTCACCGAGGCGGTGGCCGGCGAGGTCGGTGAATACCTGGAGTCGGGTCGCGCAGAGGTGGCCTTGACCTACGACCTGGCCCTCGGCGAGGGTATCGATCGGGACGTGTTGGCCGAGATTAGGCCCTACGCAGCGCTTCCGGCCGCGCATCGGCTGGCCGACGCGGCCGGCGTCAAGCTCGCCGACCTGGTGGACGAACCGATGATCCTGGTCGATCTGCCGTTCAGCCGGGACTACTTCATCGGTGTGTTCACCGAACGCGGGTTGACGCCCAATGTGCAGTACCGCTCCAGCAGCTACGAGACGG
This sequence comes from Mycobacterium sp. AMU20-3851, assembly GCF_043974665.1. Taxonomy (NCBI): domain Bacteria; kingdom Bacillati; phylum Actinomycetota; class Actinomycetes; order Mycobacteriales; family Mycobacteriaceae; genus Mycobacterium; species Mycobacterium sp. AMU20-3851. The sequence goes on from NZ_CP146371.1 coordinate 2,471,343, forward strand.
TGCGGGCGATGGTGGCCCAGGACCACGGATACAGCCTGCTGCACCAACTTCCGGCCACTGACAGCACCTATGCCGGCGGCCGGGTGGTGGCGGTGCCGATCCTCGACGAGGTCCGCCCGTTGCGGGTTGTGGTTGCCTCGCTGCAGTCGATGCGGATGAGCAGACGCGCCACCGCATTCGCCGATCGCTGCCGGGCAGTGGTCGGCCGGGACCGCTGAACCGGGTTCGCCCCACATCGCTCAAGGCGATGCCTTGCATCTGTAGATGCGATGCGGTGCAACACTATTCAGTGTTTGCCAAGATGATCACGGCGGCTTTGGATGGAATCATCGTCCACTGACTTGGAGGCCACGTGAGCGGCATCGCGCCGGAACCCATGTACGTCCAGACCCGCTCGGGGCGAATGCATGTTGCCACCAGAGGTGCCGACATCGACGGACCCTGTGTGGTGCTGCTGCACCAGACCCCACGCAGCTGGGACGAATTCCGGGCCGTTGCCGAACTGATCGACGGGTACCGCATCGTGATCCCGGACCTGCCCGGCTACGGGGCATCCGAGGCGCCTGCCGTCAACACGATCGAGGCAGCGGCGACTGCGGTCTGGGATCTCCTGGACGAACTGCGGGTGCCGTCGGCCCACCTGGTCGGTCACCACTACGGCGGCCTGGTTGCCTACCAGCTGGCCGCCGAGGCACCCGAACGAGTGCTCTCCCTGGTGTTGTCGTCCACTCCGTACATCGACGCCGAGGAACGGGAACGCCGTCGCGGGGCGCCCGCCTTCAACGCCATCCCGGCCCAGCGCGACGGTGATCATCTCGCGCAGCTGTGGCGACGCCGCGCCGAGTATCTGGCTCACCCACATCCCGCGGTGCAGTCCCGCTACGTGCGCGATGTGCTGGCCCACCCGGACCCCGACCGCGGTCATGCCGCCGTGGGCGCCTACCGTTCCGAGGACCGACTGGGCCGCTACCCGGGCCCGGTGCTGTGCGTGGCGTCGGCCCGGGACAAGCGGGCGTACCCGCGTCACGGCCGGGTCATGGCGGCCTTCCCGCAGGCCCGCGAACACCTCCTGGTCGACGGGGACATCGCCAGCCCGGAGACCTGCCCCGTCGAATTCACGCGGGCCATCCTGGATTTCCACGCGCAGGTGGCGTTGCGGTGACCACGATGTCGGCCGCCGTGCTCGCCGACCCGGGCGGCCCGGAACCACTGCGGATCGAGCGGGTGCCCGTCCCGGCGCCGGGGCCCGGGGATGTCCTGGTCGCGGTCGCGGCCTTCGGTATCAACAACGCCGAGGTCCTGCAGTGCCGCGGTGCGATGCCAGTGCCACCGGCCGGCATCCCGGGTCTGGAATGCGCGGGCACAGTGGTGGCCGCCGGCGACGAGGTGACCACACCGAGAGTGGGGGACCGAGTTGCCGCCCTCAGCCGGGCCGGGGCCTATGCCGAATATGTGGCGGTGCCCGCCGGTGCGTGCATGGTGCTCCCCGAAGAAATGGATCTGAGGCTCGCCGGCGCCTTTCCCGAGGTCGCGGCCACGGCGTGGTGGAATCTGCTGCACCGCGGGCGTATTCGCGCCGGCGACCGGGTGCTCATCCATGGTGCGGCCGGGGGAGTTGGCTCGATGGCCGTCCAGTTGGCCCGTGCACAGGGCGCCGTGGTCACCGGTACTGCCCGGGGACCGGAGAAGTCCGCGTTGTGCGCCGAGCTCGGGGCGCACACGGTGATCGACTACGGCGGCACCGATGAGTTCGCCGAGGCCCGCCGGCTGGTGCCCGAGGGCTACGACGTCATCCTGGACAATCAGGGCGCGCCGACCCTGGGCGCCAACGTCGGGTTACTGGCCCCGCTCGGGCGGCTGGTGATCGTCGGGGTGGCCGGCGGCGGCGATGCGCAGCTCGACCTCGGTGCGCTGATGGCCACCGGTGCGGAGGTCTCCTCGTCGAGCCTGGGCCGGCTGCCCGACGAGGTGCGGGCCGCGCTGTGCCGCGAGTTGGCGGCCGAGGTGCTGCCCGCCCTGGTGGCCGGGCGGTCGCGCCTCGTACACGACGCCACGTTCACCCTCGACCGCATTGCCGATGCGCACCGCCGGTTCGGCGAACCGGACCGGGTCGGCAAAGTCCTGGTCACCGTTACCGGTGACATCGCCAAAATAGATGCAGAACAACGGATCCAGCTCTTTGTCAGATGATCCTGATTCGGGCAGCATCATGACCACGGACACCAACGCTGCCATCCGTGGTACCGATCCCCAATCCGAAATGCAAGGGATGACAATGAAATCCACCTTGACGCCGATAGGCACGCGCGACTACATCCGAGCCATCAGCTGTGCTGCGACACCGGTCACCATCGTCACCACCGGCACCGACAACCTGCGCTGGGGGCAGACCGTGTCTGCGGTGAGTCGGGTGTCCGACGAACCGGCGATCCTGGGCGTCTGCATCAACCGCCGCAGCCCCATCAACGCCGCCATCCAGAACTCCGGTGCGTTCAATGTTTCCCTGCTGGGCCCCGAGCATCGTTGTGCGGCAGACACCTTCGCCGGGCGCTCGCGCGAGGGTAGGCCGCCGTTCACCTTCGCCGAGGGCGAGTGGGCCGACGGACGCAACGGTCTGCCGGTGTACGCGGGCAGTGTGGCCGCCTTCGAATGCGTCCTGCACGACGTCACCGACGTCGGGTCCCACCACCTCTACCTCGGCGAGGTGCGCCACGTCGTGCACACCGATGCCGAACCGCTGCTGCATCTGCGCGGCACGTATCGCACGCTCTCGGCACACAACACGGAAGGACAAATCGCATGATCAAGACCGGAGACGAATACCGGGAGTCCATCAACACCGGGCGTGAGATCTACATCGACGGCGAACAGGTGCACGACGTCACCAAGCACCCGATGTTCGCGCCCATCATCGACATCCGGTCCCGGATCTACGATCTGGCGCACGAGGCGGCCACCCGGGACGTGATGAGTTATGTCGACGAGAACGGCGAACGCAACGCGATCGCCAACAAGATGCCGTTGACGCAACAGGATTGGCAGGACAAGCGCAAGGCCATCGACCTCGTCCTGGACGAGGCGCGCGGTGTGGTCACCCGGGTCGGGGACGAGACCATCGGCGAGATGTGGGCCCTCTACGACGGGCAGGACGTTCTCAACGAGGTCGACCCGCGGTTCGCCGAGAACATCCGCCGGCACGTGAAGAAGGCTGCCACCGGTGATCCGTTCCACATCTCGGCCAACACCGACCCCAAGGGTGACCGGTCCAAGCGGCCCCAGGACCAGGACCCGGACATGCTGCTGCACGTGGTCAGGGAAACCGACGACGGCATCATCGTGCGCGGGGCAAAGTACGAGACCGCCGCGCCGTACGCCACCCAGGCCTACACCAAGCCGACCATCGCCAATTGGGGTGACTCCAAGCTCTCCGACTACGCGGTGGGATTCATTGCCGACCTTAACGCGCCGAACCTGAAGTTCATCTGCCGCACCGGTTTCGCCGGCCGGCGCGACGCCGCGGACTATCCGCTGTCCAACCGGGTCGACGAGGTCGAATCGCTGGTGATCTTCGACAACGTGCTGATCCCGTGGGACGACGTGCTGTTCTACCGGCACACCCGGGCTGCCACCTTCGTGCGCAGCTGCCTGCACCGCTACAGCGCGCTGCCGTACGTGCACCGCTCGATCCGGTTCGCGGATCTGATGATCGGCGCGGCCCTGCACAACGTGCGCCAGACCGGCCTGGACAACAACCCGGCCGTGCAGGAGAAGCTGGCGATGCTGGCGTGTTACCGGGAGGGGATAGACGCGCACCTGACCGCCGCGATCGCCACCGCCGAGACCAGCCCGGGTGGGCTGCTGATGCCGAACCAGTCGCTGCTGTACGCCGGCCGGGTGTGGGCGCAGACTCAGCTGCCGCAGATGATGCACTACGCCCGTGAACTGTGCGGCGGCCAGATCTGCATCACCCCGGACTCGGCCACCTTCGGTGTCCCGGGCGCCTCGGAATGGCTGGATAAGTACTACTCGATCACCGACGAGTGGCAGGCCGACGACCGCCGCAAGCTACTGGCCTTCGCCCGCGACCTGCTCAACAGCGACTATGCCGGCCACCGGTTGACCTTCCAATTGTTCGCCCAGGCACCGCCGTTCGCGCACTATCAGGCCGTCTACCGCAACTTCGACTTCGACGGCCCGCTGGGGCTGGTCAAGGCCGCCGCCGAACTGTCCGATCGGGTGCAGGGCGGGGAGACCCCGTGACACACACCAGAATCCGCCCGTTCAACACCCGCGACACCTACCCGGAGCAGAATCTGGACAACGATCTGTGCCAGGCCGTGGTCGCCGGGGACACCATCTACCTGCGCGGCCAGATCGGTCAGGACCTCGACACGGCGGAGAACATCGGCGTCGGCGATGTGGCCGCCCAGACCGAGCAGGCGATGTCCAATATCGCGACCCTGCTCGCCGAGGCCGACGCCACCCTGGACGACATCGTCAAAGTGACCATCTACCTTGTGGATCCGCGCTACCGCGAGATCGTGTACCGGGTGGTCGGGCGCTGGCTCAAGGGGGTGCACCCGGTGTCCACCGGGCTGGTGGTCAGTGCCCTGGCCCGGCCCGAGTGGCTGGTCGAGGTGGACGTCATCGCGGTGCGACAGGCGGCGTCATGACGTTCTCGCTCGCCGCGCTGGACCGCGATTCCGGGGCCTTCGGCATGATCATTGCCTCGTCCTCGCCCGCGGTGGCCTCGCGCTGCCTGAACATCCGGCCCGGGCTCGGGGCAGCCGCCAGCCAGAACGTCACCGACCCCCGGCTGGGCCCGCTCCTGCTGGATCAGCTCGCCGCCGGCGCGGATGCCCGGACCGCCCTGGACACCGTCGTCGCGGCCCATGACCTGCGCGACTATCGGCAGCTGACCGTGCTGGACCGGGCGGGCCGCAGCGCCGCGTTCAGCGGTACCGGCGCCCTGGGCAACCACCACCACCTCGCCGGAGACGGGGTTGTCGGGGCCGGCAACATGCTGGCCTCGGCGGCCACCATCACCGAACTGGTCCGCGGCTACGAGACCTCGACGGCCGGGCAGTTCGAACGCCGCTTGCTGGACGGGCTGGCCGCCGCGCTGGCCGCCGGCGGCGAGGAGGGCCCGATCCACGCCGCCGGGCTGCTGGTCTACCGCGAGGTCGAATGGCCCGAGACGACGCTGCGGGTGGACTGGGCCGAGGACCCGTACACGCGGCTGGCCGAGCTGTGGACGGTCTGGGAGCCCCAGCGCGACGACTACGTCCGGCGCGCCCTGGACCCGTCGGCCGCGCCGAGCTTCGGGGTCCCGGGTGACCTTTAAGGAACTGGCCCGGGAGTGTCTGGTGGGCAACTGGGAGTTGGTGCGCGGCATCAGCACCCGGCTGCACGCCGATCCGGAGACCGCGTGGCAGGAGGTGCGGGCCCACCGGATGCTGACCGACCTGCTCGACGGGCACGGGTTCAGCGTCGACCGCCGAGCCGCCGGGTTGGCGACGGCGTTCCACGCCCGGGCCGGCGACGGACCGCTGCACATCGCCTTCATCGCCGAGTACGACGCGCTGCCCGGGCTCGGTCACGCTTGCGGGCACAACCTGATCGCCGCGTCCTCGGTGGGCGCGGCACTGATGGTGCGCGCCGCCGGCGACACCGGCATCACCGTGCACGTCATCGGTACCCCGGCCGAGGAGGGCGGCGGCGGCAAGATCAGCATGCTGGATGCCGGCGAGTTCGACGGCCTGGACGCGGCCCTGATGATGCACCCCGGCCCGGTGGACGCCCCGCGCGCCGAACCGTTGGCGGTCGCGCACTGGCGGATCTCCTACCGTGGGGTCAGCGCCCACGCCGGTGCGTACCCGCACCTGGGGGTCAACGCCGCCGACGCGTTCACCGTCGCCCAGGTCGCCATCGGTCTGCTGCGCCAGCAGTTGCCACCCACCACCCGGGTGCACGGTGTGGTGACCGAGGCCGGAACGGCCCCGAACGCCATCCCGGACTCGGCCACCGGCCGCTGGTACGTGCGGGCCCGCACCCTGGCCGAGCTCACCGGCATCGAACGCCGCATCCGCGACTGCTTCGCCGCCGGGGCCCTGGGCACGGGCTGCGAACTGGAGATCGAGCTGGAGTCCCCGCCGTACGCGGAGTTCCGCACCGACGAGGACCTGTTGGACCTGTTCATCGCCAACACCGCGCGGCTGGGGCGGGACATGCTGGCCGAGCCGGCCGAGGGCGCGGCGGCGATGCGCACCGCGTCGACCGACATGGGCAATGTGTCCCAGGTGGTGCGGGCCATCCACCCGTATATCGGCATCGGATCGCTGCCGGCGGTGAACCATCAGCGAGAGTTCGCCGACGCCGCGGTGGGCCCGCAGGCCGAGGCCGCGCTGCGGGACGGCGCGACTGCGCTGGCGTGGACGGCGCTGGATCTGGCCGGGCGGTAGAATCGGCTGCGCATCGCCCTTGTGCGGGAGAGTTCCGTGACGGCCAGTCACGGGCGCCGAAGGAGCAATACCTCTCCGTCAACCTCTCAGGCCCCCGGACCGCGCACGGCCACGATGCCTCTGGAAAGCGGTGCTCAGCGCACCCGCCCATGGGGAAAGGTCCACCGCGGACTGAATCTCTCAGGCACCCCCGACAGAGGGAGAGGGCACCGACGTGTGCGTGCGCACCGCGCACACGACAGATCGCCTCGACCCGGGAGTTCATGTGTCCGACCAGTTACCGTCGCGCTTCGCGGACCGCCACATCGGGCTGGACGCCGATGCCATCGCCACCATGCTCGGCGTCATCGGGGTCGACTCCCTCGATGAACTGGCCGTCAAGGCGCTGCCGACCGGCATCCTCGACGCAGTGGGCGCCGACGGCCTGGCACCCGGCCTGGACCAGCTGCCCCCGGCGGCTACCGAGGAGCAGGCGCTCGCGGAGCTGCGTGCACTGGCCGACTCCAACACCGTGGCGGTGTCGATGATCGGGCAGGGCTACTTCGACACGCTGACCCCGCCGGTGCTCAAGCGCAACATCCTGGAGAACCCGGCCTGGTACACCGCCTACACGCCGTACCAGCCCGAGATCAGCCAGGGGCGCCTGGAGGCGCTGCTGAACTTCCAGACCATGGTGAGCGACCTGACCGGAATGGACGTCGCCAACGCCTCGATGCTCGACGAGGGCACCGCCGCCGCCGAGGCCATGACGCTGATGCACCGCGCGGTCAAGGGCCCGTCGAAGCGGCTGGCCGTGGACATCGATGTCTACCCCCAGACCGCTGCCGTCATCGCGACCCGTGCCGAACCCCTCGGCATCGAGGTCGTCACCGCCGACCTGCGCGACGGGCTGCCCGACGGTGACCTCTTCGGCGTCATCGTCCAGCTGCCGGGCGCCAGTGGCCGCGTCACCGACTGGTCGGAACTGGTGGCCCAGGCCCACGAACGCGGCGCGCTGGTCGCCGTCGGCGCCGACCTGCTGGCCGCGACGCTGGTCACCCCGCCCGGCGAGTTCGGTGCCGACGTGGCCTTCGGTACCACCCAACGCTTCGGTGTGCCAATGGGATTCGGCGGACCACATGCCGGATACCTGGCGGTGCACACCAAACACGCCCGGCAGCTGCCGGGCCGGCTGGTCGGTGTCTCACTCGACGCGGACGGTTCGCCGGCCTTCCGTCTGAGCCTGCAGACCCGCGAGCAGCACATCCGCCGGGACAAGGCGACCAGCAACATCTGCACCGCGCAGGTGCTGCTGGCCGTCATCGCCGCCATGTACGCCAGCTACCACGGCGCCACCGGGTTGACCGCCATCGCCCGCCGCGTGCACACCCACGCCGCGACGATCGCTGCGGCCCTTGGCGATTCACTGGTGCACCAGGCGTTCTTCGACACCGTGCTGGCCCATGTTCCCGGCCGCGCCGACGAGGTCGTCGCCGCCGCGAAGTCCACCGGCATCAACCTGTGGCGCGTCGACGCCGACCATGTGTCGGTGTCCTGCGACGAGGCCACCACCGACGCGCACGTCGAGGCCGTGCTGGAAGCCTTCGGCGTCCGGGCGGTGGGGCAGGTCGGTGTGGACATCGCCACCCGCACCTCGGAATTCCTGACCCATCCCGCCTTCCATCTGTACCGCACCGAGACCTCTATGATGCGTTACCTTCGGGCTTTGGCGGACAAGGATATTGCCCTCGACCGCAGCATGATCCCGCTGGGTTCGTGCACGATGAAGCTCAACGCGGCCGCCGAGATGGAGCCGATCACCTGGCCCGAGTTCGCCAAGCAGCACCCGTTCGCCCCGGCTTCGGACAATCCGGGGCTGCGCCGGCTGATCGCCGACCTGCAGACCTGGCTGACCGCCATCACCGGCTATGACGAGATTTCGTTGCAGCCCAACGCCGGATCGCAGGGTGAGTACGCCGGGCTGTTGGCCATCGAGGCCTATCACCGTGCCAACGGTGAGACGAACCGGGACGTGTGCCTCATCCCGTCCAGCGCGCATGGCACCAACGCGGCATCCGCGGCGCTGGTGGGGATGCGGGTGGTGGTGGTCGGCTGCCGCGCCAACGGCGACGTGGACCTCGACGACCTGCGCGCCAAGGTGGCCGAGCACGCCGACCGGCTGGCCGCGCTGATGATCACCTACCCGTCCACGCACGGGGTGTACGAACACGATGTGGCCGATATCTGTGCGGCCGTGCACGATGCGGGTGGTCAGGTCTATGTCGACGGCGCCAACCTCAACGCGCTGGTCGGGTTGGCCCGGCCCGGCCGGTTCGGCGGCGACGTCAGCCACCTGAACCTGCACAAGACGTTCTGCATCCCGCACGGCGGCGGTGGCCCCGGCGTCGGTCCGGTCGCGGTGCGCAGCCATCTGGCGCCGTACCTCCCCGGGCATCCGCTGGCCGACGAACTCGGTGACAAGTACACCGTGTCCGCCGCGCCGTACGGTTCGGCGTCGATCCTGCCGATCACCTGGACCTATATCCGGATGATGGGCGGGCAGGGCCTGCGGGCGGCCTCGCTGACCGCGATCGCCTCGGCCAACTATGTGGCCCGCCGGCTCGACGAGTACTTCCCGGTGCTCTACACCGGCGAGAACGGCATGGTTGCCCACGAGTGCATCCTCGACCTCAACGGCATCACCAAGGCCACCGGTGTCACCGTCGACGATGTCGCGAAACGACTGGCGGACTTCGGTTTCCACGCACCGACCATGAGCTTCCCGGTCGCCGGCACCTTGATGGTGGAGCCGACCGAGAGCGAGAACCTGGCCGAGGTCGATGCGTTCTGCGACGCCATGATCGCCATCCGTGCGGAGATCGACAAGGTGGGGTCGGGGGAGTGGCCGGCCGACGACAATCCGCTGCGCGGCGCCCCGCACACCGCGGAATCGCTGTTGGTGGCCGACTGGCCGCACCCGTACACCCGTGAGCAGGCCGCCTACCCGCTGGGCAAGGGGTTCCGGGCGAAGGTATGGCCGCCGGTCCGCCGGATCGACGCCGCCTACGGGGACCGCAATCTGGTGTGTTCCTGCCCGCCCGTGGAGGCATTCGCCTAGGTTCGCCGGCCTGCCGGCGCGGCGGGTCAGCTCCGGTCCGACGCCGCGTTCGCTTCGTCGAAGCGCCGGCGCGCCGCGGCGATATCGCCTTGGTGCTCCTCGGTCCAGCGGACCAGTGACTGTACGGTCTGGTGCAGGGTGCGGCCCAGGTCGGTCAGCTCGTAGTCGACCCGGGGCGGGACAACCGGGTGCACGGTCCGCGTGACCAGGCCGTCGCGTTCGAGCTGGCGCAGCGTAACGGTCAGCATGCGCTGGCTGACCCCGTCGATCAGCCGCTTGAGCTCGGTGAACCGCAGGGAACCGTCGTCGAGCAGGGCGATGATGAGCAGCGACCATTTGTCGGCGATGCGGTCGAGGATCTGCCGGACCTCACAATCCTCACGCCGGTCCCATTGGAAGGCCTCCGGGCAGCAGTCGGTTCCCTGCGAGGAACCGACTGACTTCAAAGTGCCTTCTTCCGCCACGGCTCCATGGTGCCTGATGATGTGGTCAGTTACCAATAGGAACCGAAGGTGGGCAGATGGCCGTGACCGATGTGAAGATGACCTCTGGACTCCGCGGGGCGTTGCTGCTCGCGGCGCTGTGTGGGGCGGCGTTCCTGGAAGGCATCGACATTGCGATGTTCAACATCGCATTGCCCACCATCCGGCACGCACTCGACCTGCCGACCGTCGAACTGCAGTGGATCGTCAGCGGATACGTGATCGGCTACGGCGGATTCATGCTGCTCGGTGGCCGCACCGCCGACGTCTACGGGCGGCGGCGTGTTTTTCTCACCGCACTGGTCATCTTCATCGGGGTGTCCGCGCTGGGTGGCATCGCCGCCAACGGTGCGACGGTCATCGCGGTCCGGGTCATCACCGGTATCGCCGCGGCCTTCCTGATGCCGGCCGGACTCGCGATCATCACCACGAGCTTTCCCGAAGGGCCGCAACGAGACCGGGCCGTGCTCATCTACGCCGGTATCGGTGCGGCGGGATTCTCGCTGGGTCTCGTCGCGGGCGGCCTGCTGACCTCCCTCGGCTGGCGGTGGGTGTTCTTCGCGCCGGTCGTGCTGGCCTCGACCGTGCTGCTGCTGGCCTTCCCGCTGATCCCGCGCGACGAGGTCGCCGCCCGCCGATCGCTCGACCTGCCCGGTGCGTTACTCGTCACCGGGGCGGTCGTATTCACCGTCACGGCAGTCGAAAATGCCGCCCACGGAACGGTTCTCGGCTCGATAGGGCTCGCGTTGACCGCGCTGGCGTTGTTCGTCGGGTTCGGAGCCCGGCAGCGCGTCGCCAAGGACCCGTTGGTGCCGCCGGCTCTGCTGCGGCCGGGCCCACAGGTCAACGCCTACCTCGGGGCCGGCTGCCTGGCCGCCGGCTTCATGGGCTTCCAGTTCATCGTCGTGCTCTACCTGCAGGAACTGCGTGGCTGGTCGGCGCTGTCCACCGCAGTGGCCCTGCTGGTCGTCGCGATCGACGCGGTCCTGGCGCCGACCCTCACTCCGGTCCTGGTGCGCCGTTTCGGTTTGTGGCGCGTCATCGCGGCCGGGATGGCCTGCGCGGCGCTGTCCTTCCTGCTGTTCCTCGGCGTGGAACGGGACTGGGCGTACCTGAGCATGCTGCCCAGCCTGCTGGCGCTGGGCATCGCGTTCACCCTGGCCTACGGGCCGTTGACGATCGCCGCCACCGACGGTGTCGAGGCCTCCGCGCAAGGACTCACCAGCGGTCTGCTCTACACGACCTTCCAGTTCGGCGCCGCGATCGGGCTGGCCGTCACCACCGCGGTCCAGGTCGCAGCGACGGCGGCCGGCGCCTCTCAACTCGACTCGTACCGGGCGGCGTTGGTGGTTCCGCTGGCCCTCGGCGTGGTCGGCGTCGCTGTGGCGCTGCCCCGAGCCTGGCGCGCCCCGCAGCAGTGCGCCGCCGTGACCGCCTAGTTCGGAAGACCTCCAAGCAAGTGCGACTAACCCAGCAACTGTGCCACCGCGTCGGCGAGCGCGGGGTCGGCCGAATTCGGCACACTGCGGTACTCGCCGCCACTGGCCTGGGCCACCGCTTCCCACGTCGCACGGTCCGGATCGTCACCGAGATTGATGACGTTCACCGCTACCGGGCGCTGCGCATCCGCCGCGCCCTGGATGTAGGACACCAACCCCGGGCCGTCCAGGCTGCGGTCGGTGTGCGGGCCGGAGGTGATCACCAGCACCGAATTCGGTACGCCCTCGCGGAAGTTCGTCAGCGCCTCGCCGTAGACCAGCCGCAGCGTGGTGAACGACACCGCCCCGCCGTTGGACGCGGTCTGCGCCTGCAGGTTGGAACTGAGCGCCGCCGAACGCGGCCCGCCGCCGACGTCGTCGCCGAGCGGCCCGGTCGGTGTCACCGAGCGGCCGGCCACCCCGTCGAATGTCCACAGCCCCACCGCGGTGGACGGCGGCAGTACCTGCAGTCGATCGTTGAGTGCCGTGGTCACATTGGTCAACCGGCTGCGGCCACCCTCGTCGACGGGCATCGACTGGTTCAGCACCACGGTGACGGCACCGTCCCGGGCAGGAGTCGTCAACCGGGTCGCCAGGGCGGCCCGGGCAGCGGCATCACCGAACGACAGCCGTTGCGCCAGTTCCGGGAAGTCGGTGACCGGGCTGCTCGGCGGGGTCGTGCCCTCGGCCCGGAAACCGGCCTCGGCGAACTTCGCGAGCTGCTCGGGCTTGCGCAGGAAGCGGTCGAACTCGCTGGCCGCGCTGATCTGTTCCTTGGACAGCCAGTCGCCGCTGAGCAGCACGCCGGGGAAGTCGGCGACCGCGGCCGGGCCCGGCGGGATCCACGCGCCGAGCTTCGCGCCGGCGTCCGGCACGTCGGCGGCCCGCTGCACCAGCTTCTGCTCGGTGGTGACGACGGCGTGCACCGGGGCGGTCGCCGGATCGGCGGCGTTGATCAGGGCGTCGAGTGCGGTATCGGCCGCAGTGTCGGCCAATTCGGGCTGGCCACCGAACAGTCGTTGCGCCGCGCCGGCACCGTCGGACGGCGGGGCTCCGGCCGGTGCGGAGGCCGCGGCCACCGCCTCGGCGGCCAGGAAACCGGCGTCGGAGTCGCCGGTGAGCGGCAGCGACAGTCGCAGTCCGCCCCAGCCCGGCAGGTTCAGCCCGTCCAGGCCGGCAGGATTGCTCTGCAGCCCCGGCAACGTCGACCAGTTCTGCTGGGCCAGCGCCTCTTTGAGCTCGGGCCGGACGGCCACCACCACCGGGGTGCTGACCAGCGGCCGGCTGTCGATGACGGCCTTGTCGTCGACGGAGTCCAGCCGGGCCTCGGAGATCGAGCTGGCCGGGATCCACATCGCCGGCCGCTCACCGAGATCCGCCGGCCAGGTGTCGGTGAAACCGTTGATCACCGCACCGGAGTCGGCTGCGGTGACCGCGACCTTCACACAGCGGTCGCCGACCGGATCGGCGTCCTTGCTGTACTGCTCGGCCAGTGCATTGACCTGATCGGAGATCGCCGGGTCGGCGATCACCGAGACGGTCATCTCGCCCTCGACACAGCGATCGGCGGAGGCCTGGCTGCGGTTGGACAGCGCATCGCCGAAGAAGCGCCACAGGATCACGGCGCCGACCACGACGACCACGGTGACCAACGCGGCGATGACCAGTGGGCTGACCTTGCGGCGACCGGTCGTCACCGCGCGGTGCGAACCGGTCCACTCGCCGTTGTCGAAGGCGCGCTGACGGCCGGTGACCGAGAACGCCTGGGTCGGCTGATCCTCGTCGGCCACGGCCGGGAACCCGCGCGGCGCCGGCGCCGGCTCGTCGTACTCGTCGGCGCGGTAGTCATCGGCTCGGTACTCGCCGTCGCGGTAGTCCTCGGCGCGGTAGTCGTCGTCGGAACGGTAATCGTCGGTCTCGTAACCGAAGTCACCGAACTCGGGAGCGCTGTCCCCGGCCGGGGTATCGCCGCGTCCGGACCCGTAGTCGGCGTCGGACTCTCGATCGGGCTCGGGCCGGTACGGCTCGGCTCCGCTCCCGCCCCGATCGTCGGCGTCGTCCGGGTCGGGAATGCTGTGCCTGCCCATCCCTACCCTCTTAGCTCGTCGTGTCGAATGCCCCGCCGAAGTCTAGTCACTGGCCTGCAGCGCGCGCCTTGAACTCCCGTCGGCGCCGGTGCAGGATCGGCTCGGTGTAACCGCTGGGCTGCTGAGCGCCCGACAGGATGAGCTCCTGGGCGGCCTGGAAGGCGATGCTGGCCTCGGGGTCGGTGGCCATCGGCAGGTAATCGGCGTCGCCGGCATTCTGCTGGTCGACGATCGCGGCCATCCGGCGCAGGCTGGCCTTGACGTCACCCTCGGTGATGACGCCGTGGCGCAGCCAGTTGGCGAGCAGCTGGCTGGAGATACGCAGCGTGGCGCGGTCCTCCATCAGCGCGACGTTGTGGATGTCGGGCACCTTCGAGCAGCCGACTCCGGCGTCGACCCAACGCACCACGTAACCGAGGATGGACTGGCAGTTGTTGTCCACCTCTTCGTGGATCTCGTCGGGGGACCAGGCCAACTCCCCGGCCAGCGGAATGGTCAGCAGATCCTCGATGCGGTAGCGCTGCTTACCGGCCAGCTCGGTCTGCACCGCGTGCACGTCGACCTGGTGGTAGTGCATGGCGTGCAGGGTGGCCGCGGTCGGCGAGGGCACCCAGGCGGTGGTGGCCCCGGCGCGGGGCTGGCCGATCTTCTGGGCGACCATATCCGCCATCAGGTCGGTCATCGCCCACATACCCTTACCGATCTGGGCGCGCCCGGACAGGCCGGTGGCCAGGCCGATGTCGACGTTGGCGTCCTCGTAGGCCTTGATCCAGGGCTGGCTCTTCATCGCACCCTTGCGGATCATCGGGCCGGCCTCCATCGAGGTGTGGATCTCGTCGCCGGTGCGGTCCAGGAAGCCGGTGTTGATGAACACGACGCGGTCGGCGGCGGCCTTGATGCAGGCCTTGAGGTTGAGCGTGGTGCGTCGCTCCTCGTCCATGATGCCGACCTTGAGGGTGCCCTGGGGCAGCCCGAGGACGTCCTCGACCCGGCTGAACAATTCGCAGGTGAACGCGACCTCGTCGGGGCCGTGCATCTTGGGCTTGACGATGTAGACCGAGCCGGTGCGCGAGTTGCGGTACGGCCCGTTCTGCTCGTCCTCCTTGAGGCCGTGCATCGCGATCAGCGAGGTGAACAGGGCGTCCTGGATGCCCTCGGGCACCTCGTTACCCTCGGCATCGACGATGGCGTCGTTGGTCATCAGGTGACCGACGTTGCGGACGAACAGCAGGCTACGGCCGGGCAGCGTCAACTCACCCTCGCCGTCGGGGGCGGTGAAAATACGGTCCGGGCTGAGCACCCGGGTGAACGACTTGCCGCCCTTGGCAACCTCTTCGGACAGATCGCCGCGGTTGAGGCCGAGCCAGTTGCGGTAACCGAGCACCTTGTCCTCGGCGTCCACCGCAGCCACCGAATCCTCGAAGTCCATGATCGTGGTGATCGCCGACTCCAGCACGACGTCCTTGACCCCGGCCTTGTCGGTCGAGCCGACGGGCGATTCGGGGTCGATGAGGATTTCGATGTGCAGCCCGTTGTGCTTGAGCAACACCGACCACGCCGGGGCACCGAGCTCACCGGTGTAACCGACGAAGGCAGTCGGATCGGCCAGCCCGGGGGAGAGCACACCGTCCTCGATCTTGATCTCGGTGACGTCGGCCCACGAGCCCTGCGCCAGCGGCACGGCCTCGTCGAGGAAGTTGCGGGCGTAGGCGATGACCTTGTCGCCGCGCACCTTGTTGTAAGAACTGCCGGCCTCGGCGCCGCCCTCGTCGGAGATGACGTCGGTGCCGTACAGCGCGTCATACAGCGAGCCCCAGCGCGCGTTGGCCGCGTTCAGCGCGAAGCGGGCGTTGAGGATCGGCACCACCAGCTGCGGGCCTGCGGTGCTGGTGATCTCGTCATCGACGCCGGAGGTGGTGATGGTGAAGTCGGCGGGCTCGGGAGCCAGGTAGCCGATGTCGGTGAGGAACTGCCGGTACTCGTCGGCATCGAGGGGGCCGATGACCCGCGCCCGGTGCCAGCGGTCGATCTGGGCCTGCAGCTCGTCGCGGCGGGCCAGCAGTTCCTGATTCTGTGGGGTGAGGTCGGTGACGACCTTGTCCACACCCGCCCAGAAGCTGTCGGGGTCCAGGCCGGTGCCGGGCAACGCTTCGGACGTGATGAAGTCGTGCAGCACCTTGGCGACCCGCAGGTTGCCCACCGTCACGCGCTCGGTCATGTTTCCTCCCATAGCTGTCGACCCAGTTTACCCACCGGTAACTACCACCGACGGGGCGGTCAGCAGCAACTCGCACCTGCGGACCAGTTCCGCGCGCAGCGGTGCCGCGCGTTCGGTGATGCCCTGCTGAGCCTTGACGTATTCGGCACGGCCGGCAGCGGTTTCGATGGCAATCGGCTCGAAACCATAGTCGGTGAGGTCGTATGGGCTGGCGCACATGTCGACGGCGCGGGCGTCGGCGGCCAATTCCAGGCAGTCCATCACCAGCTCGGAGGGCATCAGTGGGCCCAATTTGTAGGCCCATTTGTAGAGATCCATCCCGGCATGAATACAGCCCGGCTGCTCGTGCTGCACCTGGGTGTCGCGGCGAAGCTGGTCGGCGTTGAGCGGGGCGGCCGGCGGCGTGAAGAACCGGAACGCGTCGAAGTGGCTGCACCGCAGCGGCATCGAGTCGACGACGGCGTCGGTGCCGGCGGACCCGAGTCGCAGCGGCACCTGCCCGTGGCGCACCTCCGGTGCCCGGTACACCATCGCCCACTCGTGCAACCCGAAACAGTTGAAGCGGGCGGGCCGGTCCGCGGTCCGGGCCAGCAGGTGGGCGACGAACGCCACCGTGTCACCGCGCGACTCCAGCAGTTCGGCCGACACCGTCACGGTGTCCCCGCAGCGCCGATAACCGGTGCGGGTGAGGAAGCGGTCGGCGTCCGGGCCGTGCAGGCGGACTCCGAAGCCCGGGTGCCAGCGACGCAGCTGGCGCGGGCGCAGGCTGTAGTAGGTGAACAGGAAATCCCATACCGGATGGGCCTGACCGCGCTGGGCCCGCTGCAGGTGCGGTGTGACGAAATCGGCCACCCGCTGCTGGTGGGCGGACTCCCGGGCCGACCACTGCGCCTGCCCGAGCACCGGTGGGGACGGCGCCGTCATCAGATCCGGTGCGTCCCGTCGCGCACCGTGCCGACCAGATCCTCCACCAGATCCTCCAGGGTCACCATCGCGGTGACCGCCCCGCCGTCGGTGACCAGGGCGAGGTGACTCTTGTTGCGCCGCAGCCGGGTCAACGCGTCGGGCAGCGGAAGGGTGGACGGTATCCGGATCAGCGGACGCACCATGGACGCGTCCAGCACGGTCGGCGATTCGTCGATCACCTCCAGGACATCCTTGATGTGGAGGTAACCGAGGTAGCCACCGCCGGCGTCGGTCACCGGGAAGCGCGAATACCCGGTCTCGGACAGTGCCTGCTCCACCGCCGCCAGGGTCGGGCCGGCTCCGTCCACCGAGGCTGGGACGGCGCGGATCTGGTCCAGCGGGATGGCCAGGTCGGCCACCGTACGATCGCGGACCTGCAGGGCCCGGGTCAGCCGGGTGTGCTCCTCGCGGTCGAGCAGGCCCTCCGAGAGGGATTCGGCGATCATCTCGGACAGTTCCACGGTCGACACCGTGACGTCGAGTTCGTCCTTGGGCTCCACCCGCAACGCCCGCAGGGTGGTGTTGGCGGCCCAGTTGTAGAAGGCGATGAGCGGGCGGACCGCGCGGATGTACACCAGGTACGGCGGGACCAGCAGCATCGCGGTGGTCTCCGGGCCGGCGATGGCGATGTTCTTGGGCACCATCTCGCCCAACAGGACGTGCAGGGTCACCACGACCGCCAGCGCGACGATGAACGACACGGTGTGCAGCACCGCGTCGCCGACGCCGATCAGCGCGAACGGTTTCTCCAGCAGGTGCGCGACGGCGGGCTCGCCGACCCGGCCCAGCAGGATCGAACAGATGGTGATGCCCAACTGGGCGCCGGCCAGCATCAGTGACAGGTGCTCGGCGGCACGCATGACCGTGACCGCGCGTTTCTTGCCCTGTTCAGCCAGCGCCTCGAGGCGGTCCCGGCGGGCCGAGATCAGCGCGAACTCCGCGCCGACGAAGAACGCATTGGCCCCGAGCAGCAGGACGGTCAGGGCGACCGCCAGCAGATCACCGCCCATCGGGACCCTCGAATTCGGTGCGTCCGTCGGTCTTGACCAGTTCCAGCAGATCGATGCGGCGGCCGTCCATCTTCAGGATGCGGGCCTGCCAGTGCACCGGTTTGTCGCCGGGCCGGTCCGGGTCGAACTCGGTCAGTTCCACCGTCTCGCCTTCTTCGGGGATGTGCCCGAGCTTCTCCAGGACCAGCCCGCCGATGGTCTCGTAGTCCCCTTCGGGGGCGCGGAACGGTGTCTCGGAGTCGACCTCGTCGATGCGCAGCAGGCCCGACACCTGCCAACCGGCGCGGCTCTGCACCACATCGGGGGTGGCGTCGTCATGCTCGTCGCGCACATCGCCGACGATCTCCTCGATCAGATCCTCGAAGGTGACCATGCCCGCGGTGCCGCCGTACTCGTCGACCACCATGGCGGTCTGGATGCCGTTGCCGCGGATCTGGGTCATCACCGCGTCGCCGTCGAGGGTGGACGGCACGGTCGGCACCGGGACGGCCAGCCGGGACAGTTTGGTGGTGGCGCGGCGCTCCGCGGGCACCTCGAACACCTGCTTGACGTGCACCATGCCGACGGTCTGGTCGAGATCGCCATCGACGATCGGAAAGCGGGAGTGGCCGGTGCGCATGGCGGCGGCCATCAGATCGGCGACCGTGTCCTCGATCTCCAGCGATTCGATCTTGGAGCGCGGGGTCATCAACTCCTCGGCGGAGCGGTCACCGAACTGCAGGGAGCGGTCCACCAGTACCGCGGTGTCGGCGTCCAGCGACCCGCTGCGCCCGGAGGCCCGCACCAGCGACACCAGTTCCTGCGGTGAGCGCGCCGAGCGCAACTCCTCGGCAGGTTCGATGCCCATCCGGCGCAGGATCCAGTTGGCGGTGCCGTTGGTGGCCTTGATGACCGGGGTGAACAGTTTGGAGAAGTACCACTGCGGGGCGGCGGCGGCCCGGGCGGTCGGCAACGGCCGGGCGACGGCCAGGTTCTTGGGCACCAGTTCGCCGAAGATCATCGACACCGAGGTGGCGATCAGCAGCGCCAGCGCCAACGCGATCGGGCTGACCCAGTCCTCCGGGATGGCCAGCGCCGTCAGCGGGGCGTACAGCAACCGGGCCACCACGGGTTCGGCCAGGTAACCGGTGGCCAGGGTGGTGATCGAGATGCCGATCTGCGCTCCGGACAGCTGGAACGACAACGAGCGGTGCGCCTTGCTCACGAACTGGTCGCGCCGCCCGCCGGCCCGGGCATTGGCCTCGACGGTGCTGCGCTCCAGCGCGGTCAAGGAGAACTCGGCCGCCACGAACAGTGCGGTTCCCGCGGTCAGTAGGACGAACGCGAGCAGGCTGAGGATGGTCATGGTGAGGCTCATCGCCACCTCACCGGATGGCTGCCGGGCCGGGTGCCCGGCCGCCTACTGGACGGCTCGGCGTCGGAGGGTTCTGAACTGGGGGACCCGGGCGGAATCCCGAAGCCCGACGTTGAACCGTGGGCTTCCACGGGTGCCTGTGGCACGGGATTCCTTCCTGTTCGGGCGACGCGATGCGTCACTGATGCGCTATATCGTAGCGGCTCCGCCGCAGGGTGATGTAGCGGCTTTGTGCGGGGTGTGACCGTCACCAACCCGTCGGCAGCGGATGTCCCTCGGCGAAACCGGCGGCCGACTGCACGCCCAGCACCACCTTCTCGTGCAGTTCGGGCAGGGTGGCCGCACCCACGTAGGTGCAGGTGCTGCGCACCCCGGAGGTGATGTGGTCGATCAGGTCCTCCACACCTCCGCGCGCCGCGTCGAGACTCATCCGTGAGCTGGAGATGCCCTCCTCGAACAGCGCTTTGCGGGCCCGGTCGAAGGCGCTGTCCCCGGCGGTGCGGGCGGCCACCGCGCGTTTGGAGGCCATCCCGTAACTCTCTTTGAAGGGCGCTCCGTCACGGTCGCGCAGCAGGTCGCCGGGGGACTCGTAGGTGCCGGCGAACCAGGAGCCGATCATCACGTTCGACGCTCCGGCGGCCAGCGCCAGCGCCACGTCGCGGGGATGGCGCACTCCGCCGTCGGCCCACACGTGACCACCGAGTTCCTTTGCCGCAGCGGCGCATTCGACGACAGCGGAGAACTGGGGCCGGCCCACGCCGGTCATCATCCGGGTGGTGCACATGGCGCCGGGCCCGACACCGACCTTGACGATGGACGCGCCCGCGCCGATCAGGTCGCGGGTGCCCTCGGCCGAGACCACGTTGCCCGCGGCGATGGGCAGGCCCAAGTCCAGGGAGGCCACCGTGGCGATGGCGTCGAGCATCTTGGGCTGGTGGCCGTGCGCGGTGTCGATGACGAGCAGATCGGCCCCGGCCTCGGCCAGGCCGCGGGCCTTGGCGCCGACGTCGCCGTTGATGCCGACGGCGGCGGCGATCCGCAGCTTGCCGGAGGTGTCCACCGCCGGGGTGTAGATGCCGGTCCGGATCGCCCCGGTGCGGGTGAGCACACCGGCCAGTTCGCCCTTGCCGTCGGTCAGCACCGCGATGTCGACCGGTGCGTGCTCGAGCAGATCGAACACCTTGCGCGGATCGGTGCCGACCGGCGCGGTGACGAAATCGGTGATGGCGATGTCGCGGACCCGGGCGAAGCGGTCCACCCCGGTGCAGGAGGCCTCCGTGACGACGCCGATCGGGCGTCCCTCGAAGACCACCACCGCCGCACCGTGGGCGCGCTTGTGGATCAGCGCCATCGCGTCGGACACCGAATCGTCGGGCCCCAGCATGACCGGGGTGTCGACCACCAGGTCGCGGCTCTTCACGAAGTCGACGGTGTGCGCCACCACCGACAGCGGCAGATCCTGCGGCAGCACCACGAGGCCGCCGCGGCGGGCCACCGTCTCGGCCATCCGCCGCCCGGCGACGGCGGTCATGTTGGCCACGACCACCGGGATGGTGGTGCCCGAACCATCGACCGTGGACAGGTCGACATCGAACCGGGACGCCACATCGGATCGCCCCGGCACGACGAAGACGTCGTTGTAGGTCAGGTCGTACGGCGGGGTGTGACCTTGCAGAAAGCGCATGGGACCGAGTCTAGTGCGCCCTCTTTTCCCGGCGAGCAGACACAAAACCGCCCCATTCCCGAGGAAAAAGGGCAGTTTTGTGTCTGCTCGCGCAGGAAGCCTAGGCCTCGACCTCGCTGCGGTCGCCGCTCCACAGGGTGTGGAACTTCTGTCCGCCGGGGGTGTCGATGCGGCCGTAGGTGTGCGCGCCGAAGTAGTCACGCAGGCCCTGGGTGAGGGCGGCGGGCAGCCGCTCGGTGCGCAGCGCGTCGTAGTAGGACAGCGAGGAGGCGAACCCGGGCACCGGGATGCCGAGTTCGGTGGCGGTCACCACGACCCGGCGCCAGCCGTCGACGCCGGACTCGACCGCGTCGCGGAAGTAGGGCGCGGCGATCAGAGTGGCCAGATCGGGTTCCGCGTCGAAGGCCTCCTTGATCCGGTTGAGGAACTTGGCCCGGATGATGCAGCCGCCGCGCCAGATGGTGGCCAGGTCACCGGGGGTGACGTTCCAGCCGTATTCGGCCGAGCCGGCCTGGATCTGGTTGAAGCCCTGCGCGTAGGCGATTATCTTCGAGGCGTACAGCGCCTTGCGCACGTCCTCGATGAAAGCCTTTGCATCCGAGGGCTTTTCGCCGAGCCGGCCGGAGGCCAGGCCGGTGGTGGCCTTGCGCTGGGCGACCGAGCCGGACAGCGCGCGGGCGAACACCGCCTCGGCGATGCCGGTCACCGGGACACCTAGGTCGAGTGCGGACTTGACCGTCCAGCGGCCGGTGCCCTTCTGCTCGGCCTCGTCGACGATGACGTCGACCAGCGGCTTACCGGTCTTGGCGTCGACCTGGCGCAGCACCTCGGCAGTGATCTCGACCAGGTAGCTGTCCAGGTCCCCGGCGTTCCACTCGGTGAACACGTCGGCGATCTGGCCGGCGTCCAGGCCCAGCGCGTCGCGCAACAGCTGGTAGGCCTCGCCGATGAGCTGCATATCGGAGTACTCGATGCCGTTGTGCACCATCTTGACGAAGTGTCCGGCGCCGTCGGGGCCGATGTGCGTGCAGCACGGCACGCCGTCGACGTGCGCGGAGATCTCTTCGAGCAGCGGGCCGAGCGAGACGTAGGACTCGGCGGGGCCGCCGGGCATGATCGACGGGCCGTTGAGCGCGCCCTCCTCACCGCCGGAGATGCCGGCGCCGACGAAGTGCAGGCCGCGTTCGCGGATCGCCTTCTCCCGCCGGATGGTGTCCGTGTAGAGGGCGTTGCCGCCGTCGATGATGATGTCGCCTTCTTCCATCGCGTCGGCGAGTTCGTTGATGACGGCGTCGGTCGGGTCTCCGGCCTTCACCATGATCAGGACCCGGCGCGGCTTCTCCAGCGCATCCAGGAACTCGGCGATGGTCTCGCTGCGGATGAAGTTGCCGTCGGCGCCGTGCTCGGCCAGCAGCGCGTCGGTCTTGGCGATCGAGCGGTTGTGCAGCGCAACGGTGTAGCCGTGCCGGGCGAAGTTGCGGGCGATGTTCGACCCCATGACCGCGAGGCCGGTGACCCCGATCTGTGCCTTGCCGGTATTGCCCGAATTGGTCATGCGGGAGCCTTTCGAATCGTCAGACGTCGGGTAAATCGCCGCCGGCTCAGGGCGTCAGCCCTAGTGACTGAACAGGCGGTGCAACTCGGTGAGCCAGGGAACAGCCAGGGCCACCGTGGGGACTACCAAGATCGCGGCGGCGGCGATGTAGGCCGCCGCTGCCAGGGAAAGACTATTGCCCTCGCCACACAGGCGTTGCACCCGCACCACGGTTGTCGGTCCGCCCGCGGCCAGGGCACCCGACGGAGTGCGCCCGCCGGCGCAGGCAACCAGGGCTCGGGCCAGCGGTGTCGGGCCGGCCACCCGGACCGCCGCATCGTCGGCGAGCAGCTCGATCAGCAGTCGCACCGCGTCCAGCGCGCTGCCGCTCCGGACGAACCGGGGGAACGCGGCGTGCACGGCGGTGAACATCTCCAGCACCAGGTCGTGCCGAGCCCGCAGGTGGGCGCGCTCATGGCTGAGGATGGCCGCGATCTCGGCCTCCGACAGCGTGGTGAGTGCCCCCTCGCTGACCACCACCCGGCTGCTGCGGACACCGGGCAGGCAGTAGGCCATCGGTTGGGCCACGCCCAGGATGCGAAGACCGCTGGGGCGCCGGACCGGGGTCGGGACCCCGTCGCGCGACATGCCGACCAGGTCGACCACCATGCGGTGGCGGGCACGTCGGCGCCGGGTGGCCACGGCGACCTGCAGGACCGCGACGATCAGCCGGACGCCGATCACCAGTGTGAGTGCGAAGACGATGACGTACAGCGTCCACAGCGGCCAGCCGAGGACGGCGATTTCGCTGGTCAGGGTGGCCGTAGGGCGGCCGTCCGGGCCCGGTACGAACAGCCGGCTGGCGATGGCGAGGCCCGCGGAGAACGCGGAGAGCACGGCTGCCGACGCGATGGCCTGCCAGAGCACGATGGCCGCGCGCGGCGCGCGGAGCGGCCACGACGCGCGAGCAAGGAGCGCGGGTACCGGGCCGACCAGCACCAGCGCCACGATGCAGAACGCCAGCGCGGACACGCCGCTAGTCTCCCTCAGTGAGTACCTGAATTACCAGCCGGTGGGGTCACGCGGTGCTTGGACTCCAATTCGGCCAGCGCGCGACGCAGTGCATCGGCCTCGTCGGCACCGACTCGCTCGACGAAATGCACCAGTGCGGCTTCCCGGCTACCGGAGTCCGCCGCCTGGTCGAGGGCGTCCACCATCAGGCCGGCGACCAGCTCGTCGCGGCCGTGGGTGGGTGCGTAGCGATGTGCGCGGTCGTCGCGGTGCTGGACCACCAGATTCTTCTTCGCCAGCCGCTGCAGGACCGTCATGATCGTCGTGTAGGCGAGGTCGCGGCGCGCAGCGAGGGCCTCGTGAACCTGCCGAACCGTTTGCGGTTCGCGCGAGGTCCAGAGGTGCTCCATCACTTCGCGCTCGAGTTCTCCGAGCCGCGTCAATTTGGCCATGTTCCGTTCACTCCCCTGAGCAATGGATTCAGGGTACTACGCGGTTACTACCGTGCGTCGTATCCCACCTGCGGTTCCGGGCGATTGCCCGGTCTCCTGCCTTCCCGTGCCGGTCACGGGCTTTTTCGTCGGTGTCTGTGAGTCCAGTCACAGGAACTGGCCCCCGCGACTCGTGTGACTATAGTAAGGCTAACCTAACCGAGGAGGAGGTGCTGATGACGGTCGTGATCGACGATCCGCTGATCGCACGCATGTCGATTAGGCGGGCGCTGCCGCTGCACGATTCGAGCCGGCGTCTGCGCGAGCTCTATCCGGAATGCCCGCGGGTGTACGGCGTGGCGGTGATGGGGGATCTGTCCCGGCGGCGCTGGTGGCCGCTGATGGAGGTGATGACCACCGACCGGCTGCAGGTGATGTTCGATGCCGGCGTGGCCGAGACCGACAGTCATGCCGCGGTCGCCCAGCAGCTGGCGGCGACGCTGGCGCACGTGGTGATCGGTCGGGTGGTGCCGCTGGTCGCGCTGGAGGGGCGCGCATGGGACACCGGCCTGGAGAACCTCTGGGTGCACGTGGACTCCGAAGGGGCGATCGACTGGGTGGGCGTCGTGGATCCGACCCTGCGCGCGCTGCCCGACGACCCGCACCTGGTGCCGCGTTCCACCGTCGGCGCGGTGCGCACCCGGCGCGACGGGATCGTGGCGCTGCCGAGCGAGGCGGCGCTGGCCACCTGGGTCGCGCATCGCAGTCACCGGGCGCTGGCCCCGCTGTTCGCCAAGCTCTACCAAGTCAGCGATGGCGCCATCTCCATCGCCGCCATGTGGAACATCGTCGGTGCGGCGGTTGTCGGCGCGTCGACGCAGGTGCCACTGCTGGCCGGTTCCAGCGAGCTGACGAGCATGTGCCGCGGGCAGGCGATCCTCGACGCATTGGTGGGTTTCGGCCTGCCGGTTCGCGGCGCGACCAGAATTGGCGCCGGAAAGGCCTTGCTAAATTAGGCAAGCCTTGCCTATGCTGAATGGGCGAGACTAACGGACCGAGCCGGAGTCCTGAGGGCTGCAGAGACCCCCGGTCCACTCGAAGGAAGGGCCCCACGCGTTACGCGTGGGGCCCTTCCGCATTCCCGGACACCACCACCGGCGCGGGAAGGTGTAGACACTGAACTCGTGACTTCTTCCGTGCCGCCCGGCCTCGGCGCCGGCTTCGACAGAGAACTGGGACTGCAGTACCTGGATGTGACTCCGGACGGGGGACGCGCCCAGCTGATCATCACCGACAAGGTCAAGCAGCCGTTCGGCATCGTGCACGGCGGGGTCTACTGCTCCATCGTGGAAAGCCTGGCCAGCGTCTCCGGCCACGCCTGGCTGATGGAGAACGGCGGCGGCACCGTCGTCGGGGTGAACAACAACACCGACTTCCTGCGCGCGATCAAATCCGGTGTGGTGACCGCGGTGTCGACGCCGATCCACCGCGGTCGCCGCCAGCAGCTCTGGCTGATCACCATCAGCGACGAGGACGGTCGCACGGTGGCCCGCGGCCAGGTGCGGTTGCAGAACATCGCGGCGTGACCTCGCCGACAGTCGCCGAGCGCTGCTGACTCGCCCACGGCGTGGCAGGATCGCGCACTATGCGATTGACGCCGCATGAACAAGAGCGGTTACTCATTTCCTATGCTGCCGAACTGGCGCGCCGTCGGCAGGCACGCGGCCTCACGCTGAACCATCCGGAGGCGGTCGCGCTGATCACCGACCACATCCTCGAAGGCGCCCGGGACGGGCGCAGTGTCGCCGAGCTGATGGTGAGTGGGCGAGAGGTGCTGACCCGCGAGCAGGTGATGCCGGGCATCCCGGAGATGCTGCACGACGTCCAGGTCGAGGCGACGTTCCCGGACGGCACCAAACTCGTGACCGTGCACCACCCGATCCCGTGAGGACGTGCCGATGATTCCGGGAGAAGTGGTTTTCGGCGACGGTGAGATCGTGCTCAACGGCGGCGCCCCGGCGGTGACCGTGTCGGTGATCAACACCGGCGACCGGCCGGTGCAGGTAGGCAGCCACGTACACCTGCCGCAGGCCAATTCCGCGCTGGATTTCGACCGGGACGCCGCCCGCGGGTACCGGCTCGACATCCCTGCCGGTACGGCCGTGCGCTTCGAACCCGGCATCGCCCAGCAGGTTTCGCTGGTCCCGCTCGGCGGGGCACGTGAGGTCCACGGGTTGTCCCTGAACCCGCCCGGCAGATTGGATTTGTGATGAGCGCTCCCGCGAAGACTCGACAGGACCGCGCCCGGTGACATCGCTCTCCCGTGACCGCTACGCCGCTCTGTACGGTCCTACCACCGGTGACCGGATCAGGCTGGCCGACACCGATCTGTTCGTCGAGATCACCGAGGATCGCAGCGGCGGGCCGGGATTGGCGGGCGACGAAGCGGTGTTCGGTGGCGGCAAGGTGCTCCGGGAGTCCATGGGGCAGTCCCGGGCGACCCGGGCCGACGGCGCTCCGGACACCGTGATCACCGGTGCGGTGATCATCGACTACTGGGGAATCGTCAAGGCCGATATCGGGATCCGCGACGGCCGCATCGTGGCCATCGGCAAGGCCGGCAATCCCGACATCATGTCCGGCGTGCATCCGGACCTGGTGGTCGGGCCTTCCACCGAGATCATCGCCGGCAACGGGCGCATCGTCACCGCGGGCGCCATCGACTGCCACGTGCACCTGATCTGCCCGCAGATCATGGAGGAGGCGCTCAGCGGCGGCATCACCACCATCATCGCCGGCGGCACCGGCCCCGCCGAGGGCAGCAAGGCCACCACGGTGACACCGGGTTCCTGGCATCTGGCGCGCATGCTGGAAGCTCTGGATTCCTGGCCACTGAACGTGGCGCTGCTGGGCAAGGGAAATACGGTCAGCGCCGAGGCGATGTGGGAGCAGTTACGTGGTGGGGCAGCGGGTTTCAAACTGCACGAAGACTGGGGCACCACCCCGGCGGCGATCGACGCCTGCCTGACGGTCGCCGACGCCGCGGGCGTGCAGGCCAACATCCACACCGACACCCTCAACGAGATGGGGTTCGTGGAGGACACCCTGGCCGCGGTGAAGGGCCGGTCCATCCACGCCTATCACACCGAGGGCGCCGGCGGCGGTCACGCACCCGACATCATCACGGTCGCCGGGGAGCCGAACGTGCTGCCGAGTTCCACCAACCCGACCCGTCCGCACACCGTCAACACCCTCGACGAACACCTCGACATGCTGATGGTGTGCCACCACCTCAACCCGCGCATCCCCGAGGACCTCGCATTCGCCGAGAGCCGGATCCGGCCCTCGACGATCGCCGCCGAGGATCTGCTGCACGACATCGGTGCGATCTCGATGATCGGCAGTGATGCCCAGGCGATGGGGCGCATCGGGGAGGTGGTGCTGCGCACCTGGCAGACCGCGCACGTCATGAAACGCCGGCGCGGTGCGCTACCCGGCGACGGCGCAGCCGACAACAACCGGGCCCGGCGCTACGTCGCGAAGTACACCATCTGCCCCGCGGTGGCGCACGGCCTGGACGGTGAGATCGGTTCGGTGGAAGTGGGCAAGCTCGCCGACCTGGTGCTGTGGGAGCCCGCGTTTTTCGGGGTGCGCCCGCACGCGGTGGTCAAGGGCGGCATGATCGCCTGGGCGGCCATGGGCGACGCCAACGCCTCCATCCCGACTCCGCAGCCGGTGCTACCGCGCCCGATGTTCGGTGCCGCGCCCGCCGCGGCCGCCGCGACGTCGGTGCACTTCGTGGCGCCGGCCGCGATCGAGGACGGATTGGCCCAACGCCTGGATCTGCGCCGAAAGCTGGTGCCGGTCCGCAACGTCCGTCAGATCGGAAAGGCACAGATGCCGCTCAACGATGCGATGCCGCGCATCGAGGTGGATCCGGACACGTTCACCGTGCGGATCGACGGTGACGTGTGGACCGAACGGCCCGCCGCTGAACTGCCGATGGCGCAGCGCTACTTCTTGTTCTGATGGCTGCTCATTCACTGGCCACCCTGCTCACCTTGGCCGACTCCCGGCTACCCACCGGTGGGCACGTGCATTCCGGCGGTGTCGAGGAGGCCATCACCAGCGGGCGGGTCGTCGACGTTCCCACCCTGCGGGCCTACCTGCGCAGGCGCATCCGCAGCCAGGGCCTGGTGACGGCCTCGATCGCCGCGGCGGTGCAAACCGGCAGTCTGGCGGTCGAGGCAGCCGATGCCGAAACCGATGCCCGCACACCGTCACCGGCCGCCCGTGCGGCCTCCCGCGCGCAGGGACGCGGACTGTTGCGGCTGGCGAAGCGGGTATGGCCGGATCACCCATGGAGCGCGCTCGGCGCCAGACCCCATCTCGCGGTGGCCGCCGGTGTGGTCGGGATCGCCGGCGCGGTGGCGCCCGAGCACACCGCGCTCTCGCTGGTCTACACCACCATGACCGGCTCGGCCACTGCGGCGCAACGGCTGCTGGCGCTCGACCCGGCCGATGTCGCGGCGCTCACTTTCGAACTGGCACCGCTGTGCGAGCAGACCGCGGCGGTCGCGGTCAACGAACTCGCCGATCTGTCCGACCCGCTGCTCGACGTCCTGGCCGAACAGCACGCCGCCCGCGAGCGACCACTGTTCGTATCGTGAATTGCCGTCTCCTGAACGAAAGGTCCTGACATGCCACCACATTTCACAGACGGTGAGCCGCACACCCACCACGACCGGCCCAAGCGGGTACGTCAGCCGGGGGAGCCGCTGCGCATCGGTGTGGGCGGGCCGGTCGGTTCGGGCAAGACCGCGTTGGTGGCCGCGCTGTGCCGTCAGTTGCGGGACGACATCTCGCTGGCGGTGCTCACCAACGACATCTACACCACCGAGGACGCCGACTTCCTGCGCCGGCACGCGGTGCTGCCCGACGAACGCATCGCCGCGGTGCAGACCGGTGGGTGTCCGCATACGGCCATCCGCGACGACATCACCGCCAACCTGGACGCCATCGACGATCTGATCGCGGCCAACCCCGGACTCGACCTCATCCTGGTCGAGTCCGGCGGGGACAATCTGACCGCGACGTTCTCCTCGGGTCTGATCGACGTCCAGATCTTCGTGGTCGACGTGGCCGGCGGCGACAAGGTGCCGCGCAAAGGCGGCCCGGGCGTCACCTTCTCGGATCTGTTGGTGATCAACAAGACCGATCTCGCCCCGCTCGTCGGTGCGGACCTCGACGTCATGCGCAGGGACTCCACCGTGGTGCGCGGGGACCGGCCGTTCGTCCTGATCTCGCTGACCGATGACCCCGCCGCCACACCGGTGCTGCAGTGGGTCCGTGAACAACTGCGGGTGCCCAGCCAGGCGAGCGCAGCGACGGGGAATGGGTAACCCCTAGATGCGTTCGGACGTCCTGCTGGTGGCCCGGCCCGGCCGCGGCCCGCACATCGAGTGCGCGGGCGGATTGGCCGTGCGCCGAACGGAGTCCGACACGGTGCATCTGCTCTCCGCGGCGGCCACCCCGCTCGGCGGCGACGTCATCTCGGTGCGGATCATCGTCGAGGCCGGAGCCCGGCTGAGGGTCCGCAGCGCAGCGGCGACCTTGGCGCTCCCGGGCGCGAGCTGCAGGGAATCGCACAGCTGCTGGGCTCTGGAGGTGGACGGCGAACTCGACGTCGATCCGCAGCCCACCGTCGTCGCCGCCGATGCCCGCCACCACACCCACACCCGGATCCAGGTAGGGGAGTCCGGCACCGCGCGGATACGCGAAAGCGCGCAGATCGGCAGAACCGGTGAGCACCAAGGCTTCTGGACCTCGGCACTGCACGCCGACGTCGCAGGCAGACCGTTGTTGCGGCACCGGGTCGAGCTGGGTACCGGATCGGTCGCCGACGACGAACTGGGCACACCGATGGCATGCGTCAGTGAACTGCGGTACCCCGAAACCACTTTCGCCGGGGCCGGAACCCTGCTCGAACTGGCCGGCGGCGGCAGTCTGTCGACCTGGCAGGGACAGCGATTGGGCGGCTAACTCGCCGCCTTCTCGCCTTCCTGCGCCGCCGCCGCGATCTCCTGGAGTTCCTCGATCCTGGTCCGGGCGTACGCCTGCTGCTCGGTGATGGTGAGCTGACCGCGCTGACGGCTCAGGAACGTCACCGCCCACGACAGCAGCGTGGCGATCTTCGTCTTGAATCCGACCAGATAGATCAGGTGCAGCCCCAGCCAGGCCAGCCAGGCGATGAAGCCGCCGAACTCCAGCTTGCCCACCTTGGCGACCGCGTTCCACTTGGACACGGTGGCCATCGAGCCCTTGTCGAAGTACTTGAACGGGACCCGCGGCTTGGGCTTGGTGCCGTGCGCACGGGCGGCCGCCTCGTTCTTGACGATCGCGGCGACGTACTTGCCGCCCTGGATGGCGCCCTGCGCCATGCCCGGCACACCTTCGACGAAGGCCATGTCGCCGACCACGAAGACGTTCGAATGACCGGGGATCGACAGGTCGGGGTTGACGATGACGCGACCCGCCCGGTCGATCTGGGTCTCCGACTGGGCGGCCAGGTCCTTGCCCAGCGGGCTGGCCTGCACACCGGCCGACCACACCTTGCAGGCCGACTCGATACGGCGCAGGCTGCCGTCCTTGTCCTTGACGGTGATGCCGTTGCGGTCGACGTCGGTGACCATGGCGTTCAGCTGGATCTCCACGCCCATCTTCTCCAGCCGCTCCTGGGCCTTGCGGCCGAGCTTCTCGCCCATCGGCGGCAGAACCGCGGGGGCGGCGTCGAGCAGGATGACGTGCGCCTCGGTCGGGTCGATGTGCCGGAAGCTGCCCTTGAGGGTCTGGTCGGACAGTTCCTGGATCTGGCCGGCCATCTCGACACCGGTGGGGCCGGCGCCGACGACGACGAAGGTCAGCAGCTTCTTGCGGCGCACGGGATCGCTGGAGCGCTCGGCCTGCTCGAACGCGCCGAGGATGCGGCCACGCAGTTCCAGGGCGTCGTCGATGGTCTTCATGCCCGGCGCCCACTCCGCGAAGTGGTCGTTGCCGAAGTAGGACTGACCGGCACCGGCGGCCAGGATCAACGTGTCGTACGGGGTGCTGTAGGTGTGCCCCAGCAGGATCGAGTCGACCGTCTGGTTTTCCAGGTCGATGTGGGTGACGTCGCCCAGCAGCACCTGCGCGTTGCGTTGCTTGCGCAGGATCAGCCGGGTCGGCGGCGCGATCTCACCCTCGGAGATGATGCCGGTGGCCACTTGGTAGAGCAGTGGCTGGAACAGGTGATGGGTGGTGCGGGCGATCAACTTGATGTCGACATCGGCACGCTTGAGCGCCTGTGCGGCGTTCAGGCCACCGAAACCCGAACCGATGATGACTACCTTGTGCCGATCCGATGCCGTAGCTCCGGGGTGGCTCATTTCTGCTCCTAGCGAGGGCCAGCAATAACTTTGTTAATACAACCCTAGGGTAGTCGGTGGCCATCCCACCAGCGCAGTGAGATGGCGCACCGAACCCGAAAGCACTCCTGGGCCGGGGGTTACCCCGAGATCACCGGTTTCAACGCCTCCGCCACCGCGGTGACCCCGCCGGGCACGTACCCGCCGATGGTCACCGGACTGAGTATCACGCCGTCGACGCCGACGTCGTAGACCCTCTCCTTGAGCTGTTCGGCGACCTGGTCGGGAGTGCCGAACACGGCCTGCTGCTTGAAGTCCTCGGGAATCATGTCCGCGGTGAACTGCTCACCGATCATCGCCACCACCAGCATGCTGGTCTCCAGCGTCGCGGGGTCGCGGTCGATCTCCTCGCAGCTCCGGCGCACCACCTCGAGTTTGCGGGGCAGCTCGTCGAACCCGGCGATGATGTTGAGGTGGTCGAAGTGCCGCGCGGCCAGTGGAATGGTCTTCTTCTCGCCGCTGCCGCCGATCATCAACGGAACATGTTCGCGGAAGCGGGGATTGGCGAAGGCCTCGCGGGTGCGGTAATAGGCGCCGTCCACGGTGACACGTTCACCCTTGAGCATCGGCACGATGATCTGCAGGGCCTCGTCGAGCTTCTTGAACCGCTCGGTGAAGGTGCCGAATTCGAAGCCGAGGCTGTCGTGTTCGAGTTCGAACCAGCCGGTGCCGATGCCCAGGATCGCGCGGCCTTGGCTGATCACATCGAGGGTGGTGATGGATTTCGCCAACACGGTGGGGTTCCGGTAGGTGTTGCCGGTGACGAGCGTGCCCAGCTGGACCCGCTCGGTGGCGGCGGCCAGTGCACCGAGCGCGGTGTAGGCCTCCAGCATGGGTTCTTCGGGCGCGCCGAGACCGGGCAGTTGGTAGAAGTGGTCCATCAGGAACACCGAATCGAAGCCGGCGCGTTCGGCTTCCTGCGCCTGCGCGATCACGGTCGGGAAGAGGTCGGCGACGCCGGTGCCGTAGGAGAAGTTCGGGATCTGGAGTCCGAGTTTGATCACGGTTTCACGAAACCACAATCGGGTGCCGCGCCGACCCCGTTTCAGCTCGGGGCGAACGATGGAATATCTCAGCCGAAGCTGGCGAGCGCACCCTGGCTGACGTGCAGCGTCTCACCGGTGATGTGCCGGGCGGCCGGCGTGGTGAGAAACAGTGCGAGACGGGTGATTTCGTCGGCGGTGGAGGCAGGTCCGCGGTCGAGGCCGTCGTACCCGGAATCGGCGCTGCGGCCTGCCGCGACGAGGTTGATGGTGATGCCGCGGATGCCGAAGTGGGCGGCCTGCCCGGCGGTCCAGCTGGCCAGTGCGGCCTTGATGGCGGCCTCGGCGCTGCCCTCGACGGGATTGGTCGGCACGACGTTGATGATCGACCCGCCCGAGCTCAGCTGGTCGCCGAGAACCGAGGTCGTCAGCACCGCCGCCAGCACGGTGGTGTCGAGTGCGTGCCGCCACGCCGCGGCCCGGTCGGCCAACGTGTGGGTGCGCGGATCGCCGGCGTCCCAGCGCGGAGCCGGCACGTTGACGATGCCGTCGAGGTGCTGTGGGAACGCACTGCGTGCCGTGTCGAGGCCGGCGGTGTCGTTGGTGTCGAAGACCACGTGTTGGACATCGAGTTCCTTGGCGGCCACTTCGAGCTCGGCGCGCTGGGACCCAGCGATCACCACGTTGTGGCCCGCGTCCCGGAAACCCCGCGCGATGACGCGGCCGAGTTCGGTATCGCCACCGGTGACGAGCATCTCCATGGAACCTCCTTGGTCGACGCTGAAGCCAGCGCGTTGCGATTATGTTACTGGACGGTAGCTACGTGGGGGAAATTCGACGCGCCTGAACGGCCGACCCGTCGCGGCTGTCCTCGTAACGTCTGGAACGCCCGCAGCGACGTGCAGGGCAGACCCCACCGGCGGTCTGCGCGGCACACCCGAACGCCACCGGTGGGCCGCGTCGTGGGCGCCGGAATCCAGCAATCGCGTTCACAGCGAACTGCGTTGCCTTTTGCGTTGCCCAGCAACGTCTTCAAAGTGCACTTTAAGAGCAACTCACACTTGCGTCACGGCTGTAACACGGTATTTTCTTCCCCATGGATCAGTCGGACGTGAATGACTCACACCGCAGGCGACTCTCGACGAGGCTTGCGGCGGTAGCGGCGGCTGCCGCGGTTGCCTCCGGGGCGGCCCTGACGATGCCGGTCGCGGTGTCGAATGCCGAACCGGTGCCCCCGGCGCCCGCGCCCGTCGAGCCGGCCCCGCCCGCTCCGGTGCCTCCGGGTGAGCCCGTCCCGCCGGCTCCGCCTGTCGAACCCGCGCCGCCGGCCGCGCCGTTGCCGCCAGGTGTTCCGCCGCCACCGCCCGCGGACCCGAACGCGCCGCCGCCGGACCCCAACGCACCGCCGGTCGATCCGAACGCCCCCGCCGAACCGCCGGCACCCGAGCCGGAGCCCGGCCGGGTCAACAACGCCCCCGGTGGGTTCAGCTATCTGCTGCCCGAGGGATGGAAGGTCGCCGACGCCACCCAGCTGTCCTACGGTCAGGCACTGCTGACCAAGATCCCGCCGCCCGGTACCGAACAGTCGCCCAACGACACCAGCGTGCTGCTGGGCCGTCTGGACCTCAAGTTGTTCGCCGGATCCGAGGCCGACAACGCCAAGGCCGCGGCTCGGCTGGCATCCGACATGGGCGAGTTCTTCATGCCCTTCCCGGGGACCCGGATCGGCCAGCAGACCACCCCGCTGACCGCCGGTGATCTCACCGGGTCCGCCTCCTACTACGAGGTGAAGTTCACCGACACCAACAAGCCGACCGGCCAGATCTGGGCCGGTGTGGTCGGTGCGCCGACCGCCGGTACGCAGCGGGGCAACCGGGCGCCGGAACGCTGGTTCGTGGTGTGGCTCGGTACCGCCAACAACCCGGTCGACCGGGACGCCGCCGCGGCGTTGGCCCAGTCGATCCGGCCGTGGACCCCGCCGGCGGCCCCGCCCCCGCCGCCGCCGGCCGATCCGAACACACCTCCGGACCCGAACGCGCCGCCGCCGGATCCGAATGCGCCTCCTGCGCGGCCCGGTGTCGGGGTGCCGGTGCCGGTCGACCCGAACACCGCGCCCGGAATGCTGCCGGCCTAACCCTGCGGCGTTGAACGATCGTGCCCGTTTGGCGGGCACGATCGTTACCGGGCCCGGGTAAACCGGAAGGTAGCCCGGCATCGGGGCCGGGTGTCGCCCGACAAGGGTTTACACAGGCAGGAGTTCGCTCATGGACATGATGGCCGCAACGGAGTTTCTTGCTCGCTCGACCACCCAGACGAGCGTCGGCTGGATCGGCTACATCATCATCGGTGCCATTGCCGGCTGGATCGCCGGAAAGATCGTCAAGGGCAGCGGTTCGGGCATCCTGATGAACATCGTCATCGGCATCGTCGGCGCCCTCATCGGTGGTTTTCTGCTCAGCTTCTTCGTCGACACCGCGGGCGGCGGCTGGTGGTTCACGCTGTTCACCGCGGTCCTGGGCTCGGTCATCCTGCTGTGGATCGTCGGGCTGGTGACGAAGAGGACCTAGCCCCGGCAGGAGCGCTGGCCCCGCCGAATCGGTCTGTCGCGGTCAGGTGGAAACGTGCCAGACCAGGGCGGCGGCCAGCGCGCCCATGCCGTTGAGCGACCAGTGCAGGGCAATGGGCGCGATCAGGCTGCCACTGCGCCGGCGCAGCCAGGTGAAGACGAAACCGGCGGCGGCGGTCGCGATGACCGCGCCCACCACACCGGCGACCATGCCGAACACCCCGCCGCCGAGGATGCGGGAGAAACCGACGTTGCCACTGGTCAGGCCGAACGAGCTGGCGATGTGCCAGAGGCCGAACAGCAGCGATCCGGCGGCCGCGACACCGCGGAAACCCCACGCGCGATCGAGGGTGCCGTGCAGGACGCCGCGGAACGCGAGTTCCTCGGGAATCACGGTCTGCAGCGGGATGATCACCATCGAGGCGATCAGCGCCCCGGACAGCGTGGCGTAGTGGTCGTTCATGAACATCGGACGTGTCCACGGCAGTAAGGCGCCGACGGCGATGACCACCAGCACCAGGCCGACGACGGCGGCGGCATACCCGGCGCCCGAGCGCCAGTGCTCGCGGCCCAGACCCAGTTCCGCCCAGCCCAGCCCGCGGGAGCGCACCAGCGCCACCAGGCCGACCGCGGCGGCGGGCACGATCACGACATTGGCCCACGGCGTGGTGAAATGCGCCACCAGGTTGGTGAGGGCGAGCACCACGACGACCACGGCCACGTCGACGTAGATCCGGAAATGATGCAGCGCAGAAAGCTGCCCCACCAGCGGGTGGGCAGGAAGTTCGATCGGTGAGACCACCGCGCCGGCATCAGACATCGCCTGCAATTGTACGTGCCGTGGTTGTCTACCTAAGTTAGCGAACTGACGCGATAGGGTGTCCAGCGTGCTGAGGAAGACGCCGTGACGGCCGCGCAGCCCCTCCTGGAGGGCGTTCGGGTTCTCGACCTCGCCGGCGAGGCCGCCGCGGGCATCACCAGACTGCTGGCCGACCTCGGTGCCGACGTGCTCAAGATCGAGCTGCCCGGCCAGCGGGCAGACCGCAACGCCGCCCCGCTCGTCGGCGGCACGAGCGTGCCCTTCGCCCTCGGCAATGCCAACAAACGCATCACCACCCTCGATCCGGGGGTCGACGCCGACCGGCAGCGCTTCGACGAACTGGCCGCCGACGCGGACATCGTCGTCGACGACGGCGTGCTGACCAATGCCTTCGGCACCTCCTGTGCAGAGCTGGCCGACCGGCACCCCGAACTGGTGGCGATGTCGGTCACCGACTTCGGGACCGACGGGCCGTACCGGTCCTGGCAGGGCACCGATGCGGTGTTCTACGCGATGTCCACCGCACTGTCGCGGTCCGGCCCGGCAACCGGGACCCCGGTCCTGCCGCCGACGGGCATCGCGACCGCGACCGCCGCGGCACAGGCGGCGTGGGCGGTGCTGGCCGCCTACTACCACCAGCTCCGGCACGGAAGTGGCGACTACATCGACTTCTCCCGCTTCGAGGCCGTGGTGCAGGCGCTCGACCCGCCGTTCGGTTCGCAGGGCCAGGCGGCGTCCGGGCTCAAACGTTCCGGCGGCTGGCGCGGACGTCCCCGCAACCAGCAGATCTATCCCACGTTCAGTTGCCGCGACGGCTTCGTGCGCATCTGCCTGCTCTCGGCACGTCAGTGGCGCGGGATGCGGGCCTGGCTCGGTGAACCCGAGGAGTTTGCCGGTCCCGAATTCGATTCCATCGCAGCACGATTCGCCGCATCCAAGCAACTGAACGCAGCCATCGGGGAACTGTTCGCCGACCGGACGATGGCGGATCTGGTGGAGCAGGGACAGTCCCGCGGCGTGCCGATCGCCGCGGTGCAGACCCCGGCCGAGGCGCTGGCCTCCGAACACTTCCGCGCCGTCGGCGCGCTGGCGCCCATGCCGACCGCCGGAGGGGACACCGTCACCGTTCCGGTCGGGCCGTTCGTCGTCGACGGCATCCACCGCGGCCTCATTGCACCTGCCCGGGAGGATGCCGCACCACAATGGCGAGGCGAGCGGAACACACCGGGCCGACCCCGCAAGAACGGGCAACGGCCGTTCGAGGGATTGCGGATCCTGGATCTGGGCGTGATCGTGGCCGGCGGGGAACTCGGCCGGCTGTTCGCCGATCTGGGCGCCCGGGTGGTCAAGGTCGAGAGCGCGGCCTACCCGGACGGATTGCGCCAGACCGCGCCCGGGCAGGCCATGAGCGCGTCCTGGGCGCTCACGCACCGCAACGAACTCAGCTTCGGAGTGGACCTGCGCAACCCGGACGGCGCGCAGATCTTCAAGTCGCTGGTCGGCCGCGCCGACGCGGTGTTCGCCAACTTCAAGCCGGGAACGCTTGCTGCGCTGGGGTTCTCCTACGAGGCGCTGCAGAAGCTGAATCCCACCGTGGTACTGGCCGAAAGCAGCGCCTTCGGTGCCACCGGCCCGTGGAGCGCCCGGATGGGTTACGGCCCGCTGGTGCGCGCCAGCACCGGTGTGACGCGGCTCTGGCGCGGCTTGGGAGCCGACAAGGACAAATTCTTTGATGCCACCACCGTCTTCCCCGACCATGTGGCGGCGCGGATCACCGCGATCGGCGCGCTGGCGGCCCTGATCCATCGGGAGCGCACCGCAACCGGTGCGCACGTGCACATCTCGCAGGCCGAGGTGGCGGTCAACCAGCTTGCGGTGGAGTACGTCGCCGAGGCGGCCGCGCAGGCGGGCCTGCCGATCACCGGGGACCCCGCGGTCCACGCGGTCTGCCCGTGTGCCGGTGACGACGAATGGTGCGTCATCTCGGTGCGCAACCAGACGGACCGGGACGCCCTGGCCGGCCTGATCGGCATCGACCTGCCCGAGGGAGCCGGCGCATTGACGGCCATTCTCGGCGCGTACACCAGCAGCCGGGACAAACACGAGGTCACCGAGGAACTGCAGAAGGCCGGCATCGCGGCCGGACCGATGAACCGGCCGGCCGATGTACTCGACGACGTCCAGTTGCAGTTCCGTTCGCTCTACAGCGATCTGGAGCACCCGTTGTTCGAGGAGCCGATGCCGAGCGAGACCGGGCCCGCGCCGTACCGGCGGATTCCGCGCAGCGAACTGCGTCCGGCGCCGACGGCCGGGCAGGACACCCGCGACATCGCGCACCGGGCCCTGGGCCTGGACCACACCGAGATCGACCGCCTCGTCGCCGACGGTGTTTTATTCGAGAACAGCGTGCTGATCGACAGCACCAGCGACCAGAGGACCACACCGTGACCACCGCATCCGTCTTCATCGCCGGACAGTTCCGTACCGCATCCGAGTCCACCCCCGTCATCGAGGCGGCCACCGAGGAACAGCTCGGATTCGGTTCCGCCGCAACCGAAGCAGAGATCGACGACGCTGTTGCCGCGGCGCGCTCGGCCCTGCCGGGCTGGTCTTCGGCCCCGGCGCAGGAGCGGGCGGCGGTGCTGCGACTGTTCGCCGACGCGCTGCAGAAACGCGCCGCCGGCACCTTCGAGCTGTGCTCGCGGGAGAACGGGATGCCCATCCGGCTGTCCAAGGGCGCCAACGGCATGTTCCCCGCGGTCCTGCTGCGCTACTACGCCGACCTGATCGAGCGCGCCGCCGACGAGGAGACGCGCCCCGCCGCGATCGGGCACACCATCGTGCGCCGGGAAGCCGTCGGCGTCGTCGCCGCCATCACCCCGTGGAACTACCCGCAGGCGCTGGCCATCATGAAGATCGCCCCGGCGCTCGCCGCCGGAGCCACCATGGTGCTCAAGGCCGCACCCGAAACCGCCTTGGACGCACTGGTGTTCGCCGAAGCGGCCGAGGAGGCCGGGCTGCCCGCCGGTGTGCTCAACATCGTCGCCGGCGGCCCGACCGCCGGTGCGCATCTGGTGTCACACCCCGGAGTGGACAAGGTGGCCTTCACCGGGTCCACCGCCGCCGGACGCATCATCGCCGAGGCCTGCGGCCGGCTGCTGCGCCCGGTCACCCTGGAACTCGGTGGGAAGTCCGCGGCGATCATCCTCGAGGACGCGGATCTCGACGCCACCGTCAAGGGACTGCGGTCGGCCTCATTCGTCAACAACGGGCAGACCTGCCACCTGAGTTCGCGGATCCTGGCCCCGCGCTCACGGTATGCCGAGGTCGTCGACGCGGTGGCCGCGCTGGCCGACGGCCTGGTGGTGGGTGACCCGCTGCAGAAGTCCACCGACATCGGCCCACTGGTCAGCCGGCGCCAGCAGCAGCGGGTGCTCGAGTACATCGACATCGGTAGGACCGAGGCCAAACTCGTTGCGGGCGGCTCTATTCCGGCAGATCAACCGCGCGGCTGGTTCGTGTCTCCGACGGTGTTCGCCGATGTGGACAATTCGGCACGCATCGCCCAGGAGGAGATCTTCGGACCGGTGCTCACGGTGATCCCGTACGGCACCGACCAGGAGGCCATCGATATCGCCAACGACAGTGAGTTCGGGCTCGGCGGGACGGTGTGGTCACCGGATGTCGAGCGCGCCACCGATATCGCCCGGGCGGTGCGCACCGGGACCATCGGCGTCAACGAGTACCAACTCGACGTCAACGCCCCGTTCGGTGGCGTGAAGTCCAGCGGACTGGGCCGTGAACTTGGCCCCGAGGGCCTGGCTGCCTACCAGGTGCTCAAATCCATCTACCGCGTCGGGCCGGCCTGAGCCCAGCTGCGCCGCAGTCATTTTCGGACACATCGAGAGGAACAAGCAGTGACCATCGACCCCAGAACCCCGGTGCTCGTCGGGTACGGCCAGGTCAACCAGCGCGAGGAGAGCGCGACGACCGAACCTGTCGACCTGATGGAGGCCGCGGCGCGGGCCGCCGCCGACCCGCGGGTACTCGCCGCGGTCGACTCGACCCGGGTGGTCAACCTGCTGTCCTGGCGTTACCGCGATGCGGGCCGGCTGCTGGCCCAGCGCATCGGCGCCGACGGTGCGGCGACGCGGTACACCCCGATCGGCGGCAATGTGCCGCAGTCCCTGGTCAACCAGGCCTGCCTGGACATCCAGGCCGGCCGCAACGACGTGGTGCTGATCACCGGTGGGGAGACCTGGCGGTCGCGCACCCGGGTCCGGGGTCGCGGCGAGAAGATGTCGGGCACGAAACAGGACGAGTCGGTGGCCCTGGCGCCGGGGTCCGAGGATGAGTTCGCACTGGCCGGGCCCGGTGAGTTGCGCATCGGCCTGGACCGCCCGGCCTTCGTGTACCCGATGTTCGAGCAGGCGCTGCGGATCAAGGCCGGCGCCACCCCGGCCGAGCACCAGCAGCGTATCGGCGAACTGTGGGCCCGATTCAGCGCCGTGGCCGCCGGCAACCCGCATGCCTGGAATCAGCAGGCGCTCACCGCCGAAGAGATCGCGCAGCCGGGTCCGAAGAACCGGATGATAAGCGCGCCGTACACCAAGCTGATGAACTCCAACAACATGGTCGACCAGGGGGCCACCTTGATCGTGATGTCTGCGGAGAAGGCGACCTATCTTCAGATTCCGCAGGAGCGCTGGGTTTTCCCGTACGCCGGGACCGACGCCCACGACACCTACGAGATCAGCCACCGCGCCGAGTTCCACGGCTCGCCGGCCATCCGTATCGGCGGCACCCGGGTGCTGGAGCTGGCCGGGCTCGGGGTGGACGATATCGATCTGATCGACGTCTACTCGTGTTTCCCGTCGGCGGTTCAGGTGGCGGCCAACGAACTCGGCCTGCCGCTGGACGACCCGCAGCGCCCGCTGACCGTCACCGGCGGGCTGACCTTCGCGGGTGGCCCGTGGAACAACTACGTCACGCACTCCATCGCCACCATGGCCGAGCAGCTCACGGCCCGCCCCGGCGCGGTGGGTCTGATCACCGCCAACGGCGGCTACCTCACCAAGCACAGCTTCGGTGTGTACAGCACCACGCCGCCGAGCACCGGATTCCGCTGGGAGGACGTGCAATCCACGGTCGACGCCGAGCCCACGCGGGCCGCTGAAACCGAGTGGGAGGGCACCGGCACCGTCGAGACGTGGACCACGCCGTTCGACCGGGAGGGCGTACCGGAGAAGGCGTTCGTCGCGGTCCGTACCCCGGCGGACACCCGGACCCTGGCGGTGCTCACCGACCGTTCGGAGGCTGCGGCCAGCGTCTCCGAGGACATCGCCGGCACCAAGATCACCGTGCGCGGCGACGGGACCGCGACGCTGGGCTGAATCAGGTCAGTTCGGCCAGTGGCACTTCCGGGTCCGCCAGCCGCGCCGCGTCCACCGTAGGGCCGGACCGGATGAGGGTCTTGATGTCGTCGAGACCGTCCCAGACGTTGACGTTCATCCCGGCCAGTACCCGGGCCTGCTCGTCCAGCCAGAACGCGGTGAACTCGCGCGTGCCGGCGTCACCGCGGAACACCACCGAGTCGTAGGTGGGGGCGTGGCCGACATACTCCATGCCGAGGTCGTACTGATCGGTGAAGAAGTACGGCAACTCGTCGTAGCTGCCCGGGTTGCCCAGCA
This sequence comes from Mycobacterium sp. AMU20-3851, assembly GCF_043974665.1. Taxonomy (NCBI): domain Bacteria; kingdom Bacillati; phylum Actinomycetota; class Actinomycetes; order Mycobacteriales; family Mycobacteriaceae; genus Mycobacterium; species Mycobacterium sp. AMU20-3851. The sequence goes on from NZ_CP146371.1 coordinate 2,512,678, forward strand.
CACCGGCCGCGGCGACGGCCGGCTGTTTGAGCGCGTTGGCCCAGTGCTCGGTACGGATCCGGTCGCCGAACAGGGGATGGCGGGCTGCGGCGATGTCGCCCACGGCGTAGATGTCGGGGTCGCTGGTCTGCAGTGACTCATCGACCGCGACGCCACCGTCGGACAATTCCAGGCCGGCCTTCTCGGCCAGCGCGATATTGGGCTGCGCGCCGACCGCGATCAGGACGTTGTCGGCGGCAACGGTCGATCCGTCGGCCAACCGCAGACCGGTGACCCCGCCGCCGGCCGCGGTGGTGATCCCCTCCACACCGGTGTTCAGCCGCAGGTCCACGCCGTGCGCGGTGTGCAGGTCGGCGAACACCCGGGCCACCTCGGGACCCAGAGCGGCCAGCAACGGAAGCTCGGCGGACTCCACGACGGTGACGTCGGCGCCGCGTTCCCGTGCCTCCGCGGCCACCTCCAGCCCGATCCAGCCGGCTCCGATGATGGCCAGCTTGCTGCCCGGGTTGAGCACCGACAGCAGGGCGGACGCATCGTCGACCGTGCGCAAGGTGTGCACCCCGTCCGCGTCGGCGCCCGGGAGGTCGAGCCGGCGGGCCCGTGACCCGGTGGCGAGTATCAGTTTGTCGTAATGCTCGTGGCGCCCGTCGTCGAAACCGACCGAGTGCCCACCCGGGTCGAGGCTCTGCACCTCGGTGCCCAGGCACAGATCGATCTCGTTGTCGCCGTACCAGCCCTCGGGTTGGACGGTGAAATCGGCGAGCGTCTTCTTGTCCGCGAGGAAGTCCTTGGACAGCGGTGGCCGCTCGTAGGGCAGCTGCGGCTCGTTGCCGAACAGGATGATCCGCCCCCTGAAATTGTTTTCCCGCAACGCTTCAGCGGCTTTGGCGCCGGCCAGGCCGGCTCCGACGATGACGACGGTGGGCATGAGGTTCTCCGTTCCTAGGCTGATCGATCGGCCGTCACGCGACGGCGTAGCTCGTCGTCGAGCGAGACCCGCACCAGCGCGGCAGCCAACTCGGCCGGGCGACCGTCGGACGCCGACAGCAGCGCGTCGGGTTCGGCGGGTAACCCGAGTTCGCGCGCCGTGGCCAGCGTGCGGTCGTCGAAATATGGCTGCGCCCACTGCCATACGTTCTGCGCCTCGCGCAGGAAGATGTCCGCGCCGGTGGGCCCGATTCCGTTGAACTGTTGCAGCGACCGTGCGGTCGCGCGGACGTCATGGCCGGATTCCTCGGCGAGATTACGCAGATCCCCGGCGTAACGGTCGCGCACCGCGGTGGCCAGCTCGGTGAGCCGGGTCGCCGAGCTCTCGTCGTAGCGGGCATATCCGGCCCGCCCGAATGCCGCGATCATCACCCGGCGGTCGGCATGCAGCACCGAGGCCGGGGTACGCAATCCGGCCCGGAAGATCTCGCGGGCCGCGGCGGCCGCCACCGACGCGCCGATCGGCTTGCTGGCCAGCATGGCGAAACTCAGCAGCTGGAACAGCGGTTTGGGTTTGTTGCGCAGGGTGATCCCGGCCTCGTCGGCGTAGGTGGTGCCCGCCCGGTGCAGCAGTCGCTGCGCCATGGAGGTGGTTGCAGCCATCCTGCAGGCATACCCGGGTGCCCGGGCGACAAACCGGGCGCCGACGGGTCACTTCGGCGGCAGGCTCGATGCGTAGGCCACGCCGCGGGTCACCCAGGGCGCCAGCTGCCGGCGTCCGTCCAGACCGGCGCGGGACACCCGGATCCAGCCCAGAACCTCGCGCCCGGCCATCACCATCGGCTCGACGTGTGCCCGGGTGAGAAGTTTGGCGGTGTCCTCGGCCGCGACCCGCACCATCAGTCCGCCCTGACCCGACGCACATACCGCCATGTGACCGTGGACCAGGAACGCCAACCCGCCGAACATGCGCTTCTCGTCGACACCGGCGGTGGTGGCGAGAAGTTCACGAATGCGTTCCGCGAGGTCTTCGTCGTAGGCCATGACAGTCGGATTTTAAGTCGCGACGGCCACGTTCGGTTGGCAACGGACCTCGAAGTTGACCGAGTTGGCGATGAAGCACAGTCGGTGGGCCCGCTCGTGGATGTCGGTGAGCGCCGCGGCCTGGTCCGGGTCGGCGAGGTGCACGGTCGGGCGCAGCACCACCTCGGTGAAATGACCTCCGCCGTCGGTGGTCTCCGCCATGGTGCCCGACGGGTGGTCGACGTAGCCGGTCACCGTGACGCCGGCCTGCGCACACAGGGCCAAGACCCAGAGCATGTGGCACTGCGACAGCGAGGCCACCAGCAGTTCCTCGGGATTCCAGCGCTGCGGGTCGCCTCGGAATGCCGGGTCGGCACTGCCCGCGATGACCGTGGGCTTGCCCGGCGCACTCACGTCGTGGGACCGCTCATAGGCCCGGTACCCGCTGGTGCCGGTCCCGGTGTTGCCCGTCCAGCTGATGTCGAGTTCGTAGTGGTGCGTCTTGCCCGTCATGCGCTCCCTCTTTCTGCCGAGCGTGCGTGTCTGCTGGTCGACACACCGTGTCAGGACCTACAAACACGCACGCTCGTCAGGTTATGCCGCGACGGTCGCCGCCTCCATCGCCAGCTCGAGGGCCAGCGTGACGATCTCGGCCACGTCGGTCATCGGCCGCACGTCGAGCGCCTCCAGGACCTCGGCCGGGACCTCGTCCAGATCGGGCTCGTTGCGCTGCGGGATGAACACCGTCTTGAGCCCGGCCCGTTGGGCGGCAAGCAGTTTCTGCTTGACGCCGCCGATCGGCAGCACCCGTCCGTTCAGCGTCACCTCGCCGGTCATCCCGACGTCCCCGCGGACCTGACGTCCGGTGGCCATCGAGACCAGGGCGGTCACCATGGTGACACCGGCCGACGGACCGTCCTTGGGCACCGCACCCGCGGGCACGTGCACGTGGATCTGGCGGTCCAGCGCCTTCGGGTCGACGCCCAATTGCTCGGCGTGTGCGCGCACGTAGGACAGCGCGATCTGCGCGGACTCCTTCATGACGTCACCGAGTTGGCCGGTGAGCTTGAGACCCGGCTCACCGTCGGTCGATCCGGCCTCGATGTAGAGCACGTCGCCGCCCAGACCGGTGACGGCCAGACCGGTCGCCACGCCGGGCACCGCGGTGCGCTCGTCGGAGTCCGGGGTGAACCGCGGACGGCCCAGGTACTCAACGAGATCCGGCTCATCGACCGTGATCTTGGCATCACCGGAGGCGAGCTTGGTGGTCACCTTGCGCAACGCCTTGGCCAGCAACCGCTCGAACTGCCGCACACCGGGTTCGCGGGTGTAGTCCGCGGCGATCTTGCGCAGCGCCGCATCGGTGAGCTCGACCTCCTCGGGGGTCAGCGCGGCCCGTTCGGCCTGGCGGGGCAGCAGGTAGTCCCGCGCGATGGCCACCTTGTCGTCCTCGGTGTAACCGTCGATCTGGATCAGCTCCATGCGGTCCAGCAACGCGGACGGGATGTTCTCGATGACGTTGGCCGTCGCCAGGAACACCACGTCGGACAGGTCCAGATCCAGCTCCAGGTAGTGGTCGCGGAACGTGTGGTTCTGCGCCGGGTCCAGCACCTCCAGCAGTGCCGAGGACGGGTCGCCGCGGTAGTCCGAGCCGACCTTGTCGATCTCGTCGAGCAGCACGACGGGGTTCATTGATCCCGCCTCGCCGATGGCGCGCACGATGCGGCCGGGCAGCGCTCCGACGTAGGTACGCCGGTGCCCGCGGATCTCGGCCTCGTCACGCACGCCGCCGAGGGCAACGCGAACGAACTTGCGGCCCAAGGCTCGTGCCACGGATTCGCCCAGTGAGGTCTTGCCGACACCGGGAGGGCCGGCCAGCACCATCACCGCACCCGAACCGCGGCCGCCGACGACGGCCATGTTGCGTTGGGCGCGCCGGGCCCGCACCGCCAGGTAGTCGACGATCCGGTCCTTCACGTCCTCCAGGCCGTGGTGATCGGCGTCCAGGATCTCCCTGGCCGCCTTCAGGTCGGCGGAGTCCGCGGTGCGCGAGTTCCACGGTAGGTCCAGCACGGTGTCCAGCCAGGTGCGGATCCAGCCGCCCTCCGGGCTCTGGTCACTGGTGCGTTCCAGCTTGCCGACCTCGCGCAGGGCGGCCTCGCGCACGTTGTCGGGCAGGTCGGCGGCCTCGACGCGGGCGCGGTAGTCAGCTTCACCTTCCTGGCCATCAGGACCCAGTTCGCCCAGTTCCTTACGGATCGCGGCCAGCTGCTGGCGCAGCAGGAATTCCTTCTGCTGCTTGTCCATCCCGGCCCGGACATCCTCGGCGATCTTGTCGTTGACCTCGACCTCGGCCAGGTGCTCACCGGTCCATTGGATGAGCTTGCTCAGGCGGTCCGCGGTGTCCTCGGTCTCCAGCAGGTCACGCTTCTGTTCGCCGGTCAGATACGACGCGTACCCCGCGGTGTCGGCCAGTGCGGACGGGTCGCTGATCTTGTTCACCACGTCCACGATCTGCCAGGCCTCGCGGCGCTGCAACATGGCCAGGAGCAGCTTCTTGTACTCGGCGGCCAACGCCTTGATCTCGGCGGTGGCCTCGGTATCGGCAACCTCGGTCACCTCGACCCACAGTGCGGCGCCCGGACCGGTGGTGCCGGTACCGATGTGGGCGCGGCGCTCACCCTTGACCACGGCCGCAACGCCACCACCCGGAACGCGTCCGACCTGCACGATCGAGGCCAGCACACCGTAGGTGGGGTAGCGGTCGTCCAGGCGCGCGGCGATCAGCAGCCGGCCGTCCTGGCCCTCCGGGGCCGCGGCCTGGGCGGCTTCGACGGCGACACGGGCGGCGTCATCGAGCTCGATGGGCACCACCATGCCGGGCAGCAGGATGGGTTCACTGACAAACAAGACCGGGACTGCGATGGCTTCAGGCATCAATCCTCCAAAGTTGATTCTGATGCACTCAACTACCGCGCCGGTGTGGTTGTTCCCGGCATGCCGGTGATGCGCTGTGGGCGAACACGACCTTGCCGGTCCGGACTGATGCGTGGCACTCTGTAACTAAATAAACCCAATATAACGGTTACGGGGTTCCAGTCATGCGAAACGCCACCAGGACTCGACATCACGATCGGATGGTCGACGGACTCACCGTCCACTATCGGGAGACCGGCCTCCCGTCATCGACGGGCATCGTGCTGCTGCACGGATCGCCGAGCTCGTCGCACTCGTTCCGGGAGATGCTGCCCATCCTGGGCGCCGAACACTATGTCATTGCTCCTGACCTGATCGGTTTCGGATTCTCCGACGCTCCCGACCTGGCGCAGTTCGACTACACCTTCGAGCACCTGGCCGTCATCGTCGAGGGTCTGCTGGAGGCCCTCGACCTGACGAGTTATGTCCTCTACCTCACGGATTTCAGTACGCCGGTGGGCTACTACCTCGCCACGAGACACCCTGATCGACTGCTCGGGATCGTGCTGCAGAACGGCAACGCGCATGAGGCGGGGCTCGGGGAGGTGTGGGATCCGGTTCGCCGTTACTGGGCCGATCCGACACCGGAATCCCATGCTGACATGGGGGATTGGTTCAACTTCGAAGGCACTCGGGACACCTACCTACGCGGACTGCCCGACCGGCTGGTGCCGTGGCACCCCCGCGAATCCTGGCATCTGGATTGGGAGCGGCTCTCCCGGCCGGGCAACATAGACATTCACGAGCGGCTCTTTCTCGACTACCGTCGGCACGTCGACCGATTCCCGGTGATCGCCGAGTTCCACCGTGCCCACCAGCCGCCCTGTCTGCTGTTCTGGGGTCGCCACGACTTCGCATTCGACATTGCAGAAGTGCTCGCATATCACGCCGCATTGGAGAAGGTGGAAGCCCACATCTATGACGGCGGTCATTTCCTCACCGAGACGCACGCTGTCGAAATGGCTTACACCATCAACACGTTCGTGCATGACATTCACCAGGATCACGCACTCCATGGGTGAGAGCGGCACGGTATGGGTCGATGACCATTTCGTCGGAGGACATGTCGCACTCGACTTCTGCAACACCGTCTACCGACGGACTCCGGTACTGGGCGCAGAACTGCTGGACAGCCCTGCTGCTTTCACTCAGTGGCTCGACAGAGTGGCACTGGCACCGGAAAGCGCAGGACTGGTCGACAAAGCCGCGCTCGACGACGCCCGAAGACTACGTTCTGGGCTGTGGCATGCGTTCGATGCGCAGCGCGCCGGCGAACGCGTGCCCCACGGTGTGCTCACCGGCGTTCTGTCGCACGCCTACCGGCATTCCGAGTACGTCGACGTCGACCAGCACGGCACGGTCACGGCCACCCACCTCGCGGGCGCGACATCGGCATTGGCCGTTGCCGCACTGCAACTTCTCTTGCATCCGCCCGAACCCAAGGTCCGTGCGTGTGACGGGTGCGGGTGGCTGTTCATCGACACATCCCGGGGCCGGCGTCGGCGCTGGTGCAGCATGAAGACATGCGGCAATGTTCACAAGGTCGCACGACATAGGGCGGGCCTAACCAAGCACTGACCTGCCGGACGGGGTGAACATATACAGAACCGTGCACTCCTGACGGGATTCACAACCTGACCAGAGAGAACGGATACACCAGCGTCCCCGGTGCGCCGTCACACCCGGCGGCGAAGGAGGACGTCAGGGTGCCCTGCATCGTCACCGCATCCCAGGAGTAGACGTCCCGGGTGGCCACGACCGGCCCGTAGTAGACGTTGCCGCAGCGCAGCCCGTCCGGCACGTCGACGGTCATGGTGTACCGCCCGTCGGCGAGGTGGGCCTGCCCGACGTAATCGAACGCCTTGGCCACCGGCATCGGGATGCCGGTGATGCTCCGGCAGTCCTCGGCGGCCGGGATGCAGTGCGACACCGACCAGGCCCAAGTGTGGAAGTCGTAGCGGGCCGGGATCACCAACTGGTAGTTGGCGAAGAAGGGCTCGGCCCGGCCCACCGGCGCCAGCGGCACGCTCGCGATCATCAGCGCACCCAGCAGCGGCACCATCCTCATTGAGGAAACCTTTCTCATCGATTCCGTGAAACCCCGTGCGTCTCACTACATGTGGGCGCCGCCGTCGATCCGGACCTCGGTTCCGGTGATGAAGTAGGCGTCCTTGCTGCCCAACATCGCCACGACACCGGCCACCGCGTCCGGCCGGGCGAAGATGGCCCCGCCGTCCAGCGGCAGCATCGGGGCGACCTTGCCGAACAGGGCGTAGTCGGCGTCCTCGGGCAGCCCGGGCCCGATGCTCTGCCGGGCCGCACCGGTGCCGTCGGTCATACCGGACGAGATCGATCCGGGCTGAACACAATTGAACCGGATCCCGGCCTTGGCGAACTCCGAGGCCCAGGCGTGCGTCATCGACAACACACCACCCTTGGAGGCCGCGTAGGCGGCCATGTACGGGTGCGCGAAGTGCGCCGAGGTCGAGCTGAAGTTCACCACCGCCGGGCCGTCACCGTCGTGCAGCGCCGCGATGGCCTCGCGGGTGACCAGGAACGTCCCGACCAGGTTGATCCGCAGCACCTGCTCGAAGTCGGCGAGTGTCGTCGCGGCCAGGTGTGCGGATCGCAGGATCCCGGCAGCGTTGACCAGGGTGTCCAGTCCGCCCAGCGTCGAGACCGCCTCGGCGACCCCGGACCGAACCGACTCTTCGTCGCCGACATCGACCACCACCGTCGAGAGCAAGTCGGTACCCGCCTTGCCGACGGTGTCGGCCAACCCGTCCGGGCTGACGTCGGCGGCCACGACCCGGCCGCCCTCGGCCAGGATCCGCAGGGCGCAGGCCTGACCGATGCCCGAACCTGCGCCGGTGATCAGTACCCGACGGCCGCGATAGCGCGAGAGGTCGGCTTCGGTCACGATGGGGCTCCTTCTTCGATGGATGAACGCTCACTCTTCCGGTCCGCACGCTACGTTGCGGCCCGCAGACCCGCGGCCGGTTGATGATTCCCGGTGGATGGGACGCGATGTGCCGCAGGTCACGTCCGGCTGTCACCGTCTTCTGGTCAGCGTGCCGGCAGGCCGGTTGTGAGGTTCGGCAGAACCAGTCGTGGAGGTCATCGGTACATGGTCAGCAAGGCCCAAGACCGCTGGTCCTCGGGTATCCCGATCTTCCGGTCGGGTGGCCCGGGCCCGATGCGGGCCATCGGCGGTCTGTTGGCCATGTCCGCGGATGCGTTCAAATTCCTGTTCCAGCGTCCGTTTCAGGGCCGCGAATTCATCGAGCAGTCCTGGTTCGTGGCTCGGGTGTCGCTGATGCCGACGATTCTGGTCGCGGTGCCCTTCACCGTACTGGTCAGCTTCACACTCAACATCCTGCTGCGCGAGCTGGGTGCGGCCGACCTGTCCGGGGCGGGGGCCGCCTTCGGGGCGGTCACCCAGGTCGGCCCGATGGTCACCGTGCTCATCGTGGCCGGCGCCGGTGCGACGGCGATGTGCGCCGACCTCGGTTCCCGCACGGTCCGCGAGGAGATCGACGCCATGGAGGTGTTGGGCATCAATCCCGTGCAGCGCCTGGTGACCCCCCGCATGCTGGCCTCGGGTCTGGTCGCGTTGCTGCTCAACAGCCTGGTCGTCATCATCGGAATCCTTGGCGGATACGTCTTCTCGATCTTCATCCAGGGCGTCAATCCGGGTGCCTTCGCGGCCGGCATCACCCTGCTCACCGGTGTTCCCGAGGTCATCATTTCGTGCGTGAAGGCCGGGCTGTTCGGCCTGATCGCCGGACTCGTCGCGTGCTACCGCGGGCTGATGATCAGCGGCGGCGGTGCCAAGGCGGTCGGCAACGCAGTCAACGAGACCGTGGTGTACGCATTCATGGCGCTGTTCGTGGTCAACGTCCTGGTCACCGCCATCGGCATCCAGATGACGGCGGATTAACCCGTGACTGTGACGCGTTCCCTTCGCCCGCATCTGACCCGTGAACTGAACCGGCCGGTCGGTGCGCTCGGCAACATCGGTGATCACACCATGTTCTACGGCCGCGCCCTGGCCGGTATGCCCCACGCCTTTGTGCACTACCGCCGCGAGATCATCCGATTGATCGCCGAGATCAGCATGGGGGCAGGCACTTTGGCGATGATCGGCGGCACCGTCGTGATCGTCGGTTTTCTGACGCTCGCCGCCGGCGGCACGCTCGCCGTGCAGGGTTACAGTTCGCTCGGTGACATCGGCATCGAGGCGCTCACCGGGTTTCTTGCCGCGTTCATCAACGTCCGGATATCGGCGCCGGTGGTCGCCGGCATCGGTCTGGCGGCGACTTTCGGTGCGGGCGTCACCGCGCAGCTGGGCGCCATGCGCATCAACGAGGAGATCGACGCGCTCGACGCCATGGCCATCCGTCCCGTCGAGTACCTGGTGAGCACCCGCATTGTCGCCGGGATGATCGCCATCACGCCGCTGTACTCGATCGCGGTGATCCTGTCCTTCGCGGCGAGCAAGCTCACCACCGTGGGACTGTTCGGGCAGTCAGCCGGCCTGTACAACCACTACTTCTCCACCTTCCTCAACCCCATGGATCTGCTGTGGTCGTTCCTGCAGGCCATCTTGATGGCGATCACGGTGCTGTTGGTACACACCTACTTCGGCTACTTCGCCAGCGGCGGACCGTCCGGCGTCGGCGTCGCGGTCGGCAATGCCGTCCGCACCTCGCTCATTGTCGTGATCTCCGTGACGTTGCTGGTGTCGCTGTCGATCTACGGCTCCAACGGCAACTTCAACCTGTCGGGATAGGGGAGCGCACATGGCGATGAGTTCGAATGTCAAACCGCCCCTGATCGGGCTGGCGACGGTAGGCGTGCTGTTGGCGATCGTCGCGATATCGATCGGATTCTTCCGCGGAAGTTTCACCAAAACCGTTCCGGTGACCGTCGTCTCGGAGCGCGCCGGCCTGGTCATGAACGCCGACGCGAAGGTCAAATTGCACGGAGCGCAGGTCGGTTCGGTCGAATCGATCGAATCGCTGCCCGACGGCCGGGCCAAGCTGCACCTGGCCATGTACCCGTCCTACCTGGAACTCATCCCGGCCAACGTCCGCGTGGACATCGCATCTACCACGGTGTTCGGCTCCAAGTTCGTCGAACTGATTCCCCCGGAGAACCCGTCGGCACAGGCGCTGGCGGCCGGGCAGGTGCTCGACGCCGGTCACGTGACCGTCGAGATCAACACGGTGTTCGAACAGCTGTCGACGGTGCTGCAGAAGATCGAACCCACCAAGCTGAACGAGACGCTGGGGGCGCTGGCCACCGCCATGGACGGCCGCGGAGACCAGATAGGACAGATGCTCTCGGACTTCGATGGCCTCCTGGCCAAGATCGACCCGAGCCTGCCGACCATGGAGCACGAGATCACGGTGGCACCGCAGGTGTTCAACGCCTATGCCGACGCGGCGCCGGACCTGGTGGCCACCCTCGATGCGTCGACGAGTATGAGTGAGACGCTGGTCGACGAACAGCACAACCTCGATGCTTTGCTGATCAGCGTGATCGGGTTGGCTGACACCGGTACCGACGTCATCGGCGGCAACCGTCAGGCGATTTCCGACACCATGCGCCTGCTGGTCCCGACCACCGATTTGACCAACGAGTACAACGCGGCCTTGACCTGCGGTCTCGGTGGAGCCGTGGAGCTGGCCAAGGCGCCCGGCACGCCGCTGCCCGGCGGTCTGCTGCTGCAGACAGTCGTGCTCGGCCAGGAGCGGTATCGCTATCCACAGAACCTGCCGAAGGTGGCCGCCACCGGTGGTCCGCAATGCACCGATCTGCCCAAGGTGCCCTTCCAGAAGCACCCACCGTTCGTGATCACCGACGTCAACGCCAACCCCGCCCAGTACGGCAACGAGGGGATCCTGTTGAACTCCGACGGCCTCAAGCAGGCACTGTTCGGTCCCATCGGCGGACCACCACGAAACACCGCACAGATCGGTCAGCCCGGATGAGCAATTTCAGCAAAACGGCGCTGAAGTTCGGTGCGTTCGGACTGACGATGGTCGTCCTGACCGCCGGTCTGTTCGCGATCTTCAGCCAGTATCGATCCGGGTCGACGGCCGCTTACTCGGCGGTGTTCAAGGATTCGTCGAGCCTCAAATCCGGTGACTCGGTGCGGGTTTCCGGAATCCGAGTGGGCACCGTGCGGGATGTGGCGTTGCAGCCGGACAACACGGTGCTCGTCGAGTTCGACGCCAACGACACCATCCGGATGACCGAGAACACCAAGGTCGCGGTGCGCTACCTCAACCTCGTCGGAGACCGCTATCTCGAGCTCATCGATCAGCCCGGATCGACCAGGATCCGCCCGCCGGGAACACGTTTCGGTGCCGAGCAGACCGAGCCCGCCCTGAACCTCGACCTGTTGTTGGGCGGACTCAAGCCGGTAATCCAGGGACTGAACCCCGATGATGTCAATGCGCTGACCAACTCACTGATCCAGGTTTTCCAGGGACAGGGCGGTGCCGATCTGGAGTCGCTGTTCGCCCGGACATCGTCGTTCACCAACGCGATCGCCGACAACGGAAAGACCGTCGAAAGCCTGATCGACAACCTCAACGCCACGCTGGCCGTGCTGTCCGAGGACGGCGAGAAGTTCTCCGGGGCGGTGGACGGGCTGGAGCGTCTGGTGACGGGCCTGGCCGCCGAGCGGGACCCGATCGGCGAGGCCATCAGCGCCCTCGACAACGGCACCGCGTCGCTGGCCGGCTTGCTCACCGACGCACGCCCGGCGCTGTCGGGCACGGTGGATCAACTGACCCGGATGGCGCCCCTGCTGTCCAACGACACGGATCTGGCCCGGCTCGATCTGCTTATGCAGAAGACGCCGCAGAACTACCGCAAACTGGTGCGGCTGGGTTCCTACGGGAGCTGGCTCAATCTTTACATCTGCGGCGTCTCGATCCGGGTGTCCGACCTGCAGGGCCGTACCGCCCACTTCCCCTGGGTCATCCAGAACACCGGAAGGTGCGGTGAACCCTGATGCAGAAATACCGTCAATCAAAGCTGGTCCGTTCGGGATTCATGGGCTTGGTACTGATGGCGTTGATCATCGCCGTCGGTTTGCAGCCGCAGCAGTTGGTGGCAATGGCGACGTCGATCCGTTACCAGGCCGTCTTCGCCGAGGCAGGCGGATTGTCCGCGGGCAACAACGTCAAGGTCTCCGGCGTCACCGTCGGCACCGTCTCGGATGTGGAGCTCGACCAAGGCAAGGCATTGGTGACCTTCGCCGTCGACAGCAAGGTTCGGCTCGGCGCGGACACCATCGCCCAGATCGGGATCGGCACATTGCTCGGTGAACGGGTTCTGGTGGTCGAGCCGCGCGGCAGCGACCGGATGAGGGCGCTCGACGTCATTCCGCTGACGAGGACATCGTCACCGTACTCGCTGACCGATGCCCTCAACGAGTTCACCTCCAACACGGCAGAAACCGACACCGCGGCCATCAACCAGTCCCTCGATGTCCTGTCGGAGACCATCGAACGGCTGGCGCCGCAGTTGGCTCCCACCTTCGATGGGGTGAGCCGACTGTCGAAATCGCTGAACAGCCGCAACGAGTCGCTGAGCAACCTGCTGACCACAGCCGCCGACGTCACCGGCATCTTGTCCGAACGCAGCCAACAGGTGAACAGCCTCATCCTCAACGCCAACGACCTGCTCGGCGTGCTGCAGGATCGCCGTTACGCGATCGTCAACCTGCTCGCCAACACCACGGCCGTGGCGCAACAACTCTCGACACTGGTCGACGAGAACGAGGCCGAACTCGCCCCGACACTCGAGCAGCTCAACCGGGTGTCGGAGATGCTGGAACGCAACCGGGACAACCTCACCAAGACCCTGACCGGGCTGGCCAAGTACCAGCTCACCCAGGGTGAAGCGGTCAACAACGGGTTCTACTACTACGGATTTGCGTCCAACCTGTTGCCGGGACCGGCCATTCAGCCGTTCCTGGATTACGCGCTCGGATACCGGCGCGGCGTCAACGCCGGGCAGCCGCCCGACACCGCCGGCCCGCGCGCCGAATTCCCGTTCCCGTACAACGGCATTCCCGGAGGTTCCCGATGACCGCGTTCGGGCCCCGGGCCAAGAAGCTCACCGTCATCGCCGCGGTGGTGGCGGTGCTGGCCGGTGCCGGTTTCGCTGTCTACCAGAACCTGCTGAGCCCCAAGACCATCATCGCCTACTTCACATCGGCTACCGCCATCTATCCGGGCGATGAGGTCCGGGTGGTCGGCGTCCGGGTCGGCACCATCGACGCGATCGAGCCGCTGGGCACCCGCACCAAGGTCACGCTGCGAGTGGATCGTGACGTTCCCGTACCCGCCGATGCCAAGGCGATCATCGTCGCGCCCAACCTGGTGTCGGCGCGCTATGTGCAGCTGACTCCGGCCTACGGCGCGACCCCGGAGACCAGCGGCGCCACCATGGCCGACGGCGCCGAGATCGGCGAGGATCGCACCGCGATCCCGGTCGAATGGGACGAGATCAAGGATCAGCTCACCCGGCTGGCCACCGAATTGGGCCCGGACAGCGGTATCTCCGAGACGTCGCTAGGCCGCTTCATCAACAGCACCGCCGATGCCATGGCAGGTAACGGAGATCGCCTGCGCGAGACCATCACCCAACTGTCCGATGTCGGCAGGGTCCTCGGCGAAGGCAGCGGCGACATCGTCGAGGTGATCAAGAACCTGCAGGTCTTCGTGACCGCGCTACGTGACAGCAACGCCCAGATCGTGCAGTTCCAGGACCGGCTCGCCGATGTGACCGGCGTGGTCGACGGTAGCCGCGACGACCTCGACTCGGCGATCACCGAGCTGTCGGCGGCGGTCGGCAAGGTGCAGAGTTTCATCGCCGGGTCGCGGGACCAGACCGCTGAGCAGATCGAGCGGCTGGCCAACGTCACCCAGGTGCTCGCCGATAACAACATGGTGGTCAAGAACGTGCTGCACGCCGCACCAAATGCCCTGGTCAATGGCTACAACATCTACAACCCGGACACCGGTGGTCCGCGTGGATCCTTCGCGATGAACAACTTCGCCAACCCCGTCGCGACCATCTGCTCGGCGATCTCGGCGGTGGAAAACGTCACCGCCGAGGAGTCCGGGCGGGCCTGCGCCCAGTACCTCGGGCCGGCACTGCGGCTGATGAACTTCAATCACCTGCCCATCCCGTTCAACGCGTATCTGGGACCGGCCCCGAAGAATGTCATCTACTCCGATCCGGCGTTGGCACCCGGGGGTGGCGGTACGCCCGAACCCGGCGAGATCCCGCCCGCGGTATCGGCCTACACCGGAGCCGGCGATGTGCCACCTCCGCCGGGATGGACCGACCCACCACAACCACCCGGTGCTTATGCGCCGACCGGACTGCCCGCCGCCCGAACACCGGCGCTCTATCCGGGTGCGCCCATTCCCCCCGGACTGCCGGCCCCGGCGAACGCCGCGACGAATCTGACCGAACTGTTGTTGCCGGCTGAGGCACCGCCCGCGCCGCCGGCCGCACCTGCTGCACCCGCGCAGGGAGGTACCCCGTGATGACGCCCAAGTCAGCGCGCAGCTGGGCTGCGGTGGCCTGCTGCACCGTGCTGGTGACCTCCGGCTGTTCGTTCGACGGCATCAACTCGTTGCCGCTGCCCGGGACCGTCGGCACCGGCGGGGACGCCACGACATACCGTGTGCAGCTTGTCAATGTCGGCACCCTGGAATCGAATTCACCCGTGATGGTCGGTGATGTGGTGGTCGGAGCGGTCCGTCGTATGACGGTGGACGACTGGACTGCCAACGTCGAGGTATCGGTGACGCCCGATACGGTGGTGCCCGCGAACGCTGTCGCCACCGTCGGTCAGACCAGCCTGCTCGGGTCGATGCACCTTGCTTTGGACCCGCCGGTAGGGGAGAACCCGTCCGGTAGGCTCAAGCCGGGGGCCACCATCCCGCTGACGAAGACGTCGACCTACCCCTCGACGGAACAGACGCTGTCCTCGCTATCGGTGGTGGTCAACGGCGGCGGTTTGACCCATATCGGTGATATCGTGCACAACTTCAATGCCGCCCTCGACGGGCGCCAAGGCCAGATTCGCGATCTGCTGACGCGAATGAGCAAGGTCGTCGGGATGCTGGACACGCAGCAGGACAACATCATCGGGTCCATCGAGGCGTTGAACCGGCTGGCCGGGACGTTCGCCGGTCAACGCGAGGTGCTCAGTCGTGCGCTGGAGCGCATCCCGCCAGCACTCGACGTGCTCAACCAGCAGCGGCCCCGCATCACCACCGCGCTGACCAAGCTTGGCGGATTCAGCGACACCGCAACCCAACTGATCAATGAATCGCAGGACGACATCGTGCGCAACCTGCAGAACCTGGAACCCACGGTGCGTGCGCTGGCCGATGTCGGCCCGGATCTCGCCACCGCCTTGGCGTTTTTGCCCACCTACCCCTACACGCAGGAGTTCATCGACCGAGGTATCCGCGGCGATTACATGAACCAGTTCATCGTCTTCGACTTCACGATCCCGCGACTGAAGAGCGGAATCCTACTGGGCACCCGGTGGGGTGAGCCGAACGCGACCATGGTTCCCGCACCGGGCGACCCCTGGTACAACACCTACACTCGGGATCCGCTGCTGGCACCGGTGACGCCGGTCCCCGCTGAGATCGCACCGATTCCACCGCTCATCGAGAACGCGGCCCCGGTTCCCGGCGCGGACGTGGCCGGCGCTGACATGACGCCGGCCGGCCAACCCGATGCCGCGACTCCGCCTGCCACAGGGGGCAACTGATGTTGACGCGCTTCGTCCGCACCCAGCTCATCATCTTCTCCATCGCTTCGGTCGTCGGTGTCGGCACGATGATTCTCGTCTACCTGCAGGCGCCCGTCCTGCTCGGTATCGGCCGCATCGGGGTCACGCTGCAGGTGCCGTCCACCGGTGGTCTCTATCAGTTCTCGAATGTCACCTACCGCGGTATCGAGGTTGGCAAGGTCACCGAGATCCGGCCGACCCGCGACGGCGCCGAGGTGACGATGTCGCTGCAGCGGTCACCGAAGATCCCCTCCGACCTGCAGGCGAATGTGCGAAGTGTGTCGGCGGTCGGTGAGCAGTACGTCGATCTGGTTCCGCGCAGTGACGGCGCGCCCTATCTGGAGGACGGGTCGGTCATCACGGCCGACAACGCCACGCTGCCGCAGCCGGTCGGGCCGATGCTCGACCAGATGAGTGCGTTGGTCGACAGCATCCCGACGGGCAAGCTCAGCGGACTGCTCGACGAATCGTTCAAGGCGCTCAACGGAACCGGTGACGATCTGGGTGCACTGTTCGATGCGTCCGGTCGGTTGGCGGCCGGTTTCAACGAGTCGGCGGACAACACACGTGCGTTGATCGAGGACGGACGTCCACTGCTGGACGGTCAGGCAGAGAAGGCCGATTCCATCCGGACCTGGGCCGCCGGCCTGGCCGGAATCACCGACACCGTGGCCGCGCGGGACCAGGAGGTGCGCACCATCCTGCGGACCGGCTCGGGCACGGCCGATGAGGCTTCGCGGCTGCTCAATCAGATCAAACCGACCCTGCCGGTGTTGCTGGCCAACCTGTCGACGGTGGGGCAGATCGGCATCACCTACAACGCGTCGCTGGAGCAGCTGCTGGTTCTGCTGCCGCCGTATTTGGCCGCGACCCAGTCCTATGGTTCGTCGCTGAACAATCCGACCGGTATGGCGTTGTCGGAGTTCAGCCTGACCCTCGGTGATCCGCCGGCCTGCTCGGTCGGGTTCCTGCCGCCGTCGTCATGGCGGTCACCGGCCGATGAGAGCGATGTCGACACCCCCGAGGGGTTGTACTGCAAGCTGCCGCAGGATTCCCCGATCGGCGTGCGTGGCGCGCGCAACTTCCCGTGCATGGGTCAGCCCGGCAAGCGGGCACCCACCGTGGAGATCTGTGAGAGCGACCGGCAGTTCGAGCCACTGGCGATGCGCCAGCACGTCACCGGGCCGTACCCCATCGACCCGAACCTGATCGCGCAGGGCGTGCCGGTGGACGACCGAATCACGTTCCAGGATCAGATCTTCGGGCCCGTCGGCGGAACGCCGATGCCGCCCCCGGCACCCCCGGTGCCACCTGCCGCACCGATGCCGGCCGGCGGTGCGTTGCCTGCCGCGCCGAGCGCGCATGAGTCTGATGCCGGCGGCCCGTCGGTGGCCTTCGCCACCTACAATCCGCAGACCGGGCAGTACGCCGCACCCGACGGCAATGTGTACAGCCAGACGAACCTGGTCGCGCCGGCGCACAGTTGGGAAGACCTGATGCCGAAGTGATCTGGCGGGGCGCTGCGGATCGTTGTCGGCAGCACCCCCGGAGGGACCGGCTTGGAACTCAGCCGACCTTGACGAGCTTGAACGGCATGTTGATGAACACCGGCTTGTTGACGCCGCAGGCGCCGCTGGGACCGACCGTGACGTCCTCGCCCACCAGCGTGTCCGACGTGATGTCGAAATTGGCGCCGTCGGGGGTCATCGGCTTGAACCGGAAGGTCTGCAGGCCCGGTGCGGTGCTGCCGTCGGGGCACGGGATCCAGTTCTCGACCGTGTGCTTGACGTACCAGACTCCGCTGCGCTGATAGATGGGGGCCGTCCAGCCGAAGTCGCTCTGCACTGTGCCGGTGCACTCACCGGGGTAGCTGCATTGAGTGCTGACCGTCCAGGTGCTGCGCAGGCTCGCCTGGTCGTAGAAGACCTCGTTCTTGCGCGCCCACTCGCCGTTGGACGTCGCGGCGTAGGTGCCGTTGATGCCCCACTCGGGGTTCTCGGCGTGCACGACGGGGGCCGTCAGTGCCGTGCAGGTGACGGCGGTGAAGGTGACGAACGCGGGTACACGCAGCATTGCCTGCTCCTCGGACTGGCCGGCTGCACGGAAATCAGCGGCGAGAGCAGTTAATACCTCGTGGCTGCCGTCCGCCACCATCGTGTCCACTGAGTGGACCGGAAACAACCAACAAGGTCCACGGGCTGACAAAGTGCCGAGCATGAAGATGAGTGTGGTGATAGCGGCGGCAACGCTGGCCGCTGCGCTGCTGACGGCGCCTCCTGCGCACGCGGAACCGGCCTTCTGCGACGGTCCGGACTGCGCACCGGGCATCAAGCCGGGTGTCGTGCTCGGCGCGCCGTGTTCGAACACCGCCTACTACGTTTTCGGCACCACGTCCTGGGGGCGCATGGTCTTCTGCGGCTCTCCGCGCCGGTATGAACCCCGGTACTTCCGCTCGCCGTCGATGGCCGGCGTGAAGGAGTTCGGTACCAGTTGTGCCGGCTACGAGAATTGGGTGGCACAGGCCCCCGACGGTCTGTTCCTGGCGTGCCAGTCCAAGGACGGCGGTCCGCTGTGGAGTCGAGGCGATGATGTCTAGGGGACGTCTTCCGGTGGTCGTGTGCACGGCCCTCACCGGTTTCGCCGCGACAGTGACGACGGGTCCTGCCCACGCCGATCCGCCGGGCGGGCATCACGTCACGTATACGGTGACCGCGGAGTCCCCGGTGACCGCGGATATCTACTTCCGTGAGGTGGATCCGCCGAATTGGGCCGATTACAGCCACAATCCGTATGTCTTCAGCCCCAAGGTCCAGGTCGAGGTGGGCGCGGACCGGCCCTGGGTGCTGCACGCCACGCTGGTCGACCCCAATCGCTGGGCGATGGTGTCGGCCACCAGTGGCCGTACCCCCGGTGAACCCGTGTTCCACTGCCAACTGGCGGTCGACGGTGTCGTCGTTGCCACCGGTGACGGGCCCAAGGGCGCGCTGTGCTCGCTACGGCATTGGTGAGCAACCGCATCGTGTGACGGGGCCCACTGGATGGGAACGTGTCCTCGCAGCGTCGGTCGACGGCCGTAGCGTGCCGGTATGTCGAGAACTGACGCCCCGCCCGATATCGAGGCGGAACGTGCCGAACCGGACCACGGCGCCGAGCTCTCACCGGAGGAAATGGCCGAGCTGTTCGATCAGGCCGCGGCCGATGCGGCGGCGGCCGAGCAGAAGGCGGTCGAGGCCAGGGCGCTCGCCGACCGCCTGAGCGCCGAACGCGATGCCGCGCCGGAGGGCAAGCGACTCCGCAGGCCGCGCTGGACGCGCCTGGCCGCCGTCGCGGCACTGATCGCCACCATCGTCCTGCTGGCAGCGGGCGGGTTGATGATCATGCACCAGCAGGATGTGCGGGCCCACGACCGTGCCCGGGCCGAGTTCGCGGCGGCCGCCCGGCAGGTGGTGGTCACCCTGATGTCGATCGACTTCAAGAACCCGCAGGACAGCGTGCAGCGCATCGTCGACAACTCGGTGGATCCGTTCCGGCAGGAGTTCCAGGGCGCCGCCGAGGATTTCATCAAGGTCTCCCAGGACGCCAAGGTCACCACGAAGGCGACGGTGAACGCCGCGGCGGTGGAGTCGATGACGGCCGATACGGCCTCCGTGCTGGTCGCAGCATCGTCGACGGTCACCAACGCCGGAGGCGCCGAGGAGGCGCCGCGGAACTGGCGCCTGATGGTGGACCTCAAGCGCGACGGTGACCGGATCAAGATGGCGAAGGTGGAGTTCGTCCCGTGAGTGTTGATGAGATGAGCGAGCACACAGCGGTCGAGGAATCGGAGGTCGCACCGGCACCCGGATCGCCCGGGGTGGCCGTGCGGGCCCGATCGTTTGTGGCTACCCGGTGGAAGGGCCTCACGCTCACGGCGTTGCTGCTGGCCGCCGCGGCGTTCGCTTCGGTGCTGTACTTCACCAGTTTCCGGCCGAGCCAGCAGACCGATGCGGCGGCCGAACAGGTCGCCATCGACTCGGCGTCGACGGCGACGGTGACCCTGCTGTCGTACGCGCCGGACACGCTGGATCGCGACCTGCAGCGGGCGCAGGCGTTGATGGCCGGTGAATTCCTCACCTACTACGGCAAGTTCAGCAACGAGGTGGTCGCGCCCGCCGTGCGGGAGCGCGGCATCAAGGCCAGCGCGCACGTGCTCGATGCCGCCTTGATGGAGATGCACCCGGATTCGGCCAAGGTGTTGCTCTTCCTGAACCAGGAAACCACCAGCCGCGACCGTCCGGAGCCGGCTCTGACCGCCAGCAGTGTGGTGGTCAGTTTGACCAAATCGGATGGCACCTGGTTGATCTCGGCGCTGGACCCGGTGTGAGCAGCGAAAGGCAGTCTTGACGAAATGGCCGCCGGCGCGCTGAGCGTCGGCGGCCGAGAGTCCGTGTTCGCGCTGGGATCAATCCACGACGACGACGCCCTTACCGCGAATCTCTCCCTTGTCCAGTCGGAACAACGCCTCAGGAATCTGATCGAAGCCGAACCGCGCGCCGATCTGGGGTCGGACGATCCCGTCGACGACCATCCGGTCCAGCGACGCCCCCTGTTGTGCCATCAGGTTGTGATCGAGATCCAGGAACGCGCCGAATGCCACACCGAGGACGCCGACATTGCGAAGCAACAAGCGGTTCACCCCGAGCTGTGGGATTCTCCCGGCGGCGAATCCGACGACCAGCAGGCGCCCTTCGGGTGCCAGTGCCCGGATCGCTTCATCGAAAAGCCAGTCGCCCAACGGGTCGAGTATCACGTCCACTCCGACGCCCCCATTCAGTTGGCGGACCATCGGTGCGAAGCCCCGGTCCAGCATCACCGTCTGGGCCGCACCGGCGGCCGTGGCAGTCTGGGCCTGGCGCGAATCGGCGACACCGGCAATCACCTTCGCGCCCAACCCGGTGGCGACCTGAACCGCTGCGGTGCCGATCCCGCCGGCGGCGCCCAGTACCAGGACCGTTTCACCTGGCTGCACGGCGCCCCGGCGGGCAAGCGCGAAGTGGACGGTGTGATAGTTGACGACCATTGCCGCGGCGAATTCGAAGTCCACCGAGTCCGGCAAGGGCACAATCGAGTTCGGGCCAACTGCCACGTATTCGGCGAAACCGCCGTCCCAGACGAAGGCCGCGGCGCGGTCTCCGGGCTGCCAGGGGGAGCCTGGCGGGGCGCTGACCACAAGGCCGGCGACCTCGCATCCGGGGGTGGCGGGTAGATCCGGCTTGTTCTGGTATTGGCCCTTGGTCATCAACAAGTCGGGGAAGTTCACCCCGAGTGCGCGCACCTGCAGCAGGATTTCACCGCCCACCGGGACGGGCGCATCGATGTCGGTCAGAACCAGGCCGCTGGGCCCGCTGTACTCGGTGAGCTGGAAGGCACGCATGCATCTCCTCGGAAGGCCTCGGGCGACTCAGGATCCGGGATCGGAGTACGCCAGGTAGATCGATTCGCCGACAACGGCGGGCCGGTCCCGTCCCTGCACCTGCACCTGGAAGGCGATCTTGTACTGAACCCCGCCGTCGTCGCGTGGCTTGGCCTCGGCGATCCTGGCCTCCAGCCGGATGCGGGAACCGACGGGAACGGGATCGGTGAACCGGAGCCGATCGATGCCGTAGTTGGTGCCCCGGACCTGATCGGTTACCACCAGCAGTTCGTCGAGCATCCGCGGCACCAGCGACAGCGTCAGGTACCCGTGGGCGATGGTGGTGCCGAACGGGCCGGAGGCCGCGCGTTGGGGGTCGACGTGAATCCACTGATGGTCGTCGGTGGCATCGGCGAAGAGATTCACGCGGGACTGCTCGATGGTCATCCATTCGCCGGACCCGAGTTCGCGGGGACCGGCTCGCCCGAGTTCGGCGACGGTGGTGTGCAGTGCGGTCATCGTCAGTCTTTGCTCGGGGCGTGCTTGCGCAGTTCGGCCTTGGCGATGGAACGCAGGTGCACCTCATCTGGTCCGTCGAAGATTCGCATCGAGCGGTGCCAGCCATACATTGCCGCCAGCGGCACGTCGTCGCTGACGCCGGCGCCGCCGTATACCTGGATGGCCCGGTCGATGATATCCAGGGCGACGCGGGGTACCGAGACCTTGGCCGCGGAAATATACTGCGCCGCTGCGCGATTGCCATGCCGATCGATGGTCTTCGCCGCGAATTGACAGAGCAGGCGGGCCTGATCGATCGCTATCCGGGATTCGGCAATCTGCTGCTGCACGCTGCCCTGGTCGGACAACGGCTTGCCGAACGCCACCCGGGACTGGGCCCGGGTGGTCAGCAGCGTCAGTGCGCGCTCGGCAGCGCCGAGTGCGCGCATACAGTGGTGGATACGCCCCGGACCGAGCCGAGCTTGCGCGACGGCGAAGCCCGCGCCCTCCTCGCCGAGGATGTTGGCTACCGGGACCCGGACGTCCTGGTAGCTGACTTCGCAGTGACCGTGTTGGTCATGCCTGCCGAAAACGGGGACATCGCGCACCACGGTGACACCCGGTGTGTCGATGGGGACGAGCACCATGGACTGCTGCTGGTGCGTCGCGGCGGTGGGGTCGGTCTTGCCCATCACGATCAGCAGGCTGCACCGCGGGTCCGCGGCCCCGCTGGTCCACCATTTGCGTCCGTTGATCACGTACTGGTCACCGTCGCGCTCGATACGGGTCTCGATGTTGGTGGCGTCCGAGCTGGCGACGGCCGGTTCGGTCATCGAGAACGCCGACCGGATCTCGCCGTCCAGTAGCGGCTGCAGCCATCTTTGCTTCTGGTCCGGCGTGCCGAACAAGTGCAGCAACTCCATGTTGCCGGTGTCGGGAGCCTGCCCGTTGGTAGCCTCCGGTGCCAGATGCAGGCTCCAGCCGGTGATCTCGGCCAGGCCGGCGTAGTCGAGCTGACTTATCCCGGACTCGGCCGGCAGGAACAGATTCCACAGGCCACGTGCTCGAGCTTCCTTTTTGAGGACCTCGACCACCGGAGGCACCCGATGGTCCTGTGGCCCTGCATCGCGTCGGTACCGTTCGTATTCGTGCTCGGCCGGAAAGACCTGGGTGTGCATGAAGTCCACGAGCTCGTTGCGAAGGGCGCGCGCCCGCCGCGACGGGCGCAGGTCCAGGCCTTCCCAATCGGTTTCGAGGGGAATGGTCAGGTTGTTCATCAGATTCCTTCCCGGTTCATCAGCGCGCGAGCGCCGCGACGCGCGATCGTGTGGCGCGCTCCATGGCACGCTCCAGCAAGGGGCCCACCATGCCCCCGACGCTGTCGAAGTCGGCGCCTTCGGTATGCCCTTCCAGATGCCGGGCGTGGATACCTTCCAGGATGATCGCGATCTTGAAGTCCGCGAACACCAGATACCAGTCCATGTCGGCGACATCGATGCCGCGTGCCTGCAGGTAGGACCGCACCAACTCGTCGCGAGAGGGAAATCCCGGTAGTGCGGTCGCCCCGGCCGTGATCGGGTTGTGGAACTCGCCGGGATGGTCCCAGAACGAACACAGAATCCCGACATCGGTCAAAGTGTCTCCGAGCGTTGACATCTCCCAGTCCAGGACACCGACTATGCGCGTCGGGTCATCGGCGCTCACCATCAGGTTGTCGATCTTGAAGTCACCGTGCACGATCCCGGGGTAATGGGTAGCGGGCACCGAGGCCGACAGCCTCGAATGGAGCTCGTCGACCTCGGCGCGCGGTTGCGTCGCCGACGATTCCCATTGTCTGCGCCATCGACGCAGCTGCCTGTCCAGATAGCCGTCGGGCCTGCCCCAGTCGCCGAGTCCGACTGCGTCGGGTTCGATCGCGTGAAGCGCGGCGAGGACGCGAACCGCGTTGGCGGCAAGCAGGCTTCGCTGATCTGGAGTCAGGCGGGCGGTGTCCTGCGCGGTACGCAGTGTCGTCCCTTCGAGCTTGTCCATCACATAGAACGGTGCGCCGAGTATCGAGGCGTCCTCGCACAGTCCCACCGTCCGGGGCACGGGCACCGCACTGCCGTACAGTGCCGTGAGCGCCCGGAATTCACGGCCCATATCGTGTGCGGTGGGCAGGACATGCCCGACGGGCGGCCGGCGCAGGATCCAGTGTCGATGCCCGTCGGTCAGCTCGTAGGTGGGATTGGAGCGGCCGCCCGCGATCAAGCGCGAGCTCAGTTCCGTTCCGATCGGCTGTGTCTCGGCGCCGGCCAGCCAGTTACGGATCGACGCGGCGGTACGGGGGTCGAAGGCCTGTGGTGTCGGTGGCTTCGGGGCCAGGCTCATCCGGCGTCACCAGCCGCGCCGACGGTGCCCAACGCCAACGCCGCATAGCGGTCGGCCATCTGCTCCGGGGTCAGTGGGCCATCCTCGCGGTACCAGCTCGCCAGGGTCGAGCCCATGTTGATGATGGCTCGGGCGGCCTCGCGCGGAAACTGGGTCGTGAAGACACGTTCGGCAACCCCGCGTTCGATGATCTCGCGGAACATCCGCTCCTGCTGATCGCGCAGCGCGACGACGATGCGGTGGCCGGTCTCGTCGAGGCTGCGGATTTCCGTCGCACCGATGAGAGCCTCAGCGCGATGCCGGGTGTGGAACAACGCCCAGGCTCGCATCAACGCCGTGAGTTGGTCGGCCGGTGAGTTGCCGGCGCGGATGAGGGCGGCGTTGGTCAGCGTCAGCACGTCCTTCATCACCGACTCCATGATGTGTTGCAGGATGTGCTGTTTGGACGGGAAATGGTGATAGATGGATGCCGGGGTGATACCGGCGGTGGCGGCGATGTCACGCATCGATGTGCCGTGGTATCCCCGTGCCTGGAAGTTCTCGACCGCCGCGGCGATGATGGTTTGGCTGCCGTTGCCGTTCGTCTGCTTCGCGTTACGGACGGCTCGCACCGGCGCAGTGCGTGTTTCGGCGACTCCGGCGTCAGACACTGCGCAACTCCCGTTTCAGTAGTTTACCCGCCGGGTTCTTCGGCAGTTGGTCGAGAATGACCAGGGACCGCGGGTACTTGTACGCCGCCATGCGATCCCGGCAATAGGCGATCAGTTCCTCCGGCGAGGCGACGGCGCCGTCGATCAGCGACACGAATGCCTTCACGGTCTCGCCGCGGTATTCGTCGGGAACTCCGATCACTGCAGCCTCAAGCACCGCAGGGTGTCCGTAAAGAACGTCTTCGACGTCACGGGGCACCACCTTGTAGCCGCCGGCGTTGATCAAGTCCTTGAGCCGGTCGATGACGAACAACCACCCGTCCGAGGTCATCCGGCCGATGTCACCGGTGTGCAGCCAGCCGTCCCGTATCGCGTGCGCGGACTCATCCGGCAGTCGCCAGTAACCTGGCACGACCATGGGGCCGGACACCACGATCTCGCCGGTCCCGCCGGGCGCGAGATCATGACCGCTGTCCACGTCGACGATGCGCACCCGCGCCCCCGGGACCGGGACACCGACCGATGTCGCACCCGTCTCGGGATCGGTTGGCGGGTCCATGGCCGGGGGACCGAGGTGCGTCGGTGACGTGGTCTCGGTCAGGCCGTATGCACCGCGCAGCGTCCATCCTGTGGCACTTCGAACACGGTCGATGAGCGCCGGGCTGACGGGGGCGCCGCCCGACGGTGTCTTGCGCAGTGAGGAGACGTCGACCTCGGGAAGAGCGGGATGGTTGATCAGGGCGATGAAGGCGGTGCTGGCACCGATCATGAAGGTGCCCTTTCGGCGCTCGATGTCACGCAAGGTGTGTTCCGCGTCGAATCGGTGCATCAGCACCAGCGGGGCGCCACTGATGATGTGGGCGCCCAATCCGGCGATGAGCCCGGTGATGTGGAAGACCGGGGCAAGACCGATGATGACGTCGCGGTCGGCACGTAGGTCCCACCACGTGCAGTACACCGCTGAGTTGTGCACCATGGCGCGTTGCAGATTCATCGCACCCTTTTGCCGTCCGGTGGTTCCGGATGTGTAGACCAGCGCCCCGATGTCATCGGCATCTGCCGCCTTCACCGTGGCAAGGGTGGTTTGCCCGTGCTCGGCCAGTACCGTCAGCCAATCGAGTGCAGTCGAGAATGACTGTCGCGCAGGGACATACTCGCCGATGTAGTCGGGAAGCGTGTTCTGTGGCGTCATATCCAGCGGATGTGTGGTTATGACGGTGTCGAGCGCGGTGTCGTGCAGTGCTTGTTGAACCTGCGGGTACAGATGATCCAGGCAGACCATGGCTCGTGCGCCGGAGTCATCGAGGATGTGCCGAAGTTCTTCGGCGCGCAGCATCGGGTTGACGGCCACCGGCACCGCACCGATCTTCCAGGCGGCAAGCAGCGTGACCAACCATTGCGGATCGTTCTGTAGATAGATGGCCACCCGGTCGCCGGTCTGTAATCCGCGGTGCTGCAAGGTGGCTGCCAACGCACTGGCTGCCGCGTCGATCTCGGCGAAATTCAGGGTGGCATGGAAGTAATGCACGGCCGGCGACAACGGCCGGATGGCGACGTGCGTGTTCCAGGCCTCGATCATCGTGGCGAAGTGGGCCGCGGGCTGCGCAGTCACGCCGGCGGGGTAGTACGCCGACCACGGAGTTTCGGCTACTGAACGCACTGCGGATCCCTTCGTTCGGCCGCGTCCAGCGCGGTGATGGGCTGGGTGTGAGCCATGCTGGCAACCGAACGATCGTTTGTCAACCACCTGATGGTATCTCTAAAACCCTTGCAGAGCCGGTAAAGCAAATGTCGACCGCAAGGAGCCTTGACAAACGTTCGTTCGGCTCAGAAGATGGGCGCGGCCCGCTTGCGAGACCTGGGTCACATCATCGGCCCGACAGTTCGGAGTAGCACATGGCAACGCCCGAGATCGATGCACGGCCGTCCGCCGACCCGGCAGGTGATCGTGCGAGGGCGCGCAAGGCGGCCCTTGCCGGCGGTGTCGGGACATTGATCGAGTACTACGACTTCAGCCTGTACGGGTTCATGGCGGTCGTCATCGCACCGATGTTCTTCCCCAGTGACGACCCAGTGACCTCGCTGCTGTCGGCGCTGGCGGTCTTCGGTACCGCGTATCTGATCCGACCGCTCGGCGGCATCGTGTTCGGTCACATCGGCGACCGGTATGGCCGCAAGAAAGCCCTGATGGCGACCCTGATCTGTATGGGGGTCGGCAGCACGGCAATGGGCCTGTTGCCCACGCCGGCGCAGGTGGGTGTCTGGGCCACCGTGCTTCTGGTGATCGTCCGTCTGCTGCAGGGCTTTTCGGCCGGCGGCGAGGTAGGGGGATCGGCCACGTTCATCGCCGAGTCGGCTCCTGCGCACCGAAAGGCCACCTACGGTGCTTTCACCCCGCTGGGCTCCACGGGAGGGTTCGCCCTGGCCGCCGGTGTTGCCGGCGCGGTGACCGCGCTGACCACGGACGCGCAACTGGAATCGTGGGGCTGGCGGATTCCGTTCTTGCTGGCGTTGCCGTTGACGCTGTTCTGCCTGTGGGCACGTACGCGGGTCGAGGAGACCCACGAGGCGCCGCGCGCCGACGTCAAGGAGCACCTCCCCGTGGGATTGTTGTTCCGCAAGCATCCGCGCGCGTTGTTGCAGGCGTCGGGCTTCAGCGCGGCGGTCAACGGAACGGCCTATATCGGTTTGACGTATATGGCCATCCATCTCGGTAAGCAGCTCGGGTACGAGGCGTCGTCGGTGCTGTGGGTGACCACGCTCGCGCTGGGATTATCCGCACTGGCGATGCCGCTGGCCGGCATGCTCGGTGACCGGATCGGTCTGATCCGGTTGCTCGCACTGGGTTTCACCGGCTTTATCGTGCTCACCTACCCGCTGATGGCCACCATGCACGTGAGCCTGTTCGTCGCGACGCTCGCCTACATCGTCATCATGATGAACTCGGTGGCCGCGCAGGTGGGCGCGTACACGCTGCTGCCCCAACTGTTCGACCAGGAGGCTCGGTACACCGGAGTCGCCATGGGGTGGAACCTCGGGGTGATCGTTGCCGGCGGTACGGCCCCCTACGCGGCGGTGTGGCTCGTCGAGCGCACCGGGAACATCCTGGCCCCGGCATTTTTCGTCATCGCCCTGGCGATCGTGGGTCTGGTCACCGTAGCGAGCGTGCGTCCGGATCACACCCGAGCCGCCGAACGCTGATCAGTGCCTGCTGCGGCGGGGACGGGTCCGGGGCATCGTGGATTGGTTACCGGGCGACGATGACGCTTGAGCCGTGGCCGAAGAGTCCTTGGTTGGCGGTGACGCCGACTGTGGCGCCTTCGACTTGGCGGCCGGTGGCTTGGCCTTTGAGTTGCCAGGTGAGTTCGCAGACTTGGGCGATGGCTTGGGCGGGGATGGCTTCGCCGAAGGAGGCCAGCCCGCCGGAGGCGTTGACCGGGATGCGGCCGCCGATGCTGGTGGCCCCGGAGCGCAGGAGGTGTTCGGCTTCGCCCTTGGGGCAGAGGCCGAGGTGTTCATACCAGTCGAGTTCCAGGGCGGTGGACAGGTCGTAGACCTCGGCCAGGGACAGGTCTTCGGGGCCGATGCCGGCTTCGGTGTAGGCGGCGTCGAGGATCTGGTCTTTGAAGACTCGGTCGGGGCCGGGGATGACGGCGGTGGAGTCGGTGGCGATATCGGGCAGTTCGGGTAGGTGTTGGGGGTATTGGGGGGATTGCAGGCTGACCGCGCGCACGCTGGGGACTCCGGCGACGGATCCGAGGTGTTTT
Organism: Mycobacterium sp. AMU20-3851; assembly: GCF_043974665.1. Taxonomy (NCBI): domain Bacteria; kingdom Bacillati; phylum Actinomycetota; class Actinomycetes; order Mycobacteriales; family Mycobacteriaceae; genus Mycobacterium; species Mycobacterium sp. AMU20-3851. The sequence continues at coordinate 2,541,124 of NZ_CP146371.1, forward strand.
TCGGTGAAGGCCTTGGAGGCGACGATGACCGCGGCCGCGCCGTCGGAGGTGGCGCAGATGTCGAGTAGGCGCAGGGGGTCGGAGACGACGGGGGAGGCCAGGACGTCGTCGACGGTGGCTTCTTTGCGGTAGCGGGCGTACGGGTTGTTGAGGCCGTGGCGGGCGTTTTTGACTTTCACCTGCGCGAAGTCTTGCAGGGTGGCGCCGTAGAGGTCCATGCGCCGGCGGGCGAGCAGGGCGAAGTAGACGGTGTTGGTGGCGCCGATGAGGTGGAAGCGTTGCCAGTCGGGGTCGTTGCGGCGTTCGCCGCCGACGGGGGCGAAGAAGCCTTTGGGGGTGGTGTCGGCGCCGATGACCAGGGCGACGTCGCAGAAGCCGGCCAGGATTTGGGCGCGCGCGGACTGCAGGGCTTGTGAACCGCTGGCGCAGGCGGCGTAGCTGCTGGTGACGGGGATGCCGTTCCAGCCGAGTTTTTGGGCGAAGGTGGCGCCGGCGACGAAGCCGGGGTAGCCGTTGCGGATGGTGTCTGCGCCGGCGACGAGTTGGATTTGTTTCCAGTCCAGGCCTGCTTCGGCGAGGGCGGCTCGTGCTGCGACGACGCCGTATTCGGTGAAGTCGCGGCCCCATTTGCCCCAGGGGTGCATGCCGGCGCCGAGGATGTAGACGGGTTCACTCATGAGTCGGCGATCCTCCAGGCGTGGGTGGTGCGGGTGACGCCCTCGTCGTCGACATACAGGGCCATGGTGGTCAGTTCGACCTGCATGCCGATCTTCAGGTCGGCGGCCAGGGTGCCTTCGACGACTTTGCCGAGCACGATCAGGCCTTCGTCGGCGAGTTCGACGGCGGCCACGGCGAACGGCTCGAACGGGTCCGGGGAGGGATACGGCGGCGGTGGTGCGTAGTGGTTTTCGGTGTAGCTCCACACCGTGCCGCGCCGCGACAGTGGCACCAGGGCCAGTTCGTCGCTGTCGCAGCCGGGGTTGGGGCAGTTGTTTTCCCGGGGCGGGAAGACATAGGTCGCGCACACGGTGCACTTGCCGCCGATGAGGTGAGTGTCACCGGCGTCGTCGGTGGCGAACCACCCCTCAACGGCGGGTTCTGTGTTGGTGTCGACTGTCATGGTCTCGCTTTCGGTCTGATGAAGATGCCTTCGGCCTGCACTGTCACAACGCCATCGGCATCGATGATGTGGCCTCGCGCAATGGTTTTCGACTCGGTCTCGCTGTCGATCCAGGCCTCGGCGCGCAACGGCCCCAGCGGGGTGGGCGCCACGTAGCGCAGGTTCAGGGTGCCGGTGTAGGCCGGCTTACCCGGCCGGTGCGCGGTGGCACTCAGCAGGTGATCGAGGATGAGCGCGCAGACTCCGCCATGCACATGTCCGGGCGGGCCCTCGTATGGCGCTTCGAGTAGCAGATCCGCACTCGCCCTGCCGTTTTCGTCGTGTTCGATCTGCAGCGGGAAAGCGATCGCGTTACGTACACCCATCGCGACGTTGCCCCAGGTGAGGACCCCGCCGTCGGTGGTGGCTCGCACCCCGAACGGCTCGCGATCCAACCGTGAACTCAGCAGTGCCGCAGCTTGATCGATCAAACTGTGTGCCTGCTTCACGTCGTCGTCATCGGCCTGGCTGCGTATCACGACGTCGATGAGCTTGCGCAGAGACTGCGTCAGCGGGCCGTAGAGTTCTTCGATCCGACGGGCGTCCTTGGCAATGATGGGCTCACTCACTGCACGGTGCCCGACGCGGCTATGTCCAGCGCGGCGAGGTGGCTGAACAGCATCGAGGCGCCGATCGGATTACCGCCGCCGGGGTAGGTGGTGCCCGACACCGCCGCCATCGTGTTACCTGCCGCGTATAGCCCCGGGATGGACGTACCGTCGACGTGCAGCACCCGTGCGTGGGTGTCGGTCCGCAGCCCGCCCTTGGTGCCGAGATCGGAGAGCCCGAACGCGGCCGCGTGATAGGGCGGGGTATCGATGGGAACCATCGGGGACTCACCCCCGCTGAATGCCCGGTCATAGGCTTCACCGCCGCGGCCGAAGTCGTCGTCGACGCCGGTGGCGACCAGCTTGTTGTACCGCTCGACGGTGGCCTCCAGCTCGGAAGCCGGCACACCGATGGTCTCGGCGAGTTCGGCCAGGGTGTCGGCGCTGTGCCACAGGCCGGCCTCCCGGTACCGGGCAGGCTCGACCATCGACACGTTGGTGGCCTTGACCGGGGGCACCTCGCCGTCCCTGTCGTCGTAGACCATCCAGAACGGCAATGTGGTGGAGCCGTCCTGCATCTGCCGGATGATGTCGCGGCCGATGCGGTCATAGGGGGCCGATTCGTTGACGAACCGCCGGCCCTGCTGGTTGACGAAGATGCCACCCGTGAACCACAGCGCGAACGCTGAGCGGCCGTCGGGATGGGTCATCCCGGGCGACCACCAGGCCTGGTCCATCAGATCGACATCGGCACCGGCGGCGATAGCGGCGCGGTGCGCATGTCCGGTGCTGCCCGGCCCGCCCATCGTGTCGGTCGCGCTGCCAGGTACGCCATACTCGCCGCGCATCGCCGCGTTCTGTTCGAATCCGCCACTGGCCAGCACGACGCCGCGACGTGTCCCGACCCGGACCGTCGTGCCGTCGTGCTCGATGACCGCTCCCACGACCGCACCGTCCTCGGTGATGAGGTCCACCAACGGCGCGTTGCGCCAGCAGGTGACGTTCGGCAGCTTGTCGAGTGCGGACAGGAACCGGCCGACCAGGGCGCGCCCGCCGACCAGCAGCTCGGGCGCTTCGGCGCCGAGGCGGTCGGTGTCCAGTGGCCCGCGAACCAGACCGGCGTAACGGCCAAGGGCGGAGTCGGGGACCGGCAGCGGGATGATGTGCCGGTACCCGTCGTTGCGGGATTCCGGCGCCGAGCCGTAGTAGTCCGGCCACGGCAGCACTGTGAACTCGAACGCCGGATCCTGCTCCAGATACTCGATGAGCTCGGCGCCGCCGCGGACGTAGGTTTCCTGCAACTCGCGCGGAGTGCGGTCGCCGACGACTGCGTGGAAATAGGTGAGCGCTTTGTCCAGGGTGTCGTCGGTGCCTGCGCGCCGGAGGACCGGGTTGCAGGGATACCACACACCCCCGCCGCCCGAGTAGGCGGTGGTGCCGCCGAACATGTCGGTCGCCTCCACCAGCAGCACCGAAAGTCCCTCGCGGGCAGCGGTATACGCGCCGGCGATACCGCCACCGGACCCCGCGACAACGACATCGAACTCGAACTCAGACATGAGACGCCCCTTCGAACGCACCGTACCCACCGCGATAGAACAACAGGGGAAGGCGCTCCTCGTGCGCCCACAGTCCGGTCACGCGCGCCACCACAATAGTGTGATCGCCGGCCGCGTACTCGAACTGGATATCGGCCTCCACCGAGGCCAGGGCGCCATCGAGAGTCGGCGCTCCGTTCGCGCCGGGATTCCATCCGATGCCGGCGAACTTGTCGTTGCCTCGGGTGGCGAACTGTGCGCAGACGCTTTTTTGCTCGGCCGCGAGGATGTTGACGCACAGCGTGCCGACCTCACGGATCATCGGCCAGCTCGTCGATGTCCTTGACGGGCAGAACGAGATGTAGGGCGGATCCAGCGACACCGAGGTGACCGATTGGCAGGTGAAGCCGATCGGACGTTCGCCGTCGTGTGCGGTGATGACGGCAATACCGGTACAGAAATGGCCCAGCACGCGCCGCATTTCTGGGGCCGCGGGGGTGATCAGGTCGCCACCGGATTGGGCGGTCATGCCTCTCCTATGCCGTTCGCGCTGAACGTGGGTCGATTCATACGTTCCGCTCCGAGTGCACATTGACGCAACGCGTCCTCCCGGTGAGCGGTGATGGACGGGTCATGAGCTGCTCACATTGCTAGCCTTGGCCGGTGACAGAACACACCGAGGGTGCACCTGACGGGCTGAATGTGTCGCCCACCGGGTGGGCCTTGCTGGGGTTGTTGACCAGCGGCGAGGAACTGTCGGGTTATGACATCAAGAAATGGATCAACTGGGCGATTCGGTTTTTCTATTCAAGTCCTGCGTACAGCCAGATCTACTCCGAACTCAAGCGGCTGGAGCGGCTGGGTCTGGTGAGTTCACGGGTCGACGCCGGAATCCGAAGCCGGCGAATGTACAAGATCACCGACGCGGGCCAGGCCGCCGTCGGCCGCTGGATCAACGACGAACCGGTCGAACCGCCTAGCCTCAAGCACAACCCGATGCTGCGGGTGATGCTCGGGCACTTGCTGAAGCCGGGGCGGCTCCGTGAGATCCTCAGCGAGCACGCGGCCTACGCGGAGCAACTCCAGCAGGCTGCCGCGACCGAGGTCCGTTGGACCAGCGAGCAACCGGCGTGGGCGTATGCCCGGTTGGCGCTGAAGTGGTCCGAGCAGTACTACGCGGCTGAGCGCGAACTGGCACTTCAGATGATCAAGGATCTCGATGACGTCGAGGAGACGTTCGGAGAGAACGGTCCTGAGGGTGTTCAGTTCCCGGTGCGTGAGTACTGGTACGAGGTCGAACGCCGAATCGCCGCCGAAGACGCCGGTGGCGCCCCCGACGGCGGACACCCGCAGGACTGAGCCGACGTCGGCTCAGGACAGTCGGCCGGCGGCGTGCTGCGCCGCGATGTAACCGTAGACGAGGCCCTGAGCGATGGTGGCACCTGCACCCGGATAGGTCTTGCCGAAGGTGTTGGCCGCCGTGTTGCCGATCGCGTAGAGGCCGTCGATCACAGATCCATCCTCGCGAAGCACCTGTCCGCGGACGTCGGCGCGCACGCCACCGCAGGTACCCAAGTCGCTGAGCACCACCTTGACGGCGTAGAACGGCCCGGCCTCCAGTGGTCGCAGATTCGGGTTGGGCACGATGGTCGGGTCGCCGTAGTAGCGGTCGTAGGCGCTGGCACCGCGCTGAAAATCGGCGTCCACACCAGCGTCGGCATGTCCGTTGAAACGCTCCATTGTCGCGACGAAAGTCGCGGGCTCGAAGCCGAGGTGTCCGGCCAGCGTCTCGAAGTCGGCACCGCGATGGGCGATTCCGGACTCGTACCAGCTCGGCGGGATGGGCATCCGCGGGAACAGTTCAGCGGCAAGCAGATAGCTGTTGCGGTACTTCTGATCGAAAATCATCCACATGGCTTCGACCGGGTTGCCCGCCTGCTCGCGCGCCAGCAGCTGCTGGCCGAAAGACATGTAGTCGGTGGCCTCGTTGATGAACCGTTCACCGTTCTGGTCGACCAGCAGACATCCCGGCAGCGAGCGCTCGGCCAGCATCACCGTCGGGTCACCGCCGGGCAACGGCGCAAAAGCGGGAAACCACCACGCCTGGTCCAGCAACCCGGTACTGGCACCCAGCTCCTGTGCCAACCGGATTCCGTCCCCGGTGTTGCCCTCCGATCCGAGGCTGTGGTGTTCGCCGAGGCGCTCGGACTGAAACTTGTGTCGCCAGCTCATTTGGTGGTCGAAACCACCGGTGGCCAGCACGACGCCGCGACTGGCCGTCACGGTCACCGGCGCGCCATTGCGTTGCACCAGCGCGCCGGTCACCCGTCGGCCGTCGGTGATCAGTTCTGTCACCGTTGAGTCGGTCCACACCGGGATCCCGGCTCGCAGCACGCCGGCGAACATCCCGGCCGCCAGCGCCTGCCCACCGGCGGCATAACGCCGCCGCAGCGCCAGCCCGCCGATGCCCTGGGCCGCGCGCCGCAATATGCGCGGCCACGACTTGCGCGGTGTGCGCACCATCAGGTTCAACCAGCGGTAGTCGGCGCCGGTGACCGGCATCGGGAACGACGACTTCATCACCCCGGGACGAAGCCGGGCGAGTTCGGATCCCAGCACCGCGGTGTCGAACGGTCGGCACTCGCAGGTGCGGCCCACGGCGCTGCCGCCGGCCTTCTCCGGGTGGTAGTCCGAATACCCCTTGGCCCACATGAACTTCATCGGCGTGGTGCGGCGCAGCATGTCGATGGTGGCCGGGATGTGGTCCACGAACGCGTGGGTCCGTTCGGCCGGAGCGTCCTCACCCACCAGCGTCTCGAGGTAGGTGCGTGCTTTGGCGGGAGTGTCGGCGGAGCCGGCGTCGGTGAGGATGGAGCTGCCGGGCAGCCAGAAGGCGCCCCCCGATCGCGCCGTCGAACCGCCGACGTACGGGGTCTTCTCCACGATGAGTGTCGAGAGGCCCAGCTCGTGGGCGGCCAACGCCGCGGCCATGCCGGTACCTGAGCCGATGACGAGCAGATCGACGGTGATGTTCTGGGGATCGGTCACCGTTCGATTCTGGGGGTTACTCGGCCATCCCCGCCGCATCGGTGACCGGTCAGTGGAACACGATGCAGCCAGGCCGAGAGTGCCGGTGCTACAACGGATTCATCCACGCAATCAACGAACAGGATGGTCGGCAATGACATCGTTGCAGCCCGACGGTGCCGGAGAAGTTCGTCAGATCGAGGCGCAGGCGGCTCCCACCAGGTTCGCTCGTGGGTGGCACTGCCTGGGTCTCATCCGTGAACTCGGCGACGGCACCCCGCACTCCATCAACGCTTTCGGCACCAAGCTCGTCGTCTTCCGCAGCGAGGACGGCAAGATCAACGTCCTGGACGCGTACTGCCGGCACATGGGCGGCGACCTGTCCGACGGCGAAGTGAAGGGCAACGAGATCGCGTGTCCGTTTCACGACTGGCGCTGGGGCGGGGACGGCCGCTGCAAGCAGATCCCGTACAGCCGCCGGGTGCCGAAGCTGGCGCGCACCGCGGCGTGGCCGACCATGGAGCAGGACGGCATGCTCTTCGTGTGGAACGATCCGGAGAAGAAGGCCCCGCCGGCCGATGTGACGATCCCCCGCATCGAGGGTGTAGGCAGCGACAACTGGACCGACTGGCACTGGTACACGACAGTTGTCGACACCAACTGCCGCGAGATCATCGACAACGTCGTCGATATGGCTCACTTCTTCTACATCCACGGTGGCCTGCCGACCGGGTTCAAGAACATCTTTGAGGGCCATACCGCGACGCAGTACTACGAAAGTGTCGGCAGGCCTGACCTGGGGTCGGGGGAGGGAGCCAAGATTCTCGGAACGACCTCCGTCGCTTCGTATCATGGACCGTCCTTCATGATCGACGATCTGACTTATCACTACGAGCACGGCGATCAACGGACGGTCTTGCTCAACTGCCATTATCCGATCGACGAGAACTCGTTCGTCTTGCAGTACGGAATCACGGTTGAGAAGTCAGAATCTGTGCCGGACGACGTTGCCACCCAAATGGCAGTCGCACTAGGCGATTTCGTCAAGATGGGCTTCGAACAGGACGTGCACATCTGGCGTCGCAAGGCCCGCATCGATAATCCGCTGCTGTGCGAGGAGGACGGTCCGGTTTACCAGTTGCGACGTTGGTACGAGCAGTTCTACGTGGACGTCGCCGATGTCACCCCGGACATGGTGGACCGCTTCGAGTTCGAGATCGACACGACGCGTCCGCGCGAGGCGTGGATGAAAGAGGTGGAGGAGAACCTGGCCGCCAACCGGCTGCCCAGGTTGGTGGGTATCACGAAGTGAGTGTCCGGCCGGACAACCGGCTGCGCGAGGCACCGATGACCCCGGTCACTTGCGGGTCATGCGGCGCGCGGGTGCTGGCCCGCAAGAGCAGCTGGGAACAAACCAGTGTGCAATGGGATGCGGAGTCCGTGGCGCGCTGTGCCCGGCGCCGCGATGCACCACGGGATCGTGGTACGCCGGTGATCGCGCGGGACGCACCCTTTGCGCTGTGTCCGGACCTGCGCGAGTCCATCGAGGCGGGAGTTCGCCAGGGCACACTACCGGTTCTCGACGACGAATCCGTGTTGTGAGTTTCGGCGTACATCAAGTTCCAAACCGTGGGAGAGCAGATGCCGTCAGATCGTGAGTATGACGTCATCGTGGTCGGCTTCGGGGCCGCGGGCGCTGCGGCGGCGATCGAGGCCGCCGATCGTGGTGCACGGGTGCTGGTACTGGACCGCGGCTACGGGGGCGGAGCGACGGCGTACTCGGGCGGGATCATCTATGCCGGTGCCGGCACCGCCGAACAACAGGCGGGCGGGTACCCGGACAGCGCCGAGAACATGCAGGCTTATCTCACGCAGGAAGTGGCCGGTGCCGTCTCAGCCGAAACGCTGACCCGGTTCTGCGAACAGAGCCCGGCGATGATCGATTGGCTCAAGGCGCAGGGTGTCGAGTTCCGGGGCGGTCAGGTGCCCTCGTACAAGACCTCGTATCCAACCGACAGCCACTACCTGTACTACTCGGGCAACGAGAAGGCCTTTCCGTACGCAGCGCAGGCGCAACCCGCCCCGCGCGGTCACCGGGTGCTCGCTCCGGGTATGAGTTCTGGGCGAGTTCTGTTCGAGCGCTTGCGGGATTCGGCGTTGGCGAAGGGCGTGGACTTCATCCCGCTCGCGCAGGTGCACAGCCTGGTCCAGGCCGATGACGGACGGATCACCGGAGTCCGTTACCGGGTGCTGGACCCCGCCCACCGCAGCGCGCGACAACACCGGATGATCGTCAAGGCCACTGGGAAACTGGGCACCTGGATGCCGGGCCTGGTCGAGGGTGCCGTCAACCGCGCCGAACGGTTGCGCGAGCGGTGCAGCGTCGACATGCACGCTCGTGCTGGTGCCGTGGTCCTGGCGGCGGGCGGGTTCGTCCACAACCGTCAGTGGATGTCCACGTATGCGCCGGACTTCCTGAAGATCTCACCGCTGGGCACCGTCGGCGACGACGGCACCGGAATCCAACTCGGGCTGGATGCCGGTGGCGTGACCGACAAGATGGGCAACGTCACAGCATGGCGATTCCTGTCCCCACCCAGCGCCTTCCTGGAAGGCATCACCGTCGGTGCGGACGGGCGGCGCATCGCCAATGAGGACCTCTACGGCGCCACGCACGGCAACGCGCTGATGCGTGACTTCGGCGGTACCGGGTGGGCGATCTACGATGCCGCCACCTGGCGGAAGATCAGGACGCAGATCAAGGACCAAACCCAGATATTCCAACGACTTCAGTTGTGGTATCTGCTGACGATCGGGCACAAGAAGGCGGCCACCGTCGAGGCTCTCGCCACCAAGAACGGTATCGACGCCGTCGGACTGCGCCGCACCGTCGATGCTTATAATCGCGGGATCCATAGCGGGGCAGGGGATCCCGGGCACAAGGACGTATCCCTGTGCCCGCCGATGGAGCGAGGACCGTTCTACTCGATCAACATCTCGGCCGACTCGTCGATGTTCTACCCCATCCCCGGGCTGGCCCTCGGCGGGCTGGTCGTGGACGAGACCACGGGCGCGGTTGTGCACCGTGACGGCGGGACCGTGGCAGGTCTGTATGCCGCGGGCCGAAATGCCGTCGGCGTCTGTTCCAACAGTTACGTCAGCGGCCTGTCGATATCGGATTGCGTGTTCAGCGGTCGGCGTGCCGGAGCGGACGCCGCGCGGACAACTGGTACCGATCCAGATCGCCGGCGGACTCCCGGGCGCGCGTAGGCGCCCGGGAGCATGCTGATCCGGTAGCGTCACCGGTCAGCCGGTGATCACATCCGAAGCCGCGAAATAGCTACGCAGGGAGACGATTGCGCCGTTGTCGTCGAACACCACGGTGTCGATCGGTTGCAGAGACATCGGAGTGTCTCCGACCGTGAACGTGATCGTGAAAACGAAGGCCGCTTCATCGCCGATGACCCGTAGGTGGGTCAGTTCCGTTCGCCGCTCGAGGTTCTCCAACGTGGTGAAAAACTCACGGATGGCCTTCCGGCCGGCGCGGACGGCACTTCCGACGGGATCCTCCACCGTGGCATCCTCGGCGAACAGCGCGACGAGGTCATCCGCGCTGCCCGACTGAAGCAGCGCGACGTACCTCTTGATGGTGTCGGCTGCCGTGTTGTTCGCGTGTGTCGACACGTGCTTTGACCTTCCTGTGGTGACCGCCTGATCAAGCGAGCGTGATGATGACCTTGTCGGCTGCGCCCGGAGTGGAGACACAGCGCAACGCCTCATCGAGATCGTCGAAGTCGAAGGTGTGGCTGATGATCAGCTGGTAGGTCTCCCAGTTCTCGACGATGTCCTTGGTCACTTCGAAGATCTCGGTGGGGTAACCCATCGACCCGACGACAGTCAGCTCGTTGCTCATCACGTTCATCAGGTCGAGGGTGACGGGTTCCTTGTGCACCGCGACCACACCGATCCTGGCGCCACGTTGAGAGAGACCGAAGGCAGAGTTGATCGCCGCCGGCACACCAGCGGCGTCGAGGTAGATGTCCGTTCCCGCCCGGTCGGGCCACATGGAATCACCTGCCCCGTGCAACTCGATCAGTCGCGCCGGCAGATCTTCGACGGCGGAATTGATGACGGCGTCGGCACCGACTTGCAACGCCTTGTCCAGCCGCTCGGACAGAATGTCGGCGACCACGACATGCTTGATGCCGGCCGATTTCAACGAGATCACAATGCCCAGACCGATCGGGCCCGCGCCGAAGACCAGCACCCGGTCGGTGGGTCGCGGTGCCACCTGATTCACCGCGTGCCGGGCCACCGCCATCGGCTCGTTGAGCGCGGCGACCTCGTACGGGATGTGCTCGGGAATGACTTCGAGGCTGTGCCCGCGGACAGCGTTCCTGATCAACAAGAACTCCGCAAGCGCACCGGTAGATCCGCCGTTGCCGATGATGTCGTCAGGGACGGCCATGGGATTGATGACCACGCGGTCGCCGACAACGATGTCGCGGACATTCTCGCCGACTTCGACCACCTCGCCCGCCGGTTCGTGACCGATCGGCATGCTGCCCTGATGCGGCGGCAATCCGCCGATGGAGATGTAGAGGCTGTCCGATCCGCAGATGCCGCAAGCGCGGATCTTGACCAGCACGTCGTCGGGACCTGCTGTCGGGTCGGGCATTTCCAAGATTTCGGTCTTCTCGGGTGCAGTGATGATGGCGGCTCTCACGGTGATACTTCCTTTCTCGTCGATGGCCTGATCAGGAGCTACTACCAGGGGAACTCACAACACGCTGTAACCGCCGTCGACGACAAGCGCCGATCCGGTGGTGTAGGACGCATTGGCACTGCACAGGTACAGGATCGGACTGGCGACCTCCGCCGGCGTGGCGAACCGGCCGAGCGGGATGTGCTCGATCTGCTCCTGCTTGATCTCGGGCACGTAATCCATCGGCGCGGTCATGCGGGTGGCGACGAGTCCGGGAACGACGGCGTTGACCCGGATACCGTCGGTCGCCCATTTCGCCGCCAGATTACGGGTGAGCGACAGCATCCCGGCCTTCGCCGACCCGTATCCCGGAACCACGGGGACGGCCCGAATCGCGGCCATCGAGGCGAACATGACCACGCTCGCGCCACCGTCGGCGTTCGACGCCGCGAGCGCACCGTGCAAACGTTCGGTCAACCGGAACGGCGCCAACAGATTGACTTCGACCGATGCGGTGAACCCTTCCGCGGTGGATTCGTCGAGGCCGCCGGGAAAGTTGGCGCCTGCGTTGTTGACCAAGACGTCCAGTTCGGTAAATGAATCGGCGAGTGCATCGATGCCGGCCGGGTCCGTCAATGACAATCGGCGGTACTGCAGCCCCGACAAGTCGACGTCGTCGTAGTCCTCGGGCTTGGCTCTGGTTCCCGTGATCGTGACGTGCGCGCCGCTGTCCCGGAGCAGCGACGCCGTCGCATGACCGATGCCGCTCGTGCCGCCGGTGACCAGTGCTGTGGCGCCGGTGAAGTCGAAACTTATGCGGTTGGTCATGTCAGTTCCTCGATTCGTTTGCGCAGCCATGCGGTTTCCCAGAAGTTGGCGCTATCGCGCAGCAGTGTCTCGTGTGCGGTGATCAACACCCGTCTGGCCTCCGCATTGTCGGGTTCGGCGTGATGCACGATGTCGGCGAGCCGAATCGCTCGCACGGGTTCGCCCGCGTTCACCAGCGATCGGGCGCGCTCGAGAATGGCCGGTGTTCCGGCGATCTCCAGCAGGTCAGATTCGGTGCGGCGGGGAGTCTCGGCATACAGTTCCGCGGTGGACTGATGGTGGAACCAGCCCGCATAGTTCTCCCAGATTGCCCGGATGTTCCAGCGGACCATGCCGTAGCCCTCGCCCACCTGCAGATCCGGCGGGAGCACCACCTCACGCATGAGGGTGTGGACGTCCTTGCCGGCGTTCATGCCTTCGACGGTGCGATCATGGATGAAGCTCACGGCATCCCGGAGCCGGGTCAACTCCCATTCGATGCGGTCTTTGCCGGTGATCGGGCCGAAGTGTCCGGTGAGCAGCGTTTCGGCACCGAGCGCGCGTACCCGGTCGATGGATTCGATGACGGTGAGCGCATCGCGGTAGCGATCGCCCCGCATCGTGACGAGATTCGGAATGTGGCCGAAGAGCGCCCCGAAAACGTTGCCGCACAAGCAGACACCCTCGTCGGGGAGCCAAACCACCAGGCTGTCGGTGGTCTCGCCGCCGGGGGTGGCGTACAGCTCGATGACGCGGCCACCCAACTCGATGACGAAGTTGTCGTCAAAGGTGATCGTCGGGGTCGGGACACTCTGTGGCGGCACTGTTCCGAATCGCGACGACGTGAGCTCGACCGTGGCCATCACCTTGTCGAGCCAGGCGAAGGACGAGTTCTGCGCGCGAAACGCCGCCAGCAGGTCATTGTCGCGACGCCAGGTCTTCCAATTCGCTTGAGCGACGATCTCACTGTCCGGGTCGGTCACGGAATCGAGGCCCCCGACGTGGTCGACGTGTCCCTGCGTCAGGATGACGTAGCGAATCGGTGCGGGGTCGACGGCGTCGTAGTTGGCGCGGTGCACCGGACCTTCGAAGCCCATACCGGTGTTCAGCACGATCCGTCCGGCGTCGGTGGTCAGCATGAACGAGTTGGACAACCCCGGTGACATCCAGATGCCGGGGCTGACCTCTTGCGCGGGTGCGCCGGCGCCGACGATGTCCTCGGCGCCGGGGCGGCTGAGATACACGGGCTGGTAGGCGCTCACACCTCCTCCCGTACATCGAAGCGGTCGAAGTAGAAGCCGAATCGCTCGCGAACCTGCGCCGGAGATCGTTGAAAATGTCCCTGAAGGTCGTAGCGCAGACTGCCGTGCTTGCCTCGCGGGTTGTCGTCGAGGTAGGAGTGAAAGGCAGCCTTCGCATCTGCGGTCAGCTCGGTGCCGTTCATCGCATATAGCTTGCTCAGGATGTCCATCTCACTGCCGTTGAGGTGATGAAACGAGATGTCCATGCTCTGGTCGGCCGGAACAGAGTCCCGGTCGCGCACGCACGCCCGCAGTAGCTGCTCAATGCGGTCGATCCAGTAGTCGACGAGTCCGTCCGGGTCGATTTCTTTGCGGCGGATGCGATCTCCATAGGCCAGCATGGTGACTGCAGACTGGATGACGGCGACCGGATCGCGATGCGTGAACGCGACGGTGGCATCCGGGAAGGTATGCATCAGCGGCCCGAGTTGTTCACAATGTTGCGGGGACTTCAGTACCCATTGCCGGGGGCCTCTAAGGAATGTCAGCGCCTTTAGAACCGTCTTCAGGTAGGCGTAGTGGGCACGCTGGTCGAGCGTGAGGTAGAAGTCCCGCCACCGCGGCACCCGCGCGTGCCATTCCACGACGTAGCTGGCGAAGTCCAGGTCGAGGAGTTCCACTTCTTCTTCGATGGCCTGGGGGAAGCGGTCATGCATGGCCTGGACGAGCGGTGTCATCATCATCGCGGCTTCGTGTTCGGCGACGCTGCGGGCGAACCGGGGGTCGATGCCGTTGATGTCCGGGCCTTCGCCTCGGTGTGGGAAGGGTTCTTGACTCTCCCAGTACGGCAATGCTCGTCGCCTGGTGTCGGCTGCGATCAGGTTCACCAGATGGGTTGTGCCCGAACGTGGCAATCCGACAACGATAATGGGTTTGTCGATTTCGATGTCGTGGATCTCGGGGTACCGGCGAAGAAGGTCGGTGAGCAGCAACCGCTGTGAGAGCAGTCGCACGATGCGATTGCGCAGGATAAGGCGATTCAGGTTGGTGTTCCCGCTGTCCGAATCGGCGGCGCTGGTATATGCACTCAGGCGCTCCCGGAATCCTTCGTCTCCGAAATCGGTGAGGCCGGTGTTGCCCGCTGCTTCGCGCATCAGCAGTTCGGGATCCAGATCGACCGTGACGCTGTCCAACTGATTGAGGATGTTCTGTTGTTCCACTGTCAGCTTCGGGTTCACCAGATCATCGATGAGCAGCGCGCTTGCCGGCATGGATCCCTCCCGGGTTTAGGAATTGGCGAATATTCGTTATAGGCTCCGAATATATGAACACCAACGTAGATCCGGACGCGCCGCGTGGTCAAGAGCCGTCTCCGCCGACCCGACGCGTAGTCGATGTCGTGGAGCTATTGGCCGAGCATGTCGGCACCCCGTTGTCCCTGGCCGAAATATGCCGTCAACTGCGGATCAGTCGGTCGACAGGGCACGCCATCATGGCCACGTTGTGCGCCTGCGATTGGGCGACGCGTGACCCACTGAATGGGACATTCCTGATTGGCAACGGCTTTCCGAGGCTTCAACTCTCCTCCACACCAATCACTTCCAAGCTTCGCGGCCCACTGCGTGAGTTGTGCTCGGAACTGAATATGGCCGCGTGTATTTCTGAGGTGCGAGGCCGCCACATCGCCGTCATCGATGCGGCGAGTCCCGGCGAGATACGCCCGCACGTCCAAGCCGGCCAGCGGCTGCCCTTTGTCGCACCGTTCGGACGTGAATTCGTGGCATGGGCGCCGCCGGCCGCCACCACAGACTGGATGGAAGCGGCCGGACCCGTCAACGATGTGTACCGTGCGCGAATGCCGAAGGTCCTCAATGAGATTCAGGACCGGGGGTATGGCATCGAGCGGCTCAGCGATCCGCTGCTCAAGGTTTATACGGCGTTACTCGCGCTGGAGGACGGCGGTGAGCCCGGCCCGGTAGCCGTCAGACTGGCGGGTGCTGTCGGCGACCTGACGATCGTCGACGTGCTTCCCGGCGAGTTTGCAGGCATCGAGCAGGTTCCGCTCGCCACGATCTCGGCACCCATTTTTGACCACAGCGGCAAGGTCGTGCTCACGGTGTCGGCGCAACCATATAGGGAGCTGTCTCCAGAAGAGGTACGTGCCGTCGGCGACCAAGTATGCGAGTTCGCTCGGCGTGCTGAATCGATCATCGGAGGTGACACGGCACCTCCGGTCGGTGAGCCGTCCGATCGGCGGATCTGACCACGCAGGTTCGAAAGATGCGACTGGCCCCGGTTCCGTGCGGATCCCGGGGCCAGTGTGTTCGACGCGATGTCAGCTGAGCTGGAACGCGCTGGGCAGCGCCTCTTCCGGGTAGATCGCCGGGCCGCCGAGATCGTAAGCGGCGTTCAGCGCACCGATGAAGGCGGCGTCGTGCAGAGGGGCGCTCGGGATGTCGAGCTTGATCCCCTTCTTGCCCAGATCGTCGACCATCATGTCGATGGCCTTGTCGATCGTCAGGTCATCGGAATGGTCCATGTTCTTCTTGAGCTCGTCGTAATCCTCGAACACCTCGGCCGACCAATGCACCAGGAAGCGCAGCTCGTCGGTGTGGTGCCGGGCGATCACCTTGTCGTCGGTGCGCAGCACCCAGTGCTCGTTGGAATCCGGGTCACCGGCGAAGACGGTGTGGAAGTCCAGACCGGCCGGAACCTGCTGATCCAGCGGGCCGTTCGCCTCGCCGCGGTGTACGAGCATCTCGTTCTGCACCACGACGCCACGGTTGTAGACCGGCGGGAGAATGCGGGCGGGCTGCTTGAGTGGGCCGTCGGGCCAGTAGGTGAAGCCGCTGGTCTCGTCATGCGAGAACCAGGTGATGACCTGCGCCATCTTAATCAGGTAGTCGGCGAACAGACCGGACTTGCCCATCACGCTGACCAGCCAGGTCGGCGCGTTCTCATACCGGACGCCGCGGAAGCTGGGGGAGTCCAGGTGGCCTGGATCGCGGTTGGCGCACGGCCCGTTGATGTTGAACAGCATCATCTGCGGTTTGGCGTACTCGGCACCCCAATACGACTTGGCCTGCGCGAGGAAGTCAGCGTTGTAGAAGCAGTCGTGCAGCTCCGGGTAGAGCACCGTGCCGTAGTTGGCCAGGAAACCGCGGAAGGTGGGAGTGAGGAACAGGTCAAGCGTCGGGGTGACCCCCTCGGGGAACTTGCCGCTCATCGTCGCGATGAGTTCCTCGGGCGACGCGAAGTGCTGCGCGATGATCAGATTCCACGGCGCGTTCTCGCGGACGACGTTCAACAGGCGGTCCCGCTGATCGTCGGTGTACACATTGTCGACCTCACGGGGCGGCGATGCGGGCCGCAGGATGTCGGACAGCTCCATCCGCCGCTCATCGGTGAGCATCACAGGCACTCCTTCTTGATAGATCCGGCGAACTGCACGCCGTTGCTGAGTCCAATTGTGGGTGGCGTCAGCGATGTTCGAACCCACAGTGTCCGGCCATCGGGACGTTGGTCACCCTTGTGTTCGCCGGGTAGCCGCGGTGTTGGGCAACGGGTTGGCGAACTTCGCGCGCAACAGTGCGCCGGTCTCGGCCATCGCCAACCGACCGCGGGCGGTGGCCTCCGACCGCATCAGGAAACCGTGGTAGATGCCCGGATACCGGGTGAGCGTGGTCTGCACGCCGGCATCGCGCAGCCGCGCGGCATAGCGTTCACCCCAGTCGTAGATGGGATCGAGTTCGGCGGTGACCACGATCGCCTGCGGCAGACCGGTGAGGTCGGCCGCGTAGGCAGGCACCCGACGGATATCGTGCGGCGACCCCGCGCCGAGATCTGCGAGCTCGTGCAGGAAGACGATGTCGTCGTGCACCAGCATGGGCGCATCGTGGTTTCCCACCACCGACGGAGCGGCCATGTCGCGGTCCACTCCCGGATACAGCAACACCTGGGCGAACAACTGGGGTCCGCCGTCGCCGCGCACCGCCAGCGCCACCGCCGCGGCGACCCCGCCACCGGCGCTGTCGCCGCACACGACGATCCTGTCGTGATCGAGCCCCAACGAATCAGATTCGGCGGCAACCCAATTGGTAACCGACAGCGCGTCCTCGAACTGGGCGGGCGGGGGGTTCTCGGGTGCCAGCCGGTAGTCGACGGCGACGACGACGGCCCCGCTGGCCGCCGCCAACGCCCGCGCCATTGGCTCGAACGAGTGGTTCGAACCCATCACCAGGCCGCCGCCGTGCAGATGAATGATCACCGGCTGCGGGTCATCGGCGGCGGTGGGGCGGTAGATCCGCACCGGGATCGGGCCGCCCGGTCCGGTCACCTCGGTATCGGCGATGTCGGCCATCTTCGGCATATCCGCCGGTGGCGGCGCCGATTCCAGGGAGTCGCGGACCGCCTGTAGTCCGCGCTCCCGGATCGGCGTCGGTGGTCCGAACGCCGCCACACGGGCGGCGGCGTCGGAGTCGAGCGTGGGTCGGTACGAGCTGGGCATCCGGCGCCGTTTCAGTGCTGGGCCGGATCGAAGCGTTGCGTGGTGCGCAGCTTCGGGGCGGCCAGAGTGGTCAAGGTGTTGGCGCGCTCGGCCATCGCCGAACCGACGTATTCCGGCTGGGTCAGCAGATAGAACGCATCCTGTGCGGACTGATCGAACACCACCTCGGCCGCCTCGTCGGGATCCATTGCGGCGGCTTTGATGTCCAGCATCGCCGCGCGCTGGGACTCGGCCGCCGCCACCGCGGTGCCCGCCGCGGCGGAGTCCACCCCACCGGCGGCTTCGAAGATGTTCGACTTCACCGCGCCCGGCAGCACCGCCTGCACGCGGATGACATCGCTGTGCCCGGCCAACTCGACCTCCAGCCGCAGGCACTCCGTCATCGCCAGCACCGCATGCTTGCTCACGATGTAGGGCGCCTGCAACGGCACGCTGGCGACCCCGCCGATGGACGACAGGTTCCACACCCAGGCGGGGGTGGCGGCGGCGATCATCTTGGGCAGGAACGCCCGCACACCGTAGAACACGCCACTGACGTTGATGTCCATCACCCGGTTCCAGTTGGCCACCGGGGTGTCCCACAGGTAACCGAACTGTTCGACGCCCGCGTTGTTCACCAGTAGCCGTACCGGCCCGATATCGCGGTAGACCTGTTCGGCCAACTCGACCATCGCCTCGGCGTCGCGCACATCGCACACCTTGACGTGTGCCGTCCCGCCGTCGGCGACCAACTCGTCGCACAGCACTGTAGCCGAGCGCTCGTCGACGTCGACCAACACAACGGTCATGCCGAGGCGGTGGGCGTGCCGGGCCAGGCCGGCACCGATACCGGCGCCGGCCCCGGTGATGACGGCTACCCCGCCACCGAAGATTTCGCGTGCGTCAGCAGCACCCACGGTCAGGCGTTCGTCGCGGCGAGCTTGGCCCGGTGCTCGGCGAACGGGATGGAATCCTCGGCATCGAGTACGACCGTCATCGAGCTGAGCACCAGCGCGTCACCCGCCCGGCGAATGGCGACATCCACCACGCCGGAGGACACGTCGAACGGCACGTTGTTGGTGACCTGGTTGACGTAGAGGTAGAAGCGCACCAGGGTGGACTCGCCGTCGGTGCCGGTGCGGAAGATGTTGGTGGCGTGATGCCGCAGCGGGTAGGGGTTCTCGTCGCGGTGCTGGGTCAGCCACGCGAGCACCTCGGTGCCGCCCTTCAGTTCGGCGGCCAACAACTCCTCGAACGGGCACTGCCCGGAATCGGACCGGCTCAGATACTGCATATCGTCGGCGATGTAGGTGGCGAGCACATCGAACTGGCCCTGGTCGTAGTGGTACCAGAAACTGGCGATGAACTCTTGGACTTCCGGCAGCGTGATCTGGGTGGTCATGCCATCGAGTCAACCGTTGTCGGGTGACCGCCGACACGGCCGTGACCGGTCAGTGGAACACCAAACACTCCCGGCTCAGTCAGCGATCAGCGGCCACAGTCCCGCGGCACCGGCCGACACGGCGGCCCTGGTCACCGCCTCGTCCCAGTGCGTCACCGAGCCGTACTCCGAGCGCCATGCCAGGGCGGCCCTGGTGTATTCGTGCAGCCGGTGCTCGACGGTGGTGCCGATGGCACCGTGCGCCTGATGGGCGTTGCGCACCACCACCGACGCGGCGTGCCCGGCGCACGACCGTGCCACCGCCACCAGGAATGCGAGATTGGCGGCCGTCCAGTCACTGGTGATCGCGACGTTGAGGGCGGCCTCGGTGGCCGCCCGCGCCAGCGCCGCCTCGGCGGCGATATCGGCGACCATGTGCTGGATCGCCTGGAACTTCGACAGTGAACGCCCGAACTGCACCCGTGCGGAGGTGTGTTCGATGGTGAGATCCAGCGCGGTGTCCAGCGCGGCGCAGACTTGAATCGAGCGCACCAGAGCCGATTTCAACCGCAGTTGCTCGACCAGCGCATCGTCGATGGCACGGCTGCCGGCCTCCAGCACCGCGATATCGGCGGCGACGGTGTCGCGCGGTTCGCCGATCATGTTGGTCGCGGCGGTGATGGTCAGCGTCGCCGCGTCGACATCGGCGACCCGGTGCCCGTCTCCGTCACCGAAGACCACGACGATGCGCCCGGCGGCCTGCGCCCACGGCACCCTGGTGGCAATGCCGGCCGCGTCGAGCACGCAGACCGTGCGAAGCGCATCGTCGGAAGGCAGTCCGGCCGCCTCGAGCAGCCAGCAGGCCAGCAGGTCGTGTTCGGCGAGGGGGACGCGCACACCATGGCGGGCGGCCGCGGAGACCAGCTCGGCGGCCTCCGCCCAGCCCGCACCGCTGCCGCCGCGGTCCGCCGACCCGGTCAGCCGCACCAGCCCCAATTCGTCCAGGCTGGACCATAATTCGGTGTCATGACCCACCGTGGCGGTGGCCTCATGGCCCTTGCGGTGGGCCGCAAACACCGCATCCATCATCTCGATCAGATCGGGGTCGACGGCGGTGGCCACGCGGTTGGCCTGGTAGCCGGTCTCCGAGATCGTCATCGCATCCCCAATCCACGCGCGATCACACCGCGCAGTACCTCGGTCGTTCCGCCACGCAGGGTGAAGCCGGGCCGCTGATCGACCGCCATGGCGACCAATTGACGCAATTGCGGATCGACGGCCGTGTCGTCGCCGACGCACAGATCGGCGAAATCGGCGATGTCCCCCTCGGTGCAGGTGCCCAGCAGCTTGGCCACCGCGGCGGGCACATCGGCGGGCTCGTGACGTTCCAGCGCCCCGGCCACCGCGGTCGACATCTGATGCAGCCCCGCCACCCGGGCCACCAACCGGCCCAGTTCCGCGTCCGGCGAGAGCTGGTGCTGCGCCATGCTTTCAGCGACAGCGCTCAGCACCGGGAAGGTGGACAACACACGTTCGGGTCCGCTGCGTTCGAAGGCCAGCTCCGAGGTGACCTGTCGCCACCCGTCGCCGATCTCACCGAACACCATGTCCTCGGCGACGAACGCCCCATCGAGGATCACCTCGTTGAAGTGGTGCCCACCGTTCATCGAGATGATGGGGCGCACCTGTACGCCGGGCCCGTCGAAGCGGACGATGAACTGGCTCAACCCGGCGTGCCGGTGGGCGGGGTCGACGGGGGCGGTGCGGGCCAACACGATGAAGGCGTGGCCGCGATGGGCACCCGAGGTCCACACCTTGGTGCCCGACAGGGACCAGCCGCCGTCGACCGGGGTGGCCTTGGTGCGCACGCTGGCCAGGTCGGATCCCGAGTCCGGTTCGCTCATCCCGATACCGAAGAAGCACTCGCCTGCGGCGATCTTCGGCAGGAACTCCCGTTTCTGGGTTTCGGTGCCGTTCTTGAGCAGTGCAGGCACGATCTGGCGGTCGGCGATCCAGTGCGCGGCCACCGGGGCGCCGGCGGCCAGCAGTTCCTCGGTGACGACGAACCGTTCGATGTGCGAACGGCCATGGCCGCCGTACTCTTCGGGGACCGTCATACCCAGGTAGCCGTGGGCGGCCAGCGCCGTGGTGAACGCCTCATCCCATGCGCACAGCCAGGCGTCGACCGACGGGACGAAGGACCCGGCGGCCAACTGCTCGGCCAGGAAGTCGCGGACCTCGGCGCGCAACGCCGCGGTGCCGGCGAGGTCGGTGCTCGCCGGCGGAACCAGTCGGGACCGTGCCATCAGGCGCTCCGCCAACGTGCGATGCGCTGCCGATGCTCGGTGTCGGCGTGCGCCAACGGCTGCATGGCGGCGGCCATCGCCAACGTGGATTCCAGTGAGCCGGTGCGGGATTCCTGGAGCAGCCGCTTGGCCATCCGCAGCGAGTGCGACGGATTCTTGGCGATCCGGTCGGCGAGCTCGTTGGCGACGGTCAGCAGATCGTCGTGCGGGACGACGCGACTCACCAGACCCCAATCCAGCGCGGTCACGGCGTCGATGCGGTCACCGGTGAAGGTCATCTCGGCGGCCCGCTCGTAACCGACGGCGCGCTGCAGGAACCAGCTGCCGCCGTCACCTGGGATCAGGCCCAGCTGCACGAAACTCTCGGCGAACGACGCGCGTTCGGAGGCGATCCGGATATCGCACATCATGGCCAGGTCGCAGCCCGCCCCGATGGCGGCACCGTTGACGGCGGCGATCAACGGGACCTCGAGCCGGCCCAGTGCGCGCGGAATCCGCTGGATGCCGTCGACATAGGCGTACCGCTGTTCGATCGGCGCGAGGCCGAACATGCCCTGGCCGTCGGCCATCTCCTTGACGTTGCCGCCCGCGGAGAAGATCTTGCCCTCGGCGGTGAGGATGACCGCACGCAGCGCGGTGTCGGCGTTGGCCTGTTCGGCCGCCGCCTCGAACGCCGCGATGACGTCCTTGCCGGTGATCGCGTTGCCCTGCTCGGGGCGGTTGATGGTCCAGGTCTGCACCGACCCGTTGGTGGTGATGCGGAGCGGCTCGGTGGTTACCGACATGACAGGTCTCCAGGCTCTCGATGGGGCAGGTTCACGGCAGCTGCAGCGACTTGATCTGCAGGTACTCCTCGAACCCGATCCGGCCGAGTTCGCGGCCGATGCCCGACTTCTTGTAGCCGCCGAACGGTGCGGCCGGGTTGTACTTGCCGCCGTTGATGTCCAGCTGGCCGGTCTGCACCTGCCGGGCGAACGCCACCGCGGTGTCGTCATCGGCGGCCCAGACGGCGCCGGACAGCCCGTAGGGCGTCCCGTTGGCGATCTCGAGAGCCTCATCGGTGTCGCTGAACGGGATGACCGCCAGCACCGGGCCGAACACCTCCTCCTGGCCCAACTCGGAGTTCGGGTCGACATCGGCGAACACCGTCGGCGCCACGTAGTAGCCCACGTCGCGGATCTTCTGCGCGCCGCCGGTCAGCAGTCGGGCACCCTCGCCGGACGCGCGCTCGATGAAGCCGAGTACGGTCTGTTGCTGCGCCGCCGAGGCCGACGGACCCAGCCGGGTGCCTGGATCGGTCGGGTCGCCGACCGTGTACTTGGCGACGGCCGCCTCGACGATGTCGAGCGCCTCGGCGTAGCGCGACTGCGGGACCAGCATGCGGGTCCAGGCCATGCAGGTCTGGCCGCCGTTGAGGAACGCGTTGCCGACACCGACCTTGACCGCGGTCGTCAGGTCGGCGCCGTCGAGGATGACGTTGGCGGACTTACCGCCCAGTTCCAGGGCCACCTTCTTGATTTTCTTGCCGGCCAGTTCACCGACCCGGCTGCCGACACCGGTGGAACCGGTGAACGAGACGAAGTCGACATCCGCGTGCTCGGACAGCCGTTCACCGATGACCCGGCCGGGACCGGACACCAGGTTCACCACGCCCGGGGGCAGGCCGGCGTCGTGCAGCGACTCGACGAACTCGAACACCGACAGCGGGGCCTCGTTGCTGGGCTTGAGCACCACCGTGCACCCCGCCGCGATGGCCGGGATGACCTTGGCCACCACCTGGTACAGCGGGTAGTTCCACGGGGTGATGGCCGCGACCACACCGTAGGGTTCGCGGGTCACCAGCGAGTTGCCGATGCGCTCCTCGAACTCGAAAGACGCCAGGGCGTCGGCGAATCCGCGTGCCACCGCCAACGGCACCTGGGTCTGCACAGACTGAGAGATGCGGATCGGCGCACCCATCTCGGCGGTGATGGTCTCGGCGATGTCGGGCAGCCGCTTCTCCATGGAGGCGATCACCGCGTCGAGGCGGTCGCGTCGCTCGGCGACGCCGATGTTCGGATCGAAGGCCTTCCGGGCGGCGGCGACGGCGGCATCGACATCAGCGTCCGAGCCGCTGGGTACCACGCCGAGCACCTGTTCGGTGGCCGGGTTGATGACCTCGATGGCGTCGGTGCCGGTGGGGGAGACCCATTCACCGTCGATGTAGAGCTCGGTGCGGTCGTAGTTGTGGTTGCTCATCTGGCGCTCCGGGATTCGGTGTCGTTTCAGGGGACGATGCTGGCGCGGACGTCACGCTTGTCCTCGGCCGCGGCGAACGCATCGTTGATGTCGTCGAGGGAGTAGCAGGCCGCCGCCAGCCGTTCGAAGGGCAGCTTGTCCTGGTAGGCGGCCAGGAAGTCCAGCGCGCGGGACAACACCGCGGGGTCATACAGCGACACCCCGACCATCGTCTTGTTGGCGAACACGAATCGTGACGGGTCGAACTCGAAGGTCTTGCCGATGTTGATGTTGCCGATCTCGACGTAGCGGCCGAACTGTCCGAGCAGTTTGAGGCCCTCATCGATGGCCGACGGATGCCCGACGACCTCGACCACCACGTCGGCGCCCTGCCCGTCGGTGAGCTTGCGGACGATCTTGGCGCGCTCCTTCTCGGTGGTCACCTCGGTGATGTCGATGACGGCGTCGGCGCCGAACGCCTTGGCCAGTTCGAGACGTTCCGGGACACCGTCGATCGCGATGACCTTCGCCGCGCCGCGGGCCTTGGCGACCGCCACCGCGTACAACCCGAGCGCCCCGGCGCCCTGCACCACCACGTACTCACCGAGCTGCTGGTCAACCCGCTCCAGTCCGTACATCACCTGCGACAGTGCGCAGTTCGCGCCGGCGGCGATGTCATCGGACACCGAGTCGGGGACGGTGTAGACCACCGCGCCGGCGGGCAGCACGAAATAGTCACCGTATCCGCCGACGAAATAGGGCGGCTCATCGGCGCGACCCAGCATGGCCATCTTCAGGTTCAGGCAGGCGTTGCGGCGGCCGGCCAAGCAGTTGCGGCAGGTGTGGCAGCAGAAGAAATAGGGGAACACCACCCGGGTTCCGTCCGCCAGCGGTTTGCCGTTCGAGTCGGCGTCCACGCCGTCACCCAAAGCCGCGACGACACCGACCATTTCGTGGCCCAGCACGGTGGGCAGCTGCCCACCGAGACCGCGGGTGGCGAAGGTGCCATGCCAGGCGTGCACATCTGAGCCGCAGATATTGGCCCGGGTCACCTTGATAAGGATCTCGCCGGGATTGATGTCGGGCAGGGTGACCGTCTCGATCTCGAATGGTTTGCCGGGCTCGTCGAATCGGGCGATACGACCCTTGAACGGCGCAACAGTCACGGCTTGAAGTCCTCTCGGTTCACCTGCGGATGCGATCTCCGCCGCGGTCGGCGCGGAGGCTGGGCATGCACACGGCCGCATCTGTTTTCGCACGGTAACGGCGCCCGGATGGGCCGAGGGCCGCGCTTCCCGCCCAGCGGTCACTGTGGGGTAGGGCACGTCCGCACCGGTTGACGGGTGCGTCGGCCGGTGTGTCAGCCGGGGTTCTTGGCGTCGGTGAAGCGGTCCCGCAGCACCCGCTTGAGCAGCTTGCCGCTGGGGTTCTTGGGTAGCGCGTCGACGAAGAACACCCGCTTGGGTGTCTTGAATCCGGCCAGATGCGTGCGGCAGTGGGACACCACATCGTCCTCGGTGAGCTGGGTGCCGTCCCGGGAAACCACCGCAGCCACCACGGCCTCCACCCACACCGGATGTGGCACACCGAACACCGCCACCTCCTCCACCCCGGAGTGCCGGTAGATGACCTCTTCGACCTCCCGGCTGGCCACGTTCTCACCGCCGGTCTTGATCATGTCCTTCTTGCGGTCCACCACATGCAGCAGGCCGTGCTCGTCGTAGTAGCCGAGGTCCCCGGAATGGAACCAGCCGCCCCGGAACGCCTCGGCGGTCTTGGCCTCGTCGTCGAGGTAACCCAGCATCAGATGCGGGCTGCGGTGCGCGATCTCGCCGACCATACCCGGTCCCACCGCGACGTTGTCGTCGTCGAGGATGGCGGTCTCCACATTGATGACCGGTCGGCCCGCCGAACCGGCATGCGCGTCCTGCTCGTCGGGCCCCAGCGCCGAGGCCAGCGGCGCCATCTCGGTCTGGCCGTAGAAGTTGCACAACCGCAGATTGGGCAGCCGCTCGCGCATCTCGGCCAGGATCTCCACCGGCATGGCGGACGCACCGTAATAGCCCTTGCGCAGGCTGGACAGATCCACCTGGTCGAACACCGGGGATCGCAGCAGGGAAATCCACACCGTCGGCGGCGCGAAGTAGTTTGTCACCCCATACTTTTCGATGGTCCGCAGCACCAGCTCGGGATCGGCCTTGGGCAGGATGATGCTGGTGGCCCCGAGGTAGATGTCGGTGATCAGGAAGTTGTCGAGCTGCGCGCAGTGGTACAGGGGCAGCGAGTGGATCTCCACATCGGTGCCTTCCATCGAGCCGGCGATGATCGAGCTGATGTAGTTGCCCATCAGGCTGCGCGTCGAGTGCATGGCACCCTTGGGATGCGACTCGGTGCCGCTGGTGTACATCAGCCGGATCATCTGGTCGTCGTCGATGTGCGGGCTCGCGGCAGGCGAATCGGTCTGCAGCCACTGATCGAAGTCCGACCAGCCCGTCGGCAGCGTCTGCCCGGGCAGCACCAGGGCGGCCGTCGCCGCAGCGGTCCCGCTCGCGCGCATCGCCGCCTCGGCGGTCGGCACCAGGTCGGCCTCCACCAGGAACCCGGTCACCTTGCTGTGCGCAAGGATGAAGGAGATCTCCTCGGCGGTGAGCATGAAATTGACCGGGACCAGAACCACGCCCGCGCGGGCCGTAGCGAAGGCCAGCACTGCGTACTGCCAGCAGTTGTGGGCCAGTACTGCGACACGATCACCCAGACCGAAACCGTTGTCGCCCAGGGCGGCCGTAGCGCGGTCGACCAGACGCTCGAACTCGGCGAAGGTCAGGCTCACGTCACCGTCGATGATCGCGGTCTTGGCGGGCTGCTTGCGTGCCGAACGCCGTGGGATATCGCCGAGGGCGTGGCTTCGGGCCGAGGCGAGAACGGCCTGCAGATCATCCATGCGTCGGACTGTAGGGGCCGCCGGACCGGTGTGATCGCGTGACGTCCCGCTCAGTAGAAGACGGTGCCGCGCGCCGGTTCGAACGCTCACATACTCGATCCAGGAACAAGGAGGATCGATGACGATCGCTGTGACCGTGGCAGCAGACCAGAAGTCGCTGGACCCCGAGGAACTGCGGGCCCATCTCGCCAAGGCCGATGCCGGCATCCTGGTGGCGGTGTTGGCGCAGTTGACCGGTGACACGAATGTCGTGGACCGGTATGCCGGCAAGATTTCGTTCACGCCGGACCCGCCCGAGCAGACGGGCAGCACCGACCCGGAAACCCAAGCCGAACTGGTCGAGGCGGTGGTGGTCGCGCTGGGGACCCCGCGTCCCGTCAACGCGACGCCGTTCGATGATCCGGACCTCTTCGCTCGCGTGGCGCCGCTGGCGCTGGGCGCCGAGGTGGGGCCCGAGTATGTCGGTCTGCTGCTGGAACAGGGCGGTTTCCATCCCTCGCAGCCGGTGTTGCCGCGCACCGCGAAGCTGCCGACCGGTTTCAAGGTCGTCATCATCGGAGCCGGCATCGCCGGCATGGCCGCGGCGCTGGAGTGTGCCGCGGCGGGTATCGATTACGAAATCATCGACCGTAACGACGAGGTCGGTGGCACCTGGTACACCGCGGTCTATCCCGGCATCGGGGTGGACACCCCATCGGCGTACTACTCGTTGTCGCGCGATATCAACGGCAACTGGTCCAGTTACTACCCGCAAGGTCCCGAATATCAGCGTTACCTGAAGTCGGTCGCCGACAAGCACGGGCTGCGCGAACACACCCGGTTCAGCACCGAGGTCACCGCACTGCGCTGGGTTGCCGATCGCAAGATGTGGCAGGTGCACACCGCCGCGGCGGACGGCACCACCGACGTCTCCTACGCCAATGTCGTTGTGCCGGCTGCCGGTTACCTGAACCGGCCGCGCTGGCCCGAACTGGCGGGCCGGGAGACCTTCGCCGGCGTGAGCATCCACTCCGCCGAGTGGGATCCGGAGTTGTCGCTGCGGGGCAAGAAAGTGGCGATCATCGGCGCCGGCTGCACCGCGGTGCAGATCGTGGACGCATCGGTCGACGAAGTCGAGCATCTGACGGTGTTCCAGCGTCAGCCGCACTGGGTCGCGCCGCGCAAGCGCCTGACCGACGACGTTCCCGAGCACCGTCGCTGGCTGAACGCGCACGTGCCGTTCTACGCCAACTGGAATCGGCTGAAGTCCTTCTGGGGCACCGCCGACAACAACTATCCGGTGATCGTGCGTGACCCCGAGTGGGCGGCCGACCATCTGTCCATCTCGCCGGCCAATGATGTGCTGCTGAAGATGTGCCTGGACTACATCGACCGCGTCTTCGGCGCCGGTTCGGAGCTGGCCAAGAAGGTGACACCGGACTTCGCGCCGTACGGCAAGCGCATCA
The DNA here is from genome assembly GCF_043974665.1 of Mycobacterium sp. AMU20-3851. Taxonomy (NCBI): domain Bacteria; kingdom Bacillati; phylum Actinomycetota; class Actinomycetes; order Mycobacteriales; family Mycobacteriaceae; genus Mycobacterium; species Mycobacterium sp. AMU20-3851. The sequence goes on from NZ_CP146371.1 coordinate 2,568,925, forward strand.
TCCGCGACCCCGGCGGTTACTACGCGGCGCTGGCGCGCGACCATGTCGACGTCGAGGCCAGCGAGCCGGCCGGCGTCAACGAGCGCGGCATCGTCACCCAGGACGGCCGCCAGATCGACCTGGATGTCATCATCTACGCCACCGGTTACCACCTGGACTTCCTGTCCACGGTGGACATCGTCGGCCGCGACGGGACCAGACTGGCCGACGTCTGGGGTGACAGCCCCAGCGCCTACCGCGGTGGCCTGGTACCCGGGTTCCCGAACATGTTCATCTCCTCGGCCCCGAACTACAGCCCGGGCCACGGCGCCGGCCACAATTTCGGCGTCGAGGTCATGGTGCACTACGTGATGGAGTGCCTGCAGCTGATGGCCGAGCGGGACGCGCAGACCCTGGAGGTCAAGCCGGAGGCTTTCGAGAGCTATGTGCGCTCCATCGATGACGCGATGGCGCAGACGGTGTGGTGCCACACCCCAACCGCGCACACCTACTACCGCTCCGGCGGCCGGATCGTGACCGCGTTCCCGTTCAAGTTGATCGATGTGTGGCAGAGCCACCGCGCACCCGATGAAGAGGATCTCGTCGTCCAGTGAGTGAAATTCTCAAAGGTAAAACGGCTTTGGTCACCGGCAGCAGCCGCGGCATCGGGCGCGCCATCGCCCAGCGGCTGGCCGCCGAGGGCGCGACGGTGGCGGTGACGGCCCGGTCCTATCAGCCCTCGGCGTCCACGCGGGCGGGCACCACGGCCGAGCTGCCGGGGACGATCGGTGAGACGATCGAACTGATCGAGGCCGCCGGCGGTAAGGCGTTCGGTATCGCCTGCGATCTGGAGGACGCCGACCAGCGGGAGCGGCTGATCGATCAGGTGGTCGAGCGCACCGGTCGGTTGGACATCCTGGTCAACAACGCCGGGTACGCCGACTACTCGGTCATCGAAGACATGCCGATGGCGACCTTCGAACGGACCGTGGAACACTATGTCCGCACCCCGTTCGTATTGACCCAGCAGGCCGTTCCGTACATGCGCAAACAAGGTGCCGGCTGGATCGTCAACATCGGTTCGGTCACCGGACTGGCGCCGGTGCGGCCGTATCGGGAGTACAACAAGAGTTCCGGTGACGTCATCTACGCCTCTATGAAAGCGGCGCTGCACCGTTTCACCCAGGGTGTTGCCGCCGAGCTGCTCGACTCGAACATCGCGGTCAACGTGGTCGGGCCCTCCAGTGCCGTCCGCACACCCGGTGCGGCCAGCCTGATCCCGGATACTTTCCCGACCGAACCGGTCGAGTACCTGGCCGAAACGGTGCTGGCAATGTGCCACCTGCCCGCGGCCGAGCGCACCGGTCTGGTCGCCTTCAGCCTGCACTACCCGTGGTCACAGAAGCTGACGGTGCATAGCCTCGACGGCGCCACCGAGCTGCCGCCGTTGCAGCCGCCGGCCGCGGCGAACCCGAACATCCTGCCGCAGGGGCTCTGAGCCCCTGCGGCTCGTGCCGTCAGCGCAGCACGTGGTCGCTGTCGGTGCAGAAACTGTGGCAGACCCGTTCGCGGACAATGGCGTTCGCGCATTCCGGATCGAACCACTGGTCGACCACCGCCCAGTGGATCGGGTGCATCAGATAGGCGCCCATGATGCCGTCGGCATCGCTGAACTCCTGCTCGAAGACATGGGTCCAGGCGTTGCCGACGGTGTGTTCGGGCTTGCTCAGCTGCCAGGCGTTGATTGTGGACACGTAACCCGGCAACAGCCGCAGGTCGGCCTCGAAGCGGGCCATGGTGTCGGCATCTGTCCCGTCGGCGACCCGTAACAGCAGCGTGCGGTAGACGCTGCCGGTGGGGCGGTCCTCGATGACGACCGGTGCGCCTTGGTAGTCCGCACCGTTGATGCGGGTGACGGCGGGGCCGGCCAGGACGGCATCGACGTCCGGGGCGGCCGCGGCCCATTCGGCGCTGTCGGCAAAACGCAGGTGCAGTAGCAGATCACCCCCATTGCGGCTGCCCGAGAGCGTGGGGGAGACCAGCGACCGGGCGGCGCCGCTGCGCTGCGCCGCGTCGGTGAGCGCCTGCCGAATGCGCTCGCGGTCGGCCTCGGCGACGTCGATGAGCCGGATGACATTAAACATCGCAGAGCCTTTCGACATCATCGTGAGCGGCGGCCGCGCTGCGCTCCCGGTCCAGGACGAGTTCGGCGACGCTGTCCCACCAGGCACCGACAGCAGGGTCGGGTCGGCCCTTCCAGGTCATCTCCCACCAGCCCTGCGCGCTGGGCAAGGTCCAGGTGACGGTGACCGTGTTGGGCTCCGTGTCGTACCAGATGGGCGGCGAAACAAGGACGTTGACCAGCGTCATACCCCGTTCGCGAGCGCCTGGGGCATACCCGGACAGATAGCTGTCGATGAACTGCCGAGCGCAACCGGGCCGGGTGACCACCCGGTCGATGACGAAGACCGCACCATCTGCCATGACAGTCGAGGATAGGGACCTCCGATATGTCGGGAGCCCGTCGATCCCGACCATCGGGAGTACACGTTGACGGCGACGGAGCCCGGGTCGACGGTATTCAGATGACCGATCTCAGCGCAGACCCGTTCAGTCCGGTACAGCTCGGGCCCGTCAAGCTCCGCAACAGGATCATCAAAGCTGCCACCTCGGAGGGTCGTTCGCCCAGAGGCCTGGTCACCGACGATCTGATCGATTTTCATCGTGGTTTCGCCGAGGGTGGGGTCGGAATGACCACCGTCGCCTACTGCTGTGTCTCACCACAGGCCGCTAGCGCCCCCGGCCAGATCGTGATGAACGACGAGGCGCTGCCCGGCCTGCGCAGGCTCACCGATGCCGTGCACGGCGCCGGCGCAGGCATCTCCGCGCAGCTCGGGCATGCCGGGGTCGTCGCACCGAAGGCGTTGACCGGTGTCAGGGCGTTGGCGCCGAGCAAGTTCATCAACCCCACCTCCTTCGCCTATTGTCGCGAGATTCGCCGCGACGAGATCGCGGAAGTGATCGACCAGTTCGGTGCGGCGGCGCAGGTGGCCGTCGACGCCGGATTCGATGCGGTGGAACTGCATTTCGGGCACCTGTACCTGCCCAGCTCATTTCTGAGCCCGCTGATCAATAGGCGCATGGATGAGTACGGTGGTGACATCGACAACCGGTCGCGGCTGGTCCGCGAGATCGCGCAGCGGGTACGCGATGTGGTCGGTGACAGCATCGCGGTGATCGCGAAACTCGATATGGACGACGGGCTGCCGGGCAGCATCTGGATCGAGGAGGCTTTGCGTACCGTCCAGCTGCTCGACGCCGATGCCAACCTCGACGCCATCGAACTGACGCAGGGTTCCTCGGTGTACCGACCCATGTACCTGTTCCGCGGCGACGTGCCGGTACGTGAATTCGCCAAGGTGATGCCGCCGATGCTGCGCCCCGGGGTGCGGATCCTGGGCAAGCGGGTGATGGGCAGCTACCCGTATGAGGATCTCTACATGCTGCCGGCCGCGCGGCAGTTCGTGCCGATCATGAAGAACACCAAGCTGATCCTGCTCGGCGGAATCACCAACCGCGAACACGTCGAGACCGGGATTCGGGAAGGGTTCGAGTTCGTCGCGATGGGCCGGGCGCTGCTGCGCGAACCAGATCTGGTCAACAAGATGATCGCTGATGGCGGGGTGCGTAGCCGGTGCAACCACAACAACCAGTGCATGGTGACGGTGTTTTCCCGCACCCATTGTGTGCTGGACCCCGAGCAGCGTTATGGGACCGTCGAAACCATGAACGTCACCGCCGGGGGAACCACCCGGCGGTGACGTGGCTCATGTGTTGGCCGGTCGGTTCGTCACGCCGGTGAGGTACGCGCATGCCTGGGCGCGGGCCTTCTCGCAGATCTCCAGGCTCGGCATGGTCATGAAACCGTGCACCCCGCCCTCGAAGTAGCGCTGCACCACCGGCACCCCGGCGCGCCGCAGCGCCTCGACATAGGCGATTCCCTCGTCGCGCAGCGGATCATGACCGGCCACCACCGCCACCGCGGGCGGCAGACCGGACAGGTCCTCGGCGTGCAGCGGCGAGGCGTAGGGATGGGTTCGGTCTGACATCTCCGGCACGTACTGGTCCCAATACCACTGCAGCGCGGGCAGCGGGTTGTAGTAGCCGCGGCCGAACTGCCGGTAGGACGGGGTGTCGAAGTCGGCGGCGATAACTGGGTACAGCAGCAGCTGACCGGCCAGCCGGGGCCCGCGGCGGTCGCGTGCCATCAGTGTGGTGACGGCGGCGAGATTCCCGCCGGCGCTGTCCCCACCGACCACCAGGGCGTCCGCGTCGTCGCCGAGTTCGGCGATATGTTCGGCCGCCCAGACGGTCGCGGCATAGACATCCTCGGCGGCCGCCGGCCATTGTCCTTCCTCGGCGGCACGTCGGTAGTGCACCGAAACCACCACGGCGGGAAGCCGATTGGCGAAGTCACGGCATAGTCCGTCGTGGCTGTCCAGATCACAGAACACCCAACCGCCGCCATGGGCGTACACCAGGGTCGGCGCAGCCGTGCCGACTGCTGCCTCGGGCCGGTAGATACGCACGGTCACCGGGCCGTCGGGCCCCGGGATCTCGAGGTCCTCGACCGAGGCCACCGGCTCGGGATCGGCCACCGCCACCATCCGCGACCGGATAGCGGCGCGGGCCTGGTCACCGGTCATGGTGTGCACCGGCGGGAACCCGCCATCCAGTGCCTCGATCATGGCAGCGATCTGAGGGTCGAGGGTCTCACTCATGGCTCGTCGATTCGCTCCGCAAGCGTCGCTCATACCGGCCGCAGGCTGGAGTTGCGCGCCGCCGGGTGGTTGATCGGGCCGCCGCGCAAGGGACGCATCTGCTGCAGGGTCGGGGCCACCCGCCTCTGGCCACCCTCGACGGCGCGCCAGATACCCATGGCCGCCATCCGCACCGGTGCCACGAGGTGCTGGTCGAACTTCATCTGACTCATGGGCCCACAAACCGATACCGCGGCGACAGCCTCGCCCGGGTCGCCGATAGGGGCTGCTACACAGCCGAATCCCGGCACCGACTCCTCGCGATCGAAGGCGACACCGTGTGAGCGCACCTTGGCCAGTTCGGCGCGCAACTGTGCAGGCGTGGAGATCGAGTACTTGGTCCGTCGGGGGAGGGTGGCGGCGGCCGCGGTGTCGAGGTCCGGCTCCCCGGCGAAGGCCAGCATCGCCTTGCCGACGGCGGCGCAATGCGCGGGCTGGCGTCCGCCGACCCGAGTCGGGATGGCGGCGGTCATGCGGTTGCCGACTTTTTCCATGTACACCACATCCGAACCCTCCAACACGGCCAGGTGGACCACCAGGCCGGTGGCGGCGTGCAGTTCGTGCAGCATCGGAATGGCGGCCTTGTGCAGCCGGTCCTGATGGACGGCCAGCGAGCCGAGCTCGACCAGCCGCATCCCCAGCTCGTAGTCACGGCCGGAGCGGCGTAGCCAGCGCAGCTGCACCAGCCGCTCAAGCATCCGGTGCGCGGACGAGCGCGGCAGCCCGGTGCGTCGCACGATCTGGGCCAGAGTCAGCCGTCCCGGACCGTCGAACGCGTCCAGCACGAGAGAGACCCGGTCGATGACGGCGCTCGGGGTCTCCGCGGCGGCCTTGGGGGCGGGTGCGAGCGGGCTTTCGATGGTCACGGTCATCGTGGTCCTCCGGGGCTGGTCATATTTCTAATAGGCATATGCCTAATGCTCATATAGAGGTATCACACCGCTGTGGCTGCTGTCACATAGATCCGCCGATTCTCAGGTGGCCAACAACGCCAAAGCCGGGTGTGCTATCGCACAACCCGGCTTGACCTGGCATTTTATGAGCCCAGGTGGGTACAGATTGATTGCCTCGGCGTGTCGCCCGTCGTCAGGCCGAGGCCGCGCCGCGACCGGCGCGTCGTCCGTAGAAGCTCCCGTCCCCCAGCGATACGCCACTGGCATAACCCCAGGCGGCGAGGCCGGCGGCCGAGCGTCCCGCGGCGAACAGGCCAGGAATAGGTTCGCCGCTGACGTGCAGCACCTCGGCATCCAGGGTGGTGGCCAGACCACCCAGCGTGAAACCGCCCGTACTCTCCCGCAGATCGATGGCCCCGACCGGGGAACCGATCGGCTTGAGCCACTGGGGCTTCTTGTGCAGCAGCGGATCCTCGCCGCGCGCCGCGCCCTCGTTATAGGCCGCGACGGTGGCTTGCAGCGACCCCGGAGCCAACCCGATCTCCGTTTCGAGCTCGGCGACGGTCTCGGCGACCCAGGTCGGCGGCCGCATCATCAACTGCGGTGACAGCGAGGCCATCGCCTCGTCCTGGGCGTCACCGTCGATGATCAGGTACGCCGTGTTGTCCTGGTGGTACAGCGTCAGCTGGCCGATGCGGCCGGGGTAGGTGTCCTCGGTGACATAGCGCTGACCCCTGGCGTTGACCAGGATGCCGCGCACCAACTGCTGCGGGTCGGCGAAGATCGCGACCTCGGTGGCGTCCATGTGGGCCAGGTCGGCGCCGAGCGCCTGGGCCATCTGGATGGCACGCCCGTCGTGCTGCTCGATCGAGGCGGCCGGTCGGCCGGCGATCCGCGGCGCGTACTGCGCCACCATCGCTTCGTTGTAGGCGAAGCTGCCGGTGGCCAGCACCACCCCGCGCCGGGCCCGGATCGTGACCTCGCCGCCGTACCGGCGCGCGACGACACCGACGACGCGACCGTCGTCCGACACGATGAGCCGTTGCGCCCGAACGTCATACAGCGCGCGGGCGCCGGCCGCGGTCGCCGTCTCGACCAGGGGCTTCATCAGCATGTAGCCGGCGGAGGCCTCACCCTGCTTCTTGTTCGACATCTGCGGAACGTGACCGCGTGGGGCGGGGGTGGCGACGGTGTTGAACGGGAACGAGTTCTCGCCGCCGGAGTACATCAACCCCTGGTCACCCATCGGCTCCCAGCCGGGCTCGCCGAAGAACTCTTCCTTGAACGTCACCCCGCAGCCGACGAGCCAATCGAAGTGCGCGACGCTGCCCGCGCAGTAGTCGTCGATGCGTTTCTCGTCGGCGCCCGGCCCCATGGCCACCTTCAGGAACGCGGCCATGTTGTCGACCGAATCCTCGAAACCGCATGCCTTCTGAACCGAGGTGCCACCGCCGAGGTAGATGAACCCACCGGCCATCGACGCCGCGCCGCCCCACGAACCGGTGCGCTCCAGCACGAGCACATCGGCACCGGCGCGCGCGGCTTCCACGGCCGCCGAGGCCCCCGCCACGCCGTAGCCGGCGATGACGACGTCGGCCTCGTGGTCCCAGCGGGCGATCTCGGCTTCGGCGATCGGGACGATATCGCTCGTCATGGGCGCATCGCGGCGGGCAGGTCGTCGACCCACTGGTGGCCCCAGTAGCTGTCGGCGGTGATTTCTTCAGCGGTGTAGTAGTTCTCGTCGACCCGCATGCCCTCGGTGCCGAATTCGATGTCCCAGTCGCCGGGGGCCCGGACGTAAAAGGACACCATCTTGTCGTTGGTGTGCCTGCCCAACGTCGAGGACAGCTGGAAGCCGTCCTTGTTGATGCGGTCCAGCGCCTGACCGACCGCGTCGAGCGTGTCGACCTCGACCATCAGATGGATCAGTCCCGGATCGCGCAACGTCGCGGCGGGGCACAGCGCCAGGCTGTGATGGCGCTGGTTGACGCCGAGGAAGCGAACCCGCACCGGACCGAACTCCGGTGGCACCGGCACCCGGAATGCGCCACGGGACTTGAATCCCATGGTTTCGGTATAGAAGTCGAACATCCCCGGCACATCCAGCGCAGGCAGCACCACGTGGCCCAGGCCCTGCTCACCGGTCACGAACCGGGCACCGAACGGCGTGACGATGGGGCTGTGGTCGAGGACCGCGCCGTGAAAGACCTCCAGCGACGTCCCCGCCGGATCCTCGAAGGCGATGACCTCTTCGACCCGGCGACTGTCGGCCTCGGCCAGCGACAGTTCCTTGTATGGGGTGCCCGCGGTTTCCAGCTTGCGTTTGACCTCGTTGAGGTCCGCGGCGTCACGCACCTCCCAGCCGACGGTGACGATCTTGTCGGTGTCACCGGGGGAGACGATGATGCGCGCGGCCCGCTCGTCCATCCGCAGATAGAGCGAATCCGGATCGGGCCCGCTGCCGGTGGCGAAACCCAGCACGTCGAAGGCGAATTGGCGCCAGCGCGGCATGTCCGTGGCCTGCACGGTGACATAGCCGAGGCTCTTGATCAAACCCATGTGTCGACCTTTCCTAGATCATCGCCCGCAGCGGGCCCTGCGGATCTACCCCGAGCGAACTGAGTGCGGATGCGTGGTAGACGGTGCTGGGGACGTGAATGGCGTGCGCCTGTCCGACGTGGACGTCACGCCAGTACCGCTGCAGCGGCTTGTCCATCCGGGTGCCGTTGCCACCGCAGCGGGCGAAGATCTCATCCACGGCGGACACCGCACGCCACACGGCGCGGACCTGGGTACGCCGACCGGCCGCCCGGTCCTCGAATGACACCTCCTTGCCGGCGTCGACCATGTCGTAGATCCGGTCGACATTGGCCAGCAGTTCCTGGCGGGCGGCGTTGATGTCGGCCGCCGCCTCACCGATCGCGTACATCACGTAGGGGTCGTCCTTGATGGCGACACCACTGGAATTGACCCGCTGGCGTTGGTAATCCAGCGCGGCGGCCAGGGCACCCTCGGCGATACCGATGGTGGCCGAGGAGATACCCAACGGGAACATCGTCGACCATGGCATCAGGTAGAGGGTGTCGGTCATACCGGCCTCGCGCTGAGCGGTGCCGTCCATCACCTTCATGGCGTCCATGGTCCGGTAGGACGGCACGAACGCGTCCTTGACGATGACGTCCTTGGACCCGGTGCCACGCAAACCGACGACGTCCCAGGAATCCTCGACGATCTCGTAGTCCTTGCGCGGCAGGATCATGTGCAGCATCTGCGGGGGCATCAGCGGCTTGCCCTCGGCGTCGCCGATCATCGCGCCGAGGAAAATCCAGTCGCAGTGGTCGGTGCCGGAGCTGAACTGCCAACGGCCGTTGAAGATGTACCCACCGTCCACCGGTGTGGCGACACCCTGCGGGGCGTAGGGCGAGGCCACCCAGGTGTCGACATCCTCGGCCCAAATCTCGGCGCCGACCCGGGGATCGGCGTACGCCAGCTGGTACGGGTGCACACCGACCACGCCATTGATCCACCCGGCAGCAGGATCGAGCGCGGCGGTGGCCATCACCGTCTCGGCGAACTCGCGCGGATGAACCTCCATCCCGCCGTGCTTCTTCGGTTGCAGCAGACGGATATTGCCGAGCTGCTTCATCGTCTTGACCGTGTCATCGGTCAACTTGCCGATCTTCTCCGCCTCCTCAGCCTGTCCACGCAGTTGGTCTGCGACGTCGGCAAGGCTGTCGATCACCCGTTGTGTCATGTCTGTGATGGTGTCTGTTTCCGCGCCCGGCCTGTGGGTGGCGTCCCGGTCAGCGGACGTGAATTGGGGACACGTTTACGGTGGCAGCGGCTCTAGAACTCGACCTTGACGGTGTCCGACAGCGGGCAGGCCTGGCAGGCCAGGAACAGCCCGTCGGCGATGTCCTCTTCCTCCAGGATTGCGGCATTTCCGAGGTCGACCTGGCCTTCGACGACGGTGGCCGCGCAGGACCCGCAGTTGCCTTCCCGGCAGGAGTAGGGCACCTCGATGCCGGCGGCCATCATGGTGTCGACGAGGTTGCGTCCCACCGGCCACTTCAGGCGGTGTACCGCACCGTCGATGGAGATCTCGGCGTCGGCCCCCTGCCCGTCGGCCGGCAGGTCCTCGACCACCACCTCGGCGAACGGATCGCCGTCCAGCGACTGGAACACCTCCAAATGGATGTGGTCGCGCGGGATCCCGGCCTCGGTGAGCGATTCCTTGACCACCGACATGAATGGCGCGGGCCCGCAGATGAACGACTGGTATCCCGAGTAGAGCCGGGCGAAGTTGCCCAGCTGCGCGAGCGTGGGCAGGCCCTGGATCGACTCCAACCAATGCAGCACGGTGAGCCGGCCGGCGTACCGCGCCGCGAGCTCACGCAGCTCGGCGGCGAAAATCACCGAGGCCTCGTCGCGGTTCGCGTAGCAGAGCACGACCCGACCGGTACCGGCGACCAGCACCGACTTGAGGATGGACATCACCGGCGTGATGCCGCTACCCGCGGCCCACAGCAGGAAGTCACCGTCGAGGTCGCGCGGGCTGAAGATGCCCGACGGCGGCAGCGACTCGATGGTGTCGCCGACGGACACGTTGTCGCACAACCAGTTCGAGCCGTACCCACCGTCGGTGCGTTTGACGGTCACCTTCGGTGCGTCGTTGGTGTGCGGCGAACTGGCCAACGAGTAACACCGTGCCACCGAACCGGTCTGATCGCTGGGGATCCGCAACGTCAGGAACTGGCCGGGGCGGTACGCGAACCGCTGCTGGTGTTCGCCCGGTACAGCGAAGACCAAGGATTTGGCATCGCGGCTCTCCTCGATCACTTCGGTGACGGTGAGGGGCACTGCACGCGGGGCGGCCGGGGGGCGGCTGCCGGTATCGACGTCGCTCATGTCTGCAGTCTCACTCATACCGGGACTCTGCTGTGGCGGCGCTACCAGTGGACGGGACGAAAGTCTGTCGATTCCGATGACCGTTGACCGGGAGACGATCGGGCCCGGTGGTCGTGCAGGTCCTAGCGTTCACGTTGTGAGTGCGACTGCAGACCATGTCGACGTTGTTGTGGTTGGCGCCGGATTCGGCGGCCTCTACGCCCTGCACAAATTCCGGCAACAGAACCGGTCTGTGCGCGTGTTCGAGGCAGCGCCCGAGGTCGGCGGTACCTGGTACTTCAACAGGTATCCGGGTGCGCGATGCGATGTAGAAAGCCTGGACTACTGCTACTCGTTCTCCGACGAAATGCAGCAGGAGTGGACCTGGACGGAGAAGTATGCCACCCAGAGCGAGATCCTCGACTACATCAAGTGGGTCGCCGACAAGCTCGACCTGCGGTCAGGAATCACGTTCAACACCCGAGTCGTCTCGGCCGTGCTCGACGAGGACGCGCTGCATTGGACGGTGACCACCGATACCGGTGAGATCGTTACGGCTCGCTTCGTGGTGATGGCCACCGGCCCGCTGTCCTCACCGCTGAAGCCGAACATCAAGGGGCTGGACGGTTTCGGTGGTGAGGTCTACCACACGGCGCACTGGCCGCATGAGGGTGTCGACTTCACCGGCAAGCGGGTCGCCGTGATCGGCACGGGCTCCTCGGGCATCCAGTCGATCCCGATCATAGCGGAGCAGGCGTCGCAGCTCTACGTCTTCCAGCGCACCCCGAACTACAGTGTGCCCGCGGGCAACCGTCCGCTCAGCGCCGACGAGATCACCGAGGCCAAAGCCACCTATGGCGAGCGCCGGCGGATGTCGTGGCGCAGTGGTGGCGGCTCCCCGCACGTCGCGCATCCGAAGATGACCATGGAGGCCAGCCCCGACGAGCGTCGGGATGCGTTCGAGAAGCGTTGGCAGCTGGGCGGTGTGCTGTTTTCGAAGACGTTCGCCGATCAGATGATCGACATGGAGGCCAACGAAGAGGCGCGAAAGTTCTACGAGGAAAAGATCCGCGCGGTCATCGACGACCCGGAGGTCGCAGAGCTGCTGATCCCGAACGATCATCCGATCGGCACGAAGCGCATCTGCACGGACACCAACTACTTCCAGACCTTCAACCGGCCCAACGTCGAACTGGTCAGCGTCCGCAAGACGCCGATCGAATCGGTCGACGGCACAGGTATCAACACCACCGGCGGTCATTTCGACGTCGACGCGATCGTGCTGGCGACGGGTTTCGACGCCATGACCGGCACGCTGGCCAAGATCGACATAGTCGGTCGTAATGGTGAGAAGCTCGTCGAGGACTGGGCCGACGGCCCGCGTACGTATTTGGGCCTGGGTGTGGACGGGTTCCCGAACCTGTTCCTGGTTTCCGGGCCGGGGGCGCCGGCGGTGCTGGCCAACATGGTGCTGCACGCCGAAGCGCACATCAACTGGATCGCCGACGCCATCGACTACCTCGACGAGCACGATGCGCACGCCATCGAGGCGACCACCGACGCGGTCGACGACTGGGTCGCCGAATGCAACAAGCGCGCCGACGCGACGCTGTTCCCCAAGGCCAACTCCTGGTATATGGGCGCCAATGTGCCCGGCAAACCGCGGGTGTTCATGCTCTTCATCGGCGGGTTCGCCACCTACCTGGGAATCTGCGCCGATGTGGCGAGCGCCGGCTATAAGGGATTCAGTCTGCACAAGGGTTCGTGATGCCGGACCTGGCCGGCAAGGTCGCGGTCATCACGGGTGCGGCCCGCGGCACCGGCCGGGTGCACTGTGAACGCCTCGCCGATGCCGGGGCCGACGTGATCGCCGTGGATACCGGTGACCCGAGCGAGTTGGCCGCCACCGCCGACGCAGTGAACAGCCGGGGGAGGCGGTGCTTCAGCGGAGCTGCCGACGTCCGCGACCTCGACGCGCTGCAGGCGGTGGTGGCGGCCGGAGTTGTCGAACTGGGCGGACTGGACATCGTGGTGGCCAACGCGGGAGTACACATCGCCGGCGCACCCACCTGGGAACTGAGCGCCCAGGCGTGGGCAGACACCCTGGACGTCAATGTCACCGGTGCCTGGCACACCGTCAAGGCCACCGTCGGTCACCTCGGCCCGAGGGGTGGGTCGATCGTGATCATCGGTTCCACGAACGGTGTTCGAGGAACCGCCAACACCGCGCACTACACAGCCAGCAAGCACGCGATCGTCGGACTGGCCCGCAGCCTGGCCAACGAACTTGGTGGGCGCAACATACGGGTCAATGTGGTGCACCCTGGTGCCGTCGGCACCCCGATGGTCCGTAATGAGGCGACCTATCGTCGGCTGTGCCCGGGCATCGAGAACCCCACCGAGGCCGATGCGGCGCGGGTCCTGACTGCCCGCAATCTATTGCCCGTCCCGTGGGTGGATCCGGTCGACGTGGCCAACGCGGTGTGCTTCCTGTCCTCCGACGATGCACGCTACATCACCGGTACCCAGCTCGTCGTCGATGCCGGATTGACCCAGAAGACCTAGCGGTGGGAAGACTCAGCGGCAAGGTCGCATTGATCACCGGTGCCGCACGGGGCATAGGTCGAGCGCAGGCGGTGCGGTTCGCCCAGGAGGGCGCCGACGTGATCGGGATCGACGTGTGCGCGGGGATGGACACGGTGATCGTGCCTCCGGCAACTCCGGACGATCTCGCCGAGACGGTCCGACAGGTGCGTGCGGCCGGATCGCGCATCACCACCGCGATCGCCGATGTTCGGGATGTCGAGGCACTCGGTGCGGCGGTCGATGACGCGGTCATGATGATGGATGGTCTCGATATCGTATGCGCCACAGCGGGAATCACGTCGCGTGGAATGGCCGACGAACTGGCCGAGCAGACCTGGCAGACGATGCTCGACGTGAATCTCACGGGGGTATTCCACACCTGTAAGGTGAGTGTGCCCTACCTGATCGAGCGGCGTGGTGGCTCGGTGGTGCTGGTCAGCTCGATCGCGGGGTTGCGCGGACTGGTCGGCGTCGCCCACTACACGGCAGCAAAGCACGGTGTGGTGGGGCTCATGCGCAGCCTGGCCAATGAGCTTGCCCCCCACCGTATCCGGGTCAACACAGTGCATCCGACCAACGTAGATACCCCTCTGATCCAGAACGATGCGGTGCGTCGGGTGTTTCGGCCGGACCTGGCAGATCCCCCGACCCGTCAGCAGTTCGCCGACGCCGCCAGGTCGATGAACATGCTCGATATCCCGTGGGTCGATCCGGTCGATGTCGCGAATGCGTGCCTGTTCCTGGCATCCGACGAGGCGCGCTACATCACCGCCACGACCCTGCCCGTCGATGCGGGCAGCACCCAACGTTAGGAGTTCATTGATGACGGATCTGGCCAAGTACGGACCATGGGCGGTCATCGCCGGTGGATCCGAGGGAGTCGGAGCGGAGTTCGCCAGACTGCTGGCCGCCGACGGTTTCAATCTGGTCTTGATCGCGCGCAAGCCCGGACCGCTGGAGGAAACCGCACAGAGCTGCCGCGCGGCCGGCGTGCAGGTGCGGACCCTTGCGGCGGATCTACTCGACCCAGGCACCGCTGCGCTCATCAGAACGGCGACCGCCGATCTGGAAGTCGGTCTGTTGATATACAACGCCGGAGCGAACACCTGCAATGCGCCGTTCCTGGAGGCCTCCTTGGACGATGTCCACAGGGTGATCGATCTAAGTGTCACGAAGATGCTGGAGGTCGTCCAAATGTTCGGCCGACCGATGGTCGCCCGGCAGCGCGGCGGGATCCTGTTGGTGGGATCCCTCGCCGGATACATGGGTGCCTGGGGCCACGCGGCATACGGGGGAGCAAAGGCCTTCACTCGGACCTTCGCCGAATGTCTCTGGGTAGAACTCCGCGAACAGGGTGTCGATGTGCTGGAGCTCGTTCTCGGGCTGACCCGGACCCCGGCGATGCACCGAATGGGCATGAGGTTCGATACCCCGGGACTGACGGTCAGTGAACCGGCGGATGTCGCAGCCGAAGGCCTGGCACACCTCGCCGATGGTCCGATCCGCGTCGCAGGAGGCAATGACGCGGCCGCTGCGGCGAACAGTGCACCGGACCGTGCCGCGGTGGTGCTCAACGCCCACGAAACCATTCGAGCGCTGACAGCCGGGCACGGCTCGCCTGCCGGCGGCTAGTCGGCTATCAGCCGAAGAGAAATCGAACCAAGACGCCAAAAGCTGAGGAGAACCTGTGGGTACATACGTGGTAACCGGGTGTGCAACCGGAATGGGACACGCTGCCGCGCAACGGTTGCGCAGTGACGGGCACACCGTTATCGGCGTCGACATCAAGGTGGGTGACGTGGTGGCCGACCTGTCCACCGCGGCGGGCCGCGGGGCGGCGGTGAACGCGGTTCTGGCGGCTTGTGGCGGAGTGCTGGACGGTGCGGTGTTGGCCGCGGGCCTGGGCCCGATGCCGGGGCGAGACCGCAAGATTGCCGAGGTCAACTACCTCGGCGTGGTCGAACTGTTGACCGGGTTGCAGCCTGCCCTGGCTCGTGCTGAGCGTGCGAAGGTCGTGGTGGTCGGTAGTAATTCGACCACCACCACACCGCTGGTGCCCCGGCGCTCCGTCCGGGCATTTCTGGCCGGTGACCTGGACAAGGGGCTTCGTCCACTGCGCATCTTCGGGAAGCGTTCTGCTGCGATGGTTTACGGTACGTCGAAGATTGCGGTATCACGCTGGGTGCGTCGCAGTGCGGTCTCCCCGCAGTGGGCCGGCGCCGGCATCCGCCTCAACGTGCTCGCTCCGGGCGCAGTGATGACACCGCTGCTCGCCGAGCAGCTCGCCGACCCCACAGAGGCCAAAGCCGTCAAAGCATTTCCCGTTCCGATCGGTGGTTACGGGAGTCCGGACCACCTCGGTGAGTGGATGGTTTTCATGCTTTCCGATGCCGCCGACTTCCTCTGCGGCAGTGTGATATTCGTTGACGGCGGATCAGATGCCTACTTCCGGGTCGATTCCTGGCCGAAGTCGGTCCCGGCCACGGGTCTTCCTCGCTACCTGATGCGTTTCGTGAGGGGCGGTTCACGCATCAGTCGCTGAGTCGCCTCAGGAAGCCCACAACGGTGCGCTCAACCGGAGGCGACGATCTATCGCGTGGAGGTCGCTCGTGATCGAGTCCTCGGCTAAGTCGTCGTGGATGATTCCCCCCGCACGATTGAGGTGAGTATGCGATTGACTGCTTCGTCAATTTCGTGCTCCGGCGCGTCGGCCAGACCTGTGGCTGCGCGTAGATAAGGCTGGAAGAGGCGCCAGCTGACCTGTAGTGCAATGGCGTTGGCCGCTGCCACGCGCGCCTCGAAGTCTGTGTTGAAGCGAGGCGCGAGTTCCTGGATGAGAATTTCTGTGCCAGGGAACCGGGTCTGCAAGCGGTCGGCAGGGTACCCGTCGAGTGTGGCTCGGGCCATCACCGTCGAGTGCAGGTCGACTGCCGCGTTGAAGTCGGCGCCACCGGGGTCTTTCTCGATGAGGTCGACTACCACTGCGCCGAGGTGATCGAGCACCGCGGAGACCAGTTTCTCCTTCGTCCCGAAATGTCGGAACACCAGGCCGTATGTGACATCTGCGCGTGCCGCGACATCGCGCAAAGATGTTCCCGCCGGGCCCTTTTCGGCAAACAGCTGTGCGGCGGCGTCGAGGACCGCGGGTATCACGGTGGCGCTGGCGGCTCTACCGGAGGAGGGCCGGGCGGCTGGACGTTTTGTGGCCATTCGGCTACATTAGCGTGTGACCAATGTAGCCAAGTGGCTACATTCCGAAGCTGCTTGAAGGGGCCCCATGGATGAGCGCGTCGATTTTCAGGTGGCGTCAGCAGAGCCTGCCATTGTGCGAAGGCCCGTCATCCACGGTCCGGTCATCGGCGGTCACATCGGCAGGCCTTACGCCTCGTCCGTCGTAGACCTGCGTCCTTTTGGATATGTCGAGCAGGAATACTTCGTATCGGGAAGTGCGGCAGCGTTCAATCCCCGGCCGGGAACCGCGCTCGGTCGTGATGGCCGGTGGAGTGCTGTGGCCGGCGATTCGGCGAACTACACAACTCGGATCCTTGTGCGGCGTCCTCCGGCGAAGCGGTTCAACGGAACTGTCATCGTCGAATTCATGCAGGAGTACTTCAACGCCGAGCGTGACACCAACTTCCGTTGGAACGCTGAGACTCTGCTTCGAGAGGGATTCGCCTGGGTCGGTGCTTCGCTGCATCACGAAGGCATCGACACCAACTGCCAACATGAGATCACTCTCGGTGAGCTTACGGTCCCTGCCGGACCCTCGCTGGTGCAGTGGGATTCGGCCCGTTACAGGGACCTTCGTTTCCCGCATTCGGATCTCTGTTATGACGTACTTTCCCAGATTGGGGTAGCGGTGGGCCCAGATCATGGCCGCTGCTCCGTCGACCCGCTGCCGGACCTGCATGTGCAGCGAGTGGTGGCCGTCGGCAACACGATCGCCGCGCAGCGCCTCCAGTACTACATCAATGCAGTACACCCGCTGCACGGAGTGTTCGACGGCTTCTATCTACAGGACTTGAACGAGTCCGGCGTGTGCCTTTCGGCGGGCATTGCTGGGCCCGAGGGAGCCTGGCTCCGCACCGATGTTGATGTACCGACCATTGTGCTGAACACCATGACGGCCGCCGTTCAAGACGTGCCACAACCCGATGCTGACCTGCTGCGCTTCTGGGAGCCCGCTGGCAGTTCACATACAACAGGCCCATACATGGCGCGGGTTGCCGAAGCTACCCGGCGCGACCTCGGAATCGAATCCGGCGTCGACGCGCTTGATTCCGCGAATACCTTTCCTGTGCAGTATGTTTCGGGTGCGGCAATCGTAGCTGTCCACCGCTGGGCGGCCGAGGGGGTGTCTGCAGCACGAACCGCCCGACTGCTCCGCGATGGCCGTCCGCCGCAGGGGAGCGAAGTGGCCGACATTTACGGCAATGCGTCGGGTGGCCTGCGTACCCCGTGGGTTGATGCGCCGATCGCACGCTACGACTGGCGCGGCGACGGTCTGGGCGGTTCTGGCCGTACGTATCCGTTCACCACCCGGCAGCTCATCGAAATCTACGGTACGCCGGCCGAGTATCACCGCCGGTTCGCCGCCGCCGCGCACGACGCTTTGGCCCTGGGCACTTTATTGATTGATGACGTCGAACAGGCGGTTGAGGCCGCCGGAAAGGTCACTTGGTGACGAACATGAGGTTGCAAGGAAAGCGCACGTTCATCACAGGAGCCGCCTCAGGCATCGGGGCGGCCACGAAGTCGCTGTTCGAGGCCGAAGGCGCTCAGGTTGTCGGCGTCGACATCACGGCCGCCGACGACCTGCTCACCTGCGATGTCAGCGACGCAGATTCCGTTCGCGCGGCGGTCAACGAGGCCGTTGCCAGACTTGGAGGTCTCGACGTCGTTGTGAATGTCGCCGGCGTCGGCGGCATGGCCGCATTCGGTGACATGTCGCTGGAGACTTGGGACGGGATCCTCGGTGTCAATGTCACCGGCCCGATGCTGATCACCCAAGCCGCTCTGCCACATCTGCGGCAGAGCAAGGGCAATGTCGTGAGCGTTGCCTCCATCTCCGGGCTACAAGGGCAGCCCTACATGTCGGCCTACTGCGCATCGAAGGCGGCGCTGCTGCAGTTGATGAAGTCGCTGGCAGTCGAACTGGCGCCCGATCACATTCGGGTCAACAGTGTCTGCCCTGGCGGAGTTGGTCAGCTGCCAGATATGGCCGGCGCTGAGCGGATGGTCCCACCCGGTGTGGACCCGATGGTCTTCACCCGACTCAACCCGGTGCTACCGGGAGTCATCGAACCGAAAGACATTGCTGATGCGCTGGCCTATCTCGCTTCCGACGCGGCCAGGTCGATCACCGGCGCCACGCTGACAGTCGACCGCGGAACTCTTTGGTAGATGCTCGATTCTGACGCCACAGTCGCAGCGCCTGCACCGGGGCGGCTCGATCGACAATTGATCCTCGGCATTCTGGCTGGGCAGTTCGGTACGGCGATCAACACGGTTTCGCTTGTACTGGTCGCTTTCCCGATGGCTGCCGCGGAATTATCTCCTTCGTCGAAGGAATGGTCACTGGGCATGCTCACGGGTGTACACGCGCTCGTATTGATGGTCGTGGCCCCGTTGTGCGGAATGCTCAGCGATCGTTGTACCTGTTCGTTCGGTATGCGGCGCCCATTCATTCTGATCGGCTCCGCACTTGCCTGCGTGTCGATGTTCGTGATGGGCTCGTCATCAGGTCTGGCGGCATTGCAACTCGGTAATGTGCTGCACGCAGTAGGAACCGGCATTTTCGTCGGTGGGTTCGCGGCCGTGGTACCGGACCAGGTACCGCACCCCGTCCGCGCCCGCATACTTGGCGGGATCGCCGCGATGACAATCCTTGCCGGTGCCTTGTCCGCGATCGTGCTGCCGTCGTTGATGAATCACCAACTCCTGATGTTCGCACTGCCCGGTGTGGCCGGCTTCGCGTGTTCGGTTGTCTTGATAGCACTGCTGCGCGACCGGCGTCAGAGTGCAGCCGACGTAGCCACGGGTGGTCCGCTGTGGGCCGGACTCGGCGAACAGGTCCGTATCCGGCCGTGGGCAGTGCCGGATTTCAGTTGGGCGTGGAGCGCCAAATTCCTGATGACGATGGCTGGCGCGTTCACCACGACCTATGGCATCTACTTTCTGACCGATCAACTCGGTGTTGGCGACCATGAACTCCCCGGATTCGTCACGGCCACCGGCCTGGTCGGACTTGCCACCGCGGTGATCGGCGCATTGATCGGTTCGTGGGCAAGTGACCGATTCGGCATTCGCAAGAAGCTGGTGTTCTACAGTTCGCTCGTCGTCGCGGCGGGGGCGGTGATCATTTCGCTGGCGCCCGGCGTCGGTGTGTACTTCCTCGGCATGGCGGTCACCGGCCTGGCGACCGGAATCCTCATGCCCGTCGACGGCGCTCTGGTCATCGATGTCTTACCCGGGGAGGGAACCGAATCCGGTAAGTACATGGCGCTCTCCGGCTTGGCAGATTCGATTCCGCGATCGGTCGGGCCGATGTTGGCACCGATGGTGGTGGCCGTGGGCGGACTGACGCCGCTGGGCGGGTACCCGGTGCTGTACCTGGCTGGGGCCGCGCTGGCGATCGTGGGCGGGCTGCTTGTTCGACGAATCAACGGCAGCTGCTGATCGTCTGGAACGGCCTCAGGACTGTTTGGCATCTTCAGCGACATCGAACGAGCACGACGCACTCGACGCGAGAGCTGAAATCGAGGCAGTGTCCCGGCCAACGGGCAACCGGCCCGGGACACGACACCACCTTCGGCAAGATCGATTTGGTCCCCGGTGTTCAGGCACCAGGACCGTTCAATGAATGGAGCAGGGAATGGCAACAGACATCGCAAATCTGGTAGACGAGAGAAACATTGAGCGCGCGCTGATCCTGTTTGCGCGCGCCATGGACAATCGTGACTGGGACGGTATGGCACAGATTCTGGCAGCCGACGCGGCCGGCGACTTCGGGACCGGAGCGGTGCAGGGCAGCGAGGCCATCATCGGGCTCATCCGCGGATTCCTCGACAACTGCGGTGTCACCCAGCACCTACTCGGCAATGTGCTCGTCGACGTCGACGGCGACCGGGCGGTCAGTAGGGCCTACGTGCAGGACCTGCACCTGTCGCGCAACGATCCCGACCTCACGTTCTACACCCTGGGTGACTACCAGGATCGGTGGGAGCGCCGGGACGGACGGTGGGTACTGGTCGAACGGATCAAGGACAACCGGGGCACCGTCGGCACACTCGACGTTTTTGCCGGCTGATCGCAGCAGTAATCGAAGGGATGAACATGGCGCGTAAGAGGGTATTTCTGACCGGTGCCGCAGGTAACTGGGGACGGTTCGTACTGGACGAGTTCCGCACCCGTGCAGACCGGTTCGAGGTCATCGCCTTGGTCCTACCGACGCCCAACGACACCGCTGCGATCCGGCAGTACGAAGACATGTCGAATCTGCAGGTTCGCTTC
Organism: Mycobacterium sp. AMU20-3851; assembly: GCF_043974665.1. Classification (NCBI taxonomy): domain Bacteria; kingdom Bacillati; phylum Actinomycetota; class Actinomycetes; order Mycobacteriales; family Mycobacteriaceae; genus Mycobacterium; species Mycobacterium sp. AMU20-3851. The sequence continues at coordinate 2,589,602 of NZ_CP146371.1, forward strand.
GGTGATCTCACCGACTACGATGCGGTCGCGGAATGCGTGGCTGGAGCAGACTACGTTGCCCATCTGGGCGGCATCGTCTCACCCGTCGGGGACGACAACCCCGAGCTGGCACTCCGAGTCAATGCGGGCAGCATGCGCAACATCGTGCGAGCCGTTCAGGCACAGCCCGACCCGTCAGCCATCGGAGTCATTGGTATCGGCACCATCGCGCAGTTCGGGGATCGCAACCCACCGCACCACTGGGGCCGTATCGGTGACCCCATGCGCCCGGCTCATTTCGACGGTTACGCCCAGAGCAAGATCGTTGCTGAGAAGACCTTGGTCGAATCGGGTTTACCCAAATGGGTCTCGCTGCGCCAGACCGGAATCTTCCACCCGGGCATGTTGGAGATTCGTGATCCGATCATGACCCACTCTCCATTCGAGGGAGTCATGGAGTGGGCTTCGGCCGATGATTCGGCGCGACTGATCGCCAATATCTGCGAGGACCAGATGCCATCGGAATTCTGGTGCGACGCCTACAACATCGGCGGTGGTGAGGCATGGCGCCTGACGAACTGGGAGCTGCAGACACGCATGACAGCCGCCTTCGGAGTAAGCGACGTACGGAAATGGTACGAACGTAACTGGTTCGCCACCAGGAATTTCCACGGTCAGTGGTATACCGATTCCGACGATCTGGAAAAGCTCGTTCCGTTCCGCGGCGATTCCTTCGACGCTGCGTTGACGCGGGCCGTGGCAGCCAACCCGTCGCTGAAGATGGCAGGCAGGATGCCGGCCTGGGTGGTCAAGAACCTGTTCATGAAGCCGCTGACCCTCAAGCCGCGTGGGACGATGGCGTACATTCGCGACAACGACGTCGAAAAGATCAACGCCTACTTCGGATCTCGTCGTAAATGGGAACAGATCGGCGGGTGGGACACGTTCTGGCCGCCACATCCCGACCCCGTGCCGTCCCTGCTGGAGCACGGTTACGACGAAACCAAGGATTCGGCTACCTGGAACCGCGCCGACTATGCCGACGCTGCAGATTTCCGTGGCGGCCAACTGCTTTCCGAGGACGTCACAACCGGCGCCATTGCCACGCCCCTGACGTGGAAGTGTGCGGATGGCCACGAGTTCGAGGCGAGCCCCCGTCTGGTGCTGCGCTGCGGGCACTGGTGTCCGGAATGTGTCCGTGATACCGCCGGGTACGCCCGACAATCAGAGCGCAACCAATTTCTGGCTCAATTCGCGACACAGTCCAAGTAGTTCAGAACAAGCGGATGGAAGGGCACTGAATTGGAGTTCTCCGGAGACTATGAACCCAGCCCCTGGGGCTGGGTGCGTAACCACACCGAGAAGGTCATCGAGTCGGGCACCACTGCAGGCATCGAGATGGATGGTCGTCCGATCGTTCTGCTGACCACCGTTGGTGCCAAGACCGGCAAACTGCGCAAGACCCCGCTCATGCGCGTCGAGCATGACGGCCAGTATGCGATCGTTGCGTCGGTGGGCGGAGCGCCCAAGCACCCGGTGTGGTTTCAAAATGTGAAAGCCCACCCACGAGTTGCGCTGCAGGACGGTGAGACCGTCAGGGAATACGAGGCGCGTGAGATCGACGGCGATGAGAAAGCCCTGTGGTGGCAACGCGCCGTCGAGGCCTATCCGGACTACGCCGACTACCAGCTCAAAACTGATCGCTCGATTCCGGTCTTTGTGTTGAGTCCCGCCGAGTGATCTGAGCACAATCCCCGCATGCGACTTCCAGGTGCATGCGGATTCGGCTACCGCGGCTATTTGCCGGAACCACCCAACCCAGTGCACAGTCGGAGTGCGGGATCATGTCTTTCCGATGGACTCGATTGCCAGGACCTGGGCGTTGACGCAGGCTTCGGTGGTAGCCGGCCAGCGCATGACGTAACCAAGACCGTAGTCCGGTGATGACGGGTGCTGGGGCGATACTCAGCAGATCCGCGAGGGCATTTCGTACCTGCTGCCGGAGACGCATCCACTTCGGGGACCGGACACCCGCACGATCCAGCCCACGATCGCATCTCCATCAACCGCCGTGCTTGGCCGACTGCGGACACCCCAGCCCCTTGTGCGCACGACGCGATGTTGCCACCAATAATTCCAGCACCTAGTGCCTACAACCATCCAAAACTGTCATCCCCAGAGACACAAGCCATGGAGTAGCGATGGGATGGCCAGCTTGGTCTCGTCATGGTGGCAAGGCTGCCTGGGGCTTCATCGACATCTCTGTGGTGAGTTCCGCCATCTTGTGAATCCGCGTGATGTGACACGCCATTGTTGAACCGCAGGCTAGAACCGCGGATACGCTTGGATAAACGGAAATGCCCGCCGATGGCTGCGAACTCATGGTCGGCCGCTCGACGGTTAACGGACAGCCCGCCTTTGGGGTGAGGCCAACATAACGAAAGGGTGCCTGCGACGACTCGTCGCAGGCACCCATTCGGATCAGCTGAGGCGACTACACACCCATGAAGTTCCCCGGCGAAGCCCAACGCGAGGCGTCGTAGCCGGCCTCCCGTTCCGCCAGCTGCTCGGCCCGCTGTTCCGGGGTGAGGAAGACGGTCCCTTCCGGCAGCAGGGCCTCGAGCTCATCGAGACCGACGACCTGCTGGCTGACGATTCGGGGGCCGTTGGCCGCATCGGTGATCTGCTGGAAACGAATCTGTATGGTGCCCTGTTGGACGGTAGTTTCCTCCGTCACGCCGTCCCCGTCGAGGTCGACCATCACGGTGCCGGTCGAAATCCAGTTGGCGACGCGCGGATCAGAAGGCGACAGCACCACTGTGTATGTGCCGTCGGCGTTGGCGATCGCCTGCGTGTTGTTCAGGGTCGTCTGCTGTCCCGCATAGTTGTTCGTCGTCTCCCAGTCATTGCTGACCGGAATCACCCAGTAGTCGGCGCTGCCCGCATCGATGGTGAGGACCAACGCCTGATCATCACGTAGCTGGAAGTAGCCGTAGCTCGGCCATTGCGTCACCAAGGTCTGGTCGCCGAACGGTGCGGGCTGGCCAAAGACGTTCGGATCGCGAAGCGGAGAATCGGGGTCGAAGGCATTCAGCCGCGTCGCAGCGCGCATATACACATTGAAGCCCGGCGACGCGGCCAGAAGCTGAGCAACGGCCTTCTCGGCAAGCTGCTCATTGGTCAGCGGCGTGACTATCGCACCACCGACGCGCTCGACGGTCAGGCTCATCGGCAGCTCGGTATTCCAGTCGGACAGCGTGTCGCGGATCAGGAAGTTCGTTGCGCCTTCGGCGATCTGGATGTGGTTGGGATCGTCACTGGCAGCCGCGCTGACAGTGATGACAAAGGTGCCGTCCTCATTGACGACGATGTCCTTCTGCGCCAGGTTGGCCAATGTCTGGCCGCGGACGTTGAGCAGACTGAAGTTGGTATCGGAAGGCTTGGTGCCGAAGAACTGACCACGAATGACATAGGAGGAGTTGATCTCCACCGGGATCGTCCGGTAAATGCCGTCGGGATTGTCGTAAATTACCCGTGAACCCGGGATGTCTTGACCAAACCAGGTGTGCGGTGCAACGTCGTAGGTCAGCACCTTCGGATTCAGCGGGTCCGAGTTCTGCGCGTTCAGTGCACCGGCGTAGAAGTACTCGTAGACCGCCTGGTCGAGCAACGCCATATTGACTGCGTCGACGCCGCCCGCCTTACTCATTCCGTCCTGGGCAGCGGCCAGCCACTGTGCCCGGACGGTCGCCATCGCAGCCTTCATCTGCGTCGTTTCCATGATTTCCTTCGCACGGACTTCCATCGCGATCTGATCGGGAGTACCGAGGGGGCTGGTCGGCAGCACGGTGATCTGGATGGTCTTGGTGGCGGTGTGTCCGAAGTTGGGAGAGAACAGCTTCAGCAAGTTTATGTGAGCGGGGTTACCGACGCTGTCGCCAACCTTCACCTGGAACGTGTCTACGAATCCCTTTGCGGCGTTCAGTGGGTTCGGCACGTAGGTGAAGGTTCCATTGGGGTTGATCGTGACAGTGCCCCCGCTGGGCAGCTTTGTCACCTTCACCGTCATCTTGTCGCCGTCGGCGTCGTGGAGGCCGAGATCTCCGACGACGATCCCGTTGAACAATTGAGTGTTCGGGTTGAATCCCGAGATGTTGGTCGAGGGCTGGTAGTTGATGGTGGGTGAGGCGTTGAAGAAGGTGTATTCCAGCTGGCGGCGAACCCAGCCCAGCAGTGCCCACACGGTGGGAGTGGCGGGTGGGGCGACAGGGCTGTTCATGGACTTGGTCAATCCGGTAATCCAGTTCGATACACCCGAAAGCACAGCTTGGAGCGGGCCGGCGGCTGCCGGCACGGCCGTGACGGCAGCTGCGGCGGGCGCAGCCGCTGAAACGGCCGCCGGCGTCGGTGCAGCCGCTACCGAGTTTTCGACAATAACGGTCTGCTCGGCCAGCGATGCGGGCGCGGTGGCGACACGAGCGGTCATGACCCTGGTCCGGGGCTTCGCAGCGGCTACCGGCGCGCTGTCGTCTACCGGAGCTGAGTTCGCCTCGCCGCCATAACCGCGGTCAGGTGTGTCGGAGGACTTCGGTGTGGTTTTGGGAATCACAACGGGATGCGGTTGCGCTGGATCGGTATCGGGATCAACATCGCCGATCGCGGTCGGAGGATCCGGAAGTTCGGAGTCCTCGGGTCCGGTCCCATCGACCTCAGTGATGTCTTCGATGTCGCGGCCAGGCTGTGTCGAATCGTCATGTTCTACCTGGGATGCCTCGGCGTCACCGTCGGCTTCTTCGTCTTCGTCGACCGTGTCAGCCGACACACCTTCCGATGTTGTTGAGCTCGGAGCCGTCGCGGTCCGCGCCTTGCGCGGCGTGTTCGTCGTGTTCGTCGTGCTTTCTGCGGCCGAGGGCCTCGGGCTCTTAGCCTGCCCGGCTGAACTGGTGCTCGAAGAGGGGGTAGAGGATGAACCGGTCGTGTCGGCGACGGCGACACCAGTGTTATTGGTGATCGCGATGCCGATGCCTGGAGCGACGGCCAGCGCACCGACCCGTCCGACGTGGCGTGCGTAGTCCGCCCGTTCCACTGCTTTATTAACGCCGGAAGAAGTGCCGTTGAGAGTCATCGAAATCCTTAGATGCGCTCGGTCCTAAGACTGCGGGCCAGTGACGGAGGCAACTATGTAGCAGTTGCGGTGAGTAACGTCATGTGCATCCCATTGAGCGGCCACATCTGAGGGTTGTGCCGGCGCCGAAAGAGAATGTAACTCAGGAACATCGGTACCAGAGCGAGATATCCGATCACGGCCACCGATGCTGCCGCGGTACGCCGCACAATTCCACGGTTACCGGCGATTCAAGCGCCGCTCTGCGTGAGGAAGGCCAGCACTGTCCGCTCGAAGGCCGCCTTCGCCTCGATCATCACCCAGTGCCCGCAGTTCGGGAAGACATGCAGCTCGGCATTGGGGATGGTGCGCATCGGGATGAGCGCCATGTCCAACGGACTCACCCGGTCGTCACGACCCCACGTCAGCAGCGTGGGCGCAGCGACCTTGTGCATGGTCGCCCAGGGAAGCGGGAAGGCGGCGTTGCGCATCATTTCCATCATCGCCGCGAACGCCGCCTTGCCATACATGCGTCGGGCCGCAGCGAGCGTTTCCGAGTCGGTGGCCAGCTCCCAGCGCTCGGCGATCAGTTCCTCGGTCACCAACGATTCGCTGTAGACCATCGAGCGTAACCAATCGATGAGCCGCTGTCGGGTGGGTTCCTCGGTGAAGTCCTGCAGCAGCCGGATCCCTTCACTCGGGCCGGGACTGAAGATGTTGGTGCCGATGCCGCCGATGGTGACCAGCTTGCCGATCCGCTCGGGATGGTTGGTCGCGAAGTTGATGCCGACACCGCCGCCCATCGAATTGCCGATCACGTCGACCTTGTCCAGGCCGAGCGCATCTACGAACTGCGCGGCGGCTCCCTGCGCGTCCAGCATTGGGTGGCCGCCGAAGTCGTCGCTGACTCCGAATCCGGGAAACTCCAGCACCAAACAGCGGAAATGCTGGGCGAACACGTCGAGGTTGCCGCGATAGTTGCGCCAGCCCGTGACTCCGGGCCCGGATCCGTGCAGCAGCAATAGCGGGGGACCGTCGCCGGCCTCGTGATAACGCAGGATCCCTGACGCAGTGCGGACTTCACGCTTGGACTGTTGGTAATCGACTGCCATCGGTCCATTTCACCTCATCGGGGCCGGGCTGGGTGTCACCATGCCGAAGAGCGGGATTTCTCGACGACGGCGCCCGTTCGAGACAGATGTGTGAGCCGTGAATGGTCCGGTGAGTGGACGTACTGGTTCACGGAGTTGCATCCTGCCGCACAATCGGTGCCGACGTCGGGCGGATTGCGCACGGGTCAGGCGGCATGGCGTAGCCGGATACCCGGTGACGATTCGTAGCAGATTTCGACGGACTAGGTTCAGTCCGGCTGAGTTTCGAGTTTCACGGACGAAGTTAGGGAGCCGTTCATGGCCGATAAGTTGTCGGTTGCGATTGTCGGGTCGGGAAATATCAGTACCGATCTGTTGTACAAGTTGCTGCGCTCGGACTGGTTGGAGCCGCGCTGGATGATCGGTATCGATCCGGAGTCCGAGGGGTTGGCGCGGGCCCGTAAGTTGGGGTTGCAGACCAGTCATGAGGGGGTGGACTGGCTGTTGAATCAGGCCGAGAAGCCTGATCTGGTGTTCGAGGCGACCAGCGCCTATGTGCATCGCGATGCTGCGCCGCGGTATGAGGCGGCCGGGATCACCGCGATCGATCTGACTCCGGCGGCGGTGGGGCCGGGGGTGATTCCGCCGGCGAACTTGCGGGCGCATCTGGATGCGCCGAATGTCAACATGGTGACCTGCGGGGGGCAGGCGACGATCCCGATGGTTTACGCGGTGTCGCGGGTGGTCGATGTGCCCTATGCCGAGATCGTGGCGTCGGTGTCGTCGGCTTCGGCGGGCCCGGGTACGCGGGCGAACATCGATGAGTTCACCAAGACCACGAGCGCGGGGGTGCAGCACATCGGTGGGGCGCGCAGTGGTAAGGCGATCATCATCTTGAATCCGGCGGATCCGCCGATGATCATGCGCGACACCATCTTCTGCGCGATTCCCGAGGATGCCGATCACGCGGCGATCACCGCGTCGATCAAGGAGGTGGTGGCCGAGGTGCAGACTTATGTTCCGGGCTACCGGTTGCTCAATGAGCCGCAGTTCGACGAGCCGTCGGTGGTCAACGGTGGCCAGCATGTGGTGACCACGTTCGTTGAGGTGGAGGGTGCCGGTGATTACCTTCCGCCCTACGCTGGAAATCTGGACATCATGACCGCCGCGGCGACGAAGGTCGGCGAGGAGATCGCCAAGGAACGAATTTCGGCAGGAGCTCAGGCATGAGTGGCATCGATGAGATCTTCTTCAACCCCATCTGGGATGTCCGGATGACCGACACGTCGCTGCGCGACGGGTCTCATCACAAGCGGCATCAGTTCACCAAGGACGAGGTGGCCTCGATCGTGGCCGCGCTGGACACCGCTGGTGTGCCGGTTATCGAGGTCACCCATGGTGACGGGCTGGGCGGTTCGTCGTTCAACTACGGGTTCTCCAAAACCCCTGAGCAGGAACTGATCAAGCTTGCGGCCGAGACCGCGAAAGAGGCCAAGATCGCCTTTTTGATGCTGCCCGGTGTGGGTACCAAGGAGGACATCAAGGAGGCGCAGAACAACGGTGGCGAGATCTGCCGGATCGCCACCCACTGCACCGAGGCCGATGTGTCGATCCAGCATTTCGGGTTGGCCCGCGAACTCGGGTTGGAGACCGTCGGGTTTTTGATGATGAGCCACACCATCTCCCCGGAGAAATTGGCGGCCCAGGCCCGGATCATGGCCGATGCCGGTTGCCAGTGCGTCTATGTGGTGGACTCGGCCGGCGCGCTGGTGCTGGACGGGGTGGCCGACCGGGTGGCGGCGCTGGTGGCCGAGCTCGGTGACGATGCGCAGGTGGGTTTCCACGGGCACGAGAACCTCGGCCTCGGTGTGGCGAACTCGATCGAGGCGGTCCGCGCCGGGGCCAAGCAGATCGATGGGTCGTGTCGCCGGTTCGGTGCCGGTGCGGGCAACGCTCCGGTCGAGGCGCTGATCGGGGTGTTCGACAAGATCGGTGTGAAGACCGGTATCGACTTCTTCGACATCGCCGATGCCGCCGAAGAGGTCGTCGCCCCGGCGATGCCGGCCGAGTGCCTGCTGGACCGCAATGCGCTGATCATGGGGTATTCCGGGGTGTACTCCAGCTTCCTCAAGCACGCCATCCGCCAGTCCGAGCGCTACGGTGTGCCGGCGCATCAGCTGCTGCACCGGGCGGGTCAGCGCAAGCTGATCGGCGGCCAGGAAGACCAGCTGATCGACATCGCACTGGAGATCAAACGCAAACAGGGACAACAGACCACATGAGAGAGCGATTCGGCCCGGGGTGCCGGGCCGAATCGCATCTTCACGATCTCGCCAGACCGATCGTCACGACGCTGTATTCCAATCTGTCGTGAAGCTCGTCGAGGCTGAGTCTGCGCTGAACGAGCGCCGGCATGTTGACCGTCCAGATGTCCGTGATCAGTTCGCTGACGTCGCTCTTGTCGACCTGGCCATCGCAGATGGCTTGCGCGAAAAGTGAATTCAATCTCTCCCGTACAACATCCGAGTCCGCGTACATCGTATTTGTGAGCAAGTACGCACGCACGAAGGCGCCCTCAAACAGTGGGTGGTCACCGAGGCCAAGCGCGATCCGCTTCGATACGTGCCGCATTCGTCTGATCGGATCGGTGATGCCGATCAATTCCGCACGGACGACGGGTTCGAGCTCGGTCAGCCAGAATTCCAGACAAGCCACCAGAAGGCTGTTCTTGGAGGTGAAATGGCGATACAGCGTGCCAGGTGAAACCTGCGCTGCGTGCGCCACCTCCCTGACTTGAAAACTGTCATATGCCACGTGACTCATCCTCATCGTGGTAGCCATGATCCGGGCCGCGGTGACCGGTCGCGTTTCGACGACCGCAACGATTGATGGCGGGATCGTTGGGAGATTGCCGGCCGCGGCGATACCGGGTGGCAACGCTGAACGCGTCGGAGATCTGTGCATTGGCTGCCGGAGCATCGTCTCTCCTTATGGCTGTCTTCGCCACAGCGCTGCAGGCCGTGTTGCTCCCGATGCAGATTGGGCTTGACGGCCATGTACCGATATTCGTTGAGCGCACCATAATTCGGATAGCTGGTCCTCCGCGCACCGTATCTCGGTGAATGGAAGGGAACCTGTGACTGTGCTGGCCGACGGGACGGAAGGTTCCCGTCACACACCGCCTTCGTGCAGACATCATCCCGTTCGGCGAGACAACATCACCACCCGCGGTCGGGTTGGCGGCAGGATGTCGCCAGTCGCTCACGATACGAGGAGAATCCATGCCGGACGCATCGGTGACCGATCCCGTCCTGTTGCGACGCGTCGCGCTGTCCAGCCTGTTGGGTACCGCGATCGAGTACTACGACTTCCTGGTGTACGGCACCATGAGCGCGCTGGTGTTCGGGCTGGTGTTCTTCCCCGAATCCAGTCCGGCGGCCGCCACCATCGCCGCCTTCGGCACGCTGGCAGCCGGCTACCTCGCCCGTCCGGTCGGCGGAATCCTGTTCGGGCACTTCGGTGATCGGCTTGGACGCAAGTCCATGCTGGTGTTGACGATGGTGCTGATGGGCTCGGCCAGTTTTCTCATCGGTCTGCTCCCGACCTTCGCGGCCATCGGTGTCGCCGCGCCGATCCTGCTGGTGCTGCTGCGGGTGATCCAGGGTGTCGCGATCGGAGGGGAGTGGGGCGGGGCGACGCTGATGGTGACCGAACATGCCGAGGCCGACCGCCGCGGATTCTGGAACGGCCTGATGCAGATGGGATCACCTATCGGCTCGCTGCTCTCGGTGGCCGTCGTCACCCTGGTCACGCTGCTACCGGACGAGTCATTGTTGTCCTGGGGGTGGCGGATCCCGTTCCTGATCAGCCTGGTGCTGCTGGGTATCGGCATCTACGTGCGGCTCTCGATCACCGAGAGTCCGGTCTTCGAGGCCGCGGCCCGGCGAGCGGAGACCACACGGGCCCGCCTGCCGTTCCTGCAGGTCCTCCGCAAACCGCGGACGTTGATCCTGGCGTGCGCAGTCGGCATCGGGCCGTTCGCCCTGACGGCGCTCATCAGTACGTACATGATCAGTTACGCCACCGCCATCGGTTATCACCGGACCGACGTGATGACCGCACTGATCTTCACCTCGCTCACCGGACTGGTGACCATCCCATTCTTCTCGGCGCTGTCGGACCGCGTCGGCCGCCGAATGGTCATGCTCGCCGGTGCGGTCGGCATCGTCGCGTATGCGTGGCCGTTCTATGCGTTGGTGGACCTGCGTTCGCAGACATACCTGATTGTCGCGATGATGATGGCGCAGGCCATCCAGTCGATGATGTACGCCCCGCTCGGAGCGTTGTTCTCCGAGATGTTCGGGACAGCGGTGCGCTACACCGGCGCCTCGATGGGCTATCAGCTCGCGGCACTGCTGGGCGCCGGTTTCACGCCGCTGATCGCCAGTAGCCTGCACGCCGATGGTGTGTCGCGGACTCCGCTGGTGGTACTGGCCGCGGGATGTGGGTTGGTCACGTTCCTGGCGGTCTGGCGGATCAGCGAGACGCGCGGGACCGACCTCGCCGCGGTGTGAGCACCGGTTACCCCGCGGCCGTGGCCTGCCAGTCCCGGGCCGCGAGCAGTTCGGGAATCAGTGTCTCGGTGAGCAGGCGTATGTCGTCGGTGTCGTCACCCGGGTAGCGCAGGGTGGCAGTCGCGGTGGGCACCTCGCCGCCGACACCGACCACCGTGGTGCTGCGCGGTCCGGTCCATTCGGCCATTTGCGCTTCCCATGCCGAACCGGCGAAGACCAGCATCCGCAGATCGCTGTTCTTGGTGCGGTACACGTCGACGTGGCTCCAGTCGCCGCTCTCGCAGCCGATGGCCGACCGGCGCGGGCCCTCACGGAACATCAACGCGCCCTGCTGAGCGGAGGACCACCGATGCGCGGGGGCCACCAGATGTGTCTCGTCGGGACCCAGCAGAAGATCGGAAATCTCAGGGAGCCAGTCCTTCTCGGCCCTCAGCAGGTGGTCGCTGGCGCGTGCCGCAGCCGCGATCGCGGCGACCAGCGCATCGGTCGGCGCACCGGTGAGATGACATTCCAGCGCCATCATCAACGCCAAGGTGTGCTGGTAGCTGCGGCAGGCCACGCCGCCGACCTCGGGCTCGGCCAGCAGTTCGACCGTCGCATCGCAGGCCGTGGTGATCGCCGACTCGGGTGTGTTGGTCAGTGCCACCGTGTATGCCGAGTCCTCGACGCGCGCCAGGGCGTCGAGGGTCTCGATGGACCCACCGGAGGCCGAGGTGGCCACCACGAGCGTGCCCGGACCCCACTGCGGCAGCAGCCGCGAGGAGGCGATGTCGGACACCGCACAGACACCGAGGGCGCGCAGTCGTGCTGCGACGACACCGCCGGCGTACGCCGACGAACCCATGCCGAGGAAGACCACCCCGCAGGTATCCGCGGGCACCACGTCCGACCATGGATTGTGTTGCGCCAGTGCATCGGCCAAGTTCGACAGGACGTCGGGCTTACGGGCGAGATCGGAGGCGAAGCCGTCGGGGTTCATGAGCTCGTTTCGTTGATCAGGGTGGGCAGTGCCGCATCGGGGACATACATCCAGCGAGGCAGATGGCGGCCGGCGTAGACGATCTCGCGCAGCACCTGCTGCAGCCGCAGCGCCGGTAGGGCCGCGTCGGTGTGCAGGCCGGCATGGCCGGTTTGGGCGAGCCTGCGCAGGTAGCCATCCCGCAGCGCCGCCCGGGCGGCCTCATCGACCGGGACCAGGGCGACCGGGTCGAGTCCACCGCGCTTCGCCGCGACGATGGCGACGTGGGACAGCGACTGCAGGATCCCGGCCAGATCGACCGCGGCCGGCACGGGGAGCACCCGCTCGGCGGGTGCCAGCACCGGGTTGCCGTCGAAATCGGTGATGACCAGCCGGTCGCCGGTGCGCAGCACCTGACCGACGTGCAGGTCGCCGTGTGCATCGAGGACCGGGACATCGATCAGGTCGGCCAGGCTCTCCAGGGTGGCGGCGACGCGGTCGGCGTGCTCGGCGAGCAGCGTCGCGTTGGCCGGTCCGGCCAGTGCGCGCGCCTCGGCAAGGGTGGCGAACGCGTTGTCGCGCCAGCGCCGCGCGTCGGCAGGGGTGGACCGGCTGACGGTGTTCGACAGGGCGGCGTGCAGGTCGGCGACCACCTCGCCCAGGGTGCGGCAGGTCGCGACGACGCTGCCCAGGTCGCCGGTGCCCGCCGCGGCGATGAACAGGTCCTTGGCCCAGGTCCAGCCGTCCACCGCGCCCGGCAGGTAGCCGGTGACGGTCGCCGCCAGCGTCTCCGGGCCGTCGTCGGGCGCCCAGGTGACCACACCCCAGGGCGTCGGCATCGCGGCGAACCCGGCCGCGGTGAGAGTCGCCAGTCGGCGCGGGGCGGGATGCGGCCCCGGTTCGAGGTGCGTTGCCCACTTCACCACGGCCCGCTCGCCGACGATGACCGATTCATTGGTCTGGTCCACGGTGATCGGCTGTTCGATCCCCGTTCTGTACCGGTCGGTCCAGGACGTCACGGTGAACCGGCCGTGCCGCGCGTGTCCGGAAGTCTCGGCGATGAGCCGGACAAGGGCGTCGGCCGCGCCGCTGCCGGCGGTGGCTCGCCGCCAGCCGTCGCCGGCGTCGACAAGCGGGACGGCCGACAGCCTTCCATGCTCCTCGCTGACGGACAGGGCATGACGGGCCCCGAGCATCAACAGCTCGGGGGGCAGGGGTGCGGCGTCGGTGGGCACGTTCAGTCTGCGGTGTGCTGGTGTGACCGGCCGACCCGTTCGATCACGTCGGCCGCCAGGCGCAGGCCGTCGCGATCCCGAACGGCGGTCCCGATGTCGCAAACCCGTTGCCGCATATCGGTGTCGGAGAGGATTCGGTCCAGTGCCCCGGTCAGGTCATGGTCGGCGAAGTGATAGGTGTCCAGGCGCACACCGAGCTCCAGTTCGTGGATGCGCTGGGCGTTCTCGTACTGGTCCCAGAACAGCGGAAGCACGATCAGTGGCTTGCCGAAATGCAGGGCCTCGGTGGTGGTGTTGTTGCCGCCGTGCGAGATCACGGCATCGACGAGGGGGATGATCCGGGTCTGGGGCAGCATCTGTGCGCCCACCATGTTGTCGGCGAGCGTGAGCTTCTCGGCCTGCGGACCCATGCTGACGATGAACCGGTGCCGGGTGGTGCCGAGGATGTCGATCAGCCGTTGCATGAGCGCGACGTCGGCCCCGCCGAGCGAACCCAGCGACAGGTAGACCAGCGCGCTGTCGGCCGGCCGGCCGGCCATTGCGGCGGGCAGTTCGTACCGCTCGTCGGTCTCCCGGACGCTGGAGTCGATCCGGGTCCACGACGGGTCCAGCGGACGCTGATCGACGTAGTCGGCCTCGGCCGGATAGACGTAGAGGGTGGCGGCGTTGTCGCGGGGCATGAACTCCAGGTCCGGTAGCGGGGCGCCGCCCTGGGCACGCACCCAGGTGTCGAAGTCCTCCCACATCGGCCGCAGCGCACGGTCGAACTCGTCCCGGTAGGCCTGCCAGCCGGACCGGTCGGCGCTGGGCAGACCCGAGAATGGCGGGGGCACATCGGGTCCCGGCACTTCCAGTGGGCTGCATGACATGACCCGGACGAACGGCTTGCCCGCGGTGGTCAACGCGGGGAACAGCACGACGTTGTCCTCGACGATGACATCCGGCTGGTGTTCGGCGATGATCTCGCGTAGCCGCGGCTCGCAGTACTTCGCGCCGTCGATGAGTGCCTGGTAGGTCGGCTTGATGAACGACTCGAGTTGGTCGAAGGTCGACTTGGCGAACTCGGGCGCGGTCTCGGCGATGAAGTCGGTCCAGAACTGGCCCGCGTCGGCGTCTTCGTCACCCGCGGCCGGCTCCGCGAGGTCGACGAGCTCCTCGATGAATCCGAACGGCGCGATCTTGCCGGCCCAGGAGGACTCCGCGGCGAAGACGATGGTGTGCCCGCGTTCTCGGAGTTTGGCCGCCACCCCGATGCACTGATTGGTGGGTCCGTAGGCGGACTCCGGCCAGAACATGATGGTCAGTGCCCGGTTGTCGGGATCGGCCTCGGTCATCGATGTGTCCTTTCACCGTGGTCACGGCGGGGCAGGGAGTGGCCGGTTGCCACCCGCGCGTAGTCGAGGATCAGTTCGGTGGACGCGTCGGCGTCCAGGCTCGGATGACGGGCCACCATGCGGTAGCCGTAGGCGTCCTCCAACGCCACGATGTTGCGGGCGATGGTCAGCGACGGCGAGCTCAGCGTGAAGACACCTTGTGCGGCACCGGATTCCAGGATGACCTGGTACATCGCCACCTGCCGGTCGAACAGTGCGGTCAGCAGCACCGCGTAGGTGGGGTACCGTCCGGCGGCCCCGCCGAGTTCACACAGCAGTTTGACGGCGGGATCGTCGGAGTCGACCGGCAATCCCGACTCGATGGTCAGGACCAGTCGCCGGTCGGGTTCGGCGATGCCCTCGATGCGGCGCAGACGTTCGTCGTAGAACCGCTCCATGCCGGCGCGATTGGCTTCCACCAGCAGTGTCTGGACGTCGGGGAAGTGGTAGAGCACCGCGCCCGAGGTGAGGCCGGCCTCGGCCGCCACCTGATTGAGTTGGACGTCCGCGCCGTGTTTCATCACCGCCCGTTGGGCGGCGTCGAGCAGGTTCGCGCGCCGTTCGGTGCGGCTCACCGCCATCGCGTCCTCCCTCCGGGTATGTCGGGTGTCACTGTGCCAAAGATCGCGTGATACAGCCAGCAGAAATTTGAACAGTAACTCAGTTTTTACAGGCACATATGCGTTGACATGGGAACTTATGTGTTGCCTTCTTTGAAAGACGATGCAACTATCGTTCCTGTCCGCAGTCGCGGGGCGGCGGCGTGTCCACGCGTCGACCCGCCACGTCAGACCACGATGGAGCCCCACCCATGAAATCCAGCCAACGGCAGGACGAGCTGTGCGACGCCGAACCTCGCCCGGTCTGGTGGGATGGCGTGCAGATCGGCGCACGGACCGAGCCGCTGCGCGGACGGGTGAGGGCTGACCTCGTCATCGTCGGGGCCGGGTACGCCGGGTTGTGGGCGGCGATCGAGGCACTCACCGACCACCCCGGACGCAGGGTCGTCGTCCTCGAGCAGTCGTGGGTGGGGGCGGCGGCCTCGGGCCGCAACGGCGGGTTCGTCTCGGAGTCCCTCACGCACGGCATCGCCCACGGAGCCGCGATGTGGCCGGATGAACTCGACGAACTCCAGCGGCTGGGCCGTGAGAACGTCGAACAGATCGCAGAATTCTTGCAGCGCAACAACATCGATGCCGATCTACGCATGGTCGGCAAGACGACCCTGGCGCGCACGCCGCATCAGGTCGCGGCGCTGCGCAGCGCGGTGGCGAGCTATGCCCGGCATGGTGAAGACGTCGAGTTCCTCGACGGCGATCAGGTTCGCGCCGACATCCACTCCGGCGCGTTCCGAGGCGGACTGCGCATCCATGGTGGAGGTCTGGTCGATCCGATGGCACTGGTGCTCGGGATGCGGCGCGTCGCAGAGGAGATGGGCGCGCGCATCTTCGAGGAATCGGCGGCGACCAGAATCACCCGCTCGGGCGGCATGCTGACCGTGCGCAGCACGCACGGTCAGGTGGACACCACCCACGTCGTGCTCGCCTCCAATGCCTACCGGCCGTTGCTGCGGCGGCTCAGCGCGTGGATCATGCCGGTGTACGACTACGTGCTCGCGACCGCGCCACTGACTGCCGACCAGCTGGCCTCGGTGGGGTGGGCGCAGAACCAGGGCCTCACCGACGCCGGAAATCAGTTCCACTACTTCCGCAGAACCCGCGATGACCGGATCGTGTGGGGCGGATACGACGCGATCTATCACTTCGGAAACGCGGTGGCACCCGAACTGGAACTGCGGGACCGGTCGCACCGAGTGCTGGCACGGCACTTCCGGGAGACGTTCCCCCAACTGGCGGAGGTACCGTTCACCCACCGCTGGGGTGGTGTCATCGACACCACCAGCAGGTTCACCCCGATCTTCGGTACCGCGTTCGGCGGTCGGCTGGCATATGCGGTCGGATTCACCGGTCTGGGGGTGGCGTCGACGAGGTTCGGTGCTCGGGTGGCGCTCGATCTGCTGTCGGGGCGGGAGACCGAACGGACCCGGTTGAAGGCCGTCACGGGCACGGCTGTGCCTTTCCCGCCGGAACCACTGCGTTGGCCGGCGGTCGAATTGACCCGGGCGGCATTGGCCCGCGAGGACGAAACCGGGCGTCGGGGCATCCTTCTGCGCACACTCGACCGCTTCGGTGTGGGCTTCAACAGTTGAGGAGTATGGGCATGTCCGCAGGACGATTCCACCGCGGTGTTCGAGTTGCCGGTTCCGGTGTCGAGCGGATCCTGATCGATCCGGCGACCGGGACGCCGACGGCGACCATCATCGAGGCGTCTGTCGAGGAGGCCGCGCAGGCCGTCACCGCCGCGGCGGAGGCTTTCCCGGAATGGTCTCGCCGGACCGCCGGTGAGCGCGCGCGAGTGCTACTGCGCTGGGCCGACCTGATCGACGCGCACGCCGCCGAGCTGACGGCGATCGAGGTGGCCGAAACCGGTAAACCGGAGGCGGTCTTTCGTGACGGGGAGCTCCCGTTCGGCACCGACAACCTGCGCTTCTTCGCAGGAGCCGGGCGCTCGCTGGAGGAGACCGGCGCGGGCCTGCTCAGTGCGGGCTACACCTCCATGATCGTGCGCCGGCCGGTGGGACCGGTCGTCGGTATCGCACCGTGGAACTTCCCGATGATCATGGGACTGTGGAAGATCGGGCCAGCCCTGGCCGCGGGCAACACCATCGTCGTCAAGCCGGCCCCGTCGACGCCGACGAGCACGCTCTACATCGCCGAGCTGGCCATCGAGGCCGGTATCCCGCCGGGCGTGCTGGAGGTGGTGACCGGTGACCAGGCGGTGGGCGAAGCACTGGTCGCCGACGAGCGGGTGCAGCTCGTCTCGATCACCGGGTCGACCCGTGCCGGACGCCAGGTGATGTCGACCGCGTCGCTGCGGGGCGCGCGGGTGCATCTCGAACTCGGCGGCAAGGCACCGTGTCTGGTGTTCGAGGATGCCGACCTCGACGATGCGGCGCACGGTATCGCCATGGGTGCGACGTACAACTCCGGCCAGGATTGCACCGCCGCCACCCGGGTGTATGCCCACGAGGCGATCGTCGACGATCTCGTCGATCGCCTGGCCGCCGCATTCGGCGAGATCCGGGTCGGCGACCCGCGCCGGTCCTCGACCGATATCGGTCCGCTGATCAGCGTCGAACATCGCGCCCGGGTACACGGTTTCGTCGAACGCGCGGTTGCGGCGGGTGCCACCGTCCGGGCCGGCGGTGTGCTGCCCGACGGTCCCGGCGCCTATTACCCGCCCACCTTGATCACCGGTGCCGAGCAGTCCTCCGAGATCGTCCAGGACGAGGTCTTCGGCCCGGTGCTGGTGGTTCTGCCGTTCCGCGACGAGGCAGAAGCGGTCCGGCTGGCCAACGACTCCCGCTACGGGCTGGCCTCCTCGGTCTGGACCGGCGATGTGGCGCGCGCACTGCGGACAGCCCACTGCATCGAGGCCGGCGTCACGTGGGTCAACGACCACCTGCCGATCGCATCGGAGGCGCCGCACGGCGGGGTGAAGGCCAGTGGTTTCGGCAAGGACATGAGCCAGGCGGCGGTGGCCGAGTACACCGTGGCACGGCACATCATGGTCAAGCACGCAGCACGGGCCGCGCACGACTCGTTCCGACCGTCCTGAAAATTACTGTCCCGCAGCCACTTAACTAGCCAATAGCGTTTCTCGGCAGCGGTGCTGCCCGGCGCATCCGGGTATCGCGCCGGCCCTCGTCCTGCGCCCAGGACGGTCCCGGCGGCACCTTTTCCGCCCAGCCATCGCCGAAGAAGCAAGTTGCTCAATGCTTTTCGTTCCATTCGCACTGCGAAGCCGGTCCCCATCATTTACCGTATGTTTCGGCACACGCGGTGAGTCGTTTCCCGCAGCTTCCGCACCGGAAGTCTGGTGATCGCCGAGGTTCACGACCGAACGCTCTGGAGGACTTGGATGACGCCCAATGGGGATGCAACAGCACTGCACTCGGTAGACGAGGTGCTCCCGCGGAAGATGCGGTGGTTCGACGGCTTCGCGATGGCCATGACGATGCCCGCCGCTCTCGTGGCGACATTGGGTGCTTCCATCGCCGGTCTCGGCGGTTGGGGCGCCGCAGTGCTGTGGGCCATCTCGATGGCGATCTCGTTGGCCGTCAACTGGATCTACATCGAACTGGCCGCCATGTTCCCGAACGCATCCGGCGGAATCTCCGGCTTTGCCGCAGAAGCGTGGAAGAAGCGAGTGCCGTGGTTCGCACCGCTGGCGGGAGTGGGCTATTGGCTGCCATGGGGATCCAATCTGGCGACCTACGGTTCATTCACGGGTCTGCTGGTCCAATCGCAGTGGTTTCCCGACCAGCAGTGGACCTTCGATCTGGGCCCCCTGCATTTCAGCTTCCCGATCCTCATCGGCCTGATCGTGATCTTCGCGCTGTACGGCATCAACGTCATCGGTGTCCGGGTCACCATGGTGTTCGTCTACGTCACCGCAGCGATCCTGATGATCCCGCTGGCCGTCTTCATCTTCTTCCCGGTGTTCAACGCCGACTGGGCGCCGATGGAGCTGACATGGAATCTGCACGGGCTGGAGGGGCTGCACACGGCGATCGTCTGGCTCTACGTGATGGCGTGGACGACGCTGGGTATCGAGGTGTGCGCCACCTTCGCATCCGAGTACCGCGACCCGGTGCGCGATACCTCCCGCGCGATCCGCGCGTCGGCTCTGTTCTGTCTGGGTGTGTTCTTCCTGGTGCCGCTGACCCTCGGTGGATTCGCCGGTGAAGAGGCGATCGCGCAGGACCCGTCCACCTTCTTCGTGGCGAGCTTCTCCCAACTGACCGGGGCAGGTGCCGACGTCATGGTGCTCTGTCTCATCGCGTCGCTGTTGCTCGTGATGCTGACGTCGGTCGCCGATGCTTCGCGGGTGCTGTTCAACATGGGCAAGGAGGGCATCACGGTGCGCTCGATGGGCAAGCTCAACCGCCGCGGCGTACCCGTCCGGGCGCTGAACGTGATGCTGGTGCTCAACATCGTCCTGCTGGTGGTGCTCCAGCAGCCGCTGGCGATCATCGTCACCGGGAATCTGGGCTACATCCTGGCGCACGTGCTGGCGGTGGCGGGTTTCGCACTGCTGCGCAAGGACCGGCCGGACGCGGTGCGTCCGATCAGGTTGCCCCGGGTCTTCGTGCCCTTGTCGATCGGTCTCGCGGTTCTGCTCAGCGTGCTGCTGGTGGTCGGGGCGACCGGGTTCTCGGTCACCGGTTACGGCGGGATGCTCGAACTGGGTATCGCGCTGTCGATCCTGGCCGCCGGTGTCGTGCTGTGGTGGTTCGTGCAGCGGCGCGACCGTGCCGAGTCGAACGCCCGGGACTGATCGGGACGCCCCCGCGAAGTTCCGTGCGGTTCAGGTTTACTTCCTGCCAGCCGGGGGACACAGTCTGCAGGCGGTTTGTTTGGTCGGCTGCGCCGGTTTCCGCCAGGTGGACTCGACTGAGGGGCGCAGTCGCGTTAAGCAGCAGCGGGACCCCGAGTCCACCGCTTTCTCGGCGTCCGGGCGGTCTCGATCCATTACATTGCTGTGGTGAGCGCGGGTGACGCAGTCGAGATGACGCCGGTGGAGCAGGCGCTGGCGGGCGGGATTCCGCACCGCATCGGCTGGTACCGGTTCTTCTTTGCCGACGAACGGTGGGAGTGGTCGCCGGAAGTCGAGATGATGCACGGGTACGAGCCCGGCACCGCTCGACCGACCACCCAGGTGGTGCTCGGGCACAAGCATCCCGAGGACCGCGAGCGGGTCGCCGCGACGCTGGGTCAGATCCTCGTGACGCATCGGGCCTTCTGCACGCGGCACCGCATCATCACTGTCGCCGGGGAGATCCGCGAGGTCCTCGTCGTCAGCCAGCCGATCAAGGATGAGGGGGAGGTCGTCGGTACCCAGGGGTTCTACATCGATGTCTCACCGGGACGCGAGGAGTTGATCACCGAGGCCGTCGCCGAGATCACCGACCAGCGTGCCATCATCGAGCAGGTCAAAGGGGTTCTGTGTGTGGTGTACCGCATCGATGCGGATGCCGCGTTCGCGTTGCTCCGGTGGCGGTCCCAGGAGACCAACGTCAAGCTCCGTGCCCTTGCCGAGCAACTGATGACGGATTTCATGTGCGTCGGTGGAGGGCATCAGCTTCCCGAGAGGGAGGCGTTCGACAACCTGCTCATGACGGCGCACCTGCGGATCGCACGGTCCGACGACCACGGTGGAGACCAGGACGCACCGGGCTGAACCGAGCGGTGGGTCCTTCAGCGCGGCCGGTCCAGCCACCGCGCGATTCGCGGCTCGAACACGGCCAGCAGGACGGTGGCAGCCAACCAGACCACGGACAACGCCACGGTCGTGTGCCACGCGTCGAATGAATAGCCCTCGTCGTCTTCGCTGTGGAAGTACGGGCCGATGATGCCGAACTGGATCGCCGGTGCAACGGCTATCGAGAACGCCAGTCCGGTGGTGGCCCCGAATGCGCCGCGTAGCAACCAGGCCCGCGGGGTGCGGCCGGTCGGCGCGGGATGATGGTGGGCCAGCAGGATCAGCAGCAACATCAGTCCGATGACGACGGCCAGCACATCCCAGTCTTCACCGGCGAAGATGAAGGCGACCGCACCACCGACGGTGGCCAGCGCGAGCGCTCCGGGATCGACGCGATGTTGGACATGCAGCGTCGGGGCGCGCTCGTCATCGGCTGACATTGGCTCACTGTAGGGCCGACACCGAGGATCACCCGAGAACCATTGCCCGGCGCGGGACTTTTCGCCCGGTGGCCGATCCCGCGCACCAAAGCAGGAAGCCTGCCGTTCGGGGGAGACGGCAGGCTTCCTGGGTTTTGGTGATTCAGTCGCGCACTAGGCGACGCCCTGAGCTCCGAGCACGCGCTGGATGTCCGGCTTCATCATCTGGAGCTGCTGGCCCCAGTAGCCCCAGCTGTGGGTGCCGTTCGGCGGGAAGTTGAACACGCCGTTGGTGCCACCGGCCGCGATGTACTTGTCGCGGAAGCTGACGTTGGTGCGCAGCGTGAAGCCCTCCAGGAACTGGGCCGCCATCAGGTTGGCACCGTTGGCGCCGACGTCGAGATCCGACGGAGTACCGGTGCCGCAGTAGACCCACACCCGGGTGTTGTTGGCGACCAGCTGGTTGATGTTGACCATCGGGTCGTTGCGCCGCCACGCGGGATCGGACGACGGGCCCCACATGCTCTCGGCGTTGAAGCCGCCGGCGTCATTCATGGCCAGCCCGATCAGCATCGGCCACCAACCCTCGGACGGGTTGAGGAAGCCGGAAAGCGATGCAGCATAGATGAACTGCTGCGGGTGGTGGATGGCGTAGTTCAGCGATGCGCTGCCGGCCATGGACAGACCCACCACCGCGTTGCCGACGCGCGAGACGCCCTTGGCGGCCTCCAGGTAGGCAGGCAGTTCCTGGGTCAGGAACGTCTCCCACTTGTAGGTGTAGTTCTGGCCGTTGCCCTTCGACGGCTGGTACCAGTCGGAGTAGAAGCTGGACTGGCCGCCGACCGGCATGATCACCGACAGGCCCGAGTCGTGGTACCACTCGAATGCGGCGGTATTGATGTCCCAGCCGTTGTAGTCGTCCTGGGCGCGCAGACCGTCGAGCAGGTAGACCGCGTGCGGTCCGCCACCCTGGAACTGCACCCGGATGTTGCGGTTCATCGACTGGGAGAACACGTCGAGGTACTCGACGGGCAGGCCGGGGCGTGAGAACGCCCCAGCGGTCGCCGAACCCCCGGCGAAGCCGATCAGCCCGGGCAGCACCAGGACTGAAGCGGCCAGCACCGCCGCCCTGCGTAGCAATCCGCCACGGATGTTTCTGATGAACTTCATAACGGCAACCAACCCACCTTTCTTCACGTGTTAAGCAATCGCCGTTGCTTTCTTCGTGAGGTAGTTGACCATGCGCCACATCAGTCACACGCGTAACAACGCGGCGCGCCCTGATCGCGGGTTGCTAACGATTACGACTCGGCGTTGAGACCCGCGCCGGTCCCCGGGCCAGGGGTTTCGTCGCTATCGGGTGTCCGCGGCGGCCAGCACCCGACGCGTCGTCTCCCGGCGCTCCTCGATGGCGCGGCCGATCTCGTGCAGCAGCGCCGGCTTGCGCATCACGAGATCCTCGAGCTGATCGCGTCCGATCTGCAGCACGGTGACCTCGTCGAGTGCGTGCGCCCCGGCGAGCACCGACTCCCGCGTCAACGTCGTCTGGCCGAGGAAATCACCCGACTCCAAGGTGCCGACGACCACCACCGAACCGTCGTCCCGTCGGCTGACGACCCGGATCCGGCCGCCCACCACGAACGTCATGCCGGCCGGCACCTCGCCCTGAACCTGCACCGTCTCATCGGTCCCGTACCGGGTCACCCGGATATGCGGGGCGATCTCGGCGAGTTCACCCGGGTTGAGCCGTAACGAGGTGGCCACCACGCGCATCGCCGCGGCGACCCGTTCGGGACCGGCGAAATCGTCCTCGGCCTCGTCGAGGTGCAGTTCGGCACGCCGCGAGGCGTACCAGATCCAGCGCAGGAAGGTCGCGCGCGCCGCCCCGGCATCGGCCGGTGACCGCAGCGGGATCGTGGTCTTGTACTCCTGGCCGCCGACCGCCACTGCTTTCGTGCTGGCGTCGGGCCGTACCTGTGGCAGCGTGCCGGCCACCCGGGCCAGCATCGCGCAAACCTCGTCCGGCGCATCCTGCAACCCGAAAACGCTGGTGACAGAAATGGAGTACGCATCGGCCGGCCGGCTGAGATTGGTGAACGAGGCCGCCGCCAGCACCGAGTTGGGCATGATCTGCAGACCGCCGCCGCCGGTGTCGATATGGGTTGCCCGCCAGTTCACTTCGACCACCCGGCCGCGCGCCGACGGAGTGTCCAGCCAGTCACCGAGCTGGAAGGGCTGCTCGAACAACAGCAGCAGGCCGGACACGATCTGGCCGACCGCGTTCTGCAGTGCCAGGCCGAGCACGATCGAGGTGACGCCGAGCGCGGTGAACAGCCCGCCCACATCGGCGCCCCACACGTAGGACAGGATCATCGCCAGGCCGATGGCGATGACGACGAAGCGTGTCACGTCCAGGAAGATCGACGGAATCCGCTTGCGCCAGGAGCCTTCTGGTGCTCCCTGGAAAAGGGTGGCGTTGAACCCGGACAGCAGCAGGATGAGCACCGTGAAACCGAACGCGGTGGCGATCACCCGTACCGGGGTCGCCTCGGCGGACACCTCGTTCGCCTTGACCAACAGCACCAGCAGTGCCCCGAGTGGCACGATGTAGTTGCGCACCAGCCCGACCGCGCGCGCCAGCCCACTTCCGCGTCGCACCAGCGTATTCCGCACCTCGGTCAATACAATCAGAGTGACCGGCAGACCGAGCGACACCCCGAGGGCCCAATAGAACCAGTTCGTGTCCAGCAGCTCGGTCATGCCCGGTTCTCCGACAGGCGCCACACCGGTTCGGTAAGCCCCGACACATTGACCGCCTCGACCGGGACGAACTGGCGGGTGTCGTTCATCGCGTCATACACCCGCGACGTCACGTAGACACCGGGTTGGGGCGAACCACTCTGCACGCTGTTGGCCAGATCGACTGTGGCGCCCCACATATCGTAGGCCAGACTGGATCGGCCGATGAGCCCGCTGGTGACCGTGCCGGTGTCGATGCCCGCGCGCAGCCTGAGCCGGTTACCGGTTTCACCATTGAAACGATCGATGATGCGTTGCATCTCGATCGCGAAGTCCACCGTGCGCCGCACATTGTCCAGCCGCGGCACGCTCAGCCCGCAGCTGGCCAGATACCCGTTGTGCAGAGTGCGAACCTTCTCCACTCCCAGACTCTCGGCGGCGGCATCGAACTGCCGGACCAACCCGTTGACCAGTTCCAGCCCCTCGTCGGCGCTCAGATCGGCGGCCAACTCGTCCATGCCGGAGATGCCGGCGTAGATCACCGTGACGTTCTGATGATCCTGGGCGATGGTCTCCTCGCCTTCGCGGTAGCGGGCCACCACCTGCTCGGGCATCAGCGACAGCAGCATCCGATTGTTCTCCTGGCGCTGCTCGTTGAGCAGATCCTCCTTGATCGCGAGGTTGCGGCTCATATTGTTGAATGCGACCGTAAGGTCACCGAACTCGTCCTTGGACTGGACCGGGACGGTGACCCCGTAGTCCCCGGAGCTGATCTGCTCGGCCCCGGCCTCCAGCCGGCGGATAGGCCGGATGAACAGGCGCGCCAACAACATTGCCGCAATCGACACCACGAAGATGATCCCGGCGGTGGACAACACCAGATTGCGGGTGAACGACGCCACCGGCGCGAAGGCCTCCTCGCTGTCGATGTTGGCGATGATCGCCCAGTCCAGTCCGGGCAGGTCCACCGGCGCATAGGCCTGCAACGCCTCGCGCGCCAGATAGTCATCCTCGACGACGGTGCCGGTCTGGCCCTGCAACGCCCGGCGGGTGGCATCATCGGTCACGGGCTGAACCAGGATGTTGCCGCCCGAGGTCGCCGACTGCCTGGCCACATCGGGCGGCGTACCCGCTTCGATCGCGCGCTTCTCGAACTCTGCGGGGTTCTCCTCGAACAGTCGAGAGTTCGAGCGCATCAAGCCATCCGGACCGACCAGGAAGGTCTCCCCGGTCGTCCCCATCCCGGCAGCCTCCCAGTTTCCGCCCATCGTCATGATCCGGTTGACCCCGGACGTGGGGAACTGCAGCGCCAGTACCCCGTCGATGCGACCGGCGGCGCCCACGGGGGAGACCAGCCAGGCGGTCGGGGCCGCCGATGGCTGGTAATTGCTGAAGTCGGTGACGCCCACATAGTCGACGACGTTGGTCTCCAGCGACTTGCGGTAGGCCTGGGTCAAATCGCCGCCGCTGAACGGACCGGCGAGGATGTTGGTGCCCAGATCGGCAGCCTTGTAGGCGGAGTAGACCACATTGCCCCGGGTATCGAGCAGCAGAGCGTCCTCGAACTTGAAGCGGTTCACGATCTGCCGGAAGAAATCGTTGAACCGTGCGTTGGCCGACGACCATGGACTGCCGTCGCCGGCGTCATCGACCTTGATGGCGTCGTCCCAGTCGGTGTGCGGGGCGGTGTAGTGAGCCTGCAGGTACTTCTGCGCGTTCGACGTGGGCAGCATGCCCCGGACGTCGACTTCCTGACCGGTTGCCTCGCTGGTCACCTCGGCGTACTGCTGCCGGTAGTAGTCGACGATCGACTTGTCCTGAGCGGGCGTGATGGTGGCGTCGGCGAGATCGTCGAACCCGGCGGTGAAGGCACGGGCGGCATCGATGGCGGTGGAGCCGCGGGTGTAGACCACCAGTGACTCGCGCAGATAGCGGAATTCGGCCTCCAGTTGGCGGGTCTGTGCGGTCAGCACCTCGTCGAGTCGGTTGAACGCAGCTTCCCGCAACGAACTCCGGCCCGATTGGTACCCGATGAAGCCGACGACCAAGGCCGACAAAACACTGGTGGCCAGCAACATGATCAACAGTTTGGACTGGATGCTCATCCGGGAAAGCGTGCGTCTGCGGCGGCGGGGCGAGTCCGCACCGGGACGCGTGACCTCGGGGCGGGATTCAGTTGTCGTCGTCATCAGTCGGGGAGCTTAACCCGGCCGGACAAATTCGGGGTTGTGCTTGGCAAACATGGCAGCGCGCGCCTGCGGAGTGCGGCTACCGTGGGAGCGATGCGTACTGATCGCACGAAGGTGCTCATCATCGGTGGCGGTTTCGGTGGCCTGTTCTGCGCCCGACGGCTCGGACGCGCCGACGTGGACGTCACTCTGCTCGACCGCGCTGCCGGACATCTCTTTCAGCCACTGCTGTATCAGTGCGCCACCGGGACGCTGAGCATCGGGCACATCAGCCGGTCTCTGCGGGAGGAACTTTCGCGACACCGCAATGTGCGGACACTGCTCGGCGAGGCAGTCCGGCTGGACCCCGACGCCCGCAGCGTGACGGCGATGCGTCCGGACGAGACCACATTCACGGTGGACTACGACATCCTCGTGCTGGCCGCCGGGATGAAGCAGTCCTACTTCGGCAACGAGCATTTCGCCGAGTGGGCACCGGGCATGAAGACCCTCGATGACGCACTGTGCATCCGGCAGCGGCTGTTCACCGCATTCGAGATCGCCGAGACGCTGGCCCCCGGGCCGGAGCGGGACAGCTGGTTGACCTTCGCGGTCGCTGGTGGCGGACCGACCGGCGTGGAGATCGCCGGCCAGATCCGTGAGGTCGCCACCCGCACGCTGGCCAACGAGTTCCACAGCATCGCGCCCGAGGACGCCCGGGTGCTGCTCTTCGACGGCGGCGAGCGGGTGCTCAAGACTTTCGCACCGGGCTTGGCCGACAAGGCCGCCCGCACACTACAAACCCTCGGCGTCGAACTGCACATGGGGGTGCACGTGACCGACGTCGGCCGCGACGGGGTCACGGTGACGCCCAAGTCGGGCGGACCGGCCGAGCAGTACGCGGCCCGGACCGTGCTGTGGACCGCGGGTGTGGAGGCGGTGCCGTTCGCACGGCATGTGGCCGAGGTGCTCGGGGCCGAGGCCGACCGGGCCGGACGCATCATGGTCGCCGAGGACCTATCGGTGCCCGGATTTCCGGAGATCTTCGTGGTCGGCGATCTCGTCGGCAGCGGTGATCTGCCCGGGGTCGCCGAGAACGCCATGCAGGGCGGGCTGCATGTCGCCGCGTGTGTGCGCCGCGAGATGGAAGGCAAGCCGCGCCGCCGCTACCGGTA
Organism: Mycobacterium sp. AMU20-3851; assembly: GCF_043974665.1. NCBI lineage: Bacteria > Bacillati > Actinomycetota > Actinomycetes > Mycobacteriales > Mycobacteriaceae > Mycobacterium > Mycobacterium sp. AMU20-3851. Next base: position 2,616,741 of record NZ_CP146371.1, read on the forward strand.
CCGGGACCTGGGGTCGGCGGCCTACATCAGCCGGGGCAACGCCCTGCTGCAGGTCGGGCCGATCCGCATCGCCGGGTTCTTGGGCTGGCTGGGATGGGGATTCATCCACATCGCGTTTCTCACCGGTGTGCGCAACCGGGTCAGCACCTTGGCGACCTGGTTGGCCACCATCGCCCGCGCCGGCCGCTACCACCGGGCCTTCATGCTGGGCGACCGCGGCGTACCCGAACAGCCCTACACCTGGACCAAAGACGACTCCTAGTCCACGATCACCCAGCCGTGCGGAGGCACCACGATGTGCTGAACCCGGTCGGGCGGCGGGGCGCCCGATCCGGCGACGATCCGGCCCGGTTCGGGCAGGTCCGCGCTCAACGGCGTATCGCCGATGTTGAGGGCCACCACGAGGGAGTCGGCCCCGGTCCCCGTCCGGTAGACGTAACCGGCGTTGCTCAGCTGCAGTGACTCGGTGGTCGCGGTGTGCAGCCACGCGTTCCTGCGGCGCAGTCCGATCAGATACTGGTGCAGCGACAGGGTGTCGTCGGGGCCGTCGGGCCGGGGCCCGAACTCGGGTCGCACCGCGTCATCGCCACCGGCGCGTTCCTCCTTGACGCCCAACCAGGCCCACTCGTCGCCGGCGTAGATGCTCGGCGTCCCACCGGTGGTCAGCAGCAGCACCAGTGCGTGCTCGAGATGGCGGATATCGGTCAGCTGGCTGGCGATCCTGCTGACGTCGTGGTTGCCGACGAAGGTGAGCGGGATGAACGTCTGCAGAAAACTGTTGTGCCGCTGCAGCGCCCAGTCGAGCTCGTGGAAGTTCGCGTCGTTGAGGCTGCTCCAGATCGCCTTCCACAACTCGTACTGGGTGACCGAGTCCAGGGCCCCGGCTTGCACCTGGGCTGGGTAATCGCCGTGGATGACCTCGCCGACGAACCAGGCTTGCGGGTGACGGTCCCGTACCTGCGGCAGCACCTTCGCCCAGAACGACGACGGCACCGCATAGGCGGCGTCGAGGCGCCAGCCATCGGCGCCACGGCTCAGCCAGTGGTCCATCACCTCGACCGTGTAGGCCACCACCTCGGGGTTGGCGTGGTTGAGCGCGATCAGTTCGCCGTGGCCTTCGAAAGTGGCGAAACCGTTGCGGCCGCGGCGAAACCATTCACCCGAACCGCCGCCCAGTGCGTCGCGGTAGCGAGGGAAGTCGGTGCCGACGTGGTTGAAGACGCCGTCCAGCAGTACCCGCAGACCCCGGCGGCGACATTCCTCGATGAGCCGGTCGAAGTCCGCGTCGGTACCCAGCCGAGGGTCGAGACGCCGATGGTCGGTGGTGTCGTAACCGTGTGTGCGCGAGGCGAACACCGGTCCGAGCGCCAGCCCGGAGGCGCCGAGTTCGACCGCGTGGTCCAGCCAGTCGATGATGCGCAGCAGCCGGTGCTGGTCGGCGGTCGGCGCGGGCTGCGCCGGGAACGCACCCACGAAGCCGAGGGGGTAGACATGCCACCAGATGACGTGACGCACCCAGTCCGGATCGGTCACGGCCGGAACTTCGCTTCGTAGAGGGCGCGCATCTCGTCCTCGAGATCCGGTGCCGGCCCGTCGGTGACGAGGCCTGGGGCGACGACACCGATGGGCAGCGCCGCGACGGGGGAGGCCGGGGCACCCCACTGGGCACACCATCGGCCGAACTGTTCGGCCGAGGCCGCGTACACGATCCGTCCGAGCCCGACCCAGGCGTGCGCGGCCGAGCACATCGGGCAGTGCTCACCGGAGGTGTACACGGTGGCGGCGGCGCGCCGCGCCGGGGACAGGTGTTCGGCGGCCCACCGGGCGATGGCGAACTCGGGATGCTGGGTCGCGTCGCCGCCTTTTACCCGGTTGTGATCGGCGAACAGGACAGCGCCGTCCTCGTCGACGAGCAGGGAGCCGAACGGCTCGTCACCACCGTCGAGGGCAGTGCGGGCGAGTCCGACGCAGCGACGCAGATATTCGAGGTCTTCGTCGCTGATCGCCACACCGGCAGTCTACGCGGGCATTCGGTTCAAGCCGGGCGGCTCGACGTCGGCCGATGGTGCTGCCCCCCAGCACCACGCCGCGTAGGCGGCCGCGACGGCGATCGCCTCGACGTCGCGGTCGTTGCCACCCGCTGAGCGCACCGGGTCCTCGACGGCACCCCGGATCATCCGGACGAGGGCGAATAAGGGTTCTTCTGCATGGCGTTCGCACGTCATCGGGCGTCCTCTCCACAGCGGACGGCGGCACACCACCCCAGATTGTGCGAGCCCCCCATTACCGCTTGCTACCGCTCAGAGTAGGCGCTCCCGGCCCGGAATGCTGGATATGACACATTGTGAGCCAAGCAAATTCATTCAATCGCAACACGAGGTCGGCCCAGTGGTGACATCGAGGCTGACGTCAAGCCTGCAAGCGCAGGATGCGAGCACCGGGACGTCGGCCCGGGCCCGGGCAATTTCGAGTTGCCCGGCGACGATCCCGGCCTCGGCGTCGCGGCCCAACCGGCGCAGGCATTCGTGGTATCCGTGCAGGCTCCAGACGTTTCCGGGGTGTTGACAGGAGCGCCGCAAGGTGTCGTCCAATCCCAGGTCGGCCGCGTACACCGCAGCGGCCTCCTCGACCCGGCCCTGCTCGAGCAGCAGCGCCCCGTAGGCGTGCCGGGTCGGCTGCATCCAGCCCCACGGTTCGTCGTAGGGCAGCGCGTCGTCGAGCGCGATGGCGTGCCGCAGCAGCGTGAACGCTTCCTCGAATCGTTGTTCTCGGTAAGCGATTTCGCCGTCGAGCATGGCCACCGCGATGGCCAGGATGTCGCGGCTGGTGTTGTTGAACAGGTAGCGGGATTCCGGGATGCGTGCGTACGTCGCAGCCAGTGCAGCCTGTTCGGCGCGGGCCGCAGGTAACTGGCCGGTGGCTGCGTAGGCGATGCCGCGACCGTAATGCAGGGTGGCCGTGGTGGTGCAGTACAACCCGGGGTCCTCGGGCAGAGGCAACGAGATCAACTCGTCCCAGCGGCCGAACCGCACCAGCACGTGCACCCGCAGCGGGACGAACGCCTCCAGCCAATCCGCCATCGGCGGCGATTCGATGGCCAGCAGGTCCGGGGTCAACTGCGCGGCTAGTTCGACGGCGGCCTCGTCGGCGATCCGGGAGTTGCCCTCGAACATGGCCGAATAGACCACGAAGTGCAGATCGTGCGCCCGGTAGAGGGAGTAGAAGTTCAGCGGGCCGGAGCGGTCGACGAACAGGCGGTCGGCGCGGACCGCCGCCTGGTTGGCGACCACCGACGCACGGTAATCACCGCACAACACGTCGATGTGGCTCGGCATGTGCTGCAGGTGGCCGGCGTCGGGGACCAGACCACGCAGCAGGTCGGCAGCGGGCAACGCGTCCTCCGGATGCGCCGACATCTCCATGGCATGGATGTAGAGGTGCAGGATTCCCGGATGGCTGCGTCCGGCCGGGCCGGTGAGTGCGGCGTCGAGCAGGGTCTTGGCCTCAGTCACGCGGGAGCCCGCGGCGGGGTGGCCGGTTGTACTGTCCCACAACGCCCACGCGGTGACGTTGAGCAGCGCGTCGGCGGCCAGTGCCTGCACGTCGACATCGTCGGGACAGGTCTCGGCCACTGCTGTCATGGCCTCGGCGTAGGCCAGGTGTCCGGCGGTCAGGGCGGCCGTGTCGAGCGGGTCGTCGGTCGGGAAGCGTGCTGTCAGCGCGGCGATGAGTGCGCGTTCGGTGGCCGAGGCGCGTCCGCCGGCCGCGGCGGCCAGCTCGGTGCGGGCTCGGGCCAGCGCGTCGGCCAACTCGTCTGCGTCGAAGGCCTCCCACGCCTTGTTGTAGTTGGGGCCGACGGCGTAGGCGATGCCCCACCGCGCGATGGCCAGATCGGCGTCATGCTCGAGGGCGCGCTCGAAACAGTGCACCGCCTCGCCGTGGTTGAACGCGTAGGCCCACACCAGTCCCCGGTCGAACCACTGCTGAGCCTGCGGCGAAGTCGTCTCGACCCGGCGGGAGTAGGACCCCAGGTCGTAGTACGGCTCGCTCATGCGGCAACGATAGTTCTCCTCAGCGGTACACGGTGACCCGTTGCCACAAACGCCGCGCCGCAGGCATCCGGACGGTGGTGGCGAGGGCCGCCAGGGCGGCACCCGTCGCGGCCCAGATCGCCAGCGTCACAACCGGTGTCAGGGCGCCGTGCCCGTCGAAGTACTCGATGCTGCGTAGCAGGGCGACCCCGGAGCCCTGCGGCACGATGCCGTTGAACACCGTGTAGAAGCCCGACAGCAAGGGCAGGCCGACCGGCCCGGCGGCGGCCGCATTGCCGACGATCACCAGGAACGCGGTCACGGCCAGCGCTGCAACGGTGCCGAACGCTGCCGAGACGCCGGTGACCGCGCCGCCGACGGCCATCGCGTACAGCCACAGCGCCCCGAACACCTGCCACGGATGTGCGCTCAGGGCATCGATTCCGGCGTCCACATAGAGGGTGACGACACCGGCCAGCAGGGCCGCATACGTCACCAGCGTGACGGTCCGCAGCGCCAGGGTCCACGGCCGCCGGACCGCGCCGACCAGAAAACCGAAGGCTGCGGCGCCGATGGAGGCGCCCAGGGAGACGAAGATGATCGCGTAGAACTCGACCGTGCCCGAGGGGTTACCGGCCGATGTCGGGGCGATATCGGTGACCACCGGAGTCAGGCCGGCTTCGCCCGCCACCGCGCGCCCGACGGTCTCGGCGGCCGCTGCGACGCTGTGGCCGCCCCCGCCGGCGGCATAGATGTCCAACCGGCCCGACGGTTGAACGACGAAGGCGGCATCGGTTCTGCGTTCCAGCACCGCGGTACGGGCGGCCGCGTCATCGTCGACCCGGGTGATGTCCAGTTCGGCCCGGTCGTCCACGGCGTCGACCAGCTGGGTGGGCCCGGCGACCGCGACCCCGAGGTGGTGCAGCGTCGGTTTGGCGAAGGCACCGGCGTAGCTGGCGATCATCGCGAGCACCAGCAGGGCGAAGGTGACCATCGCCAGCGCCACCTGGCGGACCTGGGTGCGGGTGATGCCGTGTCCTTGGGGGGCCGGCTCCGGGGCGAGCGGTGCGGTCGGAAGTGCGTTGTGCTTACCCATCTCAGCACCGTGCCGCGGCGTCGGGCAGCGTGAGCAGCGCGTTGACGGTGTCGAAGGCGGCGGCCACCCGGTCGCGCAAGTGGTCGGTGTCGCGGACACCCGGTTCTTCGATGGGCTCCTCCATCCAGGCCCGCAGCACTTCCATGAACCCGCCGACCAAGAATCGGGTCACGGCCTCGACGGTGAGTCCGGCGATGGGCGTGACGGTGCCTCCCGGGCCCGTGCCGGCCTTGGCGATCTCGGCGCAGGCCGGCGCCAATTCGGCGCGGAAGGCGCTGACCACCCGTTGGGTGACCGAACTGGGCACCACATTGCGGTACATCGCGCGGTGCTCACCGGCAAAGTCGAACAGTCGCATGATGCGTACCCGTGGGTCCCCGCCGATGTCGGCGGCGGCCTGTTCGAACGCCACCGAGAATGCGGCCGCGACGGCATCGTCCCGGTCCCGGAAGTGTTGGTAGAACACCTGCCGGCTGACGCCCGCGCGGCCCACTATGACGGCGACGGTGAGCTCGTCGACCGGGTGTTCGTGGGCGAGGGCGAACGCCGCCTCGTGCAGAAGCGTGCGGACCCGTTCGGCGCGCGGGTCGGCGCTGTGTGTGCGTGCAGCCATGGTTGAGAGCGTAGGCGATTTCGTAGACAGATGACCACGAAAACTCAGGTTATCTATGACACCCGTACGGCAAGTTGTGACGGCCACCTCGACAGCGCCGATAGAACGTGTTCTAGTTCTTCCATGCTGGACTTCACCGTCGAGGAACTCAGTGCCGAGGACGTCGAACGACTGCGCGAGACCTACCGACCGCTCACCGAATCGGTGCGCGAACTCATCGACGCGACCATTCGCACGGCCGCTGCCGCCGAGACGGTGGCCGCCGCGAAGGCGCAGATCGATGCCGCGACGGCCGCCCTGCGCAGCGAGCAGATCGACGGCTCATTCGGTGTCCGATTCACCGCGCAGGGCGACCGGATGCCGTGGGGCAACGCCGTCATCGGCCTGCGCAACCCGGTCGCACCGCCGTTATCGGTACAGCACCACCCCGACGGCAGCGTGTCGGCGGATTTCGTCCTCGGCGCCGCCTACGAGGGGCCGCCGGGGCACGTGCACGGGGGCGTGGCCGCGCTGATCCTCGATCACATGCTCGGCGAGGCGGCCAGTCCGGCAACCAGTCCGCGACTGACCGGGACGATCAGCCTCCGTTATCTGCGTCCCACCCGACTCGGGGCGTTGCGGGTGGAGGCTGCCGCCGAACGTACCGAAGGCGTGAAAACCTATGCCACCGGCTTCATCTCGGATGCCGAAGGGCCCACGGTGCAAGCCGAGGGAGTGTTCATCCGGCCCAAATGGGCGCGGGACTGAATCTCAGCTGCCGAGTTTGATGTCGCCGGCGGCGATCCCGGTCACCACGGTGGTGATGTTGCCGATCTCGCCGACCAGCAGCCGTTCGGCGGCGTGGTCGTCGGTCAGCAGCGCCGCGGCCTCGCGCACGCTCGCGCTGGCGGTCAGCAGGGCGTCGGTGTCCACGCTCCAGGGGGCCGCCGGGGTGGCCGGGTCGCCGCACAGCGCCTTGACGTAATCGTCCACCGCAGCGACGAATTCGCGATTCAGGTTGGGCGGCGGATGCGTCGGCAGATGCGCTTCCAGGGCGGCACACGAGGTGGTGACGGAGTTCAGCGCGGCCCGGTAGGCGCGCATCCAGCGGCGCAGCGTGCGGGTTTCGGTGCCGGTGGCGCCGGCGGTGGCCTCGAATGCGGCGCGGGCGCTCACCGCCCGGCCCCACGCGGTTTCCAGTTGCTCCTTCGGATGGTCCAGATCGTGTACGAAAGCTCTGACCACCATTGCCGCATAGTCGATCTCGGTCTTCAGCAGTTCGCCGGCGCGCTGCCGCAGCCGCACCAGTGCGTTGTCGGGGATGAGCACGTGGACGGCGACGGCCAGCCCGCCCCCGGTCACCACCGCCAGTAGCGGATCCCCGATGGCGCCCGCGCCGGATGTGTTGGCCATGTTCATCAGGAAGACCAGGGTCCCGGCGATCGCGATGTTCACCCCGAGGTAACTGATCTCGGCGGTGAGGTAGCCGCAGGCGAGGAACACCACCGCCAGCACCGCGGAGGCCGCACCGGTGGGATCGGTCAGCGAGGTCAACAGGGCAGCCAGGGCCACACCCGCTGCGGTGCCCACGATCCGCCCGACACACCGGGTGTAGGTGTGGGCGGTCTCCGGGCGCAACACCATCAGCACGGTCAGCGGAATCCACACGCCGTGCGGCATATTGGCGAACCTCCACAGCGCCACCCCGATCGCGGTGGCCGTGATGAGGCGCACCGTGTGCCGCAGGATGGGGGAGCTGCCGACCATCTGGGCCCGCATCAGGCCGCTCACCGCGGTGAGCGCGTCGGGTACGCCGGTGCGGCGCAGATGCGCCACCTGGTCGGGTTCGAACTGTCCGAACCGCAATTCCACCGCCTCGCGCAGCTGGGCGGACAGCAGCATGGCAGCCTCCCGCGCGCTGCCCTGGACCACGGTGGCCGCGCCGTCGAGTTGGCCGGTCGCGTACGCCAGCTCGGAGCGTGCGCGGCGCCGGGCATGCGCGATGATCACCAGCAGTTCGGATGCGCTGTGCAGCACGCGCGCCACGGCCTCGTCCTTGCCGTCCTGGGTCCCCAGCGCGGTCAGCGACTCGGCGATCCGCTCGGGCAGGCTGTACCAGCCGCGGTAGATCGGCGGACGTCGCTTGGCCAGCGCCTCGCTCACCGTGAACGCTTCCCGCAACCGGATGAGCGGCTCCCGGTCGACGGTGGTGTCGGAATCCACCGCGACCCGGTCGGCGTCGGCGGCCAGGGACAGATAGGCACGGGTCAGCGCGGCGCGCTGGGTGCGCCAGCGGCGTTGGGGCCACACGACGATCAAGGCGGCCTGCAGAAGACCACCGATGAGGGCGAGAATCACCACCGCCAGCACCGACCCGACGTCGTGCTCGGCAGGGACCGAGGTCACCATCACAGCCGCCCCGGCCGCAGCGACCAGCCCGGCATTGGCGCTGATGGCCCAGTGAAGACCGGCGAACACACACCACAGGGCGATGACCGCGATGAAGGCGAATGTGTTGGCTTCGGTCACCGCGCCGAGCAGTGCGGCCAGGGCCATCTCCAGCGAGACGATCACGACGGTGGGGAAGCGGCTGCGCGGGCTGTCCTGCAGTGCACTGGCGCCGGCGACGATGGCCGCGGCCCCGGTGCTCACCGCGGCCGCCGGGGAATGTAGGGCGTTGGCCAGCAGCACCACCCCCAGGACACCGGCCAGGCTGCGCAGGACGGCGCCGCCGTCGTACAACGTCAGTCGCAGCTGACGGCCGAAGATCATCACGCCATTGTGGCCCGATCGGCCGGTATGTCAGGCGCGATCGCAGAGGTGTGATCGGGCGGTGATCGATTCGCCGCCGATTGTTAGGTTCTGCTGGTGGAAAAGGTGATGGTCGTGCTGCGCGCGACGAACCCAGGCGAACAGTGGTGCACCCGGTTGCGGACGAGGGTCGCCACCGAGCTGTCCGAGCTCGACATCGCGGGCCTGACGGTCAATGTTCGCGATGAGGCGGTCAGCGCGTCGCTGATGACACTGACCACGCTGGATCCGCCGGCGTACGCGGTGGTGAGTATATGGACCCAGCAGTATTACGGTGCGGCGCTCACCGAGGCGTTGGAACTGCTGGCCGCCGAGTGTCAGGAGATGGCCGCCTATCTGGTGACCGAGTCGGTCCCGCTCCCGGGCCCGGACGCCGCGCCGAGCGCACGCACCCCCGGATTGGCCAATATCGCGTTGCTGCGTCGCCCCGACGATCTGGATGAAGCAATCTGGTTGCGGCGCTGGCACATCGACCACACGCCGGTGGCGATCGCCACCCAGGCGACGTTCGGCTACACGCAGAACACCGTGGTGCGGGCGATCACCCCGGACGCGCCCCGGGTGGACGCCATCGTCGAGGAACTGTTCCCGATCGAAGCGGTGTCGGATCTGCACGCGTTCTTCGGGGCAGCCGATGACGCCGACCTGGCCGACCGGATGGGGCGGATGGCGGCCAGCGTTGCGCGGTTCGGCGCCGATCGCGATATCGACACGGTGCCGACCAGTCGCTACGTGCTGTGGACACCGACCCTTACGCTGCAACCGTGACCCTGTTGATCGCCGATGAGAATCGGGTACGCACGCTGACACTCAATCGCCCGGAGGCACTCAACGCCTTCAGCGAGGAGCTCTACGACGCCACCACCGAGGCGCTGCTGACGGCGGCCGACGACCCGGACGTGTCGGTGGTGCTGCTGACCGGCGCGGGGCGGGCGTTCAGCGCGGGCAACGACCTGGTCGAGATGCAGAAGCTGGTCACCGACCCGGACTATCAACCCGGCAAGCACGGATTCCGCGGAATGATCGAGGCGCTCGCCGCCTTCCCCAAACCACTGATCTGTGCGGTCAACGGCATCGGGCTGGGCATCGGCACCACCATCCTCGGCTACGCGGACCTTGCCTTCATGTCGAACACCGCCCGGCTCAAATGCCCGTTCACCAGTCTGGGAGTCCCACCCGAGGCGGCGTCCTCATACCTGTTGCCGCGGTTGATCGGTCGACAGAACGCGGCATGGCTGCTGTTGTCCTCGGAATGGGTGGATGCCACCGAGGCGCTGCGAATGGGCTTGGTGTGGAAGGTGTGCGAACCCGAGGACCTGCTGGCGGAGGCGCGCAGGCACGCCGAGGTGCTGGCGGCCCGGCCACTGAACAGCCTGCTCGCGGTCAAGCAGACGATGATGGCTGCGATCCGCCCCGGGATCGCCGCGGCGAGTGAGCGCGAGAACGCGTTGTTCGCCGAACTGTTGGGCCAGGCGGCCAATGTCGATGCGCTGGCCTCGTTCGTGGACAAACGCGGCTGAGCCGCTAGTGCATCGCGTGCACCGGGCACTCGACGGTGCGTGAGGCCGCCAGGATGGCGCGCACCGTGCGTCGGCACCGGCCGCAGTCCGAACCCGCGCCGCACGCGTCGGCGACCTGCCGGGAGGTGGTGGCGCCGGCGGCCACGGCGTCGTGGACGGCCTGGGTGGTGGCTCCGGTGCACAGACACACGAACATGTGCTCAGGCCACCTCGCCCGTCACCCGCGCGGAATTCGTCGACGGGTCGCCTTTCGTCCCGGCTGAACAATTGTCGGACGATCGGCGGAAATCACGGGCCTCGGCAAAGCGGAAATGGTCCGGCGCGGAATGCCGTTCCCGGGCAATTCGGTGAATTGGAAAAACGGCTGGAAGAAACGAATGTGAATAGTCGCCGGTCACCGTTCCTGCCTCTCCGTCCGGGTCGGGGCGGGGGCGCCGTCGGCGACCGTCCCGAAGTTAGGTCAGTGTAACCTAACTAAGGCAAGCCAGTCCATAACTAGGCCTCTGACTAGGGTTAGCCTCACCTATGGCTCGCCGACGCGGGTCGAAATTGGTCACCGAACCGCCGCTGCTGCTCTCGCCGCGACACCGTGACTCGACTAGATTCAGACATGCACGGCTTTAGCGACACTTGACCAGCCCTCAAGGTGCTTAGGAGCGACATGCAAGGCGATCCAGAAGTTCTGAAATTGCTCAATGAGCAGTTGACGAGTGAACTCACGGCGATCAACCAGTATTTTCTGCATTCGAAAATGCAAGACAATTGGGGATTCACCGAATTGGCTCGCCACACCCGGGAAGAGTCATTCGAGGAAATGCGTCATGCGGAGACGATCACCGACCGCATTCTGCTTCTCGACGGCCTGCCGAACTATCAGCGACTGTTCTCCCTCCGGGTCGGGCAGACCCTGCGCGAGCAGTTCGAATCGGACCTCGCCATCGAGTACGAGGTGGTCGCGCGGCTGAAGCCGGGCATCATCATGTGCCGGGAGAAGCAGGACGCCACCTCGGCGGGAATCCTGGAGTCGATCCTGGCCGACGAGGAGAGCCACATCGACTACCTGGAAACCCAACTGCAGTTGATGAACACCCTCGGCGAGGAGCTCTACTCCGCGCAGTGCGTGTCGCGACCCCCGCAGTAGCGGCGTCCGCCGTCACGGTTTCCCCACCGGTTCGCTCGGGTACTGCGTAACCGGCGCCCGTTCCGCGGTTCCATCGGCTCGGCGTATATTCGATAGCCAAGCTAACAATTGATGGGTCGGGGGCGACCTATGGGGGAATCAGTGACGTCCATGGAAGCCGGAGTGGCCGGGAAGGCCGCCGAGAACAGCCCGCCGGTCGGCGTGCAACGGCGGAACATCATCTTCGTCGCGGTTCTGCTGGGGATGCTGCTGGCCGCACTCGACCAGACCATCGTCGCTACTGCGTTGCCGACGGTGGTGTCCGACCTCGGCGGTGCCGGGCATCAGTCGTGGGTGGTCACCAGCTACCTGTTGGCCTCGACGATCGCGACCGCCGTGGTCGGCAAGCTCGGCGACCTTTTCAGCCGCAAGGCCGTCTTCCAGGTCTCGGTGGTGTTCTTCTTCATCGGTTCGGTGCTGTGTGGCCTGGCCGACTCGATGTCGATGTTGGTGGCCGCGCGGGCTCTGCAGGGGATCGGCGGCGGTGCCATCATGGTCACCGCCACCGCGGTGATCGGTGAGGTCATCCCGTTGCGGGACCGTGGGCGCTACCAGGGCGCCCTCGGCGCGGTCTTCGGCGTCACCACCGTCATCGGTCCGCTGCTCGGCGGGTTCTTCACCGATCACCTCAGCTGGCGGTGGGCGTTCTGGATCAACGTCCCGGTCGCGGCGGTGGTGTTGGTCGTGGCCACCGTCGCCATCCCGGCGCTGGCGCGGCACGGCCGTCCCGTCATCGACTACGCGGGCATCGCGCTGGTCGGGGTGGGTGCGTCCGCGATGATCCTGGCCACCAGCTGGGGAGGCGCGGAATACCCGTGGACATCGCCGGTCATCATCGGACTGTTCCTCGGTTCGATCGTGGCACTGTCCGCCTTCGTCTGGGTGGAAACCCGTGCGGCGGAACCGATTCTGCCGATCCGGCTGTTTGCCAGCCCGGTGTTCACGGTGTGCTGCGTGCTGGCGTTCATCGTCGGCTTCGCGATGCTGGGCGCCATGACGTTCCTGCCGACCTTCATGCAGTTCGTGGACGGGGTGTCGGCGACGGAGTCGGGCCTGCGCACGCTTCCGATGGTGGCGGGCATGCTCGTCACCTCCATCAGCAGTGGCTCGATCGTCGGGCGGACCGGGCGCTACAAGATCTTCCCGGTACTCGGTACCGCGACCATGTGCCTGGCGTTCGTGCTGCTGTCCACCATGGACGCCCAGACCTCGGTCTGGCTGCAGTCGCTGTACCTGCTGGTGCTCGGCACCGGAATCGGACTGTGCATGCAGGTACTGGTCCTGGTGGTGCAGAGCACTTCGGACTTCACCGACCTGGGCGTGGCGACGTCGGGCGTCACCTTCTTCCGGACCATCGGCAGTTCGTTCGGCGCGGCCATCTTCGGTTCGCTGTTCGCGAACTTCCTCAACAGCCGTATCGGGCCGGCGCTGGTCTCCAGCGGGGCACCCCCGGCGGCTGCGGAGTCCCCGAAGGCGTTGCTGGACTTGCCCGCCGAGGTGGCGGCGCCGATCGTGGGCGCCTACGCCGATTCGCTGGGCCTGGTTTTCCTGTGCGCCGCACCGGTCGCGTTCCTCGGGTTCGTGGTGTCGCTGTTCCTCAAAGAGGTTCCGCTGCGCGAGATGGAGGCAGCCTCGGCCGCCGACCTCGGCGACGGTTTCGGCATGCCGGTGATGGAAACCTCCGACGAGATCCTCGAACTCGCAGTGGGCAGGACCTTTCGCGACTCACCCGATATCCGGTTGCGCAAGCTCGTCGACCATCCGGGCTGCGAACTCGATGTGGCCCGGCTGTGGGCCGCGGTGCAGATCTACCGGCACAACCAGGTGCACGGCTGGGCCTCGATCGGCTCCATCGCCGACACTCGACGGATCCCGCCGGAGATCCTCGAACCGGCCTTCGACCGGCTCGTCGAGACCGGCTACGCGCTGCGCACCGGCGACCGACTGTGGCTGACCCAGGCCGGGGCCCGTCAGGTGGAGGTCGCCATCGGCGCGCTGGTGGGCAAACTGGTGCAGCGGTTGGCCGAGGCCCCGGACTATCAGGGCAGGCCGGACAAGGCCCAGGTCGAAGCGGCGCTGGAACGCATAGCGCACCGGATGGTGCTGCAGCGGGAGTGGACCGAGGGTCGTGAGTTGGTCGATACGGCACCGACAAACTAGAACACGTTCCAATCTGTGGCTGTCGGGCGTACGCTCCGGACATGAGCCGAATCGGAGATTTCGCAGACGACGATGCCGCGGCCTGGGTGACCAAGTCACCCGACATCGGTGTCGCCATGGCGGGTTTCACCCACGCCGTCTACAACAAGAACCGGCTGCCCATGCGGGTCCGGGAACTGGCCCGGATGGTCATCGCCCTGGACAACGAATGTGTGGTCTGCCAGAACACCCGTGACTCCGCGGGCATCGAGGCGGGGGTCGACGAGGACCTCTACGATCATGCCGCGCAGTGGCGGACCTGGCCGGGCTACAGCCCCGCCGAACGCATCGCGGCGGAGTTCGCCGAGCGCTTCGCCGGTGACCACACCGGGCTGCGCGACGACGAGGACTTCTGGGAACGCTGCCGGGCGGAGTTCAGCGAGGAACTGCTGACCGACCTGGCGCTGTCGTGTGCCATGTGGCTGGGTATGGGTCGGATGCTGCGCACCCTCGACATCGGCCAATCCTGCAGGATCACACTGTGATCGGAGCCCGGTGAGCACGACTGCGGCGCTCGCGGTCGCGCTGATCTTCCTCTGGCTCGGCATCGTGCTGGCCATCTCGTTCATCGAGGCGCCGCTGAAATTCCGCGCGCCCGGCGTGACGTTGCCGATCGGTCTGGGCATCGGCCGGCTGGTGTTCCGCGCCGTCAATGGCGTCGAGGTGGTGCTGGCGCTCGTCATCGGCGTCGCCCTGGCGGCGACCGGCGCCGGCCCGGCGGTGCTCATCGCCTTCACGGTCGCGGCGGTGGCCTTGGCCGTGCAACTGCTGGCCGTCCGTCCGGCGCTGACCAAGCGCTCCGACGCCGTGTTGGCGGCCGGACCGGACGCCGAGAATCTGCCGCGCTCCCAAGCTCACTTCGGCTACGTCGGCCTGGAGTTGGTCAAGGTGATCGCGCTGATCACGGCCGGGACCGTTTTGCTCGCCGGCTGAAACCTATTGCGACAGCGGCCGACACCACCAGCACGGCCAGCAGCAGTGCCAGCCAGGGCCACCCGCCGTGGTCGTAGACCCAGCCGGCGATCGCGCCCTGCAGCCGTCCGGCCGCACCGACGACCGGGTCGGCCGGGTCGCCGCCGGCGTGGAACAGCCGTATCTCGTAGACGCCGTAGTAGGTCACGTACACGCCGACCGCGACGAGCAGCGCTCCGCTGATCCTGTTGACATAGGGCAGGATTCGACGGATCCGGTCCAGCAGCGCGGAACTGGCGAAGGCGGTGGAGACGGCCAGCGCCCCGACGATCAGCGCGAAACCGCCCGCGTAGGCCAGATAGACCAGCGCAGTGTCACGCCAGGACGGTGCCCGGGCCGCACTCGCGGTCACCGCCAGAAAGGGACCGACCGTGCAGGACAGCGAGGCCAGCGCAAATCCCAGTCCGTAGCCGAGCATGGATCCGATCCGTGCGGTCGGCGCCCAACGCGACCCCGCACGCACCGGTAGCGACAGCGTCCTGCCGAGCAGCAACCAACCGCCGAGCAGCACCAGGATGACTCCGATCAGCACGGTGGCGAACGGCACGTACTTCTGCACCGTCGACGCGACCGAGGCGGTCAATGCCCCGAACGCGGCGAACACCCCCACCACACCCAGGGTCATCGCGGCGGTGGCGCCCAGGGCTCGCCACACCGCCCGTCCGCTACCGGCGTCTGCCTGCACGACCAGGCTCAGATAGCCGGGCAGCATGGCGAACCCGCACGGGTTGACCGCGGCGATCAGCCCGGCCCCGAACGCAAGACCGAGCAGATCGCCGTCCATCTAGGCGGTGAGTGCGGCGACCCGATTCGCCAGGTCCTGTTCCGACATCGCCGACGTCGGGTTGTTCACGAAGGTCGAGGTGCCATCGGCACGCACGAACAGGTACGCCGGCTGCCACGGCACGTTGAACCGTGCCCAGATCGATCCGTCGGCGTCGTCGAGGTTGGTGAAGCCCAGGTTGTAGCGCGCCACGAAGTTCTGCATGGCGGGCAGGTCGGCGCGGGCGGCCACCCCGACGAACGTCACGTCCGGGTTGGCCGCGGCCACCTTGCTGACGTTGGGTGCCTCCTGATTGCAGAACGGGCACCACGGCGTCCAGAACCACAGCACCGCGGGCTTGCCCTGCAGGCCGGCGCCGTCGAACGGTGCACCCGACAGCGTGGTGCCGGTGAAATCGAGGCGGTCGTCGGCCAGGGCGGTGGGGGCGCTGACCAGACCGAACAGCAGGGCCGCGGTGGCCAGGCTCAGGGCCAACGAGCGCAGTCGTCGGGTAGTCGGGAATCTCATGGGGGACCTCCGGTTCGAACCGGGCCCGCGGACTGGATGAGTCGGGCCTCAGCCGTTACTACGTACCCGTTCGGCACCCGGTTCGATCATCGGCCGGCGTCGAGGTGTGGGCAGGACGCCCGGCCCGGCGTCGGTGCGTCGCGCACGGCCCGGACCCGGATGCGGGCACCGCGGTGCGGCACCAGGATGACGCCCTTGATCCGCTGGCGTTCCCCCGGTGCGGTGGTGGTGGCCAGATCCACCCGGCGCAGCACCTCGCGCAGCACCACGGCCATTTCGACCTGGGCGAAGTTCGCGCCCAGACAACGCCGGTTACCGCCGCCGAACGGGAGATAGGTGGTCGGGCCCAACGTCGCACCCAGCATCCGGTCCGGGTCGAAACGGTCGGGGTGCGGGTACCGGGCGGCGTCGGCGTGTACCAACCCGATACCGGGGGCCACCATCACCCCGGCAGGCAACAGATGGCCGGCGACCTCGGTGGGCTCGGTCAGCACACGGCCGACATCGAAGACCACCGGCCGGATCCGCAGCACCTCCTTGCACACCGCGTCGAGGTAGTCGTCGGCGTCCGGGCCACCGGTGCGTGCCGCATGGGTGGCCTTCTCCAGGATCGCGGGATGTCTGGTCAGCAGCTCCAACGCCCAGGACAGCCCGGTCGCGGTCGTGTCGTGCCCGGCGACCAGCAGGGTCATGAGTTGGTCGCGTAGTTCGGTGTCGGACATGCCCGAGCGCACCATCATCGACAGTGCGTCGGGACGGTCGTCGAGGCCCGGATCGGCCCTGCGCTCGGTGATCTCGGCGTACAGCAGGCGGTCGGCCTCGTCCAATCGGTCCCGGAACCCGCGCCACGGTCGGAATCGCTGTAACCGGGGGACCGCCACCGGCAGCGAGTTCCACGCGCCGAGGCTGAGCAGTCTCGGCATCACCG
This sequence comes from Mycobacterium sp. AMU20-3851, assembly GCF_043974665.1. Classification (NCBI taxonomy): domain Bacteria; kingdom Bacillati; phylum Actinomycetota; class Actinomycetes; order Mycobacteriales; family Mycobacteriaceae; genus Mycobacterium; species Mycobacterium sp. AMU20-3851. The sequence continues at coordinate 2,633,361 of NZ_CP146371.1, forward strand.
CACGCAGCCGCGCCAGCCGGTCACCGTCGGTGGTGCCGATGACCGTCCGCAGGATGACCTCCAGCGTGATCGCCGACATCCAGGGTGCCACCGCGAACTCGGTGCCGACCGGCCAGCCGGCGACGCTGTCCGCGGCGATCTCGGCCATCACTGCGGTCTGGCGGGCGACCGCCTCCCGGCCGAACGGCGCGAGCATCAGCCGGCGCCGGTCGCGATGCACATCGCCGTCGATCACCAACACCGAACTCGGGCCCAGCAGGCCGGTGAGCATGGCGTTAGCCTCGCCGGCGTGGTAGACCGACGGATCACCGCCGAACACCGTCTTGATATCCGCCGGATCGGCCAGATAGACCATGGTGCCGACGGTGGAGACCCGCAGCGTGAACACATCGCCGTAGCGGCGCCGGCACGCGGAGACATACTGGGCCCAGAAGTTCATCATCAGCACGCCCTGCACCGTGGCCGGCAGCGGCGGCCCGGGCGGCAGTGCGGAGGTGCTCATCACCCGACCATAGGCGGATGCGCGCCGCCGTGCGCCCGACCCGTCAGATCTGCCCGGTCGCGTCGTACACCCAGGACATGTCGGCCGTCGCGAAGTCCGCGATCCAGTTCGGCGGCGCGAGACGGGTCATCGAGCCCATGTCCCAATAATCCTTCCAGAGGGTGATCTTGCCGTCGACGAGTCTGTGCACCGTGACGAACGGTAGGACGGCGGTCTCTCCGGTGGTCCAGGTCCAGGTCTCGGAGTGTTCGTACATGGCGTCGGCGCCGTCGATGACCAGTACACCGTCGTGATTCTCATAGCCCGCCAACGGTTCCAGCCCGACCTTGAGGCGTTTGACGATGTCTTCGGGTCCGCGGGCGGCGGCGGCGGGGCCGAGCGGCATATCGGCGTAGATGCAGTCCGGCGCGAGGTAGGTCTTCACCCGGTCCCAGTCGCGTGCCGAGAGCGCACGCCACATGCCGAGAACCGTCTGCTCAGTTGACATGAGCCAATTCGCCTGTGCCCGAGGATAATGCGGGGGAGCGATGGGCGGCCCTCAGGAAGCGTCCGGTGCGCTGCCTGCCGAGCGCATCGGTGGGCCGGCCGTCCAGGAACACCGCCCGCCCACCCACGAACACCGCGTTGACGGCGTCGTCGTTGCGGTTGACCATTCGGGACAGTCCGCCGTAACAGTCGACCGGTTCTTCGTGGTAGGCCTCCAGGGAATGATCGAGCCGTTCCGGGTCGACGATCACGACATCGGCGCGGTCCCCGACGCGCAGGTGCCCGGCGTCGAGGCGATACCAGTCGGCGAGTTCACCGGTCAGCCGGTGCACCGCATGCTCGATCGTCATGAACGGCTTGCCGGCCCGCTGCGCATCGCGCACGTGTCGGAGCAGGCGCAACCCCATGTTGTAGAACGCCATGTTCCGCAGATGCGCACCGGCGTCGGAGAATCCGAGTTGGATACCCGGATCGCGGGCCAGCTTCTTGAGAACCTCGGGACGGTGGTTGGAAATCGTGGTGCGCCAACGCAGATCACGACCGTATGCCAGCACCAGGTCCAGGAACGCATCCACCGGGTGCAGGCCGCGGTCCAGGGCGACCTGTCCGAAGGACTTGCCGACCACCGTGGCATCCGGGCAACCGACGATCTCGGCATCGTGGAAGTCGCGCTGCCAGACCCGGACACCGGCCCGGTTCTCGTAATCCTCACGGAACCGCCTGCGGTACACCTCATCCCGCAGCAGCTCGTTGCGCTCCACCTCATCGCGCAGGTGCAGTGCGGCGGCCCCGGCGCCGAACTCCTCGAACACCACCAGATCGATGCCGTCGGCGTACACCTCGAACGGCACCGGCAGATGCTGCCAGCGGAAGTTGCCGCCCAGTGCGTTGATCAGCCGGGCCACCGGGCCGAGCACCTTGACCGCGTACGGGTTGGCCTTGATGTCGGCGGCCGAGAGCAGGCTGGTCTTGAGGGGATTGCGGAAAACGCCCAGGGACTGGGCGAGCTGAGAACCGAGGTTGAGCGGATTCGCGATGTCCGGTCCGGATTGCAGGACCCGGCCCGAGCGTCGCAGCAGCGATTTCAGCCGGCGCAGTTCGCGGGGGCCGGCGTAGGTCGAGGGTAACGTCCGGGACCGGCACACGTCGCCGTCGATCTTGTCGAAAAGCAGCTGCTGTGAGGACATTCCGACGAACCCCGCGTCGAGCGCCTCGGCCAGCATCCGTTCCATCTCGGCCTGCTCGCCGCGGGTGGGACGCTGCCGTGTGCGGGTGGCGCGATCCAGGCCCATCACCTTGGTGCGGATGTCGGAGTGGCCGATGAACGCCGCGACGTTGGGGCCCAACGGCAACGAGTCCAATGCCTGCACGTACTGCTCGGCGCCGGTCCAGGTCTTGTGCCGGTCGACAGCGTCGATCACGAACTGCCGGGGGATGGCCTCGACCCGACCGAACAGATCACCGGCATCCTCGCCGTCGACGTGCACGGTGGAAAGCGAACAGGAGCCGAGCATGACCGTGGTGACCCCGTGGCGCAGCGACTCGGGCAGTGACGGCAGGCCGAGCACTTCGATGTCGTAGTGGGTGTGGATGTCGAGCAGGCCCGGCAGTACCCATTTGCCGTGGGCGTCCAGGATCTGCGGGCACCCGCTGCCGTCGAGTGAGCCGGCGCTGATCGAGGCGACGTGGCCATCCCGGATGCCGATATCGCGGACCGTGGACGGTGCGCCGGTGCCGTCGAACCAGCGGCCGCCCCGAATGATTGTGTCGTAGGTCACTCAGCCATCAGAGCAGCGCCGTGCACGGGTGTCAACGGAAATCGTGAACAGATCGAAAAAGGTGTCTACTCGATCTGGGCGGCGGACCGGCACATACTGAGGCCGTGACGCCCTTGCAGCGCTACATCGCCGAAGAGATCGCCACCGACCATGCCGACGGGCTGCTGTCCCGGCGCGAAGCGCTGCGCCGGCTGGCGTTACTTGGCCTGGGGACGACGGCGGCCGCGGCGGTCATCGCGGCCTGTGGCAAGAGCACCCCGGATTCCACGGCGAGCCCGGCGGAGACCGATGCACCGCCCCCGCCGGCCCTCGACACAGCGCCGCCGGGCATGGACACCGCCGTGCCGACCGCGCCGGTGACCTGGGCCGGGCCGAGCGGCCAGTTGCAGGGCGCCTGGGCCGTGGCGGCCCAGCCGCGCGGCGCCATCCTGGTGATCCACGAGAACAAGGGACTCAACGACTGGGTGCGGTCGGTCGCCGGCCGGCTGGCCGGCGTCGGGTATTCGAGTCTGGCGATCGACCTGCTGTCCGCGGACGGCGGCACCGCCACGTTCGCCGATCCCGCCGAGGCCACGGCCGCGCTGGGCAACCGCGCGCCCGCGGACATGGTCGCCGATCTTCGGTCGGGCATCAGCGAGGTCCGGGCACGCACACCCGGAGCGAAGGCGGCGGTCGTCGGCTTCTGCATGGGCGGCGGGTTGGCGTGGCGGCTGCTGGATGCGGGTGTACCCGAGTTGGCCGCGGCCGTGCCTTTCTACGGGCCGACCCCCGACGATCCGGATTTCGCCGGCAGCAAGGACGTCGCGGTGCTGGGCTTCTACGGCGAGCTCGACCAGCGCGTGAACGCGACCGAGCCGACCGCCCGGGCGGCACTGCAGCGGGCCGGTCTGGTGCACGAGCTGGTCACCGAGCCCGGCGCCAACCACGCGTTCTTCAACGACACCGGCGACCGTTACGACCCCCGCGCGGCTGCCGATGCCTGGCAACGGATGCTGGGCTGGCTCGCGACGCACGTCGGCTGACCGGGTTCAGCCGGCAGCCCACCCGTCGGGGCAGGATCCGTCGGTGTCGGTGAAGCCGTACTCCCTGGCGAGTGCGACCGAGGTGACCGACCGCTGATTCCATCGGGCGCGGTGCGCGTCGGCGGCGATCGCGGCCACGCCCCGGCCGACGAATCGGGGCGTCTCCGATTCGGCGAATCCCGGCGGCGCGCTGGGATATCCGTCGTCGCGGCCGGCGCGCAGCGCGGCGCGCCAGTTGTCCTCGGTGACGCCGTAGTTGTCCAGCATCATCTCCGAACGCAGCCAGCCCGGGCTGACGGCGACGGCGGTGGCGCCGACCCGGCGCAGTTCGTGCCCGAAGCCGAAGGCGAGCCGGTTGTCTGCCGTCTTGGCGAGGTCATAGAACACCGAGAGTCGAAACGTCTCGGCGTTGTATTCGGCTGTTCCATCTGTGATCTCGACCAGCAGCCCACCGGGGCGGGTGATCATCAGCGGTAACAGGCAGTGTGCAGTGATCAGGTGGGTGCGCACCCCGAGATCGATGATCCGCAGGCCGGCATCGAGATCGTGCTCCCACATCGGGCGTCCCCAGGTCGAGGGCGGGCCCTTCAGTATCTCCGCGCCCCAGATGTCGTTGACCAGGATGTCGATCGCGCCGTAGTCCGCCCGCAGCCGGTCGGCCAGCGCGCGGACCTGTCCGGGCACCAGGTGATCGACCTGGACGGCGACCCCGCATCCACCCAACGTATTCACCAGTGCCGCAGTCTCTTCGATGGTTTCCGGCCGGTCGTAGTCCGAACCACCGGATCCGTTCACGCTGCTGCGGCCGGTGCAGATCACAGTGGCCCCGGCCTCGGCGAGCCCTGCGGCGATGCCGCGGCCCGCGCCGCGGGTCGCACCGGCCACCACCGCGACCCGGCCGCGTAGCGCGTGGGGGCCCACTGAAATCCCCATGGACGCAACGTACGCGCGGATGTGTCGGTTCGTGGGTGTTCCAACACGAAGGCGCCCGGCACACGTTCACCGGCAGTTAAGACGCCCGTCGACCGGCCGTGTCCCTGCGCACACGGGATCGCGCTGTGATGGCAGCATGCGGGTGGTCCAGGTGGCGAACTTCTACGGCCCGCGCTCCGGAGGGCTGCGCACCGCCGTCGACCGCCTCGGCGCCGAATACAGCGCCGCCGGCCACGAGGTCGTCCTGGTGGTGCCCGGCCGTCAGGCCTCGCGGCACCTTCTCGAATCGGGTGTCACCCGGATGGCGTTACCCGCCCGGCTGATCCCTTTCACCGGCGGTTATCGAGCGGTTCTGCCCAGGCCCGTCGTCACCCTCCTGGAGACGCTGGAACCCGACGCCATCGAGGTTTCCGATCGGCTGACCCTGCGCTCGCTGGGGTCATGGGGCCGGCGCAACGGCGTCGCCACCGTGATGATCTCCCACGAACGGTTGGACCGGCTCGTGGGGCAGGTCCTGCCGCCGCGTGCGGCCCGTGCGGTCGCCGACATCGCCAACCGGCGCACCGCCGACAACTATGACGCGGTGGTGTGCACGACGGACTTCGCCCGACAGGAATTCGACCGCGTCGGGGCGGACAATGTGGTGACCGTCCCGCTCGGCGTCGACCTCGACCAGTTCCATCCGCGCCACCACAGCACACAGCTGCGCAGGCGCTGGGCCCAGCCCGGCCAGACCCTGCTCGTGCACTGTGGCCGCCTGTCGGTGGAGAAACACGCCCACCGCAGCATCGATACCGTTGGCGCCCTGCGCGATTCGGGTATCGACGCCCGACTGGTGGTGGTCGGTGAGGGGCCGTTGCGACCTCGGCTGCAACGCCAGGCGGCGGGCCTGCCGGTCCACTTCACCGGTTTCATCGGTTGCCGTGACACCGTGGCCGGCATCCTGGCGTCCGCGGATGTCGCGTTGGCACCCGGGCCGCACGAGACATTCGGCCTGGCGGCGCTGGAAGCCTTGGCGTGCGGCACCCCGGCGGTGGCCTCTCGGACGTCGGCGCTGGCCGAGATCCTGACCGCCGACAGTGGCGCCACCGCCGACAACGACCCGGCCGCGATCGCCCGGGCGGTCGGCTCGCTGATCAGCCTGCCGGAGAAGCGCCGCCGGACCGCTGCCCGGCTGCGCGCCGAGCAGTTCACCTGGCCACGGACCGCCGCGGGAATGCTCCATGTGTTGGGCGGGCGCTGACGGCGAAAAACGCCGGGTCGACCTGCGCGGTGACAAGGTGCCATACGATTCCGGACATGAAAGCACCCGGACTGGTCCTGCCGATCGTGATGATCGGCGCGCTGTACGGCTCGGGTCCCGCCGTCGCGGCGCCTGCGGAGCCCGGCTGTGCCACGACCGTATCGGCACCCCAGCTGATCGACGTGTCCGGCACCGCGATGGTGTCGGCCTCCGTTTCCCCGGGGGCGTGCAACCGCGCAGAGCCGCAGTTGCAGGTCGCCTGCCTGCAACGGGTGGGCAGCCCGCTGGCGCCGATGTGCGAGGAGGCCGGCGGTCCCGCGACCGCGCGGGTGACCCTGAGCCCGTATGTGCCCGGGGCCACCTATGTCGCCACCGGCCGCAGCTGTGCGAATTCGGGCAGCCCGGCGGTCGCGTTCTGCCGCGCCGCTGGTCCGGTCACCGCCACGCTCTGATGACTCAGGCGTGCCGGCGATCCGCCGCGGCGGGTAGGTAGCGCACCCCCGGCCCCGGATCGAAGCGGTAGCCGCGCCCCCTGATCGTGGTGATGACCACGGCGTACGCACCGAGTTTGACCCGCAGCCTGCGGATGTGGGTGTCGACGGTGCGGCCGGACAGGTCCGCGTCGTCCGCACCCGCGGTGCCGGCCCACACCTCGCGCATCAGCTGAGCACGGGACACCGGCTGGTGCTGATGGTCGGCCAGGAAGCACAGCAGTTCGAACTCCAGGTAGCTCAGCCGTACCGGGGCCCCTCCGGCCCGGACCTCCCGGCCGGCCCGGTCGATCAACAGCCCGTCGAACGGCTCCGCGACCGGCACGCGGTCCGGTGTCGCAGCGTGGCGGGCCGCGGTGATGACCGCGGGGCGTACCCGCACGCCCGGCACGGTGTCGGCGATCACCCGGCCGAATTCGTCGGCCAGCTGCGCGGTGCGTGCCGGTAACTCGGTGAACCCGGCCGGCACATCGAAGACCAGAACCACTTGCACCGCAGGCGCGGAGTCGGTGGCCCGGGGCAGGCCTGCTTGGTACATCGCGCCATGATGCCGCACCGGAGGTACACCGGGCCAATGTTTCCCGCGACGTGAGTGCAATTCAGAAGGCGGGCGTCACCTGGCCGGCGTACGTGGTCTCGATGAACCGCCGGGTTGCGTCCCCGGTCAGCAGATCGGCCAGCGCGCCGATATCGCGGTCGTCACGACCGGCGGGAGTGGTCACCAGGTACTCGGCGTAGGTCGGGTTGTCCTTGTCGCAGTGCAGTGCGGCATGAGTGCGCACGTTGCGGTCCATGGCCTGTGGTCCGAACAGGAACACCGCGTCGAAGTCGTCGAGGGCCGAGTTCAGCGTCCAACTGGTCAGCTCCTTGAACACCAACCTGCGCGGGTTGGCCCGGATGTCGGCGGTGCCGGCCAGTTGCCCCGGCACGGGCGCGCACCCGATCATCCCGAGCCGGTCCAGCATCCGCAGCGAGCGGTCGACGTTCACCGGATCCGACGGCAGCGCCACTTCCGCGTACTCGGGCAGGGCCGCGAGTTCGGACACCCGGGCGGAGTAGAGCCCGAAGGGCTCGATGTGCACGGGAACCACCGGGACCAGTGCCGCGCCGTGACTCCGGTTGAACTCCTGCAGGAACGGCAGGTACTGGAAGTAGTTGGCGTGCAACCGTCCGGCGTTCAGCCATTCGTTGGGCTCGTCGAAACTCTCGAAGACGATCACCTGCAGATCGATTCCCAGCGAGGCCAGACCGGGGCGGACATGTTCCAGGATCTCGGCGTGCGGCACGGGGGTGGCGCCGACCCGAAGGGGCCGTAGGCCTTTCGTGCTGACCGACCGCACACTGCTCGTCATGACCCGAAGGGTACCGATGTCACGGCTGACCGCAACGCGCACGCCGGCACCGAATGTGACGGAATGTTACGGCTTTTAACGCACGGTGACCGCAGCTCTGTTCGGTTACCGGTGTCCGACCTACGGTCTGCGAAAAGCAATGTCCCGGTTCGGCAGGAAGAACGGTCATCCCATGTCTGAAATCACGACTGTACCTGAGCCACTGAATAGTTCACCGGACCAACCGACACGCAAGCTGCGCGGCAGCCTCGGAGTGGCATCGATCGTGTTCATGGTGGTGGCCGCTGCCGCACCGCTCGGCGTGATCGGCGGGGTGGTGCCGTTGGGGCTGGCATCGGGCAACGGTGCCGGCTTCCCGGCGACGTTCGTCATCGCCACGTTGATCCTGCTGTTGTTCAGTGTCGGGTTCACCGCGATGACCCCGTTCGTCACGGAGGCGGGCGCCTTCTTCTCGTATGTCCGGCAGTCGCTGGGTTTCCCGACCGGCATCGGCATCGCGTTCGTCGCCGTCGTCACCTACGTCGCGATCGAGGCCGGCGTGTACGGACTGATCGGCCCGGCCGGTACCGGTGTTGTCGAGTTGCTCGGTGGGCCCACGCTGCCCTGGTGGTTGTTCGCCGCCGCCGCTTTCGTGGTCACCACCTATCTCGGGTACCGGAACATCGAATTGTCCAGCAAGGTGCTGGCCGTGCTGCTCACCGCGGAGATCGCCATCGTCGCGGTGCTCGACGCGGTGATCGTCGCGCGCGGGGGAGATCACGGCCTGTCCGCGGGAATCGTCACTCCCGATGCGGTGTTCTCCGGATCTTTGGGCATCGGACTGCTTTTCGCCATCATCAGCTACGTCGGCTTCGAGGTCACCGCGATCTTCCGCGACGAGGCACGGGACCCGGAACGGACGATCCCGCGCGCGACATATCTGGCTCTGGTGCTGATCGGCGTGTTCTACACGGTGACCAGCTGGGCGCTCATCTCGGCCTGGGGCGACGAGGCCGCGGTCGCCCAAGCCACCGACGAAGGGGGCACCTTCCTCGGGGACACCGCCGCGCGCTACATCGGGGTGTTCGGCGCCGACCTGATCACCGTGTTGTACTTCACCAGCCTGTTCGCCTGCATCCTGGCCTTCCACAATGTGGTGTCGCGCTACGTGTTCGCGCTGTCGCAGCGCAACGTCCTGCCGGAGTCGCTGAGCCGCCCGCACCCCGAACATGGCTCACCGCACCGGGCCTCGTTGTGGATCTCCGGGTTCGTGGCGGTCAGTGTGTTGCTCGCGGTGCTGTTCGGCCTCGACCCGGCCGGGCAGTTCTACACCTGGTTCGCCGGCGCGACGACGGTCGGCGTCGTCGTCCTGATGATCGCGACGAGCGTGGCGGTGCTGGTGTTCTTCGCCCGGGACCGGCGTGGTCACTCGGTGTGGCGGGTGCGGATCGCCCCTGCGGCCGGCCTGTTCGGTCTGCTGGCCGCGCTGACGCTCATCCTGTCCAATCTCCGTGACCTGGTGGGCGGGTCCAGCGTGCTGGCCTGGGTCATCGTGAGTCTGCTCGCCGCGGCGTTCGTCGCGGGCGCGGTCGTCGGGGCACGGGTCGGCCCGGGGAAGCGGGTTCAGTCCTGAGCCTCCCGTAACAGTTGTGCGCCGGTCTGCTCGGTCAACCACTGCCGGAACCGCCGGTGTGACCATCGGCGGGTGCCGACCAACCGGGCGAAAAGCGCGGGATCGCCTGCGAGCCAGGCGATGTCGATGGCATCGGACCGGCGTATCCGGTCGGTCAGGGCTCCCAGTTCGGCCAACCGTGCGATGACCGTGCGGGCACCGTCCAACCGCTGCTGCTCGTAGGCGCGAAGCAGATCGGCGGCGGACTCGTCGGCATCCGCGGCGACCTCCAACGCCCGGAACAGTCGGCCGGCCCGCAGATCGACGTCGACCAGGACGTTCACCCAGCCGTCCAGCAGGTCTGCCGGGTCGTCCTGGGCGAGGGCCGTGGCCAGTTCTTCCCGCTCGGCGAGGGCCGTCTCCTGGTCGTCACCGGTGATGGCCCAGTCCAGGGCGGTCTTGAGCAGTTCGAGCTTGCCGCCCACCGAGGTGAATACCGTCTTGCGGCTCACCGCGGCGGCCGCCGCAACGGCATCGATGGTGGCGCGCGCGAATCCGTGCTCGAGGAACACCTCGGTAGCTGCGGCGACGATGGCGCGCCGCGTCTGCCGGGCCTGGCCGGCGCGCAGTGTGGAGTGGTAATCACGCTTGACGGGGTCCACTTTTTACCTCACGCTTGACGTATTCATTACATCGTCAGTGTAGCCAATTGGAGGGTGGGATGCGGATCCTGGTTATCGGCGCCGGACCGTCGGGGCTCTACAGCGCGATCGCGCTGGCGCGGCGCGGGCATGACATCCACCTCGTGGACCGGGAGCCCGGACCGCCGCGGCACGGGATGTGGCGGCGCCGCGGGGTGATGCAACTGCACCATGCCCACACCTTCCGGGGGCCGGTGGTGGACGCGCTGGCCGCCGAGATGGCGGACGTTCTCGATGACCTGGCAGTCTGCCGCGCCGAGATCGCCTACGACGACGCCGGCCGGGCCGTCGCACTGCTGTGCCGACGGGCGACTTTCGACTCCGTACTGCGCCGGCGGGCCGAGCGGACTCCGGGCGTCACCGTCCATACCGGGCACATCGGCCCGGTGACATCCGACGGAAGCGGGTTGCACGTCGACGGCGCGCCGGTAGCCGCCGATCTCGTCCTCGACGCGTCCGGCCGTGGTGCCGGGACCACCCGAGCACCGGCCGGCACCCTGGTGGACTGCGGTGCCGTCTACGTGACACGCCAGTACCGGCTGCTGGGGCCGGGCCTGCCACCGGTCAACGGACCGATCGGCTTGTCGCTCGGCCTGGATGGCTACGCGGCCATCGCGTTCCTGCACGATGACCGGACCTTCTCGGTGACGATCATCCACGACGGCACCGACCGGCGGCTCCGGGAACTGCGCGAGAACGTGGTGTTCGAACGAGCGGTTGCATCCATCCCCGCGCTCTGTCGATGGACGGTTCCCGGCCGCTCCGAGCCGATCACCCCGGTGCTCGCCGGAGGCCGCCTCTACAACGGCTACCGGGGACAGCAGGGCCGGCCGCGTGGCGTCATCGCGGTCGGCGACGCGGTGTGTACCACCACGCCGCTGGCCGGGCGGGGGGTTGCGCTGGCGTTGATGCAGGCACGCGCGCTCGTCGGGTTGCTCGGCGGGAAACGGCTGACGCCCGCGCAGGTCGAGGGCGTCACGGCCGACTTCGACGGCTGGTGCGCCGACCACATCAAGCCGTGGTTCGATGATCAGGTGTACGCGGATACACACCGGCTGCGCCGCTGGTCGGGGGTCGATGTCGACCTGTCACAGCGGTTGCCCAGCGATTTGATAGTGGCTGCTGCCGAACACGATTCGCGTCTCGGCCCGCTGGTGCAGCCCTATCAGCGAATGGACTCGTCACCGGTCGTCCTGGCCGCCGCCGAGCCGTTGGCGCGGGAGGCGTTCGCCGCGGGGTGGCGACCGGCGATCCCGGACGGTCCATCGCGCGCGGAACTCGCCGACACCTGCCGCGCCGTCGCCGCACGGATCGCCTAACCGGACGGCGTCCACCGCACCGGCAGCCGCTTGATGCCGTGGATGAACGCCGAGAGCAACCGGTCCGGCTCACCGTCGGCGCGCACATCGGGGACCTGGCGATGCAGCTCTTCGAAAGCGACGGTGATCTCGCGGCGGGCCAGGTTGGCGCCGAGGCAGAAGTGCGCACCGCCGCCGCCGAACCCCAGATGCGGGTTGGGGTTGCGCTGCACGTCGAAGCGCCAGGGATCGGCGAATCGGGTCTCGTCGCGATTGGCCGACCCGTACCAGAGGGTCACCTTGTCACCGGCCGCCATCGGCACGCCGGCGAGTTCGGTGTCGCGGGTCAGCGTGCGGCGCATGTAGGCCACCGGGGACGCCCAGCGGATGATCTCCTCGACCGCGGTCGGCGCCAGTGCCTCGTAGTCGGACCACCACAGGTCGCGTTGCTCCGGGAATCGGCTCAGTGCGGCCACCCCGTGGCTGATCGCGTTGCGGGTGGTTTCGTTTCCCGCCACCACGAGCAGGATGAAGAAGGATGCCACCTCCGCGGAGGTCAGCCGTTCGCCGTCCACCTCGGCGGCGACCAGGGCGGTGGTCAGATCATCGCCGGGCCGAGCCCGCCGATCCTCGGCCAACGCCGTCGCATACGCGCCGATATCCATCGCGACCTGCGCGAACTCGTCGAAGTCGGCGGTCAGGTCGGGATCGCCGAACCCGAGGATGACGTTCGTCCAGTGAAAGATCGTGTCGTGATCGGACTCGGCGATGCCCATCATGTCGCAGATCACCTGCAGCGGAAGGGGCCCGGCCAGCGTCGCAACCACATCGGCGCGGCCGTCCGGATGATCGGCCACCATGGTCGAGACGAGATGCCGCGCGCGGGCGCGCACCGAATCTTCGATTCGGGCCAACACCCGCGGCGTGAATGCACTGCGCACGATGTTGCGCAGCCGGCTGTGCCGCGGATCGTCCATCGCGATCATCGATCCGAAATACTCGGCGAGTTCCGGCGTCTGATCGCCCATGGTGATGTTGGGGCTGGAACTGAACAACTCGGGGTGGCGGCTCGCGTAGTGGACGTCGTCATAGCGGGCCAGCACCCAGTGCCCCGCGCCCGCGTCCACGCCTTCGATGGTGATCGGCCGGTGGAAGGACACCGGGGCCTCCCGCCGCAACGTGGCGAAGGCGCCGTCACGGAAGTCGTCGTCCCGTTGCCAGAACTTCCAGGACCCGAGGTCGATATCGGCCAGTGGCACCGGCTGCGGCGGCGCTCCGTTCACCCGCTGCGCGATGGGCATGGCCGTAGCTTAGATCCGCGTCGCACCGGGCACCGGCGAAACCGGCACTCGTCAATCGGTGGCCGGTTCGGGCAGGTCATGGCGGACGACCCGGACGCGGCCGTGCGGCAGGCAGGCGACATAGCCGTGGTGCTTGCCGTACAACTCCCAGGACGTGTGCGCATCGTCGCTGCGCACGTCGATGTGCTGGCCGCCGGAGAACTGCAGGTGCAGGCTGCCGTCGGGATCCCAGTCCGCGTGCGTGCAGGTCGCCCCGGCGAAATCGAAGAGCGGCTTCTGCTCGTTGCGCACCGCGGTCGGATCGATGGTCACCACCTCCGGCTCCGCGGCGCCCGCGACACCCGCGATCTGCGGCAACGTCAGATCCAGCGGGACGGAAATGACGAGTTCGTTGTAGTCGTCCAAGTTGAGCACCAGACCGTCGCGGAAGGTGATCCGCTGCAGGACGTGCCCCTGGATCCACTGTTCGGTCATGTTTCCACTGTGGGCCGTTGCTGTTACCAATTCAAGGGACGCACACCGGTTCGCTCCTGTTCGGGCCCACCCGAGATTGTGATATCTCAAGATTGCTGGTGAACGACGCTGGTCGAACGGGTGTCATGGACCCGGCAGATGCGTCAGACTGTTCGCTGACGGTCGGGGAGCCGATTCCCGGGCGTAAACTTCACGCTACGGGGGAGGGCTCGTCACCTGACGAGTCGGTTCGAGTTCGCGCACTAATGAAAGGGCTGTTTTGCCCGTATCCGAAAACCAGGTCCCGGGGGCTGGCCTGAGGCCGCATTTCGAGGACGTCCAGTCGCACTACGACTTGTCCGACGACTTCTTCCGGCTGTTCCTGGATCCCACTCAGACCTACAGCTGCGCATATTTCGAGCGTGACGATATGACGCTGGAGGAGGCTCAGTACGCGAAGATCGACCTGTCCCTGGGCAAGCTCGGCCTGCAGCCCGGGATGACACTGCTGGACATCGGCTGCGGGTGGGGCGCCACCCTGTGCCGTGCCATCGAGCGGTACGACGTCGATGTCATCGGGCTGACCCTGAGCCGCAACCAGCAGGCGCACGTGCAGGAGTTGTTCGCCGGTTTGGACACCGAGCGGTCCCGCGAGGTGCTGCTGCAGGGTTGGGAGCAGTTCTCCGGTTCGGTCGACCGCATCGTCTCGATCGGCGCCTTCGAACACTTCGGCGCCAGCCGGTACGACGACTTCTTCGCGATGGCATACGCCGCGCTGCCGCCCGGCGGGACGATGCTGCTGCATACCATCGTCAAACCCAGTGACGAGGACTTCGCCGCCCGCGGACTGCCGCTGACCATGACGAAGCTCAAGTTCTTCAAGTTCATCATGGACGAGATCTTCCCGGGCGGTCAGCTGCCGTTCGTGTCCGTGGTGCAGGACCACGCCGTCAAGGTCGGGTTCGAGGTGCAGCGGGTGCAGTCCCTGCGGCTGCACTACGCGCGGACCCTGACGATCTGGGCGGACGCTCTACGGGAGCGCCGCGACGAGGCCATCGCGATTCAGTCCGAAGAGGTCTACGACCGCTACATGCGGTACCTGACCGGGTGTGCCGAGCTGTTCCGGGACGGCTACACCGATGTCTGTCAGTTCACCCTCTACAAACCGTGATGAGCGGGCGGACCTAGCGCCCTGCCTCCAGCGCGTCACGCAACCGCTGGGGCAGGGGGCGTTTCGCCCAGGTGTCGGTGGACACCACCACGTACACGTTGCGTCCGCGGACGGCGACCTGCTCGATACCGTCGGTGTCGGGTGCGGACCGCAGCACCGTGAACGCGATGGCGAAGCTCGTGGTGCCGACGTGATCGCAGACCGCCTCGACGCGCACCTCGTCGCGCCACCGGACCGACGCCAGGAAATCGATCTCGCTGTGCACCACCTGGAAATCGACGCCCGCCGAGATCAGTTCGGGATAGCTCACCGCCACTTCGTCCAGCAGTGCGGTGCACGCCTCGTCGAACCAGGTCAGGTAGTGGCCGTTGAAGACCACGCCCTGCTGGTCGATTTCGGCGTAGCGAGGCACCACTTTCAGTGAGGTCACCCCAATTACGATGCACCACAACCGCGCCGCACCACAAACACTCGCCCAGCGGTGCGCGGCTACCATCGCTGTGTGATCAGCTCCCCGGCGTACCCACGATGACCGCGCCCACCCTCGTCACGATCGACGACGTCCGGGCGGCCGCCGAACGACTGCGGGGCGGCATTCTGCGTACCCCGCTCATCCCGGCCGACTGGGCGGACCCTGCCCGCCCGCTCTGGATCAAACCCGAAAGTCTGCAGGTGATCGGCGCATTCAAGGTGCGCGGCGCGCTGAACGCCATCAGCCGGATCGACCCGGCGGTTCGCGGGCGCGGCGTCGTCGCGTACTCCAGCGGCAATCACGCCCAGGCCGTCGCCTACGCGGCGGCACGCTTCGGTATCGAGGCCCACATCGTGATGCCGGAGGAGACCCCCGAGATCAAGGTGGTGCGCACCCGCAGTCACGGCGCCCGGGTCGTGTTGTGCGGAGCGGGGGAGCGTGAGGCGGTGGCCGCCGAACTGGTCGCCGAAACCGGCGCGACGCTCGTGCCCCCGTTCGACCACCCGGACATCATCGCCGGGCAGGGCACCATCGGACTGGAGATCGCCGAGGATCTGCCCGACGTCGCCACCGTGCTGGTCCCGGTGAGCGGGGGTGGACTGGCCTCCGGTATCGGCACCGCGATTCGGGCGTTGTGCCCCGAGGCCCAGATCTTCGGTGTGGAACCGGAATTGGCCGCCGACACCGCCGAGGGTCTACGCCGCGGCAGTCGCTTCGCGATGTCCATCCAGGAGCGCAACCGCACCATCGCCGACGGTCTGCGATCAGAACCGTCCGAGCTGACCTTCGCGCATCTGCAGCATGTGCTGACCGATGTATTGACCGTATCCGAAGACGAAATACGTTCCGCGGTCGCGGAACTCGCGGTGCGCGCGCGGCTGGTCAGTGAGCCCAGCGGCGCGGTGGCGCTGGCCGCCTACCGGCGCCACCCGACCCCGGCCGGTCCCACCGTGATGGTGCTGTCCGGCGGGAACATCGAACCGGCGCTGCTCGCCGACATCGTCGGCGGGTCAGCACCAGCGGTCGGGGTTGACCAGGGGCACTGACACCGCGCAGCCCCCGTGCGCGCTGTGTGCCCAGGCGTCCTGCTCGGCGGCCGCCTTGAGACGGCGCCGACGTCCGGACCACCCGCAGGAGCAGCCCGCCGTCGAATCACCCCAACCGCGGCTGAGCACGTACACCGTGCCCCGCCCGGTCGGGCCGGTGAACAGATCTTCGGACAGCACGGTTCTCATCGGGCACTTCTCCTTCGCCGACCTGACCTCGGTGTCAGTGGACGTACGGCGCTCCGCGTACCCCGATTCTCCGCCGAGCGTGCTGCGTTTGACCGGATGTGCAGATCACGAGTCGGCGCAGATCCGGTCAAGCCGCGGTCACCCAGACGCCCGCCTAGTGCACGCCCTCCATCAGCCGGCTGATGCGGCCGGTCAACGCCAACACGATCAGGCCCGCCGCGATGGCGACCAGCCCGAGAAGGCCGAAATAGGCGAACTCATGGGCTGGGTCGTAGTACCCGGCCAGCACCCCGGACATCGAGGTTCCCAGGCCGACCGAGAAGAAGTAGAGCGCCATCATCTGCGCCCGGAACGCGTCGGGGGCAAGTTGGGTGGTGACCGCCAGGCCGATCGGCGAGATCATCAGCTCCGAAATCGCGAAGACCGCCATGATGGCGACCACCAGCAGCGCAGGCACGGCCCGCCCGGTGGTTCCGGCCATCGGCAGGAACAGCAAAAACGCCGCCCCCATACCGATGACACCGTAGGCGAATTTGCGGGGTGTGGTCGGTGCCCGCTGCCCGAGCCGGGTCCACATGAGGGCGAACACCGGCGACAGCAGGATGATCCAGACCGGCTCGATCGAACCGATCCAGCTCGACGGGGCCGTCCAGCCGAAGATCGACCAGTTCATCCGCTCGTCCGAATACACGGCGAGCACGGTGAAGATCTGCTGGAACAGCGACCAGAACACCGCGTTGGCGATGAACAACGGGATGAAAGCGCTGACGCGGGTCCGTTCCAGCGCAGACACTTTCGGGCTCTTCAACAGCAGCACGAAGTAGCCGACGGACGCGACCACGATGACGCCGGTGGTGACCTGGGACAGGTTGGCCAGCGTCACCAGGCCGATGGCGAACGCGGCCACGACCACGACGATCACCCCGGCGGCGACACCGACGGCGGGCAGCACGCCGGACCGTGGCAGCGGATTGGGCACCTCGCGTCCGTGGTTGCCGAGGTTGCGGCGGAACACCACATACTGAGCCAGGCCCAGCGCCATACCGATTGCGGCGGCGCCGAATCCGTAGTGGAACCCGACCCGGGTCTGTAGCAGCCCGGTGATCAGCGGGCCGATGAAGGCGCCCAGATTGATGCCGAGATAGAACAGGGTGAATCCGCCGTCGGCGCGGGCGTCGCCCTTGTCGTAGAGGGTGCCCAGCAACGAGGACGCATTGGCCTTGAGTGCCCCCGATCCCAACGCCACCAGCACCAGACCTGTTGCCACCCCGGTGATTCCGGGCAACACCGCCAGCGCGAGATGGCCGAGCATCACGACCACCCCGCCGTAGAACACGGTGCGTTCCATGCCGAGCACCCGGTCGGCGAGCCAACCGCCCAGCACCGTGGACAGGTACACCAGCCCGCCGTAGGCCCCCACGATGCCGGTGGCCGTCGCCTTCGACAGTTCCAGGCCGCCGTCGGTCGCCGAGTAGTACAGGTAGTAACCCAGGATGGTCAGCATCCCGTAGAAGGAGAAACGCTCCCAGAGTTCGACGCCGAACAGGTTGGCCAGCCCGATCGGATGGCCGAAGATGGTGCGCGATGTCGGGTGGTCGGTCCGAGTGGTTCCCGCTTCGTCCTCCCCAGTCATGTCCTCACCATCGCAGGCCCCGGCGGCATGTGGATGCGTTCAGCCGAAGTCGCGAATGCTCCGGTGCGATGCTTGTCAGACGAGCAAATTGTTCAAGAGCGCACGACAAGGTATGACTGCCGACGGGGCAAACCTGCTTCGGATCAATGTCGAGCACGGGTGGGTAACGGGGTGCTTCCGGAGGTAGTGTCAGCCCGGTAACGGGACGATGACTGCAACGTCTCGAGGGTCGCGCGCGTGCGACCGAGGGGTCCGAAGGGGTTCATGTGGGCGCGGTGCTCGGCTTGTCGATGACGCCTCGATCGCTGTCTGTCGTGGTCGTGGGCGGTGCCCCCGACGACGAAAACCACTCCGCAGCCGGTCCGCGGGACACCTTCGAGATGGCCGTCGATGGCGCCGATGTGCGGGCAGCCACCGAGCAGGCCGCCGCCGCGGTGGAGGCGATCGCGACGTCGCACGGCCGGCGCCTGACATCCATCGGCGTCACCTGGAGCGACGACGCGGACGCCGAGGCGTCCCTGTTGATGGAGTCGTTGACCGAATCCGGCTTCGGCAATGTCGTACCGATCCGGCTGCCGGAGGCCACCGAGGCACTGGCGCGCGGTATGGCCGATGTCATCGGCTACCGCACCAGTGCGGTCTGTGTGCTGGAACCCGATACCGCCATCGCCTTGATCGTGCACACCGACGACGGTGCGGTGCAGACGGCCATCAACCACACCATCGATTCTGACGAGAGCCTGATCGGCTGGCTCAGCACCGTCTTCACCCGAGCCGACTGGCAACCGGAGGCACTGGTGCTGGTCGGGTCCGCCGGCGGCTTCGACGCGGTCCTGCCGCGGCTGCAGGAGGCACTCTCGGTCCCGGTTTTCGCCCCGGCGGAGGCTCCGCTGGCGCTCGCTCGGGGCGCCGCGCTCGCATCGACCCACAGTGCCGATCTGCCGCTGGACACCGGGCCGTTCACGGCGGCGCCCGCCAGCGGCCGGCACAGCGCCGGGGGGCGTCGTCCGTCCCCGTCGCAGGCCTTGACCGGATTGCTGGCCGCCGGTGTGCTGACTTTCGTGGTGTCCGCGTCGGTCGCCGTCGCGGTGCAACTGTCGCCGCGCCAGCCGACTGCCGCGCCCGAACCGGTCGCCACCGCGGAGCGCATCTCCGCGCCGGTCCCGCCGTCCCGGGTGCCGGCACCCCTGGTCGAGGCGCCGCCGGCCGAGGCGCCGGTGATCGCCGAGCCGGCCGAAGCCGTTGCCCCGGTCGCCGAACCCGTCGTCGAGGCGGTGCCACCTCCGGCCGAGGTCGTCCCGGTTCTGGATACCGCACCCGCCCAGCTGCCCGACGAGGCACCGGCTCAGGCCCCGGTTCCGCCGCCGGTGCTGGCGCCTCCGCCACCGGTACTGGCCCCGCCGCCGGTGGCGCCGCCCCCGGTGGTGTCGCCGGTGTACGAACCGCCCAAGAAGCCGCTGCTCCAGCGGATCCGGGACCGGCTACGGCTCGGAGGCAACGAGCAGGGACCGCCGGCGGTCATCCGGCCGCCGTCGATGGGCTGACCGGCCGATCGGTTCGCTGGCTAACATTTCCCGGGCTCGGTACGAACTACCATGTAGTCAGCACACCAGGTCCGGATGTCCGGAATCAGGGGAGGTTCACCGAGCTTGCGCAAAGTAATGCAGTCTCTGCTGGTCACGACGGGTGTTGTCGCCCTCATGTCGATGACGTCCACGGCCATGGGCGCGGCCGCGGTGCACACCCCGTCGGCCGCCGTTGCGGTGTCACCGGTAGCCGGTGATGTCGTCGGTGTGGCCTACCCGGTGACCGTGACCTATCGCGAACCCGTTGTCGACCGGGCGGCGGCCGAACGGGGCATCTCGTTCTCGGCGCCCACCGTCCCGGACGGCAGCTACGAATGGCTCGACGACTCGACCGTCCGATTCACCCCGACCGAGTACTGGCCGGCGCATTCGACCATCACCGTGCAGGCCGACGGTTTGAAGACGTCCTTCGAGACCGGCGCCCAGGTCGTCGGTGTCGCCGACATCAGCGCCTACACCTTCACCGTCAGCATCGACGGTGAGGTCGCCCGCGAAATGCCGGCATCGATGGGCAAGCCCAAGTTCCCCACTCCGGTCGGCCGGTTCACCGCGCTGGGCAAAGAGAGCGTGGTGGTGATGGATTCACGCACCATCGGCATTCCGTTGGATGACCCCGAGGGCTACAAGCTCACCGTCTACGACGCGGTGCGGGTCACCTGGGGCGGTGTGTACGTGCACGGCGCGCCCTGGTCGGTCGGATCGCAGGGCTACGCCAACGTCAGCCACGGCTGCATCAACCTGAGCCCCGACAACGCCGAGTGGTACTACAACAACGTCAGCATCGGTGACCCGATCATCGTGCAGGCCTGAGGTTTTCGCGAACCGTCAGGCATCGGCGTGCAGGTTGCGCGCGGTCGGTGAGGACTCGACGGCCCCCGCGTCGGGATGGGTCCCCAGCACTCGATCGGCGGTGCCACTGCTGGTCACCGTGAACCAGTAGTGCTCGTTCTTGAAGTGGTGCCGGCGGTGATTGAGCCAGATCGACCGGTAGACGGCGGTTTTGGGTTTGTAGTCGGTGTGGATCAGATAGTGGCACCACTCGTAGCCGATACCGAGCACGGTGAGGAACACCAGGAACGTCAGACCGCGGCCCAGGCTCGGGAAGACCGTCAGCGCGGTGGCCACGGCCAGCGGCAGGATCCACAGCAGAGACTGCCACGGGATGAACACCAGCGGCAGGTCGCGCGGTTCGACGTGATGGGCGCGGTGCTTGCGCGACAGCAGCGGATCGACTGTCACACCGGCGATTCGGCGTGGCCGCCAGTGCAGGATGACGACGTGGATCACCCACTCGGCGAACGGGAACACGGCGAGCATCACCACCGGCAGCACCAGATCGGTGAGTTGCCAGTCGCCGACCGCGACCCGGGTGCCCAACGCCGCAGCCAGGGCGCCGGCCAGCATCCACGGCGAGGGATGTCGCAGAAACTCCCGGCCCGCCTGGGCCAGGGTGAGGCCACGGCGCACGTTCATAGTGCGGCCTCCAGTTCGGTGAGGGCATCGAGCAGTGCGGTGGTGGCGGGCTCCAACAGCGCGCGGGCAGCAGAACCTGCCGCCGCGGGGTCGCCGGCATCGACCGCGGCGGCGATCGCGCGGTAGGCCTCGGGTCGGCCCACCTCCGCGGCCATCATCGCGGCGAGCGCGGGCAGGGCCGGCTCGTAGGTGGCCCGCAGCGTGTTGTACATCAACCGGAACGCGATGGAGTCCGCGGCGTCGACGAGGTGGTCCCAGAAGGTCAGGGCGTGCCGTTGGCGCTCCACGGGATCGGTTGCGCTGCACAGTGTCTCGATAGTGGTGTCGAGCAGGGCGGCGATGTCCGGACTGCGCCGGGCCGCGGCCAGCTCGGCCACCTTCGGTCCGTTGTGCAGCCGGGTCTCCAGGATGGAGCGGACCACCGCGGTGTCGAGCTCGCCGGCAGAGAACAGCAGCCGGGGGAGCAGGTCGAGTCCGGCGTGGCGGCGGAAGTCGCGCACCGTGGTGGTGTCGCCCTGCCGGATCTCGACCAGACCGGCGGCGGTCAGCCGTTTGAGGGCCTCCCGCACCGCCGGCCGGGACACCCCCAGCACCTCGGCGAGGCGGCGCTCGCTGGGCAGCGCATCGCCGGGTTTCATCTCGCCGCTGAGCACGTCGGCGACGATCTGCTCGAACACCTCCTCGGGGACCGAGCGCCGGTTGACCGGTTGCAACGCCATGCGGCCAGCTTGGCAGATGATCGGTAAGAGGTCAAGTGGTCAGACCAGTGGGACTTGGGATCCACGATGTCGGGCGGTGTGCCACATCGGGGTGTTGCGTTGGCTGACCGGCTAACCCGCATTTGCCGCCGGCAGAAGTGAACAAAGAGGCGATGCTGTCGATCAGATTTCGGTCTGGCGTATTGGGCAGGCTGTATGCGTAGGGGTGGGTCTATCCGGCGAAGTAGCTTGTGTACGGTCGCGCAGGTCGACGGTGGAAAGCTCGTCCTCATGATCAACGCATTGAACTCATGACTGTTCTTCGTTGGCTGCATCGACCAGGTTCGAAAGATGAACACCGTCCATGTTGTAGAACATTGCGCCGGTCGGGTCCGCTGTGACGTCGACCTGCACGAACTTCTGTGTGCCCCGCTGCGTAGTGATGGTGAGCAGACCTCGGTATTGATTGAGGTCGACATTGATGAGCTGCAAGTCGTCTCCGAGACTGAGCCCGAGATCCTTCGTCCCTTCATTCGTAGATAGCTGCGTACGCACGAGCGAGATCACTTGGTCGGAGACTGCCTCGACGTTGGTGGCTAGCGGTGGGGGCGGTGGCAGGGGTGGAGTCTCCCACCAATGCCCGCCGACCACCACGGATATCGCGAACGCGGCAACGGCGGCCGCTAGGACGGTTTGCACTATCCGAATGATGTTGTCTGTTGCCACTCTTCGCTTCCCCGTTATGGTGATGGCGAGTTCTTCTCAGTCGCCATGGAGGGACAATACATCTGTATTCCCTCAGCGCATGTGTGAACGAACACTGTGATGACAGTGTTGGGCACCGGAGATGCTGAACCCCTGTGCAGTAACGAGTTCTGCGAGGCAGGCTGGTATGCAACAGGAATCGGGTATGGGTCAGGGTATCGAGGTGCCGCGGTCTGTATTGCCATTGCACATAGTTTCCGGCGGCACGCAGCTTGAGAGTGATTGGCAGGAAAAGTGTCTGGCAACGTCGCTGTTCTTCTTCGATGACCCGACAGGCGCGACGTGCCCCGAGCGTTACCTGCAGTCCTCGCGGATCGAATCAATCACCCGCGTCATCGCGAACTGATACTGACTACTCTACAAGCAACGTGCGGCGGCGAAGCCGTGTAGCCGTGCGGTTCAGCGCACGCGTGGCGGAGCGGTTTCGCCCAGGACGACGAATCTCAGAAAGACTGTGCGCCGATACCACGCATCACGTCCCCGCAAGCCCTGCATGCAAGCCTTCCCGCGGTTCTGGATTTGCCAGAGAACGACCGGTCAAATGATCACAGCGTGGACCAAACAGTTCCGAGTGGGACGACGCCATGACACATGAGATGGATTAGTTCGATCCGCCGCAGTTCAGCAGTGCGAGTATGGACATACAACTCGGGGAAGCCACACCACACGCGACCCCCCGTCAGCTGGTCGGCTCGGGGCCGCCGTGACCTGGCGCTGATCGGTTGGTGACGCTGAGCCGTCTAGTCGTACCAGGGTTGTGGTTCCGGGTCGCGGTCCAGTTCGGTAGATCGCCAGGTTGGTCGCCAGTATGCGTCGGCTTCGTCTGCTCGTTGCTGTCGTAGAGCGGCGTGACGGTCGACTTCGCGTTGCCGTTCGTAGGCTTTGAGTTCGGCTTCGCGGATGGCGTCGTCCAAGCGAGCGGCGCCTTCGGCGGGAGTGATGATCGGTATCCCGAGTTTTCGTGCTGTGGTGTGCCGGGAGTCGGTGGCGTCTGGAGTTGTGCTGACCATCCATTGGACAGTTTTGGTGACGTTGACCGCGAGTTTGGCGCCGTAGCCTTCTGCGCGCTCTCGCAAGTCGATGACTTCATTGTGGTCACCAACGATCGCGATACGAAGACTTTTCAGGTAGCGGGCTTCCGGCGGGGGAGATGGTTCGGCGCATTGCTGGATGATGTCGTCGATTTGGGTGCTCAGCTCGGATAGGCCGAGTGCGTCGGCGAGCAGGTACATTTCGCGGCGCTGGACAGCCGACAGGAGGTGCCAATCGTGCGCCTTGCTGTCGGGATAGGTCTCGTGCCATGCAGTGTGGTGCAGTGTCTTGAGCTGTGGGCCGGTCAGACGTGTCGCTCGTGCCTGGCGGGTGAGCGCGTCGGCTTCTTCGTAGGTCAGTCGCCCGTCTTCGACGGCATTGGTGAGCAGCGCGACATATTGCTGGGCCTGCGCAGGATCCCCGGCGCGCGGATGGGGCGATTGGGGGAATGAGTTGAGTAGTTCGGTGACGGAGCCACGTGATAGTGGGACCGGCCGACAGCTGATGGGGCATTCGGTGAATGTTGTCACTTGCGGGGTGAGCGGGCCTGCGGTGAGGTAGAGCGGTGTCGGTGCTTTGTTGAGTAGCCACAGCAGTACCTCCCGGACTGCGCGAGCGTCACCGAGTGCGGTGTGTTTCTGATCAGACCAGCCTCCGGTGGCCGTCTTGTACATCGCGGTGAGGCTGAAGGCACGGCCGTCGAGTTGTCGCCGTGAGGTCTGAAGTGTGCACAGGGCAACAATTTTCGGTAGTTTGACCTTGGCGTGACGTGCTGCGGCCGCGAGGAATCCCTCCTCGAATTCACAGTTATGGGCAACCAGAATGGTGCCGTCGATGAATGCGAGTACCTCGGGAAAGGCTTGCTCGATCGATGGCGCGCCGACCAGATCGTCGTCGTCGATCTGATGGATGGCGCGGGCCTCGGGGTCCGACCCCGGGCTGTTGATCAGCGTGGCAAATTCATCCAGGATGGTGCCGTCGGCGCTGAACTTGACCAGCCCGATCTCCACGACCCTGTCTGTGGCTGGATCGAGTCCGGTGGTTTCCAGATCGATCGCAGTGAAGGTCGCCTCTGACGCCGGGTAGGCGGTCGCGCGGCGGGTGAGAACGGTGCGAGTAATCGGCGACTTCGTCGACCGACCGGTAGGGGCGGCGACCGGCGAGGCAAGTAGACGTGCGGTTGTCGGTGCGACAGGTGCAGGCGGGGCAGGGGTGCGCTTGGCGGGTGCCGGTGAATGTTGCACGGCTGGAGACGTTGTCGGACTTTGGAGTGGGGGAGCGTCAGCGATAGCTCGGCCGACGGGGGCGACGGCGTCGGCGCGGGAGATCTGGAGTTGCCACTGCAGGCCGTGCGAACTCGTGAGGTCGAGGGTGCCGTAACGCATGATCGGCAGCACGCGGTTGTTCTTGTACCGGCGGTCGGGGCCTCCTTTGACGTTGACGTATTGCCAGGTCTGATCAACTTGAACAGCATCGCGCGGAGTGGCATTGCTTTCGATGAAGCGTGTGTCGCCTGCCTGCACCTTCAGGTGGGCGTAGCTGATGTCACTGAAGCGGTTACCGTCGCGCACCAGGATGCGGTCGGGAAGAAAGTACAGTGCGGCTTTGCCGGCAGTGATAGACGGGACGGCGATGTTGGTTGAGAGCGCCTTGGGGCCGGTGGTGGCCGCGGCGACGTCGACGCGGTTGATAATGCGGCTGGCACCTGAGTTCGTTTTGAACTGATGGGTGGTTGCTACGTTGCCTGCCTGCAGGACCCGCCACAGTTTTTGCGATTCGCTGAGCCAGGGCCACATGCGCACGAGCGTGTCGAACCAGGTGAAGTGTTCGTCTTCGACGTCGTAGAACAGGATGACGGTCTTGCGGGCGCGGTCGTTGAGCACCATCCAGATGCACAGGGGAGCGAGCAGCGCCCACACGATCAGTCCCCACGGTAGGCTGATCAAACCGAGTAATACCGTGGCCGCAGTGACCCACCATCCCCACGGGGTGCGGGAGGCGGCAGTGTTGAGTTGCTCGACAATGTCGCCGCCACCGGTCGGGGCGAGCTCGACGGCGGTGGCGCCGGTGACATCCTCCATCAGGATGCCGCTGGGCTGGAAGGTGCCCGGCACAGGCCTCGGTGTGGACGCCGGGGCCGTCGGTCCGTTCAGCGTGGTGCGGTAATAGACGCCGCCTCGACCCATGTGCACATAGTTGCCCCGCGGCCCAGTGCCGACGCGGAACCCTGGCACGCCGACGCTGACTCCGATGCCGGACTTGCTGAGATTGAACCGGAACGGTCCGGCACTCAAACTCTTGCGGATGTAAAAACCCACTGAATCCCCTTGCGAAGTAACCTCGGCAGGATCGTGCCATAGCGGCGCCACCGGGGACGTGAAATCCTTCGCAGAAGTCAATAAAGTTTGCCGGCAGGCTGCGCCTCGCCCTGGTTTTCTTCGGCTGCTCCCGCCGGATCGAATACTGGCGGAGACCGACCATCCGAGCGGAGACCGTCGTAGGCCAATGCCCCGCCGACCGGGGAATGTGAGGAAGTAGAGCAAAACCTCCAGACGACATGGGCCCCGACGAAGACGGAACTCGGACGCAGGTGTGGCGAAACCTCTCCAATCTGGTGAATGAGAGTCACCATCAGCCTGTTCGGGTCTGAATGGCGAGCTGCCTTCGCCATCGCGAGGAACTGAGAGGAACCCGGATTTCGAGATCGGCACCGCCGTGCGGTCTCCGCCTTTGCAGTCGAGAACAGAAGAGCCCGTTTCCAGAACCTGATGGAAACCCGCAGCGGTGCGGGTCAGGGGAGTGGCGTTTCCAGTCGCCTACTGGAAACGACTCGCGGGAATCCCGGTGTACTCCGGGTTCGGCGGCACCGCCAGCGCGATGCCGATGCGGTTGGTGGCGCCGATGAACGCCGCGATCGAGATGGCCTCCAGGATCAGGTGGTCATCGAGGCCCAGCTCGCGCAGCCCGGCGAAATGCTCGTCGCGGATCTGCTGGGGATGGTTGTTGACCAGCACGGCGAGGTCGCCCAGCGCCCGTTCGCGCTCGGTGAGTTCGGCGACCTGGGTGTGGTCGATGGCCACCCGCTGGCCGAAGGACCAGTCGCCGGCGACCTTGCCCAGCTTGTTGGCGTGGTTGGTGTGGCAGTAGGCGCACCGGTTCTCACCGGACACCACGGTCGCGATGACCTCGCGCTCCCGCTCGGTGAGCCCGCCGCGCCCGTCGGTGCCCAGCAGCGGCAGCAGATAGCCGTTGAGCCGTTCCAGGTCGCCCTCGTTGAGCGACAGGGCGCGAAACCAGTTGGACGTCAGGCCCTCGTCGCGCTGCTGCTTGGCGAAGAACCCCTTCACGGCGGGACGTTCCAGCTCGTCGAGCGCGGGCACCTTCAGCCGTGAGACGGCGGTCGGGGTGAGGGTCGGGACATCAGCGGTGGCGGTCATGGGGACGACCCTGCTCGCAACGGCGTTCGGCGGCCACGGTTTTGCGCCGCGCGAATTAATTGCCGGCGTGCAGCGCCCGCGCGGTCGCGTCGTCGGCGGGCAGGAACGCCTCGATGCTGAGTTCGGCAGCGGTCAGATCCAGCGCGGTCCCGAAGGTGGTCACGGTGCTCAAGAACGTGAGCACCTGCCCGTCGGTGCCGAGCAGTTCCAGCGGCACCACGACACCGCCGAGATCGGTGGTCTCGGCCTGACCGCCCGGGTAGGACTCGATCTCGGCCAGCAACTCGGCCGATGCCGCCGATCCGCTGACGGCGACCTCGCGGCGCAGCCGCCCGATCACGTGGTGCCGCCACTGCGCCAGATTCCGGATGCGGGGCGCGAGCCCGTCCGGGTGCAGCGATATGCGCAACGCGTTCGGCTGCGCCAGCAGATGCGGGGCGACATCCTCGAGCATCACCGAGGTGCCGGAGTTGATCTGCAGCACATTCCAATCCCGGTCGATGGCCAGGCACGGAAACGGGTTGTAGGCGTTGAGAACTCGTTCGACACCCGCGCGCACGGCGGCCATCCCCGGATCGTCGAGTGTGCGTTCGGAATAGGCCGGCGCCAGTCCGGCGGCGATCAGCAGCTGATTCTGCTCGCGGGCCGGCACCTGCAGCGCGGCCGCCAGCCGCAGCACCATGGCCCGGCTCGGGGTCGAGCGCCCGGTCTCGATGAAGCTGACGTGGCGGGCCGACACGTCGGCCTCCAGTGCGAGATCGAGCTGGCTGAGGCGGCGGCGCTGCCGCCACGACCGCATCAGCGAGCCGAACGGCGGATTCTGCAGTTGAACACCGGTCACCGGACCAGTGTCGGCCACAACCGGTAGCGGCACCATTACCTGCCGGGTAATTGCGGCGCTGACCTCGGCGGCGCACCGTGACGGTATGACGAACACGGACGCCACACCTCCGGTACCCCGCTGGCTGCGCACGGTCCTTCGCTGTGACCGCGCCGGATCATCCTGGTACATCGGTACCGGATTCTTCTTCGCCCCCGTGCTGGCCGTGCTGTCGCCGTGGCCGACGCTGACCGCTGTGGCATGGGTGGTGATCGCGCTGGCCGGATTGTGGTTGGGTCTGCTCGGTATCGCGATGGCGACGGGATTGGCAATGGTCTTGCGTCGCAACGGGGAGATCGACGACGACTACTGGCGCTCCCTCCTGGATTACCGCAGCCCTCCGGATATCAGTGCGCCACGGCCTGTTTCGTCGAGCCGGAGTAGTCGACCCGCCAGTGTTTGATGCCGTTTAGCCAGCCCGAGCGCAGCCGCTCGGGCGCGGCCAGCGGGGTGAGGTCGGGCATGGCGTCGGCGATGGCATTGAACATCAGGTCGATCGTCATCCGGGCCAGGTTGGCCCCGATGCAGTAGTGCGCGCCGGTGCCGCCGAAGCCCACATGCGGATTGGGGTCGCGCAGGATGTCGAACCGGAACGGGTCTTCGAAGACCTCCTCGTCGAAGTTGGCCGAGCGGTAGAACATCACCACCCGCTGGCCCTTCTTGATCGACACCCCGCCCAGTTCGGTGTCCTCGGTTGCGGTGCGCTGGAACGACGTCACCGGCGTTGCCCACCGCACGATCTCGTCGGCGGCGGTGCCGGGACGCTCGCGCTTGAACAGCTCCCATTGGTCTTCGAACTCGGTGAACGCCATCATGCCCTGGGTGATCGAGTTGCGGGTGGTCTCGTTGCCCGCCACCGCCAGCAGGATGACGAAGAATCCGAACTCGTCCTCGGAGAGCTTGTGGCCGTCCACGTCGGCCTGCACCAGTTTGGTGACCAGATCATCGCCGGGGTTGGCGCTGCGTTCGGCGGCCATCTGCATGCCGTAGGTGATGAGCTCGACCGACGCGCTGACGGCGTCGTTCGTCGCGAACTCCGGATCCTGGTCGCCCACCATCTGGTTGGACCAGTGGAACAGCTTCATCCGGTCCTGCTGCGGTACGCCCATCAACCCCGCAATGGCCTGTAGCGGCAACTCGCACGACACCTGCTCGACGAAATCCCCGCGTCCGGTCGCGGCCGCCGCGGCGGCGATCTCGCGGGCCCGCTCGGCGAGGTCGGAGCGCAACTGTTCGATGGCACGCGGCGTGAAGGCCCGCGAGATGATCTTGCGGAGGTGGGTGTGGTGCGGGGCGTCCATGTTCAGTAGTACGAACTTGCCGGAGTCGATCTGGGACCGGACGGTGCCGTCCTTGTAACGGGGCAGCGCGGTCTTCTCCAGGCTGGAGAACACGTCACTGCGCCGCGAGACCTCCTTGACGTCCCGGTGTTTGGTCACCACCCAGAAACCGCCGTCGTCGAATCCGCCCACGCCCTCCGGTTGCGCGTTCCACCAGATCGGGGCAACCTTGCGCATCTGGGCCAATTCGTCCACAGGAAGTCGCTCGGCGTAGATGTCCGGATCCGTGAAGTCGAATCCGGCAGGAAGGTCGGGTGTCGGCATTGCGCAACCTCCGCGGTAGGAATTGCTCTCCTACCGCATTGCTACACCAGAGGCGTAGTCTGCGTCCTCGAGTCGGTGAAGGTAATCGCACCTGTAACGAATCACGCGCCGGAACGGAACAACTTCACGAGAGCCGATCGGCAATGATCCGAAGGAAGGAGCGTCGGTGACGTTCGATATCGCAGCAAAGGCCTTGGTGGCGGTTGCAGGTGGTTGTTCGGCGCTGATGTTCGCGGCGCCCGCAATGGCCGAACCCGAGGTGCCGCCCACGCCGGTGCCCCCGGTCCAGGAGACCGTTGCCGCGCCGGGCGAGACCGTCGCCGCACCCGCCGGAACCGTCGCCGCGCCCGCGGAGGGGGTCCCGCACCTGCCCAGCCCGGACGCCCTGCCGCCGGGGGCGACCATGGATCCCAGCGTGATGGCCGGTGCCGAATCGCCCAACGTCAGCTACCTGCGCGATCTGTGGCACGCGGTCCAGAACCAGGAACTCAGCGGCAAGGAAGCGCTGCTGCTCGGTATCTCGCAGCGCAGTCTGAACACGCCGATCCCGCCGCAGGCGCCCGGCCCGCACGTGCCGGTCTCGCCGGCCGTCCCCGCGCCCGTCCCGCCACCGGCTCCGGTGCCGGTGGTACCCGTTCCGCCGGCCCCGGCCGGCTGAGCCGTCCACGACCAACACGAAATGGCTGCTCCCCGAAGTGCGGGAGCAGCCATTTCGCGTGTTTCGGGGCGGGTGGTCAGACCGACGCCGCCTCGTTGAGATCGTTCAGCGTGTTGGTCGCCTCCAGGTACTCCTGCACCCATCGCTCGATCACGGCGGAGGTCTTCTCGACCTTGGTGAACTGCCCGACCACCTGGCCGATCGGGTTGAACGCGACGTCGACGGACTCGTTGGGGTACTTGTGCGTGGCGGCGACGGCCATGCCCGACACCATGTACTGCAACGGCATGCCGAGCGGCTTCGGGTTCTCCGGATTCTCCCACGCCTCGGTCCAGTCGTTGCGCAGCATCCGGGCCGGCTTACCGGTGAAGGACCGGCTGCGCACGGTGTCGCGGCTGGATGCCTTCACATAGGCCTCGTGCTGAACCGGGGTGTTCTCGGACTCCTCGACCATCACCCACTGCGAGCCGGTCCAGGCGCCCTGCGCGCCCAGCGCCAGCGCGGCGGCGATCTGCTGGCCGCTGCCGATACCGCCCGCGGCCAGCACCGGCACCGGCGCGACCTCCTTGACGACCTGCGGCCACAGCACGATGGAGCCGACCTCGCCGCTGTGCCCGCCGGCCTCGCCACCCTGGGCGATGATGATGTCCACGCCGGCATCGGCGTGCTTGCGCGCCTGCGACGGCGATCCGCACAGGGCGGCGACCTTGCGGCCCTCATCGTGGATGTGCTTGATCATGTCGGCCGGCGGGGTGCCCAGCGCGTTGGCGATCAGCGTGCACTTGGGGTGCTGCAGGGCGACCTCCACCTGCGGGGTGGCGGTCGCCTCGGTCCAGCCCAGCAGCTGCAGGGCGTCGTCGTCGCTGTGGTCGACCGGGACACCGTGATCGGCCAGCACCTTCTTGGCGAAGTCGATGTGTTCCTGGGGCACAAGGTCGTTGAGTGTCTTCTTGAGAACCTCGGGATCCAGGTCCGTCGCGTCCATGCCTTCGTACTTGTTCGGGATGACGATGTCCACACCGTAGGGGTGGTCGCCGATGTGCTCGTCGATCCAGTTGAGCTCGATCTCAAGCTGCTCGGGGGTGAAACCGACCGCGCCGAGCACGCCGAATCCGCCGGCCTTGCTGACGGCGACCACCACGTCGCGGCAATGGGTGAAGGCGAAGATCGGCAGATCGATGCCGAGCTGGTCACAGAGGGCGGTATGCATACGGCTCCTTGATTGGGCGATCGCGAATCGCGCGACTGAAACGTGTTCTAGTTTAGTATCCCGGCCGCCGATTCTGGCAAGGGCGGCGGGCCTGTTCGTCGACGCAGACCTCGACAGCGTGCGAGAATGCCATTACCGTTTTTTGGAAGTTCCATTAACAGCTGCCGTATTCTCGACCGGGGGAGTGCCCACCATATGAAGGACTGGCTGGCGAACTCGTTGGTGCTGGTTTCGGACTATCGGGTGCCCGACCCGAACGCGGTCTGGCCATTGCTACAACGCCGGCGGACGGCGTTGGCCGAGATGGGCGTGCACCATGTACTGGTCTACACCTCGACGACCGATCCCGAGCGGGTTCTGGTCATCCTCGGCATCCACTCCCGCGAGCCCATCCTGGATCTGCTGCGGTCCCGGGTGTTCTTCGACTGGTTCGACGCCGTCGGCGTCCAGGACCTGCCCGCGGTGTTCGCCGGTGAACTGTTCGAGCGCATCGACTTCGATCACGACGAGCATCCGGCCCCGCCGGTGATGGTGGCGATGGTGACACCGGTCGCGGACGTCAACGCGCTCAGCCTGCACGTGCACGCCGCGGCGGCCGGATTCCGCGCCTCCGGGGTGCAGCGGTTCTGGAGCTTTCGCGCCCTCGACGACGCGCACGAGGTGCTCATCCTGCAACAGATCGACGACGAGTCCAAAGCCCGCCGCTGGCTGCACGACTCCGACGACGCGGCCGAGTGGCTGGCCGAGGCGGGGGTGGGCGCCTACCCGCCGGTGTTCATCGGCCAGTTCCAGCAGATGATGCGCATCGAGGGCTGATGTTCGTCTGCCTGTGCAACGGCATCACCAGCCACCAGGTGATCGAGGCGGTGGATTGCGGCGCCTGCACGACCAAACAGGTGGCGACCGCGTGCGGCGCCGGCGCCGACTGTGGACGGTGCCGGCGCACGGTCCGCGCGATCATCGACTCCCGGAGCGCTGGTCGCGGGACCACCACCGCCGGTCGGCCTCGGGACTGACCCGAAGGATCGGCCAGCCCTTGCGTGCCGCGGCGGTGGCCAGACCGGGCCGCGGGTTCACCGCGGTCGGATGACCGACGGCATCGAGCACCGGCAGATCCTCGGTGCCGTCGGCATAACAGAAGCTCCCGGCCAGATCGATTTCCCGTTCCGAGCTGAATTCCATTACCGCTCTTGCCTTCTGACTGCCCCAGATGATGGGCCGGACGATCCTGCCGGTCAGCTTTCCGGCCTCGTCGACCTCGAAGTGGTTGCACAGCACATGCTCGATCCCCAGATGCCGGGCGACCGGGCCGGCGTGCATCGTCAGTGCCGAGGAACTCATCGCCACCGTGTGACCGCGCTGCTGGTGGGCGGCGACCACCTCCGTCATCACCGGGAACAGCCTCCCGATGATGCGCGCGTTGAACAGGTCCTCGCCGAGTGCCTCCAGGTCGGCCAGTGCGTCGCCGGCCAGGTAGCCCGCCGCCCGCTGCAGCAGCCGGGCGAACTCCATCCGGCCGAGCTTGTAGCGGACCGAGGCCTCCAGGATCCCGGACAGTTCGCCGAACCCGGACTGGCCTCTGCGGATGCGATGGCCGGCATGCACAGTGGCGGTGAAACCGCGCACCAGGGTCCCGTCGAGATCGAAGAAGGCGCCGATCTGGGGCCCCGGCGGACTCACGGCGATGGCCGCTAGCGGGTCGGTCACTCCTCCATTGTGCGGTGCCCGAGAGCGGGGGTCACCCGGCGGGCAGAAAGCACAGGTCGGTGCACTCGGTGAGCAGGCGCGCGAGCTCCGCGCGTCCGGCGGGATCGACGGTCGCCGGCAGCCGGGACAGCGCCTGCTCCGCGGTGGCGACCAGCCCGTCGATGCGGCCGCGGGTGCGGCCGACCGCGCCGGACCGCAGTGCGATCCGCTGGGTGTCGGCGATCCGGTCGTCGTCGGCCGCGGCGTCGCCGACGATCGGTGCCAGGCTCAGTGCCTCGGCGGCGGTGGCCATCGCGAGTGTGGCGCCCAGCAACTCGGTCGGCTTCCCGGTCCGAATGTCGTCGCCGGGTTGCTTGCCGGTGGATTCGGTGGGGCTGAACAGGTCGGCGAGGTCGTCGCGCAGCTGGAAGGCCTGGCCGACGGCCACGGCGTAGTCGCGCAGCGGCTGCGTGACCGCGGGCGCGGGCGACCCGGTCAGGATCGTGCCCAGCTCGACCGGGCGCACCACGGTGTAGGAGCCGGTCTTATAGCGCTGGATCTGCGCCGCGGTGTCGGGCCGGTAGTCCCGGGCGGCCTGGGCGCGCAGCTCCAACAACTGGCCCGAGATCACCTCCACCCGCATGGACCGGAAGCATCTGGCGACCTGCCTGCGCAGCGGGGGCGCCAGCGTGGCGGTCATATCGTCGAACTCGTCGTGCGCCGCCGACCAGAGCAGGTCGCCGACCAGCAGCGCCGAGCCGTCGCCGAACTCCTGGGCGGCACCCCACCAGTCCCGGTCCCGGTGATGGCCGGCCAGGGCGGCGCGCGCCGACGGCCGGCCGCGGCGCAGATCGGAGTGGTCGATGATGTCGTCGTGCACAAGGATCGCCGCGTGCAGCAGTTCCAGTGACGCGGCCAGCGCCACGATCGCCTCGATCCGTTGCGGATCGGTGCTGCCCAGCCGCCACGCGCCGAAGGCGAAGCGCGGGCGCAGCCGCTTGCCGCCGGCGGTCACCGCCGACAGACTCACCTGCGCGAAGGTGTCGAGTTCGGGGTCTATCAGCTGCAACTGTTCGGCCACTGCGCCGGTCACGCACGCGTGCAAGCGCCGTTCCACGGCGTGCAGGAACTCGGCGATCTCAGGGTTGTCGGGCACGACACCTCATCCATTCGTGGCTGTCCGGTGGGGTTGGGAGCGCCGCGAGTCTATGGGCCGGCGATTCGCCGTGCCGATTCAGCGCGGCGACGCTGTACGGGCCTACAGTGCCGCATCCGTGGACTGTGCGCGCCACCCAGGATCGCGGTAACGCGCTGCCGCACCGGATCATCCGTGCCCATACTTCCGTAACCGAGAGCTTGCGAAAGGGTGACTCAGTGACATCGAGCGGTCAAATAACCTCCGCGCCAGCGGAATTGAAGCGAGAGTTCTCGCTATGGTCGGCGTTCGCGTTCGCCTTCGCGTTCATATCGCCGATCGTGGCGATGTACGGCATCTACGGGCTGTCGCTGTCCACCGCCGGCCCCGGCTTCTGGTGGACCTTCGTCATCGTCGGCACCGGCCAGTTCATCATCGCGTTGGCCTTCGCGGAACTGGTGTCCCGCTGGCCCTTCGAAGGATCGATCTACCAGTGGACCAAGCGGCTCGCCGGCGAAGTGGCCGGCTGGTTCGCCGGCTGGGTCTACATGTGGGCGCTGGTGATCATCATGGCCACCGTCGCCTACGGTGGCGCCGGGTTCCTGGCCGAGCTGATCGGCATCCACGGCCCAACCGCGGTGCAGCAGAGCATCATCGCGCTGCTGATCCTGCTCGCCGGTACCGGCGCGAACATCCTGGGCCGGATCTTCCTGAAAACGCTGATGGTCGGCAGCATCATCGCCGAGATCATCGCCTCGGTCGGCCTGAGCACCTACCTGCTGATCTTCCACCGCCATCACGGCCTCGACGTCATCCTGCAGGGCGTCGACTTCGGCAGCGGCTGGACCTGGGCGTACATCTCCGGCCCGTTCCTGGCCGCGCTGGCCTTCACCAGTTGGTCGATCCTGGGCTTCGAGAGCGCCGGCGCGATCGCCGAAGAAGTCAAGGAACCGCAGCGCAATGTGCCCAAGGCGATGCTGTTCTCGGTGTCGTTCATCGCCATCGTCATCGCGTACGCCTCGTTGGCGGTCACGCTGGCCGTGCCGGACTTCGACAAGATCGCCTCGGGCGAGGTCGGCGACCCGGTGACTTACGTGCTGGGCGCCGCGCTCGGCGAGTCCGCCGTCAAACCGATCCTGCTGACCTTCGTCGTCGGCTTCCTGGCGAGCTTCCTCGCACTGCAGGCCTCGGCGTCCCGGGTGATCTGGGCCTTCGCCCGCGACAAGGTGCTGCCGGGCTCCCGGGTGCTGGCCAAACTGTCCAAGGCCGAGGCGCAGCCGGTGAGCGCCATTCTGGTCACCACGGTGATCGGTGCTGTGGTCTACCTGATCTCGGCCACCGACGTGTACTCGGTGCTGGTGACCTTCACCGCCGGCGGCTACTACCTGGCCTTCCTGTTCCCCCTGGTGACCGGCCTGGTGGCCCGGCTGCGCGGCAAATGGGAGCCCGGACCGTGGAGCCTGGGCCGGTGGAGCACGCCGGTGACCACGCTGGCCACGCTGTGGGCGGGCTTCGCCTTCGTCAACATCGTCTGGCCCCGCACGGTATCCGAATCCTGGTTCATCAACTGGGCCTTCTTCGTCGCGATGGGCGCGATCCTGGCACTGGGCGTGGTGATCGTGAAGGTGCGCAACGTCGGGCAGGCGACTCCGGGCGGCACCGCCGAACCGGCCGCTGAGACCGTGACGGAGTCGGTGTGAGCGACAGCGGACAGGTGGCCGTGATCACCGGCGCCGGCAGCGGCATCGGTGCGGCGATCGCGCGGTTGCTGCGGTCGCGAGGCTGGATCGTCACCTCGATATCGCGGGAGCCGGCGCCCGAAACCGATATGTGGCTGGTGGCCGACGTGGCCGACGAGACTGCCGTAGCCGACGGAATCGCCGACATCCGTGGACGTTTCGGCCGCATCGACGCGGCGGTGATCTGTGCCGGACACTACGAGGAGACACCCGCGCTGGAGATTTCCCCGTCGGCCTGGGAGCGAATGCTGCGCGTCCACGTCGGCGGTCTGGCACACGTCTGCCGGGCGGTGCTGCCGGAGATGCGGGAACGGGGCAGCGGACGGATCGTCGGCATCGCCTCCGAACGCGCCATCGGCGGCGGCAGCAATGACGCGCACTACGCCGCGGCGAAAGCCGCCGCGTTGAGCCTGCTGCGAAGCATCGCCGTCGAGGTGGCCCCGGACGGGGTCCTGGTCAACGCGGTGGCCCCGGGCCCGTGCGATACCCCGCTGCTGCCTGCCGACTCCTGGGAGCGGGCGCAGGATTTCCTCGACAGCGTCCCGGCCGGACGCATCGCGCTGCCGGGCGAGGTGGCCGAGCTTGTCCGCGCCCTGGTGGAGGAGGACATGTTCCTGTGTGCAGAAGTGTTGTCGGTCAACAGCGGAACGGTGATCTGATGGATGCCGGATCGCGGGTGCTGATCACCGGTGTGGACACCCGGCTCGGTGCGGCGGTGCGCGAGCACTTCGCCGCGGGTGGCGCAGCCACCTTCGGGACCTATGCGGCACCGGGATACGTCCCGGAGCCCGAGGGCCCGCCCGAGACTTACGCCCGACCCGGGGACGTGGACCACGCCCGGGACGCGGTCGAACGGGCGGTGGCGGCGATGGGCGGTATCGACGCAGTGGTGCTCGCGCACGGACTGCCCAGCGTCGCGCCGCTGACCGAGTTGGCGATGACGGACTTCTGGCAGCACGTGGACTCCGCACTCACCGGTAGTTTCCTGTTCGCCCAGGCGGCCGCAACATGGATGCGCGACAACGGATCCGGTGGGCGCATGGTGTTGACCACCTCCCGCTGGCACATCGGTGGCAGCGGTCTGTCCGCGGTGGCCGCTGCCGCCGGCGGAGTCGTCGCGCTGACGAAGACCCTGACGCGGGATCTGGGCCGTTTCGGGGTGGGCGTCAACGCCGTCGCCGTGGGGGGACTGGATTCGGAATGGTCGATATGTGATGCGGCCGCCGGCCCACCACCCACCGGGCGGGCCGGTTCGGTGCAGCAGGTGGCCCGGGTGATCGGTCTGTTGTGCCGGCCGCAGCTCGGCGCAGCGGTCGGCCAGATCGTGAATGTCGACGGCGGATTGTCCCGAAATCGTGTCTAGGAAAGGCAGTAGATGAACAACGACAATGGTCGCGCCATCGTGGGACCGGCCGACCCCCAGCAACAGCCCCGCTATGCGGGATGGACGACGTTCGCCCGGCTGCCGCGGCTGGAGGATGTCTCCCGCGCCGACGTGGTGCTGGTGGGTGTGCCGTTCGACAGTGCCGTCACCTACCGGCCCGGTGCCCGCTTCGGGCCCAACGCCATTCGGCAGGGTTCCCGGCTGATCCGGGGCTACAACCCGGAACTGGACATCAGCCCGTTCGAGGTCTGCCAGGTCGCCGACGCCGGTGACATCGCCTGCAACCCGTTCGACATCGGTGAGGCGGTGGAACAGATCTCCGGCGGGCTGACCGAACTGTTGTCCGGGGGAGCGCGGGCGGTGATTCTCGGCGGTGACCACTCGGTGGCGTTGCCCTCCCTGCGAGCGGCACACTCGGTGCACGGCCCGATGGCCCTGGTGCACTTCGACGCACACCTGGACACCTGGGACACCTACTACGGCGCCGACATCACGCACGGCTCGCCGTTCCGGCGGGCCTACGAGGAAGGGCTACTGCTCGACAGCAATGTGCACGTCGGGGTCCGCGGATCGATCTACAGCCGCCAGGATCTGGTCGAGGACGCCAACTTCGGTTTCTCCGTGATCACCTGCCGCGATATCGACCGCCTGGGAGCCGAGGGCGTGCTGCGACAAATCCAGGAACGGGTCGGCGACGCGCCGGTCTACGTCTCCGTCGACATCGACGTTCTGGACCCGGCCCACGCGCCGGGCACCGGGACCCCCGAGGCCGGCGGCATGTCCAGCCGTGAATTGCTCGACATCGTCCGCGGACTGGACACCGTGAACCTCGTCGGCGCCGACGTGGTCGAGGTGTCACCGGCCTACGACCACGCCGAGATCACGTCCATCGCAGCCGCCAACGTGACGTGGGAGTTCCTGTCCGTCTTCGCGAGAAAGGTTCAACGATGAGCGCACCGATCCCGGCCGGTCCGGTGTCCTGGCCGGACGGCAAGACCTGTGCCGTGGCCTTCACCTTCGACGTGGACGCCGAATCTCCGCTGCTGACCACCGATCCGGCGTTCGCCGACCGGATGGGTGCGATGTCGCACCAGGCCTACGGGCCGTTGGTGGGAATACCCCGACTGCTCGACATCCTGGATCAACTGCAGATCCCGGCCACGTTCTTCGTCCCCGGCTACACCGCTCACCGCCACCCCGAGCCCATCCGTTCCGTGGTGGCGGGCGGCCATGAGATCGCCCATCACGGTTACCTGCACGAGTCACTGGTCGGAGTCGACGAGGCCACCGAGCGTGACTATCTCGTGCGCGGTCTCGCTGCCTTGGAAGAGGTGGCCGGGGTCCGGCCGGTCGGCTACCGCGCGCCCATGTGGGAGATGAACTGGCACACCCCGAAGTTGCTTGCCGAGTTCGGGTTTCTCTATGACTCCACGTTGATGGATTCCGACCATCCCTACGAACTCGCCGTCACCGATGACGTGTCGCTGGTCGAACTCCCGGTCAGCTGGGCACTCGACGACTGGCAGCAGTACTGTTTCGTGCCGGACTTCTCCGGTACCGGGCTGATCGAGACACCGGCCAAGGCGATCGAGCTGTACCGAAGCGAACTCGACGCGATGCGTGACGTCGGTGGTGCCTGGATCCTCACCAATCACCCGTTCCTGTCCGGACGTCCCGGCCGCGCGGCAGCGCTGCGGGAGTTCATCGCCGACGTCGCCGCGATGGACGACGTGTGGATCGCGAGCATGTCGCAGATCGCCGAGCATGTGCGGGCTCAGCAGCTCACTCCGCGCACCTTGACCCGACCCGAATTCACGCCCACCGTAAGGAGTATCGACCGATGAAACAGGAAGCGCTCACCCCGGAGAAGCTCCGCGAGGCCTATCAGCACGTGTGGTTCGTGGTGGCCCGCTCACAGGATATCGACACCCCGCAGGCGGCGCGTCTGCTCGACCACAACCTGGTGGTGTTCCGCGATTCCACCGGGGCGGCCCGGGTCACCGACCGCCGTTGCATCCACCGCGGCGGCAACCTGGCCGACGGCGTCGTCGACGGGGACAGCATCGCCTGCCCCTACCACGGGTGGCAGTTCGACGGCCGGTCCGGTGAGTGCACGGCCATTCCCTCGCTGCCCGAGGGCGGCCGGATTCCGCCGAAGGCCGCGATCAAGGCCTACCCGGTGATCGAGCGGTTCGAGCACGTGTGGACCTGTCTGGGCGACCCGGTGTTCGATCTGCCGAACCCGCCGGAGATCGCCGACCTGGATCTGGAATGGCGTGCGGCCGAACCGATCCACGCGGACTGCGGTTTCATGGCGGCAACCGAGAACTTCCGCGATATGGCGCACTTCCCGTTCGTGCACGCGGAGTCGATGGGGGAGGTGAACCCGGTGGTCTCCGACCTCGACGTCAAACGGGAGGGCCGCGAGGTGTGGGCCTCCTACTTCTACCGGCAGGTGCCGGACTCGGACTTCTCCGACATCGGCG
This sequence comes from Mycobacterium sp. AMU20-3851, assembly GCF_043974665.1. NCBI lineage: Bacteria > Bacillati > Actinomycetota > Actinomycetes > Mycobacteriales > Mycobacteriaceae > Mycobacterium > Mycobacterium sp. AMU20-3851. Next base: position 2,672,796 of record NZ_CP146371.1, read on the forward strand.
ACGCCTGGATGCACTATCACTCCTATGCGCCGGGCATCGCGACGATCCTGTACGACTTCGGTGCCGAGACCGGCAAGCGTTATCTGGTCGATTTCCCGTCCCCGGTCAGCTACGACAAGTGCATCATCTTCTGGGGTGTCGCCACCGACCGCGACTTCCGTGGCGGCACCGTGGACGAGATCCTGGAGATCGAGACCAAGGTGTTCAACGAGGACACCCCGATACTGGGTGGACTTGAGCCCAAGGAAGTTCCGCTGGCCGGGCAGGCCTTCGAGGTGTCCGCCCCGGCGGACGTCTACACCTTGAATTACCGCCGTGCCACCCAGTTCGCGGTGCAGACCATCCAGGAGGCCCGCACCTCCACCGATGCGGCGGCGCCCGGCAACGGTCGCCTGCGGGTCTGACCCGATGAAGCTGCAGGTCACCCAATTACGGTTGGAAGCCGACGGCGTCGTCTCGGTGGTGTTGCGGAGCCCGGTGGCCGACCGCCTGCCCGAGTGGGCTCCCGGTGCCCACATCGCACTCACGTTGCGCTCGGGCCTGGTGCGGCAGTATTCGCTGTGCGGGTCCCCAGCGGACCCGCACAGCTACACCATCGCAGTTCTGCTGGTGGCCGACGGCCGGGGTGGGTCCCGGGAGGTCCACCAGGAACTGCGTATCGGCGAGGTGCTCGAAGTCGGCGAGCCGCGCAACAACTTCGAGCTCACCCCGGCGCCGGAGTATCTGTTCCTGGCGGGCGGCATCGGTATCACGCCCATCCTGGCGATGGCCGAATCGCTACAGGCACTACCTGATCCACCGCCGATCAGGCTGGTCTACGGCGGGCGGAGTCGTGCCGCGATGGCCTATCTGGATCGGGTCGGCGCGCTCCCGGGGGCCACCGTGTTGCCGGAGGACGAGTCCGGGCTGCCCGATATCGCCGGGTTGTTCGCCGAGTGCGGCGCGGGGACCCGCGTCTACTGCTGCGGACCGCCGGGCATGATCGCCGCCGTCCAACAGGTCAGTGCACAGCACCCCGATGTCACACTGCACATCGAACGCTTCGCCGCCGCAGCGCCGGTGCCCGCAGACGCCGATACCGATGCGGACGGGGCGTTCGAGGTGGAACTGGTCCGGTCCGGGGTGACGGTCACCGTGGCGGCCGGTGTCAGCGTGCTCGACGCCGTCCTGGAGACCGTGCCCGATGCGCCCTACTCGTGTACCGCCGGCTTCTGCGGGACTTGCGAAACCAAGGTGCTGGGCGGGGAGGTGGACCACCGGGATGACTTGCTGACGGAGAGCGAGCGCCACGAGAACAGCACCATGATGATTTGCGTATCACGGTCGAAGGGGACCGGCAAGCTGCGCCTCGATCTGTGACGGTGGACAGGTCGCCCTAGACTGCGCAGGTATGAATGTTCGTGCTGGGAGCCTCCGATGACCTCCGGTCAGACGGCGGAGCGGAACCCGACCAGCCCCTGGGTGTTTCCGCACGACGGCACGGTCCGGCTGAACGATCTGCTCGCCGAGCCCGGGCTCCGGGTCGAGGTGCTCACGGCGGTCCCCGATCTGGACCGGCCGGTGCGCTACGTCTATCCCACCGAGCTGGCCGACCCGACGCCCTACCTCACCGGCGGGGAACTCATCCTCAGCGTCGGCGTCCCGGTGGTCGACCAACCGGACGCGGCGGTCCGGCGCTACGTCACGACGCTGGCCGAGCAGGATGTCAGCGCGTTGGTGGTCGGCCTGGGGGACCTGTTCGACGAGCCCCCGGCGACCCTGCTGAAGGCCTGCCTGGACGTGGGTCTGCCGTTGCTGGCGCTGCACGCCGAGGTGCCGTTCCGGCGGATCGTGGACTGGGCCGAATCGACGCGGGTGGCCGACCGTGAGATCGGGGCCCGGGAGCGGGAACTGGGATCGATCCTGCGTTGGTTCCTGGCCGGCACGCTCGGTGTCGGTCCGGTGCAGAGTGCGTTGGCCGAGCACGGGCTGGCCGCCGCACCCGTCGTGGTGTGCGCGTTCAGCCCGGATTCGCACGTCGACGTCCATCAGCTGGTGGACCCGCACGGCGGCACGGTGGCGTTACTCGAAGACCGCATCGTGGCGCTGTGTCCGCAGACCGAGGCCTTCACCGCCGAATTGTCGGCGTGCGCACTGGCCTGTGGCGTATCGATCGCAGCCGACGCGCAGTCCATGGCGTATGCCATCCCGGAGGCACTGGAGGCGTTGCGAGAGGCAGGTCGCTGGCAGCGCACTGTGCACATCGACGAGATCGCCACCCTCGACGGGCTGCTGGCGGCCGTCCCCAAGGTCCGGTTGGTGCCGTTCGTGCAGCGACTGCTGGTCCCGCTGGTCGATCACGACAAGGGCAACAGCTCGCACCTGGTGGCGTCGCTGGAAGCCTTCCTGGCGCCCGGCCACGATCTGGCCACCGCAGCCAACAAGCTGTACGTCCACGTGAACACGCTGCGCAACCGGCTGGCCAAGATCGCCGAACTGACCGGGGCGAATCCCTTCGACGAGACCGACCGGATCAACTTCCGGATCGCGTTGTGGGCAGCGCTGAAGATGGGCATGCGCGGCCGCGCCGGCACGGCCGACCCCGTCAGCCCGGACCCAGGTCCGGCGCTCCGGCCCAAGTCCCGCTGATCCGCTAAGGCGCACCGGCACAACAGGATCGAGCTTCGGTCCGGCGGTGCGCAGGGTCGGTCTGTGCGAGGGTACACCCCGCCGCGTCCGGAATGTGGACTTCTCCAACTGTCCTGCCGGTATCGGCGGCCGGCGGTAATGTTGCGTTGGTCCAAACCACACTGCTCCTTCGCCGTGAGGAAATCTATTGGTGCTCTACGTATTCCGATGCAAAGCCGATTGTGGTGACATGGCGCGGCGGTATCCGATGAAGGACCGCCCGGATTCCATCGAGTGTCAGCACTGTGGCGGACCCGCTGGCCGGGTCATCTCGGCGCCGAACATCGGGCGGGTCGGGACCGGCATGGCGTTACAGGATGCGACCAGGGCGACCGCGGACCGGCCCGGGGTGGTCACCTCGCTTCCGTCGGCGGGCAGGCGACAGAAGGTCACCACCAATCCACTCCATCAGAAACTGCCGAGAAGCTAGGAGTTTCCATGCCAGACGTCGTATTCCCGCTCGATTCCACCAAGAAGTTCACCGACCAGGAGAAGCTGGGCCACAATCGCTGGCATCCCGACATCCCGGCGGCCGTGACGGTGAAGAAGGGCGACTCGTTCCGGGTGCATTGCCGCGAATGGTTCGACGGCGCGATCGTCAACGACGACTCGGCCGACGACATCCTCAACGCCCCGTTGACCACCGTGCACGTGCTGTCCGGCCCGATCGCCGTGGAGGGCGCCAAACCCGGCGACCTGCTGATCGTCGACATCCTCGACGTCGGCCCGATCCCGCAGGAGGACTCCGGGCCGCTGGCCGGACAGGGCTGGGGCTACACCGGCATCTTCCCGACCCAGAACGGTGGCGGCTTCCTCACCGAGCAGTTCCCCGATGCCTACAAGGCGATCTGGGACTTCTCCGGCCAGAAGGCGACCTCGCGCCACGTCCCCGGGGTCGAGTTCACCGGCATCGTCCACCCCGGATTGATGGGCACCGCGCCGTCGGCGCAACTGCTGTCCACCTGGAACACCCGGGAGGCCGCGCTGATCGCCACCGATCCCGACCGGGTGCCGCCGCTGGCGCTGCCACCGGAGCCGCAGGACGCGATTCTCGGCGGGCTGACCGGGGACGCGTTCACCCGGGCCGCCGCCGAAGCCGCGCGCACCGCGCCGCCGCGGGAGAACGGCGGCAACCAGGACATCAAGAACCTCACCAAGGGCAGCCGGATCTTCTACCCGGTGTTCGTCGACGGTGCCAATCTGTCGGTGGGCGATCTGCACTTCTCGCAGGGTGACGGCGAGATCACCTTCTGCGGGGCCATCGAGATGGGCGGTTTCATCGATCTGCGCGTCGACGTGATTCCCGGTGGCATGGAGACCTACGGAGTCAGCGAGAACGCCATCTTCATGCCGGGCAACACCGATCCGCAGTACTCGGAGTGGCTGGCCTTCTCCGGCACCTCGGTCACCCTGGACGGGGAACAGCGCTACCTGGATTCGCACCTGTCCTACCAGCGTGCCTGCCTGCATGCGATCGACTACCTGACCAAGTTCGGCTACAGCCCGGAACAGGCCTATCTGCTGCTCGGCGCCGCACCGATCGAGGGCAGGCTCTCCGGCGTGGTGGATATCCCGAATGCCTGTGCGACCGTGTACATCCCGACCGCGATCTTCGACTTCCCGGTCGCCCCGTCGGCCGCGGGTCCGGTCAAGATCGATCCGGGTATCGGCGCGCCGCGCTCGTCGTTCAGCTGACGAGGCCCGTGCCGGTGACCAGTGGCAGATCGAGGGTGGTGCGGATGCCCGGCGGCGCCGCGATCACCGCGGGGATGCTGTTGACGATCCGGCCCGCCGCGGCCAGGATCGCCGCGTAGTTGTGGTCGCCGCGGGTGCTGGTCGGGCAGATGTCGACCACGTAGGACGGTTCCCCGGTGATCTCGACGCGGTAGGAGCCACCGGGCTGGGCCGGCTGGGCCCAGTCCGGCCGCAGGTCCGGGCGCACCCGGGTGACGTGTTCGACGACGATGAGGGGCTTTCCGGCGACCACGCCGGTGATCTCGAAGCGCATCGCGGCGACCGTGCCCTTCTCGATGACACCGGTGGCGACCGGGATGTCCTCGGGCGCCGGTTCGAGCTCGTAGTGCTCGGTGACCTCGTCGACCTCGACGCCGAGGCCGGTGGCGAGCATGGCGATCGCCGTTCCCCAGGCGGCGCGTAGCACCCCGGGCAGGAAGAGCATCCCGGGCTGGTCCGGCGGATTGCCGAAGCCCATCACGATCGACATCACCTCGGTGCCGTCATAGCTGGCGTAGTCGGCGATCTCCATGGTCTTGATCTGGTCGATGCGCCGGCAGGTGCTCGCGATCGCGAACGGCACCAGGTCGGTGGCGAAGCCGGGGTCCACCCCGGTGATGTAGACGCTCGAATTGCCTTGCGCTGCGGCGTCTTCAACGCGTGCGATGGCCTTGGGCGGCATGGCGCCCCAGGGGAACTGCAGGCCGCCGGGCGCCGAGCCGACGACGTTGATACCGGCGGACAGCGCCGCCGTCACATCGCGGGTGGCCTCGATCGGGCGGGTATCGCCCATGGCGCAGTACACCAGGCAGTCCGGTTTCGTGGCGAGCACCTGCTCCATGCCCGGAGTCGCGGTGACCCCGGTGGTCACATCGAGACCGGCGAGTGCCCCCGCGTCGAGGCCCACCTTGGCCTCGGTCGAGGTGCCCACCGCCACCAGGTCGAATCGCGGATCCTCGATCAGCTGGATCAGCGCCAGCTGACCGCAGTTTCCGGTGCCGACGAGTGCCACGCGAATGGGCATACGGATCTCCTCCTGGAGAGTGGGTGGTCCTCGCAGTATGCGGCGGGGGTGCACAAATTGGAACAGGTTCTAAGTTTCGGCCGGCTGCGGTAGCCTTCCCGGCCATGGGACGCGTGGACGGAAAAGTGGCACTCATCAGTGGCGGCGCTCAGGGGATGGGAGCCGCGCACGCCCGGGCACTGGTCGCCGAGGGCGGCAAGGTGGTCATCGGTGACATCCTCGACGAGAAGGGGCAGGCGGTCGCCGAAGAACTCGGTGATGCCGCTCGTTACGTCCCCCTCGACGTCACCCAGGCCGACCAGTGGGAGGCCGCCGTCGCGACCGCGCTGGAGGCGTTCGGGACGCTCAACGTCCTGGTCAACAACGCCGGCATCGTGGCGCTGGGCAAGATCGGCCAGTTCGACATGGCGAAGTGGCAGAAGGTGATCGACGTCAACCTGACCGGCACCTTCCTCGGGATGCAGGCCGTCGTCGAACCGATGAAGACGGCCGGTGGCGGTTCCATCATCAACGTGTCCTCCATCGAGGGCATGCGCGGGGCCACGATGGTGCACCCCTACGTCGCCTCCAAATGGGCGGTACGCGGCCTGGCGAAATCGGCCGCCATCGAACTCGGGGTGCACAACATCCGGATCAACTCGCTGCACCCCGGGTTCATCCGTACCCCGATGACCAAGTATTTCCCCGACGACATGGTCACCGCCCCGCTCGGTCGCCCCGGCACATCCGAGGAGGTGTCCACCTTCGTGGTGTTCCTGGCCAGTGACGAATCATCGTTCGCCACCGGCGGGGAGTTCGTGGTGGACGGCGGACTCATCACCGACGTGCCGCACAAGGGCACCTTCTGAGCATGCTCCGTGGGGTGGTCCCGGCCCGGCAGCCGGGGCAGGGGACAATGGGCGCCAGTCTCTGAACGGGGCGCCCAGCACAGGAGGATCACGATGGCCGACGCAACACAACGGCAGAGCCTTGCCGCCACCGGCGAGGAGTGCGGCTGGAACCGGCGGGTCGCGGACCGGGTGGACATCTACATGCGTGACGCCACCCGCATCCGGGTGATCTGGGCGGGCGACGACGCGCTGAGCGGTAGTTCACGGCATCAGGACGACATCATGGAGCAGTACTCCCGCGATCTGGGGACGGTGAAGGGCTGGTTGTCGCGCTGACGCGCGCGCTGCATAGGCTCAGCGCATGAGTGCGCGCGCGGGCATCGTGGTGACCGGGACCGAGGTATTGACCGGGCGGGTCCAGGACCTGAACGGGCCGTGGATCGCCGACCGGTTGCTGGAGCTCGGGGTCGAACTGGCTTACGTCACCCAATGCGGTGACCGGGCCGCCGACATCGAGGCCGAGCTGACGTTCCTGGCCGCGCAGGGTGTGGACCTCATCATCACCAGCGGCGGGCTGGGGCCCACGGCCGACGATCTGACGGTCGCCACGGTGGCCCATTTCGCCGGCCGCGAGTTGGTGCTCGACGCGGACCTGGAGAAGCGGATCGCCGAGATCCTGCGCAACCTGATGGCGGCCCGGGGTGGTGCCGCCGACTTCGAGGCGGTGCTGGCCGCCAATCGCAAGCAAGCCATGGTGCCCGCCGGCGCGCAGATCCTGGAACCGGTGGGCACCGCGCCGGGTGTGGTGGTCGAACCGGGCCCGGGCCTGCCGGCGATCGTCGTGCTGCCCGGCCCGCCGCGTGAGCTACAGCCCATGTGGGCGCGGGCGATCGAGACCGCTGCCGTGCAACAGGCGATAGCGGGGCGCACGGTCTACCGCCAGGACACCGTGCGGATGTTCGGGTTGGCCGAATCGGGTCTGGCGGAAACGTTGCGGGAAGCCGAATCTCGCATCGAAGGTTTCGCCGCGTTGGAGATCACCACCTGCCTGCGCCGCGGCGAGTTGGAGATCGTGACGCGCTATGAGCCGCCCGCCGCGGATGCCTACACCGCACTGATCGATCTTCTTCGCGAGCGCTACCCGGCCGAACTGTTCTCCGAGGACGGGGCACTGATCGACGATCAGGTCGCCGCGTTGCTGGCGGGCCGGACGTTCGCCACCGCCGAATCGTGCACCGCCGGCCTGCTCGCGGCCCGGCTCGCCGACCGGGCCGGTTCGTCTGCCTATCTGGCCGGCGGGGTGGTGTCGTATTCCAACGAGGCCAAGGTCGACGTGCTCGGGGTCGACGCCGCACTGATCGCGCAGCACGGTGCGGTATCCGAGCCGGTCGCCCGCGCCATGGCCGAGGGCGCGCTGGCCCGGTTCGGCGCCGACACCGCGGTGGGGATCACCGGGATCGCCGGCCCCGGCGGAGGCTCGGCCGAAAAGCCGGTCGGCACCGTGTGTTTCGGGGTGGCGCTGGCAGGCAGGCCCACCCTGGTCCGCACCGTGCGGCTGCCCGGAGATCGCACCGATGTGCGGGAACGGTCCACGACGGTCGCCCTGCACCTGTTGCGCGGCGAACTGCTGGCGCTGCGCTCGGGTTAACTCCCGAACTCGGCGATGACGTCGGAGGCCAGACCTTCGAGGGTCCGGTCGGAGGCGCGATCGTGGGTGAACAGCACCACCTGGCCGAATCCCAGGTCCTGCCACTGCCGCAGGCGCTCGACGATCATCGGTGCGGTGCCGATCAACCCGCCTTCGGCCAGCCCGAAACCCGGCCCACCGAACCGCTTTTCGGCGAATGTGCGGACCTCGGGCAGTGACCGCTCGTCGGGGGCCAACGCCATCACCGCCTCGACCGACATGACGATGGACGCGGGGTCGCGTCCGATGTCGGCGCAGATGGACCGCAGCACAGACAGTTTGTGCGCCAGCTCGCCCAGCGCATAGGTGGGGACATTCCAGACGTCGGCGTAGCGGGCCACCAAGGGCAGGGTGTACTTCTCGCCGACGCCGCCGACCACGATCGGTGGCCGTGGCTGCTGCACGGCGCCGGGCCGGATCGGCATCTCCCGCACCGTGTAGTGCTCACCGTCGAAGTCGACGGTGCCCGTGCCGAAGGCCTGGGTCAGGATCTCCAGCGACTCGCCGAGCCGGGCGGACCGGGTCGCGAACGATCCCCAGTCCAGTCCGGCGCGGCGATGCTCATCCTCGATGGAACCGCTCCCGATGCCCAGTTGCAGCCGCCCCGCGGAGATCTGGTCCAGCGTGGTCGCCATCTTGGCCACCAGCAGCGGATGCCGGAACTGGTTGCACAGCACCATGTGCCCGACCCGCAGTCGCTCGGTCCTGGTCAGTAGCGCGGTGGCCAGCGTCCAGGCCTCCAGCGAGTCGATCTCGGGCATCCCCGGGCCGCAGAGGTGATCGTAGAGCCACAGGGATCCGATTCCGAGTTCCTCGCAGCGCAAGGCACGGTGCAGCACGTCCTGATACGAGAAACCCATCTGCGGGACGTAGACACCGATATCCAGGTCAGCCATGGCCGCGCGGACCGGCCCGATCAGTTCAGCACGGGCGCCAGCCGGCGCCACTGCTCAAGCGGGAGCGCCGACAGGTCGGTGTCGAGAACCTGCACACACACGTGATCGGCCCCGGCTGCCTTGTGTTCGTCCACCCGCGCCAGGATCGCATCCTCGTTGCCCCACACCACGATCGCGTCGAGTAGGCGGTCGCTGACATCGTGCACGTCGTCCTCGGTGAAGCCGATGCGCAGCAGGTTGTTGGCGTAGTTGGGCAGCGCCAGGTAGCTCTGCAGCCACTTGCGGGCGATGGGGCGCGCCGTCTCCGGATCCTCGGAGAGGATGACGGTCTGCTCGGGCAGCACCAGCGACCCGGGGCCGAGTGCGTCACGGGCGATCGCGGTGTGGTCGGGGGTGACGAGATAGGGGTGCACGCCGCGCGAGCGATCCGCGGCCAGCCGCAGCATCTTCGGTCCCAGCGCGGCCAGCACCCGATCCTCGGGGGAGACCGGCTGCTCGGCGTTGTCGAGTCCATCCAGGAATGCCGCGGTGGCGGCCAGTGGCTTGCGGTACGTGCCTGGGTTCTTGGAGTCGATCAATGGCGCGTGGCTCACGCCGATGCCGAGCAGGAAGCGGCGGCCGTGGGTCGCGGTCAACCTGGCGTGCGCGGCCGCGACGTCGGCAGGATCGTGCATCCACAGGTTGAGGATGCCGGTCGCGATCGCGACGGACTTGGTCGCGCTGAGCAGGTTCTCCACCGAATCGAGAACCGGCCCACCGACATCGGGGATCCAGAGCGCCGTGTAGCCGAGTTCCTCCAGCTCGGCGGCAGCCTCGGCGGCCTGCTGCGCATCGCCGTACCGAAGGTGTGAGCTCCAGATTCCGGTGCCCGAAAGTTCCACGTGCCGAACTCCTTTCGAAGGGTTTCAGAGATTGTCAAGCAATGTCAGTCAGATCCGCGACCCTCACGGTCCCAGATGTCCAGCATGGCGCGGAGGATCTCCTCCGCACAGCCGAGTCCCCCGAGGTGGCTCTCGCCGGGCAGCACGGTCATCTCGGCGTCCGGCAGCAGGGACACGGCGTGCGCACCGTGTGCGAACGGAACGATGTGGTCCTTGTCGCCGTGCCACCAACGGACCGGGACCTTCACCTCGTCGAGGCGGAAACCCCAGTCGCGGACGAAGTCGATGATGTCGTAGAACGGCGCCGCCAGCTGTTTGCGCCCGCCGTTGAGCAGGTCGTCGAGGAACATCGCCTTGAACTCGGGGCGCGCCAGCAGCCGGCGGTCACCCTCGGGGGAGATCCGGGCGTAGATCTCCAGCGCCGGGGAGCCGACCGGCGCGATGAACTTGATCAGCGTGGCAGCGGCCAGCCGGATGGGCGTCCCGGCGATCTCGAGGACCGGGGCGACCGTCGAGCCGAGGTTCATCAGGCCACTGCTGATGCGGTCGGGCCCGACGTAGGGCGCGACGCCACCGAGCACGCCGGCGGCGACCACCCGTTCCGGCATCGCCGCGGCCGCGGCCAGGGTGTAGGGCCCGCCGCCGGACAGTCCGATGACGGCGAACTCATCGATGCCCAGGGTGTCGGCGATGACGCGCAGATCGTCGGCGAACGCCAGCACGTTCGGATACTGGTGCGGGGTCGACGATCCGATTCCCGGTCGGTCCACCCCGATCAGCCGGATCTTCTCCAGTTCGGCATACGCTCTGGCCTCTGCCGGGATCTGCCTGCGGGCGCCTGGCGTGCCGTGCAGCCAGAAGATCGCCCGACCCTGCGGATCGCCGAACTCCGCGAAACCGAGCCGCCGGTCCGCGCCGACGGCCACATTGCCCTCAAGCTTGGGGCGCGCGATGGGAGGAACCATCCGCTGAGTGTGTCATGGATTACAGGGCTGCAATATTGCGCCCTTGGCCATGGGCGGGGCGCCGACATGCAAGGCTCGTCCCGCACGCCGGTTTCGTTGCAACCCATGTGATCGAGGAGGACTCGATGGACGATGCGATCGACCGCGGCGCCGTGGCGTTGGCGTTCTCCACCCACCGCTTCGAGGAGTCGCTGCAGCATCTGGCGAAGGACGTGCGCTGGACGATCGTGGGCTACCTGGTGCTGGAGGGCGCCGACGCGGTGATCCGGACGTGCGGCGAGACCCGCGAGAGCCTCGCCGACACCGATACCGAAATGACGCGGTGTGTGGTGGCGGCGCAGGACGACGTGGTCGCGGTGGACACCATGGCCCGCTACACCGGCCCGGACGGCGTCACGGCGGTCGCCGGGTGCGACATCTTCGAGTTCACCGGGACGAAGATCAGCGCCATCACCTCCTACGCCGTGCAGGTCGACCCGGATTGTTCGGGGGCGCAACCGCGCTGAGGGGACGAATGAATGGTGATGCAGCTCCGGAGGTCAGACCGTCATCGTCGGGTGCCCGCATGGCGCTCGGCCAGGGAACGGAGCTGCTTGAGGGCGAACTGCCTGCTGCGCCCGGACGGCGGCACCACGATGCCGGCCCACAATCCCTCCGCGCCCGGGGTCACGCAGGCTTCCTTGGCGCACTGCCAGCGGCGGGGGCAGGCCCGGCACAGGGCCTTGGCGCCCTCATCGGCCGTGGTCGTCCACCGGTCGGGATTCTGCGTGCACGGCGCCGTCCACACTCCGTCTTCGATCGATATCGGATGCACGTCCTCCCACCGTCCCTTCCCTACTCGGTTGGACCATACGGCTGTATCGTACTTACGGTACAGCCGTATCGTCGAGTCGCGACGGAGTGAGATTGACTACGGTGGCAGCTGTGAGTCTTGAGGCCGCTGCGGCGGGTGGTACGGAACCGAGCAGCATCGACAAGATCCGTACCGCGGCGCTGCGCAGTTTTGCGGAGTGTGGCACGTCCGCGACGACGCTGCGCGGCGTCGCGGCGGCGGCCGGAGTCTCGCTGGGGTTGGTGCAGCATCACTTCGCCACCAAGGCCGGTCTGATCGAGGCCGTCGACCGCTACGTGCTCGATGTGGTGATCACCCCGATGGCCCAGCCGATCTCCGACCTCGCGCCCGACTCCGTCTCCGAGGTCGGGGAGCGAGTCCAGCGGATGATCGCCGATCATCCCGATGTCGCCGCGTATCTCGGCCGGGCACTGGTTGACGGCAGTCAGCTGGGGGCGACGATCTTCGACAACCTGTACGAGGCGGGCACGCAGCGCTGGCAGACCCGGGCCGAGCGTGCCGAGACCCGGCCCGACATCGACCTTCAGTGGGCCGTGATCAACGGCATGATCCTGGCCCTGGGCACGATCAGCATGCGCGGCCACATCGAACGGCACATGTCCGGGGCGTTCACCTCACCGGAGCAACTGCAGCGCTGGCAGGAGTCCGTCAACGGCCTGCTGCGGGACGGACTGTTCCGTCGAGGTGACAACCCCGGAGCAACCGGGTGATCAATTCTTCTCGCCGGCAACCCTTTTGCGGTAGGCCGACGGTGTCTCACCGCAGAACTGGGTGAAGCTGCGGGTGAATGAGCTGAGGCTGTCGAAGCCGACCGCCGAGGACGTCGCCTGCACAGACTGGCCGGGCGCGGCGAGCAGGGCCATTGCCCGCAGCATCCGGGCATGCAGCAGATAGGTCCGCCAGGACAGCCCGAGGGTTTCGGCGAACAACCTGCGCAGTGTGCGTTCTGACACCGCGACCGCACGGCTCACATCCTCGGCCGTCACCGACGCGAGATTCTCCTTGGTGTAGGCCAGAGCCGCGGCCACGATCGGATCCTCGGAGGTGGGCAGGCTCAGCGGGGCCTCGTGATCGAGCGCCTCGCTGACCAGGTGTGCCATGGTCCGGAAAAAGTCCTCGGCGACGCCCTCGTCGTCGGCCGCGCCGCGTCGGTCGATGGGCCAGCGCAGTGCGTAGATCATCATCTCGCGGATCAGCGCGGACACCGCGATGATCCGTGCGCGATCGCCGCCGTCGGCGATGAGCTGCGCGTCGAACATCACCGCGATGGTCTTGACGTCCGGATTCATCACCGCCTGATGTTCGAGTCCGGCCGGGATCCAGGCGGCCTGCTGCGGCGGCAGCAGATAGTGGCCGGCGTCGGTCTCCACCTCGACGACGCCGTGCAGCGCGTACTCGATCTGATGGACCTCGTGGGAGTGCCAGCCGGTGATCAACCCGTCGCCCTCGTAGAGGTAACTGCCCGCCAGTGCCCGGCCGCCGCGGCGCAATTCGATCACCGGCCGACCGGGGTCATCCAGGTTGGCCGAAAACATCAAACCTCTGTCCGATCGCGCAGAGACGGTCACGGATTCCGAGGGTACTAGTTAGGTATGCAGACCGACGACCTGATTCTGGTGAGCATCGACGACCACGTCGTGGAGCCGCCGGACATGTTCCTCAACCACGTACCGGCCAAATACAAGTCCGAGGCCCCCATCGTCGTGACCGACGAGAAGGGTGTGGATCAGTGGATGTACCAGGGCCGGCCGCAGGGCGTCAGTGGCCTCAACGCGGTGGTGTCCTGGCCCGCCGAGGAGTGGGGCCGCGACCCGGCGGGCTTCGCCGAGATGCGCCCGGGCGTCTATGACGTGCACGAGCGGGTCCGGGACATGAGCCGCAACGGGATCCTGGCCTCGATGTGCTTCCCGACCTTCACCGGATTCTCCGCCCGGCACCTCAACATGCACCGCGAGGACGTCACCCTCGTGATGGTGTCGGCCTACAACGACTGGCACATCGATGAGTGGGCCGGCAGCTACCCGGACCGCTTCATCCCGATCGCGGTGCTGCCGACCTGGAATCCCGAGGCCATGTGCAAGGAGATCCGCCGGGTCGCGGCCAAGGGCTGCCGGGCGGTGACGATGCCGGAACTGCCGCACCTGGAAGGACTTCCGAGCTACCACGACGAGGACTACTGGGGCCCGGTGTTCCGTACCCTGTCCGAGGAGCAGGTGGTGATGTGTCTGCACATCGGCACCGGTTTCGGGGCGATCAGCATGGCGCCCAATGCGCCGATCGACAACCTGATCATCCTGGCCACCCAGGTCTCGGCGATGTGCGCCCAGGATCTGCTGTGGGGACCGGCGATGCGTAACTACCCGGACCTGAAGTTCGCGTTCTCCGAGGGCGGTATCGGTTGGATCCCGTTCTATCTGGATCGCAGCGACCGGCACTACACGAACCAGAAGTGGCTGCGCCGCGACTTCGGGGACAAGATGCCCAGCGATGTCTTCCGCGAGCATTCGCTGGCCTGTTACGTCACCGACAAGACCTCGCTGAAACTGCGCCACGAGATCGGCATCGACAACATCGCCTGGGAGTGCGATTACCCGCATTCGGACTGCTTCTGGCCCGACGCTCCCGAGCAGGTGCTCGCCGAGCTCAACGCGGCCGGCGCCGACGACTCCGACATCAACAAGATCACCTGGGAGAACTCCTGCCGGTTCTTCGGCTGGGATCCGTTCAAGCTGACCCCCCGCGAACAGGCCACGGTGGGCGCGCTGCGCGCCACCGCGACCGATGTCGACACCTCCATCCGGCGGCGGGCGGAGTGGGCCCGGCTCTACGACGAGAAGCGGTTCGCTCAGGTCTGACGTGGGCCGGGGCAGATTCCGGCGCACCGGACGGCGGCACGAACTAGGCTTGGTCCATGACCGATCTGGACCGTGCCGCCGCCCGCCGCGAGATCGCCGACGCATTGGTCAAGGCGCTTGACCGTCGGCACGAAGTGCTCGACGTCATCGTCGACGCCGCCGATCGGAACTCGGCGGTCGCCGCCATCGCCGAGCTGCTGGGTACCACGCACGCCGGCAGCGAAGCGGTGATCGGGCTGTCCTTCGCCCAGCTCACCCGCGACTCCCGTGCGCTCATCGCCGCCGAGCTGGAAGACCTCAACTCCCAGCTCACCTTCACGCTCAACGAGCGTCCCGCGGCGTCTGCGGAAACACTGGTGCTGCGCGCCTTTTCGGGCGACCAGGACCGCGACATCTTCGCTTCCCGGATCGACGATCTGCACACCGCCGGTGACGGATCGGGTGTCCCGGCGGGCAGCCTCGACGATGAGATCTCTTCTGCCCTGGGCCGTCTGGACGCCGAAGAGGCCGCCTGGTTCGTCGCCATCGAGGGTGAGGAGAAGGTGGGCCTGGTTCTGGGGGAGCTCGTCGGCCACGAGGTCGAGGTGCGCATCTGGATCCGCCCGGACCTGCGCAAGCGCGGCTACGGCACCGCGGCACTGCGCAAATCCCGTTCCGAGATGGCGATCTACTTCCCGGCGGTGCCGGTCGTGGTGCGCGCGCCCGGAGCCTGACGCGGGTTACCAGTCGACCCGGCCCGCTTCGCGCTGCGGACCGCCGGGCGTCTGCGCATCGTCATCGGTCTGAGCCGACCACGCGGTGCCCTCACAAACGAAGTCGCGGGGTATCGGGAGCTCGGTCGGCAACGTCGGCAGGCCGGGCACCGAGGGCAGGGCCAACGGGGGTGGCGGCGTCGCCGCGAGGACGGAGGGCGCATTCGCGATCGCCGGCAGCACGCTGCCCGCCGCATCGCTGACCAATGCCGCCGCGGAAGGCGCGGGGGGCACTGCCACCGGCACCGGTACGGCGGCATCGATCGGGGTGACGGCGGCGAGCGGCAGCGCCTCCTCGACCAGGGGCGCGGCGGGCGGAACGTCCACCGGCGGTGCGGGTTCCGGCGGTGGTGGTGGCGCAGCGACCTCGACCGGCGGCGGGGGAGCCGGCGCAGCTTCGACCGGCGGCGGTGGCGGTGCGGCTTCCACGACCGGCGGTGCTGCTTCGACCGGAGGACCGGGGACCGGTGCGACTTCGACGGGTGGCGGCGGCGCGACCACCTCGACCGGCGGTGCCGGCGGCGGAGGAGCAGCCGCGATCGGCGCGCCGGCCTCGGCCGGGACCGCCGGCGCGTGTACCAGGGGTGCCGCCGGTGCGGCGGTCGGCACCGCAACGGGAGCGGGCGGCACCACGACCGGCACGGGGGGCGCCACAACGGGAACCGGAGGTGCCGCGACCGGGACCACCGGGGCGGCGATCGGCGCGGCGGCCGGCACGGGTGCGGGTGCGGCCACGGCGGCGTCGAGCACCGAAACAGCCTCTGCGACCGGAGCGGCCGCGGCCATCGGCACGGCCGTGTCCGCCGGCGCCGCGAGTGGCGCGGGAGGCGCGGGTGCCGGTGGGGCGACGTCCGCGGGTGGGGCCGGCACGGCGGCTGCCTCGATCAGCGGTGCTGCCGCCTCCACCGCGGCCGGCGCCGCCTCGACAGGGGGCGCGGTGGGGGTGAGGGCCTCGGTCAGCGCCGCGGCACCGCCCTCCAGGGACTGGGGGATGATCTCCGGCGCGGCGGCCAGATCCTGAACCATCTCCAGGCACGGCACCCCGGGGCTGGGCTCAGCAAACGCCTGCGGTGTCAGTACGAGGGCGCCGCAATACAGACCTGCGGTGGCAACGGATGTCAGCGTAAGGCGATTCACGGTGTGTGACATGAACTTTGCGGTTTCCCCTCGGCTGACGACGAGGCGAACCTATCGCGGTTCCGAATTTGCGCAAACTGCAGTTTTTGGCCGACACCGATCCGATATGAAGCGGTGCCCGTCCCGTGACTCCGGCGGCCGACCATGCGGGTAATCAACCACAACACCGTCGAAAAGCGTGCCACCGAAGCCCCGTTTCTGTCGGTCGGCCGCTTCAGAGTCCGGCGGCCCGCTCCAGGGCGGCCAGCGAATCGTCGAGGTGCACCAGCAACCGCTGCAGGTGCGGCACGCTGCGTCGGCAGCCGACCAGTCCGAAGTCCAGATTGTCGGCGTTGTTGGTCAGGGTGATGTTCAGCGCCTGTCCGTCCAGCGCGATCGACAGCGGGTAGTTGCCGCCCAACCGGGCCCCGTTCCAGTACATCGGTTCATGTGCGCCGGGCACGTTGGAGATGACGATGTTGAAGGGCGGCGGCGCCGAGGACACGAATCCGGGTACCAGGCTGAGGGCGAGGCCGGCCATCAGGAAGCCGGACAGGGCGAGCGCCTGGGTGCGGGGCAACTCGCTGAAGATCCGCTTGTTTTCCCGCATCGACGCGCCGATGGTGTGTAACCGCTTCAGCGGATCGACTTCGTCGGTTGCCAGATTGCACAGGATCGTACCCACCATGTTGCCGCCGGCGTCCTGCTCGTGCTCCCCCCGGAGGCTCACCGGAACCATTGCCACCAAGGGTGTTTCGGGTAACGCGCGCTGCTCTTCGAGGTAGGAGCGCAGCGCTCCCGAACACATGGCCAGCACCACGTCGTTGACGGTGCAACCCGGCGCCGCGGTCTTGATGGACCTGATCCGGTCCAACTTCCAGGATTGCGCCGCGCACCGCCGTGCACCGCCGATGGGCACGTTGAACATGGTCTTCGGCGCCCGGAAGGGTAGCGTCAACTGCTGTTCGACCAGTGCCGCGCGGGCCAGCGAGACGGTTGTCGGCGCGATGCCGGCGACCGCTGCGGCGGTGCCGCCGACGGCACGCAACAACGACGATGCCTGACCCGAGGCGGCAGTGGGGTGCTTTTTGGTCTGCAGCGTCCAGGGCACCCGGACTTCCCGGTCCTCGGGGTCGGGGGTCAGGGTGCGGATCATCAGACGTTGCGCGGACACCCCGTCGATCAGCGAGTGGTGGATCTTGGTGTACACCGCGAAGTGGCCCCCGTCGAGTCCCTCCACGAAGTAGGCCTCCCACAGCGGGCGGTGCCGGTCGAGCAGCGTGCCGTGCAGTCGCGACGTCAGCTCGAACAGTTGGCGGACGCCGCCGGGGCGCGGCAGCGCCGACCGTCGCAAGTGGTAATCGACATCCACCTCATCATCGAAAGCCCAAGCGGCATTGCTGATTCCGCCGAACAGCCGTGCCGGGTGCTTACGAAATGTGGGCTGGAAGTTGTCGTGCTCGGCGATCGCCGCGTACAGATCGGCGACGAATTCGGGCCCGGCATCGGCGGGCGCCTCGAACACCTGTAGTCCGCCGACGTGCATCGGGTGCTCCCGTGACTCACCGACGAGGAACATCGCGTCGGTCGGCGAGATCATCTTCATAGGGTCACGCTACCGACAGCGGTCCCGCCGGGTCGGCGATTACTCAGGCCGGGCGGGTGGCCACCGGTATCCGCCCGACGGGCGCCGGAACGACCGGTACCTGCGCCGCCGGCGCCGGGGCCACGGGTACCGGTGCCGCGGGAGCCGGTACGGCGGGCAGGGCCGCGGCCGGCCCGGGAACCCCCGGCACCGGGACGGCCGGCGGCGGTGCGGCCGGTGTGACTCCCAGCACGCGCAGCAGATCGGGCTTCATCGCCTGCAACTGAGAACCCCAGTAACCCCAGCTGTGCGTTCCGTCCTTGGGGAAGTTGAACACCCCGTTGCGGCCGCCGGCGGCCACGTAGCGCTGCTGGAAGGTCTTGTTGGTGTTCAACGTGATGTTCTCCAGGAACTGGGAGCTGAACATGCCGCCGAAGTCACCCGCGGTGTCGAGTTCGGAGGGGGTGCCGTCGCCGCAGTAGACCCAGATCGCGGTCCGGTTCGCGGCCAGCATGCCGATGTTGACCATGGGATCGTTGCGGCGCCAGGCCGGATCGTTGCTCTGGCCCCACATCGAGGTCGCGTTGTAACCGCCCGCATCCCGCATCGCCAGGCCGATCAGTGTCGGCCACAACCCCGCCGAAGGATTGACGAATCCGGACAGCGATCCGGCGAAGATGAACTGGGTGGGGTGCCAGATGGCCAGCGTCAGTGCCGACCCGCCCGACATCGACAGGCCGACAACGGCATTGCCCACCGGACTGACACCGCGGTTGGCGGCCAGCCAGGCCGGTAGTTCCTGGGTGAGGAAGGTTTCCCACTTGTAGGTGAGGGTTCCGCCGGCACCGGTCGCGGGCTGGTACCAGTCGGTGTAGAAGCTGGATTGGCCGCCGACCGGCATCACCATCGACACGCCGGAATCGTGGTACCACTCGAACGCGGCGGTGTTGATGTCCCAACCGTTGAAGTCATCCTGGGCGCGCAACCCGTCGAGCAGGTACACCGCGTGCGGCCCGCCGCCCTGGAACGTGACGCGGATATTGCGACCCATCGACGCGGACGGGATGTCGAGTTGTTCGACCGGCAGGCCGGGCCGGGAGAACGCCGCGGCCGGCGGTGCGCTGATCAGCGAGCCCAGCACCAGCGTCGAGACGACCGCGGACGCGCCTCGGCGCAGCCAGCGCCGCATCGTTGTCGAAGGCGTCATGCAGGCGAAGCTAACAGCCGCACACCGCCGATCCGCCTCCCGACGCGGGCCGTGATCGCGTTGTTATGAAACGGTTTAACTCCGGCGACCCGTTCAGGCCGGCACGACGATCACCAGATCATCGCCGTCACGTTCCACCTGCATGCCCGCCCGTCGCGCCACCGTCGCGACCTTGGCGGCGTCATCGGGTTCGGCCTTGCTGCCGGCCAGGACACGGGCCAGTTTTCCCTTGTGCGCCTTGTTGAAATGGCTGACCACGGTGCGGTGTCCGTCGGGGTGCTCGGCCAGGACGTTGACCCGGACCGAGCCGGGTACCCGTCCGAGCCCGGCATACGAGCCGGAGCGCAGATCGACGATCAACTCGCCGGCCGCGATCTCGGCAAGGGCCGGCTCGAGGACCGGTCGCCACCTGGCCGCCAGGGTGGGACGGCCGGGCAGCTTGGACCCGGCAGACAACCGGTAGGCGGGCACCGGATCGTCGGCCCGCAACAATCCGAACAGCGCCGAGCCGACGGCGAGCCGGGCCCTGGCCCGGGCTGCGGCGGCACCACGCAACGAGTCGATGTCGAGTGCGTCGTAGAGCACCCCGGTGTAGCGGTCGATCGCGGGCAGCGTCGGGCTGCTCGTGAGGGTGGCATTGCGTTCGATCTCCGCGTCCTGCTTGGCGGTCAGACCGAGCGCCCGCCGGGAGGCGGCCACGTCGGCGGACAGGGCGCCCAGCTCATCGACCAGCTCCGCGCGCAGGGAGTTCAGGGCGGGGAAGCTGAGTTGGTCCAGACGCAGCGGCGGACCGTCGCCGCCGGATCGTTTGGTTTCCGACGGGGGCAGCAGCACGATCACGCTGAGAGGTTAGCGGAGCAGGGTCGGTGACCGGCCTCTGCCGTCGGCGGTGGCCATGTGATTGCCGGGAGTGTGAATCGTCGGGACATCGACCACTTCGATCATCCGTGGCAATTCGAACATCGGATCGAAACAGCTCGGCCGGCGCCGTGGTCCAATCGACGATGCCGCCGGCCGCGTCGGCATCGGGTGTGGTCAGCCGGTGTGTGCCAGGGTGGCGTCGGGCGGATATGTCTCGTCCGAAATGCGAAATGATCGCAATAGAGTGCATTTGGATTGAGTAGTGGCGTCGGGGCAGGAGAAGTCTGCGATCATGGATGGCGGACGATGCGCGGTTGCACGGCCCGGTGCATTAGCTGACGAGTTTGTCGGTCGGCTAGATGACATGCATTCCGCGCATTCGTGTCCATGATGAGTTCGGACGACGACCGCCAGCCGTGGTCGCCGAAGATGACAGGGGAGCGCTGGTGACAGCTCAGGAGACCGTCGACGCCGAGGCCGGCGGCGACGACCACGACCAGGACCCGGCGGACAACAGCGAGTTCGCCGTCGATGTACGGGTGCGCGTGCACGCCGGCACCGACGACGAGGTTGTGGGCGTGATCGTCGACGACTTCGGCGACAGCGCAGGCTATTCGGTGGACATCGGCGACAACCATATTGCTGATCCGGCGCGCCGCTGGGCGGTGCTGCTCGATTCGGGTTCGCTGACCTTCGTCAACAGCGACGTGCTGGCGCCGGAATAGCCGGTTCAGCCCTCGCCGGATAGCCGGTTGAGGAGTTCGTCGAGGAAGCCGCCCGCTTCGCGGCCCGCTCGTTCGACGTCCTGCGCGGCTATCGCTTCGATGAGCCCGCGGTGTCTGGCGAGTCCGGCGGCCGGCGGGTCCTCGGTGGTGGTGATGACGCTGGCAGACACGACTTCGGTGAGTCCGCGGTAGAGCTCGGTCAGCACGGGGTTGTGCGAACTTCGCATCACCGCGAAATGCAGGTCGGCGTCGGCGCGGGCGAAATCGGCGGCCGGACCACCGTTTCTCAGAGTCTCGCTGCGTTCCAGCAGCTGCCAGAGGTCGGTCAGGTCGGTATCGGTGCGGGCCGCCGCGGCCAGCCGTGCGCCTTCGACCTCCAGGCAGCGACGGACCTGTAGGACGTCGCGGAACTCGTTGCCGCACAGGCGGTGCAGCGCACCGGAGACCTCGCTGGTGGCTCGCACATAGGTCCCGTCGCCTTGCCGGACCTCCAGGATTCCACTGTGCGCCAGCGCGCGTACGGCCTCTCGCACCGTGTTGCGGCCGACCCCCAGTGTCTCGGCCAGGGTGGGCTCGGTGGGGATCTTGGTGTTCACCGGCCATTCGCCGGTGCGCACCGAGGCGCGGAGTTGATCGATGACCTGCTCGACCAGTCCGGTGCGGCGGGTGGCGGCCAGCGGCATGTAAACCCTTTCATCCAATCATCGGATGTATGGCACGCTAGTGCAGATGAGTCGAACCCGCCAGCAGGAGCCCGTGCTCGGTCCTGTCCCGTCTGCCGACCCGGTGCAGTTGCCTCCGCCCGAGAGGGTGGCCGGAGGCGCGCTCCTGGTGGTCGCGGTCGTGCTCACCGCACTCAACCTGCGGCCGGCCATCACCAGCGTCGGCCCGCTGCTGGGGGAGATGAGGGACGGGTTGGGCACCTCCGCGCTGTGGGCCGGCGTGCTGACCACCGTGCCGGGCTTGTGTTTCGCCGCCGCCGGCCTCGGTGCACCATGGCTGGCCAGGCGTTTCGGGCTCGGCACGGCAATCGCGGGCGGCCTGCTGACACTGGCGGTCGGTCTGCTGCTGCGGGTGACCGATGGGCCACCCGTGGTGATCGGCGGCACGCTGGTCGCCACCGCGGGTATCGCGCTGGTGAACGTGCTCATCCCGGTCGTCATCAAGGGGTCATTCCCGACTCATATCGGGCTGATGACCGGTATCTACACCGCCGCGCTCCAGGGCGGCGGTGCCGCCGGTTCGGCTGTGACTCCTGCGCTGGACGGTCTCCTGGGTGGCTGGCGGTTCGCACTGGGTGCCTGGGCGGCGCTGGCCCTGGTGGCCCTGGCCGTCTGGTTGGTCGTGATGCGCTCGCGACGCCGGTCCATGTCGGTGACGCAGACCGCCCCGGCGGGCGGACGGTCCCTGTTGCGCAGCAGGTTGGCCTGGATCATCACCGGCTTCTTCGGTTGCCAATCGCTGATGGCCTACGTGGTGATGGGTTGGCTGCCCCAGGTCTTCATCGACAACGGATTGAGCAAGGGCGACGCCGGCCTGCTGCTCGGCCTCAACGCCCTGATCGCGGTGCCGATCAGCATCGTGGTGGCACCGATGGCCGCCCGGCAGCCCGGTCAGAGCGGCTGGATCGTCGGGCTGGGCCTGATCGGATTCGCCGGGGTCGTCGGCCTCACCGTCGCGCCGGCGGCCGCGCCGGTGCTGTGGACGGTCCTGCTCGGCCTGGGCATGAGCGTCTTCTCCCTGGCGCTCGCGGTCATCGCCCTGCGCGCCCGCACCGCCGAGGACACCGCCAGGCTGTCCGGGATGGTGCAGGGTCTCGGCTACCTGCTGGCCGGTGTCGGACCGTTCCTGTTCGGGCTGCTGCACGAGATCAGCGGGGGCTGGACGGTGCCGTGGTTGATGCTGATGGTGGTCTACATCACCCAGATCGTGCTGGGCGCACTGGCGGGCCGGCCGCGCTACGTGTAACCGCTACACCGGGAAGGTCGGTGGCAACCCCTCCGGGGCGGGTGGCGGGGGAGCCATCGGGTCCAGCGGCGGTGGCGGAGGTGCCATCGGGTCGACCGGCGGTGGCGGGGGAACGTTCAGTGGCGCCGGGGCCATGGCGTCGACGGGCGGGGGCGGCGGCAGCTGAGACGGCGGCGGGGGAAGGAAGCCCGGCGGGGGCGGCGGAATCATGCCCTCGGGGGCCGGCGGTGGGGCGGTGTCCATCGGAAGATGCATGTGCTTGGTGAACTGAGGCTGGAAGGCCCCTCCGCCACCGATCTTGACACCCCCGCCGCCCTCGCCGGACGAGACGGCCGTGCCGTCGGGCAGTGTGACCGCGGTGTGGCCGCTGTTCCAGCCGATGTTCAGCGCGCCGGGCTGGGTGCCGTACTGGAATCCGCGAGCCAGCAGGGCGCTTTCCTGGTTTCCGGTGTGAAACCGGTCACCGAAGATCGGGCGGTTGGTGGCGGCGTTGCTGACCCATGATGCCAGACCGGAGCAGTCGGTCCCCGCGGGGGTGTCCCCACCGGAGACGTACGGCGTTCCCGACACCTGGCTCACAAGCGCCAGAAGTGAAGCTACAGCAAACATGCCGACGGACGGTAACAGAGCGATTTGAGTCCGGGCAAAATTCTGTGACTGCCTTCACATTTCGATCTTGGGTCCTCGACCTGGAGAAATGGCGATTGAACCCCCTTGTTGGAGGCCGCGATTCAAGTGTTGCTGTGACCGTCTCTGCAGTTCTCGCAAACATGTTGTGCGGCACGGCACCCGGTGGCCCGCGAGCAACGTCCGGTGGGGGAGGCCATGAATTGTGTTGGCACCCTGGATCGTCGGCTGTTGCGGTCGAAAATACTTGCAGCGCAACATTTTCAGAGTTCACGCAACCCGAGTCGGTGCCTTCGGCAACGACAAGGTCCCCGCAACGGTGCAACGCGTTCCGGGGACCTTGAGCGAGCGTGGTGTGGCGGGCAGGCCTACCGACGGTCCGGGTTCACCAGACCCAGACCGACATGTCGTCGGGTGGGTAGTTCATGCAGACGTCGGTGGAGGCGGCGACGACGCCTTTGTTGTTGAAGAAGATCTTGGCCCAGTTGGGCCAGTTCCAGGACAATTGTTCGTAGAAGGCGTTGGTGGCGGTGTCCTCGGAGTATTGGCGGCGTCCGGCGTAGTCCATGGAGAAGAACCAGTGGATGCGGTCCTGCACGGCGCGGTGTACTTCCGGGGATTTGTTGTTGTAGTCGATCATGTAGCGCTCGTAGTAGACCGGGTTGGTGTCGCGGGTGGCGGCCAGGATCTGCTCGGCGGTGCATGGGGTGTGCAGGATCTTGTTGGGGATGGGGTAGTTGTCGGTGGCGTCGGCGGCTGCGGTGGGGGCCAGGGTCAGGGCGGCGGCGGCGGCCAGGGTGGCCAGTGAGAGCTTGGTGAACATCGGTGTCTCCCTTACTGGGTGAGCAGGACGCGCTTGTCGGGGCAGTAGTAGTTCATCGCGGCGGCCAGGAATTGCCAGGCTTGTTCGGTGCTGCTGCCGCGTTGCAGTTGGTCGGCGACGAATTTGGCCGAGTCGCGGGCGGTGGCGTCCACGCCGCGGTGCAGGCGTTTGCAGGCGATCTTGCCGATCCAGGCGTTGTAGTCCTTCTGCCCGTAGATGCCGTAGCTCTGCAGTTCCTTGGCGAACGCGGTGTCCGGGTCGGCCTGCGCCGGCGCCGCCAGCACGAGTGCGGACGTGACGCCGGCGGTCAAGATCGCCAGCAGGGGCTTGAACATCATCGACTCATTCCTGTGCGGAGCGGGCAGCCCCGACGGCTTGGGGTTCGGGCCACGGTGCCGGTTCCGGGCGCTGCCGTACGCGTTGCGGCCACCAGAACCACTTACCCAGTAGCGCGGCGATCGAGGGCGTCATGAACGCCCGGATCACCAGGGTGTCGAACAGCAGGCCCAGGCCGATGGTGGTACCGACCTGGCCGATCACGGTCAGTTCACTGACCGCCATCGACATCATGGTGAACGCGAACACCAGGCCGGCCGAGGTCACCACCGAACCGGTGCCGCCCATGGCGCGGATGATGCCGGTGTTCAGGCCGGCGTGTATCTCTTCCTTCAACCGGGCGACCAGCAGCAGGTTGTAGTCCGCGCCGACCGCGAGCAGCACGATCACCGCCATGGCCAACACCATCCAGTGCAACGGGATCCCGATGATGTGCTGCCAGATGAGTACCGAGAGGCCGAACGCCGAGCCCAGCGAGATGGTGACCGTGCCGACGATCACCGCGGCGGCCACGACGCTGCGGGTGATGATCAGCATGATGATGAAGATCAGCCCGATGGACGCGATCCCGGCGATGATCAGATCCCACTTGGATCCCTCGGCCATATCTTTGAACACCGAGGCGGTTCCGGCCAGGTAGACCTTCGAGCCCTCCAGCGGGGTGCCCTTGATGGCCTCCTTGGCGGCCTGCTTGATCGCCTCGATGTGGGCGATGCCCTCCGGGCTCATCGGGTCGCCCTCGTGGCTGATGATGAAGCGCACCGCATGCCCGTTGGGGGACAGGAAGTTCTTCATGCCGCGTTTGAAGTCTTCGTTCTCGAAGGTCTCCGGCGGTAGATAGAAGGAGTCGTCGTTCTGGGCGGCGTCGAAGGCCTCGCCCATGGCCGACGAATTGTCCTGCATCGCCGACATCTGATCCTGTATGCCCTTCTGGGTCTGATACATCGTCAGCATGTAGGTGCGCATGTTCTTCATCGTCGCGATCATCGACGGCATCAGCGTGACCATCTGCGGCATCAACGTGTTGAGCCGCTCCATGTCTGGGATGATGGCCTGGATGTCGTCGGTCATCACATCGATGCCGTCGAGGGTGTCGAAGATCGAGCGCAGCGCCCAGCAGCCGGGAATGTTGAAGCAGTGCGGTTCCCAGTAGAAGTAGTTGCGTATCGGCCGGAAGAAATCGTCGAAATTCGAGATGTTGTCCCGCAATTCGGCGATATCGAGGGTCATGTCCTTCATCTTGGTGACCATCGAGTTCGTCACCGCGGCCATCTGCACGGTGATCGAACTCATCTTCTCCATGTTGGTGATGGTCGTCAGCATGTCGTCGGCCTGCTTGAGCATGTTGGCCATCATGTCCTGCTGGTACTTCTCGTTCATTTTCTGCGTGGTGCCCTGCATGCTGATCTGGAACGGGATCGAGGTGTGCTCGATCGGGGTTCCCTGCGGGCGGGTGATGGCCTGCACCCGGCCGACACCGGGCACCCGGAACACGGACTTGGCGATCTTGTCGATCACCAGGAAGTCTGCCGAGTTGCGCAGATCGTGATCGCTTTCCACCAGCAGGAGCTCGGGGTTCATCCGGGCCTGGGAGAAGTGCCGGTCCGCCGCGGCATAGCCGACGTTGGCGGGCAGGTCCTGCGGTAGGTACTTCCGGTCGTTGTAGTTGGTCTGATAGCCCGGCAGCGCCAGCAGCCCGACCATCGACAATGCGATCGTGGCCACCAGCACGGGCCCGGGCCACCGCACGATGACGGCACCGATCTTGCGCCACCCGCGGGTGCGCATGGTGCGCTTGGGTTCCAGGATCTTGCGGAACCGGGTGGCGACCGAGATGACTGCCGGCCCGAGGGTCAAGGCCACCAGGACCGCGACCGTCATGCCGATCGACAGCGGGATGCCCAGCGAGACGAAGTACGGCAGCTTGGTGAAGTGCAGGCAGAAGGTCGCCCCCGCGATGGTCAAGCCGGAGCCGAGCACCACGTGGGCCGTGCCGTGGAACATCGTGTAGTACGCCGATTCGCGGTCCTCGCCCTCGGCGCGTGCTTCCTGATATCGACCGATCAGGAAGATGGCGTAATCGGTGGACGCGGCGATGGCCAGCGTCACCAACAGGTTCACCGCGAACATGGAGAGCCCGATGATCTCGTGGTAGCCCAGGAACGCGATGACCCCGCGGGTGATGCCGAGTGCGACGACCACCATCGCCAACACGAGCACGGTGGTGACGAACGACCGGTAGATGATGAGCAGCATCGCGATGATGACCGTGAAGGTCAGCATCTCGATGACCCGCACGCTGCGGTCGCTGGCGATGTGCTGGTCGGCGGCCAGCGCCGAGGGGCCGGTGACGTAGGCCTTCACCCCGGGCGGCGGAGTGACGCTGTTGACGATGTCCTGGGCGGCCTCCACCGACTCGTTGGCCAGCGCCTCGCCCTGGTTGCCGGCCAGATAGACCTGAACGTAGGCGGCCTTGCCGTCGGGGCTCTGCGCGCCGGCTGCGGTCAGCGGATCGCCCCAGAAGTCCTGGACGTGCTCGACGTGTTTGGTGTCGGCTTCCAGTTTGTCGATCAGCTCGTCATAGAACTCGTGGGCCGCCTCGCCCAGCGGTTCCTCGCCTTCGAGGACGATCATCGCCGAACTGTCGGACTTGAATTCCTCGAAGACCGCGCCGACCCGCTTCATCGCGATCATGGACGGGGCGTTGTCCGGGCTCATCGACACCGCGCGCATCTGCCCGACCTCTTCGAGCTGCGGGACGACGCTGTTCAACACCACCAGCAGCGCGATCCAGCCCAGGATGACCGGAAGCGCGAGCATGCGGATGGCGCGGGGTATGACGCCCCGGCGAGGCGGCCGGGTGACCGGGATGGCGTCGGTGCGCAGTTCGTCCGCCTCGTCTGTCGTCGTCATGCGGCCACCTCGCAGGCTCGGGTGCCGCATGCGGTGTTGATGATTCGCTCGCGTTGCTCGCTCATGCGCTCTTGACCAGGCAGTAGGTGTGCGCCCCGACACCGTCGACGGTGCGTTCGTCCTTCACCTCGTCATCGACGGTGATCCGGCAGGACAGCGTGCTGCCGTCACCCTGACCGGAGATGGTCGGGAACACCGAGGGCGCGGTGGTGCTCAGGGTGATCTCCCAGGGCAGGGTGACGTTGTCGGCACGCACCGGCTTGGCGTCCAGATCCATGTAGTTCACGTTGGCCGTCGCGCCGGGCTCACCCCAGACCTCGTACTTGACCACCTTCGGGTCGAACGGCTCGGTGTCATCGGAGGCGCTGTTCTCGGTGGAGATATAGCCCGGACCGGTACCGAAGAAGGTCCGCACCCGCATCACGGTGAACGTTGCCACCAGCACCACGGCGACGATGACCAGTGGAATCCAGATCCGCTTCAGAATCGTCATCGAGAATCGAGTTCCCCGCTGCCTTGTCCTCGCCCCGTCGCGAATCGGCGGGAGCCGTCCCCCGCCGGTCAGGCCGGCGCCCTTGGAAAAATTGTTACCTCGGCCACACGCCGGCAGAGGCAAGGGAGAGCTTAGCCCATATAACAGAGTTACGTGATACCCATATCGCGCGTCCGGCCGAACACTTTTGGGCGACCGCACAGCAACGCCCTCACCTGCAGATTCTCCAGGTTCCTCGGTGGCGGCGGCGTCGGTCGGATAGGCGGTCCGGCACGGTCGTACGGTTGCGGAATCGTCTCGTGCGGGACACACGGGACGCAGCGCGGGCCGGCCGGCCGGCGGGTACCGAGCGGTTGTGACGGCACCCACGCGAATTCCCCATCACGTCGATGCGCGCCTACCCTGGACTGCCATGGGGCTCAAACTGTCGATGACCACTGCCGCCGCGTTGATGCTCGCCGGACTGGTCGCCGCGGGGCCTGCGGTCGCCGAACCCGCCGAGCCGGCCCCGCCGGTCAGTCCGTCGCCCGAGGCGCCGCCCGTCGCTCCCGGCGGTCCCGCCACCGACCAGGCCGCTCCTGCCGATCCCGGGGCCCCGGCGGCTCCGGCCACGGTCATCGACAAGGACGGCACCTACAAGGTCGGCACCGACATCCTTCCCGGCGTGTACGGCTCGGGAGGACCCCTGCCCGAGGGCACCTGCTCGTGGCGGCGCATCGCCCCGCTCACCCCCGAGGGAGAGCCCGGCGAGACGCTGGACCGCGCCTTCACCAAGCAGCCTCAGGTCGTCGAGATCAAGCCGGATGACGGCTACTTCAAGACCACCGGCTGCCAGACCTGGCAGCTGACCAATCAGCCGCCGCCCGGGCCGGGTACGCACCCGGCGGTCGCAGCGTTGCAGTGGAAGCTCTATCTCGACACGCTGAACCGCAACGCCGCGCAGTACCAGGCGAACCCGCCCCAGCCTGCGCCCACGCCGGCCGGCACGCCCTGATCGGAGTTTCCCAGCAACCGTGCGATTTTCGCCGCGCACGCCAGACCCGGTCGCGCTGTTATTCTTCGGTGATCACCGGCTGTCTGGGCGTGGGGAGCTGTCCGCCCGGTGAGTGCGCGTCAGCGCGGATAACGATCGAAACGCGGGAAAGAGTGTTGTGCGAAGTGGAGAAATCAAGGCCCTCACCGGTCTTCGACTCTTCGCCGCGGTCTGGGTGGTGCTGTTCCACTTCCGCCCGCTGCTCCAAGATGCGGTACCGAATCTCAGTTCCGCGCTCGCGCCTGTCCTGAACAGCGGTGCCCAGGGCGTCGACCTGTTCTTCATCCTCAGCGGTTTCGTCCTGGCGTGGAACTATCTGGACCGGATGGGCCCGGCCTGGTCGACCCGGGACACCCTGCATTTCCTGTGGATGCGGTTGGCCCGGGTGTGGCCGGTCTACCTGGTGACACTGCACCTGGCCGCATTGTGGATCATCTTCACCCTCAACGTCGGACACGTGCCGGCCGAGAACGCCGACACCCTGACCGCAACCAGCTATATCCGCCAGCTGTTCCTGGTCCAGCTGTGGTTCCAGCCGTATTTCGACGGCTCCAGCTGGGACGGCCCGGCCTGGTCGATCAGCGCCGAATGGTTGGCGTACCTGACATTCGGCTTCCTGGCGCTGGTGATCTTCCGGCTGGCGCGGGCCACCCGCGCCCGCAGCCTGCTGCTGCTGGCGTTCGCCGCGACCCTGCCTCCGGTGATCTTTCTGTTGGCCAGCGGCCAGTTCTACACGCCGTGGAGCTGGTTGCCCCGCATCCTGCTGCAGTTCACCGCGGGTGCCATCGCCTGCGCGGCGGTACGTCGGCTCCATCCCACCGACCGCGCCAGAACGGCGGCGGGGGTGGCCGCAATCCTTCTGGTCGGTGCCATCGTCGGCATCTTGTACTGGCTCGATGGTCATCCCATTCCCGATGTGATCGACAGCGGCGGTGTGGTCGATCTGCTGTTCGTGCCGTTGGTGGTGACCCTGGCCATCGGGACCGGGACGCTGCCGCGGTTGTTGTCCGCCCGGGTGCTGGTCTACGGCGGGCAGATCTCGTTCAGCCTGTACATGGTTCATGAACTGGTGCACACCGCCTGGATCTGGGCCGCTCAGCAGTTCGAGCTCACGCTGGTGGGCCCGTCCGGGCCCTGGCTGCTCGCGGCGATCCTGGCCGTCACCGTGGCCTGTTCGGCGCTGCTGTACCACCTGGTCGAAGAACCGGCCCGGCACTGGATGCGCCGGATGGTCGACGTGCGGTCCGCGGTGCCGGAGATGAAACGGCTCGACGCCGACCGGGTCGATTCCAAACTCTCAGCCTGACACGAATCGTTCTGCGCGCCACGGTATCTGCCCGTCGAGTAGGCTGACGCCGATCGTTGACCGAGGAGGACGTCCCGTGCGCCGTGTGACCCTGCTGGTGGCCGCGGCGGCGTTGCTGCTCGCCGCGGCACCGCCCGCCCCGGTTCCGGTGCAGTTGGCGGGCCGGGAGTCCCCGCTCAGCCGGGTCGCGGTGATCAGCGACTCCTACACCAACGGCACCGATCTGGGCGGCCAAGGCTCCCGCGGCTGGCCGGCGCTGGCCTGGCCACTGCTGGCGGCCGAGGGTAAACCGGTGGCTGCGGACGTGGCGGCCGAGGGCCGCGCCGGCTACGGCGTGCGGGGTGACCAGAACAGCACCTTCGGTGACCTCACCGCACGCGCGGTCCGGCCCGACGATGCGCTGGTGGTGTTTTTCGGGTCCCGCAACGATCAGCCCCTCGAGCCGTACGAGGTGGCCCGATTGGCGCGCAACGCTTACGAACTCGCGCGTCGCACGGCGCCGACCGCCCGGCTGCTGGTGATCGGGCCGCCGTGGCCGACCGCCGATGTCCCGGTACGGATCCTGCAGATCCGCGATGCCCTCGCCGCCGTCGCACGGGCGTTCGGCGCCCGGTTCGTCGACCCGCTCGCCGAACGCTGGTTCGTCGACCGGCCCGATCTGATCGCCGTCGACGGGGTCCACCCCACCGACGCCGGACACGGCTATCTGGCCCAGCGAATCGCACCGCTGATCGCCGCCGAACTGCCCACGGCGCGCTGAGCTCAGCGCGCAGCGCGCCGGCGGGCCTTCTCCTTCAACGGTTCCGGCAACGCGTCGGCGGCCAGCAGTTCCGGCCACAGCCGCGGTTGGGTGGTCATGGCGCGGAACACCAGACCGATGGTCACCTCGTGGTCGGGCCGTTGCACGATCTCGATGGTGTCCCCGGCCCGCACCGTGCCGGGGCTGATGATGCGGAAGTAGGCACCCGGGATCGCCTGTGCGGTGAACGTCTTGATCCAGCCGTTGATCTCCAGCCACGCCGCGAAGGTCCGGCACGGGGTGCGCGGCCGGGTGACCTCCAGCTCCAGTCCGTCGGCGCCGATTCTCCAGCGCTCACCGATGCGCGCCCCGGTGACGTCGATCCCCGCGGTGGTCAGGTTCTCCCCGAAGACACCGTTGCCGATGGGTCGCCCGAGTTCGCCCTCCCAGAAGTCCAGATCCTCCCGGCCGTACGCGTAGACCGCCTGATCGTCGCCGCCGTGGTATTTCTGCTCGCTGACCAGATCCCCGACCAGTCCGCTACCCAGGCCGCCGCGCATCGGGCCCGGGGGACGAACCTCGACGGGGCCGTCGGTCGGGCGCTTGTCGATTCCGGTCGGCTTTTTCAACGTGTCCGGGTTGGTGAAGGGGTGGGCGAGGTTGACCGTCAGCACGCTCGGCATGCGGGCCAGCCTAATGGCAGCTGCCACCGCATAGCCTGTCTGCATGTTCGTCACTCCGCGGTACGGCGACGGTGCCCTCGCCGATCTGGTCCCGTCGGTCCTCGGCGTGCTCGGGGTGCCGGGGGAGACCGACCGGGTGGGGCTGGGACTGGACGGGGTGCGCCGGGTCGCGGTCCTGCTGATCGACGGTATGGGGGCGGACCTGGTGACCGCGCGGCACGAGGTGGCGCCGTTCCTGGCGGCCCGGCCGTCGCGGTCGTTGACGGCGGGCTTCCCCAGCACCACCGCGGCCAGCCTGGCCTCGCTGGGCACCGGGTTGCCTGCCGGGGAGCACGGACTGGTCGGCTACCTGCTGGCGGTCCCCGATCACGATCGGCTGATGAATCCGCTCAAGTGGCGGTTGATGGGCGAGGGGCCGAAGGTCGATCTGCTCAAAGAGATTGTCCCGGAACAATTTCAGCCGACCGCGACGGCGTTCGAGAGGGCCGTCGCCGACGGTGTGGTGGTGACGCAGGTGGCGCCCATGTATCAGGCCGGGTCGGGGCTGACCCGGGCGGCGTTGCGCGGCGGCGACTTCCGGCCGTCGTTTTCGTCGGGCGACCTGGTGGACGGTGTGGTCGGTGCGCTGCAGGCCGGTGACCGCAGCCTGGTCTACGCCTATCACGGCGACCTGGACCTGACCGGGCACGTGCGCGGGCCGGGTTCGGAATCCTGGGCGCTGGAGCTGCAGCAGATCGACCTGACCATCCGGCAGATCGCCGAACGGCTGCCCGCCGGCTCGGCGCTGGTCGTCACCGCCGACCACGGCATGGTGCACGTCGCCGACCCGGTCGACTTCGACCGGCACACCGAATTGCAGGCCGGAGTGCGGGGACTGGGCGGTGAGCCCCGGGCACGACACGTGTACACCGAAGCGGGTGCGGCGGCCGATGTGGCGGCCGCCTGGCGGGAGGCGCTCGCCGGCGACTTCACCGTGTTGACCCGCGCCGAGATCGTGGCGGCCGGGTGGTTCGGGCCCACGGTGTCCGCCCGTGTGCAGCCACGCATCGGCGACGTCGTCGCGGTGGCCAACGGGGACCGGGCGATCACCCGATCGGCTGCCGAACCGCTGCAGTCCCGGCTGGTCGGCCATCACGGTTCGCTGACACCGGCTGAAATGTTGGTGCCGCTGTACACGATTCGCTGAGCCGCACACTGCGGGCGGCGCCGTCGGATAGCGTGCTGTGCTTGTGCAGACGTTGACCGACCTGGACACCGCTCCGGTGTTCGCCGTGCCGATGCGCGACGGCGTGACCGTGCACGAGGGCATCCTCATCGAGGGCCCACAGGGGTGGGGGGAGTTCAGCCCGCCCCCGGGATGTGCCGACCGGCTGCTGGTGCGGTGGCTGACCGCGGCGACGGAGGCGGGTACCGTCGGCTGGCCGGACGCCCGGCGCGGCCGGGTGCCGGTGGCGGTGACGGTGCCGGCGACGGACCCGGAGCGCGCCCACGAAATTGTCGCCCGGTCGGGATGCCGGACCGCCGCGGTCGAGGTCGGCGACCCGGCGTACACCCTGGACGACGACGTGGCCCGGGTTCAGGCGGTGCGCGATGCGCTCGGCGCGGCGGGCAGCATCCGCTGCGACGCCAAGGGCCGGTGGAGCACCGACGCCGCGGTGGCCGCGATCCCGGCGCTGGACCGGGCCGCCGGGGGACTGGAGTTCGTCCAGCAGCCGTGCCGGACCACCGCGGAACTGGCCCAGGTGCGGGCGAAGGTGGCGCCCCCGGTCGCCGTGCACGAATCCCTGGAGTCATCGCTGGACGATCCCGCACTGGCCGACGCGGCCGATATCGCCGTGCTGCACTGCGGCACGCTCGGCGGTGCCCGCCGGGCCCTGCGGATCGCCGAAGCGTGCGGGCTGCCGTGCACCGTCACCTCGGGGGTCGAGACCAGCATCGGCGTGGCCGTCGGCGTGGCGCTGGCCGGTGCGCTGCCCGAACTGCCCTTCGCGTGCAGTCTCGGTTCGACCGCGCTGCTCGCCGCCGACCTGGTGGCGGAGTCCCGGATACTGGCGCCGGTGGACGGTTTTCTGCCGGTGGCGCCGATGTCCCCGGCCCCGGTACCGGAGCTGCTGACCCGGTACGCGGTCACCGATCGGGACCGAATCCGATGGTGGCGGTCACAGCTGAAGAGCGCGATTGCACAATGAGGGCATGACTTCGGTGTCCGAACCGGCGGTCCTGCTCGGGCAGGCACTCGCTCCGTCCAACCGTGTCGACCCCTACCCGGCCTATCGTGAACTGCGCGAATACGGTCAGCTGCAGATCCCGGAGATCAGCCTGACGGTGCTGTCCTCCTACGCGGACTGCGATGCCGCGCTGCGCCACCCCGCCTCGGCGAGTGACCGGATGAAGTCGGCCATCGCGCAGCGTCAGATTGCCGCCGGGGAACAGCCGCGGCCGTTCGGGTTGGCCGGCTTGGTGGACAAGCGCCGCACGCCGGCCTTCCTGTTCCTGGACCCGCCCGACCACACCCGGCTGCGCAAGCTGGTGGCCAAGGCCTTCGCGCCGCGGGTGATCAACCAGTTGCGCAACGAGATCGTCGCCACGGTCGACGCGCTGCTCGACACCGCCGAGGAGCGTGGCGAGTTCGACGCGGTCAGCGGGCTGGCGTACCCGGTGGCGGTCGCGGTGATCTGCCGCCTGCTCGGGGTGCCCGTCGAGGATGAACCGAAGTTCGGCCACGCGTCGACACTGCTCGCGCAGACCGTCGATCCGTTCCTGAGTGCGACCGGCGAGGTGCCCGAAGGGTTCACCGACCGCATCGAGGCCGGCAAATGGCTGCGCGTCTACTTCCGGGACCTGATCGAGCGGCGCCGCCGAAACCCCGGCGATGACCTGCTCTCGGCGCTGATCGCCGTCGAGGAGTCCGGTGACCAGCTCACCGAGGACGAGATCATCTCGACCTGCAATCTGTTGCTCATCGCCGGGCACGAATCCACCGTGAGCCTGATGGCGACCTCGGTGCTGGCGATGCTGCGGGACCGCCGGCAGTGGGCGGCGCTGGGCGCCGATCCGGAGCGGGCCTTGCGCGTCGTCGAGGAGACGCTGCGTTTCGATCCGCCCGCCCAGTTGTTGGGCCGGGTGGCGGGCGAGGAGATGACCATCGGGGAGACGGTGATCCCCAAGGGCGACACCATGATCGTGTTGCTGGCGGCGGCGCACCGGGATCCGGCGGCCAACCCGAACCCGGATGTGTTCGATCCGGACCGGACCAACATCCGCCATCTGGGTTTTGGGCACGGCGCCCACTTCTGTCTGGGCGCACCACTGGTCCGGCTGGAGGCTTCCATCGCGCTGACCGCGGTGACCAGACGATTCCCGAACGCCGAACTCGGCGGCGAGCCGAAGTACAAGCCCAACGTGACGCTGCGCGGCATGCTGTCCCTGCCGGTCCGGGTCTGACTCAGTCCTGCACGGCCTTGGCGATCGTCACGCACATCGTCAGGTACCGCGGGTCGGGCCGCTCGTTCTCGGTGATCTCCCACATCGCATCGTGCATCGTCCGCACGATCACCCAGGCCCTGGCCCGGTCGGCGTCGAAGCCGGCGGCGTCGACGAGGGTGTGAAACCGGCGCCGGACCCCGTCGCGGACGTAGCCGTCGAGTTCGTCGAACCGGTTGGTGAGCATGGGGGCGATTTCACAGTGCGGATCGCCCCGCATCGGTTTCGGGTCGATCACCAGCCAGGGCTCGCGGTCGGCGGCCAGCACGTTCTCGTAGTGCAGGTCGCCGTGGATCATGCTGTCGTGGTGGGCGGAGTCGGACACCAGATCGGCCCCCAATGACAGCGCCTGCTCCACCAGCCGGTGCGGAACCGGAGCGTCTCGGGGCAGCCGGGCCAGGTCGGCGTTCCACGACTCGATGAAACCGGCGAGCGGGCGCAGTTGGGGCAACGCGGGTACATGGATCCGGCGGTACAGGCCGGCGACGACCTCACAGGCCTCCAGATCCCAGACCTCGTTGAGGGTGCGGGCGTGCAGCCGCTCCAGCAACATCGCCCGCCGGTACGGATTGGCGCGCAGCAGGCGCACCGTGCCGTTGCCGTCCCAGCGCCGCAGGGCCAGATGCTCGTGTTCGGATTCGTCGTCGGGGAACGCGACCTTGAGCACGGCGGGTACACCGTCGCCGGTGCGTACCGGCAGTACGACCGAGCAGAACCCGTGCAGTGGTGTGCCGTCGGGCACCAGATCCCAGTCGTCGAGTTGGCCGCCCAGCGACTTCGGCAGTTCGTCCACCCACTGCTGCCACTGCGGCCCGCGGGCGCTCATGGCGTGGACCGCGGCAGGCAGCTCGATCACCGCACCATCGTGACACGTGGCCGTCATCGACCCTGGGCCGCACCGGTGACGGGATCTTTGACAGACTGGTCGTCATGGCACAGATAACACTCAAGGGAAACCCCATCAACACCGTCGGTGAGCTGCCCGCGGTCGGCTCGCCGGCCCCGGCCTTCAGCCTCGTCGGCACCGACCTCGGTGCGGTCGGCACGGACCAGTTCAGCGGCAAGGCTGTGCTGCTCAACATCTTCCCGTCGGTGGACACCCCGGTGTGCGCCACGAGTGTGCGGACCTTCAACGAGCGGGCCGCCGCCACCGGCGCTGCGGTGCTCAACGTGTCCAAGGACCTGCCGTTCGCACAGAAGCGCTTCTGCGGTGCCGAGGGCATCGAGAACGTCGTGACGGCCTCGGCGTTCCGGGACAGCTTCGGTGAGGATTACGGCATCACCATCTCCGACGGCCCGATGGCGGGCCTGCTGGGCCGCGCCGTCGTGGTGATCGGCGCGGACGGCAACGTCGCCTACGCCGAGCTGGTTCCCGAGATCGCCCAGGAGCCGAACTACGACGCAGCCCTGGCCGCGCTGCAGTAAATCAGTTTCGCCGCAACGGCACCGGTGGGCACGCCGCCCCCGGTGCCGTTTGCTTTGCGCTTGCGGAAACGCCGCGATCCGGTTCCGGTTCGGTCACGGCCGGCCCGTCAGATCACCGTAGGGTCACGAATGGGTATCTCATTCACGGTGCGCCCCAAATGAATTGGGCAATTCTCGGCGTGATCGGTACAAATACTTGTGGTGGCGTCAATTAGCGCTGCCACGTTACCGACCCGAATTGAAAGAGTTGACGCTGGCGATGAGACGCTTCTGTGCTTTGGTACTCGGCCTGGCTCTGCTGTTGGTGAGTCCCGGCGTCGCATCCGCGGACCCGTTCAACACCCGCCCGGTGCGTAACCAGCAGGCTGTCGACTATGTGATCAAGCGTGCGTTGTCGCAGCGCGGCGTGCCGTTCGCCTACGGCGGCGGTGACGCCAACGGCCCCACCCGCGGTGTCGTGCGTGAGGCCCCCGTCGTGGCCGATCCGGCCGCCGCTGCGACCCCGGGCGGCATCCCCGGACTCAACTTTCCCGGATTGGCCCCGCCCGCCCCGGTGTCCGCACCGCTGATCCCGAGTGCCGCGACGGTTCCCGACCCGGCCGCCGATGTGGTGGGCTTCGACGCTTCGGGCATCGTGGTGTACGCCTTCGCCGGCGTCGGGGTGAAACTGCCGCGTTCCTCGGGCGAGATGTACAAGGTCGGCCAGAAGGTGCTCCCCGAGCAGGCGCTGCCCGGTGATCTGATCTTCTATGGCCCGGAGGGCACCCAGAGCGTGGCGCTGTTCGTCGGCAACGGCCAGATGGTCGAGGCCACCGACTCCGGTGTCGCCGTCTCGCCGGTGCGCACCGCCTCGATGACCCCGTATCTGGTGCGCATCATCGCGTAGCAGACTGGCGGCATGGCCGACGAACACCCCGCACTGAACGGCGTGGCTCGCACCGCCCTGCTGGTTGCCGCCATCCGGGCCCGCGAGTCCACCCGCCCGGACCGGCTCTTCGAGGACCCGTACGCCGATGTGCTCGCCGGGCAGATCGGCCGGGATTTCCTGGAGGCCGCGCTGGCGACCTCGGGTGAGCAGTCCACCGTGCAGATCGTGGTGCGCACCCGGTTCTGGGACGAGGCGCTGCTGAGGGCGACCCGATCGGTGCGCCAGGTGGTCGTCATCGCGGCCGAAATGGATGCGCGCGCGTTCCGGCTGGACTGGCCGGCGGGCACCACCGTCTTCGAACTCGATCAGCCCGAGGTGATCTCGGCGAAGGCCGATCTGCTGGCCGATGCCGCCCCGCGCTGTCGCCGGGTGACGCTGGGGGTCGACCTGGCCGCGGACTGGTCGGATGCGTTGCCCGCGGCGGGATTCGACGCGCACGCCCCGGCGGTGTGGTTGATGGAGGGTCTGTTGCAGTACCTGCACGAGACGCAGGTACGGGCATTGTTCAAGCGTATCGACGCGCTGTCGGCGCCCGGGTCGGTACTGCTCTACGAGGTCATCGGCACCGCGCTGCTGGAGTCACCGTTCATGGTGCCGGTGCTGGAATCGATGGCTGCACAAGGCTCTCCGTGGTTGTTCGGCACCGACGATCCGGGGGAGTTGGCCGGCCGGCACGGCTGGACGGCCTCCGTCACCGACATTGCCGAGCCCGGCAACGCGTGGCGGCGTTGGTTCACCCCGGCGGTCCCGCTGGATGTGCCGAATGTCCCGCGCGGCTACTTCATCGAGGCCGTCAAACCCTGATCCGGATCAGTGGACCGGCAGCGAATCGTCGCGTTGCAGGACGAAGAAGTAGGGGCGTTTCGCGCCGCGGTAGTCCATCGCGCCGATGAGGGTGTCCACCGCGGTGCCGGGCACCCTGCGGAACACGTCGTTGATCGGCAGGTTGTCGTAGATCATCGTCGCGCTGTCGACGCCGCGGTAGCGGGTGGTGCGCAGTCGCGCCTTCGGTGCCCTGGTCCGCAGAGCCGGGCGCAGCGTGGAGATCGGTTGGACGAGAGACAGATTGCGCACCAACGGGATCTTCGTCGCCAGCCCCAACCCGCCGAAGGCCAGCATCGGGTTCAGCGCCCACAATGCGGTCCCGCCGTCCTTGGGGAACAACAGTGGGTGCACGGTTTCGGCGTCGACGAACTGCTTGCCCCACCAGCCGCTGGCGGCCAGTAGCCCGTCCATCGGATGCGCGGTCGGCAGTTCGGCGCCGTGCCAGGTGCCGATCATGAACTCCGGTTCCACCGCCGCGGCGGCGTCGAAGAATTCGGTGGCCTCGGCGGTGGTGGTGGGCACGGTGGGCAGGACGTCTTCGGCGAGCATGGATTCCAGCGTACTTGACAGGTGTCAAGCACTCAATGTGGTGGGCGGTGCGGCCGTACAGTCGGGACGTGCGCTGGATCGTGGACGCCATGAACGTCGTCGGTGCGCGCCCCGACGGCTGGTGGAAGGACCGGCGCGGGGCGTTGAGCTCCCTGATCGAGCGGCTGGAACAGTGGGCTCGCACCACCGGAGCCGAGGTGACGGTGGTGCTGGAGCAGCCGATGTCGCCTGCGCTGCAGTCCGACCTGATCGCCGTGCGGCAGGCGCCGCGGGCGGGGCCGAACTCTGCCGACGACGAGATCGTGCGGCTGGTCCGGGCGGACGGCGAGCCGGGCGACATCACGGTGGTGACCTCCGACGGTGCGCTGAGCGCGCGGGTTGGGGCGGTCGGAGCGGCCACCTTCCCGGCCGGCCGGTTCCGGGACCTGCTCGACTGAGCGGATCACCGTTGCGTCTGCAGCACTCCGTCGATCACCATCCCCAACAGTGCTTTTCGGTCGAACTTTCCGCTCGCCAGGGTAGGGATCGGGGTACCGGTCGCGATCACCCATCTGGTGGGCACCTTGTACACCGACAGTTGTTCCCGGGTGAGCCGGCGGATCTCGTCGATATCCGGGTCCGCGGCGGTCGGTACCACGACGGCGCAGACCTCCTCACCCCGCTCGGGATGCTCGACGCCGATCACCACGCACTGCGCGACACCCGGTAGAGCGGAGATCACCGCCTCGACTTCCAGCGGGGACACGTTCGCGCCGCCGGACTTGATGAGATCGGTGCTGCGGCCGACATAGAACAACCGCGGATCCCCGGCGCGCCGGTAGACCCGGTCGCCGGTGTGATACCAACCGTCGGCGTCGAAGATCTCGGCGCGCTCCCGCTTGTTGTAACCGGCCATCACCCCGATGCCGCGGATGAGCAGTTCTCCGACCACACCGTCCGCGACCGCGGCGCCTTCGTCGTCGACGATGGCGATATCGGTATAGGCGAATCCGCCGGCGGTCTCGGACATCGTGCGGTGCACCGGAAATCCGTCCGGCACATCCGTCATGGCGATATCCAGCGGACCGTCGCGCAGCATCGGCGCGCTGGACAGGTCCCGGTCGGCGAAGCTGTGGTGATCACGCACCCGTTGGGTGAACGCGGGCCAGCCGATCACACCCGTGCCGCGGTGCTGTTCGAGCAGGTCCAGTGCCGTGCCCGGATCCAGCCGCGGCAGCACCAGCAAGGTGATCGACTCGTGCAGCGCACCCATCGCGGCCAGCAGTCCGCCGACCCAGAAGAACGGCATGGCGCACAGGATCCTGGGCCGCTCTTGCGAACGGGTCACCGCGCGGATCGCGGCCGGCCAGGTCGATGTCTGCCGGACCAGGGTGCCGTGGGTGTGCAGCACGCCCTTGGGATCGGCGGTGGAACCCGAGGTGTGCACCATGACCGCCAGGTCGGCGGGGGAGACCTCGGCTTCCACCGCCGCGAGGATCTCGCCGGACACCCGGGCGGTCATCTCGCTGAACCCGGTGGCCCAAGGGGATTCGGTGTCCTCGGTCAGCACGATCCTGCGCAGATAGGGTGCGCCCGGCAGCGCCAGTGCGTCGCGCACCTGACCGGCGAGACCGGGCAGGGCCGCCTCCAAACGCGGTGCCACGTCGGTGTCGAGGACCTGCCTTGGCGCGATCAACGTGCCGATATCGGCCAGGCGGAGCACCTTCGCGATCTCGGCCGGCGCATACAGCGTGCTCAGTGGGATCACCAGCGCGCCGATCCGGGACAGCGCCAGCCACCAGGTGACCCAGTCGAGGTCGTTGGGGAAGAAGAGCCCGACCCGGCTGCCCTTCCCGACACCGGCCGCCAGCAGTCGGCACGCGATGTCGGCGGAACGGGCCTCGGCCTCGGCGTAGGTCAGTGCCCCGGCAGGACTGACCACGTAGGTATCCGGTCCACAGGCGCGTACCCGTTCGGCCAGCAGCGCGGGCACGGTCAGCGGCGCCGTAACAATCTTCTGTGGATCTGTCACGCACCGATCATCGCCGATGGGGTCGGCGAATCAGCGATCGCCGTATGTGTCGTGCCATCTCCACCATTGATAGGGCGGAGTCTGCGGGTAGCCGGCCGGCGAGTCCTCCCAGGTCTCCTGGCGGCCGAGTGCGGTCATGTCCAGGAAGTTCCAGGTACTCACGAACGCCTCGTCGCCGCGATCATTGATGAAGTACGTCCGAAAGATGTCATCACCCTGCCGGATGAACGCGTTGGTGCCGTGCCATTGGTCGACCCCGAAATCGGTGTCGAACGCCGGACCGGACTCGTCGACCATCGTGTACCACGGCAGATTCCAGCCCATCCTGTCCTGAATCCGGGCGATGTCGTGCTGGGAACCTCGCGACACGTACACCAGCGTGGTGTCGCGCGCATGTAGGTGGCTGAGATTGCCGACATGGTCGGCCATCAAGGAGCAACCGACACAACCATGTTCGGGCCAGCCGGTGACGCCGGGATCAGCGAACGCGCGGTAGACGATCAACTGTCGGCGACCGTCGAAGAGATCGAGCAGGCTCATCCGGCCCTGTGGACCCTCGAAGGCGTAGTCGTCGGCGACCGGCGTCCACGGCATGCGCCGGCGCAGCGCCGCCAGGGCATCCCGGGCCCGGGTCAGCTCCTTTTCCTTGACGAGCATCTGTTCGTGCGCGGCCGCCCATTCCTGGGCGGACACGATCGCCGGTGTCTGCATGACAGCCCCCTCCCGCCCACGACGGCGGATCTCCGTTCCAAAGTAAACATTCAACGAATCTGTTGAACGTCGTGTACTCGAGCAGACCACGGAGTGCCGATATAGTCAACAACATGGTTGAAGATCAGGTGCTGGACCGCGCCTACGCGGCGTTGGCGGATCCCACGCGCCGCCGGTTGCTGGAGGCGTTGCGCGGCGGCGCGGCCCGCATCAGCGATCTGGCCGCGCCGATGCCGATGACGTTCGCCGGAGTGTCGCGCCACATCGGGGTGCTGGAGAACGCCGGTTTGGTGACCCGGGAGGTGCGGGGCCGGGAACACTGGCTGTCCCTGCGCGAGGAGGGTCTCGAGCCGGCGAGCCAGTGGATGGACGAACAGGCCGACTTCTGGTCCGCCCGCGCCGACGCGCTGGCCGCCCGGCTCCGGCGGAACCGGGCGCGCCATGACCGATGACCCCATCGACCGGCCCGTCGTGCGGGTTCAGCGGATCATGCCCGCCGGTCCCGAAGAGGTCTTCGACGAATGGCTGGACCCGGCCTCGCTGCGAGAGTGGATGTGTCCGCGCCCGGTTCGGTGCGTCACCGTGGACGTCGACGCGAATGTCGGCGGGGCTTTCCGATTCGATGTCGACGACGAGGGTGCCAGCGTGCTCATCACCGGACGGTTCGTGACGATCGACCGCCCGCG
Source organism: Mycobacterium sp. AMU20-3851 (assembly GCF_043974665.1). Lineage (NCBI taxonomy): Bacteria > Bacillati > Actinomycetota > Actinomycetes > Mycobacteriales > Mycobacteriaceae > Mycobacterium > Mycobacterium sp. AMU20-3851. The sequence continues at coordinate 2,714,973 of NZ_CP146371.1, forward strand.
CCGCCTGGAGTTCACCTGGGCCAATTCGGACTGGGCGGATCCGACGACCGCCAGCGTGGTCGCGGTGACGTTCGAGCCGCTGCAAGATGACCAGACGCTGATGTCGATCGAACACACCATGCTGCCCCCGGAGGAGTACGACGGCTTTCATACCGGCTGGATCCGTACCGCCGATCAGTTCGCGGCTGTCCTCGCCGGCCGGTGAGGGGGCCGGCGCCGTGCTCGTGCGAAATGTCGTCAAATTAGGCGGTGCGGCTTTTTCATTGGTAGGCTGGACTGGAACGTCGCAGTCGTGAGGCCGGGTATGAGTTCGGCCGAGATGCGGCCGGTATCTGAAAGACCTCTCATCGCGCTCTGCGTCGTCACCCGTACTTCCCTGAAACCGCAACAGATTCGGCGACCAGAGTTCGCCACCCAAACCTCGGCCGGCACCACGTTCGGTCCGTGTGAGAAGAAAGAAGTAAGACATGGCAGAAGGAACCGTGAAGTGGTTCAACAGCGAAAAGGGCTTCGGCTTCATCGCTCCTGACGGCGGCGCGCCCGACGTGTTCGTGCACTACTCCGAGATCCAGTCCGGCGGATTCCGCAATCTGGAGGAGAACCAGCGCGTGCAGTTCGAGGTCACCCAGGGCAACAAGGGGCCCCAGGCCGTCGGCGTCACCGCTCTCTAAGACTCCTCTCGAACCCCGGACCCGGAACCGTGCTCACACCGAGCAGCGGCGGCCGGATCCGGGGTTTCGTGCATCTCGGGAAACCCCCGCGATGATTTTCCGGGTCCCGGACCGTCTGCACAGTGTCGGTCGGAAAACCAGGAGGGCACGTGGTCCAGTTGCTGAGGGTGCAGAATTTCGCGGTTTCGCAGGATGGGTTCGGTGCGGGCCGGGACCAGAGTTTCGAGCGTCCGTTCGGGCATGCGGATCCGCAGACCATGCTGGCGTGGGCCGGCGCGACGGCGAGTTGGCCCAACCGCACCGACCCGGGTGGCAGTCGGGGGATCGATGATTACTTCACCCGGGACTACGCCCGCAATATCGGGGCGGAGATCATGGGCCGCAACAAGTTCAGCCCGCACCGCGGCCCGTGGGAGGACCATGACTGGCAGGGCTGGTGGGGCGACGAGCCGCCTTTCCACACCCCGGTCTTCGTGCTCACCCATTATGATCGCCCGTCATTCAGCCTGTCGGACACCACTTTCCACTTCCTCAACACCGATCCGAAGAGCGCGCTGGCGCGTGCCACGGAGGCCGCCCAGGGCCGGGATGTCCGGCTCGGCGGCGGTGCGCACACCATCCGTGAGTTCCTCGACGCCGACCTGATCGACACCCTGCACGTGGCGGTCGCCCCCATCGAACTCGGCGGCGGATCGCGACTCTGGGAATCGCCGGACGAACTGCGCGACCGCTACCACTGCGACGTGGTCCCGAGCCCCAGCGGAGTGACACACCACCTGTTCTGGCGTCGCTGACCGTCGTCCGGCCGGAAAACGATGCGGCACTGCAGATGCCATGCTGGCAGCGGCTGCGCGGCGATCAGTATCGTGACCGGTGATGGATTTCGACCGAGCCGAAGAGACCGCCCGCGCACGGCGCAGCCTGCGCAGCGCGCTTCGTGGACGCCGGGATCCGGCGCCGATCGCCGGGCAGCGCAGACGCAGCGCCACCCACGTCGGAGACGTGCACACCCGTAAGGTCCTCGACCTGACGATCCGACTGGCCGAGGTGATGCTGTCCTCCGGATCGGGTACCGCCGACATCCTCGCCACCGCGCAGGACGTCGCTGCCGCCTATCAGCTCGGCGACTGCGTCGTCGACATCACCTTTTCCACCATCATCGTCTCGGCGCTGCCGACCGCGGACAGCCCGCCGCTGACCATCGTGCGCTCGGTGCGCCACCGCGCCACCGACTACACCCGCTTGGCCGAACTCGACAAACTGGTCCGTCGCATCACCTCCGGCGGTGTCACCGTCGACCAGGCGCACGAGGCGATGGACGAACTCAGCGAGCGGCCGCACCCCTACCCGCGGTGGATGGCGACCGTGTTCTGGGCGGGTTTCGCGCTCGGGATCGCCATGCTGCTGGGCGGCACCTGGCAGATCTGCCTGCTGGCCGCCGTCACCTCGGCCGTCATCGACCGGGTCGGCCGGGTGCTCAACCGGTTCGGCACCCCGTTCTTCTTCCAGCACGCGGCGGGCGCGGCGATCGCCACGCTGGTGGCGGTCGCCGCCTACCGGTTCGCCGGTCAGAACCCGACAGCGCTGGTCGCCACCGGCATCGTGATGCTGCTGTCGGGCATGACACTTGTCGGTTCGGTTCAGGACGCGCTGACCGGTCACATGGTCACCGCCGTCGGCCGGCTCGGCGACGCGCTGTTCCTGACCGCGGGCATCGTCACCGGCATCGTCGGTGGCCTGCAGATCGCCAACCTGGCCGGCATCCAGATCGAACTGCACATCGACGCGACACAGTCGATCATCCTGCCCACCGGTCCCGGCCAGGTCGGGGTGGCGGTTTTCGGGGCCGCCCTGGCCGGCGTGTGCCTGACGCTGGCGAGTTATGCCCCGATGCGCTCGGTCGTGACGGCCGGCGTCGCGGCCGGCGCCGCGCAGGGCCTGCTGATCGGGCTGGGCCACGCCCAGTTCGGGGTGGTGTTCGCCACCGGGATCGCGGCGGTCGGTGTCGGTCTGCTCGCCACCGTGACCTCCATTCGGCGGCAGGCGCCGGCCCTGGTGACGGCGACGGCGGGCATCACCCCGATGCTGCCCGGTATGCCGGTGTTCCGGTCGGTCTTCTATTTCGCGGTCGACGAACGCTGGCTGGACGGGATCGCGCAGTTGATGTCCGCGGTGGCCATCGCGCTGGCCATCGGTAGCGGTGTCGTCATGGGTGAGTTGCTCGGCTCACCCCTGCGCTACCGGGCCGGCCGGGTCGGCGATTTCGTCCGGATCGAGGGTCCGCCCGGCCTGCGCCGGGCCGTCGGCCGCGTGGTGCGCCTGCAGCCGGCCGAGAACCCGCCGGCCTCCGCGGCGGTCACGCCGCGAGCTCAGAGCGTGGCGCTGGAGCCCGAGACGGTCTCCGAGGACGAGGCCGGCGTGGAGCCGCCCCGCGGCGGCCCGGCAAACGCCGACGACGCCGGGCCCGGCGATCCCCGGCCCTAGACGGGCGCCTATCGGTGACGCAGTCGGCGTCGAGGCGCTAGCCTTCTGACCCATGACCGTTCGACAGCGTGCCGCGACGCGCCCCACCGTCAGGCTCGCGCTGGCGTCGACCATGCTGGCCGGGGGCGCGCTGTTCGGCGCCGGACCTGCCACCGCCGAACCGGTCCCGATGGTGCCGGTGGATCCGGGGGCGCCGCCGCCTCCCGGACAGCCCGTGGTGATGAACCCCGACGAGCTGGTCGCCGCGCCGCCCGCCCCGCCGCCGGCCGGACCGCCCCCGGTGCCGGAGATGAGCAACCCGGCGTACGGTGGCGGCCAGTCCGGTGGCACGTTCGGCTACATCAGGGATCTGTGGAATGCCGCGAAGTCCCCGGACCCGATGGCCGCGTTCTCCGAAGCCGGGCAGGGCGGCCTTCCGGGCGGGCCGCCGCCGGGTGCCGGACCGGCACCCAAGTTGCCGCCGGGCTACACCTCGTTGACCGACCCGTCCTCGTCGACCCCGTCGCTTCGGGTCGAAGGAACCCCGCAGGTGGGTGGTCCGCCGCTGCCTCCGGGATTTGTCTCGCTGTCGGATCCCAACCCGCCGCCGGAGGTGCTCCCGATCGGCGCCCCTGGTGCCGCGCCGGCCGATGTGCCCGCGCCCGGCGCGCCGGTACCGCCGCCGGGCCCGGCCCCCGCACCGTTGCCCCCGACCATCATTCAGCAGGGTCCGCTGAACTGACGGCGCTGCCCGGGCGGGTCAACCCAGTCCGGCCCGCCACTTGTCGAGCACCCGCCGGTCGCGCTTGGTAGGCCGGCCGGCACCCCGGTCGCGGACGGCCACCGGGACCGCGGTCGTCGGCGGAAGTGCGGGCGTGCGGTCCAGGTAGCAGGTCACCGCGTCGGCGGCACCCACCCGCTTCTGAATCACCCGTACCACTTCCACGACCCGGGTCCGGTCGCCCACCAGCGCGCGGACCTGGTCGCCGGGGGAGACCGTGGTGGACGGTTTGGCTACCCGGTCGTTGATCCGTACGTGCCCGCCCCGGCAGGCCGCCGCGGCGTCCGGTCGGGTCTTGGTCAGTCGGACCGCCCACAGCCAGCGATCTATCCGCGTCGACTCCATGGCCCCATCATCGTGCACCGACGGAGTGCGGGCGTTGCTCGGTCGGGACTACACCTTGCTGGCGGCGAAGGTGGCGGCCTCGGCGACCATCCCGTTCATCGGATACATCACGTGGGCGATGGACGGCATCCCACCGGGCGTGCCGTCGCAGATGGTGTCGCCGGGGGCACACAGTTCCAGCGTTTTGGCCTCGTACAGCGGGCCGATTTTGCCGATCGGCGCGCCGAACTGGCTCAGGAATGCATCGGAGGGGTTGCCCAACAGCACGACGGCCGCGACGTGATCGGCCACGGCGTCGGGCAGCGGGTTGGGGATGTGCGAGAGGTATTCGTCGGGGATGCCGTCCGGGATGGCGTCCGCGGTCACGTAACCGGCGACGACGGCGCCTTGGGAGAAGCCGCCGAGCACCATCTTGGTGTCCGGGCAGGCCTTTGACATGGACTCGACGCGCGCCCCGGCGTCCCGGATGCCGTCAACTACGGTCTGCGCGAACGCAATTCGATCACCGAAGTTGTCGCTTGCGGGATAGTTCACCGGGTAGACGGCAACCGACTTGCCCGGAGTCTGCGCGCGCACGGCGTCGACGAAGGCCTGCCCGGTGCCGCCGACCCCGGGAGCTTCGCTGGTGCCGCGGGCGAACACGATTTCCACATCGGGACAGGGTTCCGCCGTCGCGGCTGGAGCGGTGGTGCCCACCGCCATCCCCGAGGCGATCAGGGCGCCCGCCCCCAGGAACCGTACGGATTGACGAAGACTCATCGTGAACTCCTTTGGGGACGTCGCTGGCATTTTGCTGGCAGCCGACAGGCCTGTAGATCTGTACCCGTCACTTTTGCCGCCGAAACCGCGCCCCGAGATCTTCGATGAGTTGTGCCGTCGCGGCGGGTCGATATCTCCGACGGTGTGAAGCGTAGGAGAGGAGCTGTGGGACATGGTCATCGTGGCCGGGCACATCATGGTGGACGCTGCCGGACGGGCGTCCTACCTGGAGGGGTGCGGTGGGGTCGTGCGCAGCGCGCGGGACGCCCCGGGCTGTCTGGATTTCGCGATCTCCGCCGATCTGCTGGATCCCGCCCGCATCAACATCTATGAGCGATGGGATTCACGGTCGGCCCTCGACGCATTCCGCGGCGGCGGGCCGGACGACGGTCAGGCCGCCATGATCCGGTCGGCTTCGGTCACCGAGTTCGACGTCGGGACGGGCTGAACGGTCGGGTCTCAGGCCGCGGTGGCAGTCGACACGGCGCGGGCAGCGAAGTCGGCGGCCTGCTCGGCCATGCCGTTGATCTTGTAGGCGCTGTGCGCGCTGCGATCCAGGCCGCCCGGGGAGCACACCGGGTCGCCCGGCGCGCACAGTTGGACGGTCTTGGCGGAGTACAGCGATCCGACGGTCACCGGTGGCGCGTTGCGGTCGACGAGGTCGAGGAACCAGTTGTCGGGCGTGCCGAACAGCACCACCGCGGCCACATGCGAGGCGACCGACGGCGGCATCGGCCCACTGATGCCGGCAGGGAGTGCCAGCCCGGCCGGCACGGTGTCGAAGGTGCTGTAGCCGGCGACCGCCGCGCCCTGCGAGTAGCCGCCCAGGACGATCTTGGTGTCCGGGCACGTCGACGCGATGTTCTGGATCCGGCTGGTGGCATCGGCGATTCCCTGGGTCGCTGCTTGAAAGTCAAGCGATGCAGGGTAATTCACGCCGTACACATCGACGGTGTCGCCTCCGACCCGGCTGTTGAGCGCGTCGACGAAGGCCTGGCCGGTCGCGCCTACGCCCGGGGCTTCGAAAGTGCCCCGAGCGAACACCACTTCCACGTCCGGGCACGGGTTTCCAGGTGCGGCGAATGCGCGGGCGGTGGCCAGCGGCCCAATCGTGGCGGCAAGGAACAGCACGATGGCGGCGAGGTACTCGATGCGGTGCGAGCGGGCGGTGTGCGACGTCTGGGTGGCCATGTCGATCCTTCGTCGGAGTGATCTTGAACGAGTGTGTGATCAGCATCCCGTGATCGACTCACCTGCACATTGACGCAAGCGCCACTGGTTGTATTCCTGCCAGCACCACCTCGGGGCTATTCGATGTCCCCGACGAAGGTCACCGTCTCGTGCAGCGGCGCCCGCAGCGTCCGGATGAACTCGACGTCCGGATCCTCGTAGCCGATGGACATGCCGCAGAACAGCATGAGTTCAGCCGGGGGATCGAGTGCTTCCTCCACGGAGGTGCGGACCTGCGACCACGCCATCTGCGGGCAGCTGTGCAGCCCCTCGGCGCGCAGCAGCAGCATCACGGTCTGTAGGTACATTCCCAGGTCCGCCCATTGCGGCCGGCCCATGTCCCGGTCGATGAAGCAGAACAGCGCGGCGGGCGCGCCGAAACAGTTCCAGTTGCCGACGGCCGCGCGCTGACGAGCCTCCCAATCCTCGCGGGCGATGCCCAGAGCGGAGTAGCGCTCCTTGCCGAACCGGGACCGGCGTTCGCTGTACGGGGCCTTCAGATCCGGCGGGTACAACTGGAACTCACGCTCGTCCCAAGGATCGCCCGCCGCGACCCGGGCGACCGCGACCTTCTTCAGTTGGGCCAGCGGCGCACCGGTGACGACGTAGCTGTGCCAGGGCTGCAGATTGGATCCCGACGGCGCCCAGGACGCCGTCTTCAGGACCCGTTCCAAGACCTCCATCGGCACCGGTTCGTCGGTGAATCCGCGTACCGCCCGGCGACTTTCGACCGCCTCGTAGACGTTCACAACCGCCTGCCTTCCCTTTGCTCGTCTTCAAGCCTGCCGGGGATGGCGCGATTTGGAACCCTTGGATTCCCGTGGTCTCAGACGCGTGCGGCGACGAAGGCGGCGGCATCGGTCACCATGCCGTTGCGCGTGTACAGGTTATGGGCGACCGGGTCCAGGCCGCCCGAGCACACCGGGTCGTTGATGGCGCACAGGTCGAGGGTCTTGGCCGTGAACGCCGGCCCCACCGGCACGTTCGGCTGCCCGATGAGGAACAGGAAGCGGTCATTCGGCTTGCCGAACAGCACCACGGCATCGACCTGGTCGGCGACCTCGGGCGCGAGCGGGGTGGTGGTGCCGAAGGCGAACGAGTTCGGTGGGATCGTCGGTGGATCCGCGGTGACCAACTGCGCCACGGCGGCGCCCTGGGAGAACCCGCCGAGCACCACCTTGGTGTCCGGGCAGGTGGTCGCGACTTGGCGGATCCGGGCGCCGGCATCGTTGACTCCGTCCACCACCGTCGGCCAGTTGTGGCTGGCCGGGTAGTTGACCGGGTAGAGCTCGACGCTCTTCTCACCGACCTGGCCGCGCAAGGCCTCGGTGAAGGCGTTGCCCACGCTGCCCGCGCCGGGGCGTTCGGTGGTCCCGCGGGCGAAGACGACCTCGATGTCCGGACACGGCTCGGCCGTCGCCTGGGGCGAAGGGCCGGTCAGCAGGCCCGCGCCGGCCAGGGTGGCCGAGGCCAGCAGAACGGGGATGGACCGGAACCGAATTCGCATCGTGTGTGCCCTCCTCAGGGTCTCCGACAGCTGCTGTCCGCCGATGGTAGTGACCGTCGGAGGGCCCGCCGGCTACGAATTGACGCACGTTATTGTTCAAGTGGCGCACATCCGTGCGCATGCGCGGACTCAGTCGGATTGCTGCTCCGGGCTTAACCCCTCGTAACTTAAGCGTGATCGCTTAACTGTAATGTGTTTTCTCGTGCGCCCGCTTCCGGCGGCCGTGCAGGGGGAGCTGTCGTCGGTTACCGGTCCGGAAAGGCAACTCGTTGAACGCGGTCTTGGCGCGCACCGCCATTTTTCAGGATGTCGATGCGGACGCCATGGTGGCGCTGGAATCCGAGCTGGAATGGATCACCTTCCGGCGCAACCACACCGTCTTCACCGAGGGTGAGCCCGGTGACCGGCTGTATGTCCTCGTCGAGGGCAAGGTCAAGATCGGCCGGCGGTCGGTGGATGGACGTGAGAGCCTCATCGCCGTCATGGGTCCGGGCGAGACGTTCGGTGAACTCGCGCTGTTCGATCCCGGGCCGCGCACCGCGACGGTGACCACGCTGACCCAGGTGCGGGTGGCCGCGGTAGCGCGACAGGCGCTGTCGGGCTGGATCACCGAGCGTCCCGAGATCGCCGAGCAGCTGTTGCGGGTGCTCGCGCGCCGGCTGCGCCGCACCAACGATGACGTGTGCGACATGATCTTCACCGACGTGCCGGGCCGGGTGGCCAAACAGCTCCTCGATCTCGCGAAACGATTCGGCCGCCCCGAGGACGATGTGCTGCGGGTCGACCATGAGCTCACCCAGCTCGAACTCGCGCAGCTGGTCGGTTCCTCGCGCGAGACCATCAACAAGGCACTCTCGGAATTCGCCAACCGGGGATGGATTCGCCAGCAGGGCAAGACGGTGTTCGTGCTGGAGCCGGCGAAGCTGGCCCGCCGCGCCCGCTGACCCCTCCGGTGGATGTCCGTCTCGCCGGCCACAGTTCCCGCCCGGGAGGCTGCGGCCGGCGGACCGGCTCAGTTCGAGGCTTCGAGGATCTTGATCGCGAAGATCAGCGTGTCGCCCTTCTCGATGCCCGCGGCGGGCTGCCCCTCGGCGTAGCCGTCCTCGGAGGTCATCGCGACGGCGACGGTCGATCCGACCTTCTGCCCGGCGATGGCCTTCTGGAAGCCGGGGATGACGCCGTCGAGCGGGAAGTCGACCGGGGCGCCGGTCTGGTAGCTGCTGTCGAAGACGTTGCCGTCGCGCCCGTTCACGCCCATGTAGCAGACCGACACCGTCGCGGTCTCCGGGACGACGGGCCCGTCGCCGGCCTTGAGCGTCTGCACCTGGGTCTCGGTGACGCTGAACGGTCCGTCGACGTCCACGACCGGTGCGGCGGTGTCGGTGGAGCCGGTGACCGCGACGCTGCCGGTGGCGCCGGACAGCGTCCATTCAGGTGCGCCCGGTGCTTCCGGGGCGGCTGACGGGCACGGGCTCGCCACCGGTGCCACGTCGCTGGCCGGAAGGTCGAACGCGTCCGCGGTCGTGGTGGCCGAGCTCGTCGACGCGGCGCTCTGAGTATCCGATCCGCAGGCGGAGACGGTCATGGCGATCGCTGCGGCGCCGGCCAGCAGCGCGATGGAGGAGGGTACGCGAGAACAATTCACCTCCGCCACGCTACCGGCGTAGCTGTGCAGGGCCGGGGCCGGCTGCGGCCTCGACGACAAAACCGTTTGCGCCCAACCGGTCAGCTGACCACCATGAAGAAGGAGGGCTGCGCGGCGGGGGCCGTACGCAGCGTCAGCAGATGCCGAGGGGGACAGCGACAATGGGTTTTCGTAAAGGCGATGTGGTCACCGCGCGCCGGCGGATCGAGGGGATCGACGTGCCGGTGGTACCCGAGGGTGCCACCGGCACCGTCACCACGACCACGCTGTTCGGGAGCCCGAAGCGGGTGCATTTCGAGCTCTCCGACGGTTGGGGTGAGAAGAGCTTCCAGGTGCGCGTCCGCCGCGGGGATGTGGAGGCCGGGTCCGTCAGCTAGGGCTGCGGCCCGCCGCGGAGGCCATGCCCAGCCAGGTGTGCCGGTTACCTGCCCAGCACCAGCCGACCTTCGGGGCGCCACGGCGCTCGGCCCCGTCGCGGCCCGTGCCGCCGCTGATCCAGATCGCCGGGGTTCTGGCGTCCAGCCCGCGAGGTTTGGGCTTGCGGGACCCGATGGTCATGAAGCAGTGGTTGGGTTCGAGTTGTTTGGGCTCCTGGAGTAGCCAGCTGATCCCTTCGTTGATGGTCAGCGGCGTCCGTCCGCGCTGCTGAAGGGCGGGAAACGATTCGTCCGGGCTCCAATTGCGCAGGTCGTCGCCCCGGCTGACGTCGTGGACCAGGTACAGCGGCAGGTTCGGGATGCAGACGCCGTCGGTCGGCACGAACTGGTCCAGATCGGTCATGTCATCGACCACGAAGCCGGTCCGGCCCTCATGGCTCAGTAGGGCCGCGAGCGTATGCGCCGACGCGAGCCGGGGATGGATCGCCAGGACGGTATCGGGCGCCTCCGGGAGGTCGGAGGCGTACCCGGCCAGCTCAGCCGCGCTCACTCCCGCCGCGTCGGCGACGCCGGCCGCCAATAGTCGGTCCAGTTGCTGCTGCAGGGCCATGGGACTCCAAGGGGCTGAGGTGACCGGGAACTTCCGTACGTGGCACCGTACAGTGTACGGAAGGAGGTGGCGGTGTCCAGTGCGAAGGACGGGGTGAGCGACCCGGTTCGGCTGTTGCGTCTGCTGTGGGCTCAGGACCGGCCCGCGGGACGCTCCGGACTGTCGCTCAGCGCGATCGTCGACGCCGGTAGGGCGGTCGCCCGGGCCGAGGGGGCGGGAGCGGTCGCCATGCGCCGGGTCGCGGCGGAGCTGAAGGTGGCCCCCATGAGCCTCTATTCGCACGTGCCCGGTAAGGCCGAGCTGCTCGCGCTGATGGTCGACGCCCATGCCGGTGGTCTGTATGCCGACGGCAACCTGCCTGCGACACAGCCGGATTGGCGCTCGGCGGCGCTGTTCGTCGCCCAACGCAACTACGACGCCGCGGTGAGCGAACCGTGGACGCTGGACATTCCGGCCGACCGAACGGTGCCGGGACCGGGCGCGACCGGCAAATACGAGGCCGAGCTCGCCGCCTTCGACGGTATCGGTCTCACCGATGTGCAGATGGACCATGCGTTGTCCGGGCTGCTCGGGCTCGCAGCCGCCTTGGCGCGCAACCAGGTCGGGCTCGAACGGGCCCGCGCGGTCAGCAGTCGTGATGACAATGAGTGGTGGCAGCAGGTGTCCCCGGCCCTTGCCGAGGCCATGCGGGGCCGTGAGTTTCCGCTCGCGTCCCGGGTGGGCACGGCGGCCGCGGTGGCCGCCGACGCCGCGGCCGATCCGCGGGCGGCGCTGGGGTACACCACCGGGTTGCTGCTGGACGGGCTGGACCCGGCGCGCTGACCTGGTGTCGGAGGAATCTGATCGCCGAATGGGCCACATCACGTGACCGGACCGGCTGATCGGGGTATTAGACGCCGGAACAACGCTCGATCAGGAGAGGAAGCGCGGGGGATATGGCCAAGGTTGATGTTTCGGTCTCGTCGGATCTGACGCCCGGTCAGGCGTGGAAGTTGGCATCGGATCTGCAGCGATTCGACGAATGGCTGACCATCTTCGCGGGCTGGCGCAGCCCGCCGCCCGCGGTCATCGCCGAGGGCACCCGGGTGTCCTCTCTCATCAAGGTCAAGGGATTTCGCAACACCATCCATTGGCAGGTCACCGAATACGACGAACCCACTCGGATCAGGCTGCAGGGCAGCGGGCGGGGAGGCGTGCGCATCGCGCTGAGTATGACGGTGGCCGATGATCGACCCGGGTCGACCTTCGATCTGGTGGCCGAATTGTCCGGTGGGCTGCTCAGTGGCCCGGTCGGGGCATTGGTCGCCAAGATGATCACCTCCGATGTGCGCACGTCTGTGCAGAACCTCGGCGCGCTGCGCTGATTTCGTGGTCTTTGCTCGTATCGGTGTTACCGCCGCAATTCGTTGCTTAGCAATGTTTTTCGACGAGCGTTGAGGTAGCGACCGCTTTCCGGTGTTTGGCGAGGTGGGTGTGGGGTACACGGCGGGTGCCGCGGTCTACAGCCCACTGGGTCGCCGGAATCCACTGATTCGAGCAGTCTCGGGGACGAGATGGCGCTCTTGATCGACTGTGCCGGGAGGCGTCGTGTTCACTCACAACAAAGATCTACAGTTCGAAGTCCGGGTCAGCGAGCCGGACCCGCGTTTCGCTTCGTTGCTCATGGAGCAGTTCGGTGGCGCCAACGGCGAACTCACCGCGGCGTTGCAGTACTTCACCCAGGCGTTCGTGCTCAGGCAGAAGAACCCGAAGATGTACGACCTGTTCATGGATATCGCCACCGAGGAACTCAGCCACCTCGAGATCGTCGGCAGCACGATCACCATGCTCCTCGACGGTCTCAACGACGATCTCAAGATCGCACACCAGCGCTGCGACTGGATGCCCGCCGTCGCCTCGAAGAACGGCAAGGAACAGGCGATCCACCAGGTCGCGGTCAACCCGATGTTCCTGGTGCTCAGCGGCGGCGGCCCGGACGTCAAGGATTCGGCCGGCAACAACTGGACCGGTGCGTTCATCGACGCCAACGGCGACCCCAGCGTCGATCTGCGCAACAACCTGGCCGCCGAGTCGAGAGCCAAGGTCGTCTACGAGTACCTCAAGCAGTTCACCGACGATCCGGCTGTGCAGGACACTTTGACGTTTCTGATGACCCGCGAGGTGGCGCACTACCAGCAGTTCACCGCCGCGCTGAACGAACTGCCGGTCAACTTCCCGCCCGGACAGCTGCCGGGAGATCCGCGGTTCCAGAATGTCGCATTCAACATGAGCAGCGGAGAGGGTTCGGTGCGCGGCCCGTGGAACGAGGGACAGGGCCCGTGGCCCGAGGGTATCGAGTGGGAGTACGTCGAGAAGCCCGAACAGCAGTGGCTGGGTACTTCGCTGCGCAACAATGCCGGCGCCGAGAAGAACCCGGAGGGACAGCCCGGAATCGACGCCGATAAGCCGTTCACCCACGAGCACCACACCGCGACCAGCTGATCTGCCGTTTGCGGAAAGGAGTGAGACATGGATGCATTGACATTCCTGCGTGAGGACCACAAAAGCGTCCTGGGAATGCTCGAGATGCTCGACGGCGCACCGGCCGGCGGCGGGGCGGTCAGCAGCGGGCTGCGGACCATGGTGACAAACCTGGTCATCGCCGAATCCCAGCACGAAGCCATCGAGGAACAGTACTTCTGGCCGGCGGTGCGCAGTGCGCTGGAGAACGGGGACGCTCTCGCCGACAAAGCGGTCGAGCAGGAGCAACACGGAAAACAATTGCTGCAGCGTCTGGAGGACGGCGAGCCCGGCGAGCCCGATTATCATGAGGCTCTGCAGCAGTTCGTCCAACTCGGCCGTGACCACATCACGTTCGAGCAGGAGGTGGTCTGGCCCCAGTTCGAGGCCGCGGTCTCGCGGGAGGAGTTGGCGACACTCGGGGAGAAGCTGGAGCGGGCCAAGAAGATTGCGCCGACCCGGCCGCATCCGGATACGCCGCCGAGTCCCGCCGCGCTCAAGACCGTCGGCATGGTCGCAGCGACGGTCGATCACATTCGAGACGCCGCGAGCGGGCGCGCGGCGGACAACCCACCGGATCCGCAGGTGCACTGAGACGTCGGCCGTCGGACGCGGCACTTTTGGACCGTGACGAATATCGTTACCCGACAATAATTCTGCTGTCCCCGCGGGCGGCGAGTCAGCCCAGGCTGGCTCGCCGCCCGCCTCCTGCGTTCTACCGCGCCGTTTGCCCGGCCTGCATCATTGTGACCCGCAACGAATTTCGCGAAAAACTTGATACCTTCCAGAAGAGAGGCCACACTCGAGAAGATGGTTCACGCCCCGGGGAGTGCGACGGCATTACGGGCGGCCGGACTGCGCGTCACCCGGCCGCGGCTCATCGTCATGGATGCTGTCGAAAAGAATCCGCACGCCGACACAGATGTCATCTTCACTGCAGCTCGACGCCAGCTGCCCGACATCTCCCGTCAAACCGTGTACGACGTCCTGAATGCTCTGACCGCAGTCGGTTTGGCGCGCCGCATTCAACCCGCGGGGGCGACCGCCCGCTATGAATCCCGGGTCGGGGACAACCACCACCACGTGGTGTGCCGATCGTGCGGGACCATTGCCGACGTCGACTGCAGCGTCGGCAACGCGCCCTGCCTGACAGCCTCCGACGACCTGGGCTTCGACATCGACGAAGCCGAGGTCATCTACTGGGGCCTGTGCCCCGCCTGTGTGAAAGCGCGAACCTCCTGAAAACGTTGTGCAGCCCGCACGCGACCGATGAAAGGCGAGAAGATGTCTGACACCTCCGATGCCCGGCCTCCGCATTCCGATACCAAGACACACAGCAAGAGCGAATCGGAAAATCCGGCGATCGACTCGCCGACACCCAAGGCGCATGCACCCCTGACCAACAAGGACTGGTGGCCCGAACAGGTCGACGTGTCCGTGCTGCACAAGCAGAACCCCAAGGGCAACCCGCTCGGTCAGGACTTCGACTATGCCGCCGAATTCGCCAAGCTCGACCTCGAAGCGTTCAAGGCGGATCTGATCGACCTGATCCGGACTTCCCAGGACTGGTGGCCCGCCGACTACGGCAATTACGCCGGCCTGTTCATCCGGATGAGCTGGCACGCCGCCGGGACGTACCGGATCTTCGACGGCCGCGGAGGTACCGGCGAGGGGGCGCAGCGGTTCGCCCCGCTCAACAGCTGGCCGGACAACGCCAACCTGGACAAGGCACGCCGGTTGCTCTGGCCGATCAAGCAGAAGTACGGCAACAAGATCTCCTGGGCCGACCTGCTCGCGTACGCCGGCAACGCCGCGCTCGAACAGTCCGGGTTCCAGACCGCGGGCTTCGGGTTCGGCCGCGAGGACATCTGGGAGCCCGAGGAGATCCTGTACGGCCAGGAGGACACCTGGCTGGGCACCGACAAGCGCTACGGCGGGACCAACGACAGCGACCGCAAGCTGGCCGAGCCGTTCGGCGCCACGACGATGGGCCTCATCTACGTCAATCCGGAAGGGCCGGAAGGAAAGCCGGACCCGCTGGCCGCGGCGCACGACATCCGCGAGACCTTCGGCCGGATGGCGATGGACGACGAGGAGACCGCCGCGTTGATCGTCGGCGGTCATACCCTGGGCAAGACCCACGGTGCCGCGGATGTCAACGTCGGCCCGGAGCCGGAGGCTGCGCCGATCGAGCAGCAGGGCCTGGGTTGGAAGTGCCCGTTCGGCACCGGTAACGGCAACGACACCGTCACCAGCGGTCTGGAGGTGATCTGGACCGGCACCAACAGCGAGTGGAGCAATGCCTTCCTGGAGAACCTCTACGGCAACGAGTGGGAGTTGACCAAGAGCCCGGGCGGCGCCTGGCAGTTCGAGGCCAAGAACGCCGAGGCCACCACGCCCGACCCGTTCGGCGGCCCTCCGCGCAAGCCCACCATGCTGGTCACCGACGTCGCCCTGCGCGAGGATCCGATCTACGGCGAGATCACCCGCCGCTGGCTCGATCATCCCGAGGAGATGGACGAGGCGTTCCGCAAGGCCTGGTACAAGCTGATGCACCGCGATCTGGGGCCGATCAGCCGCTACCTCGGGCCGTGGGTCGCCGAGCCGCAACTGTGGCAGGACCCGGTCCCGGCGGTCGACCACCCACTCGTCGACGAGGCCGACATCGCGACCCTCAAGAGCAAGGTGCTCGAATCCGGACTGTCGATTCCGCAGCTGGTGAAAACCGCCTGGGGAGCGGCGGCGAGCTTCCGCGGCACCGACAAGCGCGGCGGCGCCAACGGTGCGCGGTTGCGCCTGGAGCCGCAGCGCAGCTGGGAGGTCAACGAGCCCTCCGAACTGGACAAGGTGCTGCCGGTGCTGGAAAAGATCCAGCAGGACTTCAACGGTTCCGCCACGGGCGGCAAGAA
Organism: Mycobacterium sp. AMU20-3851; assembly: GCF_043974665.1. Taxonomy (NCBI): domain Bacteria; kingdom Bacillati; phylum Actinomycetota; class Actinomycetes; order Mycobacteriales; family Mycobacteriaceae; genus Mycobacterium; species Mycobacterium sp. AMU20-3851. The sequence continues at coordinate 2,730,769 of NZ_CP146371.1, forward strand.
GATCTCGCTGGCCGATCTGATCGTGCTGGCGGGGTCGGCGGCGGTGGAGAAGGCCGCCAAGGACGGCGGCTTCGACGTCCAGGTGCACTTCGTGCCGGGACGGACCGACGCCAGTCAGGAGGACACCGACGTGGAATCCTTCGCGGTGCTGGAGACCCAGGCGGACGGCTTCCGCAACTACGCGCGACCGGGGGAGAAGGCCGCACTGGAGCAGCTCCTGGTGGACAAGGCGTACTTCCTCAACCTCACCGCCCCGGAAATGACGGCGTTGGTGGGCGGTCTACGCGTGATCGGTGCCAATCACGGCGGCACCAAGCATGGGGTATTCACCGACCGGCCGGGAGCTCTGACGAACGACTTCTTCGTGAATCTGCTCGATATGGGCACCGAATGGAAGGGATCCGAGACCGCCGAGAACGTCTACACCGGGTACGTGCGGGGTACCGGCGACGTGAAGTGGACGGCCACGGCCAATGATCTGGTCTTCGGTTCCAATTCGGTGCTGCGTGCGGTCGCCGAGGTCTACGCACAGGACGACAACAAGGCCAAGTTCGTCGAGGACTTCGTCAGCGCCTGGGTGAAGGTGATGAACAACGATCGGTTCGACCTGGACTGACCCTCGGCCGAAAGACAAACCAAGTGGCGGTGTTCGCTCAGCGAACACCGCCACTTCGTATCCCTGGACGGGTGTCGGACTACGGCGTGCCGACGCAGAGGTCCCCGACGCAGGCGCCGGCTCCGTCGGGTCCGGCTCCGGCACCTGCGCCCGGGACGCCTGCGGTGGCGCCACCCGGTCCGGCTCCGGCACCGGCACCCGGGACGCCTGCGGTGGCACCACCCGGTCCGGCTCCGGCACCTGCGCCCGGCACGCTCGCGGTGGCGCCACCCGGTCCGGCCCCGGCGCCGGCACCGGGCGCGGTCGCCGTTGCGCCGCCTTCTCCGGCACCGGCACCCGGGGCGGGCGCGGGCGCCATCGGCGATGTCGGGGCCATCGTCGTGGTCTCCGGTTCGGTCATCATGGTGGTCATCGTCGATTCGGTCGTCGACGTCTCGGTCGAGGTGCCGCTGTCGTTGTCGGAACTGCAGGCGGTCAAACCGCCGGCCAGGACAACGCCGGCGATGGCGGCCGCGATGGGCAGACGACGGACGGTGTGAACGACGGTCATGCGAGGCTCGATTCTCTAGTACGGCTGCCGTGCAGTACCGAGACTGCGCTGCAGGATCGACTCCGGTGTGTTACCCGCAAACCCCGAGCCTTAAGCACCCTCGTTCGGCACGGGGTGGCGATGAGTTCTCGCCACCTGCACGGTCTGTCCTGGCATGGAGACCAAGCGCGTGCATGCGGGCCACCGGAAGATCAACGGATTGGAGCTGTACCACGAGGTTTACGGTGACCTGGCCGGGTCGGTACCGCCGCTGCTGCTGATCCCGGGCGCGTTCATGGCGGTCGATTCGATGTCGGCCTGGGTGCAGGCCTTTGCCCGGGAACGCCCGGTGGTCGTGTTCGACCAGCAGGGCCACGGCCGTACTCCGGACACCGCGAGGCAGATGTCCTACGAACAGTTCGCCGATGACGCCGCAGAGCTGCTGCGGGCGGCAGGGGTACAGCGCGCGGACGTCATGGGCTACTCGCAGGGCGGCGGCGTCGCGCTGCAACTGGCCATCCGCCACCCCGCGATGGTCGGGAAGCTGGTCGCGATGTCGGCGACGTTCCAACGTGCGGGGTGGCATCCGTCGGTCGGCGCGGCCATCGGGCAGCTGCGGGCCGCGGACTTCGCCGGCACCGCCGTCCAGATGGCGTTCACAGCACACTCTCCGGACCCGGCGGCCTTCGAGGCGTATGTCGAGAAGATGAAGGTGCTCAACATCGAGGACCAGGAGATCAGCGAGGACCAGATGCGTGCCATCACCGCCAAGACGATGGTCATCGTGGGTGACGCGGACTCGGTGAATCTGGATCACGCCGTGAGAATGTTCCGGTTGCGGGGCGGAGGCGATGATGAGGCGGCGACCACCGGGGCGCTGCAACGGGCGCCGGAAGCGCGCCTGGTGGTGCTGCCCGCGATGTCGCATATCGGGCTGTCGGGACAGCAGGATGTGTTGGTGCCCATGGTGAATGCGTTTCTCGACGATGTCCCGCCGGTGACACCGGAGCTGTTCTGAGGAGGTCGGCCTACCATGAGCTGATGGGCGAACCGGTGGTCACCGAGGATGGGCACTATCTCGTCATCGACGGCCGCCGGTGGCGGGCCACCGATCCGGCGATACCGGAGGAGCGTCGAGCCGAGCTGGTGGCCAATTTGATGGCGTGGCGGCGAGAAGTGCGGCGGGCCAAGGGAACACCGCAGGAGCGGTCCGCCCGTGCCGGCGTGCAGGCCGCGAAGGTGGCCCTGGGCGAGCGGGGTCAGCCACCGTGGTGGGAGCAGACCGATGAGCAACGCCGCACCCGGTGGCAGGCGCATCTGGCGGAGCCGGGCTGACTCAGGTGCGGTATGCGCGCAGGTCGTCGGCGGCGATGTCCCGGTAGGCCAGCCACATGTCGCGGCCCAGCGCGCGGATGCCGTCCGCGTTGTAATGCCGGTCGACCACACTGTTGTACGCGTCGCGATTGCCGGGGACGAAGGCCGTGCGCGGCAGGCGGCGCGGCGTGTCCTCATGCACGGCGTTGACGGCGGTGTAGTCCTTACCGCTGAGTTCCATCTCCTCGGGGACCATGCCGCCCAGGATGATCGGTGTCCGGGCGCCGTAGCGGGCACGCAGATCGGCGAACAGCGCGTCCAGTTTGCGCTGGTAGTCCACGCCGGACATCAGCGGTACGTCGGATTCGCCCTGATGCCACAGGACCGCGGCCACGGTGCTGCCCGGGTGGCACGCCAGCGCGGCATCGATCGAGCGCACCGCCTCCCGGTAGAGGTTGCGCCGGGTCCGGGTGTCGGCGATGTCCCAGGTGTATCCGTTCTTCGGGTGAAAGCAGGTGTCGCCGCGGGCACACGGCACCAGCAGGACCGCGCGGTCGCTTGCCTCGGTGAGGGCTTTACCGAACGTGACACCGAAACCGACCCGCCACGAGGGTGTTTCATGAAGGAGCGGGTCGGCGCCGAGCACCACCGTGTTCTTGGAGGGTCCGCTGTTGGCGAACTGGTGCACCATCGGGTGCGGCTTGTCGGCCCCGCCGCGGTCCAGTGGCAGTCCCATACCGAAAGCGTTCGACTGGCCCAGGATCGGCACCATCAGATAGGGCCGGTCCGGCGGTGACACCGGGACCCCCTTGGCCGCCAGTCGGCGACGGACGGAACTCTTGAGCTCCGATCCCGCCCGCCGCCACAGCGGGGCGTCGCCGTCGTGGTTGCGGGGCGTGCGCATGGCGAGCACAGTACCGACCCGGTTCGTTGACACCGATTCGGCGGCGCGTACCCTGCTGACTACATACGTTGTCAGAAGGCTCGAAGAGGAGCGTCGATGACCATGGTCGTCTCCACGGGTGTCCCCGGTCGGCATCCCGTCGGCCCGCGTCCGGTGCCCGGCATGATCAAGCTGCTGGCCCTCGGCCTGGGTATCCGCAAGCCGTCCGAGCGGGAGTGGGGCCGGCTGGGGGAGCGCCTCACCGTAGGCGACGAGTCGATGGATCGGTTGTTGGATTGGATGGTGGCCACCGGTCTGCCGCAGACGCGACCGTTGTTCGACCGCGCGCTCGCCGAAGGTATTGCCAATGTGCCCGAGGCTCCGGACCCGCTGCGGGACTTCTTCGCTCGGATCGAGGCGACACCGTCCTGGGTGGACCCGGAGATCATTCGGCGCGGGCAGTTGGTGATGCGTCGCGGCGGTGCCGACGGGATGTACGTCGCACGCGACGTGTCGCTGCTCGGCGGCTACCAGTTCTCCGGTTTCAACAAGACCTTGCTGCGCACGGGTGCGCTGGAGAAGGGCTCGAACAAGCGCTTCGCCGAGACGATGCAGTGGGCCATGGATGTCATCGCCGAAGGTGGGCTGGAACCCCTCGGCGGCGGGTATCAGTCCACGATCCGGGTCCGCCTGATCCACGCCTTCGTCCGCAGGCATGTGGGTGCCATGCCGGATTGGCGCGCCGATGAATGGGGCGTCCCGGTCAACCAGACCGACATGGCAGCCACACTGATCGGCGCGCTCATCGCCCCGCCGGCCGCCAGCCTGGGCATGGGGATCCTCAGTTCCCCGGAGGACCTGGATGCCGTCGCACACCTGACGCGCTACGTCGGCTGGCTCATCGGGGTCGAGGACGAGTGGTTGCCGCACAACTTCCGGGACGGCATCCGGGTGCTGTATCACACGCTGACCGCCCTGTCGGCGCCCGACGATACGACGCGTCAACTTGCCGGCCCGATGGCCGACGATCCGCTGTCCTGGCACTACGACAGCCTGCGGGCGTTGCGCCGCCGGATGGCACGGGCGCAACATCTTTCGGTGACGAGCGCTTTCCTGGGCCCGCGGGCGATGCGGATGCTGGGGCTACCGGCGTTCGTGCCGCCCTGGTACCCCTTGCTGCGACTGCCGATCAATGTGGTGCGCAGTGCCGTGGACATGGCGGTGCCCGGAGGCATGGACCGCGCGGCGCGGCGCGGTCAGCGTGAGCAACAAGCCTTGCTGCGCACCATGATCGGCGACAGTCACGCAGCCATCGGCGAATCCGCGGCGCACGTCAGCCGAGTGGCATAGCGTTGCGCGTGGCTGCACCACGATCCATGTGATGATTTGAGCCGCAGTGTATTTGACGGCGGATCCGTGGGCTCAGCGAGCGGTTTCGGAAACCCGGTACGCACCGTGCTCGATGGCGCTGCTCACGCAGTGGCGACCGCCCGCACGTTCTCGTTGATCCGGGACCCAGCTGAACAGACGGTTCTTCAGGTTGAACCCGTCGGTGAGGGCCGGCGATCCGCGGTTCGCGCGCCACGATGCCGTCGATCAGGTCTTGGCTGATCGGGGTGGCAGCCAACGACGCGGCGCCTCCATCATGGACGACCGGCTCGGAGAGTGTGGTTGCCGCAAACGGCTCGATTGGAGTGGCGCAGCGCTGATGTGGGTACCCGACGGTGTTATTCCACCGTGAGCGGAGGCTTCCATGAGCGCGGCACCCACTTTGAAGAAGGCGTTGAGTCAGCGTCAGCTGACCATGATCGCCATCGGAGGCGTCATCGGCGCGGGCCTGTTCGTGGGCTCCGGCGTCGTCATCGGCGACACCGGCCCGGGGGCATTCCTCACCTACGGGATGGCCGGCGTGCTGATCATCATGGTGATGCGGATGCTGGCCGAGATGGCGGTCGCCAACCCGTCCACCGGTTCGTTCGCCGACTACTCCCGCAACGCCCTGGGTGACTGGGCGGGGTTCTCCGTCGGCTGGCTGTACTGGTACTTCTGGGTCATCGTGGTCGGCTTCGAGGCGATTGCCGGCGCCAAGATCATCCAGTACTGGATGGACGTCCCATTGTGGCTGTCCGCGTTGGTGTTCATGGTTCTGATGACCGCGACCAATCTGTTCTCGGTGTCCTCCTACGGCGAGTTCGAATTCTGGTTCGCGGGCATCAAGGTCGCGGCCATCGTCGCCTTCATCGCGGCGGGGGCGGCGTACATCTTCGGGCTGTGGCCCGACAAGTCCGCCGACTTCTCCAACCTGACCAGTCACGGCGGCTTCATGCCGATGGGTTTCGGGGTCATCACCGTGGGCATCGTGACGGTCATCTTCTCCATGGTGGGCGCCGAGATCGCCACCATCGCCGCCGCGGAATCCAAGGATCCGGAACGGGCCGTGGCCAAGGCCGCCAACTCGGTGATTCTGCGCATCCTGGTGTTCTACGTGGGGGCGGTGCTGGTGTTGGTGACCATCGTCCCGTGGAACGACGAGAGCGTCGCCGCCTCACCGTTCGTCGCGGCATTCAGCGAGATGGGCATCCCGTACGCCGACCATGTGATGAACGCGGTGGTGCTGACCGCCGTGCTGAGCTGCCTGAACTCGGGCATGTACACCGCGTCGCGGATGTTGTTCGTACTCGCCGCCCGCCGGGAGGCGCCGCCGTCGCTGGTCAAGGTCACCCGCCGGGGTGTCCCGGCCAACGCCATCCTGGCGTCCTCGGTGGTCGGGTTCCTGTGCGTCATCGCCGCGGCCGTCTCGCCCGACACCATCTTCGCGTTCCTGCTCAACTCCAGCGGCGCGATCATCCTGTTCGTCTACCTGCTGATCGCGATCTCACAGATCGTGTTGCGCTACCGCACCCCGGATTCGCAACTGCGGGTGAAGATGTGGCTGTTCCCGGTGCTGTCCGTGCTGACCGCCCTGGGCATCGTGGCGATCCTGGTGCAGATGTTCATCGACCGCGAGTTGCGGTCTCAGTTGGTGCTGAGTCTGTTGTCGTGGGCGGTGGTGATCGGGCTCTTCGTGGTCAACAAGTGGTTTGTGAAGCGACGGCCGCGCGACGAGGCCGCGGAGGCCGGGTTCCCCGCCGGCAGCGCCCGCCGGGTTCTGGTGCTGGCCAACCGAACCGTGGACTCCACCGAACTGCTTGACGAACTCCGCCGGATGGGGGCGGATCGGGAATCCAGGTTCCTGGTCGTGGTGCCGGCGAGTGCGGTCGACACCGGGGCGGCCGCCACCCACGGCCCGTATGACGTCACCGAGGCCACCGAGCAGGCTGCGCAGGAGCGGCTCGACACCGTGCTGGCCACGCTGCACGGCGAACACCTGGACGCGCAGGGCGAACTGGGTGACTACCGGCCGCTGCGTGCGCTGGAGAACGCGGTCACCAGATTCGGGCCCGACCAGATCGTGATCGCGACGTTCCCGCCGGAGTTCTCGATGTGGCACCGCTTCGATGTGGTCGACCGGGCCCGCACCCAATTCACGGTGCCGGTCACCCATGTGGTCGCCGAGTCCGTTGCGGTGAACCAGGTTCGGGAATGACCATCCTGGCCGGGTTCAGTGCGAGCGGCCAGGGTCCGGCGCCGCTTCATCTGGCGGCGCAACTGGCCCGCTGCACCGGCGCCCGGATCGTGGCCGCGGCGATCGTCGAACGACCCTGGCCGGCCAAGCCGGACCCGGTCGAGAACGAGTACCTGCATTTCCTGAGCGCCCAGGCCGATACCGTGCTCAATCGGCTGACCGGCCAGTACCTCGGCGGGCTGGATGTGTGGCGGATCGTGCACCAGGCCCGGTCCATCCCGGAAGGGTTGACCGAGCTCGCCGCCGAGGTGCACGCGGACATCGTGGTGGTGGGCTCGTCGTCGGCGGGGCTGCTCGGCCGGATCGCGCTGGGCAGCGTCACCGACCGGCTGGTGCACACCGCCGCGCTGCCGGTCGCCATCGCTCCCCGCGGGTACCCGGCACAGGCCGGGCAGATTCAGCGACTCACGGTGGCCTACGGCGGCCAGGCCGACGCGGTGGGGTTGATCGCGACGAGCGCGGAACTGGCGCGGCGGTGGGGGACGCGCCTACGCATCGCGTCGTTCACCGTACGTCCGGTGACGATGTTCAGCGGCGCCATCGAACCTGCCGCCGAAGATCTCGTGATCAGACAGTGGGCGGAGCGGAACAAGGCCGAAATCGCGGCCCAGCTGCACAAGATCCGATCGGGTGGCGCCGAGATGGTGGTCGGGGCCGGACCGACATGGCGGGATGCGGTCGACGGTATCGAGTGGGGGCCGGGCGACATCATGGTGCTGGGTTCGGGTGCGGCGGGGCCCGCTGCGCAGGTATTCCTCGGCTCGGCGGCAGCCCGCATCCTGCGCCACGCCCCGGTGCCGACGATGATCGTGCCGCGCAGTCGGGAGGCGAACGCTTCGTAGCCGGACAAGCCGCGCATTTCCGGCCTATCCACGAGCACAATTGAACTCAGCGGATGCAGCCCAGGGGGCATGACATGGTCAGAACTCATACGGTGGCGGCGGGGGAGACGTTGTCGGCGCTGGCTCTGCGCTTCTACGGCGTCCAGGAACTCTATCGATTGATCGCCACCGCCTCCGGCGTACCCGACCCCAACGCGGTCAGCGTGGGCCAGCGGCTGGTCTTCCCCGACTACACCCGCTACCCGGCGGTCGCGGGGGACACGCTGGCGGCGTTGGCGATGCGGTTCTTCGGTGACGCTCAGCTGGGCTGGCTGATCGCGGGGGCCAGTGGGATACCCGAATCCAGCAGCCTGGGTGTGGGCCAACGGCTCATCGTCCCGGACATCGTCAGATATCGGGTCGCTGGCGGAGATACCTTGGCGGCATTGGCATCCCGATACTACGGCGACGCCTCGTTCTATCCACTGATCGCCACCGTCAACGGTATCGCCGACCCCTCCGCCATCAACGTCGGGCGGGTACTGGTCATCTTCGTCGGGCGCAGTGACGGCTTCGGGCTGCGGATCGTGGACCGCAACGAGAACGATCCCCGCCTGTGGTACTACCGGTTCCAGACCGCTGCGATCGGCTGGAATCCGGGCATCAATGTGCTGCTGCCCGAGGACTACCGGACCAGCGGGCGGACCTATCCCGTGCTGTACCTGTTGCACGGCGGCAACGAGGATTTCCGCCAGTTCGACTTCCTCGGCATCCGCGGATTGACCGCGGGGAAACCGATCATCGTGGTGATGCCCGACGGCGGGCACGCGGGTTGGTACTCGAATCCGGTCGCTTCGTTCGTCGGCGCACGGAACTGGGAGACCTTCCACATCGCCCAGCTGCTGCCGTGGATCGAGGCGAACTTCCGGACCTACCACGAGTACGACGGTCGCGCGGTCGCAGGGTTCTCCATGGGTGGTTTCGGTGCGTTGAAATACGCCGCCAAGTATTACGGCCATTTCGCCTCGGTCAGTTCGCATTCCGGTCCGGCGAGCTTGCGCCGGGACTTCGGGCTGGTGGTGCACTGGGCGAACATCACCTCGGCAGTCCTGGATCTGGCCGGGGGCACGGTTTACGGTGCGCCGAACTGGGATCAGGCCAGGGTCAGCGCCGACAACCCGATCGAGCGGATACCCAGTTACCAGAACAAGCGGATCTTCCTGGTGGCCGGCACCAGCCCGGATCCGCTCAACTGGTTCGACAGTGTCAACGAGACCCAGGTGCTGGCGGGACAGCGAGAGTTCCGTGACCGGTTGCGGGCTGCGGGGGTTCCGCACGAAGCCCACGAGGTGCCCGGCGGGCACGTCTTCCGCCCCGAGATGTTCCGCCGCGACCTCGACGGGATCCTCGCCCGGCTGCGCCCGGCCGGCGGTGGCGGTGCGGCGGGAAGCCTTTAGCCGCTCAGTCGCGCAGGGCGTCCTCGATACGTTGCACCTTGGCGGTCAGCTGACCGACATGTCCGGGACGGATATCGGCCTTCAGAACCAGGCTGACCCTGGGGGAGGCGGCGGCGATGGCGTCCACGGCCTGCTTCACCACCGCCATCACCTCATCCCAGTCGCCTTCGATATTGGTGAACATGGCGTTGGTCTCGTTGGGCAGGCCCGACGCGCGTACCACCCTGACGGCCTCGGCGACCGCGGCGCCGACGCTGCCGTCCTCGTCGCCGCCGGAAGGGCTGACGCTGAATGCCACGAGCATGATCGGCTACTGCTTGCGCAAGGCCGTCGGGCGGACGACTCGGATCACCCGGTCGGACTTGTCGGCGGCGTGCCCGTACAGCGGGCGTTTCAGCAGCGATTCGTAACCTTCGGGAATGGCGACCATGAGGATCCTCTCGGTGAACGTTTCCGATCGGGCAAGTACGGGCAGTGAGAACTTATGACCCAAGACACCAAGGTTACTGTCGAACGAACCATCGCAGCGCCCGTCGATGCGGTCTTCGACATCCTGTCCAACCCGAACCGGCACCCGACGCTCGATGGGTCGGGGTTCATCCGCAGTGTCGACCACGCCGACCGGATACAGAAGGTCGGCGACGTGTTCACGATGAACATGCAGGGCGATCACATGGGCGGTGAATACAAGACCGACAATCACGTGTCCGGCTACGTGAAGGACAAGTTGTTGGCGTGGAAGACCGCACCTGCCGGGACCGAGCCTCCCGGCTGGGAGTGGGTGTGGGAGCTGGAAGCGCAGGGACCCGGCGAGACGTTGGTGCGCCACACCTACGACTGGTCCAAGGTCACCGACAAAAAGCTGCTGGAGAAGGTGAAGTTCCCGCTCGTCACCGAAGATCAACTCGCAGACACCCTGGCCCGGCTCGCGGCCGAAACGTCGTCCTGAGCCACGGCCGCGAGGCATCAACCCAGGATCGGGAACCGGCGTTGGCGGGCAAGCTGGTCCAGAGCGGTCTGCATCACCGCCCGAACGTGCGCGTCGACCTCGTCGATGTCGGGGTCGTCGCCGAACTGGTCGGTCACATCGATCGGCGGCAGCACGCGCATGACGATCTTGGAGGGCAATGGGATGTTGGCCGGCAGCACCGTGGTGAGCCCGAACGGCAGGCCGATGGTCAGCGGGAGGGCCTTGAACCGAATCCGGTGCAATCCGAGACGCCGGGCCATCTGGTCGCCGCGCGCCAGGAACCACTGGGTCTCCTGGCCGCCGATGGACACCATCGGCACAATCGGCACGCGGGTCTGTATCGCGGTGCGGACGTACCCGGTGCGGCCTTCGAAGTCGATGACGTTGGCGGACTGCGACGGTCGGAACGCGTCGTAATCCCCGCCGGGAAATACCAAGACCACCGCGTCGGACCTCAGCGCGGCCTCGGCGTTCTCCGGTGAGGCCTCGATGGCGCCGGCTTGCCTCAGGACCGAACCCCACGGGCCCATCAGCACGCCGTAGTGCGCCAGGATGTGCAGCGGCCGGTCATAGCCGAAGGCGTCGTAGAAGGCGGGGGCGAAGATCAGCACGTCGGGGGTGAGTACCCCGCCGGAATGATTGGCGACCACCAGCGCTCCGCCGGTGGCCGGCACATTCGCGATGTCCCGGACATCCGAGCGGAAGTAGCGCGACACGACGGGTCCGACCAGACTGCTGATGCGCTGCGCCACGGCCGGGTCCCATTTGGTGATCTCGCTGTCGGTGTTGTCCACGGCGCCCCCTCTGCAGCCGAAGCTGTGATCCAGCATCAGCGGGATGCCCCCTCCCGCGCAGCTTCAATCGTCAGGTCTACGGCAGGATGTCGGCCGGGGTGGCGGTTTCGACGAACCTGCGCGCCGCGGCGGCGAGCTGCTCGTCCGCGGTGGCCAGTGCATCCGCCTGCAGTCGCGTCAGCGCGATGTACTCGGCCTGGTGGGTGTCCGGCCAGTCCAGTTCGGCGGCGATTCGCCAGGCATGCGCCTGCAGCACACGGTCGCCGAGCAGTCGGATGCGCAGGCCACGAATACCGTCGAGAATCGTTCGGCCCGTTGACTCGTCGGTCTCGCCGCGGCGAACCGCCTGGTAAACGAGATTCAGTGCTTGCGAGCGCAACAGCGTTGGCGCCACCAGGCTGTGCGCAGCTGGGATGGGCACGGCACGGGCGGCCAGGTCGATGGCCAGCGGCGCATCGATGACGAAGGTGGTCATCCTTCACCTTGGTGGGACTGCGGCAACGAAGTCAATTCGCGGCATGATTCCAGGGTGAGTCGGCGAGCGTCGCCGGCGTGGAAAGCCGTGATTCGGGCAGCGCCGGGACGGCTTTGAGCAGGGGGTTGCGGTCCCGCAGTGCTCCGGCGGTGCGTCCCCGACCCCAGCCGACCATCGCGCGATACCCGCCGAGCAGCCCGTGGGCGGTGACGGCGTCCTCATCTGCGTGCGGACTGTCCGCTCCGACCGGTGCCGAGACAGGGGAGACGTACAGCGCATCGACCGGACAGTAGGCCTCGCAGAGAAAGCAGGTCTGGCAGTCCGACTGTCGAGCGACCACCGGGATGCCGTCCTCGCCACGGTCGAACACATCGGTGGGGCACACTTTGATGCAGACGTCGCAGCCTATGCACGCGGCGGTGCTGACGATCTCGATCACGCCACTGCCGCCGACGAGATCAATTGTGGCAGCACCGGGTCCGAGGTCGTCCATACCTCGTCGAGTCCACCGACCAGGAGACGGTGGCTGAGTCGGTGGTCGACATCGGGCAGGTCTTCGCGGCGGTGAAGTCCGCGGGTCTCGGTGCGCGCGAGTGAGGCCGCGGTGATCCATCTGGCTGCGGCGACCAGGGCCACCGCCTGGCGGGCCTTGTATGCGTCCCGCGCCGGTAGTGGGGCGAGCCCGAAAGATATGTCCTCCCACAGCTTCTCCAGGGCCCCTGCGGACTCGGTCAGTCTGGCGTGCGATTTCAGGTGACTGCGCATCGGCGGCAGGATGTGCTCCTGCGCCGTGCGCACGACCTCGTCGACGGTCGGTGCATCGCCGGGACCCGGCCGCAGGCCCGGGCGATCGATGATCTCTGCGGATGTGCCGGGATGGCGACGACGGCTGTACTCCGCGGCGCCACGTCCGGCGAACGATCCTGATGCGATCGCCCATGACCCGTTGTGGCTGCCGCCGCCGCTGATCGAACCGGTGATCAGCTCCCTGGTTGCCGCGTCGCCGGCGGCGAAGAGCCCGGGAACGGTGGTGGCACAATCGGATCCGGTGAGTCGCAGACCGCCGGTGCCACGCACGGAGCCCTCGTAGACCATGCGCAGCGGGTAGGCGGTGACGAACGGATCGATGCCGGCCTTGTCGAGCGGCAGAAAGTAGTTCGGTTGGGCGTCACGCATAGTCTGCCGGATGTGCTCCGGCGCCCGGTCCAACCTCGCGAAGACCCGCTGTCCCCGTGCCAGTGCGTGTTGCGCATCCTTGCGGCCGGCCAGACCACGCTCGGTGGGGAAGGGGTGGCCGTGCTCGTCGTAGAAACTGGCCCACTGCAGCATGCGCCCTTTGGTGTGGGTGCCCCACTCCGGGGCCAGCGCGTAGGCGGTGCAGAACTCCATGCCGGACAACTCGGCCCCCAACTCGGCGGCCATCAGTAATCCGTCGCCGGTGTCGACATTGGTGCCGAACGAGCCGGACAGGAACGCGGTGCCGCCGGTGGCCAGCACCACCGCGCCGGCGCTGATCCGCCACCGCCGCCCACCGTCCTGACGTGCGATTCCGGTGGCGCCGTTGATGACTCCGTCACCGTGGGTGGTCAGCGCGATGGCCGGGTGATGGTCGAGGATCCGTACGCCGCTGCGGTGGGCCTTGCGCCGCATCCGGCGCATGTATTCCGGCCCCTGCAGGCTGACGCGGAGTTGCCGGCCGTCGTCATCGACCGGGAACGGGTATCCCCACTCGGCGAGTTGGTCGATCCGGTCCCAGGACGCGGACAGCACCCGCGCCATCCAATCGGCGTCGGTGAGCCCACCGGCGGACGCCTCGCGCTCCCGGATGGATTCGTCGCGTCGTGGGCCGGGTGGGACCAGCCACAGATTGTTGCCGCCGGCCGCGGTTGCTCCACTGGTCCCGCAATAGCCCTTGTCCACCAGCGTGACTCGGCTGCCGGTCTCGGCGGCGGCAATCGCGGCCCAGGTGGCGGCCGGGCCACCGCCGATCACCAGGACATCGGTGTGGTGGGTGTCGATGTCATCGACCGTGGTCATGTCCGACCTCTTCCTGCACACCCAACTCGGCAAGCAGCACGCGGCGCAGGTCGTCGAAACCGTCGTCACCGCGGGTGCGCGGGAACGGTAGGTCGACGCGGCGGTCCAGCGATACCCTGCCTCCGGAAAGGACCACTACGCGGTCGGCGAGCAAGATCGCCTCGTCGACATCGTGGGTGACGTGCAGGACAGCCATGTGCCGCCGCGCCCACAGATCGTGCAGCAGGCGGTACATCTTGAGTCGGGTCAACGCGTCGAGCGCCCCGAAGGGTTCGTCGAGCAACAGCAGATCGGGTTCCCGGACAAGCGCTCTCGCCAGTGAAACACGTTGGGCCTCACCACCGGAGAGCGACAATGGCCATGACCGTCCCTTGTCCGACAGCCCGACCTCGTCCAGTACGGCCTGCCCACGAGCGGGATTGCTCGGGGCGTCCGGGCCGGGGTCGGGCAGGGCGAAGGTCACATTGGCCAACGCCCGACGCCAGGGCAGGAGGCGCGGATTCTGGAACACGACGGCACGTGAGCGCGGCACGATCACCGACCCGTCGGCCTGACTGTCGAGACCGGCGAGAATGCGCAGCAGCGTGCTCTTGCCCGAACCGGAGTGGCCCAGCATCGCGACGAATTCCCCGTCGGCGATGTCGAGATCGAGGCCGTCGAGGACCTGCTGGGACCCGAACCCGCGATGCAGTCCGCGCACGGCGACCACCGGCGAGCTCATGCCGTGCCTTCGAATCCGGTGAAACCGTTACGCCAGGACAGCAGGCTGCGCTCCAGCAGTCGGACCACCGCGTAGGAGGCGATTCCGAGCACCGCATAGATCACGATCACCAGCAGGGAGACCTCGAACTGCAGATTGGTCTGAGCACGCGACATCAAGAAGCCGATGCCCTCGGTGGTGTTGATCATCTCCGCGAAGATCAGACTCAGCCACGCACTGGAGAGACCGAGTCGAAGACCGACGAGGAAGTTCGGCATCGCGCCGGGCAATATCACCTGGGCGATCATCGTGGGGCGGCGGGCTTCCAAAGTGGTGGCCATCTCGACCAGTTGCTGATCGACACCGCGGATCCCGGAATAGGTGTTGATGTAGATCGCAATCGCGACACCGAGGGTGATGAGCACGATCTTCGGCCCCTCGCCGATACCCATCCAGATGATGAGCAGCGGGGTGAGCGCGAAGTTCGGTACCGCCTTGAGGATCTGCATGCTCCAGTCGAGCAGGTCCTCGCCGGTGCGGGTCAGCCCCGCGAGCACCGCCAGCAGCACGCCCACCGTGATCCCGAGTACGGTGCCGACCAGCACGCGGGTGGTCGAGGTGCCGATATGAAGCGCGAGTTGGCCTTCGGTCAGAAGATGCCAGCCGGTGACGAGCACATCCGACGGTGGCGGGAACAGATCCGGATTCAGCAGCCCACTGGTCGATCCGATGGTCCACGCGGCCAGGATCAACACCGGGCTGGTCATCCGGCGCACCGGGCGCGGGATACGCGCCCATACGCCGCGCCGGCGGCGGTTACCGGCGACGACGTCGACGAGTTGCGGAGCGGGACGTCGGGGCGGGGCGACCGCGGTCACGACTTCGCTCCGGCCCACTCACGTACGTCATACCGGTTCTCCAAGGAGCCGTCGTCCTGCAGGAATTCGTAGGCGGCCGCAAGCTGGTCGACGCCCTGCTTCGGGAAGGGCTCGGTGTTGAACTCGTCGGGATGGATCGCCTCCTTGACGAATTCGACCTCTGTGCCGTCGGTCTGGGCGACCCAGGCCGCGTACTCGTCGAAGTTGTCCTGGATGTCGCGGTTGACCGCGGTGACGGCGTTGCGCCAGGCATCGGCGAACCCGGGGTGCAAATCGGTGAACGTAGCCAGCGAGATGGTGGTTCCGGTGTACCCCAGGTCGTGCCGGGACAGGCTGTCGATGATCGGGAAGCCCTTGTGTTGCAGTTCGATCGCGCTGGCCCCGCTGACCGCGGTGGCGGCGATCTCACCCGAACTCAGGCCCGCGATCGACTCCGGCGTCGGCACGTCGCGGACCTCGATCTTGCCGTCGAGTCCGGCAGCGCTGATGAGCTGCCTGGTGGACCGGTCGCGGACCGTACCGTGCGGTGCGGTCACCACCTTGCCGACGAGCCCCTGGATGTCGGTCGGGCCGCCCTTGGCGCCCACCAGCCACACGTCACTGTTGATCGAATCAAGAGCAAGCAGAACCACTTTCGGATCTCTGCTGCGGGCCCGAAGGGCGGGGTTGTCGCCGACGGCCGCGACATCGACGGCGCCGGCGAACAACGCCGACACGACGTCGCTGCCGGACTGGAAGAACGAGTATTCGATCTTGTCGACACCGGCCGCCTTGAGCTGCTCGGCGAGGATGCCCTCCTTGTCGCCCCAACCCAGGGAACCGGCAGGGGTACCGGTGGGAGACGTGGCGCCGATGCGCAGCGTGATGCCGCCGGAACCGTCGTCGCCGCTGCTGCACGCGACGGCAGAACTCAGGACGACAAGCGCGAGAACGGTGCGCACGAAGTGGCGGAACATGAGTCGGCCTCCGGGAGGGTTTACCGATGAGCACGGATGCATCCCATTAGAGGCGGTTGTGCCGCCCGAGACCACGCTTGCGATCAGCGTGACGCGAACGTTTCGGTGTGCTGACCACGCCGCGGCACCCCACTCACCTACGCTGCCCACCATGTCAAGGCCGGCGACTTCGGAATAGACCCGCAGCCCTGCGCGAACGGATGCGGTTCTATACCGACGCGGTGCCGGCGTCGGCCGTTGACCAGCGACCGGCTTCAGCGTGCGGCGTTGTGTGACAGCACATTTGCTGCCTGGCAGACCATTCGGGCCAGCTGCGGGTGGCTGTCGGGCGGCATCCGCTCGATCGGACCGCTGATCGCCACCGCGCCGATCGGGCGGCCGTCGACGTCGAACACCGGGGCGGCGATGGTCATCGAGGGGGCATCCACTTCGCTGCTGGCCGCATAGCCGCGGACGCGGCACGCGTCGAGCACTTCCAGAAACTCGGCGTCGGGCGCGTCGCCGAGTAATTCGGTTTGACGCTCCGGGCTCAGGTGGGGCAACAAGACCCGGCCGGTGGCGCTGGTGCGGGCGGGGACGTCGGATCCGATGCGCGGCACCATCCGCAAGGCCTGGCGGCTCTCCGCGACCTGCGACACCACCAGCCGAGGGCCGTCGGGCTCGTTGAAGATCGCCGTTTCGCCGGTCTCTACCGCGAGCCGGTCGAGCGTCAGCTGGATCGCGTGCCTCAGGTCGGCCTTGGCTCGTGAGCTGTGCGCGATGGTCAGGATGCGCGGGGTGATTTCCCACCGGGTCATCTGCTCATCGCGCTCCTGGATCCAGCCCTGGTCCGCGAGCGTCACGAGGGCACGTTGCACGGCGCTCTTGTCGATTCCCAGCGTGCGTGACAGCGCGGCGACGCCGACCGGCTGGTTCGCCGCCACGGCCTCGAACACGGTCAGTACGCGCGCAGCGGTGGAACTGCCCTTGACGGCCATCCGGAAACCTCGCTAACGTTAGATAGTGATCTAGCATATCAAATAATGACACAATTGGACGGACTGGGAGGAACCTGTCATGCCATCGATCCATGTCCGACCGTTGCGCGACGACCTTTCGTTCGGGGTGCGCATCACCGGTGTCACGCTCGCGGTGCTTGAGGATGAGCAGGTTCGCGAGCGTCTGCGCCGGATCTTCCGGGAGCGCGGGATGATCCTGTTCGAGGACGTGGTGCCCGACGGCAGGTTGCAGGTCGAGATCAGCAAGGTCTTCGGTCCGTTGAAGGACCACCCGGTCCCGACCGTGCCGCGGGCCGGGGGAGCGCTGCATCCGGGAGTGATCGAGATCGGTCAGGCGCCGCGTGAAGGAAACATCGTGG
This sequence comes from Mycobacterium sp. AMU20-3851, assembly GCF_043974665.1. NCBI lineage: Bacteria > Bacillati > Actinomycetota > Actinomycetes > Mycobacteriales > Mycobacteriaceae > Mycobacterium > Mycobacterium sp. AMU20-3851. The sequence goes on from NZ_CP146371.1 coordinate 2,748,181, forward strand.
AGGTCGACGGTAAGGCGGTCACGTCGTGGCTGCCCTGGCATTTCGACCACTGCTACAACAATGAACTGAACCTGGCCGGCGTGCTGCGCTGCGTGACCGGTGTCAGTGCAGGGGGTGAGACCGGATTCGCCGACGGGATCGAGCTGTACAAGCTGCTCCCGGCGGAGCTACGCCGGCAGATCGAGGGCCGCAACATTCTGTACACCCTGAATCTGCGCTTCGCGGACATGCGGTTCGGCCTTGCCGATGGGTTCCGTGAGATCCAGCCGCACGCCGCGCTGCAGAAGACGATCGACTACGGCAAGAATCTGCCACGGGCCGTGCATCCCGCGGTATGGACGCGGGACACCGGCGAGAAGGTTCTGCACGTCTCACCGTGGATGGCGGCCGGGATCGAAGGTGACGAGACATCGGGCGGGGACGATCTGCTGGAAGCCGTCTGCACGGAGATGCTGTCCGTGATCAAGCCCTACTTCCACACGTGGCGCCCCACCGACATGATCATCTGGGACAACTTGCGGATGCTGCACGCCGTCAGTGGCCACGACCCGGATGAGCCCCGTGTCATGCACCGCACCACAATTCAGGGTGACTACGGCCTGGGCTACTTCGAAGGCAACGTACGGGGTCACAAGATTCTGGAGATGACGGTCTGACAGCGCCGTTGTTGCCAGAGCTGCCGTAATCCCCACGGCATGTTGCGTTTCGCTCAGTGTCAGTTCCCGCTTTCCGCGAGGCGCGCGAGCTGGTCGGCCACGGTGCCCCACCCGTCGGCGAAACCGAGTTCGGCATGCTTGTCCCGGGCAGCGGGATCGGCGTGACGCGCGACGATGCGGTAGTCGGTGCCCTCGGCGTGGTCGCGCATGCTCACCTCGGCCGTCATCGCGATCGGAGCCGGGGACGCCGGACGCCAGGTGCTGTCGACGGCGTTGGTGAGCACCAGGCGTTCGAACTCCTCCACCAGCAGGAAGCACGCATCCAGGTGTGGGAGGAAGGTTCGGCCGTCGTCCTCGCTCATCTGCGTCACGAACGCGCCGCCCGGCCGGACCTCCAGCCGTTCGACTCGGCACAGCATCGGTGACGGAATCCACCACTGTGCCAGCTTCGCGGGGTCGGTCCATGCTTCCCATACCGTCTTGCGGGGGGCGCGGATGATGCGATGGATGCTCAGGTCCAGATCGGGGTTCATGTCGTGCTACTCCTCCGGGTCGGTGACGAAGTGCTGCAGGCGGTCGGTGCGGTCCAGCCAGATGCGGCGCTGCTGAGCCAGCCAGTCCTCGAGGATCGCGAGTCGATCGCGGTTGAGGTTGCAGGTGCGTACCCGGCCGGTCTTGGACGTGTGGATCAGCCCGGTCGACTCGAGGATGCGGACGTGCTTCATGAACGAGGGGAGTGTGATGGTGGCATCGCGGGCCAGATCGCCGACACTTGCCGGTCCTCGTCCGAGTCGATGGATCACGGCGCGTCTGGTCGGGTCGGCCAGTGCCTGGAAGACGTCGTCGAGTTCGGCCGAAAACTGTGCCACGCGGCTAAGTATTCACCGCCTCAATACTTAGCGCAAGGGCTAAGTGTTGCCGGTGTCGCAGGTGCGCAGGACGTCCACGTCATCGCCGACCCGGATCGGCCCGGAGGTCAGGATCCGGAAGACCGTGCCGCCACGCCGGTGCATCGCCGCCGCGGCACCGGGCGCGATCCAGTCGTCCAGCAGTCGGCACGGTGCGGCGATGCGCACCACTTCGAGTTCGACGTCACCGATGCGAACCCTGTCCCCGGGCTTGGTCGGAATCTCCCCGGCGTCGACGGTCAGATTGCGCCGGGTGGCTCCGGAGTCGATGGGATGGCCGAGATCAGCCGCCGCTCGGTCCAGGAGTTCGCGCGACTGCAGGGTGACGTGTCGGTGCTTGGCGCCGTGATACCGGTCGCCGACCAGACCCTTGCCGGCCTCGGCGTCGACCATCGCGACCGAACGCGTCGGCACCTTCCGGCCCGGGGCGATGTGGATGGCGACGATCTGCACGGTGAGCCAGTCTAGGTCTCGACGGATGCCGCCTCTCGGGCTGGAACATCGTCACACGGGCTGGGGGACGGGTGCTTCTTCCTTCTCGAGTTCCACTTCGGTCTCGGCCTGAGGGGAAACGGGCGGCCGGGCGGTGTTGTCCGGGCGCACCGTCAGTATCGCCGAGATGCCCAGTGCTGCAACCAGAGCGATCAACGCCACCGCACCGGCGGCCGGGGACACCGTCCAGACGCCGTTGAGCAGGAAGATGGCCGGCAGCGTGCATGTCGGGACCCCGAGCAGGATCAGCACCCATCCGGTGAAGCGGCCGACATCGAAGGCGCGGATCCGGGTCACGCCCAGGCCGAGCAGGACGAAGAAGAGCGTCCACATGAGGGCCCAGGTCGCCCAGATCACCGCGAACACCGGATCGGTCCCGATGCTCTTCGCCGCGTGGAACGCGGCGATCGCCGCGACGAACGCGCTGTACCAGCCGAACCCCTGTGGCTCGAGATCGTAGACCTGGATCAGGCCGAACCACAGGTAGGTGAAGCCGAACAGCAGGCTCGGCCAGGCCCCGTCGACGACGACCGCATCGCCGTCCGCTTGCAGGATGACCAAGGTCGGCAGAATGACCTGCGCTGCACCGACGAAGAAGTTCAGCGGTGCGGCGCTGCGCGGGGCGACGATCCCGATGGACACCAGGCCGTTGACCAGTAGGACGACGCCGACCAGGAGAAGTCCGACGTTCCCCATCAGTGGCTCACCCACTGCACGAACTGCTCGGATGTGATCACCGGCGCGAAGAAGTCGTTGATGCGCCGGAAGGCATCTGGTTCCTGGTCGGGGTGGACTGCACCCGTGGCGTCTCCGATGATGATCGGCAGCAACCCGTGATCGCGCGCGGCGCGTGCGTTCCCTTCGATGCACCAGTCGAGGTGGATCCCGGTGATCACCACCACCTCGACCTTCTGTCGGCTCAGGGTGAGGGGCAGATCGGTGCCCACGAAGGCGGTCTGCAATGCCTTCTCGAACAATTCGTTGTCACCGGGCTCCACCAGGTCCCGCAGTTCGCCGACGAGCGCGTCATCCCATGCGATCTGTTCCGGCGTGGCGTCGATATGGCCCGTCCAGCCACGGTATTGGACGCGGTCGAAGTCGGTCTGCGGATAACTGTCCCGGAACACCGAGAAGCCGACCCAGTTGAAAGAGACGAAGTTCGGTGCCTTCCGGGCAGCCCGGACTGACTTCACCGTCGCCTCCAGACTGCCGCGCAGGGCGTGCCCCTCGCCGTACTGCACCCCGCCTGGTTTGTACAGCGAGTTCGATTGGCTCACCGACAAGAAGGCGGCCGGCCGGCTGAGGATCTCGCGAAAGTCGAGTTCCTGCCAGTGCTTGGCCAGGGGCGGGATCGAATCGATGTTGCTCGACGGGAATCCTGCTGTGGTGGAGTCCAATTCGACTGGATCCAGGGGAGTGGGTCGTTGCGCGGTTTCGAAGGTGGCGGTCATGGATCGGCTCTCTCGTCGACGTGGGGCCAGGCGTGGGGCGGCAGGGGAGCCGACGACACGCCGTGTTACGTGTGTGATACACGCCCGGATAAAGACTGGCATGGCGGGGCCGCCGAACGAGTACTTAAAATCCGCCGGATCAAGACAGCGACGCGAATTGGTGCAAGGGCTCAGTGTTGAGGAAGTGCGGAACAGGGCGGTCTAAGCGAACGCCCGTAGCACCGAAAGGCTGTCCTCGTAGACGTGGTGGCGGGTGATCAACCCGTTCTCAACGGTGAGGTGCAGTGCGAAGGCGGCATCGTAACTGCGGCCGGTGGATTTGGCGGTGTTGTGGAAGTCTCCGAGCACGATGGCATCCGCGCCGTCGACCAACACGGAATGTACGTCGGCGGAGCTTTGATCCGCGATGTGGTGATCGGCGATGAGCCGGAAGTGTTCGGCGACACCGGCACGCGTCGATCGTTGTCGGATCCAGGGGACGGTGTCCGTGTAGTCACCGGCCGGCCAGTTCAGCTTCCACGAGATCCGTTCGGCATACAGCTCCGCGATCTTCGTCGGGTCGCCGGCAGCGATCCGACGCAGCAACTCGGTGACCGTCTCGCGGGTGTCCATGCCAGGAGTATGACAAACGTTCTGGAGTTTGACTTTTACGTGACAGGTAATCGAAGGGGAGTGGGCGTGACCCCCACTCACGCCAGGATCGCCCGCGCCGCCCGCTCCGCGATCAGCATCACCGGCGCGTTGGTGTTCCCGGATGTAATCGTGGGCATCGCCGACGCATCGACCACGCGGAGCCCCGCGACGCGGTACACCCGACAGTCGGTGTCGAGTACCGTGCCTGCTGACCGCGGCAGACCGCGGTTGTCGAAGGCTCCCATCGCGCAGGTGCCCACCGGATGGAAGATCGTCGTACCGAGTTCACCGGCTGCCGCCCGCAGGTCTTCGTCGCTCACCAGTTGTGGTCCGGGAAGCATCTCTTCCGGGGCGTAGCGGGCCAGGGCCGGAGCCGCCATGATCTGCCGGGTCATTCGGAGGCCGCGCACGGCGATCTCGCGATCGGCGTCGGTGGACAGGTAGTTGCAGAGGATCTTGGGGCTGGTCAGCGGATCCGCGGTGGCCATCCGTACATGGCCCCGCGAGGTGGGGCGCAGATTGCAGACCGAGGGCGTGATGGCGGCAAACGGGTGCAGCGCTTCGCCGAACTTCGGCAGGGACAGCGGTTGCACGTGCCATTCCATGTCGGGGCTGGCCAACGAGGGGTCGCTCTTGGCGAATGCTCCGAGTGTGGACGGCGGCATGGTCATGGGCCCGGAGCGCAGCAGCGCATACTGAATTCCCATGCCGGCCCGGGTGATCCAGTTCCGGTACAACGTGTTGACGGTTCGGGCGCCCTGGATTCGGTAGACGCTGCGGATCTGGAGGTGGTCCTGCAGGTTCTCGCCGACGCCGGGCAGGTCGACGGCCACCGGCACCTGATGCTGGGCGAGCAGATCGGCCGGGCCCAGACCCGAGACCTGCATCAGATGCGGCGAGCCGACGGCACCGGCGCTCAGGATCACCTCGCGGCGCGCGCGGACGTCGACGGTCTGCCCGTCTTTGAGCAGCCGCACACCGGTGGCGCGGTGCCGCGCGGTGGTCCAGGCGCCGTGGCGCTGATCGCCACGGACCTGGTCGTCCATCAACAGCTGCAAGGCCTGTGTGTGGGTGTAGACAGTGAGATTCGGGCGGTGGGAGATCGGGTGCAGGAATGCGTCGGCCATCGACCAGCGCCGGCCGCGCTTCTGGTTGACGTGGAAATACGCGCTGCCCGAGTTGTCACCCCGGTTGAATTCTTCTTTCGGCTCGATGCCCAGCTCGGCGGCCGCGGCCTGCCAGGCGTCCAGAATCTTCCACCGCACGCGGGGCCGCTCGACCCGGATCTCCCCGCCGGTGCCGTGCCATTCGTCGGCGCCGCCGAAATAGTGTTCCAACTCTTTGTAGATGGCCAGCGTCTCGCCTGGACCGTCGGCGCCGTCCCACAGCCATCGTTCGTCGCCGGTGGCCTGTGCCCACAGTTCGTAATCGCTGGCCTGTCCGCGCATGTGGATCATGGCGTTGATCGACGAGCAGCCGCCGATCACGCGGCCGCGTGCGTAGAGGATGCTGCGACCGGCCAGGCCCGGATCGGGTTCGGTGGTGAAGCACCAGTCGGTGCGGGGGTTGGCGATGGTGTACAGGTAACCCACCGGCACCTTGATCCAGAACCAGTTGTCCTTGCCACCGGCCTCGACCAGCAGCACCCGATGGTCAGGGTTGGCACTGAGCCGGTTGGCGAGCAGGCAGCCCGCACTGCCTGCGCCCACGATGATGTAGTCGAATTCGGCCACATGGTTTATGTCCGGCACCGCACCTCCATTGCGCTTCATTGCGTGTCCTAGTTTGCGCGATGACGGTCCGGCCCGGTGCATTCCCGTGCGTGCTGTCCCAGCTCACCCGTTGTCCCGCCAGGCAATTACCTCCTTGAGCGAGGTGAGGTCATACCCATTGTCAGCGCCGAGCTCGGTCTGGAACAGCGTCACGCCGGCCTCGCGGAAAGCAGCGGCGCTGTCTTCGTTCTCCCAAAGTGTCGAGCGTTCGATATCGGCACCGTTGCGGCCGAACTCTGCAGCCAGCTCGTCGACAAGGTCGCTGGATCGACGGAACGCGTCGAGGTCCTGGAATGCGTGCCAGATGTCGGCGTGTCTGGCGACGGCGGGAAGTGAGCGCTTGGGTCCCGTGCCACCGATCAGGATCGGTAGCTTGCGCACAGGCGGGGGAATCAGCGCGGCGAGCCGGTTCTCGATGCGGATCAGGCTCTCGTCGAACAGGTCGAAGCGGGAGCCGAAGGTCCCGAAGTCGTAACCGTAGGTGGTGTAGTCCTTTTCGTACCAGCCAGCGCCCAGTCCCAGGATGAGTCGTCCGCCGCTGATGTGGTCGACGGTGCGCGCCATGTCGGCGAGCAGGTCCGGGTTGCGGTAGCCGACGCCGGTGACGAGCAGCCCGATCTCGGCGTGTGAGGTGATCTCGCCCCACGACGCGAGCGCGGTCCAGCCCTCGAAGTTGGAGACGTCGGGCTGCTCGTCATACATGACGGGCTTGCCGTCGACGATGCCCTTCATCGCCGGGCGGTGGAAGTGGTCGTAACCGAAGATGACGTCGACGCCGAGGTCGTCCGCGGCCAGAACGGCGTCGCGCCACGTGCGGTAGTCGGGGGTGCCGCCGGGCTGGATCTGTACGGCGACGCGGACGGGACGGGTCATGGAGATGCTCCTAGGTCATGGGAGAGGCGACCCTCGGGGCAAGCCTGTGATTGCCTGGTTTATTCCGGATCCGCTGGGGGCACCCGGCTCAGCTGTAGCGCGCTACCAGCGCACGCCCGATCGACGCGAGGTGGTCGCGCACGCCCTGCGGGCCAGTGACTTCGAGCCATGCACTGAGCCAGGCAAGTTCGCCCGCGAGGGCGTATTCGTCGCGGCCACGGATCACGACCTCGATCCGGCCGTCGGGCGCGGATCCGCCGACTTCGAGACGGCCACCGAGCATTCTCCGGAGCAGGACGAGCCCGTCGGGGGCGCACATCGCTTTGGCTTCGAGGGGAGTGCGCTTCCGGTCGACCTCGTCGGCGATCTCGCGCCAGCTCTCGGCAAGGTCGAATCCCGGCGGGCGTCGGACGGGCTCGTCGGTCAACTCGACCGAGGAGACACGGTCGATCCTGAAGGTCCGTGGACCGGCTTCCGTACTGGAGACCAGGTACCACGTCGGGCCCTTGGCGACGATGCCGAGTGGATGGACGGTCCGCGCGGTCTGCGAGCCATTGCGGTCGACGTAACCGAGCCGTGCCTGGACGCCGCGGATCACTGCCTCTTGAAGTTCGTCTAGAAACCGGGGCGGTCGCGGCTCGACCGGGCTGGATCCCCAGTGTCGTGGATCTATGACGACTGACGCCGCGGCCGCCTCGGCCTGCTCCCGGAAGGGTTCGGGCAGCGCGCGCACGAGCTTGCGCAGAGCGGCCTTCACACCTGGGGTTGCTGCCGAGGCCGGGCCGGCTACCAGGAACAGCGCGCGAGCCTCGCTTGCGGTCAGCCCGGACAGGTCGGTACGTGCGCCGCCCAGCAGGCGCCACCCGCCCCCTCGGCCCGGCGCGGAGTACACCGGCACGCCGGCTGCACTCAACGCTTCGAGGTCGCGGCGGGCGGTGCGCTCGGACACCTCCAACTCGAGCGCGACCTCCGCTGCGGTGACCTGCGCGCGCTGTTGCAGCAGCAGGAGGATGGCGACTAGGTGTTGTGACCTTGGAGGTTGTTGACGGCGTGGCGGCTTGAAATGGGGAGGACCTCCTGACGGAGTGGATGTGTCTGGCATCTATCCGTAGGAGGTCCTCGTGTCTCACGTTAACGCCCGCACCAACCTGTTCGCACGTCGCTTGATCGTGGAGCGTGTCGCCGCGGGCTGGCCGCCAGCTCATGTCGCTGAACAACTGGGCATTTCGCGGGCCACGGTCTATAAGTGGCTGCGCCGCCATCGAGAGGGCGGTGAGGAGGCGTTGGCCGACCGGTCCTCGCGTCCGCACCGGATGCCGACGCGCACCAGTGCACACGTCGAGCGCACAGTGCTCAGAGCTCGGCAGCGCCGCAAGCGCGGCGCGGTCGTGCTGGCCGCCGAGCTCGGGATGCACGCCTCGACGGTAGGCCGGATCTTGGCGCGCCATCAGGTGCCGCACTTGAGTGCGATCGACCCGATCACGGGGCAGCCGGTGCGCTCGTCGCGGCGCAGCCCCAACCGCTATGAGTACCGCACCCCAGGAGCAATGGTCCACGTCGATGTCAAAAAGTTGGGACGCATCCCCAAAGGTGGCGGGTGGCGCCTGCACGGCCGCGACGCGAAGGTGTCAGTTGCCAACCGGCACAAGAAGACCAAGATCGGCTATGACTATGTGCACACCGCGATCGATGACCGCACCAGGCTGGCATACAGCGAAGTACTGCCCGACGAGAAAGACCTCACGTGCGCAGGATTCTTGCACCGAGCGATGGTGTGGTTCGCCGGCCACGGTGTGCGGGTGCGGCGGCTGCTGACGGACAACGCTTTGGTCTACCGGCGCGGCACCAATTGGGGCTGGGTGTGCACGGCCTGGGGACTGCGACGCAGGTTCATCAAGCCCGGCTGCCCCTGGACCAACGGGAAAGCCGAGCGTTTCAACCGGACCCTGCTCAATGAATGGGCCTACGCCCGACCCTGGACCTCCAGCAGCGTCCGCAAACGAGCACTTGACCGATTCCTGCGCCGATACAACACTCAACGAGGCCACTCCGCCCTCGGCGGGAAACCACCCATCACCAGACTCGCCGCCTGACAACAACCTGTCAGGTCACAACAACTAGCCGGTCGGCTCGCATGCAACCACACTCGCACATCAAACTGGCCATAAGGTGACCGCTTTAGGTCGGCACAATGGCGCCCATGACCACACCGACCAGTTCCGTCACCGACCACCGCGAGGATCCCCGGCGAATCTTCGACCGTGCCATCGCCACCTGCGGGGTCGTCATTGCCGGTATCCGGACCGAGCAACTCACGGCCCCGACACCATGTACAGACATGAGTGTCCGAGTGCTGCTCGCCCACCTCGTGGGCGTTCTGGACCGGGTTGCTGCGCTCGGCAACGGCCAAGACCCCTTCGCTGTGACCGAGATTCCTGTGGCCGACGACCGCTGGTCGGATGCGTGGTGGGAGGCGGCGAGGCGAGCCGCAGAGGCCTGGAGCGACGACCTCGTACTCGAACGATCCATGGCACTGCCCTGGGTCGAGGGCAGCGGCGCCGAGGTGCTGGCGACCTATTTCTCCGAGCTGACCGTGCACACGTGGGATCTCGCGACGGCAACCGGTCAGCAGCCGGACTGGGACGACACCGTCGTCGACGCGGCGCTCGAGGCGGCCCGCCGGATCCTCCCGGCCGAGAACCGCCGAGCTCTCTACGCGGAGATCTCATCCGCGAGGGGCCTCGACACGGTCGCCGTCCCGTTCGCCGAGGCAGTTCCGATCTCCGACGGCGCCCGGCCCATTGAGCGCCTCGTCGCGTGGAACGGGCGGGATCCGTTCGGCCGAGCCTGACTCAAAACCACTGGGCCACAAGCTTGTCCAGGCGGAGAAGGGAGCTACAGCAGACCCACCGGTCGGCAGACATTGGACAAGGCGTTCCAGTACTGGCCGGGTGGACAGTTCTCCGCGGGACGCGGCGTCTGGCAGGTGTTGGTGATCGGATCCCAGAACTGGCCGTTGACGCAGTTCAGGGGTGCTGCCGAAGCTGTCCCGGCGGCGAACAACGACAGGGCAGCAATGGGGGCGGCCGTAAGAACGGCGGCGGTCGAACGAAGTGAGAGATTGCGCATGAGTTGATCTTGCCCGAGGCCGTGCGTCCGCAAACCCCGTTGGATCGAAATCGGCGCCGCGGGGCGGATGTCGGCGCCCGAATGGACTAACCTGGCCTATCGTCGGCCGGGGTTCGGGTCGCAAGCCGCCGCGACAACGGCAGCAGGACCAGCAGGCTGACGATGGCCACGACCACGACCATGACCACCACGGTGGGGTCGGTGAAGCTTTGTCCGCCGACCACCAGTGCGGCGGCGATGTTGCGTTGGGCGGTGCCCAAACCCAGCACGGGCCGGGTCGTGGCGGCCGGGCCGCCCAGCGCCCAACCCAGCGCGTAGCCGATGCCGATGAATAGCACGCCGGCCAGGATGGCGCGGGTGCCGAGCACCGAGAGCACGTTGTGGAAGTTGACCACCACCAGCAGTATCACCACGGCGATCAGACCGAGGCTGGACAGGCGGTGGGGCGGTGATTGCGCGGAACGTGAGTCCCAGTCCCATTGCCAACATGCTCGAGACGACGAAGATCAGGGTGGCGACCGGGACGGCGTGCTGCAGTACGGCCATCGCGTTGACCTAACTTCAGAATTGCAGGCTGATCGAGCCCGCCGCCACCGTACTGTACGCAGCAGCGTTCGTGCGTGGCGCCGTTTCGGGGCCTCATGCCGTAGCGGATCTCATTCATGTCCGATCCTTAGGGACGGTGGGTGGGCGGCCGTGGGGACCGCGAGCGACCGCGTTGAGGCGGATTTCGGGTAGGTCCGGAGTCCTTTCCATACGACACCGCGCTGCTGGAGATCGCGCAATTGTGTTCTCGTGAAGTGGAAGTCGATGTCATCAACACCCACTTGCGGCGTGTTCAGGCAGACGTCTCGTTCGGGTTCTTCCAGCACCTGAGCCCGTGCCGAGGCGGTGCCGACGGCGACGACCTACAGGCGCTGCTCGGCGACCGGCTGCGTGCGGAGATCATCAGTTCGGCGATGTTCACCGCCCTCGACATCTGGCTGACGATGGGAGCGGGAGACTTCGAGAACCTGGAGCGTCTGATCGATTCGGCTTTGGAGGTCATCCCGACGGGATTCGTAAACCAGGCGAAGGTCGGCAGGCTTGGGAACACCGCCACCACCTAGGCGGCGATTCAGGAGATGCTGCTGATGATCGCGATGACCAGACCACCCACCGTCAACGCTCCAACCAGCGTCGCGGCGACTATGGCCCGACGGCGCCGCCGCTGGCGGGCGGCAGCGAGTGCCACCGCAATACCGATGAGGATCAGCGCTGCATAGACCGCGAGCGCCGCCGTCAGCGTTGCTGCCGTCGCTGCGCTGGCCTGAGTCACGTCGTGCATGTCGTGAGCCTACGGGCGGATCACCCGTGGGGCGGGGCTGTGTGTGCGGGATCGACAACCGGCGCGTCCGCGCTAAGTCTTGACCTCTTGTTCACTCGGCGTGTTGGGGCCGGGCGCGGTCTGCACCACCGCATGCACTCGGCGACCCCAGCGGGTTGACTATGAGTTGAACGACCTATGCCGGGTCCGGGGATAGGTGTGTGCGGAGGTAGGAAATCGCTGCGGCCAAACGGATTGGATCATCGCCGAACGCTCCCAGCCCAGCGTTACACGACGGGCATAACAAGCCACGAACTGCTCCGGTGGCGTGATCATGATCGACGGCGAGGGGCATCTTTGCGAGCGGTCTACCATCAGCGCGGGGACGGCCGCCGACACGATCAAGATCGATTGCGGATTCTCTGCGTCCGCAGATGGCGCAACGGCAGTCTTGTGCCTGCCGCAACGAGTCATATTCCTCGGGCGTAATTCGATACTTAGCCCACAGATTCGCGCGTCGAATCTCTTTGGGATCTTGAAGAAGTCTACGAGCCCGCTGGTAGCAGGCCGTGCATAACGGAGCGGGTTTGACGCGCACAATTTGTTTTCGCGTTTTCAACTCGGCGCATCCACCGCAACGCGTCAATGCTTCGTCGGATGCGACAGCGGGGGTAAGCATGTTCCTAGCGTGCCAGGACGTACCGACAAGTTGACATAGTGTAGATTATCGGCGAAGTGCAGTGCCTGCTGGTCGGTGGTGAAGATTCGGCGCCGGCAGACCTGGCGTGCATTTTCCGCACCCTCAGCGTCCGCTGTTGACGCCGACGCGAACCTACCGAGGAATGCCGCTGCCCTGCAGTCTGCGCACCCTGTGGATCGACGGGGTCCGACGTCCAGCTCTCGAACCGGGCGAACCCGCGGGCCCGATCGCCGATGGCACGCCAGCCCGCCGGCGGTCCAGGCCCGGCATCGAGTCCCGCCCATGCGTCCACACCCTCTCCGGCCCATCTACCCGCAATACGTCACTGTGACGAATACTGCTGAGACGCAACGACATTGCGCACCGCGGTGTGCGGCTCGTGGCCGCATGGCCAACGTCGCGGGCGCGCCGACCGCTGCGGCTGCAGCTCACGGACGACCTGACCCGGCGTCCTCCGCCCGACGCATGGCGGACCCGACGCCGGAGAACTCCCCCTGCAGACGTGTGCCGGGCACTCATGACGAAACGTCACTGTGACGAAATGGGGGGCGGCTGGCTGCTCGTAATCTGTTGCTGTGCAGGACCTTTCGATGGTCACCCGGGCAAGGTTTGTGCCGCCATCGGACTGGCTATAGACCTCGGATGACCAAGCATGCCGCGTCGGTGATCCCGCTGTCCGCTCTTGCCGTAGCCGGCATCGTGGTGCTGTCTGCATGCTCGTCGGGAGACGGTGATGCGACATCGCAGTCGAGCGCCACGTCGGCGGCCAGTTCGGAGGTCGCCTCGACCACGCAGACGAGCGCGACCCAGGCTCCCGACGCGGCGCTCGGCCCGGATGCGGACCTCGCCACGGCAACCTTCCCGGTGGACCTCGACCGGGCGCTCTCGGTCGCCGGCGATGCGGCACCCGGTGGCACGATCACCAAGATCGAGCTCGAGTTCGATCGCTCAACCAATGCCTGGGTGTGGAAGATCGACTCACAGAACGCCACCGAGCAGCGTGAGATCAAAATCGACGCGCAGTCCGCACGGGTGCTTGCCGACGAGCGCGACCAGGAATCGTCGAATCCGGTGGCCGTCGACCCGCGGAGGTTGCCGCCCATGGACGCACTCGGCCTGGCAACCGCGCTGGTGCCCGGCTCCGTCGAGTCGTGGGCGCTGGAGTTCGACGACGGACGCCAGCGGTACTCGGTCGACATCCGCACGCCCGGAGGCGTCGACAATGATGCCGATGTCGACGTCGATGTCGAGACACGCGCGGCGACCCGATCTTAGGAAGTTGCTACTGCTCGCGCCAGCCGATCAATGCCTCGGAGATCACTCCGGTCGCCGTCTTCAGTGCCGGGACGGCTCGCGCGATCAGATCCTTGGTGACGCGCGCCGCTGGCCCGGAGATGCCGATCGCCATCGGCGTGGGAGCGCCCGGGACCGCCATCGCGACGGAGCGGACGCCGACCTCGAATTCCTCGTCGTCGACCGCGTAACCATCGGCACGAACACGCTCGACCTTCGCGAACACCGCGGACAGCGTCGACGCGCTGTTCTCGGTCGGCGCCGGAAGTCCGGACTGGGTAACCAGTTTGAGGATGCGTGCATCATCGAGTTCGCCCAGCACGGCCTTGCCGACGCCCGAGGTGTGCAGGCCGACGCGCTTGCCGACCTCGTTGTTGGTCCGCATCAGCTTCGATGGGAGCACCTGCCCGGTGTAGATCACCATGTCACCATCGAGCACCGCCAGGCTCGCGGTCTCGGACAGCTCGTCGGCCAACGACTGCAGCACCGGACCGGCGACCGCGCCCAACTGACGGTTGGCCACCTCGCCGAGCCGTATCAACCTGGGCCCCAGCGCGTAACGGCGATTCGGCAGTTGGCGCACATAGCCCATACCGACCAGCGTGCGCAGTAGGCGGTGGATCGTCGGCGGCGGCAACGGAGATTCCGCCGACAGCTCCGTCAGCGAGCACTCCCCTCCCGCCCGTCCGATCAGTTCCATCAGCTCGAACGCGCGCTCCACCGACTGCACACCGCCCGACTTCTCCGCCATGCGATCCACTTTCGGTAGACGATTCGTGTTCCATCCAACACGCGCAATCATAATTCCGCAATACGGAATTGAGGCAAAGTCCAGATCCGCTCCTAGTGAATACCGGTGCCGCACGCTAAACTCCACAATGTGGAATTCTGGCTCGACGGGGCCCTCCGCGCCGGGAAGGAACATCTGTGACTCGACGACTCGACGACGCCGTGCTGGCCGACGTCGACCGCCGCCTCTCGGCCGCCGACGCACACCTCGCGAGTCGGTACCCCGGTGATGACGGCCGCCGCCAGCCCGTGCACACCGTCTACATCCCCGGCAACCGGTACACCGCGACGATCCCCGCGGACTGGGGAACCACCGCGCTTGCCGCCGCCAAGGACGCGGGCGGACTCGACGCGGTGGCTCGCCTCGTCGGCGCGAGCGACGGAACCGACTGCGCCCCGGACACTCTGGCGACGCTGGTCGAGCACAAGCTGAGCACCGAACCCATCGAAGACCTCCGGATCGACTTCGAGGACGGTTACGGCACCTTCGACGACGAGACCGAGGATGCCGACGTAGCCCGGGCCATCGCCGAGTTGCGGACCGCGCTCGACGCGGGCACCTCGACCCCGTTCGTCGGCATCCGGTTCAAGTGCTTCGAGGCGGGCACCAGGAAGCGCGGCCTGCGGACGCTCGACATGTTCGTCAGCGGCCTGGTCGAATCGGGCGGTCTCCCCGACGGCCTGACCCTCACCCTGCCCAAGGTGACATCGGTCGAGCAGGTCGAGGCGATGGTCTCGGTCGCGAGCGCGCTCGAAACGGCAAACGGGCTGCCCGTGGGGCGCATCCGGTTCGAGGTGCAGGTCGAAACCCCGCAGGCGATCCTGGGTGCCGACGGCCGCGCCACGGTCGCCCAGTTCATCCACGCCGGCCAGGGCCGCGTCAGCTCGCTGCACTACGGAACTTACGACTATTCGGCATCTCTCGGTATCGCCGCGGCCTACCAGTCGATGGAGCATCCGGCGGCCGACCATGCCAAGAACGTCATGCAACTCGCCGTCGCGGGCACCGGCGTGCACCTGTCCGACGGCTCCACGAACATCCTGCCGGTGGGCGACCCGGACAACGTCGCGATGGCCTGGAAGCTGCACGCACGGCTGGTCCGACGCCACCTTGAGCGCGGCATCTACCAGGGCTGGGACATGCACCCCGCGCAACTGGTCACCCGGTACCTGGCGACCTACGCGTTCTATCGCGGGGCCTTTGCACCCGCCGCGACGCGCCTGCGCAACTACGTCCACCGGCTCGACTCGGCGGTCATGGATGAGCCGGCCACCGCCCGCGCGCTGGCCGGCGTGATCCATCGCGGCAGTGTGTGCGGTGCCCTCACCGCCGACGAGATCGAAAGCGCCGCCGACCTTCCCACGTCCACCGTGCGCGATATCGCGCTCGGCCGCACAACCAGGAGCACCCCGTGACCCAGCCAGTGACCGCCGCGTCGTACTACACGCCCCGGGGCGGCCTGCCCCCGCAGACCGACCTGCTGACCGACCGCGCCATCGTCACGGAGGCCTACACGGTCATTCCGCGTGGCGTGCTCTCCGACATCGTCACGTCGGTGTTCCCGGAGTGGACCGATACCCGCGCGTGGATCCTCAACCGACCGGTGGCCGGCGGCGCGACGACGTACTTCCAGGCGATCGTCGAGGTCAAGCCCGGTGGCGGCGCGCAACGACCCGAACCGCAGTCCGAGGTGCAGAGCTTCCTGTTCGTCACCTCCGGTGCGTTGACCGTCGACGCGGCAGGTCAGTCCCAGACCCTGTCCGAGGGCGGGTTCGCCTACCTGCCGGCGGGCACCGACTGGTCGGCCCGCAACGACGGCGCCCAGGATGCGACGTTCGTGTGGATCCGCAAGCGCTACGAGGCCATCGCGGGCCACACGCCGTCGGTGAAGTTCGGCAACGAGCAGGACGTCGCACCGTCGGCCATGCCCGGGACCGACGGCAAGTGGCGCACCACGCGCATGCTCGACCCGCAGGACCTCGCCTACGACATGCATGTCAACATCGTCACGTTCGAGCCCGGTGCGACGATCCCGTTCGCCGAGACCCACGTGATGGAGCACGGGCTGTTGATGCTCGAAGGCAAGGCTGTCTACCACCTCAACGGGGACTGGGTCGAGGTGCAGGAGGGCGATTTCCTCGCGCTGCGCGCCTTCTGCCCGCAGGCGTGCTACGCGGGCGGGCCGTCGAACTTCCGGTATCTGCTGTACAAGGACGTCAACCGCCAGATCATGCTCTGACACAACAAGACCGGGCGCTTCGGATGGGGCGCCCGGTCTTGTTCATGTCGCGGATCTACAGCTGAAACGGCCAGCCGATGACCTTCTTCTGGCGTGGAGTCGCGTAGGTCCGAACCTTCGACGTGGACAGCCCCATCCGCACCAGGCCCTCGGCGATGGTGACGGCCGAACGGACCCCGTCGACGATCGGCACGCCGGTCGCGGCCGATACCTTCTCCTCGAGTTCGGCCATGCCGCCGCAGCCCAGACAGATCACCTCGGCGTGATCGCGTTCGACGGCCTCCCGCGCCTGGCGCACGATCGCCTCGACCGCACGATCGGGATCCGCCTCGAGTTCGAGCACACCGAGACCCGAAGCCCGCACCGACGCGCACCGTGCGTCGAGTCCGGCGAGCTTGAGACGGTCCTCGATCAACGGGACGGTGCGGTCGAGGGTGGTGACCACCGAGTACTTGTGGCCGAGATACATGGCCGTGGACGCGGCCGCCTCGGTGATGTCGACCACCGGGACGTCGAGCAGCTCCTGCAGGCCCTCCCGGCCGTGCTCGCCGTAGCCGGCCTGGATCACCGCGTCGAACGGCTCCGGGTAGGAGGTGATCGCGTCCATGACGGCGATGGCCGCGAGATAGCTCTCGAAGTTGCCTTCACACGAGTCCGCACCGAACCGCGGTGTGATGCCGACGATCTCGGTGCCCGGTGAGGCGACACCGCGCGCCGACTCGGCGATCGCATCGGTCATCGACGCGGTCGTGTTGACGTTGGCTACGAGAATTCTCATACCGGTCCTAGTGGTGCGTGCTCGTCACGGCGATGGGTTCGCCGGAGACATCGTTGAACGGACCCCGGCGGTCGGCAAGCATCCAGTACACGACCGCGCCGAGCCCGGCGCCGATGAACCAGGAGAACTCCGAGACGACCTTGAACGCCGGGACGAAGGCCATCAGCAGGGCCGCGACCGCCGTGATGGCCAGGGCGGCCACCGCGCGGACGTTGACGCCCTTCGCGTAGTGGTACTCGCCGTCGGGATCCACGGTGAACAGGGCCAGCACGTTGATCTTCGAGCGACGCACCAACCAGTAGTCCACCATGATGATGCCGAACAGCGGGCCGAGGATGGCGCCGAGGCCACCGAGGAAGTAGTTGATGACGGCCGGCGAGTTGTACAGGTTCCACGGCAGGATCACCAGTCCGATGACAGCCGAGATGAAGGCTGCCCGACGGAAATTGAGGTGCTTCGGGAACAGATTGTTCAGCGCGTAGATCGGTGCGACGAAGTTGGCCATCAGGTTGACCGCGACGGTCAGGATCAGCAGCGCGAGGGCAGCGAGCACCAGCAGCAGGGTGTTCGGGACCTCCTGGACGATGTCGGCGGGCGCCTCGATGATGCGCCCATCGATGCGGAACTGCGCGCCGGCCAGGGTGATCACGATCGCCCCGAACACCAGCATGTTCAGCGGGATGCCCCAGAAGTTGCCGCGCACGATGGCGCGCTTGGACGTCGCATTACGGGTGAAATCGCAGAAGTTGAGCACGAACGTGCCGTAGATGGCGACCCACAGGCTGGCGCCACCGATGATCTGCAACCACATGTCGACGCCGGTCAGCGAGTCGGGCGTGGTCCACGCGATGCTCCAGTCGGCATTGCCCAGCACCCAGATCGCCAGTGCGATCATCGTGAACAGGATGACCGGGCCGGCGAACGCCTCGTACTTGCGGATCATCTCCATGCCGTAGCTGACGATGATCACCTGGACCACCCACAGCGAGACGAACGAGATCCAGCCCAGCGTCGACAGGCCCAGGAAGCTGTTGGTGTCCAGGGTTGCCGCCGCCGGTGCGAGCGCGATGATCATGATGCGCAGCACCACCGACGCCAGGTAGGTCTGGATACCGAACCAGGCGATCGCGACCGCGCCGCGGATGAGTGCCGGGATCTGCGCGCCGCGGATGCCGAACGCGATCCGGCTCATCACCGGGAACGGGACCCCGGTCTTCTCCCCCATGAACCCGGACAGGTTCAGCAGCAGGAAGAGAAAGATGCCGCCGAGGCCGAGCGCGAGCAGGATCTGCCAGCCACCCAGGCCCAGGGCGAACAGCCCGATGGCAAAGGAATAGTTGCCCAGACTGTGAACATCGTTGGCCCACAACGTGAAGATGTTGTAGGCGCTCCACCGGCGGCCTTCGCGCTTGGTGGGCGCGAGGTCGGCGTTGTAGAGGTGCGGACTCACCTGGTCGAACGGGGTTGCATCGTTACGATTGGAGTCGTCGATGAGCCCGGTGGACTCTGTGCTCATGGATACGCCTGTCACGGTCGGAGCGTCGACGCGAGGCGCCGGCGCAGAATTCCACTGTGCGGAAGAATTTCTCCACAGATTTGACAATTAGCGCGCATGCGGACACCGCGTGTCAACCCTCTGGTCCAATTGACTGTGTCAGTGCTCACATCTACCCTTCCCCTATATTGGAGTTTTAGTTCCACGATGAGGAATCGTGTTCGCACTAACGGAGAGCTGCCGATGACCGACGCCCCTGATCAGTCGGATCGACCCGAATACGACCTGGTGGTCCGCGGCCAACGGACGCTGACGACGGCCGGGATCGTCGCGCGCGAGATCGGTATCCGCGACGGCCGCATCGTCGCGATCGAGCCGTTCGGCAGCGGCCTGCGTGCCGCCGAGATCGTCGAACTCACCGACGAACAGGTCATGATTCCCGGTCTGGTCGACACGCATGTGCACGTCAACGAGCCGGGCCGCACCGAGTGGGAGGGTTTCGACTCGGCCACCCGCGCCGCGGCCGCCGGCGGCGTCACCACGCTGATCGACATGCCGCTCAACTCGATTCCACCGACGGTCAACGTCGAGGCGCTCGACGCCAAGCGGGCGGCCGCCTCCGGGAAGACCCATATCGACGTCGGCTTCTGGGGCGGAGCGATCCCCGGCAACACCGACGATCTGCGCGGTCTGCACGACGACGGCGTCTTCGGCTTCAAGTGCTTCCTGCTGCATTCCGGCGTCGACGAGTTCCCCCACCTCGACGCCGACGAGATGGAGAAGGACATGGCCGTGCTGGCCGGCTTCGACTCCATGATGATCGTGCACGCCGAGGACTCCCGCGCCATCGACCGCGCCCCGTCGGCCGAGGGCAACAAGTACGAGCGCTTCCTCGCCTCACGTCCGCGCGGCGCAGAGAATGTGGCGATCGCCGAGGTCATCGAGCGTGCCCGCTGGACCGGCGTGCGCGCGCACATCCTGCACCTGTCCTCGTCGGACGCGCTGCCCATGCTCGCGACCGCGAAACGCGACGGCGTCAAGATCACCGTCGAGACCTGCCCGCACTATCTGACCCTGCTGGCCGAGGAGATCCCGAACGGCGCCACCGCCTTCAAGTGCTGCCCGCCGATCCGCGAGGCATCGAACCGGGAACTGTTGTGGCAGGGCCTGCTCGACGGCACGATCGACTGCATCGTCTCCGACCACTCGCCGTCGACGATCGACCTGAAGGACGTCGAGAACGGCGACTTCGGTATCGCGTGGGGCGGGGTGGCATCGCTGCAGCTGGGCCTGTCGCTGATCTGGACCGAGGCCAAGCGCCGCGGTATCGAGCTGACCCAGGTGCTGGACTGGATGGCGGCCAAACCTGCGGCGCTCGCCGGACTGAACACCAAGGGCAAGATCGCGCTCGGGTACGACGCGGATTTCGCCATCTTCGAGCCCGACTCCGCACAGGTCGTCGACGTGCACAAGCTGCACCACAAGAATCCCGTCAGCCCGTATGACGGGCGTGCCCTCGCCGGAGTCGTCGCCAGCACCTGGTTGCGCGGCAAGAAGATCGACTTCCAGACACCGCGGGGCCGGATGCTGCGTCGCGGCGGGGTGTAGCTCGCTGACAACATTAGGCGTCCACGGCATCGGCTCTACGCGCCGTGCCGGCCTCACCGGATCGGGTGGACCGGCGAGCTACTTGCCGTCGGGACGGTGCGGCCCCGCGGACGGCGGTGGCCAGGTGATCGTGTCTCCGCTCTCGCGGACACCCCACTTGCGTTTGGAGGGCTGCCGTATGTCCGGGTGTGAATCCTTCACCGGGGTGATCGCCACCGAGATCCACACCGCGGTGAGCGTTGCCGCGGCCACCGCGGACACACCGGTAGAGGCCGCCAGGATCGGGTCCGCCGAGCTGGTACGCGACCACCAGAAGGCGCCGACGCCGGCCACCGTCGACACCCCTGACAGGTAGGCCGCCGCCACGCACCACCGGAACCGGCGGCGCCGCAGCGTGACCACCGAACAGATCGCAGCCCCGGCGCCCAGCGCGGCCGCGGCCAGCGGTATCCCCCCGCCCGCGGCCGTCGCAATAACTCCGGCCACGATCAGCACCGTGGCCGCCACCCACGCCACCCGACGTGCCCACGGGGGCAGGTGGACATCTTCGAGCACCCGGTGCTCGATCTGCTTGAGGGTCGCTTCGAGCGACTGGTCGCGCGACCGCAGACGGAACACCTGGCTCACCTCCTCAAAGCCTCATGCCGAGGATAGTCGCGTCGGCAACCGCCGTGCTCAGAACTTGCCGTCGAGGTACTCCGCGTACGCCGGCAGATCCAGCTGGCCGTGGCCGGACAGGCCGATCACCACGACCTGCTCCCGTGGATCGTCGGCGACATGGGCGGCCGCGGCTGCGATGGCATGGGTCGATTCCGGAGCCGGCACGATGCCTTGCGTGCGTGCGAACTGCACCCCGGCGGCGAACGCGTCGTGCTGCGAGATCGCCACGCCCTCAACCAGGCCGAGCTCGACAGTGTGGCTGAGCGCCGGCGCCATCCCGTGGTAGCGCAGCCCGCCGGCGTGGATCGGGTCCGGCACGAAATCCATTCCAAGCGTGTGCATCTTGAGTAGCGGAGTCAACCCGGCCACATCGCCGTGGTCGTAGCGGTACTCACCTTGGGTGATCGACGGGCACGCGGCCGGTTCGGCGGCCACGATCCGCGGGTTCGACCGGCCGTGGATCTTCTCCCGCAGGAACGGGAAGGACAGTCCGGCGAGGTTCGAACCACCTCCGGCGCAACCGAACACGAGGTCGGCGCCGTTCGGCTCCACCAGTGCCAGCTGCTCGACGGCCTCCTGGCCGATGACGGTTTGGTGCAGGACCACATGGTTGAGCACACTGCCCAGCGCGTAGCGGGCCTCCGGGTCGGACGCGGCGACCTCGACCGCCTCGCTGACCGCCATTCCCAGGCTGCCGGTGGTGTCCGGATCCTTGGCCAGGATGGCGCGGCCCGCTTCGGTGAGCGTCGACGGGCTGGAGTGCACCCTGCCACCGTAGGTCTGCATCAGATGCCGGCGATACGGCTTGGACTCGTACGAGGCGCGGACCTGCCACACCTCGATCTCCAGACCGAACTGGGCCCCGGCGAACGACAGCGCGCTTCCCCACTGCCCGGCGCCGGTCTCGGTGGTCAGCTTACGCACACCGTCGAGGTGGTTGTAATAAACCTGCGCCACCGCCGAGTTGGTCTTGTGGCTGCCCACCGGGCTGACACCTTCGTACTTGACGTAGATGTGCGCGCCGGTGTTCAGAGCCTTCTCGAAGCGACGAGCGCGTAGCAGTGGAGACGGACGCCACATCGCGTAGATCTCTCGCACCTCCTGCGGGATCTCGATGTAGGTCTCGGTGGCCACCTCCTGCGCGATCAGCCCGCTGGCGAACAGCGGCGCGAGGTCGTCCGGACCGACCGGTTCTTTGGTCCCGGGATGCAGGTGGGGCGGGATGGGCTCGGAAAGCTCGGCCGCCAGGTTGTACCAGTGCGTCGGGACCTCGACGGCGACCAGGTCCGGGTGGGCGGTGTCGAGCTGTTCCGTCATGCCGGACACTGTAATCGTCTGACTTCCTGGGTAGAAATGTGCTGATGAGGCCGCGGTCATCGGCCTGACGAGACGGCGACGCTCAGGCAGTCATACCGGCGGCGAGCTCGTCGGGCTCCAGCCCACCGGGCCGCACCCGCTCCATCTCGACGACCTCGCAGGTGGTGTCGTGGAAAATCGGATCGTCGTTTCGCAACCGGGTGACCGGCGCATTCAATCCGAGCATCGCGTCTTCCCATTGAGAGACATCCTGCCAATCGACGATGTTCAACGTATCGGCTGCGGTGCGCAGGATGTGGCCCAGTTCACCGCCGAGCAACTGGCGCACCGCACCGGCCCCGCGGTGTGGCTGAGCGATCAGCCACGAATGGCAGGCATTCTGAACCTTATAGAGGACGGCGTCGGCATCTTCGGCGACCGCGCAGGCATTCTCGAACGGGATGATCGCATCGTCGGCACCGTGGATGACGATCGTCGGCACGGCTCGGTGCCGCAGTGTCCGCAGGAGCGAACTCGAATCACCGGATGCCATCAGAGCTTGTGCGGCACCGCAGAAACCGTTCGGCGCCATGATCTTTCCCATCAAAACCACGCGCAGCATCTGAAGGTAGCGGCCCACGGCTTCGACCTGCATGCGCAGCGGATCGCGGGACAGATCGTAGAGCGCGCCGGCCACCGTGTGCAACATCTGGATGGGTGACCGCATCACGGTCTGGACCGCCGCATCGAAGGGCGCCCCCGCCGCGGCGTCGAAAAGTAGAGTCGCCAGAACTCGTTCGGGCGCAAGCGCTGCGATCTGGACCGCCATCCGGCCGCCCATCGAGTGGCCCGCCAGGACCGCCCGGTCCACTCCGAGGGCATCAAGGGTGCGCAGAATGACATCGGCTCTATCGGGGAATCCCGCTCCCGCCTGCGGTAGGTCACCGGTATCGCCATGGCCTGGCGCGTCTATCGCGACAACCAGGAACCCCAGGCCGGCCACCCGGCTCAGCATGCGGAGGTAAGTGCGGCGGCCCAGCCCGAGCCCGTGGAGGAACACCAGCGGTACGCCCCGACCACCGACGGAAACGCCGACCCGGTGGCCGTCATCGAGTTCAATCTCGTGGTGGCTCAGCCGAACTCTGTGTCCAGAAGGTGTGGACGTCGCAGTTTCCATGGGCGCCGCTCCTCAGTTGGTTGAGGAGGGCTACCCGCTGCTCGCCGTGGTCAAACACCACAGGTCATGGCGGGCAAGGGAACTGGTCCCGCGAAGGGCGCTACTCCGCGCCCTGACGGACGGTGTCGAATGGCGCATTCCCGGAGATGCGGCCGTTGATTCCGGCAGTGGTGAACCGTTTGGCGAGACCGACCGCTTCGCTGACATCGGTGCCCTTGGCGAGTTCAGCGGTGATGGCCGCCGCCAGCGTGCACCCCGCGCCGGCCACCCGCTCCTGCCCCACCTTGGGCGCCCGCAGAATCTCGACATCGCTGCCGTCGTAGAGGACGTCGATGGCTTCTTCGCCCGGGAGCTCGACGCCACCCTTGGCCACCACGTAGCGCGGCCCGAGGTCACCGATGCGCCGGGCGGCTTCTGCCAGGTCGTCCACCGACGCGATGCGCTCCATCCCGGCCAGCACCCGGGCCTCGAACAGGTTCGGGGTGACGACGGTCGCCAGCGGCAGGATCCGCTCGCGCAGCGCGGTGTCGGTGTCCAGCGCGGCGCCCGGTTCTTGTCCTTTGCAGATCAGCACGGGGTCGACGACCACATGCCGCCACGATTGCCCGGCGAGGGCGTCGGCCACGACGTCGATCGTGGCGGGGGTCCCCAGCATCCCGATCTTGACCACGTCGAGGTCATACGCGGACGTCGCCGCCTCGATCTGATCGGCCACCACCTGCGGGTCGACCGGGACGAAGCGATGCGTCCAGGACGCCTTCGGGTCGAACGACACGATGCAGGTCACCGTGCCCAGCCCGTAGGTGCCCAGTTGCTGGAAGGTACGCAGGTCCGCCTGCAGGCCGGCACCGCCCGTAGCCTCGGATCCGGCGATGACGTAGGCCAGGTGATTCACGGTAAATAGGCTACAGAGCCCGGCGAACGATGAGCTTTCAGGCCGGGTCGAACAACACCGGCACCGAGGTTGCCGAGCGGAACACCTGTCCGCGGATGTGCGGATCGTCCCCGTCCGGATCCATCCGCAGGTTGGGCAACCGGTCCAGCAGCAGGTTCATCGCGGTCCGCATCTCCATGCGGGCCAGGTGCATGCCCAGGCAGACGTGCACCCCGTGACCCCAGCCGAGGTTGCCCTTGGCGGTGCGGAAGATGTCGAACTCGTCGGGATTCTCCCACCGATCCTCCTGCCGGTTGGCCGACCCGAGCATCGGCATCACCGACGAGCCCTCCGGGATCGGCACTCCCCCGAGCTCGGTGTCGCGGGTGGCCACCCTGGTGATGGTCAGCAGCGGCGGATTCCAGCGCACCACCTCCTCGATGGCGGGCCCCAACAACGACCGGTCGGCGCGGACCGCGTCCAGCTGGGCCGGATCCGACAGCAGCGCGAACAGCAGGTTGCCCAGTGCCCGGTAGGTGGTCTCCACACCGGCGGGCAGCAGCAGCCGCAGGAAGGAGAAGATCTCCTCATCGGTGAGCTTCTCGCCGTCGAGGTCGGCGGCCGCCAACAGACTGATCATGTCCTCGCGGGGCTCGGCGCGCCGAGCTTCCAGGATCGGCGCGAAGTACTCACACAGCGCCGCCGACGCCGCCAGTCCGCGTTCCGGGTTCAGTATCCAGCTCAGCAGTGAGATCGACCACCGCTGGAACTGCGGGTAGTCCTCCTCGGGTAGACCCAGCAGGCCTGCGATGATCTGGCTGGGATAGTCGAAGGTGAACTGCTTGACCAGGTCGGCCTTGCCGTCCGCGGCGAACTTGTCGATCAGATCGTTGCCGACCCGGCCGACCAGTTCGTCCTCCCAGCGGCTCAATGCCTTCTGGGAGAACGCCTTCGACACCAGACCGCGTAGCCGGCCGTGTACCGGTTCGTCCATGCCCAGCATGACGCCCTCGCCCAGTACCGGGCCGAAGGCCGCGATCACGCCCGAGGACGAGAAGGTCTCGTTGTCGCGCAGCATCTGCTGGGCTTCCTCGTAGCGGTAGACCATGAAGACCGGCTTGCCCTCTTCACCAGGCATCGCCGACACGTCGATCCGCTGGATCGGGTCCTCGCGGCGCAGGCGGGCCAGCTCCGGATACGGGTCACGCACATCGCCGGACACGACGTCGTCGAACGAGCCGAAATCCTCCAGGTCATCGAAAAGTTGTTCCACAGCAGGCTCCTTCAGTCGACCGGATAGGCAACGGACTTCACTTCGGTGTACTGGTCGAAGCCGACGGTGCCGTTCTGGCGCCCCACACCGCTGGACTTGTAGCCGCCGAACGGCACGTCGGCACCGTAACCTGCGGCACCGTTGAGCCCGATGAACCCGGCACGCAACCGACTGGCGACCGCCAGGGACCGCTCCAGCGACCCCGACATCACATTGCCCGCCAGTCCGTAGACGCTGTCGTTGGCGATCCGCACGGCATCGTCCTCGTCCTCGTACGGAGTTACCGCCAGCACGGGACCGAAGATTTCTTCCTGGGCGATGGTCGAGGAGTTGTCGACATCGATGAACAGGGTGGGTTTGACCCAGAACCCCTTGTCGAAGCCCTCGGGTTGTTCGGGTCCGCCCACCAACAGGGTGGCGCCTTCGTCGACACCTGTGCGGATGTAGCCCTGGATGCGGGAGCGCTGCTTGTCCGAAATGACCGGCCCGCAGAGTGTTCCGGGGTCCTGCGGATCCCCGGCGGCGATGTTCTCGTAGATCGTCTTCAGGATCGCCACCCCCTCGTCGTAGCGGGATCGCGGCAGCAGTAACCGGGTCGGGGCCGCGCAGCCTTGCCCGGCATGCATGAGCGGTCCGATGCCGATCAGGCACGCGGTGTTGAAGTCGGCGTCCTCGAGCACGATGGTCGCCGACTTCCCGCCCAGTTCCAGGAACAGCCGCTTCATCGTCGCGGCGCCCTTCTCCATGATCCGCTTGCCGACCGCCGTGGACCCGGTGAACGAGATCAGGTCGACCTTCGGTGACAGGGTCAGTTCTTCACCGACGAAATGGTCGGAGGCGGTGACGATGTTGACGACTCCGGCCGGGATGTCGGTCTTCTCGGCGATCAGCCGGCCCAACCGGGTCGCGTTGAACGGGGTCAGCGGCGCGGGTTTCATCACCACCGTGTTGCCGGTCGCCAGGGCCTGACCGAGTTTGTTGATCGCGATCTCGAACGGGAAGTTCCACGGCACGATGGCGCCGACGACCCCGACCGGTTCACGCCACACCTTTCGCCGGGTCATCCGGCCGGTGAGCGCGACGAAGGAATCCCCCAGATCGGTTTCCCACGGATAGGACTCGATCAGCTTGGCCGGATACTTCAGTCCTTCGGCGAACGGCGCATCCAGTTGCGGTCCGTGGGTGACCGCGCGTGGGCAGCCCACCTCCAGGATGAGTTCCTCACGCAGCTGGTCGATTTCGCTCTCGATGGCCCCGTGCAGCTGCTCCAGGCAGCGGGCCCGGAACGCGCGGTCCCGGGACCAGGTGGTGTCATCGAATGCGCGTCGGGCGGCGTCGATGGCGCGGTGCATATCCGCGCTGGAGGCATCGGTGCACTCTCCGAGGACTTCCTCGGTGGCGGGGTTGATGTTGGTGAACGATCCGGCTTCGCCGTCGACGAGTTTCCCGTCGATCAGCATTCTGGACTCGAAGTGGACCTTGATCGTGTCAGGCATCGCTCCCCTTCTGTTCCTCGTGTTTGGGCGCAAAGCGCATGGCCAGCATGGCGATCCGGGTCATGACCGGTTCCGGCAGGATCTGCGCGGCCTTGATCATGGCGCGCTGGCTCGCGGTCAGGTCGGCCGTGCCGGGCCGCAGCGCCCCGGTCCGCGGTAGCCCCATCGCCAGCCGGCTCATCTGGTGCATGGCGGCTGCGGGCAGCAACCGGCTCGACACCACCAGCATCCGGGCGTCCGGTCCGATCGGCTGGCGCCGGTAGGGCGCGGTGTCCTCCAGCGCGCGGGCCAGGCCGCGGGCGAACTTCTCCGGCGGGTTGGCCAGCTTCTTCATGGCGGCCCGGCCCCGTTTGTCCATGGTGCGGTGGTGACGGGCGTAGGGGCCGTGGAGATCCCGGTTGTCGATCGTTCCCGCGTCGGTGATGATGTCGGTGTCGAAGGTGCCGGTGACCAACACCGTGACCCCGATGCCGAACGCGGCGATCTCCCCGGCCATGGATTCGGCCCAGCGCTCCAGCGCCCCCTTGGACGCCGAGTACGCCGCGATGGCCGGCTGGCCACGCACTCCGCCCTGGCTGGATACCATGACGATGCGCCCCCGCCCGGCGGCCCGCATTCCCGGCAGCAGCGCCTGGGTCAGTGCCACCGGACCGAGAATATGGGTCTGGAACATGCTCTCCCAGAGCTCCACGGGAGCCTCCTCGACCATGCCGGCGGCGGAGATTCCCGCGTTGTGTACCAACGCGTACGGCGCACCTACGGCCGCCTCGATGGCCTTGGCGGCGGTGGCGATCGAACCGCGGTCACCGAGATCGAGCTGGACCCCGATCAGGCGCTCGTCGTCGTCGGCGGCGCCGGTGGCTTCCTGCAGCGCGGCCATCCCGCGCTCGGGGTTGCGCATGGCCGCCACAACCTGCCAACCGTGTTTGTACAGATGAGCTGCGGAGGCCAGTCCCAGACCCCGGGAGGCCCCGGTGATCACGACGCTACGGCTATCGCTCACTGGGTGTCCTCCGTCGCGCAGGCTCCTTCACCGGGCGGGGGCGGTTCGACATCGGGGCGTCCGTTGGGCAGACCGCTCGGCCAGGTGGCCCACTTCCCCACCGAGAACGGGCCCTGCGCACCCTCTCGTTCGTAATAGCCCTGCGGGTCATACACTTTGGCTTCCGGGTAGGGCCACGGACAGGCCACCGCCGTGGCGAATCCGCTGGCCTTGATGGCGGCGAACCAGGATCCGTACGCGAAATAGGCGACGTTGATGATCGCGAACATCACCAGGAAGGTGCCCAGGGCCGGCTTGGTCGGGAACAGCCGTGCCTTGGAGGCCAGCTTCTCGGCAACCGACTTACCGGTGTCGTCGCGGTAACACAGCACCGCGGCCGGCACCATCACGAAGGTCACCGCCAGCGACTCCCAAATGAGGGGGAACTGAAAGGTGGTGCCCGGGAACAGCGTTCCGAACGGGATGGCCTGTGAGTAGATGTACAGCCCGGTGCGAACCAGGCTGACCTCAAGGATTGCGTCGAAGATGAAGCCGATGACCAGTGTGATCGATCCCAGGCTGATCAAGGGGTGGCGCGATACGAAGGCGGTGGGACCGTACTTGGCCTGCCACTTGCGCAGGATCCAGATCGCCGGGAAGAACGGGGCGAAATAGAAGGCGACGTAGCCGAACACGATGAACGGCTCGACCGTCGGGGACAGCATGATCAGCGGCCAGTTCTCCGGCCAGTGCAGTAGTTCGGGGTTGTAGACCGCGAACGGCGCCCAGTTCATGATCGGGTCCTGCCACACGATCAGCGTGGTGCACAGGAACATCAGCATGATCGGGCTGCCCGGATCGCGGCGCCACCCGCGGACGAAGATCACCACCAGGACGACCAGCAGGATGACACAGCCGATCTGGTGCACCCACAACCAGCCGTCCCAGCCGAAGAGGAACTCGACCGGTCGCGGCCTGCCCTCGACATTCGGGTTGGCGACCCGCGGGTGGACCTCGGTGCGCGCGAACGCGACGAAGAGGCTGAAGAGGGAGATCAGCGCCAGGGCTCCGGCCCAGCGTCCCCAGTTGGGCCCGGTGCGGGTGGGGTTGTCTTGTCCGGTCGTCGGCAGGGCGGATTCTTCGGCGGTCGGTTTACTGACAGTCATCGTGCTTCCTGTCCGAAGCGATCGACCAGGTGGGAATTGATGCCGTCGGCGTCCAGCGTGCGGGCCACCAGATAGCCCGACCCCATCCAGGCCCGGCGCGTCCACTTCCCCAGCGACACCCGGGTGCCGGGCGCACCGGAGGCCGCCGGCATCATCTTGACGCGCTCGAGGGCCTCCTTGACGCCACGCGGACTCAGCGGATGCGCGTCGGTGAACGCGCGTACCAGGGTGGCGGCGACATCGTGGTTGACGACCGTCACGCAATACTCGGGACGGCTGCCGTCGTAGCGTGCGGCGTACCGGTCCAGCCAGGCCTGCCCGACCGGGTTTCCTTCGTCGTACTGATCGACGCCGACCCAGCCGAGGAACGCATTCCACATGATCGGGTTGACCCACGCGTTCTGGAACGCGGTCGTGGTGAAGCGCGGCGGATCCCAGTCGACCGCCTGCAACGCCGGATTGATGAACACGATCCCGAACCCGAACCCGAGGTGCACGATCGCCTCGGCCTTCGCTTCGTGCAGGCTGGCAACGGCGGCATTGATGTCCTGTGCGGTCTGGGCGATCACCGCTTCGGCGACGATGCGAATCCCCTTGCGGGCAGCGGCACTTCGCAGATTGCGTAGGTAGCTCTCGCCGATCAGGCTCTGCTCGGCGAGGACGCCGATCTCTTTGAGGCCGCGTTTGGCCACCAGATCGATCAGGAAGATCGGTTCATCGGTCATCGAGCCCTGCGGGAAGGCGAACGTCCACTCTCCCAGCCAGTCGTCGGTACCGGTGACGCTGATGGCGGGGACCTTGAAGCGTTCCTCGATGGCCTCGCGCAGTGGCACGCAGTTGTCGGTGATGTTCGGTCCGAACACCACCAGGCAGCCCTCGTCGACCAGTTCTCCGTAGGCATCGATGACCGCCTTGACCGATCCCTTCGGTAGTCCCTCCACCTCGCGGTAGATCATCTGTACCGGGCGGTCCATCAGTCCCTGCTCTACCGCCTCTTCGAACACCAGATCAAAGGTCCGGGTGAAGGACGCCAGCAGCTCCTCCGGGAATCCCGGCGGGAGCTTGAAGTCCATCAGATAGCCGACCTTGATCGGCTCGGCGGTGCTTTCGTACGACAACCTGACCTCCTCTGGAGCGTTCAGAACAACCCGTCCCGTACAAAACCTAATATTTGTTCAGACAGTAGCGGGGTGGCCCAGCAGCGTCAATGCTCGCCCAGCACGCTATGTGGCCAAATAGACCTGGATCATTTCGGTGAGTCCGCGACCGACCGTCGCGTCATCGGTGAGCGGGCCGGCGATGGCGGCCTGGGCGGCTTCGGGCAGGGACAACCCCTCGGCGACCAGCCGTCCGGCGGCGATCAGCACCCGGGTCGACGCGACCTCGCGCAGTCCGCCGGTCTCCAGTCGGCGGATCGCCTGCCCGAACTTCACCAGTTCGGCGGCCACGTTGCGATCGACCCCGGCCTCATGCGCGACGATGCCCACCTCGGTCTCCGGAGTCGGATAGCCGAACTCGATTGCCACCATTCGCTGCCGGGTGGAGTCCTTCAAGTCCTTGAGGACGCTCTGGTAGCCGGGGTTGTACGACACGACGAGACCGAACCCGGGTGCCGCGTCCAGGGTCACGCCGAGACGCTCGATCGGGAGTTGGCGCCGGTGGTCGGCCAGCGGATGCAGGACGACGGTGGTGTCCTGGCGGGCCTCGACGACCTCATCGAGGTAGCAGATCGCGCCCTCGCGAACCGCGCGCGTCAGCGGACCGTCGACCCACTCCGTTTCGCCACCGCGCAGCAGATAGCGGCCGACCAGATCGGCGGTGGTGAGATCGTCATGGCAGGCCACGGTGATCAGCGGCCGGTTCAGGTCGTGCGCCATCGCCTCGACGAAGCGCGTCTTGCCGCAGCCGGTCGGCCCCTTGAGGACGAGCGACAGCCCCTGCCGATATGCCGCCTTGAAGACTGTCTCCTCGTTACCGACCGCCTCGTAGTACGGGCGTTCGGGCTCGGGAGTCGTTCCGTGGCTGGTGAAGTCGACTTCGGACACCGCGGGCATTAGGGCAGACCTCCATGTTGGGACTCAACTGACATTGCATTTCCTTTCTGGGACAACTACTGAGGTGGATCAGGACACCCGCCGCCGGGCCTCGCCGGACCGGATCGCCGACCGGAACAGCGGCCCCACCACAGTGGTGAGTTGATCCGGCCGGCCGATCGCGGCATGAGCGGTGCTGCCGAATACCCTGCGGAGCTCGTTCGCGTCGGTGGTGGCCCCGACGGTCAGGCATACGCAGCCGATGCCGCGCCGTCGTGCCTCGGTCAGTGCCCGGCGGGCATCCGCAGCCCCGTAGTCACGTTCGTAACCGTGGTCATAGGCGAGTCCGTCGGACAGCACCACCAGGAGCCGCCGCGAGGTCCCGCCATGCGTCTCCAGCGTCGCCGAGCCGTGGCGGATGGCCGCGCCGAGCCGGGAGTAGGCCCCCGGCTCCAGGCTGTTCAGCCGCCTGATCACCACGGTGTCGAGATGGTCGTCGAACCTCTTGACGGGCACCATGTTCACCGAGTCGCGTCCCTGTGAGTAGTAGCCGTACAACGCGACCCGGTCGCCGAGGTCGTGCAGCGCGACGGTGAGCGCCTCGGCCACTTCGCGCTGCTGCTCGTGCACCGTCCGGCCGAGGCTGCCCGGCTCGGCCGCCGAACCCGACACGTCCAGGAGCAGCAGCACCGACAGGTCCCTGCGGTACCGGAGGCTGTCGATGTAGACCGCTTCATCAGGAACGGATCCGGCCATCACCTCGACGCGGGCCTCGACGGCGGCGTCGACATCGATATCGTCGCCCTGGGCCTGCCGGTGCCGGCGGTCCAACCCCATACCGAGGCGGGCCAGCGGTCTGCGGACTCCGATGGAGTCGCTGATCTGCTGGGCTGCTTCGGGTTTCAGCGTTGCCTCGACCTCGTGAACCGTGCACCAGTCCGGCCGGTACCGCTTGTGCGCGAGATCCCATTCGGGATAGCTGAATCCGCCCGGTGTGACGTCGATGACCTGTTCACCGGAGATCGACGCCGTCGAGGAGACCGCCGCCGCCCCGCGGTTCGCGGTGTTGGTGCGGTGCGTCGGCGAATCGGCGCCGGGCGGCCCGCCGCTGTTGCCCCCGGACTTGCGGGCCGCGGACAGCAGCTTCTTGAGCCACTTGCCGATGGCCCCTCCCCCGCCGACGGGGCTGACGAACAGGTCCGGATCATCGGTGTCGTCGACCTCGCCGTCGTCGAGTTCCTCGAGGTCGGCTTTGGCGGGCCGGCGCGGCACGTGGCCGGGTTTGCCGTGTTCCACGGTATCGGCGGCGCGGCGGGCGGCCGCCAGCAGTTCTTTGGCACGGATGACGCCGAAGACCGCCGGCGGATCACTCAGCACACCCTTGCCGCCGGCGATCTCCAAACTGTCCGCGGCACACCCGGTACGGGTTGCGATGCCGGTGTCGATCAGGCTGCGCAACGATTCCGGCAGTAGGTAGGCGTTGGCGGCCAGCGCCCGGTGGGCCTCCACCGCAAGATATCGCCGCGCCAGTTTGGGATGACGGACCAGTTTGCGCACGATGTCGGGGTGCAGGCTGCCCGCCCCGATCATCGAGGCCTGCACCGCGACACTGGCCAGGCGTTGTGCGGGTGGGAGTGCCGCGTCGACCCGGATCAGCTGGCCGTCCGACCAGGCCGGCTCCCCCGGGTCGCTCACGCGGACCGTCAGTGCGCGGCCCGCGAGCACCGAGGCCAGCATGTCCAGCCCGGCCTCTGGTTTCGGCACAGCGTCAACTGTCATGCCGTCCCACTTCCCTCGTGACGAAACGACCCTTGGGCGGAAACCAAATATCTGTTCCACCGTAGGGTTCGGGCGATCGTCCCGTCAATGATCAGGCCGGGCGCGTCGTGTCGGTCGGCCGTGTAACACCCTTCGGGGGTAGCGCGATGAACGGTCGCGGGTCAGGTGTCCGGGCCGGCGTTTCGACGGGGAGAAACGCCGCCGACAGCCCCTGGCTCTGCCATAGTTCAAGCGGGATATCGGGGGGAATCAGTGACCGTTGGTATGCGAATCGTGGGCCGGATCTTCGTCGCGACCGGGTTGGCCGTGGCGGCGCTGCCGGTCATCGTTCCGGCGGCCGGATCGCAATCGTGCCCTGACATCGGCGTCGTCTTCGCGCGGGGAACCGCCGAGCCGCCCGGGGTCGGCGGCGTCGGTCAGAGATTCGTCGATTCTCTACGAGCACAGGCGTTTCCGCGCACAGTGGGCGTGCACGGCGTCAACTATCCGGCCAGTGCCGACTTCACCGGCGGCGCGATGTTCAAGATGAACGTCGTCGAGGGTGTGCGAGACGAATCGAGTCATGTCCAGGGGGTGGCCTCGGTGTGCCCGAGCACCCAACTGGTGCTGGGCGGGTACTCGCAGGGAGCCGTGGTGACGGCGCTGGCCACCTCCGGGGTGGTGCCGGCCGGAATCGCCCCCGCTGCCGCTCCGCTGCCGTTGCCCGCCGACGTCGCCGACAATGTGGCGGCGGTGGTGTTGTTCGGGACCCCGGCGGGCTGGTCCGCGGAGAAGTACGGTGCGGCGGCCATCGATGTCGGCCCGGCCTACCTCGGTAAGTCGCTCGAGTTCTGCGCGCCCGGCGACACGGTCTGTTCCGGGGCGGCCCCCTCCGGATCGAGCGTTCCGCACCAGCAGTACGGCGTCAACGGAATGGTGGAGCAGGCGGCCGCGTTCGCCGTCAGCAGATTGATGTAGGCGGCTGGGAGGCCAGGCCTCCTGTGAGGGAGGCAGCCCGTCCTACCCCCGGGGATGACCGGACGGCCACAATCGTTTCACCGAAGGACGACGACCGCCCGGACAGCGAGGAGCACCATGACGTCACCGAAGAGGTCCGCACTGACCGGACTCGGACTGAGCCTGCCGGTGCTGGCGGCACCGATGGCCGGCGGCGCCACCACACCGGCGATGGTCATCGGGGCCGCCCAGGCCGGAGCCATGGGCTTCCTGGCCGCCGGATACAAGACCCCGCAGGGCCTGGGGACCGAGATCGGCACGGTCCGGGAGGCCTCGATCCCGTTCGGCGTCAACGTGTTCGTACCCAACCCGGTCCCGGTCACGACCGCCGACTACCGCGCCTACGCCGACGCTTTGCGGCCCGAGGCAGACCGGTTCGGGCTCACCCTTCCCGCCGACCCGGTCGACGAGGATGACGCATTCGGCGACAAGATCGACGTACTGCTGGCCGACCCGGTCCCTGTCGTCAGCTTCACCTTCGGCCTGCCTCCTCGCAACGTCATCGCCGCCCTGCGCAAGGCCGGGACGATCGTGGCCCAGACGGTCACCGCCGTGCCGGAAGCCCGGGCCGCCGCCGAGGCCGGCGCGGACATCCTGGTCGTCCAGGCCCATGTGGCCGGCGGGCACTCCGGAACGTTCAGCCCCGACCGACTACCGGAAGCGGTGCCGATCACTGATCTCGTCGCGCGGATCGGGGCCGAGGTAGGTCTCCCGGTCATCGCGGCGGGCGGACTGGCGACGGCTGAGGCGGTCGCCGGGGTCTTGGACGCCGGTGCGATCGCGGCCGCTGTCGGCACCGTCCTGCTGCGCGCCGACGAGAGCGCCGCCTCAGCCACCCACAAGGCGGCCCTGATCGATCCGGCACGCACCGAAACCGTGCTGACTCGCGCGTTCACCGGCCGCCCCGCACGCGGTCTGCGCAACAGCTTCATCGACCGCTACGAGGGCATCGCTCCGCTGGGCTATCCGGCGCTGCACCATCTGACGAGCCCGTTGCGCAAGGCCGCGGCGGCCGCCGGCGAAGCAGATCTGGTGCACCTGTGGGCCGGTACGGGTTACCGCCACGCCCGCGACGAATCGACGGCCGCAATCCTCACGTCCCTGGCGGGGTGAACCCGGGACGGGGATCCTTGTCGGACGCGCCGAGCAGCTCTTCGGGGTGGTGGAAGTAGTTGAGCGTGGGCTGTCCGACATCCAGCAGTGGCGGTGGGTGCCAGTGCACGCGGCCGTCTTCGCCGATGCTGGTGTCCCAGCCGGTCTCATAGGCCAGCCGGTTGTCCCAGCCGCAGCCCAGCCCGAGGCCGGTGATATCGGTGTGTCCGCCGGCTTCGCAGTCCTGTTCGGCGTGCATACCCTGGCAGTCGCCGCCGGCGACCGGGCAGCCGGGCATGGTGCAGCCCCGGTCGCGGGAGATCATCACCAGCCGTTGCGCGCTGGACGCCAGCCGTTTGGAGCGGGCCAGATAGAGCGGTTCCGCGGTGTGCTCGCGATAGACCAGCAGGTAATGATGGGCGTGGGCGGCCAACCGAATGAGGTCGCGCATCGGCATCATGGTCCCGGCCGAGGTGTGCGCCAGCCCGGCGGCGTTCTGCAGTCCGGCCAGGGTGGTGGACACGACGACGGTGACCGGTAGCCCGGCGTGTCGGCCGAGTTGTCCGGACATCATCGTGTTGCGTAGCACGGCCTTGAACGCGTCATGGAGGCGTTGTGGTTTGGTGCGGGTGTCGCGGGCCGCTGCCGTATCGGCAAGCTCGCGACCGCAAGCGGCGTCGAACTCGGCCCGGCGCCCAGCCGCGTCAGCGTCGGCGGCATCGCGGTCGGGTGGGTCGTCGGCATCCAACTCGGCGCGGCGTTCGGCGAAGGGTTCCGGAGGGAGATCGGTCAACTCGGCCAGCACGCTGGCGCCGGGATAGTCGTCTTCGGCCGGATACGAGCCGGGTTCCTCTGCCGCGGGCGGTGAGTCCGGCTCGGACGGTTCCGGTTCCGGTGCCGGGGCGGGCGGGCCGTCCTCGTCGAGCAGCGGGTTGGGTACCGGGTTGTTGACCGGCTCGGCGTCGTCCGGGTTGTTGATTCCGGGTGCGGCCCACACCTGTTCGAGGGTCTTGAGGTAGGCGGTCGGCTCGGCATCGAGCCAGCCCGAGATGTAGGTCAGCCCGTCGGGATCTTGTCGGCCGATTCTGATCCCGCGTTTGTGCGCGGCCGGATCGGGCCCGTCCCCATCCTGATTCAGCAATTGCAGGGCGTGGTCGGCGACCTCACGCAGGACATGCGGCGTGATTCCCGCAGCCGCGCGAACCAAGATCCGTTCCAAGTCGGCGTTCTCAGACGGTCCTTGATACTTGGCTGCCTGCGATAGCGCGGAGCGGATCTCCTTGACGTGACCATCGTTGATGGCACCCGCGGCAAGCGCGGCCGCACACGCCGACAACGCCGGCTCCAACAGCTCACCGTCCATGCCGTAGCGCGGGCCGAGATTCTGGGCATCGGATAGGCGCCGGCTCGCCTCAGCCTGGGAGATCTGCATCCGGGTGATCAGGATCTGCGACCAGGTGCGGGCACCGATGTCCTTCGGAGTGGCCTGCGTCTGCAGGACCGCCAGGATCCGGTGATCGACCACCGCGGTGGTGCGGCACCGGTGTTCGCGGCGGCTCTGCAGCTCGAACAGCTCTGCCGGCGTCAGCCGAGTGAAGTCCAATCCGGCCAGCTGCTCGCAGGCGGCGTCATAGGCATCGAAGGCCGTGATGATGGCCTCCCGATCCGACACCGCGTTCGCAACCATGTTCGAATTCTATCGACGGCCACCGACGTGCAGACGGGGCTATCCACAACCTCCGATCCATCCACAGATCTCGAAACATACTGGACAGCAACCCATTCCAAGCGTACAAGGGGTACTTTGACTGGCAAGGCAGAATGGACGAATGCCGAGTGTGCTGTGGTTCCGTCGCGATCTCCGGTTGACCGATCTGCCGGCCCTGCTGGCAGCGGCGGAGGGCGACGCCGACGTGCTCGCCTGCTTCGTCCTGGATCCGCAGTTGGTGGCGTCCGCAGGTCCTCGTCGGCTGCAGTTCCTCGGCGACAGTCTGCGCGATCTACAGCGACAGCTCGACGGTCGGCTGCTGGTGGTCCGGGGTGCAGCCGAGAACCGAATCCCGCTGATCGCCAAGACAATCGGCGCGGATGCGGTACACGTCTCGGCGGACTTCACCCCGTACGGACGCCGGCGCGACGAACGGGTCGCCCACGCGCTCGGCGACATCCCGCTGGTGGCGACCGGCTCCCCCTACCTGGTCTCCCCCGGGCGCGTCGTCAAGGACGACGACAGTCCCTACAAGGTGTTCACGCCATTCTTTCGCCGCTGGCAGGAACACGGCTGGCGCGCCCCGGCGACGTCGTCGGTGAAATCGGCGACCTGGCTTGACCCCGCAGACCTGACACACCGATCGCTGCGGCCTGCGCCGATCCCCGACCCGGCCGCCGAGATGGACGTCACCGCCGGTGAGACCGCCGCCCGGCGGCAGTGGCAGCATTTTGTCGAGCACGATCTGGACACCTACAACGAGGACCGGAACCGGCCCGACCTCCCCGGCACCAGCCGGATGTCGGGCCCGCTGAAGTTCGGCACCATTCACCCACGCACGATGGCCGCCGATCTTGCGACCCGACGCAAGGGCGATGCCGCCTACCTGCGCGAGCTCGCCTTCCGCGACTTCTACGCCGATGTGCTCAACCATTGGCCGCGCAGCGCATGGTGGAACTGGAACCCCGACTTCGACGCCATCGAAACCGACAGTGGCGCCGATGCGGACAAGCTGTTCGGGGCGTGGCAGCGCGGCCAGACCGGCTTCCCCATCGTGGACGCCGGCATGCGGCAACTCGCGCAGACGGGTTTCATGCACAACCGGGTCCGGATGGTCGCCGCCTCGTTCCTGGTCAAGGATCTGCACCTGCCGTGGCAGTGGGGAGCGCGGTGGTTCCTGGAGCAACTCGTCGACGGGGACATGGCCAACAATCAGCACGGCTGGCAGTGGTGTGCCGGCAGCGGGACCGATGCCGCACCGTACTTCCGGGTGTTCAACCCCACCGCCCAGGGCCAGAAGTTCGATCCCGCAGGCGATTACGTGCGGCGCTGGGTTCCCGAACTCGCCGACGCCGACGATCCGCACCTGAAGAAGGGGCCGCGTCCGAAGGGCTATCCGGAACCGATCGTCGACCATGCGCAGGAACGCACCGAGGCGTTGCGTCGGTATCGGGCGATGAGCAACCCCTAGGTTGTTTCGGTCGCGGCGTGACTCAGGCTGATTCTGTCGCGGTGCGACACGGGCTGCTACGGTCGCGGAATGGATGGTGCTGCCACGGTCGTCATCAACGCCCCGGCCATCGACGTCTGGAACGTGGTGTCCGATATCCGCAATACCGGCAAGTTCTCGCCGGAGACCTTCGAGGCCGAATGGCTCGACGGGGCGACCGGACCCGCGCTCGGCGCGAAGTTCCGCGGGCATGTCAAACGCAACGAGATCGGCCCGATCTACTGGACGACGTGCCGGGTCACCGCCTGCACGCCCGGCAAGGAGTTCGGCTTCGCGGTGCTCGCCGGCAACCGGGCGCTCAACAACTGGCATTACCGATTCGAAGCCCGCGGTCAGTCCACCGCCGTCACCGAGTCCTTCCAAATGCCCGGGCCCAAACTGTTGGACGTCGCGATGTTCCTCCGCAAGCGCCGCAACATCCGGGACATGACCAAGACCCTGGAGCGGGTCAAGGACTACGTGGAGAACGGTTCAGCCGACCCGAACCGGTAGCTGCGCCCACCCACGCACACTGGAGGTGTGGGCCCGGCGGGCGCGGTCGTAGTCGACCTCCCAGTCGGTCCACCGCTTGAGTACCTCCTCGAAGGCCACCCGGGCCTCCAGGCGTGCAAGCGCTGAGCCGAGACAGAAGTGGATACCCTGGCCGAATCCGAGATGCGCACCCTTGCGGTGGATATCGAAGCGATCGGGATCGGTATGTCGAGCGGGGTCACGGTCGGCCGCGCCGTTGATCAACAGCATGTAGGACCCCTCGCGCACGGTCTGCCCGTAGTACTCGACATCGCGCGCCACGTAGCGGGCCTGTACCGGTGACGGCGGCTCGTAGCGCAGGGTTTCCTCGATGGCCCCGGAGATGAGCGCCGGGTCGGCGACCAGTTCGTGTCGTTGTTCGGGATGCTCGGCGAGCAATTGGCCCATGAACCCGATCAATCGTGCCGTGGTCTCGTTGCCGGCCCCGGCGATCATCGCGGTGTAGGCGAGCACCTCGGTGCGCTCGAGCTTGCGCCGGGTGCCGTCGGCCTCCTCGATCTCGGCGTTCAGCAGATCGGTCATCAGATCGTCGGACGGGTGGGTGGCACGCCACTCGATGTACTCGGCGAACTCGGCGATCGCGTCCTGGAAGATCGTCGGACTGATGTCGCCGCCGGCCTCGACGGTGATGCGTTTGTCGTTGTGATCGCGGATGCGTTGCTGTGCGTCCTCGGGGATACCCAGCAGATAGCCTATGGTGCGCATCGGCATGATCGCGCCCAGCTCGACCACCATATCGAAACTGTCGGAGCCCACCAGCGGATCCAGTGCGCGCGAACAGAATCCACGTACCAGCTCCTCCACAGCCAGCATCCGGCGCGGAGTGAACACCCGCGACAACAACTTGCGGTGCAGATCGTGCAGCGGTGGGTCCTCGAACAGCAGGATGCCGGGGGGCACCTCGATTCCGCTGAACAGGATGTCGGCGGTGGTTCCCCGCCCGGAGCGGTAGGTCTGCCAATCGGGCAGCGCCGGTGCGACGTCGGCGTATCGGGTCAGCGCGTAGAAGTTGTGCTTGTCGTTGTAGTACAGCGGCGCCTCTTCGCGCATCCGCTTCCAGATCGGGTACGGGTTGTCATCGATGTCGTTGTCGAACGGGTCGTAATAGAGTGCGTCGTGGGACAGGCCGGTCTCCGGGTTGCTGGTCACTGTGATTCCTTCTCTGGTCCGTGGTCATCGGGGCTGGTTGGGTACTCCGGGGAACAACTGCTCCGTCGGTCCCACGGTGACGAACCCGCCGAGTTTGGTGACCAGGTGTGGCGCGAAGACCGCTCCGTACACCAGATGCCCGGCGACGACGACGGCGCCGATCGACAGCAGCGCCGAGCCGGCGCGGGTCTTGGACCGTTTGTCCGCCCAGATCTCGATCACGTTGCGGCCCTGCTCATCGGTGCGGCCCAGCAGATAGGTGAACACCATCATCTGCAGCGCCATCGCGATGGCGTCGTAGATGGGGTATTGGAACTTGCTGCCCTCGAATATCGCCAGGCCCGGAATCACATAGCCGTAGTAGAAGACTCCGAATCGGGGACCGAAGAATGCGTTGAAGAACAACGCCCAGCAGAACCCGACCAGCAGACCGACGATCAGCAGCGTCTGTGGTCGGCGCCAGCCGAACCTCCGGATCAGTCCGCGCCCGAGCGCCGCGCCGATGACGGCCGGCAAGGTGAAGTAGGCGATGTA
Source organism: Mycobacterium sp. AMU20-3851 (assembly GCF_043974665.1). Taxonomy (NCBI): domain Bacteria; kingdom Bacillati; phylum Actinomycetota; class Actinomycetes; order Mycobacteriales; family Mycobacteriaceae; genus Mycobacterium; species Mycobacterium sp. AMU20-3851. The sequence continues at coordinate 2,788,560 of NZ_CP146371.1, forward strand.
GCCGATGGGTACCGCCGAGGGTAGTCCGCCGCCCCAGGTGAAGTTCATCGGCCACCAGGACGGCATCCGCGGCAGGGCCGGCGGGAACTGCGCGTACATCGCCCAGTCATAGGGCGCCTCGATCCAGGAGAACGAGATGGCCGAGATCGACACCAGCAGCAGCGGATGCAGCCGGCCGCGCCGGAAACTGAGGTAGACACCGTAGGCCAGGAACAGGGCTCCCCCGATGTAGGCGAAGGACAGCCCGATGATGAGCGGGGTGGTGAGTTCGGTGTTCATCGGTCGGCCTTCTCCCCGGTGACACCCCGGGGTCCGCGGGCTTCCGGATCGAAGTACAGGACCAGCCCGACGATCAGGATGATCAATCCCAGCAGCGTTCCCAGCATGATGAATTGGCCCACGGACGAGTCCCTTCCTCGCGACACCACTCTTTAATAGTGGACACTATTAACTCTGGACTGGTCAAGGGACGACTATCGTGAAATTCCGTGTCCCAGCATGATTCGTCGAAGAAGGCCGGAGCCGGTGTGCGTCGGCCACCGGGCGAGGCTCGTCGTCTGCTGCTCGAGGCGGCCCGCGACCTGTTCGCCCGGCGCGACTACCGCAGCACCACCACCCGCGAGATCGCCGAAGCCGCCGGAGTCACCGAGTATCTGCTCTTTCGTCATTTCGGTTCCAAGGCAGGACTTTTCCGGGAGGCACTGGTGGTGCCGTTCACCAGTTTCCTCGACGAGTTCCGGCAGACCTGGCAAGCGGTGGTACCCGAGCAGACCGACGAGCAGGAGTTGACCCGCGAGTTCGTCGGCCAGCTCTACGATGTGCTCATCGAACACCGCGGCCTGTTGCTCACCCTGGTGGCATCCGAAGGTCTCAGCGAGCAGGACATCGAAGCATCGGGCATCGCCGATATCCGGCGCGCGCTGAGCGTGCTCGGCCAGATCAGCGCCGAGGGTATGAGTCTGCGTGGGATCCAGTCGGCACAACCGGATCTGCCCGCGCACTCGACGGTGGCGATGATCGTGGGCATGGTCGCGTTGCGCTCCAGCTTCTTCGGCAATCGGCCCCCGCCGCGGGAGGCGATCGTCGAAGAACTGGTGCAGGCCGTCCTGCACGGTTTCCTGCACCGCCCGGGCAGCGGCCGCGGCTAGCTGTTGTGACCTTGGAGGTTGTTGACGGCGTGGCGGCTTGAAATGGGGAGGACCTCCTGACGGAGTGGATGTGTCTGGCATCTATCCGTAGGAGGTCCTCGTGTCTCACGTTAACGCTCGCACCAACCTGTTCGCACGTCGCTTGATCGTGGAGCGTGTCGCCGCGGGCTGGCCGCCAGCTCATGTCGCTGAACAACTGGGCATTTCGCGGGCCACGGTCTATAAGTGGCTGCGCCGCCATCGAGAGGGCGGTGAGGAGGCGTTGGCCGACCGGTCCTCGCGTCCGCACCGGATGCCGACGCGCACCAGTGCACACGTCGAGCGCAAAGTGCTCAGAGCTCGGCAGCGCCGCAAGCGCGGCGCGGTCGTGCTGGCCGCCGAGCTCGGGATGCACGCCTCGACGGTAGGCCGTGTCTTGGCGCGCCATCAGGTGCCGCACTTGAGTGCGATCGACCCGATCACGGGGCAGCCGGTGCGCTCGTCGCGGCGCAGCCCCAACCGCTATGAGTACCGCACCCCAGGAGCAATGGTCCACGTCGATGTCAAAAAGTTGGGACGCATCCCCAAAGGTGGAGGGTGGCGCCTGCACGGCCGCGACGCGAAGGTGTCAGTTGCCAACCGGCACAAGAAGACCAAGATCGGCTATGACTATGTGCACACCGCGATCGATGACCGCACCAGGCTGGCATACAGCGAAGTACTGCCCGACGAGAAAGACCTCACGTGCGCAGGATTCTTGCACCGAGCGATGGTGTGGTTCGCCGGCCACGGTGTGCGGGTGCGGCGGCTGCTGACGGACAACGCTTTGGTCTACCGGCGCGGCACCAATTGGGGCTGGGTGTGCACGGCCTGGGGACTGCGATGCAGGTTCATCAAGCCCGGCTGCCCCTGGACCAACGGGAAAGCCGAGCGTTTCAACCGGACCCTGCTCAATGAATGGGCCTACGCCCGACCCTGGACCTCCAGCAGCGTCCGCAAACGAGCACTTGACCGATTCCTGCGCCGATACAACACTCAACGAGGCCACTCCGCCCTCGGCGGGAAACCACCCATCACCAGACTCGCCGCCTGACAACAACGTGTCAGGTCACAACAGCTAGCCGCCGGGGCCGTTGGGCCACTTGAGAAGCGATCCGGCGTCCACCCGGATGTGTTGGCCGGTGATGTACCGGCTCTCGTCGCCGGCCAGGAAGACCCCGAGATTGGCCATGTCCTCCGGCTCGATGTACGGGATCGGCATGGCCTGGAACAGATTGAACAGAGGTTCGGCGTCCTCTCGGGTGGGCACCTTGCCCTCGGCCTTGAGGTCGGGCCGGAACACCCCGTACATACCCTCGTTCTGCAGCAGATGGGTGTTGCAGTTGGTGGGGTGGATCGCGTTGATGCGAATCATCCGCGGCGCCAACAGAAGACACATCTCATTGACGTACTCGATGACGATGCGCTTGCTCCACCCGTACCCGGCGCCACCGGGGCCCATGTCGGGGCTGGTCGTGGTGCCGCGGATCATTCCCGCGGTGGAGCCGGTGACGATGATCGAGGCGCCGTCGGGCAGATGCGGCAGGGTCACGGCCACGGTGTTCATCACACCCAGCAGGTCGACGTCGGAGGCGTCGACGAAACCGATCGGGTCCGGGTTGCCCATGGCCATCGGCAGGATCCCGGCGTTGGCGACGACGATGTCGACCTTGCCGAAGTCGGCGACTCCGGCCTCGACCGCGTCCCGAAGTTCGTGCCGCTCGCGCACATCGGCAATCCGGGCCAGCACCCGCCGGCCCAGCCCCTTGACCGCACGCTCGGTCTCGGCGAGATCGTCGGGGGTGGCCAACGGGTAAGGGTTGGAGGGGATGTCGCGACAGATGTCGATGGCGATGATGTCCGCGCCCTCCCGGGCCATCGCGATGGCGTGTGCCCGGCCCTGGCCGCGCGCGGCTCCGGTGATGAACGCGACCTTGCCCGCCAGCTTCCCGGTCATCGGTTCTCCTTGCTCGTGAACGTGATGTGCAGCTCGGCCAGGCCGCGCATGATGAAGGTGGGCTCGTAGCCGTACCGACGCTGCCCGGCCGGGCCGTGGTGTTCGTCGGAGATGGTGATGTCCTGCATCCGATCGAGGATGCGTTCCAGGGAGATGCGGCCCTCTGCCCGTGCCAGCGGAGCCCCCGGGCAGGAGTGGGCGCCGCGGATGAAGGCGATCTGTTCTCGGACGTTCGGCCGGTCCACGCGGAAATCGTTCGGGTCGGCAAACTTTCGTCCGTCCCGGTTACACGCGCCGGGCAACAGCATCACCGTGGTGCCGGCCGGCACGTCGACGTCACCGATGGTGGTGTTCTTGCTCGCCAGCCGGAAGTGCGACTTGACCGGACTCTCCAATCGCAGGGTCTCCTCGAGGAAAGCCGGGATCTTGCTGCGATCAGTTCGCAGCATCTGCTCGAATCCGGGATTGTCACCGATGAAACGCACCGCCGAGCTCACCAGCTTCGTCGTGGTATCGGTGCCGGCGGCGAACAGGAACGTCGAGAGGTTCATGACGTCCTCGATGTCGGGAACCGAACCGTCCTCGTGTTTGGCCAGCGCCAGTTCGGTCAGCACGTCCTCACGGGGTGAGCGGCGGCGGTCCTCGATATAGGCGTGGAACTTCTCGTTGAGCCACTGCAGCGGATTGTGGGTGGTGGGCGCCTCCTTGCCCAACTCCCCCACCGTTTCCAGGGCGAAGACCGATTTGAACTCCTGATGGTCCTCGGCCGGAACGCCGAGCAGATCGGCAATGACCAGCAGCGAGAACGGCTTTGCGTAATCGGCCAGAAACTCGGCCCGCCCGTTTGCGATGAAGGTGTCCAGCTGCTGGTCGGCCAGCCGCCACATGAAGTCTTCGTTCTCCTTGAGCCGCTTGGGGGTGATGAGGCGGCTCAACAGACTCCGGGTCCGGGTGTGTAGCGGCGGATCCTGTGACGTGATGTGCTCGGCCATCGGCACCTGTCCACGGTGTTGCTCGATCAGGTCGCCGACGTCGTCGCTCTCGCCCGGGCCGAACGGCAGGCCGGAGAACGGGCCCGCGACCGAGTTGCACGACGAGAACGCCGGGTTCTTGTAGACGGCCACGGCTTCCTCGTAACCGGTGACCGCCAGCACGTTGAACGGGGTCGCCGACGTGACCGGGCACCGGGCGCGCAGGTGGTCGAAGTATGGATACGGGTCGGGGACGAGCGATTCGTCGGTGAAGTAGTCCACTGTCTCGAAGTCGGTCACCGCACGCTCCTGATCGTCCGCGCCAGCTGATATGAAACCTAATGTTTGTTGCACGCCACCCTAAAGGTTGTTCCGCTGGGTCGTCAACGGTCAGGATTGTCCGGGCCAGAGCCCGTTGTGGCCAGAGTCGATCGCCCGTGGCGACCAAACATCGGATCCGCTTCGGCGTGGTCAGCCCGCGTCCCAGAGCAGGCCCCGCATGAGCGCGGACGGCGGGATGTCCTCGACGGCGACCAGTCCGGCCGGCGCGTCACACACCCAGTCGATCGCATTCACCACCCGGGCCGCCGTCGAGATGCAACCCGCATCGGTGGGGTCGAAGACCGGATGGGACAGATGGGTGTTCACCTCGACCCGAGGCTCCCCCTCGATCACTACCCGGTGCACTCCGACGTGCCCGTCGGGCGGGAAGTCCCATTCCGGCGCTGCCGCCGTGGTCAGTCGGTTGACGTGCTCCAGGGTGATGACCACGCGCCCGTTGCGCACCCCCTCGGTGGCGAACCGCACCGCCGCCATCTGCCCCGGCGCCACCGCCATCATGGTGCACTCGATCGGATCCGGGGTGAACCAGCGTTCGGTTCGTTGGCGGACCTCGTCGAGGGTGACGCCGAGATGCGCGGCCAGAGCGCGTACCTGCGGCCCCCACAGCGACTCCACCACGCCGGGCAGGAACAACGGCGGCAGCTCGGCCGTCTCTTCGGTGCCGAAACCCATTGATGCGCCGGTGAACTCGGCATCGTCATAGTTGCCGTAGTCGAAGATCTCCTGAACACTGATGGAATCGACCCGCGTCACCAGGCTGGCCGCCGTGTGCACCAGGGTGTCCGCCGAATAGCCCGGATCGATGCCGTTGATGTAGAGCGAGGAGTTGCCGGCCGCGCAGGCCGCCGCCAGCGGCTCACGCACCCAGTCCTCGGCGTGCCGCGGCGCAGCCATCCAGACCAGCGATGTGCCCACCACGGTGATGCCGGCCCGCAGAAACATGCACAGCTCGTCGATCGCCTCCATCGGCCGGGTCTCGGCCAGTGCGGTGTAGACCACGCAATCGGGTGCGAGCTCTATCAGCGCTTCGATGTCGCCGGTCGCGACGACCCCGGTCGGCCCGTCCAGCCCGCACAGCTCGGCGGCGTCGCGACCGATCTTGTCCGGGCCGGACGCATGCACGCCGACGAGCTTCAGATCCGGGCGCCCGATCAGGGCACGCAGCGCGTGGCGTCCCACGTTGCCGGTCGAAACCTGGACCACTCTGCGCATGCGTCGCTCCCTCGCCCGTCTGCCGAAGTACTTACGGTACCCATGACGGCACGTCGGTGAGGGCAACACGGCGCGGTAGATTTGTAACTCCTGCCCGTACCGCGAAAGGCCGCCATGACCTACTTCGGTGAGCTCAGGACAAACTGGCGGCCGCTGGCGGCGGCCACAGCGGGCCTGAGCGCCGGGCTCAGTCTGAGCGCCTACACCAACGCCGCGATGGGCCCCCGGTTCCTCGCAGAATTCGGCTGGGACCGCGCCGATTTCGTGCTCACCGGAACGATCACGCTGCTGACCTTCGTCTTCCTGCCGATCTACGGCCGGCTCACCGACCTGTTCGGGGTGCGCCGGATCGCCGTGATCGGCGTGGTCGGCCTCCCGCTCTGTTGGACCGGTTACGCGCTGATGTCCGGGCCGATCTGGCAGTACTTCGCGATCAACGTCGTGCTGATCGGGCTGGGGGTGGCCACCACCCCGGCCATCTACAGCCGGATCGTGGCGACCTGTTTCGACAAGGCGCGCGGACTCGCACTGGCCATCGCCATATCGGGACCGCCACTGCTCGGCGCCGTCGGCGCACCCATGCTGGAGGTGATCAACAACGCGTACGGCTGGCGCATCGGGTGCCTGGCCATCGCGGCGACCATCGGCGTGGTCGGCGCGCTGGCGCTGGTGCTGCTCCCCGCCGAGGACCCGTCGGTACGCCGGACCCGTGGAGAAGGTAAGACCGGCAACGATTATCGGCTGATCGGTCGCGCCCGGGTGTTCTGGATCCTGCTGGGCGGCGTGCTGCTGTGCAACCTGTACCACACGGTCACCACCAGTCAGCTCGGCGTCGTCCTGGGTGACTCACTGAGCAGGGCCGGCGCCGACGGAGGCTTGGTCGCCGCGCTGATATCGGTTTTCGCCACCGCCGTGATCGTCGGCCGCTTCGTCTGCGGTGTCGCGCTGGATCGCTTCCCCGCCCAACTGGTGGCGGCCGTGGCGATGGCGCTGCCCGGGGTGGGATGTCTGCTCGTCGCATCCCCGTGGGACAGCTTCGCGGTACTGGTGCTGGCGGTATGTTGCCTGGGCGCCGCGTGGGGAGCCGAGGGTGACGTCATCGCCTACCTGGTGGCGCGGCGTTTCGATCTGACGCTGTACAGCACCGTGTTGAGCATCCTGTCCGCAGCCATCGGCGTCTCCTCCGCGCTCGGTGCGTTCATCCTGAGCCGAACCCTGCAGTCCAGTGACAGCTTCAACGGTTTCTTGGTGTTCACCGGCATCGCGGCGTTCGCCGGCGGTGCGCTGTTCCTCGCTCTGGGCCGACAGACCGCCGTGACGCAGACGGCTGAGCCGGTGGCCCAGTCCCGCGGCTGAGTCAGTCCGCCGCCGGTCTGCACACCGCGACCGGGACCGGCGAATGGTGCAGCAGGTTCAGGCTCGTCGATCCGATCAGGGTGCTGGTCAGCACCCCGTGCCCGCGGGTGCCGACCACGACCAGTTGGGCGTCGTCGAGATGCTTGAGTAGGGCCTGACTGGGCTTGGCGGGCTCGACGAACAGGCCGACCTCGACGTCCGGGTAGCGTTGCGCCCACGGTTCGACGGCGGCGGTCAGCGCGGTCCATTCCATGGCCTCCAACGCGTCCCAGTCGACCAGGAACGGGATCGTGACGTCGCCGGGCGGCCGGCGCGACGACCAGGATCGCACCGCCCGCAACGGAACCTTCAGCGCGTCGGCGATCTCGAACGCCAGCCCGAGCGCAGTGTCGCTGCTCTTGTCGTCGACGCCGACCAGGACAGGTTGCGTTGTCGGCGCGGTGGCTTCGCCACGCCAGGCCACCACCGGGCAGGCAGCGCTGCCGATCGTCTTGAGCGTCAGCGAACCGACCAGCAGCGCTGCGGCCGCCGACACCTCCTGCGAACCCAGCACGATCAGCCGCGACTGCGCACCCAACGCCCGCAGCACTTCGTCGGCAGGCTCGGACGGAGCGCTGGTGGTGACCTCCAGCCCGGGTTCGCTGCGCCGTACCGCGTCCGCGGCTGCGCCGAGAATCGACTCGGCGGCTTCGTGCTGCCCGGCGATCGCGGCCGCACGCACGGCGGCAGCGGCGTCGCTGAAGTTGTGACCGAGGTAGGGCATCGCATACACGATGTGCAGCGGCGCGCCCAGCCGGGCGGCGATGCCTGCGGCCCAGCCGGCCGCTGCCACTGCGCTCGTCGAGCCGTCCACGCCGACCACGACGGGTTGTGCGGCCTCGGTCATATCGACGTCCTTTCGCGCGGTCCCACCCGCCGTCCATCCTGCCGTATGGACGTTGGCCCCGACCCCGGCCCCGGTGCCACAATGCTCGGTGTGGCCGACCCGGTGTCCGACGGAGTCGCAGCAGACGGTGACGGCGGCGTCCGACCCCTCCGGGAGACGCTGTCGCAGCTGAGGCTGCGCGAACTTCTGAGCGAGGTGCAGGACCGGGTAGCGCAGATCGTCGAGGGCGGCAACCGCGTCAACGGTCTGGTCGAAGCGATGCTCGCCGTGACGTCCGGGCTCGACCTGGAAGTCACGCTGCGAACGATCGTGCACACCGCCATCGAGCTGCTGGACGCCCGGTACGGCGCGCTCGGAGTGCGCGGTGACGAGCACGGTCACGAACTCGTGGAGTTCGTCTACGAGGGCATCGACGCCCAGACCCGGGCCGCGATCGGTCCGCTGCCCCAGGGGCACGGTGTGCTCGGGCTGCTCATCGACGAGCCGACACCGATCCGGCTGGACAACATCACCGACCATCCGGCCTCGGTCGGCTTTCCGCCGAACCATCCGCCGATGCGCACCTTCCTCGGTGTTCCGGTGCGCATCCGGGACGAGGTGTACGGCAACCTCTACCTGACCGAGAAGAACACCGGGCAGCCGTTCAGCGAGGACGACGAGGTGCTCGCCCAGGCACTCGCCGCGGCGGCCGGCATCGCCATCGACAACGCGCGACTCTATGAGCAGTCGCGCGCCCGGCAGTCCTGGATCGAGGCGACCCGCGACATCGCCACCGAACTGCTGGCGGGCACCGATCCCGGCCGGGTGTTCCGGTTGATCGCCGAGGAAGTGCTCACACTCACCGGGGCGCGGGTGTCGTTCGTGGCGGTCCCGGACTCCGACACGAGCGATGCGCTCGAACTGCTCATCACTGAAATCGCCGGGGACAGCCCGGTTTCGGTGCATGCGGCCCATCCGTTGCCGGTTGTCGGGAACTCTCTCGGTGAGGCGCTGCAGCGGGCACTCCCCCAACGGCGTGACGTTTTCGACGTGCCGACGAACTTGCTCGCCGAGGCCGGACCGGCTCTGGTGGTGCCCCTGCGCGCCACCGATTCGGTCGCCGGGGTGCTGGTGGCGCTGCGTCCGGCCGGTGCTCGTGCTTTCACCGAAGACCAGTTGGAGATGGCGGCCTCGTTCGCCGACCAGGCCGCACTGGCCTGGCAGTTGGCGCTCACCCAGCGTCAGATGCGCGAACTCGACGTCCTCACCGACCGGGACCGGATCGCCCGGGATCTGCATGACCATGTCATCCAGCGACTGTTCGCGGTGGGGCTGTCACTGCAGGGCACCGTGGCGCGCGCCCGATCCGGCGAGGTGCAGGAACGGCTGTCGGCGTCCGTCGACGACCTGCAGGAGGTGATCCAGGAAATCCGCACCACGATCTTCGACCTGCACGGCGGGACGTCGGGTGCGGTGCGGTTGCGGCAGCGTCTTCAGGAGGCCGTGGATCAGTTCTCGGCTTCCGGTCTGCGTACCAGCACCCAGTTCGTCGGGCCGTTGTCGGTGATCGATTCTGTGCTCGCCGATCATGCCGAAGCCGTGGTGCGCGAGGCGGTCAGCAATGCGGTGCGTCATTCCGGTGCAACCGAACTCGCGCTGCTGGTCAAGGTCGACGACGATCTGGGGATCACCGTGACCGACAACGGGTGCGGCATCGACGAGGACGTCACCGAAAGCGGACTGCGGAACCTGCGCACCCGGGCCGAGCAGGGCGGCGGCACTTTGACCCTGACTCCCGGCAGCACCGGTGGGACGGTGCTGCATTGGGCGGTACCGCTGCCATAGTCGTTGGTGTGCATACGATCCCGCGATCGGTACGGGGGCCGCCGGCCGGCTCGGTTACAGTCGAAGGTGAAGGACTTTGGACCCTGCCGGGGCCACTCGCTTTCGGCTAACGTCAACGGCAACCGCCACAGAGGAGCAGCACATGTCATCCCCAGCAGAGCAGCTCGGAATCGCCGTCGCCGTCGATGGTTCGCCGGCGTCGGAGGCCGCGGTCGTGTGGGCGGCCAGGGAGGGTCTGCGCCGCAAGGCCACCGTGACTTTGCTGCATGTCACCGCACCGGTGATCACCACCTGGTCGGCCTTGCCGGTGGAGCCGAGTATCGTTGAGCAGCAGGAAGACTCGTCGAACAAGGTGCTGGAGGAGGCGGAGAAGGCGTTGCGCTCCGCGCTCGGCGAGAATGACACGGTCGAGGTCCGCACCGAATCGCGGCCGTCCCCGGTGGTCGGTACGCTGGCCGAGGCGTCACGGTCGGCGACGATGCTCGTGGTCGGTAACCGCGGTACCGGTGGTCACAAGAGGCTGCCCCTGGGGTCGGTCGCGGCGGGTCTGTTGCACCATGCGCACTGCCCGGTGGTGGTGATTCACCAGAACGACGTCGCCGATTCGTCCGCGCCGGTCATCCTGGGTGTTGACGGTTCACCGTCCGCGGAGGCGGCCACCCGGTTCGCCTTCGAGGAAGCCGCGCTGCGCGGTGTCGATCTGGTGGCCGTGCACGCCTGGAGCGATATCGGGGCGGTGCCGATGTTCGGTTTGGACTGGCGTGTCTACGAAGAGGAAGCCCAGGTGGCACTCGCCGAGCGGCTGGCGGGCTGGCAGCAGGAGTTCCCCAGCGTGCAGGTCCAGCGCAGGCTGGTCCGGGATCGGCCCGCACACTGGCTGATCGAGGAATCCCAGCAGGCCCAACTCGTCGTGGTCGGCAGCCGGGGCCGCGGTGGATTCGCCGGCCTGTTGCTCGGCTCGGTGGCCTCGACCGTAGCGCAGTTGTCGCACGCGCCGGTCGTGGTGGTGCGCAAGTAGCTCACCACCGGCAGTAGTTGGGCTGCCCGGGCTGGATGTACCGGAAATCCAGCAGCGCCATCTCGGGGCTGCGACTGTCGGTCCGCCACACCGGGTCGGTGACGATGTCCTCGGTGGTGTGGCGGTAGCCGTCGTAGGCGTAGGTCATCGGCACCCGGTATCCGGCCCGGCCCCAGTCGTAGATCCACTTCCGGAACTCCACGACCGGCAGCGCATAGCCCCGCGGTGAGCCGTCGTAGTGGTAGATGGTTCTGCCGAAGCGGTCGTCGAGGTCGAGGATCCACACCACGTCCTCCTGGTATCCCCACAGCTTGAGCGGATTAGCGCCCAGCAGAAGATGATTGGACGTCTCCCCTTCGGTACGCAGATTGCTGAACATGGAGAAGTTGCCCGCGGTGCGCAGTCCCAGATACGGCGTCAGACCGATGAACAGCAGCAGCACCGGGACGGCGTAGAGCCAGGCTGGGGTCCGGCGGTCCAGGATGCGCACCCCTCGCCAGCGGGGGTCGCGGTCCGGGGAGAACACCGCCGCCAACTGCGGCCACACCGCGATGAGCACCCCGGCGTCGAACAGCAGGCCGGCGAGCAGGGCGAGGTCGGGCACCGGGTGGACGTGCGTGCTCCATCCGCTCAGCAGCGTGACCGAGATGCAGATCCCGGCATAGCCGAGCAGTCGCGGCGCGGACAGGCGCTGCACGTGGTCGGCCGGCGCGAAGGTGAACAGCAGGGCGACGGCGAGCGCCCCGAAATCCACGAACCCGATCAGGGCCAGGGCGGCGTGCATGGTCAGCGAGAAGGCCAGGATGCCGGCCTGCAACCGGGGAACGCTCAGCAGTAGCCCACCGCCCAACTCCCACCCGATCACCGACAGCGCGGCAACCATCCCGATCGCCGTTGGCAGTCCGGCCTCGGCCGCAGATCCGCCGAACAGGATCAGCGCCACCGCGGCCAGGCCGGCGACGCCCAGGCCGGCCACCGTCACGGTGAACGCCCGGTGTCCCGGCGCGCCGAACCGGCCACGCCGCAGCAGTCGGGATCCGGCGAAGACCGCGGCCGCGGCGAGGGGCAGCACCACCGGCACACCCAGGATCGGGGTCTTTAAGGCTGCGACGATCGACGCGAGCATCCCTGCCGCACAGGACGCCTCGGTATCGAAGAAGTCCGAATTGAGTTTGTCGAAGCCGGCGATGACGTAGACCAGGATCAAACCCAGTCGGAGTACCGGCAGCAGGACGGTGTAATCGGCCTCGGGGTCGCTGCGCCGGATCGTCGAATACCCGAGCACGATGATCATCGCGAGGTTCAGGCACAGCATCAGGTTGACGTGATTGGCCACATCCGGGAAACGGAAGATCCCGAAGTAGGTTGTCGACGCGACCAGCAGCGCCAGGAACTTGCCACGGGTCATGCCGGTGCCGATCGCGGCCCCGGCGGCCAGGATGAACGCGCCGGCAAACCAGGGATCGAGCCACTGTTCGCCGACTTCCACGGTGATCGCGATGGTGTACAGCACCGCGAAGATCGAGAACGAACTCAGCGCAGCACCATTTCTGTCACTCGCCGGCGCCATTGACGCAGCTTAGCCGGGGGCCGGGGATCATCCGGTGTAGCGGATCTGGAGGTCCTCCGAGCGGATGGCGGGCGATTCGGTGTCCGCGGTGACCCGCACCCGGACCTGGCGACCGTCGGGATCGACGAACGACAGCGGCGGTTTGCCGTCCTGCAGATACTCATCGCCCCACTGCATCAGAGCCAGGAACAGTGGCAGCAGGTCCTCCCCCGACGAGGTGAGGTGGTACTCGTCGCGCGCCCGGCTTCCGGGCTCCCGGTACGGCACCCGGTGTACCACCCCGGCGCCCTCCAATTGCTTGAGTGCGCGTGACACCGCCGGCGCCGAGGAGCCGACTCGCTCCACGAAGTCCTCGAAACGGGTTGTGCCGTAGAAACATTCCCGGACAGTGAGAAATGTGGTCTTGGTGTTGAGCAGGTCCAGCACCTTGGCCGCCGAACAGGCGTCGCCGATGGTCCAAGTCTCGCGGTCGCGCAATCGCCGCTCGAGTGTCATCGCCATCACTCCATTGTAACTAATGCTTGCGTTAGTCAGCTGAGCGTGCTTCGATCTCAGTAACGTAAACGTTATTCAGGTTGGAGGAGGCAGTCATGGTCGCGGTACACGGCGCAACGGTGTTGGTCACCGGAGGAAGACGCGGTCTCGGTTCGGCACTCGTCGACGAGGTACTCGCTCGTGGAGCGGCGAAGGTGTACTCGACCGCCCGAGAGCCGTACGCGGACATCCGCACCGGCGTCGTCAGCCTCCCCCTCGAGGTGCGCGACGAGGAGTCCGTCGCCGCAATGGCCGCGCAGGTTGCCGACGTCGACATCGTCGTCAACAATGCCGGCACTCTGCTGCCCGGCCCGCTGTTGACCGGCGACTTCGCCGACATCAGCGCCACCTTCGATACCAACACGCTGGGCCCGCTGCGGGTCACCAGGGCGCTCGCGCCGGTACTGGCCGCCCGTGGCGGCGGGGCGCTCGTCAACATCCATTCGGTGTTGTCCTGGCTGGCCGGCAGCGGCGCATACGGCGCGTCCAAGGCCGCCATCTGGTCACTGACCAACTCGCTGCGGGTGGAACTCAGTGCTCAGGGCACTCAGGTACTCGGCGTGCACGTCGGCTTCATCGACACCGAGATGGTGTCGGCGATCGGGTTGGCCAAATCCGCGCCGGCCACCGTCGCCGCCACCATCCTCGATGCCCTGGAAGCGGGCGAACACGAGGTACTGGCCGACGAGGTCACCACCGCCGTGAAGGCCAAACTGTCCGGCCCCGTCGAAGACCTCGTCTTCGCACTCGGACACTGACCTGCCACCCCGAGGAGACGCACCGCATGCCGCTCTGGACCATTCATCACACGCCCGGAATCTTCACCGACGACACCAAACGCGACCTCGCATCCCGGATCACCGACCACTACGAGAAGGCCGGGTTACCGCGGTTCTATGTCGTGGTCATCTTCACCGAGACCGAGCCGTCGAACTTCTACGTCGGCGGCGAGGCCACCGCGGTGGGCGTGCGGATCGTCATCGACCACATCGCCCGGCACAGCGCCGATTCCACCGGCCGGCAACGCATCAGCCACTGGATCAGGTCGATCATGTCGCCCTACCTGGATCCGCATCCCGGGTTGCACTGGGAATTCCACGTCGACGAGACCAGCGCGGAGATGTGGATGATCAACGGGCTGATCCCACCGCCGGCCAACTCCGAAGCCGAACACGAGTGGGCCCGGTCGAACGCGGCTTCGCCGTACTGAGCAACTCCCGATCGGTCGCCGGACCCCTTGGCAGACCGACGGGTTCAGCACTGACCACGGAGTTGCGGGCGCGGACGGCGAGGTAACGGCTAGCGACTCACTGCCCTGGCGAAGTACACCCGGCGGTAACCGTCCTCGACGCGGCGACCGGTCTCGATGAAACCCCGCCGCGGGTAGTAGACCAGGTTCTCGGTCATGGCTTCGTTGGTGTACAACCGCACCTCGGCGAGCCCGAGATCGCGTGCCTGCTCGGCCGCCCGGTCGAGCAGCGCCGCCCCGATCCCACGGCCCTGTGCCGCGGGATCGACGGCGATCACCTCGATCAGTAGATACCCGGCATGCGGGTCGAGCACCAGAGCCGCTTCCAGACGGTTGTCGCCGTCGGCCACCCAGACCCGGGAATCGGCCAGCGCTGCACCATAATCCGCCGTCATCGGGGCCGGTGGCCTGCCGATCCGTTCGACATACGGAGCGAAGGCCACCCCGATCAGCCGTTCCAGTTCGATTCGGTCGGCCGGGACTGCGCGGCGGAGTCGTGACGGGTCCACCCGGTCAGCGGCCCCGGGCAGGCTGAGATGCCAGCGACGCCGAGGAGGACGGCAGCGTCGACGGACGGTCGATCACCGTCGAGTTGGGTCCGCCCACCCGGTAGCTCGCGCCGCGGTGCTCGGCGGGCAACCGGTCCCCCACGCCGGTCAGCTTGTTGCGCAGCGACCCGGGCGTGTACTCGGACTGGTAGGCCCCGCGCTCGGTCAGCACCGGCACCACATAGTCGACGAAGTCGGCGAACGAACCCGGGGTGATGGCGTAGGCCAGGTTGAACCCGTCCACTTCGGTCTCCTCGACCCACTCCTGCAGCGTGTCGGCCACCCGCTCGGCGGAGCCGACGATGCGCGGACCCATGCCGCCGATCTCACCCCACTCGGCGATGTCGCGGACCGTCCACTCCCCGCCCTTCGGGTCGGCGGACTGGAAGGCCTTGACCGCGGACAGGATGGCGTTGGAGTCGACGTTGCCGATCGGCTCGTCCAGGCCATACCGGGCCAGATCGATGCCCATCCAGCCGGACATGAAGACCAGCGCGCCCTCGGGATCGCCGTAGGCCAGGTACTCCAGATGCTTGGCGTGCGCCTCTTCATCCGTCGCGCCGGTGATGACCGTGGTCATGTTGAAGATCTTCGCCGAGTATGGGTCCCGACCGGCCAGTTCGAGTTCGCGGCGGATTGTCGAAACAGTCTCGCGCAGAATCTCTTTGGTGGGTGCACCGGTGAAGATCGCCTCGGCGTTCTCGGCGGCGAAGCGGACCCCGCGCGGTGATGCGCCGGCCTGGTAGATGACCGGGGTGCGCTGCACCGACGGTTCGGACAGGTGGACCCCGGGCACCGAGAAGTGCGTGCCGGAATGACCGATGTGGTGCACCTTGTCCGGGTCGGTGAAAATCCCACGCTCACGGTCGCGGACGACGGCGCCGTCCTCCCAGGAGCCTTCCCACAGCTTGTAGAGCACTTCGAGGTATTCGTCGGCGTGGTCGTAGCGAGCATCGTGGGCGGGTTGGTCGGTCTGGCCCATGTTGCGGGCGGCCGAGGGCAGATAGCCGGTGACGACGTTCCAGCCGATCCGGCCGTTGGTGAGATGGTCCAGTGTGGACATCCGGCGGGCAAACGGATACGGATGCTCGAAGCCCGTGCCGGTGGTGATGCCGAACCCGAGGTGTTCGGTGACCAGCGCCATCGCCGACACGAGCAGCATCGGGTCGTTCACCGGGATCTGCGCGCCCTGCCGGATGGCGGCCTCGTCGTCGGCGCCGTAGACATCGTAGGTGCCCAGCACATCGGCGATGAACAACCCGTCGAAGCGGCCCCGCTCCAACAGCTGGGCCAGCTCGGTCCAGTAGCGGATGTCCTTGTATCGCCACGACTGGTCCTCGGGATGCTTCCACAGTCCGGGCGACTGATGGGCGACGCAGTTCATGTCGAAGGCGTTGAAACGGATCACTCGGGTCACCCGGCAAGTCTTCGGGAGTCGGCTCCGAACGTCACCGGTTGTACTCAGCGGGATCGGATCCCGCGCATGGTGGTGCCGTTGTGAGCCAGGTCATATCGACGGATGTCACGATCCCGCGGGTGACGGTGTCTAAGTATGGAGAGGCCGAAAGGGAGGGACACGGTGGACGACACCGATGTAACCGAAGCAGATCGTGTCTTCGCCGAGCACCAGTCGTTGTTGTTCACCGTCGCCTATCAGATTCTGGGTAGTGCCGTCGACGCGGAGGACGTCGTGCAGGACAGCTACCTACGATGGCGCCACGCCGACACCGCGGCCGTCGAGTACCCGCGCGCGTACTTGGTGCAGACCGTCACCCGCCAAGCCGTCAACACGCTGCGTGCGACCGCACGCCGTCGCGAGGACTATGTCGGAAACTGGCTGCCGGAGCCGATCCTCACCGGACCCGATGTCAGTGCGGACGCGCTGCTCGCCGAATCGGTCTCGATGGCGATGATGCTGATCCTGCAGACACTCACCCCTGCCGAACGAGCGGTGTTCGTGTTGGGTGAGGTGTTCGGCTTCGCCGGACCGGAGATCGCGGCCATCACCGGCAAGACGGAAGTGGCGGTGCGTCAGACGATCCACCGCGCGCGAAGGCATGTTCAGGCACGACGTAAACGATTCGAACCCGACCGGGATAAGTCCGAGGCCATCGTCGACAAGTTTCTCCGTGCGGCGCGGACGGGCGATATGGATGGCCTGCTCGCGGTGCTGTCATCGGACGTCATACAGATCTCGGACGGCGGCGGGCAAGTACGCGCGGCGCAGTCGCCGGTGGTCGGGCCGGAGCGGGTGGCGCACTTCATCATGCATCTTGCCGGCGGTGAACTCGGGCACTCCGCAATCGAATTCGATTTCTATAACACCGCACCAGCAGTGTTGTTCAGCACGAACGACCGCCTGCATACCGTGCTGCTGTTCGAGGTCACCGGGAGTGCGGTCTCGGGTCTGTACGCGATCAGAAATCCCGAGAAACTACGAGCGGCCCGCGTCCTGCGTGCGCTCGCGCGATGAGAGGAGAGGCCGTCATGGAAACCATCACCGTGGAGCGGACGATCGGCGCGCCGATCGGCGACGTCTTCGATTATGTCTCCACGGCCAGCAACTACACCCGGTCCCGGCTGGTACTGCGGGAACGATTGGAACGACCCGGCTCGGATGCGCCGTACGGGCTCGGTGCCGTCCGTGTCCTGCTCTGGGTAGTCGGCTGGTTTCACGAGGTCATCACCGGGTACGACCGCCCCCATCGGTTCGATTACCGGGTCGATCGCAGCTTCCCGCCCTCGGATCACAAGGAAGGCCACGTCAGTTTCACCGAGGTGCCGGGCGGTACGCACGTGCTGTGGACGACGACGGTCGAGCTGCGGTTTCCGTTCGTCGGCGCGGCGTTGACCAGATTGGTCGCCAGACCGGTGCTCACCCATGTGTTCAACGAAGTGCTCGATGCTGCGCAGACCGACCTGGAGGGAACCGCCGCGTGCTGACCGCGCCGGGCGCACTGCGGGCCGTACCCTGAGTCGGTGAGCCGCACCGACCACAGGAATCGCGGGCGCGCCGGTGTGCTGAGCGCCGCGCTGGCGAGCCTGCTGCTCGCGGGCTGTGGCTCCCCCACCGTCGTCAACACCGGGCAACCCTGGACCCCGGTCGAAACCCCCGCACCGCCACCGCGATTACCGGATCACCCATCCAATCGCACCCTGGCGGACGCGTCGGAATACTACGTCGCCACCGGGACGCCGAAGGTGTACCGCTTCGCCACCCCCAGCGGCCGCTGGCAGTGCGTGATCGTCCCGCACGCGTCGGCGGGCTGCCGGCCGGCGTCGTCCACCCAGCTGTCCATCGCCGGGGCCCCGACATCGGTACCCGGGCCGGACGGCGCACCCACCGCACCGGACACGATCATCATCGATCGAGACTCCGACGTCGGCTTCGTCGAATCCGTCGTCGACCCCGACAACGCCACCGATGCCGATGCACCCGTCACCACCCTGCCGTTCGGAAAGGTCCTGCAGGTCGCGGGATTCCGGTGCAATGTCCAGGAACTCACCGGGGTGTCCTGCGGCAGCGAATCGAGCGGTAGGGGATTCACATTCTCGGCCGACGGCTACACCCCGGTGTACACCGATGTCCCACAATAGGGCGGTTCGCTTCACCGCCGGCCTCGTCTTCGCCCACCTGCTCACCTCCGCCGAGGTCGTCATCGTCCTGGTGTCCCTGGGGCGCCAACACCGCATCGAGGCCGAGATACTGCTGCCCGAGGCCGATCTGGGGCGGCTGTTGGCCGTGGTGTCACTGGGCACGGTGCTGGCGGCGATCGGCGGGTACCGCATCATCGCGCCGTCGCTGCGCTGGTTCGAAGCCGGCGCCGAACCCGATGCCCGGCAGCGCCGCGCCGCGATCGACATGATCCGGCATCAGTCGATCCTGCTGATGGCGATCTGGCTGCTCAGCGGCGCCGTCTTCATCGTCACCAGCGGCGTCACCGGCTGGTTGCCGATCCTGCTGATCGAGGTCGCGGTGCTGTTCGGTGGCGTCTCCACCGCCAGCAGCAGCCTGCTGTTCACCCAGCGGGTCACCCGGCCGCTGGTTGCGGCGGCGTCCCGGGATTTCGACGGCCGGGTCACCGCGCCAGGTGTGCAGGCGCGGCTGGTGCTGATGTGGACCCTCACCACCGCGCTGCCGAGCATCACCATCGCGGCACTGGTCGTGTGCCGGGCGAACGGCTGGCTGATCCCGCAGTCGGCGTCGGTGGACGTGCCGGTCGTGCTGCTGTCCCTGGTGTCGGTGTTCCTCGGGCTGCGCACCCTGATGCTGGTCTCCATCTCGATCTCCGACCCGCTGCGCGAGATCATCGACGCGATGGCCGATGTCGAACAGGGCCGCATCGGCCAGCAGGTCGACGTGTACGAACGGTCCGAGATCGGCCGCCTCCAGAGCGGCTTCAACCGGATGGTGACCGGTCTGCGCGAACGTGACCGACTGCGGGATCTGTTCGGGCGTCACGTGGGTCCGGAGGTGGTGAGCCTGGCCGTCCAGACCGACGACGTGCTGTCCGGCGATGTTCGGGAGGTGGCCGTCCTGTTCGTCGACGTGACGGGTTCCACGGCGCTGGCGATGACCCGGACGCCGGCGGAGGTGGCCGACGTGTTCAACGACTTCTTCCGGATCGTGGTCGCCGCAGTGGACTCCCACGACGGCCTGATCAACAAGTTCCAGGGTGATGCCGCGCTGGCGGTGTTCGGCGCTCCGATCGCCGCGGAGACCGCAGCGTCCTCCGCGTTGGCCGCGGCCCGAACGTTGGCCGCGGCCCTGGGACGGCAGGAACTGGACTACGGCATCGGTGTCTCGGCCGGGCCCGCATTCGCCGGCAACATCGGCGCGGAGAACCGCTATGAGTACACCGTCATCGGGGACCCGGTGAACGAGGCCGCCCGGCTGGCTGACATCGCAAAAACGCTCCCGGGACGGATCGCCTGCTCCGGCGCGGCGGTGCAGCGGGCCGCCGACGAGGTCGGGCATTGGGATGGACACGGCTCGATGACATTGCGTGGGCGTTCCGAACCCACGTACGTCTACGTGCCACGATGAGGAAATGACTGTCCGTCCGTTCCGTATCGACATCGCCGACGACACGCTCACCGATCTGCGTGACCGGCTGGCGCGCACGCGGTGGCCCGAGGCCGAATGCGTCGACGACTGGAGCCAGGGCATCCCACTGGCCTACACGCAGGAGCTCGCCGGCTACTGGGCTGACCGCTACGACTGGCGAGCCCGGGAAGCCGAGCTCAATCGATTTCCGCAATTCACCACTGCGATAGACGATCTGGACATCCACTTCATTCATCAGCGGTCTCCGCACGATGATGCGCTGCCGTTGATCATCACGCACGGGTGGCCGGGGTCGATCGTGGAGTTCCAGAAGGTGATCGGTCCGCTCACCGATCCCACCTCCTACGGCGGTCGCGCCGAGGACGCGTTCCACGTCGTCTGCCCGTCCCTGCCCGGGTACGGCTTCTCCGGCAAACCGACCGGCACCGGGTGGGGCATCGAGCGGATCGCGACCGCCTGGGACACCGTCATGCAGCGTCTGGGCTACCTCCGGTACGGCGCCCAGGGCGGGGATTGGGGTGCGGCCGTCACCACCCAGATCGGACGCAACGCCGGTCCTGACGGCAGCGGCAACGGCTGCATGGCCATCCACACCAACATGCCACTCGGCCGGCCCGCCGACGAGAGCCTGAAGAACCCGACAGAAGAGGACCGGCAGGCCTTTGCGGCCATGAAGCACTACAACAAGTGGGACTCCGGGTACTCGAAACAACAAGCGACCCGACCGCAGACCCTCGGTTACGGTCTGGTCGATTCCCCGGTGGCCCAGCTCGCCTGGATCGTGGAGAAATTCTGGTCCTGGACGGACTGCGACGGGCATCCGGAGAACGTGCTCAGCCGGGACGAGTTGCTGGACAACGTGATGCTGTACTGGCTGACCGGATCCGGTGCGTCCTCGGCCCGGCTGTACTGGGAGAGCTTCCGCGCCTTCGGGCAGGGCGAGCCGGTGAGTGTGCCGACCGGTGTCGCGGCCTTCCCGAAGGAGATCCTGCGGTCCCCGCGCGCGTGGTGCGAGCCGAACTACAACATCACCCGGTGGACCACCATGCCGCGGGGCGGGCACTTCGCCGCGTTCGAACAACCCGAACTGTTCGTCGAGGACGTCCGGGCGTTCTTCGCGACCGTGCGGGACTAGCCGGGCCGCTGCGTGGACCGGCGGTCGCTGATGAACCGGTGCCCGCCGTAAAGCACTGCAGCGACAACGAAATTCACGAAGTACGCGATATCGGCGCCATGCCAGGCGGTGGCCACCGGCCCGTGGATGAGTGAGGTGTTCATGAACGGCATCGCCGCACCGTAGGAGACGACGAACACCACCAGCGCGGCACCGGCGTGCCGGCGCCGGGTGACGGCGGCCGCGACGTCGACGAACGGGTCCGCCGGATCACCCGCCCGGGTCCGCAGCACCCAGTCGATGACGATGATCGCGACGAACGCCGGGATCCAATACCCGATCAGCAGCAGCACGTCGAGGAATCTGGTGGCGGTGTCGGCGCCGTGCAGCCACAGAATGAGGAAGAAGGCCAGCACGGTGACCAGGACGGCGGACACCGGCCGGCGCACCCGGACCCCCAGGGTCTGCAGGGCCAGTGATCCGCTGTAGTCGTTCATCACCCCGGATCCGACCGAGGCCAGCGCGATGATCAGCAATGCCACCGCCCCCAGCGCGCCGCCGCCCATCACGTCGCGGACGCCCTCTGCGGTGTGATCACCGATCGCCTCGGCGGCGGCGATGCCGATGGCCTGGACGAAGATGTAGGCCAGCACGATTCCGGCGAACGTGTACCCGAAGACCCGGGTCTTGGACGACTCGACCGGTAGGTAACGGCTGAAGTCCGCGGCGTAACTGGCCCAGGAGATGGTGAGGCTGAGTGCGACCGTCACTTCGAGGACGAAGGCGCCCACCAGATCCGCGCCGGTGAGTTGGGCCGGTGTGATGACCGGGTGACCGCCGCCGGAGACGAGCTTGACCGCGAACACCACGAAGGTGGCGAACAACACGACGGTCAACACTGCCTGCAGCCGGTGGATGAGCTCGTAGCCGACGAAACCGACCGCGCCCTGCACGGCCAGCACGATCAGCACCGCCACCCAGAACGGTATGTCGAGCAGCAGTGCGAGCGCCTGCCCACCGAACAGGCCGACCAGCGCGTCCCAGGCGATGGAGGACAGCCACTGCAGGGCCGCGGGCAGCGCCACCGTCGGACCGAACGCCATCCGCGCGGTGGGCAGCTGGGCGGTCCCGGTGCGCGGACCCCAGGTGGACAGATACGCGACCACCAGCGCGCCCAGCACGGTGCCGATCACCATTGCCACCAGACCCAGCCAGAACCCGAGACCGAGCAGGATGGCCAGGGTGCCGGTGAAGACCCCGGTCATGTTCACCTGGGGGGCGAACCACACGGTGAACAGCCGCGCCGGAGTCCCGTACCGGTTCTCCCGGCCCACCGGCGCGATCCCGTGCGTCTCGACGGACAGATCGCCGGCCCCCGCCGGGGACCGCCCGCTGAAGGACGGCGAGGTCAACGGGTGGTTCATCGAGCTGGAATTGGATGGCTGAGAGGCCCTTGTCGTACCGCCGGTCATGCGAGTATTCGATCACGCCACGCCGGGTGCGACCCGGCCCCCGTTCCGATGGGCGTGCATGTCACGCATCGGCGCAGCGGATTCTGTCCCCGAGGGCGGAGAAACCTATGGATTCCATTGTCGGAATGTAAATTCGTTGCGGAATCGCTTGCGCGGGGCGCTCCGATCCGCGATTGTTTATTCACACGGACCGCAATCTCGAGGGAGGCCCGACCCTGACCGGCACCAACACCACCGCCGCAGACCACACCACCGGCGAGGACGGGAGCACCATCCGCAAGGGTGCGCCCGTGATCGAGATCGACCATGTGGTCAAACGCTTCGACGACTACGTCGCGGTGGCCGACGCGGACTTCACCATCGCTGCGGGCGAGTTCTTCTCCATGCTCGGTCCCTCGGGGTGCGGCAAGACGACGACGCTGCGCATGATCGCCGGTTTCGAGACCCCGACCGAGGGCGCGATCCGGCTCGAGGGCGTCGACGTGTCCCGGGTGTCACCCCACAAGCGCAACGTCAACACCGTCTTCCAGCACTACGCGCTGTTCCCGCACATGACGGTCTGGGACAACATCGCCTACGGCCCGCGCAGCATGAAGATCGACAAGACCAAAGGCAAGGGCGAGGTCAAGCGCCGGGTCGACGAGATCATCGAGATCGTGCGGCTCACCGACTTCGCCAAGCGCAAGCCCGGTCAGCTCTCCGGCGGTCAACAGCAGCGTGTCGCTCTGGCCCGCGCCCTGGTCAACTACCCCAGCGCCCTGCTGCTCGATGAACCCCTCGGTGCGCTGGACCTGAAGCTGCGCCACGCGATGCAGTTCGAACTGAAACGCATCCAGCGCGAAGTGGGGATCACCTTCATCTACGTGACCCACGATCAGGAAGAGGCGCTGACGATGAGTGACCGCATCGCGGTCATGAACTCCGGCAACGTCGAACAGATCGGCACTCCCACCGACATCTACGACCGGCCCGCCACGGTGTTCGTCGCCGGTTTCATCGGTCAGGCCAATCTGTGGCCCGGCAGGCAGACCGGCCGCACCAACCGGGACTTCGTCGAGATCGAGGTGCTCGGTACGAAACTGAAGTCGCGGCCGGGTGAGACGACGATCGAACCGGGCGGGCACGCCACCCTGATGATCCGGCCGGAACGGGTCCGGGTGTCCACCGATGCGCCGACCGGCGACCTGGCCGTGGTCCGCGGCACGGTGCGCGACCTGACCTTCCAGGGGCCGGTGGTGCGACTGTCGGTCGCCGCCCCCGACGACTCGATCATCGTCGCGCACGTTGGGCCGGAACAGGATCTGCCGCTGCTGCGCCCCGGAGACGAGGTGTACACCCACTGGTCGCCGGAGGCATCCCTGGTGCTGCCGGCCGCCGACATCCCCACCACCGAGGATCTCGAGGAGATGCTCGACGAGTCCTGACCGACCCGCACCACGTTTGTGCTGCTCTGCCAACAACTTCACGAAAGGCCCCGAATGTCCAACGAGATCGATCCCCGACTGCTGTCCCGCCTGGCCGCCAACCGGACCAGCCGGCGCCGGTTCCTCGGCGGCAGCGCCGCGGCCGCCACGGCGGCGATCTTCGGATCCTCGTTCCTGGCCGCCTGCGGATCCGACAGTGGCACGTCCTCCGACACCTCGGCCCCGGCCCAGGACGAAGGCATGCTGCGGATCTCGAACTGGCCGCTGTACATGGCCGACGGATTCGTCGCGGCCTTCCAGACGGCCTCCGGCATCACCGTGGACTACAAGGAAGATTTCAACGACAACGAGCAGTGGTTCGCCAAGGTGAAGGAACCGCTGTCGCGCAAGCAGGACATCGGCACCGACCTGGTGGTGCCCACCGAGTTCATGGCGGCCCGTGTGAAGGGGTTGGGCTGGCTCAACGAGATCAGCGAATCCGGTGTGCCCAACCGCAAGAACCTGCGTGCCGACCTGCTCGATTCGAAGGTCGATCCGGGCCGGAAGTTCACCGCCCCGTATATGACCGGCATGGTCGGCCTGGCCTACAACCGGGCCGCGACCGGTCGCGACATCCGGACCATCGACGACCTGTGGGATCCCGCCTTCAAGGGCCGGGTCAGCCTGCTCTCCGACGTCCAGGACGGGCTCGGCATGATCATGCAGGCCCAAGGCAACTCGCCGGAGGATCCGACCACCGAGTCGGTCCAGAAGGCCGTCGACCTGGTCCGGGAGCAGAAGGAGAAGGGTCAGATCCGCCGCTTCACCGGCAACGACTACGCCGACGACCTGGCGGCGGGGAACATCGCTGTGGCACAGGCATATTCGGGTGATGTGGTGCAGCTGCAGGCCGACAACCCCGATCTGCAGTTCATCATCCCCGAGTCCGGCGGCGACTGGTTCATCGACACCATGGTGATCCCGTACACCTCCCGCAACCAGAAGGGCGCCGAGGCCTGGATCGACTATGTGTACGACCGGGCCAACTACGCCAAGCTGGTGGCCTACACCCAGTTCGTGCCGGTGCTCTCCGACATGACCGATGAACTGGCCAAGGTGGATGCGGCCGCCGCCGAGAACCCGTTGATCAACCCGACGCCGGAGGTGCAGGCGCAGCTCAAGTCCTGGGCTCCGCTGACCGACGAGCAGACGCAGGAGTTCAACACCATGTTCGCCGCTGTCACCGGGGGCTAGGGCCATGGCACAGCGAACGCAGGGAGCCTGAATGGCTGGAGTCGCAACCAGCAGCCGGCAGCGGAGCAGGATCGCGCCGTATCTGATGATCTTGCCCGCGCTGGCATATCTCGCCATTTTCTTTGTGGTGCCGTTCATCTCATTGGCGCGGACCTCACTGTCGACGTCGGGTGGATCGGTGTATCTGCCGACGCTGACCTTTGACTGGAAGTTCTCCAACTTCGTCGACGCCTTCGTGCTGTACCAGGATCAGATCCTGCGGTCGTTCGGGTACGCCCTTTCGGCCACCGCGCTCTGCCTGTTGCTGGCCTATCCCCTGGCCTATGTCATCGCGTTCAAGGCGGGCCGGTTCAAGAACCTGATCCTGGGTCTGGTGATCCTGCCCTTCTTCGTGACGTTCCTGATCCGGACCATCGCCTGGAAGACGATCCTGGCCGACGAGGGCTGGGTGGTCAGTGCGCTGGGCGCCATCGGCCTGCTGCCGGATGAGGGCCGCCTGCTCTCGACGAGTTGGGCGGTGGTCGGCGGATTGACCTACAACTGGATCATCTTCATGATCCTGCCGCTCTACGTCAGCCTGGAGAAGATCGATCCCCGGCTGCTGGAGGCCTCCCGGGATCTGTATTCCGGTGGCACACGCAGTTTCCGGAAGGTGATCCTGCCGCTGTCGATGCCGGGCGTGCTGGCCGGCAGCATGCTGGTGTTCATCCCCGCCGTCGGTGACTTCATCAACGCCGACTATCTGGGCAGCACCCAGACCACGATGATCGGCAACGTCATCCAGAAACAGTTCCTCGTAGTCAAGGACTACCCGGCCGCCGCAGCACTCAGCCTCGGGCTGATGGGTCTGATCCTGGTCGGCGTGCTGATGTACACCCGCGCACTGGGCACGGAGGACCTGGTATGACGACCACCGCCGCCCGACCGGCCCCCGACCCGACCGACGCCAAACCCGTGAAGGCCCGGCCCAAGTGGGGCGACTACTCGCTGCGGATCGTCGCCGGACTGGTACTGCTGTACCTGTTTCTGCCGATCTTCGTGATCGTCCTGTTCTCGTTCAACAAACCCGCCGGCAAGTTCAACTACACCTGGCAGGGCTTCACGCTGGACAACTGGGCGGACCCGTTCAAGTACCCGGCGCTCACCGAAGCGCTGAAGCTCAGCCTCAACATCGCCTTCGTCTCCACCGCGATCGCCCTGGTGCTCGGCACCCTGTTGGCAATTGCCCTGGTACGCCAGCGGTTCCGCGGCTACAAGGCGGTGGACACCTTCATGGTGCTGCCGTTGACCGCGCCCGAGGTGGTGATGGGTGCCTCACTGCTGACCCTGTTCCTGGATCTGGGGTGGGCAGCCGGCTACAGCACCATCGTGATCGCACACGTCGCGTTCGAGGTCAGCTTCATCGCGATGACGGTGCGGGCCAGGGTCCGCGGTTTCGACTGGACGCTGGAGGATGCGTCACTGGATCTCGGGGCCAGCCCGACCCGGACCTTCTTCAAGGTCACACTGCCACTGATCGTGCCGGGCATCATCGCCGCCGCGATGTTGTCGTTCGCCTTGTCGCTCGACGATTTCATCATCACCTACTTCGTCAGCGGCTCCACGGTCACCTACCCGCTGTATGTGAACGCGGCGGTCAAGGCCGCCGTGCCTCCGCAGATCAACGTGCTGGCGACCGCGATCCTGGTGGTGAGTCTGCTGCTGCTGGCGGTCGGAACGCTGTACCGGCGCAAGAAGATCGACGCCTGATCTTCAGGGCGTCACCGGCGCGGCGACCGGCTCCCGCGCACCGTGGCGTGCGGCTCCGATGCCGGCGACGACGACGAAGCACAGACCGACGACGCCGACGAGCGCGGGAACCTGGTGCAGGATCAGCCAACCCATCAACATGGCGAATCCTGGCTCCAGGCTCATCAGGGTGCCGAACGCCGCGGCGGTGAGCCGGCGTAGCGCCAGCAACTCCAGCGCGAACGGCACCACCGGCAGCAGGATGGCCAGCCCGATCCCCACCAGCCACAGCTGAGGCGTCATGCGTGTGAACACCGATGGGCCGGCCGCAACCGAAGCCACGAGCGCGGCCACCGGCATCGACACCGCCAATCCGCTGAGACCGCTGACCTGCTCGCCGACCCGCTGGGTCAGCAGAATGTATGCGCCCCAGCAGAAACCGGCGGCCAGTGCACAGCCCACCCCGATCGGGTCGAAGCTGCCCGACCACGGCTCGGTCAGCAGCAGAACCCCTACAGCGGCGAGCCCCGGCCACACATACCGGTTGCGGCCCGAGCCGTGAAGCACTGCCACTCCGAGCGGCCCGAGGAATTCCAGCGCGCTGGCGGTACCCAGCGGGATGCGTTCCACGGCCATCATGAACAGCACCGTGATGCCGGCCGTGACGACGCCGAGCAGCACCGCGGCCAGGAACGAGGATCTGGTGAACGAGGACGGGCGTGGCCGGACGATGACCAGCAGCAGGATCGCCGCCCAGAACAGTCGCAGCCAGGCCGCCCCGGCGGCGCCGATATCGTCGATCAACCCGACCGCGATGGCGGCGCCGACCTGTACCGAACACATCGCCGCGACGGCCATGAACGCACCGCTGCCTGCCCCATTGGCCGTCATCACTGCATTCAACGGTGCCCATCGCCGCGCTGTCCACGAGTTTTCTCGGGCGGTGCGGCCCTCAGCGGGTGCGGTCCGGGAACGGGTCGTTGCTGAAGTCGATCTGGGCGGCCGGGTTGCTCACCGCGGTCACCATCCCGGAACCGATGGCGCCCGCACTGTCGAACAGCGTGGCGGTGCCCACCGCGATTCCGTCGGCCGCCCAGTGCGAGTCGGCCTGCACCCCGATCCATTCGTCGCGGGGCAACCGCGCCAACGCCACGGTGAGATCGCCGTTGATGTAGCCGACCCCGGCGGTGCCGAGGTTGGTGACCAGACTGGTGCCCTCGGCCGCCATCGCGGCGCGCACGAACGGCGAATTACGGTGTCCGTCGACCACATCGATGGTGCGGTTGACGAAGCGTTTCCGGGAGGTGTTCTGGTGGTCGGCGATGGCGTCCGTCCAGCCGACCTCGTCGCTGCCGATGCCGATCCCCCGGCTCTCGTCAGGGTCGGACGGCCCGACGAACGTCATCGGGGCCACCCACTCCTGCCCCCGGGGCGGCTCTGAGAGCCGGTACTGGACCAGGGTGGCCCGCACCACCGTCACGCCGTCCTGCACCAGCTCGCATTCCGCGTTGCGGACGCGTCGGCCATCGCGGACCAGGGCGAGCTTGGTATGCGTCGGTACCCCGCGGGCCGCCTTGAACAGATCGACGGTCAGCCGGGACGGCAGGAACTGCGGATCGCCGAAGCTCTCCTCCAGAGACCGGGCCACCAGCCCGACCAGAGCCGGGCCGTTGAGGTGGTCGGGACCCCAGTGGCTCTGCGCGTAGGCGCTGGGCAGGAAGGTGTCCTGCTCGGTCTGGGTGAAGTGAAACGGGCGCGCACTCATTTGCGCATCGTCGCACAGGGTCATCAAGGCCCGGCGGCCGCCGCTATTGCGGTACCACGATGCCGTGGTCGTAGGCGTACACGATGGCCGCGGCCCGGTCCCGCAACCGCAGCTTGTCGAAGATGCGTCCGATGTGACTTTTCACCGTCACTCCGGAGATGAACAGCTGCTCGGCGATCTCGGCGTTGGTGTGCCCCTTGCCGATCAGGGTCAGCACGTCGAGCTCGCGTCCGGTGAGCTCGCTGACCTCCACCTGTGGCGGACCCGCGGCGGATTTACGGTAGGTGTTGAGCACGCGGGCGGTCACCGCCGGATCCAGATAGCTGTCGCCGTGCGCCACGGCCCGGACCGCGCGGATGAGTTCCTCGGCCGAGGAGTCCTTGAGGACGAACCCGGCGGCCCCGGCCCGCAGCACCCCGGACAGCAATTCGTCCTCGTTGAACGTGGTCAGCGCCAACACCGGCGGGCCGCCCGCCTCGGCCAGCCGCCGGGTCGCCTCGATGCCGTCGACGCGCTTCATCCGCAGGTCCATGACCACCACGTCGACCGGCTGCTCGGCCAGTGCATCGAGAACCTCGTCGCCGTCCGAGCATTCCCCGACGATCACGAAACCGTCCTTGCGGCGCAGGATCCGCCGCAGCCCGGAGCGCACCAGGGCCTGATCGTCGACGAGCAGAACCGCGATGTCGATCCAATTGCCGTCACCGCGTTCACCTCTGAAGTCCACGGTCATCCCCCACACCGGCTGACGTTCCTGGCGGTCCCGGTGTCCCCCAACGGCACCTCCGCGTGCACCGCCCACCCTTCCCGGGTCAGGCCGATATCGATGACGCCGCCCAGTATCTCGACCCGTTGCCGCATGCCGCGCACGCCGCGACCATCCGGGGCCCGCCGGCGCTCGACCGTCACGGACACCGGCATCTCGTTGCGCACCGAGAGTTCGGCGCGGTCGTCGGTGACCGTCAGACAAACCGTCGACCGGGAATCCGGTGCGTGCTTGGCGACATTAGCCAGGGATTCCTGCGCGATCCGGTAGAGCGCCAGCCCGACCGCCGGTGACACCGGCGTGGTGGAACCCTCGGTGCGTAGCGTGACGGCCAGCCCGGCCCGGGCGAAATCGTCGATGAGCCGCGGGATGTCGCCGATCCCGGGTTCCGGAGCGATCCGCATCGGTGCCTGGTCCAGCAGACCGACGGTGCGGCGGATATCGGCCATCGCCTCTCGGCCCAGCTTCTCGGCATCCTCCAGCGCGTCGACGGCGTCATCGATATCGCGGTCTTCCTGCAGTGCCCGCCGGGCGCCGGTGAGGTGCAACAGCGTGACCGAGAGCGAGTGGGCGATGACGTCGTGCACTTCGCGCGCGATCCGGCGGCGTTCGTCGGCGGCGGCGTGCTCGGCCAGCGCCTCCTGAGCGGCCCGCTGCGCGACGATCAACTGCTGCTGGATACGCATCAGATACCCGACCAGCCAGCCCATGCCCAGCACACTGAGGTAGAGCCACAGTCCGTCCAGCCGGTGGACCGCCGCCGCGGCGGACAGCATCGCGGCCGCCGACGCCGTCGCCGCGAGCCCGCCGGCCAGCGGGGTCATCGCCGTCACCGCCCCCGTCATCAGCACGAGGATCAACGGCGCGAAATCGAACGGGATCGGTGTGGAGGTGGCGAACAGGAAGATCGCCGCCGCGCCGGACCATGCCCCCCAGATCAGCAGCGGGTTGAACGAGGCGCCGCGGGCGAAGAAGACGACCAGCGGGCACATCGCCACCATGATGCCGACCGGCACCGCGACCAGGTAGTCCGAAGCCGGGCGCTGCAGTGTCGACACCACCGCGATCAACGCCAGCGCGAGATCGGTGGTGATGACGAAGGTCCAACTCCAGCCGAGCTCGTTGAGCTCGTTGTGGCGCGCGAAACGCCTACGCAGGAATTCGGGCACGGCCAGGCGCATCGGACGATCGTATGTCCGCAACCCCGACAAGACCATCGTCCTGCGGGCGGATTCTCGCTCCTACCAGGGTAGGAGGCCCGGTTTGGGCCCTCGGCACGACGCGCATCCCCTGTCCGGTTTCTAGCGTTTGGGCCATGGGGTGGATGCGGCCGCTGACGCGGCGCGGTGCGGCACTGACCGTCGGGATGTGGCTGGCGCTCGCGGGTGCGATGAATGTTGCCGTGCCGCAACTGGAGACCGTGGTGCACGAGCACACACGTGCGTTCCTGCCGATGGATGCGCCCAGCTCGCTGGCCACCGTGCGATCCGCGGAGTTGTTCGGCGAGCACACCGACAACAACCTGACCTACCTGGTGCTGGAGCGCGCCGCCCGAGCGCTGGGAGACGAGGACCGCGCCTACCACGACCGGCTCGTCGCCGCGCTGAGGGCCGATACCGATCACGTTCGTGGTGTCACCGAACTCTGGTCGGACCCGCTGACCGAACCCTTCGCGGTCAGCACGGACGGCCGGGCGGCCACCGTGATGCTGCGGCTGGCCGGGGTGCTGGGCACCACCGAGGCGGCCGACGCGGTGCACGCGGTGCGGACCGCCGCGGGGGCCGCGGGTGTGCCGGCCGGGCTGGAGGTGTTTCTCACCGGGCCGGGCGCCACCATCGCCGACGAGTTCAGTGCGATCGACCGGCAGATGCTACTGATCACGGCCGCGACCGTCGGGCTGATCCTGGCGCTGCTGCTGGTGGTGTACCGCTCGGTGGTCGCGGCGCTGATCCCGTTGTTGTCGGTCGGGCTGGCGCTGGCCGTCGCGCGGACCATCGCGGCGGTGTTGGGTGGTGCCGGTCTGATCGAGGTGTCGCTGTTCTCGGTTGCGTTGGTGGCCGCCATGATGCTCGGCGCCGGAACCGACTATGCGATCTTCCTCATGGGTCGCCATCAGGAAGGTCTGCGTCACGGCCTGGATGTCCAACAGGCCCTCACGGCGGCCTACCGCGGGGTCGCGCCGGTGGTGGCCGGGTCCGCACTGACGGTGGCCGCCGCACTGGCCGGTCTGGGTTTCGCGCAGGTCGGCTTCTTTCGCAGTGCCGGAATCCCCTCTGCCATCGGCATTCTGGTGGTGATGGCCGCCTCGCTGTCACTGACCCCGGCGCTGATCCGGTTGGCCGGCGGGTCCGCACTGCTGCGCCCGAGGCCCATGAGGACGCAACGGCGCTGGCGGCGCATCGGGACCACGGTATCGCGTTGGCCCGCACCGGTACTGGTGACCGTGCTCGCCGTTCTCGTCCTGCTGGCACTGCCCGTCAGCGGGATTCGCGCCGGATGGAACGAGCCGGCTGCGACACCGGCCGACAGCGAGTCCAGTCGGGGCTACGCGGCGGCTGACCGGCACTTCGCGCCGAACCATCTGTTGCCGGATGTGGTCGCGGTCCAGACCGTCGACAATGTGCGGACCCCGTCCGGTCTCATCGCGGTGGAACGGGTCACCCGTGCGGTGATGGAGATCCCCGGGGTGCGGCTGGTGCAGTCCCCCAGCCGGCCGTCGGGCACGGTGCCCGAGGAGACCACCCTGGCCGGCCAGATCGGCCGCATCGGAGACGAACTGGCGGGCGGCGTGCGGAGCCTCGACGATCAGCTGCGCGGCCTCGACGATCTCGACGGGACGCTCGCCGGGATGGGAACGGCCTTGTCCGGGATGCGGCAGGGGTTGCAGGGTAGCGCCGCCGGACTGGGTGAGGTACGCGCGGCCGCGGTCGATATGCAGCGCGGCACAGCGGATCTGCAGTCCACCGCGGTAGCAGCGGCGGGCCGGTTGGATCCGTTGCGGGGCTACGTCACCCGGTCACCGAACTGCCCGGCCGACCCGGTGTGCTCGGTCCTGCAGCAGATCGTCACGCCGGTCGACGAAGTGGTCTCGGGCACCGCTGCGCTGACCGCGGGCGTGCACCGGATGGCCGGCGGCACCGGCGCCGCGACCGACGCGCTCGGTGGTATCCCGGCGTGGATCGACGCGATGACGGCGGCCGTCGGCCGGGCGCGGCACCTGATGGCCGAGACGACGGGCCAACTGGCTGCGGTGGGGCCGCAACTCGGTGAGTTCACCGGGTATCTGCGCGAGGCGGCCTCCGCGTTCGAAGGCAGCGCTGCAGGTGGGTTCTACGCGCCCCATCAGGCACTGGCCGACCCTCGGATGGCGGCCGCGCTGGACCGGCTGATCGCGCCGGACGGGCGGGCGTTCTACCTACTGGTCTACGGACAGGGTCAGGAGTGGGGCGCGGACGGGGTGGCCCGCGCAGTGTCGATCGAATCCGCGGTGGCCGAGGCCACCAAGGAAGGATCGTTGCGGCCGTTGGCCGTTCACCTGTCCGGGGCCGGCCCCGCCACCCGGGATCTGACGCATATGGTGGCCGACGACACACGGCTGCTCGCGATCAGCACCCTGGCGCTGATCTTCCTGATCGTGGCGCTCCTGCTGCGCAGCCCGGTGGCCGGGCTGGTGGTGGTCGGTACGGTGGCGCTCTCCTATGCCGCTGCGCTGGGTGCCGCCGTGCTGATCTGGCAGCACCTGCTGGGGTTGCCGTTGCACTGGGCGGTCGGGCCGATCGCCTTCATCGCCCTGATCGCGGTGGGCGCCGACTACAACCTGTTGCTGGCCATGCGCATTCGGGAGGAGATCGCCGCCGCACCGGGTGCGGCCGCACTGCGCACCGGCATCATCCGCGCGTTCGGCGCGACGGGTGGAGTGGTCACCACCGCGGGGGTGGTCTTCGGCATCACGATGCTCGCGCTGTTGGGCAGCAGTGTGCTCAGCATCGCCCAGATCGGCCTGACCATCGGTGTCGGGCTGCTCATCGACACGATGCTGGTGCGGACATTCCTGTTGCCAACCCTGATGGTGCTGCTCGGTCGATGGTTCTGGTGGCCGGGCATGCTGCGCTCAGCGCACGCCGGCAAGCAGTTCGTCGGCGGGCTGGTCCCAGTGGTCCAGGCTGACCGCGTGGGTGAGCGGGCGGCGTCGTAGCCGGCCGTGCCGGCCCTTCGGCCAGCCGATGACGATGTGCCCGCCCAGCATCCAGTCCTCGGGCACGCCCACCGCCTCGCGTAACAACGCCTCCCCGCCGTAGGAGGCCCAGCTGGTCAGGCAGGCACCCAGGCCCTGTGCGCGGGCTGCCAGCAGGAAGTTCTGCATCGCCGGGAAGATCGAGGCACCGAGCAGCAGGTCCGAGGCCGTCGGGAAGCGTTTCTGGACGAACAGCACCGAGGTGAACTCCTCGGCCCGGTCGTGCAGCTCATAGGTGGCCCGATTGTTGCGGGCGACGAGGTCGGTTTCCTGCTCGGTGGGCCTGCTCATCCCGTAGACCGGCTCGATGGCCTCCAGCGCGAGCCGAGCGGCCGCGGCGACCACTTTGCGCAATTCGGGTGACCGCAGCACGACGAACCGCCAGGCCTGTGCGTTCGCGCCGGACGGCGCCCAGGTGGCGGCCTGGAGGCAGCGGGACAGGGTTGCGTCGTCGACAGGCTCATCGGTGAACCGGCGGATCGTCCGCGCCGTCGACAGCACCTCCCAGATGTCACTGCTCGCACTCGCCATGTCGGCACCCTAGCGTGCGCTCATCCCATCGTGGCGGCGCCCGCCGCC
Organism: Mycobacterium sp. AMU20-3851; assembly: GCF_043974665.1. NCBI lineage: Bacteria > Bacillati > Actinomycetota > Actinomycetes > Mycobacteriales > Mycobacteriaceae > Mycobacterium > Mycobacterium sp. AMU20-3851. The sequence goes on from NZ_CP146371.1 coordinate 2,822,576, forward strand.
GTCAGCAGTTCCACGGCCTGCCTGCGGGGCATCGCCCCGAGCATCGGTGCGGCGGCCTTCATCACCTCGCCCACCAACACGGTCGGGCCGTTGCCGAGGTTGTCCAGTGCCTCGGCGACGACCTCCTCGGCCGTCGCCGCATCCGCGGGCCTGGTCTCCGGAGACGGCAGCACGCCGCGGGCGTGTTCGAGGGTGCGCAGCGCCGGGGTGTCGGTCTTGCCGAGTATCAGGCCGATGACGTCTACCCCGGCGGGATGCAACTCGGCCCAGAGCGCCTCGGCGAACACCATGTCGAACGCCTTGGACGCGCCGTAGGCCACCATGTTGGGCGCGCCCGCGAAACCCGCTCCGGAGCCGAACAACACGATGGCGCCGCGACCCCGGGCGACCATCGGCGTGGCGAAATGGTGGCACAACCGCATCGGGGCAACGCAATTGCGCTGCACCATCGCTTCCGCGGCGGCGAGTGGACTGCTCAGAAACGGTGCGTAGTGCGGGTCGGCGCCCGCGCAGTACACCAGCGTGCCGATCTCCAGGTCCTCGGTGGCCTCGGCGATCCGGGCGGCAGCGGACTCCTCGGCGAGATCGATTGCCAGCGTGCGGGTCTGGACCCCGGTCCGGCTGTGGATACCGTCGGCGACCTCGTCGAGGACATGCTGCCGGCGGGCCAGCAGCACCACGTTGACGCCGTGCCGGCCCAGGGCCTCGGCGAAGGCCGAGCCCACCCCGTCGGATGCCCCGGCCACCACCGCCCACGGTCCGTACTTGTCAGCGAACACCTCACGCCCCGATCGTGGTGATCCGCACCGCGGTGAAGGCGCGTCGCGAGATCCGCCAACCCAGATCGGTGCGGACCAGATCGTCATCGTAGAAGCCGACTGCGTTGACCCCGGAGGCGTTGTCGGCGGCCATGATCAGGCCGTCGACATAGGTACGTGCGACGGCTCGGTCGCCGTCGGGTTCGATGACCATATTGCTCAGCCGGTGCATGGTGTGGCCGGCCATCGTATGGGACTGCTCCATGAACTCGGTGACGGCGTCTGCCCCGGTGAAGCTGCCGATCTCACCGTAGTCGAGTACGCAGTCGTCGGTGAACACGGTGCGGAACGTCACCCAGTCCCGGCGGTCGATACCGGTGGCGTACCGCAGCAGCACCTCGGCGATGTCGGCGCGGTCGCGTCGGTGGACAGAATCCGTCATCGTGGGTCTCCGTTCGGGTGGACGATGATGCGGGCCGGGCCGGCCGAGCTGCGGGCCAGTTCGATGGCCTCCGGAACACCTTCGAGATCAACGACTTTGCCCACGCTCGGCAGTGGATCGAGGCGTCCGTCGTTGATCGCGTCGAGGGTCCCGTACCAGTCCTGGGGCATCGGCCCGCCACCGAACTGGATGGTCACGCCCTGGCGGGTGGCGTCGGTGATATTCAGGGTGTCGCCGGTATACCAGCCGCCGGCGCAGTAGATGCGGGTTCCCATTTCGACCGATTCGACGATGCTCTGGATCAACCCCGACGCCCCGACACATTCGAAAACGATTGCCGGACCGGGCAAGTGGCGCTTGGCACGGATCTGCTGGAAAACCTCGAACGGCGACGTTTCGGCGGGGTCGACGCAGATGTGTGCCCCGAAACGGTCGCGGGCGAGATCGCGGCGCTCGGCCTGGAAATCGGACACCACGATGGGTTCGATGCCCCGAGCGCTGAGCGCGGCGACGGCCGAGAGTCCGATGGCGCCGGCCCCGATCACCACGGGGATCTCGCCGGGCGCCACGTTCGCGGCGCGTACATAGAACTCGCCGACGGCGAACGCATCCGTGAGGGCCGCGGCGTCGGGCGGGGTCTGTTCGCCGGCCGGTTTGGCCAGCGCCTCGGCGATGACCAGGCGTTCGGCGAAGCTGCCCTGTGCGTCCGGATGCTGGCCGATGATCCGGGCGCCGGCGGCGGCGCCGCCGTCGACCAGTCGGATCGGTATGGAGGTGACGCGGCTGCCCACGGGGTACTGGTCGGAGCAGCCCGGGCCGTGCCCGATGACCTCTCCGACGAATTCGTGGCCCAGCACGATGTCGCGGTCGGCGTCGTAGAGCGAGCGGCCGGTGGGATCGTCCAGGCTGAGTTCGGGGTGGTCCATGAAGTGCACGTCGGAGGCGCAGACGGCGGTGCTCAGGGTTTTCAGGAGCAGTTCGCCGGGCCCGGGCACCGGCTCGGCGATCTCCCCCACCGCCAACCGCCCGTTCCTCAGCAGTACAGCGCGCATGGGCCCCTCCTTGCTGTTATCGAATATTCGAGAGATACTCTCGAGTATCTGACGTCACGGTAGGCGGCAGCGCTGTGAGGAGTCAACACATTCGCGGATCGACATCGGCGCCGACGGCACGTGCGCTCGACATCATCGAACTGCTGGGCCGCCCCGGCGGGTCCGCACTGCGGTTCTCCGACATCACCCGCGAACTCGGGCTGACGCAGGCCACCGCGCATTCCATCCTCAAGACGCTCTTCGACCGCGGCTGGGTCAGCCGGGACCCGATCGACAAGACCTACACGCTGGGGCCGTCGCTGACGCTGGTGGCGGCGCACGTCGACGGGGCGCGTCCGGTGATCGCCGCGGCCAAGGCGGCGATACGGCGGGTGTCCGCGGACGTCGGCTACCCGGCCTCCGTGCTCGAGCGGGTCGGCGACAGTCTGGTGATCACCGCATTCGACGGTGGGGCGGCCAGCGTGCCCGGCGACCGCATCCCCTACGCCCCGCCATTCGGCGTGGCCTTCGCCGCCTGGGACACCGCCGAGGAGCAGCGGGCCTGGATCGCCCGTGCCGCGGCATCGGATCCCGAACTCACCCGACGACTTCACCGGGTGCTCGCGGATACCCGTGCGCGTGGCTTCGACATCGATTCGACGACGCCGGCGTTGGCGGAGGCGGCCAAACTGATGGGCGGTGCCACGGATCTGCCCGACTCGGTGCGGCATCTGATGGACCGCCTGCTGGTCGAGTTCACCACCATCGGGCCCCTGGCGGGAGGCGAGACCCGGCCGGTGGCAACGATCTCCGCCCCTGTGCTCGATCGGCGCACGCGGGTTTCGCTGATCATCGCCGTGCATCCGTTGCGCACACTGCCGACCGCCGAGCTGCAGAGCATCGGCGCGCGCCTGGTCGAGGAGGCGGCGGGCGTGGCCGCGGGTCGCTGAGCCGGCCCGCCGGCCGACGCGGTTGACCAAATATCTGTTCCACCGTAGAGTCCAGCCGGAAGCGAAGCTACGTTCGAGACGGAAGCCCCTTGGATTCATTCGGTTTCAACTACCCGGCGCACACCGAGCAGCTCCGCAAGGAACTGCGGGAGTGGCTGGCCGGTCACCTGACCGAGGAGATCCTGGCCGCGGCCCGGAACTACGGCCGCTCCGACGATGCCTTCGAAACCATGCGAGCCTGGAACGCCCAGATGGCGGACGCGCGCTGGGCGGCCGTCTCGTGGCCGACAGAATACGGTGGGCGCGGCGCGGGGATCCTCGAACAGTTGGTCTACGCCGAGGAAACCACGTGGGCGCGAGTGCCGCACCCGCTCAACGTGATCGGCATCAACAACATCGCGCCCGCACTCATGCAGTACGGTTCCGAGCGGCAGAAGCTCGAACTGCTCCCCCGCATGCTCCGGGCCGACGACATCTGGTGCCAGGGCATGTCCGAACCGGAGGCGGGTTCGGATCTGGCTTCGTTGCGGACCCGCGCCGTCGCCGACGGTGACGACTTCGTCATCAACGGCCAGAAGGTCTGGACATCCTTGGGCCACCGCGCTCGCTGGTGTCAGCTGTATGTGCGTACGGACCCGGATGTTCCCAAGCATCAGGGCATCTCCTGCCTGATCGTCGACCTGTCGCTACCCGGAGTGCAGGCCCGCCCCCTGGTCACCCTCAACGGTGACGCCGACTTCGCGGAGATCTTCTTCACCGACGTCCGGGTCCCGGCAAGCGCACTGCTCGGCGGGCTCAACGAAGGGTGGCAGGTGGCGACCACCACGTTGTCGCACGAACGTGCCGGGGCGGCAAGGCTGTACGCCGAGATGCAGACCAGACTCACCGACCTGGTCGCAGACCTGGACGCCGCGGGCCACGACCTGTCCGATCCCGCGCTCCTGCGCCGCCTGGGGGACCTCGAGATGCGTATCAGCTATCTGGAAACCCTGTGCCAGCGTTCGATTTCGGCGACCAGGCACGGCCGGGACGGATTCGGCACCGCCAGCCTGGCGAAGACGGTGTGGGCGCAGATCGGACAGGATCTGGCGGCACTCGGCTATGACCTACTCGGCGACACGGGTGCCGACGGACGGTGGGCCGACTACCGACTGACCTCCCATGCGCTGAGCATCGCCGGCGGTACCACCCAGATCAACACCAACATCACCGCGCGACTGCTCGGACTCCCCCGCCGATGATCCGGAGCGACCTGTGAACCTGGAATACAGCGCCGAGCAGACGGCATTGGCGGAGACGGTCCGGGGATTCCTGGCGGACAAGGCCGGGGCCGATCACGCGCGGCAGTACCTCGATGACCCGCGGGGCGGCACCGGTCCGGTGTGGCAGGGGCTGGCCGGGCTCGGCGCGACCGGTCTGCTGGTGGCGCCGGAGAACGGCGGGACGGGTGCGACGATGGTCGAGGCCGGCATCGTCGCAGAGGCACTCGGATCCGCCGTGTACCCCGGGCCCTGGTTGTCCTGCGCCGCCGCGGCCCGCGCGCTGGCCCGGTTCGGTCTTGAGGATCGCGCCGCCGAACTACTCGCCGGGATCGCCGGCGGATCGACCATCGCGACCGTGGGGCCGCTGACCGGTCCCGGGCCGGTGGCCACCGGCGCCGGCCAGGAGGTGCTGCTGCGGGGAGAGATCGACGGGCTCACCGATGCGGGCGCCGCGGACGTGGTGCTTGTTCTGTCCCCCGAATCCTGCGGCTGGGATTTGTATTCCACGCCGGCAGCGCGCCTGCAGCTCTCAGCGGTGCCGGCAATCGACCTGACCCGCAAGGCTTTCCGGGCGAACTTCGACGACGTCCCGGGGCAGCGACTGGGCACTGCCGGGGACGAGGCCGTGGCCGCGTTGCGCGACGACGTGCTGGCGCTGGCGGCCGCAGACGCACTCGGTGCCGCGCAGGCCCTACTGGAGATGACCATCGAGTACGCCAAGAACCGGTGCCAATTCGGCCGGCCCATCGGCAGTTTCCAGGCGGTCCAGCAGCTGTGTGTCGACATGTTCCAGACCGTCGAGCTGGGCCGCGGTGGCGTGCTGCGGGCGCTGTGGGCGGCCGACGAGGCCGATGACACCGGGCGGCGAATGGCGGCAGCCCGGATCAAAGCCTTCGGTGCCCGGCTGGCCGGTGTGGGCGATACCGCGATCCAGGTGTTCGGCGGGATCGGCTACACCTGGGAGCACGATGCACATCTGTACCTGAGGCGGCTGCTGGGCTTCTCGGGTTTCCTCGGCAGCGGCGAGCCGTACGCCGAGCAGGTCGGTGCCGCGCTGGTGGCCGGCTGCCGGACGGAAAGGAGCGGGGCCCTCGGGTAGCGCGCCTGGGATACGCAATGCCCCGCCGCCGCGAGGCGTGGTCGTAGAATCGGTATTCCTATCGGGTTCGGACACGAGAGCAGGGAGTTGATGATCGACCAATCGTCAGACTCCCCGGACACCCGCCGGATCGAGATTCTGCGCACCGCCAACGACGTCATCGCCGAATCGGGGCTGCGGACGTCGCTACAGCAGATCGCGGATGCGGCAGGAATCCTCGCCGGCAGCCTGTACCACCATTTCGAATCCAAGGAAGCCATCCTCGTCGAACTGATCCGGCGCTATCACGCGGCGCTGGACCTCGTCGGCGAGCAGGCGCTGCGTGGACTCGATTCCCCCGATCCGCGTCCGATCGAGGAACAGATCGTCGGCCTGGGCCGGGCCATCGCCCGGTGCGCGGTGGCCCACCGCGCCGCGTTGCAGATGTCGTTCTACGAAGGCCCCAGTTCGGACCCCGAGCTGATCGAGCTGACCAAGCAGCGGCCGGCCGGGATCCAGTCCGCCATGCTGCAGCTGCTGCGCGCGGGCCGGTGGAGCGGTTTCATCCGGCCCGAGATGGACCTACCGACGCTGGCCGACCGGATCTGCCAGAGCATGCTGCACGTCGGGCTCGACGTGATCCGGCACAAGGGCAGCAGCGATCAGGTGGCCGGCCTCCTGTGCCGCATCCACCTGCATGGCTTGGCCAGCCACGAGCTCACCGACGCGCACCTGGATCGTTCGGCCGCCTATGCCGCCGCCGATGAGGTGGTCAAGAGCTGGTCGGAGAACGCCGAGCCGGCCGGCAGCGACAAGGCCGCTCACGTCCGCGCCGTCGCGCGCAGCGAGTTCGGTAGGCGTGGATACGAGATGACCACCATTCGCGACATTGCGTCGGCGGCCGGAATGGGCACCGGGACCGTATACCGGATCATCGGCTCCAAGGATGAGCTGCTGATGTCGATCATGCTCGCCTTCGGCCACAAGGTGGGCGGTGGCTGGAGCGAGGTGTTGCGCACGGACTCCACGCCGCTGGAGAAGCTGGACGCGCTCAGCTGGCTCAACATCAATGCGCTGGACCAGTTCCCGGACGAGTTCCGGATCCAGCTGGCCTGGATGCGGCAGTCCCCACCCGATGTCGCCGACCCTGGATGGTCGTTCTCGACCCGGGTGCGGCAGATGAAGACGATGCTCTCCGAAGGGATCCGTTCCGGGGAGATCCGGGTGGACAGCCCGAACGCCGAACTGCTGGCCCGCGGTGTCATCGGTGTGCAGTGGATCCCGGAGAACATCCTGCGGGAACTGGGGCCCGACCGTGCGCTCACCCACTCCCGGGACACGGTGATCCGTGGTGTGGCCGTGCGAGATTAGTCGATCCTGGTCAGCTGCAACGGCATTCGGATCGTCACCGCCCTGTTGATCCCGCACGCCCCGCTCGGTCCGACGGTCTCGTTCCAGCCGGTCAGCACGGATGCGTTGTAGTCGTTGGTGCGGGCCGGCCAGAAGGCGAGGTCTTGGCGTCCCGGTGCGAAGGTGCCGTCGGCGCAGGGCACCCAGTTCGGCACCGTGTGGCGGGCCCGCCAATGACCGCTCAGGTAACGCAATTCGGCCGTCCAACCCCGATCACTGACGATCTGCCCGGTGCAGTCGTAGGCGGTATGGCAGGTCGACGTGATCGTCCAGGTCTCCGTCAGGGTCGTCTGATCACGATAGGTCTCGTTGGTCTTGGACCATTTCCCGTCTGACACCGCGGTGAAACGCCCGTTGACGGCGGTCCCCTCGTTGTCGGCTATGCTCGGCGGCGCCGCCACCAGCGCCGCGAAAAGGACTGTGGCGAAAGAACTCAACGCATACTTCACGGTGCGCCTCCACCGGGCAGAATCAGCTGCTTCCAGTCCCCGGCCGGCACCGGAGCCACCAGATCGGTCTGCGCGGACACCTGACCGTCCGGTGTGGCGAACCGCCCGGTGACCGGATCGTAGTGCGCGAACGCCACCGGTGGCGGCGGGGCGGGCGGCACGGGCGGCGGCGGGGCGGTGCCCTGCACCGGGGCGTAGAGACGGTCATCGTCGGTCGCGCGGTCGTCCGGTGCGATGCCCTGGGCGATCAGATTCGGGTCGAACGGGTACGGCCCGAGTGCGTGCTGGCGCATGGCCAGCGGCGTGAAGGGCTTGTCGCTATAGCACTCCTGCACCGTCGGAGCGTATTTCCCGGGCACACCCATGCACGGGGTGTTGCGCGCCCCGCGCACCGCGATCGGCGAATCCTGCGGCAGCTTGCAGTACATGCCGTCCGGCGTATCGACGGTGGTGGTATCGGCCGGGCTGCGCCACGCCGTGGGCGGCAGGAAGCCCACCGTGCAGGCCGGAGGATCGCTGACCGAGATCCGAAAGTCGCCGATCGCGATGCCCGTCGGGTTCTGTCCGGGCGCCGAGGCCTGGTAGTAGGCCACCAGCGGCGGCAGCAGAACCAGCATCTGTTCCAGGCCCGGGCGGTAGGTCACCCCGATCTGGCCGATGGTGGACAGGTTGGCCAGCAGCACCGGCAACGTCGGCTTGACCTGTTCGAGCAGATGCGTGACATCTCGGGTGGTCTGCGGTGCACTGGCCGCGATGCGGCGGAACTCGGCGTCGTTGGCCCTGAGTTCATCTGTGACGCCGGCCAGGCTCTGCGACAAGGAGCTCAACGAGTCGGTACTCCGACGTTGGCTGTCCACCAGCGGCACAGCGTCGTCGATCAGCCCGGCCATATCCGATCCGGCGCCGTCGAGGTCGCCGGTGATCCGGGCCGAGGAATCCAGCAGGGATCGCAGCTGTGGCCCGGCACCGTCGAACGCCTCGAACGATTCGTCGAGCAATTCAGAGAGTTTGTCCTTGGGGATGCTGCCGACCAGTGCGTCGAGTCGCTCCATCATCGGCGCCACCTGCTGCGGCACCGTGGTGTCGGGCCGGTCGATGACGGACCCGTCTCCCAGGTAGGGCCCCTGGTCCGTGAGCGGTCGGAGATCGACATACTGCTCGCCGACGGCGGACACGCTGCGCACCTGGGCCTGGACATCGGCCGGGATCCGGGGCTCCCGGTCCAGCGACAGCGTGGCGATCGCGCCATGGCGGTCGACGTTCATCTCGGTCACCTTGCCGATCTGGATACCGCGGTAGGTGACGTTGGCGAACCGGTACAGCCCGCCGGAACTGGGCAATTTGAGGGTGACCGTGATGCGGTTGAGTCCGAGCAGCATCGGCGCCTGCAGGTACTGCACCAGCATGACCGACAGCCCGACCACCGAGGCGATGGTGAAGATGATCAGCTGGGTGCGCACGAACCGGGTGAGCATCAGCCACCGCCTTCGGACGTCGGCCACGGCGATGGATTGGGCGGTTGTCCCACCGGCGAGCCCATCGGATTGTTGGTGTAGAAGGCGTCATAACCGGGGTCGCCGGGGGCGGGGACCAGCGGCGCGTTCTCGTCACCGAATCGGGTGCCGGCGAACAGACCCCGCTTGAGCCGGTTGTGGGTGAGGTCGACGGTGACGAACAGGTTCATGTAGTCGCCGTGGATGCCACGGTCGATCAGGTTCTGGCCCATGGGAAAGACGGTGGCGAAGGCTATCGTGCGGCCCAGTTCCGGACCGACATCGGCGATGGCTGCCAGCGTCGGCCCGAGGTTCTCCAGATTGCGCACCAGGTAGTCCTTGGTGTCTGCGATCACCGCGGTGGCCGTGTCGCTGAAGACCCCGAGGCGGGTCAGGGCGCCCACCAGATTGGGGCGCTGCCGGTTCAGCACGTCGAGTGCGACCGGGATCTCGCGTAGCGCCCGGCGGATGACCTCGTCGTTTCCGGCCAATGTCGCGGCGAACCGGTCGAGTTCGGTGATGGTCGTGATGATGTTGTCCCGCTGGATATTCAGGTTGCCAACGAAGGTGTCCATCTGGCCGACGAGTTCCCGGATCTCACCCTGCCGGTTGGCGAACAGATTGTTCACATCGTGGATGATGGAGCCGATCTGGCCGAGCCCGCCGGGGTTGACCACCGCGGACAGGGCGGCCAGGGTCTGTTCGGTGCTCGGGTAGCTCCGGGACCGGTCCAGCGGGATCACCGCACCGTCGGGAAGCTGTCCCTGTGGGTCCTGCCCCACCGGGGCACCCAACTGCAGGTGCATCGATCCCAGCAGGCTGGTCTGTCCCACGCTGACCACGGTGTTGGCCGGTACGACGACACCGTGCCGCACCGAGATGTCGGCCTGGGCGTGCCGGTCCTGCACCCTGATCCGGTCGACGGTGCCGACCACCACATCGTCGATCATCACCGGCGAATTGGATTCCAGGGTACCGACGTTGGCCAGGTCGACCGAGTACCTGAACGCATTGTCGCCGCGGCCGACGGTGCCGGGCAGCGGCAGCGAGTTCACCCCGCTGAACGCACAGCCGGGCACGGCCACCATCACCGTGACGGCGAGCACGCACAGTCGTCTCATGGTGTGGGCACCCCCGGGAACAGCAGGTCCTCCAACGTCGCCGGCGGGTCCCCGGGCGCCCCAGTGTAGGCGGACACCGAGGGCACCGGTGCCGCGGGCGGGCCGAGATCGCCACCCGGTGCGAGTTTGGGCTCGGTGTAGATCAGCTTGCCGGGCGACGGCGCCGCGGTGAGGAAGGGACTGAACGGGAACGGCAGATAGTTGAAGTTCATCGTCCGCAACGCGGGCCCGAGTGTCTGCGAGCACAACTTGGCGCTCTCCGGTGCGGTGACGTTCTCCAGCGCACCCGTCATGCCGCAGACGAAACTCACCGGATCGGACATGTTGTTCAGCACGAACACGCCGCTGGCACCGCCGGTGCGCGGGTCGAACATGTTGTAGGCGTTGGCCAGTGAGGTGGGCGTCACGTGCAGGACCTGTTCCAGGTCCATCCGGTGATCCACCAGGTTCTGGGTGACATTCGCCAGCCGCTGCACCTGCTCGGCGGTCTCGTCGCTGCTGTCCCGGACGAACCGCTGCACATCGTCGATCACCTCGGACAGGTCGGTCAGTGCGGCGTCGAGGTCGCCGCGGCTGCCGTCGACGGCGGCGGTCAGCGTGGCCAACCGGTCCTCGAACGCGACGATCTGCTCGCTGCTGTCGCGCAGCGCGGAGACGAAGGCCTGTAGATTCTGCACCGTACCCACCAGGTCCCCGCTGCCGTCGGCGAATATCTTTGCCGCTCCGGATAGCTCGGAGATCGTCTGGCGCAGCTTCGCCCCGTTGCCGTCCAGCGCGTCCGCTGCGCTGTCGATGAACCGGCCGACCGATGTGGTGGACACGTCGGCCTGCGGGCCCAGATCGGCGGCCAGCCGGTTCAACTGGGTCTTGACCTCGTCCCACTCCACCGGCACCGCCGTGCGGCTGCGCGGGATGACGGCGCCGTCCTGCAGCGTCGGCCCGTTGGTGTACAGCGGGGCGAGCTGCACGAAGCGGGACGAGACCAGGTTCTCGGCCACCACGATGGCGCCGGCCTCCGCCGGGACCGCCACATCGTCGTCGACGGCCATCACGATCCGGACCTGGGTACCCTCGGCTTCCATCGAGGTGATGGTGCCGACCGGGACGCCCGCCACCCGCACCTGGTCGCCGGGATAGATGCCGGTGGCCGTTTCGAAGATGGCACTGACGGTCTTGGACCCGAAGTGGCTGTGGCTGAGCAGATGACCGGCAGCCGCCAGCAGCACGGCCAGGACGGCGATGCCGCCCAGGATGAGGCGATTGCGTCGCTGGGCTGTCATGGGTGTGGCTTCTCCGGTATGCCGTTGTACGGGAAGGGGAACTCGGCACGCGGCCCGGCATTGTCGGGTGGCTGCCCGGCGTTCACGCCGCGGCGGAAGCCGAACGCGTAGTCCAGGAACGGCTGCAGCAGTGGCGGCAGATCCAGGTTGGGGATGTAGGCGCTGTAATACGGGCCGTTGGCGACGGTCTCCCCCAGCGTGATCTGGAACTTCGCCAGCCGGGGCAACGCCAGCGCGATGTTGTCCCGGTTCTTTTCCAGCACCGCGCTGACGGCGTTCAGTTTGGCCAGCGACGGCGCGAGCTCCTGCTCGTTGTCGGCGATCACCCCGGCCAGTTCCCGGGACACCGCCGATACATGGGACAGCAATTCCACGATCGCCCAACGCCGCTCGGCCAGCACCTCGACCAGGTCGTCGGTGTTGAGGATCATGGTGTTCACCTGCTGGCTGCGCTCGGCCAGGATCTCGGTGACGGCGTTGCCGCTGCGCAGCAGGTCCCCCAATGCCTCGTCGCGTCGATTCATCGTCTGGGAGATACGGGTCAGACCGTCGAAGGTGGGTCCCAGCTGCGGGGCGATCTGGTCGATGGTGGCCGACAGCGTGTCCAGTGACTGGTTGACCGCGGCGGTGTCGGTGCCGGCGGTGTTGGTGGCCAACTCCCCGACGGCCTCGGTCAGCGTGTACGGGGTGAATGTCCGTGATCGCGGAATCGTCGACATCGGGCGCAGGGTCCCCGACCCCGCGGACGTCAGCGTGAGTTCGCGTTGCCCGAGCAGCGTACCGGTCCGGATATGGGCGGTGGTTTCGGAGCCGAATTGCATTGTCGCATCGGCGCTGAAGGTGACCAGTGCGCCGTCGGTGCCCAGTTCGATATCCGAGACCGTGCCGACGTCCATCCCGGACACCGCCACCTCGTTGCCGACCACCAGTCCGGCCGCGTCGGCGAACACGGCCTGATAGCGCACGGTGGTCGCCCAGTTGATGAGTAGCTGCGGCTGCAGACCCACGGCGACGACCAGTGCGATCAGGATCGCGCCCATGATGCCGGCGCGGATCAGCTTGGGACCTCGGTATTTCAGCATCAGGGCTCCACACACCTGCCCTGTTCCTGCTTGAACACCGGGAAGACGGCGGTCCGGCCCTGCAGGTCGGTGACCCGGACCGCCAACGAGCAGATGTAGTAGTTGACGAAGCTTCCGTAGGAGCCGATCCGGATCAGCTTTCGGTAGTTCTCAGGTGCCTTCTGCAGTGCGTCGTCGAGGAGACCCTTCTGCCCCTCGAGTGCGGGTGCCAGTCGGTTGACCTGGTCGAGGGTCCCGGCCAGCGGCCCGCGGGCCCGTCCGAGCAGATCGGCCAGCGAGGCGGTACCGGCGTTGAGGGCGTCGATGGCGGCGCCCACTGGCTCCCGTTCGGCTGCCAAGCCGCTGATGAACTGCTCCAGCCGGTCGATGGCCGCGGTGAAGTCCGCGCCCTGCTCGGTCAGGGTGCCCAGGGTGCGGCGCAGGCTGTCGATCAACTGCTGGATCGTCGCGCTACGGTCGGCCATCGTGTGCACGAACGTCGCGGAGTTGCTCATCAACGACTCCATCGTCGGTCCCTGACCCTGCACGACCTGGATGAGTGACCCGGTGAGGGCATTGATGTCTTCGGGATCAAGGCCCTGCACAACGGGTTTGAGGCCGCCGAGCAGCAGGTCGAGATCCAGCGCCGGGGATGTGCGGTGCACGGGGATCCGGGCACCGGGCGGCAGCAGCCTGGTCGATCCGGGTTCATCGACGATCTCCAGGAACCGGTCGCCGACCAGGTTGAGATAGCGCACCTCGGCGCGCGTCCCGTCGGTCATCACCACGTCGCGGTCTGTGGAGAAGGACACCAATACCGTCTTGTCGGCCTGCATGCGCACGTCGGAGACGGTGCCTACCCGGACCCCGGAGAAGCGCACGGATTCACCGGGTTTGAGGTGCGAGACGTTCTCGAACACCGCGGTGTAGGTATGGGTGGAACCTGTCCGGTACTGACCGAAGATGAAGAACAGCGCAGCGGTCAGCAGCGTCATCACCGCGGCGAACACCGTGAACTTGATGCCCAGCCGCATCATCCGGGCTGGCCGATCTGTGCGCTGTTACGGGGCGGGCCGTCCTTGGGGCCACCGAACAGGATCTGTTTGAGCCCATCGGCGTTGAGCACGATCCCGGGATTGTTGTACTTCCACGGATTGGCCCCCACATCGGTGACGACGAACGGCGGCACCTTCTGGTACGGCACATCGGGCAGGTCGGTGCACTGCGGTCCGCCGGTGGCGGCCACTTTCGGGATGTTCTCCGGGTATCGATACCGTTCCTGGCTCCACATGAATCCGGCCAGGATGTCCACACCCGGTTCGTTCAGGGGCGGATTCGTCGACATCAACGTGATGCCCTTGAGCGCGCAGCGCAGGGCTTCGTTGTACCGGTTGGTCAGATCGGTGGTGGACACCAGGAACTTCACGGTGTCGGTCAGGGGTTGACGGCTGTCCCGCAGTACCTGATCACCGACGTCGGCAAGGCCGATGGCGCCGAGCAGCATGGCGTCGAGGTTCTGTTCCTCATCCACCATGGTCCGCCCGATCACGGTGGCGTCATCGGTGACGGTGAGCAGATCGGTTGCCGCGTCCGCGTAGGACCTCAACACCGGCGGCAGGGTTTCCAAGTGCCGGTTGATCGTGTCGATGCGTGGATTCATCTGGTGCAGGAAGGAATTCAGATCCACCAGCATCTGTCCGACCTGACCGCCGTTACCGCCGGTGGCCGCCGCGATCGCCCCCAGCGTCTGGTTCAGTTTCTCCGGTTGGATGGTCGAGAGCACCGACACCAATTGTTCGAACACGGTGTTGATCTCGATCATCACCTGCCGGGCATCGAGTACCTGTCCCGGACGCATGGACTGTTGCGATGGGTCCGGCGGCAGTCGCAGTTGCACCGACTTGGCGCCGAAGACGGTGGTGGCGGCGATGTCGGCGATGGCATTGGCGGGAATGGCCGGCAGCCGCGCCGGATCCATGGCCAGGTGTAGCACCGCCTGTCCGTCGGCCCGATCCTCGATGGCGGCCACCGTGCCCACCTGAACCCCGTGGAACTGCACCTTGGCGTCGGGATTCATCACCAGGCCGGCCCGCGGGGACACCACGGTGACCGGCACCGAGTCCTCGAAGTCACCGCGGAACGCGATCCCTGCCAGCGTGGCGACCGCGGCCGACGCGACGATCGTTCCCAGCCCGGCGAGCGACCGCGCCGTCAGGTTCGCCACGACCACCCCTCCCGGTGAACGACGTCAGGCCAGCAGGTGCAGCCACGGCCCAGCGCGCGCCGAGCACAAAGTCCCCCCGCCGCCCGGGCGTCCGGGGAGCTCGTGGTCTACAACCTAATGTTTGATTCGGAAGCTACAGCCCGCATTGTTCGACGGTCAAGAGCCGGCGGCCGGAAAGAATAGGTTTGACTACAGTGTCAGCGACTTTCACGGCCGACCGCCGGACTGTCCTGCTACTGCGCGGTTCGGGGGTTGTGCAACAAAAGTTAGGTTATAGTCGCGAGACTCTCCGAGGTCGACCGTGAGGAGTTGGCGTGGGTGTGACGCCTGTGCAGCCGGTACCGAAGCGGGTGGTGGTGTGGTCGACCGGCGGGGTCGGCGCGATCGCCGTCGACGCGGTGCTGAACAGACCCGACCTCGAGCTGGTCGGCGTGTGGGTGCACAACCCGGACAAGGACGGCCGCGATGCGGGCGAGTTGGCCGGCGGCCCGCCCGTCGGGCTTGCGGCGACGCGGGACGCCGACGCGCTCATCGCGCTGCGGCCGGACTGCGTCGTCTACGCCGCCAGCGGACCGGAACGTGACGCCGGTGCCCTGCCGGACTACGAGCGGCTGCTCGCCGCCGGCATCAACGTGGTGTCGACGACCTCGACCAGTCTGCTGTACCCACCGTCCTATTTCCTGCCCGACTGGCGTGACCGGCTGGATGCCGCCGCGCGCGAGGGCGACGCCTCGCTGTACGTGTCCGGGGTGTTCCCCGGTTTCGGCTCCGACCAGCTGGCCCTGCTGTTGTCCACCCAATCGAAGAAGATCCGCACCGTCACCGCGACCGAGATCTCGCTCAACGATCACTACCCGGTGGCCGACGTCATGATGGACGGCATGGGTTTCGGCCGCAGGCTCGATTTCGAACCGATGCTGAAGACCCCGGGATTCATCGAGCTGGCCTGGAACGCACCGATCCGGTTGATCGCCGAGGGACTTGGCGCCCAGATCGAGGAGATCCGGGGCACCTTGGACCGCGAGCCGACCGACCGCGATATCGAGGTCGCGTTCGGCACCATCGAGGCGGGAACGTGTGGCGCGGTGCGTACCCGTGCGGCCGGGGTGATCGACGGACGGGAAGCCATTGTGCTGGTGCACATCATCCGGATGTCCCGCGATGTGGCGCCGAACTGGCCCGCCTCCCAGACCGATGCCACCTATCGCGTCGACATCGACGGTGATCCCGACATCCACTGCGAGATGACCCTCGGCGAGGCCGAAGGACACGGTGCCGGGCGCGCCGCGATGGCGGCGACGGCCATGCGGGTGGTCAACGCCGTCCCCTACGTCATCGAGGCGAAGGCCGGGCTGCTCACCTGCCTGGACATGCCGAACACCCTGCCGCGGCATGTCTTCGAAATAACGTGCTGCTCGCTGGAGGAGACGGCATCCGACATTTGATAACCTTTGCGTTCGCAAAGTTCAGCCTGTCGGTGCCGACGGGACGATGGCCGTGGAGGTGGCGTGGCGATTGAGCAGCCCGCCGAGAGTTCCCGGCGCGCGGAGATCCTGCAGACCGCAGAGACGCTGATCGCCTCCTCGGGCCTGCGCACCTCGCTGCAGGAGATTGCCAGTGCCGCAGGCATTCTCACCGGTAGTCTGTACCACCATTTCGAATCTCGGGACGATCTGCTGGCCGAACTCGTGCGGCGGTACCACGCCGATCTGACCCGCGCGGGCGAGCTCGGCCTGACCCGGCTCGATGCGCATGATTCGGCCACGGTGAAGGACCGGGTCGTCGAGTTGGGTGCCGACATCGCGCGCTGCGCGGTGCGCAACCGGGCTGCCTTGCAGATGTCGTTCTACGAGGCACCGACGGAAAGCCCGGTCCTGGTCGAGATGCTCCGCCATCCCCCGAAATCGCTGCAGGACGCGATGGTCCAGACGTTGCGCGCGGGACGGTGGAGCGGCTACGTGCGGTCCGATCTGGACCTGGCCGTGGTTGCCGACCGCATCTGCCAGTCCATGTTGCACGTCGGCCTCGATGTCATCCGCAGGGACGCCGAGGCCGACAAGGTGGCCGAGGCACTGTGCGGCATCATGTTGACCGGCTTGGCGGCCCGAAGCGGCAGCGATGCCGAGCTCGACGGCTCACCGGCGCTGGCTGCGGCCGACGAGGTGATCGCCGGCTGGTCCGCAGACGGGCTGACAGCGCGCGGCGACAAGGCCGCCCACGTCCGTAACGCGGCACGTACCGTCTTCGGCCGCAAAGGGTTCGAAGTCGCCACCATTCGCGATATCGCGACCGAGGCGGGCCTGAATCCGGCCACCGTCTACCGGATCATCGGATCGAAGGACCAACTGCTCGCCTCCATCATGCGGGATTTCGGCGAGAAGACCGTCACGGCTTCGGTCGCGGTGATGGGCTCGGAGTCCACCGCGGTGCAGAAGCTGGACGCCATCAGCTGGATCTTCATCAATGCCGTCGAACAGTTCCCGGATGAGTGGAAGATCCAACTGGCCTGGATGCGCCAGTCGCCGCCGGACAGTCCGAATCCCGGTTATGCGTTCGCCAGTCGGATGGAGCAACTGGAACAACTGTTGGCCGCCGGTGCCCGGGCGGGTGATCTGCGGATCGATGCCGCCCCGCTGGATGTGTTGGCCCGGTGCGTGATGGACGTGCTCTGGGTGCCGGGCAACATCATCGCCGGCATCGGCACCGCTGCCGCACTGAGGCTGGCACGGGACACCGTGCTGCGCGGAATCGCCCGGCGGATTTGAGATCCGCCCGGGTTTCACCCCATACCGGCATTGGCCGCACGGGTAAGTTCGCAGGCATGAGCACCGGTGGATTCGATCCGTACCCGAGTACCTACAGCGCAACCGGCGGGAAGCCCGGTGGCCTCGCCCGCCGCTTCTTCGCCCGTGTCATCGACGGCGTCCTCGTCGGCATCGTCGCGTTCGTGTTGGCGTTCTTCACCGACACGTTGTCCAACATCTGGGTGACCGGCCTGTTCACCGGGCTGCTCACCTTCGTCTACTTCGTCGCCTTCGAGGTCGCCCAGGGCTCGACCCCGGGCAAGAAGATCCTCGGGTTGTCCGTGCACGGTCCCGGCGGGGCGAAGCCCACGCTGCGGGAGTCGGCGATCCGCAACGTGTTCACCTTGCTGCCGATCGTCCCGTTGATCGGCGGCCTGCTCGGGGTCATCGCCATCCTGGTCATCGCGGTGACCATCAGCGGCAGTGCGAGCAAACAGGGCAAGCACGATGAACTCGCCGGCGGCACCCAGGTTCTCAGATGAACAGATCGAGCACCAGGACCACCACGAGGCCGGACACCGAAAGTACGGTCTCCATGATCGACCAGGTCTTGATGGTCTGACCGACGGTGAGCTTGAAGTACTCCTTGACCAACCAGAATCCGGCGTCGTTGACGTGAGAGAAGAACAGCGAGCCCGCACCGACGGCCAGCACCACCAGTGACACTTCGCCGGAACTCATCCCCTCGATCAGGCCGATCATCAACGACGAGGCGGTGATGGTCGCGACGGTCGCCGACCCGGTGGCCAGCCTGATCGCCACAGCGAGGCCCCAGGCCAGCAACAGCACCGAGATGTTGGTGCCTTCGGCCAGATTCTTGAGTGCGGTACCGATACCGGTGTCGACCAGCACCTCCTTGAACCCACCGCCGGCGGCCACGATCAAGATGATCCCGGCCACCGGAGGGAGGCCGGACTCGACGCACTTGGTGATCTCGTCGCGGCTCATGCCGCCGCCGAGGCCGAGGGTCAGCATGCCGACGATCACGGCGATGAGCAGAGCGATCAACGGTGTGCCCAGGGTGTCGAAGATCAGCCGGAACCACTGCCCCTCGTCCTCGATGAAGATGTCGACGAGCGCCTTGCCGAGCATGAGCACGACCGGCAGCAGCACGCTGAACAGCGTGATAGCGAACGACGGCCGGCGGCGCTGCTCCCCCTCGGCCCATTCGTCGGCGGCGAAGGTGTCCGGTGCGCCGACCACCACCCACTTTCCGGCCAGCTTCCCGAACAGTGGACCGGCGACGACGATGGTCGGAATGGCCACGGCGACACCGAGAGCCAGGGTGACCCCGAGGTCCGCGCCGAGGTACCCGATGGCGGCGAGCGGGCCCGGATGCGGCGGGACGAAACCGTGCATCGCGGAAAGGCCTGCCAGGGCCGGGATTCCGATGGTGATCAGGGACAGTCCGGACCGGCGCGCGACCAGGTAGATGACGGGCATGAGCAGCACCAGGCCGATCTCGAAGAACATCGGCAGCCCGATGATGGCGCCGACCAGCGCCATCGCCCACGGCAGCATCCGCGGCGAGGCGCGCCCGACGATGGTGTCCACGATCTCGTCGGCGCCCCCGGAATCGGCCAGCAACTTGGCGAACATGGCGCCCAGCGCGATGAGTATGCCGACGCTGGCGGCGGTCTTGCCGAAGCCGTTGGAGAAGGAGGTCAGCACGGTCGCGAACTCCTCGCCGGCCACCGCCCCCACGGTGACCGCCCCGAAGATCAGTCCCAGGAACGGGTGCAGCTTCACGACGGTGATCAGCACGATGATCACGGCGATGCCCGCGAGGAAGGCGAGCATCAGATGCGGCGTGGACGCGACCGGCTCGACCAGCTTCGGCGGTTCGGCCAGCAGGGTGACGCCGGTGGGCATCGTGAGGTTGCTCATCAGGACTCCAGTCCGGCGCGGGAGACGTACTCGTTGACGATGGAATCGATGCTCTGGCCGACATCGATCGTCAGTCCGGACTCATCGGGGGCCAGCGGTTCGAGGGTTTCGAACTGCGAGGCGAGCAGCGAGGCCGGCATGAAGTGCCCGGGCCGGCTGGCTTGACGGGCCCCGATGATCTCGGGGGTGCCGCTCAGGTGCAGGAACCGCACGGATGGGCAATGCCGGCGCAGTTGATCGCGGTACCGGTGTTTGAGTGCCGAGCAACTCATCACCCCGCCGGTGGCGCAGCGCTCGGCCAGCCACTCGCCGATCGCCTCCAGCCAGGGGTGCCGGTCGTCGTCGTCGAGCGGCTCACCGGCGGTCATCTTCGCGATGTTCGCCGGCGGGTGGAAGTCGTCGGCGTCGGCGAACGGAACCCGGACCCGTTGGGCAAGTGCCGCCCCGACGGTCGATTTTCCGGAACCGGAAACGCCCATCACCACGATTGGTGCCGTCATCTTGCTACCGCCTCCATGTGTCTGGCCTCACATAGCGTGCATCAATCGTCATATTATTGCAAGCAGATCACGAAAAAATCTGCTCATATGTGGTGGCGACGAGCTATGACAGGATGTATCCGTGTCATCCACGCCCAATGTCAGCGCACTGCACGAGAACGTGCTGACCGCGCTGGGCACCGCCGTGGTGTCGGGCAGGTACCCCGCCGGGCAGGTGATAAACCTGGAGCACGTCAGCGCCGAGCACGACGTCTCCCGCAGCGTCGCGCGCGAGGCCGTGCGCGTCCTGGAGTCCATGGGCATGGTGGCCTCGCGGCGTCGGGTGGGCATCACCATCCAGCCATCCGATAAGTGGAATGTCTTCGATCCCAGGCTGATCCGCTGGCGATTGGATTCCGGAGATCGCGCCGCCCAACTCGTCTCGCTCTCCGAACTGCGCCGTGGATTCGAGCCTGCTGCGGCGGCATTGGCGGCCCGGCGGGCCGACCCCCACCAATGCCGCATCATGGCCGCGGCCGTGTCGGACATGGTGATGCACGGACGCTCCGGGGATCTGGAGTCATACCTACAGGCGGACAAGATCTTTCACCGCACGCTGCTGGAAGCCAGCGGCAACGAGATGTTCCGGGCGCTCTACGCGGTGGTGGCCGAGGTGCTCACCGGCCGCACTCATCACGGGATGATGCCCGCCGCGCCCAACCCGGCCGCCATCGCCCTGCACGACGAGGTGGCCCGGGCCATCCGGCTGCGTGACGCAGACGGCGCCGAGCGCGCCATGCGGTCGATCATCGACGAGGCCGCCTCGGCGGTCGCCGACGACGGCGACAGTGATTGACTGTCGGCATGAGCCGACCCACATCCATTGCCCGTCGCCTCTTCGACCGGCTCGAGCCCGTGCACGCGGTGACCTATTTCGCGCCCGAGGCGCGCAGCGCCCTCGACGACCTGGGCTACCGCGGATTCTGGATGGGCTATTTCGCCGCGCGGTCCGCGCCGCTGGGGGCGGTGGCGCCTGAAGTGGTCTCGGCGGTGTTCTACAACTTCGCGCCGTGGCGCGTCGCCAAGGCACTGCCCGCGGCCTGGGAGATCGCCGCCCCGGACACCGTCCTGCGGGTTCGGGAGGACTCCGCGGTGGCCGCCCTGCGCCGCTACGGGTTCACCGACACCGACGCGATCGCCACCGCGGCCGAACTGCTGGCCCGGGCGGCGCGCAACGTCCCGGCCGAGGGCCGGCCCCTGTTCGCCGCGAACCTGGCCCTGCCCTGGCCGGATGAGCCGCTCGCCCGGCTGTGGCACGCCAGCACCCTGCTGCGGGAGCAGCGCGGCGACGGACACATCGCCGCACTCAACGTGTTCGGGATCAGTGGCCGCCAATCCAACGTCCTGCATGCGGCCGCCGACCGGGTGCCCCGGGAGATGATCATGCGCAGCCGCGACTACGACGAGGAACAGTGGCAGCGCCATGTCGCCGAACTTGCCGACCGCGGCCTGCTCGACGGTGCCGGGGCGCTCACCCCCGCCGGGGCCGCGCTCAAAGCGGAGATCGAGGAGGCCACAGATCGACTGGCGCTGTCCGCGTTCGACGAGCTCGACGACGCGGACCTGGACACCCTGTTCGGCACGCTCACCCCGCTGACCCGGTTGGTGGTGGCGGCGGGTGACGTCCCGGCGAGCACCCCGATGGGCCTGGACCGCAGCGACCTGGACAACGACCGCCGCTGAACGATCCCCGGCTACCGGGGTGCGTACATGATCAGCGCCACCCCCAGCAGGCAGACCAGTGCGCCGGAGATGTCCCAGCGGTCCGGTCGGAACCCGTCGGCGACCATGCCCCAGATCAGCGAACCGGCCACGAAGACACCGCCGTACGCGGCGAGCACCCTGCCGAAGTTCGCGTCCGGCTGGAACGCGGCGACGAAACCGTATGCGCCGAGCGCGATCACGCCCGCACCCGCGAACAGCCAGCCCCGGTGTTCGCGCACTCCCTGCCACACCAGCCAGGCTCCCCCGATCTCCAGGACCGCGGCGAGGACGAACAGCAAGGTCGACTTGAGCACCATCACGCGCACCAGCCTGCCGTGAGCGTGCGTGAAATCGGGTAGGCGTGCGGCGTGTCCCCCGCAGACACGCACACTCGCCGAGAAAGGAGGGGAGCCGGCTAGTTGCGGTTCCACTCCAGCCAGCCGACACCGGTACGGCCGTCGGCGGTGCTGACCTTCGCCCAGGCCCGGGGAAACCGGCTGACCCGGCCGTCGATGGAGGTGAGCAGCACCGGCGCGTGTCCCAGGATCTCAGTGGTGTCCACCCGAACCTCGACGGGCGCCATCGTCAGCGCGGCCGCGGCCGGCAGATCGTCGGCGGCGAAGGCGTTTTCCGCGGTGACCGCGGTGAGCTCGACCAGCGGCTGCCCCTCCTGCTGGAGGTAACCGATCCCGATCGGCGGCACACCGGGGATGCGGATGTCCACCCCGTGCAGGTGGGTGCCGTCATCGAGGTGCAGCGCACTCCACGTCCACTCCATGGCCCACCAGTCCCGCACGCCCCAGGAGTGATCGCGTTGACCGGGCACCGCGTTGAGCGGGTACTGACGGCCGTCCACGGTGGCCGTCCCCGTCACCGAGCAGGCGATCTCGTAGCGCGGGGTGATCCGGTACCGGTACGGCGTGCTCACCGAGGTGAACTCCAGATCGAGTCCCACCTCCACCGGCCGCCCCGACTCGCCACGGAGCAGCCCGGCCGGATCGTCGTAGGCCTGGCCCCGGGCGGTCAGGGTCACCCGGTAGCGCTGCAGCGGCACGGTGGCGGACAGCCCCAGGTCGATCTGTTCGGTGCGCACCCTGGCCGGGTCCGCCGGCAGCGGAGCGGCCAGATCGTTGACCGCCACCGTGGGCATACCCGGTCCGCACAGCAACGCGTTGATCCAGGACCGCTGCTGGTTGGGGATCAGGCCGAGCCGCACCCAACCGCCCAAACCCTGTGCGGCATCGACGAAGTCGAAGTACCAGCTCTCATTCCACAGTTCCTCGTCGGTGTGCGCGTGCGGACCCTCGTCGGCCGGATCCGGGGTCAACGGTTCGGGCGCCGCCGCGGCGGGCAGCAGCGCCAGCGCATCGGTGTCCAGTACGTGCGCGCAGTGCCGGGCCAGCATCGTCATGAACATGGCGTCGCCGCGTTCGGTCTGCTCGACCAGCATCGAGGACACGATGGCCATCATCACCCCGAAGAAGCCGGCCCGGCGCACCCCGGCGCGGACGTCGTCCAGGGACAGTGGCGACGTCTCGCCCAGCGCCTCGTGGTAGGCGCGCAGCAACGCGTCGTAATGCTCCCGGCGCACCTCGTCGGGCAGCGCGCAGCCGATGAAATAGGCGACGTCGATCAGCGCCGAGCCGCGGCTGACCGTCTGCCAATCCACCACTGTCAGCGCACGATCCGCTCCCGCCTCGCCGAACAGCATGTTGTCCAGCCGGTAGTCGCCGTGCACCAACCCCTGCACCGTGGCAGCCTCATCGGCGAGGTACTCGTCGAACACCTCCACCAGCCGCTCGCACACCTGCCGGTGCTCCGGGGCGATCCGGTCGCCGAAGCGCTCGGAGAACCCGGCCCACAGCCCCGCCAGCAGCGCCTGATTCACCGGCGCCTCCCGGTTCAACCACGCCGCGTCGGCCAGCGCATCGTCACCGAGCAACGGACCGTGCACCCGGCCCAGCTGCGACAGCGCGAGCAGCGCCTGTTCCGGTGTGGCGCCGCGGATCTCGTCACCGACCACCGCCGGCGCGGCGTCACCGAGTAGCAGGTCGAACGCCCCGGTCTCCGGGTCGTAGGCGTGGTGGTAGCAGGGCGCGAAGGGACTGTGATAATTCCCGTCGCTTCGCTCGCCCCGGACCAAACGTGGCGCGATCTCCGCGTAGAACTTCACCTCGCGCTCGTAGAGGCCCAGTGCGAGCCCGGTGCCCCGGCTGTTCGGGTCGGCGGCGGCGACCTTGAGCACCACCGTCGGCGGTCCGCTCTCGCCGTCGGCGTAGCTCAGTGCGACCCGGTAGCACTCGCTCATCTGGCCGGTGCCGATGCGCTCGAACCGGTGTCCGGTCACCGTGCCGGCCTCCAGTGCGGCGGTCAGCCAGGCGTTGGTCAGGTCGGTGGGGCGTTCGATCAGGGTGAGGTCCACAGAGGCAACCTAGCAGTGGCACCGATCACACATGACAGGTGTCAACTAGCTGTGACACTCCTTGGGGGTGGCAGGCACGTCGAGCGCCGGATTGCGGTCGAAGAACCCGAACGGTTTCAGCCAGAACGACACCACGTCCACCGGCATGACCGGCCAGTCCTCCGGTCGGGTGATGTGGTGGATGCCGAAGACGTACCACAACACCACATCGGTGTTCTCGATGGAGCGATTCGCCTTCGTCCATTCGCCCAGCCCGGTGTCAGCTACCGACTGGTTGACGAATTCCCCCGCAGGCCAGCGTTCCTCGGGATGGTTCGGCGTGACCCACAGCGTATGGCCGATGACGTTGGCGCGGCGCAACACCGGAGAATCGGGGTCGAACATCGCCGGCAGCGCACCGGTGGGCACCAGCTTGTAGGACGGGTGGGTGCCCAGACCGTTGACGACGTTGGTGTTGACCACCTTCCAGCCCCGCTGGGTGGAGAAGTCGACGTCCTGCTTGCCGTCCTGTTCGGTGCGCAGCGCCACATTGCGGCTCACCAGCGACAGTCCGTACGGGTTGTCCGGCCCAGTCGGTTCGGCGAAGGACTCGGACATGTAGACGGTGTTGTCGGTCCCGTCCACATCGAGGTCGAGACGTGCCACCAGGAAGTGCTGATGAAACGGTGCGTAGGTGCGCTCGTCGACCAGGGTGCCATTGGGGTTGGACTGTCCGGCCGCCAGCGGCGTGGTGACCATGATGCCGGTGGCCCGTACCTCGCACTCGATGTTGCCGTCCTGATACAACCGCCAGTAC
The DNA here is from genome assembly GCF_043974665.1 of Mycobacterium sp. AMU20-3851. Classification (NCBI taxonomy): domain Bacteria; kingdom Bacillati; phylum Actinomycetota; class Actinomycetes; order Mycobacteriales; family Mycobacteriaceae; genus Mycobacterium; species Mycobacterium sp. AMU20-3851. The sequence goes on from NZ_CP146371.1 coordinate 2,847,287, forward strand.
ACCAGGTACTCGTAATTGGCCACGGTGACGTGGAATGACACAGTGAGCCTGCGGATCCGGCGTACCTCGGCCCCCGAGTCGTGGTCGACGTGCTTCCACAGCACCGCGCCGTCTTCCTCGTGGATGCAGATCGCGTTGGCGATCGTGTACGGCTGCCCCTTGCTGTTGTGCAGGACCGCATCCAGATAGCGGATCTCGCCCAGGCAGTCGCAGCCCAGTTCCAGAGACTGGGTCATGAAACCCAGTCCCCACTCCCCGATGTCGAATGCCGTGCGACGGTAATGATCGACCGACGAGTCGCGGTAGGGCACCACCATCTCGGCGAACGACAACCGGTGCGCGACCGAGCGTTCTCGGTCGCCGTCCCGGTACCGGACGGTGTGCAGTGTCATCCCTTCGCGGTAGTTGAACCCCACCCGCAGCGACCAGTTCTGCCAGCGCAGCAGGTTGCCGTCCAGGGTGAAGGACGGACCGTCGGGCTGGGTGATGTGCAGCGGTTTGAGCGGCTCCCGGCGCGATGCCGCGCGAATCCGCTCGGGGACGTGTCGAGGCACGTATTCGCCCATCACGGAAGGGATTTCGATGTTCCCGGTGTCCTCGACACGCAGCAGTTCCATGCTGTTGAGATCGATGACACAGTGCAGTCCGCTGACCAGATGCGCGTACGGGTTCATCCCCGGCCCGTCCTTGAGCCAGGTGTCCGACCAGCCGAGCCGCCGGCCGCGGAACTCGTCGGGGATGACCGCGTCGCCGTAGGTCCAGGTGTCCACGAAGACCATGTCGACATCGGTGATGCCGCGGGCCGCCAGCGCGGCCAGGAAGTCCGGGTGACTGCGCAGCATCTGGTCGCACTCGAGGAACTCGTCGACGGTGAAGTTGGGCTGGACACCCGCAAGATGCTCGAACGATTCGGCGCGGCCGTCGGTCAGTGACACCACACTCTTGTAGGTGGCGTTGGCCGCACGGTCCAGGCACACCACGATCGCCCGGCGCGGCGGGGCCGCGCCGCCCGCCTCGAAGTCGGCCAGTGCGCGCTTGTCCGGCTCCGCCATCTCGATGGAGGCGTACCGCCAGCCGTCTCCGACGCCGTGCTCACGGCCCAGGATCTCAGTGACAGCGGTGAATTCGTCGGGGCCGAGGGGATCCAGCGGGTGCACCATCGAACCAAACAACCACAACGGGGGCGGTGGCGCAGCCGTTCGGGCAAGCCGCTACTGCGCGGCCAGGGTGAACCCGTGCCACGCCCGGCGGCGGTCGGCGTCGGGGTCGTAATGCAGCCGGGTCTGCCGGTCGAACACCAGCACCGCGCGCATGCTCTCGTCATAGCGCGGCCAACCCTCACCGGGGCTGCCGGTGCGGCTGAACTCACCCCACCGGGTCTGCACCTCGCGGCTGACCCGGCGCGCCGAGGCGCGGTCGCCGGCGGCGGTGAGCAACCCTCCGAGCCGGGTGCGGTAGATGCCGAAGACGGCGAGCAACTCGGTGGCGTGGGTGGCGCCCATGCCCGACATGTCCAGGATCCGGGGCGCGTAGTCGTAGCGGTAGGCGTAGGTCGGTGCGTAGGCGCTGTGTGCATGGGAGATGTCCCACGCGGCGGTGCCGAAGGTGAAGTCTCCGCCCAGCCGGATACAGGCCGCCTTGCTCGGGTAGCCCGGATAGGCCGACACGATCCGATCCCGGGTCTCCGGGCCGGCGGCGGCCAGCAGCGCCTCGATGCTGGCCTCGTTGGTGGGCAGCAGCTTCAGGAAGCGGGTGAACAACTTGCCCTCGTCGGCGTTGGTGCCGACGATCAACGGCACCCGGTGCGCATTGCCCGCGCGCATGGCCTCGACCGGGTCCTGCGGCAACATCTCGGTGCCCCAGGTCGGTCCGACGGGGAAGGCGCCGGGCATGTCCCGGCCGCCGCGGATCACCAGCTCCCGCAGGGCGGCGACCAATTCGGCCGGGCGCGCGGACATTACGGCCGCGGCGCCGTCCCGCTTGGACGCCCCCAGCACCCCGGCGAACTGTTCGGCGAACGCCGCGGCGGTGTCCGGGCCGCTCTGCATCCCGCTGGCCGGGCTCTGCGAGATAGCCTGCGCGAAAAGCCCACCCGCAGCAGGCACGGCGAGCAGGGTCGCCACCGCGTGCGCTCCGGCGCTCTCCCCGAAGATGGTGACGTTGTCCGGGTCGCCGCCGAACACCGCGATGTTCTCCCGCACCCACTTCAACGCCAAAACCAGATCGGCGAGGAAGAGGTTGTCGTCGATCGGGTGCTCGGGGGTGGACAGCGCCGACAGATCCAGACAGCCCAGCGCGCCCAGCCGGTAGTTGACCGATACGAACACACATCCGCGCCGCGCCAGCGCCACCCCGTCGTACACCGGGGTGGCCGAACTGCCCAGGATGTAGCCGCCGCCGTGGATGAAGAACATCACCGGCAGTGGGCCGTCGTCGTCTGGGTGCTCCGGGGCTACCACGTTGAGGGTCAGGCAGTCCTCGCTCATCGGCTGGTACCTGCCGACCCTGAGCAGCGTGTACATCTTGTCCTGCGGTGCGCAGTAGGTGAATCCGTGGCAGTACCGCACCCCGGGCCAGGGTTCGGCGGGAACCGGCGCACGGTAGCGCAGGGCGCCCACCGGCGGTTTGGCGTACGGGATCGACCGCCAGCGATGCACCCCGTTACGGGTGAATCCCTCGATGGTTCCGGTGTCGATGCGGACCCGGACGGTGTGTTCGTGCATATCGCCGACGTTAGCGAAGATCGCGCGGTTTGCCGCGTCTTGGCGACCCCGCGTCGCGGCCCGCTACCCTGGCCGAATGCGGTTGCTGCTGTTGGTGATGACATCTGCGCTGGTGGTGGGCTGCTCGCAGACATTGGATTCCGACCACTCGACCGCGCGCACTCCCCTGTCTGTCGCGCCACCGAGCACCACCGCCGGCACCAGCACGCCCGCCACCACGACCCCGACGACACGACCGTCCGGTGAGCTCAGGGCCGGCGCCGACATCGGTGCGGTCATCTCCTGGATCGAGGACGGCGCACCGGCCGCGCCGGAGGATTTCGGCACCGTCACCCGCGACGGCACCGGCACGGATCTCGACGGCGGTGTCGCGTTCAGCACCGACACCGTCAACTGCATCAGCACGCCGAAATACCGGGATGGCGCGCTGGCCTGTCTGGTGGACCTCGACGATCCCCCGCCCCGGCCCGCCGACGTGTTCACCGTGTGGAAGGGCAACTGGGTCGACTTCGACGGCAAAGCCGTGGAAATCGGATCCGAGCGCGGCGATCCCGGCCCGTTCGTCGACGGCGAAGGACCGGCGCTGAGCGCCGACTCCTCGCTGGCGTTCGGCGACTACCGTTGCCGGGCGGACACCGATGCGGTGGTGTGCGTGAACTACGCCCAACGCTCCGCGATCCGGATGGGCGCCGACGGCGTCGACGGTTTCGGTTGCCTGACCGAGTCGGCTGCGCCGCCCGGGATCGGGGTCCGGCTGTCCTGCTGAGGCGCAGTGTCAGCGCCAGCCGTCGGCGGCCTTGGCCGCCGCCAGCAGCGCCTCGCACAACTGCCGCAACTCGGCGCCGACGACGCCCTCCTCCGCGGCGGTCGACACGTCCTCGGCCGCGCAGCGCACCTGGTACAGCCGATCGGACAGGTCGGCGGCCTCCTCCGCGGTGAGCACCACCGCATCCGGGGCCACCGAGGTGCCCTTGACCTGGGCGCGTTGTTCATAGGCGCGTTGACGGCAGGATTGGCGGCAATACTGGCGTCGCCGGCCCAGTCCGGCGTCGGGCACCTCGCGGCCGCACCATCGGCACGGCTGGGGCCGGTTGCGCCTTCGCGCAGCGGATGTACCGGGCGTTGCGGAAGTCACGCGCCGACTGTAGACCGCCGGGCCGGAGGTACCCGGCATCTGCCGTATCCTGGTGGATTGAGTCGGGAACTCGGCGTGGGACCGCTGCGTTGACAATCCGGACTGAAATGCGCGTTTTGAAGGGAAGTTGACGATGGCTGATCGTGTTCTGAGGGGCAGCCGGCTCGGCGCCGTGAGCTACGAGACCGACCGCAACCATGACCTGGCGCCCCGCCAGGTGGCGCGCTACCGCACCGATAACGGCGAAGAGTTCGAAGTGCCGTTCGCCGACGACGCCGAGATCCCCGGCACCTGGCCGTGCAAGAACGGCATGGAGGGCACGCTGATCGACGGCGACGTCCCCGAGCCGAAGAAGGTCAAGCCCCCGCGCACCCACTGGGACATGCTGCTGGAGCGGCGCTCGGTGGAAGAGCTCGAGGAGCTGCTGAAGGAGCGCCTCGACATCATCAAGACCCGCCGGCGCGGCTGACACCGCCCGACCGAATATCCCGAGCGTGCGTGATCGCGCGCCGACACCCGGAGTGTCGGCCGCAGACACGCACGCTCGCGGCGTTCAGGGCCTCGTGCTGACTCCCCTGGCCCGGTCCAGCCGCCCCCGCAGACCCCACTCAGCGACCTTGAACATCGCCTCGCGGATGTTCGATCCGCTCATCTTGGACACGCCCAACTCGCGTTCGGAGAACGTGATCGGCACCTCGACCACCGTGAACCCGGCGTTGATGGCCCGCCAGGTCAGGTCGATCTGGAAGCAGTAGCCCTTGGAGTCCACCGCGGACAGGTCGATCTTCTCCAGCACCTCGCGCCGGTAGGCGCGGTAGCCGGCGGTGATGTCGTTGATGTCGACCCCGAGCAGCACCCGGGAGTAGGTGTTCGCGGTCCGGGACAGGGCCAGCCGACGCCACGGCCAGTTACGCACGGTGCCACCGGGCACGTACCGCGAGCCGATGGCCAGGTCCGCGCCGCCGTCCACCGCCGCCAGCAGGCGGGGCAGTTCCTCCGGGGCGTGGCTACCGTCGGCGTCCATCTCGACCAGCACGGTGTACTCGCGGCTCAGCCCCCAGTCGAAGCCGGCCAGATAGGCCGCACCCAGACCGTCCTTGCTGACCCGGTGCATGACGTGGATACGGTCGGGGTCGGCCAGGGCGAGCTCGTCGGCGAGCTGGCCGGTGCCATCCGGGCTGCCGTCGTCGACGACGAGGATGTGCACGTCCGGCAGCGCAGCATGGACCCGCCCCACGATGAGCGGCAGGTTTTCCCGTTCGTTGTAGGTAGGGATGATCACCAGCGTGCGCCGGCTGGGCGACACCTGATCGCTCATGCTGTTCCCTCGTCCTCACTGCCCTCACCGGGCTGTTCATGTTCTGTGCGCTCGTCCGGCGAGCCGCCTCGGGTGCGCGTTCGGGCTCTCTTGCGTACGCGCACGAACCTCCCATTGTGCAGCATGGCGCCGATCACAGCGGCGAGGCCGAATCCCACCAGCACCCACTGCACCACCGGACCCCAATCCGTGGCGAGGGTGATGTTCGATTTCAGCCGCACCGCGTTGTCCAGGTACGCCGGCTCGAAGAACTCCGTGCTCGAGAGGGCATGCCCGTCCGGCGCGATCACCGCGCTGATCCCGGTGGTTCCCGCGACCACCACGTACCGGTCGTGCTCGACGGCTCGCAGCCGGGCGAACGCCAGCTGCTGGGCGCTCATCGCGGCGTCGAAGGTCGCATTGTTCGTCGGCACCGCCAACAGCTGCGCGCCGTTGCGCACCGAGTCGCGGACCGCCCGGTCGAAGATCACCTCCCAGCAGGTGGCCACGCCGATCGGGATGCCCGCCGCCTGCACGACACCGCTACCGTCGCCGGGCTGGAAATAGCCGGCCCGGTCCGCATAGGAGGAAAACCGTTTGAAGAAGCTGCGCCACGGCAGATACTCGCCGAACGGCTGCACGATGCGCTTGTCGTGCCGGTCCTGCGGGCCGGTCTCCGGATCCCAGACCAGCACCGTGTTCGTGGCTACCGGGGAAGACCGGGTGTAGCCGGGCGCGGCCAGCACGGTCCCCACCAGGATCGGCGCCCGGATGGCGCGGGCCGCCTCCGAGATCGAGGCGGCGGCATCGGTGTTGCGCAGCGGGTCGATGTCAGACGCGTTCTCCGGCCAGATCACCACCATCGGTTGGGGGACCCGGCCGGCCCGCACATCCTCCGCCAGCCGCAGCGTCTCGGTGACGTGGTTGTCCAGCACCGCCCGGCGTTGGGCGTTGAAGTCCAGCCCCAGCCGCGGCACATTGCCCTGGACGGCGGCCACCGTCACCGACGGGTGCTCGCCGGCGCCGACCCCGGCCTGGCGGACCCCCGGCCACACCAGCGCGGTGGCGAGCAACACCACGCAGATGCACACCCCGGGCAGCACCGCCTCCGGTCGTGCGGCGTCCGATCCGGCGCCGGGATGTGTGCGCCGCCACCACAGCACGACCTCCAGCACGAGCGCGGTCAGGCTGAAACCGACCAGCGCCACCGCGGCCGATACCAGCGGTGCACCACCGAACTGGGCCAGCGGCAGCAGCGGCCCGTCCGCCTGCCCGAATGCGACCGCCCCCCACGGGAACCCGCCGAACGGGATGCTCGATTTGAGCCACTCCGCGACGACCCACTCCGTGGCGAACCACACCGGCCAGCCGGGCAGGCCGCGGACCAGCACCGCCAGCAACCCGAACACCGCCGGGAACAACGCCTGCAGCAGCGCCAACGCCAGCCACGGGCCGGTGCCGACCAGGCCACCGATCCAGGGCAACAGCGGCAGATAGAAGGCCAGCCCGAACAGCAGGCCGTATCCGAAACCGCCGGCCCGGGTGGTCTGGTTGCGGGTCAGCACCCAGCCCAGCAGTGCCAGCGACGGGAACGCCGTCCACCACCAGCCGACGGGCGGGAAGCTGAGGTACATCAGTGCGCCGCCGGCCAGCGATGCGGCCAGCCGGGTCAGCCGGACCGACAGCGCCCGCCCGGTGGCGCGCAGGAATCGGACGGCCCGGCCGTCGGGGGCGGCTTCCGGGTCGGGCACCCGGGCGTCGGCGTCGGCGTCGGGGGCGTCGACGTCAGCCATGGCTCACCGGTCCTCGAAGAGGACGGTGCCGCGATGGACCGAGCGCAGGCAGCGCGGTAACTCCGCGCCGTCGGTCAACTGCGGCAGCGCAGGCACCCGGGAGCGCGGATCGGTGGACCAGCGTTCGGCCTTCTCGGCCGCCGGGGTGGCCACCGCGAGTTCGCCGGCGTCCCAGATCGCGTACGAGGCGGGGGCGCCGGGGACCAGGGTGCCGGTCATCCCGTCGCGCTTACCGCCGGCCCGCCAGGCGCCGCGGGTGGCCGCCGAGAACGCGGCCCGCGCCGACACTCCGCTGCCCGGGGTGCGGTGGTGGACGGCGGCGCGCACGCCTGCCCACGGGTTCAGCCCGGTGACCGGGCTGTCCGAGCCGAAGGCGAGGGGCACGCCTTGGGATGCTAACAGCGCGAACGGATTGAGCGCCGCGGCCCGGGAAACCCCGAGACGCTGCGCATACATCCCGTCCGGGCCGCCCCAGTACGCGTCGAAATTCGGTTGCACGCTGCCGATCACCCCCCAGGCGCCGAGGTCGGCGGCCTGTTCGGGTGACACCATCTCCAGGTGCTCCAGCCGGTGGCCGCAGCGGGCCACCGCCGGGCCGCCGAAGGTGTCCACCACGACCCGCAGCGCATCGGTGACCGCCCCCACGGCGGCATCGCCGATCACGTGGAACCCGGCGGTGACGCCGGCCTCGGTGCAGGCCAGCAGATGGGCGGTGATGGCCTCACCGTCCAGGTAGGTGTTGCCGCAACTGTGCGGGGCGTCGGCATAGGGCTCGTGCAGCCAGGCGGTGCGCGACCCCAGCGCCCCGTCGACGAACAGGTCCCCGGCCAGCCCGGCCGCGCCGGTCTCACCGATCAGCGCGTGGGCCTGCGCGGCGGTCTGCACGGCCTCACCCCAGTAGCCGGTGACCTCGACCCCGTGCTCGAGTGCGTGCAACGCCCGCCAGTCGTCCAGACCGCCGATGTCGGGGCCGCCGCACTCGTGCACCGCGACGATGCCGTGCCGGGCCGCGGCATCGAGAGCGGCCAGCTGTGCGGCCCGGCGCTGCTCCGCGGTGAGCAGGTCGCGTGCCGCGGCGCGGGCGCGGTGATGGGCGTCGGCGGTCAGCGGGCGTTGCGGATCGAAGCCGGCCGCCTCGGTGAGGCCGGGGGCCGCGGCGCGCAGTGCGCTCGACGCCGCGGCCGAGTGCACGTCGATCCGGGTCAGGTAGGCGGGCCGCCCGCCGAGGATGCGGTCGAGGTCGGCGGTGGACGGCGGGGTCGGATCGGGCCACCCCGACTCGTCCCAGCCCGAACCCCAGATGATGCCGTCGGGTTGGCGGCGGGCGTGCTCGGCCACCAGCGTCAGGCATTGCTCGCGGGAGGTCGCGTGCCGCAGGTCCAGCCCGGTCAGGCTGAGCCCGGTGGCGGTCAGGTGGACGTGGCTGTCCACGAACGCCGGGGCCACGAACGCGCCGTCCAGGTCGATGACCTCGGCGTCGGGAAACTCCGAGCGGGCGGTGTCATCGGCGCCCAGCCACACGACCGCGGCCGCGGGGCCGTCGCTGAATGCGATGGCGGTGGCGTCGGGCGCGGCCGGGCTGTGGACCCGACCGTTGATCAGCAGAGTGGTCACGAAGGTGACAGGTTAATCGCCCGTGGTGCCGCGGCGCTCCAGCACCGTCGGTTCGTACCGATTCCCCGTCGCTCCGCTCGCCTCGACGTCGACGACGTCGATCACCTCGCCTTCCACGTAGTCGACGGGCCGGCGCTGCGGACCGGCCATCCCGGTCGTCATGTAGGTCACCCGCAGCGGTGCGGCGTTGGCCAGTCCCCTACCGACCAGTGCGACGGCGACCGGGCGGGCGATGCGCCGGGTCGGCGGCATCAGCAGGAGGGCGCCCAGCACCGAACTGGCCAGGCCCGGGACGACCACCAGGATCGCCCCCAGCGCGACAAGGGCACTGTCGGTGGCCAGCTCGGACGAGGACGACCGGGAGTTCAGCGCCGCCTGCAGCCGCCGGAGGTGGCGCGCGACCTGCGAGCCGGCCAGGATCAGGCCGACCATGAAGGTGGCGAGCACCGCGAGCACCGTCCAGCCGAAGCCGATGGTGGACACCAGGGCGACCAGCACCGCCAGCTCGACCAGCAGGTAGATCAGGAACAACCGCTTTGCCATGTCAGGACAACGACCGGCACGCGCAGCGGGTTCCTGACGTCAGCCCGTGCGTCAGAAGACCACGGTCTCGTTGTCGTGCCGGACGATCCGGTCCTGGCAATGCCACAGCACCGCCCGGGACAGCACCGCGCGCTCCACGTCGGCACCCAGCCGTACCAGGTCCTCGACGGTGTGGGTGTGGTCGATGCGCACCACATCCTGTTCGATGATCGGTCCCTCGTCGAGGTTCTCGGTGACGTAGTGCGCCGTGGCCCCGACCAGTTTCACCCCGCGTTCCTTGGCGCGGCGATAGGTGTTCGCGCCGATGAAGGCGGGCAGGAAGGAGTGGTGGATGTTGATCAGCGGGGCGCCGACGGCGTCCAGGAACTCGGGGGTGACGATCTGCATGTAGCGGGCCAGCACCACCAGATCGACGTTGCCGCGCAGCAGTTCGAGTTGGCGCGCCTCCGCCTCGGCCCGGGTGTCGCGGGTGGCCGGGATGTGCACGAACGGGACGCCGAACGGGCGGACCTGCTCGGCCAGGTCGGGATGGTTGGCGATCACCATGACCACCGACATGTCCAGTTCCCCGCGGCGGTTGCGCCACAGCAGGTCCAGCAGACAGTGATCGGCGGTGGAGGCCAGGATCGCGACCCGTTTCGGCTTGGCGGCGTCGGTGAACCGGTACTCGATGTCGAAGGCCGGCGCGATCCTGGCGGCGAACTCGCGTTCCAGTTCACCGCCCGCGGCGGCCAGGCCCGGGAGATGGAACACCGTGCGCTGCAAGAAGACTCCGCCCTCGGGCTCGGTGGAGTGCTGGTCCAGCGAGATGATGTTGGCCCCGGCCTCGGTCAGGAACGTCGACACCGCGGCGATCACACCGGAGCGGTCCGGGCAGCGCAACAACAGCCGCCCGATGTCCTTGTGCCTGGTCTGTCGCGAGGGCGCGGGATAACTTCCGGTCATGTCAGGCGGCCGCGCGCAGCTCCAGCGCGACATTGTTCTTCATACCGCCGCGCAATTTCGAGAACACGTTGAACACCTTGCCGATCAGTCCGTAGCGGCGGCCGATGCCGTCATAGACGCGGCCCACCGCGGACTGCTCCAGGATCGCGGCGGTGGCCTCCACCTCCTCGCTCTTGGGGTTGCCGCTGCGGTCACACACCGCCACCGTCACCCGCGGGGTGTTGCGAATCCGCTTGACCTTCCAGGACTTCGCCTGGGTGATGACCAGCAGGCGGTCACCGTCGGGGACGGCCCAGATGGCGGTCGGCTTCGGCCTGCCGTCCTTGGTGAACGTGGTCAGCAGGACGTAGTCGGCCTTGGCGACATCGGAAAAGGTGAGAGCCATGCTGTGAATCCTATGTCGGCTGCAGGTGTGCTCAGCCTTCGAGTTCACCCTCGGTCTCCAGCAGCACCTGCTTCAAACCGTCGAGGGTGGCCGGCTCCGGGGCCGCCCACATCCCGCGGCCGGCCGCTTCCAGTAGCCGCTCGGCCATCCCGTGCAGCGCCCACGGGTTGGATTCGGACATGAACTTGCGGTTCTCGCCGTCGAGCACGTAGCTCTGGCTGAGCTGCTCGTACATCCAGTCCGACATCACATGCGCGGTGGCGTCGTAACCGAACAGGTAGTCGACCGTGGCGGCCATCTCGAATGCGCCCTTGTAGCCGTGCCTGCGCATGGCGTTGATCCAGCGCGGGTTGACCACACGGGCCCGGAACACCCGCGTCGTCTCCTCGTTGAGGGTGCGGGTGCGCACCGCATCCGGGCGGGTGTTGTCCCCGATGTAGGCGGCCGGGTCCTTGCCGGTCAGCGCGCGGACGGTGGCGATCATCCCGCCGTGGTACTGGAAATAGTCGTCGGAGTCGGCGATGTCGTGCTCGCGGGTGTCGGTGTTCTTGGCCGCGACCGCGATCCGCCGGTACTGGCGGCTCATATCGTCGGAGGCCGGTGCCCCGTCCAGGCCGCGGCCGTAGGCGAACCCACCCCACGCGGTGTAGACCTGCGCCAGGTCGGCGTCGTCTCGCCAGTTGCGGCTGTCGATGAGTTGCAGCAGGCCCGCTCCGTAGGTCCCCGGTTTGGAGCCGAAAATCCTTGTGGTGGACCGTCTTTCATCACCATGCTCGGCCAGGTCCGCCTGGGCGTGGGCACGCACGAAGTTGTCCTGCGGGCTCTCGTCGAGGCCGGCCACCAGCGCCACCGCATCGTCGAGCATGGTCACCACGTGCGGGAAGGCATCCCGGAAGAATCCGGAGATGCGCACCGTCACGTCGATGCGGGGCCGGCCGAGTTCGGCGAGGTCGATCGGCTCCAGGTTCACCACCCGGCGCGAGGCGTCATCCCACACCGGCCGCACCCCGAGCAGGGCCAGCACCTCGGCGATGTCGTCGCCGGCGGTCCGCATTGCCGAGGTCCCCCAGACCGACAGGCCGACCGAGGACGGCCAGTCGCCGTAGTCGGCGCGGTAGCGCTCCAACAGCGAATCGGCCATCGCAACACCGGTTTCCCAGGCCAGCCGGGACGGGACCGCCTTGGGGTCCACCGAGTAGAAGTTGCGGCCGGTGGGCAGCACGTTGACCAGTCCGCGCAGCGGCGAACCGGACGGTCCGGCCGGGACGTAATGCCCGTCCACCGCCCGCAGCACCGCATCGATCTCGCCCGCGGTACCGCGCAGCCGCGGCACCACCTCGGTGGCGGCGAACCGCAGGATCTCGGCGACCACGGGATCGTCGGTCAGCCGCTCGACGGCCCCGGCGTCCCAGCCGCTGTCCTGCAGCCCGGCGACCAGTGCGCGGGCGGCTTCCTCGGCGGCGTCGACGCTGGTGCGTTCGTCGGTACCGTCCTCGATCAGCCCGAGCGCCTGGCGCAGACCGGGCACCGTCTGCTCCCCGCCGAAGAGCTGGCGGGCCCGCAGGATGGCCAGCACCAGATCGAGTTCGGCCTCCCCGTGGGGGGCTTGGCCCAGGATGTGCAGGCCGTCGCGGATCTGCACATCCTTGATCTCGCACAGCCAGCCGTCGACGTGCAGCAGCATGTCGTCGAAGGAATCCTCGTCGGGCCGGTCTTCCAGCCCGAGGTCGTGGTCCATCTTGGCCGCGCGCATCAGCGTCCAGATCTGCTGACGGATGGCCGGCAGTTTCGACGGGTCCAGCGCCGAGACGTTGGCGTGCTCGTCGAGCAGTTGCTCGAGACGGGCGATGTCCCCGTAGGTTTCGGCGCGGGCCATCGGCGGGATGAGGTGGTCCACCAGGCTGGCATGCGCGCGGCGTTTGGCCTGGGTGCCCTCGCCCGGATCGTTGACCAGGAACGGGTAGATCAGCGGGAGGTCACCGAGCGCGGCATCGGTGCCGCACTCGGCGCTCATCCCCAGCGTCTTTCCCGGCAGCCATTCCAGGTTGCCGTGCTTGCCGAGGTGGATGACGGCGTCGGCCCTGAAGGTCCCGCCGAACTGGCCGTCCAGCCAGCGGTAGGCGGCCAGATAATGGTGGCTCGGCGGCAGGTCCGGGTCGTGGTAGATGGCCACCGGGTTCTCGCCGAACCCGCGCGGCGGCTGCACCAGGATCACCACGTTGCCCGAATGCATTGCCGCGATGACGATCTCGCCATCGGGGTCTCGGCTGCGGTCGACGAACAGCTCACCCGGGGGCGGGCCCCAGTGCGTCACCACCGCATCGGCCAGCTCGGCAGGCAGGGTGGCGAACCAGCGTCGGTAGTCGCTCGCGGACACCCGGATCGGGTTGAGTGCCAACGCCTCTTCGGTCAGCCAGTCGGGGTCCTGTCCGCCGCGCTCGATGAGCGCGTGGATCAGGGCGTCGCCGTCTTCGGCGTCGACGCCCGGGAATTCGCCGATGTCGATGCCGTGCGAGTCCATGGCCCGCAGCAAGGCCACCGCACTGGCCGGGGTGTCCAGGCCCACGGCGTTGCCGATGCGCGCATGTTTGGTCGGATAGGCCGAGAACACCAGAGCGATCTGCTTGTCGGCGGGACTCACGTGGCGCAGGCGCGCGTGCCGGACCGCCAGCCCGGCCACCCGGGCGCAGCGTTCCGGGTCGGCGGTGTAGGTGATCAGGCCCTCGTCGTCGATCTCCTTGAACGAGAACGGGACCGTGATGATGCGACCGTCGAACTCGGGCACCGCGACCTGGGTGGCGACATCGAGCGGCGAGAGGCCGTCGTCGTTCTCCGACCACTTGGCCCGCGAACTGGTCAGGCACAGCCCCTGCAGGATCGGCACGTCGAGGGCGGCCAGATGCGCGACGTTCCAGCTGTCGTCGGTCCCGCCGGCCCCCACGGCCGCCGGGGTGGCACCCCCGGCGGCGAGCACCGTGGTGACGAGCGCATCGGCCGTGCCCAGCAGGTCGAGCAGTTCGGGTTCGGCCGTGCGTAGCGAAGCGCAGTACACCGGCAGCGGACGCCCGCCCGCTTCGGTGATCGCATCGCACAGCGCGCTGACGTAACCGGTGTTGCCGGCCAGGTGCTGGGCTCGGTAGTAGAGCACCGCGACGGTCGGGCCGGTGCCCGTGTCGCCCGCGGGTTCCGGACGCTCCAGCACGCCCCAGTTCGGGATGGTCACCGGTGGGTCGAAACCCTCGCCGGTCATCAGCAGGGTGTCGCTCAGGAAACGATGCAGATTCGCGACGTTGTTCACCCCGCCCTGCGCCAGGTAGATGTGGGCCTGCAGTGCGACACCGGCGGGGACCGTCGAATGCCGCATCAGTTCGGCGTCGGGTGACTGCTCCCCCGACAGCACGACGGTCGGGACCCCGCTGGCCACCAGGACGTCGATACCGTCCTGCCAGGCGCGGTAGCCGCCCAGGATCCGCACCACCGCGATCTCGACGCCGTCCAGGAGTTCGGTGAGTTCGCGGGTCGGATAATCGTCGACGAGCCGGGACGGATTCGCCCATCGGTAGTCCGAGCCGCTGGCGCGGGCGGTGATCAGATCGGTATCGGACGTCGACAGCAGCAGCACACTCGGCACTGGCCATTTCTACCCCACCAGCCGCTTCGAGCGGCCTGCCGGTCAGCGTTCGGAACGGCTCCACCGGCCGTACCAGGAGTCCTGGTACGGCGTGCAGATGGCGGCGACCACCAGGACCACGCCAAGTGCGATTGCGATCAATGAGGCCATGACGTCGCCTCCTCTCAAAGGGGTACCGGCGGTACCGGGTTGTCTGGAAATCTAGCCCGCACCGGCCCCGTGACCCGCATTCTGTGCGTGAGCAGACATCGCGCGAGAAGCTGTGGCCGATGTCACACCGCGGCCCGTTCCAACACGCCGACCTCGACGTTTGGCGAGTTCGGATCGCCGCCAGCGAAACCGTTTACGGCCCCGGCGGGAACTGGCGCAATGGAGCCATGACCCATCGCAACGGCCTGAATGTCGTCAAACTCGGCGCCCGGATCGGCGCCCGCGTGGACGGGGTGCGCATCAGCGGTGACCATCGCGACCTCGGTGACGACGAGGTCACCGCCATCAACGCCGCCCTGCTGGAGCACAAGGTGATCTTCTTCCGCGGCCAGCACCATCTCGATGACGAGCAGCAGTTGGCTTTCGCGCGCCGGCTGGGCACGCCGACCACCGCGCACCCGACGGTGACGTCGCGCGGCGCGCGGATCCTGCCGATCGATTCCCGCTACGACAAGGCCAACAGTTGGCACACCGACGTCACCTTCGTCGACCGCATCCCGAAGGTGTCGCTGCTGCGGGCGGTCACCCTACCCAGCTATGGCGGCACCACCACCTGGGCATCCACCCGCGCGGCCTACGAGGAGCTGCCCGCACCGCTACGGGCACTGGTGGAGAACCTGTGGGCGGTGCACACCAACACCTACGACTACGCCGCGGATTTCGATGGCCGACACGAGCAGTTGAGCGACACCACCCGCGAGTACCGCGAGGAGTTCATCTCCGAGTACTTCGAGACCGAGCACCCGGTGGTGCGGGTGCATCCGGAGACCGGTGAACGGGTGCTGTTGCTCGGGCACTTCGTGAAACGGTTCGTCGGGCTGGGTGCCCACGAGTCCGCCACGCTGTTGAACCTGCTGCAGGCGCGGGTCACCAAGCTGGAGAACACCGTCCGGTGGAGCTGGGAGCCCGGCGACCTGGCGATCTGGGACAACCGGGCCACCCAGCACTACGCGGTCTCCGATTACGACGATCAGTTCCGGCGGCTGAGCCGGGTCACCCTGGCCGGTGACATCCCGGTCTCGGTGCAGGGTGAACGCAGTCGCGTCGTCGCCGGTGATGCCTCCGGCTATTCGGCGGTGGTCGATCCGGGATTGGGGCGTGCCGCCAGGGCCAGTTGATCTAGAGGCGGCCCATCTCGCGCGACAGCAGCGCATCCTCGATGAACGGGTACCGCTTGCACTCGTGTTTTTCCTCGTACTCGAACATTGCGTGGGCCCTCTCCCCGGCATGGTGCACCGCATCGGTGAGGCGGTGCAGATCGGGGCGTGGCAGGTGTGGCCGCTGAGCCAGATATGGTGTGAGATCGGACATTTCGAGTCCTCCTAGATACTTTGCGGACCCTCCCCGACGCTGGGATGCGTCTCCATGTCGGGCAACACTAGGAGCGGGTCGGGGCCGGGGACCGGGTAGCGCACTACTCGTTTTCGCGCGCCCGGGTGCGGTCCGGTCGCGTTGTGCGCCGCCGGCACAGGACTACCGTGGACCCGTGAGCCGTACCCGTGATCAGGACGCGTGCCCCGGTGCGCTACAGGTACACCAGGCGGCCGACGGTGGGCTGGTCCGGGTGCGTCTGCCGGGCGGGGTGATCTCGGCCGCCGCGCTGGAGACGCTGGCGCACCTGGCTTCCCGGTACGGCGGCGGGGTGCTGGAGCTGACCTCGCGGGGCAGTCTGCAGATCCGCGGCATCACCGATCCCGGTCCGGTCGCCGAGACGCTGGCTGCCGCCGGGTTGTTGCCCTCGCCCACCCATGAACGGGTCCGCAACATCGTGTGCTCGCCCCTGTCCGGGCGCAGCGGCGGGCTGTGCGACGTCCGCGGCTGGGTGGGCGAACTCGACGCCGCCCTGCAGGCCGATCCCGCCCTGGCCGCCCTGCCGGGACGGTTCTGGTTCTCCATCGACGACGGCCGCGTGGATGTGGCCGGGTTGCGCACCGACGTCGGCGTCGTGGTCCTGCCCGGTGCGGCCGCGGTGGCGCTGTCCCTGGCCGGCGTGGACACCGGGATCC
This sequence comes from Mycobacterium sp. AMU20-3851, assembly GCF_043974665.1. Taxonomy (NCBI): domain Bacteria; kingdom Bacillati; phylum Actinomycetota; class Actinomycetes; order Mycobacteriales; family Mycobacteriaceae; genus Mycobacterium; species Mycobacterium sp. AMU20-3851. The sequence goes on from NZ_CP146371.1 coordinate 2,863,569, forward strand.
GAGTGGCCGCCGAGGATGCGGTGCCCACCATGGTCGAGATCGCGCGCCGCTTCCAGGCGGTCCGGGGAAAGCGTTGGCGGGTCACCGAGCTCGACGATCCCGAAGTGCTGCTCGACGGCTTCGTGGCCACCGCCGAGGCGGGACACGCCTATCCCCACCACAGCGGCCGGCCGCCGGTCGGCTGGATCCCGCAGTCGGCCGATCCGGCCGGAGACCGGATCGCGCTGGGTGCCGCGGTGCCGCTGGGCGTGCTGCCGGCCCGCACGGCGGAGTTCCTGGCCGCCATCGAGGCGCCGGTCGTGGTGACGCCATGGCGCACGATGCTGGTGTGCGACCTCACCGAGGACGTGGCGGACACCGCGCTTCGGGTGCTGGCTCCGTTGGGGCTCGTCTTCGACGAGAACTCCCCTTGGTTGACGCTGAGTGCGTGCACGGGTAGCCCTGGCTGTGACAAATCTCTCTCCGACGTCCGCGCCGACGCGCGGGCCGCGCTGACCGACGGCGCCTCGGGGGCGCATCGACATTTTGTTGGCTGCCCACGGGCCTGCGGCAGCCCGCTGGGCGCCGAGGTGCTGGTGGCCACCGGACACGGCTACGAGGCGCGCCACCCGTAGGGTGATCGGCGTGCTCGACTACACCCGCGACGCTGCGGAGATCTACCGGCAATCGTTTGCGACCATCCGGGACGAAGCGGATCTGACCCGTTTTCCCGAGGACGTGTCCCGCGTGGTGGTCCGGCTCATCCACACCTGCGGCCAGGTCGACGTCACCGAGCACGTCGCCTTCACCGCCGACGTGGTGGCCCGGACGCACGCCGCGCTGGCCGCCGGGGCGCCGGTGCTGTGCGACTCGTCGATGGTGGCGGCGGGCATCACCCGGTCCCGGCTACCGGCCGGCAACGAGGTCGTCTCGTTGGTGGCCGATCCGCGCGCCCCGGAGCTGGCGGCCACGCTGGGCAGCACCCGCTCGGCGGCCGCGGTCGACCTGTGGGCCGACCGGCTCGACGGTGCCGTGCTGGCGATCGGGAACGCGCCCACGGCGCTGTTCCGGCTTCTCGAGCTGATCGACGAGGGTGCCCCGGTGCCCGCCGCGGTGCTGGGCGGACCGGTCGGGTTCGTCGGGTCCGCGCAGTCCAAGGACGAGTTGATCGCGCGGCCACGCGGGATGTCCTATCTGGTGGTGACCGGTCGGCGGGGTGGCAGCGCGATGGCCGCCGCCGCGGTGAATGCGATTGCGAGTGAGCAGGAATGAGCGCAGCAGGTAAGGGCACGCTGTACGGAGTCGGGCTGGGCCCCGGCGACCCGGAGTTGGTCACCGTCAAGGCGGCCCGGCTGATCGGTGAGGTCGATGTGGTGGCCTATCACAGTGCGCGGCACGGTCGCAGCATCGCCCGTCGCATCGCCGAACCGTACCTGCGCGACGGTCAGGTCGAGGAGCACCTGGTCTACCCGGTGACCACCGAGACCACCGACCATCCGGGCGGGTACGCCGGCGCCATGGACGAGTTCTACGCCGAGGCCGCCGAGCGGATCGCGGTGCACCTGGATGCCGGGCGGAACGTCGCGCTGCTCGCCGAGGGCGATCCGCTGTTCTACAGCTCCTACATGCACATGCACACCCGGCTCACCGAGCGGTTCGATGCCGTCATCGTGCCGGGGGTGACGTCGGTCAGCGCGGCCTCGGCCGCCACCGGCACGCCGTTGGTGCAGGGCGACGAGGTGCTGACCATCCTGCCCGGGACGCTGCCCGCCGCCGAACTCACCCGCCGCCTCGCCGATACCGACGCGGCCGTGATCATGAAGCTGGGCAAGTCGTATCCGGATGTCCGGCAGGCGCTTTCGGCGACCAAACGGCTTGATCGGGCGCTGTACGTGGAGCGGGCCAGCACCGATCAGCAGCGGGTGCTGGGCGCCGCCGAGGTGGACGAGACCAAGGTGCCGTACTTCTCGATCGTGATGCTGCCCGGGGAGGCGGCCGCCTCCCGGCCCGGTGGCAGTGTGGCGGTGGTCGGCCTCGGTCCCGGGGACCTGGACTGGATCACCCCGCAGGCACGGCGTGAGCTGGCCGGCGCCACCGATCTGATCGGCTATTTCCCCTACCTGGACCGGGTCGGCGCCCGTGCCGGACAGACCCGGCACGCCAGCGATAACACCGACGAGATGGCCCGCGCCCGGCTGGCCTGTGAACTGGCCCAGCAGGGCAAGGCCGTGGTGGTGGTGTCCTCGGGTGATCCGGGTGTGTTCGCGATGGCCACCGCGGTCCTGGAGGAGGCCAAGGCCTGGCCGGATGTTCCGGTGCGGGTGATCCCGGCGATGACCGCCGCGCAGGCGGTGGCCAGCCGGGTCGGCGCGCCACTCGGGCACGATTACGCCGTCATTTCGCTGTCGGACCGGCTCAAGCCGTGGGAGATCATCGCCAAACGGGTCAGCGCGGCCGCCGCCGCCGATCTGGCCATCGCGGTCTACAACCCGGCGTCCAAGACGCGCACCTGGCAGGTGGGCGAGATGAAGCAGCTGCTGCTCGAGCATCGTGACCCCGCCACCCCGGTGGTCATCGGGCGCGACGTGGCGGGGGCGAACGAGACCGTGCGGGTGGTGCGGTTGGGTGATCTCAACCCGGCCGAGGTGGACATGCGCTGTCTGCTGATCATCGGGTCCTCCCAGACGCAGTGGCACGGTGACCGGGTGTTCACCCCGCGGACCTACCCGAGCTGACAACTGTCGAGAATCGTTGACAGTTGTCAGCGGCAGGGATAATGTCCCGCTCGTGCAGCCGGGCAAGGACGTCGCCGACGTCGGCGAACAACCGGGACCGCTGCGGCGTTCGCCGACCGACCGGCGCGCGGCCCAGCGCAGCGATCAACGGCGGGCCGCCATCCTGGCGGCCTTCGACGAGGCCCTGCGCGCCACCAGTTTCGAGGCCGTCAACATCGCCGAGGTCGCCGCGCGGGCCGGTGTGAGCCGCTCGGCGTTCTACTTCTACTTCGAGAACAAGGCCGCGGCCGTCGCGGGCCTGCTCGAGACCATGTACGACGACGTCTTCGCCGCCGGCGATGTCGTCACCTCGACCACCGGATCGCCCCGCGGCCGCATCCGGTCGATGCTGGACGCGCTCATGGACACCGGTACCGCGCACCGCTACCTGGTCGCGGCGATGCTGGACGCCCGCGCGGCCAGCAGTGCGGTGCGCGAGATCTGGGACAACGCGCGGGAGGCGTTCGTGCCGCCCATCGCGGCAATGATCGACGCCGAGCGAGCGGCCGGGCATGCTCCCGACGGACCTGCCGCCGAGGTGCTCGCCGGCGTGCTGCTCGAACTCAACGACCGGCTGCTGGAACGCCTCGTCGCGGGGGGCCCGCGATCCCGCGACGATCTCGTCGTCGGCGCGGAAACTATTTGGCTACACACCATCTACGGCACGGTGATCGGAGACCAGACGTCATGAGCAACGCCATCCCCCGCAGTCCCGACGATGTGACCCCGACCTGGTTGGGTGGTGTGTTGGGCGCCGACGTCCGCGACGTCGAGGTCACTCCGATCGGGACCGGGCAGACCGGTGCGACCTACCGGCTCACCGTGGCCTACGGCGGGGCCGCGGACGGACTGCCCCGGACGTTCGCCGTCAAGCTGCCCTCGCAGGACGACACCGTCCGCGACCGGGTGGCCATCGGTTACCGCTCCGAGCACGCCTTCTACGCCAACGTCGCGGACCTGGTCCGGGTGCCCATCCCCCGCAACTACCATTGCGAGATCGACGGTGACGGAGCGGAATTCGTGCTGTTGCTGGCGGATATGGCGCCCGCCGAGCAGGGCGACCAGATCGCCGGGTGCAACGTCGCCGAAGCCAAGCTGGCCGTGCGGGCGCTGGCCGGATTGCATGCACCGAGCTGGTGCGACCCGAAGCTGACCGACTTCCCCGGCATCGCCATGCCCAAGCCCGATGCCGCAATGGCTTCCGGCATGGGCGATGTCGCGAAGATGGCCACCGAGATCACCCTGGAGAAGCTGGGTGACCGGATGAGCGCGGACGACCGCGCCACGATGGCGGCGTCGATGGCGATGGTGACACCGTGGTTGATGGCCGAGACGAGCCGGTTCGCGCTGCTGCACGGTGACTACCGGTTGGACAACATGCTGTTCGATCCGGACCGCGATCGGGTCACGATCGTCGACTGGCAGACACTCGGTTCCGGTCTGCCGACACGGGATCTCGCCTATTTCACCGGCACCAGCCTGGAACCGCAGACCCGCGCCGCCGCGGAACGGGAGCTCGTCGCCGACTACCACGGCGAGCTCTGCGCCCTCGGCGTGCAGGACTACGACCTGGAAACCTGTTGGCGGGATTACCGTCTCGGCATGCTCCAGGCGCCGCTGATCATCGTGTTCGGTGTCGCGTTCGCGACGTCCACCGAGCGCGGGGACGACATGATGCTGGCCATGGCGCAGCGATCCTGCCGGGCCATCCGCGAACTCGACACCCTGGCGCTGATCTAGGCCCCGGCGCCCAGCCAGTCCACCGCAGCGTCCACGCTGTGCACGACCTGCACCCCGGCGGGCAGTGCGGGGCGGCTCACCATGATCACCGGCACCCCCAACTCGGCGGCGGCGTCCAGCTTCGCCCGGGTCATGTCCCCGCCGCTGTTCTTGGTCACCAGCGCATCGATGGCGTACTCCCGCATCAATTCCCGTTCCCCGTCGACGAGGTAGGGGCCGCGGGACAGCAGGATCTCATGCCGCGCCGGTAGCAGGTCGGCGGTCGGCGCGGTCACCGCCCGGATCAGGAACCACGCGTCGGTGCCGCGGAACGCCGCGGTGCCCGACCGCCCGGTGGTGAGGAACACCCGCCGGTAGCCGTTGCGCGCCACCACGGCGGCGGCCTCGACATCGGAGGCCACCACCAGGGCGTCCCCCTCCGGCCAGGCCGGCCGGGCCAATACCACATGCGGCAGCCCGCACCGGTCCGCGGCGTACGCCGCGTTCGCGGTGATGGTGGCCGCGAACGGATGGGTGGCATCCACCACGGCGGTGATCGCGTTGGCGCGCAACCAGTCCGCCAGCCCGTCGCGGCCGCCGAACCCACCGATACGCACCTCACCGACCGGCAACGCCGGGTCGGGTACCCGCCCGGCCAGCGAACTGATCACCGCGACCTGCGGATGCAGCCGGGCGGCCAGTGCCCGCGCCTCCCCGGTGCCCCCCAACAGCAGCACCCGCGCCGTGGTGCTCAATGGCGGCTTCCGCGGCGCCGGCCCGAGGAGTACAGGTAGCTGTCGGTGAACCCCGCGGCGGCGAGCACATCACCGACGATGATCACCGCGGTCTTGGTGATCCCGGCCGCGCGCAGCTGCTCCACCAGCTCCCCGAGCGGGCAGCGCACCAGCTGTTCGGTGGGCCAGCTCGCGTAGGCCACCACCGCACAGGGGGTTTCGGCGGTGTAGCCGCCGGCGGTCAGCTCCGCGACGATGGTCTCGGCCTGCGCGGCGGCCAGATGCAGCACCAGGGTGGCCCCGGGTGCGGACAGGGCGGCCAGCGACTCCTTCTCCGGCATCGCCGTGGACAGCGTCGCGACCCGGCTCAGCGTGACTGTCTGGGCCACCCCCGGCACCGTCAGCTCACGGCCCAGTGCGGCGGCGGCCGCCGCGAATGCCGGCACTCCGGGCACGACCTCGTAGCCGATCCCCAGCTCGTCCAGCCGACGGCACTGCTCGGCCAGCGCGCTGTAGATGGACGGGTCCCCGGAATGCAGCCGGGCCACATCCAGGCCGGCGGCGTCGGCGGCGGCCAGCTCGTCGATGATCTGATCCAGGGTCAGTGGTCCGGTGTCGACGATCCGGGCGTCGGCCGGGCAGAAGTCGAGCAGATCCCGGGGCATGATCGAACCCGCGTACAGGCACACCTGGCAGCGGTTGAGCAGTCGCTGACCGCGCACCGTGATCAGGTCGGCCGCGCCGGGGCCGGCACCGATGAAGTAGACCGTCACGGCTTGCTCACCTGCCACTGGGTGACCGGGAAGGCCGGACGGAAGCCGGTGAACCCGCCGATCGGTTCGCCCTGATAGTGCTGGAACCGCCGCAACTCTCCCCCGATCTTCGAGTACCACTGTGTGACAACCGCTTCCGATTCTGCGGTCACCGCGTTGGCGACCAGTCGCCCGCCGGGGGCCAGTCGCTGCATGCAGGCTTCGAGCAGACCCGGTGAGGTCGCACCACCACCGACGAAGATCGCCGCCGGCGCACCGCCGGTGTCCTCGAAGGCCTCGGGCGCCGGACCGCGCACGTCGACTCGCACGCCGAACGATATCGCGTTGCCGCTGATGCGCTCCCGCCGCGCCGCGGCGCGTTCGAACGCGATGGCGGTGCACCCGGGCGCGCTGCGGCACCATTCGATCGCTACGCTGCCCGACCCGGACCCCACATCCCAGAGCAGTTCCCCGGGTCGGGGACCGAGCGCGGCCAGGGTGACCGCCCGCATCGCCTGCTTGGTGATCTGCCCGTCGTGGGCGAACGCATCGTCGGGCAGGGCGTGCTGGCGACGATCATCGGGCAGGTACCGGATGCCGATCACGTTGAGCGCCGCGACATCACCGGACCAGTCCCGGGCCACCGAGCGGCGGACCCGCTCATCAGGTCCGCCGAGCTGTTCGGCCACGACGAATTCCGAAGCGCCGCGGCCGTGCTCGGTGAGCAGGCGGGCCACCTCGGCCGGGCTGGACCCGTCCCGGCTCAACACCACCGCCTGGCCGCCGCGGCGGACTGCGGTGTGCGCCGGTGCGGTGACCAGGCTGATGACCTCGGTGTCCTGCACGCTCCATCCGAGGCGGGCGCAGGCCAGCGTCACCGAGGACACGTGCGGCAGGACCCGCACCCGGTCCGCGCCGCACACCCGGATCAGCGTGGCGCCGATACCGTGCAGCATCGGGTCACCCGAGGCCACCACGTGCACGGTGTCGAGGCCGTCGAACAGCGTGCCCAGTGCGGGCAGCAGCGGTGACGGCCATTCCCGCCGCTGCGCCGTGATCGTCTCGTCCAGCAGCTCGAGTTGGCGGGGCGCGCCGTAAATGACTGTGGCGCTGCGCAGTTCGTTTGCAGACGAAGGGGCCAATCCCGACATGCCGTCGGCGCCGACGCCGACCACGACGACCTTCCCGGGGGTCATCGCGGCAACCGCCGCCAGATCGGTCCGGGCAGCAGCCGGAAGACCGCCGCGATCACCGCGACCTGCCAGGGCACCCACACCGTGCGCCGCCCCTTGGCCAGCGCCTGCACCGTCGCCGCCGCCACCTGGGCGGGCGTGCTGGAGAACGGGGCGGGCGCCATCCCCTCGGTCATCCGGCCGGTCACGAAGCCGGGGCGGACGACCAACAGCCGGACACCGGAACCGTGCAGGGCATCGGAGAGCCCACTGCAGAACCCGTCCAGGCCGGCCTTGGCCGACCCGTACACATAGTTCGCCCGGCGCACCCGCACCCCGGCGATCGAGGAGAAGGTCACCAGGTCCCCGCCGCCGGCGCGGCGCATCGAATCCGCCAGCACGGTCAGCAGACTGACCTGCGCCACGTAGTCGGTGTGCGCGACCGCGACCGCGTGGCCGGCGTCGGTCTCGGCGCGGGCCTGGTCGCCGAGCACGCCGAAGGTCAGCACCGCGGTGCCGATCGGGCCGTGTTCGGTGGTGATCGCGTCGACCAGCCCCCGATGCGCGGCGGTGTCGTCGGCGTCGAACTCGCGCACCTGCACGGCCGTCGCGCCGGCCGCGCGGACGGCCTCGACCTCGGCGGCCAGGTCATGGGCCCGGCGGGCGGCCAGCACCACCGGCCGTCCGGCCGCGATGCGCGTCGCCACTTCCACACCGATTTCGCTGCGCCCGCCGAAAATCACGACCAGGCCCGTGTCTTTCATGGCTCAGATTATGACCTGCGCTAGCGTGGACCCCGATGGCTACATCAGGTCGCAAGGCGACTACCCGACTGACCACCGATGCGCTGGCCTTCCTGACCGAGCGGCATCTGGCCATGCTGACGACCCTGCGCAGCGACAACTCGCCGCACGTCGTCGCGGTCGGCTTCACCTTCGATCCGACCACCCACATAGCGCGGGTCATCACCACCGGTGGTTCGCAGAAGGCCGTCAACGCCAAGGAACGCGGCGTCGCGGTGCTCAGCCAGGTCGACGGGGCGCGCTGGCTGTCGCTGGAGGGCACCTCCACCGTCAGTGCCGATCCCGATGCCGTGCGGGACGCCGAACTGCGTTACGCCCAGCGCTACCGCACCCCACGGGTCAATCCCCGCCGGGTGGTCATCGAGGTCAAGGTGGAACGGGTGCTCGGTTCGTCCACCCTGCTGGACCGCGGCGAGGACTAGACGGTATGGGGAGGCTGGGGCCTCACTGCATGTGAACGTGGGTTGCCGACAGGAATTGGGTCCTGGCCGGTAGAGCCACAGATGTAGGAGGCCCCAGTGGTAGCTCAGCGTACGAGTGTTGGTTTGGATGTGCACGCACGTTCGGTGGTTGCGTGCGGGTTGGACCGCGAAACCGGTGAAATCACGGAACGGCGGTTGACGCCGGATCACCGCGAGATCCTGGGTTGGATTGCGGACTTGCCGGGCCCGGTGGCGGTGACCTATGAGGCCGGCCCGACGGGGTTTGGTCTGGCCCGAGCGTTGGAGATGGCCAACATTGAGTGTCAGGTTGCTGCGCCGTCGAAGTTGATCCGTCCGGCTGGGGACCGGGTCAAGACCGATGCTCGCGATGCCGCGCATCTGGCGCGGTTGCTGCATCTGGGTCAAATCACCGCTGTCACGGTCCCCACAGCCAGCCAGGAAGCGGCCCGCGATCTGGTGCGGGCTCGGGAGGACTGCCGCGGCGATCTGATGACCGCGCGACATCGGATCTCCAAACTGCTTCTGCGCCAGGGAATCGTCTACTACGACGGGAAGGCCTGGACCATGCGGCACGAGTTGTGGCTGCGCCGGCAGCGCTTCGGCAGTCCGGCATTGCAGTTGACCTACGACGCATCCTTCGACGCCATGGCCGCCTGCGTAGACCGTCGTGAACGTCTCGAGGCGGCGATCGAGGCGATGGCAGCTGACAGTGAGTTCACCCCGGTGGTGCGACGGCTGGGCTGCCTACGGGGGATCGCCACGCTGACCGCGTTCGGACTGGCCACCGAGATCGGGGATTGGCACCGGTTGACCGGGCGAACGATCGGCGCCTACCTGGGCCTGGTTCCCTCGGAACACTCCTCTGGCGCGAGCCGGGCCCAGGGCGCGGTGACCAAGACTGGCAATGGACACGCCCGGCGCCTGCTGGTCGAGGCGGCCTGGCACCACCGGGCCCCTTATCGGCCTGGAACGGTGTTGCGGCGCCGCTGGGAGCTGGCCTCGCCGGCCGCCAAGGCGCGTGGCCAGGCTGCCAACCGGCGGCTGCATCAGCGGTGGGCCCATTTCGATCAACGTAAGAAACGTTCCGTGGTCGCCAACATGGCCGTGGCCCGCGAACTGGCCGGCTGGTGCTGGTCACTGGCGGTACTCGACGAGTAGTCACCCATGAACGTCCAGGTCGGAATGCTTGGTGGAGACGGCAGCGTCTTGGAGTGACCCACGAGCGGTCTATGAGCAATCGCGTTTTCCGACAACGTGATCACGCTCGATGCTAGATGGCGGTCAACTCCGACTCGAAAGTCCCGTCCTGCGGTAACCAACCCGCGCATATCAGACTGACAACGCGTCGACATGACACGCTCGACACCACCAAGCACTTACCTGGCCAACGAAGCGGCGGCCGTAGCGACGGTTACGGCCGCCGCTTCACCCTGCCCCTTGACAATCAGCTCCCCATATCAGACCGGTACCACGACCAGGTCGTGCGGGCGCCGGTTCACCGACTCAACACCGTCCTCGGTGACGAGCACGATGTCCTCGATCCGGGCGCCCCATTCGCCGGGGAAATAGATGCCCGGCTCCACGGAGAACGCCATCCCGGGCTCCAGGGTGATTTCATTGCCGGCCACGATGTAGGGCTCCTCGTGCACCGACAACCCGATGCCATGCCCGGTGCGATGCACGAACCACTCGGCCAGTCCCTCGGCGGCCAGCACATCCCGCGCCGCGGCGTCGACGGCCTCGGCGCTGATCCCCGGCCGCACCACCGCCACCGCCTCGGCCTGCGCCCGCTGCAGCACCGCGTACCGTCGGGCCACCTCGGCGTCCGGCTCACCGAGGCTGTAGGTACGGGTGGAGTCGGAGTTGTAGCCGGGGGCGTACGGGCCGCCGATGTCGACGACGACGATATCGCCCACCTGCAGTTCGCGGTCCGAGCATTCGTGATGCGGGTCGGCGCCGTTGGGTCCGGACCCGACGATGATGAACGCGACCTCCGAGTGGCCTTCGGCGACAATCGCTTCGGCGATGTCGGCGGCAACGTCGGACTCGGTGCGCCCCGGCTTGAGGAACTCCGGCACCCGGGCGTGCACCCGGTCGATGGCCGCCCCCGCCTTGCGCAGCGCGTCGGCCTCGCTGGCATCCTTGATCATCCGCAGCTTGCGCAGCACATCGGTGGCCAGCACCGGCACCGCCCCGAGCACCTCGGCCAGCGGCAGCAGGTGCAGTGCGGTCATCGAATCGGTGACCGCGACGGTGACCGGATCGGCGCCCGAGCCACGCAGGGCGCGGGCGACGAGTTCGTAGGGATTCTGTCCGTCCACCCAATCGAGCACCGTCGCACCGAGTTCGGCCACCGCGGACTCGCGCAGCGCGGCCAGTTCCAGCCGGGGCACCACCACGGTGGGCGCCGACCCGTCGGCCGGTAACACCAGCGCGGTGAGCCGCTCGAAGGTCTGCGCCCGCGAGCCCACCAGATAGCGCAGGTCATAGCCCGGGGTGATGACCAGACCCGCCAGGCCGGCATTCGCCGCGCCGGCCGCGGCCGCGGAGATGCGCTGGGAGTAGATCTCGGTGGGGAACAGATTGACGTCGCCGGCGGTAGCCATGCCCATAGGCTAGTGGGATGCTGCGCGATATTCGTGAACTGACCGACCAGCAGGAGGCCTACGCCGAGGAACTGCGGCGGCGCTGGGGCGGTCTGCTCAGCTACCGCTACATCGGGCGGATGTATGCCTCGATGGATCCGCGTGACGTCGAGGACACCGTCACGGTCCGTCACGACATGCGCAACGCCCAGGGCGGTCTGCTGTTCGCGGTGCTCGGCATCTCGGCTCCCGAGAGCGGCCACATGTCGGATCTGGAGGCGGTACCCAATCCGGTGATCCACTCCTGCCAGATCCTCGACCCCGGCCGCGACGTGCGCCGCATCGAGATCGTCTCCGAGCCGCTGAAGCGGGGCCGTCAGTTCGGATACAGCCGGGCCAAGATCCTCGACGCGGACCGGCCGGACCGGGTGCTGGCGTTGATCGAAGGCCAGGGGGTGAGCATCGGGGTGCCGCCGGAGGGCTTGCAGAAGATGGAGGTCGACAACATCGAGGTCGTCGACTCCCCCGACCTCCCTCCGCTGTGGCAGGTGTTCGGCGGCTACCGGCGCGACGACGGGAACTGGGGCCTGCCGGAACTGTCCGCCGAGGTGGCCTCGCCGGACGCCGCGCTGCACATCGGCCCGCAGTTCGTCATCTTGGAGACCGCGGCATCGGACGCCGCCGGCGGCACCATGCAGGGCATCTCCGCGCACGTGATGTTCCTGGCCCGCGGCAAGACCGGGCCGTTCCGGGTCGAGACCGAACGATTCGACGGGGCCGCCGGCACCGTCGCGGTGCGGGTGCACCTCTACGACGAGGGAAATGAGGACAGATTGGTCACCGTGGGTTCCTACGTGTTCGGGACCGCAGCATGACCGGCCCGGTGCTGCTGCTGGACGGCGCGAGCATGTGGTTCCGCTCGTTCTTCGGGGTGCCGTCCTCCATCACGGCCCCGGACGGGCGGCCGGTCAATGCGCTGCGCGGGTTTCTCGACGCCATCTCCACCCTGGTGACCCAGCACCAGCCGTCCCGGCTCGTGGTGTGCCGCGACGACGATTGGCGCCCGCAGTGGCGGGTGGACCGCATTCCGTCCTATAAGGCACACCGCGTCGAGGAGGCCCGCACCGACGGCGCCCCCGACATCGAGGAGGTGCCCGACGAACTGACGCCTCAGGTCGAGATGATCATGGAGATCCTGGAGGCGTTCGGGATCGCCACGGCCGGCGCGCCCGGATACGAGGCCGACGACGTGCTGGGCACCTTGGCCGCAGGCGAGCAGCGCGATCCGGTGATCGTGGTCAGCGGCGACCGGGACCTGTTGCAGCTGGTCAGCGACGAGGCGCCCGGCATCCGGGTGCTCTACATCGGGCGGGGCCTGGCCAAGGCGGTGCTGTTCGGACCCGCGGAGGTCGCCGACACCTACGGTGTGCCCGTGGCGCGGGCCGGCGCCGCGTACGCCGAACTCGCGTTGCTGCGCGGCGACCCGTCGGACGGGCTGCCCGGCGTCGCGGGCATCGGCGAGAAGACCGCCGCCACGCTGCTGGCCCAACACGGGTCGCTGGCCGCGATCCTCGCCGCGGCAGCGGATCCGGCCTCGAAAATGCCTGCCGCACAACGCAAGAAACTGCTCGCCGCGGACGACTACATCACGGCCGCCGAACCGGTGGTGCGGGTCGCCCTGGATGCTCCCGTCACGCTGTCCACGGCCACCGATGCGCTGCCGCTGGCGGCGGCCGATCCCGGCCGGGTGGCGGCGCTGGCCGAGAAGTACGGGGTGCTGTCCTCGATCGGGCGGCTGCAGAAGGCGCTGGACAAACTCCCCTGACGGACGAATGCCCCGCGACACCGGATGTCACGGGGCATTCGCCGACAGCGGTGCTTACTTGGGTCGGCCGACCTCGTAGGTGCCCTTGTCGTCCTGGAACGTCACGGTGACCTGTCGCTTGGTGCCGTCGATGCTCACCTGGCAGGTGAAGGTGTCGCCCTTGCGGACCTCGGGGCTCACACCGTCGTTGCAGCGCACGTCCTTGACGTTCTTGGCCCCGTATCCGTTGGCCTCGTCGGTCAGGATCTGCTGCACGCCGGTCTGCGCGGCGTCCACGTCCAGCGTGGTGGTGACGAAGAATCCGGGCTTCCAGAAACCGAGCACCAGCACCACCGCAACGATCACGCCGACCAGGACACCGATCACGGTGCCGATGACCGCCAGCGACTTCTTCGAGCTCTCCTCGCTGCCGGGTGCGTTGTACTGCCCGTACTGCTGCGGGTCGTACTGGCCCGGCTGGCCGTACTGCGGCTGACCGTAGGGCGGCTGACCCGGCTGCCCGTACTGCGGGTAGCCCTGCGGGCCATAGCCGGTGGGCTGCTGACCGTACTGGTCAGGCTGCGGGTACGGCTGCTGCGGCGGCGGGTTGTAGGCAGGCTGCTGATACTGCGGGTACTGCTGCGGGGCCTGCGGTTGCTGGTAGGCCGGCTGCTGCCAGGCCTGCGCATCGCCGCCGGGCTGCTCGGGCTGGGACGGTGGCTGCCACGCGGGCTGCTCGCCCGACGTCGGCTGCCATGCGGGCTGGTCGCCAGACGACGGGGCACCGCCGGACTGCGGCGGCTGACCCGACCACCCCTGCGTGGGGTCAGATCCCTGCGGTCCGCTCATCGTTTCTCCTTGATCCGGGCTCGTTGTGCATCATCGAGACCCGCCGCCGCGGATCTACGCCGCCACATTACCCTGCATCAACAGCTACGACGCCGCGTCGAATGTCGTTGATGGCGCGTTTCGCGGTTGTCCGCAGCGCAGGGGTAGGTGCGGCGATACGCACCTGGTCGAGCAGATCCAGCACCTGACGGCACCAGCGAACGAAATCCCCCGCGGACAGCGGAGATCCGCTGCCGTTGACATCCGACGCCGCCAACGACGACGCGAGATCACCGGTGCTGGCCCACTGGTGGACGGCGGCGACGAAACCGTCGTCGGGTTCACGGCTCTGCGCGATACGGTGTCGCTGCTCCTCGCCACGGATCTGCGCCGACAGCCGCCGGGTGGCCGTCAGTGCCCGCCGGATCTCGGCGGTGGGGATCTGCAGACCCTGCGGGCCGGCACCGTCACCGCGGGATTCGAACTGCACCGCCGAGACCACCGCGGCCAGTTCGGCGGGCGTCAATCCCTCCCAGGCACCGCGGCGCAGGCATTCGGCGACCAGAAGGTCACTCTCGCTGTAGATCCGCGCCAACAACCGGCCGTCCTCGGTGACTTTCGGCGTGTCGCCGGTGCCGTCGATGAAGCCGCGCTCGGTGAGCAACACCAGAATCCGGTCGAAGGTACGGGCCAGCGAGTTCGTCGCGGCCGCCACCTTCTGCCGGATCTGCTCGTTGTCCCGCTCGATGCGCAGATAGCGCTCGGCCACCCGGACCTTGGCCTCCCGGTCGGGCACGTGGTGCGCGGGATGGTGGCGCAGTTGCTCACGCAGCCCCGCCAGTTCGGCGTCGGTGTCCCGTTCGACGGCCTTGTCGCGGCGCCGGGACGGCACATCCAGTCCCGCCGCCGCCGAGCGCAGCGCGGACGCCAGGTCGCGGCGTACCCGGGGCTGACGGTGCTCGACGCGCTTGGGCAGCGACATCGACCCGAGCGGAGCGGAGGCACCGGAGTAGTCGGCCGAGGAAATCCGGCCCGCCCAGTGGTGTTCGGTGAGGATCAGCGGACGCGGGTCGTCGGCGTCCCGAGCGGGCTCCAGCACCACGGCCAACCCACCGCGGCGGCCGTGCGTGATGGTGATGATGTCGCCGCGGCGCAGTGATGCCAATGCCTCGTCGGCGGCACGGCGCCGGTGCAACCGCGACGCGCGGGACTGCGCCCGTTCCCGCGCGGCGATCGTCGCCCGGAGTCGGGTGTAATCCAGCACCGCCGAGTCCCGGCCGCCGAGTTCGGCGGCCAGTTCGTCGAGCATCTTCTCGCCGCGAGAGATGCCGCGCACCAGGCCGACCACCGAACGGTCCGCCTGGTACTGCGCGAAGGACCGCTCCAGCAGTGCCCGGGCCTGATCCGGGCCCATCTGCTGCACCAGGTTGATCGTCATGTTGTAGGAGGGCGCGAACGAACTCTTCAGCGGGAAGGTACGGGTGGAGGCCAGCCCCGCCACCTCGGCGGGTTCGGCCGCGTTGTCGTCGGCGTGCCACAGCACCACCGCGTGGCCCTCGACGTCGATCCCGCGGCGGCCCGCCCGTCCGGTCAGCTGGGTGTACTCCCCCGGCGTGAGCGGTGCGTGCTGTTCGCCGTTGTACTTCACCAGCCGTTCCAGCACGACCGTGCGGGCCGGCATGTTGATGCCCAAAGCCAGTGTCTCGGTGGCGAAGACCGCCTTCACCAACCCGGCGGTGAACAGTTCCTCGACGGTGTGCCGGAAGACGGGCAGCATGCCGGCGTGATGCGCGGCCAGCCCGCGCAGCAGACCCTCGCGCCACTCGTAGTAACCGAGTACGGCCAGATCGGACTGGGCGAGATCGGCGCATCGCCGGTCGATCACCTCGGTAATGCGGGCCCGCTCGCCATCGTCGGTGAGCCGCAGGGGCGCTCGCAGACACTGCTTCACCGCGGCATCGCAGCCGGCCCGGGAGAACACGAAAGTGATTGCCGGCAGCAGCCCTTCGGCATCCAGGGTGGCGATCACGTCGGGCCGCGACGGGCCGCGGTGCAGGCTCGGCCGGTTCGGGCGTCCCCGGCCGCGGCCGCGCGGCTGCCAGTCGGCCAGCCGGTCGGCTTCCCGCCGGTGCGCGATATGGCGCAGCAGGTTCGGGTCGACGAGCGTCTTGTCGCCGCCCGACTGGAACAGGTCGAAGAGCCGCTTGCCGACCATCATGTGCTGGGACAGCGGCACCGGCCGGTGCTCGTCGACCACCACCGTGGTGTCCCCGCGCACGGTCTGGATCCAGCCGCCGAACTCCTCGGCATTGCTCACCGTCGCCGACAAGCTGACCAGCCGCACCTCCTCCGGCAGGTGCAGGATGACCTCCTCCCACACCGCGCCGCGCATCCGGTCGGCCAGGAAGTGCACCTCGTCCATCACCACATGCGACAGCCCCTGCAGGGCGGGCGAGTCCGCGTAGAGCATGTTGCGCAGCACCTCGGTGGTCATCACGACCACCGGGGCGTCGGCGTTGATCGACTGGTCCCCGGTCAGCAGGCCGACCCGGTCGGCGCCGTAGCGGTGCGTCAGATCGAGGTGCTTCTGATTGCTCAGCGCCTTGATCGGTGTGGTGTAGAAGCATTTGTGGCCGGTGGCCAGCGCCAGGTGGACGGCGAACTCGCCGACCACCGTTTTACCGGCGCCGGTCGGCGCGCAGACCAGGACCCCGTGCCCGGCCTCCAACGCGGCGCAGGCGCGGATCTGGAAGGGGTCCAGCCCGAACGGCAACTGGCCCGCGAATGCCGCCAGTTCCGGCCCGGACTCAGGTGGCGTCGTCATCGAACAAGGCCTGGGAGGTCACCGCTGTCGGTGGGGCGATCGGCTCGGCCGCCGGGATCGGTGCGGCCTCATCCTCGGGCACCTCGGCCAGCGCCTCCCGCCTGGCCTTCCGTTTGTCGTGGATGCGGGCGATCTGGATGGCGAATTCGAGCAGCAGCGTCAACGCCAGCGCCAGCGCCAGCATCGAGAACGGGTCCGAGCCCGGCGTGGCGAACGCGGCGAAGACGAACAACGCGAAGATCAGGCCGCGGCGCCACTCCTTGAGCTTGGCGTAGCTGAGCACCCCGGTCAGGTTGAGCATGATGATCAACAGCGGGAACTCGAAACTGATCCCGAACACCAGCAGCAGGTTGATCAGGAAACCGAAGTATTGGTCGCCGGACAGCGCGGTCACCTGGACGTCGCTGCCGACGGTGAGCAGGAAACTCAGCGCCGTGGACAACACGACGTAGGCCAGGATCGCGCCGCCGATGAACAGCACGGCCCCGAACGCGACGAAGGCCATCGCGAACCGGCGTTCCTTGCTGTAGAGCCCGGGTGTGATGAACGCCCACAGCTGATACAGCCACACCGGGCAGGCCATCACGACACCGGCCATCAGCGCCACCTTCAGGCGCAGCATGAACTGGTCGAACGGGCCGGTGGCCAGCAGCCGGCACTCGCCGTCGGGTGCGATCGTCGCCCGCGCCGATTCCGGCAACGCGCAGTACGGGCCGCGTAACCATTCGCCGAGGCTGTGGAAACCCAGAAACCCGTGGGTGTACCAGATGAAGCCGACGATCGTGGTCAGCACCACCGCGGCGGTGGCGATCAGCAGCCGGTTACGTAACTCGGCGAGGTGGTCGACCAACGACATGGTGCCGTCGGGGTTAGAACGTTTACGACCCATGGCGCGAACGTTGCGCGGGTCGAGTTTCTTGAAGATTCCAGGGGTGTGCACGGACAGCCTTTAACGTCGGCGCAGGCAGGCGCGCTCTAGCGGCGCGACGTCACACCGCGAGGGGACGGATGTGGCAGGTTCAGGCCGAGCGCTTGTCGCCGGACTGCTCGGGCGCGGCGGTGTCCACCCGCTCCGAGTTCACCTGGGTGACCGGGCTGCCGGAAAGCGGAGTGGCGTCCGGCTTGTCGGCGCCGTCGGACTGCATCTCCTTGATCTCGGACTTGAAGATACGCATCGACTTACCCAGCGAACGCGCCGCGTCCGGGAGCTTCTTGGCACCGAAAAGAAGGATGAACGCCGCGATAACGATCAGCCAGTGCCACGGTTGAAGACCGCCCAATTCAAACACCTCCAGAGATTGTGGACGAGTCTACTCGTCCTCGTACGCGCGCACCGCTGCCGCGGCTGTCTCGCGGACCTTGTCGGCTAGCGACTGCGGAGCCAGGACCCGCACCGCGGAGCCGAAGCCCAGCACGAACCGGGCCATCCACTCATCGGAAGCGTAGGTCATGGCCGCCTCGCATGCACCGTCCGGCAATTCGGCGATGACCCGCAGCGGGTAGTAGTCGAACATCCACTCCGCCGAGCGGTCGATGAGCAGGCGCGAGGAGTGCAACGACGGGTCCTCGGCGTCGGCGTCGAACAACGCGGTGTCCGGCCCGGCCTGCACGGCCGGGGCGGGCGGGACGGCCGGCTCGTCGAGCACCCGGGCGTCGACGATCCGGTCGAACCGGAACAACCGCACCCCCTCTGCGCTGCGGCACCAGGCCTCCAGGTAGCTGTGGTCGCCGACCAGGACCACCCGGATCGGGTCCACCACGCGGCTGGACACGGTGTCATGGGAAGCCGAGTGGTACTCCAGTGCCAGAGCCCTGCCGGCGCGGGTGGCGTCCCGGACGGCCGCCGCCGACGCGCTCTCGGGCTCCTCGGCGTCCTCGGGCGCCGGGGCGTCGGTTGCGGCCGCGGTGCCGGCCGCCGACTCGATCTTGGCGATGGCGCTGCGCGCGGCCCGTGGATCCACCATGCCCGGCACGTCCAGCAGCGCGCGGAGCGCCACCAGGATCCCGGTGGCCTCGGTGGAGGTGAGCCGCAACGGATGGTCGACGCCGGCGGCGAACGTCACCTCGATGGTGTCGCCGGTGAAATCGAAGTCGATCAGATCGCCGGGACCATAGCCGGGCAGCCCGCACATCCACAGCTGGTCCAGGTCTGCGTCGAGCTGTTTGCGGGTCACCCCCAGCGCGGCGGCCGCCTCATCCCGGGTCACCCGCGGGTTGGCCTGGAAGTACGGCACCATGTTCAGCAGCCGGACCAGCCGGTTGGAGACCTGACTCATGAGACCGCCTGGGCGCGCAGCCGGGCCAGCACGTCCTCACGCAGCGACTGCGGTTCCAGCGCCACCGCGTCGGTACCGTAGCTGGCGATCTCGCGGGCCAGCCGGTCGTACATGCCGATGTCGACGGTGATCTCCTCCCCTGCCCGGCCCCGCCACACCCGCGGGGTCGCCGAGGTCGCCTGACGGCGCAGCGCGGTGGCGCGTCCCTGCGCGATCCACACTCTGGCCTGCTCGCCGGTGGGAACATCGGCGACCACCCGCTGCACGATCTGACGCAGATCGATGCCGTCCGGGATCCGCACCTCGCCGGCGGGGCCGACGGGTTGCACGCCGGGCGCGATGCGCGACAGCCGGAAGGTGCGGGTATCGGCCCGGTCGCGGTCGTGCCCGACCAGATACCACCGCCCGCGGTGGGTCACCACGCCCCACGGCTCCACGGTCCGGGTCCGATACGGCTCGTTGCGGGAGGGTCGGTGCTCGAACTGGACCACCTGACCGGAGTTGGTGGCGGCCAACAGGACCCGCAGCACCTCCTCCGAGCCGCGCAGGCCGGGCAGGGTGGCCGTCGAGGTGAACGCCACCCCGGCGTCCTCGGAATCGACGTCGACGCCGGCGGCGCGCAACTTGAGCAGGGCACTCTGGGTGGCGGTGACCATCTCCGGGGACTGCCACAGCTGCGTCGCGACCGCGACCGACGCGGATTCCTCGGGGGTCAGCTCGACCGGCGGCAAGGCGTAGGCCTGCTGGTTGATGCGGTAGCCCTCGGTGGCATCGAACGAGGACAGCTTCCCGGTCTCCAGTGGGATGCCCAGGTCGCGCAACTCGTTCTTGTCCCGCTCGAACATCCGCGAGAACGCCTCGTCGCTGGCGCTGTCGGCGTACCCCGCAACGCTGTTGCGGATCCTTTCCGCCGTCAGATACGAGTTGGTGGACAGCAGTGCGATCACCAGATTCATCAGTCTTTCGACCTTGGATGTCGCCACCCCGAGAAGCTTAGGGCGTCCGCACCGCCACACCCGTGCACGACGGGCCGAAGAACCCGCTCACATGCTCGCGATCAGCCGTTTGACCCGCTCGTCGACGGACCGGAACGGGTCCTTGCACAGCACCGTGCGCTGGGCCTGGTCGTTGAGCTTCAGGTGCACCCAGTCCACCGTGAAATCCCGGCCCGCTTCCTGTGCGGCACTGATGAACTCACCGCGCAGTTTGGCGCGGGTGGTCTGTGGCGGCGTGTTGACGGCGGCTTCGATCTCCTCGTCGGTGGTGATCCGGGCCGCCAGACCCTTGCGCTGCAACAGGTCGAACACCCCGCGCCCGCGCTTGATGTCGTGATAGGCCAGGTCGAGCTGGGCGATCTTCGGATCGGACAGTTCCATGTTGTACCGGTCCTGGTAGCGCTGGAACAGCTTTCGTTTGATCACCCAGTCGATCTCGGTGTCGACCTTGGCGAAGTCCTGACTCTCGACCGCGTCGAGCTGGCGGCCCCACAGATCGACGACCTGCTCGATCTGGGTGTTCGGCTCGCGGGTCTGCAGGTATTCCACCGCGCGACCGTGGTACTCGCGCTGGATGTCCAGGGCACTGGCCTGCCGGCCGCCCGCCAGTCGAACCGGACGGCGGCCGGTCAGATCGTGGCTGACCTCGCGGATCGCCCGGATCGGGTTGTCCAGCGAGAAGTCCCGGAACGCGACACCGGCCTCGATCATCTCCAGCACCAGCGAGGCGGTCCCGACCTTGAGCATGGTGGTCGATTCGCTCATGTTCGAGTCGCCGACGATGACGTGCAGCCTGCGGTATTTCTCGGCGTCGGCGTGCGGTTCGTCGCGGGTGTTGATGATGGGACGGGACCGGGTGGTCGCCGAGGAGACGCCCTCCCAGATGTGCTCGGCTCGCTGGGACAGGCAGAAGGCGGCCGACTTCGGGGTCTGCAACACCTTGCCGGCACCGCAGATCAACTGGCGGGTCACCAGGAACGGCAACAGCACATCGGAGATGCGGGAGAACTCACCGGCCCGCACGATCAGGTAGTTCTCGTGGCAGCCGTAGGAGTTGCCCGCCGAGTCGGTGTTGTTCTTGAACAGGTAGATGTCGCCGCCGATGCCCTCGTCGGCCAGGCGCTGCTCGGCGTCGATCAGCAGGTCTTCCAGCACCCGCTCCCCGGCCCGGTCGTGGGTGACCAACTGGTGGAGGTTGTCGCACTCGGCGGTGGCGTACTCCGGATGCGAGCCCACATCGAGATACAACCGGGCCCCGTTGCGGAGGAAAACGTTGGAGCTGCGGCCCCACGACACCACCCGCCGGAACAGGTAGCGGGCAACCTCGTCCGGACTGAGTCGGCGGTGACCGTGGAACGTGCAGGTCACACCGAATTCAGTCTCGATTCCCATGATCCGTCGCTGCACACATTCGAGCTTACGGGGTGGGTCTCGGTATCGGTGGGCAAGCTCGCCGGTATTCGCTTACGGCTTGCGGTTTCAGTCCAGGTGTGGCGGTGGCCGCCCAGACTGTGTCCAGGCAGTTGGATGGCCCGTAAGGCCTACCCGATCTCCGGCTCGCGGCGCAGCACGCAGCGAGCCGGAAGCCCGGTAGGTCCGGCCCTGTTGAGGCCTATTCGGCGGCGGGTTTGTCCGCCTCGGCGGCCGGCACCAGCGCCTCCAGCGCGGCCCCGGTGATCCGGCGGAACGCCCGGCGCGGCCGGTTCGCGTCCAGGATGGCCACCTCCATGGTGGACGGCTCCAGGACCCGCGGTTCGTTGCCGTTCCCGGCCGCCCGCAGCGCGTTGACCGCGATGGTCACCGCATCCGCCAGACCGGCGTTCTCGGTGTAGGACGCCTCCAGCGCGGCGGCGATCGGCTCGGTGGTGCCACCCATCACCACGAAATGCGGTTCGTCGGCGATCGACCCGTCGTAGGTGATGCGGTACAGCTCAGGGGGTTTCGTCTCACCGTAGTGCGCGACCTCGGCCACGCACAGCTCGACCTCGAACGGTTTGGCCTGTTCGGTGAAGATGGTGCCGAGCGCCTGGGCGTACACGTTGGCCAGCTGCCGTCCGGTGACGTCGCGGCGGTCGTAGGCGTAACCGCGGGTGTCGGCGAACTGGATGCCGGCCACCCGCAGTTTGTCGAACTCGTTGAACCGGCCGACGGCGGCGAAGCCCACCCGGTCGTAGAGCTCGCTGACCTTCTGCAACGACCGTGACGGGTTCTCCGCCACGAACAGCACACCGCTGTCGTAGGCCAGCGCCACGACACTGCGGCCACGCGAAATGCCTTTGCGCGCAAGCTCGGAACGTTCACGCATCGCCTGCTCGGGCGAGATGAAGTACGGAAAGCTCATCAGCCGTTCCCGTCCGTACGGGTCCGGCGCTCGATGACCTCGCGGGCCAGCTCGGCGATCCGCGCCTCGGTCACTTCCTCGGCCCCGTCGGCGCCGATCAGCACGGCGGTCGGATAGATGCCGCGGACCAGATCCGGTCCACCGGTGGCCGAGTCGTCGTCGGCGGCGTCGTAGAGCGCCTCGATGGCCGCTTTCAACGCGGTATCGGCGTCGGTGACCTGCGGGTAGAGCTTCTTGATGGACGACTTCGCGAACAGCGATCCCGAACCCACCGCCTGGTAGCCCTCCTCTTCGATGTTCCAGCCGCCGGCTGCGTCGAAGGACACGATGCGCCCGGCGCTGACCGGTTCGGCGGCGTCGACGTCGAAGGCGACCAGCAGCGGCAACGCGACGAATCCCTGCAGCGCAGCACCGAGGTTGCCGCGCACCATGGTGGCGAGCCGGTTGACCTTGCCACGGAAGGTCAGCGGGACACCCTCGACCTTCTCGTAGTGCTCCAGCTCCACCGCGTACAGCCGGGCGAACTCGACGGCGATCGCGGCGGTGCCGGCGATGCCGGTGGCAGCGTAATCGTCGGCGATGTGCACCTTCTGGACGTCACGACTCGCGATCATGTGACCCTGCGTCGCGCGCCGGTCACCGGCGATCAGCACCCCGCCGGGATACTTCAGCGCCACGATCGTGGTGCCGTGAGCCAACTCCACGCCGCCGTTACCGCTCGGGGTGGCATGTGAGACACCGCCGGGCAGCAACTCCGGGGCCTGCCTACTCAGGAAGTCCGAGAAGGAGGAGAGGTTCAGATGGGATGAGGTGAGATCGAGCGAATCGGCGAAAGGCTTGTTCGACCAGGCCGTCACTGGCCACCCTTTTGGACATAGGCGCGCACGAAGTCCTCGGCGTTCTCTTCCAGGACGTCGTCAATCTCATCGAGCAGATCGTCGGTCTCCTCGGCCAGCTTCTCGCGACGCTCCTGCCCGGCTGCCGTCGGACCGCCGGCGTCGTCGTCCTCGCCGCCGCCACCGCCGCGCTTGGTCTGCTCCTGAGCCATCGCTGCCTCCTGATTGCTCGTCCAGTTCTTTCACACTACCGGTCAACACCGTCGATGCCGGGGATAGCGAAGCTTATGTGGTGAGCTGCTCCACCAGTTCGACCGCACTGTCCACCGAATCGAGCAGCGCACCGACATGCGCCTTGCTGCCCCGCAGCGGCTCCAGGGTGGGAATCCGGACCAGCGAATCCCCGCCGAGATCGAAGATCACCGAGTCCCAGCTCGCCGCGGCGATATCCGCGCCGAACCGGCGCAGGCACTCACCCCGGAAGTAGGCCCGGGTGTCCGTCGGAGGGTTGTCGACCGCGTCGAGCACCTCTTGCTCGGTGACCAGACGCTGCATCGAACCGCGCGCCACCAGCCGGTTGTACAGCCCCTTGTCGAGGCGCACGTCCGAGTACTGCAGATCGACCAGATGCAGGCGCGGGGCGTTCCAGCCGAGGTTCTCGCGCTGCCGGAAACCGTCGAGCAGCCGCAGCTTGGCGGGCCAGTCGAGGATCTCCGCGCACTCCATCGGGTCGCGCTCCAGCAGGTCCAGCACGTGAGCCCAGGTCTCCAGCACATGGCTGGCCCGCGGATCAGGGTCCCGCGCGTCCACCAGCTTGGCCACCCGGTCCAGGTAGATCCGTTGCAGCGCAAGGGCGGTCAGTTCCCGGCCGTCGGCCAGCGCCACGGTGGCCCGCAGCGACGGGTCCCGGCTGATCACGTGCACGGCGTGTACCGGCCGGGCCAGTGCCAGATCGGACAGATCCAGGCCGTGAGCCGGTCCCTCTTCGATCAGGTCGAGCACCAGCGAGCTGGTACCCACCTTGAGATAGGTCGACGTCTCGGCGAGGTTGGCGTCGCCGATGATGACGTGCAGCCGCCGGTACTTGTCGGCGTCGGCGTGCGGTTCGTCGCGGGTGTTGATGATGCCGCGCTTGAGGGTGGTCTCCAAGCCGACCTCGACCTCGATGTAGTCGGCACGCTGGGACAGCTGGAAACCGGGTTCGTCACCGGAGGGTCCGATCCCGACCCGGCCGGACCCGGTGACCACCTGGCGCGACACCAGGAACGGGGTGAATCCGGCGATCACCGACGAGAACGGCGTCTGCCGGGACATCAGGTAGTTCTCGTGCGTGCCGTAGGACGCGCCCTTGCCGTCCACGTTGTTCTTGTACAGCTGCAGCTTGATCGCCCCGGGAACGCTGGCCACATGCCGGGCCGCGGCCTCCATGACGCGCTCGCCCGCCTTGTCCCAGATCACCGCGTCCATCGGGTCGGTGACCTCGGGCGCCGAGTACTCCGGGTGCGCATGGTCGACGTACAGGCGTGCCCCGTTGGTCAGGATCATGTTCGCCGCGCCGACCTCGTCGGCGTCGATGATCGGCGCCGGACCCGAGGACCGGGACAGATCGAAACCGCGGGCGTCGCGCAGCGGGGACTCCACCTCGTAGTCCCACCGGGTGCGCTTGGCGCGCTGCAGCCCGGCGGCCGCCGCGTAGGCCAGCACCGCCTGAGTGGACGTCAGGATCGGATTGGCCGTGGGGTCCGACGGCGAGGAGATGCCGTACTCGACCTCGGTGCCGATAATCCGTTGCATGGGGCCAGCCTAGGGGACGTGGTACCCGCGCTGATCAGCAGCACTGGCGCAGGACGCGGACAGCCCGAGCGAGCGGGTTTCACGGGCCGCCAGGTATTCCGGGCGGATGTCGGCCGCGGCGTAGGGCGCGCCGAGCTGATTGTCGACCGAGTTGAACACCAGAAAGACGTTCGACCGGGGCAGCGGGGTGATGTTGGAGCCCGAACCGTGCAGCAGGTTGCAGTCGAACCAGAGCGCCGAGCCGGCGGGCCCGGTGAACTGGTCGATCCCGTCGGCGTCCACCGCCTTGGTCAGAGTGTCCTGGTCGGGCACCCCGAACTGCTGCGCCACCAGCGAGGAGCTGTGATGGTTGTCCGGGGTGGCGCCGACGCACGGATAGAAGGTCCGGTGCGACCCGGGGATCACCATCAGCGAGCCGTTGTACGGGTAGTTCTGCGTCAGCGCGATCGAGCAGGACACCGCACGCATCTCCGGCATCCCGTCCTCGGCGTGCCAGGTCTCGAAGTCGGAGTGCCAATAGAAGCCGGTGCCGGTGAACGCCGGCATCAGATTGATCCGCGCCTGGTGGATGTAGACGTCCCCGCCGAGGAGTTGACGGGCGATCGGCAGCACCGTGTCGCGTTGCACGACCTCGGCGATCAGGGTGCTCAGCAGGTGGGGCTGGAAGATCGACCGGATCGAGCCGCCGGGCTCCCGGATCACCCTGGGGTCGTCGCTGCCGAGTTCGGCTGCCAGTCGTTCGAGTTCGTTGCCCAGCGGTCCCAGCGCATCGGTGTCGACGGTGTCCGGACGGACCAGATACCCCTGGGTGGCGAAGTCGGTCAGCTCGGCCGAATTCAGCGGTCCGCTGCTCTGGTCGCCCCATACGATCGGTTCGAGTCGCTCGATCGGACTGACCGCGTGCGGGAGCCTGGTCGGGTACGGATCGTGAACCTGCTGGACCAGCGCGCTCATGCAACGCCCTCAACCTGCGGGGCCGGGTAGGCGCCGGTCTCGTCGTGCACCTCGTCGCCGGTCACCGGCGGGTTGAACACGCAGAGCATGCGCATCTGTTCGTCGACGGTGACCCGGTGGCGCTCATGCCCGTTGAGCAGGTACATGGTGCCCGGCCCGAGGGGATGCACCTCGCCGGTCTCCAGATTGGTGAGGGTGCCGGAGCCCTCCACGACCCACACTGCCTCGACGTGGTGCTGGTAGTGGAATTCGCTGACCGATGCGGCCTCGATGGTGGTCTCGTGGAACGAGAAGCCGACCCCGTCGCCGGCCAGGATGATCCGCTTGGAGCGCCAGGCCCCGGCGCTGACATCGCGGTCGGTTCCGGTGATCTCGGTGGTGGTGCGGACGATCATGGTCCTTCGTTTTCCTTTCGGTTCTAGACGGTCGTGGCGACGGATTCGGCCAGGATCTCCAGGCCGGCCTCCAGGTCCGGGCGCGACGTGGTCAACGGTGGAAGCAGCTTGACGACCTCGTCGGACGGTCCGCTCGTCTCCATCAACGCGCCGCGTTCAAAGGCGCTGCGGCACACATCGGCAGCCAGGTCGGCGTCGGCGAACAGCAATCCCTGCGCCATCCCCCGGCCGCGGGCCGACACACCGTCGTGTGTTGCCGCGATCCTGTCCAGGCCGGCCCGCAGCAGCAGGCCCTTCTCGGCCGTCTCGGCGGCGAAAGCCGGGTCGTGCCAGTACATTTCGAGTGCCTTGGTGGCGGTGACGAAGGCCGGGTTGTGGCCGCGGAAGGTTCCGTTGTGCTCCCCCGGCGCCCAGACGTCGAGGTCGGACCGGAACAGCGTGAGCGCCATCGGCAGGCCGTAGCCGCTGATCGACTTCGACAGCGTCACGATGTCGGGCACGATGCCGGCCGCCTCGAAGCTGAAGAACTCGCCGGTGCGGCCGCAGCCCATCTGGACGTCGTCGACGATCAGCAGGATGTCGCGCTTGCGGCACAGGTTCGCCAGCTCCTGCAGCCACTCCAGTCGGGCCACGTTCAGCCCACCTTCACCCTGCACGGTCTCCACGATTACCGCGGCCGGCCGGTTCAGACCGCTGCCGGAATCATCGAGAACCCGTTCGAACCAGTGGAAGTCCTCGGTGACGCCGCCGAAGTAGTTGTCGTACGGCATCGGGGTGGCATGCACCAGCGGTATGCCGGCGCCGGCGCGCTTCATCGAATTCCCGGTTACCGAAAGCGAACCCAGCGTCATGCCGTGAAATGCGTTGGTGAAACTGATGATCGACTCTCGTCCGGTGACCTTGCGGGCCAGCTTGAGTGCGGCCTCGACGGAGTTGGTCCCGGTCGGTCCCGGGAATTGGACCTTGTAGTCGAGCCCGCGGGGCTTGAGGATCAGCCGGTCGAAGGTCTCCAGGAAGGTCTGCTTGGCCGTCGTCGCGATGTCCAGCGAATGCACGATGCCGTCGCCGCTGAGGTAGTCCAGCAGGGCGGCCTTGAGCTGATCGTTGTTGTGCCCGTAGTTCAAAGCGCCTGCGCCGGCGAAGAAGTCGAGGTAGCGGCGGCCGTCGGTGTCGGTGACCCAGGAGTCCTTGGCGGTGGCAAGGATGGTCGGCCAGCCCCGGCAGTAGCTGCGGACCTCGGACTCCACCGAGGAGAATACCGCCGGCAGGTCGGACTCGGTCGGGCCGGTGGCATCAGTCAGGGGCGTATCGAGCAACAAGGGATGTCCTCCAAGGGGTTTCGGCGAAACAAAGGGGGCGGGGTGGGTCAGCCGATCGGGCCGATGCGCAACAGCGGTTCGTCCTCGTGGGCCTGGTCGGGATCGAGCTGCGCGGCGGTGAAGTGTGGCTGCTCGTGCAGCGGTACGCCGTGGCGGCGGGCGAACGCGCCGAAGAAGGCCCGCGAACTCGCATTGCCCGGCGCGACGGTGGCCTCGACGGTGAGCGGTGCTCGGCCGCGCCGGGACCGGACGTGGTCGACCAGGTCGTCGAGCATGGCCGCGGCGAGTCCGCCGCGCTGGGCGTGGGGGGCGACGGCGACCTGCCAGACGAACAGCACGTCCGGTCTGCTCGGTGGGGAATATCCGGTGATGAAACCCTGCAGTTCGCCTGCTACCTCGGCGACGATGGACGTCTCGGCGAAATCGGTCGCCAGCAGCAGGTATGCATAGGTGGAGTTGAGATCCAGCACCCCGGTCTCGGCCACCAGTTCGCGAATGGCGATGGCGTCGGAGCCCTGTGGCCGCCGGAGCGTTATCGACCGGTCCTGCGCGGCGATCGCCGGAGTTTCATGGGCCCGGATACGCGTATCCGGTGCGTTTTGTACGCCGTTCATATTCAGTAAAAGTCACCACCGAGCAGTCATCGATCACATTTGGTTTCAAGTCTTCGGTGCACCGAACGTAGCCATACCGGAAGTCACGAATCAAGCTGTGACACGCCACATCTGGTCAGCGAAACCCTGCGGTAAGCGCACCCACCTGCGCCGACGCCGAAATTTTCGGACGTGGTCGCCGAGCGCAGTCGTTATACAATCGTTATCTAAACCATGATCCCGGTCACAGTTCAATTCGACTGAAATTCTTTCTTCGGCAGTGACATTTCTGCGGCCCGGCGGCCGTCGGTGCGCGGCCGCGGTGACTACGATTCGACTGCCCGCCAAGAGGCAATCGGAGGTGTCGTGCAACGCATCGAGGCACACGCGTGGTTCCTGCGCCGGGGCTTGCCCGCGGTACTCCCGCCCGGTGCGCTGGCCAGAGGATTGTGGCCGCGGGCCGCCCCCACCCTCGCCGCATTCGCGGTGTTCATGCTCAATTCGATCGCGGTGGTGGCGCTCACCGACGAACACACCATCGACATCGCCGGCGAGCCGACCCGCGATGAATGG
Source organism: Mycobacterium sp. AMU20-3851 (assembly GCF_043974665.1). Classification (NCBI taxonomy): domain Bacteria; kingdom Bacillati; phylum Actinomycetota; class Actinomycetes; order Mycobacteriales; family Mycobacteriaceae; genus Mycobacterium; species Mycobacterium sp. AMU20-3851. The sequence continues at coordinate 2,892,062 of NZ_CP146371.1, forward strand.
TTCATTCTCGGGCTATTGGTACTGGTGCTGCCGGTGGCGGCCGCGGTGGGTTGGTGGGTGTCCCGGCTGGGCGGTCTGCGCAGTCGCACGGTCGCGGCCGCGATCGCGGTGCTGGCCGCGGTGCTCGGTGCGGTGTTCGGCGGACCCACCCCGCGGATCGGAATCGATCTGGTCTTTGTCGGCGTGGTCGTCGCGGTGATCCTGGCGCTCACCGCGACGGGCGTGGGCGCGATCCTGGGCTGGGCGCTGGACGCCACCGCACAGAACCTGGCGCTGGCCGGCAACCTCTTCGTGCGAGCCCTGCCCGTGATGCTGCTGACGGTGCTGGCCTTCTTCAACACCTACATGTGGTTGATGGCCTCGCTCGTCAGCCGGTCCCGGCTGTGGTTGGCGCTCGGATTTCTCGGGCTGATCGCGGTGGCGTTCGTCACATCGGCGACCGTGGAGCGGGTGCGCCCGATGCTGACCACCACCGACCGCCCGAGCGGCGACGATCCCGGACTTCGGGGCACCCCGTTCGAGGGCCTGCCCGCCCCCGAACAGCGGGTGCCGGTCACCCGTCTCGAACGGGTCAACGTGGTCTTCGTGTTGGTGGTCTCGCAGGTGCTACAGGTGCTGACGGTCGCGATCGTCACCGGTCTCATCTTCTTCGTGCTCGGGTTGATCCTGTTGAATCCGGCCCTGCTGGCGGAGTGGACGCGCAACGGCTCCACCGACGGGTATCTGCTGGGTATGACGCTGCCGGTCCCGCAGGCGCTGATCCAGATCTCGATGTTCCTCGGTGCGTTGACGTTCATGTACATCAGTGCGCGGGCCGTCGGTGACGGTGACTACCGGGCCGAGTTTCTCGATCCGCTGATCCGGGATCTGCGGCTCACCCTCGACGCCCGCGACCGCTACCGGCTGTCCGACCAAACCCCGGCTCCGCCCGGCACCTCATAGGTTCTGCGAATCGCGCACCAACCGGCGGCGCGGCGGCTAGCGTGCGGAGACAGCGCAGGATCAACAGACCGTCGGCGCGCCGCGCACTGACCTTCATGCTCATCGTTGACTCCCTGGCATGGGGGTACCGCGAACAGCGTGGCGTGCCGACCTCTGCGTGGACGCGGTAGACATAGAGACGTTATGAGAGTGCTGATCGTCGAGGACGAGCCCCGTCTGAGTTCCACCCTTGCCATCGGGTTACGCGCCGAAGGATTCTCCGTGGTCGAGGCCGCCAACGGGATCGACGGCTTGTGGCAGGCCACCGAGAACGACTTCGACGTCGTGGTCCTGGACATCATGCTGCCCGGTCTCAACGGCTATGAGGTCCTGCGCCGGATGCGGGCCCGGGAAGTCTGGACGCCGGTGCTGATGCTGACCGCCAAGGACGGCGAGTACGACCAGACCGACGCCTTCGATCTCGGCGCCGACGACTACCTGACCAAGCCGTTCTCGTTCATCGTGCTGGTGGCCAGATTGCGGGCGCTGGTCCGGCGCGCGGCCCCGCACACGCCCCCGGTGCTCACCGCCGGCACCCTCACGCTGGATCCGGGTCGGCGCACCGTGGCCCGCGGCGACAAGGCGCTGTCGCTGACCCCGCGCGAGTACGGGGTGCTGGAGTATCTGATGCGCAACAAGAACGTCGCGGTGACCAAGGCCGACATCCTGCACAACGTCTGGGACGCGCACTACGACGGCCCCGACAACGTCGTCGAGGTCTACGTCGGCTACGTGCGCCGAAAGATCGATATTCCGTTCGGTACCAGCACCATCGAGACCATCCGCGGCGTCGGCTACCGGTTGGCCGCCGACCACTGATCGGTGGCCGATCCAGCGGCGGTCAACTGCACCACCGCACGCGTCCCGCCGCCGGGCCGGTCTTCGATGCGCGCCTGCCCGAGGTGGGCGGCGACGATCTCCGAGACGATCGCCAGTCCCAGTCCGGTCCCGCCCGCACCCCGTGAGCGGCCCTCGTCGAGGCGCACGAACCGGTCGAACACCCGCAGCCGGTCGGGCACGGGTATCCCGGGGCCGTCGTCGCCGATCGTGAGCACCACATCGGCGCCGGTCCGTCGCAGATCGACCTCGATCACCGAGGTTGCATGCCGCGCAGCGTTATCCAGCAGATTGCGCAGCACCCTGGTCAATGCCGCCGGATCCCCGGTCACCCGGGCCGGGGTGAGCGTGGCGGTCACCTCCAGCGCGTGCTCGCGCCGGATCCGCTCGATCTCGCCGGCCGCCAGATCATCGAGATCCACGTCGTCGTGGCGGATGTTCCAGCCCTTTTCATCGGCGCGGGCCAGCAGCAGCAGATCGTCGATGAGCGAGCGCATCCGCTGCGCCTCGGGCATCAGGGTGTGCTCGGCCAGGTCGGTGTTGAGCAGATCCGGATGGGCCTGGGCGACCTCCAGCGCCGAGATGATGGTGGCCAGCGGGCTGCGCAGTTCATGGGAGGCGTCGCCGACGAACCGCTGCTGCGCCGTGTGGCCGGCCTCGACGCGAGCCAGCATCTCGTTCATCGTCACCGCCAGGGCGGCGATCTCGTCGCGGCTGTCCGGTACCGGGACCCGCTCCGTCAGATCGGAAGTGGTGATGGCCGCGACCCGGGACCGGATGTCGTCGACCGAGCGCATCGACCGGCGCACCAACAGGTATGTGGCGGCCGCCGACACCGCGATGACCACGGGAGCCGCCACCGCCAGCGCGGTCACCACGGTACCCACCGTGGACAACACCAGCGGGCTGCCCTCCCCCACCACCACGGTGTAGTTGGCCCCGTCCGGTCCGCTGACCGTCTGTGCGCTGAAACGGATCTGGCCGAAGGGTGAATCATGTTCGGGCATACCGATTCGCGGGCCGGTCCCGAGCTCTCCCACCGGAATCAGCGGCGCGGCCGGTGCGCCCGGGGACCGGTGCAGCACGGTTCCGTCGGCACCGATCACCTGGACTGCCAGGATGCGTGAATCGGTGCCGAGCAGTTCGTCGTCGAGCCCATCGGGGCCGCGGGCGGCAATGATGGCCGCGGCTCTGGCCACCCGCGCCGCGGCGGCATTGTCGACCTCGCTGAGCATCGACTGGTACAGCACACCGGCGAGCACCATGCCCGTCACACCGAGCGCGACGAACACCACACTGGCAGCGACGAACGCCGAACGCGCCGAAATCCCCCAATTGCCGGGTCGGGTCAGCCCACGTCGCATCCGTCCACTGTGCCTTATCGCCACCGATCGGCCGGTGATCGCGCACAATGTTGCGGTGCCCGACTCCACGCCGCTGTCACGCGATGAGCAGGTGCATGAATGGTTTCTGCACCGTGGGCTGCCGCTGGTGCTCACCCGGCGGGTGCGTTCCCGGCGACTGATCGAGCGGTCGGCGCCGATGATCAGCTCGGTCGGTGCCCTGACGGCCGTGACCATGATGCTCGCCGAGCTCACCACCGCGGAGAGCACCGACTACGGCTACGTATCGCGGCTGGGGATCATCGCCGCGGTGTTGCTGGCCGCCCCGTTCGTGCTCTACGCGCTGCACCGGCGGTCCTCCGCGCTCGGCGAGGTGGCCCGGCGGTGGGGTGCCTGGTCGGTGATGGCCATCTTCGTCGTGGTGATGCCGGTGACGGTGAGCGGCGCCTCGGCTGCCGCAGCGGCCGAGGTGCCGCTGTTCGTGCTGATCTCGGTGCTGGCGATCTGGTTCACCTATCTGGGTGTCGGTTCCATCGCGGCCTGGGCATTCCGGTTCGCCTGGGTGCAGCTGGGCGCCCTGGGCAACCTGATGAGCCGAGCGCTGCCGCTGCTGATGTTGACCGTGGTGGTCTACTTCACCGGTGAGCTGTGGCAACTCTCGGCCCGGATGACACGCCAACGGCTCTGGGAGACAGTGGGTTTCCTCGCGATGGTCGCCCTGGTCTTCATGGTCACCACCATTCGTGACGAAGTGCGGGCCCTGCGGGAGGACCGCGCCGAGCAGAACGATCCGGTCCGGCTGCTGGCAGACACCCCCTTCGCGGGCATCCCCGGCGCCCGTACGGCGCTGTCCCGGGCCGAACAGATCAACGTCGTCGCGGTGATGGTGGTGTCCCAGGCGATTCAGGTGGTGCTGTTCACCGCCGGGCTGTTCGCCTTCTTCCTGGCGCTCGGCATCGTCGCGATCCCCTACGAGGTGACCGTGCTGTGGTCGGGTGAACAGACCTGCCAGGTCGGCCAACCGCCCTGTGCGGGAACATGGTTCGGGGTTCATCTGCCCATTCCGCAGACGGTGGTGCACACCTCGCTGTTCGTGGCCGTGCTGTCCGGGCTGTACTTCACCGTGAGCACCAGCGTCGATCCGCTGTACCGGCAGCGCTTCTTCGAACCGCTGATCGCCGACGTGGCTGTCAGCCTCGCCGGCCGCGACGCCTATCTCGAGCTGGAAGCCAACGCCTGAGGGCACCTCCCGTAGCCGGGAGATGCCCTCAGTGCAGTGCCAGGGTCAGAGGTACTGGCCCAGGTTCGACTCGGTGTCGATGGCCCGGCTGGCCGACGAACTCTTCCCGGTGACCAGAGTGCGGATGTAGACGATCCGCTCCCCCTTCTTGCCCGAGATCCGGGCCCAGTCATCGGGATTGGTGGTGTTCGGCAGATCCTCGTTCTCGGCGAACTCGTCGACGATCGAATCGAGCAGGTGCTGGATACGCAGACCCTTCTTCCCGGTCTCCAGCACCGACTTGATGGCGTACTTCTTCGCCCGGTCCACCACGTTCTGGATCATGGCGCCGGAGTTGAAGTCCTTGAAGTACATGACTTCCTTGTCACCGTTGGCGTAGGTGACCTCCAGGAACCGGTTGTCGTCGATCTCGGCGTACATCCGGTCCACGACCTTCTCGATCATCGTCTTGATCGTCAGCGCGCGGTCACCGACGAACTCCTGCAGATCGTCGTCGTTGATCGGCAGATCCTCGGTGAGGTACTTGCTGAAGATGTCCTGGGCGGCTTCGGCGTCGGGCCGCTCGATCTTGATCTTCACGTCCAGGCGGCCGGGCCGCAGGATGGCCGGGTCGATCATGTCCTCGCGGTTGGAGGCGCCGATGACGATCACGTTCTCCAGACCCTCGACACCGTCGATCTCGCTGAGCAGCTGGGGCACCACGGTGGTCTCCACGTCCGAGCTGACGCCCGTGCCGCGGGTGCGGAAGATCGAGTCCATCTCGTCGAAGAACACGATCACCGGGGTGCCCTCGGATGCCTTCTCCCGGGCCCGCTGGAAGATCAACCGGATATGGCGCTCGGTCTCGCCGACGAACTTGTTGAGCAGCTCGGGGCCCTTGATGTTCAGGAAGTACGACTTCGCCTCGCGGGAGTCCTCGCCACGCAGCTCGGCCATCTTCTTGGCCAGCGAGTTCGCCACAGCCTTGGCGATCAGCGTCTTGCCGCACCCGGGCGGACCGTAGAGCAGCACACCCTTGGGCGGGCGCAGCGCGTACTCCTTGTACAAGTCCTTGTGCAGGAAGGGCAGCTCCACCGCATCGCGGATCTGCTCGATCTGCCGGGTCAGGCCGCCGATGTCGCCGTAGCTGACGTCGGGCACCTCCTCCAGCACCAGGTCCTCCACCTCGGCCTTCGGGATGCGCTCGAACGCATACCCGGCCTTGGTGTCGACCAGCAGCGAGTCGCCCGGGCGCAGCTTGCGCGGCTGCTCACCGTCGAGTGAGGGCTCCACCTCGATGCCCTCGGGCAGGAATTCCTCGGCGACCAGCGGTTCGGCCAGCCACACGATGCGTTCCTCGTCGGCGTGCCCGACCACCAGCGCGCGGTGTCCGTCGGACAGGATCTCGCGCAACGTGCTGATCTCACCGACTGCCTCGAAGGTGCCGGCTTCCACCACGGTCAGCGCCTCGTTGAGGCGCACCGTCTGACCCTGCTTGAGCCCGGCCGCCTCGATGTTCGGGGACAGCGTCAGCCGCATCTTGCGGCCGGAGGTGAAGACGTCGACGGTCTCGTCCTCGTAGGTCGCGAGCAACACGCCGTAGCCGCTGGGCGGCTGACCGAGCCGGTCGACCTCCTCGCGGAGCGCCAGCAATTGCTGACGCGCTTCCTTGAGCGTGTCCATCAGCTTGGCGTTGCGTGCCGCCAGGGAGTCGATCCTCGCCTCGAGCTGCTGTACGTCGCGGGCGGTCCGCAACCCACTGGACTGCCCGACGGTCCCCTCGAGTTGTTCGCGGAGCGCGGCGGCCTCGCGGCGCAACCGCTCCAGCTCGGCGGCATCTTCGGCGGACATACCGGATTCGTGGGGTGTTCCGAAACTCCCAGAACGCTCGGACTCACTCATGTTGCGCTCCCTCCCGCACCGAATGTTGGTGCAGTAACACCTTCAACGCTACCGGCGATTCAGCCTTTGTGTGTGCTCTAGGAATTCGACACACCCGCAACGCTGTTAACCTCCTTGATGAGTTTGCCCCATTGAAAGGCCCACCGTGATCTTCAAAACCCTCGCAATCGGCTTCGTAACCAGCGCCGCAGCAGCCGGCATCGTTACCGCAGCGACCGCGGGAGTGACCTCCGTTGCGTCCGGCGCGGCCCCGGCCATCACGCCGGTCGTGTGGGACACCCCGATGCCGCAGGCGCCCGCACCGGAACTGCAGGCGCCGTTGGCGCAGACGCTGGCCGGGCTCGCCGGTCCCGGCGGATTCGCCGGCAAGAAGGTCTTCATCGAGGGCGGTCTGGGCCGCATCGAGACCATCGCCGCCGATCGCGCCTACAGCAACGCGGCCGCCAAGGGACAGTTCCCGCTGACCTTCAACGTCGTCGACATCGACGTGAACGGTCCGGTCGCCACCGCGAACGTGACCGCCACCGCGGCCACCGGCGGGACCGCCACCCAGGGCGTCACGTTCATCGCCGGCCCGAGCCCGACCGGCTGGCAGGTCTCCAAGCAGTCGGCGATGGCGCTGCTGTCGGCGGTCGGCTGACGCCACGACGATGCGCCGCCTCGCCGCGCTGCCCGCCAGGGCGGTCCTGAGCGCCACCATCTCGGTGCTGGTGCTCGGACTGTCGGGCTGCGGCGAGGAGCCGGTGCCGCCGATGCCCGAACCGTCGCCGTTCTCGGCGGCGGTGCCGGGGCCGGAGACGGCTCCCCAGGCGCCGTTGCCGCCGCCCGAGGCCCTGACCGCGGTGCTCCAGAAGCTCGCCGATCCATCGATTCCCGGTGAGCAGAAGGTCGCTCTGGTCCAGCACGCCACCGCCGACGACGGCGCGGCGCTGGACCGGTTCGCCAAGGCCACCGTCGACGGCGGGTTGGCGCCGCTGACCTTCCGGGCCGCCGACCTGTCCTGGTCACCCACCGACTACGGGGACGTGGTCGCGACCGTCACCGCCGAATCGGCCAACCCGGGCCCGCAGGCTCGCCCCTTCACCTTCCCCATGCAGTTCACCCTGTACGAGGGCGCCTGGCAGCTGACCCGGGAGACCGCCGATCAACTGCTCGAACTGGGCCCGCAGCCGCCGGACCCTCCGCGGTAGGACCATGTGGATCGGCTGGCTGGAGTGTGACCTGCTGCTCGGCGATGTGCACTCCCTGAAGGCGAAGCGTTCGGTGGTCCGCCCGGTGATCGCCGAACTGCGCCGCCGGTTCGCGGTGTCGGCGGCCGAAACCGGGGATCAGGATCTGCACCGCCGGGCCGGCATCGGCATCTCGGTGGTGGCCGGCGATCGCGCACACGTCGTGGATGTGCTCGACGCCGCCGAACGCCTGGTGGCGGCCCGACCGGAGCTGGAGTTGCTGTCCACCCGGCGCGGCCTGCACCGCAGCACCGACGAGTAGGCCGGATCAGGCCTGCGGGCGTTTACGACGCAGCGGGGTCGGCGTCACGGTGCCCGGGGCCAACTTGCGGGCGCTGACCAGGAACGCGGTGTGCCCGCGCATGTTGTGCTGCGGACGCACCGCCAGACCCACCACGTTCCAGCCGCGCTGCATGGTCTCCCAGGCCCGGGGCTCGGTCCAGCACTGCTGCTCGCGCAGCGCCTCCACGACGCGGGACAGCTGGGTGACGGTCGCGACGTAGACGATCAGCACACCGCCGGCCACCAGCGCCGTGGACACCGTGTCCAGCACCTCCCACGGCGCCAGCATGTCCAGGACCACCCGATCGACTTCCTGGTCGCCCGTCGCTGCGCTCGCCCCGGCGGGATACTCGTTCAGGTCGGCGATCCGCAGATCCCAGTTGGCCGGCCGCTCACCGAAGAACGTCTCCACGTTGCGGATGGCGTGCACGGCGTGGTCGTCGCGCACCTCGTAGGAGATGACCTGACCGGTCGGGCCCACCGCGCGCAGCAGCGAACAGGTCAGTGCGCCGGACCCGGCACCGGCCTCCAGCACCCGCGCCCCGGGAAAGATGTCGCCCTCGTGCACGATCTGGGCGGCGTCCTTGGGATAGATCACCTGCGCTCCGCGCGGCATCGACAGCACGTAGTCGATGAGCAGCGGCCGCAACACCAGGAAGGCGTCGCCATTGGTCGATTTGACGACACTGCCCTCGGGTTGACCGATCACGTTGTCGTGCGGGATGGCGCCGCGGTGGGTGTGGAACTCGGCACCGGGCGTGAGCACCATGGTGTAGTGCCGTCCCTTGGCATCGGTGAGTTGTACGCGATCGCCGACGACGAACGGACCAGTGATTTGCACGGGGTCAGCCTGCCAGACGCGCCGCCACCGTTCCGAATCGTCGTCCTCCGAATCGTTGTCGGGAGCCGGGCTTAGGCTGCAGGGTATGAGCGCGCCAGCACCTTCGCGGACCGGTTGGCGTCCGGCACTGTCACCGTCCCGGGCCAGCGATTTCAAGCAGTGCCCGCTGCTGTACCGGTTCCGGGCCATCGACCGGCTGCCCGAACCGGTGTCGGCCGCGCAGCTGCGCGGGTCGGTCGTACACGCCGCGCTCGAGGATCTCTACGCACTGCCCGCGGCCGAGCGCGGCCACGACACCGCGCTGACCCTGATCGACCCGGCGCTGGAACGGGTGGTGTCCGAGGCCGGTGAAACGGGGCTGGAACTCGACGCGGCGCTGCGTACCGAACTGCTGCGTGACGCCCGCAAGCTGCTGTCCGGTTACTACCGACTCGAGGACCCGACGCGGTTCGACCCGCACAGTTGTGAACAGCGGGTCGAGGTCGAGCTGGAGGACGGCACACTGCTGCGCGGTTTCGTCGACCGCATCGACATCGCTGCGACCGGCGAGATGCGGGTGGTCGACTACAAGACCGGCAAGTCACCGTCGCAGCTGTGGGCCCTGGCCGAGGCCAAGGCGCTGTTTCAGATGAAGTTCTATGCCGTCGCGCTGTGGCGGTCGCGTGGTGTGCTGCCGGCGAAACTGCGGCTGCTCTACCTCGCCGACGGTCAGGTGCTGGACTACTCCCCCGATCTCGATGAGCTCCAGCGTTTCGAGCGGACGCTCACCGCGATCTGGCGGGCGATCCAATCCGCGGGCAGCACAGGCGACTTCCGGGCCAGCCGCTCGAAGCTGTGCGGGTGGTGTGCGCATCAGCAGTTCTGCCCGGAGTTCGGCGGCACCCCGCCGCGCTATCCGGGCTGGCCGGAGCAGCCCGAGGCCCAGGGGCGAAGAGCCCCGGAGATGATGGCAGAGTGAGCGACGCGCACTACCGACGGCTGTCCGGGTCCGACGGATTCCAGGTCTTCGAATCCACCATAGGTACTGCCAGCAACTGGGATTCCTCGATCCAGCACGGGTCGCCGCCGCTGGCGCTGCTGACCAAGGCGATCGAGGAGCTCTACAGCGATCGCCCGGAGTTGCGGGTGGGTCGGCTGTTGCTGGACATCCTGGGCGCCATCCCGGTGGCCCCGGTGAAGGTCCGCGCCTGGGTGGAGCGCCCCGGCGCCCGGATCACCATGGCGGTCGCCGAGATGCGCGCGGTCGAAGGATCCGACCGGGTGCTGGCCCGGGTCAGCGCCTGGCTGCTGGCCACCAGTGACACCGCCGATGCGGCCACCGACCGGTACCCGCCCCTGACCGAGGGCACCGCCTCGGCCGACGCGCACGCATGGTTGGGCGCCCCCGGCTATCTGGACACCGTGAGCTGGCGTCGACAGCAGACGGCGCCCGGTGAGCCCGCCGTGTCCTGGATGAGTCCACTTGTGCCACTGGTCGATTCCGAGCCGCTCACCGATCTGCAGCGGCTGGCGATGGTGGTGGACTCGGCCAACGGTGTGGGAGCGGCGCTGGATCCCGACCGGTTCGTGTTCATGAACACCGACACCGCGGTGCACCTGCACCGGGCGCCGCGCGGCAACGATTTCGCGTTGCGGGCCCGCGGGTCGATCGGACCCGATGGCATCGGCGTGACGACGGCGGAGATCTTCGACCGGCACGGATTCATCGGCACCTCGGCGCAGACCCTGCTGGTGCAGCGGGCGCCGTGATCGAGGCCCTGCGCAACCAGTTCGACCTGGCCTGGGAGCTGACCGATCTTCACCTGAGCGCACTGACCGAGGATGACTTCCTTTGGGAACCCGCCGCAGTGGTGTGGACGCTACATCGCGGCGCCGGCGGATCCTGGCACCCGGACTGGGCTGAGACCGAACCGGACCCGGTCCCGGTGCCGACCATCGGCTGGCTCACCTGGCATGTCATCTACTGGTGGTCGGCGGCAGTCGACGAGCTGACCGGCATGCCCGTCCGGCCGCCCGGCGAGATCGGTTGGCCCGGCCCGGTGAATTCGGTACAGGCGATCAGATCCCTGCGCGATCGGTGGCGGGAGATCCTGGCGGCGCTGGGCCCGGACGATCTCGGCGCCCCCTGTGACTTCCCGTGGGGGCCGGGCGCGGGCCGGACCGTCGCCGACACCGTGCTGTGGCTGAATATCGAGTTGGCCAAGAACGGTTCCGAGATCGGCCTGCTGCGAATGCTGCGGGCCGCCCACTGACCTGTATGTGCTTGCATCTATATAGATGATGGGCAATACTGGTGGGGTGGATGTCTTCGAGGCCGTCGCCGAACCCAGCCGGCGCACCCTGCTCGACGCACTGCGGCACGGCGAGCGCAGCGCGGGCGAGTTGGTCGAAACCCTGCCCGGGCTGACCCAGCCGACCGTGTCCCGTCATCTCCGGGTGCTGCGCGAGGTCGGCCTGGTCGAGGTCCGTTCCGATGCGCAGCGGCGCATCTACGCCCTGCGCGCCGACGGGCTCGTCGAGATGGACGCCTGGATCGCGTCCTACCGGCATTTCTGGGCCAACCGCCTCGACGCACTCGAAGACCACCTGCGCACAACCTTCGGGGAGTCGTCGTGACCGCGCCTGACGGCCGTGTCGTCGTCGACGGTGACCGCGCGGTGCTGCACTTCGAACGCCGATTCCCCTATCCGGTCGAGCAGGTGTGGACCGCGATCACCGATCCCGATCACCGCGGAAAGTGGCTGGGACGCACCGTGATCGACCCGCGAGAGGGCGGAATGATTGATACCGTCGCCTCCGGTCCACCGCTACCGCCCGAGCGCAAGCGGATGACCGGCCGGATCCTGGTGTGGGACCCGCCGCACGTTTTCGAACACGAGTGGCTCCAGCCCATCGTCGAGCCCGGGGTGGTCCGCTATGAGCTCAGTCCCGAAGGGACGGGCACCCTGCTGCGGTTCAGTCACCGGGGGCTCAGCGCACCGAACGCCAACGGCTTCCGGACCGGGACACACGCGTTCCTCGACCGGCTCGCCGCACATCTTGCCAGTGAACCGTTACCCAATTGGGCGCAACGCGTGCAGGCCATCTCGGGCTTCGCGCCGACAGCTGAGGAGTTCTCATGACCGCACACACATTCGGGACCGCGGCGATCGTCATCGCCTACCACTCCGGATTCGGGCACACCGCGACCCTGGCCTCCGCGGTCGCCGATGGTGCGCGTGCCGGCGGGGCCACCGTGCACGAGGTGCCCGTCGACACCATGGCCGACGCGGACTGGGCCCTGCTGGACGGGGCCGACGCGATCATCTTCGGCGCCGCCACCTACATGGGCAACGTGTCGGCCGGATTCCAGGCGTTCACGGAGAAGACCGGGCGGCGCTGCATCACCGGTGCCTGGCGGGACAAGGTCGCCGCGGGTTTCACCAACTCCGGCGCCAAGAGCGGCGACAAGCTGACCGCCTTGATCTCCATGAGCGTGTTCGCCGCCCAGCACCACATGCATTGGGTCAGTTTGGGTTTGGGTCCGGGCTGGAACTCCTCGACCGGCAGCGAGCACGACCTGAACCGGCTCGGGTTCTGGCTCGGCGCCGGCGCGCAGACCGATGTCGACGCCGCAGCCGAGAACGTCCACCCCGCCGACGTCGCGACCTGCCGGCACCTCGGACAGCGCGTCGCCGAGGTCACCGCCCAGCTCAATGCCGGACGCGCGGCTATGTCAGCGGCTTGAGGTCCTGCAGCAGGGTCGGCACCAGCTCGCTCACGGTGGGATGGATGTGCATCGTGCGCGAGATCGCGGTGTAGGGCAGTTTCGCGGTCATCACGTCCAGGATGGCGTGCACCACCTCGTCACCGCCGACCCCGAGGATCGCGGCGCCCAGGATCTGCTCGGTCTCGGCGTCGACCACCACCTTCATGAAGCCCTGGGTCTCACCCTTCTCCACCGCGCGCCCGACGCGCGTCATGGGGCGCTTGCCCACCAACGCTTTCCGGCCCGAGCGGCGCACCTCGTCGGCGGTCATCCCGGCCCGGCCCAGCGGCGGGTCGATGTAGAGCGCGTAGGTCGGAACCCGGTCACTGACCCGGCGCGGGTCGTCGTCGAGCAGGTTCGCGGCCACGATTTCGAAATCGTTGTAGGAGGTGTGGGTGAACGCACCCCGGCCGTTGCAGTCCCCCATCGCCCAGATGTGTCCGACACTGGTGCGCAGGGTGTCGTCGACCTCGATGTAGCCGCGGTGGTCGGTGCGCACACCGGCGTTCTGCAGACCGAGATCGTCGGTGTTGGGCGTCCGGCCGACGGCGATCAACGCGTGGCTGCCGACGATCGGATCGGCCCCGGCACCGGTGCTGACCTGAAATCCGTTCTCCAGCTTGGTGAAACGGATGTCATCGGCGCCGGGGTGGATCTCGATCCCTTCGGCCTCCAGGATCTCGCGGATGGCCGCCGAGACATCCTCGTCCTCGCGTGAGGTCAGTCGCGGGCCCCGCTCGAGCACCGACACCCGGGCGCCGAAGCGGCGGTACATCTGCGCGAACTCCAGGGCGATGTAGCTCCCGCCGACGATGACGAGGTGCTCGGGCACGGTATCCAGTTCCAGGACAGAAACATTGGTCAGGTAGTCGATGTCGGACAGGCCCGGCAGGTCCGGCACCACGGCCCGGCCGCCCACGTTGAGGAAGATCCGGTCCGCGCCCAGCGCCCTGCCGTCCAGGTCGAGGGTGTGCGGATCGGTGAAGCGGGCGTGCCCGCGCAGCAGCGTCGCGCCGTCCATCCCGTCGATCCAGTTCTCCACACCGCGCCGGTCGCCTTCGACGATGCCGTCCTTGCGGGCCTTGACCCGGGCCATGTCGACGGTGATCTCGCCCGTGCCGATGCCGAAGTCGGCACCGCGGCGGGCGATGTGCGCGGCATGCGCACTGGCTACCAGGGTCTTGGTGGGGATGCACCCATAGTTCACACAGGTGCCGCCGACGAGTTTGCGTTCGATCACGGCCACCTTCTGGCCGGCCGCGGTCAGCCGGCCGGCCAACGGTGGTCCGGCCTGACCGGCCCCGACGATGATCGCGTCGAATTCGGTGACGTCGGCGGGCATCAGATCAGGGTCGCGAGTGCGACGACGGCGAACCCGCCGAGAACGGCCACCGCGTCCTCGACGAGGGCGACGGGAAGGTCGTTGCCACCGTTGCGCTCCACGAGGGCCCTGCGGGCCCGGTAGCCGCCCAGGGTGCCCAGCACCGCGCCGATGACCCCGGCCCCGATACCGGAGACCACGGTGCCGGTCTTGACCGCCACCAAGGCGCCGGTGACCAGAACCGCACCGGCGAACCCGCCGGTCAGCAGCCGGGCCGAGAATTGTGCGGCCACCGTCCGCGCCGGGGTGTTGGGAAGCTGATCGGTGACCAGCTCCACCACCAGCAGGATGGTGAGCACCGTGACGGTGATGGGGTGGGCCACCCACTCGGCCCAGGTGCCGTCCAGATCGATCCAGCCCAGCGCACCGCCCCAGGCGACCACGGCGGGTGGCGTCAGCGCCCGCAGACCGGCGACGACACCGATCAGCAGGGCCAGCACCAGAACGAGAACGATCGTCATGACCACCTCCGGGCACACCGATGATTTTCCCGGACGCTAACACGCAGAACGGTTACAGGCCCGGTTAATCGAATCGGCTCAGAAGCGGCAGAACCTGATGTCGGAGGCCAGGATCGCCTTGGCGCCGATCGCGGCGAGCTCGTCCATGATCGAGTTGACGTCGCGCCGCGGCACCAGCGCCCGCACCGCCACCCAGTCCGGGTCAGCCAGCGGAGCGATCGTGGGCGACTCGAGCCCCGGGGTGACGGCGCTGGCCGCCTCCAGCACGCTGCGCGGGCAGTCGTAGTCGAGCATCAGGTACTGCTGGCCGAAAACCACGCCCTGGACGCGGGCGGCCAGCTGGTCGCGGGCAGGGTCCGGCTCGGCATCCGTCCGCTCGATCAGGACCGCCTCGGAGTCGCACAGCGATTCCCCGAAGGCCACCAGATTGTGCAGCCCCAGAGTGCGTCCGGAGCCGACGATGTCGGCGATGACGTCGGCCACCCCGAGCTGGATGGATATCTCCACGGCACCGTCGAGGCGGATGACGGTCGCCTCGATTCCCTTGTCCGCCAAATTCTTACGAACCAGATTCGGGTAAGCGGTGGCGATCCGCTTGCCGGCCAGCTTGTCGACGGTCCAGCTCTGGCCGGCCGGTGCCGCGTAGCGGAACGTGGACGACCCGAATCCGAGGGCCAACCGTTCCCGCACCGGCGCGCCGGACTCGGCGGCCAGATCGCGTCCGGTGATGCCGAGGTCGAGCTGCCCCGAACCCACGTAGATCGCGATGTCCTTGGGCCGCAGGAAGAAGAATTCGACATTGTTGGCCGGGTCGACGACCGTCAGATCCTTGGAGTCGGTCCGTCGCCGGTAACCGGCCTCGGACAGGATTTCGGCGGCGGACTCGCTGAGGGCGCCCTTGTTGGGCACCGCGACTCGCAGCACCCCGGCCCGCGTTGCGTGCGCCATCACAGGTTCCGGTACACGTCGTCGAGGCTCAGACCGCGCTTGAGCATCAGTACCTGAGTCCAGTAGAGCAACTGGCTGATCTCCTCGGCGAGTGCGTCGTCGCTCTCGTGCTCGGCGGCCAGCCACACCTCGCCGGCCTCCTCGAGGATCTTCTTACCCAGCCCGTGCACACCGGCGTCCAGCGCCGCGACCGTCCCACTACCGGCAGGCCGGGTCTGTGCTTTCTCACTCAGCTCGGCGAACAGGCCGTCGAAGGTCTTCACGGACCGCAATTCTTTCACGGACCCGTTCGCGCGGTCACGCGGGTTTCACCTCACCGGCCCGGCCGCTCACCGAGGCGCCGGGCGGTCCCCCTCGCTGAGTACCTCGGCGTGCATGTCCTCCAATGAGACGCCCTTGGTTTCACGCACCCACTTCGTCACGAACAGGAACGACAGCACGGCACACAACGCATAGAAACCGTAGGCCAGGCCCAGCTGATTGCGCAGTTCGGGGAAGGTGACCGTGATCAACCAGTTCGCCGCCCACTGGCCGGCCGCGGCCAACCCCAGCGCGGCCGCCCGGATGCGGTTGGGGAACATCTCGCCCAACAGCACCCACACCACCGGGCCCCAGGACATGCCGAACGCGACGACGAACAGGTTCGCGGCGATCAATGCGATCACGCCGGACGCACCGGGCAGGCTGGGCGTGCCGTCGGGGTTGACCGTGGCGTTGGCGAAGATGACGGCCATGGTGCCCAGGGTGACCGCCATCCCCGCCGAACCGATCAGAAGCAGCGGCTTGCGGCCGATCTTGTCGATCAGCCCGATCGCGATCAGCGTGGTCAGCACGTTGACCACCGAGGTGATCACGGTGTAGATCGCCGAGTCGTCGGCACTGAAACCGACGGCCTGCCAGAGCACATTCGAGTAGTAGAAGATGACGTTGATCCCGACGAACTGCTGGAAGATCGACAGGCCCAGGCCGACCCACACGATGCCGTAGATGCCGCCGGTCGGTTTCTTCAGGTCACGCCAGGACGGCTCGTCCTCGCGCTCCAGGGTGTCCCGGATGCGAGTGATGGTGATCTCCAGATTCCTCTGCCCGAGCAGCATGGTCAGCACCCGACGGGCTTCCGGAATCTTGTGGGCGGCAACGAGATAACGCGGAGACTCCGGAATGGTGTAGGCCAGGCTGCCGTACAGCACGGCGGGCACCGCCATCGCCAGGAACATCCAGCGCCAGGCGTCCAGGCCCAGCCACAGCACCTCGTTGGGTCCGCCGGCGATCCACTGCAGCAGCCAGTTCACCGCGAACGAGGCGAAGATGCCCAGCACGATCGCCAGTTGCTGCAGCGAGCCCAGCCGGCCGCGGATCCCGGGTGGTGAGGTCTCGGCGATGTAAGCCGGCGCGATGACCGAGGCGACACCGACGCCGATCCCGCCGACGATGCGGAACACCACCAGGGTGATGGTCTCGGGAGCCAAACCGCTGCCGAATGCGCTGATGAGAAACAGCACCGCGGCGATCTTCATCACCGCGATGCGCCCGATCCGGTCCGCGATGCGGCCGGCCGACAGGGCGCCGGCGGCGGCACCTAGCAGCGCCGAGGCGACGGCGAGCCCCAGCGCGTAGTTGCCGATCCCGAAGTCTTCCTGGATAGAGTCCACCGCGCCGTTGATCACCGCGCTGTCGTAGCCGAACAGCAGGCCGCCGAGTGCGGCCACCGCGGCGATCCTTACCGCTGTGTGACCGGAGTGGAACCCGGAATCATCGTCGAGGAACGAAGCGTCATCTCCGCCGACCGGACCGTGTGTCATCGACTCGTCCTTCCGCATCGTGCTGCGATGGGTGTCACATCACAATCGCACAGACGCGGTGGGATCGGGCCCGGATCAGGCGCTGCGTTCGTCCAATGCTTCACCGAGTTCGCTGTGCACGACCCGTAGATCGGACACCGACAGCCCGGCCAGCGACTCGGCGTGCCGGCGCAGCGGGCCGACAGGCACCTCGATCTCGTTGGGCACGACCAGAACCGGGCACCCGGCGGACTCCGCCGAGGTCGATCCGGTCACCGAATCCTCGATGGCCAGGCAGTCCGCGGGGCGCAGGCCGAGAATCTCGGCGGCCCGCAGATACGGGTCGGGCGACGGTTTGCCGGCGGGCACCTCGTCCCCGCACACCGACACCGAGAAGTAGTGCCGGCCGATCGACTCCAGCGCCTGATCGGCCAGATCGCGACGGGTGTTGGTGACCAACGCCATCGGCACGCCGGCCGCGGACAGCCCCTCGAGCATCTCCCGTGCGCCGGCGCACCAGGGCAGGCCGGCCGCGAAGAGTCCCCCGACGTACTCGTGCAGCCAGTCCGCGGTCCGGGCCATGTCCGCGGGATCGGGCTCCAGGCCCAGATCGGCGTACACGATGTTCATCACGGTCTCGCTGGAGCCGCCGATCGTGCTGGTCCGCACCTGTGCGCTCAGCTGCCGTCCGTGTCGGCGGTAGAGCTCGTGAATGCCGAAATCCCAGAGCTTTTCGGAGTCCACGATGGTGCCGTCCATATCCCACAACACAGCACGCATGTTTGCCATCCTCTCATCGACCGGGCGGGCCGGAAAATCGAAGGCCGTCGGTGCGCGCGGTTAACGTGGTCGCATGACGGTTCTTGTGACGGGCGCCACCGGCAACATCGGCCGAAAGGTCGTGGATCGACTACTCGAACTGGAGGTCCCCGATATCCGGGCACTGACCAACAATCCCGCCAAGGCGAATCTGCCCGAGGGCGTGGAGGTGGTCACCGGCTACCTCGGCAAGCCGGAGACGCTGTCGGTGGCGCTGGCCGACGTGGACCGGCTGTACCTGGCGCCGTACCCGCCGACGATCGGCATCACCTGCGAGATGATCGCGGCGGCCCGGGTGTCCTGCCTGGTGGCGCTTTCCGGTGGCGCGCACTGGCAGCAGCACGCCGATACGATCGCCGGGGCGGGCGTGCCAACCATCCAGCTCGGGCCGGGTGAGTTCTGCGAGAACTTCGCCATGTGGGCCCCGCAGATCGCGGCCACCGGCACGGTTCGTGAGCCCTACCCCGACGTGGTCGAGGCCCCGATCGCGATGGACGACATCGCCCGCGTCGCAGCAGCCCTGCTCGCCGCGCCCGACGATCATCTGGGGCAGATGTACGAGCTGACCGGACCGCAGGCGCTGACCCGGGCCCAGATCGCCGAACAGATCGGGGTCGGCATCGGCCGGCCGGTGCGGTTCGAGACGTGCAGCCGCGAAGAGGCCCTGGCGACGCTCGCGCCGGTCATGGGTGACCAGGCGAACTGGTACGTCGACCTCCTGGCGGCCGGAGTGCAGGCGCCGCAGCAGGCCAACGGCCTCGTCGCCGAACTGACCGGCGCACCGGCGATCTCGATCGACGAGTGGGCCCGCCGCAACGCCGATCAGTTCTCCTTGCCGGACAACGGTTCCGGGGGTCAGTCCTCCGGGTTGTAGCCGAGGTTGGGGGCCAGCCAGCGCTCCGCCTCGGCCAGGGTCCAGCCCTTGCGCCGCGCATAATCGGCGACCTGGTCCTGAGCCAACCGGCCCACCACGAAGTACTGCGACTGCGGGTGCGAGAAGTACCAGCCGCTGACGGCGGCTCCGGGCCACATCGCCATCGACTCGGTCAGCTCGATACCGGTCCGCTCGGTGACGTCCATCAGGTCGAAGAGCGTGGTCTTCTCGGTGTGCTCCGGGCAGGCCGGGTAGCCGGGGGCCGGACGGATCCCGACGTAGCGCTCCCCGATCAGCGCTTCGTTGTCGAGCTGCTCGTCGGGCTGATAGCCCCAGAACTCCTGGCGCACCCGCTGGTGCAGCCGCTCGGCGAACGCCTCGGCCAGCCGGTCGGCCAGCGACTCCAGCAGGATCGCGCTGTAGTCGTCGTGGTCGGCCTTGAACTCCATGATCTTGTCCTGGCTGCCCAGGCCCGCGGTGACGGCGAACGCCCCGACGAAATCCTGCAGACCGGTTTCTCTGGGGGCGATGAAGTCACCCAGGGACCGGTTCGGGATGCCGTCGCGGTGCTCCCCCTGCTGGCGCAGGTTGTGCAGGGTGGTCCGCACCTGTGACCGGGTCTCGTCGGTGTAGACCTCGATATCGTCGCCGACGGCGTTGGCCGGGAAGAAGCCGATCACCCCGTTGGCGGTCAGCCATTTCTCCTTGATCAGGGTGTCCAGCATCTCCTGGGCGTCGTCGTACAGCTTGCGGGCGGCCTCCCCGGACGCCGGGTTGTTCAGGATGTCCGGGAAGCGGCCCTTCATCTCCCAGGCGTTGAAGAACGGCTGCCAGTCGATGTACTCCCGCAATTCGGCCAGGTCGTAGTTCTCGAACTCGCGCACGCCGAGGCCCTGGGCCGGCACCGGCGGGGTGTAGCCGTCCCAGTCGATCGGGGTCCGGTTGGCCCGGGCCTTCTCCAGGGTCAGCATCGGCCGCTCGTTCTTCTGGGCGTGCCGTTCACGAAGAGCCGCGTAGTCCTTCGCGGTGGCCTCCAGCAGCGCCGGCCGCTGTTTGTCGTCGAGCAGCGCGGCGGCCACCGGAACCGAACGCGACGCGTCCTTGACCCAGACGACCGGCCCGCTGCGGCGCGGCGAGATCTTCACGGCCGTGTGCGCGCGCGAGGTGGTCGCGCCACCGATGAGCAACGGGATCTCCAGCCCCGCGCGTTCCATCTCGACGGCGAAGTTGCTCATCTCGTCCAGCGACGGGGTGATCAAACCGGACAGACCGATGATGTCGGCGTCGTGTTCCTTGGCCGCGTCCAGGATCTTCTGCGCGGGCACCATCACGCCGAGGTCGATCACCTCGAAGTTGTTGCACTGCAGAACGACTCCGACGATGTTCTTCCCGATGTCGTGGACGTCCCCCTTCACGGTGGCCATCACGATCGTGCCGTTGGTGTCCTTGGACGAGGACGTTCCGTTGGCTTCCTTCTCCGCCTCGATGAACGGCAGCAGGTACGCGACGGCCTTCTTCATCACCCGGGCCGACTTCACCACCTGGGGCAGGAACATCTTGCCCGCGCCGAACAGGTCGCCGACCACGTTCATGCCGTCCATCAGCGGGCCCTCGATCACCTCGATGGGCCGCCCACCGGCGGCGGCGATCTCGGCGCGCAGTTCCTCGGTGTCGTCGTCGACGTGCGCGTCGATGCCCTTGACCAGGGCGTGGGTGATCCGCTCCCGGACGGGCAGGCCGCGCCACTCCGCGGCTTTCGGGTCCTCACCCTTGTCCTTGGAGTTGAACCGCTCGGCGATCTCGAGGAGCCGTTCGGCCGCGTCCTCGCGCCGGTTGAGCACCACGTCCTCGATGCGCTCGCGCAGCTCGGGGTCGATCGAGTCGTACGGCACCAGCGCACCGGCGTTCACGATGCCCATGTCCAGGCCGGCCTTGATGGCGTGGAACAGGAACACCGCGTGGATGGCCTCGCGGACCGGATTGTTGCCGCGGAACGAGAACGACACGTTGGAGATACCGCCGGAGATGTGCACCCCGGGCAGATTCTCCTTGATCCAGGCGCAGGCCTCGATGAAGTCGATCCCGTAGGTGGCGTGCTCCTCGATACCGGTGGCCAGCGCGAAGCAGTTCGGGTCGAAGATGATGTCCTCGGCGGGGAAACCGACCTCTTCGGTCAGGATCCGGTAGGCGCGCCCGCAGATCTGTTTGCGGCGCTCGAGGTTGTCGGCCTGGCCCTGTTCGTCGAAGGCCATCACGACGACGGCCGCGCCGTACTTGCGGCACAGCCGGGCCTCGCGGATGAACTTCTCCTCGCCCTCCTTCAGGGAGATCGAGTTGACGATCGGCTTGCCCTGCACGTTCTTCAGGCCCGCCTCGATGACCTCCCACTTGGAGGAGTCGATCATCACCGGGACCCGGCTGATGTCCGGTTCGGCGGCGATCAGCTTGGTGAACCGGTCCATCGCGGCGACACCATCGATCATGCCCTCGTCCATGTTGATGTCGATGACCTGCGCCCCGACCTCGACCTGCTGCAGGGCCACCGACAGCGCGGTGTCGTAGTCCTCGGCCTTGATCAGGTTGCGGAACCGGGCCGAGCCGGTGATGTTGGTGCGCTCCCCGATGTTCACGAACAACGAGCTGTCGGTGATGTTCAGCGGTTCCAGACCGGAGAGCCGGGTGGCCACCGGGATCTGCGGCAGTTCGCGGGGAGTCTTGCCGTCGACCACCTTGGCGATCTCGGCGATGTGCGGCGGTGCGGTGCCGCAGCACCCGCCCACCAGGTTGACCAGGCCGGCGTCGGCGAACTCGGCGATGTAGGACGCCTGCCGCTCCGGGGACTCGTCGTACTCGCCGAACGCGTTGGGCAGGCCGGCGTTCGGGTAGCAGGAGACGTAGGTGTCCGCGATGCGGGCCATCTCGGCGATGTAGGGCCGCATCTCGGGTGCGCCGAGGGCGCAGTTGAGGCCGACCGCGATCGGCTTCGCGTGCCGGACCGCATTCCAGAACGCCTCGGTGACCTGGCCGGACAGTGTGCGCCCGGATGCGTCGGTGATGGTGCCTGAGATGATCACCGGCCAGCGCCGACCGCGCTGCTCGAACAACGTCTCGACGGCGAACACGGCCGCCTTGGCGTTCAGCGAGTCGAAGATCGTCTCGATGATGATCAGGTCGGCGCCCCCGTCGACCAGGCCGTTGGCCGCCTCCAGATAGGCGGCGACCAGCTGGTCGTAGGAGACGTTGCGGGCACCGGGATCGTTGACATCCGGTGAGATGGACGCGGTGCGCGTCGTCGGCCCGAGCGCCCCGGCGACGTAACGGGGCTTGTCCGGGGTGCTGAACTCATCGCAGGCCGCACGCGCCAGGGCGGCGCCGGCATAGTTCAATTCGTAGGCGAGCTCTTCCATCCCGTAGTCGGACAGCGAGACCGCGTTCGCGTTGAACGTGTTGGTCTCCAGGATGTCCGCGCCCGCTTCCAGGTACTCGCGGTGGATACCCTCGATGATCTGCGGCTGCGTCAGGTTGAGCAGGTCGTTGTTGCCCACCAGGTCGCTCGGCCAGTCCTTGAACCGGTCGCCGCGGTAGCCGGCCTCGTCGGGGCGGTCCCGCTGGATCGCCGTGCCCATCGCGCCGTCGATCACCACGATCCGCTGCTGCAGCGCCGCGGTCAGCTCGTCGATGCAGTCGGGGCGGATGTTCGGCTCAAGGCCTGTCACGTGCACTCCTTCCGGTGGCGGAAGGCGTCCTTGACTCTGCCGAGCGTGGCGGATACCAGGGGGAATGGCCCCGGATAACCGTTGCAACGCCTCTCGACCCTCGAAAGTCTACGTCGTCACCCGATGGGCGTCCCGACGCCCGAGGCGTCACCGCGACAACAGCTCGCGGATCTTGTCGGCAGGTCAACGCCACCTTGGCTGGACCTGTTGTAGTCCAACGTATTTGGTCTCGACCTCATGGACACCGGCCAGGATGCCGGCACCGGGCATGACACGCCGGCCGGGCACATCCGGTCGGCGGGTGTCGTGCGGGTGTCGGAAGCCGGCGGTCACATGAACAGAGTAGTCCGGCTAGCCAAATGGGTTTGTCTCCCGCCGCCCCGACCACCGGGTTCCGGCCGGCACATCGCCGTGCGGCCCGCCGTGGCTCATCACCGCGATCCAGGGCTTACGCTGGCAGTGTGACACCGTCGGATGCGAACGTGCCCGGCCTGCCGGAACTGCAGAACACAGTTGTGGTGGCGGCCTTCGAGGGCTGGAACGACGCCGGCGACGCGGCGAGCGGGGCTCTGGAGCACCTGGACTCGATATGGGAAGCCGAGACCATCGTCGAGATCGACGATGAGAGCTACTACGACTACCAGGTGAATCGGCCGGTCATCCGCCAGATCGACGGCGTCACACGTGAGTTGGTCTGGCCGTCGATGCGAATCTCGCACTGCCGCCCGCCCGGCAGCGATCGCGACATCGTGTTGATGCACGGCGTCGAACCGAACATGCGCTGGCGTACGTTCTGCGCAGAGCTGCTGGCCATCGCCGACAAGCTGAACGTCGACACCGTCGTCATCCTGGGCGCGCTGCTCGCCGACACGCCGCACACCCGCCCGGTCCCGGTGTCCGGTGCCGCGTACTCGGCGGAGTCGGCCAAGCTCTTCGGGCTGGAGGAGACCCGCTACGAGGGGCCGACCGGTATCGCCGGGGTGTTCCAGGACGCCTGCGTGCAGGCCGGGATCCCGGCGGTGACGTTCTGGGCGGCGGTCCCCCACTATGTGTCGCAGCCGCCCAACCCGAAGGCCACCGTGGCGCTGCTGCGGCGCGTCGAGGACGTCCTCGACATCGAGGTGCCGTTGGCCGACCTGCCCACCGCGGCCGAGGAATGGGAGCAGGCGGTCACCGAGATGACCGCCGAGGACGACGAGATCGCCGAGTACGTGCAGTCGCTGGAGGAACGCGGCGACGCCGAGGTGGACATGAACGAGGCTCTCGGCAAGATCGACGGCGATGCGCTGGCCGCGGAGTTCGAGCGCTACCTGCGAAGGCGCGGCCGCTGAGCGGCCGATCAGGCCTGAGCCGCTGAGCGGCCGGTCAGGCCAGAGCCGCTAGCCGACCCGCTCCGGCTGCGGCGCCTGCCAGCTGCCGTTCAGCGCGTCCGGTTTGGGCCAGTACAGCCGCAACACTACGACGAACGGGCCCTCCGGGGCCGGCAGCCAGTTCGCTTCCCGGCCCGGACCGGGCGACTCGTGTTGGATGTTCAGCGAGTAGCCGCCGTCTGGGTCCTGGATCAGGTCGGGCAGCATCTCCGAGTTGACCAGGTAGCGGTTGATCGGATTCTGCACCAGCTGGCTGGACGGCAGCTCGTACATGGTCAGCGACCAGAACGCGTTGACCGGCGGCAACTGCCCCGGCTCGAACCGGTAGGTGTACTTCTGCGCCCCGGTCAGCGGCGCCCCGTCGGAGTCGTTCATCGCGCTCGGATACAGCGCCTCGGCCGCGGTGTTGCCGTAGATCCCC
Organism: Mycobacterium sp. AMU20-3851; assembly: GCF_043974665.1. Classification (NCBI taxonomy): domain Bacteria; kingdom Bacillati; phylum Actinomycetota; class Actinomycetes; order Mycobacteriales; family Mycobacteriaceae; genus Mycobacterium; species Mycobacterium sp. AMU20-3851. The sequence continues at coordinate 2,916,215 of NZ_CP146371.1, forward strand.
AGCACCGCGCCCGCCATCCGGTAGAGATAGTTGCCGTCCAGCTGCTCGGCGGTGCCGAAGAACTGCGCCGACCCGACCTCGCCGGTGTCCACCTTGTCCTTCTTGAATGCGTCGAACTCTGCCCACGCGTCGGCCATGCCGTCCTCGACGGCCGTGCGCATCTCCGGGCTCAGTTTGTCGGCGTCGAAGTCCCCGTCCGGGCCGATACCGATGCGCGCGAACCGGTCCCGCAGTTCCTGTTCGCCCGGTGCCGCCGGGGCGAACCGCAGCGCGGCATTGAGTACCTCGAAGAACTGCGGCGAGGTCTTCTGCGCCTCCGCGGTCAGCGGCGGGGTGAAGTCGATCGGCGGGGCGGCGGCCGGCGACGGCTGGTTGAGCGCCACCGACAGCGGCGCCACCTGGTAGCCGGCCTGGATCTTCTTGACGTTGTCGATGTCGGACGGGCCGAACAGTTGGGTCCGGTACATCACGAACGCCAGATCCGTGCCGGCCCGGATGACCTCGTCGATGCCCTCGGGTTTGTCGCCCTGCCAACCGGGCCCGGCCAGCAGGTATCGCCCACCGGCGTTGCCGGTGGAGCGGCTGCCCACATACCCGACGTTGTAGGTGTAGCCGTCGACGAACTGCAGTGAGTAGTAGCGGTCCTGTTCGATCGGCGGCACCGTCAGCACCAATGGTTCGGCGCGCAGGTCCGCACCGACGAACGAATACGGGGTGTCCGAGTTCGGGGTCTGGATCGCGGTGTCCTCGGGGGTGTACACCCGGGCGAAGTTGTGGATGGCGTTCCAGCCGCCCTTGTATTCGGGGTCGTCCTTGTTCACGAAGTAGGCGTACTGCACCCGATAGTTGTCGACCATCGGAAACCCGTAGATGTAGGCCTCTTTCGCGATCGCCCGGGCCTCGTCGAGCGAGACCGGACGGTCCGCGGCGGGGCTCTGCGTCGGGGTCGGGTCCGGTTCCCTGGCGGCAGGACTGCAGCCCGCGAGGGCGGCGACGAGGACCATCACCCAGAGCAGACGGGTCACTGCTTCTCCAATGCTTCGGTGCGGGCGCTGGTGTTGCGGCCCAGGGCGGCTGCCTCGGCGTCGAGTTCGGGCAGGAGTTCGGGGGTGAACCGCCGGATGTCACGCTCGGCCAACGGGGTCGAGACCAGCGGCCGGATCCACCGGAACACCCCGACCCAGGCCGGGCAGTAGATCCGCTTCTTGCGGCGTTCGATGCCCTTGACGAATGCGGCGCCGCATTCGGTGACCGTGGTGGTGCGTTTGAGTGGGCCGGGCATCCGGGTGAGCATCTCACGGAACGCGGCCAGATCGGCCTTGGCGTCCTGCACCAGCGGGGTGTCGATCCAGCTCATGTGGGCCGAACCGACGTCCACCCCGAGGTGGGCCACCTCCAGGCGCAGCGTGTTGGCGAAGTACTCCGCGCCGGCCTTGGAGGCGTGGTAAGCCGCCAGCCCCGGCGCCGAGGTGAAGGCTGCCAGCGAGGAGACCACCAGCACGTAGCCGCGCCGCTCGATCACCGACGGCAGCGTGGCGCGGACCGTGTTGAACACGCCGACGACGTTGACGTCCTGCACCCGTTTGAAGGCGGCGGGATCGACCTGCAGGACGGAGCCGAAGCTGGCGATTCCGGCGTTCGCCAGCACCACGTCGATACCCCCGAAACGCGCCACCGCCGCGTCGGCGGCGCGTTGCATGGCCGCCAGGTCACGCACGTCGGCCAGCGCGGTCAGCACGTGGGCCTCACCGCCCAACTCGGCGGCGAGCTCGGCCAGCGGTGCGGCATCGAGGTCGGTGAGCACCAGTTTCGCGCCCTTGCGGCGCAGCCGGCGGGCCACCTCCGCGCCCACACCGCGGGCACCCCCGGTGATGAAGACGACCTTGCCGTGCAGTGAGCTCATGGCGATCAACGTACCCGCCCGCTCCGTTTACAGGTCTACACCCAGCAAACTGTCGACGATGTCGGCGACCAGTTTGGGAGCGCCCTGGTCGCCACCACCGTAGGTCACTGCGTCGGTACACCAACCGTCAAGGGCGGCAAGTGCTTTGGGGGTATCGAGATCGTCGGCCAGATAGCTGCGCACCCGGCTCAGCACATCGGTGGCGTCCGGCCCGGACGGCAGCGCCGTCGCCGCCCGCCAGTGCTGCAGCCGGGCGTTGGCCTCGTCCAGGATGGCCGGGCTCCAGTACCGGTCTTCGCGGTAGTGCCCGGCGAACAGTCCCAGCCGCACCGCGCCCGGATCGACCCCGTCGGCGCGCAACCGGGACACCAGGACCAGGTTGCCGCGGCTCTTGCTCATCTTGTGCCCGTCCCAGCCGATCATCCCGGCGTGCACATAGTGCCGGGCGAACCGGCGCTCCCCGGTGACGCATTCGGCGTGCGCGGCGGAGAACTCGTGGTGCGGGAAGATCAGATCCGACCCGCCGCCCTGGATGTCCAGGCCGGTGCCGATCCGGTCTAGGGCGATGGCCGTGCACTCCACATGCCAGCCCGGGCGGCCGTCACCGAACGGCGAGGGCCAGCTGGGCTCGCCCGGCCGCTGCGCGCGCCACAGCAGCGCGTCGAGCGGATCGGACTTGCCGGGGCGATCGGGGTCACCACCGCGTTCGGCGAACAGTCGCGCCATGGTGTCGTGGTCGTAGCCCGACTCGTAGCCGAACTGCTCGGTGGCGTCCGCGCGGAAGTACACGTCCGGGTACTGCGCATCGTCGACCACATACGCGGCCCCGGATGCCAGCATCTTCTCGACCAGCGTGATCACTTCGGCGATCGCGTCGGTGGCGGCCACATAGTCACGCGGCGGCAGCACCCGCAGCGCGGTCATGTCCTCGCGGAACAGCTGGGTCTCGCGGTCGCCGAGTTCGCGCCAGTCGATTCCGTCGCGCTCGGCCCGTTCGAACAGCGGGTCGTCCACGTCGGTGATGTTCTGCACGTAGTGCACGTCGTGCCCGCTGTCCCGCCACACCCGGTTGATCAGGTCGAAGGCCAGGTAGGTCGCGGCGTGGCCGAGATGGGTCGCGTCGTACGGGGTGATGCCGCACACGTACATGGTGGCGGTCTGGCCGGGCGACACCGGGCGCACCTGCCGGTCGGCGGTGTCGTACAGCCGCAGCGGTACACCCCTGCCGGGCAATGTGGGAACGGTCGGCGCCGGCCAGGACTGCATGACGTCGACTCTAAGGTGTTCGGTCACCGATGCCTTTCGATGGTGTGGTTCGTGCCGGATGCCGCTCACGGGAACCGACAAGTTCGGCGCCGAATACATTCCCGCAATCCCCGATTCGGGTCAAAACGCGGACCGGATGGTCTGCAGCAGGGTGTCGGCCAGCTCGGTTCGGCACATCAGCAGGTCCGGCAGGTAGGGGTCGCGACGGTTGTAGATCAGCGGCGCCCCGCCCAGCCGGGACGCGTGCAGCCCGGCGGCCTGCACCACCCCGGCCGGCGCCGCCGAGTCCCATTCCCACTGCCCGCCGGCGTGGATGTAGGCGTCGACGTCGCCGCGCACGACGGCCATCGCCTTGGCGCCGGCCGAGCCGATCCGCACCACCTCGACGTCGAGGTGCTCGCGCAACCACCACAGCACCGCCGGGGGCCGGTAGGTGCTGGCGGTGATGCGGATGGGTCCGTCGCGCCGCGGTGGCGGTGCGGTCACCGTGTCGGTGCGGTAGACCTGTCCGACCGCCGGCAGCGCGACCGCGGCGTCGGTGATGGCGCCGTCCGGACTGCCGTTGCGTTGCCACAGCGCGATGTGCACCGCCCAGTCGGTATGCCCGCGCATGGAGAACTCCCGGGTGCCGTCGACCGGGTCGACGATCCACACCCGCTCGGCGTGCACCCGGGACAGGTCGTCGACCGCCTCCTCGGAGAGCACCGCGTCGCCGGGACGCAGTTCGGCGAGCCGTTGGAGGATGAGCACGTTGGCGTGGCGGTCCCCGGCGTCACCGAGTTCATAGGAGTCGTAGAAACCGACCTCCTCGCGCAACGCCACCAGCAGTTCGCCGGCCTCGGCGGCCACGGTGGCGGCCACATCGGCGTCGGTCTGCTCAGCGGAATTCACCGACCCAGTATTGCGTGGCCGCCGAGCGGAGTTGCAGGGCACGTGTCGGGAAACGCTCCACGATGCGGTTCGATGGCTCAGGATTGGCTCGATCGGATTGCCCCGGACGCCTTCTCCCGTCGCCCAGACCCTGAAAGGCCCGCCCATGACCGCACCCGCCGCGGGCGAACTCGCCCCCACCTGGCAGCGCCGGTTCGCCTTCTTCGATCTCTACGGTCTGCCCAACTCGTCTCCGATGGCCAAGGCGGCCTACCGCACCCTGCCGTTCTGGGACAAGGTCCGCCTGACGTCGAACGGGTGGGCGCTGCTGTTCGGCTTCATCTACTTCTACGTCAAGGGCATGTGGCGCAAGGGCACCACGCTGCTGGGCATCGGCTTCGGGCTCGGTGTGCTGCTGTCGCTGCTGCACGCGTCGCAGTTTTTGACCCAGGTGGTCACCTTCGCCCTCGCCGGGGCCGTCATGTCCACCGCCAACTACGCCTACTACCTGCACGTGAGGGGTAGCCAATCGTGGAATCCGTTCGAGGGATTCGGCCCGAAACCTAGAACGCCGGCCACGGGATCGGCCGATGCCGATCCGGGGTCGGCATCACCGGATGATCCAGCAGCTCGCTGACTCTGGCCTTCAGCGCGGCCACCTCGCGTGCGGTGATGTGCTCACCGAGCTGCTCGGCCAACTCACCGTCGAGCTGTTCGCGCAGCGCCGCCACCGCGGCGAGCATCTCGTCGTCGACGGGTTTACCGGCCCAGCCCCACAGCACGGTGCGCAGCTTGTCCTCGCTGTGCAGGCTCACACCGTGATCGACGCCGCGGACGCGGCCGTCCACCCCGGTCAGGATGTGCCCGCCCTTGCGGTCGGCGTTGTTGATCAGCACGTCGAACACGGCCATCCGGCGCAGCCGGGTGTCGTCGGCGTGCACCAGGGTGACCGCGTCTCCGGCGTAGTCGTAGGCCTGCAGGATCGCCAGGTAGCCGGCCGGTAACCGGCCCGCGGGCAGCAGATCCACCAGGTCGGGGCCGGTGTCCGGATCATCGGCTTCCGGGGAGTCCTCGGTGAGCGCATCGCCGGGTTGATCGACCCAGCGCTGCACCATGCCAGGGCCCGCCGGTCCGTCACGAATGATGGTGTAGGGCACGATGTCCCAGCCCAGCGCGGCCGACACCAGGTAGGCGGCGCGCTCGCGGCCCGCCAGCGTGCCGTCCGGGAAATCCCACAGCGGGGCCTCCCCGGCCACCGGCTTGTAGACGCAGTGCACCGTCTGCTCCCCCAGCTGCGCCTCGCACAGGAAGGTGGCGTTGCTCGCGGAGCGGATACGGCCGATGACAGTGAGCTCGCCCTCGGTCAGTACCTGCTGCTCAGAATGGAGGTTCATCGTCTGCCACCCCGCCGATGGCGCTGCGCCGGTAGCCGTTGAGGCGCACGCAGATGTGCCCCTCGGGGTCCAGCGGCTCGTCGCACAGCGGGCACGGCGGCCGGCCGGCCGAGATCACCCGGTTGGACCGGGTGGCGAACTCGCGCGCGGACTCGGGGCTGAGGAACACCCGGACCGCGTCCGGGCCGTCCTCGGCGTCGTCGAGTACCACCGAGGCGTCGAATTCGGTGTCCGAGACGGCCAGCAGTTCGACGACGACGGTCTGGGCTTCGGCGTCCCAGCCCAAACCCATGGTGCCCACCCGGAACTCGGAGTCGACCGGCATCACCAGCGGGCTCAGATCGTCGACCTCGCCGGTGTCGGGTGGGATCGGGGTGCCGAAGCGCCGGTTGATCTCCACCAACAGCGCGGAGATACGTTCGGCCAGGACTGCCACCTGCTGCTTTTCCAGCATGACCGACACCACCCGCTTGTCGTGCACCGCCTGCAGATAGAACGTGCGGTTTCCGGGCTGCCCGACGGTCCCGGCCACAAAGCGGTCGGGTGTTCGGAAGACGTGAATTGCGCGTGCCATGGCACCTTTCAAAATACCGGTAGCGGGTCTACCTCAGTCGGTGGAGCCGCCGACCACCGCATCCCCGGCGGGGGCGGCACCGGCGTCGGACTCGGGTCTGGCGGCCAATCCGGCGGTCAACCCGTTGCCGGTGTGGTTGACGTGCAACACGAACGGTCGGGTCTCGGCATAGCGGATGACGCTCATCGAGGCCGGGTCGGCGGTGATGCGCTGGAAGGAGTCCAGGTGGGTGCCCAGCGCGTCGGCCAGCACGGCCTTGATGACGTCGCCGTGGGTGCACGCCAGCCACAGCACGTCGGCGCCGTGTTCGGCGGCCAGCCGCCGGTCATGCTCGCGTACCGCGGCGACTGCCCTGGCCTGCACCGCGGCCAGGCCCTCACCGTCGGGGAAGATCGCCGCGCTGGGCTGCTGCTGGACCACCTTCCACAACGGTTCCTTGAGCAATTCGCCGATCTTGCGCCCGGTCCAGGTGCCGTAGTCCACCTCGGAGATGCGGTCGTCGACGATCGGATCCACCCCGAGCGCCGCGGCGAGCGGCTCCACGGTGCGTTCGCAGCGCAGCAGCGGGGACCGGACGATCGCCTTGACCGGCAGGTCGCCGATCCGGTCGATCACTGCCTGGGCCTGTTCGCGGCCCTTGTCGTCGAGATCCACGCCCTCGGAGCGTCCGGCGAGCGTGTGCGCGGTGTTCGATGTCGAGCGGCCGTGCCTCAGCAGGATGACGGTCATGGGGTCCTCTCGATCACTGTGCGGCCAGCACGCCGGTGGACAGCAGCACCAGCACGGTGACCCCGAGGATCAGCCGGTAGCCGACGAACCAGTACATGCTGTGGCGCACCAGGAACCGCAGGAACCAGGCCACCGCGGCGTAGCCGACGACGAACGCGATCAGGGTGCCGACCACGATCTGTGGTCCGGTGGCACTCATCCCCGTCGCCCCGGGCTCGAATACGTGACGCAGCTCGTAGAGCCCGGAACCGAGCACCGCCGGTATGGCCAGCAGGAAACCGAATCTGGCTGCGGCTTCCCGCTTCTGGCCGAGGAACAGGCCGGCGCTGATGGTGACGCCGGACCGGGAGACGCCGGGGATCAGTGCGAGTGCCTGCGCGGATCCGATGAGCAGGCTGTCACGCCAGGTGAACTGTTCGATGGCGCGGGTCTGCTTGCCCCAGTACTCGGCGGCGGCGATGACGAAGGAGAAGACGATGAGCGCGGTGGCGATGACCCACAGGTTCCGGATGTCGTCGCGGATGTAGTGCTGCAGCGTGAACCCGAACACCCCGATCGGCACGGTGCCGATGATCACCCACCACCCCAGCCAGTAGTCGGGAGTACGCCGGTCCGGATCGGTGAGCCCACCGAACCAGGCCTTGAGGATGCGGGCGATGTCCTTGGCGAAGTACAGCAGCACCGCGACCTCGGTGCCGATCTGCACGACCGCGGTGAAGGAGGCGCCGGCGTCGCCCCCGAAGAACGCCTCGGACACGATCGCCAGATGCCCGGACGAGGACACCGGAAGAAACTCGGTCAGTCCCTGGACCACGGCCAGCACGATGACCTGCAGCCAGGACATCGCGGATACGTCAATCACGCGGACGACCGTACCGTGGGGTGCGTGTCAGCGTGCTGTGCGCACCGGCTCGGCTCCGGCGACCGCGTCTCGGACCGCGGCGGCTACGCTGCGCTCGTCGGTGACGTCGATGTCGGTCAGGCGGCGGGTCGCGGTGGCGATGATGTCCTCGTCCTGGGGCACCGGCCCGCTGAGCCGGGGCCGGTACACCTCGACGACCAGGAACTGGCGGTCTTCGACGTGAAAGGAGAAGCTACGACCCTCGCCGAGCGATCCGAACCCACTCGCGTGCACGCCCGTGGAGATGTCCTCGATGGCGAACTCGTCTGCCATCAGATCCGTTCCCGGCGCGACAGTCATAAGCCTTACCTTACCGTCGAATTGACGTAACCGTTCGATTAGGCGTCGTTTGCCTAGAATTTGAAAACGGAATCAGCGCTTCAACGAAATCAGGAGACATCGGGGCCATTGGACACGAAATCCGCATTCCGCCTTCGGATGACGGGGGTATTCGCCGTGGTGGCCGCCGTTGTTTCGGGGTGCTCATCGAGTCCCAGTGATTCGCCACCACCGACCATTCCGGTTGCGTTGCCGGCCGTGTCGCCGCCGGTCACCGGCGTGTTGGACGGCGCGGTGCAACCGCTGTCCGGCGCCGGTACCGCCGCCACCTTCGATATCCGTACCTCGTCGCTGGTCGTGCTCGGCCCGGCCGATCAGCTCACCGTCCTGCCGAGCGCCGGCAAGTCCTACACCATCGCGCTGCCCGCCGAGGCCGCCGCGCTGACCGGCGACGGCAGCGGTGAGGTGTGGCTGGCAGTGCGAGGCGGCTATCTGCGGGTGAACATCGCCGCCGCGGCCGCCACCCCGGTCGAGGTCGAGGGCCGGGCGGACACCGACTTCACCGCCATCGCCCGGCACGCGGACGGCCGCCTGGTGCTCGGCAGCGCCGACGGCACGCTGTACACGCTGGACTCGGACACCACGGTGTCCGCCGAGCTGAAGAAGTTCGCCCGGGTCGACGTCCTTGTCGCGCAGGACGACTCGATGGTGGTGCTGGACCGTGGTCAGACCTCGGTCACCGAGATCGACGGCGACGGCACCGGCACCGAGCAGGCCCTGCGCGCGGGTGAGGGTGCGACCAACATGGCCACCGACCCGGCGGGCCGGGTGCTGGTCACCGACACCCGCGGCGGGGCGTTGCTGGTGTATGGCACCGAGCCACTCATCCTGCGTCAGCGCTTCCCGGTACACGATGCCCCCTACGGGGTGGCCGGCTCGGCCGATCTGGCCTGGGTGTCACAGACGGCGACCAATACCGTCGTTGGATACGATCTCGCTACCGGAATACCCGTCGAGAAGGTGCGTTATCGGACCGTGCAGCAACCCAACACCCTGGCCTTCGACGACGCCACCAACACGCTGTTCGTGGTGTCCGGTTCCGGTGCCGGGGTGCAGGTGATCCCCGACGCGGCGCCGAAGCGATGAGGAGACGGTTATGACGACGGTCCAGCGGGGGCGGATGCCGGCCGGATGGGCGGGCGATCTGTCCGACGAATACGACTGGGTGCCGCTGCGGCTGCCACCGGATGTCACCCGGCTGTCGGCGTCGGTGCGGTTGTCGATCGAGGCGCAGTACCGCGGTTGGGAGCTGACCCGGGTACGGCTCTACACCGACGGCAGCCGCCGGGTCCTGTTGCGGCGCAAGAAGTCGACTCTCGGCGAGCAGCCCGTCCTGTGATCTACCGCCTTCTTCGCCAGGCCTTCTTCCTGGTCGATCCCGAACGTATCCACGGCCTGGTGTTCGCCGTCCTGCGCCTGGCCACCGCTTCCGGCTTCGCCCGGCGGCTGCTGGGTGCCCGGCTTGCGCCCCGCGACCCGGCATTGGCCAGCACCGTCTGGGGTGTGCGCTTTCCCGGCCCATTGGGTCTGGCGGCGGGTTTCGACAAGGACGGCCACGGTCTGGCCGCCTGGGGTGCGCTCGGGTTCGGTTACGCCGAGGTCGGCACCGTCACCGCGCAGGCCCAGCCGGGTAACCCCCGGCCCCGGTTGTTCCGGCTGGCCGAGGACCGTGCGCTGCTGAACCGGATGGGCTTCAACAACCACGGTGCCGGAGCGCTGGCCGGGCAACTGACCCGGCACAGCTCGGATGTGCCGATCGGGGTCAACATCGGCAAGACCAAGGTGACACCGGCCGAACTCGCGGTCGAGGACTACGCCGAAAGCGCCCGCCTGGTCGGTCCGTTGGCTTCCTATCTCGTGGTCAACGTCAGTTCGCCGAATACGCCGGGGTTGCGCGATCTGCAGGCGGTGGCCTCGCTGCGCCCGATCCTGGCCGCGGTCCGCGCGGCGACGTCCACACCGGTGCTGGTCAAGATCGCCCCCGATCTGTCCGATTCCGATATCGACGAGATCGCGGATCTGGCAGTCGAATTGGATCTTGCCGGCATCGTCGCCACCAACACCACGGTGTCCCGGGACGGCCTGCACACCCCCGGCGTGGCGGAGTTGGGTGCCGGCGGTGTGTCCGGTGCACCGGTCGCCGCGCGCTCGCTGGAGGTGCTGCGCCGGCTCTACGCCCGGGTCGGCGACAAGCTGGTGCTGATCAGTGTCGGTGGGATCGAGACCGCCGACGACGCCTGGGAGCGCATCATCGCCGGCGCGACCCTGCTGCAGGGCTACACCGGGTTCATCTACGGCGGCGGCTTGTGGGCCAAGCGAATTCACGACGGCCTCGCGCGCAGGCTCCGCGAGGGCGGCTACGCATCGCTGTCCGAGGCGGTCGGCGCGGCCACGCGGTAGTGACCCCTTTTGCCGTGAGCGTGCGTGTCTGCGGCAGACACGCCGCGGTCTGGACCGAGTCCACGCACGCTCGCGGCAGGCAGAAAACTACTTCTGCTCGTAGGTGCCGTGGATGACGGCGCGGGCGATCGCCTGGCCGAACAGGTTGAAGCCGAGGTAGGCCGGGGTGGCTCCGTCGGGCAACCCGAGGCTCTCGACGGGCAGCGCGTGCACCGCGATGTAGTAGCGGTGCGGGCCGTGCCCGGCCGGCGGGGCCGCGCCGATGAAGCGCTTGAGCGAGGCGTCGTTGCTGAGCGTGACGGCCCCGCCGGGCAGCGGATCGCCGTTGCCGGCGTCGGCGGCCAGCGAGGTCACGCCGACCGGCAGGTCCGCAACCGCCCAGTGCCAGAAACCGGACAGGGTGGGGGCATCCGGGTCGTACACGGTCACCGCGAAGCTGCGGGTCTCCTCCGGGAAGCCCGACCAGCTCAGCTGCGGCGAGACGTCCTGGCCGCCGGCGCCCATGATCCCGCTGACCTGGTCGTTGGCCAGCGCCTGTCCGTCGGTGACGGACTCCGACGTCAGCGTGAACGTCGGCAGTTTCGGAAGGTTGTCATACGGTGACTGGCTCATCGCGCCCTTTCAGCAGTGGGTGAGAAAGTGTTCGAGGACCTTGGCCCCGAACTCTAGTGCGTCGACAGGTACCCGTTCGTCGACGCCATGGAACAACGACGCGAAATCCAGGTCCGGCGGCAGCCGCAACGGGGCGAAGCCGAAGCACCGAATTCCCAACCGCTGGAACGACTTCGCGTCCGTCCCACCGGACATCATGTACGGCACCGTGCGGGCGTCGGCATCCAGGGCCAGCAGTGAGGCGTTCATCTGGTCCACCAGGTCCCCGTCGAACGTGGTCTCATACGACGGCAGGTCGCGCTCCCAGGTGCGCACCACGTTCGGGCCGATCAGTTCGTCGACCTCGCGTTCGAAGGCCGCCCGCCGACCGGGCAGCACCCGGCAGTCCAGCACGGCCTCCGCGACGGCCGGGATGACGTTGGCCTTGTAACCGGCTTTGAGCATGGTCGGGTTCGCGGTATCGCGCAGCGTGGCGCCGATGATGCGGGCGATACCGCCCAGCTTGGCGATGGTGCCGTCCAGGTCCGGCGAATTCAGATCGAACTCGTAACCGGTCTCCTCGGCGATGGCGGTGAGGAACTGTGCGACGGGGTCGGTCAACACCAGCGGGAATTCGTGGCGGCCCAGCCGGGCTACCGCCTCGGCCACCTCGGTGACCGCGTTGTCGTCATGCACCATCGACCCGTGCCCGGCCCGCCCGCGGGCCGTCAGCCGCATCCAGGCCAGGCCCTTCTCGGCGGTTTCGATCAGGTAGAGCCGGCGCTGTCCGCCGTCGCGGCGCGGCACCGTCAGCGAGAAGCCGCCGACCTCGCCGATGGCCTCGGTGACGCCGTCGAACAGATCGGGCCGGTTGTCGACGAGCCACTGTGCCCCGTAGGTGCCGCCGTGCTCCTCGTCGGAGACGAACGCGAACACCAGGTCCCGCGGCGGCACGATGCCGTGTCGTTTGAAGTGCCGGGCGACGGCGATCATCATGCCGACCATGTCCTTCATGTCGACCGCGCCACGGCCCCACACGTAGCCGTCCTTCACCGCTCCGGAGAACGGATGCACGCTCCAGTCGGCCGGTTCGGCGGGGACGACGTCGAGGTGCCCGTGGATCAGCAGCGCACCGCGGCTCGGGTCGGCCCCGGCCAGCCGGGCGAAAAGGTTGCCCCGCCCAGGTGCCCCGGCCTCGACGTATTCGGTGGTGTAGCCGACTTCGCGTAGCCGGTCGCCCACCCATTCCGCGCAGTCGGCCTCGCCCTTGGTGGTCGCCGGGTCACCGGTATTGGAGGTGTCGAATCGGATCAGCTTGCTGACGAGATCGACGACCTCGTCGGCGGAGCTGGCGGAAGGCTCGGTCACAGTCACCATTCGTACCACCGCCGGGCCGCCGTCGGGTGAGGTGACGCACCTCTTCACGGGGCTGGTTTGGGTCTGGGCGCCGCCATCCGTTAGCCTTAGTCGCTCCTCGCGGACAGCGCGGAGAAATGTCCGAGTGGCGGAATGGCAGACGCGCTAGCTTGAGGTGCTAGTGCCCTATTAACGGGCGTGGGGGTTCAAGTCCCCCCTCGGACACACACCCTCTTTCTTCTCATCCAGTGATCAACTCCGCCAATCGTTCTGCCGCCCCGCTGCCCGGGACCGGCAGATACGCCACGATCTGGACATCCGGCGCATCCGCGGGTGTCAGCTGATGGTGCTCCAGCCGCAGTTCGCCGACCCGGGCGTTGAAGAACCGGCGCTCGCGCGAGGCGAACCGCTCGATGCTGCTGGCCTGCCAGCCCGCCCGGAAGTGCTCACTGTCGGCGAACAGCCGGTCGATGAGCGCGGTGTAGGACGGCTCCCCCACCCGCGGCCCGGCCTCGGCCCGGAACTCGGCCAGGAATCGTTGGCTGTCGATCTCCCAGTCCGGCAACAATTCCCGGATCGCGGGATCCGTGAACACCAGCAGAAGCAGATTGCGGTCGGCGGCCGCGGTGGTCTCGACGCCTCCGTAGAGCGCCGCGTACGCGCGGTTCCAGGCGACGATGGTCCAGGTCGGGCCGATGGCGAACGCCGGGTACCCGGCCAGCGCGTCGAGGAACCGCTGGATGTGCGGCGGCGGTGGGCCGGCGTCCACGGTGGCGGCGGAGTCCGCAGTGTACCCACCGAGCGCCAGCACATAGTCGTGTTCGGCCGGTGAGAGCCGCAGCGCGTGGCCCACCGCGTCGAGCACCTGTTTGGACGGGTTGATGTCGCGGCCCTGCTCCAGCCAGGTGTACCAGGTGGCGCTCACCCCGGACAGCACCGCGACCTCCTCGCGGCGCAGGCCGCTGGTGCGCATCCGGGGCACGGCGGGGAATCCGAGTTCGGCCCGCGGTGCGGCCTCCCGCCGGGCACGCAGGAACTCCCCCAGCACGGCCCGCTGGCGACTCTTCTTGTCCACCCCCACAGGGTAGTGGTGTCAGTACTAGTATCAACAGCGACTTCCCACGTAGGCCCCCAAAATGCATCCTTTGTGCTATGGCTGAACTCAGGTCCCGCACGGTCACCCACGGTCGCAACATGGCCGGCGCGCGCTCCTTGCTGCGTGCCGCCGGAGTCGCCGGCTCCGACATCGGCAAGCCGATCGTGGCGGTGGCCAACAGCTTCACCGAGTTCGTCCCCGGGCACACCCACCTGCAGCCCGTCGGCCGGATCGTGTCCGAGGCCATCTCGGCCGCCGGTGGCGTACCGCGCGAGTTCAACACCATCGCCGTCGACGACGGCATCGCCATGGGCCACGGCGGCATGCTGTACTCGCTGCCCAGCCGCGAACTGATCGCCGACTCGGTGGAGTACATGGTCAACGCACACTGCGCCGACGCGCTGGTGTGTATCTCCAACTGCGACAAGATCACCCCGGGCATGCTGATGGCCGCGCTGCGCCTGAACATCCCCACCGTGTTCGTCTCCGGCGGGCCGATGGAGGGCGGCACCGCGGTGCTGGTGGACGGCACGGTCAAGACCCGGCTGAATCTGGTGTCCGCCATCGCCGATGCCGTCAACACCGAGGTCTCCGATGACGACATCAGCCGCATCGAAGAGGCCGCCTGCCCTACCTGCGGATCCTGCTCGGGCATGTTCACCGCGAACTCGATGAACTGCCTCACCGAGGCGCTCGGCCTGGCGCTGCCCGGCAACGGTTCGGTGCTGGCCACCCACACCGCGCGGCGCGCCCTCTACGAGAAGGCGGGCAGCACCGTGATGGACATCGTGCGCGCCTACTACGACCGCGACGACGCCAGCGTGCTGCCGCGCAACATCGCCACCCGCGATGCGTTCGACAACGCGATGGCCCTCGACATCGCGATGGGCGGATCCACCAATACCGTGCTGCACCTGCTGGCCGCCGCCCGTGAGGCCGAACTGGACTACACCCTCGAGGACATCGAGAAGCGCAGCCAGATGGTCCCCTGCCTGTGCAAGGTCGCCCCCAACGGCCACTACCTGATGGAGGACGTGCACCGGGCCGGCGGCATCCCGGCGATCCTCGGCGAGCTGTGGCGCGGCGGGCACCTGCACAAGACGGTGCACACCGTGCACACCGGTTCGCTGGCAGAGTGGCTGCGCGACTGGGACATTCGCGGCGGCTGCGCCACCGAGGAGGCCGTCGAACTCTTTCATGCCGCACCGGGCTGTGTACGTTCGGCGTCGGCGTTCTCCCAGTCCGAGCGCTGGGAGAGTCTGGACACCGACGCCGAGAACGGCTGCATCCGCAACATGGCCAACGCCTACTCCGCCGACGGCGGTCTGGCGGTGCTGCGCGGCAACCTCTCGGTGGACGGCTGCATCGTCAAGACCGCGGGCGTCGACGAATCCATCTGGAAGTTCTCCGGCCCGGCCGTGGTGCTGGAATCCCAGGAGGACGCGGTGGACGCCATCCTCAACAAGCGGGTGCAACCCGGTGACGTGGTGGTGATCCGCTACGAAGGTCCCAAGGGCGGGCCCGGAATGCAGGAAATGCTTTATCCGACAGCATATTTGAAGGGTCGCGGGCTCGGGGCTCAGTGCGCGCTGATCACCGACGGCCGGTTCTCCGGCGGAACATCGGGCCTGTCGATCGGCCACGTCTCCCCCGAGGCGGCAGCGGGCGGCACCATCGCCCTGGTGGCCGACGGCGACCTGATCACCATCGACATCCCGCATCGCAGTATCCAGGTCGACGTGCCCGACGAGGAACTCGACCGCCGCCGCGCGGCGTTGGAGGCCTCCGGCGGCTACCGGCCCAAGGACCGTCAGCGCACCGTGTCGGCCGCGCTGCGTGCCTACGCCGCCCTGGCGCTGTCGGCCGACAAGGGCGCGGTGCGTGACATCGATGCGGTCTAGCCTGGCCTGCTAGCCTTTGCAGGCCAGTCACCTCCGCAAGGAGTAGGGAACCCGGTGTGAATCCGGGACTGACGCGCAGCGGTGAGGGGTTGTCCCCGAGTCCGGATACCTGCTGGCAGCCGCGACTGCCGTCGCGGAGTTGTCAACGGGTCTCGCTGATAGGCCCCTGATGCCGAAGGGCCGTGGCGTGTCTGCATCCTCCAGCGGTAACCACACCGAACCTGCTGCGCTCGTCAGAGCCTGGGACGCCCAGCAGTCGGCCTATATCGCGGGCCGCGAATCTCGGTTCGACATCATCACCGATATCGTCGGGCTGGCGTGCGGCGACGAGCCCGTGGTCGTCGACCTGGCGTGCGGGCCGGGATCCTTGAGTGCCCGCATCCTGGCTGCGCATCCGCGTGCACGCGTCTTCGCCGTCGACTTCGACCCGCTGCTGCTCGATCTCGCCGCCAAGACGCTCGCCGTCGACCACGGTGACCGCGTTGTCCTGGTCGAAGCCGACCTCGCCGACCACTCGTGGACGGGTGCGCTCACCGACGCACTCGCCGGGACGGCCGTATCGGCCTTCGTCTCCACCACCGCACTGCACTGGCTGTCTCCCGACACGCTGCTGCGTGTCTACGCGGCCGCCGCAGAGATGTTGCCCGGCAACGGAATTCTGCTCAACGGTGATCACTTCCGGTTCGACGGGCGGTGGCCGACGCTGCGACGGCTCGCCGAGGCCCACGACACCTCGACCCAGGCGCAGGCGCATGCCGCCGGCGCCCCGACCTGGGACCGATGGTGGGCGGCGGCAATGGCACGCGACGGCGTGGCGGAGCTGGCCGCGCTGCGTGAACAGCGTTTCGCCGACCGGACCCCGCCGCCGAGCACGGCGGTGGACTTCCACCTCGCGGCGCTCGCCCAGGCCGGCTTCTCCGAAGTCGGCACCGTCTGGCAACTGCTCGACGACTACATCGTGCTGGGAGTGAAGTGATGTCCCGCCGCGCCATTGTCGCCGCATTCAGCGTGGTGGCTGGGTTGGCTGCCGGCTGCGGCACGGACACATCCGACCAGACCAGCTCTCCCGCAACGGAGCACAGCACATCCGGTTTCCCGGTGACACTGCTGAACTGCGGGGTCGACGTCGAGGTCGCAGCTGTACCGGCACGGGCGATCTCGGTGAATCAGCCCGCGACCGAGCTCATGCTCTCCCTGGGTTTGGCCGATCGCATGGTCGGGACGGCGTCGTGGAACGAGCCGGTGCTACCGGAATTGGCTGCCGACAGCGCCCGGGTGCCCGAATTGAGCGCGGACTTCCCCTCTTTCGAGAGCCTCCTGGAGCGGGACCCGGACTTCCTCTACGCGACGTTCGCCTACACCTTCTCGGATGATGGAATCGCTGCGCGCGATCGGTTCCACGAGTTGGGTATCCCCACGTATCTGTCGGCCGGTGAATGCCGCGGACAGCAGGCCGAACAGGACCGCGCGTTCACATTCGACGATATCTATGCCGAGATCCGGGACATTTCAAGGGTGTTCGGCGTCGAGGACGCGGGAACCCGACTGATCACCTCGATACAGCACCGGGTGAGGACCGCCACGGCCGACCTGGATGCCTCCGACACCACGTTGATGTACTGGTATTCGGCGACGCGGGTGCCCTACATCGCCGGATGCTGTGGCGCGCCGGGAATGATCACCGATGCCGTCGGCGCGCAGAACGCCTTCGCGGACAGCCGCCAACTGTGGCCGGAGATCACCTGGGAGTCCATCCTGGATCGTGACCCCGATATCCTGGTGCTCGCCGACTTGACCCGCGGTGACGACGGTGACACCGCCGCCGCGAAAATCGAATTCCTGGAGAGCGATCCGTTGGCCAGCCGGCTCTCCGCTGTCCGCGAGAAGCGCTACGTCATCGTGTCCGGCACCGCACTGGACCCCTCACTGCGCAGCGTCGACGCCGTCGAGAAGGTCGCCGACGCGTTGCGGGCCGCGGGAGATCGCTGAGCGACTCAGCCGGCGAGTTCCACATCGCCACGGTGTACGTGCACGCAGGCACGCTTGGGCCCCCACACGGTCGGCACCGTGAAGCAGACCACCTTCGGCCGGCCGAAGATCGAGGTCTCCTCGACCGTACCGAGGGCGCCTTCGGGCACCGTCTGAACATCCATCTCGTCGATCTCGCGGTTGGCGGTCACAGTGTCACCGGTGTGCCAAGTCATCGTGCGCGTCTCTCCTGACCCGAAGTCTCCTCTGATACGCGAGGTATAACGGCGGGCGGGCGATTTTTATTCATGCTGGGCTGATCAGCGCCGCCGCCAGATAGGGTGCGGTCCGACTCCCCTTGTGCGCGGCGACCTGTCGTGGTGTGCCGGCCGCCACCACCGTGCCGCCCGCATCGCCGCCGCCGGGACCGAGGTCGATGACGTGGTCGGCCCCGGCCACGACGGTCATATCGTGTTCGGCCACCACGACGGTGTTCCCGGCGTCGACGAGCCGGTGCAGCTGGGCTTCCAGCAGTTCGACGTCGGCGGGGTGCAGGCCGGTGGTCGGTTCGTCGAGCACGTACACCGTGTGCCCGCGTTTGGCACGCTGCAACTCGGTGGCGAGTTTGATGCGTTGCGCCTCGCCGCCGGACAGTTCGGTGGCCGGCTGCCCGAGCCGCAGGTAGCCCAGCCCGACGTCACGCAGGGTGGTCAGACTCCTTGCCGCGCCGGGGAGATCGGCCAGGAACCCGGCGGCCTCGTCCACGGTCATGCCCAGCACGTCGGCGATGGTGCGGTCCCGGTAGGTGACCTCCAGCGTCTCGTCGGAGTAGCGGGCACCGCCACACGCCGGGCAGGTGGCGTAGGTGCCGGGCAGGAACAGCAGCTCGACCGCCACGAACCCCTCGCCCTGGCAGGTGTCGCATCGGCCGGCCGCGACGTTGAACGAGAACCGGCCGGCGTTCCAGCCGCGCTGACGGGCTTCGTCGGTGTCGGCGAAGGCTTTTCGCACCGCGTCGAACAGCCCGGTGTAGGTCGCCAGGTTGGAGCGCGGCGTCCGCCCGATCGGCTTCTGGTCCACCGTGACCAGCCGGTCGATGACCCCGGCGCCGTCGACGCGCACCCCGACGCTCGCGTCCTGGTCGATGTCGAGCAGTTCGGTGTCGCCGTCTCCGGCATCCTCGACGGGCTCGGACGTGCCGAGCTCGCGGGCGATCACGTCGCCGAGCACCTTGCAGACCAGCGTCGACTTACCGGAGCCCGATACCCCGGTGACCGCGACGAAGGTGCCCAACGGGATGTCGACGTCGACGCCGCGCAGATTGTGGAAGGAGACGTCGCGCAGGCCCAGCGTGCCCGACGCGGTCCGGGGCGTCGAACGCGGCGTCGTCCGGGCATCGAACAGGTAGCGCCGGGTGACCGAACGCCCGACATCGGCGAGCCCGGCCACCGGGCCGCTGTAGAGCACGTCGCCGCCCTGCTCACCGGCGCCGGGTCCGACGTCCACGACCCAGTCGGCGCGGCGCACCACGTCCATGTCGTGCTCGACGACGAACAGCGAGTTCCCGGAGCGCCGCAGCCGGTCCAGCACCTCGAGCAGGGTTTCGGCGTCGGCCGGGTGCAGACCGGCCGACGGCTCGTCGAGCACGTAGAGCACGCCGAACAGACCGGCCCGCAACTGGCTGGCCAGGCGCAGACGCTGCAGTTCGCCGGGCGACACCGAGGGGGTGCGCCGGTTCAGGCTGAGGTAGCCCAGCCCGAGATCGACCAGCACCGCTATCCGGGCCACCAGGTCGGCGGCGATCATGGTGGCCACCTCGGTGTGCTCACCGGACTCGGTGGACTCGTAGGCGGCCTCGAATTCGGTTCTGCTGGCGGCGGGTTCGAGCACTGCGGCGAGCGCCTCCAGTGGCAGTGCCACCAGTTCGGCGATGTTGTGGCCGGCGAAGGTCACCGCAAGGGCTTCGGGCCGCAGCCCGGCACCCCCGCATGCCGGGCAGTCGATGCTGTCCACGTACTGCAGGGCGCGGCGGCGCATCATGGCACTCTGGGAGTTGGCCAGCGTGTGCCGGATGTGCCGTTCGGCGCTGGAGAAGGTGCCGTTGTAGTAGTACTCGGCGATGACCGGATGTTGGCTCGGGTCGATCTCGACGGTGGGCTGCTCGTCGGTGAACAGGATCCAATCCCGTTGCCGCTTGGGCAGTTTGCGCCACGGTTTGTCGATGTCGTAGCCGAGCGTGATGAGGATGTCGCGCAGGTTCTGGCCCTGCCAGGCGCCCGGCCAGGCCGACACCGCGCCTTCCCGGATGGTCAGCGACGGGTCGTGGACCAGCGTCTGTTCGGTGACCCGGTGGATACGGCCGAGGCCGTGGCAGTCCGGGCATGCGCCGGCGACGGTGTTCGAGGAGAACGCATCGGAATCCAGGCGTTCGGTGGCGCCGGGCGGATAAGTGCCGGCCCGGGACATCAGCATCCGTAACAGGTTCGACAAGGTGGTGACGGTGCCGACGGTGGACCGGCTGCTGGTGGCCCCGCGCCGCTGCTGCAGCGCCACCGCGGGCGGTAGACCGGTGATGTCGTCGACCTTCGGCGCGTCGTTGGGCAACAGCAACCGGCGCGCATACGGCGCCACCGACTCGAAGTAGCGGCGCTGCGCCTCGGCGTAGACGGTGCCGAACGCCAGCGAGGACTTCCCGGACCCGGACACGCCGGTGAACACCACGAACGCGTCCCGTGGTGCGGCGACGTCCACCCCACGCAGGTTGTGCACACGGGAGGCGTACACCCGGACGTAGGTGTCTGGTTCGTCGCTCACCGTTCCATTGTGCGTGGCGGAGCGCGGACAGCCTTCAGTACACGTCGCGTACGTACCGTTTGGTCGCGACGAGTTCCTTCTTGTAGTCGTGGGCGGCTTCCCCGGACATCGACCCGTGCTTGCGGATGATCGTCGTCAGCGTGTCGTCGACGTCGCGGGCCATCCGGGTGGCGTCGCCGCAGACATAGAAGTGCGCACCGTCCTCCATCCAGCGCCACAGTTCGGCGCCCGCGTCGAGCATCTTGTGTTGCACATAGATCCGGCTCGCCTGGTCGCGGGAGAAGGCCAGGTCGAGATGGTTGAGCAGCCCGTCGGCGACCCACTGCTCAAGGTCTTCGCGGTAGTAGAAGTTCTCGGCGCGGTGCTGGTCGCCGAAGAACAGCCAGTTCCGGCCGGTGTGTCCGAGCGCGCGCCGTTCCTGCAGGAAGCCGCGGAAAGGCGCGATCCCGGTGCCCGGGCCGACCATGATCATCGGGGTCGACGATTCGGCGGGCGGCCGGAAATTGGGGGAACGCTGCACGAACACCGGCACCGAGGCGGCCCGGTCGGCCAGGTGGGTGGACGCCACCCCGCCCCGGTTGGCGCCCCGGGCGCTGCGGTAGCGCACCACCGACACGGTCAGCTGGATCTCGTTGGGGCTGACCAGCGGGCTGGAACTGATCGAATACTGCCGCGGGGTCAGCCGAACCAACGCGTCCTGCCATTCGACCGGATCGGCGCGCACGGCGAACTCCTCGACGATGTCGAGCCCGTTGCGGCCGTCCAGCCAGCGGTCGAGTTTGTCCCCGCGCTTGCGCAACCGCTTGGCTTCCCGGCAGTGCTCACCGACGAAGCTCAGCAGGTTGGGGGTGATCCGGCAGATGTCGTAGGACGAGGTGAGGGCACTACGCAGATCGGTCTCGACGCCGTCGACCTCGATGATCTCGGTGCCGGCCAGTCCGGTCGCGCCCAGCCAGGCCGTCACCGTTTCCTGCGCGTTGGTGACGAAGACGCCGAGCGAGTCGCCCACCGAATAGCACTCACCGTGCTCGGCCACGTGCTCGGAGACGTCGAAACCGAACTGGCGCACCTCTTTCCGCGCCGACAGCGGAGTGAGCCGGGTGTTGCGGCAGACCGGCGCGAGCACCGGTGCGTTGCGGGTCAGCGGTACCGGGGCGCCGGCCACCGGTGCGCTCGTCGTTGCACCGCTCCTCCCCAAGCCGGCGACCAGCTGGTCGGCCCAGGCGGCCATCGGCGCCTCGTCGTAGATCTCGCAGTCGACGCGATCCAGGGTCCGGCTGGCACCCAGGTCGGTCAACCGGGCATCCAGGGACTTGGCGTGTCCGCAGAAATTGTCGTAGGCCTTGTCGCCGATGCCCAGCACCGCGTACCGCACCCCGTCGAGCGTCGGCGCGTCCGGGGCCGCCAGCCGCTGCCAGAACTCCGCGCCGTTGTCCGGTGGTCCGCCGTCACCGAAGGTGCTGGTGACGAACACCACCTGGTCGGCGGCCGCGACATCCTCGAGGGTGGCCTCGTTCATGGTGACCAACCGGGAACCGGGCAGCCGCCCGGCCAGTCGGGCGGCGAACTCCTCGGCGTTGCCGGTCTGGGAGGCCCACAACACCATCGGACCGGAATCGCCGGCGGTCTCGGCAGAGTCTTCGGAGGTGGCCCGCGAGTAGGTTCCGGCGAGCAGTCCGTCGACCCACAGCCGGACCTGGGCCCGCACCGGCGCCGTGGGCGGCAGCACCGGCACTCCGACCGGGTGGGCGTCCAGGCCGGTGAAGAAGCCGGCGAGATAGAACCGTTCGTCCTCGGTGAATTCCGGTGCGACGCCGGCCAGTCCGAACGGGTCCGGGCGCTCGGACTCGACGGGCCGCAGCCGGACCGCGCAGACCTTCAGCTCGGGCTGCAGCGAGTCGGCGTCCACGGCGTCGTTGGTCAACGCATTGACCGTGAGGTGTTCCCCGTGCTCGTCGTTCCAGTGGAACGGTGCCCACACATTGCCCGGCTGCACCCGGTCGGTGATCACGACCGGCAGCACGGCCGTACCGCGCCGGGAAGTGAGCTCGACGCGGTGCCGTGCGGTGATGCCTTGTGCTGCCGCGTCTTCGGGGTGGATCTCGACGAAGGGGGCGCCATTGAGCCTGTTGAGCTTGTCCACCTGCCCGGTCTTGGTCATGGTGTGCCACTGGTGTTGCAGTCGGCCGGTGTTGAGCACCATGGGGTACTCGTCGTCGGGCAGTTCGCGGGCGTCCATGTGCGGTCGGGCGAAGAACTGGGCGCGCCGCGATCCGGTGGCGAACGCCAGCCGGGGCCGATGCCCGTCCTCGTCGACGTGCAGCGTCTGGGACACCCCGTCGTTCAGGTACCGGATGGGGTGGCGGTCCTGGTCGTCCCCGGGCGGGCAGGGCCACTGCAGTGGTGTCTCACGGAGCCGCTCGTAGCTGGCGCCGCGCAGGTCGTAGCCGGTGCGCGGGTTGGCGAACCGGCGGATCTCGTCGAAGATCTCCGCACTGGACTTGTAGGCGAAATCGTCACCGAAACCCAGGTATTCGGCTACTCCGCAGATCAACTCCCAGTCCGCTCTGGCCTCACCGGCCGGCGTCACCGATTGCGGCAGCAGGGTCAGATTGCGCTCCGAGTTGATCATCACCGCGTCGGTCTCGGCCCACAGCGCGGCGGGCAGCATGACGTCGGCGTAGCGGTTGGTGGCCGTATCCCGGTAGGCGTCCTGGGTGATCACCAGTTCGGCGGCCTCCAGCCCGCGGATCACGGTGTCCCGATTGGGCACGCTGGCAACGGGATTGGTGCAGATGATCCAGCATGCCTTGATCTGGCCGGCGGCGGCCTGCTCGAACATGGCCACAGTGCCTGGCCCGACGTCGGGACGGATGGTGCCCGGCTCCAGTCCCCACTGTTCTTCGCAGAAGGCCCGGTCCTCGGCGGAGACCACGGCCCGCTGTCCGGGCAATCCGGGCCCCATGTAGCCCATCTCGCGCCCGCCCATCGCATTGGGCTGACCGGTGAGCGACATCGGTCCACTGCCGGGACGGCAGATGGCGCCGGTCGCCAGGTGCAGGTTACAGATGGCGTTGGTGTTCCAGGTGCCGTGCGTGCTCTGGTTCAGACCCATGGTCCAGCACGTCATCCACTCCCCCGCCGCGGCGATCATCGCCGCGGCGGTGCGGATGTCGGACTCCGGGATGCCGGTGATCTCCGAGACCCGGGCCGGCGGATAGTCGGCGAGAAACGCAGGCATGGTATCCCAGCCCTCGGTGTGCTCGGCGATGAATTCCTGGTCGATGTCCCCGTTTTCGACCAGCAGGTACAGCAACCCGTTGAGCAGCGCCAGGTCGGTACCGGGCTTGATCGCCAGGTAGAGATCGGCCCGGTCCGCGGTGGCGGTGCGCCGCGGGTCCACCACGATGAGCTTGGCCCCCGCCTTGAGCCGGTCAGCCATCCGCAGGAACAGGATCGGGTGGCAGTCCGCCATGTTAGCGCCGATGACGAAGAACAGGTCGGCGCAGTCGAAGTCGGTGTAGGAACCGGGCGGGCCGTCGGAGCCCAGGGACTGCTTGTAACCGGTGCCGGCGCTGGCCATGCACAGCCGCGAGTTGGACTCGATGTGCACGGTGCGCAGAAAGCCCTTGGACAGCTTGGTGGCCAGGTACTGGGCCTCCAGAGACATCTGACCGGACACGTAGAGCGCGACCGCGTCAGGGCCGTGCGTGTCGACGATGGCTCGCAGCCGTCGGCCTGCCTCGGCGACCGCCTCGTCGACCGGCCTCGGTTCGGGCTGTTCACCGCGGGCTCCGCGGACCAGGGCGGTGGTCAGCCGGTTGTCGGTCGCGGCCATCAGTTCGGCATGGGTGGCGCCCTTGGTGCAGAGCCGGCCGAAGTTGGTGGGGTGCAGCTTGTCCCCGCTGACCTTGGCGATGACGGGCAGTCCGGTTCCCGGATCGGGGGCGGTGGTCACCTCCATGCCGCAACCCACTCCGCAGTAGGAGCACGCGGTGCGGGTGGGGCCGGGTGGCGTCATGCGACCATCGTCAGCGGGCACTGTTCCGGTTCCTTTGAGGCGACGTTAGCGCGAAGAAAACTGCACCTCACAGCGAGCCCGACACCTCGGTGAGCTCGCCGCGAGGGCAGCCTGTTCGAACGAAACTGCAGGTCAGGCGGTGACGGCGGATTCGGGGAGCCGGTCGTCGGTGGCACTGCGGCGGGCGGCGCCCATGCGCAGGAAGACGAACCACGTGACGAACGCGCACACCACGTAGAAGCCGAGGAACACCCAGAACGCGTTGGTGGCCGACTTCGCGTCGCTGACGTAGGACATCCGCAGCACGATGTTGATGAACACCCCACCCAAGGCGCCTACCGCACCGGCGAAGCCGATCAACGCGCCGGACATGCTGCGCGACCAGGCGGCCTTCTCGTCCTTGCTCCATTCGTCGTGGCCCTGCGCCTTGGCCTCGAAGATCGACGGGATCATCTTGTAGGTCGAGCCGTTGCCCAGGCCGGACAGGATGAACAGCAGGATGAAGCCGGCGACGTAGGCGATCATCTGGGCACCGGTGGGTGCGCCGGCCATCGAGTCGTCCAGGACGCCGGCGGCCACCAGGATGCCCGCGGCGAAGATCATCGCGACGAAGACGTACAGGGTGATCTTCCCGCCACCGATGCGGTCGGCCAGCTTGCCGCCGAACGGACGCGAGATCGAACCCAGCAGCGGACCCAGGAAGGCGATCTGTGCGGCGTGCAGCGACGCCTGGGCCGGGGTGTCCCCGCCGGCCAGGAAGTTGATCTGCAGCACCTGACCGAACGCGAACGAGAAGCCGATGAATGAGCCGAAGGTGCCGATGTAGAGGAAGCTCATCACCCAGGAATGCTTGTAGCGCAAGGCTTCTGCCATGGCACTCAGGTTCGAACGCTGGTTGCCGAGGTTGTCCATGAACAGCGCGGCCCCGACCGCGGCCAGACCCACCAGGACCAGGTAGATGGCGCACACGATGTAGGGGGCGGTGTTGCTGACGGTGGCGATCACCAGCAGGCCGATCAACTGGATGAAGGGCACACCGATGTTGCCGCCGCCGGCGTTGAGGCCCAGCGCCCAGCCCTTGAGCCGCTGCGGGTAGAAGGCGTTGATATTGGCCATCGATGAGGCGAAGTTGCCGCCGCCCAGGCCGGCGAACGCCGCCACGACCATGAAGGTGGTGTAGGAGGTGCCGGGCTGACTCATCACCCACAGCGTCAGCGCCAGCGGGATCAGCAGCAGCAGGGCGCTGACGATGGTCCAGTTGCGGCCGCCGAAACGGGCGGGTGCGACGGTGTACGGGATGCGCATGAAGGCGCCGACCAGGGTGGGCATGGCCACCAGGTAGAACTTGCCTGCGGCGTCGATGCCGTACACGTCCTGCGGCATGAACAGCACCATCACCGACCAGATGGACCACACCGAGAAGCCCACGTGCTCGGCGAAGATCGACCAGAGCAGATTGCGCTTCGCGATGACCTTCCCTGGCGTCCGGCCGTCGGTGCCCTCCCAGGCGTCGACATCTTCGGCATCCCAGTGCGCGATGTCTCGGTTGCGGCTTGTCTTGAGCACGAGGTCCTCCCAGCAGCGGAAACGGTTGAGAGGAAAGTTATGTGTCGGCGATGCCGCATCCGTTGCCCCGCGGTGTCGTGTTTGTCAACACCAACTCACGATGTCCGCAGGGGCGGTGGTGCGCAGCGGTACTCACGGTGGACTCACCGCGGAAATATCACCGAAACAAAGCCCCGGCGCGGCCGGGACCCGCTGGCGGAAATGCGGGGCTGGTCAGCCCTTACGCCGGAACCACCGCGGGCGACGAGACGTCTTGCCGGTGGCAGCGGGGGTCGCGGCCGGTGTTTCCGGAGCAACCGGCTGCCCGGACTCTTCGGCGGCAGAGCCGGATTCGGCTTCCACCTCTTCGGCTGCAGGCTCTTCGGTCTCGGTCTCGGTCTCGGACTCGGCGGCAGCCTCTTCGAGTTCCTCGCCGTCGACGTCCTCGGCCTCGGCGGTGGCAGCATCGACCGATTCGAGCACCTCGGCGACGATCTCTTCGGCTTCGGGTTCCTCGGCGGCGGCCAGCGCGTCAGCCGGCTCGGCCTCCGGTTCGGCTTCGGCGGTGTCGTCTGCTTCGGCCTCGAGTTCCTCAGCCTCAGCCTCAGCTTCCGTTTCGGCCGCCGACTCTTCGAGTTCGGCTTCCTCTTCGGCATCCAGCACGTCGGCCGACTCGGGCTCCGGTTCGGCTTCGGCTTCGAGCGCCTCAGCTTCGGCTTCCTCGGCGGCGGCCAGCGCGTCAACCGGCTCGGCCTCCGGTTCGGCTTCGGCGGTGTCGTCTGCTTCGGCCTCGAGTTCCTCGGCCTCAGCCTCAGCTTCCGCCTCGGCCGCCTCTTCGAGTTCGGCTTCCTCGGCCGCTTCCTCTTCGGCGTCCAGCACGTCGGCCAGCTCCGCCTCTGGTTCGGCTTCGTCTTCTGCCGCCGTGGTGTCCTCGTCGGCTCGGGTCTCGGGCTCGTCGGCCTCGGTCACGCGGGCCTCGGACTCGGTCACGCGGGCCTCGGACTCGAGCGCCTCGGCCTCCGCCTCGGCCGCCACCTCTTCGGTCCCGGCCTCTTCGGCGGCTTGCTCTTCGGCGTCGAGCACGTCGGCCAGTTCCGCTTCGGCGGACCCGGCTGCCTCCTGGTTCCCGGTCGTGGCGAGCACCTCGGTCTCAACGGCCTCTTCGACCTCATCGGCTTCCTCGGCCGCGTCCGCGACGGCGATGTCGGGTTCCAGGGAACTCGCGGTGCCTTCGTCCTCGTCTGCACCGGCGACGGTGGCGGCCGCGACGACCCCGGTCACCGCACCCACCGCGATCACCTCGGTGGCCGGCTCCTCGGCTCCAGCAGCCGGCTCGGTCGGGGCGTTGCCCCGCAACGTGGCCGGATCCTCACGCCCCTTGGGCGCCGCCATGATGTAGACGACGGCGGCGATGAACACGAAGGTCGCGGTGAACGAGTTGACCCGGATACCCGCGATCAGCGTCGCAGTATCGCTGCGCATCAACTCGATCCAGAACCGGCCCAGGCAGTACCCGGCCACGTACAGCGCGAACACCCTGCCGTGGCCGAGCTTGAAGCGGCGGTCCGCCCAGATCAGCAGCGCGAAAACCAGGAGATTCCACAGCAGTTCGTAGAGGAAGGTCGGGTGCACGACGGCCACCAGCTTCCCGGTGGACACCCCGTTGAGGGTGTCCCGGAAACCGGCGGCATCGACCCGTTCGTAGATCTCCAGCCCCCACGGCAGATCCGTGGCCCGCCCGAAGAGTTCCTGGTTGAAGTAGTTGCCGAGCCGGCCGACCGCCTGCGCCAAAATGATTCCGGGCGCGATCGCATCGCCGAACGCCGGCAGCGGAATACCGCGTCGCCGGCAGGCGATCCACGCGCCGACGGCGCCGAGCGCCACCGCACCCCAGATTCCGAGACCGCCGTCCCAGATCCGGAATGCCGCACCGAGCCCGGCGCCACCTGCGCCGAAGTAGGTCGGCCAGTCGGTCAGGACGTGATAGAGCCGCCCGCCGACGAGACCGAACGGCACCGCCCACAAAGCGATGTCATAGATGACGCCACGCTCGCCGCCGCGGGCCTCCCAGCGCCGGTCGCCGATCACCAGCGCGGCGACGATGCCGACGATGATGCACAGGGCGTAGGCGCGCAGCGGGACGGGTCCGAGGTACCAGACACCCTGAGCGGGGCTCGGGATGTAGGCCAGGGTCGTCACCGTCATGCGCGCACCGCCTGCCGAACACCTTCGGCCAGTTCGGCGGTCAGGGCCCGCAGGGCGGGTAGCCCATCGTCGAGAGCGGATACCAGCGCCGACCCCACGATCACCCCGTCGGCGTAGGCGCCGATCTCGGCGGCCTGCTCCCGGGAGCGGACGCCCAGACCGACCCCGACCGGGATGTCGGAGACCTGCTTGACCCGGCTCACCAGTTCCGGCGCGGCGTTGGACACCGCGTCGCGGGCACCGGTCACCCCCATCGTCGATGCGGCGTAGACGAACCCGCGGGATGCGCGCACCGTCGCGGCGAGCCGTTCCGGGGTCGAGGACGGCGCCACCAGGAAGATCCGGTCGAGGTCGTGCCGGTCGGACACCTCCAACCACTCCTCGGCCTCATCGGGGATCAGGTCGGGGGTGATGAGACCGAGCCCGCCGGCCGATGCCAGGTCGCGCGCGAAAGTGTCGACACCCCTGCGCAGCACCGGGTTCCAGTAGCTCATCACCACGGCGTTGCCACCGGCGTTGCTGATCGCCTCGACCGCCCGCAGCGCGTCCTGGACCCGCACGCCGCCGGCCAGTGCTGCCTCGGTGGCGCGCGCGATGGTGGGGCCGTCCATGCCGGGGTCGGAGTAGGCGATGCCGACCTCGATGATGTCGGCGCCGGCCTCGACCATCGCCGTCATCGCCGAGATCGAGGTCGCCACATCGGGATAACCGGTCGGCAGGTACCCGATGAGCGCCGAACGGCCCTCGGCCCGGCAGCTGTCGAAGACCGCCGAGAGCCGACTCGTTCCGCTGGCCCCGCTCACGCGTCCTCCATGATTCCGAACCACTTTCCGGCGGTC
This sequence comes from Mycobacterium sp. AMU20-3851, assembly GCF_043974665.1. Classification (NCBI taxonomy): domain Bacteria; kingdom Bacillati; phylum Actinomycetota; class Actinomycetes; order Mycobacteriales; family Mycobacteriaceae; genus Mycobacterium; species Mycobacterium sp. AMU20-3851. The sequence continues at coordinate 2,944,927 of NZ_CP146371.1, forward strand.
TCCACGTCCTTGTCGCCGCGGCCGGACAGGTTGACCACGATGATGGCCCCGGCGCCGAGTTCGGCGGCCAGCTGTACGCCGCCGGCCACCGCGTGCGCCGACTCGATGGCCGGGATGATGCCCTCGGTGCGGCACAGCAGCAGGAAGGCGTCCATCGCCTGGGTGTCGGTGATCGGCCGGTACTCGGCTCGGCCGGCGTCCTTGAGCAGCGCGTGCTCGGGACCCACGCCCGGATAGTCCAGACCGGCTGAGATGGAATGGGATTCGAGCGTCTGACCGTCCTCGTCCTGCAGCAGGTAGGAGAACGAACCCTGGAACGCACCCGGTGACCCGCCGGTGAAGGTGGCGGCGTGCCGTCCGGTCTCGACGCCGTCGCCGGCCGCCTCGAACCCGACCAGGCGGACGTCGGGGTCGTCGATGAAGGCGTGGAAGATGCCGATCGCATTGGAACCGCCGCCGACACACGCGACCACGGCGTCCGGCAGTCGGCCGGCCTGCTCACGGATCTGCGCGCGGGTCTCCAGGCCGATGATGCGCTGGAAGTCGCGGACCATCAGCGGGAAGGGATGCGGTCCGGCCGCCGTCCCGAAGCAGTAGAAGGTGTTGTCGGCGTTGGCCACCCAGTCGCGGAACGTCTCGTTGATGGCGTCCTTGAGGGTCTTCGATCCGGATTCCACGGAGACCACGGTGGCGCCGAGCAGCCGCATCCGCGCCACGTTGAGCGCCTGCCGGGCGGTGTCCACCGCACCCATGTAGATGACGCATTCCAGCCCGAGCAACGCGCACGCGGTCGCGGTGGCCACCCCGTGCTGGCCGGCACCGGTCTCGGCGATGACCCGGGTCTTGCCCATCTGCCGGGCCAGCAGCGCCTGCCCCAGCACGTTGTTGATCTTGTGGGACCCGGTGTGGTTGAGGTCTTCTCGCTTCAGAAAGATCCGCGCACCGCCGACGTGGGCGGACAGACGCTCCGCCTCGTACAGCGGCGACGGGCGCCCGCTGTAGTGGCGCTGCAGGCGGTCCAGTTCGTCGAGGAACGTCTGGTCGCTGCGGGCCTTCTCGTAGGCGGCGGTGACCTCCTCGATCACCGCCATCAGCGCCTCGGGGACCAGACGTCCGCCGTAGGGGCCGAAATGCCCCTTGGCGTCCGGATCGTGGCTGGTGGGTTCGGCGAGTGCGGCGCTGGTCTGCGGCAGCTCGGGGCCGGCGATATCGCCCATTTCTACAGGTTCTTTTCGTGCAAGCTCATCGGTGCGGATCAGCGGGCGGGTTTCGGGCACGACGGGTGGGCCCCGGCGGTGACCAGATCGGACACGGCGCTGCGCGGGTCACCGCTGGTGACCAGGCCCTCCCCGACCAGCACCGCATCGGCGCCGGCACCGGCGTAGGCGAGCAGATCGGCGGTGCCCCGCACGCCGGACTCGGCGACCCGGATGACATTGGAGGGCAGCCCCGGCGCGATCCGGGCAAAGCAGTCCCGATCGACCTCGAGGGTCTTGAGGTCCCGGGCATTCACACCGATGACAGTGGCCCCGGCCTGCAACGCCCGGTCGGCCTCCTCCTCGGTGTGCACCTCCACCAGCGCGGTCATGCCGAGCGATTCGGTGCGGTCGAGCATCGACTCCAGGGCCTTCTGCTCCAGCGCCGCCACGATCAGCAGCAGCATGTCCGCACCGTGCGCCCGGGCCTCGTGGATCTGGTACGGCCCGACGATGAAATCCTTGCGCAGCACCGGAATCGACACCGCGGCACGCACATTGTCCAGGTCGTCGAGCGAGCCGTGGAAACGCCGTTCCTCGGTCAGCACGCTGATGACGCGGGCGCCGCCGTCCTCGTAGGCGCGCGCCAGCTCTGCCGGATCTGCAATCGACGCCAGCTCACCGCGCGACGGGCTGGCACGTTTGACTTCGGCGATCACAGCGATGCCGGGCGCGCGGAGTGCGGCCAACACGTCAAGTGGTGGCCGTGCGTCCTTGGCCCGCTGCTTGATATCGGCGAAGCTCACGGCAGCTTCACGGGTGGCAACGTCGGCACGGACTCCCTCGATGATGGAGTCGAGCACGGTCGCCGAACTCATTGGCCATCGTCCTTTACCGTCGGCCGGGATCCCCCCGGAGGGGTCTTCATCGACCCCGCTGATGCCATGAGGTTAGTCGGCTGCGCCACACCAGCCATCACCGACCCTTCCTGTCCGGATCGGTGCCGGTGTCGGGCGAGCCCGGTTCGCGGGTGGGATCGCTGCCCTCGTCCAGCGCATCCCACATCATCCGCTCGGTCATGTCCGCGGTGTTCGCCCCGTCAGCCGTCTCGGAGCGCACCGCGTCACGGCGGGCCGACGGGTTGGCGTAGCGGGCCGCCCCCGACCGCGCCGTCGCCGCCGCGCGCATCAGGAAACCCGCCGCGACCAGCGCGATCACCGCCGCTGCCACCGCGACACCGGCGCCCCAGTAGAACCGCTGGGATCCCACCAGCGCCGAGACCGGCACCTCGGCCAGGTTCGCCCCGCGCACCGCGACGTCGTTGAGCACCCACTGGCTGATGCCCAGGTAGCCGATCCCGGCCGCGGAGACCGCCACCAGGACGGCGACCGCCCGCAACAGCAGGCCGCGCACCGCCAGGGCCGCCACCGCGGCGGCCAACAGCACCAGCGCCAGCGGGACCAGCGCTGTGGACCACTGCGCCCCCGACAGCGTGGTCGTCTTGGGCTGTCCGAGGCCATCGAAGGTGCTCACCTCGACCCACGGCAGGCGCGAGGCCACCCACAGCGCCAGCGCGCCGAGAATCAGGAGTGCCTGCGCGATCCTGATCATGGCGTCGGCGACTGCGGTTGGGTGAGCGTCTCGGCCGCCGCGATAGCGCTCAGCACGGCCTTGGCCTTGTTGGCGGACTCGTTGTACTCGTACGGCCCCTTGGAATCTGCCACGACTCCCCCGCCCGCCTGCACGTAGGCGGTGCCGTCACGCAGCAGCGCGGTCCGGATGGCGATGGCGAAGTCGGCGTTGCCCGCGAAGTCCAGGTAGCCCAGCACCCCGCCGTAGAGGCCGCGCCGGGTCAGTTCGACCTCTTCGATGAGTTCCATGGCGCGGACCTTCGGCGCCCCGGACAGCGTGCCGGCCGGGAAGCAGGCGGTCACGGCGTCCAGCGCGGTCTTGTCATCGGCGAGGTGTCCGGTCACCGTGGACACCAGGTGCATGACGTGGCTGTAGCGCTCGATGTGGCTGTAGTCCTCCACCCGGACGGTGCCCGGCTCACATACCCGGCCCAGATCGTTGCGGCCGAGATCGACCAGCATCAGATGTTCGGCGCGTTCCTTCTCATCGGCCAGCAACTCCTTCTCCAGGAGCAGGTCCTCCTCCTCGGTGTCCCCGCGCCAGCGGGTCCCCGCGATCGGATGGGTGGTGGCCTTGCCGTCCTTGACCGTGACCAGTGCCTCGGGGCTGGAACCGACCACCGAGAAGTCGAGTCCGCCGTTGCCGTCCGGCACGTTGAGCAGATACATGTACGGGCTCGGGTTGGTGGCCCGCAGCATCCGGTAGACGTCCAGCGGGTCCGCCGATGTACTGACCTCGAAGCGCTGCGAGGGCACCACCTGGAACGCCTCGCCGGCTTCGATGTCGCCGACCAGCTTGTCCACGATCGCGCTGTACTCCTCGACGGTGCGCTGCGCCCGGAACTGCGGCTGCGGACGGCTGAAGGTGGCCACCGCCGACGGCAAGGCCTCGCTCAGCGCGGCGGTCATGACGTCGAGCCGGGCCACCGCGTCGTCGTAGGCCTGGTCGACCCGCTCGTCGGTGCCGTTCCAGTTCACCGCGTTCGCGATCAGCGTGATGGTGCCCTCGTGATGGTCCACGGCGGCGATATCGGTGGCGAGCAGCAACAGCATGTCCGGCAGGCCCAGGTCGTCGACGGCGAGTTCGGGAAGGCGTTCCAGCCGACGCACCATGTCGTAGGCGAAGAACCCGACCAGCCCCGAGGACAGCGGCGGCAGCCCGGGCAGCGCGGCGGTGGCCAACAGGTCCAGGGTGCTGCGCAGCGCGTCGAGCGGGTCACCGCCGGACGGGGCGTCCTGCGGGGTGCTGCCCAGCCACACCGCCTGCCCGTCGCGGACGGTCAGCGCCGAGGGCGCACCCGCCCCGATGAACGACCACCGCGACCAGGACCGACCGTTCTCCGCGGATTCCAGCAGAAAGGTGCCGGGACGGTTGGCGGCGAGCTTGCGGTACGCCGACAGCGGTGTCTCGCTGTCGGCGAGCACCTTGCGGGTCACCGGAACCACCCGATGCCCGGCGGCAAGCTCCCGGAAGACCTCACGAGTCGTGGTGACGGCCAGCGTGGCGGCCGGCGAAGGTTGTTGCACGGGTCAATCTTCCCAGACGGCCGTCGGCCCTTCGGCGTAGCGTGTGCAGCCGTGACGCTTATGAAGACCGGTGACCGCGTGGCCGAGTTCGAACTGCCCGATCAGACCGGCACCCCGCGCAGTTTGACGGCGTTGCTCGCCGACGGCCCGGTGGTGCTTTTCTTCTACCCCGCGGCGATGACGCCCGGCTGCACCAAGGAGGCCTGCCACTTCCGCGATCTGGCCGGGGAGTTCGCCGCCGTGGGCGCGTCCCGGGTGGGGATCAGCACCGATGCGGTCGACAAGCAGGCCAAGTTCGCCGATCAGCAGGGCTTCGACTACCCGCTGCTCTCGGATGCCGACGGTGCGGTCGCCGAGCAGTTCGGCGTGAAGCGCGGACTGCTCGGGAAGTTCATGCCGGTGAAGCGGACCACGTTCGTCATCGACACCGACCGCACCGTGCTGGAGGTGATCTCCAGTGAGATCAGCATGGACACCCACGCCGACAAGGCGCTCGAGGCACTCAGGCGGCGTTGACCGCCTGCAGCACTGCCGCGATCGAAGCGGCCGGCACCGAATCGGCTCGTCCGCACGCCCACCCGCCGCGGTACTCCAGGTAGGTCACCGTGGTCGCGCCGACCGACTGCTGGGTCAGACTCAGGATTTCGACGTCATACCCGGCCGTGGCCAGCGCCTCGGTCAACGCGTCGATGGGGCCGACGCCCTGGTGACTGCTGGTGCGGGGCTGCCCGTCGACCATGAGAGTGATCCCGGTGTTGCCCTCACTGTCGGTGTGCCAGTCCTTCACGTCCACGGCCCCGGTCGCGCCGAAATATGTCGCCTCGAACAGTTCATACAGCTCGGCGCCGCTCACCTCGGTACCGGTTTCGTCGGTGTGCGTCTGGACGTGGCGGGCGAAGTCGATCTGCAACCGGCGCGGCAGATCCAGCCCGTACCCGCTGCTCAGCAGGTAGGCGATCCCACCCTTGCCGGACTGTGAGTTCACTCGGATCACTGCGTCGTAGGTGCGGCCGATATCTGCCGGGTCGATGGGCAGATACGGTACCCGCCAATCGATTTCCCGCTCGGTCAGTCCTGCGGCCACCGCCCTGTCACGGTGCTCGGCCAGTCCCTTCTTGATCGCGTCCTGATGGGTGCCGGAGAACGCGGTGTGTACCAGATCGCCCACATACGGGTGCCGTTCGTGGATCGGCATCCGGGTGCAGTGCGCGACGGTCCGGGCGATGGCATCGATGTCGGAGAAGTCGATCTTGGGATCCACGCCCTGGGCGTACAGGTTGAGCGCCAACGTCGCGATGTCGACGTTGCCGGTGCGTTCACCGTTGCCGAACACGCAACCCTCCACCCGCTGCGCCCCTGCCAGTACCGCCAATTCCGCGCACGCGACACCGGTCCCGCGGTCGTTGTGCGGATGCACCGACAGGATGACACTGTCGCGGCGGGCAATGTTGCGATGCATGTACTCGATCTGGTCGGCGTACACGTTCGGGGTGGAGACCTCGACGGTAGCCGGCAGGTTCAGGATCACCGGCCGGTCCGGAGTCGCCTGCCACAGGTCGGTCATGGCGTCGCAGATTTCCAGCGCGTAATCGGGTTCGGTGAGGTTGAAGACCTCCGGGGAGAACTCGAACCGCACGTTCGGCAGGCGTCCCGCCAGCTCGAGTACGTCACGCCCGCCGGCCAGGATCAACTCCCGCAAGTCGTCGCGATCCTTGCCCAGCACGGTGTCCCGCCACACCGGTGCGGTCGCGGTGTACAGGTGGATCACCACGTCGTTGTCGATGCCCCGCACCGAGTCCACGGTGCGTTCGATCAGGTCACGCCGTGCAGGGGTGAACACCACGATGGTGACATCCGGCGGTGCGATGTCCGACCCGGCGATCAGGCGGACGAAGTCGTAATCGGTCTGGGAGGCAGACGGATAGCCGACCTCTATCTCCTTGTAGCCGATGGAGACCAGAAGATCGAAGAAACGGCGTTTGCGGTCCGGGTCCATCGGTTCGGCCAGCGCCTGGTTGCCGTCACGCAGGTCGACCGGTACCCACAGCGGCGCCTCGGTCAGCCTCGCCTCGGGCCAGTTGCGCTGCCGCAGTGGCACTTCCACGCGGTCGAAGATGTTCGAGTAACGCTGCCACGGCATGGGTGCGGGCAGTTGGCGGTTCCAGTTCTTGTTCGAGTTCATGAGGTGTCCCTGTCCGGTCAATGGGGATCCGACCGGCGCGACGCAGCCCCACGGCAGGGGGCCGGTCGGTTCAGGCCCTGCCGAGGCGGCGAAGGAGGAGGACGCGCGTCATGATGGCTACACTGTACACAACTCCTCAGACAAGTAGAGAGGTTTGATGGTCGCTCAGGTTCAGCGTCACCCATTGGCCGCGCAGACCGCCGAACTGCTGCTGGCCCGCATCCGCGACGGCGAGTGGGCCCTGGGCCACCGGTTGCCGGGCGAGACGACCCTGGCTGCGCAGCTCGGGGTGGGGCGCTCTACCCTGCGGGAGGCGATCCGCGAGCTGGCGGGACGAGGAGTACTGGACAGCCGGCAGGGTGCCGGCGTGTTCGTGACCGCAGTCGATGTCACCGAGGACTGGGACAGCGTGCTACGCCGGGCCAATATCGCCTCGGTCATCGAGGCGCGGATCGCCATCGAGGCCGAAGCCGCAGCCTTGGCGGCGGCCCGCCGCACCGTGGCCGATCTGCGGGCACTGCGGCGCAGCCTGGCCGGGCGCAGCGCAGCGGGTCAGACGGTGGCCGACCATGTGGACGCCGATATGGCGTTCCATCGGGCGGTGATCGTCGCCGCCCACAATGACGTGCTGACCCAACTGTTCGATGCGTTTCTCCCCCGGCTGCGGTCGGCGATGATCGACATGCTCAAAATCCGCCCGGTGCCATCCGAATCGGCCGATCACGATGCGCACCGTGACCTCGTCGACGCGATCGCGGCCCGCGACCCGGACGCCGCGTCGAGCTCCAGCCGCACGCATCTGAGCACTCTGAAGGAAGCCTTTACATGACCCCCGTACTGGAAATCTCCGACGTCACGTTCCGTCGCGACGGTAAGCAGATCATCGACGGCATCTCGATGGCCGTGCACGCGGGTGAGCACTGGGCGCTGCTGGGCCCCAACGGGGCCGGAAAGAGCACGCTGCTGGGCTTCTGTGCGGCCCAGATATTTCCGACCACCGGGGCGGTGCGGATCCTCGGCGATCAGATGGGGCGAACCGACCTGACGGTGCTGCGCCGCTCGATCGGGCACGTCAATCCGCGGCACCGGCTGCAGTACCCGTTGACGGTTCGGCAGGTGGTGCTCACCGGAATCACGGCCACCATCGATACGGCAGCCCGTTGGCAGGCCACCGCTGACGAGATCCGCCGCGCCGATGCCCTGATCGACACGGTGGGCCTGTCCGCTCGTGCCGACGCGGTCTGGCCGACATTGTCCCAGGGCGAACGCGGCCGGACGCTGATAGCCAGGGCACTGATCGCCGAGCCCCGGCTGCTGCTGCTCGACGAACCGACCACGGGCCTGGACGTCGCGGCTCGCGAGCAACTGCTGGAAACCCTGGACACGCTGGACGATACGCATCCGGATATGGCCTCGATCCTGGTGACCCACCACCTCGAGGAGCTGCCCACCAGTACCACACACGCGCTGCTGATCGGTGAGGGCCGCACGGTCGCAAGCGGAGATGCCCGCTCGACGGTGACCACCGAGCACGTGTCCGAAGCATTCCGGCACCCGGTCACGGTGGGATTCTCCGACGGCCGGTGGAGCGCCCGGGCCAAGGCCGGTGCGCGGGCGATCTAATCCTCGGGTGCGACCTGGCGCCGGCGGCGCGCCTCGCGGTGCCGGGTGACCGGCGTGGTCTCGATCACCCGGTTCACCATGATCTCCAGGAATCGGGCGGGCTGCAGCTGCGGAGGCACCACGTCATGGCGGATGACGACGTTGGGTAACGCGGCCAACGCCTCGTCGACCGCGGCGGTGGCGACGTCGACGATCTCGAAAAGCGTGTCAGGTTCCGCCTTCTCGATGCTGTCGACGGCTTCCTCGGGCGTCTCGGCAACGTCGGCGTCATAGTCGATCATCACCAACGCGACGGCGTGATACGCGTCGTCCTCGGTGCCGAGCTTGCCGAGCAGGTCGATCAGCCATTCGGCCTTGTCGGGTTCGGTGGAAAGGATGGTCGAGCGTAGCCCGTAGACGAAACCCAGCGCGGCCAGTGGATGGCGCAGCCGCAGATTCTTGGCGTCGCCGTAACTCTCCTCGACGCGGTTGGCGGCGTTCTTGCCGAAGCTGGAATCCATCCGCTTGGTGCTGATCAACAATTCGGGCCCGGTGTCCCAGTCCGACATGACCACGTCGACCTGCTTCATGTAGTGCTTGCCGAGCACGCTGGCGCTCGACCCGGCGACACCCTTCATGGACCGGCGCAGCCGCTGCTCGATGAGCAGTCGCTCCTTCTGCGGTAACGCCTCGAGCAGCGCGGCGATGGCGCTGGGCATGATCCGCGGGTCGGTGGGACGCGGCCATACCGCATCGACGTCGAAGCCGGCCCGGCGCAGCTCGTAGGACATCCAGACGTCCAGGGCGAGCGCGGGCACCCCGGTGGTCGAGGGTGCGTCCAGGTACAGCGGCACGCCGAGCAGCTTGCGCAGCACCCGGAAGTCGGGCTGGAAGGTCGGTTTCCCGCCGATACTCGCCCAGGGGTTGGTGTGGACTCCGCCGGGCGCGGCATCGGCGACGATCCGGTCGAAGATGGCCCACGCGGTGGCTTTTGTCGAGGGCTCAGCGGGCACGCCGAGACCTTACCGCCCTTCTGGAGGCCAGTGAATGACGCGCGGCCTGAACCGATTCCAGATCGGTGTTGAGGGCCAGTGCGCCGTCGACCACGTCCACGGCGTCCAGCAGCCTGCCCTTGCCCAGTAGCCCGGCCACCGTACGCCGGACGGCCCGCAGGGCGGCGGCCCGCTCCGTGATCAGCTCGGGGCTCGGCACCAGCCACCGATCCGCTTCGCGCGGTTCGATTTTCAGCACCCCGCCACCGTACGCGCGCCCGACCATCTCGGCGTGCAGCAGCGTCACCGAGTTCAGCGCGGCCAACGGCAACAGGTCCCGGCCCAGCGCAGTGAATTCGGCGCGAAGGTACACACCGTGCACCGAGTTCAGGTGATGCGCCCCGGCCCGGTTGGTGACCAGCCGGGGGGTGTCGGCGTTCATGCAGGTGAGCAGCAGGTCGGCCGGTGTGACCAACGGCACCAGGTACCACGGGTTGCGGACCCGGCACTTGTAGGCCAGATGCACCCCGGCGGCATGGCCCGCGTCGATGTAGCGCTGCGCGGCCGCCGACAGCCGCCCGGCGGGCCGGAACAGGTGTACCGATTTCCCGTCGGCGCCGAGGTTGGCCAGCTGCCCCGGAGACAACGTCAGCCCGCGCAGGTGTCCGCTGCCGGGCGGGGACAGCGTCAGTAGATCCGAGGGGCGCAACCCCAGTTCGGCCACCCGGGCCGGGGACAACGCGAAGAAACCGTTGTTGCCGGTGACCATGCCCAAGGTGGTGTCACCCCAGTGCTCCAGGGTGGCGAACCGACCGCCGTCGTGCAGGATCTGAAGATCTTCGACGGCGCGGGTGCCGATCAGCCCGCTGATCCATTTGTCGGCCGGATCCACCGGGGACCAATGGCGTTGGACCAGTTCGGAAGTCAGCGACTCGGCGTTGCGGGCGCGATGGATGACGGCGTGCCCGGACGGCCCGCCGCCGAATCCGTCGGCCAGCAGCAGCACCACGTCGGCCTCGGCGCCGGGGAACACCTGCTCGTCGAACATCACCAACTCGACACTGGCGAACCGGTCGAAGAGGAACTTCCGCACCGCCGCCGCGTAGTTGACGCTGAGCAGCTCGGCGGGCAGCACCAGCGCCATCCGGCCGCCGGGGCGCAGGAACAGCGCGGCATGCACGGTGAAGGCCGCCCAGCTCGACGCCAGCGCGGACAGCGTCACCCCGGCCTGCAGGGCCGCGCGCCGGGACTGGGCCCGCTGCTGACCGCGGAATTCCTGGTACCGGATGTAGGGCGGGTTGCCCAGGACCGCGGTGTAGGTGGGTTCGGGGGTGATGTCGAAGAAGTCCGCAGTGCGGATCCGTGCCCTGCCGCCGGCCTGGGTGACCCGGCGCCGCGCGGTGGCGGCACTGGCCGGGTGAATCTCCACGCCGTCCAGGGCCGGCACCCCGGCACCGAGTCTGCGCAGCCGTTCGGTGGCAGCGAGCAGGAAGGCAGCGTCACCCGCAGCCGGCTCGAAGACCGCGTCCTCGCTGCTGCGGATCGCCCAGTCGGCCAGATACCGGGTGATCTGCGGTGGGGTGAAGAACGCGCCGCGCGCCTTGCGGGCAGCCGCGGTGTCGATCGCCGGGTCGTGGCTCGCCCGGCCGTTGTTCTTCACCCGGTCATTGTGGCCGACGGCACCGACAAGTCCCGGCAGCGCGACACGGTCAGTCCTCGCCGAGCAGCAGATCGGCGTCGAAGCAGGTGTGATCGCCGGTGTGGCAGGCACCACCGACCTGGTCGACCACCAGCAGAACAGAGTCGCCGTCGCAGTCCAGCCGCACCGAATGCACATGCTGGGTGTGCCCGGAGGTGGCGCCCTTGATCCACTGTTCGCCGCGGGACCGCGAGAAGTAGGTGGCTTCACGGGTTTCCAGGGTGCGGGCCAGGGCGTCGTCATCCATCCAGGCGACCATCAGCACGTCACCGGTGCCGTGCTCCTGCACCACCGCGGTGAAAAGACCGGCTTCATTGCGCTTGAGGCGCGAAGCGATGGCGGGATCGAGTGGCACTACCGCACCTCTCGTCGATTTGTCCTCTTCGCTGCGCTCATCGGACTTCACCCCGATCTGTCCTCTTCGCTGCGCTCATCGGACGGTGATCCCCTCGGCAGCCATGGCCGCCTTGACCTCACCGATGGTCAGCTCACCGAAGTGGAACACGCTGGCGGCCAACACCGCATCGGCCCCGGCCTGCACGGCTGGGGCGAAGTCGCCGACCGCGCCCGCGCCGCCGCTCGCGATCACCGGCACCGTCACCGCCTCGCGCACCGCGTGCAGCATCGGCAGGTCGAAACCGGCCTTGGTGCCGTCGGCGTCCATCGAGTTCAGCAGGATCTCCCCCACGCCGAGTTCGGCCCCGCGGCGCGCCCATTCGACCGCGTCGATGCCGGTGCCCCGGCGCCCGCCGTGGGTGGTGACCTCCCAGCCCGACGGGGTCGGACCGGATCCCTCGGGCACTGTACGGGCATCCACGCTCAGCACGATGCACTGCGACCCGAACTGCCGCGACAGCTCGGCGAGCAGTTCCGGACGGGCGATCGCCGCGGTGTTGACCGAGACCTTGTCGGCCCCGGCCCGCAGCAGCACGTCCACGTCGGCGACCGAACGCACCCCGCCGCCGACCGTGAGCGGGATGAACACCTGCTCGGCGGTGCGGCGTACCACGTCGAGCATGGTGGAGCGGCCCGACGATGACGCGGTGACGTCGAGGAAGGTCAGCTCGTCGGCGCCGGCGGCGTCATAGGCGGCCGCCAGTTCGACGGGGTCCCCGGCGTCGCGCAGGTTCTCGAAGTTGACGCCCTTGACCACCCGGCCGTCGTCGACGTCCAGGCACGGGATGACCCGAACCGCTACAGCCATGTCAGTAATCCTCCGGGGAACCCGCGGCGGCCACCAATTCGAGTATCTGTCCATGGATACCGGGGGCGGCGGCCAGTGCCGACTTGGAATCCGCGGTCCACTCGTCACCGGCCAGGTCGGTGACGATGCCGCCGGCGGCGCGTACCAGTGCCACACCCGCGGCGTGATCCCAGATGTGGTGGCCGAAACTGATGGCGCCGCCGAGGATCCCGGCCGCGACATAGGCCAGGTCGACACCGGTGGCGCCGTGCATGCGCACCCGTGAGGACACCCGGCTCAGGTTGGCCATCACCTCGGCGCGGTAGCGGCCCGGGAACCGCCCACGCGAATCGATGTTGTACGTCTGGATTCCGACGATCGAATCGACGAGCGTGGTGTGCTCAAGCTTGGGCAACTCGGTTCCGTTGTCCCGCACCGGCCCGTCGATGGCCGCGATGTAGCGATTACCGGTGAACGGTAGCCAGGTCAACCCGCCGACCGGCTTACCGTCGGCCAGCAGTCCGAGCAGGATCGCCGCCATCGGCGAGCCGGCCGCATAGTTGAAGGTGCCGTCGATCGGGTCTAGCACCCACACCAGTTCGGAATCGATTGGGGCGCCCCCGAATTCCTCGCCGTGCACACCGATACCGGTCTGCTCGGTGAGCGCGGCCACCACCTGGCGTTCGATGGCCAGATCCACTTCGGTGGCGAAGTCGTTGCCCTGCTTGCGGACTGCGGATTCTGCCCGGTGACCGGCGACGAAGGCACCCGACGCATCGTCGAGGACATCTGCGGCGGTCGCCAGCAGCGCCGCGAGTTTCCCGGGCTCGATCATCAGCCGGCGACCGCGCTGAGCGCCTCGGGCAGCGTGAAACGCCCGGCGTAGAGCGCCTTACCGACGATCGCACCCTCGACACCGCGATCGGTCAAGGTGGCGATGGCGCGCAGATCGTCCAGGCTGGACACTCCGCCGGAGGCGATCACCGGGGCGTCGGTGCGATCGGTGACCGCGCCGAGGAGCTCCAGGTTGGGTCCGTTGAGCGTGCCGTCCTTGCTGACATCGGTGACGACGAATCGTGAACAGCCTTCACCGACAAGCCGATCCAGCACGGGCCACAGGTCGCCGCCGTCGGTCTCCCAGCCGCGGCCACGCAGGCGGTAGTCCCCGTTCTCCAGCTTGACGTCGAGGCCTACGGCCACCTTGTCACCGTGCTCGGCGATCGCGGCGGCACACCACTGCGGGTTCTCCAGTGCCGCGGTCCCCAGGTTCACCCGCCGGCAGCCGGTGGCCAGCGCGGCACGCAGTGACTCGTCGTCACGGATACCACCGGACAGTTCCACCGCCACATCGAGTTGCCCGACGACCTCGGCGAGCAGTTCGCGGTTGGAGCCCCGGCCGAACGCCGCATCCAGGTCGACCAGGTGGATCCATTCGGCACCATCGCGTTGCCAGCCCAGGGCCGCATCCAGTGCCGAGCCGTACTCGGTTTCACTGCCTGCCACACCCTGGACCAGGCGCACGGCGCGGCCCTCGACGACATCGACTGCGGGAAGAAGAATCAGAGACACGTGCGGTTACCTTACTTGCCTCGTCAGCCGAGGCTCTCGACCCAATTGCGCAGCAGCGTCGCACCCGCGTCGCCGCTCTTCTCGGGATGGAATTGAGTGGCCGACAACGGCCCGTTCTCCACTGCTGCCAGAAACGGCACCTCGTGGGTCGCCCAGGTCAGCAGCGCGTCCGGGTCGCCCTCCCAGGTCTGGGCCGCGTAGGAGTGCACGAAGTAGAACCGGGTGTCCGCGTCGAGACCGCGGAACAGCGTGCTGTCCTTCGGCGCGTCGACGACATTCCAGCCCATGTGCGGGATCACCGGTGCGTCGAGGTGGGTCACCGCGCCGGGCCACTGGCCGCAGCCGTCGGTCTGCACACCGAACTCGACACCCCGGGCGAACATGATCTGCATACCCACGCAGACGCCCAGCACCGGTCGGCCCGCCGCGAGCCGCTCGGCGATGATCTGCTCGCCACCGATGTCGCGCAGACCGGTCATGCACGCCTGGTAGGCGCCGACTCCCGGCACCAGCAGACCGTCGGCCTCGAAGGCCTGTGTGGCATCGGCGGTGACGGTGACCTCGGCGCCGGTCCGCTCCACCGCACGTTGCGCCGAGCGCAGGTTCCCGGACCCGTAGTCCAGGACGACGACCCGTTTCATTCCCCGTCGCTCCGCTCGCCTGTCGAACTCACAGAACACCTTTGGTGGACGGGACGCCGGACACCCGCGGGTCGGGCTCGACGGCCTGACGCAGCGCGCGGGCGACCGCCTTGTACTCGGCCTCGGTGATGTGGTGCGGATCGCGGCCGTAGAGGGTCCGCACGTGCAGCGAGATCCGGGCGTTGAACGCCAGCGATTCGAAGACGTGCCGGTTGATCACGGTGTGGTAGGGCACCGAGGATCCCTGAATCGTGAACTCCACCATGTAATCCGGTTCGCCGGTGTGCACGAAGTATGGGCGGCCCGACACGTCGACCGCGGCGTGTGCGAGCGTCTCGTCCATCGGGATGAAGGCGTCCCCGAACCGCCGGATACCCTTCTTGTCCCCCAGCGCCTCGCCGAGGGCCTGGCCGAGCACGATCGCGGTGTCCTCGACGGTGTGGTGGCCCTCGATGTCGACGTCACCCTTGGCGTGCACGGTGAGATCGAAGCTGGCGTGGCTGCCCAGTGCGGTCAGCATGTGATCGAAGAACGGCACCCCGGTGTCGATGTCGACCTGCCCGGTGCCGTCGAGGTCGATCTCCACGACGATGTCGGATTCCCGGGTCTTGCGTTCGACTCGTGCGCGACGCGTCATGACGAGGCTCCTTGTGGGGTGAGTACGTTCGTGGCGATCTTGGCGCTCACGTCGAGCAGCACATCGTTCTCGTCGGCCAGCCCGACGGTGGTGCGCAGGAATCCGGGGATACCGACATCGCGGATCAGTACCCCGGCATCGAGGTAGCTCTGCCAGACCGCGGGGGCATCGGCGAATCCACCGAACAGCACGAAGTTCGCGTCGCTCGGGATCACCCGGAAACCCATCCCGGTCAGTGCCGAGGTGATGCGTTCCCGTTCGGCGATCAGCGCCGCGACGCTGCCCAGCGTGTCGTCGGCATGCCGCAGGGCGGCCCGCGCGGCGGCCTGGGTCAGTGCGGACAGGTGATACGGCAACCGGACCAGCAGCAGTGCGTCGATCACGGCCGGGTCGGCGATCAGGTAGCCGAGTCGCCCGCCGGCGAACGCGAACGCCTTGCTCATGGTGCGGGTGACGATGAGCTTGGCCGGATACTCGGCGATCAGCGTCACCGCGCTGGGCTGGGACGAGAACTCGCCGTACGCCTCGTCCACGATCACCACGCCGGTGGCCGCGTCGAGCACCCGGCGCAGGTCTGGTAGCGAGATGCTCTGGCCGGACGGGTTGTTCGGGCTGGCCAGGAAGACCACGTCGGGTGTGCGTTCGGCGACCGCGGTGACGGCGGTATCCACGTCCAGTCCGAAGTCCTCGCTGCGGGCGGCTTCCAACCATTCGGTCTGGGTGCCGTCGGAAATGATCGGGTGCATCGAATACGAGGGCACGAAGCCGATCGCGCTGCGTCCCGGTCCGCCGAACGCCTGCAGCAGCTGCTGCAGGATCTCGTTGGATCCGTTGGCGGCCCAGACGTTCTCGACGGTCACCTGCACGCCGGTCTGCCCGGTCAGGTACGCGGCCAGATCGGTACGCAGGGCCACCGCGTCCCGGTCGGGGTAGCGGTGCAGTTCGGCCGCCGCGTCGCGCACCGACGCCGCCACATCCTCGATGAGGGCGGCGGTCGGCGGATGCGGGTTCTCGTTGGTGTTCAGTCGCACCGGCACCGACAGTTGGGGTGCCCCGTACGGGGACTTGCCGCGCAGGTTCTCCCGCAGCGGCAGGTCTGCCAGGGTGATCTTCGCCATGCTTACCTTTCGAATCTCCGGCGGACCGCTTCACCGTGGGCAGGCAGATCCTCGGCCTTCGACAGCGTGATGACGTGTCCGGAGACATCCTTGAGCGCGGCCTCGTCGTATTCGACGACGTGGATGCCGCGCAGGAAGGTCTGCACGGACAGGCCGCTGGAGTGCCGGGCGCAGCCTGCGGTGGGCAGTACATGGTTGGAGCCGGCACAGTAGTCGCCGAGGCTGACCGGTGACCACGCGCCGACGAAGATCGCACCGGCCGAGCGGACCCGGGCCGCAACGCCGGCGGCGTCCTCGGTCTGCACCTCGAGATGCTCGGCGGCGTAGGCGTTCACCACGCGCAGTCCGGCCTCGATGTCGTCCACCAGGACGATCGCGGATTGCTTACCGGTCAGTGCCGCGGTCACCCGGGCACGGTGCTTGGTGGTCTCCAACTGGGCCTGCACCTCGACGTCGGAGGCGTCGGCCAGCGCCACGCTGTCGGTCACCAGCACGCTGGCGGCCATCTCGTCGTGTTCGGCCTGGCTGATCAGGTCCGCTGCGATGTGCCGCGGGTCGGCGCTGTGGTCGGCCAGGATGGCGATCTCGGTGGGGCCGGCCTCGGCGTCGATGCCGACCTGGGAGCGGCAGATGCGCTTGGCGGCGGTCACGTAGATGTTGCCGGGTCCGGTGATCATGTCGACCGGTGCGAGTTCGGCCCCGTCGGTGTCGGTGCCGCCGTAGGCCAGCAACGCGACGGCCTGGGCGCCGCCGACGGCCCAGACGTCCTCGACGCCGAGCAGTTCGGCCGCGGCCAGGATGGTCGGGTGCGGCAGGCCGTGGAAAGGACCCTGCACATGGGCCTGCGGCGGGCTGGCGATCACCAGTGAGTCGACCCCGGCGGTCTGAGCGGGCACCACGTTCATCACGACGCTCGACGGGTAGACGGCGTTGCCGCCGGGCACATAGAGCCCGACCCGCTCCACCGGAACCCACCGTTCGGTGACGGCCGCACCGAGCGCCAGCGTGGTGGTGGTGTCGGTGCGGCGCTGATCGGCGTGCACCACCCGGGTCCGCTCGATCGCCACCTCGAGGGCGGCGCGCACGTCCGGGTCCAGTAAACGGACAGCTTCACCAAGTTTCTCGATGGGCACGCGGACCGTCTCCGGCCGCACCCCGTCGAAGGATTCGCCGTACTCAAGGGCTGCCGTCGCGCCACGTTCGGCGATATCGTCGACGATCGGACGGACCTTCGGTACCACTGAGTCCACATCGACGCCGCCGCGTGGCAGCGCGGTCCGCAACCGGGCTGCGGACAGTTCCGCGCCGCGCAGGTCGATGCGGGCCATGAGGGATCGAGGGGATGTCACGCACCCATTGTCCCAGAACAGGCCAAATCGAATTCGGGAGCCGTCATGTCCGCTTCATCTTCGCGTAAAGACCATCCCAACAATGCCGTCGGCGTGCCGATGATCGTCCCGCCCTGGCTGGAGCGTTTTCAGATCAAGTACATCAACCCGCTGATGACGCCGGTGAGCAAGAAGCTCCCCGGGATGAGCGTGATCAAACACACCGGTCGCACGTCCGGTACCGCCTACGAAACCCCGGTCACTCCCTACCGCAAGGGCAATACCCTGGCCATCGGATTGATCCACGGCAAGACGAACTGGGTGAAAAATGTGCTGGCCGCCGGCGAGGCGGACATCCAGGTGTCGGGCAAGGATCTGCGCCTGGTGAATCCGCGGGTGCTGCCGGCGGGCACGGTGGATTCATCGCTGCCGTTCATCGCTCGGGTGATGGCCCGCAAGACCGGGGTGTTCGTCGCCGATATCGCCTGATACTCGGTTGCCGGGTTCTGCGACACTGAGCTGATGTCCTGGCAGATGTGGCTGGCCTTCCTGGGCGCGGCGATCGCGATCAGCGTCGTCCCGGGCCCCGGTGCGGTGCAATCCATGGCGACCGGTATGACCGACGGTCTGCGGCGCGGCTGGTGGAGCGTGCTCGGGTTGCAGATCGGCCTGATGCTGCAACTGGTCCTGGTGGCCGCCGGGGTCGGTGCCCTGGTGGCGGCGTCGGCGCTGGCGTTCACGGTGATCAAGTGGCTCGGGGTGGCCTATCTGGCCTATCTGGCGGTCCGGCAGTGGCGGACCGCGCCGCGCGATCTGCGCGCCCAGGTCGACGTGACGGCGGCCAGCAGCCGGCGCGGGCTGCTGGCGCGGGGCTTCCTGGTCAATGCCACCAACCCGAAGGGGCTGGTGTTCTTCCTGGCCGCCCTGCCGCAGTTCGTGGTGCCGACCGCGCCGCTCCTGCCGCAATATCTGGCCATCGGCGCGACCATGATCGTGGTGGACATCGTGGTGATGGGCCTGTACACCGGGCTGGCCGGACGGCTGGTGAACTGGATGCACAACGTGCGTCAGCAGACGATCCTCAACCGAGTGGTCGCCACCATGTTCGCCGGCGCCGCGGTGGTGCTGTCCCTGGTCCGGCGCGGCGCAACGGCCTGAGGGGACGGCCTGAGCGGCGGCGACGGGGTCCGTAGGGGCCGCTAGGTGTCCAAGCCGACGTCGAGCACGCGCACCGAATGCGTGAGCGCGCCGACGGCCAGGTAGTCCACCCCGGTGGCCGCGTAGTCGGCCGCGGACTCCAGCGACAGACCGCCCGAGGATTCAAGTTTCGTTGCCGGCGCGCGGGTATCACGACGCTGCACAGCGATCTGGGTCTGCCAGACCGGGAAGTTGTCCAGCAGGATCAACTCCACCCCGGCACCCAGCACGTCGTCGAGTTGCTCGAGTGAGTCGACCTCGACCTCGCATGGCAGATCCGGTGCCGCGGCGCGCACGGCCTCCAGTGCCGCCAGCACCGATCCCGCCGCCGCGACGTGGTTGTCCTTGATCAACGCGGCGTCTCCGAGGCCCATCCGGTGGTTCACCCCGCCCCCGACACGCACCGCGTACTTCTGCAGAAACCGCAAGCCCGCCAAGGTTTTACGAGTGTCCCGGATCTGTGCGCGAGTGCCGTCGACGGCGTCCACCCAGCGGGCGGTCGCGCTGGCGATCCCGGACAGGTGGCAGACCAGGTTGAGCATGGTGCGCTCGGCGGTCAACAGTCCCTGTGTCGGCCCGGTGAGGCGCAACAGGCACTGTCCGGCCTCCAGTCGGGTTCCGTCGGCGACCCGCTCGGTCACCGTGTACCCGTCGGCGCCGAGCACCTCATCGAGCACCAGCAGGGCGAGGTCCACCCCGGCGGCGACACCCGGTTCCCGGGTGACCATGGACGCCGTGGTCGACGCATCGGCGGGCACGGTGGCCAGCGTGGTGACATCTGGGCCGTAACGCAGATCTTCGTCGAGTGCGCGGGCGATCAGGGCCCGCGCCTCCTCGAGTTCGGCTGTGGACAGTCCTGTCACGGCGGGGTTCACCTGCGCTCCTCGGGTCGTCTGTGTCATCAGCGGGCTCCGACCGGCGCGACGACGACCGGCGCGCCGGTGGCGTCGATGCGCACCGATGTGCTGACCGCCTGCGCGGCATCTGCTTGCGGGTGGTCGCCACGGTGGTGGCACCCGCGGGACTCGGTGCGGTCGGCGGCGGCCGCCACGATGGCACGCGCGGTCAGGGTCAGCGCCGCATCCTCGGCGCCGGACCGGTCGGTGACCGGTCGCCGCGGCGCATCCGCCACCAGGGCGGCAAGACGGCTCAGCCCGTCGGCGTCACGGACCACCGAGGCGTGCTCGCTCATGGCTCGCTGCAGGGTCGCCCGCGACAGCACCGGCGCGGACAGCGCCCGCGGCGCGTCGGCCCGGACGGTTCCCGCGGTGTGCGCGTGCACCGCGGCGGCCCGGCCGGCCCGGCCGCCGACGACCAGGCCTTCGAGCAGGCTGTTGGACGCCAGCCGGTTCGCCCCGTGCATTCCGGTGCGGGCCACCTCGCCGGCGGCGAACAGCCCGGGCAGATCGGTGCGACCGTGCACATCCGTGCGGACCCCGCCGCAGCCGTAGTGCGCGCCCGGCACCACCGGGATCGGCTGGACGGCCGGGTCGATTCCGGCGGCCAGACATGCGGCGGTCACGGTCGGGAAGCGCTCGGCTACCGCCGGGATGCCGGTGGCGTCCAGGTAAACGCAGCGGTCCCCGGTCTCGCGAAGCCGTGCGTCGATCGCGGCGGCGACCACGTCTCGAGGTGCCAGATCACCCAGCGGATGCACCCCTGCGGTGATGGAATCGCCTCGGCTGTCGACGAGAACCGCGCCCTCACCGCGCAGCGCCTCGGAGATCAGCGGGCGGCGGCCACCGGCCGGGCCGGTGTACAGCATGGTCGGGTGGAACTGGATGAACTCGATATCGGTGACGCTCAGGCCGGCCTGCAGGGCCAGCGCCACGCCGTCGCCGGTGGATCCGTCCGGGTTCGTGGTGGCCGCGTACAGGTGACCCAAGCCCCCGGTGGCCAGGATCACCGACGGCGCGTGCACGACACCGAGACCGTCGTCGCTGTGCACCAGCACACCGGTGACCTGGTCGCCGTCATGGCAGATCTGCAAGGCGGCGTGGTTGCGCCGGATGTCGAGATGGGTGGCCGCGACGTTGAGCGCGCGCTGAACCTCGGCGCCGGTGGCGTCGCCGCCGGCGTGGATGATCCGCCGCCGGCTGTGGCCGCCCTCGCGGGTCAGTGACCAGTGCCCGGGGGTGGATTCGTCGAAGTGCGCACCGTCGGCCACCAGATCAGCCACCGCGTCGTATCCGCCGCCCACGATGGACCGGACCGCCTCGGCGTCGCACAATCCGCCGCCGGCGGCCAGGGTGTCGGCGACGTGCGCCTCGACGGAGTCTCCGTCCTCACAGAAGGAGTCGGGCAGCACCACCGCGATGCCGCCCTGGGCGTAGAACGTGGCGGTCTCGGCAATCTTGCTGAGTACCACGACCTTCCGGCCCGCCCGGGCAGCTGCCAGCGCAGCGACCAGACCGGCGACACCGGTGCCGATGACGACGACATCGGCGCGTTGCTGCCAGTAACCGACCCCGCCGCACGCCCCGCCGGTGGTCATTCCCCGCCGCCGGGCTGCCCGATCTCGATCATGCGCTGCACGCTGCGTCGTCCGGCCGCGGCAACATCGGCGTCCACGTGCACCTCGTCGGCGCCGTCGACCAGGCAGCGCAGCAACGCCGCCGGGGTGATCATCTTCATGTAGGTGCACGACGCCCGGTCATTGACCGCCAGGAAGTCGACTTCCGGTGCGGCACGGCGCAACTGGTGCAGCATGCCGACCTCGGTGGCCACCAGCACCTGGCGGGCCTGGGTCTCCCGTGCCGCGTCCAGCATGCCGCCGGTGGACAGGATCTTGACCCGGTCCTCGGGCACCGCGCCCTCCCCTGCCAGGTAGAGCGCCGATGTGGCACAACCACATTCGGGGTGCACGAACAGTTCGGCGTCCGGGTGTGACCGGGCCTGGTCGGCGAGCTCGTCACCGTTGATCCCGGCGTGCACGTGGCATTCGCCGGCCCAGATGTGCAGGTTCTTGCGGCCGGTGACGCGCCGGACATGAGCGCCCAGGAACTGATCCGGGCAGAACAACACGGTGCGGTCCTCGGGAATGGAGGCCACCACCTCGACGGCGTTCGACGAGGTGCAGCAGATGTCGGTGAGCGCCTTCACCGCGGCGGTGGTGTTCACATAGGACACCACCACGGCGTCCGGGAACTCGTCCTTCCAGGCGCGCAGATCGTCGGCAGTGATGGAGTCGGCAAGCGAGCAGCCGGCCCGCTGATCGGGAATCAGCACCGTCTTCTCCGGGGACAGGATCTTGGCCGTCTCGGCCATGAAGTGCACCCCGCAGAACACGATGGTGTCCTCCGGTGCCTCTGCGGCGATCCGGGACAGGGCCAGCGAGTCCCCCACGTGATCGGCGACGTCCTGGATCGCGGGCAGCTGGTAGTTGTGCGCCAGCAGGGTTGCCCCGCGCAGATCCGCGAGGCGGCGGACCTCGGCCGCCCACTGCCCGTCGCCCACGATTCCGTCGTAGCCGCCGGGGCCATCGACGATGCGCGAGGCCAGCACGCTGCTCAGCTGTGCGGTCCGGTCGAGGACGGTCATGACGGTCTCCTTTTGGCCAATCCGGGTTTTCGACTTACAATCGAAAACATGCCACATGCTAGCACCCACCACGAAGTGCTTGCAGTCGTGCTCCAGGTTCGGCAATTGGCCACCAAGAAACCCGAGCTCAGCGTGCTGCTCTGGGAACGCGCCATGGATCCGCAGCGCGGCACGTGGTCGCTGCCCGGCGGCGCGCTGCGCGACGACGAGGACATGACCAGCTCGGTGCGGCGCCAGCTCGCCGAGAAGGTCGACCTGCGCGAACTGGCCCATCTGGAGCAGTTGGCCGTCTTCTCCGACCCGCACCGGGTGCCCGGGCCGCGCACGATCGCATCGACCTTCCTGGGCCTAGTGCCCTCCCCCGCCAACCCCGAGCTGCCATCGGACACCCACTGGCACCCGGTTTCGGACCTTCCCCCGATGGCCTTCGACCACCGCACCATGGTGACCAACGCGCACGCCCGGCTGATCGCCAAGCTGTCCTACACCAACATCGGGTTCGCCCTGGCGCCAAAGGAATTCGCGCTCTCCACGCTGCGCGACATCTACAGTGTGGCGCTCGGACACCCGGTCGACGCGACCAATCTGCAGCGGGTGCTGGAGCGCCGCAACGTCATCACCAGGACGGGTACCACGGCGCGTTCGGGCCGCAGTGGCGGCCGGCCGGCGGCGCTGTACCGGTTCACCGAGTCGCAATATCGGGTCACCGACGAATTTGCGGCATTACGGCCACCAGGGTGAGTCGGACTGGATTCTTAGACCCTTCTTAAGTAAGAATGCCCGGATGGATTTCGCCGGTTCCGCCGCCTCTGCCGACGCTGAGTGGATCGGTGCCGTCCCGCACCAGGAGCTGGACCGCCGCGCGCGGGCGCAGTTGCCCAAGGACGACCCCTTCTACGTCGCCCCGGAAGGGTTCCAGCACGCCACCCCCGGAACCGTGCTGCGCAGCCGCGACGTCGAACTGGCCTTCCTCGGGTTGATCCCCCAGCAGGTGCGCGCCGTCCAGCTGCTGTACCGGACCACCGATATGAACGGCAATCCCGAAGCCGCGGCCACCACGGTGGTCATCCCGGCCGAACGCGGACCGGAACCGCTGTGTCCGCTGGTGTCCTATCAGTGCGCCATCGACGCGATCTCCTCGCGGTGCTTCCCGTCCTATGCCATGCGCCGGCACGCGGTGGCCCCAGGATCGGTGCCGCAGTTCGAGATGCTGCTGGTGGCGGCGGCGATCGCCGAGGGCTGGGCGGTATCGGTGCCCGACCACGAGGGCGTCAACGGCTCCTGGGGCACCCCGTACGAACCCGGGTACCGGGTGCTCGACGGGCTGCGTGCCGCGCTGAGCTCGGAGCAGCTCACGCTGTCACCGGAAGCGCCGATCGGACTGTGGGGGTACTCCGGGGGCGGACTGGCCAGCGCCTGGGCCGCCGAGATGAGCGGCAGCTACGCCCCGGAGCTCAACATCGTCGGCGCGGTGCTCGGTTCCCCGGTCGGGGACCTGGGCCGCACCTTTCGCAAGCTCAACGGCACCTTTGCCGCGGCGCTGCCCGCGCTGGTCGTCGCGGCCCTGGCCGACGTCTATCCCGGCCTGCAGAAGATCATCGCCGAGCACGCCAGCGAGAAGGGCCGTGCGCTGCTGGACAGGTTGCACCACATGACCACCGTCGAAGCCATCGTGCGGTTGTGGCGCACCGATATGGGCGACCTGCTGGATCAGCCGCTGGAGCAGATCCTGTCCACCCCCGAGGTACAGCACGTCTTCGAGGACATCAAGCTGGGCGCCGCCGTGCCGACGCCGCCGGTGCTGATCATCCAGGCGGTGCACGACGAGATCATCTCGGTGCACGGCATCGACGAACTGGCCGACGCATACTCCTCCGGCGGCGCGAACGTCACCTACCACCGCGACCTGTTCAGCGAGCATCTGCTGCTGCACCCCATGTCTGCGCCGATGGCACTGCGTTGGCTGTCCGACCGGTTCGCCGAACGTCCGCTCAAAGAGCATCTGCTGCGCACCAAGTGGCCGACGATGTTCAACCCGTCGACCTACAAGGGCATGGCACGGCTGGCCGTCATCACCGCCAAGGTGCTGACCGGGCGGCGGGTGCACCGGCTGCCGATGTCGGTGCTCGACCGCTGATCAGGCGGGCAGGAGCGCAGCGACCGGGGGATCGATCCGCCCGGCGTCAGGGCCGGCCGCGCTGGACGTCCTCCAGCGCCGGAAGCTTCCAGTGCCGCCCCTGCTCCACGTCGAAGCTCATCGGCTTGTAACGCAGCAGACCACTGCCCGGATACGGGGTGTACTCGCCGAACCAGACCTCGCCGTCGACGGCGTACAGGTCGACCCGGATGAAATCCCAGTCCTTTCCGAGGACGGCGGCGATCTCCAGCATCTTTTCCAGCTCGGCCGGCCTCGGCTCGTCGGCCACCGGCTGGATGCGCCAGCGCACCGGGATCCGGCGCCAATCGGCGTCCAGGAACGTCGCGGTCTGCTGGGTGCCGAACCGGCCCCGATTCACCTGGACCAGCTCGACGCGGCCGTCGAACACGAAGAACTTGTAGTCGACGGGTGCATTCCCGTCCGGGGTGGGGATGCGCTCCTCGAGCAACAGCAGCTGGCGGGCCTCGCTGTAACCCCACTCGCCCAGTTCCAACGGGGTCTCCTCGAACCAGACCTGGGTCTTGCGCATCAGCGCATCCAGATCGGTGTCCGAGTCGGGGCCGAACAGCGCGTGCCCACTGCTGGCGTTGGGCTTGAGCACCCACGGCGGCAACGAGGTGAGGTCCGGGGCGTCGCGCAGATCGGTGCCCGACCACAAGGTTTCGGGAATGCGCAGATCGGCGCCCGGGTAGGCCTCGCGGGCCATCTCCTTCATCCACATCTTGTCGCAGGCTCTGACGATCCGGTCCCGCCGATCGTTGAAGATCCGCCAGTTGACCTTCTCGTTGAAGGTCTGCGGGTCGGTGAAGTTGCCGAGCTTCCGGATCATCATCAGATACAGCGCCTTGCGCATCAGCGGGATCGGAATCCGCGACACCGCCCGGCGGCGCGGTTCCAGCAACCACGACGGGGTCGTCTTGTACTCCAGCAAAGGCATCGCGGTTTCTCCACAGGTTCATCACGTCGAACGGGGATTCCTGCGCGCACGGCTGAACCCCGGAATATGCGCCCGAAATATAACGCTGTGAGCCGGCTTTGTGGGGGCTACGTTTTCCCGGCCGAGCAGTTTCAGTTAAGGGGCGGCGTGCGGAGCGGCCGGCCGGTCGGCCACCGTGCCGGAGGCCGCGGCCGGGACGACCCGGGGCGGGTACACGCCGGTGTACTGGACCGGCGGCCAAGCGCCCAGATCATCACGTGACGTCGACACCGTCATCAGCGCGTAGGTCAGCGCCGCGACCGCGGCCGGCACCACGATGGTCGCCGCGATGACCAGCGGGGCGTGACCGAAGAACACGGCGGGTGCCTCGAACACGTAGTGCACCCGGTTCGCCTCGCTGACCGGCGCGCCATCTACGTCGATTGTCCCGAATCGCCAATGCGCAAGTGCCACACCGACTCCGGCGGCGGCCCCGGCGGCCACCGCCATGCCGGCGGTCAACGCGAGCACCTGGGCGGGTCCGCGGTGTGCCCGCCACTGCCACACCGCCACCGCGGCGACGACGGCCAGTACGCCCAACAGTCCGATGAACAGGAATCCGCCCAGGAAGAAGTGATCCGAATCGTTGCCCAGGTAGGCCCGAACCCGGTTGCCGGTGCGGGTCAACGCCACCACGCCCTGCACCGGCGGCGCCAGCAGGGCCCACAGCGCGCCGATCACCGCACCCGCGACCGCGAGGGCGGGGACGATGCGCAGGGCCGCGGCCCGGTGCGAGAGACGGGGTGCGCTCATCGAGCCCGAGTTCATCGACGGGTGTCCAGGTCCGTGGAGTCCACCTGCCCGTGCCGTGAGCACTTGGCCCACCAGCCCGTCGGCCGGACCTGCACGATCATCCGGCGACCGCACTCGGCGCAGAACCGCGGCGGTTCCAGGCCCAGCTGAGCGGCGGTCGGGATGACGGCTCCGGCGGCGCCATCGACCGGGGCACCGGTGTACACGTTGTAGACACCGGCGCCGACGGGCGCGGGCAGCACTGGGCTCTCACTCATGTCGAGCATCACCACTAATTTCTACAGCGTGGCGTTCAATGCCTTGATCGGCATCTGCAGATCGTCGAGCAACTCCAGGTCAGCCTCGGCGGGACGGCCCAGCGTGGTGAGGTAATTGCCGACGATGACGGCGTTGATGCCGCCCAGGATGCCCTGCTTGGCGCCCAGGTCGCCGAGGGTGATCTCGCGGCCACCCGCGAAGCGCAGCATGGTGCGCGGCAGCGCGAGGCGGAAGGCTGCCACGGCGCGCAGCGCGTCCGCGGCCGGCAGCACCTCGAGGTCGCCGAAGGGCGTGCCCGGGCGCGGGTTCAGGAAGTTCAGCGGGACCTCGTGCGGGTTGAGCTCGGCCAGGTTGGCGGCGAACTCGGCACGCTGTTCCAGGCTTTCACCCATGCCCAGGATGCCGCCGCAGCAGACCTCCATTCCGGCCTCGCGCACCATGCGCAGGGTGTCCCAGCGCTCTTCCCAGGTGTGGGTGGTGACCACGTTCGTGAAGAAGGAGCGGGCGGTCTCCAGGTTGTGGTTGTAGCGGTGCACACCCATATCGGCCAGGCGCTGCACCTGCTCCTCGGTGAGCATGCCCAGCGAGCAGGCGATCTGGATATCGACCTCGTTGCGGATGGCTTCGATGCCGGCGGCAACCTGGGACAGCAGTCGCTCGTCGGGCCCGCGGACGGCGGCCACGATGCAGAACTCGGTGGCGCCGGTCTTGGCGGTCTGTTTGGCGGCCTCCACCAGGCTCGGGATGTCGAGCCAGGCGCTGCGCACCGGCGAGGCGAAAAGGCCGGACTGTGAACAGAAATGGCAGTCCTCGGGGCAGCCGCCGGTCTTGAGGCTGATGATGCCCTCGACCTCGACATCGGGACCGCACCACTTCATCCGGACCTCGTGTGCGAGTTCGAGGAGCGCGTCGAGTTGATCGTCGGGCAACTGCAGCACCTGCAGGGTCTGGTCCTGATCGAGGCCGACGCCGCGCTCGAGTACCTGCTCGCGCGCCTGAACCAGAATGTCCGTCACCGGTGCTTCTCCCTAAATCAGTCCCTACGGTCTCGACTTGAACACCGTTCAGGTTAGAGTAACGGTGTGCAGCTGCACAAACATGACCTCGTCGATGCCGCCACGACGATCCTGGACAACTTCGGGATCGCCGACCTGACCATGCGCAGGTTGGCCCGCGAACTCAGCATCAGCCCGGGCGCCCTGTACTGGCATTTCGCCAACAAGCAGGAACTGCTCGGTGCGGTGGCGGATCGAATCCTGCAGCCCGCGTTGCGATCTCCGGAGTCCGCCGGCGGCTGGCGCGAGCGCGTCGGTGCCGACTGCCGCCGGCTGCGCGATGCGCTGCTCTCCCATACCGACGGCGCGGAATTGGTGTCGGCCAGCTTCGCCGCGGGACAGTCCGAGGCGATGACGCAGGTCGTGCAGCGCCTTGCCGAGGCTGCCGTCGAGTCGGGTGTCGACGCCGCACACGCCGAACTGGCCGCCCGGACCGTCGTCTATTACGTGCTGGGTTTCACCGTCGACGAACAGTCCCGGCTGCAATGGGACGCTGCCGGTGCTGAACTTCCGGAGGATCAGTCGGTCCTGGCCGAGGATGCCGGTCACCGATTCGAGTTCGGGCTCGGTCTCCTCGTGGACGGCATCGCGGCGCACCGGGACGCGGCAGTCGGATAAGCCGGCCTTCTTTGTGGCGCGCGTCACAGGGGTCCGGTATTGTCGAACATATGTTCGAACGGGTCGCGTTGGCGAGGATGAGTGATGAGGAGCTCATCTGCGCGGTGACGGCCGCGACCCGTGCGGAGGCGATGGCTGCCGCGGATCGGTTGGCGTTGATCGCCGAGGTGACAGCCCGCCAGTGTGAGGACGAGGACGACGGCAGCGCCCACGCGGTGATCGATGGCTGGGCCTACGCCAAAGCCCAGGTGAGTGCGGCGTGCAATCTGGGCGAGCACGCCGCCTCCACCCAGATGCACATCGGTAGGGCGCTGCGGGAGCGGTTGCCGCGCACCGCGGCGGTGTTCGCGACCGGGGCGGTATCGGCGAAGGTGATCGCCGAGATCGCCTGGCGCACCCGACTGGTCGTCGACGAGGAAGCCCTGGCGTTGATCGACGCCGCGATCGCCTGCGAGGCCGCCCGCTACGGCACCCTGTCAGAAACAAAACTGACCCGGGCAATCGATCTGTGGGTCCAGAAATTCGATCCCCTCGCGGTGATCCGATCCAAGACCGCCGCCAAGGATCTCTACGTGGAGTTCGATGACCGCAATGACCCGAATGGGGTGTGCTCGTTCTGGGGGCGATTGCGGGCTACCGACAAGGAAGCGGTCAAACAGCGCCTGCACGATCTGGCCGCCACCGTGTGCCCGAATGATCCGCGGCCGCTGCGCGAACGCCTCGCCGCCGCCCTGGGGGCCCTCGGCATCATCGGCCCCTCCCTACTGCGGTTGGCATGCCAATGCGGAGACCCCGACTGCGAAGGCAGCGGCAAGGATCCGCGGTCCACGGCGGTCGTCATCTATGCACTCACCGACCAAGTGCCCGGCGCTGAGGCACGGCCCGAACCCGGACCCGGACCGCAACCGACCCCGGCACCGCAAGGAACTGGCGGCCCCCGACCTGATTTGAGCCCCGCACCCGCCGAGCCCGAGCCTGGGCCCACGCCGGAGCCGGCCCCTGAACCGGACACACCGGATCAGCCCGCCGCCCGGACACCCGAACCGGACGCACCCGACTCCCGGCCCGCGGCCACCCACCCCGGCGCCGGCGCCGGCATCACCCTCGACGGCGCCATCATCCCCGCGACCATGCTGGCCGAACTCATCGCCACCGGCGCCAAAATCCGCACCCTCTCCGAGGCCGCGAACCTACCCGCCGAACGTCAATACCGGCCCTCCACCGCACTGGCCGCGTTCGTGCGGATGCAATCGCAGACCTGCAGCTTCCCCGGTTGCTCGAAACCCGCGCACCGCTGCGACATCGATCACCTCACCCCGTGGCCGGCCGGGGCCACCCATCCGGGCAACCTACGGCCGCTCTGCCGAGAACATCATCTACTCAAAACATTCCGCACCGGCCCCAACGGCTGGACCGTCACCGCCGGACCCGACGGCAGCACCGAATGGCGCGCACCGACCGGGCACACCTATGTCACGACCGCGGGCGCGGCGATCCTGTTCCCGCACTGGAACAGCCACACCGACGTCCCACCACCACGACACATCAGCCTGCTCCACGACGACCACCGCGGCACTCAAGACTCCATGATGCCCACCCGGGCCCGCACCCGCGCCCAAGACCGCGAATACCGCATCAACGCCGAACGCACCCGCAACGCAACCGAACTCGCCCTCGCGCATGCCGCAGTAGGTGACGTGAAAGCAGGCGACACCCACCGTGGGGTCGGCCGGGACAACGAGGGCTGGTCGACCATCGGCGGGGTCTACAACGACAGCGACCCGCCACCGTTTTGATCGGGCATGCCGATCGGGTACTCGCGGTGGGCGTCGCCGTCCCAGTGCCGGATGGCCACGAACTCGCCGACAATCGGCGTGGCCGCCGAAACCACCGTCACCGCATCCCGCAGGTGCCCGGCGTCCAGCCGCCGGGCCAGCGTGACATGCGGCGTCCACTGTCCGGGTTCGGCATGCGGAAGAGGCCCAGATTTCATGTGCGGCATACAGATCCGATGCACCTCGGCGTGCAGGTCGAGTAGTTCCGCGGACGGCACCACCAGCAGCACCAGGGTGAACGGACCGCGCCCGAACAGCGTCGGGGCCCCGAGCCGGCATCGCAACGGCAACCGGTCCAGCGCGGCAGTCAGATCGCCATCGACCTGTTCGGACAACCCGGAGGCAACGGTCATGGTGACGTGCGGGCGGTTGGTCGGCGAACGATGAGCGGCCTGACTGCGCACACCGGCCTCGGTGAGCGCATCCCAGACCCGTCGGACGGCGGCATCGCCATGGGCGTCCAGGAGCAGTTCGACCGAGTGCACCATGGCTACACCAGGCCCGCGATCCAGTTCTTGTCGAATGCCTCGGTACTGAGCAGCTCGAACCCTGCCGGGCTCAGCGGCGCGGCCCCGGCGGGCAGCACCGCGCGCAACTCGGCCAGCTGCGCCAACGCCTCGCGGTTGCCCTGCTCGGCGACACCCGGTCGTTCCGGCCAGGCGCCGATCACCAGTCCGGCGGTGGTGAGCCCTTGTCCGGCAAGCGATTCCAGGGTCAGCGCGGTGTGGTTGAGGGTACCGAGCCCCGGGGATACCACCACCAGGACCGGCGCGGACAACTCGACGGCCAGATCACGCAGCGTGACGCCGTCGGCACCCAGCTGCACCAACAATCCGCCGGCCCCTTCCACCAGCGTCAGGCGGTTCGGCGCGTCCGCCGCGCGCAGCGCCTCCAGGAGCTCCCCACGGGTCGGTAACGCCAGTCCGGCCCGGTCGGCCGCCGCCGCCGGGGCCAGCGGCTCGGGGTACCGCCAGCCGCCGTGCAGGGCGGTCACCCCGGACAACCTGCCGACCTCACCGAGATCGTCATCCCCATCGGCGCTGCCGGTCTGCACCGGTTTGCACACCGCGACGTCCAGGCCCGCCACTCGTGCCGCGCACGCCAGGGCGGCCGTCGTCACCGTTTTGCCCACACCGGTGTCCGTGCCGGTGACCACCAGAAAGGTCATGACCGCACGGCGTCGAGCACATCGGTGAGCACCTGCCGCGCCAGCACCATCTCTTCATCGCTCAGCGAGGCGCGCGCGGTCAGCCGCAACCGGGAGGTTCCGGCCGGGACCGTCGGCGGCCGGAAACAACCCACCCGCACCCCGGCCTCCAGACAGGCCGCGGCCGCGCCGACCGATACGTCGGGGTCGCCCAGGATCACCGACACCACCGCCGAGGTGGGTTCCTCCTCGACGCCGCAGATCTGCGCGAGTTCGGCGGCCCGCGCCAGCACCGCGGTCGCCAGTTCCGGCTGGGCGATGAGCACGCGCAGGGCGGCCAACGCGCCGCCCACGGCGGCCGGCGCCAAGCCCGTGTCGAAGATGAACGACCGGGCGGTGTCGATCAGATGCGCCCGCACCGCGGCCGGGCCGAGGACCGCGCCGCCCTGGCTGCCGAGCGCCTTGGACAGCGTCGTCGTCATGACCACGTCGGGCGCGCCGGCCAGGCCGACCTCGTGCAGCAGCCCCTGCCCGCCGGCCCCGCGCACCCCCAGCCCGTGCGCCTCGTCGACCATCAGCAGTGCGCCGTACCGGCGGCACACCTCGTGCAGTTCACGCAGCGGGGCCAGCGCCCCGTCGGTGCTGAACACCGACTCGGTGACCACCACGGCACGCTGCTCGGAGCGTCCGGCCAGTACCCGCTCGACGGCTGCGACGTCGAGGTGCGGGGTCACTTCGACCCGGGCCCGGGACAGCCGGCAGGCGTCGACGATGGAGGCATGGGTCAACGCGTCGGAGACCAGCAATGTGCCGGGCCCGGTGAGCGCGGTGACCGCGCCCAGGTTGGCGGTGTACCCGGACGAGAACACCAGCGTGGACTCGGCACCCACGAAATCGGCCAGCGCCGACTCGAAGTCCTCGTGCAATTCGGTATTTCCGGTGACCAGGCGTGATCCACCGGCGCCGGCGCCCCAGGTGCGCAGCGCCTGAACGCCGCCGTCCAGCACGGCCGGATGCTGGGACAACCCCAGGTAGTCGTTGGAGGCCAGATCGAGCTCGGTGCCGACCGGCGGCCGGGCCCGCAGCGTGCGGCGCAACCCCTCGGCGCGACGCCGCTGCTCGACGTCGGCGAGCCAGGCCAGCGGGGATAGACCGGTTCGGGTCACGGTGCTGCCTCTCCTGAACGGTGTTCAATTCACGGTTCAGGTTAATGCACGCGCGACCCCGACCATGCCCGCACCGATCTGCGCGACCTCCTCGGCAGTGCAGATGAACGGCGGCATCGCGTAGACGAGCTTGCCGAACGGCCGCAACCACAACCCGTGCCGCAACGCCACCTCGGTGGCGACCGCCATGTCGACGGGCTCGCGCATCTCGATGACGCCGATCGCGCCGAGCACCCGCACATCGGCCACATTCGGCAGCGTGCGCGCCGGCTCCAGCCCAACCCGCAGCCCCGCCTCGATCTCCCGGACCCGAGTCCGCCAATCCCCCTCCAGCAGCAGCTCGACCGCCGCCACCGACACCGCGCACGCCAGCGCGTTGGCCATGAAGGTCGGGCCGTGCATGAGCGCACCGGGCTCCCCCGCACT
Organism: Mycobacterium sp. AMU20-3851; assembly: GCF_043974665.1. Classification (NCBI taxonomy): domain Bacteria; kingdom Bacillati; phylum Actinomycetota; class Actinomycetes; order Mycobacteriales; family Mycobacteriaceae; genus Mycobacterium; species Mycobacterium sp. AMU20-3851. Next base: position 2,977,361 of record NZ_CP146371.1, read on the forward strand.
GATCGTCTGTGCGATGTGCGACGTGCACAGGGTGGCGGCAAGCGTCACGTATCCGCCGGTGAGCGCCTTGCCGACGCACATGATGTCCGGGCTGACCCCGGCGTGGTCGGCGGCGAACAGCTCCCCGGTGCGGCCGAAACCGGTGGCGATCTCGTCGAAGATGAGCAGCACGCCGTGCTCGTCGCACATCCGGCGCAGCTCGTTCAGGTAACGCGGGTCGTGGAACCGCATGCCGCCGGCGCCCTGGACCACCGGTTCGACGATCACCGCGGCCAACTCGTCGGCGTGCTCGGCGAGCTGCCGCTCCAGGGTCGCCACGTAGCCGGCGTCATAGCCGCCGGGGACCTGCGGGGCGAACACCTGGCGCACCAACACGTCGGTCCAGATCGAATGCATGCCGCCATCCGGGTCGCACACGCTCATCGGGGTGAAGGTGTCGCCGTGGTAGCCGCCGCGCCACGTCATCAACCGGTGCTTGGCCGGACGTCCCCGGCTGCGCCAGTACTGCAGCGCCATCTTCACCGCGACCTCCACCGACACCGAACCGGAATCGCTGAAGAAGACCGTCTCCAGACCGGCCGGGGTGATCTGCACCAGCAGCTGCGCCAGCCGGGCCGCCGGCTCGTGGGTCAATCCCCCGAACATGACGTGGTTCATGGTGGCCAGCTGGGCCGTGATCGCGGCGTCCAGCCGGGGATGGCCGTGACCGTGCACCGCCGTCCACCACGAGCTCATCGCGTCGAGCACCTCGATCGGTTCGCCGTGGTGCTCGACGGTGAGCCAGGCGCCCTTGGCGCCCAACGCCACCACCGGCGACAACGCCCCGGTACCGATGGTGCTGTACGGGTGCCAGATGTGCGCGGCGTCGATCGCGCTGATCTCCGACGGCGTCAACGCAGGCATGGCACCGGACCCTATCGCTTCGTTCAACAGGTGTGACGCCACGCCCGCGACCTGAGTCGCCCAGCATTCTTCGGTAGATTGACTCCCCGACCATGATGACCCTCGCTCCCTCCCGACCTGCGGCCCGCACGGGTTCCGCACCGGACGCCAAACCCAAGATGGGCACCCGCGACTCGGGCTTCTATCGACACGACCTCGACGGACTGCGCGGGGTCGCGATCGCGCTGGTGGCGGTATTCCACGTCTGGTTCGGTCGGGTATCCGGCGGCGTCGACGTCTTCCTGGCGCTGTCCGGGTTCTTCTTCGGTGGCCGGCTGCTGCGCGCGGCGCTGGACACCTCCACCGCGCTGCGCCCGGTCCAGGAGATCGTGCGGCTGGTCCGCCGACTGCTGCCCGCGCTCATCGTGGTGCTCGCGGCCGGGGCGGTGCTCACCATCCTGATCCAGCCCGAGACACGCTGGGAGACCTTCGCCGACCAGAGCCTGGCCAGCCTGGGTTACTACCAGAACTGGGAGCTGGCCAACACCGCCGCCGACTATCTGCGCGCCGGTGAGACGGTCAGCCCGCTGCAACACATCTGGTCCATGTCGGTGCAGGGCCAGTTCTACATCGCGCTGCTGGCGATCATCTTCACGTTCGCCTACCTGCTGCGCAGACCGCTCGGCCGGCATCTGCGCTGGGTTTTCATCGTCGTGCTCACCGCGCTGACCGTCGCCTCGTTCGTGTACGCGATCATCGCGCACAACGCCGATCAGGCCGTCGCCTACTACAACAGCTTCGCCCGGGCCTGGGAACTGACGCTCGGCGCACTGATCGGGGCCCTGGTCCCCTATGTGCGCTGGCCGATGTGGGTACGCACCGTGGTCGCCATCGTCTCGCTGCTGGCCATCCTGCTGTGCGGTTGGTTCATCGACGGGGTGAACGAATTCCCCGGCCCGTGGACCCTGGTGCCCGTCGGCGCGACCGTGCTGTTCATCCTCTCCGCCGCCAACCGTGCCGCCGACCCGCGCACCGGCGGGAAACTGCCGCTGCCCAACCGGATGCTGTCGTCCAAGCCGTTCGTCGCGCTCGGGTCGATGGCCTACTCGCTGTACCTGTGGCACTGGCCGCTGCTGATCTTCTGGCTGGCCTACAGCGGCCGCGACCACGCCGGCTTCCTCGACGGCGCGATCGTGCTACTGGTGTCCGGGGTCCTGGCCTGGCTGACGACCCGTTACGTGGAGACCCCGCTGCGCTACAAGGCCCCGGTCCCGCGCGTCGACCCGGTCGCCGTGCCGTGGCGCACCCGGATGCGCCGCCCCACCATCGTCCTCGGCTCGGTGGTCACCCTGCTCGGTGTCACGCTCACCGCCACCTCGTTCACCTGGCGTGAGCACGTCACCATCGAACGGGCCAGCGGCAAGGAACTGTCCGGCCTGTCGGCCCGCGACTACCCCGGCGCCCGGGCACTGGTGAACAACGCGAAGGTACCCAAGCTGCCGATGCGGCCCACCATCCTGGAGGCCAAGGACGACGTCCCGGAATCCACCCACGCCGGCTGTATAAGCGACTTCAAGAACGTCGACGTCATCAACTGCACCTACGGCAACAAGGACGCCCAACGCACCATCGCGCTGGCGGGGGGTTCGCACGCCGAGCATTGGCTCACCGCGCTGGACCTGCTGGGCCGGATGCACGACTTCAAGGTGGTCACCTACCTGAAGATGGGTTGCCCGTTGACCACCGAGCAGAAGCCACTGGTGATGGGCGACAACCGGCCCTACCCGAAGTGCCGGGAATGGAACGAGAAGGTGATGCCGAAGTTGCTGGCGGACAAGCCGGACTACGTCTTCACCACCTCGACCCGGCCGTGGAACATCAAGCCCGGCGATGTGATGCCCGGATTCTACGTCGGTATCTGGCAGGAGTTCCTGGACGCCGGTATCGACGTGCTGGCCATGCGCGACACCCCCTGGCTGGTGCGCGGCAACAACAAGCCGTTCTTCCCCGCCGACTGCCTGGCCGACGGCGGCGACTCCATCTCGTGCGGGGTCAAGCGTGCTGCGGTACTGTCCGACGACAACCCGACCTTGGCCTTCGTGAAACGGTTCCCGAACCTGAAGCCACTCGATATGACCGACGCGGTGTGCCGGCCCGACTTCTGTCGCGTAGTGGAGGGAAATGTGTTGATGTACCACGACTCTCACCACCTGTCGGCGACCTACATGCGCACCATGGCCAACGAACTGGGCCGTCAGCTGGCAGCTGCCACCGGCTGGTGGTGACATGGACATCACGGTCTGGCCGGGCACGCCCTACCCGCTCGGGGCGACCTATGACGGTGCCGGGACCAACTTCTCGTTGTTCTCCGAAGTGGCAGACAAGGTCGAGCTCTGCCTGATCGCCAAGGACGGCACCGAGCAACGCATCCCGCTCGACGAGGTGGACGGCTACGTCTGGCACGCCTATCTTCCGACGGTGAGCCCAGGCCAGCGCTACGGGTTCCGGGTGTACGGGCCGTGGGATCCCACCGCCGGCCACCGCTGCGATCCCAGCAAGCTGCTGCTCGACCCGTACGGCAAGTCCTTTCACGGCGACTTCGTCTTCTCCCAGGCGCTGTACTCCTACGACCTGGGCTCCGAGCATCCGGCCGTGACCCGGGCGGACCCTCCGGTCGACTCGCTGGGCAGCACGATGACCAGTGTGGTGATCAACCCGTTCTTCGACTGGGGCTCGGACCGGGCGCCCCGCACCCCCTATCACGAGACGGTCATCTACGAAGCCCACGTGAAGGGGCTGACCCAACTGCATCCGGACATCCCCGAACAGCTCCGCGGCACCTACGCCGGCCTGGCGCACCCGGTGATCATCGAGCACCTCAAATCGCTGAACGTGACGGCCATCGAGCTGATGCCGGTGCACCAGTTCCTGCACGACCACCGGCTGCTCGACCTGGGGCTGCGAAACTACTGGGGCTACAACACTTTCGGCTTCCTGGCGCCGCACGCCGGGTACGCGGCCAGCCGCCATGCCGGCGGCGCGGTCGCCGAGTTCAAGGCGATGGTGCGCTCCTTCCACGAGGCCGGCATCGAAGTGATCCTCGACGTCGTCTACAACCACACCGCCGAGGGCAACCATCTCGGACCGACGCTGAACTTCCGCGGTATCGACAACGCGGCGTACTACCGCCTGCTCGACGGCGAGGAACAGTTCTACAAGGACTTCACCGGCACCGGCAACAGCCTCAACGCGCGCCACCCGCACACCCTTCAGCTCATCATGGACTCGCTGCGGTACTGGGTGCTGGAGATGCACGTCGACGGATTCCGGTTCGACCTCGCCTCCACCCTCGCCCGCGAGTTCTACGATGTCGACCGGCTTAGCGCGTTCTTCGATCTGGTGCAACAGGATCCGGTGATCAGTCAGGTCAAGCTGATCGCCGAGCCGTGGGACGTCGGCGAGGGTGGCTACCAGGTCGGCAACTTCCCCGGTCTGTGGACCGAGTGGAACGGCAAGTACCGCGACACGGTGCGCGACTACTGGCGGGGTGAACCCGCCACCCTCGGCGAGTTCGCCTCCCGCCTGACCGGCTCCTCGGACCTCTACGAGAACACCGGCCGACGGCCCGGTGCGAGCATCAACTTCGTCACCTGTCACGACGGCTTCACCCTGGCCGACCTGGTGTCCTACAACGAGAAGCACAACGAGGCCAACGGCGAGGACAACCGCGACGGTGAAAGCCACAACCGGTCCTGGAACTGCGGGGTGGAGGGCCCGACCGACGACCCGGAGATCCTGGCGCTGCGCGCCCGCCAGATGCGCAATGTGATCGGCACCCTGATGGTCTCACAGGGCACGCCGATGATCAGCCACGGCGACGAGATCGGACGCACCCAGGGCGGCAACAACAATGCCTACTGCCAGGACTCACCGGTCGCCTGGGTGGACTGGTCCAAACTCGAGGACAACGCCGACCTGCTGGAGTTCACCCGCACTGCGGTGGCGCTGCGCAAGAAGCACCCGGTGTTCCGGCGACGCCGGTTCCTGGCCGGCAACCCCATCCGCAGCGCCGAGCAGGAACGCGACATCGCCTGGCTGACGCCCGCAGGAGTGGAGATGACCCCCGAGGACTGGGATTCCGGCTTCGGCAAGAGCATCGCGGTGTTCCTCAACGGCGAGGCCATCCCGGAACCCGACGCCCGCGGCGAACGGGTCCGCGACGATTCGTTCCTGCTGTGCTTCAACGCACACGACGAACCCCTGGATTTCGTGCTGCCGTCGGATGATTACGCCCAAAAGTGGGTAACCGCGTTGGACACCGGCGATCCCGCCGGTGCCGACGAGGTGACGATATCTGCGGGCGAGAAGATCTCACTGCAGGCACGATCGCTTCGGGTGCTCCGGAAAACGACCTAGGCGGTAACGGCTGATGGGTGTCCCGCTCTCCACATATCGCCTTCAGATGCGCGGCGATGCGTTCACCTTCACCGAGGCCGTCGAACTGCTGGACTATCTGGACGACCTGGGTGTCTCACATCTCTACCTCTCCCCCATCCTGACCGCAGCGCACGGGTCCACGCACGGCTACGACGTCACCGACCCGCTGACGGTGTCCGAGGCCCTCGGTGGTGCAGACGGGCTGGCCGAGTTGTCCGCGCAGGCGCGCGCCCGCGGCATGGGCCTGGTCGTCGACATCGTGCCCAACCATGTCGGCGTCGAGGATCCTCGGCAGAACGCCTGGTGGTGGGACGTGCTCGAACACGGCCGCGACTCCGCCTACGCCACGTACTTCGACATCGACTGGGACCTGGATCCCACCGGCCGAATCGTGTTGCCGGTGCTGGGATCCGACGAGGACCTCGACGAACTCACCGTCGACGGGGACGTGCTGTGCCTCGGTGACCGGGTGTGGCCGATCGCCCCCGGCACGGCCGGCGGATCCGGCCGCGAGGTCCACGAGCGCCAGCATTACAAGCTGATCGGCTGGCGGAACAACCTGTGCGGGTACCGCCGGTTCTTCTCCATCACCTCGCTGGCGGGCCTGCGCCAGGAGGATCCGGGGGTTTTCGAGGCCACCCACGCCGAGGTCGGCCGCTGGTTCACCGAGGACCTCGTCGACGGCCTGCGGATCGATCACCCGGACGGGCTGGCCGAGCCGGCCGGGTACGTCACCGACCTGCGTGACCTCGTCGGGCCTGCGGCGTGGATCGTCGTCGAGAAGATCCTGGCACCCGAGGAGGCACTGGACACCGGCCTCCCCGTGGACGGCACCACCGGCTACGACGCGCTGCGCGAAATCGGCGGGCTGTTCATCGATCCCGCGTCCGAGCCCACCCTGACCGCGCTCTACGAATCGACCGGCGTGGACTACAGCGCCGTCGAACAGCGCGTTGCAGAACTCAAGACACGATCTGCGACCCGCACCCTGGGCAGTGAGCTGGCCCGGGTGCGCCGGGCCATCGTCGCCGACACCGGCGCCGATCATCCGCTGCTGCCCGACGCCGTCAGCGCCCTGCTGACCCACGTGCACGTATACCGGTTCGACTATCTGGACCTCGCCGGGATCGCCCCGACGGCCATCGACCGGACGGTGCGGACCCGGCCCGAACTGGACGCACCGCTGCAACTGGTGGCCGCCGCATTGGCACACGACGGGGAGGCCGCCACCCGGATTCAGCAATTGTGCGGTGCGGTCACCGCGAAATCGGTCGAGGACTGCCTGTTCTACCGCGACGCGCGGCTGGTCAGTCTCAACGAGGTGGGCGGCGAGCCCGCGCTGTTCGGGGTCAGCGCGGCGGAGTTCCACGAGCGCTGCGCCACCCGGGCGCGGCTGTGGCCGCACGCGATGGTGACGCTTTCCACCCACGACACCAAACGCAGCGAGGATGTGCGGGCCCGGATCGGTGTGCTGTCCCAGCTGGCAGACGAGTGGGCCGACCGGGTCGACCGGTGGTCGAAGATCGTGCTGACCCCCGACCCGGCGACGTCACTGTTCCTGTGGCAGAACATCTTCGGGGTGTGGCCGGTGGACGGTGAGGTGACCGATGCACTGCGCACCCGGCTGCACGCGTACGCGGAGAAGGCGATGCGCGAGGCGGCGACGCACACCAGCTGGGACGACCCGGACACCGAGTTCGAGTCCGGGGTACACGAGTGGATCGACGCCGTCATCGAGGGTCCGGTGTCCAAAGAACTCACGGCGTTCGTCGACCGCGCCGATCCGCACGCCCACAACGACAGCCTCGGCCAGAAACTGCTGGCGCTCACCGTCCCCGGCGTTCCGGACATCTATCAGGGCACCGAGCTGTTCGACGACAGCCTGGTCGATCCGGACAACCGCCGTCCGGTGGACTACGCGGTGCGACGCACGGCGCTGCAGGCGCGTACCGATCCGAAGATGCGGGTGGTCAGTGCGGCGCTGCGGTTGCGCAGGGACCGTCCGGACGTCTTCCTGGACGGGAGCTACCGGCCGATGCCGGCCGCGGGGTCTGCGGCGGCCCACCTGATCTCATTCCTGCGCGGCGATGACGTGCTGGTGGCGGTGTCCCGGTGGACGGTGAAACTCGCCGAAACCGGCTGGGGGGACACCACTCTCACCCTGCCGGAGGGAATGTGGATCGACCGGCTGACCGGCCGGACCCATGCCGGCAGCCCGGCGGCCACCGAACTGTTCGCCGACCTGCCCGTGGCACTGCTGGAGCGAGCCGATGACTGAACGCGACTTCGCGGTGTGGGCACCGCGCCCCGAACGTGTCCGGCTGCACGTGGACGGCACGCTGTATCCGATGGAGCGGACGAGCGGCGACTGGTGGCGCGCAACGGTGCCGGCCGCACCGGACAGCCGCTACGGCTTCGTCCTCGACGAAGACGAAACCGTGCTGCCCGATCCGCGCTCGCCGCGCCAACCCGACGGAGTGCACGCACCGTCGCAGCTGTGGAGCCCGGACCGCCCTGCTCCGACCTGGGCCGGGCGGTCGATCGAGGGTTCCGCCATCTACGAACTGCACATCGGCACCTTCACGTCGGCCGGCACGTTGGATTCGGCGGTCGAGAAGTTGCCCCATCTGGTCGATCTGGGTGTCGACTTCGTCGAACTGATGCCCGTCAACGCGTTCAGCGGCACGCACGGCTGGGGCTATGACGGTGTGCTCTGGTACGCCGTGCACGAACCCTACGGCGGACCGGATGCGCTGCTGCGCTTCGTCGAGGCCTGCCACGCGAACGGGCTCGGAGTCCTCATCGACGCCGTCTTCAACCATCTCGGTCCGTCCGGAAACTATCTGCCGCGGTTCGGCCCGTACCTGTCCACCGGGTCGAACCCGTGGGGCGAATCGGTGAACATCGCCGATGCCGGGGCCGACGAGGTGCGCCGCTACATCATCGACTGTGCGCTGCGCTGGATGCGCGATTTCGGGGCCGACGGCCTGCGGCTGGACGCTGTACACGCCCTGGTGGACACGACCGCGATCCACATTCTCGAAGAGCTGTCGGCCGAGACGGACGCGTTGGCAGCGGAATTGGGCCGGCCGCTGTCCCTGATCGGTGAGAGTGACATGAACGATCCGCGGTTGATCACCCCGCGGGATCGCGGTGGACTGGGTCTCACCGCACAGTGGGATGACGATATCCACCACGCCATCCACACCGCGGTGTCTGGTGAGCGGCAGGGCTACTACGGCGATTTCGGCACGCTGGAGACGCTGGCGACGACGTTGCAGCACGGCTACTTCCATGCCGGTACCTACTCGTCGTTCCGTGCCCGCCGGCACGGCCGCCCACTGGATACCGCCACCATCCCGGCGACCCGGCTGCTGGCCTACACCCTGACCCACGACCAGGTCGGCAATCGCGCCACCGGCGACCGCCCGTCACAGAACCTGACCACCGGGCAGTTGGCGGTCAAGGCGGCGCTGGCGCTCGGATCTCCCTACACGGCAATGCTGTTCATGGGTGAGGAGTGGGGCTCGAGCAGCCCGTTCCAGTTCTTCACCTCGCACCCCGAACCGGAACTGGGCCGCGCCACCGCCGAGGGCCGCAAAGCCGAATTCGCCGAGCACGGCTGGGACGCCGACGAGATCCCCGACCCGCAGGATCCCGAGACCTTCCTCCGCTCGAAGCTGAACTGGGCCGAGGTCACCGAGGGTGAGCACGTCCGGCTACTGGAGACCTACCGGGGCCTGATCGCGCTGCGGCGCACCGAACCGGATTTCGCCGACCCGTGGCTGCCGAATCTGCGCATCGACTACGACGAAGAGAACCGCTGGATCGTGATGCACCGGGGCGCATTTGCGGTCGTCTGCAATCTGGGCGATGCTCCGGTGACCGTTCCCGTCGCCGGAGACACCGTGCTGGCCTGGGAGCCACCGTCCACCGATGGCGGGAGCACCGCGATCCCGGGGCATTCTTTCGCGGTGCTGCGGACTCAGGTCAGATAGCGGTAGGTCGGCGAACCGGGTTCCAGCAGTTCGACGTGCGCCTCGGACTCCTCCATCCGCTGGATCAGCCCCTCCAGATCGGCGGCCGAACTCAACTCGATACCGACGAGCGCTTCGCCGGTTTCGCGGTTGTTGCGCTTGACGTATTCGAACAGGGTGATGTCGTCGTTGGCGCCGAGCACGCTGTCCAGGAAGCCACGCAGGGCACCGGGCTCCTGCGGGAAGTCCACCAGGAAATAGTGCTTCAGACCGCGGTGCACCAGGGAGCGCTCCAGGATCTCCCCGTATCGGGAGACGTCGTTGTTGCCGCCGGAGATGATGCACACCACGGTGGAGCCGGGGGTGATGTCGGCCTCCAACAACGCAGCCACCGACAGCGCTCCCGCGGGCTCGGCGATGATGCCCTCGTTCTGATACAGGTCGAGCATCGCCGAGCACACCGCCCCCTCGTCGACCGAGGTGATCGACAGCATGTCGCCGGCCGCGGCAAGCGCAGCGTGGGTGTGGGTACCGGCCCGAGCCACCGCAGCCCCGTCCACGAACTGGTCGACGTGATCGAGGGTCACGGGTTCACCGGCGGCCAGCGCGGCCATCATCGACGCGGCCCCTGCCGGTTCGACGCCCAACACCGAGGACGTCGTGGTGCGTTCGGACAGGTAGGTGGTGATACCGGCGATACACCCGCCACCACCGACCGGGACGATGACCAGATCGGGCTCGGCGGAGAGCTGCTCGAGCAGTTCGACCGCGATGGTGCCCTGGCCGGCCATGGTCCGGGGGTCGTCGTACGGGGGCACGAGGGTGGCCCCGGTGCGCGCTACATCATCGAGCGCGGCTTCGGCCGCCAGGTCGTAGGTCTTGCCGCCGATGATCAGTTCGATGTAGTCGCCGCCGTGGTAGCGGATGCGGTCGCGCTTCTGCTTCGGTGTCTTGGCCGGTGCGTAGACCCGGCCGTGCACGCCCATCGACCGGCAGGCCAACGCGAAACCCTGAGCGTGGTTGCCCGCCGACGAGCAGACCACGCCGGCCGCGAGTTCTTCGGGCGTGAGCTGCATCAGCACGTTGTAGGCGCCGCGCAGTTTGTAGGACCGCACCGGCTGCAGGTCCTCGCGCTTGAGGTACACCTGGGCGCCGGTCGCCGCCGACAGCCGGTCACTGAACTGCAGCGGAGTAAGGGTGACGACGTCGGAAATTCGTGCAGCGGCCTCGTCGATGTCGGCCGCGGACAGCGGCGAAACACGTGGGACTCGGCTCAGGTCTGCAGACACCGTCTAATGGTGCCACTACCTGTCCTCACGACGAAAACCGGTTTCCCCTCCGGTGCTGGGACAACGCCGGGCAGAGACGTACGACACGCAGAAGGTTTCGGTTGCCCGAACTCTGGGTTGCGAGCTATCGTGGACCCATGACCACGCACACCGAAATCAACATCGCCGGGGTCCCGTGGCCGATGTACAAGGTGGTCGCGCTGATCCTCGGCGCCCTGGTGCTCGTGGCGGTCGGCGTCCTCGCCGCCAACCTTGGTCCGGCCGTGCTGACCGCCGCCGCCGCGGCGACCGCGGTGTGGCTGGCCGGTGGAATGTCCGCGCGCCGGTAGCTTCTGCCTTCTCACCCAGCCAACAGCGTGTGCGGAATGCCGCATCCGCACTCCTCTATCGACGGACATTCGCAGGCCATTCCCCACCGGATGATCTCCTTGGCCCGCTCCAGGGTCCGCATCTGAGCGTCGATCTCGATGAGCTTCGCCTCGGCCAGTGCCCGGGCCACCGGCTTGCCGGGGGCGTGGTCCCCCATCAGCGCCACGATCTCCTCCAGCGCGAATCCGGCGGCCTTACAGGCGCGGATCACCTCCAGCCGGATCATGGCCGATTCCGGGTAGCGTCGCTGACCACCGACCCGCTGCGGGGGCGGCAGCAAGCCGATCTGCTCGTAGTAGCGCAGCGTGGTCTGCGCGACTCCGGTGCGGCGTGCGACCTCACCGATGGTCAATAGTGTGGCCATCGACAGCACCTTCCCTGAAGACCCTTGACTTAGAGCCAACTCTAAGTTGTTGACTGTCGATCATGCCATCGATGGATACCGAACTTGCCGCCCTGAGCCGATCCCGTTACGCCATGCTGCGCACGCACCGCCGTGACGGCACCCCGGTCGACACGCCGATCTGGTTCGTCGCCGACGGTCGAACCGTCCTGTTCCGCACCAAGATCGGCCCGAAGACGCGGCGCCTGCAGGTCCGCGCCGACGTGGAGTTGACCGCCTGCGATCACCGCGGCAACTGCGTCGGCGACACCGTCGGGGGTCGCGCCCGACTGCTCTCCGGGTCCGACGCCACCCGCGCCAATACCTTGCTGCACAACCGGTACGGCTGGCAGTGGAACATTCTTCCGCTGCTCAAGATCCCCGGCGTCACCAACGTGCACCGCGATCTGCCGCTGCGCGAGAAGCTGCGCCGCGCCCGGCACCGCGACGTGTGGCCGGACAGCGCGATCGTCGCGGTCGACCTGTGACCGCCGCTCAGCCGCCCAGGCAGCCCGGGCCCAGCAACGCCTTGAGGTCACCCATCAGCGCCGAGGACGGTGTCACGCGCAGCGACTGATCGAGTTCCAGGGTGGTGATCCGCTCCCCGCTGATCAACCGCAGATGTACCTGCGAGGTCCCGGGGTGACGGGTCAGCACCTGCTTGAGCGCGGTCACCTTGTCCACCGTGCACTGCCGCGTCGGCAGGCTGACCGCGACCGGGCGATCGCCCTGGGCGTTCGAGAAGTCGGGAACGATCAGATCGTTGGCGATCAGCGAGATCCGGTCGTCCCGGATCGCGACCTTCGCGCCGACGATCACCACCGCATCGTCGGCGATGTCGGCACCGAACGCCGAATAGGTCTGCGGGAAGAACAACACCTCGATGCCACCGGTGAGGTCCTCCACTTGCGCTGAGGCCCAGGGCAATCCGTTCTTGTTGACCCGGCGGTTGACCGAGGCCAGGATCCCGCCGATGCGCACCTGCGCGTCGTTGCCGATGTCGCCTTCCAGGATCGCCGGGATCTGGGTGTCCACCTGGGCGGCCAGCAGGTGCGCCACCCCGTCCAGCGGATGCCCGGACACGTAGAGCCCCAGCATCTCCCGCTCCAGGGCCAGCTTGTGCTTGTCCTCCCACTCCCCCTCGGGTACGGGAATGGTGAACACCGACTCGATTCCGGAGTCGGCGTCCCCGCCACCGAACAGGTCGAACTGGCCGATCGCCTCGGCCTTCTTGGTGCCGAGCACCGAGTCCACCGCGTCGGCGTGCACCAGGAACAACCCCTTACGGGGATGACCGAGCGAGTCGAATGCCCCCGCCTTGATCAACGATTCGGTGACCTTCTTGTTGCAGGCCGCGATGTCGATCTTGTTCAGGTAATCGGAGAAGTCGGTGTACTTCCCCTTCTCGCGGCGGGCGTTGATGATCGACTGCACCACATTCGCGCCGACGTTGCGCACACCGCCGAGGCCGTACCGGATGTCCTGACCGACCGAGGCGAAGTTGTGCACCGATTCGTTGACGTCCGGGGGCAGCACGGTGATGCCGAGCCGGCGGCAGTCCGACAGGTAGACCGCGGCCTTGTCCTTGTCGTCACCGACCGAGGTGAGCAGACCGGCCATGTACTCGGCCTGGTAGTTGGCCTTGAGGTAGGCGGTCCAGAACGACACCAGCCCGTAGCCGGCGGCGTGCGACTTGTTGAACGCATACCCCGCGAACGGAAGGATGGTGTCCCACAACGCCTTGACCGCGGCCTCGGAGAAACCGTTGGCGGTCATCCCCTCCTTGAAGCCCTTGTATTCGGCCTCGAGGACCTCAAGCTTCTTCTTGCCCATGGCCTTTCGCAGCGCGTCGGCCTTGCCCATGGTGTAGGAGGCGACCTTCTGGGCGATGAACATGATCTGCTCTTGGTAGACGATCAGACCGTAGGTCTCGGCGAGGATGTCCTTGAGCGGCTCCTCGAGCTCGGGATGGATCGGCTTGATCGGCTGCCGGCCGTTCTTGCGGTCGGCGTAGTCGTTGTGCGCGTTCATGCCCATCGGGCCGGGCCGGTACAGCGCCAGCACGGCGACGATGTCGTTGAACCCGGTGGGCTGCATCCGGCGCAGCAGATCGCGCATCGGCCCGCCGTCGAGCTGGAACACGCCCAGGGTGTCACCGCGGGACAGCAGCTCGTAGGTGGCCGGATCATCGAGCGGCAGATGATCCATGTCCAGGTCGATGCCCCGGTTGGCCTTGATGTTCTCCAGCGCGTCACCGATCACGGTGAGGTTGCGCAGCCCCAGGAAGTCCATCTTGAGCAGGCCGATGGCCTCACAGGACGGGTAGTCCCAGCCGGTGATGACGGCGCCGTCCTGCGGCCGCTTCCACAGCGGGATCGCGTCGACCAGCGGCTCGGAGCTCATGATCACCGCGCAGGCGTGCACGCCGGCGTTGCGGACCAGGCCTTCCAGACCACGCGCCGTCTCGTAGATGGTGCGCACGTCCGGATCGGTTTCCAGCAGGCCGCGGACCTCGGCGGCTTCCTTGTACCGCTCATGGGTGGGATCGGTGATCCCGGACAGCGGGATGTCCTTGGCCATGATCGGCGGCGGCAGCGCCTTGGTGATCCGGTCGGCGATCGCGAAACCGGGCTGGCCGTAGTTGACCCGGGCCGAGTCCTTGAGCGCGGCCTTGGTCTTGATGGTGCCGAACGTGATCACCTGGGCCACCCGGTCGCTGCCCCACTTCTCGGAGGCGTAGCGGACCATCTCGCCGCGGCGGCGGTCGTCGAAGTCGATATCGATATCGGGTGCGGACGGCCGCTCGGGGTTCAGGAAGCGTTCGAACAGCAGACCGTGCGGGATGGGGTCGATGTTGGTGATGCCCATCGCGTAGGCCACCAGCGAACCCGCCGCCGAGCCACGGCCCGGGCCGACCCGGATGTTGACCGAGCGCGCGTAATTGATCAGGTCGGCGACGATGAGGAAGTAGGCCGGGAAGCCCTTGTCGCAGATGACCTTGATCTCGTAGTCGGCGCGGTCCAGGTACTCCTGGGCCACACCGTCGGGGAACCGGCGGGCCAGGCCCTCGTCGACCTCGTGGCGCAGCCAGGATCCCTGGTCGTGCCCCTCGGGCACCGGGAAGACCGGCATCCGGTCCCGCGGGGTCCACACGTCGGCGTAGGACTGCACCCGCTCGGCGATCAACAGGGTGGAATCGCAGGCGCCGGGGACCTGGGGGTCCCACAGCGCGCGCATGTCGGCGGCGGACTTGAGGTAGTAACCGTCCCCGTCGAACTTGAAGCGGGTCGGATCCGACAGCGTCTTACCGGTCTGCACGCACAGCAGCGCCTCGTGGCTGTGCGAGGCCTCCCGCGTCACGTAATGGCAGTCATTGGTGGCCAGCGGCGGGATGCCGAGCTTGCGGCCCACCTCCAGCAGCCCGTCCCGGACCCGGCGCTCGATCTCGATGCCGTGGTCCATCAACTCCAGGAAGAAGTTCTCCTTGCCGAAGATGTCCTGCCACTTGGCGGCCGCGGCGAGCGCTTCGTCGATCTGCCCGAGCCGCAGCCGGGTCTGCACCTCGCCGGAGGGGCAGCCCGTCGTCGCGATGATGCCTTCGGCGTGCTCGGCGATCAGTTCGGCGTCCATCCGGGACCACTTGCCGAGCTGGCCCTCGAACGAGGCCAGCGAGGACAGCTTGAACAGGTTGCGCAGCCCGGTGGCGTTCTCGGCGACCATCGTCATGTGCGTGTAGGCACCACTACCCGACACGTCGTCGGATTTCTGGCTGCGGTCACCCCACTGCACGCGCTTGGTGTCGAACCGCGAGGCGGGGGCGATGTACGCCTCGATACCGATGATCGGTTTGATCCCGGCGGCGGTGGCGACGTTGTAGAACTCGCTGGCCCCGAACATGTTTCCGTGGTCGGTCATGCCGATCGCGGGCATCTCCAGGCGCTGGGCCTCGGCGACCATCGGCTTGACCTTCGCGGCACCGTCGAGCATCGAATACTCAGTGTGGTTATGCAGGTGCACAAACGAAGCGCTCATAGGGTGGCCAGTCTATTGGTGTGCTCCGACAGTTCCGGGCGTGTCGCATGACGTGTCGTCCCACACAGCCCGAGCGGGCCCCGTTGGGAGACCGGGCACCGTCACGACAACCCAGGACGACCCGCGACCGAAGGTCTCACATACCGGATTGCGGCTGTATCGTATGACTCCGTGATCGAGCTCCAGAACGTCGCCAAGACATTCGGCGGCAGCGTGCCCGCCCTGCGCGACGTGAGCTTTTCCGTTCCCACCGGGTCGGTGTGTGCGTTGCTGGGTCACAACGGAGCCGGCAAGACCACGACGGTGAAGATCCTGTCGACCTTGCTCACCCCCAGCTCGGGCACCGCGGTGGTCGCCGGGTACGACGTGGCCCGCGAGCCCGCCAAGGTGCGCCAGAACATCGGTGTCACCGGTCAGGACGCCGCCCTCGACCCGCGGCTGACCGGCCGGGAGAATCTCGTGCTGTTCGGGCGGCTGCGCGGCATGCGCAAGGCGCAGGCCCGCGCCCGGGCCGATGAACTCATCGCCCAATTCGACATGGGCCATGCGGCCGACCGGCAGGTCGTGGGCTACTCCGGCGGCATGCGGCGGCGTATCGACATCGCCGTGTCCCTGGTCATCCTGCCCAAGGTGCTCTTCCTGGACGAACCGACCACCGGCCTGGACCCGCGCAGCCGGCGTGACGTGTGGAACCTGGTGTCCTCGTTGAAGGCTCAGGACATCACGGTGCTGCTGACGACCCAGTACCTGGAAGAAGCCGACATCCTCAGCGATTCCATCGTGATCCTCAACGCCGGCCAGATCGTGGCCAAGGGCACCGCCGACGAACTCAAGCGCCAGACCGGCTCGAGCTACTGCGAGATGACGCCGCTGAACCCCGACGACCTGCCGCGGATCGCCGCAGCACTGTCCGATTTCGACGAGGTCGAGGTGGACACCGACGCCACCACCGTGTCCGTGCCGGCCCCGTCGGGCGTGGCGACGCTGACCGAGGTGTTCCGGCGGATGGACGAGATCGGTGTCGAACTCATCGACATCTCGCTGCGCAGGCCTTCGCTCGATGAGGTGTTCCTGCACCTCACCAGCCCGGTCACCACGACGTGACGGCGGTCGCGATCCTCACGGCCCGCGTGCTGCGCAAGAGCCGGGTGGACTTGGTGTTTGCCACGCTGGTACCGATCGCCGGGTTGATCGGGCTCACGTTCCTGCTGCGCGACATCATCGCCGTCGGCGACATGACCTACGCCCAGTACGTCCTGCCGGCCGTGGTCGTGCAGGCGATGCTGTTCGGCGCGCTGACCACCACCGACCGGGCGGCCTGGGAGAAGATCAGCGGGCTGGGCGCCCGGATGCGCACGTTGCCCATCTCGCCCTACGCCCCGCTGATGGCCCGGATGGCCTACAGCCTGGTCCGCGGTGTGCTGGGTCTGATCGCGTCCTTCCTGGCGGCGGCGCTGTTCGGGTTCCGGCCGTCCGCCGGATTCGGCTACACGGCCGCATTCGTCGTGATGGCGCTGGTCCTCACGCTGGCATTGTCGCTGGGCGCCGATGCGACCGGCAGCAAGGCCGGGCGCACCGAGGTGGCCAGCCAGCTGCTGCTCGTCCCGCAGCTGCTGCTGGTGCTGCTGTCGACCGGCCTCGCGCCGCTGGACGCCTTCCCGTCGTGGCTGCATCCCTTCGTGCAGTACCAGCCGATTTCACAGATCACCGAGACGTTGCGCGGATTCACCAGCGGTCACGTCGACACCGGAAACCTGGCGGCCAGCCTGGCGTGGTGCATCGGCCTGCTGGTGATCTTCGGCGTCATCGCCGTGCGACTGCAGGGACGGCGATCATGACCACCCAACCCACCCACAAGCATTCGCTGCTGACGGAGAGCTGGATCTTCGCCGGCCGGTTGTTCATCCAGTGGCGCCGGTACCCGATGGTCCCGCTGCAGGCGCTGCTGTTCCCCACCGGACTGCTGATCATCTATGGCCTGCTGGTGGGCAAGTCGATGGTGCGGATCACCGGTAACAGCGGCCTGGACCTGCTGATCCCGGTGTGCGCGCTGGCCGGCGCCATGTCGGCTGCCGTCGGCGCCGGCCTCTCGGTGCCCTACGACCGCGACAGCGGCCTGCTGACCCGGATGTGGATGATGCCGGTGCACCGCACCGCACCGCTGACCGGTGCGCTGCTGGCCGAGGCGGTGCGCACCTTCGTCGGTACGGCATTCGTCGTGGCCACCGCGTACGTGATGGGCTTCCGGTTCGCCGGCGGCGCACTGTCGCTCGTTCTGTACCTGTTGATCCCGGTCATCGTCGTGCTCGTCTTCGCGACGGTCGTCATCACCCTCGCGCTGCGCCCACAGGGCCGACTCATCCTCACTTGGACCCAGAGCGGCTGTATGGGCCTGGCGTTCGCCACACTGATCCCGGTCGAACGCATCCCCGCGGTGCTGCGCCCGCTGGTCGAGTACCAGCCGATCGCGCCGCCGGCGGCGGCCATGCGGGCGCTGTCCTCGGGCGGTGACGTCTGGCAGCCGCTGCTGCTGACCCTGCTGTGGGCTGTGGTGCTGGCAGCATTGTTCGTGCCGGCCACCGTCCGGGGTTACCGCATGGCGGTCGAGGGCGGCAAGCTCGAGGCCTGAGCCCGACTACCTGTCGGCGTCCGCGGGTTCGTCGACGACGGACGAATTACCGGCCGCGCCGCGGCGCCCTATCCGGACGGCGCGGAGTGCGTTGCGCAGTTCCAGGGCGAGGTAGGTCAAGCCACCGGCTCCGGCCATCACGATGAATACGTTGCCGAGCAGGGACCCGGTGGGCAGGTCCCCCAGCGGGTTGACCATCAGATACCAGGTTCCGCCGCCGACAGCGAGGGCCAGCAGTCCCAGGAGCAGATATGCCGGCGCGCCGACCAACGGTTCGGCATCGGGATTGAACAGTCGTGCCAGCGTCCGGAGGCTTCGGTGGCGGCTGAGTAATTCTGCGATGGCGCCCCAGGACACGAACGCGGCGTAGGCAACGACCGCGTGGCTGAAATCGATGTTCATGACGAACAGCACGCCGAGATGAAAAGTCGTTGCCACCGCGAGCGCCGTTCTGAACGCACGCCACCACGGCAGCGCGATCAGCAGGGAGAACTCGAAGATCACGGTGGTCCAGTCGACGAACTCCCACACCGCTGTCACATCGTGTGCGGCTACCCACGGCGCCAACAGGTAGACGTTGTCTTCGGTCAGGTAGCCGAGGACGAAGTATCCGCGAGCGGCCTGACTGGAGAACGAGAGCCACCCGGTCAGCAGCTTCGTCACCGCGGCACCGGCGAAGGCCCAGGCGATCAGCAGCGCCATCAGGCGCAGTGGCCACTGCTGCTGTGGCGGGCAGTCTACGGTCCGGCGCAACGCGTCGATGGAGAAGCGATTTCCCCAGCCCGAGAAAGCGAACACCAGTGACACGATGACCAGAAGAATTGAATGGTCGATCTTTCCGAAACAATATGTCAGCCCGGCGGTAATGGTCAGCATCACCCATGCGGCAATGGATGCATATTTCGTACAAATACCAAGTCCGAGCATCAGCAAGGCGACGGTGCGGAGCACCTCCAAAACGATCAAAGTAGTGAGCGACGGAAATCCCGTGAACAATGCCATGGGGCCGGGCGGCGGATTGAATGTCACATCCGGGTATTGGCTGACCCAGCGAATATCGGGGGCGGTCAAAAGGGCGGCCCCCGCGTAAACGATCCGGTAGATTCCCAAATCAGCAGGCGTGAACGGTCCACTTGCGACCCAGCGGTCGAACCTCTCCCCCAATTTCATCGGGCGTCTCGGAAATCGATGCTGATCGTGTACAGCGGAACGTGCTTGAGCTCGGATTCGTGTGGTGTCCGGTAGGTCGTCGAACGCCACACGATGTCCAGTCCGTCTACGTCCTGCTTCGGGAAAAGGCGCTCGGTTCTGTGTTTGAGCCAAGCGACCGTCTCCGGGTTGGCCTCGACGCCGGAGTCCGAGAAGGCGGACGAGAACGCCATCAGGCTGACTGACGGTCCGGGCGGGAGAATGCCACGGACCGACGTTTCCTCCGTATGACCGTCAGCGAATCGAACGCGTAATTCGGGGCTTTTCGTCGTGGCGACCCCGGTTTCCATCAGACAGCCCGGGCAATGGGCTGGAAACCCGGGCAGAATTATCGCGGGGTACGGCTCTGCCCGTGCAATGACGAGAATTGCGTACTGCAGAAACCCGATGAACAGCAAAGTAAGAATGAAAACCATTCGTACCGCACGATTTCCGATCAATTTCATCGCCCCCCGGCGTATCGGATCTCACGGTCCCCCCATACGCTCCGGAAACGAGCGTGCGACCCCGTGATACCACCCTCACATTAAGGTCCCCCGGCGCCGCGGCAAATATTTGATTCAGAAAGGTTCACGAATGCAAAAGCGCCCCGACCAAATCCGTGGGTCGAGAAACGTCGGTGCCGACGGCGTCCCTACTTGGGGTCCAGCTCCGGAACCACCTCGAAATGCTTGGGCATCACGAACTCCGAGCGCTTCAGCCACGCGGTGACGAAGCCGTACTGGAATGCCAGTCCGACGATCGCATTGGCCGCCAGCTCACCGACCGGTCGGCGCAGTTCGGCGCGCAGCGTCGTCCACGCCTCGACCGGTGAGTGTTTGGGCGCCGAATGATCGTAGGAATTCGCCGTGTCGTTGTGGTGCGCCCAGCGCAGGTAGGCATTGCTGTGGCCGTACCGCTTCCACTGGCTGCCCATGTCGCGCATCGACGCGCGGGGCTCCCACTCCATCAGCACCCGGGTGTCGGTCGCAATCGTGCCCAGCGACTGTTCCTGGATCCGCCAGCAGATGTCGAGGTCGCCGCCGCCGCGCATCTCCCGGAATCCGCGGACCTTCGCGAACGCGGTCCGGTCGATCCCGAGATTGGCCGTCGGATAGTAATCCGGTTTGGGCGGCACCATCCCGATCGTCGCCTTCATCGCCCCGCCCGACCGGGGAAGCATGAAGGGCTGCATCTTGGCCGCCATCCGGGCGGCGAGGGTGGGCCCGGTGACGGTCCGGACGTTGGTGCAGGACAGCGCGACTCCCGGTTGCTGCTGCAGCGACCGGTGCGCATCGAGCAGGCCCGGCAGTGGCCGGCAGCGCCCGTCGATGAACAGCAGGATGTCGGCGCGCGACCTGCTCGCGGCAACCTGACGCGCGTAATAGGGACCGCGGCTGTCGGTCAACGTCACGACATTGGCGCCCAGCGAGCGCGCCACCTCTTCGGTCGCGTCGGTCGAGGCATCGTTGACCACCGTGACCCGGTCGCCGTCGGCGAGTTGGTCGAGGATCGGGCCGAGCAACCCGGGCAGGTGATCTGCCATATCCCGGACCGGGATGATCACCTCGATCGTCTGATTGGTCATGACCTAGACGTTCAATCCGCCTCTGCCCAGCGAGTACACCTGCCAGCCGGCTCCCGACCAGTACTCCCGATCGATGACGTTGCGGGTGTCGAGCAGACGGGCCTGCTTGACGACCGAGTGGAACGCGACCGGGTCGATGGCGGTGTACTCGTCCCATTCGGTGGCCAGCACGATCAGATCGGCATTGCGGCAGGCGTCTTCGACACCGTCGAAATAGCCGAGCGTGGGGAATCGCGCCTTGGCGTTCTCGATCGCCTTCGGATCGTGCACCCGCACATCGGCGCCCTTCAGATGCATCGCGGCGGCCACGTTCAGGGCCGGCGAGTCGCGCACGTCATCGCTGTTGGGTTTGAACGCGGCGCCCAGCACGGCGATGCTCTTGCCCAGGAATTCCCCGCCCACGACGGCACGCGCCACCGAGACGGCTTTCTCCCGACGGCGCAGGTTGATCTTGTCGACCTCGTGCAGGAAGCGCAGCGCATCCGAGGCACCCAGCTCGCCGGCCCGCGCGCTGAACGCGCGGATGTCCTTGGGTAGGCAGCCGCCGCCGAAGCCCAAGCCCGCGTTGAGGAATCGCTTGCCGATCCGGTCGTCGTATCCCAGCGCGCGACTGAGCGTTACGACGTCGGCGTCGACGATCTCGCATACCTCGGCCATCGCGTTGATGAACGAGATCTTGGTCGCCAGAAAGGCATTGGCCGACACCTTGACCAACTCCGAGGTCGGCAGATCGGCGGTCAGGTACGGCGTCCCGGCCTCGATGATGCTGCCGTACACCTCCAGCAGCGTCTTCTCCGCGTACTCGGACGTGACACCGAAGACCAGGCGGTCCGGTTTGAGGGTATCCTCGATGGCCTTGCCCTCCCGGAGGAACTCCGGATTCCAGGCCACCTCCAACCGGTGTGGCGAGTCGGCCTGAGCAACCTCGCCGGACAGTCGCTGGGCTGTGCCGACCGGGACGGTCGACTTGCCGATGATCAGCCCGTCGCAGTCGGCGTTGGCGGCCACCGTGCGGAACGCGCTGTCGACATATTCGATGTTCGCGGCGTCCGAGCCGGCC
Source organism: Mycobacterium sp. AMU20-3851 (assembly GCF_043974665.1). Taxonomy (NCBI): domain Bacteria; kingdom Bacillati; phylum Actinomycetota; class Actinomycetes; order Mycobacteriales; family Mycobacteriaceae; genus Mycobacterium; species Mycobacterium sp. AMU20-3851. The sequence continues at coordinate 2,999,194 of NZ_CP146371.1, forward strand.
AGCTGCGGGGTGCCGACGCAGACGAAGTGCACCGACGCCCCGGACACCGCCTCCTGGACCGACTGGGTGAACCGCAGCCGGCCGGTGGCCAGCACCTCGGCGAGCAGTTCGTCGAACCCGGGCTCGAAGAACGGCGAGGTGCCGGTCGACAGTTGCGCGATCTTGGACGCGTCGGTGTCGTAGGCGACCACCTCGTGGCCGATCTGTGCCATGCAGGCGGCGTGGACGGCGCCCAGATAGCCCGTTCCGATCACGCTGAGTTTCATTTGACTGCACTCCAGGCTCTAGGGTGACGGTCAGAAGACGGAGCTGATGTGACTGCGGTGTCACCTGCGGCCGGATCGAGTCTGCCAGCCAACAACCTCTCCTCGCCTAACGGTGTCTGCTGCACGTTGACGTCCGCGGCACCGATGGCAGGCCTGCTGGGCGACGCCGGGTCGTCGGTGCCCAGTACATCACATCAACCGCTGATCGACGCGCCGACTCCGGGTTGGGATCGGCGCCGTCCCGGCAAAGTCCGCCGGGGGCGCCCGCCACCCCGCCGGAACGTCCCCGGCCCGTCGTTTCTGGCAAACCCGCCCGGGTTTTCCCGCGCACCCGTGAGCAGACCCGCCCCCGGTGCGTGACGGCCGTCACGAATTGCCGTTCGCGACAACTGCTTTGGCCACCTGGCGGGCGACCTGCCTTCTCGCGCAGGGCCGCAACGGCCGCCCCACCGCGGGAGAAAACCCAGGTAAAGTCACCGGCCGTGTCACACTCAGTCGCCCGGGGGTTGAAGCCCGCTGCCGCAACGGTTGTCGAGGGTCCCAGCGACGACCGAGGCACGGCGCGGCCGGTCCGGGTGCTGCAGTGGCCGCGATGGATGAGCACCAACTACCTGCCCAGAGTGGTCGACGGGCTACGCGACGAGGGGCTGCGGGTAACCACCCCGTATCTCCTCGGGGCCGGATCGACCCGGTTGCGCTCCGGCGACTGGCTACATGTGCACTGGTCCACCGAGGCCCACGTACATCATCTGCGGTGGCTCTACATGACCCGCGCGGAGTCCTTTCACCAGCACATACGCCGCCTCAAACGGCGCGGAATCCGGATCGCGTGGACCGCGCACAACCTGGTCCCCCACGACGACCCGCACCCGGAGTTGGGGCGCTGTTTCCGCGCGGAACTGTTGGCGCACACCGACCACGTCTTCATCCACTTCCCGGGGGCACAGGACATTCTGCGGAAGGAGTTCGGCTACACCGGGCCGTGCACCGTCGTCCATCACCCGGCGTATGTGAACGTGCACCCGCAACCGCCGTCGCAGGCGGTGGCCCGCGCCGGGCTCGGTCTACCGCCGCGCGGTTTCGTCGCACTGTCCTTCGGGAAGATCCGCCCGTACAAGGGGCTCGCGGACGTGATCCGGGCATTCCAGTCGATCGCCGGTGCCGACGATCGACTCCTCGTCGCAGGCAAACCGGAGGGTGACGTCTCGGCCGAACTCGACCTCGCGCATCGCGACCCTCGAATCGTGGTGCACGCGAAGAGAATTCCTGATGATGAGGTGCCCACGTACTTCGCCGCAGCGGACGTGTCCGTCGTCGCACATCACGCGTTCTTCACCTCGGGCAGCGCCCTGCTCTCGCTCAGCATGGGTTGCCCGATCGTGGGTCAGCCGATCAACCATCTGGCCGACCTGACCGGCGGCCAGCGGCTCTATCCCGTCGGGCCCGGGGCCGAGGGTCTGGCCCGCGGCCTCGTCGAGGCACGGCAGCAGTCGCCGGATGTGGACCGCGCCGCGCTGCGCGCCTGGGCGGCCGCCCACGGAGACTGGCCCGATGCCGCCGCCCAGATGGCCGCGGTGTTCCGTAGCCCCTGATCGTCGGGCTAACGCGCCCGCCAGGCCGCGCTGACCATCGAAGCCTTGGCGACGGCGACGCCGTAGCCGACGTCGGTGTCGTCGTCGTAGGGGTCATCGTCGACCGGGAAGGTCAGCGGTGCGGTCCGGGGGGTCGATTCCGAGCGGCGGTTGAGCAGCGGGATGCGCCGCTTCAGCTCGCTCGGCACCGTCGAGGGCCACCAGTTCTTCTCGCCCAGCATCACCGCGATCGCCGGCACGGTGATGGTGCGCACCAGGAAGGTGTCCAGCAGCAGGCCGACACCGATGATGAACCCGAGCTGCACGATCGCCGCGATGCTACTGACCGTCATGGCCAGCATGGACGCCGCGAAGATCAGGCCGGCCGAGGTGATCACGCCACCGGTCGCGCCGATGGTCCGGATCACGGCGACCTGGGTTCCGCGATGTGCCTCCTCCCGTATTCGGGAGATGAGCAGCAGGTTGTAGTCCGCGCCGACAGCCACCAGCACCAGGAACGTCATACCCGGCGTGTTCCAGAAGATGGGCTGGTCGAGGATGATCTGGAAGAACACGACGGCGATGCCCAGCGCAGACATATAGGACAGCACCACCGAGAGCACCAGATAGATCGGTGCGAGGATCGCCTTCAGCAACACGGCCAGGATCAGGAACACCACGATCAGGGTGACCAGCACGATGTACTGGATGTCGCCGTTGTAGTAGCCGCGGATCTCGTTCTGGAACACGCTGGTGCCGACCATCGCGATGTCCGCATCGGCCAATGTGGTGTTCGGGCGGGAACTCAAAGCTGCTTCGACGATGTCGTCGACCTGGTCCATCGCATCCGCGCCGAACGGGTCCAGCGCGGTCTGCACCATGTACCGGGCGGTGTGGCCGTCCGGCGAGATGAACAGCTTGGCCGCCTTCTCGAACTCCGGCCGGGTCAGGATCTGCGGCGGGATGTAGAACCCGGACATCGAGGGGTCTGCCGCATCCCGCTTCATCGCCAGCAGGAAGTCTGAGGCCTGGCTCAGACCGCCGCCCATCTGGCGGGTCTGGTCCACCAGCAGCTGGACGCCCTGGGCCAGCGCCTCGCTGGAGTCGGCGAGCATGTTGACGCCCTTGAGCAGCTCGTCCATCTGCGACTCGACGGCCTCCGGGCTGTCCAGACCCAGCCGGTCGGCCGCGCCCAGCGCCTGCCCCAGGTTGTCGGTGACACCGGTGACCGAACGCTGCAGGCCGTCACCCTCCTGGGTGGTCTCCATCTGCTTGGCGAGTTCGTAGAGCTGTTGGATGGTGCCGTCGTCGTAGGCGATGACGATGCGCTCCATATCGATGCGCACCGCGTTGCACGCGGGATCCAGGGTGCACATCGGGCTGGACTTGAGCAGCGCCACCATCGGCGCCATCCAGGTGTAGTTCAGCACGACCTGCTCGAGGCCGACCCCCATGGTCTTGCCGAGCGTGCGCATCGACGTCACCAGCGCAGCGCCGACGTTGATGTCCCTGAGGGTGTCCTCGCCCCCGTACTCCTGCTCGATCTCGACCAGGGACTTGAGAATGGTGCGCATCGAGTCAGCCGAGCCGACCACCTGATCGCGGATCTTGTCCAGGGCGGCGGCCAGCGCGTGGGCGCCCTCGGATAGCTGGGTGAGCCGCGAATCGTTCTCGTCGATGAGATGGGTGGCCTCACCGAGCTTGCCGCCCACCTCGCCGGCCTGGTGGGTGGCCCGGGCCTCGGTCAGCATCTCGCCGTTGGGCCGGGTGATACCGCGCACCGCCGCGATGTCGGGGAGCTGGCTGATCCGCTGGGCCATCTGCTCCATGTCCGCCAGTGCGCGGGGTGAGCGCAGATCCTGGGTCTCGGAGTGCACCACGATGAACTGCTGGACCGAAGCACTCGCCGGGAAGTGGGCGTTCATGGTCTCGTAGGACTGATTGCTCTCCGAATCCCGCGGCAGGTTCTTGCGATCGTCGTAGTTGAAGTCGACCAGCAGCGCGCAGCCGGCCAGCGCGACCAGCACGACCAGGCTGCCGAACAGATTGCGCTTGGGCCGGCGGACGATGCTGACGCCCATCCGCCGCCACATCGGACCGGTGATGTCCTTGCGCGGGTTCACCCAGCCACGGCGGCCGGCGAGGGTGATGAACGCCGGCAGCAGCGTGATCGATCCGAGGAACCCGATGAAGATGGTCGCCGCGAGGGCCGGGCCGACGGTGGAGAACACGCTCAAGGTGGCGAAGGACAGACCGAGGAAGGTCAACGCCACCGTGCCCGCGGAGCCCGCGATCACCTCCCCGATGGTGACCATCGACTTCATGATGGCGTCGTCGGTTTTCAGGCCCTCGCGCAGACATTCCTGATATCGACTGAAGAAGAACACCGCATAGTCGACGCCCGCGCCGAGCATCATGCCGGTGATCAGCACGATCGTCTGCGGAGCGAGACCCAGCCCGAGCAGCCCGAGTCCGGCCACCACCTGCTGCGCCACCGCCAGTGAGATACCGATGCTGAGCAGCGGTATGAGCATCGCGACGAGGTTGCGGTAGACGATGATCAAGATCAGCAGGACGGTGACGACCGTGGAGACCTCGATGATCAACTGATCGCGCAACGCGATACCGGTGACGTCCTCCATCGTCGCCGCACCGCCGACGACGCTCGGTGTCAGCGTGGTGCCGGCCGTCGTCTCCTCGATGATCTTGACGGCGTCCCGATAGGCGGCCTGCCCGGTGCCCGTGCCCATCGTGCCGTTGAGGCTGACCGGCAGGTTCCAGGCCTTGCCATCCTTGCTGGTCATCGCGGGGCGGATTTCCTTGATGCTCACGAAATCCTGCATCGACACCACGATGTCGTTGCGAGCACGCAGATTGTCCACCAGCTCGCGGTAGGTGGCGTCGTCCGCGTCGGTCAGCCCGTCCTCGTTGACGAGGATCACAGCGATGAGGTTGGTCGCGCCCGCCTCGTTGAAGGCATCCTTCATTTGCTGGCTGGTTGCCAGGACCGGAGACTCCTCGGGCAGGAAGCCAGGTGGGTTGCGTTGGGCGACCGTGATCAGCGGTGGCAGGGCCGCGAACAGCGAACCGGCGATGACCAGCCATGCGGCGATGACCAGCACGGGATGCCGGACGATCATGCGACCGTTTGAGGCGAGAAGGCCGCGCGCGGTCACCTTCGAACGTCTGGACATTGGCGACAAGGCTACATGGTGTTGCTGGTAACTCTGTGTGCCACGAACGACCATTGCTCACAGAGTGTTGCCCGTCTCACACCTGAGCCCCTCCGGACGAGGTACGGGACCGGTCGAGTCGGGTCGAGCGTGTCCGGACGACGGCGTCGACGGTGAACACCGCCAACGCCAGCCAGATCAGGATGAACCCGATCCAGCGGGCTGCGGGCATAGGTTCGTGCCCCACCAGGATGCCCCAGGACATCTGCATGATGGGGGTCATGTAGAACAGCAGGCCCATCGTCACCAGCGGCAGACGATGGGCCGCCCCGGCGAACAACAGCAGCGGTATCGCGGTCAACACACCGGCGAGGATCATCAGCACCAGGTGTCCGGGACCGTGGGCCCCGAATGCGCCGTCCCCGCCGACCTGCAACACGATCAGATAACCCACGGCCGCGGGCGTCACCAGGGCGGTCTCGATGCCGACGCTGACCCGGGGATCGACCGGCACGACCTTCTTGACCGCTCCGTAGAGGCCGAAGGTCAATGCCAGTCCGAGCCCGATGTACGGCGGAGCGCCGAGCTGGACGGTCAGCACCACCACCGCAATCACGGCGATCGCCAGCGCCAGGGATTGCGCGCGATTCAGCCGCTCCCGGAAGAGCAGCAGCCCCAGCAGCACCGTGACCAGAGGATTGATGAAGTACCCCAGTGCCGCGTCGACGACGTGGCCGTTGTTGACCGCGTACACGTAGATCAGCCAGTTGATCGAGATCAGCACCGAGGCGGCCGCCAGCAGCAGCCAGGTCCGGCCGTCGATCGCCCGTAGGTCCCGCAGCCGGCGCACCGCCACGACGACGACAAAGAGAAAGAGGAAGCCCCAGACGATGCGGTGCGCCAGGATCTCCACCGCACCGGCGGGCTTCAGCAGCGGGAAGAAGGCCGGGAACATCCCCCACGCGCCGTACGCGCCGACTCCGAAGAGCAGGCCGGAACGGCGGGCAGCGGTGTCGGTCACCGGTCTTGGCTGCGCAAGACGTCCAAAGCGTGCTGCAGGTCAGCGGGATAGGGACTGGTGATCTCGATCCACCGGCCGTCCGCGGGATGCGCGAACGCCAGTGACCGGGCGTGCAGCCACTGCCGTTCCAGGCCGAGTTTCTTGGCCAGGGTCGGGTCCGCACCATAGGTTAGGTCGCCGCAGCAGGGGTGATGCAGCGCCGAGAAATGAACCCGGATCTGGTGGGTCCGTCCGGTTTCCAGATGTACGTCGAGCAGGCTGGCCGCGACATGCGCCTCGACGGTGTCGTAGTGGGTGATGCTGTGCCGGCCGTCCTCGGTGACCGCGAACTTCCAGTCATGGCCGCGGTGCCGCCCGATCGGCGCGTCGATGGTCCCGCTCGACGGGTCCGGGTGGCCCTGCACCAGCGCGTGATACCGCTTGTCCACGGTGCGCTGCTTGAACGCGCGTTTCAGCAGGGTGTAGGCCCGCTCCGAGATCGCCACCACCATGACGCCCGAGGTGCCGACATCGAGCCGGTGCACGATGCCCTGACGCTCGTGCACGCCGGAGGTGGTGATGCGGTAGCCCGCCGCGGCCAGCCCGCCGAGCACCGTCGGCCCGGTCCAGCCCACCGAGGCATGCGCGGCCACCCCCGCGGGTTTGTCCACCGCGACGATGTCGGCGTCCGAGTACAGGATCGACATGCCCTCGATGTCGACGGGGGTGTTCTCCACCTGCGCGGGCGGTTCCGGCAACCGCACCTCCAGCCAGGCGCCCGCGACGAGCTTGTCGGATTTCCCGGCGGCCGCGCCGTCGAGTTCGACGCCACCCTCCTCGGCGATCGCGGCGGCGGCGGTCCTGGACAGGCCGAGCAGCCGCGCCAGCCCCGCATCCACCCTCATGCCGGCCAGTCCTTCCGGGACGGGCATCGAGCGAGTGGTCATCAGTTCGTCATATCCGGCTGCTCGTCGACCCGGTCCGGCTTGCTGTCGGTGGTCGCGGGCGTGCTCTCGGTTGTCTTGGTCTGCGCAGCGGTGTCGGGCTTGGAGTCGGGGCGGGAGTCTGTCCGGGTCTCGGGCTCGCGCCGTCCGGCGGTATCGGATGCGCCGTCCGGCTCGCGCCGTCCGGCGGTGTCGAAGTCGAATCCGAACAGCGACAGCACCACCAGCAGAATCGCCCCGCCGACGACCGCCGGGTCGGCCACGTTGAACACCGGCCACCAGCCGACCGAGAGGAAGTCCACCACGTGTCCGCGCAGCGGCCCGGGCGACCGGAAGAACCTGTCGACGAGGTTGCCGAGCGCGCCGCCGAGGATCATGCCCAGCCCCAGCGCCCACCACGGCGACACCAGGCGGCGACCCATCCAGATGATGCCGATCACGACGCCGGTGGCGATCAGGGTCAGCACCCAGGTGTAGCCGGTGGCCATCGAGAACGCGGCCCCCGAGTTACGGACGAGGGTCCAGGTGACGGTGTCCCCGATGATCGACACCGGTTGTCCGGGCACCAGCAGGCGCACCGCAAGCACCTTGGTGACGATGTCGAGCACCAGCACCACACCGGCGATCGACAGCAGCAGACGCAGCCGCTTCCGGGGCCGCGGTTGCTCTTGTCGGTCCGCGGTCACCGGCTCGGTCGAGCCTGTCGAATCCTCAGTCACCAGCCCATCATCCCAAACTGTCGGGCGGATGCCGCGGCGCCGCCCGACTCGGTGAACAATTGCCGTCATGCAGCGGCTCGTCGTGATCAGCACCGGCGGCACCATCGCCACCTGTTCCGGAGCCGACGGCGTGGCCCGCCCCACCCGCAGCGGCGCGGATCTCACCCGCGACCTCGGCCTCGGATTCGACGTACGGGTGGTCGAGTTGATGTCGCTGGACAGTTCGGCACTCGGTCCCCCCGAGTGGGACCGGATGAGCGCCGCGATCATCCAGGCGATCGCCGACGGAGCCACCGGCATCGTAATCACGCACGGCACCGACACCATGGAAGAGACGGCGTTGTGGCTGCAGCTGAGCTACGACGGCGCCGTCCCGGTCATCCTCACCGGCGCGCAGCGCAGCGCCGACGCGCCCGACGCCGACGGGCCCGGCAACCTGCGCGATGCGCTGACGGTGGCGGCCGATCCGCAGACGTCCGGCGCCGGTGTGCTGCTGAGTTTCGCCGGGGTGCTGTGGCAGCCACTGGGCCTGTACAAAGCCGTCACCGACGAGCTGCGCGGATTCGCCGGTGCTGCGGTCGGTTCGGTGCACGACGGCGTGGTGCGCCTGCAGAGCGTGCCGCGCCGCCCGTGGCTCGGAGCGTTGCGGGCGATCGACGCGCCCCGGGTCGACATCGTCGCCGCCTACCCGGGAGCCGACGCCGTCGCCCTGGATGCCTGCGTGGCCGCCGGTGCGCGGGGTGTCGTCCTGGAGGCGCTCGGCTCGGGCAATGCCGGTGACGCGGTGATCGCCGGTGCCCGGCGGGCCTGTACCGCCGGGGTCGCCGTCGTGATCTCCAGCCGGGTGCCGGGCGGACGGGTACGCCCGTCCTACGGCCCGGGCCGCGCCCTGGTCGACGCCGGAGCCGTGGTGGCGCCGACGCTGCGTCCGGCCCAAGCCCGGGTGCTGCTGATGGCCGCACTGGGTGCCGGTGCGTCGGCGCCGGAGATTTTCGCCGAGTGGGGCTGACGATGCTGCGCGCCGGGGTATGCACGACTGATGAGAAGGATGACCACACTCGGCTCGGTGGTGACCGCCCTGGCGCTGGCATCTGTGGCCGCGCCGGCGGCGGCCGTGGCCGAACCGCCGATCGGCGCCGACGCGATCGACGCCTACCCGATCGCCCAGGGCAACTACACCGCCGGTGAGTTCGGCCAGGTGTACTTCCGCACTCCGGACGGCAGGCGCTGCGGGATCGGCCCCAACGGCGGGCCGGTCGGCTGTGACGCGGTGCCCGTCGATACGCCGGGTTTCAACCAGACCGTGGTGATGCCGGGTACGCCCGCCACCTACCGATACTCGCAGACACCGACGTTCACCCGGGATGTGGACGTGCTGCCCGAGGGGCACCGGCTGGAGAACCGGGGCGCCAGTTGCGGCGTGGGCTATCAGGGCACCGTGACGTGTCACACCTACGGCGGTCACGGGTTCACCCTGTCCGGCCTCTACTCGGTGCTCTGGTAGACGGTGTCCAGGTAGTCACCCCAGTCCAGGCTGTCGATCGGATTGGCGCGGGTGATCTCCGGCAGGTCGGCCCGGAACGTCTTGGCGACACCCGGACCCGACGATCTGGTCTCGAAGCGGATCGTCATCACACCGTGGCCGGCGCCCTGGACCCAGCCGTGCCCGTGTTCGGGATGGGACACATCGTCGCCGATCCGCCATCCCACCGGCTCGGTAGCAGCGGACGTGGGGGCCGCACCATCTGAACCGTCGGCCGAAACGTCCTCGTCGCCTTGTTCGAGGTCGGGAAACAGCGACTCCTGCTGGATGTCGGAAAGGCCCGAAAAGCCCACGCCGACAAGACGTATCGGGCCGATCTCGATCGGGTCGAGCAGCAAGCGGCGGGCGGTCGAGACCAGCAGGGCGACGTCGGTGGAGGCGTACGGCAGGGTCGCCGAGCGGGTCAAGGTGCTCATATCGGTTCGCTTCAGCTTCACCGTCACCGTCCGCGCACCGCGGCCGTCCTTGAGCAGCCGGCGATGCGCGTGCCGACCGATCCGGTCCACGGCGCCGCGGAGTTCGGCCAGCGATCGCAGGTCTTCGGCGAACGTCGACTCGGCGCTGATCTGCTTGGCATCGGCGCGTTCGGCGACCGGGCGGTCATCGATGCCGCGCGCCAGGCGGTGCAGGGCCGGGCCGACGGTGCCGCCGAGCACATCGGCCACCTCCCCGTCGGTCAGTTCCGCCAGCGCGCCGATCGTCTCGATGCCCAGCCGGCGCAACTTCTCCTCGGCCACCGGGCCGATCCCCCACAGACTGCGCACCGGCAGACCGGCCAGGAGCACCCGTTCCTCCTCGCGGCGGACCACCCGCACGCCGTCCGGCTTGGCCAGACCCGAGGCGATCTTGGCGACCTGCTTGCCCGACCCGGCGCCCACCGAGGACACCAGGCCCGTCTCGGCGAACACTCTGGCGCGCAAGGCTTCACAGAACCTCTCGACCTCGGCGGCCTCGGCGCCGGCGATCTCGGCGGGCTCACCGAACGCCTCGTCGAACGACAGCTGTTCCAATACCGGCACCACGGTTCGGATCGTCTCGAACACCCGGCCGCTGGCCGCGCCGTACACCGCGCCGCGCGGGGGCAGCACCACCGCACCGGCCCCCACCATCCGGCGCGCCTGGTGCATCGGCATCGCCGAACGGGCGCCGAACACCCGGGCCTCGTAGCTGGCGCCGGCCACCACACCGCGGCCGCCGAGACCCCCCACCAGAACCGGCCTGCCCCGCAGGGTGGGACGGGTCAACTGCTCCACGGAGGCGAAGAACGCGTCCATGTCCAGATGCAGCACCCAGCGCTCCACGCCTGGAGATGCTAGGCGGTACTAGGCTGAGCGGGTGGAAGGACCTGTCGACGTGCCCATTCGCGACGAGTCGATCCGGCTCGGACAATTTCTCAAGCTGGCCGGACTGATCGACTCCGGCGCCGATGCCAAGGCGGTCATCGCCGAGGGCCTGGTGCACGTCAACGATGAGATAGACGTACGCCGGGGCCGGCAGCTGCACCCCGGCGACGTGGTGAGTTTCGCCGGGCACAGCGCCCGCATCGTGCGCGAGTGACTGCCGCCGCCTCACGGCCGCACCCCTGATCGATTTCAGCAACCTTCGCCGCCCGCCCGCCGCGCATGCCCGCCGGGCGGCGCTGCCGAACGCGCGATGGTTTGCCGCGGCGCACGGGCCCGCAGGTGCGCCGCCGCCGGGGCACGTTGCCAAAGTTGTCGCCCCGCGCGCATCTTCACCCGCCGGCCGGGGCGGGCGTGCAGGATCGCCGAGTTCCAGCAACGTATATAACGCGGGCTCGGGCCACCCTGCTTCACCTCAACTCTGCACGCCCACAATTCTTTTCATCAATTCCCACAATCTGGATGACTGTGCCAGCTACCTTGACCCGAGGGGCACTTGGACAGTTTGAAGGGGTGTGACTGACCTTGATCGGGCGAGAACCTCTGACCACCGAACATCGGGAATGGAATCGAAAGTGGAACGCCCCGAAGGGGCGTGCGGGATTCCGGGAACTACGACGGTGGTTCCCACGACAGGCCGGGCCGTTTGCGTTCCAACCCACCAGCACCACCCGGCGATTCGAATACCCCTGGGCCTTCGCCCAGTGTGCGCCCATCAAGGGCTCCAACGTCATCGACATCGGCGGCCGATTCTCCGGCCTGCCCTTCGTGCTGTCTACCGAAGGGGCCAAGGCGACGATCGTCGACCCCTTCGTGGAGTACGGACCTACCAACAGGTACCGCGGCCCCGGGCCGACCGCAGTGGTGGCCACCATGAACCGCGCCTTCGGCACCGATGTCTCGGTGATCGCGAGCACGCTCGACCGTGCGGGACTTCAGCCGAACAGTGTCGACACCGTTCTGTGCATCAGCGTCATCGAGCACCTGGATCCCGACATCCGGATCGGTCTGATGCAGGCGATCCACGACGTCCTGGCCCCGACCGGCAAGGCCGTGTTCACCGTCGACCTGTTCCTCGATATCGAGCCGTTCCAGCCGGCCATCGCCAACGAATACGGCACGAATGCCGACATCGCCGAACTGGTGGCCGCCACCCCGCTGGAACTCGTCGAGGGAGACCGTTCGGAACTGTTCGGTTTCCCGGAGTTCTCCGCGGAGCGAATCCTGGCCGCCCGCAGTCAGTACGTCGAGGGCGGATACCCGGTCCTGCCGCAGGCGTTCGTGCTCGCGAAGGCCTAGAGGTATCCGCCCCGGATCACGCCTTCGTGATGGCGGCCCGCACGCCGTCGCCGATATCGCTGGCCTCGGGGCTGGCGCCGAACTCGAACGAGGTGGCCAACACCTCCCCCGCGATGAGCTCGGCGTGCGTCCGGGCCCAGTCCAGCTTGTCGGCGGGAACGTCGAGGACCACGTTGATCCGGTCGGACACCTCCAGGCCGGTGCTCTTGCGCAGCTCCTGAAGCTCACGGATGCGGTCCTTGGCCCAGCCCTCGGCCTCCAACTCCGGCGTGACCGTCCCGTCCAGCACCACCAGCCCGGCCCCGTCGTCCAGCGCAGCGGTCCATTCGGGATCGGCGGCAACGAGTTTCGAGGTGAACTCGGCCGGCAGCAGGGTAGCGGGGCCGGCGGTGAGGGTGCCGTCGGCGTTGAGCACACCCTCGCCCGCCTTGACCGCCTTGATCGCGGCCTGCACATCCTTGCCGATACGCGGCCCGGCGGCCCGCGCGTTCACCGCCAGCTCGAACCGGCCGTACGCGTCGACATCGTCGGACAACTCCACCGCCTTGACGTTCAGCTCATCGGCGATCAGGTCGACGAACGGACGAAGGCTCTCCGGGTCCTCCACCGCCACAGTGAGTTTCGGCAACGGCAGCCGCACCCGCAGCTTCTTGGCCTTACGTAGCGAGGAACCGGTGGAACAGACCTCACGCACCTGGTCCATGGCGGCCACCAGGTGCGGATCGGCGGGCAGATCGGCGGCCTCGGGCCAGTCGGTGAGATGCACCGAACGCCCACCGGTCACACCTCTCCAGATGACCTCCGAGACCAGCGGCAACAGCGGGGCGGCCAGCCGGCCGGTCACCTCGAGCACCGTGTGCAGGGTGTCGATGGCGTCCGGGTCCTCTTCCCAGAAACGCGAACGAGACCGTCGCACATACCAGTTCGTCAACGCCTCGGTGAACTGCCGCAACTGGTCACACGCGCCCGAGATGTCGCAGGTGTCCAGCGAGGCGGTCAGGTCGTCGCGCAGCGCGGCCAGCTTGGCCAGGATGTAGCGGTCCAACACATGGGTGGAGTCGGTGCGCCAGGTCCCCTTCTTCGACGCGTACAGGGTCAGGAAGGTGTAGGCGTTCCAGAACGGCAACTGCACCTGGCGCACACCCTCGCGGATGCCCTGCTCGGTGACGATGAGGTTGCCGCCACGCAGGATCGGCGAGGCCATCAGGAACCAGCGCATCGCGTCGGACCCGTCCCGGTCGAAAACCTCGGAGACGTCCGGGTAGTTGCGCAGCGACTTGCTCATCTTCTGACCGTCGTTGCCGAGCACGATGCCGTGCGCCACACAGGTCTTGAACGCCGGCCGGTCGAACAGCGCGGTCGCCAGCACGTGCATGGTGTAGAACCAGCCACGGGTCTGGCCGATGTACTCGACGATGAAGTCGCCCGGGAAATGCGCTTCCTCGGTGCCGCCACCGTCGAACCACTGCTGGTTCTCGAACGGGTAGTGCACCTGCGCATAGGGCATGGAGCCCGAGTCGAACCAGACGTCGAGTACGTCCTCGATGCGGCGCATGGTCGACTTCCCGGTCGGGTCGTCGGGGTTCGGCCGGGTCAGCTCGTCGATGTAGGGCCGGTGCAGATTGGTCGGGCGGACCCCGAAATCGCGTTCCAGCTCGTCGAGGCTGCCGTAGACATCGGTGCGTGGATGCGCCGGATCGTCGGAAACCCAGACCGGGATGGGGGTGCCCCAGTACCGGTTCCGGGAGATCGACCAGTCCCGTGCGTTCGACAGCCACTTACCGAACTGCCCGTCCTTGACGTGCTCGGGGTACCAGGTGATCTGCTGGTTGAGCTCCACCATCCGGTCCCGGAACTCGGTGACCCGCACGAACCAGGACGACACCGCCCGGTAGATCAACGGGTTGCGGCAACGCCAGCAGTGCGGGTACGAGTGCTCGTAGGTCTCGTGGCGCAGCAGCACCGGGGTGTGCACCGCGGCCGGACCGGTGCCGTTCTTGAGGTCCCGGATGATCTGCGGGTTGGCGTCGAAGACGTGCTGGCCGGCGTAGTCGGGCACGGTCGCGTCGAACCGGCCCTTGGAATCCACCGGGGTGACCGCGACGATGTCGGCGGTGTCGGCGGTGGCCTTGTCCTCCTCGCCGTAGGCCGGGGCCAGGTGCACGATGCCGGTACCGTCCTCGGTGCTGACGAACTCCGCGCCCAGCACCTGGAAGGCGTTGCGCGCCTTGTCGGATTCGACGAAATACGGGAACGGCGGCAGATAGTGCAGGCCGAGTAGCTGTTCACCGAGGTAGGTCGCGAGGACGACGGGCTCCTCCCCCAGCTCACGGGCGTAACCGGCCAGCCGGGCCTCGGCGAGTACGAAACGGTGCCCGTCCGGGCCCTCCACCACCACATAGGTGACCTCGGGGTTGACCGCGACGGCCTGATTGGACGGCAGGGTCCACGGCGTCGTCGTCCACACCAGCAGGTAGGCGCCGGCCAAGGAAGACCCTGCGCCGTCGGCGATCCGGAACCCGACCGTCAGCGCCGGGTCCTGCCGGCTCTGGTAGACGTCGTCGTCCATCCGCAGCTCGTGGTTGGACAGCGGGGTCTCGTCGTTCCAGCAGTACGGCAGCACCCGGTTGCCCTCATACGCCAGGCCCTTGTCCCACAGCTGCTTGAACGCCCAGATGGTGGACTCCATGAAGCCCAGATCGAGTGTCTTGTAATCGTTTTCGAAGTCCACCCAGCGGGCCTGGCGGGTGACGTAGGCACGCCATTCGTCGGCGTACTTCATCACCGAGGCGCGGCAGGCATCGTTGAACTTCTCGATGCCCAGTTCCTCGATCTGGTTCTTGTCGGTGATGCCGAGTTGGCGTTGCACCTCGAGCTCGGCGGGCAACCCATGGGTGTCCCAGCCGAACCGGCGCTCCACCTTGTAGCCGCGCATGGTGCGATAGCGCGGGACGATGTCCTTGACGTAACCGGTCAGCAGATGGCCGTAGTGCGGCAGGCCGTTGGCGAACGGTGGCCCGTCGTAGAAGACGTATTCCTCGGCGCCGTCACGGCGTTCGATGCTGGCGCGGAAGGTGTCGTCGGTGCCCCAGAACTCGAGGACCTCGGCTTCCAGCGCCGGGAAGTTCGGTGCTCCGGCGGCCGGCTTCGGGTAAGCGGTCACTGCTCGTCGTCTCCTGTGTGCCCAGAGATTCAGGCACGGGGACGAACATCGCGCCGGTGCGCGAGCCCGCGGTACCACCCCGCTTGCGCACCGCGTCGAGATGGTGCGCCACTCAACTGCAGGCGATGACGGGCCAAACCGTCCGGTTCTAGTAGGGCTTGCTTTCGAGAAGCTGACGCCCGTTCTTCCGGAAGCTCCCCGGTGATGGCCGGATCGACGCCTGTGGCTAGCAGTCTAACCGTCAGGCGGCGCCGACGAATTCGGGGATCGACTCCGAGGTGATCTCGACCAGCGCGTGCGGGAACTGTTCGGCCAGCTCCTCGATCGTGTACTCGGCACAGCGCCGCGCGTCGTACCACCAGTCCAGATACATCACCCCGCCACTGCGGCAGGCCCGCAGCTCCACGGCGTGACCGAAACCGGACACCACCTCGCGGACCGGGGCGGCCCAGTCCCCGTCGATCTGGGCCGGCAGATCGCACTGGATGGGGTCGGGCACCGGTCCGACGTAGCTCAGGGACAGCTCGCTGGGCACCGGGCCGGACTCCCGGGGCACCGCCGCGGCGATGGCGGCGCGCACGTCGAGCACCATCTGGGTGGCATCCACCTCGTCGGCGCCCACACAACCGAGCGCGATGGTGCGGGTGGTGGGCAGCGGGCCCACGGTCCGGCCGAGGTCGGTGCCGAATTCGGCGCGCATGGGACGGGTGACGTCGACGGTGACGACACCGCCGCCGATGGTCCGCTGGACCGCCCGCCCGAGCGCGGCCAGCAGCAGATGCTCGACCGGAACGCCCAGCTCGCGGGCCGCACCCTCGAGTTCGCGGCTCAGCACGCCGGACAGCGGCGCCGAGATGCGGTGCAGATCGTCGATGCCGGGGGCTCCGTCGGCGTCGAAGTCGGTGACCCGCAGCGTCGGATTCAGCTCGACGCTCGGCTGCTCGTCGAGTCCGGCGGCGCATTCGGTCCACAAGGTGCTGACCGGGGCCAGCACGATCGGCTCGCCGGCGACCTGCTGGCTGATGGCGATGATGGTGTCGCTGGCGACGATGCCCACCGAGGATTCGTCGCAGACCAGCCGGTGCAGGGCGATGGCCAGCCGGGGGCGTCCGCCGTCGACCGGCGCGATGTAGGCCGCGCTCAGCGGCCCGGCGGCCGAGGACTCGCTCATCAACTCCGACATCACCGTCGCCACGGCGTCCCGTTCGGCCTGGCTGTCTGCCGCGACGGCATCGCCGAGCGTCACGATCGACAACCGGTCGAAGTCCTGGGGGTCGGCGATTCGCTGCACCCAGGTGCCATCGTGCGCGACGTAAGAGGTACGCAGCGCGACGTGATGGTTGATCACCGCGGTGAGCGCCGCCCGCACGTGCGCCGGGGAGACGTCGGGGTCGAGTCGAAGCAGCAACGGCACGCGCCATCGGTCGATGTCGCGTAGTCCGTGATCAAGGGCGTAGCCGACGTTCCTCGGGGGCATCGAGGTGAAGATTCGCTCGTCGTGCATAGCAGGTGCGGCCATGTGACGGAGCCTACAGGCGGTGTCCCAAATTTGGGACATCACTCCCGAAAGTCTTACATCCCTGTCAATAAAGAAGACTTTGTCCGTTGATTGGTTGCTGGCCACCAGCTGCGGGATATGGCTATTGTTGGTGGGTGCCCCGTACAGATGAGAACGGCAGACAGCTGAAAGCCCTGCTCGACTACCTTTTGGACGGAGACGTCGAGGCCAAGGACATCTACGACGCGCTCGACATCTCCAGCAGCACCTATTACCGGCGAATCAAGGAGAACAGCTACCCGGACGCGGAGGAACTGCGTCGAGTCGCCGACCGCTTCGCCCTGAGTTACCCTGATCTCCAAGTCCGCTTCGGCCTCATGAGCAGGCAAGAAGTGTGGAACTACATCGAATCGACACCGTTCACCGTGACGGCCGTGCAGGATGCGGTCCGCGTGGAGGCCGATCGACGGCAAAAGACGAGGCGCCCACGACTCTCCGAATTGACACCGCGAAGCGACGCGCCGCCGCTTTAGGCATTACCATTTGCTGACAGGAATTCAGCTCACAGGCCGCGAAGGCGAAGCACGATGGAACTAACCGCACTGATCGTGATCACATTGGCGTGTATCGCGTGGAGCCTGTGGATCCGTCGCGTCACGTGGTCATGTCGCTGGGAGGTCGCCGCCACCCTCAATATCGCTTTGCAGGGCGGCGCGATCCTGCTGATGTCCCCGCTCGCCTCCGACACCATCGGCAAGGCACTGCACTCGGCGACCGGCATGTGGAACCTGGAGGATTTCCTCGGCCACGACATGTACATCGTCGCGGCGTCGGCCATCGTCTACAACGCGCTCGGCCGGTTGCAGGACGACCACCAGATGCAGCGGGCGTTCAAGCAATATGTCGAACTGCCTGCGACGCTCTGTATCCCCCTGCTGCTGGCCACCTTCTCGGTGAGCAGTGCGCATACGTCCTACGCCCGCGATCTCTTCGCCGCACCCACCGACGGCTGGCTCACCCTGTACTGGGTGATGCTCTGCGGCATGCTGATCTACCTGCTCGGGTACGGCGCCCGAGCGCTGATGGTGCTGCGCAAGGACCCGCGGTCGCGCCGGATCGCCAACGTGTATCTGGTCGCCTGTGCGAGCGGCATCATCGCCTGCTTCATCCGGATCGCCACCGCGCTGTTCCCCGCCCTGCTGGAATGGGAACGCGGGGTGTTCGTGTGGATCTTCGCGTGTGCCTGCGGCGCCGGCTTCGCGTTGTCGTCCGCGCACTCCTGGCGGATCAAGACCCGCTGGTTCTCCAAGGTCGACAACTGAGGCCGCACGCACCGGCCTACACTGCGATCTGATGAAAATCGTTGTGGCAGTCCACGGCACCCGTGGCGATGTGGAACCCTGTGCCGCCGTGGCCCGTGAACTGCGCGACCGCGGTCACGACGTCCGGATGGCCGTCCCGCCGAACCTGACCGGGTTCGTGGCCTCGATCGGCTTCACCGATGCAGTGCCCTACGGGGTCGACTCGCAGAAGCAGGTCGAAAGCGACGCCTTCCAGAATTACTGGCAGTTCCACAACCCGCTGACCGTCGCGCGCAAGGCCATCGACTACTACACCGCCGGCTGGACCGACATGAACGCGGCACTGAGTGGGCTGGCCGCCGACGCCGACCTGATCCTGACCGGCACCACCTACCAGGAGGTGGCCGCCAACGTCGCCGAGCGTCATCAGATCCCGCTGGCCGCCCTGCACTACTTCCCGAACCGGCCCAACAGCCAGCTCATCCCGGTCCCCGCACCGCACTGGGTGGCGAAGTCCGGCTTCGCGGTCATCGAGTGGGGTCTGTGGCGGGTCTCGAAGAAGGCCGAGGACGACCAGCGTCGGACCCTCGGTCTGCCCCCGGCCAAGGTGCGCTCGGCCAAGCGGGTCGTCGACAGCGGGACGCTGGAGATCCAGGCCTACGACCAGTTGTTCTACCCCGGGCTGACCGAGGAATGGAACGGCAGCCGCCCGTTCACCGGCGCCATCACGCTGGGCCTACAGACCTCCACCGATGAGGAGGTGACGTCCTGGATCAGTGCGGGCAAGCCGCCCATCTACTTCGGGTTCGGCAGCATGCCGGTCCAGTCCCC
Organism: Mycobacterium sp. AMU20-3851; assembly: GCF_043974665.1. Lineage (NCBI taxonomy): Bacteria > Bacillati > Actinomycetota > Actinomycetes > Mycobacteriales > Mycobacteriaceae > Mycobacterium > Mycobacterium sp. AMU20-3851. Next base: position 3,017,902 of record NZ_CP146371.1, read on the forward strand.
CGCCGAAGCGGTCTCGATGATCACCGAGGTGTGCGCCGAACTCGGTGAGCGGGCCCTGATCAGCTCCGGGGTGTGGGAACTCGACGAGATCCCGCAGGCCGACCACGTCAAACTCGTCGGCGCGGTGAACCATGCCGCGGTGTTCCCGACCTGCCGTGCGGTCGTGCACCACGGTGGTGCCGGCACCACCGCGGCCGGGGCCCGCGCCGGGGTGCCCACCCTGGTGCTGTGGGTGTCGGCCGACCAGCCGGTCTGGGCGCGCCAGGTCAAGAAGCTGAAAATCGGTACCTCGCAACGCTTTACCCGTATCACCAAGAAGTCGCTCACCGAGGCGCTGCGCACCGTGCTGGACCCGGCTGTGGTGGCACGGGCCCGCGATTTCGCGGCCCGGCTGGCGACACCGGAACAGAGCGTGAAAGCCGCGGCGGATCTCATCGAGAAGAAGGCCCAGGAGCACCCGGCCCCTCGACTGTCCCGGTGAGCCCGAAGTCGGCCAGCACCTTGAGCACCACCTCGCGCAGGACTTCCTTGGTGTTGGACTGACCCAGCCGCTCGGGCTGCACGGTCCACGACGTGACCGACAGCGCCATCCGTCCGCGCGCCCGCACCCCGCCGAGCAGCAGCTGCCCGCCGATCCGGTTGAGCACCCGGCTGGTGATGGTCGGCTCCACCCCGCGCATCACCACGTAGTCGGCGTCGGTGCCGTCCGGGCGGCTGAACGCCGGGTCCGGCTCCCCCATGTTCGAGCACGCGATCGGGTTGTTCACCGCGAGCACCATGCCCTCCAGCCGGCGCAGCATGACACGCGGGGTCAGCGGGGTCAGCGGCAGTGGGCCGGTCATTCTCCGGGAGGTCTCGGCGGACTCGCTCAACGCCTTCTTCATGGCTGCGCGGACGCCGCTGAGATCGGTCAGCACCTCGTCCGGGTCGGCCGTCATCGCCGCCGACACCAGCGCGTTCGCCCTGGTATCCGCGTCGGTGCGCTCGCTCACCGGCCAGGACAGGTGCACCCGCCCATCACCGTCCACCCGGCCGAGGACCTGGCCGAGCCGCGCGGCCACCCCGGAGAACAGGGAATTGCTGGTGCCCCCGAGGCGCTGGGCACATCGATCCCACTGCTCGGTGTCGATGAAGGCGACCACCGCGGGTGGCACCATCGGCACGTCGTCACCGGCCGGGACATCGGCGGCCGCCCGGAACGAGGTGGCCAGATCGCTGCGCTCGGCCCGGGCCACCCGGGCCGAAGCCACCACCGCTCGCGCGATCTCCGGTACCGCGGCGAGCATCTGCCGGGTGTCCTGGGCCAGTGCCTCGGCCCGGCCGCGCGAACCGGGTTGCGGATACCCCAGGTTCCGGTCCACACCGTTGACCGCGTCCAGGACCGCGGTGACCAGCCCGTGCCCGTCGGCGATGGAATGCGAGACGACCAGGCTCACCGCCGCCGCACCGTCGGCCAGCGGCTGCACCGCCAGCCGCCAGCCCGGCCCGCGCTCGGGATCGAGGGGCGTGCGCAGGCAGTCGTCGGCCCATGTCCACAGGTCGTCGCGGGGCCGTTCGCGCACCGAGAGATCCAAGGTCTGCGGATCGGGGTCGGCCACCCACCGGTGCCGGCCGAACGGCAGCACCGAGCGCTCGATGCGCCGAGCGAACAGCCCCTTGGCCAGGTTGCGCCGGAACTGGCGCAGCCCGTCGAGATTCACCCCGTGGTCGTAGACCCAGACAGCTTGGATGATCGGGCCGCGCCCCAGCGCCCGCAGGCCCAGGAAGGACCCCTGGTCGATGTAGGCAAGGGTGTTGTCCACTCCCACATGCTAGTTGCGCTCAGGGGTGCCGATCGCGCTCAGGCGGTGGGCACCTTGTCGTCGAGCCGGGCGAACTCCTGCTTGCCGTACTTCTCCACGCACGACTGCCGGCGGATCTTGCCGCTGGTGGTGATCGGGATGGCACCCCGCGGCACCAGCACCAGATCGGCCGCGCTGATCCCGTGCGTCTGCGACACCGCAGAGGCCACGCTGCGCTTGATGTTGAGGAAATTCTCCAACACCTCCGCCTCGGTCTCGCCGCGCTGCTTGACCTCGATGATCGCGACGAGCTGCTCGGTGCGGTCGCCCTCGACCGCGATCGCCGCGACGCGGCCGCCGGTGATCTCCTGAATGGTGGCCTCGATGTCGTCGGGATAGTGATTGCTACCGCGCACGATCAGCAGGTCCTTGATCCTGCCGATGATGAACAGCTCGCCATCGGAGAGGAAGCCGAGGTCGCCGGTGCGCAGCCACGGCTCCGCGGGGGTGCCGTCGGTCGGGTTCTCGATGGTCCCGCGGAAGGTGTGCTCGGTCTGCTCGGGCTTATCCCAGTACCCGAGGCAGTTGTTTTCACCGTAGGACCAGATCTCACCGATCCGGCCGGCCGGAACCTCGACCCGGGTGTCCGGATCGACGATGCGGACCACCGGATCCTCTGGCCTGCCGTACCCGACCAGCTTGGTTCCACCGTCCGCGACGCGTTCGGCAGTGCCCGCCGAGAGCTGCTCCGGATCGAAGCCCACCACGCTGGGCGGGCCGGGCACGCCGGTGCCGACGAACAGCGTCGCCTCGGCCAGACCGTAGGACGGGCGCAGCACCGCCTCGGAGAAGTTGAACTTGGCGAACCGCTGCGAGAAGCGCTTCAAGGTGGCCTCGTGCACCCGCTCCGCGCCGCTCCACACCGCGATCACGTCCGCCAGATCGATACCGGCCAGATCCTCGTCGGTGGTCCGTCCGGCGGCCAGTTCGAATGCGAAGTTCGGGCCCGCGGTCACCACCCGCGGGTAGCTGCCCATCAGCTGGATCCAGCGTGCGGGCCGGGCCAGGAAGGACAGCGGGGTGGTGAACACCGTGCTCCAACCGCCCAGGATGGGGGCGACGATGCCCAGCAACAGCCCCATGTCGTGGTAGAAGGGCAGCCAGGAGACCACGTGCGCGCCGGACGGCGGCACCTTGCCGAAGTGCGGGAAGAAGGCGCACATCATCTGTTCGAAGTTCGAGGTGAGGTTGCGATTGGTCACCATCACCCCGGCCGGGGTGCGGGTGGACCCGGAGGTGTACTGCAGGTACGCCGTCTCCGGCTTCTCCTCACGACTGGACAGCGCCTTGCGCCGGGCGTCCAGGTCCAGGGCGTCGACCTCGATGACCTTGGCCGCGGCCGCGTCGTCCGAACCGGCCGCGTACTCGGCGACCGTGCCGGCCACCGCGGAGGTGGTCAGGATGATCGACGGCGCCGAATCCTTGATCACCGCGGACACCCGCTCGTCGTGCTGGCCGATCATCGGGACCGACAGCGGCACCGCGATGATGCCGGCCTCCAGCGAAGCCAGGAACCCGATCACGTACTCCAGGCCCTGCGGTGCCAGGATGACCGCACGGTCACCGAGCTGGCCGTGTGCCCGCATCTCGACGGCCAGGTTGCGCACCCGCCGGTTGAGCTGCGCCCAGGTCAGGGTGGTGGCGACACCGTCCCACTCGTGGTCGTAGTCCATGAAGGTGTACGCAATGTCCTCGGGCTGCAGGCTCGCGCGTTCGCGGAGCACGCCAATGAGGGAGGTATCGGACATCGGGTTTGTGCCTTTCTCAGCAGTCCTTTTTCAGAACACGCTCAATCGGTAAGCAGTATTAAACGAAGACAGCGGTCAGGTCGAATTCCGCGAGCGTCTCGGCGGTGAGATCGCGCAGCCGCGACTTCGAATTCTCGGCCCCCGACTGGTAGGCGACGATGCCGATGATGATCTTGCCACTGAGGCGGCCGGACACCACGACCAGCTGACCGTCACCGTGCTCGAGTTCACCGCGCGGGGTGGCCTGATCGACGCCGTAGAACGCGGTGTAATCCGCCTCGGTGCCGTCGACGCTGGTCAGCATGGCGGGCAGGTCACCCATGTTGGAGCACACCACCGGCATGTCGTCCGACGCGATCATCATGTCGGCGACCTTCTTCACCAGCCGCTTGGGCACCAGCGGGGTCAGCGGCATCAGCTCGAGGATCTCGTTGGGCTGATCCTTGGCGGATTTGAGCGCCTCCCGCAGGACGTTGCGGGTGGGCGCCAGATCCTTGGTCATATCGGTCGGGTCGACCTTCGCGTTCACCAGCGTCATCGCGTTGGCCCGGACGTCGGTCTCCGAGGTGCGGTCGCTGATGGCGATCAGCAGCGAGACGTTGCCGTCGGGATTGCGCCGGCCCATCCGCTCCCCCAGCTTGGCGCTGAACCCGGCCAGCATCGAGTACCCGTTGCCGCCCAGCGCCTCGGCGCGGGCATCCCATTCCGCCAGATCCACGTACGCGGTGATCGCCGGAACGATGACGAGCTCATTCGGATCGTCCACGGTACGAACGGTTTTGGGTGCCACCGGCGCCCCGGCGGACGCACCGTCACCGCGCAGAACCTTGACCGCCTTACGCGCCGCCCGGCCGATCTCGGGGAGCTCGCGAATTGTTTCCCGCAGATCCGCGGCGATGGCCCGGCCCCGGCGCCGGGACAGCGGCGGCGGGTAGCCGATGTCGATCTTGGCCCCGGCGACCGCGGTGCCCACCGCCAACAGCGCGGCCACCCCGTCGCCGAGGCAGTGCGAGCCGACGACCGAGATCGCGGTCACGCCCCCGTCGAACGCCTGTACCGCCATGTGCCAGCCGGGACCGGTCTCCGGGTCCACCGGGACCTGCGCGAACCGGTCGGCCCAGTCGCTCACCTGATCCCGGGGCAGGGGGTCGGTGTTGACCTGCAGCGGCGCAGCCGGGCCGAGGGCGGACACCCAGCGGTAGCGGCCGAACGGCAGCGGTGAGCGCTCCACCCGGCGGCCGGCCATCCCGTACCCGAAGTTGCGGTAGAACTCCTGCACCGCGTCCATGTTCACCGGACGCTCGTAGACCCATACGCACTGGATGAGCTGCACCCGGCCGGTCGCCCGGTTGGCACGGACCAGGGCCTCGTCCCACAGGGTGAGCCGGTTGTCGGCCAACCCGACATCATCGATCGTCAAAGCTCGTCCCCTTTACTACTCGATCACGCCGGACAGGTCGAAGTCCGCCAGCGTCTTCTCCAGTTCGCCGCGCAGCCATGCGGTGGTGTTCTCCGCACCCGGGGCGTAGGCGGCAAAGGTCAGTGTCTCGGTGCCGTTGATCCGGCCGGCCACCACGGTGAGCAGGCCGCACCGTTGTTCGAGGGCGTGCCGGGTCGCCACCCGGTCGATACCGCGCAGGAAAACGAGGTCGGCCGGGGTGCCGTCGATATCGGGCAGGCCCGGCGGGACATCGCCCATGTTCGAGCAGGACACCGGGAGCTCGGTGGAGAAACCGAAGGCCACATCGGCCATCTTGCGGACGGCACGCTTCGGGGTGAACGGTGTCAGCGGCAGCAGCCGCAGGTTCTCGTCGGGTACCTCGCGGGCGGTCCGCAGCCCCTCCCGCAGGGCTGCGCGCGCCTCGGCCAGGTCGGTGGTCACCTTGTCCGGGTCGATGGCCAGGTTGACCAGCACCACCGCGTTGGCGCGGGTGTCGTCGTCACCGGGATTGCGGTCACCCTGCGGAATGTTGAGGGTGACCATGCCGTCCGGTCCGACCCGCCCGATGTTCTGGGCGAGCTTGGCGACGAAACCGGCGACCAGTGAGTGGCCGTTGCCCCCGAGTTCGGCAGCGCGGCGATCCCAGTCGTCGAGCTTGACGCAGACCGTCGCAGACGGGGTGAATACCTGCTGGTCCGGGCCTTCGACCTGCGGCTTGACGCCCCCGGATTTCGTCAGTTCATCGCGGCGGCGGGTGACCTGGCGGACCGCCTCGACCAGGGTGCGGCCGACCTCGGGCAGTCCGCGCAGGGTGACCCGCAGATCCTCGCGCAGCGCCTGGCCGCGGGTCCGCGCGCCCGGCGCCGGATAGCCGTAGTCGATCCGGCGTCCGTGGATGGCGTTGACCATGGTCTGCAGCGCGCCGCCGCCGTCGCTGACGCAGTGCGAGATCACGATGCTGACCGCGGTGGACCCGTCGGTCATCGGCAACACGCCGACGTGCCAGGCCGGGCCGTGCTCCGGATCCAGCGGCATGGTGGCGCGTTCGTCGATCCATCGGCCCAGTTCCGCGCGGTCGCGCGGCTCGTCGAAGTCCAGATCGGCCTGCGGACCCAGCGCCGACACCCAGCGGTGCCGGCCGAACGGCAGCACCGAGCGTTCGATCCGGCGGCCGAGCAGGCCGTAACCGATGCCGTCATGGAAGCGCCGGATGTTGTCCAGGTCGACCGGGCGCTCGTAGATCCAGACGATCTGCATCACGGCTTCCTGGCCGGTGGCGCGCAGACCCAGGAACATCGCCTGATCGGTGTATTCGAGCCGGTCATCGAACCCTGCGGGATCTGTGACGGCACGCGTCATCGCGGCGGTACCTCCGTTGCCAACGTCGGCGATCAGGCCGTCTTCAGGTCGAGACCGACCGTGTCGGCGGCGATGGCGGCCGCAGCGACGTCGCGTCCCTCGACCACGCCGACGTACACGGCCTTCATGGCCAGCAGGTAGCGCATCACCGATTCGCGGGCGATCGGATTGCTCGGGAAGGCCGCGGTCACCGTGGTCTCCTGCTCCACCCGGTTGACCCACATGCCGACCTGATACGCCGAGCGGGAATCGCTGTAGATGGTGCCGTTGAGTCGCTGCCATTCGGCGATCACGCCGGGCGACAACAGGCCGACGTCGAGGTAGGACAGCATCGGCACGCCGGCGTCCGGGGGACGCAGCCCGTACGATTCGGCGCCGAGTTCCAGCACCCGCTCGACCGGTACGTGGGCCAGATCCATTCCGCCGTCGAACGATTCCTGGGCCGCGCGGGCGATGTCGCCGAAGTCGTCCTCGTCGACCGGCACCGTGATCGGCACCAGGCCGGTGAACCAGCCGGTGGTCATGAACTCCGCCGGCGTGCGGCGGGTGGTGGTCGGGGTGATCACCCGGTAGGTGGCGTCGCCGGTGATGGCGGAGTGCGCGATCGCACCGCAGGCGAACACACCGCCGCTGAACCGGGCGCCGGCTGCGATGCAGATCTGCTCGAAGCGGTCGCCCTGCTCCTTGTCCAGCAGTGAGATGGTGACGACGTCGCCGGAGTACGGCACCGACGGGTCACCCAGCGGCAGCGGGAACGTCGGAAGGGTGCCGCCGTTCTGCTGCAGGAACTCGATCCAGCCGCGGACCTCGGGCGATTCCGTGGTCAGTTGGGACACGAACTCGTGCTGCTCACGGCAGTAGGTGTCGTAGCTGCCGGGCTCCGGCAGCTTCAGCGGGGCCGCGCCCTCGACCAGCGTGTTGTACATCATGTGGATCTCGACGAACGCCAAGCCCATGAACATGGCGTCGGTGTGCACGTGGTCGACGCTGATGTACACCGTGAAGTGGTCTTCGCGCTGGATGATCCCGATGTGGAAGCAGTCCCACACCCAGGGGCTCGCGGTGGCCAGGATGTGGTCGCGCCACTCGGCCGCGGTCATCTCGCCGTGCTCGGTGGGCGTGAACTTGATGTCGCGCGGGTTGGCCACGGTGTGCCGGATGATCCGGTCCTGCTCGGCGTACTCGAACCAACTGTGGAACGTGTCGTGCCGGCGCAGGTAGGCGTTGATGACGTGCGTCATCGCGCGCACATCACACCGGCCCGGGATGTCCCAGGACGGGATGTTCAGCCGGGCCATGTCGGTGCCGGACGACTCGTGTTTGCGGTAGGCCAACAGGTGCTGCGCCTGCTGGTAGCTCACCGGGACATCACTGACCGGCGCTTCCTTGACCTTGGCGAGCGTGGCCCGCGAGGGATGCCAGGAAATCACCGAACCCGGTTCGCCGACCCAGTCGTGGATCGGTTTCATCGCAACCACTATTCATCTCCTGCTTCGACGACGCCCGACCCCGGATTGTGCGACGTTGCGCAACCCGTGGTCATGACGGAACCGATACTTCGGAAGGATCCAGCACATCGCACAAACGATCTGCCAGCGCCCTGATGGTGGAAATATCTGTCGATCCGATACGAATACCTGTCTCCGCTTCGATGCGGGTGCGTACCTCCAGCGTGCCCAGCGAGTCCAGGCCGTACTCGGCGAGCGGACGGTCCGGGTCGACCGCCCGGCGCAGGATCAGACTGATCTGTTCGGAGATCATCCTGCGCATGCGCGCCGGCCATTCGTCCCGCGGCAGGTCATGCAACTCTGCAAGGAATGCGCTGCCGGTGTTGCGCTGCCCCGACGACTGGAACGCCTCGGCGAACTTGCTCGTCTGGGCGAACGCCGCCAGCCACGGTGTTCCCACCACGGGCGCGTACCCACTGTAGGCACGATCGTGCCGCAGCAGCATCTCGAACGCAAAGGCACCCTCTTCGGGCTCGATGGCCGCATCGCTGTTCTCGGCCATCGCCGCGCCCGCGCCGATCTCGGCCCACGGACCCCAGGCGATCGCGGTGCCGGGCAGGCCCTGGCTGCGACGCCAGTGCGTGAACGCGTCCAGCCAGCTGTTGGCCGCGGCGTAGGCGCCCTGCCCCGGTGACCCGACCAGCGCGGCCGCCGAGGAGAACACGCAGAACCAGTCCAGCGTCTGCTTCAAGGTGGCGCGGTGCAGGTTCAGCGCGCCGTACACCTTGGGTGCCCAGTCCCGTTCGACCAGCTCGTCGGTGATGTTCGGCAGTGCGGCGTCCTCGACGACGGCGGCGCCGTGCAGCACCCCGCGCAGCGGCAGTCCGGTCGCACAGGCCGCGACCACCAGCCGGTCGGCGGTGTCCGGCTCGGCGATGTCACCCAGCTCGACCTCGACCTCGGTACCGGACCGCCGGATCCGTTCGATGACCTCCTTGGCCGCCGGCGGCGGTGCGGAACGGCCGTTCAGGACGATCCGCCCGGCGCCGGACCCGGCCAGCTTCTCGGCCAGGAACAGGCCCAGCCCACCCAGACCGCCGGTGATGACGTAGGCACCGTCGCCGCGGACCGCGTGCGCCTCTTCCGGAGGCACGACGGCGTTGATCTGGCCGCCGTGCGGGATGTCGAGCACCAGCTTGCCGGTGTGCTCGGCCGCGCCCATCACACGGATGGCGGTGGCACCGTCCTCCAGCGGGTAGTGCGTGGTCTCCGGCAACGGCAGCACGCCGTCGGCGATCTGCTGGTAGCAGACCTCCAACAGACGGCGCAGGGTGTCGGAGTCGGTCAGCGACAGCAGCGCCAGGTCGACCGCGTAGAAGGACAGGTTGCGCCGGAACGGGAACAGGCCCATCCGGGTGTCTCCGTAGATGTCGCGCTTGCCGATCTCGACGAACCGGCCGCCGAAGGACAGCAGTTCCAGGCCGGCCCGCTGCGCGGCCCCGGTCAGCGAGTTCAGCACGATGTCCACGCCGTAGCCGTCGGTGTCGCGGCGGATCTGCTCGGCGAACTCGGTGCTGCGCGAATCGTAGATGTGCTCGATTCCCATGCCGCGCAACAGCTCTCGACGAGCTTCGCTACCGGCGGTGGCGTAGATCTCGGCGCCGGCGGCCCGCGCGATGGCGACCGCCGCCTGCCCCACACCACCGGTGGCGGAGTGGATGAGCACCTTGTCACCGGCCGAGATGCGGGCCAGGTCGTGCAGGCTGTACCAGGCGGTGGCATGCGCACTGGGCACCGCGGCGGCCCGGTTGGTGGGCAGCCCCGGCGGCAGCGTCACGGCCAGGTTGGCATCGCAGGTGACGAACGTCGCCCAGGCCCCGTCGGCGGAGATGCCGCCGACCCGGTCGCCGACCTTGTGGTTGGTCACGCCCGGTCCGACCGCGGTGACCACACCGGCGAAGTCGGCACCCAGCTTGGGCAGCCGGCCCTCGAAGCTGGGGTACCGGCCGAACGCCACCAGCACATCGGCGAAGTTCAGGTTGGACGCGGTGACCGAGACCTCGATCTGACCGGGCCCGGGTGCGACCCGCTCGAAGGCGGCCAACTCCAGGGACTGGATGTCTCCGGGCGTGCGGATCTGCAGCCGCATCCCCTCACGCGCCGGGTTGACCACGGTGGTGCGCCGCTCCTCCGGGCGCAGCGGCCCGGGAACCAGCCGGGCGACGTACCACAGGCTGGACCGCCAGGCGGTCTCGTCCTCGTCCGAACCGGACACCAGCTGGGCCGCGATCTGCGCCGGATCGGTGTAGTCGTCGACGTCGATCTGGGTCGCGGACAGCTGCGGGTACTCGGTGCCGATCACCCGCACCAGACCGCGCAGACCGGCTTCGTCGAGGTTCGCGGAATCCTCTGGCAGGACCGTCTGGGCATTGCGGGTCAACACGTGCAGACTCGGGGACTCCCCCGGCGTCTCGGGCAGCTCCCGCGCGATCTTCACGAGGTGGCGGACATTGTCGCCGCCGCGCACCCCGGACTGCTCGTCGGTGACCCCGTGCCGGGGCGGGGTGACGACCAGGACATCGCTGAACGGCTGGGCGGCCAGCTGCTCACGCAGTCGCGTGGCGTGCGCCTCGTGGTCGGAGTGCTGCGGCCACACCATGCTGGTGACGTCCACCTCGTGGCTCTTGAGCGCGTCGGCCAGCCTGGTGGCCAGCAGGTCGGTCGCATCCGAGGTGCTGATCAGCAGCCAGCGGCCGGCGTCGTGGTAGTCGGCCTCGGGCAGCTCCTGCTGACGCCACTCGATTCTGAGCAACCGGTCGTTGAAGGTGCGGTCGCGCTGACCGCTGTCCGAGACACCGGTGCCCACCCGCAGCCCGCTCACCGCGAGCAGCACCGCACCGTCCTCGTCGAGCAGGTCCAGGTCCACCTCGACGGCGGACGCGGTCACGCTGACGATCCGGGCGTAGCAGTAGTGCGCGTTACGGGTGGAGCCGTGGGCCCGCAACCGACGGACACCGAGCGGCAGCATCAGCGTGCCGGTGCTGTCGCTGCGCAGCACCGGGTGTGCACCGACCGCCTGGAAGCAGGCGTCCAGCAGCGCCGGGTGCACCCCGTAGGCGCCCTGTTGGGAGCGGATCGATCCGGGCAGTGCGACCTCGGCCAGCACCGAATCGGACGGACCGTGGGAGTCCTCGTTGACGTTGACCGCCACCAGTCCGGCGAAGGCCGCGCCGTACTGCACGCCGCGCTGGCTGTACCAGCCGCGCATCTCGGCGCCGTCCACCCGGACCGGGTGGGCGGCGATCACGGCGTCGATGTCGACCCGCTCGGGTGCGACGCCCGGGTCGCTCTCGTCGGCGCACAGGGTGGCGGTGGCCCGCTTGACCTGCTCGCCCTGCAGATAGGTCTCGACCGCGAACTCCGCGGACCCGGCACCGAGCACCGTCGCGGTCGCGGAGATTTCGGTGTTCTCCTCGAGCAGCAGCAACTGGTCGAAGCTGATGTCACGCACCTCGCCGGTGTCACCGTGCACCACACGGGCGGCGGCCAGCGCCATCTCGCAGTAGGCGGCGCCGGGCAGCGCGGCCACGTTGTGCACCTGGTGGTCGCCGAGCCATGGCTGGGTGTCGGTGCCGACGTCGGCCTGCCACGCGTGCCGCTCCGGCTCCTCCGGCAGCCGCACGTGCGCGCCGAGCAGCGGATGCACCGCGATGGTGGCACCGCCCGGGGCGAGCTCGTGCGGATCGCGGACCAGCATGAGTTCGCGGTGTGTCCAGGCCGGCAGCGGGGCGTCGACCAGGTTGCCGGACGGGTAGAGCACCGAGAAGTCGATCTGGGCCCCCGCGTTGTGCAGGTCGGCCAGCACGGCCCGCAGACCGTAAGGCAGCTCCTGCTCGCGGCGCACGCTGGCCATCGCGGCGTGGCTGATGTCCAGACTGCTCGCGGTCTGGTCGACCGCGTGGGTCAGCAGTGGATGCGGGGACAGCTCGGCGAACACCCGGTAGCCGTCCTCCAGGGCGGCCTGCACCGCGGCGGCGAAGCGCACGGCGTGGCGCAGGTTGTCCACCCAGTAGTCGGCATCCCAGTCCGCGATGTCGCGCGGGTCGTACAGCGTCGCCGAGTAGTAGTCGACGTCGGGCTCGGACGGGTCGAGATCCTCCAGCGCGTCGGCCAGATCATCGAGGATCGGATCCACCTGCGGCGAGTGCGAGGCGACGTCCACCGCGACCTCGCGGGCCATCACGTCGCGGCTCTCCCAGTCGGCGACGAGCTCACGGATCGACTCCTTGGCGCCGCCGACGACGGTCGACTTGGGCGACGCCACCACCGACAGCACGACATCGTTGATGCCGCGGGCGGCCAGCTCGGAGAGCACCTGCTGGGCGGGCAGCTCGACCGAGGCCATCGCACCGGAACCGGCGATGGTCGCCATCAGCTTGGACCGGCGGCAGATCACCTTGACGCCGTCTTCCAGCGTCAGCACGCCGGACACCACCGCGGCGGCCACCTCACCCATCGAGTGGCCGATGACCGCGCCGGGGGTCACCCCGTAGGACTTCAGCGTCGCAGCGAGCGCGACCTGCATGGTGAAGACCGTCGGCTGCACCTTGTCGATACCGGTGACCGTCACCGAGGACCGCAGTTCCTCGCTGACCGAGAACCCGGACTCGGTCGCGATCAGCGGTTCGATCTCGGCGACCGCGGCCGCGAACGCCGGCTCGCCGGCCAGTAGACCGGCACCCATCGCCGCCCATTGCGACCCCTGGCCGGAGAAGACGTACACCGGGCCGCGATCGTCCTTGGCGACCGCACCCTGGTACGGGGTCTCGCCGTCGGCGACCTCGCGCAGCGCCGTGATGAGGGATGCCTGGTCGTCCGCCAGCACCGTGGTGCGCACCGGGCGGTGGGCCCGGCGGCGGGCCAGCGTGTAGGCCAGGTCGTGCAGATCGAGGGTGTCGGCGCGGTCGGCCACCCAGTCGGCCAGCTTGCGTGCGGTGTCGCGGAGCCCTTCGGCGGAGGTCGAGGACAGCGCGAAGACGTGCGGTCCCGCCGAGTCCGACGCGGCGGTGGCCGCTGCGGAGGCAGGTGCCTCCTCGAGGACGGCGTGCACGTTGGTGCCGGACAGGCCGTAGGCCGAGACGGCGGCCCGCCGCGGCTGATCGCCGGCCGGCCACGGCGCCGCCGTGGTCGGGACGTACAGCTCGGTCTTGACCTTCGCCAGTTCCTCGGGCAGCCGGTTGAAGTGGATGTTCGGCGGCACGGTGGCGTGCTGCAACGCGAGCACACTCTTGATCAGGCCGATGGTTCCGGACGCCGACTGCGAGTGCCCGAAGTTGGTCTTCGAGGAACCGAGGGCCACCGGGCCGTCGCTGCCGTACACCGCGGCGAGGCTGGTGAACTCGATCGGGTCGCCGACCGGGGTGCCGGTGCCGTGCGCCTCGATCAGGCCGACGGTCGACGGGTCGACCGCGCCGACGGCCAGCGCCTCCTGGTAGACGGCGACCTGCGCATCCCGGGATGGGGTAGCGATGTTGACGGTGTGGCCGTCCTGGTTGGCGGCGGTACCGCGGACCACCGCGAGGATGCGGTCTCCGTCGCGTTCGGCGTCGGCCAGACGCTTGAGCAGCACCACGCCGGTGGCTTCACCGGGGACGAAGCCGTCGGCGGCCTCATCGAAGGCGTGGCAGTGGCCGGTCGGCGACAGCATCCCCTGCGCCGAGCCGGAGGACAGCTTGCGCGGCTCCAGCACGATGTTCACGCCACCGGCGAGCACCAGATCGCTCTCCCCCTCGTGCAGGCTGCGCGCGCCCATGTGCAGGGCGAGCAGGCCCGAGGAGCAGGCGGAGTCGACGGAGAAGGCGGGGCCCCGCGCGCCGAGGTGGTAGGAGATGCGCCCGGAGGCCAGGCTGAAGTTGTTGCCGGTGAATCCGTAGGGGCCTTCGATGGCGTGCGCGTCGGCGGCGACCAACTGGTAATCGCCGTGGGTCAGGCCCATGAAGACGCCGGTGCGCGAACCTTCCAGCACGGCCGGGTCGATACCGGCGTGCTCGATGGCCTCCCAGGCCGTCTCCAGCAGCAGCCGGTGCTGCGGGTCGACGGCGGTGGCCTCGCGATCGCTGATGCCGAAGAAGTCGGCGTCGAAGCCGGCCACGTCGTCGAGGAACGCGCCCCACTTGGAGACGGAGCGTCCGGGTACGCCGGGCTCGGGGTCGTAATACTCGTCGGCATCCCAGCGGTTCTCCGGGATCGTGGTGACGAAGTCCTGACCGTTGAGCAGCGCCTGCCACATTTGGTCAGGTGAGTCGATTCCGCCAGGCAATCGGCACGCCATCCCGATGATGGCGACCGCTGTGACAGGTGTATCAACCACTTAGTTCAAACCTCTTCCAGACGGGTACTGCAGACCGAGTTGAGCAGGACTGCGGCAGTGGACCAAGCTGTGGCGCCATCGCGCGCCGCCCAATTTCCCTTCCCGCACCTTGCTGTGGCTCGTCCGTAAGCCGGTAGCGTAGTCGTCTCCATTGACGAGGTCGTTAAAAACTGAGCAAATCCACACGGCACTCTACAGGCTCAAGAGCCGCGACGCGGAGGCTACACCAGCTACAACAAGATCTTCCAGCAACTTCCCGATAATGCCGCAACCTGCGGATCCATTGTCATATTGACGTTTCAGTAAATGTGATGCGCCTCACTTTGTCAACCCGAACATTAGCCAAGGCATAAGTCAGCAAACAAGCTCTGCTAACTATCGGCCGTTGCTGACCTGAACTTCGCTCCCACCTGGGACCGCCGTGGGCGGCCCTGCTGAGAGCATTCTCAGGGGCGCTACCACCGTAAACACCTGCACCACCCACCCCAGCAGCGACAACCGGGGCTCGCGCGGTGGTGTTCGCCCGGCCCGATTTCGGCAACGTCGACATGTATAACGGAAACAACACGATCGGGTGTGGCGGAGATTGTTGGGACCGCCTTCGCGCGCCGGACTTGATCAAAGATTTCCGATAGCCGACCTACCCACCATTCGGGGCCTGCAGCAATGCCCTGCGACCGGCGGTACCACCTGCGTATTTGCGAGCTCAAGCAAAACTCACGGGCCCGAAAACGAACCCCCGCCGACTGCTCAGCCGGCCACCGTGGCAGGCCCGTCGAACCCCGCGCCGAGCCGCGGAATCCCACTGAATCCGCGGTCTCTCGCGCGCGCGGCGCCGTGCCGGATGAGCGCTGCGGTGGCGACGAAACCGGCCTGATCGGCCACCACGAACGGGGTCAGCAGACGGTTGTGCACATAGCCGAACGCCAGGCCGGTCGCGGGATCTGCCCATCCGAGTGACCCGCCGAGGCCGACGTGACCGAATCCCGGCAGCAGGCCCGGGACGGGCAGCGAGTGGTAACCGAGATGGAAGGCCATCGGCATCCCGATCGATCCGTCCGGGTGCAGACTCCGCGGCCCGGTGAGGCCGGCCACCAGGTCGCGGGACAGGAACCTGGTGCCGTCGATCTCGCCGCCGTTGGCGATGGCCCCGTACATCCGCGCCAGGGCACGCGCGGTCGCCACACCGTTGGCCGCGGCGATCTCGCTGTCCAGCAGCGGCATGTCGCCTTGCACCGTCGCCTTCATCCCGGGGAAGTACAGCGACCCGAACCCGCCGGGCAGCGCTGCCATATACGGCGCCACCGCATTGAAGATGGGGTTCTGCAGGGCACTCTGCGGAAGGATGATCTGGGCGGGTTGGGTCAACGCGCCGGCCGGCGGACGGCCCAGATGGGCGCCGTCGACGTCCAGCGGAGCCGCCAGCTCCGTGCGGAAGAGCTCACGCATCCCGAGGCCGGTGACCGCGCGTGCGAGCCCGGAGACCAACCAGCCGTAGGTGAGCGCGTGATACGCCGGACGGCCGCGGAACAGTCCGGCCGGAGCGGCCGCGATGCGTTCCTCCATCTTGCGGTGGTCGAGCAGATCGCTGCTGTTCACCCCGTTCAGGTGGGACAGCCCCGCCCGGTGCCGCAGCACATCGCGGACGGTGATCGTCGCCTTGCCGTTGACCGCGAACTCCGGCCAGTACTCCGCCATCGGTGCGTCGTAGTCGACGAGACCGCGATCCACGAGGCGGTGAATGACCGTCGACGCCATGCCCTTGGTGGCGGAGAACACCATGGCCCCGGTGTCCTCGGTCCAGCGCCGCCGGCCGGCCCGGTCGGCCCAGCCGGTCCAGACGTCGACCACCGGCACCCCGTCCAGGTACACCGAGAGGGCTCCCCCACCGAACCGGCGGTGTCCGAACAGCTTGGAGAACGCCGAGACGGCACAGGCGAAGTTGGGGTCCGCCGCACCGCCGACCCCACGCGGCAGAACCGCGCCTTCGGTCATCGCCGCGCGATTGGTGGAGCCGGTGGGCGCCGCGCTGCGCTCACCATTTATTGCGTAGGTCACAGTCAGACCAAGTTACTCCTCCGCGGGGCTAACTAGCGAGAGGCGTTACCTATCTGTGAAGCGGGCAGCGCTCGGGTCGGGCGTATTGTTGCCGGCTCGACACCGCCGACCGGCGGAAATGCGGCGGTTCACCGGCCTTCCCGATCTGGCCCACACCTCAAATTGCGTTGCTGGTAACCGGTGCTGACGCACCTTTTTCGACGACTTCCCGGAGCCGGGTCCTGGCGTCGCTAATCTGCTGGCGCGCCGCCACCACGGACCGCTCGATCGACGAGACATCGGCCAGCTGGGTGGCGACGTAATCCTCGACCGCACCGTCGACGGACTCCGCGTCCGCCGGCACACAGATTCCGCCGGCGCGCAGCGTCTCGATGGGCTTCACGGCGGTCCAGTTCGAGACGACCACGGGGATCGCACCCTCGGTCGCACCGATGATGAGCGCGTGCGCACGGTCGCTGGCCACCAGTGCCGATCTGCGGTGCAGCGCCCGAACCTCGCGCTCCCACTCGGCGTGCGTCTGGTCGGCGAACAGCACCGCCTCGGTGCCGGGATGCAGCGCAGCAGCGAGCCGCTCACAGTGTTCACGGTCGCGACGCACCTGGCTGTAGACCTGCAGCCGCAGACCGTGCCGGTCTGCCAGCCTGCGGAGCAGGGCGATCTTCTCGTCGCTGAGCATGCCGCGATCCCACCGGGTGGAGACTGCCAGCAGCTCTCGCTCGGCCGGCGCCGGCCCCAGGCCGCCGTCGAGCGGATCATCGCCTTCGCCGAACGCCCAGTCCGGGAGCAGATCGCCGAGTCCGAACGCGGCCCGGGTGGCCGGATCGCGCCACGCCACCATCGCCATCGTCCGTCGCGAAAGCCGCTCGGTGAACGGCACGGTCACATTTGCGCCCCGGCGCTGCGCGGCCTTCGCGCCGACCGACGAAAGCCGCACACCGGCCCCGACCTGCAGCGCGGTGCCGCCCCGCAGCCGCGGCGCCAGTGCCAACACCAGATTGCCCACCCCGGTCAGCGAGCGGCCCACCTTGGGGTAGACGATCTCCCCGGCCGGCAGCACCATGATGGTGCGCTCGGCGAACACACTCGTCGACGCTGCCCTGAGCCAGTCGACGGTGCGGTCGTGCAGGATCTCGTCGCCGCGCAGGTGCAGTGCCGACAGGTAGCCCTCGTCGTTGTACTCACCCGGTTCCCGCCGCCCCACATGGACGTGCAACTGCACCCCGTCGATCCCCTGGAAGGTGCGTAGCAGGCCGCGCCGCAGTATCGAATCCCCGATGTTGTCGTTCTGCCCCCAGGTGGAAAGAAAGATGCGGGTCACCCCTGAAACCTCCCGAGCGGTCCGACGAGTCGAATGATGCTTGCTGTCCAGCTGAAACGCAATCTTGCCGCACCCGTTCATCGGGCGCACAACCCCGGGCGAGATTCAGGCGGGCGGCTGGTCCGCGGCCTCCAGGATCGCCTGGGCCGCCAACGCCGGGGTCAACTCCCCTTCGCGGACCTTGCGCTCCACCTCCGAACGCATGCTCTTCACCCCTGGATTGCCGAGCACCCGGTCGAGCACCTCGTCCCGGACCATCGCCCAGGTCCAGTTGACCTGTTGGGTACGCCGACGGGCCTCGAACTCCCCCGCCGTCTTGAGTGTTTCAGTGTGTTTTTCGACGGTCTCCCACAGCTCGGCCAGGCCATCGCCGGTCAATGCGCTCATCGTGAGAACCGGTGGCCGCCAGAGTGTCTCGCGCGGATAGATCAGACGCAGGGCCCCGGCCAGTTCCCGCGCGGCCGCCTTGGCCTCGACGGCGTGTTCACCGTCGGCCTTGTTCACCACCACGATGTCGGCCAACTCCAGGACACCCTTCTTGATGCCCTGCAACTGATCTCCGGTGCGGGCCAGGGTGAGGAAGACGAAGGTGTCCACCATGTCCGAGACCGTCACCTCGGACTGTCCGACGCCGACGGTCTCGACCAGGATGACGTCGAAACCGCTGGCCTCCAGCAGGACGATCGTCTCCCGCGTCGCGCGGGCCACCCCACCGAGTGTCCCCGAGGTCGGGGACGGCCGGATGTAGGCGTCCGGATGTACTGCGAGCCGGGCCATTCTCGTCTTGTCACCGAGAATCGATCCCCCGGTGCGCGTCGAGGACGGATCCACCGCGAGCACCGCGACCCGGTGCCCGCGCTCGATGAGGTGCATGCCGAGCGCCTCGATCGTGGTGGATTTGCCGACCCCGGGCACGCCGGTGATACCGATGTGCTGGGCGCTGCCGGCCTCGGGCATGAGCTCGAGCAGCAGTTCCTGGGCCCGCTGCCGGTGATCCGGCCGGGTCGACTCGACCAGGGTGATGGCCCGGGCCAGCGCGGAGCGGTCTCCATTGCGCAGTGCCGAAGCCAGTTCCGCGGGTGCGAGGTCCGGGCGGCTCATCAAGTCAGGTCGTAACCGAGTCGTTCGGCCAGCTTGTTGAGCAATCCGACGGCGGCATCGGCGATCACGGTGCCGGGCGGGAAGATCGCCGTGGCTCCGGCCTCGTAGAGCTCGTCGAAATCGCCCGGCGGGATGACGCCACCGACGACGACCATGATGTCCGGTCGCCCCACCTCGGCCAGCGCATCCCGCAGCGCGGGCACCAGGGTCAGGTGCCCGGCCGCCAGCGAGGACACCCCGACCACATGCACGTCGTTGTCCGCGGCCTGACGGGCCACCTCGTCGGGCGTGGAGAACAGCGAGCCGACGTCCACGTCGAAGCCGATGTCGGCGAACGCGGTGGCGATCACCTTCTGGCCGCGGTCGTGGCCGTCCTGGCCCATCTTGGCGACCAGGATGCGCGGGCGGCGACCGTCGGCCTCGGCGAAGCGCTCCACCAGATCCGTTGCGGTACCCACGTTTCCAGCCTTCCCGACCTCATCGCGATACACCCCGGAGATGGTCCGGATCTCGGCCACATGCCGGCCGTACACCTTTTCCAGGGCATCGGAGATCTCACCGACGGTGGCGTGCGCCCGGGCCGCGTTGATGGCCAGCGCCATCAGGTTGTTGCCCAGCCCATCCTCACCGGCCGAGACGTTTTCCCCTGCGGCGCGGGTCAATTCAGCCAGCGCGGATTGCGTCGCATCCTCGTCCCGCTCGGCGCGCAGCCGTTCCAGCTTGGCCAGCTGCTCGGCACGCACCCGGCTGTTCTCGACCTTGAGGACCTCGATCTCCTGGTCCTCGGCGACCTGGTACTTGTTCACGCCGATCAGCGCCTGCACACCGGAGTCGATACGCGCCTGGGTGCGGGCGGCCGCCTCCTCGATGCGCATCTTCGGGATGCCCTCGTTGATGGCCTGCGCCATGCCGCCGTGCTCGGCGATCTCGCGGATGTGGCCGCGGGCCTTCTCGGCCAGCTGGTGGGTCAGCCACTCGACGTAGTACGAGCCGCCCCACGGATCGATCGGCCGGGTGGTGCCCGACTCCTGCTGCAGCACCAGCTGGGTGTTGCGGGCGATGCGCGCGGAGAAGTCGGTCGGCAGCGCCAGCGCCTCGTCGAGGGCGTTGGTGTGCAGTGACTGGGTGTGGCCCTGGGTGGCCGCCATCGCCTCCACGCAGGTGCGCGCGACGTTGTTGAAGACATCCTGCGCCGTCAGCGACCATCCCGAGGTCTGCGAATGTGTGCGCAGGGACAGCGATTTCGAGCTCTTCGGGTCGAACTGCGATACCAGCTCGCTCCACAGCAGGCGGCCCGCGCGCAGCTTGGCGACCTCCATGAAGAAGTTCATCCCGATGCCCCAGAAGAAGCTCAGCCGGGGCGCGAACTTGTCGATGTCCAGCCCGGCGTCCAGGCCGGCCTTGATGTACTCCACACCGTCGGCCAGGGTGTAGCCGAGCTCCAGATCGGCGGTCGCGCCGGCCTCCTGGATGTGGTAGCCCGAGATCGAGATGCTGTTGAACTTCGGCATCTTCGCGCTGGTGTAGCCGAAGATGTCGGAGATGATCCGCATCGAGGGCTTGGGCGGGTAGATGTAGGTGTTGCGGACCATGAACTCTTTGAGGATGTCGTTCTGGATGGTCCCGGCCAGCTTCTCCGGCGGCACCCCCTGCTCCTCGGCGGCCACCACGTAGAGCGCCAGGATCGGCAGCACCGCGCCGTTCATGGTCATCGACACCGAGACGCTGCCCAGGTCGATCCCGTCGAACAGCTGGCGCATGTCCAGGATCGAGTCGATGGCCACCCCGGCCATGCCGACGTCGCCGGCGACGCGGGGGTGATCGGAGTCGTAGCCGCGGTGGGTGGCGAGGTCGAACGCCACCGACAGGCCCTTCTGGCCGGCGGCCAGGTTGCGGCGGTAGAACGCGTTGGACTCGGCGGCGGTGGAGAATCCGGCGTACTGCCGGATGGTCCACGGCTGGTTGACATACATCGTCGGGTACGGCCCGCGGATGAACGGCGCGTCGCCGGGGAAGCTGTCCAGCGGGTAACCGGCGGCAACCGCCTCGTCCCGGTCGGCGCCGGTGTAGACCGGCTTGACGTCGATACCCTCGGGGGTGGACCACACCAGCTGCTCGGGGGTGTAGCCGTGCGCGGCGGCGGCGACGGCGGTCAACTCGGCGGCGGCCTCGGCGGTGGGGGCAGCGGGCGTGCTCTCCCCGTTCAGCGGGACGTCGGCGAAGCTGCCGATCACGCTCGGTTCGGTGGCAGTCATATCAGGCCCCCAATCGGGTGAGCAGGGTCGCCAGCGCCTCGACGGCGTTGATCTTTGCGGTCAGGTATTCGTCGGGGCGAGCTGAACCCTCCCCGGCATCTGGCAAAGCCTTCTCCGGGCCGGCCAGGTAGATGTGGGTGACGCCGGCATCCCGCGCGGCGGCCACCACCGCCTCGGCCTCGGTGCCGTACCGGGCGTCGGTGCCGCAGATGACCACCGCCTTGTGCCCGGCCGGAAGCTCTTCGAGCGCGGCGGCCACACCGGTCGCGTCGACGGTGCCGGGGTTGACGGCCTCGATGCCGCCCGAGGCCAGTAGGTTCGCCGCGAACGTGGTGCGGATGTTGTGCTCGGCCAACGGACCCAATGGCAGCAGCGCCACCTGCGGGCGCTTGCCGTGCTGGGCCAGGTAGGCGTCCGACCGGTCGCGCAGGGCCTCGAACCCGGCCGCGTAGCGGTAGACGCCCTGATAATCTCCGTCGGCCTCCTCGGCACGCTCGAGCGGTTGCTCGGCCAGATTAGGGAACTCGTTCACGCCGGTCAGCGAGGTCTTACGGTGCGCGATGTCGTCGGCACGCTTCTCCCGCACCTGCGCGATCTGCGCGGCCAGGTGATCCTGGGCCTCGACGAACCCGCCGCGCGACTCCAGCTCCTGGAAATGCGCCCAGGCCTGCTCGGCCAGCTGTGCGGTGAGGTCCTCGACGAACCAGGATCCGGCGGCCGGGTCCAGCACGCGACCCAGATGCGATTCCTCGAGCAGCAGCAGTTGGGTGTTGCGCGCGATGCGTCGGCTGAAAGTGGTTGCGGTGCCGGGCAATCCACCAGGGATTGCGGCATCGAACGGCTGCACGGCAACGGTGTCGGCCCCGCCGACACCGGCCGCGAACGCCGCCAGCGTGGTGCGCAGCATGTTCACCCACGGGTCGCGCTGGGACATCATCGGCGCGGAGGTGACCGCGTGCAGCACCGCCGCACCGGCGTCGGGGGCACCGGCCACGTCGGCCACCCGGGCCCACACCTTGCGTGCGGCGCGCAACTTGGCGATCGTCATGAACTGGTCGTCGTCGGCGGCGAACCGGAAGCTGATCTGGCCCAGCGCATCCGATACCGACAGCCCGCCGGCGGTCAGCCGGCGCAGGTAGCTCACCCCGGCCGCGATGGCAGCGGCCAGTTCCCAGGAGGCGCTGGCGCCGAGATTGTGCAGCGCCGGCCCGTCGACGGTGACGGCCCGCACTCCGGCCTGCCCGGCGGTGCGGGTGGCGACCGCGGTGACCTCGTCGATGGACGGGGCGGCGCGGCCGCTCAGCGCCGCGGTGAGCGGATCGGCGCCGAGGTCCAGCGACAGCCGGGACCGCCGGTCGGCGTCGAAGTCGGCGATCAGTGGCAGCACCGCGTCGGCGGCTGCCACGTAGTCGGCGCCGGCGTCCAGGATCACCGGCACGAGGTCGAGGTAGACGCCGTCGAGCAGGCGGTCCAGTTCGGCGGCCGGGATCGTGTGATCGGCTGATCCCCTCCCCGTCGCTTCGCTCGCCCCGCCCCCGACGCGCAGGATCAGTGCGCTGGTGCCCTCGGTGAGGGCGAGCAGCAGTGCCCCGTTGGCTTCGGTGGTACCGGATGCGGCGAGCGGGAACTGCTCGGCGACCTTCCATCCGCTCAGCACGTCGCGGTGTGCGTCACCACCGCGGGCGAACGGCCACTGGCCGGGCAGCGGCGACTCCGGTACCGCGTCGAGCGCGGTGTAGAGCGGCCGCACCGGGAAACCCTCATAGGTCGGTGAGTCGAGCAGACGTTCCGGCTCGGCGGGCAGATCCGCGATGTCTCGGCGCAGGCTCTTCGCCAATACGCCGGCCACACCCGAGCGCCAGCGCTCGCGATCCGATTCAATGACGCTCGGGGACACTCGCGACTCCTGGGGTCTGAAGCGTTGTCTGACTTAGTTAGATTAGCCACCTGTGTGAGGCCGCTTTCACCACAGGCTAAATGATCGGCATCGCAGCAGCGTACGGCGGTCGGAAGCTACTGAGCAGTAGCGTTGTGGGCACACCCGCTCGGCGCACCGTAGGGTTGGGAGACGTGAAACCCGTCGTCACCACGTTGCGCACGGTCTGGGCCGCAGTGACGTCGACAGCCGCCCAGTTACCGCCGCGCCGGGCACTGGCCATCCTCACCGCGATTGTGATTCTCGTCGCAGTCGCCGTACTGGTCCCGCTGCCCAGTGCCGTGCAACTGCGCGACTGGGCCACCGCCGCCGGACCGTGGTTTCCCCTCGCCTTCTTCGCCGCCCACACCGTGATGACGGTCTTCCCGTTCCCGCGCACCGCGTTCACCCTCGCGGCCGGGTTGCTGTTCGGCCCGCTGCTGGGGGTGAGCATCGCCGTCGCGGCCAGCACCCTCAGTGCGGTCCTGGCCGTGCTCCTGGTGCGGGCCGTGGGGTGGCAGCTCAGCAGGCTGACGCTGCACCCTCGGGTGGAGTCGCTGGACAGCAGGCTGCGGGAGCGCGGTTGGGTGACGGTGCTGTCGATGCGGATGATCCCGGCGGTGCCGTTCGCGGTGCTGAACTACGCGGCGGGCGCCTCTGCGGTGCGGGTACTGCCCTACACGGTGGCCACGCTGATCGGAGTCTTCCCCGGTACCGCCGCCGTGGTCATTCTGGGTGACGCCCTCACCGGCAACATCAGTCCCCTACTGCTGCTGGTGTCGGCCTGCACCGCGAGTCTCGGACTGGCCGGACTGATCTACGAACTGCGCGCCCACCGCCGCACGCATGCGCGGCGGATGGCGGACCAGAAACCCGCCGTCAAAGGCTGAGTCAGGCGGCCTGCTCCAGCGAGCGTTCGACCAGCCGCAGCGCGGGCTTCTTCTCGGCGCGGGCGCCCCGCGACACGTGCAGCGACACCATCGAACCGGAGCGCACCACGCCCAGCGGGCCCGACCCGGCGAAGCGCCCGATACCCGCGACGTGGATCGCCCAGCCGGCCTTGGCCTGGCGGTATCCGATCCGGATGCCGAGAGCACAGATCACGAGCAGGCCGCCGACCCCGGGCAGCGCCACGGCGGCCAGGGCGGCGATCGAGATGGGCACCAGCAGCGTGCTGACCGCCCGGTCCAGGAAGGACTCCGGGGCTCCCGATGCGGTCAGGCCGCTGACGCCGAGCGGCGCATCGGGCAGCGGGGCGATCCGGCGGGACAGTGTCGACGCGACGGCCGGCAGTGCCGGCGCCTCGGCCGCGGTCAGCGCCGGAGCAGTCCACAGGGAACTCTCGACGAGCTGCTGCGGGACCATCAACGACGGCAGGTCGACGGGAGCGAGCGGCACCGACGGCCGTGTCTCGGGAACGAAACCGGCGACCACGCCGGGCTGCGCGGTGACATCCATCAGGGCGCTGAGCTCACCGGGCAGCGCAGCGATGGTGTTGACGGAGGTGTTCACCGAGGTGAGCATGAACTCCAACGTGCTGATCACGTCGGTGACCGGGGTGCTGGAGGTGGGCAGCCCGATCAGCAGCGCGGGCACCGCCGACACCGACTGCTGGGTCGAATTGAGCACCGCGGCAACGGTATTGCCGACGGTGGCCGCGACCTCGGGCAGCTTGTCGTAGGACAACGGCGCCGTGGGCCGTTTCGGTGCCGGGGCCACCGGCTGGGACACCGGGGTGACCGAGCCGGTGCCGGCGGGCTGGTCGGACCCGGCTTGTGCCGGCGCGGTCTGTCCGGCACCGTCGGGCTCAGTGACGACGGCATCGGAGGGCGGCACCAGCTCGGGTGCGACCAACTCCTCGCCGGACTGCGCGGTACGGGCTTTCACGGTGCCCCGTACCCCCCGGACCTCCCGCAGGGTGTCGCGGATCGAGCTGCGCAGGTCGAACCGGGGGCGGACGGCGCCCGGCGTCGCCGAACCGGATTCGCCGGTCGAGGACTCGGTGCCCGAGGCCGGGCTGGTGTCCTGGCTCTGGCCGGTCGACGTCGTGGAACCGCCGTCGGAATCGGGGTCGGCGAACGCGACGGGTGGACCGCCGGCCAGGAGCATTGCCGAAAGCACGCCCGCGCCCACGGCGCAGCGCACGCATGCGGTAGTCACAGCGTCCCTGTCATATCGTCGCCATTCCCCATCAGCACCGGCAAAGAACCCTGTCCCGCGTCAGCAAATTGTCAATATGCCATTAGACCACGTCGAAACGCCCAACGGCAGGAAAAATGTTCGACACCGTCAACCGACGTGACGTCTTCGATGCCGAATACCCGACCGCGGGTTGTATCGGAGACCGGCGACCCCGCGTTACGGGGCGCGGTGCGAACCGCCCGGCGGTGGCGCCGCGGGCCCGTCCAACTCCGGTGTCTCGGATCGGGCCTCCAGCGGGACCGGGGGCGCCGAACCGATGGGCGGCGTGGTCGCGCGCGCCTCGGCCTCGGCGCGGGCCACCGCCTGCGCGATCTTCGGATCAGTCTCGGTGCTGAACCAGTCGGCGACCTCGTCGGAGTCGTCCTCGGGTTTGGGCAGGTCCTCCTCGACCGGGGACGGGGTGTACCGGAACACGCCGTCGGAGCCCGGGGCCCCCAGCATCTTGGTGAACCCCTCCAGCGCCGATCCGAAATCGCTGGGCACCAGCCACACCTTGTTGGCCTCGCCCTTGGCCATTTCGGGCAGCGTCTGCAGGTACTGGTAGGCGAGCATCTCCGGAGTCGGCCGCCCCGCCTTGATCGCCGCGAAGGTCTTCTCGATCGCCTTCGCCTCACCCTGGGCCTTCAGGTACTGCGCGGCGCGCTCACCCTGGGCCCGCAGCATCCGGGACTGCCTTTCCGCCTCGGCGGCCAGGATCGCAGCCTGCTTGGCGCCCTCGGCCGCCAGGATCTGGGCCTGCTTCTGCCCTTCGGCCTGTTTGATCGCGGCCTCCCGGCTGCCCTCGGCGGTCAGGATCATCGCGCGCTTCTCGCGGTCGGCGCGCATCTGCTTCTCCATCGAGTCCTGGATGGACGGCGGCGGATCGATGCTGCGCAGTTCGACCCGGGCCACCCGCAACCCCCACCGGCCGGTGGCCTCGTCGAGCACACCGCGCAACTGGCCGTTGATCGAGTCGCGCGAGGTCAGCGTCTGCTCCAGCGTCATGCCGCCGACCACGTTGCGCAACGTGGTGGTGGTGAGCTGCTCGACGCCGACGATGTAGTTGCTGATCTGGTAGACCGCGGCCTGCGGGTTGGTCACCTGGAAGTACACGACGGTGTCGATGTTGACCGTCAGGTTGTCCTCGGTGATCACCGGCTGCGGGGGAAAGGACACCACCCGCTCACGCAGATCCACCCGCGCGCGGATCTTGTCGATGAAGGGCACCAAGAGAGTCAGCTGTCCCGAGACGGTCTTGCTGTACCGGCCGAGTCGCTCGATGACCGCGGCTTCGGCCTGCGGGATCAGCGCCACCGATTTGGCGACCACCACCACCGCGAAGATCACCAGGACCACGAACAGCACGAGACCTACGACAGCACCATCCATGAAGACTCCCCTCCCACATCCATATCGACTGCTCGATCGGCTCAGATCGTCCGGTACACCACCGCCGTCGCCCCGTCGATGTGCATGACGGTGACGTGGTCGCCCGGCAAGAAGACATCGTCGTCGTTGAGAGGACGTGCCGTCCATACCTCGCCGTCGAGTTTGACCTGGCCTTCGTGCCGGGACACCTGCGCCAGCACCAGGGCGGCCTTGCCCTCCAGAGCCTTGACCGGCTCCGGCAGGCCCTTCCCGGACTCCATCTTGCGGCGCAGCGCGGGCCGGACCAGCACCAGCAGCAACACCGAGACCACCAGGAAGACGGCGCCGTCCGCCCAGATCGGCCAGTCGAAGAGGAAGCCGGTGCCGGCCGCCACCAGCGCACCGCCGCTGAGCATGAGCAGGAACAGGTCACCGGTCAGGGCTTCTGCTCCTGCCAGTCCCAGTGCTGCGACCAGCCAGATCCACGCGGGCATACGTGTCAGCCTAGCGAATACGGCCGTATCTGCGACCGACAACTACACTGCGGAAACTATGTGGTGTCCGAGTGCTTCGCTGACGGTCTGGGTCAATGCCTGGCTCGCTGGTGCCGCCGCGCCCGATGACGTGCTCGACGCGCTATCGCAGTGGGCGCCAAAGCATTCCGTGACCGCGTACGACTCGGTGGCGGCGGGTTCAACCGGCCTGCCGTGGCCCGACCTGGACCACTCCGGCACGATGTCGCTGCTGCAGACCATGCGCACCGCCGCCGGGGCACCCAACGGCGCGCCGGCGCTCGCGCTGGTGCTGCCGGTACCGGGTGACGTCCGCGGTCTGCCACCGGACACCCAGTTCCAGCGCGACGCGATCACCATGGGCGAGGCCATCATCGTCGGCCAGGACCCGGCCCGTTCGGTCGGCATGGTGCCCGAATACATCTACGAGGACGTCGACGATCCGGACTTCGAACCGGACCCGGTGTCGTTGGCCTGGACGGTGTACTCGGTCTCCGGGCCGGCCTTCGTCGAGCACGCCGACCTGGGTGAGGCCGAATACTCGCTGCGCTCGGCCGTGCGGTCGGCCGCCGACGCGCTCGGCGCGCTGAGCGCCAGCGTCAGCGCCGCCGACATCGACGATCCGCGCGGCATGGTCGAGCAACTCCTGGAAGCGACCCGGCTGCACCGGCTGCCCGATCACGCACCCGAACGCGCGGCCCGGGTCCTGGAGAACGCGGCACACGTCGACGCGATCATCACCGCCAGTTCCGGGCTGATGCCGATCGGGCTGCAGACCAGTTCGGAGATCGCCATCGCATCGGACACCCTGCGCCCGTTGGCCTCGGTGGTCCGCACCGCGCGACTGGCCGCGATCAGCGCGATTCTGTATTCGGCCTGGCGGCGCTGACCGGTTCGCAGTCCGGCGTGCAGAAGGCCCCGTTGACGCTGCTGCCGTAACCCGGAACAGGTTGCGGGGCCGCGACTCTGGCCGGTTCCAGCCCGAGCCGCTGTTCGTCCATCAGCGCCACCACCAGTTCGGCGAAGCGGCGCTGCGCATTCGGTGTGATGGCCCGGGCCAGCGCCACACCGGCGGCCTCGGCCTGTTCGGCGAGTTCGTTGTCGAGATCCCACACCACCTCGATGTGATCGGCGACGAAGCCGACGGGGCACACGATCACCGCCTCGACACCCCGGGCAACCAGGTCGGTCAGATGATCGCCGACGTCCGGTTCCAGCCACGGCACCTGCGGCGGACCGGAACGGGACTGCCAGACCAGGTCGAAGTCGTCGTAGCCGGCGGCCGAGGCCACCAGTCGGGACGCGTAGCCGACCTGCCGCTCGTAGAGGTCGGTTCCGCAGCGCGATGCCGCGCGCAACGGTATCGAGTGCGCGGTGAACACCAGCCGGGCCTGCGCCCGCAGATCCGCGGGCAGCGTCGCGGCGGCGTCGGCCACCGCGTCGGCGAACATCTGCACGAACAACGGGTGGTCGAAGAACTGCCGCAGCTTCACCAACTCGGGCGCGGACTCCCCCGCCGCGGCGCGGGCCCGGGTGATGTCCTCCTGATACTGCGCGCAGCCGGAGTAACCGCCCCATGCCGAGGTGGCGAATACCGCCGCACGCCGAACGCCGTTGTCCCGCATGGTGACAACGGCGTCTTCGGCGAAGGGCTCCCAGTTCCGGTTGCCGAAGTAGACCGGCAGGTCCGTTCCCCGGTCGGCCAGTACGGACTCGATCTGCTCGATCAGCGCCCGGTTGATCCCGTTGATCGGCGACACTCCGCCGAAGTGGTGGTAGTGCTCGGCGACCGCTTCGAGGCGCTCACGCGGGATGCCGCGGCCCCGGGTGACGTTCTCCAGGAACGGCATCACCTGTTCGGGCCCCTCCGGTCCGCCGAAGGACAGCAGGAGCAGCGCGTCGAAGTCGGCTGCCATGGGCCTAGAGCAGCTGGGTGTGGGCGCCGCCGTCGGCGTAGATGACGGTGCCGGTGGTGGCCGGCAGCCAGTCCGACAGCAGTGCGCACACCGTCTTGGCGACCGGGGTGGGGTCCTTCATGTTCCAGCCCACGGGTGCGCGCTGGTCCCAGCCCTCCTCCAGCAGACGCATCTGGTCGCCGGCCTCGGCGCCGAGCGCCCCGCCGACGATCGCACTCATGGCCAGAGTCCGGATCGGCCCTGCCGCAACGAGATTGGAACGCACGCCGAACGGCCCGGCCTCACGGGCGACGAACCTGTTCACCGATTCCAGGGCGCTCTTGGCGACCGTCATCCAGTTGTAGGCGGGCATCGCGCGGGTCGGGTCGAAGTCCATGCCGACGATGCTGCCGCCGCTGTTCAGCACCGGCAGCGTCGCCTTGGCCAGCGATGCGTACGAGTAGGCCGAGATGTGGATGCCCTTGGCGACGTCCTCATAGGGCGCGTCGAAGAACGGGTTCACGCCCATTCCGGTCTGCGGCATGAAGCCGATGGAGTGCACGACACCGTCGAGCTTGTTGCCCTCGCCGATGACCTCGGTGATGCGGCCTGCCAGCGAGTCCAGGTGCTCGGAATTCTGCACGTCCAGTTCCAGCAGCGGGGCCGGCTTGGGCAGCCGGTCGGCGATCCGCTGGATCAGCTTGAGCCGGTCGAAACCGGTGAGTACCAGTTCGGCGCCGGCCTCCTGGGCCTGCTTGGCGATGTGGAACGCGATCGAGCTGTCGGTGATGATCCCGGTGACCAGGATCCGCTTGCCTTGAAGAAATGTCACGGTGAGAACTCCTTGTGTCTGGCTTGTGTCTCGGGGGCCTAGTGGCCCATGCCCATGCCGCCGTCGACGGGGATGACCGCGCCGGCGATGTAACCCGCATCCTCGGAGGCCAGGAAGCTGACCGCACCGGCCACGTCCTCGGCGGTGCCGACGCGCTTGGCCGGGATGAATTCCAGTGCGCCTTCCTGGATCCGCTCGTCGAGCGCGCGGGTCATCTCGGTGTCGATGTAGCCGGGGGCGACCACGTTGGCGGTGACGCCGGCCTTGGACAGTTCCCGGGAGATGGAGCGGGCCATGCCGATCAGCCCGGCCTTGGCCGCCGCGTAGTTCGCCTGGTTGCCGATGCCCCACATACCCGACACCGACCCGATGTAGATGATCCGGCCGAAGCGCTTGCGCTGCATGCTGCGGGAGGCCCGCTGGGTCACCCGGAAGGCTCCGGTGAGGTTGGCGTTGATGACTTCCTGGAAGCGCTCCTCGGTCATCCGCATCAGGAACGCGTCCTTGGAGATCCCGGCGTTGGACACCAGCACCTCGACCGGTCCCTGGTGCTCCTCGACCTCCTTGAAGGCACGGTCGACGGCGTCGTTGTCGGTGACGTCACACACCACGCCGAACAGACCCTCGGGTGCGCCGGAACCACGGTGGGTCACCGCCACCTTGTGGCCGTCGGCGGCCAGCCGCTGCGCGATGGCCAGACCGATACCCCGGTTTCCGCCGGTGACCAGGACCGAACGCGGGACGAAGGCCGGACGGCCGGCGGGTGCGGCTGCAGCGGCGTCAGTGTCACTCATGACCGCCAACTTATCGTCTGACCGGCACCGGCTCGAAATCGCATCGCCGCCGTGTCCGCGGCGCGGGACGTGTTCGTTGTCACGGAAGGTGGGCGGCCGTGGTGCCCGGGCGGGCGCCCAACCGGGCGGCGTCGGCGCCGGGCGGCGCGCCGAACAGGCGCCGGTACTCGCGGCTGAACTGGGCGGGGCTGTCGTAGCCGACCAGATGCCCGATCCGCGCGATCTCCCCGCCGGTGGCGCCGACCAGTAGTGCGCGGGCCTCCTGTAAGCGGATTCGTTTCTGGAACTGCAGCGGGCTCATCCGGGTGGCGGCCCGGAAGTGGCGGTGATAGGCCGAGGAGCTCATCCCGGCCATCGCGGCTAGTTCGGCGACGCGCAGCGGTTCGGCGTAGTTCTCCCGGATCCACCGGATCGTCCGGTTGATGTGTGCCAACCCACTGCCGGCGGTGCCGATCCCGGCCAGCGCAGCGGCGTGCGGACCGCGCAGTAGACGCCACAGGATCTCCTGCTCGATCAGCGGAGCCAGCACCTCGGCGTCCCCGGGGCTGTCCAACAGCCGGACCAGCCGCAGCACGGCGTCGAGTAGATCACGGTCGGCCCGGCCCGTCGACATGGCGGGCCCCGCGGCCGGCCGCGCCGGCGCGCCGGGCGCGCGCAGCAGCAGTTCGGCGATCGCCGGCGGTCGCAGCACCAGGCCCACCCCGAGTGCGGGGGCGTCCGGACCGCAGTCGAGGAAATGCCCGCTGACCGGCAACTCGGCGGTCACCACCAGAATCTCCCCGGCGCGGTATTCGAACATCTGCTCGCCCAGCAGCAACCGCTTACCCCCGCGGGCCATCACGACCAGCAACGGCTCGGTCAGCGAGTAGTCCGGCGAGGTGTCGGTGACGCTGGACAGCAGCAGGCCCTCGATGGTCGTGGACGTGTCCGGGCGACTGTGGGCGGTGATGAGTGCGCCCAGTTCGTCCAAGGCGGCCTGCATGCAGCTCGATCCTGCCGAATCGGGCAGGATCAGGCAAGAGTCCGATCGGATTCGACTACCGTCGGGGCGGGCGTGGCCGGTGCAATGGAGATGTCATATCCACCTTCCCAGGAGCCGCCCACCATGACACTCGACCATTACCTCACGCTCGGCCGTTCCGGACTGCGAGTCAGCCCATTTGCACTGGGGGCCATGACATTCGGCGAAGATCCGGGTGGTGCCGGCTGCAGCGTCGACGAATCCGAGTCCATCATCGACGGCTACCTCGAGCGCGGCGGGAACTTCATCGACACCGCGAACTTCTACACCAACGGGCATTCCGAGAAGATCCTCGGCGACTACCTCGCGAGGAACCCGCACCGGCGGGATCGTGTGGTGGTGGCCTCGAAGTTCTTCACCAATATGACCCCCGGCGACCCGAACGGCGGCGGCGCGGGCCGCCGATCCATCCTGACCCAGCTGGAGCAGAGTCTGCGCCGGCTGCGCACCGATCACCTGGACCTGTACTGGCTGCACAACTGGGACCGGCACACCCCGATCGAGGAGACCATGCGCACCCTCGACGATCTGGTCCGGGCCGGGAAGATCCGCTACATCGGCTTCTCCAACATCCCGGCCTGGGTGACCGCACAGGCGCAGACCATGGCCCTGCTGCGATCCTGGACGCCGCTGATCGCGCTGCAGGTCGAATACTCACTGCTGGCCCGCGACGTGGAGGGCGAGACGGTGCCGCTGGCCCTCGATCAGGCGCTGGCGCTGGTGACCTGGAGCCCGCTGCGCAACGGGTTCCTGTCCGGGAAGTACCGGCGCGGCCGCGATGTCGGCGATTCCGCGCGGGCCGCGTTCGTCGGCGCACCCGACGACGACGAGTTCCGGGTCATCGATGTGGTCACCGAGATCGCCGACGAACTCGGCAGCACCGCGGCGGCGGTGTCCCTGGCATGGCTGCGGTCCCGACCGGGCACCGTGGTGCCGATCCTCGGGGCCCGCCGGCCGGAGCATCTGGAGAGCAACCTGGCCGGCCTCGACGTGGTCCTGGACGCGGATCAGCTGCGCCGGCTCGACGCGGTGTCCCGGTCCCGCAACGTGCCCCGGCCCGCGATCGAGGAGGGTCTGCGGTTGGCGCTGCAGTTCGCCGGGACCACGGTCGACGGCACCGCGACCGGCGAGTACCCGCCGCTGACGGCCGGGACCGCGCGGTACTAGCGGCTAACCGGGCAGGCGGCGGTTGATCAGCAGCGATGCCAGCGCGGCCAGGGCGAGCACCAGCGCACCCAGCCGCAGCCAGCCGACGCTGGCGTCACCCTTGATGGTCTCGTAGCCGATCTGCTGCTGCAGCGAGCTGAAGACCGCCTTGAGCTGTTCCAGGCTGGATGCGGTGAAGGCCTCGCCGCCGGACAGTTCGGCGATACGGCCCAGCATCTCGTCGTCGACCGGTACCGGCTGGCGCTGGTCGTTGATCTCCACGTAGCCGTACGGGGTGCCGAAGGACACCGTCGAGATCGGCACGCCCTGATCCTTGGCGGTCCGCGCCGCGGTGTAGGCGCCCTTGGGGTTGTCCGGGTTGGACGGCACCGTCTCCTTGCCGTCGGACATCAGCACCACCCGGGCCGGTGGCGGTTCGTCGCCGCCACCGATCACCGCGCCGACGGTGGCGATCGCCTGCAGCGCGGTGAAGATGCCCTCACCGGTGGCGGTGCGGTCGGCCAGCTGCAGCTTGTCGATGCCGTTCTTGGTCGCCTCGCGGTTGGTCGTCGGGGACACCAGCACGGTGGCGGTGCCGGCGTAGGCGATCAGCCCGAGGTTGATACCGGGGGTCAGCTGGTCGGCGAACTGCTTGGCCGCCTCCTGGGCGGCGACCAGCCGGCTGGGTGCCACATCGGTGGCCCGCATCGACTGCGAGACGTCGATGACGAGCATCACCACGGCGCGGTTGCGCGGGACGCGGACGTCGTGGGTGGGCCCCGCCATCGCCACCGTCAGGAACAGCAGCGCGGCCACCAGCAGGATGGCCGGCAGATGCCGCCAGCGGGTGGGCTGTTTGGGCGCCACCTTCTCCAGCAGTTCCATGTTCGCGAATCGCAGGATCCGCTTGTGCCGGGCCGTCTGGACGATGATGTACAGCCCGACGAGCCCGAGCACCACCAGCAGGAACAAGAAGAACCACTTGTGTTCGAATCCCGACAGGGTCATCGGTCCGAGCAACGGCAATGTCATGTGCGCACAGTCATTTCAGTCTCGATTGGCATGCCCCGGCTACCTGCCTCCGGCAAGCGCGCCGCGGCGGCGGTTCGCCACGAAGCGGACCACGTCGGCGATCCAGTCCCGGTCGGTACGCAAAGTCAGCAGCGGTGCGTCGCAGCGTCGCAGCGTCCGGGCGACCTCGGCGCGGTGCGCGTCGGCGGCCCGGGCGAAGTCGTCGCGCAGCTGCTCGTCGATGGTGAACTCGCGGGTCACCCCGGACTCGGTGTCCTGCAGCACCACATCGCCGACTGCCGGCAGTTCCACGTCGCGGGGGTCGATGATCTCGATGCCGAGCACCTCGTGGCGACCGGAGATCGCGCGCAGCGGTCGCATCCAGTCGATCGGTCCGAGGAAGTCGCTGATGATCACCGCCATCCCCCGTCGCCGTTCCGGCCGGCGCAACGAGTCGATCGCGGCGGCCAGGTCCCCGCGCACCCCCATCGGGGCCTGCGGGGTGGTGGCGATCGCACGGAGCAGTTCCTGCTCGTGCAGGCGACCGGACAGCGCCGGTACCCGCCGCGTGGTGTCGCCGTTGGAGATGATCGCCCCGATCCGGTTGCCGCCGCCGCTGTTGAGGAACGCGATGGCCGCGGCCGCCGCCACCGCGAGGTCCCGCTTCTCGCAGCCGGTGGTGCCGAAATCGAGGCTGGCCGACACGTCCACGACCAACCAGGTCTCCAGCTCACGGTCGGCGATCATCTGCCGCACGTGCGGCTGGGTGGTGCGCGCCGTCACCGACCAGTCCATCCGGCGGACGTCGTCGCCGGGCTGGTAGATCCGGGACTCCCCCGGCTCGGAGCCGGGACCCGGGATCAGGCCGAGGTGGTCGCCGTGCAGTACGCCGTCGAGCTTGCGGCGGACCGTGAGCTCGAGCTTGCGCAGCGCGGCGGACAGCGCGGGGTCACGGATCTCGCCGCGCTTGAGCGAGGGCAGATCGACCGCGCGGCCGCCGGTGCCGGTCACCGACCGCCGGCCGCCGCGGCGGCGGGCACCCCGGGAGGCGCCGAATGGCCTTGCTGCGGAATCGCATTCACCTGCGGCAGCCCGACGGTCTGCATGATCCGGTTGATCACCGTCTCCGCGGAGACCTCGTCGGCCAGCGCGTCGTAGGTGAGCACGAGACGGTGCCGCAGCACATCCGGGATCACCTCGACGACGTCCTGCGGGATCACGTAGTCGCGGCCACGCACCAGCGCCAGCGCGCGGGAAGCCGAGATGATGCCCAGCGAGGCGCGCGGCGAGGCGCCGTAGGCGATCCACGACTTCGCGTCGGGCATACCGAACTTCTCCGGTTCGCGGGTGGCGGTGACGATGCGCACCACGTAGTCGACCAGCGCGTGGTGCACGAAGTTGTTGGCGGCCACCTCCTGCAGCCGC
Source organism: Mycobacterium sp. AMU20-3851 (assembly GCF_043974665.1). Classification (NCBI taxonomy): domain Bacteria; kingdom Bacillati; phylum Actinomycetota; class Actinomycetes; order Mycobacteriales; family Mycobacteriaceae; genus Mycobacterium; species Mycobacterium sp. AMU20-3851. Next base: position 3,052,941 of record NZ_CP146371.1, read on the forward strand.
AGCAGATCACCGGTGTCCAGGATCTGCTTGGGCTCCGGCGGTTTCACGCCCATCCGGTAGATGATCTCGCGCTCTTCCTCCGGCGACGGGTAGTCGACGTTGAGCTTGAACAGGAAGCGGTCGCGCTGCGCCTCGGGCAGCTGGTAGACGCCTTCCTGCTCGATCGGGTTCTGGGTGGCCATCACCAGGAACGGGTTGGGCAGCGGGAAGGTCTTGCCGCCGACGGAGATCTTGCGCTCGGCCATCACCTCGAGCAGTGCCGACTGAACCTTCGCCGGTGCACGGTTGATCTCGTCGGCGAGCAGGAAGTTGACCACGACGGGACCGAGTTCGATGTCGAACTCCTCCTTGCCCTGCCGGTAGATGCGGGTACCGACGATGTCGGTGGGCACCAGGTCGGGAGTGAACTGGATGCGGGCGAAGGTGCCGCCGACAACCTTGGCGAAGGTCTCGACCGCCAGCGTCTTGGCGACACCGGGCACACCCTCGAGCAGCACGTGGCCCTTGGCGAGCAGGCCGACGAGCATGCGCTCGACGAGCTGATCCTGGCCGACGATGATGCGCTTGACTTCGAAGATCGCCCGTTCCAGGGTGTGCACTTCGTTCTGCAGGTTCGCGCTCGGGGGCGGTGTGCTCTGCGTGCCGGGCGGGTAACCCTGCGTCGGGGCGGGGCCTGGAAAGCCTCCGGCGCCCTGCGGCGGCCCACTCGGTGACGTCATCTAGCTTCCTCCCACGGTTGCTCGGTCCAAACTCGCTGGTACTCGCCGTCGTCCACCGCAACGGTGGGGCGTCCGCCGTCAACTATTCCAGGCAGTTCGGAATCCGTCGACGTTGCCCGCCCGCGTGCCGGGCCGTCAGGACTCGATGATACGAACCAGGTGGGGCGACATCCCCGCGGTGCGCAACGGGCTGACGGTCACCTTGTCCGCGCTGCCCGAGGCCTCCAGCATCTTGCCGCCGCCCAGATAGATGGCGACGTGCTGGCTGCCGCCGGGCCCCCAGAAGATCAGGTCGCCGCGCTTGGCCTGGGAGGGCTGGATGGGCCGGCCGGCGTTGTACTGGTCGCCGGAATACTTCGGGATCTGCACACCGACACCGGCGAACGCGTACCGGGTGAAGCCCGAGCAGTCGTAGCCGATCTTGCCGGTGTCGTAGTCCACGCCCGGGCCGGGTCCGGTGAGGGTGCCACCGCCCCAGGAGTACGGGACCCCGAGCTGCGACCCGCCGCGCCGGATGACGTACTCGATGGCCTGCGGTCCGCGGACCCGGGCACCCATGGGCAACCCGCCGGCCGACGCCGCCGGCGCCGGCGCCAAGCCGATGGACTGCAGGAACTTGGACCCGAGATTCTGGGTGGTCTCCAGCGCGATCCTGCTCACCTCGAAGGACGCATTGGCGATTGCGACCGGGTCCCCGGGCGCACCCGAACTCGGACGGGCCGGCAGCGTCGGATCCCATTCCCCGGGCGCCGCGGTCGCCGGTGTAGCGGCGCCGATGGCCATCGCCCCGGCCAGGGCGAGCGTGGCCAGTACGCGGTTGAGGCTGCGAAAGCGTTTGGAGTTCAAGGAGTTCCCAACGGTCAGTACTCGATGTAACGGACGGCGTGCGGCGTCATGCCGCTGGTGCGCACCGGCGAGATCTTCACGTGCGAGCCGGTGTAGGGGGCCTCGATCATCTGGTTGTTACCGAGGTAGATGGCGACGTGCTGACTACCGCCGGGCCCCCAGAACAGGACGTCACCGCGGCGCATCTGCGCGGTCGGGATCTTGCGCCCCATGTCGTACTGCGATCCGGAGTAGTGCGGCAGCTTGATGCCCACGCCCGCGAATGCGTAGAGCACCAGGCCCGAGCAGTCGAAACCGACTGTGCCGGCACCGGAGTCGATGCCCCGGCTCTTACCCGCGGCGTTGCCGCCGCCCCAGGAGTAGGGCACGCCGATCTGGGACATCGCGCGTTTGATGACGTACTCGGATGCCTGGTAACCGTGCACCCGCGGGATCGCACCGTTGTTGGTGTAGCCGGTGGGCGTGGGCAGGATGCCGAGCTTCTGCAGGAACTTGCGGCCCATGTCGGCGGTGAGCTGTGCCGAGGTCTGCGCGATACCGAGGATCGCGTTGATGATCGCGATCGGATCGCCGCTGACGAACGCGCTCGGGATGGCGGGCAGGGTCAGGTCCCACTGGCTGGACTGCGCGCCTGGCGCTGCCGCCCCGGGCTTGCGGTCCCAGTCCGCGCTGACGCCTGCGGCGGCCGGTCCGGCCGCGACCGGTACCTGACCGGATCCGGCTGGTGCCGGGGCCACCGGTGCACCCGACGGCGCCGCCACCGGCCTGGCGGCATCCAATTTCGCCTGTGCGGCACTGCGTTCCGCGCTGAGTCGGTCCAGATCGGCCTGTTGGGACCTGAAGACCTGCTGCGCTTCGGTCAGGCTGGCCACCGCGGCGTCCTGGCTGGATTGCGCGTCGGCGGCCGCCTTGTCGGCGGTCTCCTTGGCCAGGCGCGCCGCGGACTCCTGGTTGACCTGCTCGGTGCGGGCCCGCTGCAGATCGTCCATCACCCGCTGGGAACTGATCGCCATCGCCTGTCCGGCGGCGGCGGTCTTCAGCGCCTCGGTGGGGTCGGTGGCGCTCAGGTAGGAGGCGGCGGGGCCGTTGACGTAGGCGGCGACGGCGTAGGTGTCGAATCGCTTCTGTGCGTCCGCGATTGCCGCGTTGGCATCGGCCACCGCGCGATGGCTGGCCTCGACCTGCTGTGCGGCTGCGGCTGCCGCGTCACGCGCATCCTGCACGCCGACGAGCGCCTTGTTGACGCTCTCCTGCTCGGTCTGCACGGCGGCGCCGAGCTCCTGCAGTTTCTGGTTGGCCTCGGCGACCGCGGCGACGAGCGCGGCCACGCCCTCGGGACCCACCGGTTCGGCAACCGACACCGCGCCGTTGGGCAGAGCGGCGGCGAACAGCAGGCCCATCGACAGGGGTACCGCGCAGATTCGCCCGTACATCCGGGTAGCGGAGGCGCCAGGGGTGCGTCTCATTCGACCAGGTCTCCTAGGGCTCAACGCCAACGTGTTGGCACATCACATACGTGTCTGGGGCCACAGGAATCACACCTGCAACACGAGCACTGTTTGCACCGTACGTCACATCACGCGCTAAAGAAACTTTAGTCACAAATTACATGAATGTAATTGAATCCAGCGTTATCGAATAGTGATATTCGAATTCGCCAATAAGGGTTCTGCGATTACTCCGCGGGCGCCGCGGGGCCGGATTCAGCAACGGTTCGCTTGGCGCGAACCTGCAGTACACGGGTGAAAACGGCGGCTATCGCAACGCCGACAACAACGACGATCGTAAAGGGCATCCACGGAAAGTCCGGGGTCTGCAACTCGGCCACGAAATTCTTCGAAGATTGCACCGGATCGCCCGTTTTAGCCAGGTCCTGACCGGCCTCCAGAGTGACCCGGTCAAAGACCGGGCTGTAGGTCCCGGCGTAGAACGGGCTGATGGCCAGCACGGTCGATCCGGGGTAGGCGGTACCCACCTCGGTGGCGATGTCGCGCAGCGGCGTGTCGATCGGCGGATTGGTTTCGATGACGACGATCTTGAGATCGATCCCATCCCGGCCGGCGTCGGCGACGACCTGCCGGAGGCCCTCGACGTCCGCTCCGGCGGGTGCGCTGACACCGCCGTCGGCGACCTCCGCCTTGACCAGGTTCATGTCCACGTCGGGCGGGATATAGCCGGGGATGAGCGGGAGTACGTGCGGTCCGGTCACACAGGCACCGTACCGCCGCCCCACTGCGAGCGCCGAAACCGACGCTCGGGTCGTCATTGCAGCGTGACTGCCGCGTGATCCCACGATCTGGCCAACGGGGTCGCACCCGGAGCCGAACTGGAGAAGACTGAACCCGACCCACAGCACGTTGCAGGACAAGCGTACTGTTAGGATCAGCACCGCCGTCGACACAGCCCGTCGCGGCGAGATCTAGCCGGGAGTTGATGTGAGCAGCGAAAATACGGCCAATTCATCCTTGAACTCATTTGGTGCCCGTGACACCCTGGCCGTCGGGGACCAGAGCTACGAGATCTACCGCCTCGACGCGGTACCCGGGACCGAGAAGCTCCCCTACAGCCTGAAGGTGCTCGCCGAGAACCTGTTGCGCACCGAGGACGGCGCCAACATCACCAAGGAACACATCGAGGCCATCGCGAACTGGGATCCGTCGGCCGAGCCGAGCATCGAGATCCAGTTCACCCCCGCCCGCGTGCTGATGCAGGACTTCACCGGTGTGCCCTGCATCGTCGACCTGGCCACCATGCGTGAGGCCGTCGCCACCCTGGGCGGCGACCCGAACAAGGTCAACCCGCTCTCGCCCGCCGAGATGGTCATCGACCACTCGGTCATCCTGGATGTCTTCGGTAACGCCGGCGCCTTCGAGCGCAACGTCGAACTCGAATACGAGCGCAACGGGGAGCGCTACCAGTTCCTGCGCTGGGGCCAGGGCGCCTTCGACGACTTCAAGGTCGTCCCCCCGGGCACCGGCATCGTGCACCAGGTCAACATCGAATACCTGGCCCGCGTCGTCATGACCCGCAACGGGGTGGCCTACCCGGACACCTGTGTGGGCACCGACAGCCACACCACGATGGAGAACGGCCTCGGCGTGCTGGGCTGGGGCGTCGGCGGCATCGAGGCCGAGGCGGCCATGCTGGGCCAGCCCGTGTCGATGCTCATCCCCCGCGTCGTCGGCTTCAAGCTGACCGGTGAGATCAAGCCGGGCGTCACCGCCACCGACGTGGTGCTGACCGTCACCGACATGCTGCGCAAGCACGGCGTGGTCGGCAAGTTCGTCGAGTTCTACGGCAAGGGCGTGGCCGAGGTGCCGCTGGCCAACCGCGCCACCCTGGGCAACATGAGCCCCGAGTTCGGTTCCACCGCAGCGATGTTCCCGATCGACGAGGAGACCATCAACTATCTGCGGCTGACCGGGCGTACCGAGGAGCAGCTGGCGCTGGTCGAGGCGTACGCCAAGGAACAGGGCATGTGGCACAACCCCGACTCCGAACCGGTCTTCTCCGAGTACATGGAGCTCGACCTGTCCACCGTGGTGCCGTCCATCTCCGGGCCGAAGCGTCCGCAGGACCGCATCGAGCTCTCCGACGCCAAGAACGCGTTCCGCAAGGACATCCACAACTACGTCGAAGAGAACCACCCGACCGAGCACACCAAGCTCGACGAGGCCGTCGAAGAGTCCTTCCCGGCCAGCGATCCTGCGGTGCTGTCCTTCGCCGATGACGGTGCGGTGATCCCGAACGCGGCCAACGGTGCCGAGGGCCGCCCGTCCAAGCCGGTCACCGTGCGCTCCGAGGAGCGCGGGGAGTTCGTGCTCGACCACGGCGCGGTCGTGGTCGCGGGCATCACCTCCTGCACCAACACCTCGAACCCGTCGGTGATGATCGGTGCCGCGCTGCTGGCCAAGAAGGCCGTCGAGAAGGGCCTGACCTCCAAGCCGTGGGTCAAGACCAACATGGCGCCGGGCAGCCAGGTCGTCACCGACTACTACAACAAGGCCGGTCTGTGGCCGTACCTGGAGAAGTTGGGCTACTACCTGGGCGGCTACGGCTGCACCACCTGCATCGGCAACACCGGTCCGCTGCCCGACGAGATCTCGGCCGCTATCAACGACAACGATCTGTCGGTGACCGCGGTGCTCTCCGGTAACCGCAACTTCGAGGGCCGCATCTCCCCCGACGTCAAGATGAACTACCTGGCCTCCCCGCCGCTGGTGATCGCCTACGGCATCGCGGGCACCATGGACTTCGACTTCGAGACCGATCCGCTCGGGCAGGACACCGACGGCAATGACGTGTTTTTGAAGGACATCTGGCCGACGTCGGCGGAGATCCAGGAGACCATCGCCTCCTCGATCAACCGGGACATGTTCACCGAGTCCTACGCCGATGTGTTCAAGGGTGATGACCGCTGGCGTTCGCTGCCCACCCCGGAGGGCAACACCTTCGCCTGGGACGAGGACTCCACCTATGTGCGCAAGGCGCCGTACTTCGACGGCATGCCCGCCGACCCGGAGCCGGTCAGTGATATTTCCGGCGCCAGAGTGCTTGCCCTGCTGGGCGATTCGGTGACCACCGACCACATCAGCCCGGCCGGTGCGATCAAGCCGGGCACCCCGGCCGCACAGTACCTCGACGCCAACGGTGTGGAGCGCAAGGATTACAACTCGCTGGGGAGCCGCCGCGGCAACCACGAGGTGATGATCCGCGGCACCTTCGCCAACATCCGGCTCAAGAACCAGCTGCTCGATGACGTCTCGGGTGGGTACACCCGCGATTTCACCCAGGATGGCGGCCCGCAGGCATTCATCTACGACGCCTCGGAGAACTACAAGAAGGCCGATGTCCCGCTGGTCGTGCTGGGCGGCAAGGAGTACGGGTCGGGCAGCTCGCGTGACTGGGCGGCCAAGGGCACCGCACTGCTCGGCGTGAAGGCCGTCATCACCGAGTCCTTCGAGCGCATCCACCGCTCCAACCTGATCGGTATGGGCGTCATCCCGCTGCAGTTCCCCGCCGGCGAGTCCGCCGCGAGCCTCAAGCTGGACGGCACCGAGACCTACGACATCGCCGGGATCACCGAACTGAACAACGGTAAGACCCCCAAGACGGTCAAGGTCACCGCCACCAAGGACGACGGCAGCAAGGTGGAGTTCGACGCGGTGGTCCGCATCGACACCCCCGGTGAGGCCGACTACTACCGCAACGGCGGCATCCTGCAGTACGTCCTGCGCAACATGCTGAAGTCCTGATCCATGCCTCGGGTCACCGAGGATCATCTGGCGGCGCGCCGCCGCCAGATCCTCGACGGCGCGCGGCGCTGCTTCGCCGAATACGGATATGAGAAGGCGACCGTGCGGCGGCTCGAAGACACCATCGGGCTGTCGCGCGGCGCCATCTTCCATCACTTCCGTGACAAGGACACCCTGTTTTTCGAACTCGCCCGCGAGGACGCCGAACGGATGGCCGAGGTGGCAGCCCGCGAGGGTCTGATTCAGGTGATGCGGGATCTGCTGGCCGCGCCCGACCAGTTCGACTGGTTGGTCACGCGACTGGAGATCGCCCGTAAGCTCCGCAACGACCCGGCATTTCAGCAGGGGTGGGCCGAACGTTCGGCCGAGTTGTCGGCAGCCACCACTGAGCGGCTACGCAAGCAGAAGCAGGCCGGCCGGTTGCGCGAAGACGTGCCCGGCGCGGTCGTGCAGACCTATCTGGATCTGGTGCTGGATGGACTGGTGGCTCGGATGGCGTCCGGGGAGGACACCGACAAACTCAGCGCGGTCTTGGACCTGGTCGAGGATTCGGTGCGGCAGCCGCGTTAGCGGCGCTCGGTCTGACATCCGCGGTGCGAATCGAGTACCGCCATACCTAGGTCGGCCTCGGCGCTCACACGTAGGTTTCGTTGTGCAGCGCCGGTGGCCAACCGGCTCAGTACCGCAACGCAAGGATGTCTCCGACGCCGAGGAAACGCCATGCCCCAGGAACATCGTTCTGAGCCGGGCCGCTGATGTCAGGCGGACTCGAGATCGCCACGCCATCCGGAGTCATGATCCGGCTGCTGGGCCCGTTCGAAATCATCAAAGAGGGCATGGCGCTTCCCCTCCGAGTGGGCGGAAAGACCGAGCACGTACTGAGTGCACTCGCCGCACACCCGCATGCCGGTGTGACCCGCGAAGCCCTCGTCGAACAAGTGTGGCCCGATACCCCGTTACCGCAGTCCATCCGTTGCCTCAGCAGCCTGCTGCATTGGCTCAAGCGCCAACTCCACGACGCCCTCGGCGGTGAGGCACCTGTCATCCACTCGCACAACAGGTATCGGTTGAACATCGAGAGCGGGCTGTCGATCGACGTCCTGGAATTCGAGACCGCGGTCGACGCAGCTCACCGATTCCATTCGGCTGGCTCCGTCGCGGCGGCCATCGACTCATACCGGCGAGCCGTATCGCTGTATCGCGGCGACCTGACCGCACCCGAAGACATCACCGGCCTGCTCCACAGGGAACGTCTGCGGGCGTTGTGCCTGGATTCCCTGGCCCGCCTCGGCGACGCACACTTCGGACTCGGCGACTATCCGCAGGCACTGGCAGCCGCCTTGCAGTTGATCGCCATCGACGCCTGCCGGGAAGATGCGCACCGCATGACGATGCGCGCCTATGTCCGTCTCGGTGCGCGCGCTCAGGCGTTGCGCCAATACGCACTGTGTCGCGCCGCGCTGGCCCGGGAATTCGATGCGGAGCCCGAGCCGGCGACGGTCCAGTTGTACGCGGCGATACGGACCGATCCCAGCTCGGTGTGACACGGCGATCTGATCGGCATCTGATCGCAGTCTCACGGCCGATGCGGCGTCACCCTCAGAGCGACCTCAGCGGCCCGGACTAGAACTGAACCGACCGAGTCAGCGAGGGCCGATGGCTGAAGGCGATCCCAGTGCGGACCAACTGTCCGCCACACGTCAGATCACTCTGGTGCTGCGCCTCGCCGTCGAAGTCATGGGCCGATTGACGGGGGAAATCGTGGACCCGATCTCGAACCGGCGGCAACGATTCGCCGGCATGACCGAACTGACCGATGCCATCCGAACTCATGTCGACAACGCCGCGAGGGATCTCGCCGGCAGGCCCGAACCAGACGACCGGGGGGATTCATGACCGATATCGGCACAGGGTTTCTCCAGGCGATCGAGGCGTTTCTCAACTCCCGGCTCGGGCACATGACCCAAACCACATGGAGCGACACCGGGCCGTTCCTGGGCGCAGTGGTGACCTTCGACACCCCGGCACGCAAGACGCGATTCGACAAACTCAAAGCCGATATCGAGGCGATGGAGCCGGTTTTCGACGAGATCGGCAAGAAGATCAAGAAACAGACCGAGCTCATCCAGAAGATGGTCACGGAATCGTCGAGCGACATCGACACCGACGATTTCGACTTCGATGTCGCTGCCCGTGTGGCGATCCGCATCGGAATGGCACTGTCAGCCGCGGACGAGGCGTACAACATCGTCGCCACCGAACTCGCCAAAGACGCCAACGGCCACGTCGACGAGAACATCCGGGCCGGTCTGATGGGTCTGTGGAATCCGACTGCCCAGCCGTTCAAGAACCTCGGAGCCGGCGCCGGCAACCTGCTCAACAAATTCGGGCGACTGTTGGGCATCGACAACCTGCTCGGGGACCTGAGTGACAAGATCAAACTCGACCGGGAGCAGAACGGGTTCAAGCTGGTGGCGCGGACCCCTACGGCGGGTCCCGCCACACTCGGCATGCTGACCCTCGACGAGATCTCGTTCGAAGGCTTCCTCCAGTTCAGCGACCGCGAGATCGCCAATCCCACCGAGGAGGAGAAGAAATCACTCGTCCAGCGTGAGAACAAGTACTACATCGGCGATGTCGGCATCATCGGGCTGCGCATGCGCACCATCCTGCAGCCCGGGCTCACCCGAGATCCGCTGCTCGCCAGGGTCATGCCGGGCGCGGGCGAACCGAAAACCAGTACCACCACCGCGATCTCGCTGGACACCGGCCAGGGTTTCTATCTCGGCGACGGCCGGGCCAACGAGAAGGCGGTGCTGCCCGTCCGCTTCTCCTATCCGGGAGTGGAACTGCGCGAGATGGCGCTCGGCCTGGTGCGCAATCCGGCCCGCGAGGTCACCGCCTTCGAGATCACCACCTCGATCGCCGCCACGATGGGCGCTGCGGTCGGGATGCAGGTCGTCGGCGGCGGGCTGGTGATCACCCCCGAGGGAGAAACCGAACACCAGGCGATGTTCGCGATGCCCGTCTCCACCCGCTGGCCCGACGCCCTCGGCCTGCGCATCAAGGCGGGTCCGATCACCGGCGGCGGTTTCATCCAGCGTGTCGAGCGCACCTACAAGGTCGACGGCAAAGACGTCAAACGCATCGAGTTCGGCGGTGTTGTCCAGCTGCAGATTCTCAAGTTCGGCGTCTCGGCGATCGTCATCCTCTCGCCGGACCCCTTCTCGCTGGTTCTGGTGATCGGAGTGCGCTTCCCGGTCGCCATCGAACTCAGTTTCGGCTTCACGCTCAACGGTATCGGCGGCATTCTGGCCATCGACCGCGGACTGTCACTGGAGGCCCTCAGGTCCGGGATGAAGGACCACATCCTGGACAAGATGTTGTTCCCGGACAATCCGGTCGCCGAGGCCCCCAAGCTGCTCGACAAGGTCGCCGACATCTTCCCGCCGAGCCCCGGCGGTTTCGTCGTCGGTCCGATCGTGGAACTCGGCTGGGGGTCCCAGGCGAAGTTCGTCGAGATGAAACTCGGTGTCGTCCTTGCCCTTCCCGACCCGATGATCGTCGTGCTCGGTTCGCTTCGGGTGCGGGTGCCCACCAAGGATGCGCCCATCACCGACATCAAGGCCGATGTCTTCGTGGCGATCACCCCCGACCATCTTCTGCTCTTCGCGAGCATGCGTGACTCGAAGATCGCCGAGTTCACCGTATCCGGAGATATGGGTCTCTACATCGAATGGTCGGGCTCCGGCGGATTCGAGTTCTCGATCGGCGGGTTCCACCCGGAATACGAGAAGCTGGTCGGCAAGAAGCCGAAGCTCGGCGAGATGGACCGGCTCACCATCGACCTCTCCCCTGCCAAGGCCATCAGCTTCGTCATCAAGGCCTACTTCGCCATCACCGCGGGGTCCGTGCAACTCGGCATCGACGGCCGGCTCAATGCGGACTTCGCGGTGGTCGCCGCGAAGGCCTGGCTGACCCTGGACATGATCTTCATCTGGTCGCCCCGGTTCGCGTTCAAGGTGGCGATCGAAGTCGGCGTCGAGGTGGAACTGCTGGGCTTCACGTTCGCCTCGATCATGTTCCGTGGATCGCTGCAGGGCACCCGCCCGTTCGAACTGGCCGGCCACATCAAGGTCGACGTCTGGTTCCTGCCCACCTTCGACGAGGATCTCGGTCCGATCACCTGGGGTGACCGGGAGCCACCGAAACTGCCCCCGGTCGATGCCCTGGCACTGGCTGCCGCCGCCCTCGACGAACCCGACTCGTGGAAGGCGACGCTGCCCGACCATGCCGCGCAGCTGGTGACGCTGGCCGACGTCGACGACGTCGCGGGGCGCATCGCCCACCCCCTCGCCGGACTCGAAGTGTCACAGACCCAGGTGCCGCTCGGCGTCCGGATCACCCATGTGGGCGCCTCACCGGTCAAGGCGGACATGGTCACCCTTGGCATGCCGGTCTCCTCGGCCGGCGAAGTCGCGGCCGTCAGCGAACTGCGCACCCCGTTCGCGCCGGGCCACTTCTTCGACCTCGAAGGCGAGAAGCTGCTTGCTCGGTCAGGATTCGAGGAACTGACCGGGGGTTGCCGGATCGCCGCGGCCACCACACCTACGCTCGGGGACTCCGAGCAGGAGAATGTCGCCTACCGCACCTACGTGCGCAACCCCGACGACCGGTTCTCGGCCATCCGGCAGAAAACCTGGAAGTTCGACACCTTCGGCGCGGCGTATGTGCGCACCAGCACTGTGGGCCGGGCCGTCGCGGAAACCGGTAATCCGTATCTGGTGAAGGCGCCGGCCGACCCGCCGGTGGACGTCCTGCCGCAGGGGACGTCGATACTGACCGACGGCAGAACCGGCGGCCTGCTGCTGGCCGGTCTCGGTGCGTTGAGCGCCACCGAAGCCGCGGCCGTCGTCGACGCAGTCGGTGCCGCCGACCTTGCGGTCCGGACCTCGGTGAGGGGATGAGCAATGCCAGACCTCGAAGCAATTGCGGCTCAGGTCGTGCTGCCCTTCGGTACGACGGCACGCAACGTGGTATCCGATGCCTTCAAACTTATTGTGCGCGAGGAGGACCGATTCGTCGAAAGCAAGATTGCCATCGAACGGCTTGAGTTCGCCTCATTCGCCGTCGGAGGTCTGGCTGCCGCGGCGCAACAGCCGGCCCAGGGCGCGGTGCGTTCGAGTTCCGAGGTGACGCTCCCCCTCGCCGACAGCACCGGCGCGACGGCCAGCGCCGGGCTGACGGTGACCCTCTACGGTCCCGGCGACGTGCGTGGCATCGACGCCGCGCAGATCGTCCGCCGCTACCCCGCGCCGGGCACGCTCACCGCCGAGGAAACCGTGCTCGCGCACGTCGAGTTCAACCGTCCCGAACTGCCGTGGGCGTTCTCGGCGGCGCCAGCGGCGGTTACGCTGCGGCCGTGGCTGACCCTGATCGTCGTGGAAAGGTCTGCGGTGCAATGGGAATCGGGGACCGGGCTACTTCCGGTATTGCGCGTCCCGGTGTCCGCGCTACCACCGCTCACCGCTGCGCACCTGTGGGCGCACTCCCAGACTGCAGTGTCGGAGAACGAGTCTCCGTTGCCGGTGCGGATGTCACCCGAATTCGCCGCGGTGAACCTGTCCCGGCTGGTCTCGCCACTGGTTCTACGCCAGGACACCGACTACGTCGCCGCGGTCGTCCCCACTACCGATGTCGGAGCGCGCGGCGGATTGGGCCTCACCGGTGGCACCCTCGACCCGGCGTGGACGTCGGCCTCCGCGGACCCGGTCCGCCTTCCCGTCTACGACCGGTGGGAGTTCCGCACCGGTCCCGACGGTGACTTCACCACCCTCGCCCTGCGGCTGACCGGTGTCGTCGCACCCTACGAGGTGGGCAGGCGGTTCATCGACGTATCCGAGCCCGGCAAGCCGCTCGGGTCGCTGCCCGATGACGAAGTGGGCGCCAAGCAGGTGCTCCGTTGCGCCCTCTATTCGCCGTCCCCGCCGACGACACCCGAGCAGTCCACCGCCGAGACCGCGGTCTGGCCCGAGTCGATGATCGAGGACCTTCGCACCCAGTTGGACCTGCCCGCCCAGATCGAGGGCACCCAAGAACGCACCGGGGGCATACCCGATCTGCCGATCGTGGGCCCGCGGATCTACGCCAAGTTGCACCGCGGGAGTGCGGTCATCACCGGCGAAGACTGGTTCTCCGAGCTCAACCTCACCCCGACCAACCGCATCGTGGCCGGACTGGGCACCCGTGTGGTGCAACGCGATCAGGAACAACTCATGCAGGCTGCATGGGCACAACTCGGCGAGGTGGAGAAGGCCAACCGGGCCATCCGGCTGGCGCAACTGTCCGAACTTCTCGCTCAGCGCATGCACCGCCGGATAACCGATCTGCAGCAAGGCCGGCTCCTGCAGATCGCTGCCCCGCTGGCGGCCCGTGTCTCGATTTCGGCGAACCGCACGCTGGCCCTCGACATTGCCGAGAGTGCGACGCCCACTGCGGCGGTTTCGGGTGCGTTCCGCCGTTCGACGCGTCCGGACGGCCCGGTACTGCGGCGGGCCGGCGCGACGACCCGCCGACGGGCCGGGGAGTTGGTCGGCACCGATGCCGTCATGAAGGATTTCACCAGGGTGTACCGGAATCCCGACGGCGTCGGTGGGCTGAGCACCGCGGCCATCGCGTCTCTCGATGCCTCGCTGGTGGCCGCCGCCATCGCCGTTCCGATCGGAGGCGTACCGAATGCGCTCTCGGTGGCCAACGCGACGATGGCGGGCGGCCTCGCCAGCCTGCTCACCGACCCGGGGCAATGGGCCGATCCCCGGCAGGACTTCGACCTGGGTGCCATGGTGGTCGAGCAGTGGGGCGAGCGTGTTCGGCGGGAAGCGCCGATACCCGCACTCGCGGCGGTTCGCGCGCAACGGGTCGGCCCGCTGGCCGCGGAATTGGCGAAATCGGGTGCCGCAGCCCGGGCCGGCCTGCGCGAGCGGTTCGAAAGCCAGGCGGTCACGTTCAACAACACGCTCGTCGACCGCGTCGGCGGCGTCAGGGGGCTCGGCGGCGTCGGGGCCCTTGGGGGTGTCGTGGACCGGGTCGGCGGTGTCGCCAACCCGGTTGGCGGGATCGCCCGCGACGGTGCCGTGCTGCGCGGCGTCGCGATCGGCGCCGGAGTGCGCCGCCTCCCCGGTGCCGGTGGGCGACTCGCCGTAGCGGGCGCGGGCCGGCTGCCCGGCCGGATCCGTGGCCTCAACCAGCTCAATCCCGCTCTGCTGCAACGCGTCACCAACCAGAGCCCGGCAGACGCCCGGGCGACGGCGCTCACCCGGCTGGCCGAACTGGCCGAAGTGCGGGCAACCCCGGTTCTCGACCGTATCGACGCCTTCCCGATCACGGCGCTGCGTGCCGAGATGGCGGTATTCGCCGATCCCGGCGGGGTGCTCGGCATCGACAAGGTCCCGCGCCGCGACACTCTGACGATCGACACCCTGACCCAGCGACTCGACCCCGCACACACCGTGCGGGCCGCCCTCAACGGCCGGCTCCGGCTGTCCCACGACCTCGCCCCCGCTTGGTTCGCGAAGCCGGTGATCACCCCGATCATGGCTGCACCGCGGTTCAACCGGCCGATGTATCAGGCACTCAACGACTACGACCGCGACTGGCTGGTACCCGGTCTCGGCCTGCTGCCCGCCGAGGATTTCGTCACCGTCCTGGAGTCCAACAGCGTCTTCATGGAATCGTTCCTGGTCGGCCTGTCCGACGAGATGGGCCGCGAGCTGCTCTGGCGCAACTACCCGACCGACCAGCGCGGAACGTACTTCCGGAGGTTCTGGGACGCGCAGGACGACGAGCTGACCCAGCCCGTCCACGCTTTTTCCCGGACCCCGTTGTCCCGGCACATATCAGCGGGCGGTTCCGGGGGCAGCGAACCGCGCGCGGTGATCGTCGTCAAGAGCGAGCTGGTCCGCCGGTTCCCAGACCTGATCATCCAGGCGGTGCGCAACCCCGGCCCCGTCAACGCCCCTGACTTCGATCAGGGCGGTGCCGTCGCGGAGCAGCTGTTCGCCGCCCACCTGGAACCCGATATCGCCCTGGTCGGGGTCAACCTCGCGATCGACGAGTTGGACCGGCCCGAGTGGTGGATCCTGATCGCCGAACACCCGACCGCAACACGCTTCGACCGTCCGATCGATGCCGATATCGGCGCCGCAGACCTGATCGACGGAAAGTTCCTGACGGTCCCGTCGGCCTCCGATTCGGCTGCCTTCGCCAAGGCCCGCCTGCATGATCCGGTGCGGGTGGCTTTCCAAGCGACCGATCTGATCAAGAGAGGTGAATGAGCTGTGCCCGTCGACACGCCCCACGATCTGCTTGCCGCACGCGCCACCGTTGCCGGGCTTGCCGGACAGCGTGAGCGTCTGGTCGCCACCCCGATGGACCGCGCCCGCCGACGCGACCTCGCCCGCATCGACCTCGAACTCGCCGGCCGGATCGGCGGTCTCGCCGGACTCATCGACCCGTGCGACGCGTCGCCCGACGTCCCGCTGGTGCTGCTGCCGGTTCGGGTGCAGACCAAGATGAAGCCCGGGACGTCGACCTTGCGCGTCCGCATCACCCCCGACGAGGTTCACGTCGACAGCCTGCTGCGTTCGGTGACCGAAGCCGAGGCCGCCGCCGGCCGTGCCTACTGGGCCGTGCGGTGGGACGACGACGAGTCACCTACCGCCTGGGCCGATCTCGTCACCGCCACCGGGGCCCGGCGCGCGCCGTGGATCGCCCACGTCACCACCCCGACCAATCCCGCTGAACGCGGGGCGGGCGCACCCGTCTTCCCGGACGCGCCGATCGAGATCGCCCGGGGGACCGTCGCCCGCTGTCTGCCCGACCACTTCGTCGTCCGCGTCTTCCCGCAGGGGCGGGAACCGATCACCGTGGTCGGCAACCCGATCTCCCGCGACATCTCGATCGCACCGATCGCGCTCGGCGACGACGAGATCGTGGACGCCGGTGCCCTCAAGGTGCCTGCCGGATCGGAGTGGACGGTCGACTTCGCCCATGCCCTGGCCGGCGGTCTCGGCGTGGAAGTCGATCTCCCGCAGGGCACCTCCGTGATCGACCGGGTGGTGGTGGTGGGCACCCGCCGGTCGGTCTCCGAGGAGCAGAACGCGGCCGACTTCACCGCCTTGCTCACCAGTCACCGCTACACGGACGGCTTCTCGCTGCGCGCCGCCGGCACTCCCACCAACAACGCCGAGACCGACCGCTCGCCCTACCGTCCCGACGCCACCGGCGGGCCGCCCCCGCTGGTACCGCCCGACCCGTCGGCAGACGCCCGCAACGCCGGCCGGCTGCTCGGTGTGGACCCGGCTGCCATCGAGAACCTGCTCGACACCGACACCGCACGTTCGACACTGGACGCTGCCCAGCAGGCCGCGAACACCGCCCTGTGGTTCGCGACCTGGGGTCCGGTGCTCGACGACGTCGATGAGGCCAGCCCCGCGGTGACCCCGGCGAATCTCGAGTCCGCCCGCCGGGTGCACCGCGACCACCTCCGGGCCGCCGGGCACGCGCCGGTCGTGCGTATCGGGGCGCAGCCCTACGGTGTGCTCCCGGTGACCGATCTGTCGGCATGGACGCCGCGCGGCGGGGAACTCACCGCGCGCCTGGTGCCGATCATCGAGCGGACCCTCCAACGATGGGTGACCCGGTCTCGTACGCTCCCCCACATCGGGCCCGGCGACGAGATCGGCGACGCCGAGCTTCTCGACATGCTCGGGACCAGCCCCACCTCCATCGGGGTACGGGTTCGGCCCGCGGTCGACGGCAACCACATGCAGCCCTGCGGCGCCGCGGTCGGGGTGGATCCTGCCCGCGTACAGGCCGAGCTCCAGATCACCCGGGCGATGCTCGCCCAATACTCGGCGAAAGCGGCCGAATGGTACAAGCCGCCGTCACTCAACAGGGAAAGTCGCACGGTCGCAATGCCTCTCGTGTCCGCGCACGATCCCGAGGTGATCGCCGAGATCCTGGCCGGCGGCAGCCCCAAGGTGGACAGCGTGCTTCAGGCGCTGCTCGACATCGCCTGGGACAGCGCCAAGGCCATCGGCTTCCGGTCCGCCCCCGATGCCTACGTGCCGCCGCTGCTGGAGTTGCTGGCCACCCAGCCGGACATCGCGGCGCTGGTGCAAGCCGCCACCGCCCCGGGCAACAGCGGCGCTGCCGAACCGGACCGGGCCTTCGCGGCCGCCCGAAATCTGCGCTCGGTGGTGCACTTCGCCGGCCAGCCGACCGAGCCGATCAGCCTGGCGGCCATCGAACCAGTCACCGAAACCCGCACCTCGCTGGCGCAGGTGGCCCTGGACCTCGGCGATACCGCCGAGGCGCGCTGGATCGGACAGAACGCGATCGCGGGCCTGCTCGATGCGTTCGCGACGCGCGGCGAGGTGAGCACGGCGATGACCGCGCTGGGCGCGATCCCGCTCGACGAACGTCGCATCGCCGTGGCATCCGCACTTGACGTGGCATCGCACCGGGTGGATGCATGGGCGACGGCGCTGGCGGCGTCGCGGATCCCCGTCCAGGCCGAGCCCGCCATGACCATCGGTGCCTTCGGCTACGTCGAAAACATCCGGCTCGGGCTGCGCGGCCGGGAGCCGGCCGGCTGGTTGCACGCCCCGAGCAGTTCGCACGCCGTCGCCGCAGGCATGCTGGCCAGCGCGAAGCGATCCAACATCGGCGCCAAGGACGGGCACCAGCCCTTTGCGATCGACCTCTCCAGCCGGCGCGGCACCGAACTGCGGCGCGTACTTGAGGGAGTCAAGGCCGGACAGTCGATCGGCGCGCTCCTCGGCTATCAGATCGAGCGCGCCCTCGTCGGATCGGCCGCCCGGTTCCAGCTCAGCCTGCGCGAGCTGGCGCCCCTGAACACCGACGAACTCAACAACGACCTGGCCGAGGCGGACCGCAGCACCCGGGTCGCCGCCGCGGACGTCGTCGACGGAGTCGAGCTGCTGCGCCGGTTCCCGCCGGACAATCTCGCGGAACTGAGGGCCGCGCTCGCAGCGCAACCGGTCAACGCCTACATCCCCGACGGCAGTTGGGCCGCAATCACCGGCGCGGAGTGGGATGCCGTGGAATCCGCGCTGCGGGGCGCATCGACCACCCTCGACGCGGTGGCCGATGCGCTGCTCAGTGAATCGGTCATGCAATACGTGAGCGGTAACCCGGCGCGGGCGGCGGCTGCGCTCGATGCGTTGGCGGCGGGCGGTTCGGTCGACCCGGACCTCGCCGTGCTGGGAGTTCGGCAGCCGGGCCGCACCCTCACCCACGCAGTGTTCGCCGCCATCGGAGTCGAGGCCGTCGGCTGGTCGACCACCCGCCCGCGCGCGATTGCCGAACCCCGGCTCGAGGCGTGGGCGGCGCGGCGCCTCGGTGACCCCGCCGCCATCATCGTGACCGATGCCCCGGGGGCGCGACACACCCTGGCCGAAGCCGGATTCGCAGCGCTCGATCTCGTGTTGTGCGACAACCTCGACACCCTCGACCGCGATCTGCGGGTCGCCATTGCCGGCATGGGTGAGAGCCCGCTGGCCGAGAGCCCGGCCGAGGACTGGCCCGCCGGATCGACCTCGATCATCGCGGCGGTGACGCTCGCCTCGACGCTGCGCACCATCGCGGCGGGCGGAAAACCGTTGGGCCCCGGTGACCTCGTGCGGTCCGGCGGTGCTGCCCAGCGGACCGTCGACGTCGACGAGCTGTTGCACCGCTGCGATGCCCTGCTCGATGCGCTGGCCGAGGTACTCACCGCCGGCGAGCCGGCGGTCGCCCTGATCGACCCGGAAACGTATGCGATCGACGAGGCCGACGTCGGCGCCGTGGCCGATGCGGTGGCCGGTCTCGCGGCGTTCGGTGTACCGCTGGTACCGGACCTCACGGTCCCCACGAATGCCGGATGGGCTTGGGGCGCATGGCATGCCGCTGCCGCCCGATGGGAAAGCGCCCGCGCGGTGGTCGATGCCATCCGGGCCCCGCATGACCCACCCCGGACGGCGGAGGAAATCCTCGACGCAGCCACCAGCGTCGCCGAGGGCATCCTCGGCGACGGGTTCCGGATGCTTCCCCTGCTCGAAGCCGTAGTAGGCCCTGATGATTTCGTCGAGGCGCTGACCGCACCGGTGTTCCCGCAGCCCGCCCCCGCGCAGATCGGTGCATTCATCCGCGACCACGCCACGGTCCGCGCCGGTGTCGGCCGGGTGTCGGAGGCCCAACTGCTCGGCCGTGCGCTCGGGCACCCGATCGCGCTCACCGTGGCGCAGCTGACCGAACGCAACGGCGCGGTGGCGGCCCCCGGTACCGATCTGTGGCTGGCCGGGCCGCGGCCCGACGACGCACCCTGGCCCTCACACAGCGCAACCCATATGGTTGTCGAACTCGTCTCCCCCACCGCAGATTACGGCGGCCGATTCGCCGGTCTGAGTTTCGACGGGTGGGTCGAAACACTGCCGTTCCAACCGGACGCACGGGCATTCGCCGAGGGCGCCGACCCGGACAACCCGCTGCGGGCGGCCCGTGCGACGACGGGACTCGCGGTACACGCGAACCAGGCCTCCGCTCGGGCGCCGCAGGTATTCATCTCCGCGGTATCACCCGACGGACGGCGCTGGACAACCGACACGGTGGTGCAGGCGGTGCTGTCCACAGTCGACATCGCCAAGGCCCGCCTGGTCACCCTGGAGAAGGTGCCCGGGGATGCGGCCATCCTGCCCGCGATCTACGTGGCGAGCCCTTGGTTGCAACCGCGCAAGGGTTTCGCCTTCGCCGAACTGGCCGCGGTCAAGTGGACCGCATCCGCCGCTCCCTTCCTCTCGGAGGTGAAATGATGGTCGAGATCGAGCCCGTTTCGTTGGTCACGGCCGTCGTCAATCCCCGCCTGGCGGCGCTTGCCGCGCAACTGCATCTGCTGGACCCGCCTGCCCTGGTCCGGTTGGAGCCCGACTCCACCACCGGCGATCCCGCCCCCGGCTCCGAAGCCCGCCTGGCCGACCCGGCATGGCTGCTCGGCAGGCAGTGGCAGTTCGGCGAACTCGTCGGCGAGGACGCCGGATCGGCTGTGGCGGTAGAGGTTTCCTCACGGGCGCTGCCCATCACGGCCTGGGCGCCGCTGGACGACAGTACCGTCGGGCTGGACGGTGTTCAGTGGCGACCATGGTATGCGGGGTCGATTCTCGAGGAACTCGTGCAGGACGTGCCCGAACTGGTCCTCGGTTCGGGACTGCGCCAGCGCGCTGAAGCCGGCGCGCAACTTGTCGAGCTGCTCAGCGACGCCGGCGAACCGGACCTCGCCGCGGCACTTGCCGCCCGGTATCCGCTGTCTCTCGCCGAGGACCCGGAGTCCCCCGAGCAGCCGGTTCTCGGCGAGTCCGATGACGACCGGAAGGCGCGGCTGGCCAAGATCGCTGCGCGTGACGCGCTCGATCCACAGGCCAAACGGCTGCTCCGGGTGCTGGGCGGGGCCTATCCGGATGGCCGGGCCATTGCCACCGATCTGGCAGCCGGGGATCCGTCGTGGCTGGCCGACGCCGGTGACGCCGACGCCGTGCGCACCGTGCTGGGCGGCTGGCTCACCTGGCTCACCGGCGCCGCCGACTCCGGCGGGGCATGGTCGACCGAGCGACTCGAGTACCGTTTCGCGCTGCGCTTCGGCGACGGTGCCGACGCCGTCTGCGTCCGGGGCACCCAGTTCGGTGCCGCGGAGGTGCGTTGGAGTGACCTCGAATGGCTTGATGCCGCAGCCGCCGACACACCCGACGGTGCCCCCTCCGGGGCGCCCGTCGAAACGACAGCGGCCATGCTGGCGACGCCGCTGCGCTTTCCCGGCATGCCCGCGGACCGCTACTGGCAACTGGAGGACGGCAAGGTGGACCTCGCCGCGATCGAGGCTCAGGACACGGATCTGGCGCGGCTGTGTCTCGCCGAGTTCGCCATGTCCACAGGTGACGACTGGCTCGGTGTACCCGTGGACGGCCTGTTGGGTGCGATCAATCAGGTCGTCACAGTGCGGCTGACAGACGATTTCGGGGACACCGTCGAACTGCCGGAACTGTCCGATCCCGAGTTCACCATGTTCCGGGTGTCGACGGCCGGGGGCCGCGCACTGCCCGGCGTGGTGCTGCCACCCGTGGCGGCGGGCAGCCTGGTGGGCGAGGCCGTCGAGGAGGTGCTGTTCCTGCGCGACGAGATGGCGAACATGGCGTGGGCCATCGAGCGCACGGTGCAGGGCCGCAGCGGAGATCCACGTTCCCGGGCGAGCGAACCGCGGCCCGAGCCGGACCCGTGGCCGGAGCATCTCAGCCCGGAAGAACGGGTGTACCGGTTACAGACCGCGATCCCTGCGCACTGGATTCCGCTCGTGCCGATCGCCCCGCAGCCCGGACAGCTGGCCCTGCGCAAGGGGGCCCTGCTGCGCGATGACGTACCGGTCGAGGCGGTCGGCGTGACCCTGGCCCCCACACCGTTGACGTTTCCGGGCGAGGAACTGCCGCGCGAGGGGGTGCACCTGCGCGCGGTGCCGGTGCTGGCCCGTCGAGCCGACGGCACGTACGCAAGATGGGCCGCGTACCGGGTCCGGACCGGTCGCGGCGAGGCTTCGAGCAGGCTCGCGTGGGATTCCGCGCTCGCCATCGGCGACATGCACCGACCGGCACCGTGAGCACCGCCACCGGCCAGGTGAATGGTCAGCTCGCCTTCCGGTGGTTCGGTCCCCCACGGCTGCGCATCCGGGTTCCCGATTCACGCAGCATGCTGTGGACCGATCCGTACGATCGTCCGGTTTCGGCCACCAGCGACCTGATACTCGCACCGCGTTCGTACGCGCTGCGCAGGTCGGTCAGGAGCTGTTCACGAGACTTGTTCGTTTCCTTCATCGACATCTCCCCACTTCGCGATGCAGTGGTGCGCATACCCAGACGGTGAAGGACACAAACAGTCCGGGCGGGAACGCCCGAATTGCCTTGCGAACAGCGCTATGCCAGTTCGATGAGATCCCGGTACTCGGTGGACCAGAAGTCCTCGGTCCCGTCCGGCAGCAGCACCACGCGCTGCGGGTCCAGGGCCTCGGCGGCGCCCGGGTCGTGGGTCACCAGCACCACCGCGCCCTGGTAACTGCGCAGGGCATCGAGCACCTGCTCACGCGAGGCCGGGTCCAGGTTGTTGGTCGGCTCGTCGAGCAGCAACACGTTGGCGGTGGACGCGACCAGACCGGCCAGCGCCAACCGGGTCTTCTCACCACCGGACAGTGTGCCCGCTGGCTGTTCGAGCTGTGGACCGGTGAACATGAACGCGCCCAACAGACCTCGCAGATCCTGCTCCCCGGTGTCCGGGGCGGCATGGCGGATGTTCTCCCAGACCGACGCCTCGTTGTCGAGGGTGTCGTGTTCCTGCGCGAAGTACCCGATCTTGCATCCGTGCCCGGGCTCGATGGTGCCCGCGTCGGCGGATTCGGTACCGGCCAGCAGTCGCAGCAGGGTGGTCTTACCGGCGCCGTTGAGTCCCAGGACCACCACGCGTGATCCGCGGTCGATGGCCAGGTCCACTCCGGTGAAGATCTCCAGCGAGCCGTAGGTCTTGGTCAGGCCGTTGGCCACCAGCGGCGTCTTCCCGCAGGGCGCCGGGGTCGGGAACTTGATCCGGGCCACCTTGTCGGCCACCCGTTCGGCGTCGAGCTCGGCGATCATCCGTTCAGCACGGCGCAACATGTTCTGGGCGGCAACGGCTTTGGTGGCCTTGGCACCCATCTTCGCCGCCTGCGCACGCAGTGCGCCGGCCTTCTTCTCGGCGTTGGCACGTTCGCGGCGGCGCCGCTGTTCGTCGGTGGCGCGGGCGTCCAGGTACTTCTGCCACCCCATGTTGTAGACGTCGGCCTCACCACGCACCGCGTCCAGGAACCACACCCGGTTCACCACATCGGCCAGCAGGTCCACATCGTGGCTGATCACCACGAGACCGCCGGTGTGGTTCTGCAGAAATCCTCGCAGCCAGCCGATGGAGTCGGCATCGAGGTGGTTGGTCGGCTCGTCGAGCAGCAGCGTGGTTGCCGACCCCGAACCAGTGTCCGAGGCCGCGAACAGGATCCGGGCCAGCTCCACCCGCCGGCGCTGGCCACCGGACAGGGTGCGCAACTGCTGGGTCAGCACCCGGTCGGGCAACCCCAGACTCGCGCAGATCCGGCCGGCCTCGCTCTCGGCGGCGTAACCGCCGAGCGCGGAGAATCGCTCCTCCAGTTGCCCGTAGCGGCGGACCGCCTTGTCCCGGGCGTCGTCGTCGGCCACCTCGGCCATCAGCGTCTGTTGCTTCTCCAGGTCCGCCAGCAGGGTGTCCAGGCCGCGCGCGGAAAGCACCCGGTCGCGGGCCAGGACATCGAGATCCCCCTCCCGCGGGTCCTGCGGCAGGTAGCCGATCTCACCGGTGGACTCCACCGACCCGGCGTAGGGCTCGCCCTCCCCGGCCAGGATCCGCATCGTGGTGGTCTTGCCTGCGCCGTTGCGGCCGACCAGGCCGATCCGGTCGCCGGGCTGGATCCGCAGCGCCGCACCCTCGATGGACAGCAGTGTGCGCGCCCCGGCGCGGACCTCCAGGTCCGTTGCGGTGATCACGCAACTACCTCCTCATGTCTGTTAACTACTTGTCGTCGGTGAAGGCCGGGGGCCGCTGCTGTGCGCGCGCAGCAACCGCTTCCTCGAAATTGGCGGTGAGTAGACGCACGTAGAGCTGGCCCAGGCCCTCAGCCTGCATGTGACCTTCCAGGCTACCGGCGTCTAGTCCACTCCAAAGAGTGCGCTTGGTCAATTCGATTCCCGGCCGGGAGAAGGCCGCGATGCCGCGCGCCATCTCCAGACAGCGCGACAACAGCTCGTCCTCGGGGGTCACGCTGGACACCAGGCCGATGCGTTCAGCCTCGGCGGCGGCGACGTCGCGGCCGGTGAGCATGATCTCGAAGGCCCGCGACGCGCCGATCGCGCGGGGCAGCAGATAGGACAGACCCAATTCGCTGGCGGTCAGGCCGTTGTTGATGCCGGCGGCGCGGAAGTAGGCGCCGGCCGCGGCGACCCTGATATCGCAGGCCAGGGCCAGGCACAGGCCCCCGCCGATCGCCGCGCCGTTGACCGCGGCGATCACCGGTTGATGCAGCCGACGCAGCCCCAGGATGACGTCGTCGAGCACCTCCATGGAGCGCAGCGCGAACGACGGGCGGGTGAGGCCGTCGACGTGCGGCACCGATCCGGCCGACTTGTGGTCCGCCCCGGACGAGAAGCCGCGGCCGGCCCCTGTGAGGATCACCACCCGCACCGAGTTGTCGTGGTGCAGGTCGGCGATCACCGAGCGCAGCGGAACCATGACGTCGAACGCCATCGAGTTCATCCGCTCGGGACGGTTCAGGGTGACCAACGCCACGCCGGGCTCCGGATGGTCGACGAGGACGTAGTCGCTGGGCTCAGTCACGAGGTGCACGCTATCGCGTGCCGTCGGCCCCGCGTCAGTTCTGCTGCGACGCGATGGCCGCGTCGATGTCGAACTCCTTGATCTTGGTGATCAGTTCCTCGAGCTGGGCCGGTCCGAGCGCACCGGACTGCCGGAACACCTGGTGGCCCTTCTTGAAGGCCATCAGGGTGGGGATCGCCTGGATCTCGGCGGCCTGGGCCAGCTCGGGCTCGGCCTCGGTGTCGACCTTGGCGTGCACGACGTCGGGATGCTTGTCCGCAGACGCACCGAACGTCGGGGCGAAGGCGCGGCAAGGACCGCACCACGATGCCCAGAAGTCGACGAGGACGATGTCGTTCTCGTCGACGATCGCCTTGAACTCTGCTGCGGTGATGTCCTGTGTAGTCACGCTCTTTCCTAACGTCCGGGCGATACTGCCAATTCCCAGTATTGCCCGAACAGGTCAGACCGTAACGGTGTCCAGCGAATAGACCTTGACCCAGTCCACCTTCATCTGGGACTGGAACGGCTGATCGGCCGGCGGGTTGCCGGTCCAGTTGTTACCGACGGCGATATTGAGGATCAGGTAGTGGTCGTAGACCCCCGAGAACGGTGTCCAGTCGCCACCGACAGCCTCCCATTCCTGCTGGGTGACCTGCGCGACCTCGACACCGTCGATGTGCCAGACGATGCGGTCGGCGTGCCAGTCCATCCCGAACTCGTGGAAATTGTTGGACAGATCCTCGCCGAGATCGGCGCCGATGCCCTGCATCTTGATCTCCACGTCCTCGTTCCAGGCGGCACCGCCGTGCAGATTGCCGACCCAGGTGCGCCTGGACTCCTCGGTACCGTGACCGGCCACCTCGGCGATGTCGATCTCACCCTGGCTGGGAAAGTCGAACTCGTCGCCGGGTTTGAGGCCGAGCGTCCAGAACGCCGGCACCGTGCCCTTGTCGGTGGGCATCTGGATGCGGGCCACCACCCGCTGGCCGACGGAGATCGTCTGCTTGCCGTAGGTGACCATGCGCGATGACGTGTAGTTGTACGGGGCGGAGGCACCGTCCGGCGGTGTCTCGCGCCGGGCCTCGATCACGAGGTTGCCGTCGGCATCGATGTAGTCGTTGTCGCCGTCGGTGTAGTACTGCTTGTCTCCGGCCGAGGCCCCCCAGCGTCCGGTGTGATAGGTCCAGTACCGCGCGGCTTCTTCCTCGCTGTCGAAGTTGGTTTCCCAGATCAGCGGGAGTTGCCCCGGATTGCCCGGATTGCCGGGTCCGCCCGGATTGGATCCCGGTGAGCCGTATATGTTGCGCCGTGCGGTGAACCAGAACACCTCGAACTGAGACGGCACGGCAATGGGCAGCAGCCGGGCGAACTGTCCGGGGACCGGCAGGCCGAGCCGCAGACCGACGACATTGAGCAGGTCGACGATGACGGTGCCGACGACGACTCGTCCGTTGACCAGCGCGCCCGAACCGGGGATCGCCGGTGCGCCGGCTGTTGCGGTCAGGGCGGCCGCGGCGGGCAGCGCGTCGGCGGCCGCCACCGTCCTCGTCGACGGTGCGGACACTGTCGTCGCGGTCCGCTCGTCGGCGTCGTCGCGGACCGACTTCGCCGGCGTCGGGGCTGGCTCCCCTGTCTCGCCCGGGCGCCCCGAAGAGCTTGCAGCCGAAGGCTTCTCGTTGGCCTCAGCGGTGTCGGTGCCGGTATCGGGGGTCGACGTCGTCTCGTCGACCGGTTCGCCGGGGTCGACGGTATCCCGGGCGACCGGCCCGGCCGAACGGACGGTGCGCACAGCCTTCCGGTTCAGGCCCGGACGACTCGCGGCGGAGGCGGTTCGGCCCGAGCCGGTGGCCGACTCGCGGTCGGGGCGTTCGCCGGCGATGGACGAAGTGCCCGAACTCGTCGATGCGCCACCACCCTCGCTGCCTGCCGCGGGCGCGGCGGCCGCCGTGCCCGCCGAAAGTGACAGCGCCAGACCGACTCCGAGGGCGCCCAAACCTCCGGTGATCCAGTAGCGCAGCCCGTACGGCAGGCCGGTGGATGCCGGGGCCTGCGGACAACGTGGCTCCAGCAGAGCGTCGTACGGCGTCGCAACCGCGCTCGCTCCGCGTCGGCCCGATGGGTCGCGCCTCATTGACTGTTCCTCCGATTCGCCGTGACAGCCGGCGGCCCGCCGAGCGCCCTCGACTGATCCCTGCCCGACCGGGTCGGCCCACGATAACGGAACGGCCGCGGAATGTGGGGGCTACCAATCGGGTTCGGGAGTGACGGACACGACACACCGGACGGCACCGCGAATCAGTCCGCCGACAGGGAGTAGACCCGCACCCAATCCACCTTCATCTGCTGCGGCGGGAACTGCGCGGACGGATCCGGATCGCCGGTCCAGTCGTGGCCGACGGCGACGTTGAGAATCAGGTAGTGCGGCCACGCCCCGGAGAACGGTGTCCAGTCACCGCCGAGCGCCTCGTACTGAGCCCTGGTGACCTGACCGGTCTGCACGCCGTCGATATGCCACACGATCCGGTCGGTGTACCAGTCGATTCCATACTCGTGGAAGCCCTGTGACAGGTCCGTACCGGTATCGCCGCCGATGTTGTGCAGTTTGACGTCCACGGTGTTGTTGGTCGCCGCGGGACCGTGCACGTTGCCGGTCCAGTGCGACGCACCTTCGGCGGTACCGAACCCCGGGTACTCGATGATGTCCACCTCGCCCTGGCGCGGCCAGTCGAATTCATGGCCGGGCTCCAGACCCACCATCCAGAACGCAGGCAACAGGCCCTTCGAATAGGGCAGTTGCATGCGGGCCACGATGCGACTGTTCGGTTCGACGGTCTGCTTTCCGTGCGTCACCATGCGGGCCGACGTGTAGTTGTTGGGCGCGGCGGCATTGTCCGGCGTGCGCTCACGGCGCACCGTGATGATCAGGTGTCCGTCCGCATCGACGGTCACATTGGAGAAATCCGCGGTGTAATACTGGTTTTCGCCGGCAACCTGCCCCCACCGACCGCGCTGCAGGGACCACGCCTGCATCGCCTCGGACACCGAGGTGAAGTTGGTCTCCCACAGCAGCACCGGTTCCGAAGACCCCGCCCCCGGGTCCAGCGGCGGATCACCGGGCGCTGCACCGCTTCCCGGTTTGGGCAGTCCCAGAAGTCTGGCCCGGACGTCGGCCCACCAGTTCCGAACCGCCCTGGGCAGCGCCAAGCTGACGCGCAACGGCTTGAACCCGATGCGCGCCATGACGTGGCTGACGAAGCTTCGGATCGTCGGGGGTTTGGCGACCGCCGTGGTGACGGTGGCCGCGGATGCGACCGTCGCCTCGGCGTCCTGGCGGTCCGGGAACGGGGCCAGATCCTGCACTGCATCAACGCTTTCCGGGCGGGAACTGTCCCGATCGGCGCGGGCCGGGCGGGTATCTGCGCCGGGGCGGCGACGGTCGTACGGCCGGTCCGGCGAGGTTTTCACGACCAATCCGCCGGTGCTGGTCACTGCATTGTCCGGTGGCGTGGGGATATCCCCTTCGGGGACCGCCAACGTGACGGTGCGCGGTGCGTCGATACCGGACTCGGCTTCGGGAATGTCGCGCTGCGTCTTCGCACCGGGGCGGATCGCCGGCCCGGATCGAGCATCGACACGACCCTGGAATGCCCTGCGCGGACCGAGGTTCGGTCGGGATCGGGCCCCGGATGGTGCGGCCGAGGCAGTGCCGGCGGGAGATGCCGCCGATCCTGCCGATGCTCCCGAACTCGCTGCGGCCGAACCGGTCCCACCGTCGGCCGACGCCGTCGCCGATCCCTGTCCGGCCGCGACCGCGGCGCCGAGTCCCGCCGCCAGCACGCCGGCACGCAGCCAGATGCGAAGTACGGTCTCTCCCTGATCGATCATGTCCACGACCCTCGATTCGTCTACCCACAGCGGAGGTATGCGGGAGGGTGTGACCAACGCACAGCGCAAACTCAACTTGTCACACAACAGACCGCGAACGGTATCGACAGCCCCGGTTCTAGGTGACTGTCGTGCTGGAACATGTGGTGCCACTACACATTTGGATCGAAACTTGCGGCGGCAAGCCGTCGCACATCAGACATTAACCGAGGCGCCCGGAACTCACAGGGCAAATTCAGAAAATTGTTTTTTGAATACAATCAATGGCGGCGAAATGAATTCCATGAGCCGATTGAATTCAAATTCCGACCCCCGCCGGTACGTAGACACGGTTGCGTAGCTATGGATACGTAGCTATGTTGGCGGCATGCGCAGACCCGTGGATCAGCTCAGGGGGGACTGCCGGGCAGCCGTCCTGGCCGAAGTGGCGGTCACCGGGCTCGCCAGGCTGACGGTCGAGGGCATCGCCCGCCGCGCGGCGGCCGCCAAGACATCGATCTACCGGCATTGGGCGTCGCCGGATGCTCTGCTGATCGACGCACTCGCCACCGCGTACCCGCGCGAGGAGATTACCGTCGAGGGCGGACAGCTTCGCACCGATCTGCTCCGGTCGCTCGAACAGTTGACGCGGTGGCTATCCGGTCCGGCCGCCCCCGCGGTCGCCGCGATTCTCGCCGAGCGCCGCCGTCGGCCCGACCTAGTGGACGCGCTGTACCGCGAAGTCTTCGACATCCACGGCAGCCGCTTCACCCAGACCGTGATCGAGCATTATGCGGCCTGCGGCGAGATAGACCCCCGGCGCGTCACCCCGGTCGTCTGCGATATCGGTGAGGCGTTGGTGATCAAGCACCAGATCGACACCGGGGACCTTCCCGGCGACATCGCGCTCGCGGCGATCGTCGACCAGGCGATCCTGCCGGCACTCGGCTTCCCGACCATGTTGGAAGGAGATACGTGAACATCGACATCGAGATCGATTGGCAGAACACCACCCGGCTGTCACAGACGACCCTGACCACACACGTGTGGACGGCTCCCCCGCTGCGCCGGGGTTCACCGATCCACACCCGCGCCTTCGGGGCGTTGCGCGACCTGCAGGCCGATCTGGTCCGTTTCCTGCCCTGGTTCTCCCACCCCAGATTGTCTGTGGCACAACTGGATCCACCGACCGCCGACGCAACGCACTGGGACTTCAGGCTGTTGGATCCATTCGTCGAGGACGTCATGGCGGCCGCCGATAGCAGACCGGTGGTGGCCAACTTCGCCACCATTCCCGCCTGGATGTTCACCGACTGGGTGTCCGTGCCCGAGGATCCGGACACCATCGTCTGGGACTACGAGCGGGGCACCGAGTTGCGAGACCCGACGATGGCCGAGGTGGCCGACTATTTCCACCGGGTCGCCAGTTGGTATATCGCCGGCGGATTCACCGACGAGTTGGGCCAGTGGCATGAATCGGGGCATCGCTACCGCTTCGCCTACTGGGAGGTGTTGTGCGAACCAGATATGCGCGGAATGTCGCCGCAGACCTACACCGCGCTGTACGACGCCGTGGTCAGCCGGCTGCGTCCGCTGGATCCGGACATGAAGTTCGTCGGGTTGTCGTTGACCCACATGCACCGGAATCCCGAGTACTTCTGGACGTTCCTGGATCCTGCCAACCACCTGGACGGCGAAGCGCCCGATGCCATGTCCTACCACTTCTATGCACATCCCGAGATCGTGGATCCGCTCCGCCCCGAACCCAACGCACCGGAAAGCCACTGGCGTGACATCTATTTCGCGCAGGCCGACGGGTTCCTCGACCAGGTCCGGCTAATCGATTCGATCCGCCGCCGGATCGCGCCCGATACCAAGACGTTCATCAACGAATTGGGTACCTTCCCGGCCGACCTGATGAATCCCGAGCCCGTCATCTCCGACGAGTACTGGGCGCTGAGCGCGGCGGTGCAGTCCTACCTGTGGGCGCGGTTGGTCGAACTCGGAATCGACGTCGTCGGCATCGCAGAGTTCATGGACTATCCCGGCATGATCCCCGGAGTCAGCCTCATCGACTGGGAGACGGGTGCACCCAACACCCGTTACG
Organism: Mycobacterium sp. AMU20-3851; assembly: GCF_043974665.1. Classification (NCBI taxonomy): domain Bacteria; kingdom Bacillati; phylum Actinomycetota; class Actinomycetes; order Mycobacteriales; family Mycobacteriaceae; genus Mycobacterium; species Mycobacterium sp. AMU20-3851. The sequence continues at coordinate 3,083,204 of NZ_CP146371.1, forward strand.
ACGCCCTGGCATATCTGCTGCGCCACTTCGGGCCCGGGGACGTCCTGGTCGCGACGAGCGCCGGGCATCCCGGCCATCCGGACCCACGCGTCCACGCGCAAGGTTTCATCACGCGGGACGGGACCCGAAAGCTGTTGGTGATCAACAAGACCGGCGCCCCGATCGTGATCCGAGCGCCGGGACCGAATACCGCTCGGCTGGAGGCCTTCGAAGTACGGGTGCTACACCATGACTCGGTGTGATCAGACGGTGAAACCCAGCGCCCGCAACTGCTCGCGGCCGTCGTCGGTGATCTTGTCCGGGCCCCACGGCGGGTTCCACACCCAGTTGAGCTTGATGTCGTTGACCAGGCCGGCGCCCACCAGTGCGGTGCGCGTCTGGTCCTCGATGACATCGGTGAGCGGGCAGGCCGCCGAGGTCAGGGTCATGTCGATCAGCGCGACCGGGCCGCTCTCGCCCTCCTCGACGTTCAGCCCGTAGACCAGGCCGAGGTCGACGACGTTGATCCCGAGTTCGGGGTCCACCACGTCGCGCATCGCCTCTTCGACGTCGGCCAGGAATGCCTCGTCGGCCGGTGCCGCGGACTGGGTTCCTTCAGCAGCGTCACTCATCGTTTGTCCTCCATGTCATGGCTGGCCTCGGCCACTGCGGCCTTGAAAGCCGTCCAACCCAGTAGTGCACATTTCACCCGGGCGGGGTACTTCGATACGCCGGCGAAGGCGATCCCATCCCCGATCACCTCTTCGTCACCCTCCACGTTGCCGCGCGAGGAGATCATCTCGGTGAAGGCGGCGACGGTTTTCAGCGCGTCGCCGACGCTCTGCCCGATCACCTGATCGGTGAGCACCGAGGTGGCGGCCTGACTGATCGAACAGCCCTGGCCGTCGTAGGAGACGTCCGCCACCGTCTCGCCGTCCGCCGACAGCGCGACCCGCAGCGTCACCTCGTCCCCGCACGTCGGGTTGACGTGGTGCACCTCGGCGCCGAACGGTTCGCGCAACCCGCGGTGGTGCGGGTGCTTGTAGTGGTCCAGGATCACTTCCTGGTACATCTGTTCCAGTCTCATCAGATCAGCGCCCGAAGAACTCCACCGCGCGGTTCACCCCGGCCACCAACCGGTCCACCTCGTCGAGGGTGTTGTAGACCGCGAAGGAGGCGCGAGCGGTCGCGCTGATCCCGAAGCGCCGGTGCAGCGGCGCCGCGCAGTGATGGCCCACCCGGACCGCGACACCCTCATCGTCGAGCACCTGCCCCACATCGTGGGCATGCACACCGTCGAGCACGAAACTCACCGGTGAGGACCGCCGTTCCACGGTCTGCGGGCCGATGATCCGGACGCCGGGCACCTCGGACAGACCGGCCAGCGCGGCGGCGACCAACGTCTGCTCATGGGCCTGCACCGCCGGCATGCCGATCGCGCTCAGGTAGCGGGCCGCGGCGGCCAAGCCGACCACCTGCGATGTCATCGGGGTGCCCGCCTCGAACCGTTGCGGTGCGGGCGCGAAGGTGGTCTCCGCCATGGTCACGGTCTCGATCATGGATCCACCGGTGATGAACGGCGGCAACGCGTTCAGCAGTTCGCGACGTCCGTACAGTGCGCCGATCCCGGTCGGGCCCAGCATCTTGTGGCCGGAGAAGGCCGCGAAATCGACATCGAGTGCGTGGAAGTCGACCGGCTGATGCGGCACCGACTGGCAGGCGTCCAGCAGCGTCAGTGCGCCGACCGACTTGGCCCGTCGCACGATCTCCTCGACCGGTGCCAACGCCCCGGTGACGTTGGAATGGTGGGTGAACGCCACCACCTTCACCCGCTCGTCGAGCTGCAGTGAGTCCAGGTCGATGCGACCGTCGTCGGTGACCCCGTACCAGCGCAGGGTGGCACCGGTGCGCCGGGCCAGCTCCTGCCAGGGCACCAGGTTCGCGTGGTGCTCCAATTCGGTGGTGACGATGACGTCGCCGGGGCCCACGGCTCGATCGAACCGCCTGTCGCCCAGGGTGTATGCGACCAGGTTGATGGCCTCGGTGGCGTTCTTGGTGAATACCAGCTCGTCGTCATCGGCACCCACGAAGGCGGCGATGTCCGCGCGCCCCTGCTCGTAGGCGTCGGTGGATTCCTCCATCAACTGGTGCGCACCGCGGTGCACCGCACCGTTGGAGGTGGTCAGGAACGCCCGCTCGGCGTCCAGCACCGCCAACGGTTTCTGCGATGTCGCCCCGGAGTCCAGATATGCCAGTTGACACCCGCCGCGCATCACCCGGTTCAGGATGGGGAAGTCGGCCCGGATGCGGGCGATCCCCTCCAGATCCAGTGCTGCGGAACGGATATCGGACAGGGTCATATCTGGCGCTCCTTCTCTATGTGGTTGATGCGGCCTGGGTGAAGCGCTCGTAACCGTTCTCTTCGAGCTCGTCGGCCAGTTCGGGCCCACCGGACTCGATGACCCGGCCGTCGTAGAACACGTGCACGAACTGCGGGCGGATGTAGCGCAGGATCCGGGTGTAGTGCGTGATCAGCAGCAGACCGCCGTTCTCCGCCTCGGCGTACCGGTTGACGCCCTCACTGACGATGCGCAGCGCGTCGACGTCCAGACCGGAGTCGGTCTCGTCGAGGATGGCGATCTTCGGCTTCAGCAGCGACAGCTGCAGGATCTCGTGGCGCTTCTTCTCGCCGCCGGAGAAGCCCTCGTTGACGCTGCGCTCGCCGAAGGCGGCGTCGATCTCCAGATCGGCCATGGCGCCCTTGACCTCTTTGACCCAGTGCCGCAGCTTGGGCGCCTCGCCGCGCACGGCGGTGGCCGCGGTGCGCAGGAAGTTCGACATCGAGACCCCGGGCACCTCGACCGGGTACTGCATCGCCAGGAAGAGACCCGCTCGCGCGCGCTCGTCGATGCTCATCTCCAGCACGTCCTGGCCGTCCAGGGTGATCGATCCGGAGGTGACGGTGTACTTGGGGTGCCCGGCGATGGCGTAGGACAGTGTCGACTTGCCGGATCCGTTGGGGCCCATGACCGCGTGGGTCTCCCCCGACTTCACGGTGAGGTCGACACCCTTGAGGATGGGGATGTCGGCGCCGTCAGGCGTGACGACCGATGCGTGCAGATCCTTGATTTCCAGAGTGGTCATGGTTAGGAGGTTCTCGATTCCGTGATTGCTAGTTCTCGTTCAATGGCGTCGGTGAGGCGGTCCCGTACGGCGGGCACGGCGATCTTCGCGATGATCTCGTTGAAGAACCCGCGGACCACCAGCCGGCGGGCCTGGTCCTCAGGGATGCCGCGAGCACGCAGGTAGAACAGCTGCTCATCGTCGAAACGGCCGGTGGCACTGGCGTGCCCGGCGCCGAGGATCTCGCCGGTCTCGATCTCCAGGTTGGGCACCGAGTCGGCGCGGGCACCGTCGGTGAGCACCAGGTTGCGGTTCGCCTCGTAGGTGTCGGTGCCGGTGGCTTCGGCCCGGATCAGCACATCGCCGATCCAGACGGTGTGCGCATCGGGCTTGTCGGACGCCGGATCGCCCTGCAGGGCACCCTTGTAGAGCACGTCGGACTTGCAGTTGGGCACCGCGTGGTCGACGAGCAGCCGGGACTCGAAATGCTGGCCGTCGTCGGCGAAGTACGTGCCGAGCATCTTGGCGTCGCCGCCGGGCGCGGTGAACCGGACGGTGGCCGAGGTACGCACCACATCGCCGCCGAGCGTGACGTTGACGTGCCCGAGGGTGGCGTCCTTGCCGAGCTTGGCGTGGTGTGCGCTCACGTGCACGGTGTCGTCGGCCCAGTCCGCGATCCAGATGACCCCGAGACCGGCGGAGTCACCGACGATGATCTCGACGTTGTCGGCGTAGGTTCCACTGCCGCGCAGATCCACCACCACGATGGCGCGGGACAGTTCCGCGACCCGGATCTGCAGATGCCCGTAGGCGACGTTGCCCGCGCCGGGACCGTTGACGACGATCTCGATCGGCTCGGCCACCTCGGTGTCGCGGGCCACGGTCACCACGGTCGCTTGGGAGAAGGACGAGTACGCCTGGGCGGCAACACGATCGGTGGGCGCGCCGGCCTGGCCGAGCCGCTCGTCGTCCCGGCCGACGGTCTCGACCGTGACGCCGGGACGCTCGGTGACCTCGATGAGCGCGGAGCCCGTCGCCGCGGCGGATCCGTCGTGCAGACCGCGCAGCCGCTTCAGCGGGGTGAACCGCCACAGCTCGTCACGGCCGCCGGGCACCTCGAAGGCGTTGACATCGTAGGAGGCGAACAGTTCGCCCTTGTTCAGGTTGAGCACCGAGCCGGGCTTGGCGGCGCCCTCGGACGCCTGAGTGAGTTGCGAAGCCACTAACCCACGGCCCCTTCCATCTGCAGTTCGATGAGCCGGTTGAGCTCAAGCGCGTATTCCATCGGGAGTTCCTTGGCGATCGGCTCGACGAATCCGCGCACCACCATCGCCATCGCCTCGTCCTCGGTGAGGCCGCGGCTCATCAGGTAGAACAGCTGATCCTCGCTGACCTTGGACACGGTGGCCTCGTGGCCCATCGTGACGTCGTCCTCGCGGATGTCGACGTACGGGTAGGTGTCGCTGCGGCTGATCGTATCCACCAGCAGCGCATCGCATTTCACGCTGGACTTCGAGCCGTGCGCACCCTTGTTGACCTGGACCAGGCCGCGGTAGGAGGCGCGGCCACCGCCGCGGGCCACCGACTTGGACACGATGTTGCTCGAGGTGTGCGGCGCCAGGTGCAGCATCTTGGCACCGGTGTCCTGGTGCTGGCCCTCACCGGCGAACGCCACCGAGAGCACCTCGCCCTTGGCGTACTCACCGGTCATCCACACGGCCGGGTACTTCATGGTGACCTTGGAGCCGATGTTGCCGTCGACCCATTCCATGGTGGCGCCGGCCTCGGCGCGGGCCCGCTTGGTCACCAGGTTGTAGACATTGTTCGACCAGTTCTGGATGGTCGTATAGCGGCAACGGCCGCCGGGCTTCACGATGATCTCGACGACTGCGGAGTGCAGCGAGTCGGACTTGTAGATCGGCGCGGTGCAGCCTTCGACGTAGTGCACGTAGGCGCCCTCGTCGACGATGATCAGCGTGCGCTCGAACTGGCCCATGTTCTCGGTGTTGATCCGGAAGTACGCCTGCAGCGGGATGTCGACGTGCACGCCCGGCGGCACGTAGATGAACGAGCCACCCGACCACACCGCGGTGTTCAGCGCGGAGAACTTGTTGTCCCCGGCCGGGATGACGGTGCCGAAGTACTTGCGGAACAGCTCGGGGTGCTCCCGCAGACCCGAGTCGGTGTCCAGGAAGATGACGCCCTGGGCCTCCAGATCCTCGCGGATCGAGTGGTAGACGACCTCGGACTCGTACTGGGCGGCCACACCGGAGACCAGGCGCTGCTTCTCCGCCTCCGGGATGCCCAGCTTGTCGTAGGTGTTCTTGATGTCCGCGGGCAGGTCGTCCCAGCTGGCGGCCTGCTTCTCGCTGGAACGCACGAAGTACTTGATGTTGTCGAAGAAGATGCCGTCGAGGTCCGAACCCCAATTCGGCATCGGCTTCTTGTCGAAGGTGCGCAGCGCCTTGAGCCGGATGTCGAGCATCCACTCGGGCTCGCTCTTCTTGGCCGAGATGTCGCGGACGACGGCCTCGTTCAGGCCACGCTGGGCGCTGGCGCCGGCGACATCGGAGTCCGACCAGCCGTAGCCATACTTGCCCAGGGACGCAATGGTCTCTTCCTGGGTCAGCGGGGTCTCCGGGGTGAGGGTCATCGCGACACTCCTTGTGTGGTGGTGGATTCGGCGCGGGCTGCGGGCCGAACGGTGGTGGGCTTGCCCGGCTCGGCCGGGTTGACGCCCAGTGGAACGTGGGTGGTGCAGGCGAAGTCGCCGTTGACGATGGTGGCGAGCCGCTGGACGTGGGTGCCCAGGATTTCGACGAACGCTTCTTGTTCAGCGTCGCAGAGCTCGGGAAATTCCTCGGCGACGTGTGATACCGGACAGTGATGCTGGCAGATCTGCACGCCGGGCAGCGGACCGGCCACCGGTGCGGTGGTGGTCGCGTACCCGGCATCGGTCAGCGCGGCGGCCACCCGGTCCGCGGTCTGTTCGACCGCCCGGGCCTCCGCCCCGGCGCCTTCCACTTGGGGAACCCCGGCCAGGATGGAGTCGATGCGGCGCCGCGCGAACGTGCGCACCGCGTCGTCCCCGCCGATCTCGCGGAGCTGGCGCATCGCGGCGACCGCCAGATCGTCGTAGGCGTGGGACAGTTTCGCCCGGCCGGCGGCGGTCAGCCGGTACCGCTTGGCGGGACGGCCCCGGCCGTTGTGCTGCCAGGCCGCCGCGGCACTGGCCTCGGCGTCCCCGGCGTCTATCAAAGCGTCCAGATGCCGGCGCACGCCCGCGGCCGAGATACCGAGACGCTGGCCGATGTCCCCGGCGGTGACCGGGCCCTCCAGCAGCAGCTGCACGATGGCACTGCGGGTGTGACCTTCGGCGGGCACAGCAGAAGCGAGCGCGGCGGTCGCCGCGCCCGAAGCCTCCGAGCCGAATTTCACAACACCATTGTGACGGAATTCGTTCAGCGGTTCCAGCAAGGTAACCCTAACCGCGGCGGGGCACCGGACGGCGGCGGTTACGCTGCTCGCATGACCGCCCTAGGGTCCTTCAGCTCGGCGGTCGCCCGTTGGCACGCCGACGAACGGTCGGTCGGCTCCCCGCTGAACGGCGCCGAGGTCATCTCACTGCGCCGCACCAGGGTTTTCGGTGCGACCGGAACCGTCCTCATGGCCATCGGCGCCCTCGGCGCCGGTGCGCGCCCGGTCGTCCAGGACCCGACCTTCGGGGTCCGGCTGCTCAACCTGCCCTCGCGCATCCAGACGGTGTCGCTGACGATGACCACCACCGGCGCGGTGATGATGGCGCTGGCCTGGCTGATGCTGGGCCGCTTCGCGCTCGGTCCGCACCGGATGTCGCGCAGTCAGCTCGACCGCACCCTGCTGCTCTGGCTGTTGCCGCTGCTCATCGCCCCGCCGATGTACAGCAAGGACGTCTACTCCTATCTCGCGCAGAGCCAGATCGCCCGGCTGGGACTGGATCCGTATCAGGTCGGTCCGGCCCCCGGACTCGGCCTCGACCACGTGTTCACCCTCTCGGTCCCCAGCCTGTGGCGGGAGACCCCGGCCCCGTACGGGCCGCTGTTCCTGTGGATCGGCGAGGGCATCTCGGTGGTGACCGGGGACAACATCGTCGCCGCTGTGCTCTGCCACCGGCTGGTGGTGCTGCTCGGTGTCGGACTGATCGTCTGGGCCACCCCGCGCCTGGCGCAGCGCTGCGGCGTGCACGAGGTCAGCGCGTTGTGGCTGGGCCCGTGCAACCCGCTGCTGTTCATGCACCTGGTGGCCGGCATCCACAACGAGGCGCTGATGCTGGGCCTGATGCTGGCCGGTACCGAATTCGCCCTGCGCGGCATCGACGGGGTGCGTGACGGCAGCTGGCGGCTGCCCGCGCAGTCGAGCGCGATGCTGCTCGCGGGCACCGTGCTGATCACAATGTCCTCCCAGGTCAAGCTGCCGGCCCTGCTGGCGTTGGGTTTCGTCGGCATGGCGCTGGCCTGGCGCTGGGGCGGAACCATCAAGGCCTTCCTGGCCGCCAGCTTCTCCCTCGGCGCGCTGTCACTGGCGGTGATGGCGGTGATCGGCTGGGCCAGCGGACTCGGCTTCGGCTGGTTGTTCACCCTGGGCACCGCCAACGTGGTGCGGTCCTGGATGTCGCCGCCGACGCTGATCGCGCTGGGCACCGGTCAGGTCGGCATCCTGCTCGGCCTCGGCGACCACACCACCTCGGTGCTGGGCCTCACCCGCGGCATCGGTGTGATCATCATCGCAATCCTGGTCAGCTGGCTGCTGTTGGCCGTGCTGCGCGGCCGCCTGCACCCGGTCGGCGGCCTGGGTGTGGCGCTGGGCGCCAGCGTGCTGCTGTTCCCGGTGGTGCAGCCCTGGTACCTGCTGTGGGCGATCATCCCGCTGGCCACCTGGGCCACCCGCCCCGGCTTCCGCGGCTCGGCGATCGCGATGACGCTGGTGGTGGGCATCTTCGGGCCGACGGCCAACGGCGACCGGTTCGCGCTGTTCCAGATCGTCGACGCCACCCTGGCCAGCGCGGTGATCGTGCTGCTGCTGATCGCCATCACCTATCGCCGGCTGCCCTGGCGCCCGCTGCCCGACAGCGGGCCCGATCCCGGCCCGGACGGCCGCAGACCCGGACCAGAGCCACCGGCGGCCAAACCCGACGCCTACGCTGAATCCCCGTGACCACCGGTTCTGGAGCTTCCTCGGAGGAAGCCGTCGTACGCCTGCGCGGCGTGACCAAGAGATACGGGGCGGCGACGGCGCCCGCCGCGGTGGACAACCTCGATCTGGACGTGCACCGCGCCGAGGTGTTCGCACTGCTCGGCCCCAACGGCGCCGGCAAGACCACCACCATCGAGATGTGCGAGGGCTTCCTGCGCCCGGATGCGGGCAGCATCGAGATCCTCGGCCTGGATCCGGCCACCGACAACGCCCGTCTACGCGAGCGGATCGGGGTGATGCTGCAGGGCGGCGGCGGATACCCTGCGGCCCGCGCCGGTGAGATGCTCAATCTGGTCGCGGCCTACGCGGCCAACCCGCTGGACCCGCAGTGGCTGTTGGACACCCTCGGGCTCACCGACGCCGCCAAGACCACCTACCGCCGGTTGTCCGGTGGTCAGCAGCAGCGGCTCGCGCTGGCCTGCGCCGTCGTCGGCCGCCCCGAGTTGGTGTTCCTCGACGAGCCGACGGCCGGCATGGACGCGCACGCCCGGATCGTGGTCTGGGAACTCATCGACGCCCTGCGCCGCGACGGGGTGACCGTGGTGCTGACCACCCACCAGCTCGCCGAGGCCGAGGAACTGGCGGACCGGCTGATGATCATCGATCACGGGACGACAGTCGCCGCGGGCACCCCGGCCGAGCTGATGCGCAGTGGCGCGGAGAACCAGCTGCGCTTCACCGCCCCGCCGCGACTGGACCTGGCCCTACTGGTCTCCGCACTGCCGGAGAACTACCGGGCCACCGAGGCCGCCGCGGGCGAGTATCTGGTCGAGGGACAGATCGACCCGCAGGTGCTGGCCACCGTGACCGCCTGGTGCGCCCGGGTGAACGTGCTGGCCACCGACATGCGTGTCGAGCAACGCAGCCTCGAGGACGTCTTCCTCGACCTCACCGGCCGGGAGCTCAGATCGTGACCGTGACCAATCGTTTCGCCGCGGGCACCTTCTCCCCCGACCCGCGCCCCGCCGGGGTCCGCCAGATGCTGCTCGCGCAGTTCGGTCTGGAACTGCGGCTGCTGCTGCGCAACGGTGAACAGCTGCTGTTGACCATGTTCATCCCGATCACGCTGCTCATCGGGCTGACCCTGCTGCCGCTCGGCGACTTCGGCGACAACCGGGTCGCCACCTTCGTCCCGGCGATCATGGCGCTGGCGGTCATCTCGACCGCCTTCACCGGCCAGGCCATCGCGGTGGCCTTCGACCGGCGGTACGGGGCGCTGAAACGACTGGGCGCCACCGCACTTCCGGTGTGGGGCATCATCGCCGGCAAGGCGCTGGCCGTGGTGACCGTGGTGTTCCTGCAGTCGATCCTGTTGGGCGCCATCGGTTTTGCCCTCGGCTGGCGCCCCGCCGTCCTCGGCCTGGCGTTGGGCGCGGCGGTGATCGCGGTCGGCACCGCGACGTTCGCCGCCCTGGGGCTGCTACTCGGTGGCACGCTGCGCTCGGAGATCGTGCTCGCGCTGGCCAACCTGCTGTGGTTCGTCTTCGCCGCGCTGGGCGCACTGACGCTGGAGGGCGGGCCGGTGCCCGCCGCGCTGCGCTGGGTGGCGCGGCTCACCCCGTCGGGCGCGCTGACCGAGTCGCTGAGTCAGGCCATGACGCTGTCGGTGGATTGGTTCGGGATCGCCGTGCTGGCCGTCTGGGGCGTGCTGTCCGCGTTGGCGGCGCTGCGCTGGTTCCGGTTCACCTGAGCCCGGCGTCGCGATGAGCACCGTGCTCGGTGTGGACGGCTGCAGGCTGGGCTGGGTCGGCATCGAGCTGCACGACGGGCGGTACGCCGCCGCGCATGTACATCCCAGCCTGCGCGGCCTGCTCGACGCGGTGCCCGGTGCCGGCGTCGCCGGGGTGGACATGCCGTTGGGCCTGATGGACACCGAGGTGCGCTCGAGCGATCGGGAAGCCAAACGCCGGCTCGGGGCCCGATCGTCGAGCCTGTTCGTGATGCCGCCCCGCCCGGTGTTCGACGCGGTGGACCATGCCTCGGCCAGCACCGTCGCGCGGGCTCTGACCGGGGCCGGCATCAGCATCCAGACCTGGGGACTGCGCAGCAAGATCCTGGAGGCCGAGCAGGTGCATGCCGAGTCCCCACGGCTGATGCGCGAGGTGCACCCCGAACTCTCCTTCCGGGAGATGGGCCTGCAGCCCTCCGACGGCCGGAAGAAGAGTTGGCGCGGCCAACGCGCCCGACTACGCATCCTGGCCGAGCACGGGATCGACCTGCCGGAGGATCTGGGCAGCGCGGTCGCCGCCGTCGCGGCCGACGACGTGCTGGACGCGGCCGCCGCGGCCTGGAGCGCCCAGCGCATCGCCACCGGCGCGGCATACAGCCTCCCGGACCCACCCCAGGTCAACGAACGCGGTCAGCAGCTGGCGATCTGGTGCTGACACCGGCCCTACTACGGACCGTAGTTCGCACTGCTCTACGATCGGGACCGTGGCTGTCGGACGACTCTTCCTGCGACTCGTCGATACGCTGCCCATGCCCAGTCTGCGCACCCAGCGCATCATCGCCGCCTGCGTGATCCTCACCCAGGGCGGCATCGCCGTCACCGGCGCCATCGTCCGAGTCACCGCCTCCGGGCTCGGCTGCCCGACCTGGCCGCAGTGCTTCCCGGGCAGCTTCACCCCGGTGCCGCACCCCGAGGTCGCCGGCATCCACCAGGCCGTGGAATTCGGCAACCGGATGCTGACCTTCCTGGTGGTGCTGACCGCGGCGGCCGCCGTCATCGCGGTCACCCGTGCCCGGCGCCGCCGGGAGGTACTGGGATACGCCTGGCTGATGCCGGCCTCGACGGTCGCCCAGGCGGTCATCGGCGGCATCACCGTGCTGACCGGTCTGCTCTGGTGGACGGTGGCGATCCACCTGCTGGTGTCGATGGCGATGGTGTGGCTTGCGGTGCTGCTGTACGTCAAGATCGGTGAGCCCGATGCCGGCGTCCCGGAGCCGGTGGTGCCCGAACCGCTGCGCTGGCTGACCGTCCTGAGCGGCGTGGCGCTGTCGGCGGTGTTGGTCACCGGGACCATGGTGACCGGTGCCGGCCCGCACGCCGGCGACAAGAGCCTGGAGCGGCCGGTCCCCCGCCTTGAGATCGAGATCACCACGCTGGTGCACATGCACTCGTCGCTGCTGATCGGCTATCTGTCGCTGCTGGTGGCGCTCGGTTTCGCGCTGTTGGCCGTCGCCGCGCCCCGCCCGGTGCTGACCCGCCTGGGCGTCGTCGTGGTGCTGGTGGCCGCCCAGGGCGCGCTCGGCGCGGTGCAGTTCTTCACCGGTGTCCCGGAGGCGCTGGTGGCCCTGCACGTGGCGGGTGCCGGTGCGTGCACCGCGGCGACCGCGGCGCTGTGGGCGTCGATGCGTGAGCGGGTCGTCCGCGAACCCGTTCCCGAACCTGTGCACTGATCACAATCCCGCGACAGCGCGATGTGATCAGTGTGATTCGCTCACATCGGTGATTTAGGCTGGCGGCATGGCACCCGGCATGAACGCCAGCACCCGACGGACGGCGATCGCCGCGCGCATCCACACCGACCGCGAGGTTGATTTCGCCAACCTGGCCGACGAGTTCGGTGTCTCGGAGATGACCATCCGCCGCGATATCGAGCGGCTGGAGGAACAGGGCATCGCCCGGCGGGTCCTCGGCGGCGCCATCGCCTTCGGGGGCAAATCCACCGAACCCTCCTTCGCGGCCCGGGCCGCCGATGCGGCCGACGAAAAACTGCACATCGCCCGAGCGGTCGCCGACCTGCTCACCCCGCAGGAAACCGTGATCCTGGACAGCGGCAGCACCGTGCTGGCGGTGGCGCGGGCGATCAAGGGCCGCAATCTGGGTCTGACCGTGATCACCCCGAGCGTGCTGGTGGCGGTCGAACTGGCCGACGAACCCGACACCACCATCCTGCTGACCGGCGGCAAGATCCGGCCGGGCGAACTCAGCCTGATCGGCGCCGAGGCCGAGGACTTCTACCTGCGCTACAACTGCGACACCTACGTGATGGGCATCGCCGGGGTGGACGGCAAACGCGGCGCCTCGGAGTACCACCGCGAGGAAGGCAATGTGAAGCAGGCGGCCATGCGGGCCGCCGACCGGGTGATCGTGGCCGCCGACGCCACCAAACTCGGGCGCGTGCAGCTGATCAATGTCGCCCCGGTCTCGGCGATCTCGATTCTGGTCACCGATGGGCCGAGCACCCACCCGGCAGTGGAGTCACTGCGTTCGGCCGGGGTGTCGGTGGTCTGTGTGAATGCCGACCGGTCAGCGCCGGCGCGCTGACATCTCGCTTGCACCTTCGCCCGGACGGATGACCAGCGCGCCCGCCTCCTCGGCGATGAGCGCACCGGCGGCCCAGTCGTGTACGGCGAGATCGTCCTCGGTGAAGGCGTCGAGGCTGCCCTGGGCCACCAGGCACAGATCCACCGCCGCGGCGCCGAACCGGCGCATGTCGGTGTATCCGGTCATCAGGGCGGGCATCTGGTCCAGTTGCCTGCGCCGGTGCGCGGCATCGTAGGACAGGCCGGTGCCCACCAGCCGCGCCGAGGACTCCACCATCGCCAGCGGCAGTACCTGGGCACCCGAACCCGAATCAACCTGTGCGCCATGCCCCTTGGCGGCACTCCAGGTCTGCCCGAGGGCCGGCGCGCACACCGCGCCGGCCAGCCAGCTGCCGTCGGCCACCGACCGCACCGCCACCGAGGTGGCGAAGTGCGGAAGTCGCCGGGTGTAGTTGGTGGTGCCGTCCAGCGGGTCGACCACCCACTGCAGCCCCCCGCTGCCGGTGTGCTCGGCCAATTCCTCGCCGAGCACACCGTCTTCGGGCCTGGCGGCCAGCAGCGCCGTGCGCACGGTTTCCTCGGCGGCACGATCGACCGCGGTCACCACATCACCGGCCGCGCTCTTGGTGCTGACGTCGACCTGTTGACCCCACTGCCGCAGGCACACCGCCGCACCGGCGCGGGCGGCCTGGACCGCGAGCACCCGCAGTGAATCGTTCACAGCGTCTTGCGGAATTCCTTGACGGCGTCCATCAGTTCGGTCGCCCGCGAGGCCACCGCGCGATTCTCGAACACACCGTCCTCCTTGAAGTAGGTGCCGACGATGGCACCGTCGGCGACCGACAGCTGCTCGGCCGCATTGTGTGCCCGCACACCGGTGTTGACGAACACCGGCACCGAGCCCGCGTTGTCCTTGACCACCCGCAGGGCCTGGGCATCGGTGGGCGCACCGGCGGTCAGCCCGGACACGCAGATGCCGTCCGGCTTGGTGGCGAACACCGTGGTGGCGGCGATCGAGGCCAGATCACGGTGGGCCAGGTAGACCGCCGACTCCGGAACGATGTTGAACAGCAGCTTGACCCCGCTGCCGCCGATGCGGTGACGATGCCGCGCGACCTCGCCGACGTTGGTGTCCCACAGGCCGAAATCGCTGGCATACACGCCGGTGAAGATCTCCCGGACCCACTTCGCGCCGGTCGCGACGGCGAGATCGATCGAGGCCCGGCCGTCCCACAGCACGTTCACTCCGTAGGGAACGGTGAAGTCGGGCAGCAGTTCACCGATGATCCGGGCCATGGTGATGGCGGTGATCGGCTCGGTCTTGGTCAGGTACGGCAGGCTGAACTCGTTGGAGATCATCACCCCGTCCACCCCGCCCTCCTGCAGGGCGGCGAGTTCGCCGCGGGCCCGGTCGACGACCGCGCGGATACCGGCTGCGGAGTCGAACCCGGGATCGCCCGGCAGCGCCGACAGATGCAGCATCGCGATCACGGGCTTCTGCACGGCAAATACTTCGTCAAGCCAGTTGGTCATGGGTGCCTCTCCGCTTTCGTTTCTTCGAGTTACTCGATCGACGGCTGTTACTAAATCACAGTCATCGTACACATTTTCGTGAGATACCGTGACTATCCCACATAAGATGTGAGAATCTAACATCATCGGTTAATGTGGTTGGACTACGGCGAGGCACACTTCCGAACCTCGCCGAATCGCACAGAAGGGACGGCATGCCGGAGTACACGATCGGCATCGACATCGGCACCACGGGAACCAAAACCGTGCTCGTCGACATCGGCCGCGCACGTATCGTCGCCCAGGCCACCGGCGAGGCGCGGCTGTACTCCGACGCGCCGGGCCGGGCCGAGGCCGATCCCGCCCAATGGCTGGACAACGTGCACGCCGGCATCCGCGCCGTCCTCGCCGAATCCGGGGTCGCCCCCGACCAGATCGGCGCGCTCTCGACCACCGGCATGGTCCCGGCCGTCGTCCCGGTGGACAGCGCAGGCACTCCCGTACGGCGCGCCATCCTGCAGAACGATGCCCGCGCCACCGCGGAGATCACCGAACTCCAAGAGGCCCTCGACGCCGACACGGTGCTCCGCGCCACCGGATCAGCGGTCACCCAGCAGTCGGTCGGACCCACGGCACTGTGGCTGCAACGCCACGAACCCGAGAACTGGCGTGCCACCGCGCATCTGGTCGGCTCCTACGACTGGGTCCTGATGGCGCTCGGTGCACCCGCGCACGTGGAACTGAACTGGGCGTTGGAGTCGGGGCTCGGCACCGTCGACGGGCAGCGCTTCGAGCCGATGTACACCGCGGCCGGACTGGGCCCCGACCTGGTGCCCCCGGTGTTGGCGCCGGGCACCCGGGCCGGCGAGCTCAGTGCCGCGGCCGCGGCGGCGTGCGGCCTGCCCGCCGGCCTGCCGCTGATCGTCGGCGGTGCCGACCACGTGCTGTCGGCGTACGCGGCCGGGATCAACGCCGAGGGCGACTGGCTGGTGAAACTCGGCGGCGCCGGAGACATCCTGGCCGCTGCCGACACGCCGGTGATCGATGCCCGCCTGTACCTGGACGCCCACCCGGTGCCGGGCCGCTGGCTGCCCAACGGCTGCATGGCCACCAGCGGAAGCCTGATCCGGTGGTTCCAGACCCTGTCCGGTGGCCATGACCTGGTAGCCCTCGACGACGAGGCGCAGACACGCCGGCCGGCCGAGATCCTGTGCCTGCCCTACTTTCTCGGCGAGAAGAGCCCGCTGCACGACCCCGACCTGCGGGGTGCGTTCGTCGGCCTCGATCTGGCCCACAACCGGGCCGACATGTACCGCTCGGTGCTCGAGGCCATCGCCTACGGTTTCAAACACCACACCGAGGTGTTCGCGTCGATGGGCGTGCCGCTGCGCCGGGCGCTGGTCACCAACGGCGGCAGCCGCTCGGTGTTGTGGAAGCAGATCCTGGCCGATGTGCTCGGCACCCCGCTGTCCCCGATCGTCGGGCACCCCGGCGCCTCGCTGGGCGCCGCGGTGATCGCCGCCGTCGGCACCGGGCTGCTCGACGATTGGGACAGCACCGAGAGCTTCCAGACCGTCGGTGAACCGGTCGTGCCCGATCCGAAACACGTCGAGCGGTACGCCGAGTCCTACGCCCAGTGGCGCGAACTCGGAGACGTGCTCACTCCCATCTCCCATCGCATCGCCCGAAAGGCCCGGTCATGACCTCCCCGAACACCCCCTCCACCCAGACGGTCGTCGTCACCGGCGCGGGATCAGGCATCGGCCGCGCCATCGCCACCACCCTCGCCGAACGCGGCTGGCGGGTGGTGGTGTCCGATATCGACGCCGAGGCCGCCGAGCAGACCCGTGCCGGGCTCACCGGCGCCGGCCACGAGGCAGCGCAGCTCGACGTCACCGACGCCGCCGGCGCGACCCGGCTCGCCGACGAGGTCGCCGACCGCACCGGGCTGCACGCCTGGGTCAGCAACGCCGGAATCTCGGCGATGGCGAGCTTCATCGACGTCACCGTCGAGCAGCTCGACCGCAGCCTGGACATCAACCTCAAGGGTGTGTTCCTGTGCGGGCAGGCGGCCGCCCGCGCGATGATCCGCACCGGGGTCCACGGCACCATCGTCAACACCGCCTCCATGGCCGCCAAACAGGGCCGGGTGCCGTTCCTGGCGGACTACGTGGCGTCCAAGTTCGGTGTCCTGGGGCTCACCCAGGCGATGGCCTTCGAGCTTGCCGCGCACCACATCACGGTCAACAGCGTGTGCCCCGGCTTCGTCGCGACGCCGATGCAGAGCCGGGAACTGGAATGGGAGGCGAAGCTCAGCGGCTCCACACCGGAAGGGGTGCGGCAGTCCTGGATCGACGCCACCCCGCTGGGTCGGCTGCAGACCCCCGACGACGTCGCGCGCGCCGTGGCGTTCCTGGTCTCCGAAGATGCCCGCTTCATCACCGGAGAGGCGCTGTCGGTCAACGGCGGCGCCTACATGGACTGACCCCGCACGGTCCATGAACGATTCACCCCACCCCACCCCCAGGGAAAGTGAGCACGTATGAAAATTCCGATGTTGAGCCGGCCCACGGGTAGGTCGAAAGCAACCCGTTGGTTGCCCGCGATCGTCGCCGCCGCCGGCCTGACCCTGTCCGGCTGTGCCGGCTCCGGTGGCTCCGGTGAGCAGACGTCCTCCGGCATCGGTGACGTTCCCACCGACACCAACGCCACCGTGCGGGTGCTGATGGAAAACGTGCCCGATACCGATATCGTCAAAGGCCTTGTCGGACAGTTCAACCAGAAGTACCCCGACATCGACGTTCAGATCGAAACCATGACCTTCGACCAGATGCGCGACCGTCTGGTGTCCTCGTTCCAGGCCTCCTCGGCAGCGTATGACCTGATCGTGGTGGACAACCCGTGGATGGACGACTTCGCCGATGCCGGCTTCCTGGAGCCGCTGAACGACCGGATCTCCTCGACCACCGGGTATCAGCCCGAGGACTTCTTCGCGTCGCTGACCGACATCACCGAGGTCGACGGCACCACCTACGGGGTGCCGTTCTACAACTACGCCCTGGGCTACATCTACAACACCGCCGACCTCACCGCGGCCGGCGTGGCCGCGCCCGGCGACCTCGATGCCCTGGTGTCGACCTCGCAGCGACTCAAGACCGCAGACCGGTCCGGCATCGCGATGCAGCCCCAGCGCGGCTACAAGATCTTCGAGGAATGGGCCAACTGGCTGTTCGCCGCCGGTGGCTCCATCTACGACGAGGACGGCAAGCCCACCCTGGACACGCCCGAGGCCGCCCGCGCGCTGGAGGCGTACATCGAGACCTACCAGACCGCGGCCCCGGCGAACAGCCTGGCCTGGGGCTTCGACGAGGCCTTCCGTTCGGTCTCCAGCGGTAAGTCCGCCTCGATGATCGGCTACAACTGGAACCTGCCCGCCCTCAACGATCCCGAAGGCGCCTCCGGGCAGCGTGCCGGCCAGTTCGCCCTGGCTCCGATCCCCGGCGGCAAGTCGGCCCTCGGCTCCTGGAGCTGGGCCATCCCGGCCAACTCCGGTGCCGCCGACGCCGCGTGGGCCTTCGCCTCCTGGGTGACCTCACCGGAGACCGACGCACTGCGCGTGGCCGACGGTGGTGCGGTGATCCGGCAGAGCTCGCTGACCGATCCGAAGGTGCTCGCCGACGGCTACGGCGCCGACTACTACAAGACCGTCGGTGAGATCCTGGCCGATGCCGCGCCGCTCACCCAGGGCAAGGGCGGCGAGGAGATGATCCAGGCCGTCGGCACCGAGCTGAACGACGCCGCAGCAGGCAACAAGAGCGTCGCCGACGCGCTGCGCGATGCGCAGGCAGCTGTGGAGCGGATCCAGCAGTGAGCGAAGGGAATCCGGCGGCCACCGCCATCACATCGGGACGGCGAGGGCGCTGACGATGAAGTTCAAGTACGGCATGCTCGCGCCGCTGCTCGCCCTCTTCGCGGTGGCCGTCGGATTCCCGCTCTGCTACGCGGCGTATCTCTCACTGACCAACTACAAGCTCACCGATCGCAAGCAACCCGATTTCGTCGGCGCGCAGAACTTCGTCACCGCGCTGTCGAACCCGGCCTTCTGGGAGGCGTTCGCCACCACCGCGACCTACGTGGTGATCGCGGTGGCGCTGGAACTGGTGCTCGGGTTCGCCCTGGCGCTCGCCCTGCACCAGCAGCGCTGGGTCAAGGACCTGTCCCGCGCCATCGTGCTCGCACCGATGTTCATCACCCCGATCGCGGTCGGTTTGATCTTCCGGTTCCTGCTCAACGACCAGATCGGGGCGGTGCCGGCCCTGCTGCACGCGGTGGGCGCCGGCTACGACTTCTTCGGCTCCGGCCGCGCGCTGCTGACGCTCGCGTTCATCGACGTCTGGCAGTGGACCCCGTTCATGGTGCTGCTGATCCTCGCCGGCCTGGAATCGCTACCGAAATCGCCCATGGAGGCGGCCCGGGTGGACGGCGCCGGCCCCGTCTACCGGTTGCGCCGGGTGCTCATCCCGATGCTCGCCCCGGTGCTCACCGTGGCGGTGGTGCTGCGCGGGCTGGACGCACTGCGGGTGTTCGAGTACGTCTACGCCACCACCCGCGGTGGCCCGGGCACCGAAACCCAGACGCTGCAGTACTACATGTATCTCGAAGGCATCCAGTTCTTCCGGCTCGCACAGGCCAGCGCGATGGCGTTCGTGGTGCTCGCGGTGGTCCTGGCCGTGATCGTCATCGCGTTCCGCGCCATGGAGCGCAGCCGGAACGCGGAAAGGACCGCGTGATGGGTTTGCCCGCCTTCGTCAGCCGCCCGGGCCGCGGGCTCGAGACGCTGCGCCTCGCCGTGATCGCCGCTGCCTTCGTCTTCGTGCTGTTTCCCATCGTCTGGGTGGCCCTGGCCAGTTTCAAGACGCCCGAACAGATGTCGGAACCGTTCCTGCTGTTCTTCTCCCCCAGCATGGAGAACTGGCGCAATGTGCTGGACTCCGGCGTATTCGCCGCCGCCGGACGCAGCGCGCTGGTCGGCGTCATCACGGTGGCCATCAGCCTGGTGGTCGGCAGCATGGGCGCCTACGTGATCGCCAAGTACCGCGCCGGTGGGTCGTTGACCCGGTTCGGCATGCTGGCCGCCCAGGTGGTGCCGCCCGCGGTGCTGGTGTTCCCGTTCCTGACCATGGCCCACGCACTGCGCATGACCGACACCATCGTGCCGGTGATCTTCGCCCACCTTTCCTTCGTGCTGCCGCTGGTCACCTGGTTTCTGATCGGCTTCTTCGAGGCCGTGCCCGCCTCCCTCGAGGAACAGGCCCGAGTCGACGGTCTCACCCGCTGGCAGGCCTTCCGGATGGTGGTGCTGCCACAGGTGTTCCCGGGCATCGGCGCGGCCGGCATCTTCGGCTTCACGCTGTCCTGGAACGACCTGTTCTACGGGTTGATCCTGGCCCCGGGGAACGCCGCGATCCTGCCGGTGGCGATTGCCAACTTCAACACCTTCCGCGGTGTGCAGATCGGCACCATGAGCGCGGCGATCATGATCGCGATCATCCCGGTGGTGATCGCCAGCTTCTTCATCCAGCGACGCCTGGTCCAGGGGATCAGCGGCGGCGCGGTCAAGTACTAGACGAACGAGGACACAGTTATGGCATCGGTGAAATTCTCCCAGGTCGAAAAGTCCTACGGGACAACGACCGTGGTATCCGAACTCGACCTGGAACTGGCCGACGGCACCCTCACGGTGCTGGTCGGCCCCTCCGGGTGCGGGAAGACCACCTCGCTGCGCATGCTGGCCGGGCTGGAGGAGGTCACCTCCGGCACCATCCACATCGGGGACCGGGACGTCACCGCGCTGGAACCCAAGGACCGCGATATCGCCATGGTGTTCCAGAACTACGCCCTCTACCCGCACCTGACGGTGCGGGAGAACATCGCGTTTCCGTTGCGGGCCAAAAAGATCGGGCGCGCCGAGGCGCACAGGCGCGCGGACGAGATCGGTGACTCGCTCGGCCTGGGCAAACTGATGGACCGCAAACCCAAGGACCTCTCCGGTGGCCAGCAGCAACGCGTCGCGATCGGCCGCGCCATCATCCGCGAGCCCGCAGTCTTCCTGTTCGACGAACCGCTGAGCAATCTGGACGCCAAGCTGCGGGTGGAAACACGTACCGAACTGCTGCGCCTGCAACGCAAACTCGGCATCACCTCGCTCTACGTGACCCACGATCAGGAAGAGGCGATGACCCTGTCGGACCGGATCGTGGTGATGCGCGACGGCCGCATCGCCCAGGCCGGACCGCCGGAGGAGGTCTACCGCCGCCCGGCCGACACGTTCGTCGCGACCTTCGTCGGCAGCCCGAAGATGAACCTGATCGACGGCGCGGTGGTCGCGGGTGAACTCCGCACCGAGTCCGGGCTGCGGATGACGGTCGGCGGACCGGACGCCTCCTCGGTGACCGTCGGTGTGCGCGCCGACGACCTGATCCTGACCCCGGCCTCCGGCGGCGCCGCCACCGTTGAACTGGTCGAGCTGCTCGGGCCGCGGGCCATCATCACCGTCCGCGCCGCCGATCAGCAGCTGACCAGCGTCGTCGACGCGGCCGCGCTGAGCGCCATCACCCCGGGCGCCCCGGTCGGCCTGTCCGCCCGCGACGCGCACCGGTTCGACGTACACACCGGCCTGCGCATCGAGGCGTGAGCCGGCCCGGGTGTATCCGGCTAGGGGCGGCGCCGGGACAGCGGGCCCAGCCCGAGCCGCTCCAGCGCGGTCTCGACCCCGCGCGCGTAATCGCGTTCGGCACGGCTTTTCTCGGCCGCACTCAGCTGACGGAACCCCAGGGACGGCTCGACGAGTTCCAGCTCCAGCAGGCGCGGGTCCTCGGCACCGCCGATGACGTCGACCCGGGCATAGAGCAGCTCATTGGCGGGAATGCCGAAGCGTCTGCACGCGGCGACGACGGCGGCGCGACCGATCTCCCAGACCTCGTCCTCGGGGTCGGCGGCACCGAGCTTCTCCGCGGCGAACGTGCCGGTCTCCTCGAATTCGGGTCGCTGCCCGGCGGGCGGCAGGATCGGGCCCTTGGTGAACGCGTGTGAGGGCCGGCCGTTGAGGAAGACCAGGGCGGTCTCGCCGGACACGATGCGCGGGTCGTAGGGCTGCACCAGCGCGGCGCGCCCGTCGCTGTGCAGTGTCTCGGCATGCGCGGTCGCCGCACCGGGATCGACGAACCGTTGGGCGCCGACGGACCCGGCGCCGACCGCCGGTTTGACCACCACTTCCCCGTCGGGAATCAGTACCGGCGCGCCGACCGGGAAGTACCAGGTGGGCACGATCGGCAGACCGTCCTCGGCGAGGTCGAGCAGATAGTGCTTGTCGGTGCTCCAGGCCACCAGGTCGGCCGGATTCAGCAGGTTGCGCACCGCCCGCGTCCAGGTCAGGAACTCGTCGAGGCGTTCGCTGTAGTCCCAGGTGGCCCGCAGCACCACCAGATCGGCCTGCAGCGTGGCCGGATCATCCCAGGACTTCCACTGCACCTGCAGCCCGCGGGCCCGCATGGCCGCGACCAGCCCGTCGTCGTCGCTGTCGCCCTCCGGGAGGGCCGCGCAACTCGCGAACACGATGCGCGGATGGAACAGATCGGGACGGGCCAGCTTCACACATGGATGATAGGGACATGCATGCCATCGAAGTCGCCCGCACCGGCGGACCTGAGGTCCTGAGCTACGTGGAGAAGGATGAGCCCACCCCCGGCCCGGGTGAGGTGCTGATCAAGGCCGAGGCGATCGGCGTCAACTTCATCGACACCTACTTCCGGTCGGGCCTGTACCCACGGCAGGTTCCGTTCGTGGTGGGCACCGAGGTGTGCGGCACCATCGCCGCCGTCGGTGACGAGGTCGCCGCGCTGGCCGTCGGCGACCGGGTGGTCACCGCCAACGCCGTCGGCGCCTACGCCGACTTCTGCGTCGCCCCCGCCGACTTCGTGGCCTACGTGCCCGACGGGGTGGCGCCGGACGCGGTCGCGTCGGCACTGCTCAAGGGCATGACGGCACACTATCTGCTGAAGTCGACCTACCCGGTGCAACCCAACGACACCATCCTGGTGCACGCCGGGGCCGGCGGGGTCGGGTTGATCCTCACCCAGTGGGCCACCAGCCTGGGCACCCGGGTGATCACCACCGCCTCGACACCGGAGAAGGCCGAGCTGTCTCGGCAGGCCGGTGCGGTCGAGGTGCTGGAATACCCGCAGGACGCCGAGGAATTCGGGGCCACGGTCAAACGGTTGAGCAACGGCGGGGTCGCCGCGGTGTACGACGGTGTGGGTGCCACCACCTTCGACGCCAGCCTGGCCAGCCTCAAGATCCGCGGCACCCTCGCGCTGTTCGGTGCCGCGAGCGGGCCGGTGCCGCCAGTGGATCCGCAGCGTCTCAACGCCGCCGGGTCGGTGTTCCTCACCCGGCCCAATCTCGGCCACTACACCAGCACCGCCGACGAATTTTCATGGCGGGCAGGTGAATTGATCAACGCGATCGCCGACGGGTCGATCACCATCACGGTCAGCGAGCGCTACCCGCTCGCCGAGGCCGAGCGTGCGCACACCGACCTGCAGGCCCGCCGGACGGTCGGCTCGGTGGTGCTGGTCCCCTAGCGACGCGCCTTGCTCAGCCGGTAGCCGCCGTACAGCAGACCGAGCAGCACCAGGCCGGCGCCGGCCCACGGCAGCAGCAGACCGAACAGCAGGAACAGGTGTGTGCCGGTGTCCACCAGGGCGTCCCAGCCGCGCTCGATCTGCCCGAGGAAGCCCTGATAGCGCTCGGGCGCCGGTCCGCCGGCCACCGGTGCGATCAGTTCGACGGTGACCGTGCTGTAGGAGATCTGCTCCCCCAGCGTGGCACGCTGGGCGCGCAGGCTGTCCAGGTCGGCCTGGCGCTGTGACAGCGCGTTCTCGGCTTCGATCAGCGCGCTCGGATCCTCGGCGTCCCGCATGATCGCGAGCAGCCGGTCCACCGAGGTCTGCAGGGCCTTGATGCGCGCGTCCAGATCGACCCGCCGACTGGTGACGTCCTCCACCCGCATATCCAGGGAATCGACGGTGCCGAGTTGCTTCAGCCCGTCGACGAGACCGTCCAGCTTGTCCGCGGGCACCCGCAGGGTCAGGGTGATCCGCGCCCGGTCGAGTGCCGAACCGCCGTACTCGGTGCGGCTGTCGACCCGCCCACCGGCATCGGTGGCCAGGTCCGCGGCGCGGTCGGCCGCCGAGGACGGCTCCTCGGCGGTGACCGTGACGCTGGCGGTCTTGACGACGTCACGCTGCACGGCGGGCGGCGATTTCGGCGCCTCCTGCGGCACCGGCCCGGTCATCGGCATTTCCGAGGGCAGCGGGGCGCCACCCGATCCGCCGTCGGACTGGAACTGCTCGACCCTGTCGGTGGCCCCCGGCGGCGAACCGGACGAACACGCGGCCGAGCCGACGACGACCACCATCACGACGAGGCCCGCCAGGGCCCGCAGCGCCCACCCCAAGGTCATAACGCATGGTAGCGGCGCCAGGATGTCCGGTCCGGTCAAACCGGCCGAGCAATCGGGAAGGTCCAGGAGCCGTCCAGGATCTCCGGGCGCGGCCGGTACAGCCGCACCAGGTAGTTCCATCCCGCGGTGATCGGCAGCAGATTCGCCGCACCGGTCCCGCCGAACTGGATCACCGTGCTGCCGTCCTGCTCCTTGACCCCGGTGATGTTGTTCACCGAATAGGCAGCCTGCGAGTTCGGCTCGAAATAGCCGTCCTTGTTGTAGACCGAGATCGACCAGAAGCCGTCCACCGGAACCTCGTGCACCACCAGCCGGTGCACCGTCTGGCCGTCGTTGGCCGCCGGCACGACCGTGAGGTACAGCGCATCGCGTTCGGGGTTGCCGCCCCAGGCGAACGCCGATCCGATGAGGTGGCGCACCGGATCCACCTCGGTCCGGGCTCCGAACATTCGGGACGTGTCGGACAGGGTGGTGGACAACACGATCAGCGCGTCGCGCACGGTCTTCTGACTCACCGGATCCCACTGCGGGACCACGAATGCGCCGGAATCCGATTGACTGACCCCGATGGCGTCCTGCAGGGCGTGCACGGCCGCCACGTCTGTCGCGTCGTCGGGGTCGACCAGGGTCCGCACCGCGGCCATCACATACCGGGTGCCGGCGGTGTCGCGGGTCAGGGTGAGCGTGGCCGGGGCGTAGGCGACCTCGGTCGTGTAGTGGTCCTCGTTGATGATCTGCGCCGACATGAACCGGCCGGCGCTGTCGGGCAGCGTGAGGGTGACCGGACCGGCATCCAGATCGAACACGGCCGCCGAGTACAGCGTGTCGCGGTTCAGCCGGATCACCAGCTGGTTGTCGATCGCGGCAGGTTCACGGTGGTGGCTGAACGCACCGAACCCGCCGTCGCCGACCATCCCGGCGAAGTACAGGTCCGATTCGGCACGCGCGAAGTTGTCCGGGGTGACCGGCAGTTGGGGGCTCACGCCGAGAAATCTAGAACAGCGGACCTAGAACAGATGCGGCAATGCCAGCGCCGAATCGACGGCCAGCGCGCAGAACACCACCGCGAGGTAGT
This sequence comes from Mycobacterium sp. AMU20-3851, assembly GCF_043974665.1. Taxonomy (NCBI): domain Bacteria; kingdom Bacillati; phylum Actinomycetota; class Actinomycetes; order Mycobacteriales; family Mycobacteriaceae; genus Mycobacterium; species Mycobacterium sp. AMU20-3851. The sequence goes on from NZ_CP146371.1 coordinate 3,107,917, forward strand.
TGTTGGACTGCAGGAACAGCCGCAACGGCTTCACCGGCTGCCCGCGCTTCACCCCGGAGTACAGCTGGTGCGCCATCACCAGGAACCACACGCCGGCCAGCACCGCGACCGCGGCGTACAGCCAGCCGGTCGCCAGCACCAGCGCCAGCGTGGCCAGCACCGTCAGCCAGGTGTAGATCAGGATCTGCCGGGTGACCTGGCGCTCGGTGGCCACCACGGGCAGCATCGGCACGCCTGCGGCTTTGTAGTCTTCCTTGTACCGCATGGCCAGCGCCCAGGTGTGCGGCGGCGTCCAGAAGAAGATGATCAGGAACATCACCAGCGCCGGCCACTGGATCGTGCCGGTCACCGCGGACCAGCCGATCATCACCGGCATACAGCCGGCCGCTCCGCCCCAGACCACGTTCTGTGACGTGCGGCGTTTGAGCAGCAGGGTGTAGACGAAGACGTAGAACGCGATGGTCGCCACGGCCAGCAGGCCGGACAGCAGGTTGGTGGTCCACCACAGCCAGGCGAACGAGCCGACCGTGAGCACCAACCCGAAGATCAGCGCATGACGAGTGGGCACCGACGCCTTGGCCAGCGGCCGCAGCGCGGTCCGCTTCATGACCTTGTCGATATCGGCGTCGGCCACGCAGTTCAGCGTGTTGGCACCCGCGGCGGCCATCATGCCGCCGATCAGAGTGTTCAGGATGAGCAGTGGATCGACGGTGCCCCGGTCGGCCAGCAGCATCGCCGGAATCGTCGTCACCAGCAACAATTCGATGACGCGCGGCTTCGTCAGCGCCACGTACGCCAGGAACTTGGATCGGATCCGGTGGGGGGCGCCACTGACATGCCGGCGCTCGCTAATGCTCACGCAATTAACTCCTCGGGCAGCGGTCACGCGGGCTTCTACTACAGACGATGGTAGACCGCACCCGGAGCGGACCCGACACCGCAGGGTGGGTTCGTGGAAAACGTGGAGTTACGGGTACCCAAACCTGCAGGAACCGGTCTGCAGCGGATGAGTCCCCGGCACTAGGGTGTTTGTCGTAGTGAAGTCCGCAGTACAGAAAAAAGTTTAGGAGTGACGGTAGTGACCACCGCCGAAGAGATAACTGCCCTCACGCAACCGAACCATCCCGATGACTGGACCGACCTGGATACCGTCGCGGTGGACACCGTGCGTGTGCTGGCCGCCGATGCGGTCCAGAAGGTCGGCAACGGCCATCCCGGTACCGCGATGAGCCTGGCGCCGCTGGCCTACACGCTGTTCCAGCGTCAGCTGCGCCACGACCCGTCCGACACCCACTGGCTCGGGCGCGACCGGTTCATCCTGTCCTGCGGCCACTCCAGCCTGACCATCTACCTGCAGTTGTACTTGGGCGGCTTCGGCCTCGAGCTCGAAGACATCGAGGCACTGCGCACCTGGAAGTCCAAGACCCCCGGCCACCCCGAGTTCCGGCACACCAAGGGTGTCGAGATCACGACCGGCCCGCTGGGACAGGGCCTGGCCTCGGCGGTGGGCATGGCGATGGCCGCCCGCTACGAGCGCGGCCTGTTCGACCCGGACGCCCCGGCCGGTGAGAGCCCGTTCGACCACTACATCTACGTGATCGCCTCCGACGGCGACATCGAAGAGGGCGTCACCAGCGAGGCCTCCTCCCTGGCCGGCACCCAGCAGCTGGGCAACCTGATCGTCTTCTATGACAAGAACCACATCTCCATCGAGCACGACACCGATATCGCGCTGAGCGAGAACGTCGCCGACCGCTACCGCGCCTACGGCTGGCACGTGCAGGAGATCGTCGGCGGCGAGAACGTGGTCGACATCGAGGCCGCCATCGCCGAGGCCAAGAAGGTGACCGACAAGCCGTCCTTCATCTCGATCCGCACCATCATCGGCTACCCGGCACCGACCAAGATGAACACCGGCGGCGTGCACGGCTCGGCGCTGGGCGCCGACGAGGTCGCGGCCACCAAGAAGATCCTCGGCTTCGACCCGGAGAAGAACTTCGAGGTCCGCGACGAGGTCATCGCGCACACCCGCAAGCTGGTGGACCGCGGTCGCGAGGCGCACCAGAAGTGGCAGACCGAGTTCGACGCCTGGGCCGAGCGCGAGCCCGAGCGCAAGCAACTGCTCGACCGGCTGACCGCCGAAGAGCTGCCTGAGGGCTGGGATTCGGACATCACCTACTGGGAGCCGGGCTCCAAGGCGGTCGCCACCCGCGCCGCCTTCGGTCAGGTGCTCAACGATGTGGCCCCGAAACTACCCGAATTGTGGGGCGGCTCAGCCGATCTCGCCGGCAGCAACAATACGACCATCAAGGGCGTGAAATCGTTCGGCCCGCCGAGCATCTCCACCGACGACTTCTCCGCGGACTGGTACGGCCGGGTGCTGCACTTCGGCATCCGTGAGCACGCGATGGGATCGATTCTGTCCGGCATCGTGCTGCACGGCCCGACCCGCGCCTTCGGCGGTACCTTCCTGCAGTTCTCGGACTACATGCGGCCCGCCGTGCGGTTGGCCTCGCTGATGGACATCGACACCATCTACATCTGGACCCACGACTCCATCGGTCTCGGCGAGGACGGGCCCACCCACCAGCCCATCGAGCATCTGTCGGCGTTGCGCGCCATCCCGAACCTCTCGGTGGTGCGCCCCGGTGACCCGAACGAGACCGCCTACGCCTGGCGCAGCATCATCGCCCGCGGAAACGGCAGCGGCCCGGTCGGTTTCATCCTGACCCGGCAGGGCATCCCCGTGCTGGAGGGCACCGACTCCGACGGTGTCGCCAAGGGCGGTTACGTCCTCGGCGGGGACGACGCCTCCGATGCCGACGTGATCATCATCGCCACCGGTTCGGAACTGCAACTGGCCGTCGAGGCCAAGAAGCTGCTGGCCGACAAGGACGTGGTCGCAGCGGTCGTCTCCATGCCCTGCGTCGAGTGGTTCGAGTCCCAGCCCAAGGAGTACCGGGATTCGGTGCTGCCGCCGGATGTCTCGGCCCGGGTGGCCGTGGAGGCCGGTGTCGCGCAGTCCTGGCACAAGCTGGTCGGGGACACCGGCGAGATCATCTCGATCGAGCACTACGGCGAATCCGCCGACGACAAGACGCTGTTCCGTGAGTTCGGTTTCACCGCTGAAGCCGTCGTCGCTGCCGCCGAACGAACTCTCGACAACTAAGGAAGTAAGGCGAAAACCATGTCTCAGAACGCAAATCTCGCAGCACTGTCCGCAGCGGGCGTATCCGTCTGGCTCGACGATCTGTCCCGCGAGCGGCTGCAGACCGGCAACCTCGCCGATCTGATCGCGACCAAGAGCGTCGTGGGTGTCACCACCAACCCGTCGATCTTCCAGGCCGCCCTGTCCAAGGGACACGCCTACGACGATCAGGTCAACGAGTTGGCCGCCCAGGGAGCCGATGTGGATGCCACCATCCGCACCGTCACCACCGACGACGTCCGTAACGCCTGCGATGTGCTGGCCAAGGTCTACGAGGCCACCGACGGCGTGGACGGCCGGGTGTCCATCGAGGTCGACCCGCGCCTGGCGCACGACACCGACAAGACCATCCTGCAGGCCATCGAGTTGTGGAAGATCGTGGATCGTCCCAACCTGCTGATCAAGATCCCCGCCACGCTGGCCGGGCTGCCGGCCATCACCGCGGTGATCGCCGAGGGCATCTCGGTGAACGTGACGCTGATCTTCTCGGTGGAGCGCCACCGTGCCGTCATCGACGCGTACCTGGCCGGCCTGGAGAAGGCCAAGGAGGCCGGTCACGATCTGTCCAAGATCCATTCGGTCGCTTCGTTCTTCGTGTCCCGGGTGGACACCGAGATCGATGCCCGGCTGGAGAAGATCGGGTCGCAGCAGGCGCTGGACCTGCGTGGCCAGGCCGGGGTGGCCAACGCCCGCCTCGCCTACGCCGCCTACGAGGAGGTGTTCGGCGGTGAGCGGTTCGCCGCTCTCCAGGCCGCCGGCGCCCGCGCGCAACGCCCGTTGTGGGCCTCTACCGGGGTCAAGAACCCGGACTACTCGGACACCCTGTACGTCACCGAGTTGGTGGCCCCGAACACCGTGAACACCATGCCGGAGAAGACTCTGGATGCCGTCGCCGACCACGGTGTGGTCACCGGTGACACCGTCACCGGCACCGCGGCCGCCGCCCAAGGGGTGTTCGACGCGCTGGTCGCGGCCGGCATCGACAAGGACGACGTGTTCAAGGTCCTCGAGGAGGAGGGCGTCGAGAAGTTCGAGAAGTCCTGGGCCGAACTGCTGGAAGCCACACAGGGCCAGCTGGACGCCGCCAAGAAGTAGACGCACCGGCCGCGAGCGACAACGAGCAGAGGAACGCCGATGAGCACGACCGAAGCTCCCGCCTGGCGTAATCCGCTGCGGGACAAACGCGATAAGCGCATGGCCCGTATCGCGGGGCCGTGCGCGGTGGTGATCTTCGGTGTCACCGGTGATCTCGCCCGCAAGAAGTTGATGCCGGCGATCTACGATCTCGCCAATCGGGGTCTGCTGCCGCCCAGTTTCGCGTTGGTCGGGTTCGCCCGGCGGGACTGGGCGGACGAGGACTTCTCCCATGTCGTCTACGAGGCGGTCAAGCAGCACGCCCGCACCCCGTTCCGGCAGGAGGTGTGGGACCGGCTCGCGGAGGGATTCCGGTTCGTCCAGGGCACCTTCGACGATGACGAGGCGTTCGGCCGGCTCGCCGACACGCTGCACACCCTGGACGCCCAACGCGGCACCAGCGGCAATCACGCCTTCTACCTGTCGATCCCGCCGAAGGCCTTCCCGCAGGTGCTCCAGCAGCTGTCCAGGACCGGGCTGGCCGCCAGGACCGACGGCAGCTGGAGCCGGGTCGTCATCGAGAAGCCGTTCGGGCACGACCTGTCCAGCGCCGAGGAGCTGAATGCTCTGGTGAACTCCGTCTTCCCGGAGTCGTCGGTGTTCCGCATCGACCACTACCTCGGCAAGGAGACCGTGCAGAACATCCTGGCGTTGCGGTTCGCCAACGAGATGTTCGAACCGATCTGGAACGCGCACTATGTGGACCACGTGCAGATCACCATGGCCGAGGACATCGGACTCGGTGGCCGCGCAGGGTATTACGACGGCGTCGGCGCTGCCCGTGACGTCATCCAGAACCACCTGATCCAGCTGCTGGCGTTGACCGCGATGGAGGAGCCGGTCAGCTTCTCCCCCGCCGAACTGCAGGCCGAGAAGATCAAGGTGCTCGCCGCCAGCCGGCTGGCCGAGCCACTGGACGAGACCACCTCGCGCGGCCAGTACGCGGCGGGCTGGCAGGGCGGCGAGAAGGTGGTGGGCCTGCTCGACGAAGAGGGGTTCTCCAAGACCTCGCTCACCGAGACCTTCGCCGCCATCACCGTCGATGTCGACACCCGACGCTGGGCCGGTGTGCCGTTCTATCTGCGGACCGGAAAACGGCTGGGCCGCAGGGTGACCGAGATCGCGCTGGTGTTCAAGCGGGCGCCTCATCTGCCCTTCGACGCCACCATGACCGAGGAACTGGGCAAGAACGCCCTGGTGATCCGGGTGCAGCCGGATGAGGGCATCACCCTGCGGTTCGGGTCCAAGGTGCCCGGCAACGCCATGGAGGTCCGCGACGTCAGCATGGACTTCTCCTACGGCTCGGCGTTCGCGGAGGAATCGCCGGAGGCCTACGAGCGGCTGATCCTGGATGTGCTGCTCGGGGAGCCGTCCCTGTTCCCGGTCAACGATGAAGTCGAATTGTCCTGGAAGATCCTGGATCCGGCGCTGCAGTACTGGGCCTCGCACGGCAAACCCGATACCTACGAGTCGGGCACCTGGGGCCCGGAGTCGGCGTTCGAGATGCTGCGCCGGACCGGACGCGAATGGCGGAGGCCGTGATGTTGCTAGGAGTCGAGCCATGATCATCGACCTGCCCGACACCAACACCGGTGCCATCAACAAGAAGATCATCGCGCTGCGCGAAGAGGGCGGCGCGATCACCCTCGGCCGGGTGCTGACACTGGTCATCGCGCCGAATACCGAGATGGTGCTGGAGGAATCGATCGAGGCCGCCAACGCGGCCAGCCGGGAGCATCCCTGCCGGGTCATCGTGGTCATCCCCGGGGACCGGACGGCGCAGGACGCGCGGCTGGACGCGCAGCTGCGGGTCGGCAGCGACGCCGGCGCCAACGAGGTGGTGGTGCTGCGGTTGTCCGGGCCGCTCGCCGACCACGCCAGCAGCGTGGTGACTCCGTTCTTGCTGCCCGACACGCCGGTGGTGACCTGGTGGCCCGAGCTCGCGCCGCCGATTCCGGCGCAGGACCCGTTGGGACGCTTGGCGATCCGCCGCATCACCGATGCCACCAACGGGGAGAACCCGCTGGCCTGCATCAAGAGCCGACTCTCCGGCTACACCGCCGGCGACACCGACCTGGCGTGGAGCCGGATCACCTACTGGCGCGCGCTGCTGACCGCCGCCGTCGACGAGGCCCCGCATGAACCGATCACCTCGGTCGTGGTGTCCGGGCTCAAGGACGAACCGGCGCTGGACGTCCTGGCCGGATGGCTGGCCGGACGGCTCGACTGCCCCGTCACCCGTGCCATCGGCGAGCTGAAGGTCGAGATGACCAGGCCCAGCGAGGTCATCACGCTGAGCCGCCCGCAGGACGGCATCACCGCGACCCTCACCCGCACCGGAAAGCCGGACGCGCAGATCCCGTTGGCGCGCAGGGAGACCCGTGACTGCCTGGCCGAGGACATGCGGCGGTTGGATGCCGACGAGATCTACTTCGAAGCACTACAGGGAATCGACAGGGTGACATATGTCTGAGCGTGTGCTGGAGACCTACCTCGACGCGAAGGTCCTCGCCGCGGCCGCCGGGGCACGTCTGGTCGGCGCCATCACCTCGGCCATCGCCGCCCGTGGGGAGGCGGTCATCGTGCTGACCGGCGGCACCGTCGGCATCGCGCTGCTGCGCCACGTCGCCTCCTACGGCCCCGACATCGAGTGGTCCAAGGTGCAGCTGTTCTGGGGCGACGAGCGCTTCGTGCCCGCGGCGGACGGCGAGCGCAATCACCGCCAGGCGTACGAAGCGCTGTTGGAGACCATCGCCATTCCACCGGCGAACGTGCATCCGATGGCCGCCAGCGACGGGGATTTCGGGGACGCCATCGACGACGCGGCGGCCGCCTACGAGGCGCTGCTGCCCGACGAGTTCGACGTGCACCTGCTCGGGATGGGCGGTGAGGGCCACGTCAATTCGCTGTTCCCCGACACCGATGCGGTACGTGAGAGCGACCGGCTGGTGGTCGCGGTGACCGACTCCCCCAAGCCGCCGCCGCGCCGCATCACGCTGACGCTGCCCGCGATCCGGCGCGCCCGGGAGGTGTGGCTGGTGGTCGCCGGTGCGGAGAAGGCCGATGCGGTCGCCGCGGCGATCGGCGGTGCCGATCCGGTCGACATCCCGGCTGCGGGCGCCGTCGGCCGCGAGGCGACCGTGTGGCTGCTGGACGAGGCCGCCGCCGCGAAACTGCCCGGCGATCGCGGCTAGCTAGACGTTCCTGCCCCTGGCGATGAGCTCCCATCGCTCGGTGACCCGTCCGTCGTCGACGACCACGTACTCGTCGAAAAGGTTGACCGCCGTGCAGATGTGGTTGGGCAGCACCGACACCACGTCGCCGACGGAGACGGCCGAGGTGTCCACGTTGTCGAGGATCCCGTGGTGTTCCGAAACCCGGGTGACCACCGCGTTGCCCAGCTCGGCAACGCTGCCGTAGCCGTCCAGCCACTGTGGCCGCTCGCCGGTGAGCGCCTTGGATCCGGCATCGATCACGAGGCGGTCGCCGCGGGAGCTGACGACGGTGGCGGCGATCCAGGCCGAACAGGCGTCCGGGTCCTGGGACCCCAGCGCGACCTGTTGACGGTCACCGAACACATATGTGCCGGGGCGCTCCTCGGTGACCTCGGGCGGTCGCGGCGATCTCCACGTCGGCGTCGATCCCGCGCTGACAACGGCGATGTCGAATCCTGCATCCCGCACGGCGCGGGCGGCGAGCGCGAGCTGATCGCCCTCGTCCGCGCCTGCCCGGCCCGGTGCGTCGGGGCTCGAGTACGCGTGCCCACCGTGGGTGAAGACACCGGCAACGGTCAGCCCGGCTCGATCGCACTCCACCGCAAGGGCCGCCGCCTCCGCTGCGGGAACCCCGGTCCGGTGCTGACCGCTGTCGATCTCGATCAGCACCGAGACGTCGCGCCCGTCCGCGGCCCGGGCTATCGCCGACGCTCCCGCGGCGCTGTCCACTCCGACCCGCAGCTGCACCCGGTCGAGGAGTTCGCGGAATCTCCTCGCCTTCGCCCCCAGCGGCAGGATCGGGTAGGCGATCAGAATGTCGTCCATCCCGTGGTCGGCGAAGGACTCGGCCTCGGAGACGGTCGCCACCGTGATGCCGACGGCACCGGCACCCATCTGGAGGTTGGCGATCTGAATGCTCTTGTGCGTCTTGGCATGGGGCCGAAGATCGACGGCCTTGCCGCGAGCCGCGTCCGCCATCGCCGCGATGTTCGATGTCAACCGCGCGAGATCGACCACCAGGGCCGGTGTCTCGATGTCCAGCATCCCACGGACAGTACCCAACCGCGCCGTCAGTCGTCGGCCGACCGCTCGGGCTGGCCGTCCGTGCCGCGGTCGGCCAGCGCCTCGCCGTACCCGGCGAGGTAGTCGGCCACCGCGCCGGCCGAACCGGCGTCCGTGCGTAACCGCGGGCTCCCGCAGCAGAAGTTCGCCATACAGGTCAGACGCAGGTCCGGCCGTTTCGGTTCCCTTCCGAACGGGGCGGCGACATACTGGCCCTATGGCAGACAAGGGCGACGGTCGAACCCGTCCGGCGAGCCGGCGGATCAAGACGCTCACCCAGGCGGCACTCAACGCCGATGCCACCGTGGTGCAGGTCGAGGCGCTGCTGGTCGACCTGGACCGGACCGTCGTCACCTTGAACAGCTCCATCGGCGATCTCGACGTCACACTGGATCGTTTCAACGCCACCATCACCAGCATCGACGAGCTCGCGCCGCGATTGATCAGCATGGTGGAGCGGCTCGAGCTGATCGTGGCGCGGGTGGAGGCCATCGTCGAGATCGGCGAGGCGATCGCCGCCCCGCTGGCGTCGGTCGAGAGCGCCGTGCGGGGCGCGATCACCCAGGTGCGCCGGGCAGCCCGAATCTAGTGTCCTGAGCTGTGTGCTCAGAACCCGTAATCGGATTGGCCCTCAACACAATCGGTATCGTGCACCGTCCGATCCATCAACCGACACGATCTCTCAGTGTGCGGTGACGGTCGCGGATGAACAACCCGGCAAGGCGGGTTCACTGTGGAGTTGTCAAGGTGCGCGGTGGGATTCGGTTATGCGGCGGTGGGTAGGTCGGTCATGGTTCTGCGTGCGTGGGAACGCAGATGGGGTGGTTGGGGTTCGGCCGGGTCGTGGGGTGGGATGAACCAGGGGTGGCGGTCGGGGCCGAGGTAGACCCGCCAGCCATCGTGGTGAATCAGGGTGTGGTGGCGCCGGCAAAGCAACACCCCGTTGTCGATGCTGGTGGTGCCCCCGGCGCTCCACGGTGTGATGTGGTGGGCATCGCACCAGGACACCGGCCGCCCACAACCCGGGAACGCACAACCACCGTCGCGCACGCTAAGTCCCTTACGAATGATCGGCGTGAACAGCCGTTCGGCGCGTCCCACATCCAGCGGTGCTCCCGCGCCGTCGACGATCACCGTGGCCAGGGTGCTGTCGCAGGAGATCAGGTCGGCGGTGGGCGCGCTGACCGGCCCGGTGAAGCCGAGGGTGTCGACGCCGGCTGGCCGGATCAGGGTGACGTGCGGCAGCACACCCCCCGACATCGGGCGCTGCGAACTCGACAGATACGTGCGCATGATCTGCCCGAACGCGTCCGCGCGCCGCCGCCCGGGTGGTCGCGGGTCCGGCGATCCGTCCGGTTGTGGCACCGGCCGGCACAACGGGTCCAGCGCGGCGAACAGTTCCTCCCCGGTCAGCGCATCCAGATCCAGAGTCGCCGCGACGCGTCCTTCGTCGGTCTGCACCAGCGTCATCTCGTTGAGGTCAGTGTTCTCGGCGATCGGCACCGCGCCTGCGTCGCCCGGCACCGTCGAGGCACGCTCGATGGCGTTCGTGCGGGCCTTTTCCGCGACCTCAGCTGGGGTGGTCTGAATCATCAGCTTCGTCACGACCTTCGCTCGGTCCTCCTCCGACAGAGGGGTCCGGGCTTGGATGTGGGAGACGCCCCGCCCGACGGCGTCGGCGAATTCGATACCGATCCCGCCCAAGCGTTGTTCCCGGGTGAGCGCGGGCAGGGTGTGCGCCGCCCGGCCCACCCGCACCAAGCGCTGCGCGGCGCCCGGGGCCACGCCCAGGCTGGTGAGCAGGTCGGCCCCCGTACGTAGGTGCCGGCGCGCCGGGATGCCGAGCCGCTCCGCGGCCGAAACTGCCTGGGCGATCACATGGTCGAGCAGGTTGCGGGCGGTGACTGCGGCCACCAGCACCGCCAGCAGCGAGGGCTCATCGACCACCCGCCGCGGACAGTCCAGCAGATGGAACAACGTGCGCCCGGCATCGTCCTCCGGGACAGCGGTGACGGCGAGATCATCGATCAACGTATCGACGAAACTGTCGAGATGAGTGGCGTCCATGACGGATACCGACTTTCACAGAAGGTGCCCACAGGCACGATCAGGCAAGGCGGTTCGACCAGTCCCGCAGGACAGAAGAACCTCTCGGCGACCGGAGTCGCGGTCTGAAGCTCACCGTCAAGCACTGGGAGCAACATCGCATTCGAACTTGTGTTCGATGCTACATCCGAAAGCCAAGGCGTGCAAGGGTGATGTCCCAGGACATCGGTCCCCGTGCGCTAGCCAGAGTTGCGCAGCGCGCTGGCCAGCCCGCTCATTGTCAACAGGATGCCCCGCTGCACCAGCTCGTCCTCGTCACCGGACCGGTACCGGCGCAGCAGTTCGACCTGCAGATGGTTCAGCGGTTCCAGGTACGGGAAGCGGTTGAACACCGACCGGGCCAGCGCCGGGTTGTCGGCCAGCAGATCATCCTGGCCGGTGATGAGTCCGTGCATCCGGACGGTGCGCTCATGCTCGGCGACGATCTTGTCGAACACCCGGGCCCGCAGATCCTCATCGGCCACCAGCTCCGAATACCGTGCCGCCAGGCCCAGATCCGATTTGGCGAGCACCTGTGCCATGTTCGACAGCACCGTCCGGAAGAACGGCCACCGCTCGTAGAGGTCCTGCAGCACCTCGAGTCTGCCCGCCCCGCCTGCCACGTACTCCTCGAAGGCCGTTCCGGTGCCGTACCAACCGGGCAGCATCACCCGGGACTGGCTCCAGGCCAGCACCCATGGAATGGCCCGCAGGTCGGAGATCGCCGTGGTCGGTTTACGCGAGGTCGGCCGGCTGCCGATATTGAGCGCACCGATCTCGCTGACCGGCGTCGATTCCTTGAAGTACTCGACGAATCCCGGTGTCTCGTGCACGAGTTCGGAGTACGCGCGCTGGGCGCGTGCGGCAAGATCGTCGAGCACCGCGTACGCGTCAGCCGCAGAATCCCCCAACCCTTCCAAGTCCAGCAGGGTGGATTCCAGGGTGGCGGCCAGCAGGGTTTCCAGGTTGCGGTGTGCGATCCGCGGTTCGGCGTACTTGGCGGCGATCACCTCGCCCTGCTCGGTGATGCGCAGTGACCCGCGCACCGCCCCCGGCGGCTGGGCCAGGATGGCGTCGTAGCTGGGCCCGCCGCCGCGGCCGACGGTTCCGCCGCGACCGTGGAACAGCCGCAACCGGATTCCGGTCTTCTCCGCGGACTCGACGAGGTCGAGTTCGGCGCGGTACAACGCCCAGTTCGCCGCCAGATAACCGCCGTCCTTGTTGGAATCCGAATACCCCAGCATGACTTCCTGGTGGCCGCCCCGGGCAGCGACCGCGGCCGCGTAGACCGGGACATCCAGCACGGCTTCCAGGATCGAGGATCCGCGCTGCAGATCGTCGATGGTCTCGAACAGCGGCACGATGCCCACCGGGGCGTACCGCTCGTCGCCGGAGATCACGAACAGCCCGGCCTCCTTGAGCAGCACCGCCGCCTCCAGGATGTCGGATACCGACTGGCACATCGAGATGATGTAGTTCGGAATCGCCTGCGGCCCAAATACTTTAACGGCCCGCGCCGCAGCGTGCACGATGCCGAGTTCCTTGCTCGCCAGCTCGGAGAGATGCGCGCCGGGACCGATCAGCGGCCGTCGGGTGCCGATCTCGGTGGCCAGCAGGGCCACCCGTTCGTCCTCGGACAGCGACAGGTAATCCTCGTGCACCCCGGCCCAGGCCAGCAGCTCGGCGACCACGTTCTCGTGCACCTCGGAGTTCTGCCGCATGTCCAAACCGGACAGGTGAAATCCGAACACCCGCACCGCTTCCCGCAGGCGCGCCAGCCGGTCGTCGGCGAGCACCGCAGAGCCGTTGGCGCGCAACGATTCGTCGACGGTGTCCAGGTCGTCGAGCAGCTCGGTCGGGGTCCCGTAGGGCGGCAATCCGAGATCGAGTTCGTGCTCGGGCTGGCGGTCCAGGATCTGTGCGGCCGTCGCGGTGAGCCGGGCATGGATGACCCGCAGCGCGCGGCGGTAGGGTTCGTCGCCGCGGGCCGGTTCATCGCACGCATCGGCGAGCGCGGTCAGAGCGGCGCTGACCTGCACCAACCGCGCCGACATGGACAGCTCCTCCTCCAGCGCGGTGATCTCGCCGAAGTAGTGGTCGAAGGCGGTGAAGGCCGCCCGGCCGCTGGCCAGCCGCACCACCTCGGCGGTGACGTTCGGGTTGCCGTCGCGGTCACCGCCGATCCAGGATCCCGGACGCAGGATCGGCTGGGCCAGCAGCTCGGCGCCCGGGAACCGTTCCTGCAGGGCCGCGCGTACCTCGGCATTCACCCGCGGGATGACTTCGAGGAACGCCGCCGGGTAGTACCGCAGGCCGGTTTCGATCTCGTCGGAGATCTTCAGCCGCGACAGTCGCACCAGCGCGGTCTGCCAGAGGGTGAGGATGTGCCTGCGCAGTTCCGTCTCGATGTCGCGACCGGCCTCGGTCCGGGTGTGCCCGTGCAGGCGCCGCCGCATCAGTTCGGTGATCTGGTGCTGGGTGTCGAAGACGGTGCGACGCCGGGTTTCGGTGGGGTGCGCGGTGATCACCGGGGACACCAGCGCGCCGGTCAGAGCGTCGGCCACCTCGGTGGCGTCCAGTTGCGCCTCGTCGAGCTTGCGATAGGTGGCCGCCAGGCTGCTGTCCTGCGGCGGCTCGCCGGCGGCTTCATGGATCGCGCGGCGGCGCTCGCGGTGGATGTCCTCGGCGACGTTGGCCAGCAAGGCGAAGTGGGTGAACGCACGGATGACCGGAATCGCCTGGTGCACATCGACATCGCGGAACAGGTCGGCCAGTTCGGACCGGTCGATCTCGGACCGGCGCACCCGGAACGACTCCACCCGGGCACGTTCCACCAGGTCGAAGACGGCATCACCATTCTGCTCCCGCACGGTGTCGCCGAGAATGGCCCCGAGTAACCGGATGTCCTCGCGCATCGGTTCGGTGGCCTCCCGGCCGACCTGCGTCCGGTACACCGATCCGACAGGGGCGAGGACAGAATCCGGTGCGTCAGCCATCAGTCGATTATCCGTCCCGCGCACATGCGGCGCAGAACGAGCCCCGGCCTAGGCGTTGTACTTGATGCGCAGCGCCATGCCGATGATGGAGACAAGCCAGATGCCGACGACGAACAGCGTCAGCCGGTCCAGGTTCTTCTCCACCACGGTCGAGCCGGAGAGGCTGGACTGCACGCCGCCGCCGAAGAGGGTGGACAGACCGCCGCCCTTGGCCCGATGCAGCAGCACGAGCAACACCGTCAGGAGACTGGTGATGATCAGCACGATCTGCAGAGCGAGTTCCATGGCGGACAGCCTACACGGGGGTGATTTGCGCACGAAAACCGGCGCTGAGCGCCGGTAGAGGTGCGCAAATCGCCCCCACGTCGATCACGGCAGCGGGCCGCCGGCGGCGATCGCGGACAGCGTGGCGAACTGCTCCCCGTCCAGCGAGGCGCCACCGACCAGAGCGCCGTCCACATCGGTCTGACCGACGATCTCGCCGACGTTCTTGGCGTTGACGGAGCCGCCGTAGAGCACCCGCACCGATGCGGCCACGTCCTTGTCGGCCAGTTCGGCCAGTTCGGCGCGGATGGCGGCGCACACTTCCTGCGCGTCGGCGGCGCTGGCCACCCGTCCGGTGCCGATCGCCCAGACCGGTTCGTAGGCGATGACGACCTGGCTGATCTGCTCGGCCGTCAGCCCGGCCAGCGACCCGCGCAGCGAGGTCACGTTGAACTCGACGTGGTTGCCCGCCTCGCGGACCTCCAGCGCCTCACCGATGCACACGATCGGCGTCAGACCGTGCTTGAGGGCGGCGGCGGCCTTGGCGGCGACCAGTTCGTCGGTCTCGCCGTGGTAGGTGCGGCGTTCGGAGTGCCCGACGACGGCGAAGGTGACACCCAGCTTGGCCAGGAACGCGCCGCTGATCTCGCCGGTGTAGGCACCCGAATCGTGCTGCGACACGTCCTGGGCGCCGTAGGTGAGGCGCAGCTTGTCCCCGTCGACCAGCGTCTGCACGCTGCGCAGATCGGTGAACGGCGGGATGACGGTCACGTCGACCTTGTCGAAGTACTTGTCCGGCAAGGCGAATGCGATCTTCTGCACCAGCGCGATGGCCTCGAAGTGATTGAGGTTCATCTTCCAGTTGCCGGCGATGAGCGGCTTACGGGCCATGTTGTTTCGCCTCCAGTCCGTCTAATCGAGGATGTCGATGCCGGGGAGGGTCTTGCCCTCCAGGTACTCCAGCGATGCACCACCGCCGGTGGAGATGTGCGAGAAGCCGTCCTCGGGCAGGCCGAGCAGACGCACCGCCGCTGCGGAGTCGCCGCCGCCGACGACGCTGAACGCGCCCTTGCCGGTGGCCCCGATGATCGCCTCGGCGACACCCTTCGTGCCGGCCGAGAACGCCTCGAACTCGAACACGCCCATCGGGCCGTTCCAGAACACCGTCTTGGCGTTGCTCAGCAGCGCGGTGAACCGTTTGACCGACTCCGGACCGATGTCCAAACCCATCTTGTCGTCCGGAATGCGGTCGGCGGCCACGGTTTCGGTGTTCGCGTCGGCGGAGAACTTGTCCGCGGCCACGATGTCGACCGGCAGGTGGATGACGTCCCCATAGGTCTCCAGCAGCTTCTTGCAGGTATCGATCATCTCCTCCTGCAGCAGCGAGGAACCGACCGAAACCCCTTGGGCGGCAAGGAATGTGAAGCACATGCCGCCGCCGATGACGATGCTGTCGGCCTTGGTGGCCAAATTCTCTATGACCGCGAGCTTGTCGGACACCTTGGACCCGCCCAGCACCACCGCGTACGGACGCTCGGTCGAGCTGGTCAGCTGCTCGAGCACCTTTACCTCGGTGGCCACCAGCGTGCCGGCGTAGTGCGGCAGCAGGGTGGCGACGTCATAGACCGACGCCTGCTTGCGGTGCACCACACCGAACCCGTCGGAGACGAACGCTCCGGGTGTACCGTCGGCGCCCTCGACCAGACCGGCCAGCGCCTTGGCCAGCGCCAGGCGTTCGGCGTCGTCCTTGCTGGTCTCCCGCGCATCGAAGCGGATGTTCTCCAGCAGCAGGACGTCGCCGTCGGTCAGGCCTTCGGCCCGCGCCAGCGCATCGGTGCCGACGACATCGCCGGCCAGCTGGACGTGCCGGCCCAGCTGCTCGGACAGCGCCGCGGCGACCGGGGCGAGCGAGAACTTGGGATCCGGCTCGCCCTTGGGGCGGCCCAGATGCGCGGTGACGACGACCTTGGCCCCCGCCTCGGCGAGTGCCTTGAGCGTGGGCACCGAAGCGATGATGCGCCCCGGGTCGGTGATGGTTCCGTTGTCGTCGAGGGGGACGTTGAGGTCGGAGCGCACCAGGACGCCCCGACCTTCAACACCTTCGGCGAGCAGGTCAGACAGTGAATTGATCGCCATGATCGCGAGCTACAGCGACTTACCGACCAGGGCGACCAGATCCGCGAGGCGGTTGGAGTAGCCCCACTCGTTGTCGTACCAGGAGACGACCTTGGCCTGGTTGTCGATGACCTTGGTCAGGCCGGCGTCGAACAGCGAGCTGTGCGGGTCGGTGACGATGTCGCTGGAGACGATCGGGGCGTCGTAGTACTTCAGGATGCCCTTGAGCTTGCCCTCGGCCGCGGCCTTCATCGCGGCGTTGATCTCGTCGGCGGTGGCCGACTTCTTCAGCTCGGCGGTCAGGTCGGTCACCGAGCCGGTGGGGATCGGCACCCGCAGGGCATAGCCGTCCAGCTTGCCCTTCAGCTCGGGCAGCACCAGGCCGATGGCCTTGGCGGCGCCGGTCGAGGTGGGAACGATGTTGATGGCGGCGGCCCGCGCGCGGCGCAGGTCGCTGTGCGGACCGTCCTGCAGGTTCTGGTCCTGGGTGTAGGCGTGGATGGTGGTCATCAGGCCCTTGACGATGCCGAACTCGTCGTTGAGGACCTTGGCCAGCGGGCCGAGGCAGTTCGTGGTGCACGAGGCGTTGGAGATGATGTTCTGGCTGCCGTCGTACTTGTCCTCGTTCACGCCGAGCACGATGGTGATGTCCTCGTCGCTGGCGGGCGCGGAGATGATGACCTTCTTGGCACCCGCGTCGAGGTGGCCCTGGGCCTTGTCGCGCTTGGTGAAGATGCCGGTCGACTCGACGACGACGTCGACGCCCAGGTCGCCCCAGGGCAGGGCCGACGGGCCCTCCTTGACCGACAGCGCCTTGATCTTGTGGTCGCCGACGACGATGGTGTCCTCGCCCTCGAGGCTCACCTCGTAGGGCAGCCGGCCCAGGATCGAGTCGAACTTCAGCAGGTGCGCGAGCGTCGCGTTCGAGGTCAGGTCGTTGACCGCGACGATCTCGATGTCGGTGTTCTTGCCGGCTGCCTTCTGCGCATCGAGGGCGCGGAAGAAGTTACGTCCGATTCGACCGAAGCCGTTAACGCCTACCCGGATGGTCACGTGTCTCTCCTAGTTGTGGGGAAATCGCGGTGAACTGCTCGCAGGCCAGCCTATCGGTGCCGGTTTCGGCGCGTGCACGCTGGTCAGCCGGTCCGGCTCAGGCGTCCTCGAGCAGATCCGGGGTGACCGCCGATTCGGTGTCGGGGATGCCGTCCTGCTTGGCCTTGCGGTCGGCCATCGACAGCAAACGCCGAATGCGGCCTGCCACGGCGTCTTTGGTCATCGGCGGATCGGCCAGCCGGCCCAGCTCCTCCAGCGATGCCTGCCGGTGCTCGACGCGGAGCCGGCCGGCCTGGGCCAGGTGATCGGGGACGGTGTCGCCGAGGATGTGCAATGCGCGCTCCACCCGGGCCGCGGCGGCCACCGCGGCGCGTGCCGATCGGCGCAGGTTGGCATCGTCGAAGTTGGCCAGCCGGTTGGCGGTGGCCCGCACCTCGCGCCGCATCCGGCGCTCTTCCCAGGTCAGCCGGGTGTCCTGGGCGCCCATCCGGGTGAGCAGTGCGCCGATGGCCTCACCGTCACGGACCACCACCCGGTCACTGCCCCGCACCTCGCGGGCCTTGGCGCTGATGCCGAGCCGGCGGGCCGCTCCGACCAGGGCGAGGGCGGCCTCCGGGCCGGGGCAGCTGACCTCCAGCGCCGAGGAGCGGCCGGGCTCGGTGAGCGAGCCGTGCGCCAAAAACGCTCCCCGCCAAGCTGCTTCGGCGTCGGTGACGCTGCCGCCGACCACCTGGGCGGGCAGCCCGCGCACCGGTCGGCCACGCAGGTCGAGCAGACCGGTCTGGCGGGCCAGGGCCTCACCGTCCTTGGCGACCCGCACCACATAGCGGGTGCTCTTGCGGATGCCGCTGGCGGACAGCACGTGCACCACGGCGTTGTAGCCGTACAGGTCGTAGATGTCCTTGCGCAGCCTGCGGGCGATGATGCCGAGGTCGACCTCGGCCTCCACGACCACCCGGCCGCCGACGATGTGCAGCCCCCCGGCGAATCGCAGCAGCGCCGAGACCTCGGCGCGACGGGCGCTCACCGAATTCACAACCAGACGGCTCAGCTCGTCTTTGACCTCGGCCGTCATTGCCACGACTGGTCCCCCCTCGGTGCGTTCGATCGTTGTTGCCCGCTGTATGTCGCGCCGGGGTCCTCCTGACCGCCGGGCGAGCCGGGATCCCGGCCGCGCAGGCGCACTGCTTCAAGAGCTGCTGCCAGCAGCGACGGGTCATGTAACTGTGTACCAGGTCGGGATACGGCGGCAAATTCAACGTTGGCGCCGAGCAGCGTAGCCGTCCGGGCCAGTTGTTCCCGCTCGCGATCGCTGGGCACCCGCGCCGCGTCGACGATGATGTCGTCGACCTGGAAACCCGGCGCGTGCTGCGCCAACACGTGGATGTGGCGTTCGGCGGAGAACCCGGCGGTCTCCCCCGGCTCGGCCACCAGATTCAGCACCAGCGCGCGCCGCGCGGTGGTGTCCCGAAGCGCGGCGGCCAGCCCGGGGACCAATACGTGGGGAATCACACTGGTGAACCACGACCCGGGTCCCAGCACCACCAGGTCGGCGGCCATGATCGCGTCGACCGCCTGCCGGGTGGCCGGTGGGTCACCGGGCAGCAGCCGCACGCGGCGGACCTGACCGACTGTGGTGGCGACCGCCACCTGGCCGCGGATCACCCGGAACATCCGCGGGTCGGATTCCAGCCCGGCCACATCGGCCTCGATCTGCAGGGCCAGCGGACACATCGGCAGGACACGGCCCTTCAGGTCCAGGACACGGGCCAACTCGTCGAGCGCGGCCACCGGATCGGCCAGCACCTCGCTGAGCCCGGCCAGCATCAGGTTGCCGATGGGATGACCGGCCAGCGCGCCGCTGCCGCCGAACCGGTGCTGGATGATGGTGGCCCACAACCGGCCGTGCGGTGAGTCGGAGGCCAATGCTGCCAACGCCATTCGCAGATCGCCGGGCGGCACGACGTCGAGTTCGCTGCGTAGTCGCCCGGAGGATCCACCGTCGTCGGCGACGGTCACCACGGCGGTGACGTGCGGGGTGAGCCGCCGCGCCGCCGACAGCGTCGCGTACAGGCCGTGGCCACCGCCGAGCGCAACGATGCGTGGAGGACCGGTCATTCGCGACCCAGATCCCGGTGCAGCGCACGCACCGTCAGATGGTCGTCGCTGCGCAACCGCTCCGTCAGCGCCTCGGCGATGGCGACGCTGCGGTGCTTGCCCCCGGTGCAGCCGATGGCCACCGTCATGTACCGCTTCCCCTCCCGCCGGTATCCATCGATCACCACCCCCAGCAGCCGATGATAGGTATCGAGGAACTCGGCGGCGCCCTCCTGGCCGAGCACGAAGTCCCGGACCGCCGGGTGCTGCCCGGTGTGCGGCCGCAGTTCGTCGACCCAGTGCGGATTCGGGATGAAGCGGACATCCATCACCGTGTCGGCGTCCATCGGCAACCCGTACTTGTACCCGAACGACTCCACCGTGACGTTGGTGTAGGCGACGGCCTCGCCGCCGAAGGCACGCTCGATGCTCTCCCGCAGCGCAGGCACCGCCAGCGTCGACGTGTCGATGACCAGGTCGGCCGCCGCGCGCACCGGCGCCAGCATGGCGCGTTCGGCGGCGATGCCCTCGGCCAGCGTCTGATTGCCCTGCAACGGGTGGCTGCGGCGGTTCTGTTCGTAGCGCCGGACCAGGATCTCGTCGGCGGCCTCCATGAACAGCACCCGGGGCCGGATGCCACGGGTCGCCAGTTCGTTGCGCACCGAATCCAGGTCACCGGTGAAGCCACGCGACCGGACATCCATCACCAGGGCCAGTTGGGTGATCCGGGATCCGGCATCCAGCCCCAGATCGACCATCCGGGCGATCAGTTCGGGCGGCAGGTTGTCGGCGACGTACCAGCCGAGGTCCTCGAGCACTTTGGCGGCGGTGCCGCGGCCGGCGCCTGACAATCCGGTGACCAGCACGACTTCAATGCCTGATTCCTCGCTCATTCGCTGGTCTGCCACTCCGATATCTGTTCGCTGTGTTGGTCAGTGGTGGGCTGCTCGTCTGCAGGGGGTAGTAGATCGGCTCGGGGTCGATCATCGTGCAAAACCGGCTCCGGCGTGTCGGAATCGTTCGGCGCGTCGGATGCCGGACCGGGGGTTGCGTCCTGGGTCACGCCCAGCGCCTCCAGGACGGCCTTGGCCGTGGTGACCCCGATGCCGGGCACCGCGGTGATCTCCTCGACGCTGGCCGAGCGCAGCCGCGACACCGAGCCGAAATGCGTCACCAGCGCCTTGCGCCGGTGCTCGCCGAGTCCGCGCACCGAATCCAGGGCCGAGGCCGTCATCCGCTTGGAGCGCTTGCTGCGGTGGAAGGTGATCGCGAAGCGGTGGGCTTCGTCACGGACACGCTGCAGCAGGTAGAGGCCCTCGCTGGTGCGCGGGAAGATCACCGGATCTGCCGATGGTCCGGGCACCCACACCTCTTCGAGTCGTTTGGCCAGGCCGACCACCGCGACATCGGTCACCCCGAGGTCCTTGAGCACCGCAGCCGCCGCGTTGACCTGCGGAGCACCGCCGTCGACGACGAAGAGGTTCGGTGGGTAGGCGAACCTGCGTGACTTGCCTTCTGCCACCATCGGCTGCTCGGAGTCGGCGACGTGGCGGGCGAACCGGCGACGGGTGACCTCGGCGATGGACGCGACGTCATCGGAGCGGCCGCCGCCGGCGGCCTCGCGGATGGCGTAGTGCCGGTAGTCGGATTTTCGTGGCAGCCCGTCCTCGAACACCACCAGGGAGGCCACCACGTCCGTGCCCTGCACATGGCTGATGTCGACACACTCGATACGCAGTGGTGCTTCGGCGAGCCCGAGCGTCTCCTGAATGCTCTGCAGCGCTTCGGATCTGGCGTTGAAGTCGCCGGCTCGTTTGAGCTTGTGCTGGGCCAGCGCCTCCTGCGCGTTGCGCTGTACCGTCTCGGCGAGCGCCCGCTTGTCCCCTCGCTGCGGCACCCGCAGCGACACCCGCGAACCGCGCAGACCCGACAGCCAGTCCGCCAGTTCGCCGGCATTGTCCGGAAGTACCGGCACCAGAACCTCTTTGGGCACCGGGTTGGTGGACTCGTCCCCGGTGCCTACGCTGAGTTCGGCCTGGTCCCCGTAGAACTGGGTGAGGAACTGCTCGACCAACGGCGCCTCGCCCTCTTCACCCGGTTCGCCCGTCTTCTCGACGACCCATCCCCGCTGACCGCGGACCCGGCCCCCGCGCACGTGGAACACCTGGACCGCCGCCTCCAGGTCGTCGTCGGCGAAGGCCACCACATCGGCGTCGGTTCCGTCGCCGAACACCACGGTCTGCTTCTCCAGCGCACGTTTGAGGGCGCCGATGTCGTCGCGCAGCCGGGCCGCCCGCTCGAAGTCGAGGTCCTCGGCCGCGGCGTTCATCTGCCGCTCCATGTCGCGGACCAGCCGGTCGGTCTTGCCTGCCAGGAAGTCGCAGAAGTCCAGCACGATCTGGCGGTGCTGCTCGGCGCTCACCCGGTTGATGCAGGGGGCCGAGCATTTGTCGATGTAGCCGAGCAGGCAGGGACGGTCGATCTGCCTGTGCCGCTTGAACACTCCGGCCGAACAGGTACGGGCCGGGAACACCCGGGTGAGCAGGTCGAGGGTTTCGCGGATGGCCCAGGCGTGCGAGTACGGGCCGAAGTAACGCACCCCTTTGCGGCGCGGCCCGCGATAGACGAACAGCCGTGGGTACTCCTCGTTGAGGGTCACCGCCAGCACCGGGTAGGACTTGTCGTCCCGATAGCGGATGTTGAACCGCGGGTCGAACTCCTTGATCCAGTTGTATTCCAGCTGCAGCGCCTCGACCTCGGTGGTCACCACGGTCCACTCGACACTGCCCGCGGTCATCACCATCTGCCGGGTGCGCGGCGCCAGGCCGGAGATGTCGGCGAAGTAGGAATTCAGCCGGCTGCGCAGGCTCTTGGCCTTGCCGACGTAGATCACCCGCCCGTGCGGATCGCGGAACCGATAGACGCCGGGTTCGACAGGAATCGAACCCGGCGCGGGCCGGTAAGTCGCTGGATCGGGCACGGGTCCAGGTTAGAGCGTGTCTACGACGTCGATATACCTGCAGTACATCGCCGCTTTTTCTTCGTAGTTGCGGAAAATGTCGTAGCTGGCCGCCCCCGGGGACAGCAGCACCACGTCGACGGCGGCGGCTGCGGCGACCCGGACGGCGGCGGCCAGGTCGTCCACCAGATGGGTGCGGTCGGGGTGCGCGGCGGCGAAACGGACACCGATGAGCGCGCCGTTGGTCGGGCCCTGGATGAGCCGCACCCGGCGTTGCCCGCTGCACAGGAACTCGTCGAGCTGGCGGTAGTCCAGAGACCGGTCCATCCCGCCGACGATCAGCGCGATCTCCTCGTCGGGGCGCATCGCGCGCAACGCGGCGACCACCGCCTCACCGGTGGTCGCCAACGTGTCGTCGATCCAGCGGGTGGGTCCGGTACGGCGCACCGTCTGCAACCGGTGCGGCAGACCGGCGAACGATGCGGCGGCGGCGTCCACCTCGACATCGGTCACCGCGCGCCCGAGCACCTGCCCGGCGGCCGCGGCGGCCAGCGCGGCGTTGACGGTGTTGTGCGGGTACGACAGCACCGAGTCCCCGGCGGGCACCCGGACCGCGGTGGGATCCACGGTCCGCACCGGCGGGAACTGCGAGATACCGATTGCCCGAAGCGATTCGATGACGTCCGGGACGGTCACCAGGGCGGCCGTCGCCGAACCGAAGACATGCGACTTGGCCTCGTAGTAGGACGCCACGTCGCCGTGGAAATCCAGGTGATCCTGGTACAGGTTGGTGATCACCGACACCGCCGGCGGTGTGCGCAGCAGCGCGCACTGCTGACTGGACAGCTCGGCGACCACCCATTCGCCGTGGGCGGGCTCGAGATCCGACAGCGGCGTCCCGATGTTTCCCGCCGCCACCGTCGGCACGCCGAGCCCGGTCAGCAGGTGCGCCAGGAACGCGGCGGTGGTGCTCTTGCCCTTGGTGCCGGTGATGCCGACCGTATGGCCACCGTGCCGGCCCATGTACCAGTCCGCGGCATTCGACACCGCCGGGCCGGCCCCCGATCCGGCGCTGCGGCGCAGTTCCGCGAAGACCGGGTGACGCCAGGGCACCCCGGGACTGACGAACACGATATCGGTGTCCCGCAGCCGGCCGGCTGCGTCCGGTCCGACATCGACTGTCAGATTGGCGATCTCGGGCGCCCGGACGTCGGCCCTGTCGTCGACCGCGACGATGCGGGCAGCGCCGTGGGCGGCCGCGGTGCGGGCCATCGACAGCCCTTCCTTGCCCAGACCCCAGATGCCGACGACCCGGCCGGACAGCTCAGTCATCGAGCAACTTCGCATACCGGGCCGGCACATGGTGCTGTGCTGGGCCAGGATCCGGGTTGACCGCGACCGCAGCCAACTGCGCACGCTGCCCGGCGAATTCGTCGACCAGTTCCAGCCCCTGCCATTGCGGGTCATCGATGACCGCGAGCATCGCCTCGGCGGCCTCGTAGTACTCCCCCACACATTCGAACGGCTTGTGTACGCCGAGCCCGAGGATGTCGGCCATCCCGTCCCGGTTGCCGGTGTCGGCGAACAGGTTGCGGCCGAAGATCTTCTCGCAGGTCGGCCGGCCCAGCCGCGGGGCCAGCAGCACGAACACGAACTGGCATTTCGGGCAATGCCCGCACCACGAACTGGCCCGCCGGCTCGGGTCGAGTGCGAACAGCCGGTTGCAGCTGGTGAAGACCCCGAAGTACTGGTCCGCGGCGGCGAACCGATCGGCGATCTGCGATTCGGACAGCCCGCGCAGCAGCGAGAAGTATCGATCCGGATCGAACCCGTAGCGCGCCAGTGTGTCCCGCAACAAGCTTTCGTACTCCAGTGATTTGGACCACTGATGGTTGATGTCGCGGCCCAGCCACTCGACGTTGCCGACGTTGGAGGATCGCTCGTTGGACAGCACCACCGGCCCGAGGCCGCGGGCATCGGCGACCATCAACCCGATCACACTGTTGATCGCGGTGACCGGCACATGGCCGTTGTAGGCCCCTGCGGCGTTGGCCTCGATCAGCCCGCGGTCGATGCTGCGCCGCACGTGCACGCTGCCCAGTCCGCTGACCTCGATGCAGCGGTCGATCGGGTCATAGCGGTTGACGCTGAACAACATCGGGGCGATGCCATGACGGCGGAACGCCTCGATGGTGACCACCGAATCCTTACCGCCGCCGACCGGAACGAGCGGCGTCGCCGCGGGGTCCCAGCCGTCGGTGGCACGCAACCCTCCGGTGGCCTGCGGACCGCTGATCTCGGGTGTCAGCGCATCGGGCAACTGGTTGGTGTAGGCGAATTCACCGAGCCCGCCCTCGATCAGCGCGGCAAGGTAGCTGCGCTCGAAATCGTGGGTGGGGAACGCGATCTCGATCCGGCCGGGCGCAGCCGCCTTGAAATAGCTCAGCGAGCAGGTCAGGGTCAGCAGCCGGCTCAACAGCGGATCCGGCTGTGCCCCGGCCAGGGTCTCGCCGAAGTCGATCACCTCGGTGAAGCTCACCGGGTCCGGGCCACGCAGCGTGTAGCGCAGCGACAGCGCGCTGCCGTCCCAGTCGTGGCCGTCGATCACGAACGCGTCGAAGGTCTCCCGGGGGAACGTCTCACTCATGACCGGGCACCTCCGGTTCGAAACGGCGGGTGCCGATGGCACGGACCGGGTGGGTCTCGAACCGCGGGGACACCCACCACGCGCGTTTCGCGTCCGAGAGCACCAGCGGACCGTCGGAGCAGGGCATCGCCGGGTCGAGCAGCCCGGCGGTCTGCAGCAGCGTCAGCCTGTCTGCACCGAGACCGGTCGTCCCGTCGGCGGTCTCGACGATCAGGGCACCCAGTCGCGGGCAGCCGATCAGCGCGCCGTCGACGGCCACCACGTCCGCGCAACCGCGGCTGAGCAGCTCGCGCTCGACGAGTCGGGCCTCGGCATGGCTGCTGGTGCGGTCGGCCATCCGGCGCCAGTGCGGCGTCCGGTCCTCCACCGGTCCGGGCTGCGTCGCCAGCGCCACCGGTTCCGGCCGCGCGGGGTCGATGACCGTCCCGGACACCACGAACTGGTTTCGCCCGTCGATCTCGACGAGCTGGATCTGCGCGGCGACCGTGGCCTGCCCGTACCGTGCGGCGGCCTCGGTGCGGAAACCGTGCAGGGCGTCGCGCAGCGCGCCCTCCGGTGCGATGGCGAGGCCGAACCAACGGGCCGTCTCGTCCAGTCGCCGCCAGATGTGAGCGGTGTCGGCGGGGCGACCGAACACCAGGGGCACGGTGATGGCGGGATGCGCGCCCAGACCGGAGACCAGAGCAGGTGCTGTGACGAGTGGCGCGGCGGTGGCGACAATGCCGTCAGCGGATGCTGAGACGAACTCCAAGGTACTCATCGACTTGCCGATCCTACCGCAGCCGACAGCGGCGATACTGATGCGATGGGGATGGCGCAGGCCCGGATCGCCCGGCTGACCGAAACCGACTGGCGGGCGTTCGCCGGTGTGCGGTTGCGCGCACTGACCGATTCGCTGGGCGCCGAAGATCCGCAGTACCGGCTGGAGTCGACGTTCACCGCGGCGCAATGGCGGCGCCGGCTCCGGGCGCACGCACAGTTCGCGGCCGTCGTCGACAACCGGCCGGTCGGGCTGATCGGTGCGCAGCGCCAGAGCACGGAATCGGTGTACCTGTACTCGCTGTGGCTGGACCCCACCGCGCGCGGGCAAGGGCTGGGCCGGACGCTGGTGGCCGAGGCGGTCAACTGGGCTCGTGCTCAGCGGGTGCAGCGGGTGACGTTGCGCGTCCATGTGGAGAATGCGACCGCGCGGGCGGTCTACGAAAGTCTGGGGTTCAGGCTGACGGCCCCGGAGACCGGCGCCGCCAGCGAGGTCATGATGACGCTGACGGTGAGTTGATGTCGGGACGGTAGCGCTGCATCAGCGCGCGCAGCCGGTCCATCGCCTGCACCGCGCGGTCCTTGTCGACCGCCTGGATGGCCATCACCGCGGTGTACTCGTCATCGGCCAGGTCGATCCGCGCCCACCGGGCCCCGCTCGGGAACGACACGTCCACCACCTCGGACCACGGGATCAGCTTGTAGGCCAAGGCGTTCCGCACCGAGATACCGGCGGCGCCGGCCCGCATCCGGGGCCGGGCGAGCAACAGGGTCACACCGGCGATCGTCACGCCGACCAGCGCGATGCCGACCTGGTCGGCGGTGCGGAACACCACCCCACTGGAGCCCACCTTCAGCAGGAAGCCCACCCCGATGTGAAGGGCGGCGATCAGGAAGGCGGCAGCGTAGACGAAGTACGGGGTGAGGTGGGGTTTGACCTCCAGCTCCCAGGTCTCGTCTCCCGAGTTGCTCATGATGCCAGGTCGCGCAGGACCAATGCCGTCGACAGCGCCGCCGCGGCGGCCTGGGCGCCCTTGTCCTCGCTGGACTTGGGCAGACCGGCCCGGGCCAGCGCCTGCTGCTCGGTGTTGGTGGTCAGCACGCCATTGGCCACCGGGGTGCGCTGGTCCAGCGACACCCGGGTCAGGCCCTGGGTCACGGCGTCACACACGTAATCGAAATGGGGTGTCTCACCGCGGATCACCACGCCGAGCGCCACCACGGCGTCGTACTTGGCCGCCAGTGCCTGTGCGACGACCGGGATCTCGATCGCCCCGTGCACGCGGACCACGACCGGATCGGTCACGCCCAGTTGTTTGGCCGCACGCAGTGCGCCGTCCAGCAGAGCATCGCAGATCTTCGGGTGCCAGGTGCTGACCACGATGCCCAGCGACACCGACGATGCGTCGATGTCGGGCAGGTCGGGGATCGCGCCGCTGTGGCCGCTCATCGGGCGCCGCCGAACTCGCCGGGGGTGGCCTCGTCGTAGTCCTCGAGTCCGATCAGATCGTGACCCATCCGATCGCGCTTGGTCATCAGGTAGCGGATGTTCTCGGCGTTGGCGCGGACCGGCAGCGGCACCCGCTCGGTGATGTGCAGCCCGTACCCGTCCAGTCCGACCCGCTTGGCGGGGTTGTTGGTGAGCAGCCGCATCGACCGCACACCCAGGTCGACCAGGATCTGGGCACCGATGCCGTAGTCGCGCGAATCGGCGGGCAGGCCGAGCTCCAGGTTGGCGTCCACGGTGTCCGCGCCGGCGTCCTGCAGCTGGTAGGCCTGCAGCTTGTGCAGCAGGCCGATCCCCCGGCCCTCGTGTCCACGCATGTACAGCACGATGCCGCGGCCCTCCTGGGCCACCATCGCCATTGCCGCGTCCAGCTGCGGGCCGCAGTCGCAGCGCCGCGACCCGAACACGTCGCCGGTCAGGCATTCGGAGTGCACCCGCACCAGCACATCGTGGCCGTCGAACTCCGGGCCGGTGATATCGCCGCGGACCAGCGCGACGTGCTCGACGTCCTCGTAGATCGAGGTGTAGCCGACCGCCCGGAATTCACCGTGCCGGGTCGGGATCCGGGCCTCGGCGATGCGCTCGATGTGCTTTTCGTGCTTGCGCCGCCACTCGATGAGATCGGCGATCGAGATCAGGGCCAGATCGTGCTCGTCGGCGAAGATACGCAGCTCGTCGGTCTGGGCCATGGCGCCCTCGTCCTTCTGGCTGACGATCTCGCAGATCGCGCCGGCCGGCTGCAACCCGGCGAGCCGTGCCAGATCGACGGCGGCCTCGGTGTGACCGGGCCGGCGCAGCACCCCGCCGTCCTTGGCGCGCAGCGGCACCACGTGGCCCGGCTTGGTGAAGTCGTCGGCGACGGCGCTCGGATCCGCCAGCGCGCGCATCGTGGTGGCGCGGTCGGAGGCGGAGATCCCGGTCCCGACGCCATTCTTGGCGTCGACTGTCACGGTGTAGGCGGTGCCGTGCTTGTCCTGGTTCACCGCGTACATCGGCAGCAGACCGAGGCGGTCACAGACCGAGCCATCCAACGGTACACACAGGTAGCCCGAGGTGTACCGGACCATGAACGCGACGAGTTCCGGGGTGGCCTTCTCGGCCGCGAAGATCAGATCTCCCTCGTTTTCGCGGTCCTCGTCGTCGATGACCACGACGGCCTTGCCCGCCGCGATGTCGGCCACCGCCCGTTCGACGGAATCCAGCCTCGTCATCTTTAGCCACCTTCATCAGATCGTGAGCGACCCGATCGGGGCATCAGCATGCACCGACCGGCTTCACCAGTATGAACCACGGGCCCGCAACGGTTATTGCCCGCCGGTCCAATACCGGACCGACGGGCAATGGGCGCCTTGGTGCGCAGGTCAGAACACGTAGGTCACTTCCGTCACGGCCGAAGCGCCATCGGGATCGAGCCGGCCGTCCTGGAAACTGACCGTGAACGTCTCCCCGGGGTGGCGCCCGTCGGACCTCGGCGCCATCGACTCGTAGTGCACCGCCCACTTGCCGGGCGCCGTGCGCGCCATCATCACGAAACCGCGTGGATCGGGCTGGTGCACCGTGTAGGTGACCTCACTGCCGGTCAGATCGGCGAGGGCGGTGGTCCAGTCACCGGTCGACATCCCCTGTCCGCGCCCGCTGGCCCCGACGGTGCGGTGCGCGGAGTCATCGCTCCAGGTGCCGTCCACCGGCGGGCAGACGGCGACGGTGGCCACCGTGATCGATCGGCCGTAGCCGTCGGTGCCGAGGATGGTGAAGCAGTCGTCGGCACGACCATGCAGTCCGGGGGTGCGGGTGTAGGTGTAGCCGCCGAACTGGTCGACCCGCGCCGTGCCCTTGTCGGGGCCCACGCCGAGACTGAAGGTCAGCGGGGTCTCGTCGTCGACGATCAGCCTGCCGCGCTGCACACCGGGCTCCGTGGCAAGGGTCTGCACCCCGATGTGCAGCCGGCCCATCGCCACGACGGTGATGTCGGCGGAGGCGCCGCGCGGATCGGTCGCCGTGACGACGAACCGGTCGATGTCCGGTCCCGGGACGGGGTCCTGCGAGATCTGCGGAATGAAGGTGAACTCACCGGTGCTCTTGTCGAGCTGGACCAGCCCACCCTTCTCCGAGAGCGCCGACTCCGCAGTCGAATCCGCCGGATTGGCGGAGTTGGCCAGGCTGAAGGCCAGCCGCGACCCATCCCACGCCGCCGCGTCGATGCGGCCGGTCAGCACACCGTTGGCCGACGGGCGGCCGAGCAGTGCCGCGCCGGACAGCGCCACGTTCGCCGCAAGGATGTTGACCACGACGTGCGCCTCGACCCGGGTTCCGTAGGCATCCACGACCTCGACGGTGAAGGTGTCGACCTTGTCCCGGAAATCGGCGCTGGTGCGCGAGACCTGCCGGGCCGGCACCGACGGGGTGTAGGTGAACCGGCCGGTCCGGTGGTCCACCGCGACCAGGCCGCCCTTCACGGTGGTGGACAGCTCCGGTTCGAAGTGCACCGCCCGGTCGCCCTGGTCGACGACCCGGATCGAACCGCGGATCAGGCCGCTGAGTGGGTCCGGATCGCCCAGGGAGACATACGGTTCCAACCTGGGCACGCTGGGGACCGTGATGGTCGAGTCCAACGTCGCGGTGTCCGCGCCGAACCCCGGTACCGCGGTGATGCCGACACCACTCACCGGGCCGAGGGCGACCCCCGAGACGTCATAGGTGCGCGGCAGATCATCGATCGTCATATACGAATCTCCCTGTCTGATTAGGAGTCTCGGGTGATGCGACTACCAGGTCTTGGTGACGCTGGCCGGCGTGCCGGTGACCACACCGTTGACCGTGGTGTAGTACCCGTCGGTGACGGTCAGCCGGTTTCCGCCCCACAGCGTGCTGGTGGCCAATCCACGCCCACCGAAGCTGAAGCTGTCCCCGTTGTGACTGAAGGTCAGGGAGTCGCCGTCGTCATCATCGACATTGACGAAGGTGACATTGCCGAGCAACCCCTTGGTGCCACCGGAGATGGTCGGGGCCTTGTTCATGGCGTAGACCGCCACCGACACCGAATACGTTGTGCTACCGCCGAACCCGTCTACGGCGGTGGCCGAGAAGGTATCCGCGATCGTACTGCCGGAGGCGCCGATCCGCGCGGCCTCGTGGAAGTACGAGTAGCCCTTCTCGATGGTGTAGGTGAAGGTGCCGTTGGCGTTGATCACCACGGTGCCGCCGTTGCCGGTGGAGAAGGACCCGGCCGTGAAGGTCACCGTGTCACCGTCGGAGTCGGTGGCCTTGAGCGTCCCGGTGGTGGTCTGCTTCCAGTCGCCGACGCCGAGGATCCTCTTGTCCTCGATCGTCGACGGGTTGAAGACCGTGGAGCCGGCCACCGGTGCCGCATTGGACACCACCGGGGTGACGTTCACCGTTGCGATGATCACCGAGTTGCCTTCTGTGTCGGTGGCCCTGATGGTGAACGTGTCCCCCGGCGCCTGGGTATGCCCCAGCCCGCTGTTGCGGGTGTAGGTGAAGGCGCCGGTGGATGTCACCGCCACCGTGCCCTTGGAGCCCTGGCTGCCCACGCTGTAGGTCAGTCCGGTGTTGCCGGCCGTATTCAACTGTCCGGTGACCACATTCACCGTCGAGGTGTTGACGTTGGTGGTCGGTGACGGGGTGGTGAGCCCGGTCAGCGTGACCGTTGCCGTGGAGACGCCGCCGTGGCCGTCGTTGACCTGCACCTGGAACGAGTCGGTGGCATTGCCCGCGGTGGGGATGTAGGTGAAGGAGTTGCCGCTGAACCGGACGATGCCGCCGTTGGCGGTCGCCGCGGTCCCGTTGGTCCCGCCGATCAGGCTGTAGGTCAGCGAGTCGTCGTCGCTGTCGGAGCCGCTGACGGTGCCGCGCACCACACCCAGTGCGTCGGTGGTCTTGTTGCCCACCGAGACGCTGCCGGACGGGGTGGCGTTCAGCTTCTCGATCGGGATGGACACCACGATGGTGGTGGCGGCGCCGAACGAGTCGGTGACCGTGACGCTGAAGGTGTCGTTGACCGCGTTCCCGGTGGCCCCGGTCGCGGCCGCGTTGTGGTAGTACTCCCGGAACTTGCCGACGCGGTAGGTGAACGACCCGTCCGAGTTCACGTACACCAGGCCGCCGTTGGCGGTCGACCTCCCCAACGGTGTCGTCTCGTAGCTCAGCTCATCGCCATCCGCGTCGACCGCGTTGATGTTGCCCTTGGTCTCCTGCCAGATCACACCCAACACGTTGGTCACACCGGACTCGGTGACCTGGAGTGTGCCGGGGGCCGGCGCCGCGTTCGGGATGATCGGCGTGACGGTCACGGTGCCGATCTTGATGGTCAGCCCGAAGGCCGTGCCGTAGATGTCGAAGGTGTCGCTGGTTCCGCCGACATGCCCGGTTGCGGTCCGGGTGTAGGTGTAGTTGGTGCCGTTGAAGGCAACGGTGCCGAAACCCGCGCCGCTGGCGTTCAACGAACTGAACAACCCGTTGTTGGCCGCCGACCCGAGACTCACCGAACCGGTGGTGACACCGGGTGCCCCGTTGACCTTCGTCACGGTGACACCGTCCAGCGACGGGGTCGGGGCCACCACGGCGCCCAGACCGACCAGGACGTTGGTGGATCCGCCGCGGCCGTCGCTGACCGTGATGCTGAACGAGTCGTAGTAGCCGAGCGCGCCGCCGAGCCGCGGGATGTAGACGTAGCTGCCGTCCGCGTTGACGTGGGCGATGCCGCCCTCACTGGTGTAGGCCGTGCCGGCACCGTTGGAACCGGTGATCGAATAGGTCAGCGGATCGTCGTCGAGGTTGATGACCCCGGTGATCTGGCCGCGCACAACGCCATTGCTGTCGGCGACGATGTTGGACGCCACGCCACCGGCCGGCGGCAGGTTCCACTGCGGGATGGTCACCGTGACGAGCACGTCGACACTCTTGCCGGCGGGATCGGTGACGGTGATGGTGAAGGTGTCGATCTTGTCCGCGGGCGATGCGCCGCTCGCGCTGGCGGCGTTGCGCGCATCGATCGAGGCGGTGTAGGTGTAGTCGCCGGTCAATCCGTTGACCAGGACGCTGCCCTTGCCGGTGGTGATGATCAGCGGCGTGTAGCCGTGCAGCAGGTCATCGTCGGTGACGGTGATCTTGCCCGACACCGTGCCGAGAATGCTGTTGCTGCCGGTGTTCTGGTAGGTCGCCGACGGGGTCTGGTTGACCTGGGTCGACAGCTGCACGGTGAACGTCGCGCTGTCGCCGGACAGCAGCCCGCCGTCCCACGCGGTGATGGTGACCAGATCGGTGGTGATCGCCAGCGGCAGCGACGCGGCATGCGGGTTGTACGGCGTGTAGGTGAAGGTGTAGGTCACCCCGTCCGCTGCGGGCGTCGGGTTCACCG
Organism: Mycobacterium sp. AMU20-3851; assembly: GCF_043974665.1. NCBI lineage: Bacteria > Bacillati > Actinomycetota > Actinomycetes > Mycobacteriales > Mycobacteriaceae > Mycobacterium > Mycobacterium sp. AMU20-3851. The sequence goes on from NZ_CP146371.1 coordinate 3,140,395, forward strand.
CGATGGTGCCCAGCACTGCCGCGCTGGTGAAGGTGAGGGTGTCGCCGTTGCCGTCGCGGACCTTGAACGTGCCGGTCAGCACACCGGTGGTGTGGTCGGTGTGGGTGATGGTCGGGGTCGACTCGAAGACCGGCGCCACGTTGATCTGCGCGACGGTCACCGTGATGGTCACCTCGGTGGTGCCCCCGTGCAGATCGTTCACCGACAGCGTGAAGGTGTCGGTGCCGCCCTGGGCGCGGATCGACAGGGACGGTGTGTAGGTGTAGACGTTGCCCAGCACGGTCACCAAGCCACCCCGGGTGCTGAGGCCGTTCGGCGTGACGATGGGGATGTCGCCGTCGGGGTCGTCGATGTCCAGCGAACCGGTGATGCTGCCGAGGATCGGGTCGGTGAACGTGTCGGGGTTGACGGTGACGGTCGGGGCCCCGTTGGAGCTGACGATGTCGACGGTGACCGTGGTGGGCAGCAGCGTGATCCCGCCGCGGCCGTCGTTGGCCCAGATGCTGACGATGTCGGTCTTCGCGCCGAGCAGCGTCGCCGCCAGGTGCCGCGCGGTGTCGGACGGGGTGTAGGTGAACGTTCCGTCCTCGTTGCGCACGACGGTCCCGAAAAGCGCTGTCGCGGTGTAGGTCAGCGTATCGCCGTCCGAATCGCTGGCCTCGGCCCTGATGATCACCTTGCCGGTCGACCCGTCGGAACCGACCACCTGGGCCTTGCCGTCGTCCTCGAAGACCGGCAGGTTGTTGACGCCCAGGCCCGGGTAGCGGAAGGTCACCGTGAATTCGGCGTCGTTGCCTTCCGGGGTGAGGGGATGCTCCAGGAAGCCCAGCGAGTCGTTGATCTTCACGGTGAAGGTGACGTCGGCGCCGTTGTTGAGGTCGTCCAGCGAGGTGGGCAGGAAGGTGAACGAGCCGTCCGGCAGCATGGTGATCAGCCCGTTGGAGGGCTGGCCGCTGACTGTGTAGATCAGCGGATCGCCGTCGGGGTCGGTACTGGTCAGCTTCCAGGTGAGCGGAAGCGGTCCGGCCGCGAGGGTGGGAGCGCCCGGCAGATGATTGGTGGCCAGCCGCTCGTAACGCTGATACGCCGCGGACAGCAGGATGTAGGCGCCGAAGGTGAACAGCGTCGGCTGGCCGTTCCAATACGTTCCCTGCATCACCGCCTGCAGCGTCATCACGAATCCGGCCGCCACCTGGGTGGGGTTGAGGATCGGGTTCGAGTCGTAGGCCGGCAGCACCGCGTCCAGCCAGCTCGCGATGGCCTTGACCGCGCCCATGAAGGGATCGAAGGCCGGGATGGACGGGGGCGGCGGGACGATGTCCTCGACATCGAGCAGTGCGGAGGCGAGCGCCGGCGGGGTCGGCGAGGCGTCGTTGCCGGCGACCAGCAGCGACGCGTCGGAGTCGTCTGGTTCCGGCACCACGATGGCCTCGGGGTCGGTGACGGTCGGCGACCCGGCGGTCTCGCCCCCTTCCGGCGCGGCGGCCTCCGGGTCGACGGGTTCGGGCAGTACCGGGGGTTCGACGGTCTCGGCGCCGGTTCCGTCGGTGCCGGCACCGCTGGGGTCGACGACCTCGCCGTCCCCGGGATCGGTTTCGGACAGGTCGGTGCCGCCGCCGGCCGGTTCCTCGCCGGTCGGTTCGCCGGCGGTGTCCTCGCCGTCGTCGGCGCCGAGGCTGCCCTCGTCGAGGTCGGGGTCGTCGAGGTCGGGGTCGTCCTCGTGGTTGGCGTCCTCGCCCTCGACGTCCCCGCCGCCGAGGTTGTTGCCGCCGAGGCCGCTGTCCTCGTCGTCGTCATCGTCGTCGTCGACCGGCGACGTGGTCGTGCCGGATGTGCCGCCGGCGCGCGGGCCGGCGTTCACACCGCCCGCGCCGCTGCCGGATTCGTTCGAGTTGTCCGCCGAGCTCGAATCCGACGTGGTTCCCGAGGACGGTGAATCGGAGCTGTCGGCTGCCGCGACGGCCGGTGCGGCCGTGACCGCCAGACCGAGGAACGCAGCGACGGCGAGCTCGCTGGTGCGCACCCGCTTCTTCGCCGACTTCTTCCGATGTGCCGCCATGTCGCTCCTCGAGGCTCAGACCACTCCGCCCGGCATCCGCGACCCGAGACCCAGGCCACAAATGTTATTAACTGCGCCGTAAGTTAACACGCTCGTCAATAACTGAAAAGCACATTCTGAGAAATTCATGAGCGGGATTCCCCCGCCTGTCCCCCGTTTAGCGGACACCGGACCGACGATCGCCGGACAGCGCTGCAGCCAGTGCCCTTATGTGACACCGAGAAATTTTGCGGCCAGCAAAAGAGCTCCCTCCGCCGCCTCAACCAGCAAAAGAGAGGAACACCGTCGAGGGCACGCCCGAACCCGTTCGCGGCGGCCGGATGCCAAGCCGGTGGGAGCCATTCTCAACAGGCGAAATAGCGACAAAAGGCGATCACGCGGCGCGCAGTTCCCATCGCCCGGCCATTCCGGCATCGCGATGCCGTACGCAGAATCGGCACGCGGGTACCAATAATTGTTTCACCGAAGCAAGCTATTGGCGCGATGAGCCAGATATCCCCGCCGGAGAACCCCGAGCGGAGACGTCATCTCCGACTGCCGGGCACAAATTCTTCGTGCGTGCCGGGCGTCTCGGTGGAGGCACCGGCGTGTTGCTATCGGCGGGCTGAGCAAAGAATCAGCGGTCGCGCTGAGCCATCAGCCGCTCTACGTACTTCGCGATCACATCCACTTCGAGATTCACCGGAGTGCCGACAGCCGCGGCACCGAGGGTGGTGAGCGACAGCGTGGTCGGGATCAGGGACACCTCGAACCAGTCCTCGCCGAGCCCGGAAACCGTCAACGAGATGCCGTCGACGGTGATGGAGCCCTTTTCCACGACGTAGCGGGAAAGCTCATCGGGCAGCGAGATCCGCACGACCTCCCAGTTCTCGGAGGGGGTGCGCGCGATGACCTCACCGGTGCCGTCGACATGCCCCTGCACGATGTGGCCGCCGAGGCGGCTGTTGACCGCGGCCGCACGCTCCAGATTCACCTGACTGCCGACGCCGACCGCGCGCAGGCTGGAACGGTTGAGGGTCTCGGCCATCACATCGGCGGTGAACGCACCGCCGGGCAGCACCTCGACGACCGTCAGGCACACCCCGTTGACGGCGATGGAGTCGCCGTGGCCCGCGTCGGAGGTGACCACGGGCCCGCGAATCTCGAACCGCGCGGCATCCGCGAGGTCTTCTTTGCCGACGACTTCGCCGAGCTCCTCCACGATTCCGGTGAACATGGGGGCAAGGGTAACCGCCGCCGTCCGGGCCCCGGCAGGACACGTAGCCAGGGTCCACCCGATTAGACCTACTACGATGCACAGCATGCAGACGCGCCCCCGTGCAGTCCGGTCCCTCCTGACCTTCTCCGCCATGTTGATGGCCATCCTGTTCGGCTCGGCAGCCCTGGTCGGCTGCGGGTCGAAGACCAACGACGCGCCGCTGCCCGACGCGGCCACGTTGCTCACCGATTCCGCCGAAACCACCCGCAGCGAGCAGAGCGTGCATCTGCAGCTGACGGTCAACGGCGAAATCAAGGAACTGCCCATCGCGACATTGAGCGGTGACCTGACCAACGCCCCGGCGGTCGCCGCCCAGGGCACCGCCGACCTCATCTTCCTCGGCCAGAAGCTGACCGACGTCGGGTTCGTCGTCGTGGACGGCGATCTCTACGGCGCCATCACCAAGGGCGGCAACATGCAGAACTTCGGACCGGCCGCCGACATCTACGACATCTCGGCGATCCTGAACCCGGACAACGGCCTGGCCAACGTGCTGTCCAGCTTCACCGACGCCAAGGCCGTCGGCCGGGAGGCAGTCAGCGGATCCGACGCGGTGAAGATCACCGGCACCGTCCCGGCTGATGCGGTCAACAAGATCGCCCCGCAGCTGAAGGCGACCGCCCCCGCGCCGGGCACCGCGTGGATCCGTGAGGACGGCGATCACCAGCTGGCTCAGGTCATGCTGGAGCCCTCGGCCGGGAACACCATCACGATGACCCTCACCGACTGGGGTAAGAACGTCACCGTCACGAAGCCCGGCAGCTGATGCCGGCGGCGAACAGCCACCGGGCGGGTTCGGCGGCCTCCAGCCGCCGCATCGCCATCAGCGCGGGCAGCCTGGCGGTCATGCTCGGCGCCCTCGACACCTATGTCGTGGTGACGATCATGACCGACATCATGCGCGATGTCGGTATCCCCATCAATCAGATTCAGCAGGTCACGCCGATCGTGACGAGCTACCTGCTCGGGTACATCGCGGCCATGCCGCTGCTGGGTAAGGCCTCGGACCGGTTCGGTCGAAAGCTGGTGCTGCAGGCCAGCCTTGTCGGTTTCGCGGTCGGCTCGGTGGTCACCGCGTTGTCCGGTGACCTCACCACGCTGATCATCGGCCGGGTCATCCAGGGCACCGCGAGCGGCGCCCTGCTCCCGGTCACCCTCGCTCTGGCCGCCGATCTGTGGGCCGCCCGCAACCGGGCCGCGGTGCTCGGCGGTATCGGCGCGGCCCAGGAACTCGGCAGCGTTCTCGGCCCGCTGTACGGCATCGCGGTGGTGTGGGCGCTGAACACCTGGCGCGACGTCTTCTGGATCAACGTGCCGATGGCCGTCCTCGCCATGGTGATGATCCACTTCAGCCTGCCGGCCCGCGACAAGGACGAGCCCAAGCAGAAGGTGGATGTCGTCGGCGGCGTGTTGCTGGCCATCGCACTGGGACTGGCGGTGGTGGGCCTGTACAACCCGTCTCCGGACGGCAAGAACCTGTTGCCCAGCTACGGCATCCCGCTGTTGATCGTGGCCGTCCTGACGTTCATCGGATTCTTCGTCTGGGAGAAGAGGGCCACCACCCGCCTTCTCGAACCGGCGGGCGTACAGTTCCGGCCCTTCCTCGCCGCCCTGGCCGCCTCGCTGACCGCCGGCGCGGCATTGATGGTGACCCTGGTCAACGTCGAACTGTTCGGTCAGGGCGTGCTCGGCATGGACCAGATCGGCGCGGCCGGGTTGCTGCTGCGCTTCCTCGTCGCCCTGCCGATCGGCGCGCTGCTCGGTGGCTGGCTGGCCACCCGCTTCGGGGACCGGCCGATCGCGGTGGTCGGCCTGCTGATCGCCGGATTCGCCTACTGGCTCATCTCACACTGGGATGTCAACGTGCTCTCAGCCCGCCACGATTTCGGGTTGTTCACGCTGCCGACGTTCGACACCGATCTGGCGCTGGCCGGCTTCGGGCTGGGTCTGGTCATCGGCCCGCTCACCTCTGCCGCGCTGCGCGTGGTGCCGGCTGCCGAACACGGGATCGCTTCGGCCGCAGTGGTGGTCGCGCGGATGATCGGCATGCTGATCGGTATGGCTGCCCTCTCGGCGTGGGGGTTGTACCGCTTCAACCAGATTCTGGCCTCGCTGCCCGTGGTCGAGACCGGCAACATGATGGATGCCGGACGACAACTGATGGAGAACACCCGGATCGCCTACACCATGCAATACGGTGAGATCTTCGCGATCACCGCGGTGGTGTGCGTGGTCGGCGCGGTGGCCTCGCTGCTGATCAGTGACCGCAGCGCCCCCGACGCACAGGACTCCGACGGTGACCGGCAGCGGGACGTCTCCGGTAGGTCAGCCTCCCCGGCTCCCCCACAGTCCTGATTCCTGTATCGGCTTGGGTCGGCGGCCCTGCCGCCGACCCCGCCAGAGCGCCCAGGGCCCGCCCAGTACGGACAGCACCTCGGTGCGGCCGACCGATTTGGGGATGCTGTCCCCGAGGTCGGCCGGCGGCACCATGATCGCTCCGTAATCGGCGCCGGCCCGCAGCGAGGACCGGAACTGCTTGCGGGCCACCCGAAGTGCCAACCGCCGATGAACGCGGTCGGTGAACACCTTGGTCAGCCACGCGCCCAGCCCCAATCCGTAACCCCGGGCCTGGGTCAGCAGCGCGGCACCGTCGCTGCGGTGCCGGTGCCACACGATGGCCGCAGGTTCGTTGACCAGGGTGTGCCCGGCGGCGACCAACCGGAAGAACATGTCGATGTCCTCGCCGCCCTTGGTCGAGGTGCCCGCGCCGAGAGCTTCGTCGAAGCCGCCCATCGCCACCGCAGCGCTGCGCTTGATCGCGAAATTGGCACCGGTGCCGTAGATCCCGACCTGAAACGGGAACAGCGGCAGATCCGGTGGTGGTTCGGCCAGCGAGTAGGTGCGCGGGGTCAGGGTGGCCGCCCAGGAGACCCGTTGGTCGAAGTAGACCTGCGCGGTGGTGCGCAGTTCGCCACTGGGCACCATCCCGCAGACACAGGCGATGTCATCGGATCGGTCGAATCCGCGGGCCAGTGCCTGCAGCCAGTACGGATCGACCACGACGTCGTCGTCGGTGAACGCCACGATGTCGTGGCTCGCGGCCCGCAGGCCGCGGTTGCGCGCATTGGACAGTCCGGCAACGGGTTCCACGACCCGGCGGATCCGCGGGTCGCCGGCCGCAGCGACGACGCGTTCGGTGGCGTCGGTACTCGGTGCGTTGTCGACCACCACGATCTCGAAATCGGGATAGTCCACCGCGCGCAGCGAGGCCAGCGCACCCGCCAGATCCTCGGGCCGCTCACGGGTGCACAGCACGATCGAGATCGGTGCCGACGACGTGACCGGGGCCCGAACGTCCTCGCGCGCCGGACGCGGCAACGTGAGGGTCACCGCCCCGTCGACGATATCGGCTTCGATAAAGTCGATGGGCTCGGACCCGCTGCGCAGCAGGATGCGGGCCCGGCGGTAACCGTTGCGGTCGGAGACCGAGACCCGCACCGGCCCATCGTGGTTGCCGACACGGTCGACGTCCAGGCAGCCGATCCAGCGTGCGTGCACGCCTTCCGGCGCCCCGTCGGTCGCCATCACCGGTTCGATCGCGAGCTCGGTGTTCATAGTTCGGTGACCCTCACATGGTCGATCAGCATGGATGCCGGAAACGGTGTCGAGGCGTCCACCGGGCCGGGCCAGGTACCCCCGACCGCAAGACTGAACAGCAGGTTGAAGGGTTGGTCGAAGACCCAGGTCGCTCCGTCCTGCAGGTTCAACGGCGTGACGGTGAGCAACGTCAGGTCGTCCACACCGGTCACGATGCGGCCCGGGGTGCGTTCCACCCAGTAGGTGCGGAAAACCCCGGCCAGCGGGAAAGGAACCGGCCCGGACGCCGAGAGCTGTTGTCCGCGTTCGGTTCCGGCCTGTGGCGCGTGCACCGTCGAATGCCACTCGGTCGCGTGATTGAGAGTCTCGATGACATCGATCTCGCCGGAGGCCGGCCAGCCGACCTCGTCCAGATTCGCGCCGAGCAACCAGAATGCCGGGTGCAGGCCGGTCCCGGCGGGCAGCGCGATCCGCGCCTCGGCGCGACCGAAGGTGAACTCGAAGCTGCCCTGGGTGGTGAGTCGCGACGAGGTGATCCGCCCGTCGGCCTCCCGTCGTGACGTCATCACCAGGTGACCGTTCCCATCGAGGCTCACATTGTCCGGATGGTCTGTGTAGAACTGGATTTCGTCATTCCCCCAACCGCCACCCCCGATCGCGGCGTGCCAGATGGCATCCGGAGCGGTACCGGCGGGTCCGTCGAAGTCGGCGTTCAGCAGCACCCGTGGCTGACCGGTTGCGGTACCGGTGCCGACCAGGGCGCAAGCACCCAGGATCAGGCTGACGACCAGCAGTGCAACGATCCGCATGGGCCGGTTCACACCGGTACCCTGCGGCGCACCCACCCGAGGGCGAAGGCCGCGGCCAGCACGGGGAAGGCCACCAGCGGCACAGCATGGGCGGGGTCACCGCCGACCGCACCGAAGTAGCCGACCAGGGCGAGCACGCCGGCCGCAGCGAACAGCAGTCGCCACGGTGCCGCCAGGGTGGTGTCGGTGCCGGCCAGGAACACTGCGACGGCACCGAGAACACTGAACGCCGTCACCAGCGCGGCGTCCCAGGACCGGTCCGCGGAGATCCCGGACAACGCCAGGGCCGTCCCGGCCGCCGCGAGCAGGATCGCCGGTGCGGGACCGACGATGTGCCGTGCCGCCGCGGCGCCCACCACCGCCACACCGAGGCCGGCGAGCACCGAGGCCACCCCCGTCGCGGGCGGGAACAGCCAGGCGGCCACCAGGTAGGCCGGGATCACCGCCGTGGCCGCCGGTCGAAGTCGGGGATGCTGGATCAGCGCGTTCATCGTGCCATCTCCGAGGGAGTGGTCCGCACCATACCGGTGAGGTAACCGGTTGCGGTGCAAAGGAACCCGATGATGAGCGCGAGAGCCCGGCGGGGATTGCGCCGAGCGTGCCAGGCGCCCGACGGCAGGATCCGGATGGTGTAGCTCCGCTCGCTGGCCAGCGCGTCGGCCGGTCCTGCGATACGGGTCAGCGAGGCCTTGGATCGCCCCTCCTGGTAGCACCGCCGGATGAAATAGCGCAGCGTCGACCGGTCGGTCGGGACATGGTGGGACACCCGGAATGCGGTGTGCCGGATGATGCGCCGGTCGGGGAACTCGGCACGCAACTGGACGCCCATCAGCGTCTCCTCGCAGCCGGCCGGGAGGTCGGCCACCCGTCCGAGTCGGCTGGAGAACCCGTCGATCCGGTTGAGGGCGTCCCGTCGCACCGCCATCGCCGCACCGATCGGATTCCGGATCTGCTCGCCGCCGGCCGGCAACCCGCGGTAATCGCATCCGACGACCCAGCCGAACTCGGCGGGGAACCAGCCCGGCGCGGCGCCGAGCTGCCAGTCGGCCTCGACCGCGCCCCCGATGGCGACCACCGAACGGTCCTCGAACGCCTGCCGCGCCGCGTCCAGCGCTCCGGCGGTGAGCGCGGCATCGTCGTCGAGGAACAGGACGACCTCGTTCACCGAGCGGCCTACCCCGGTGTTGCGGGCGCCGGACAGTCCGCGTTCGAAGGTGTTCGCAGTCACGGTGATCGACGGGGGCAGCACATCCGAGAGGTCCTCGAGCAGGGCCTCGTTGTGATCGACGACCACGATGATCTGGTCGCAGGTGCCGATCTGCTCGAGCGCGGTATCGACGGCCCGAAGGACCTGTGCGCGCCGTGCGGCGGTATAGCAGCACACCACAATGGACAGGCTGGTCGCGGTGAGCGGCGCGGTCTCATTCACCGTCGGCGTTCCCTTCGCCCATCTTCTCCTGGTTGATGCTCCGGAACACCAGCGTGTTGCCGTCCTCGTAGAACACGGTCCAGTTCGGTGAGTCCCGCAGGGCGTCCTGCAGGATGTCGATCGCCTCCGGGCGGTAGTCGCCGTAGTAGCGCACCGCCTTGTCGGACTGCTCGCTGAACATCAAATAGGCCATATACGCCTCCCGGGTGGCGTTTTCGTTGAGCACCTTGATGTCGTCGTCGGCGGGAAAGTTCTGCTTCAACTGCGCCAGCTCGGGGTCCTGGCCGTCCCAGAGGTCATAGGCGATCGTCTCGTCGAAGTACGGGTTGAACAGCACCACGTCGGCATAGTCGGCATTCAGGCGGGTCGGCATACCGCCCAGGCGCATCATCACCAGACGGGTCCGCAGATCGGCGTCCTCGGTGATCGAGTTCATCAGATCGACCTGGGCGCGGGTCTCGATCACCATCGGCCACAGCGCGACATACCCGTGCAGGCCGGCCAGCGACAGTCCGCTCAACCCCAGCACGGCGACGGTGCGTGTCATCACGGCACGGGGCCCGATCTTCGAACGGTCCACCGCACCGACCACCGACGGCGCGATCAGCAGCGCACAGCCGAGCAGTGCGTAGAGGTACACCCGGAAGATGGCCTCCCCGCCGTAGTTCTGGCCCAGCAGCAGCCCGAACGAGGAGAACGCGACGATGGCCGGTCCGATCACCGGTCGCTTCCGCCGCCACAACCAGACCGCGCAACAGAAGGCCCAGACCACCACCGTCAACGACAGTGTCCGCACCACCGCAGAGGTGAAATCCTTGGCGGGCATGCCCGAGGTGACCACATTGCTGGTGGCATTGCTGACCACGCTACTGCCCGAGAACATGCCGTACGGCAGCACCGCCTCCAGATTGAGCAGCAGATAGCTGCCGACGATGACCACCATGACAGCCGAGATCCACCAGGGCCGTGCTCGTCTGACCACACACAGCAGGCATGCCACCGCCACGGCCCAGAACGGTGTCAGCTGATGGGTCGGGACCGTCGCCGCGAACACCACGATCGCCAGCACCCCGGCCGCCGGGCAGCGCGGCGAGGCCAGCAGCAGCACGATCATGCCGAACACCAGCATCAGTGACCAGGCTTGAGGCGAGAAATAGTCCTGGCCAACCCAGTTGAACACCTCGGCGAGGAATGCGGCGGTCACCGCGGTACGGCGGGAGCACCCGATGACCCGCGCGGCGCAGTTCACGCTCACGGCGATCAGCGCGTGCATGATGGGAGCGAACACGTGCGCGATGGTGATCGGGGCCAGTCCGGAGACCTCGCTGAACCAGGCGAACATCGCGAAGAACGCCGGCCACTGCGCGTAGATGTCGGTTCCGTCCGGCGCGATCCGGCCGTGCACCATGATGTAGTCGACCACCGCGAGATGCTTGTAGGTCCAGTCGTACAGCGGCACCTCGGTCGCGACGAAGGTGGTCACCCGGGCGACGACGATCGCCGCGGCGACCGCGACGGCCGCGGGAATCACCCGCCGGTCGCGGACCGCCACCAACAGCGCCCAGGTGCACAACACGATGCACACCGCAAGGACCGGGCCGGTACCGGAGAACAACAGGCCGTAGAAGCTCGCGTCGACGCCGGGCAGTCCCGGCACGGCCACCAGCCACAGCGCCACCGCAACGACGCTGAGCAAGAGCGAAAGATGCCTGCGCAGTAGGGATTCCCCGGTCACCACCGGACTGCCGAGCAGCCGTGAGCGACTCACGGTCCAGGCGGCCGCCGGTGTGCTGCGCCTGCGGTAGTACCAGTAGGCGCTGCTGCCGCACACCGCGACCACCTGCACCCATAGGATCTCCGGCGGACTCCAGCGGTAGGACCACATCGCCCCCATCGCCACCAATGTGGTGATCGCCGCACCGAGCACCGGCACCGTGGACAACATGGCCCGCCGCGGTATCCGAACCCAGGTGAGCACCGCGGCCCCCGGGCCGATGGCGATGAACACCGCCAGGCTCATCGCACTCGGCACAACCGGCAGGTCCGCGAGAGCGAATGCTCCGGCCACCGCTCCGGCCACCGCCAGATCGGCCGGCCGCACCCGCGACAGCCGTACTCGTCGTGCGGGCCGCCGCGCACCGGTATCGGGTGAACTGTCCCCCACGACCGATTCGAGAGTCGCTGTCATGGCTCAAACCGCCGGTCGTTCACCGTGATACCTCGAGAAGTCCGTGAGTGTCGGCGGCGCGGACGTCGTCGCGGGCCACCGTGCCGAAACCGGCTGTGCCGACCGCGATGACGGCGATCAGGATGCCGTAGATGGACGCGCGCTGCGCCCCGCCGGGGCCGAGGACGTCGTGGCCACTGGCGTAGATGAAGTAGCCGATCAGGCCGGTCGCCCCGGCCAGGACGGCGACAACGCGCCGCTCCCCCGACATGTGCGTTGCGGGGTGCACCGCGATGAGTAACGCGCTGATGGATCCCAGCGCCATGAAAACCACTGTCGCCGTGAGGTTCACCGAATAGCTCGCATGCTGGGTGACCGCACCGGCGACGCTCAGCGCCAGGCCCGCCGCGACCAGCAGCAGGGCGGCACCGCGGTGCGCCGACCGCTGAACCAGCAGGCTCAGGGCGACGATCGCCACCGCCAGACCGGTGGCCACCAGGGCGATGTTCATCGCCCGGTAGATCTCGCTGCAGGGCCAGTTGCCGACCGGGCCACAAAAGGCCATCCCGAGCGGGCCGAGCAGTTGGTCGCGGTAGCCGTAATGACCGCGCCAGGACGCTGCGACCACCCACTCGGCCGCGAAGTACGCCAGCGGCACCAGCGCTACCCACCCGGTCAGCCGGGCTGTCGAACCGAGACGCACGTACCTCACCCATTCTGCGCCACGGAGGCGTTCACTGTTCACGAGACGCGGGACCGCCCGTCGCTGCATTGGAAATACCGTCAGCGCAACGGGGTTCGTCTCAATTGCACCGGAGGTTAGCAATCCTGGGCGCGCTTGTGGCGGCTACCTGGACCGGTATGATGCGTATCACTGGTTTGGGTAGGCTAACCAATGCTGAGACTTCTGGGTATCCTCCATTCGGCGGCCATCGACCGCCCTCCTGCCACCCGCAACCGGCCCCGCCGAACGCGCCACGCCCCCGCTAGGACCCCATTCGCATGCCGACGACAGGCAGTCCAGACGCCCTGCGCACCCAGCGACCTTCAACTCCCCCTGCGGATCTGAGGGTTCCCGTCCCGGCGGTGACGGGCGCCGGCAATGGACTCGGCATCGACATCGCCGCGGTGATGACATCGAGTGCCGCCACCGGCATCCTCGGCTTCGTCTTCTGGACGGTGGCCGCACGCGGCTACGACACCGCCGAGGTGGGGCGCGCCTCGGCCATCATCTCGTCGGCGACGCTGATCGCGATCCTGGCCAACTTCAGCCTCGGCAGCATGTACGAACGGTTCCTGCCACTGGCCGGCGGCCGGACGCAACGCATCGTGTGGGAGGGCACCGCCTTCGTCGCCGTCGCGGCACTGCTGTTCGGCGTCGTCTTCCTCGCGGTCGGGCCGCGGGGGCAGCTGTTCCCCACCCGGGTCGAGATGCTGCTGTTCCCCATGTTCGTGGCGGTGCTGGCGATCTACACGCTGCAGGATCAGATCCTCATCGGGTTGAGTCGGGCCCGCACCATCGCGATCAAGAACATCAGCCAGTCCACCGTGAAGCTGGGTCTGGTCGCCGCCCTCATCCCACTGGCCACCGGCGCTGCGATCGTCTGGTCCTGGGTGCTGCCGGCCGCCGTCATCACCGCGGTCATCGCGGTCAGCATCATCGCCCGCGAAACGCGAAGCCGCACAGGCACCCCCGATCTGCCCGGACGCCGCGAACTGTTCCACTTCTTTGCCAGTTCGTATGCGATCAACGCGATCAACGTGATCGTGCCCCTGCTGGTCCCGCTCATCGTGGTCGCTCAGCTGGGCACCGAGATGAACGCCTATTTCTCGATGTGCTGGTTGGTGGTCAACACCCTCGGCGCCCTGATCGTCGCCACATCCGCTCCGTTCATCGCGGCGGCGTCCACCCCGGGAGCCGACGTACGGGCCTGCACCGGACGATTCGTGCTGCTGTGCGGCGGCTCGGCGGTGGCGGGCTGCCTGACGCTGCTGGCGACGGCCCCATTGATCCTGGGCATCCTCGGTCCGCACTACGCGGAGAACGGCACCACGCTGATCCGGGTCATGGCACTGGTACTGCCGGCGGTGGCGCTGACGACCATCTACACCGCGCTGGCTCGGCTGCAACGCAGGTTGTGCCTCGCGGTCGTCTCGCAGGTACTGCTCGGGGTGCTGGTGGTGGTGGGCGTCATCGTGACCACCCCGCGATGGGGCATCAACGCGGTCGGATACACCTATCTGGCCGGTGAACTGCTCATCACGCTGGTCGTCGCGCTGCCCACGATCGCGTTGCTGCGCAAGATCGCGCTCACCCCGCGCGGACAAACCCTCGACAGCCCCCCGATGCCTCCGGCGCGGCCGGATCTGTCCCACGTCGCACCGGTCGAATGTGATTCCGTGAGCGAGCGATTCGAGCAGATCGCAGAGCGGAAGAAGACTCAGGTGGCGCTACGCACCGAGCATGGTTCGGTCAGCTATGCCGCGCTGCGATCGGCCGCCGCGGCCTGGCGGTCCGCCCTTGCCGGCCGCGATGATCCGGCGGCGGCGGTCGCGATGGTGGGCGACCTGAACCCGCACACCGCGGCCGTCGTACTGGGCAGCTTCGCTGCCGGCGCCCCATTGGTCCCACTGGATCCGGGCCTGCCGCAGGATCGGATGACGCATATCTTCGACGCCCTCACCGAGCAGGGCCGCCGCCTGGACACCATTGTCGTCGACGAGTCCAACAACGCACTGGCGCAGACCTTGGCCACCGACCACGTGGTGTGGCCGGCAGGGCAGCCGCCGCGGACCACGACCGGCACCGTGGCACAGGTCGAGATCGGGCTGCAGACGGTGACCAGTATCCAGTTCACCTCCGGGTCCTCCGGTGAACCCAAGGCCGTCCTGCACGTCAACGGAACATGGCTGAGCGACTGGGTACTTCATCGCGACCGGTTCGGCATCGTCGAGGACAGCCGGGTTGCACTCTGCATGCCGGTCAGTTTCGCGGCCGGACTCAACGTACTCATCGGCGCGCTGTTGTCGGGCGCCGAGGTCACCGCCGTCGATCCCCGCAACTGCACCCCGGCCGCGGCTCTCGATCGACTCGCCGATGTCGAGATCCTGATGTGCACACCGTCGTTCCTGCAGTCCCTGACCGAGGCCGCCGGGGATCGCACCCTGCCTGGTCTGCGGCGGATCGTGACGACCGGAGAACCGGTGTACAGCAACGTCATCCGGCGGGCCCGTGACCTGGCGCCCCATGCCGTCCTGACCAACTGGGCAGGCTCGTCCGAGACGCTGGGGATCGCGCATTACGACATCTGGCCCGGCGACGAGATCCCGGCGGGCGTCATCCCGGCCGGCGTTCCGGTACCGCACAAGCGGTTGGCGATCGACGAACAGGGCCGGCTGACGGTCAGCTCACCCTACCTGGCCGCCGGATATCTCAAGCCGGACAACGCATCCACCACGTTCACCACCAACGCGGACGGCAGCCGGACGTTCGTGACCAACGATCGGGCCCGGATCACCGAGGACGGGGTGCTGGTGGTGCTGGGCCGCATGGACGCCGCGGTGAAGATCCGCGGATACCTGGTCGAGCCCGCCGAGGTCGAAGCCGCTCTGCTGGACTGCCCCGGCATCCGCGAGGCACTGGTCCTGGCCGACCAGCAGGCCGAGACCCCGGTGCTGACCGCATACGTGACACCGGACCCCGAACTCCGCAGCCCCGCGGTGGCCGATGTACGCGCCCAGCTGCACACCCGGCTGCCCGCGTGGATGGTTCCCACCCACGTGGTGATGCTGGACGCCCTGCCGCGCAACGAACGCGGCAAGGTCGACCGTCGGGCCCTGCCCGCGCCGTCCCGCGGACCGATCATCGCACCGGCCCCGGGCCTGGAAGCCAGGATCGCGGCCGCGTGGGCCACCATCCTGCGCGTCACCGAGGTGGGCCGGGATGAGAACTTCTATGCCCTGGGCGGAGATTCGCTGAACGTCCAGCAGATGATCAGCCTGCTCGGAGAGCACCACGGCGTGCGGCTCACCTCGTCCGACCTCGCCGTCGCCCCGACCGTCGCCCAGTTCGCCGAGATCGTCGCGGCGCGGCTGGAAGGGGACGCCGTGGTGCGGGACAAGGGCATCGCGCCGACCACGGTGCTGCTGCGACCGCCCACCGACGCCACCCGCAGCACGATCTTCTGCTTCGCCGGCGCGGGTGCATCGGCGCTGTCCTTCGTGCCGCTCGCCGACCGGCTGGATCGGGACACCGCCGTCGTCGCGTTCCAGGCGCAAGGTCTGGAGAACCGGGCGTTCCCGGACTGGACGATCGGGCGGGCGGCACGGCGTCATCTGCGGGATCTGTTGGCACTGCAGCCGGAAGGCCCCTACACCCTGGCCGGCCATTCGCTCGGCGCCTTCATCGCCATCGATGTGGCCAACCGGCTCAAGGATCTGGGCCACGACGTCGAACTGGTCACCCTGCTCGACCCCTTCCTGCCGCCGCGCACCGTGCGGGCCGCACGCCGGGAGCTGCCTGACGTCGGATCGACTCTGCTGGAACAGGATCCGGCCGCACCCTGGGAGCTGTGGCGCCAGCGACTGTGGCTTCCACTGGCCGGCATCGTCGACGGCACCCCGGAACAGAAGGTCGCCGCGCTGCGCGAGGTCGGCGTGCGGGTGGGACGGCTTCATCGGCCGCTGCCCTATGACGGGCGCACCCTGCTGTTGCTCAGCAGTTTCAACCGCGACGATGACCGGGTGTGGCCCAAGCTGCTGACCGGCGAGCTCACCATGCAGCGGATCAACTGTGATCACGACTCGGTGGTGCGGGAGCCGCATGTGGGCCGGGTGGCCGAGGCACTCAACCTGCAGTGAAACGACGTACGGCCCCCTCCGGAGAGGGGGCCGTACCTGTGTTCAGGTGAAACTACTCGCTGTCGTTGCCGCTGCCCGAGCCGGCGGAGCCGCTGTCGGACTCGCCGGCCCCACCCGAGCCGGTGCTGCTGTCGAACGCTCGGTCGGCCTTGGCGGCGGCCCGTGCCTCTGCCTGGGCGGCCTTGGCGGCGGCCCGTGCCTCTGCCCTGGCGGCCTTCTGCTCTGCCTTGGCTGCCTTCTTCTCCGCCTTGGCTTCTGCCTTGGCGTCGGGTGCGTCGTCAGCCTTGGTGTCGGCCGCGTCCGTCGGCGTGCCATCCGTGCCGGTCTCGGTCTCGGTACCGGCCGCGTCGTCAGCCTTGGCATCGCTCTCGGTGCCTGCCTCGGCACCCGTCTCGCTGTCCACGGTGTCGGACTGCTCGGCGGACTCGGCAGCCGTGTCAGCCGCGGGGTCGGTCTCGACCTCGGATGCCTCGTCGGTGCCGGGCCCGCTCGCGGCGGATTCCTCCTCCACCGGGGCCTGCTCGGCGCCCTCGCCCTCGCCCTCGTCTTCATCGCCGACGGCCACCACCTGCTGAACCTGCGTGCCGCCACCGGAGACCGTGTCCAGGGTCAGCGTCACCGTGTCGGCCTCATCGGCGACAGCCGGCGAGGAGACCCTGTCCAGCTCGGAAACCGCGCTCTGAGCCGAGCGGGGCGCCGTGAGGTTGCGCAGCGCATCGGCGAAGAGCTTCGGGTACTGGACCAAGAATCCGTCGATCGTCCCGCCCTCACTCAGCAGGCCGGGGAAGACCGACCACTCCGGGGCGATGCTCGGGCGGTAGCCGTTGAGGAAGGCGCCGACCACCTTGGCAGGGAGGTTGACGACATGGCTGACGACGCTGGCCAGATCACCGGCGACCACCGATGCGCGAATCTCGTCCAGGCTGTCGGTGAACCGGAAGATGGCGCTCACGTAGGGCACCAGCAGTGCGTGCGGGTAGCCGGCAAGTGTGGTGTCACCGACGAGCAGGGCATCCAGGACCGCACCGATGGCCGGGGCGCCGATCGAACGTGCAACCTTGCCGGGAATTTCCAGACTCGGGTACAGCGGCCAGCCGGATTCGCCGAGACCGAAGATAAACCAGTCATTGAGGTAGGCGAAGGATTCCGTGAACTGCCCGCGGAACAGGTTGGTGAGCGAGTTCTGGATGACACCCAGCAACTTGGCATTGTGCGCCGCTCCGCCGGCTATCGACCCCTGGATACCGGTGATCAATGTCTCGCGGTGCTCGCCCAGGTTGTTCAGGACCGCCGGAATGGTGGTGAACGGGTTGAACAGAGCCGTCGCCAGCTCGCGCTGGAGCTGCGGGTTGCCCAGCAGCGTTCCCAGATTCGGGCCCAGGGTCGCCGACACTTCGCGTCCCCGATTGCTCAGGTGCCCAAACGCTTTCGAGAACGTCTCGTTGAGAACGATGAGCGGGTTCTCGAACGCCGCCAGCTCGACTGCTCGTTGCTGCGCGGCCTGCGCTGCGTGCTGGGCGGATTCCAGGGCCGGCGCGTTGGACGCCATCGGCGTGACGGCCATGACGGACGCCCCGGTGATCGCTACCGAAGCTACGAACAGCTTCTTCTTCGACGGTGCGGACGACGCCGGCGCGGTGCAGAATTCGCGCCCCGGTTCCGCTTTAACAGCGAGTGACACGGTTCTCCTAATTTTTCCGAGGGGTGATCAGCCAGATATGGCTGCCGCGAATGCTATTGCAGGACAACGACTGTCACAATAGCTACGTTCTACGATCGTCCAATTTTGCTGAATGTGTCCACAGAAAGCTTCATCGAGAGGCGTCGGCAGAGCCGAACCGTTGCGAAACAGCGCAATCGAAGAGCATCAAGGTCTCGTCCCGGATCAAAGTGTCCATCTTCTTTCCGGCAACGGCGTCATAAAGCGCGGACAATCCGCCCGACCCGGGCAGCATCCAGTCGTGTGGTTCGATCATGATGCATGCGAAGGACGAGACGGCCCCCGGGGAGGCCCGGCAAACCTCAGATTCGGCGCCCTCGATGTCGAGCTTGACGATGAACGGTGCCGCATCGGGTATCTCGGCGATCAACGTCTCGAGCGTGACCGACGGTGTGACGCCACCATCGGATACCCGGTTCGCCCACGAGCCTTCCTCGCGAGTGGTCAGGTCGACACCGTTCTCGTGACTCCACACCGCCGCATGGACCATCTTGATCCGTGAGTTCTGCGCACAGTTGCGCTCGATGAGAGCGACGCAGTCCGGGTCAGGTTCGACGGCCAGGATCACGGCATCCGGGAAGTGTTCGGCGAGATAGAGAGCCGAGTAGCCGACGTTCGCGCCGGCATCGATGATCAGCGGAATCTGTCCGGCCGCCCGGATACCCGCCGCGATCACGTTGAGACGCTCCATCCAGAATGGATGCGCATCGTATTCGCGTTCGGTGAAGATCTGCGCGAGCACGAAGGGGTCGCTGTCACAGGGGCGCACCATCAACCGGTGCGCTCCGCAGGTTACCGGCACCGGCTTTGCCATCCCGAGCGCGCGCCGTGCGACCAGGTTGAGAGCCGAGGTGAACCCGACACTTTCCGCGAGCGCGAGGGTGTGACCGATCTTCTCGCGTACCTTGCTCATCGGGCCGGCAACGGCGACGACACCGGCACGGTCCCGCGATGCAGCCGGCGTTCACGGCCGATGGTCCGCAGCACCCGCAGGCCGTCGGTGACCGCATTGAGGTTGCTACGCCCGTAGATCCGTTTGCCTTCGAAACTGCTGACTTCCTGGATCTTCAAGCCGTTTCGCGCGACACGGACGTTGATGACCGTCTCGATCTCGAATCCGTCACCCCACTGCGCATCGGTGACATCGGTGCGGGGCAGGTCCAGAACCGGCAGATGCCTTCGCCAGAATGCGTTGTACCCGTAGCACAGATCCGTGAAGCTGGTGTCGAACAGCTGATTGACCAGCCAGTTGAGTCCCTTGTTGCCGAGGCGGCGCAGATGGGTGATGTCGTCGCTGCCACCCGATCGGGTGAAGCGGCTGCCCTTGGCGAAGTCGGCACCGGACACCAACGCTGCGACGAAGTCCGGGATCTCGGCCGGGTCGGTTGATCCGTCGGCGTCGATCATCACCACGATGTCACAGGTGCTCACCTCGAAACCGCATGCCAACGCGTTGCCTTTTCCATTCCGAGACTGGTTGACTATCAGTGCATCCGGCCACAGTTCGCGGGCGACCTCGATCGTGTTGTCGACAGACGCCCCGTCCACCACCACGATCTGGTCCACTGCCGGCATCCGCTTTGCGACATACGGCAGGTTGCGGGCCTCGTTGCGGGTCGGGATCACCACGGTCACGGTCGGTTGACCTGGGCCGTCCCCGGACCCTCCGGGGCCGATTCCGACCGCCCGATCGTGGTTGTCGCGACTGACGGTTTGTTTGCCAGACATCACATCCTGGTCGATGACGGCGAACTTCTCCATGTTCGCAAAGCCAGTGCCCTCCACGGTATCTGTCAAGGGAGTCTTTACCTTTCACGACGGGAAGGCACCTGGCATCTGCCACAGAACGGCGCCTGAGCGTTGCTCACCGGCCGGTGAGTCCTCATTGCGAAAACGACACTAGCGAGAACACACAGGAAATTGTCAGCTACGTAGGATCAGTATGACGCAACCCACAGGGCCGCGCCGAAACCGCGCTCGCGCACGAATCTCTTTGCAGCGCAATCGATCAGATGAATTCAAAAATCTAGTTTGAATTCATCCCGGGCAACCGCAGGTTGCTCGTCACGCCGAGGTGATCCGACCCCGGCAGCTCCAGCCGCGCGAAGGTCGTCGGCACCCATTCGCGCGTCAGGATCCGGTCGATCGCCAGTACCGGCGGCAGCACCCGGTCTGCCGGGTAGGTCGGCACCACACCTGCGCCCACGTGCTCGGCGGCATCGAGAAGCGGTGCCACGCCATGTGGCGTCGAGTTGGTCAGCAGTTGCCGGTACTGGCGGTGGTCGTAGGTGGCATTGAAATCGGCACCCACGATCATCGGGTACGGCTCGGCCGAAAAGATCGGCCGCAGCCGCTTGAGCTCGTACACCCATTTCCAGGCGGGCTCGGGGTACGGCGGCAGTGGGTGCAGTGCATATACCGCCGTCGGATCGGCAGCAGGGATCTCGGCGACAGCACGCAGATTGTTGAGTACGAATCCGTCCAGCTGTGCACACTCACGCAGCGGGTACCGCGAATAGATACCCGCGCCACCGCCGCCGTGCCGGGTGCGCACGCAATTGTGGGGCAGCGCATTCTCCAGCCCCGCGGCCGCCAGTTTCGCCCTCGCCGAGTCGGTCAGCTCGATCACGGTGAGTACGTCGATCTCGCGCGCACCCACCGAATCCACCAGGGCTGCCGCATCCGCGCCGCCCAACCGGATGTTGGCCTGCATCACCCGCACCGACGGGCCCGACAGTTCCGGCGGTGCGCTGCTCCGATACAGCGGTACCTGTGTCCCGATCCCGACCAGCAGAACAACCGTGGCCGCGACCGCGGCCCGCCGCCGCCCACCGATGAGCAGCAGCACCAGCGCGATCACGGACAAGACGACCCCCACCGGGGTGAACGCCGCGAACCACGCCACCACCGTGCTGGTCAAACCGACGAAGTGGGCGCACACACCGGCCGTGGCGATCGCCCAGACGAGGTAGCCGACCAGGCCGGCGGCAGATCTCCAGCGGGGCGCAGACAAGAACCGACGGCCGATCAGGCAGTTCGGACCAGTGGTGACCAGTTCGCTTCGTCGACGGATGCCAGCACCTCACGCGCGGTGCGGGCCGCGGCGGCGGCCCGCACCGCGGCGGGTGCGTCGCTTTCCAGCGGGGCCTCCACGCTGATCGGGATCCCGGCCGGCAACGCCCGCAACATCGACACCAGGTCGAGGCCGCCGGCGCCGGGCAGCAAACGGGCACAACGCCCTTGGTGCATCATCTCCTGCACGGTGGCGGGCCGCTCGGCAGGCGCATCGCAGATCTGCGCGTAGCGAATCCACTCTGCCGGCAGCGCCGCCAGGTCGGCGGGCGTGGTCCCGGCACGGTCGTAGTGGATGGCGTCGACCAGCAGACCCACCGCGGCCTGGCACGCGGTGACGATCTCGGCCCCCTGACGCAGATCCTGTACCTGCGTCCACGGCATCGGTTCCAGGTTCGGCGTCAGCCCGAATTGCGCTGCCAGCAAAGCCAACTCGGCGAGGTTGTCCGCGGTACGACGGTGATCGTCATCGTTGCCCGTCACCAGGATCTCGGTGGCGCCCAGGAATGCACCGGTCTCCAGGAACGCCTCGAAATCCGCGCGCACCTTGGTATCCGGGCGCAGTCGCAGCACCTCGATATCGATCAGACGCAGGCCCGAATCGTCCAGCCGTTGCTTGGTCTCCCGGATCAGCGGGGTCTGCCCGATCGTGGGCCGCACCGGCTCCTGCGGGGTGGCCCGGATCAGCCGCAGCCCGACAGCGTCGAAACCGGCTCCGGCAGCACATGTCACCAGCTCAGCCGGGTCGAGCTCCAGCACCGTCAACGGCGCCAGCGAAATCGTGTGCCCCGCGCTCCCACCACGGGGCTGGCCCAATGCGCTCATCACCATCTCCTTGCCGGCTTTGTCCGTCGATATGCGAACTGCCACTCCGGCAGTCATCATCGATCATCGGGGTCCGGTTTGGGGGCCTACGTCCACTCGAAAGCCGTAGGCGGTGACCGAGATTACGTCACCTGATCTGCAGATTCAGCAAATCGGCAGCGGTCAGCAACGCTCCAGTCCACGCTGCATGATCTTGGGCGCACGTCGATACACGGTGGGCTGCGGCCCCATTCGGAGCACGCCGAAGACCAAAGATTTCACGTGATGCGGGGTGACCGGCCCGCTGTTGAGCCAGTCCTGCAGTGCAGTCATGCTCGTTGTCCTTTGTTGGTGCGTTCCCGAGCCACTCGTCGGTGAAGGCGCTGTGGCCGAAGTCTACCGGCGAACGGACCGTCGCACCGGGCTACAACACCCGGTCCGTTGGCCCGGGACAACGGGTTTGGAGATCACACCCGGAGGCCGAATGTGTCTGCGCTCACATGTGCACGGTGAGGCAGGCTCAGTTCGGCACCAGGCTGAGCCGGACGTCCGGCCCGATCGCCTCGATGCCGTCGAACCGCCACCGCTGGGCGCCGGCAATGCTGAGCACCCCGACATCGTCGACCGCGGTGATCGGGCCGCCGAGCAGAATCGGCGCAACGTAGGCGAGGATCCGGTCGATGACCCCGGCCCGCAGAAACGCCCCGGCAAGTGTGGGTCCGCCCTCCAAGAGCACCGCCGTCCGGTCCGACAGGGCCCGGATCACCTCGTGCGGGTCGTGGGTACGGATCACCATGGTGCGCGAGTCATCGTTGAGCACATTGGCTTCCGAGGAGATCTCGCGCTCCCCCACCACGACGCGCAGCGGCTGGCGGTCGGCCAGGCTGCCGTCGGGCAGTCGTGCGGTCAGGGTGGGGTCGTCGAAGAACACCGTGCCGGTGCCGACCACGATCGCCTCCACCACGCTGCGACGCCGGTGTACATCGGCGCGGGCGGCGTCACTGGTGATCCACTGGCTGCTGCCATCGGCGGCGGCGCTCCGCCCGTCCACGCTGGTGGCGAATTTCCATGTCACATGCGGCAATCCGGTGCGCTGCTTGTGCAGCCATTCGCGCAGCGGCCCGCCCGTCACCTCGGTGACGAGCACCCCGGCCTGTACCTCGACTCCGGCCTGGGTCAACCGCGACGACCCACCGGCGGCGACCGGGTTGGGGTCGGCGACGGCATACACCACCCGGGACACCCCGGCGGCGAGCAGCCCGTCGACACACGGCGGGGTGCGGCCGTGGTGATTGCACGGTTCCAGCGTGACCACCGCGGTCCCACCCCGGGCCAGCTCACCCGCCCGCCGCAACGCGACCACTTCGGCGTGTGCCCCGCCGGTCGGCTCGGTGGCGCCGACCCCCACGACCGTCCCGGCGGAGTCCAGGATGACGGCGCCGACCGGCGGATTCGGATAGGTGGCGCCCTTTACCCGCTCGGCCTGCTCAATGGCCAGCCGCATCGCGGCGTCGAAGGTCGCCGGCCGCATCGCGGCGTCGAGGGTCACAGTGTCAGGTGCGGCGACACGGCCCCGGCCTGCCGCCGAAGCTGCCGCACCGCCTCGGCCGGGTCGGCGGCGCTGTACACGGCCGAACCCGCCACGAAGCAGTCCACACCGGCCTCGGCGGCGGCCTCGATGGTGTCGGCGTTGATGCCGCCGTCGATCTCCACCAGGATCGTCAGCTCTCCGGCATCCACCAGCCGGCGCACGGTGCTGACCTTGCCGAGCACCTCGGGGATGAACTTCTGGCCGCCGAAACCGGGCTCCACGGACATCACCAGCAGGGTGTCGAACTCGCGCAGGATCTCCAGGTAGGGGTCCAGCGCGGTGCCCGGCTTCAGGGACAGACCGGCCTTGGCGCCCGCGGCCCGGATATCGCGGGCCACGCCCACCGGATTGTCGGTCGCCTCCGCGTGGAAGGTGACGTTGTAGGCGCCCGCCTCCGCGTACGGCGGGGCCCAGCGTTCCGGCTGGTCGATCATCAGATGGCAGTCCATCGGGATGTCGGTCGCCTTGAGCAGGCTCTCCACCACGGGCAGGCCCAGCGTCAGGTTGGGGACGAAATGGTTGTCCATCACGTCGACGTGGAGCCAGTCCGCACCGGCCACGGCGGCGACCTCGTCGGACAGCCGGGCGAAGTCCGCGGAGAGGATGGACGGAGCGATGAGGGGGGCCTGGGCGAGCGAAGCGACGGGAGATTGACCTGCCATGCCGGTCAGCCTACTTTCAGCGCCGCGGCGAACATCGCGTCGGTGCCGTGCAGATGCGGCCACAGCTGCACATAGGGCCCGTCGCCCAGCTGGTCGACCCAGGGGAAGAACTCCCGGGTGTCCAGCGCGGTGACCGGCTGTCGGCGCAGCGCGTCGGCCACCACACCGACCGTCTCGGCCAGGTGCGGGGAACACGTCGCGTAGAGCACCACCCCGCCCGGGCGGGTCAACCCGATCGCCGAGGCCAGCAGTTCCTTCTGCAGCTTCGCCAGCGGTGGTACATCGTTGGGTTGGCGCCGCCAGCGTGCCTCCGGCCGGCGCCGCAGCGCGCCCAGACCGGTGCACGGCGCGTCGACCAGCACACGGTCGAAGCTGCCCGCGCCCAGACCGGACTCCCGTCCGTCGGCCCGCAGCACCTCGACGGGTAGCCCGGCGGTGTTCTGCTCGACGAACTTGGCCCGATGTTCGGCCGGCTCCACCGCCGTGACCCGGGTGCCCTCGGGTGCCAGCGCCGCGATCAACGCGGTCTTGCCGCCCGGGCCCGAGCACAGATCCAGCCAGCGGCCGCCGTCGGTGCCGTCCACGCCGGCCAGCGTCAAGGCCCGCGCCACCAGTTGGGAGCCCTCGTCCTGAACCAGTGCCGCACCGTCCCGCACCGCCGCCAGGTCGCCGGGATCGCCGCCGTGCAGGTACACCGCGTACGGCGAGTAGCGGCCGACGGTGCCGTCGGTCTGGGCGGCCAACTCCGCGGCGGTCAGCGCACCGGGTCGTGCGACCAGGTGCACGACGGGACGTTCGTCATCGCTGGCCAACAACGCGCCGAGCTCACCGGCACGGGTACCGAGCGCGTCGACGAAGGCCTGGGCGACCCAGCGTGGATGCGCGTGTACGAAGGCCGCGTGCCCGACCGGGTCCGTGGCCGCCGACGGCGCAAGCTCGTCGATCCAGCCCTGTTCGTCCTTGGTGGAGACGGTACGCAGCACACCGTTGACGAAACCCGCCCGGGCCGAATCGAATTCGATGCCGGCCTGGTCCACGGTGGTGTCCAGCGCAGCGTGCGCGTCCACCCGGGTGCGCAACAGCTGATAGGCGCCCAGCCGCAACAGGTCCAGCAGCACCGGGTCGATCTGGTCGACCGGTCGGCCGGCCGCGGCGGCGATCACCGCGTCCAGCGTGCCGCGGGTACGGCAGGTGCCGTACGCCAGTTCGGTGGCGAACGCCGCGTCGCGGCCGCTGATCCCGCGTTCCCGCAGCAGCACCGGCAGGGTCAGGTTGGCGTAGGCGTCGCGTTCGCTGACCGCTCGCAGCACGTCGAACGCGGCCCGCCGGGCCGGATCCAGCGGCTTGCGCCGCGGGCCCCTGCCCTGCGGGGGGCGGTTCGAGTGGTGTCGCCCCGGGCGATTGGGCCGGCTCACAGTGCACGCACCGAATCGTCCAGACGTGCCCCGCGAGCCCAGTCCGCGGCCTTCATCGGCTTCTTGCCGGGCGGTTGCACCCAACTCAGCGACACCGCGTTCGAACCGGTGCCGACCCACACGTCGCGGCGCCCGACCTCGAACTCGCCGGCCGGCAGAGTCTTGGTCTCGTCCGGGTGGACCGGACCCAGTTTGATGCGGGTATCGCCGATCATGGTCCAGGCGCCGGGATTCGGGGTCACCGCCCGGATCCTGCGGTCGACCGCGTGAGCGGGCAGATCCCAGCGCACCCGTGCCTCCTCGACGGTGATCTTCGGGGCGATCGTGACCCCGTCGGCCGGCTGCGGGACCGGGCGCAGCGATCCGTCGGCGATCCCGTCCATGGTTGCCTCCAGCAGCCCGGCACCCGAAACCGACAGTCGCTCAAGCAGATCTCCGGCGGTGTCGGTCGGGCGCACCGTTTCGGTCACCACGCCGTAGATGGGCCCGGAATCCAGCTCGAGCTCGATCTGAAAGGTCGTCGCTCCGGTCACCTCGTCACCGGCGGCGATGGCGGCCTGCACCGGTGCCGCGCCGCGCCAGGCCGGCAGCAGCGAGAAGTGCAGGTTCACCCAGCCGTGGGTGGGCACCGCGAGCAGTTCCTCACGCAACAGCGCACCGTAGGCCACCACCGCACAGGCGTCGGGGTCCAGCTCGCGCAGTTCGGCGACGAACTCCGGTGTGTTCGGCCGGGCGGGCCGCAGAACCGGGATCCCGAGGTCGCCGGCCAGCTGCGCGACCGGCGACGGCACCGGTTTGCCGCGCCGGCCGGCTGCCGCGTCCGGGCGGGTCAACACCGCGACGACCTCGTGATTGTCCGACTCGACGAGTCGGCGCAGCGAAGGCAAGGCGGGTTCTGGGGTTCCGGCAAAGACGAGACGCACCGAGTCAGTCTAGGGAAGCCTGGGCGTCTGATAGAACTCGCGTTCGCCCACGTCGGCGATCGGCGCGACGAACATCCACGGCATGGTGGTGACCAGCCGGTTCACCGTCGCCACCGCATCGTTGTAGTACTGCCGGGCGAACTCCAGTTTGTTCTCGGTGTCGGTGAGATTCTGCTGCAGGTTCAGGAAATTGTTCGACGAGTTCAACTGCGGGTAGCTCTGCCCCAACGCCAGGACCTGCCCGAGCGCGCTGTCGAGTTCCCCCTCGGCGGCGCTACGTCGCGCCACCGAGTCCCCGGTAGTGGCTGCGTCGAGCGCGGCCCGGGCCCGACTGGCGTGGTCCAGGACTGCCTTCTCGTGCGCGGCGAAGGATCCGACCGTGTGCACCAGGCTGGGGATCAGCGCTGCGCGGCGGGTCAGCTCGACGTCGATACCGGACAACGCCTCGGACACCCGCACGTCGGCGGCCTTGAGCTTGTTGTAGCCCACCACCAGGCCGATCAGCACCAGCACGGCGATCGCCAGCACCAGAATCAGCAGGAACCTCACCATGATCCACCTCCGCCGCCTCCGCCGCCGCCCCCACCGCCACCGCCGCCACTGCTGCTGCCGCCACCACTGGAGGACGACGCCTGCGACGCGGTGTAGGCGCCGATCGATGAGGACAACGCCGACTCGAAACTGTCGAAGTCCGTTCCGCCCGAGCTTGCACTGAAACCCGAGGACGTGCTGTCCGAGGAGTTGTACCACTCCGGTTGCGGAGCGGCGGCACCGGTCGCGTCCCGGTACTTCTGCGCCCACAGCGCCGCGCTGCCGGCGGCGACCGCGAACGGGACGTAGGCGGCGTAGAGGTCCTTGCGCGCACCGAAGTCGAACCGGCTCTCCGCCGAGTCGGTGGACAGCAACCGGTGGAAACCCCCGGCCCGCGACCACAGTTCACGGCCGGTGGGCGTGCGGCGGGTGCCGACGCCGTCACCCCAGGAGGCGATCGTGAACAGGAAGAACACCGCGAACGGCAACGCCCACAAGGTGATCGGGAATCCCCAGCGGAAAAACCCGCACACCATCAGGATCGCCGCGACCCCATTGGCGACCCGCAGCCACAGCTCGCGGCGCCGCTTGACGATCAGCCCGTCCTCGATCGCCCAGTGCCGCACCGCGGCGGCCATATCGGTTTTGGCCCTGTCCAGCTTCTCGCCGGAGCGGGCCGACTTCCGGGCCTTGAACTCGGCGCCGGGGCCGATCACCTTCAGCGCCGACCCGACCGCGACGGCGACCGGATCGACATCGGCCCAGGCATCCTTGCGCGCCGTGCCGGTCACGTTCCAGTCGTCCTCGTCGACCTGCCGGAGCTCGACGAGCTTGCGTTCGGCGAGATGGAACAGTGTCGCGGTCAACCCGTGTTCGGGTACCGACTCGGTGCGGATGTACTCGGTCTGCACCGGGCCCAGCCCCGCTGGTGGCTCGTACTGGATCGGGAATCCGGGTGGCCGTTCGACGGTGCTGCGCTGCCACAGGAAGGCGATCAGTCCGGACACGAACGCCAGCCCGAGCAACACCGCGACCCGCGTCGTCGACTGGCCCAGCACGCGGTCCCAGTGGTGGTTCCAGGGCAGTTCCGTGCGCGGCGGGGTGACCATGTCCATACCGGCGCGCAGGGTGACCGGGGTGTGCGGAGCCAGGTCTGCGGCCGTCAGGCGCACCGTGGCGCCCTGGACACTGAGGTCCGAGCAGGCCGCACCCCGGCCGGAGCCGACCGAGCACTGTGCGCCGATCACCGGCTCCGGAAGGGTCACCGTGACGTCGACGTTCTCGATCCGGTTGTTCCATGCGGGGGCGATGACGTTCCAGAAGAACACCGTGCGGGCCCGGGGGTCACCGGTCGACGTGCCGAATTCTTTGTCGGCACCGGTGGTTCCGGGATCGAGCACACCGCCGATGGTGTAGCGGATCTGGTAGACGTGGGTGCCGGGATACAACGTGTAGTCGGGGCTGCCGATCTTGGCCACCCGGAACCGTTCCCTACCCTCCCAGAGCAATTGGTAGGGCACCTCCTCGCCGTCGAGCAGGATGGACCGGATCTGCGGCACCTGGCGGATGTCGGGATCGTTCTGGTTGACCACATCCCAGTGCCGGAAGATGCCGTGCCGGTCCGGCGGGAACTCCCCGGTGATGGTCTCGACGGCGTCGAGGGCGCCATCGGCGCCGACCGTGTAGTGCGCGGTGTAGTCGCTGATCACCACCGGATCCTCGGCGGCACCGTCGGCACTGCTGACCGTCCCGGCCCCGGCGCTGAACAACACCGGCCACAGCACACCAAACGCGATAAGCAGCAACGGGATCAGTGACCTGAGCAGCCGTCCCATGCCCACCTCCAGCCGGTAATTGCTGCTTACCCTATGTGCAACGGGTCCATTTGGACGCGAACCGGTTGTTGCTCGTGGCGCGAGCTCAGCGAATTCACCGCGCGGCGCAGCGCCGCCGCGAGTTCCAGACCACCGGCCCGCGGTACCCGCACCAGCATCCGGCTGACCGGGCTGTCCACCGCGATGCCGGGCGGCCGGCGCGCCCCCGGCGGCAGGTCGACCGGGCCCAGCGGTTCGGCCTCGGCGGGCAGTTCGGCCGAATCCAGCAGGGCCGCCACCGCTTCGGGCACCCCGTCGAGCACAGCGAGGTGCACCGCCGGCGGCAGGGCCACCTCGTCGCGGGCATTCAGTTCGGACTCGGCGTGGCCCAGCGGATCCCACCGGATCAGCGATTGCACCGTCGGGATCGCGGACTCGGCGATCACCGCCACGGTGCCTCCGTCGGCGCGGCTGCGTACCAGGGCCGAGGCCGACATCCAGCGCCGCAGCGTGTCCTCGGCCGCGCGCAGATCCTGGCGGCCCAGCAGCGCCCAGCTGTCCAGCAGCAGCGCGGCACCGTAGCCGCCCTCGGCGACCGGTTCGGCACCCGGGGTGGCGACCACGACGGCGGGTTTGGCGCTCACCGTGGAGACCACCGCCTCCCCGCCGGAGGTGATGACGCTGGCCCCCGGCAGGGCGCGGCCGAGTTCCTCGGCGGTGCGGCGGGCGCCGACCACCACCGCCCGCACGGCATCCGACCCGCAACTCACGCACCGCAACGTCAGCTCCGCGCGGGCACACCACCGGCACACCGCGCCGTGGGTGTCGCGGTCCGGCAGCGACATCGGCCCGGTGCAATGTCGGCAGCGGGCCACCGTGCGGCACCGGGCGCAGGCCAGCGCCGGCACATACCCGCGGCGTGGCACCTGGACCAGCACCGGATTACCCGCGTCCAGTGCCGCTCGCGCCGTGCGCAGCGCCATCGACGGTAGCCGCGCGGTATGTGCGGCCGGGTCGCGTTCCTGGTCGAAGGCGTTGTCGTCCAGGGCCACCACCCGCGGTGCGTGGGCGCGCACCTCGGCGCGCGCGGCCACCAGGTCGTGGGCCCACTTGCTGCGCACCAGCGCGTGCGCCTCGGCGGTCCGGGCGAACCCGCCGATCATTGCGGCACAACGCAATTGGTGCGCCCGCAGCATCGCGACCTCGCGAGCGTGCGGGTAGGGCGCCCGCGGCTCGGACAGCGAGTCGTCCCCGTCGTCCCAGACGATCACCAGGCCCAGGTCGGCGACCGGCGCGAACACCGCGCTACGGGTCCCGATGACCAGCCGGGCCTGCCCGCGCAGCACCGAGAGCCAGCGCCGGTAGCGCTGGGAGGGGCCCAGTCCGGCCGACAGCGCCACCACCCGCGAGTCGTCCACACAGGTCACCGCCGCGGCGTGCACCGCATCGACGTCCCGCTGATCGGGCACCACGATCAGCGCACTGCGCCCGGCGTGCACAGTCGCCGCGGCGGCTTCGGCCAGCCGCAGCGGCCACTGCTCCCCCGGAAGCGCCTGCCACACCGCCCGGGCCGCGCGTCCTTCGGCGATCGCCTGCAGGAACTGCTCGCCCCGCTGGTAACGAGACCAGCCGGATTCGTCGACCGGGGTGTGGGCCAGTGGCGGCAGTTCCGGCGGCACCTGCTTCTCGACTCCGGCGTGCCGCGGCGGGATGGCCAGCCGCAGCACGTCCGGGCGGGTACCGACGTAGCGGGCGGCCACCGCGTCGGTCAGCCTGCGGATGTCGGTGGTCAGCACCGGTTCGGCCGAGACGACCCGGTCCAGCCAGCCCAGCTTGCCGGGATGGTCGGTGTCCGAACGTCTTTCCAGGATGAAGGCGTCCACCAGCCGACCGTGGAAACGCACCCGTGCCCGGACCCCGGGTTGGGCGTCATCGGACTGATCGGCGGACACCAGGTAGTCGAACTCGCGGTCCAGGTGCGGCACCGACAGCATCGGCAGTACCCGCGCGATCGGCTCGTGCTCGGCGGCGCGGCGGGTCTGGGTCACCGGTCCCTTCCGAAGAAGAGCCCCGCGGTGATCAGCATCAGCGACGCCGCGTAGGTCCACCAGATGGGGATCGCCAACGCCTCGGCGTTCTCGGGGGCCAGCATGAACTTGCTGATCCCGATCATCGAGTCCGAGACCGCGAAACACAGCGCGCCCAGTGCAGTCCACAGTGTCGGCAGCGCGGCCAGCAGCGCGGCACACACCATTGCGACGAGGACGCCCATGTAGACGGCCACCGGCAGCGCCATGCCCTGCTCCAACAACGCCGGCCAGAACAACACCAGCAGCACCACACAGGCGGCCACCACGACGGCCCCGGCCGCCAGCCGGGACGGTTGTCGGCGCACCAGCGGGACGAGGGCCGCCAGGAAACACAGGTGCGCAACCAGGAACGAGGCCAGCCCGAGCACGAAGGACGGCTCCCACCACGGCATGGCGAGCAGGTAGTCACCGGCGGCCGAGCCGATCAGCGCGGCGACCAGCCAGCGCCGTTCCCGG
Organism: Mycobacterium sp. AMU20-3851; assembly: GCF_043974665.1. Lineage (NCBI taxonomy): Bacteria > Bacillati > Actinomycetota > Actinomycetes > Mycobacteriales > Mycobacteriaceae > Mycobacterium > Mycobacterium sp. AMU20-3851. The sequence continues at coordinate 3,171,652 of NZ_CP146371.1, forward strand.
GCCTCGGGATGTCGCAGGGCGGCCAGCGCCAGCAGCACCGCCGCGGCCGCCTTCACCGCGGGTTGCAGCGGGAACTGCCCGGTCAGTTCCGCACCGGACGGGACCCGCAGCGCGACCGTGATCAGGAAGATCCCGTAGGCCAGTCCGCACAACACCGCCAGGACCCAGAACGACCGGACCCAACGGGCTGCGTACGGTGAAGCCATGCCTGAATCCGGTACCGACAGACCCGCCTTGGACGCCATTCTGGAAAAGGTACTGGAGGCGGTGCCGTTCCAATTGACCATGGACGGCGGTCCGGACGAGGCGCGGGCCCGCTTCGCCGCACTGCCGCGCCGTGAGGTGCACCCGGACCTGCGCACCGAGGACCGCACCATCGATGGCGTCCCGGTGCGGATCTACTGGCCCGACGTTTCAGACTCCCGCCCGCCTGATTCAACTCCCGGGTCGCTTCGCTCCTGCCCGCCGGTGGTCCTGTTCTTCCACGGCGGCGGCTGGGTCGTCGGCGACCTGGACACCTACGACGGGACCGCGCGCGAGCACGCCGTCGGGGCCGGGGCGGTGGTGGTGTCGGTGGACTACCGGCTGGCTCCCGAACATCCGTACCCCGCCGCCGTCGACGACGTCTGGGCGGTGACGCAGTGGGTCGCCGCGCACGCCGACGAACTGGGCGCCGACCCGGGCCGGATCGCGGTCGCCGGGGATTCCGCAGGCGGCAATCTGGCCGCCGCGGTGGCCCTGCTCGCCCGCGACGCCGGGATCGCGCTGCGCCTGCAGTTGCTCTGGTACCCGGCCACCACCTGGGATACCAGCCTGCCGTCGTTCACCGAGAACGCCGATGCGCCGATCCTCGGCCGCGGTGCGGTGGGCGCCTTCTCGAAGCTCTACGCGGCCGGGATCGACCTGAGCGATCCGCCGGCCACGCTGGTACCCGCCCGCGCCGGGTCACTGAGCGGCCTGGCGCCCGCCTACATCGCGGTGGCCGGCCACGACCCCCTGCGTGACGACGGCGTCCGCTATGCCGAACTGCTGGCCGCGGCCGGGGTGCCGGCGCAGTTGCACAACGCACAGACCCTGGTACACGGCTATCTGGGCTACCACGGCGTGGTGCCGGCAGCGACCGAGGCGATCGATCTCGCCCTTGCCGCGCTGCGGGGCGCGTTAGCCTGAGGTTCATGACCGCCTCGACCCCCCGGCCCGACGTAGACCCGAATCTCAAGGCCCTGCTGGACGCGGTGCCGCTGGAGTTCACCATCGCCGACGGTGTCGACGTGGCCCGGGAGAAACTGCGTGCGGTGAAACCGCCGCCGGAGATGCTGCCGCAACTGAGGATCGAGGAACGCACCGTCGGGTACGGCGATCTCGACGACATCCCGGTGCGGATCTACTGGCCGCCGGTCGAGCAGCACGACAATCTGCCCGTCGTCGTTTTCTACCACGGCGGTGGATGGGCGGTGGGCGACCTGGACACCCATGACCACGTGGCCCGCGCCCACTCGGTGGGCGCCGAGGCGATCGTGGTGTCGGTGGACTACCGGCTCGCCCCCGAGCATCCCTACCCGGCGGGCGTGGAGGATGCCTGGGCGGCGCTGCGCTGGGTGGGTGAGCATGCCGGCGAGCTCGGCGGCGACCCGACTCGCATTGCGGTGGCCGGGGATTCGGCGGGCGGGAACCTGTCGGCGGTGATGGCACTGCGGGCCCGGGACGCGGGCGGCCCACCGCTGGTGTTCCAGCTGCTGTGGTACCCGGTCGCGGTCGGTGATACCAAGGCGCCGTCCTTCGTCGAGAACGCCGACGCCTACATTCTCAACCAGGACGTCACCGAGGCCTTTCTGACCTGGTATCTGCCCGGCATGGATCTGAGCGACCCGGCGTCGCTGCCCACCGATGTGGCCCCCGCCAACGCCGAGTCGCTGAGCGGGCTGCCGCCGGCCTTCATCGGCACCGCCGAGCACGACCCGCTGCGTGACGACGGCGGTCGATACGCCGAATTGCTCAGCGCGGCAGGTGTTGCGGTGCAGCACAGTCTTGAGCCGACGATGGTGCACGGGTACGTCAGCCTGGCGCTAGCCTCGCCGGCCGCAACCGAGGCCACCGAACGCGGGATCGCCGCACTGCGTGCCGCGCTGCATCCCTGAGGATCGCGTCATGACGCCGGAATTCCACACCGTGATCATCGGGGCCGGGTTCTCCGGGATCGGCGCCGCCATCGCTCTGAACCGGGCCGGGCTCGGTGACTACCTGATCATCGAGGCGGGTGCCGAGGCCGGCGGGACCTGGTACTGGAACACCTATCCCGGTGTCGCCGTGGACATTCCGTCGTTCTCCTACCAGTTCTCGTTCGAGCAGAGCCCGCACTGGTCGCGCACCTACGCGCCGGGCCGCGAACTCAAGGCCTACGCCGATCACTGCGTCGCGAAGTATGGGATCGGATCGCGGATCCGGTTCGGCACCGAGGTGACCGGGGCGGTGTTCGACGACGCGGCCGATCTCTGGCGCCTTGAGACCTCGGCCGGCGAGTGCACCGCGCGGCACCTGATCAACGCCGCCGGGGTGCTCAACGTGCCGAAATTGCCCGACATCGACGGGGTCGACACCTTCGCCGGCACCACCTTGCACACCGCCCGCTGGGACCACGGGGCCGACCTGTCCGGGAAACGCGTCGCGGTGATCGGTACCGGCGCGTCGGCGGTGCAGCTCATTCCCGAGATCGCGCCGAAGGTCGCGCACCTCACCGTTTTTCAGCGCACCCCGATCTGGTGTTTCCCGAAGTTCGACGTGCCGCTCTCGGCTCCGGCGCGCTGGGCGATGCGTCTGCCGTTCGGCAGCACCGCTCAGCGCCTGCTGAGCCAGGCCTACGTCGAGGTCACCTTCCCGCTGGCCGCGCAGTACCACGGCGTGTTCCCGCTGTCCGGCGGCGCCGAGCGGATGGGCTTGTCCTATCTGCGTCGCGAGGTGTCCGATCCGGCGCTTCGGGAGAAGCTCACTCCGCGCTATGCGGTCGGCTGCAAGCGCCCGGCGTTCCACAACACCTATCTGAGCACCTTCAACAGAGACAACGTCGCCCTCGTCACCGAACCGATCGATCGGATCACCCCGACCGGGGTGGTCACCGACGACGGGATCGCCCACGAGGTCGACGTGCTGGTACTGGCAACGGGTTTCAAGGTGATGGACGTGGACTCCGGCAGCTTCGGATTGATCGGCCCGGGCGGCCGGTCACTGGCCGAGTTCTGGACCGACAACCGGATGCAGGCGTACGAGGGTGTCAGCGTGCCGGGTTTCCCGAACTTCTTCAACGTCTGCGGCCCGTACGGGTACGTCGGCTCGTCGTACTTCGCGTTGATCGAGACGCAGACCCACCACATCGTGCGCTGCCTGCGGCAGGCCGAGCGCACCGGCGCGGTCCGGGTCGAGGTACGGCCCGAGGCCAACGCCCGCTACTTCGCCGAGATGATGCGCAAACGGCACCGCCAGATCTTCTGGCAGGACAGCTGCGCGTCGGCCAACAGTTACTACTTCGACAAGAACGGCGATGTGCCACTGCGGCCGGCCAGCACCCCCGAGGCGTACTGGCGCAGCCGCAGCTTCCCGCTCGACGACTACGCGTTCACGTCCTAGCGTGACAAGACGCGAATGCTAGACGGAGGCCTTGAGTTCCTCGACCTTGTTGGTCTGCTCCCAGGGCAGCTCGATGTCGGTCCGGCCGAAGTGGCCGTACGCGGCGGTCGGTGCGTAGATCGGGCGCAGCAGATCCAGATCGCGCACGATGGCGCCGGGGCGCAGATCGAACACCGCGGTGATGGCCTTCTCGATCCGGGCCGGGTCGACGGTCTCGGAGCCGAACGTCTCGACGAACAGGCCCACCGGGGCGGCCTTGCCGATCGCATAGGCGACCTGCACCTCGACCCGCTCGGCCAGGCCGGCGGCGACGACGTTCTTGGCCACCCAGCGCATCGCGTACGCGGCCGAGCGGTCCACCTTCGACGGATCCTTGCCGGAGAAGGCGCCGCCGCCGTGGCGGGCCCAGCCACCGTAGGTGTCGACGATGATCTTGCGGCCGGTCAGGCCGGCGTCACCCATCGGACCACCGAGCACGAACTTGCCGGTCGGGTTGACCAGCAGCCGGAAGTCGGAGGTGTCCATGGTGTCGTGGTTCAGGTCGGCCAGCACGGTGTTGACGACCTTCTCCCGGATGTCCGGGGTCAGGGTGCCGTCCAGGTCGATACCGGCCGCGTGCTGGGTGGACAGCACGACGGTGTCCAGCCGCACCGGCGTGGTGCCGTCGTACTGCACGGTGACCTGGGTCTTGCCGTCCGGGCGCAGGTAGTCCAGCACACCGTTCTTGCGCACCTCGGTGAGCCGGCGGGCCAGCCGGTGGGCCAGCGCGATCGGCAGCGGCATCAGTTCCGGGGTGTCCTTGATGGCGTACCCGAACATCAGGCCCTGGTCGCCGGCGCCCTGCAGGTCCAGCGGGTCGCCCGCGCCCTCGACGCGGGTCTCGTGGGCGGTGTCCACGCCCTGGGCGATATCGGGCGACTGGCGGCCGATACCGATGTTGACGCCGGCGGTCTCGCCGTCGAAGCCCTTGTCCGAGGAGTCGTAGCCGATCTCCAGGATGCGCTTGCGCACGGTGTCGTTGATGTCGGCGAAGGCTTCCTTGGCCGACGTGGTGACCTCGCCGATGACGTGGACCTGGCCGGTCGTGACGGCGGTCTCGACCGCGACACGCGACTTGGGATCGGCGGCCAGCAAGGAGTCGAGGATCGAATCGCTGATGGCGTCACAGATCTTGTCGGGGTGTCCTTCGGTCACCGACTCGCTGGTAAACAGCCGACCTGTGCTCACGTGACATCCTCCAAGTAGTTAGATAGGCAAAGCTTAATCTTGCTCACTGGCAGCCAACCTTGTAAAGCCGATCGGCGCAACCGTTACCCGCAGTGAGTTTCACCCGTTCAGCAGCGCCCCGATCGCGTCCACGATACGGCTGGCCATCAAAGTCTTCGAACCGTGCTCCAATGCGGTTTCGGTTCCGTCTGCGGTCAGCATCCAGCCGTCGTTGTGATCGACCTCGAAGGCCTTGCCCTCACCGACCGCGTTGACCACCAGCATTTCACAGCCCTTGCGCTTGAGCTTGGCCCGCGCATGGAACAACACATCGCCGTTCGCATCGCCCGTCTCGGCCGCGAATCCGACGATAGTGCGCATATTGGGCAGTTGGCCCTCGGCCCGGGCGCGGACGGCGCCGGCCAGCACATCGTCATTTCGGACGAGATCGATGGACGGCGCCCCGTTGTCGTCGGCGCCCTTCTTGATCTTCGCCGTGGCGACCTGTGCGGGCCGGAAGTCCGCCACGGCCGCCGCCATCACCAGGACGTTCGCCTCGGGCGCGAGCTTGGACACGGCGTCCTTGAGCTGGGTGGCCGAACCGATGTGCACCACGTTCACCCCGGCCGGATCGATCAGGCCCGAGGTGTTCCCGGCGACCAGGGTGACCTCGGCGCCGCGCTGGGCCATCACCCGGGCCACCGCGTAGCCCTGCTTGCCCGAACTGCGGTTCCCGATGAAGCGCACCGGGTCCAGCGGCTCGCGGGTCCCGCCGGCGGTCACCAGCGCCTTCACCCCGGACAGGTCGTACGGCAGGGCGTCCGGACGCTCCAGCAGCAGCCCCGCCAGCGTGGTGATCTCCTCGGCCTCGGGCAGTCGGCCCGGGCCGGTGTCCGCACCGGTGAGCCGCCCGGACGCGGGCTCGAGCACCACCGCGCCCCGGCGGCGCAGGGTGGCCACATTGTCGACGGTGGCCGGGTGGAACCACATCTCGGTGTGCATCGCCGGCGCGAACAGCACCGGACAGCGGGCGGTCAACAGGGTGCCGGTCAGCAGGTCGTCGGCGCGGCCGGCGACTGCCCGGGCCAGCAGGTCCGCGGTCGCCGGGGCCACCACCACCAGGTCGGCCTGCTGGCCGATCCGGACATGTGGGACCTCGTGCACGGATTCGAACACGCCGGTGTGCACCGGCTGACTGGACAGCGCCTCGAATGTCGCGGCACCGACGAACTTCAGCGCCGACTCGGTCGGGATCACCCTGACCTCGTGGCCCGCTTCCGTGAGCTGCCGGACGACGGTGCACGCCTTATAGGCGGCAATTCCGCCTGCGACGCCGACGACGATCCGTTTACGGTCGGTCATTTCGGCAGCCCCTGGCTGTTACTCGCCCTCGGAGTGCTCGAGCAGATCGGAGTGGATCTCGCGCATCGCGATCGAGAGGGGCTTCTCCTGCAGGCCCGGCTCGACCAACGGGCCGACGTACTCCAGGATGCCGTCGCCGAGCTGGTTGTAGTAGTCGTTGATCTGGCGCGCACGCTTGGCTGCGTAGATCACCAGCGCGTACTTGCTCGACGCACGGTCGAGCAGTTCGTCGATGGGCGGGTTGGTGATACCCAGCGGCGTGTCGTAGGCGTTGGCGGCGTCGATGTTCTCGACAGGCGTGCTCACGAAGATTCTCCCGGCTGTAAAAAGTTTTCGGTGTTAAAGACGATGCAGTTGGTGCGATTGAGGCAACCCGACTAATGGGCCACCAGCAAGGATACCAATTCCGCGCACGCGGACTCCAATTGCGTGTTGACAACCACCACATCGAAGTCGCCCTGGGCGGCCAGTTCCTCACGTGCGGTGCTCAACCGCCGAGCCTGGACCTCGGGACTTTCGGTCCCGCGCCCGACCAGCCGTTCCTCCAGCACCTCCCAGCTGGGCGGTGCGAGAAAGACCGTCGTCACCTCGGGCATCGCGGCCTTCACGGCGCGGGCGCCGGCCAGATCGACCTCGATCAACACCGGGACGCCGGCCGCGGTGGCCGCGCGGATCGGCGCGGCCGGGGTACCCGACCGTTGCAGGCCGCCGTGGATCTCGGCCCATTCGAGGAGTTCTCCGTCGTCGATCAGACGCTGGAACTCGTCGGCCGAGACGAACGTGTAGTCCACGCCGTCGACCTCACCGGGTCGCGGCGCACGTGTCGTGACCGACACGCTGAAATGCAGGTCGGGAATCCGGTCGCGCAGACAGCGCACGACCGTGGACTTCCCGACAGCGGAAGGGCCGGACAGGACTACGACCGCAGCCTTGTCCGGCCCACCACCAGTATTCAATTGGTTGTGATTAGTCGCTGGTGAAGTCGAACTTCTCCAGCAGCGCCTTGCGCTGGCGATCGCCGAGGCCGCGCAGGCGGCGGGTCGGAGCGATCTCCAGTTCGGTCATGATCTCCTGAGCCTTGACCTTGCCGACCTTGGGCAGTGCCTCCAGCAGTGCGGAGACCTTCATCTTGCCCAAGACCTCATCGGTCTCGGCGTCCTTGAGAACCTGCTTGAGGTTGGTGCCGCCGCGCTTCAGCCGATCTTTGAGCTCGGCTCGCGCTCGACGTGCGGCAGCAGCCTTCTCCAACGCTGCCGCGCGCTGTTCGTCGGTCAACTGGGGAAGGGCCACGGGGTTCCTCCGTCTCTCGCCATCTGTTGTTTCATCACGGCTGGATCACGTAACCAGCCAGCGACGACGACCGTACCCACGCAACCTGACGAAAGCTAACCCCACCCCCGCGTTTCCGGGTCAAAAGTCCAGCGTGTACGGCGTGAGCGCACCGTGCCGATTTTCCGGCTCCGCGCGTGTTTGCCACCACGCATTCCGCTGATCTGCCTGCACAGCAAGGGTTTTCAGCCGGTATGCCGATCGTCGGGGGTTTCCGCGCAACCGCCGTCAGTTCGCTGGATCGCGATTCCTGGCACTGGAATGAGAAATTTTCGCTGGTCATGGCGTGTCGGGCGTGTCGGCGACCGCCGAGACACCCGTCACGTTCGACGCATAGCAAACCTAAACAAACACCCCGAAACCGGGCGTATGATCTGCGGATTCTCCGGCCCTGACACCGACAGTCGGATCACCCCTCGTGTCCGGCGAAGAGCCCGTCGCAAGGGCCGCCTGGCGGGACGTCAGCGGCTTTCGACACCCATTCCGCCCCCGACCCACCGGGGCGGGCCTGTCGTGCCCGCAGACGGCGCGTCAGGCCAGGTAGGCGACCTGGTCGCGGAGCCGGTCCGCGGCGGCGCGCAGCGCGGCGACATCGGGTCCGGCACGCAGAATCTCCCGGGAGACCGCGGGCAGCACCCGCGAGCCCAACCGACCCAGATCCTCGGGCCGTCCACCCTGCGCCCCCACCCCCGGAGCCAGCACCGGGCCGTCCAGGACGTCGAGATCGGGCAGCTCGGTCAACGTCGCCCCGATCACCACGCCGATCGAGCCCGGGCCCTGCTGGGACCGATTCTCCCTGCCTACCGCGTCCACGATGCTCTGGGCGACCGTCCGCCCACCGGCCTGGGCGCGCTGCACGCTCGCGCCCTCCGGGTTGGAGGTGGCCGCCAGCACGAAGACCCCGCGAGCGTGCGCGGCGGCGACGTCGAGCAGTGGCCGCAGCGATTCGAAGCCCAGGTAGGGCGAGGCGGTGACCGCATCGGCGGCCAGCGGCGACTCCCCCGCCCAGGCCTGCGCATAGGCCGCCATCGTGGTGCCGATGTCGCCGCGCTTGGCGTCGGCGAGCACCAGCACCCCCGCGGCCTGCAGGGCCGCGGTCGTCTGTTCCAGCACGGCGAAGCCGGCCGAACCGTACGCCTCGAAGAACGCCACCTGCGGTTTGACGATCGCGAAGTCGGCGAACGCCTCCACGCAGACCTCGCTGAACTGCTGCAGGCCCGTCACATCCGTCGGCAGGCCCCAGGAGGCCAGCAGTTCGGGGTGCGGATCGATGCCCGGGCACAACGGCCCCCTGGCGGCGACGGCGTCGGCCAGCCGCGCCCCGAACGAGGTCACTTCTCGGCCAGCTGGCTGTGCAGTTCCTGCAGGGACCGCACACCGATGTCCCCGCGGATGTGGGCCTCGATGCCCTGCACCGCCGCCGAGGCACCCTGCACGGTGGTCACGCACGGGATGTTCACCGACACTGCGGCCGAGCGGATCTCGTAGCCGTCCACCCGCGGTCCTGAGTTGCCGTACGGGGTGTTGATCACCATGTCGACCTGACCGGCCCGGATCGCGTCCACCGCTGACATCCGAGCGTCGGCCCCACTGGGCTCTTCGTAGTGCTTGCGCACCTCCTCGCACGGAATCCCGTTGCGGCGCAGCATCTCCGCGGTGCCCTCGGTGGCCAGCACCCGGAAACCGAGGTCCGCCAGCCGCTTGACCGGGAACACCAACGAACGCTTGTCCCGGTTGGCCACCGAGACGAACACCGTGCCCGAGGCGGGCAGCGATCCGTAGGCCGCGGTCTGGCTCTTGGCGAATGCGGTACCGAAATCGCGGTCGATGCCCATCACCTCGCCGGTGGACTTCATCTCCGGCCCGAGCAGCGAATCCACCTGGGAACCATCGGCCTTGCGGAACCGGTGGAAGGGCAGCACGGCTTCCTTCACCGCGATGGGCGCGGCCGGGGACACCGTGGCACCGTCACCCTCGGCGGCCAGCACGCCCTCCTCGCGGAGCTGGGCGATGGTGGCGCCCAGCATGATCCGGGAGCACGCCTTGGCCAGCGGGATCGCGGTGGCCTTGGACACGAACGGCACGGTGCGGCTGGCCCGGGGGTTCGCCTCCAGGACGTAGAGGATGTCGTCCTTGAGCGCGTACTGCACGTTCAGCAGACCGACCACGCCGATGCCGTGCGCGAGCGCCTCGGTGGCCGCGCGGACCTTCTCGATGTCGGTGCGGCCCAGCGTGACCGGCGGCAGCGCGCACGCCGAGTCACCGGAGTGGATGCCGGCCTCCTCGATGTGCTCCATCACGCCGCCGATGTAGACCTCGCTGCCGTCACACAGCGCGTCGACGTCGATCTCGATGGCATCCTCCAGGAACCGGTCCACCAGCACCGGGTGCTCCGGGGACAACTCGGTGGCCCGGGTGATGTAGCCCTGCAGGGTCTCCTCGTCGTAGACGATCTCCATACCGCGCCCACCGAGCACGTAGGACGGGCGCACCAGCACCGGGTAGCCGATGTCGGCGGCGATCCGGCGGGCCTGCTCGAAACTGGTGGCGGTGCCGAACCGGGGTGCGGGCAGCCCGGCGTTCATCAGCACCTCACCGAACAGGCCGCGGTCCTCGGCCAGGTCGATGGCCTCCGGCTTGGTGCCCACGATCGGAACCCCGGCCCGCTCCAGCTTCTCGGCCAGCCCCAGCGGGGTCTGCCCGCCGAGCTGCACGATGACCCCCACCACACCCGGTCCACCCGCCCCGGAGGCCTGCTCGGCGTGGTAGACCTCCAGCACGTCCTCGAAGGTCAGTGGCTCGAAGTACAGCCGGTCGGCGGTGTCGTAATCGGTGGACACGGTCTCCGGGTTGCAGTTGACCATGATGGTCTCGAACCCGGCCGCGCTGAGCGTGGTGGCGGCATGCACACAGCTGTAGTCGAATTCGATGCCCTGCCCGATCCGGTTCGGACCCGAGCCCAGGATCAGCACCTTGGGCTTCTCGGTCTGCGGGGCGACCTCGCTCTCGGCGGCCGGATCCAGTTCGTAGCTGCTGTAGTGGTAGGGCGTGCGGGCTTCGAACTCGGCCGCGCAGGTGTCCACGGTCTTGTACACCGGGTGGATGCCGAGCCGCTCGCGCAGCGCCCGCACCCCGGTCTCGCCGGCCAGTTCGGGGCGCAGCGCGGCGATCTGCCCGTCGGACAGCCCGCAGTGCTTGGCGTGCCGCAGCAGCGTCTCGTCCAGGACGGGGGCGTCCACCAGTTCGGCGCGCAGGTCCACCAGGGTGGCGATCTGCTCGACGAACCAGGGGTCCACCCCGGAGGCCTCGGCGACCTGCTCGACGGTGCCGCCGAGCCGCAGTGCCTGCTCGATGTCGTAGATCCGCCCGTCGGTGGCGGTGCGCAGATCGGTCAGCAGCTCCTCGAGGGTGGCCTCGCGGTCGGGTTTGGTCCAGAACCCGGTGCGCTTGGTCTCCAGCGACCGCATCACCTTGCCCAGGGCCTCGATGAAGTTGCGGCCCAACGACATCGCCTCGCCCACCGATTTCATGGTGGTGGTCAGGGTGGGGTCGGCACCCGGGAACTTCTCGAAGGCGAACCGCGGCGCCTTGACCACCACGTAGTCCAGCGTCGGCTCGAAACAGGCCGGGGTTTCCTTGGTGATGTCGTTGACGATCTCGTCCAGGGTGTAGCCGATGGCCAGCTTGGCGGCGATCTTGGCGATCGGGAAACCGGTCGCCTTGGACGCCAGGGCGCTGGACCGGGACACCCGCGGGTTCATCTCGATGACGATCAGCCGGCCGTCTTTCGGGTTGATCGCGAACTGGATGTTGCAGCCGCCGGTGTCCACGCCGACCTCGCGCAGGATCGCTATGCCGAGGTCACGCATGGTCTGGTACTCGCGGTCGGTCAGCGTCATCGCCGGGGCGACGGTCACCGAGTCACCGGTGTGCACACCCATCGGGTCGAAGTTCTCGATCGAGCAGACCACCACCACGTTGTCGTGGTGATCGCGCATCAGCTCGAGCTCGAACTCCTTCCAGCCGTAGATGGATTCCTCGATCAGGACGTTCGCCGTCGGGGATGCCGACAGCCCGTCACCGGCCATCCGCTCGACATCCTCGGCCGAGTAGGCCATGCCCGAGCCCAGCCCGCCCATCGTGAACGACGGCCGGACGACGACCGGGAGCCCGAGTTCGGCGACGGTCTCGCGGACCTCGTCCATGGTGTAACAGACCCGGCTGAGGGCGGATTCGCCGCCCACCTTGGCCACGATGTCCTTGAACTTCTGCCGGTCCTCGCCGCGCTGGATGGCGTCGAAGTCGGCACCGATCATCTCCACGCCGTAGCGCTCCAGGATGCCCGCGTCGTGCAGGGCGACCGCGGTGTTCAGCGCGGTCTGGCCGCCCAGGGTGGCCAGCACGGCGTCGATCTTGTTCCCGCGCTCGGCCTGCTGGGCGAAGATCTTCTCGACGAAGCCCGCGGTGATGGGCTCCACGTAGGTGTGGTCGGCGTACTCCGGGTCGGTCATGATGGTGGCCGGGTTGGAGTTGATCAGGCTGACCTGCAGACCCTCGGCGCGCAGCACGCGGCAGGCCTGGGTGCCCGAGTAGTCGAACTCGCAGGCCTGGCCGATGACGATCGGGCCGGACCCGATCACCAGCACATGCTTGAGGTCAGAACGGCGTGGCATTTACTTCTCCCCTGACTTACGTTCCGACAGAAGGTCGATGAACTGGTCGAACAAGTACTCGGCGTCCCGTGGACCGGCGGCCGACTCGGGGTGGTACTGCACCGAGAATGCCCGTCCGTCAACGAGTTTGATGCCCTCCACCACGCCGTCGTTGGCGCAGGTGTGGCTGACCACGGCACGGCCGAAGGGGGTGTCGAACTCCTCGCCCGCCTCGCCTTCCAGCGCGAACCCGTGGTTCTGCGCGGTCACCGCGACACGGCCGGTGGCGTGGTCCTTCACCGGGATGTTGATGCCGCGGTGCCCGAAGGTCATCTTGTAGGTGGACCGGCCCAGCGCCCGGCCCAGGATCTGGTTGCCGAAGCAGATGCCGAACAGCGGGATCCCGGCACCCAGGACCTGCCGGGTGACCTCCACGATGTGGTCCGCGGTGGCCGGGTCACCGGGGCCGTTGGACAGGAACACCCCGTCCGGATTGATCTCGACGATCTCGTCGAAGGTCGTCGCGGCCGGCAGCACATGGCTGAGGATGCCCCGCCGGGCGAAGTTGCGCGGAGTGTTGGTCTTGATGCCGAGGTCGATGGCGGCGACCGAAAAACGGGTGGCAGCGCTACCCCCCACCGGTTCCACCGTGTAACGCTCGTCGGTGGACACCTCGCCGGCCAGATCGGCACCCAGCATCGAGGGCTGGCTGCGCACCCGGTCCACCAGGGTGTCGACGTCGTCGAGGGCGTCACCGCTGAACACACCGGCCTTCATGGACCCGGCGGTGCGCAGGTGGCGCACCACCGCGCGGGTGTCGATGCCGGCGATGCCCACGATGCCCTGGCGCACCAGTTCATCCTCGAGGGTGCCGGTCGAGCGCCAGTTCGAGGCGCGCGGCGACGGGTCGCGCACGACATAGCCGGCCACCCAGATCTTGTCCGAGCGACTCTCGCCGTCCTCACCGTTCCAGCCGGTGTTGCCGATCTGCGGCGCCGTGGCGACGACGATCTGACGGTGGTAGCTCGGGTCGGTCAGCGTCTCCTGGTAGCCGGACATCCCGGTGGAGAACACCGCCTCACCGAGTGTCTGTCCGATCGCACCGAACGGCGTTCCGGTGTAGACCCGGCCGTCCTCCAGCACCAGGACTGCTTTTTCAGCGCTGCGTGTCACGCATCCTCCTTGACCCAATTCTTGACTTCGCCCCGGTCGTCGGCCCGGAAACCGGTGTCGATCTCGGTACCCGACGGCAGTCGCCACCGAACGGCGATGATGCCGTCGTGGGTGAGTGCCTTGCCGGTGATGGCCCGTTCACCGCGTATCGCCAGGATCGATTCGTCCGGAATCCAGATCGGGCCGATGCCGCTGCGCTGCACCATGATTCCCTCTGGATAGCGGGTGACCGCGCCCTTGGCCCGGAATCCCAGCCCGGCGGCCGCGATCCGGTCGTTCCAGTTCGGTGCCACCGTGCTGCCGACGTAGAGACCCTTGGTCGGCCCGGCCAGCACCGGCCCCACGGTGTCGGGCAACGGCGGCAGGTTGCCGATGAGCTCGGCCTGGCGCTCGATGCGGTGGCGCCAGCCGCGCAGGATCTGCCGGATGAAGAAGCCGATGAGCACCACGACCACCGCGGCCAGCACCAGCGATCCGATCAGCGTGGCGTCATTCACGGGTTTCACCTCGGCGCGCGGTGACCTTGCCGCGCAACAGCGTCAGCGTCACCGCGGCCGGCAGGGTCATCTCCTCGAACGGTGTGTTGTCCGAGCGGGAGGCCAGTTGTGACCCGGTGACCGTCCAGCTGGCGTCGGGATCGACGACGGTGAGGTTGGCCGGCTCCCCCACCGCCAGCGGGCGGCCCTGATCGGGCAGCCCGACGATCGCGGCGGGTGCCTCGCTCATCACCCGGGCGACATCACGCCACCCGAGCAGGCCGGGCTTCACCATCGTCTCGACGACCACCGACAGCGCCGTCTCCAATCCCAGCATGCCGGGACGGGCGTTGGCGAACTCGCAGCACTTCTCCTGCTCGGCGTGCGGCGCGTGGTCGGTGGCCACGCAGTCGATGACGCCGTCGGCCAGCGCCTGGCGCAGGGCCGCCACATCGGATGCCTCGCGCAGCGGCGGGTTCACCCGGTTGCGGCCGTCATAGCTGTTCAATTGATTGTCGTCGAGCAGCAGGTGGTGCGGGGTGACCTCGGCCGTGATCGAGATACCCTGCCCCTTGGCCCATTTCAGCAGTTCCACGGTGCCCGCGGTGGACGCGTGGCAGATGTGCACCCGGGCACCGGCATCGCGGGCCAGGATCGCATCGCGCGCGACGATGGATTCCTCGGCCGACCGCGGCCAGCCGGCCAGCCCCAGCTTGGCGGCATTGGGCCCCTCGTGTGCGACGGCGCCGACGGTGAGCCGAGGTTCCTCGGCGTGCTGCGCGATCAGCACACCCAGCCCGCTCGCGTACTCCAGTGCGCGGCGCATGACCAGCGGGTCGTGCACGCAGACACCGTCATCGGAGAACATCCGGACCTGCCCGGCACCGGCGGCCATCAGCCCCATCTCGGTGAGCTGTTTGCCTTCCAGGCCCACGGTGACCGCACCGACCGGATGCACGTCGACCAGGCCGACCTGCTGTCCGCGATGCCACACGTGGTCGGTCACCACCGGGCTGTCGGCCACCGGGTCGGTGTTGGCCATTGCGAACACCGCGGTGTAGCCGCCCAGAGCGGCTGCCGCCGAACCGGTTTCGATGTCCTCGGCGTACTCGCGGCCGGGCTCGCGCAGGTGGGTGTGCAGATCGACGAAACCGGGCAGCAGGATCTGGCCGGTCGCCTCGATCACGGTGTCCGCCTCGGATTCGGAAGCGATCCCTGGACCTATCCGGGTGATCTGGCCGTCGGCGATGAGCACGTCGACCTGATCGCCCTCGCCGTAGAGCCGCACGCCCCGGATCAACACCTGTCCGCTCATGCGGTGATCGCCTCCCGTTCCCCGGCGCCGACCAACAGGTGGAACAGCACCGCCATCCGTACATGTACCCCGTTGGAAACCTGTTGCAGCACAGCCGACTGCGAGGAGTCGGCCACTGCGAACCCGATCTCCATACCGCGCAGCATCGGGCCGGGGTGCAGCACCACGGCATCGTCGGCGAGCTTGGCGCGGCGCTTCTCGGACAGGCCGTAGAGCACTGAGTACTCACGCTCGGACGGGAAGAACCCGCCGTTCATCCGTTCGGCCTGCACCCGCAGCATCAGCACCGCGTCGGCGCCGGGCAGCTCGGCATCCAGATCATGCGAGACGGTGACCGGCCACCCGGACACGCCGACCGGCAGCAGGGTCGGCGGAGCGACCAGCACCACCTCCGCGCCGAGGGTGGCCAGCAGTTCGACGTTGGAGCGCGCGACCCGGCTGTGCAGCACGTCACCGACGATGACCACCCGTCGCCCCTCGACGGAGCCGAGCCGCTGGCGCAGGGTGAGCGCGTCGAGCAGCGCCTGGGTGGGGTGTTCGTGGGTGCCGTCGCCGGCGTTGATGACCGAGGGTCCTCCCCCG
Source organism: Mycobacterium sp. AMU20-3851 (assembly GCF_043974665.1). NCBI lineage: Bacteria > Bacillati > Actinomycetota > Actinomycetes > Mycobacteriales > Mycobacteriaceae > Mycobacterium > Mycobacterium sp. AMU20-3851. The sequence continues at coordinate 3,187,368 of NZ_CP146371.1, forward strand.
AGTCGCTGCGCTCCTGCCCCCAGGGCAAGGCCCGCCCCTTCCGGTTCCACAGTCCACTCGGCAAGCTGCTGGGCCGCGCCGGAAGCCGGGTGCCGGATGATCAGCGCATCGGCGCCGGCGGCCCGCAACGTCAGCGCGGTGTCCCGCAGCGATTCGCCCTTGGCCACCGAGGAGCCGGAGGCGCTGACGTTGATGACGTCGGCGCTCATCCACTTGCCGGCCACCTCGAACGACACCCGGGTGCGGGTGGAGTTCTCGTAGAACATCGTGATGATGGTGCGTCCGCGCAGGGTGGGCAGCTTCTTGACCTCGCGGCCCAGCAGCGCCTCCCGGAACCGGTCGGCGTCATCAAGGATGCCGACGGCCTCGTCGCGCGACAGATCACCCGCCGCCAGAAGGTGCTTCATCCGTTCTGTTTCCTCTTCGCGCAAGCGCTCATCGGGTCGGTCCTCCATACGGTGCGATCCGCACGCTGTCCTCCCCATCGGGTTCCTGCAGCCGCACCTTGACGTTCTCGCTACGCGAGGTGGGCACGTTCTTGCCGACATAGTCCGCGCGGATCGGCAGCTCCCGGTGGCCGCGATCGACCAGCACCGCCAGCTGCACGATCCGGGGCCGCCCGATGTCACGCAGGGCATCCAGCGCCGAACGCACCGACCGGCCGGAATAGAGCACATCGTCGACGAGGATCACCAGGGCGCCGTCGATACCGCCGGCCGGGATCGATGTCGACTCCAGCGGACGCGGCGGTTTGATGTTCAGGTCGTCGCGGTAGAGGGTGATGTCCAGCCCGCCGTGGGGCAGGTCCACCCCGGCGAACTCACCGACCTTCTCGGCCAGCCGGGCCGCCAGCGTCACGCCGCGGGTCGGGATGCCCAGCAGCACCACCCGCGGGGCGTTCGGCGCGTCGAGCGCGGTCTTCTCGATGATCTGGTGCGCGATGCGCGAGATGGTCCGGCTCACATCGGCGGCGGACATCAATTCCCGGTCGGGACCGGCAGGATCTGCGGCAGCCACGAGTAACCCAGGACCTCCTTCTCCGCCTCTCTGGACGGATCGTTAAAGGACGTCGAACTGCCGAAGAGCCTATCAGGCCGGTGTGGTCGTTCCGGCCCGTGACGGTGTGCCCTTCGTCTCGGGTCGAGCGCCCGAACTCCCGCGCGCGGCGATAACGTCTGCCGGGTGAACCTCGACAACAACGCCGCCTCCATCACCGAGGCCATCGACACCGGTCTGCTGGCCGGCGCGGTCACCCTGGTGTGGCACGCCGGCAAGGTGGTGCAGGTCAACGAGCTCGGCCACCGGGACGTGGCGGCCGGTCTGCCGATGCAGCGCGACACGGTGTTCCGGATCGCCTCGATGAGCAAGCCGGTCACGGTGGCCGCGGCGATGACACTGCTGGACGAGGGACGGTTCACCCTCGACGATCCGGTGGCCCGGTGGGTGCCCGAGATCGCCGGGCTGCGGGTGCTGACCCAGCCGACCGGTGAGCTCGATATCACCGAGCCGCTGCGCCGGCCCATCACCTTCGACGATCTGATGACCCACCGTGCGGGGCTGGCCTACCCGTTCTCCATCACCGGCCCGCTGGCCAAGGCCTACGCCCGGTTGTCGTACCGGCAGAACGAGGAGCGCTGGCTGGCCGAGCTGGCGCAGCTGCCGCTGGTGCATCAGCCCGGGGCCCGCATCACCTACAGCCACGGCACCGATGTGCTGGGCATCGCGATCGCCCGGATGGCCGGGTTGCCGCTGCACGAACTGCTCGCCGAGCGGATCTTCGAGCCGCTGGGCATGTCGGACACCGGTTTCGCACTGAGCCTGATCCAGCGCCGCCGGATGGCCACCATGTACGCCCTGACCGCCGAGGGGTCGCTTCGCGACGATGTCATGGGTCCCCCGCCGCTGACCCCGCCGGAGTTCTGCGCCGGCGGCGGCGGTCTGATGTCCACCGCCGACGACTATCTGAAGTTCGCCCGGATGCTGCTGGGCGGTGGCACGGTCGACGGTGTCCGGGTGCTCTCCGAGGAGTCCACCCAGTTGATGCGCACCGACCGCTTGCACCCCGACCAGAAGGAGCACAACTTCCTGGGGGTGCCGTTCTGGATCGGGCGCGGATTCGGTCTGTCCATGTCGGTGGTGACAGACCCGGCCCAGTCCGAGCGGTTCTTCGGCCCCGGCGGCCTCGGCACCTTCGGCTGGCCGGGCGCCTACGGCACCTGGTGGCAGGCCGACCCGGCCAATGACGTCATCGTGATGTACCTGATCCAGAACTTCCCGGATCTCAGTGCGGACATCGCGCAGGTGGCGGGCAACACCTCGATGGCCAAACTGCGGATGGCCCAACCGAAGTTCGTCCGCCGCACCTACCAGGGGCTCGGCCTCTAAGCCGGTTCCAGTGCCCGGCGCGCGTAGGCCCGCACGTCGGCGTCGGCATCCTTGAGCGCCAGGCCCAACGCATCGCGGGCGGCCGCCTCCGATGCCGCCCAGCGGGTCAGGCTCAGTACCGCGGCCTTACGCACGTCGAGATGGGTGTCGGCCAGCGCCCGGGACAGCGTCGGCACCGCCGCCGCCGCCGGCGCACCCGAGAGCGCCTTGGCCGCACCGACCCGGACCTGCCAGGCCGGCTCCCCCAGGGCCTGCTCGATGGCGCTCAGATCGTCGGCGGCCGCGCCCAGGACGCCCAGTGCGGCCAATGCGGCGGCCCGCACCAGCGGGTCCCGGTCGGTGAGCAGCGTGCGCACCGACTCGCCGCCGACATCCATCCCCCTCGCTGCGCTCGACCGTCCACCGAGGGTGGCCAGCGCATTGGCGACCGCGATGCGCACCTCGCGGCTCTCGTCCTCGGCGGCCGCCGCCACCCCGCCCACGTCGTCGACCGATACCAGCGCGCGCACCGCCTCGATGCGGACCCGCTGGTCATGGTCGGTCACCGCGCGACGGTAGTCGGCCGCAGCACCGGCGCGCCGCGAACTCAGCACGTACACCGTCGCCGCGCGCACCACCGGGTCCGCCGAATCGAGATGCACCGCAATGCCATCCGGGTCGGGCAGCACCTCGACGAGTTCGCGGACCGAGTCGGCCGCCTGGAGCCGCACTTCACGGTCATCGTCGCCAAGGGCGGCCAACAGTGCCGGTGAATACCCTTCTGGCAGGTTCTCCACCAGGGTGGCCACCGCGGTGCGCCGCACCCCGGGATCGGTGTCGGCGAGGTATCCGGTGAGCTGTTCGAGGGTGGGCTCGGCCAGCGCCAGCACGGCGGCGATCCGCGGGGACGGCGGCTGGGTGGGCGGTTCGGTCACCCGGGAGACGACGGTGGCCGGTGCCTTACCGCCGAACAACTCTGGCTGCTCGACGTCCACGACCGGTGCCTCCGACGGCACGTGATCCAGGCCCGGCACCGGCACGATGTACGGCGCGACGGGCCGCTTGAGGAACTGCATGCTGCCGTCGGCGCCCTTGCGCAGGTTCAGGTGGAAACCCCACTCGCTGTCATCGCGCAGCGGCACATCGGCGCGTTCGTGGTAGAGACCCCACCGGGATTCGGTGCGGGTCAACGAGGAACGGGCGGCCATCTCGGCGCAGTCCCGGATGAAGCTGACCTCGACCGCCCGCATCAGCTCGTGCGGGGTGCGGGCACCGATACCGTCGACCTCCTCACGCATCCGGTCGAAGGTCTGCACCGCGATGGACAGCTTGGCGGCCGTCTTGGGCGGCGCCACATAGTCGTTGACGAAGCGGCGCAGTTTGTATTCCACCTGCGGTTGCGGCGGCCCGTCGGGGTGGCGCAGCGGCCGGTAGATGAGCTCGTGCGCCTCGGCCAGCTGATCGGCGGGCAGATCCCCCGGCGCCGGGGTGTCGGCCAGCGATCCGGCGGCGTGCTCGCCGGCCAGGTCACCGTAGACGAACGCGCCGATCATGTAGTTGTGCGGGACGCAGGCCAGATCCCCGGCCGCATACAGCCCGGGCACCGTGGTGCGGGCGTGTTCGTCGACCCACACCCCGGAAGCCGAATGCCCACTGCACAAACCAATTTCGGAGATGTGCATCTCGATGTCGTGGGTGCGGTAGTCGTGCCCGCGGTTGGCGTGGAACGTGCCGCGGGTGGGCCGCTCGGTGGTGTGCAGGATGTTCTCCAGCGCGGTCAGCGTCTCATCCGGCAGATGGGACACCTTCAGGTAGATGGGTCCGCGCGCGGATTCGATCTCGCTGTGCACCTCCGACATCATCTGCCCCGACCAGTAGTCGGAGTCCACGAAACGTTCGCCGTGCGCGTTGACCTGGTAGCCGCCGAACGGATTGGCCACGTATGCGCAGGCCGGGCCGTTGTAGTCCTTGATCAGCGGATTGATCTGGAAGCATTCGATCCCGGAGAGTTCCGCGCCGGCGTGGTACGCCATCGAGTAGCCGTCACCGGCGTTGGTGGGATTCTCGTAGGTTCCGTACAGGTAGCCCGACGCGGGCAGCCCGAGCCGTCCGCACGGCCCGGTGGCCAGGATGACGGCCTTGGCCGCGACCGCGACGAACTCCCCGGTGCGGGTGTTCAGCGCGGCGGCTCCGACGGCACGGCCGTCTTGGGTGAGCACCCGGACCGGCATCAGGCGGTTCTCGATCTGGATCTTCTCGCGCATGGAACGCTGCCGCATCACCCGGTAGAGCGCCTTCTTGACGTCCTTGCCCTCGGGCATCGGCAGCACGTAGGAGCCGGACCGGTGCACCCGGCGCACCGCGTACTCGCCGTGCTCGTCCTTCTCGAACTTGACCCCGTAGCGTTCCAGCCGCTGCACCATGGCGAATCCGCGGGTGGCGGTCTGGTAGATGGTGCGCTGGTTGACGATTCCGTCGTTGGCCCGGGTGATCTCGGCGACGTAATCCTCTGGTTCGGCCTTGCCGGGGATGACGGCATTGTTCACGCCGTCCATGCCCATCGCCAGGGCGCCGGAATGCCGGACGTGTGCCTTCTCCAGCAGCAACACCCGGGCACCGTTCTCGGCGGCGGTCAGGGCGGCCATGGTGCCGGCGGTTCCCCCGCCGATCACCAGCACATCGCATTCCAGGCGGGCGGTGTCGGCGAGTTCGGGAATGGTTGTCATGAGTTGTCCAATGCTGCAAGGATTTCGGCGCGGAGCGCGGCGCGGTCGGGATGGGTCGTCTCGGTGCGGGGCGCAGGCACCTCGACCAGCGCACGCAGGGACGGCTGGGAACCTCCCAGCACCGCCACCCGGTCACCGAGGGCCAGGGCCTCGTCGACGTCGTGGGTGACGAACACGATCGTGGTGGGGTGCGCCCGCCAGGTCTCGATCAGCAGGCGTTGCATGGCGGCCCGGGTCTGGGCGTCCAACGCGCCGAACGGCTCGTCCATCATCACCGCCCGGGGTGCGCCGGCGAGCCCGCGGGCCAGTTGCACCCGCTGGCGCATCCCGCCGGACAGGCTCTTGGGCAGATAGTCGGCGTAGCCGGTGAGGTTCACCTCGTCGATCCAGCGTTCGGCACGGGCCCGGCGTCCGGCCCGTGGCTCACCTCGAAGCTGCAGTGCCAGTTCGATATTGGAACGCACGGTGCGCCACGGCAGCAATGCACTGTCCTGGAACACCATGCCGCGGTCGCGGGAGGTGGTGGTGACCGGGTCCCCGTCGGCAAGCACCCGGCCGACGTCCGGCGCGAGCAGCCCGGCCAGCGCGCGCAGCACGGTCGACTTCCCGCAGCCGGACGGCCCGGTCAGCACCAGGATCTCCCCCGGCTGCACCGTCAGATTCAGGTGTTGCACCACCGCAGGTCCGTTATAGGACAGTGTGATGTCGTCGAGCTCGAGCTTCATACCGGCGTTCAGCGCCACCGTCATCGGGCCGTCTCCTCACCGCGGGGCAGCCACCTGGTGGCCCGCCGCCCGATCAGCTCGATCGCTGCGGCGGTGCTGAACCCGAGCACTCCGATGGTGATGATGCCGACGAACACCCCCGGGTAGTCCAGCACCGTGTACGCCTGCCAGGTGCGGTAGCCCACGCCCAGGCGGCCGGAGATCATCTCGGCCGAGATCACACAGATCCAAGCCACCCCCATGCCGACGGACAGCCCGCCGAACAGGCCCGGCAGGATGCCGGGCAGCACCACCTGGCGCAGCACGTCGAGGCGTCCGCCACCCAGGGTGCGCACCGAGTCCTCCCAGATGGTGGGCAGTGCCCGTACCGCATGCCGGGTACTCACCATGATCGGGAAGTAGGCGGCCAGGAAGGTGATGGAGACGATGCCCGCCTCGTCGGAGGGGAAGAGCAGGATGGCGACGGGAACCACCGCGATCGCCGGGATGGGACGGACCAGCTCGGTGAGTGGGCCGAACACGTCGGCGAACAACCGGGAGCGGCCCAGCATGATGCCGGTGACCACGCCGATCAGCGCTGCCAGACCGAATCCGGTCAGGATGCGGATCAGTGACTGGCCCAGGTCCAGCCAGTACTCACCGGTGCCGACCCGGGTGGCGAGGGCCGCGGCGATCTCGGTGACGGTGGGCAGCGTGTCGAAGCGCAGCCACAGCCGGACGCCGTTGGCGGTCAACAACTCCCACAGCCCGATCGCGGCGAGCACCGAGGCCACCCGGATCAACCTGTGCCGCCAGACTCCGGCGGGCTGCCGGTCGGGACGGACCTGCTCGGCGGTGGTCTGCGGTGAGTCGAGCAGGGCGGTCATTGGACACCCACCAGCGCTTCCCGGTACCCGACGACCTCGGCCCCCGGGTGGGTGGCGATGTAGCGCCCGGCCCCGGCGGGGGTGCCGAAGGGCAGGTAGTTCGGCCCGTCCTCGACCCAGACCGCCTTGTCGGCGAACCATCGGGTGCCCAGCTCGGTGTCGGCGACATACGCGGCTCGCACCGTCTGCCCGCGCGCCTCGGCGTCACGGACCGCACGCAGCAGGGCGGCCGGGTTCTCCGCGGATTCGGTGGTGTCGGAGCCTTGCAGCCAGAGTTCACCGGCGGCCGGCTTACTGGTCGCACTGAGCGCCTGGTCGTAGTCGAGTCCGCGTTCGGTGAACGCCTTGCGCAGCGGCTCGTCGTTGATGAACTTACGGACATCGAGGTCGGCGAAGTCGCCGATCGATTTGAGGTAGGGCACGTCTCCTTCGAGGGCTTCGATCAGCGACGGCTTGAGGGTGGTGTCGAAGGAGGTGCCGCCCGGGCCGTTGTAGAGATAGACCACTTCCTGGGGCAGGCCGCTGCCCTCGGCGACGATGCGGGATGCCTCCAGCGGCTCGGTGTTGAGGAATTCGGTGGCGTCGAGCTGCGACTGCAGGAAGGCGTCGAGCACCTCGGGGTGCTGGTCGGCGTAGTCCTCGCGGACCACCACACCGTGCAGGGTCGGGTAATCGAGTTCGGCGCCGTCGTAGAGCAGCCGCGCCTTGTCCTGGAAGACCAGCAGGCCGGGCCAGGCCACGAACTGCGAGAGTGCCTGCACCTGACCTGATTCCAGCGCCGAGGCACCGACCTGGGGTTGCTGGTTGACCACCTCGACTCCGGTCTTGGGATCGATACCGGCGTCCGACAGGGCGCGCACCAGGGTGCCGTGCCCGGCGGAACCGACACTGGCCGATACCTTCTGGCCGGCGAGGTCGGGGAGGGTCTGGGCCGGCGAATCGGGAGTGACGACCACCATGTTCAGCGCTCCCTTGGGGTGATACCCGGTGACCGAGACCAGATCGGTGCGGGCCCGCTCGTTGGCCTGGGTCTTGGAGCCGTTGATCAGCATGGGGTAATCCCCCATCGAGCCGATGTCGATCTTCTCGGCGACCATCTGCGCGGTGATCGGTGCGCCGGTGTCGTAGTCCTGCCAGGTCACCTTGTACTCGGTGCCGTTCTCGGCCCCGATGTCGGCCAATCGCTGCTCCAGGAATCCCTTGGCGCGCAGCAATGTTCCGGCGGTGACGGTATTGATGGTCTTGGACTGATACCCGACGACGACGTCGACGACGTCACCGGATCCACCGGCGGCGTCCAGGGAGCAGGCGGTGACGGACGCGGTCAGGGCAGCGAGCAGCGCAACAAGTGGTTTCTTCACGGCAGGAGTCCTTCGAGAGGGTCAGCGGATCAGGTAGGGCATATTGACGGTGACGGCTCCGGTGGGACACCGGGCGGCGCAGGGGCCGCAGTACCAACACTCGTCGACATGCATGAACGCTTTGCCGTTCTCCGGGTTGATGGCCAACGAATCCAGCGGGCAGATCTCCACGCACAATGTGCAGCCTTCGATACACAGCGACTCGTCGATGGTCACCGGGACGTCAACGCGGTTGTTCACCAGTGCCATATCAGCTCCTGAATAGGTCAGTTTCGGGATAGATTGCCGCGCATGGTGATTCGATCACCACGCATGCGGATGTACTCCAGGTCGACGGGACGCCCGTCGCCGAGGCTGGTCAGCCGCTCCAGCATCAGCAAGGCGGCACCGTCGGGTACCTGCAGAGTGTCGGCGGAGTGCGGATCGGCCGCGATCGCCTCGAGTGCGATGGCCGCCGAGCCCAGCCGCTGACCGCTGACCTGCTCGATGAGGGTGAACACGTCGTTGGTTTCCAGCGGGTGGGCGATCACCTGCTCACCGATGTCGGGTGCCAGGTAAGTCAGGTCCAGCGACAGCGGCAGGTCACCGAGATAGCGCAACCGCTCGATGTAGACCACCTGCGTGCCCGAACCGAGTTCGAGCTTGCGCGCCACCGCGGGTGGTGCCGCCATCCGCAGAACCGCCCGGACCTCGTTGCGGACCTCGCCGTAGTCCTTGAAGGTCTCCTTGAGTCCGACCAGGGCGTCCAGCCCGTGGTCGTACTTGCGCACCGCGACGTGCGTGCCCACCCGGGTACCGCGGTCGATCAGCCCCTCAGCCTTGAGGACGGCAAGTGCTTCCCGGATGGTGTTCCGGGAGACCGAGAACTCCTCGATCAGATCGGCCTCGCTGGGGAGTCCGTCCGGATAGCCGCCGGCATGGATCTGATGCCGCAGCAGATCGGCGACCTGACGGGCCTGGTCCGCGCGTGGTCTGCGCAACGGGGTCGGCTCGGTTCCAGGCACCCGATCACCGTAAAACCGGTTCGGGACCACGCCGGGCGACTCTTTCACGGGACTGTCGGCAGTCGCGGGATTACGCCGCCGCTGCGGCCGAGGGACCAGCCAAAAGGCCGGGGCTTTATGGTATTGCGCCACCAGTCCGGCGCATACCGGCATTTCAATCGTGGTGAATCAAAAGTTCCCAGCACCCGCGTTGCGGTCCGGGCCGAGGAGTTCTTCGGGGTGGAAGTGGTGGTTGAGGGTGTCTTGGCCGGTGTCCATGAGTGGGGGTGGGTACCAGTGGGTGCGGCCGGTGTCGGGGTCGATGCGGGTGGTCCAGCCCATTTCGGCGAGCCGGTTGTCCGGTCCGCAGCCCAACGCGAGGGTGGGGGCGTCGGTGAGCCCGCCGTTGTTCCAGCTGGGCTGGGCGTGGTGGGCCTGGCAACGGCAGGCGGCTTGGGTGCAGCCGGGGCGGGTGCAGCCGCGGTCGCGGTTGTAGAGCAGTAGGCGTTGGGCCTTGCTGGCCAGGCGTCGGGTGCGACCGAGGTAGAGGGGTTCGGCGGTGTGTTGTCGGTAGACCACCAGGTAGTGATACGCCTGTTCGGCGAGGCGGATGAGGTCGGGCATGGGCATGAGGGTGCCGGTGCCGGTGACCGCGATCCCGGCCCCGGCCTCCAACTCCGCCAGGGTGGTGGAGACGACCACGGTGACCGGGATGCCGTTGTGTTGGCCGAGGTTTTTGGCCATCAGGGCATCGCGCAGGATCGCTTTGAGGGCGTCGTGGTGGCGCTGGGCGCGGGTGCGGGTATCGCCGGTGGCCAGATCGGCCAGGGCACCGAAATCGGCGGGGCGCGGGTCTTCGCCGCCCTGGGCATCCGCGGAACCTTTTTCGCCGTCCTGTTCTGCTTCGTCGTCGAGCGGGTTGGGGTCCGGGTTGAGCTTGGGCTCGCGATCGTCGGGGTTGTTGACTCCGGGCCGGCCCCACACCTCCAGCGCGGTGCCCAGATAGGCCGCCAACTCCGCATCGACCCAGCCGGTGATGCGGACCAGCCCGTCGGCGTCCTGCGCGCCCAGGGTCATCCCGCGCCGGTGCCGGGCCATATCCGGGCCGTCACCGTCCTGGTTGAGTTTGTACAGCACCCGGGTGGCGGCCTCTTTCAACGTTTCCGGGCTGGTGGTCTTGCCCGCGGCGACCAGGCTGGCCTCCAACTGCGCCAGCTCGCTACCACTCATCCGCCCCGAGGCGGACTTCAAGGTCGCGCGCACGACCGCGATGTGCTCGCCGGCGATGCTGCCCTCGGCCAGCGCGGTCGCGCATGCCGGCAGCACCGGGGCGAGCACGTCGCCGTTCATGGCGTGCCGCGGCCCGAGCACCTCGGCGTCGCGCACGCGGCGGGCAGCCTCGGTGCGGCTGATCCGCATCCGGGTGGCCAGCACATCGATCCAGGATTTCCCGCCGATCTCATGCGGGGTGGCCCGGTCCATCAGCGCGGCCTGGATGCGGTAGTCGATCACCGCCTCGGCGCGGGCCCGCAGCTCACGCTCGGACTGGATGGCCAACAACTCCGCGGTGTCGAACACCGTGAAGTCCGCGTCCAACAAAGCCTTGACCGACGCGGCACGGTCGGACAGTGCGTGCTGCACCGTCTCCCGACTCCCCACCACATCCATCTTCATGACCAGAACATACGTTCGACCACCGACAGAAAACGGCAGAATGTGACACCAGAGACAAAAGGGGCCAAAGAAACTTCTGAGACAAAGAAGTCGCGCGAATGTCGCTGCGAGGTGGGCACTTTCATACCGATCCGGCGAGCGCCGGCCCCGGGTCACCCTTCCTGCGGCCTACACACCCCCGCGAAGTCCTTGCCCTCCCGCTGCGCCACCCCATCGGGATCGAGCCAACCGACACCGTAGAAGTAGAAGGTGTCGGCCGGATGACTGTCCGATCCGTCGACGATGTCCGCTACGACTGAGGTTCCGGGGTATCCCCCAGGCGTGGACTCCACGTTGAGAAACAGATATTCCTCTGCACGCCAATCGAAGTCAGGTGGCGGTGCCTCCGTTACCGTCAGACCCGGATACGGACCGCCGACGGTGAACCGGTCCATCGTCGCCGTACCGGACGCATCGGTCAGAACAAGTTTCGGGCCGAGCCCGAACCCGACCTCTACCCTGCGCACATCGCGACAACCCGGCGGCATCCAGATCTCCAGCTTGCCGTCGGTGACGCGCGCACCGAACGACGGCAACATCGGAGGTGCGAACTGTGCATCGGTCGACGTCGGATCGGTCCGGCACCCGGCAGATCCGGCCGCCACCAACAGCATTGCCAGGACTGCAGCACACGACCTCACGAATAACCCCCATCCGATGAGCCGGCAGCACTTTCCAGCGGATTCACCCCGGTCTGCCGTTCGATGATCGCACCGAGCCCGTAATCCCGTGCCATCGTTCCCAACCCCTTCTCCGCCCACTGTGCGGAATGGCGCTCCTCGTGATGCAACAAGCGATCGAGGTCCAGCCTGCCCATGAAGGTGGAACCGTCGGCGCGCTGGCCCCAACTGGACCCCGATTCGATGATCTTCGTCAACTGACGGGCCGGATCGTCTGTGCCGTCGATGTTGACCACGAACAGATCGCCATACGTCGTCCCACCCTGGACCCCGATCGTGTCCATCACAGGCCCTCCCAGCCCCATCAGCATGCCGTTGGGAGTCGTCGCCAGCGAACCCCCGCCACCCTTGTCGAAAATCTGGTCGTAGCTCCAGGAGTTCGCGTTCTGCCGGTCGATGATGCGCTGCACCTCGGAGGCCGAGTACGGCGTTTCCGCGAAATCGTTGGCAACGTCGTCGGCGGTGCCCCGCACCCCGTCGGCGCCGGCCTCGGCGGCGGCGTAGTCGGTGCCGGCGTTGAGGATGTAGGTCATCACGACGGCCTTCTTCGCATCTTCCTTGCTGGTGCCGGGCGGCAGGATGAAGAACGACTTGCCATCCTTGTCCTTGACCTCCTGCAGCCCGTTGAGCACGTCGAACGACTGCCCGGTGATGTTGTGCACGCGGGCGATCTCGACGATGGTCTGCGGATCCACCCCGTGCTCGGACGCATTCTCCAGCCACTGGGCGTATTTGCTGCCCGGCACCACCGGCCCGGTGAGCAGCCCGGCATCGCGCAAGGCCTTCTCGTAGTCACCGACCGGCGGATGCTCACCCGCATCGGGCAGTTCGACCGTGCCGGTGAAGTCGATCCGTTCGGCCGCCTCGCAGTCGCCGCGCTCGTAGCGGTCGGCGGCCACCCTCAACTTCTGCGCGTACACAGTCACATCACTGCCCAACAACTTCGACTGTTCGGTGAGCGCGAATCCGACTGTCGCACAAGCTGCCCCGACGGCCAACGACGGCATCGCACCGGCGGCGCCGTTGACAGCCGGTCCGGCGCGGTTGCCACTGACGCCGTGGCCGGCGTCGTCGAGGACCGATGCAGTCTCCCGCAACGTGTTTTCATCGACGTCGAGAGTCGCCCCACTCATCTCCCGAGGCTCATTTCAGCAGGCCCTTGTTGATCCGGTCCATCTTGTCGGCCGTCGCCTTGTCCTCGGCGTCGAATTCGGCCAGCCCCGTCTGGATCGCCGTCTGCAGCGCCAACCGTCGCATGCCCCACATCATCGCCAATGCCGGATTGGTCGCGACCAGAACCTTCAGTCGCCATCCCAGGGAGACGCGGCCATCGTCGGAGATGTCGAACAGGCTCGCTTCCGGACTCGACACCAGAGCCATCACCCGCCGGCGGATCCCGCCGAGTTGCGCACCACCCGAAGACATCGCGGCGTGCAGAAGCTTGAGCCTGTCGGCGTAGATCTCCTGGTCTCCGAACATCTCGGTGGCGTGCTCCCGCGCGGTGTCGGACGCACTGCCCCGCCAGTCCGAGGCCAACCGGGTCAACTGCAGGCGTTCGCGGTCGATCCAGCTCTCGAGGTCAGCCGCTGCCGAGGCGACCTCACCGGCGGCTGCCACCAGATCGTCGGGACGGCTGGCCTCTACCTCTGAGATCGTCACCGCCACCGGTCCATTGTCAGCCACCGGACCGGACCGGTGACGCACCAATTCCGGCCAGGGTCCTGACCGCAGCAGCCGCCCGCTACTGCCCGCTGCCCGCCGCACCGCCGTCTGCCGGGCGCAGCGCCGCCGCCGCGGCGCGGATCTGCGGGGTCACCAACATGACCTGGCCCAGCACACCGTTGACGAAGGCCGGCGACTCATCGGTGGACAATTCCTTGGCCAGCTCGACGGCCTCGTCCACCGCAACCGGCTCGGGCACGTCCTCGGCGTGCAGGAGTTCCCAGACCGCGACCCGCAGGATCGCCCGGTCCACCGCGGGCAGCCGCTCCAGCGTCCAGCCCTGCAGATGCGAGGAGATCAGGTCGTCGACGTGCGCGGCCTGCTCGGTGACCCCGTGCGCCACCGTGACGGTGTACGGGTTCAGCGGGTTGATATCGGCCTGGGTGTGGGAGAGCTTGTTCCGTCCGTCCGCCGCCTCGGCAGCGGTGATCCCGCGCGCCTCGGCCTCGAACAGCAGGTCGACGGCCCGCTTGCGGGCCTGGTGCCGACCGCGGTCGCCGCGACGGTCAGACATCCCCGTCGCTCCGCTCGCCCTGGCTAGACATCCCCGTCGCTCCGCTCGCCCTGGCTAGACATCCCCGTCGCTCCGCTCGCCCGTCCTAGCCATTCACCCGTCCGAGGTAGTTGCCGTCGCGCGAATCGACCTTCAGCTTGTCGCCGGTGTTGATGAACAGCGGCACCTGGATCTCGGCACCGGTCTCCAGGGTCGCGGGCTTGGTGCCGGCGTTGGACCGGTCGCCCTGCAGGCCGGGCTCGGTGTGGGCGACCACGAGTTCCACGGTGACGGGCAGCTCCAGGTACAGCGGCACGCCGTCGTGGAAAGCGATCTGCACGGGCATGTTCTCCAGCAGGAACCCGGCCAGCCGGCCCACCAGAGCCTCGGGCAGCGGATTCTGCTCGAAGTCCTCGGAGTCCATGAAGACGAAATCACTGCCGTCGCGGTACAGGTAGGTGGCATCACGGCGGTCGACGGTGGCGGTCTCCACCTTCACACCGGCGTTGTAGGTCTTGTCGACAACCTTGCCGGACACCACGTTCTTCAGCTTGGTGCGTACGAAGGCCGGGCCCTTGCCGGGCTTGACGTGCTGGAACTCGATGATCTGCCACAACTGGCCATCGATCTGCAGAACGAGTCCATTCTTGAAGTCGGCGGTTGATGCCACGGTTAGTACAGCTCCTAGATCAGGTGATCACAGCCAGTTCCTTGGGGAACCGGGTGAGTAACTCGGGTATGGGTGCGCTCTCGCTGCCGACAACCAGGGTGTCCTCGATCCGGACACCACCCCTACCGGGCAGATACACGCCGGGCTCCACGGTGACCGCAGCGCCAGCAAGCAGTGTACCGGCGGCTGACGCGCTGATTCCCGGCGCTTCGTGGATCTGTAGTCCGACCCCGTGCCCCAGCCCGTGCCCGAAGTTCTCGGCAAACCCCGCATCGGCGATCACCTGTCGCGACGCCGCGTCCACATCCTTGAGAGCGACGCCCGCGGCGAGTGCTTCCCGGCCGGCCCGCTGCGCGTCCGCCACCAGCTGATACACGTCCAACTGCCATTGCGCCGCCCGGCCCAGCACGAAGGTGCGGGTCATATCGGAGTGATAGCCCGCGACCAGCGCCCCGAAGTCGATCTTCACGAGGTCACCGTCGGCCAGGACCGCGTCGGTGGGCCGATGGTGCGGGATCGCCGAATTGGCGCCGGTGGCCACGATCGTCTCGAAGGACACCCCGTCGGCACCGTGGTCGAGCATCAGCGATTCGAGGTCCCGACGCACCTCCTTCTCGGTCCGGCCGGGCCGCAGACCGCCGCGGTCCAGCAGCTCGTGCAGGGCCGCATCGGCGGCCTCGCAGGCCAGCCGCAGGATCGCGATCTCCCCCGCGTCCTTGACCTCACGCAGGCGTTCCACCATCCCGGCGGCACGCACGAGCTCAACGCCGTCGGTGACGCGCTGCAGCTGGGCGAACCCGTCGACGGTGACGACGTGGCTCTCGAAGCCGAGCTTGCGCACCCCGCAGGCCGCCGCGACGCCGGCCAGATGCGGTGCACACGCCCGCTCGATGGCCAGTTCGGCATCCGGGGCCTGCGCCGCCGCCTGCGTTACATATCGACCATCGGTTGCCAATACCGGCGTGTCGTGGTCGACCCGCACCAGCAGGGCCGCATTCGACCCGGTGAATCCGGACAGATAACGGACGTTGACCAGGTCGGTTACCAACATCGCGTCCAGTTCGGCGGCAGCCAGCCGGCGCCGCAGCCGGTCCCGGCGCTGAGAAATCGTCACAGCCGCTGACGCTACTCGCTACGCTGTCCCCTCATGAGCAAGTGGTTGCTGCGCGGACTCGTGTTCGCGGCGGTCGTAGTCGTCCTCCGGTTGATCCAGGGAGCGCTGGTAGATGCCTTCCCGACGCAGGCCGGATGGATCAGCCCTGTGCTGGGTCTCTTCCTGGCGATCCCGGCGATCCTGTGGGCCTACTTCGACGGCCGCGCCGACGCCCGGGCGCAATCCGATCCGGATCGCCGCCAGGATCTGGCGATGGTGTGGATGGTGGCCGGCCTGATCGCGGGTCTGCTCGGCGACCTGGTGTGCTGGTTCATCGGGCTGTTCTACCCGGTGCTCTACACCGGCAACCTGCTCAGCGAGCTCACCTCGTTCGCGGCGTTCACCGCGCTGCTGATCTTCCTGGCCGGCGTGGTGGCGGTGACCATCGGCCGTTGGTCTGTCGACCGCAAGGCCCCGCCGTTCGTCCGTCGCCGCGAGGGTGATGAGGAGCGGGCCGACACCGACGTCTTCGCCGCGGTGCAGCCCGGCGTGGACGAGACTGCCGAAACGTCCAAATAGCTCGCTAGCGCGAACCCACCACCGAGTAGGCCGCGGCGAGCAGCGTCGGGTCCGGGCCTTCCAGGCGGCCGGGCTTGGCCAGGCCGTCGAGCACCACGAAGCGCAGCACGCCGGACCGGTTCTTCTTGTCGCCGGCCATGTATTCGAGCAACTGCGGCAGCGCATCGGCGTCATAGCTCACCGGTAGGCCCAGCGAGGTCAACACCCGGGCGTGCCGGTCGGCAGTGTCATCGTCGAGCCGGCCCGCGAGGCGTCCCAACTCGGCGGCGAACACCAGGCCCACCGAGACCGCGGCACCGTGGCGCCACTTGTAGCGTTCCCGGCGCTCGATGGCATGGGCCAGCGTGTGGCCGTAGTTGAGGATCTCGCGCAGCGCCGATTCCTTTTCGTCGGCGGCCACCACTTCGGCCTTCACCGCGATGGCGCGGCGGATCAACTCGGGCAGCACGGTACCGGCCGGGTCCAGCGCGGCCTCCGGATCGGCCTCGATGAGGTCGAGGATCACCGGGTCGGCGATGAATCCGGCCTTCACGATCTCGGCCATCCCGGCGATGATCTCGTTGCGCGGGAGCGAGGCCAGGGTCCCCAGATCGACGAGCACCGCCAGCGGCTGATGGAACGCACCGACCAGGTTCTTACCGGCGTCGGTGTTGATCCCGGTCTTGCCGCCGACTGCGGCATCGACCATGCCCAGCAGTGTGGTCGGCACGTGCACTACGTCGACGCCGCGCAACCACGTCGCGGCCGCGAATCCGGCGACATCGGTCGCCGCCCCGCCGCCGAGGCTGACGATGGCGTCCTTGCGGCCGATTCCGATGCGGCCCAGCACTTCCCAGATGAATCCGACAACCGGGAGTTCCTTGCCCGCCTCGGCGTCCGGGATCTCGATGCGATGCGCGTCGATACCGAGGCCGGCCAGGTGGTCCCGGATGACTTCGGCGGTCTGGGCCAGCGTCGGCTGGTGCAGCACCGCGACCTTGTGCCGCCCGGTCAGGGTGCGGCCGAGATCTTCCAGCAGCCCGGTGCCGATGATCACCGGGTACGGGCGATCGACCAGGACCTCAACAGTTACGGGTTCACTCATTGCGTGCCTCTGCTCGTCGGGCCAGCGCCGCCGGAGTCGGCGGGGCCTCGGTGGTGGGTGCGGGATTCAAGACTGTCGGGCCGCGCCGCCAGGCTGCGCGGCGGCGCCGGCGCGTTCGGGCCGGGCCGCATCCGGACAGCCGGGTGACGATGTGGCGCACCACCGCACCGGGATTGCGCCGGTTGGTGTTCACCCGCATGGTCGCCACCTCGCGGAACAGCGGTACCCGCTGCTCCATCAGTGCCCGGTACCTGGCGCCCGGATCGTCACCGGCGAGCAACGGTCGAGCGCTGCCCGCGGTTCGCCGAACACCTTCTGCGGCACTGATTTCCAGATAGATCACGGTGTGTCCCCTGAGTGCCTCACGCACCTCGGGTGTGGTGACCGCACCGCCACCGAGGGAGACCACGCCCTCGTGCTCGTCCAGTGCGGCGCGCACCACCTCGGCTTCGATCCGGCGGAATTCCGGCTCCCCGTCGGTGAAGATGTCCTCGATGTTGCGACCGGTCGTCTCGACGATCTTGAGGTCGGTGTCCAGCAGCGGCACCCCCAGCGCCTTGGCCAGGCGGCGGCCGATGGTCGACTTGCCGGAACCCGGCATGCCGACCAGAACTGCTTTGGGTGCCATCGGCTATCCCGATGCCTGGGAGGGTTCTCTGCTGGACACCGCGCGCAGGTAATTCTCGACGTTCGCCTTGGTCTCGGCCAGCGAGTCGCCGCCGAACTTCTTCAGCACGGCCCGGGCCAGCACCAGGGCCACCATGTTCTCGACCACGACGCCGGCGGCCGGCACCGCGCACACGTCGGAGCGCTGGTGGATCGCGACGGCCTCGTCGCCGGTGGCCATGTCGACGGTGGCCAGCGCGCGCGGCACGGTGGAGATCGGCTTCATCGCCGCGCGCACCCGCAGCGGCTGCCCGTTGGTCATGCCGCCTTCCAGCCCGCCGGCCCGGTTGGTGGAACGCACGACACCGTCGGGTCCGGGGTACATTTCGTCATGCGCGACGCTGCCGCGCCGGCGCGCGGTCTCGAACCCGTCACCGATCTCGACACCCTTGATGGCCTGGATGCCCATCACCGCGGCCGCGAGCTGGCTGTCCAGGCGGTCGTCACCGCTGATGAACGAGCCCAGTCCGATGGGCAGCCCACTGACCACGACCTCGACGACGCCACCGAGGGTGTCGCCGTCCTTCTTGGCGGCCTCGATCTCGTCGATCATCAACTGGCCGAATTGTTCGTCGAAGGCGCGGACCGGACTCTCGTCGATCTTGGCCAGGTCCTGCGGCAGCGGCGACGGGCCGTCGTAGGGCTTGGACGCCCCGATGGACACCACGTGCGAGATCACCTCGACACCCAGGGCCTGCCGCAGGAAGGCCCGGGCGATGGTGCCGGCCGCGGTGCGTGCGGCGGTCTCACGGGCGCTGGCGCGTTCCAGCACCGGGCGGGCGTCGTCGAAGCCGTACTTGACCATGCCGGCGTAGTCGGCGTGCCCGGGACGCGGACGGGTCAGCGGGGCGTTTCGCGCGGCGTCGGCGTCGAGTTGTTCGGGAGCGACCGGGTCGGCGGACATCACCGATTCCCACTTGGGCCATTCGGTGTTGCCGATCTCGACGGCGATCGGGCCACCCAGCGTGCGTCCGTGGCGCACCCCGGCCAGAACGGTGACCTGGTCCTTCTCGAACTTCATCCGGGCGCCGCGGCCGTAGCCGAGCCGGCGGCGCTGCAACTGGTCCGCGATGTCGTCGGACGTCACCGACACACCCGCGACCATGCCTTCGAGCATCGCCACCAGGGCGCGGCCGTGGGATTCACCTGCAGTAGTCCATCGCAACACGGGTGCCATTCTCCCACGTCGGGTTTTGCCCGAGGAAATCCGTGCTGATGTCCGTCCACGGCATGACCGAGATCACAACTTAACGTTGCTGAACGTCCTGGCGGGCTCCTAGCGTTCCGAGACGACGCGCAAGGACATAGAGAATGGAGTCCCATGGCGGACAGCACCCGAGACAACCCGCTGCACAGCATCGATGTGCTGGTGGATCTCAAGACCACCCTCGGCGAGGGCCCGCTCTGGGATGTCGCCCAGCAGTCGCTGTACTGGATCGACAGTGCCGACGGCCGGATCTTCCGGTCGACCGCCCACGGCGAGCAGATCCGCGCGTGGGAGGTTGGCCAGAAGATCGGTTCGATGGCGCTCACCCAGGACGGCGCCGGGGCCGTCGTGGCCCTACAGGACGGCCTGTGGCGACTGGACTTCGGCAGCGGTGAACTCACCCTGCTCGTGCAGATCGAGGCCGACCTTCCGCACAACCGCCTCAACGACGGAACCGTCGACCGGGCCGGCCGTTTCGTCTTCGGGTCGATGGACACCATGGAGGAGTCGGCCAGCGGCAAGCTCTACAGCTACTCCCCCGACGGCACCCTGACCATTCTCGACGAAGGCATCACGGTGTCCAACGGGCCCTGCTTCAGTCCCGACGGGTCCATCCTCTACTTCGCCGACACCTGGACCGGCGAGATCTGGGCCTACGACTACGACCAGGCCACCGGCGCGGTGGCCGACCGGCGGACCTTCGCCACCGTCGACACCAGCACCGGTGGGGCCGCCGATGGCGCGACCGTAGACGCGGACGGGTACCTGTGGCAGGCACTGGTGTACGGCGGCAAGATCATTCGCTACGCCCCGGACGGCTCGGTGGACCGGGTCATCGACTTCCCGGTGCGCAAACCGACCAGCGTCATGTTCGGTGGACCGGACCTCGACATCCTTTACGTCACGTCGATGGCGAAGCCGCCGCTGCCCCGCTTCCCCGGCGACGGCCAGTTGCGGGGCTCGTTGTTCGCCATCCGCGGCCTCGGCGTCCGCGGCATCCCCGAACTCCGCTTCGGCGCCTAACCCTCGACTACCTCACATCTAAGGACGACCACCATGGCTGAATCCCGGGTGAAATCCCGGCGCGGTTCGCTGCGCAAAACCCACAAGTACTCCTGGATCTCGCTCGGCGTGTGCTGGCTGATCTGGGTGCTCAACGCCTATGACCGCGAGATCATCCTGCGGCTGGGGCCGACCATCTCCGAGACCTTCGACCTGAGCCCGGACACCTGGGGCGCCCTCGTCTCGCTCATCATGATTTCCCTTGCCGTGCTGGCGATCCCGGGATCGAGCCTGAGTGACCGCTACGGCGGCGGCTGGAAACGCGCACGCTTCCAGGTGCCCCTCGTGATCGGTTATACGGCGCTGTCCTTCATCTCCGGGTTCAAGGCCGTCAGCTCCAACCTGGTCGCCTTCGTGGCGCTGCGCATCGGGGTGAACCTGGGCGCGGGCTGGGGTGAACCGGTCGGCGTCAGCAACACCGCCGAGTGGTGGCCCAAGGAACGGCGCGGCTTCGCGCTCGGCGCCCACCACACCGGCTACCCGATCGGCTCGCTGCTCAGCGGCCTGATCGCCGCCGCGGTGATCGCCGCCTTCGGGCCGGCGAACTGGTCCTACGCGCTGTTCCTCGGTCTGATCGTCGCCGTCCCGCTGATGCTGTTCTGGGGTAGGTACTCCACCGCGCAGAAGATCGACGAACTCTACGACGACATCGCCGCCCAGGGACTCACCCCGCCCGACCGCGATGACCCGGCGCTGCGGGCCGGCGGCGGGCGGGGCCTGGTGAAGGCCTGCCTGCGCAACCGCACCATCTCGATGACCGCGCTGACGACACTGCTGACCCAGATCGTCTACATGGGCATCAACATGGTGCTACCGGCCTACCTCTACAACGTGGTCGGGCTCTCGCTTGCCGAATCCGCCGGTCTCAGCGTGGTATTCGCGTTGACAGGTGTGCTGGGCCAGATCCTGTGGCCGAGCCTGTCCGATGTCGTCGGGCGGAAGAAAACCATTGTGATCTGCGGCATCTGGATGGCGGTCAGTGTGGCCGCGTTCTACGTCGCGACCTCGTCGGTGCTGGTGGTCGTCGTGCAGCTGGTGTTCGGCGTGGTCGCCAACGCGGTGTGGCCGATCTACTACGCGGCCGCCTCGGACGCCGCGCCCGAGGGCGCGATTTCCACCGCCAACGGCATCATCACCACCGCCATGTTCATCGGCGGCGGTATCGCCCCGCTGTTCATGGGCCGGCTGATCTCGATGAGCGGCGGGTGGACCGAAGCGAGCGGCTACATCGTCTGCTTCTTCGCCATGGCCGCCTGCGCGCTGCTCGGCGTGCTGCTGCAGTTCTTCACCCTGCCGGAGAAGCCGGCGCAGACCGCACCGGAGGCGGTGTCGGCCGGAAAGTAGGCCGGACAACGAGAAATCCCCCAGCCCGGTCGGGCTGGGGGATTTTCTCGTGGGGGCCCAGAAAACGAGCTCAGAAACCGACCTTGTCGGCGCCCTTGAGGTTGAGCATCTCCCGGGCCTCGTCGGGCGTGGCGACCGCGAAGTTGAGCGCCTCCAGGATGGTGCGGATCCGGCTGACCTGCTCGGCATTCGAGGCGGCCAACTGCCCCGGGCCGATCCACAGCGAGTCCTCCAGCCCGACCCGCACGTGCGATCCCATCGCCGCCCCGATCGTGGCCAGCGGCATCTGGTTGCGGCCCGCGCCCAGGATGGACCATTCGTAGTCGTCCCCGAGCAGCCGGTCCGCGGTGCGTCGCATGTGCATGAGATCCTCGGGGTGCCCGCCGATTCCGCCGAGCAGCCCGAACACCGACTGGACGAACAGCGGCCCGCGCGCGAGTCCGCGGGCGTGGAAATGGGCGAGGTTGTTCAGGTGCGAGATGTCGTAGCACTCGAACTCGAACCGGGTGTCGTTCTTGTTGCCGATCTCCAGGATGGTCTCGATGTCGGCGAACGTGTTCTTGAAGACCAGGTCGCGCGACTTCTCCAGACCTTCACGCTCCCACGGGTGCTGGAACTCGGTGAAGCGCTCCAGCATCGGGTACAGGCCGAAGTTCATCGACCCCATGTTCAGCGAGGCGAGTTCGGGGGCGAAGGTGGCCACCGGCCGCATCCGTTCCTGCACCGTCATGTGCGGTGAGCCGCCGGTGGTGATGTTGATGACCGCATCGGTGTTGGCCTTCAGTTTGGCCAGGATGGGCTCGAAGTCCTTGGGATCCTGGGACGGCCGTCCGTCCTCGGGTGAGCGTGCGTGCATGTGCACGATGGCCGCGCCCGCCCTGGCGGCGCCGATCGCGGCGTCGGCGATCTCCTCGGCGGTCACCGGCAGATGCGGCGACATGCTCGGTGTGTGGATCGCGCCGGTGACGGCGCTGGTGATGATGACTTTCCTTGCGCGGGACATATTCTCGGTTCTCCTTGGGTTCGCTCAGTAGAGCTTTTCGGTGTTGCCGTCGACGGCCATCGCTTGACCGTTGACGGTGCGGGCCAGCCCGCTGGCCAGAAACACCGCCATGCCGGCGATGTCGTCGGCGGTGGCCAGACGCCCCAGCGAGGACTGACCTCGATAGAGGGCGGCGACCTCGGCGACCGACTTGCCGAGCATGGCCGCCTTGGCCTCGATGACGGCGTCGATCCGGGGACCGTCCACCGCACCCGGGCAGATGGCGTTGACCCGGATGCCGCTCTCCCCCAGCTCGATCGCCAGCGATTTGGTGAACCCGACGACCGCCCACTTCGAGGCCGAGTACGGGCTGCGCCCGGCCATGCCCAGCCGGCCGGCGGCCGAGGACATGTTGATGATCGATGCGTCCGGGGACGACTTCAGCAGCGGCAAAGCATGTTTGACGCACAGGAATTGTCCGTGCACGTTGACCTCGAAGGTGAACTTCCAGGCGTCGGTGTCCAGCGTCTCGACCGGACCGGTCGGCCCGGCCACGCCGGCGTTGTTGACCAGCACGTCCAGCCCGCCGAACTGCTCGCCCACCCGGGCCATCAGCTGTGCCACATCGTCTTCGGAGGACACATCGCTGACCGCGGCGTGCAGGCCCAGACCCTGTGCGGTCTGCACAGCCGCCGGGTTGACGTCGGTGACGAAGACGTCGGCACCGCGGTCCTTCATGGCGGTGGCGATGGCCAGGCCGATACCGGCGGCACCGGCGGTGACCAGCACCCGCCGTCCGGTGAAATCGAGATCGTGCACGTTCATTCTCCTTCTGCGCAGGGTGAATAGACCCATGGCCGGGTCGGCCATGCGTCATGCGGTGATGGGTGGTGTTACTCGGCGCTGTCCTGCCGGACCGGCGGACACCCGCAGGTCCGGCCGATATGCAGACGGTGTTCGCAGATCACGTGGTGATACGTGCTGCGGGGTTGGGTGATCTGGTCGAGCAGCAACTCGAAGGACCGCTCCGCCATCACGTTGATCGGTTGGATCACCGTGGTGAGGTTGATCAGCGCGGACCGGCTGTGCGGCAACCCGTCACCGCCGACCACGGCGAGATCTTCGGGGATCCGCAGTCCGATGGACATCGCGTGTTCCATGACGCCGATGGCGATCTCGTCCGACCCACACACCACGGCGCGCGGTGGTTTGGCGCTGCTCAGCAGGGATTTGGCGGCGGCCCGGCCCCCGGCGCTGTCCAGACGGGTGCTGATCTTGCGGGCACCCTGGACGGCGATCCCGGCGGCGGCCGCAGTGCGCACGAAGGCCTCTTCGCGGATCAACGACGCGGTGGAGAACCGCGGACCGATCACCGTGGCGATGTCGCGGTAGCCGTGCGAGAGCACATGGTCCATCAGCAGCGTGGCTGCCGCGTCGAAGTCGATGCCGACGAAATCACCGTGCAACTGGTCGGCGCTGCGCGACAGGCAGACGAACGGTATCCGTTTCTGCCGCAACACCCGCAACGCGCGAAGGTCCTCGCGCATCAGCGCGGCGATGATCACGCCGTCGACATTGCGCGCGGCCAGCGTGCCCGCCACCTGGGCCAGCGTGTCGGGATCGTCGTCGGTGGTGGCGACGAAGACGTCGAAGCCCTGCTCCCGGGTGATGGAAATGATGCGTTCGGCCCAGCCGGTGTACATCGGGTTGCCGATGTTGGGCAGGATGAGGCCCACGACACGGGTCAGCAGCGGATCGCGGCGGGGGCCGGCGGCGGGCCGGTAGCCGAGTTCACTGGCGGTCTTGATGACCCGCCTGCGGGTCTCCGCCGACACCCCGCCCTGACCGTTCATCACATAGCTGACGGTCGCCTTCGAGACTCCGCAAGCCCGCGCGACCGCGGCCGCCGAGACTGTCTTGGCCGGGGCGGTCGATGTCACGCTGTCGTTCATGGCCCCTCCTCTCGACCGCTGTGGTCCCCATTACAGCCCGGCCGCGCAGCGTTAAGCAACGTTAAGTACACGTCCACGTTACCGCGGCCCGGCGGGCACGGTCAGCACGGCTTAACGTTGCTTACCGTCACGCAATACTTCTACGGTCGGCTGGTGAAGCCCATGCAAGACAACGACTTTGGCGGCCACGTGGTGGTGGCTCCGGACAAGTTCAAGGGTTCGGCGACCGCGGCGGAAGCCTGCGCGGCGCTGGCCGCCGGGCTGCGTCAGGGGTCGCGGCGCCGGATCGTCGAGTTCCCCATCGCCGACGGCGGCGAGGGCACGGTGGACATGATGATCGGCCGCGGCTTCAGCCCGGTGCGCTGCACCGTCCCCGGACCGCTGCAGCGTCCGGTGACCGCCACCTACGCGCTGCGCGGCGGCACCGCCGTCATCGAGGCGGCGGCGGCCAACGGACTGGCGCTGCTCGGCGCCGGGGGGCCAACCCCCACCACGGCACGCACGGCCTGCACCCTCGGCGTCGGCGCCCTGCTGCGTGACGCCCTCGACCGGGGCGCCCGGCGGATCGTGCTCGGCGTCGGTGGCAGTGCCACCACCGACGGCGGGGCGGGCCTGCTGGTCGGCCTGGGTGCCCGCCTGCTCGATGTGCACGGGGACCCGCTCTATCCGAGCGCGGACGACCTGGCCCACGCGCACACGGTGGACCTCGACCGGCTCGACCCGCGATTGCGCGGCGTCGATCTCGTCGTCGCCTGCGATGTCGACAACCCGCTCACCGGTCCGTCCGGTGCGGCCTTCGTCTACGGTCCGCAGAAGGGCGCGGACCCGGCCACCACCCGGATCCTGGACGCCGCCCTGAGCCGGTGGGCCGACATCATCGCCCGGCACACCGCCCGGGATCTGCGCGAGCATCCGGGCGTCGGCGCCGCCGGCGGGTTGGCCTTCGCCATGGCCGCGGTCCTGGGTGCCAGGCTCACCTCTGGGATCGACCTGCTGCTGGACGTCGGCGGCTTCCCCGAGGTGGTCGAGGGTGCCGCGCTGGTGCTCGTCGGCGAGGGATCCCTGGACGGGCAGTCACTGCACGGCAAGGGTCCGATCGGAGTGGCCAGAGCAGCACGCGCACAAGGCATTCCGGTGCTGGCTGTCGCCGGGCGGTGCACGGTGGGCGCGGCCGAGGCGCAGGCGGCCGGACTCGAGGGCGTCTACACCCTGGCCGCGCTGGAGCCCGACGAGACATCCAGCATGCTCAACGCCCGCGCCCTGCTGCACCGGATCGGGGCGACCATCGCGTCCGACCGGTTGGCGCCTGCGCCCCGTCACGGCTGAACCACCACCAGGGCGACGGCCGCCGCGCTGGCTGCGCACATCGCGGGCCCGTGCGGCACCGGGTCGCGCCGCCCGCACACCCGGGTGGTCAGGGCCCACACCGCGGTCAGCAGCGGTGCGCCCAGTGCCGCCAGCGTCCACACGTCGATCCCGAAGGCCCCGGTGAGCGCGCCCAGGCCCAGGGCCAGCTTCACATCGCCGGCACCCAGATCCGCGGGCGAGGCGAGATGGATCAGCAGGTACGCCCCGGACAGCGCCGCGGCCCCGCACAGGGCGGGGGCACCGCGGCCGGAGGCTGCCGCCCACATCAGGATCAGCACCGCGCCCGGCAACGTCAGCACGTTCGGCAGCCGGCGGCGGGTGATGTCGTAACCGGTCAGCGCGGCCAGCCACAGACCGACCGCCAGCACGCCCACGGTTCCAGGCTAGGACCGCCGCAGCGCCGCTCTCATCACCTCTTCGGGGGCCGGCAGCCCGGTGAACTGCTCGACCTGGGCGACCGCCTGGTGCAGCAGCATCTGCAATCCGCTGACGACCCGCCCCCCGGCGGTGCGCACCGCGGCGGCCAACGGGGTGGGCCACGGGTCGTAGATCGCGTCGAGCAGCACCGGCACCGCGGCGATGGTGGCGGCGTACCCGCCGGCGACGTCGGCCGGCAGCGTGTTGACCGCCACCTCCAGACCCCGCACCGGTGCGCCGAGTTCGGCCCACCGGATCTGCATGCCGAGGGCGCCGCTCATCTGGAGCAACGGCGCGGCCTTGTCCTTGCTGCGTGCGAGCACCGTGAGGTCCTGCACCCCGAGTGCGGCCAGCGCGACGACCGCCGCCGGCGCGGTACCGCCGGAGCCGAGCACCGCACCCCGGGCGGGCGCGTTGACCTCGGGGGCCAGGGCGCCGATCACGCCGTCGATATCGGTGTTGTCGGCACGCCAACCGTTCTCGGTACGCACCAGCGTGTTGGCCGATCCGACCAGGGTGGCCCGGTCGGTGCGTTCGGTGGCGACCGCCAGTGCGGCGAACTTACCGGGCTTGGTGACCGAGAGGCCCACCCACTCCGGTCCCAGACCGGCGACCAGTCCGGGCAGTTCCTCGGCGCTGCACTCGATGCGGTCATAGGTCCACGCCGTCAGGCCCAGCGCCCGGTACGCGGCCAGGTGGATGTCCGGCGAACGGGAGTGCGAGATCGGCGATCCCAGCACCGCGGCGCGCCGGACCGACCGGTCATCGCGCGCTGTCGAGGACACCGTTTTTCCGGGCCAGTTCGATGCTCGCAAGGTGCTGCTCGTAATCGCGGGTGAACAGCGTGGTGCCCTGCAGGTCGATCGTGACGAAGTACAGCCAGTCCCCCGGCTCCGGGTTCTCCGCTGCGGTCAGCGCGGGCTTGCCCGGCGAGCAGATCGGTGTCTTCGGCAGTCCCAGTGAGGCATAGGTGTTCCACGGCGTGACGCGGGCGCGGTCCGCATCGGTGGTGGCCACCTCGGTGCGGTCCAGCGAATAGTTCACCGTCGAGTCGAACTCGAGTTTCTGGCCCACCGCGAGCCGGTTGAAGATCACCCGGGCCACCTTCGAGAAGTCCTGCGGCATCGACTCGCGCTGCACCAGCGATGCGACGACCAGGATCTCGTAGGGCGTCAGCTCGGCCGTCTCGGCCGCCGCGAGCAGCCCGTTGGCTTCATAGAGCGCGGTGCTGGCGCCGATCAGCGAGCTCAGGATCTCCTCGGCCGAACCGGACGGGTTGACGTTCCAGCTGCCCGGCGCGATCAGGCCTTCCAGCCGCCGGTGGTCGCCACCCATCGCGGTCACCGCCGCGCTGGCCCACGCCGGCACCGCCAGTGCCGACAGGTCCGCGTTCCCGGCGGCCGCCTTCAGATCGTCGGCCGACACACAGGCCCGGTCCCCGTCGAGATCGACGCAGGAGGCCTCCGAGATCAGCGACAGGATGCCCTTGGTCACCGCGTTGGTCTTGACGTCGGCGACGTCGTCGAGCTGGCGGCCCTCCGGGATGACCATCTGGCCGACGCGGCTGTCCGGGTCGACCAGTTTGTCCACCGCGCTCGACGCCGGGATCTCGGTGCGCAGCTTGTAGAAGCCGGGCTGGATCGCGGCGATGGCCTCGTTGCTGGCCGCAGCCTCCACGAAAGCCTTGGACGAGGACACCACGTTCTGCTCGGCCAGCGTCTGCCCGATCGCGGTGGTGGAGTCGCCGTTGTGCACCTCGATGACGACGTCGGCGACGCCGTCACCGGCGAAGTCGCTCGTGCCACCGAACAGGCCGTGCCACAGCTTGGAGCCGACGAACACCGCTCCGATCACCACCACGACCAACGTCACCACCCCCGCGATCGAGAACACCCGCCGGCGGCGCGCGTTCCGACGCTCCTGCGCCCGCGCGGCACGGCTCAGTCGACGGCGTGGGGGCCCGACCGCCAGCGGCTCGCTGCGTTCGGGATTCCAGTGATCACTCATCAACATCCCTTAATGCGGACCGGCGCTGGTCCAACCAGTTCTGCAGAATCCCCACTGCCGCAACCTGATCGACCATGGCCCGCTGGTTCTTGGCGCGTACCCCCGCTTCCCGCAACGACCGCTGGGCGGTCACCGTGGTCAGCCGTTCGTCGGCCAGCCGCACCGGTGTCGGCGCGATCCGGGCCGCCAGAGCATCGGCCAGTTCGACGGCGTCCTGCGCTGACGTACCCGAACGGTTCGCCAACGTGCGCGGCAGGCCGACGACGACCTCGACCGCTTCGTTCTCCTCGACGAGCCTCACCAGCTTGCGCAGGTGGCGTCCCGTCTTGTCCCGCTGCACGGTCTCCAGCGGGGTTGCCAGAATCCCGTCGGGATCGCTGGCGGCGACCCCGATCCGGACGGTTCCGACGTCGATACCGAGCCTGCGTCCCCGCCCCGGATCATCGGGGCCGGGCCGGTCCGGCCGGCGATCGGCATCGTCGACCACCGGCTAGCTCCGGGCGATCTCTGCGTGCAGCGCGGCCAATGCCGCGTCGATGCCCGCCGCCCCCTTACCGGAACCCTGGGCCAGATCGGCCTTGCCACCCCCGCGGCCGTTGACGGCCGCCCCCAACGTCTTCACCAGGTCGTTGGCGTTCAAACCGAGATCCTGGGCACTCCCGTTCACCGCCACCACGAACGGCACCGCGTCGTCCTCGCCCTCGCTGATCAGCGCGACGACCGCCGGATCCGATCCCAGCTTGCCCTTGATGTCGCCGACGAGGCTACGCAGATCCGCGCCGGAGATTCCGCCGGCCATGCGCTGAGCCACCAGACGCACCTTACCGACAAGTTCCGCGCCCGCAGCCGCATTTGCTGCCGCGGCGCGCGCATTTGCCAGCCGGACCCGATCGAGTTCCTTTTCCGCGGCCTTGAGTCGCTCCACCAGGTTGGCCACCCGGGCCGGGACCTCTTCGGACGGCACCTTCAACGACGAGGCCAGACCGGCCATCAGCGCGCGTTCCTTGGACAGGTGCCGGAACGATTCCAGCCCGACGAAGGCTTCGACACGGCGCACCCCCGAGCCGACCGAGGATTCGCCGAGGACGGTGACCGGCCCGATCTGGGCGGAGCTGCGCACATGGGTGCCGCCGCACAGTTCCAGGGAGAACGGTCCGCCGATCTCGACGACGCGGACCTCGTCGGGGTAGTTCTCCCCGAACATCGCCATGGCGCCCATGGCCTTGGCCTTCTCCAGCCCGGTATGGAAGGTGTTCACCTGATAGTCGGCCTGCACCGCCTCGTTGGCGACTTCCTCGACCTGGACACGCTGGGCGTCGGACAAGGCGCCCTGGAAATTGAAGTCGAACCGCAGGTAGCCGGGACGGTTGAGCGAGCCGGCCTGCACGGCGTTGGGGCCGAGCACCTCCCGCAGCGCGGCGTGCACCATGTGCGTGCCGGAGTGCCCCTGGGTCGCGCCGTGGCGCCACCTCGGGTCGACCTCGGCGGTGACCGTGTCACCTTCGACGAACTCACCGGACTCCACCGAGACACGATGCGCCCACAGGGTTTTCGCGATCTTCTGCACGTCGGTGACGGCAGCCTTGGCCGTCTCGGACGAGCCGGTGCCGCTGATGGTGCCCTCGTCGGCGATCTGACCGCCGGACTCGGCGTAGAACGGCGTGCGGTCCAGGATCAGTTCGACCTGCTGGCCCGCGGCCGCCTCGTGGGACACCACCGGGACTCGCTTACCGTCGACGAAGATGCCGAGAATGCGTGCCTGCGAACTCAATTCGTCGAAGCCGGTGAACTCGGTGGGCCCGCTGTCGACGAGTTCGCGGTAGGCGGACAGGTCGGCGTGCGCCTGTTTGCGGGCGGCCGCGTCGGCCTTGGCACGCTGGCGCTGCTCGGCCATCAGGCCGCGGAAGCCCTCCTCGTCGACGGTCAGACCGGCTTCGGCTGCCATCTCCAGGGTCAGGTCGATCGGGAACCCGTAGGTGTCGTGCAGGGTGAACGCGTCGGTGCCCGACAGCGTGGACTTCCCGGCGGCCCGGGTCGCCTCGGCAGCATCGTCGAACAGCTTGGATCCCGATGCCAGGGTCCGGATGAACGCCGTCTCCTCGGCCACCGCGATCCGGTTGATCCGGTCGAAGTCGGTCACCAGCTCCGGGTAGGAGGGGCCCATCTCGTCGCGCACGGTCGCCATCAGGTCGGCCATGATCGGGCGCTCCACGCCGAGCAGCCGGGCGGCCCGGATGATGCGGCGCAGCAGCCGCCGCAGAACGTAGCCGCGGCCTTCGTTGCCGGGTGTGACACCGTCGCCGATGATGATGGCCGCGGTGCGGCTGTGGTCGCCGATGATGCGGTAGCGCACATCGTCGGTGTGGTTGCCCTGCCCGTACCCGCGCGGGGCGATCCCGGCGACCAGGTCGATGACGGGACGTACCAGGTCGGTCTCGTAGACGTTGTCCACACCCTGGAGCAGACAGGCGATGCGCTCGACACCCATCCCGGTGTCGATGTTCTTGCGCGGCAGCGGTCCGAGGATCTCGAAGTTGTCCTTCGAGGTGCCTTCACCGCGTTCGTTCTGCATGAACACGAGATTCCAGATCTCGATGTAGCGGTCCTCGTTGGCCTCCGGGCCGCCGTCGATGCCGTACTCGGGACCGCGGTCGTAATAGATCTCCGAACACGGCCCGCAGGGGCCGGGGATACCCATCGACCAGTAGTTGTCGGCCATGCCGCGGCGCTGGATGCGCTCCAGCGGCAACCCGGCGACCTCCTGCCACAGCTCGATGGCCTCGTCGTCGTCGAGGTAGACCGTCGCCCAGAGCCGCTCCGGGTCGAACCCGTAGCCGCCCTCGGAGACCGGGTTGGTCAGCAGCGTCCACGCCAGTTCGATGGCGCCCTTCTTGAAGTAGTCGCCGAAGCTGAAGTTGCCGGCCATCTGGAAGAAGGTGTTGTGCCGGGTGGTGATGCCCACCTCATCGATGTCAGGAGTGCGGATGCACTTCTGCACGCTGGTCGCGGTGTTGTACGGCGCGGTCCGGGCGCCGAGGAAGTACGGCACGAACTGCACCATGCCGGCATTCACGAACAGCAGGTTGGGATCGTCGAGAATCACCGAGGCGCTGGGCACCTCGGTATGTCCCGCTTTCACGAAATGATCGAGGAAGCGTTTCCTGATCTCGTGTGTCTGCACGTGCTGTTCCTTCGGTTAACCTGCGAACTTCGACCGCACCACAGTACCGGTCGCCGACCAGCCCGAACCGTCAGCCCGACAGGAAGCTCAACCGCACCGAGCGGCGCGGGTTGTCCCGGTTGAGATCCACCAGCACGATGCTCTGCCAGGTGCCCAGCAGCGGCTCCCCGTCGCCGACCGGCACGCTGACCGACGGGGACACCAGACCGGGCAGCACGTGGTCGGCGCCGTGACCGGGTGAACCGTGCGCGTGCCGGTACCTGCCGTCACGCGGCAGCAGACGCTCCAGCGCGTCGAGCAGGTCCTCGTCGGAACCCGCCCCGGTCTCGATGACGGCGACGCCCGCGGTGGCGTGCGGGACGAACACATTGCACAGTCCGTCCCCCTTCCGCGCGCAAAAGTCCCGCACCGACGCGGTCAGGTCGACGATCCGACGGCGCGAGGTGTCCAGATCGAGTACTTCGGTGTTCACCGTTTCCAGCCTACGAGGCCGCCGACGGAGGAGAGTTGATGTCGACCGGTGGCGCCGCCGGGGCGCTGCCCCGTTTGTAAAGGGGGTGGATCGTGTTCGCACGTTCTACCACAGTGATGGCGCGTCCCGAATCCATCGACTCGGCCGTCACTCACATTCGCGATGTGGTCATGCCGGCACTCCAGGAGATGCCGGGTTGGATCGGGCTGTCGACAATGGTGGACCGAGACTCGGGCCGGTGCATCACCACCTCGTCCTGGGAGTCCGAGGAGGCCATGCGCGACAGCGCCGAGGCGGCGACGAAACTGCGGGATCGCGCCGCGGAGATGTTCGGCGGGAAAGCGACCGCGGAGCACTGGGAGATCGCGGCCCTGCACCGCGAGCACAGCTCGGACCCGGGCGCCTGTGTCCGGGCGACCTGGGTGACGCTGCCGCCGGATCTGATGGACGCCGGCATCGAGTACTTCCGCGAGTCGGTGCTGCCGCAGATGGAGCACCTGCCCGGATTCTGCAGTGCGAGCCTGCTGGTGGACCGCGAGACCGGGCGTGGGGTGGCCTGCGCATCGTTCGGCAACCGGGACGCGCTGGAGAGCAACCGGGACCGGGTGACCGCATTGAAGGCCGACTCGATGCGGGCCGCCGGGGCCTCCGAGGTGGACGAGGGAGAATTCGAACTCGTCATCGCCCACCTGCGGGTGCCCGAGCTGGTCTGATCAGCCGGCGGCCAGCAGCGCGTCCAGCTTGTCGTAGCTGTCGGTCATGCCGCCCTCCATACCGGAGGACAGCAGGGCATCGCGAGCCTCGGTGCTCGGGCAGATGGAGCGGCCGCGCAGCCGTGAGCGCCCGTCCCCGAGGTCCTCGAACCACAGGTACTCGATATTGACCATGTCCGGCGCACCCTCGAATTCGAAGGTCTGCAGGATGAACTCGTTGTCCCGCACGGTGTGGAAAGTGCCGTTGAAGCCGTAGCTGCCGTTCTCATCGGAGTGTGAATACCGGTATCCGCCATGGCTTCTGAACTCCCACTCGGTGATGTCCATGCGCAGACCGTGCGAGCCGAGCCACTGCTTGACCAGTTCCGGTTCGGCGTGCGCCCGGAAGAGCGCGGCCACCGGGGCGTCGAATTCGCGGCGGAACTCCATCGCCAGGGTGTCCACGGGTGCGGTCAGGTCCAGTGCGTTGGTCATGGTGCGTTTCCCTTTCTGTCGGTGCGGCTGTCGGTGAGCGTGTCTTCGGCGAGTGCCGCCAGCAGGCCGTCGAGCCGGCGGTAATTGCGTTCGGCATCCAGGCGGTACCGGTCGATCCATTCGGTGAGCCGCTCCAGTGCTGCGGCATCGAGGTGTACCGGGCGCCGCTGGGCCTGCCTGCTCCGGGTGACCAGTCCGGCCCGCTCCAGCACCTGGATGTGTTTGGACACCGCCTGCTTGGTGATGTCGAACGGTTCGGCCAGCTCGTTGACGGTCGCCGGTCCGCGGGCCAGTCGCGCCACCATGGCCCGGCGGACCGGATCCGCCAGCGCCAGGAACGCCCGGTCCAGGTCGTCCTCGAGCATGCCCATTGATCAATCTTTCAGTTGTGCAACCAATTGGTTGATTACGACGGTAGCCGCCGGCGCCTCCGAGGTCAAGACCTGACCCGCGAGCGGGCTAACGCCCCCTGCGGATGATGGCCCGCAACTTCTGCAGGCGCGTCGAGATCTCCCGCTCGGCGCCGTACCCGGTCGGGTGGTAATAATCCACCCCGACCAGCTCGTCGGGTGGATACTGTTGGGACGCAACGCCACCCGGCGCGTCGTGGGCGTACTTGTAGCCCACCGCATTGCCCAGCTTCTGGGCGCCCGCGTAATGCCCGTCGCGCAGATGCGGGGGTACCAGCCCGGCCTTGCCCGCCCGGATGTCTGCCATGGCCGCGCCCAGCCCGGTGGTCACGGCGTTCGACTTCGGCGCCGTCGCCAGGTGCACGGTCGCGTGCGCCAACGTCAGCTGAGCCTCCGGCATGCCGATCAGCTGCACGGTCTGCGCGGCGGCGACCGCGGTCGGGAGCGCCATCGGATCCGCCATCCCGATGTCCTCGCTGGCCAGGATCATCAGCCGGCGCGCGATGAATCGCGGGTCCTCCCCCGCCGACAGCATCCGGGCCAGGTAGTGCAGCGCGGCGTCCACGTCCGACCCGCGCACCGACTTGATGAACGCGCTCACCACGTCGTAGTGCTGGTCACCGTCCCGGTCGTAACGGACCGCCGCCTGATCCAGGGACTGCTCCACCACCTCGACGGTGACGGTGCCACCCGCGCCCCCGGCCGTCTCGGCGGCCACTTCGAGCGCGGTGAGGGCGCGGCGGGCATCGCCGGCGGACAGTTTCACCAACAGATCGAGCGCGTCCTCGGCGATGTGCACCTTGCCGCCCAGGCCGCGCACATCGGTGGCCGCACGCTGCAGGACGACGCGTACCTCGTCGGGCCCCAGCGGTTGCAGCTGCAGGATCAGTGACCGGCTGAGCAGCGGCGCGACCACCGAGAAGGACGGATTCTCGGTGGTGGCCGCAACCAGCAACACCACCCGGTTCTCCACCGCCGCGAGCAGGGCGTCCTGCTGGGTCTTGGAGAACCGGTGCACCTCGTCGATGAACAACACCGTCTGCTGGCCACGGATGGCGGCGTGCCGCGCCTCCTCGATGACGGCCCGCACTTCCTTGACCCCGGCGCTCAGCGCGGACAGCGCCTCGAAGCGCCGGCCGGTCGCCCCCGAGATCAGCGACGCGAGCGTGGTCTTCCCGGTGCCCGGCGGGCCGTAGAGGATGACGCTGGCCGCGCCGGACCCTTCCACGAGACGGCGCAGCGGCGAGCCGGGCTTGAGCAGATGCTGCTGCCCGACCACGTCGTCGAGGGTCGCCGGGCGCATCCGGACGGCCAGCGGACTGGCTGCCGCGGGTAACGGGTCACCGGGAGCTTGCTCACCCGGCATATCGAATAGGCTGTCTGCCACACCTCAACGCTAGTTGCTTGCCGGGGCCGTGTTCGATCAGGCCGGGGCCGTGTTCGATCAGGCCGGGGCCGTCACGAAGTCGATCAGTTCCTCGACCCGCCCGATCAGCGCAGGCTCCAGGTCGGTCCAGTCCCGCACCCGGCCGCGGATCCGCTGCCACGCGCCTGCGATATCGGCCTGGCTGGCATGCGGCCAGCCCAGCGCCTCGCAGATCCCGTGCTTCCACTCGACGTTGCGCGGGATCACCGGCCATTCCGTCATCCCCAGCCGGGCGGGCTTGACCGCCTGCCATATGTCGACGAACGGGTGCCCGACCACCAGGGTGTGCTCCCCGCCGGGGCCGCGTCGCACCGCCTCGGCGATCCGGGACTCCTTGGATCCGGCCACCAGATGGTCGACCAGCACCCCGAGCCGGCGGCCGGGCCCGGGCTGGAAGTCGGCGACGATCGCACTCAGATCGTCCACGCCGCCCAGGTATTCGACGACGACACCCTCGATCCGCAGATCCGCACCCCAGACCTGTTCGACGAGTTCGGCGTCGTGGCGGCCCTCGACGTAGATGCGGCTGGCCAGTGCGACGCGGGCCTTGGCGCCGGGCACCGCCACCGACCCCGAGGCGGTGCGCACAGGCGCCTTGGGCGCCGCCTTCGGCACGGTCAGGATCACCGGTTTGCCCTCCACCAGGAACCCCGGCCCCAGCGGGAAGGACCGCACCCGGCGGTTGCGGTCCTCCAGCTCGACCCGGCCGTTCCCGATGCGCACCACGGCGCCGACGAAACCGCTCGTCGGGTCCTCGACCACCAGCCCCTTGTCGGCGGGATGCTCGACGGAGCGAACGCCCTTCGGGGTGTGCGGATTACGGGACAGGATGTCGGAGCCGTAGCGATCAGTCACCCGCCGATACTAGAAACCGGCACGTCCCGTCGGCGGATACGACATGCCCGGGTCACGGCACCGAGACCGTGTTGTTAACCGATTCCCGGGTGAAGACCAACTGTCCGTCACGCCACAGTGCGGTCCCCACGTGCGCAATCTGTTCTGCCGATCCGGGCGCGAACTGCCGGACCCGGCGCAGCGAAGCCGTCAGCGGCCGACCCACCTCGATGGTCACCGGTGCCAAGCCCAGCACCGCTGCCGGATTGGTCGACACCAGGTCGACGCCCACGCCCAGCGGCACACCGTGATCGCGGGCCAGCACATGAGGCGCGGAGTGCAGCGCCGAAGGGAGATAGTCCGAACAGAGCACGTCACACGCGCCGGCCGCGATGGCGTCGGCGGCCAGCACATTGCCCGCGGAGGTCGACCGGCCGCGCAACGCGTTCGGTGCCCCCAGCACCACCTTCATCCCCAGTGCGTGGGCACGCTGGGCCGCGGCCAGGGTGAGCGGGAACTCGGCGACCGTCGCCCCCAGCGCGAAGGCCTCCTCGATGTGAGCCTCGGTGCGGTCGTCATGGGTGGCCAGCACGACGCCGTGGCCGTGCGCCAGGCCCGCCACCTCGGCGCGGCGCTCGGCGGTCCGGCGCAACTGCTCGTCGTCGACGGTGAACATGGCAGCCACCTCCGCCTCCGACACCCCCCAGTCCTGGGCGTAGAACGCCTGCGTTTCGGCCATCGAGGAGAACCGGCTACGGTCCACCGACGTCTCCATCATCGAGATGAGCGCCACCCGCGAGGACTCCGCCAGGACATCCCGCAGCGCGTCCACCGCGCCGTCGTCGGTGAGCTCCACCCGGGCGTGCAGCCGCCAATCGCAACTCAGCAGTGGTGCAAGGTCCTCCAGCACCGCGGCCAGCACCGCGGCATCGTCGATCGCGATTCCCTTGCGCGGCGAGTCCTCACAGCGTGCTGCGACGCACACCGTGCCCAAACCGGCTGCCGCGCACTCCGCGTCGAGCACCGAGATCACCGCGGCATGGTCCAGCGCCACGGTCGCTCGCGGGCGCCTGCGCTGTTGAAGATTGTCCAGGTGCAGATCAACCCCGGCGGGCACCAGATAGCGGTCGCCGGCCGCGGCAGCATGCGCTTCGATGCCTTCGACAACGCCGTGGGCGTCGATGGTCACCACCGCATCCGGGATGGCGTCGCGACCACCGCCGGGAATGACGGTGACGCCTTCGATCACGTTGTCTGCCATGTGATTACTCCTTCTCGCAAGTCACCGACCGCGGATGCGATCGACCTGAGTGAGCTGTCCGCGGCGCCGGTCGCCACAACCGCGGCGCCTCCCGTGGCCAGTTGTTGCAGCCAGCAGGCCAATTCCGGTGCCGACGCATACCTTTCGGGTTCGTCGAGCACCACGAACGGCCGGTCGGCCAGCAGGGTGGCCGCCAACGCGACGGTGTGCCGCTGGGAATCACGTAACCGCCCCAGCGGGATGTGGGCCAGGGATTCCGCGCCCAGCCGGCCGAGCCCGGCCACCGCTGCGCCGTGGGTGCTCGACGCGGCCCGGGCCACGGCAGCCCCGGCGGTCAAGGTGGGCGCCGCGGCCAGCGCGCCGTCGAAGGCCGCCAGCTGACGGGCCCGCAACCAGGCCAGCGTGCGGGGGCCGACCGCGGTGAGGTCGACGCTGCCACGGCTACCCAGGCCCAGACTGATGCTCCCGTCGTCCGGCCGGTACACGCCACTGAGACAGCGGGCCAGCGTGGTACGCCCGGAACCGGGCGACCCGACGACGAGGGTCAGATGCCCGCCGGCGGCCCTCATCTCGGTTCGGTGCAGAACGGACGGTCCGCCGCCGAACCGCTTGGACAGGCCGGTCACGCTGATGGCGGGAGTCATGTCAACCTCGAGGACACAAGGAGTTGCGTGTAGGGATGGCGCGGATCTTCGAGCACCTGCTCGGTGATGCCGTGTTCGACGATCCGGCCGTGGTGCAGGACCACCACCCGCGAGGCCAGTATCCGCACCGCGGCCAGGTCATGGGACACGACGACGGTCGCCGACGCCAGGGAGCCGGTGACGCGAGCCAGCACCTCGAGCAGGTCGGCCTGCACCGACGGGTCGAGCCCGGTTGTCGGTTCGTCCAGCAACAGCAATCGGGGCGGGTCGACCAGCGCGCGGGCCAGTTGCACCCGCTGTTGCATCCCACCGGAGAAGGTCCGCAGCGGATCGTTGTGCCGCTCCGGGCGGATCCCCAGTTCCCTCAGTAATTCGCCTGCCCGGCAATGGATGTCACCGAAGTTACGTTGCCCGCCGCCGAGCAGCCGTTCGGCCACGTTGGACGCCGCGCCCAGCCGCGGGTACAGACCGGCGGCCAGCGCGTTCTGGTGCACCATCACCACGGTGGACCGCTTCACCTCCGCGGGCCGCTCGGACCCGAACAGTTCTCCGTGCCCGTCGATCACCATCGAGCCGGCCTCGGGCTCCAGATCCAGGTGCAGACACCGCATCATGGTCGTCTTGCCGGACCCGGACTCGCCGACCACGCCGAGCACCTCGTGTGGGCCGACTTCGAAGGACGCATCGTGCACGGCGACAACGGTTCCGCATTCGGGACAACGGTTGGTGCCGGCGTCCTCCCCGGTCAGCTGCACGCAGTTGGGGCAGCCCGGGCCGAACCGGTGTGACAACCCGGAGACGGTAAGCACCGGCG
The DNA here is from genome assembly GCF_043974665.1 of Mycobacterium sp. AMU20-3851. Lineage (NCBI taxonomy): Bacteria > Bacillati > Actinomycetota > Actinomycetes > Mycobacteriales > Mycobacteriaceae > Mycobacterium > Mycobacterium sp. AMU20-3851. The sequence continues at coordinate 3,225,661 of NZ_CP146371.1, forward strand.
GCGGCGGGTACAACCCTGCCGACGGAGCGGTCAGGAAGTCGGCGGTCATCGGCCCTTCTCCGGCTCGGCCCGGCCGGCGCACGCGTCGACGTCGCTGCAACACCAGACCAGCGTCGCGGCGGGACCATCGGTGGGTACCCGATAGGAAGCGGTGCTGCCGCAGCGGGCGCACGGCTGCGCGGCCACCTCGGCCTCGAGCGGGACGTCGTCGAAGGACAACGGTTGCACCGAGGTATAGGGCGGCAGTGCGGTCAGCCGGGCTCGCCGACCCGCGCCCATCAGGATCGGATGCGGACGGCGATCCAGGCGCAGTACGTCATGGCGCGGTATCGGACTGGGACTCATCAGCCGGGTACCGTCGACCAGCACCGGGTGGTCGGCCCCGGTGCGCGGCCCGCCGAGCCGGGCCTGCGCGTCGTAGAGATCCAGCCAGGCCGGGGTGTAATCGCGTTGGGCGTGGCAGTCCAGCGCGGTCAGCTCGTCGGGCACCACCCGACGCAGCGGCTCCGGATGCGGGACCTGCAGAACCAGCGTCTGGTCAGGGCGCAGCTCGGCCTCCGGGATGCGGTGTCGGCTCTGGATGATGGTCGCTGCCGCGGTGTCCGTGGTCTGCGCGCACCGGGCCGAGGCGCTGATCAGCTTGCGCATGCCGACGGCGTTGACCGACATGTCGTCACCCTGGTCGATCACCTTGACGGTGTCGGCGGGGCCGACCAGTGACAGGGTCACCTGCAGGCCCCCACTGCCCCAGCCACGGGCCACCGGCATCTCCCGCGAGGCGAACGGCACCTGCCAGCCGGGTATCGCCAGCGCTTTCAGAATCGCCCGTCGCACATTGCGTTTGGTGTCCTCGTCCAGATAGGCATAGGCCTCCCGCTGACCGTGTGCGGCGGCCAGCGCGGCCACCGTGACCGGCGTGTCGGGCGTCATGGCTGCTCCTTGCCTGCGGCTTGAGAGAGGTATGCGGTGAATCCGGCGTAGTGCGGCAGTCTGAGGTGCTCGACGAAGCCGTTGGTGGCGGGCCCGTCGGTGGCCGCGATGACCGTCTGTTCGTCGAGGGTCAGTGGTTCAGCCAGGTCGCCGTCGGCCAGCATGGCGGCATCCAGCAACGCCAGCGCCACCGCGCGCCGTTCTACGGTGCCCAGCGTCGCACCCCAGCCCAAGGCGAGACCCGGCCGCCCGTCGACCTCGGCGTCGAGCACCACCTCCACCTCGGTGATCGGCACCTCGGCAACCTCGATCGGAATACCGCTGCGCGGGTGCGGGATTCGAACCGAGGCCATCGCGACGCTGAGCTCTACCAGAACGGCCTCCTGCCGGCGGCCCAGAATCAGCGCAGCCAGCGAGACGAGCGCGCCCGTCTCGCCGCGGGCGAGGATGGCCAGCCTGTTCGCCCGGCTGTGTGGTGCCACCAGCACTGCAGCGGCCGGGTCGTCGCCGGCACCGTCGGCCGGCGGGGTTGCCGTGGGCACGCCACGGATCAGGTCGCGCACCCGGGGAACCTCCGAGCGCCTGGGCGCCGGCTCGGCCGGCGCTGCGTGCGCGGTGTCGGCCCGGCCGCCGGTTTCCGGCTGTTCATCCCAAACAAGTTGCCGTGGAATCAGTTCCGGGGCGAACCCGAGCCACTGGCCGCCGGGCACCTGGGGGTAGGCCGAGGACAACCGCCGGGTCAGCACGGCGTCCTGCGGTCGCACCGGCAATGCCTCTACGTGCGGCTGGGTCGCCGCCCAGACCCGCAAGATCGATACCGCGTGCGCCGGGTCCCCGAGTGCCTGATCCAGTGCTCGTCGCGCGGCCGCGGGTTCCCACAGTCCTGCTTCGGCACAGATCTGTTCCTCCAGGAGGGCGGTGCTGACATCGGTGCCGCGCCGCACCGGACGGGCGATCGTGCGGGCTGCCTCCAGGGCGTCGCTCTCGTGCATGCTGGCGTACATCAGCCCACCCCGTGGACAGTGACGCTGCGGGGCATCCCGATCAAGCACTCCGGGGTGGCGATCAACACGTCCACGCCGGTCGGCTGTGCCGCGTTGGCGGCGGCGAAGGCGTGTAGCGCCAGCGCGTCGAGCGGAAGGTAAACCGTTGTCCGCTGCCGCAATCCCGGGCCCGAAAGTGTTATCGGTCGGGCTTCGGCCGAGGTGGCGACGACCACCGTCGCACCCGTCTCCGGGGTCCGCCGGGTACCGCGGCGAGCCTGCGTGATCGCGGTCGCGGCCGGACCGTGCACCAGCACCCAGTCTGCGATGTCCGCCCCCGCCGGGTCGGCGCCGGTCGACTCCGACACGATGCCGGCCAACCGGAGCGCGGCCTCGCCGCCACCGGCGCCGAGCGTCAGCCCGCGGTCGAGCAGGGCGAGCAGCACAGCACCCGCGCGCGCCAGTTCCGGGTGATCGGACAGCCCCTGGACGGCAGGCGACTCGATCGGTGTGCCCGGTGCGCAGAATGCCTGCATGCAGGCCAGGAACGCGGCCCGACTGTCGTGCACCGTATCCCATTTCATGATTGGTCCATTCGCGTCGTGTGCACCACCGCGGCGCGTTCGCGGGCGCGTTCCGCCTGCGCACGTACGCTCACCCGGCACAAGTCGTCCACCCGTGCGGCCAGGCTGCCGCACCGTTCCGATTCGGCATCACAGATGGCCGCCGCCACCGCACCGGCCGGGTCGTAGCCGGCCCGCACGCCGTCGCCACGCACCCCGCCGACTTCGACGGTGCAGCGGGTGAGCGCCACATGTCCCAGCACCGTCGTGGTGTCCTCGGCGCCGGGTACCGGCACCCGGACGGGCGCGCTGACCGCTTCCGGCCCGGCCAGCACCTGCACCGCCGCACCGGTTGCCAGGATCTGGTCGGCGAGCCGTTCCACCGCATCTGCGGCGGCGGCGGCCAGCGCCTCCAGTCGGGCTTCGGCGCTCATGTCAGGTCCACCGTGAACTGCACATGGTCACCGCGGAACCGGTGTGCCACCGCCGCGACGGGGCGGCCGTCTTGATCGACGTTGAGGCCACGCATCTCTAGGATCGCCGCCCCCACCCGCAGTCGGAGATGCTCGGCCTCGGCCGGATCTGCCAGGCCGGCGGCGAACGTGCGCGACGCGCGATGCATGCGGACCCCGTGGTTGTTCAGCAGGTGGTCGAACAGTGAGGTGTCCCCCGCCCACTGCCGAGGCAGGTCCCCGAAACGTTCCAGCGGAATGGTGGTCACCGACACCGTCCACGGTTCGTCGTCGACGAAGCGCAGGGTCCTACAGACAAAGAGTGGACCGCGGGTATCCAGCTCGGCGGAATTCTGCGAGCTGTCGACGGTTTCGGTGGACAGCACCGTGACCGCGACCCGGTGTCCGAGTTCGCGCATGGTGCGGGTGAGGCTGGCATCGCGGCCGGCCGACATGTCGTAACGCATCTTCGGTGTGGCCACGAAGGATCCCTTGCCGCGCACGGTGTCGATCAGTCCGCGCTGGCTGAGTTCATCGAGCGCCCGGCGTACGGTGAGCCGGTTGACCTCGAACTCCTGGGAGAGTTCGGCCTCGCTCGGCAGTTTGTCGCCGGGCTTGGCCTGTTCGGTCAGCCGGCTCGCGAGCAGATCGCTGAGCTGGCGGTACAGCGGCCGGCCCGCATACCGGTTGATGGTGTGGCCACTCACGGTCGTCCGGCTCATCGCTGCGCACCGCCCAGTACCCGGCGCCGTATCGCCGATGACACCCGCTCGAAGAGCACCACCACCACCAGGATGGCCAGGATGATGGTCGCCGCCTCGTCGTAGCGCAGCAATGTCATCGAGGTGGCCAGTTCGATGCCGATTCCCCCGGCGCCGACCAACCCGAGGACCACCGAGGACCGGGCCGAGGATTCCAGCGCGAACATCGACGTGGTCACGAACGACGGTGTGCACGCGGGGAACACACCACCGACGAGGACTCCCGATCGGGATGCTCCAAGCGCCCGCAGCCCTTCGATCCGTCCGGGGTCGATGTCCTCGATGCTCTCGGCGAAGAACCGGCCGCAGAACCCCATCACGTCGACCGCGATGGCGAGTACACCGGCTTCGGGCCCCAGCCCCACCGCAATCACGAAGATCAGGCCCCACACCAGATCGGGAATGGTCCGGCTGACGGTGATGACGGCGCGGCTCAACGTGTAGAGGATCCGGTGCGGAGTGATGTTTCGCGCAGCCAGCACGGCCAGCGGCAGGCTGAGGAGCACCCCGATGATGGTGCCCAGCAGGGCCATCTCGACGGTGACCAACAGGGCTTTGAGGATGGGGCCGAGCCGGTGGGTATCCGGGGGCACGGCCTCGGACAGGAAGTCGCCCAGTCGGAACACGCCCTCGGCCAACGAGTCCGGGTGTACCGCCGCACCCTGGGTCCAACCGTGCGCCAACAGCGAGCCCACCACCAGCACGACGACCAGGGTGATCCAGCTGGGGCGGCGCAACCGGGGCGGCGAACCCGCGAGCTCGGTGCCCATCGTGGACTTCACGACACCCCACCGGCGAAGACGGTCGTCAGTTGCGCCGCATCGCAGTCGGTGGACGCCTGGTCGAAAGCCACTGCCCCGTCCCGCAATCCGATCACGCGATCGGCGTAGCGCAGTGCCAGGTCGAGCTGATGCAGTGCCATCACGACGGTGACATCACGTTCGGCGGCTATCGAGCACATCAGGTCCATCACGGTGGTGGCCGAGACCGGGTCCAGGCTGGCCACCGGCTCGTCGGCGAAGATCACCGACGGGCGTTGCATCATCATCCTGGCAATGGCCACGCGTTGCTGTTGCCCGCCCGAGAGGGTGTCCACCCGCCTGGTGGCGAATGCCGCCAGACCGACTCGGTCCAGATTGGCCATCGCCTCGCTGCGCACGGTGGCCGGGCTGGTGAGCGGCCAGGCGCATCGCGTTCCGTGCCGGCCCATGGCGCCGTGAACGACGTTGTGGAACACCGTCAACCGAGGGATCAGATGAAACCGCTGGAATACGAATCCCACGTCGCGCCGGATCCGGCGCAGGTTACGCCGGGAGGCGGAGGTCACCTCGGTGCCGTTGATCGTCACGGTGCCCGACGTTGGTTCGACCAGCCGGACCAGGCAGCGCAACAGCGTCGACTTGCCTGCCCCATTCGTACCGATGAGTGCCACCTTCTCGCCGGGGCGGATGTGCAACGTCACCCCGTCCAGCGCACGGGATCCGTTGCGCGCGTATTGCACCCGTAGTTCGTCAACCGACACTGCCGCGGGGGTTCCGGCTATCGGCCGGCCCGGTCGGGCGAGCCGGGTGGGGGTTGCCATCACTGGCCCAGGAACTGGGAGAAGTCGTTGACACCGACGGCCTCGTACATCGAACGGACCCGGTCGTAGTCTCGATCGGTGACGTCGACCAGCTTGGCGTTGGCGAACTTGGCGTTGTCCTTGCCCTCCAGCATCGCGGCGAGCAGCAGGTCGAAGTGCTCCCGGAAGGTGGTCTGAATGGTGCCGACGGTGTCGGGATCCAGGCCTTCCCGGCCGACCAGCAGGTCCGGCGGCAGGATGGCACCCTCTTCCAGCAATCGATAGGCTGCCGGGTCGTCGGCGGCCATGAACTCCTCGTAGTCGTGGCAGCCGATCCCTACCGCAGCGACGTCGCCGCGCTTGAGTGCCTCGTGCACGGCATCGCCCACGGTGAGCACCTCGACCTCGGTTGCGGGATCGACGCCGGCATCCTTGAGCATCTGAGAGGGCCCGAGATGGCCACTGGTGGAACCGATGTCGGACATCGCGATCTTCTCGCCGCGTAACTGGTCGAGCCCGGTGACACCGCTGTCGGCGGTGGCGTAGATACAGGACCGGTAACCGTCGCGTTCGATGGCCACGATAGGCTCTGCGCCGGTGCGTTCGTGGATCACCACGTACTCGGCCGGGCCGGTGAAGACGACATCGAGCCGGTCGGCGGCCAGCGCAGCGGCGGCCGCGGTGCGGTCGGTGACCGCGAAGAACTCCACGTTCAGTCCGGAATTCTCTTCGAACGCGGTCTCGAAGGCCCCGTACTCCCGCTGCAACTCCTCCAGCCCCTGCAGGTCGGTAACCGCCAACCGGATCGTGCCGGCCTTGCTCTCGTCGGATGACTGGTCACTGCAGCCGGCCAGCACGGCGGCGGACAATAACGCGACTGCACCCGTGACAATCTTGCGTCCGGACATCGGATTTCCCATCTCTCGGCCTCATGGCGGTTGGTGTCTACATGTCTAGACAGCCATTGCGAACTGCGGGTGAACGACGCTCGACGGGTGGCTGCGCTAGAGGGTGAACTCGTCGAAACGCACTGCGCCGGATCCGGTGTCGGACATGTCGACATACCAACTGGTGAGCGTTCCGGTACCGGTGTGCAAGGCCTGAAAGACGACGAGGTTGCCGTCGGCGATATAGGGCAAAGGTCTCCCGGCGCCGTCCCGCCTCGGCGCAACGGTCGGCACGACGGGCTGGAGCCCTCCCGGGTCACCCTGCGGCACAGCACTATCGGCCGACCAGGGCAGCGGTGGAACCGGTCTGCTGCGACCTGTCAGCCGATGAAACGCCCCGAAGCTGTTCCCCGTGTTGGATGCCTCGAGGTAGTTGACGCCGGCCGCGGATACGAACCGGTTCCACAGGTGACTGTGTCCGCTGTACACCAGGTTGACGCCGGCTTCCTCCATCAGCGGTACCACGTCCCGGCACAGGATGTCTGCCGAGGCCGGGTAGTCGTAGCGGATTCCGGCCGGCTCACCGGCAGCGTTGTGTTCGGCGGTGGGAACCGGGTGCGCGAAGCGCGGCACCACGTTCTCCCCGAGACCGTGCGGCCCCTCGTGCAGCATCACCACCCGGTACCGGGCGGCGGTGGATTCCGCTGAACGCAACTCACGCCGGAGCCATTCGTACTGCGGAGAGCCCGCGCCAAGGTCCTCGAAGAGGAACGCACCGTATCCCCGGCTCAGCGGGTCGGGGTTCCCATGGGACTCCTGGTAGCGGGACTTCACCCGCGCGGCCGGTTCCGGGTCGGCGTTCCAGCCCCGCCAAACTCGGGTGGCGAACAGGACGATGAGCCGCACTCCGCCGACCGTGACCGCGTAGAAGGGATCCGGCCCGGGCAACGCGAAGATCTCCTGAAAGGTGGCGATCGAGAACGAGTTGTCTTCGACCCATTGGGCTTTCCCGGCCGGGTCACCGGCGTAGACGGCCTCGGCCACCGCACGTGGGACCGCGTTCTCGAACGACGATGCCAGTGCGGCGTGCCCGTCGCGCCGGCCCTGGACCTCATGATTGCCGACGGCCGCGTAGAGCACCGCATGCTGCAGGATCTGACCGCCGCGGTACACCCTGCCGTCCGAACCGGTCCCCGTCCCGCGCCCCTGCATCGCCGGGAAGAACGCCGCTCCCCGGGCATCGTCGAACCATTCCGAGGCCCGATCGGGGATGTTGACCATGTCACCGGCCAGGAAGACCGCATCGGGGCGGCCGAGGTGCTCGGTGATGGTCCGGGCGGCGAACTCCAGGTTCGCGGGCGTGTTCACCGTGAGCTGGTGATCGGAGGTCAGCATGATGACCGCGGACTCTTCCGGTCCGAGTGCCCCGGGCAACGTGAACGTGTCAGACACCGTGAGTTCGTCTCCCCGGATGCTGACCACCCGGTATGGCGTGCGGCCGGCGGGTGCCGCCACCTCGCCATGGTGGCGGTAGACGTCACGGGCAACGATGCCCGACACCGGTCGACGATCCCCGGGCAGCCGTGAATCGGCGTCCTCGGCCACCCGGGACAGCTGAACGGTCCCGGCGTCCACCACCGTGACGCCGGGTGACCCGTACGCCGCCACGGTGCGCCGCACATCGGCCTCCGACAACACCTCGACCGGATCGCCGGTCAGGACCAGATGACGGTCGCCGCGGAATTCGGTGAACCAGGCCACCTGGATGGTGTCCTGGTGAGGTCGCTGGAGGAACGGATCGGTGAGCAGCACGGCGCCACTGTGTGGCACCGAAGTAGCCGGCGGGACAACGCCGGGTTACTCCCCGGGTTCAGCTGGTGACCTCTTCGATCACGGTGTGCACGAAACGCATCTTCTCCAGCACCGCCGCGGGCAGCACGAACGGATACAGGTCGGGATGCCCCATCGACCGGTTGACCATGTTCAGCGACCAGGCCAGCGGCAGCCACAGATCGATGATGGTGTCGAATCCGCTGGGCCCCAGTACCGGCCGGTCGAAGGTGGCGCCCGCAGGGGCGAAGCCGAAGGCTGCCGCGGTGTCCAGGGTGTCGCGAATGTGCAGATAGTGAGCGAAGGTCTCGGCCCAGTCCTCGGCCGGATGCATGGTGGCATAGGACGATACGAAGGTGCGCTCCCACCCCGCCGGTGCACCCTCGCTGTAGTGCCGGTCCAGCGCCGCCTGATAGTCGAGGTCCGGGTCCCCGAACAGGTCGTTGAACTGCTGCAGGTAGGCCGGCGACCCGCTGACCAGCCGGTAGAAGTAGTAGTGCCCGATCTCGTGCCGGAAATGCCCGAGCAGCGTGCGGTAGGGCTCGTCCATGGCCACCCGCAGCTGCTCGCGGTGCACATCGTCACCCTCGGCGAGATCGAGGGTGATGACACCGTTGGCGTGCCCGGTGAACACCTTCTCCTGCTCGCTGCTGAGCAGGTCGAAGGCCAACCCGAACTCCGGGTCCTCATCGCGGCCGACGATCGGCAACTTGAGCTCGTGCAGTTCGGCGATCATCCGGCGTTTGGCCCGCTCCGCGGTGGCGAACGCCGCGAGTGCTCGGACGTCCGCATCGTTGGGGCGGGTCCGGGTCAGCGCGCAGGACTGGCACAGTTTGACGACCGGCCCCTTCTCCACCAACCAGTTGCACTCTGCCAGATGCAGATTCGCACACAGGCGGTACTTGCTCTCGTCGACCGCGCCGGCGTGCTCGCTCTCCTCTTCCGGGGCGATCACCAACAACGCCATATCGTCGAGCGAGAACCCCAATCTGGCTCCGCACGACAGGCACTTCGAATTCTCGAACGCCAATCGCTGGCCGCAATTGGGGCAATTGAAATCCCGCATGCCCGCCCCTCCCCGGAGCGCGGCCGGTCCGCGCCCGCTAGAACGTGCCCCGTCGAGCCCGCCCGTAAACCGGTACTACCTCAACGCGGCGCCACATCGACCGAGACTTCGATCACGCTACGCTCCGATTCGGTATAGATGATGCCGCGCAGCGGCGGGACGTCGGCGTAATCCCGTCCGAAACCGACCACCACATAGCGTTCGTCGACCATCTGGTCGTTGGTCGGGTCCAGGCCCAGCCACTGATTCTGCGGGGTCCACACCGAGGCCCAGGCGTGGGTGGCATCCACCCCGACCATCCGCTCCCGGCCCGGGGGCGGATCGGTGGCCAGATAACCCGACACATAGCTGGCCGCCAGGCCGTTGGCCCGCAGGCAGGCGATCGCCAGCCGGGCGAAGTCCTGGCAGACACCCTCACGGGCGGCCAGTACCTCGGCCACCCGGGTGGACACCGTCGTCGACCCGGAGCGGTAGGTGAAATCGGTGTAGATGCGGGAGTTCAGATCACGCAGCACCTCGATCAGCGGCCGGCCCGGGGTGAAACTCGGTGCGGCATAGGCACGTACCTCGTCGGTGATCTCCGCGGACACCAGGTCCAGGGTGAACTCGCAGGCCAGCGCGCCGTCCGGGCCGACCGGCCGGGCGATCTCCCAGGGGGCGCGGGCCGAGCCGCCGCTGTACAGGTCCGGTGCGGGCGGATCCACCTCGACGATGGAGTGGCTGGTCACCGACAGCACCCGGTGCGGTTCGGTGACATGGAAGTAGGAGCTGAGGTTTCCGAACACGTCACCGCTGGTGGTGCTGTCCGCGGTGTCCGGCTCGATGACCAGTTCGTGGGACAGGCAGCGCTGTCCGCCGGTGTCCCGCGGGGTCAAAAACCCCCGGCCGTAGGAACTGGTGACATCGTCGGAATACCGGTAGGTGGTGCGGTGGGTGATCTCGTAGCTTCGTGTTCCGGGCAGGGTCACGGCAGTTGCCTCCGCTCATCCGGACCCCACAGCGGCTGGATGCCGGTCGGCAGTGAGAGATGCGCTGCGACGATCCGGTTCGACAGCTCGCGCAACTCCGTGTGCAGACCGTCGAGCAGGTCCACGAGTTCGGCCCGGGTGCCGTCGGCCGCGACGGTCTCCAGGTCATCGGGGTCGGCCCGGCGCAGTGTCGCGGCGATCTCGTCGGCCAGCCGTTCCGGCCGGGAGGTGCCCGAGGCGGAGGGCAGCCGTTTGAGCCCGGCGCGCAACCGGTCGAACTGGAACACCAGCGATCTCGGGTTCTCACTGTCGAAGAGCACCAGGTCGGCCACCGCCGACACGCTGATCCTGCCCAGCGTCCGGCGCCGGTAGATCACCGACGATTCACAGGCCACCAGCATCGAATCGATGACGGCCTGTTCGGCGGCCGGCGGCCGCACGGCGGCCAGCGTGGCGCGCAGCAACGCGGTCAGGCCGAGCCCGCGTTCGATGCGCTTGCCGATGTCCATCATGGTCCAGCCGATGTCCTGCACCATCGACTCGGCGGCCATCCCCGACAGCGCCAGCATGCCGGCCAGGGTCTGGGTGTGCGCGGTCAACAGGTAGGCGTCCGCGGCCGCATGCGTATCGGGGGGTGAGCCGGCCTTGTTCAGCGACACCGCGCGCTCCACCGCGGCCAGCACCATCCAGGTGTCGTTGGACATCTGGTCGCGCACACCCCGGGCCGCCTGCCCCAACCGTTCGACCGACTGGGCCAGCGACCCGGGGCGGCGCCGGTCGGCGGTCAGCGACCACAACGTGCTGGGCGCCACCGCGATCGCCTCATGATCGTCATCGGCTGCGGCGGTGTCGGTTCCGGTGAGGGCTCCGAGGGCGCCGAGCAGCACCGGCACGCACTGGCTCTCCGCCGTGTGCTGGCGATAGCGGTATTCGTGGTACCGCTCACGGGTGACGGTGAGCAGCCGCGCCGTCTGCTCGGCGCGTTCGGCGTACCGGCCCAGCCAGAACAGATCCGACAGCACCCGCGGCGAGGTGACCGACCGGGTCGGGCTCGGCGTCATGACCGGCAGGTCCACCGCCGGGCTGGGCACCGCCCTGGCCCGGTCCGGGGTACGGACCCAGACATCCTTGGCCGCAACGGTATCCATGGTGTAGGCGCTGATGCCAGGCGCCGGCAGGAAGCCCAGACCGCCGCTCATCGGTGCGTACCCGCCGCGCTGCGCGACGGTGAACAGGCGCATCCCGACCTCCGCGGCCGAGACCCCGCCGGGATGGTAATCCGTGGGCGCCGAGGAGAATTGCGGAGGCTCCTGGCCGATCCAGCGCCACGGTTCGGCCGCGATCCGGGCGGCCAGTTCGTCGCGTTGGGCCGCCGTCAACGCGGGCCCGACGATGGTGTCGCCACCGGTGGTCGGTTTGATCAGCAGCGCGGACAGGTGCGACAGCAGGTGCGAGCGTTCCACGTCGACGCCGCCCCAATAGGTCTGCGGGGAGGCGAGCATCGGGGTCTCACCCACCAGCATCTGCGCGAGTTGGGGCAGGAAGTGCAGCAGCCCAGGACTTTCCAGGATTCCGCTGCCCAGGGTGTTCACCACGGTGACCGCACCGCGGCGCATCACCTCGACCAGGCCGACCACCCCGAGCCGGGAGTCCGGCCGCAGATCCAGTGGGTCGACGTAACCGGCGTCCACCCGGCGCAGCACCACGTCGACGCGCTTGAGGGTGCCCAGCGAGCGCATCCACAGCCTGCCGTCACGCACCACCAGATCGGCGCTCTCCACCAGTGGGAAGCCGAGGACGTTCGCCAGATAGGCCTGGTCGAAGGCGGTCTCGGACTGGGTGCCCGGGCTGAGCACCACCACCATCGGTTCGGCCGCGGACTCGGGTGCGGCGTCGATGAGCGCCAGCCGCAACGCCTGCGCCCACGGGGATGCCGGGCGCGGAGCGATCCGCTCGTACATGTCGGAGGCGGCGTGCGCGATGACCCGGCGGCCGGCCAGCGCATAGCCGGCGCCCGACGGTGCCTGCGTCCAGTCCGCATTGACGACGAAGGCCCCGGCGGCGTTCCTGCTCACATCGCAGCCGTGCAGGAACAGCTGGTGCCGGCCGGGCACCTGGATACCGTGTGCGGCCCGCACATAGGCCGGGTGGGCGAACAGCAGCTGCGGGGGCAACACGCCGCTGGTGATCGACCTGCGTTCCCCGTAGAGATCGGTCAGCACCGCGTCCAGCAGCCGGGACCGCTGCACCAACCCGGCTTCCAGGGTGTCCCAGTCGGTGGTCGAGATCAGCAGCGGCAGCGCGTCGAGGCGCCAGGGTTCGGCCACCGCATCGTCACTCGGTGAGTTCTGGTCGACCCGCACGTAGGTGATGCCGCCATCGTCGACCAGGTCGCGCACCGTGGTGCGCAGTCGGTCCAGTCCGCCGCGGCCCCGTTCGGCGATGCACTCGGCAAGTTCCTGCCATCCCGGCCGGATGTCCCCGGCGGCATCGATGAACTCGTCGTATCCGGAGTCGAGCGTGCCGCGGACGTCGAACAGTGGTTGCTGGGCACGCCGGGCCCGGTATGCGGTGAGCACGTCGGACGTGCGCGCCGCAGCGCCCGAGGTCCCGGTGCCGGGCTCAGGTGTGGAGTGCGTACGAAGGACCATCAACGCAGAACGGTACGCACCCGGCGTAGGTCCAGGATGCCCGGCGCACCGGTATCGGTGTACTGCCGCGCCTGCTTCTCCCGGAGATCGGACATATCCACACGTCCCGGGGTGAATCCGGTGGCCTCGAACCGGCGGCCACGACGCGACTCGGCCTCGACCGCATTGACCGGCGGGGTGTCGTAGGACCGGCCGCCGGGATGGGCCACGTGATATGTGCACCCTCCGCGCGACACACCGGTCGAGGTGTCGATGAGTTCGAACCGCAGCGGCCCGTCGACCGTGATCGTGGGGTGCAGCGCGCTCGGCGGCTGCCAGGCCCGGTACCGGACTCCGCCGACCTGGACGTCCTCCTTGTCGGTGGCCAGCAACGGGATCGGGTGTCCGTTGACGGTGACGACGTGGCGCTGACGGTCAGCGCCCACGAGGCGCACCTGGACCCTTTCCACCGAGGAATCGACGTACCGCGCGGTGCCGCTGCCGGTGGATTCCTCCCCGAGCACATTCCATGGCTCGATGGCCCCGCGCAGTTCGATCTCGACACCGTCGAACACGGCGGTGCCGATGCGTGGGAACCGGAACTCGGTGAACGGATCCAGCCAGCTGGTCTCGAACGGTATCCCGTGCGCCCGCAGATCCGCGGCCACATCGGCGATGTCCTGAATCAGGAAGTGCGGCAGCAGGTATCGGCCGTGCAGGTTGGCGCCGTGCCGTATCAACGGGGCACGCAGCGGACGGTCCCAGAACCAGCAGATCAGCGCGCGCACCAGCAGTGACTGCACCATCGCCATCTGATGATGCGGAGGCATCTCGAATCCGCGCAGTTCCAGCAGGCCGAGCCGGCCGGTGGGACTGTCCGGGCTGTAGAGCTTGTCGATGCAGAACTCGGCGCGGTGGGTGTTGCCGGTGATGTCGGTGAGCAGGTGGCGCAGGGCCCGGTCGGTGACCCACGGAGCGACGCTTGCGGAGCGACCATCCAGACCTGCGGGTGGGGCGTCCTCCTCCGACAGCCGCGCGATCTCGGCGAACGCGATCTCCAACTCGTACAACGACTCCGCACGGCCCTCGTCCACCCGCGGCGCCTGCGACGTGGTGCCGATGAACCGGCCGGCGAACAGATAGGACAGCGCCGGGTGACGCTGCCAGTAGGTCAACATGGACACCAGGAGATCCGGGCGCCGCAGCAGCGGCGAATCCGCCGGTGTCACACCGCCCAGGGTGATGTGGTTGCCGCCGCCGGTACCGCTGTGCGTGCCGTCCACGTCGAACGACTCGGTGGACAGCCGGGCCAGCCGCGCCTCCTCGTAGAGCGCCTCCAGTTGAGCCTTCTGCTCACCGAAACTCGCTGTGGGCGCGACGTTCACCTCGATGACACCGGGATCGGGGGTGACGCTCATCGAGGTGATACGGGCATCGCGCGGGGGCCCGTAGCCCTCGATGACCACCGGCACCTCGATCGCGGCGGCAGCCCGTTCGAGACGTGACACCAGGTCGACGAAGTGCTCCAGATCGGTGGTGGGTGGCAGGTACACGTGGAGCAGCCCGGCGCGCACCTCGGCCACCAGCGCCGTGGTGGGTGTGGCCTCCCCCTTCTCGACCACGGCCTGCTCGGCCTCGGCCGGCCCGGGCCCCAACTCGGCCCGGGGTGCGGTCGGGTCGGCCTCGACCTCCGGGCGGGGTGGGGTCCAGCTGATCGAATCCAGCGGGAGCCGCAGGCCCGCCGGGGAATCACCGGGCAACAACACGATTCGGCCGCGCCGCATCCTCCAGTCCGCACTGGCCCAGCCGCTGTCGTCCGCACGCCGGTGCAGCGGCAGTACGTGGGCCGCCGGTTCGGCGACGGAGGCGTCCAGCCGGTCGAGCAGGCGGGCGCGCCGGACCGGATCATCCTCGGCCAGGTCGTCGTCCGGGTCGACCGGTTCCCCGGCCGGGCGTCGCACCGCGGCGGCCAGCCGGGCCAGCGGGTCCTCGTAGGCCGGGCGCACCTGGGTGCGGGGCAGTCCCATCCCGTCGGCGATCGCGGCGAGCAGGTCGGCTCCCGCGCCGGCGGGTACGGCGGCGGGCCCGGTTTCCGCCCACGGATCGGCCAGCAGCGCCGGATCGTTCCACAGCGGTTTGCCGTCGGTACGCCAGTGCAGCCCGATCTGCCAGCGCGGCAACGGTTCTCCCGGATACCACTTGCCCTGACTGCGCTGCACCAGGCCGGTCGGCGCCCACCGCGCGCGGAGTCGCTCGGCCAGCGCGGAGGCGCGCTCGCGTTTGTGCGGACCGTCGGCCGCGGTGGTCCATTCCGGATCGGTCTGGTTGTCGATCGAGACGAAGGTGGGTTCCCCGCCCACCGTCAGGCGCACATCGGCCGCCGCGAGCCGCTGGTCGATCTGCTCGCCGAGCGCGGTGATCGCCGTCCATGCCTGGCCGGTGTAGGGCAGCGTGACCCGCGGGTCCTCGTGGATGCGGGTGACGATGTTGCTGAAGTCCAGCGTGGACTCGCAGGGGCCGGTGGCGCCGGTGATGGGCGCCGCGGAGGTCGGGTGCGGCGTGGCCGACAACGGGATGTGCCCTTCCCCGGCGAACAGCGCCGACGTCGGGTCCATCCCGATCCAGCCGGCACCAGGGATGTACACCTCGGTCCAGGCGTGCAGGTCGGTGAAATCAGCCGCCGGGCCGGACGGACCGTCGAGCGCGGGGATGTCGGAGGTCAGCTGGACCAGATAGCCGGAGACGAATCGGGCGGCCAGCCCGAGCCGGCGCAGGATGGAGACGAGCAGCCAGGCCGAGTCCCGGCATGACCCGACACCGGTGCGCAGCGTGTAATCCGGTGTCTGCACACCGGGTTCCATCCGCACGCTGTACCCGACATCGGCCCGTACCGCGGCGTTGAGCTTGACCAGGAAGTCGATGGTGGGGGTGCCCTCGGCGATGTGGAAGTCGCGCACCCATTCGGTGACCAGCGGGCCCGGGCCGGATCCGGGGCCGTCCTCGTCGACCGGTCGCAGGAACGGCTCGAGATCGGCGAGCAGGGCCGCCGGGTAGCTGAACGGGAAGGTCTCCGCCCATTCCTCGATGAAGAAGTCGAACGGGTTGATCACCTTCAGGTCGGCGATCAGCCCGACGGTGATCGACACACTGCGTGCGCGGTTCGGGAACACCAGGCGCGCCACGAAGTTACCGAAGGCATCCTGTTGCCAGTTGACGAAATGCTCGGACGGCTCGACGTGCAGCGCGTAGGCCTCGATCGGGGTTCGCGAATGCGGGGCCGGACGCAACCGTACGACGTGCGGGTGCACGTCGACCAGCCGGTCGAAGGTGTAGGTGGTGCGGTGCTCCAGCGCCACTTTGATGCCCATAGCGTCCGATCCCATCACAGGTCGCTTCCGGCCGCATCGCGCACGACTCGGCGGGCACTACTCCAGCACGGCGGTGAGTTCGAAATCGTAGAAAGCTTCCTTGACCGATTGCATCAGCGCCTCTTTGGTATTCGGCGCGCCGGGCTCCCAGGAGGCGACGGAGATGCAGACGGCGCCACCGACGGAACCGGCGGCCAGCAGCATGCGGCCACCCATCCGCTCCAGGTCTCCGGCGGTGAGTCCGGGCTCCGGGGAGGTGGCGAAGAAGAGGTCCGCGGGTGTGCCGTCGGGGCGGTTCACCTGATCGGGCAGTGCACCGGAGTTGGACGAGCCGATCGGCTTGCCGACCTTGAGAACCAGTTTCTCCAGGCGGCGCAGCAGGAATTTCGGTGTGTACGGCGCCAGCGGCAATGGAGCCAGCAGCTGTTCCCGTTTGTCGGCGCACTCGATGAGCGCCGACTTGATGTCCGCCCGGATGGGGCTCAGATCGGTCGGCGCGGTGTGCCCGTCCGCCATGACCGTGATGGTGTTGAGCGCGTTGCCCCGGGTGTCGTCGGCGACCCGCTCGCTGACCGGCAGCGACAGCATCGCCTTGCCGTCGGCGTCGACCCTGCCGACGATGACGCCGATGCGGGCGGCGAGCCCGGCGAGCAGGGCATTGCTGGAGCCGCCGAGAGCTTTCGCCCGGGCGTCCCATTCGGCCTCGTCGACCCGCACCGCCACGGTGGGCAGGTTGACCGGTTGCTGCGGGTGCCGGACGGCCGAGGCGGGTGCGGCCGCCTTCGCCGACTCGGACAGATCCTCGGACTGCTCGCGCGCGATGCGGGCCGCGCCGATGACGGCGGCGGGAACCTCACCGAGTGCGCGCAGCGTGGTGCGGGCGTCCTCGCGCAGCGCCTGTCGACGGGTGCGCGATCCGCGGGCCGGATAGTTGAGGTTCCGGCTGGTGCCGTCGACGGCTCCGACGATGGATTCGATCAGGGCACCGGCATCGGCGACGGTGTGCGACACCACCAGGGTGACCACCGCGCCGCCCTCCACGAGGGGCTGCACCCCGATGTGCCACGGCGGCCCGAACTCGGGATCGACGGGCACGTTGGCGCGCTCGTCGACGAAGTCCCACATCTCGTCGCGGCGACGCTCGACGGCGGAGATGTCGATTCCGGTCGATTCACCGGAGCGCACCCAGTGGTGCCGGCCGAACGGGATGGCGGAGCGTTCGACGAGTCTGCCGAGCAGCCCGCCGGACAGGTTGCGGTGGAAGCGCCGCAGCCCCTCCATGTCGACACCACGCTCATAGATCCACACGTATTGGATCACCGGCCCGCGGCCCAGGGCACGCAGCCCCAGGTAGGAACCTTGGTCCATATAGGCCAGCGTGTTGTTGGCGGCGTCGCTCATAGATCGGGGGCCCTTTCGTGCCGCGATGACTCGGCCGGCGCGTACGGGCCCCCCTGCACGCAGTCGACTTTGCTACGGGTCTACTGAAATACGGCGGCCAGCATACCCGACAGCAGATTTTAACAGACTAGTCAATATCTTCGGGCGAAAAGCCCGCGGGTGCTCTGACCGTACCGTGGATGAGCCGTTCGCGGGCGGCTACCCCGACTCTCCCGCGGCCGCCCCGCCCCTGCCGACCAATCGCATGCCGAGCTCGTCGAGGGGTACGGAATGCCCTTCGGCACAGACGATTTCCACATGCGCGTCGGACCCGCAGGTCAGGTGGGTGAGCTTGAGGCGGCCGTTGTAGGGCAGGTGCCTGCGCCCCCATTCGAACATCGACCAGACCACCGGCATGAAGTCGACCCCCGCCTGGGTGAGCACATATTCGGACCGCTCCCGCTGCCCGGGCGCCCGGTACGGCCGTTTGGTCAGCAAACCCGAATCGACCAGTTCGGCCAGCCGCGCCGACGTCGCCGCCTTGGTCAGGCCCACCCGCCGGGCGAAGTCGTCGAACCGGGTGGTCCCGTAGTACGCCTCGCGCATGATGAGCATCGCCGATTTCTGGCCGACGACGGCCATCGTCTTCTCTATCGGGCACTCACCGATCGCCGACCACGCGTCCCGGTCGGCCAACGGGCCCTGCAGCACCGGCATCGGAATCCTTTCGACAGCTGGGTTGTTTTAGCTATACCCAGGTGCTATATCTGGGTACACAAGAGCATACTCAGCGGTGAGGTTCAGGAGACAAAATGTCAGGATTCTCGGATCGCGACGCGGTCATCGTCGGCGCCGTACGCACCCCGGTCGGCAAGGGCAAGCCCGGTGGCGGCCTGCACGACGTGTTACCCGCCGACCTGCTGGCGCACAGCCTCCGCGAGCTCGTCGCCCGCACCGGCGTCGACCCGGTGCAGGTCGACGACGTCATCGCCGGTGCCGTCACACAGGTCGGCGACCAGGCGGTGAACATCGCCCGCAACGCACTGCTGGGCGCCGGGTTCCCGGAATCGGTCCCCGGCACCACGGTGGACCGCCAGTGCGGCAGCAGCCAGCAGGCCATCAGCTTCGCCGCCCAGGGCGTGCTGGCCGGCGCCTACGACATCGTGATCGCCGCCGGCGTCGAGTCGATGTCGCGGGTGCCGATGGGCTCCTCGGTACTGCCCGGCAGCGACCCGTTCGGCCGCGACATGGCCGCCCGCTACTCCGAAGGCCTTGTCCCCCAGGGCATCAGCGCCGAACTGATCGCGGCCGAGTGGAAGCTGTCGCGGGCCCAACTCGACGAGTTCTCGGCGAGCAGCCACGAGAAGGCGGCCGCGGCCACCAAGGACGGCCTGTTCGACACCGAACTGGCCCCCATCGCCGGACTGAGCACCGACGAGATCATCCGGCCGGGCACCTCCGTCGACACCCTGGCCGGGCTGCGGCCGGCGTTCTACAACGAGGCCTATGCGGCACGGTTCCCGCAGATCGGCTGGGAGATCACCCCGGGCAACTCGTCGCCGTTGTCCGACGGCAGCGCCGCCGTGATGATCACCAGCGGCGAGACCGCGAACCGGCTGGGGTTGCGGCCGCTGGCGCGCATCCACACCACCACGGTGGTCGGATCCGATCCGCTATACATGCTGACCGGTGTCATCCCGGCCACCGAGAAGGTGCTGCGCAAAGCGGGGCTCCAACTGTCGGACATCGACCTGTTCGAGGTCAACGAGGCCTTCGCCCCGGTGGTGCTGAGTTGGGCGGCTGACACCGGAGCCGATCTTGCGAAGGTGAACGTGAACGGGGGCGCGATCGCGATCGGGCACCCGTTGGGCGCCAGCGGGGCCCGGATCATGACCACCCTGGTCAATGCGCTGCACCAGCGTGGTGCCCGGTACGGGCTGCAGACCATGTGTGAGGGCGGCGGCATGGCCAACGCCACCATCATCGAGCGGTTATAGCCTCACCACTCGATCGTCGGCGTCAGCCCGAAGTCCGCGAAGGCCTTTCCGACGGCCTCGGCCAGGGCCGGCGCCGAGTTCGGGCCGCCGACCTTCCAGGACGCGATGCTGATGGCGACGGTGCCGCCCGAGATGGTGACGCCGAGTGCCAGATGCCCACCCCGGCGGGCGAAGGCGTCTTCGGTGACACCGTTCTCGATCATCCGCCCGATGAAGAAGTCCGCTTCGGTCCCGTCGATCCGGCTCAGAGCGGGCGGCATGTCACCGGCGTTCGAGCACCCGATCGGCCGGCCCTCCTGCAGCACGGCCTTCTCCACGGTGGCCATCAGGACTTTCGGTACGAACGGGATCAACGGCAGCGGTGCCATCATGGCGTCCCGGGTGGCCTGCATCTGGACCAGGGCGTCCTTGACCGCCTTGCGCAGATCGCCCAGATCGGTGAGCACCGTCTCGGGGTCCACCGTCACGGTGATGACGTTCAGCGCGTTGCCCCGGGTATCGCCCTCGGTGCGTTCACTGACCGGGAACGTCAGCATCACGTTCCCGTCTTCGTCGACCCGGTCGAGGGCGTGGCCGAGGCGGGCGGCCAGCGCGGCGACGAACGCATTGCGGGTGCCGCCCAGTTCGGCGACCTTGGCGTCGAAGCTCGCCACGTCCACGCTCGCGGCCACCATCGGCACGGTGACCGGTTCCTTCGACCCGGACGGTGCCGCCGGTGCGGGCTTGTCGGCCTTGTCGGTCTTCGGTTTGGCCGCGGCCTGTTGGCGCTGCAGCCGCACGGTGCCCAGCAGCGAGGACGGGATCGTGCGCAGTGCGCGGGCGGCGCCGGCCAGATCCTCGCGCAGCGCCGTGCCGAACGGCCGCGACCCCGGCGGCGGGTACCCCAGTTCCCACCGGTGCCCCTCGACCGCGGACACGATCGACAGAGTGGACGCGGCACCGTCGGCGATGGTGTGCGAGAACACCAGCGACACCGCCGATCCGCCGCCGGTCAGCGGTTGCACGGCCAGATGCCAGGGCGGACCGTTCTCCGGGTCGACCGGGATCTTGGCCCGCTCGTTGGCCCACTCCCACACCTGAGAGCGGGCGCGTTCACCGGCGGTGACGGCGATGCTGTCCGGCCCGGCGCAGGCCACCCAGCGGTGCCGGCCGAACGGAAGGGGCGAGCGCTCGATGCGCCGGCCCAGCAACGTGTGTTCCAGATTGCGCTGGAACCGGCGCAGGCCGTCGAGATCGACGCCCCGCTCGTAGATCCATACCGACTGCCCCACCGGGCCGCGGCGCAGCGCCCGCAGCGCGACATAGGATGCGTGATCCATGTAGTCCACGGTGTTCGGCGCCGGATCGCGCGCGACAGGTGTGCCCACTGAAATTCCCCCCGTACACAGACAGTCGGGGTGAGCATACGAAACGCTGAGCCAGCGCACAGCATAAGGCGAAGCCCGGTCCGCACGCAGCGGCGTTTGCTACGCGCGCGTCAATTCGAACAGCGGGATCGCCCGGGACGTCTTGGCCTGGTATTCGGCGAACACCGGCGCCAACGCGACGATCTTCGGATACGTCGTGTCGCGCTCATCGGCGGGCAGCTCCCGGGCGACGACCTCGTAGCTGTCGGTGCCGACCTCGACGCGTGCCTTCGGGTTCGCCCGCAGGTTGTAGACCCAGGCCGGGTTGGACGGCGCTCCCGCGTAGGAGCCGACGACCAGCACCTTGCCGTCGATCTCCAGGTAGGCCAGCGGCGACAGGCGCGGCTGGCCGGACTTGGCGCCGGTCGTGTGCAGCAGCACCAGCGTCGCGCCCTCGAAAGGACCGCCGACCTTGCCATCGTTGGCCCGGAACTCCTCGACGATGGCCCGGTTGAAGTCGTCCAGCGCCGCGGCGTCAGCGATGAGCTTGTCCTTGTCCGGTTCTTCGGTCATGCGA
This sequence comes from Mycobacterium sp. AMU20-3851, assembly GCF_043974665.1. Lineage (NCBI taxonomy): Bacteria > Bacillati > Actinomycetota > Actinomycetes > Mycobacteriales > Mycobacteriaceae > Mycobacterium > Mycobacterium sp. AMU20-3851. Next base: position 3,246,960 of record NZ_CP146371.1, read on the forward strand.
CTGCCTCGCAGGCTCGGCTGCCGCATTCAGGTCCCATGATTCGCTCGCAAGCTTCGCTCATGCCTTCTCCAGCTTCTCCGGCTTGGCGTCTATTCCCGACTCCTTGCGCTGCTGCGCGGTGATCGGCGCGGGCGCATCGGTCAACGGGTCGACGCCGCCACCGGACTTCGGGAACGCAATGACCTCACGGATCGAGTCGACGCCGGCCAGCAGCGCGGTGATTCGGTCCCAGCCGAAGGCGATTCCGCCGTGCGGCGGCGCACCGTAACTGAATGCGTCGAGCAGGAAGCCGAACTTGTCTCGGGCCTCGTCGTGATCGATGCCCATCATCGCGAAAACTCGCTCCTGCACGTCGCCGCGATGGATACGGATCGAACCGCCGCCGATCTCGTTGCCGTTGCAGACGATGTCGTAGGCGTTGGACAGCGCGCTGCCCGGATCGCTGTCGAAGGTCGACTCGGACTCGGGCTTGGGCGAGGTGAACGCGTGGTGCATCGCGGTCCAGGCGCCGGAGCCCACCGCCACGTCGCCGGAGGCGGTCGCGTCCTCGGCGGACTCGAACATCGGCCAGTCCACCACCCAGGTGAACGCCCACGCGGTGGGATCGATGAGGTCCAGGCGCTTGGCGATCTCGATGCGGGTCGCGCCGAGCAGCGCACGCCCGGCCTTGGCGGTGCCCGCGGCGAAGAAGATGCAGTCCCCGGGCTTGGCGCCGACGTGCGCCGCCAGACCCGCGCGCTCGGCGTCGGTGAGGTTCTTGGCGACCGGGCCGCCCAGCTCACCGTCCTCACCGACCAGCACATAGGCCAGGCCCTTGTGCCCGCGCTGCTTGGCGAACTCCTGCCAGCCGTCCAGGGTGCGGCGCGGCTGAGAGGCACCACCCGCCATCACCACGGCGCCGACATAGGGCGCCTGGAAGACCCGGAAGGTGGTGTCGGAGAAGTACTCGGTGCACTCCACCAGCTCCACACCGAACCGCAGATCGGGCTTGTCCGAACCGAACCGGCGCATCGCCTCGGCGTAGCTGATCCGCGGCAGCGGAAGGGGCAGGTCGTAGCCGATCGTCGACCATACGGCCCGGAGCACCTCTTCCGAGATGGCGATGACGTCGTCGGCATCGACGAAGCTCATCTCCATGTCGAGCTGGGTGAACTCGGGCTGGCGGTCGGCGCGGAAATCCTCGTCCCGGTAACACCGGGCGATCTGGTAGTAGCGCTCCATGCCGGCGACCATCAGCAGCTGCTTGAACAGCTGCGGGCTCTGCGGCAGGGCGTAGAAGCTGCCGGGCTGCAGCCGGGCGGGCACCAGGAAGTCGCGCGCACCCTCGGGAGTGGACCGGGTCAGCGTGGGGGTCTCGATCTCGACGAAGTCGTGCTCGGCGAGCACCCCGCGGGCAGCCGCATTCACCTTGGAGCGCAACCGGATTGCGTTGCCGGGGCCTTCGCGGCGCAGATCCAGGTAGCGGTACTTCAGGCGGGCTTCCTCGCCGGCGGTCTCGTCCAACTGGAACGGCAACGGTGCGCTCTCGCCCAGCACGGTCAGCTCGGTGGCGTTGACCTCGATCTCGCCGGTGGCGATCTCGGCGTTGGCGTTGCCCTCCGGGCGCACCTCGACGACGCCGGTGATCGCCACACAGAACTCGGCGCGCAACCGGTGGGCCTGCTCCAGGACCGCCGGGTCCCGGAACACCACCTGGGAGGTGCCCGAGGAGTCCCGCAGGTCGATGAAGATGACGCCGCCGTGGTCGCGCCGTCGCGCCACCCAACCCGCCAGGGTCACCGTCTGACCGGCGTCGGTGGACCGCAACGAACCGGCGGCATGGGTGCGCAGCACAAAAACTCCTCGTGAAGAACTGTCGGGACGATTGCTCAGTCTAGAGAGTGGGTCCACCCGCGGGGTGCGGCGGCATATAGGGTCGGCAGGTGCCGACCATGTACCCCTGCGAGCGCGTGGACCTGGACTTCATCTCCGATGCCCCGTTCCGCTTCGTCAGCACCGTCGAGTTGGCGATCACTCCCGAGCAGCTGTTCGAGGTGCTCTCCGACGCCGGGTCGTGGCCGCAGTGGGCCAGCGTCATCACCAAGGTGACCTGGACCAGCCCCCAGCCCTACGACGTCGGCACCACCCGCACCGTGCACATGCGCGGTGGCATCGTCGGCGACGAGGAGTTCCTGGCCTGGGAACCGCACAGCCACATGGCCTTTCGGTTCAACGAAGCCTCGACCAGCAGTATCGCCGCATTCGCCGAGGATTACTGGATCGAGCCCACCGAGCAAGGCTGCCACCTGACCTGGGTGATGGCGATGAAGCCCAACGGTGCGGCGGCGCGAATCGGTATGCGCGCGGGTAAGCCGGTGATGGGGTGGATGTTCCAGCGGTTCCTGCACAACCTGCGCCGGTACACCGACCGGCGCTACCGCTGAAACCAGTCCCGGATCGCGGCGGCGAACTCCGCCGGCGCATCGGACTGCACGAAGTGCCCGGCCCCCTCGATGGCCGCGACGTGATGATCGGCGAAGACCTCCCGCCACCGCCGCAGTTCGGCGTCTCCGAAGGCGATGTCCCCGGTACCCCAGATCAGCAGGGCCGGCAGCGCCCCGGTGACCGGCAGCGTCGCCGCTACGCCGGCCAGGAACTCACGGCCGGCGGTGATCTCGCGCGGGAAGACACCCGAAGCTTCCCTGCGCGCAGGGTCGGCGAGCGCCCGCTGGTAGTGCGCCATCTCCGTCGGACAGGGTTTCCGAAACCGGTGCCCGGCCGGGATCATCGCCTGCACGAACAGGTTGAACCGCCGGATCAGGAACCGGCCCGCCGGCGAGCCCACCACCCGCGACATGACCTGGGCTGCCACTGCCTCGGTCGGCCACGCCCAGGTGTTGGCCACCACCACCCGGTCGAACGCGGCGCGGCGCTGGGCCAGGGCGGCCAGCCCGATCGGGCCGCCCCAGTCGTGCACCACCAGGGTCGCTCCACTCAGGGCCAGGGCGTCGACGACGCCGACGATCACCTGCGCGTGCTCCGCGGGCAGATACCGATAGCCCGACGTCGCCCACGACAACCCGAACCCCGGATAATCTACTGCGATGCAACGGAACTCGGTGCGCAACTGCTTGATGACGTCGCGGTAGACGAAGGACCAGGTCGGGTTTCCGTGCAGGAACAACAGGACCGGCCCGGTGCCCTCGTCGATGTAATGCACGGTGTGCCCGGCGACATCGACGAACCGACTTTCGAATGGGAACAACCGGTCGTCGACCCACTCCGGCCGCTGCCGTACCGACATGACTCCCCCTTCGCAACGGTGGCTGCTTGATATAATCAAGCACAGTTGATTTTATCAAGTGGGAGTGGGATGGCGAAGGAATACGGTCACTACTGCGGGCTCGCCCGTTCGCTGGACGTGGTCGGCGACCGGTGGAATCTGCTCATCGTCCGCCAACTGCTCATCGCCCCCGCCCGCTACGGCACGCTGCGCGACGGCCTGCCCGGAGTGGCGACCAACCTGCTCGCCGACCGGCTCCGCGATCTGGAGGCCGCCGGTGTGATCGAACGTCGCCTCGGCGAGGCCGGCCTACCCGAATACGCACTCACCGCCTGGGGCGCCGAGCTGCGGGACCCCATCGAGGGCCTCATCCGGTGGTCGGGGCCGTTGATGGTCCGCGGGCCCCAGGGCGATCACTTCCGCGCCGAGTGGTTGCTGCTGGCCCTGCCCGCCCTGTTCGCCCACCGCACTCCCCCGGATCGCACCGCGACGATCGCGGTCGAGGTACACGAGGGCAGCGTCCACCTGCACGCGACGCCGTCCGGCGTCACCGTGACCGAACCCGGCGACCACCGGCCCGAGGCGGTCATACGCGCCGAGGCCCCGGTGATCCTGGGGCTCGCGGCCGGGATGCTGACCCTCGACACCGCCGCCGCGATGATCGACGTCAGCGGTGACACGGACGCGCTACGAACGGTTTTCGCCGCCGCGCCGAACTGACTTCAGTACACGCCGTCCCAGGCCGAGCGCCGGATGCCGTCCGGGTCCTCGACGGTGACGTCGCGGGTCGAGCGGATCACCAGGGTGCGGCGGTACTGCGCGTCATAGCGGGGCCAGTCGCTGAGACCAGCGGTGGCGAAATCCAACCAGGTCCGCTGCATCCGCCTGCCCACCGACGGTTGGACGCGCCGGCCCAGCGGGTGCAGCTTGCGCCCGAGATAGGAGCTGTAGCTGTGCTGGATGTGCACGATCTCGCTGCCGTGCGTCGCGCCCAGGCCCAGCGCCTTCAAGGTCCAGGTGGTGTGGTCGAAGCGGTACACGTGGGTGGGCGCGTCCGCGCTGTAGGCGTCGATGAACGCCCAGGTCGGGGCGCCGAACATGGCGTCGGAGCCGAAGTCGATCAGTGCGCGCCGGCGCGGAAACCCGGGATAGGCGGACAGCACCCGGTCCCGGGCATCCGGTGCGACGCGGGCGAAGAACCCGTCCACACCGGCCGCGGTGGTCGGCAGCATCGGCGGCTTACCCCAGGCGAACATCGACGCCTCGTGACTGTTGGTGCCGATGATCAACGGGATCGGGACGACCCGTCCCGACCGGGCCGCATCGATCGGGTGCTCGGGCAGCAGATCGACACCGTGGGTCAACCCGTAGGCCAGCACCGGGGTCTGGGCCGCGCTCTCCAACTGGATCTGGCCGGCGGCGCGGCGCAGCCGGCGCTGCGGCAGCGCCTTCACCTCGTCGGCCTGCACGCCGAGTTCGGCCAGGAAGGCCCGGGACTGACGCGCCCGGGTTTCCCGATCGGCGATCAGCGGCAGCGCCGGACTCTGCGCGATGGCGCGCTGGAACAGGCCCCCGGCGGCGGGGCTGGCCAGCAGTGCCAGCACCGAGGTCGCGCCCGCCGACTCCCCGAACACCGTGACCTGCTGCGGATCACCGCCGAACGCCGCGATGTTCTCCCGGATCCATCGCAATGCGGCGAGTTGGTCCCGCAGGCACAGGTTGTCGTCGAAACCGGGGCCGAGGTCACCGAGCTCGAATCCGCCGAACACCCCCAGCCGGTAGGTGACGTTGACGACGACGACGTTGCCGTTGGCGGCCAGCCGCGAACCGTTGTAGAGCTGCAACTGGCCCGCGCCGTAGACGAAGGCGCCGCCGGGGATCCACACCATCACCGGCAACGAGCCCGTCACGTCCGGGGACCAGACGGTGACGGTCAGGCAGGCCTCGTCGCGCATCTTGGGGTCATCCCGGCCGCCGCCCACGAAGGAGCGGCCCTGCGGCGGCAACGGGCCGTGGTCGATCGCATCGCGGACACCGGCCCAGGGCTGCGGCGGCCGGGGCGCCAGGAATCGCAGATCGCCGACGGGTTGTTCGGCGTAGGCGACGCCGCGCCAGACTCCCACGCCCCCCTCACCGGTGCCGCGGAGCCGGCCGTGCGACGTCTCCACGATCGTCGACAGTTCCGCGACTGGAGGCACGCCCAAATCGTAGTGTGGAAAGCTGAACCCGGCGTGAACCGGGCGACAGTGCCGACGGACGGAGTTGGTGGGGACGATGACCTTCAACGAGGGTATGCAGATCGACACGAGCACCACGTCCAGCAGCGGCGGCCGCGGTGGAGGCGGCGGACGCCGGATCGCCGTCGGCGGCGGACTCGGCGGCCTGCTGCTGATCGTGGTGGCGCTGTTCCTCGGCGTGGATCCGGGCAGCGTGATGCCACAGACCCAGGGCGGCGACTATGCCACCGAGGGGTATTCGGATCCCGGGTTCGACCTCAGCCAGTGCAAGACCGGCGCCGACGCCAACGAGATCGTGCAGTGCCGCGTGGTCGCCACCGGAAACTCGGTGGACGCGGTATGGGCCCAACAGCTACAGGGTTACCAGCGCCCGCAGGTCCGTTTGTTCACCGGCCAGGTGGACACCGGTTGCGGGCCCGCCGACAGTGCGGTGGGCCCGTTCTACTGCCCGGCCGACCGCACCGCCTACTTCGACACCGACTTCTTCGACCTGCTGCGTGACCAATTCGGTTCCAGCGGTGGACCATTGGCGCAGGAGTACGTTGTCGCCCACGAATTCGGCCACCATGTGCAGAACCTGCTCGGTGTACTCGGTCGCGCGCAGCAGGATCCGCAGGGCCCCAAGGGGGGCGGCGTGCGCACCGAACTGCAGGCCGACTGCTACGCCGGGGTATGGGCCCACTACGCGGCCATCACCAAACAGGAAAGCACCGGGCAGCCGTTCCTGGAGCCGTTGAGCGACAAGGATATCGAGGATGCCTTGTCGGCCGCGGCATCCGTCGGCGACGACCGCATCCAGAAGCAGGCCACCGGCCGGGTGAACCCGGAGGCATGGACACACGGGTCATCCGAGCAACGGCAGAAGTGGTTCACCATCGGCTACCAGACCGGCGATCCGAACAAGTGCGACACCTTCGCCCCCGGCGCGATGTGACCGACGGGATCGAATCCGTCGAACCCGACACCAAGGACTGGACCTGGGTGTTGACCCGGCCCTGCCCGGAGTGCGGTTTCGACCCGGCCGCCATCGAACCCACCGCCGTGGCCGACCTGCTGAGCGCCGACGCGGCCGACTGGATGGCCCGGCTGGCCCGGCCCGGCGTGGACGCCCGGCCCGCACCCGGGGTGTGGTCGCCGCTGGAATACGGGTGTCATATCCGCGACGTGCACCGCATCTTCGATCACCGCGTGCAATTGATGCTCACCGAGACCGACCCGCGGTTCCCGAACTGGGACCAGGATGCCACCGCCGTCGCCGACGACTACCGGTCCCAGGACCCGGCGGTGGTGGCCGGTGAGTTGTTCGATGCCGCGACCGCGGTGGCCGCCACCTATCGGGGCGTGCCCGCGGATGCCTGGTCCCGGCGTGGGCTACGCAGCAACGGAAGCGAATTCACCATCGCCTCCATCGCGGTGTACCACCTGCACGACATCGTGCATCACGCCTGGGACGTCAGAGCCGCGACTGGTGCTTGATGTCGGTGTCGGTGGTGCGCAGCGGGCGGATCAGACCGTCCTGACTGAACGACGCCAGCAGTTCACCTTCCTCGGTGTGCACCGTGCCGCGCACATAGGACATGCCGGCACCGACCTGGGTGCTCTCGTGCCCGTACAGCAGCCAGCCGTTCCACTGCACGGGTTCGTGGAAGCTGACCGACAGGGTCATCGGGGCGGTCGACACCGTCAGGTGGGCTTGGGCGGTGCCGATACCGTCATGTGCACGCATGGTCGTCGAAATCCCCAGGTGTCCAGTGAAATACGCGATCAGAGCCTTGGCCAGATCATCCCGAGCCGGGATCGGGTCATAGTGTAGCCAAGCGTGGATCTCCGGCGGGCCGACCTCGTCGGGGCTGTTGACGTCGACCACGTCCACCAGCCGCACCTGGCGCCCGGTCATCTCCATGATCGGCGGCTGCGCGTCGCCCGGTGCCGCCACCTCTGGCCGGGGCAGGTGGTGGCGGATGACGTCGCCGGAGGGCACGTCGGCCAGCACCGTGACGGTGATGCAGCGCTTGCCGTTCTGCGACGCGGTCACCACCGCGGTGGCGGTCGACCGTCCCTCGGAAACCACGTCGATGTGGAGTTCCACCGGTGGGCCCACCAGCACGACCCGGGCGAAGACCGCATAGGCCGAGCGCACCGACTTGTCCGGGAAGCGCTTGGCGACCGCCACGATGGCCTGGGCGAGAACCTGGGTCCCCTCCACCACCTGACGGTCGTCGGCTCCGGCCAGCCCGGTCTGCGCGACGAACCGGTTGTCACCGTCGGGTTGCGGCTCGAAGAGCTCGAGTAGCCCCTCCAGCGTCCACAGCACCTGCTCCTGCGCCTGATCCGAAGTCGTCATCTCGTCCCTTCCTAGCGGCTCTCCGGAAACGGTAACGTCATTCTCATCGGTTGCACAATGGTTCCGATCTTGAGGAGTCGACAGATGACCAAGGCCACGGCGCGCGGCGGCGAGGCCGAGTCGCGGCCCGCCCGGTTCATGAAGTCCGCCCTGGAGATCCTCGGCGAGACCGGCCGCACCGACTTCACCGTGCTCGCCGTGGTGGAACGGTCCAAGACCTCGTTGCGGTCGTTCTACCAGCATTACTCCACCAAGGACGAGTTGCTGCTGGCACTGGTCGACAAGATCATGACCGAGTCCTCGGCACGGTGGCGCACCGAGGTGCAGGGCCTGGACGCCGTGTCCGCACTGCGCACCCTGGTGGACCGGATCAGCGCGCCGGCCGCCTCCACCAAGCAGGACAGCATCAATCGCGGCCTGACGTTCTACAACGACCACCTCGCCGAGACGCTGCCCCGCGAATACGCCCGGGTGCTGTCGCCGCTGCACGAGCTGATCGTCGACATCATCACCGCGGGCATCGACGAGGGCGTCTTCCGGGCGGCATCGCGCACCGAGACCGACACCGCCGCGGCACTGATCATGCAGACCGTGCTGGGCGCCCTGCGCCTGCGGGTGCTCGGGGCCGAGCTGAACGGCGCGCCCATCGAGGGCACCCACATCTACGAATTCTGTGTGCGCAGCCTGTTGCGTGACCCCGGTCACCCCATCCGCCAGCCGTGGTAACGTCATTACCACTCCACGGAAATCAGCCTTTCAGGAGACGGAAATGCCATCACGGACGTTGTCGTATCCGGTGTTCGACGCCGACAATCACTTCTATGAGCCCAAAGAGGCGTTGACGCAGTTCCTCCCGGACAACCGAAAAGGCGTCATCGACTACATCGATGTACGCGGCCGGACCAAGATCATGGTCCGCAACCACATCAGCGACTACATTCCCAACCCGACCTTCGAAGTGGTCGCCCGCCCCGGCGCGCAGGAGGAGTACTTCCGGCACGGCAGCGGCGGCAAGAGCTACCGCGAGGTGATGGGCAAGCCCATGAAGGCCATCCCGGCCTTCCGCAACCCGGAAGCGCGCCTGGAGGTGATGGACAGCCTGGGCCTGGACTACACGATCATGTTCCCCACGCTGGCCAGCCTGGTCGAGGAACGCCTCAAGGACGACCCGGACCTTATCCACGACATCATCCACGCGCTGAACCAGTGGATGTATGAGACCTGGCAGTTCAACCACGAAGGCCGGATCTTCTCCACGCCGGTCATCACCCTGCCCAACGTCGACCGTGCGCTGCAGGAGCTCGAATGGTGCCTGGAGCGCGGGGCGAAGACGGTCCTGGTGCGGCCCGCCCCGGTGCCCGGGTACCGCGGCACCCGGTCGATGGGACTCGAAGAATTCGACCCGTTCTGGCGGGCCTGCGTGAACGCGGGCATCCCTGTCTGCATGCACGCCTCCGACAGCGGCTACGCCCAGTACCTCAACGACTGGGAGCCGGCCGACGAATACCTGCCGTTCAAACCGACCGCCTTCCGGATGGTGGCGATGGGCAAGCGCCCCATCGAGGACACCATGGCCGCGCTGGTCTGCCACGGCGCGCTCACCCGCAATCCGGACCTGCGCATCCTGTCGGTGGAGAACGGTGCCTCCTGGGTGCCGTACCTGTTCCACCAGTTCGCCGACGTCTACTCGAAGATGCCCGGCGAGTTCCCCGAAGACCCGATCCAGGCCTTCCGGCGCGGCGTCTACGTCGCGCCGTTCTGGGAGGACAACTTCAAGGAGATGGCCGACCTGTGCGGCGTCGACCGGGTCATCTTCGGTTCGGACTGGCCGCATCCGGAGGGCCTGGCCGATCCGATCAATCTGGTCGACGACCTCGAGCAGCACGGACTCGACCCCGAGGGAGTGCGAAAGGTAATGGGCGGCAACCTGGTCGACCTGTTCAAAGTGCCCAACCAGATCGTGCACAAGCCCGACGTACCCGCGATGACCTTCGCGTGATCAGGAGCTCACTATGACCGCCGCCGCCAACCCGGAACAGATGCTGTTCGCCTCGACCGCCCAGGCCTTTCTGGAGAAGGAAGCACCGTTGGCCCGGGTGCGCGAAATGCACGACACCGGACTCCCATTCGATTCCGGATGGTGGCAGCGCGCCGCCGAGCTGGGCTGGGCGAGCCTGCTGGTGCCCGAGGATCTCGGCGGCGGCAGCGTCTCCGGTGACGGCGTCGCGGACCTGACCCTGCTCGCCGAGCAGGCGGGTCGCTCCGTTGCGCCCGGGCCGCTGCATCCGGTCAGCGTGGTGCTGGCCGGGCTGGTCGAGGCACCGGAGCATCACGAGTCGACGATCGAATCACTGGTCTCCGGGGAGGCGGTGGCCAGTTGGGCGGTCTACGAGCCGGGCCGGCCGTTCTCCCCCCTTGACCCGCAACTCACCGCCACCGCGACCGACGGCGGCTACCGGCTCGACGGCGTCAAGGACCGGGTGGAGGCTGGCGACTCGGCCGACATCCTGCTGGTGACCGCGGTGCTCGACGGCGCGGTGCGCCAGTTCGTGGTGCCGACCGAGACGGCCGGGGTCAGTGTCGAGGCGCAGCGGTCGCTGGACATGGTGCGTTGTTATGCCCGTGTCCGTTTCGACGGTGTCCAGGTCGGCGCCGAGGCCGTGCTGGGCTCGGCCGAGCAGACCCCGGAGGTGATCGAACGCCAGCGTCAGGTGGCGCTGGTGCTGCAGTGCGCCGAGACCGTCGGCATTCTGGACGCGGTGCTGGCCATGACCAACCAGTGGTTGCTCGACCGGCACAGTTTCGGCCGTCCCCTGGCGTCCTATCAGGCCCTCAAACACCGCTTCGCCGATATGAAGATGTGGTTCGAAGCGGCCCGGGCGACGACGCTCGGCGCGGCCGAGGCTGTCGGGCGCCGCTCCCCCGACGCCCGCAAGCTGGTCAGTGTGGCGAAAGCCTATGTGGGAGAACGCGCTCCGGTGATGTTGCAGGACTGCGTGCAACTGCACGGCGGGATCGGGGTGACCTGGGAACACGATCTACACCTGTATCTGCGCCGCGCCGCACTGAACCGTGCGATGTTCGGGTCCCCCGAGGACCACCACCGCATCATCTTCGAACTGAGCCGGAAGGTTCCCGCATGACCGACACCGCCATCGCCACCGGTACCGAGGAGTCGGTCACCGACTTCGCCGCCCGCGCCCGGACCTGGCTGGCGGCGAACATGCCGCCGATCGATCCGGACAATCCGCCGTTCATGGTGCGCGCCGAGCAGGAGTCCTGGGATCGCGCCAAGGAATTGCAGAAGAAGCTGTACGAAGGCGGCTTCGCCGGGATCTGCTTCCCCCGCGAATACGGTGGCCTGGGGCTGGATCTGGCCTACCAGAAGGCGTTCAATGCCGAATGCCGCAGCTATGAGATGCCGCTGATCCTGAACACCCCGTCGTTCACCATCTGCGGGGCGACCATCCTGGACATGGGCAGCGAGGAGCAGAAGCGCGAACGGATCTCGGCGGCGATCCGCGGCGACGAGATCCTGTGCCAGTTGCTGTCCGAGCCGAGCGGCGGGTCCGATCTGGCCGGTGTGATCACCCGCGCCGAAAAGGTCGGCGACAAGTGGATCATCAACGGCGCCAAGACCTGGAGCACCAGCGCCTTCGCCGCCGACTACGGTCTGATGCTGGCCCGCACCGACTGGACCGTGCCCAAGCACGAGGGCCTGACCATGTTCCTGGTGCCGCTGGCCGCCCCGGGCATCACCATGCGCCGGATCAAGGAGGTCAACGGCAACGAGGAATTCTGCGAGGAATTCTTCGACGGTCTGGAGCTCGGCGACGACGCCGTGGTCGGCGCGGTCAACGACGGCTGGACGGTGGCCTCGCGTCAGTTGCACCATGAGCGGCGGGCGGTCGGTGGCGGATCCGAGTTCGCCAGCGGCACCGGTGCCGAAAATGCCAGCGAGATGCCGCCCGACCACGTCGGTCTTGCGGTGGCCACCGGCCAGGACACCGATCCGCGGGTGCAGGACCTCGCCGGCCGGGCGTTCGCCCGCCGGATCGTCAAGGAACAGTTGATCGAGCACGTGTCGCGCTCCATCGCCGACGGGTCGCTGCCGCCCAACGCCGGCACCCTGATCCGGCTGTTCCACGCCGAGACCACCGAACTGGAGGTCGACACCGCGCTCGCCATCGCCGGTACCGCCGGGGTGATCGATGACGGTGACGGCCTGCTCGAGATCGGCGTGCGCTACCTGTCCCGGCAGACCGGGTCGCTGGGGGGCGGCAGCTCGGAGATGGCCCGCAACGTGATCAGCGAGCGGGTGCTCGGGTTCCCCCGCGAAGCGGCCGCCGACCGCGGTGTGCCGTTCAATCAGGTCAAGCGCAACAAGAGCTGAGAGCTACAGCGAGCTGCACGCCGCGGCGACCAGCCCGACGCTGGTGGCCAGGAACGACACGGCGCTGACACCTTGAAAACCACGGGTTTTGGCCAACCGTTCGTTGAAGGCGAGCGGTAGGAACAACGTCGGGTTCAGCAGCGTGCCACCGATCACGAGCACCGCGATCCAGCTGGCCAACGCCGGCAGCGCCAGCCCGACGGCTATGAGGATCAGACCCATCATCACGTAGTCGAGGTGGGCCTGCAGGATGCGGCGCGGGCTGATGATCCCGATCCGTGTCATCAGCTGGGGTGCGGCAAGGTTGCCCACCATCGCCCAGCCGAGCAGCGCGCCGAAGGCGAGTTCGACAAGGCCGACCCGGACGAGCACGCTCATGGCCGGACCGCATTCCGCCGGTACCAGCGGCGGCCATGCCAACGCTGGTAGTGCCAGACCGCCGCGGGTAGCGCGCCGCGCCGGTGCAGCCAGAAGCCGGTGCCCGCTGCTTCTGGCGGCGTGCGTCGACCGAGTTCGATCTCCCCCACCACGATGCCCTCTCCGGCGGTGCGTGTGCGTTCGGCGACCACGGTGCCGCCGGCATCGACGATCAACGCCCCACCTTCGAAATGGCCGTGATATTCCAAGGGCGCCAACGGCATCGGACAGTCCAGCGCACCGCAGTGGGCAGCGTGCACGACCGGTGCGCCGAGGTAGCGGGCGAAGTCCGCGGCGGCCCGCCGGGCGGTTGCCGCGTTGCGCGCCTCGAGCCGCGCGAACAGCCGGCGTGGATGCCATTGCGGTATCGACCACCAGCCGGATCCGGTCATGGCCAGATCAACGCGCCCGGCGAGGCGGCGGACGGTCTGCGTGCGCATCAGCTCCCAGCACACCGCGGCCCCGACCCGGTGCTCGCCCGCGGCCAGCACGCCGTCATCACTGCCGCCGACGTAGAACGCGTTCTCCCACATGGTCGGCAGGTCCTTGTCGTGCCGGCCGACGATGCCGCTCGGATCGGCCAGTAGGTACGCGTTGCGGATGTGCCCGTCCTCGTCTCGGCACAGGAACGATCCGCCTACCAGTGCGCCGTGCCGGCGCGCCAGGTCGGTGAGCAACGCGGCGGCGGGGCCGTCGGCCGGCAGCGCCGCGTCCACCAACGCTTCGAGGAAACCGATACCGGTGGTGAAGAACTCGGGCAGGGCAATGATTTTCGCGCCGGCGGCACCCGCCTCATCGGCGAGTCGTTCGCACGCCGCAAGATTCGCCTCGACATCGCCGAGCACGGCATCCATCTGCACCGCAGCCGCCAGCACCATTTTTTGAACGTTACTACAAAATTGAACGCTACTACAAGAAAATTATTCGGCGCGCAGACCGCGCATCACGATGTCGCGGCCGATCCCCAGCACCCGCGCCAGCTCGGCGCCGTCGAGGGCCAGCCGGTCGGGCCGCCACCGTGAGGACAAGACCCCGTTCCAGGCCGACCATAGGAACACCGAGGTGCGGCCGGGATCGGGGCAGACGATCTCACCGGCCTCGTGTGCCCGGCGCAGAGCATCGGCAACATCGCCGACGAGGGTCTCCACCTTGTCGGCGATCCGGTGTTCCACCTCGCCGGCCAGCTCGCCCGGCGGCATGGCGACCGCACGCAGGGCAATCATCTGGAAGTGGCCGGGGTACTCGAGGCTGAACCGGCAGTATGCGTCGCTCGCGGCGATCAGCTCCTGCACCGGGGTACGCCCGTTTCCGTACGCCTGCGACATGACCTGCTCGTTGAGTTCCAGCGCGCGTTCGACAAGGGCGAGGTACAGGGTGTCCTTGTTGCCGAAGTGGTGGTAGATCGAGCCGACGGCGACGTCGGCCTCCGCCGCGATGGCGTCCATCGTGACCGCGTGGAAGCCGCGCTCGGTGAAAAGTCGTTGCGCGGCCTCCAGAATCGTCGCCGTCGTCGCCACGGTGCGCCGGTCGGGCCGCCGCGCGGTTCGTCGAGTCACGCGGTCAAGGCTACGGCGCTCCGCCGCGGAAACTCGGCTGCTCGGTCCGCTCAGAACAAGGTGGGGTGCGCCGGTGCCGCGACTTCGGAGGAAACGGCACCGGCGCGGGCAGTCGGCGGGGCCGACAATTGGACTCTGGGCGGCTGCCCGGTCAATCGGTACCGCGCCAGCATCGGCGCCACCCGGGCGCGCAGCTCGGCGCGGTACTCCGGCGGCAGATACGCTCCACGCCGGTACAAACTGCGGTACTGGAAGACGAGTTCGGGGTGCGCACGCTGCAGCCACTGCATGAACCAGCCCCGCGTCGACCCGCGCAGGTGCAGTCCGAACACCGTCGCGCTGGTGGCGCCGGCCACGGCGATCTGGCGCAGCAGCGCATCGAGATGCTCGACCGAGTCGGTCAACCCCGGCAGCACCGGCGCGACCATCACGTGACAGTCCAGGCCGGCCTCGCGGATCGCCGAGATGAGCGCCAACCGTGTTTGTGGCGAGGGCGTGCCGGGCTCCAGCTCGCGTTGCAGGCCAGGGTCGATCACCGCGAGGGAAATCGACACGCTCGCCCCGGGACCGTGGTGGGCAGCCTCGGCGATCAGCGGCAGATCGCGGCGCAGCAGCGTGCCCTTGGTCAGGATCGAGTACGGCGTCCCGGATTCGGCGAGCGCGGTCAAGATGCCCGGCATCAGCCGGTAGCGCCCCTCGGCGCGCTGATATGGGTCGGTGTTGGTGCCGAGCGCCACCGTCTCCCGGGTCCACGTCCGACGGCCCAATTCACGGGTGAGCACCTCGGCCACATTGGTCTTCACCACGACCTGGGTGTCGAAATCGGCACCGGGATCGAAATCGAGGTACTCGTGGGTGGGCCGTGCGAAGCAGTACCGGCAGGCATGCGAGCACCCGCGGTAGCCGTTCACGGTGTATCGGAACGGCAGCATGGCCGCGTTGGGCACCTTGTTCAAAGCAGACTTGCACAGGATCTCGTGGAACGTGATCCCGTCGAACTCGGGCGTGCGCACGCTGCGGACGAAGCCGAGGCGCGCCAAACCCGGCAGCGCGCCGTCGTCCGCACGCACACTCTGTCCGTCCCACCGCATGACTCCCATCGAACAATTGTTCGACCGTGTTTGTCAAGCGGCGTGCCGTCAGGCCGCAGCTACCACTGAGTGCCCTGGCACACGGGGCTGTAGGGGTTGTCCTGCGCGGCGACGATCTGGTCGCCCGCGAAGATCTCGCAATGCGCGTTCGGCGCACCGACGCCGCCCTTGGTGGTGCTGCTCACCTGCAGGATTCCCCACTGCGGATCGGCCAGGGTCGTCTCGAAGACCCACGGCGCGCCGGGCCCGACGGTGATCGTCTCGCGCTTGGCGTAGGCGTACGCGTCGTCGTTGTAGGCCTCCATGCTGGGCGGCTGGGCCGTCAGATAGAACACCTGGAACTGGTAGGGGGCGCCCGAGGTCAGGGTGTAACGGACCAGCTGACCGGTCGACTCCGGCTCGGCGTTCGCCGTGGCCGCACCGAACGTCAATGCGCCGGCCAACAATGCCGATGCACCCACAGCGGCTCCGACTCGTGCCCCGACCTTGCTCGTTGCTTTTCGCATGCCCATCACATCGCCGGACGCTACCGGATCGTTACACCGGCCACATGTCGGCGACCGACCGCACCATTTCAGTTTCTGTGACACATGTCACGGCGCTTTGTTAATGGCGGCTCCCGCCAAATGCGGATACTGGACACGCTCATCAACAAAAGAAGCCGCAGCGTGCCCGGGAGGCAATTCTGTCCGATCGAATAGTCGCCCCGGACTGGGACGCCTTCGTGTTCAATCCCGTTCTCGAACGATGGCGGAGCAGTTCAGCCTGGAAATTGATCTACTTCCCCATTCTCATGGTTCTCGTGCTGGTTGCGGTGAATTTCTTCCAGGGCACCCTCGGCGGTTTGCACGATTTCCGGTTGAGCGATGACTTCATGACGGTGACGAACCTCGGTTCGACAACCAATCCGCACCCCTATTTCCCATTGGCACGGGATGTGATCAGTTGGGTTCTGATATTCAACGTCGCAGCCGGACTGCTGATCCTGCACATTCAGGCCAAGCGGATGTGCAGCACGTTGTCCTCACTCGCCGGTAGCGGTGCCATCAGATCACGGGTCGAGATCACCTCCGCAGCACCACAAGCCGACGGCGGAAGTTCCGTGGACTACAAAGCCACCTACCGACTCAACCCCCTGACACGCATCCTCGGAATCGACAAGGTGGCCAGACGCAGCACCCCGCCGACGGCGTTCGGCACTTTCGTCGAACGGGTCAACAAGATCTGCTCGAAGATCAAAGTTGCGGTTGTCATCGCCATCGTTCTGGCCGCTCTCACGATGGCGACCGTGCTACAGCAGATCGAGGCCAAATTCTTCTTCGCCAGCCTGGCACCGGTATACGAGAGCTCAAGTGAAGACGCCCAGGCCGCAGCCGCCGATTGGGTCGAATCCGCGTACACCGCGTGGTGGGCGTCGGCGGAGCACCCATTCGGTCACACACTCTATTTGGTGTTCGCGTTCATCGCCTTCTGCGTGGTTCTGTCATTCCACATCACGGGCTTCTACGTCATTTACATCATCATCGGCATGCGGCACCTCACCCAACCGTCTGCCGACTGGTCGAATCGCGATGGCTATTACGGCTGGCGACCCGTCGCGGATGTCTACCGCACCGTGGTGTTCGCCGTTCTGATCCTCGGTTTCACCATCACGCTCATGCTGATGATGCTGGGCCTCCGCAATGTCGGATTGGTGGTGCTCGTCCTTGCCGCTTACAGCCTGATGACGTTTCTGTTCCTGATAGTCCCGCGTTGGGTCTGGGCCGAAGTTTCGAGAACAGCGAAGAAGAACCGGATCGACGCCTTGCTGCTACCGCTGTCGCCGCCCGCTATCGACAACCCCGGCACAAACGTCCGGACGCTGGCGATCCTGGCAGAGGTGGAGCGATGCAGATCGGCGGATATCAGCCCGCTGCGTCTCACCACGTTCTGGTTGCGTACATCGTTCACCGCGATCTTCTTCCCGCTGGCGCTCGCCGTTGTTCAGCTGGCCGTTTCCTTCGTCCTGTCGAACAGCTGATTCCGGCTGGGCAGCAATGGCGCCCGGCCCTGCTCACCACGAACGCAGTGCGCACTCGACGCCGCTACCGCCCTGCTGGGACACGACGGTTTGACCGTCGACGACGATCTCGCACTTCAAACCGGGGTCAACCCGCGACCCTCCGGTCGCACTCACGAACGCCCATTGCTGAGGGTCACGCAGAGTCGTCTCCCGGACCCATGGGCTGCCCGGCCCGACGACCCCCCGGAACAACGGCATGAATTCGGGTGAGTTCGCCGCCGCCCGGTCCGGCGGGTCGGCACTGACGTAGTAGATGTTCGCGGTCAGTTCGCCCGTGGCCGACACCACGTATCTGACCTGCTGTCCGGTCTGTGCGGAGGCCGGCGCAGGGGCCACCGCCACCGACGCGACCGCCGTGGCGATGACTGCGCCCGCCTGGACCAATGCGTTCGGCTTGACGATCACATCGCCGGACGCTACCGGATGGCTATCGCTGCGACAGCAGTAACGCCCTTTCCCCGCCCTGACAGACCGCGATTCGTCGATGAAGCACCGGCGAACGCGCTGCTAGCAACAGGTTAATTTGTTCGTCACATTGAGAAATTTCATAGAAACCTAGGCGTCCTAACGTGCCGATTCGATACCCACTCGGGTTCCGAAAGTTCTGACGATGCACCGAAATCGAAGGAAAGGCACCAGATGAGACTCCCCCGACCGATGTTCAGCCGATCAGTACTGATAGCGGGGAGTGTCGTGGTCACCGCTTCGATGCTGGTCTCCGCCTGCGGCAGCAAGGCCAGCGAAACCGAGGCGGCCGGTGGCGAATCCTGCGTCGACACCTCCGGTTCGACCGTGAAGGTCGGCTCGCTGAACTCCCTGTCGGGCACCATGGCCATCTCCGAAGTCACCGTGCGTGACGCCATCAAGCTCGCCGTCGAGGAGATCAACGCCGCGGGCGGCGTGCTGGACAAGCAGATCCAGATCGTCGGTGAGGACGGCGCGTCCGAGCCCACCGTGTTCGCCGAGAAGGCCGAGAAACTGATCAGCAGCGACTGTGTCGCAGCTGTTTTCGGCGGCTGGACGTCGTCGAGCCGCAAGGCCATGCTGCCGGTCTTCGAGAGCAACAACTCACTGCTCTACTACCCGGTGCAATACGAGGGCCTGGAATCCAGCCCGAACATCTTCTACACCGGCGCCACCACCAATCAGCAGATCGTGCCCGCCCTGGACTATCTGAAGGAGAAGGGCACCAAATCGCTGTACCTGGTGGGTAGCGACTACGTCTTCCCGCAAACCGCCAACCGCATCATCAAGGCTTACGCCGAGGCAAACGGGATCGAGATCAAAGGCGAGGACTACACCCCGCTGGGTTCGACCGACTTCTCCACCATCGTCAACAAGGTCCGCACCGCCGGTGCCGACGCGGTGTTCAACACTCTCAACGGCGACTCCAACGTGGCGTTCTTCCGCGAGTACAAGAACGTGGGTCTGACCCCGCAGACGATGCCGGTGGTCTCGGTGTCCATCGCCGAGGAAGAGGTCGGCGGCATCGGCGTGCAGAACATCACCGACCAGCTGACCGCGTGGAACTACTACCAGACCATCGACACCCCGGTGAACAACGCGTTCGTGGCCGCCTACAAGAAGGCCTACGGTGCGAACAAGCCCACCTCGGACCCGATGGAAGCCGCCTATGTCTCGGTCTATCTGTGGAAGAACACCGTCGAGAAGGCCGGCTCGTTCGACGTGAAGGCCATCCAGGACAACGCCGACGGGGTCAGCTTCGACGCACCCGAGGGCAAGGTCACCATCGACGGCGAGAACAACCACATCACCAAGACCGCACGGATCGGTGAGATCAAGCCCGACGGCCTGATCTACACGGTGTGGGAGTCCCCCGGCCCGATCGAGCCGGACCCGTACCTGAAGTCCTACCCGTGGGCCGCAGGGCTCTCGGGTTAGTCAGGGGCGAGCGTAGCGACGGGGAATAAGCACAGCATGGATGTCCTGATCGGGCAGCTGGCAACAGGATTGAGCCTCGGCTCGATCCTGTTGCTGGCCGCACTCGGCCTGTCCCTGACCTTCGGTCAGATGGGCGTCATCAACATGGCGCACGGCGAATTCATCATGGCCGGCTGCTACACCGCATACGTGGTGCAGCAGGTGGTCTCCAATGCCGGTGTCTCGCTACTGATCTCACTGGTCATCGGTTTCCTCGTCGGCGGAGCGATGGGTGTGCTGTTGGAGGTCACCCTGATCCAGCGGATGTATGACCGCCCGCTGGACACCCTGCTGGTCACCTTCGGTGTCGGGCTGATCCTGCAACAAGTCGCCCGCGACATCTTCGGCGCGCCCGCGGTCAACGTGGTTGCCCCGGAATGGCTTTCCGGTGGCGTCGAGATCCTGGGCGCGGTGGTTCCCAAGACCCGCATCTTCATCCTGGTGCTGGCCGCGGTGGCGGTGGTGGCCCTGGCCACGGCGCTCAAGGCCAGCCCGATGGGCCGGCGCATCCGCGCGGTGGTGCAGAACCGGGATCTGGCCGAGACAAGCGGAATCTCGTCGCGGCGCACCGACATCACCACGTTCTTCATCGGCTCCGGCCTGGCCGGCGTCGCCGGGGTGGCGCTCACGCTGATCGGCTCGACCAGCCCCACCACCGGTCAGAGCTATCTGATCGACGCGTTCCTGGTGGTGGTCGTCGGCGGCCTCGGCCAGATCAAGGGCACCGTCATCGCCGCACTCGGGCTCGGGTTCTTGAACTCGTTCATCGAGTACAACACCACGGCATCGCTGGCCAAGGTGATTCTGTTCGTGATCATCGTGTTCTTCCTGCAGGTACGCCCGCAGGGTCTGTTCACGGTTCGGACAAGGAGTCTGGTGTGAAACAACTCATCGGCCGCTGGCAGACGTGGGCCGGCTTCGGCGTCGGCGCCGTCGTCCTGTTCGTCCTCGCGCCCGCCATCCTGTCCGACTTCCGGCTCGGCCTGTTCGCCAAGTTCCTGTGCTTCGCCATCGTCGCGGTCGGCATCGGATTGGCTTGGGGCCGTGGCGGAATGCTGGTGCTGGGCCAGGGGGTGTTCTTCGGGCTCGGTGGCTACATCATGGGCATGCACCTGAAGATCTCCGACGCGGCGCTGACCAATCAGGACGTGCCGGATTTCATGCAGATCGCCGGCGTCCGGGAACTGCCCGGGTATTGGCAGCCGTTCGCCTCACCGGTGGTCACGTGCGCGGCCATCGTGGTGATCCCCACCGGCATCGCGGCCCTGCTCGGGTTCGGCGTGTTCAAGCGCCGGGTCAAGGGTGCCTACTTCGCGATCCTGTCGCAGGCCCTGGCCGCCGCGCTGGCCATCCTGCTGATCGGCCAGACCAGCGTCGGCGGCAGCAACGGGCTGACCAACTTCCGCACCTTCTTCGGGTTCTCCCTCAAGGACCCGGTGAACAAGCAGATGCTGTACTTCATCGCTGCGGCGGTGCTGCTGGCATCGGTGGCCCTCGCGCGCCAGCTGATGCAGAGCCGCTACGGGGAACTGCTCGTCGCGGTGCGTGACGGTGAGGAGCGGGTGCGCTTCCTGGGGTACGACCCGGCCAACATCAAGGTGGTCGCCTACGTGGTGGCCGCACTGTTCGCCAGCATTGCCGGTGCGCTGTTCGCCCCGATCGTCGGCTTCATCGCACCCTCGCAGGTGGGGATTCTGCCGTCCATCGCGTTCCTGATCGGGGTCGCCATCGGCGGACGTACCACGCTGCTCGGTCCGGTGCTCGGTGCGATCGGCGTGGCCTGGGCGCAAACCCTACTGTCGGAACGGTTCCCGTCGGAGTGGACCTACGCCCAGGGCCTGCTGTTCATCGTGGTGGTCGGATTCTTCCCGGCCGGCCTGGCCGGGCTGGGCGTGTTCCTGCGGCGCCGCAAGAAGCGCGCACCCGAGGACGACAACGGACCCACCCAGCCCGAACCCGACCCGGAACCCGAGAAGGCCGGAGCCAGCACATGACCGAACTGCAGACCGAAGCACACCCCGAGCCGGCCGCCGGCGGCAACGTCGGCATGAGCACCCAGTACCTCGAAGTACGGGGACTGACCGTCGACTTCGACGGGTTCAAGGCCGTCAGCGATGTGGATCTGACCCTGTTCCAGGGTGATCTGCGGTTCCTCATCGGACCCAACGGCGCCGGCAAGACCACCGTCATCGACGCGATCACCGGTCTGGTGCCCGCGACGGGGTCGGTGAGCAAGTCCGGCCAGGAACTGCTGGGCAAGAAGGTGCATCAGATCGCCCGCCGCGGGGTGGGCCGCACCTTCCAGACCGCCACGGTGTTCGAGCAACTCACGGTGCTGCAGAACCTGGACATCGCGGCGGGTGCCGGGCGCTCCCCGTGGACCCTGCTGCGGCGCCGCTCGGGCATCCTGCCTTCGATCGAGGAGGCCCTGGAGACAACGGGTCTGACCGCGTTGGCCGACAAGCCCGCCGGGGTGCTGGCGCACGGCCAGAAGCAGTGGCTGGAGATCGGGATGCTGCTGGTGCAGAACGCCGACGTGCTGCTGCTCGACGAACCGGTTGCCGGGATGAGCCACGAGGAACGCGAGGAGACCGGGAACCTGTTGCGCCGCATCGGCGGTGAACGCACCGTGGTGGTCGTCGAGCACGATATGGATTTCATGCGGGCGTTCGCGACGTCGGTGACCGTGCTGGCCCGCGGTCAGGTGATTGCTGAGGGTTCGGTGGCCGAGGTGCAGGCCAACCCCCGGGTGCAGGAGGTCTACCTCGGCACCGCGGCGGCCGGAAACCTAGAAGAGGAGTCCTGATGCTCGAACTCGTCGACGTCCGGACCGGTTACGGCCGCTCCGAGGTCATCCACGGGGTCAACCTCGAGGTGCCCACCGACGGGGTGGCCGCCGTGATGGGCCACAACGGCGCGGGGAAGACCACGTTGTTGCGGGCCGCCGTCGGATTGCTGAAATGCACTGCGGGCAAGGTGCTTTTCGACGGTGAGGACATCACCAAACTGCGGCCCAGCGCCCGGGTGGCCCGCGGGCTGGCCTATGTGCCGCAGGGCCAGCAATCCTTCGGCCAGCTCACCACCGCGGAGAACCTGCAGGTGGTCGCCGACGGACGCAAGAACGGGAAGTCGTTGATCGATGAGCAACTCGACCTGTTCCCGGCGCTGAAGGAGCTGCTGACCCGCCGGGCCGGTCTGCTCTCCGGTGGTCAGCGCCAGCAGTTGGCCATCGCCCGGGCCCTGATCACCACCCCGAAGTGCCTCATCCTCGACGAACCCACCGAGGGCATCCAGCCGTCGGTGGTGGCCGAGATCGAGGCGGCGATCACCGCGCTGACCGCCCGCGGCGACCTCGGTGTGCTGCTGGTCGAACAGCACATCGGTTTCGCCCTGGAATCCTCGCAGCGCTACTACATCCTGGAGGCCGGCCGGGTGACCTCCAGCGGCACCGGCGGGTCGGCGTCCGAGGCCGAGGTGCGCGCCGCGATGGCCATTTGACGGCACCGCCGTCGTGGCCATCTAGAGTTCCAGCATCAGCGTCACCGGCCCGTCGTTGACGAGTTCGACGGCCATGTCCGCCCCGAACACCCCGGTGGCCACCGGGGCCCCGAGCGCGCGCAGCGCTTCGGCGAACGCGTCGACCAACGGCTCGGCGACCGGACGGGGCGCGGCGGCGTTCCAGGACGGTCGCCGGCCCTTGACGGTGTTGGCGTACAGGGTGAACTGACTGACCACCAGAATCGGCGCACCGGTATCGGCGGCGGCCAACTCATCATCCAGAATCCGCAACCGCCAGAGCTTTTCGGCCATCTTCGCGGCGAGCCCGGTGTCGTCGGAATGGGTGATACCGACCAGCGCCAACAGGCCCTGCCCGGCGCGGTCACCGTCGGTGCCGATCTCCCCCACCGTCTCGCCGTCGACCACCACCCGCGCAGATTTCACCCGTTGCACCAGAACTCGCATGTCTTGAGACCCTAGAGTGTTGTCATGACGTCATCGGACGAGCCACGGATCATCGCCGAGCAGGGCGGTCTGGTGGTCGCCGAGGACGGACCGCACATCATGGTGATCGACCGTGGCAGTGGGCTCACCCAGATCACCGCCTTCGTACTGCTGATCTTCACCGTCGTGTTCGGCGGATTCGGCATCGTGTCGATCGCGATGTCGGTCCGCAGCGCCGACGACAACCCGCCACTGCTGCTGGGATCGGTGATCTTCGCCGTCGGTCTCGGCGCGGCGGCCGCGCTGCTCTACACGCTGCGCTCACTGCGCCGGATCCGGTCCGCGCCGCTGAGCGACTTCGTCCCGGTCGCCGTGTTCGACCGCAAGGACGGCACCTACCGGGACCGGGGCGGGGAAGTCGTCGGCCGGCTCGAGCAGGTGCGCTTCGAACGGCGGATGCAGGTCGGGTCCAGCTCCCCGAAACTGGTCGCCATCACCCCCGACGGCACCTACGTGCTCAAGCGCGGCAACCCGTTCGGCGGGCGCATCCACGGGATGGACGCGGTGCTGTCCACCGCCGTATTCGGCGAGAGCGATTCCTGACGTTCAGCCGAGCCGGGACAGCACCTCGGCGACGACAGCGTCGATCGCGACGTCGACCTGTTCACCGGTGCCGAGGTTCTTCACCCCGATGGTGCCCGCCTCCACATCGCGGTCACCGGCGACCAGCGCCACCGACGCCCTGGAGCGGTCCGCGCCGCGCATCGCGGCCTTCAGGCTGCGGTCACCGTAGGCCAGGTCCACCCGGACACCGTTGGCGCGCAGGGCGGTTGCCAGCTTGGCCAGCTCCAGCTTGGCCGACTCCCCCAGCGGTACGCCGTACACGTCGACCCGGCCGGCCGCACCGACCGTCTTGCCCTCGGCCCGCAGCGCCAGCAGGGTGCGGTCCACGCCGAGCCCGAATCCGATGCCGGACAGGTCCTGGCCGCCGAGCTGACCCATCAATCCGTCGTAGCGTCCGCCACCGCCGATACCGGACTGTGCGCCCAGGCCATCGTGCACGAATTCGAAGGTCGTCTTGGTGTAGTAGTCCAGCCCGCGCACCATCCGCGGGTTGATCACATAGGGCACCTTGAGCGCATCGAGGTGCGCCAGCACCGTGTCGAAGTGCGCCTTGGCCACCTCGGAGAGGTGGTCGAGCATCAGCGGCGCGTCGGCGGTCATCTCGCGCACCGCGGGCCGCTTGTCGTCCAGCACCCGCAGCGGGTTGATCTCCGCGCGGCGCCGCGTTTCTTCGTCGAGGTCGAGCTTGAACAGGAAGGCCTGCAACAACTCCCGGTACTGCGGGCGGCAGGTGTCATCGCCGAGTGAGGTGATCTCGAGGCGGAAGCCGTCCAGACCCAGCGACCGGAAGCCCGCGTCGGCGACGGCGATGACCTCGGCGTCCAGCGCCGGGTCATCCACCCCGATGGCCTCCACACCGACCTGCTGAAGCTGACGGTAGCGGCCGGCCTGCGGGCGCTCATAGCGGAAGAACGGACCCGCGTAGCAGAGCTTCACCGGCAGCTGCCCGCGATCGAGCCCGTGCTCGATGACCGCCCGCATCACGCCGGCGGTGCCCTCCGGACGCAACGTCACCGAACGCTCACCGCGGTCGGCGAAGGTGTACATCTCCTTGCTGACCACGTCGGTGGACTCACCCACGCCGCGCGCGAACAACGCGGTGTCCTCGAAGATCGGCAGTTCGATATCGCCGTAGCCGGCGCGGCGCGCCGCACCCAGCAGTCCGTCGCGCACCGCGACGAACGCGGCGGAATCCGGCGGGAAGTAATCCGGCACGCCCTTGGGCGCCTTGAAGTCAGTCACAGAGTCAAACCTTCGAGGAATGGGTTGGTGCGGCGTTCGACGCCGATGGTGGTTTTCGCACCGTGCCCCGGCAGGACCACGGTGTCATCGTCGAGCACCAACAGTTTTGTCACGATCGAGTTCATCAGATCCCGGCCGCTGCCACCGAACAGGTCGGTAC
Source organism: Mycobacterium sp. AMU20-3851 (assembly GCF_043974665.1). Lineage (NCBI taxonomy): Bacteria > Bacillati > Actinomycetota > Actinomycetes > Mycobacteriales > Mycobacteriaceae > Mycobacterium > Mycobacterium sp. AMU20-3851. Next base: position 3,272,231 of record NZ_CP146371.1, read on the forward strand.
GGCCCACCGAACCCTTGAACAGGGTGTCACCGGTGAACGTCAGCCCCGGGGCGCGGAAGCAGACCGATCCCAGCGTGTGCCCCGGCGTGTGATCGACGGTCACCGGCACCCCGGCGAAGTCCAACAGCTGACCGTCGCGGTCCAGCTCGACGACCTGACGCGGCTCCCGGAACAGCGGAGCCAGGGCAAGGCGCCCCAGGCCTCCCCACAAACCGACGGCCCGATGCCCTTGACCGGGTCGGTGAGCATCGGCCGGTCCTGCGGATGGATGTACACCGGGCAGCCGTAGGTGTCGGCCACCTTCTGCGCCGACCACATGTGGTCGAGGTGGCCGTGTGTGAGCAGCACCCCCGCCGGGGTGAGCCGGTGCTCGTCGAGGATCTTGCGCAACCGGTTGAACGCCGACTGCCCGGGGTCGACGATGACGGCGTCGGCCCCTGCACGTGGTGCCAGCACGTAGCAGTTGCACGCCAGCACCCCCGCCGGGAATCCGGTGATCAACACCGGTCAAGTTTCCCACGCCCGGTTCCGGACCCGCGGGTCGCACGGCTTGTACTCAGTTCGGCCTGGCACACTCGGTGCCGACGCGAACGCGCGGCCGGGGCCGCGCAGATCTGAGGAGGACAGCGGCGGTGCCGACCAACGAACAGCGACGCGCAGCAGCCAAACGCAAGCTCGACCGGCAATTGGAACGCCGTGCCGAGCGCGCCAAGCGGCAGCGTCTGATCACCATCATCGCCTCGGTCGTCGGCGTACTCGTGGTCGTCGCGGCCGTGGTGACCACCGTCGTCATCACCAAGAAGGACTCCACCGACACCGAGCTGGCGTCCACCACGACCAGTGCCGATCCCGGCGCCGAGCAGCCCGCCACCGACGGCAAGCTGCCCGAGTTCGTGGCCCCGGCCGGGCTCGGCTCGGACTGCCAGTACCCGGCCGCCGGGCAGGCCAGCAAGAAGGTCAACCCGCCGCGCACCGGCAAGATCCCGATGGACGAGGCCGAAATCAGCGTCAGCATGGAGACCGATCAGGGCAACATCGGCCTGATGCTGGACAACGCCAAGGCACCGTGCACCACCAACAGCTTCGCCAGCCTGGCCGGTCAGGGCTACTTCAACGACACCGAGTGCCACCGGCTGACCACCAGCGAGAGCCTGTCGGTCCTGCAGTGCGGCGACCCGACCGGCAAGGGCACCGGCGGCCCGGGCTATCAGTTCGCCGACGAGTACCCGACCAACCAGTACCAGCCGGACAACCCGGCGCTGCAGCAGCCGGTGGTGTACCCGCGCGGCACCCTGGCCATGGCCAACGCCGGGCCCGGCACCAACGGCAGCCAGTTCTTCCTGGTGTACCAGGATTCGCAGCTGCCGCCGAACTACACCGTGTTCGGCACGATCGACGAGACCGGCCTGGCGACCCTGGACAAGATCGCCGGCGCCGGCGTACAGGGCGGTGGCCAGGACGGGCCTCCGGCCACCAAGGTGCTGGTGAAGCAGATCCAGCTGGACTGAGTCGATGAGCATCCCGCCCTACGGGTCCTACCCGCCGGGATACCCGTACAGCTACTACCCGCCCCCGGCCAAACCCACCAACCCGCTGGCCATCGCGTCGCTGGTCTGTGCCTTCCTGATCGCGCCGCTGGGCGTGGTGTTCGGGCACATCTCGCTGTACCAGATCAAGCGCTCCGGTGAGGACGGCCGCGGGCTGGCGATCGCCGGCCTGGTGATCGGGTACCTGCTCACCGTGCTGGGCACCCTGGTGCTGATCTTCACGTTCGTGCTGACCCGCGCGATCGTCGAAGAGGTTCGGCAGCTGCCCCCGTCCCGGCCCGGTTACACCGCGCAACCCGGGATGGTCGCCGAACTGCCGGCGTTCAAGCCGCCGGCCACCCTGGGTTCCAACTGCCAGTACCTGAGCACCCCCGAGAAAGCCGCCAAGCCGGTCAAGCCGCCCAGGATGGGCAAGGTGCCGACCACACCGGCGACCGTCGACGCCGAGATCGTCACCGACCGCGGCGTCCTCGGACTTGAGCTGAACAATGTGCAGGCCCCGTGCACGGTGAACAATTTCGCCAGTCTGGCCGCGCAGGGCTTCTTCAATGCCACCACGTGTCACCGGTTGACCACGGGTGCCGATCTCGGCGTGCTGCAGTGCGGCGATCCGTCGGGCACCGGTAAGGGCGGCCCGGGTTACCAGTTCCCGAACGAGTACCCGACCAACCAGTACCGGCTGACCGATCCGGCGGTGCAGAGCCCGGTGCTCTACCCGCGCGGCACCCTGGCGATGGCCAACGCCGGGCCGGGCACCAACGGCAGCCAGTTCTTCCTGATCTACGAGGACTCCCAATTACCGCCCATCTACCCGGTTTTCGGCACCATCGATGCCGCCGGACTGGACGTGCTGGACCGGATCGCCGCCGCCGGCGTGCAGGACGGCGGCGACGACGGAGAGCCGGCCGAGTCGGTCACCGTCAGATCGGTGCGGGTGCGGTAGCGCGGGACGTCAGCCCTCCAGTTTGGACTGGATGTAGAAGTCCAGATCCTCGCCGTCGACCTTGACCACCCGCACGTCGGCGACGTAGTTTCCGTCCGGACCGGTGAACTTGCACTCGAATTCGGCACCGATCTCGGCCTTGATCCCGCCCGGGCAGGTGGTGTCGGTCGGGGTGAACCCGGTCTGCTTGGACACCAGATCGTTCACCGCCTCGGCAGCGCCTTCGGGCTTGATCGTCGATCCGCATCCGGCGACGGACACAGCGAGCGCCGCGAGGGCGACCAGGAACGCTTTACGCATTACCGGATTATCCCACCCCCGCCGGACGGCTACGCCGCGGACGTCACCCGGTAGACGTCGTACACGCCCTCCACATTGCGCACCACGTTCAGCACATGACCGAGATGCTTGGGGTCGCCCATCTCGAAGGTGAACCGGCTGATCGCAACCCGATCGTTGGAGGTGGTCACCGAGGCGGACAGGATGTTCACCTTCTCGTCGGCCAGTACCCGGGTGACATCGGAGAGCAACCGGTGCCGGTCGAGTGCCTCCACCTGGATCGCCACCAGGAACACCGAAGACGGTGACGGCGCCCAGTGCACCTCGATGATGCGTTCCGACTGTTCCTGCAGGGACTCCGCATTCGTGCAATCGGTCCGGTGCACGCTGACACCGCCGCCACGCGTGACGAACCCCATGATCGCGTCGCCGGGCACCGGGGTGCAGCACTTGGCCAGCTTGGTCAGCACACCGACCGCACCGGGGACCGATACGCCGACATCGTCGTTGGTGCGTTGGCGCACCGGCATGGTGGCCGGCGTGGACCGCTCGGCGATCTCGTCTTCGGCCTCTTCGTCCCCGCCGAGTTGGGCCAGCAGCCGCTGCACGACGTGCCGGGCCGAGGTGTGCCCCTCGCCGACCGCGGTGTAGAGCGCCGAGACGTCCGCGTAGTGCAGTTCCCGCGCCAGTGCGGTGATGGACTCGGCATTCATCAACCGCTGCAACGGAAGTCCGCCGCGGCGCACCTCCTTGACGATGGCTTCCTTGCCGGCCTCCAGCGCCTCTTCGCGGCGCTCCTTGGCGAACCACTGCCGGATCTTGGCCTTGGCGCGCGGCGACACCACGAAGGTCTGCCAGTCACGCGACGGTCCGGCGTTGGCGGCCTTGGAGGTGAAAACCTCCACCTGGTCCCCGTTTTCGAGCTTTCGCTCCAGCGCCACCAGGCGGTGGTTGACCCGGGCCCCGATGCAGCGGTGCCCGACCTCGGTGTGCACCGCGTACGCGAAGTCCACCGGCGTGGACCCGGTGGGCAGCGTGACGACGTCACCCTTGGGTGTGAAGACGAAGATCTCCTGCACCGCAAGGTCGTAACGCAGCGACTCCAGGAACTCACCGGGGTCGGCGGCTTCCCGCTGCCAGTCGAGGAGCTGACGCATCCAGGCCATCTCGTCGATCTCGGCCGAGGTGTGCCCCGCCGGAACCCCGTTGCGGCCCTTGGCTTCCTTGTACCGCCAGTGCGCGGCGATGCCGAACTCGGCGGTGTCGTGCATCTCGTTGGTGCGGATCTGCACCTCCAGCGGCTTGCCTTCCGGCCCGATCACCGTGGTGTGCAACGACTGGTACACCCCGTAGCGGGGCTGGGCGATGTAGTCCTTGAACCGGCCCGCCATCGGCTGCCACAACGAATGCACCACGCCCACCGCGGCGTAACAGTCCCGCATGTCGTGGCACAGGATCCGGACACCGACCAGGTCGTGGATATCGTCGAAGTCGCGACCCTTGACGATCATCTTCTGGTAGATCGACCAGTAGTGCTTGGGCCGGCCCTCCACCGAGGCGTTGATCTTCATCGCGGCCAGCGAGGAGCCGATCTCGGCCCGCACCCGGGCCAGGTAGGTGTCCCGCGACGGGGCGCGGTCGGCCACCAGCCGCACGATCTCCTCGTAGCGCTTGGGGTGCAGGATCGCGAACGACAGATCCTCCAGCTCCCACTTGACCGTCGCCATTCCGAGTCGGTGTGCAAGCGGCGCAATGACTTCCAGCGTTTCACGGGCCTTGCGGGCCTGCTTCTCGGGCGGCAGGAACCGCATGGTGCGCATGTTGTGCAACCGGTCGGCGACCTTGATCACCAGCACCCGCGGGTCGCGGGCCATCGCGATGATCATCTTGCGGATGGTCTCGCCCTCGGCCGCGGTGCCCAGGGCGACCTTGTCCAGCTTGGTGACGCCGTCGACCAGATGGCCGACCTCACTGCCGAAGTCCTCGGTCAACGCCTCCAGCGAGTACCCGGTGTCCTCCACGGTGTCGTGCAGCAGCGCGGCCACCAGCGTGGTGGTGTCCATGCCCAGCTCGGCCAGGATGTTGGCCACCGCCAACGGATGGGTGATGTACGGGTCCCCGGAGCGGCGCAGCTGGTCGGCGTGCCGCTGTTCGGCGACATCGTAGGCGCGCTGCAGGATGGCCAGGTCGGCCTTCGGGTGGAACTGCCGGTGCACCGCTACCAGCGGCTCCAGCACCGGGTTGACCAGGCTGCGCTGGGAGGTCATCCGGCGGGCGAGCCGGGCCCGGACCCGGCGCGACGCGCTGATCTTCGAGGTGTCCGGCGCTGCGTTCTCGCCCGTGCTCGGGGACGCGACGACCTGACCGCTGCCGGGTTCGTCAGCCATGCCCACCTCCTAGCCTGTTGGACTTCGAGGATATCCCCCTCAGCCGGTGATCAGGCTGGTGACCTGCAGTGGTTGCACCGCGGCGCGTCCGTTGAGCTCGGGCAGCTCCAGGACCACCGCCGCGCCCACCACCCGGGCACCGGCCTTTCCGAGCAACTGTGCCGCCGCGGACAGGGTGCCGCCGGTCGCCAGCACGTCGTCGATCACCAGAACGCTGCGGTCGGCCAGGTCGATTCCATCGGCCGGGATCTCCAGCGTCGCCGAACCGTATTCCAGCTGGTACTGCACGGCGTGTACCGGGGGTGGCAGCTTGCCGCCCTTACGCACCGCCAGCACACCGGTGCCCAGCTTCAACGCGACCGCCGCACCCAGCAGGAAGCCCCGGGCGTCCAGACCGGCCACCAGGTCGACACCGTCGGCCGTCTCGGCCAGTGCGTCAGTGACCACGGCCAACCCGCGCGGGTCGGCGAGCACCGGGGTCAGATCCTTGAAGCCGACTCCGGGGATCGGGAAGTCGTCCACGTGCCGGGTCAACGCGTGGATCAGTCCGGCGGCCTCGGTATGGAGGGCACTCACGACACACCCGGATTCACGACAACGTCCAGCGGTCCATGTTCCATCCTGCTCCCCATCGGGTCGGGTTACTGCTCACCGCGGTCACCCGCTTGGAGGTCAACAAGGTGCGCTGCTGACGGTACAGCGGCAACGTCGGGACGTCGGCCCACAGGATCGGCCCGCTCTCGGCCAGCAGCCGGGCCAGCTCCTTGGGGTCCGCGGTCACCGCCAGGGCGTCGATGATGCCATCGATGCGCTCATTGCTGTAACCGGACAGGTTGTTGCCGTTACCGGTGTGCAGATCGTAGGCGTCCAGTGCCGCCGATCCCGTCGAGCCGCTGCCCGGGGCGCCGCCGGTGCTGGCGATCAGCACGTCGAGCGCATTGTCGCGCAGGCTCAGCGGGCCGACGTCCTCGCCGGCCGCCTCGGTGACGGTGATCCCGGCGGCCGCGCACGCCTGGGCGATGGCGCCGACGGTGGCGGCGAGCCTGGGGTTCGGGCTCTGATAGCCGATCCGCACGGTCAGCGGCCGATTCTCCAGCGCCGCACGGGCACCTTCGATGTCGGCGGCGGTGAACTGCCCGGCCTCCCCGGCACTTTCGGCGGCCGACAGGGCGTCTTCGGCGGTCGGGCTGAGCCGGGCGTTGGCCACCGGAAGCTGAGCGTTGCGCGCGATGGTGTCCCGCGGGGTGCACAGCGACAGGGCACGGCGGGCCGGCGGTGCGGCCATCGGCCCCTGCGCGGAATAGATCAACTGCTCGATCCCCGCCGACGGGGTATCGGTCCGCGAGTAACCGGCCGGCAGGTTGAGCGTGCCGGAGGACCCGGTCGCGATGTCGACGACGTCGAAGGAACCGTTGCTGATCCGGTCCTGGATATCGGCCCCGCGGGCCCACACCGTCACCCGCGGCGCCAGCGGCTTGGCGCCCCACCACTTGTCGTTGGCGACGAGCACCACCGCGCCGTCCTCGGTGACCGAATCCACCTTGTACGGACCGGAGGACGGCAACCGCTTGGTGTCGGTGTCGGGACGCAGGTCCCAGCTCGAATTCCAGGCCCGCGCAATGCGGTCCAGGTTGCCCACATCGCTGGTCTGGATCGCGGCGGTGACACCTCCCTCGCCGAGATCCAGCTCGTCGGCGAGCACGTGGGACGGCATCAGCGAGGTCGCCCCGAACAACTGGCCGTAATCCACCACACCGCGGTCCTGCGCGAAGGACACCCGCGCCTTCTTCTGCCCCGGAACGCAGTCCACGGCCGCGATGTCGCGGTACCCCGCGGTGCTGGCCGCGTCGAAGGCCGGGAACCGGCCGGATTGCGCGGCCCACGTCAGCACCATGTCATCGCAGGTGATCGGCTTGCCGTCGGAGTAGACGGCGTTCGCGTTGATCTCGTAGTCGAGCACCAGCGGCGCGCGTCCGACGACCGACACCGTGCCGTAGTCGCGGTCGCTGACGATCTGGCCGTCCGGCCCGCGGTAGGTGAACCCGGTGAGCACCCGGGCGAAGGCCTGCGGCCCACCGGAGGCGGCGCCGGCCACCGAGTTGGTGTTGTAGGTGCTCAGGGTGCCGTCGACCGCGTAGTCGATGACGTTGTCCGAACCTGCCGAACAACCCGCCAGGACCAGTGCCGCCGCCAGCGATACGCCGGCCGCGACGGTGCCGCCCCGGCGGGTGTCTCGCACGCTCGGCACTACGGCCGCCGTTTGCCCGACGGTCGATTGGGACGGTTCGGACGCGCTCCGGGGGCCGGCTTGTCCGGCGCGGGCCCCGCGGGTGCCGCCGTGCGCACGGGCTCCTCGGCCACGGCGCCGGCGACATCGCCGTCGGTGGCCTCGGTGTCGGCGTCCAGGTCGGTGTCCGTCCCGTTCTTGGCCGCGGCCGCGGCGCGGCGGCGCAGCACCCGCTTGGTGTGCTTGCTCACCAGTTCGGTGCGTTCCCGCAGGCTCACCAGCAGTGGCGTGGCGAAGTAGATCGACGAGTAGGTACCGACCAGAACGCCGACCAGCTGCACCAGCGCCAGGTCCTGCAGCGTGCCCACGCCCAGCAGCCACACCGCGATCACCATCAGCGCGATGATCGGCAGTGCCGAGATGAGGCTGGTGTTGATGGAGCGCATGAAGGTCTGGTTGACCGCGAGGTTGGCCTGTTCGGCGAAGGTACGGCGGGTGGTGTGCTCGAAGCCCGCGGTGTTCTCCTCCACCTTGTCGAACACGATGACGGTGTCGTAGATCGAGAAGCCGAGAATGGTGAGCAGACCGATCACGGTGGCCGGGGTGACCTCGAAGCCGACCAGTGCGTAGACACCGGCGGTGACGATCAGGTCGAAGAACATCGCGGCCAGCGCCGCGATCGCCATGTACCGCTCGTAGCGCACCGTGATGTAGATGGTGACGAGCACCAGGAACACCACGAGCGCGATCAGCGCCTTCTGGGTGATCTGGCCGCCCCACGTCGAGGACACCGCCGAGTCGCTGATGGCCAGTTTGCTCGGCTGGCCGTCGGATCCCTTGGGCTCGAACGCGTCGAACAGTGCGACGCGCAGCTTCTCGGTCTGCTCGTTGCTCAGCGTCTCGGTGCGGATCTGCACGGTGGCCGACGGGCCGTTACCGACGATGACCACGGTTTCCGGGGCGGTGCCCAGCGCATCGCTGAACACGGTCTCGACCTGTTCGGTGGTGGCCTGCCCCTTGGCGCCGTCCACCGGCATCGACACCTTGGTGCCGCCCTCGAAGTCGATTCCGAAGGTGAAACCCCGCAGCAACATGGCCAGCAGCGAGATGGCCACGATGGCCCCGCTGACGGCGTACCAGAGCTTGCGCTTACCGATGACCTCGAAGGCACCGGTACCGGTGTAGAGGCGGACGAAGAAACCGTGCTGCGCTGCCGGTGCCGGCGCGACCACGGTGGTGCTTTCGGTCGAGTGTTTGGCCGACATCTGACTATCCCCGTCCCGTTGTGGACACCGTGCGCCGTTCGCGGGCGATCTGCTGCACTGCTCCGAGACCGTTGAACGCCGGCTTGGCCAGCGTCGCGGACTTGGAGGCCAGGTACACCAGCGGCCAGGTCACCAGGAACACCACCAGCACGTCCAGGATGGTGGTCAGACCCAGGGTGAAGGCGAAGCCCTTCACCTGTCCGACCGCCAGGAAGTAGAGCACGGCGGCGGCCAGGAAGGTCACCGCGTTGCCGGACAGAATCGTCTTCCGGGCGCGGGCCCAACCGCGGGGCACCGCCGAACGGAACGAGCGGCCCTCGCGGATCTCGTCCTTGATGCGCTCGAAGAACACCACGAACGAGTCGGCGGTGGTACCGATACCGATGATCAGACCGGCGATACCCGCCAGGTCGAGTGTGTAATTGATGTATCTGCCCAGCAACACCAGCAGCGCGTACACCATGGCGCCGGCCAGGACCAGCGACAGGGCCGTCAGCAGGCCGAGCACCCGGTAGTAGAGCAGGGAGTAGAGCAACACCAGCGCCAGACCGACGGCGCCGGCGATCAGGCCGGCCTTGAGCGAAGTCAGCCCCAGGGTCGCCGACACCGTCTCGGCCTCCGAGGATTCGAAGGACAGCGGCAGCGAACCGTACTTGAGCACGTTGGCCAGTTCGCGGGCCGTGGAATCGGTGAACTGCCCGGTGATCTGGGTGCGCCCGCCCGGGATCGCCTCCTGGATCTCGGGGGCGCTGACCACCTGGGAATCCAGGGTGAACGCGGTCTGGGTGCCGACGTTGGCCGCAGTGAAGTCGGCCCAGATCTTGGAGCCGGTGGGCTTGAACTCGACGTCGACGACGTAGTCGCCGCGCTGCTGGTCCAGCCCGGACCCGGCGGTCTTGATCTCCTCGCCGCTCATGATCGACTTGTCCAGCAGGTACACCGTCTGGTGGTCAACCGAGCACGTCACCAACGGCAGGTTGGGATCGTCGTTACCGGCCAGCACGTCCTCTTCGTTACAGCGGGTGGCCTGGAACTGCAGGGCCAGCAGCTGGATGCTCTGGTCGGCGCTCTGGCGCAGCTGCTTCTCGTCGGCGATGCGCTGGGCGAGATCGGCCTTTTCGTCCTGTCCGCCGGGCGCGGGCGCCGGTGACGGTTCGGGGGCCGGCGAAGGAGCCGGGGACGGCGACGGGGCCGGCTCCAGCGGGTAGGGCCGGGGCTGCGCCGGCGGCGCCGCGGGAGCAGGAGGAGCGGCCGGCGCGCCGGTCGCTGCCGGGTCACCCGGTGTCCGGATGGGTGCCTCGGGCTCGGCGGGCGCCAGGGCCGGCAGTCCGGGATCGCCCACCGGCGGCATTCCCTCCGGGGACTGCTGCGCAGGATCCACGGCCTGCGCGGGCATCGCGTGGATGACCGGCCGGATGTAGAGCCGGGCGGTCTGCCCGAGGCTGCGGGCCTCGGAGCCGTCGTCCCCGGGGACGGTGATCACCAGGTTGTCGCCGTCGATGATCACTTCCGAGCCCGACACGCCGAGGCCGTCGACGCGGGAGCTGATGATCTCCTGGGCCTGCAACAGCGATTCCCGGGTCGGCCGGGAGCCGTCCGGGGTACGCGCGGTGAGGGTGACACGGGTGCCGCCCTGCAGGTCGATGCCCAGCTTGGGTTCGGCCTTCTTGTCCCCGGTCAGGAAGACCAGCAGGTAGACGCCGACAAGGAGGGCCAGGAAGAGCGACAGGTAGCGGGCAGGGTGGACCGGCGCCGAAGACGAAGCCACGGTTCTTGGGTCTCCTTGAAACAATCAGGGACGGGGAAGCTGAACTAGAGAGCGCTACCGGGAGGGTACGCGCTGAAGCTGAATCAGTTGCCGTCAGTCTTCGGGGTCGAGTTCTTGTCCAATTCGACGGCGCCGGACTCTTCCTCATAGGTGCCGTCGGCGTCGTCGTCCTCGAACTCGTCGTCCGCGGCTTCGATGCGGTCCCGGATCGCCAGCTTCATCCAGGTGGTGACCACGCCGGGCGCGATCTCCAGGTCGACATAGTCATCGGTGATGCCGGCGATGGTGCCCTGCAGGCCCGAGGTGGTGTGTACGCGGTCCCCCACGGTCAGCGACTCGTGCAGATCGATGGTGGCCTGCATGGCCTTCTTCTGCCGGCGCGAAGCGAAGAACATGAAAGCGCCCATGATGAGGATCAGGGGCAGGAATACGACGAGATCCATGAAACTGCTGTCCTTCGCGGTTGTTCAGCGGGTACGGGTCACCAGTGTGCCATTAGCCCTGCTCCGCTCGGGCGGGCGGGACCTGACCGGGATGCGGTGAAACTCCTCCACCATCACACGCCTTCTCCACTGGATTCGTGCCACAATCCAAGGGAATCAACGTAATCCGAAGGCCCGGTTCGCATCAGCTGCCGTTTTCACCCGCATTCGCCGCCGGCGGATTAGGGTTGGAGCTGCGCGTGCCACACCCCGAGCAGGAGTCAGCCGTGACTGCCGTCGAACAGACCCGCCATCTAGCAACCGCCATCCCGGGACCGAGGTCATCGGACCTGATCAACCGCAAGTCCGCCGCGGTCGCCCGCGGCGTCGGCACCACGATGCCGGTGTACGCCGCCCGCGCCGGGGGCGGCATCGTCGAGGACGTCGACGGCAACCGGCTGATCGACCTGGGTTCCGGGATCGCCGTCACCACCATCGGCAACGCCTCCCCCAAGGTGGTCGAGGCGGTGGCCGCCCAGGCCGCCGAGTTCACCCACACCTGCTTCATGGTCACGCCGTATGAGGGCTATGTCGCGGTGGCCGAGCAGCTCAACCGGTTGACGCCGGGCAGCGGCGAGAAGCGGTCGGCACTGTTCAACTCCGGCTCCGAGGCCGTCGAGAACGCGGTCAAGATCGCCCGCGCCTACACCCGCAAGCAGGCCGTGGTGTCCTTCGACCACGCCTACCACGGGCGCACCAACCTCACCATGGCGCTGACCGCGAAATCGATGCCCTACAAGCACGGCTTCGGCCCGTTCGCCCCGGAGATCTACCGGGCACCGCTGTCCTACCCCTTCCGTGACGCCGAGTTCGGCAAGGAACTGGCCACCGACGGCGAGCTGGCCGCCAGGCGCGCCATCAACGTGATCGACAAGCAGGTGGGCGCGGACAACCTGGCTGCGGTGATCATCGAACCGATCCAGGGAGAAGGCGGGTTCATCGTGCCCGCCCCGGGATTCCTGCAGGCGCTACTGGACTGGTGCCGCGAGAACAACGTGGTGTTCATCGCCGACGAGGTGCAGACCGGTTTCGCCCGGACCGGCGCCATGTTCGCCTGTGAACATGAAGGCATCGAGCCCGATCTGATCGTGACGGCCAAGGGCATCGCCGACGGCCTGCCGCTGTCGGCGGTCACCGGGCGGGCCGACATCATGGACGCGCCGCACGTGTCCGGGCTGGGCGGAACCTACGGCGGCAACCCGGTGTCCTGCGCCGCCGCGCTGGCCACCATGGAGACCATCGAGGCCGACGGTCTCGTCGAGCGGGCCCGGCAGATCGAGACGCTGATGAAGGCCCGACTGAACCAGCTGCAGGCCGACGACGACCGGATCGGCGATGTCCGCGGCCGCGGCGCGATGATCGCCGTCGAACTCGTCAAACCCGGCACCACCGAGCCCGACGCCGACCTGACCAAGGCGCTGTGCGCCGCCGCGCACGCCCAGGGCGTGATCGTGTTGTCCTGTGGCACATACGGAAACGTGCTGCGTTTCCTGCCGCCGTTGGCGATCGGCGACGACCTGCTCACCGAGGCCCTCGACATCCTGGCCGCCGCGCTTGCCGATCTTCCCGCCTAGCTAAAAGGAGCCCGCAACACATGACCACCGTGCAGAACTTCATCGGCGGCGAACTGACCGATTCGTCCGGTGGCGCGACCATGCCGCTGGTGGACCCGTCCACCGGCGAGCAGTACGGCACCGCACCGGTGTCCAACGAGGCCGACGTGGACCGCGCCTACACCGCTGCGGCCGCGGCCTTCAAGGACTGGAAGCGCACCACACCCGCGCACCGCCAGAAGGCGCTGCTCGACTTCGCCGACGACGTGGAAAAGAATGCGCAGGCACTGATCGAGGCCGAGGGGCGCAACACCGGCAAGCCCAACCACGTCACCGCGGCCGAAGAGATCCCGCCGATGCTCGACCAGATCCGGTTCTTCGCCGGTGCGGCCCGGGTGCTGGAGGGCAAGTCCGCGGGCGAGTACATGGAGAACCACACCTCCTGGATCCGCCGTGAACCGGTCGGCGTCATCGGCCAGGTCGCGCCCTGGAACTACCCCATGATGATGGCGATCTGGAAGTTCTGCCCGGCCATCGCCGCGGGTAACACCGTCGTGCTCAAGCCCAGCGACACCACCCCGGTGAGCACCGTCATGCTCGCCGAGATCGCCGGCCGTCACTTTCCGCCCGGCGTGCTCAACGTCGTCACCGGTGATCGGGTCACCGGCGCCGCGGTGGTGGCCCACCCGACCCCGGAGATGGTGTCCATCACCGGATCGGTGGCCGCCGGGCGGGCGGTCGCGGTGAGTGCCGGCGGCAATCTCAAGCGCACCCATCTGGAACTGGGCGGCAAGGCCCCGGTGATCGTGTTCGACGACGCCGACATCGCCGCCGCGGCCGAGGGCATCGCGACGGCCGGCTACTTCAACGCGGGGCAGGACTGCACCGCGGCCACCCGGGTGCTCGCCCCGGCCTCGATCGTCGCGGACCTGACCGCCGCACTGGCCGAGCAGGCCAAGGCCGCCACCACCACGTTCGGCCGGCCCGACGGCGACGAGGATGCCTGGGTGCCGCCGGTCAACAACGTCAACCAGATGGAACGGGTGCTGAGCTTCTTCGAGGACGTGCCCGCGCACGCCACGGTCGCGACCGGCGGAGCCCGGCAGGGCGACAAGGGCTTCTACGTGGAGCCCACCGTGGTCGGCGGCCTGCGCCAGGACGACCGGATGGTGCAGAACGAGATCTTCGGGCCGGTCATCACCGTCCAGGCCTTCGAATCCGAGGACGAGGCTCTGAGCTGGGCCAACGGCGTCGAGTACGGGCTGGCCTCCTCGGTCTGGACCAAGGACGTGTCCCGGGCGATCCGGATGTCCAACGCGTTGGACTTCGGCTGTGTGTGGATCAACACCCACATCCCGCTGGTGGCCGAGATGCCGCACGGCGGCTACAAATCCTCCGGGCACGGCAAGGACCTGTCGATGTACGGGCTGGAGGATTACACCCGCATCAAGCACGTGATGGTCTACACCGGGTAGCCGGAGTCAAGCACAATAGCCATCGATGGATGCGATTCGCCGATGGTGGCGGCAGCCCGACCGTTACGAGTGGCTCTCCGAGTACCTGGAGGCGCAGCACCTGCGTTGGCCGCTGCAGGTCATCATGGCGATCTCGGTGACGGTGCTGGGATGCGTACCGATCCTGCTGCTCTGGAGCCCGGCGATGTCGCCCTTCGTCGCCACGGCCGCCGTCGCTCTGCCGGCGACCGCGTTGTGCTGGACCATGACGTTCGTCTGGCTGACCCGCTGGCCGTCCCGGCGTACTTCCCGGGCATTCGCCGTGCTCTCGGCGTTGTGCGTCTCCGCCGCTTGTCTGATCGCCCTGCAGCCACAACAGGGCCTGACCTCCTGTGTCGTCTTCGTGGTGATCGCCGGTCTGGTGGCGTTCACCCACACCAGCCCGTTCCTGATCCTGGTGCTCGGCATCGCCGTGAGCACCACCATCGTCTGCGGTCTGCGGGCCGCGACCGGCGGCGATCCCATCCTGGCCGCGAGCGAGACGCTGCTGGTTTTGGTCAGCATCCTGACGGTGCCGATGGTCGGACAGGTGCTGATCCAGCTGTTGGGTGCCGACGCGGTCAATTCGGACGTGGATGCGCTGACCGGGCTGCACAACCGGCGCGGATTCCACCGGGCCGTCGGAGACCGGACCTCCCGGCCGGTCCGCCGCCGGGGCGCGCTTGGTGTGGTGATGGTCGACCTCGACGAGTTCAAACGGGTCAACGACACCCAGGGGCACGCCGCCGGCGACCGGGTGCTGACGTCGGTCGCCGCGGTGCTGCGCCGGGTGGCGGGCACCGATGTCGTGGTGGCCCGGATCGGCGGGGAGGAGTTCTGCATCGCCGCCCGGATGAGCGACAACCACCTGCGCCATCTCGCCGACCGGGTGCGCGCGGCGATCGCGGGGCTACCGCACTCCGTCACCGCGAGTGTGGGCACCGCGTCCGCGCCCGGGCACCCGGCGACGAGGACGCTCGACGAACTGCTCTCGGCGGCCGATCAGGCGATGTACGCCGCCAAACGCGCCGGGGGCAACCGGGTGTGCCACGCGTCGGATCTGCCCGCCGAGCGTCCCGAGAAAGCCGTCTAGCGGTGCGCGAGGTTGCTGTTGCGGCCGCCCCGGAACATGTCCCGCCAGCTGCGCCGCCGGTCGCGGGCCTCCGCGGTGGGGCCGATGACCTCGGTCTTCTGATCTCGCACGGCCACCGGCTCGGCTGCCACGGCGGGCTGCGCCGCGGTGTCCACCGGACGGGCGCTCACGGTGTCGTACTGCCGGACGTCGCGGACGCTGCGCACCGACAACCGCCCGACCGCCGCGGCGCCCAGGAAGACGATCAGCGCGCCGAGACCCGAGAAGTACGCCAGCTCCAGCAGCACCTGCTTGGCCTCGGTCACGGCGACCGGGCTGCCCGCATTACCCAGGGCCAGCGGCCCGGCGAGCGCGCGGCCCACGACGAACCAGGCGCCGGCCGCCACGGCCAGCCATCCACCCAGCATGGCGGTCGCACGGTTGCGCGATACCAGCAGCAGCAGACCGCCCACGGCGGTCACCGCGCCCGGCAGTACCTCCAGCCAACCGCGGCCGATGGTCCAGGTCCACGCTGAATCCGGGGTGTAGGCGAAGTCGAAGTAGGGCCCGACGAACGGGATGAACGCACCCCAGACGCCGAGCAGTATCAGCAGTAGCCCGCTCAGGGCGCCGCGGCTCCGTGGCATGTGCAGTCTGCCGCCGGTACGTCGCTCGCGTGTTTCGGTCATGGTGGCCTCCTCGGTCATAACCGAGGGACTACCCAGCCGGGGTATCGATTATTCAAACAGCCCGGTTTGACCGAACCCGCTGACCGGTGGCTGCAGGCCCAGATGTGTCCACGCCAACGGGGTGGCGACCCGGCCCCGCGGCGTGCGGGCGATCATGCCGGCGCGCACCAGGAAGGGTTCACACACCTCTTCGACCGTGGTGGCTTCCTCCCCCACCGCGACGGCGAGCGTCGAGACGCCCACCGGACCGCCGCCGAAGCTGCGGGTCAGGGCGGACAGCACCGCGCGGTCCAGCCGGTCCAATCCGAGTTCGTCGACGTCGTAGACCTCGAGCGCGGCCTTGGCGATGTCCCGGGTGATGACACCGTCGGCGCGCACCTCGGCGTAGTCGCGGACCCGGCGCAGCAGCCGGTTGGCGATCCGCGGGGTGCCGCGCGAGCGCCGGGCGACCTCCGCGCCGGCGGTGGCCTCGAGTTCGATGCCCAAGATCCCGGCCGACCGCGCCAGCACCCGTTCCAGGTCGGGTGGTTCGTAGAAGTCCATGTGGGCGGTGAAACCGAAGCGGTCGCGCAGCGGGCCGGTCAGCGCGCCGGACCGGGTGGTGGCACCTACCAGGGTGAACGGGGCGACGTCCAGCGGTATCGACGTCGCCCCGGGCCCCTTGCCTACCACCACGTCGACCCGGAAGTCCTCCATCGCCAGGTAGAGCATCTCCTCGGCGGGCCGGGCGATGCGATGGATCTCGTCGATGAACAGCACGTCGCCCTCGACCAGATTCGACAGCATCGCCGCGAGATCGCCGGCCCGCTCCAGCGCCGGGCCGGAGGTGACCCGCAGTGCGGAATTCAGTTCCGCGGCGATGATCATCGCCAGCGAGGTCTTGCCGAGTCCGGGCGGGCCGGACAGCAGGATGTGATCCGGGGTGCCGCCGCGGTTCTTGGCGCCCTCCAGGACCAGCTGCAGCTGCTCACGCACCCGGTGCTGACCGATGAACTCCTGCAGGGAGCGCGGCCGCAGGCTGGCGTCGATATCGCCTTCGCCGACGGTCAGCGCCGGCGAGACCTCCCGATCCTCGGGTTCATCGCCTTCGAAACGACCCATGGCTACTTCTTACCGAGCATGGACAGCGCCGCCCGCAACGCGCTGGAGGTGGTGGCGTTGGGGTCGTCGGCCAGCACCTTGTCGGTGGCCTCCTCGGCCTGCTTGGCCGCGAACCCAAGGCCGACAAGCGCTTCCACCACAGGCATCCGCACCGCGTGCCCGACGGCGCCGGCCACTCCGCTCGCCCCGGGCACCGCGCCGATCTTGTCGCGCAGTTCCAGCACCATCCGCTCGGCGCCGCGCTTTCCGATACCGGGCACCCGGGTCAGGGCGGTGACGTCCCCGTCGGCCAACGCCTGGCGCAGCGAGGCGGCGTCGTACACCGCCAGCGTGGCCAGCGCGATCTTCGGGCCCACCCCCGAGACGCCCAGCAGTGTGTTGAACAGATCCCGGGACTCGCCGTCGGCGAAGCCGTACAGCGTCATCGAGTCCTCGCGCACGATCATCGCGGTGATCAGCCGGGCTTCTTCCCCGCGCCGCAGGGTGGACAGCGTCGACGGGGTGGCCATCACCTTGTAGCCGACACCGGCGGCCTCCACCACGGCGTGGTCCAGGGCGATGTCGATGATCTCGCCGCGTACCGAGGCGATCATGCGCGGGCCGCCTTCAGCCGGGCCTGGTAGAGCTTCTTCTGCGCCTGCGCCTTGGCCTCCGCCTCGGCCATCCGGGCGATCATCGGGGCCCGCCAGCAGTGACAGATCGCCAGCGCGAGCGCATCGGCGGCGTCCGCGGGTGTCGGCTTCTGTTGCAGGCCAAGGATCTTGGTGACCATGGTGGTGATCTGCGCCTTGTCGGCCCGGCCGTTGCCGGTGACCGCGGCCTTGACCTCCGACGGGGTATGGAAGAACACATCGATGTTGCGGCGGGCCGCGGCCAGGGCGATCACCCCGCCGGCCTGCGCCGTCCCCATCGCGGTGTTGGCGTTCTGATTGGCGAACACCCGCTCGATGGCGATCACGTCCGGGACATGGGTGTCCATCCAGTGCTCCACGGTGTCGCTGATGGTCAGCAGACGCTGCTGCAGCGGTGCGTCCGCAGGCGTCCGCACGACGTCGACATCGAGCGCGGTGACATGGCGCCCGCGCCCGCTCTCGACCACCGACAACCCGCAGCGCGTCAACCCGGGATCGACTCCCATAATCCGCACGCCAGCCCCTTCAGATAAGAACACGTGTTCGATAGCCTAGCCGCCCGGGCCGACGCAACCCGACAGGGACACGCTCGGATCACTCGTCACGATCGATCCGTAGGCTGAGTTGATGCGAGTCGTCATTGCGGGTGGACACGGCAAGATCGCGCTGCTGCTGGAGCGGCTGCTGGCCGACCGGGGCGACAGTCCGGTCGGACTGATCCGAAACCCTTCGCAGGCCGGGGATCTGGCGGAGGCCGGCGCGCAGGCAGTGGTGCTCGACCTGGAGCAGAGTTCGGTGCGGCAGGTCGCCGACGCCCTGGCGGGCGCCGATGCGGTGGTGTTCGCCGCGGGCGCCGGACCGGGCAGCGGGGTGACCCGCAAGCAGACCGTGGATCGCGATGCGGCGATCCTGCTCGCCGACGCGGCCGAGGCCGCCGGCGTGCAGCGCTACGTCATGGTGTCCGCACTCGCGGCCGACGACCGCAGCCTCGATGACGGGTACGACGAGGTGTTCCGCGCCTATATGCGCGCCAAATCCGAGGCCGACGCGAATGTCCGGTCCCGCGCCGGCCTGCAGACGACCGTCGTGCGGCCCGGCGGGCTGACCGACGAGCCCGGCACCGGGCGGGTACAGATCGCCGAATCCACCGGGCGCGGAACCATCCCGCGCGCCGACGTCGCCGCGGTGTTGCTGGCGGTCCTGGACTCCCGCGCCACCGCCGGGCGGACCTTCGAGGTCATCGCCGGGCAGACACCGATCGGCGCAGCCTTCTAGTCCTCGTCGAGCTGGGCGGCGACGTCGTCCGGAATGTCGATGTTGGTGTAGACCTCTTGCACGTCGTCGCTGTCCTCCAGCGCGTCGACCAGCTTGAGCACCTTGCGGGCACCTTCCAGATCGACGGGCACCGAGACCGACGGCTGGAAGCCCGACTCGGCGGAGTCGTAGTCGATGCCGGCGTCCTGCAGGGCCGTGCGCACCGCGACCAGGTCGGTGGGTTCGCAGATGATCTCGAAGCCCTCACCCAGGTCGTTGATCTCCTCGGCGCCCGCCTCCAG
This sequence comes from Mycobacterium sp. AMU20-3851, assembly GCF_043974665.1. Lineage (NCBI taxonomy): Bacteria > Bacillati > Actinomycetota > Actinomycetes > Mycobacteriales > Mycobacteriaceae > Mycobacterium > Mycobacterium sp. AMU20-3851. Next base: position 3,291,225 of record NZ_CP146371.1, read on the forward strand.
CACCGCGGCCAGCACGTCATCCTCGGAGAGGCCGTTCTTGTCGAGCGTGATCACGCCCTTGCGGGAGAACAGGTAGGCCACCGATCCGGGGTCGGCCATGTTGCCACCGTTGCGGGTCATCGCCACCCGCACCTCACCGGCCGCGCGGTTGCGGTTGTCGGTGAGGCATTCGATAAGCACCGCAACACCATTGGGGCCGTAGCCCTCGTAGGTGATGTTCTGCCAGTCGGCGCCGCCGGCCTCTTCGCCACCGCCGCGCTTGCGGGCGCGCTCGATGTTGTCGTTGGGCACCGAGGACTTCTTGGCCTTCTGGATGGCGTCGTACAGCGTGGGGTTACCGGCCGGATCGCCGCCACCGGTACGCGCCGCAACCTCGATGTTCTTGATGAGCTTGGCGAACATCTTGCCGCGCTTGGCATCGACGACGGCCTTCTTGTGCTTGGTGGTGGCCCACTTGGAATGGCCGCTCATTCAGATTCCGCCCTCTTTCTCCGTCGATCGTCGGTTGCACAGTCTACGGGTACGCCCAGGGCCACCCGCCTGGCCGAACAACTTACTCTTGAGTAAGATAGCCCCATGACCTTCTCCCTGGAGCTGTCCTCCGACCTGCTGGACGTGCAGAAGTGGGTGCACGAGTTCGCCGCCGACGTGGTGCGCCCAGCCGCCGCCGAGTGGGACGAGCGCGAAGAGACCCCATGGCCGATCATCGCCGAGGCCGCCAAGATCGGCCTCTACTCGATGGAAATGTTCGCCGAACAGGCCGCCGAGCCGTCCGGGCTGGGCATGGTCACCGTGTTCGAGGAGCTGTTCTGGGGCGACGCCGGTATCGCGCTGTCCATCCTGGGCACCGGGCTGGCTGCGGCCTCGCTGTCCGGCGGCGGCACCCCCGAGCAGATCGGGGAATGGCTGCCGCAGATGTTCGGCACCGTCGACGACCCCAAGGTCGCCGCCTTCTGCTCCTCGGAGCCCGGCGCCGGATCCGACGTCGGATCCATCCTGACCCGGGCCCGCTACGACGAAGCCACCGACGAATGGGTGCTCAACGGCACCAAGACCTGGGCCACCAACGGCGGCATCGCCGAGGTCCACATCGTCGTCGCGTCGGTGTACCCGGAGCTGGGCAGCCGTGGTCAGGCCTCGTTCATCATCCCGCCCGGCACCCCCGGCTTCAGCCAGGGCCAGAAGTTCCGCAAGCACGGCATCCGCGCCTCGCACACCGCCGAGGTGGTACTCGACGAGGTGCGCATCCCGGGCCGGCTCATCCTCGGCGGCAAGGACAAGTTCGACGCCCGCATCGCCAGGGCGCGCGAGGGTAAGCGGACCGCCGGGCAGGCCGCGATGGCCACCTTCGAGCGCACCCGCCCGTCGGTCGGCGCCATGGCGGTCGGGGTGGCCCGGGCCGCCTACGAGTACGCGCTGGACTACGCCCGCGAGCGGGAGCAGTTCGGCCGCAAGATCGGCGACTTCCAGGCGGTGGCGTTCAAACTCGCGGATATGAACGCCCGCATCGACGCCGCCCGGCTGCTGGTCTACCGGGCGGCCTGGATGGCGCGCAACGGCAAGCCCTTCGAGAACGCCGAGGGGTCGATGGCCAAATTGGTGGCCAGCGAGACCGCGGTGTACGTCACCGACGAGGCCATCCAGATCCTGGGCGGCAACGGCTACACCCGCGACTACCCGGTCGAGCGGATGCACCGCGACGCGAAGATCTTCACCATCTTCGAGGGCACCAGCGAGATCCAGCGGCTGGTGATGAGCCGCGCGATCACCGGGTTGCCGATCCGCTGAGTCAGCGCACCAGCGCCGCTCCCCCGTCGAGGCGGATCTGCTGGCCGGTCATGAACCGGGATTCGTCGGCCAGCAGGTACAGCGCGGCATACGCCGTCTCCCAGGTGCTGGCCCGGCCCATCTTGAGTTTGACGACCTCGCCGTAGGCCTCGTCGACCTCTTCGGGGGTGTGCCCGAACAATTCCTGGGAATCGTGGTTGCCCAGGGTGGAGTCGATCGGGCCGAGCATCAGCGTGTTGGCCCGTACCCCGGCCGCGGCGAACTGCACCGCGGTCAGTTCGGTGATGTAGTTCAGCCCGCACTTGCCCAGCGCATACGGCATGATGCCGATGTTCAGCCCGATCTCGTTCTTCAGGCTGGCAATCGAGGAGAAGTTGACGATGCTGCCGGTGCTGGCACCCTCGTTGCGCTGCATGCATTCGGCGGCAAAAAGGTTGCAGTGGTATGCCCCGAGCATGTTCACGTTGATGCCGCGGTTGAAGTTCTCCGTGGTCATGGAGTTGGTCTCGAAGTCGAACGGCGGATTGACCGCCGCGCTGTAGACCATGCCGTCCACCCGGCCGCTGCGGGCCATGACGGTGTCGAAGATCCGTTGGCAGTCTTCCTTTTCGGCGACGTCGGCCTGCACCGCGTAGGCCCTGCCACCCTCGGCGATGATCAGGTCGGCGGTCTCCTGCGCGGAGTCGAGGTTGATGTCGACCGCCACCACCTCGGCACCGTGCCGGGCTGCCAGCAGCGCGGTGGCCCGGCCGTTGCCGACGGTGTCGCCCGGCATCTGCCCGCCGCCGACGATGACCACCACCTTGCCGGACAGATCGAAGGCGGTGCGGTCTTTGCGGGCGAAATCGGTTGTCATGATTCTTCTTTCAGATGGATGGCCCGTTCCGGGCAGCTGGCTGCGGACTGGGCGACCGCTTCGGTGAATTCGGCGGGGACCGCGGTGGGGATGGCCTGCGCGTCGACGGTGACGATCATGAGGCGGCCCCCGCGGGGTCGATGTGCAGGTGCAGTTCGGTCAGGCCACGCAGGATGAAGGTCGGTACGTAGTCATAGCTGCGCTTGCCGGGGGCACCGTGGCGACTCTCGTCGATGCGGATACCGGCGACGCCGGCCAGCAGGCGCTCGATGACGACCCGGCCCTCCGCGCGTGCCAGCGGCGCCCCGATACAGCTGTGGATGCCGCGGCCGAAGGCGATGTGCCGGCGGGCGTTGGGCCGGTCCAGGTCGAAGGTGTCCGGGTCCTCGAATTGGCGCGGATCCCGGTTGGCGGCACCGAGATTCACCATCACCGTGGCCCCGGCCGGGATGTCGACACCCCCCACGGTCGTCGCGGCACGGGCGAGCCGGAAGTCACCGCGGATCGGGCTCTCGAAGCGCAACGCCTCCTCGATGAAACCGGGAATCTGTTCGGGATGGGCGCGCAACCGGTCCTGCAGGTCGGGACGCTCGGCCAGCACCATCAGCGCCGAGGACAGCAGCCGGACCGTGGTTTCCTGTCCGGCCGAGAACAGGTTGGCCGCCACCCGCACCACATCGATGACCTCCGGGGTCGATCCGTCCGGAAAGGTCGCCTCGGCCATATCGGTCAGCACGTCGGCGCGCGGGTGGGCACGCCGGTCGGAGATGTACTCGGCGAACCGGTGATAGAGGTATTCCAGTGGCGCGTGCGCCATTTCCTCACCTTCGGCGCTGCCGAGTGAGCCGTCCCCGACCAGTTGCACGGTGAGCTCGCCGCGGTCGGCCTCCGGGACGCCGAGCAGATCGGCGATGACCAGCAGCGCGACCGGATTGGCCACCTCGCGGATGAACTCGCCACCCCCTCGGGCGACGTATGGAACCAGCACCTGATCGGCCAGTCGCCACAGGAACTCTTCGTTCTCCTTCAGGCGTTTGGGCGTGATCAGGCGTGACAGCAGCGCCCGATGCGCGGTGTGGGTGGGCGGGTCGAAGGTCGGCAGCTGGTCACTGAAGGGCAGCTCGTCACGATGCTGGTCGATCAAGGCCCGCACCTCGGCTTCGTCGCGCCCCTCCAGTGGAACCGGGAATCCCGGGAAGGGCCCGGTCACGCTGGCGCAGGACGAGAACCTGTCGTGATCGCCGAGGATCGCCTGGGCCTCCGCGTATCCGGTCACCAGATAGACGCCCTGGGTGGGTTCGCGCAGCACAGGACTGACGGCCCGCATGCGCCGGTACAACTCGTAGGGATCGGCGACCAGCGCCGGATCCTGGAAGAAGTCGACGCCGTCAAGCACGTCCGAAGCAGTCAAGGGGCTCTCCTCACGGTGGCTGAAAACTGACCAAACGTACAGCCAGTTACAGACCAATCGTACAGGGCTATACTGTACGAATGGTCAGGGAGCCGGGTATTGTTAGCAGCACTACATCTGCGGTGGCGCTGTGACTGCGCCCGCCCCGAGCACCCGGCAGCGGCTGATGTCCACCGCCGTCGAATCATTCCGCCGGCACAGTGTCGCCGGCACCTCCCTACAGATGATCTCCGACGAACTCGGCCTCACGAAATCCGCTATCTACCATCACTTCCGGACCCGTGACGAGCTTCTCGAAGCGATCCTGGAACCGGTGATGGGCGATCTCGAACAGCTCGTGGGCACCGCCGAGGCAGCCCGGGGCCCCCGCGCTCAGGCCGATTCCATGCTGACCGGCTTCGTCGCACTGGCCGTCGCCCACCGTGCCCTGATCCCGGTACTCACCGGCGATCCCGGCGTCGGCGATTTTCTGCGCAGCCGCCCGGATTGGAGTGCGGTCGTCCAGCGCCAACTTGCGTTACTCGCCGGCGTCGAACCCGGCATGGGGGGCCAGGTCAAGGCGGCCGTCGTGATGGCCGGTATCTCCGCGGCCGTCGGCGTGGACTATCCCGAGGCCGGCGCCGACCTCACCAGGCTGCGGGACGAACTGGTCACCGCGGGCCGGCGCACCCTCGGTTTGCGCTCGCCGCGCGCGGCGTGAGTTCAGGACAGCGAAGCGACGAACATCGCGTGCACCCGGCGGTCGCCGGTCATCTCCGGGTGGAACGAGGTGGCCAGCATCCGTCCGTGGCGCACCGCGACCGGGTGCCCGGCCGCGGTGGCCAGCACCTCCACGTCGGGGCCGACGCGTTCCACCCAGGGCGCCCGGATGAACACCGCGTGCACCGGGCCGTCGATCCCGGCGAACTCCAGGTCCTCCTCGAAGGAGTCGACCTGGCGCCCGAAGGCGTTGCGGCGCACCGTCATGTCGATCCCACCCAGCGGCAGCGCCTCGCGCCCGGGCACGCCGGCATCCAGGATCTCGGTGGCCAGCAGAATCATCCCGGCGCAGGACCCGTAGGCCGGCATGCCGTCGGCCAGCCGCGCCCGCAACGGTTCCAGTAGATCGAATTCCCGCAGCAGGTGACTCATCGCGGTCGATTCGCCACCCGGGATGACAAGTCCGTCAACGGATTCCAGCTCTCGCAGCCTCCGCACCGTGCAGGCCTGCGCGCCCGCTTCGGTGAGTGCGGCCAGATGCTCGCGGGTGTCGCCCTGCAGGGCGAGCACCCCCACCCGGGCGCTCACCTGGGCGTCGGGGTGAAATCACGCTGGTAGCGCGTCAGCCCCTCCTGCATCACCGAGGCGACCATCTCGCCGTACTGGTTGAACAACTTGCCCTGGGTCAGCGCACGGCCACCGCAGGCCGAGGGCGAGGACTGGTCGTAGAGCAACCATTCGTCGGCCCGGAACGGACGCATGAACCACATCGCATGGTCCAGCGAGGCGATCATCAGGTGCTTGCGTTCCTCGGGGTGGTTCACCTGTGCCGAGCCGAGCAGGGTGAGATCGCTCAAGTACGCCAGCGCGCAGATGTGCAGCACCGGATCGTCGGGCAGCGGGTCGCGGTGCCGGAACCAGACCTGCTGTTGGGACGCCTTGCCCGGCAACTTGTTCACCTGGTCGCGCGGCACGATGCGCACGTCCCACTCGTCGAACTGGCGGAAACTGGCGTCATCGAAGACCTTGGCGTTGGTCTTGAAGCTCGGTATCTCGTCCGGGCCGGGTGCCGCGGGCATCGCATCCTGGTGTTCGATACCGGACTGGTCGGTCTGGAATGACGCCGACATACTGAAGATGGTCTGCCCGTGCTGGACGGCGCTGACCCGCCGGGTGGCGAACGACCCGCCGTCGCGGATGCGTTCGACCAGATAGACCGACGGTGTGCGCGCATCACCGGGTCGCAGAAAGTAGCCGTGCAACGAGTGCACCTGGAACTTCGGATCGACCGTGCGCACCGCCGACACCAGCGACTGTCCGGCCACATGCCCGCCGAATGTGCGCTGCAGGAAACCGGATTCGGGGCTGAACACCCTCCCCCGGTAGATGTTGACCTCGAGTTGCTCCAGGTCGAGGATTTCCTCGATTGCCACAGGCGGCTTACCAGCCGCGCTCGGCCAGGCGATGGGGCTGCGCGATGTCCTCGACGTTGATGCCGACCATCGCCTCACCCAGCCCGCGCGACACCTTGGCCAGCACATCCGGATCGTCGTAGAAGGTGGTGGCCTTCACGATCGCCGCGGCGCGGGCGGCCGGGTCACCGGACTTGAAGATGCCCGAACCGACGAACACACCCTCGGCACCGAGCTGCATCATCATCGCCGCATCCGCGGGGGTCGCGATACCACCGGCGGTGAACAGCGTGACCGGCAACTTGCCGGCCCGGGCCACCTCGGCCACCAGCTCATAAGGGGCCTGCAACTCCTTGGCCGCCACGAACAACTCGTCCTCGCTCAGCGAGGTCAGCCGGCGGATCTCCCCGCCGATCTTGCGCATGTGCGTCGTGGCATTCGAGACATCCCCGGTCCCGGCCTCACCCTTGGAACGGATCATCGCCGCACCCTCGGTGATCCGGCGCAACGCCTCACCGAGGTTGGTCGCCCCGCACACGAACGGCACGGTGAAGCGCCACTTGTCGATGTGGTTGGCGTAGTCGGCCGGGGTCAGCACCTCGGACTCGTCGATGTAATCCACCCCGAGGGACTGCAGGATCTGCGCCTCGACGAAATGCCCGATGCGCACCTTGGCCATCACCGGGATGGTGACCGCGTCGATGATGCCCTCGATCATGTCCGGATCACTCATCCGCGACACCCCACCCTGGGCACGGATGTCGGCGGGCACCCGCTCCAGCGCCATCACCGCCACCGCACCGGCGGCCTCGGCGATGCGGGCCTGCTCCGGCGTGACAACGTCCATGATGACGCCACCCTTGAGCATCTCGGCCATACCGCGCTTCACCCGCGCGGTGCCGATCTGGCTGCCGTTTTGCGCTGCGGTATCCATAACTATCTCCTCCGGTCCACTACTGATCCAGTCTAAAGCTGCTGCCAAATCGATTGATTTCGTAGCCTCACCGGATGGTGCGGGGCTGCGAATCGTCTCGACTGCCGGGTTCCCGGCCGTGTCCGTCGACCAAGCGGTTCGCCTCGACCAGCAACTCGGCGAGTTGTACCGGGTAGACCGGCTCACCTGTCGCGACCAGCTCGCGGACCATTGTCGCATCGCACCATCGGTGGCCGTGAATGTAGCTGCGTTCGAGGGCGGAATGCCCGGCGGTGGCGGGCTCGAAATGGCGCGTGCGGTGCACGAAGAAGAACTCTTCGCTGCGCATCACCGAACCGTTGAAGTCGATGATCGCCTCGCGCCGCCAGACCGGGCCGAGCAGGTCCGCGGCCGAAACCTGCAGACCGGTCTCCTCGGCCAGTTCCCGCACCGCGGTCTGCGCCAGCGACTCCCCCGGCTGTGCCGCGCCGCCGACGGTGAACCACCAGCGCGGCGCGGTGCCGTCCCCGGCCGGGTCCGAACCGCAGAACAACAGGATCCGGCCCTCTTCGTCGAGCAGCGCGATGCGGGCGGAGACCCGGCGGTTGACCGGGCCGCCCGGGGTACCGGCCCGCTCGGCGATCTCGAAGTAGCCGGGCAGTGCTGCGGTGCCGCCCAGGTGGAGCAGCCGCACCATCGGGCGTTCCCGCAGCGACAGGGTGTCGCGCACGGCGTCGTTGTGGAATCGCCGGGCCAGCAGCACCCGGGCCTCGGCATCGGCCAGTTCGGCCACCAGCGCGGTCGGCAGGGACGCCGGGTCGACCATCTCCAACGCTGCGGACAGCGCGTTCTCGGCGCCCTCGCGCGCCGGCCGTTCGGCACGTTCGGCCGCGGCGGCCAGCGCGGCCAGCCGTTTACCCGCCGGCCCGCTGCCATAGGCGTCCACGGCGACCGCCCGGGCGACCACCGCACGACGGGCCAGCGCGGCATCGAGCGCCTGCCAGGACAGGTCGTAACGGACGTGCAGTCGGTCCAGCCGGTTGGCGGTCAGGTAGGCCCAGCTCGCGGTCAGCAGCAACACCACGCCGAGCAGGACCAGCGCGACGATCAGGATGACGTTCACGAACTCACCTGCACCTTGGTGCCCACACCGCTGACCGTCTCGTACACCCGCATGATCTCGCCGGCCACCACCGACCAGTCGTAGCGGCGCACCGCCTCGGACGCGGCGGCGACATAACGCTGGCGCGCATCGTCGTCACGCAGCAGTTCGATCAGGCTGTCGGCCAACGCATCCGCATCGTCGACCGGCACCAGCCGGCCGGCCTGCCCCTGTTCCAGCACGCGCCGGAAGGCATCCAGATCGCTGGCCACCACCGCGGTGCCGGCGGCCATGGCCTCGACCAGGACGATGCCGAAGCTCTCCCCGCCGGTGTTGGGCGCGCAGTAGACGTCCACGCTGCGCAGCGCCGAGGCCTTGGTGGCGTCGTCGGCGGCGCCGAGGAAGCGCAGGTTCGCCGCGTATCGCCCGGCCTGTTCGGACAGTTCCTCCTCGTCCCCGCGGCCGACCACCAGGACCTCGACATCGCTGAACTCCGCGACCAGCCGCGGCAGCGCAGCGAGCAGCACCGACATCCCCTTGCGTGGTTCGTCGAACCGTCCGAGGAAGAGCACCGAGCGGCCCGGTCGCGGATACCCGTCGAGCATCGGCGCCGAGGCGAATTCCGATACCGACACCCCGTTGGGGATTTCCACGGCGTCGGAGCCGAGCGCCTCCATCTGCCAGCGCCGGGCCAGGTCCGATACCGCGATGCGGCCCACGATCTTCTCGTGCAGCGGGCGCAGCATCCCCTGGAAAACGCTGAGCGTCAACGACTTCGTGGTCGAGGTGTGAAAGGTCGCCACGATCGGCCCCTCGGCGATCATCAACGCCAGCATGGAGACACTGGGCGCATTCGGCTCATGCAGGTGCAGCACGTCGAAATCACCGTCGAGGAGCCACTTCTTGACCTTGCGGTGGGTGGCGGGCCCGAACCGCAGCCGGGCGACCGAACCGTTGTACGGGATGGGCACGGCCTTGCCGCCCGACACCACGTAGTCGGGCAGCGTCACATGCGGCGACGCGGGAGCCAGCACGCTGACGTGGTGACCGTCCGCCCGCAGGACCTCGGCCAACTGCAGTACGTGTGCCTGCACACCGCCGTGCACATCGAACGAGTACGGGCACACCATCCCGATGCGCATCGGGGCTCCCTAGCTGCCTTCGAGCCGGGCGCGGCGCTCGACGGACAGGTCGGCGATCCACTGGGGTTGCAGCATGTGCCAATCCGCCGGGAACTCGGCGATACCCGCCGCGAAGTGATCGGCCAGCTCCTGGGTGATCGCGCCGACGTCACCGGAGGACGTGTCCACCGGCGGGTGCATCCGCAGGCCCCACCCGTCCTCGGTGAACCAGGTGTGCGCCGGGATCAGCACCGCCCCCGTCTGCAAAGCCAGTTTGGCCGGGCCCGACGGCAGCCGGGTCTGCTCACCGAAGAAGTCCACCGGCACCCCGGACCGGGTCAGGTCGCGGTCGGCCATCAGACACACCAGGCCGTTGTCCTGCAGCCGCTCGACCAGTACCTCCGACGGTGGGCGGGGCCCGCCGGTCAGCGGCAGCACCTCGAATCCCAGGCTTTCCCGGTACGCGACGAACCGGTTGTACAGCGACTCCGGTTTGAGCCGTTCGGCGACCGTGGCGAACTGCCCGTAGGTGTTGGTCAGCCACACCCCGGCGATGTCCCAGTTGCCGCTGTGCGGCAGGGCCAGCACCACACCGCGGCCGAGCTTCAGCGCCGCCTCGATGTGCTGGTCGCCCTCGACCACGTCCTGTACCGAGGCCGTCACCGCGGCGTGGTCCATCGACGGCAGCCGGAACGCCTCGCGCCAGTACCGGCCGTAGGAGGCCAGCGAGGCGCGGATCAGGCCGGCGGGCACCTGCTCCGGGGGAACACCGATCACCCGGCTCAGGTTCTTGCGCAGCTGCGCCGGTCCACCGCCCCGCGCGGCGTACAGCGCCCCGGCGTCGAACATGTTGCGGGCGGCGAACTCCGGCATCGCCCGCACCAGGCGCCAGCCGGTCGCATATCCGAGATCCGAGAGCTGCCCGCCCAGCGGGACGCGGAGGCCGCCGACATTCGGCAGCCCCGAGGTGGGTGTGCTCACGTGGGATTTCCTTCCGGCGGGGGTGTCTGCGCCGGCGGTGCCGGTAGCGGATCCATGGCGCCGGCCGAGGTGCGCACGGCGTGCAACCGCTGCGCCAGCGTCACCACGCTGGCCACCGCCAGGCCCCACATCGCGATGTCCAGCAGCAACGGCAGATTGAACGCGGCGGACAGCCCGGCCCCGGCCAGCGCGATCACCAGCCGCTCGGGACGCTCGATGATGCCACCGTCCCCGCGCAGCCCGCTGGCTTCGGCCCGGGCCTTGATGTAGGAGATGACCTGCGAGGTGACCAGGCAGATCAGGATGGCGACCACCAGCGCGGTGTTGTGCGCGCTGAACGCTGCCCACCAGGCCAGCCCGCAGAAGATCGCACCGTCGCCGAGCCGGTCGCAGGTCGCGTCCAGCACCGCGCCGAAGCGGGTCCCACCGCCGCGCTCGCGGGCCATCGCGCCGTCGAGCATGTCGGCGAGCACGAAGAAGAAGACGGCGACCGATCCCCACCACAGCTGCCCGATCGGGTACAGCGTGAGGGCGGCGACCACCGAGCCCGCGGTGCCCAGGATGGTGATGCTGTCCGGGGTCAGCCCGGCCCGCAGCGCGGCCCTGGCCACCGGCCCGGACACCTTGGTGTAGGCGGCCCGGGTCATCAGGTAGAAGTTGCTCACGGTGTCGTCTCGTCGATGCGCTGCCATTCCGCGGCGAGCAGCTTGCGGGTCTCCCCGAGCAACTGCGGGATCACCTTGGACCCACCGATGATGGTGATGAAGTTGGCGTCCCCGCCCCAGCGCGGGACGACGTGCATGTGCAGATGCTCGGCCAGCGAGCCGCCCGCCGAGGTACCCAGGTTGAGTCCGACGTTGAAGCCGTGCGGGCGCGAGACCGCCTTGATCACCCGAATCGCCTTCTGGGTGAACGCCATCAGCTCGGCGGTCTCCTCGACGGTCAGGTCTTCGAGTTCGGAAACCCGCCGGTAGGGCACCACCATGAGATGACCCGGGTTGTACGGGTAGAGGTTCAGCACGGCGTAGACCAACTCGCCGCGCGCCACCATCAGTCCGTCCTCGTCCGACATTCCGGGAATGTCGGTGAACGGCTCCTTCGACTGTGCCGAACCCGCCCCCTTCTTCATCGGCGACTCGGCGATATAGCTCATCCGGTGCGGAGTCCACAGCCGCTGCAGGTGGTCGGGTTCGCCGACGCCCTGGTCGACGATGGCGTCGTCCCTCGCGTCCCGATCGGTCACGTTGTCAGGCTCCTGCCCCCTCGATACCGGCCTCGAACAGTTCCGCGTTGGGAGTGTTGTTCACCCGGCGGTTGATCCAGTCCACGATGGCGTCCACGGCCGCATCCCGCGGCACCGCGTTGACCTGGCTGCGGTCCCCGAAACGGAACGACACCGCTGCGGCCTCCAGGTCCTTGTCGCCGGCCAGCAGCATGAACGGCACCCGCTGGTTGGTGTGGTTGACGATCTTCTTGGCCATCCGGTCGTCACTGGAGTCCACCTCGACCCGCACACCGCGTGAACGCAGTTGCGCGGCAACGTCTTCGAGGTAGGGCACGTGCGCATCGGCGACCGGCACGCCGACCACCTGGACCGGGGCCAACCAGGCCGGGAACGCACCCGCGTAGTGCTCGGTGAGCACCCCGAAGAACCGCTCGATGGAACCGAACAGCGCACGGTGGATCAACACCGGCCGCTGACGGGTGCCATCGGCGGCGGTGTACTCCAGTTCGAACCGGTCGGGCATGTTGAAGTCGAGCTGGATCGTCGACATCTGCCAGTTGCGGCCGAGCGCGTCCTTGACCTGCACCGAGATCTTCGGGCCGTAGAAGGCGGCGCCGCCGGGATCCGGCACCAGATCCAGCCCGGAGGCCTCGGCGACCTCGCGCAGCGTCTCGGTGGCCTCATCCCACACCTCGTCGGAGCCGACGTACTTCTCCGGGTCCTTGGTGGACAGTTCCAGGTAGAAGTCGTCGAGGCCGTAGTCGGACAGCAGGTCGAGCACGAACTGCAGCAGCGAGCTGAGTTCCTCGCGCATCTGCTCGCGGGTGGTGTAGATGTGCGCATCGTCCTGGGTCATCCCGCGCACCCGGGTCAGCCCGTGCACCACGCCGGACTTCTCATACCGGTACACCGACCCGAATTCGAAGAGCCGCAACGGAAGTTCGCGGTATGACCGGCCGCGGGAGCGGTAGATCAAGTGGTGCATCGGGCAGTTCATCGGCTTCAGGTAGTAGTCCTGGCCGGGCTTGCGCACCTCACCGTTCTCGTCGTACTCGGCGTCGATGTGCATCGGCGGGAACATGCCGTCGGCGTACCACTCCAGGTGACCCGAGGTGACGTAGAGATGCTCTTTGGTGATGTGCGGGGTGTTGACGAACTGGTAGCCGGCCTGCTCGTGCTTGGCGCGCGAGTAGTCCTCCAGTTCCTTGCGGATGATGCCGCCCTTGGGGTGGAACACCGGCAGGCCGGAGCCGAGCTCGTCGGGGAAGCTGAACAGGTCGAGTTCCACGCCGAGCTTGCGGTGGTCGCGGCGCTGCGCCTCCTCGATCAGCTCGAGGTGACGGTCCAGCGCCTCCTGGGACTCCCACGCGGTGCCGTACACCCGCTGCAGACTGGCGTTGTTCTGGTTGCCGCGCCAGTACGCCGCGCTGCTGCGGGTCAGCTTGAACGCCGGGATGAACCGGGTGGTCGGGATGTGCGGTCCGCGGCACAGGTCGCCCCAGACCCGCTCCTTGGTGCGCGGATTCAGGTTGTCGTAGGCGGTCAGCTCGTCCCCGCCGACCTCCATGACATCGGGGTCGCCGGACTTGTCGTCGACCAGTTCGAGCTTGTAGGGCTCCCCGGCAAGTTCTTGGCGTGCTTGGTCTTTGGACTCGTACACCCGCCGGGAGAACAGCTGACCGTCCTTGACGATCTTGGCCATCCGCTTCTCGAGCTTCGCCAGGTCCTCCGGGGTGAACGGTTCGGCGACGTCGAAGTCGTAGTAGAAGCCGTCGGTGATCGGCGGGCCGATCCCGAGCTTGGCCTGCGGGAACAGCTCCTGCACGGCCTGGGCCAGCACATGGGCGCAGGAGTGCCGGATCACGCTGCGGCCGTCCTCGGTGTCGGCGGCGACGGCTTCGACCTCGACGTCGGTGTCCGGCGTCCAGCTCAGGTCGCGCAGCCGGCCCTCGGCGTCGCGCACCACCACGACGGCGTCCGGGGCGCCGCGTTCGGGCAGCCCCGCCGCGCGCACCGCAGCCCCGGCGGTGGTCCCGGCAGCGACCCTGATCAGGGCTGCGGGGGCGGAACTGGCGGCGGCGGTCATCGGGGTGTCTCCTACGGTGCGGGCGATGAAACGATCGGGCCCATGCTATCGGGGTTGCCCGGGCGTACCTGCTAGGACCCGATACCGATCGGACTCTTCAGCCAGGGCCAATCGATACCGACCCAGCCGGCGACCAGACCGACCGCCCCGAACAGCCACAGCGTGCCGAGCACCACCGCCGTGGTGAACAGCGCGCCCAGTGCCTGCACCGCGAGGTGCTGACGGGTGAACCACGCCATCGCCTTGTCGTAACGGGCCCGCACCCAGTGCAGCGCCACCTGCGCAACCCGGAACTCGGTTGCCAGGATGGCCAGGCCCAGGAAGACGATCGCCCAGCCGGGTCCGGGGTACGGAATGGCGATGATTCCCACGACCAGCACGATCGACCCGATGACCCCGACGGTGATCCGGTAGCCGAGGTCGATCACCGGCCGGTTGCGGATCTTGTCGCGCCACCGTGCCCAGGCCCGCTTGCGTTCACCGTCGCCGGTCACGGCTGCCCGGGCTTCAACCTGATGAACAGCGCATCACCCTCGGTGAGCACCTCGCCGTTGTCCAGGATCCGGCCCGACACGTTGATCTTGCGCCCGTCGATCCGGTCGATACCCGCGTCGACCTGCAGTTCGCAGTTGATCGGCACGATCTTGCGGTAGTCGATGCCCAGGTGCGCGGTGCGCTGGTACGGGCTCTTGGTGAGCACGGCGGTGGTGTACCCCAGCAGCGAGTCGAACAGCAGGCCGAGCATCCCGCCGTGCACGGCACCGTTGCGGCCCAGGTGGTAGCGACGGAAACGCACGGTGCCGGCGACGCGGCCGTCCTCGGTGGTGTGCACCCGCAGTGGCACAGAACTGACGTTTCCCCGGTTGGGCAGATCGAGCCGTCGGCCGGACGGCGAGTGCCACTCGTCGGCCTCGTACGGAGCCAGCAACGCCGACACTTTCTCGATCAGTCCGGCGGCCTCGGTGATCACCTCGTCGGGGGCGTCCGCGGCGCGGGCGTGGTCCTGCAGCGTCCGGACCGCCTCGATGAAGCGCCCGTAGTCGGGCCCGCCGCGGTCGGTGGGATCCGGCGGATTGAATCCGCCTCCTGAGTGCGCTACGCCGGTCGTCACACCAGCAACGGTATTGCACGCGGGCGGCGTGCTCACTCCGGCCAGTCGCTGCCCAGGATGACGTCGACGAAGTCGGTGCGTTCGAAACCGGGCGCGTAGCGCGCCAGCACGTCGGCGTTGATATTGCCGAAGGTGCTCGCCGGGCGGTGCAGGTTGCCCTCGGTGAATGCGTGCAGGATGCGGTTCTTGAAGTCCGGCCGCGGATGGGCGGCCGTCACCGCGGCGATCTGCTCGGCGGACAACTCCGCGCGCCCGATGCCGACCACATCGGTCTGCACGCCGGCGATCACGAAGGCGACTTCGGGGTCGAGGAACTCCGGCACGCCGGGCGTGGTGTGCAGGGCGATGCCCAGCCAGACCAGGCCGGCCCGGGTCTCGTCGATCCCGCGGGCCAGCAGGAAGTTCCGGGCCGCGTTCGCGCCGTCGACCTCGAAGCGCAGTTGTGAGTCGCGATAGCCGGCGGTCAGGCCGATGTCGTGGAACATCGCGCCGGTGTAGAGCAGCTCGGGGTCCGGGGTGCGCCCCAGCCGCTGAGCGTGCAACGAGCCGAACAGATACACCCGCCGGGAGTGGTGGAACAGCAGGTCGTCCTCGGTGTCACGGATGTACTCGGTGACCTCGCGCACCAGGTTGGTGGCGGGGATGACGACGCCGGCGACGATCTCGTCTGTACTGCTGGTCATATCGGATCTCCTTGTGGTCGTGCGGTTCTCGGGCCTTCTGAGATCGAGTCTGGACCGGGTTGGGGGCGGGCACCCATGGCAGATCTGCCATCTTTCCCTCAAATTGGGACACAATGGCCGGGTGCCCGACATCGTCATCACCGTGTTCGACGGCGTGAAACTGCTCGACGTGGTCGGCCCGGCGGAGGTGTTCGCCGAGGCGAACCGGTTCGGGGCGTCCTACCGGCTGCGCTACGCATCAATCGACGGCACCGATGTGCTCACCTCGATCGGCACCCGACTCGCGGTGACCGACCGGATCGACGCGGTGGAGGCGGCGGACACCGCACTGGTGGCCGGCGGCGACGCTCTGGTGCGCGCACCGATCGACCCGGCCCTGGTCGAGGCCGTGACCACACTGCACGCTCGGGCCCGCCGGACCGCCTCGATCTGCACCGGCGCCTTCATCCTGGCCCGGGCCGGGCTACTGCACGGCCGGCGCGCCACCACGCATTGGCGGCATGTCCGGCTGCTGTCGGACGCCTACCCCGACATCGAGGTGGCCCCGGACGCCATCTTCGTCCGGGACGGGGACGTCTACACCTCGGCGGGGGTGACCGCAGGCATAGATCTCGCGCTCGCCCTCGTCGAGCAGGACCACGGTGCCGAACTGGTGCGCACGGTCGCACGATCACTGGTGGTGTACCTCAAGCGCGCCGGCGGACAGTCACAGTTCTCCACCCTGCTGGAGAGCGACCCGCCGGCGAACTCCACCCTGCGTACCGTGCTGACCGCCATCGCCGCCGATCCCGCCGGGGACCACAGCGTGAAAACCCTTGCGGCACTGGCCTCGATGAGCACCCGGCAGCTCAGCCGGTTGTTCCGCACCGAGTTGGACACCACCCCGGCGCGGTACGTGGAGTCGGTACGCATCGATGCCGCCCGCGGCGCGCTCGACGGCGGGCACACCGTCACCGATGCGGCCCACATCGCCGGATTCGGCAGTGCGGAGACTCTGCGCCGGGTGTTCGTCGCGCATCTGGGGGTCAGCCCGCGCGCGTACCGGGACAGATTTCGCAGCGCGGTGGGTGATTGATCGACCCGCCGGCGCGCCCGCAAATGCCATAGTGGCGGGGTGGATCTCACCTACCCGGAAGTGGGCGCGACGCGGGGCCCGCTGCCCGAGGGCTATCAACACGTGCACGCCCACGCGGTGATCGGCCACGGCCGGGCCCGTTTCCAGGAGGCCGCCGACGCGGTCCTGCACTGGGGCATGCAACGCGGCGCGGGGGTGCTGGTGCGGGCCGATGCGGACACCGCGGAGGTCGGAACCGAAGTGACCGTCGGCATCTGGCCGCTGCGCGCACCGTGCCGGGTGGTGTACCTGCTCGACGAGACCGACCGGCGGGGCTTCGCCTACGGCACGCTGCCCGGGCACCCGGAGTCCGGTGAGGAACTGTTCGCGGTGCGCTACGACCCGGCCGACGGCACGGTGCATGCCGAGGTGACGGCCTTCGCCCGGCACGCGACGTGGTGGAGCCGGCTCGGCGGTCCGGTCACCAGGCTGACCCAGCGGCTGATCACCCGGCGCTACCTGAAGGCGGTATGACCGGTGCCCGCGCGGTATTCGTTGCGCAGGGCGCGCTCGGTGCTGGCCGCCGAGGTGGCTGCGATCCGGCGTCGCGACCCCGATCTGGATGCCGGCGCCATCACGGTGTTCACACTGCCGCTGCTGGTCGGCCTCGTCGGGGTGCTCAGCGTCGGTGTGGTGCCACTGATCGTCATCCGCAGCAGCGCGGACACCGACTCCCTGCTGGTCCCGCTGGTCGGCTCGGTGGCCCTGGTCATCATCTGCACCGCGGTGGTGGCGTGGCTGACCTCGGTGGTGATCTCCGCGCTGGTGGTGATGCTGCTCTACCGCACCGGCCCGGCCGCGTCCTCGCACCTGGTGATCCGCACGCTCACCGCGTCGTTCGGCCGGGTCAGCGACTGGACGTCACACATCACCCTGCTGGCGCTGGTGGCCGGTCTGGTGTCGCTGGCGATCGGGCTGCCCACCCGCAGTGCCGACGAGCTGGCCAACTCGGTGCTCGACGATCTGCTCGCCGCGCAGGTCGGTGTGCTGCTCGCCGTGCTCGGGTTGGCGTTCATCGCCGAGTCGGTGCGCTGCGCCGCCGATATCGTCGACGATCAGTCGCTGATGCTGGCCTGGCCGTGGGCGCTGGTGATCGCTTGCACCAGTTGGTCTTTGGCGTCCATCGTGGGCCCGTTCGAGACGGTGCGACTATTGACCATCCTGCTCAACGAATGGTTACCGGCGTCCGTGGACGGCGTGCCGCGCGCCCAGGTGATCGCCGATGTGTTGCCTGCTCACGCCCGATGGTGGGCCGCCTTCGGTCCGCTGCCGGGCATCGCCGCGATCTGGGCCTTCAGCGCGTGGCGCCTGGACGGCTTCACCCACGTGCGGGATTTCCTGGCCGGCACCGATGATGTGCCGGCCAGTCGGCTGGCCTGAGCGCCCTACTTACCGCCCTGCAGCAGTTTGGCGACGTTGTTCTTCAACTCGTCGGTACCGAAGGTGAGTTCCTCTGCGGTGGTGGCGTAGTCGAGGGTGATCTGCACCTGACGCTCCAACTGCATGTTGAGGATGCGCTTGGTGGATTCCACGGCCTTCTGCGGCAGCTCGAGGATCTTCTTGGCCGCCGTGATGGCCTCGGCCAGCGGGTCGGCGACGACGTGGTTGGCCAGGCCGAGTTCGACGGCCTTGGCGGCCGGGATCCGCGCCCCGGTGAGCGCGTATTCCTTGGCCTGCAGGATGCTCATCTGCATCGGCCAGACCAGCGGGCCGCCGTCGGCGGCGACCAGCCCCACCTGCACGTGCGGGTCGGCCAGGAAGGCCTTCTCCGCCATGTAGACGATGTCGGACAGCGCCACCACGCTGCAGCCCAGCCCGACCGCGGGCCCGTTGACCGCGGCGATCACCGGGATCCGGCAGCGCGCCATCCCGATCACGATCTCGCGGCCGTCGGCGATGGTCTTGGCCCGCAGGTCCGCGTCCTGGCTGATCTGTTGGATGTAGTTGAAGTCACCACCGGCCGAAAACGCTTTGCCCGCACCGGTGATCACCGCTGCGCGGGCCGTGCGGTCCTGGCTGAGCCGGTTCCACAGCCGGGCCAGCCCGACGTGCAGATCGTCGTTGACGGCGTTGAGTTCCTCGGGCCGGTTCAGCGTGATGATGCGCAGCGGGCCGTCGGCCTCGACCTGGATTTCCTTGGGCATGTCGTACATGTCAAACCGCCATTCTCAGGATTCGGCCGGCAATGATGTTCTTCTGGATCTGCGATGTGCCGCCCATGACGCTCTGCGAGCGGCTGTAGAGGTAGGTGTTGAACAGGTCGGGATCCGTCGTCCCGGTCTGGGCCAGCACCGCGTGCCCGACGGATTGTTCGACCCACGTCATCAGCAGCTTGTCGATGGAACCCTCCGGCCCGTGCGAGATGCCGTCGAGTTGTTCGGAGAGCCGGCGGCGCACGTGCTGGCGCAGCACCTGCACCTGCACGGTGGCCCAGGCGAGTTCGTCGCTCGATTCGCCGCGGCGGGCCAGTTGGTTGACGGTCTTCTCGTAGCGCGCGGCGTACCCGAGGGTGGAGGGCTCGCGTTCGTGGCCGACCACGGTCATCGCCAGCGCCCAGCCGTCCCCCGGATTGCCCACCATATTGGCGGCGGGCACCCGGGCGCCGTCGAAGAGCACCTGGCCGAATTCGTTGCTGACGCCGTTGATCATCTTCAGCGGGCGCTGTTCGATGCCGGGCTGGTGCATGTTGACCAGGAATGCCGAGATGCCCTTGTGCCGCGGCACATCCTTGTCGGTGCGGGCCAGCAGCAGGCACCAGTCGGCGACGTCGGAGTAACTGGTCCAGATCTTGTGCCCGTTGATCACGTACTCGTCGCCATCGAGGGTGGCGGTGGTGGTCAGCGACGCGAGGTCCGATCCCGCGCCGGGTTCGGAGAAGCCCTGGCACCAGCGTTCGGTGCCGTCGATCATGCCGGGCAGGAAACGCTGCTGCAGTTCCTTGCCGGCGTGCCGGCCCAGACCGGTCACCAGATAACCGAGGCTTGGCCGCGGCGGGGCGCCGGCGCGGGCCAGTTCCTCGTCGACGATGACGTCATAGACCGGCGGCAGCTCCAGCCCGCCGAACTCCTTGGGCCAGGTGGCGCCGAAAAACCCTGCGGCATGCAGGGACTGGTGCCACTCCCCTTGCCGAGCCCAGTATTCCTCGGTCGATTTCGGGAAGTTCGGTGCCTGCTCGGTCAGCCACCCCCGCAGCCGCTGCCGGAAGGCCAGTTCCTGTTCGGAGTCACGAAAGTCCAACGGAGATCTCCTTCAACGAGACCGGCCACAAGCCGGTGGACACCAGTACCCGGCGCAGGTAGACGTGCGCCGCGCATTCCCAGGTGTTGCCGATGCCGCCGTGCACCTGGATGGACGTCTCACAGATGGTGTGCGCGGATTTCGCGCAGTAGACCTTGGCGACGCGGGCGGCTTCGGCCGCGACGCCGGGCTCCTCCTCGTCGACGGCCCAGGCGGCATACCGCAGGATGCTGATCGAGCCCTCGATGAGCACCAGGCTCTCGGCGAGCATGTGCGCGATGGACTGGTAGGAGCCGATCGCCTTGCCGTACTGCTCGCGCACCTTGGCGTAGTCACAGGCAAGGTCGAAGGCACCGCGGGCGGCCCCGAGGATGTCGGCGGCGGTGACCACCAGGGCGAGCGCCTGGGCCCGCTGGGGATCTATCTCACCGGCCACGGCGGCTTCGCCCACTACCGGTGCCGCCCACCGGGTCAGATCGACCCCGGGGCTCGCGTCACCGAGATCGGCAACGGTGACGCTGCCCCCGTCCAGCCAGACTCCACGGCTGAGCCCGCGGGCGTCGGGCGCACTGTCACCGAACACCACGGTCGCGCCGGTGTGCCCGAGGTCGTCGGCCAGCACCGGACCGAGGAACGGCACATCGACCAGTCCACGCCCGAATTCCTCGGCGACCAGCGCCACTTCGACCCCGGATGCGCCGTCGGAGCGCAGCGAACGCCACCCGGTGGCCGCGACGGTCTTCTCCAGCCGGGCCACCCGGTCGCCGTCGTCGAGCTCGCCCACCGCTCCGGGGCCGAGGTCATCGGCGAGCTTGGCGGCCGCGTCCCGCAGTTGTTGCTGCTCACTGGTCAGCCGAACATCCATGAGAGGAGCCTATCCTTTCTGGAGAATCCGATTCTCATCAGGCCAGAACTTTACTACCAGACGGTCGAATGTCACAGCCCGCCGGCCAGCACCCAGGCTCGCTCGGCCAGACCGCGGTACCGGTCCCGGAACAGATCGGTGCCCGCGCGCGCG
The DNA here is from genome assembly GCF_043974665.1 of Mycobacterium sp. AMU20-3851. Classification (NCBI taxonomy): domain Bacteria; kingdom Bacillati; phylum Actinomycetota; class Actinomycetes; order Mycobacteriales; family Mycobacteriaceae; genus Mycobacterium; species Mycobacterium sp. AMU20-3851. Next base: position 3,311,982 of record NZ_CP146371.1, read on the forward strand.
TCGGAGGCATTGCCGTCCAGTCCCCGCCGCCACACCCCGGCCACGATCGAGGCCAGCCGGAACATCGAGAACACCACGAAGATGGGCAGCTCATCGGGAACATCCCGGCCCGCCTCCCGGCAGTACTCGGCGACGAATTCGGACTCGGCGGGGATGCCGGTGCCGCTCAGGTCCTCCCCGGCCACTCCCATCAGCGGGTCGGTGTCCCCGGGCAGGTAGTACGTCATCGCGGCGTACCCCAGATCGGCGAGCGGGTCGCCGATCGTGGACAGCTCCCAGTCCAGTACCGCGACGACGCGCGGTTCGGTGGGGTGCAGCAGGACATTGCCCAGCCGGTAGTCACCGTGGGCGATGCACGCCTCGTCCCCGGCCGGCAGATGCTGGGGCAACCAGGCGGCCAGCCGGTCCATCTCTTCGCATTCCTCGACCTTGACGGTCTCCCACGTTCGCGTCCACAGCGCCACCTGGCGCGGTAGATAGCCATCGGGCCGCCCGAAATCGGACAGCCCGGCCGCCCGCCAGTCCACGGTGTGCAGCCGCGCGAGCACCCGGGCCATGTCCCGGTACACAGCGGCGCGTTCCTCCGGCGTGCCGTCGCGCAGCACCCGGTCGGGGAAGATCCTGCCCGGTACGTGGTCCATCACGAAGAACGGCGTGCCCAGCACCGAGTCGTCGGTGCACATGGTGCGCATCCGCGGCACCGGCACGTCGCTGTCGGCCAGCGCGGACATCACCCGGTACTCCCGGCCCACATCGTGCGCGCGCGGCAGCAACGTTCCGGGCGGCTTCTTACGCAGGACGAATTCTCCTGTAGGGCTTTGTAAATGGAAGGTCGGATTGCTCTGACCGCCCTGGAACTGCCGGATCAGCAACGGACCTTCGATGCCGTGACCACCCAGATATCGGGTGAGGGCCGCTTCGTCGAAGCGGTGCTGCGGGAGGACGTCGACGAGTTCGGGGACACCGGACATCCCGGCAGCGTCTCACATCCGTTCACCGGACCGACGCTCATTTGCGCGCGCGATGTGGGCGAACCCCTGACAGACTTGCCCCCATGACCGATCTTGTTGCGAACATCCAGGCCACCGAACGCACCCGCACCGGTCTGTCGGCGGACGCATTACGCCGGGCCATCATCGACCACATCCGCTACACGGTCGGTCGGCCTGCCGCGGCCCTGCGTCCCGAGCACTACTACCGCGCGCTGGCGTTGGCGGTGCGGGACCGTATGCAGGACAACCGGACTGACTCCACCCAGACATCTCTGGACCTGGGCAGCAAGGTCACCTGCTATCTGTCCGCGGAGTTCCTGATGGGACCGCAACTCGGGGCCAATCTGCTCAACCTGGGCATCGAGGACGCTGCCCGCGCGGCGCTGGCCGAGCTGGGCCAGGACATCGAGGAGGTCCTGGCCTGCGAGGAGGAGCCCGGCCTGGGCAACGGCGGGCTGGGCCGGCTGGCGGCGTGCTACCTGGATTCACTGGCCACCCTGGAACGCCCGGCGATCGGCTACGGCATCCGCTACGAGTTCGGCATCTTCGACCAGGAGATCCACGACGGCTGGCAGGTCGAGAAGACCGACAACTGGCTGCTCAACGGAAACCCGTGGGAGATCGCCAAACCCGATGTGCATTACCCCGTGCTCTGGGGTGGGCACACCGAACGCTACGCCGACGACGCCGGTGTGCAGCGGGTGCGCTGGATCCCGCACCGGGTCATCCAGGGGGTCGCCTACGACACCCCGATCCAGGGCTACGGGGTCAAGACCTGCAACACGCTCACCCTGTGGAGTGCCCGCGCCGTGCAGTCCTTCGCGCTGGAGGCGTTCCACACCGGCGACTACTACAAGGCCGTCGAGGAGGAGGTCACCTCCGAGACGGTCACCAAGGTGCTCTACCCCAACGACGAACCCGAGGCCGGCAAGCGGTTGAGGTTGCTGCAGCAGTTCTTCTTCGTGTCCTGCTCGCTGCAGCATGTGCTGCATATCATCGACGATTTGGCCGACTCGTCCGTCTACGATCTGCCCGAACGATTCGCCATCCAGCTCAACGACACTCATCCGTCGATCGGCGTCGCCGAACTCATGCGGCTGCTCGTCGACGAACGCCGCCTGGACTGGGCGCACGCCTGGGACATCACGGTGGCGACCTTCGGCTACACCAACCACACCCTGCTGCCCGAAGCGCTGGAGAAGTGGCCGCTGGAGATGTTCGGCGAGAGCCTCCCCCGGCACCTGGAGATCATCTACGAGATCAACAGCCGCTTCCTCGACGAGGTGCGGGCCAAGTTCCCCGGCGACGAGGACCGGGTCCGGCGGATGTCGCTGATCGGCGAGAACGGCGGCAAGACGGTGCGGATGGCGCATCTGGCCACCGTCGGCAGTCACGCGATCAACGGTGTCGCCGCGCTGCACTCGGAGTTGCTCAAGGACAGCGTGCTGCGGGACTTCTACGAGATGTGGCCGGAACGCTTCTCGAACAAGACCAACGGTGTGACACCGCGGCGGTTCGTGGCCCTGTCCAATCCGGGGCTGCGCCGGTTGCTGGACCGTACCGTCGGCGACGGCTGGCTCACCCACCTCGACCGGCTGCGCGGGCTCGAGGCGTTCATCGACGACGACGGATTCCGCCAGGAATGGCGAGATGTGAAGCGCGCCAACAAGGCACGGCTGGCGGACTTCGTGCGCGACGAGACCGGGGTGATCCTGGACCCGGCCTGGATGTTCGACATCCAGGTCAAGCGGATCCACGAATACAAGCGCCAGCACCTCAACGTGCTCAACATCGTCACCCAGTATCTGCGGATCAAGAACAACCCCGGCATCGACATGGCGCCGCGGGCCTACATCTTCGGCGGCAAGGCTGCGCCCGGGTATTTCCTGGCCAAGCGCATCATCAAGCTGATCACCGCGGTCGGGGCGATGGTCAACTTCGACCCCGAGGTCAACGGCCTGATGAAGGTGGTGTTCCTACCGAATTTCAACGTGCAGAACGCCCACCTCATCTACCCCGCGGCCAATCTCTCCGAACAGATCTCGACCGCAGGCAAGGAGGCCTCCGGCACCGGGAACATGAAGTTCATGATGAACGGCGCCCTGACGATCGGCACCCTGGACGGGGCCAATGTGGAGATCCGCGAGGAGGCCGGTGCGGAGAACTTCTTCCTGTTCGGGCTGACGGTGGACGAGGTCGAGGCGCTCAAGCGCGAGGGTTACCGCCCGGCAGCTGTGGTCGCGAAGAACCCGGAACTGCGTGCGGTGCTGGATCTGATTGCCGGCGGGCACTTCTCACACGGTGACACCGAGGTGTTCCGCCCGTTGATCGACAACCTGATCCACGACGATCCGTTCCTGGTGCTCGCGGACTACGCGTCCTACGTCGAGTGCCAGGATCGGGTGAGTGCCGCCTGGCAGGACCGCGACGCGTGGTCGCGGATGTCCATCCGTAACGCGGCCCGCAGCGGCAAGTTCTCCTCCGATCGCGCGATCGAAGAGTACTGCGACGAAATCTGGGGAGTTCGGCCGGTGAAGGTGCAGTCTTTGAATAATGGGTAGAGGGGTAACCATGGACACACCGACGACAGCTGTAACTCTCTCCGACGACGAGGTCGCCGAACTCGACGCGTACTGGCGGGCGGCGAACTACCTGTCGGTCGGGCAGATCTATCTGCTGGACAATCCGCTGCTGCGTCAACCGTTGACCCCCGAGCACGTCAAACCCCGGCTGCTGGGCCATTGGGGCACCACGCCCGGACTCAATCTGCTCTACGCGCATCTGAACCGGGTGATCCGGCAACGCAACGCCGACGTCATCTACATCACCGGTCCCGGCCACGGCGGCCCCGGCCTGGTGGCCAACGCCTATCTGGAGGGCACCTACTCCGAGGTGTACACCGGGATCGGCGAGGACGTCGAGGGCCTGCGCAAGCTGTTCCGCCAGTTCTCCTTCCCGGGCGGCATCCCCAGCCACGTGGCGCCGGAGACCCCGGGCTCGATCCACGAGGGCGGCGAACTCGGCTACGCGCTGGTGCACGCCTACGGCGCCGCGTTCGACAATCCGGACCTGGTGGTGGCCACCGTCGTCGGGGATGGCGAGGCGGAGACCGGTCCGCTGGCCGCCAGCTGGCATTCCAACAAGTTCCTCGATCCCGTCCGCGACGGCGCGGTGCTGCCGATCCTGCACCTCAACGGATACAAGATCGCCAATCCGACCGTGCTGGACCGCATTCCGTCCGACGAGCTGGATGCGCTGATGCGGGGCTACGGCTATGTGCCGATCACCGTCGCCGGTGACGACCCGGCCGAGGTGCACCGTCTGCTCGCCGCCGCCCTCGACGACGCATTCGACCAGATCGGCGCGATCCAGCGCGCGGCCCGGGTCGACGGCCAGACCGGACGGCCGCTGTGGCCGATGATCATCCTGCGCACCCCCAAGGGCTGGACGGGCCCACACGAGGTCGACGGCAAGCTGGTCGAGGGGACCTGGCGATCCCATCAGGTCCCGCTGTCCGAAACACGCACCAACGCAGCTCATCTGGGTCAGCTTCAGGAATGGCTGCAGAGCTACCGTCCAGAAGAACTGTTCGACGAGGCCGGTGCGTTGCGTCCCGAACTGCGGGCGCTCGCACCCGAGGGTGAGCGCCGGATGAGCGCCAACCCGCATGCCAACGGCGGGCTGCTGCTACGGGAACTGGACCTACCGCCGATCACCGACTACGCCGTCGAGGTCGACGAACCCGCAGTCGGCACCGGTGAGGCCACCAGGGTGCTGGGCACCTTCCTGCGTGATGTGATCGCCCGCAATCCCGACAACTTCCGGCTGATGGGGCCCGACGAGACGGCTTCCAACCGGCTCTCGGCGGTGTTCGAGGCCACCGACAAGGCCTGGCAGGCCGAGCAGTCGGTGAATGACGAACACCTGGCCCCGGACGGACGGGTGATGGAAGTCCTGTCCGAGCATCTGTGCCAGGGCTGGCTGGAGGGCTATCTGCTGACCGGGCGGCACGGTCTGTTCAGCTGTTACGAGGCATTCGTGCACATCGTCGACTCGATGGCCAATCAGCACGCGAAGTGGCTCGCGACCACCAATGAACTGGCCTGGCGCCGGCCCATCGCCTCGCTGAATTACCTTCTGACATCCCATGTCTGGCGACAGGACCACAATGGTGCCTCGCACCAGGATCCCGGGTTCATCGACCACATCGCCAACAAGCGGCCCGAGGTCGTGCGGGTGTACCTGCCACCGGACGCCAACAGCCTGCTGTCGGTGGCCGACCACTGCCTGCGCAGCAGGCAGTACATCAACGTGATCGTCGCCGGTAAACAGCCCGCGCTGAACTACCTGAGCATGGACGAAGCCATCGCGCATTGCGCGCGGGGTGCGGGCATCTGGGAGTGGGCCGGTTCCGAAGAGGGCACCCGGGCACCCGATGTGGTCCTGGCCTGCGCCGGCGACATTCCGACGCTGGAAACCCTTGCGGCAGCGGATATCCTGCGGCGCCGACTGCCCGGCCTGGCGGTCCGCGTGGTCAATGTGGTGGACATCATGCGCCTGCAGCCGCAGTCCGAGCACCCGCACGGGATGACCGACCACGAGTTCGACGCGCTGTTCACCACCGACAAGCCCATCATCTTCGCGTATCACGGTTATCCGTGGCTGATCCATCGGCTGGCCTACCGGCATGCCAACCACAGCCAGCTGCACGTCCGTGGATTCAAGGAGCGCGGCACCACCACCACACCTTTCGACATGGTGATGCTCAACGACCTGGACCGGTTCCATCTGGTCATCGACGTCATCGACCGGGTGCCGGGGCTGGGCAGCAATGCCGCGGGCCTGCGGCAGGAGATGATCGATGCCCGGCTGGCCGCCCGGCGGTACACCCGCGAGCACGGCGAAGACGATCCGGCCATCAGCGGCTGGACCTGGGAACGCCTCGACTGACGTTTGCCGCCCGCACCCGCCGGGTACTGAAGGGGGACGCCCGGCCGACACGAGGGGTTCAGCCCGGCGATTCACCACAGCCGCGCAGACGCCGGGGCAACGACGCCCCGCGTCTGCGCCGTTGGCCAGGCAACGGATCATCAGTTTGCCGGCTGCTGGCGTGACGTTGCTGGAACGATGTCCGTCCGCCGCAGCACTGTCCGTCGTTCGGCGGACGATAGTGAGAAAACCCGTGCGCAATGCGCACACGCGGCCGTTTGCGGGGGAATATTGCGGGCCCGCCGTCCCCGACCACTAGGGTGCTACCCAGAGTTGCTGTCGTAACACCGAGGGGCCGCGTGGATCTGGAGGGTTTGATCGGCGGGGGGCTGACCCTCCTCGGCGGCGTCGCCAAACGGGCGCCGCTGGCCGCGGACGTCCTGCCCCTGCTGGCCGACGCCGAGCGCGCCGTGGTGCGGGTGCTGCGCAAGCACCTGACCGATCTGGACCCGCCGCCGGCGGTGACCTCTGACGAGGATGAACCTGCCGCATCGCCGAATCAGCTGCTGCGCACCCTGCTGGACCGGTCGATGTACTCGAGTCCCGACAAGAGCCGCGACGCCCTGTACCTGGATCTGTTGGGATCACTGGTCCCGGACGAGGCACGCATCCTGGCCGCGCTGTCCGATGGTTCGGCCTATCCCGTGATCCACGTCGCCGAACCGGGCACCGGCGCGGCGACCGTCTACGCGCTCAGGAACGCCTCCACGGTGGGCCGGTCGGCCGGAGTTTCCCTGCCCCGCTACACACCGCTGTATCTGACCAGGATGCTGCGACTGGGCCTGGTCCGGATCGGACCGGAGGCCTCATCCATGTACGACGAGTACGAGATGTTGCTGACCGACTCGGCGGTGAACGTCGCGCTGGCGACCGCACGCCGCGGTGTGCGGGCGGCCCGGGTCATCCGGCGCACGGTACGCATCAGTGACCTCGGTCAAGAATTGTGGGAGGCGGCCAAGTGAGCGAGTTCTGGGAGAACGCGTTCTCCTACCCGCTGTGGGTCTACATCACCATCCCGTTCGGGGCGGCCTTCGTCGGCTGGATCACCAAGATCCTCGCGCTGAAGATGATGTTCCAGCCCGTCGAGTTCAGGGGCATCAAGCCCTATCTGGGCTGGCAGGGGCAGATCCCCAAGCGGGCGCCGAAAATGGCTGCGGTGGCGGTCGATTCGTTGACCTCGGGCATTCTCAAACCTGAGGAACTGTTCGACAAGATCGACCCGGACGAACTGGTCAAGGAACTCGGCGAGCCATTGCGTGAGGCGTCCGAGGAACTCGTCGACACCATCATGATGGCGTTCCAGCCGCAGGTGTGGCGGGCCACTCCGGATCAAGTCAAGAACCTGATCATCAGCAACGTCGAGGGCCGTATCCCGGGCGCCGCGCGCGGCATGTTCGAGGAGTTCCGCGGCCAGGTCGACCAGATCTTCGACATCAAGCACATGGTCGTGACCAACCTGGTCCGCGACAAGCACACCCTGAACGCGGTCTTCCAGGACATCGGCCGGCCGGCCTTCAAGTTCCTGATCAAGTCCGGCCTGTACTTCGGGTTCGTCATCGGCCTGGTCCAGATGCTGGTCTTCGGTGTCACCGGCTGGCATCTGGCGCTGCCGCTGTTCGGGTTGATCACCGGCGGTCTCACCGACTGGGTGGCGCTGCAGATGATCTTCCGCCCGCTGGAGCGCAAGAACGTCTTCCTCGGCATCAAATGGCAGGGCGTCTTCCAGGCGCACCGCAAAGAGGTCATCCGCGGGTACGCCGCATTGATGGCGCGCGAGATCTTCACCCCGAAGGCCATCATGGAGAGCCTGCTCACCGGCCCCATGTCGGACAAGTTCTTCGACATCATCCAGACCGAGATCGGCCGCACCATCGACGACCAGATGGGCTTCGCGGGACGGGTGATCAATGTCCTGGGCGGCCGCCAGTACCAGGAGATGAAGGTCCAGATCGCGAACTCGATCATCGAGAAGCTGCCGGAGACCTCCTCCTACATCGAGGAATACGCGGCCAGCCGGCTCGACCTGGAGAACGTGATGGTCTCCAAGATGGACGAACTGGATTCGGCCTCGTACGAGAATCTGTTGCGGCCGGCGTTCAAGGACGACGAGTGGATCATCGTGGTGCTCGGCTCCGCCCTCGGCTTTCTGTGCGGCGAGCTGCAGTTGCAGCTCATCCTGCTCCTGGCACACTGAGGCCGCGGCTAGCTAGGCAGCCCTGAAGGTGGCCAGGTCGATGCTGAACTGGTCTTCGGTGATACTGCGCCGGGTGATGGGTGTACCTGGCGCCGGCGGAGCGATCGAGTAGTACCTCGCGTGGGTGGGCGTGACAAACCGCGCGGTGTGAACCCCGTCCCGGTCGCTGGTGGTGACCGTCCAACCATCGGCTTCTTTGGCGTAATTGCATGCTTCGCAGAGCCCGAGTCCGTTGCTGGCGCTGGTTTTTCCACCGTCACGGTCCGGTGTGGCGTGGTCGCGGTGGCGGATCGGGGCGTTGCAGTACGGGGTACGACATGTTTGGTCGCGCAGGCCGATGAATCTCGCGAGGCCTTTCGGAAAGGTCCGGGCCCGAGATTCCATCGCCACCAACTGCCCGCTAGCTGGATGCCGGTACAACCGGCGCAGGGTGGTCTTGGCGTTCTCGTCGGCAATTGCTGCGTCGAGCAGGTGCCGAACGATCTGCGCGGGAACCGGCCCGTACCCGGCGATCGCGCCGGGGCAGTCATCGCCGCCGAAGAGGGTGATGTCGGACATCACCAAGCTCAGCGCCACTGGAACAGGCTGGGCAACGGATCGGCCGGTGACGCGTTCGTAAGCGATGTCGGTCATCACCTGGCCTCGGGAACGTCCGTCGCCAGTCAGATCGGCACCCCGCTTGAGTGCGGCGTACATGCCGATACCCTGCGACAGTGGCATCAGGAAGGTCACATAGACCATGCCGTTGGGTGCTGGCCGGGTCGTGACACAGCGACTGCCGGCGGCTTTGTTGTTGCGCTCCACCACCGCGGCGGCGTCCAGGCGGGCGGTGATCTTCTTGGCTTCGGCTTCGACTCGGCTATTGCCCCATCCGACCAACCGCGACGGCTCGGCGCATAATTCTGCGTCCAACTCACGGCGGTGCTCCACACTCAGGCAGGCCGACTCCCGCACGATCACGGTGGCCCGATACTCAGACAGCACGCCGGAATGCAACGCGGCCAGGGTGTGCGGCATCTCATGCACCAATGCGTTGGCCACCCCGAGATGGGTGTGGCCTTTGACCGGCGCGTCATGACGGGCCAATGCGATCTCGGTGGCCAAGCCCTTCCCACGCCGCGCTCGAGAGACTCCACGCTCGCGTTCGGAGCAAGCTCGCTTCTCGGCCCATAACGCGGTCGCCCGGGCCTGCACCGCCGCAGCCGTGGACTTCAACTGTTCACAGCGCTCGACCAGGACCCGGAGCTCTTCCTCAGAGGCGTCGGGATCGATATCGAACAAACTTTCGAACACAATGACGACGGTACACCTGCTGTCCGACATTGTTGTGGGCCGATACGCACGAGCGGGGCACCGCTACCCGGTCAGGGACTTTTCCGACCGGCCTTCGGGTTGTATTGATCCGTGTCCATCGAAGATCTCTTCCGACCGTTGACCGTGCGTTCGCTCACGGTGCCCAACCGCTTCGCGATGGCGCCGATGACCCGGCAGGCCTCCCCCGATGGGGTGCCCGGCGTGGACGTGGCGGAGTACTACCGTAGGCGCGCCGCCGGCGGCGTCGGCCTGATCATCACCGAGGGAGTCAGGCTGGCCGACCCCACCGCCGGCTATCCGGCGTCGATTCCGACCATCGCGGGCGAGAGTGTTCTGGCCGGCTGGACGCGGGTCGTCGAGGCAGTACACCGGGAGGGCGCCACGATCGCTGCGCAACTGTGGCATCAGGGTGCCGAGCGCGAGGATGCCGACGGAGTGGTGCCGGTCAGTCCGTCCGGTGTAGACGGTCACGGCAACCCGAAAGGCCGCGCACTGCAACGCGATGAGCTGAGCCAGGTGGTCGAGCACTTCGCCCGGGCGGCGGCCACGGCCCGCGATATCGGCTTCGACGCGGTCGAGCTTCATGGTGCGCACGGTTATCTGCTCGACGAGTTCCTCTGGGAGAGAACGAATCTGCGCACCGATGACTACGGCGGTTCGCTGGCAGCGCGAACCCGCTTCCCCGCGGAGGTGGTGGCCGGGGTACGGGCTGCGGTCGGTCCGGAATACCCGATCATCTTCCGGTTCTCGCAGTGGAAGGGCACCGATTACGCTGCCTCTATCGCCACCGATGCCACCGAACTCGCCGCGTTGCTGGCCCCGCTCGTCACCGCCGGTGTGGATATCTTCCACCCATCGACACGCAGACATTACGTACCCGCCTTCCCCGACTCCGACAGTGCATTGAGCCTGGCGGGCTGGACCAAGAAGGTGACCGGTGCACCGGTCATCGCAGTCGGTTCTGTCGGCTTGCAGACGCAGTTCCGCAGCGAGAAGCCGGGCCAGCTGATCGAGCCCGAGTCGGCCGATTGGCTGGTCGCCCAGTTCAGTGCCGGTGAGTTCGATATCGCGGCCCTAGGGCGTGCACTACTGGCCGACCCGTCATGGGTTAACCGCCTACGCGACGGCACAATTGACGGCTTCCGTGGTTACGACCCGGAAACAGCACTGGCTGGGCTGGCGTAAACCTCCGGTGCGTGTTCCTGAATCAGCGTGCACGAATCCCTTGAACAGTCTCGTCGAACCGGCAGACTGGATGGACCACCCTGTGAGGAGATCTCGTTGGCTGCTCCCCCGCTCCACCTCGGCGTCGCGCTGGACGGCACCGGATGGCACCCGTCATCGTGGCGGCAGTCCGACGCCCGGCCCGAAGACCTGCTGACGGCCGACTACTGGACCGACCTGGCGGTGACGGCGGAGCGGGGCCTGCTGGACTTCGTCACCATCGAGGACGGGCTGGCGCTGCAGTCCGACCACCCGTGGCGCGCCGACGCCCGCACCGACCGGGTCCGCGGCCGGCTGGATGCCGTGCAGGTCGCCGCCCGGGTGGCGCCGCGCACCCGGCACATCGGGCTGATCCCCACCGCGATCACCACCCACACCGAACCCTTCCACCTGTCCAAGGCCATCGCGACGCTGGACTACGTGAGCAGCGGGCGGGCCGGAGTGCGGGTGCAGGTGTCCGCGAACCCGGAATCGGCGGGGCATTTCGGCCGCACCGTCGCCGAGGACACCATGGCCGAGGCCGCCGACTACGTCGAGGTGCTGCGCCGGCTGTGGGACAGCTGGGAGGACGATGCCGAGATCCGCGACGCGGCCACCGGCCGGTTCATCGACCGGGACAAGCTGCACTACATCGACTTCGAGGGACGCTGGTTCTCGGTGAAGGGCCCGTCCATCACCCCGCGGCCGCCGCAGGGTCAGCCGCTGGTCGCGGCGCTGGGCCACGGTGATCCGGCGTACCGGCTGATCGCCGCGGGTGCGGACCTCGGGTTCGTCACCCCGCACAGCGAACACGACATCACGACGATCAGCGGCTCCATCGCCGCGCTGCGCCCGGCCGGCGCTCCGCGCGTGCAGATACTGGTCGACCTGGTCGTCTTCCTCGGCGACACCCCGGCCGCCGCCGCCGCGCACCGCGCCCAACTGGATTCCCTGCTCGGTCGCGAATACATCAGCGACGCCGAGGTTTTCGTCGGCACCCCGGCCGACCTCGCCGATCTGCTGACGCACTGGCAGGCCGCCGGTGCGGACGGCTTCCGGCTGCGGCCGGCCACCGTCCCGCACGACTTGCTGGGCGTCACCGACGGCCTGGTCCCAGAACTGCAACGGCGCGGTGTGTTCCGCACCGGTTATCGAGATTCCACGCTGTGCGGACTGTTCGGCCTGTCCCGCCCGGCCAACCGATATGTGAGCGCATGACCAAGCAGATTCACCTCGCCGCACACTTCCCCGGGGTCAACAACACCACGGTGTGGAGCGACCCGGACTCGGGCAGCCACATCGATTTCAGCTCGTTCGTACACTTCGCACAGACCGCCGAGCGGGGCAAGTTCGACTTCCTGTTCCTGGCCGAGGGGCTGCGGCTGCGCGAGCAGGGCGGCCAGATCTACGACCTGGACGTGGTCGGCCGCCCGGACACCTTCACGGTGCTCGCCGCGCTGGCCGCGGTCACCGAGCGACTCGGCCTCACCGGCACCATCAATTCCACCTTCAACGAACCCTATGAGGTGGCGCGACAGTTCGCGACGCTGGATCATCTGTCCGCCGGCCGCGCCGCCTGGAACGTGGTCACCTCCTGGGATGCGTTCACCGGAGAGAACTTCCGTCGCGGCGGCTTCCTCGCCGAGGACCAGCGCTACAGCAGGGCGGAGAGCTTCCTGGCCGCCGCGCACACCCTGTTCGACTCGTGGCACGGCGACGAGATCGTCGCCGACAAGGAGTCCGGGGAGTTCCTGCGTACCGGACGGCCCGGCGAGTTCTCCTACCGGGACGAGCATTTCGACATCTCCGGACGATTCGACGTGCCACGTAGCCCGCAGGGCCGGCCGGTCATCTTCCAGGCCGGGGACTCCGATCACGGCCGCGAGTTCGCCGCCCGCGCCGCCGATGCCATCTTCTCCCGGCACGGCACCCTGGCGGAGGGGCAGGCGTTCTACCGGGATGTGAAGGGCCGGTTGGACAGGTACGGCCGCCGGCCCGAGGATCTGCTCATCCTGCCCGCCGCGACGTTCGTGCTCGGCGACACCGACGCCGAGGCCGCCGATATCGCACACCAGGTCCGGTTGGCCCAGGTCTCCCCCGCCACCGCGATCAAGTTCCTGGAACAGCTGTGGAATCGCGATCTGTCCGACCACGATCCGGACGGACCGCTGCCCTCGGTGGATCCGGTCGTCGGGGAGAACACCATTGCCCGCGGGCGGGCCAGCGTGCGGATGCACCGCGATCCGGTTGCGGTGGCCGACGAGTGGCGGGCCAAGGCCGAAGCCGAGGGGCTGAGCACCCGGGAGCTCATCGTCGAGGTCACCGGGCGGCAGAACTTCATCGGTTCGCCGGCGACGGTGGCCGAGCAGATCAACACGCTGGTGCAGGCCGACGCCAGCGACGGCTTCATTCTGGTGCCGCACGTCACGCCGGCGGGGCTGGACCCGTTCGTCGACACGGTGGTGCCGCTACTGCAGGAGCGCGGGGTGTTCCGCACCGACTACGAAGGCCGCACGCTGCGTGAGCATCTGGGCCTGGCGTCGGTGTCCGAGCGGAAATCCGTCACTGCACCTCCTCCGGAGCGTCGGTGACCTTGACCAGCCGCACCTGCGGCTGGTCGGGCACCCGGTCGGCGAGAAACCAGCGGAACGCCAGGTTGCCGCGCGGATAGTCCAGCGTGGTCAGCGAATTGGGGTGCTTGGTCATGCCGCGGGACAGCACCACGGTCACCGAACCGTCGCTGTTGGGCACCGCGGTGTGCCCGTTGACCGAGCTGCGGGCGTCCCGGACACCGGGTACGGCCATGAACTGGTTCCACACCACCAGATTCCAGAATCGGCATGCCGGTGGCCGGTGCGTGATCACCAGCGCCTCGTCCTCGGCGAGGTCGAAGCTGCCGTAGGAGTAGCAGGCATCCCGGGCCGACCAGCCGAAGTTGAAGTCGGGCACCTGGTACGGGGCGGCGAAATCGTTGGCGCCCATGTTGGTTTCGTGGCCGAGGTTGTGGGCGTCGTCGTTGCGTACCCCGACCGCCAGCGGCACGATGGCGAACATGGTGCGCAGCCAGGCCGCGCTCGCCCGCAGCGCCGCCGCGGTTTCCTCGTCGCCGTGCCGGAACGGTTCGGGCTCGTCGAGCGCATCGATGTGCCAGCTCACCGGCCGGCCGACGTGCGGGTCGGCCTGGTAGTCGCGGGTCATCAGGACGGCGGCATCCGGTGTCGGACCGAAGTCGAAGGAGAAGTTCCCGTCGGCGTCGAATTCCAGATCGTCGTCGCGCAGCAGCGCCACGATGCGGTCCGACCAGGACCCAGGGGCCGGCTCGTTGTAGGCGGTGACCGAGAAGTACACGCTGTCACCGCGATTGCCGCTGATCCGGTAACGACGGGTGGGGTCGACCGGGCACATGTAGTAGATGGCGTCGGTGTTGTCCCCGCCCCAGCGCCGGTCGGGCCGCCAGGGTGAGTTGACCTCCAGCCATTGCGGCCGGCTCGGGTCGGCGAACAGGTAGGTGTCCAGCGCGACGCCGAGGGTGGTCGCCAGCATCCGGTAGCCGTCGGCGACATGACGGTCGTCGGTGACGGCCTTGTCCCCCTCCAGGAATGAGCGGTCCAGGTCGCGCAGGGTATCGAGCAACTCCCGCCAGGCCGTACGGGATTCGTGCGTCATGCGCTGATTCCTTTCGTGATGAGTATGGCGGTGCGGTCGATCCACGCGTCGTCGGGGACTCCGCGGGTCAGCAGCGCGAGAAACGTGATGCCGGCGACGGATTCGGCGAGTTCGGCGGCGGTGACCCCGGCCCGCACCTCACCGCGTCGGACCGCGGCCGCAAGGTAGTCGCCGAGTCCGTGCTCGAGGATGCCGGAGAACCGCTGCAGCAGGGCGGTGTGCAATGCCGGGTTTGCGGCCATCTCACCGACCAGCCCGGGCAGCGCGGCCCGGGCCGCCGGTGTGCTGAACACCGCGACGGTGCGCCTCACCATCGCCGCGATGTCACCGAGAAGCGTTCCGGTGAAGACCAATTCGGTGGTGCTGTCGAGCGGGAAGGCGGCCTCGTGCACCAGCGCGGCCTTGCTCGGCCAGCGCCGGTAGATGGCTGGCTTGGAGGTACCGGCGCGCGCGGCGATGGCCTCGACGGACAACTCGGCGTAGGGGGTCTGCCCGAGCAACTCGACGGTCGCGCGCAGCACCGCCTCGTCGATGCCCCGATTGCGAGGTCGCCCAATTTCCTTCGCCATTACGAAACTCACAGTAACATAACTGGCGTGACCGATACCACAGCAGATGTCGTGCACCTCGACGACCTGTCCACACCCCGGTACAGCACGGAAGCCCAAGCGATCCGGGAGATGATGGCCGCCGTCGCCGCCGACTTCCCGCTCGACGCAGACGTGCTGCACGATCGCGCCCGGTCCGACACCGGGCTGGACGATTTCGGCGCCGAGGACTACCGCGAGCGCCTCGAGCTCTATGTCGCCGAACTGCGCGCGATCGACATGCACGGTCCGGGAATCGTCAACTTCCACAGCCAGCTGGTGCAGTGGCTGAAGAACCGGCTGCTGCTGACCGACCTGCTCAAACAGCATCCCGAGATCCATGACGTCGAGCTGCTGCCGCCGGTGGTGATCGCCGGTCTCCCCCGGTCCGGCACCACGCATCTGCACAATCTGCTGGCCGCGGCACCGACCTTCCGCAGCCTGCCCTACTGGGAGTCGGTCGAACCGTTCCCGCTGCCCGCCGAAGTGGGCCTGCACCCGGATCCGCGGATCGGGCGGATGGATGTCGCCGTGCAGGTGATGAACATCCTGATGCCGCATTTCGCGTTGATGCACGAGATGACCACCGAGCACGCCCACGAAGAGATCCAGCTGCTGGCCAACGACTTCTCCACCATGCTGATGGACACCCTCGCCGACGTCCCGCGCTGGAGCGAGTTCTACTGGTCCCGGGACCAGACGTCCTCATACGAGTACCTTGCGCTTCAGCTCAAGGCGCTGCAGTTCCTGCGCGGCGGCCGGCGCTGGGTGCTCAAATCCCCGCAGCACCTCGGCCAGCTTCCGGTGCTCGACAAGGTGTTTCCCGGTGTCGTGGTGGCGTTCACCCATCGCGATCCGGTGCCGGTGGCGTTGTCGATGATCGCGATGATCGCCTACAGCGAGCGGATGCACCGCGACACCGTCGACGTGTCCGGCATCGCCAACCGGTGGGTGGACCGGTTGGGGCAGTTGCTCGAGGGGTGTGTGCGCGACCGCCACGTCATCGCACCGGAGCGGTCGGTGGACATCCGGTTCGACGACTTCCTGGCCGACGAACTGGGCACCGCCGAGGGGTTGTATGCGCTGGCCGGTGAACCGTTCGACGAGCCCGCGCGCGGCGCGATCGTCGACTACCTCACCGGGCACCGGCGCGGACGGCTGGGCCGGGTCGCCACCTCACCGGAGATGTTCGGGCTGGACCCGGATGCGGTGCGGGCGCGGTTCGCCGGCTACACCGCCCGGTTCCTGTCCTAGCGAAGGACCAAAGTCCCTCCCGCTGGTGGCTTTCGACCCGGGCGCGGATCGACTTCGGTTTCGTACGGTCACATCATGACCTACGTGATCACCTCGGCCTGCGTTGACGTGATGGACAAGTCCTGCGTGGCGGAATGCCCCGCGGACTGCATCTACGAAGGTGAGCGCACGCTCTACATCAATCCGGACGAATGCGTGGACTGCGGTGCCTGCAGAATCGCCTGCCGCCTCGACGCCATCGAATACGAGACGGATCTGCCCGAAGAAGAGGCGGCACATCTGGCCGACAACGCGGCATTCTTCCTGACGGTGTTGCCGGGCCGGGACGAGCCGCTGGGATCGCCGGGCGGTGCGCATGGCCTCGGACGGGTCGGGGTAGACACTCCATTGGTGGCCGCGATGCCAGCGCGCACCGGGCCCGCGCACTGACCGGTTCGAAGGAGACTGGTGATGATCGAGGTACTGACCGACATGCCGGCCGGGGTGACCGGCATCCGCGCCTCCGGCCGGATCAGCGGCGAGGATTTCCGCGCCTTCGAGCCGACGATGGAAAAACTCGGACAGTCCGGTGAGATCCGGATCGTCGAGATCATCGCGCCGGACTACCAGGGCTTCGGCCCGGGCGGGCTGGCAGCAGATCTGAAGATGGGCTTCGGCACGCTGCTGGCGCATCACTCGGCGTTCAAGCGGATCGCGGTGGTCTCCGACAAGGAGTGGGTCCACCACACCATGCACGCGCTGGGGTGGATGGTGCCCGGCGAGTTGGCGGTGTTCGGGCTCGACGAGCTGGACAGGGCCAAGGAGTGGGCCGCCGGCTGAAACGAGAAAAGCCGCCCGATTGGGCGGCTTTTTCTTTGTGGTCCCGACTGGGATCGAACCAGTGACCTTCCGCGTGTGAGGCGGACGCTCTCCCCCTGAGCTACGAGACCGGGGAACGAGGAGGAAGACTAGCACGCCGCTACCGGGCAGCTGGAATCGCCTGGTCACGTTGCCCGCAATCTGCGCCAACTCCGCTGCCGTCGACCCCCTACGCGAGTAGACAGGAGACATCACCCCAGCATCGACCCCGAGGATGAATATGGCACGTCATCACGCAGTTCAGGTCGCCTCGGCAGGCGCCACCCTGGAGCTCGCCGAAGTCGACACCGCACCACCGGGCCGCGACCACGTCCGCATCGCCGTAGCGGCGTGCGGCGTGTGCGGCACCGACCACGCCTTCGTCAACGGTGCGTTCCCCGGGCTCAGTTGGCCGCTGACCCCCGGGCACGAAATCGCCGGAACCATCGCCGAAATCGGCGAGGGTGTGCAGGAGTACGCGGTGGGCGACCGGGTGGCCGTCGGTTGGTTCGGCGGGCACTGCGGACACTGTGTGCCGTGCCGCCGGGGCGATTTCATCCACTGCGCCAACGGGCAGATCCCGAGCTGGCACTACCCGGGCGGATACGCAGAGTCGGTGACCGTGCCGGCCAACGCCCTGGCCCGCATTCCCGACGAGCTGTCCTTTGTCGAGGCCGCCCCGATGAGTTGCGCGGGCGTCACGGTGTTCCACGGGCTGCGCGAGACCCGGGCCAAGCCGGGTGACCGGGTGGCGGTGCTGGGCATCGGCGGGCTGGGACATCTCGGGGTGCAGTTCGCCCGGGCGATGGGATTCGAGACCGTCGCCATCGCCCGCGGCGCAGACAAGGCGCAGGACGCACTGGATCTCGGCGCGCACCACTACGTCGACTCGACAGCCGGCGATGTCGGCGTGGCGTTGCAGGCACTCGGCGGTGTCTCGGTGGTGCTGGCGACCGCCGCCAATTCGCAGGCGATGGCCGACACCGTGGGCGGGCTGCTGCCGCGCGGTGAGCTGATCGTGGTGGGCGTGACGCCCGATCCGCTGCCGATCAGCCCGCTGCAGTTGATCACTCCCGGCGTGAGCGTGACCGGTCACCCGTCGGGCACGGCGCGCGACGTCGAGGACACCATGAAGTTCGCGGTGCAGTCCGGGGTGCGGGCACGCGTGCAGGAACTGCCGCTTGCCCAGGCCGCGGAGGCCTACGCGGCCATGGACAGCGGCCGCGCCCGCTACCGGATGGTGCTGCGGGTGACCCCGTGATGGGCCGGGCGGCGACGGTTGCCGCGGCGGCAGGACTGGCCGCCGGGTGGTGCGCCGCACCGGCCGGCGCCGACGAGTTCGTGGACTTCTCCTCGCCGAGCGGCAACGTCGGTTGCGTGATGGACGTCGGGTACGTGCGCTGCGATATCGACGAGCGGGCCTGGGCGTCGCCGCCGAAGCCGGCCGACTGTGATCTTGATTACGGTCAGGGCGTCATGCTGCAGGCCGGCGAACCGGCGGAGTTCGTTTGCGCCGGGGACACCACCCTGGGGCGCACCGAAGTGCTCGCGTACGGCCGATCGATGGTCCGCGGAAGTCTGAAATGTGACAGCGCTGAGACGAGTATCACCTGTCTCGACCGCAACTCTGGTCACGGCTTCTCGCTCGCACGAGAGGTTTACCAGCTGTTTTGAGTCCGCTTGCCGCGATGTTCCAGGTGATTTGTAGTTCTTCGCACCGGTGGACTAATGTTCCTTTCCGCACCGGGTGACGATCTCACCCGAGGCACGCGGATGTAGCGCAGTTGGTAGCGCATCACCTTGCCAAGGTGAGGGTCGCGGGTTCGAATCCCGTCATCCGCTCGAAGGTTCAGTGGGCATCAACCCTACGGTGGAGTGGCCGAGTGGTGAGGCAACGGCCTGCAAAGCCGTGCACACGGGTTCGATTCCCGTCTCCACCTCCAACAGTTTCGACCCGGCGCGATTAGCTCAGCGGGAGAGCGCTTCCCTGACACGGAAGAGGTCACTGGTTCAATCCCAGTATCGCGCACCATAATCTTTGCCGGTCACGGCACGCCGTCGGCGGAATCGCCCCGGGTGGCTTACGGACTGTTCACCGCCATGTCTGCACGGCGCAACCGGCAATCCGACTTCGCGGACAACACACCTGCGGCCTTCGTACCGAATTCCACTGTGATGCCGTCGTTTCCGGAGAAGATCACGTCTCGGTCCCCGGGCCGGTCAACCGTCTTGGCCAGCTCGGTGGCACCCAACTGGGCCGCGCCTCCCTGCACCACCGCCAGCGCCTGCGGCCATGCACCGTCGGGTATGGGTCCGCGGAAGACGACATATATGTACACGTGCACTCCCGGCGTGTTCGCATAGTCACCGCTGCACCCGCCCCAGCTGTCTTCTTTCACCCGCCAGGTCAATCCCGGTGCCATCGATGCGATTTGAACCGGTATCCGTAAAACACATGGCGCCGGGCCGAACCGGAACTACCGCACCGTCAGCATCCATGCCGGGATCCAGTGCGTCACCGACTTTTCCGACCCGCCGAACGCGATCGGATAGGTGACCAGGCCCCACCAGGCGCCCTGCTCGCAGAGCCCCCAGCAGGTCAACTCCCCCTCCACCACCTTGTGCATCTGCAGTCCGGACGGGTGGTAGCGGCCCCACCGGCAGTGCGGTTGGCGCGGGAACAGCGCGGCGAGATCCACCAGCACGGGGCGCGGCGGATCGACCCGCCGGAACACCTCGCGCACGGGCTGCCCGCCATGCCCCAGGCCCTGCAGCTCACCCACCGTTCGATCATATGTTCGAATGATGGGGAGGGGAAACCCGCCCACTACCGCGCGTGCGCGTCGAAGAACTGCGCCGAGGCCTCTGACGCGTCGAACGCCCGGGTGGCCGGCCCCACCGCACTCGCCGGCAGAATCTCCGGCGCACCCGGCCAGGTGTGCCCACCACCGTCGACTCGCATGAACACCACCTCGGCGCCCTCGGCGCACTCGTAAGCCACCCGCTCGGCGCTGGTGCCATCGCCGTTGCCCGGGATTCTCTCGATCACCGGGTCGGCCGCACACCCGTTGAGTTCACGCCACCGGTCCACCACCGCGTAGGCCGCCAGGATGGTGCTCGGGCCGCCACGCCCCACCATCGGACCACCGTTGAAGGGCACGATCGGGTCCACCGTGCCGTGCGAGGCCAGCACCGACACCGGCCGCGAAGGATGGCAATCCACGTGATCCCCCAGGGTCGCTCCGATCGGCGCGATGGCGGCGAACCTGTCGGCACGCTCGCAGGCCAGCCGGTTGGCCATGAAACCGCCCGCCGACAGCCCGGTGGCGAATACCCGGCCCGGGTCGATCCCATACTGGGCGGTCAGCTGATCCACAAGGGCGACAATGAATCCCACATCGTCCACGCCGGTGCGGTCCGGCACCGAGGCGCCGCGCCCGTCGGCCCAGCTGTAGTCGATACCGTCGGGGTACACCACGACGTAACCGTGGGCGTCGGCGACCGCGTCGTAGTGGGTCAACGCTGCGTGCTGCGCGCCGGTCTGAGCGCCGGCGTGCAGATTGACCACCAGACCGGTCGGCGGACCGGGCGGCACGTGCACGTCGTAGGTGCGCTGCAGTCCCCCGAAATCGAGCATCGCCACGGCGGGCTGAGCGGGGGCCGGCGGTGCGGCCGCGAGGACACAGACCACGACCCCGACCAGTACCGCGAGTTTGCCGCGCACGTCCGCAGCCTAGAGACTGCGAGCTCCGGGCAAGACCGGAACGGGGAACTCCGGCCTGGCGGGTAGGTTGGAAAAGTGCACGACGCAGACAACGCCAAAGCCGGCGCCGGCAATCTGACGGGGGTCTCGGAGACCGCGTTGCTGACGCTCAACGCCCGAGCGCATCAGGCCCGCCATCCCAAGCCCGTAATCGACGATCCGATGGCGATCCGACTGGTCGACGCCATCGACTTCGACTTCGCCAAGTTCGGCCGCAAGGGCCAGGAGATGGCGCTGCGCGCACTGGGCTTCGACCGAGCGGCCACGGAGTACCTGTCCACCCATCCGTCGGCGACCGTGGTCGCCCTGGCAGAGGGCTTACAGACCAGCTTCTGGCGGCTCAGCCACGCGCTACCGGACGCCGATTTCCGTTGGCTGACCGTCGATTTCGAACCGATCATCGCGCTGCGCGAACAGCTGCTGCCGCCCTCGGACCGGATCACCAATCTGGCCCAGTCCGCGCTGGACTACAGCTGGATGGACCGGGTGGACACCGGCAACGGAGTTTTCGTCACCGCCGAGGGCCTGCTGATGTACCTGCAACCCGACGAGGCGCTGGGCCTGATCACCGAGTGCGCCAGGCGTTTTCCGGGCGGACAGATGATGTTCGACCTGCCCCCGGTGATCGTGAAGAAGCTGACCCGTAAGAACGGGATGCGCTCATCGCGCCGCTACCGGGTGCCGCCGATGCCGTTCAGCCTGTCCGCCGCCGAACTCGCCGATCTGGTGAACACCGTGCCCGGGATCCGCGCGGTGCACGACCTGCCCATCCCGAAGGGCCGCGGGTTGTTGTTCGCCAAGCTGTTCCCCGCGTTCTGGCAGTGGAAGCGGGTCAAGCAGCACCGCGGCGCGTACACCCTGATCGAGTTCGGCTGACGGCGGTGGCCCCGCCGGTCAGCGGGTGGCAAGCTCGCGCAACACCAGATCAGTTGCCGCCCAATCCATGCACTTGTCGGTGACGGACTGACCGTAGGTGAGCGGACGCGCCTCGGGCGCCTGGGCTCCGGCGACCAGGAAGCTCTCCAGCATGACGCCGCTGACCGGCAGCCCGTCGCGGACCAGCTGGGCCACCTCGGCCGCCACCCCGGCCTGCCGGACGTGGTCCTTGCCGGAATTGGCGTGGCTGCAGTCGATCACGACGCGGCCCGGCAATCCGGCGGCGACCAGTTTGTCCGCGGTGACCCGCACGGTCTCGGCGTCGCAGTTGGGCCCGGCGGTGCCGCCGCGCAGGATCACGTGGCAGTCCTCGTTGCCTTCGGTGGTCACCAGGGCGCCGCGGCCCATATCGTCCATGCCGAAGAAGACGTGCTGGGCGGCAGCGGCCTTGACGCCGTCCACCGCGACCTGGATGTTGCCGTCGGTGCCGTTCTTGAAACCGACCGGCATCGACAGGCCCGACGCCAGCTGGCGGTGCACCTGGGACTCGGTGGTCCGGGCGCCGATGGCGCCCCAGGCGACCGCGTCGGCGATGTACTGCGGGCTGGTGGGCTCGAGGAACTCGCAGCCGACCGGCAGACCGATGTCGATGATGTCGAGCAGCAGTTGCCGCGCGGTCCGCAGCCCCCGCGCGACATCGAAGGTGCCATCCATGCCCGGATCGTTGATCAGGCCCTTCCAGCCGATGGTGGTGCGCGGCTTCTCGAAGTAGACCCGCATCACGATCTTGAGCCGGTCACCGAGCTCATCGGCGACCTTGACCAGCCGGCTGGCGTAATCCAGCGCCGCGGCCGGGTCGTGCACCGAGCACGGTCCGACGACCACCAGCAGGCGGTCATCGCGGCCGGCCAGGATGTCGGCAATCTCGTCGCGGTCGCGCGCGACACGCTCGGCCCGGCGCGCTCCCAGCGGGAACTCGGTGAGCACATCGTGCGGGCTGGGGATCTCGCTGAAGCTGCGTATCCGACGGTCCGACGTCGCGGGTGCGGTGGCGGTCTGCGCCAGATTCATGGGAGGTACCTTCCTGGTGGTGGGCACCTGAGCCAACATTCCCGGGCGCCCTTTAATGACGAAAGGCAGCGACCGCGAGGGTCACTGCCTGGGCTCCGGGTGGATGCGTCGCTTAGTGCTGCGCTTTATCGGCTCCGCCCGGAGCCTCGATAAAGCGCCAATAGCCGGCGCACACGCGGATGTTCACGCCGGCCACGTTACACCGGGTCCGCGATGAGTCAAAAAGCTAGGTCTTCGACCGCCACGCGTAGCCGGCGATGCCGATGCCGATCAGCGCGATGATCGGGCCGAGCACGGACCAGGTCGTGGTGTTGCTCATCGGGCTGCCGCCGACCGCGCCGAACCCCTGCAGTGCGAACAACGTCCCGAACAAGGCGACGACGATTCCGATGATCAGCACCGCGATACGCATACCTGCGACAGTAGCCTGACGGCGATGTCTGAAACCTCGTTTCTGGACCGCACCCGCGACGGTTACGACCGCACCGCGCGCGGCTACGTCAGCGCATTCCAGCACCACCTGGACGCGAAACCGCTCGATCACGCGATGCTGAAGGCATTCACCGAGCTGGTGCCCCGACATCACCGGGTGATCGACGTCGGCTGCGGAACCGGGGTGGCAACCGCGGTCCTTCGCGACCACGGCGTCGACGTGTCGGGAATCGACCTGTCGCCGAACATGATTGCCGAAGCGCGCCGCCTACACCCCGACATCGGCTTCACGGTCGGATCGATGACGGATCTCGGCCTGCCCGACGCCCGCATCGGCGGGCTCTGCGCCTGGTATTCGGTGATCCACATTCCCGACGATGTGCTGCCGGCCGTCTTCGCCGAGTTCCACCGGGTGCTCGTCCCCGGCGGAGTCGCCCTGCTGGCGTTCCAGGTCGGCGACCGGCCCCGCCACCTGACCGAGGCGTTCGGCGAATCTGTCGATCTGATGTTCTACCGGCGCCACCCATCGGCGGTGGCAGAACTGCTCGAAGACGCCGGACTACCGGTCCACGCGCAACTCCTCCGCGGACCCGACGGCGACGGTGTTGAATCGACACCGCAGGGGTATCTGATCGCCCGCAAGCCCGCACCCGCCGCCACCTGAGGAGCCCGTGTCATGACCGAGCGCATCGAAGTGCAGCGCACCATCTCCGCGCCCGCGGCCGACATCTTCGCGGTGCTGAGCGACCCGCAAGGACACGTGGCCATCGACGCCTCCGGGATGTTGCAGGCCGCCACCGGCGAGCCGGCCCGCAAGGTCGGCGACCGCTTCGTCGTGCACATGGATCGTGAAGCGCTGAACGACTTTCCGATGGGCCGCTACGACGTGACGGTCGATATCACCGAGTACGAACAGGACCGCCTGATCGCCTGGACGATCCTGGGAAACATCGATCCGCAGATCGGCCACGTCTACGGCTACCGGCTGGAACCGACCGCCGACGGCACGGTGGTGACCTCGTTCTACGACTGGTCGACCATCGGCGAGAAATGGCGGGCGGCCGGCATCTTCCCGGTCATTCCGGAAACCGCGCTGCGGGCCACGCTGGGCATCCTCGATCGGACGGTCCGGCGCGGCTACCCCAAGTCAACCCAGGGTTGACGAACCGCTGAAGTCAACTTACGGTTGACGCATGACCGATTCCGTCAGCCTGGACACCCTGATCCGCGCAATCAAGTCCGTACACACCGACGCCCTGGACCAACTCACCGACGCCGTACTGGCGGCCGAACACCTCGGCGAGGTCGCCGACCACCTGATCGGCCACTTCGTCGACCAGGCCCGTCGCTCCGGCGCCTCGTGGACCGATATCGGCAACAGCATGGGCGTCACCAAACAGGCCGCCCAGAAACGCTTCGTCCCCAAGGCAGATGCCGCCGGCATCGACCCGAACGAGGGCTTCGCCCGGTTCACCCCGCGCGCCCGCACCGCCGTGGTTGCCGCGCAGACCGCGGCCCGCGACGCCCGTAACACCGAGATCGCCCCCGAGCACCTGATCCTGGGCCTGCTCGGCGACACCGACTCGCTGGCCATCGCCCTGCTGCGAGCCCACGGCGCCGAACCCGACCAGGTCCGTGCGGCCATCACGTTGCCGCCCTCGACCGGCCAAGAACTGGACCTGGTGCCCTTCAACGGGCCCGCCAAGAAGGTCCTGGAGCTGACCTTCCGCGAGGCACTCCGACTGGGCCACAATTACATCGGCACCGAACACATCCTGCTGGCACTGCTGGAGTCCGAAGACGGGAACGGTCCGCTGCACGGATTGGGCATCGACAAGGAACGCGTCACCGCCTCGCTCATCGAGATGCTCGCCTCCATCACGGGAATGAATCCGGACCCCCAGCTGTAGAACACCGCATGGAACTCAACGAGGCAGCGCGCGAGCTCATCGGCGCCGGGGCCGACGCCACCCTGGTCACCGTCAACGCCGACGGCAGCCCGCAGGCTTCGGTGGTCTGGGTCGCGCTGCAGTCCACACCCGACGGCGACGAACTCGTCGCGGCGCACCTGTCCGACTCCTACCGCAAGGTGCGCAACATCCGGCGCGATCCGCGGGTCACCGCGACCGTTCTCGCGCCCAGCCGTCCCGGACAGCAGCGCCAGTACCTCTCGGTCACCGGCACCGCCCGCATCGTGGAGGGCGGTGCACCCGCCCTGCTCAAGGACCTGGCCACCGCGCTGCTCGGTACCGACGAGTTCTTCCCGCCCAAGGACGCCCCGGAGGGCTACCTCACCCGGATCCGCATCGAGTCGATCGGCGGACAGGGACCCTGGATCGGGTAACCATGTGCCATCATGCGATGCATGCGATTGGCAAAGACGCGGTCCTGGTTCGCCGTTCTCCTGACGAGCCTGACGGCCGCGGTCGCGATCGGCATCGCGCCGCCGTCCGCGGCAGCGGTCACCCCGATCGGCAACCTCGGTGAGACGTTGCGGGTGGAGTTCGGGGACTTCGTCGCCGACGTCACCGTGCACGACGTCCTGCCCGCCCCGGTGCCGCCGGGCTGGGGCTGGAACGGATCCCCGCGCTGGCGCGCGCAGGGCAGCCCGTGGCGCGCCAATGTGACGGTGCACGTCATCTCCGCACCCAATCCGTACAAGCTGGCGCTGTCCACCACCTTCAACGGCGTGACCCCCTACGCGGACGCCTACTCCTCCAAGCACACCGACGCGCCCGATGCGTTGGAGAAGGTGCTGCTCAACGCGCCCCCCGGATCGACCGTCACCGGCGGCGTCTACTGGGACGTCTACCGCGCACTGGTCACCAACGTGGTGATGATCAATCCGCAGACCGGAACTCACTTGGCGCAGTGGAACATCTGGCAGCCGGGCACCCCGCTACCCTGACCGGGTGCGCATCGAGGAACCCGGCCGCGACGATCTGACCGAACTCGCCGCCGTCGCCGCAGCCACCTTCCCGCTGGCCTGCCCGCCCAGCGTCACCGATGCCGATGCGGCCGCTTTCATCGCGGAGAACCTGTCGGCCGAGAAGTTCGCCGACTACCTCGCCGACCCGGCCCGGATCATTCTGGTCGCTCGCGACGAGGACCGAATCCTGGGCTACGCCATGCTGATTCACGGTGTGCCCGACGACGCGGATGTGCAGCAGGCGGTGCCGCAGCGTCCGGCCCTGGAAATCTCCAAGATGTACGCACTGCCCGATGTGCACGGCACCGGCGTGTCCGCCGCCCTGATGACCGAGGCACTGACACGCGGCACGCAGTCCGGCGCGGCCTGCGTGTGGCTGGGCGTGAACCAGAGCAATGAACGCGCACAGCGCTTCTACGCCAAGTTCGGGTTCCAGGTCGGCGGCACCAAGACCTTTCGGGTCGGCGCCGGCATCGAGAACGACTACGTGATGGTGCGCCCCGGCTAGCTGCTCTGCGCGGCGGCCGTCAGGGCCAGCAACCGTGAGGTCGCACGCAGGTACTTCTTGCGGAATCCGCCGGCGACCATCTCGTCGCTGAAGATGGTGTCCAGCTTGGTACCCGAGGCCAGCACCGGGATACCCGCGTCATACAGCCGGTCGGTCAGGGCCACCAGGCGCAGCGCCACGCTCTGATCGTCGATCGGGTGCACCCCGGTGATGAACACCTCGGTGACGTCATCGATCAGCGCGTGATAGCGCGACGGGTGCATCGTTGCCAGGTGCGCGCAGAGCGCGTCGAAATCATCCAGTGTGGCACCGGGTTTCGCGGCGGCCGCGGTACGGACCTGCTCGTCGGTCAACGGCTCGGGCGCGGGCGGCAAGCCGCGGTGCCGGTAGTCGGGGCCCTCGATCCGGATGGTGGTGAAGATCGCCGACAGCGTGTTGATCTCGCGCAGGAAATCCTGTGCGGCGAACCGGCCCTCACCGAGTTGCTCGGGCAGCGTGTTCGAGGTGGCCGCGATGGACACGCCCCGCTCCACCAGCGCCGAGAGCAGCCGGGAGATCAACGTGGTGTTGCCCGGATCGTCGAGCTCGAATTCGTCGATGCACAGCACCGTGTACTCGGCCAGCAGATCGATGCACTCGGTGAACCCGAACACGCCGGCCAGCTGGGTCAGCTCACCGAACGTCGCGAACGCGGTCTTGGCATCCCCGCCGGACAGGGTGTAGTACGTCGACGCCAGCAGGTGGGTCTTACCGACACCGAACCCGCCGTCGAGGTAGACGCCCACACCCGGCAGGACCTCGCGCTTGCCGAACAGCTTCTTCTTACCGGCCCGACGCTCGGCGGCCTGCTCGCAGAATTTCCGGCAGTGCCCGACGGCCGCGGCCTGCGACGGCTCCGCCGGATCGGGCCGGTAGCTGTCGAAACTGACGTCGGCGAACGTCGGCGGTGGCACCAACTGGGCGACCAACCGTTCGGGGGTCACTTTTGGGTGCCGGTCCGTCAGACCCGCGACCTCACCCGCACTTTGCATGTCGTGCACCCTATCGACGTGCTGCAATGATCCCCATGCCGGATAGCGCCGCTGGGACGGAACTCACAGCACTCGGACCGGTCTGGACCGCCGGTGACGGTGAGCTCGAGCAGCTCTACGCGTATCCCGAGAAGCTGGACGGCTGCTGGGTGCGGGCCAATTTCATCACCAGTCTGGACGGCGCCGCGACCGCCGAGGGGCGCTCCGGCGCGCTCGGCGGGCCCGGGGATCGGGCCGTGTTCCGGTTGATGCGGGAGCTGGCCGACGTGGTGGTGGTCGGTGCCGGCACGGTGCGCGTCGAGACCTATTCGGGCGCCCAGTTGGGAGTGGCCCAGCGCCAGCACCGGCACGCCCGCGGGCAGGACGAGGTACCGCCGATCGCCATCGTCACCCGCTCGGCGGATCTCGACCACGACCTGCCGGTGTTCGGCCAGACCGAGGTGCCGCCGCTGCTGCTGACCACCCACGATGCGGCTGCCGATGCGCGGTCCCGGTTCGCCGGCATCGCCGAGGTGTACGACTGCTCCTCGGCCGACACCGGAAGCGTCGATCTGATCGTGTTGTTGCGGACGCTGGCCGGCCGGGGGCTGACCCGGGTGCTCACCGAGGGCGGGCCCAGTCTGCTCGGCGCATTCATCGCCGCGGACCTGCTCGATGATCTGTGCCTGACGATCGCACCGACCATCGTCGGCGGCGGATCCACCCGGATCTCCGGCGGGCACGGTGAGCTGATCACCCGGCTGCAGCGCCGCCACGTCCTCAGCGACGATGACGGCTACCTGTACACGCGCTACAGCCGCAGGGAACAGCACGGTTGATCGCTACTGTGGTCGGCATGCGAGTTCGTTGGGGCCAGACGCTGGCCTTGTCGTCGGTCACGCTGCTGCTGACCTCGTGCGCCCCGCTGCTGGCCGCCAACCCGCGGTTCGCCACCGACGCCGGCGCCGGACCGCAGGGCGCGCCCCCGGAAACCAGCGTCGCCGCCGGGCCGCCGGCCCTGGAGGCCCCCAAGAACGACCTGTCCTGGCAGGACTGCACCGGCCGGGTGTTCGCCGACGCCGCGGTGCCCGTGCCGTCCGGGATCACCCTGGACTGCGCGACGTACGACGCCGACCTGGATTCGATCAAGGGCGCCAACGGGTCCATCACCATCGGCGTGGTGCGGGCCACCTCCGCCGACACCCCGGCCGACGCCGGACCGGTGGTGATGACCACCGGGACCGATCTGCCGTCCTCGGCGCAACTGCCGGTGTGGCTGTCCCGCGCCGGTTCCGACATCCTCAAGACCAACCCCATCGTCGCGGTGGACCGGCGCGGCACCGGCCTGTCCGAGGACATCGACTGCCGCGACCTGTTCGACCGGCAGGAGATGATCGACCAGACCCAGTTCGAACCGGGTGACGACCCGGTGGCCAAGCTCGGGGCGATCGTGCAGACCGCGACCACCACGTGCACCGACACCATCGCCCCCGGCGACTCGGCCTACGACAACGCCCACGCCGCCGAGGACATCGAACGCCTGCGCAGCACCTGGGACGTCCCGACGCTCGCGCTGTGGGGAGTCGGCAACGGCGCCCAGGTGGCGCTGGCCTACGCCGGCGCGCATCCGGACAAGGTGTCGCGGCTGGTGCTGGACTCCCCGCTGCCGCTGGCTGTCGGCGCGGAGAGCGCAACCGAACAGAAGGTCAAGGGACAGCAGGCGGCGCTGGACGCCTTCGCCGCACAGTGCGCGGCCACCAACTGCGCGCTCGGCCCGGACCCCAAGGCCGCGGTCGACGCACTGCTGACCGCGGCCCGCAACGGCGACGGACCCAACGGCGCCTCGGTGGCCGCGGTCGCCGACGCCATCACCACCGCGCTGGCCTTCCCGCGCGGTGACCGGGTCGCGGCGACCAACGCGCTGGCCGGTGCGATCGCGTCGGCCCGCGGCGGGGACACCGGCGCCATGTCCGAGCTGATCAGCCGGGCCGAACAGACCCGCCAGACCGACGGCCAGTTCGTCAACGGGTGCAGCGACGCCCTGAACCGGCCGACGCCGGACCGGGTGCGTGAGCTCGTCGTCGCCTGGGACCGCCTCTACCCGCAGTTCGGCACCGTGGGTGCGTTGCGGATGGTCAACTGCCTGAGCTGGCCGAGCGGTACCGCGCCACAGGATCCCAAGGACCTCAAGATCCCGGTGATGCTGCTCGGGGTGCAGAACGACCCGATCGTCGGCAACGAAGGGGTGGCAGCGGTGGCCGCCACCATCATCAACGCCGGTGCGAACAGCAAGAGGGTGATCTGGCAGGGCATCGGCCACGGCGCCGGCATCTATTCGCCGTGCGCGCTGCCGCCGGTTCTGGGCTACCTGGAAAGCGGCAAACTACCCGAGACGGACACGTTCTGCCCCGCCTGATCAAGCTGCGACAGGCTGCGATGTAGGGTGCGCTGGTGTCGTTCCTGCCCTCCGGTGTGCTGAACGCCTTCCGTCCCAGCACCACACCGCCCAGCACCGCAACGATTCTGCGGTCCATCCTGTGGCCGTTGGCCATCATGTCGGTGATCCACCGCAGCTATGTGCTGGGGACCAATGGCTACATCACCGACGACTTCGGCCCGGTCTACCGCGCGGTGATCAATTTCAAAATGGGCTGGGACATCTACAACGAGAACTTCGACCACGTCGACCCGCACTATCTGTATCCGCCCGGCGGCACACTGCTGCTCGCCCCGTTCGGGTACCTGCCGGTCGACGCGGCCCGTTACTGGTACATCACGTTCAACGTGCTGGCCTTCCTGATCGCGGCCTACCTGCTGCTGCGGATGTTCAACTACACGTTGTCCTCGGTGGCCGCGCCGGCTCTGGTGCTGGCGATGTTCTGCACCGAATCCGTCACCAACACACTGGTGTTCACCAACATCAACGGCTGCATGCTGCTGGGTGCGGTGCTGTTCTTCCGGTTCCTGCTCAAAGGCGGTGTGCGCGCGGAACTGTTGGCCGGCGCGGCGATCGGCCTGACCCTGGTGGTCAAACCATCGCTGGCGCCGCTGTTGCTGTTGCCGGTGCTCAACCGCCAGTTCTACACGCTCGTCACCGCTTTCGGTGTGCCGCTGGTGTTCAACGCGGCCGCGTGGCCGTTGGTCTCGGACCCGATGAGCTGGGTCCACAACACCGTGCCCTACCTGATGTCCACGCGCGACTACTTCAACTCCTCCATCCTGGGCAACGGCATCTACTACGGCCTGCCGATGTGGCTGATCCTGTCGCTGCGCATCATCTTCCTGCTGCTGGCCGCCGGCAGCCTGTACCTGCTCTACCGGTACTACCGCGAACGCGACCCGATGTTCTGGCTGCTGACTTCTTCGGGTGTGCTGCTGACCGCGTCCTTCCTGGTGCTCTCGCTGGGCCAGGGCTACTACTCGACGATGCTGTTCCCGTTCCTGATGACGGTGGTGCTGCGCAACTCGGTGCTGCACAACTGGCCGGCCTGGCTGGCGGTGTACGGGTTCATGACGATGGACCGCTGGCTGCTCGTGCACTGGCCGACCACCGGGCGCTTCCTGGAGTACATGAAGATCACCTACGGCTGGTCGCTGATGTTGATCGTGGTGTTCTGCGTGCTGTACTTCCGCTACCTGGACGCCAAGTCCGAGGGCCGGCTGGATTCCGGCATCGATCCGCCGTGGATGACGGATGAGCCTCGGCGCGCTAGCGTTAAATCATGACAACCCCGGGCCCCAAGCTTGAGCTGACCGACGATCAGTGGCGCGAGAAGCTCAACCCCGCCGAGTTCCAGGTGCTGCGCCGAGCCGGCACCGAGCGGCCGTTCACCGGCGAGTACACCGACACCAAGACCGCGGGGGTCTACGAGTGCCGGGCCTGCGGGGCCGAGCTGTTCCGCAGCACCGAGAAGTTCGAATCCCACTGCGGCTGGCCGTCTTTCTACGACCCCGCCGATTCGGATGCGGTGATCCTGCGGCGCGACGATTCGCTGGGCATGACCCGGGTCGAGGTCATCTGCGCCAACTGCCACAGCCATCTGGGCCACGTGTTCGAGGGTGAGGGCTATCCGACGCCCACCGATCAGCGCTACTGCATCAACTCGATATCGTTGCGTCTGGTGCCGGCCGGCGCGACCTCAGCAGACTGAGCATGTCGTCCGGCGACAGCGGCGGGCTGTACAGATAGCCCTGCGCCACCTGGCAGCCGTAATCCCTTAGCATCGTTGCGGTTTCGGCATTCTCCACACCTTCGGCGACAGTGGTCAGGCCGAGTTCGCGGGCCAGGTCGATGACCGCCCGGACAATCGCCGCCGCGCGCCGGTCGCCGAGCACCGCGGTGACGAACCCGCGGTCCAGTTTCAGTTCGTCGACATGCAGTTCCCGCAGGTACGACAACGCCGAATAGCCACTGCCGAAGTCGTCGATCGCCACCCGGACCCCACGCTCGCGCAATTGCTCGATCACCGCGCGGGTGTGTTCCTGATTGCCCAGCAACAGATCCTCGGTGATCTCCACGGTCAGGACCCCGCACGGCAAACCGCGCCTGCTCAGCTCGTGGGCGACTCCCCCGGGCAACGCCAGATCGCTCAACGACGGGGCGAACACGTTGACCGCCACCGCCACCTCCAGACCCAGATCCCGCCACCGGGCGATCTGATCGAGCGCCAGGGTGAGCACCAGCTCGTTGATCGGCCGCATCAGCCCGTGATCGCGGACCAGCTGCAGAAACTGATCCGGGCCCAGCAGCCCACGATCGGGGTGCGGCCAGCGCACCAGGGCTTCCACGCCGGCGATCGAGCCGTCGACCAGATCGAATTTCGGCTGATAGGCCAGCGTGAGTTCCCGGTTGTCGATCGCCTGACGCAACTGCCCGAGCAGCTGGTATGCCACGGCGCTGTCCTGCCCGGCGGCATCCGATGCGGTGCTGCCGCGCTCGTCAACGTCCGGCATGTCGGCGGGGCTGTAGATGTGCACCCCGCCCGACCGGGACCGCTTCGCCGAATACATCGCCACGTCGGCCTGTTTGAGCAGCCGTTCGGCAGACAGCTCCGGGTCCTCCGCGGAGGCGACCGCCAAGCCGGCGCTGGGGCGCAACAGCAGGTCGTGCCCGTCGACGTCGAACGGTCGGTCAAAGGCCCGCAACACCCGCCCGATGACCTCGCGGGACTCGTCGGGATCGCCCTCCATCAACACCACGAACTCGTCTCCGCCGACCCGTGCCACCGTGTCGCTGGACCGCACCCGGCCCAGGATCCGCTCGGCCACCTGGACCAGCAACCGGTCCCCGGCCGGGTGGCCCAGCCCATCGTTGACGAGCTTGAAGTCGTCGAGATCCAGGGACAGCACCGACACCGTCTGTTGGTCGCGCCGGTGCACCACCATGGCGTGCGCCAACCTGTCCTGGAACAGGGCCCGGTTGGCCAGGCCGGTCAGCGGGTCGCTCATGGCCTGCGCTTCCACGGCCCTGAGCAGGCGGCGGTTCTCCCCCACCACGACGAACTGACGCAGCAGCACCAGCACGATCAGCAGCACCGAGGCGCTCAGTGCGGGTGCCAGCGCGGGGGCTGCGGCGAAGCGCACCAGCGCCGCGGCCATGGCCAGCACGATCGGCACATAAGGCAGCCACATCGCCCATCGGGAGATCTGCCGCTCACCGCCGGCGACTTCGGTCTCGGGCGCGTCCGGACTCAGCGCCGCGAGGGCGATCAGCAGCAGCCCGGACGCCCAGCCGACGCTGCCGTATTTCACGACGGTGAAGTCGTCCCACATGTTCGAGTACACGAACACGCAGTCGGCCAAGGCCATCAGCGCTATGCCACTGACCAGCAGGGCCAGTGCCCGATGCTGCGTGGAGTGGATGCGCCCCAGCACCAGAACGGCGACCGTCAGCACGCCGAGATCGAGCACCGGGTAGGCCAGCGCGACTCCGACCGCGAACCTACTGGCGCCACCGGCGTGGACAAGCGGGTCCAGCAGCGTCCACCAGCCGATCTGGAAGAACGCCACCGCCACGATGAACCCGTCCAGCGCCAACCGGGTGTGGGTATAGCCCGAGGTCCCGACCGGCATGAGCAGCAAAGCGACGCAGACCGCGACCGGCAGCATCAGGTAGCCGATGTCGCCCGCAGTCGGGAACGGCGATTCGGCACGCCACCATTCGTGATAGGCCCAGATCACCGACCCGGCCGTGTAGCCGACCATCCCGAGGGTGACCCAGAGCCAGACCGTGCGTTGCCGGCCCTGGTGTCGCCGGGCGGCGTGTCCGCAACACGCGGTGACGAACAGTGCGAGAACGACGAAGCCGATGTCCTCGACGGCGATCCGGATTTCCGGTGAACCCCGTCCGCTGAGGAGCCATGCACAGAACGCCAGGGCTACAACCGTAGCCACCGTCCCCACTCGGCCGACTCTCGGCATCCTGCGACGCTAGCAAACCCTCGGCAGCGGGTGTCGTTTCCGGGGGGACTCAGGGCAACTTGGTCAGCAACTGCTCGACGCCCACCCGCGGCCCGGTGAAGAACGGGGTCTCCTCGCGGACGTGCCGGCGGGCCTCGGTGTAGCGCAGCTTCCACATCAGTTCCACGATGCGCCCCAGATCGGGCCCCTCGAACGCCAGGATCCACTCGTAGTCGCCGAGGGCGAAGGCCGGCACCGTATTGGCCCGCACGTCCGGGTACTCGCGACCGGCCATCCCGTGATCGACGAGCATCTTGCGGCGCTCGTCGTCGGGCAGCAGGTACCAATCCAGGGACCGGACAAAGGGATACACGCAGACATAGTCGCCGGGATCCTCGCCGGCGATGAACGCCGGGACGTGGCTCTTGTTGAATTCGGCGGGCCGGTGCAGCGCCACCACGCTCCACACCGGGTCGCTGGCCAGGCCGAGCGTGGTCCGGCGGAACGCCGAGTAGGTGGCCTGCAGGTCCTCGACCCGCTCGGCGTGCGTCCAGATCATGAAGTCGGCATCGGCACGGAAGCCGGCGACGTCGTAGAGGCCGCGGACGACGACTCCGTTGTCCTCCTGCTGCTTGAGGAAGGTCGCGGTCTCGTCGATGACCGCGGATCGGTCTGCGTCGAGAGCCTCCGGCTGAACCGCGAAGACCGAGATCATCATGTACCTGGTCACCGAGTTGAGCTTGTCGTAATCGAGCTTGGCCATGTCCCTATCCTGCCACCAACCGTGCGGCTGCCTTCGCCCCGGATCCCACACAGGCGGGGACTCCGATGCCGTCGAGGTAGCCGCCCGCGACAGCCAGCGCGGGCGGCAGCCCGGCCCGCAGTTCGGCGATCAGATCGCCGTGGCCGGGACCGTACTGGGGCATCGCGTCGATCCAGCGCTGCACCCGGTGGTCCACCGGGTCGGCGGCGATGCCGAACACGTTCTGGAGGTCTTCCAGCGACCAGTTCAGCAGCTCGTCGTCACCGATGCTGCGGGCCAGATTGTCGCCGAACCGCCCGTAGGACAACCGCACCAGTTCCACGTTGCCGCGCCGTCCCCACTTGCGCGAGGTGAGGGTTATCGCCTTGGTGTGCAACCGTTCTCCGGTGGCGACCAACACCCCGGACTGATCCGGCAGCGGTGTGCCACCGGGCAGGGCGAGCGCCACCAGTGCCGTCGAGGCCACCCCGATGCGCCGGGCCGCCGCCGCGCTGCGCGGGGCGACGGGTTCGACGAGCCGTGCCAGCCGGGGCGCCGGGACGGCGAGGACGACCGCGTCGGCGGTCCAGTGCTCCCCCTCGTCGTCGATCAGCTCCCAGCCGTGCGCCGAGCGCACCAACCGATCGATCCCGACCTGGGCCCAGCGTATGTCCGCGCGCCGGGCCAGTTCCTCGATCAGGACGGCGTAGCCGCCATCGAGGGCCCCGAAGACGGGGCCGGACTGTACGGGCGGCAGGGTATTACGCACCGCTTCGGTGAGGCTGCGTGCGCCACGGTCCAAGGTGGCCGCCAGCCCCGGCAACGCCGAACGCACCCCGATGGTGGCCGCCGACCCGGCGTACACCCCGGTCAGCAGCGGTTCCACCGACCGGGTGACCACCTGTGCGCCGAACCGGTCCCCGACCAGCTCGGCGACCGACGGGTCGGCGCCCGGGCGCCAGCTGAAGGCGCGGCGGTCTTCCTCGGCGATTCGGGCCACCGTCTGCGGGTCGACCAGGCCGGCGACCGAGTCGGCGCGCGCCGGGATCCCCTGCAGGGTGCCGACGGGCAGCGGATGCAGCCGGCCCTGGCTGTAGATCAGCGGCCGGGCTCCGGCGCTGGCGACCTGCCGGCCGGTGAGGCCGAGTTCGGCCAGCAGCGCGGGCACCTCGGGGCGGCGGGTGATGAACGCCTCGGCGCCCACATCCATCGACATCCCGCCGACGGTCTCGGTCCGAAGCACCCCGCCGAGCCGGTCGGCCGGGTCGAACAGGGTGATCGAGGCGTCCGGCCCGGCCGCGACGCGCAGCCGGTACGCCGCGGTGAGGCCCGAGATGCCTCCCCCGACGACGCAGTAGGTGGAACTCACAATGAGTGCACCAGACTCACCAGATCGGTCACCACCCCGGGATCGGTGGCCGGCAGCACGCCGTGTCCGAGGTTGAAGACATGACCGGAGGCGCCCGCGGCGATGGCGGCGCGGCCGTCCTCGACGACGGCGCGGGCGGCGCGCTCGACCACCGGCCAGCCCGCCAGCAGCACGACCGGGTCGAGGTTGCCCTGCAGCGCGGTGCCC
This sequence comes from Mycobacterium sp. AMU20-3851, assembly GCF_043974665.1. NCBI lineage: Bacteria > Bacillati > Actinomycetota > Actinomycetes > Mycobacteriales > Mycobacteriaceae > Mycobacterium > Mycobacterium sp. AMU20-3851. The sequence goes on from NZ_CP146371.1 coordinate 3,348,324, forward strand.
GCCGGTGCCCGGCCGGCGGCCGCGGTCAACGAGGTGCGCCAGTCCACGCCCACCATGGTGGCCCCGGCCTCACCCATCGCGCCGAGCAGTTCGGCGGTACCCACCCCGAAGTGGGTCATCGGCACGCCGCGGTCGGCGAGCGCAGCGAAGATCCGCGCGCTGTGCGGCAGCACATGGCTGCGGTAGTCGGCCAGCGACAACGTGCCGGCCCACGAGTCGAACAACTGGATGGCATCGACACCGGCGTCGAGCTGCGCCTCCAGGAACTCGATGGTCAACTCCGTCAGCGCGGTCATCAGCGCGTGCCAGGTCTCGGTCTCGGCGAACATCATCGCCTTGGTCTTCTCGTGGTTGCGGCTGGGACCGCCCTCCACGAGGTAGGAGGCCAGGGTGAACGGCGCGCCGGCGAATCCGATCAGCGGGACCTCACCCAGGGCGGCCACCAGCAGCGACACCGCGTCGGTGACGGGGGCCACCTGACCGCGTTCCAGGCGCGGCAGACCGGCGACGTCGGCACGGGACCGGATCGGGTGCTCGATGACCGGCCCCACGTCCGGGACGATGTCCAGCGCGACGCCGGCCGCCTTCAGCGGCACCACGATGTCGGAGAACAGGATGGCGGCGTCGACGCCGTGCCTGCGCACCGGCTGCAGGGTGATCTCGCAGACCAGCTCCGGATCGAAGCAGGCCGCAAGCATCTTGTGGTTGGCGCGCAGCGCGCGGTACTCCGGCAGCGATCGTCCGGCCTGGCGCATGAACCACACCGGGGTGCGGTTCGGGGTGCGGCCGGCAGCGGCGGCGAGATAGGGCGACTCGGGCAGGTCACGACGGGTGTTCATCGGGCCCCATCGTGCCATGTGTCCGATGATCGGCGCGCCTGCGCACGGCTGAGACGAGTTGGGGCTACCGTCCAGATTTGTGACGTCCGCCGAACCGGCTCAGTTCCGCACTGCGGTTGCTGCCATGAATGCCGCCACCGTTCGGCCGGAGATCGAGCTGGGGCCGATCCGTCCGCCGCAGCGGCTGGCGCCCTTCAGCTATGCGCTGGGCGCCGAAGTCCGCCACCCGGACGCCGCCGTCGTGCCGGAGCGGTCCGAGGGCGATGCATTCGGCCGGTTGATTCTGCTGCACGATCCCGAGGGCGCCGAGGCCTGGGACGGAACCATGCGCCTGGTCGCCTACATCCAAGCCGACCTTGACTCCAGTGAGGCCGTCGATCCCCTGCTGCCGGAGGTGGCATGGAGTTGGTTGCAGGACGCACTGGAACAGCACGGGGACGCCGTCACCGCGCTGGGCGGCACCGTCACCGCGACCACCTCGGTGCGCTACGGCGACATCTCCGGCCCGCCACGGGCCCATCAGCTGGAGCTGCGGGCGTCGTGGACGGCGACCGACCTGGAATTGGGTCCGCACGTCCAGGCGTTCTGCGAGGTACTCGAGCATGCGGCCGGACTGCCGCCCACCGGGGTAACCACGCTGGGTTCCCGCACCCGCGCCTGACATGACCGAACCCGAAGACTCCGGGGCCGCACCCGAACCGGAAGCGACTCCCCTGCTGGCCCCTGCCGACGGTGTGCCGCCGGTCGCCCTCTATCCCAGCGATATCGCCCGGGCCGCCGAGCTGTTGGCCGGCGGGTCCGGACCGTTCGCGATCGACGCCGAACGCGCCTCGGGGTTCCGCTACTCCAACCGTGCCTATCTGGTCCAGATCCGCCGGACCGGTGCCGGGACGGTGCTGATCGATCCGGTGAACCACGGTGGTGACGCGCTGAAGGTGATGGCGCCGCTGGCCGAGGTGCTGAGCACCGACGAGTGGGTGCTGCATGCCGCCGACCAGGATCTGCCCTGCCTGGCCGAGCTGGGGATGATCCCGCCGCGCCTGTATGACACCGAACTCGGCGCCCGGCTGGCCGGATTCGACCGGGTGAATCTCGCCGAGATGGTGCGCCGGCTGTTGGGGCTGGGCCTGGTCAAGGGCCACGGTGCCGCCGACTGGTCCAAACGTCCGCTGCCGGCCGACTGGCTGAACTACGCCGCGCTCGATGTCGAGGTGCTGCTGGAACTGCGGGAGGCGCTCGCCGCCGTCCTCGACGAGCAGGGCAAAACGGATTGGGCGGCACAGGAATTCGAGTTCCTTCGCACCTCCGAGCCGACGGTCACCCGCCGCGACAAGTGGCGGCGCACCTCGGGTATCCACAAGGTTCGCGATCCCCGGGCGCTGGCCGCGGTGCGCGAGCTGTGGACCACCCGGGACCAGATCGCCCAGCGCCGCGATATCGCCCCCGGCCGGATCCTTCCGGACGCCGCGATCATCAACGCCGCCACCGCCGATCCCGACACGGTCGAAAAGCTCACCGCGCTACCGGTGTTCGGCGGCAGCAGGCAGCGGCGCACCGCTGCGGTCTGGCTGGACGCGTTGGCCCGGGCGCGGCAGGATCCGAATCCGCCGTCGGGTTCGGAACCATTGAACGGCCCGCCTCCCCCGGCCCGCTGGTCGCGACGCAAGCCGGAGGCCGCCGAACGGCTGGAGGCCGTCCGCACCGCGTTGTCGGCGTTGTCCGAACGGGTTTCGGTGCCCACCGAGAATCTGCTGACCCCCGACACCGTGCGCCGGTTGTGCTGGGATTGGAAGCCGGTGCCCGATGTGCGTGCGGCGGTCGACGATTTCCTGGCGGCTGCCAAGGCGCGGCCCTGGCAGCGCGAGCTCACCGTGCCGGTGCTGACGGAGGCACTCAGTCCGGCTGAGCAAACCGAAGGTGATTCCCCGACGGATCGATGACCGTCATGCATCGGCCGCCCGGACCGTCGTCCTCGATACCGGGACTGGAGTACCCGTGCTGCCGCGCGGTCAGCTCGGCGTGCAGCGCGTCGACGTCGTCGACCGGAATCCACAGCACCGTGTTCGGGCTGCCGTCGCCGTAGTGCTCCGACAGGTGGATCGTCGCCTCCGACCGACTCACCTGTACGTAGAGCGGAAACCCCGGCTCGAACCGGTGCTCCCAGTCCTTACCGAAACCGAGGTAGCCGCAATAGAAGTCGAGCGTGCGCGCGACGTCGAACATCCGCAGAACAGGTATCGGCGGACTGATTCGCATCGCAGTTAGTCGACCGGGTGGCCGACCTGGTCACCCACGGAACTCAACGCCGACACCCAACCGGTGATCTGCCGGGAGATGTGTCGGTCGGTCAATCCGACCTCGGTGAGCACCTCACCGCGCGAGGCGTAGGTCTGGAACTCCTGCGGCACACCCACATCGCGGCACGGCACATCGATCTCGGCGGCGCGTAGCGCGGCCGACACCGTGGATCCGATGCCGCCGTGCACACCGTTGTCCTCCAGGGTGACGACGAGCTTGTGCGCGGATGCCAGCGCGTGCAGAGCCTCGGGCACCGGCAGCACCCAGCGCGGGTCGACGACCGTCACGCCGATGCCGTGCTGTTGCAGGCGTTGTGCGACGGCGAGCCCCATCTGGGCGAACGATCCCACCGCGATCAGCAGGACGTCCTCGGTGGCCTCGGGCCCGGGCTTGGCCAGGATGTCCACCCCGTCGCGACGTTCGATCGCCGGAATGTCCTCGCCGACAGCGCCCTTGGGGAACCGGATGGCGGTCGGACCGTCCTTGACCTCCAGCGCCTCGCCCAACTCCTCCCGCAGCCGGGCGGCGTCGCGCGGGGCGGCGACGCGCATACCGGGCACGACGCCGAGGATCGAGAGGTCCCAGACACCGTGATGGCTGGCACCGTCCGGCCCGGTGATGCCGGCCCGGTCGAGCACGATCGTCACCGGCAGTTGGTGCAGGGCGACGTCCATCATCATCTGGTCGAAGGCACGGTTGAGGAACGTCGAGTAGATGGCGACGACGGGGTGCATGCCGCCCATCGCCAGGCCGGCCGCCGACGTCATCGCGTGCTGCTCGGCGATGCCGACATCGAAGAGCCGGTCCGGGAACTGCTGACCGAACGCCGCCAGGCCGGTCGGGCCCGGCATCGCCGCGGTGATCGCGACGATGTCGCGGCGGCGCCGGGCGATCTTGATCAGCTCGTCGGAGAAGGTGCCGGTCCAACCGGGTGCCGACTCCGAGGTCGCCAGACCGGTGAGCGGGTCGATGACGCCGCAGGCGTGCATCTGTTCGGCCTCGTCGGCTTCGGCGGGCGCGTAGCCCATGCCCTTGCGGGTGACGACGTGCACGATCACCGGGGCGTTGAAGCCGCGGGCGTGCCGCAGCGCGGTCTCGACGGCATGCTCATCGTGACCGTCGATCGGGCCGACGTACTTCAGGCCCAGATCGGTGAACATGGCCTGCGGCTGCAGGGCGTCCTTGAGACCGGCCTTCACGCTGTGCATGCACTGGTAGCAGATCTCGCCGATGACCGGCACCCCGCGCACCACATCGCGGCCCTTTTCCAGGAACTTCTCGTACCCCGGCTGGAGCTGCAGCGCCGCCAGGTGATCGGCCAGCCCGCCGATGGTGGGCGCGTAACTGCGGCCGTTGTCGTTGACCACGATGACGACCGGCCGGTTCGAGCCGGCGATGTTGTTGAGGGCCTCCCAGCACATGCCGCCGGTGAGTGCGCCGTCACCGACGACGGCGACCACGTGCCGGTTGCGGTGGCCGGACAGTTCGAAGGCCTTGGCCAGGCCGTCGGCGTAGGACAGCGCGGTGCTGGCATGGCTGGATTCGACCCAGTCGTGCTCACTCTCGGCGCGCGCCGGGTAGCCCGACAGGCCGTCCTTCATGCGCAGCTGGTCGAAATCCGCGGCGCGTCCGGTCAGGATCTTGTGCACGTAGGACTGATGCCCGGTGTCGAAGATGATCGGATCGTGCGGCGAGTCGAAGACCCGGTGCAGCGCCAGGGTCAGTTCGACCACGCCGAGATTCGGGCCCAGATGTCCCCCGGTTGCAGCGACCTTGTGAATGAGGAATTCACGGATTTCACCGGCCAGCTCTTCGAGCTGTGACTGGGACAGGTGCTGCAGATCTGCGGGACCGCGGATCTGTTTAAGCATCCCGATAGTTTACCCACGTAACACCCATCAGTCCTGTCGAGCCTGGTAGATGTCGGGCACTCCGTCGTGATCTTGATCGGCAGTCTCGGTCTCGTGGATTCGGCGGTATGCGACGTTCCTGGTGGCCAACAGCACCGAGGCCAGGGTTGCGGCCAGCACCGAACCGGTCAGCACGCCGACTTTGACGAACTCCTCACGGGACGCGTCGGCATAGGCGAGGTCGCCGATCAACAGTGACACGGTGAATCCGATACCCGCGAGCATCGAGACACCCAGCACGTCTATCCACCGCAACGAGGAGTCCAGTTCGGCGCGGGTCACCTTCGACAGCGTCCAGGTGGTGAGGAAGATCCCCACCGGTTTGCCCAGTACCAACCCGAGCACGATGCCCAGGGTGATCGGGTCGCTCAGGGCGCCGGCCAGCCCGCCGAAGCCGCCCAGGCTGACCCCGGCGGCGAAGAACGCGAACACCGGGATCGCGATGCCCGCCGAGATGGGGCGGGACCGGTGCTCGAAGTATTCGGCCATCCCGGCATCGACTTCGCGGGCCTTCTTGTGGACCGGCACCATGAACCCGAGCAACACACCGGCCACCGTCGCGTGTACCCCGGACTCGTGCATCAGCACCCAGGTGGCGATCGACAGCGGAATCAGGATCCACCAGGCCTGTACCCCGCGCTGTACGCATACGGCGAAGATGAGCAGCGGGATCAGGGCCAGTGCCAGCGCGGCGATGTTGAGGGTGTCTGTGTAGAAGATCGCGATGACGGTGATGGCCAGCAGATCGTCCATCACCGCCAGGGTGAGCAGGAACATCCGCAGGGCGGACGGCAGATGCGTGGATATCACCGCGAGCACGGCCACCGCGAACGCGATATCGGTGGCTGTCGGGATGGCCCAGCCGTGCACGGCGCCCTCGCCCTGGCGGGCGGCCACCGCCACGAAGATCAGCGCGGGGACCACCATGCCGCCGACCGCGGCGGCGATCGGTAGCGCTGCCCGGCCCGGGTCACGCAGGTCACCGGCGACGAACTCGCGCTTGAGTTCCAGGCCGACCACGAAGAAGAACACCGCGAGCAGGCCGTCGGAGGCCCAGTGCCCGATGCTCAGGCTCAGGTGCAGACCGAACGGTTCGCCGCCGATCGTGAAATCCCGCAACGCGAAGTAACTGTCCGCCCACGGCGAGTTGGCCCAGACGATTGCCGCGGCCGCGGCGATCAGCAGGATGACACCGCCGACGGTCTCCTTGCGGAGGATCTCGGTGACCCTGCGGGTCTCGGGCCAGGAGCCCAGTGAAAGTAGACGGGGTCGGTTCATCGGGCTCCTCTGGTCAGCGTTCGGCAGTCGCCGACCAGACTTCCCGGCACACCGGGTCGTAATTTTAGTGCACGTCGGGTTCGGGGTCGGGGCGAGTCCAGCCCAGGATCATCGCGGGTGAGCACCCACCGATCGACAGAACCGTCAGCGCCATCAGACCACCCGCGTAGGCCATGGCGGTATCGGTACCGCCGGTGATCACAGCGCCGAAGATCAGGTAGCAGACCGGGATCATCATCAGGTTCTGAGTGATCGTCAATCCGATGGACCTCGCACTGTTGCGCTGAGCGATCTCGAATTCGTCGAGTGCTCCCCTCGGGGCGTCACCGCGGCGACTGGAGACGATCTGCAACGCGATCCAGCCCGGAAAGAACACGGCGCAGGCCGGCAGCCACAGCAGTGGCGCCCACTGAACTCCGAAAGCACAGAGCACGCTGACGCCGAACATGAACGCGAAGGTGACGAGCAGCGTGATGACGAGCAGGCGCCGCCGACGCTGTGTGCGCCAGTGCGGCAGCAAGTTCGCCCATACCTGTTCTTGCTTCAGGAACCTTCTGGTGCGGAAATCCTGATACCGCTCGATCAGATCTGTCTCAGCCATCGGCACTGCCCCCTTCGGATCGTCGGTAGACCTGGACGGACAGCGGTGTGAACTCGGTCCGCGAGAACACAGCCTCGACGGGAAGGTCGAAGACGTCACAAATACGGAACGCCAGATCGAGACTCGGGTAGTGATCGCCCCGCTCCAGCGCTCCGACGGTCTGCGGGTTCACGTCGATCAGTGCCGCCAGGTCGGCCCGGCTCATCCCCCGCTCCGCCCGTAACACCGGGATGCGGTTAAGGATCGGGCGGGAGTTATCCCGCCTAACCGGACTCATATAACCGATTGTTGGGAAAACCCAACGATCTGTCAACCGTTCCTACGCCGCGCGGCGCATCCTCACGACGTCGGCGGGTTCACCGGCCGCACTGTCAGCCGCTTTGCGGTAGGTCGCCAGGTAGCTCTCGACGCTGTGCCGACCGCCGGCTTCGACCAGATGCCGCCCTTGATGCGCAGGCCGCTCCGGATCACCGCGACCCCGGCACCCAGCGCAACGACGAGCGCGATGCCGGCACCCAGAGCCAGCGACGGGCTACCGAATGCCAGCGCGGCCACGCACGCCCCCAACGCCACGAAGGCCAACAGGATCAGCACATAACCGAGGTACACAACGGCGCCACCGGACATCTTCTTCATCCTCGAACCCCTTTCACATATCGCTACGCTACGCAAAGCGTAGCGCTACGTACACTGTAGCCCATGACAGCGGCAGCGAACGTCAACGACCGCATCGCCGACACCGCCCTGCAACTCCTACGCACCGGCGGACCCAGTGCAGTCACCGTGCAGGCAGTGCAAGCACACTCCGGCATTGCGAAGACGACCATCTACCGTCGCTACAGCGATCGGCGCGACGTGCTGCGCGCGGCGTTGTCCCGGTTGATGGCGGCAAGCCCTGCGCCACCGCGCACACAAGCGTCCGAGCGCCTGCACTGGGTGGTTCGACAGGCCGTCGCCGCAGTCGGCGACGGGATCGGATTCGGCGGATTCGCTTCCCTGCTGACCGAGGCGGACCCGGAGTTCAATGCGCTGTTCCGGGAGGTGCTCGGATCACAGCGGGCCGCACTGGTGACGGTGATCGAAGAGATGCAGAGCGACTCCGACGTTCGACCCGACCTCGATCCCGACACCCTCATCGACGCCCTCGTCGGCGCCTACATCGCCGAACGCGCCCGGACCGGAAAGTCTCGCCAGGACTGGGAAGCGAGGCTTTTTGCGATGCTCTGGTCGGCTGTGCAGATCTGAGACTTCACCCTTTCCAGCGAAGCCGAATCGGTGTAGTGTCGAACATATGTTCGAACAGTCGACTACCGACGATCTGCAGGCCCGGGAAGCGGCGCTGCGGGATCGCATCGCCGACCTGGAACGACAGAAATCGGCCGCCGCCGCCGAGCAGGCCCGCAGCACCGCCGAATGGGACGCCATCCGCCGCCAGCTCGAGGGGCGGGTCGGGATACCGGCCAAGAAGCGCGGCCGCGGCATGGCCGCCGAAGTCGCTCTGGCACGCCGAGATTCGCCCACCCACGGCGATCGGCACCTGGGTTTCGCCAAGGCCCTGGTCAACGAGATGCCCTGCACCCTGGCCGCGCTGGAAGCCGGCGTGCTGTCGGAATGGCGCGCCACCATCATCGTCCGCGAATCGGCCTGCCTGACCGTCGAGGATCGTCGGCGATTCGATCATCGGATGTGCGGCGATCCGGCCGCACTCGACGGTCTGGGCAACAAGCGCATCACCGCAAAGGCCAAAGAGATCGCCTACGAACTGGATCCGCAGGCCATCGTGGACCGCGCGGCCAAGGCGCCCGCAGACCGCAACGTCTCCACTCGGCCCGCACCCGACAACATGGTCTATGTGACCGCACTGATGCCATTGGCGCAGGGCGTCTCGGTCTACGCCAGCCTCAAACGCGAGGCCGATATCAACCCCGACGGGCGGTCGCGCGGGCAGACAATGTCCGACACCATGTACGAGCGCGTCACCGGCCGCTCCGCCGCTGAGCCGGTGCCGATCACGGTGAATGTGGTGCTCCCCGAGGAGGCCCTACTCGGGCAGAGCGACGCAGCCGCAGCAATCCAGGACCACGGACCGATCCCGGCTGCAGTGGCGCGCCAGATGATCACCGATGCGATCGACGAGCAGGGCCGGGTCGAGTTACGCAGGCTCTACGCCGCCCCGGACAGCGGGGCGCTGGTAGCGATGGAGTCTCGGGCCCGGGCCTTCCCCGCCGGGTTGGCCCAGTTCATCCGGCTACGCGATCAGACCTGCCGGGCGCCGTACTGCGACGCCCCGATCCGCCACATCGACCACGCCGAGCCGCACACCCACCACGGCCCGACCAACGCACTGAACGGCAGTGGCCGCTGCGAACGCTGCAATTACGTGAAGGAACAGCCGGGCTGGAAAGTCCGCGCTCTGTTCGACCCCGGCGGACGCCACGTCGCCGAACACACCACACCCACCGGAGCGACCTACCGCTCCATCGCGCCACCGATCGCCGGTGGGCTGCGCATCCTGACCCGGGACATCCACGTGGTCACGATCCACCGTGCGGCCTGATTAGCGCGTGAGCACAGCCACGCATTCGACGTGATGGGTGAGCGGGAAGGAATCGAACACCCGCAGTTGCTCCACGGTGTAGCCCTGCCGCAGGTACTCCCCCACATCCCGGGCGAATGAGGCTGCCTCGCAACCGATATGGATGATTCGGGGGATCCCGGCCAGCTGCTCGATGATCTCCCGGCCGGCGCCCGCGCGCGGCGGGTCCAGCACCGCGACGTCCGGGCGGTCCGGCTGGTCCGCGATGGCCCGGCGCACCGACTCCGTGACCACCGACACCTGCGGCAGGTCAGCGAGCGCCGCACGGGCGGCACGCGCGGCACCTCGGGAGGTGTCGACGGTGAGCACACGGCCCGACTCGCCGACGCCGTCGGCCAGCACGGCCGCGAAGACCCCGGCACCGCCGTAGAGATCCCATGCCGTCATTCCCGGCTGCAGACCCGCGGCCTCGGCCACCAGGTCGCTGTACACCTGCGGTGCGTCCCGGTGCGCCTGCCAGAAGGCCGTCACCGGGATGCGCCACTGCCGACCGCCGATGCGCTGTACCGCCTCGTACTCGCCCTCGGCGACCTGGGTCGTGGCCTTCTTGCGCCCGTTGCGCGGGCCGGCCTGCACCACATGACGACGTCCCTCGTCGTCGAGGGCCACATGCAGCTGCGCCCCCGGCGGCCAGCGGGATCCGTCCAGACCCTCGAGCATCCCCACCGGCAGCTGCGCGCAGTTCAGGTCCTCGGCCAGCTCCGCACTGTGGTAGCGGTGAAACCCCGCGCGCCCGGCATGGGACACGTCCAGGCGCACCCGGGTGCGCCAGCCCGTCGGGCCGGCCCCACCGACTTCCTCGGCCACACCTGACCACTCGTGGCCGCCGAGTCGGCCCAACTGGTTGGCCACCACCTCGCCCTTGATCCGGCGGGCGGCCGCAGGGTCCGCGAACGCCAGATCGCAGCACCCCGCCCCATCGCGTCCGGCGATGTCGCACAGCGAGTCGATGCGGTCCGGTGACGGTTCGATCACCTCGACAACGTCTGCGTGCCAATAAGATCCGCGCTCGGAAACCACCTGCACCCGCACCACCTCACCGGGCAGCGCATAGCGGACGAACACCACCCGCCCGTCGTGGCGTGCCACGCAACTACCGCCGTTGGCGGCCGGCCCGGTGGTGAGAGTCAGGTCCGATCCGGTCAATCCAGAAATCCTCTTCGTGCATCGCCGGGCGCGGACTGCGGCTGCAGTGTCTTGAGCCGCTCCGACGAGTTGAGCTGCCAGGGTACCGAAGTCACCATCACGTTCGGCTCGAAGAGCAGCCTGCCCTTCAGCCGCAGCGCGCTCTGATTGTGCAGCACCTGCTCCCACCAGTGCCCGACCACGTACTCGGGGATGAAGACGGTGACCACCGTGCGCGGGGACTCCTTGGTGACCCGTTTGACGTAATCCAGTACCGGCCGGGTGATCTCGCGGTACGGCGAGGCGATGACCTTCAGCGGCGTGCTGACGTCGCTCTCCTCCCAGGTGTGCACGAGCTCCCGGGTCTCGGCGTCGTCGACGCTGACGGTGATGGCCTCCAGTACGTCCGGCCGGGTGGCCCGGGCGTAGGCCAGCGCGCGGCGGGTCGGCAGGTGCAGCTTGGACACCAGCACCACCGCGTGGTTGCGGCTGGGCAGCACGATGTCCTCCAGGTCGGCTTCCTGCTCGTCGAGTTCGCGCGCCACCGTGTCGTAGTGCCTGCGGATCAGCTTCATGATCACGAACAGCGCGGCCATCGCCAGGATCGCGATCCACGCCCCGGCCACGAACTTGGTGACCACCACCACCAGCAGGACGGTGCCGGTGCACACACAGCCGACGGCGTTGATCACCCGGGATCGGTGCATGTTGCGTCGCGCGACGGGATCGGTCTCGATCCGCAAGAACCGCGTCCAGTGCCGGACCATGCCGATCTGGCTGAGCGTGAACGATACGAACACCCCGACGATGTAGAGCTGGATCAGATGGGTGACCTCGGCCTGGAAGGCGACCACGAACGCGATGGCCGCGAACGCCAGGAACAGGATGCCGTTGGAGAACGCCAGCCGATCACCGCGGGTGTGCAACTGACGGGGCAGGAAGCGGTCCTGCGCCAGAATCGATCCCAGCACCGGGAACCCGTTGAACGCGGTGTTGGCCGCCAGCACCAGGATCAGCGCCGTGACACCGGCGATGAGGTAGAGGCCGAGCGGGAAATCGTGGAACACCGCATCGGCAAGCTGGGCGATCAGCGTCTTCTGGTGGTAGTCCGCCGGCGCCCCCACCAGTTGCTCATGCGGGCGCTCGGCGATCTGCACGCCGGTTTCCTTGGCCAGCATGATGATTCCGATGAACAACGTGGTGGCGATCACACCGAGCATCAGCAGGGTGGTCGCCGCGTTGCGGGACTTCGGCTTCTTGAATGCCGGCACCCCGTTACTGATGGCCTCCACGCCGGTCAGCGCCGCGCACCCGGAGGAGAACGCGCGCGCCACCAGGAAGATCATGGCGATCGCCGCCACGTCCTCGTGCTCGTTCTCCGCGCGCATCTCGAACGCGGCGGACTCCGCCTGCAGCGGAACACCGAGCACATGGATCTGGAACAGACCCCAGCCCAGCATGACCGTGACCCCGAACATGAACAGGTAGGTCGGGATGGCGAACGCCGTGCCCGACTCCCGGATACCGCGCAGGTTCAGCGATGCCAGCAGCAGGATCGCGGCCACCGCGAACAGCACCTTGTGCTGGTTGATGAACGGTATGGCCGAACCGATGTTCGCCATCGCCGAGGACATCGAGACCGCGACCGTGAGCACATAGTCGACCAGCAGCGCGCTGGCCACCGTCAGCCCGGCGGTACCGCCGAGATTGGTGGTGACGACCTCGTAATCCCCGCCGCCGGACGGGTAGGCGTGCACGTTCTGCCGGTAGCTGGCGATCACGATCATCATCACCGCGGCCACCGCCAGGCCGATCCACGGCGCGAACGAGTAGGACGCCAGACCGGCTACCGACAGGACCAGGAAGATCTCCTCGGGCGCGTAGGCGACCGAGGACAGGGCGTCGGAGGCGAACACCGGCAAGGCGATCCGCTTCGGCAGCAGGGTGTGCGACAACGTATCGCTGCGAAACGGTCTCCCCAGGACCAGCCGCCGGGCGGCGGTCGAAAGCTTTGACACGAGTGCCAACACTAGGCCCGAAGCGGGGTGGCTGTAGCGTTCCGGGTGCGCTGGTGCAACGGCGTGTTCGATGTAACGGTATTCCTGGACAGGCCAGAGAGGACCGACAGTGCGGGTAGTGGTGATGGGGTGCGGCCGCGTCGGCGCGTCGCTGGCCGACGGACTGGCCAGGATCGGCCATGAGGTGGCCGTCATAGACCGGGAGTCCACCGCGTTCAACCGGCTCTCCCCCGAGTTCCCCGGTGAACGGGTCCTCGGCATGGGCTTCGACCGGGATGTGCTGCTGCGCGCCGGGATCCAAGAAGCCGGCGCGTTCGCCGCGGTGTCCTCGGGCGACAACTCGAACATCATCTCCGCCCGGGTGGCGCGGGAAACCTTCGGTGTCGAACGAGTGGTCGCGCGCATCTACGACGCAAAACGCGCCGCCGTCTACGAACGCCTCGGCATCCCGACCGTCGCCACCGTGCCTTGGACCACCGACCGGCTGCTCAACGTGCTCACCCGGGAATCCGAGACCACCAAGTGGCGAGACCCGTCCGGCAACGTCGGGGTCGCCGAACTGCCGCTGCACGAGGGCTGGGCCGGGCACCCCGTGACCGAACTGGAGGCCGCCACCGGCGGCCGGGTGGCGTTCATCCTGCGGCTGGGCTCCGGGCTGTTGCCGGACACCAAGACCATCATCCAGGCAGGCGACCAGGTTTTCATCGCCGCCATCGCCGGGCACATCGCCGAAGCCCTGGCCATCTCCGCCCTGCCCCCGAGCGAGGACAACGAGCGCTGATGAAAGTCGCCATCGCCGGAGCGGGTGCCGTAGGCCGTTCCATCGCCCGCGAGCTCGTCTCGAGCCATGAGGTCACCCTGCTCGAACGGGATCCCGAACATATCGACGTGGACGCCATCCCGGCGGCGCACTGGCGCCTCGGCGACGCCTGCGAGCTGTCCCTGCTGGAATCGGTGAAGCTTGAGGAGTTCGACGTGGTGATCGCCGCGACCGGCGACGACAAGGCCAACGTGGTGCTCAGCCTGCTGGCCAAGACCGAGTTCGCGGTGCCACGGGTGGTGGCCCGGGTGAACGACCCGCGCAACGAGTGGTTGTTCGACGAGAACTGGGGCGTCGACGTCGCGGTGTCCACACCGCGCATGCTGGCCTCCCTGGTCGAGGAGGCGGTCGCGGTCGGCGATCTGGTGCGGCTGCTGAGCTTCCGCAAGGGGCAGGCCAACCTGGTCGAGATCACCCTGCCCGACGACACCCCGTGGGGCGGCAAAGCGGTCAAACGGCTCAACCTGCCCCGGGACGCCTCGCTGGTGACCATCCTGCGCGGGCAACGGGTGATCGTCCCCGAGGGGGACGAACCACTGGAGGGCGGCGACGAACTGGTCTTCGTGGCCACCGCCGAGTCCGAGGACGAACTGCGCGAACTGCTGCTCCGCGCGCAGCAGCGCTAAGCCGCGGTCTGGGCGCGCAGCGCCTTCTGCGCGGCGCGGATGGCGAAGTACGTGATGACCGCGGCCACCCCGGTCAGCGGCCAGCCCATCGCGATCCGGGCGACGCCGAGCAGACCGGTCTCATCGGCGTCGTACAGGTGGTGCTGCACCACGAAGCGGGACGAGAACACCGCCACCCACGTCAGGGTGGCGATGTCGAAGGCCAGCACGGCGCGGCGCACCTGCCGCCAGCCCCGGTCGTGGTTGTTGACCCAGCCCCAGATGTAGCCGACCACGGGCCGGCGGATCAGCACCGAGAGCGCGAACACCGCCGCCCAGACCAGCGACGACCAGATGCCCAGCAGGAAATACCCCTTGGACTCACCGACCAGGTAGGCGATCAGCGCGCTGATGCCGACACCCATGAACCCGGACACCGCGGGCTGTAGCGATTCCCGGCGGATCAGCCGCCACACCAGGACCAGCGCAGCGGTGCCGAGGGCGGCGTAGATGGCGGGCATGAGGCCCGCGTTGGTGGACACCGGCACGAAGACCAGCACCGGTAGCGAGGAGTAGATGAGACCGCTGACGCCACCCATCTGCTCCAGGACGGCCTGAGCGCCCTTCTTGGGCGGATCTTCTTCGGTCGCTGACGCTGTGTCTGGTTCCGTCACTTCTGAATCTCGTAGAGCGGGTTGTAGATCGCCTTCGCACCGCTGTCGAGCGTGCCGAGCCGACCGCGCACCCGCAGGGTGCGTCCGGACTCGATCCCCGGGATACGCCGCTGCCCCAGCCACACCAGCATGACCGCATCGGTGCCGTCGAACAGTTCGGCGCGCACACCACCGGCGCAGCCCTTACCGTTGCATTCGACGCTGCGCAGGGTGCCGACCATGGTGACTTCCTGGCCGCGTCGGCAGTCGATCGCCTTCTGCGCGCCGGTCGCAGCGGCCTCGTCGCTGAGTTCCTCGACGTCGAGTTGTTCGGGATCTTCCGTCAGCCGACGAGTGAGCCGGCGCAGATACCCTTCGGCCGTAGCCATACCTCTCCCTGCTGTGAATCCGCGGTGGATGCACTATCTGACCAACGCCACCGTAGACCTGTTGGTTCCTCTTCGCCACGTCGCGCGCGGGTGGCGCGCCGGGGGTGTCACCATCGTGTGATGGCGGTCAACTTACGTGGCGTGACAACGGTTCTGCTGGCCGGTACCGGATCCGATGACGACTACGTCTACCGGGCATTTTCCGGCGCCTTGCACGATGCCGGTGCGACGGTGGTCACACCTGCACCGGATCCGAGCCGACTGGTCGCGGGATACCTCGCGGCGCTCGACGAGGCCGCGCGCGGCGCCGGGCCGATCGTGGCCGGCGGGGTGTCCATCGGAGCTGCGGTGGCGGCGTCCTGGGCGTTGGCCCATCCCAGCCGGGTCACCGGCCTGTTGATCGCGCTGCCCGCCTGGTCCGGAGAGCCCGGTGACGCCCCGGCGGCGCTGACGGCCCGTCACTCGGCCCAGCAGCTCCGCGCCAACGGGCTGTCGGAGACCGTCTCGGCGATGCAGGCATCCAGCCCGGCATGGCTGGCCGCCGAGTTGACCCGGTCCTGGCTGGCGCAGTGGCCGGGCCTGCCCGACGCGATGGAGGAAGCCGCCGGCTATGTCGCGCCCACCGTGGCGCAGCTGACCACGCTGAGGACCCCGATGGGGGTGGTGGCCGCCGTCGACGACCCGGTCCACCCGGTGGACGTCGCGCTCGAATGGGTCGCCGCCGCTCCGCACGCGGCGCTGCGCACCGTGACGCTCGACGAGATGGGGGCCGACGAGTCGCGGCTGGGCGCCGAATGCGTCGCCGCCCTGCTGGAGACCTAGCCCCCGGTGATGGTGCTGCGCATCTGCTGCATCGCGGAGCCCTCGGCACTGCGACGCGCCGCGGGTTCCGGCGGCACCTGCCCCTGAGCCTGGGCTTGCGCTTGCGCCTGCGCCAATGCCTGCGCCTGGGCCTGCTCGGCGGCGGCACGCAGCTGGGCGGCCATCGCCTCGGGCAGCTGCACGGTCAGCGGTGTACGTACCGGAAGTGGCGTGTCGCCTCGGCGGACCACCGTGTCCTTCAACGCCTCCCGGGCCTCGGTAGCGAGCGCGTCGACGTTCTCCGGGAGTCCGTTGACCACGCAGCGGATCATCCAGCGGTACCCGTCCACGCCGATGAACCGGACGACGCCGGGCTGCTGACCCTGCGGAGCGGTCGTGCTCGCGCCGACCACCTCGCGGCCCCACTGACCGTCCTCGATCCGGACCTTGGCGCCGTCCTTGCGCAGCGAATCGGCCAGCTCGCCGGCCACCTCACGCCACAACCCGGCGGTCTTGGGAGCCGCGTAGGCCGCGATGGTGAACCGTCCGTTGGGCGTCACGATCCACACCGAGCTGGGCACGCCCTGGTCGGTCAGTTCCACCTGCACCTGGCCGGCGGCGGGCATCGGAACCAGGACCGATCCCAGATCCAGCCGGGCATGCTTCGCCGACTCCGGATCATCGAAGTCCTCGATGTCGAACGGTCCGTCGAAGTCTTCGGCTTCGTCAGTCACGTTGATCGTCCTCTTTCACAAACTCGAATGTCCGCCAGATGATCCGTGACCACCTGCGCCACGGGAGGTGTCGGCCAGTCCGGCCTCATCGAATGATGACACCTCGACCAGCTCCGGAAGCTCGACGCGCTGCACCAGCAGCTGCGCGATGCGGTCTCCGCGCCGCACCATGATCGGTTCCTCCGGGTCGAGATTGATCAGTGTCACCTTGATCTCACCACGGTAACCGGCATCGACGGTCCCCGGCGTATTGACGATCGAAAGCCCTACGCGGGTGGCCAATCCCGACCGCGGATGAATCAGCCCGACCATCCCGTGCGGAATCGCCACCGCGATCCCGGTCGGGACCAGGCTGCGGTGGCCGGGGGCCAGCTCCACATCGACTGCGCTGAACAGGTCGACACCGGCATCGCCGTCATGCGCGCGGCTGGGCATCGGGAGTTCGCGATCCAATCTCACAACCGCCAGAGAAGTAGGCACGACGGATGAGATTACTCTTGGGCACGTGTCTGACACGCGTGCTACCACCCAAACCGTGCGCTATCGCGAGCGCCTTCGGCTCCCGCTGTGGTTCTGGCTGCCCGGTCTGGGCCTGGCCGCCCTGATCGCCACCGAAGTGAACATGGGCGTCGAGGGAATGCCCGAATGGCTGCCGTTCGCGGTGCTGCTGCCCGCGGCGGCGGCCGTCCTGGTGTGGGCGGGGCGGGCGGAGATCCGGGTGGTCGCCGACGAGTCGGCCGACCCGTCCGCCAGGCCCACGGTCGAGTTGTGGGCCGGACACGCCCACCTGCCGGTGAGCGCCATCGCGCGGTCGGCGGAGGTGCCCAAATCAGCGAAGTCGGCGGCCCTGGGCCGACAACTCGACCCGGCCGCCTTCGTCTTGCACAAGGCCTGGGTGGGACCGATGGTTCTGATCGTGCTCGATGACCCCGACGACCCCACCCCGTACTGGTTGGTCAGCTGCCGACACCCCGACCGGGTGCTGGCCGCGCTGCGCAGCTGACCCCGCGGGTCACGCCGCGCAGTCGGTGCAGATCAGCTGGCCGTTCTTCTCGCTCGCCAGCCGGCTGCGGTGGTGAACCAGGAAGCAGCTCGAGCAGGTGAACTCGTCGGCCTGTTTCGGGACGACCCGAACCGACAGTTCCTCACCGGAAAGGTCGGCGCCGGGAAGCTCGAACGATTCCGCGGACTCAGATTCGTCGACGTCGACGACGGCCGACTGGGCCTCGTTGCGTCGCGCTTTGAGCTCTTCCAGCGAATCCTCGGACACATCGTCGGTCTCGGTCCGCCGTGGAGCGTCGTAGTCGGTAGCCATTTTCATCCCCTCCGGTACCGGTGCAGCACCCTTGCAGCAGTGCTTTGTACCAGCGTCGAACGCCTACACCAAATGATTCGTGCCCGGAATCGACCCAGATTGACTGTGATTTATATCACAGCGCGAAACTGCTCGTGGCGAATGGCGCGTCCACGAGCCCTTAAGGTGCAGGGGTGGTCGCTTCCATCACCGAGGGCACGGCGTTCGACAAACACGGTCGTCCGTTCCGCCGCCGCAACCATGTCCCCGCGCTGTGCCTGTTCGTGGCCCTGGCCCTGGTGACCGGCGTGGTGTGGGTCGTCGCGCTCAACCAGTCGACCGAGGTGCCGGAAGCGGTGGCGTGCAACCCGCCGCCCGCGCCCGCCCCCGACAGCACCGCCGCCCCGGCGTCGCTCGGCCAGCAGGTCGCCCCCGCCGAGATGGCCGAGGTGATGCCGGCCCGGCTCGCCGACACCAAGGTTCAGGTCCTCAACGCCAGCGGCCAGGGCGGCCAGGCCGCCGAGGTGTCCGGGGCGCTGCGCGACCTCGGCTTCGCTCAGCCCACCGCGGCCAACGACACCGTGTACGCCAACGCCCGGCTGGAATGCCAGGGCCAGATCCGGTTCGGGGAATCCGGGAAGGCCGCCGCGGCGGCGGTGTGGCTGGTCGCACCGTGCACCGAACTGTTCCTCGACGGGCGCCCCGACGACTCGGTGGACCTCGCCGTCGGCACCGAATTCACCGAGTTCAGCCGCAGCGACGACATCGACGCGATGCTGGCCGGTCTGCGGCCGGACGCCACCCAGCCGGCCGACGCGGCGCTGCTGACCAAGATCCACAGCGCCACCTGCTGAGTCAGCGGGTGTGCCGCAGGGCCGCGTCCAGCTCGGCGGCGATCCCGGGCGCGGCAGCCACCAGCGCATCGCCGGCGCTGCCGCCGCCGGCGGGCAATCGCACCACCGCACCGGCCTCGGCCGCGATCAGCGCGCCGGCGGCCCAGTCCCACACCCGCACGTCGTCCTCGAAATAGGCATCGAGGCGCCCCGCCGCGACCATGCACAGGTCCAGTGCGCAGGAACCGATGCGGCGCACATCGCGCACCGTCGGCAGCAACGCGGCCAGCACCGCCGCCTGCCGGCTGCGCTGCTCGGACTCGTAGGAGAACCCGGTGCCCACCAACGCCATCGACAGGTCGTCGATGGCATTGGCGCGCAACGTCGTTGACACGCCGTCGCGGGTCACGGTCGCACCGTGACCGAGCGCGGCCGAGTAGATCTCCCCGGTCGCGGCATTGGCCACCGCGCCGGCCACCGCGACACCGTCGATCTGCACGCCCACCGACACCGCGTAGGCCTCGATGCCGTAGACGAAGTTGACCGTTCCGTCGATCGGGTCGATCACCCAGACCGGCACCCCCGGGGCCGCGTGGGCGGAGCCGCCCTCCTCCTCCCCCAGCACCTGGTCCTCGGGGCGGTGCTCGGCCAGCAGGTCCCGCAGCAACCGCTCGGTCTCGGTGTCCACCACGGTCACCGGATCGGTCGGCGTGCTCTTGGTGCGGACCGCGTCGGTGTGCTGCGCGCCGGCACCGAACACCTCGGCCCGCCTGGTTCGCACGAAGGTTGCGGCCTGCTCGGCCAACCGGACGGCCACCGCCCGCAGGGCGACTGGTTCGTTCATGGGTACATCGCACCACAACCCACTACTGTGGTGTCGAATTCCGTTGCCCGCCGCCTGCTTAGGAGCGTTCCCGTGACCGGATCGACCAACACCGGATTCGGCGTCGACGTCGGCGGCAGCGGAATCAAGGGCGGCCTCGTCGACCTGGACACCGGCCAGCTCATCGGTGACCGCTTCAAACTTGCCACCCCGCAGCCGGCCACCCCGGCCGACGTGGCCAAGACGGTCGCCGCGGTGGTGCGCGAGTTCGGCTGGACCGGCAAGCTCGGCGTGACCTACCCCGGCGTGGTGACCGGCGGGATCGTGCGGACCGCGGCCAACGTGGACAAGGGCTGGATCGGCACCGACGCGGCACAGGTGATCAGCGCCGAACTCGACGGGCAGC
The DNA here is from genome assembly GCF_043974665.1 of Mycobacterium sp. AMU20-3851. Classification (NCBI taxonomy): domain Bacteria; kingdom Bacillati; phylum Actinomycetota; class Actinomycetes; order Mycobacteriales; family Mycobacteriaceae; genus Mycobacterium; species Mycobacterium sp. AMU20-3851. The sequence goes on from NZ_CP146371.1 coordinate 3,368,347, forward strand.
CCGTGACGGTGCTCAACGACGCCGACGCGGCGGGCCTGGCCGAGGAAAAGTACGGCGCCGGCAAGGACAACACCGGGTTGATCGTGCTGCTGACCTTCGGCACCGGCATCGGGTCGGCCGTCATCCACAACGGCGTGCTGCTGCCCAACACCGAGTTCGGTCACCTGGAGGTGGGCGGCAAGGAGGCCGAGCACCGGGCCGCCTCCTCGGTCAAGGAACGCAAGGAGTGGAGCTACCAGCGCTGGACCGAAGAGGTCACCAAGGTGCTGGTGGTCATCGAGAACGCGATCTGGCCGGATCTGTTCATCGCCGGCGGCGGCATCAGCCGCAAGGCCGACCGGTGGATACCGATGCTGAAGAACCGGACCCCGGTGGTGCCCGCGGCGCTGCTCAACACCGCCGGCATCGTCGGTGCGGCGATGGCCGCCCGCGGCATCCACGTCGAGTGAAATCCCCACTCGGCGCAGCGCACCCCCACAGTGTCGTTACAATGGTCGGTGGCGGCCGCCTACCGACATAACCGGCGGATATCCCAGCAGAGATCAAACGCCAATATTCGAGACAGCCGACAACTTTTCGATGGCGCCTGCGCGCGTCGCCGATCCGCAAGACCGAGAGGGTGTACGTGGCAGCGACAAAGAGCCCGGCAACCGAAGAGCTGACCAAGCCCACCGCCGCCACCAAGACGCCCGCCAAGAAGGCGCCGGCCAAGGCTGCCGCCAAGGCGGCGCCGGCGAAGCGCGCCGCGAAGAAAGCTCCCGCCAAGAAGGCCGCCGGCTCCCGCGCCAAGAAGGACGAGTCCGCCGAAGACGTCACCCTCGGCGACGACATCGAAAGCGATGACCTCGAAGTAGAACCCGGCGACGACCTCGAAGACGTCGAGATCGACGACCTCGACACCGAAGACGACGCCGAGGAGGCCGAGGCCGAGGACGCCGAAGAGGCCGAGGAAGCCGGCGACACCAAGACCAAGGCCGCCAAGGGCGACGACGAGATCGCCGAGCCTTCGGAGAAGGACAAGGCGTCCGGAGACTTCGTCTGGGACGAAGAGGAATCCGAGGCTCTGCGGCAGGCCCGCAAGGACGCCGAGCTCACGGCGTCGGCCGACTCGGTGCGCGCCTATCTGAAGCAGATCGGCAAGGTCGCGCTGCTCAACGCCGAAGAAGAGGTCGAGCTCGCCAAGCGCATCGAGGCCGGGCTGTACGCCACCCAGCTGATGACCGAGCTGGCCGAGAAGGGCGAGAAGCTGCCCGCCGCCCAGCGCCGCGACATGCAGTGGATCTGCCGGGACGGCGACCGCGCCAAGAACCACCTGCTGGAAGCCAACCTGCGCCTCGTGGTCTCGCTGGCCAAGCGCTACACCGGCCGCGGCATGGCGTTCCTGGACCTGATCCAGGAGGGCAACCTCGGCCTGATCCGTGCCGTCGAGAAGTTCGACTACACCAAGGGTTACAAGTTCTCCACCTACGCCACCTGGTGGATCCGGCAGGCCATCACCCGCGCCATGGCCGACCAGGCCCGCACCATCCGTATCCCGGTGCACATGGTCGAGGTGATCAACAAGCTGGGCCGCATCCAGCGCGAGCTGCTGCAGGACCTGGGCCGCGAGCCCACGCCCGAAGAGCTGGCCAAGGAAATGGACATCACGCCGGAGAAGGTGCTGGAGATCCAGCAGTACGCGCGTGAGCCCATCTCGCTGGACCAGACCATCGGCGACGAGGGCGACAGCCAGCTCGGTGACTTCATCGAGGACTCCGAGGCCGTGGTGGCCGTGGATGCCGTCTCCTTCACCCTGCTGCAGGACCAGTTGCAGTCCGTGCTGGAGACCCTGTCCGAGCGTGAAGCCGGCGTGGTGCGGCTGCGTTTCGGCCTGACCGACGGCCAGCCCCGCACGCTCGACGAGATCGGCCAGGTCTACGGGGTCACCCGTGAGCGGATCCGCCAGATCGAGTCGAAGACCATGAGCAAGCTGCGCCACCCGAGCCGTTCGCAGGTCCTGCGCGACTACCTCGACTAGCGCGGTCAGTGCGCCGCGCGCTGCTTGGTGCCGTAGATACGCTCCATCAGGGCGGTGTCGGTGTGGATCTCCACCCGCGTCGTCTTGCCGTCGCGGACGGTGAAGACATCGGCGTTGCTGCCCTTCTCCTCGCCGACCGTGACGTCGGTGAGCGCCACGACCATGTCACCGTCGGCCAGTAGCCGGTTGAGCTTCACCGTCGGGTTCTTCTCGCCCAGGTTGGCCAGGTACTGGGCCACCTCACCCTTGCCGTGGTAGGTGCCGCTGATCGAGCTGTTCCCCGGCTGCACCCATTCGACGTTGTCGTCGAACAGGGCCATGACCGCCTCCACGTCGCCGCTGGAAAACGCCTCGTAACCCTTCCTGATCACTTCCATGTTGTCCTGCTGCTCAGACATCTCCCCGCTCCCTCCGAGCCGATCCCTAACCCCACCCCAGATCGGAATCTACGCCCGCGAAATAGCCTCTGTACAGGCACGATGCCCCCGACGCTTGCCGAGGAAAGTAGTGCCGGAATTCTGGCTAATGCTTGACGCGGCGCTCCCGGAGTTTGTAGCTCATCGGCCAGGATTCTCGCGACTCGTCGCCGGTCAGCGGCACCCCCTGGCTACCTAGCTTGACGTCATAGGCCTCTAGATCGGGGCCGGCCTCCCGCTCGGCGCGCTCGCGGGCCAGGTAGTAGAGCTGGTCGATCTCCAGCTCCTTGAACGCGACGAATGTCGACCGGCGGACGGTGTGTGGGCTGGTGGCCTCGGCGACCATCCGCTCGGTCAACACCCGACCGCCCAGCACCGCGGCGCCGAGGAGCACGAAGGGCACCACCCAGTAGCAGACGAACGACAGCGGGGTCCTGGTGTCCAGGATCGAGGCGTCCGCCTGCACGATCGGCGGGATGGCCGCAGACACCGTCATCCCGGCGAAGGCGGCCACCCAGATCCAGGTCACCAGCGTGGTGATGCGGCCGAACAGTTCGCTCTTGATCACCTCGGGTGACTGGTCGGCCTCGGCGAACTCCCGTACGAACGGGCGGCCGGCCAGCAAACCGATCAGTGCGACCAGGAAGATGCCCAGGCTGCTCAACGGCTGGATCCAGCGCTCCATGAACTCCTGGTCGAGGGTGAACGTCAGGACCGCGAGCACCGCGAAGGTGGCGATGGCACCGATCTCCAGCGTGCGGCCGGCACTGCCCCGGACCCGCCCGATCGTGTACGTCGCCACCGCGACGGCCAGTGCCACCAGCACGGCGGTGCTGAAGGGAACGTTCCCGACCAGCACCCAGTACACGATCCACGGCGCGAAGCCGGACAGTATCGACATGGTTCGTCAGTTTACGAAACGCACGGCATTTGTCACGCCGCTTTGCCGCTCGCGGAAGCTCAGCGCAACACGACGGTGCTGGGTTCCCTTGGCGATCCGAGCATTTCGCGATGCGACGGGGGCCTACGCCCGCCCTCGTCGGTGAGGTCGTAGCGGGCGGCCAGTTCGGCGCCGATCACACTGCGGCCGCTGAGCTCGTCGCGCTGCGGGTCGCCGAACAACGCATCGATGAGATGGCCGGTGAACTCCGGGGTCTCGGCGTGCGCGGCCGTCGCCGCCAGCGCATCCGGGTTCCCGGCGAACGCCGCGCGCAGCCGTTCGGTCAGCAGGATACCCATCCAGATCGACACACAGGCCACCCCGGTGCCGGAGAAGTCGACGGCCATGTCCGCGGCCATCTTGTCGATCCCGGCCTTCTGGGCGCCGTAGGCCGGCCCGTGCATGTAGCAGACCGAACCCGGCGAGGAGGTGAACGCGATCAGCCCGCCGCCACGGGCGGTCAGCAGCGGCGCCGCATGCCAGGACGCCACGTAGGCCGAGCGCAGTCCGACGTCGAGCACGTCGGCCAGCCCGAGCGGCTTCTCCCAGAACGGTTGGGCGCCGGTCAGTTCGTCGTGGATCACCGCCGCGTTGTTCACCAACAGGTCCAGGCCGGAGCCGTCCGCGTCGACTCGGGCGAACAAATCGGCCACGGCCGCATCGTCGGCGTGGTCGACGGTGACCGCGATGCCCTCACCACCGCCGGCGCTGACCAGATCGGCGGTACCGGCCTCGGCGACGGACCGGCCGGTGACATACACCCGCCACCCGTGTGCGCCCAGGGCGGCGGCGATGCCACGTCCCGCGCCGCGGCTGGCGCCGGTGACCACGGCCACCCGTGCAGAAGGTCTCACTCCCCCAACCTACGTCCTCGCCCGCCCCGTCTACGATGGCGGCGTGGAATTGGAGGCGGCCGTTGACTATTCGTCCGATGGCGGCAACTCAGCGAATGAGCCGTCGGCGGCGGGCAGATAACGGGTGACACTTGTCACAGCGCCAGTGGGCAACGGGCCGTACAGATGTGGGAACAGCATCGACTCCGGATCGGTCGGCACACCGAGTTCCCAGCGAACGGGATCGACGAGCCGGGCCGGGTCGATGCCGAGCAGAACAAGATCGGTGCGCCCGGCGTACAGCCGGTTGGCGGGCAGATGCACCTGCTCAGGGGACGAAAGATGGATGAACCCGACTTCGGCCAGGGACGGCGGCCGGTACTCGGCGGTCGACGATGCGCGCTGCCATTCGTCTTCGGCGCACAGGTGCACCAGGACTCCAGATGGGGTACTCATGCCGTCCAGGCTGCCCGCCCGGTAACGACGACGGAGTGAGACACGACACACCGGTGTACACCAGGGGAACAAGGCCAGAACCCAAAACGTCTGACACAGTAGACATACGCACCAAAGCTGAACGGAGGATGTGCCGTGAACGCAACTCTGACCAGTCCGGAACTGACCCGGGCCGATCGCTGCGACCGCTGTGGTGCCGCCGCGCGTGTACGCGCGAAGCTACCGTCGGGCGCGGAACTGTTGTTCTGCCAGCACCATGCCAACGAACACGAAGCCAAGCTGATCGAGCTGGCGGCCGTGATCGAGGTCAGCGCAGCCGACGCGTAACGACCCGCCCGCTCGGTGATTACGGGCGGCGGGGTCGATCGTCGGGAATGCTGGACGGGTGATGACCGACCAGACCCCGGCGAAGCCATCACGTCACCACGTCTGGCCGATCACCAAGCGCACTCTCGGCAAAGCTTGGGACGACTCCATCTTCTCGGAGTCGGCCCAAGCTGCGTTTTGGTGCGCGCTGTCGTTGCCCCCGCTGCTGCTGGGCATGCTCGGCAGTCTGGCCTACTTGGCGCCGCTGTTCGGGCCGGACACGTTGCCGACGATCGAGAACCAACTCATCAGCACCTCGGAGCGGTTCTTCTCGCAGAACGTCGTCAACGAGATCATCGCCCCGACCATCTACGACATCGTGCGGGCGGCCCGCGGTGAGGTGGTGTCGCTGGGCTTCGTGATCTCGCTGTGGGCCGGGTCCTCGGCGGTGTCGGCATTCGTGGACTCGGTCGTTGAGGCCCATGACCAGACCCCGCTGCGCCACCCGGTGCGGCAGCGGTTCTTCGCGCTCGGGCTGTACGTGATCATGCTGGTGTGCGCGGTGGTGACGGCGCCGTTCATCGCACTGGGCCCGCGCAAGATCGCCGAATACATCCCGGACAGCTGGTTCCACGTCCTACAGAACGGCTACTACCCGGTGCTGGTCATCGCGCTGATCCTGGTGGTCACGATCCTCTACCGGGTGTCGCTACCCGAACCGCTGCCCACCCACCGACTGGTGGTGGGCGCGGTCCTGGCGACGGCGGTGTTCCTGATCGCGACGTTCAGCCTGCGCTTCTATCTGTCCTGGATCACCGCGACCGGCTATACCTACGGCGCGCTGGCGACGCCGATCGCGTTCCTGCTCTTCGCATTCCTGGCCGGCTTCGCGGTGATGATCGGGGCCGAACTCAACGCCGCGATCCAGGAGGAATGGCCCGCCCCGGACACCCACGCCCGGCGGGTGCGCGCATGGATCTCCGGAAAGCGAACCCCTACTTCTTGAGCGACTCGTAGATCCGTTTGCAGTCCGGGCACACCGGGGAGCCGGGCTTGGCTGCCTTGGTCACCGGGAAGACCTCACCGCACAGTGCGACCACATGGTTTCCCATGACCGCGCTCTCGGCGATCTTGTCCTTCTTCACGTAGTGAAAGACCTTGGGGGCGTCGTCACCGGTCCCGTCGTCGACGCGTTCGTCGGTGTCGGGCCGCTCGATGGTCTGGGTCTGCATTGGTCCATTGTGCCCGAGATCGATTGGGCCGGATACCGGACGCCACACCGGGGCGAAGATGTGGAACAGTGGAGTTATGAAACACGGCCCCGAGCTGAGTTTCGACGACGAAGGTCGGCCGGTCCTCATCACACGCGCTGCTCTCCCCCAGGACGAGCAGCACCGCGAGCGGGTACGCAAATACCTGACTCTGATGGCGTTCCGGATTCCCGCGCTCGTCCTCGCTGCCGTCGCCTACGGGGTCTGGCAGAACGGTCTGATCTCGCTGGCGATCATCCTGGTCTCCATCCCGCTGCCCTGGATCGCGGTCCTCATCGCCAACGACCGTCCGCCGCGCAGCGCCACCGAACCTCGCCGCTACGACGCCGCCCATCGGCGCGCGCCGCTCTTCCCCACCGCCGAACGCCCGGCCCTGCAGCCCCCGGTACGCCCGACCCCGCACGCCGGCGGCGAACCCGGCGTTCCCGACTGAGCTCCCTCTTTCGGACTTCTCAGCACATTCTCAGGTCTGCGGTTTGAAACTGCAGGTCAGGTGGTATGCCACTGGGACGTGACGGGAACTCTGAGGCCCCCCTCGGCGTTGTACGTCATGACAGTTCAACCGAGCAGGAGGCCGTAAATGGCGATCGCCACCGCAAGCCGCTTCGATTCCGATCTGGACGCCCAGAGCCCAGCTGCCGACCTCGTCCGCGTGTATCTCAACGGCATCGGTAAGACCGCGCTGCTGACGGCTGCCGACGAAGTCGAGCTCGCCAAGCGCATCGAGGCCGGCCTGTACGCCCAGCATCTGCTGAACACGAAGAAACGTCTCGGAGACGCCCGCAAGCGCGACCTCGCCGCCGTCGTACGCGACGGCGATGCGGCCCGCCGGCACCTGCTGGAGGCCAACCTGCGTCTGGTGGTGTCGCTGGCGAAGCGCTACACCGGTCGCGGGATGCCGCTGCTGGACCTGATCCAGGAGGGCAACCTCGGGCTCATCCGCGCCATGGAGAAGTTCGACTACGCCAAGGGATTCAAGTTCTCGACCTATGCCACCTGGTGGATCCGGCAGGCCATCACCCGCGGCATGGCCGACCAGAGCCGCACCATCCGGCTGCCCGTGCACCTCGTCGAGCAGGTCAACAAGCTCGCCCGGATCAAGCGTGAGATGCACCAGAACCTGGGCCGCGAGGCCACCGACGAGGAACTCGCCGAAGAGTCCGGCATCCCCGCCGAGAAGATCGCCGACCTGCTGGAGCACAGCCGCGATCCGGTGAGCCTGGACATGCCGGTCGGCAGCGACGAAGAGGCCCCGCTGGGTGACTTCATCGAGGACTCCGAGGCGATGTCCGCGGAGAACGCGGTCATCTCCGAGTTGCTGCACACCGACATCCGCTACGTGCTGGCCACGCTCGACGAGCGTGAGCAGCAGGTGATCCGGCTGCGGTTCGGGCTCGACGACGGTCAGCCGCGCACCCTCGATCAGATCGGCAAGCTGTTCGGGTTGTCCCGCGAGCGGGTCCGCCAGATCGAGCGCGAGGTGATGTCCAAGCTGCGCAATGGAGACCGCGCCGAGCGGTTGCGCTCCTACGCCAGCTAGCCGTACCAGCCAAAACTCGCACCACCGGTGATGCCCGTCGCGACCAGCGGCGGGCATCACATCGTCACGGGGATGTTGAGCCCCTGTTCAGGGTGCCAGACAGCTAGACTCGGAGACTGACAGCAGGGCCTGGAAGGTAGGGCATGAACGATCTCATCGACACCACCGAGATGTACCTGCGGACCATCTACGACCTCGAGGAAGAGGGAGTGGTGCCGCTGCGTGCACGGATCGCCGAACGGCTCGAGCAGAGCGGTCCGACGGTCAGCCAGACCGTGTCCCGGATGGAGCGGGACGGCCTGCTGCACGTCGCGGGCGACCGTCATCTCGAACTCACCGAGAAGGGCCGTTATCTCGCGGTCTCGGTGATGCGCAAACACCGCCTCGCAGAGCGGCTGCTGGTCGACGTGATCGGCCTGCCCTGGGAGGAAGTCCACGCCGAGGCCTGCCGCTGGGAGCACGTCATGAGCGAGGACGTCGAGCGCCGCCTCGTGCAGGTGCTGGACAACCCCACCACCTCCCCGTTCGGCAACCCGATCCCGGGACTGTCCGAACTCGGCTTCGGCGGCGCCGGCCACGGCGAGGACGCCAACCTGGTACGGCTCACCGAACTGCCGGCCGGTTCCCCGGTCGCGGTGGTGGTGCGCCAGCTCACCGAGCACGTCCAGGGCGACGTCGAGCTGATCGGCCGGCTCAAGGAAGCCGGTGTGGTGCCCAATGCGCGCGTCACCGTCCAGGTCAGCGATGAGCACAGCGACCAGGGCGGCGTGCTCATCCTGATGCCGGGCCATCAGGACGTCGAACTGCCGCACCACATGGCGCACGCGGTCAAGGTCGAGAAGGTCTAGTCCCTCAACCGGCGCGCTGCCCGAACGCGAGCCGGGGCGGTAACCGGACACCGAGTTTTTCCGCGGTCCGGTAGCCCGACAGCGCCATCCCGCGGATCTGCTCCGGGCGCATCCCCGACTGCAAGGCGCTGTCCAGCATCGCCGCCATCCGGTGCCGCGGATCGAGCTGCAGGGCCGCCTCCAGGGCGATACCCGCCAACGGCCCGTCACCGCGCGCATAGGCGGAAAAGGCCAGCAGGGACAACGCATCCGGGCGCGCCCGGTCCGGCAGCACCCGCGCCATCTGCGCCCACAGTTCCTCGGCTTCGGCCGCCGCACCGCCGACCGCCAACGCGTAGAGGATGTCCCGGACCCGCGGGTCACTCAGGGCGCAGGCCAGCGCCACCAGTTCGGCGTCGGCCGGCTCCGTGCCACCGGCCAGCCGGGCCGCGACCAGCATCGCCAGCTGCGCCGTCTCGCGGACCTGCGCCGCACTCGGCTCGCGGATGCGGCGCGCGGCGATGGCCTCCGCCAACCGGGCGCTGCGGTCGGCGTCGGCGACCGCGATGACATCCAGCAGTTCGGCCCGGCGCCGATACAGGCGCCGGCCGTCGAGCACCGCGGCAGCGGCCAGCGGGGAGGCCGCCGGATCGTCGACGACGCCGTTGGCCCCGCAGCCGTCCGCGCAGAACCAGCGCCCGCCCGCGGCCACCCGGTCCACCACCAGGACGGCGAACAGATCCACCCCCTCCCCCGCGAGCGACCGGGACAACGCATCGGCCAACTCGAGGTGATCGGTACCGCAGGCGTCGCACTCGGAGCCGAACTCGTCGATGATCACCGCGATCGCGCCCTCCGGCGCGGAGGCACCGACCACCTCGGCCAGATGATCGGTGTTCTCGGCCAGGCCCGCGGACAGGTCCACCCGCATCACGGCACCCAACTCCGCCCCGGATCCGAGGGAGTCGAGGGTCACCACCGCCAGCGAATGTTCCGGGACGAAGCCGAGCACGGCGGGCAGCGCCGCGATCAGGGAGGCGGGTCGACCGATGTCGAGGCCGCGAGGTTGTGTTGTCATGCCTCCGACGGTGGCAGTCGGCACCGTCAGCGCGGCTCCGTCGATGCAGCGCTCCCGCCGCGATGTGGATCGATCGCCGATTGTGGAAACTCAGCCGGTCGGCAGCAACCGGGACAGCACATCGGCCAGGGTGATCAACCCCAGCACCCGTGCGCCGTCGGTGACCACGACCAGATGGCTCCTGGTCTCCCGCATCGTCCGCAGCGCCGCATAAACCGGTGTCTCGGCGGCCAGCTTCAACGCGGGCCGCATCAGATCGGCGGCGGTGGCGCCGGCCGGTGCGTTCACGGTGTCCCGCACGTGCACCACACCGTCGTCGGCCACCAGCAGGCGCAGGTGGCCGGTCGCCCGTGATTCGGACTGGATCTGGGCGAGCGTCGCCCGGGGCGGCACGCTGCTCGGGGTGGCGTCCGCACGCACCATGTCCCCGATCGTCAGCGCCTGCAGCTCCAGCGCGCTGACCAGGTGCCCGTGATAGCGCTCGTCGAGCGTGCCGACGGTCGCGGAATGCTCCACCAGATGGCGCAGTGCGTCGGGATCCTGGCCGGTCGCGACCTGATCGACCGGCTCGACGCCGACCTTGCGCAAGCACCAGTTGGCCAACTGGTTCAGGGCCGCGATCAGCGGACGGGTCACCCACATGAACGCCCGCATCGGGATCGCCAGCATGGTCGCCGACCGCTCCGGATGCGCGATGGCCCACGACTTCGGGGCCATCTCGCCGACCACCAGGTGCAGGAAGGTGACGATGATCAAGGCCAGCACGAACCCGCCGGCGTCGGCCAGCCAGGCCGGTGCTCCCCAGCCGGCGATCGCCGGGGTGAGCCAGTGATGCACAGCGGGCTTGGTCACCGCGCCCAGAGCCAGCGTGCACACGGTGATGCCGAGTTGCGATCCGGCCAGCAGCACCGACAGTTCCGAGGCCGAACGCAGCGCAGCGCGTGCGGAGCGGCTGCGCGGCGCCGCGTCCTCCAGGCGGTGGCGCCGGGCGGCGATGAGCGCGAACTCCACCGCGACGAAGAACGCGCTCGCTCCGATCAACACCACGGTCACGAGTGCGACCACCCACGGGTTGCTCATCGCAGGTCCACCAGAATGCTTGCCGGAACGTGCTTCTCGATGCTGCGCACGGTCGCATTCAGAGTCCGCCCGGCGGGCGGATCCTCGGCGACGAGGTCCGCGGGATCGACCCCGAGATCCACGGTGATGCTGTCGCCGACGCCGGGTAACCCGCCGAACTCGGCGATGACCAGTCCGGCCAACGTTTCGTAATCCCCCTCCGGGAGGTCGTGGCCGATCACTCGGCCGAGTTCGTCCAGGGCGACGTCACCGCGGACCAGCCAGCCCTGATCGGTGGTCACGACATCGGTGCCCGTGCCGTCGGCGTCGTGCTCGTCATCTATCTCGCCGACCAGTTCTTCGGCCAGATCCTCCATCGTGAGCACGCCGGCGAATCCGCCGTATTCGTCGATCACCAAAGCCATCTCGTCGTCGGCGTCGGTCAGCGCCCGCAGCGCCGCCGGCAACGGCAGCGTCTCGGGCACGATCACCGCCGGGCGGCATCGCGACCCCGCGGTGACCGCCGGGTCCGTCTCGCCCAGCAGGTCGTGCAGGTGCACCACCCCGAGCACCTCATCGGGCCCCGCACCCAGGACCGGGTACCGGGTGTGGCCGGTGGCCATCTTGTCCAGCACCTCGCGCACCGGATCGTCGGCTGCCACCACGTCGACCCGGGCACGCGGGATCATCGCGTGCTCGGCATCGCGGGTCGGGAAGTCGAGGATGCGGTCCAACAGGGTGGACAGATCCTCGGGCAGCTCCCCCGTCTCGCGCGAATCGGCGACGATGTGCTCCAGGTCGCGCACCGTCGCCGAGTGCTCGACATCGTGCACCGGTTCGATGCGCAGCGCGCGCAGCAGCAGGTTCGACGAGGCATCGAAAAGCTTGATCAGCCAACCGAATACCGCCAGATACGCGGTGGTGGACCAGGCCAGTTTGTCTGCGACGGCCTCCGGACGGGCGATGGCGAGGTTCTTCGGGAAGAGCTCACCGAAGACCATCTGCACCACGGTGGAGAACACCACCGCGAGCACGGTGCCGATCGCGACGCCGACGGCGATCGGCACGCCGACGCCACCGAGCAGTTCGCCGAAGCCCGCACCGATCAACGGCTCGGCGACGTAACCGACCAGCAGCCCGGTCACGGTGATCCCGAGTTGCGCACCGGAGAGCATGAACGAGGTCCGTCGGGTGACGGCCAGTGCGCGGGCCGCGCCCGCGTCGCCGGCCTCGGCGCGCGCCTTCAGCCGGGACCGGTCCACCGCCATGAAGGCGAATTCCTGAGCGACGAAGTAGCCGGTCAGCGCCGTGATGGCGCACACCACCAGGATTCCGGCCAGGATCCCCAGCGCGGTCAGCATGGCGCGCTACCGTGCGCTCGTCGGGGTTTTCGGGGCTTTCGAGGTTTTCGCTTCGAGCGTCTCATCAACGGTAAATACGAACGGGCCGACGTCGAAGTTCCCGGAATTTGTTCACATGCATTTTGCCGTCCTCGACATGCGGACCGGCACCGTCCGGCGTTGACTCCAATGATGGATTCCTCGCAGGAGTACGACCTCGTCGTCATCGGATCCGGCCCCGGCGGGCAGAAGGCCGCCATCGCGGCCGCCAAGCTCGGCAAGTCCGTCGCCGTGGTGGAACGCGGGCGGATGCTCGGCGGGGTGTGCGTCAACACCGGCACCATCCCGAGCAAGACGCTGCGTGAGGCCGTCGTCTACCTCACCGGCATGAGCCAACGCGAGCTCTACGGTGCCAGTTACCGGGTCAAGGAGAAGATCACCCCGGCCGACCTGCTGGCCAGGACTTCACATGTCATCGGCAGGGAGATCGACGTCGTGCGCTCGCAGCTGATGCGCAACCGGGTCGAGCTCTACGTCGGGCACGCGCGGTTCATCGACCCGCACACCGTGCACGTGGAGGATCCCGGGCGGGCCGAACGGGTCACCGTCAGCGGGCGCCACATCGTCATCGCCACCGGCACCAAGCCCGCCCGGCCCGGCGGGGTGGAGTTCGACGAGAACCGGGTCCTGGACTCCGACGGCATCCTCGACCTGAAGACCATCCCGACCTCGATGGTCGTGGTCGGGGCCGGGGTGATCGGCATCGAGTACGCATCGATGTTCGCCGCCCTGGGCACCAAGGTGACCGTCGTCGAGAAACGCGCCAACATGCTGGAGTTCTGCGATCCGGAGATCATCGAGTCGCTGAAGTTCCATCTCCGAGACCTCGCCGTCACGTTCCGGTTCGGCGAGGAGGTCACCGCCGTCGACGTCGGTGGCTCCGGCACGGTGACCACGCTGGCCAGCGGTAAGCAGATCCCAGCCGAGACGGTGATGTACTCGGCCGGCCGACAGGGTCAGACCGATCACCTCGACCTGGGCAAGGCCGGACTGGAGGCCGACAACCGGGGCCGGATCTTCGTGGACGACAACTATCAGACCAAGGTCGACCACATCTATGCCGTCGGCGACGTCATCGGGTTCCCGGCCCTGGCGGCGACGTCGATGGATCAGGGCCGGCTGGCCGCGTACCACGCCTTCGGCGAGCCCTGCCATGCGATGACCGAACTCCAGCCCATCGGGATCTACTCGATTCCGGAGGTGTCCTATGTCGGGGCCACCGAGGTCGACCTCACCAGGGATTCGGTGCCCTATGAGGTCGGGGTGTCCCGGTACCGGGAGCTGGCCCGCGGCCAGATCGCCGGCGATTCCTACGGAATGCTGAAACTGCTGGTCTCCACCGAGGACCTGCGACTGCTCGGAGTGCACATCTTCGGCAGCAATGCCACCGAGATGGTGCACATCGGGCAGGCGGTGATGGGGTGTGGCGGCACGATCGAGTACCTCGTGGATGCGGTGTTCAACTACCCGACATTCTCGGAGGCCTACAAGGTGGCGGCGCTGGACGTGATGAACAAACTCCGCGCGCTCAGCCGATTCAGGAGCTGACGGGATTGCCGGTCATCTCACCGGTGTTGCACCGAAGCCGGGGGCCCGCAACGCGCGCCCGGCAAAGTGCGAGACACTAGTGAACAGGAGGTGAATTACATGGCCGATCACCAGGAGCAGCATTACCAGCCCGACCAGAACGGCATGTACGAGCTGGAGTTCCCTGCACCGCAGCTGTCCGCGACGGACGGGCGTGGACCCGTGATGATCCATGCCCTGGAGGGATTCTCCGACGCCGGTCACGCGATCCGGCTGGCGGCCCAGCACCTGAAGGACACCCTCGACACCGAGTTGGTGGCCTCGTTCGCCATCGACGAACTGCTCGACTACCGCTCCCGCCGTCCCATGATGACGTTCAAGACCGACCACTTCAGCAGCTATGACCAGCCCGAGCTGAACCTGTACGCGCTGCACGACAGCGTCGGCACCCCGTTCCTGCTGTTGGCCGGACTGGAACCCGACCTGCGCTGGGAGCGTTTCGTGACCGCGGTGCGGCTGCTGGCCGAACGGCTCGGGGTGCGCCAGGTGATCGGGCTCGGCACCATCCCGATGGCGGTGCCGCACACCCGGCCGGTCACCCTGACCGCGCACTCGGCCAACTCCGAGCTGATCGCCGAGTACACCCCGTGGGTCGGCGAGGTCCAGGTGCCGGCCAGCGTGTCGAGCCTGCTGGAGTTCCGGATGAGCCAGCACGGCCACGATGCGATCGGGTTCACCGTGCACGTGCCGCACTACCTGGCGCAGACCGCTTATCCGCCGGCGGCGGAGACCCTGCTGGCCGAGGCGGCCAGAGCCGGTTCCCTGCAGATCCCGCTGACCGCGCTGGGTGAGGCGGCGGCCGAGGTGCACACCAAGATCAACGAGCAGGTCGAGGCGAGCGCCGAGGTCGCTCAGGTGGTGACCGCCCTGGAGCGTCAGTACGATGCGTTCGTCGCCGCACAGGAGAATCGCTCGTTGCTCGCCCGGGACGAGGAACTGCCCAGCGGTGACGAACTGGGCGCGGAATTCGAGCGTTTCCTCGCCCAGCAGGCGGACGGCAAGTTCGGCGAGGGCTTCGGCGACGGTTTCTCCGACGGCGGAGAAACGCCCTGATCTGCGGTGCTGACCGCCGACCGATGGCGAGGAACGGCGGGACATGACTGAGCGCAAAACCAACCTGCGCAGCGTGCCGGAGATCTCTCCCACGCTGCAGTTCCGCACCATCCACGGGTACCGGCGCGCCTACCGGATCGCGGGTTCGGGTCCGGCGATCCTGCTGATCCACGGTATCGGCGACAACTCGACGACCTGGCACACGGTGCAGACCATGCTGGCGAAGCGGTTCACCGTGATCGCGCCGGACCTGTTGGGGCACGGTCAATCCGACAAACCGCGTGCGGATTACTCGGTGGCGGCCTACGCCAACGGCATGCGGGATCTGTTGAGCGTGCTGGACATCGACCGGGTCACGGTGGTCGGGCATTCGCTGGGCGGCGGCGTCGCGATGCAGTTCGCCTACCAGTTCCCGCAGCTCGTCGACCGGTTGGTGCTCGTCGGCGCCGGCGGCGTCACCAAGGACGTCAACGTGGCGCTGCGGATCGCCGCGCTGCCGATGGCCACCGAGGCGCTCGCCCTGCTGCGGCTACCGCTGGTGCTGCCCGCGCTGCAGGCGGCCGAACGCATCGGCGGCGCGCTGCTCGGGTCGACCGGCCTGGGCCGCGATCTGCCCGACGTGCTGCGCGTGCTGTCCGATCTGCCCGAACCGACCGCGTCGTCCGCGTTCGCCCGGACCTTGCGTGCGGTGGTGGACTGGCGCGGGCAGGTGGTCACCATGCTGGACCGATGTTATTTGACCGAATCCGTTCCGGTTCAGCTGATCTGGGGCACCCACGACTCGGTCATCCCGGTCAGCCACGCCTGGCTGGCGCATTCCGCCATGCCGGGCTCGGCGCTCGAAATCTTCGACGGCTCCGGACATTTCCCGTTCCATGACGATCCGGATCGGTTCGTCGCGGTGGTACAACATTTCATCGACACCACGATGCCGGCCGAGTACGACCACGAACTGCTGCGCGACCTGCTGCGTACCGGTATCACCGAACGGGCCATCACCGGCTCGCTGAACACCCGGGTCGCGGTACTCGACGCGATGGAAGCCGACGAACGCAGCGCCACCTGAGACGTCACGGACATACCATCGAGGTATGGCCGTCGATGTGACCGTTCTGCGGGTGTTCACCAATTCTCACGGTGAGTTCGGTAATCCACTCGGCGTGATCGACGCCGCGACGGTCGACCCCTCCGACCGGCAGCGCATCGCGGCCGAATTGGGTTACAGCGAAACCGTATTCGTCGATATCCCGGAGCCGGGCGCAGCGAGTGCCCATCTCCGGATCTACACCCCGGCCACCGAGATCCCGTTCGCCGGGCACCCGACGGTCGGCACCGCATGGTGGCTCAAACAGCGGGGTACGCCGGTGCGGACACTGCAGGTCCCGGCCGGACTCGTGCAGGTGAACTATCTGTCCGAGGCCGATGGCGAGTTGACCACGATCAGGGCACGCTCCGACTGGGCCCCCGAGCTGATGATCTACGACCTGAACTCGCCCGACGACGTCCTCGCCGCGGATCCGTCCGATTACGCCGACGACGCCCAGCATTACGTGTGGGCCTGGATGGACCGCGACCGCGGGGCGTTGCGGTCGCGGTCGTTCGCGCCGCAGCTAGGGATCATCGAGGACGAGGCCACCGGCTCGGCGGCGGTGCGGATGACCGATTATCTGAGCCGCGACCTGCACATCACGCAGGGCAAGGGTTCCGAGATCCGCACCTGGTGGGATCCGACGGGGTGGGTGAAGGTCGGAGGCCGTGTCGTGGAGGACACCGGCGTACGGCTGGGTTAACCGGATGAGGAGACGCGATGGGCGCGCAGCGCCTCGATCTCGCGCTCGAAATCATCAGCCGAGGTGAATGACCGGTACACCGAGGCGAACCTCAGGTATGCGACCTCGTCGAGATCGCGCAGGGGGCCGAGAATGGCCAGACCTACTTCATTACTGGGGATCTCCGGCGATCCGGCCGCACGCACCGCATCCTCGACCTGCTGGGCCAGGAGGTTCAGTGCGTCGTCATCGACCTGGCGGCCCTGGCATGCGCGCCGCACACCCCGGATGACTTTCTCTCTGCTGAACGGTTCGGTGACGCCGCTGCGTTTGACGACGGCGAGCACCGCAGTTTCCACCGTGGTGAACCTGCGCCCACATTCCGGGCACGACCGGCGGCGCCGGATCGCCTGACCCTCGTCTGCCTCACGGGAATCGACGACACGCGAGTCGGGATGGCGACAGAACGGACAGTGCATCACCGCTCCTTCGCCCCACCGCAGGTCAACCAACTCGAGTGTCTTCGAGCGTACCTGGGTGATCAACCGATCGGGGCAATGAGGGTCTGGCCGGCCTGCACGGTGCTGGTTTCGAGCTTGTTGAGTTCGCGGATACGCTCCACCACCGGCCCGGCCGGCACATCCGGTGCCACCCGCGCGGCGATGTGCTGCAGCGTCTCACCGGCTTCCACGTACACCACGGACAACCGGGTGGGCATCTGCACGGGTTCCTCGGTGGGACCGCCGAGCTGGGCGACCAGCCCGAGCCACAGGGTGAACCCGCCGGCCAGCAGCGCCAGCAGCACGGTGGCGACCGGGGTGATGGGCCGACGGCGGTGCGAGGCGCGCGACATCAGCACGCCGGTGCTGCGGTAGCCCAGCGGCGCCCCACCGGGGCGCCGGGACTGCACGCGCCGACGGCGAACCACCACGTCGCGGGGCAGCGGCCACACCTCGGGCACCGTCTCCGTCTGCCGGGGACGCGCATCGAACTGCCGGGCGCTGGTACGAGCTTCGAGAATGGTCATCGGACTGCTGCCTCTCGGTAGGGTCGGGCTGGGTCTCGCTTGGCGGCTTTCGCCTCTGTGTTCGAACGATAGTCGATCATGTGTTCGATGGATAGAACACGTGATCGAACTGTTGCCAAACGATAGACCG
Source organism: Mycobacterium sp. AMU20-3851 (assembly GCF_043974665.1). Classification (NCBI taxonomy): domain Bacteria; kingdom Bacillati; phylum Actinomycetota; class Actinomycetes; order Mycobacteriales; family Mycobacteriaceae; genus Mycobacterium; species Mycobacterium sp. AMU20-3851. The sequence goes on from NZ_CP146371.1 coordinate 3,386,056, forward strand.
GACCACCGACAAGTAGTCCGTGCGCGAATCAGCCGGGGCGGCCCGCCAGCAGCCCACTGGATGCGAACTTCAGGCCGCTGCGCAGTTCTTCCAGGCTGATCGGGTCGTCGCTCTCGATATACCGCAGGGTCGTGGCAACGGCCATGTTGAAGAACAGCCAGGCCAGGGCGCGCGGACTCAGCTCGTTGCGGTACTGGTCGCGGTAGTGGCCCATGTGCAGGGTCGTCATCGCCAGCAGCGTCGCATTCAGCCCGGAGACGTTGTCGAAGGTGCGCACATGGTCGGGCCGCTGCGCCAGGTAGCGGATGAGTTTCCGGTTGGCGAGGGTGAACTCGATGAGGATGTCGATGGACGCCTGCATGGCCTCCTCGGGCTCGTGCATGGTCACCGACCGCAGCATGTCCTCGATGGCGGGCGCCTGCTCGGCCGCGAGCCGCTCGATGGCCGCGTCGATGATCTCCTCCTTGTTGGAGAAGTACTGGTAGATGGACCCCTTGCTGATGCCGGCCTGCTCGGCGATCGCATTCGTGGTCAGTCGATCCGGCTCGGTCCGGCGCAGCAGAAGCGCGGCCGTGGACACAATTTTTGCGACCATTTCCCTAGACCGCTCTTGCTGCGGCCGCTTTCTGGGCCCTGAACTGTGTTTATCTGTGGCCATGGAGGCCCCCTTACGCGACTTGAATGCGACCTTTCGGTCATATTAGCGTCGGGTCCTCAGCACGAGGAGGTGCGCGCAGCCATGACTGCCACAACGGATCTGCCCATCCAGGGGAACCACGACGGCGACGAGCGCGAGCTCGTCCCGATGGACTCGCTGACCGCCGAGCACACCGGGCGGTGGACGTTTCTCATCGTCGACGGCGCGGCCTTCATGATGCAGGCCATGCATCCGGTCATCGCGGAGGTGACCGGCCGCTACTCGGCGGCCTTCCACGGCGACGCCGGCGGCCGGGCGATCCGCTCGATCGACTCCGTGCTGCGCTGGACCTACGGCGGCACCGAGGCGCTCGCCGAGGGGGACCGCGTCCGGGCCCTGCACAAACCGCTCACCATGACCAGCGCCGCCACAGGCAAGCAGATCAGCGCGCTCAACACCGAGGCCTACCAGTGGGTGATCGCGACCGGCTACATCGTCACCGCACAGGGCGGGAAGTTGCTGATCGGCCGGGACTTCACCGATGCCGAGAAGGACGAACTACTCCGGGACAACCGGCGGTTGGCCCGTCTGCTCCACGTCCCGATGCGGGGATACCCGCGGACCCGGGTGGAAATGGACGCCTACTTCGAGGCCATGATCGACAAGCTGGAGGCCACCCCACAGGCCCTGCAACTGATCGAGGAGATGGTGACCGGGCAGGTCGACCTGCCGGCCTCGGTACCGGCGCCGCTGCGCCCCGCGGTACGGACGGCGTTGCGGCCCGCTCTGCGGTTCAACTACCTGTCCATCGTCGGACTGCTCGATCCGCGACTGCGCGCCAAGCTGGGGGTCGGCTGGAGCCGGCAGGAGGAGCTGCAACTCCAGCTCATCTACGCCGCGATCCGGACGGCGTACCGGGTGCTGCCGGACCGGCTCACCTACTTCCCGCTGGCCTATCACGCGCGCAAGCACCACGAGTGCCTGCAGAAGATGACGCAGCGGCAGCAGAAGTCGTTTGCCTACCACCTGCCCGACACGCCTCGAACACATGTTTGATTATCTGTCCGGCGGCGACTACATTCGGCGCCATGAGCGAGAGCACCGAACACCCTGAGGCACGCTCCAGTCTGACCGAGCGTCAGCGCACCATCCTGGAGGTCATCCGCACCTCCGTGACCGAGCGCGGCTACCCGCCGAGCATCCGCGAGATCGGCGATGCCGTCGGTCTCACCTCCACCTCGTCGGTGGCCCACCAACTGCGCACCCTGGAGCGCAAGGGCTACCTGCGCAGAGACCCGAACCGCCCACGCGCCGTGGATGTCCGCGGCGCGGACGACAACGTGGCCCCGAACAATGTGACCCCGATCGTGGCAACCGAGGTCGCGGGTTCCGACGCGCTGCCCGAGCCCACCTTCGTCCCGGTCCTGGGCCGGATCGCCGCCGGCGGGCCGATCCTGGCCGAACAGGCCGTCGAAGAGGTCTTCCCACTCCCCCGCGAGCTGGTCGGCGAGGGTTCCCTGTTCCTGCTGAAGGTCGTCGGCGAGTCGATGATCGATGCCGCGATCTGCGACGGCGACTGGGTTGTCATCCGGCAGCAGAACGTCGCGGAGAACGGCGACATGGTCGCCGCCATGATCGACGGCGAGGCCACCGTCAAGACCTTCAAGCGCACCAAGGGTCAGGTGTGGCTGATGCCGCACAATCCGGCGTTCGACCCGATCGACGGTAACGACGCCCAGGTGCTCGGCAAGGTCGTCACCGTCATCCGCAAGGTCTGACGGGTTCGCCCGGGGAGGCTCAGTCGGCCCGGACGAACCCGTTCGTCCGGGCGAACTCCTCACTGGCGAACCAGATCTCGGCCTCGGTGTCCCGGTAGCCGGGGCTACCCGGAGCCCAGTACAGACCCGATTTGGTGTCCGCCTTGATCGGATAGCCCTCCGGCGCGCGGTACCGGTCACCGGTGGCCAGTCGCATCGACGTCCAGCCCGGATCCTCCGGTTCGTCGTCCGAGATGGCGGCGTGCCGGCCACTGGGGAAATCCGGTTCGTAACCGGACCGGACCGCCGTGGTGGGCGGGTCGAAAGTGGGCTCTTCGGACAGCGATTCGATCCGGGTCGGCGCGGTGTCCACCGCGTCGGGATCGGAATCGAAAATCAGATCGTCGGCCGGCGCCTGCAGTTCCTCGAGCTCGTCGCCCTCGTCGGAGTCGAAGTCGCCGCCGTCGAAGTCGCCGCCGTTGTCCTCATCGGTCTCGTAGTCGTCGAACCCGTCGTCGGTGGTCGGTTCTTCCGCGCCGGCCGAGATACTGCTGAAGGCAGGCACCTCGCCGGCCGGCGGTGCCGAGGCCCACAGGCTCTGGGTGGAGTCGTAATCCCGTTCGCCGTACTCGGGCTGAGTGTGCTCGGGCTGCTTGTACTCGGGGTCGTAACCGTGGTCGTTGTAGCCCTGGTTGTCGTAGCCCTGGTCCTCGTAACCGTGGTCGTATCCGTCGTCGGCGTAGCCCGCTCCGAAATCGTCGTCGGCATGGGACCGCCGGTTACGCAGGACCGCGACCGCGACGAGGCCGATCACGCCGATCAGCGGGATCAGGCCGAGCAGCCACCACCAGCGCCACGTGTACCACTTGTCGCCGCTGTCGGTGTCCGCAGCGGCCTCCGAGCCGGGGGCCGGGGCGGCCGGAGCGTCGGCACCCGGCACCTCCAGACCGGCGAGTTGGGATTGCAGGCCGGCCGGTTCGGTGCTGAACTTGCCGGTCGACTTGTCCCACGAGACGGACCCGCCGTTGAACTGCTGACTGATGACGCTGCCGTTCTCGGTCTGATCCCCCTTGGGGGCGCCGAGCTCACCGGTCGCGCCGCCGAGCTTCTGCCACGCGGCGTTCATCGCGCCGCGCACGATCACCGCACCGAAGTCCGGCGTCCAGAAGATCACCGGGTTGTCCTCGGCGGCGAACGGGACCACGCGGCTCTGCGGCGCCAGGCCGCCGTCGGCCTCGCTGGCGGTCGGGAATCCGAGATCCCCGGTGGGCCCGCCGACGCTCTCGTACTTGGCCAGCACCTGACCGGTCACCACATTCGCGCCGGTTTCGGGGCTGTAGAAGATCTTGCCGCCCGCGAAGTTCTGGCCGACGCCGTCCGCGCCGATCGCGTACTGGGCGCCCTCTTCGGCGCCCAACGGCCCCAGTGCCCCACCGGCGGCGCGGCGCGCGGCGTTGATCGCCGAGGTGGCATCGGAGGGAACGTCGACCGCGCCGAGCTGATCGGCGAGCTCCGGCGGCACCGTGGTGAAGGCGCGGGTCTTGCGGTTCCAGGAGATCTCGCCGCCGGTGAACTTCTGGGCAAGCACGTCGCCGTTGGTCGACTCGTCCTCGCTGGGCACGCCGAGCACCCCGGCCGATCCGCCGAGCGCATCCCAGGCCGAGTTGATGGCCCCGCGCACCACCCGGGCGCCGGTGTCCGGCGTCCAGAAGATCACCGGGTTGTCCGGCGCGCTGAACGTGGAGTTGCGGCTGTTGGCCGCGCGGCCGGGACCCTCGTCGATGGTCGGGAAGCCCAGATCGCTGTCGGCGGGACCGCCGAGCGACTCGTACTTCTCCAGGATGGCGCCGGTGACGATGTGCGCCCCGGTCTCCGGGGTGAAGAAGATCTGGCCGCCTGCGAACTTCTGGCCGAAGCCCTCACCGGCGGGATAGACGCCACCATCGCGCGGCCCCAGGGGCCCACCTTCGCCGCCGCCGGTCTCCCACGCCGCGGTGATCGCGGCGTCGGCGTCGGCTTCCGGAGTCGCCGCAGCGGTTGGTGCGAGCAGCACCGTAGCCGCGATGAGCCCGGCGCTCACCAGCCCTGTTGCTGCCCGCCCGGCGATCCTGCCCAGCCGGGTTCGCTGCCTGGTCATTCGGTCCCTCCCGAAGTCGGACAAACCACACGAAAGTAGCGTGTTCGTCAACTCTGCTTCAGTTGACCTCTAACTCGTGGGATATCCGCCACCTGCGGTTAAGCGTGTCGGGGCTGTCATACCCCCAGGCCGCGGCCGATGATCTCTTTCATGATCTCGGTCGTGCCGCCGTAAATGGTCTGGATCCGTGAGTCGAGGAATGCCCGTGCAATCGGGTATTCCCGCATGTAACCGTAGCCGCCGTGCAGCTGCAGACAGCGGTCCACCAAGCGCACCTGCGCCTCGGTGCTGTACCACTTCGCCATGGCCGCCTGGTCGACGGACAGCTTGCGGTCCAGGTGCAATCGGATGAACTCGTCGACCATGATCCGCACGGCGGTGGCCTCGGTCGCGAGCTCGGCGAGCATGAACCGGTTGTTCTGGAAGCTGCCGATGGGCCTGCCGAACGCCTTGCGTTCCTTGGCGTACTGCAGCGTCTGCTCCAGGGTGGATTCCATCGCGGCCGCGGCCATCACCGCGATACTGATGCGTTCCTGGGGCAGGTTCTGCATCAGATACACGAAGCCCATCCCCTCCTCACCGAGCAGGTTCTCGACGGGCACCGCCACGTCGGTGAAGGACAGTTCCGCGGTGTCCTGTGCCTCCAGGCCGATCTTGTCCAGGTGCCGACCACGTTCGAAGCCGGACATGCCGCGCTCGACGACCAGCAGACTGAATCCCTGCGCGCCCTTGTCCGGGTCGGTGCACGCCACCACGATGACCAGGTCGGCGTGAATGCCGTTGGTGATGAAGGTCTTGGAGCCGTTCAGGATGTAGTGGTCGCCCTCGCGGACCGCGCGGGTCTTGATCCCCTGCAAGTCACTACCGGTACCCGGTTCGGTCATTGCGATCGCCGTGATCAGTTCGCCGCTGCAGAACCCGGGCAGCCAGCGACGCTTCTGTTCCTCGTCGGCCAGTTCGATCAGGTAGGGGGCGATGACGTCGTTCTGCAGGGTGAAACCCAGCCCGCTGTGCCGCCCCGCGACGGTCTCCTCGGTGACGACGACGTTGTACCGGAAATCCGGATTGCCCCCGCCGCCATACTCCTCGGGCACCGCCATACCCAGAAATCCCTGCTTACCGGCCTCGCGCCAGACCGCGCGGTCGACGATCTTGGCCTTCTCCCATTCCTCCTGGAACGGCGCGGCGTGACGTTCCAGGAAGGCGCGGTAGGACTCCCGGAACAATTCGTGCTCGGGCTCGAACAGGGTGCGATCGAATTTGACGACGCCCATGGTGATACCTCCGGTACTGGGTTCAGGTGACGGCGCCAAGATATCTCAACCCGATGGTTGGTCGGCCGACGGGCGGGCCGCCCTAGGATCGGTGGGATGTCGCGCAGCAGCCTCGCCCATTGGGGTGCCTTCAGCGCCGAGGTCCGCGACGGGGACATCGTCTCGGTCACCCCGGCCGACGGTGACACCGACCCGTCCCCTCTGCTGGGCAACCTTCCCGGTTCCCTGCGGGACCGCGCCCGGATCGCCGGACCGGCGGTGCGCCGGGGCTGGTTGGATCACGGGCCCGGGCCCAGCGACAAGCGCGGCTCCGACGAGTTCGTCGCGGTGTCCTGGGATGAGCTCACCGAACTGCTGGCCGGTGAACTCCGCCGGGTGATCGACACCCACGGGAACGAGGCGATCTACGGCGGCTCCTACGGCTGGGCCAGCGCCGGCCGGTTCCATCACGCCCAGAGCCAGGTGCACCGGTTCCTCAAACTGCTCGGCGGATATACCTCGTCCCGGCACTCCTACAGCCTGGGCGCCACCGGCGCGATCATGCCCCGGGTCGTCGGCACCCACGACGATCTGTTCAAACGCTCCACCGCATGGGACGTCATCGTCGAGCACACCGACCTGCTCGTCGCCTTCGGCGGTATCGCGTGCAAGAACACCGGGATCAACCACGGCGGCACCACGGCCCATCCGGCCCGCGCCGCGTTGGACCGGTTCCGGGACCGGGGCGGGGCGATCGTGTCCTTCTCCCCGCTGCGCGACGACGTGCACGGCGAATACGAATGGCACGCACCCGTCCCTGGCACCGATGTGGCGATCATGCTCGGGTTGGCTCACGTGCTGGCCACCGAGGGGCTGGCCGACCGGGACTTCCTGGACACCTACTGCATCGGCTACGACCGCTTCGAGCGCTATCTGCTCGGCACCGACGACGGTGTGCCCAAGTCGGCATCGTGGGCGGCCGCGATCAGCGGCATGGCGAGCGAGGACATCACCGCGCTGGCCCGGCGAATGGCGGCCGGTCGCACCCTGGTCACCGTCAGCTGGTCTCTGCAGCGCACCCGGCACGGTGAGCAAGCACCCTGGATGGGCCTGACGCTGGCCGCCATGCTGGGCCAGATCGGGCTGCCCGGCGGCGGTTTCGGGCACGGGTACGGCTCGATGAACGAGCCCGGGCTGGCACCGCTGCGGCACCGGCTGCCCGTCCTGCCGCAGGGTCCCAACCCGGTGTCGACGTTCATCCCGGTGGCCGCGGTGTCCGACATGCTGCTGCACCCCGGCCGGGAGTACGACTACAACGGCCTGCGGCTCACGTTCCCGGACATCCGGCTGGTGTACTGGGCCGGCGGCAACCCGTTCCACCACCACCAGAATCTGCCCCGGCTCCGCCGTGCGCTGGCCCGGCCGGACACCGTCGTCGTGCACGACCCGTACTGGACGGCGATGGCCAAGCATGCCGACATCGTGGTGCCCTCCACCACCGCCTACGAGCGCGAGGACTTCTCCGGGTCACGTAACGATCCGATGCTGACGGCCATGCCGGCGCTGGCACCGCCGTACGCCCAATCGCAGGACGACTACGCCACCTTCGCGGCGCTGGCCGAGCGGCTCGGCGTGGGGGCGCAGTTCACCGAGGGCCGCACCGCCCGGCAATGGCTGGTGCACATGTACGAGAAGTGGTCGGCCGGTATCGATTTCGCGGTGCCGTCCTTCGACCAGTTCTGGGCCGACGGCGCGCTGCGGTTGCCCACCGAGCCCGGGTTGACGCTGTTGGCCGAGTTCCGTGCCGACCCCTACACGCACCGGCTGAACACCCCGAGCGGGCGCATCGAGATCTTCTCCGCCGATATCGACGGCTTCGGCTACGACGACTGTCTGGGCCACCCGGCCTGGTTCGAGCCCACCGAATGGCTGGGCGGCGAACGCGCACAGACCTATCCGCTGCATCTGATCGCCAACCAGCCGGCCAGCAGGCTGCACAGTCAGCTCGACGGCGGCGCGGTCAGCCGGAAGTCCAAGGTGTCCGGCCGCGAACCGATCCGGATCCACCCGGCCGACGCCGCGCACCGGGGTCTGGCCGACGGCGAGGTGGTCCGGGTGTTCAACGACCGCGGTGCCTGCCTGGCCGGGGTGGTGATCGACGAGCGGGTGCGCCCGCAGGTGGTGCAGCTGTCCACCGGGGCGTGGTTCGACCCGCTGGATCCCGCCGACCCGAATTCGATGTGCGTGCACGGCAATCCGAACGTGCTGACCGCCGATGTGGGCACCTCGTCGCTGGCCCGTGGCTGCACCGGCGCGCATGTGCTGGTGCAGGTGGAGAAGTTCACAAGCCCGGTGCCGCCGGTACGCGCCCACGAACCGCCGGTGATCCGTCAGTTCAGCCGCGGCGCCACCAGGTCGACGAATGCCTCCACCACCCGGTAGGCGTCGGCGATCGGGTGACCGTGCAGGATCGCCCCGGAGAGCATGGTGCTGATGATGCCCCAGGCCATCATCGCGGTGTCGACCGATTCCTGCGGCCCCAGCGCAGCGAAGTCCGCGGCCAACGTCCGCTGGGCGACGGCGGCGAACTGTTCCATCAGCGCCTCGGCGTTGGCGTCGGTGGAGTTCTGCAACAGCATGCACACCTTGAAGAAGGCCGGGCGGCGCTCGAAACTGGCGATGATGCCGCGTACCTTCTCCCGGACCCGGCGTTCCGCGGGCCGGGTGTCGGCGGTGGCGGTGTCGAAAACCGGCTGGGCCCAGTCCATCAGCACCGCCGCGTAGACGTGCTCCTTGGAGGTGAAGTAGCGGTAGAGCGTGCCCAGCGCGACGTCGGCGGCATCGGCGACGTCGCGCATCTGGATCTGGTCGTAGTCCTGGGCCTTGAGCAGGGCCTGCGCCGCAGCCACGATCTGTGACCGGCGGGCCTGCTTGTAACCGGGCAACTCGGTCATGGCCGGCTCAGGTCCTCGGCAGGCCGAGGATCATCGTGGCGATGATGTTCAGCTGGATCTCGATGGTGCCGCCACCGATGACCTCGGCGGGCATCATCAGACTCTGCGCCACCGCGGGCTGTTCACCGCCGCCCACCATCGCCGCGCGCCCGCTGAACGCGAGCGCATCGGCGGTCACCCGGCGTACCAGCAGCGCGGTCCCCACCTTGCCGATGCTCGACGCCGGTCCGGGACCGTGCCCGGCCAGCCGGCCGAGGGTGTCGCGTACCGCGAGCGCGCCGATGGCATTGGTGGCCGCCCGCACCTCGCCGAGGGCGACGCGCAACTGCGCGTCCTGCGGTCCGGCCCGCCCGGCCAGGGCACGCAGCTCACGTTCCTTGTCCTGTTTGATGTAGGCCCCGATCGCCACCCGCTCGTTGGCCATGGTGGCCAGCGCGTGCGACCAGCCCGCGGTGGGTTCACCCACCAGCATGGCGTCGGGCACGAACACGTCATCGAAGAAGACCTCGTTGAAGTGCTCGTCGCCGCTGGCGGTGCGCAGCGGCGACACCCTGATACCCGGGCTCGTCATGTCGACGAGGAAGTATCCGATCCCCTTGTGTTTCTTCGCATCCGGATCGGTGCGCGCCAACAGGGCACCCCAGTCGGCGCGCTGCGCCGAGGAGGTCCAGACCTTCTGGCCGTTGATCCGCCAGCCACCGTCGACCTTCGTCGCCCGCGTTGCCAGCGCCGCCAGATCCGAGCCGGCGCCGGGTTCGGAGAACAGCTGGCACCAACCGATCTCACCGCGCATCGTCGGCACCGCGAACCGTGCGCGCTGCTCGTCGGTGCCCGCGGCCAGCACCGTGGGCAGGATCCATTCCGAGATGCCCAGTGACGGCCGGACCAGATGGGGCCGCCTGTCGAACTCCTCGTCGATGATCAGCTGCTGGGCCGGTGTCGCCGCGAGTCCGCACGGGGCGGGCAGGTGCGGCGCGACCAGCCCGGCATCGGCGAGCGCGGTGCGTTGCGGCCCCGTCCAGTACTCGGCGTACTCCGGGTTCTGCCGCCCCGGGGTGTCGTTGCGCAGCCGTGCGGCGTTGTCCAGCGCGGCGGCGATCTGCGCCCGGAACTCCGGTTCGACCTCGGTGAGCTCGATGGTGAAATCACGTCCGGGCAGGTCCGGATCGCCCAGTGCCCGTGCCCAATTCGCCACCGGACCGATGGCGGCGGCCAGACTGATGGCACGTTTCCAGTACAGATGCAGGTCGTGCTCCCAGGTGTAGCCGATCGCACCGAACATGGTCAGCGCATCGACCACCAGTTCCGGCAGCCTGCCGATCGCCGTGACCGCGGCCCCGGCGGCGGCGATGTGCTGCTGCTGGGTCGAGCGGTCCGCACCGCGCACCGCGTCCCACGCCGATGCGGCGGCCAGCTCGCTGTTGATGAACAGCATCGCGGCCTTGTGCTGCAGCGCCTGGAACGATCCGATGGGGCGGCCGAACTGTTCGCGGACCTTCAGGTAGGCGACCACGTTGTCGACGCACCAGCGCGCGATCCCGGCCGCCTCGGCCGCGATGAGCCCGACCGCGGTGCCGGCTGCGGTCGTTTCGTCGATTCCGGCGAGCGCGTCGGTCTGGGCGACCGCGACGCCGTGGCATTCCAGCGTGCCGACGTCGCGGGTCAGGTCCGTCGGAGTCTGCGCCCGAACGGTGAGCCCCGGGGTGTCAGCCTGCAGCGCGAACCAGAGCGGCTGTCCCGCTTCGGTTCTGGCGCCGAGCAGGATCGTCTCCGCGGCGCCCAGCCCGAGTTGCGGACCGGCGGTTCCGCTGAGCTGCCAACCGGTCTCGGTTGCGGTGGCACGGATCTCGCCGTCGGCCGGGAGCACCAGCGTCGCGGTCCGGCCGGCGGCCAGCGCCCGCAGCACACCGTCGGCGGCGGGTCCGCCGGCCCCGCCGGCCAGCACCGCACCGGCGATGACGGTGGGCAGCAGGGGCCCGGGCAGCAGACTGTGACCGGCGGCGTCGATGACGCAAGCGGCCTCGGCCGCGGTGCCGCCCTGCCCGCCTAGGTGCTCGGGCAGATGCACGGCGTGCAGCCCCTGCCCGACCAGCGCGTCCCAGAAGTCGGGCCGGCGGCCCGCGGCGATCTCGTCGAACTGGGACCGGGTGAGGTCGAGGCCGCCGTGGCGTTTTGCGAAACCGGCCATCGACTCGGTGAGTTGAAGTTGTTCGTCGGTCAGCGCGACAACCACGGTGCCGGTCTCCTATCGGGCAGCGGTGTAGTGCAGCAGGGTGATATCGGCCTCGGGATGCTCGACGAACACCGGGGTCAGCGCCATCCCGATGCGCAGCTCGTCCGGGTCGATATCGACGAGTTCGGTGGCCAGCCGCGGCCCCTCCTGCCATTGCACGACGGCGAGCAGCTGAGGCACCGCGTCGGCGAACTGCGGTGCCACCGGGCGCTGCGCCGCGGCGAAGCTGACCAGTGTGGCTGCGCCGGAGATCTGGCGCCATTGCAGGTCGTCGGCGAGGGTGCCCGGGGCCAGCACCCGCGGGTAGAACACGTAGGCGTCCAGGGACGGGGAGAACTGGATCCATACCTCCCCGCGGCGCAGCCCGTCCCAGTACGGCGCCGAGGTGGGGGTCGGCAGGGGAACTGGCCGGGCAGTCGGGTCGGTCATCAGTCCCCCTCCAGCACGAGTGCTTCTTGTTCGCTGAGCACGCCACCGTTGCCGGAGACGAATGCCCGGTTGCAGTCGGCGATCTGGGTCATCCCGGCACGGCCCATCAGCTGCCGGGTGGCGTCGCAGACATGGTGCATGCCACCGGCGTTGCCGGGTTGGCCGTACCCGAGTTGGCCGCCCGCGGTGTTCATCGGGAAGTCACCGCGGAACGTCAGGTCGTGGTCGGTGACGAACTGCATGCCCTTCCCTTTCTCACAGAAGCCGGCGTCTTCGAGGGTGAGCAGCGCGGTGATCGTGTAGCAGTCGTAGATCGAGACCATGTCCATGTCGGCGGGCCGGGTGCCCGCCATCGTGAAGGCCGAATCGGCGACCTTCACCATCGGGGTCTGCAACGGGTCGGCGGCGTACACCGGTGACTTGTAGGGCACCCGCTCACCGAATCCCTTGATCCAGACCGGCCGGTTGCGACTCCTGCGGGCCAGGTCGGCGTTGGTGACCAAAACCGCCGAACCACCCATGCAGGGCATCACGATCTCCAGCATGTGCAGCGGTGAGGCGATGATCGGACTGTCCAGCACATCGGCGATGCTCAGCGGCTTGTCCTCGAACACCGCGCCCGGCGTGTGATTGGCGTTGACCCGTTGGTCCACGACGATCTTGGCCATCGCGGCTTCGTCGTATCCGTATGCGGCGCCGTACATCTGGGCGACCTGCGCGTACGGGCCGTTCTGCCCGAGATAGCCGTAGGGAATCTCGAACTCCGCCTGCGGGGAACCGTACCGGTAGCTGGAGGCGCCGAAGTGCACGGCGTCGCCCATGTTCGGCGGGCGCTGTTCGTGCATCGGGGTGAGGTAGTTGGCCGGGATAGCGCACAACACGGCCTGGCAGATGCCGAGTTCGATGGCGGCCGCAGCACGCCACACCATGGCCGCGCCACTGGCCCCGCCGAGGTCCACGTATTCGGCGAAGTTGACGGCCAGACCGAGGTACTCCGCGACGGTGGACGGTACGAAGAGCTCGGATTCGAAGACCCCCGTGGTCACCAGTCCGTCGACCTGGTCCACCGACAGGCCCGCGTCGACCACCGCGGCGGCGGCCAGCCGGGCCCACTGTTCGATGATGAACTCCGGTGTGCCGGTCGGCCTACGCGTGGCGGGTAGCTCGTGGAAACCGACGATCGCGGCCTCACCCCGTAAGCCCATCTGACGCTCCCTCCGTTCGGTCCACCGACAATATTAGAATGAGATTCTACTTTCAATTCGGCGGTTTACCCGCCCGTCAAGCCGTGCGGTGCGACGATCCGAAGAATGCGTATCGCTCAGATCGCACGCACATCGATCACAACCGTGTCGGCCCTGCTGGCAGCGGTCGTCATCACCATCGCCTCGACGCTGTCGTTGGCCGTGGCGCTGGCCGCCACCGCGCTCATCGTCCCGGGCACCGGCACACCGAACGCCAACATCGTCGGCGACTATCTGGAGAACGCCCGCGATTACTACATCGCGCCGTTCAATCCGGACTGCACTGAGGCGAACGACTGCGCGCTGCAGGGCATCGACTACCCGGCCCAGTTCTGGCCCATACCGCTGCCCGGCTGGGGCGGACTGAGCGGTGCCAAATGGGATGTGTCGACCGGCGAGGGGTTGGCAAATCTGAATTCCACGCTGGTGAACACCGTGGCCCAGAATCCGCCGAACACGCCGGTCATCCTGTTCGGGTATTCGCAGGGCGGCAACATCGTCAGCCGCGAGAAACGCAATCTCGCCTATCTCCCCGAGGACCAGACCTACCTGTCCTTCGTGATGATCGGCAACGCCAACCGACCCAACGGCGGGCTGTTCGAGCGGCTGGCCTTCCTGGGGCACGTGCCGATCCTGGACGCCACGTTCGGGCTGCCCGCCCCGACCGACACCTGTGATCACATCTGTGCCACCGATATCGCGTTCCGCTATGACGGCGTCGCCGATTTCCCGCTGTATCCGCTCAATGCGCTCGCCGTGCTGAATGCGATCGCCGGGTTCTGGTATGTGCACGGCACCTATCTCGCCCCGAATGCGAACAGCGATCCCGGTGAGCTGCCCGACGGCTACACCCCCGAGGAGTTGGCCGAACAACTCGCCGACGAGGACAACTGGCAGGACCACGGCGACACCCGCTACATCACCATCCCGACCAAGACGCTGCCAATCGTGCGCCCGTTCCTGGAGTTCGCCAACGCCACCGGCACCGGTTTCCTGATCAAACCGATCGTCACGTTGCTCAGCCCGGTGCTGGAAGTGCTGATCGAGACCGGCTATGACCGGTCGCTGAGTTACGGCGTGCCCGCACCGTTCCGGCTCATCCCGCGGATCAATCCGATCACCCTGGCCGGGGACGTGGTCAAGGCGCTGGGCCAGGGATTCCGCGACGCGTTCGGCACGCGGCCGGCAGTGTCCCCCGATACCGACGAGGTTGAGGTAGCGCCCACGCCCACTCCCACTCTCGTTCCCACCGGAGCCGACCTCGATGCGACCGCCCCGGCCGAGCCGACCCGCGCCGAGAAACGCGCCGCGCTGCGCGAGGCACGGGATGCCCCGCGCAGCGTGCTGAGCGGGCGGACCGACTCCCGGCTCGCATCGGAGCCTGCGGATTCCGGCGAGACCACCGACGCCGACACGGACACGGAGGCCGGCTCGGATGGCGAGACGGAATCCGAGGTCACCGCCGAGCCGACCGGGGACACGAAGGACAGCGAACACTCCGGGGACGCCGGGTACGCCAAAGCCACCGAGGACACCGGGCCGGATCCCTCAGGGTCGGATTCCTCGGCGGCCGACCGCGCGGATAAGGCCGCCTGACCCGCGCGGGCAGGCGCATCGCCCCTTGAAATCCGGGGGATTCGGGAGACGGTGCGCCTGCCCGGGCTACTACCAGTTGCTGAACTCGCGCAGGCTGGCCGCCAGCGGCACCGGCACCCGCGCGGTGATCTTGGTGCCGCGTTCGGTGTGCTCGGTGTCCTCGATACGGCCTTCGGAGTGCACCCGGGCCACCAGATCCCCGCGGTCGTACGGCACCGTCACATCGACGAAGGCGTCGGTCGGTTCCACCAGCTCCATCAACCGGGTGCGCAGCTGATCGAGTCCCTCACCGGTGTGCGCGGATACGAAGACCGCATCCGGCAGAGCCCGGCGCAGCTGTGCCAGCGCCAGATCACCCGCCGCGTCGATCTTGTTGACCACCAACAGTTCCGGCGGCGGCGCGATCCCGTACTCGGTGACGACGTCGTTGACGACCTGGCGGACCGCGGTGATCTGGGCCAGCGGATTCACATCCGAGCCATCCACCACGTGGATGAGCAGTTCGGCGTCGGCGACCTCCTCCAGCGTCGAGCGGAAGGCCTCCACCAGCTGAGTCGGCAGATGCCGCACGAAGCCCACCGTGTCGGTGAGCACGAACGGCCGGCCGTCCTCGAACTGCCCGCGCCGGGTGGTCGGCTCCAGCGTGGCGAACAGCGCGTTCTCCACCAGCACACCGGCGCCGGTCAGCGCGTTGAGCAGACTCGACTTGCCCGCGTTGGTGTAACCCACGATGGCCAGCTGCGGCACCTCACTGCGTCGCCGGCTGCCCCGCTGGGTGTCGCGGATCTTCTTCATCTCCTTGATCTCGCGGCGCAGTTTGGACATCCGCTCGCGGATCCGGCGGCGATCGGTCTCGATCTTGGTCTCACCCGGACCGCGGGTACCCACCCCGCCGCTGCTGCCTCCGGCGCCGCCGCCCTGGCGTGACATCGACTCACCCCAGCCGCGCAGCCGGGGCAGCATGTATTCCATCTGCGCGTAGGCCACCTGCGCCTTGCCCTCGGCGGAGGTGGCGTGCTGGGCGAAGATGTCCAGGATCAGCGCGGTCCGGTCGATGACCTTGACCTTGACCACCTTCTCCAGCGAGTTGAGCTGGGCGGGGCTGAGCTCACCGTCGCAGATGACGGTGTCCGCGCCGGTGGCGGTAACGATGTCGCGCAGTTCGATGGCCTTGCCGGAGCCGATGTAGGTCGAGGCGTCCGGTTTGTCGCGGCGCTGCACCACGCCCTCGAGCACCTCCGAGCCGGCGGTCTCGGCCAGCGCCGCGAGTTCGGCCATGCTCGCGTCGACGTCGGCCGCGGTGCCCTCGGTCCACACTCCGACGAGCACCACCCGCTCCAGGCGGAGCTGGCGGTATTCGACCTCGGAGATGTCGGTGAGTTCGGTGGACAGCCCGGCCACCCGGCGCAGTGCCGCGCGGTCCTCGAGCGCCAGTTCGCCGGTGCTCGGAATGTAATCAGGTTCAGTCATATGTGCTTTCGATGGTGGCATGCAGACCCGCGGTCATGCACCCGAATAATTTCCTGCCAGCTCGCCACGCGCGACGAGCACCGACGGCCCGCGCAGGTAGCTGGTCGCCTCGGTGATGGTGACGGTGACCTCACCGCCGGGGATCCGCACCGCCAGGGTTCCGGTGTCCCGCCCCGCGTGTGCCAGGGCGGCCAGCGCGGCAGCCACGGTTCCTGTTCCGCAGGAACGGGTTTCGCCGACCCCGCGTTCGTGGACGCGCATGTCGACGGCGTCAGCGGAGAGCACCGCCACCACTTCCACGTTGACACCGTCGGGGAACTGCGCGGGGTCGAAGGTCACCGGTGCGGCGACGTCGAGGGCCGCGAGTTCGGCCGCGCTCAGCTCGGTCACACAGGCCAGGTGCGGGTTGCCGACGTCGACGCCGAGTCCGGTGAAGGTGCGCCCGCCCACCACGGCCGAACCGACACCGAGCCGGTTGGCCTTGCCCATGTCGACGGTGACCTCGACGTGGGTGGGCTCATCGGCGCTGAACCCGTGCAACACCACCGGCCGCGGGCCGGCCAGTGAGCCGACCACGAACTCGTCGCGGCTCTCCATCCCGGAAGCCCGCAGGTAGTGCGCGAACACCCGGACGCCGTTACCGCACATCTGCGCGATCGACCCGTCGGCATTGCGGTAGTCCATGTACCAGTCCGTCGCGGCCACCCCCTCGGGCAGCTCGGCGAATACCCCGGCCGCGGCGGCGGCACCGGCCGTCGTCACCCGCAGCACGCCGTCGGCACCCAGCCCGCGGCGGCGGTCGCACAGTGCGGCGACCCAGTCGGGGGTCAGCACGAGTGCGGCGTCGGGGTCGGGCAGCACGACGAAGTCGTTCTGCGTGCCGTGACCCTTCGCGAAGGCAATGCCGGATTTCACCTGTCCAGGATACGCAGCGCGGCATCGGCCAGGTCCGACGCCGATCCGTCGAGCCAGTGCACCCGGTGATCCCGGCGGAACCAGGACCGCTGCCGGCGCACGTACCGGCGGGTGCCGATGAACGTCGCGGACCGGGCCGCCGCGTTGTCCGGGTCGTCGCCGGCGTCGAGCGCGGCCAGCACCTGGGCGTAGCCGAGCGCGCGGGCCGCCGTGACGCCGTCACGCAGGCCACGCCCGATCAGGCCGGTCACCTCCTCGACCAGGCCGTCGTCGAACATGCCGTCGGTGCGTCGCGCCAGCCGTTCATCGAGAACGGCGGTCTCCCAGTCCAACCCGATGATCGTGGTGTCCCAGCGCGGGGTGCCGATGCGCGGCGCCGATGCAGCGAACGGTTGCCCGGTGATCTCCACGACCTCCAACGCACGCACGATGCGGCGGCCATCGGTGTCCAGGATCGCCGCGCCGGCGGCGGGGTCGACCCGGGTCAGCTCGGCGTGCAGGGCGGCGACGCCGACCTCGGCGAGCCGGGCCTCCCAGCGGGCCCGGACCGCCGGGTCGGTCGCCGGGAACGACCACTGGTCCAGCAGCGACTGGATGTAGAGCATGGATCCGCCCACGATCAGCGGGACGGCACCGCGGGCCATGATCGCCTCGATGTCGGCGGCCGCGTTCTCCTGATACCGCGCGACCGAGGCGTTCTCGGTGACGTCGAGCACGTCGAGCTGGTGGTGCGGTACGCCGCGGCGCTGCTCGGGGGCCAGTTTGGCGGTCCCGATGTCCATGCCGCGGTAGAACTGCATGGCGTCGGCGTTGACGATCTCCCCGCCCAGGCGCTCGGCCAGGGTCAGCGCCAACGCCGACTTCCCGGTCCCCGTCGGGCCGATGACGGCGACGGGACGCACGTCCGCGGTCACGGGCGCCAGGTACCCGCGAAATAGCCGACGCCGTAGGGCGCACCCCGGTAGAGCTGCTCGGCCGAGGCGTGGGCACACAGCCCGGCCAGCACCTGATAGGCCACCCGGCCCACCACCTGGGCCGGGAGATCGGCCAGGGCCGCGGCGTCACCGGTGGCCAGCGCGTCGTCCAGGGCATCCTGCACGGCTGCCGCATCGGGGTCGTACCCGCCGGGCGCCGAGGCGGTCAGCGTGTTGCAGCCGTCGGCGACCACCAGCACCCCGACCGGCTCGCCCGTCGCATCGATCTCGGCGCGTAACGCGCGTCCGCAGGCCAGGGCGGTGTCCGCGCCGTGCTCGGCCCGGTAGGCGCAGACGTCGACGACGGCCGCCGGAGCCACCTGCGCACGCACCCAGCCCGCCATCAGCGCGCACAACGGCAGCTCGGTGACCGGCCCGGTGGCCTCCGGAGACAACCGGACCGGGACGTCGACGCCGTAGCCGGCGAAGGTGCCGACCGTGTGCTCGCCGATGTTCGCGTCCTGCGGGCCGGCCCCGACGGCGATCCAGCGCGCCGGCAGCAGCGCCGCCGCGGCGAGCACGGCCGCACGCAGATCCGCGACCTCGGCCGCCGCCGCACCGGCGAGTTCGGGCACCAGCACCGGCGCCGAGGGAATCAGTGCAATGGCCGCCAACACGCCTTCACGCTATCGCCTTGTCGGCATCGGGCTCCGCGGCCCAGCCCGCCTCCCCGCGCGCCAGTGCCAGCGTGGCGACCACCATCACGGTGAACGCCACCGCCAGGGTGATCCAGCCGGACTCGCCGGGCCGCAGCGTCTCGCCGAGCACCACCACGCCCAGCACCGAGGCGACCACCGGCTCGACGACGGTCATCGTCGGCAGCGAGGCGGTCATCGACCCGGCCCGGAACGCGGCCTGCTGATAGGCGGTGCCGGCCACCGCGACAAGTGCCCAGGCGTAGAGCTCCGGGGCGGTCAGCACCGCCCAGATCCCGTTGCCCAGCCGGTCGACCACCCCTTTGGTCAGGATCGCGAACAGACCCCAGAGCGCACCCGAGACGCACGCCAGCAGGATCGCACTCGCCTTGCTGCCGCTGAGCACGCGGGCGCCGATCACGCACAGCACCAACGCCGGGCCCAGGACCGCCGCGACCCCCAGCCAGACCTCCGACCCGGCCCGCGCCTGCCCGGCGGTGGGGTTGCCGACGGTCACGATGACCACCACCGAAGCCGCCAGCAGCACCGCCCACGTCCATTCGAACCGGCTCACCCGATGGTGGTTGGCGCGGGCGTTGAGCGGCAGCGCGAACAGCAGCGAGGTCACCAGCAGGGCCTGGACCAGCAGTACCGATCCCAGCCCCAACGCCGCGGCCTGCAGGCCGAATCCGACCGCCGAGACCAGGCTGCCGAGCCACCACATCCGGTCGCGCAGCAGCTGCGCGAACAGCTGCAGGTGCCCGACCGGCTGATCGGTCACCTCGTGCGCGCTGCGCTGGTGGATGACGTCGCCCATGGCGACGAAAAGCGCAGCGCCGAGCGCCAACAGCGCGGCGATATCCGCCTTGTCCAACCCGTTCTCCCTCGAAGGCCATGCAACCGGTCCGGGCCCCGAGGGTGCCGGTAAATGGGCTCCGATCGCAACCGCGGCACACCACGCATCGCGAAGCTGTGCGCACGGCGCGAGGCGACCTGCTTGAATAGCGACGGAAGCTATTGGGCGCCGCGTCGCGCGGCAGGTGCGTGGGTCAGCCCGCGCGGAGGGGTGAGGAACGAAGATGACCAGCAACGAACCAGGGTCCGGCGAGACCACCGGGGCGTCGGCACAGCAGGCCCCGGCAACGCCCAAGCCCACCCCCAAACCGGCTCCCCGCCCGGGCCCGCGTCCCGCACCCCATCCCCGCCCGGCAGCGGCCGCCGCTCCGGCTGTCGCGGTCCCGCCCTCGGTGGACCCGCACCGGTTCGGCCGCGTGGAGGCGGACGGCACCGTGGTGCTGATCACCGCGGCCGGCGAGCGGATCATCGGGTCCTGGCAGGCAGGGGACGCCGAAGCCGCGTTCGCCCACTTCGGCCGCCGCTATGACGACCTGGCCACCGAGGTGGCGCTGCTGGAGACCCGGCTGGCCTCGGGCAGCGGTGACGCCCGCAAGATCAAGTCCGCCGCGTCGGCGCTGCTGGAGACGTTGCCGGCCGCCGCGGTGCTCGGCGATGTCGACGCCGTCGAACAGCGCCTCACCGCCATCGTCGAGCACGCCGACGACGCGGCCGCCGAGGAGCGGGCGCGCCGTGACGAGCACCGCGCCGCCCAGACCGCCCGCAAGGAGGCGCTGGCCGCCGAGGCCGAGGAAATCGCCCAGGCGACCGGCCAGTGGAAGGCCGCCGGCGACCGGTTGCGCGCGATTCTCGACGAATGGCGCACCATCACCGGTCTGGACCGCAAGACCGATGACGCACTGTGGAAGCGGTATTCGGCGGCCCGGGAGACGTTCAACCGGCGCCGCGGGTCACATTTCGCGGAACTGGATCGCGAGCGGGTCGGGGCCCGGCAGGCCAAGGAAGCCCTGTGCGAGAAGGCCGAGCAGCTCAGCGGGTCCACCGACTGGTCGGGCACTGCGGCCACCTTCCGGGATCTGCTGGCGCAGTGGAAGGCGGCCGGCCGGGCCGCCAAGGATGTCGACGACGCGCTGTGGGCGCGGTTCAAGGCGGCGCAGGACACCTTCTTCGAGGCGCGCAACGCCATCAACGCGGAACGGGACGCCGAGTTCGAGGCCAACGCCGTGGCCAAGGAGAAGCTGCTGGCCGAGGCCGAACGCATCGACATCGCCGACCCGAAAGCCGCCCAGGCGGCGTTGCGCACGATCGGCGACAAATGGGACGCCATCGGCAAGGTGCCGCGCGAGAAATCCGCCGACCTGGAACGCCGGTTGCGCGCGGTGGAGAAGAAGGTCCGCGAGGCGGGGACCGCGAACCAGCCCGACGCCGAGGCGCAGGCGCGTGCCGATCAGTTCCGGGAGCGGGCCGAGCAGTTCGAACGCCAGGCCGAGAAGGCCGAGGCCGCGGGGAAGACCAAGGACGCCGAGGCTGCCCGGGCCAGTGCCGCGCAGTGGCGGGAGTGGGCGGAGACCGCCGCGGAGGCGGTCACCAAGAAGCGCTAGTTCGGGTCGTCGCCCCGGTCGTCGGGAAACGTGTTGTCCAGGACCGTTCTGGGCCGCCGCTCGGCGATGGCCTGACGACGCTCCGCCTCGGCGGCCAGCTGCAGCGCGGTGCGCGACCAGACCACCCGGGCCCAGTGGAACGCCAGCAGCAGCACACCGATCCAGCCGATGATCAGCCCGATGCCCGGACCGGGCATCCCTTCACCGGCGGTCTGGCGTGACCACACCGCGAGCATGCCCGCCGGGCAGGCCACCGTGGTGCCGGCCAGGGCGATCCAGGCCAGCGCCCAGCGCCGTGTCAGCAGCGCCAGGATCGAGAACCCGATGCTGAACACCAGGGCCAGCCAGACGAACACCCGCGACGGCAGCGAGATGCCGTCGGCGGTCGCGGCATCGGTGCCGACCAGTACGTCGAGCCCGCGGGCGGACCCGGTGTGCGGCAGCAGGAACGACAGCAGCACGACGAACACCAGGATCGCCACCACCAGCGCCCGTGCGCCGGGGTCGATCTCGGAGGCGACGCGGCGTTCGACGTCCTCGATATCGTCCTTGAACTGATCAAAGCCGTTCTGATCCTTGGCGTTCACAACCCACATCCCTGTGTCACGGGGGCGGCCGGCGGTGCGCCGATGCCCGGTATACCCAGCCCGACGCCGGTCACCGGACGAAGCCCGGCGGTGTGCGCGTCGCCGGCCCGGGTCCGGCGATGCGTAGCCACCGGGCCGTCGGCGACCAGGAAGTGCGGGGCCGCCCGGGTCACCGTGGTGGTGACGATGTCGCCGGGGCGGACTTCGGCGTCACCGGCGGTGAAGTGCACCAGCCGGCCGTCGCGCGCACGCCCGGACATCCGCGCGGTGGCGGCGTCCTTGCGACCCTCGCCCGCGGCCACCAGCAGTTCGACCTGTCGACCCACCTGAGCTTGGTTCTCCTGCAACGAGATCTGCTCTTGCAGCTCGATGAGCCGCTGATAACGCTCGGTGACGACCTCTTTGGGCAACTGATCGGCGAGCACAGCGGCCGGGGTGCCGGGACGTTTGGAGTACTGGAAGGTGAAGGCGCTCGCAAAGCGGGACTGGGCCACCACGTCGAGGGTGGCCTGGAAGTCCGCTTCGGTCTCCCCCGGGAAACCGACGATGATGTCGGTGGTGATCGCGGCCTCCGGGATCGCCGTGCGGACCCGGTCGAGGATGCCCAGGAACTTCTCCCCGCGGTAGGAGCGGCGCATCGCCTTGAGGATGCGGTCGGAACCGGACTGCAGCGGCATGTGCAGTGTGGGGCACACATTCGGGGTCTGTGCCATGGCTTCGATGACGTCGTCGGTGAATTCGGCGGGGTGCGGCGAGGTGAACCGGACCCGCTCCAGGCCGTCGATGGTCCCGCAGGCCCGCAGCAGATCGGCGAAGGCACCCCGGTCGCCGAACGACACGCCGTAGGCGTTCACGTTCTGGCCCAGCAGCGTGACTTCGAGCACACCCTGATCCACCAGGGTCTGCACTTCGGCCAGGACATCACCGGGCCGGCGGTCCACCTCTTTGCCCCGCAGCGAGGGCACGATGCAGAACGTGCAGGTGTTGTTGCAGCCGACCGAAATGGAAACCCAAGCGGCATAAGCAGATTCGCGTGAGGCCGGAAGCGCCGAGGGGAACTCCTGCAGCGTCTCGGCGATTTCGACCTGGGCCTCACGCTGGTGGCGCGCGCGCTCCAGCAGCACCGGCAACGAACCGATGTTGTGGGTACCGAACACCACGTCGACCCAGGGCGCCTTCTTGAGAACCGTCTCACGGTCCTTCTGTGCCAGGCACCCGCCGACGGCGATCTGCATGTTCGGGTCGGTGCTCTTGCGGGGAGCCAGATGGCTCAGATTGCCGTAGAGCTTGTTGTCCGCGTTCTCCCGGACGGCGCAGGTGTTGAACACCACGATGTCGGCGTCGGCGCCCTCGGGGGCGCGCCGGTAGCCGGCCGCGTCCAGCAGCCCGGACAGCCGCTCGGAGTCGTGCACGTTCATCTGGCATCCGTAGGTGCGGACCTGATAGGTGCGTTGCGGCTCGCCGGGGGTCCCCTGCTCGGCCCCCAACGCACCGTCGGCCACTATCGAAGTCACGACGTTCATGTTACGGGGAGGTGGATACGCACCATTCCGAGCGTTCCGTGGGTAGGGTCTTTCCCCATGACCACCGCGGCCTCGGTCCCGATGATCTCGCTACAGGCTGTCAACAAGCACTTCGGTGATCTGCACGTGCTCCGGGATATCGATCTCGATGTCCCCCGCGGTCAGGTCGTCGTGGTGCTCGGCCCGTCGGGCTCGGGCAAATCAACCTTGTGCCGCACCATCAATCGGCTGGAGCCGATCGACACCGGCACCATCTCCATCGACGGCGAACTGCTCCCCGAGGAGGGCCGCAGGCTCGCGCATCTGCGCTCCGATGTGGGCATGGTGTTCCAGTCGTTCAACCTGTTCGCGCACAAGACAATCGTCGAGAATGTGATGCTCGCCCCAGTCAAGGTGCGCAAGCTGGCCAAGGACAAGGCCCGCGCGGAGGCGATGACCCTGCTGGAGCGGGTGGGGGTGGCCAATCAGGCCGACAAGTACCCGGCGCAGTTGTCCGGCGGGCAGCAGCAGCGGGTCGCGATCGCCCGGTCGCTGGCGATGAACCCGAAGGTGATGCTCTTCGACGAGCCGACCAGTGCCCTCGATCCGGAGATGATCAAGGAAGTCCTGGCGGTGATGACCGACCTGGCCGGCGAGGGCATGACCATGCTGGTGGTGACCCACGAGATGGGCTTCGCCCGCCGCGCTTCGCACCGCGTGGTGTTCATGTCGGATGGGGCGATCGTCGAGGACGCCGAACCCGAAGAGTTCTTCAGCAGTCCCAAGTCCGACCGTGCCAAGGATTTCCTCGGCAAGATTCTCAATCACTGAATCGAAGGAGCACGTGATGTCATTTCGCGTTCGGGTGGCCGCTGCCGCCATTCTGGCTGCGGCGCTGCCGCTGTCCCTCGCCGCCTGCGGCGGCGGAGGCGATGACAGCGACAAGATCACCATCGGCACCAAGTTCGACCAGCCGGGCTTGGGGCTGAAGAACCCGGACGGCACGGTGAGCGGGTTCGACGTGGACGTGGCGACCTACGTCGCCGAGCAGCTCGGCTACACACCCGAGCAGATCGAGTGGAAGGAGTCCCCGTCCGGGCAGCGCGAGACGCTGATCCAGAACGGACAGGTGGACTACATCGTCGCGACGTACTCCATCACCGACGCCCGCAAGGAGAAGGTGGACTTCGCCGGGCCGTATCTGATCACCGGGCAGAGCCTGCTGGTGCGCGCCGACAACACCGACATCACCGGCGCGGAGTCGCTGGAGAACAACAAGAAGCTGTGCTCGGTGACCGGCTCCACCCCGGCCCAGCGGATCAAGGACAAGTATCCGGGCGTGCAGCTGCAGCAGTACGACACCTACTCGGCGTGCGTCGAGGCACTCAAGACCGGCGCCATCGACGCGGTGACCACCGACGAGGTGATCCTGGCCGGGTACGCGGCCCAGACACCGGGCACCTTCAAGATCGTCGGTGAGCCGTTCTCCGAGGAGCGTTACGGCATCGGCCTGAAGAAGGACGACACCGAACTGCGCACCAAGATCAACGATGCGATCACCAAGATGGTGTCCGAGGGCGCCTGGAAGGAAGCCTTCGACAAGAACCTCGGGCCCGCCGGTATCACTGCGCCCGAGCCGCCTACCGTCGACAAGTAGCCGGCAGGCGGTGGCGTGGAGATCTTCAGTGAGTACCAGGACCGGATCTATGCCGCGTTCTGGGTCACCATCCAGTTGACGGTGTACGCCGCGGTCGGCGCACTGTTGCTGGGCACCGTGCTGGCGGCGATGCGGTTGTCGCCGGTACCGGTGATGCGGTGGTTGGGCACCACGTATGTGAACGTGGTGCGCAACACCCCGCTGACCCTGATTCTGGTGTTCTGCTCGCTGGGTCTGGCCAACACGCTGCACATCACGCTGACCGACCCGATGTCGCCGACCTCCATCGTGGACAGCAACTTCCGGTTGGCAGTGCTCGGATTGGCGGTCTACACAGCGGCATTCGTGTGTGAGGCGATCCGCTCCGGGGTCAATACGGTGCCGATCGGTCAGGCCGAGGCGGCCCGGTCACTCGGCCTGACCTTCTCCCAGAATCTGCGGATCATCTTGCTGCCACAGGCCTTTCGCGCGGTGATCATCCCGTTGGGTTCGGTGCTGATCGCGTTGACCAAGAACACCACCATCGCCTCGGCGATCGGGGTGGCCGAGGCGGCGCTGCTGATGAAGGAGATGGTGGAGAACACCTCGGCACTGCTGGTCGTCGGCAGCATCTTCGCGGTCGGGTTCGTGATCCTGACGTTGCCGATGGGGCTGCTGTTCGGGTGGCTGGGCAAGCGATTGGCGGTGTTGCGGTGATGAGCGCTTGCGCGAAGAACAGAGAACACAGATGAGCGCTTGCGCGAAGAACAGAGGGCACAGATGACGGGCGCCTCCGTATTGTTCGACGCACCCGGCCCGCGGGCGCGTCGGCGCAACGCCATCCTGGCCGTCGCCACAGTGCTGGTGTTCGCCGCGATCCTCGGCTGGGTCATGTTGAAGTTCGCGGCCGCCGATCAGTTCGCCCCCTCCAAGTGGGAGCCGTTCCTCACCGGCAATCTGTGGACGACCTACGTGTTGCCCGGCGTCCAGGGCACGTTGACCGCGGCCGCGGTGTCCATCGTGTTGGCTCTGGTACTGGGCTGCGCGCTGGGCATCGGCAGGCTCTCGCCGGTGCGGGCGATCAGTTGGGCGTGCGCGGTGTTCGTGGAGTTCTTCCGCGCGGTGCCGGTGCTGATCATGATGCTGTTCTCGTATGCGTTGTTCGCGCAGTACAACGTGTTCGCGTCGCAGTACCTGGCATTGGCCGGCGTGATCACCGGCCTGACGCTGTACAACTCGGCGGTGATCGCCGAGATCGTGCGCACCGGGGTGCACGCGCTGCCGCGGGGTCAGGCCGAGGCGGCCTCGGCGCTGGGCCTGACCTGGGGGCAGTCGATGCGCTCGATCCAGTTGCCGCAGGCCATCACCTCGATGCTGCCGGTGCTGGTGTCGCAGATGGTGGTGGTGCTCAAGGACACCGCGATCGGCTACCAGATCACCTTCGTGGAGATGGTGCGCCAGGGGCAGAGCATCGGTTCGGCCTACGGCAACTACATCCCCGCCCTGATCGTCATCGCGGCGTTGATGATCGCGCTGAACTTCGCACTCTCGGCGTTCGCCACCCGCCTGGAGGCCCGGCTGCGGCGGTCCAAGAAGGGCCCGGAACCGGTCGCGAAGTCGGCCGTCCAGGACACCCCGGTGGTCTGATCCGGCGGGTGGGGTGATGTGCGCCACAGCGGGGAACGAAGTTCGGCGGCGGCTGTTTCACCTGCCATGACAGACAACTCGCACTCCACCCCACTGGCCGGACGCCGGGCCCTGGTCACCGGAGCGTCCCGCGGCATCGGGGCGGAAATCGTGCGTCGGCTGGCCGCCGACGGCGCCGCAGTGGCGTTCACCTACAACTCGTCCCCGGAACCGGCGGAGAAACTGGTCGCCGAGGTGTCCGCGTCCGGTGCGCAGGTGGTGGCCATTCAGGCCGACAGCGCCGACGCCACCGCCACCACCGCGGCCGTCGAGCAGGCGGTGAACACGTTGGGCGGCCTGGACATCCTGGTCAACAATGCCGGTGTCGCCTCCGGCGCCCCGATCGAGGAGTTCTCCCTGGAGGAGTTCGACCGAGTGGTGAACGTCAACGTGCGCGGCGTCTTTGCCACCACACAGGCCGCCGTACCGCATCTGGGCGACGGCGGGCGGATCATCAACATCGGCAGCGTGAACGCCGAACGTGTTCCGGTGGCAGGGTTTTCGGTGTATGCCCTGTCGAAGGCCGCGGTAGCTGGGTTCACCCGCGGCCTGGCCCAGGAACTCGGACCGCGCGGCATCACCGTGAACAACATCCAGCCGGGACCGATCGCCACCGACATGAATCCCGCCGAGGGACCGCTCGCCGAACAGATGACCAGCCTGCTGGCGCTCGGCCGCTACGGTCACACCCGCGACATCGCCAGCGCCGTGGCCTATCTGGCGTTACCGGAGGCCAACTACATCACCGGCGCCGCACTCAACGTCGACGGCGGGTTCCTGGTCTAGACGGAGCGCCGTTCACGCTCCTGGGCCAGTTGCGTCTTGACCACGTCGAAGGCCATCCCCTGGTTGTAGCCGCGTCGGGCGAGCAGGCCCACCAACCGCCGGGTCACCTTCGTCTCGTCGTCGAGGTTCTCCCGGCGCAGCTTGGTCGCCACCAGTTCCTCGGCCCGAACCCGCCACTCCCCCGGATCCACGCTGTCCAGCGTCGCGGCGATCAGATCGGCGTCGACACCCTTGGTGCGTAGCTCGGCGGCCAACGCGCGCTTGCCTTTTCCGGCATTGGTCCGTCGGGCACGAACCCACTCCTGCGCGAACGCGGCGTCATCGAGCAGTCCGACCTCCACCAGCCGGTCGAGCACCCGGGTGCTGACCTCGTCGGGAAATCCGCGGTCGGTCAGCCTGGTTTCGAGCTCGGCCCGGGTACGGGCGCGCACGGTGAGCAGGCGCAGGCACAAGTCCCGCGCCTGCTCCTCGCGCTTTGGGCCGGCCGGCTTCGGAGGATCAGCCGGCTCAGAAGTCGACGGGAGCGGGAAGGACGTCATCGTCGGTCAGCACGGCGCCGATGCCGAGCTTCTCCTTGATCTTCTTCTCGATCTCGTTGGCGACATCGATGTTCTCCAGCAGGTACTTTCGGGCGTTCTCCTTGCCCTGACCCAGCTGCTCGCCCTCATAGGTGAACCAGGATCCGGACTTGCGGATGAAGCCGTGCTCGACACCCATGTCGATGAGCGAGCCCTCCCGGCTGATGCCGTGGCCGTACAGGATGTCGAATTCAGCCTGCTTGAACGGCGGCGAGACCTTGTTCTTGACGACCTTGACGCGGGTGCGGTTACCGACCGCATCGGTGCCGTCCTTGAGGGTCTCGATGCGCCGGACGTCCAGACGCACGGAGGCGTAGAACTTCAGCGCCTTTCCGCCCGTGGTGGTTTCCGGCGAACCAAACATCACACCGATCTTCTCGCGCAGCTGGTTGATGAAGATCGCGGTGGTACCCGAGTTGTTCAGGGCGCCGGTCATCTTGCGCAGCGCCTGGCTCATCAGGCGGGCCTGCAGACCGACGTGGCTGTCGCCCATCTCGCCCTCGATCTCGGCGCGCGGCACCAGCGCGGCCACCGAGTCGATCACGATGAGGTCGATGGCACCGGAGCGCACCAGCATGTCGGCGATCTCCAGGGCCTGTTCACCGGTGTCGGGCTGGGACACCAGCAGCGCGTCGGTGTCCACACCGAGCTTCTTGGCGTACTCGGGATCCAGTGCGTGCTCGGCGTCGATGAACGCCGCGATGCCGCCGGCGGCCTGCGCGTTGGCCACCGCGTGCAGCGCCACGGTGGTCTTACCCGAGGATTCCGGGCCGTAGATCTCGACGACGCGGCCACGCGGCAGACCGCCGATGCCCAGCGCCACATCGAGTGAGATCGATCCCGTCGGGATCACCGAGATGGGCTGGCGCACCTCTTCACCGAGGCGCATCACCGAACCCTTGCCGTAGTTCTTCTCGATCTGGGCCATCGCCAGTTCGAGTGCTTTTTCGCGATCGGGAGCCTGTGGCGCCATGGGAGTACCTCTCCGGTAGTCGTGCGGTTGACCGGGGTTCCGGTCGGTTGGCTGTGACCCTAGGCGGCAGCACCGACAAGTAACTCGGTCGAACGCTCACCAGACTAGCGAACAGGTGTTCGAAGGCAAGAAAGACACGCCGTTGTGTATCGGCAGATGTGGACATATCGTGAGGTCACCGGTCCGAATCGGGACGATATGCACGAGATGGCCATCACCCAGAGTGTCGTCGAGGCGGTATGCGAACACGCCGCCGGGCGCCGGGTGCTCAGCGTCCGGATCGAGATCGGCGCGCTGTGCGCGGTGGTCCCCGACTCGGTGCGGTTCTGCTTCGACCTGGCGACCGAGGGCACCGTCGCCGACGGCGCCCGCCTGGACCTCGACATCCCGCCCGGGTCCGCCCGATGCCGCGACTGTGGCCTGCATTTCGCGGTGGCCGACCCCATCCTGTTGTGTCGCTGCGGCAGCGCCGACGTCGAGGTGCTGACCGGACGCGAACTCAAAATCCTGTCGATGGAAGTGAGTTGACATGTGCGCTACCTGCGGCTGCGGCGAGGACGCGGCCACCCACACCCCCCACGAGCACGTGCACCCCCACACCGAGACCGTCTCCCTCGAAGAGAAGGTGCTGGCCAAGAACGACCGGCAGGCCGAACAGAACCGGGCCTTCCTGGCCGCACGCCACATCGTGGCGCTCAACATCACCAGTTCACCGGGTGCCGGCAAGACGACCCTGTTGGAACACACCATCGGTGCGCTGATCGCCGACCGTGCGGTGACGGTCATCGAGGGCGATCAGGAGACCCTGCTCGATGCCGAGCGCATCCGCGCCACCGGCGCCCGCGCGGTGCAGATCAACACCGGAACGGGTTGTCATCTCGATGCACGGATGGTCCATCAGGCCCTGCACACCCTGGACCCCGAACCGGAGTCGGTGCTGTTCATCGAGAACGTCGGCAATCTGGTCTGCCCGGCCCTCTTCGACCTCGGCGAGCACGCCATGGTGGTGGTCATCTCCGTCACCGAGGGTGCCGACAAACCGCTGAAATACCCGCACATGTTCGCCGCGGCGGATCTGGTGGTCGTCAACAAGATCGATCTCCTGCCCTATGTGGACTTCGATCTCGATGCCTTTCGGCGAGCCGTGCGCTCGGTCAATCACAGTGCCGAGATCCTGCCGCTGTCGGCGGTCACCGGTGCCGGCACGGCGGCGTGGCAGGCCTGGATCACCGACCGTTCACCGGTCCCTGCGACCACCCGTTGACAAGTCAGAACACCGGGAGTAGACCCAGTACATATACCCATCCAGGGACCCAGCCCGTCCCGGAAAGAACTGCGCTATGCCCACATCGGCAGCAGTCAAAGCAGAAGAGACGCTGATCCACGTGCTCTGGATCAACGCCGGACTGAGTTGTGACGGCGATTCCGTGGCGCTGACTGCCGCCACCCAGCCCAGCATCGAGGAGATCGCACTCGGAGCGCTCCCCGGTCTGCCCAAGATCGCCGTGCACTGGCCCCTGATCGACTTCGAGTGCGGACCGAACGGGGGTGCCGACGACTTCCTGGAATGGTTCTTCCGCGCCGACCGTGGCGAACTCGACCCGTTCGTGCTCGTCGTCGAGGGGTCCATCCCCAATGAGCAACTGCACGACGAAGGCTACTGGTGCGGCTTCGGCAACGACCCCGCCACCGGGCAGCCGATGACCACCAGCGAATGGCTGGATCGGTTGGTGCCCAAGGCGACTGCGGTGGTTGCCGTCGGCACCTGCGCCACCTACGGCGGCATCCATGCGATGGCCGGCAATCCCACCGGCGCGATGGGAGTGCCCGACTATCTCGGCTGGAAATGGAAGAGCAAGGCGGGCATCCCCATCGTCTGCGTTCCGGGTTGCCCCATCCAACCGGACAACCTCGCGGAGACGCTCACCTACCTGCTGTACATGGCCACCGACCAGGCCCCGATGATCCCCCTCGACGACGCTTTGCGGCCCACCTGGCTGTTCGGCGCCACCGTGCACGAGGGTTGCGACCGCGCCGGGTACTACGAGCAGGGCGATTTCGCCCACGAATACGGCTCACCCAAATGCATTGTCAAACTGGGATGTTGGGGCCCGGTGGTGAAATGCAACGTACCCAAGCGAGGCTGGATCAACGGGATCGGCGGCTGCCCGAACGTCGGCGGCATCTGCATCGGGTGCACCATGCCGGGATTCCCGGACAAGTTCATGCCGTTCATGGACGAGCCGCCGGGCGGCAAGGTCTCCACGGCGGCGTCCGGGCTGTACGGCTCGGTCGTCCGCAGCCTGCGCGGCATCACCGCGCACACCGTCGACCGCGAACCGCAGTGGCGGCACCGAGGCGCCAAACTGGAAACCGGAGCGACCCGCACCTGGTAGGGCGCAGGCTGTTGCCATTCGAATGCCGTTCCGGCAGAACGGCTCAGCAAGGGAGCGACGTCCATGACACCCAAGCCCACGACGACCATCGGTGAGCCGTCACACGTCAAGCGCGATCCGGGCCAACTGGTGGAGATGGCCTGGGACCCGATCACCCGCATCGTCGGTAGCCTCGGCATCTACACCAAGATCGACTTCGAGAACCGCGAAGTGGTGGAATGCCACAGTACGTCGTCGATCTTCCGCGGCTACTCGATCTTCATGAAGGGCAAGGACCCACGCGACGCGCACTTCATCACCAGCCGTATCTGCGGCATCTGCGGCGACAATCACGCCACCTGCTCCTGCTACTGCCAGAACATGGCCTACGGGGTGCAGCCACCGCATCTCGGTGAGTGGATCGTCAACCTCGGCGAGGCCGCCGAGTACATGTTCGACCACAACATCTTTCAGGAGAACCTGGTCGGCGTCGACTTCTGCGAGAAGATGGTCGGCGAGACCAATCCGAGCGTGCTCGCCAAGGCCGAGAACACCTCGGCTCCGCGCTCGGACGCACACGGTTACCGCACGATCGCCGACATCATGCGCAGCCTCAATCCGTTCACCGGCGAGTTCTACCGGGAGGCACTACAGGTCAGCCGTTGGACGCGGGAGATGTTCTGTCTGATGGAAGGCCGGCATGTGCATCCATCCACGCTGTACCCGGGCGGAGTGGGCACTGTCGCCACCGTCCAGCTGATGACCGACTACCTGACCAGACTCATGCGCTACGTCGAGTTCATGAAGAAGGTCGTACCCATGCACGACGACCTGTTCGACTTCTTCTACACCGCCATGCCCGGCTACGAGAAGGTCGGGCTGCGCCGCACATTGCTCGGCTGCTGGGGTTCCTTCCAGGACCCCGAGGTGTGCAACTTCTCGTACAAGGACATGCAACGCTGGGGCGACGCGATGTTCGTGACCCCCGGTGTGGTGGTGGACGGGAAACTGGTCACCCACTCGCTCGTCGACATCAACCTGGGCATCCGGATCCTGCTGGGCAGTTCGTATTACGACGACTGGACGGACCAGGAGATGTTCGTGACGACCGACCCGCTCGGCAATCCGGTCGATCGCCGCCACCCGTGGAATCAACACACCAACCCGCATCCGCAGAAACGGGACATGGATGACAAGTACAGCTGGGTGATGTCGCCGCGCTGGTTCGACGGCAAGGACCACCTCGCTCTGGACACCGGCGGTGGCCCACTGGCCCGGCTGTGGTCCACCGCGCTGGCCGGGCTGGTCGACATCGGCTACGTCAAGTCCACCGGACACAGCGTCCAGATCAACCTGCCCAAGACCATCCTCAAGGGACCGGTCGAACTGGAATGGAAGATCCCAGAGTACGGCAGCAACACCATCGAACGCGACCGGGCCCGCACCTACTTCCAGGCCTACGCGGCGGCATGCGCCCTGCACTTCGCCGAAAAGGCGCTGGACGAGATCCGGGCGGGCCGCACCAAGACCTGGGAATCGTTCGAGGTGCCCGACGAGGGCATCGGCTGCGGGTTCACCGAGGCCGTCCGTGGCGTGCTGAGCCACCACATGGTGATCCGGGACGGCAAGATCGCCAACTACCACCCGTATCCGCCGACCCCGTGGAACGCCAACCCCCGGGACAGCTATGGCACGCCCGGCCCCTACGAGGACGCCGTGCAGGGCCAGCCCATCTTCGAGGAGAACGACCGGGAACACTTCAAGGGCATCGACATCATGCGGACGGTCCGCAGCTTCGACCCCTGCCTGCCGTGCGGGGTACACATGTACCTCGGCAACGGAAAGACGTTGGAGCGGTTGCACACACCCACCCAGTCCGCCGCCGGAGAATAAGCCGTGGACGCGCCGGGACCGTCACCTCCCGCAGCGTCCCAGGACGACGCACACTGGCGCGCGGCCGGCGAGCGGATCCAGGCCCTGCTCGATGCCAGCACGGCCGGCGGTGCCGCCGCACGTGAGCGCGCCGAACTGCTCGTCGGCGAGATCACCGACCTGTACGGGGCTGCGCTGCAACGGATCATCCGGATGGCCGACGACTCCCTCACCGAGGACTTCGCCGCCGACGACCTGATCGCCAGCCTGCTGCTGGTCCACGGTCTGCACCCACACGACACCCGACGGCGGATCGAGGACGCCCTGACCACGGTGCGGCCCTATCTCGGTTCGCACGGTGGGGATATCACCCTGATCGCCGTCGAGGACACCCGGGTCCGGTTGCGGTTCGCCGGCAGCTGCAAGAGTTGCCCGTCCTCGGCGGTCACCCTGGAACTCGCCGTCGAGGAGGCGATCCGGGCCGCGGCCCCGGAGGTCAGCGCGATCGAGGTGGCGGCGGCCGACACCACGCCGGGGATGATCCCGGCAGAGTCCCTGCTGAGCCGGGTGCACCGCGACGGCCACAACTCCCCCACCTGGCATCCGGCACCGGAGCTCACCGAACTGCGCCCGGGCGAAGTCGGCGGATTCCGCGTCGCCGGCGCAATCCTGTTGGCCTGCCGGGTCGGTGAGGACTTGTTCGCCTACCGGGATCGCTGCGGGCGCTGCGGCGGGTCCCTGGCCGGTGCCGCGCTGCACCGTCGGACGGCCGACGCGCATCCGGTGTTGCGCTGCCCGCGCTGCCGTGCCCATTTCGACGTGGTGCATGCCGGTACCTGCGTCGACGACGCCGACCCGCCCGCGCATCTGGACCCGGTACCGCTGCTGATGCGCGACGGTGTGCTCTCGCTGGCGGTGCCCGCCGAACCGACGCCGGCCGGTGTGCCATGACCGGTACCTTCGACGTGTTGGCGCGGGTGCGCGCCAACCGGGCGGCACCCGCCCCGGTCGGCGAGCGCTGCGAGATGTGCGCCGAACACATCGCCGACGAACACCAGCACGTGGTGGATGTCGAAGGCCGCCAACTGATGTGCGTCTGCCGGGGATGTTATCTGCTGTTCACCGACACCGACGCGGTGCTGCACTACCGCGCGGTGCCGGACCGATACCTGGAATTCGCGGGCTTCGCACTCGGGCGCCGGGAATGGGATCTTCTGCAGATCCCGGTGGGTTTGGCGTTCTTCTTCCGTAATTCCGCTCTCGGCCGGGTGGCCGCGTTCTATCCCGGCCCGGCCGGCGCCACCGAATCGGAACTCGATCTGTCGGCCTGGGAACAGATCCGCACCACCGACCCGCGGGTCGATCTGCTCGCCGACGACACCGAGGCACTGATCATCCGGATGCCGGATGGCCGAGAGCCCGAGTGCTTCCTGGTGCCCATCGACACCTGCTACGAGTTCGTCGGCCGGCTACGGCTGCTGTGGCACGGTTTCGACGGCGGTGGGCAGGTACACCGGTTCGTCGACGACTTCTTCGGGCGCCTGGGCGTACGCAGCAGGGCGGTACAGCGATGAACGACGTGACGTTCGCGGTCCTGGCGGTGACGCCCGAACCGTATGCGCTGACACCGATACTGACCGCGCGGGTCGGGATCGCGGCGGTCGGTGACGAACCGGTGCATGCGATCGCGCTGCGCTGCCAGGTGCGCATCGCGCCGCTGCACAGGGGCTACACCGACGAGGAGGCGGCCGCCCTGCTGGACCTGTTCGGTACCCGCGACCGGTGGTCCGCCACCCAGCACACCTTCCTGTGGCAGCACACCAGCGCCGTGGTCCCCGGGTTCACCGACGCCACCCAGGTCGATCTGCCACTGGTGTGCACCTACGACGTCGAGGTCACCGCGGCCAAGTACCTGCACGCGCTGGCAGACGGTGTCGTCCCGCTGCAGTTCCTGTTCAGCGGGACCGTATTCACCAAGGGGCACAACGGTTTCACGGTGCAGCAGATCCCCTGGGACCGTGAGGACCACTACGATATGCCGGTCTCGGTGTGGCGGGACCTCATCGATATGCACTTCCCGAACACCGGCTGGGTGCGCCTGAGCCACGACACCATCGATGCGTTGATCGCCCACAAGGCCGCGCACGGCATGCTCGGTATCGACGCCACGGTCGCCTCGCTCCTGGATGCCCGATGAGCAGGGTCACGGATCGGGTCAGGGCCGTCGCGGACGCGGTCCTCTACGAGGGATACCTGCTCTACCCGTACCGGGCCACGTCGGGAAAGAACCGGTGCCGTTGGCAGTTCGGGGTGCTGGGGCCACCCGGCGCCGCCGACCGCGGTCTCGGCGAGGACGACACGCTCGGCGCCGACCTGGTGCTGCGGGCCGCACCCGATGCGGAGTTGCACATCCTGGTGCGGTTCCTGCATCTGCAAAACCGCGCGGTCGAGCGTCGGGCGGGCGATACCTTCGAACCGGTCGACGCACTGACCGTGTCCGATGCGACCTACCTCACCTGGGACGAGGCCGTGGAATGCGAGTTGGCATTCGGCCCGCTTCCCGCCCAGCCCGGATCGCACAGTTATCCGTTCACCGTCGCCGGGGGCAGGGACATCGAGCCCGTCGACGGCGGCAGGCTGGTGCGCACCCGCGCGGAGTTGCATGCCGAACTGACGGTACACATCGAGGCCGAGGACGGGCTGCAGCGAATCTGGTCGTCGGTCCGCAATACCGGCGTCCCGCCGGCCGACGCGCGGCACGCCATCGCCACGTCGCTGATCGGCGCCCACCTGATCGCGCAGGTTTCGGCCGGAAGCTTCATATCACTGCTGGACCCACCCGCAGAGGCGGTCGACGCGGTCGGGCGGTGTCGCCGGCGGCGCTGCTTCCCGGTGCTGGCCGGCCCGCCCGGGGACAGTTCGGTGGTGCTGGTGTCGCCGATCATCCTCTACGACCACCCCGAGATCGCCGCGCAGAGCGATGCGATGCTCTATGACTCGACCGAGATCGACGAGATCCTCACGCTGCGGGTGATGACGCTCACCGACGAGGAGAAGGACCAGGCCCGCGCCACCGATCCGCGCGCGGCGCAACTCATCGACCGTTGCGACACGATGTCTCCCGAAGCCCTGCTGAATCTGCACGGGGTGATGCGTGATCCGTTCTGGGACAGCGCCGTCGACCCCGGCATCGATGTCGTTCTGGTCGACGGCGTACCGGTCGGTCGCGACAGCCGGGTCCGGTTACGGCCGTCGCGGCGCGCCGACGCCCAGGACATCTTTTTCGCCGGCCGGACCGCGCGGGTCACCTCGGTGCACGAGACGGTGGACGGTGACCGGCATATCGGGGTCGTCCTCGACGACGACCCGGCCGCCGACCTGCACGACTGGTACGGCCGCTACCTGTACTTCGCACCCGACGAAGTCGAACCGCTGGTCGAGAAGGGAACCTGATATGGAAGCAGTCGGCTGGGCGGCCGTGGTGGCCGCCGCGACGGTGATGATCGCCGGAGCTGTCCTCGCAGTCCGTTCCATCCCGGACGCGCGGCGCTACATGCGCATGCGCCGGATGTGACTCCAGGAGCCATCACGCAAAAGATTCTGGTAGCCGGGATCGGCAACATCTTCCTCGGTGACGACGGGTTCGGCCCCGAGGTGCTGCGCCATGTGCGCCCGGAGTGGCCGCAGGTGCACGTCGTCGACTACGGCATCGCCGGTATGCATCTGGCCTATGACCTGCTCGACGAGTGGGATGCGCTGGTACTGGTCGACGCGCTGCCCGATCGGGGCGCACCCGGCACCGTGCACATTTTCGAGCCCGACCACGAATCACGTTCGACCGCGGCGGGATTGGACGCCCACGCGATGGACCCCGGCACGGTGTTCGCCAGTCTGACCGCGCTCGGCGGCACCGCCCCGCACACCGTGGTCGTCGGATGTCAGGTCGGCAGCACCGCCGACGGTATCGGCTTGTCCGCGCCGGTGGCGGCCGCCGTCCCGGGCGCGGTCGATGCCGTCCGACGCGTCATCGCCGACCTGTTGTCCCGAGTACCGAGCAGGGAGGTTTGAGGCGATGTGTCTGGGAATCCCGGGGCAGGTCATCCGGATGCTCGACGGATACGGCGACCAACTCGCGCTCGTCGACGTGGCGGGTGAGCCGCGCAAGGTGAACGTCGGCATGCTGCCCGAGGAGACGTTCGGCGCCGGCGACTGGGTGCTCATCCACATGGGGTTCGCCGTCGAGAAGACCGACACCGCCGGGGCCGAGGCCGCCTTGGCGGGACTGAAGATGATGGGCAGCGGGCCATGACCCGCCGCCGGGTGCGGATCTACGTGCACGGGGTGGTCCAGGGTGTGGGCTTCCGCCCGTTCACCTACGCATGCGCGGCCGCGCTGGGCCTGTCCGGATCGGTGCGCAACGACAGCGCCGGCGCGGTCATCGAGGTGGAAGGCGAGCCGGTCGCCATCACGGACTTCCTGGACCGGCTGCACGACCGGCCGCCGCCACTGGCGGTCATCGACACGGTTCGGACGCAGGACCTTCCGCTACGCGGCGGCACCGGGTTCGTCATCGCCGACACCTCCCGCTCGGACGGCGGGCGCACCCTGACCTCCCCCGATGTCGCCATGTGCGCCGACTGCGCCGCCGAACAACGCGATCCCACCGACCGGCGGTACCGGCACGCGTTCATCAACTGCACCAACTGCGGACCACGTTTCACCATCATCGCTTCGCTGCCCTACGACCGGGCCTCGACCACCATGGCCCCCTTCCCGATGTGCGCCGCATGTGCGCGCGAGTATGCCGACCCGGCCGACCGCCGCTTCCACGCCCAACCGGTCTGCTGCCCGGTCTGCGGGCCGATGCTGACCTTTCTGGACCGGGCCGGTACCCGCGCCGACGGTGAGCACGGCCTGGGCCGCGCCCGAAGCCTGTTGCGGGACGGCGGGATCCTCGCCGTCAAGGGAATCGGCGGCTATCACCTGGCCTGCGACGGCGCGAACGAGCAGGCGGTGCGCACGCTGCGCACCCGGAAACGCCGTGGCGACAAGCCGTTCGCGGTGATGGTCGCCGACCTGGCGGCCGCGCGCACGATCGTCGAGGTGGACGCCGCCGCGCAACGGCTACTGACCGGGCCGCAGCGTCCGATCGTGCTGCTGCCCCGTCGGACCGGGGCTGCGGTGGCCGATGCGGTGGCACCGCACCTGCCCGACCTCGGGGTGCTGCCCGCCTACACGCCGGTGCACACCCTGTTGTTCGGGCTGCCCGGGGATGAACCGGGCCCGGCCGTGCTGGTGATGACCTCGGGCAATCTGGGCGGCGAGCCGATCTGCTTCACCGACGCCGACGCCCTGGACAGGCTCGCCGGGCTCGCCGACGGCTGGCTGACACACGACCGGGCGATCCTGGTCCCCTGCGACGACTCGGTGGTCCGGGCGTTCGGTGACGACCCCATTCCGCTCCGCCGCTCCCGGGGTTACGCGCCCCTGCCGGTCGCGCTGCCCCGACCGGTGCCACCCACCCTCGCGGTCGGCGCCGACCTGAAGAACACCCTGGGGGTCGCCGACGGGAAATACGCCTGGCTCAGCCAACACATCGGCGATATGGACGATCTGGCCACGCTGTCCGCCTTCGACGCGGCGCAGCAGCACCTCCGGTCGCTGACCGGCGTGCAGCCCGAAACCCTGGTCGCCGACGCACATCCCGGCTACCGGTCCACGGCGTGGGCCCGTAGCCACGCGGCGGGGCGGCCGCTGCGCTCGGTTCAGCATCACCACGCCCACATCGCGGCGGTGATGGCCGAGCACGGCCTGGACGGCGCCGCACCGGTGCTGGGATTCGCCTTCGACGGCACCGGTTACGGGCCCGACGGCGCGATCTGGGGTGGCGAGGTGCTGCTCGCCGATTACAAGGGTTACCGGCGGATCGCCCAGCTGAAATACGTGCCGCTGGCCGGCGGCGACGTCAGCGTGCTGCGCCCGTACCGGATGGCACTCGCGCACCTGTGGGCCGCGGGCCTGCCCTGGGATGAGGACCTGGACCCGGTGCGGGCCTGTCCCGACGACGAACGCGGTGTGCTGGCCCATCAGCTGCAGTCCGGGCTCGGCTGCGTCCGTACCTCCAGCATGGGCCGGCTGTTCGACGCGGTGTCCGCGCTGGCCGGGGTGCGCCAGCAGGTGGACTACGAGGCGCAGGCCGCCATCGAACTGGAGTCGTGTTCGCGCGGTATCGACTGCGGTGCAACTGTTTATGCCTTCGGCATCGACATCGGCGAGGTGGCCGTCGCCGATCCCGGACCGGTACTGGCCGCCGTCGTCTCCGATGCGCGGTCCGGCGCCGGGCCCGGACTGATCGGGGCCCGGTTCCACCGGGCGGTCGCAAACCTGATAACCCGGCTCGCCGAGATCACCGACCAGGGCACACCCACCATCGCGTTGTCCGGTGGGGTTTTCCAGAACGCGCTGCTGCTGCGAATGACTCTCGACACCCTGAACGCCGCAGGTTTCCAGGTCATCACACACCGCCGGGTTCCGCCGAACGACGGCGGTATCGCGCTCGGCCAACTGCTGGCCGGTAATTCGATGTGAGAGGAGCACTTCCATGTGTTTGGCGGTTCCAGGAAAGATCCTGAGTCTGGCAGACCGGGATGGCACCCTGATGTCGCTCGTCGACTTCGGCGGCATCCAGAAGGACGTCTGCCTGCAGTACATCCCGGATGCGGCGGTCGGCGACTATGTGATCGTGCATGTGGGATTCGCCATTCAGCGCCTCGACGAGGAATCGGCGCGGCGCACGCTGGCCGAGTTCGCGCACCTCGGGGTGCTCGAGCAGGAATTCGGAGACACGGCAACCGGGGTGACACCATGAAGTACTTGGACGAGTTCAGCGATCCCGAACTGGCGGGCAAGCTGGTCGACCAGATCCGCGCGGCCACCAGCCGGCGCTGGTCGATCATGGAAGTGTGTGGTGGGCAGACACATTCGATCATCCGGCACGGCATCGACCAGTTACTTCCCGACCGGATCGAGATGATCCACGGACCCGGCTGCCCGGTGTGCGTGACGCCGCTGGAGATGATCGACAAGGCCCTGGAGATCGCCGCCCGGCCGGAGGTGATCTTCTGCTCGTTCGGTGACATGCTGCGGGTTCCGGGCAGTTCGAAGGATCTGCTCCGGATCAAGAGCGAGGGCGGCGACGTGCGGGTGGTCTATTCGCCGCTGGATGCACTGACCATCGCCCGGGAGAACCCGCACCGGCAGGTGGTGTTCTTCGGGATCGGATTCGAGACCACCGCACCGGCCAACGCGATGACGGTGTACCAGGCCAAACGACTGGGTATCGAGAACTTCTCGCTGCTGGTCTCGCACGTACTGGTCCCGCCGGC
The DNA here is from genome assembly GCF_043974665.1 of Mycobacterium sp. AMU20-3851. Classification (NCBI taxonomy): domain Bacteria; kingdom Bacillati; phylum Actinomycetota; class Actinomycetes; order Mycobacteriales; family Mycobacteriaceae; genus Mycobacterium; species Mycobacterium sp. AMU20-3851. The sequence continues at coordinate 3,426,126 of NZ_CP146371.1, forward strand.
GATCGCCGCCATCATGGAATCGCCGACCTGCCGGGTCCAGGCGTTCCTCGCGGCCGGCCACGTCTGCTGCGTGATGGGCACCGGCGAGTACCCCCCACTCACCGAGAAGTACCGGGTCCCGATCGTGGTCACCGGATTCGAACCACTCGACATCCTGGAGGGGATCCGGCGCACGGTGCTCCAACTGGAATCGGGACGCCACGAGCTGGAGAACGCCTATCCACGCGCGGTGCAGGCAGCGGGCAACGTCGCCGCCAAGGCCATGCTGGCCGACGTGTTCGAGGTGACCGACCGTGTCTGGCGTGGCATCGGGATGATTCCGCGCAGCGGCTGGCGGCTGTCCCCGGCCTACCGGGAGTTCGATGCCGAACGACGCTTCTCGGTGACCGGTATCCGTACCCCGGAGTCGGCGATCTGTCGGTCCGGGGAGGTGCTGCAGGGGCTGATCAAGCCGCACGAGTGTGCTGCCTTCGGCCGCGAGTGCACCCCGCGCAATCCGCTGGGCGCGACGATGGTGTCCTCCGAAGGCGCGTGCGCCGCCTACTACCTCTACCGGCGACTGGAGGTGAGCCATGCCTGAGACCGTCGATATCCAGTCGTGGGTGTGCCCGGTGCCGCTGCGGGACGCCCCGAACATCGTGATGGGCCACGGCGGGGGCGGGGCGATGTCTGCCGAGCTGATCGAGCACCTGTTTCTGCCGGCGTTCGGCCCGGCGGCCGAGGCCGGGCTGGGTGACGCGGCGGTCATCGAGGTCGGCGATGCCCGGCTGGCGTTCTCCACCGACTCGTTCGTGGTCAAACCGTTGACATTCCCCGGCGGCACCATCGGTGATCTTGCGGTGAACGGCACCGTGAACGATCTCGCGATGGCGGGCGCCTGCCCGCTGGTGTTGTCGACGGCGTTCATCCTTGAGGAGGGCACCGCACTGCAGGACATCGCGCACGTCGCGCAGGCGGTGGGCACCGCCGCGCTGGCGTCGGGCGTGAAGCTGGTCACCGGCGACACGAAAGTGGTCGACGCCGGGCACGGGGACGGGGTGTTCATCAACACCACCGGCATCGGCATCGTCGACCCACGCGCCGATATCCGGCCGCAGCGGGCGGCCCCGGGGGACGCGGTCATCGTCAGCGGCGACATCGGTGTGCATGGGATCGCGGTGATGAGCTGTCGCGACGGACTCGAGTTCGCGACCACCGTCGCCAGCGACACCGCTCCGTTGCACGGGCTGGTGGCCGCCCTCCTGGACACCGGCGCGGACCTGCACGTCTTGCGCGATCCGACGCGGGGCGGAGTGGCCGCGACGCTGAACGAGATCGCCCGGGCCGCGCACGTGGGCGTGGCCCTCGACGAGCGGGCTTTCCCGATTCCTCCCGAGGTGCGCGACGCGTGTGGGTTGCTCGGGCTGGATCCGTTGCAGGTCGCCAACGAGGGCAAGCTGCTGGCGTTCGTCCCGCCGGGCGATGCCGAGCGGGTGCTGGCCGCCATGCTGGACCATCCGCTCGGGGTGCGGGCCGCGGTGATCGGGCGCTGCGTCGCCGACCATCCGGGGATGGTGGTCGCTCGCACCGCTCTGGGCGGTACCCGGGTGGTGGACCTTCCCCTCGGTGAACAGCTCCCGCGGATCTGCTGAATGACCGGCCATGCGTTGTTCGCCCGGTACGCCTACCCGCCGAACGAACTCGGCTACTGCGGGCCGCGGGATCCGTCGGTGTCGTTGCGTGCCGGCACCCTCGGTGCCCACGCGCGGGAGTTCGACGGCGCATGGCCGTATCTCGAGGCGCTCGCCGATACCGTCGACGGAGGAGACCCGCTCGACGATGAGGTGGTGCGCTCCTACTGGATCGGCGGCGATCTGCTGTACCAAATCGATGCCGGCGCGCTGCTGCACCGGCTGCGCACCGCATTCGGCGGCCAGGCCACCGGTCTGCTGGCGGATCTCACCGACCCCGGCGGGGTGTTGGCACACCACAGCTTCCACGTCTTCGTGGTCTACCCCTGGGTGCGGTTCCTGGATCGCGACCCGGTGACGCCGGTGCGCATCATGCAGAGCTGCCGCATCCGCTGGGGTGTCGTGGAATCCGTCGCCGACGAGTACGCGATGATCACGTCGCGACCGTTGGTCTACGCGGACGGTGTGCTCGCACTCGGGCCGCCGGCAGCAGATCGGGTGCGCTGGAGCCGGGACGGCGCCTCGCTGTCGGCATTGCCGCGGCCCGGGGACACGGTGTCCGCGCACTGGGACTGGGTGTGCGGGCCGCTGACCACAACCGAATGCGCGGCGCTGGCCGCGGCGACGACGACCACGCTGGAACTGGTGAACGCGACTCGCGCGCGGCTCAACGCCGCCAGTTCGGGAAGTTGTCGAGGTCCCGCAGCGTCATGACGAAACCGATCACCCCCACGACGACGGCCGCGGCGTACCCCACGCCCACCGGCCAGCCGGTCAGCACGGAGGCCGCCAGCCAGCACAGCAGCAGCGCGGCGATCACCATCAGCACGCCGTAGAAGGGTGTCCGCATGGGGTGCTCACCCAGACCCATAGCTCCGGTATACGCCGAAACGACCCGCGGCAAAAGAGCCGGAATTTCACCAGTCCTCGCGCGGGACGTCGAAATCCGCGCACAGCGCCCGCCACACCTCGCGCGGTTCCACGCCGGCTTCGATGGCCTGGGCTGCGGTACGCCCACCCAGCGCGCTCAACACGTGGTCGACGAGCACCGACGTGCCGTAGGCGGCACCGAACAGACCGCTGACACGTTCGTTGAATTCGGTGAGACGCACCCGGCCAACCTACCGAGTCGCCGCGAGCACGTCATGGCACACCCGTACCGGATCGGACACCGCGCCCGCGCCGGCCCGGGACCGTTCGGCGGCGGCCCGGTACTTCGGGTCGCCGAGCACCTCGGCGACGGCGGCGGTCAGCGCCTCGGCCGTCAGCGGCCGGATCAGCCGGCCACTTCCTTGCCGGACAACACGATTGGCGATCTCCCACTGGTCACCGCCACCGGGTACCGTCACCAACGGCACGCCGTGCAGCAGTGATTTGGCGACGATGCCGTGGCCTCCCCCGCACACCAGCACATCGGCGTGGGCGAGCAGTTCGTCCTGGCGTCCGAGGCCGACCACCGCCCAGTCCGGAACCGTCAACTCCGCACCGCCCAGCCGGGATACCGCCACCCGCAGGCCCTGTGGCAGCCCACGTCCGGGGGCCAGCGCGCTCAGCGCGAGTTCGGCCAGGCCGGTCGTGCCGGTGGTCGCCGTCGACGGTGCGACCATCACCAGCGGGCCCGGCCCCGGCGGTGGCGCCAGAACCGCCTCGGTCGGCTCGAAATGCAGTGGCCCCACCACGACGGCCTCATCGGGCCAGTCCGGGCGCGCGACCTCCAGCGCCGGCAACGTCGCGATCAGCCGTCGCGCCGGGCCCGGATCGGGCCCGGGCAGGCCGATGCCGACCCGGGCCGCCGCCCGGTCCCGGTTCCCGGCCCGGATCGAGCGTGCGGTCAGCGCCCGCAGCACGGTGTCCCGGGCCCGCCCCCGCAGACCGGCGCCGGGCGCCAGGCCGCTGCCCACCGGGGGCAGCCCCTTCGACGGCAGATACAGCGGGTGCGGGTCCACTTCGACCCACGGCAGCCCGAGCAGTTCGGCGGCCATCCCGCCGCAGGCGGTGATGACATCCGAGCACACCAGATCCGGTGCCAGCGTGCGCAGTGCGGGCGCATTGAGGACCGCCATCCGGGCCGCCCGGTGATGGATCTTGGCCCCGGCGTCCTGGTCGTCGTCATCGCCGTCGGGGTCCAGGCCCGCGAGCAGCACCGCGTCCACGCCCGCAGCACGGGCGGTGTCGAGCCACTGCTGCCCGGTGAACAGCGTCGGGGAATCGCCCGCGGCCAGGAAGCGCAGGCACAGCGCCATGGCCGGGAACGCATGCCCGGGATCGGGTCCGGCGACCACGGCTACCTTCACAAGAGCACCCTGTCACAGCCGTGAACCTCTACCCTGAGGGGCATGACCGACCAGGTGGCACCGACCGGCACAGGCACCGACAACATCGCGACGGTGGAACGCTTCTTGTTCTCCCTGCGCGGACCCGACCTGGACACCGCGGCCGAACTGCTCGACGAGAACCTCGTCTACCAGAACGTCGGGTTGCCGACGATTCACGGCAGGGCCCGCGCCCTGAAGCTGTTCAAGGGTATGGAGCGGCGCAGCCTGGGTTTCGACGTGAAGATCCACCGCAGTGCCGCCGAGGGCGTCAGCGTGCTCAACGAGCGCACCGACGTGATCCGGATCGGCCCGGTGGTGCTGAAGTTCTGGGTGTGCGGGGTCTTCGAGGTGCACGATGGCCGCATCACGCTGTGGCGGGACTACTTCGACCAGTTCGATATGGCCAAGGCACTGGTGCGCGGTGTGGTCGGAGCGGTGGTTCCCGCGCTGCGTCCTAGACTTTGAACTCGATGAGCAAGACCAAACCCAACCTGTTCCAGCTGATCAGGTACTGCCTGGGCAAGCCGCTGCCGCCGTCCATGCTCGACTGGGTGCGCAACGATCTGGCCGGTCCCGGCGCCACCCGCCGGGTGATGCTGCGGGTGCTGGTCCCCGCGGTGCTGATCCTCGCGCCGTTCTGGCTGATCCCGACGACGCTGTACGTGCACCTGTCGATGACGGTGCCGATCCTGATTCCGTTCATCTACTTCTCGCATGCGCTGAACAAGATCTGGCGCCGGCACATGCTGCGCGCGCACGGCCTGGACCCGTCGCTGGTCGATGCCCTGGCCCGGCAGCGCGACGCCGCCAAGCACCAGTCCTACATCGATCGCTACGGCGCCCGGCCGGAGTCGGCGGAACTGGGCACCCACGACATCTAGGCCCCGCGCAGCTGCCCCAATTCGCTGTAGGCCTGGGCCCAGCCCTGCAGCCGGTCGGTGGCGTTGACCAGCTCGTCGCGGTAGCGCCGCGCGCCGGGCACCGGGTGCGGCCCGGCATTCAGCGAAGACACCAACTGGGCCGCCGCGGTCACCATCTCGTCGTACTGGCGGGCGCCCTGGTGCAGCTGGGCGGTATAGGCGTCGATGCTCGCCGCCAGGTGTGCCCGCGAGCGCGGCGAGGACGCCCCCGCCCGCTCCATGGCGACCACTTCGTCGGCGGTGGCCGCCATGGTGGCCGCGGTCTGGCCGGCCGCGTCGGCAATGTCGGCGAGATCCTCGGCCGGCAGCATCCGCCCCCGCTGCAGCACCCCCAGCAGCGAGTAGAGCCCACGCTCGGAGGACGCCAGCGCGGCCATCGGCTTACGCGCGGCCGACCCGTAGGGCGGCATCCGGCGCGCGGTCGGACCGGCGGGCAGGGGTTCGGCCCGCAACCAGCGGTAGCGCAGGAAGAGCAGGGTGGCCGGGAACGCCGCACCCGCGGCGATCACCCCGGTCACGATCAGTGCCCACACCGGGGTACTCCAGGACGCCAGGACCGCGGTCACCAGCACCCAGAACAGGCTGCTGAGACCGAAGAACACCGCCAGTCGCAGCGCCCAGCGCCGTTTGCGCAGCAGTTTGGCCCGCGGATCGGACATCATGGCGAGCTTTTCGGCCAGCAGACCGGAGTACTCGGCGGCGGTGTCGATGCCGCCCTGCACCCCGCGCGCGAGCACCGCCCGCCAGCCGCGTTGCTGCGTCGTCTTGTAGCCGCTCGCCATATCAACCAATCCTATTGGGGCAGTGGGTTTTCCGGGGTAGCTGCGGGCGGGTTGGCTGCGGGAGTCGCCGGGGTCGCGCCACCGGACGGCAACGCCTCACCACGCATCGAGGCGCGGATCTGCTCGAGGCGGGAATGTCCGGCCATCTGCACGCTGGCCTGCTGGACCTCCATCATGCGGCCCTGCACCGAGTTCTGGGCGAGCTCGGTGGCGCCCATCGCATTGGCGTAGCGCCGCTCGATCTTCTCGCGGACCTCATCGAGGTTGGGCGTCGTACCGGGCGCGGCGATCTCGCTCATCGACTGCAGCGACTTGCTGACCTGCTCCTGCATCTTGGCCTGCTCGAGCTGGGACAGCAGCTTGGTGCGTTCGGCGATCTTGGTCTGCAGCACCATCGCGTTCTGCTCGACGGCCTTCTTGGCCTGGCCGGCCGCCTGCAGCGACTGGTCGTGCAGGGACTTGAGGTCCTCGACGCTCTGCTCGGCGGTCACCAGCTGGGCGGCGAAAGCCTCGGCGGCGTTGGTGTATTCGGTGGCCTTGGCCGCATCGCCGGCCGCCGTCGCCTGATCGGCGAGGGTGAGCGCCTGGCGCACATTGGCCTGCAGCTTCTCGATGTCGGCCAGCTGGCGGTTCAGCCGCATCTCGAGCTGACGCTGGTTACCGATCACCTGGGCGGCCTGCTGGGTCAGCGCCTGGTGCTGACGCTGGGCATCCTCGATGGCCTGCTGGATCTGCACCTTCGGATCGGCGTATTCGTCGACCTTGGAGCTGAACAGGGCCATGAGGTACTTCCACGCCTTTACGAACGGATTGGCCATGGGAACATTTCCGCCTTCGTATCTTCGAGTGTGCGCACTGCCGGGTGGGAACTTCTTGGGTGCCAACCTATCGTTTCGGCACCCGGTCAGGCCACCGCCATGGACACGACCTGCGGGATGACGACCTTGGTCGCGGCGTCGATCCCGGTGACGGCACCCTCCTCGCGGGCCATCTGCTCCCCCGCGTCGAACAGCACCCGCGACATGGGGATGTCGAGCGCGTCGCAGATCGCGTTCAGCAGCTCGCTGGAAGCCTCTTTCCGTCCACGCTCGACTTCCGAGAGATAGCCCAGGCTGACCCGCGCCGCGTCGGACACCTCACGCAGGGTGCGTCCCTGCCCGGTCCGGGCCTCGCGCAGAACCTCGCCGATCACTTCGCGCATCAGTGCCGTCATACAACGGTCAACGCCACCGAGTGGCCGGTGGTTCCCGGGGCGCTCAGGTTGCCGGTCGGGTCCGGGAATCACGGACCGCCGAGAGCACATAATCGAAGCCGGTCAGCACCGTCAGCAGCACCGCCAGCCACATCAGCCAGGTCGCCGTCGTCAACCAAATGGGTGGCCAGACCGCGATCGGCAGGATGAACAGACCGATCGCCACCGCCTGGACCAGGGTTTTCAGCTTCCCGCCGCGGCTGGCCGGGATCACCCCGTGCCGCAGCACCGCGAATCGCAGCAGGGTGACGCCGATCTCGCGGACCATGATGACGATGGTGATCCACCACGGCAGGTCGCCCAGCATCGACAGCCCGATCAATGCAGAGCCGATCAGCAGCTTGTCCGCGATCGGGTCGAGCAGCTTCCCGAACTCGGTGACCATGCCGTAGGCGCGGGCCAGCGCCCCGTCGAAGTGGTCTGTGATCACCGCCACCGCGAAGACGGTGAAAGCGACTGTTCGCCAGAACGTCTCATGGCCGTCGCCGACGAACAGCGCCGCCAGGAACACCGGGACGAGGACCAGCCGCAGACCGGTGAGCAGGTTGGCGACGTTCGCGACGGATGCACGGGGCACAACTGGATCGATGTCTGATTGGCCCGGCACCGCAACAGAATATCGGTTGCCCAAACCGATACTCTCCCTGCTGTGAGCGAGGACCTCGATGAACTGGCCGTGCGTCGGGCCAACACCTCCGATGTGCCCGCCATCAAGGCGCTCGTCGACATCTACGCCGGCAAGATCCTGCTGGAGAAGAACCTGGTCACGCTGTACGAGGCCGTGCAGGAGTTCTGGGTCGCCGAGCTGGCCGGTGAGGTCGTCGCCTGCGGCGCCCTGCACGTGCTGTGGGCCGATCTCGGTGAGGTGCGCACCGTCGCCGTGCACCCCAAGGTCCGTGGTCACGGCGTCGGGCACCGGGTGGTCGCTCAACTGCTCGATGTCGCGCGCGATCTGCATCTGCACCGCATCTTCGTGCTCACCTTCGAGACCGAGTTCTTCAGCAGGCACGGTTTCACCGAGATCGAGGGCACCCCGGTGACCGCCGAGGTCTACGAGGAGATGTGCCGCTCCTACGACACCGGTGTTGCCGAGTTCCTGGACCTGTCCTACGTCAAGCCCAATACCCTCGGCAACACCCGGATGCTGCTCACGCTCTAGATGTATTCAGCCATGACGTTGGTAGCGGGCGTGTTGGCTTGATGTGAGGAGAACCTCCGGGTGAGGTGTGGCTTGTCGAAGGCCCATCACCAACCCGGAGGTTCTCGTGTCCCACCGTAATGCCCGCACCACCCTGCATGGCCGATTGCTGATCGTGCAACGCCACCAGCAGGGCTGGAAACAGGCCCATATCGCCGACGCGATGGGCATCTCCCGCAAATGCGTACACACCTGGATCAGCCGTTTCGCCGCTGAAGGCGAAGCCGGACTTCATGACCGGTCCTCACGACCGCACCACAGCCCAACCAAGACCCCAGCACGCGTGGAACGCCAAGTAGTCGCCGCGCGGCGTAAACACCGCCGCGGCCAGGACTGTCTGGGCCCTGAGCTCGGAATCCCGGCCCGCACGGTGGCTCGGATTCTGCGTCGCCGCGGTGTCCCCTATCTGCGGGACTGCGATCCGATGACCGGCGCGGTGATCAAAGCATCCAAAGCCACCACCCGACGCTATGAGCGAGACCGCCCTGGCGAATTGGTGCATGTCGATGTCAAGAAGCTCGGACGCATCCCGGACGGTGGCGGGTGGCGTGCGCATGGCCGCAGCGAGAAGGTCCGCGGCCGCGGGATCGGCTATGACTACGTGCACTCGATGGTCGATGACCACAGCCGGCTGGCCTACTCAGAAATTCATGCCGACGAGAAAGGAGCGACGTGCGCTGCTTTCATCGCCAGGGCGGCTATTTACTTTCAATCCCACGGCATTACGGCCATCGAAGGCGTCATCACCGACAACCACTGGAGTTACCGGCGCTCCACCGACGTCGCCGCAGTCCTGCGCCAACTTCACGCCAAACACCTGTTCATCAAGCCGCATTGCCCATGGCAGAACGGCAAGGTAGAACGCTATAACCGCACCCTGCAAAGCGAATGGTCTTACCGGCGAGTGTTCGCCTCCAACGCCGACCGCGCCCAAGCCCTTGCACCCTGGGTCGAGTTCTACAACACTCAACGCCGCCACAGCGCACTCGACGGACTACCACCCATCAGCCGACTGCGACCAACCTGATGGCCGAATACATCTAGAACTCGTCGTCCTCGTCGTCACCGGTGTCGGCGCCGTTGGCGTCGGCCCCGCCGCGGATCAGCATCAGCGTGCCGGCCAGCTCGTCGGGCTTGACCAGCACCTCACGGGCCTTGGAGCCCTCCGACGGGCCGACGATGCCGCGGTTCTCCATCAGGTCCATCAGGCGGCCAGCCTTGGCGAACCCGACGCGAAGCTTGCGCTGCAGCATCGAGGTGGAGCCGAACTGACTGGACACCACCAGTTCGACGGCCTGCAGGAAGACGTCCATATCGTCGCCGATGTCGGGGTCGACGTCCTTGCGCTCGCCGGCCTTGACCGCGGTGACGCCTTCGACGAACTCCGGTTCGGCCTGTGCCTTGGACGCCTCGACGACGGCGTGGATCTCCTCGTCGGTGATGAACGCGCCCTGCATGCGCAGCGGCTTGTTCGCCCCCATCGGCAGGAACAGGCCGTCGCCCATACCGATCAGCTTCTCCGCACCCGGCTGGTCCAGGATGACGCGGCTGTCGGTCAGCGAGGAGGTCGCGAACGCCAGCCGGGACGGCACGTTGGTCTTGATCAGACCGGTCACGACGTCCACCGACGGCCGCTGCGTGGCCAGCACCAGGTGGATACCGGCAGCGCGGGCCTTTTGCGTGATACGCACGATCGCCTCTTCGACGTCGCGCGGCGCGGTCATCATCAGGTCGGCGAGCTCGTCGACGATGGCCAGGATGTACGGGTAGGGCTTGTAGACCCGCTCGCTGCCCAGCGGTGTGGAGATCTCTCCTGAGCGCACCTTTTCGTTGAACACGTCGATGTGACGCACCCGGGAGGCCTTCATGTCCTGGTAGCGCTGTTCCATCTCCTCGACCAACCAGGCCAGCGCGGCCGCGGCCTTCTTGGGCTCGGTGATGATCGGCGTGATCAGGTGCGGAATGCCTTCATACGGCGTGAGTTCCACCATCTTCGGGTCGATCAGGATCATCCTGACCTCCTCCGGGGTGGCCCGCGCCAGCAGCGAGACCAGCATCGAGTTGACGAAGCTGGACTTACCGGAGCCGGTGGAACCGGCGACCAGCAGGTGCGGCATCTTGGCGAGGTTCGCCGAGACGAAGTCGCCCTCGATGTCCTTGCCGAGACCGATGACCAACGGGTGGTGGTCGCGCCGCGTACTGGGCGCGGTCAGCACGTCGGCCAGCCGGACCATCTCGCGGTCGGTGTTGGGCACCTCGATGCCGACGGCGGACTTACCCGGGATGGGCGCGAGCATGCGCACACTCTCGGTGGCGACCGCGTAGGCGATATTGCGGTGCAGCGCAGTGATCTTCTCGACCTTCACGCCCGGGCCGAGTTCGACCTCGTAGCGGGTGACGGTCGGGCCGCGGGTGCACCCGGTGACCGCGGCGTCGACCTTGAACTGCTGCAGCACCGAGGTGATGGCGGCTTCCATCTGATCGTTGGCCGCGGTGCGCAGCTTGGGCGGGTCACCGGCGATCAACAGGTCCAACGACGGGAGGTTGTACGGGCCCTCGACCACCCGGTCCATCACCAGCGTCTCTTCGGGCTTCGGCTTCTTCGGTTCGGCCTTGGGCTTACGTGGTTTGGCCACAACGGGTTCCGGCGCCGTCGGGGGCTCGACTTCGGCGACCTCTCCGGGCAGCGGGTAATTGTCCATCGGCGACCCGGCGGGCAGGGCCGCGGCCGGAGCCGGCCACTTCTGCGCGTCGCCGTAATCGTCGTCGTAGTACCCGTCGGAGAAGTCCTCGGTGACCGCGTCGTCGTAATCGGCGTCGTCGTATTCGGCGTCCTCGTCGTAGTACTCGTCGTCGTAGTCGTCGAACTCCCGGGTGCCGAACATGGAGCGCAGCGTGTCGGGCAGCTCACGGATGGTGGTCCCGGTCAGCAGCAGCAGGCCGAACATCACGCCGATGACGAGCAGCGGCGTGGCGATCCACACGGTGAGCCCGTCCGAGAGCGGGCCGCCCAGCACGAAGCCGGCGAACCCGGCGGCCTGGCGACGATCCGCGGGGTCCAGCGGTGCGCCCGCCCAGATGTGCCACAGCCCCAGCACCGGCAGCGCGATCATCGCCGAGCCCAGGATCAACCGGGGCCGGGCGTCGGGATCCGGTTCGGTGCGCATCAGCACCACGGCGATGACGGCGAGGATGATCGGCACCAGCACCACGGCACCACCGATGACGCTGCGCACCACTGTGTCGATCCAGCCGCCGACCGGCCGGGCCGCGTCGAACCAGGAACTGGCGGCGACGACGACGGCGACACCGAGCAGCGCGAGCGCGATGCCGTCGCGACGGTGGCCGGGTTCGAGGTCCCGGGCCCGGCCGACCGAGCGGGCGGTGGATCCCGCACCCTTGGCGACCATCAGCCACCCGGCCCGGGTGCCCCGCCCTACGGCGGCTCCGGCGGCGGCAAAGCGGGACGGACTGCGGCGGGGGGCCGGCTTGCGGCGGGCCGCCGGCTTACGGGGAGCCGGCTTGCGCGGGGCTGCCGGGCGCGCCGGTTTCGATCCGGTCCGCGAGCTGGAACTGCCCTTTGAGCTGCTCGAACGGGCTCCGGACCGGGCGGCGGTCTTGTTGGCCATGAACGTCAGCCTAGTCGCTCCCGTCCCATTTTCACCATCTGCCACACCTGTCACAAAAGTGGTATCGAAATGCCGAAACCGCCCTACGGTTCCGGCATGACCACCTCGAACAGGGTCCGCTGCGCCCTCTGCGCCGCAATCGCCGTGATCGCGCTGGTCGCGACCTGGACGCAGAACATCGCCTATCTGGGCTCCGGCCGGTCGTTTCTGCCCGATTTCGTGACCGACCTGATGGTGAACGCGGCGACTCGCTCGTTCACCTTCGACCTGCTCCTGCTCACCGCGGCGGTGGTCGTGCTGATGGTGACCGAGGCCCGCAAACACGGTGTCCCGCACGGACGTGTCCCGTGCAGACTTCCGCGACCGCCTGAGTAAGCTGGACACCTGTCCGGTCACTCTCCACTCTTGTCACCCTCAGCGAGGAGCGTTGCATGCCCGTTGTCGTCGTAGCCACCATGACCGCCAAGCCCGAGTCGGTGGACATCGTCCGCGCCGCCTGCACCGAGGCTCTCGCCGAGGTCCACGCCGAGCCCGGCTGTGAGCTCTACGCGCTGCACGAGACCGGCAACACCTTCGTATTCATCGAGCAGTGGGCCGACGCCGATGCGCTCAAGACGCACAGCACCGCGCCCGCGATCGGCAAGATGTTCGGTGCGGTCGGTGAGCATCTCGACGGCGCTCCCGACATCAAGATGCTCACCCCGGTCGTGGGCGGGGACCCCGCCAAGGGCCGGCTGCGCGGTTAGCGGCCGAGATGGGATCGCTGTCCGGGAAGGTCGCCTTCATCACCGGCGCGGCGCGTGGCCAGGGTCGCGCGCACGCGGTGAAGCTGGCCGCCGAGGGCGCCGACATCATTGCCGTCGACCTGTGCGAGCAGATCGCATCGGTGCCCTACCCGTTGGCCACACCTGATGACCTGGCCGCCACGGTCAAACTGGTCGAGGAGACCGGTGCCCGGATCTTCGCCGCCGAAGCCGATGTCCGCGACCGTGATTCGCTGAAGACCGCCCTGCGCGCGGGCACCGAGGCACTCGGGGAGCGTCTCGACATCGTCATCGCCAACGCCGGGATCGCGCCGATGGCCGGTGACGATGCCTGGCAGGACGTCATCGACGTGAACCTCACCGGTGTCTACAACACCGTCGACGTGGCGATGAAACCGATGGTCAAGTTCGGCAACGGCGGATCGATCGTGCTGACCAGTTCGGTGGCCGGACTGGTCGGGCTGGGCTCCCCCATCGCCGGGTCGGTCGGCTACGCGGCCGCCAAGCATGGCATCGTCGGCCTGATGCGGGTGTATGCAAATGTGCTCGCCCAGTTCAATATCCGGGTGAACTCCATCCACCCGGCCGGTGTCGACACGCCGATGATCGACAACGACTTCACCCGCAGCTGGCTGGCCGGGCTGGCGCAGGAGTCCCAGCACGGACCGGACATGTCCAACGCCCTGCCGGTGCAGACCCTCGACGTCGACGACATCGCCAACGCGGTGCTCTGGCTGGTCTCCGACGCGGCCCGCTACGTCACCGGGGTGACGCTGCCGCTGGACGCAGGCTACGTGAACAAGCGCTAGTGCCGCGAAACCCCGCCGCACAGACGGCCTTCGGACCGATGGTGCTGGCAGCCGTCGAACACAACGAAGCCGCTGGCCGCCGCCTGGTCGACGACGACCTGGCGGCGTCCTTCCTGCCTGTCGGCTTGCGCGCACTGGTGCGGTTGACCCGGTCCAGGCTGTTGCGGGCCACCCTGATCGCCGCCTCGGAGCGGGCCGGGCCGGGTCTATGGGCCAGCATCGCCTGCCGCAAACGCTTCATCGACGAGCGGATATCCGACCCGGCCAACGAGATCGATGCCGTGGTGATCCTGGGCTCGGGACTGGACACCCGGCCCTACCGGATCGCCCGCTACAGCGACCTTCCGGTCTTCGAGCTCGACCAACAGGTAAACATCGACCGCAAGATGGTGACGGTCCAGCGCGTACTGGGCAGCGTGCCCGCCTCGGTACGCCTGGGCGTCGCCGACTTCGAGCACGACAACGTACTGGGCCGGTTGACCGAGATGGGCTTACGGGACACCGGACGGACGCTGTTCGTCTGGGAGGGCGTCACTCAGTACCTCACCCCCGACGCCGTGCACGGGATGTTCGAGCAGTTGCGGGCAGTGCATCCGGGCAGCCGCCTGATCTTCAGTTACGTCCGGCAGGACTTCATCGATGGCACGGATCTGTATGGCGCGCAGTCGGTCTACCGGAAGTTCAGACGGCGCCGCCAGGTCTGGAAGTCCGGGTTCGCCCCCGAACACCTGGAAGACATCCTGCGCGGGTACGGGTGGCGCGTGATCGAACAGGCGGGTCCCAGCTACTACCGCGACATGTACATCCGGCAGACGAAACGCCACATCACCGCATCGCCGATCGAATGGACCGCTCTGGCCGTGCGCAGAGACTAGATCTCGATGACCGTCGGAACGATCATCGGCTGACGGCGGTAGGTCTCCCCCACCCACTTGCCGACCGTGCGGCGCACCGCCTGCGCGATGCGCCCCGGGTCGACCACCTGGTCGCCGGCGAGGCGCTCGAGCTCGGCGGCCACCTTGGCCGCCACCGGCTCCAGTGCCTTGGGATCCTCGGAGAAGCCCCGCGAGTGCAGGTGCGCCGGGCCCGCCGCGCGACCGGTACCGCGGTGCACCACCACCGTGACCGCGACGAAACCCGATGACAGCGTGAGCCTCTCACCGAGAGTCGACTCTCCGACATCACCGGTGACCAGCCCGTCGACGAACATCTTGCCGACCGGCACGGCACCCGCGATCGAGGCCACCCCGTTCACCAGGTCGACGCTGACACCGTTCTCGGCCAGCACCACGTTCTCCGGTGGCACACCGGTACGCACCGCCAGCGCCGCGTTGGCGCGCAGGTGCCGCCAGGTGCCGTGCACCGGCATCACGTTACGAGGACGCACCCCGTTGTAGAGGAACAGCAACTCGCCGGCGTACGCGTGCCCCGAAACATGCACGCGCGCCTGGGCATTGGTGACCACCCGGGCGCCGACCTTGGACAGCGCGTCGATGACACCGAAAACCGCCTCCTCGTTGCCGGGGATGAGCGAGGAGGACAGGATGATCAGATCACCGGCGGTCAGCGTGATGCTGCGATGCTCGCCCCGCGACATCCGCGACAGCGCGGCCATCGGCTCGCCCTGCGTGCCGGTGGTGATCAACACGACCCGGTCGGCGGGCATCATCTCCGCGGCGGCGATATCGAGGATGTCCTCGTCGGCCACCGTCAAGAAGCCGAGTTCACGCGCGATGCCCATGTTGCGGACCATCGAACGTCCGACGAAGGACACCTTCCGTCCGAGTGCCACCGCGGCGTCGATGATCTGTTGCACCCGATCGACATTGGAGGCGAAGCAGGCGACGATCACCCGGCCGTCGGCGCCGCGGATCAGCCGGTGCAGCGTCGGGCCGACCTCGCTTTCGGACGGGCTCACCCCGGGATGCTCGGCGTTGGTCGAATCGCACAGGAACAGATCCACGCCGGCGTCGCCGAGCCGCGACATCCCCGGCAGGTCGGTGGGACGACCGTCGGGCGGCAACTGGTCGAGCTTGATGTCGCCGGTGTGCAGGACCGTCCCGGCGCCGGTGTGCACGGCGATCGCCAGCGCATCCGGTATCGAGTGGTTCACCGCGAAGTACTGGCATTCGAACACCCCGTGGGTGCTGCGCTCCCCTTCGGAGACGATGGTGAGCTTGGGTTTGATGCGGTGCTCCCGGCACTTCTCGGCCACCAGCGCCAACGTGAACCGGGATCCGACGACCGGGATGTCGCCGCGCAGCTTGAGCAGGTGCGGGATGGCACCGATGTGGTCCTCGTGGGCATGGGTGAGCACCAGCGCCTCGATGTCGTCGAGCCGGCTCTCGATGTGGCGCAGGTCCGGCAGGATCAGGTCGACGCCGGGTTCGTCGTGACCGGGGAACAACACCCCGCAGTCGATGATCAGCAGGCGGCCCAGGTGCTCGAAAACGGTCATGTTGCGGCCGATTTCGCTGATTCCGCCCAGCGCGGTCACGCGCAGTCCGCCGGGAGCCAGCGGTCCGGGAGGCGCCAGATCGGTGCTAGCCGGAGCCGGCTCGACGGCGCCCTTGCCCGCTGTAGCCGGTCCGCCGGCACCCCTGCTCATCGCAGAACGCCGGCCGACCGCATATCGGCAGCGAGGTCTTCGATTTCCGACGGGGTCGCCGGCAACTGCGGCAGCCGGGGATCTCCGGCGTCGACGCCGAGCAGGCGCAGCCCCTCCTTGGACATCGTCACCCCACCCAGGCGGCACTGCGCGTAGAACAGCGATCCCAACGTGGTGTTGATCTTGCGTGCGGTGGAGACGTCACCGGAGTTGAACGCCGACAGCATCTCTCGTAGCTCGCCGGCCGCGACGTGTCCCCAGACGCTGATGAATCCGATGGCGCCCATTGCCAGCCACGGCAGGTTCAGCGCGTCGTCGCCGGAGTAGTACGCGATGCCGGTCTCGGCCATGATCTGGCCGGCGCCGTGCAGGTCGCCCTTGGCGTCCTTGACCGCGACGATGTTGGGATGCGCGGCCAGCGTGCGCAGGGTGTCCCAATCGATCGGCACCACCGAGCGCGGCGGGATGTCGTAGAGCACCACCGGCAGATCGGTGGCGTCGGCGACCGCGGTGAAGTGCGCGACCAGGCCACGCTGCGACGGACGCGAATAGTACGGAGTGACGACCAGCAGGCCGTGCGCACCGGCGGCAGCACTGGCCTTGGCCAGGTGCACACTGTGCGCGGTGTCATAGCTGCCGGCACCGGCGATGATGCGGGCGCGGTCACCGACAGCCTCGAGCACCGTCTCCAGCAGCGCGATCTTCTCGTCGTCGGTCGTGGTCGGCGACTCCCCGGTGGTGCCGGACACCACCAGACCGTCACAGCCGGAGTCGACGAGGTGGGTCGCCACCTTCTTGGCGGCAGCCAGATCAAGCGAGCCGTCCGGGCCGAACGGCGTCACCATCGCAGTCAGCACGGTGCCCAAACGTGCGCCGACATCGATTCCACTGGTGCTCACGCGGGTCAGATTACCCGTAGGTACGAGCGAATTATGCATCGCCGTGGGGTAACCGGGATGGGCTCTGCGTCATGTGCGCGTCGGGCGGTGGAAAAGCGGCGGACCTGGGGGGTCGTTGGCCGATCGACCCCTCCGTAGGTAAGTTACAAATGAGTTCGGTCTTGTAACCTTCCGGCATGCCCGGAACCGAGCGCTCCGCTCTCCTGGAATGGCGGCGCTACGGCACCGTTCCCGTCGCCGCCGCACTCGGCTATTCGCTCGGCGTGATTCACGTCTATTCCCTGGGCGCGTTCATGGCGCCGCTGCAGGACGAGTTCGGCTGGACCCGGGCGCAGGCCTCGGTCGGGCTGACCATCGTCGGCGGCGCGGCGGCCGTCGCCGCCCTGCCGATCGGGTTGATGGTCGACCGGATGGGTCCGCGTCGGGTCGGGCTGATCGGGACGCTGCTGATGGCGGCCGCGTTCGGGCTGTTCAGCACGGCCTCCGGGACGATGGCCAACTGGATTCTGCTGTGGTCCGTGCTCGCGTTCGCCAGTTTCTGGGTGCAGACCACGGTCTGGACCAGCGCCGTCGCCAGCCGGTTCGAGAGCTCGCGCGGCCTGGCGTTCGCCGTGACGCTGTCGGGCGGGTCGCTGGGAGCCGCGCTGTTCCCGGCGCTGGCCACTGCCTTCATCGGCCAGTGGGGGTGGCGTGGCGCGTTCCTCGGCCTGGGCGCGGCTTGGGGCGCCCTCGTGGTGCTGGCCGTCGCCCTGTTCTTCCGGGGCGCGCAGGACCGCAAGACCGAACCGGCGGTGCCCACGACCGGGCCCGCCCCGGTGGCCGCGCTGCCGGGAGTGACCTTGCGTGAAGGACTGTGCTCGGCCACGTTCTACAGGCTGTTGTTGGCCGCCGGGCTGTTCGCCTTCACCACGCTGGGGGTGGTGGTGCACCTGGTGCCGATCCTGCGGGATGCCGGCGCCGAACCGCTGGCCGCCGCGGGTACCGCCGCCCTGGTCGGCGTGTTCTCGATCGTCGGACGGTTGGGCGTGGGTCTGCTGTTGGACCGGTTCTCCGGTCGCGTCGTCGGCGCCTGTGCCTATCTGGTTCCGATCGCGGGTGCCGCCCTGCTGCTCGTCGACGGCACCGATCCGGTGAGCCAGACGATTGCCGCAGCCCTGTTCGGATTGACGTTGGGCGCCGAGGTGGACGTCATCGCTTACCTGGCGGCACGCTATTTCGGACTGCGCAACTTCGGCGGCCTGTTCGGCGGACTGGTCGCAGCGCTGTCGCTGGGCACAGCGTTCGGCCCGCTGGCCGCGGGACTCAGCTTCGACCGGTTCGGCGGATACTCCGAATTCCTCGTGCTGACAATGGTTCTGATGGCGATCAGCAGCGCCGCGCTGGCCAGTCTGCGGCCGGCACCGGTATGGCCGCAGCCGTCGTCAGGCGGTACGCAGGTACTCCGACCCGCCGACGTAGACGATGCCGGGGTGGAACTGTGACTGCGCCGCACCGGCGATGGCCGCGGCGAACTCGTCGGCCGACGGTAGCGGCGCGCGACGGCGCGGTTCCAGCGCCGGGCCGTGCAGTCGGGTGAGAACGTTCGTGCCGTCGATCATGTCACCGGAGACCACGGTGAAATGGATTCCCCGCCTGCCGAATTCGTAGCGCATGCCGTACATCGCGGTTTCCCCGGCCCGCATGCTGGCCGCGATCGGCGCATAGCCCAGCGGCACCGCTTTGTGCGGGTAGAAGTGCGCCTGATGGCTGGTGACGAACACGACGCGCGAACCGGCGGGCATCAGCGGTAGCGCCAGGGTGACCAACCGGCGCTGCGCGTCACGGTTCAGCCGCATGGCGTAGGAGGGGTCCGCGCCGCTCTCCAGCCCACCGGAGGCGTTGAGCACCAAGGTGTCCAGTCGGCCGAAGCGCTGCCGGATACCGGAGAGCATGGTCTCGGCCGCGGACTCGTCGGAGATGTCGGCGGCGACGGCCGACGCGTGCCCGCCGGCATCGCGGATGGCGTCGGCGACCGCGTGCGCGCGACCGGCCTTCTCCCGGTAGTTCACGATCACGTGGGTTCCGGGGTGGGCGAGCTGGTGGGCGACCTCCGCTCCGATGCCGCGGGAAGCACTGGTCACCAGGGCGATATGGGGTTCGTGCATGTCGGGGTCCTTTCGCCGCGTATTCGGCCACGGTACACCCAATTTAAGAAAAATAAGAGATATTTAAGGTCACGGTGAGGTTGAGGTCGGGTGGAGTGTGCGGTGCTGCACGCGGTTCCCGCCGGCCCGCTTGGACCGGTACATCGCCGCGTCCGCCGCCCCGATGACCTGGTCCAGGAACTTCGGATGCGCGGCCTCGACGTCCCCGTCGATCTCGGCGGCGCAGGTACCCAGGCTTGCGGTGATCCGCACCGGCAACTCGGCGATACCGGCCCGAATCCGCTCGATCATCTGGGCGTGTCGCTCCGGACCGGACAGATCGGCGACGACGAACTCCTCCCCGCCCAGGCGCGCCGCGATGACGCCCGCCCCACAGTTGTGGCGCAGTACCGCGGCGATCCGGACCAGCGCCTCATCTCCGGCGGCGTGCCCGCGCGTGTCGTTCAGCCTCTTGAAGTCATCGACGTCGATCATCGTCACGTTCACCACAGCCCGCCCCCCGCGGCGCTCCAGCATCATCTCGTGCACCGAACTGTAGAACGACCGCCGGTTACGCAGCCCGGTGAGCGGATCGCGGTCCGAGGACCGCAACTCGCGGCGCAGCGAGTACACCAGGGCGTGAACGCCGAGCGGGACGCCGATGTTCAGGCCGATCACCAACAACAGCGAGGCCAGCACCAGCGCGTGGTCCCCGGTGTCGGCGAACAACCGGAAGGAGGCGACCAGCGCGCAGCACAAGCCCACCGAAAAGTTCGCCAGCACATGGACCAGGGCGTGGAAGAAGGCAAGCAAGCCGCCCACGGCGGCGAACATCGTGCAGCCCATCAGGGCGCCGTAGGAGGTCGATATCACCAGGCAACTCCCAGCGATCGACGTCGAGCACACCGAATAGAACAGCAGCGACTGCGCGCGGGTCGGCCACCCGACCAGCCAGAGCGATCCGGCGGCCGAGCCCAGCACCGCGGCCCCGATGGCCACCGCACGCGTCGGTGCACTGCTCGGTCCGTAGTGGCTCACCAACATCAGCACCGGAATCGCGGTGAAGAAGACGGTGAATCCGAAGGTGGCCAACCGCCACTGCTGATCCAGTCGGCGGTCATGCAGGTAGGCGCTGAACCAATGGAACTGGTCGGCGTTCCGCAGCAGACGGCCCAACCACCCCCCAGACATCTCGAACAGTGTGCACCTAATTTACGCATCCGTCATCTCTTCGTCGGGGGACGCGCTCGCCCAGCCACCCGAGAGGACGACCCGGGCTCAGGCCCGTAGCGCGGTCCGCAACGGCCGGACCAGATCTCCGCGCTCGCCGACCGCGACATCGTCGAGGCCGAGCCAACCGGCCATCGAGCGCAGCTCGCCGGCCATCGCGGCGGCCACCTGCGTGGGGTTGCGACCGTCCTCGGTGAAGGCGCCGACGACCTGCAGGGCGCCGGAGCCGCGGTCGGCTTTGAGGTCGACCCGGCCCACGAGTTCCCCGTCGAGCAGGAACGGCCACACGTAGTAGCCGAACCGGCGCTTCTCGGCTGGGGTGTAGATCTCCAGGCGGTAATGGAAATCGAACAGCCGCTCCATCCGCGGCCGGAAGAAGATCAGGGGGTCGAACGGGCACAGCAGCGCAGTACCCCGGTCTCGGCGGGGCACCCGCTGCCCGGCCCGCAGGTAGGCCGGCGCGTTCCAGCCCTCGACGTCCACCGGTTCCAACTCGCCCGCGGCGACCAGTGCGGCGACCGCCGGCTTGCTCTGCCGGGGGTTGAGCCGGAAATAGTCACGAAGGTCCGGCTCGGTGGCCACCCCCAACGCGCCGGCCGCCCGCAGGATGAGCTCCCGCACCGCTTCCTCGTCGGAGACCTCGCGGGCCAGCACCTCCGGGGGCAACACGCGTTCGGTCAGGTCATAGTGCCGTGCGAACCCGACCCGTGTCGCGGTGGTCAGCACACCGGAGGACCACAGCGCTTCGGCCACCCACTTGGTGTCACTGCGATCCCACCAGGGCCCCTTGCGGCCACGCGGTTCGGCTTCCAGATGTGCCTCGATCTGCCCGGCGGTGCACGGTCCCAGTTCGGCGACCGCCTCGACGATGTCCTCGGCCAGTCGGCCGTTCTTCCTGACGATCTCCCGGCCCCAGCGACCGTGTTCGTATTCGGCCATCCGCCACCGCAGCAGCGGCCAATCCTCCACTGACATCAGCGCCGCCTCGTGCGCCCAGTACTCCACCAGCAGCCGGGGCGAGCGCGCGGTGTGCGCCCATGCCGCCCGGTCCAGCACGTCACGCTCATACGGACCCAGCCGGCTGAAAACCGGCGCGTAGTGGGCCCGCACCGCGACCGACACCGAATCCAGTTGCAGGACCTGGATTCTGGAGATCAGCCGCTTCAGGTGCGCGCGGGTGAGCGCACCGGACGGCTTCGGCTCGTGGAATCCTTGGGCGGCGACGGCGACCCGGCGGGCCTGCGCGGCGGTCAGAGTGGGCACGCCTCGCCTCAGGTCCTCACATAACTGTTGAAGCGGTACCGCAGACCCGAGCGGCTGGTCAGCCACTCCCCCTCGGTGCCGGTCCAGGATTCGTCGAGCAGGGGCGCCACCGCATCGTGGTCGTCGCGGCGCAGGTCGACGTCGATCTCGGTGACCTCGCACCGTTGTGCCAGCGCCACGGTGGCCGCGTAGATCTGGGCTCCGCCGATGATCCAGCCGTCGAAATCGGCGGGCACCGCGGTGACCACCTCGGCCCCTTCGGCCTGGTAGTCCGGGTCGCGGCTGAGCACGAGATTGCGCCGGCCCGGCAACGGGCGGAACTTCGCCGGCAGCGACTTCCAGGTGAGCCGCCCCATGAGCACGGTGTGGCCCATGGTCAGCTCTTTGAAGCGGGCCATGTCCTCGGGCACCCGCCACGGGATCGTGTTGTCGCGCCCGATCACCCCGGAGGAGGACTGCGCCCAGACCAGCCGGAAGGTCATACCGCGACCGGGGCCTTGATGCCCGGGTGCGGGTCGTAGTTGCGCACGCTGATGTCCTCGTAGGTGTAGTCGAAGATCGAATCACGCTGCGCCAGGACCAGTTCGGGGTACGACCGGGGTTCGCGGGACAGCTGCAAGGCCACCTGCTCCACGTGGTTGTCGTAGATGTGGCAGTCCCCGCCGGTCCAGATGAACTCCCCCACGCCGAGCCCGGCCTGGGCGGCCATCATGTGGGTCAGCAACGCATAGCTGGCGATGTTGAACGGCACCCCGAGGAACAGGTCCGCGCTGCGCTGGTACAGCTGGCAGGACAGCTTGCCGTCGGCGACGTAGAACTGGAAGAACGCGTGGCATGGCGGCAGCGCCATCTGCGGGATCTCCCCCACGTTCCAGGCCGAGACGATGTTGCGGCGCGAATCCGGGTCGCTCTTCAGCAGTTCCAGGGCGCTCGAGATCTGGTCGATGTGCTCACCCGACGGGGTCGGCCAGGACCGCCACTGCACGCCGTAGACCGGACCCAGATCCCCTGTGTCCGAGGCCCATTCATCCCAGATGGTGACGCCGTGCTCTTGCAGCCAGCGCACGTTGGAGTCACCCCGCAGGAACCACAGCAACTCGTAGACGATGGACTTGGTGTGCACCTTCTTGGTGGTGATCAGCGGGAACCCGGCGGCCAGGTCGTAGCGCATCTGGTGCCCGAACAGGCTACGGGTGCCGGTACCGGTCCGGTCTGACTTCGGTGTCCCCTGCTCCATCACCAGGCGCAGCAGATCCTCATACGGGGTCGCGATGGGCACGTCGCCAGCTTACGGCCCGATGTCTGCGGTAGAACGTAGGGGCGAGCGAAGCGACGGGAGATTTCTCATCATGCCGATCACCACCGACACCATCACCACTGCCGACGGCACCTGCCGGGTCAGCGTCGCCACGCCGGACGGAGACGGGCCGTGGCCCGCGGTGGTGATGTACCCCGACGCGGGCGGCGCCCGCGACACCTTCGACGAGATGGCCGCCCGGCTCGCCGGCCACGGATACGTCGTGCTGGTTCCCGACGTGTACTACCGCAACCCGGATTGGGCCCCGTTCGACATGGCCAACGTGTTCGGTGACGCCAAGGAGCGCGCCCGCCTGTTCGGCATGATCGGCACGGTCACCCCGGAGATCATGGCCGCCGACGCGGCAGCCTTCTTCGACTACCTGCAGGCCCGCCCCGACGTCCGCGGGTCCACCTTCGGCACCACCGGCTACTGCATGGGTGGGCGCACTTCGCTGATCGTCGCGGGCCGGGTACCCGATCGGGTGGCGGCGGCGATGTCGTTCCACGGCGGCGGTCTGGTGACCGACGATCCGGGCAGCCCGCATCTGCTGGCGGAGAAGATCCAGGCCGCGGTGTACGTGGCCGGCGCCGAGGCGGACGCGTCGTTCACCGTGGAGAACGCCGAGACGCTGGACAAGGCGCTCACCGCCGCCGGCGTCGAGCACACCGTCGAGATCTACCCGGCCGGCCACGGTTTCGCCGTGCCGGACAACGCCCCGTACGACGAGGCGGCCGCGACACGGCACTGGGAGGCGATGGCTCGGGTGTTCGGCGACAAGCTGGGCTGACCTACTTGCGGTGCCGCGCGTGCCGGAAGGAGGCCAGAGCGCGGAAGATGCCGCGGGCCGCGTAGATGCCGACGACGATCGACAGCGCGATGAGCACGATGAACACGACCAGCCAGTTGGTGCGGTCGTGGCTGACGTTCCACCACACGACGGTGAACAGCACCGCGCAGATGAACACCACGATGTCGCGCCAGTTGCCGCTGTAGGAGGCCGCGAGCTGGCGGATCTCCCGGTTCTTCTCGACGACGGCGACGATGTCGTCGATGCGTATGTCGATGGACCGTTGCAGCGCGGCGCGGCGTTCCACCTGCTCGGGCGGCAGGGCGGCCAGCAGTTCCATGTCCGCCTTGATCGATCCGCGGACGTCGGGCCCCTTGAAATTGCCCGCCGCCAGCCCCAGCAGCGCCCCGCCGGCGATCGGTGCGCCCGCGAGCGCGAATTCTGCCAATCCGGGCATCGCCTACCTCATTCCATCAGTTGTGCAGCTACCGTCGCGCCGAGATTCCAGCACGCTTCAAGATCGTCCTTGCCAGGTTTACCCGATACCACCACGGTGTCAGCGGCTTTCACCCACCCGAGTCCGGTGGTGATGCCCTCCACCGCCCGCTCGGCCCCCTCGGTGCCCTCGTTGCCGTGCAGGTACAGGCCGAACGGTCGGCCCCGCGTCGAGTCCAGGATCTGGTAGTAGGCCCCGTCGAAGGCATGCTTGAGTGCCCCGGAGATGTAGCCGAGGTTGGCCGGGGTACCGAGCAGGTAGCCGTCGGCGTCGAGGAAGTCGGCCGGAGAGACGGTCAGCGCGGCGCGGCGCACCACGTCCACGCCCTCGATCGCGGGATCGGTCGCCCCGGCCAGCACCGCCTCGAACATCTCCTGGCAGTGCGGGGACGGCGTGTGGTGGATCAGCAGCAGCTTCATGTGCGTCCCGCGCGTTCCATCTCGACGGCGGTGCGCATGGTCTCGCGGGCCCGGCTGCGGTCACCCGCGTAGTCGTAGGCCCGCGCCAGCCGGTACCAGCGCACCCAGTTGTCCCGGTCGGCCTCCAGCTCGTCGCGGGTCCGCTCGAACAGCGCATCGGCCGCGTCGCGCTCGATCCGACCGGAGGCCCGGCGCGGCAGGTCGCCGACGTCGAGGTCCATCCCCGCCTCGCGGGCCAGCCGGACCAACCGTTGGTGGGCCAACCCGGCCCGCAGGGTGGCCAGCATCGCCCACAGCCCGACGATCGGCAGCGCGAGCAGCGCCACCCCCAGCCCGATCGCGGCGGGCTCGCCGGAGGCGATGAAGGCCACCGCCGTC
Source organism: Mycobacterium sp. AMU20-3851 (assembly GCF_043974665.1). Taxonomy (NCBI): domain Bacteria; kingdom Bacillati; phylum Actinomycetota; class Actinomycetes; order Mycobacteriales; family Mycobacteriaceae; genus Mycobacterium; species Mycobacterium sp. AMU20-3851. Next base: position 3,450,968 of record NZ_CP146371.1, read on the forward strand.
CGGCCGAGCATCACGAAGTAGACCAGCAGCGCGACGCACATGAAACCGATCAGCAGCTGGATACGCAGCGTGCGCCTGCCCTCGTTCATGACAGGTCGAGCAGAGGCTCAATCCCGATGGTCAGACCGGGCCGCTGGGCCACCTTGCGCACGCCGAGCAGCACCCCCGGGACGAAAGAGGTGCGGTCCAGGCTGTCGTGCCGGATGGTCAGCGTCTCGCCCAGCGTGCCGAACAGCACTTCCTGGTGCGCCACGAGGCCGGCCAGTCGGATCGAATGCACCGGGATCCCGTCCACGTCGGCACCCCGGGCACCCTCGAGCCCGGTGCTGGTGGCGTCGGGGTTGGGCGGCAGGTCTTTTCGCGCTTCGGCGATCAGCTTGGCGGTGCGGGTGGCGGTGCCCGACGGCGCGTCGGCCTTGTGCGGGTGATGCAGTTCGATCACCTCGACCGACTCGAAGTGCCGGGCGGCCTGTTTGGCGAAGTGCATGCTCAGCACGGCCCCGATGGCGAAGTTGGGGGCGATCAGCACCGCCGACTCGGGTTTGGCGGCCAGCCACTTTTGTACCTGTGCGATGCGTTCGTCGGTGAACCCGGTGGTCCCGACAACGGCGTGAATGCCGTTGTCGATCAGGAACTTCAGGTTGTCCATCACCACATCGGGATGGGTGAAGTCGATGACCACCTCGGTGCCGCCGTCGGTCAGCACGGTCAGCGGATCGCCCGCGTCGACCTGCGCCGACAGCTCCAGATCGGCGGCGTTCCGCACGGCGTCGACCATCGTCGCACCGACCTTGCCCTTGGCACCCAGAACTGCAACTCGCATGGCTGGCAGCCTACTGCGGCGTACCTTGGGTGCGTGCGCCTGCTCCTGCTCCTGCTCACCCTCACCGGGCTCGTCGCCGTCGGCTGTGCGGGCACCACCGGCGCGCAGGACCCCACTCCCGAAGGCCGCGAATTCGTCTCGGTGAATGTCACTGGCGAACCGATCCCGGGCGGCGGGCCGATGACACTGGGTTTCGCCGACGGGCAGATCTCGGCGTTCGCCGGGTGTAACCGCGGATCGGCCGCGGTGGATCTGACCGACGGCCGGCTGAGTGCGGGTGAGCTCGCGATGACGATGATGGGCTGCCCACCACCGCGGGACCAGGCCGACGGTTGGCTGTCACGGTTCTTGGCGGCCGGACCGGCCTGGACACTCACCGGGGATGACCTCACCTTGAGCACCGACACCACCACCGTGACACTGCGCGACAAGAAGGTCGTCAACCCGGATCGGCCACTGATCGGCACCACCTGGCAGGTGGACACCCTGGTCTCAGGCGACGCCGCGACCACCTCGGCCGCGCTGGAGCGCAGCCGCCCGACGCTTACGCGGGCCGCCGACGGCTCCGCAACCGGTTTCACCGGCTGCAATCAGTTCAACGGCCCCGCAGAGGTTTCCGAGACCGCCGGGCAGGCCACCGTCGTGAACTTCGGCCCTTTGGCGACGACACGGCGAGCCTGTGAAGCCGACCTCGACGAAATCGAGAAGGCCGTACTGCGGGTGCTCGACGGCCCGGTGCAGACCTCCATCGACGCCGACCGGTTGACCCTGACCCGGGCCGACGGCAACGGACTGGTGCTGCGCGCGGTTTAACCGCCGTCGAGATCACCCAGAGCGCGCTCGGCCTGCTCGAGGTCGGCGGCCGCCCGGGCCGCGGCCGCTGCGGCCTTCGCCGCGGCACGCTCGGCAGCGTCGAGTTCTTCTGATGCGGTGTTCATCTCGCCTTCAGCGGCGCTGAGGGTGTCCAGGATCTTCTGGTAACGCCGCAGCGCGGTCGCAGCCCGTGTCCGTAGCTCCTCAGCCTCCGCAGTCGCCGTCTCGGCGGCCCGGCGCGCCGCCGCGTCCGCCTTGGCCGCCGCATCCCGCCGGGCGCGGGCCGCCCGCAGTTCCTTGCCCGACGCCTTCGGCCGGGAGGCGGTCTTCTGGGCGCGGGGCTTCGGCTCAGCCGATGACGCGCGCGGCGGAGCCGTCCCGGTCACCTCGCCGAAGTCGCCGAAACCGGAGAACTGTTCGGCCTTCTCCAACCGCCCGAGACGGCCGGCCACCTCGGGGTCGGCGATCGCCGCCTGCAGGGTGCCGGTGACGTCCTCGCGCAGCGCCGCGGACGGGTCGGGCAATTCGGCCGCCTCGAACGCGCCCCGCACCAGCTCTGCGATCAGGGTGCGCTGGGCGCGGGTCAGCTCGCGGATACGCGGTCCGTCCATCGCGGCATGTGCCGCCCGCAGGTCCGCGGTGAGCTCGCCGAGCCGTGGGCGCACGGCGGTGTCGGCCCGCACCAGCCGGTTGAGCACCCAGGCCGCCGTCGTCGGGCGGCGCGCCGCCGCGATGGTTCGGGCCGTCTCGTCCTCACCACGTTTCTTGGCCGCGGCCACCAACTCCTTGCGCAGCGCGGTGAACTCCTCCGGCGCCACGCCGTACAGGGTCTCCAGATCATCCTCGGTGCTCACAACGGGGACGCTCCGCGCAGATGCTCGAAGATCAGCGAGGTCTGGGTGCCGGCCACATCGGCGTCGGCATTGAGGTTCTCCACCACGAAGGCTCGCAGGTCCTCGGTGTCCCGCGCCGCGACGTGCAGGATGAAGTCGTCCCCGCCGGCCAGGAAGTACACGTCCATCACCTGCGGCCGCCGGCGGATCTGCTGGATGAAGTCGCGGATCCGGCCGCGCGCATTCGAGTTCAGGCTCACCGAGATCATCGCCTGCAAGGTCAGTCCGACCGCGGCCGGATCGATATCGGTGTAGAAACCGCGAATCACCCCGAGTTCCTGGAGCCGCCGGAGCCGGCCGTGGCACGTCGACGGCGCGATGCCGACTACCTCCGCCAGGGCGCTGTTGGAGATGCGGGCATCCGCGTGCAGTGCGAGCAGCATCCGCCGATCGATGTCATCGAGGTCCGATGGCCGAACATCCTTCGGCGCAGCGACGCCACGGGGCTTCACGGTCGGTGATTGTTCGTTCACATCCAGATCCTAACGAAATATCGACATAAATATTGTCAGATAACCGAAGCTTCTTCACACTTGAGGAACCTAAACGAACATCAAGGAGCAACCATGCTCGTCGGCATCCCGACCGAGATCAAGAACAACGAATTCCGCGTCGCCATCACCCCGGCCGGCGTTGCCGAACTCACCCGCCGCGGGCATGACGTCATCATCCAGGCCGGCGCCGGCGACGGTTCGGCCATCGCGGACAACGACTTCAAGGCTGCCGGTGCGGAGATCGTCGCGACCGCCGAACAGGTGTGGGCCGAGGCCGACCTGCTGCTCAAGGTGAAGGAACCCATCGAATCCGAGTACCCGCTGATGCGCGCGGGCCAGACCCTGTTCACCTACCTGCACCTGGCCGCGTCCAAGCCGTGCACCGATGCGCTGCTGGCCTCGGGAACCACTTCGATCGCCTACGAGACCGTGCAGACCGCAGACGGGGCGCTCCCCCTTCTCGCCCCGATGAGCGAGGTCGCCGGCCGACTGTCCGCGCAGGTCGGTGCCTACCACCTGATGAAGGCGCACGGCGGCCGCGGTGTGCTGATGGGTGGCGTCCCGGGTGTGGCGCCGGCCGAGGTCGTCGTCATCGGCGGCGGCGTGGCCGGCTACAACGCCGCCCGGGTCGCCAAGGGCATGGGCGCCCACGTCACCGTGTTCGACGTCAACATCAACACGTTGCGCAAGATCGACGGCGAGTTCGGCGGCGGCATCGAGACCCGCTACTCGTCCATGCTGGACCTGGAAGAGGCCGCCAAGTTGGCCGACCTGGTGATCGGCGCGGTGCTGGTTCCCGGCGCCAAGGCACCCAAGCTGGTTACCAATGCGCTTGTCGCACACATGAAACCGGGCGCAGTCCTGGTCGACATCGCCATCGATCAGGGCGGCTGTTTCGAGGACTCCCGGCCGACCACGCACGACGATCCGACCTACGCCGTGCACGACACCGTCTTCTACTGTGTCGCGAACATGCCGGGTGCGGTGCCGCGCACCTCCACCTTCGCGCTGACCAACGCCACCATGCCCTACGTGCTCAAGCTCGCCGAGCAGGGCTGGCGGCAGGCGTGCCGGCTGGACAGCGCTCTGGCGAAGGGCCTGTCCACCCATGAGGGCGCCCTGTTGTCCGAGCAGGTGGCCGCCGACCTGGATCTGCCGTTCACCGATCCGGCGTCGCTATTGGCCTGACTCTCCCGCGGGCGGGTGACCCAGGCAGATCAGGGCACCGAGCGGATCCTTGATCGCCGCGAGCGTGCCGTACGGGGTGTCCTCACCGGGCATCAGGATCTGGGCACCCAACGAGCCGGCCAACTCGACGGTCGCCGCGACATCGTCGACCATGATGTAGATCTGCCAGAACGAGGGCACCTCGACGGGAAACAGCTTCGAGGAGTCCATGATTCCCGAGTACGCGCTCTCCCCGATGAACACCTGGGCATACCGGTCCGGGCCGACTGCCGCCGGATCCCCGCCGGTCCCGATCTCCTCCACCCGGGCCCCGACGACCTCCGGGTAGAACGCCAGCGATTTCTCGTAGTCCTTGCTCTGGCACTCGAACCAGTACGGCGCACCGTGCTCACCCCACGCGGTGAAACCGACATGGGTACCGGGCTGCCAGAATCCGATGACCGCCCCCGCGCTGTCGGTGGCCACCATCATCGAACCCAGGTCTCCGACCGGCATCGGCGGCACTATCACCGAACCGCCGGCCGCATCGATGGCCTTGACGGTTGCCGCGGAATCATCGGTGTGCAGGTACACCGACCAGATGTTGGACGGCCCGCCGGTATCGCCCATCTGCGGCATCAGCCCGGCCACGCGTTTCCCGTCGCGGGTGAAGTTCTGGTAGCCACCGAACTCCGGGTGCGCGGGTCCCTCCAGTTCCCAACCGAAGATCGCCTGATAGAACTCGGCGGCCCTGGCGGGATCGCTGCTCATCAGGTCGAACCAGATCGGCGCTCCCACCGGGGCCTGGTACTCGCTCATCATGTTCCTTTCGTCGGCATCGTCGTCAGGTAGTCCGTCGTCCTCAAGTAAGACGCCGCGGCCGACGAAAACTCATCGCCGGCCGTGCAGCTGCGGCACCGCCAGCGCGGCTATCTCCCCGATCAGTGGACGCAGGCCCTCGGCATCCGAATCGGCCGACTGCGTTCTGGTCATGATGGTCAGCAGCAGCCGGGCGCCGTCGGGCCCGTAGGCGATGCCGGAATCGTTGGTGGTCGCATAGTCCCCGCTGCCGGTCTTGTCGGCGGTGGTCCAACCCGCGGGCAGACCGGCCCGCATACTCGAGGTCTGATTCGCCCGCATCCAGTCGTCGAGCAGTTCCCGCTGGGCCGCCGGTAAAGCCTCGCCCGCCAACAGGTTGCGGTAGCCGGTGGCCAAGGCTCGCGGGGTGCTGGTGTCGCGCGGGTCCCCCGGGATCGCCGAGTTCAACTCGATCTCCCAGCGGTCCAGTCGGGTGCGGTCGTCACCGATGCTGCGCGCGAACGCGGTGATGGCCGACGGCCCGCCGAGTGTCTCCAGCAGCAGATTGGCGGCCAGGTTGTCGCTGCGCTGCAGCGCCGCCTGGGACAGCTCGGCCAGCGTCATCTCACGACCGGCATGCTCCCCGGTCACCGGCGAGTTGGGCAGCAGCGCCGCGGGATCGACGAAAAGCCGCTGTTCCAGCGACAAGTCACCCGACGCGACGCGCCGCAACACCGCGGCGGCGGCGTAGGTCTTGAAGGTCGAACACAGGGCGAAGGCCTCGTCGGCCCGGTTCTCCACGGTGGCGCCGGACTGCAGATTCACCGCGTACAGGCCGATGAAAGCGTTGTACCGCGCTTCGAGTTCACGGACCTGCTCTTCGAAGGTCAGCGCCGGAGAGGCCAGCGCGGACTCGTCCGCACAGCTGATCACCGCCCCCGCTGCCGCCAGTGTCAGGCCGCCGAACAGAACTCTTCGTCGAGACAGGAGCATGACCCCGACTGTACCGACTCAGCCCGTCAGCGTCCGAAGCCTGTGCGGCAATGACCTTTTCGACTTGTGCGGCCCCAGCACCGCGGCGCCCATCGGCTTGGTCAGCAGACGTTTGGCCACGCTGTTGACCTCCTCCAAGGTCACCGCGTCGATCTGCTTCAGGGTTTGCGCAATGGTCTTGTGCGCCCCGTAGTTGAGCTCACTGCGCCCGATCCGGTGCATCCGTGACCCGGAATCCTCCAGGCCGAGTACCAGCCCGCCGCGCAGCGAGCCCTTGGCGATCCGGCATTCGGATTCGGTGATGCCGTCGCGCGCCACGTCGGCCAGCACGTCGGTCGCCACCCGGACCACTTCATCGAATCGCTCGGGCAGGCAGGCCGCATACACCGAGAACGCACCGGCATCGGAGAAGGTGTCCACGCTGGAGTACACCGAGTAGGCCAGGCCGCGGGTTTCCCGGATCTGTTGGAACAGCCGCGAACTCAAGCCGCCGCCGAGCGCGGAGTTGAGCACCGACAACGCCCAGCGATGCTCCCAGTAGCGACCCGGGGTGCGGACCCCGGCCAACAGGTGGCTCTGCTCGGAGTCCCGGTTGATCAACTCCAGGCCGGGCTTGCCCGCCACCCGGCCGCTGCCCTTGCGGTGCGGCAGCGCCTTGCGACCGCGCACCAGATGGGGACCGAAGTATTCCCGGGCCAGGGCCACGACCTGCTTGTGATCCACATTGCCCGCCACCGCGAGGACCATCCGCTCCGGGGTGTAGCGCCGGACGTGGAATGAGTGCAGTTGGGTGCGGGTCATCTCCGAGATCGACTCCACCGAGCCGATGACCGGCCGACCGACCGGATGCGAACCGAACATCGCGGACAGGAACACGTCACCGAGGGTGTCCTCGGGATCGTCGTCGCGCATCGCGATCTCTTCGAGCACCACGTCCCGCTCGACCTCGACGTCGTCGGCCGCGCAGCGCCCGTTCAGCACCACATCGGCGACCAGATCCACGGCCATCTCCAGGTCGGAATCCAGCACATGGGCGTAGTAGCAGGTGTGTTCGCGGGCGGTGAAGGCGTTCAGCTCCCCACCCACCGCGTCGACGGCCTGGGCGATGTCGAAGGCGCTGCGGGTCGGGGTCGACTTGAACAGCAGGTGTTCCAGGAAGTGTGCGGCGCCGGCGACCGAGGTTCCCTCGTCGCGGGATCCCACACCCACCCAGACACCGACCGATGCCGAATGCACGGCGGGGATGAACTCGGTCACCACCCGCAACCCTCCGGGCAGTGCGGTCACCCGCACTGCCTCGGAGGTGTCTTCGCCGCGGGATCCGCGGCGCAAAGCGGGTTTACTGGCTGGCGGGCGCGGCATCGGCCGGTGCAGTGCCTTCCGCAGGTGCCTCGGTGGCGGCCTCTTCTTCGACGAGGACCAGCGAGATCTTGCCGCGGTTGTCGATGTCGGCGATCTCGACGCGCAACTTGTCGCCGACCTTGGCCACATCCTCGACCTTGTTGATCCGCTTGCCGCGACCCAACTTCGAGATGTGCACCAGGCCGTCGCGGCCCGGGAGCAGCGACACGAAGGCACCGAAGTCGGTGGTCTTGACCACCGTTCCGAGGAACCGCTCGCCGACCTTGGGCAGCTGCGGGTTGGCGATCGCATTGATCTTGTCGATCGCGGCCTGGGCGGCCTCACCATTGCTGGCGCCGACGAACACGGTGCCGTCGTCCTCGATGGAGATCGACGCGCCGGTCTCCTCGGTGATCGAGTTGATCATCTTGCCCTTGGGCCCGATCACCTCGCCGATCTTGTCGACCGGCACCTTGATGGTGGTGATCCGCGGGGCGTACGGGCTCATCTCATCCGGCGCGTCGATGGCCTCGGCCATCACCTCGAGGATGGTGATCCGGGCGTCCTTGGCCTGGGCCAGAGCACCGGCCAGCACCTTGGACGGGATGCCGTCGAGCTTGGTGTCCAACTGCAGGGCGGTGACGAAATCCTTGGTGCCCGCGCACTTGAAGTCCATGTCGCCGAAGGCATCCTCGGCGCCGAGGATGTCGGTGAGGGTGACGTAACGGGTTTCGCCGTCGACCACGTCGGAGACCAGACCCATGGCGATGCCGGCGACCGGGGCCTTGAGCGGCACACCGGCGTTCAGCAGCGACAGGGTGGAGGCGCACACCGAACCCATCGAGGTGGAACCGTTGGAGCCCAACGCTTCCGACACCTGGCGGATGGCGTACGGGAACTCCTCGACGCTGGGCAGCACCGGCACCAGGGCACGCTCGGCGAGCGCCCCGTGGCCGATCTCGCGGCGCTTGGGCGAACCGACCCGGCCGGTCTCACCGGTGGAGAACGGCGGGAAGTTGTAGTGGTGCATGTAGCGCTTGGAGGTCTCGGGCCCGAGCGAGTCGATCTGCTGGGCCATCTTGACCATGTCCAGGGTGGTGACGCCCATGATCTGGGTCTCGCCACGCTCGAACAGCGCGCTGCCGTGCGCCCGCGGGATGACCGCAACCTCGGCCGACAGCGCCCGGATGTCGGTGACGCCACGGCCGTCGATGCGGAAGTGATCGGTCAGGATGCGCTGGCGCACAAGCTTTTTGGTCAGCGACCGGTAGGCGGCGCCGATCTCCTTCTCGCGGCCCTCGAACTGCCCGGCCAGACGCTCGAGCACCTCGCCCTTGATCTCGTCGGTGCGGTCGTCACGCTCGGCCTTGCCTGCGATGGTCAGCGCCTGCGACAGCGCGTCGGTGGCCACCGCGGCCACCTGGGTGTACACGTCGTCCTGGTAGTCCGGGAACAGCGGGTACTCCACGGTCGCCTTACCGGCGGCGGCGTGCAGTTCCTCCTGCGCGGTGCACAGCGCGGCGATGAACGGCTTGGCCGCCTCCAGGCCCTCGGCCACCACGGTCTCGGTGGGGGCGCCCGCGCCACCGGCGACGAGTTCGATGACCTTCTCGGTGGCCTCGGCCTCGACCATCATGATCGCGACATCGTCGCCGGCCTTACGACCCGCGACCACCATGTCGAACACGGCGTCTTCGAGCTGCTCGACGGTGGGGAACGCGACCCACTGGCCGTTGATCAGGGCGACGCGGACGCCGCCGACCGGGCCGGAGAACGGCAGGCCGGAGATCTGGGTGGAGGCCGACGCGGCGTTGATGGCCAGCACGTCGTAGAGATCTTTCGGATCCAGGCTCAGCACGGTGACCACGACCTGGATCTCGTTGCGCAGTCCGGACACGAAGGTCGGGCGCAGCGGGCGGTCGATCAGGCGGCAGGTCAGGATCGCGTCGGTGGAGGGACGGCCCTCACGGCGGAAGAACGAGCCCGGGATGCGGCCCGCGGCGTACATCCGCTCCTCGACGTCGATGGTGAGCGGGAAGAAGTCGAAGTGGTCCTTCGGGCTCTTGCTGGCGGTGGTGGCGCTCAGCAGCATGGTCTCGTCATCGAGGTAGGCGACGACCGAACCCGCGGCCTGCTGGGCCAGCCGGCCGGTTTCGAAACGGATGGTGCGGGTGCCGAAGCTCCCGTTGTCGATGACGGCGGTCGATTCGAACACGCCCTCGTCGGTTTCAACTGCAGACATAGCAGCCTTTCTGGGTATTCAGCTGTTTTGCGTCGTCACGCGTCAGCGATTCCCTGAATTCGGCTACGGCCGTCGATCGAAGCGGCCGGGGTAAACCCCCGGCAGCCACTACCGAAGACCGCCCGATCAGGCGGGTACTGCCGTGACGCGCGGGAACGGTGCGCGCGGTACTGCGCGAACCGCACCCGTGTTTCGGCCGATCGTTCATGTGGCCCAAAACGTCTTCATGTTACACCGGAGCAGGTAGGCGACCCTCAAGCGACGCCGTCGACGCACACGGTGAACCCGCGTTCGTCGTAGGGGTAGCCCGTTCCACTGCGACACCGGTCGGCGTCGGCGATGCCCCGCAGGATCTGGGTGGCCCGCTGCCGGTTGGGCTGCGCGACATCGCCGCAGTCCACCCGCACCGGGTCCCGGCCGTTGTCGGGGTCGACGCTCATGCACTGCCCCAACACCCAGTCGACATCCATGCACACCGTGGTGCTGGTGTCGCTGAAGGCATTGTGCGTGGCGTAGTAGGAGTCCACGTCGGACGGGCAGTCCTCGCTGTCGGCGACGGTTGCGACGACCTTGAACGTCGAGTCAGGGCTGCCGCAGACCGCCTTGACCGCGTCCGGCCGGTCCGGCGTGCCGACCACCTTCAGGCAATCTCCGACCTGAAAGGCGGCGGCAGCGGCCGACGAACAACCGGTGAGTCCCCCCGTGAGAACGATCGCGACGATGACCGCCGCGGATCGGTGGGTCAGCGGCGCAGACCGAGGCGCTCGATCAGCGACCGGTAGCGCTCGACGTCAACCTGGGCGACGTACTTGAGCAACCGGCGCCGGCGACCGACCAGCAGCAGCAGCCCCCGCCGCGAGTGGTGATCGTGCTTGTGCTGCTTGAGGTGTTCGGTCAGATCGACGATCCGCTTGGTCAGCAGGGCCACCTGAGCTTCCGGCGAACCGGTGTCGGTGTCATGCAGGCCGTACTGGCCGAGGATTTCTTTTTTCTGTTCGGCAGTGAGCGCCACGAAACAACTCCATCAAATAGGTCCGCGAAGGAAAACTTTCGGCGCGGCCGCCGCGAACTGCAGCACGCGCTGGGTCGCCGGGAAGTGTAGCAGCGCTGCCCTACGAGGACAGAATCGTGCGGGCCTTCTCGGTGTCACGGTGCATCGCCACCACCAGATCGTCGACCGAGTCGAACCTCTCCTGGCCGCGGATCCGCGCCACGAAGTCCACGGCCACGTGCTGGCCGTACAGGTCGGCCTCGGCGTCCAGCACGAACGCCTCGACGGTGCGGGTGCGGCCGGAGAACGTCGGATTGGTGCCCACCGAGACGGCCGCCAGGTAGCGCTCACCGGGGCTGACGGTGCCGACCACCGGGCCGTGTCCGAGCACGGTGAACCAAGCCGCATAGACCCCGTCGGCCGGGATCGCCGAATGCATCGGCGGGGCCACGTTGGCGGTCGGGAACCCCAGCCCCTTGCCGCGGCCGTCACCGCGCACCACCACGCCCTCGACCCGGTGCGGGCGCCCCAGCGCCTCGGCCGCCGTCACCACGTCGCCGGCGTCCACGCAGGACCGGATGTAGGTGGACGAGAAGGTGACCGTCTCGTCCCGGTGGTGCTCGGTGACCAGAGACATGCCCTCCACTGCGAATCCGAATCGTTCACCGGCCTTGCGCAGCAGATCCACGTTGCCGGCGGCCTTCTTCCCGAAGGTGAAGTTCTCCCCCACCACCACCTCGACCACGTGCAGGCTCTCCACCAGCAGTTCGTGGATGTAGCGCTCCGGGGTGAGTTTCATGAAGTCGGCGGTGAACGGCATCACCAGGAACACGTCGATGCCGGTCTCCTCGACGAGTTCCGCGCGCCGGGTCAGGGTCGTCAGCTGCGCCGGGTGATTACCCGGGAACACCACTTCCATGGGGTGCGGGTCGAACGTCATCAGCACGGTGGGAACACCGCGCGAACGACCCGACTTCACCGCATGACTGATCAACTCGGCGTGCCCACGGTGAACACCGTCGAACACGCCGATCGTCAGAACACACCGACCCCAGTCTGTGGGGATGTCCTCCCGGCCCCGCCACCGTTGCACATCGGCAAGCGTACGGCGCGGACTCGCGGCCGTCTGCCTTGGATACCCGGATCAGGCAACGATTGCCTAAACTCGGTAGTCGTGGATTCCAACAGCAACCCGCAGGACTTGACGACGGTTGCACAGGACTATCTGAAGGTGATCTGGACGGCCCAGGAATGGTCGCCGGACAAGGTGAGCACCAAACTCCTGGCCGAACGCATCGGGGTGTCGGCGAGCACCGCCTCGGAGTCCATCCGCAAGCTGGCCGATCAGGGCCTGGTCGACCACGCCAAGTACGGGGCGGTGACGCTCACCGAGGCGGGCCGGCAGGCCGCGCTGGCGATGGTGCGCCGGCACCGGCTGATGGAGACGTTCCTGGTGCGCGAACTCGGCTACGGGTGGGACGAGGTGCACGACGAGGCCGAGATCCTGGAGCACGCGGTATCGGACCGGATGCTGGACCGGATCGACGCGAAACTCGGTTTCCCGACCCGTGATCCGCACGGCGACCCGATCCCGGCCCCCGACGGCCGGGTGCCCACACCCCCGGCCCGGCAGTTGTCGGTGTGTGCCGACGGTGAGGACGGCACGGTGGCCCGCATCTCCGATGCCGATCCGGAGATGCTGCGCTATTTCGACAGCGTGGGAATCGCATTGGACTCGCACCTGCGCGTGGTGGCCCGGCGGGATTTCGCCGGCATGATCTCGGTTGCCGTGCAGGGCCCGGCCGAGACCGGCGACGACGGTTCGGTCACCACGGTGGATTTGGGAAGCCCTGCCGCGGAAGCGATCTGGGTGGTCTAGCGCACCATCTTCAGGTGCGCGTGCGCGTCGCCACTCCAGCGGGGTGCCCGCTTGGCGGGCTGCGGCGCCGAATGCACCAGGCGCAGTTCGGCGCGGGCGGGCTTCTCGGGTGCGGTGGCGGCGAACTCCTCCAGCAACGCGATGCTGCGGTCGAGCTGCTCGGCGCCGTCCTGTTCGATGGCGCCGATGATGACCTCGTTGAGACGGTCCCCGGCGACCTCACAGGTCACGGTCAGCCGGGAGCCCTCTTCGGTCGGTCCGATCCAGAAGGTGAGCCGGGTGCGCATGCCGGACTCGCCGGTTCCGATGAGCACCAGCGTGCCGGGGCCGATCGCCGACTCGACGGTCCACTCGACGGTGTTGGTGACGCCGAGCATCACCGTCTCGGCGGTCATCCGGGCGCCCGGGACGAACTGTGCCCGCGGTTCGGCCGTCCAGCGCCGGTGCACCGTCAGCCAGTCGCTCCAGGTGCGCGGGTCGGCCAGCACCGACCACAGCGCGGCCGGGGACAGCGGCAGGTTGGCGTGCCGGGTCACGTGCCCGACGGCCGCCGCCCGGCTACTGGCCCACGCGGGCTGGTAGTTGAACAGCGGATGGTCGCAGACCGGTGCGTGTTCGCTCATGCCTGTTACAACGACCCCGGATCGGCAAAAGTTCGCCGAAAACCTGGGATTTCGCTAATAAAAACCCCACGTATCTGACGTTTACCTGATAAAGGGGGTTAGCTCGCATGACCCGCGGGCATATAGGACATGCGTCCGGTTTTGCGTAGACCGCACCACGCCGACCTCACGACAATGTCGCGGGACGGATGACGACCACCGATCTGGTGCGCGACGGGCCGTCCTCCAAGAGGGCGATCACCCGGCCGTCCGGGCCGGTGGCGGCGTACACACCGGCGATGCCCGCGGGTTTCAGCGCCCGCCCGTGACCGGCATCCACCACCTCGGACTCGCTCAGGTCCCGGCGACCGAACCCCAGCAGGCAGGCCTCGTCCAGGCTGTAGGACAGCCGGGCTGCGTCCCGGAGATCGTCGAGGGTGCGGGCCTCGTCCAGCCCGTACCGCCCCACCGCGGTGCGCCGCAGCGCGGTCAGATGCCCGCCCACCCCGAGCGTCGCGCCGACGTCCCGGGCCAGTGCCCGGATGTAGGTGCCCGACGAACAGTCGACCTCGACGTCGACATCGGTGAACCCGTCCGACCTGCGCACCGCCAGCACCTCGAACCGGGCGATGCGCACGGGCCGGGCCGCCAGTTCCACCGCCCGGCCCTCGCGGGCCAGCTTGTAGGACCGCTCCCCGGCCACCTTGATCGCGCTGACCGCCGAGGGCACCTGCTCGATGTCCCCGCGCAGTCCGGCGACCGCCTGTTCGATCTGGTCGTCGGTCACGTGCTCGGCCGGAACTGTCTGCAGCACCTCACCTTCGGCGTCCTCGGTGGTGGTGGTCTGCCCGAGCCGGATGGTGGCGGCGTACGACTTGTCGGTCCCGGTGATGAGCCCGAGGATCTTGGTGGCACGTTCGATGCCGATCACCAGCACTCCGGTGGCCATCGGATCCAGGGTGCCGGCGTGGCCGACCTTGCGGGTGCCGAACAGCCGCCGGCACTTTCCGACCACGTCATGGCTGGTCATGCCGGCCGGTTTGTCGACGATGACCAGACCGGGCTCGACCGCGGCCCTGGGTACCCCGCTCACAGCGTGATCGCCGTCAGGGCGATGCCGCCGGCCACCGACCAGCGACCGTCCAGCGCGGTCAGCGGGGGGCCGTGTTCGGCGGCGGGGTCGATCAAGATGCGGGACCGAAAAGTCCCCGCACTACCGGATTCGTCGAGGGTGAAGGTGATGTGCGCATCCTCGAAACCGAGCCAACGGTGCGTCAGCGGGAACCAGGCCTTGTACGTTGCTTCCTTGGCGCAGAACAGGATCCGATCCCAGTGCAGGGAGCCCGGCAGCTCGGATAACTCAGCGAGCTCGGCGCGCTCGACGGGCAGGCTGATCGCCTCCAACACACCCTTGGGCAGTACGTCGTGCGGTTCGGCGTCGATGCCCAACGACCGGATCTCGCCCCGGCGCCCGACGACGGCGCCCCGGAACCCCTCGCAGTGCGTGAGGCTGCCGACCACGCCGTCGGGCCAGCACGGTTCGCCCTTGTCGCCCTTGAGGATCGGTACCGGCGCCACCCCGATCCCGCCGAGTGCGATCCGGGCGCAATGGCGGACGGTGACGAACTCGTTGCGGCGCTTGGCCACCGACCTTGCCACCAGCGGCTCCTCCTCCGGGAGCGGGGCCAACCCGGGCGGATCGTCGTAGAGTTCGGCGGAGACCACCGGGTCGGGAACAACCGAGGGCAACAGCGGCATCACACACGCCGCCTTCTGCTCTTCGCGCAAGCGCTCATCGCCGCCGCGCTTGGATCCGGCTCTGCATCTTCTGTGCGTTCTCCCGCATCTCCTCGGTGATCTCGAAGTGACCACCGAAATCGTTCAGATAACCCGGCGCGTACTTGGGGTCGGGCAGGATCTGGCGCAGCCATCGATACGGCTTGCGGCGCCGCCATTCTCGCGGATAACCGACCGACACCTCCTCGAACCGCACACCGTCATACCAGGTGGTGCGCGGAATGTGCAGGTGCCCGTACACCGAGCAGACGGCGTTGTAGCGGGTGTGCCAGTCCGCGGTGGCCGTCGTGCCGCACCAGAGCGCGAACTCCGGGTAGAACATCGCGTCGCAGGGCTCGCGCACCAGCGGGAAATGGTTGACCAGCACCGTCGGCGTCATCCAGTCCAGGTCCTCGAGGCGCTTGCGGGTCTGCGCCACCCGGTCCCGGCACCAGGCGTCGCGGGTTGCGTACGGCTCGGCCGAGAGCAGGTACTCGTCGGTGCCGACGATGTTGCGCTCCTTGGCCAGGGCCAGCCCCTCGGCCTTCGTCGCAGTTCCGGCCGGCAGAAACGAATAGTCGTAGAGCAGGAACATCGGCACGATGGTGGCCGGGCCGCCCTCCTCGTTCCACACCGGGAAGGGATGCTCGGGTGTCACGACGCCCATCTGATCGCACATGTCGACCAGGTAGTCGTAACGCGACCGCCCGAAGATCTGCATCGGGTCCTTGTTGGTCGTCCACAACTCGTGGTTGCCGGGCACCCAGATCACCTTGGCGAAGCGTTTCCGCAGCAAATCCAGTGCCCAACGGATCTCATCGGTGCGCTCGCCGACGTCCCCGGCGACGATCAACCAGTCGTCGGGACTCGACGGGTACAGCGATTCGGTGACCGGCTTGTTGCCGGTATGACCGGTGTGCAGGTCGCTGATCGCCCACAGCACCGGCCGTCGTTGATCTCTTGGCGGCAGGGACACAACAGATCAGCCTACTTGCGCGGGGGCGCCGCGTTGATCCGAGCAACTAGAACCTGTTCCTGTTTACGGCTTGTACACTCCCGGCAAGGCTGGAAAGAGTTCGTCGATATGTGATGGGGGTGTGATGGCTGCCAAACTGCGGCTGCTGTCGGCGCTGTGTGCGCTCGTCGCCGCGGTGATCGTGGTGTGGCAGAGCAATCCGACCGGGACTCCGACCCAGGTCCGGGCCAGCGACCTGCCGATGACCAACGTGTCGACCACGATCAAGTGGCCGGTCATCGAGACCACCGACCCGCGCCCCTTCGTGCCGTGCGAGGAGATCCCGCTCGACGTGGTGCAGCGCATCGGGCTGGCGTTCACGCCGCCGACCGCGGAGGACAGTTTGCGCTGCAAGTACGACGCCGGCAACTACCAGATGGCGGTCGAGGCCTTCGTGTGGCGCACCTATGAGGCCACCCTGCCGGCCGATGCTGTCGAACTCGACATCGCCGGCCACCGCGCCGCGCAGTTCTGGATCATGAAGCCCACCGACTGGAACGACCGCTGGTGGGTCACCTGCATGATCGCCTTCAAGACGAGTTACGGGGTGCTGCAGCAGTCGCTGTTCTACTCCCCGATCCACTCGCCGGACCGCCCGGACTGCCTGCAGATCAATTTGCAGCGCGCGCACGAGCTGGTGCCGTACTACAAGTTCTAGGGTGGGCCGGGTGAGCCCACGAACCTCGCATCTCGCCCGGCACGCGCTGAGCCGGGCGCTGCGGCTGCCCGCACCGACCAACGACCACGTCGTGCACCGGCGGGTGCGGATTCCGATGCGCGACGGCGTCGAGCTGCTCGCCGACCACTACCAGCCACGCACCGCCCACCCGGCGGGCACCATCCTGGTCCGCGCCCCGTACGGCCGGCGGTTCCCGTTCACCGTGCTGTTCGGCAGCATCTATGCCACGCGCGGCTACCACGTCGTGTTCCAGAGTGTGCGCGGCACTTTCGGCTCCGGGGGTGAATTCACCCCGATGGTCAACGAGGTCGAGGACGGCGCCGACACGGTGGTGTGGCTGCGCGAGCAGCCGTGGTTCACCGGTACCTTCGCCACCATCGGGCTGTCCTATCTGGGGTTCACCCAGTGGGCGCTGCTCACCGATCCGCCGCCGGAGCTGGCGGCCGCGGTGATCACCGTCGGGCCGCACGACTTCGCCCAATCCACGTGGGGCACCGGGGCGTTCTCGCTCAACGACTTCCTGGGCTGGAGCGATATGGTCTCCCACCAGGAAGATCCCGGCTTGGCGCAGGCGGTGGTGCGTCAGGCCAGGGCGGGGCGGCGGGTGCAGGCGGCGGCGCTGGATCTCCCGCTCGGCGAGGGCGGGCGGGCCCTGCTCGGCGACGGGGCGCGGTGGTACGAATCCTGGCTGCGTCCTCCGCAGGACGACCCCGAACACTGGCGCCGCCTCGGGGCCGCCGAGGCACTCGACCGCGTCGAGGTCCCGGTGCTGCTGCTGACCGGCTGGCAGGACCTCTTCCTGGATCAGACCCTGGACCAGTACCGGCATCTGCGCGCCCGCGGTGTCCCGACCGCGCTGACCGTCGGGTCCTGGACACACACCCAGATGATGACCAAGGGCGGCCCGACCGTGATCCGGGAGACGCTGGACTGGTTGGGCACCCATCTGGCAGATGAGCGCGACACCCGGCGCAACCCGGTGCGCGTGCACATCCACAACGACGGCTGGGTGGAACTGCCCGATTGGCCGCCGACCGGCGAGCACCGGAATCTGTACCTGCAGGCCGGCGGCCGGCTCGGCGACACGCCCGGGGACGCGGCCGTCTCCCGCTTCACCTACGACCCGGCGCACCCCACCCCGACCATCGGCGGCCGGCTCCTGTCCAGCAAGGGTGGGTACCGCGAGGATTCGGCGCTGGCCCGCCGCGCCGATGTGCTGGCCTTCACCGGTGAACCGCTGCCCGCCGACATCTATACCGTCGGCACGCCGGTGCTCGAGCTGACCCATCGCGCCGACAATCCGCACCACGACCTGTTCGTCCGGATCAGCGAGGTCGACACGCGCGGCCGTTCGGTCAACGTCACCGACGGCTACCGCCGGTACCCGCACGACGTCGCCGGCTCCGGCCCGGTCCGCATCGAACTCGACGCGGTCGCCCACCGGTTCGCGGCAGGGTCCCGGATCCGGGTGCTGGTGGCCGGCGGCTCGCACCCGCGCTACGCCCGCAATCTCGGCACCGGCGAGCCCGCGCTCTCCGGGCAGACGCTGCGCACCGCCACCCACACCGTCACCCATGACGACGGTTCCCGACTGATCCTGCCCGCCGCCGACGGTCCGCCGTCAGCCCACTGAGTCGCGGACCCGCCGGGCCACCTCGGCGAGGTCGTCGGCACTGTACACCGGAGCGCCGCAACGGGTTTCGGACACCGCGAGCTGCACCCAGCTGTTGCACCCGGCGTACTCGGGCCGGCGCGGCAGCCGCTGCGGTTGCATCAGTGGCCGGGCCTGCACCACCAGCACGGTCAACCGGTGCTTGGGGCGGAAGTCCAGCCGGTCCGCGCGCACCGATTCCGCGGTCCAGATATGCAGATCGGCGAGCGCGTCGATGTGTTCGGGGCGATCGACCTCGATCGCGTCGATCACGGCCGCCGCCGCGCGCAGCACAACCGCGTCCTCGGTGCTGTCGGCGGCGTGCTCGAGCAGGTCCCGGTGTTCGGGACGCAGCCGCTCGGCGTGGCTGTGCGCGACCGTCGGGAACAACAGGAAGGGAGCTCGCCCTGCCGCCGGCTCGATGGCGAAGCGCTTCTCGTGGATACCGCCCTTGCGCAGCAGCACCGTCTGGCGGCCGTCGAGCAGGGCCCCGACCGCCGCACTCCACTCCTTGAGCGCCGGTGCGCTCACAGGCCGAGCCGGGCCCGGACCTCGGGGCGACGCAGTGGGGGCACCGTCTTCGGTGGTTGCCGACGCGGCGGCAGCTGAGCCAGCAGCCGCCGGGTGGTCTCGGTGACCTCGGCGACGGCGGCCTCGAAGGCGTCCACATTGGCGGCGGTGGGGCGGGTGACGCCGCTGATCTTGCGGATGTACTGACGCGCGGCGGCCTCGATCTCCTCCGGGGTGGCCGCGGGTTCCAGACCCCGCAATTCGGTGATGTTCCGGCACATGAGACCCACGATAGGCCTGATCGCGATGGCGGATACGGTGTGCGAATGACATCCGTGCTGAACGTCGAGACCACCGACCGGGTTCGTACCCTGACGCTGAACCGTCCGCAGGCCCGCAACGCGCTGTCCGCGCAGTTGCGCACCGAGCTGTTCGCCGCCCTGCGCGCCGCCGAGGCCGACGCGGACGTGGACGTGGTGATCCTGACCGGCGCCGACCCGGTGTTCTGCGCGGGGCTCGATCTCAAGGAACTCGGCGACACCACCGACCTGCCCGACATCTCGCCGAAGTGGCCGGCCATGCGCAAGCCGGTGATCGGCGCGATCAACGGGGCCGCGGTGACCGGCGGTCTGGAAATCGCCCTGTACTGCGATGTGCTGATCGCCTCCGAGCAGGCCCGGTTCGCCGACACCCACGCCCGGGTCGGGTTGCTGCCGACCTGGGGGTTGTCGGTGCGGCTGCCCCAGAAGGTCGGGGTCGGGATGGCCCGGCGGATGAGCCTCACCGGTGACTACCTGTCGGCCGCCGACGCTCTTCGCGCCGGACTGGTCACGGAGGTCGTCCCGCACGACGAACTGCTGCCGGCCGCCCGCCGGATCGCGGCCTCGATCGTCGGCAACAACCAGAAGGCCGTCGGTGCCCTGCTGGACTCCTACCACCGCATCGACGCCGAACAGACCCAGGCCGGGCTGTGGATCGAGGCGGAATCGGCGCGGGCCTGGATGGCCGACACATCCGGGGACGACATTGCCGAGAGCCGGGCGTCGGTGATGGAACGGGGCCGGACGCAGGTGCGCTGAGGTCTACCGTGAAGCCATGGGCAGGGATCCATGGACATGGTGAACCACCACGCTGACCATCCCGGCTTCAGCGGTATCACCGGTGCGCTGTGCGGCATCGCCTTCCTGCTCGTCGGCCGCCGGCACGCCGAACTGGCCGTCGAGGTCATCCGCCCCGGCATCGGCGACCACCTGGTCGACATCGGGTGCGGCCCGGGCAATGCGGCGCGGGCCGCGGCCCGCTGTGGCGCCCGGGTCACCGGCGTCGACCCGGCGCCGGTCATGCTGCGGATCGCTCGGGCCGCTACCCGCCGCGGCGCGGACATCACCTGGGCCGACGGTGGCGCCGAGTCCCTCCCGTTACCCGATGGATCCGCCACGGCGGTGTGGGCGCTGGCCACCGTGCATCACTGGCGTGACGTGAGCGCCGGGCTCGCCGAAGTGCACCGCGTCCTGGCGGCCGGGGGCCGACTGCTGGCCGTGGAGCGAAAGTCACCGCCGAACGCCCGCGGGCTCGCCGGCCACGGCTGGACGGTTCGGCAAGCCGAGCAGTTCGCCGACATGTGCCGCACGGCCGGGCTGAACGCGGTCGAGGTCCGTGACCGGGATTCGCTGTGGACAGTCACCGCGCGGCGCGGCGCCGACCCGGGCCCGGCCTTGCGGTAGCGGAGCCTCGGACGCCCCCCTTGCTCATATGAGCAAAGATCTGCTCATCCGTTGACGCTCCGTCACGCGGCTTCTTACGGTGATGGGCGTCACCCGCTTCGACGCCGAAGCGCACGTAAGGAGTAGCAATGAGGTTCGCAAAGGTCGTCACCGGAGTCGTGATCTCGACCGCACTGGCGATCAGCACCGTCGGGTGCTCGATGCCCGGCGAGAACGGTTCCGCCAACAACACCGCCCCGACCGACGGCGCCGTGGTCATCGGTTTCAGCCAGGCCACCCAACAGAGCCCCTTCTATGTGGCGCTCTCCGACGCCGCCCGGCAGACCGCCGAGGCCGACGGCAACGAGTTCTACTTCGCCGACGCCAACGGCGATGTGACCAAGCAGAACAACGACGTTCAGGATCTCATCACCCGGGGCATCAACGTGCTGGTCATCAATCCGGTCGACCCGAAGGGCATCGCGCCGTCGCTGGCGGCCGCCGATGCCGCCGGGATCAAGGTGGTCACCGTGGACCGTCCGGTGGAATCCGGCGCGGCGGCCTTCGTGGGGCGCGACAACAAGGCGATGGGCGAAATCGTCGGCGACGCCGCGGTGGCCGCGCTGGGCCCCGCGGGCGGCAAGATCATCGAGATCCAGGGTGACGCCGGGGGTGCCGTCGCCCGCGACCGTCACGACGGCTTCGCGACGGCCGTCGCCAAACAGCCCAACATCGACGTGGTCGCCGGCCCGTACAGCGACTACATCCGCTCCAACGCCGTGACCGCGATGCAGGATCTGCTGCAGGCCCATCCCGATCTGAAGGCCGTCTACGCGCATAACGACGATATGGCCCTGGGCGCACTGCAGGTGCTGGCCGAGAACAACCGCCCCGACGTCCTGGTGTTCGGCGTCGACGGCCTGATGGAGGCCGTCCGCGCGATCGCCGACGGCAATTCCTACACCGCCACCGCACTCAACGACCCGAACGCCGAAGGCGCGCTCGCCGTCCAGACGGCCGTCAAGGTGGCCCGCGGCGAGACGGTCGATGAATTCATCGATGCCGGAACGGGTCTGGTGGACAAGGCCAATGCCGCATCGCTGGTCGGCGACACCACCTTCGCTGCGGCCCCGCAGCCGCCGGCCTGACATCAGCACGCCTTGAAACCGCGAATTACCAAGAGAGAGAAATCATGACAACCGAAGCACCGACGCGCGATCTGTCGCCGCAGCAGAACATCCCGCAGACGATGACGGCCGCCGTCATGCACGCTCCCGGCGATATCAGGGTCGAGGAGGTCGCCACTCCGCGGCCCGGCGCCGGGCAGGTGCTGCTGAAGATCGCCGCGTGCGGTGTCTGCGGTTCCGACATCCCCCGGATGCTGCGCAACGGCGGCTACATCATGCCCATCATCTGCGGACACGAATTCTCCGGCTGGGTGGTCGAACTCGGCGAAGGTGTCACCGGGTTCGAACTCGGCGAACTGGTCTCGGTACCGCCGCTGATCCCGTGCCGGGAATGCGATTTCTGCTTGAAGGGCGCATTCGGGTTGTGCGAGAACTACGACTATTTCGGCAGCCGCTGCGACGGCGCCTACGCACAGTACGCGGTGTCACCGGTGGGCAACCTGCTCAAGTTGCCTGCCGGCATCGATCCACGGGCCGCCGCCATGCTCGACCCGGCCGCCATTGCCCTACACGGACTGTGGAAGACCGGCCTGCGTGCCGGACACCGGGTGCTGGTCATCGGCGCCGGACCGATCGGACTCTTCGGGGTCCAGTGGGCACGCCTGCACGGGGCCACCGAGGTGGTGGCCGTGGATCTCAGCGAGGAGAAGGCGGCGATGGCCAGGCAGGCGGGCGCCGACCACGCCGTGCAGGGCGTCGAGGAGGCCCGCGCACTCGGCGGTCGCGGGTTCGACATCGTGCTGGAATCGGCCGGTGTGCCGGCGACTGCCGACATGGCCGCCAACCTGACCGGCCCGCACGGCCATGCGGTGTTCATCGGTATCCCGCATGCTCCCGTGCCGCTGGGCAAGGAGACGTTCAACCAGTTCATGCGCCTGGAGGCCACCCTGCACGGTTCGTGGAACTCGTTCTCCGCGCCCTTCCCCGGCGACGAGTGGCGCACATCGGCGAAGATGATGTCGACCGGCCAACTCGAGTGGGAGTTCATGATCACGCACGAGCTGCCTTTGTCGGCACTGCCGCAGACGATGCACCAACTCGGTGAGCGCTCGATCTTCTCCTCGAAGGTTCTGTTCCTGCCCAACGAGGACTGATCATGGGGATTCTGTTGTCGATCGATCTGGGCACCGAGGGTGCCCGGGTCGGTGCATTCACCGAGGACGGTCGGGGGCTGGGCACCGCACACCGGCCCTACCCGACCCGGTTCCTGCGGCCGGGCTGGGCCGAACAGGACCCGCGCGACTGGTGGTCGGCGCTGAGCGCCGCCAGCCGAGAGTTGTTGAGCGGTGAGCAATGTCGCCGCGCCGGTGACGTGGTGGCCATCGCCGCGTCCACCACCGCCTCGACCGTCGCGGTGCTCGACGCCGCCGGCGAACCGTTGCGCCCGGCGATCCTGTGGATGGATTGCCGCAGCGGCGCCGAGTCCGCGTTCACCGCCGGACTGGCCGACCGCCACCCGATCCTGAAATGGTCCGGCGGCTCGGATGCCGCCGAATGGCTGGTGCCCAAGGCGATGTGGTTGAACACCCACGAACCCCACATCTACCGGTCCGCGGCACGCATCGTCGAGGCCGTCGACTACGTCACCTTCCGGCTGACCGGCCAGTGGGTGGGCTCGCAGATGAACGCGGTCTGCAAGTACAACTACGACACCATCGCCGGGCGCTTTCCCGACGAGTTGTACGGGGACCTGGGCGTGCCGGACCTGACCGCCAAACTGCCCGACCGCATCGTCGAGGTGGGCGGCACCGCCGGTCCCCTGCACCCCGCGGCGGCCGCCGATCTCGGGATCACCGGCAGTCCGGTGGTCGCCGTCGGCGGCATCGACGCCCACGTGTCGCTGTTGGCCTGCGGTGCCGACCTGACCGGATTGGTGTCGCTGGTGTCGGGTACCTCCTCGGCGATCATCGCCGAGGTCGACGATCCCACCGACACCCACGAGGTCTGGGGCCCGTACCCGCGGGCCCTGCACCAGGACAAGTGGCTCGTCGAAGGCGGGCAGGTCGCCAGCGGTTCGGTACTGAAATGGGCCGGCGAAACGATCATGGGTGTTGCCCGCGACGATCTTTCGGCACTCATCGACGAGGCGGCCGCGGTGGATCCGGCAAGCCACGGCCTGCATGCGCTGGACTACTTCATGGGCAACCGCACCCCGCACCGGGAACCCCGCCTGCGCGGGACCGTGGTGGGACTGTCGTTGGGCACCACCAGGGCCGAGTTGTACCGGGCGATGGTCGAGGCGGTGGCCTGCGGAACCCGCAGCGTCATCGAATCGTTCGAACGCGCCGGGGTTTCCTGTGACCGGCTGGTGTTCTCCGGCGGTATCGAACGCAACCCGCTGTGGCAACAGGTCACCGTTGACGTGCTCGGCCGGCCCGCTGAGCTGGTGATCGGTGAGAACCTGACGCTGCGAGCGTGCGCGGTGATCGCCGCGCACGCCGCGGGCGTCACCACCTCGCTGGACGAGGGATCGGCGCTGTTCGCCCCGACGGTGCGGGTATTGGAACCCGATACCACACGAATCCCCGTGTACGAGCGAACTTTCGCCGAGTATCAGCGCCTCGGCGAGATCCTGCGGCCGTTCATGCAGGACAATGCCGATGCCGTCTCCGGCCGCGCCACCGCTGCACCGGTGGAGGTGAGGTCCTGATGGCGGGATCTGCCGAGCCCACCCACACCCAGCTGATGCTGCAGGTCGCGCAGAGCTACTACGAACAGGGCCGCACCCAGGAGGACATCGGCCGGGAACTGCACCTCACCCGGTGGAAGGTCGGCCGGTTGTTGGACGAGGCCCGCGAGGTCGGCATCGTCCAGATCAAGATCGTGCACCCGCAGGCCCGGCGCACCCACCTCGAGGTGAACATGCGTAGTGAGTTCGGCCTGCGCGAGTGCATCGTGGTGCCCGGACCGGAGATCCCCGGATCGGACAGTAACGTCGCCGCCGCCGCGGCCGGCTACCTGAAGGCGAACGCGCAGTGGATCACCACTCTGGCCGTCTCGTGGGGCAATACGCTGCAGCATGTGGCCGCCGTGCTGCCGGCCGGATGGACCAGCGGCATCGAGGTCATCCAGGCCAATGGCGGGGTGAGCCGGTCGGTGCGGCCCACCACCGCTGCCAACATCGCCACCAGCATCGCGCACAGCGGTAACGGGCGGGCCACTCTGCTGCCGGTCCCGGCCATCGTCGAACGTATCGAGACCCGGGATGCGCTCTACGCCGAGGGATTCGTCGTCGACGTACTGAGCGGCGCCCGGCAGGCCGACGCCCTGTTGTTCTCCCTCGGCGCATCCGGGCCGACGTCGGTACTGGTGGAATCCGGTGCCGTCACTCCCGAGGAACTCCGCGAGCTCGATGCCGCCGGCGCCTGCGGCGACGTGCTGGCGCACTACCTCACCGTAACCGGCGAGATCGCCCATCCCGGTATCGACCGCAGGACGGTCGGACTGGGTCTCGACGATGTCCGCAACGCCAAATGCGCGATCGCCGTGGCCGCCGGCCCTGCGAAGGTACCGGTCGTGCGGGCCGCGCTGCGAAGCGGCCTGTGTTCGGTGCTGATCACCGACGAACCCACCGCGACAGCAGTTCTGGCGCAGGCAGCCAAGGCTGGAGGCATGACATGACCTATCTCGACAGCACCCCTCCGGCTCCGGCGGATCCCCGCCGGTCCACGGACCGTCCGACAGCGCTCACCATGACCGGCATCGTCAAGTCGTTCCCCGGCACCAGGGCGTGCGACAGCGCCGGCCTGGAGGTCGCCGAGGGCGAGGTGCACTGCCTGCTCGGCGA
Source organism: Mycobacterium sp. AMU20-3851 (assembly GCF_043974665.1). NCBI lineage: Bacteria > Bacillati > Actinomycetota > Actinomycetes > Mycobacteriales > Mycobacteriaceae > Mycobacterium > Mycobacterium sp. AMU20-3851. The sequence goes on from NZ_CP146371.1 coordinate 3,476,312, forward strand.
GAACGGCGCAGGCAAGAGCACGATGATGAAGATCCTGTCCGGTTCCTACACACCGGATTCGGGGACGATCACCCTGGGCGGGCAGACCGTGTCGTTCAACTCACCCATCGACGGGGTGCGGGCCGGCATCAACACCATCTACCAGGAGCTCGACCTGGTACCCGATATGACGGTGTCACAGAACCTGTTTCTCGGCCATGAACCGCGGCGCGGGCCGTTCGTCGCACGCAAGGACCGCGACCGCCGGGCCGCGGCAGCGATCGCCCGGGTCGGCGGCACCTTCGCGCCGACCGCAGTGGTCGGTGAGTTGTCGGTATCGGATCAGCAGCTCACCGCGATCGCGAAGGCGCTGACCACCGATGCGCGCATCATCATCATGGACGAGCCCAGCGCCACCCTGACCGACCACGACCTGGCCGCCGTGTTCACGGTGATCCGCGAGCTCACCGCCGAGGGCAGGTCGGTCATCTACATCTCGCATCGGCTCGACGAGATCAAGGCCATCGGTGACCGCGCCACCGTCATGCGCGACGGCGCCACCGTCGGCGTCTTCGATGTCGCGTCGGTGTCCAAGGAGGAACTGGTGGAGGCGATGATCGGTCGTGCTGTGCAGGCACGCCCGCCCCGGCAGCCCCAGACAGGCCAGACCGCTGGGCTACTGCACGTGCGAAAGGCGGTCATCCCCGGCGTCATCGACATCCGCGACATCACCGTCGGCCGCGGCGAGATCGTCGGTCTGGCCGGTCTCGGCGGAGCGGGTCGATCCACCTTGTTGGCCACCATCTTCGGCGATCGCAAGGCCACCCTCGACATGACGCTCAAGGACGGTCAGATCACCTCGCTGACGCCGCGCTCGGCGGTGGGTCTCGGCATCGGGCTGGTCCCGGAGGACCGAAAGCGCCAGGGGCTGTTCCTGGAGCAGTCGATCCTGCGCAATGCGGCCATCGCCGCGCTCGAACCGCTGCGGATCAATCCGATGGCCCGGGCCCGTCAGGTGTGTGGTCCGCCGCTGAACCGCCTGGGCGTGAAGTTCGCCAGCGTGGAACAGCCCGTCGGGCAGTTGTCCGGCGGCAATCAGCAGAAAGTGGTGCTGGCCAAGTGGATGGCGCGCGGGATCGATCTGTTGCTGCTCGACGAGCCCACCCGCGGGCTGGATATCGGCGCCAAGGCCGATCTCTTCGAACAGGTGCAGGCGCTGGCCGATGCCGGCGTCGGTGTCCTGATGGCATCCAGCGAACTGAGCGAGCTCACCGAGAACTGCCACCGGGTCTGGGTCCTTCACGAGGGCCGCAACATCGCGCAGTTCGAGCCCGCCACCACCCCAGCAGCGGAGATCGCCCGCTGTATCGTCACCGGAAGAACGAAGATTGACAATGACTGACCTGATGGACCGTCCCGCCGAATCGGCCGTTACGACAACCAGATCCAGCCGCCGCGCCATCTTCATGCGGTTCAACCTGCTGTTCATCTTCATCGCGCTGTTCGTGGTGGCCTCGGTGTCCGCACCGCAGTTCCTGACCACCCAGAACATGGCGAACCTGCTGCAGCAGTCCAGTCTGACCGGCATCGTGGCCATCGGGATGACGGTGGTGATCCTGACCTCCGGCATCGACCTGTCGGTCGGCAGTGTGGCGGCACTGTCCGGAATGCTGGTCGCCATCTTCATCGGGATCGGCCTGCCGTGGCCGATCGCGATGGTGCTAGCCATCGCCTCCGGCCTGGTGCTCGGCGGTGTGATGGGCGGGCTGAGTGCCTATCTGGTGTTGCCGGCGTTCATGGTCACACTGGCCGGCATGCAGAGCATCCGCGGTCTGACCTACCTGACCACCAACGGCACGCCGACCACCGCGGAGATCCCGATGGGCCTGCGTTTCCTGGGCGCCGGGTCGGTTGCCGGTATCCCGGTCGTCGGCATCATCTTCGTGGCGACCACGATCATCGTCGGACTCGTGTTGCGCCGCACCACCTTCGGTGAGCACATCTACGCTGTCGGCAGCAATGCACAGGCCGCCCGACTGTCGGGTCTGCCCGTACAGCGGATCACCACCATGGCCTACGTCATCAGCGGCGGTCTGGCCGCCCTGACCGGGGTGTTGCTCACCGCACGACTGACCATCGGGCAACCGACCGCGAACACCGGTCTGGAACTCGACGCGATCGCCGCGGTGGTGCTCGGCGGCACCAGCCTGTTCGGCGGAAAGGGCGGCGTGCTCGGCACGTTCATCGCCGTACTGCTGCTGTCGGTGCTGCGCAACCTGTTCAACCTGCTGGGTCTCAGCTCGTTCTTCCAGATGCTGGTCACCGGCCTGATCCTGATCGCGGCACTGATCATGAACTACCTTTTGGACCGCCAGTCCCGCAGCGCCGCCTGAATACCGCAACGACAAGAATGAGGAAACATGAGTACCCGCACCACACCCACCGTCGCCGACGTCGCGGCGATGATCGACCACACACTGCTCAAACCGGAAGCCACCGCCGCCGATGTGGCCGCCGTGGTCGCCGAGGCCGCCGAACTGGGCACCTACTCGGTCTGCGTGTCCCCCTCGATGCTGCCGATCACCGTCCCCGACACGCTCAAAGTGGCAGTGGTGTGCGGATTCCCGAGCGGTAAACACACCTCGGCGGTGAAAGCGGCCGAGGCCGCCGAGGCGATCCGCAACGGCGCCGACGAGATCGACATGGTGATCGACGTCGGCGCCGCCAAGGCGGGCGACTTCGCGGCGGTACACACCGATATCGCCGCGGTGCGATCCGCCGCACCGGCCCCGGCGGTGCTGAAGGTCATCATCGAGTCCGCGGCACTGACCGACGACGAGATCGTCGGAGTGTGCCGCGCCGCGGTCGATGCCGGCGCCGACTTCGTCAAGACGTCCACCGGCTTCCATCCGGCCGGCGGGGCCAGCGCGCACGCCGTCGAACTGATGCACCGCACCGTGGCCGGCGCGGGTCTGCAGGTGAAGGCCTCCGGCGGGGTGCGCACCCTGGAGCAGGCCCGGGAGATGATCGCCGCGGGCGCGACCCGTCTGGGGGTGTCCGGGTCGCGGGCGCTGCTGGATGCGGGCGGGCCTTCGTCGGGGTCAGGTTACTGACGAGACATTCCGTGCGGCGGCCGATCCCGCGGCGTACAGCCAGCGCCGCGGATCGGCCATCGCCGCATCCGGCGAGCCCGCGAGCTCGGTCAGCGACACCGTGGGCACGCCCGCCCCGGCACTGACCTGCCCGGCCACCACCACCGCGGGCACACCGGCCGACTCGGCGGCGCCGAGTAGGTGGCCGACCAGCTTTCCGGTCCAGGAGGTGCCGTCGAAGCGGCCCTCCCCGGTGAGCAGCAGATCCGCCTGGGCCAGTTGGTCTTTCAGACCGGTGATCGACGCGATGCGCTCCGATCCCGAGGCCGCGCGGGCGCCCCAGGCCATCAACCCGAAACCCACACCGCCGGCGGCGCCGGCGCCGGCGCTGTCCGGGTCGGCGGGTAGACCGGCCGCGTGCAATGCTCGGCACCAGCGCTGCAGTCCGTCGTCCAACCGCGCGATATCGGCGGGCCGGGCACCTTTCTGCGGACCGAACACCGCCGCCGCACCCTGCGGGCCGGCCAGCGGGGCGGTGGTGTCGACCAGGATCTCCACCCCGCCGGGCGGCAACGGCGCGAGGCCGTCCACCTCGACCCGGTCCACATCGCACAGTCCGTACGCGCCGTCGGCGATCGGGATGCCGCGGCTGTCGAAAGCCTTGATTCCCAGGGCGATCAGCACGCCGGCGCCGCCGTCGGTGCCGGCCGATCCGCCGAGACCGACCTGGATGGACCGGGCACCGGCGCGCAACGCGGCCCCGATCACCTGACCGAGGCCCCGGGTGCCGGCCCGCCAGGGATCCAGCTGCGCCATCAGTGCGATCCCGGACGACTCGGCGAGCTCGACGACGGCCCGGCCGTCGGTTCCGTGCAGCCAGGTGGCGGTCACCGGTCGCCCGTCGGGGCCGTCCACCGTGATCTGCCGCCGGTTCCAGGCGCCCGAGGCTGCGACGGCGGCCAGGGTGCCCTCGCCGCCGTCGGCCTGCGGCAGGGTGACGGTTTCGTCGCTGCCGCGCACCGCATTCCAGCCCGCGGCCAATGCCTCGGCGACCTCTGCCGCCGTTGCTGTGCCCTTGAACGAATCCGGTGCGATCAGAACCTTCACAGCGCGGGCAACACCAGATCGCGATACCGGCTCTTCATGGTCTCGCACACCGTGTGGCCGTCGGTGGCCCACACCGCCTCGTTGAAGATCTCGACCTCGATGTCCCCGGTGTACCCGGCGGCGGCCACCATTGCGGTGATCGCCGCGAAGTCGATGACCCCGTCGCCCATCATGCCGCGGGACACCAGCGGGTCCGGTGTCATCGGGACCAGCCAGTCACAGATCTGGTACGAGCTGATCCGGCCCCCGGCACCGGCTTCGGCGATCCGCTCTGCCAGTTCGGGATCCCACCAGACATGGAAGGTGTCGACGACGACGCCGACCACCTCGGCGGGATGCGGTGCGGCCAGGGCCAGTGCCTGTCCGAGCGTGGAGATGACCGCACGGTCGGCGCAGAACATCGGATGCAGCGGTTCCAGGGCCAGCCGGACCTCGCGTTCGGCGGCGTACGGCACCAGTGCGGCGATCCGGTCGGCAAGCCGGGAGCGGGCACCCGGGAGATCACGGTCCGGCACGCCGCCGGCCACCATGACCAGCTCGGGGGCGCCCAGGGTCGCTGCCTCGTCGATGGCGCGGCGGTTGTCGTCCAAGGCCGTGTCGCCGTCGTCGAGACCGGTCAGGAAGCCGCCTCGGCACAGACTGGACACCCGAAGGCCGTTGTCACGCACCAGCTTCGCCGCGTCGTCCACACCCGCCTCGGCGACCCGGTCGCGCCACAGGCCGATGGCGGGCAATCCCGCCGCCGCGGTCGCCTCGACCGCCTCGCGCAGGGTCCACGACCTGGTGGTCATGGTGTTCAGCGACAACCGGGCATAGGGGTCGGTCATCGCCGGACTCCGTTCAGCCGCAGGTAGGTACGCATCCGATCGGCGGCCAGTTCCGGATCGGTCAGCAGACCCGCCCGGTCGGCGAGCACGAACAGTTCGCACAGGTGGCGCAGCGAGCGGCCGGCGGTCAGCCCGTTGACCATGGTGAAGCCGGGTTGGTGGCCGTTGAGCCAGGACAGGAACGCGATACCGGTCTTGTAGTAGTAGGTGGGCGCGGCGAAGATATGCCTGCCCAGCGCCCGGGTGGATTCCAGGATGTCGTGGGCCGCCGTGGAATTGCCGGCGTCGAGTTCCTGCAGCGCGGTCGAGGCGGCCGGGTAGATGGCGGCGAAGATGCCCAGCAGCGCATCGGAATGGCCGACACCGTCGCCGATGATGAGTTCCGGGTAGTTGAAATCGTCACCGGTGTAGAGCCGGACGCGGTCGGGCAGGGCCCGGCGCAGCGTCACTTCGTGCGTCGCGTCGAGCAGCGAGACCTTCACGCCGTCGATCTTGTCGGCGTGCGCTGCCAGCAGTTCACGGAATGTGGCGGTGGCCGCGTCGATGTCGGTGTCGCCCCAGTAGCCGCGCAGCGCCGGGTCGAACATCTCCCCCAGCCAGTGCAGGATGACCGGCCGGTCGACCTCCTCCAACAGGGTGCCGTAGACCGCCAGGTAATCGGCGGGCGATTCGGCGACCTGCGCAAGCGCCCGCGAGGCCATCAGGATGACCCCGGCGCCGGCCTCCCGGACCACCTCGATCTGCCTGCGGTAGGCGTCGGTGACGACGGCCAAACCGGCTGCGCCGCGCGGAACATCGGCCAGGTCGAGCTGATCGGTTCCCGCGCCGCAGGCCAACCGTCCGCCCACCGCGGCGGCTTCCCGGCCGCTGCGCGCGATCAGTTCCTGGGTGGCGGCCCAGTCCAGACCCATCCCCCGCTGGGCGGTGTCCATCGCCTCGGCGACACCCAGACCGTAGGACCACAGCTCGTGCCGGTAGGCCATGGTGACGTCCCAGTCCAGCTGCGCCGGCGCACCGGGGGTGCAGTCGGCCGTGACCTCGGGAATCACATGGGCTGCGGCATACGCGATCCGGGAGGTGATGGGCGCACTTGGCTTTCGCCACGCCGCAGGACCGGTGAGCTCGTACTTTCCATGTGCGGGCAGGTTCAGCACGATCCCGGTGCCTGCGCTCGTCAGGGTCACAGCACGATCTCCGGCACGCTCAGGCGGCGGCCCTCGGCCGAGCTCTGCAGACCGAGCTCCGCCAGCTGTACCCCGCGGGCCGCGGACAGCAGACCGAAACGGTGCGGCCGGCCGGCCAGCACGTCACGCAGATATTCCTCCCACTGCAGCTTGAAACCGTTGTCCAGGTCGGCGTTGGCGGGGACCTCCAGCCACTGGTCGCGGAACTTCTCGGTGACCGGAAGGTCGGGGTTCCACACCGGCTTCGGGGTGTGCGCGCGCTGCTGGGCCACACATTGCCGCAGACCCGCCACCGCGGATCCGTGGGTGCCGTCGATCTGGAACTCGACCAGCTCGTCGCGGTGTACCCGGACGGCCCAGGACGAGTTGATCTGGGCGATGATGCCGCCCTCGATCTCGAAGATGCCGTAGGCGGCGTCGTCGGCGGTCGCGGTGTAGGCCTTGCCCTGTTCGTCCCAGCGGGTGGGGATGTGGGTGACGGTGCGGGCGGTGACCGCTTCCACGGTGCCGAGCAGACCCTCCATCACGTAGTTCCAGTGGCAGAACATGTCGACGGTGATCCCGCCGCCGTCCTCGGACCGGTAGTTCCAGCTGGGCCGCTGGGCGGGCTGGTGGTCGCCCTCGAACACCCAGTAGCCGAACTCGCCGCGCATCGACAGGATCCGACCGAAGAAGCCCTCGTCGATCAGCCGGCGCAGCTTGACCAGGCCCGGCAGATAGAGCTTGTCGTGCACCACCCCGGCGACCACGCCGGCGTTCTCCGCCATCCGGGCCAGCTCGACGGCCTCGGTCAGGGTTTCGGCGGTCGGCTTCTCGGTGTAGATGTGCTTGCCCGCCTTGATCGCGGTGGAGAGGGCCTCCATCCGCCGCGAGGTCACCTGCGCGTCGAAGTAGACGTCCACCGTCGGATCGGCGATCACCGCGGCGACGTCGGTGGTCCAGGACTCGATTCCGTGCTCGGCGGCCAGGTCGGCGAGCTTGTCGGCGTTGCGGCCCACCAGGATCGGCTCGACCGCGACCCGGCTGCCGTCCTCGAGCAGCAGCCCGGAGTCGCGCAGCGGCAGGATCGAGCGCACCAGGTGCTGCCGGTAACCCATCCGCCCGGTGACGCCGTTCATGGCGATGCGCACGGTCCGACGACCGGAAGATTCAGCTGAAGACATGTGCAGATTCCTTGTCTGAGGAGACTGTGAAATGTGTGCGGACCCGACGCCGCGGCCGGACCCTGATCGGGTGAACGGCGGCGCCTGCACTTCGGAATGCGCTTTCCAAGGTAAGCTGTCGCCACGCTCCGGTCAACCCCCGGAGCCCGGCGGCAAAGGCGGAACGGCATGGCGGCGGTGACCCTGCAGGATGTGGCGATGCGCGCGGGCGTCTCGCAGGCGACGGCATCCCGGGTGCTCAACGGCTCCAACCGGATCCCCGGCGAAGGGGTGGCCGACCGGGTACGCACGGCCGCACGGGAATTGGGTTACGTACCGAACGCGCAGGCACAAGCGCTGGCCAGGGCGTCCACCGGGTTGCTCGGCTTGATCGTGCACGATATCGCCGACCCGTACTTCTCCTCGATCGCGCGCGGCGTGCAGGCCGCCGCCCGGGCCGCCCGCAAGCAGGTACTACTGGCCGGCACCGATCGCGACTTCGACATCGAACGCGAGGCGGTGAGCACCTTCATCGCCCACCGCGCCGACGCCATCGTGCTGGCGGGCTCGCGTCAGAGCGGTGACCTCGACCGGGAACTGGAAGCCGAATTCGGCCGTTACCGCGCCAACGGCGGCCGGGTCGTGGTGATCGGCCAGCCGCTCGCGTTCGGTGGCGCCGTCGAACCGGAAAACCATTTTGCCTCAGCGGAATTGGCTGATGCCCTGGTGGCCTCCGGGCACCGGCAGTTCGCGCTGATCGGGGGCCCGGGCAATATCCGAACCTCGGTGGACCGGCGCAACGGATTCGTCGAGGCGCTCGGCAGGCACGGACTGACCCCGCTGGTCGAGGTGTCCGGTAACTTCGACCGCGACGGCGGCCATTCGGCCGCCCGCCGACTGGCCGCCGCACTGGATCTGGTTCCCGGGGGTGCCGAGCCGCCGGTCTGCGTGTTCGCGGTCACCGACGTGATGGCCATCGGGGCCATCGCCGCCTGGCGTGAACTGGGTCTGCAGGTGCCGCGCGATGTCTGCATCGCCGGTTTCGACGATATCCCCACCCTGCGCGACCATACCCCCAGCCTCACCACCGTGATTCTTCCGCTAGAGGAAATCGGTTCCCGTGCAGTCGATTTGGCTTTGCGGGACCACGACTGCGCCGACGACCTGCGGGAGCGGATCCCGGGGCGGATCGTATTGCGCGACAGCACCAAGCTGAGTTGATTCTCAGTTGGGGGCGACGCGCGCCACGTCGCGGTTGACAGTGTGCGCCACGTCACGTTAGTGTCGGAATCGCTTCGGAAAGCGCATTCCCAACGGGGTCACTCCCCGTTCACTGCGAACTAGAGGACATTCCATGGCGGTAACCGCATCGGCCCGCGTCCAGTCATCGGACTCCGGCACGCGGGCAGGATCCACCAACGGGCCCGCACGCGGCCGGTCATTCTCATTCTCACCGCGACGCACCCTCGCCAACACCTGGCGGCCGATCGTGCTGGTGTTCGCGCTGCTGGCCGGCTGGTGGGCAGTCACCGAGGCCGAGCTCGTCGCGCCCTACATCCTCCCCTCCCCGGCCGACACCTGGGCAGCAACTCAGCAGAATGCCGGGTACCTGGCGCAGAACACCTGGGTGACCACCTGGGAGACCGTCATCGGTTTCATCATCGCCGCCGTCATCGGCGTGTTCGTCGCGGTCATGATGATCTACTCGTCCAGCTTCGAGAAGACCGTCTACCCGCTGATTTTGTTCGCGCAGGTGATCCCGAAGATCGCGATCGCGCCGCTGTTCATCGTGTGGCTGGGATTCGGCCCCACCCCCAAGATCCTGGTGGCTGTGCTGATGGCCTTTTTCCCCATCGTGATCTCCGGACTGGCCGGCCTGCGCTCGGTGGATCCCGAAATCCTGGAGCTGACCTCCACAATGGGCGCCAGCCGGTTCAAGACCTTCATGAAGGTCCGCTTCCCGGCCTCCCTGCCGCAGCTGATGTCGGGTCTCAAGGTGGCCGCCACCCTCGCGGTCACCGGCGCGGTGGTCGGCGAGTTCGTCGGCGCCAACGAAGGTTTGGGCTACGTGATCCTGCAGGCCAACGGAAGCCTGGACACCGCAATGCTTTTCGCCGCCCTGATCATCATGTCGATTCTCGGGATCGTGCTCTTCGCGATCATCGAGATCGCCGAAAAGCTGCTCATCCCCTGGCACGCCTCCCGCCGTACCTCCAACTCCGCGTCGACCGCGGCCGTCTGACCCCCACCCCGAAAAACAGGAGACCATCGATGTTTTCTCTGAACCCTCGCGCCATCGGCGCGATCGCCGCGACCACCGCGATGCTGACGCTCACCGCCTGCGGGGGTGGCGGTGCAGGCGAGAACAATTCGGCCGCCGGCGGGGAAGGCACCACCCCGGTGACGCTGATGCTCAACTGGTACCCCTACGGTGAGCACGCCCCGCTGTACTACGGCGTGCAGGAGGGCATCTTCGCCGAGCATGGCATCGACCTGACCATCGATCCCGGCCAGGGCTCCACCCGCACCGCCCAGGCGGTCGGCGGCCAGCAGGTCGACTTCGGCTGGTCCGACACCGCCGCGGTACTGAGCAACATCGACCAGGGCGTCGACATCAAGAGCGTCGGGGTGTTCCTACAGACCACGCCGTCGGCCGTGCAGGTCTTCGCCGACTCCGGTATCGAGGAGCCCGCCGACCTGGCCGGGCGCACCATCGCGGTGTCGGCCGGGGACGCCCCCACCACCACCTTCCCGATGTTCCTGGCCGATGTCGGCCTGGAGCCGGGAGCCGTGAAGGAACAGAACCTGGATTCGGCGGGCAAGATGGCCGCACTGATGGCCGGCCGGGTGGACGGACTGATCGGCTTCGCCCACGACCAGGGCCCCACCATCGCCAACAAGAGCGGCCGGGAGATGCGCTACTTCCGCTACTCCGACGCCGGGCTGAACTTCTTCAGCAACGGCCTGATCACCCACAACTCGACCATCGGTGACAATCCGGAACTGGTGCAGTCGATGCTCGACGCGGTCAGCGAGTCCTACGAGGCGGCCAAGCAGGATCCCGAGGCCGCGGCCAAGGCCATGGTCGGTGTCGATCCGCAGACCCCGCCGGAGAACGTGCTGCTGCAGCAGTGGCAGGAGACGATCCCGTTGCTGAACACCCCGGCCACCACCGGCAAGGTTCCCGGCACCAACGCCGAGCAGGACTGGACCTCGACCATCGCCACGCTCAACGAGGCCGGTCTGCTCAAGACCGACAAGGCACCGGCCGACTACTGGGCATCGTCGTTCGTGCCCGCCGCCGCGGGAGAATAGGGAGAGCCCGATCATGACCTCCGCAACGATCACCGCACCGAGGACCACCGTGACCTCTGACGCCATCTCCATCGACAGCCTGACCGTCACGTTCAGCTCGAAACGGTCCACCGTGACCGCCGTGGACAACGTCGACCTGCGGGTCGCCCAAGGGGAGTTCGTCTCCATCGCCGGCCCCTCGGGGTGCGGCAAGTCGACCCTGCTGAAGGTGGTGGCCGGCCTGACCAACGCCACCTCCGGGGATGTCCGGCTGCGTGGCAAGCAGGTCAAGGGACCCCAGCGCGAGATCGGGTACGTCTTCCAGCGGGCCGCCCTGCTGGAATGGCGTTCGGTCCGCCGCAACATCCTGCTACAGGCCGAGATGCGCGGCATGCCCCGTAAGGAGGCGCAGTCCCGCTGCGACTTCCTGATCGAGATGACCGGACTCAGCGGATTCGAGAATGCCCTGCCTCACGAGCTCTCCGGCGGTATGCAGCAACGTGTTTCGCTGTGCCGGGCGCTGCTGCACCAGCCGGGTGTGCTGTTGATGGACGAGCCGTTCGGCGCCCTGGACGCACTGACCCGGGAGAAGATGAACGTCGAACTGCACCGGATCTGGCGCGAGACGGGCACCACCGTCGTGCTGGTGACGCACTCGGTGGCCGAGGCGGTGTACCTCGCCAACCGGGTCGTGGTGATGAGCCCGCGGCCGGGCCGCATCATCGAGACCCTCGATGTCGACCTGCCCGCCGAGCGCCAGTACGCCGAGACGATGGAACGCCCCGAATTCATCAAGGTGGCCAACCGGGTCCGCGATCTGCTGGGAAGTTCGGGCGCCGCGGACTGACGGCCGCATCGCCGTAACGAAAGCGGCCCGCACGGCGACGTATCGGGCAACGAACGTTGCGCGCCTCCGGGGGGTCTCGCGCCGACACAGGACGGGATTGCCATGACGAAAACCGTGTCCGCCCGCCGACTGGTGCTGGCCCTGATGGCCGCGCTCCTGCTCGGCGGCCTGATACAGCCCACCACCGCCTCGGCCTACTCGCGGCCCGGTCTGCCGGTCGAGACGTTGATGGTGCCCTCGGCGGCGATGGGCCGCGACATCCCGGTGCGTTTCCAGGGCGGTGGCCCGCGGGCCGTGTACCTGCTGGACGGCCTGCGGGCCCGCGACGACAACAACGGCTGGGACATCGAGACCGCGGCCTTCGAGACGTTCTTCGAGTCCGGTGTCTCGGTGGTGATGCCGGTGGGCGGCATGTCCAGCTTCTACACCAACTGGCAGGGCCCCGCCGTCGGCAACGGCCAGACCTACAACTACCAGTGGGAGACCTTCCTGACCTCGGAGTTGCCCGGCTACCTGGCCGCCAACAAGGGCATCTCCCCCACCGGCAATGCGGTGGTCGGGTTGTCGATGTCGGGCAGTGCGGCGCTGACGCTGGCCGCCTACTACCCCGGCCAGTTCCGCTACGCGGCCTCACTGTCGGGCTATCTGAACCTGTCCCAGGGACTGTGGCCGACGCTGGTCACCTTCGCGATGCTCGATGCCGGGGGCTTCAACTCGGTCGCCATGTGGGGTCTGGGCGGCGGCCCGGCCTGGCGGCGCAACGATCCCACCGTCAACGTCGGCAAGCTGGTCGCCAACGGCACCCGCATCTGGGTGTACTGCGGCACCGGGCGTCCGGGTGAGCTGGGCGGCGGCGGAGACGTCGCCGGTCAGGTGCTGGAGACCATCACCCTGGACAGCAACAAGAACTTCGCCCGCCAGTACCAGAGCGCGGGCGGCAGCAACGCCACGTTCAACTTCCCGTCCAACGGCACGCACGGCTGGGGTTACTGGGGCAGTCAGCTCAACGCCATGAAGGGCGACATCCAGGCCACGCTGGGCGCCTAGCTGTTGTGACCTTGGAGGTTGTTGACGGCGTGGCGGCTTGAAATGGGGAGGACCTCCTGACGGAGTGGATGTGTCTGGCATCTATCCGTAGGAGGTCCTCGTGTCTCACGTTAACGCTCGCACCAACCTGTTCGCACGTCGCTTGATCGTGGAGCGTGTCGCCGCGGGCTGGCCGCCAGCTCATGTCGCTGAACAACTGGGCATTTCGCGGGCCACGGTCTATAAGTGGCTGCGCCGCCATCGAGAGGGCGGTGAGGAGGCGTTGGCCGACCGGTCCTCGCGTCCGCACCGGATGCCGACGCGCACCAGTGAACACGTCGAGCGCAAAGTGCTCAGAGCTCGGCAGCGCCGCAAGCGCGGCGCGGTCGTGCTGGCCGCCGAGCTCGGGATGCACGCCTCGACGGTAGGCCGTGTCTTGGCGCGCCATCAGGTGCCGCACTTGAGTGCGATCGACCCGATCACGGGGCAGCCGGTGCGCTCGTCGCGGCGCAGCCCCAACCGCTATGAGTACCGCACCCCAGGAGCAATGGTCCACGTCGATGTCAAAAAGTTGGGACGCATCCCCAAAGGTGGCGGGTGGCGCCTGCACGGCCGCGACGCGAAGGTGTCAGTTGCCAACCGGCACAAGAAGACCAAGATCGGCTATGACTATGTGCACACCGCGATCGATGACCGCACCAGGCTGGCATACAGCGAAGTACTGCCCGACGAGAAAGACCTCACGTGCGCAGGATTCTTGCACCGAGCGATGGTGTGGTTCGCCGGCCACGGTGTGCGGGTGCGGCGGCTGCTGACGGACAACGCTTTGGTCTACCGGCGCGGCACCAATTGGGGCTGGGTGTGCACGGCCTGGGGACTGCGACGCAGGTTCATCAAGCCCGGCTGCCCCTGGACCAACGGGAAAGCCGAGCGTTTCAACCGGACCCTGCTCAATGAATGGGCCTACGCCCGACCCTGGACCTCCAGCAGCGTCCGCAAACGAGCACTTGACCGATTCCTGCGCCGATACAACACTCAACGAGGCCACTCCGCCCTCGGCGGGAAACCACCCATCACCAGACTCGCCGCCTGACAACAACGTGTCAGGTCACAACACCTAGCCGGCACCGGCCACCAGCCAGCGCCCGGAGAAGGCCCGCCAGCCGACGAATGCCAGTCGCAGCACCATGAACAGCGACAGGCCCGACCAGATGCCGATCAGCCCCCAGCCGTAGGCCAGCGACAGCCAGATCAACGGCAGGAAACCGATCAGCGCGCTGGCCAGGGTGGCGTTGCGCATGAAGGTGGCGTCCCCGGCGCCGAGCAGCACGCCGTCGAGGGCGAAGACGATCCCGGCGACCGTCAGCTGCCCGGTCAGGAACCACCACGGCACCGCGATCTCGTCGAGCACCGCGGCGTCGGAGGTGAACAGGCCGGGCAGCACCGGCGCGCCGAGCGCGAACAGCAGCGCGAACACCGCGGCGGCCGCGGTGGAGAAGACGGTGATGCGGACGGCCACCGATTTGGCGTGCCGGAGATGTCCCGCCCCCAGCGCCGCCCCGACCAGCGACTGCGCGGCGATGGCCAGCGAGTCCAGCACCAGGGCCAGGAAGTTCCAGAGTTGCAGCACCACCTGGTGGGCGGCGACGGCCGCGGCGCCGAACCGGGCCGCGACCGCCCCCGCCGACACGAAGCAGGCCTGGAAGGCCAGTGTCCGCAAGGCGAGGTCACGCCCCATCACCAGCTGGGCGCGCAGCACCGCGGGCTGCACCCGCAGCCCCACCTGTTCGACGAGCAGCGCCCGGCAGAACAGCACCGCCGCCAGCCACTGGCCGACGACGTTGGCCACCGCGGAACCCGTCAGCCCCAGGTGCGGTGCCCCCAGCCAGCCGAACACCAGTGTCGGACACAGGATCGCCGAGACGCCGAAGCCGACAAGGACGTAGCGCAGCGGACGGACGGTGTCCTGTACACCGCGCATCCAGCCGTTGCCCGCCATCGAGATCATGATCGCCGGGGCACCCAAGATGGCCACCCGCAACCAGGGCAGCGCCGCATCGGCAATCTGGGCTCCGCCGGCGATCAGGTTCAGCACCGGGACCGCCAGTGCCTGCACGGCGACCACCACCGTCAGCCCGAGTCCCAACGCCAGCCAGGTGGCCTGCACGCCCTCGGCGACCGCCGCGTCCCGGTTCCCGGCGCCGTAGAACCGCGCGGAGCGGGCCGTGGTCCCGTAGGACAGGAAGGTCAGTTGCGAGCTGACCAGCGCCAGCACCAGACCGCCGATCGCCAACCCCGCCAGACTCAGCGCACCGAGCCGTCCCACCACCGCGAGATCGAAGAGCAGGTAGAGCGGTTCGGCGGCGAGCACACCCAGGGCGGGCAGCGCCAGCGCCGCGATGCGTCGAGCGGTGACGGCTTCGTCAGCCAAGAGCGTCCTGCAGCGCGGCGACCACCTCGGCAGCCGGACCGGATGTGGTGTAACCGGCCGCCTTGCGGTGCCCGCCGCCACCGAACCGGGCGGCCACCGCCGAGATGTCCAGCGACTTGGATCGCATGGACACCGACCAGCGTTGCGGCGCGGTCTCCTTGAACACCGCGGCGACCTCGGCCTGCGCCGTGGTCCGCACGATGTCGACGATGCTTTCGACTTCTTCCGCGCGCGCCTTGGACCACTCCTCGTGCGCCACAACGGCATACACCAGTCCACGGCCGTCGGCGGCCCGGTCGTCCAGCCCGGCCGATCCCAGCACACGCGACAGCATCGGCAGCCACGCGAACGGGTGGGTGTCCATCAGCGTGCGGCTGATCTCGGCGTTGTCCACCCCGATGTCCAGCAGCCGGGCGGCCAGCCGGTGTGCCCGGGCGCTGGCCCACCGGAAGGAGCCGGTGTCGGTGGTCAGGCCGGCGTACAGGCAGTGCGCGACCGCCAGCTCGATCGGCTTGTCCCAGGCGTCCAGCAGATCGGCCACCAGCATGGTGGTCGAATCGGCCTTCGGGTCGACGAAGTTGGCGGTGCCGAACAGGCTGTTGGACGCGTGGTGGTCGATGACCAGAACCTCACGTCCGCCGGCGATCAACTCGGCCAGGTCACCCAGCCGGTTGACCGTCGGGATGTCCACCGTGACTACCAGGTCGGCGTCACGTCGGCAGCGGTCCGGGGACACCAGCAGGTGCCCGCCGGGCAGGCTGCGCAGCGACTCCGGGAGCTCGGCCGGAGTGGCGAAGCTGACCTGGACGTCCTTGCCGGCGGCGGTGGCGACCTGCGCCAACGCCAGGCCGGCGCCGATGGTGTCGGCATCCGGGTAGACGTGACAGACCACGACGATGGCGGCCGCGGCATCGAGCAACCGGGCCGCCCCCTGCGCGTCGACCCGCGGTCCGGGCAGCTGTGCTCGGTGTGCGGTCTCAGCGGTCGTATCGGTCGTCGTCACCGGTTTCCTCAGCGTCGAGTTCGTCCCCGCGAGCGTCTCCCCCGCTCACACGGTACGGGTCGGCGTCGCCCGCCGGTACCGCACCCTCTCGAACCCGCGCCAGATCGGCGTCCGCCGCCCGCACCTGGGACAGCAATTCCTCCATGCGGTTGGCCGCGTCCGGAACGGTGTCCCGGACGAAGGCCAGCGTGGGGGTGAACCGCACCCCGGTGCCCGCGCCCACCTTGGAGCGCAGCACACCCTTGGCACTCTCCAGTGCCGCCGCCGCGCCGGGATAGTCCGGCTCGTCCTCCAGCGTCGCGCCCAGCACCGTGTAGTACAGGGTGGCGTCGTGCAGGTCGGCGGTCACCTTCGCATCGGTGATGGTCACACCGGCCAGCCGCGGATCCTTGATCTCGTACTCGATGGCCGAGGCCACGATCGTGGAGATCCGCTTCGCCAGCCGGCGTGCCCGTGCCGGATCAGCCATCAGGTGCGCGCCTTCTCGACCAGCTCGTAGGTCTCGATGACGTCGCCTTCCTTGATGTCGTTGTACGTCAAGGTCAGACCACACTCGTAACCCTCGCGCACCTCGGTGGCGTCGTCCTTCTCACGCTTGAGCGAGGAGACCGTGAGGTTCTCGGCGACCACCACGTTGTCACGCAGCAGGCGGGCCTTGGCGTTACGCCGCATGATGCCCGACTGCACGAGGCAACCGGCGATATTGCCCACCTTGGACGAGCGGAAGATGGCCCGGATCTCGGCGCGGCCGAGTTCCTTCTCCTCGTAGACCGGCTTGAGCATGCCCTTGAGCGCGGCCTCGATCTCGTCGATCGCCTGGTAGATGATCGAGTAGTAGCGGATCTCCACCCCGTCGCGGTTGGCCAGCTCGGTGGCCTTGCCCTCGGCGCGGACGTTGAAGCCGATGATGATCGCGTCCGAGGCCGACGCCAGGTTGACGTTGGTCTCGGTGACGCCACCGACACCGCGGTCGATGACGCGCAGCTGCACCTCGTCGTCGATCTCGATGTTCATCAAGGCCTCTTCCAGCGCCTCGACGGTACCGGCGTTGTCGCCCTTGAGGATCAGGTTCAGCTGGCTGGTTTCCTTCAGCGCCGAATCCAGGTCTTCCAGGCTGATCCGCTTGCGGCTGCGTGCGGCCAGGGCGTTGCGCTTGCGCGCGCTGCGCCGGTCGGCGATCTGGCGGGCGATCCGGTCCTCGTCGACGACCAGCAGGTTGTCGCCGGCACCGGGCACCGAGGTGAAACCGATGACCTGCACCGGACGCGACGGCAGCGCCTCCTCGACGTCCTCGCCGTGCTCGTCGACCATGCGACGGACCCGACCGTAGGCGTCGCCGGCGACGATCGAGTCGCCGACCCGCAGCGTGCCGCGCTGGATCAGCACGGTCGCCACCGGGCCGCGGCCGCGATCCAGGTGTGCCTCGATGGCCACACCCTGGGCCTCCATGTCCGGGTTGGCCCGCAGATCCAGCGCCGCGTCGGCGGTCAGCAGGACCGCTTCCTCCAGCGCCTGGATGTTCACACCGTTCTTCGCCGAGATGTCGACGAACATGGTGTCGCCGCCGTAGTCCTCGGCCACCAGGTTGTACTCGGTGAGCTGGGCCCGGATCTTCTGCGGGTCCGCGCCCTCCTTGTCGATCTTGTTGACCGCGACCACGATCGGCACGTCGGCCGCCTGGGCGTGGTTGATCGCCTCCACCGTCTGCGGCATCACGCCGTCGTCGGCGGCGACCACCAGGATCGCGATATCGGTGGCCTTGGCACCGCGGGCACGCATGGCGGTGAACGCCTCGTGACCGGGGGTGTCGATGAAGGTGATCAGACGCTCGGTGCCCTCATGCTCGACGGCGACCTGGTAGGCACCGATGTGCTGGGTGATGCCACCGGCCTCGCCCTCGCGGACGTTGGCCTTGCGGATGGTGTCCAGCAGTCGGGTCTTGCCGTGGTCGACGTGACCCATGACGGTGACCACCGGCGGCCGGGACTCCAGGTCCTCTTCGCCGCCCTCGTCCTCGCCGTAGGTGAGGTCGAACGACTCCAGCAGCTCGCGGTCCTCGTCCTCCGGGGACACGACCTGCACGACGTAGTTCATCTCGCTGCCGAGCAGTTCCAGGGTCTCGTCACCCACGGACTGGGTCGCGGTGACCATCTCGCCGAGGTTGAACAGCGCCTGCACCAGTGCGGCCGGGTTGGCGTTGATCTTGTCGGCGAAGTCGCTCAACGAGGCACCGCGCGCCAGCCTGATCGTCTCGCCGTTGCCGTGCGGCAACCGCACGCCACCGACGACCGGGGCCTGCATGTTCTCGTATTCGGCCCTTTTCGCGCGCTTGCTCTTACGGCCGCGACGCGGTGCGCCGCCGGGACGACCGAAGGCACCCGCGGCACCGCCACGCTGGCCGGGACGGCCACCGCCGCCACCACCGCCGGGACGGCCACGGAAGCCACCGGCTGCCGCGCCACCACCGGCACCGGCACCGGCGCCGCCGCCGGCACCACCACCGCGGTAGTTGCTGCCGCCGCCACCGGCGCCGCCGGGGCGACCGCCGGGTGCCGGACGACCACCGGGACCGGGCCGCGGGCCGCCGGGACGGCCGACCGCGCCGGGACGGGCGCCGGGCGGACGCGGCGGCATGTTGCCGGGCGTCGGGCCGGGACGCGGACCGCCACCGGGGCGCGGGGCGCCCGGGCGGGGACCGCCGGGACCGGCCGCCGGACGCGGCGCCGGGCGTTCGGCCGGCTGCTGCGAGGAGAACGGGTTGTTGCCGACCCGCGGCGCACGCGGCGCGGGCTTGGGACCCGGAGTCGGGCCGGGACGCGGACCGGGGGTCTGGGTACCGGCCGATGCGGCGGGAGCCGCCGGGGCCGGAGTCGGCGCCGGGCCGGGGGTCTGGGCCGGCTTCGGACCCGGGGTCTGGACCGGAGCCTGGGCGGCCGGAGCGGCGGGTGCCGCCGGCGTGGGCGCCGGTGCCGGTGGGGCCGGCGGGGCCGGAGGGGCTTGAGGTGCCGGCTTCGGGCCGGGCTTGGGGCCGCCGGACGGGGCGGCCGGCTTGCCGGGCGCCTTCGCGGCGGGCGCATCGGCGGGTGCGGCGGACTTGCCGCCACCGAACGACTCGCGCAGACGGCGGGCCACCGGGGCCTCCACCGTCGACGACGCGGATTTCACGAATTCGCCCTGATCGCTCAGCCGGGCGAGAACTTCCTTACTTGTGACACCGAGTTCCTTAGCCAACTCGTGCACGCGGGCCTTACCTGCCACTACTTCTCCTCGTCTGGAGGCGTCAGCGGTGGTTGGGCCGCGCCTCGGGTTTAGCTATGACGCATGGTCATCGGGACTTCACGGTGTGCTCATGTTCTTCGCTACCTGTTCTCTAACCGGTGGGCCGCATTCCTCAGCGCCATGCCAGGCGTTGACGTACTCGACCACCGCGGATGTGTCCGGTGAACCGGCGATGCGCAACGCTCGAACGAACGCTCGCCGACGGAGTGCTGCTTCCAGACATTGCTGGGCAGGATGCAACCATGCACCCCGCCCCGGCAGGTTACCCGCTGTATCGACAATCACGGCGCAATTGCCGGGCCTGTCGGGTACAGCGGCCACTCGAAGCAGTTCGACGGCCAGTTCTCGCTTCCGGCACCCCACACACGTCCGCACCGGACCGTCGGGGCTCCGGTGCGCACGAGACGGGATGACCGGAGTCTCGCGCTGGATCACGACTCAGTCTACCGTCACCGTTCCCGCAGACAGAATCGCGTGTCGGGACGGCTCACCCGGCGCCGGGTTCGGGGGCCGCGTCACTGCGGATATCGATGCGCCAGCCGGTGAGCCGGGCCGCCAGCCTGGCGTTCTGCCCCTCCTTGCCGATCGCCAGCGACAGCTGGAAGTCCGGCACCACCACGCGGGCCGCCCGGGTGTTCTCGTCGATGACGGTGACCGACACGACCTTGGCCGGGGACAGCGCGTTGGCGACGAATCGGGCCGGGTCGTCGTCGAAGTCGATGATGTCGATCTTCTCGCCGGACAGTTCGCTCATCACATTGCGGACCCGCTGCCCCATCGGGCCGATGCAGGCGCCCTTCGCGTTCAGCCCCGGGACCCGGGAGACGACGGCGATCTTGGACCGGTGACCGGCCTCACGCGCGACCGCGACGATGTCGACCGACCCGTCGGCGATCTCGGGTACCTCCAGGGCGAACAGTTTGCGGACCAGGTTCGGGTGCGTCCGGGACAGCTCGATCTTGGGCTCGCGCACCCCGCGGGACACCCCGATGACATAGCAGCGCAGCCGGTCGCCGTGCTCGTACGCCTCACCGGGCACCTGCTCGGCCGGCCGGATCATGCCGTCGGAACCCTTGGCCTCGGTACCCACCCGGACCACCACGTTGCCGCGGGTGTTCTCCCGGGCGTCACGCTGCACGACGCCGGCGACGATGTCGCCCTCGCGGGCCGAGAACTCCCCGTACATCTTCTCGTTCTCGGCGTCGCGCAGCCGCTGCAGGATCACCTGGCGCGCGGTGGTCGCCGCGATACGGCCGAATCCCTCTGGGGTGTCGTCCCATTCGTTGATGAGGTTGCCGTCGGCATCGGTCTCGCGGGCCATCACCTTGACCACGCCGGTCTTGCGGTCGACGTCGATACGCGCGTCGGCCTCGTGCCCCTCGGTGTGCCGGTAGGCGGTCAGCAACGCGGATTTGATGGTCTCCACGACGATATCGACCGAGATTCCCTTATCCGCCTCGATGGCATGCAATGCCGCCATGTCGATGTTCACTCGCCGTCCCCCTTTCCAGTCTGCTCGGACAGTTCCAACTCACGCCTGTTCGGCGGTGAAAATTCAACTTGCACAGTCGCTTTGGTGATCTCGTCGACGCGCAGTCGGCGGACCTCGAAGTCCTTGCCCACCGGGGCGACGAGGTCCACCACCCCGTCGGTCGTCTGCCCGAGCCGGCCGGTCACGCTCGCGCCGCCGGCCAGCGCCACCTCGACCTTGCGGCCACGGGCGCGGCGGAAATGCTTCTCCGAGGTCAACGGGCGGTCCACCCCGCGGGAGGTGACTTCCAGGACGTAGGGCGCGAAGTCGGTATCGACGACATCGAGGGCCGCGGACGCCAACCGGGACAGCGTGGCCACCGCGTCGAGGTCGAGACCCTCTTCGGAATCTGCGATGACGGTGATCCTCGGCGGCCGAGTCGGCGTGATCGTCACGTCTTCGACTTCGTAACCCGCGCGCGCGAACTCACCGTCGAGGAGTTCGATCACCTGCTCCCGGGTCGGGAGTCGCGCAGACCGCAGCGGGTCATCCGATGCCACGGCGAGCTCCTCATCTTGAGTTGTGCGGACGTTGTGCGGACACTTCTCCCGGCCCGCCGGACCGGGGAATCGACTACCAAACGATACGCCAGCCGAGACACTGCTTTGGCCAAACCGACCGCAGCCGAACCATCGGCCCAGGCCAACATGGCAGGATGTTCGACGTGCCGAGCGCCCCACCCACCCTGAACCGGCGCAGCCTGTTGATCTCCGCGATCCCGGCGACCCTGGCCCTGGGACTGCTCGCCGGCACCACGGCGTGCGCACCGCCGGCTCCCCCGGCCGATCTCGATGACCTGCGCGGGCAGTTCGACCGGGCCGAAGCCGACAGCCGACTCGCCGGCGAGGCGGCGTTGGCAGCACGGGTCCCCACGGTGGCCACGTTGACCGCCATCGCCGCCGAACGGACCGCGCACGCCCGTGCGCTGGCCGATGAGATCACCCGGCTGACCGGCGGGGACAGCGCCGCGACCAGCACGACCCCGACCACCGGCACCGGCGGTCCCGCGGCGCCGGACGCCAAGCCGAGCGTCACCGCGGTGGCCCGGGCGCTGCGCGAATCCGCCGACGAGGCGTCCCGGCTCGCCGCGCGGATGAGCGGCTACCGGGCCGGCCTGCTGGGTTCCATCGCCGCGTCCTGCACGGCGTCCTATCAGGTGGCCCTCGGCGATCCGGAGAACAAGTCATGACCTCGGCCGAGCCCAGCCCGGACCCGAACCGTCCCGGCGACGCGGCGGACGCCGCCCTGTTCGACGCGGTCGCCACCGAGCACGGCGCCATCTACGGCTACGGCGTGGTGTCCGCACACTCCACCCCCGAGGACAACGCGCTGGTCGCCGAGGCGATGGCGCAGCACCGGGGCCGCCGCGAGGAGGCCCTGGAGATGCTCGCCGCCCGCTCGGTGACCGCGCCGCTGCCGGCAGCCGGCTACCAGTTGCCGATGGAGGTGGCCGACCCCGGCGATGCCGCCGAACTGGCGGTGCGGATGGAGTCCGACACGGCCACCGCCTGGCGGGCGGTGCTGGAGCAGGCCAGCACGGAAGCCGACCGCGCCTACGCGGTCACCGCGATGACGCAGGCCGCGGTGCTGGCCGCCCGGTGGAACCAGGTGCTCGGGGCGAACCCGATCACCGTCGCCTTCCCGGGCGGCCCGGAAACCGCAGGTTAGCCGCGCAAACTAGCTGCCACCTCGGCGGCCGCGCCGTCGACCGCGAGTTCGCGGGCCTCACCGGTGAACCGGTTGCGCAGTTCGACCACCCCGTCGGCCCAGCCACGCCCGACCACCACGATCCAGGGCATGCCGAGCAGTTCGGCGTCCTTGAACTTCACCCCCGGCGAGGCGGTGCGGTCGTCGAACAGCACCTCGAACCCCAGCCGGGACAGCTCGTGGGCCAGCTCGGTCGCGCCTTGCCGGGCCCCGGCGTCCTTGTTGGCGATGACGACGTGCACATCGAAGGGCGCCACGGCCCCGGGCCAGCGCAACCCGATCTCGTCGTGCTGCTGTTCGGCGATCACGGCGACCAGCCGGGACACCCCGATGCCGTAGGAGCCCATGGTCAGGCGCAACGGTTTGCCGTTCTCGCCGAGCACGTCGGCGCTGAACGCGTCGGCGTACTTGCGGCCGAGCTGGAAGATGTGACCGATCTCGATACCGCGCGCCGAGGTGAGCGCGCCGGCGCCGTCCGGGGACGGGTCACCGTCGCGCACCTCGGCGGCCTCGATGGTGCCGTCCGGGGTGAAGTCGCGGCCGGCGACCAGACCCACGACGTGCCTGTTGGGCGCATCCGCGCCGGTGATCCAGGACGTGCCGGACACCACCCGCGGATCGACGAGGTATCGAACTCCGTTGTCCTGCAATCCCTTCGGACCGACATAACCCTTCACCAGGAACGGGTTCGCCGCGAAATCGGCGTCGTCGAGCAGCGCGAACTCGGCCGGCTCCAGCGCCGCGCCGAGCCGCTTCTCGTCCACCTCGCGGTCGCCGGGCACACCGACCCCGAGCAGTTCCCAGTCGCCGCCCGGCTCGCGGGTCTTGAGCAGCACGTTCTTCAGCGTGTCGGCGGCGGTGACCGCGCGGCCCTCGAACCGGGCCAGGCCCGCGGAGTTGGCCCAGTCCACCAGGGTCGCGATGGTCGGGGTGTCCGGGGTGTCGTGCACCTCAGCGGCCGGCTGACCCTCGATCGGCAGATCCGCGGGCGCCCGGGTGATCACGGCCTCGACGTTGGCGGCATACCCGGACTCCAGGCAGCGCACGAAGGTGTCCTCGCCGATCTCGCTTTCGGCCAGGAACTCCTCGGACGCGCTGCCGCCCATCGCCCCGGACACCGCCGAGACGATGACGTACCGGACGCCGAGCCGGTCGAAGATCCGCTGGTAGGCCTCGCGATGGTTGTGGTAGGCGGTCTTGAGGCCGTCATCGTCGACGTCGAAGGAGTAGGAGTCCTTCATGACGAATTCGCGGCCGCGCAGGATGCCGGCGCGCGGCCGCGCCTCATCGCGGTACTTGGTCTGGATCTGGTACAGCAGGACCGGCAGATCCTTGTAGGAGGAGTACTCGCCCTTCACGGTCAGGGTGAACAGTTCCTCGTGGGTGGGCCCCAGCAGGTAGTCGTTGTTGCGCCGGTCCTGCAGCCGGAACAGGGTGTCGCCGTACTCCGTCCAGCGGTTGGTGGTCTCGTACGGGGCGCGCGGCAGCAGCGCGGGCAGCAGGATCTCCTGGCCACCGATGGCGTTCATCTCCTGGCGGACGATGTTCTCGATCTTGCGCAGCACCCGCAGGCCGAGCGGCAACCAGCTGTAGATCCCCGGGCCGACGGCGCGCACGTAGCCCGCGCGGATCAGCAGCTTGTGGCTGGGGACTTCGGCGTCTGCGGGGTCGTCACGCAGGGTTCGCAGGAACAGCTCGGACATACGGGTGATCACGAGCGATCAGCCTAGTCGCGCCCCTGCCAGGTGCAGACGCACACCTCGTTGCCTTCGACGTCGGCGAGAACCCAGAACGCCGGCGCCGC
This sequence comes from Mycobacterium sp. AMU20-3851, assembly GCF_043974665.1. Classification (NCBI taxonomy): domain Bacteria; kingdom Bacillati; phylum Actinomycetota; class Actinomycetes; order Mycobacteriales; family Mycobacteriaceae; genus Mycobacterium; species Mycobacterium sp. AMU20-3851. The sequence goes on from NZ_CP146371.1 coordinate 3,500,565, forward strand.
ATCCGCGGACACCAGCCGTCCACCCGCGGCGAGCGCCGCGTCGATGCGGGCCTGGGCGTATTCGGGCGGCACGTCGACGTCGAGGTGGATCCGGTTCCGGTGCGCATGGCGCGGCCGGTCCATCTGCTGGAACCAGATCACCGGCCCGCGGCCGAGCGGGTCGACGAGGGCGCCGGGCGGTAGATCCGGTGGATGTGGGCCGTCGACGTACCCGGTGACCGCCCGCCAGAACGGCCGCACCGCGGTGATGTCCAGCGCGTCGATCGCGATCTCCACCGCCTGCGGGGTCGCGGTGGCGTCGCCGGGCTCGGTGACCAGATCCGCGGTGGCCAGCGCCGCGCTGATCCGCCGGGCCAGCGCCAGGTCCAGTTCCGTCACGGTGCCGGTGGCGCGGTCGTGCAGGCGCAGCACCGCGCGCTGGTCGGCCAGGTCGATGCTCAGGTGCCCGGCGCCGTCGGCACCCGCGGCATCGACGGCGGCGGCTGCGGCGCGCACCGCCTCACCGAGCGAGCCGACCGCCACGTGCGTGATCAGCGTGCCCAGCACCAGCCGCCAGCCGATCGGGTCGACCACCTCGGAACACCGTTGCCGAGAGGGACTCACAGCTGTCCCGCTTCGACGGCTTCCCTGGTGTGCGTGGCGGTGGCGATCTGGCCGGCCAGGTTGTAGACCATCGGCGTCACCGCCGACACCGGCCCGAGCACACTGTCGGACAGTCGCGTACCCGCCAGCTCGGATCCGGACATGGCTTACCACCCTACCGAGGACAGCGGGCGGCCGGAGCCGTGCAGAGCACCGGATTCATCCACAGGATTCATCCACAGGTGTGGAGAAATTACATCGTTGTGATTTTTCGGGCACGGCGGTCAGGGGCGCACAAACGTGGGCGCGCGCCGAGCCTAAATCGCATTGACCAGCCTTTACCCACCAACATCGGATTCCAAACCTGCATTCCACACTTTTGTTTGGCCGGAGCTCGGACGGGCAAGCCCGAGGAGGTGAGCGCACCGGTATCCGCCCCAGTCCGACACCGACGCGCCGTCATCGACGGCGTCGACACGTTCTACCGGGAAGCCGGTCCGCCCGGGGCCGAGGTGCTGCTGCTCCCCCACGGCTATCCGTGTTCGTCCTACGCCTTCCGCAACCTGCTACCCGCCCTGGGTGACCGCTGGCGCCTGCTGGCGCCCGATCTGCCCGGCTTCGGCTACAGCGCGACGCCGCCGGTGCACGAATTCGGGTACACCTTCGACGCCTACGGGCGCTTCCTCCGCAGCTTCGCCGACGAAATGGGCCTGCAGAGGTACGCCCTCTGGCTGCACGACTACGGCTCGCAGTTCGGGCTGCAGCTGGCCATGTCCGCGCCGGAACGGGTCACCGGGCTGATCATCCAGAACGGGGACATCTACCCGGAAGCCTTCGGGCCGAAGTACGACTTTCTCAAGAAGGCCTGGGACAACCCCGGGCCCGACGCCCGGCGCAGCATCGCCGAGCACGTGACCGAGTCCGGGTTCCGCAGCGAGTTCGTCGGGGAACTGCCCGACCATCTCGCCGATCGGATCAGCCCGGATCTGTGGCGGCTGCACTGGGACCTGATGAACACGCCGGAGCGCATCGCGAATCTGATCCGGTTGCTGGAGGACCAGCCCCGCACGCTGCGGAACTTCCCGGCCGAGCAGGCCTACCTGCGGGAGCACACGCCGCCCGCCCTGATCGTGTGGGGCGTCAACGACGGGTACATGCCCGAGGCGTCAGCGCGGGCCTATCTTCGGGACCTGCCCGACGCCGCGCTGCACACCTTCGACGGGGGCCACTGGCTGCTGGAGACGCATCTGGGTGAGGTGGTGCCGCTGGTGCGGGACTTCCTCAGTGCTCGAGCTCTCCCGCGTCGATCGCATCCTTGACCTCTTGGGCGTGCGCGACCTCCTCGGCCGTGTACCGGATGAACAGCGCCACCGCACCGACCACGACGGCGACCGCAGCCACCCACAGCAGGCCGTAGGTGTAACCCTGGTCCAGGGCGTGCAACTGGTCCGGGTTCATGTTCTTCACCGGGCCGGTGGTGCCACCGAGGTAGAGCGTGCGCGAGGTGATGACGGCCTGGATGACCGCCAGCACCACCGGGCCGCCCAGGTTCTGCAGCATCAACGCGATCGCGGACACCGGGCCGATCTCGTCGAAGCCCACCCCGGCGATCGCCGAGACGGTCAGCGGCACCACGATCATGCCGATGCCGAAGCCGCCGACGGTGATGGGCAGCACCAGGTTCGGGAAGTACGGGATGTCGCCGTGCAGTGTCGAGCCGTAGATCATCGCGGACAGCACCAGGACACCGCCGGCGATCACCAGCCAGCGTGGCGCGAACCGGGACACCAATTGTGAGGACACGCCCAGGCCGATGCCGAGCGCGATCACGAACGGGATGAAGCCGATACCGGCGCGCAGGGCGCTGTAGCCCATGATGTCCTGCACGTACAGGCCGATCAGCACGGTCAGGGTGAACATCACGCCACCGGCCAGGAAGACCGCCGCGAAGGTGGCCACCCGGTTGCGGTCGCGGAACAGCGAGAACGGCACCACCGGGTTCTCCGCGGCGCGTTCGGCGTAGAGGAACGCCAGCCCGAAGATTCCGGCCGCGGCCAGCGAGCCGAGCGTCAGCGGGGAGATCCAGCCCTTCTCCGGGCCCATCGAGAAGCCGAACACCGCGGCGGTGCAGGTCAGGGTGGCCAGGATCGCGCCCGCGGCATCCAGCTTCATCCGGGCCTTGCTGGTCTCGGTGAGGTGGGTGCGGGCCAGGTACAGCATGAGCAGGCCGATCGGCACGTTGACCAGGAACGCCCAACGCCAGGAGACCTCGGTGAGCGCGCCGCCGACGACCAGCCCCATCACCGAACCGATGCCGGTCATGGCGGCGAACACGGCGGTGGCCGAGTTGCGGGCGGGACCCTTGGGGAAGGTGGTGGCGATCAATGCCAGGCCGGTCGGCGACGCGATGGCCGCGCCGACGCCCTGCAGCAGGCGGGCGATGACGAGGGTGGCCTCGTCCCAGGCCACACCGCACAGCACCGAGGCGATGGTGAACAGCGCGACGCCGACGATGAAGGTGCGCTTGCGGCCGATGGTGTCGCCGAGGCGACCGCCCAGCAGCATCAGGCCACCGAAGGTCAGCACATAGGCGGTGATCACCCAACTGCGGCCGGCGTCGGAAAGCCCCAGCTCATCCTGAATCTTAGGAAGCGCGACGATCGCGACCGTGCTGTCCATGGTCGCGAGCAACTGCATACCACCGATGGCGATGACGGCGGCGATGAAGTTCCAGGGCGGCAACCACGCGGGTAACCTGCTGTTTTGTCGCATATCCCCCCGGCCGACTGGTACCGGTAGAGCCCGGTTGCTGCCGTCTGCGTCGTCCCGGCGGCCGGATTTGCGTCCGGCGTCGTTGAGAGCAGTCATACCGGGCTACTTTACAGTAATCTTAGAAATCCTTTAGTTACCGAAGCCTGCCACGGGCCCGATCACGATGATCGCGGGCGGTCGGATGCCCTCCGCACGGACCCGCTCACCGACGTCGGAGAGCGTCGCGCGCAACGTCCGTTGCGCGGCCGTGGTGCCGTGCTGCACCACCATCACCGGCGTATCCGCTGGTCTACCGCCCGCCAGCAGCGCCTGGGCGAACAGCTCGATCCGTTCGACGGCCATTAGCAACACGATCGTGCCCGACATCGCGGCCAGTGCATCCCAATTCACTAACGATTCGGGATGGTCGGGCGCAACATGCCCGCTGACCACCACGAACTCGTGCGTGACGTGGCGATGCGTGACCGGGATGCCGGCCAGCGCGGGTACCGCTATGGCGCTGGTCACACCCGGCACGACGGTCACCGGCACGCCGGCCTCGGCACACGCGATCACCTCCTCGTAGCCGCGGGCGAACACGAACGGGTCCCCGCCCTTGAGCCGCACCACGAACTTGCCCTGCCTGGCCCGGTCGATCAGGACTTCGTTGATCGCCTCCTGCGCCATCGCCCGTCCGTACGGGATCTTCGCCGCGTCGATCACCTCGACGTGCGGCGGCAGCTCGGCCAGCAGTTCCGGCGGGGCGAGCCGGTCGGCGACAACCACGTCGGCGTGCGCCAGCAGGCGTCGGCCACGCACCGTGATCAGCTCGGGGTCCCCGGGTCCCCCACCGACCAGTGCCACGCCCTCGCGCACCACATCGCCGTCGCCGCCCCGGTCGGTGATCACGCCGCGCTGCAGGGCCTCGTGGATGGCCGACCGGATGGCGGCCGAGCGGCGGTGCTCCCCGCCGGCCAGCACGCCGACCGATAGCCCCTCGTAGTCGAAGGTGGCCGGGGTGACGGCGGTGCCCTCGCGGGCCACATCGGCGCGCACACAGAAGATGCGCCGCCGCTCGGCGCCCGCCACGATCGCGGCGTTGACGTCCGGATCGTCGGTGGCGGCCAGCACATACCAGGCGCCGTCGAGATCCTCGTCGCGGAAATCACGCAGAGCCAAGGTGATCGGCGCGAACGCCTCCACCGCGGGGGTCGCTGCGCGGGCGATGACGTGCACGTCGGCGCCGGCGGCGATCAGCAGGGGCAACCGTCGTTGGGCCACGGTGCCGCCGCCCACCACGACGACCTTGCGGCCCTCCAGACGCAGGCCGACCAGGTAGGCGTTCTCTGTCACCCGCCGAGCTTAAAGGTTGCGCCCGCGGCGACGAAGCGGGAGCTGGCCTGTGGGTGCGCCGCCGGATGTGTATGCAGGTAGCCGGCGTGCACGCCGCGGTGCACGGCACCGTCGCCGACGCGGTGCCCGGCGGCCGAGCCGAACACCCAGGCGCTCGGATAGTCCTGTCCGAAAGCCACTGCGGTGCGGTGGAACTCGTGCCCGCTGACCCGCTCGCCGGTGGTGTGCAGTGCCGAGTCGGTGACCGCCACCGCGTCCCGGTAGCCGAGGGTGAGTCGTTCGGTGAACCGCGCCGAGCCCGACAGCACCCCACACATCGGCACCCCGTCGAGGTCGTCGACCAGGTAGGTGAGCCCGGCGCATTCGGCGTGCACCGGGGCGCCCGCCGCGGCCAGTGCCCGGATCTGGGTGCGCACCGTCTCGTTCGCCGACAGTTCGGCGGTGAACTGTTCGGGGAATCCGCCCGGAATGACCAGCGCTGCGGTGTCCTCGGGCAGCGGGTCGATCAGCGGGTCGAAGTCCACGACGTCCGCCCCGGCGGCGGCCAGCAGTTCCCGGTGTTCGGCGTAACCGAAGCTGAAGGCCCGGCCCGCGGCCAGCGCGACGGTCACCTTCGAGTCGGCGGTACCCGTCGGCGGGGACCAGGGCGGCGCGGACACCGAGGCGGCGGCCACTGCCGCGACGGCTGCGACATCGACGTGAGCGGCCACCAGATCGGTCATGGCGGCCACCGCGCGTTCGGCGAGCGCTCCGTACTCGACGGCGGTCACCAAGCCCAGGTGCCGGGACGGCACCTCCAACTCGGCGGCCCGCGGGATGGCGCCGAGCACCGGGACACCGACCTGTTCACAGGCCTGCCGCAGCACCGCCTCGTGACGCGGGGTCCCGACCCGGTTCAGGATCACCCCGGCCATCCGGGTCGAGGTGTCGAACGTCGAAAACCCGTGCAGCAGAGCGGCGATGCTGTGACTTTGGCCACGCGCGTCGACCACCAGCAGCACCGGGGCACCGAGCAGGCCGGCGACGTGCGCGGTCGACCCCTGCGCCGGCCCGACCCCGTCCGGGGAGATCCGGCCGTCGAACAGGCCCATCACCCCTTCCACGACGGCGATGTCGGCGTGCGCGGCGCCGTGCCGGTACAGCGGCCCGATCAGCGGTTCGCCGACCAGCACCGGGTCCAGGTTGCGGCCCGGCCGACCGGAGGCCAGTGCGTGGTAACCGGGGTCGATGAAGTCGGGACCGACCTTGAACGGCGCGACCCGGTGCCCTGCACGGCGCAGGGCGCCCATCAAACCCGTTGCGACCGTGGTCTTCCCGCTGCCCGACGCGGGCGCGGCGATGACGACCGCCGGCGTGCTCACACCCATGCCCACTCCCCGCGAGCGTGCGTGTCTGCAGACGACACGCCGCCCGAGAAAGCGAGTTCACGCACGCTCGGCCGGGTCTCGTCGGCCAGGCACGTCACCCCACCGGGATGGGCCCCGGCCACCCGGGTCGGCGCGAGTGTGCGCAAGCTCCGGCTGATCCCCCGCGTGTCGTGCCCAGACACGCACGCTCGCGGGGGGTGTGTGCTCACCATTCGATGCCGCGCTGGCCCTTGCGACCGGCGTCCATCGGATGCTTGACCTTGGTCATCTCGGTCACCAGATCGGCGGCGTCGATGAGCGCCTGCGGGGCATCGCGGCCGGTGATCACCACGTGCTGGGAACCCGGCCGGTCGGCCAGGGTGGCGATGACTTCCTCGGTGGAGATCCAGCCCCACTTGAGCGGATAGGTGAACTCATCGAGCACGTAGAAGTCGTGGCGCTGCTCGGCGATCCGGCGGCTGATCTCGGCCCACCCGTCGCGCGCGGTCTCGGCGTGGTCGACCGCTGAGCCATCTGGCGCCTTATTCGGCCTAGTCCACGACCAGCCCGAGCCCATCTTGTGCCACTGCACCGGGCCGCCGACACCGTGTTCCTCGTGCAGCTTGCCGAGTTCGCGAAAGGCGCTCTCCTCGCCGACCTTCCACTTCGCGCTCTTGACGAACTGGAACACCGCGACGTCGAAACCTTGGTTCCAGGCGCGCAGCGCCATCCCGAACGCGGCGGTCGATTTCCCCTTGCCTGGCCCGGTGTGCACCGCCAGCAGCGGCGCGTTGCGGCGGGCCTTGGTGGTCAGCCCGTCGTCCGGCACGGTCAGTGGTTGTCCCTGTGGCATGGTGCCTCCTACGCAGCGGTCTTAACCAGCGAGGTCAGCTCGCCGGCCTGCAGATGGGCCAGCCGCACCGCGGGAGCGTGCAGCTGCCGGGCCAGTTCATCGGCCAAACCCAAACGCACAAAAGAGGTTTCGCAGTCCACCACCACGGCGGCGGCCCCCTCGGCGACCAGCAGCCGGGCCGCGGCGCGGGTCCGGCCGAGCGGGTCCGGCCCGCCGGTGGCGCGGCCGTCGGTCAGCACCACCACCAGCGGTCGCCGCGCCCGGTCGCGCGCCTTCTCCCGCAACACCACATCGCGTGCGGCCAGCAGACCTTGGGCCAGTGGGGTTTTGCCGCCGGTGTCGAAGCGGGCCAGCCGCCGCCCGGCGATGTACACCGAGGAGGTCGGTGGCAGCAGCAGATCGGCGCGCTGACCGCGGAAGGTGATCACCGCGACCTTGTCGCGACGCTGATAGGCATCCCGCAGCAGCGACAGTGCGGCACCGCCGACCGCGGCCATCCGGTCCCGCGCGGCCATCGACCCGGAGGCGTCGACCACGAAGATCACCAAGTTGCCTTCCCGCCCTTCCCGCACGGCGCGCCGGACGTCGTCGGGCCGTACCTGTGGCCGGCCGGCCTGGCGTTGGTTGTGGACCGCCGCGAGCACGGTCGCGAACAAGTGGGTGCCGTGACCCTCGCCGGGCACATCGGTGGATCCGACGGTGCTGCCGGTGCGGTTGCGGGCCCGGGAGCGCCGCCCGGGCGCGCCCTCGCCGACACCGGGCACCACCAGCGCCCTGGTCCGGAAGGTCGCCGACGGCGGTGCGCTGGAACGGGTCTGCGGCGCGCCGGCCGGTTTCTTGCTGGGTGCCGATTCCCCGGGTTGACCGTCGGTCTGCAGCTCGCCGGGAGCGTCGGATCCCCCGCCGGGCGGTTCCGGATCGGGGTCGGGATCCTCGGGCCCGTCTTCGGTCTGGGCCAGCGCCTCGTCGAGACGCTCGGGATCCAGGCCGGGGTCGTCGAACGGGTCGCGCCGGCGCCGGTGTGGCAGCGCCAGTTCGGCGGCCACCCGGATGTCCTGTTCCTCGACGACCGGCCCGCCCCGCCAGGCCGCGTGCGCGACCGCGGTGCGCGCCACCACCAGGTCGGCCCGCATCCCGTCCACGTCGAAGGCCGCGCACAGCGCAGCGATGCGGCGTAACTCGTTGTCGCCCAACACCACATCGCCGACAGCGGCGCGGGCCGCGGTGATGCGGCCTGCAAGCTCGGCGTCACTGTCGGCGTAGCGGGCGGCGAATCCCGCCGGGTCGGCCTCGAACGCCATCCGGGACCGGATCACCTCGACGCGGACGTCCACGTCGCGGGAGGCGGCCACGTCCACGGTCAGCCCGAACCGGTCGAGCAACTGCGGGCGCAGTTCGCCCTCCTCGGGATTCATGGTGCCGATCAGCACGAAACGGGCGTCGTGGGAATGCGATACGCCGTCACGTTCGATGTGCACCCGGCCCATCGCCGCCGCGTCGAGCAGCACGTCGACCAGGTGGTCGTGCAGCAGGTTGACCTCGTCGACGTAGAGCACCCCGCCGTGCGCGCGGGCCAGCAACCCCGGGGAGAACGCGTGCTCGCCGTCGCGCAACACCTTCTGCAGATCCAGCGAGCCGACCACCCGGTCCTCGGTCGCACCGATGGGCAACTCGACCAGCCGCGCATCGTCGTCGACCTGGGCCAGCACCGCGGCCAGCGCCCGGACCGCGGTGGACTTGGCGGTCCCCTTCTCGCCGCGGATCAGCACGCCGCCGATATCGGGGCGTATCGCGCACAGCACCAGCGCCAGCCGCAGCCGCTCGTGCCCGACCAGCGCGCTGAACGGATAGTGCACCACGGTCACAGGTTCACCGCTCCCGGCCTGATCATCGGGACGTGCGGGATGCCGTCCTCGGTGTATTCGTCGCCGTCGGCGATGAAGCCGTGCGCGGCGTACATGTCCTGCAGATAGGTCTGCGCATCGATCCGGCACGGGTGGTTGCCCACCTCGGCGACGGCGGCCTGCATGAGCCGGGTGGTGTGCCCGTGGCCACGGTCGGCGCGTTTGGTGCACACCCGGCCGATCCGGAAGACCTTCTCCCCGCCGGGGTGTTCCTCCATCAACCGCAGGGTCGAGATCACTTGGCCGTCATCACCTTCCAACCAGAAGTGCCGGGTTTCGGCCAGCAGGTCACGACCGTCGAGCTCGGGGTATGGGCAGGCCTGCTCGACCACGAACACCTCGACCCGCAGCCTGAGCAGCTGGTAGAGGGTGGCGGCGTCCAGGTCCTTGGCCCAGCTGCGGCGCAACGCGACCGTCATGGCGCGGCCCCCGTCACACGGACGCGGGTTCGTCCAGCTTGAGCACCTTGGTGCCCCAGTCCCAGACCTCGCGGAACAGGGCGGGTTCGCCGGACAGCTTGGTGCCCAGCGACGGGATCATCTCCTTGAGCTTGGGCACCCAGCCCTGGTACTGGTCGGCGAAGCAGCGCTCCATCACCTCGAGCATGGCCGGCACCGCGGTCGAGGCACCCGGGGAGGCGCCCAGCAGACCGGCGATGCTGCCGTCGGCGGCGGACAGCACGGTGGTGCCGAACTCCAGCACCCCGCCGGCGCCCTTGCGCCGGATGACCTGCACCCGCTGCCCGGCCACATCCAGCTCCCAGTCGGAATCGACTGCGCTGGGCGCGAATTCGCGCAGGGTGTCGACCCGTGCGCCCTCGCTGAGCAGCAGCTGCCCGATCAGGTACTTCAGCAGGCCGGTTTCGGTGAGGCCCACGCCCAGCATCGAGGCCAGGTTGTCGGGTTTGACCGACAGCGGCAGGTCGGTGACCTTGCCCTGCTTGAGGAACTTCGGCGACCAGCCGGCGAACGGGCCGAACAGCAGCCAGGACTTCCCGTTGATCACCCGGGTGTCCAGGTGCGGCACCGACATCGGCGGGGCGCCCAGCGGCGGCAGGCCGTACACCTTGGCCTGGTGGCCGGCGGTCAGTTCCTGGTTGCCGGTGCGCAGGAACGCACCGCCGACCGGGAAGCCGCCGAAGCCCTTGGCCTCCTTGATGCCCGCCTTCTGCAGCAGCGGCAGCGCGCCACCGCCGGCGCCGACGAAGACGAACTTGGCGTTGATGGTGCTCTTGGCCCGGGTGCGCCGGTTGGTGATCTTGACCGTCCAGCTGCCGTCGGATCCCTGACGCAGATCGCGTACGTCGTGGCCGAAAAGCGTGGTCATCCCGTTGTTGGCGGAGTAGCCGAGCAGCTGGCGCGACAGCGAGCCGAAATCCACGTCGGTGCCGGCCTGGGTCCAGTTCAAGCCGACCGGCTCGCTGAAGTCCCGCTTGGCCGCCATGAACGGCAGCCGGCGGCTGAACTCGTCACGGTCGTCGATGAACTCCATCGTCGCGAACAGCGGGTTGCTCACCAGCGCGTCGTAACGCGCCCGCAGGTACTCCACGTTGGCCGCGCCCTGCACGAAGCTCACGTGCGGGATCGGGTTGAGGAAGTTGCGCACGTCGGGCAGCACACCGTTTTCCACGGCATAGGCCCAGAATTGCCGGGAGACCTGGAACTGCTCGTTGACGGTGATGGCCTTGGCGGTGTCGATCGTGCCGTCGGACTTCTGCGGCGTGTAGTTCAGTTCGCACAGCGCGGAGTGCCCGGTACCGGCGTTGTTCCACGGATCGCTGCTCTCGGCGGCGGCACCGTCGAGGCGCTCGATCAACGTGATCGACCAGGTGGGTTCCACCAGACGCAGCAGGGCGCCCAGGGTGGCGCTCATGATCCCCGCGCCGACGAGCACCACGTCTGTCTTAGCTACTTTCGTGTCAGACACGCACTAAGGTTATCCCGCCGCTGACTTGGCAAGCGGCCGGGCTGTGCGGGTCACTAGAGTGGCTGACGTGACCGGCTGGGACCCCGACGTCTTACCTGGCTATCGACAGCGGTCGCTGGCCCTGGGCACCGATCCCGACGGGGAGGGCGAGCTGGTCGCCACCCTGGTGTGCCGGGGCGAGCCCCCCGCCCGGGGCGAGCCGTCCAGGCAGGGCGAGCGAAGCGTCCTTCTGGTGCACGGCTACACCGACTACTTCTTCCATACCGAACTGGCCGATCACCTGGCCGGCCGGGGATTCGTCGTCTACGCACTGGACCTGCCCAAATGCGGCCGGTCCCGGCGCGACGGCCAGACCCCGCACTTCACCTCCGATCTGGCGCACTACGACGCGGCACTGCAGGCCGCACTCGAGGTGATCGACTCCCCCGACACACTGGTCTACGGGCATTCGGCAGGTGGGCTGATCGTGACGCTGTGGCTGGACCGGCTGCGCCGGCGCAACGCCACCGGACCGATCAGCGGCCTGGTGCTCAACAGCCCGTTCTTCGATCTGCACGGGCCGGCCATCCTGCGCACACCGCCGACCTCGGCCGCGTTGATGGCACTGGCCCGGGTGCGACGTACCCAGGTGGTGCGCAAGCCGACCCCGGGCGGGTACGGCACCAGCCTGCACCGCGACTACCACGGGGAATTCGAGTACAACCTGGAGTGGAAGCCGGTCGGCGGGTTCCCGGTCACCTTCGGCTGGATCAACGCGATCCGGCGCGCCCAGAAGCGGCTGCACCGCGGCCTGGATGTCGGGGTGCCCAGCCTGATCCTGCGCTCGGATCACAGCGTCACCGAGAACGGGGACCCCGATCTGATCCAGCGCGGTGACGCAGTGCTCGACGTCACCCAGATCGCCCGCTGGGCCGGGTGTGTCGGCAACCGGCTCACCGTGGTGCCGATCCCCGATGCCAAACACGATGTCTTCCTGTCGCTCGCGGGGCCGCGGGCGGCGGCCTACCGCGAACTCGACGCCTGGTTGGACGGCCGGTTGCCGACCGGCACAATGACGAGACCCCAAACCGGATAAGGACGGCCCGCGTGGAGCATTACGACCTGACGATCATCGGAACCGGTTCGGGCAACAGCATCCCGGACCCGGGTTTCGATCCGCGCTATGGCGATATGCGGATCGCGATCTGCGAGCAGGGCACCTTCGGCGGCACCTGCCTGAACGTCGGCTGCATCCCGACCAAGATGTTCGTCTACGCGGCCGAGGTGGCCCAGAATGTGCGGGAGAGTTCCCGCTACGGCATCGACGCGCACATCGACAAGGTGCGCTGGCCCGACATCGTCTCCCGGGTGTTCGGTCGGATCGACCCGATTGCCGAGGGTGGCGAGGCCTATAAGCGCAGCCTGCCCAACATCGACGTGTACGGCAGTCACACCCGGTTCACCGGCGCCGCCGACGGCCGGTACACGCTGCGTACCGAGGACGGCGCAGAGTTCAGCACCGACCGGGTGGTCATCGCCGCCGGCGCCCGCGCGGTGGTGCCGCCGGCCATCACCGAGTGCGGGGTCACGTACTACACCAGCGACAACATCATGCGCATCGGCGCGCTGCCCGATCACCTGGTGATCGTCGGCGGCGGTTTCGTGGCCGCCGAGTTCGCGCACGTGTTCTCCTCCCTGGGGGTGAAGGTGACCATCGTGGTGCGCGGCCCCGGCCTGTTGACGCACTGCGATGAGACGCTCTGCCACCGGTTCACCGAACTGGCCGCGGCCAAATGGGATCTGCGCACCCACGTCAACGTGATCGGGTCGAGCCCGTGTGAAGGCGACGGGGTGCTGTTGCGGCTCGACGACGGCACCGCGCTGGCCGCCGACACGCTGCTGGTGGCCACCGGGCGCCGACCCAACGGCGACCTGCTGGACGCCGACCTCGCCGGGGTACGGGTACAGGACGGCCGGGTGGTGGTCGACGAGTTCCAGCGCACCACTGCCCGCGGGGTGTTCGCGCTGGGCGATGTCTCCTCGGCATATCAGCTCAAACACGTGGCCAATCACGAGATGCGGGTGGTTCGGCACAACCTGTTGCGCGACTGGGACGACACCGCGGCGATGGTGGCCGCCGATCACCGGTTCGTACCCTCGGCGGTGTTCACCGATCCGCAGCTGGCGACCGTCGGGCTCACCGAGGCGGAGGCCCGCGAGGCCGGTCACGACGTGGTGGTGAAGGTGCAGGACTACAGCGCCACCGCCTACGGGTGGGCGATGGAGGACGAGACCAGCATCGCCAAGCTGATCGCCGACCGTGCCACCGGCAAGCTGCTCGGCGCCCACATCATGGGCTATCAGGCCTCGTCGATCATCCAGCCGCTGATCCAGGCGATGAGCTTCGGCCAGACCGCCAAAGAGGTTGCCACCGGCCAATATTGGATCCACCCGGCGCTGCCCGAGGTGGTCGAGAACGCATTGCTGGGCCTCACCGACCCACGGTGAAGCCCCACGGCAATTCGAGGCGGTGCGCGGCAAGCAGCTCGGCGTCGCCGAGAATATCGGCCATCGCACCGTCGGCGACCACCCGGCCGCCGTCCAGGATCACTGCGCGGGTGCACAATTGGGCCGCGTACGGCAGATCGTGGGTGACCACGAGCATGGTGGCCGCCAACCCGGACAGCGTCTCGGCGAGTTCCCGGCGGGCCTGCGGGTCGAGGTTGGCCGACGGTTCATCGAGCACCAGGATGTCGGGGTGACAGGCCAGCACGGTCGCCAGGGCGGCGCGGCGGCGCTGGCCCAGGGACAGATGGGCGGGACTGCGGTCGGCGTGCTCGGTCATCGAGACCGCGGCCAGTGCCTCGGCGACCCGGCGGGTCAATTCCGCGCCGACGACCCCGAAGTTGGCCGGCCCGAACGCGACGTCCTGCGCGACGGTCGGCATGAACAACTGGTCGTCGGGGTCCTGGAAGACCAGCCCGACCCGGCGGCGGATCTCCCGGACAGTCTTGCGCGACAAGATGGTCGCGCCGATCACGACGCTGCCCCGGGTCGCGGTCAGCACACCGTTGAGCGCGAGCATGAGCGTGGTCTTGCCGGCCCCGTTCGGCCCCAGGACGGCGACCCGTTCCCCTTCGGCCACAGCCAGATCGACGCCGTCCAGCGCCCGGTGCCCGTCCGGGTAGACATGCTCGAGCCCGCTCACCCGGATGGCCGGGGCACTCATCGCAGCACCCAGGCCGACGCGGACACCGCGACGGCGCACGCGGCGGGAAGCAGCGCCAGCGACCAGTCGACGGCGCGAGCCGGGGCGGTACCGATGGCGAGTTCGGGTACCCGACCGTCGAATCCACGCGACAACATGGCCAGATACACCCGTTCACCGCGCTCGTAGGACCGCAGGAACAGCACACCGATACCGCGGGCGAGGGCGCCGGCCTGGTGCAGCAGCCGCGGGGAGTCACCACGGGACAGTCGCGCCATCCGCATCCGGGCGGCTTCGGCGCCGAGCACATCGACGTAGCGGATCATCAGCACCAGCATCGAGGTCACCAGCGCGGGCACCCCGAGTCGGCTCAGGGCGACCGGGAGCTCGCGGGCCGAGGTGGTGGCCGCCACCGTCAGCGAGGCGGCCACACCCAGGGTTCCCTTCACCACGATCCCCCACGCCGCCCACAGGCCGCTGACCGACAGCTGGGCTCCGGCGACGCTGATCCGTTCACCGCCCTCGGCGAACGGCAACAGCACCGCCAGCACCACGAACGGTGCCTCGATCACCATCCGCGGCAACACCCAGCCCAGCGGGATGCCCGCCCACCGCCAGACCGCCAGGATCAGCAGCGCGTAGATCGCGTACGGCCAGAACATGTCCCGTGGTGTGGCGACCACGGCCAGCACCACCAGCACCAGGCAGACGATCTTCACCTCGGCCGGAGCCCGGTGCACCGGCGAATCCCCGTCCCGGTACAGCGGGTGCGAGTGCCCGGCGCTCAAGTCAGGATCCGGAACAACCCGCCGGCGGCCGCGAGGGTGACGAGCACGCCGATCACCCCGGCCAGGCCGCCGGTGTGTTCGCGTCCGTCCACCGCGTAGTCGGCCAGCGGCGAGCCGGCCAGGGCGTGCTCGTCGGCATGCTGGGCGATGCAGTTGCCGGTGAGTTCCTCGGCGCCGTCGATCTCGGTCACCTCGCAGCCGCGCAGCGTCGCCGAATCCAGCCCGTCCGGGTTGGCACTGGCCAGATAGGAGACGCCGCCGGCGATCAGCAGGGTGAGGATCAACGCTGCAGCCCAGAACCTCATGCCGGCACCTCGTGCCGGGCGCGGCGCAGCAGATACACCAGATCGGGGCGCGCGCGGGCCACCGCCACCACCGTCAGCGCGGTGATCGCCCCCTCTCCGATCCCGATCAGCAGGTGGGTGCCGAACAGGTAACCGGCGACGGTTCCCAGCGAGGCCGGGGCGGCACCGCCGATCGCGTACTCGACGACGAACCCCATTGCCGCGCAGACCGTCCCGATGACGGCCGCGATGAACGCCGACGGTCCCAGCCGGTGGGTGAGCCGGTAGACCAGCACTGCGGTGCCGTAGCCGGCCGCAACCCCGATCAGTGACATGTTGGCGATGTTGGTGCCCAGCGCGCTGACGCCGCCGTCGGCGAACAGCAGGCTCTGCACCACCAGCACGATCGCCACGCACAGCGCACCGGTGTAGGGGCCGACCAGGATCGCCGCCAGCGCACCCCCGAGCAGGTGACCGCTGACGCCGGGCAGGATCGGAAAGTTCACCATCTGCACCGCGAAGATGAACGCGGCCACCAGGCCGGCCAGCGGGACGGTGCGCTCGTCGAGTTCGCGTCGGGCACGGCTGCCACAGAAGCCAAGGGCGGCAACGGCAATCGCGGCGAACATCAGCGAGACAGGCGCATTGATGATGCCGTCGCTCATGTGCATGGCGACGAGCTGCTGAGTCATCCATCGAGCCTAAGACCCGCACCGACATCTGTCCAGGTGAACAGACCAGCACCTGTCAGCGCTTGGTCCCGGTCACCAGGAGGTACTCCGCGTCCCAATGCCCGTCACGCTGCGTCTCGGCCAGAAAGTCCAGGAATGCCTCGTCCAGTGCCGCGAGCTGTTCGGGCTTGTCGGCGTTGAAACCGTAGACCGCGATGGTGGGCCCGTAGTTGCGCTTCCAGTATTCGCGGAACTCCAACGGGTCGGTGCAGTGATCGAACGCCACGGTCTGGTGCCGGAAGGTGACATCGGTGACCCGGTCGCCGAACAACTCGCGCACATGGGCCTCATCGCCCCACAGCGGTGCCGGACTGGCTCCGGGTGGTGGCGGCGGCGCGTACGGCTTCATGGTGGCGAACAGTCGCCCGATGAAACCCGTTGGTGTCCAATTGATCAGGCCGATGGTGCCGCCGGGGCGACAGACCCGCAGCAGCTCGTCGGCGGCGACCTGATGCCGGGGCGCGAACATCACCCCGACACAGGACATCACGATGTCGAAGGCGTTGTCCGCGAACGGCATCGACTCGGCATCGGCCTCCACCCACTCCAGTTCCGCGCCGCGCGCCGCCGCGTGCGCGCGGCCCGCCTCGAACAGTTCCGGGGTGAGGTCGCCAGCGGTCACCGACGCCCCGACCAGGGCTGCCGGAATCGCGGCATTGCCCGCACCCGCGGCGACATCGAGCACCCGGTCCCCGGCCCGGACACGGCATGCGCGCACCAGTTCGGGACCGAGTTCTCCGATGAGTTCCTCGGCCACCGCGACGTAGTCACCGGAGGCCCACAGCGCGCGGTGTTTGGCCTTCACCGCACGATCGGCGTCGGCGGGGCTGGATTCGGCTTCGGCGCTCATACCTCGATGGTGATCCCCGCCGGCAGCACACATGCCGGATTGACCGAATTGCCGCCTCAGCTGTGCCCGGCGCCGATCCAGTGCAGCAGGTCGTGCACGACCTCGTCGTCGAGCCGGTAGCTGACCGAACGGCCGACCCGGACGCTGCTCACCCAGCCCTGCTGGCGCAGGATGCGCAGGGCCTGGGACACCGCGTTCTCGGACCGGCCCAGCGCCGCGGCCAGGTCGCCCACGCAGATGCCCGGTGCCCGGTGCAGGCTGAGCAGGATCTCGAGGCGGTGCGGATCGGAGAGCAGATCGAACCGCTGTGCCCAGCCGGCGGTGTCGACGTCAGCCAGCGCAGACGAGGCCCGGTGCACCACCGAGGGATCGGTCATGGCTGCAAATCTAGCCTCAGTCCAGGAATCCGTGCAGCAGCGCCGCCGAACCCGCCAGATGCGCGCACATCGCCTCGGCGGCCGACTGCTCCTCGCCGGCCAGAATGGCCGCCACGATGGCCTCGTGCTGCTCGTCGGAGTGCGCGATGTTGCGCTGCAGCAACGGGATCTGGTCGAGCAGGGCATTGACCCGCATCCGGTTCTCGGCCACCAGCGGCACCAGTGACGGCGACCCGGCAGCCTCGGCAATGGCCAGGTGCAGCCGCGAGTCCAGCCGGCGGTAATCCTCGGAGGCGGCCCCGCGGACGTCGGCGAGCCGGCTGCGCAGCGTCTGGGCCTCCACCTCCCCTAGGCTGCGGCCGGCGGCCATCCGGGCGGCGCCGACCTCCAGGATCTCCCGCAGCCGCAGCGCGTCGTCGATGTCGGCGCGGTCGGGCCGCACCCCGTCGGCGCGCGGCGTGGGTAGCTGCTCGGCCAGGAAGGTGCCGCCGTAGCGCCCGCGGCGGGACCGCAGGTATCCGGCGTCGGCCAGCGATTTGATCGCCTCGCGCACGGTGTC
Organism: Mycobacterium sp. AMU20-3851; assembly: GCF_043974665.1. Taxonomy (NCBI): domain Bacteria; kingdom Bacillati; phylum Actinomycetota; class Actinomycetes; order Mycobacteriales; family Mycobacteriaceae; genus Mycobacterium; species Mycobacterium sp. AMU20-3851. The sequence goes on from NZ_CP146371.1 coordinate 3,518,056, forward strand.
GCGGCTGACACCGAGCCGCGCCGCCAGTTCACGTTCCGGGGGCAGCGACTCCCCCGGTGCCAACACGCCCAGCCGGATCGTCTCCAGCAGCCGGGCCACGGTGTCCTCGAAGGCGTTGCCGAGCCGGACCGGCCGCAGCAGGGTGCCGGCGGCCGGCGCGGGTTCGGGTGCGGAATCCGTCATCGGTTCACAGCGGCGTGACGTAGTGGCCGCTGATGCCGCCGTCGACGAGGAAGCTGGACGCGGTGATGAAGGAGGCGTCGTCGCTGGCCAGGAACGCGACGGCGGCGGCGAGTTCCTCGGGTTCGGCGAATCGGCCGACCGGGACGTGCACCAGCCGCCGCGCCGCCCGTTCGGGATCCTTGGCGAACAGTTCCCGCAGCAGCGGGGTGTTCACCGGGCCCGGGCACAACGCGTTGACCCGGATGCCCTGCCGGGCGTACTGGACCCCGAGTTCGCGTGACATGGCCAGCACGCCACCCTTGGAGGCGGTGTAGGAGATCTGCGAGGTCGCCGACCCCATCACCGCGACGAAGGATGCGGTGTTGATGATCGACCCCTTCTGCGCCGGAACCATGTGCCGCAGCGCCGCCTTGCAGCAGAAGAACACGGATTTGAGGTTGATGTCCTGGACCCGCTGCCACGCATCGATGCCGGTGTTCTCGATCAGATCGTCCTCGGGTGGGCTGATACCGGCATTGTTGAACGCGATGTCCACACCCCCGTGCACCTCGAAGGCCGTGTCGAAAAGATTGTCCACCGCCACCTGATCGGACACGTCGACGGGCACGAAGGTGACGTTGAGGTCGTCTGCGACCGAGCGCCCGGTGGTCGCGTCGACGTCTCCGATGACGACGACCGCGCCTTCGGCCTGCATCCGTCTGGCGGCCGCCAATCCGATGCCGCTGGCGCCGCCGGTGATGACGGCGACCTTGTCCTTGAGTCGCTGCGTCAGGTCCATGGTCGTGACTCCTTACTGCTCGTCGCGGACGGCGATGAAGACGTTCTTGGTCTCGGTGAACGACAGCGGTGCGGCCGGCCCGAGCTCGCGGCCCAGGCCCGACTGCTTGAAACCACCGAACGGGGTGTTGTACCGCACCGAGGAGTGCGAGTTGACGCTCAGGTTGCCGGCCTCGATCGCCCGGCTGACCCGCAGGGCGCGGGATATGTTGTCGGTCCAGATCGACCCGGACAGCCCGTAGCTGGTGTCGTTGGCCAGTGCGACCGCGTCGGCCTCGTCCTCGAACGGCAGCACCGTCACCACCGGCCCGAAGATCTCCTCGGTGACGGTGCGGTCGGTGCGCGGCGGGGTCAACACCGTTGGCGGGAACCAGAACCCGGGTCCGCTGGGGGCGCTGCCCCGGAACGCCACCGGCGCGTCGTCGGGCACGTAACCGCGCACCGATTCCCAGTGCGGTCGGGATACCAGCGGTCCCATCTCGGTGTCCCGGGCGGCGGGGTCGCCGACCACCACGGCGGCGACGGCCGGTTCGAGCAACTCCATGAAACGGTCGTAGACGCTGCGCTGCACCAGGATCCGGCTGCGCGCGCAGCAGTCCTGTCCGGCATTGTCGAAGACACCGGACGGCGCGGTGGCGGCCGCCCGTTCCAGGTCGCAGTCGTCGAACACGATGTTGGCGCTCTTGCCGCCGAGCTCGAGGGTGACCCGCTTGACCTGTGCGGCGGCGCCGGCCATCACCCGGGTACCCACCGCGGTCGACCCGGTGAACACGATCTTGCGTATCCCCGGGTGGCTGACGAAGCGTTCGCCGACCACCGTCCCGGCACCGGGCAGCACCTGGAACAGGTCGGGATCCAGGCCCGCGGTCACCGCCAATTCGGCCAGCCGCATCGTGGTCAACGGGGTCCACTCGGCGGGTTTGAGCACGACCGCGTTCCCGGCGGCCAGCGCCGGGGCGAAACCCCACGAGGCGATGGTCATCGGGAAGTTCCACGGGGTGATCACCCCGACCACGCCGAGCGGTTCGTTGAAGGTGACGTCGAGACCACCGGCCACCGGGATCTGCTGGCCGACAAGCCGTTCGGGGCTGGCCGCGTAGTAGGTGAGCACATCACGGACGTGCCCGGCCTCCCATTCGGCCTGTCCGACGGGGTGCCCGGAGTTGGCCACCTCGAGGGCGGCGAGCTCGCCGATGTGGGTGTCCACGACCGCGGCGAAGGCCCGCAGCGCGCCGGCGCGGTCGGCCGGCGCCAGCCGGGCCCAGCGACGCTGGGCGGCCCCGGCACGCGCCACCGCATCATCGACCGCGGCTTCGTCGAGCAGTTCGACCTCGCACAACGCTTCCTCGGTGGCGGGGTTGATCACCGTGCAGATGCTCATGTGGCGACCCTGCCTTTCGCGTAGTCGGCGGCGGCCTCGGCGACCGCGGTGAACAACCGGACATCGTCGAGCCGCTCTTCGGGGTGCCACTGGACGGCGAGCACGAACTGCGGCCCGTCCAGTTCGACCGCTTCGATGACCCCGTCGGCGGTGTCGCGGGCACTGACGATCAACCCGTCGCCGAGCCGGTCGATGGCCTGGTGGTGGTAGCACTGTGCGTCCGAGGCGTCACCGATCAGCGCGGCCAGCCGGGTGCCGGGCACGGTGTGCACCGAGGAGGTGGAGAAGACCGCGTTGCCGCGCTGGTGCCGGGTGTGCCCGAGCACATCGGGCAGGTGCTGGTGCAGGGTGCCGCCGAGGGCCACGTTGAGCACCTGGGCGCCCCGGCAGATGCCCAGCACCGGCATGCCGCGCCGCAGCGCCGCGCCCAGCAGGGCGAACTCCCAGGCGTCGCGTTCGCCCATCGGCTCGTCGGTGGTCGGGTGACGTTGCCGGCCATAGCTTTCCGGGTTCACATCGCGCCCGCCCGTGATGATCAGTCCGTCGAGTCCGTCCAGTACCCGGTCGGCCACCTCGGTCCCGCCGGGCTGCGGCGGGAGCAGTACCGCGGTGGCCCCGCCGCGGTTGACGCCCTCGATGTAGATGGCGGGCAGGAAGGAGGCGTCGAGATCCCAGACGCCGGTCTGGGCGCGCTGCAAATAGGTGGTCAGGCCCAATACCGGTCTGATCGGGTCAGAGGCGTTCAAATCCGCGCACCCTCTCCCAGTCGGTCACCGCGGCGTTGAACGCGGCCAGCTCGACCTGCGCATTGTTCAGGTAGTGCGCGACGACCTCCTCGCCGAACGCGCTCCGGGCGACCGCCGAGCCCTCGAACAGCTCGGCGGCCTCGGCCAGGGTGTGCGGCAGTCGCTGCGCACCGCCGGCGTACGCGTTGCCCGTGCAGGCCTCCTCCAGCGTCAGTCCCGCGTCGATGCCGTGCAGCCCACCGGCGATCAGCGCCGAGACGGCCAGGTACTGGTTCACGTCACCGCCGGGCGCCCGGCATTCCATCCGCAGACCTTCGCCGTGGCCGACAACCCGCAGCGCGCAGGTCCGGTTGTCCATCCCCCAGGCCACCGCGGTGGGCGCGAAGCTGCCGTCGGCGAACCGCTTGTAGGAGTTGATGTTCGGCGCGTAGAACAGCGTCATCTCGCGCAGGGTGGCGAGTTGGCCGGCCACGAAACTGCGGAACATCGCCGACATACCGTCCGGGTCGGTGTCGTCGGCGAAGACGGCCGAACCGTCGGTGCCGCGGAAGGATATGTGGATGTGGCAGCTGTTGCCTTCGCGCTCGTCGAATTTCGCCATGAAGGTGATCGATTTCCCGTGCTGGTCGGCGATCTCCTTGGCTCCGTTCTTGTAGATGGTGTGGTTGTCGCAGGTGATCAGCGCCTCGTCATAGCGGAACGCGATCTCCTGCTGGCCGAGGTTGCATTCCCCCTTCACGCCCTCGCAGTACATTCCGGCGCCGTCCATCCCGAGGCGGATGTCGCGCAGCAGCGGCTCCATCCGGGTGGAGGCGAGCATGGCGTAGTCCACGTTGTAGTCACTGGCCGGTGTCAGGTCGCGGTATCCGGCATGCCATGCGTCGCGGTAGGTGTCGTCGAACACCATGAATTCCAGCTCGGTGCCGACGAATGCCTGCAGGCCGCGCTCGGCCAGCCGGTCCAGTTGGGCGCGCAGGATGCTGCGCGGGGCGACCGCCACCGGGCGCCGGTCGGTGAAGGACAGGTCGGCCATCACCAGCGCGGTGCCCGGCAGCCACGGCAACCAGCGCAGCGTGCTGAAGTCCGGGGTCATCACCATGTCGCCGTAGCCGGTCTCCCAGCTCGACATGGCATATCCGCCGACGGTGTTCATGTCGACGTCGACAGCCAGCAGGTAGTTGCAGCACTCCGCGCCGTGGGCGGCCACCTCCTCGACGAACAGCCGCGCCGAGACCCGTTTGCCGGTGAGCCGGCCCTGCATGTCCGGGAACGCGACGATGACGGTGTCGACCTCGTGGGCCGCGACGAGCTGTTCCAGCGCGGCCTGCGACAGCATTCCGGTTCCAACCATCGGGCGAATCCCCTCGTCGGTTCGACGCGGGTCGGCGGTGACCGGCGCCAGCTCTAAAGGTAGGCCATCAGACCAATGGAGTCACCAGGTGCTGGTGCGCATCACGATCTCGGCGGCCAGTTGCGCGGTGGACTCGCCGGCGTTGCGCCGGCCGAGCAGCTCCACCACCCGGAAGTCCCCGTAGACGTATTGCTGGCTGGCGCGAACGACTTTCGCCGCTGCCACCGTGCTCACCAGTGCGGTGGTGGCCACCTCGACCGGCGGGCAGTTCTCGTTGCGGACCGCCCCGGCCTCGTCGGGGACCCGGGGGTGCCCGCGGTCGACCACCACCAGCCCGGTGAACCGGTCGAGCCTGGTGGCCGCGAGTTCCCAGGCCAGTTCGGCCCCGACCCGGTCGCCGACCAGCGTCCCCCAGCGCACATCGAGGGCATCCATGATGCCGGTCACCGCGGAGGCCGTCAGCTGCGGGGACGGCGGGATGACGACGGTGCGCAGCGTGGCGGTGTGCAGTCGGTGGCACACCGCGTCGTAGGCGGCGGGCGCCTGCTTGACCGAGCCGAGCAACACCACCACGCCGGCGTTCTCCGGGCCTGCGACCTCGACCGTGAAGGGGGCATCGTCCACGGTGACGGTGGTGGCGGGCATCTGGGTCACGCTAGGACATCCTCGGGTTCGGCGCAGCGGTTTGTCTGCTCTTGCCCACCGGCCGTCACGGCGCCTCCAGACGCTGCGCCTGTTTGCCGGTTGCCTCCAGAAACGTCTGCGGCAGCGTCGCTTTGACCCCGATCGCGGGGTTCGGGGTGGGAAAAGCGACGGCGAACACCGCCATCGAGTCCACGTTCTCGAAGGAGAAGTACACGCTGCTGCGGGCGCCGGACAGGTCCATGGTCTGCTCGTACACCAGGGCGTCCGGGCGCGCGGTCTCCAGCCGCGTGGTGGTCATCGGGATGGGCGGCGAACCCCGATCGAAGAAGGTCGAGAAGCGCGCGCACCGCTGGGCGGTGGCTTCCAGCGCATCGGTGTCCAGCGGCCAGCTCAGCACGGTGATCAGCATGCGGGCTCCGTCGTAGCCGACGGTGTACTTGGCCGCACTGCCCGGCCCGCGCTCCGCCGTCGCGGTGATCACCTTGGTGAATCCCTCACTGCAACCCGGCGGGTCGGACAGCATGGCCGGCGGCGCACCGGCGCCGTCGGGCTCGCCGGGATTCTCGATGACCCGGTCGAACTGCACCCCGTCCGGGAAATCCGCGGCGGTCAGCAGAACCCGCTCCAGACGTTCCCCGGGCCAGGTCGCGGCGCCCTGCACCGCGCTCGTGCAACCAGTCAGCAGCACCACCGCGGCGAACAGCACCGGCAGCCCGCGCATCATGGGTCCACGTTACCGAGTGCGCTGGTGATCACCGGTCGCGCCGGGACCCCGTCGAGCAGGCCGAGCAACGCGTCGAGGTCCACATGTTCGGCCAGCGCATCGGCCATCAGGTCCAGTTGGGCGTCCCGGCGGGCGCTGACGCTGACGTCGGGGGCCACCTCGAAGCCGGTCCGGCCGGCCGCGCCGGCCGCCTCGGCGAGCCAGCCGCGCCGCACCTGGTCATTGTCGAGCAGGCCGTGCCAGTGCGTGCCGTAGACCGCACCCCGGCGAATGCCCACCCCGAGCCAGTCGTCCTCGGCGCTGCGGGCCACCTGACCGTGGTGGATCTCGTATCCGTGCAACGGAGTCTCCCAGTGCCGCAACGTCTTCTCGCGCTCGAAGACGATGTCTGCGTCGAGCAGACCGAGGCCCTGAACCCGGCCGGAGCCCGACTCGACGACATCGTCGATGCGGCGGCACAGCATCTGGAATCCGCCGCACACGCCCAGTACCGGGCGGCCCGCGGCCGCGTGCGCGCGCACCGCGTCGGCCAGTCCGCGCTCGCGCAGCCAGCCGAGGTCGGACACCGTGGCCTTGCTGCCCGGCAGCACCACCACGTCGGCCTCGGCGATCTCGGCCGGGTCGGCAACCCAGCGCACCGCAACCCCGGGTTCGCAGGCCAGCGCCTCGACGTCGGTGGAGTTCGAGATGCGGGGTAACCGCACCGCCGCGACCGTCAGCCAGTCCGTCCCGCGCGGTTCGATCGGCCGGCCCAGCGTCTGCCCGGCCTGCACCGACAGCGAGTCCTCGGTGTCCAGCCACAGCCCGTCCAGGTACGGGATCACACCATAGGTGGGCCGGCCGGACAGTTCCTGCAGTTGGCGCAGTCCGGGCTCCAGCAGCGCCGGGTCCCCGCGGAACTTGTTGACCAGGAATCCGCTGATGAGTTTCTGGTCCTCGGGTTCGAGCACGGCGACGGTGCCGAACAGGTGGGCCAGCAGGCCGCCGCGGTCGATGTCACCGACCACCACCACCGGCAGGCCGCTCGCCCGGGCCAGCCCCATGTTGGCCAGGTCGGTGGCGCGCAGATTGATCTCCGCCGGCGAGCCGGCGCCCTCGCAGATGACCACGTCGAAGTCGGCGCGCAACGCCTGCAGTTCGGCGTTGACGACCTCGGCCAGTTGGGTGCGCCGGGTCAGGTAGTCCCTGGCCGCCATGGTGCCGGCCACCTGCCCGCGCACCACCAGCTGTGAGGTCCGGTCACTACCCGGTTTGAGCAGTACCGGGTTGAAACGCACGCTGGGCGCCAGCCCGGCGGCGCGGGCCTGCATGGCCTGCGCCCGGCCGATCTCGCCACCCTCGGTGGTGACCGCGGAGTTGTTGCTCATGTTCTGCGCCTTGAACGGCGCGACCCGAATTCCCTTGCGCGCGAACAGCCGGCACAGTCCGGCGACCACCATGGACTTGCCGGCATCGGAGGTGGTGCCGGCGATCAGCAGCGCGCTCACACCAGGGTCAGGATGTCGGCACCGTCCTCGGTCACCACCAGGGTGTGCTCGAACTGCGCGGTCCACTTGAGGTCCTTGGTGGCCACCGTCCAGCCGTCATCCCAGATCTCGTAGTCCAGCGATCCGAGGTTGATCATCGGCTCGATGGTGAACGTCATCCCCGGCTCCAGCACGGTCTGCACCTCCGGCCGGTCGTAGTGCAGCACCACCAGGCCGTTGTGGAAGGTCTCACCGATCCCGTGACCGGTGAAGTCACGGACCACGTTGTAGCCGAAGCGGTTCGCGTACGCCTCGATGACCCGCCCGACGATGGACAGCTGCCGGCCCGGTTTGACGGCCTTGATGGCCCGCATGGTGGCTTCGTGGGTGCGCTCCACCAGCAGTCGGTGTTCCTCGGAGACATCGCCGGCCAGGAAGGTGGCATTCGTGTCGCCGTGCACGCCGTCCTTGTAGGCGGTGACGTCGATATTGACGATGTCACCGTCCTCGATGACGGTGGAGTCCGGGATGCCATGGCAGATCACCTCATTCAGCGAGGTGCAGCACGACTTGGGAAAGCCCTTGTAGCCCAGGGTGGACGGGTACGCGCCGTGGTCGAGCATGTACTCGTGGGCCACCCGGTCCAGATGGTCGGTAGTCACGCCGGGGGCGACCGCCCTGCCTGCCTCGGCGAGCGCGCCGGCGGCGATGCGCCCGGCGACCCGCATCTTCTCGATCACCTCCGGGGTCTGCACCCAGGGTTCGTGGCCCTCCACCGCGGTCGGCTTCCACGCGTACTCGGGGCGCGGGATGGACTTGGGCACCGGCAGCGTCGGGGACAGCTCACCGGAACGAAGTGGGGCGCGAACGGGCATGGTGACATGCTAATCGCCGCGTCGAGACGGCCCGAGAGCGAAACTCTCGCCCGGCGGTAATGGTGTTACCGTACGGCGGTGAGTGAAACGCACATCCTGACGCGGCTGGACTACCGGGAGGTCGAGTCGGCCGACGACCGGCTGGTGCTGGAGATGGAGAACCGGCCGGATCTCGCGAACGTCCGCGGTGCGCTGCAGGGTGGCCTGGTGGCCACCCTGATCGACATCGCGGCCGGCATGCTGGCCGGCCGGGCGACCGGCGCCGGCTATGACGTCACCACCGCCGACCTGAACATCCACTTCCTGGCGCCGATCATGGGCAAGGCCCGCGCCGAGGCGACGATCGTGCGGGCCGGGCGACGTCTCATCGTCACCGAGGTCGACGTCTTCGATGTGGATCGCGGACGGCTCGCGGCCAAGTCGACGCTCACCTTCGCGGTGCTGGAGCCGCGTTAGGACCGTCTCAGCGTCGGCTTCCAGTTGCGGCGCGGTCCACGGATGTCCACCGATCCGCACACCACCTTGCCGGTGAGGATGATGTGCGGGTTGCCCTCGGCCGGCGCGTCGCCGCGATGGTCACGGGCGCTGCCGACCACCACTTCGACATCGTCGATCGACGCGCTCGCCCCGGCGGGCAGGCGCAGTTCGAGGCCACCGAACTTGAGGTCGAGTTCCACCACCACCATCGATCCCGCGAAGCGGGCCCGGGTCAGGTCCAGGTCCACCGAGCCCATCCGCCGGGTCAGCGCCAGCCGGGTGGGCACCAGCCACTCCCCCTGGCGCTTCAACGAGCCCAGCACACCGCGCAACTCCACCCGGTCGGCGGCCGAGCTGATGATCGCGCCCGGTCCGGGCAGATCGTCGACGAGGGCGTTGAGGTCCGAATGCAGCCGGGCCTGGGCCACCAGTGTGGAACGTTCCTCGAACTCACCGATGTCGATGAGCCCCATGGCCACCGCATTGTGCAGCCGACGCAGGGTGCCGTTGCGGTCGGCGTCGGAGACCCGCAGCCCATTCTCGGGAATGCGGGGAATCGCCGAATCGGCGATGCGCCAGGTTCCCGGATCCTCGTTCATCTCGCCCTCCCACCGTCAAGGTTAGGCGAGGTAGTCCGGGGGCAGCCCGTTGAGCATGTCGCGGCACATCCGCACCGCGTACTCCGAACTGCCGCCGCCGACGATCAGCGCCGCGAAAGCCAGGTCGCCGCGGTAGCCGGTGAACCAGGCGTGCGAACCGCCGTCGAACTCGGCCTCACCGGTCTTGCCGCGGACGTCGCCGAGACCGTTGAGTTCCTTGGCGGTGCCGTTGGTGACCACCAGACGCATCATCGGGCGCAGGCCGTCGATGATCTCCGGGCTCAGCGGCTCACCGATCTGGCCGTCCACCTCGGTCTGGCGACCTTCGATCAGATGCGGCACCGGCGTCTTGCCGGCGGCCACCGTCGCGGCCACCAGGGCCATCCCGAACGGGCTGGCCAGCACCTTGCCTTGGCCGAAGCCGTCCTCGACGCGCTCGGTCAGGTCCACGGTCGGGGGCACCGATCCGGTCACCGTCGGGATCCCGTCGACCATGAAGTCCGGGCCCAGGCCGTAGCGGGCCGCCGCGGTGGTCAGCCCGCGCGGCGGCATGGTGGAGGCGAGTTCGGCGAAGGTGGTGTTGCAGGAGTTCGCGAAGGCCCGCGACAACGGCACCGTGCCGAGGTCGAACGCGTTGTAGTTGGTCACCGTGCGGTGCCCGATGTCGAGCTTGCCGGGGCAGCCCAGCAGCGTGTTCGGGGTGGCCATATCGCGTTCCAGGGCCGCGGCGGCGGTGACGATCTTGAACGTCGACCCCGGCGGGTACAGGCCCATGGTGGCCGTCGGTCCGTCGGCGTTCGCGGCTGCGTTCTGCGCGACGGCCAGGATCTCCCCGGTCGACGGTTTGATGGCCACCATCATCGCCTTCTTGCCGACCATGTCGACCGCGTCCTGCGCGGCGTTCTGCACGGCACGGTCCAGACTGATCGTCACCGACGGGGCGGGGGTGCCGGGTTCCTCGTTCAGCACGGCGACGTCGACACCGTTCTGGTTGACGCTGACGATCCGCCAGCCGGGCTCCCCCACCAGGTCCTCGGTGACCGCCTTCTTGACCTCGGCCACGATCGCCGGTGCGAACTTCTCGTCGGTGGGCAGCATCTCGGGCTGCGGGGTGATCACCACGCCCGGCCGGTTGCCGATCGCGCCGAACACCTTGTCGTAGTCGGACTTGCGCAGCGTGATCAGGCTGCGCGGCGACGTCCGCGAGCTGGCCTCCTCGGCGAGGCGCTGGGGGTCGAGGGTGTCGTCGAAGGGTCGCAGCGCGTCGACGACCGCGCGGGCGGTCGGCATCAGTTCCGCGCCGGCGGCCTTGGCGTCCAGCGCGAAGTGGTACAGGTAGCCGGGCACCAGCACATTGCTGCCGCTGCGCTCGTTCACCGAAGCCCGCCCGGGCGGATCGGCGCGCAATGCCAGCGTCTGGTTCGCGCCCAGTCCCGGGTGCAGACCGGTGGCACTCCAGCGCACCTGCCATTGACCTTCGTTGCGCACCATGTTCAGCTCGCCGTCATAGGCCCAGGTGCGTTCCTTGGGCAGGTGCCAGGTGTAGCGGAACTTCACGGTGCCGGTGTCCAGGGTGTACTTGGACCCGGTGATCTGGCTGTCCAGCCGCTCGGCCTGCAGTCCGGCCCAGGCTTCGTTGAGCGCCGCCTGCGCCTCGGCCGGCTTGTCGGACAGCCGCGCGGCGGCGGCGGTGTCACCGTCGACCAGCGCCTCGAAGAATTGCGCGGCAACGGGTTCGGGCCCGTCCGGCTTGGGCGTGCAGGCGCTCAGTGCACCGCCGACGACGATGACGGCGATGCCCGCGGTCAGCCGTGACAATCGCGATACTGATGAGGTTGACGATGTCATTGTGGCTGATGTTAAGAGTGTGACGGCGGGTTGCGTCGGAGGCGCACCGAGACAGAAACGTGATCGCGCCGAGATCAGTCCAACAGGACGGTGGCGAACGTGCCCACCTGGGTGAAACCGATCTTCGCGTAGGTCGCGCGGGCCACCTCGTTGAACCCGTTGACGTAGAGGCTGGCGATCCGGCCGCCACGCAGCACAGCCTCCGAGACCGTCGCGGTACCGGCCGCGCCCAGGCCGCGGCCCCGCCACTCCGGGTGCACCCACACACCCTGGATCTGGCCGACGGTCGGCGACTGCGACCCCACCTCGGCCTTGAAGACCACCTCGCCGCGCTCGAACCGCGCCCACGCCCGGCCCGCCGCGATCAGGCCGGCCACCCGGCGCCGGTAGCTGCGGCCGCCGTCGCCGAGCCGCGGGTCGATACCCACCTCGCCGATGAACATGTCGATCGCCGCCACCAGGTAGGCGTCCAGCTCCTCCATCCGCACCGGCCGGACCGCGGGGTCGGCCAGGCAGCGCGCGGGTGAGTGCAGCGCCATCAGCGGCTGATCGGCCCGCACGTCACGGGCCACCCCCCAGCCCGGTTCCAGCCGCTGCCACAACGGCAACACCAGTTCGGCACGGCCGACCAGCGAGGAGCACCGCCGCGGCGCGCGCAACGCCTTGTCCGCGAACGCCTTCAGGTCGGCGGCACTGCCGCGCAGCGGGATCAGATTGGCCCCGGCGTAACACAGCGAGTCCGCCGGTGTCCCGCGCGTCCACAACTCACCGCCGATGGCGCCCGGGTCGACCCCGAACTCCAGCACCCGGCAGGCCACCATGCAGGATGCGACGGCATCCGCCTCCAGGACGGCCCGCACCTGACCGACGTCACGAACCACCGAGACCTGTCGGTCGCCGGTGACACGTGACAGTGGTGGAGCCGACATTCGGGACTCTTTCTGGCAAGCCGTATCTGGTGAGCCCGCTCACAGGGCCAGGTTTCAGCTTACGGTCACAACCGGCGGGCCGGAGGGAGATCCGTCAGCGCCGGCCGCCCCCTCGGATTCCGCGGCGATGCGCATCGCTTCCTCGATCAGGGTTTCCACGATCTGCGCCTCCGGCACCGTCTTGACCACCTCGCCCTTGACGAAGATCTGGCCCTTGCCGTTTCCGGAAGCCACACCCAGATCGGCCTCGCGGGCCTCCCCGGGTCCGTTGACCACACAGCCCATCACCGCCACGCGCAGCGGCACGTCGAGCCCGTCCAGGCCGGCCGACACCTCGTTGGCCAGCGTGTAGACGTCGACCTGGGCACGACCGCAGGACGGGCAGGACACGATCTCCAGCCCGCGCGGGCGCAGGTTCAGCGATTCCAGGATCTGGGTGCCGACCTTGATCTCCTCGGCCGGCGGCGCCGACAGCGACACCCGGATGGTGTCGCCGATGCCCCGGCTCAGCAGCGCGCCGAACGCGACCGCCGACTTGATGGTGCCCTGGAAGGCCGGCCCGGCCTCGGTGACGCCGAGGTGCAGCGGGTAGTCGCACTGCGCGGCCAGCTGTTCGTAGGCCTCGACCATCACCACCGGGTCGTTGTGCTTGACGCTGATCTTGATATCGCCGAAGCCGTGCTCCTCGAACAGCGAGGCTTCCCACAGCGCCGACTCGACCAGCGCCTCCGGCGTGGCCTTGCCGTACTTCTCCAGCATCCGCTTGTCCAGCGAACCGGCGTTGACCCCGATCCGGATCGGGATCTGGGCTGCCGCAGCCGCTTTCGCGACCTCCTTGACCCGGCCGTCGAACTCCTTGATGTTGCCCGGGTTCACCCGCACCGCCGCGCAACCGGCGTCGATGGCCGCGAAGATGTACTTGGGCTGGAAGTGGATGTCGGCGATGACCGGGATGTTGGCCTTCTTCGCGATGATCGGCAGCGCGTCGGCGTCCTCCTGGCGCGGGCAGGCCACCCGCACGATGTCGCAGCCCGAGGCGGTCAGCTCGGCGATCTGCTGCAGGGTGGAGTTGATGTCGTGCGTCTTGGTGGTGCACATCGACTGCACCGAGATCGGCGATTCGCTGCCCACCCCGACGTTGCCCACCTTGAGCTGACGGGTCTTGCGGCGCGGCGCCAGGACCGGCGGCGGCGGTGCCGGGATGCCCAACCCGATGTTCGTCATTGCGTGTCTCCTATTGGAAAAGGCTGATGGGGTTGACCACGTCGGCGGTGACGGTCAACAACATATAGACGCCCACCACGGCGAGCACGACGTAGGTGGCGGGCATCAATTTCATGTAGTCCACCGGCGCGCCGGGCAGCAGCCCACGCGCCTTGCGGACCATGTTGCGAAGCTTCTCGTAGGTGGCGACCGCGATGTGCCCACCGTCGAACGGCAGCAGCGGCAGCAGGTTGATCGCGCCGAGCACGAAGTTCAGCTGCGCCAGCAGGAACCAGAACAGCACCCAGAGGTCGTTCTCGATCGCCTCACCGCCCAGCCGGCTCGCGCCGACGACACTCATCGGCGTCTCCGGGTCGCGTTCACCACCACCGATCGACTCGACCAGCGCACCGACCTTGGTCGGGATCTTGAGCAACGCCTCCCCCAGCTTGACCGACAGTTCGCCGGTGAAGGCGACGGTCGCCGGGATCGCCGAGAGCGGGTTGTACTGCGTGGGTCCCGGCGGCAGTGCGGCGCTCACACCGATCGCCCCGACGGTGTCCGGGGTCTCGGCGTCCTTGGAGGTGAAGCGTTGGGTCTGCGCGACGTCGACCACCGTGTAGAGCCGCTGGCCGTCGCGTTCGTAGACCACCTGGACCGGGCCGTCGAGTGCACGGATGGCTGCGGCCATATCGGCGAAGGTCGCCACGTCGGTCTCACCGACCTTGACGATGGTGTCCCCACTCTGGATTCCGGCCAGAGCGGCCGGACCCGGACCCGGCTGGGGGCACGGTCCGTAGGGGTCTTCCCCGCTCTTGGCGACCTGCGGTGCCACACAAGAGGTTTCACCGACAATCGCGGTGGTCGGGGGGTTGAGATCGGGCAGGCCCCAGATGTTGGCGATGCCGTAGATGATGACCAGCCCGAGGACGAAGTTCATCCCGGGCCCGGCGAACAGCACGGCGACGCGCTTCCACACCTTCTGCCGGTACATCGCGTACTTCTCGTCCTCGGGAGCGATCTCGTCGTGGGTGGTCATGCCCGCGATGTCGCAGAAGCCGCCCAACGGGATGGCCTTGACCCCGTACTCGGTGTACCCGAGCTTGTTGGCCTTCTTGGTCGACCACAGCGTCGGCCCGAATCCCACGAAGTAGCGGCGCACCTTCATGCCGGTGGCCCGGGCCACCCACATGTGACCGCACTCGTGCCAGGCCACCGACAACAGGATGCCCAGCGCCATCGCCGCGATGCCCAATACGTACAACATCATCGGCTTGCTGCTACCTCCTGGCTGACTGCGCGCCGCGCCCGGTCACGGGCCCAGTCCTGCGCATCGAGTATCTCTTCCACGGTAGCGGGTTCAGCGGCCCACTGATCTGCGGCGTGCAGCACATCGGCCACCGTCCGCACGATCGCCGGGAACGGGATCCGTCCCGCCAGGAAGGCCTCCGCGGCCTCCTCGTTGGCGGCGTTGTACACCGCGGTCAGGCTTCCGCCACGCTGCCCGGCCTCCCGGGCCAGCCGCACCGCCGGGAACACCGCATCGTCGAGCGGTTCGAACGTCCAGGTGGACGCCGTCGTCCAGTCGCATGCCGCGGCGGCGCCGGGGACGCGCGCCGGCCACCCCAGCGCCAACGCGATCGGCAGCTTCATATCGGGCGGGCTGGCCTGGGCGATGGTGGAACCATCGGTGAAGGTCACCATCGAATGCACGATGGACTGCGGGTGGACGACCACGTCGATGCGGTCGTAGTCGATGCCGAACAGCAGATGTGTCTCGATGAGCTCCAGCCCCTTGTTGACCAGAGACGCCGAGTTCAACGTGTTCATCGGCCCCATCGACCAGGTGGGGTGGGCGCCGGCCTGCTCCGGGGTGACCGACTCCAGGTCCGCGGCCGCCCAGCCACGGAACGGGCCCCCCGAGGCGGTCAGCACCAGCCGGGCCACCTCCTCGGGGCTGCCCGAGCGCAGGCACTGCGCCAGCGCCGAATGCTCGGAGTCCACCGGCACGATCTGGCCGGGTGCGGCCGCCTTGAGGACCAGCGGGCCCCCGGCCACCAGCGATTCCTTGTTGGCCAGTGCGAGCCGGGCGCCGCTGTGCAGGGCGGCCAGGGTCGGTTTGAGGCCGAGCGCCCCGACGAGGGCGTTGAGCACCACATCGGCCCCCGTCTCCTCGACGATGCGGGTGGCCGCGTCCGGGCCGCGGTAGCGGGCCTCGATCGTGGCGTCCGGGTCGGCGACCGCGACGTTGGTCACCCCGGTCTCGGCGGCCTGCGCGGCCAGCAGATCCGGGTTGCCGCCCCCGGCCGCCAGGCCCACCAGTTCGAAGCGGTCCGGGTTGGCGGCGATGACCTCCAGCGCCTGGGTACCGATCGATCCGGTGCTGCCCAGGATCAGGACGCGGCAGCGGGAGGTGGGTGAGCTCACGCACCCATTGTGCCCCGACTTCGATCCGAACCCATCCATCCGGCGCGCGGCACCGAATAGCGGATGTAGGTGCACACGGGTGCGGCACCGGCCGGCCCGCCAACAAGGAAGTTGAGCCTGATGAAACTCACTCACCATCGGATCGCCTTCGCCGGAGTCGCGGCGGTGGCGGCACTCGGGTTGTCCGCCTGTTCGGGGTCATCCGACGAGAGCAGTGACGCCAGTTCCTCGGTGTCCTCCATGACGGAGTCCATGACCTCCTCGATGGCACCGGAGACCTCGACCACGATGGCGGCGCCGGCCGGCGCGCTGATCGGTACCGGCTGCGCCGCGTACGCCGAGCAGGTGCCCAGCGGACCCGGCTCGGTCCAGGGAATGTCCGCCGACCCGGTCACCGTGGCCGCATCCAACAACCCGATGCTCAAGACGCTGACGCAGGCCCTCTCCGGGCAACTGAACCCGAACGTCAACCTGGTGTCCACGCTCGACGGCGGTGAGTTCACCGTCTTCGCCCCCACCGACGACGCGTTCGCCAAGGTCGACCCCGCCACCCTGGAGACGCTCAAGACGGACTCCGACCTGCTCACCTCGATCCTGACGTATCACGTTGTGCCCGGCCAGGTTTCCCCCGACCAGGTGGCCGGTGAGCACACCACCGTGCAGGGCGAGGCGATCACCGTGACCGGTGCCGGCGACGATCTCAAGTTCGGCGATGCCGGCCTGGTGTGCGGCGGCGTGAAGACTGCCAACGCCACCGTCTACATGATCGACACGGTGCTGATGCCGCCGGCCAACTAGCTCGGCGCGCCCCATGAGACCGGCGGGGCAGCCTTTCCCCCCGAGCGGGCTGCCCCGCCCCCACTTCGTACACCTCATCCGAAACACATACGCCACAACGAAGGAATGCTCATGAAGCTCTCGATGAACAGCCAGAAGCTCGCCGGCGTCACGTGTGCCGCAGCGGCGGCGGCCGGCCTCCTGCTCACCTCGACCGGCGTGGCGAACGCCGAACTCGTCGGTCCCGGATGCGCCGCGTACGCCGCGCAGAACCCGGAGGGCCCGGCGTCGGTGGCCGGGATGGCGCACGATCCGGTGGCCGTCGCGGCCTCGCACAACCCGCTGCTGACCACCCTCACCTCGGCGCTGTCCGGCCAGTTGAACCCACAGGTCAACCTCATCGAGACACTCAACAGCGCGCCCGCGCTGACGGTGTTCGCGCCCACCGATGAGGCGTTCGCGAAGATCGACCCGGCGACCATCGACCGGTTGAAGACCGATTCGGAGCTGCTGACCAGCATCCTGACCTACCACGTGGTCCAGGGACAGGCCGGGCCCGCTCAGGTCGTGGGCTCCCACACCACCCTGCAGGGCGCCGATGTGGCGGTCACCTCCGGTGCGCCCGGTGAGCTCAGGGTGAACGATGCGAACGTGGTGTGCGGAGGCGTGCAGACCGCCAACGCCACCGTGTACCTGGTCGATTCGGTGTTGATGCCGCCGATGTGATCGCAGGGGGCCGGGATCACCGGAAACGGCTGATGATCTTCTCCGCGAACCGCATGGTCGCGCCGCGCTGGTCCTCGGCCGCGGCCCACGGCGCGCAGAGCACCGCGGTGATCCCGGCCTCCTCCGCCCGCTGGTACAGCTCGACCGACGGGCGGTCCAGCAGCGCGAGCAACACCTCGAACGGCTCGTCGGCCCGGCCGTACTCGCGGCGCAGGTCGGTCAGCCGGTCCACGTAGCGCGTCGCCTCCTCGAGCAGATAGGCGGTGCCGACCCAGCCGTCGCACAGCCGGGCGGCCCGGCGCAACGCCACCTCGGACTCACCACCACACAGGATCGGCACCGGCGCCGGCGGGTGCGGCTCGAGCATGAGCTCGGGCACCTGGTAGTACTCGCCACTCCAGGACACCCACCCGCCCTGCCAGAGCGCACGCAGCGCCGGGATCATCTCGTCGAGCCGTTTACCGCGGGTCGCGAAATCCTGGCCCATCAACTCGTATTCCTCGCGCATCCACCCGACGCCGACCCCGAGCGAGACCCGGCCCTCGGACACCTCTGCGGCGGTGGCCACCACCTTGGCGACGTCGAGCAGTGGCCGTGACGGGGCGACGTACACCGCGTTGGAGAAAGCGCAGCCTGCTGGTCAGCGCCGCCATCGCGCCGATCATCACCCAGGAGTCCGGCCAGGCCGTCTCCGGCGCCCAGCCCGGTTTCCCGCTCTCGGAGGGATACCGCGACCTCAGTTCCCTCGGATAGATCATGTGGTCGGCGCAGATCACGCCGTCGAACCCGGCCTCGTCGAGGAGCTGGGCGAGCTGCAGCGCCGCTCGGGTGGGCATGAACGGAGTCCCACTCCAGAACTGCATTCAGTGGACCTCCGGCGTCAGCCCGGCCTGACGCTTGCCCAGCAGTGAGTGCCGACGGCCGTAGAGCAGGTAGATCAGCACCCCGACCGCCATCCAGACGGCGAACCGGACCCAGGTCAGCCCGGTCAGGTTCAGCATCAGCCACAGGCAGGCGATGATCGAGGCGATCGGCAGCAGCGGCACCAGCGGCACCCGGAATCCGCGTTTGAGGTCCGGGCGGGTGCGGCGCAGCACGATCACGCCGGCCGAGACCAGGATGAATGCGAACAGGGTGCCGACGTTGACCATCTCTTCGAGCTTGCCGACCGGGAACAGCGACGCGGCGATGGCGATCAACACCGCGACCAGCACGGTGATGCGCACCGGTGTGCCGTGTTCCCCGGTGCGTGCCATCGACCGCGGCAGCAGACCGTCCCGCGACATCGCGAACAGCACCCGTGACAGCCCGAGCATCAGCACCATCACCACGGTGGTCAACCCGGCCAGCGCGCCGATGGAGATGACCTTGGCGGCCCAGTTCACCCCGTTGAGTTCGAAGGCGGTGGCCAGGTTCGGGTGGCCCGCCCCGGCCTCCTTGAGGTCCAGGTACGGCGCCATGCCCGCCAGCACCACCGCGACCGCCACATAGAGCACGGTGACGATGGCCAGGGACGCCAGGATGCCCTTGGCGACATCGCGCTGCGGGTTCTTGGTCTCCTCCGCGGTGGTCGCCACCACGTCGAAACCGATGAAGGCAAAGAACACGATCGACGCGCCGGCCAGCAGCCCGTAGACGCCGTAGTGGCTGCTGGCCGCGCCGGTCAGCAGGGAGAACAGCGACTGGTCCAGGCCCGATCCGGTGGCCTCGGCGCCGGTTTCGGCGGGCGGGATGAACGGGTCGTAGTTGGCGATCTTGATGTAGAAGGCCCCGACGATCACCACCAGCAGCACCACCGAGACCTTGATGGCGGTGACCACCAGGCTGAAGCGCGAGGACAACTTGGTGCCCATCGCCAGCAGCACGGCCACCACGCCGACGATCAGCAGGGCACCCCAGTCCAGGTCCAGCGGACCGATCGCGACGACCCCGCCGGAGAAGCCGAACACCGTGCCCAGATAACTGGACCAGCCCTTCGCGACCACGGCGGCGCCGATGGAGAACTCCAGGATCAGATCCCAGCCGATGATCCAGGCGACGAACTCACCGAAGGTGGCGTAGGAGAACGTATAGGCGCTGCCGGCCACCGGCACCGTGGAGGCGAACTCCGCGTAGCACAGGGCCGCCAGCCCGCAGGTGACCGCGGCCAGGATGAACGACAGCGAGATCGCCGGGCCGGTGATATTCGCCGCGGTCGATGCGGTGACCGTGAAGATGCCGGCGCCGACGACGACGGACACCCCGAAGACGGTGAGGTCCCACCACGTCAGATCCTTGCGGAGCCGGGTATCGGGCTCGTCGGTGTCGGCGATGGACTGCTCGACCGATTTCCTGCGCCAGCGCTCTGCCACGTACGCAACGTACCCACCTATCGGGCGAAATCCCCGGGGTATGCCAGAATGGCCGCAGCAATCCGGGCATACGCGTGAGGAGTATCCGTGGGCAAGACCGAGGTCGAGCGCTACATCGGCGTCGACGAAGTAGAAGTGCCGTCGGCCAAATGGGGCTGGTCCGCCGAGAACCCACGCGTCCTGCACTTCATCGGTATCTTCGCGGCACTGTTCCTTCTGCTGATGACGCACGGCAACCACGTCGGCCATGTCGAGGACCTGTTCCTCATCATCTTCGCCGTCGTGATCCTCGGGATCGTGGCGCGCGACTGGATCGCCCGCAGCCGCGGCTGGTACCGCTAACCGAAATCGACGACAACGCCCCGGAGGCCTCCTAGCAACGGACCGGCTTCCGGGGCGTTTTCGTGTGTGCGTCAGCGGATTGCGGTCAGATCCGGCCCGTCGGCCGGATACCAGAGGGCGCGGCTGTGGAAATGCTCGACGGGCGCGGCCGCCGAGCTCAGCCCCGCAGCGGCCAGCGCGTGGGTCTTGAACGCACGCGCGGCCGGCCCGAGCCGGTACTGCGCGGGGCCGACGGTGCAGCCGACATCCAGGCTCGTGCAGTCGCCCCAGATGGTCACCTCCGCGCTGCCGCGCTTGAGCGCCCCGACGACGTGGCGCCGCACGGCCGGATCGGCGTCGAGCAGGTGCGCGGGCACCGCCAGCGCCGCGGGTTCGGTCGCCAGCCCCCTGGCCTCTGCGCCCGCGGTGACGGTGCGGACGCCGAGGACCTCCAACGGGCGCGCATCGCTGGAGGCGGGGATCACCACGGTGACCTTCCATCCGGCGCGGACCCGGTCATAGAGCCAGCCGCCGGCGCCGGCGACCACGTCCCGGACGTCGGTCGCCACCACCGTGAGGTCGTAGGACAGCAGCGCGCTCGCCGAGGCGCGCACGCCCACCCCTGTTCGCTCGCCGAACGGGTGACGTCCATCGGGTCTGATGGGGGTGGGTTTCACGGTGGCTGTCTCCTTCGCGATCCGATCTGGACGGAGGCGGCGGGGCCGCACCCCCAGCGTGACATTTATTCGACAATCTGTAAAGCTATCCGCATGACTCTGTACGCCGGACGCGGGCCGCTCAGCCGGGATCCGGCCGGCCAGTTCTTCCCGGCAATTCCCGATGACCTGGTGTTCATCGAGCCCCACCCGCGGCGCATCCAGGCAGTCCGCAACGGCCACAACGTGATCGACACCGAGTCGGCGCTGATGGTGCACCGCCGCGACCACCCGCTGAGCTACGCCTTCCCCGCCGCCGAGGTCGGCGGCCTGCCCAGCGAGCCCGTTCCGCAGAAACCCGGCTATGTGCGGGTGCCATGGGATGCGGTGGACAGCTGGTTCGAGGAAGGGCGCCTGCTGGTGCACTATCCGCCGAATCCGTACCACCGGGTGGACTGCCTGCCCACCGACCGGGGGTTGCGGGTCAGCATCGGCGACACCGTACTGGTGGACACCGTCGACACCGTGATCCTCTACGAAACCTCCTTGGCGCCAAGGCTGTACGTCGACCCGGCGACGGTGCGTACCGATCTGTTGCGCCGCAGTGCGACCACGAGCTACTGCAACTACAAGGGCCATGCGACGTACTGGTCGGCGGTGATCGGCGGCGTCGAGGTGGCGGACGTGGCGTGGAGTTACCCGGACACGCCTCCGGAATCCGCTGCCATCAAAGGATTCCTGAGTTTCGATGACACCCGCGTGGATATGATCGCCGAGCTGCCAGGCGGCGGCACCGGCGACTGCGGTTGCTGATCACCACCCCTGTCCAGGAAAGGCACCCTGTTGGGCATCGTCACCACCAGCTCCGAGACCGCGTTCACCCAATCGGCGGAGGCGATCTACGATTTCGTCACGAACCCGGTCAACTGGGCCAAGACCTATCCGGGCGGGCCGCGGATCACCGGCGTGCGGGACACCCTGCCGCTGCGGGTGGGTGACACCTGGCAGGAGGCCCATCCCACCGAGGACCGGGTGTTCACCTGGCAGCTGGCGATCGCCACCCGGCCGCGCATGTGGGTGTTCAGTTCGGTCGGCCGACTCGGCACCGACTACGACGGCAACGGTGGCTTCGAGGGCCGGATGACCATCGAATACCACTTCAGCCGGCCCGATCCTGGTGTCACGCTGTTCAAGCGCACCATGACCATCGAGGCCTACCGGGACCAGCCGATGGGCGACGGGTTCTTCCGGATCGTCAACCCGTCCCACATCGACGCCTATCACGCCGCGGTCGCCCGCGAACTCGACGCGCTCAGCTGAGTTGTAGGGCGCGGCGCACGGCCGCGCCCTGCATGTCGAACAGCCGAGTGCTGATCTCCCAGTCCGGCAGCAGCGAATCGAACCCGTGGCAGGTGCCGGCGAACACGTGCAGATCGGTCGGCACGCCCGCCCACATGAGCCGCAGCGCGTAGTCGACGGCCTCGTCGCGCAACGGGTCGAGTTCCGAGCAGCTGATGAACGCCGGTGCCAGACCGCTGAGGTCGGCAGCCCGGGCGGGCACCGATCCTGCCGTCGGCGGGGTGCCGGCAAGGTAGTAGCGCCACATCAGTTCCGCTGCGGGACCGTCGAATCCGGGGGTGTCGTGGAACTCCTGCTTGGACGGGGTGAGGCCGTCGTCGAGCACCGGCTGGTGCAGCAGCTGGAACCGGATCCGCGGTGCGGTCCCGTTCGCGGCGCACTGGGCCAACCGGGCCGCCAGCGCACCGCCGGCGCTGCTGCCCGCGACCGCCACCCGGTCCGCACCGATCCCCCACCCGTTCGCGTTCTGCGCCGTCCAGTGCAGTACCGCCAGGGCATCGTCGAGGCCGGCCGGGTACGGGTGTTCGGGGGCCAGCCGGTAGTCCACCGACACCACGGTCACGCCGGCCCGGCGCGCCAATTCGACACATTGCAGATGGTCGGTGTCCAGATTGCCCAGCACGAACGCGCCGCTGTGGCAGTACACCACGGCACCGGCGGTGCCGCCCCGGTAGATGCGGACCGGGATCCCCTCGGCGGCCACATCCTCGATGTCGACACCGGCCGTGTCGATGCCGGCCACACCGTCGGCGCGACGCTGGTCGAGGAAGGCCCGTACCGCAGGTAGCGTCTCGGCGGACAGATCGGTGCGGGCCGCGGCCAGGTGACGCAGGGCCGGGTCCAGCCGGTCGGCGATACCGCCGGTCGTGTCGTCGGCCATCCGCGCTATCCGATCTGCAGCATCTGGCCGCCGTCGACCACCAGTTCCGAGCCGGTGATGAAGGAAGCTTTCGGCGATACCAGGAAGGCCACCGCATCGGCCACCTCGACCGGGCTGCCCAACCGGCCGGCGGTGGAGGTCTCGGCCAGCCGGGACTGGGTGCGTTCGTCGAGCATCGGTGTGGCGATCGGCCCCGGGAAGACCGCGTTGACCCGGATACCGCTGGGGGCCAGTTCCGCCGCGACCGCCTGGGTGAGGCCGCGCAGGGCCCACTTCGACGAACCGTAGGCCGAATGGTTCGGGAACGGCCGGATGGCGCTGGTGCTGCAGGTGTTCACGATCGAGGCAGCGTCGGCGGCCTTGAGGTGTTCCAGCACCGCCTGGATGCCCAGGAACGGGCCCAGGCAGTTCACCCGCCAACTGCCCTCGAACCCGGCGGCGGTCTCGTCGGCAAGCCCGGCCCGGTGCAGCACGCCGGCGTTGTTGACCAGGGCGCTCAGGGCGCCGAAACGTTCGACGGTCGCGGCGACCGCGGCGCGCCACTGCGCCTCGTCGGTGACGTCGAGCTCGACAGCGATCACGTCGTCGCCGTATCCGGCTGTACTGTCGCGCAATTCGTCGGGCAGCAGATCGCAGGCCGCGACCCGGAATCCGTCGGCGTGCAGTCGCGCGACGATGGCCGCGCCCTGTCCGCGCGCCGCACCGGTCACCAGCGCCACAGGTTGTGTCGTCACTGTAGGTATCCGTCCTGTCCGGCCGGGTCCACGGTCCCGGCGGTTGCCTCGGCCAGATGTGCGGCGGCCCCGCGGCGCAGCGCCTGGGATTCCGATGCCAAGGTGATCATCCGGAACCCCATCCGGGCCGCGACCTTTCCGAGTTCGCCGGTGCCTGCGTGTATTCCGGTGACCAATCCGGCGGCGGCCGCGGTGGACTCGATCTCGGCCATCGCCGCGCCCACATCCGGGTGGGTCCAGGCTTCCGACAGCCGGTGGCCCATCGAGATGGCCAGATCGGCGGGCCCGAGATAGACGCCGGTCAAACCCGGTACCGCGCAGATCTCGTCGAGTGCGGCCAGCCCTCGGGCGGTTTCGATCATCACGTAGACGCTCGCCCCCGCCTCCAGTGCCGCGGTGTCGTGGCCGAGCGATGCCCGCAGCGGTCCGAAGCTGCGTACCCCGGCCGGGGCGTATCGGGTCGCGGCGACCGCGGCGGCGGCCTGCTGGGCGGTTTCCACCATGGCGATGATGACGGCGTCCGCACCGGCGTCGAGCACCCGGCCGATGGGTGCGGGATCGGCCGAGGGCAGTCGCACCGCCGTGGCGATGGGAACGTGTTCCAAGCGGCGCAGCAACAGCGCCACATCCGCGTCGTCGAGATAGCCGTGTTGGACGTCGAATCCCACGTAGTCGTATCCGGCCTGGGCGAATTCCTCGGGGCCGATGATGGTGGGCCCGACCACCCAGCCGCCCCAGATCTGGTCGCTGGCGGCCAGGGCGTCCTGCAGGCGGCTCATGCGGGGTCCCCCACGATCGCGATCTTGACCCGGGTCGGGTCGGGGCGGCAGGCCTGTTCGAAGGCGGCTTGCGCGTGATCGGCCGCGAAGGTGTGGGTGAGGTAGGCGGGCAGCAGGTCGGGATGCTCGCCGGCGAACGCGTCCGCGGCGGCCAGCACCCGCCGGCGTTCCAGCGTCACACCGGATTTAAGGGTCAGGTTGTTGCGCAGCATGGTGCGCATGCTGATCGGGTAGCTGTCGTCGTCGGGGACCCCGAAGTAGAACACCGTGGCTCCGACGGCGGCGGCCTCCAGCGCGTGGTTCAGGGTGGCCACCTGGTGCCCGACGGTCTCCACCACGACGTCGAATTTGTCGGTCAGGTGCCGCACCCACCGGTCGCTGGTCGCGCGCACCACCTCGTCGACGCCGAAGGCCGGTCCCAGGGCCGCCCGGTCGACGGGATCGACGCCGGTGACGTGGGCCGCGCCGGCGGCCTTGAGCACATAACTGAACAACAGGCCGATGGAGCCCTGCCCGATCACCGCGACGCGGGCACCGGCCACATCGCCGAGTTGCTCCACGGCGTAGAGCACGCAGGCCAGCGGTTGCAGGCCGACGGCCTGGGCCGGGCTGAGATCCGGTGCATGACAGAACAATCCGTCACCGTCGGCGACCACCTGCGCCTGCAGTCCGTCGAATCCGGAGGCCCAGCCGACCACCCGGTCCCCCGCCGCGTGTGCGGGATGCGCGCTGGCCAGGACTTCCCCGGCGATCTCGTGGATCGGGAAACCGTCCATCTCGGCGGCACAGCATCCGGTGTCAGCAGGCAGCTTGCCCTGGGTGCCGCGGAAGCCGGGCAGGTCGCTCCCGCAGATGCCGGCGGCCAGGAACCGTAGCAGCACCTGACCCGGGGCCAGGGCGTCCGGGTCGGGAACGGGGCGGTCGGTGCGTTCGAAGGTGAACGGCGCGATCAGACGGTATCCCCACATGTCAGACCTCCACGGGCACTTCGACGGGGATATTGTTCCAGCCCCACTGGAAACTCGACGGTGGCCGGGATGCGGCCTCGGCGATGATCCGGTAATCACGCACGCGTTTGAACCACTCCTGGATCATGATGGTCACCTCGAGGCGGGCGACATGCACACCGAGGCAGAAGTGCTGGCCGTGCCCGAACGCCAACAACCGTTCGATGGGCCGGTTCCAGATGAAGGCATCCGGATCCGGGTATTCGCGTTCGTCACGGGCCGCCGAGGCCAGCAGGGTGATGATGCGCTGCCCCGGGTTGATGGTGGTGCCGTGAATCTCGTACGGGCGCCGCGCGGTTCGCGCGAACCACTGGGCCGGCGCGGTGTAGCGCAGGATCTCCTCGCGGGCGATCGGCACATTGGTGTCCAGGTCGGCGCGCACCGCGGCGAGCTGGTCGGGATGCCGGGCGAGCTGCCACAGCCCGGCTGCGGTGATCTTCGGGACGGTCTCGGTGCCGCCGATGAACACCCCGAGCATCTGGGTGGCAGCCTCGGTGTCGCTGAAGCCGGACCCGTCCGGCAGCACGAAGTTGACCAGACTGTCCGCGATCGGCACGCTGCCGTCCGCCCCTTCGGCGCGACGGCGTTCGATGATCGGGGTCAGATAGGACAAGTAGCCGGGCCGCGAGTTGGCGACCTCCACACCTTCACCGGGCTGCGCGAGGCTGCCGGCGTTGACCGTCGCCAGCACCTCGGGCGCCAGTTCGACCGGCAGACCCACGAATTCGCAGACCATGGTGGCTGCGACGTGTCCGCCGTAGTCCTGGGTCAGGTCGAAGGTGCCGCGCGGTAACAACTCGTCGAGGCGTTCGTTGGCCACGGTGCGGATCCGGTCGGCCAGGGTGGCCGCCGAACGGGGCCGGAACTGTGCCGAGGTGCAGCGCCGCACATTCTCATAGATCGGCGAGTCGAAGTTGGCGTGAAACGGCATGGGGTGCAGCGGCGGATCGGCGACCGGGCCGCTGTTGTGTCGTTCCAGCACCGCCGCGGACGGCAAGGTGCCCTCGGATGCCACGAAGGTTCCATCGGCCAGCCGCAACGCTTCCCAGATGTCGTCGAACCGGGACAACGCGAAGGTGTCCCACTTCGGCAGGTAGTACACCGGATGCTCATCCCGCAGTACCCGGTAGTACGGCAGCGGGTCGGCCATCACCGCCGGATCGAAGGGATCGTATGAGAATGATTGCGGCACGGTGGCTCTCATTGCAGCGGCGAGGGCGGCAGGGCGGCCAGGATGGAATCCTCCCAACCGTCGCGCAGCGCGGGGGCGACCGACATCCAGGTGACGATCTCGGCGGGTGGCGCGTCCTTCCAGGACGGGTAGTGGTTCTCGAAGCACTCCCAGCCCCCGTCGAGCGCCCAGTAGTGGATGACCTCGTTGAAGCGGAAGGTGGTGGTGAACGATCCCAGCCAACGCTTACCGGTACTTTCCGACCACGGTACGTAGAGCCGCTCGAGTTCGCGGATGTAGTCGTCCTGTTTGCCGGGTTTCGTCTGCATGATCTCCTGGATCACCAGTTCGGCCGTGAATCCCTCTTCCTGCAGTTGCGCCAGGTTCCGGTTCTGCGGGGCCGCGTACATGATCCGGCCCTCACCGTGGGCTCCGATGCCGGACAGATAGGCCGTCCATTCCGCCGCCGCGCCCGCGTGGCTGCCGCCGGGGGCCTGCGCCTTGCCGATCCGGGCGTAGTCGGCGAAGGCGTCGATCTCCCAGATGACGGTGACCTGCGGCCAGTTTCCGTTGTAGGGCGTGGTCTCCCAGAGCGCGAACAACCGGGCGCCGAGTTGCTGCATCATCGGGTGGTAGATCCCGTTGAAGCACTCCGTGAACTGAGCGCTGGTGCCGCGGCCCAGTTCGATCGTCTCGTGCAGATACAACAACGTGTGGCGGTGATATTTACGCACCCAGGGAGCGTGACATTTGAGGCGTGTTTTGTAAAGGTATGGCTGTCGTGTCGGCTATCGTTACCGCATGACAGTCCAGCCGCTGGCCAATGGGTTCTGCTTCGGCGAGGGCGCGCGCTGGTTCGAGGGGCTGGTGTGGTTCTCCGACATGCTCGGAGAGGCCGTGCACACCGTCACCCCGCAGGGCGAGATGTCCACCCTGGCATTGCCCGGCCACGCGCCGTCGGGCCTGGGTTTCCGCCCGGACGGCACCCTGTTGATCGTCTCCACCAAGGCGCATCAGATCCTGGCCTATGACGGTGAAAGCGTCTCCGTGCTGGCCGATCTCGCCGATCTGGTGCCGGCCGACCTCGGCGACATGGTCGTCGACGCGCACGGCCGTGCCTACATCGGTTCGCAGGCCCGCGACGGCGGTGTGATCGTCCGGTTGGACCCCGACGGCCGGCTCACCGTGGTCGCTGAGGACCTGGACTTCCCCAACGGCATGGTCATCTCCCCCGACGGGACGTTCATCGTCGCCGAGTCCACCGCGCGGCGGCTGACCGCCTACACCGTGGCGGACTCCGGCGCCCTGCACGATCGGCGGGTGTTCGCCGACGGCCTGGACGGCCCACCGGACGGGCTGGCGGTGGACGCCGAGGGCGGGGTGTGGGCGGCGATGACGCTGGCTCACCAGTTCGAGCGCATCACGGACGAGGGCGTGACCGACCGGATCGACATCTCCGGGCGGACCGCGATCGCGTGTGCGCTGGGCGGCGCCGAGGGCCGCACCTTGTTCCTGCTGTCCAGCACGGACGCCTATCCGGAGCGGTTGGTCGGCACCAGGTTGTCCACCCTCGACGCGGTCAGCGTCGACGTTCCCGCACCCTGAAAGAAGACCCATGTCGGACTGCTATTACGAACTCATCGACGCCGACGATCCCATCGGCGAGAAGTTCGCCGCCACCGATCTGGTGCGCAGCACCTGGTCGGCCTCCATCCAGCACGGCGCCCCGGTGTCGGCGTTGTTGGCCCGCGCCCTGGAACGTTGTGAGCAGCGCGAGGACACCCGGCTCAGCCGGGTGCTGATCGATCTGCTGGGGCCGGTGCCCGCCGAGGGCGATCTGTGGGTGCGGGCGCAGCGGGAACGCTCCGGCAAGCAGATCGAACTGGTGACCGCCGAGATGCTCGCTCCCGGGCCGGACGGCACCCCGCGACCGGTGGCCCGGGCCAGCGGATGGCGGCTGCAGCAGCAGGACACCAGCGCGGTGCTGCACGCTCCGGCCGCGCCGTTGGCCCCACTGGCCCAGGCCCGCAGCCGGGACATGGCCAAGGACTGGGACCGCAACTATGTGCACAGCGTCGACTGGCGTTGGCTGACAACACCATTGGCCGACGGTCCGGGTGAATCCTGGCTGAGCCCGACGGTGGATGTGGTCAAGGGTGAGGTGATGACGCCACTGCAACGGCTGTTCGCGGTCGCCGATGACGCCAACGGGATCGGCACCAAGCTGGATATCCGGCAGTGGACGTTCATGAACACCGATTTGGTGGTGCACATCCACCGGGTGCCCGAAGGCGAGTGGATCGGCATCCGAGCCGAGACCAACTACGGACCGGACGGGATCGGCACCACACTGGGCACTCTGTTCGATGAACAGGGCCCGGTCGGCGCGATCCAGCAGTCGGTGCTGGTGCGCCGGCGGGAGAAGCCTTAGCGGTCGCTCGGCGCCGTGCCGTGCTTCATCGTGGCGGGTCCGGGGCGTCCTCGGTGCCGGTTCCCGCCGCGTGTGCGGGTTCGCTGTGGAGTTGTCAAGGTGCCTGTGGCTGGGTTATGCGGCGGTGGGTAGGTCGGTCATGGTGCGTCGGGCGTGCGAACGCAGCCGCGCCGGTTCAGGTCCGGCCGGGTCGTGGGGTGCGATGAACCAGGGGTGGTGGTCGGGGCCGAGGTAGACCTGCCAGCCGCCGTGGTGGATGGCGGTGTGGTGGCTGCGGCAGAGCAGCACCCCGTTGTCCATACAGGTGCTGCCTCCGCTGTTCCAGGGTTGGATGTGGTGGGCGTCGCACCAGGACACGGGCCTTCCGCAGCCGGGGAATGCGCAGCCACGGTCACGTACCGCCAAGCCTTTTCGGATGATAGGGGTGAACAACCGTTCGGAGCGCCCGACGTCTAGCGGCGCACCGGCGTCGTCGACGGTTACCGCGGTGAGGGTGCTGTCACAGCAGATCAGATCGGCGGTGAGCGCGCTGACCGGCCCGGTGAAACCGAGGCTGTCGACACCGGCGGGCCGGATCAGGGTGACGTGCGGCAGCACACCCCCCGACATCGGGCGCTGCTGGCCGGACAGATAGGTGCGCAGCACCTGACCCAACGCATCGGCGCGGCGCCGCCGGGTGGGCCGCGGGTCCGGCGATCCGTCCGGCAGCGGAACCGGCCGGCACAACGGATCCAGCGCCGCGAACAGTTCCTCCCCGGTGAGCGCATCCAGATCCAGAGTCGCCGCGACGCGTCCTTCGTCGGTCTGGATCAGCGTCATCTCGTTGAGGTCAGTGTTCTCGGCGATCGGCACCGCGCCTGCGTCGCCCGGCACCGTCGAAGCACGCTCGATGGCGATCTCGCGGGCCTTCTTGCTCACCTGCGCCGGGGTGGTCTGAATCATCAGCTTCGTCACGACCCTGGCCCGGTCCTCCTCCGACAGAGGGGTCCGGTTGTGGATGTGGGTGATCCCGCGCCCGACCGCGTCGGCGAACTCGATACCCACTCCGCCGAGGCGCTGCTGGCCGGTCAGGGCGGGCAGGGCGGGTGCTGCACG
Source organism: Mycobacterium sp. AMU20-3851 (assembly GCF_043974665.1). Classification (NCBI taxonomy): domain Bacteria; kingdom Bacillati; phylum Actinomycetota; class Actinomycetes; order Mycobacteriales; family Mycobacteriaceae; genus Mycobacterium; species Mycobacterium sp. AMU20-3851. The sequence continues at coordinate 3,547,974 of NZ_CP146371.1, forward strand.
GCCCACCCGTACCGCCCGCTGCGCCGCGCCGGGGGCCACTCCGAGACTGGTGAGCAGATCGGCTCCGGTACGTAGGTGCCGGCGCGCCGGGACCCCGAGCCGTTCGGCGGCCGTAACCGCTTGGGCGATCACATGGTCGAGCAGGTTGCGGGCGGTGACTGCGGCCACCAGCACCGCCAGCAGCGAGGGCTCATCGACCAACCGGGGACAGTCCAGCAGATGAAACAACGTGCGCTCGGCATCGTCCTCCGGGACAGCGGTGACGGCGAGATCATCGATCAACGTATCGACGAACGTGTCCAGATGAATGGCGTCCATGACGGATACCGACTTTCACAGAAGGTGCCCAAAGGCACGATCAGGCAACACGGTCCGCACAGTCCCGCAGGACCATCGAACCCCTCGGCGACCGGAGTCGCAGTCTGAAGCTCACCGTGGAGCACTGGGAGCAACATCGCATTCGAACTTGTGTTCGACACTACACCCGAAAGCCCAGGCGCGCAAGTGATGTATCAGGACATCGGTGACGGCCGATCAGCCCAGCACGTGATCCTCGTCCGCGAGAGCACGGGTGCGCTTCCAGTACTCGACCGACCCGAACGGGCTGAGCACGTACACGCCACCGTCGGGTGACTTGTACCAGGAGTGCTCGATGGACGGGTGCCCCCACATCAGGGTGGCGACCTCGTCCTGCAGTTCCCGGTTGTAGCGCGCATAGGCTTCGGCGGTGGGTTCGATGCTGCGCCCGCCCCGCTCGATCACGGTCCGCAGCGCCGCGCCGATGTAGCGCATCTGGCATTCCAACATGAAGATGACACTGCCGGCGTGAGCCAGTGCGGTGCCCGGACCCGCCATCATGAAGAAGTTCGGGAAGCCGGGCACCGAGATGCCGTTGAAGGCTTCGGGTTTACCGTCCCACACCTGCGAGATCGGAACACCCTCCCGCCCGATCACCTCCATCGGGCACAGCACCTCGGAGGCCCGGAATCCGGTGGCCAGCACGATGATGTCGACCTCGAACTGATCGGTGGCCGTGCGGATGGACTTCTCGTCGATACCGATGATCGGGTCGTTGCAGAACGTCACGTGCTCCCGGCGCAGACACCGCAGCCAGCTTCCGTTGTCCTGCAGCATGCGTTTGGCCATCGGCGGGTACTGCGGGGTGACCTTTTCGGCGAGGTCCGGGATGTCGCCGACCTGATCGTTGATCCAGTTGGCGAAGATCTCGCGCCGCGCGGCGCTGGCCTCGTTCGCGGTCCGCGGGAAGTCGTGCCAATCCGGGTCAGCGCGAACAAGTTCCAGCATCTTGTCACTGGACTGCCACATCAGCATGAAGCGGTACCAGCGGGAGTAGCCGGGCAGGTGCCGCATCGCCCAGCGTTCGCCGTCGGTCACGCCGGCGTGGTAGCGCGGGTTGGGCGCCATCCACTGGGGCGTGCGCTGGAAGACCACCAACTCGTCGACGTCGTCGACGATGGCGGGACCGATCTGGAAGCCGCTGGCCCCCGCACCGATAAGGGCCACCCGCTTACCGCGCAGATCCACCTCGTGGTCCCATCGCGCCGAGTGGAACGCCGGTCCCTGAAACCGTTGCAGCCCGGGCAACTCCGGGATCATGGGCCGGTTCAGGAAGCCGACACCGGAGATGACGGCCGTGGCGGTCCGGTCTTCGGTGCTTCCATCGGCGCCGCGCAGCGTCACCGACCAATGCCCCGACTCGTCGTCCCACCGGGCGCGCACCACCTCGCGGCCCCAGCTCACGTGCGTGCCGATGTCGTGGCGGATCATGACCGACCGGAAGTAGTCGTGGAGTTCGGGCTGACGCGTGTAGTACGCGGTGAAATCGCCGACGTGCTCGAAGGAGTACGAGTAGAAGTGACTGGCCACGTCGACCCGGCAGCCCGGGTAGCTGTTCTCGAACCAGGTGCCGCCGACATCGGGGTTCTTCTCGACGACCTCGAACGGAATGCCGGCCTCCTTCAGCCGGATCGCCGCGAGCAGGCCCGACGCACCCAGACCGATGATGAGCACCGAGAATCCCGGCGGCGGGCTCAGCCCATCCGGTCCGGCGATGGCACGGGGGTTGCCGCCGCCGAGGTCCATCTCTTCCAGGTACAGCGCGGCGTTGTCGTCGGGCACCGGTTCGCAGGCTATCCAGTCCATGAGTTCCCGGATCAGATCGGTACTCAGCGACGGTGTTTCCGGGCAGCCCGCGTCACGCCAGGCGCAGATCTCGCGATGCGCGCGGCGACGCAGCAGCGCCTTGCCGTCCTCGTCGATCAGGCCCTGAAACTCGTTCTGCACGAACTGGACCGGGCGGACCGGACCGCGGATGACGGACGGATCACCGGTGATCTGGACAACCGAGGCGATCAGGGCAGGCACCGACAGTTGCTCGAGTGCCGCGGCGATGGTGTCGTCATCGACGTCGACGATGGAGTGCGTGGCGAGGTGACGCGCGGGCATGGGAACCTCCGTATCGACACGGCCAAGTGTCACTTATGACACTCATGAGTGTCAACAGGCGCGGCCCAGGCTAAACTCCGACGGTGCCCAAGACCGCCACAGTGGCCGAAGCCAAGCGCCAGGCCACGGTCGACCACATCCTCACCCTGGCCCGGCGATCGGTGCTGCAGAACGGCCTGGATGTCACGATGGATCAGCTCGCCGAGGTCACCGGGGTAAGTCGACGGACGCTGTTCCGACTCTTCGAATCCCGCGAGAAACTGCTCGGGGCTGCATTCGAGGCCGGCATGAGCGGCTACCTGCGGGGCCTGCCCGCCTACCAGGCCGGCGATCCCGCCGACTGGCTGCGCGACACCTGCGACACCGCCCACCGGATGAACTCCACCATCGGTCCGGGATTCTTCGAGCTGGCATCGCGCCGGAACCTGCCCGCCGACCTGGCTGCCGCAGAGCGGCGGCGCCGCAACGACTTCCGGGGCGCCATGGCCGACATCGCCGCCACCCTGTGGCGCTCCGCCGGCGGCAGGGACGCTGCTCCCGACACCCTGGTCACCACCGTGACGGCGCATCTGAGCCCGCACTTCACCGCAGCCCTGATCGTCGACGCCGACCATGACTGGCAGGCCGCCGCCGATCTCGCCTACCGCGCGATCAGCGCGGCGCTGGCCGCCGAACTGAGCGGCTGAGCCGTCACTGCACGTGCGCGGGCAGCCGCTTGATGCCGTGTACGAAGCTGCTGTACAACAGATCCGGCTCGCCGAGCTCGATGGTCTTGAGCCGGGTCAGCAACTCACGGAAGATGTTGCGCAGTTCGCTCTTGGCCAGCTGGTTGCCCAGGCAGAAATGTGGCCCGCCCCCACCGAAACCCACCTGCGGGTTCGGTGAACGGCTCAGGTCGAACCGCTGCGGGTCGGCGAACACGCTCTCGTCCCGGTTGGCCGAACAATAGAACAGGCCGACCTTGTCCCCGGCGCTGATCTGCTGACCGGCAACCTCGACGTCCTGGGTGGCGAACCGGGCGAACTGCAGCACCGGGGTGGACCAGCGCACGAACTCCTCGGTGGCCATCCCGATCCGGCCCTCGAAATCCTCCATCAGCCAATCTCTTTGGTCCGGATTAGCAGCCAGCGCGAGCATCGCATGCGTGGTCGTCTGCTTGGTGGTGTCGTTGCCCGCCGAGGCCAGCAGGATCAAGAAGGCCCCGATCTCCTCGTCGGTGAGCCGGTGCCCGTCCACCTCGGCGTTGACGATGGCGGTCATCAGGTCATCGCCCGGGTTGGCGCGGCGAAACTTTGCCAGCTCCACCCCGGTACCCGAGATCAGCATGATCTCGTTGACGGTGTCCATCGCCCGCTCCTCCAGCGAGGAGTACTCGTCATCGCTCATGCTGAACAGCTTTTCGGCCGCCTTGGCCAGCGCAGGCTGGTCCGCGGGAGGCACCCCGAGCATGTCCGAGATCGTCCGCATCGGCAGTTGCGCCGAGCAGGCTTCGACGAAATCGATGTCACCGGCACCGATCAGATCGTCGACGATGGCGACGGCGTTGGCGTGGATCTGCTCCTCGATGCGGCGCACATTGCGCGGGGTGAACGCCGAGCTGATCAGCCGCCGGTAGGTGGTGTGCTCGGGCGGATCCATGCCCAGGAAGAACGTCGCGAACTTCTGCACCTCGGCGGGCATCGGATCGAGTGCCACCCCCAGAGTGGAGGTGAACAGTTCGGGATTCTGGCTGGCGAACTGGATGTCCGCCCGGCGGGTCAGCGCCCAGAAACCGGGCTCCTCGATGTCGAACAGGGTCGGCAGCGGCCGATGCCAACTCACCCCGTCCTGCGCCCGCAACTGCGCGAAGGTCTGGTCGCGGACGTCGAAGGGCCGGCTCCAGAAGTTGTGGGACGTGATGTCGAACGGGCTGTATTCGCGTGCCTGCGGGGCGCTGGCAACTGTCACGGCGATTCCCTCCTACGGGCGTGCAACGACGGCGTTGCGCTCATTTAGCGTGACAGTACGTCGATAATTTGTAAAGGTATAGCGATGCCGGAGGCAACACCCGCGGATGCGGAGAACAGCACCCGCGAGCGGATTCTGGCCGCCACCGCCCAGGTGCTGGGCAACCATGGGATGACCAAGCTCAGCCTCTCCGAAGTGGCCGCCCAGGCCGGGGTGTCGCGCCCCACCCTGTACCGCTGGTTCGCCTCCAAGGACGAGCTGCTCGACGCCTTCGTGGTCTGGGAGCGCAAACACTACGACCGCGCGGTGGCCCGGGTGCCCGCCGAACTGAGCCCCGACGAACGCCTCGACGCGACCTTGCAGATCATCGTGGACTACCAGCGGTCCTATCCCGGGTTGCGGATGGTCGACATCGAACCCGCGCATGTCATCGCCCGGCTGGCTCAGTTCATCCCGCTGATGCGGGAGCGGTTGGAGCGCCTGACTCCCGGTAGTGACGCCGCGGTGGCCGCGGCCACCGCGATCCGGGTGGCCATCTCGCACTATCTGGTCCGCAGTGACGACGGCGACGAGTTCCTGGCGCAGCTGCGGCACGCGGCGAGGGTGAAGAATAGGAACGGTGACTGAGCACCTCACCCTCGCCGAACAGGCCGCACTGGGCAGCGGCGCGACATTCTGGACCACCAAGACGGTCGGCGATGTCCCGGCGATCCTGCTGACCGACGGTCCACATGGAGTGCGTAGACAGGCCGGCAGCGCCGACCATCTCGGCCTGGCCCGCAGCCAACCGGCGACCTGCTTCCCGCCCGCCGTCGGGCTGAGCCAGACCTGGGATCCCGAACTCGTCGAACGCATCGGCGCAGCACTGGGGGTCGAGAGCCGGGCGCTCGGTGTGCACGTGCTGCTCGGTCCCGGGGTGAACATCAAGCGGGATCCGCGCTGCGGACGCAACTTCGAGTACTTCTCCGAAGACCCATTGCTCGCCGGTGCGCTCGGGGCCGCGTGGGTGCGCGGGGTGCAGAGCCGCGGCGTCGGCGCATCGCTGAAGCACTTCGCAGTCAACAATGCCGAGGACGACCGGATGCGCTCGAGCTCGGCCGTCGACGAACGCACCCTGCGCGAGCTGTACCTGCGCGCCTTCGAACACATTGTCAAACAGGCCCGGCCCGCGACGGTGATGTGCTCCTACAACCGGATCAACGGGGTGTACGCCGCTGAGAACCGCTGGTTGCTGACCGATGTCCTGCGCGGCGAGTGGGGTTTCGACGGTGCCGTCGTCAGCGACTGGGGCGCGGTCCGCGACCGGGTGGCAGCGGTGGCCGCCGGGCTGGACCTCGAGATGCCGTCCAGCAACGGGGTGACCGACGCCGACGTCGTCGCCGCCGTCGAGTCGGGGACCCTCGATGCGGCCGCGGTGGCCCGCGCCGCGGAACGGGTAGCCGGCCTGGCCGCCCGGGTCACCGGAAACGATTCCGGCCCAGCCACCTTCGATGCCGAGGCCCATCACCTGCTGGCCCGCGAAGCCGCCGCGCGGTCGATCGTGTTGTTGAAGAACGACGATGATCTGCTACCGCTGGTACCGTCCTCGATCGCGGTCATCGGCGGGTTCGCGGTGACCCCGCGGTTCCAGGGCGGCGGCAGTTCCCACGTGAATCCGACCCGGGTGGATGTGCCGCTGGAGGAGATCCGCCGCCACGCCGGCGAGCATGCGGTCAGTTACGCCGAGGACCTGACCGCCGAGACGCTGTCCGCTGCAGCCGATGCCGATACCGCGGTGGTGTTCCTCGGCCTGGCCGCCGAGGAGGAGTCCGAGGGTTTCGACCGCACCCATATCGACCTGCCCGCCGAACAACTGCACCTGCTGTCGGCCGTGGTGCAGGTGCAACCGCGCACCGTCGTGGTGCTGGCCCACGGCGGGGTCCTGCGACTCGACGAGGTGGCCGGGCTGGCCCCGGCGATCCTGGACGGCGCGCTGCTCGGCCAGGGTGGTGGCGGTGGCATCGCCGATGTGTTGTTCGGCGCCGTCAACCCGTCCGGGCGACTCGCCGAGACGGTGCCGGTGCGATTGCAGGATTCGCCGGCCTACCTGAACTTTCCTGCCGAGGACGGGCGAATCCTTTATGGGGAGCGTGTTTTCGTGGGATACCGGTGGTACGACGCCCGCGATGCGGCGGTGATGTTCCCGTTCGGACACGGGCTGTCCTACACCACCTTCGAGTACACCGATCTGTCGGTGGATGCGCACGCCGACGGGCTCACAGTGCGGGTGTCGGTGGTCAACACCGGCGCCAGGACCGGCCGCGAGGTGGTGCAGGTATACGCCGGGTTGCCGGTCTCCCGGGTGGCCCGACCGCCCCGCTGGCTGGCCGGATTCACCGATGTGACGCTGGCTCCCGGGGAACTGCGTGAGGTCCGGATCCCGGTGCCCCGGGACGAGCTCGGGTACTGGGATGTGCGGGCCGGGCGCCGGCTGGTCGAGTCGGGCGACTACACCGTTGCCGTCGGGGCGTCGAGCCGGGATCTTCGGCTGCACACCGCCGTCGGCGTGTCCGGCGATGCTCCCCCGGCGCTCCCGTTCACCCCGGATTCCACCCTGGCGGAGTTGCTCGACGACCCGGTGGCCGGACCGATCGTGGCCGACTTGCTGGCCGCGACCGGCCAGCAGGCACCCACTGCCGGCCCTTCGACTGCGATAGGCACCGACCTGATGCGGATGCTCGGCTCCATCCCGATCGGACGGCTGGTGTCGTTCAGCGGGGGCGCGTTCAGCCGGGACCAGCTCGACGGTGTGCTGGCGACGGTCAACCGTCAGCGGTCCTGAGTTCGGCGAGGATCTGTTCGGTGTGCTCGCCGAGTTCGGGGGCCGGGCCGCGCGGCCGCCACGGGGTGGCCGAGAAGTCGGCTGGGCTCGCCACCATCGGCGTGCTCGAATCTCCTTCCGGCACATAGACGATTCCGCCGGCAGCGTGGAACTGTTCATCGGCCACCACATCGTCGAGCGAGTTGATCGGTGACCAGAAGAAGTCCGGTTCGCCGGCGAACACCGCAGCCCATTCGGCGAGCGTCTTGGTGGCGAAGACGGTGTCGAGTTCGGCGATGATCTCCCGGGAATTGGTGAACCGGTCCCGTGGCGTCGGGTAGCGGGTGAGCCACTCGGTGCGGCCCACCGCCCGGCACAGCGGCGGCCAGTGCCGGTCGACGTCGAGCCCGACGATCCAGAATCGCTTGCCGTCGGCCGCGGTGTAGTTGTTCATGCACGGGTTCGCCATGGTCTCGCGCTGCCCGATGGCGACCTGCTGTCCGGACATCAACAGGGTGTTGAGGTCGAAGCTCACCGTGTACGCACCCTGGCGGTAGAGCGAGGTGGTGACGAGTTGACCTGTGCCGGTACGGGTCCGGGCGAGCAACGCCGCGCACACCGCGGCCGCCAGCGTCATCCCGGCGGAGTGGTCGCCCATGCCGCCGCGCTGGAACGGCGGGGTGTCACCGGGGCGGGTCAGCAGGTCGGCGATGCCCGCGCGGGCCCAGAACGCGGCGACGTCGTACGCCGCGCGCCCGGCGTCCGGGCCGTCGGTGCCGTAACCGGTGATCAGCCCGTACACCAGTTGCGGGTTGTGGGTGGCCACCGTCGCGAAATCCAGTCCGAGCCGGCTCAATGCGGGCGGCCGCACATTGGTCAGGAAAACGTCTGCGCCGGCCATCAATTCGACGGCGGTCCCCCGACCCTCCGGGGTGGTCAGGTCGAGCACGATGCTGCGCTTGGACCGGTTGTCCATCTGGAACGGCGGGTTCGAGGCGCTGCCCAGATCAGAATCCAGGCCCATCATCCGGCCGAAGGAGCGCGCCGGGTCTCCGCCGGGCGGTTCGATCTTGACCACGTCGGCACCCCAGTCGGCCAGGATCGCCCCCGCCGCGGGCGCCGCCACCCAGACCCCGAGTTCCACCACCCGGAAGCCCTCCATCGGACCAGTCATTGGAAATCCCATCACAGCGCTTTACAATTTCGTTTTGATTTGTAAGCTTGCACGATGCCTCCGCAGGTCAGCAGCGTCGCCCCGGTGTTCGGTCTGGCCGCACATCTCGGGCGCGGATTGCAACGTATCGCAACCGACGCCGTCTTCGGGCGAACGCGCGCCGTCCCCCGACGCGTCGCCGATCTGGACCCGGACTATCTGTCCGGCCTGCTCGGACGCCGGGTCACCTCGGTGTCGCTGCTCGACGGGGACGCCGGCACCTCCGCGCGCGCCCGGATGGCCCTGACCGGAGACGATGTGCCGGCCTCGGTATTCGTCAAGATGCCCGCCGAAACGGTCGCCACCCGGTTGATGGGGGAACTCGGGCGCCTCGCCGACACCGAGGTCCGGTTCTATCGGGAACTGTCCGGCCAATTGGCCGATGTGCCGACCTGCCACGGCGCGACCTTCGATCCGGTGACGGGACGGTTCGTGCTCGTGCTCGAAGACCTGGCCGCCGCGGGGTCCTGTGAGTTCCCCGACACTCTGCATCCGCTCGACCCGGACCGCGCGACGCTGATCGTGCAACTGCTGGCCCGGGTGCACGCCACGTTCTGGCAGCGATTGGACCCCTACCCCTGGGTGTACTCCGCGTCGGCGGACGCGACCTCACTGTTGACCGGCTCATTGGCCAACGCCGCGGCGCGCAAGCTGGAGGGGCGCACCGAGATCCCGGTACGCGCCGGCCAGTTCATCATCGACAACTACCGCACGGTGGCCGCCCTGATCGACCGCGGGCCGCACACCGTCATGCACGGCGACGCGCATCCGGGAAATGTGTACTTCCGCAACGGAAGCGCCGGCCTGCTGGATTGGCAGGCGGTGCGCCGGGGTCATCCGTCCCGCGAGTTGGCGTACACGTTGATCACCGGTATGACCACGGCCGAGCGGGTGCAGACCCAACGCGATCTGCTCGACGTCTACCGCGCCGAGCTGCGCGCCGCCGGGGGGCCCGAGATCGATCGCGAGCAACTCTGGCAACGGTTCCGCCAGGGTGCGCTGTACGCCTACATCGCGACGCTGATCACCGCCGGGATGGGCGGCATGCAGGACGAGAACATCGCGGCCAAGGGGCTCGCCCGGTCGGTGGCCGCACTGGAAGATCTCGACACGGTTTATGCACTGAAGGCTTCGATGTGATGGCACACCCTCTACCATCGGTACCGTGAACAAGTCGCTGTCCGCGCACGCCGACGCCGCCGAGGACACCTCGACGCGGCGCCGGATCCTTGCCGCGACGGCCGAAGTGCTCGGACGCAACGGGCAGACCAAGTTGAGCCTGTCCGAGGTGGCGTTGCAGGCCGGGGTGTCCCGGCCGACGCTGTACCGGTGGTTCGCCTCCAAGGAGGAATTACTGGAGGCCTTCGGCGATTACGAGCGCGAGATGTTCGACACCGGCATCAGTACCGCGACCGCGGGCCTGCGCGGCACCGAAAAGCTTGATGCGGCACTGCGATTCATCGTCGAGTACCAGCAGTCCTATTCCGGCGTCCGGATCATCGACATCGAGCCCGAGGTGGTCATCGCCCAGCTGAGCCACGTGCTCCCGGTGATGCGGGCCCGGCTGCTCAAACTGCTCAGCGGTTCCAACGCCCAGGTGAAGGCGTCCACCGCGATCCGGGTGGCAGTGTCGCACTACATCGTCCGCAGCGACGACGAAGGACAGTTCCTGGCTCAGCTGCGGCATGCGGTGGGGCTCAAGCAGAGTTAGACCGCCCCGGCCGGGTCGCGGCCACCTGAACGGCCAACTCCCGCAGCGTCGGGGTTGCCGCCAGCAGTACGTCGATGGCCCCGCGGGGCAGTTCGGCCAGCGCGGTGCTGACGGTGCGGACCACGACGTCCTCGATCGCGTCGCGATCGTCGGCCGCCCGCGCAGTGGGGTGCAGCAACGACACCCGGCGGTCGGCGGGATCGGCGCGCTTTTCCAGCAGCCCTCGTCCGCACAGTCCACGCACCGCGGCGCTGACGTTGCTCGGCTGCATCGCCACCGCGGACGCGACCTCCGACACACTGCGGCCCGGCTCGTCCATCACCGCACGCAGGACCAGCAGTTCGGAGGCCGGCAACGGATCGAGCCCGACCTGGGCCGGTGCGAACCGCGAGATCCGCCAGGACAGATCGTGCAGCGTCACCGCCAGGTCGCGAATGCGGGTGGTGTCTTCCGTCACTTCGGCCATAGCCTATTTTGACATACGTTTTCAGAAATACATATTCTGTTATACATATCTGGGCTGGCGCTCGACCGGGCCGGGAATCGACGACTTCCGAAGGGGTCCCATGCGTTCTGCCACTGCCTTGCCCGGTGCGCCCTCGATGGGTTTGATCGCCGTACTGGCACTGCTCAACGCCGTCACCCCGTTCGCGATCGACATGTACCTGTCCGCCTTCCCACAGATGGCCGTCGACCTCGACACCCCCGCCACCTCGGTCCAGCTGACACTGACCACGTTTCTGATCGGCCTGGCCGTCGGCCAACTGGTGATCGGATCGCTCTCGGACCGGTACGGCCGCCGCAAACCACTGGTCGTCGGCACCATGGCCTGCCTGGTCGCGAGCATCCTGTGCGCCTTCGCCCCGACCGTCGAAATCCTCATCGGCCTGCGGTTCGTCCAGGGCGTCGGCGGGGCCGCCGGAGTCGTCATCGCCCGCGCCGTCATCGCCGATCGCGCCCGTGGATCGCAGGCCGCCCGACTGTTCGCGGTGATGATGCTGATCGGCGTGCTCGCTCCGCTGACCGCGCCCATCATCGGCGGGGCCATCGTGACCAGCCTCGGCTGGCGCGCGGTCTTCGGGGCACTCGCGCTGTTGTGCCTGCTGATGCTGCTGGGCGTGTTGTTCGCGGTCAAGGAGTCGCTGCCGGCGGAACTCCGCCGGCCCGGCGGCATCAAGGCGCTGGCGTCGAGCACCCGCAGCGTGCTGACCAACCGCTTCTACATCGGTTACACGCTGACCATGGCGTTCACCTCGGCCGCGATGTTCGGCTACATCTCCGCGTCACCGTTCGTGCTGCAGAACATCATGGGCCTGTCCCCCGGCCACTACTCGCTGACCTTCGGCGCCTGTTCGCTGGCCGTGGGGGCCGGCACCGCGGTGGCGGCCCGCCTGGTCGAGTCCCGAACGCCGCGCCGGGTGCTGATGGGCGGGGTCGCCGCCATGGTCGTGGTCAGCGCGCTGCTGCTGGTCACCGTCACCATCGGCGGTGTCCCACACTGGCCCACGGTCGCCCTGATGGCCTGCTTCATGGGCTGCATGGGGTTCATCTACTCCAATGCGGCGATGCTTGCCACGACCGAGGTGCGGCACGCCGCCGGTACCGGATCGGCGGTGCTGGGCTTCCTGCAGTACGGCACCGGCGCGTTGGCCGCGCCGCTGGTCGGCCTGGCCGGTCAGCACAGCGCCGTGCCGATGGGCTGGACGATGTTCGGTGCCGCGCTGGCCGCGGCGGCGGCGCTGTTCCTGCTCACCCGCGGGCACGTGCCCGTCGACGAAGCCGAAGAGGCCGAGCAGGCGCTGGCCGGGTCAGTCGCTGCCGAGTAACCCGAACCAGGAGTCGGTCAGATCTTCAGGCAGGTCGGGCGATCGATCAGCCAACCACGCCGAACTCACTGCCGCGACAGGTATTCGAACTCTGGGGACGACCGCACGCCGATGGCGAACCGCCGTTGCACGACCTCGAACTCGGCCCGGGGTCAGCACTCTACGAACGTAGAGAATCGGATCCGTGAAACTTGCGATCTCGCTGACATTTCGTCTGAGATTTGTAAAGCTGTGGGGCATGACCGAGGTGCAGACTGAAAGCGGCGTGCTGGCCGGCGAACAACGGATGCTGATCGACGGGGAGCTGCAGTTCACCGGCAGCGGGGCGACCTTCGACGTCGTCCACCCCGCCAGCGAACAGGTCGCCGGTCAGGCCACCGACGGGACGGTCGAGGACATGGCGCGCGCGGTCGGCGCGGCCCGGCGCGCCTTCGACGAGACCGACTGGAGCCGCGACCTCGATTTCCGCTATCACTGCATGACCCAGTTGCACGAGGCACTCGAACGCAACAAGGAGCGGCTGCGCCGGATCCTGATCACCGAGGTGGGCTGCCCGGTCACCGTCAGCGGCAGCCAGATCGAGAGCCCCATCGAAGAGGTCAAGCACTGGGCCGAGCACGGACGGAATTTCCAGTACCTGGTCGACAACGGTGTGCACGAGACCCCCCTGGGCCCGGCCCGGCGCAAGATCCACTACGAGGCGGTCGGGGTGGTCGGCGCGATCACCCCCTGGAACGTGCCGTTCTACCTCAACATCGCCGAGACGGTGCCGGCGCTGATGGCCGGCAACACCGTCGTGCTCAAGCCGGCCCAGCTCACCCCGTGGTCGGGCACCGAGTACGGCCGCATCGTCGCCGAGGAGACCGACATCCCGGCCGGAGTGTTCAACGTCGTGTCGTCCAACGCCAACGAGGTCGGCGCCGCGCTGTCCGCGGATCCGCGGGTGGACATGATCACCTTCACCGGGTCGACGGCGACCGGCCGGGCGATTCTGGCCGCCGGAGCCCCGACCGTGAAGAAGACGCTGCTCGAACTCGGCGGGAAGTCGGCGCACATCGTCCTCGACGATGCCGATCTGTCCGCGTCGCTGCCGCTGGCCGCCATGATGGCGTGTGTGATGAGCGGGCAGTCCTGCATCCTGCCGTCCCGGATCCTGTTGCCCCGCAGTCGCTATGACGAGGGTTTGGAGATCCTCAAGACCATGATGGAGGGTTTCCCGGTCGGTGACCCGTGGACCCCGGGCAACATGCAGGGCCCGCAGATCAGCGCTGGCCAGCGCGACAAGGTGCTCGGCCTGATCCGCAGCGGCATCGATTCCGGCGCCCGCCTGATCACCGGCGGCGGCATCCCGGAGAACCTCCCGGTCGGGTACTACACCCAGCCCACCCTGCTCGCGGACGTGGACCCCGACTCGCAGGTGGCTCAGGAGGAAATCTTCGGCCCGGTGCTGACCGTCACGCCTTACGACACCGACGACGAGGCGGTCGCCATCGCCAACAATTCCATCTACGGCCTGTCCGGTGAGGTCAGCAGCGGTGACGTCGACCGGGCCTTCGCGGTGGCCACCCGGATGCGCACCGGCAATGTCACCATCAACGGCAAGAGCCACTTCGGCATCAACAGCCCGTTCGGCGGCACCAAGCAGAGCGGCCTGGGCTACCGCAACGGCGAAGAGGGCTACAGGGAGTACCTGGACGCCAAGACCATCGGCATGCCGGACCAGTGACGGCCGCGGCCACCCTGGAGATCGAGAACCTGCTCACCCGGTACTGCCGCGCCGTCGACTCCAAGGACTGGGCGGCCTACCGCGCAATGTTCACCGACGACGCACGGGTGGACTATTCGGCGGCCGGACTGGTGGTCGGCAGCGTCGAGGATGCGGTGCGCTATCTGGGCCGCCACCAGCAGGCCATCTCGGTGGGCATGCACTACGTCACCAACATCGACGTCACCAACATCGACGTCACCAACATCGGGGCCACCGACGACGGTGACACCGCCACGGTGATCGCCATGTGGTTCAACGCCGTCACGCTGCCGGGCTCCGAGGACGTCCGGTTCTTCTTCGGCCGCTGGCACGACGATCTGGTGCGCACCGAAAATGGCTGGCGCATAAGCAATCTGGTATTGGAGGTACTGGGATGAGCGAGGTCGAGGACCAGCTGGAGATCCGGGCACTGCTGGCCCGCTATGCGCGCGGCGTGGACACCAAGGACTGGGACACCTACCGCTCGGTGTTCACCGAGGACGCGCACATCGACTACTCCTCGGCCGGCGCAGCCGTCGGGAGCCGCGAAGAGGTGATCAACTGGCTCTCAGCGGGTTTCGCGACGATCCCGTGGAGCATGCACTACATCACCAATGTCGAGGCGGACATCGACGGGGACCGGGCGACGGTGCGGGCCATGTTCTACAACCCGATGCAGTTGCCGGGTATGGACGCCCAGAGCGCATGCGGCGGCTACTACCACCACGAACTGGTGCGCACCGCCGACGGCTGGCGCAGTGCCAGCCTGCGGGAGGAGAACGTCTGGTTCAGCAACCCGCCGGCGCGCTGAGCGCAGCCTCAGCCCTCGGCGGCGAGCTGCCCGCAGGCGGCGGCGATCTCGCGGCCGCGGGTGTCGCGCACCGTGCAGGACACGCCCTTGGCCAGCACTCGTTTCACGAATTCCCGCTCGACCGGTTTGGGACTGGCGTCCCATTCACTGCCGGGGGTGGGGTTCAGCGGGATGAGGTTGACGTGCACCAGCGGCCCCAGCTTGCTGTGCAGCTTCTTACCGAGCAGATCGGCCCGCCAGGGTTGGTCGTTCACATCCCGGATCAATGCGTACTCCACCGACACCCGGCGCCCGGTGACGTCGGCGTAGTAGCGCGCCGCGTCGAGCACCTCGTCGACCTTCCACCGGTTGTTCACCGGCACCAGGGTGTCGCGCAGTTCGTCGTCCGGAGTGTGCAATGACAATGCCAGCGTCACACCCAGCTTCTCGTCCGCCAGCTTGCGGATGGCGGGCGCCAGACCGACGGTGGAGACCGTCACTGAGCGGGCGCTGATGCCGAACCCTTCCGGGGCCGGCGCGATGATGCGCTTGACGGCTGCCAGTACCCGGTTGTAATTCGCCAGCGGCTCCCCCATGCCCATGAAGACGATGTTGGACAGCCGCCCGTCGTGCTCCTCGCGCATCGCATAGGACGCCGCGCGCACCTGTTCCAGGATCTCGGCGGTGGACAGGTTGCGTTGTAGACCACCCTGCCCGGTGGCGCAGAACGGGCAGGCCATCCCGCAGCCGGCCTGTGAGGAGATACACACGGTGTTGCGCTGCGGATAGCGCATCAACACCGATTCGAAGGTGGTGCCGTCCTGCGCACGCCACAGCGTCTTGCGGGTCTCCCCGGCGTCGCACTGGACCTGGCGGGCCGGGGTGATCAGCGTCGGGAACAGCGCCTCGGAGACCTGCTCGCGCACCGCGGCGGGCAGGTCGGTCATCTGGTGCGGGTCGGCGATCAGGCGCCCGTAATACTGGTTGGCCAGCTGTTTGGCACGGAATTTGGGCAGTCCGAGCTCGGCCACGGCGGCAGCGCGGCCCTCGGCATCGAGGTCGGCAAGGTGCCGCGGCGGCAATGCGCGTCGCGGAGCGTCGAAAACGAGTGGAAGGGAGGTGGCCATGATGTCCGCCCAGTATCTCATCACCGCCGCCGAAACCGTGATTTGCGGAGTTCAGAACCTCAGACGAGCAGCGTGAGCACGATCCATCCGATGACCGCCGCCGGCAGCATGGCGTCGATGCGGTCCATGATCCCGCCGTGGCCGGGCAGCAGCGTCCCCATGTCCTTGATCGCCAGATCCCGTTTGACCTGGGATTCGACCAGGTCGCCGAGGACACCGGTGATCACCAGCAGCACGCCGAGAGGGACACCGACCCAGCCCGGCTTGTCCAGCAGGAACATCACGATCAGCACGGCGGCGGTGACACCGAACACCAGCGATCCGCCGAGGCCCTCCCAGGACTTCTTGGGACTGATTGCCGGGGCCATCAGATGCTTGCCGAACAGCACCCCGGCGACGTAGCCGCCGATGTCGGCGAAGACGACGGTGGCGATCACGGTGAACACCCGCGCGCCGCCGTCCTCGGCGAAGATCATCAGCGCGGTGAACGCGGCGAACATCGGCACCCAGGTGGCCAGCAGCACGGTGGCGGCGATATCGCGCAGGTAGTTGACGGGCTGCTGGTCCAGGCCGTGGCCGATGAGCCGCCACACCATGCAGACGACGACGGTGCCGCCGTAGGCGCCGAGCAGACCGGCCGCACCGAAGGGCCAGGTCAGCCAGATCATGGCCTGTCCGCCGAGCAGCAGTGGCACGGTGGGCAGCACGTAGCCGTGCTCACGTAATCGGCGGATGACCTCGTGGGTGGCGATCGCGATGGCCACGGCCAGCAGCGGCAGCCACCACAGCGGCGCGAACAGCAGGGTGCCGATGGCCATGGCGCCGAGGACGACGCCGACGGCGATGGCGGCCGGCAGGTCACGACCTGCGCGCGATTGTTTCTTGGGTGGTTCGGCGTCTACCACAGGCATGCCTTGCTGAAAGGTCATCAGACCTCCAACAGCTCGCCTTCTTTGTGTTTGACCAGCTCGTCGATCTGCGCGACGTAGTTCCCGGTGGTCTTGTCCAGATCCTTCTCGGCGCGACCGACCTCGTCCTCGCCGGCCTCGCCGTCCTTCTTGATCCGGGCCAGCTCCTCCATCGCCTTGCGGCGGATGTTGCGCACCGACACCTTGGCGTCCTCACCCTTGGACTTGGCCTGCTTGACCAGGTCCCGGCGACGCTCCTCGGTGAGCTGCGGGATCGAGATGCGGATGACGTTGCCGTCGTTGGACGGGTTGACGCCGAGGTCCGAGTTGCGGATGGCGTCCTCGATGGGCTTGAGCTGGCTGGCCTCGTAGGGCTTGATGACCACCAGGCGCGCCTCGGGCACGTTGATGCTGGACAGCTGGGTGACCGGGGTCGGAGAACCGTAGTAGTCGATGTTCAACCGGGAGAACATGCCCGGGTTGGCGCGGCCGGTGCGGATCGACGCCAGATCGTCGCGGGCCACCGCTACGGCCTTCTCCATCTTCTCTTCGGCGTCGAAGAGGGTCTCGTCGATCACGGGTTCTCCTTAGATGCGCAGCTGCTCAGGTGGTGACCAGTGTTCCGATCTTCTCACCTGCGACCGCTCGCGCGATATTTCCGTCGGTGAGGAGATTGAACACCAGGATCGGCATGCCGTTGTCCATGCAGAGACTGAAGGCGGTGGAATCGGCCACCTGCAGTCCGCGGTCGATGACTTCGCGGTGGGTGATGGATGTCAGCAGCTCGGCGTCCGGGTTCTTGCGCGGGTCGTCGGTGAAGACCCCGTCGACGGCCTTGGCCATCAGCACCACCTCGGCACCGATCTCCAGGGCGCGCTGCGCGGCGGTGGTGTCGGTGGAGAAGTACGGCAGGCCCATACCGGCCCCGAAGATGACGACGCGGCCCTTCTCCAGATGCCGCCGCGCCCGCAGCGGGATGTACGGTTCGGCGACCTGGCCCATGGTGATGGCGGTCTGCACGCGGGTGTCGATCCCTTCCTTCTGCAGGAAGTCCTGCAGGGCAAGGCTGTTCATCACGGTGCCGAGCATGCCCATGTAGTCGCTGCGGGTGCGCTCCATGCCGCGCTGCTGCAACTGGGCGCCGCGGAAGAAGTTGCCGCCACCGATGACCACGGCGACCTGCGCACCTGCGCGGACGACGTCGGCGATCTGACGGGCCACCAGGGCCACCACGTCAGGATCCAGACCGACCTGCCCGCCGCCGAACATCTCGCCACCGAGCTTCAGCAGTACCCGCCTGTACGCAGGCCGGATGACTCCCGGGCCGGCGTTGTCTGGCTCCGTCATCAGACTCCTAGCTGTCCCGACACACCGAATCGCCATCCAGGCGACTCCGCGCGGACGGCCCCTGCAATCCTGCCTCATGAGGGCGCCCTCGCCACGTTCGGGTGGCGAGGGCGTGTCCTGTCGGCGGCGGGATGCGATCCGTGCGCTTGTTCAGCCCAGGTGTGCGCTCAGCAGCCAGGCGCCGACCGAGCGGCGGCCGTCGCCTTCGTCGCGCATGCCGTCGACGGTGAAGACACCGGCCTCGGCCACCGCATCGGGCAGGTTGGCGTGGATGCGGGCCGGCCGGATCTCGTCGATCTGCCAATGCTTGCCCACTGCCGCGCGCAATTCGTCCTCGGTCACCGCGTGGATCGGGCTGCCGGCGGGCACCGCGGCGGCATCGAAGACCAGCACGAAGTACGAGGCGCCCGGGGCGGCGGCACGCACGATGGACTGCTGGTAACCCTCGCGCAGCTCGACCGGCATGGAGTGGAACAGCGTGCTGTCGATGATGGTGCCGAACCGGCCGTCGTAGCCGGTGAACGCACTGATATCGGCCACCTCGAAGGTGGCGTTGGTCAGCCCGCGTTCGGCGGCCTGGGCACGGGCCAGGTCGATGGCGGTGGGTGAGAGATCGAGGCCGACGGTGGTGAACCCCCGGGCGGCCAGATCCAGGGCGGTCGCCGCCTCACCGCAGCCGGCGTCGAGCACGTCGCCGTGCACCTTGCCGGCCTCGATGAGGGCCGCGATCTCGGGTTGGGGCGCGCCGATGCTCCACGGCGGGCGTGCGTTCTCGAACTCGGGAGCATCGCCTCGGTAGGCCTGCTCGAACATTTCCGGCTGTGGTGTGGTCATGACTCCGGTATATCAACGTGGTTGATATGTGTCAATATGCTTGACATGGGTGAGCACCTGACGGATCAGCCGCTCGGCTACCTGCTGAACCGAGCGGCGTCGACGCTGCGCGCAGATGTCACCACCAACGTCCTGGAGCCGCTGGATCTCGCGTTCCCGCAGTACATCTGCATGCGCATCCTGGCCAAGGCGCCCGGACGGTCGAATGCCGAGTTGGCCCGGGACGTCGCCGTCTCCCCGCAGGCGATGAACATGGTGCTGCGCGCGCTGCAGGACCGCGGACTGGTGGCGCGGCCGACCAGTGTGCCCTCGGGGCGCGCGCGGCCGGCCGAACTCACCCGGGAGGGTCACGCGCTGCTCAAGCGCACCGACGAGGGGGTGCGCGCGGCCGAACGGCGGGTGCTCGGCCATCTCAGCGCCGAGGACCGGGATGCGCTGAAGCGCATCCTGGCCGCCGTCGGTACCGATGCCGAGCTCTGAACACGGACGTACCTAGTGGCTGTGGCAGGCCTTCGGCGGTGACGGTGGCAGATCCAAGGCCGGGTTGCCGTCGAAGAACCCCACCGGCTTGAGTTTGAATCCGGTGTAGTGGCACGGCATCACCGGCCAGTCCTCGGGGCAGACCACGTGATGGGCCCCGACGGTGTACCAGAGCACCACATCGGTGTCCTCCAGCGGCGCGTCGTCGGCCACGTACTCGGGTAGCCCCTGCGCGTCGGCGCACTGGTACATATAGTCCCCGGCCGCGTAGAGCTCCTTGGCGTCGTACTTGGTCACCCACAGGTTGTGCTGCACGAACCGCGCCCGGTCGTAGATGACCGAACCCTTCTGCACCATCACCGGCACGATGTCCTTGGGCATCAGCTTGTAGCCCACCGGCGCACCGAACTCGTTGAGCTTGGACGGATTGACCACCTTCCAGTAGCGCCCGGTGGCGTGGTCCCAATCGCGCGCACCCGTGGCCTCGGAGGCCACCAGGGTGTCCCGGGTGATCCACGCGTTGTGGTGCGGGTTGAGCGCCGGGTCGGGCTCGGGGATCGAATCCACTTCGTAGACACTGTTTCCCGGCCCGTCGATGCTCATGTCCATCCGGAAATTGAAGAAGTGCTGATGGTTCGGGCCGTACATCCCCGGCGCCACCATCTTGCCCCAGCGCGGCGTCTCCCCCTCGGGCACCGCCCCGGTGGTCAGCACGCCGGTCAGCTTGACCTCCATCTCGATGGAGGCGTCGTTGTACAGGTACCAGAAGAAGCCGTACTCGTAGTTGCCGACAGTGCAGATCATCGAGATCACCAGTCGCCGGGAACGGCGCACCTCGACCTCACCGGTGCGGAAATCGGTGTGCTTCCAGGAGATCCCGTAGTCCTCCTCGTGCATGCAGATGGCGTTGGGGATGGTGACGGCGTTCCCGTCGGAGTCGTTGACGGTGCCGTCGAAGTAGAAGATCTCCCCCAGGCAGTCACAGCCCAGGGTGAGCGGGTTGGCCGAGAAGCCCATGCCCACCTCACCCATGTCGAAGACGTTCTTGTTCCAGTGCGTCGGCGAGGAATCCCCGTAGGGCACCACCATCTCCGACAGCGCCGCCCGGTACATGATGGGCCGCACGGTGCCCCGGTCGTCGTAGGTGATCTCGTGCAGCACCAGGCCTTCCCGCGGGTTGAATCCGACCCGCAGCGACCACTTCTGCCACTGCACATTCCAGCCGTCCACGGTGAAGCTGGGACCGTCGGGCTGGGTGATCTCGATGGTCTTCACATCGTCGCGGAATCCGCTGAACGCCGGACGGTTGTCGGGGCTGAACATGAACCGCTCGGTGTAGTTGCCTCCCTTGCCGGGCAGTGCCACCACCCCGTGGTCCTCGATGTCGAGCACGGTCATGGTGTCGAGGTCGAAGGTGACGATCAGCCCCTCGACCGGGCGGGCGTACCCGTTCTCCGATGCGGCGGCCCGGATGAAAGTCAGTGGGCGACAGATCAGCGGCGAGTTCTCATGGTCGTCCTGTGCACCGTAGTACCCGGCGGGCCACGGGTCGATCATGGCCAGCCCGAAGTCGGTGACGCCCCGTTTGCGGAGCGCCTCCTGCCAGCGCGGGTCCTCGCGCACCTTCTCCTCCACGCCGGTCATGTGCTCGACGAGATAGGACGGGAACCGGCCCGGAATCGGGGTCCAGGAGTCGATGACCCGGGCCTCGATGTCGACGACAGCTTCGTAGATCGACTTGGCCGCGGCGTCATACATCGTCACGAACGCCTGTCGTGGAATGTCCTGGCGCCCCTTGAACGTCAGGTCAGCGGCCTTGGCCGGCTCGGCCAGCTGGATCATCACGAACTTCAGCGTCGGGGTGGCGTAATCCGACCCCGTGATGACGGCGGCCGCCGCCTCGATCTCGGCCCCGCTCAGCGGATCGAGCGGGTACCGGGTGGCGCCCTCGGTGAGTTCGGTGCCCAGCACGGTGTGCTCCATCGTCATGGGGTGGTGTCCTCCGGTTCTGTCTTGGTGAGGTCGAATACGGCCAGGTGGGCCAGTGCGTCGTCCTGGGACACCTTGCGCGCCGAGCGGCGACCGAAGATATAGACGGTGAGTCCGAGGGCGAACATGCCGAGACTGATGCAGCCGACCCAGGTCATCCAGGTCGCCTGCGGGACATCCAGCCATGGGGTGACGAAGGAGTAGTAGATGCCGCCGACGGTGGCCAGGGAGCCGACGGTGACGGTGATCCACACCCCCACCATGCCGCCGGGGATACGCCAGAACTCCTCGTTCGCATAGCGGTCGGCATACCGCTTGCGCGCCACCACGACCGGGATGAGGAAGAAAAAGCCGGACAGTAGCCACACCGTGCTCAGCCCGCCCTGCAGATAGACCGTCACATTGGCCATGCTGCTCTGGGAGTACAGCCCGACCAGGATGAGCGAGGAGATGACGCCCTGGATCAGGATGGCGCTCACCGGGTTACGGGTGCGCGGGTTGAGGTGGGTGAAGATCCGCGGCAGGTGCCGTTCCAGCCCGGAGACGAAAATCAGCCGGGAATAGGCGACCTGGTAGGTCATCAACGCCACGATGACAATGAAGGCCAGCACGACGGCGCCGACCTCCATCAGGCCGGGGAACCCGGCGACGTCCAGCATGCCGATCACCCCGGTCACCGGATCGATCTGGTCGCCGGGCAACGCCATCATGGTGCCCAGGGTGGTCAGCAGGTAGATCGCCACCAGAGCCGTTGAACCCCAGAGGATCATCTTGGGACCGCTCTTGCGCACGGACAGGAATTCCGCGCCCATGTTGTAGGGCGTCTCGACCCCCAGGAGGTAGAGCAGCACGGTGCCGTAGAGGAATCCGGCCACCGCGAAGTTCGGGATGGTGGCCTCCGCCCAGCTGAACGGGGTCGCCGAACCGTTGTTCACCGCGAACAGCAGACCCGAGATGAAGATGGTGAGTGTCAGGACGCCGTAGACGACGAAGACGATGTTCATGATCTTCTGGTTGGCTGCGAGTTTGGCCAGCGCCAGCCCGATCACGGTCCACAGGATGACCAATTGCAGGATGATGCTCGCGGTGAGCCCGATCTCGGCGTGAAACGCCAAGAGCAACAGTTGCAGGACGATCGCCGGCGAGGACGCGGCGTTGAGGATCACCGGCACCCAGGACAGGTATCCGCCGATGAAGCCCCAGGTCTCCCCCATCGTGCGGGTGGCCCAGATGTACAC
The DNA here is from genome assembly GCF_043974665.1 of Mycobacterium sp. AMU20-3851. Classification (NCBI taxonomy): domain Bacteria; kingdom Bacillati; phylum Actinomycetota; class Actinomycetes; order Mycobacteriales; family Mycobacteriaceae; genus Mycobacterium; species Mycobacterium sp. AMU20-3851. The sequence continues at coordinate 3,570,397 of NZ_CP146371.1, forward strand.
ACCGCCCTGTCCCGGCCACAGGTTACCGAGTTCGACGACGGCCATCCCGGCCGGGACCAAAAAGGTCAGGATGCCCAGCACCCACATCGGGATCGCGGTCCAGCCGCCGCCCGCCATCACCGACGAACCGGTGATCCAGCAGATGATGAACACGTAGGCCGCGGTCAGGCCGAATGTGGTCATCACCTTGGGCAGGATCTGTTCGGGGACAAGCTCGGTGGTCATCAGCTTGTCCCGCTCGGCCGGGGTGACCGCCTCAAGTTCTGCTGTCATAGGATCTGTCCGTCCTTCATCCGTACGACACGGCTCGCTTCGTCGGCCACCGTGGGGTCATGGGTGCTGGCGACGACCGTGACGCCCAGCGTCGAGCACAGGTCGCGCAGCATACGGACCACCGTCTCCCCCGTACGGTGGTCCAGGTTGGCCGTCGGTTCGTCGGCCAACACGAGCGTGGGATTGCTGATCAGCGACCGTGCGATGGCGGTCCGCTGCTGCTCGCCGCCGGACATCTTGGTCGGCTGGTGGTGGATTCGGTGCCCGAGCCCGACGATCTCCAGCAGTTCGACGGCCCGCCGGCGCAGAGCCTTGCGGTCATACGGCTCGAACATCAATGGCAGTTCCACGTTTTCGACCGCCGACAGGAACGGGATCAAATTGTAGCTCTGGAAGATGAACCCCACGGTGTCGTGGCGCAGCGCGGCGAACTGGCTCTCGGTCAGCGTCGCGGTGTCGCGTCCGGCGATCGACACCGTGCCCTTGGTGGGCCGGTCCAGGCCGCCGATGATGTTCAGCAGCGTCGACTTGCCGCTGCCGCTGGGCCCCATCAGGCAGACGAACTCGCCTGGCAGAACTTTGAGTTCGACGGCGATCAGGGCCTTGACCACCTCGTCGCCGAGCTTGTGGAGTTTCCAGACGTCGGTGACGTCGACGACGGGGGTCGGCGTGGTCTCGGGCGCGACCGGTACGGCGGTCTCGTCGATGGCGGTCATGTCTATCCTCCGCTGTTCAGTGATCGGATCGGTGGCCGCGACGCGGCATTCCAGGTCGGGACGATGCTGGTGGCCACGGCCGCCACGATGCTGACCACCACCGCGATGGCAGCCCCCGACGCCAGTCCGGCGGCGTCGACACCTCCGGGTGCGAACCCGGTGAGCCCCAGCGTGATTCCGGTGATCGCGGCCAGCGCCGCGCCGCCGGCGGCCCCCGCCACCGCCGCCAGCACCGGCTCGACCAGCAGTGCCGTCACGACCGGCGTCCGCCGGATGCCGTTGGCTGCGAGCACGCCGAGCTCGCGGGTGCGGTTGGCCACGGTGCGGGTGGTTGCCACCGCGACCTCGACCACGCCGACGAGCAGTACGGTGACCGCGATCAGCACCACGGCCGCGGCGATTTCGTCGGCGTTGCCGAGTGCGGCGGCCTGGGTGGTGATGCCCGCCGACATCCCGAACACGATCACGACCAGGAATGCGCCGGTGGCGGTGGTGACCGCCGGCAGGATCATCTCGCGCAACCGGCGCCGCGCCGACAGCCAGCCGTAGGTCAGGCCGTATCTCATCACCGGCCCCCCAGCAGATCGACCGGGCGCTGCTGCAACAGCCGGTGCACGGGTACCAGCGCGCCGACGATGGCCATGGCCGGGATGAACGCCGCCACCATGCCCGCTGCCTGCGCCCATGCCGCAAGCGTCGCGATCTCCGGGATGACCAGCGCGACAGCCGCTCCCGCTCCGAGGATCCCGACGAGGTACGCGGTGAAAAAGACGATGCCGGATTCGACCAGGAAGAAGTACAGCACCTCGTCGGCGAGCCCGATGCTGGACATGATGCCGAACTCGCGTTTGCGCTCGGACACCGCGGCCAGGAAGGAGGACACCGCGATGACGAAGCCCAGGATGAGACCGATCGTGGAGATCACTCCGAGGGTGGAACCGGTGACCTTGCCCGAGAACAGGGCGGAGAACTTCTGCTCGAAGGTCAACGGTCCCGATCCGCCCACCGTGTCATAGATCAGGCCGGGCCCGCCGGGCTCGGGCCGCACCGACGGGTCGGCCGTCGACGGTAGCCCGGTGGCGGCACCGAATACCTTGGCAAGATCGCGGCGATGCTCCTCCCCGGCCGGTGCGGCGACCGTCCACCATCCGTTCTCGCCGACGATACCGTGGGCCAGATCTGTTGCCACCGTGATTGTTTCGCCGTCACCGACGATGCCCACGGAGACCGGACGACCGCCGATCGCCACGGTGTCCCCGGCCGCGATCCCGAGCCGGGCGGCGGCCGCGACCCCGACCGTGGCCTGTCCGCCGGGCACCGCGTCGGATCCGCGCAGCGACACCGTGGCGCCGTCGACGGTGGTCGTACCGGACAGGGTGCGGGTGGCCGTCCAGCCCGCGGGGGCGGTGAAGGCCGGCGCGGGACCGTCGGCGATCAGCGCCCGGGCGTCCGGGTCGTAGCGCACGCCGCCGGCGGGCACCACCCAGAGCTGGTCGGCACCAAGGACATCGGTGACCGAGTCGGCGCCGGTGGCGGCGAAACTCGCCGAGATGGTGCGCACGACGGTGACACAGGCGATCGCCAGGGCGATGCCGAGGACAGCGAGCACAAAGCGTTCCGGGCGCCGCCGGATGTTCGCGACCGCGAATCGGACCAGGCACCCGAAGGTGTTTCCCGATACGCGGGCGATCTCCGGTGACCGAACGATTGTGGGTGCGAGGGGCTCCACGAAGGGAATGTTGAGCCCGCCGTGTTTCGTCGAAAGCGACCTGAGGTATCGGCCTGGTTACGCCGATCCCATCGCCATTAAGACAAGATGTCGCGCCCGCAACGGAATTCGTCGCCGGTTCAGTCCTGGATGCGCCGGAACGGTGCGGCCTGCTCGATCTCGTAGGCCAGCTCCAACAGCCTCCGGTCGTGTCCGACCGGGGCGCCGAACATCATCCCGACCGGCAACCCGGACTCGGACTGCCCGAGCGGCAACGAGATCGCCGGTTCGCCGGTGACGTTCTGCAGCGGCGTGAACGCCACCCAATCCACCAGCCGGTCGATGATCTGGCGGTAGTCGGCGGTGGGGTCCAGGTGACCCAGTCGGGGGGTCGCCTCGGCCAGCGTCGGGGTGAGCACCACGTCGTAGCGAGCGGTGGCCCGGGCGGTGGCCCGACGGGTGCGGGCCAGCCTGGTCATCGTCAGGGGCAGCTTGGCCAGATTGCGGGCCGCGTGGTCCTCCAGCCCGAGGGTGAGGTTGTCGAGCCGGGTGCGATCGAAACTCGGCCCGAACGTCCGCTTGCCGCCACGCACCAGGGCGTAGGACAGCAGCGCCCAGTACAGCAGGAAATCCTCCATGAAGCTGGCCGGCACCGGATTGCCGATCCGGGTCACCCGGTGGCCGAGCCCCTCCAGCAGTGCGACGGACTTCTCGACGATCTCGCAGACCTCCGGGCTGGCTTGCCGCGCAATCGATTCCGTGCACATGGCGATGTTCAGCCGACGCCTGCCGGGGCCCGCGACGTCACCGATCGCGGGGAGCTTCGGATTGCGCCAGAGCAGTTCGGCCTCCCGGTAGAAGGCCGCGGTGTCGCGCACCGAGCGGGTCAGCACACCGTTGGCGACGATGCGGATCGGCATCTGACGCATCTGCTTGTCCAGCGGCAGCCGTCCGCGGGAGGGTTTGAGGCCCACCAGCCCGTTGCAGGCCGCCGGGATCCGGATCGATCCGCCGCCGTCGTTGGCGTGCGCGATGGGCACCACCCCGGCGGCGACGAACGCCCCCGACCCCGACGAGGAGGCCCCGGCGGTGTACTCGGTGTTCCACGGATTGCGTACGGAGCCCAGGCGGGGATGCTCGGCCGAGGCGCTGAAACCGAACTCGGAGAGCTGCGTTTTACCCAGCGCCACCAGTCCGGTGCCCAGGTAGGTGCGGGCCCAGTCGCCGTCCCTGGCAGCCGGTCGCGGCGTCCAGGCGTCGGTGCCCTCCATCGTGGGCATGCCCGCCACGTTGGCGTTGTCCTTGACGAAGGTAGGAACCCCGGACAGGAAACCGCCGTGCGGGGCGGCCGCGCGAGCCGAGTCGAACGCCCGGTACGCCAGCCCGTTGAGCACCGGATCGACGGCCTCGACACGCGCGATCGCCGCGTCGATCAGCTCGCGCCGGGACACCGCACCCTCGCGCAGCGCGGCGACCAGTCCCACCGCGTCCAGATCCCCGAGAGCGTCATCGCCGAAGGCGTGGATGCGAGCCATGCCCCGACGGTACCAGCACGTACCAGCGGGTGGCCGTAAAAGCAGAGAACCCCGCGCCACCGAGGTGACGCGGGGTTCTTCTGGTCTGGATCAGGCCTGGCCGACCTCGAAGCGGACGAACCGCGACACGGTCACGCCGGCCTCGTCGAGCAGCGCCTTGACGGTCTTCTTGTTGTCGGACACCGACGGCTGGTCCAGCAGCACGACGTCCTTGTAGAAGCCGGTGACGCGACCCTCCACGATCTTGGGCAGCGCCTGCTCGGGCTTGCCCTCCTCCTTGGCGGTCTCCTCGGCGATACGACGCTCGTTGGCGACGATGTCCTCGGGCACGTCCTCGCGGGTGAGGTACTTGGCCTTCAGCGCAGCGATCTGCAGGGCGACCGCGTGTGCGGCGTCCTGCGAGTCACCCGTGAACTCGACGAGCACACCCACGGCGGGCGGCAGGTCGGCCGCCCGCTTGTGCAGGTAGGTCTCGACCTGACCGTCGAAGTAGGCCACCCGGCGCAGTTCGAGCTTCTCGCCGATCTTGGCCGACAGGTCGGCGATCAGCTGCTCGACCGTGGTGCCGTCGACCTCGACGGCCTTGAGGACGTCCACGTCGCCGGCCTTGGCGGCCGCGGCGGCGGTGACGACCTTGTCGGCCAGCGCCTGGAACTCGGCGTTCTTCGCGACGAAGTCGGTCTCCGAGTTCAGCTCGATGAGTGCGCCGTCCTTGGCTGCCACCAGGCCCTCGGCGGTCGCGCGCTCGGCGCGCTTGCCGACGTCCTTGGCACCCTTGATGCGCAGCACCTCGACGGCCTTGTCGAAATCGCCGTCGCTCTCGGCCAGCGCGTTCTTGCAGTCCATCATTCCTGCGCCGGTCAGCTCCCGCAGTCGCTTGACGTCGGCAGCGGTGTAGTTCGCCATAACAGCTCTCTCCTGGAGATTAGGAAGCGTCGGTGGGGGTTTCGGCGGCAGCAGCGCCTTCGGCGGGGCTGGTGGTCGCACCGGCCAGCAGCTCCTGCTCCCACTCGGCGAGCGGCTCGGCAGTCTCGGCCTCGGCCTTGCCACCCGAACGCGCCTGCAGGCCCTCGGCGACCGCGGAGGCGATCACCTTGGTCAGCAGTGCGGCCGAACGGATCGCGTCGTCGTTGCCCGGGATCGGGTAGTCGACCACGTCGGGATCGCAGTTGGTGTCCAGGATCGCGATGACCGGGATGTTCAGCTTGCGAGCCTCGGCGACCGCCAGGTGCTCCTTGTTGGTGTCGACGACCCAGACGGCCGAGGGAACCTTGGCCATGTCGCGGATACCGCCGAGCGACCGCTCCAGCTTGTTCTTCTCACGCGTGAGCATGAGGATTTCCTTCTTGGTGCGACCCTCGAAGCCACCGGTCTGCTCCATGGCCTCCAGCTCCTTCATCCGCTGAAGGCGCTTGTGCACGGTGGAGAAGTTGGTGAGCATGCCGCCGAGCCAGCGCTGGTTCACGTACGGCATGCCGACGCGGGTGGCCTCTTCGGCGATCGATTCCTGCGCCTGCTTCTTGGTGCCGACGAACATGATGCTGCCGCCGTGCGCGACGGTTTCCTTGACGAACTCGTAGGCCGAGTCGATGTAGGTCAGCGTCTGCTGCAGATCGATGATGTAGATGCCGTTGCGGTCGGTGAAGATGAACCGCTTCATCTTGGGGTTCCAGCGTCGGGTCTGATGCCCGAAGTGAGCGCCGCTGTCGAGCAGCTGCTTCATGGTTACAACAGCCATGTTTTGGCCAGCCTTCATTCTCGGTTGTCGTCCGGAATCGGGTGATACCGGACCCTGGCGCCTGCTTGCTGCCGGACCCGATTCGGTTTCCCGGATCAGGACCGCCCGGCATGCTGGTCGCAACCCGGTGGGAGCGGTTGCGGTGCAGGCGCGCGAAGTCAGCCCACGGATGTGAGCTGCGGGGAGAAGTTTACACCGTTGGAACCTGTGCTTTTACCACCCGAAGAATGCACAGTCCCCGGTTCGTCCACATCCTGGCCCGAGCCCCTTCTGCCGACGTCTCCGGCGTACTGAAGTGAAGTGATGCGGCTTCTCGCGGTGTTCGCGGCGGTGCTGCTGTGCGCTGCGCCGGCGTCGGCCGAGAGCGCCGGACTGCGCTGGCCGCTGCACCCCGAGCCCACGGTGACCCGTGCGTTCGACGCACCCCGACCGGACTGGACCCGCGGTCACCGCGGGGTGGACCTGGCCGGGGTCACAGGTCAGCCGGTGTACGCGGGCGCGGCGGGCACGGTGGTGTTCGCCGGTGAATTGGCCGGGCGGCCGCTGGTCTCGGTGCAGCACCCGGGCGGGTTGCGCACCAGCTATGAACCGGTGCGCGCGGCGGTGCGGCCCGGGCAGGCGGTGCAGGCCGGGTCGGCGCTGGGAGTGCTGCTGGACGGGCATGCCGGCTGTCCGGTGGCCGCGTGCCTGCACTGGGGTGCGATGTGGGGCCCGGCCGCGCGGGCGGACTACGTGGATCCGCTGGGCCTGCTGGAGGTCACGCCGATCCGGCTCAAGCCCGTGCGCCCCGGCTGACCGTGGGCCCGCCCAGGAACTCCACCATCGCATCGAGCACCACGTCGGGGGCATCGCGCTGCACCCAGTGCCCGACCCCGGGGACTTCCGTCAGCCAGGCACCCGGGATCGCCCGGGCAGCGGCTCGGGCACGCGCGATCGGCACACCGGTGTCGCGATCACCGTGCACCAACAGCACCGGGACCGTGATGGACGGCAGCCGGGGCGTGTAGTCGGTGCGCAACCGGTTCCACCGGACCTGATCGCGCTGCCACTGGGCGAATGCGGTGAACCCACCCGGGCAGGCGGCGGCGGCCATCACCTCGTCGATCAGGTCATCGGTCAGCTGAGCCGGGTTCCGGATCAACTGGCGCAGGCTCGCGACCATCAGGGTGCGGTGCGCCCCGACCCACCGGGTCGTCGAGCCCAGCAGACCGGTGCGCAGCATCGCCCAGGTCAGGAGCTGTCGGGGCAGCGACAGCGGCCCGTCGGAGAGCCGGGGCATGATGCCGTAGCTGCCCAGCAGCATCGCGGCGGTCACCCGGTCCGGGCGGTCCAGCAGGTGCCCGATCGTCATGCCGCCCCCGAGCGACAGCCCGCCGACGGCATACCGGTCGAGGCCGAGCGCGTCGGTGAATTCCCGGACGTAGCCGACCAGTCGTTCCTGGGTCACCGGCTGCGGCGCCGATGGGCTGTGCCCGTAACCGGGGTGATCCGGGGCGATGACGCGGTAACCGGTGTCGGCGAGCCGGGGGCCGAGCGATCCCCACGACAACGAGGCGTTGTCCACCCCGCCGCCGTGCAGCAGCAGCACCGTCGGGGCGGGAGCCGGCTGGACGGGAACCCAGGTCAGATAGGAGACGGGCCCCGAGGCGAGGTCGATGACGGCGCGGACGGCTTCGAGCATGTCAGGCGCGCGGATGCGCCTGGTCGTGCACGGCCCGCAGCCGGGCGACCGTGACGTGGGTGTAGAGCTGGGTGGTCGCCAGGGTCGAATGCCCGAGCAACTCCTGTACGACGCGCAGATCCGCACCACCCTCCAGCAGGTGGGTGGCCGCGCTGTGCCGCAGTCCGTGCGGGCCGATGTCGGGGGCGCCGTCGACGGCGGACATGGTCTGGTGCACCACGGTGCGGGCCTGACGCTGGTCGAGTCGCCCGCCGCGGGCGCCCAGCAGCAGCGCCGGCCCCGAGGCCGGGATGGCCAGCGCGGGCCGGCCGGTGTCCAGCCAGGCGGTCAACGCATCCTCGGCGGGTTCCCCGAACGGCACGGTGCGCTGCTTGTTGCCCTTGCCGAGCACCTGGAGCACCCGCCGGGAGCGGTCCACGTCGTCGATGTCCAGGCCGCACAGCTCGCTGACCCGGATCCCGGTGGCATAGAGCAGCTCGACGATCAGACGGTCCCGCAGGGCGATCGGATCTCCCTGCTGCGCACCGGAATTGAGGGCGTCCATGGCGTCGAGAGCCTGGTCCTGGCGTAGCACCGAGGGCAGGGTGCGGTGCGCCTTGGGGGTCTGCAACCGGGCCGCCGGGTCGGCGGTGAGCAGCCCGCGGCCCACCGCCCAGGCGGTGAACGTCTTGATCGCCGAGGTGCGCCGGGCCAGTGTGGTGCGCGCCGCGCCCGCCCCCGCCTGGGCGGCCAGCCAGGACCGCAGTCGTGGCAGCGTCAACGTCTCCAACCCGCCACCGGTGAACTCGAACAGCGAACGCAGGTCGCTGAGGTAGGCGCGCCGGGTGTGCGCCGAGCGGCCCCGCTGCAGCGCCAGGTACTCGTCGAACTCTTCGAGAAGGGCTTGCACTCCCCTACCGTCGCAGATGGCGCCGCGCTGTCTAGGGGACGCGCCGCAACGTATCCGGGGTGAGATCGGTCAGCGCCGGGTAGCCGTCGATCGCCATGATCAGGTCGGTCTCGGCCAGCAGGGAGCACAGTACGTGCACGACGCCGTCGGTGCCGCCCAGGGCCAGCCCGTATACATACGGCCGCCCCACGCCGACCGCGGTGGCGCCCAGCGCCAGCGCCTTGACGATGTCGGCGCCGCTGCGCACCCCGGAGTCGAAGAGCACCGGCATGCCGTCGGCGGCGGCCACCACGTCGGGCAGACAGTCGATGGCCGGGACCCCGCCGTTGGCCTGGCGGCCGCCGTGGTTGGAGCAGTAGATGCCGTCGACGCCGGCGTCGCGGGCCCGGCGCACATCGTCGGGGTGACAGATGCCCTTGGCCAGCAGCGGCAGCGTGGTCAGGGTGCGCAGCCAGGCCAGGTCGTCCCAGGTGACCGGCTGCCCGAAGGTGGACACCCACTGCAGCACCGCACCCTGCGGGTTCTGCTCGGGCGGCTGGGCCAGCGCGGTCCGGAACACCGGGTCGCTGGTGTAGTTCGACAGGCAGTGTCCGCGTAGCTGCGGGAAGTTCGACGTGCTCAGATCGCGGGGACGCCAGCCGGGCACCCAGGTGTCCAGGGTGACCACGATGGCGCGGTAACCGGCGGCCTCGGCGCGGGCCACGAAGCTGGCGGCCAAGTCGCGATCTTTGGGTGTGTAGAGCTGGAAAAAGCCTGGGGTGTCCCCGAATTCGGCGGCGATGTCCTCCAGTGGGTCCGCGGTCAGGGTGGACACCGTCATCGGCACCCCGGTGCGGGCGGCGGCGCGCGCGACGGCCAGGTCGCCGTGCCCGTCGCGGCTGCAGATCCCGGTGACCCCGATGGGCGCCATGAATACCGGCGAGGGCAGTGTCATCCCGAACAGGTCGACGGTCAGGTCGCGTTCGGTGGCGCCGACACCCATCCGGGGCATCAGACCCCAGTGTTCGAAGGCGGTGACGTTGACCTGCTGGGTCCGCTCGTCACCGGCCCCGCCGGCGACGTAGGACCACACCGACGGTGACATCGCCGACTGGGCGCGGGTCTCCAGTTCGGCGAAGGCCATCGGTAGCGATGGCACCACCCCGGCCAGGCCCTGCAGGTAGATCTCGAGCTGGTAGTCGCCGAATGCCATGGGGTCAGTCTTGCTGTCCGGCCTCCGCCTTGGCCAGTTCGGCCTTCCATTGCCGGAAGGTCTCTTCGGTGCGGCCGCGCCGCCAGTACCCGGAGATGGATGCCCACTTGGCGTCCACGCCGCGTTCCTTGCGCAGGTAGGGCCGTAGATTGTGCATCACGGTCTGCGCCTCGCCGTGCACGAACACCTGCACCTGCCCGGGCAGCCACGCCATCTCCTTGACCGCGGCGACCAGCGGCGCGTTGTCCCCGGCGATGTTGTCGCTGACCAGGTCGGCGCGGCCGCCGCGGTAGATCCAGTGCACGTCGACGCCCTCGGGCGCCTTGAGCGGGATCTCGTCGTCCGGCCCGCTCACCTCGATGAAGGCCTTGCCGATCGCGTTGGGCGGCAACGCCTCCAGCGCCGCGCTGATGGCGGGCAGGCCTGCTTCGTCACCTGCCAGCAGATGCCAGTCCGCATCCGGGTTGGGGACGTACGCGCCGTTCGGTCCCATCAGGTAGACGGGGTCACCGGGTTTGGCCGCGGCCGCCCACGGTCCGGCGACGCCCTGCTCGCCGTGCACGACGAAGTCGATGGCGATCTGGCGTAGCGAGTCGTCGACCGAGCGCACGGTGTAGGTGCGCACGGTGGGTCGCTTGTGCTCGGGAAGTTTGTCGAAGCTGTCCAGGGTGAGCGGATGCGGGAGTTCCAGGATGTCCACGCTGGGATCGACGATGGCGATCTTGACGTAGGAATCGGCGAATTCACCCGGTTTGAAGGTGTCGAACCCGACCCCGCCGAGGATCAGTCGGATCATGTGTGGTGCCAGCTGCTCGGTGCTGATCACCTCGAATGTGTGAATCGGACGTCCCGCCACAATCTTCCTTCGCAATCGTTTCAGCATCTCCCGGACCACTCTACGAGCCGGTCCACCCGGGTGGTCGGCTACGCGGCGGACATTGTTCATCCCCGCGCGATCCGCCACTGGCCCTCTCGTCGCTGTACCCGCCCGGACATCTCCAGTAACGCCAGCGGCCCGAGCACCTGTTCGGCGGGCATACCGGCAGCCACCGCGATCTCCTCCACGGTGCGGGTGCCCCGCCCCGGCAACGCCTCGTACACCAGCGTCTCCTCCCGGGACAGCCCGTCCAATGGCGTCTGCGGATGCTCGGGGTCCTCGGCCAGCTCACCGATGCGCCCGACGATCTCCACCACCTGCTCCGGGCGGCTGATCAGTTGCACGTCGTCACGGCGCAGCAGGGCATGACAGCCCGCGGAGGCCGACGAGGTCACCGGGCCCGGCACCGCGCACACCGGCCGGCCCATCAGCTCGGCCCAGGCCGCGGTGTTGGCGGCACCGCTGCGCAACCCCGCCTCCACCACCACGGTCGCGCCCGACAGCGCAGCCACCAGCCGGTTTCGGGTCAGGAACCGGTGCCGGGCCGGACGCACACCGGGCGGATACTCGGTGACCACCAGCCCGCTGCCGCCGATCCGGTGCAACAGCGCGGAATGCCCTGCCGGATAAGGAACATCGATACCGCAGGCCAGCACGGCGACGGTGACGCCGTCCACGCCGAGGGCTGCCCGGTGCGCGGCACCATCGATCCCGTAGGCGGCGCCCGACACCACTGCGACATCCCGTTCGGCCAGGCCCGCGCCCAGATCCGCGGCGACGTGCTCGCCGTAGGCGGTGGCCGCCCGGGTGCCGACAATTGCCGCGGCCCGCGCCGCAACCCGGTCCAACCGGGCCGGGCCGATCGCCCACAACACCAGCGGTGTCCGCCCGGATTCCTTCTGCCGTACCTCCGCTGAACCGAACACGGTGAACGCCAGCTGTGGCCACTCCGCGTCGTCTGGGGTGATCAGCCGTCCGCCGCGGCGGTCGAGCCGATCGAGATCATCTGCGGCGGTGTCGATTTCGCATCGTGCCTCGACCCTGGGTTGCAGCTTGTCTGGAGCCTGGCCGGCCTTTACCATCGCCGCAGCTTCGAGCGGTCCGTACTTCGCCACGAACATCGTGAGGTCTTCGCACGGCGATTCGGCCACCCGGGACAGGTACGCCCAGGCCCGGCGTCGTTCGTCGCTCATCGCGCACCGCCCTGACGGAAGCTCAGCGCCGTGGCGACATGGTCCGGGGTCGGTGAGGTCACCCCGGCCAGATCCGCGATCGACCAGGCGATCCGCAAGGTGCGGTCGGCGCCGCGCAGGTTGAGCTTTCCACGGTCGACCGCGGCCCGCAGCAACGCCATGGTCGCGTCGCCGGGCCGGAACTCGTTGCGCAGCGCGGGACCCGGGACCTCGGCGTTGGTGCGCACCCCCAATTGTCGCCACCTGGCGGCGGCGACCTCCCGGGCCGCGGCTACCCGGGCCCGTACCGCCGCGGTCGGCTCCCCCACCTCGTGGGTGAAGGCGCCGGCCCGGATGGGATGCATCTCCACCTTGAGGTCGACGCGATCCATCAGCGGACCCGACAGCTTGCCCAGATAACGTCGCTTTGCGCCGGCGTTGCACAGGCAGTCCTTCGGATCGGTGGGGGCGCACGGGCACGGGTTGGCCGCCATCACCAGCTGGAACCTGGCCGGATACCGGGCCACCCCGTCACGGCGGGCGAGCCGGATCTCGCCGTCCTCCAACGGGGTTCGCAGTGCCTCCAGCACATGGGTGCCGATCTCGGCGCATTCGTCGAGGAACAGCACCCCACGGTGGGCCCGGCTGACCGCGCCCGGGCGGGCCATCCCGGTGCCGCCGCCCACCATCGCTGCCACCGTCGAGGAATGATGTGGGGCGATGAAGGTGGGCCGGGTGATCAGCGGTGTCTCGGGTGCCAGGGTGCCGGCGATGGAATGAATCGCCGTGACCTCGATCGCCTCCTGTTCGGTCAGCTCCGGCAGCAGACCGGGGAGGCGTTGCGCCAGCATGGTTTTGCCAATCCCGGGCGGACCGGTCAACAACAGGTGATGGGCTCCCGCAGCGGCGATCTCGACCGCCACCCGCGCTTCGGTCTGCCCGATCAGGTCGGCCAGGTCCACGCAGTGCGGGGCAGTGCCGACACCGGCATCCTCGATGCGGGCGGCCAACTCCTGCTTGCCCCGGAACCAGGACTGCAACTGCTGGAAGTCCTGCACACCCCACACCTCGATACCGTCGACCAGGCTCGCCTCGGCCAGGTTCTCGAGCGGCACCACCACCGCCGGCCAGCCGTCGCCCTTGGCCGCCAGCACCGCCGGCAGCACGCCGTTGACCGGCCGCACCCGGCCGTCGAGGGCCAACTCTCCGAGCAGCACCGTCTTCTCCAACCGCGGCCACGCCTTCTTCAACTGTGCCGAGACGACGGCCGCGGCCAGGGCCAGGTCATACATGGACCCGTTCTTGGGCAGGGTGGCCGGCGACAGCGCCAGCGTCAGCCGGGTGTCGGGCCACCTGTTGCCGCAGTTGGTGATTGCTGCACGCACCCGGTCCCGGGACTCCTGCAGCGCGGTATCGGGAAGCCCGACCAGATGCACCCCGGGTAGTCCGCCACTGATGTCGGCCTCGATCTCCACCGTGATGCCGTCCAGCCCGCGGATGGCCACCGCGTACGCCCGCCCGAGCGCCATCAGCCGACCGCCTGCAGGTGCGTGAGCTCCGGGGTCCGGGTGCGGCCGAACCGCACCCCGATGACATCGATGCGCACCCCCGCCCAACTCTGCCCGCCCCGGGCCAACCACAGCCCGGCCAGCCGCCGCAACCGGCGCAGCTTGTCCGGGGTCACCGCGTAGGCGACGCCCCCGAATCGGTCGGTGGTGCGAGCCTTGACCTCGACGAAGACGACGACGCGGGCCACCTCGTCGAGGGCGATCACATCGAGTTCGCCGTAGCGGCACCGCCAATTGCGTTCCAGCACCGTCAAACCCAGCGATTCCAGATGCTGCACCGCCAGCTGCTCACCGAGCGCACCGATCTCGGCACGAGTCCAGGTTTCCTTGTGGGTGTCCATGCGCCCACCCTCGCCACGGCGACCGACAAGATCACTCAGCGGGGCGTGCCGGGCTCCCGGTTATCCACAGTCACGGATTCGTCCACAGGGATGCGCTCGCTCACTCGATCCCGGCCGCCTTGTCCAGGCGCTGCAGCAGGTCGTGGGCGGCCAGCTCAACCGCCTTGTGCCGCCACTCCGCGGCCCGGTACACGCAGGCGATCAGGCCGGTTCGATGCACCCTGCGAAAATCGCCGTAGATGAACGCATATCGGGCTTTCGTATCGTCGTTGGCGCCCTCGGTGAGGCCGAGATGCCATTGCGCGTACTCATCCCAATCGTGGCTCTCCAGGTATGCGTTCTGCGCGTCGGCCCGGGGTTGCACCTGCCCCCAATCGCTGTCGAGGACGTACTGCCGTTTGTCGATGAGGCCGGCGGCCCAGTCCACCGCCGCCGGGTTGACGTCGTACTTCGCCATCGGTCCATCCTGACCCATCTGGACCGCCCACACCCGATGTTTCACCGGCGTCAACAGTCGGGTACCCGCAGCCATCTGTCCGCATGTGGAGGAGTCGAGATGAGCATGAGCGCCCACCCGGTCCATGGTGCCGTGGACCGCGCCACCGACAGCGACGCCTTCCAGTACGCGGCCCGGGTCGGGTTCGCCACCAGCGGCGTGCTGCACTTGCTGCTGGGCTACATTGTCGTGCGGTTGGCGTTCGGCACAGGTGGCAACGCCGACCAGTCCGGGGCGCTGGCCACCCTGGCTGCGCAGACCGGCGGAAAGATCATGCTGTGGATCGTCGCGCTGGGCCTGTTCGCCCTCGGGCTCTGGCGGCTGGCCGAGTCCATCCTCGGATCCAAGCCCAGTGAGCGCTCCGGCAACGACGACTCCCCGGCCTGGAAACGCGCGAAGTCCATCGGTCTGGCGATCGCCAACATCGCGATCGCGTTCTCCGCGTTGCGGTTCGCGACCGGCTCCGGGCAATCCAGCGGACAACAGAACGCGGGACTGTCTGCGCAGCTGATGCAGTCGGGCTGGGGCAAGGTGCTGCTGATCGTCGTCGGCCTCGGCATCCTCGGCGTCGGCGGCTACCACGTGTACAAGGGCGGCTCGAAGCGGTTCTTCAAGGATCTGCGGGTCTCCGGCGGCACCGCCGTCACCGCGGTCGGCATCGCCGGGTACACCGCCAAGGGCCTCGTGCTCGCCGGCGCGGGCATCCTCGTCATCGTGGCCACCCTGCAGGCCGACCCGGCCAAGGCGTCCGGTCTGGACGCGGCGGTCAAGACACTCGGTGAGGCGCCGTTCGGAAAGTTCCTGCTGGTGATCGCCGGTCTCGGTATCGCCGCGTTCGGCGCGTACAGCTTCGTGCGCTGCCGCTACGGCCGACTCTGAGAGTTCCGGCCCTACCGGGTGGTCATGCGTTCACCTGCGCCCCGGTCATGTGGCGGTCGATCACGGAGTGGAAGTGCGCGATGACGACTTCCTCCTTGACCAGCGACATGTGATCGAGGCGGTTGTTGCGCAGTCCCTTCTGCTGGCGCGGCATCTGGATGTAATCCTGGTGCAGCGCTTCGAAATACTTGTAGCTTCCCGGTTCTTCCACGACGATCGGTTCGGCCCGCACGGCGTCGCGGAACTCCTCGGGCAGATACATGTAGCTGGCGACGTGCCAGATGCAGTGGTGGGGATCCCCGTCCGGATGCGGAGCGGACATCACCACGTGGCATTCCCCGGCACGCACGGTCATGAAGTAGTTGGGGAACAGCACCCATCCCTGGTTGTCGCTCATCTGATTGTCGGTCAGACCGCTGACGTCCAGGCCCATCCCGGTCAGAACGTCCCGGGTGGCCTCCTGCAGCAGCGCCCGCGCGGTGACGCCCTCGGGGAAGTCGACGTCGCCGTTGTCGGCCTGATACGGCGCGATCAACTCCTGGAACCGGGGAATCACCGCCACGGTGCCGGGAAAGGTCTCCGGCAGTGCCAGGATCCCTTCGACCTGTTTCTGCGCGCCGGCGCCCTGCACCTCGAAGGGCGCCACGGCCACACTGTGATTCTCGAAGAACTGGTAGCGCGCGGTCTTCGGATTGATGTTCAGCACCGCCAGCAACTGAGGGTGGATCCCGTTGATGTGGTAGCCCTCCTCGAAGGCGTCCATCACCACCTTCCAGTTGCAGTCGATGGCCTCCTTGACGTCCATCACCGTGGTGAACTGCTCGATGTTGTAGGGCTCCAGGAGTCGGTACACCTCCTCGCCCAGATACTCGCGCAGCGGCGCGGCCTGGGGGTCGGGGTTGAGGAAGATGAATCCGGCGAAGGTGTCGACGGGCACCTCGAGCAGCGAGTTGTCGCTCTTGTCGATCTGGCCGGCGAGTTCCTCGCGCAACACACCGCGCAGCTTGCCGTCCAGGTTGTAGGACCACAGGTGGTATTGGCACAGGAAGCCGCGCTTGGCGTTTCCGGTCTCGGTGATGCACAACGCATTTCCCCGATGCCGGCAGGCGTTGACGAATCCGCGCAGCTTGTCGTCCTTGCCGCGGACGACGATGAACGACTGGTCGCCGATGTCGTGCTTTTTCCAGTCGCCGGGTTTGGGCAGATCCTCGGCGCGGCCCACGACCTGCCACACCCGCATCCAGATGGCTTCCCGCTCCCGGTCCGCGTACTCCCGGCTGGTGTACCGATCGGTCTGGATGGTCATGTTGAACGTTCCCGGCGCGACGTCCTCGAGGCCCAGCCCCGTTCCGGAATCCAGTTCGGTCCACTCGCCGGGGCGCGGTGTTGACATCACCATGAGTTCTCCTCGTCGACGATCGCCGGGACGGGTTCTCGAACCGAGTGTTCGGGGGCTGCCCGTGCCACCGATGTGTTAGCGGCCGACAATTGGCCCCGGACGTGACGTGACTCACGATACACTCATGTATCTCGGATACAATAGTGAATCAGAATTGCCACAACACCAGGTGAACGCGCCAAGGAGCCGGTGACCCCGTCATTCCCGGACTCGGGAATCCGGCGGCGCGCAGGTGCGATGATGGCCCTCGTGGCTGAACGTTGGACCAAGGAGCGCCGGGCCGAGCACATTCGCGAGGTGTTGCTCGACGCCGCCGAGGAGGTCTTCGCCCGGAAGGGTCTGAGCGGCGCGGCCCTCGAGGAGATCGCCGAGGCCGCCGGTTTCACCCGGGGTGCCATCTACTCTCAGTTCGGCGCGAAGGAGACACTGTTCCTCGCCGTGGTGGACCGGCAACGCGACAGATTCCTGGACGGCTTCGCCGAGGTGATGGCGTCCTTTCATCGCCTCGACGACGTCGACCTCGATGAACTCGCCGAGCGTTGGCATCAGCTCAGCAACAGCACCGACCGGGCCGCCCTGGGCTGCGAACTCACCCTGTTCCTGTTGCGCAATCCCGAAGCGCGGGAACGAGTCGCCGCCCAACGAGCCGAAACCGTCCGCGCGCTCGGCGACTTCATCAGCAAGAACGTCGCACGCATCGGCGGCACACTGACCATCGAAGCCGAGACCCTGGCCAGGGTGATCCTGGCCGCCAACAACGGCATCACCCTCGACAGTCACATCGACGGCCAGAATCTCTACCGCCCCTACATGCAGCTGGTCGTATCCAGCATCAAACCGCCCCGGTGAACGGCGGTGATCAGCTCAGCGCGTCGATGAGCGCCGCCAGCTGACCTGGGGACACCGCCACCCCGCACTGATGCCGCAGATCGATCAGCGGGCGCGCGATGTTCTGCAGGTCCAGGAACTCCCCCGGATGCGTGACGAAGTAGCCGCGCACCGAGTTCTGCGCATCGGCGGTGGACTGGTTGGCGGCCGCGGTCAGCACGTCGTTCGCGCCGGGATGCGCGTCCAGGTAGCCGCCGGCCTGATTCAGTACACCGCTGGCGACGGTGGCCAGATTGCTCGCCGAGCACGGCGGAGCCGCCGCGGCGATGGGAGCGCTCACTGCGGACAGGGCGGACACGGCGACGGCGGCAAACCCGCCCGCGGCCATCACGATCGGTTTCATTTCTCGATCCTGCTTGAAATCCCGCCGACCCGCACGATCTCGTCGCTTGCTGGACGACACGTCAACTTGTCGGTACCCGTCCTTACTCTCATGCCATGTCGATTCCCACCTTCGCCGGCCATATGGATTTCCCGGCCCCCACCGGGACTTTTGACGCCGAGACGGCCGTCGCGCTGGTCTCCGAGTTCTGCGCCGCCCACGACGTGGGCAGGCACACCGGGTATTCGGTGGTGCCGCAACTGGATCGGGCGTTGAGCATCGCTGCGCAGATCGGCCCGGACCGGCGCTGGCGGCGGATGGCTCGCTGGTCGGGCAACAACGAGGTCGAGGGCCTGCCGGAGACGATCCTGCTCACCGACGAACGCGACAAGCTCTACAACCGGTTCGTCGCCGCGCTGCCCGAGGCGGACTGGCTGCCGCCGAACACGGTGGTCTCGGTGAGCCGCTGGGCGCGGTTCTCCCCCGCGATGCGCGCGGCCGAGCGGCTCGGCCTGGGCTGGATCCTGCCGGTGCAGCGGCAGGTTCTGCTGGTGCCGATGCCGATCACCCGCTACGCCGACAGCCGCCGCCAGGTGCTGCACTGCGACACCGGTCGACCCGCCGTCGAATGGTCCGACGGCACCGGCCGCTACTTCCTGCACGGCACCGAGGTGCAGGAGCAACGTCCCGCGCTGCGCTGCCTGTGAAAATCCCATGAAGGCAACCCTTACCTAGGTACGGGGTGACAGGATTGCCTCATGAGAATCCGGTGGAGCCGTCTGGCGGCGGTGTTGTCCGTCGTCGCTGTGGTCGCGTCGGCCACGGCATGTTCGTCCGACGAACCCGATGAACTACTGATCTACAACGCCCAGCACGAATCCCTGACCAAAGAGTGGATCGATGCGTTCACCGAGGAGACCGGCATCAAGGTCACCTACCGGCAGGGCGGGGACACCGAACTCGGCAATCAGCTCATCGCCGAGGGCGACGCGTCGCCGGCCGATGTCTTCCTGACCGAGAACTCCCCTGCCATGGCGGCTGTCGAGAGGGCCGGCTTGTTCGCCGACGTGGACGCCGGCACCGTCGAGCAGGTGCCGGCCGAGTACCGCCCGTCGACCAACAAGTGGACCGGTGTCGCCGCGCGGACCACGGTCTTCGTCTACAACACCGGCAAGCTGCAACTGGGCGAACTGCCCCGCTCGATCATGGATCTGGAGAAGCCCGAGTGGAAGGGCCGCTGGGGCGCGCCGCCGCCGAAGGCCGACTTCCAGGCCATCGTCGCGGCGATCCTGCAGCTGACCGGTGAGCAGGCCACCGAGGCGTGGCTGGCCGGCATGAAGACAAACGCCACGCTGCTCCAGGACAACATCGCCACACTGCGGGCGGTCAACGACGGCGAGGTCGACGGCGGGATCATCTACCACTACTACTGGTTCCGCGATCAGGCAAAGACCAAGGAGATCAGCGGCAACACCGCGCTGCACTACTTCCGCAACGAGGATCCCGGCGCCTTCATCAGCATCTCCGGCGGCGGGGTGCTGGAGTCCAGCAAGAAGAAGGACCAGGCACAGCAGTTCCTCAAGTTCATCACCTCCCAAGCCGGCCAGGAAGTCCTGGAGAAGGGCACCTCGTTCGAATACCCGGTCGCCAGTGGGGTTCCGGCCAACCCGGCGCTGCCCCCGCTGGACACCTTGCAGGCACCGAAGGTGGATCCGTCCACCCTCGACGCCACCAAGGTCACCGACCTGATGACCAAGGCCGGCCTGCTCTAGGTGGTTTCCACCCAGACCGATCGACCCACCGCCGGACCGCGGCCACCGGCCCGGCCCGGGCCGCTGCTCAGCACCGGCATCGGGCTGCTGGTCGCGCTGACCTTCGTGCCGCTCGGCTACGTGGCGTGGGCCGTCGTGAGCACCGGCCCCGCCCGCATCTACGACCTGGTGGTGCGGCCCCGGGTCGGCGAACTGCTGCTCAACACCGTGGGCCTGGTGGTGGTGACGGTGCCGCTGTGCGTGGTCCTCGGCGTCGGCGCCGCCTGGCTGGTGGAGCGCACCGACGTGTTCGGTGCTGCGGTATGGCGTCCGCTGCTGGTGGCGCCGCTGGCGGTGCCCGCGTTCATCAACAGTTATGCCTGGGTCAGTGTCTGGCCGACGCTGCACGGCTTCTGGGCCGGCGTGCTCGTCACCACCCTGTCGTACTTCCCGTTCGTGTTCCTGCCCGCCGCGGCCGCCTTGCGCCGGCTCGACCCGGCCATCGAGGAATCGGCGCGGGCGCTCGGTTCCGGCACCGCCGGTGTCTTCTTCCGGGTGGTCCTGCCGCAATTGCGCCTGGCCGTCCTGGGCGGCGGACTGCTCATCGGCGTGCACCTGCTCGCCGAGTACGGCGCGTTCGCGATGCTGCGGTTCTCCACCTTCACCACCGCGATCTTCGAGCAGTTCCAGGCGACGTTCGACGGGGCCGCGGGCGCCACCCTGGCCGGGGTGCTGGTGCTGCTGTGCCTGGTGCTGCTGCTCGGCGAGGCGCTGCTGCGCGGCAACGCCCGGTTCGCCCGGATCGGGTCCGGTGCGCCGCGGGCCGCCACCCCGATTCGTCTGCGCGCCACGAACTTTCCCGCCGCTGCCGGACTCGCGGCGCTGACTGTGCTGGCGCTCGGTGTTCCGGTGTGGACGCTGCTGCGCTGGTTGTGGATCGGTGGTGTCCAGGTCTGGGAGTTGGCCGATCTGGGTGAGGCGATCGGGCAGACCGCGGTCCTGGCCGCGGTCGCCGCCGCGGTCACCACGGTGGCCGCGTTCCCGTTCGCCTGGCTGGCGGTCCGCTACAGCGGCGCATTCGCCCGCACCGTCGAGGGCGCCAACTTCGTCACCAGTTCCATGCCGGGGATCGTCACCGCCCTGGCACTGGTCACCGTCGCGATCCGGTTCGTTCCCCCGCTGTATCAGACCGTGGCCCTGGTGCTGTGCGCTTACGTCCTGATGTTTCTGCCCCGCGCGCTGGTCAGCCTGCGCTCGGGGTTGGCCCAGGTACCGCCGGGGTTGGAGGAGGCCTCGCGGTCACTGGGGTTGTCGCCGGCGCGTAGTTTCGTGCGGGTGACTCTGCGGTTGACCGCCCCCGCTGCCGGTGCCGGCGCCGCCCTGGTGTTCGTCGCGGTGGCCACCGAACTGACCGCCACCCTGCTGCTCGCACCGACCGGAACCCGGACCTTGGCGATGCGGTTCTGGTCGCTGTCGAGCGAACTGGATTACGCGGCCGCGGCGCCCTACGCGCTGATGTTGGTCGCACTGTCGATCCCGGTGACGGTGGCGCTGTTCCGCGAAGTGACCCGAGGGAGTGTCTCGTGAACGACACCCT
Organism: Mycobacterium sp. AMU20-3851; assembly: GCF_043974665.1. Classification (NCBI taxonomy): domain Bacteria; kingdom Bacillati; phylum Actinomycetota; class Actinomycetes; order Mycobacteriales; family Mycobacteriaceae; genus Mycobacterium; species Mycobacterium sp. AMU20-3851. The sequence continues at coordinate 3,591,419 of NZ_CP146371.1, forward strand.
CACGGTCCGCGGGCTGACCAAGACCTTCACCGGCCACCCGGTGCTCGACGGGGTCGACCTGACGCTCACGCCCGGCAGCATCACCGCGGTGGTGGGCGCCTCGGGCTGCGGCAAGACCACCCTGCTGCGGTTGGTCGCCGGATTCGAGGCCCCGGATGCCGGCACCGTCGACATCGATGGCCGCCGGGTGGCCTCCGCCGACACCTTCGTGGCCCCGCACCGCCGCTCGGTCGGTTATGTCGCCCAGGACGGCGCGCTGTTCCCGCACCTGAGTGTCGGCGCCAACATCGCCTACGGGTTGCCCGGGCCGGCCCGCAGCGCAGCGGTCCGGACCCGGGTGGCCGAACTGCTCGACACCGTCTCCCTGGAGCCTTCATTCGCCGCCCGTCGCCCGCACGAACTGTCCGGCGGCCAGCAGCAGCGTGTCGCCCTGGCCCGGGCGATGGCGCGACAACCCGCACTGATGCTGCTCGACGAACCGTTTTCCGCACTCGACACCGGTCTGCGGGCGGCCACCCGGAAGGCGGTGACGAAGGTTCTCACCGACGCCGGAGTAACGACCCTGCTGGTGACCCACGATCAGGGCGAGGCGCTGTCCGTCGCCGATCAGGTCGCTGTCATGCGCGACGGCCGCTTCACCAGTGTGGGTACTCCGCACGAGGTGTATCGCCGGCCCGCGGACCGTTTCACCGCCGAGTTCCTCGGCGACTGCGTCTTCCTGCCGTGCACCGTGCGTTCCGGGGCGGCCGAAACCGCGCTCGGTGCGATCGGGCTGAGCACCCCCGCCGCGGACGGCCCCGGCACGTTGATGCTGCGTCCCGAACAGCTGGTCGCCGCCGAGAGCACCGATGCGGCCGGCGGATCCGAACCGGGCATCGGAACCGTGCTGGGTACCGAATTCCTCGGCCACGACGTGCTGCTCACCATCGACATCGGTGGTGACACCCCGCCGATCACCGTGCGCCAGCACAGCATCGACCCGCCCGACGTGCACACCAAGGTCCGGATCTCGGTGCTCGGCAGCGGCCTGGTCCTGCGGTGACCGTGTCAGAAATTCGGGTCCGCCACCTCCGATAGACTGCCGAACAGCATGTTTACGCCGGCAGTCTCCCCCGTGGTTTCCGCGAGCCGCGGCAGGGCGTCCGGCCCCGCGGCCGCGCCGACGGGGCTGAAGTGATCCCCGCCCGGCACGCTCTCATCGCTCACCTGCGCGGATTCGGTGCGCGCCCTGCGGTGCACACCGCCGATATCACCCTGACCTACCGCGAACTGGCCGACCGGGTGCACCGCGTCGCGACCGACGACCTCGGTGGCGGCCGGAAACTGGTCCTGCTGGAAACCGCCAACGACGTCACCACCCTGGTGCACTATCTCGGCGCCCTGGCTGCCGGACATGTCGTGCTGCCGGCGCCGCCGGGCAGTGATCACACCGATCTGCTGGCCACCTACCGGCCCGACGTGGTGATCGACGCGGGCGGGATTCACCACCGCGCCGCGGGCGGCCACGATCTGCATCCCGATCTCGCCCTGCTGATGTCCACCTCCGGCAGCACCGGTTCCCCGAAGCTGGTCAGGCTGTCGGCGGCGAACCTGCTGGCCAACGCCTGTTCCATCGCCGAATACCTCGACGTCGGCGAGAACGACTGTGCGGCAACGACGTTACCCATGTCGTACTGCTATGGACTGTCGGTGATCCACAGCCACCTGCTCCGCGGGGCAGCGCTGATCCTGACCGATCTCTCCGTCATCGACGAGAGCTTCTGGGACCTCTTCCGGCGGCACCGCGCTACCTCGTTCGCCGGTGTGCCCTACACCTTCGACCTGCTGGAGCGGATGGGCTTCGCCGAGATGACGCTGCCGCACCTGCGCTACATCACCCAGGCGGGCGGCAAACTGGCTCCCGAGCGGGTGCAGCAGTACGCCGCGCTGGGACAGCGCCGAGGCTGGCAGCTGTACGTGATGTACGGCGCCACCGAGGCCACCGCCCGGATGGCGTATCTACCGCCGGAGCTGGCGGCCACCCGGCCCACCGCCATCGGTCGCGCCATCCCCGGCGGGCAGTTACGCATCGAAGTGGCCGGGGCGAGCGAGGCGGCCGACGGGGACATCGGCGAACTCGTCTACCGCGGGCCCAACGTGATGATGGGCTACGCGGAGCGCGTCGCCGACCTCGCCATGGGGCCCGGCAGCGACGAGCTACGCACCGGCGACCTGGCCCGGCGCGGTCCCGACGGTCTCTTCGAGGTGGTCGGCCGGGCCAACCGGTTCGTCAAGATGTTCGGTCTACGCATCGACCTCGCCCGGGTCGAGACCGAACTCCGCGAACGCGGCATCGAGGCGCTGTGCGCGGCCGATGAGGACACTCTCGTCATCGCCGCGACGAACCCGGCCGCCGCCGTTCGCGCCGCGGTCACCGACATCACCCGGGTACCCGGCGGGTCGGTCCGCGCGATCACCGTCGAGGAGTTGCCGATGCTGCCGTCCGGGAAACCGGACTACCCGGCGGTGCGCGCGCTGGCCCCGCAGGTAGCGGCCGTGACCCGGCTGCGGGAGGTGTTCGCCGATGTGCTGCACCTGGACCCCGACACCATCGACCCCGACGCCAGTTTCGTCGACCTCGGCGGCAACTCGCTGACCTACGTGTCCATGTCGGTGCGGCTGGAAAAGGCGTTGGGCACGCTTCCGGCCCAATGGCAACAACTCTCGCTACGCGAATTGGAGGGTATCGGCGCCCCCAAGCGACGGTGGGGCACCACCCTGGAGACCAGCGTCGCGCTGCGGGCCGCGGCGATCGTGCTCATCGTCGGGTCGCACGCCGAACTGTTCCAGATGTGGGGCGGGGCGCACATTCTGCTCGGCGTGGCCGGCTACAACTTCGGCCGGTTCTGCCTGACCGCCGTCGACCGCCGGGACCGGATCCGGCACCTGCGCAACACGATCGGCTGGATCGCGGTCCCCGCGGTGGCATGGGTGGCGCTGACCCTGTTGTTCACCGACCACTACCACCTGACCAATCTGCTGCTGGCCGACAAGTTCCTCGGGCCCCCGGACAGCATGACCTCGGGCCGGCTGTGGTTCATCGAGGTACTGGTGTGGATCCTGGTGCTGCTGGCCGGTCTGCTGTGGCTGCCCGGCGTCGACCGGACCGAGCGCCGTCACCCGTTCGCCTTCGCGGTCGCCTTCCTGGCGATCGGGCTGGCGCTGCGCTACCAGATTTTCGGCCCGTACCCGGTCCGCGACGCCATGTTCACCATGCTGGCGTTCTGGTTCTTCGCGGCGGGCTGGGCGGTGTCCAAGGCGACCACGTTCTGGCAACGCGCCGCGATCACGCTGGTGCTGGCGGGCGGCCTGCACGGTTATTTCGGACCCGACACCGTCCGCGAGATGCTGGTCTTCGGCGGACTCGCCCTGTTGATCTGGGTGCCGGCGATCCGCTGCCCCGCCCCGGTGAGCAGTGCCGCGGCCGTGCTGGCCGAGGCGTCGCTGTACACCTACCTGACCCACTACCAGGTGTATCCGCTGTTCGGAGAGCACCGCCTGGTCGGGGTGATCGCCTCGCTGGTGGTCGGTGTCGCGTTGACCCATCTGATGACGGTGTTGCGCCGCCGGATCCGTCAGCGGTCGGCGGCCAGGCCCTCCTGGACCAGTGTGGCGGCGATGACCCCGTCCGCACGTACCAGCGATGCGGTGACCACCCCGCGACCGCCGGCCGCCGCCGGGGAACGCGACTCCAGCAGATTCCACTGATCGGCCCGCAGCGGCCGGTGGAACCAGATCGACGAGTCGGTGGTCCCGCCGCGGTGGGTGCGGGCGGCCATCGCATGGCCGTGCACCTGCAGGATCGGGTCGATGCCGTACAGGTCGGTGACGTACACCGCCACCAGCGTGTGCAGCAGGTCATGGTCGGGCAGCTCGAACCGGGTCCGCCACCACATCCGCCGCACGAACTCCCCGCCGGAGCGGTCGTCCTCGACCCGGATGTCCAGCTCGTCCAACGGCAGGGACGGCGCCGGGCCCGGCGGGCCGGTCTGCTCCAGGGTGTCCGGATGCGCCGGCATCGAGGACCGGGTGCCGTGTTCGGGCCCGGCCAGCGGCGCGGAGAACGACACCGTCGCGGTGTTGAGCAGTCGCCCGTGCTGTCGGGTCTCGACCCGTCGCGCCGCCGCGGTGCGCCCGTCATAGATCCGTTCGACGCGGTAGTCGGAGCTGTCACCGGCCTCGCCACCGCGCAGGAACTGCAGGTGCATATTGGTGGGCCGCACGCCGGCGTCGACGGTGGCGCAGGCGGCGGCCAGGCTCTGCGCGGCGAACAAACCGCCGAAGGAACGCTTGCCGACCGGTCCGGCGCCGGGTCCGACCCAGCCGTCCTCGCCGTGGGCGCTCAGGGTCAGCAGGTCCAGCAGCACACTCATATTCGCTCCGCGAGCGTCGCTCATGCGACGGTGCCGGCTCCGGTGAGCCGTTCGATGTCGGCGGCGCTCAGACCGAGTCGGTCGGCCAGCACCTGCGCGGTGTGATCGCCGAGCGCCGGGGCAGCCACCGCGGCCGGGTAGCTGCCGTCGATGGAGATCGGCAGGCCGGGCGCGAGATACTGTCCGATCCGCGGCTGATCCAGTTCGGTGAACAGCGGGTTGGCGGTCACCCGCTCGTCCGCGGCGACCTCGGCGAAGCTGCGGTAGCGCTCCCACAGCACCGAGGTCTGCGCGAGGGCGGCGCTCACCTCCTCGGCGCTGCGCTCGGCGAACCACAACGTGAACAGACCGGTGAGCGCGTCCCGGTGTCGATAGCGCTCCCCTTCGTCGGTGAAGTCCGCCCCGAGCGCCTCACCAAGAGCGGCAACGGCTTTGGCGGTGCCGGTCAGTTCGGTCAGATCACGGAAGTGCCGACCGGTGAGCGCCACCAGCATGAACACGATCCCGTCGCGGCTGGTGAAGTTCTGCCCGTACTGGCCGTACAGCGAGTTGCCGATCCGTTGACGTTCGGTGCCGCCGACCATCACCTCGGTCAGGAAGCTCAGGTTCCCCGCGGTGGCCAGGGCGACGTTCTCCAGCGGAATGGCGATCTGTTGCCCGGCGCCGGTGAGCTCGCGGTGGCGCACGGCGGTGGCCACCGCCAGCGCGGCGTACAGGCCGCAGGCCACATCCCAGGCCGGCAGCACGTGGTTGACCGGGGTGGCCAGGTTGGCCGGCCCGGTCACCAGCGGGAACCCGACCGCGGCGTTGACGGTGTAGTCCACACCGGTGGAGCCATCGGCCCGGCCGGAGATCTCGACGTGGATCAGATCCGGGCGCAGCCCGATCAGCTCCTCGTAGGAATGCCAGGGCCGGCCGGCCACATTGGTGATCAGCACGCCGGCCTCGGCGATCAACTTGCGGATCAGCTCCTGGCCCTCGGGGGCACGCATATCGACCGCGACCGACCTCTTGCCCTTGTTGAGCCCGGCCCAGTAGATGCTGTCGCCGTCCTCGGTGACGGGCCAGCGCTTGTAGTCGGCGGCGCCGCCGACCGGGTCCACCCGGATCACCTCAGCCCCGAGTTGGGCCAACGTCATCCCCGCCAGGGGCACCGCCACGAAGCTGGAAATCTCGATGATCCGTACGCCCGCCAGGGGCCGCTGCGCCTCACCACTAGTCACCGGGTCAAGCTATCAACCCGTGATCAGTTGGGCGCCGTCCCGGTTCGCGGTGACCAGCGCGCCGCGGCCGCCGTCGATCAGCACACCCCGCAACCGACTCCAGGCCGGCGTCGCGCCGTCGTAGATCTCGTCGGTGATCTCCTCGGCCAGCACCGAGCGACCGGCATCGGTGAACAGGTAGCGCAGCACCGTCCGGGTCTCCCCCTGACCGAGGTCCGCGGATTCGACGTCCAGCTCCACATCGTCGGGCCGGGTGACGCCCAGCGCTGCCAGCACCGCATCCGGTGAGAACCCGTCCAGGGTGATCTCACGGGCCGTCTCGGGGACCAGCCGGACCTCGTCGGCGGCCTCGGCGGGATCCAGGAACCGGACCAGCCGCCAGTGGTCCTCGTCCCCGCACAGCACGATCCGTTCGCGGCCGGGTAGCAGTTCGGCCACCAGCAAGGTCTCGTCCAGGTGCACGGCGACGGCGCCGGTCAGCTGCCCGAGTTCGGCGGCCCGGCGGCGTAGCGCGGACAGATGCCAGGGCCGGACCCGGGACCCGAGGGTGTCTTCGTTGAGCGCCCGCACGGCGGCGGCGATGGCGGTGCGGATCGGGCCCGTGTTGCAGCGCAGCGGGACCTCCCCGGCCTCGCGCAGCGCCCCCAGCGCGGCGATGACCCGGGGTGCCAGTTCGACGGATTCGGACACGACAGGTGACCTTACGGCCTCTAGATTTGAGGGATGCCCTCGATCGAGCTCGACACCCCGGCCGGTCCCATCGACGCGCTCGTCGACATTCCCGAGGGCGACGGTCCCTGGCCCGGTGTGGTGGTGGTGCACGACGCCATCGGGTACCAGCCCGACAAGGAGGCAGTGTCCGAGCGCATCGCGGCCGCCGGGTACCTCGCCGTCACCCCGAACCTGTACGCGCGCGGCGGACGTGCCCGCTGCATCACCAAGGTGATGCGCGCGGCGCTGACCAAACAGGGCCCGGCCATCGAGGACATCTCCGCGGCCCGCGACTACCTGCGGGGCCGCCCGGACTGCACCGGCACGGTGGGCATCGCCGGTTTCTGCATGGGCGGCCAGTTCGCGCTCATCATGTCCCCCAAGGGTTTCGGTGCCTCAGCACCGTTCTACGGGACACCGTTGCCGAAGAATCTGGAGCAGACGCTGACCGGCGCCTGCCCGATCGTGGCCAGCTTCGGCGCCCGCGACCCGATCGGCCGGGGCGCGCCGGCGAAGTTGAACAGAGCCGTCGAGGCGCACGGTATCGCCGCCGACATCAAGGTCTACCCGGGCGCCGGACACAGCTTCGCCAACCAGTTGCCCGCCCAGTCGCTGCTGCGGGTCACCGGGTTCGGGTACAACGAGGCCGTCGCCGAGGACGCCTGGCAGCGGGTGTTCGCGTTCTTCGAGACGCATCTGCGGACCTGACCGTCAGTGATCGTTCAGGGTGCCGGCGACGGCGTCGACGAGTGCGCTGCGCCGCCGAAGGTCCATCCGGGTGCGGTGATTGAGTTCCAGGTGGACGAACTCCAGGTCGTGACGGGCGGCGGCCCGGCCCTGGGCATTGCTCCGGCCTTCCAGGGCCGGGCATCTGTCGTGCCAGGCCCGGCAGACGCCGAGGCCGATACCTTCGAGCGCGTCGGCGAGCCGTTCGGCGCGCGTGCCGACCTGGGCCTTGCCGCTGGAGATCACCACGTCGGCGCCGGGCAGGCTGGCATCGGCGAAGCCGTGCAGCTGTAATTGAAAAGATCCCTGCCGGCCGAGATCCGCCGCGAGGGCATGGAACAACGAATCCTTCCGGTGCGCAACGTCTGCCGCACCGCCCGCGGCGCGGCGATGCGCACCGGCCACCAGCAGGCCCGATCGCGGCATTGCCCGGAACACGTCCAGGCCGATGTGTTCGGTGTCCAGATCGGCCCGCGGGTGCGGCACCTCGACGAGCACGTCGGGTCGCACCGCCCCGGCGGCCAGCACGAGCATCCCCCAGGTCCGGTCGCCATCATCCTCGCCGGCCGCGATCAGACAATCACGTTGTGCAGCAGGGTCGTACAACTCGTCGACGGTGAAACCAACCGTGGCGAAGCCGCGGCGTGCCGCGTCGAGGTCGTCGGCGGTCAACTGTTCGGTGGCCTTCACCGCGCGGCGCGCTTCGGCATCCGAGGGCGGGCGGTAGTCCTGCCCGGGGTTGAGCCGTCCGGTCAGCTCGCCGAGTCGGCGGTCCAGCGCCCGCGGTGAACTCGTTTCGGGGTGTACACCGCAGGCGGCGAGCGCCCCGAGGCAGGCGCAGCCGGCCAATCCACGCAGTACCTGCCGACGGTCGAGATCCGGGCCGAGGCTCACAGCCGCTTCACGCTGCGGAACGCCGAGGGGTATTCACCCTTTCCGTCCAGGATCGAAGCCCCGCCGGTGTCACCCATGGTGGGTCCGTCGGCAGCCTCGCGGCTGGCGATGAACCGCAGGTGACCGCCTTCGTCTCGGCCCATGCAGATGCCGACCATATCGGCCTGCTGGTCGGGGTCGGTGTCGAAGAAGACGAGGTCGCCGGCCTGGATCGCACCGAAATCGGTCACCCGGGTCTGCCGGTCCGGGACGATGACAGCGCCCGGGCCTTCGGCGGCGATGTCGGCGGCGCTGCGTGGGATGGCGGTCTGCTGGTCATCGCTGTCGGTGCGGACCGGCATACCCGAGCGATACCCGAACACGAGACGCACGAATCCGGACGCATCCACCGAGCCGCCCTGAGCCGGGTCGGGCTGCTCAACCCGGCCGTCCTCGTAGGTCCACGACCGACCCAGGTAATCGTAGAAATCCGAGTGGTCCCCGCGTCCGTCGCCGTCGGTGTCGAAAACCCCGAAACGCGCGTCGTCGCTACGGCCGGGCAGGTACTGCGACGCCACGGTCAGCACATCGGGTCCGCGGTCGCTCAGCGCCGTGTCCAACCACGGCCGGAACCACGGCTCGCGTTCGGCGCCGGCGGTCCACGGCCCGGGCAGCATGCGCACCCACGTCTGCGAGGTGACTCCGGCGGCCGTGCCGGGCTCGGCGAACCGCCGGGTGGGACCGAGCAGGTTGACGGTGCGCGCCTCGTCGGTGAGCGTCGCGACGACCCGGCCGGTGCTGTCGGCGACCACGGTGCGCGGTGGATCGGCGAGCCGCGAGTAACTGAATCCGCCTGTCACCGGATTGGTTTCGGTCACCGGCGCCGAGGCGGGGGCGGGCTGCGCGACCGTCGATTCGCGCACCGTTCCGGTCAGGATGCCGGCGACGCCGATCAGCACCCCGGCGGATGTGAACGCGATCTGTCTGACGGTCCGGTGATGTAGGTCTCGTATACCCATTGCATGGTCTCCTCGCTGTCAGGTCAGCCGGTGGGTACCAGGTTGAGCAGGATTCCGCTGGCCAGCACGCCGTAGGTGGCGAGGCTGACCGCGGTGGTGCCGGCGATGGTCGCCAGCCGCGGTTGGCGCACCAGCTGGTAGGCGATCAGCCCGGGAATGATGAATCCGAGTGTCTGATGAACGAAGAACACCGGATAGTCGTTGTACACCAGGAGGAACAGCCCGGTCGAGAACAGCACGCTGACCATGATCACCGCAGCGAAAAGCCTTTTGCCGTAGAGGATCACGCCGCGTTGCAGCAGCAACGTCGACAGGTACGTCAACAGGGTGACCCCGGCTATGACGATGACCTTGCGGGGGTCTTCGGTGACGGTGACGGCGAGCCATCCGGGTGTGATCATGCCGCCCGGGGACAGATTGGTGACCAGGTAGCACACGAAGGCGAACATCAGGCCGATCGCCAGCGCGATGGTGGCGACCTCGGGTCCGAGGGTTCCGTTCAGCACGCTTCCTCCATTGCTCGTGGGAGCTTCCGGACATGTTCGAGCAGCACTTCGCCTTGGCCGTGGATATTGCCGATCGTGATGACCGACCCGCTGCCGCCCTCGGTGACGACCGATTCGATCAGCTCGTCGTAGTTCGGCCGACTGCCGAAATCTTGTATCTTGTCCGATAATTCGGATGGCACGGCGGTGCGGGCCGACCGTGTCGGTTCACCGATCAAGATGATCTTGTCGGGTTTGAGGACACCGGTCAGTTCCCCCATCTGACCGTTGCGCTCGACTCGGTCGGGACGACAGTTGATCACGATGTTGAGCGGTCGATCGATGAGCCCGCGCTCGGCGAGTTGCTCGATGTTCATCAGCGTCGAAGATGGGTCGTTGGCCGCGAACAGGTTCGCGAAGGACAGCCGCCGATCATCGACCTGATAGTCGTCCACGGCTACGGTCCCGGGATCCGGTGGCGAGGTGATCATGCCACGCAGCGCCGATTCCCGTTCGATGCCGCACATCCCGGCAACCGCGAGGGCGATCGCGATGTTCTCCTTGAAGGTGATGAACGGGAACATGGCGACGGTCTCGTCGTCGATCTCGTCGGGGTCGACCTGGATGAGTTCACAGTTTCGTCGCCGCGCCTCCTCACGCAGCACCGCGATCTGTTCCTTCTCGGCGGTGATGCACACCCCGCCCCGCGGCATGGAACGCGATAGTGACCGGGCGATATCCGGCAACGTCGGACCCATCTCGGCGAGGTGATCCTCGCGCACATTGCAGATGACGCAGATGGTCGAGTGGATCAGCTTGCGCTCGTTGATCTCTTGCAGGTCCGGTAGCACCGCCATGCATTCGATGACCAGCGCGTCGGGCTCGTAGGCGGCGGCCCGCCGCACGATCGCTACCTGCTCGATCACATTGGCCAGCCCGAACTTCCGGTAGATGGGCTCATCGACACCATCGGGGCCGATGAACCGGGCCGCCGTGCCGGTGGTCTTGGCGACGGTGGTGACACCGCCGCCGCGCAGCGCTCCGGCGCACAGCCGGGTTATCGAGCTCTTCCCGCGAATCCCGTTGATCACCACGCGATGCGGGATGCTGTGCAGGCTCTGGTAATGCCTGCGTTGTTCGAGCAGACCGGCGACCAGCATGGCCACCGAGCCGGCCAGGTACACACCGAACAGGAAGGTCATCGTCGATCACCTCGATTCATGCAGTGGTTGAGCCCGGCCATCACCGCTCCCACCTCGTCGAGGCGTGGCGGCGGCGGCCCGGCGGGGGGCGGGTCCTTCGGTTTGGCGGCGATCCCGGCCTGCCAGCGCTCGACCCGTCCGAGCGGGCCGATCACGGCGACGTAACTCCACAGCAGCAGACCCACCACCAGCAGCGCGGTGGCACCGATGATGACGGTCACCGCGCGCCCGATGGGATCGACGGTGTAGCGCGCCGTCGAGACCTGACGGTGCTGCAACACGGTCCAGCCGAGCTGGGCCGTCGCCTCGGAGCGCCCGACGCGTTGACTGCCGACGAGCTGGTCGGCACCGGCGACGTCCTGCACCGCGGCATGAGCCGCGATACCGGCTTCGGATCCGATGCGCCGCAACACCGGATCATCGAGCACGCTGAACGACAGGTAGCCGTCGGAGCCGAGGATCGTGCGGGCCCCGCCGTCATACACCTCGGTGGGGCTGTCGGCGCTGCGCAGCACATCGTTGAGTGCCCGCACGTCGTATTCGGCCACCACGGTGAACCGTCCGTCGTGCGTCCGCTCGGATGCGGTCACGATGGGCTCCGGTCCGGAGGTGTTGAGCTGCGCCAGTGGCACGGACGGAACCGTGTCGGCTCGCGGCGTCTCACCGGTGGACGCGACGATCTGATCGGCGGCGTCCCGCACGTAAACCGACCGGAAGATGGGCCGGGTCGCCCGCAGATCGGCGACGACGCGGGCCCAATCAGACTGGACGTCACCGATTTTCGGGTCCGCGGCGGCCTGCACGGCGGCCAACCCTTCTGTCAGTGTGCCTTCCAGGTTGCTGGTTGTCTTCTCGACCATGGCTCGGCTGCGCTCGGTGAGCGCGTCGGTGCGGGCCGACTCGTGCGCGCCGATCGATGCGAAGCCCGCGCCCAGGGTGGCCAGAAAGAGCGTTCCCACTGCGATGTAGAGGGCAGTGCCGGGTATGGCGAACCGGCGGCGTCTGCCGTCGCCCCCGCCGGCCGTCCGCGGCAGGGCATTCACGTACCGGGCGATGCTGTCGACCTGACGCAGCCCCGACCGGCGGACCCGGCTGGTCGGTGTCCGACCGGCGTCCACATCGGCGACCACCAGATCGATATCGCGGCGCAAACGTCGGATGGGTCGCACCAGCAGCAGGTGCAGGAGCAGGAAGGCGACGACACCACCGGACGCGATGGCGATGGCCGCAGTGCGGCCCGGGCTCGTCATGCTGCCGGCGGTGACCGGCACGTCACGGGCGACGAGCACCGACAGTCCGCTGCGTTCGGCGACACCGTGCAGCGGTGTGCCGCCGACGACGGCCACGTGGTCCGGCGGCGGCTCGGCGTGGCCGGGGAGGGCAAGACTGCCCTCGTTCGAGGACTCCGCGAGCCGCGACTCGTCCACCGCGAAGCCGGGTTCACCGCGTCCGGCCTCACCTGCCACCGATTGCACGACCGCCGGGGGCACGACCGGTCGTCCGGTCGATTCGGCGAGTACCGCACCGTCGGGTTGGGCGATCAGGATGCGCTGGCCGGGCTGCTTGGGCGGGCGCGCCGACAGCGACCCGATCAGGGTTCGGTCCGCGGATACCGGGATGGCCACCACCAGCTCGTCGTCGATGAGGTTCACATCCGGTCCGTGCTGCAGCGCCGGACGCATCTCGGGCACCGCGACCGTGTCGCCGCGCTTGGTCAGCACGTCACCGGTCGCGCTGTCGACCAACGCCAGGCCGTCGACAGCGGGATTGGCCCGTGACAGCCGGAGCAGAGCCCCGCGTTTCTTCGCCGCGATCGCCGCCCGGTCGGTCACGGCGGTCCGGGCGAGTTGATCGGCCGGGGCGATATAGGAGGTCGCGATGCGGTTGGCCTCAGCCTGCAGTTCACCGGGCAAGGTGTCGGCGACCCGCGGCGCCGCGGGAGCGCGCAGAAGCAGCAGCATCCCTGCGGACAACAATGCCACCAACAGCACAAAGGTCGGCACTGCGCCGACCCCGGACAACATCCGCGTTCGCGGAAATCGATGGAAATGCGGTTCCGGCTCAGGGGCCGGCACCTGCTCAGGGGCCGACACAACGGTCGGGATCGCTACGCTCACCAATGCATACCTGCTTCCACACCGTATCGGCATGGCCGCAGTGACCGGAACAACTCTGTCCCGTGCATTGCGCCTGTCAGGCGGACAGAAAAGTACACAGTTTTCACCTCCAGAACGGCGAAAAGGATTGATACAGGCCGAATTCGTTGGTGTTACGCCACGATAAACACAGAAGCACAAGCCTTTTCAAGCACTGTGCGTCAGCTCACCATCTCGGGCACGACGTGTGCGGAGTACAGATTCTTGCGAATCAGCTTTTGGGCAAACGATTTTCGACGGCATCGACCTCACAGCCCGCAGCATCCCGTCGGCCGGACGCCGAGGGTGATCATCGAAAAACACTGCAGTTCGGAGCTGTTGTCTACACACTTCGCACGACGAACACGCAGCGCCGGCTGTTCAGCTCACTGATGCACCACGGGCAAGGGAATGGGCCCTTGCACGCATGGCGGTCAGTCCGGCAGCCGCAGTTCCGGCTTCTCGACCTCTTCGATATTGACGTCCTTGAAGGTGATGACGCGAACCTGCTTGACGAAGCGTGCCGGGCGGTACATGTCCCACACCCAGGCATCGGCGAGCCGGAGCTCGAAGTAGACCTCGCCGTCGGCATTGCGGGGCACCATCTCGACGCTGTTGGCCAGATAGAACCGGCGCTCGGTTTCCACGACGTAGCTGAACTGTCCGACGATGTCCTTGTACTCGCGGTACAGCGAGAGCTCCATCTCGGTTTCGTACTTCTCGAGATCCTCGGCACTCATCTGCTCTGCTGTCCTTCGTCTAGGTTGTGCTCCATCATCCCGCACAGCGCCTCGTCATCCAACCGCGGCGCACCCGGTCCCGCGACCCGGCGCACATTCACGAACGAGTACCGGTGCTGGCTGCACGGTCCGAGCTCGGCCAGTGCCGCCGTGTGCACCGGCGTGATGTAGCCCTTGTGCTCGGAGAAGCGGTATCCGGGATATTCGCGATCCATCTCCACCATCAGCCGGTCCCGGCTCACCTTGGCCAGCACGCTGGCAGCGGCGATGCAGGCCGCCGCGGCGTCTCCACCGATGACAGGCAGCGACGGCAGCGGTAGCCCCGGCACCCGGAACCCGTCGGAGAGCACGTAGCCGGGCCGGACCGGCAAACCGGCCACCGCGCGGCGCATGCCCTCGATGTTGGCATGGTGCACACCGCGTCGATCGACCTCCTCCGAGGAGATGAACACCACATGATAGGCCAGCGCGTAGCGGCGGATCAGCGGAAACAGCCGCTCACGCTCGGCTTCGTTGAGCTTCTTCGAATCGTCCAGTGCAGCAAGACTGGTCAGCCGGTTGGGGCCGAGCACGCAGGAGGCCACCACGAGCGGTCCCGCGCAAGCGCCGCGACCGACCTCATCGACCCCGGCGACGGGACCGAGGCCGCTGCGGTAGAGCGCGGACTCCAGGGTGCGCAGGCCCGACCTGCGGATCACTGTTCTGGGGGGCCAACTCGCCGGCAACGCTGGCACTCCTAATCGGCCGGCGCCGTCTGCGGGTTGGTGCTGCTCACGCCGCCCCACCGCGACGGCGGCCAGGCGATGAACCGGGCCTTGCCGATCACGTTGTCCACCGGCACGGTGCCCGCTTCCGGGTCGCCGGTGCACAGCAGGCCACGCTGGGCGTCACCGGGCTGGTTGGTGCATCGCGACCGAGAGTCCGCGGAATGGGTGCGGTTGTCACCCATCACCCACAGCTTGTTCTCGGGGACCTTCACCGGGCCGAACTCGTTGCCCAGGCACGGGTAGACCTCGGGATCGGCGTTCATCGTCACCGGATCCAGGTACGGCTCGACGAGCTTCTTACCGTCCACGGTGAGCCCGGTGGCCGCCCGGCACTGCACCGTCTGGCCACCGACCGCGATGACCCGTTTCACCAGATCGTTCTCGTCGGGCGGGACGAAGCCGACGAAGGACAGCGCGTCCTGCACGAACTTGATCGCGGGGTTGTCCGAACGGATCGACTTGTAGCCGATGTTCCAGTTCGGCGGGCCCTTGAACACGACGACGTCACCGGGTTCGGGCTCGCCGAACCGGTAGGTGAGCTTGTCGACCATGATCCGGTCACCGACGCAGCCCGGGCAGCCGTGCAGCGTTGGCTCCATGGATTCCGACGGAATCAGGTACGGACGCGCGATGAAGGTCAGCATCACGTAGTAGAGAACCAACGCGATGGTGACCAGGATGGCGCCCTCGCGCAGTGCGCCGTGCTTCTTCTTCGGCTCCTGCGCTGCATCCCCACCGGTTTCGGTGTCCGCATCGGACTTGACGGTGGGGGCGGCTTCTTCGGCGTCGTCGGTCACGGCATCAGGGTAGCCAGCGTGGCTGGACAGCGTCCCGTCAGCATGGGCAAGCGTGTCGGGGTCGACACACCTGTCACCGGCGTCAGCGCTTCTCCTTGATCTTCGCCTTCTTGCCGCGCAGCTCGCGCAGGTAGTACAGCTTGGCGCGACGCACGTCGCCACGGGTCACCACATCGATGTGATCGATGTTGGGCGAGTGCACCGGGAAGGTCCGCTCGACGCCGACGCCGTAGCTCTCCTTGCGGACGGTGAAGGTCTCGCTGACCCCACCGTTCTGGCGGCGCAGCACGACACCCTTGAAGACCTGGATGCGCTCCTTGGAGCCCTCGATGACCTTGACGTGCACGTTGACGGTATCGCCGGGGCCGAAGGCCGGGATGTCGTCGCGCAGCGACGCCTTGTCGACGAAGTCAAGCGTGTTCATCGGTGACTCTTCCTTGCTGTTGGCGGCTCTTCACGGGCGGCGCTGTCGTTCGCGCAGCCGAGCCGACGTATTCGGGCGGATCTGACTGTGTATGTCCCCGCAGCAGGACTGATCCTGCGCAGACAACTGCTCAATTGTGCCAGACGCGGCGCAGCAGGCGAAATCGCGGGCCTCGACCCTGTCGCGAAACGCCGGGCCGGTCCGCTCTGCGCACTACCTGCAGCCGGTGATTAGGCTACCCACGTCCGGGGTAGAGGACCGACAGCGTGGCCGGGTCTCCCCGTCGCACCGTTCTGGGGCACGCCCCACCGCAGCATCTGGAGGAGTCCATGCCACGCCCGTCGAAGTTTCTGGCGGTGGCGGTCACGGCCGTCTGCTCCACCGTCATGATCTCCGGCTGCGAGGCCAAGGTGTACGGCAGCCCGCCGCCGTCACCGGCCGCGCCCCAACTGACCGTCGTCGCCCCGCTGGGCACCTCCGCGCCGCTGCCCGAGGCCCCGCCGGACCGGCCGGTGGCCACGTTCGACGGGCTGAAGGCACGTGAGATCCAGGCCACCGACGAGGCCGCCGAAGCGGGTGCGGACATCACCGTGGCGGTCCTCGACCGGCTCACCGGTGAACTGGTGACCAACGGCGCCAACCGCACCATCGCGATCGCCTCGGTGGTCAAGCTCTTCATCGCCGACGACCTGCTGCTGCAGGAGGCCAACGGCGAGACGACGCTGAGCCCCGAGGATCGCTCGATGCTCGACGTGATGCTGCGCTCCTCCGACGACAGTGCCGCCGAGGTGTTCTGGAACCGCAGCGGCGGCAGCGCGATCATCGACCGGGTGGTGCAACGCTACGGGCTGGGCTCGACCCGCGCGCCCGGCAACGGCCGTTGGTACAACACCATCAGCACCGTGACCGACCTGGTGCGGTACTACGACATGCTGCTGGCCGGGACCGGGGGTCTGCCTCCGGAGCGGGCCAGCATCATCATGTCCAACCTCGCGCAGTCCACCCCGACCGCACCCGACGGCATGGTTCCCGGCGGGGTCTACCCGCAGCGGTTCGGCATCCCCGAGGGGCTCTACGCCGAACCGGTTGCGGTCAAACAGGGTTGGATGTGCTGCATCGGCTCGGACTGGATGCATCTGTCCACCGGCGTGGTGGGCCCGGACCGGCGCTATGTGATGGCCATCAGCTCGATGCAGCCCGCCGGCGCCGAGGAGGCCCGCCGCGCCATCACCGACGCCGTGAAGACGATCTTCCCGGGCGGCAGGATCTAGGCTTCATCATTCCCCGTCGCTGTCGCTCGCCCCGAGTAGATCGGGCCTGCGCTCACGGGTCCGCTGCAGTGACTGCTTGTGGCGCCAGGCCTCGATCTTGGCGTGATCACCGGAGAGCAGCACCGGTGGCACCTCCAGCTCACGCCAGACCGGTGGCCGGGTGTAGCTCGGGCCCTCCAGCAGGCCACCGACCTGGTCGGAGTGCGAATCATCTTGGTGTGAGGCGGGATTGCCGAGCACCTCGGGCAGCAGCCGGATCACGGCCTCGGCCATCACCAGCACCGCCGACTCTCCCCCGGCCAGCACGTAATCGCCGATGGACACCTCTTCGACCCGCATCCGCCGGGCGGCGTCGTCGGCGACGCGCTGATCGATGCCCTCGTAGCGGCCGCAGGCGAAGACCAGGTGCGCCTCGGTGCTCCAGCGCTGCGCGGTGGCCTGGGTG
The DNA here is from genome assembly GCF_043974665.1 of Mycobacterium sp. AMU20-3851. Taxonomy (NCBI): domain Bacteria; kingdom Bacillati; phylum Actinomycetota; class Actinomycetes; order Mycobacteriales; family Mycobacteriaceae; genus Mycobacterium; species Mycobacterium sp. AMU20-3851. The sequence goes on from NZ_CP146371.1 coordinate 3,608,649, forward strand.
AACGGCCGACCGGCCGGCGTCGGCACCACCAGAAGCGTGTCGGGAGTGCAGATGTCGTCGAGCGCGGCACCCCAGACCGGGGCCTTCATCACCATGCCGGGACCGCCGCCGTAGGGCGAATCGTCGACCGACCGGTGTACGTCATGGGTCCACTCGCGCAGGTCGTGTACGCCGAGTTCGACGATGCCCGTGGCAATCGCCTTGCCCGGCAAGGCCTGTCGCAGTGCGTCCAGATAGGCAGGGAAGATCGTGACGACGTCGATGCGCACGTCGCTCCTACAGATCTTCGATGTTGAGCAGGCCGTCGGGCGGATCGATCTGCACGCCCTCGGTGCGGGACACCGCGGTGACGATTGCGCTGACGAACGGCACCAGCACCTCGCGGCCCTCGGCCGTCTTGACCGACAGCAACTCCCCGGCCGCGGTGTGTAGCACCTCGGCCACCGTGCCCACCGACGTACCGTCGGTGGTCCGCACGGCCAGACCGACGAGTTCGTGGTCGTAGAACTCGTCGGGATCGTCGATGGGAGGCAACTCCGCGGATTCGATGAGAAACAGCGTGCCCCGCATCTCGTCGGCGGCGTTGCGGTCGCCCACGCCGGTCAGCCGTATCAGCAGCCGACCGGCGTGTTCACGCACCGATTCGATGACGTAGTTGCGTTCGGGCCCGCCGCGCGGCTTACGCCCGCGCAGCACCGCACCCGGGACGAACCGCGCCGCCGGGTCGTCGGTACGGACCTCCACGACCACCTCGCCGGTGACACCGTGTGCCTTGGCGACGCGCCCGATGACCAGCTCCACTACAACAACCCCCGGGTCGCTACGCTCCTGCCCACCGTAACTACTGGTCGGTGTCCACCACGTCGACGCGGATGCCGCGGCCACCGATGCCGGCGACCAGGGTGCGCAGCGCGGTGGCGGTACGGCCACCGCGCCCGATGACCTTGCCCAGGTCATCGGGGTGAACGTGCACCTCGACGGTGCGCCCACGGCGGTTGGTCACCAGGTCGACCCGGACGTCGTCAGGGTTGTCGACGATCCCGCGAACGAGGTGCTCGACGGCGTCGACGACGACGGTGCTCATTCTGCGGCGGACTCTTCGGCGGGCGCCTCGGCCTCAGCGGCGGGAGCCTCCTCGGCGGCGGCCTCTTCCTTCTTGGCCGGAGCCTTCTTCTTCTTCGCCTGAACGGCCTCGCCGGTCGGCGCGCCATCGGCGGCCGCCAGGGCGGCGTTGAACAGGTCCAGCTTGGACGGCTTGGGCTCCTTGACCTTCAGCGTGCCCTCGGCGCCCGGCAGGCCCTTGAACTTCTGCCAGTCACCGGTGATCTTCAGCAGCGCGAGCACGGGCTCGGTGGGCTGGGCCCCGACGCTCAGCCAGTACTGCGCACGCTCCGAATCGATCTCGATCAGGCTCGGCTCTTCCTTCGGGTGGTACTTGCCGATGACCTCGATGGCGCGGCCATCGCGACGGTTGCGCGCATCGGCAACGGCGATGCGGTACTGGGGGTTGCGGATCTTGCCAAAACGGGCGAGCTTGATCTTGACAGCCATGTGAAACGAATCTCCTGTTGATTGCCACGCCTGCAATTCAGCGACTCGGGCGGATTACCCGGTCCGGTTTTGCATCTGCGCGTGTGACCGGCGTGCGGCGCATCTAACGTGTCGCGCGCGGGACAGCCGCCCATTGTGCCAGAGCGGGGCCGACGCCCCCAAATCTCGCCGGCGCACCTCGCCGGGGCTCAGACGACCCGGTCGAAGCACTTCTCCTCGACCCGTCGCGTCATCCGCCAGCCGTCGGCGGTACGCACGAACTCGTCGGCGTACCAGAGACCGCAGAAGAGCACCTGCGGCGGTTCCTGCCCGGGCAGCACCATCGGGTTGAAGCACAGCGTGCGGGCCGTCGCGGTGTCCCCGGTCACCCGCACGTCGACGTTGCCGAGCATGTGCGCGTAGGCCGGAAAGTTCGGCAGCACCTGGGCCAGCCAGGCCTTCACCTCCGGATACTGGCCGTCCACCCCGCCCATGGCGCGGTAGTCGATATAGGCATCCGGGGTGAACACCTGATCCAGATCATCGAAGCGACGGGTGTCGATGGCCGTCGAGTAGGCCATCAGCAGGTCCTGGATTTCGAGGCGGTCGGAGATCTCTTCGAGGCTCAGCACGTCCCGATTGAACCATTAGGCCTGGGGTCCGGCCGGCCCTTCGGGCGGCGGCCAGTGCTCACCTTCCCATTCCCCGGGTTCGGCGTGGTCACCGCGCGAGAGCGGCACCCACTGCTCGGACGGGGCCGGCTGCTTCGACGACGGGAAGTCCCGCAGCTTGCCCGACGGCTTGGCATCCCATTTGGCGAAGGTCAGCGGGGTCTGCAGCCAGGCGTAGAGCAGGTTGTAGACGCCCTCCAGGGAGTCGAGGTGGGTGCGTTCCCATCCGTGGCTGCCGTCCAGGCCGAAACCGACCAGCGCGGCCCGGGTGTTGGCGCCCGCCTCGATGGCCGCCGCCGCATCGGAGCGGTAGTAGCGGAAGACGTCACGGGCGTACGGAATCCCCCGCTCCCCGGCCAACCGGCACAGCTTGCGGGTCAGGTGGTAGTCGAACGGGCCGTGCAGATCGGCCATCGGGATGGTCACCCCGTCCTCGATCGACTGCTGCCCCGGCGCGCACACCGCGTTGTCCACCGACACCAGCTCGGCGACGTCGGGGTCCAGACCGTGGCTCGCGCCGTGCCCGACCTCCTCGGTGATGGTCACCATGATCGACGTCTTGTGCGGCAGCACGATCTTCTGCTCGGCCACCGTCTTGGCCAGCGTCAGCGCGACGGCCACCCCGGCCTTGCCGTCGAGGTGCCGGGACACGATGTAGCCGTCGGAGGTCAACTCCGGGGCGGCGATCAGCGCGACGAAGTCACCGACCTGGAAACCCAACCGCTCCAGGTCGGCACGGTTGGCGACCTTGCGGTCGATGCGGACCTCGACGTGCTCCCATTCCGTTGGCTGGGAGTCGATTTCGTCGCCGAAAGCGTGCCCGGAGGCCTTGAGCGGCATCACCGTGCCGGTGAAGAATTCGTCGGCGTCGTCGGTGAAGATGCGGACCCGCGCCCCGGTCGCGAAGCGCGCCGAGAAGGTGCCGACCGGCATCAGCTCGAGGCGGCCGTTGTCCTTGAGCGCCCGCACCATGCAGCCGATGGTGTCGGCGTGCACCACCACGGCACGGTCGGTGGTCTTGGACTCGCCGGGCAGCACTGCGGTCAGTGCGCCGCGCCGGGTCAGCGTGAACGGCACCCCGAGGTCATTGAGGGTGTCACCGATCACCTGCATCACCGCGTCGGTGCGTCCCGAGGGACTCGGCGTCTGCAACAGGTGCAGCAGCGTGTCGATCATCCACGCCCTGGTCTGTTCCGGCATCACCGCACGTTCGGACAACATGTCTCCTTCTCAAAGCATTGCGTCAAAGCGGGGTCGGGCGCGTGCCGTACGGCGCCCGGATGTGGTCCCGATGCGGGCCCACCGCCCCCTAACCCTGATCTACAGGATCGGGCTGCCAGGCCCACGGCGTGGCAGCTGTCCTTGGAAAGAGTAGATCCACGAAGGCCTGCGCCGTCGGGCGCGGTTCATGATTGGCCAACCCCGGACGTTCGTTGGCCTCGATGAACACGTATTCCTCGCCGTCGACCGCCGGCACCATCAGGTCGATCCCGGTCACCGGGATCCCGATCGCGTCGGCGGCATCCACCGCCACCTTGGCGAGGGTCGGGTTCAGGTCATCGGTGACATCGACGATGGTGCCGCCGGTGTGCAGGTTGGCGGTGCGGCGCACCACCAGGTGCTCGTTGGCCGGCAACACGTCGTCGAGATCCCAGCCCGCATCGCGGACGGTGTCCTCGGTCACCGAGTCCAGCGGGATCTTCGACTCCCCCTGGGTTGCGGCCGACCGGCGCCGGCTCTGCGCCTCGATGAGCTGCCGGATGGTGTGTTTGCCGGTGCCGATGATCTCCGGTGGGCGCCGGACGGCGGCCGCGATCACCTTGCCGTTGATCACCACGATGCGCAGATCCTCGCCCTCGCAACGCTCCTCGATCAGCACATCCGGACAGTGCTTGCTGGCGACCTGCAATGCGCGGTCGAGTTCATCGTGACGGGTCACCCCGACGGTGATGCCCGCACCCTGCTCACCGCGGGCCGGCTTGACCACCACCGATCCCACCCGGGCCAGGAACCGGTGATCCTCTTCGCCGAAGGTCGCGGTGACGCCTTGGGGCACAGTGATTCCCGCTTCGCTGACCACCTTGCGCGCGATCCGCTTGTCATCGCATCGGCTCATGGCGACCGCGTTGGTGAGCTCGGAGAGCGATTCCCGGGTGGTCACCGTGGTGCCGCCGTGGGTGAGCTGCAGGTAACCGGCCTGCGCATCGAGCACCTGCACCGCGATCCCGCGCAGGATCGCCTCGTCGGCGATGATCCGGGCGTACGGGTTGAGTTGGTCCAGCTCCTCCTCGGGCTGCGCCGGCGCGAACAGCTTCTCGTTGATCGCGTTCTTACGCTTGACGCCCAGCTCGGGGACCCGCTCGAAACCCATCCGCTCGTACAGCGCGATCGCCGCCGAATTGTCGTGTAGCACAGAAAGGTCCATCTGGGCGCGGCCGCGGTCGATGAACTCCTCCACCAGTGAGCGCACCAGCAGGCCGCCGGCTCCGGGCCGGCACAGTGTCGGGCTGACCGCCAGGCACCACAGCGACGACCCGTTCTCCGGATCGTCGAACAGCTCCGCGTGGTCGATACCGGTGACGGTGCCGACCACCGCGCCGGTGCTGTCGTCGACGGCCACCAGGTAGATCATGTGGTGTTCGCTCTGGCTGTTGTGCCACATCAGGTCGACGTCGGCGGGCACCATCCGGCACTGCAAGTAGATCTCGTTGATCGCCGCGCAGTCGGCCATCGACTGCACCCGCCGGACCGTGACGCCGGGCAGGTCCGGCGGCCGGTAGGCCAGCGGCACCGTCAGGTCCAGCCGGTAGGTGAAGCTCGGGTCGATGAAGAATTCCTGCGGGTTCAGCGCGACGAAGACGTGCGGGGCCTCCAGGTACATGCCGATATCTCGGCGCCCACTGGCCTCGGCGCGTAGCGCGGTCCCCAGTTCGCCGGGATCGTCGAACGTCTGCCCGAAGACCAGCCGACCCCACCCGAGATCCTGCACGACCTCTTTGTGCGCGATGTCATGCGCGGTGCCACGGCGCGAGGTCGCCTTCTCCAGGGTCATCTCGTCGTTACCCCATCCACATGGTGCGCCAGCCAGAGTTCCAGCAGCCCGAGCTGCCACAGGGGGTTACCCCGTAGTGGCGTGAGGTAACCGTTGGGCTCGGCGAGCAGACGATCCACCTCGGTCGGGTTGAACAGTCCCCTGGTGCGCGCCCCCTCACCGTGCAGGGCGTCGCGGACCAGATCCAGATACGGCCCGGCCAGGTGCTTGAGCGCGGGAACCGGGAAATAGCCCTTGGGCCGGTCGATCACCTCGTGTGGGATGACTTTGCGGGCAGCCTCTTTCAGCACGCCCTTGCCTTCGTAGGCGGTCTTGAGTTCGGGCGGACAAGTTGCTGCGAGCTCGACGAGCTCGTGGTCCAGGAACGGCACCCGGCCCTCCAGTCCCCAGGCCATGGTCATGTTGTCCACGCGTTTGACCGGGTCGTCGACCAGCATCACGGTGGTGTCCAGGCGCAGGGCCCGGTCGGTGGCCGTGGCCGCGCCGGGATGCGCGAAATGGCTGCGGACGTAGTCGCCGGCGATGTCGGCGTCCAGTCGCCAGTCCGGCTGCAGCAGAGTGTTCAGCGCGGTGTGGTCGCGGTCGAAGAAGGCCTGCCGGTAGCGCTGCAACGCGGCGTCGACGTCGCCGTCCGCGGCGTGCGCCATCGGCGGGTACCAGTGGTACCCGGCGAAGATCTCGTCGGCGCCCTGACCGGATTGCACCACCTTGACGTGCTTGCTGACCTCCTGCGAGAGCAGGTAGAACGCCACACAGTCGTGGCTCATCATCGGTTCGCTCATCGCCCCGATCGCGCCGGAGAGCGCGGGCAGCATGCGGGCGGTGTCGATGCGGATCTGGTGGTGATCGGTGCCGTAGTGCCGCGCGATGATGTCGGAGTACTTGAACTCGTCGCCCTCTTCCCCGCCGGCGGCCTCGAAGCCGATGGAGAATGTCGCCAGCCCGTGCTGACCGGCTTCGGCGAGCAGGCCGACGATCAGGCTGGAATCCAGACCACCCGACAGCAGACAGCCGACCGGGACGTCGGCGACCAGTCGCCGTTCCACCGCGGTGCGCAGCGAGGCCAGGATGGCCTCTTCCCATTCATTCTCCGACCAGCCCACACGTTCGGCCGAGCGCTCGAAAATCGGTTCCCAGTAAGTACGTTCGGTTCGGGTGCCGTCGGGCTCGATCCGCATGATGGTGCCCGGCGCGAGTTTGCGCACGCCTTTCAAGATGGTGTGCGGCGCCGGCACGACCGAGTGGAAGCTCAGGTAATGGTGCAGGGCCACCGGGTCGATCTCGGTGTCCACCCCACCGGCCGCGACCAGGGCCGGCAGGGAGGAGGCGAACCGGAAAGCACCCGAAACCTCGGTCCAGTACAGCGGTTTCACGCCGAGTCGGTCACGCGCGAGCAGCACCCGACCGGAGTCGACCTCGGTCACGGCGAACGCGAACATGCCGAACAGGTGGTCGACGACCTGTTCGCCCCACTCCCGGTATCCCTTCAGCACGACCTCGGTGTCGCTGTGCGAGAAGAACCGGTAGCCCTTGCCGAGCAATTCCTGGCGCAATTGCGGGTAGTTGTAGATGCAGCCGTTGAACGCGACGGTGAGGCCGAGTTCCGGGTCGTGCATGGGCTGCTGTCCGTGACTGGACAGGTCGATGATGGCCAGACGACGGTGTCCGAGGGCGACCCCACCCTGGGACCAGAATCCCCCGCTGTCGGGGCCTCGCGGCACCATGGAATCAGCCATTTTGGCAATGGCTGACAGATCTGCTGATCGGCCGCGAGCAACCTCGCCGGCGATGCCGCACATTGAATTCGTCCCCTCGATGGTTTTCGGCCACTCTGGTTCGCGCTCGTTCAACGTTACCGCTGGGGACGCTCACCAAACCTGAGACAACAAAAGGTCGTTAAGCTCACACGCCATGCGATGGCTTGCCGCCGGTCTCATTTCCGCGCTCTGTTTCCTCACCGTCAGCACCGGTTCGGCGGGCGCCGTCCCGGGGGTCGATCAGCCGCTGGGGTCGGTGCCGATACCGGACGGACCTGCGCAGGCCTGGGTGATCGCGGACATGGACAGCGGTGCGGTGCTGGCCTCTCGCGACGGGTACGGACGCTACGCGCCGGCCAGCACCATCAAGGTGTTGCTGGCCACCGTGGTGCTCGAGCAACTGCCGCTGGAGGCGACCGTGGTGGCCGAGGAGGCCGACACCCGGGTGGAGTGCAACTGCGCGGGTGTGGTGCCCGGCCGCACCTACACCGTGCGCCAGTTGCTGGAGGGTGTGCTGCTGGTGTCGGGCAACGACGCAGCAAACACCTTGGCCTCCATGCTCGGCGGCCGGGAGGCGGCCGTGGCGAAGATGAACGCGAAGGCCGCACAACTGGGCGCGCACGCCACCGTGGCCGGTAGTCCGTCCGGTCTGGACGGGCCCGGTATCGAGATGTGGTCCTCGCCGCACGACCTTGCGGTGCTGTTCCGCGCGGCGATGGCCAATCCGGTGTTCGCCCAGATCACCGCGCAGCCGACCGCGGTGTTCCCGAGCCGCACCGGTGATCGCGTACTGGTCAACCAGAACGAGTTGCTCGGCCGCTATCCCGGGACGCTGGGCGGCAAGACCGGGTTCACCGATCTGGCGCGTAAGACGTTCGTCGGCGCCGCGCAGCGCGACGGCCGCCGTCTCGTGGTGGCATTGATGTACGGGCTGGTCCGCGAGGGTGGCCCGACATATTGGGACCAGGCGTCGGCGCTGCTGGATTGGGGGTTCGCGCAGGACCGTGCGGCCGGTATCGGGGTGCTGTAGCCGAGACCGTACGGAGATCGTTCCGCAGGCGTTTCGAGTCCTGCGCACCGTACTTTGTGGCAAGTGCGACACCTGTTCGCGGCGACCGCGCTCGCCCTCAGCACGGTCATGGCGGCGCCTGCGCAGGCCGCACCCAACGTGGAACCCGCTGGTGCGCAATCGTTTGCGAACGGCCCGGCCAAGGCCTACCTGCTTGCCGATCTGGACACCGGGGCGGTGTTGGCCGCCAAGGATGCGCACGGTTCCTATGCTCCGGCCAGCACCATCAAGGTGCTGTTGGCGATGGTGGTGCTCGATCATCTGCGGCCGGACAACTTCGCCCGCGCCAACGACTCGCACACCAAGGTCGAATGTTCCTGCGTCGGGCTGAAACCGGGCCAGCCGTACACCGTGACCCAATTGCTCAGTGCGCTGTTGATGGTGTCGGGCAACGATTCGGCGAACATGCTCGCCGATATGCTCGGCGGCCAGCGCGTGGCGGTCGCCGCCATGAACCGCAAGGCCGCCGCCGTGGGCGCCCGCGGCACCAGGGCGTCCTCGCCGTCCGGACTGGACGGGCCCGGATGGGAGTCGATCACCACTCCGCACGATCTGGCGGTCATCTTCCGGGCCGCGCTGCGCTATCCGTTGATCGCCCAGATCATGCGGTCGCCGTCCGCCCCGTTCCCCGGCAAGACGCTGTCCAACCAGAATGAGTTGCTCAGCCGGTACCCCGGCGACCTGGGCGGCAAGACCGGGTTCACCAACCTGGCCCGCAAAACCTACGTCGGGGCTGCTCAGCGCGGCGACCGCCGCCTGGTAGTGGTACAGATGTACGGAACCGGCGATCTGTACGGCCAGGCCATCGGCCTGCTGGACTGGGGTTTCGGCCAGCCCCGGTAGGGAGCGCCCCACCACCGCCGAATTCCAAGTAAGTTCCCTAACTTGCGTCGGCATCCGGTCGCGCGCACCGACCAGGGGGGACACTGTGTCCGGCCAGTCCGACATCTCGCTCATCGTCGCGTTCGGCACCGATATGGGTAACTCCGAGGACGCGGCCATGACGTTCGCCGAGTCGGTCGCCACCATCGGCATCGAGGTCGAAGCCGTCGAACTCAACCAGGTCGAACTCGCACAGCTGTCGGACACCTCCCACTTCATCGTGGTGGTGTCGACCTTCGGCGAGGGCGAGTTCCCCGATTCGGCCACCCTGTTCTGGGAGGCCATCAGCGCGGACACCGACCGCCTCGACCACCTCAAGTTCGCCGTCCTGGCTCTCGGTGACAGCTCCTACGAGCTGTTCTGCAATGCCGGGAAGCTGCTCGACGAACGACTGGAGGCGCTCGGTGCGCACCGGATGACCGACCGCGTCGACGTGGACGGCTTCTACGAGGAGCCGGCCAAGGCCTGGACCGCCGAGCTCATCGAGCAGCTCACCGCGGAACAGGGCATGCCCACCTCCGAACCCGCCCCGGTCGCCGAGCGGGCCCAATCACGGGAACGCAACGTCCCGGTGCGCGCCCGGCTGGCGGTGAACCGCTGGCTCAACTCGACCGCTTCGGACAAGGAGGTCCGGCATTACGAGGTGGATCTCACCGGCACCGGAATCGCTTATCAGGCAGGTGATTCCATCGCCGTGCACGCCACCAACGATCCCGCACTGGTGACGGCCCTGCTGGACGAACTGGGGGTCGGCGCCGACTACCCGGTGACCGGGTACGACAAGCCGCTGGGGACGCTGCTCACCGAGGATCTGGAGATCCGCACGCCGTCACGCGCGCTGCTGACGCTGGCCGCCGCACGCACCTCGGATCAGGCGGTCGCCGAGGCCCTGCGCACCGGGGACACCCACGGCGGCACCGAGGGGTCGTGGCTGTACGGCAAGGACGTCCTGGATATCGTGGCGCTGGCCGACCTGAAGGCCGACGAGGTCGTCGACACCCTGCGGCCGCTGCAGTTTCGCGACTACTCGATCGCGTCGAGTCCGCTGGCCCATCCCGACAGCGTCCATCTCACCGTCGCCAGCGTGCGCTACGACGCCGCCGGCCGCCGGCACGGCGGTGTCGCCTCGACGTATCTGGCCGACCGCTGCGCCGAGGTGCTGGTGCATTTGCGCCCGAACAACCATTTCCGGCTGCCCGCCGGGGACGTCCCGATCATCATGATCGGCCCAGGCACCGGCATCGCGCCGTTCCGCGCTTTCCTGCAGGAGCGCAAGGCCACCGGCGCCACCGGCCGGTCCTGGCTGTTCTTCGGTGACCGGCGCCGCGATACCGATTATCTGTACCGGGACGAGTTGCAGGACTTCGCCGACAGCGGTGTGCTCACCCGGCTGGACGTGGCATTCTCCCGCGATCAGGATTCGAAAGTGTATGTGCAGCACCGTATTCAGGAGAACGCGCAGGAGTTCTTCGACTGGCTGCAGGACGGCGCGCACCTCTACGTGTGCGGCGATGCCGAGCGGATGGCCAAGGATGTGGATGCCGCGCTGCACGAGGTCATCGCCCGGGCCGGTGGCATGGACGCAGCGGCCGCCCACAGCTACGTCAACGAGCTGATCAAGAGCCACCGCTACGTCCGCGACGTGTACTGAGCCGTCGGCATCCGAGGTTTCCGTCTCGACGAGGCTGCGCTCGCGAAACGGCGGCCACGTAGGTCTGGAGCACGAATTCCGTCCCAGGGTTCAGGCTGGACACGGATTGTCTCGCGAAACTGAATCGGGGTAGACCCGCGGCTGTCCCAGTCAGCCCCACACCCGGCCGCGCAACATCACCAGGTCCGGGTCGCCCACCCCGACCTCGCGCGGATCCTCGGTGAAGCACAGCAGATCCGCCGACGCCCCGTGCTCCAGCGCGGGGCGGCCCAGCCAGGCCCGGGCGTTCCAGCTCGCCGCACCCAGCGCATCCGTCGGGCTCATCCCGACACCGCGCAGCGCGTCGATCTCGTCGCCGATGCGGCCGTGGGCGATCATGCCGCCGGCGTCGGTCCCCGCGTAGATCGGAATCCCGGCGTCGTGGGCCGCGCCGACACGCGGTCGACAGGACGCGTAGAGCTCACGCATGTGCCTGGCGTAGGTGGGGTACTTGCCGGCGGCGTCCGCGATGCCCGGGAAGTTGTCGATGTTGATCAGGGTCGGCACCAGCGCGGTGCCGTGTTCGAGCATCAACTCGATGGTGTCGTCGGTGATGCCGGTGCCGTGCTCGATGCAGTCGATGCCGGCCTTGATCAGACCGGGCAGCGCATCCTCGCCGAACACGTGCGCGGTGACGCGGGCACCGTTGGCGTGCGCCGTCGCGATCGCCTCGACCAGCACATCGTCGGACCACAACGGCGCCAGGTCCCCGACGCCGCGGTCGATCCAGTCGCCGACCAGCTTCACCCAGCCGTCGCCGAACCGGGCCTGCTGGGCCACGTATTCCGGTAGCTGCGATTCGTCCTCGATGTCGATCGGCAGGCCCGGCATGTAGCGCTTGGGCCGGGCCAGGTGCCGACCGGCCCGGATGATGCGGGGTAGATCCTCGCGGTCGTCGAGGCTGCGGGTGTCCACCGGCGAACCGGCGTCGCGCAGCAGCAGCGCGCCGGCGTCGCGTTCGGTCTCGGCCTGTTCGATCGCCTCGTCGAAGCTGGTCGCTCCGCCGGGACCGAGCCCGACGTGGCAGTGCGCGTCGACCAGGCCGGGGATGATCCAGCCGCCGTCAAAAACAGTGTCGGCGTTGGCGATCGGCTCGGCCGAGAGCACACCATCGTGTACCCACCATTGCACCTGTTCGCCGTCGGGCAGTCCCCGGCCGCGCAGGTGCAGTACCGCCATGGCTAGTTCTGGCCCGGGAACTTCAACTTGGACAGGTCGAAGTTGGCCAGCCCCGGCGGCAGCTCGTCCAGCCCCTTGGGCATGCCGGTCAGATCCGGGAAGCCGGCGGGCAGGCCGGCGCCCAGCGGGTTCTTCGGCTGGGTCGGGCCCTTGCCCGCTTTGCCCTTCTTCTTACCGGCCTGCTTGTTCTTGCCCTTGGCGGCTTTTCGCTGAGTATTCTTGCGCCCGAACGGCATACCCATCTGGCCGGCCATCTGGGACATCATCTTGCGGGCCTCGAAAAAGCGGTCGACCAGCTGGTTGACCTCGGAAACCGACACCCCGGAACCGTTCGCGATACGCAGCCGGCGCGAGGCGTTGATGATCTTCGGGTCGGCCCGCTCGGCCGGTGTCATGCCGCGGATGATGGCCTGCACCCGGTCGAGCTGGCTGTCGTCGACGGCGGCCAGCGCGTCCTTCATCTGGCCGGCGCCCGGCAGCATGCCCAGCAGGTTGCCGATCGGACCCATCTTGCGGATGGCGAGCATCTGCTCGAGGAAGTCCTCCAGGGTCAGCTCGCCGGAGCCGATCTTGGCGGCGGCGGCCTCGGCCTGCTCGGCGTCGAAGACCTGTTCGGCCTGCTCGATGAGCGTGAGCACGTCGCCCATGCCCAGGATCCGGCTGGCCATCCGGTCAGGATGGAAGACGTCGAAGTCCTCCAGCTTCTCGCCGGCGGACGCGAAAAGAATCGGGACGCCGGTGATCTCGCGGACCGACAGGGCCGCACCACCGCGCGCGTCGCCGTCGAGCTTGGTCAGCACGACACCGGTGAAGCCGACACCGGAGCCGAAGGCCTCGGCGGTGGTGACGGCGTCCTGACCGATCATGGCGTCCAGGACGAACAGCGTCTCGTCGGGCTGCACGGCGTCGCGGATGGCCGCGGCCTGGTTCATCAGCTCCTCGTCGATGCCGAGGCGGCCGGCGGTGTCGACGATGACGACGTCGTAGTGCTTGGCCTTGGCCTCGGCCAGACCGGCGGCGGCCACCGAGACCGGGTCGCCGGTGGTCATCTGGTCGATGGTCACACCGTCGGGCGACACCCCCGGATGCGGCGCGAACACCGCGACCCCGGCGCGTTCGCCAACGATCTGCAGCTGGTGCACGGCGCCGGGACGCTGCAGGTCACAGGCGACCAGCAGGGGCGTGTGGCCCTGTCCCTTGAGGAACCGGGCGAGCTTGCCGGCCAGCGTGGTCTTACCGGAGCCCTGCAAGCCGGCGAGCATGATGACCGTCGGCGGGGTCTTGGCGAAGGCGAGCTGGCGGGTCTCACCGCCGAGGATGCCGATGAGCTCCTCGTTGACGATCTTGACGACCTGCTGGGCCGGGTTGAGCGCGGCCGAGACCTCGGCACCCTTGGCCCGGTCCTTGATGCGGCCGACGAAGGCGCGCACCACCGGCAGCGACACGTCGGCTTCGAGCAGGGCCAGGCGGATCTCCCGCGCGGTGGCGTCGATATCGGCGTCAGTCAGCCGACCCCGGGCGCGCAGCCCCTGCAGTGCACCGGTCAACCGGTCAGACAGCGATTCAAACACCTGACAAGCCTAACGGTCGCGCCGAACTCTGGTCTCAGGCGAGCCGGTGACGCTAATCTGTCAACGCACGATGACAGATTGGCGGGAGCCCTCATGACAGCGATCGACGTCCCCCTGCCCGAGGTGCGCGGCCGGGCCCAGGAACCGGCCGGCACCATCCACCGCAGCCAGTGCACGTTGTGCGAGGCGCACTGCGGCATCCATGTGACCGTCACGGACGGCCAGGTCAGCCGGATCGCCGGCAACCCCGACGACGTCTTGTCCAAGGGCTACATCTGCCCGAAGGCCACGGCCATGGGCGGCCTGCATCAGGACCCGGACCGGCTGCGCACCCCGATGCGCCGGGTCGGGGACTCCTTCGAGCCGGTCAGCTGGGACGAGGCATTCGCCGAGATCGGGGCCCGGTTGCGGGGTGTCCGCCACCGGCACGGCTTCCGGGCACTCGGCATGTACCTCGGCAACCCGGCCGCACACAGTTCCGGCGCGCTGTACGGGCTGGCCCTGCGGATCGCGCTGCTCACCCCGAACTTCTATTCGGCCTCCTCGATCGACCAGATGCCGCACGAGTACGCGGCGTGGCGGGTGTTCGGCTCCAACGTGCTGGTGCCCATCACCGACATCGACCGCACCCACCGATTGGTGATCCTGGGTGCGAACCCGGCGGTGTCCAACGGGTCGTTGTCGATCATGCCGGGCGCCAAACGACGCATCAAAGCCGTGCGGGACCGCGGCGGCACCGTCGTCGTCATCGATCCCCGGCGCACCGAGACCACCAGGCTCGCCGACCAGCATGTCGCGGTACGCCCGGGCGGGGACCTCTACCTGCTGCTGGGCATGCTGCACGTACTGGTCACCGAAAACCTCTGCGACGCAGACGTTGTGAAGAACCTGACCTCTGGCTGGGCGGAGTTGTCCGATCTGGTCGCATCCGCCACACCGGAGAGCGTGGCGGCCCGGGCCGGGGTCAGCGCCGAACAGATCCGCACCCTGGCCCGCGAGCACGCCGCGGCCGAGTCGGCGGCGATCTACGCCCGGATCGGCATCTGCCATCAGCAGACCGCCACCCTGGTCAGCTGGCTGGTGATGGTGATCAACACCGTCACCGGCAACCTGGACCGCCCCGGCGGCACGATGTTCTCCACCCCGGTCGTCGACGTGCCCCGGCTGGCCCGCTACATCCCGGTGGGGCACGGTTGGTGGACCGACCGGTCCGGCCGCTACAAGGCGTTCCGCACCGAATTGCCCGCCGTGACGATGGCCGACGAGATGCTCACCGACGGGCCGGGACGCATCCGGGCGCTGATCACCTACGCCGGCAATCCGGTGTCCTCGATCCCGCAGAAAGGCCGCCTCGACGAGGCGCTGGAGCAGCTGGATCTGTATGTCGCCGTAGACATGTACATCACCGAGACCACCCGGCACGCAGACTTCATCCTGCCGCCGGTCTCCCCGCTGGAACGCGAGGACGTCGCCCTGCTGACCACGATCTTCAGCGTGCGCAACAACATCCGCTACCAGCACCGCTCCTTCGAACCGGCCGCCGGCGCGCTGGAGGACTGGCAGATCCTGAGCCGATTGACCTTCGAGTTGCTGCCCGCCCCGCTGCGCCAGCTCACCGCACCGGTGCGCGAACGGCTGATCGCGTTCGCCGACCCGCTGCGCGTCACCGCCGCGGCGCTGGCCACCGGCCCGTACGGACGGCTACGGCGCGGCCGCAAGGGCATCACCCTGCGCGCGGTGCGCGACAGCGCCGGCGGCATCGATCTCGGACCGCTGCAGCCCCGGCTGGACAAGGTACTTGCCACCTCCGACCGGCGAGTGCATCTCGCGCCTGCGGAGTTCGTCGCCGACGCCGCCGACCGCCTCGCCGCCCGTGCCGAAGACCCCGGGGACGGCCGGCTGCAGCTGATCGGGCGACGTAATCTGCGCAGCAACAATTCCTGGCTGCACAATGTGCCGACGATGACCGGCGGCAACAACCGGTGCACGGTGCTGATGCATCCGGACGATGCCGCCGCACGCGGGCTCACCGACGGCGACACCGTGCGGGTGACCTCCGCGGTCGGTCAGATCGAGGTCGCGCTCGAGGTCAGTGACGAGTTGCGGGCCGGCACGGTCGCGGTGCCGCATGGCTGGGGTCACCGCAACACCGGTTGGCAGCACGCCGATTCGCTGCCCGGCGCCAACGTCAACGACCTGCACGACCCGGACCAGGTCGACACCTTCACCGGCACCGCGGCGCTGAACAACACCTGGGTGACGGTCGGTGCCGCCGGTTAACTGGCCTCGGCGACCGGCTTCGGCGGTGGGGCCGGCAGCACCGCCAGCAGATCGCGTTCGAATTCCGCGCGTGCCTCTGCGATCCGGACCGCGTCCACCTCGGTGCTGCCCGCGGGCACCCCGATGCTGAAGACGTCGATCACCACCGAACCGAGGGTGGTCACCTTGGCCCAGTTGATGTCGAGCCCGTCGCGCTCGATGACCGCGGTGAGCCGTGCCAGCAGGCCGGGCCGGTCGGTGGCGCGCACCTGGACGATGAACTCGTCGGGCGCGTTGCCCTCGGACCACAGGATCCGCGGCGGGGCGATGGCCTGGGTGACCGGCACCGAAGCCGGGGTCTCCCCCGCCCGGTGCGGAGCGGCGGCCGCGCTTTCGGAGTCCCGGCGTTCCAGGGTGTCGATGACGTCGAGCTGACCGTCGAGCGCCAGGATGAACTGCTGACGCAACAGCTCGGCGGCCGGCGGGGTGCCGAAGTGCGGTGAGACCGCAAAGGTGTTGATGGCCACCCCATCTCGACTGTTGACCGAGGCCGAGTGCACACGCAGCGCGTTGAGGGCCAGCACACCGGCCGCCTTGGACAGCAGGCCGCGGCGGTCCGGGGCGATCATCGTGACGTTGTGGATGTGCGGGCCCTCGCCGGCGACCATCTCCACGTGTACGGCACGGTCGGCGGCCAGCTCCAGGTAGCGGGGCTCGATGGGATCGGGGGTGGGCAGCGGCTCCCCGGCCATCACCAGCCGGCAGCGACGCACCAGATCACCGATCAGTGAGGCCTTCCAGTCCCCCCAGACTCCGGGCCCGGTGGCCAGCGAGTCCGCCTCGGCGAGCACGTGCAGCAGATCCAGCAGCTGATAGTCCCCGCCGAGGGCGTGCACGACGGCGGCGATGGTCTTGGGGTCCTGCAGATCCCGCCGGGTGGCGGTGTCCGGTAGCAGCAGGTGGTAGCGCACGATCTTGGACAGCACCTCGACGTCCGAGGGCCACAACCCCAGTCGGGTGCCGATCTGGGCGGCCAGCTCGGCCCCGATGACACTGTGGTCGCCTCCGCGCCCCTTGCCGATGTCGTGCACCAGCGCGCCGAGCACCAGCAGGTCGGGGCGGGACACCCGGGTGGTGAATGCGCTTGCCCGGGCGACGGTTTCGACCAGGTGGCGGTCGACGGTCCAGATGTGCACGACGTCGCGCGGCGGGAGGTCGCGTACCGCACCCCATTCCGGGAACAGCCGCCCCCACAGGCCGGTACGGTCGAGTGCCTCGATGGTGTTGACCGCGGCCGGGCCCGCCGACAACAGCACCAGCAGGTCCTTGAGCGCCTCGCGCGGCCAGGGGGTGCGCAGTTCGGGGGCCGCACCGGCAAGCCGGCTCAGTGTGGATGCGGCGATCGGCAACGCGGTGGTGGCCGAGGCCGCGGCGACTCGCAGGATCAGGCCCGGGTCACGTTCGGGTTTGGCGTCCCGGGCCAGGATCACCTCGCCGCCGTATTCGATCACGCCCTCGTCCAGTGGCCGGCGGGTCGGGCGACGCAGTGCGGCGAACCCGCGGCGCGGCAGCGCATTTCCGGCGGTGCGAATGCCGGCGTCGACGTAGTAGCTGATGGTGCGCGCCGCGTCGGAGATGGTGCGGGCCAGGTCGAACCGGTCCCCGATGCGCAGCGCGGCGCCGATCTCGTCGGCGTACTGGGCCAGCACCTGCTCGCGGCCCCGTTTGGAGATCCGGTGCAGTTCGGTGCGCACATTGAGCAGTGCCAGGTGCGCCTCGCCCAGGGTCCCGGTGGGTGAGGCCAGCAGCCGGCTCGGGTAGACATCGGCGAGTTGGGCGATGGCCAGCCCGTTGAGCAACTGCACGTCACGCAGACCGCCGCGGCCGTTCTTCAGGTCGGGTTCGGCGCGGTGTGCGATCTGCCCGCTGCGTTCCCAGCGGGCGCGGGTGTGTTCGACGAGTTCCTCGTAGCGGGAGGCGATTCCGATGCGCCACTGGCGGCGAGCTCCACCGGTCAGCAGGGCGGACAGCTCGGCATCGCCGGCGATGTGGCGGGCGTCGAGCATGGCCATCCCCGCGGAGATGTCCTCGCCGGCCACCTTCAGGGCCTCGGGCACCGTGCGCACACTGTGGTCGATGTGGATATTGGCGTCCCACAACGGATACCACAGCAGTTCGGCGACCTGGGAGACCACATCGGCCGGCATGTTGTCGTGCAGCAGCATGAGGTCGAGGTCCGAGTACGGCAGCAGTTCACCGCGTCCGAGCCCGCCGGTGGCCACGATGGCGAATCCGCTGGTGGGGGTGATGCCGATCTCGGCGGCCTTGGCGGACAACCAGAATTCGTTGAGGTCGAGCAGGGCGTCACGCAACGCGGCCGAGTCGAGTTGCCGACCACCGGCGTCGAGCAGTTGTCTGGATGCCGCGGCCAGATCGGTCGCCGGACGCGGCGATCCCGCTGCCGGAGCCTTCCATTGGGAAGCTCCAGCAGCGGGATCTGGTGTCTGATCAGTCATTTCGGTTCCTCCCCCGGCCCAGCATTCGAACGGTCACATATTTGGCCGGGAAACGACCCTTTGCGCTGATTAGAGTGCGTCGACTCCCCGCTCACCGGTGCGTACCCGCACAACGGTGTCCACGGGGCTGACCCACACCTTGCCGTCACCGATCTTGCCGGTACGGGCCGCCTGCACGATGACATCCACCACCTTGTCCACGGCGGAGTCGTCGACGACGACCTCGACGCGAACCTTGGGCACGAAGTCCACCGAGTACTCCGCGCCACGGTAGACCTCGGTGTGGCCCTTCTGGCGGCCGTAGCCCTGCACCTCGCTGACGGTCATACCGAGGATGCCCGTCTGCTCCAGGCCGGTCTTGACGTCTTCCAGGGTGAACGGCTTGACGATCGCGGTGATCAGTTTCATTTGGTCGATCCTTCCAGGACTGAAGTCAATTCTTCCCGATCATGCGAGTTCATAAGCGGTTTCTGCGTGCTCGGTCTCATCGATGCCGGTGGCCTCGTCTTCCTTGCTGACTCGCCAGCCTAGTGGCTTGACCACGAAGGCGATGATGGCCGTCAGCACCGCGGTGAACACCAGTGCCACAACCGCGATCACGAACTGGATGACGAGCTGCTTGTAATCGCCGCCCACGAACAGGCCGGTGTCGGTGGCGAAGAAGCCCAGCGCGATGGTGCCCCACAGGCCGGCCACCAGGTGCACGCCGACGACGTCGAGCGAGTCGTCATAACCGAACTTGTACTTCAGCCCGATTGCCAAGGCCGACAACACACCCGCGATCGCACCGACGACCAGCGACCAGACCGGGGTCAGGTTGCCACATGCCGGGGTGATGGCGACCAGACCGGCGACGACACCGGAGGCGGCACCCACGCTGGTGGCGTGCCCGTCCCGCAGACGCTCCACCAGCAACCAGCCGAGCATCGCGGCCGCGGTGGCTGCGGTGGTGTTGACCCACACCACGCCGGCCAGCATGTCGGCGCCACCCTCGGACCCGACGTTGAAGCCGAACCACCCGAACCACAGCAGCGCGGCACCGAGCATCACGAACGGGATGTTGTGCGGGCGGAAGGCGGTCTTGCCGAAGCCGGCCCGCTTGCCCAGCAGCACGGCCAGAACCAGTGCGGCCATACCGGCGTTGATGTGAACGACTGTGCCACCGGCGAAGTCGATCGGTGCGACGTTGGCCGCACCTTCCTCGTCGACGCCGAAGATCTTCGCGGCCAGGCCCTGCTCGCTGCCCGACAGCAGGCCGCCACCCCAGACCATGTGCGACAGCGGGAAGTAGACGAAGGTGACCCACAGGCCGCCGAAGACCAGCCAGGTGCCGAACTTCATGCGCTCGGCGACCGCGCCGCTGATGAGCGCGACGGTGATGACGGCGAAGGTGAGCTGGAAGCCGACCCACACGATCGCCGGCACCGAGCCGAACCCGCCGGAGACGAAGGTCTCGACACCGTCGATCTCACGGACCTCGGTGAGCTGGTTCACGCCGAACAGCGCGAACGGGCTGTCGAAGAACAGACCGGGAGTCTCGCCGGTGTGGCCGGCCGAGAACGACATCGAGTAGCCCCACAGCACGTAGATGACGCTGACCAGGCCCAGCGAGCCGAAGGACATCATCATCATGTTCAGGACGGACTTCTGCCGGGACAGGCCACCATAGAAGAACGCGAGGCCGGGCGTCATGAGCAACACCAGAGCCGCCGAGATGAGGACCCAGGCGGTGTTGCCGGTGTCCAATCCATCTGGGCCGAACGGCAGGAAAGCATCGTCCGGCAGAGCCGTGACGACGTCGCTTAAGGCAAAGACCACTTTGTGTGAACCTCCTCGGGATTTCGCCGACTAATCGGCCTCCCGAAGAGACTCTTTTGCCCTCGTTTCATCCGTGGTTCACAGATGTTTCGCTGGGGTGAACGGATTCCGGTTGTCTGTTACGCGTGTGTTTCTGCGTTGCAGAACGGCTATCCGAGCAGCGCGTCGACGAACGCGGCGGGCTCGAACGGGGCCAGATCGTCGGGTCCTTCGCCGAGTCCGACGAGCTTCACCGGCACACCCAGTTCCTGCTGGACCCGGAACACGATGCCGCCCTTTGCGGTGCCGTCGAGCTTGGTCAGCACCACGCCGGTGATGTCGACGACCTCGGCGAAAACCTTGGCCTGCGGCAGGCTGTTCTGCCCGATGGTGGCGTCCAGCACCAGCAGCACCTCGTCGACCTTGGAGCGTTTCTCCACCACGCGCTTGACCTTGCCGAGTTCGTCCATCAACCCGGTCTTGGTGTGCAGGCGTCCGGCGGTATCGACCACGACGACGTCCGCACCGCTGCTGATGCCCTTGTCGACGGCGTCGAACGCGACCGAGGCGGGGTCGGCGCCCTCGGGTCCGCGCACGGTGTCGGCGCCGACCCGGGATCCCCAGCTCTGCAGCTGGTCGGCGGCCGCGGCGCGGAAGGTGTCGGCGGCGCCCAGCACGACACGGCGCCCGTCGGCGACCAGGACGCGGGCCAGCTTGCCGACCGTGGTGGTCTTGCCGGTGCCGTTGACGCCGACGACCAGCAGCACCGACGGCTTGTCGGCGTGCGGCAGGGCGCGGATGGAGCGGTCCAGATCGGGGCGCAGTTCGGAGACCAGCACCTCCTTGAGGACGGCGCGGGCGTCGGCCTCGGTGCGGACCGAGGCGCTGGCCATCTTGGCCCGCAGCGCGGCGATGACGTTCTCGGTGACGACAGGGCCCAGGTCGGCGATCAGCAGGGTGTCCTCGATCTCCTCCCAGGACTCCTCGTCGAGATCGCCGCCGCCGAGCAGGCCGAGCATGCCGCGGCCCAGGGTGCTCTGCGACTTCGCGAGGCGCCCGCGCAGCCGCTCCAGGCGGCCTTCGGTGGGTTCGATCTCGGGCAGCGTCGGGGTGGGCTCGGGCGTCGGTTCGGGTGCCGGCTCCGGTGTCGGGGCGGGTGCGGGCTCGGGTTCCGGTTGGGGCGTCGGTTCGGGCTCGGGCGTCGGTTCGGGCTCGGCGACCGGGGTGGGCGCGGGTTCGACCACCGGCGGTTCGGGCAGTTTGACGTCGGCGATGGTGCGTTTCGGGGCGTCACGCGGGACGGCGGCGTCATCGCCGACACCGGGCAGGCCGGTGGTGTCGAGCTTGTCTGCCTTCGTGACCTTCTCGGCCGGCGGGGCCGTGCTCGGCCCGCTGAAGGTGATGCCCGATGAGGCCTTATAGCCGCCGGACTTGTCGATCGCGGTGGTGGTGTCCAGCGCGGACAGGCTGATTCGCCGTTTGCGGTAGCGCACCAGCCCGACAACGAGGGCGACGACGACCAGGACTGCTACGACCGCAAGCGCGATCCATAAGGCATCTGACACTCGGCCATTGTCTCAGGGTCCGGTGTCGCGCAGGCTATCGAGGCTGTGCCCGCCGGGTCTGTGGCAGTGTCGACGGGGTGACGATCGGGCCTGACTTCGACGACGGCATCCAGATGCGCAAGCGCCGCCATATCGACGTCTGCCTGTCCGAGGCCGTGCAGTACCAGACGCTGACCACCGGGTTGGAGCGTTACCGGCTGCCCTACAACGCGCTGACCCAGACCAACCTGGCCACCATCGACCTCGGCGCGGAGTTTCTCGGCAAGCGGCTGCAGGCCCCGGTGTTGATCGGCGCGATGACCGGCGGTTCGGAGCTGTCGGGCACCATCAACCGCAATCTGGCATCGGCGGCGCAGGCGTTGGGCATCGGGATGATGCTGGGTTCGCAGCGCGTCATGCTCGGCGAGAACGGGCCCACGACCTTTCACGTGCGTGACGTTGCCCCCGAGGTGTTGCTGATCGGCAATATCGGGATGGGCCAGCTGCGTCCGGAGGTGGTGCCGGAGCTGCGCGACGCGCTGGGGTCGATCGGGGTCGATGCGCTGGCCGTGCACACCAATCCGCTGCAGGAGGCGGTGCAGCGCAACGGGGACACCGATTTCAGGGGGTCGTTGACGCGGCTGCGGGAGCTTGTAGGGGCGATCGGGTACCCGGTGCTGCTCAAGGAGGTCGGACACGGCATCGGTGCGACGGCCGCGGCGTCGGTGGCCGATATGGGGCTGGCGGCGGTGGATGTGGCCGGGGCCGGCGGGACGTCGTGGGCGCGAGTCGAGCAGTTCGTCCGCTACGGCGGCATCGATGACCTGGGGCTGGCCGAGTGGGGAATTCCGACCGCGCAGGCGTTGGTGGAGGTGCGTTCGGTGCTGCCGACGATGCCGCTGGTGGCCTCGGGCGGAATCCGTACCGGGATGGACGCCGCGAAGGCGCTGGCGCTGGGGGCCGATGTGGTGGCGGTGGCGCATCCGTTGTTGATGCCAGCGATCGAATCGGCGTCGGCGGTGCAGGAGTGGTTGCAGCGGTTCATTTCCGAGTTGCGGGTGTGCCTGCACGGGTGCGGGGCGGCGGATCTGCCGGCGCTGCGCGCGGTGGGCGTGGATGCGGTCTGAGCTACAGCCATAGGTAGAGGCCCGACAGCAGCGCCCAGATGCCCAGGCAGTAGGCCTCGAAGGCGGCGCGCAGCGGGGTCGGCGCATGCCGCAGCTCCATGAAGTCCAGGCCGACCAGGCGGACCTTGATCGCGGCGATGCCCAGGACGACGACCGCCACCATCGAGCCGGTGCCGTGTTCGGCGCCGACCGCCCAGGACACAACCGTCGCGGCGACCAGGAACAGCCAGCTGGCGCCGGCACGGTTCTTGAGCAGCTGCAGGACGGTCATCAGCTCACCAGGTAGAGCAGTGCGAACAGAAAGATCCACAGCAGGTCGACCAGATGCCAGAAGCAGGCGGCGCCTTCGACGAGCGCGGTGCGGGTGGGGCTTAGGTCCGGTCGTCGGGTTTGGCTCAGGACGAAGGTCAGTGCGCCGAGGCCGAGGCAGACGTGGAACAGGTGCAGGCCGGTGAGGATGAAGTAGTAGAGGTAGAAATCGTTGGCGCCGGGTCCGTGTCCGGCGGCACCCAGCGAGATGTACTCGGAGATCTTCAGGACGACGAACAGCGCGCCGAAGGCCATCGCGGTGCCGGTGGCCTTCGTGGCTAGTCGCGTCTGTTGGATACGCATCGCGTTCAGGGCGAGCACCACGCACAGCGAACTCGTCAGCAGCACAAGGGTGTTGGTGACGCCGATGCCGATGTGCAGGGTGGTGCGGGCGGTGTCGAAGACTGCCGGAGCCGTCGCACGCGCGACCAGGAAGGTCACGAAGAACGCGCCGAAGATCAGCAGGTCGCCGAACAGGAAGACCCAGGTGCCGCTCTCCCCCGGTACCCGCTTCTGGCGCAGCGGCGCTGGTGCGGTCACGCGGTTTGCAGGACGGACTCGGCCTGCTGTTCGGCCTTGATCGATTTGAGCAGGACCGCGGTGGTGGAGAACAGCCAGACCACCAGGACGAGGCCCGGGATGTAGAAGGCGAAGACACCGTCCCAGGCCAGGGGGCCGTCGTTGAAGACGACCACGACGCAGCCGGGCAGCGACAGGGTTGCCACCCACAGGTTCAGATAGCCGTACCAGCGCGGAAAGGTCGGTGGATCGGCCTTGTCGACGAAGGCGGCGGCCGCGAGGGTGAGGTTCTGAATGATGATCGTGCCGACGATTCCGATGAACCACAGCCAGAAGACGTCGTTGAGCGCCTGGGTGAGTTCGGCGGAGCGTTGCTCGGGGCGGTAGGCGGCGACGCCGAGGAAGAACTGCGGGAACAGCAGCGCCGGAACGAAGACCGTGGCGGCCATCAGTTGGGTCATCGACAGCATGCCCCAGCGGCCCTCGGCGCGGCGGATGCGCAGGATGATCGTGGCGAGGAAGGGCAGCGCCAGCACGGCGCTGAGCAGAGCGCCCGAGACCCCGAAACGGATCCACAGTTTGTGGTCGACGAAGAAGGCGGCGATTTCTTCGGCGGAGGCGGCCGGCGACAGCGGCGGGAACAGTTGCGCGATACCGGAAAAGCTGGCGCCGTAGAGCAGGATCATGATCGTGCCGCACCAGGCGCCGATGCGTTGCAGGGTCAGCTCCACGAGGGGGACGTTACCGGGCAAGGGGTGGGGTTTTGACACTTTTGACACAACGGCGGAACGTTCCGTGTGAAAGAAGTGCACTGGGGAGGCCGCGGGCTCCCCTACGATGATTTTCGGGGTGATGTAGATAGCATCGACTGGTAGTCGACGACAACGGGGGTGGGTGGATGACTGCGCGCGATGATCACAGGTGGCGCCAGTGACGAATCCGCCGCCGCCGGGCAATTGGGGCCCGCCACAGCCCGGTCCACAACCGCCCTACGCGCAGGGTCAACCGCCGTACGGTCCACCCGGGCAGTGGCCGGCGCAGCAGGGCTGGGGGCCGCCGCCGCAGCCGCCAAAGAACAACAGCCTGAAGTGGTTGTTGATCGGTGTCGCAGTTCTTCTGGTTATCGCGATAACGATCGGCGCCACACTGCTTTTCACCCGGGATGGTGGTGATGGCAGCCCACCTACCGCGACTGGGACTCCCCCAGCGGCCGGTGACATCGCCAGCGCGAATGACACTGGACCGGTAAGCATCATCACCGAGGACCCGACGTGTGACCCTTGGCGACCGATTGCTACCAATCTTGCGAAGATCGAGAGCCAGGGATGGAACGACCGCGATTCGTCCGTGCCGTCCACCCAATGGACGGCAGACGTGCGACGACAGCACGAAACTGTCGCAGATGCAATGCGCGCAGCAGCCGACCAAACGGTTCCACTTGCGAAAACAACCCCCCACCGAGTCATGAGGGAACTGTTTGAACAATCGATTGCCTTTTGGCGAGCATACGCCGACAGCATTCCAAACTATGTCCCAAGCGATAATCACCTAGCAAATACCGCGGGCAATTCGTCTAACGCCGTCGTATCGATCTGCAACGCCATCCTGTCCCGTACTGCACACGAACGAGGACCTGCGGTCCCACCGGCTCCTGTCCCAGAATCTTTCAGCGCCCCGTCGCACCCAGACCCTCCACAGCGATTCATAGAGGAGTCAAATTCAGCAGTTTGTGCAGAGTGGGAAGAAATGACCGACAGCTTCGACGCCGACTCAGCACCCTGGCGGGAATCTGACCACGGTCTCGACGCCGCCGAGTGGAATCCGATACAACGGGCCATCTTCGATCAGGCAGCATCACGAATATCTCGATTCGCACAGGAAATGGTCGAACTTAGCGCACGGAGCAATACCCCAACCTGGGTCGACTTTGCTCAATTATCGTCGCAGTATTGGCAGGCATACGTACAGGCCATACCCACCTATACTGCATCGGATCACGACCTATCGGTAGCGGCCGCCTACCTAGCCTACATACCACTCCAAGCATGTTTAGCAATTCAAGGGTAGGCTTAACATGGGTTTCGGAAGGCCAACGGGTACATATGCCAATGAAATGCTGGAACCCGGCGGCTGGCCAAACAGCGACGAGCACGAACTGCTTGACCGAGTTACGGAATTGTCTAGCGTCGTGCAGAAACTGACTCAGCAATACGATCTATGGTTGCGCGAGAAAGTCGAAATATCATCCGGCTCTATATGGTCCGGCAAGGGCGCTAATGCTGGTTCCGAGGCGATTAGCGGATCCGCTTCCACGATGGAAGATCAGCAGGATCGACTTTTAAAGGCGATTACGTGGTTGAATAATGTCTTCAGTGTGGTCCTAACTACTAAAGTCAATATCTTTAACCGCGTAGTCGCCGCTCATGTCCAGATCGCCGCACTCGAATCATCAGGCCTCGATGCCGAGGAAATAGGACAAAAGAGAAGCAGGCTCATTTCCGACACTCATCAGGCGAATGTCGCTGACGTGGAGTCGGCCAGCACTGCTGCGGAGTTTAAGAATTGGAACCCATCCGCGGATCATCTCGCTAGAGCCCTTGCCGGACTTTCTGGGCCTGCGGGAAGCTCTCATCCGACTGGCTCTGCCAGTCCTAGACAGAATCCGATCGACCAGACCCCATCGGGTGGTGCGCACACAACACCAGGCACGGCGGGCACCCTGGTGCAGTCGGATTCCGAAGGCCAAACTGCGGCCCAACCCGCCGGTAAGCAAGAAAACACAGTTTCACAGGCGCCTAACACACCACCCAAGAATGAGACGGGACAAGCTGTGCCGGTCGGCAAGCAGGACACAGTGTCCCAAACGCCGGTAGCTCCCGAACCAACAGCGCCATCACCCGTTCCGGTGCCAAATCAACCATCAGGCCAGCCAAACACTGTGGCCCTGCAACCGCACCAGCCATCGAGCGCTCCCCCGGCACGGTTTCCGACGGCGTCCGGTAACCCGTCGACCGGCCCGACGCCCCCAAACCCGCCGCCTACGGCTCTGACATCGACCGGCAAGAGCGGCCCCAGCGGAGGCCCCGCCATCAGCACCCCACAAAGCTCCGGCGGCGTGCCAGGCGGAGGCGGCCCCCAAACTCCCACAGCCACACCCGGTCCCGGCTCAGGCTCCGGTCCCGCGCCAGTAAGCACCCCGCAGCAGGACTTCCAAAAGGGCTTCACCGACGCCACCAAGGCGGCGAGTGCCAATCCCGGACCGCTGACGCAGGCTCCGCTCAGCCCCGCCGCGCCCGCACCCCAACCGGCTGCACCCATGTACCAGCAGGCCGACACCGCAGCGTCGACAGCGCCGGCCGCCGCCACCGGGCACAGCGCACCCACCTCCAGCGCGCCTCCTCCAGCACCGGCGCCGGCCCCCGCACCGCCGACGGGCGCCCCGCCGATGCCGCTGGGCAACCCGTCCACCCCCGCACCGGCCGCACCCGTGCCGCCCGGGGGTGGGCCCATCGGTCCCGCCGTCTCGCCTGCTTCCACCAATCAGGGCGGTGCCGCCGGACCCGCTGCCCCTATACCGATCTCGGCAGCCCGCGCCGAACGCGACGCCATTGCAGCCGCCGCCACCGCAGGCGCCATACGGCGCAAGGGAACCAACCCCCGACAGCTCGCCCGCCACATCGGCGCCGCACTCAACGTCGGTATCACCGACCCCAGCCTGGTCTGGATCACCGCCGTCACCAACGACGGTCGTATCCTGGCCGCCAACAACTATGGCCTGGCCTACATCCCCGAACACGTGCACCTGCCGGAGCAGGTCCACATGGTCACCGCCGACGAATCCATCCCCGCCCAGACCCGCGGTACGTGGGCCACCTATCCCCTGCTCGCAGTGCAGGAATGGGCCCGCCACCACGACGTCGCTCTGCAAGCGGTCTGTGGCACCGGGGAGAATCTACGCGGTTTCGACCTCGGCGCCGCGCGCGACGTGCTCACTCCCGAAGACCTACCGGACAGCGGAAACATGCAGGGCCGCAACCGACTAGAGGTCATCGCTCCCGAGGTGGCCACCAAACTCGCCGCCATCCCGGCCGCCGGCCTCACCGAACTGCTTCCCCCGGCGCCGGCGGACAACACCCCACCGGCCAACAACAAGATCAGCCTGCTGCTGGATGTCTGCAAACCCCTGTTGAGCGCCAACCCTGACCGCGCGGGCGCGCACCTCAAGGCGATGATCGCCTACGCCGACCACCTGCAGGAAGTAGCTCTGTTCCGTGCGCACAACGCCCAGGACCCCGAACTGCAGCGAGCCGCGATTGCCGAATGGATCTATTGGCAACACGTCAGCGTGCTCACCTCAGATGCCGTGTCGGCAATGGCGAGCTAGTACTCCCGGTAGTACTACGACGTCGCCAGTACCACGGGTAGTACTGCTTTCCGCAGGGTCTCTTCGGTCCGGACAGCGCCGTCGAGCCTTCAGAGGTTGATCGTCGGGTCCGTGTGCGCAGCCGACCTCGGAACGGACGGCGCCGCCGGGGCACGTTCGGCATTCGTGTCGCCTGACGCAGCGCCGTCAGGCTCCTCCGCTCGGTGCCGCCCACCACGTTCGGACGGCTCGGATTCCTCGTCCCGACCGTCCTTCTCGCTGAACTGCCCGACCATCTGGGTGACCTGTTCGCCGACCTGCTGAGCACCCTGCATCGCGCTCTGCGGCAACGACCCGGCCATACCCGCGGCTTGTGACGGGATCTGGGCGGCCTGCTGCGCCATCTGCATCGGCATGCCCAGCATCGAACCCAACTGCCCAGCGGATCCCGCACTCGCGCTCGCGGGAACAGCACTCGCGGCGCCGGGACTCATCGGAGCACCACCCGCCGGCGCACCGCCCACAGATCCGCCGCCCGGCCCACCAGAGCCAGCCGGCCCACCAGAAGCAGCCGGCCCACCACCAGAACCGCCCGCACCTCCGGGGCCGCCCGCGCCAGCCCCCGGGGGACGCATCGTCTCATCGATCTTGCTCTTGAGGCGCGAATCGGTATTGGCGTACCGCCGCGCCGCCTCGATCACCGATTCCGCGGTGCCGATGGCGTTCTGTTTCATCGGCGGCAGACCCTCGATGATCGGGTTCTCCGCCTTCGGAATCTCCAGGGCGATCGCCTGTGATAACGCGTCGGCGCCGCACGGCACACTGAAAGCTTCCGGCGCATCCGGCAGCCCCTGGGCTGCGGTCAACAACCGCTCTCCCGCGGACCGCAGCAGTTCGGCGTCCACCTTCAACGGTTCCGGCGTCATCGGGCCCCCTCCCAACCCCAAAAACCCTACCGGAGGTCACCACCCCCGGATCGCACCAAAAACTAGCCGGCCCCCACCAGGTCCTGCCCCCGCATCCGTTGCGAGATCACCTGGGTGATGCCGTCACCCTGCATGGTGACGCCGTAGAGCGCATCGGCAATCTCCATAGTCGGCTTCTGATGGGTGATGACGATCAGCTGCGACTTCTCCCGCAACTGCTCGAACAGCCCGAGCAGGCGGCGCAGGTTCACATCGTCCAGCGCGGCCTCGACCTCGTCCATGATGTAGAACGGCGACGGCCGGGCCCGGAAGATCGCCACCAGCATCGCGACTGCGGTCAACGACTTCTCACCACCGGACAGCAGCGAGAGCCGCTTGACCTTCTTGCCCGGCGGACGCGCTTCCACCTCGATGCCGGTGGTCAGCATGTCGTCGGGATTGGTCAGCAGCAGCCGGCCCTCACCGCCGGGGAACAGCGACGCGAACACCTGGGTGAATTCGCGCTCCACGTCGGCGTAGGCCTCGGTGAACACCGTCAGGATGCGCGCGTCGACGTCCTCGATGACATCCATCAGATCCTTGCGCGCACCCTTCACGTCCTCCAACTGGGTGGACAGGAAGTTGTAGCGCTCCTCCAGCGCCGCGAACTCTTCCAGCGCCAGCGGATTGACCCGGCCGAGTTCCTTGAGCTCACGCTCGGCTTTCTTGGCCCGCCGTTCCTGGGTGTCCCGGTCGTACGGCATCGGTGCGGGCGCGACGACCTGCTCCCCGCGCTCACGGGCCTGCTCGTACTCGGCAATCTCCAACTCAGACGGCGGCAATGGCACATCGGGGCCGTACTCGGCGATCAGATCGGCTGCGGCCAAACCGAACTGCTCCAGGGCCTGCTGCTCCAGCTGCTCGATGCGCAGCGCCGCTTGGGCTTTCGCGACCTCGTCGCGGTGCAGCGAATCGGTCAGCGCGGTGATCCGCGCCGCGAGTTCGTTGACCTCGGTGCGGGCCCGGTTCAGCGATTCGGCGCGCTGGGTGCGTTCGACGGCCAACCGGTCGCGGGTGTAGGAGGCCGAGGCGACCGCAGCGGCCAACTTCGCGGCGACCAACCGACCCGCATCGACGACGGCGGCCGCCACCGTCGCCGCGTGCTCGCGGGCCTCCCGGGCCCGGGCCGCCCGCACCCGCGCCTCACGCTCGGCGGCGGCCGAGCGGCGCAACGAATCCGCCCGTCCCCGAACCGCATTCGCGCGCTCCTCGGCGGTACGCACGGCCAGCCGGGCCTCCACCTCGGTGGCCCGCGCAGTCTCCGCGGCCAGCGTGAACTCCTGACGGTCATCGGTGTCGTCGACTTCGAACATCGGCGCCTGCTGCGCATTGTGCAGCCGGCTCTCCAGTGCGGTGAGCTCCTCGACGGCGGCGTTACGGCCGGCCTCGAGCTCGCCGCGCTGCTTGATCAACCGCTGATACTCGGCGTCGGCGTTGCGTGCTTCCTGCCCCAACCGTCCGAGCTGTTCATAGATCGACGAGATAGCCGCATCCGACTCGTTCAACGCGGCCAGTGCCTGCTCGGCCGCGTCCTGGCGAGCCGACTGCTCGGCCTTTGCACCAGAAAGGGCTGCGATGAGTTCGCCGGCCTGCCGTTCCACGTTCTCGAGTTCGGTTCGGGCCTTGTCGATTTCGGATGCGATCTCCAGGGTGGACACCTTGCGGTCCGACCCGCCACTGATCCAGCCTGCCCCCACCAGGTCGCCTTCGGAGGTGGCCACCCGCAGATGCGGCCGCTCAGCCACCAGATCCAGCGCGGCAGCCAGATCCGAGACCACCGCCACCCCGGAGAGCAGCGCGGTGACCGCGCCGCGCAGCCGGTCCGGCGCCTCGACCAGGTCGATGGCCCACTGCCCGCCGGCCGGCAACGCCTCACCGTTGTGCGCCGCGTGCACCGGCCAGTCGCCGAGCAGCAGCGCCGCGCGTCCGCCGTCGGCTTCCTTCAGCGCGGCGACGGCGGCCCGGGCTGCCCCGACATCCTCGGCGGCCAGCGCGTCGGCGGCCGGTCCGAGCACCGTCGCGACCGCCACCTCGTAACCCGGACGGACCCGGACGAGTTTGGCAACCGAACCGAAAAGCCCTGTCTCCCCATGGTTGTCGATCAGCCAGGCGGCGCCGTCCTTGCGCTCCAGGCCCACCGACAGCGCGTCGATACGCGCCTGCAAAGACACAGCCTGCTTCTCGGCGGCCCGCTCGGCGGCCTGCAGTTCGGCGACCCGCTCGTCGGCCACCCGCAGCGCGGCCACCGACCGGTCGTGCTGATCGTCGAGGCCGACCTCGCCCTCGTCGAGCTCACCGACGCGGGCCTGCACCGTCTCGAACTCGGCCTGCGCCTGCTGAACTCGGGCCGCCGCCTCCTCGATGCGCGTCGACAGCCGGGCCACCTCGTCGTCGGTGGATTCCACCCGGGTACGCATGGTGTCGACCTGCCCGGACAACCGGGCCAGGCCCTCGCGGCGATCGGCCTCTGCCCGGGCGGCCGCCCGGTGCGCCTGCTCGGCGTCGGCAGCGATGCGCTCACGTTCGGCCAGCTCGGCGCGGGCGTACTCCAAGGTCTCCCGGGACGCCTCCAGTTCGGCGAGCAGTTCCTGCTCCCGCGCGGCGACCTCGTCGGCCTCGGCCTCCAGCGCGTCCGGGTCGCGACCGGAGTCCACCTCGGGTTCGGTGTCGAGCAACTGGGTGCGGTCGGTGGCAATCCGTACGGTCGCGCTGACCCGCTCGGCCAGTGCCGACAACCGGAACCAGGACTGCTGGGCGGCTTCGGCGCGCTCGGTCAGTTCGGTGACCGCGGACTCGTGCTCGGCCAGCTCGGCGGATGCGAGCTCCAGACGTGTCGTCACCTCGTCATGCTCGCGGCGCAACATCGTCTCGGTCTGGTTGGTGCTGTTGAACTCGGTCTGCCGGGCCAACAGGTCGTCGGCGGCCAGCCGCAACCGGGCGTCGCGCAGGTCGGCCTGGATGGTCTGGGCGCGGCGCGCCATCTCGGCCTGGCGTCCCAGCGGCTTGAGCTGACGGCGCAGCTCGGTGGTCAGATCGGAGAGCCGGGCCAGGTTGGCCTGCATCGAGTCGAGCTTGCGGACCGCCTTCTCGCGCCGCTTGCGGTGCTTGAGCACCCCGGCGGCTTCTTCGATGTAGGCGCGGCGGTCCTCGGGCCGGGACTCCAGGATCTCGGAAAGCTTGCCCTGCCCGACGATGACGTGCATTTCCCGGCCGATGCCGGAGTCACTGAGCAGTTCCTGCACATCCATCAGGCGGCAGCTGCTGCCGTTGATCTCGTACTCCCCGGCGCCGTCGCGGAACATCCGCCGGGTGATGGACACCTCGGAGTACTCGATCGGCAGCGCGTTGTCGGAGTTGTCGATGGTCAGCGTCACCTCGGCGCGGCCCAGCGGTGCCCGTGAGGAGGTGCCGGCGAAGATGACGTCCTCCATCTTGCCGCCGCGCAGTGTCTTGGCGCCCTGCTCACCCATCACCCAGGTCAGAGCGTCGACCACGTTGGACTTACCGGAGCCGTTCGGCCCGACCACACAGGTGATGCCGGGTTCGAAGCGCAGAGTCGTCGGCGCAGCGAAGGACTTGAAGCCCTTCAGCGTCAGACTCTTGAGATGCATGCCGAGTTACCCTACCGTCGCCGCGGTCAGCGTTCGGTGAAGCCGTCGATCGGATCGCCGGGTGCCAGCCAATCCGACATGACCGAATCCACCGTTCCCGGCGTCTGACCCGATTTCAGCAGGTCCAGCAGCCGCTCACAAGCCGGGCGCGGTCCCCGCGCGACGACATGGACACGCCCGTCGGGCTTGTTCTGGGCGTAGCCGGTCAACCCGAGTTCCAGCGCGCGGGAGCGGGTCCACCAGCGGAAACCGACGCCCTGCACGTTCCCGTGCACCCAGGCGTTGAGCCGGACGTCCTCGGCCTCAGCCAACGTTTTGCACCTCGAAGGTGACCTCGGTCCCGGATTTGAGGGTGCGTCCGACGGTGCAGACCTGGTCGATGGCGCGTTCGACGACCACCTGCAGGCGTTTCACCTCGTCCTCGGACAGTCCGGACAGATCGATCTCCAGGGTCTCTTCGAGCAGCGGGTAACGCTCCTGGTCACGGTCGGCCGGCCCGGACACCCGGATCGTGGTGGCGTAGTCGTCACCGAGCCGACGACGCAGCGGTGCGTCGCTGCTCATCCCGCTGCAGGCCGCCAGCGCGATCTTCATCAGCTCGCCGGGGGTGAAAACGCCCTCGACGTCCTCGGATCCGACCAGCACCTCGGCACCGCGCGTGCTCCGCCCGGTGTAGCGGCGCACGCCGGTCCGCTCGACCCACAACTCTGTCATTCGGGCGAGTCTACGGAGGGCCAACGGTGGCCATTTCGGCACGCCCGGCAAAGCCTCGGCGCCGGTTGCATCCCGGGTTAGTGTTGAACTACACCAGCTGAGGAGCCGTCGCCGTGACCTATTACCCCCCGCAACAACCGGGCCCGCAGGGCCCTTGGGGTCCGGAGCAGGGTTCCCAGCAGCCCCCGACGTACGACTACCCCGCCTACGAGGTACCGCCCCCGGCATACGGTCAGCACCCCTACGGTGGCGTTCCCTCCGGCTACGGCGCGATACCCCCGGGATATCCGTACCCCTATGCCCCGCAACCGCCCAAGAAGAGCAACACCACCTGGTGGATTCTCGGTGGTGTGGCCAGCGTGCTGGTCATCGCGGCGCTGGTGGTCGGTGGAATCTTCCTCTTCCGTTCTGGTGACGACATCCTGGTCTCCACCGATGAGGCCCAGATCGAGCAGTTGGTCGAGGACTTCGGTGCGGCCGGCAACTCCGGTAATTTTTCCGAGCTCGGGCAATACTTCTGCGCCGCCGAGGCCGGAATGTTCAGCGCGCTGGGTGAACTCGGTCAGATTCTGCAAGGCATCGAGATGCCGGGTGTCCCGACCAGCGAGGTGACCGCGAGCGACATCGAGGTCAAGGGCGAGGTCGCCTCGGCTCGGATGAGCGACGCCGGCCCGTTCGACATCGCCTACTTCCGCAAGGAGGCCGGCGAGTGGAAGGTCTGCATGTCGGCCGCCGTGGAGTTCAGCCAGCGATAGCAGTCCGGCGGATGCGCGGACGCGGTTGGCATTTCGGGCAGTAGTACGACGAGCGATTCATGAATTTCTCGCGTTGCATGACCGCACCGCAGCGTCGGCAGGCCTGGTCGACGCGGCCGTAGGCCTCCAGCGACCGCTCGAAATAGCCCGACTCGCCGTTGACGTTCACATACAGCGAATCGAAGGACGTCCCACCCTGACTCAGCGCACCGGTCATCACCTCGGCCGCGGCGTCGAGCAGCTCGGCGAGCTGGCGCCGGCTCAGCGCCGAGGCCAGCCTGGCCCCGTTGATCTTGGCTCGCCACAATGCCTCGTCGGCGTAGATGTTGCCGATCCCGGACACCACGGTCTGGTCCAGTAACTGGCGTTTGATCTCGGAATGCTTGCGCCGCAACACCGTTACCACACCGTCGCGGTCGAACGCGGGATCCAGCGGATCCCGTGCGATGTGCGCGACGGGCTCGGGAACCTCGGTGCCGTCGATGGTCACGACGTCGGTCAACATCCAGCCGCCGAAGGTGCGCTGGTCGACGAAGTTCATCGTGACGCCGTTGTCGAGAGTGGTGGCGATCCGCAGGTGCGAGGGGTTCGGCACGGCGCCCAGCAGCATCTGTCCGCTCATCCCCAGGTGCACGACGAGCGCGTCACCGCTGGCCAGGGTGAGCCACAGGTACTTGCCGCGCCGGCCGGTGCCGGTGATCGTGTTGCCCCGCAAGCGCGCGACGAGATCGTTGGTGCCCGCCAGGTGACGGCGCGCGGCGCGCGGGTGCAGCACCTGCGCGTCGATGATGGTGCGGTCCAGGACGTGTGCGGCCAATCCGCGTCGCACGACCTCGACCTCAGGAAGTTCGGGCATCCCCGGTCTCGTCGCCGTCCGACTCGCTGATGGCACTCCACGCGGCCGCGGCCGCCTTGAGTTCCGCTTCTTTCTTGGTCCGCCCGAGCCCGCGTCCGTACTCCCGCTCGGCCACAGTCACGACGGCGGTGAATTCCTTGTCGTGGTCCGGCCCCTGCGCGGTCACCGTGTATGCCGGCGGGCCCAGCCCCTTCGCGACGGACAGTTCCTGCAGGCTGCTCTTCCAGTCCAGGCCCGCACCCAAGGTCGGTGCGGTATCGAGCAATTCACTGAACAGCCGCAGGATCGCCTCCCGGGCCACCACATTGCCCTTGTCCAGATAGATTGCGCCCAAGAGTGATTCGACACCGTCGGCGAGGATGCTCGACTTGTCCGCGCCGCCAGAACTTTCTTCTCCCTTGCCCAGCAGCAGGTGTTCGCCGAGCCCGAGTTTGCGTCCGACGTCGGCCAGTGCCTGGGTGTTGACGATGCTGGCGCGCAGCTTGGCCAGATCGCCCTCCGGGCGGTCGGGATGGCGGTGGTAGAGCTCTTCTGTGATGGTCAGTCCCAGCACCGCGTCGCCGAGGAATTCCAGGCGCTCGTTGGTGGGCAGCCCACCGTTTTCGTAGGAGTAACTGCGGTGCGTCAGCGCGATGGTGAGCAGATCCGCCGGCAGTGCCACCCCGAGCGCGTCGAGCAACGACTCGTGATCAGCCGTCACTGGCGTCGTCTCCGGCCTGGTCCCGCAGCGCGGCCAGCTTGGCCCAGCGGGGATCGATCTTCTCGTGCGAGTGGCCCGGGCCGGCATCGGCTAGTGCGACACCGCAGTCCGGGCACAACCCGGCGCAGTCCGGTCGGCACAGCGGCGAGAACGGCAGCACCAGACCGACGGCGTCGACGATTGACTGTTCGAGGTCGACCCGGTCGTCGACCACGTGACCGACCTCATCCTCTTCGGTGGTCGCCTCGGTGGCGCTGCCCGGGTAGGCGAACAGCTCGGTGATGTCGATGGATACGTCGCCGGTCACCGGTTCCAGGCAGCGCACGCATTCACCGGTGGTGGGTCCGGACACGGTCCCGGTCACCAGCGCGCCCTCGGACACCGATTCGATGCGCAGGTCCAGTTCCAGCGGAGCGCCCGCCTCGATACGGATCAGGTCCAGGCCGATGACCGACGGCGACGGCACCGTCTCGTGCACCTCGATCATCGAGCCCGGCCGACGACCCAGCCGCGAGATGTCGATCGCGAGGGGATTCTTGCCAGCCATGACGCCGATCCTACTGCGGCGATGGTGCCGCACCGTCCGCACCCGATACCGGATCAGCGAGATTTTAAGTCGACGACAGCCCCGTGGCCGGTGAGGTCGGTGGCGTAATGCATCGGGGTTGCCGGTGGCGGGGCATGGGTCCCGCGGACGCCGATAATCGTGTTCGGAGTTTTCTAGCTGCGAAAAGGATGAATCCGTGACTGTGAAGCTGCACTGGTTTCTGCCCACCTACGGCGACAGCCGCCTGATCGTCGGCGGCGGGCACGGCACCCCGGCCGGCGCGGCCGGCGGCGACCGCGAAGCCACCATCGACTACCTGGCGTCGATCGTGCGTTCAGCGGAGCGGTTCGGCTTCACCGGTGCCCTCATCCCGACCGGCGCGTGGTGCGAGGATGCGTTCGTCACCGCGGCACTGCTGGCCCGCGAGACCACGTCGCTGGCGTTCCTGGTGGCCTTCCGCCCCGGTCTGGTCAGCCCGACACTGTCGGCGCAGATGGCGGCCACCTTCGCCCGGCACGCTCCCGGCCGCATCCTGCTCAATGTGGTGGTCGGTGGTGAAGCCCACGAACAGCGCGCCTTCGGCGATCATCTCGACAAGGACGCCCGCTACGCGCGCGCCGACGAATTCCTGGAGGTGGTACGCCGGTTGTGGGCAGGTGAGACGGTCAGCCTGGACGGCGAGTACGTCAAGGTCGAGGATGCCGCGCTGGCCGTGCCGCCCAGCCCGGTGCCCCCGCTGTACTTCGGCGGCAGCTCCATGGCGGCCGGACCGGTCGCGGCGCGCCATTCCGATGTGTATCTCACCTGGGGTGAGCCGCCGGCCGCCGTCGCCGAGAAGATCGCCTG
The DNA here is from genome assembly GCF_043974665.1 of Mycobacterium sp. AMU20-3851. Taxonomy (NCBI): domain Bacteria; kingdom Bacillati; phylum Actinomycetota; class Actinomycetes; order Mycobacteriales; family Mycobacteriaceae; genus Mycobacterium; species Mycobacterium sp. AMU20-3851. Next base: position 3,645,478 of record NZ_CP146371.1, read on the forward strand.
GATTCGCGAGGAAGCCGCGAAGGAGGGCCGCAACCTGCGCTTCGGCATCCGCCTGCACACCATCTCCCGGGACACCTCCGAGGAAGCGTGGGCCCAGGCCGACAAGCTGATCGGTGCGCTCGACGAGGAGACGGTGGCCGCCGCGCAGGCCGGGCTGGCCCGCAGCCAGTCCGAGGGCCAGAAGCGGATGCTGGCCCTGCACGAGGCCAACCGCACCAACGGAACCTGGTCGGACGCACGCAGTCTGGAGATCTCGCCGAACCTCTGGTCGGGCGTGGGCCTGGTCCGCGGCGGCGCCGGTACCGCACTGGTGGGCAGCCACACCGAGGTCGCCGACCGCATCGCCGAGTACGCCGAGATCGGTATCGACGAGTTCATCTTCTCCGGCTACCCGCATCTGGAGGAGCTGTTCTGGTTCGGTGAGGGTGTCGTGCCGATCCTGCGCGAGCGCGGCCTGTTCAACGCCGGGTCCTCCGAGCCGTCGAATGTGTCGATTCCGTTCGTCGGCGCCCCGCGGTGACCACCGGACTGCACAGCACCCGGATCACCGACACCGCGCAGGCGCTTGCGGTCGCGGCCGGGCTTTCCGAGGCGTTCGCCGCGGACGCGGCCGCCCGCGACGCCGCCCGCGAGTTGCCGCACGAACAGGTGTGCGCCCTCAAAGAGTCTGGGCTGCTGGCCCTTTCGGTACCCGTCGAGCACGGTGGGGTCGACGCCCCGGCGGCGGTGCTGGCCGAGGTGTTCCGGCTGATCGCGCACGGCGACCCGTCGCTGGGCCAGATCCCGCACTCGCACTTCACCTTCCTGGAGGCGCTGCGGCTGCAGGCCACCGCCGAGCAGCAGGCGTTCTTCTACCAGAAGGTGTTGGGCGGCGCGCTGTTTGCCAATGCGCAGTCCGAACGCGGCCCCCACCCGATCGACGTCGACACCACCACCCTGACGCCCACCGAGTCCGGCGACCATGTGCTCACCGGGCGCAAGTTCTATTCCACCGGTGCGCTGTTCGCCGACTGGATCGTGGTGCGCGCCTCGGTGCCGGATCATCCGGGCGAGACCCCGACATCCTCGACACCCAAGGCACTGGCCTACATCTCGGCCGACGCCGAGGGCGTGACGGTCGTCGACGACTGGGACGGTATGGGGCAGCGCACCACCGCCTCGGGCACCGTCACCCTGGAGTCGGTGCGGGTGCCCGCCGCCCAGGTGGTGGCGTTCACCCCGATCTTCAAGCGGCCCACGGTGTACGGCGCGCGGGCGCAATTGCTGCACGCCGCGCTCGACGTGGGCATCGCGACCGCCGCACTGGACGAGGGGGTGCGCCAGGCCGGCAAGGCCCGTCCGCATTTCGAAGCGGCCGTGGACTCCTCGGCGGAGGACCCGACGGTGATCAACCTGGCCGGCGAGCTCACGGTGACAGTGCGCGGGGCGCAGGCGCTGCTGGCCGAGGCGGCCCGCGCCGTCGACGCGGCACAGGCCGATCTGAATGCCGACAGCGCGGCGCAGGCGTCGATCGCGGTGGCGGTGGCCAAGGTGGCCGCGACCCGGGCCTGCCTGGAGGCCTCGAGCACGCTGTTCGAGTTGGGTGGCACCCGCAGCGCCTCCGGTGCGGCGAATCTGTCCCGGTACTGGCGCGACGCCCGGACCCACACCCTGCACGACCCGACCCGCTGGAAGGTGCAGCACATCGGGCGCCACACCCTGTCCGGGACGCAGCCACCGCGACACGGCCAGATCTAGGCCGACCGGCTACGAATGACAAAATGGTCGCCAACCCCGCTGGGGTGGCGACCATTTCGTCGTTCTGGGTGTGGTTACCGGGTGGCGTAGTCGTGCGTGCCGGCCGCGGTGCGCAACTGGTGGCGTCCCCGGCTGACCGAGCGCAGGGTGCCGTTGAGGTAATCCTCGAACTCGGCGAGCTTGCTGTCGACGTAGATGTCGCACTCGCCACGGAGCCGGTCGGCCTCGGCATGCGCGGTGTCGACCAGCCGGGTGGCCTCGGCGGTCGCGGTCTGCACGATCTCGGTCTGGGACACCAGGCGCTGCTGCTCCTTGATGCCCTCCTGGACGGCCTTCTCGTAGGAGAGGTTGCCGTTCTCGATGAGGCGGTCGGCCTCGGACTTGGCCCGTCCGGTGGCGGCCTCGTACTCGCGCTTGGCGGTCGCGGCGATCCGGCTGGCTTCCTCGCGAGCCTCGACGACCATCCGCTCGCTGTGTGCACGCGCCTCGGCGACCATCCGGTCGGCCTGGGACTTGGCGTCGGCGAGCAGCCGGTCGGCCTCCCCGCGGGCGTGGTTGACCATGGAATCGGCCTCGGCCGATGCGGTGGCCACCATCGACTGGGCGTGGTCCTTGGCCTCGTTGAGCATGCCGTCACGGGCGTCCAGGACGTCCTGGGCGTCGTCGAGCTCGCCGGGGATGGCGTCCTTGATGTCATCGAGCAACTCCAGGACATCGCCGCGCGGCACCATGCAGCCGGCGGTCATCGGCACGCCACGGGCTTCTTCCACGATTGCACTGAGTTCGTCCAGCGCCTCGAACACTCGATACACGGCAACACCCTCCAGGCGTAGTTGTTAGTGACCAGTGTGCCTGGTGTTACGCGTGTGACTCGGCTTTGGGCTCGGTGTGTCGCAGATCAGCGCCCGAGCTTCTCCTTTAGCCGGGCGTTCACCGGCTCCGGCAGCAGATCGCTGACGTCGCCGCCGAGTTGGGCGACCTCCTTGGCCAACGAGGACGACACGAAGGAGTACTGCGGGGTGGTCGCCACGAAGAACGTGTCGACGCCGGCTACATGCTTGTTCATCTGCGCCATCTGTAGCTCGTACTCGAAATCGGTGCCGCTGCGCAGACCCTTGACGATCGCCGTCAGGCCGCGATCCTTGACGAAATCGACCACCAGCCCGGAGCCGGCTTCCACCCGCAGGTTCGGCAGATGCGTCGTCGAGGCCCGGATCAGTTCGATACGTTCCTCGGGACTGAACATCCCCTTCTTGTTCGGGTTCACCAGCACGGCGACCACGACCTCGTCGAACTGGGCGGCCGCCCGCTCGAAGATGTCGACGTGACCAAGGGTGACCGGATCGAACGAACCGGGACATACGGCGCCACTCATGGAGCAAGACGCTACGCGATGACCCCGAACTCCAGCCGGGTGTCACCGTAGCGGCGCTCCTCGTCGGCCTGCCAGCCCGACGGCCACGCCAACGCGGGACCACCGGCCGGCCGCTCGATCACCGCGAGCGCGCCCGGGCGCACCCAACCATGCGCGAGCAGCTTGGCCAACACACCCTCGATCGCTGCGGCCTTCACCTCATAGGGCGGGTCGGCGAAAACCAGATCGACCGGACGGGTCGGGTTGCCCTGCACCACTTTGTCGACCGGGCTGCGGCGCACCACCGCACCCTTCGCGCCGAGCGCGGCGATATTGGCCTCGATCACCCCGGCGGCGCGGCGATCCGACTCCACCAGCAGCACCGAGGATGCCCCCCGCGACAACGCCTCCAGGCCGAGCGCACCCGACCCGGCATAGAGGTCGAGCACCGCGATCCCGTCGAAGTCCAGCCGCGCGGCCAGCACGTTGAACAACGATTCCCGGACCCGATCTGTGGTGGGACGGGTTCCGCTGGCGGGCACCGAGATTCGACGCCCGCCGTACACGCCGGCGACTATCCGGGTCAGGCTGATCCCCCGGTCGCTTCGCTCTTGCCCGCCGCACCCACGACCACCAGCAGGTCGCCGCCCTCCACCTGGGCGGTGCCGGTGACGGCGATGCGGGCCACGGTGCCGGCCTTCGGCGCGGTGATGGCCGCCTCCATCTTCATCGCCTCGATGGTGGCGATGGTCTGCCCGGCGTCGACCTTGTCGCCGGCCTCGACCCCGATGGTGACGACACCGGCGAACGGGGCCGCGACGTGATCGGGGTTGGTCTTGTCGGCCTTCTCCGCGGCCGCGACGTCACTGGCAATGCTGCGGTCGCGCACCAGCACCGGGCGCAGTTGCCCGTTGAGGATGCACAGCACCGTGCGCATGCCGCGCTCGTCGGCTTCCGAGACCGCCTCCAGACCGATCAGCAGCTCCACTCCGCGTTCCAGCAGGACGCGGTGTTCCTCGCCTTGACGCAGGCCATAGAAGAACTGGTTGGCGCTGAGCATCGAGGTGTCGCCGTACTGATCGCGGTGCGCCTCGAATTCCTTCGTGGGCCCCGGGAACAGCAACCGGTTGAGCACCGCCTGACGCTTGGTGCCCGGCTGGGCCAGCGCCGCCTCATCCTCGGCAGACAGTTCCACCTCCGGTTTGGCCGGGCCGCGACCCGCAAGAGCCTTGCTGCGCAACGGTTCCGGCCAGCCACCGGCCGGATCACCCAATTCGCCACGCAGGAAACCGATCACACTGTCGGGGATGTCGTAGCGGTCCGGGTCGGCGGCGAACTCGGTCGCGTCCGCGCCGGCACCCACCAGGGCCAGCGCCAGATCGCCGACGACCTTGCTCGACGGGGTGACCTTGACCAGCCGGCCCAACACCCGATCAGCACCGGCGTAGGCGTTCTCCACCTCCTCGAACCGGTCCCCCAGCCCGAGTGCGACGGCCTGGGTGCGCAGGTTGGAAAGCTGCCCACCCGGGATCTCGTGGGTGTAGACCCGTCCGGTCGGGGACGGCAACCCGGCCTCGAACGGCGCGTACACCTTGCGCAGCGCCTCCCAATACGGTTCCAGATCGCACACCGCGCCCAGGTCCAGGCCGGTGTCGAACTCGGTGTGCGCGGTCGCCGCCACGATCGCCGACAGGGCCGGCTGGCTGGTGGTGCCGGCCATCGGCGAGGACGCCCCGTCCACCGCGGATGCACCGGCGGTCCAGGCGGCCAGATAGGTCGCCAGCTGCCCGCCCGGGGTGTCGTGGGTGTGCACATGGATCGGCAGGTCGAACCGCTCCCGCAGCGCGCCAACCAGTTTGGTGGCCGCCTGCGGGCGCAGCAGTCCGGCCATGTCCTTGATGGCCAGCACATGCGCGCCGGCTTCGACGATCTGCTCGGCCAGGCGCAGGTAGTAGTCCAGCGTGTACAGGTCCTCGGCCGGGTTGCTCAGATCCCCGGTGTAGGACATCGCGACCTCGGCCACCGCGGTCCCGGTGCCCCGCACCGCGTCGATCGCCGGACGCATCGAATCGACATTGTTCAGCGCATCGAAAATCCGGAAGATGTCGACACCCGTCGCGGCTGCTTCGTCGACGAAGGCGTCGGTGACGGTCTCCGGGTAGGGGGTGTAACCCACCGTGTTGCGGCCCCGCAACAACATCTGCAGACAGATGTTGGGCATCGCCTCGCGCAGCGCGGCGAGGCGCTCCCACGGGTCTTCCTTCAAGAAGCGCAGCGCCACATCGTAGGTCGCGCCACCCCAACACTCCACCGACAACAACTGCGGGGTCAACCGGGCGATATAGGGGGCCACCAGCAGCAGACCGTTGGTCCGCACCCGGGTCGCCAGCAACGACTGATGCGCATCCCGGAACGTCGTGTCGGTCACCCCGAGCGCCGGCGAATCACGCAGCCACGCAGCAAAACCCGCCGGACCGAGCTCTTCGAGTTTCTGCTTGGAACCCGACGGGGGCGCGGTCCGCAGATCCAGCGGCGGCAGCTTGTCATGCGGGTACACCGTCGAGGTGCGTTCCCCGTGCGGCTTGTTCACGGTGACATCGGCCAGGTAGTTCAAGATCTTGGTGCCGCGATCGGCCGGGGTGTGTGCGGTCAGCAGCTGCGGACGCTCGTCGATGAACGACGTCGTCACCCGCCCGGCCCGGAAGTCCGGATCGTCGATCACCGCCAACAGGAACGGGATGTTCGTGCTCACCCCGCGCACCCGGAACTCGGCCAGCGCACGCCGCGCCCGCGCCGCAGCCATGCCGAAATCCCGGCCGCGACACGTCAACTTCACCAGCATCGAATCGAAGTGCGCGCTGATCTCCGCACCGGTGTGCGTGCCACCGTCCAGACGGATACCCGCACCACCCGGGGACCGGTAGCCGGTGATCCGCCCGGTATCGGGACGGAAACCGTTGGCCGGATCCTCGGTGGTGATCCGGCACTGCATCGCCGCCCCGCGAATGTGGATCGACTCCTGGCTCAACCCGAGATCGGACAGCGACTCCCCCGCCGCGATCCGCAACTGGGACGACACCAGATCCACATCGGTGATTTCCTCGGTCACCGTGTGCTCCACCTGAATCCGCGGATTGCACTCGATGAACACGTGATGGCCGCGCTCATCCAGCAGGAACTCGATGGTGCCGGCACAGAAGTAGTCGATGTGCCGCGCCAACGCGACCGCGTCCGCGCAGATCTGCTCCCGCACCGCCGGATCCAGATTCGGTGCCGGCGCCAACTCGATCACCTTCTGATGGCGGCGCTGCAGACTGCAGTCCCGTTCGAACAGGTGAATCACATTGCCGGCCCCGTCAGCCAGAATCTGCACCTCGATATGACGCGGGTTGATCACCGCCTGCTCGAGATAAACCATCGGATCCCCGAACGCGGACTCCGCCTCCCGGCTGGCGGCTTCGATCGCCTCCGGCAGCGACGCGGCATCGGCGACCCGGCGCATACCGCGCCCGCCACCGCCGGAAACCGCCTTCACGAACAGCGGGAACTCCATCGACTTCGCAACCTCGACCAGTTCCTCGACCGAGGCCGAGGCCTCCGAGGACGCCAGCACCGGCAACCCGGCCTCCTTGGCCGCCGCGATCGCGCGGGCCTTGTTGCCGGTCAACTCCAGCACCTGCGCCGACGGGCCCACGAACGTGATGCCCTCGGCCGCACACGCCGACGCCAACTCCGGGTTCTCCGACAGGAAGCCATAACCCGGATAGACCGCATCGGCCCCGGCATGCTTGGCCACCCGGATGATCTCGTCCACCGACAGATACGCCCGGACCGGATGGCCCGCCTCGCCGATCTGATACGACTCGTCGGCCTTGAGTCGGTGCAGCGAATTGCGATCCTCGAACGGATACACCGCCACCGTGGAGATGTTCATCTCGGTCGCCGCGCGGAACGCACGGATGGCGATCTCGCCACGGTTGGCCACCAAGAGCTTCGAAATCATCGGACTCGTCTCCTTCAATTGCGGATTACGATGGCCCCGGCCTTCGCTCCGTCACCCCCCTGAGGAAGCGGTGGTATGAGGATACTGACCTGCGGATAACTCACCGAGCCGCAGCCCCCGGGTGTGAAGTCCGGGAAACATCCCGGCTATCAACACCGCTACAGCAGCGTCGACCAGTAGTTCCAGAAACGAACCAGGATCATCAGCAGCACCGCGGTGAACCACAGCGCCACCAGCGACCAGCGCCACTGGTACAGCGCACCCGCCACCCCGGTGGCGGTGTCGGCACGCAGGGCGATCGACGCCGTGATCACCAACAGCGGAATCGTCACGGCCCAGACCACCATGCAGTAGGGGCACAGCGCCCCGATCCGATAGAGGCTCTGGAAGATCAGCCAGTGCACGAACACCGTGCCCAGCCCGGTACCGATCGCCAGTCCCGCCCAGTACCAGCGCGGCAGGCTCACCCGCGCGACGGCGAGCACCCCGGTCACCAGCACCACGGTGAACCCGACGATGCCGATCAGGGAGTTGGGGAAACCGAAGACCGAGGCCTGCGGGGTGGTCATCACCGATCCGCAGGACAGCACCGGGTTCAAGCTGCACGACGGGATGTAGCTGGGATCGATCAGGATCTCGATCTTCTCGACCGTCAAGGTCGCGGCGGCGGCGAGCCCCAGCACCCCGGCGATCAGCACACCGATCGCGCTGGGGCGGCGCACACCGCTGGGGTCGGCCGCGGTGTCGGTCGGATCGAGGTCAGTGGTGACGGTCACGGGGTATCGGGCATCCCGGGTACGTCACCGACGATCTCCTTGATCTTGCCGACCAGGGCCTCCGGGGTGCTGTACTGGTAGTCCTCGCCGTTGATGCGCACGGTCGGAGTGGCGTTGATCTCGGTGGCCTTGGCCATGCCGCCCGCCATCTCCACGTAGCGGCCCTTGTCGATGCATTCGGGCACCTTGCCGGCCGCACCGGCCTGCCGCGCCGTCTCGATGAGCTGGGCGTTGGTCGGGTAGGCGCCGCCGGTCTCGCTGGGCTGCTGGGCGTACAGCGCGCCGTGGAAGCGGCGGAAGGCCTCTACCGACTCATCGGCGACGCAGTAGGCGGCGCCGCTGGCGCGTGACGAGTAGTTCTGGTTTCCTGCGCTGTTCAGGATCCCGACCATGTAGTAGTCGACCGCGATCGCGCCGCCGTCGATGAGTTTGTTGATGGTCGGACCGAAGGCCTTCTCGAAGGCGCCGCAGTGCGGGCAGAGCGGATCTTCGTAGATGGACAGGACGGCCTTGGGCTCCACGCCGTCGTCCTTCTTGACGACATCGCTGGACTCGACGCGCACCGCGCGGGCTTCGCCGGCCTCGGGCCGGGTCTCGCCCGACAGCACGATGTAGAGCACGAGCGCGACCGCGAACAGCACCACGATCGAGGTGAGCCCGACCTGGACGAGGAGGTTGCGCTTGCGGTCGGCGGCCTTCAAGTCGTAGCTGGCCTGCTTCTTCGGTTTGTTCGCCACGGATGCAGCCTACCGGCTGAGATGAGCACGCAGTGCCGAGGTCAGGTCGGTGAGCGCCACCTCACTGCCCCCGCCGAGCGGGAAGAAGTTGACGAAACCGTGCGTCAGCGACCCGTACTCCCGCGCATCCACCGGAACGCCCGCCGCCGCCAGTGCGGCGGCGTAGGCGCGGCCCTCGTCCCGCAGCGGATCGAACCCCGCGGTCAGCACCAAGGCCGGAGACAGCCCTGACAGATCGTCGGCGAGCAGCGGCGCCACCCGCGGGTCGCTGCTGGTGACGGTTGCCCCCTCCAGGTAGTGCCGGTCGAACCATTCGACGTCGGCCTTGGTGAGGAAGAAGCCGTCGGCGAACAGGTTCTTGGAGACGGTCTCGCCGGCCATATCGGTCACCGGGTAGATGAGCAGCTGCAGTGCCGGCATCGGCGCACCGGTGTCGCGAGCGGTCAGGGTGACCACCGCGGCGAGATTGCCGCCCGCACTGTCCCCGCCGATCGCCACCCGCTGCGGGTCGGCGCCGAGTTCGTCGGCGTGCTGCACGGCCCAGAGGTAGGCGGCCATGCTGTCCTCCGCGGCGGCCGGGGCCTTGTGCTCGGGGGCAAGCCGGTAGTCGACCGACAGCACGTGCACCCCGGCGTCATGGCAGATCCGCCGACACAGCGCGTCGTGGGTGTTGATGCCGCCGAGGACAAAACCACCACCGTGCAGGAAAACCAGCAGTGGGCCGCCCGGCTCGGCGCGGTAGTGCCGCACCGGCAACTCCCCCGCCGGGCCTCCGATGCTGAAGTCCCGCACCGGGACGACGACGGGGGTACTCAAGGCGCCGGCCACCTCACCGAGCTGCTTGCGGGAGACGGCGACGTCGTCGCTGGCGACCAGCCCTCCGATCCCCGAGGCCCGCTGTGCGGCGAGCATCAGCTGCAGGGTGGTGTCGAGGGTGTTGCCGTCGATGGTGACCGAGCGGCGGCCGAGCAGCACCCGTTTCACGGGGTCGGGAATCCGTGCCATCACCGGCAGCGAAAGCCGGCTGGCGACGGCCGAAATTTTGAGGCGAGCCGGGCTCGGCTGCTGCCGGACTGGCAGACTCTGCGTCATGACTGGCCTTTCGAATCCCACGCTGTCGCTGAACGACGGTAATTCCATTCCTACGGTCGGGTTGGGAGTTTGGCAGACCCCGCCGGAGGAGACCCGGCAGGCCGTCGAAGCCGCGCTGTCGACGGGATACCGGCACATCGACACCGCCGCCGCCTACCGCAACGAACGCGAGGTCGGGCAGGCGCTCAAGCGCGCCGCCGACAACGGTGTCGCCCGCGAGGATGTGTTCCTGGTCACCAAGCTGTGGAACTCCGAGCATGGATACGACAAGGCCCTGAGGGCGTTCGACGACAGCGCCAAGCGCCTGGACGTCGACTATCTCGACCTGTACCTGATCCACTGGCCGATGCCCGAGGTCAACGCGTTCGTGGAGACCTTCAAGGCTTTCGCGACCCTGCGCGACGAGGGCCGGATCCGGTCCATCGGCGTCAGCAACTTCGCACCCGAACACCTGCGGGCCCTGATCGACGGCACCGGGATCGTGCCTGCGGTGAACCAGGTCGAGCTGCATCCGCGGTTCCCCCAGCACGAATTGCGGGAGGTGCACGCCGAGCTCGGCATCGCGACCGAGGCCTGGAGCCCGCTGGGCCAGGGCGCCCTGCTGAGCGAACCGGCGGTGGTCTCGGTTGCCGAGGCCCACGGCAAAACGCCAGCCCAGGTACTGATTAGGTGGCACCTTCAGCTGGGTAATATCGTCATCCCGAAGTCGGTGAACCCCGACCGGATCGCAAGTAACTTCGACGTGTTCGATTTCGAGCTCAGCGAACAGGACCTCGCGTCCATCGCCACGCTCGACAACGACACCCGACTGGGCCCCGATCCACGGACATTCAATTTCACAGGTTAGGCAGAACATGACATCGGCAGCTGCGGCGCCAAGCATCAGCTTGAGCGACGAGAACACCATCCCGGTCCTCGGTATCGGAGTGGGTGAGCTTTCCGACACCGAGGCCGAGCACGCGGTCGCGGCCGCACTGGAAATCGGTGTCCGCCTTATCGATACCGCGGCCTCCTACGGCAACGAGGCCGGCGTCGGCCGCGCCATCGCCGCGTCGGGTGTGCCGCGCTCCGAGATCTTCCTGACCACCAAGCTGGCCACCCCGGACCAGGGCTTCCAGGCCTCCCAGGACGCCGCGAAGGCCAGCCTGGAGCGGCTCGGCCAGGAGTACGTCGACCTGTACCTCATCCACTGGCCCGGCGGCGACACCGGAAAGTACGTCGACAGCTGGGGCGGTCTGCTGCGCATCCAGGGTGACGGGCTGAGCAAGTCGATCGGCGTCGCGAACTTCACGCCCGAGGACCTCGCCACCATCATCGACCTGTCCTATGTGGTGCCGGCGGTCAATCAGATCGAACTGCACCCGCAGCTGGTGCAGACCGAGCTGCGCGCCGATCACGCCGAGCGCGGCATCGTGACCGAGGCGTACAGCCCGCTCGGTGTCGGCAAGCTGCTCGACAATCCGACGGTGACCTCGGTGGCCGCCGAGTACGGCAAGACCCCGGCCCAGGTGCTGATCCGCTGGAACCTGCAGCAGGGCAATGTGGTGATCCCGCGCTCGAAGTCCCCCGAACGGATCACCGAGAACTTCGACGTGTTCGACTTCGAGCTGGCCGCCGAACACCTGGCCGCGCTGACCGCGCTCGACGACGGCACCCGCTACCGTCCGGACCCGACCACCTACACCGGTACCTAACTCTCCCCTCGCGAGCTGGGGGCACCTCCCGCTTGCGCGAGCAGACGCGAATGGCCGCCAAAACCGTGGTTTTGGCGGCCATTCGCGTCTTTTCGGCAGGGTCAGGCGACGGTCGCGGGGACCTTCTCCGTCGTGCGAGCGGACACCGTCAACGCGGCGAAGGCGCTCAGTCCGGCGATCACGAAACACAGGACGGTGTACCACAGGCTGCCGATCGGGTCACCGTTGTCGGTGACGCCGTCGACGGCGCCGAAGTAGGCCGGCAGTGCGGTCACCCACAGCACCGCCATCACCACCAGATAGCCGACACCGAATCGCACCATCAGCGGGCTGGTGTGCCGCGCCTCGGTGGCCCCGGCGGGGGTGTTGCGCAGCCGCTGCCACTGTTTGACCAGCACCGGCACCGCGACGACGGTGATCACGACCAGTTCCAGCGTGTACACCACACCCATCACGGTGAAGTTGGTGAACGAGCCGATGATGGTGGCGGGTGCGGGCAGCAGCGCCGTGCCGATGGAGGCGAGCACGCCGACGACGACGGTGCGCCAGACGATCTCCCACCCGCTGAACCGCCGCCCCCGGTCGACGTGGCGGCCGATGAAGAACTGCACACAGAAGGCCAGCGACATCGGCCACAGGGTGGCGAACACGACGATGCTGGGCAGCGGCACCGAGTCCAGGAACGGTTGGGCGAACGGATGATCCAGAGTCCACTCCCACCACCGCAGCTGCGGGCCCAGGTGGTCGAAGATCTCGTAGAACGCGTGGTGCACGAAGCCGACGCACACCGCCCCGACCAGGGTGCCGTACCTGCGGAACACCCCCAGCGTGCGCACGATCTCGAAGGCGATGGTGGCCATCATCGGGTAGATCGCGACGATGTAGAGCGGCAGTCGCCCCCACAGGAAGTCGACGGTGAACACGTTGTGCGCGAACATCGTGTCCACGTACTCGTCGATGCCGAACTGTGCCGGGAAGTACAGCGGCGGTTCGATGATCAGCAGATAGGCGATCGCACCGAACCACAGCACCAGGTTGGTGGCATCACCGTGGCGCCGGTACCGGGTGATGGCGTACACCAGCGCCAGGACCGCGCCGACGATCACCGTCGCCTCGAGCACCGGCAGTGTCCAGTTCTCCAGCGCGAACGGACTGCGCAGTTCCACCAGACCGCCGGCCTCGGCGCAGGAGAAGCCCATGCGGTCGGCGAGTTGCTCGAACGTGGGCGTACACAGATCAGACATCGGCTGCTTTCTTGTCTTCGGAGCCGGCAGCGGCGACCGAGTTCGCCGTGTACCACTGGGTGACGTCGTAACCGGCGTCGAACCGATCGAACCACTCTCCGGCCAGCACCGGGAGTTTTTCGTGTTCTGGGTTGTGACCGGGGATCTGGCTGCGCACGATGCCGACCAGCGCCGCGCCCATCTCGCGCATGGGCAGGCCGGCGAACGCGTTCTCCAGCGGACCGTAGTCGGGGCGCAGCCCGATTCGCCTCAGCAGCTTGTTCTTTCGGCCTTCCAGTGCGAACGCTGACATGGCGTCGACCTTGCGTACCTCCAGCGGAAGGTGCTTGTTGAAGCCTTCGCACGCCATCCGGACCACGTCGAGCACATGCTTGAAGACCGAGGGGGCCACCCGCATGCGGTACCAGGGGTCATCGACGAGTCCGTCGTAGATGATGAGCGCCGAGCTGCGGTGTTCGACCTCTTCGACGAAGTGCCACAGGAACAGTGAGGCCACCCGGTCGTCGCCGGGAGCGAACAACCGGTCGTCGTTGTCGAGCATGAGTTTGAACACCGGCGTGAAGGTCGCCTCCAGATCGGCGGTGTAGGCCAACCGGTACTTCAGCGGCTTGGTGGCCACCAGGTCATCGAACGCCTTGATGACATCGTCGAGGGTTTCTTTGAGCGCCGGGTAGGCCTTGATCAGCCCCTTGGCGTGCTGACGGTGAGCCATCGAATGCTGGCCCTCCTGCCGGGTGAAGGCATCGGCCTCCTCGGCGATGACCGGGTCGGTGAGCAGCGGCTTGGCCTCGGTCATGGTGGTGACGATCATCTTCTCGAACGCGATCGCCAGGAAGGACACCGCGTTGGCCATCGCGGAGAACGCCGGATTGGCCTCGTTCCACAGGAATGGGACGTCGTGATCGGCGAAGCCGAACCGCATCTTGCGTACTTGCAGGTTGGTCATGCCCGGAAACTATCACACGATCATACGTATCAACGTCAACTTGTATGATTAGGTGCGCGTGCTACCGTCGCGTTCTCCGACTACCGAGCGAAAGACGACGATGGCACGCAGGCGCGGTTGGGGCGGAGATCCACCCCAGACCGATGAAGAGGCCACCCGCCGCATCGTCACGGCGGCCGTCGACCTCGTCAGCGCTACCGGAAAAGCCATCTCACTGGCGGACGTCGCAAACTCCCTCGGCATCATCCGCCAGACGGTGTACCGATACTTCCCGACCTCCGACGCGTTGATGCAAGCGGTCGCGATGGGATCGGTCGACGCCTTCCTGGAGCGACTGGCCGCCCACGTGCGCGGCATCCACGATCCGGCCGATGCCCTCGTCGAAGGCACCCTGTTCACGCTCGCCGAGGTGGGTCGCACTCCGCACCTGGGCATCCTGCTCTCGGAGTCCTACCCGCACAACCACAGTGAGGACATCGCCTCGGAAGAGGCACGCGCCATCGGCATGCGGATGATCGACCGGTTCGAGGTGGACTGGGCTGCGCACGGGTACGACGAGGCCAGCCTGCAGGAGCTCGTCGAGTTCACCCTGCGGATCATGCTGTCCTTCTTCGTCGCCCCCAACGACACCCGACGCTCCCCGACCGAACTGCGAAAGTTCCTGCGGCGCTGGCTCGGCAGCGCGGTCTCCGCGCAACGGGACCAGCAATGACATCGGTCGGCGAAGCCCGCGCCCTGCGCAGGGACGCCCAGCGCAACCGGCAACGGGTTCTCGACGCGGCACGAGACCTGTTCGCCCAGCGCGGCCTGGAGGCCACCCTCAACGACGTGGCTCACCACGCCGGGGTGGGCGTGGGCACGGTGTACCGGAGATTCGCGACCAAGGAAGAACTGCTGGACGCCATCTTCGAGAGCGCCATCGACCAGATCGTGGCGCTCGCGGAATCCGCTCTTTCCCAACAGAACTCGTGGGACGGGTTCGTGTGGTTCGTCGAGCAACTCTGCGAGCTGACCGCGACCGACCGCGGACTGCGCGAGATGGTGTACAGCACAGCCTACGGCGGCTACTCGGTCGTGTGCGCGCGCCAGCGCCTGGTCCCACCCATCTCTCGGCTGTTCGATCGGGCGCGGGTTGACGGCTACCTGCGCCCGGACGCGGAACACACCGATATGCCGATTCTGAGCCTGTTGGCCGGCACCGTGAGCGAATGGGCCGGCCATGTCGAACCCGAACTGTGGCGTCGTTATGTCGCGCTGCTGCTCGACGGCCTGCGCCGGCGCGACGCCCAGGCCGCGCTGCCGGTGGACGCACTGGACGACGACCAGATGGACACCGCGATGCAGGGCTGGCAGCCGGCGGGTTAACGATCGCTGGGGCCCAGCAGGATTCGCGCCACCTCGGTGGTCGTCTGCGCACCGTCGTCGTATCCGCCCTGTCCGCCCAGCGCATTCATGATGGCCAGCGTGTAGCGCTGCCCCGGCCCGGCGAAGCCGACGGAGTTGACCACCCAACCGCCCTGCTCCTGCGACCAGCCGTTCTTGTTGCCCGGCGACATCGCGGCGCCGGCGCCCCACACCCCCCACTGCTGCGCGCGGTCGACCCGCTGCATCTCGGCGATGACCGCGGCGGCGTTGGCCGGGGTGAGACCGGTCAGCACATAGTTCATCAGGGCGTCGAAGTCGTCGGCGGTGCCCTTCTGAAAGCCCCAATACGGGTAGACCTCCCCGAATCCGGGCTGCGGCCGCACAGCTTTCATGCCGTAGCGGACAAAGTTGGTGTTGAACACGTTGGCCGGTCCGCCGTAGCGCGACCACAGGGCGTCGGCGGCCTCGTTGTCCGAGCTGCGCAGCATCGCCGCCATCTGATTGCGGTCGGCCGCGCTGAGTCGCAGCGCGCCGGTCTGTTCGCGGGTGAGCAGGTCGGCGACCATCGCCAGTTTGATCGTCGACGCGGTCCAGATCGGGGTCGCGGCCGCGGCGCTGCGGTACCGGGCGCCGGTCACCCGGTCGCGCAGCACGAACCCGATCGTGCCGGGCCGCGTCGCGATGTATGCCTCGGCGGCCGCGATGCGCTGCTGCAGTACGCATTGCGCATCGGTGGCGGTGCAGGTCGCCGCGGCCGGCGGCGCCCAGACGACGGTGGCAGCCAGCAGCAGGGCCGCGACCAGACCGCGAATCCGGGTCACCGCAAGGCGCTGTCGATGGCGTCTCGCAGATCCTCCACACGGCGCACCAGGATCTGCTCGCCGTCGACGAAGAAGGTCGGAGTGCCCTGCACACCCAGCAGCTGACCATCTCGCTGGTCGACTCGGATGCGTTCCAGGGTCGCCGGGTCGTTGTAGGTCTTGTCGAACGCCGTCATGTCCAGTCCGAGTTCCTCGGCGAAACCACGGAACACGCCGTCGGCCGGCACCCGCTGCTCCCCCCATTCGGCCTGCGTTTCGAACATCTTGCGGTACATCGCCTCCAGTTGGCCCTGCTGCGCGGCAGCCTCCACGGCGCGCGCCGCGCGCTCGCCGTTGAAGTGCCCGGACAACGGGAAGTAGCGCAGGACGAACTCGACCCGGTCGCCGTACTCCGCGCGCAGTTGTTCGACGATGGGAAAGGCGGCACGGCAGCCTTCGCATTCGAAGTCGAGGAACTCCACGAAGGTCACCTGGGGGTCGCGCGGGTCGGTCAGCCGATGGCTGTTGTCGCGTACCAGTTGCGCGGATCCGGTGTCCGTCGGTTCGGCGGTGCGTTCGCGGTCGCCGCCGTTGATCAACACGATGATCGCGACGGCCAGGACGATCAGGACGCCGACGACGGTCACCGTCACCCGCCCGGCCCGAGTCTTGAGCACTCCGAATCCCTCCCGATCTGCGGCCACTGACGCCGGACACCCGCACTGACGTGCATCTACGTAGTCGCTACGTAGGATGTTAGCGCAACGGCACTTCGACACACGGCAGGACAACGGTGATGCGGCGGATGACATCGGCAACCGTCAGGCGACAAAACTATCTGGGTGTCTGGCTGACACTGCTCACCGTGCTCGCCCTCACCCTCGGGTTGACCGCCTGCAGCACCACGCCGGCACCCCCGGCGGCCCAGACCGTCACCGACAAGGGCACACCCTACGGCGATCTGCTCGTCCCGAAACTGAATTCCTCGGTCACCGACGGCGCCATCGGGGTGTCGGTCGAGCAACCGGTGACGGTCAGTGTGGAGGCCGGCGTCCTGGACGAGGTGACGCTGGTCAACGCGCAGGGCCGGGTGGTCGACGGTGAGCTCAGCCCCGACGGCGTCTCCTGGCGCTCCGCCGAGCCGCTGGGCTACAACAAGGAATACACCCTGACCGCAGCCGCTTTCGGTCTCGGCGGGGTCACGCAGACCAGCGCCACCTTCGAAACCCACTCGCCGCAGTATCTGACGATGCCGTACCTGATGCCCGCCGACGGCGCGGTGGTCGGTGTCGGGCAGCCCATCTCGGTGACCTTCGACGAGGTCATTCCGGACCGACTGGCCGCCCAGCGCGCCATCACCGTCACCACCGAACCCGCGGTCGAGGGCGCCTTCTACTGGATCAGCGGTCGCGAAGTCCGCTGGCGCCCAGCGAAATACTGGAAACCGGGCACCACTGTGGAGGTCCAGGTGAAAACCTACGGGGTCGACCTTGGCGACGGGCTCTTCGGCCAGGACGACGCCCGCACGCGATTCACCATCGGCGACGAGGTCATCGCCACCGCCGACGACACCACCAAGACCCTCACCGTGCGCATCAACGGCGAAGTGGCCAAGACCATGCCGATCTCGATGGGCAAGGACAAGACACCCACCGACAACGGCACCTACATCATCGCCGAGCGGCTCGCCGACCTGGTGATGGACTCGTCGACCTACGGCGTGCCGGTGAACTCCCCGGACGGGTACCGCACCGAGGTCATGTGGGCCACCCGGATGTCCTACAGCGGGATCTTCGTGCACGCCGCACCGTGGTCAGTGGGCAGCCAGGGCCGGGCGAACGTGAGCCACGGATGCCTGAATGCCAGCACCGAAAACGCGAAGTGGTTCTACGACAACACCAAACGCGGTGACATCGTCGAAGTGGTGAACACCGTCGGGCCGACGCTGCCGGGAACCGACGGCCTCGGCGACTGGAACATTCCGTGGGAGCAGTGGAAGGCCGGTAACGCCGCCACCTGAGCCGCCCGGCCGGCAGGCCCGGTTCCCGAGAACTAGTGGCGGCAGATGAGGTTGACCACCACCGGCGCCGCCACGGTCACCGCGATGGTGGCCCAGGCGGTCAGCCGGTGACACCGCAGGCTTCCGGGGTGAGCCGGCATCAGCAGCCGGTTGGCGCGCCGGGTGATCGCGGTCGCCGCGACTGCGAGCCCCGCCGGCGCGACCGGTCCGGCCAGCTTGACCATCCCGGCCACCAGGGTTGGGCCGCCGTAGCGGTGTGCGGCGCGATCGTCGGCACACATCTCCAGCAGTTCGCCGACCGCGGCCGCACCGCGCGGGAACAACGGCAGCCAGGGCAGGGTCGCGGCCAGCGCCCGCAGCACCATCAACAGCTGGTGGTGGCGCCCGGCGATGTGCGCGTTCTCGTGCGCCAGCACCGCATCCAGCTGCGATCCGGTCAGCCGCTCGACCGCCGCGGTGGTCACCACGATGGCGTTCGGCCGGCCCGCCACGCAGTACGCCGCGGGCCGTTCGGCGTTCAGCAGGAAGACGTCCGCGCGGTCGGTGGGCTCACCGATCAACCGGGCGGCCTGCGCATGCTCACGGCTGCTCGCCCACAGACCGCGCAGGGCGCGCCCGGCCCGCACCCCGACCGTCGTCCACAGCATCACCGCGGCAGCGATGAGCAGCACGGTGCCCTCCGCACTCGGCGTCGCCACCTGCTCGGGTATCCCGAGCAGTTCCAGACACACCACGATCACCGGGGAGTCGGGCAGCCCGCGCACCCCGTGCACCGCGATCACAGCGACCGCAACCGACCAGGCCACCAGCACCCCGAGCATCGCGGTGAGCCAGACTGCCACTCCCAACCGCGGATTCAGCCCGTCCCGCGTCAACCGCGACAGCAGCGGCGGCGCCAGCCAGGTCACCAGCATCCCGTAGCCGAGCAGATAGACCGCGGCCGTCATCGGCGTCTCTTCTGGGTGGCGGACGACCGCAGCGCCGCCTTCAGCTGCGCCGATTCCTCCGCTGACATCTGCTCGACGAAGAAGGCCAGGACGGCCTCGGGCTTGCCGCCGGTCTTCAACGCCGCCCGCATCAGATTGGCCGAACGCTCCTCACGGGTCATGGTCGCCCAGTACCGGTAGGCCTTGCCCTCCCGCTCCCGCCGCACCCACCCCTTGCGGTGCAGATTGTCCAGTGTCGACAGCACGGTCGTGTAGGCGATCTGCCGCGCGTCGGCCATCTCCTCGAACACCTCACGCACGGTGACACCGTCTTCCCGACCCCAGACCCGATCCATCACCGTGGCTTCGAGATCACCGAACCCCCGCTGCTGCATCCGCACCTCCGTTCTGGCAGCCCAATCTACGCCCCGGCTACGTAGGTCGGCGCCGCCCTCAGAGCGCGCGGCCGGCGGCCACGGACTGCTGCGCGTCGAATCCCGTTGCCAGCGCGTCCCGGAACGCGTTCACCGCGGGATGCGCCACCCGCGCGCTCCGGGTCAGGGTGAACAGCCGGCGGCTCGGCGCACCATGCAGTTCGACCAGACGCACGCCGTGCGCCCATTCCGCGCGTAGCAGGGAGGGCACCAACGACACGGCCCGGCCGGCCCGCACCATCTGCAGGTGCACCAGCAGATCGACCCCGTCGAAGCGGACATCGGGCTCGAACCCGCTGTCGCGGCAGGTGGCCCGGGCCCACCGTCCGGGTGCGGAGTTGGCCGGGTCCAGCGCCCATGGGGCCCTCGCGACCTGCGCCAGCGAGCTCACCTCACTCCACGGACCCGAGGCCGGCACGGCGAGCAGCATCTCGTCCGCCCCCAGATCCCTGCGGTGCAGCCCGGCGCGCGCCGGCAGCGATCCGCCCGGGTACTCCTCCCCGACCACCACGTCGAAGGTGCCCGCCAGCAGACCGGACACGGCCTCGGACACATCGCGCTGGGAGACGTCTACGTGCAACTCGGGATGCATCCGCTCCAGCGTCTGCAAGACCGCCGGCAACAGGGACAGCAGCGCGGTCTGCAGGGAGGCGATGTGCAGGCTGCCGCCCACCGCACCCACCGAGGCGGCGAGTTCGGATTCCGCCGATTCGATGGCGGCGATCGCGACCCGGGTGTGCTCCACCAGGATCCGCGCCGCATCGGTCAACCGGACACCGCGCCCGATCGGCTCGGTCAGCGCCGTCCCCACCTCCCGCTCCAGCGTCGCGAGCTGCTGGGACACCGCCGACGGGCTGTAGTTCAGCGACTGCGCAACCGCCGCCAGCGAGCCCTTCCGCTCCAGTTCATGCAGGACGATGAGCCGCTGCAGATTGAGCATGACGCGTCTCCCGGAGTCGGCAGGTAATTCATCAGAATTTCTTACCAATATAGTCCAAACAGACTCGCTGGACTGATGATATTCCGGGCGTCGATGATGGCTGCATGCCCACGCGCGCTCCCTCGAGCATCCTCATGATCCTGGGGTCGTGCATGTCGCTGCAGTTGGGCGCGGTGCTCGCCATCCCGCTGCTGGCGCAGTTCGGTGCGGGCCTGACGACCAGCGCCCGCCTGCTGATCTCGGGCCTGCTGTTGCTGGCGCTGCACCGGCCGCGCTTCTTCGGTTGGGACCGCGACACGTGGAAATCCGTGCTGCTCTTCGGCTTCGCGATGGCCGGCATGAACGGCTTCTTCTACGCCGCCATCGCCCGCATCCCGCTCGGTATCGCGGTCACCATCGAATTCGCTGGGCCGCTGCTGCTCTCGGCGGCGTTGTCCCGCCGGCGCCGCGACCTGGGCTGCGTACTGGCAGCGGCAACGGCGATTGCGGTACTGGGTTTCGGCGATCACGGCGGCGACGGGGACAGGCTCGACCCAGTCGGTGTCGGATATGCATTGACCGCGGCCGCGTTCTGGGCCTTCTACATCGCAGCCGGTAAGCGGGTCACCACCCGGATGGCTGGGCAGGGCTCACTCGCGATCGGCATCCTCGTCGGCGCATTCGTGGTCGCCCCGTTCGGGGTCGGGTCCGTCGGCGACCTCGCATCGGCCGCACCCGCGGTGCTACTCCCCCTGGTCGGCATGGCGCTGCTGTCCTCGCTGATCCCGTACTCGCTGGAGTTCGTGGCCATCCGCCGGCTCAGCCCGCACGTTTTCGGCGTGCTGCTGTGCCTGGAGCCGGTGGTCGCCTGTGCCGCCGGATGGTTGCTGCTGGACCAAGCCCTCAGCTGGGTGCACGGGTTCGCCATGCTCGTGGTGGTGGTCTCGGCCATCACCGTCACCCTGAGCCAACCGGCAGCGCCGGCCGCGCCTCCTCAACCGGTCGGGCAGGTCCCGGCGGCCTCCCGCAACACCTGCGCCGACGGGGCGTCGACCGGTAGCCCGTAGCCGCGCAGCACCGCGGCGAACTGCACCGCGTACTGGCACCAGAACGCCCGGTTCTGCGGCATCCACACCGCCGGCTCGCCGTCACCCTTGTTCTGGTTGGCCGCCCCGGACACCGCCAGCAGGTTGGCCGGATCGTTGGCGAACCGCAGCCGCATCGGATCGGACCAGTTGCGCGCGCCCAGATCCCAGGCCAGCGCCAGCGGCACGATGTGGTCGATCTGCACCGAGGCCCCGATCTGATTGCCGCGCACGAAGGCGACAGTGGCATCGGTGTACGGGTCGATCAACGTGCCGGTCGCCACGGCCGTCGGGCACCGCGTGATGGACACATAGGATTTTTCGACCAGATCACGGTCCAGGATGTCGTTGCGGGTGTCGCAGCCGTTGCGCCCGCCCGGCGCGTCGTTGTCGTCGTCCCAGGACTCCCCGAACGCGGCACGCCGGTAGTCGTAGCTACGCGTGCGCACCGGGATCTCGGGCACCCCGGCCAGTACGTCGACACCCGGCGCGACGGTCGGGGTGTCGGCCTCCGCGACGTAGCGCACCGAGTCCGCACCGGGTTGCGTGGTGACCTGAAATGCGACCAGCACCGCCAGCACGACCCCCGCCGCCAGCAGGCCGATCCGCTTCACGACTTGTCCAGGTACTCGACGCGGTCGGAGTTGCGGAAGGGCGCGGCCAGCACGTCCAGCCCGGGCTGGTACGGATTGTCCAGGTACGCCGACTCGCAGAAGCTCCGGGCGTCCTGAATGATGCCCAGATGATCGGCCAGGGACAGGAAACGCAACGTGGTGAGGCGCCCGGACTGGTTGTAGCCCAGCACATCTCCCTCCTGACGTTCCTGTAGATCGAGGTCGGCCAGCGCGAAGCCGTCCAGCGTGCCGGCGACCGCCCGCAACCGCTCGCCGGCCCTGGAACTCTCCGGCATCCGGGTGACCAGCAGGCACAGGCTCGGGTGCTCGCCGCGGCCGATCCGCCCGCGCAACTGGTGCAGCTGACTGATACCGAACCGGTCGGCGTCCATCACCACCATCATGGTGGAGTTGGGCACGTCGACGCCGACCTCGATGACGGTGGTGCACACCAGGACATCGATCTCCCCGGCCCGGAACGCGGACATCACCGCGTCCTTCTCCTCACCGGTGAGCCGCCCGTGCATCAGCCCCAGCCGCAGCCCGGCCAGCGGTCCGCTGCGCAACCGGTCGAGCAACTGCAACACCGTGATCGGCGGCGGACCGTGCTCATAGGCGTTCTTCTTGTCGGGCTCCTCGTCGATGCGGGAAGCCACCACGTAGGCCTGCCGGCCGGCGGCTACCTCCTCGACGATGCGCGCCCACGCCCGGTCCAGCCAAGACGGGTGATCCTTGGTGAACACCACATTGCTGGTGATGGGCTGCCGGCCGCGCGGCAGCTCACGCAGCGTCGAGGTCTCCAGATCACCGAACACCGTCAACGCGATGGTGCGCGGGATCGGCGTCGCCGTCATCACCAACAGATGCGGGGTGATGCCACCGGTGGCCTTGGCGCGCAACCGGTCACGCTGCTCGACACCGAACCGGTGCTGTTCGTCGACAACCACCATGCCCAGCCGGCTGAACTCCACCGACTCCTGGATGATGGCATGGGTGCCCACCACGATTCCTGCAGTCCCGGAATAGATCTCGTCACGCGCCTGGCGTTTCTGCTGGGGCGACATGGAGCCGGTGAGCAACGTGACGGCCGTCGCGCCGTCGGCCGCGCCGAGTTCCCCGGCCATCGCGAGCGGGCCGAGCACCTGGCGGATGGACCGGTAGTGCTGCGCGGCGAGCACCTCGGTGGGGGCCAGCAACGCGCACTGCATCCCGGCGTCGACCACCTGCAGCATCGCCAGGATCGACACGATGGTCTTTCCGGATCCGACCTCGCCCTGCAGCATCCGGTTCATCGGCCGGGTCCGGCCGAGTTCACCGGAGATCACCTCGAGCACCTCGCGCTGTCCGCCGGTCAACTCGAAGGGCAGCTGTTCGAGCAGCGCCCCGGCCAGGCCGTCCTCGCGCAGCGGGGCCGCCGGACCGGTCTCACCGAGCTCGCCGTAGCGACGCGACACCAGCGCCCACTGCAGGCCGATCGCCTCGTCATAGGTCAGCCGCTCCTGGGCGGCCGACCGCTCGACGGCGTTCTCGGACACGTGCACCCCGCGCAGCGCCTCGTCCTCGGACACCAGGTCCCATTGCCGCAGAGAGGATTCCGGAAGCAGTTCAGGGATCGGGTCCAGCACCGCCAGCACCTGCTGAACGCAGGCGTAGATGTCCCAGCTCTGCAGTTTCTTCGTGGCCGGATAGATCGGGAAGAATTCCTTCTCGAAGGCGGCCAGCACGCCCGCGCCGGACTCGCCGGACGCGTCCGCGATCTTCGCGAACGACCGTGTGCCGATGGTCCTTCCGGTCGGCGAATCGATGATCAGGAACGCCGGATGCGAGAGCTGCATGGTGTTGCGGAAATAGCCGATCTCCCCGGAAAGCATCACCCGGGTGCCCTCGGTCAGACTTTTCTCCAGGAACTCGGCGTTGAAGAAGGTGGCGGTGATCGGTGGATTCCGCTGCCCGAGCGTGACCCGCAGGAACTTGCGCTGCCGCTTACCGGTCTGCTTGCGCATGTAGTTGGAGTCGGCCTTGGTGATGACGTCGACGAAGGTCACGTGCGTGCCCTCCTCGAGTTCGATCTCCTCGCCCTCCTCGCGGACGGTCATCCCGTCGCTGTACTTGCGCGGGTAATGCCGCAGGAGATCGTTCACGGTGCGGATGCCGAAGGCCTCTTCGAGCTTGTCGGCGGCCTTGGCGCCGATGATGGGGGCGAGCAGATCGTTGAGGGCGACCACGGCTACTCCACCCCGATCAGCAGGGCGTCACCGTGGTGGTCGGTGCGGTAACTCACCAGCTCGGCACCCAGATGTCGTTGCCGCACATGGTCACGCAAACGTTCGCCCACTTTCTCGTCGACACCGGCGCCGATCAGCACGGTGATCAACTCGCCGCCGGCCGCCAGCAGCAGGTCGATCAATCCGGCGCCGGCGGCGGCCACATCCCGACCCACGATCAACACCTCGTCGCCGGCAATGCCCAGTCCGTCACCGGGTTTGCAGGAACCCGCCCACGTCAGCGCCTCCTCGGTGGCCAGCCGCACCGAGCCGTGCCGGGCGCCGGCGGCGGCGCGCGCCATGGTGTATCCGTCGTCGACGCCCTGACGGGCCGGATCGTGTACCGCCAGCGCGGCGAGCCCCTGCACCATCGACCCCGCGGGTACCGGCACCACGTCGATGCCCCACCCGGTGGCCGCGGTGCATCCGGCCACCAACTCCTCGGCGGCGATGAAACCGTTGGGCAGCACCATGATCTGGCCGGCATCGGCGTCGACCAGCGCCCGCAGCAACTGCTGCGCACTGATCGGCGCACCGTCATGCGGACGCAGCACATGCGCACCCTCATTCGCGAACAGCGTTGCCGCACCGTCTCCGTCGACGACGGCGAGCACGGCCCGGTCCCGCCCGGCCTGCACTGCCGGGCGGGCGCCGGTGAGCACGGTGATCTGGATGCCGCTGAGAGTTCCGAGCGCCAGGCCGGCCTCCACGGCACCGCCGGCGTTGTCGGTGTGCACGTGCACCGAATGGGTACCCCGGCAGCCCGCGGTGATGGCCACCGAATCCCCCAGCGCGTCCAGCGCGGCGCGCAGTCCCTCGATGGCATCGGGCCGGCAGTCGCTCAGTAGGTACATCACCTCGAACTGCGGCGGCGCGGTGGAGGTGATCGGCGGCTCGGCCGGATCGCCGGCAGGTTCATAGGTGTCGCGCCGCGGCGCGGTGCCGACCAGTGTGGCGGTGAGCGCGTCCAGCAGGACCAGCAGTCCGCGCCCGCCGGCATCCACCACGCCGGCCTCGGCCAGGACGTCGAGTTCGTCTGGGGTGCGCTCCAAGGCCTCCACGGCCGCGGCCGCCGCCGTCGCGACCACCGTCGATACCTCGGCGCCTTCGGCGGCGCTGCGCTCGGCCGCATCGGCGGCCGACCCGAGGACCGAGATGATCGTTCCCGGCACGACCTCCCCCATCGAGGCCACCACCAGGCCCTGCGCGCACTGCAGCGCGGCGGCGAAGGCCGGCCCGTCGATCTCGTCGGCACGCCGATCCGCGGCGATGTCGGCGAAGCCGCGCAGAATCTGGGACAGGATCACCCCGGAGTTGCCGCGGGCCCCGCGCAGCGCACCGTCGGCCAGGCAGGCGGTCAGCGCGGCCAGGTCCAGATCGTCGCGGCCGTCCAGCGCGGCCACCGCGGACCGCATGGTGAACAGCATGTTGGTACCGGTGTCGGAGTCCGCGACCGGGAACACATTGAGCCGGTTGATCTCGTCGGTATGGGTGATGAGTTGGCCGACGGCGGTATGCGCCCAACGCCGCAACGCGGGTGCATCGAGCCGCGCAGCCGACATCAATCCACCCTTCCAGCTCGGTCCAGCCCGTGCGCGCAAGAATAGCCATCGTGCCCGACAGCGCGGCCGCAGCTGGCACAGGTTGTGGACAGATGAACGAGCATCAACGGCACCGTTTTGCAGATCCGTTCCCCGGGCCGGTATCCTGATCAGGTTGTCGGGTCACCCGTCATGTGGTCGTTGACCCCCAAGTACTGATCAACAAGGAGTTCTGACATGGCTGCCGTGTGCGATATCTGCGCTAAGGGCCCCGGCTTCGGCAAGTCGGTGTCGCATTCCCACCGTCGGACCAGCCGTCGCTGGAACCCGAACATCCAGAGCGTCAACGCTGTGACCCGCCCCGGCGGCAACAAGCAGCGGATGAACGTGTGCACCTCCTGCCTGAAGGCCGGCAAGGTCACCCGCGGCTAGTTCCGCCCCGCGCCTGCGCGGCGGCCTTCCCGCCGCCCCACCCGTTACGGCAGGCGCCAATCGATCGGTTCGGCCCCCAGCCGCGTCAACAACTCGTTGGCGCGGCTGAACGGCTTTGAGCCGAAGAAGCCCCGCGCGGCCGACAGCGGCGACGGGTGCACCGATTCGATGACGGCGCACCCGCCCTCGGCCAGCATCGGCTTCAGCGTCTGGGCATCGCGACCCCACAACACCGCCACCAACGGTTGCGGACGCGCCACCAGCGCGCGGATCGCGCATTCGGTCACCGCCTCCCAGCCCTTGCGGCGATGCGAGGCCGGCGTGCCCGGGCGCACCGTGAGCACCCTGTTGAGCAGCATCACCCCGCGCTGCGCCCACGGACTCAGGTCCCCGGTGGCCGGCGTCGGATAGCCGAGATCCTCGCCGTACTCGGTGAAGATGTTGGCTAGGCTGCGCGGGATCGGCCGCACATCGGGGGCCACCGAGAAACTCAGTCCGACCGCATGACCGGGCGTCGGGTACGGGTCCTGGCCGACGATGAGCACCCGCACCTCAGCGAACGGAAAGGTGAACGCGCGCAGCACGTTCTCTCCGGACGGCAGGTACTGGTGCCCGGCGGCCAGTTCGGCGCGCAGGAACTCCCCCATGTCGGCCACCTGCGGGGCGACCGGCTCGAGCGCGCGCGCCCAGCCGGGTTCGACGAGATCGGTCAGCGGGCGTGGTGTCACGAGGGACAAACCTAGCGGTCACCGCGACCGATTCTCTAATACGACTGCCAGCCCGGGTTGCCCTGCCACGGTTGGCCGTCCACCACCACCCCGGCGGCACCGTCCCGCACCCGGCCGATCACCCGCCAGCCCGCGGGCACCGCGCCGGGAAACGTCGCGACCAATGCGTGGTCTTCGCCGCCGCCCAGCACCCAGTTCCAGGCATCCGCACCGGTGGTCGCCGCGGCGGCGGCCAGGGCACGGTGATCGGCGGCCAGGGCCTGCCGGGACAGGTCGATCACCACGGCTGACGAGTCGGCGATGTGCCCGAGGTCGGCCAGCAGTCCGTCGGACACATCGGTCATCGCATTGGCCCCGGCGTCCGCCGCGGCGCGGCCCTGCCCGTAGGGCGGTTTGGGCACCAGATGTTGTCGCCGAAGCTCGGGGTGTTCATGAATTCCGTTGAGCCACAACGCATATCCTGCTGCGGAGCGGCCCAGGTCACCGGCCACGGCCACCTGGTCACCAGGGCGCGCGGTATCCCTGCGCACCGGGGCCCGGCCCCCGAGATCGCCGAGCACCGTCACCGACACCACCCACAGCGGGGCGCTCACCAGGTCCCCGCCGGCGATGCCGGCCCGGCAGCGTGCCGCTTCCTCCCACATGCCGTCGGAGAGCGCCTGGGCCGCCGCGGCCGGGGTATCCGGCGGCGCGCCGAACGCCACCACGAACGCGGTCGGTGATGCGCCCATCGCCTCGACGTCGGCCGCGTTCTGGGCGATCGCCTTGCGCCCGATGTCGTGCGCGGTCGACCAGTCCAGCCGGAAATGCCGGTCCTGGACCAGCATGTCGGTGGACACCACGGTGCGCCCGTCGGCGGCGGTGACGACCGCGGCGTCGTCCCCGGGGCCCAGCGTGACCGCGGCCGGCTGCCGTCGTCCGGCCACGATCGCGCCGATGACGCCGAACTCCCCGACCTGCGCCAAGGTCGGCTCTGTGTCGGCCATCTCACCGTCCTGTCTGGCAGGAGCCGGCCTGAACACCGGTGCGACCTGCGGTACGTTTGATCCCTGCGGCGCCGAGTCTATGCAGCAGAAATGGAGGCACTGGCGGTGGTAGAGGCATTCATGCTGATTCAGACCGAGGTGGGCCGCGCCGAGGTCGTCGCGAAACAGCTGGCCGAACTGCCCGGGGTGCGCTCGGCCGAATACGTGACGGGCCCCTACGACGTGGTGGCCCGCGTCGGCGCCGACAGCCCCGACGAGTTGCACCGCGACGTGGTGACCGCGGTGCAGCGCGCCGCCGGCATCACCCGCACCCTGACGTGTCCCATCGCGAACTCCCCGATCGCCGGGGCCCGGCATCCCTAGAGTTACCGATGTGACGCAGCCCGATGAGCACGACGGACCGCCCCGGTCGCTGATCATCGCCGCGGTCGGCGTCGCCGTGGCCGCGGTCATCGTCGTGCTGACCTTCGCCGCCACCCGGCAGGCGGCCCCGCCCGACCGGCCGGTGGCCATCGCCGCGGCACCCGCCCCGGACGCGGAGAGCCCGCAGTGCCAGGCGTTGATGGAAGCGCTACCCGAACAGCTGGGCGATTACCGGCGGGCCGAGGCCGTCGACCCGGTGCCCGCCGGTGCCGCCGCCTGGCGGGCCGAGCCGGAGGCCGATCCGGTGATCCTGCGCTGCGGACTGGAACGACCCACCGACTTCGTGGTGGGCACCCCGCTACAGGTCGTCGACGCGGTGCAGTGGTTCGAGGCCAGCGCGCACGGCAGCAGCACCTGGTTCGCCGTGGACCGAGGCGTCTACGTGGCGCTGACGCTGCCCACCGGGTCCGGCCCGACCCCCATCCAGCTGATCTCCAAGGTGCTCGAACGCACCATCGCAGCACAGCCGCTGGATCCCGGGCCGCCGCGCTAGCCGGTCGCCCGCCCGCGGGCCCTACCGCAGGCCGGTGCCGCGGGCGAGCGCGGTGTCGACCATCGTCGCCAGCAGCGTCGGATAATCCACCCCGCTGGCCGCCCACATCCGCGGGTACATCGAGATGGTGGTGAAGCCGGGCATGGTGTTGATCTCGTTGATCACCGGCCCGTTCTCGGTGAGGAAGAAGTCGACCCGGGCCAGACCCTGGCAGTCGACGGCACGGAAGGCCCGGACCGCCAACACCCGCAGTTCGTCGGCGATGTCGTCGTCCACCTTGGCGGGCACGTCCAATTCGGCCGCGTCGTCGAGGTACTTGGTGGCGAAGTCGTAGAAATTGTCCTCGCGGTCGCGCACTCCGGCCACCCGGATCTCACCGATCTCGCTGGCTTCCACCCGGCCATCGGGGAACTCCAGCACGCCGCATTCCAGCTCACGGCCTATCACCGCGGCCTCGACGATCACCTTGGGGTCGTGCCGGCGGGCCTCGGCGATGGCAGCGTCGAGCTGATCCCACGCCGTGACCCGGCTGACCCCGATCGAGGAGCCGCCGCGCGCCGGTTTGACGAACACCGGCAGGCCCAGGCGCTCCCGCTCATCGAGCGTCAGGGTGTCCCGCCGGGGCCGCAGCACCACGTGATCGCCGATCGGCAACCCGTCGGCCACCAGCAACTTCTTGGTGAATTCCTTGTCCATGCCGGTGGCACTGGCCAGCACGCCCGCCCCGACATAGGGCACCCCGGCCAGTTCCAGCAGACCCTGGATGGTGCCGTCCTCGCCGTACGGGCCGTGCAGCACCGGGAACACCACGTCGACGGCGGCGAGCACCTGCCCGGCGCCCTCTCCCAGCGACAGCAGCTCGCCGCGGCGCACCGGGTCGGCGGCCAGCGCCAGCGCGGTGCCCGCGCCCTCGGTCACGTTCGGCAGCTGACCGGCAGCGATCGCCAGCGTCTCGGGCCGGCCGTCGGTGAGCACCCAGGACCCGTCCGGGGTGATGCCGACGGGGACTACCTCGAACCGCTGCGGGTCCAGGTTGCGCAGAATGCTTCCTGCGGAAACGCACGAAATCCCGTGCTCGGAGCTTCGTCCGCCATAGATGACGGCGACTCGGGTACGTGCACTCACAACCTGCAGAGGCTACCGGCTGCGGCCGGGGCCCGGCTTGTCAGGTGAGGGCGCGTTCGATGTCCGCGACGATGTCGTCGGTGTCCTCGATGCCCAGCGAGATCCTGGCGAACCCGTCGGGCACCGGATCGCCCCACCGCGCCCGGCGGTCGACACAGGTGTGGATCCCGCCGAAACTGGTCGCCGCGACCAGCAGGGTGCTGCGCTCGACCAGCCGGTGCACCGCACCCGCATCGGCGAGTTCGACGGAGACCAGGCCGCCGAACCGGCGCATCTGTTCCACCGCCACGGCGTGCGACGGATCCTGGGGCAGGCCCGGGTACCGCACGGAGCGGACCGCCGGATGATCGCGCAGCATCAGCGCGACGGCGTGTGCGCTCCGGCATTGCCTGTCGATGCGCAGCCCGGCGCTGCCCAGGCTGCGCAGCACCAGCCAGGCTTCGAACACCCCGAGCACCGGCCCGGCGAGCAGCCGGTCCCGCTCGATGGCCGCCATCAACTCGGGATGGCTGCCCGCCACGTACCCGGCCAGCAGATCGCTGTGTCCGGCCAAGGACTTGGTGGCGCTGGCGACCACCAGATCGGCGCCCAGTGACAGCGGTTGCAGGCCCAGCGGGGTGGCCGCGGTGTTGTCGACGATCAGGGTGGCTCTGCGGGACCGGCAGATGGTGGCCAGCCGGTGCAGATCCACCACGTCCAGGGTCGGGTTCACCGGTGTCTCGGCAAGCACGACATCGGCGTGGCCGGCGGCTTCACACATTTGCGCGGCGGCAGCCTCCACCACGGTGACACCCAGCGGCGCCAGATATTCGGCGGCATAGCGGCGCACCTGGTAGTAGCCGTCGGCAGGGACCACCAGCGTCGTGCCCGGTTTCGCCGTCACCCGCAGGGCCGCGCTGATCGCCCCCATCCCGGATCCGAAGGTCAATGCCGAGGCCGCACCCTCCAGTTCGGCGAGGGCGGATTCCAGCTGCCGCCACGTCGGATTCGAGGCCCGCCCGTAGGTGTCCAGCGGCTCGGCCTCGTCCGGGGACAGGTGGTACGCCGACGCCGGGATCGGCACGGGCGCTACCGGTTCACCCGGAACACTATGCGCCCCAACAGCATTGACGGTTCGAGTGGAGTCGCCATATCCGTCCATGGATACCCCTTCCGGTCACTCCGGTTTGGTACTGCGACCGAGCAGCAGCATGACCGCCTGCTCGACAGACAGCCCGCGATGGCAGACCTGATGCACGGCATCGGTGAGCGGCATCTCGACGTCGTAACTCGAGGCGAGCGCCAGCACCGACTGGCACGACGTGGCACCCTCGGCGACATGCCCCTGTGCGGCCCGCAACGCCGAGTCCATCGAGCCGCCCTGGCCCAGCCGCTCGCCGAAGGACCTGTTGCGCGATTGCGGGGAGGTACAGGTGGCCACCAGGTCGCCGACACCGGCCAGTCCGGCCAGCGTTGTCCCCTTGGCTCCCAAGGCGATTCCCAGCCGCATGATCTCCGCCAGCCCGCGGGTGATGATGGCGGCCGAGGTGTTCTCACCGAGCCCGACGCCGGCGGCCATCCCGCACGCCAGCGCGATGACGTTCTTGCAGGCCCCGCCGATCTCGGCGCCGACCACATCGGAGTTCGTGTAGGGCCGGAAGTAGGCGGTGGACATGGCGCGCTGCAGGGCGACCGCACGGCCGGAGTCGGTGCACGCGATCACGGTGGCGGCCGGCTGCTCGTCGGCGACCTCCTTGGCCAGATTCGGCCCCGTCACCACCGCGACCCGCGCCGGGTCGGCGCCGGTGACCTGGGTGATGACCTGGCTCATCCGCATCAGGGTCTCCAGTTCGATGCCCTTGGCCAGACTGACCAGGGTGGTGTCCTGGCCGATCAGGTGTTTCCAGGAGTCGAGGTTGGGACGCAACGTCTGCGAGGGCACGCCGAGCAGGACCGTGCAGGCACCGTCCAGGGCCTCGGCCGCATCACCGGTGGCACGGATGCCGTCGGGCAGCACGATGTCCCCGAGGTAATCCGGGTTGCGGCGGGTGGCGTTTATCTCGTCGGCGAGTTCGGGCCGGCGGGTCCACAACGTGACGCTGTTCCCGGCATCGGCAAGCACCTTCGCCAGCGCTGTCCCCCACGCACCGGCTCCCATTACTGCGGCTTCGACCACCGCTTCACACTAGCCGCATCGCGAAGGCTGGCAGGATGGCGGATATGACGGGGACCAGCGCGCGGCCGGGGGTCGGCTTGCTGATCGCGGTGAAGCGATTGGCCGCGGCCAAGACACGACTGGCACCGGTGCTCTCGGCGTCCGCCCGGGAGCACCTGGTGCTGGCCATGTTGATGGACACCGTCTCGGCGGCCGCCGCGGTTCCGGCAGTGAATTCGATCACTGTGGTGACACCCGACCCGGACGCCGCCGCGGCGGCCCGCGACCTGGGCGCCCACGCACTGCTGGATCCGACTCCGGCCGGCCATCCCGATCCGCTCAACAACGCACTGCGCGCGGCCGAGACCGCCGGCGCCTGCACCAACACCGTTGTCCTGCAAGGTGACCTGCCGGCTCTCAAACCGCACGAACTGGCCGAAGCGCTGGCCTCCGCGCAACGGCACACGCGCAGTTTCGTCGGGGACAGGCACGGCACCGGAACCTCGGCGTTGTTCGCGTTCGGCGTGCCGCTGGACCCGCGTTTCGGCGCGGAATCCACACAGCGGCACATGGATTCGGGAGCGGTGCAGTTGACCGGAGACTGGCCCGGGTTGCGCTGTGACATCGACACCCCCGACGATCTGACGGCCGCGTTGGCGCTGGGACTCGGTCCGGCCACCCAGCGGGTGGTGGGTGCACTGCCCTGCACCGGCAGCGATGGCTGAACACTGGAAAGCACGGTGGCGATAGGCAATGATCGAGTCATGACGGACGCCGAGACCACCACTGCTGACTCCGACCGGACGGCGACGAACGGTGTGGACGCCGCGGTACACCCGGCCCCCGATGCGCCCCCGGCGGCCACCGCCGCCGCCGTCGACGATGCGCTTCCCGAAGACCGTTATCTCAACCGGGAGCTGAGCTGGCTGGACTTCAACGCCCGGGTGCTCGCCCTGGCCGCAGACACCTCGCTGCCGCTGCTGGAGCGGGCGAAATTCCTGGCGATCTTCTCTTCCAATCTCGATGAGTTCTACATGGTCCGGGTGGCCGGCCTCAAGCGCCGCGACGAGATGGGTCTGTCGGTGCGCTCGGCCGACGGACTGTCACCACGGGAACAGTTGCGCCGCATCGGCGAGCGGACCCAGCAGATCTCCAGCCGGCATGCGCAGGTGTTCCGGGAATCGGTGCGCCCCGCGCTGGCCGAGAAGGGAATCCTGATCGTCAGCTGGGCCGATCTGGAAGATGACGAGCACGCGGCGTTGTCCACCTATTTCACTGAGCAGGTGTTCCCGGTACTGACCCCGCTGGCGGTCGACCCGGCGCACCCATTCCCGTTCGTCAGCGGGCTGAGCCTGAATCTGGCCATCACGGTGCGCCACCCCGACGACGGCACGCAGCACTTCGCCCGAGTCAAGGTGCCCGACAACGTGGACCGGTTCGTGGAACTGCCGCGGCGCGAGAGCGCGGACGGCACGCCCGGCCCGGTGCGGTTCCTGCCGCTGGAGGAACTCATCGGCGCATACCTGTCGGTGCTGTTCCCGGGGCTGGAAATCGTGGAGCAGCATGCTTTCCGCATCACCCGCAACGCCGACTTCGAGGTCGCCGAGGACCGGGACGAGGATCTGTTGCAGGCACTGGAGCGCGAACTGGCCCGGCGCCGCTTCGGGTCTCCGGTGCGCCTCGAAGTCGCCGACGATATGACCGAGAACATGCTCGAGTTGCTGTTGCGCGAACTCGACGTGCATCCCGGTGATGTCATCGAGGTGCCGGGGCTGCTCGACCTTTCGTCACTGTGGCAGATCTACGGAGTGGACCGACCCGACCTCAAGGACCGGCCGTTCGTCCCCGCCACCCCGGCGGCCTTCGGCGAACGCGAGACACCGAAGAGCATCTTCTCCACGCTGCGGGACGGGGATGTCCTCGTGCACCACCCGTATGACTCCTTCTCCACCACGGTTCAGCGGTTCATCGAGCAGGCCGCCGCGGACCCGAACGTGCTGGCGATCAAGCAGACTCTGTACCGCACGTCCGGCGACTCCCCGATCGTCAACGCACTCATCGACGCCGCCGAGGCCGGCAAGCAGGTGGTCGCGCTCGTCGAGATCAAGGCGCGTTTCGACGAGCAGGCCAATATCAAGTGGGCACGGAAGCTGGAACAGGCGGGCGTGCACGTGGTGTACGGGCTGATCGGCCTGAAGACGCACTGCAAGACCGCGCTGGTGGTGCGCCGGGAAGGATCGGCCATACGCCGGTACTGCCATATCGGCACCGGCAACTACAACCCGAAAACCGCTCGGCTGTATGAGGATGTCGGTTTGTTGACCGCCTCCCCTGATATCGGGGCGGACCTGACCGATCTGTTCAATTCGCTGACCGGGTATTCCCGCAAGGATTCCTACCGCAATCTGCTCGTCGCCCCGCTCGGCGTCCGCCGAGGCATCATCGAGCGCATCGAACGCGAGACCGCGGCGCACCGGGAACACGGCAACGGGCGAATCCGGCTGAAGGCCAACGCTCTGGTCGACGAGCAGGTGATCGACGCACTGTACCGGGCCTCGGCCGCCGGGGTCCGCGTCGAGGTGGTGGTGCGCGGGATCTGCGCGCTGCGTCCGGGCCATCCCGGCCTGTCCGAGAACATCGTGGTGCGCTCGATCCTCGGCCGTTTTCTGGAACACTCCCGAATAATTCACTTCCGCGCCATCAATGAGTTCTGGATCGGCAGCGCGGACATGATGCATCGTAATCTCGACCGCCGAGTGGAGGTGATGGCACAGGTCAAGGATCCCCGTCTGACCGCACAGTTGGACGAGATGTTCGAATCCACCATGGATCCGGCGACCCGATGCTGGGAGCTCCAGTCGGATGGGCGGTGGACGGCACTGCCGCTGCCCGGTCACACGGTGCGCGACCACCAGGTCGCACTGATGGCGAAACACCGATCGCCCTAGATTCGTCGACCTGTCCACTGACAACGTATAGGAGTTGATGTGTCGGACAGCTCGACCCGCAAGAAGGTTCACACGGTGCACGCCGCCGGTGCGGTGCTGTGGCGTGACCATGCGGGACGAACCGAGGTCGCCATCGTGCACCGGCCCCGGTATGACGACTGGTCCCTACCGAAGGGCAAGGTGGACCCGGGAGAGGGCCATCCGGTCACCGCGGTCCGGGAGATCCGGGAGGAGACCGGTTTTCACAGTCGTCTCGGCCGCCGGCTGGCCGTCATCAGCTATCCGGTGGACGACACCCTCAAACGGGTCGTGTACTGGGCCGCCGGTGCCGTGGACGGTGAGTTCATTCCCAACGTGGAAGTCGATGAGCTGCTGTGGCTCGCCCCCAAGGAGGCGATGAAACGGCTGCAGTACCCCCACGACCGGAAGGTGCTGCGACGCTTCACCAAAGTGCCGGCCGACACCCAGACGACGATCATCGTGCGCCATGGCCGGGCCGGGTCACGGTCCAAGTACAAAGGTGAGGACTGGAAACGGCCGCTGGACAAGCTCGGACGGGCGCAGGCCGAATCACTGGTGGGCCAACTGCTCGCGTTCGGCGCGACCGAGTTGCACGCCGCGCCCCGGGTGCGCTGTGAGCAGACGCTGGCACCGCTGGCCGAGGAACTCGGAACCGAGATCGGCATCGAGTCAGCGCTGACCGAGGAGGCCTACGCCCAGAACCGGAAGGCCGCCCGCACCCGGGTTCTGGAGATCGCCGCCGGATCGGCCGAAGCGACACCGGTGATCTGCACCCAGGGCAAGGTGATTCCCGACCTCATCTCGTGGTGGTGTGAACGCGACGGCGTGCGTCCGGACAAATCCCGGAACCGGAAGGGCAGTACCTGGGTGCTGTCCTCGGTGGGCGGGCGCCTCGTCGCCGCCGACCACATCGGCAGCCCGCTGGCCGTCAAGGCCTGAGAAACGAATGCAAAAGCACCCCAGAACATAGGTTCTGGGGTGCTTTTGCAGTACAGGGGCCGAAACTACTTGCGGCCGCCGCGCTTGGCCGGAGCCTTCTTGGCCGGAGCCTTCTTGGCGGCTGCCTTGGTGGCGGTGGCCTTCTTGGCCGGTGCGGCCTTCTTGGCGGCGGTGGCCTTCTTGGCCGGTGCAGCCTTCTTGGCGGCGGTGGCCTTCTTGGCCGGTGCAGCCTTCTTGGCGGCGGTGGCCTTCTTGGCCGGTGCAGCCTTCTTGGCAGCGGTGGCCTTCTTGGCCGGTGCAGCCTTCTTGGCAGCGGTGGCCTTCTTGGCCGGTGCAGCCTTCTTCACTGCGGCCTTCTTGGCCGGTGCAGCCTTCTTGGCGGCGCCACGCTTGGCCGGAGCCGCTGCAACACCACGCTTGACGGCCGGGCCGTCTGCCGGGAGACGCTGCGCGCCAGAGACAACCGCCTTGAACTGAGCGCCGGGGCGGAAGGCCGGAACCGACGTCGGCTTGACCTTCACGGTCTCACCGGTGCGCGGGTTGCGGGCCACCCGGGCGGCGCGGCGACGCTGCTCGAAAACGCCGAAGCCGGTGATGGTGACGCTCTCGCCCTTGTGCACCGCACGCACGATCGTGTCGACGATGTTCTCAACCGCGGCAGTAGCCTGTCGACGATCGGTGCCCAACTTGGTTGTGAGTGCGTCGATGAGCTCTGCTTTGTTCATGCAAACCCTCCGAAGTCCAGTGGTCCACCTTGGACCGACTAGAGGACACGGTAAACCCATTGGGCACATATTTCCAAGAGCCACGCGCGGTTTCAAGCGTAGCTAGCGAACAATTTTGCAATCCGGTTGGCCCACACCGACAGTGGTACCGGCGTCCGAGAATGAGGTTGCCGGGCCATATTTGGGGGCCCGGAACCGGCTTATTCAGGCCGGAAGAGTCCTCGGTTTGAAGCTCGGACGGCGCCGTTCGTAGGCCGCGATCTCGTCCTGTTTCCGCAGCGTAAGGCCTATATCGTCGAGTCCTTCGAGCAGCCGCCAGGCGGTGTAGTCATCAATCTTGAACGGCAGCACAACCGTTCCGGCGGTGATGGTTCGATCTTGAAGATTGACAGTGATTTCCAGCCCCGGATTCTGCTCGATCAACTTCCACAGAAGTTCGACATCATCATGGGAAACTTCGGCCGCCAAAAGGCCCGCCTTGCCGGCATTGCCCCGGAAAATATCGGCGAACCGCGGCGAGATGACGACCCGGAAACCGTAATCCATGAGCGCCCAGACGGCGTGTTCCCGGGAGGATCCGGTGCCGAAATCGGGACCGGCCACCAAAACGGATCCCTTGTCGAATGGCGCCAAATTCAGAATGAAGGACGGATCGGTGCGCCATGCCGCGAACAGACCGTCCTCGAAACCCGTTCGGGTGACCCGCTTCAAATACACCGCCGGGATGATCTGGTCGGTGTCGACATTGGACCGGCGCAGCGGGACGCCGATCCCGGTGTGGGTGTCAAAAGCTTGCATGTCCTGGTACTCCTAGCGGTTTGGGGCTGAGCCGGGGGTGCTTATCGGCCGGCCGGGGCCAGATCGGCGGGCGAAGACAGGGTGCCGCGCACCGCTGTGGCGGCTGCCACAGCGGGTGACACCAGGTGGGTACGACCACCCTTGCCCTGCCGTCCTTCGAAATTGCGGTTGGAGGTCGACGCGCAACGCTCCCCCGGGGCGAGCTGATCGGGGTTCATACCCAAACACATCGAGCAGCCGGCCTGGCGCCATTCGGCTCCGGCGGCGGCGAAGATCGCTCCCAAACCTTCGGATTCGGCTTGCTCGCGGACCCGCATGGATCCGGGCACGACCAGCATGCGGACGCCGTCGGCGACCGCGCGGCCGTCCAGAATCTCGGCGACGACCCGCAGATCCTCGATGCGCCCGTTGGTGCAGGAGCCGACGAACACGGTGTCGACCGTGATATCCCGCATCGGGGTACCCGCGCGAAGATCCATATAGGCCAAGGCTTTCTCGGCGGCCTGCTTGGCGTCGTCGTCGAGCATCATTTCGGGGTCGGGCACGGTCGCGGACAGCGGCACGCCCTGCCCCGGGTTGGTCCCCCAGGTCACGAACGGGCTCAGGGTCGTGGCGTCGATGTAGACCTCGGTGTCGAATTCGGCGCCCTCATCGGTGCGCAACTGGCTCCACGCCTGCACCGCGGCATCCCAGTCCGCACCGGTCGGCGCGTGCGGGCGCCCCTTGAGGAATTCGAATGTGGTGGCATCCGGCGCCACCATGCCGGCCCGGGCGCCCGCTTCGATGCTCATGTTGCAGATCGTCATCCGGCCCTCCATCGACAACGATTCGATGGCGCTGCCGCGGTATTCGATGACGTGACCCTGACCGCCGCCGGTCCCGATCTTGGCGATGACCGCCAGGATGATGTCTTTGGCGCTCACCCCGGCGGGCAGTTCCCCGTCGACGTTGACCGCCATGGTCTTGAACGGTTTGAGCGGCAGGGTCTGGGTGGCCATCACGTGCTCGACCTCAGATGTGCCGATGCCCATGGCGATCGCGCCGAATGCGCCGTGAGTGGAGGTGTGGCTGTCACCGCAGACCACGGTCATGCCCGGCTGGGTCAGACCCAGCTGCGGCCCGATGATGTGCACGATGCCCTGTTCGGCATCGCCCATGGGGTGCAACCGGATGCCGAACTCCTCGCAGTTGCGGCGCAGGGTTTCCACCTGAGTGCGCGAGACCGGATCGGCGATCGGCTTGTCGATGTCGATGGTGGGCACGTTGTGGTCCTCGGTCGCGATCGTCAGATCGGGCCGGCGGACCGGGCGGCCGGCCAACCGCAGACCGTCGAACGCCTGCGGACTGGTCACCTCGTGCACGAGATGCAGATCGATGTAGATCAGATCGGGTTCCTTGGCCGCACCTTCTCCGGCACCGCGGGACACGACGTGGTCGTCCCACACCTTCTCGGCCAGAGTCCTGGGCTTGTTCTGCTCCATGGGTATCTCGATTCAACTCGGGCGTCCTGCCGTGACGGGCTGGCTATCTCACGATGCGGGACGCTAGTATCTCCCTGTGAGACAGGATAGCGGTATCGGCGTCCTCGACAAAGCGGTGGGCGTGCTGCACACGGTGGCCGAGTCACCCTGCGGTCTGGCCGAACTGTGTGAGCGCACCGGACTGCCGCGCGCCACAGCCCACCGGCTGGCCGCCGGGCTGGAAGTGCACCGCCTACTCGCCCGCGACAACGAAGGACGGTGGCGGTTGGGCCCGGCCCTGACCGAACTGGCCGGGCAGGTCAACGATCCCCTGCTGGCCGCCGGCGCCGTCGTGCTGCCGCGCCTGCGCGAACTCACCGGGGAGAGCGTGCAGCTGTATCGCCGGGAGGGCAGCTCGCGGGTGTGCGTGGCCTCTCTGGAGCCGCCGGTCGGCCTGCGCGACACCGTCCCGGTCGGCACCCGCCTTCCGATGACCGCCGGCTCGGGGG
Organism: Mycobacterium sp. AMU20-3851; assembly: GCF_043974665.1. Taxonomy (NCBI): domain Bacteria; kingdom Bacillati; phylum Actinomycetota; class Actinomycetes; order Mycobacteriales; family Mycobacteriaceae; genus Mycobacterium; species Mycobacterium sp. AMU20-3851. Next base: position 3,684,750 of record NZ_CP146371.1, read on the forward strand.
CCAAAGTGCTACTGGCCTACAGCGATCCCGCCACCCAACAGGCGGTGCTCCCGGGCGCCAAATTCACCGAACGCACCCTCGCCGAGGTACGCCGCCGGGGTTGGGCCCAGAGCGCGGCGGAACGGGAGTCCGGGGTCGCGAGCGTGTCGGCTCCGGTGCGGGACGGGCGCGGGGCGGTGATCGCGGCGGTGTCGGTGTCGGGTCCGATCGACCGGATGGGGCGCCGCCCGGGGGCCCGCTGGGCCGCCGATCTGGTCGCGGCATCCGAGGCGCTGACCCGGCGCCTCTAGCTCCTCTGCCGGGGATCGGGACGTGGCCGAAATCACGCCCCGGGATTCCGGCCGGGAGGCCGAACGCACCCGAAAACGAAGAAGAGGCCCAGGATTTCTCCTGGGCCTCTGTCGCGTACCCCCGATGGGATTCGAACCCACGCTACCGCCGTGAGAGGGCGGCGTCCTAGGCCGCTAGACGACGGGGGCTAGAACATCTTCCGGTCGGAAAGCTTAGCTCAGGCGGTCGTGCTCACCTAATCCGCTGCTCCGGGCCGGACAGCTGGGGTACCAGGACTCGAACCTAGAATGAGGGAATCAGAATCCCTAGTGTTGCCAATTACACCATACCCCATTTGATGCCTATCGCTGCAGCTCAAGGCATCTTTTTGGCTCTTTCAGCGCGGCGGTCCGACTCTCCGCTCTGCTTTCCGGGCCGACGAGCAGACTACCAAAGATTCCGGACCACTTTTCACACCCCTCCCCTTGCGGCGCGCAACCGGGCCAAACTGCGCTCGCGACCGAGCAGTTCCAGGGACTCGAACAGCGGCGGGCTGACCGTCGACCCGGTGACCGCGACCCGGATCGGACCGAAGGCCTTCCGGGGTTTGAGCTCCAGCCCGTCCAGCAGCGCCGTCTTGAGTGCTTCCTCGATCGCCGCGGTGGACCACTGCGGCGCGGCCTCCAGGGCCGTCAGCGCGGCGTCCAGCACCGGCGCCGCCTCGGGCTTGAGTTCCTTGGCCGCGGCCTTCTCGTCGAGGACGTAGGAGCCATCGTCGAAGAACTTCAACAGATCCCACGCGTCGCCGAGCACCACGATGCGGGTCTGCACCAGCGCCGCGGCTTCGGCGAAGGCGGCGTCGTCCAGGCCGGTGTCGTGCCCGTGGGCATCGAGGTAGGCCCGCAACCGCGCGGTGAAGTCCTCTGCCGCCAGCAGCCGGATGTGCTCGGCGTTGATCGCGTCGGCCTTCTTCTGGTCGAAGCGGGCCGGGTTGGAGTTGACGTTGACGACGTCGAACGCGGCCACCATCTCATCGAGGCTGAACAGGTCGTGATCGTCGGCGATCCCCCAGCCCAGCAGCGCCAGATAGTTCAGCAGCCCCTCCGGGATGAATCCCCGGTCGCGGTGCAGGAACAGGTTCGACTGCGGGTCGCGCTTGGACAGCTTCTTGTTGCCCTCGCCCAGAACGCTTGGCAGGTGCGCGAACTCGGGGATCCGGTCGGCGACTCCGATGCGGATCAGCGCCTGGTACAGGGCGATCTGCCGCGGGGTGGACGGCAGCAGGTCCTCACCGCGCAGTACATGTGTGATCTTCATCAATGCGTCGTCGACGGGATTGACCAAGGTGTAGAGCGGATCGCCGTTGGCGCGGGTGATGGCGAAATCGGGCACCACCCCGGCGGCGAAGGTGGTCTCCCCGCGCACCAGGTCGGTCCAGGTCAGGTCCTGGTCGGGCATCCGCAACCGGAGTACCGGCTTACGTCCCTCGGCGGCGAACGCCGCCCGCTGCTCGTCGGTGAGATCGCGGTCGTGGTTGTCATAGCCCAGTTTGGGATTGCGGCCGGCCGCGAGGTGCCGGGCCTCGACCTCTTCGGGCGTCGAGTAGGCCTCGTAGACCTCCCCCGCGGCGAGCAGTTTGGCGATCACATCCCGATACAGGTCCGAGCGCTGCGACTGCCGGTACGGCTCGTGCGGGCCGCCGACCTCGGGGCCCTCATCCCAGTCCAGCCCGAGCCAGCGCAGCGCGTCCAGGATGGCGTCGTAGCTTTCCTGGGTGTCGCGGGCGGCGTCGGTGTCCTCGATGCGGAACACGAAGGTGCCGCCGGTGTGCCGCGCGTAGGCCCAGTTGAACAACGCGGTGCGCACCAACCCGACGTGCGGGGTGCCCGTCGGAGAAGGGCAGAACCGTACCCGGACGGCATCAGTGGCGGATGTCATTTTTTCCTTGGTCCTTTATTTCTGCTTGCGCACAACGGGGTTGGAGAGCGTGCCGATTCCCTCGATGGTGATGCTGACGGTGTCGCCATCCTCGATCGGGCCGACACCCTCCGGGGTTCCGGTGAGGATGAGGTCGCCGGGCAGCAGCGTCATGACCGCCGACACCCATTCGACGATCGCGCCCACATCGTGCAGCAGCAGCGAGGTGTTGGACTGCTGACGGACCTCGACCTCGGGTTTCGAATCGTCGCCCTGGCGCATGACCTCGGTCCGCAGATCGAGATCGGAGGGATCCACGGCCGTCTCGATCCAGGGTCCGACCGGGCAGAAGGTGTCATGCCCCTTGGCCCGCATCCACTGGCCGTCCTTCTTCTGCTGGTCGCGCGCGGACACATCGTTGGCGATGGTGTAGCCGAGGATGTAGTCGGCGGCCTTGGCCGCGGGCACGTCCTTGCAGGGCCGTTCGATCACCGCCACCAACTCACCCTCGTGGTGCACCGGGTGAGCGTCGGCCGGCAACTGGATCGGCACATTGGGGCCGATGATGGCGGTGTTGGGCTTGAGGAAGATCACCGGATCCTCCGGCGGTTCGCCACCCATCTCGCGGGCGTGCGCGGCGTAGTTCTTGCCCATGCAGATCACCTTGCTGGCCAGGATCGGGGCCAGCAGCCGCACGTCGGCCAGCGGCCAACTGCGGCCGGTGAACGTGGGATTGCGCGACAGATACTGCTCGGCAATCTCGCGGCACACCGCATCGGAGTTCGAGTCGCCCTCGATGACCACGAAGGCGACCCCGTCAGGACTGGCGATTCGACCGAGGCGCATTGGTCCAGCCTAATGACGCCCCGCCACGGTTCGGCGCCCGGCGTCGGTCCGCCGCTCCACACCGCCCATCCGTTTCATATAGTGGGATACGAGTTCAATATTTTGAGATTCCCGTGGCACGATGGCCGTCATGGGCACCGCATCGATCGGCACCGCGCGGCGGTGGTCGATGCTGGTGATCGCACTCACAGCCACGACATGCGCCAACGTGTTCATCAACGGCGCCGCCTTCCTCATCCCGACGCTGCACAGCGAACGCGGCGTGGACCTCGCCGCGGCCGGACTGCTCGCGGCCATGCCGAGTTTCGGTTTGGTGCTGACCCTGATCGCCTGGGGCTGGCTGGTCGACCGGGTCGGTGAACGGATCGTGCTGACCGTGGGCTCCGCGCTGACGGCCGCATTCGCGTTCGGCGCCGCCTCGGCGGACTCCCTGTTCGCGGTCGGCGCGTTCCTGCTTCTCGGCGGGATGGCCGCGGCCAGCAGCAATTCGGCCAGCGGGCGGGTGGTCGTCGGCTGGTTCCCGCCCGAACAGCGCGGCCTGGCCATGGGGATCCGCCAGACCGCCACCCCGCTGGGAGTCGGACTGGGCGCCTTGGTCATCCCCCGGCTCGCCGAGAGCCACGGGGTGGCCACCGCCCTGCTGTTTCCCGCGGCGGTGTGCGTGTTGTCGGCGCTCATCTGCGCCGTCGGCGTGCTGGATCCGCCGCGGCCGCACCGTGACGACGCACCGCCGGAACACCTGGCCAACCCCTACCGCGGCTCGTCGATGCTGTGGCGCATCCACGCCGTCTCGGTGTTGCTGGTGATTCCGCAGGGCTTCATCTGGACCTTCACCCTGGTCTGGCTGATGACCGAACGCGGTTGGTCGGCGGCATCGGCGGGCGCCCTGGTCACGGTCGCGCAGGTACTCGGCGCGGGCGGGCGGATCGCGGCGGGGCGATGGTCGGACATCGTCGGATCCCGGCTGCGGCCCATCCGGTCCATCGCGGCGGCCGCGGCGGTGACGATGGCGTTGCTGGCGGTGACCGACACACTGGATTCGCCGATCGCCGTCGCCCTGATGATCGTCGCCTCGGTTGTCACGGTGTCCGACAACGGTTTGGCCTTCACCGCGATCGCCGAGATCGCCGGACCGTTCTGGAGCGGACGCGCGCTGGGCACGCAGAACACCACTCAGCATCTGGCCACCGCGGTCGGGGCGCCGGTGTTCGGCACGCTGATCGCCGCCGCCGGCTTCCCGGTTGCCTTCGCCGTCTGCGCGTTGTTCCCGCTGGCCGCCTTCCCACTGGTGCCCGCCGACCCCACACCGTCCGGAACACCGACTTAGCAATCACGGCAACGGATTTCAGGACGCCATGTCCCCGGTGCCCGGGACGCCGTCGACCAGTCCGTACCGCAGGTAGACCGTGCCCGCCGGACTGGACACCGGCGGCTGCAACAGCGCGAGGTTGGTGGGCACCACACCGTCGTCGAACACCTTCTTGCCCACGCCGAGCGTGATCGGATGCAGCCACAGGTCGATGCGGTCGAAGAGCTTCTCCCGCAACAGGGTCTGCACCAGATTCAGACTCCCGACGACCTTCACCCGGGCGTGCCTATCCCGGATCTCGCGCACCGCCGCGGCCAGATCATCCCCGAGCAGGCTCGACCCCGCCCAGGACAGATCCGGTTTGCCGCGGGAGGCCACGTACTTCGGGATCCGATTGAACAGCGCGCCGAATTCGCCGTCCTGCCCGGGCCAGTGCGCCGCGAAGATGTCGTAGGTGCGCCGGCCGAGCAGCAGCGCATCGGTGCCCTCGTAGGCCGTGGCTACCTGCGCTCCGGCGATCTCGTTCCTCAGCGGCGCCTGCCAGCCGCCGAACGGGAATCCGATCGGATCCTCCTGCGGGCCGCCCGGCGCCTGCCCGACCAGGTCCAGTGTCGCGAACAGTTCGATGTCGATGAGTCCCATGAGGGGTAGACCGGGCGGGCCCGGTGAAATCATCGCCGCGGCAGCACCAGCATCGCCGCGATCAGGAAACACAGCGCGCCGATGAAGGTACCCAGGTTGGCCAGCCACTGATCCGCGGTCACCCCGGATTTCAGCACGAACGCCGCCACCGCCGAGACCCCGAACGCGATGCAGCCGGCCAGGTTGATCCAGCTCGCCTGCCAGTCAACGGACTTCGGGGCCCACCAACCGACGAGCGTCACCGCCAGCACACCGCTGACCAGGAAGGCCAGCGACCCGGTCGCGTCCGGCACCCACACGTAACGCCGTTCACCCTGGATGGTGTGCGCCCACACCGACGCCCCGGTGCTGACGTTGAACGCCGCTGTGCCGGCGAACTGGATGGCCGACGACCACCAGCCGGCGCCACGATCGGAAAGCCGGAGCTGCATCCACGCGGCGGTGGTGAAGAACCACGAGCCCACGAAACACAACACGTTCGCCGCGCCCGGCCCGGCAACAGCAGCCGACCCCGGCGCGGTGGCGACGGCGAAGAACATCGAGCCGATCGCGAACAGCCGGCATTGCCGGCTCAGCGTCGCGAACCCACCCTCGACAATCAGAGCAGCGACAGGATCCGGTCGCCGACCTCGCTGGTCGACAGCTTGGACTCGCCGCGGGTGGCGAGATGCTCGGCCACGGCCTTGTCCACCCGCGCCGCGGCCTCGTCCTCGCCGACGTGCGAGAGCAGCAGCGCCACGCTCATCACCGCAGCCGTCGGGTCGGCGATGCCCTGCCCGGCGATGTCGGGCGCGCTGCCGTGTACGGGCTCGAACATCGACGGATTCTTGCGAGTCGCATCGATGTTGCCGCTGGCGGCCAGCCCGATTCCGCCGCACACCGCCGCCGACAGATCGGTGATGATGTCGCCGAACAGGTTGTCGGTCACGATGACGTCGAAGCGACCCGGATCGGTCACCATGTGGATCGTCGCGGCGTCGATGTGCTGGTAGGCGACCTCGACGTCGGGGTACTCCGCCCCTACCTCGGCCACCACCCGCGACCACAGGCTGCCGGCGAAGGTCAGCACATTCGTCTTGTGCACCAACGTCAGATGCTTGCGGCGCGACTGTGCCCGGGCGAAGGCGTCCCGCACGACACGCTCCACACCGAAGGCGGTGTTCACGCTCACCTCGGTGGCCACCTCGTGCGGGGTGCCGACCCGCAGCGCACCGCCGTTACCGGTGTAGGGCCCCTCGGTGCCCTCGCGGACCACCACGAAGTCGATACCGGTCACTCCCGAGAGCGGGCTCGCCACACCGGGATACAGCCGTCCGGGCCGCAGGTTCACGTGATGGTCGAGCGCGAACCGCAGCTTCAGCAGCAGCCCGCGCTCCAGCACGCCGCTGGGCACCGACGGGTCACCGATCGCGCCGAGCAGGATCGCGTCGTAGCCGCGCAGCTCGTCGATGGTCTCCTCGGTGAGCAGCTCCCCGGACGCGTGGTAACGCCGCGCACCCAGGTCGTACTCGGTGCGGTTCACCCCGGGCAGCACGGCGTCCAGCACCCGCAGGGCCTGGTCGATGACCTCCGGGCCGATGCCATCACCGGCGATGACGGCGAGCTTGTTCAGTGATGTCATGACAGGTCGACCACTTCCAGTGTGGTGGCGCCGACCGCCGAGGCGATCGCGGCGCGCACATCTTCGGGCACATCGGTATCCAGGCGCAGCATCACGGTGGCGCTGTCGCCGCTGGCGTCCTGGCTCATCTGGGCGGCCAGGATGTTGACGTTCGCCCCGCCGAGCAGGGTGCCGATCTTGCCGAGCGCGCCCGGCTGATCGGTGTAATTGACGATCAGGTTGTGGCCCTCGGCGCGCAGATCGAAGTTACGGCCGTTGATCTGGACGATCTTCTCCGCCAGCTGCGGACCCGACAGGGTGCCCGCCACGTTGATGGAACTGCCGTCGGCGTGCACCGCGCGCACGTCCACCACGCTGCGGTGGTTGGGGCTCTCACTGGCGGTGCTGATCTCGGCGGTGACGCCGCGATCCTTGGCCAGGGCGGGTGCGTTGACGAAGGTCACCTGCTCGTCGACGACCGCGGAGAACAGGCCACGCAGCGCCGAGAGCTTCAGGATCTCCACATCTTCAGAGGCCAGCTCGCCGCGGACCTGGACGGCCAGCGACACCGGGGCGGCATCGGAGAGCGCACCCACCAGCAGACCGAGCTTGCGCACCAGATCCAGCCAGGGCGCCACTTCCTCGCCGACGGCACCGCCGCCGACGTTGACGGCGTCCGGCACGAATTCACCGGCCAGGGCCAGCTTCACGCTGGCGGCCACATCGGTACCGGCCCGGTCCTGCGCCTCGGCGGTCGATGCGCCCAGGTGCGGGGTGACCACGACCTGCGGCAGATCGAACAGCGGGCTGTCGGTGCACGGCTCGGTGGCGAACACGTCGAGTCCGGCGGCCCGGACGTGACCGCTGTTGATCGCGTCGGCCAGGGCCTGCTCGTCGATCAGACCACCGCGCGCGGCGTTGACGATGATGACGCCGGGCTTGGTCTTGGCGAGGTTTTCCTTGCCGAGCAGGCCCGCGGTCTCCTTGGTCTTGGGCAGGTGCACCGAGATGAAGTCCGCGCGGCCCAGCAGCTCGTCCAGGTCGACCAGCTCGATACCGATCTGCGCGGCGCGCGCCGTGGACACGTAGGGGTCGTAGGCGATCACGTGGGTGCCGAACGCGGCCAGCCGCGCGGCGACCAACTGGCCGATGCGGCCCAGCCCGACCACGCCGACGGTCTTGCCGAAGATCTCGGTGCCGTTGAACGACGACCGCTTCCAGGTGCGTTCGCGCAGGGTGGCGTCCGCGGCCGGGACCTGCCGCGCGGCCGACAGCAGCAGGGCCACGGCGTGCTCGGCGGCGCTGTGGATGTTCGAGGTCGGGGCGTTGACGACCAGCACACCGCGCGCGGTGGCCGCGTCGACGTCGACGTTGTCCAGTCCCACGCCGGCACGGGCGACGATCTTGAGTTTGGGCGCGGCGGCGATGACCTCGGCGTCCACCGTGGTGGCGGAGCGGACCAACAGGGCATCGGCGTCGGCGACGGCGGCCAGCAGTTTCGGACGGTCGGGGCCGTCTACCCAGCGGACCTCGACCTGGTCGCCGAGGGCGGCTACGGTCGACTCGGCAAGCTTGTCGGCTATCAGCACTACGGGAAGACTCACGGGGTTACAGCCTAGTGTGTGACGTCGGCGATACCACAGGCCGCGTGGCTTTCCGCGTCGAAATGAGCAGGCACTCCGGCACATGCTGTCTACTGGAGTGGTGGACGTCACCGTCGTCGGAAGCGGGCCCAACGGCCTGACCGCAGCCGTCATCTTGGCCCGCGCGGGCCTGTCCGTGCGCGTCATCGAGGCGCAGAGCACCGCGGGCGGGGGTGCGCGCACCGTGGCCGACCCGGAGTTCCCCGGCGTCGCGCACGACATCTGCTCGGCGGTGCACCCGCTGGCGCTGGCCTCGCCGTTCTTCGCCGACTACGACCTGCCCGCCCGCGGGGTGCAGCTGTCGGTGCCCGACATCTCGTATGCCAATCCGTTGACCGACCGGCCCGCCGCCGTCGGCTACCGCGACATATCGCGCACCTGCGCCGAACTGTCCGACGGGGACTCGTGGCGCCGGTTGCTCGGCCCGCTGTCCGACGACGTCGACGGCGTCGTCGGACTACTGCTCGGCGACAAGCGGTCCATTCCGCCGTCGATTCCCGCCGCACTCAAGGTGGCGCCCCGGCTACTGGCTCAGGGCGGCCCGCTGTGGGGGACCCTGAAGGGTGAGGACGCCCGAGCATTGTTCACCGGCGTTGCCGCACATACCATTTCGCAGATGCCGTCGCTGGTGGCCTCCGGCGCGGGACTGATGCTGGCCACCCTCGCCCATGCGGTGGGCTGGCCGATCCCGGTCGGCGGCTCACAGGCCATCCCGGATGCGCTGATCGCCGATCTGCAAGCGCACGGCGGGGAACTGGTGCTCGGAGAGGAAGTCACCGCACCGCCGGGCGGGGTGGTCCTCTACGACACCGCACCGACTGCGCTGCTGTCCATCTACGGTGCGTCGCTATCGCCGCGTTATGCAAAAGCCTTGCGCCACTACCGCTATGGGCCGGGTGTGGCCAAGGTCGATTTCGTGTTGTCCGGTGAGGTGCCCTGGAGCGACACGCGCCTGAATCTGGCCCCGACATTGCATCTCGGTGGCAGCCGGTCCCAGATGGCACTGGCCGAGGCCGAGATCGCCGCCGGGCGACACCCCGAATGGCCGATGGTGTTGGCCGCGCTGCCGCACATCGCCGACCCGGGCCGCATCGACGCCCAGGGCCGGCGACCACTGTGGGCCTATGCGCACGTACCGGCCGGATCGACGGTGGACATGGCCGAGACCGTCACCGGGATCTTCGAGCGCTTCGCCCCGGGTTTCCGCGACGTGGTGGTCGCGGTGCGCAGCGTGCCCGCCGCCCGCCTGTCCGAGCACAACGCCAACCTGGTCGGCGGTGACATCGGCGTCGGCGGCAACAACATGCGCAGTGCCATCGCGGGCCCCACACCGCGGATCAACCCGTGGTCCACCCCGATCCCGAAGGCCTACCTGTGTTCTTCGGCAGCCCCACCGGGCGGTGGGGTGCACGGCATGGCCGGCTTCTACGCGGCGCGCACAGTGCTCAAACGCGAGTTCGGTATCCGCGATCTCCCTAAGCTGACGCCATGACTTCCGCCGATCCGAAACTCGCTGTCATCTACTACTCGGCCACCGGGCACGGCACCTCGATGGCGGCCCGGGTGGCCGCCGCGGCCGAGGCCGCCGGTGCCGAGGTGCGGCTGCGCCATGCCGCCGAGACCGCCGACCCCGAGTCGTTCGCGCACAACCCCGCGTGGACCGCGAACTACCAAGCCCACCTTGGCAAGCCGGCCGCGACCGGTGAGGACATCGTGTGGGCGGACGCGGTGATCTTCGGCTCCCCTACCCGATTCGGCTCCCCCGCCGCACCACTGCGGGTGTTCCTGGACTCGCTCGGCGGGTTGTGGTCGCAGGGCAAGCTGGCCGACAAGGTGTACGCGGGTTTCACCTCGACCCAGACCGCGCACGGCGGTCAGGAATCCACCCTGCTCAATCTGTATGTGACGCTGATGCACTTCGGCGGGATCATCGTGGCGCCCGGTTACACCGACCCGGTGAAGTTCGTCGACGGAAACCCCTACGGGGTGGGGCTGATCGCCAACCGGGAGAACATCACCACCTTCGACGACGCGACCAACGACGCCCTCGACCATCTGGCCCGGCGGGTGGTCGGTGTCGCGGCACGGCTGGCCTGACGAACCGCAAGTCTGAAATCCCCGCAAGCCGGGTACACCACGGCGCATGGGCGACGGTTTGAGAAAAGGCGACAAGGTGTCGTGGCAGAGCCACGGCACCACAGTGCCCGGCACGGTCGAGGAGAAGATCACCTCCGAGACCGAGGCGGCCGGGCGCAAGGTATCGGCGAGCAAGGACGAACCGCAGTACCGGGTGACCAGCGACAAGAGCGGTCGCGACGCCGTACACAAACCCGAGTCGCTCAAGAAGCGTTCGTCATGACCAGGCTCGACGATGCGCATGCCCGCCCGGACGGCACCTCCGATGACACCGTCGAGGCCGTCGGGAAGGTGTCCGAGTCGCTGGAATACGTCGAGCGGGCCCGCGGGCATCTGTACTCGTTTCACCAGTTGATGGGCCACGCCGATCTGCTGCTCGGCGAGGCGGCCGATGCCCTACGCGATGCCGGGCACGCCGAGATCGCCGACCGGCTCACCGAGGATATGGTGGGCCGCAACGTGATCCGCGGACGGTGGACCTTTCAGGTCGTCGAGGAGTTCGACGATGACTACTGGTCGCGGCTGCGTGAACACGAGAAAAGGGTTCGTGACGAACTGATGGCGGGCCGGCGCCACGTGTTCGAGGCGGAAATGAAGGAAGACCGGCGGACCAAGCACCGCGACGGCCACGAGGCGACACCGTGAGCGATGACGATCAGGACACCTGGATAGAATTCCACGATGTCGTCAACATGACGGCGGGCGAACTCGAAAAATGGCTGAAGTCAGACGAATCCAAGGCCGTCGGGCAGAAGGACGGCGGTGGCGAATCGACGGGCCACGAGAGCGGCCGGCGCATCGTGTCCATTTTGAAGTCCAAGAAAGCCGACCTGTCCGAGGCTGACTACGCACACATGCGCAAGGTCGTCGGCTACTGCCGGCGCCACCTTGCACAACGGCCCGGAGGCGATGTGCAGGACAGCGCCTGGCGGTATTCGTTGATGAACTGGGGCCACGACCCCACCAAGACGTGAAAAGCGCACATTTACCGGCGGTGACCGCCGGTAAATGTGCGCAAATCGGAGGTGGAACTAGGCAGTTTCGGTGATCGGCCGGTCGACCCAGCTCATCAGGTCGCGCAGCTTCTTGCCGGTGACCTCGATCGGGTGCTCGGCGTTCTCCTTGCGCAGACCCTCCAGCTCCTTGTTGCCGCCCTCGACGTTGGCGACGAGGCGCTTGACGAAGGTGCCGTCCTGGATGTCCTTGAGGATGTCCTGCATGCGCTTCTTGGTGTCGGCGTCGATAACCCGCGGGCCCGACAGGTAGCCACCGAACTCTGCGGTGTCACTCACCGAGTAGTTCATCCGGGCGATGCCACCCTCGTACATCAGGTCGACGATGAGCTTGAGCTCGTGCAGCACCTCGAAGTAGGCCATCTCCGGGGCGTAGCCGGCCTCGACCATGACCTCGAACCCGGCCTTGACCAGTTCCTCGGTGCCACCGCACAGCACGGCCTGCTCACCGAACAGGTCGGTCTCGGTCTCTTCCTTGAAGGTGGTCTTGATGACGCCGGCCCGGCCGCCGCCGATGGCGGACGCATACGACAACGCCAGCGCCTGGCCCTCACCCTTGGGATCCTGGTGGATGGCGATCAGGCAGGGCACACCCTTGCCGTCGACGAACTGGCGGCGCACCAGGTGGCCGGGGCCCTTGGGGGCGACCATGCCGATGGTGATGTTCTCGGCCGGCTTGATCAGGCCGAAGTGGATGTTGAGGCCGTGGCCGAAGAACAGCGCGTTACCGTCCTCCAGGTTGGGCTCGATGTCGTTGGCGAAGATCTCGGCCTGCGCGGTGTCGGGGGCGAGCACCATGATCACGTCGGCCCACTTGGCCACGGCGGCCGGGGTGTCGACCTCCAGGCCCTGCTCCTCGACCTTGACGCGGGACTTCGAGCCCTCCTTCAGGCCGACCTTGACCTGCACGCCCGAGTCGCGCAGCGACAGCGAGTGGGCATGGCCCTGGCTGCCGTAGCCGATCACCGCGACCTTGCGGCCCTGAATGATCGACAGATCCGCGTCGTCGTCGTAGAACAGTTCGATTGCCACTGAATTTCCTTCTCTTCTGTCTTTGTGATTCGTACTTTGGAGCTATTTTGCGGTGCCGATACCGCGCGGCCCGCGCGACAACGAGACGATGCCGGACTGCACGATCTCCCGAATACCGTACGGCTCGAGCACTCGCAGGAACGCCTCGAGCTTCTCGGGGGTCCCGGTGGCCTCGATGGTCAGCGACTCGGTGGACACGTCCACCACCTTTGCCCGGAACAGATTAACCGCTTCGATCACCTGGCTGCGGGTGGCCGAATCGGTACGCACCTTGATCAGCGCGAGTTCGCGCGACACCGACTGGCTCTCGTCCTGCTCGACGATCTTGATCACGTTGATCAGCTTGTTGAGCTGCTTGGTGACCTGCTCCAGGGGGAAGTCCTCGACCTCGACGACGATCGTCATCCGGGACAGGTGCTTCTGCTCGGTGGCGCCGACGGCGAGGCTCTGGATGTTGAAGCCGCGCCGGGAGAACAGCGCCGCGACGCGCGCGAGCACGCCGGGTTTGTCCTCGACGAGCACCGACAGGGTGTGGGTGGAGATGGTCACGCGTGTCCCTCCTCGGAATCGAACAGCGGACGGATGCCGCGGGCGGCCTGGATCTCGTCGTTGCTGGTGCCGGCGGCGACCATCGGCCACACCTGGGCGTCGGCGCCGACGACGAAATCGATGACCACCGGACGGTCGTTGATGGCACGTGCCTGGTTGATCACGTCCTCGACGTCTTCGGCACGCTCACAACGCAATCCGACACAACCCAGCGCCTCGGCCAGCTTCACGAAGTCCGGGATCCGGTGGCTGTGCGTGGACAGGTTGGTCTGGCTGTAGCGCTGCTCGTAGAACAGCGTCTGCCACTGCCGCACCATGCCCAGGTTGCCGTTGTTGATCAGGGCGACCTTGATCGGGGCACCCTCCAGCGCGCAGGTGGCCAGTTCCTGATTGGTCATCTGGAAGCAGCCGTCACCGTCGATGGCCCACACCTCGGCCTCGGGCCGGGCGAACTTGGCGCCCATCGCCGCCGGGATCGCGTAGCCCATGGTGCCCAGACCGCCGGAGTTCAGCCAGGTCTTGGGGTTCTCGTACTTCACGAACTGCGCGGCCCACATCTGGTGCTGTCCGACGCCGGCGACGTACACCGCCTCGGGTCCGGCGATCTGGCCCAGCTTCTCGATGACGAACTCGGGGCTCAGGCTGCCGTCGCTCTGCGGGCCGTAGCTCAGCGGGTAGGTCGCCTTGATGCTGTTCAGGTACTCCCACCAGGCGTCGAGCTCCAGCGCATCGCGGGTGGTGCCGGCGCGGCGCAGCGCCTCCAACAGTTCGGCCAGGACGTTGCGCACGTCACCGACGATCGGCACGTCGGCGTGCCGGTTCTTGCCGATCTCGGCGGGGTCGATGTCGGCGTGGATCACCTTCGCGTCCGGGGCGAAGGATTCCAGCTGCCCGGTGACGCGGTCGTCGAATCGGGTGCCCAGCGCGATCAGCAGATCGCTCTTCTGCAACGCGGCGACCGCGGACACCGAGCCGTGCATACCGGGCATGCCCATGTGCTGCGGGTGGCTGTCCGGGAACGCACCGCGCGCCATCAGCGTGGTGACGACCGGGATGCCGGTCAGCTCGGCCAGTTCCATCAGTTCGGCGCTGGCGTTGCCCCGGATGACACCGCCGCCCACATAGAGCACCGGCTTGCGGGCCTCGGCGATCAGCTTGGTCGCCTCGCGCACCTGACGGCTGTGCGGCTTGGTGTTCGGCTTGTAGCCGGGCAGGTCCATCACCGGGGGCCAGGCGAAGGTGCACTGACCCTGCAGGATGTCCTTGGGGACGTCGACGAGGACGGCTCCGGGCCGTCCGCTCTGCGCGATGTGGAAGGCCTCGGCGATCACCCGCGGGATGTCGTCGCCGCTGCGCACCAGGAAGTTGTGCTTGGTGACCGGCATGGTCATGCCGGTGATGTCGGCTTCCTGGAAGGCGTCGGTGCCGATCAGGGACCGTCCGACCTGGCCCGTGATGGCCACGACCGGGATGGAGTCCATCTGGGCATCGGCCAGCGGGGTGATCAGGTTCGTCGCACCCGGGCCGGAGGTCGCCATCATCACACCGACCTTGCCGGTGGCGTGGGCGTAACCGCTGGCCGCATGGCCGGCGCCCTGCTCGTGGCGCACCAGCACGTGGCGCAGCTTCTCGGAGTCATAGAGCGGGTCGTAGACCGGCAGCACGGCACCGCCGGGGATGCCGAAGATCACCTCGACACCGATCTCCTCGAGCGACCGCACCACCGACTGCGCGCCCGTCATCTGTTCCGGTGCAACAACATTGGCCTTCTGGTCGGCCTTGGCGGAGGCCTGGACGCCGTTCGCGCGCTGGGTGGGTTCCGGCGGCCGCGTGGTGGGTGCGCTCACTTTTTCCTCGTTATTCGGGTTGGTTCCGGTGATGTTGTGACGTTCGGTGACAGCAAAAAACCCCCGTCAGCGGAGTCCGCTGTACGAGGGTTGGCGCGTCGATGCTGTTGGCTAAGCCCGGCAGAGAGCTAGCGCGGCATCAACGCGCCAACCAATTACTACGAGCTTGTCCGGGGTGTACATAGACCCTGACGGTAGCCGCCGCACTGCTCAAAGGTCAAATTGCACCCGCACCCGGAACCGCTCACGGGCGGCGATGCGAAGATGTCCCGGTGAGTCAGCCCTCTCCGCTCGTAATTCGCATCTCCCCGATGGCCCACATAGCGGTCGGTTTTCTGACTCTCGGAATCTTCGCGCTGATCTACGCGCTGCCGTCCTGGAGCTGGATCCTGATCGTGTTTCCGGTGCTTGCCTCGGTGACCATCGCCCGTTACCGCACGGTCGCCGGCCGCGATGAGGTGACCGCACGCACCCTGCTGCACAGCCGGACGGTGCCCTGGACACGGATCGAGGGTCTGCGCTTCACCCGGTCCTCGTGGGCCCGGGCGAAGCTGACCGACGGCGGCGAGATCACGCTGCCCGCAGTGACGTTCGCGACACTGCCGCTGCTCACCGCGGCCAGCGGCGGCCGCGTTCCGAACCCCTACGAATAAAGCGCGAGACCGACGTTTTTGCGATCTGCCCGAGGGTTTGACCACAAAAACGTCGATCTCGCGAGAAGTGCCTCAGCCCAGCGGGTTGGTGCCGTTGAGCAGCACCCACATGCCGACGCCCACACCGACACCGAGCAGCAGCGCCAGGAACGAGCCGACGAAGGGCCGGCGGGCCCAGCCGCGACCGGCGTCCAGGCCGTAGCGGCCCGGACCGGTCAGGGTCAGCGCCGCGGCGACCAGCACCAGGCTGACCTGGTGCTCGTGGCCGGTCGGGATGACGAAGTCGGCGAAACTCACCCCGGGTTCGGCGGCGATGGACGCCAGCAGCGCGTTGACCAGGTATGCCAGCGCGGCGGCCGCCGCGAGCGGGGTGAACAGGCCCAGCACCAGCAGCAGACCGGCGGCGATCTGGGCTCCGGCCCCGACGTAGGTGAGCAGACCGGCGTGCTGATAGCCGAGTTCGGACAGCGAGCTCTCGAAGCCGTTCAGGCCCGCACCGCCCCACCAGCCGAAGATCTTCTGCAGGCCGTGCACGATCAGCAGGGCGCCCAGCCCGACACGCAGCAGCAGCAATCCGAGGTCGGTGGTACCGCGCCGACCCGCGGCGCGGATCTGCTGGTCAGCGTCGTGCGGGCCGATCTCGGTCGGCACCACGGGCGGCGCCGAGTACGGGTTGGGCTGCACCGGGGAGACGTAGGGCAGCGGTTCGGGATCGTTGAGCAGCGCGAACGCGGGCTGCTCGGGTTTCGCCGCCCCGGTGTCGTAGCGCGGGATGGCGGTGGTTTCGAAGTCGCCCCCGTAGCTCGACGAGGGCAGATCCTCTTCAGGGTCGACCAACTGCGCCGACGCCGGCCGTTGCCAGTCGGTCAGGTTCTGAGATTCAGCGGTCACGCAAGCCAGGGTAAGTGCAACTCTGCGCAGAACAACGGATTGGCGCGGCGCTTTGCGCAGCGTATCCACACCGTTGCCGAGTTGTGACACACGGCCGGTCACCGGGCGACCTTCGTGGCGCGCACCGGGTGAGGATCCGTAACCTGGCCTGCATGAGTGTGGGCGGACCGACGCGAAGCATGCCGGTGCGACTGGCTGTGCTGCTGTGCGCGGCAATGCTGGTCGGGTCGGGATGCGCGCGCTTCGACGACACCCAGTCGCAACCGTTCACCACCGAGCCGCAGATGGCGCCCCCTCCGGCCACCAAGCCCGAGCCACCGCCGCCGCTGCCGGCCACACCGTTCCCCAAGGAGTGCAAGGCGACCGGCGTGCTGCAGGGCTGCCTGGAGAGCACCAGCGGTCTCATCATGGGCGCCGACAGTCAGTCGGCCCTGGTCGCCGAGCGCACCACCGGTGCGGTCAAGAAGGTCGCGACACGGGCGGAGCCGGTGGTCGAGATGGTCATCCCGGTCGACCCGGCCGGCGACGGCGGGCTGCTCGACATCGTCAAATCCCCCACCTATCAGCAGGACAGGCTGATGTACGCCTACATCAGCACGCCGACCGACAACCGGGTGGTCCGCATCGCCGACGGCGACCCGCCCAAGCCGATCCTCACCGGGATCCCGAAGGGCGCGACCGGCAATGCGGGTGCGCTGGTGTTCACCAGCCCGACCACCCTGCTGGTGCTCACCGGGGACGCCGGCAACCCGGGTCTGGCCAACGATCCGGGATCGATGGCGGGCAAGGTGCTGCGCATCGAGCAGCCGACCACCGTCGACCAGGCACCGCAGACCACCGCGTTGTCCGGGCTGGGCGCCGGCGGCAGCATGTGCGTCGACCCGTCCGACGGGTCGCTGTATGTCACCGACCGGGGCCCGACGGCGGACCGGGTCCAGCGCATCACCAAGGATTCCGTGGTCTCCACGGTGTGGACCTGGCCGGACCGTCCCGGCGTCGCCGGCTGCGCCGCGCTGGACGGCACCGTGCTGGTGAACCTGGTGAACACCAAGCAGACCGTGGCGCTGCGACTCGCCCCGGACACCGGCGCGGTCACCGGGGAACCCGAGGTGGTCCGCCAGGACACGCACGGCCACGCGTGGGCGCTGGCGGTGTCCCCGGACGGCAACATCTGGGGTGCCACGGTGAACAGGACCGCCGGGGATGCGGAAAGCCATGACGACGTGGTCTTCCCGCTGTTCCCGTCCGGCGGCGGATTCCCGCGCAGCAACGCCGACAAGACCTGACGGGTTCGGCGCGTTCACCGGCTACCGGTGAACGCGCCGAACGTGCCGGCTAGCTGCAGGCGGCGAGCACCAGTTCGCGCACCCGGGCGGCGTCGGCCTGGCCCTTGGTCGCCTTCATGACCGCACCGACGATCGCGCCGGCCGCCGCAACCTTGCCGCCACGGATCTTCTCGGCGATGTCGGGTTGAGCCGCGAGAGCTTCATCGATGGCGGCCTGGATCAACGAATCGTCGCGCACCACAACCAGACCGCGGTCGTTCATCACCTGCTCGGGTTCGCCCTCGCCGGCCAGCACACCTTCGATGACCTGACGGGCCAGCTTGTTCGACAGCTTGCCGTCGTCGACCAGCTTCACCACCGCGGCCACCTGGGCGGGCGTGATGGGCAGCGCTTCCAGGTCGAGCTCTTTCTCATTGGCCTTCTGCACCAGGAAGTTGCCCCACCAGGCGCGGGCGGCCTCACTGGAGGCGCCCTGTGCCACCGTCGCGGCCACCAGGTCGATCGCCCCGTTGTTGACCAGGTCGCGCATCACCTCGTCGGAGATGCCCCACTCCTGCTGAACGCGCTTGCGCGACAACCACGGAAGCTCGGGGATGGTGGCGCGCAGCTGCTCGACCAGCTCGGTCGAGGGCGCCACCGGTTCCAGATCGGGCTCCGGGAAGTACCGGTAGTCCTGCGCGGTCTCCTTGCTGCGGCCCGCGGTGGTGTGCCCGTCCTCGTGGAAGTGCCGGGTCTCCTGCGTGACGGTGCCCCCGGCACGCAACACGGCGGCCTGGCGACGCATCTCGTAACGCACCGCGACCTCGACGCTCTTGAGCGAGTTGACGTTCTTGGTCTCGGTGCGGGTACCGAATTCGGTTGCGCTCTTGGGCTTCAGCGACACGTTGGAGTCGCAGCGCATCGAACCCTGATCCATCCGTACATCGGAGACGCCCAGTCCCCGCAGCAGATCGCGCAGCGCGGTCACGTACGCGCGGGCGATCTCGGGGGCACGTTCGCCGGTCCCCTCGATCGGCTTGGTGACGATCTCGATGAGCGGCACACCCGCACGGTTGAAGTCGGCCAGCGATGTCGTCGCCCCCGCGATCCGGCCGGTGTCGCTGCCCAGATGGGTCAGCTTGCCGGTGTCCTCCTCCATGTGCGCGCGCTCGATCTCGATCCGCCAGGTGCTGCCGTCCTCCAGCGGGACATCCAGGTAGCCGTTGACGGCGATCGGCTCGTCGTACTGGCTGATCTGGTAGTTCTTCGGCTGATCCGGGTAGAAGTAGTTCTTCCGGGCGAACCGGCCCCAGGGCGCGATATCGCAGTTGAGCGCCAGCCCGATGCGGATCGCCGATTCCACCGCGGCCTGGTTGAGCACCGGCAGCGACCCGGGCAGTCCGAGGCACACCGGGCACACCTGGGTGTTGGGTTCGGCGCCGAACCGGTTCGCGCACGGGCAGAACATCTTGGTGGCGGTGGACAACTCGACGTGCACTTCCATGCCCATCACGGGATCGAACTCGGCGATGACCTCGTCGTAGTCCAGAAGTTCGGCGGTATCGACAGACATGGCACCGATCCTAGTGGGGGCCGGTCAGGCCGAGAACGCCCTAGTGGGCGTAAGCGCTGTCAGCCGAAGAACTCCGCCGCGTCGTCGTAGCGGGTCTGCGGCACCAGCTTGAGCTGCCGGGTGGCGTCGGCCAGCGACACCCGGCCGATGTCCTGCCCGCGCAGCGAGACCATCATCCCGTACTCACCGGCATGCGCGGCGTCGGCGGCGTTCACCCCGAACCGGGTGGCCAGCACCCGGTCATAGGCGGTCGGCGTGCCGCCGCGCTGCACATGGCCGAGCACGGTGGTGCGGACCTCCTTGTTGATGCGCTTCTCGATCTCGACGCCGAGTTGATGGGCCACCCCGGTGAACCGCACGTGCCCGAACTCGTCGATGCCGCCGTCCCGCAACTGCATCGACCCCTCGGCCGGTTTGGCGCCCTCGGCGACCACACAGATGAAATGCGAATCCCCGCGCACGAAGCGCGCTTTGATCAGCCGGCAGACCTCCTCGACGTCGAAGGGCTGTTCGGGGATCAACGTCATGTGTGCGCCGGAGGCCAGGCCGGCGTTCAGCGCGATCCAGCCGGCATGGCGGCCCATCACCTCCACCAGCATCACCCGCTGATGGGATTCCGCCGTGCTGTGCAACCGGTCGATCGCCTCGGTCGCCACCTGCAGGGCGGTGTCGTGACCGAAAGTGACGTCCGTGCAGTCGATGTCGTTGTCGATGGTCTTGGGGACCCCGACCACCGGGACGTTCTCCTCGGACAGCCAGTGCGCCGCGGTGAGAGTGCCTTCCCCACCGATCGGGATCAACACGTCGATGCCGTTGTCCTCGAGGGTCTGCTTGATCTGGTCCAGCCCGGCCCGCAGCTTGTCCGGATTGACCCGCGCGGTGCCCAGCATGGTGCCACCCTTGGCCAGCAAGCGGTCGTTGCGGTCGTCGTTGCGCAGCTGGATCCGGCGGTCCTCCAGCAGTCCCCGCCAGCCGTCCTGGAAACCGACCACCGTGGATCCGTAGCGCACATCGCTGGTGCGCACCACGGCCCGGATCACCGCGTTCAGTCCCGGACAGTCACCGCCCCCGGTCAGGATTCCGATCCGCATATCCGCAATCTTGCCAGCTTCGGTGCCACCCGGCGCGGTCACCGGACAACGTGTGAGATTCCGGCTGCCGGGTACCCGAACCGCACAAGCGACGACCGAAAGCAGCCATGACCGCCCTACCTCCCGACCCCGACCCGCGCTCGACCCCCGGCCTCGAGCCCGGCGGCGGCGTCTCCCCCGGCAGCACACCGCCGGATTCGGCGCAGACCTCCGGACTCGGCGAGCCCGAGCCCCGACCGCGCCACAAACTCACCCCGACCGCTGTCGTCAGCCTGGTCGCGCTCGCCCTGTTCGTGGCCTTGTTCGTCGCCGCGGGCATCGCGATCCTGATCCAGATGTGAGGACGGACGCCGAAGACGAACGGAAACCGCCATGGCAGACGATGTCGCCGACCATATCCTCGCCCGTCTGCGCGAATGGGGCGTCCGCCACGTCTTCGCCTACCCCGGTGACGGCATCAACGGCCTCGTCGCCGCATTCGGACGCGCCGGGGACGATCCCCGGTTCATCCAGACCCGTCATGAGGAGATGGCCGCCTTCGCCGCCGTCGGCTACGCCAAGTTCAGCGGTGCGGTCGGCATCTGCATGGCGACCTCGGGCCCCGGGGCGATCCACCTGCTCAATGGCCTCTACGACGCCAAGCTCGATCACGTGCCGGTGGTGGCCATCGTCGGGCAGACCGCGCGCAGCGCGATGGGGGGCAGCTACCAGCAGGAAGTCGACCTGCAGGCACTGTTCCAGAACGTCGCCAGCGACTACCTCGTCGAGGTCAACACCTCCAGTCAGCTGCCCAATGCGCTCGACCGCGCCATCCGGACCGCCCTGACCCGCCGGGCGCCGACCGCGATCATCGTTCCCGCGGACCTACAGGAGGAGCCGTACTCCCCGCCCGAGCACGCCTTCAAACAGGTGCCCTCGAGCCCACCGGGCGGCGGTAGCCCCACAACCTCGCCCGATCCGCGGCTCGTCGAGCAGGCCGCGGCCATCCTCAACGCGGGTTCCCGGCCGGCGATCCTCATCGGGCAGGGCGCCCGCTCGGCGGCGCCGCAGGTCTGTGAGGTGGCCGAGATTCTCGGTGCAGGAGTCGCAAAAGCCTTGCTGGGCAAGGACGTTCTGTCCGACGAGTTACCGTATGTGACCGGATCCATCGGGCTGCTGGGCACCCGGCCCAGCTACGAGCTGATGCGCGACTGCGACACCCTGTTGATCGTCGGATCGAATTTTCCGTACTCGCAATTCCTTCCGGAATTCGGCCAGGCCCGCGCGGTTCAGATCGATATCGACGGCACCGCGATCGGCATGCGCTATCCCACCGAGGTCAACATCGTCGCCGATGCGGCCGCCACGCTTCTCGAGCTGATCCCGCGGCTGAAATCCGCCCCCGATCGCTCCTGGCGGGACACGGTGGAGCGCAACGTGTCCGATTGGTGGCAGACCATCGAACGGCAGGCATGTACGCCGGCGGACCCGGTCAACCCGATGCGCGTGGCATCGGAGCTGTCCCCACGCCTTCCGCACAACGCCATCGTGACGGCAGATTCGGGCTCCTCGACGAACTGGTATGCGCGGTGCCTGCGCTTCACCGACGGGATCCGCGGATCCCTGTCCGGGACGCTGGCCACCATGGGCGCCGCGGTGCCCTACGCCATCGGCGCCAAGTTCGCCCACCCGGACCGCCCGGCGATCGCACTCGTCGGCGACGGCGCGATGCAGATGAACGGTCTGGCCGAACTGCTCACCATCAGAAGGTATTCAGACGAATGGTCCGACCCCCGCCTGGTCATCTGTGTCTTTCACAACAACGACCTCAACCAGGTCACCTGGGAGCTGCGCGCAATGGGTGGCGCACCCAAATTCGAACAGTCGCAGTCACTTCCGGACGTCTCCTACGTCGACATAGCCCGATCCATGGGCTTGCAGGCGATCTCGGTCGACGACCCCGAACAGGTCGGCCCGGCCTGGGACACGGCACTGTCCGCGGGCGGGCCCATCCTCATCGACGTGCGCTGCGACCCCGAGGTGCCGCCGATTCCACCGCACATCACCTTCGACCAGGCCAAGGACCTGGCCGCCGCCATGGTCCGCGGCGACCCCAACCGTTGGCACCTGCTGATGCAGGGCGCCAGGATCAAGGCCAAGG
This sequence comes from Mycobacterium sp. AMU20-3851, assembly GCF_043974665.1. Classification (NCBI taxonomy): domain Bacteria; kingdom Bacillati; phylum Actinomycetota; class Actinomycetes; order Mycobacteriales; family Mycobacteriaceae; genus Mycobacterium; species Mycobacterium sp. AMU20-3851. The sequence goes on from NZ_CP146371.1 coordinate 3,707,167, forward strand.
AGTTCCTGCCCGGCCGCTGATCCGGTCTCAGATCGCCGACGGAAGCGCCCCGCGCGCCGTCTCGTACGCGGCACCCACCCGGTAGAGCCGGTCGTCGGCGTGCGCAGGGGCCATGATCTGCAGGCCGACGGGCAGATTGTCTTCCGAGGCCAGCCCGGCCGGCACCGACATACCGCAGTGCCCGGCCAGGTTCAGCGGCAGCGTGCACAGGTCGAACAGGTACATCGCCAGCGGATCGTCGACCTTCTCCCCCAGTCGGAAGGCGGTGGTCGGCGTCGCGGGTGAGACCAGCACGTCGACCTTCTGGTAGGCCTCGTCGAGGTCACGCGCGATCAGCGTGCGAACCTTCTGCGCCTGGTTGTAGTAGGCGTCGTAGTAGCCGGCCGACAACGCATAGGTGCCGATCATGATGCGGCGCTTGACTTCCGGGCCGAAACCGGCGGCGCGGGTCAGGGCCATCACCTCTTCGGCACTGTGCGTGCCGTCATCGCCGACCCGCAGACCGAACCGCATGGCGTCGAAGCGCGCCAGGTTGGAGGACACCTCCGACGGCAGGATCAGGTAGTAGGCGGCCATCGCGTGATCGAAGTGCGGGCAGTCGACCTCGCTCACCTCGGCACCGAGCGCGGTGAGCTGCTCGACGGCGGTGTTGAACGCGGCGAGCACGCCGGGCTGGTAGCCCTCGCCCCGCAGCTGCTTCACCACGCCGACGCGGACACCCTTGAGATCCCCCTGGGCTCCGGCCCGGGCCGCGGCCACCACGTCGGGCACCGCGACGTCCACCGAGGTGGAATCCCGCGCGTCGTGACCGGCGATCACCTGGTGCAGCAGGGCGGTGTCGAGCACCGTGCGTGCACACGGCCCGCCCTGATCCAGTGAGGACGCGCACGCGACCAGACCGAACCGGCTCACCGTGCCGTAGGTGGGCTTCACCCCGACCGTGGAGGTCAGCGCCGCCGGTTGGCGGATCGAGCCACCGGTGTCGGTGCCGATCGCCAGCGGCGCCTGGAATGCGGCCAGTGCCGCGGCGCTGCCGCCGCCGGAGCCGCCGGGCACCCGGTCGGTGTCCCACGGGTTGCGGGTCGGACCGAACGCCGAGTTCTCGGTCGAGCTGCCCATCGCGAACTCGTCCATGTTGGTCTTGCCGAGGATCGGGATCCCGGCCGCCCGCAGCCGCGCGGTGACGGTCGCGTCGTACGGCGGGGTCCAGCCCTCCAGGATCTTCGACCCGCAGGTGGTCGGCATGTCCGTGGTGGTGAACACGTCCTTGAGCGCCAGCGGCACCCCGGCTAGCGGGGACGGCAGTTGTTCACCGGCGGCCACCTTGGCGTCCACCTCCGCGGCCGCGGCGAGCGCACGGTCGGCGGCGACATGCAGGAATGCGTGGTACCGCTCGTCGGTGGCGTCGATCTGGTCCAGGTGTGCCCGGGTGACCTCGGTGGAGGACACCTCCTTGGCGGCGATCCGGGCGCCGAGGGTCGCGGCATCTTCACGAATCAGGTCGCTCATTCGGGCTCCCCAAGGATCCTGGGCACGGCGAACCGGCCGTCTTCGGCACGCGGCGCGGCGGCCAGTGCCTCGTCCTGCGCCAGACCGGGCAGCACGGTGTCCGGCCGGGTCACGTTGACGCTCTTCAACGGATTGTCGGTCGGTTCGACGCCGGTGACGTCGACGGACTGGATCTGGCCGACGTGGGCCAGGATGGCGTCGAGTTGGCCTGCGAAACTGTCCAGCTCGCCGTCTGTCAGGGCGAGCCGGGCCAGCCGCGCCAGGTGCGCTACCTCGTCCCGGGAAATCTGTGACACGACAAAACAGCCTAGTCGCCGGTGGGCCCGAATCCCCCGGGTGCCCCGCCGTTGCGCCTGTGACAGGGTGATGGCCGTGCCGTCTTATCTGCTGCGGGTCCAGCTGGAGGACCGACCGGGCAGCCTCGGCTCCCTGGCCGTCGCGCTCGGCTCGGTGGGCGCCGACATCCTGTCCCTCGACGTCGTCGAGCGCGGAACGGGATACGCCATCGACGATCTGGTCGTCGAACTGCCGCAGGGCGCCATGCCGGATTCGCTGATCACCGCGGCCGAACACATCAAGGGTGTCCGGGTCGACAGCGTGCGCCCGCACACCGGCCTGCTGGAGGCGCACCGCGAACTCGAGCTGATCGACCACATCGCCGCGGCGCACGGTCGCGCCGACCGGCTGCGGGTGCTGGCCGAGGAGGCCCCCCGGGTGCTGCGGGTGGGCTGGTGCACCGTGGTCCGGTCCGCCGGGGCCGGAATCGAGCGCATCGCCGCCAGCAGCGGCGCCCCGGAAACCCCGGCCGAGACGGCCCCCTGGCTACCCCTGGACCACGCCACGGCGCTCGACGGCACCGGCGACTGGGTGCCGCGGGTCTGGCGGGACATGGACATCGCGCTGGCCGCGGCCCCGCTGGGTGACCCGCACACCGCGGTGGTCCTCGGCCGCGCCGGCGGCCCGGAGTTCCGGCCGTCGGAGGTGGCCCGCCTCGGGTATCTGGCCGGGATCGTGGCCACGATCGTTCGCTGAGCGCAGCTGTGCGGTTGCTGTGAGCGACCGGGTACGGTGGAAAGCACGCATCCGCTGCCGAACCCGATGAAAGGTGTTGTGTGGGGGAACTACTGATCGTCCTGGCCATCGTACTGCTCGCCGCGGGCGTCATCGTCTTTCTCGTCGCACGCAACCGGCCCAAGCAGCCCGCCCAACCTGCCGACCGTCAGGATCCGCTCCGGTTCGCTTCCCAGACCGAGACTTTCGGGCCGCGCCAGCTGGGGCCGGGTGCCATCGTCAGCTACGGCGGCATCGACTATGTGGTACGCGGCTCGGTGACCCTGCGCGAAGGTCCGTTCGTATGGTGGGAGCACCTGCTGGAAGGCGGACCGGAGCCGGTCTGGTTCAGCGTGGAGGAGGACGAGGGCCGGCTCGAACTGGTGTGGTGGATCAAGCGGTCCGGCCTGCCGGCTGAGCCGGGCAGCAGCATCGACGTGGACGGGATCACCTACTCCGTCGACGAGAACGGCCGGGCGTCCTACACCACCGAGGGCACCACCGGACTGCCCGCCGGCGGCGAGATGGATTACGTCGACTACAGCAGCGCGGACGGCGAGGCCCGGCTCGGTTACGAACGGTGGGCGCCGACCATGGCGTGGGAGGTGTCCCACGGGAGGCCCGTGCGCGCCGGGGAGCTGACCGTCTACCCGGCCCCACCGGCCGGTTCCTAGGTACCGCGTTGCCGTTGCACCGACTGCGTGTCGTCCCCGCCGATGTCAGCGGCGCCGGTCTGCGTCTGACGCTCAACGCCCCCGCACCCACCCCGCTCGCGACCTGCACCCTGCCCCACCCCGGTGGCGCCGACCTGGTCCTCGGGGTGCTCGGCGCATCGCACGTCATCACCGTCACCGACCCGGAACACCCGTTCTCCGAACAGGTTTCGTGCACCGACCAGGCCGTCGGCGCGGCGCTGCCCGGCTCTGCCGAGGCGCCCGGGTACCGGCTGCGCTCGGACACCCGCACCCTGGGCGAGGACGCTTTCCGCAACGTCGCCACCGACCTGCGGCACCGCTGTGAGCACGAGGACGGCTGGCTGGGCGGCAGCTTCCCCGGCGACGAGGCCGCCCTGACCGCGCTGTGGGCTGTGCCGGACGGCCCCGGCTGGCATTGGCAGACCTGGCATCTGTACCCGGCCGGTGACAACGGCGGCGGCACCGTCGTGCACACCGAGAGCCGGTGGCGTCCGTGAGCCGCAACGCCTTGTTCGCACTGTCCGGGGTGCTGGTCGTGCTCGGGGCGGTGGCGCTGATCGCCGGAATGGCGATGCTGAACAAGGACATCCGCAGCCACATCGGCGAGAACTACCGGCAGTACTCGGCAGACGGCGGGGACGGACGCTACGAGTGCAGTGGTTCCCCCATGTCGGTCGCCGACGATCTGGCCGCCTACGACGCGCCCGAATCGCGGGCCGGCGACCGGGGCAGCGAGTACCTGCGCTATCCCGACGACATCGTCATCGTCGGACCGGACGGGGCGTATCCGTGCAGCATCCGGGTCGAGGACATCAATGCCCGCTACAGCGGTGGCGGATTCATCTTTCTGGGTCCGGGTTTCACGCCGGGCTCGCCGGCGGGCGGCTCGGGTGGCAGTCCCGGTGGACCCGGCGGTACGAAATGACCGAACTGATGAGAAGGAGCAGCCGATGTTGATGGCACTGGAGTTCGGCACCGTCGACGGTGGCGCGCTGGCCCAGAACGCGGTCGCGGCCGTCCTGTACTTCATCGTCGGGATCGTGGTGCTCGGCGCCGGATTCCTGATGGCCGATGCGCTCACTCCGGGCAGCCTGCGCCACCTGGTGTTCGTCGAGCGCCGGCCCAATGCCGTCGCCGTCGCCTCCGGCATGTACGCCGCGCTGGCGTTGGTCACCGCCACCGCCATCATCGCGAGCTCCGCCGAACTCGGGCAGGGACTGGTCGATGCGCTGGTGTACGGGCTGGTCGGGGTGGCACTGCAAGGCGCGGCGCTGGTGGTGCTGGAAGTGCTGGTGCCGGGGCGTTTTCGCGATCTGATCGCCGATGAGAAACTGCACCCGGGAGCGATCGCCACCGCGGTGATCCTGCTGTGCGTCGGAGGGGTGAACGCAGCCGCGCTGTCATGACTGTGACGACGCGTTGGCGGGCGCTGCTGCTGGCCGCGGTGGCGGCCTGCGCGGCGTGCGGGCTGATCTACGAACTCGCCCTGCTGACGCTGTCGACCAGCCTGCACGGCGGCGGGATCGTGGCGACGTCGCTGATCGTGGCCGGTTATGTGGCCGCGCTCGGGGCGGGCGCTTTGTTGGTCAAGCCGTTCCTCGGGTACGCCGCCATCACCTTCATCGCGGTCGAGACCCTGCTCGGTGTGATCGGCGGATTATCAGCTGCCGCAATGTATGTGGCGTTCGCGTTCATCGGCGGGTCGCTGTGGGTGCTGGTGCTGGGCACCGCGGTGATCGGCGCCCTGGTCGGCGCCGAGGTGCCGCTGCTGATGACCCTGCTGCAGCGGGGCCGCACCGCTGGGGCGGCGGACGCCGGCCGGGTGCTGGCCAACCTGAACGCCGCGGACTATCTGGGTGCCCTGATCGGCGGGCTGGCGTGGCCCTTCCTGGTGCTGCCGCAACTCGGGATGATCCGCGGTGCCGCGGTGACCGGGATGATCAACCTGGCCGCCGCGGCGATCGTCGCGATCTTCTTGTTGCGCAGCATCCTCAGCCGCCGTCAGCTGGCGTCGGCGCTGGCGGTGCTCACCGTGGCCGCGCTGACCCTGACCACGCTGATCGTGGCGGCCGACGGAATTCAGAGCACCACCCGGCAACGGCTCTACGCCGACCCGATCATCGCCTATCAGCAGTCCGCCTATCAGGAGATCGTGGTGACCCGCCGCGGTACCGACACCCGGTTGTATCTCGATGGCGGACTGCAGTTCTCCACTCGCGACGAGTACCGCTACACCGAGAGCCTGGTGTATCCGGCGCTCGCCGAGGATGCCCGGTCGGTGCTGATCCTCGGCGGTGGGGACGGTCTGGCGGCCCGCGAGCTGCTGCGAATGCCGCAGGTGCAGCGCATCGTTCAGGTGGAACTGGATCCGTCGGTAATCGAGCTGGCGCGCGGCGCGCTGCGCGACACCAACGGCGGCGCGCTGGATGACCCGCGGGTCGAGGTGGTCGTCGATGACGCGATGACGTGGTTACGGTCGCCCGGCGAGCTGCCCGCGGGCGGGTTCGACGCGGTGATCATCGATCTGCCCGACCCGGACAATCCGGTACTGGGGCGGCTGTATTCGACCGAGTTCTATGCGCTCGTGACCCGGGTGCTGGCCCCCGACGCCCTGGTGGTGGTGCAGGCGGGCAGCCCGTTCTCCACCCCGAACGCGTTCTGGCGGACGGTGTCCACGCTGGGTTCGGCCGGTTTCGCGGTGACTCCGTACCACGTGCATGTACCGACCTTCGGCGACTGGGGGTTCGCACTCGGGCGCCGTGGCACCTCGGCGCCCACACCCACGGTGCCCGCGGGCGCTCCCCCGCTGCGGTTTCTGACCCAGCCGGTGCTCGACGCGGCGACGGTGTTCGCGCCGGACAACGCCCCCCGAAGTCTGGAGCCCTCGACCCTGGACAACCCGAGGATCGTGGAGGACATGCGGGCGGGCTACCGCTAGGACCCCTCCGACTCCGACTCCGGCTCGGGTGCCGGGGCCGGTCCCTCGTCGAGCAGCCTGCGGAACCCGTCCTCGTCGAGCACGGGCACCCCGAGCTCGATCGCCTTGTCGTACTTGGATCCCGGGGCATCCCCGGCGACCACGTACGACGTCTTCTTCGACACCGAGCCCGCGGCCTTGCCGCCGCGGGCGAGGATGGCTTCCTTGGCTTCGTCCCGGGAGAACCCGGTCAGCGAACCGGTCACCACGATGGACAGGCCCTCCAGGGTGCGTTCGACCCCGGCGTCCCGCTCGTCGACCATCCGGACCTCGGCGGCGCGCCACTTGTCCACGATGGCCCGGTGCCAGTCCACCTCGAACCATTCGATCACCGCCGCGGCGATGGTGGGACCGACACCTTCCACCGCGGCCAGCTTGGCCTCGGAGGCCTCGATGATGGCGTCCAGGCTGCCGAACTCGCCGGCCAGCGCGCGCGCCGCGGTCGGTCCGACATGCCGGATGGACAACGCGACGAGCACCCGCCACAACGGCTGGCCTTTCGCCTTGCCCAGGTTGGCCAGCAGCCGTTTGCCGTTGGCCGACAGCTCACCCTTCTTGGTGGTGAACAGTTCGGTGCGCAGCAGGTCCTCTGCGGTCAGGGCGAACAGATCGCCCTCGTCGGTGATCACACCGGCCTGCAGCAGCGCGGTGGCCGCCTCGTAGCCCAGCCCCTCGATGTCGAAGGCGCCCCGACCGGCGGCGTGGAACACCCGCTCCCGCAGCTGCGCCGGGCAGCTGCGGGTGTTCGGGCAGCGGATGTCGGCGTCCCCCTCCTTGGCCGGCGCCAGCGGGGTGCCGCATTCCGGACATGTTGTGGGCATGACGAATTCGCGCTCGGTACCGTCGCGCAGGTCGACCACCGGGGCCAGTACCTCGGGGATGACGTCTCCGGCTTTGCGCAACACCACGGTGTCACCGATCAGGACACCCTTGCGTTTGACCTCGGTGGCGTTGTGCAGGGTCGCCAGCCCGACGGTGGACCCGGCGACCTTCACCGGCTCCATGTAGGCGAACGGGGTGACCCGGCCGGTGCGTCCCACGCTGACCCGGATGTCGAGCAGCTTGGTGGTGACCTCTTCGGGCGGGTATTTGTAGGCGACCGCCCAGCGGGGAGCCCGCGATGTCGCGCCCAGCCGGCGTTGCAGCGATACATCGTCGACTTTGACGACCAGACCGTCGATCTCGTGCTCGACGTCGTGGCGGTGCTCGCCCCAGTAGGCGATGCGCTCGGCGACGGCGGCGATGCCCTGCACCTTCGTGGTGTGGGTGGACACCGGGAGTCCCCAGGCGCCGAGCGCCCGGTACGCGTCGTGCAGGGAGGCGGGGGTGAATCCCTCCACCTTGCCGAGGCCGTGGCAGATCATCCGTAGCCGGCGCCGCGCGGTGACGGCCGGGTTCTTCTGGCGCAGCGAACCGGCCGCGCTGTTGCGCGGATTGGCGAACGGCGGCTTGCCCTCGGCCACCAGACCGGCGTTGAGTTCTTCGAAATCGGCGAGCCGGAAGAACACCTCGCCCCGGACCTCGAGTATCGATGGAACCGGGAATTCGTCTGTGCCGGTGAGCCTTTCCGGGACATCGTCGATGGTGCGGGCGTTGAGGGTGACGTCCTCGCCGCTGCGGCCGTCGCCGCGGGTGGCACCGCGCACCAGTACCCCGTCGCGGTAGACGAGTGCGAGCGCGACACCGTCGATCTTCAGCTCGCACAGATACTCGGTATCGGCTCCGGTCTCGGCGCTGATCCGCGCCGCCCAGGCGGACAGCTCATCGGTGTCGAATACGTTGTCCAGGGACAGCATCCGTTCCAGATGGTCGGCCGCGCCGAAGTCGGTGGCGAAGCCGGCACCACCGACCAGCTGGGTCGGCGAGTCCGGGGTGCGCAGTTCCGGGTACTGGTCCTCGATGGCCTGCAACTCGCGCAGCAGGCCGTCGAACTCGGCGTCCGAGATGACCGGCGCATCCTTGACGTAGTACCGGAACTGATGACCACGCACTTCCTCGGCAAGTTCCTGCCAGCGACCACGGGTATCGGCGTCCGGTGAGCTCACTCTGGCCAGGCTAGTGCAGGGCGCCGACACGGTTAAACTGCGACCTGTGCCGCATCCGGTGATGTTCTCCGACGACGATTTCGGCCTGGCCGAGGTGCGCGCCCGGGCCCTGGATTTTCCGGGGGCCTTCGAGAAGGTGGCCTGGGGCCGGCCGGTGTTCTGCGCGACGAAGATGTTCGCCATCTTCGGCGGCAACCTCAAGGGTCCCGATGGGATGCAGCCGTACCCCTACTCGCTGTTGGTCAAAGTCGACGAATCCGACCGCCGGGCCCTGGAGCAGGACAACCGGTTCTATTTCCCGGCCTATCTGGGGCCGTTCGGCTGGCTGGGCCTGGATCTGACCGCGGCGAAGGTGGACTGGGACGAGGTGAGCGAGTTGCTCGATGCGTCCTACCGGATGGTGGCGCAGAAGCGGCTGATCAAGGAGCTCGACGCACGTTAGGCCTGCACCGGCGCCGGTTACCACAGAAAACTCCGAACCTTCCCGAATCTGCCGTTGATCACCACATTTACGTGGTAGAAACTTTCCCAGCACAGACCGGTCACCGGGGATGACCGGCAGTCGCATTCGCTCGGGAGGCTTGGGATGCGCACGTTCACCGCGCCACGGTTCATGCCCTATCTGTCACGCGCGGCCAACGTCGCGATAATTTTCGTCGCCATCGGCGTGCTGGTGTTCCTGTCGAGCATCGGCGTCGGCGTCCGACTGATGGCCGGGACGCTGCTGGTGATGGGCGGCAACAGCAATCCCACCAGCCAGGGCATGGAACACGGCCTGGGCGGAAGCCCGCTGCCGCCCGGCACCCCGAACAACACCGGGTTCCCGTCCGGGGTGCCCGGCAAGGGTTATTTCGACCCGAACAACCCGGACTCACCGTACTTCGGTTACAACTACCAGCCCGTTCCGTGGCCGTCCCAACTCCCGCTCACCACCGGATGGGACGGCAAGACCACCTTCGAGCAATCCCAGCGCGGTGGACTCACCGCGCTGCAGGCCGCGATCGACTCCGCGCTACAGACCGGCGAACCGGTGACGGTGGTGGGCTACTCGTCGAGCGCCAATGTCGTCGTCCGCGAGTTGCGGCATCTGAAGTCGATCGGCTCCCCGGACGCCGACAAATTGAGCTTCATCATGGTCGCCGGCATGAACCGGCCCAACGGTGGTTTGGCGCAACGCTTCCCGGGATTGTTCGTTCCGTTCTTCGGTATCAAACTCGACGGCTCCACGCCCACCGACACCCAGTACGAAACGCTGGACGTCAGCTGGGAATACGACACGGTCTCGGATTTTCCCAACTACCCGCTCAATCTGTTGGCGACGCTGAACGCGTTGCTGGGCTTCACGCTGCACATCAACTATCTGCCGGCCAGCCTGGACGGTCCCCGGGCCCGCCCGGACTACAAGGACCCCGACAGCAACATCACCTATGTCACGCTCGCCGCACCGTACCTGCCGCTGCTGCTGCCGTTGCGTCTGCTCGGGGTGCCCAAGCCGTTGCTGGATCTGGTCGAACCGGCGCTGAAGGTGCTCATCGATCTGGGGTACAACCGGTCCATCAACCCCGGCACCCCCACCCCGGCCTCGCTGTTGCCCACCCCGCAGCGACTGCTGGCGCTGCCGTTCGACCTGATCGACGCCATCGGAGTCGGTATCCGGCACGCCCTGAACCCGAACTGGGATCGGGTCACCACCCCGGACCCGGCACTCGAAGCCGATCTGGTTGCGGCGGCGCGGACGACGGACCACGACGCGGCAGATCTTCAGCCGGCGGCGACCGCCGACGTCGTCGAGTCGCTCGACGCGGGCGTGCAGACCCAGTCCGGGGCCGGCGAGGGCACCGACGGTGTCGCCGATACCGTCGAACCCGTTGTGGTCAGCGAGGTTCCCCAAGTCCCCGATACCGCCGAGGTGGTGGCCGAGGAGACTGAGGTCGCCGACGAGACCGACATTGCCGGTGAGCAGCCGGTCCTCGCGGAACTCGAACCCGAACTGCCGGAGTCCACTGCGGTCACCACGCGGCAGCGGGTCCGCGGAGTCGATGCCGACCTCGGCGCAGACGATCCGTCATCCGAGAACACCGATACCGCCCCGGCCGACGGGACCGCTCGGCAGGGCGGCACCGGTGACGGCTCGGCGGACGGCGGTGCTGATCCCGGGGCCGATACCGGCGGTGCCGACGCGGACAAGGCCGCCTGACCCCGCCGGGGCTAGGTCGACGTCAGGAATCCGCGCAGCCGGTCCAGCACCAGCTCCGGGCGTTGCTCGACGATCCAGTGCCCCACCCCGGCAACCAGTTCCAGCTCGAAGTCCGCGCAGTGTTCGGGCAGGACACGTAGCAATTCCGGGGTGAGTACCGAGTCGTCGGTGCCGTGCAGCCAGCGCACCGGCACCGAGACATGGTGATCGTCGAACTCGCCGCGCATCCAGCGGGCGGCTTCCCGGGTCTGGAAGGTGCGGTACCAACGTGAACCCGCCTCGGCATAGCCGGGTCGGCGCATGCAGGCGACGTAGAACGCGATGTCCTCCGGTGGGGTCTCGAAATCGCCGCCGACCCACGAGCCGAGCAACTTGAAGAATCGGGCCTTGGGGTCGGCGATCACCTTCGGACCGATCACCGGCAGCAACATCGGGATCTGGTACCACATCCGCCAGATGTTGATCAGTGCCGTGCGGTCGTGCTTGAGCCACGGCACCGCGGTGTTCAATCCCATGAAGGCGGCCACCTTCTCGGGATGGCGCAGCATGAAGATGGTGGCGACCGGTCCGCCCCAGTCGTGGGCCACCAGCTTGACCGGCCCGACCCCCAGCCGGTCGCATACCGCGGCAAGGTCGTCGGCCATGTCGTTCTTGAGGTAGCGGTCTCTGGGCGCCGAGCTCCAGCCCGCGCCGCGCAGGTCCGGGCACAGCACCCGGTACCCGTCCTCGGCCAGCGGCCCGATCAGCTCGTGCCACTCCCACCAGTTCTGCGGGAAGCCGTGCACCAGCATCACCGGCGGTCCGTCGGCCGGGCCGGCGTCGGCAACGTGGATGGTCACGCCCGCCCCGAGATCGACGAAGCGGTGCGCTACCCCGGGCAGGTCGGGCGGGTTGTCCATGACGACAATGTACGTTATCCAGTACCGCTGGTAACGCATGGGCGTTCTCGGCTCGCCCCCACCCACCCCGACGGCGTGGTTCGATAAGGAGTGCCATGAGTATCCAGAGCCCGTATCCCCCGGTCGAGATCCCTGCAGTCAGCGTCTACGACTACCTGTTCACCGACATCGACCCCACGGTCGGTGATCAGGTCGCACTGGTGGACGCCCCCACCGGCAACACCACCACCTACCGGCAACTGGTCGAGCGGATCGCCGCCTTCGCCGGTGCACTGGCGGCCCGCGGGCTGGGCGCCGGGGACGTGGTGGGCCTGCTCGCCCCGAACAGCGCGGCGTTCGCCGTCGCGTTCCACGGCATCCTGCGGTCCGGGGCGACGGCCACCACCGTCAATGCGCTGTTCACCGCCAAGGACATCGCCAAGCAGCTCACCGACTCCCGTGCGAGGCTGCTGATCACCGTTTCCGCGCTGCGCGCCCAGGCCGTCGAGGGCGCAACGACTGCGGGCCTGGACGAGTCGGCGGTCATCGTGCTCGACGGACCAGGCGCGGCCGCCGACGGCCACCCGAATGCCGACGATCTGCTGGGCCCGGCGCACCCGGCGCCACAGGTGAGCTTCGACCCCGCCACCCACCTGGCCGTGCTGCCGTACAGCTCGGGCACGACCGGCAACCCCAAGGGGGTGATGCTCACGCATCGCAACCTGGTGTCCAACGTCGCGCAGATCCGGCCACTGCAGGACATGACATCCGGTGATGTGGTGCTGGCGGTGCTCCCGTTCTTCCACATCTACGGGATGACGGTGCTGCTGAACGCCGCGCTGCACGCCCGCGCACGGTTGGTCATCATGCCCGCATTCGACCTGACGGCCTTCCTGTCCAACATCGCCGAGCACCGGTGTACGCATGCCTTCATCGCCCCACCGGTGGCGGTGGCGCTGGCCAAGCATCCGATGGTCGATCAATTCGATCTGTCCTCGTTGCGCGCCATCATGTCCGGCGCCGCGCCGCTGGACGAGGAGCTCGGCTTGGCCGTCGCTGCACGCCTGGGTTGTGCGCTGGTGCAGGGCTACGGGATGAGCGAGCTCAGCCCGGTCAGCCACATCACCCCGTTCGACGGTGGCCGGGCACTGGTGGGAAAGGCGGCGCCGGTCAGTTCCTGCGGGTGGACGGTGCCGAACTCGGAGTCCAAGCTCATCGACCCGGTGTCCGGGGAGGAGATCGGGCTGCCCGCGGCCGGACTGAGCGAAACCGGTGAATTGTGGTTCCGGGGCCCCAATGTCATGGTCGGCTACCTGAACAACGAGGCCGCCACCCGCGAGACGATCGACGGGGACGGCTTCCTGCACACCGGCGATCTGGCCCGGGTCGACGCGACCGGCTGCGTGTTCATCGTCGACCGGCTCAAGGAGCTGATCAAGTACAAGGGGTATCAGGTGCCGCCGGCCGAACTGGAGGCCGTGCTGCTGACCCACCCCGCGATCGCCGACGCCGCCGTCATCGGGGTCACCGAGCCGGAGTCCGGCGAGGAGGTGCCCAAGGCGTTCGTGGTGCGCCAGCCCGACACCGAGGTGGATGAAGCCGCGGTGATGGCGTTCGTCGCCGAGCAGGTGGCGCCGTACAAGAAGGTCCGGCAGGTGGCCTTCATCGATGCGATCCCGAAGTCGGCGGCGGGCAAGATCCTGCGCAAGGACCTTCGCGGACGATAGTCCGCGTGTTCCGGCGGACGATAGTCCGCGTGTTCCGGCGGACGATAGTCCGCGTGTTCCGGCGGACGATAGTCCGCGTGTTCCGGCGGACGATAGTCCGCGTGTTCCGGCGGACGATAGTCCGCGTGTTCCGGCGGCGATCGCTAGACCTGCGGCAGCACCCCGACCGAGCGTGCAGCCCGCGCCTGCCGGTAGCCGAGCGCCGCACCGGCCATCGGGATCAGCAGCAATCCGAGAACGCCGAACAGCGAGGTCATGGGCTGGCCCGGGCGCCGGTCCGGCGCCAACGGTGGTGCCGGCAGGGCCAGCTCGGCAATCCATGGGGCCGAGATCCGCCGGGACGGCGGCAGCACCGCTGCGGGAGCCGAGGGCTCCGGCGCCACGACGGCCGGGGCGCCGGCTGGCGCGCTGGTGGCCGGCTGCGGACGCGGACGCGGGGTCACCGTCACGGGATCGGCGGTCTCGTCCTCGACGACGTTCCCGGCACCGAACCGTCCCGCACCGGGCGGCACGAGCTCGGCGACCGGACGCCGGCCCGAACCACCCGTGGTCGCGTCGGCCCCCCGGGCGGATCTGGCCGTGCGCACGGTCCGGGCGCCGTCGGCGCTGGGCACCGACGGTCGGTCGGCCTGTCCCGACGTGGTCCGTGCGGTGGTCGAGTCGCTGGTCCGTGCGGTGGTCGACTCGCTGGTACGTGCGCTCGTCGGCTCGCTGGTGCGTGCGGTGACACCGGAATCTGCGCTGCGCAGCGCGTCCTGTGTCGGTTCGGTCAAGGTCCATGGCGGCAGCGAGCCGTCGCGCGCCTCGACCCATTCGGACCGACGCCCGCCGTCGCCGCGCGAATCATTGCTGGGAGCGCGTCCGCGCGGCGTTTCACCGCCGCGCCCACGGGCATCGTCCCGGGAATTGGACTGTCCGGAGTGCGAGCCGCGCGACCCCGGGTCGGAGGCGGCGATGGGCGCCGGCCCGATGAGCAGCGTCAATGCAACCGCCGCCCCAGCGCCGGTCGTCATCAACCGCTTCCACAAAAACACGTGCCCCCTCACCGCTCGGGACAGCTTACGCCCCCGCGATGTTTGCCGGTCAGATTCCGTCCGGATCGACGGCCAATCCGTCGGACGCCTTCTGCACCAGACCGATCGCCGTGCGGGCCCATTGCTCGGTCGCCCCGGCCAACCCGCAGGCAGGGGTGATGCCGATCCGCTCGCGCAGAACCGAGCGGCCGAACCCCAGCCGATCGGTGACCGCCGCGGCCGCTTTGGCGACGTGCTCGGGCTCCCAGCGTCGTTGCTGGGCGGTGCCCGGGATCACCCCCAGCAGCACAGTCCGCCCGGACTCCACGAACTCACCCACCCCGTCCAGATCACCGGCCTGCAGCGTCGACACATCCACCGACAGTGCGGGTAACCGGCTGCGCTGCAGCAGCTTCCACGGCAATTCGGGAGCGCAGCTGTGCAATGCGACCGCACCGCCCAACGCGTCGACGCAGTCGTCGAGCAGGGCCGCGGCCAACTGTTCATCGAGCGCGGCCACCGGTGACAGGCTGGTCACCCCGGCAAGCCGGCCGGCCAGCGCGTCCGGCAGCGACGGCTCGTCCAGTTGCACCACGACCTCGGTGCCCAGCCGCCGGGCCACCTCCGCGCGGTGCGCGCCCAGCCCCTCGGCCAGCGATCCGGCGAGGTCCCGCAGCGCCCCGGTGTCGGTGATGGCACGGTGACCGTTGGCCAGCTCCAGTTGTGCGGCCAGCGTGAACGGTCCAGCGGCCTGCACCTTCACCGGCCGCCCCGAGCCCCGCAACCCGGCCTTCTCCCAGGCTTCCTCCAGGGCGTCCAGATCCTCGTTGAGCATGCTGACTGCGCGTCGCAGCACCGAACTGCGGCCCGGCGCGATGCGGTAGGACCGCGCCACGGTGTCGATGCCGATGTCGACCAGCAGCGCGCCGGTGCGCCCGATCAGGTCCGCACCCACGCCCCGGGCGGGCAGCTCGACCAGGTGCGGCAGCGTGTGCAGTTCACCGACGACGATCTCGGCGGCCTGTCGTGCGGAGGTACCCGGCCACGATCCGATGCCGGTGGCGGCGGCGAAAACACTCACGCCGCCAACCGTATTCGATGAGCCGGTCACCGGGTGACGGTGGCGCTGGCGAGAACCTCGTCACCGGCCGGATCCGGCCGGTACAGCACCATCGTCTGCCCGGGCGCCACCCCGCGCAGCGGCGTGCGCAGGTCGGCGACCAGCCTGCCGTCCCGCAGCTCCACGACCGCCTCGGCCAGGCCGCCGTGCGCGCGCACCTGCACAACACCCTCGACCGGTCCGGCCGGCGGCGCGCCCGCGGTGAACACCGGGTCCTGCCCGGTCAGGGCCGACACGTCGAGTTCCTCGGCCGGGCCCACCCGCACCTCGCCGGTCTCGGCGTCGATGCCGGTGACGTAGCGGGGCTGCCCGTCGGGGCCCGGTCCCCCGATGCCCAGACCCTTGCGCTGACCGATGGTGAATCCGTGCACGCCGTCGTGTTCGGCGAGCACGGCTCCGGCCGAGTCGACGACCGCACCGCGGCGCACCCCGATCTTGGCTCCCAGGAACGCGCGGGTGTCCCCGGACGGGATGAAGCAGATGTCGTGGCTGTCGGGTTTGTCGGCGACGGCCAAGCCCCGGCGGGCGGCCTCGGCGCGGATCTCCGTCTTGGGGGTGTCCCCGATCGGGAACAGTGCGTGCCGCAGCTGCTCGGCGGTCAGCACGCCCAGCACGTAGGACTGGTCCTTGTCGATATCGACCGCGCGTCGCAGCCGTCCGTCGGCGAGCCGGGCGTAGTGACCGGTGGCGACGGCGTCGAAGCCCAGCGCCAGCGCGCGCGCCGACAGCGCGGAGAACTTGATGGTCTCGTTGCACTTCACGCACGGGTTGGGCGTTTCACCGCGGGCATAGGCGTCGACGAAGTCGTCGATGACCTCGGCCTTGAACCGGTCCGCGAAATCCCAGACGTAGAACGGGATGTCGAGGATGTCGGCGACCCGGCGGGCGTCACCGGCGTCTTCCTTCGAGCAGCAACCCCGCGAGCCGGTACGCAGCGTGCCGGGTGCGGCCGACAGCGCGAGATGCACCCCGACGACCTCGTGGCCGGCGTCCACCATCCGGGCGGCGGCCACCGAGGAGTCGACGCCGCCGCTCATCGCGACCAGAACCTTCATCGTCTCGTTCCCGCACTCGCCAGCGCCGCCTGCCGGGCCCGCTCCACCGCGGCCGGCAACACGTCCAGAGCCGCATCGACGTCCGCTTCGGTGCTGGTGTGCCCCAGCGAAAGCCGTAGCGATCCACGCGCGGCAGCCGGGTCGGCGCCCATCGCGATGAGCACATGCGACGGCTGGGCCACCCCGGCCGTACATGCCGAACCGGTCGAGCATTCGACGCCGTTGGCGTCCAGCAGCATCAGCAGTGCGTCACCCTCGCAGCCCCGGAAAGTGAAGTGGGCGTTGCCCGGTAGCCGGGCATCACCGGTGGCGCCGTTGACGTCGACGTCCTCGATCAGCGTCTGCACGCCGGTGATCAACCGGTCCCGCAGGGCGCGCACCCGCGCGCTGGTCTCGACCAATCCGCCGACCGCGACCTCGGCCGCAGCCGCCATCGCCACCGCGGCCGCGACATCCGGTGTGCCCGAACGCACGTCACGTTCCTGACCGCCACCGTGCAGGATCGGCACACACGCGGTGTTGCGCCGCAGCACCAGGGCGCCGACACCGGCCGGGCCGCCGAACTTGTGTGCTGCGACGCTCATCGCCGAGAGCCCACTGCCCGCAAAATCCACCGGAATGTGCCCGACCGCCTGGATCGCGTCACTGTGCATGGGGATATCGAATTCCGCTGCCACTGCAGCCAATTCGGCGATCGGCTGGATGGTGCCGACCTCGTTGTTGGCCCACATCACCGAGATCAGCGCGATATCGTCGTGGGCCTGCAGCAGGTCCCGCAGATCGGCGGCCGATACCGCGCCGTCGGCGTCGACGGGCAGCCAGCTCACCTCGGCACCCTCGTGTTCGACCAGCCATTCCACCGCGTCGAGCACCGCGTGGTGCTCGACGGGAGTGGTCACGATCCGGCGCCGCTGCGGGTCGGCGTCGCGCCGGGCCCAGAAGATGCCCTTGACCGCAAGATTGTCGGACTCGGTGCCCCCGGCGGTGAAGATCACCTCCGAGGGCCGGGCGCCCAGCAGACCGGCCAGCATCTCGCGCGCCTCCTCCATCCGGCGGCGCGCCGCCCGTCCGGAGGTGTGCAGCGACGACGCGTTGCCCACCATGGCCAGCGCGGCGGCCATCGCCTCGATTGCAGCCGGGTGCATCGGGGTGGTGGCAGCGTGATCCAGGTATGCGGCGGTCATGGCCCATCCAGGATAGCCGCCGGGGTGTCCGGCGCTGTCCGTCGAGGTCAGGCCACCAGTGCGGGCGCCTGCCCGGCGTGGGCCACGTCACGTCCGCCGGAGCCGCGTACCGCCGCCTCGCAGCGGGCGGCCAGGTCGCGGCGGTCGGTGCCGGGCAGCTGGAGGGACTGCACCTGCACGTGCACCACCGTGCGCCGGGCGGTCACCAGCCGCCGGATGGATTCGAGCAGGGTGTCGTCGCCCACATAGGCCGGCACGGTCGACGGCCTGCCGTCGCGGTGGTGGTAGGTCAGCCGCAGCGGCTGCACCGGGCGGCCGGCGTCGACGGCGGCCTGGAACATGGCCGGCCGGAACGGCCCGTAGCCAAGGCCGCACCAGGTGGTGCCCTCCGGGAAGACCACCACGGTCTGGCCGTTGCGCAGCCGGGCGGCCACCGCGCCGACCACGGCCGGCAACCGGCGCAGGTTCTCCCGTTCGATCGGGATGACCTTCATGAGGCGCGCGATGACGCCGAGGGCCGGCCAGTCGATCAGGTCGGCACGCGCGACGAACGATCCGGGCAGCACCGCCCCGATGGCGAAGACGTCCAGCCAGGACACGTGGCCGCTGACCACCAGCACGCCGCGCAGGTTGCGGATCGGTCCACCGGAGATGGTGATCCGCACCCCGACGCAGCGCAGCATCAACCGGCAGTAGCCGCGCTGCAGGTGGGAGCGCCCCGGCAGCGGCACCGCCAGTACCGGCACCGCGAGCAGGAGCAGCACGGCGCCGCTGATGCGCAGGGCGCTGCGGGTCCAGATCGCGGGCCGGGAGCCCCGTGGCGCGGCACCGGCGTGCATGCAGCCGGCGTCACAGGTCGCCTTCGGCAGCCAGGGGTTCGGCGTGACGGTCACTGTCCGGCCGCCAGGTCCGCGGCCTGGGCCACCGAACGCAACCGCTTCAGGTAGCGGACGTCGGCCCTGGTCTTGTCCAGCAGCGCCGGGAAGTCCGCGACGCCGAAATCCGGGTCGTGGGCCGGTTCACCGCACACCTGCGCCCCGAGGCGCAGGTAGCCCCGCATCAGCGCGGGCAACGTGAGCCGGGCCGGGGGGTCGATGTCGTCGAGGGTGCGGCCGTCGATGACCACCGGGCGGTAGGGCCGCACGGTGAGTTCGGCGGGCGCGCTGTGCCGGCGGCGCACCACGTCGCGCACCCCGCGCACCAGGCTGCCGGGCTCTTCCCCGCCTGGGTGGGTCGGGACGGATACGCAGCCGGTGACGTACTCGTAACCGCTGCGGTCCAGGTAGGCCAGGATCCCGGCCCACATCAGCAGCACCACGCCGCCGTGGCGGTGCTCGGCGCGCACCACGGCGCGGCCCATCTCGACCAGCGAGGGACGCAGCGAATCCAGCGCCCGGACGTCGAACTCGGTGGCGGTGTAGAGCCCGCCCGCGGCGATCGCGCCCGGGGGTGGCAGCATCCGGTAGCAGCCCACGAGTTCGCCGGAAGCGTCGTCGCGGACCAGCAGGTGATCGCAGAACTGGTCGAAGTGGTCGGCATCGAGCCCCAGGTCGAAACCGGGGGTCGCCGGGTTGAGGGCGAAACCGGGCTCGGCGGTGAACACGTCGTAGCGCAGGCGTTGAGCCGCTTCGATATGCGCCGGATCGGTGGACAGCAACAGGGTGTAGCGCGGCCCCGGTGCCTGTCGGTCGGTGTCGTCAGCGGGTATGAGTACAGATGCGGTGCTCATACCGAGCACCGTCGCGGCTCCGGACAGCGGGACCGCAACGACTGCGTGACGTGTCCGTGCACGCTGGGTGACGAGTTGTGGCCGGACCTCAGTCCTCGACGTGCACCACGTTCGCCGTCACCGGGTTGCGCGGCACCGCCAGCCGGTTGCCGGCGAACGCCGGATCCGGGTAGCCGATCGCCAGGCCGCACAGTACGTTCAGCTCGTCGGGTATGCCCAGCTGGTCCCGCAGGATGTCCGGGTAAGCCGCGATCGACACCTGCACGCAGGTGCCGAGGCCGCGTTCGGTCAGCGCCAGCACCAGTGTCTGCATGAACATCCCGACACCCACGGCGTCGACCAGGCCAAGATCGCGGTGCATGCACACGACCGCGCCGACCGGGGCCCGGAAGAACTCCCAGTTGCGCAGCTGGGCCAGCCGCCGGGCCGCCGCATCGTGCCGCTCGATGCCCATCGATCCGTACACCAATGCGCCGAGTTCGTGGCGCAGCGGCAGGAAACTCTCCGGCAGTCCCGCCGTCACCGGCAGTTCGACCGCGGCCCGCTCCAGCATCGCGGCGACCAGCCGGTCCCGGCGCGCCCCGGAGGCGATGTACACCCGCCACGGTTGCACGTTGGAATTCGAGGGTGCCCGCATCGCCAGGGCCAGCGCTTCGTCGAGCAGTTCCGCCGGCACCGGCTTGTCGGGCAGGAACAGCCGCGTCGAACGGCGTTCGCTGATGACCCGCGCGAGTTCGGTCATGAAATCAGCATGACGCGCGCCGGACCCCCGCCGGACCCTTGAGAATGCGTGGCCTGTCGAGACGAAAAGGCCCCCGGACACATCGTGTCCGGGGGCCTTAACGGGAGTGCTTAACCCTTGCGGGCCTTGACCGCTTCGGTCAGCTGCGGGGTGACCTTGAACAGGTCACCGACGATGCCGAGGTCGGCGATCTCGAAGATCGGGGCCTCTTCGTCCTTGTTGACCGCGATGATGGTCTTGCTCGTCTGCATGCCGGCGCGGTGCTGGATGGCACCGGAGATGCCCAGCGCGATGTACAGCTGCGGCGACACGGTCTTACCGGTCTGACCGACCTGGAACTGACCGCCGTAGTAGCCGGAGTCGACGGCGGCACGCGAGGCACCGACGGCGGCACCGAGCGAATCGGCGAGCTCCTCGACGACCTTGAAGTTCTCCTCGCTGCCGACGCCACGGCCGCCGGCGACGACGACGCTGGCCTCGGTGAGCTCCGGACGGTCACCGGCGACGACCGGCTCGCGGGAGGTGATCTTGGTGGCGTTCTCGGCCTGGGCCGGAACCTCGACCGTGATGACCTCGCCCGCACCGTCGGCGGGAGCGGCTTCCACCGCACCCGGACGCACGGTGATCACGGGCAGTTCGCCGGTGGCCTGAGCCTCGACGGTGAACGCGCCACCGAAGATGGAATGGACGCCCACTCCACCCTCTTTGACGTCGACGACGTCGACCAGCAGGCCGGAGCCCAGCCGCGCGGCCAACCGGCCGGCAACCTCTTTGCCCTCGGCGCTGGCGGCGATCACGACGGCGGCCGGGGCGGCCGTCTCGGTCAGCGCGGCGAGCACGTCGACCTTGGGGGTGACCAGGAAGTTGTCCACGTCGGCCGACTCGGCGACGTAGATCTTGGCCGCACCGGCGGCCTTGAGGCCGTCGGTCAGGGCGGCGGCGGTGCCTTCGGCGCCGATGACGACCGCGGACGGCTCACCCAGCACGCGGGCGGCGGTGATGAGTTCGGTGCTGACCTTCTTCAGGGCACCTTCTGCGTGCTCGACGAGCACAAGTACTTCAGCCATGTCTTATGTCCTTCGTGTGTGTCTGAGAGAGGAATCAGCTGCTAGATGAGCTTCTGGGCAACCAGGTACTCGGCGACCTTGGTGCCGCCGTCGCCCTCGTCGGTGACCTTCTCGCCGGCCGTCTTCGGCGGCTTCGGGGTCGAGGACAGCACCTTGGTGCCGGCGTTGGCGACACCCACCTCGTCGGGCTCCACGCCGATCTCGGCCAGCGTCAGAACGGTGACTTCCTTCTTCTTGGCCGCCATGATCCCCTTGAAGGACGGGAAGCGCGGCTCGTTGATCTTCTCGTTGACGCTCACCACGGCGGGCAGGGTGGCCTCCAGGCCGAACACGCCGTCGTCGGTCTCACGCTCGGCGGTGACCTTGTCACCCTCGACGTTGAGCTTGCGGACATGGGTGAGCTGCGGCAGACCCAGGTACTCGGCGATGATCGCCGGCACGGCGCCGCCGGTGCCGTCGGTGGCCTCGTTACCGGCGATGACCAGTTCGGTGCCCTCGATGGTGCCCAGCGCGCGGGCCAGGGCCCAGCCCGTCTGGACCATGTCGGAGCCGTGCAGGCCGTCGTCCTTGAGGTGCACAGCCTTGTCGGCGCCCATGGACAGCGCCTTGCGGATGGCCTCGGTGGCGCGCTCGGGGCCGGCGGTCAGCACGGTCACCGTGCCCTCGCCACCCTCGCGCTCCTTGATGAGCAGCGCTTCTTCGACGGCGCGCTCGTTGATCTCGTCGAGCACGGCATCGGCCGCCTCGCGATCCAGCGTGTAATCGCCGTCGGTGAGCTTGCGCTCCGACCAGGTGTCAGGGACCTGCTTGATCAGGACCACGATGTTCGTCATGACTGTGGTTCGTCCTCCTCGATGAGGCCGGCAGCCGGCCTGGGCATATCACGATTTCGGTATCGGCCCCCATGTTACCCATGAGTAACTTTGACGGCACGCAAGGACACCATAACTGGTCAATCCGCTCGCTCAGACCCCACGGTCACTAGGGCATCCGTTCGCGAACCGGCCTTTACGGGTTAGCCTGCCTTCCAATGAGCACAATCGGTTCCGTCGACAGCACCGGCTCCAACGAGGGAGTCGACACCGCCCTGCCCTTGACCGGCGAACGCACCATTCCCGGCCTGGCCGAGGAGAACTACTGGTTCCGCCGCCACGAGGTGGTCTATCAGCGTCTCGCCGACCGGTGCGCCGGTCGCGACGTGCTCGAGGCCGGGCCCGGTGAGGGGTACGGCGCCGATCTGATCGCCGGGGTGGCCCGCAGTGTGGTCGGGGTGGACTACGACGAGCAGGCCGTCGGCCATATCCGGGCGAAGTATCCGCGGGTGCAGATGCATCTGGGGAATCTGGCCGATCTGCCATTAGCGGATGGCTCGGTCGACGTGGTGGTGAACTTCCAGGTGATCGAGCACCTGTGGGACCAGGCCCAGTTCGTCGGCGAGTGCGCGCGGGTGCTGCGCCCGGGCGGACTGCTGCTGATGTCCACCCCCAATCGCATCACCTTCTCCCCCGGCCGGGACACCCCGCTCAACCCGTTCCACACCCGTGAGCTGAACGCCGCGGAACTGACCGAGCTGCTGGAGCAGGGCGGCTTCGAGATCGAAGGGGTGTACGGCGTGTTTCACGGCCCGGGCCTGGCGCAGATGGACGCCCGCCACGGCGGCTCGATCATCGACGCCCAGATCGCCCGCGCCGTCGCCGACGCCCCGTGGTCGCCGGAGTTGCTGGCCGATGTCGCCGCGGTACGCGCCGAGGACTTCGATCTGCTCGACGCGAAAGATTCCGATATCGATGCCAGCCTCGACCTGGTGGCGATTGCGGTACGCACGTGAGCGGAAAGCCGACCGGTGACGCCACTCCCGGGATGTTCACCCTGGTGCTGCACACGCACCTGCCGTGGCTGGCCCACCACGGCCGGTGGCCGGTCGGCGAGGAATGGCTGTACCAGTCCTGGGCCGCGGCCTACCTGCCGCTCATGCGGGTGCTGCGCACGCTGGCCGCCGAGGACCGTAGCCATCTGGTCAGCCTCGGCATGACCCCGGTGGTCACCGCCCAACTCGACGACCCGTACTGCCTGACCGGCATGCATCACTGGCTGGCCAACTGGCAGCTGCGCGCTTTGGAAGCGAGCACGGCGGCCGGCACCACACAGGCCGGTGCGGAGGGCACGTTCAATTCGCCGGAGGCCATGCGCCGCTTCGGCATTCGGGAATACGAGGCCGCCACCGAGGCGCTGGAAAACTTCACCACGCTGTGGCGCCACGGTGGCAGTCCGCTGCTGCGCCAGCTCGTCGACGCGGGCACCATCGAACTGCTCGGCGGGCCGCTGTCGCACCCGTTCCAGCCGCTGCTGAATCCGCGGCTGCGCGAGTTCGCGCTGCGCGAGGGCCTCGCCGACGCCCGGCAGCGCTTCGCGCACACCCCGGCCGGCATCTGGGCACCCGAGTGCGCCTACGCGCCCGGCATGGAGATCGGTTACGCCGCAGCGGGTGTCGGGCACTTCATGGTCGACGGTCCGTCCCTGCACGGGGACACCGCGCTGGGCCGCCCGGTCGGCGACACCGATGTGGTGGCGTTCGGGCGCGATCTACAGGTCAGCTATCGGGTGTGGTCACCGAAATCCGGCTACCCCGGGCACGCGGCGTATCGGGACTTCCATACCTACGATCACCGGACCGGTCTGAAGCCGGCCCGGGTGACCGGGCGCAACGTGCCGTCGGAGGCGAAGGCACCGTACGAGCCCGCGCGCGCCGACGCGGCCATCGACAAGCACGTCGCCGACTTCGTCGGGGTGGTGCGCCGCCGGTTGCGCGAGGAGTCCGCCCGGATCGGCAGACCCGCGCACGTGGTGGCCGCCTTCGACACCGAACTGTTCGGGCACTGGTGGTACGAGGGCCCGCGGTGGCTGGAACGGCTGCTGCGGGCGCTGCCCGAGGCCGGCGTCCGGGTCGGCACGCTCTCGGATGCCATCGCCGAGGGCTACGTCGGCACCGCCGTCGAATTGCCGCCCAGCTCTTGGGGATCGGGTAAGGACTGGCAGGTCTGGAACGGTGAGAAGGTCTCCGATCTGGTGGCGCTCAACGCCGAGGTGGTCGACACGGCGCTGTCGGCGGTGGACAAGGCGCTGGCGCACCGCGGTTCCGGTGCGGGTCGCGATGCGGTCGCCGACCAGATCCTGCGCGAGACGCTACTCACGGTCTCCAGCGACTGGCCGTTCATGGTCAGCAAGGACTCGGCCGCCGAGTATGCGCGCTACCGCGCGCATCTGCACGCCCACGCCACCCGCGAGATCTCCGCGGCACTGGCCTCGGGCCGCCGCGAGCAGGCCGAGCGGCTCGCCGCCGACTGGAACCGGGCCGACGGTCTGTTCGGTGCCCTGGACGCCCGGCGGCTGCCATGAACTCCTTTCCCGCGAGCGTGCGTGTCTGCTGCGCGACACGCCGCCTCTCCCCCGCAGTTTGCGCACGGTCGTGCGCCGTCGAAGGTGCAAACACGTGAAAATCCTCATGGTGTCCTGGGAGTACCCGCCGGTGATCATCGGCGGCCTCGGCCGTCACGTGCATCACCTGGCGACCGAACTGGTGCTCGCCGGGCATGAGGTCGTCGTCCTGTCGCGACGTCCCACCGGTACCGACCCCAGCACCCACCCCACCACCGACGAGGTGACCGAGGGCGTGCGGGTGATCGCCGCCGCGCAGGACCCGCACGAGTTCACCTTCGGCACCGACATGATGGCGTGGACGCTGGCAATGGGGCACTCGATGGTCCGGTCCGGGCTCTCGCTGCGCGATTGGCAGCCCGATCTGGTGCACGCACACGACTGGCTGGTCGCGCACCCGGCCATCGCGCTGGCCGAATACTTCGATGTGCCACTGGTTTCCACCATTCACGCCACCGAGGCCGGCCGGCACTCCGGATGGCTGTCCGGACAGGTGAGCCGCCAGGTGCACGCACTGGAGTCCTGGCTGGTACACGAATCCGATTCACTCATCACGTGTTCGGCGTCCATGCGCGAGGAGATCGACGCACTGTTCGGCCCCGGGCTGGCCGAGACCACCGTCATCCCCAACGGGATCGACACCGACGGCTGGCCTTTCGCGCCGCGGCACCCGCACGGCGGTCCGGCCGAACTGCTCTACTTCGGCCGGCTGGAGTACGAGAAGGGCGTGCACGACGCGATCGCCGCGCTACCCAGGGTCCGCAAGACCCACCCGGGCACCACGCTGACCATCGCCGGTGACGGCACCCAGTTGGACTTCCTGGTCGAGCAGGCCCGCAAATACAAGGTGCTCAAGGCCACCAAATTCCTTGGCCGCATCGACCATTCGGGTCTGGTGGAGCTGCTGCACCGGGCCGACGCCGCGGTGCTGCCCTCGCATTACGAACCGTTCGGCATCGTCGCCCTGGAGGCGGCCGCCACCGGCACCCCGCTGGTCACCTCGACCGCGGGCGGGCTGGGTGAGGCCGTGATCGACGGCGTCACCGGCGTGTCCTGTGCGCCGCGCAGCGTGGCGGGTCTGGCCGACGCCGTGCGGCGGGTCCTGGACGACCCTGCCTCCGCGCAGCAGCGTGCGGTCACCGCCCGGGAACGCCTCACCTCCGACTTTGCCTGGCCGACGGTGGCCGACAACACCAGTCAGGTGTATCTGGCCGCGAAGCGGGCCGAACGGCAGCCCCAGCCGCGCCGGTTGATCGAGGAACGTCCGCTCCCCGACTACGGCTGATCCTGCTGCGCCGAAACCTTTGACAAACATTTTTGTCAAGCCCAGACTGGGCACATGGTCGAGATCGAGGTGATCAACGACCCGGCAGCCGCGACCAGCGTGCTCGACCCCGTACGCGCCCGACTGCTGGGCGAACTCAGCGAGCCCGCGTCCGCCGCGACCCTGGCCGCCCGGGTGGGCCTGAGCCGCCAGAAGGTCAACTACCACCTGCGGGCACTGGAGCGACACCAACTGGTGAGGGTCGCCGAGGAACGCCGGTGGGGCGGACTGACCGAACGCCTCCTCGTCGCCAGCGCGGCGTCCTATGTGGTGGCACCGAGCGCACTCGGGGATGTCGCCGCCGACGCGGGCAAGACCAATGACCGATTCTCGGCCGGCCACCTCATCGCCCTGGCAGCGCGCTTGGTCAACGAGGTCGGCGACTTGTGGCAGGCCGCGCGCAGAACCGACAAACGGCTGGCGACGCTGTCCATCGACACCACGATCCGCTTCCGGTCCCCGGCGGACCGCGCCTGCTTCACCCGGGACCTGACCGAGGCGGTCGCCGCACTCACGGCCCGCTACCACGACGACACCGCGCCACGAGGCCGGCCGCACCGGCTTTTCGTCGCGTCCTATCCTGCGCCGCCCACCGACGAGTCCTAGGAGAACCGAGATGCCCGTGCACGAAGACGACGAAAAGCGCTGGGTCGAAATGGAACTCGTGGTGCCCGGAACACCTGAGCAGGTGTGGCAGGCGATCGCGACAGGTCCCGGCAACACGGCGTGGTTCACCCGCACCACCATCGAGGAGAACGTCGGCGGCACCATCGAGTTCGATTTCGGACCGAACGGAAGCTCCAACGGCGAAGTCACACAATGGGAACCGCCGTACCGGTTCGGTTACGTCGAACGCGACTGGTGCGATGACGCGCCGCCGGTGGCAACCGAGATCACCGTCACCGGCCGCCCCGGCGGCGACTGCGTCATCCGGATGGTGCACTCGCTGTTCACCGATCGCGACGACTGGGACGACCAGATCGAGGGCTTCGAATCCGGCTGGCCCGGCCATTTCGCGGTGCTGCGCAATTATCTCGCACATTTCGCGGGCCGGCCCGCGGTGACGTTCCACATCGCTGCCGCTGCCGACGTACCCCAGCCCGAGGCCTGGAAGCTCACGATGGCCGCCTTCGGCCTCGACGCCTCCGATGTGGGTGACCTGCGCACCCTGCGGCCCGCCCAGGACGACTTCGTCGGGCTCGTCGCCCGGGTGTACCAGGACGAGAACCAGCGCTATCTGGTGGCGCGGTTGGCCGAACCGACTCCGGGTGCGGTGATGTTCGGCAGCTGTGTGCGGGACGGCCAGAGCATGACCGGCGTCAACGCGTTCTTCTACGGCGAGGACGCCCAGCGCAATGCCGAACTCGCCCGGCCCGCCTGGGAACAGCTACTGGAAAGTGCGCTGCGCTGAATCAGCGAGCGGCCTTCTTGCGTTCGATATCGGCCAGATTCGCGGCCAGTTCGGCACGCTCGGCGGCCGACGCGTCCCAGGCGACCTTCCGGTTCTTGACCACCTTGGCCGGAGAGCCCACCGCGATGGAGTAGTCCGGGATCTCCCCCTTGACCACCGCATGGGCCCCCAGCACGCAACCGCGGCCGACCGAGGTACCGCGCAGCACGGTGACCTTCGCGGCGACCCAGGTGTCGGGGCCGATCCGCACCGGGCTCTTGATGATGCCCTGGTCCTTGATCGGCAACTCCAGGCTGTCCATCTTGTGATCGAAATCGCAGACGTAGCACCAGTCGGCCATCAGCACCGAGTCGCCGAGCTCGATGTCCAGGTAGGTGTTGATCACGTTGTCGCGGCCCAGCACCACCTTGTCACCGATACGCAGCGAACCCTCGTGGCAGCGGATGGTGTTCTTGTCCCCGATGTGCACCCACCGGCCGATCTCCATGGTGGACAGTTCCGGGGTGGCCTCGATCTCCACACCCTTACCCAGGAACACCATGCCGCGGGTGATGATGTGCGGGTTGCGCAGCTTGAACTTCAGCAACCGCCAGTAGCGCACCAGGTACCACGGTGTGTACGCCTTGTTCGCCAGCACCCAGCGCAGCGAATCGCGGGTCAGGAATTGCGCCTGGCGCGGATCGCTCAACCGCGAACCACGCCACCTCTTGTGCAGCGGCGCGCCCCACATCGTCGTCATGGCCGGTCACCTTACGCGACACCCGGACGGGATAGTCTCGGGACTCGATGCCTGCTCGAGGAGGAACTGTGCGCCGGCTTGCTGCCGTGCTGGGAATCGCGGCGCTGACCGTCAGCTCCTGCGCAAACACCGATTCGTGGGTCCAGGCCCACCCCGCGGACGGTTGGGCGGCGCAATACGCCGACGCGGCCAACACCAGTTACAGCCCGGTGGACGGCGCGCAGGCGCTCGCCCCGGACTGGCAGCGCTCGGTCAAGGGTGAACTGGGCGCACAGGTGGCGCTGGGCTCCGGCAGTTACCTCGCGGTCAACGCGCAGACCGCCAACGGTTGTTCGCTGATGGTCTGGGAGACCGACAACAACGCCCGCCAGCGGTGGTGCACCCGGTTGTGGCAGGGCGGCCCGCGCTCCAGCGCCCTTTTCGATGGCTTCGACAACCTCTACGTCGGCCAGCCCGGCGCCATCATGTCCTACCCACCGACACAGTGGATCCGCTGGCGCCAGCCGGTGATCGGGATGCCCACCACGCCACGGCTGCTGGCCCCCGGCCAGTTGCTCGTGCTCACCCATCTGGGTCAGCTGTTGGTGTTCGACGCCCACCGCGGGACGGTCGTCGGCACCTCGCTGGATCTGGTGTCCGGTGTCGATCCCACCGATTCCGAACGCGGCCTCGACGATTGCGCGGCCGGCGGCGCGGACTGCCCCGTCTCGGCCGCACCGGCGTTCTCCGCCGAGACCGGGATGCTGGTCGTCGGGCTGTGGGAACCGGGCGCCCCGGCACCGGAGCTGATCGGGCTGCAGTACCGGCCCGGCCAGACCCCGATGGTGAACCGGATGTGGACCAGTGACGCCGTCGGCGGCGGCCCGATCGCCAGTCCCGTGCTGTCGGCCGACGGCACCACCGCCTACGTCAACGGGCGCGACGGCAGGCTGTGGGCGGTCGACACCGCAGACGGCAGCGCGAAGTGGTCGGTCGACCTGGGTTACCGGGCGCAGACCCCGCCCTCGGTCTCACCGGAGGGCGTCATCGTGGCCGGCGGCGGCCCCGGTGCACAACTGACCGGACTCACCGACAACGGCGACGACGCCGAGATCGTGTGGAGGCGTGCGGATGTCGAGCCGCTGTCCACCTCCAGCCAGGCCGGGGGGACCATCGGCTACACCGTGGTCCGCGACGGCGCGGACGGACAGGCCCTGCTGGTGTTCGACCCCGCCGAGGGCGGCACCGTCAACCGCTATCCGCTGCCCGCGGCGACCGGCTGGCCGGTAGGGGTGTCCATCGGCCACGACGGTCGAGTGGTCACCGCGACCAGCGACGGCCAGGTCTACGGCTTCGTACCGGCCTGACCCACGCGCCCCAGCGGGACCGGGTCAGGCCAGCAGGGGCGCGATGGTGGCCCGCGGCACCGACACCTGCACGGCTCCCGCGGACTCGGGCAGCAGTTCACCCTGACCGAAGAAGAAGATCACCGCATCGTCGGTGATCGCGAAATTCTGATAGTTGGCCGGATCCAGGCCGGCCTCGGGCAGCACCGGATCGGGTATCCCGGACTGCTTCGCCAACTCGGCCTGCACCACGGGCAGGATCACCCGCAGCGGATCGGTGCCCTCCCGGAAGAGGTTCTCGAAGGTGATCGGCTTGCGGTAGGCCTGATCCCAGCTGAACGACTTGTAGAACGTCTGCGGGTGCGCACCACCGACGTTCTGGTAGGTGGTGAACACCACCGACTGGGTGCCGCGCGGCGGTACCGCGGAACTGTATTGCGCCGAGGTGGTGTCCAACTCGTACGGCATGCCCCGGAAGTCGGGGCTCTTGGCCACATTCAGGAAGCCGTCCCGGGTCTGCTTGACGTACTCGAACACCGCCTTCTGGTCCGGGTAGTCGGACGGAAAGCTGATGTTGAGCATGTAGGCCGGGTCGATCTGCTGGATCTGGCAGGTGGCGCCGACCCCGACGGTCGCGCCGACGTCCTCGCATTTGGGCGGGGCGGCGAAGGCCGGGGCCGCCGACAGGGCGGCTCCGGCCAGAACGGCCAGCACCGGGGCAGCCAGCGTGGTTACGCGCATCGTGGAGATCCTCCGAGGAGCAGGGTCGGCACAGGCGCCGCTGCCCGACAGGGTACCTGTGGCACTATCGCGACGGTCGACAAATGAACGCCACCGCACGGGCGGCCGTTCCGGTACCGATCCGGGTGATGACGACCGACAATGCCTGCGACCCACGCGGCTTGAGCCGACGGCGCAGCGCGTCGGGGTCCACGTCCACGCCACGGACCAGAATCTCCAGCGCCCCGGCGTCGTGGGTGGCCAGTTCCCGGCGCAGCCGCTTCTCGTCGAACCCGATCTCGCCGAGCACCTCGAAACCGCGCACCCCGTCCGGCAGTTCGTCCCCGGACAGGTAGGCGATGTCGGGGTCCAGCTGCCACAACCCGTACCGGGTGGCGTACTGGCGCACCAATCCCGCGCGCACCACCGCCCCGTCCGGGTCGACGATCCACCGCCCCGCCGGACGGACCGCACACTCGTCGGGATCGGCATCGGTGACCTGTTCGGCGCGGTCCAGCACGGTGGCCCGCCGGTGCACCCCCGGCTCGGTCAGCCCCGCCGACCACAGGCAGGCCTCGCGCACACTGCCGCCCGCCGAGCACAGCTCGATCTCCCCCTCGAAACCCAGCTCGCCCAGCCGGTCGAAAGGTATTCCGGGAGCACATTTCACGACCAGATCGCGGCCGCGGTAGGCGTCGAACAGTTCGTCCAGCGGCGGAGCGTAGGCACGCGGGTCGAACCGGCGCCGCCCACCCGCGCGCCGGCCCGGGTCCGCCAGCACCACGGTGTCGCGGGTGACCGGGCGCAGCGCATCGGCCCGGAACACCTCGACATCGGGAACATTGTTGCGCGCCATGGCCAGTCGCACCGGATCGATATCGCTGCCCACCACCAGCGCGGCGACCGGGCGCAGCGCGGCCAGTTCGGCACCCACCGAGCAGGTGACGTCGTGTATCCGTGCACCGGCCAACCGGTTCGCACGGTGCGCGGCGACCGTCTCGGTGGTGGCCTGCTGCAGCGCCTCGTCGGTGAACAGCCACGAGGACGGGTCGGCGAACTTCGCCGCCGCCCTCCGCCGCAGCAGAGTCGTCTCCACGAGCACCGCCGTGCGGTCACCGAAACGTGTTCGCACCGTGGCGATGTCGGCGACCCGGCCGGCGTCGCTCAGTGCGAGTCCGGCGACCTCGGCCAGCGCCCGACGTCCGTCGTCACCGCGCAGGTAGGCGACGTCGTCGAGGGTGAAGTCGACCAACGGTCAGGACGGCTTGACCCCGGTGACCATCACGTTGTAGAACCAGCCCTTGGGCACCACCCGGCGCCAGACGTTGGCGTCCACCCAGCTCAGCGTCGTCCAGCTGTTGAACGCGAACTTGGCCCAGCCCCAACCCAACCGGCCCGGAGGCACCGAGGCCTCGAAGGTACGGATCGGCCAGCCGAGCATGGCCGCGGTGAATTCCTCGCTGGCCGTGGCCACCTCGATCGCACCGGCGTTGGTGGCCATCCGCTCCAGATCCTCGGGATCGAAGGTGTGCAGATCCACCACGGCCTCCAGGGCCGCCGCACGCGAGGACTCGTCGAGTTCGGATTGCGGGCGGCGCCAGCTCTCCAGCCCGGGCAGCTTGGTGATGTTGGTGGACAGGTGCCACGTCAGAGTGGACAGGTTGCGGGCATACACGTTTCCGGCGCTGGTGGGCTCACCGGCGAACACGAATCGGCCGCCCGGCTTGAGGATGCGCACCACCTCGCGCAGCGATTTCTCCACATCGGGAATGTGGTGCAGCACAGCATGCCCGACCACCAGGTCGAAGGTGTTGTCCTCGTACGGGATGCCCTCGGCGTCGGCGACCCGGCCGTCGATGTCCAGCCCCAGGCCCTGACCGTTGCGGGTGGCCACCTTGACCATGCCCGGGGACAGGTCGGTGACCGATCCGCGGCGGGCCACCCCGGCCTGGATCAGGTTGAGCAGGAAGAACCCGGTGCCGCAGCCCAGCTCCAGGGCCCGGTCGTAGGGCAGTTCGCGCTGCACCTCGTCCGGGACGATGGCATCGAAGCGGCCGCGCGCATAGTCGATGCAGCGCTGGTCATAGGAGATCGACCACTTGTCGTCGTAGGTCTCCGCTTCCCAGTCGTGATACAGGATCTGGGCCAGCTTGGTGTCCTTCAACGCAGCTTCGACCTGTTCGGCTGTGGCGTGCGGGTTTGGCTTCAACTCCGCGTCAGCGGGCGTGTGGTCCGTGCTCGTCATATGGGCAGCCTAACTAACGATGAACGTCCCGAAGACCTCGACGTAGCGCCGCACCCCGTCACCAGGGCTGTCGATCATCTCTTTGGCCCCGGCCAGCACGTGCGCGGGCGCCTCGGCGTGCCGGCGGGCCCAGCTCAGCGCGGCGTCGTAGACGCCGTCCGGGGCGACCAGTTCGTCGACCAGCCCCAGTGTCAGGGCCTCCTCCGCGCCCACGAATCGGCCGCTGAACACCAGCTCCTTGGCCCGGCCGGCCCCGACCGCGTCGACCAGCCGGTCGGTGCCCGCGGCGGGCAGCAGCCCGGCGAGCACCTCGGTGACGCCGACCTTGACGTTGTCTCCGGCGATCCGCCAGTCGGCGGCCAGCGCCAGCCCCAGTCCCGACCCCAGCGCGTAGCCGGTGACGGCGGCGACCGTGGGCTTCGGGATGGCGGCCACCGCGTCGAGGGCGGCCCGGCAGGCCGCGGTCACGCCCTCGGCATCGGCCGCGCCGAGCCTGCGCAGTTCGGCGACGTCGTCCCCGGCGCTGAAGACCTCGTGCCCGCCGAACACGATCACGGCGCCGACGTCGGCGCGGGCGCCGAGCTCACCGGCCGCGGCCGTGATCTCCCGGTACATCTGCCTGGTCAACGCGTTGGTGGGCGGGCGGCCCAGCACCAGGGTGGCCACGCCGTCGGCCACCACGGTGGAGACGAACTCCCTCATGCCTTCACACCGTCAGCCGTGTACCCCTGCGGACCGCGCCGGTTGCGGGCCGCGTTGTAGCGTTCGCCGTCGAAGAACTCGATTTCCCAGTCGCCGGTCGCCTTGTCCGCCGACAGGCTCGGCTCCATCGCCACGATCCTGCGCTCGGTGGCGAGCACCTCGGCCACGGTGCGCCCGTTGAGCGAGTCGAGTTGCGACCAGGTCGACGGGAGCAGGAAGGAGCGCCCCTCGGCGAACTCGTCGAGCGCGGCCTGCGGGGTGGACCAGAACGCCCGGTCGCTCTCGGTGTTCTCGCCGTCGGCGAGCTGCCCGTGCGGGATGGCGCCGACGAAGAAGTAGGTGTCGTAGCGGCGGGTGCGCTCTTCCTTCGGGGTCACCCAGTTGGCCCAGGGCCGCAGCAGATCGGCGCGCAGCACCAGCTTCTCGTCGCGCAGGAAGTCCGCGAAGGACAGCGAGTTGTTGGCCAGCGCCGCCCGCTGTTCCCGGTACACCGAGGCATCGTCGACGAGGATGTCGGAATCATCCGCGGCGCCCGCGAACAGCACCCCGGACTCCTCGAAGGTCTCCCGGGCTGCGGCGCACACCAGCGCCTCGGCCAGGTCGACATCGACGTTCAGGCGCTCGGCCCACCAGGCGGGTTCGGGACCGTACCAGGCTGTCCCGGTCCCCCGATCGCGCTCGTCGACGCCGCCACCGGGAAAGACCATCACACCGGCCACGAAGTCCATCGCCGAGTGCCTGCGCATCAGGAAGATCTCCAGGGACTCCGGGGTGCCCTGGTCCCGCAGCAGCATGACGGTGGAGGCGGGCCGGGGCACCAGCGGATCATTGGGGTCTGTCATGTGGCTCGCCTCCTGTGTGCGGCGCGGCTGCGGGTGCGACGGGCGAAGTAGCGGCCGTCGAGGTACTCCAGGGCGATCGACTGCCCGAACGCCGTGGACAGATTCTCCGCGGTCAGCACGTCGGTCAGCAGCCCGGCACCGACCACGCTGCCCTCCGAGAGCAGCAAGCAGTGGCTGAACCCGGGCGGGATCTCCTCGACATGGTGGGTGACCAGCACGATGGCCGGCGCATCGGGGTCGGCGGCCAGATCGGCCAGCCGGGAAACCAGTTCCTCGCGGCCGCCGAGGTCCAGTCCGGCGGCCGGCTCGTCGAGCAGCAGCAGTTCCGGATCGGTCATCAACGAGCGGGCGATCAGCACCCGCTTGCGCTCCCCCTCGGACAGGGTGCCGTAGGTGCGTTCGGCCAGATGCTCGGCGCCCAGGCTTTCCAGCATGTCGACGGCCTGCTCGTAGTCGACATCGTCGTACTTCTCGCGCCAGCGGCCCAGCACCGCATACCCGGCCGAGACCACCAGGTCGCGCACCACCTCGTCGTCGGGGATCCGTTGACTCAGAGCCGAACTGCTCAGCCCGACCCGGGACCGCAGCTCCGACATGTCGGTGCGCCCGAGTCGCTCACCGAGCACGAACGCGGTGCCCGACGACGGGTGCTCGATGGCGGCCGCCATCCGCAGCAATGACGTCTTGCCCGCCCCGTTGGGACCGATCACCACCCAGCGTTCGTCGAGTTCGACGGCCCAGTTGATGGGCCCGACCAGGGTCTTGCCCCCGCGGCGCAGGGT
The DNA here is from genome assembly GCF_043974665.1 of Mycobacterium sp. AMU20-3851. NCBI lineage: Bacteria > Bacillati > Actinomycetota > Actinomycetes > Mycobacteriales > Mycobacteriaceae > Mycobacterium > Mycobacterium sp. AMU20-3851. Next base: position 3,741,680 of record NZ_CP146371.1, read on the forward strand.
GACCTTGGCGAAATCGATCAGCAGGTCGGGGTCGGCGACGGGGCCGTCTACGTGATCGTCTCCTGCGGCAGTCGGGGGCACCCGCTCATCGTAGTGTCGGTGCGATCCGGCGCCCGGCCTCGCCCCGCTCGCCCGGCCGCGCCGAAGTCGTGGAACAGCAGCCGACGCGGCAGGTACCGCAGGATCAGTTGCACCAGCGGACCGATGCCGAACGCGTAGATGACGGTGCCGACGCCGACGGTGCCGCCGAGCAGCCAGCCGGCGGTGAGCACGGTCGCCTCGATGAGGGTGCGGATCAGCCGCACCGAGCGGCCGGTGCGGGCCACCAGGCCGGTCATCAGGCCGTCACGCGGCCCGGGCCCGAGACCCGCACCGATGTAGAGGACCGTGCTGACCGCGTTGAGCAGGACCGCGCCCAACATCATCGGTATCCGCAGCGCCATATCGTCGGGGGCGGGCAGGACCGCCACGCCGATGTCCACGGTGACCGCGATGACGATGACGTTGGCGACGGTGCCGATGCCGGGCCGGTTGCGCAGCGGGATCCAGGCCAGTAGCACCACCAGCCCCACCAGCGCTGAGGCGGTCCCGATGGTCATCCCGGTGAGCCGGCTCAGACCCTGGTGGAACACGTCCCAGGGGTCCAGTCCCAAACCGGCCTGCACCATCATGGCCATCGAGAAGCCGTAGCCGGACAGTCCGATGAGCAGCAACGCACCCCGCAGCGCGGCCGTCATGCGTGGTCGGGGAATCGGGCGCGGATGGCGTCCAGTTCGGTCCGGATACGCCGGGCATCGGCATTCTCCACGGTCCGGGATCCGGCCCGCTCGTAACTGCCGGCCCGCCGGTACTTACCCGCCACTCGGGATATCCAGTTCTTACGCATGAATCGATGATCATCGCCAAGTGGCTTGCCATTCAATAGCCAGTTTGCGAATACTGGCCTCAATGTCTATCGATGTAGGTACCAGAGCGCTCGATGTGGACCTTCTGGCCCGCGAGCTCGGCAACTGGCGCACATCCAGTTCGTCCGGTCCCGCCTACCTCGGCCTGGCCGACGCCGTCCGGCTGCTCATCGTCGACGGCCGCATTCCGGTGGGGTCGCGGCTACCCAGCGAACGCGCGCTGGCCGACGCCCTGCGAGTGTCGCGCACCACGGTCACCGCGGCCTTCACCGCGCTGCGCGAGGACGGCTATCTCAACGCCCGGCGCGGCGCCCGCAGCACCGCCGCACTGCCACCGCGGCCGGAGTTGCCGGCGGCCTCCGACACGACGACGGTGAACCTGGCCGCCGCCGCCCTGTCCGCGCCCAGCGCCGCGGTGCTCGACGCCTTCTCCGCCGCCGCCCGCGACGTCACCCCCTATCTGGCCGAGGTGGGCCACGAACTGTCCGGGGTGTGTGCGCTGCGCACCGCGGTGGCCGAAAGGTACACCGAGCGAGGGCTTCCCACCGATCCCGAACAAATCATGATCACCACCGGGGCGCAGCACGCGATCGGACTCATCCTGGCCGCGTTCACCCAGCCCGGCGACCGGGTGCTCGTCGAGCAGCCCACCTATCACGGTGCGCTGTCGGCGATCTCGACCGCCGGGGCCCGCGCCGTACCGGTGCCGCTGCACGACGACGGCTGGGAACTCGACGATCTGCACGCCGCGATCCGCCAGCTGTCCCCCGCGCTGGCCTACCTGATCCCCGACAGTCACAACCCGACCGGTTTCACCATGCCCGCCGAGCAACGAAACCGGCTGGGGCACATCATCTCCGAGACCCGCACCCGCACCATCGTCGACGAGTCGATCATGGACATGTGGTTGGACGCGGCTCCCCCGGCGCCGCTGGCCGCCGCGGTGCCTTCCCGCCACGACCTGGTGCTCACCATCGGGTCGATGTCGAAGTCGTTCTGGGGCGGGCTGCGCATCGGCTGGATACGCGCCGAACCGGCCGTACTGGCCACCATCTCGGCCATCCGCCGCGCGGTGGACCTCGGCACACCCATTCTCGAACAACTCACCGCCGCAAGGCTTCTCACAATCCGCGACGAGGTGTTGCCGGAACGTCGTGAACTGCTGGCGGTCCGGCGCGGGTTTCTGGTGGACCTGCTGGCCCGTCGGTTGCCGGACTGGCGGCCGGGTCCGGGCCGGGGCGGGATGTCACTGTGGGTGCAGCTGCCTGCCCCGATGAGCACCGCCCTGTCGGCGGCGGCCTCGCGGCTCGGACTGGACCTGCCCGCGGGGCCGCGCTTCGGTGTCGACGGCACCCTGGAACGGTTCATCCGGGTGCCCTACGCGCTGCCCGAGCCGCAGCTGGAGGCGGCAGTGGAGCTGATGGTGCGGGCCTGGGAATCCATCACCGGGACGACCGCAGCCCCGGAGACCCGGGCAGTCGTGGTGTAGTCCGAACGCGTCTAGTCCGGGATGTCGACGCGGCGCGCGGTGCCGTCCACCGCATCGGCAGCCTCGATCTCGGCGCGCGTCACGCCGAGCAGGAACAACACGGTGTCCAGGTACGGATGATTCAGCGAGGCGTCGGCGACCTCGCGCAGCGCCGGCTTGGCGTTGAACGCCACACCGAGCCCCGCCGCGGACAGCATGTCGATGTCGTTGGCGCCGTCCCCCACCGCGACGGTCTGCTCCATCGGCACGCCCACCTGCTGGGCGAAATCGCGCAGCGCCTTGGCCTTGCCCGGGCGGTCCACCACCTGGCCGATCACCCGGCCGGTGAGCTTGCCGTCCACGACCTCCAGTTCGTTGGCGGCCACGAAGTCCATCATCAGCTCATGCGCCAGCGGCTCGATCACCTGACGGAATCCACCGGAGACGATGCCGCAGTGATAGCCGAGCCGGCGCAGGGTCCGGATGGTGGTCCGGGCACCGGGGGTCAGCTCGATCTGCTCGGCGACCTCGTCGAGCACCTCGGCGGGCAGCCCGGCCAGGGTGGCGACCCGCTTGTGCAGCGACTCGGCGAAATCGAGTTCGCCGCGCATGGCGGCCTCGGTGACCTCGGCGACCGCGGCCTCCGCGCCGGCGTGCGAAGCCAGCATCTCGATGACCTCGCCCTGGATCAGGGTGGAATCCACGTCGAACACGATGAGCCGCTTGGTCCGCCGCGACAGGCTGTAATCCTCCAGCGCGATGTCGACCCCGAGCGCCACCGCGGTGCGCGCCATCGTGTTCTGCAGCTGGGCATAGGCGGCTCCCGGTGGCACCGAGACCCGCAACTCCAGACCCGTCACCGGGTAGTCCGACACCCCGCGGATGAAGTCGATGTTGACCCCGAGCGCGGCGACCTCGTGGGCCACCACACCGAATGCCTCGGCCGTGATGGGCCGGCCCAGCACCACGATGGTGTGGGTGGAGGGCTCGTGCATCACCGGCTTGTCGTCGCTGCGCTCGATCGACACGTCCAGGCCGACCCCGTGGATGGCGGCCCGGACCTCGTCGGCGAACTCCTCGCCGTCGGCGACCCGGGTGTCGACCGAGACCAGCACACCGAGGGTGAGCCGGCCGCGGACGACGACCTGTTCGACGTTGAGCAGCTCCACGCGGTGCCGTGACAGCACTTCGAACAGTGCGGACGTGACGCCGGGCTGGTCCACGCCGGTGACGGTGATCAGCAGCGATGAACGCTTTCGCGAGGAGTCGACTGACTGCGAGGCCGTCGGCACACTCACCTCCGTTTGATGCCTCGTATCAGCTGAGCTCCGAGGAGCCGGATCAGGTGCGGACGTTCTCGTCGTCGAGCCTGGTCACGTCACCGTCGGCGGGACCGTGGGCGCGGCCGATGTGCGCCTCGGCACGCATCCGCTCCACCATGTGCGGGTAGTGCAGCTCGAACGCCGGACGCTCCGAACGGATCCGGGGCAGCTCGGTGAAGTTGTGCCGCGGCGGCGGGCAGCTGGTGGCCCACTCCAGGGAGTTGCCGTAGCCCCACGGGTCATCGACCACGACGGGCTCGCCGTAACGCCAGCTCTTGAACACGTTCCAGACGAACGGCAGCGTCGAGATGCCGAGGATGAACGCGCCGATGGTGGACACCACGTTGAGCGTGGTGAAGCCGTCGGTGGGCAGGTAATCGGCGTAGCGACGCGGCATGCCCTCGTCACCGACCCAGTGCTGGACCAGGAAGGTGGTATGGAAGCCGATGAAGGTCAGCCAGAAGTGCAGCTTGCCGAGACGCTCGTCGAGCAGGCGGCCGGTCATCTTCGGGAACCAGAAGTAGATGCCCGCATAGGTGGCGAACACGATGGTGCCGAAGAGCACGTAGTGGAAGTGCGCGATGACGAAGTAGCTGTCGGTGACGTGGAAGTCCAGCGGCGGGCTGGCCAGCAGCACACCCGAGAGACCACCGAGCAGGAAGGTGATCAGGAAGCCCACCGAGAACAGCATCGGTGACTCGAAGGTCAACTGCCCCTTCCACATCGTTCCGATCCAGTTGAAGAACTTGATACCGGTGGGCACCGCGATCAGGAACGTCATGAAGGAGAAGAACGGCAGCAGCACGGCGCCGGTGGCGTACATGTGGTGCGCCCACACCGCGACCGACAGCGCCGCGATGCCCAGCGTCGCGTAGATCAGCGTGGTGTAACCGAAGATCGGCTTGCGGCTGAACACCGGGAAGATCTCGGAGACGATGCCGAAGAACGGCAGCGCGATGATGTACACCTCGGGGTGACCGAAGAACCAGAAGAGGTGCTGCCACAGCAGGACGCCGCCATTGGCCGGGTCATAGATATGCGCACCGAGGTGACGGTCGGCGGCCAGGCCGAACAGCGCGGCGGTCAGCAGCGGGAAGGCCAGCAGCACCAGGATCGAGGTCACCAGGATGTTCCAGGTGAAGATCGGCATGCGGAACATGGTCATGCCGGGGGCACGCATGCAGACCACGGTGGTGATCATGTTGACGCCACCGAGGATGGTGCCCAGACCACCGACGGCCAGGCCCATGATCCACAGGTCGCCACCGGCGCCCGGGGAGTGGATCGCGTCGGTCAGCGGCGAGTACGCGGTCCAGCCGAAGTCGGCGGCGCCACCGGGGGTGATGAAGCCACCCATGGCGATCAGCGCGCCGAACAGGAACAGCCAGAAGGAGAAGGCGTTCAGGCGCGGGAACGCGACGTCCGGCGCGCCGATCTGCAGCGGCAGCACCAGGTTGGCGAAGCCGAACACGATCGGGGTCGCGTAGAACAGCAGCATCACCGTGCCGTGCATGGTGAACAGCTGGTTGAACTGCTCATTGGACAGGAACTGCAGCCCCGGGATCGCGAGCTCCGTACGCATCAGCAGGGCCATCAGGCCGCCGATGAAGAAGAAGATGAAGCAGGCGACGCAGTACATCATGCCGATCAGCTTGTGATCGGTCGTGGTGATCAGCTTGTAGATGAGGTTCCCCTTGGGGCCCATCCGCTGCGGGAAAGGCCGCCGTGCCTCGAGTTCTCCGATTGGGGGCGCTTCGGCTACCAACAGATCCTCCATAAAAAGTCGACGGGCCATCCCGGCAATGCTCTGTTGGGCATCTTATCCCCCTCGCAACCGACTGTGGCACCGGTGTCCTACAAAGTGTCGTATTGCCCCGGCGCGCAGGCCTGACCGGCCGGAAACGGCCTGCGTACGGGGCCACGCCCGGCGCTGCCGGTGCTGCGAATTGATACCGTCGGCGGCGTGCCGTTTCCCTCTGCGCGGATGAGCCTGCTCCTCGCGGGTGCCACCGCCTCGTTCACCGTGTTGACCGCCTGCGGCGCGCCGGACAGCGATCCCGGCGCCGGCGCGTCCGGGTCGGCGCAGACCCCGATCACCAGCACCACCCGGATCGCCGGGGCGGGCGTGCTGGGTAATCAGCGCAAGCCCGACGAGTCGTGCGCTCCCGGCCCGGCGCCCGCGGCCTCCGCCGACGCCCCGCGGACGGTGCGCAACGCCTCCGGCTCGGGGATCCCCGCGAACGCCGAGGTGCGCGGCGACCCGCAGCGCATCGTGGCGCTGTCCTTCGCCGACCTGGACGCCCTGTGCGCGCTGGGACTGCAGGACCGGGTGGTCGGCACGACGGTTCCGCAGCCGTCGTATCTGGGCACCGTGCTGCACGACGCGGCCGGTCTCGGCGATCGGGGCGCCCCGGATCTGGCCGCGGTCGCCGAGGCCGCGCCGGACCTGATCCTCGGGTCGGTGACGCAGCTGACCGACTCCTACGCCGCGCTCGCCGAGATCGCCCCGACGGTGTTCACCGGCGGCGGCGCCGACTGGCAGAACACGTTGCGTGCCGCCTCGGCGGCTACCGGCCGCCCCGAGGCCGCCGACGAGGTGCTCGACGGCTTCGAGCGGGCCGCGCGTGAGGCCGGCGAGCGCACCGACGCCACCCACTTCCAGGCGTCGGTGGTGCAGTTCACCGAGGACAGCATGCGGGTGTACGGCGCGGAGAACTTCCCGGCCACGGTACTGCGGGCGGTGGGCGTGGATCGTCCTGCGGCACAACGCTTCACGGACGTGCCCTTCCTCGAGGTGAGTACCACCAACCTCACCGAGGAGACGGATCTGTCCGCGGCCGACGGTGACATCGTCTACCTGTCATTCGACGGCCCGGCCGCCAAGGAGCGCGCCACCACGGTGCTCAACAGCGCGGCATGGCGCAAGCTGTCGGCCGCCCGCGACGACCGGGTGTTCGCGGTGAACAACGAGGTGTGGCAGGCCGGCCAGGGCGTGGTGGCCGCCCGCGGCATCATCGAGGACCTGCGCTGGCTCAACGCGCCGATCAACTGATCGGCACGGTAACCTTCGGCGCGTGTTTCACGTATTCACCAGCACCTACCTGCAGCCGCTGGACATCGTCGACCAGACTCGCCCGGCCCACCTGGAATGGGTGACCGCCGAGGTCGAGGCCGGGCGCATCATTCTGGCCGGTCGAGTCGAGTCGGGACAGGGCGCGGTACTGATCGCCTCGGACATGACCGCCGAAGAGGCAGACGCCCTCATCGCGACCGACCCCTACATCCCGGCAGGTGCCGCCCGCTACGACCGGGTCAGCTTCAACGGCGCATTCCGGGCACCCGGGCTTTAAGCGAACTCACAGCCGATCCCGGGACTAGACCTGGGGGTCCGTCCGTTGTGTCTGTGCGAGGGCGCGAAGCCGCGCCCGGTCGTGTTTTGCTTCACCGCTGTCGGCTGAAGATGCATGAATTCGCACGTGACCATACAAAAGACGCAGTAAAGAGGATCATTCATGACGACCACCGTTTCCGCCTACGCCGCCACCTCCGCGACGGCGCCACTGACCAAGACCACCATCGAGCGTCGTGACGTCGGGCCGCACGACGTGGCCTTCGACATCAAATTCGCCGGCATCTGTCACAGCGACATCCACACCGCACGCGGTGAGTGGGGCGGCCAGGCCTACCCGCTGGTCGTCGGCCATGAGATCGCCGGCGTTGTCACCGAGGTCGGTTCCGAGGTCACCAAGTACAAGGTCGGCGACCACGTCGGCGTCGGCTGCATGGTGAACTCCTGCCAGGAATGCGACAACTGCGCCGCCGGCCTGGAGCAGTACTGCCTCGGCACCGGGATGATCGGCACCTACGGCGCCACCGACCGGGACGGCACCATCACCCAGGGCGGCTACAGCCAGGCGATCGTCGTCAACGAGAAGTTCGTGCTGCGCATCCCCGACAGCATCCCGCTGGACAAGGCCGCTCCCCTGCTGTGCGCCGGTATCACCCTGTTCTCCCCGCTGAAGCACTGGAACGCCGGCCCCGGCAAGAACGTCGCGGTCATCGGCCTGGGCGGTCTCGGCCACATGGGCGTCAAGTTGGCCCACGCGATGGGCGCGAACGTGACCGTGCTGAGTCAGTCGCTGAAGAAGATGGAAGACGGATTGCGCCTGGGTGCCGACGAGTACTACGCGACCAGCGATCCGGAGACCTTCGCCAAGCTCGGCGGAAAGTTCGACCTGATCCTGAACACCGTGTCGGCCAACCTCGACCTCGGACAGTACCTCGGCCTGCTCAAGGTCGACGGCACCCTGGTCGAGCTGGGCGCACCGGAGCATCCGCTGGAGGTGCCGTTCTTCCCGCTGGCCGGTGGCCGGCGCAGTCTGTCCGGTTCGATGATCGGCGGCATCCCGGAAACCCAGGAGATGCTCGACTTCTGCGCCGAGCACAACGTCACCCCGGAGATCGAGGTCATCGAGGCGTCCTACGTCAACGAGGCCTGGGATCGGGTGGTTTCCAGCGATGTCCGCTACCGGTTCGTCATCGACACCTCCACGATCTAGCACTCGCTCGATGTCACGGTAGGTGCCGCTTCGGTGATCCGGCGGGCCGGGATCAGGTGCGCAGCATCAGAACCCGGCCCGCCGGCCAGCGTGATGCCACCGTGGCCGCCACCGGCCCTGGCTGGAACTCGGCGGACCGCACGGGTGCGGCGACTCCGATCACCGTGCCGCGTGTCGGTCCGGCCGGGGACTGGAGTTCCAAGGTCTCGCCAGGATCGCCGTAGCTTCCGGCGCACTCGTCACCGCCGCATCGGCCGGTGAGCGGGTCGATCTTCCCGTCGAGGATGTCACTCACCCAGCCGCCGATGATGATCCGCGCCGCCGCTTGATTCTGGGCGGTCGGGAAGCCCTGGTAGAGGTGCGAGATGAACTGGATCAGCCAGGTACCACCGTCCATCGAGTCCAGGTGCTTGCCCTTCTCCAGCACGATGCCGTTGAACTTGCCCGGCCGATGTTCGTTCAGAGCCGCATCGACCCGGCGGACCTCTTTCGGCGCGCCGAGTTCCAGCACCGGGATGTACGTGCCGACCCCGTCCAGTTTGACCAGCGCATCGGACAGCACGCTGCCTTGCGGTGCCGCGTCGAGTAAGACCACCCCGGCCAGCTGGTTGGCTTCGCCACCGGCTGCGAGGGCGTCGGCGTAGTAGCCCGCGGCGCCCGCCACCAAATTGCCGCCGAGCGAGTGCCCGACCAAGGCGAACCGGTCCGGTAGCGGGACCCCGGCACCGTATCGCTCGGCAAAGCCGGCGGCAATTGCACTGGCGGTCAACGCCTCCCGTTCGCCGAGGAACAACGCAGATGTGGCGCGCAGGGCCCGATCGCTGCCCAGCCAGAAGCCGTCGTGAACATTCCGGTTGGAGGTCAGCGTCGGCACCACCACGATGCTGTTGGTGCGTTCGGCCAGATTGGCGGCGGTGTAGCTGTACATGGCGCCGACACCGAGGAACCCGTGCTGCAGGTAGATGATCCGCTGCGGTGGTTCGTCACCGTCTGGGTAGTACCAGTGGGCGGGCACGGTGTGCTCGTCGTCGATTCTCAGCGTCGAGGTCTTCACTGTCACCGAGCTGCCACGTGGCACGACCGGCGGCCCGGCGATGAAGGTGACGGCCACCCCGACGAAGTCGAAGATGAACGAGGCGATGATGTTCTGCAGCGACCGCTGTGGCGCCGTGGCCGCTGTGGCGGCTGTCGCGCTCGCGAGTGTCGCCGACATTGAGGTCGCCGCCGGCATCACGTTCGAGACCTGCACTCCGGCCGTGGTATCGCCTTCGTCGTTGTCGGACTCGACGACGGCGGGTTCCGTGATGGCCGGAAGCTCGTCCCGTACGGCTTCGGAAATGAGAGATTCCACTGCCTCGGGGGCGATGGAGTCCGGCCCAGCAGACTCGACGGCGCCGCTGCCCGAGTCCACCGCGTCGTAGGCGTCGCTTCCGTCTGCGGTGTCTTCGGTATCTGCGGTGTCTTCGGTAACTGCAGCGTCTTTGGCGTCGTCGCCGTCGGCGTCTGTGTCGTCGGCATCGTCGGTGTCGTCGGTGTCTTCGGCGTCGTCGACGTCGTCGGCGTCCGTGGCGCCTTCGGCGCCTTCGGCGTCCGCGTCGCCATCGGCGCCTTCGGCGTCCGCGTCGTCATCGGTATCTAGGCCCGACTCGCCACCGGTGTCATCGTCGTCGGAGTCGGTATCGGATGTCTTCTCGGAGGTGTCGTCCTGGGAAGCATCTCGCGACCGACCGGCACGAGCCCCATCACTGTCGGAGGAACTCGACGCTGAGTCGGACGAAGCGTCCGGTCCGGTGTCTGCGCTCGCCACATCCGCCCCGACGATCATCGCGGCGGACACCCCCGCCGCCACTACACCAGCGCCCATCCAGGCCGAAATGTGCGACACGCTGCCTCCCGGATTCGATTGTTTGACAACCGTCAAGTTAGCGCTTGTTGGCACACGTGTAGACACTTTGTCGAAACTGGCGATCGTCGCCGTGGCTCGGGTTGTGCACCTGATGCTCGGGCGTCGTCGGAGCGCCAGTTGCATCGACGTCCGATTCACTGTTCAGTTATCAAGGTGCACCGAAGCTTTGAGTCAAGCGGCGGTCGGCAGTGCGGTCATGGTGCGTCGCAAGTGGGAGCGCAGGTGTGCCGGTTCAGGTCTGGCCGGGTCGTGGGGCGGGATGAACCAGGGGTGGCGGTCGGGCCCGAGATAGACCTGCCAGCCACCGTGATGGATCAAGGTGTGGTGCAACCGGCACAGCAGCACCCCGTTATCCAAACTCGTTGCCCCGCCTATGCTCCAGGGGCGGATGTGGTGGGCGTCGCACCAGGACACCGGCCGCCCACACCCCGGATGCGCGCAGCCACCGTCGCGCACGGCCAGAGCCTTGCGGATCGCGGGCGTGAACAGCCGCTCGCCACGGCCCACGTCGAGCGGCACTCCACTCTTGTCGACGACAACCGAAGTCATGGTGCCGTCACAGGCGATCAGGTCCGCGGTCACGGCACTGATCGGGCCACCGAACCCGAGGCGGTCCACAACCTCCTCACTGCACACCCCCGCGGCGGCCGGTCGGATCAACGTGACGTGTGGCAGCACCCCACCGGACATCGGCCGCGTCGACTGCGCAAGGTAGGTGCGCAGCACCCGCCCGATCGCATCGCCGCGGCGTTTATCGATGGGGCGGGGGTCCGGGGAGCCGTCCGGGAGTGGCACCGGTCGACACAACGGATCCAACGCCGCACACAACTCCTCCCCGGTCAGCACATCGAGGTCGAGGATGGCACTGACCCGACCCTCGTCGGTCTGCACCAACGTCATCTCGTTGAGGTCGGCATCCTCGGCGACCGGCACCGCGCGCTGCTCGGGCGGGACGCTCGCGGCGCGGTCGATCGCGATGGCCCGGGCCTTCTTGGTCACCTCGGCCGGGGTGGTCTGGATCATCAGTTTGGTCACGACGCCGGCCCGGTCCTCGTCGGACATCGGGTTTCGGTTGTGGATGTGGGTGACGCCCCTGCCGACGGCGTCGGCGAATTCAATCCCGATCCCAGCCAACCGCTGCGCTGAGGTGAGCGCCGGCAGGGTCGGCGCGGCACGCCCCACCCGTACCGCCCGTGCCGCCGCACCCGGCGCCATCCCCAACAGATTGAGCAGATCCACTCCCGTGCGCAGGTGACGCCGCGCCGGGATCCCCGCCCACTCGGCCGCGGCCACCGCCGACGCGATCACGAAATCCAGCAGATTGCGCGCCGCGACTGCAGCCGCCAGCGCCGCCGACAACGCAGTATCGTCGATCACCGGCCTAGGGCACTCCACCAGGTGAAACAACGTCCGCTGCGACACATCGTCCGGCGGCGGTGTCGGGCTGAGGTCATCGATCAGTGCGTCGACGAAAGCCTCGAGATCAGTGGCGTCCATAGTGGATACCGACTTCCACAGAAGGTGCCCAGGGGCACGATCAGGCAACACGGTTCAATCAGTCCCGCGGACCATCAAACCTCTTCGGCGACCGGAGTCGCGATCTGCGGCTCACCGGATGAAGAAGGAGCCACTGCACATTCGAACATATGTTCGATCGTACACACGTTCGAAGGGATGCGCAAGCGGAAGACGAGTACCAGTTCCGTATCAAGGCTTCGGTGACACATTGGCGAAATCCGCCAGCGGCCAGCCGGCGGCGGCCAGCCGTGCCGCGACCCGGGCGATGTTCTCCGGCCCGGGATCGTGATTCGTCTTCTCGGCGATAAAGTTCTCGATGTCATCGCGGGTGATGGGTGCGTCGATGTCGGCGGGCGCGGACACCTCGGCGATGGTGTGGACCACCTCTTTGATCTCGTCCTCGGTCAACGGTGTGCTGCGCAGCAGTGCCAGCAGCGGTACCCGGTCCGGGCCCGGCACTCCGTCGGGATAACCGGCGCGCAGCCAGTTCAGAACCGACGCCATCAACGACGAGACGCTCATCAATCGAGTGTATCGGCGGCCCGGCGCAGCGCACGGACAACGCTGTTGCGAGCAAGGTCGATCTTGAATGCGTTCTGCGCCAGCGGAGCTGCACCGGCGATGAGCTCGTCGGCCGCCGACCGGAACACCTCGTCGGTGGGTGGAGCGCCGATCAGCCGCTGCTCCGCCGCCACCACCCGCCACGGTGCGGCGGCCACACCGCCGAGCACCAATGCCGCGGAAGCGATCTCACCGCCAACCAGGTTCAGTCCGGCGGCCACCGATACCAGCGCGAACGCATAGCTGTGCCGGTCGCGTACCTTCAGATACCAGCTGTGTCGGGCGTAGGGTGACGGACCCAGTTCGACACCGGTGATCAGTTCGCCCTCGCGCACCACGTTGTCGCGGTCCGGATGATCACCGGGTAGCACGAAGAAGTCGGCGACGGCGACCGTGCGGTGCCCCGCGAGTCCGCGGAGATGGACCCGGGCGTCCAGTGCCGCGAGGGCGACCGCCATGTCCGAGGGATGAACGGCAACGCACCCGCCGTCGGTCCCGAACAGTGCGTGCTCGCGGTTGAATCCGTCGCGGGCCGCGCATCCGCTGTCTGGGACGCGCTTGTTGCATTGCCCGGACGAGGGGTCCATGAAGTACGGGCATCGGGTGCGCTGCATCAGGTTGCCCCCGACCGTGGCCATATTGCGGATCTGGGTGGTGGCCCCGGACAGGATGGCTTGCGACAGCATCGGATACCGACGGCGGATCAGCCGGTCGTTTGCGACGGCGCTGTTGGTGGCGCCTGCACCGATCAGGACACCATCGGCCGGAGTTGGTGTGATGGATCTCAGCCCCAGCCCACCGATGTCGACGAGCGCGGTCGGCGCCTCGACTCCGAGCTTCATCAGATCCAGTAGGTTCGTGCCGCCGGCGTAATATCGCGCGCCGGCCGCGCCCCGGCGCACCGCATCATCGATGGAGATCGCGTGGTCAAAGGTGAAGGTTCTCATCGCGAGGCTTCCTTGATGGCCGCAAGAATATTGGCGTAGGCTCCGCAACGGCAGATGTTTCCGGCCATCCGCTCCCGGATCTCGTTGTCGGACAATTGTTCAGGACCCTCGGCGACAAGGCGGCGGCAGCCCTCGAAGGTGACGGCGGACAGGTCGCCACGTGCATGCTCGCGCAGCAGTGCCCGCGCCGAGGTGATCTGCCCCGGCGTGCAGTACCCACACTGAAGACCGTCGTGCGCGACGAATGCTTCTTGCACACAATCCAGTTCGTCTCCGTCCTCGATGGTGGCAACCTCGGATCCGTCGATCGACACGGCCAGCGTCAAGCAACTCAGCACCCGCTCGCCGTCCACCGTCACGGTGCAGGCCCCGCACAGCCCATGGTCGCAACCCTTCTTGGTGCCGGTCAGGCCGAGGCGCTCCCGCAGCAGATCCAGCAGGGTGGTGCGAACATCGATGCACAGCTGTGTGGCGGTTCCGTTGATGCGCAGGTGCAGATCGGTCATGGCCGGCTCCTCAACAATGATTCGACCGTGATCGGCAGATTGTGTAGTCGCTTTCCGGTCGCGTGGAAGATCGCGTTGGCGATCGCGGCGGGCACGCCGCACGTACCGATTTCGCCAATACCGCGTACACCGATCGGATCCAGGCCGTAGTCCGGGATGTCGACGAAGCTGATGTCGAAGTCCGGGATGTCGGCGTGGGTGGGGACGTAGTACTCACCGATCGGTTGACCGGTGCGCGGGTCGTGGGGCACCTGCTCCAGCAGCGCCATACCGAGTCCGAAGATGATGCCGCCCATGACCTGATTGGTCGCCAGTTTCGGGTTGAGCACCCGCCCGCAATCCATCACCGCCGTCCACCGGGTGACCGCGGCGCGCCCGATCTCCTCATCGACTTCGACCTCGCAGAAGTGCGCACCGAACGACTGCGATACCGACCCGTCGCCGGCGGGACCGTCGTCGGCGACGGTGAACGACAACTGCCCGACCAATTCCGGTGCCTCCTGAAGAATCTCGCACAATTCGGCCGAGGAGCAGACGGGTCGGCCCAGCCGCTGCCGCCACCGGCGGGCAGCGAGGTCGACCGCCGTGCCCACCGTCGCGGTGGTCTGCGATGCCCCGCTGTACGGCGCGTCGGGGAACAATGAGTCCCCGGAGTCGAAGCTCACCGCGTCCAGCGGCAACCCGGTCCCGTCGGCGGCGATCTGGGTCATCACGGTACGCACCCCGGTGCCGATCTCATGGGTGGCGGCGGCGAACCGGACGTGCCCGTCGGCGGTCGTGGTGACCTGGCACCCTGCCGGCATCCGTCGGCCCGGGTAGCTGGCTGTCGCCATCCCCCAACCCACCTGAACATCGTTGCGGCGCATGGCACGTGGCACGGCGGGCCGACCCGCCCAACCGAAGCGCTCGGCACCCTGCCGGTAGCACTCGCGCAGATGCTTGCCCGACCATGGCCGGCCGCTGGGTTGGTCGGTGTCCGGGTCGTTGGCCGCCCGCAGCGCCAACGGGTCGAGACCGGTGGCGTAGGCCAGTTCGTCCATGCCGACCTCGAGCGCGAACAGTCCGGGCGCCTCCCCCGGCCCGCGCATGAAACACGGTGTGGGCGCGTTGATTCGAGCCACCACGTGTGACACCGCCATACGCGGTGATCGGTACAGGAACCGCGCTGAAAGCCCGACAGGTTCGCAGAAGTGCGCGACGGTGGAGGTCTCGGTCACTGTGTGCTGCTCGGTGCTCTGCAGCACTCCGTCGGTATCGGCGACCAGGGAGAGTTGTTGTTCGGTACGCGGACGGTGCCCGGTCGACGTGAACATCTGGGCCCGGGTCAGCACCAGTTTCACCGGGCGGTCCACCGCTCTGGCCGCCACCGCGCACAGCACCACATGCATCCACAGGAAGCTCTTCGACCCGAAGGCGCCGCCGACCAGCGGCGAGAGAATACGCACCTGACTTTCATCCATGCCGAGGTAGGCGGCCAGTGCCCTGCGTTCACCGGTGATCCACCGGGTGCTGTCGTGCACGGTCAGGACGTCGCCGTCCCATTGCGCGATGCAGGCCGCCAGTTCGATCGGGTAATGCGTGTTGACGGGTGTGGTGAATCGGCCGGCGACCCTGATGCCCACGGGCTCGTCTGCAGGTCCGCGATGGTCCTGCAGTTTCTCCTCGGCGAGTTTCACAAAGT
This sequence comes from Mycobacterium sp. AMU20-3851, assembly GCF_043974665.1. Classification (NCBI taxonomy): domain Bacteria; kingdom Bacillati; phylum Actinomycetota; class Actinomycetes; order Mycobacteriales; family Mycobacteriaceae; genus Mycobacterium; species Mycobacterium sp. AMU20-3851. The sequence goes on from NZ_CP146371.1 coordinate 3,757,053, forward strand.
GGTCGGGGCGATACGCGCCGTGCCGGATCTGTCCGTTCTTCTCATCGTCCGGTACCGGTTCGGTCAACACCTGTGCGGCACTCAGTTGTGCCGGAGCGTGCACATACTCGAAGTCCATGTCGGTTGCCGCGGCGGTGGCGGCTTCGAGGGTCTCGGCCACCACCACCGCCAAGTGCTGGCCCACATGCTGCACCGTGAGATCCGACAGCGGCGGGCGACGCTCCAACGGCAGGTCCCAGGTCAGGTCGATCGGAAGAACCCGCAGTGTCGGACAGTTCAGCGGTGTCAGCACGTGCAGCACGCCCGGAACCGTCGCGGCGAGTTCGGCGGCAGCAGCCATCGATTCTGGCGTCACGGCGCCGTGGGCGATGTCGGCTTGCACCAGCACCGCATGCACGAGCCCCGGAACCGGCGTGTCCGCGGCATACCGCGCTGCCCCGGTGACCTTCTGGCGACCCTCGACCCGGTCGACGGAGCGCCCGATCTGCACGCTCACGCGTCGATGGGGTTGGTGCGCGGCACGATCAGTGGGTCGGCCGTGGTCAACGGGAAGTTCGGCAGGTCGTCGAGATGCGTGTCGAACGCCGCCGCCAGCACCGACCGGGAGTATGCACTGACCGACGCCTTGTAACCGATGTCGGCCGGGAACGGCTGGTCGAAGAAGATCAGGAAATGCCAGGGGTCGGTGCCGGTGTTCTCGATGTGGTGCGGGTAGGCCCGTGGGATGAAGTACACGTCACCGGTCGCCAGGTTCCAGGTGTCCACTGTGCCATCGGGATTCATGATGGTCATGCGGGCGTCGCCGTGCTGCACGTAACCCATCTCGGCGGTCACCGGATGCCAGTGCGGTTCCCGCATCCCGTCTTCGGCCACGCGCAGCGAGTACATCGAGATGTCCTTCAGCGCGGGCCAGAACTGGTCGCGCGCGAACCGCGCGTTGCCGTATCCGTAGGTCAGACCCGCCGGCTGGCCCTCGACGTCGAACATGTGCGGATCCTTGAAGTACGCGCTCGGCGGGATCTCGGGATCCCCGGTGACGGCAGCGAGTTTCCGGTCCCGGGTGTCGCGACGGATCCCGGCCACATCCGAGGACGGCAGATCGTAGGTGTTGCCCAGCACCGCGTCGCTGAAGGCGCCCATGGTGGCGCCGAACCCGAAGTCCTCGGGCCGTTCGTGACGGAAGGCGATGATGAACTCGCACGGTTCGGTGCCGATGTTCTCGATGTGATGCAATGCGCCCGAATCGATGTGGAACATCTGGCCGGCGGTCACGACGAAGCTCGCGAAGCGGCTGCCGTTGTCGAGGACGGACACCAGGGCCGTCCCGGCGACACAGTAGGTCAGTTCGTTGGCGTTGGCGTGCCAGTGCGGGGTGCGCATCGCGCCGGGATTGAGCACCAGCCGCTTGATGGACAGGCGGCGCAGGATCGGGAAGTTGTCGGCGGTGACGCGGTGGATCGATCCCGATTCGCTGTGTTCGACGTCGTCGCTGCCGAGCAGGGAAATGCGGTGTGCACTGATCATGCAGTCAGCTTGGTCGTGTCGGGCGTCGACTTCGACGATGCTGACTGCCATTGACGGTGGCGAAATCCCGGCTACCGCAGTACCGGTTAGCCGCCATCTTCTGGCCGGCTGCCGGCACCGCCCCGCCGCGGATGCGACAATGTCGCCGCGCCGAAATGCTCGGCGCCGGAAGGATGGCATGAGCACATTGCGGGTGGTCATCGCAGACGACGATGTGCTGTTGCGCGAGGGGCTGGCCAGCCTGTTGCAGCGGGAGGGCTTCGACGTCGCCGGGCAGGCCGGAGATGCCACGGAACTGCTGCGCCTGGTCGATGACCGCCGGCCGCAGCTTGTCCTGGTCGATATCCGGATGCCGCCGGATCACCACGCCGAGGGGCTGGAGGCGGCCCGCAAGATCCGGGAACGCTCACCGGACACCGCGATTCTGGTGCTTTCGGCGCACGTCGACGTCGACCATGCCATGGAACTGCTGGCCGGCGGCCGCAGCATCGGCTACCTGCTCAAGAGCCGGGTGACCGATGTCTCCGATTTCGTGGACACCCTGCGCCGCATCGCCAACGGTGCCTCGGTGGTCGACCCGGCCCTCGTCGCCGAGCTGGTGTCGGCGCAGCGGCGCGATGATCCGTTGGCGGCGTTGACCACTCGGGAGCGCGAGGTGCTCACGCTGATGGCGGAAGGTCTGTCCAATGCCGGGATCGGGCGACGGTTGTGGGTCACCGAGGGCACCGTCGAGAAACACGTCCGCAGCATCCTTACCAAACTCGACTTGCCGGAAACGGGCGACGACCACCGCCGGGTGCGGGCCGTGATCATGTACCTGGAATCGCGTTAGCGGGCCAGCAGCGCCCGGATCCCGTCGGGTGACAGGGTCAGCTTGGGCAGGAACCCCAGCGCCGGACTCGCCACGATCAGATCGGCGAAGTCCTGCTCGTCGTGCGTCGAGGTGAGGATCACCGCAACCCCGTCCAGCTGGCGGGCAACATCGAAACCACTGTCATCGCCCAGGTCGACATCGACCAACGCGATATCGGGGTGCAACTGGGCGGTCAGACGCATCGCCTCTTCGGCGTCCCCGGCGGTGCCGACGACCTCGAACCCACCACGTTCCAGCATGCTGCGCGCAGCGGCACGGAATGCGGCACTGTCATCGACGATCAGGCAGCGTGCGGCATTCATGCCTTCAGCTTGGCAGGCCGAGCCGTCGATGACATTCCCGTTAACGGGAATCTTCGGTTCGGTCTCCGCGCAGGGCGGTCCGCACCTTCTACGATCATCGACGTGAACTGGCAATCCCTGCCGAATCGGCTGCTGGCGCAGGTGGTGCGGCCCACCGCCCGTCCGCTGTGGGTGGGCATCATCGTCGCGATCGTCTTCCTCGCCGTCGAAATCGGTCTGGTGGCCGCGCTGCGACTGGTCGCGCCGGAGAACGCCTTCGGCGCGCTGTTGCTACTGGGCGTGTTGGTGGTGTCGGCGGGTTGGGACTTCCCACTGGCCATCGGAACCTCATTGGCCAGCGCGGTCGTCTATGCGTATCTGCATCTGGAGGGCCGTGATTCGCTCGCCCCGGCGCTCGCAGTGTTCCTGACCCTGGCGCTGCTGACCAATGCACTGGTCGGGCAGGCGCGGCTGCGCGCGGCTGAAGCCGAACAGCGCCGCCGGCAGGCCGATGAGCTGGCCGGTCAGCAGGCCGCACTGCGGCGGGTCGCGACCCTGGTGGCCCGATCGGCCGAGCTGGCCGAGGTGTACGCGGTCGCGGTCCGCGAGCTGGCGCACAGCCTGACCGTCGGCCATGTCACCCTGGTGCGCTTCGAATCCGACGACGGCTGCCTGGTGGTGGCCGCGCATGATCTGCCGGGGCTGCCGGCGATACGGGCGGGTGAGCGATTTCCACTGGCCGGGGACAACATCAGTGGTCGAATCCGGGCGGCCGGCGCGCCGGCACGCATCGACGATTACCAGAACGCCACGGGACCGATCGCTACCAGGCTGCAAACCCTCCAGGTGCGCCGCGGGGCGGGTGCGCCGCTCATCGTCGACGGCGTGGTGCGGGGTGCGCTGATCGTGGGATCTCGTGCAACAGAGGATCTTTCCCCCAACTGCGTGGACCACATCGGGGACTTCGCCGATCTGGTGTCCACCGCGATCGCCAACGCCGAGACCCGCGCTGCACTGACCGCGTCACGCGCCCGTCTGGTCGCCGCGGCCGATGAGGCCCGCCGCGGGTTCGAACGGGACCTGCACGACGGCGCCCAGCAACGGATCGTGTCGCTGAGCCTGGAACTGCGCGCCATCGAAGCCGGCGCGGCCTCCGCGGATGGGCAGCTGCGAACCGAGCTGTCCCGGGTGGTCGACGGCCTGGCGGAACTGCACACCGATCTGCAGGAGTTGTCCCGCGGCATGCACCCGGCGGTGCTGTCCCGGGGCGGGTTGCGGCCCGCGCTGCGGGCGTTGGCGCGACGCTCCCCCGTCCCGGTCGAGTTGGACGTGCAGGTCGGTGCGCGACTCCCGGAGTCCGTGGAGGTTGCCGCGTATTACGTTGTCGCCGAAGCACTGACGAATGCCGCCAAGTACTCCGAGGCTGACGTCGTGACGGTCCGCGTCGCGGCGGGCGAGGACGGGTTGACCCTGTCGGTCATCGACGACGGAGTCGGCGGCGCGACCACGGGCGGCGGCTCCGGACTGATCGGGTTACGCGACCGGGTCGAGGCGCTGTCCGGTCAGTTCGGGGTGATCAGCACACCGGGCCACGGCACCACCGTCACCGCCACCATCCCGGCGGTGGTCAGCGGCTGAACGGCAGGACCCGGCACGGTGCCGCCGCGTCGCAGGCCGCTTGCCCCAGGTAGGACGGGTGGCGCCGCTGCGCTTCGCGCAGCGCCTTCAGGTTGCGCTGAGCGCGCCGCGGTGTGAGCTCGATGACATTGCTATCGCTGATCGCTGTCGCAGCCATGATGTCCTCCTTGAGCCGGTCACCGTTCACCTTCCGCTGCGAACCAGTGGAGGACCTCAACGGAAGCCGTGAACTTCGTGAGAATGCCCGCCCACGAAAACCGGCAAACCGCCGCCGCTATTTCGTTACCTCAGCGGGTTGGCTCAGAAGTCCCAGTCCTCGTCCTCGGTGACCACGGCCTTGCCGGTCACATAGCTCGACCCCACGCAACGACGAGCCGGGTTGTCGCCCGCGGACACCGGGTCCGCGCAGCTTGTCGTGCGATCGCTATCGATCCGGCTTGATAAAACGCGTCGGCTCAAAAACTTCTGACTACCGCCCGGTAGTCAGACACCCTGGGAGGTCCAACAAATTCGGGTGTGGGGTTGCGGCACCCCCGACGTCTCCATGCAGGTAGCACCATGTGAGACTCGCGATCGGGCCCGTAGACCGGTCGCACCACCGACTTACTGGACCGTCTTCGGTAATCGCTCAACAATTGCCTTGAGCGCTTCGATTAGGTCGGGCGGTACCGCAGATATGTGTTCAGATCGGGCGTCGTCACTTCCAAGGACAGGAGAGGCGAACACACTCGCTCCCATGCCAAGGATCAATTGCTCGCGACCATCGAGCGATAATTGTTCCGCGAAGGCTGGTATTGATTCCATTTGAACAGCCGCGGTATCCGACCATCGCCCGTGCAATCGGTGGTGTCGTGCGATTCGCGCGGTATACGACGCGAGTCCGATTATCGGCAAGACGATTACGAGGTGGGCCAGAGCTTCGGTCCAAGGTTGTTCGTAGTCGCGCAGGATGATCAGAGAGCCAATACCTACCACGCCGACGACTGTGGCAATTGTGAATGCCGTCCACTGAGAAGCCAGACGGGCTTCGCGACGAGCGGCCTTGGCGAAATGTGCGCCGAGGGTACTTGCACCGGTTTGACCAGCAGCTTGTCTTGCTACATCGCGCGCCCGTGTCGTGTCGTATGCCGCTCCTTCTGCGCGCTCAAGGACCGACGCGAGTCGGATCCGTCGCCGGAAGTCGTCTTCGATGTCTTTGAGCTGGCCGGCCCAGCGATTTCGCACAGTTCGTTCTGACGTCGTGATGGTCCGCGAGGGAGACGAACGGATAACCCCCGAGCTCACGGTTGATCTAGTGACTGACGATTGCGGGCGCTCTAAAGAGCGATGCAGACTCCCTACTAGTTCCGGGAGGAGATCAGTAACCTCCCGAGGTTCGGGCGGGTCCTTCGCTAAGGTCCGTGTCAGGATTCGTTCGAGGGTCTTGCCAAGCTCGCGAACAGGCGCTATCGGTATAAGTTGAACTGCGTAGCGCAGCGCAGTATCTTTGCCCGTCCATATCTCCTGAGGATCTTCGAACAACACATTGCGAACGTCGCCCAGAAGCCGTGCGATAGCCTGTGCTAGCTCGGAATCGAACTGCGCACCTAATGGCTCCAGCGTCTTATTTGCGCCGTATTCTTGACGGCTGACGCGTTCGAAGGCCTTCCTTGCAGCTTCGAGCGCGTTGTTAGCGAGCTCGCGGTCCTCCCGAACCTGCTCAGGTTCTTGCCAAGGCAGAAGATCGCCAGAATCTTCCTCGTCCGCCACGGTCTCGTTCTGATCGTCGATCTCGGCGGCACCGCGCTCGACAGGACCATCCGGTGTCGACATAACCCTACGATATGTCGCGTGGTGCTCGTCCAACGTTCAACCCCGAGGTTTGCTTACGGCGTGTCTCAATCGGTGGCTCGCTTTTTGCCCACAACATTGCTGACTACCACGGCAAGGCAGTCAGGTGGGGCCAGTCATGTTGTACACCGATGGCACGCACGGACAATTCCGGCCACGCCGCGCTTGACTGCCCGGCCGCGCGTTTTCATCTCCGAGTGGCGAAAGCTTGCTACCCCTTGCGCGCGTATACCAACATGAGGTTGCTGCTCAAGGTGAGTAGTTGTACGTATCGGGGTAGCTCGCCAAGGCCTTGACGGCGTCCGGTATGCCGCACACCGCACCAATGACCCTTCGGCACACGGCCGCGAGCCTCGCTACGTCGGCAGAAGCCAACGTCACGGCCATGCAGAAATGCTTGGAAACGCCTTGGCGGCAATGAATCTGGGACGTCTACGCCGATCTGGTCACGATGCCCTAGAGACCGTCGCGACCGCACTGGACAAGGCGCGCAGTCGATCGTCGGGATGACTCGGCCTTTTGCTGGCGGTCACTCCTGCGTCCAGTCCCCGATGGTCGGCGCAGTTTCCGCATGCACGAACAACTGCGTTGCGCCAGTTGATCGGATTGCGAAGCTCTCCAAGTCTGACCGTAGGATGACAAAGTGCTTGCGCAATAGTTTGTCGGTAATGCGGACGTTGTCTCCCCCGGTCTCGATTTCAAGCCTCGGGTTGTCATCCAGCGTCAGGCTGTAGCGGGGAAACGTCTCCACTTCCGAAAGATACTCATCGACTTCGGCGACAGTCTTGAAGATTTTGGCCGTTTCGGACGGTTGATCGAGACGCCAGACATGGAAGGTCCGATCAATTTTCTCGTACGCCGCAGGACCTGCCATCAACAGGCCCAACGCGTCACGCTCATCCGCGAGGGCACTACCGATACCGCCTCGCTCGTAGTACCCGAGCAACAGCACGCGCTCGTGCCGCGCCCGTGCCCCCTGTTGGAAGTCGTCAAACTGTTCAATCAGTCGTGCTTGGTCTTCGGGGGATGGAATCGTCACCGTGGTCCTTCGCGGATATTTCTGTAGGCAGAATGTGGGCACGGGGTGTGCATCGAGCACCGGGCGAACTTGCTGGCCGATTTGTGGACCCGACTAGAGAGCCCGATGAACAAGCCGCTTAAGGGGATTCAGAAGTCCCAGTCCTCGTCCTCGGTGACCACGGCCTTGCCGATCACGTAGCTCGACCCCGAGCCGGAGAAGAAGTCGTGGTTCTCGTCGGCGTTGGGGCTCAGCGCGGACAGGATCGCCGGGTTTACGTCGGTCTCCTCTTTGGGGAAGAGCGCCTCGTAGCCGAGGTTCATCAAGGCCTTGTTGGCGTTGTAGCGGAGGAACTTCTTGACGTCCTCGGTCAGGCCGACACCGTCGTAGAGGTCCTGGGTGTATTCGACCTCGTTCTCGTACAGCTCGTAGAGCAGGTCGTAGGTGTATTCCTTGAGCTCGTCGCGCTTGGCCTCGTCGACCATGGCCAGGCCGCGCTGGAACTTGTAGCCGATGTAGTAGCCGTGCACGGCCTCGTCGCGGATGATCAGCCGGATCATGTCGGCGGTGTTGGTGAGCTTGGCGCGGCTGGACCAGTACATCGGCAGGTAGAAGCCGGAGTAGAACAGGAAGCTCTCCAGCAGGGTGGAGGCCACCTTGCGCTTGAGCGGGTCGTCGCCCTTGTAGAAGTCCATCACGATCTGCGCTTTGCGCTGCAGGTTCGGGTTCTCCTCCGACCAGCGGAACGCCTCATCGATCTCGGCGGTGGAGCACAACGTGGAGAAGATGTTGCTGTAGCTCTTGGCGTGCACGGACTCCATGAACGCGATGTTGGTGTAGACCGCCTCTTCGTGCGGGGTCAGTGCATCGGGGATCAGGCTGACCGCGCCGACGGTGCCCTGGATGGTGTCCAGCAGCGTCAGGCCGGTGAACACGCGCATGGTGAGCTGCTTCTCGTGCTCGTTGAGGGTGCCCCAGGACGGGATGTCGTTGGACACCGGCACCTTCTCGGGAAGCCAGAAGTTACCGGTGAGGCGCTCCCACACCTCGGCATCCTTGTCATCCTGCAGACGGTTCCAGTTGATGGCCGATACGCGATCGATCAACTTCATTCCATCGGACACCTTGGACCCCATTTCACCTGGCTTTTTGTGCTGTTGCCGTGCGATAACCCGCGGGCGACACCAACACTACAACTGGTATCCGACATCACCGAGCTATACGAGATGTTGTGTCTGGCGTGTCGCCGTTCACCGGCGCTCAGGGTAGAAGATCATGCCGGCACCGAGGCTTCGCGCTGCTGCGTGAAGTCGTATTCCGACGCCTTGAACGTGCGGGTCGCCAGCCAGTACTGCCAGGTCATACCGCTCCACAGGGTGCGGTTGACGCCGTGGGCGTCCATGTACCAACTGTGACACCCACCGGTGCTGAACACCGTGCCGGCCAGATCTCGCTGCAGCTCGGCGTTGTATTCGTCCTGTGCGCGGCGGGTCGGTGCCAGCGCGGCGGCGCCCGCCCGGTCCACCGCGGCGATGGCCTGCGCGACGTAGCGGATCTGCGATTCGATCATGAACACCACCGAGTTGTGCCCGAGCGCGGTGTTGGGGCCGAGCAGGAAGAACAGGTTCGGCATCCCCGCGACGGTGATGCCGCGGTGGGCCGCCATCCCCTCGGCGTTCCAGCGGTCCACCAGGTCCTCTCCGTCGGCGCCCTTGATGTCGACGTAGGTGTAGGAATCCGTCACGTGGAATCCGGTGGCCCAGATCACCACATCGACGGGATGCTCGGCGCCGTCGGCGGTGACGAAACCGTTCGGGGTCATCCGCTCGATCCGCTCGGTGATCACGCTCGTCCGCGGGTTCGCGATGCCGCGATAGTAGGTGTCCGAGTTGAGGATTCGCTTACACCCGGCACGATAGTCAGGGGTCAGCTTGCGCCGCAGTTCGGGATCTTTGATGCTGCGGTTGATGTTCCACTTGCCCATCAGCTCGCCGATCTTGAGCAGGCGGGGTTGCTGCGTCATGGCGAAGCCGACACCCTCGTGGATCCAGTAGATGCCGGCACGCAGCAGCGCCCGGACCCCGGGAACCCGGGTGAACACGCTGCGCATCCATTGCGGGAACGCGTTGTTGGGCCGGGGCATCACCCAGGCCGGGGTGCGCTGGTAGAGCTGCAGTTCGGCGACGTCGTCGACGATGGCGGGGACGATCTGGATGGCGCTGGCGCCGGTGCCGATCACCGCGACGCGCTTGCCGCGGATGTCCACGTCGTGATTCCACTGCGCAGAATGGAAAGCCACACCACCGAATTGGTCGGCACCCGGAATGTCGGGAATGGCCGGGATGTGCAGCCCGCCGGCACCGGAGACGAGGAACTGCGCAATGTACTCCTGCCCGGCGGCGTCGAACACATGCCAGCGTGATTCCGCCTCGTCCCAGTGTGCCCGGTCCACGTGCGCGCCGAACCGGATGTGACGGCGCAGGTCGTGCTTGTCGGCGACGCCCTTGAGGTAGTCGAAGATCTCGGGCTGGAAGGACCACATGTGGGTCCAGTCGGCCTTCGGCTCGAAGGAGAACGAGTACATGTGCGACGGGATGTCACAGGCGCAGCCGGGGTAGGTGTTGTCCCGCCAGGTGCCGCCGATCTCGTCGGCCTTCTCCAAGATCAGGAAGTCCACACCTTGTTTCTTCAGCGCGATGCCCATCCCCAGTCCGGAGAATCCGGATCCGATGATCAGTGCACGGGTCGAGACAGCGTTAGTAGACACAGCGTCAGAACCTTTCCTGGGAACGCCGGTACCGGATACTTCTCAGTGTCCCGGCAACGGACAACACGTGTCAACGCCCCAGGCTGCGCCCTGAGTTCCGGACGCGTCAGGCGCCGGGCTGCTCCACGGGCTCCTGCCGCCGGACCGCGTCGTGGATGGGCTGGTCGGGGTCGATCTGCACGCCCACCAACTCGGCGGTGCCGTTCACCGCACCCATCATGATCGTCGTCATGTGCGCGACGAACTCCTCGGCAGGCATCCGCCGCGGGGCGTCGTCGTTACCGCCGAGCCACCAGTCGGTGGCCGAGGCCGCGGTGCCGAACAACGCGAACGCCGCCAACTCGAACACCGCGGGGTTGAGTTCCATCTCCTTGAGCTCGCCGCTGACCATCTCGGCGATCGCCAGGGTGATGTCGCGGCCGCGGTTGACGGTGGTCATCGCCGCCGCCGACTGATCGGCGAAGCGACCCTGCAGCAGGAACCGCACCACATTGGGGTGCTCGTCCACCAGCTCGACGTAGTGCTCGACGGCCCGGCCGATGACCTGGCGTGCAGAGTCGGATTCGATGTTGATCGACGGAATGACAGCCGCCCACAACATGTCTCGCATGCGCTCGCCGATCTGGGCGAACATGTCGGACTTGTCGGTGAAATGCCGGTAGATCTTCGGCTTGGCGGTGCCCGCCTCCTCGGCGATCTCGCGCACACTCACATTGGGGCCCAACCGGTCGATGGCCCGGAAGGCGGCCTCGACGATCTCCGCGCGGACCTTCTTGCGGTGCTCACGCCAACGTTCGCTGCGCGCATCGACCTTCACGCCGGGCTGGCCCGGCAGCGGGATAGATGGTCTGCGCACCCACCCACTGTACCGGGCGACCCGGGCCTGGTCAGACCGCACGTGCCCGGCGTGGCACAGCGCACTGTGCGGTGCCGGCGGTGGGTCAGCGCAGATTTCATGATCGGCGGTGTCCGCGTTGCTTTCTGTAGCATCGAAACGTCCGAAAACACTTCAGGGGGCGACACCATGACCGGTCGATACGACGTCGTGATCGCGGGCGGCGGGCCGTCGGGGGCAGCCGCAGCGTGGCAGGCTGCCCAGAGCGGTGCGCGGGTCGCGGTGCTGGACAAGGCCGAGTTCCCCCGCGACAAACCGTGCGGCGACGGGCTGACGGCGCGCGCAGTGAGCTACCTGCAGAAGATGGGCCTTGCCGACGAGGTGGCCGGCTACCACCGGGTGAACCGGGTGACGGTGTACAGCCCGAGCGCCTGGGAGCTGTCGTTCCCGCGCCGCCCCGGCATGCCCGACCACGGACACACCGTCAGCCGCACACATCTGGACACCGTGCTGCTCAAGCATGCCGAATCCGCCGGGGCCTCGGTACGCCAGGGCGCCGAGGTCGCGGGCCCCGAGTTCGACGCCCGCGGTCGTGTCGTGGGCGTGGTGCTCAAGAGCGGTGAGAAGGTGCTCGGCGACGCGGTGATCGCCGCCGACGGTGCGTACTCCCCCATCAAACGGGCGCTCAAACTCGATTCGCAGTACAACGGTTACTCGGCCATCGCGATCCGCTCGGAGATGCACCTGAACCGGCCCGACAACGACAGCCTCGACATCTATCTGAGACTGTTGTTCCAGGGCGACCAGCTCCCCGGCTACGGGTGGGTGTTCCCGATGGGCCACGGGGTGTTCAACATCGGCCTCGGATATGTGAACAGCTACAAGAACTGGCAGTCCATCAATGCCACCCACTTCCTCGGCGAGTTCCTGCGTGGACTGCCCCCCGAATGGGAGGTCCCGCCGATCGAGGAGCTCAAGAAGAACAAGAGCGTTCGGGCGTGGCGGCTGCCGATGGGCTTCACCGCGTGGCCGCCGTGGCGGCCTGGGGTGTTGTTCACCGGCGACTCGCTGGGCGCGGGCAAACCCGCGTCCGGCGCGGGTATCTCCAAGGCGCTGGAGTCGGGCCTGGCGGCCGGAGAATGCGCGGTCGCCGCGCTGAACAACGGCGGCCCCGACGATTTCACGAATTACGCGCAACGGATGGAGGCGGCCTGGGGCCGGGAGTATCGGCGTGGGCGCTACATGCACAAGTTGATCGGCTACCCGAAACTGGCGCAGGCCGGTGTGAAGCTGATCGACAATGCCAGATTCCGGGACGTGTTGCTCAAGTCGCTGTACAAGAAGGCACAGGGACCACAGCACACCTAACGTGGCGTTGTCGATCGCCGTCGGCGATCGGATGCCAGAATGACGGGATGGCAGCATCCAGCCGACGCGTCGGCGCCGAGACGTCGAAGACGCGCGACACGCTACTCGACTGCGTCGAGACGATGATGATCGAAGAGGGCTATGCCAGCGTCACTTACCGTGCACTGGCCGCCAAAGCCGGTGTCACGCCCAGCCTCGTGCAGTACTACTTTCCTGCCCTCGACGACATCTTCATCGCCGCGATCTCGCGCTATTCACAGCGGAACCTGGCCTTCCTGAACAAGATCCTGGAAAAGCGCACCGACGATCCACTGCGCGCGTTGTGGGAATACAACTGGGATGAGGCGACCGGCGTACTGATGACCGAGTTCATGGCGCTCGGCAACCACCGCAAGTCGATCCGCGCCGAAATCGCCTCGGTGACCGAGAGCGCGCGCAAGGTCCAATTGGATGCTTTGACCGCGAAATTCGGTAAGGGCGCCCGCCCGGTCGGCGATCTGTCGCTGCCGGCCCTGCAGTTGCTGATCTCCAGCCTGCCCAAGTTCCTCAACCTGGAGAAGGGTATCGGCGTGCAGACGGCGCACGCGGAACTCACCAAGGTCTTCGAGGACTATCTGGACTCCGTCGAACCGCGCACCACCGCGACCCGGTCCGCGGGCAGGCGTCGCACCAAGAAGGCCGACAGCTAGCCGAACATGCCGCGGTACCCGTGCGCGGGATGACGCTCACAGATGTCGGTTGACGACGTGCCGAACAGCTTCTCCCGCAGGGTGCCTGGGCGATGCTTCGTCGGCATCAGACCCTTGTGCTGCAGCACCGGCACCAGATGGTCGAAGAATTCCTGTCGGGTTATCCGCCCACCGTCTGCGGCAGCGTCGGGAAGCCCTTCACCGTCGGCTTGACGCCCTCGCCCCGCAACATCATTGGGCATCAGACATCTCGTTGTACGACTGTATGGCATCACCGCGGCACGGTATGGCCGAATCCGCACACCGCCACGCCCGGCCGCGTGCTATACAGATGTACAACACCTTCGATGCCCTCCCCGGAAAGGACCGCCCATGTCCGACGCCAATGACCTCGACGACCTCCGCGCCCGCCTGCAGTATGTCGAGGACCGGTTCGCGATCCTCGACCTGGTGATGAACCAGTCCCGCGGCCACGACCGCCATGACGCCGAGCTGATGCGCAGCGTGTACTTCGAAGACGGCGTCGACGAGCACGGGCCGACCGTGAAAACCGGTCCGGAGTACGGGGAATGGGCCAATGCGGCGCATACCGCGGTGTTCGAGGATCACCTGCACAACGTGACCACCCACACCTGCGAGATCGACGGTGACACCGCGCATGCCGAAAGCTATGTGATCGGCGCCATGCGCGCCAAGGGCGGCAAGATCGTCTCCCTGATGGGCGGTCGCTACATCGACCGGTTGGAGCGCCGCGACGGGGTCTGGAAAATCGCGCTGCGCCGCTGCACCATCGAATGGATGATGAACGGCGACACCTCGCTTTTGAAATCCGGTGCGGTCGCCGGATTCATCAAGGGCACCTGGGACAAGACCGACGTGTCGTATCAACGGCCGCTGTCCATGGACGGCGCACCGGTCAATCGTTGGTAGGCCGGCGACAGATGGAGCTCGACGGAAAGGTGGCGCTGGTCACCGGCGGAGCCTCCGGCATCGGCCGGGCATCGGCGCTGCGACTGGCCGCCGCGGGCGTGCGGGTGTGCGTCGTGGACATCGACGGTCCGGCCGCGCAGTCAGTGGCCCAGACCTGCGGCGGTATCGGGGCGGCCTGCGACGTGTCCGACCCGGTTCAGGTCGAGGCCGCCTTCGCGCGTTGCGCCGAGGAACTCGGCGGGCTCGATCTGGCATTCCTGAACGCGGGCATCACCATTGGCTGGTCCGGTGACATCGGGTCCCTCGACCTGGCGCAGTACCGCCGGTCGGTGGGGGTCAACCTCGACGGGGTGGTCTACGGTGCGGTCAACGCCGTGCGCACCATGCGGGCATGCGGCGGCACCGGGGAGCGCGCGATCCTCGCCACCGCCTCGCTGGCCGGCTTGGTGCCCTGGCACCCCGATCCGGTGTACAGCCTCGGCAAGCACGCGGTGGTCGGATTCATGCGCTCCATCGCACCGAACCTGGCTTTCGAACGGATTTCGGTGCACACCATCTGCCCGGGCATCACCGAGACCGGCGTGCTCGGTGACCGACGCAAGCTCGTAGAACGCATCGGGGTGCCGGTGATGGAGCCCGAGACGATTGCCGACGCGGTGCTCACCGCGGTCACCGCGCCGCCCGAGCAGACCGGATCCTGCTGGGTCGCCCAGCACGGAAAACCGGCATGGCCGATGGCGTTCGCCGAGGTCACCGGGCGCGATATGCGGCTGAACGTGCCGGTCACCGTGCACCACAACTGATCTCAGCCGAGGACAACGAGGATGCCGATATGACCAGCTACGACTACATCATCGCCGGCGCGGGTTCGGCCGGCTGTGTACTCGCCAACCGGCTGTCCGCCGACCCGGCGATCTCGGTGCTGCTGATAGAGGCCGGGGGCGGTGACCGCAGCCCGGTGTTCAGCATTCCCAAGGGTGCCGGCCTGGTGTTCGAGAACGAAAAGTACACCTGGCAGTACCAAACCATCCCGTTCGGGCCACGTTCACACGTCGAGACCTGGATGCGCGGCAAGCTGCTCGGCGGCTCCAGTTCGGTCAACGGCATGGTCTACAACCGCGGCCACCGCGCCGACTACGACGAACTGGAACGACTCGGCAATCCCGGCTGGGGCTGGGACGACATCCTGCCCATCTTCAAATCCTTCGAGGACAACCAGTTCGGGCCCTCCCCGACCCGCGGAGTGGGCGGGCCGCTACACATCTCGGTCCCCCGCGACCCCGACCCGCTGTGCCGGGAAATGCTGGCCGCCGGGGTCAGGGCCGGACTCACCGAGGTCGCCGACGTCAACGAATCCGATGACGAACGCATCGGCTACACCACCTCGACGATCAAGGACGGCCGTCGGGTCAGTGCGTCACGGGCCTTCCTGAAGCCGGCGATGGCACGCCCGAATCTCACGGTGCTGACCAACACCTCGGTGCAGCGGATCCTGTTCGACACCGGGCGCGCCGTCGGTGTGCTGGCCCGAAACCGGCGTGGCAGCACCGAGATCCGGTCCACCCGCGAGGTGATCATCTCCATGGGCAGCCTCAACAGCCCGAAGTTGCTCCAGCTGTCCGGCATCGGCCCCCGCGAGGTGCTGCGGGCCGCCGGAGTCGACGTATACCTCGACCGCGAGCGGGTCGGCCGCGGGCTTCGGGAACATCGGTGTGCGGTGATGCGCTTCCGCCTCAACGACGACCTCGGCTACAACAGGCAACTGTCGAGCAACGTGGCCCAGGCCAAGACCGGGGCGCGGTATCTGGCCACCCGCAAGGGCCCGCTGGCCGCTCCCGCCTTCGACATCCTCGCCTTCGCCAAGACCCGGCTCTACGCCGACCGCGTCGACGCCCAGCTGATGATGGGGCCGTGGACCATACCGCCCTACAACACCGGCGCACCGGTCAAGATCGAGCGGCAGCCCGGGGCATCCTGCCTGGGCATGGCGCTACGCCCGACCGCCGAGGGACGCTGCGAGATCACCGGATCCGATCCGAGCGCACCCATGCTCATCGACCCCAACTACCTCGGTACCGAGCATGATCGGCGGACCACGGCCGATCTGCTGCGCACGATGCGACGGATCTTCGACCAGGACCCCATCGCCGCTCGGATCAGCGCCGAGACCTATCCCGGATCGGCCGCGACCAGCGACGACGAACTCACCGACGCTGCACTGGACGGTGGGTTCAGCGGATACCACGCCATCGGCACCTGCGCGATGGGCCCGGGCGAGGACGCCGTACTGGACAGCCGGCTGCGAGTGCGGGGTGTGGCGGGTCTACGGGTGGTCGACTGTTCGGTGATGCCGACCATGGTGGCCGGAAACCTGAACGGCCCGATGATGGCAATGGCCTGGCGGGCCGCCGATTTCATCCTGGAGGATTGCTAGCTCACAGCACGGCGAAGCCGGCGTCGACCGGCAGGGCGACACCGGTGATGTAGCGGGCCTTCTCTCCGGAGAGGAACACCACCACGTTGGTGACGTCCAGCGCTTCCACGTAGGGCACCGGCAGCAGGTTGCCCGACATAGCCGATCCCTCGGGGTTCGCCGCGAACAGCTCGGCCATGTGCTCGTTGAAGATCATCGGGGTGGCCACCCCGGTCGGGTGCACCGAGTTCACCCGGATGTTGTGCTGGGCGTAGGCATATGCTGCCGAGCGCATCAGTCCCACCACACCGTGTTTGGACGCGGCGTACGCGAACGTCGCCGCGCTGCCGTCCCCGCCACGACCGACCAGCCCCTGCATCGACGAGATCAGGATCATCGAACCACCGGTGCCGCGCCGGATCATCGACGGCGCGGTGGCGGCGATGGTGTTCCACACTCCACGCAGGTTGGTGTCCACGATGTCGGAGTACACCTGCTCGTCCAGGGGATCGTCGAGCCCGACGCCGACCACACCGGCGTTGGCCACCACCACGTCCACATCGCCGAAGACACCGATCCCGGCCGCTACTGCCGCGCGCAGGTCGCTCAGGTTGCGCACGTCGGCGACGGCGGTCTCGACACGCCCGCCCGCTTCGCGCACCAGCCGGGCGGTTTCGGCCAGATCGTCCTCGGTGGCCAACGGGTAAGGGATGGAATCGATGTCGGCGCACCGGTCGATCGCGATGATATCGGCACCGGCCTCGGCCAGGGCCACCGCGTGGCTGCGGCCCTGCCCGCGCGCGGCACCGGTGATGACTGCTACCTGGCGTTCCGATGTGCTCATGTGGTGTTCCTTCCGGTCAGCAGGCTCGGTCAGCCGACGATGGCCGGCATGGTGTCCCACCCACGTACCGTAGAGGTTCGCGACCGGCGGGCCCCGGCCATGTCGATCTCCCAGGTCGGCCAGCGTTTGAGCACCTCTTCCAGTGCGACGCGGCCCTCCAGGCGCGCCAGCGGCGACCCGACGCAGAAGTGCGCACCGCGGCCGAAGGTCAGGTGCCCGCCCGGCTTGCGGTGGATGTCGAAACGGTCTGGGTCGTCGAAATGGCGTTCGTCCCGGTTGGCCGAGGCCAGCATCATCAGCAGGGCGCTGCCCGCGGGGACCGTCTGGTCCTGGAACACCACATCGTCGGTCGCGACGTAACGGGCCACATGTGGCCCCGGCGGCTCGAAGCGCAGCAGTTCCTCGATGGCGGTGGGGATCAGCGCGTGATTCTCGACCAATTCCGTGCGCTGGCTGGGGTGTTCGGCCAGCACCTTGCCCATCCACCCGAACAGCCGGCCGGTGGTCTCCACACCGGCCCCGGCGACCACGGCCAGGAAGACGATGAGTTCCTGCTTGGCCAACTTGCGGGTGGTACCGGTCTCGTCCTCGAACTCCACGTTGAGCAACTCGGTGATCAGATCGTCGGACGGGTTCTTCTCTCGCCATTCGACATACTCGCCGAACATCTCCCCGGTGAAGTAGCGGTCCTTGTGGATCTCCATCGGCTTGCCGGGTTCGTTGCGCAGTACCTGGTTGGCATGCTCACGGACCGCGGGTTGTTCGGAATCCGGGATGCCGGCCAGCATCCCGATCGTACGCATGGGCAGTTCGGCGCCGAGATCGGAGACGAAGTCGAAGCGCTGCCCGCCGACGAGCGGGTCCAGGCAGGCCACACAGAAGGCGCGGATCTTGTCCTCGATCGCCCGCATCTTCTTCGGAGTGAAGGCCCGGGCCACGATCGCGCGGTGGATCGTGTGCAGCGGCGGATCCTCGTTGATGAAGATCCCCGGCGGCATCACCGGGTCGGTCAGCACGACCTCGAGGATGTCACCCTTCGCCGAACTGAGCCGGGTGGTGTCCTTCAACGCCGCGTCGACATCGGCATAGCGGCTGATTCCCCAGAAGCCGTGCCGCTCGTTGTAATACACCGGCGCTTCGTCGCGCAGCCGGCGGTAGGTCGGGTACGGATCGATGTCGATGTCGACGTCCCACGGATCGTAATAGAGGTCGCTCACAGTCGTTCTCCTCCTGAAGTCTGCACGAGTGTAAAGCAGACGCTATACATTCGTACAGCATCGCCGACATTCGCGCGAACACTTGTGCCGAGCATCGCCATCCGCTATACATCTGTACAGCAATGTGGTCGAGCGCACAGGAGGATCGACAGATGAGCCGGGTGGCCGTGGTGACCGGTGGCGGATCGGGTCTGGGCAGATCGATCGCCACCCGACTCGCCGCCGATGGCAATCATGTTGCCGTGCTTGACTACGACGCCGATGCCGCCGAACAGGCCGGCGCCGAGATCGAAGCCGACGGCGGCCGGGCGATCGCCGTCGGCGTCGACGTCTCCGATGAGGACGCCGTCACCCAGGCGTTCGACAGGGTCCGATCCGAACTGGGACCGGTCGGAATCCTCGTCACCAGCGCGGCCATCTCCGGCTTCACCCGGCTGGACAGGATCTCGCTGGACGAATGGAACCGCTATCTGGCCGTCAATCTCACCGGGACGTTCCTGTGCATCCGGGCGGCCCTGGCCGACATGGTCGCCGCGCAGTGGGGACGCATCATCACCATCTCCTCGTCGGCCGGACAGAAGGGCGCACATGGCCAGGCCCACTACTCGGCGACCAAGGGCGGCGTCATCGCGCTGACCAAGACGGTCGCCCTCGACTACGCGGCCAAGGGCGTCACCGCCAATACCGTCCCGCCGTTCGCGATCGAGACACCGATGCTGCGCGAGCAGCAGGCCGCCGGGAAACTGCCGCCGGACAAGTACCTGAACCAGGCGATCCCGGCCGGGGCACTGGGCCGGCCGCAGGATGTCGCGGCGGTGTGTTCGTTCCTGGCCGCCGAGGATGCCGGTTACGTGACGGGCCAGATCGTCGGCGTCAACGGCGGTGCCGTCACCTGACCGTCCCCAATCCACACCCCCTCAACAGATTTCGTCGGAGGAGTTCACGGTGAGAGTAGAAGTCGACACCACGCGCTGCCAGGGCCACACGCTGTGCGCGATGATCGCGCCGGAGGTTTTCGCACTCGACGACACCGACGGCCACGCGCAGGCATCCGTCGACCGCGTCGGGGAGGGGTTGCAGGCACAGGTCCGCGAGGCGGTGCACTCCTGTCCGGAACAGGCCGTGCACATCGTCACCGAGGATGGCCGGCAATGACGAATCGGGCGAAGAGCGCACCCGCCGATTACCACTTCGACCGGCACACTCCCGACTACCGGGAGAAGTTCCTCGACATCACCCACGAGATGCAGCAGCGTTGCCCCCTCGCCTGGACCGACACCTACGAAGGGCACTGGGTGGCCGCGGGTGGTCAGCAGGTGTTCGAGTTGGCCCGCTGCCCGCATGTCTCCAACGACCATGACGTGAACAACGAACGACGCGGCTACAAGGGCATCTCCATCCCGACGATGTTGGAAGCGGAGGGTTTTCGCGGCGGCATGCTGGAGATGGACGATCCCGAACACCGCTTCTACCGCACCGCGCTCAACCCGTATCTCTCCCCCGCCGCAGTCAAGCGCTGGACGCCGTTCATCGACGAGATCGTCCGCGCCTGTATCGATGACCGCATCGAGACCGGGCGCATCGACTTCGTCGACGATCTGGCCAACGTCGTCCCGGCAGTCCTCACCCTGGCCATGCTCGGTGTGCGGCTGGACAAGTGGGCGATGTACAACGAACCCGCACACGCCTCGGTCTACACGCCACCGGACTCCCCCGATGCGGCCCGGGTGCGCGAGCTCTACATGGCGATGGGCATCGACCTGTTCACCAACCTGGCCGAGATCAGACAGACTCCGCGGCCGGGCATCATCGATGCCCTGGCCAGACTGCGCATCGATGGCGTTGCACCGCCGGACATCGAACTGATCGGCATGCTGAACCTGCTGATCGGGGGCGGGTTCGACACCACCACCGCGCTGACCGCGCATGCGCTGGAGTGGTTGTCACAGCATCCCGACAAGCGCAGTCAGCTGAGCGCCGAGCGGGACATGCTGCTGGACCGGGCGACCGAGGAGTTCCTGCGCTTCTTCACCCCGGCACCCGGGGATGCCCGAACCGTATCGGAGAACATCGATCTGGACGGCACCCTGCTGCGCGAGGGCGATCGGCTGTGGCTGTCCTGGGCCATGGCCAACCGGGACCCGGCGCTGTTCGAGGATCCGGATGCCCTGATGATGGACCGGAAGAACAACCGGCACTTCAGCTTCGGACTCGGCGTGCACCGCTGTATCGGCTCGAACGTGGCCCGCACGGTGTTCAAGTCGATGCTGACCGCGGTCCTCGACCGGATGCCCGATTACCGGTGCATCGCCGAGCAGACCGTGCACTACGACACCATCGGGGTGATCCAGGGCATGCGGCATCTGCCGGCTACCTTCACCCCCGCTGCCCGGACCGGCCCCGGCCTGGACGACACCCTGGTCAAACTGCAGCGTGCCTGTGACGAACAGGGCCTGGCACGCCCGATCACCGAACTCAAGACCACCGCCGAGATCGACCGCTGATGAGCTCACACAAACCGGTCGCGGTCGTCACCGGCGCGAGCCGTGGTGCGGGCGTGGGCATAGCGCACGCACTCGGCAGCCACGGTTGCACCGTCTACGTGACGGGGCGCAGCGAGACGGCCGGGGATCCACCGTTGGCCGGCACCATCCACCAGAGCGCCGATCTGGTGACCGCCGCGGGTGGGCAGGGCATCGCGGTCCGCGTCGACCACAGCGACGACGAACAGGTCAAGGCGCTGTTCGACCGGATCGCCGACGAACAGGGCCGGGTGGACATCCTGGTGAACAATGCCGCCATCATCCGCGACGAGATGATGGGACGCACCAAGTTCTGGGAAGAGCCGTTCAGCGTGCTCGACACCCTCGATGTCGGTGTGCGCAGCAGCTACGTCGCGACCGCCCTGTGCGCGCCGCTGATGCTGCCGCAGCGCAAGGGCCTGGTGGCGTTCACCTCGTCGTCGGGATCGGTGCACTACGCATTCGGGCCCGCCTATGGTGTCCCGAAGGCGGGCGTGGACAAGATGGCCGCCGACATGGCGGTGGACTTCCGTGACTTCGGGATCGCCGCGGTGTCGATCTGGCTGGGTTCGCTACTGACCGAACGGGTGCGGGCGATCATCGCCGCCAAACCGGACAAGTTCGGCCACATCCTCGATACCGCCGAGACGCCCGAGCTCACCGGCCACGTCATCTGGGCGTTGTTCAACGATCCGGATCTCATGGACGTCAGCGGGAAGACGCTGATCGGCGCCGAGCTGGCCGCCACCTACGGCATCGTGGACGAGGGTGGTCGCCGGCCACCGTCGTATCGGACACTGTTCGACGTGCACCCGCACGAACAGTATCCGCACGTCATGCGCTAGCCGGTCATCGGAAGGGACGCGCCATGCGTATCGGACTGTCCGGCGGTGCCGCGTCGGTCGAGGCGATCATCGCCCAGGCCCAGGAGGCCGAGGCCGACGGGTTCTCCTCGCTGTGGTTCGCCAGCGGGGTCGCCGGGGACCCGCTGGTCGCGATGGCCATGGCGGGCCGGGCCACCTCATCGATCGAGCTGGGTACCGCTGTGCTGCAAACCTATCCGTGCCACCCGCTGTTACAGGCCAACCGGGTGATCGCGGCGGCGAACGCGATGGGACGCCCGGGTCTGTGTCTCGGGATCGGTCCTTCGCACGAGCCGATCGTGCGGGACGTACTCGGCCTGTCCTATGACCATCCGGTTCGCAACACCGCCGAGTACCTGCAGATCGTGGGCCCGCTGCTACGCGGTGAGGACGTCGACGTCGACGGCACCGACTGGGCCGCGCACACCGCCGGGCGCGCGGTCCGTCCAGAGCACCCGGTCCCGCTGTTGCTGTCCGCGCTGTCTCCCCGGATGCTGCGCACCGCCGCGCGGTTCGCCGACGGGGTGGTGTTGTGGATGGCCTCGCACCAGGCGCTGGAGTCCCGCATCACCCCCGCTCTCACCGCTGCGGCAGCGGACTTCGTCCGGCCACGGCCGAGGATCGTCGCCGGCCTTCCGGTCGCGGTGCACGACGACCTCGACGAGGCCCGCGACGCGGTGGCGGCCAACGCGGTCTCCTATGCCGGAATGCGCAACTACCAGCAGATCATCCGTGCCGGTGGCGGTACCGGTGCGGCCGACGTGGCAGTTCTGGGCAACGAATCCGCGGTGGCGCAGCAGCTTCAGGCGCTGCTCGATGCGGGCGCCACCGATGTGTGGGCGCAACCGGTACCCGTCGGGACCGACCGGGCACAGCGTTCGGCCTCGGTGCGGCGCACCCGAGCACTGCTGAGCGCGCTGGCTCGGGAGAACTAGCCCAGGATCGCCGGCATGGCGTCCCAGCCGCGGACGGCCACTGTGGGTGCCCGGTGGGCGTTCTGCTCGTCGATGGTCCAGTCCGGCCAGCGCTTGAGAATCTCCTCCAGCGCCACCCGGCCCTCGACCCGAGCCAGCGAGGCGCCGAGGCAGAAGTGTGCTCCCCTACCGAAACTCACGTGGTTGCCGTTGCGGTGGATGTCGAAGCGGTCGGGTTCGTCGAACTTGCGTTCATCACGGTTGGCGGCCCCGGCCACCAGCAGCAGCGCCGATCCCGAAGGCACCGTGGTGCCGTGATAGGTCACGTCCCGGGCGACATAGCGTGCGATGCCGTGCACCGGCGGCTCGTAACGCAGCACCTCCTCGATGGCGCCCGGGATCAACGTCGGGTCTGCGGCCAGTTCGCGGCGCTGATCGGGATGCTCCCCCAACAGCTTTCCCAGCCAGCCGAACAGCCGGCTGACCGTCTCGGTACCGGCGTTGGCGACCACGCCCAGGAACACCAGCAGCTCCTCGGAACTCAGCTTGCGTCGCACACCGTCGGCGTCGGTGAATTCGACGTTCAACAGCTCGGTGACCAGATCGTCGGACGGGTGGTCCGCGCGCCACTCGACGTAGTCGCGAAACATGTTGCCGTTGAAGTAGTTCTTCTTGCTCACCGGCAGCGGTTCACCCGGATTGTTGCGCAGCCGCCGTCCGGCGACCTTGCGCACGCTGCGCTGCAGTTCGTCGGGCATACCGACCAGCATGCCGATCACCCGCATCGGCATCTCGACGCCGAGGTCGCTCATGAAGTCGAAGCGGTCCCCTCCGACCAGCGGGTCCAGGCACGTGGCACAGAAGTCGCGGACCTGATCCTCGATGGCCTTCATCTTGCGCGGCGTGAAGGCACGCGACACCAGCAGCCGGTGCACGGTGTGCTGCGGTGCGTCCTCGTTGATGAAGACGCCGAGCGGCATCTCCGGCTCGGCCTTGACGACCTCCAGGATGTCCCCTTTGGCCGAGCTGAGATTGTCGGTGTCGCGCAGGGCATCCTCGACATCGGACATCCGCGACAACGCCCAGAAGTCCATCTTTTCGTTGTAATGGAGCGGCGATTCGTCGCGCAGCCGCTGATACACCGGGTACGGGTCGACATCGATGTCGACGTCGTAGGGATCGTAGTAGAGCTCGCGGGTTTCCACCATCTGGGGTGCGCTCCTCGATTGTTCATCGCCAGTGCGGCGAGCTGTGCAGTACGATCGTACAGCGCCCTCAGTCGACCCGAAGGAAAGTCAATGGATTTGGGATTCGTCTCGCTGAACACGCCGCAGGACATCGCGCCGGCGGTGCTCGGCCCCGAACTGGAGGCCCGTGAGTTCGAATCGCTTTGGGTCGGTGAGCATCCGCAGATTCCGGTGGCTGCGGCAGGACAGTTCCATCCGGCGCTGCTGGCCGCGCAGAAGCAGATCCTCGATCCCTTTCTGTCGCTGCTGTCGGCCGCACAGGCGACCGAGCAACTGCGACTCGGCACCGCGGTGGCCCTGCCACTGGAGCGTGAGATCTTCACCTTTGCAAAGGAAGTCGCCACCCTCGACCATCTGAGCCAAGGGCGGGTGACGCTCGGGGTCGGAGTCGGTGCGCGCGCCGAACTGGAGGTCGCGAGCACGGTGGCGTGGGGCGATCGCTATCGCGCGCTGGCCGATATGGTCGCCGCGCTCACCGCGCTGTGGAATGACGAGGAATCCCAGCATCACGGCCAGTTCTACGATTTCGAACCGGTGTGGTCCTACCCCAAGCCTCATCAACGTCCGCATCCGCCGCTGCTGGCCGCGGCCACCGGCCCCAAGGCCATCCGGCAGTGCCTGCCCTGGGCCGACGGCTGGCTACCCGGCGACGCCGCATTCCGCGACCTCGGCGCGGCGCTGGATGACTTCCGCCGGGTGGCCGAAGAAGTCGGCCGCGATCCCTCGACGCTGGATCTGACGATCATGGCCTGGGGCGCTCCCACGGTCGCCACACTGGCCGGCTACCGCGATCTCGGGTTCAACCGGGTCGTGCTCGGCGGCGGACGTAAGAACGCCCACGACTCGTCGAGTACGTGGGCGTTCCTGGACCGCTACGCCGCGATGGTCGACGAGCTTCGGTGATCAGCCGGCCGGGACCGGCCGGAACTTCGAGTGGATGAGTTCGAGCAACTGCCCCTCGGGATCGCGCACCATGCACGCGAAACCGCCACCGGGATCGGCGATCACCGTGCCACCGGCCGCCTCCACGGCCGCTTGGGCCGCCGGGATATCGTCCACCACCAGGGACAGATGGGTCAGGCCGGCGCCGACCATGTCCCGCTGAGGCGCTTCGGGAGCGGGATGACCCGAGAAGGTCAGCAATTGCAGGACGAAACCGTCGTTGCGCAGGTAGACCGCCTCGAAGCCGATCGGTTCGGCCAGCCCGAGCAGTCCGGCGGCCATCTTGTCCGGCACGGTCATGCGCTGCACCTCGGCGAAACCGAGTGCCTCGTAGAACTTCTGGACGCCCGCGAGATCGCGGACCCGCAACCCGACGTGACTGACCGCCATGTCAGACCCCCGCCGGCCCGGGGCCGCCGTGCATGTACAGCGTCTGCCCGGAGCAGTAGCTGGACGCATCGGAGGCGAAGAACAGTACGCCGTAACCGATCTCGTCGGGTTCGGCGATCCGGCCCGAGCCGTTGGTCTGGCCGATCATATTGATGTCGAATCCCTGGCGCTCCGCATCGGCCTCCAGGCCGGGCGTGCGGATGGCACCGCAGGCGATGCAGTTGACCCGCACACCCTTCCGGGTCCAGGCCGCCGCCATCGACCCGGTCAGGTTGTTCAGGCCGGCCTTGGCCGCCGCGTAGACCGGCGCCTGCGGCATGGCCAGCAGGCTCGCCCCCGAGGAGATGTTGACGATGGAGCCCTTGCCCTGGGCGATCATCGGCTTGGCCGCCGCCCGCGACAGGTACCACGCACTGGACAGGTTCAGGTCCAGCACCTCGTGCCACTCGTCGTCGGTCCACTTCATCAGCGACTTGGTCTGGCCCCCACCGGCATTGTTCATCAGCACATCGAGACGCCCGAACTCGGCCAGCGTGGTGTCGACCAGCGCGTTGCACTCCTCGGCTTTCGTCACATCGGTCGGTACCACGAGGGCCCTGCGCCCCAGCGCCTCGATCTCGGCGGCGGTGGACTTCAACGGATCCGGGCGGCGGCCGGCCAACACCACATCCGCACCGTGTTCGGCCAGCACCAGCGCCGACGCCCGGCCGATTCCGGTGCCGCCACCGGTGATGACGGCGACCTTGCCTTCCATCGAAAACCTATCGCTCACAGCATGGACTCCTTTTCCTCACGTTTGCCATACGACTGTACAGCAGATGATCTGCATGGGGAACGGGTTCAGGTACTCGACATCGACCCGCGCGTCGAGTAGACCAATGGCATGCCGGATCCAACCGACGATGTCTGGGAAGTGCTGTCCACCGCACGCTCAATCCGCCGCTTCACCGATGAGCCCGTCGACGCCGAGACGCTCGACCGCTGCCTGCAGGCAGCGACCTGGGCGCCCAACGGAGCCAATGCGCAGTTGTGGCGGTTCATCGTCCTCGATGCGCCCGAACAGCGAGCGGCGGTTGCCGAGGCAGCCCAGATCGCCCTGCGCACAATCGAATCGATCTACGGCATGAGCCGACCCGACCCCGACGACCAGAGCCGCACCGCCCGCAACAACCGGGCCACCTACGAGTTGCACGACCGCGCAGGCGATTACACGTCCGTGCTGTTCACCGCCTACAAGAACGAATTTGCCTCGGAGTTCCTGCAGGGCGGCTCGATCTATCCGGCCCTGCAGAACTTCTACCTGGCCGCCCGCGCGCAGGGACTCGGCGCCTGCATCACCAGCTGGGCCTCCTACGACGGGGAGCGGGCGCTGCGCACCTCGGTCGGCATCCCCGACGAGTGGTTTCTGGCCGGGCACGTGGTGGTCGGCTGGCCACGCGGCCGGCACGGCCCGGTGCGCCGCCGTCCGCTCGCCGACGTGGTGTTCCGCAATCAGTGGGACACCGAACGCGCCGACATCACCTACGGCAGAGGCGCTCGGCCCCGTTCCTGAACGTCAAGGCCTGCGGAGCGCTGTCGGTTTCGCGCAGCGGTGCCGGTGTCAGCCGTTCGGGCGAATAGCGGCCGCCCGCCTGGCGAACGACCTCAGACCCGCGGACAATTGACATGAACGTCAAGCGGGCGGCCGTCGGCCGTCTTCCGCGAAAGGTGGGTCGGTCCGGTGTCAGGTCGTCGGACCCACGACGGCCGCCTGCCGCACCCGTTCCACCGCCCACAGTGGTTCCGGGAGGGTTGGTCGACCGGACGATGGGGCTTTGTCGCGACACTGGCCGTCGTGACCGCGTTCAGTGCGCTCACCCTGGCTGCCGGAGTCATCGTCGTGGTCAACCACCCGCCGTCGATATGGGCCTTTGTCGTCCTCGGGGTGTTCGCGCTGTGGCAGCTCGCCCGACGCCGCGCGATATCGGGTTCGGCCCCCGACACAGACATTGAGGATCCCGAGTCCCCCGCCGGCCCGGACACCGGCAATCCCACCAACCCGCCCCGGGAGTGAGCCGGCGCCGGCCGCACCGCAGCGCTCAGCGCCGGCCGCGTTTGGCCGGTTTCGGCTTGCCGGCCACCTTGCCCGCCGCGGCCCGGGCGGCCTGTTTGGCCAGCGTCTTCTCCCGGGCGGTACGTTTCGGGGCCGGTTCGGCCTGCCCGCGCGAGGAACCCGGTTTACGCCCCCGCACGACCCCGACGAACTCCTCGACCAACTCGGACTGCGGTCCCTCCGGGAAGGCCAGCGCCACCGCACAACCGGGTGCGTCGGCGATCGGACGGTAGGTGAGGTCCTTGCGGTGGTACAACCGAGCAATCGACTGCGGGACGATGAGCACACCGAGCCCCGCGGCGACGAGTTCCATTGCGGCCTCGGTGGTCTCGGGCTGGTGATCGATCACGGTGCCCGGCGCGTCAGTCCAGGCGACGACGTCGTCGAGCGGGCGCAGCCGGGGCTCGTCGGCAAGGTCGGCCGTAGTGACCGTGTCGGCGGCGGTCAGCAGGTGATCGACGGGCACCACGGCCACCGTCGTCTCCTCGTAGAGAGTGATGACGGCGAGTCCGGATGTATCGGCCGGCAGCCGGAGCAACGCCAGGTCGACGGTGCCGCCCTTGACGGCGTCGGCCGCGTCGGCCGCTGCTACGGCCTGCAGCTGCAGGGAGATATCCGGGTGGCGCTCCGACCAGATCCGCGCCCACTTCGCGGGTGTCCCGCCGGGGACGTACCCGAGGGTGAGACAGGACTGGGTCACCGACTCAGGCTACCGATAGGCTGAGCTCATGAGCAGGCCGAACACGCAGTCCATGAAACCCGCCACAGCGGCGAAGAAGCTGGACGTGTACCTGCCCGCGACGCCGACGGAGTTCCAGGAGAACCCGATCACCCGCGATCAGCTAGCCGAGCTGCAGGCCAACCCGCCGCAGTGGCTGCAGGACCTGCGGAAGAACGGGCCGCACCCGAAGAACCTGGTGGCCGCCAAGCTGGGTGTCTCCATCGCCGGCCTGGCCCGTGGCGGGGTCACCGAGGCGCTCACCACCGAGCAAATCAGTGCGCTGCTTCAAGAGCTGCCTGATTGGCTGGTCGCCGAGCGCGAGAGCTTTCAAGAGGTGCTGCGCGAGGAACGCCGCATCAAGGCGGCGCGGGCCGATAAGGCGCGCGAGGACTGACGTGAGTCCGGCACATGGTTGAGCTCGGATCCCGGCGACGGAACCTTCCCGCCCCGCCGCACGTGGTGTTCGAGGATCTCACCGCGCCGACCCGCAACACCATCCGGACGTGGCTGCACCTACTCGACGACGAGGTCGCACCGGTGGTGCTGGAGTCGCAGGCGCCTGGTTATGTGGTGTGGTCCTCGCTGTGGCCGCGACTACCGGATGCCCGCATCCGCTTCGACCTGCCGCCGGGCGGCAGTGGGACCGATCTGCGCTGGACCCTGACCACCGATGGTGA
Source organism: Mycobacterium sp. AMU20-3851 (assembly GCF_043974665.1). Classification (NCBI taxonomy): domain Bacteria; kingdom Bacillati; phylum Actinomycetota; class Actinomycetes; order Mycobacteriales; family Mycobacteriaceae; genus Mycobacterium; species Mycobacterium sp. AMU20-3851. The sequence goes on from NZ_CP146371.1 coordinate 3,785,649, forward strand.
TCCTCCCGACGCAAGCATGACCGGGCATATGCGCAAGCGCATCAATGTCTTGATCAACGCGAATCTGCGCTACACATACGGCCAGTAGGCACAGCTACCGATCGAACATGTCGCTCAGGCGGTCGAAGAAGCCGTCGATGCGCCGCTCCAGCCGGGAGCCTTTACCCCACTTCCCCCACAGGTAGATCGAGGCGAACATCACCGCGACGATGCCGAAGACCAGGGCGGTGATGAGAATGACCTCAACGGTGGTCGACACCGGACTTCCGCCCGCGCAGCAGATAGGCGGCCGGCAGCACGCCCGACGATGTCACCGCGCCCAGGGCGATACGCCACAGCCAGCGCGGGCCGTTGACCTGGGTGGCGTTGCGGTGGGCCAGATCTCGCAATGCCCAAGCTCGCAGTCCGGCGTCGACCGCCGTCAGGACGATGATCGCCGCCTTGGCCGCCGGGGGTAGGTCCTTCCACGACTTGCGTGCCACGTCTCCTGCCTTTCACTCCATCGCACATTGAGAACAGAGCCTTATCCAATCATGTGTATCTATCTGTTCCGGGCCGCGGCACGTTCCGCGCCCACGCTCGTTCGCCAAACGCGCTCCACCCTGGTCGACCATCGCATTCTCAGCCCTGTCGGTGGATAACGCAATGATCCTCAGCCACTTGATATTTCACTCTTTCGAAGAGATCGAGAGCGAAATAGAGATCTTTCGCGTCAACGCGAACGGACCCTGGCCGGAGAGATACTGGGGTCGGTCGAAGGCGAGGCGCACGACGGGAAGCTGCGGTCGACGGCGATGACACTCGCCGACAACCTCGACCGGGTCAGCCACGGAAGCCCCAGCGGTCCGCCGAACGGGTTCCCGGACAAGAACTACGTCGGCGGCTTGCAGGATTCACTGTCGACGGGCCACGCCCTCAAGCTCGCATGCCCAGCCGCCGTCAACGACCGACCGCCCGCGTAGTCACCCGCGTCGCCCGGCCGGGTCGGCGAAATCATCCAGCGCATCCAGGATTTCCGGTGCGCCAGACACGGTTGCGCGCTCGGTCGCGATCTCGACGACGATGCCGGCCCAGCCGAGTCCGACCGTGCGGTGATCCGGCTGTTCCAGTTCGCGCGGATCTCGCGCAACGCAGTGATCAGCCGCCGGCCGTAGACAGTCGCGCGCTCGTTGGCGTGGGCGAACCGCTCGACAATCGGGGCAATCACGTCTCCGAGTTCGCACCCGAAACGGGTGATAGCGAGACTGGCGTCCTCGGCAGCCGCGTACACCTTTCATGCCTGTCGCCCGCTGCTCCTGCCACGGTCACCTCTTCGGGGTCGGCCGCAGGGCCGCTCTAGTAGCCCGCGCCCGGATACGGCGGCTGCTGTTCGTAGGGCGGCTGCTGATACGCCTGCTGCGGGTACGGCGGCTGCTGCGGCGGGTACGGCGGCTGCTGCGGCGGGTACCGCCACGCCACACCATCCCAATACGGTTGCGGATGCGCCCGCGGCCCCTGGGGCTGCGGCGGGTACCGCCACGCCGCCCCATCCCAGTACGGTTGCGGCTGCTGGTGCTGCGCGGTCGGACCGGGCCGCCGGCGCTTACGGATCAGATGCACGATCCCCCAGACGATGAGCCCGAGGACGACCACCCGGAAAAGGACCTCACCGAACGCCCGGCCAGGATTCGCCCCCTCGGCCAACACCATCGCAAGCTCAGTCATCACAGCCTCGCCCCCTCGTCTTCGCACACCCCGCCGCAGAGATGCCCCGCCGGTAAGCCTAAACGCCAGCAGGACCAGGCCATGTCACTATTTCTCACAGTGCGCGGCGGTACCGGCGCACAGACCGGGAGACCCCCTGCAAAAGAAGCAGGCCAGGGAGTAATCTCCCTGGCCTGCAACGTATCAGCGCGTCACAACATGCAGCTGACGCAGCCCTCCACCTCAGTGCCCTCCAGCGCCATCTGACGCAACCGGATGTAGTACAGCGTCTTGATGCCCTTGCGCCAGGCGTAGATCTGCGCCTTGTTGACCTCGCGGGTGTCGGCGGTGTCCTTGAAGAACAGCGTCAACGACAGGCCCTGATCCACATGCTGGGTGGCCGCGGCGTAGGTGTCGATGATCTTCTCGTAGCCGATCTCGTACGCGTCCTGGTAGTAATCCAGGTTGTCGTTGGTCAGGTACGGCGCCGGGTAGTAGACGCGTCCGATCTTGCCTTCCTTACGGATCTCGATCTTGCTGGCAACCGGGTGGATCGAGGACGTCGAGTGGTTGATGTAGCTGATCGAACCGGTCGGCGGGACGGCCTGCAGGTTCTGGTTGTAGATACCGTGCTTCTGCACGGACTCCTTCAGCAGCTTCCAGTCGTCCTGGGTCGGGATGTGGATCTCGGCGTCGGAGAAGAGCTTTCGCACCTTGTCGGTGGCAGGCTCCCACACCTGATCGATGTACTTGTCGAAGAACTCACCCGACGCGTACTTCGACTTCTCGAAGCCGCCGAAGGCAGTACCGCGTTCGATGGCAATGAGATTCGAGGCACGCAGCGCGTGGTAGAGCACCGTGTAGAAGTAGATGTTGGTGAAGTCCACACCCTCTTCGGACCCGTAGTGAATCCGCTCGCGGGCCAGATATCCGTGCAGGTTCATCTGCCCCAGGCCGATGGCGTGGGAGCTGTTGTTGCCCTGCTCGATCGAGGGCACCGACCAGATGTGGGTCTGGTCGCTCACCGCGGTCAGCGCGCGGATCGACACCTCGATGGTCTGGGCGAAGTCCGGCGAGTCCATCGCCTTGGCGATGTTCAGCGACCCCAGGTTGCAGGAGATGTCCTTGCCGACCTTGGCGTAGGACAGATCCTCGTTGAACTCCGAAGGCGTGGACACCTGCAGGATCTCCGAGCACAGGTTGCTGTGGGTGATCTTCCCGTCGATCGGGTTCGCCCGGTTCACGGTGTCCTCGTACATGATGTACGGGTAGCCGGATTCGAACTGCAGCTCGGCCAGCGTCTGGAAGAACTCACGCGCCTTGATCTTCGTCTTGCGGATCCGCGCGTCGTTGACCATCTCGTGGTACTTCTCGGTCACCGAGATGTCCGCGAACGGCACCCCGTAGACCCTCTCCACGTCGTACGGCGAGAACAGGTACATGTCCTCGTTCTTCTTCGCCAGCTCGAAGGTGATGTCCGGGATCACCACGCCGAGGCTGAGGGTCTTGATGCGGATCTTCTCGTCGGCGTTCTCCCGCTTGGTGTCCAGGAACCGGTAGATGTCGGGGTGATGCGCGTGCAGGTACACCGCGCCGGCGCCCTGGCGGGCACCGAGCTGGTTGGCGTAGGAGAAGGAGTCCTCCAGCAGCTTCATGATCGGGATGACGCCCGAGGACTGGTTCTCGATGTTCTTGATCGGTGCGCCGTGCTCACGGATGTTGGTGAGCAGCAAGGCAACCCCGCCGCCACGCTTGGACAGCTGCAGCGCGGAGTTGATGGAGCGCCCGATGGACTCCATGTTGTCCTCGATGCGCAGCAGGAAGCACGACACCGGCTCGCCGCGCTGCTTCTTGCCCGAGTTCAGGAAGGTCGGGGTGGCCGGCTGGAACCGGCCGTCGATGATCTCGTCGACCAACTTCTCGGCCAGCGCGGTGTCACCGGCGGCCAGTGTGAGGGCCACCATCACCACCCGGTCCTCGAACCGCTCCAGGTAACGCTTCCCGTCGAAGGTCTTCAGCGTGTAGGAGGTGTAGTACTTGAACGCGCCCAGGAAGGTCGGGAACCGGAACTTCTTGGCATATGCGCGGTCGATCAGCGACTTGACGAAGTTTCGGGAGTACTGGTCGAGCACCTCGCGCTCGTAGTACTCCTTCTCGATCAGGTAGTCGAGCTTCTCGTCCTGGCTGTGGAAGAACACCGTGTTCTGGTTGACGTGCTGCAGGAAGTACTCGCGGGCGGCCAGCACATCCTTGTCGAACTGGATCTTGCCGTCCGCGTCGTACAGGTTGAGCATCGCGTTGAGCGCGTGGTAGTCCGTCTCCCCCGGGAGCGCATGAACGCCCGTGGTTACAGGCTCTGCAGCTGTGACGGTTGGTGACACGTCTGTTCCTTCCAGAAATCTTCCAAGCCAGCACGGACGGCGTCCACGTCGTCCGGAGTTCCCATGAGTTCGAAGCGGTAGAGGTAGGGCACGCGGCATTTGGCCGAGACCACATTGCCCGCGTAGGCGAATTCCGCACCGAAGTTGTTGTTGCCCGCGGCGATGACGCCGCGGATCAACGACCGGTTGTGCTCATTGTTCAGAAAGGCGATGACCTGCTTGGGCACATAGCCGCCGCTGTTGATGTCGGGGCTCGCCTTACCGCCGCCGTAGGTGGGCAGGACCAGCACGTAGGGCTGGTCGACCTCGATACGGCCATGCAGCGGGATGCGGGTGACCTGTTCGGCGGGCTGGCCCAGCTTCTGCACGAAGCGGTGGGTGTTCTCCGAGACGCTGGAGAAGTACACGAGGTGGCTCACGATCCTTCTCCTTCCTGTCTCTGTCCCGCGTTGTCTCCCGACCCTCGCCCTAGGCGGTGACGGCCGCCGTACCGGCCAGCGCCTTGATCCGGTCCGGGCGGAAGCCGGACCAATGGTCGTTGCCGGCCACCACCACGGGGGCCTGCAGGTAGCCGAGCGCCATCACGTAGTCCCGCGCTTCGGTGTCGACACTGATGTCGACCTTCTCGTAGGCGATGCCCTCTTTGTCCAGCGCCTTGTAGGTGGCGTTGCACTGCACGCACGCGGGCTTGGTGTACACGGTGACGGTCATCGGCGGTACGGCTCCTAGTGTGTGTCGCTCATGGATGGGGTTGTGTGCGGACCGGCAACTCACCGGGTACTGCATTCCTCTGATGTTCAGCGGACCGCGGGGCCCGGAAATTCCGGGGCCGCCGGACGGAACTCCAGTGTGGACGAGACCACCGACACACTTTCGATTCCTGCTCCGTCGGGCTCCTGAAGCATTGGGGCCTTGCGGTCCGTCAGACACTACACCTAGTGGCCGACAAACCGAACAGATACAAGATGTTCTGAACCACATTCGTGAAATTCCCAGGTCGTAATGAGTTCTGCGGACGCGCCATCGGCGTGTCGCACATCACAACCGTGGTCGTGTCGAGTGCGGTCGGCCCACGTCGGGGCGCCCGCCCGCCACGGACACGCCCGGCCGGGCCCGACACGCCGGTCAGCAAAGTCAGCGCAGCGGTGCCGGTGGGCCGGTCAGCCCGCCCGCCAGCGCCACCGCGGCGGCGACGTGCCCCTCGAAACCGCAGGCCCGCGCCACCGTGAGGTACCGCTCGGCGAACCGCCGCTCGGCCTCCCGGTTCCCCTCGGCCCTGGCCACCAGGGCCCGCAACCGTAACAGGGGCACCTCGTGCAACATGAATCCCGGATCGACGGGCGTGCTCGCCAGCCGTTCGATCGCCGCCCGCGCCGCCCGGATGTCACCGTCTGCCCCGCGGCTCAGCAACGCCTCCACCAGCGCGGTGGTGGCCGGACCACGCCACACCACCGCCCCGGTGCCGAACAACGCGTCCACTACCGAACGGGCCAACTCGACGGCACCGTCGAGGTCCCCGAGCTCGCGCCGGCGGCGCGCGAACTGGACGTCGGCGATCTGCACGATCGCGGTGTTGCCGCAACCCTGCAGAGCGCTCTGGCGCGCCCGTTCCAGATGCAGATAGCCGGTTTCCCGGTCGTCGTTCTCCCCGGCGACCAGCGCCAGCCCGCGGGCCAGATGGGCGTGCACCACCGTGAAGTCATCCCCGGACCGCTCCGCAGCCGCGAGGGCCCCGGCGGTGTCGCGTAACGCGTCGGCGTCGGTACGCAACGCGCCCAGGCCGATCTGGGCGTATTTGTGCAGCGTGGTGACCACCAGGATCAGTGGCTCCAGGGCGCGGGCCATCTCGATGGCGCCGTCCAGATCGTCCTTCCAGCGGGGCCGTCCCAGCGACATGCGGGCCAGGCCCCGCACCGCCAGTGACAACGCGAGCGGTGAGCCGAAGAACGTGCCACCCCGCCCGGGGTCGCCGCCGGCCAGGTCGATGACCCGCTGCGCCACCCGTTCCATCTCGACCACTTCGGCGGTCTCCCACTTGGCCGCCAGCACGCCGAACGACACGGACACCGTCAGGGCGTCGTCGCCGATGCGTTCCAGTAGCCGCTGCAGTTCGGAGGCGTGCGCCGACGCGGTGCGCGGACGGTTGTGGAACGTCAGGGCCATCACATAGCCCGACATACCGGTGGCCAGCGCGCGTTGGTCATCCTGTGCGGTGCACAGCCGGCGAAGCTCCTCGAACAGCGTCTCGGCCTCGGCGGGCCCGGCTCGCCACGCGATCCCGCACAGCGCACCGCTGGCCGCGATGTGCATCCGCAGCCGGTCGGGGTCATCGATCGGTAACTGCCGGGCCACCGCGACGGCGCGTCGCCAGCCGGCCCGCGCCGCGGCGATGTCGCGGCCGGCCAGCCACGCGCCCGCCCGCATGTGCCAGTCGAAGGCCGCCTTCAGTTCACCGGCGGCCTCCAGGTGCGTGGCGATCAACGGAGCGTTCGCCTCGGACGTGCCCTGCCCGTGTTCGATGATCGCCGCGAGCCGGCGGTGCAACCGGCCGCGTTCGGACCGCAGCTGCGACTGGTAGGCGACCGCGCGGATCAGCGGGTGCCGGAAGCAGTACTCGGCGGTGTGGGCGGGCACCCGCTCGATCATCTCGGCCTCGACGAGTTCGTCGATGCAGACCGGCTCGACCAGGTTCCGCAGCAGGTCGTCGGTGAACCGGGAGCCGATGACCGCGGCCGCGTTGAGCGCGGTCTTGGCCGTGTCTTCGAGCCGGTCGATGCGGGCGGCGATGGTCGATTGCAGCGTGACGGGCACCCCGGTCACCGAGGCACCGTCGACGGCCACGTAACTGCCGGGATCGCCTTGCAGGACGCCACGTTCGGCGAGGTCTCGCACGATCTCCTCGGCGAAGAACGGATTTCCGGCGGCATGCTCGGCGATCTGCGCGGCGACCGGGGTCACCGAGGCGTGCGGCCCGAGCAGCTCCCCGATCAGCCGGACCGAGTGTTTTTCATCCAGGGGCACCAGGGAAATCGCCTGCGGTGCGGCGATCTCGGCCAGTCTGCCGCGATACTCGGGCCGATAGGTGATGACCGCCATGGACGGGCCGCCCTGTAACGCGGTCAGGAAATCGGCCAGCGTCGACTCACTCGCCTCGTCGATCCAGTGTGCATCCTCGATCACGTACACCGACGGGTTCCGCTGTGCCGTCGCCGTGGCGGTCAGCAAGCTGCTCAGCCGACGCCGCCGGGCATCGGGATCGATTGCGGCCGGCTCGTGTTCGGCTTCCCGGATGCCGAGCAGGTCATCGAGCAGCAGCAGGTCGGCCGGGTCGGTGCCGGGCAGATGCTCGCGGACGCAGTCGCGCGCGGCCGCGCCCTGCAGGGTGCCGAGGCCGAGCAGATTTCGGAACAGTCGGGCCGCCGCGTGGTACGGCACCTGGCGGGCGTGCGCCTCACAGCAGGTGAACACCACGCCCACTCCCCTGGCCCGCCCGATCCGCAGCACCTCGGTCACCAACCGGCTCTTGCCGATGCCCGGCGGTCCGATCACCCCGATCACCGCACCTGCGCCGGCACGGGCGGCGTCCATCTGGGCTGCCAGAGAACGCACCTCGGCATCACGCCCGACCAGCGTGCATTGCCGCCTGCCCCGGCCCGCACTGACCGCCGCCGATGTCAACCGCCGGGCCGGTACCGGGCTGTCGGAGTTCTTGATCCGCACCGTCTCGGCGGGCCCCATCTCGACGAGACCCTCGACCAGCCGCGCTGTCGATGCGCTGAGCATCACCCCACCGGGCGGGGCCGCCGCCTCCATCCGCTGCGCCATCCCGACGTGGGATCCGATCGCGGTGTAGCTGCCCGGGACCGTTCCGATCTCACCGGCGATGACCTGCCCGGAGTTCAGGCCGACCCGCAGCCGCAGGTCCACCGCGTCGCGGCGGTGCACCACCACCGCATACCGGTGCACCTCGCGCTGCAGGTCCAGTGCCGCCAGGCAGGCACGAAATGCGTGGTCCTCCAACGCGACCGGTGCACCGAACACCGCCATGACGCCGTCGCCGGTGAACTCCACGCTGCCGCCGTAGTGCGTCACCACCGTCCGGAAACGCCGGTACAGCTCGCTCATCACCTCGCGCAGGCGCTCGGTGCCCAGTGCGGCGGCCAGATCCATCGATCGGACCACATCGGCGAACAACACGGTGACCTGTTTGAACTCCGCGTGGTGCGCAGCGACGGGGGAATCTGGCGGGCCGGGCGCAGCCACAGGAGGTAACGCAGTGCCGCAGCAGTCGCAGAACCGGGCGCCCGCACGAGGTACGGTGCCACAGTTAGCGCATCCGGGCGGCATGTCAACCGCCGGCCGCCGCGAGCCCGAGCAGCCGATGCTCCAGCACATCGGCACCACGAGGTGCACCGCCGGCGGCGGCGAACCCGGCCGCGACCCGGCGTGCACCGTCGGTCATGCCGATCGCCTCGATCACCTTGTCCCGCAGCCGGCGCTCCGTCAGCCGCCTACCGACAAGACGGGTTCCGCTGCGCGACATGTCGATTCGGCGGGCAACCTCGAACTGGTCGCGCCCGAACGGCACCACGCACACCGGCACTCCGCGGGCCAGCGCTTTCTGGGTGATGCCCATCCCGCCGTGGGTGACCGCGCACACCGCGCGGTCCAGCCACGGGCCGTGCGGGACGAATCCGCGTACCGTCGCGTTGCCGGGGATCTCCAGGCCATCCGGTATCCCGCACGGGTAGGTCGCCAGCACCCGAAACGGCTCCCGGGCCAGCGCCGCCAGCGCGGTCGTCGGCAGCACATCGTCGCGCTGGCGTTCCGAGGAGGTCGTCACCAGCACCACCGGCCGATCGTCATCAGGCTCCGGGCCGACGTCGGGCCCGTCCGTATAGCCGTCCGGTTCGGGCAGCTCGCACGGACCGATCAGCGCCACCCGGTCGCCCCAGTCCGGGCGTGGATATTCGAACGGTTCGGCGGTCGCGACGAGCATCAGCGGTGCTCGCCGGACGAAATCGTCGCTCGACTCGATGGGCCGGATGCCCAGCCCGCGGTACACGGCACCGAGCGGGGCGATCATCGATCTGTCGATCAGCCCGTCGACCGCGGCTGCGACGATCCGGTCGCGCAGCCGGCCGAACCCGTCGGCACGGGGCCGCAATCCGAGGCCGAAGGGCGGCACCGCCGTCGACGACAGGTAGGGCGGATACGGCCAGAACGACGCCCACGGCGCACCGTGCGCCTCGGCGACCGCCGAGGCGCCCCAACAGTTCGCATCGATGACGAGCGCGTCGGGGCGCTCCGCGGCGATGCCGGCCTGCAGGTCACCGACCTCCAGCACGGCCCTCTCGGCGAAGACCTCGAACCCGGTTCGGATGCCCTGCCAGCCGGTGCGCGCCGTCCAGTCGGTCATGACGACCGCTTCGATGCGTGGGTCCACCGCCGACACGTCGAACCCGGCGCCGCGCCCCACCGGGACGCCGGCGGCATGGGTGCGCAACACGATCCGGTGGCCGCGCCGGTGCAGTTCGGACAGCAGCGCCGCGATGGGATACAGGTTGCCTAAGGACGGCGAGGTATACGCCAGGATTGTGGACATCGTCGCACGTCAACACCCCATCCGCCGGGCCGGCGCTCGGCTCACGGTGGGGAGTTTAGGCCGCGACCGCGTGCCGCACGCCGGGATGGCCGAACTGCACAGCAGTCTGTCAGCTGACCTCGGCGGCCAGCTTCTCGACGACCTCGCGCACGTTCGCGGCGACCTCGGCGGACTCCCGCGGGTGCTTCCCGTCGAGCGTCTTGGACGGGATGGACAGCTTGAGATCCTCGATCACCCGCGGCCCGGCGATACCGAAGGACTTGCGGGTCTCGTCGTGCGCCCAGACACCGCCGTACCCGCCGAGTGCGGTACCGATGACGGCCACCGGCTTGTCCTTGAGCGCGCCGTTGCCCCACGGTCGGGACAGCCAGTCGATCGCGTTCTTGAGCACACCGGGAATGGACCCGTTGTACTCCGGGGTGACGACCAGCGCGGCGCCGGCCACCGCGGCCGCTGCGCGCAGGGCCCGGACGGGTTCGGGGGCGTCGTCGGTGTCGATGTCCTCGTTGTAGTGCGGGAGCTCGCCGAGGCGGTCGAAGACCTGCAGCGTCACGCCCTCCGGGGCGGATTCGACGGCGAGGTCGGCCAGCTGGCGGTTGATCGAGGCGGCGCGCAGGCTGCCCACGAGCACCAGTACGTTCGTCTCGGCCGCATTGGATTCGGCACTGTCCTGATTCTGGGCCATGGTGATGTTCCCTTCCGTGGTCTTGGTGATCCTCGCACAGGTTAACCGGACTACAGTCCGAATAATTCCGGCTGAGTTAAAGTGCAGGTGTGGGCGCCCCTGACCGGCTGAACTCGCTGCCGCTGAGCACAGCCGCACCGACCGAACGCGGCGATGCCGCACGCAACCGTGCCCTCCTGCTCGACGCGGCTCGCAGGCTGATCGCCGAACGTGGTGCCGATGCGGTGTCCATGGATGACGTGGCGGCCGCGGCAGGCGTCGGCAAGGGCACGCTGTTCCGCCGGTTCGGCAGCCGCTCCGGGCTGATGATCGTGCTGCTCGACGAGGACGAGGTCGCCGAGCAGCAGGCGTTCATGTTCGGTCCCCCGCCACTGGGACCCGGTGCGCCACCGCTGGAGCGCCTGCTCGCCTACGGCCGGAGCCGACTGCGGTTCGTACACACTCATCGCGCATTGCTCTCCGATGCCGCGCGCGACCCGCACACCCGGTTCAACGCACCGGCCACCCTGCACCGCACCCATGTCCGCATGCTGCTCGAATCAGCCGGTACCACAGGCGATCTCGATGCCCAGGCGGACGCCCTGACCGCCTTGCTCGACGCCGACCGGGTGGCGCACGAGATGACCGAACGCGGCCGGACCCTCGAGCAGCTCGGCGAGGCCTGGGAGACGGTGGCCCGCAAACTGTGCGGCACGTGAGCCACTGGATCCTGCACGTCGACCTGGACCAGTTTCTGGCCTCGGTCGAACTGCAGCGCCACCCCGAACTGGTCGGTCTGCCGGTCATCGTGGGCGGCAGCGGGGATCCGACCGAGCCGCGCAAGGTGGTGACCTGCGCGTCGTATGAGGCACGCGAATTCGGCGTGCACGCCGGGATGCCGTTGCGCGTCGCGGCCCGCAAATGCCCGCAGGCCACCTTCCTGCCCTCCGATTCACGCGCCTACGACGAGGCCTCCGAACGGGTGATGGGGTTGCTGCGCGATCTCGGCCACCCCCTGGAGGTGTGGGGTTGGGACGAGGCGCATCTCGGCGCGGACGTACCCGATCCCGTCGAACTCGCCGAACGGATCCGCACCGTCGTCGGCGCCGAGACCGGGTTGTCCTGCTCCGTCGGGATCAGCGACAACAAACAGCGCGCCAAGGTCGCGACAGGGTTCGCGAAGCCCGCCGGGATTTTCGTGCTGACCGCCGACAACTGGATGACGCTGATGGGCGACCGTCCGGTGGACGCCCTGTGGGGTGTCGGGCCCAAAACTGCCAAGAAGCTCGGGGCCATGGGCATTCATACCGTCGCCGACCTGGCCGGCACCGATGCCACCACGCTCACCGCGGCATTCGGCCCCAGCACCGGGTTGGGTATCCTGCTGCTCGCCAAGGGCGGCGGCGACACCGAGGTCAGCTCGCAGCCCTGGGTACCGCGGTCGCGCAGTCATGTGGTGACGTTCCCGCACGATCTCACCGACATCGCCGAGATGTCAGGCGCCATCACCGATCTCACCGCCAAGACCCTCGACGAGGTAGCCGGCGAGGGCCGCACCGTGACGCGGGTGTCGGTGACCGTGCGCACCAGCACGTTCTACACGCGCACCAAGATCCGCAAACTGGCCCACCCGGGAACCGACCTGGACACCATCACCGCCCAGGCGCTGGCGTTGCTGGGCGAGTTCGACCTCGACCGTCCGGTCCGGTTGCTCGGGGTGCGCCTGGAACTGCAGATGCCCGACGACGCCCCGAAGGAGAGCACCCCGTGCTGAGCACCATCGCCATCCGCGGCTACCGCTCGCTACGCGAAATCGTGCTGCCGCTCGGCGATCTCACGGTCGTCACCGGTGCCAACGGCACCGGCAAGTCGTCGGTGTACCGCGCACTGCGACTGCTCGCCGACTGCGGCAGCGGAGCGGTCATCGGCTCCCTGGCCCGGGAGGGCGGACTGGAATCGGTGCTGTGGGCCGGCCCCGAACAGACCGCCGGGGCCCGTCGCACCGGCCGCACCGAGGGCAGTACCCGCACCCGCCCGGTGTCTCTCGAACTGGGCTTCGCCTCCGACGATTTCGGCTACCTGATCGATCTCGGGCTGCCGCAGTTCGCCGGGCCGGGCTCGTACTTCGCCCGCGACCCCGAGATCAAACGGGAGGCGATTTTCGCCGGCCCGGTACTGCGGCCGGCCAGCACACTGGTGCAACGCACCCGTGACTACGCCGAGGTCAGCTCGGAGACCGGGCGGGGATTCGACCGGCTGTCCCAGTCGCTGCCCAGCTATCGCAGCGTGCTGGCCGAGTTCGCCCATCCGGGTGCCCACCCGGAACTGGCTGCGGTGCGAGAACGGTTGCGGGGGTGGCGCTTCTATGACGGTTTCCGCGTAGACGCCGACGCCCCCGCACGACGGCCGCAGGTCGGCACCCGTACCCCGGTGCTGTCCGACGATGGTGCCGACCTCGCCGCGGCGGTGCAGACCATCATCGAGGTCGGGCTCGGCGATCTGCCCCGGGCCGTGGCCGAAGCCTTCGACGGGGCGCGACTGTCGGTCGCGGTGCACGACGGCCTCTTCGAACTCCAGCTGCACCAGACCGGAATGCTGCGACCGTTGCGTGCCGCCGAGTTATCGGACGGCACACTGCGATTCCTGTTGTGGGGCGCGGCCCTGCTGAGTCCGCGGCCGCCCTCGTTGATGGTGCTCAACGAGCCCGAGACCTCGCTGCACCCGGATCTGGTGGCTCCGCTGGCTCAGATGATCCGTTCCGCGGCGGCGAGCACCCAGGTCGTGGTGGTCACCCATTCTGCGGCCCTGGTCGAGCAGCTGGCGCCGGAATCCACGATCGAATTGATCAAGGAGTGGGGCGAGACCCGCGTCGCCGGGCAGACCATGCTGTCCGCGCCGGCGTGGGACTGGGGTAAACGCTGACCCCTAGCGGGGTTTGGGGCGCAGCGCGCGGGTGAACAGTACGTTGACCCGGCGCATGGCCACACTGTAGGGCCACCAGGCGACCCGTTTGAAGGCGTACAGCGCGCGGATGTCCGGTGAGGTGTAGATCAGGAAACGGTTGCGGCGCACCCCGGCCAGGATCTTCTCCGCGGCCGTCTCCGGCGAGACCGCGTGCCCGGCGAACCGGTCCACCCATTTGGCCACCCGGGGATCCTCGCGGTCCACGCCGGCGATCTGAACCGTCTGCACCAGACCGGTTTTCACCGCGCCCGGCACCACGACCGACACCCCGATCCGGTGCCGGGCCAGGTCGAAGCGCAGCACCTCACTCATGCCGCGCAAGCCGTACTTGCTGGCGCTGTAGGCAGCATGCCAGGGCAGCGCGACGATGCCGGCCGCCGAGGACACATTGACCAGGTGGCCTCCGCGACCGGCGGCCACCATCGGGGGCACGAAGGTCTCGATGACATGGATGGGCCCCATCAGGTTCACATCGACCATCGATTTCCAGTGCTGATGGGTCAGCGTGGACACGGTGCCCCACGCCGAGATCCCGGCGATGTTCATCACGATGTCCATCGCTCCGTGCGCGGAGTGGATGTCGGCGGCGAACGCGGAGACCGCGTCGTAGTCGGCGATGTCGAGCGCCCGGTGCGCGGGCACCTGCGCGCCGAGTGCGGCCGCGTCGGCGACGGTGGTGGCCAGTCCCTCGGCATCCCGGTCGGTGAGGTAGAGCTCGGCGCCCCGGCGGGCCAGATTCAGTGCGGTGGCCCGGCCGATCCCGCTGGCCGCGCCGGTGAGCAGAATCCGTTTTCCCGCAAAGCTGTCCGGTTGCCCCATGGAGGCGACCCTACCGAGTCAGCCCTCCCAGGACGCGGCGGTTCCCCACAGTGCGTGCAGCCACAACCGCTCCAGCACGTCGACGGCGCGTTGCGGATCGGTGTTGCGTCCGACGAAGCCGGCGTCGTTGGACAGCGTCCATGCGCTGGTCGCAGTGAGCATCCGCACGAGTGCGGGGATGTCGTCACTGATGGGGCGGGTGCCGTTGCGCACCTCTTCTTCGACGACGGCGACGATCTTGGCGATGACCAGGTCCTCGAAGTCGTTCATGATGTCGTTGATCTGGGCATCGGTGTTGCGCGCGGCGGTGCAGGCCGCCATCACCGGGTCGTTGGTGGTGAACACCGCCGCGGCGCTGCCGACCATCCGCTTGGCGAAGGCGGCCGGCGACTCACCCGGGTCCCGCGGCGCGAAGTTGTGGGTCAGGGTGTCCAGTTCGGCCAGCGCGTCCTTGACGATGAAGGCCAGCACGTCGTACTTCGAATCGAAGTAGAAGTAGAAACCCGACCGGGCCACGCCGGCCCGCTCGCTGATCATGCTGACCGACAGGTCGGCGAAGGGTTTTGCGCCCAGCAGTTCGCGCACCGCCTTGACGATGGCATCGCGCTGGCGGTCCCCGCGACTACGCCGAGTCTCGGACTCCGATTCTGGGACGGCGCTCATGGCACTAAACCTTGGCACCGTGCCACGCCAGAACAAAACTTGACATGCGTCAAGTGTGGCATACAGGATGGCTTTGCAGAGTGAGTTCCACCACAGGCTTCCTATTTTGTGAGGAGCACTACATGGCGACCATCAGCACCCCGACCTATCTGCTGGACCAGGCCAAGCGCCGGTTCACCCCGACGGTGAACACCATCCCCGGCATGGGGGCGCTCGAGAAACGCCTGCTCGCCCACCAGTGGAAGGAGCACATCCTCGCCGAACCGCCCCCGGGCAGCGGGCTCAAGGCGATCACGGGCGATTCGGGGTTACCGCTGGTCGGGCACATCATCGAGATGTTCCGCGAGGGCGCTGACTTTCCGCTACATCTGTACAACACCCGCGGCCCGATCACCTTCGCGGACTCGCCGATCCTGCCGTCGATCGTGGCCCTGGGACCCGATGCCACCCAGGCCATCTTCTCCAACCGCAACAAGGACTACTCGCAGAAGGGCTGGCATCCGGTCATCGGGCCGTTCTTCAACCGCGGCCTGATGATGCTCGACTTCGAGGAACACATGTTCCACCGCCGGATCATGCAGGAGGCCTTCACCCGGACCCGGCTGACCGACTACGTCGAGCACATCGACCAGGTGGCCACCGCGGTGGTCGCGGACTGGCCGACCGATGACGCCCGCTTCCTGTTCCACCCGGCGATGAAAGAGCTGACCCTCGACATCGCCTCGGTGGTGTTCATGGGCCACGAGCACGCCGGAGACGACCGCGAGCTGGTCACCAAGGTCAACGACGCGTTCGCCACCACCACCCGCTCGGGCGGGGCGATCCTGCGTTTTGCCCTGCCGCCGTTCAAATGGTGGCAGGGCCTGCGCGCCCGCAAGGTGCTCGAGCAGTACTTCGAGGAGCGCATCAAGGAGCGCCGCAACTCCGGCGGGACCGACATGCTGACGGTGCTGTGTCACGCAGCCGACGAGGACGGCAACTCGTTCTCCGATGAGGACATCGTCAACCACATGATCTTTCTGATGATGGCCGCCCACGACACCTCCACCTCGACCACCACGACCATCGCCTACAACCTCGCGGCGAACCCGCAGTGGCAGGACCGCTGCCGCGACGAGTGCGACCGGCTCGGCGACGGCCCGCTCGACATCGAGGCACTGGAGAAGTTGGAGACCCTCGATCTGGTGATGAACGAATCGCTGCGCCTGGTCACCCCGCTGCCGTTCAACATGCGCCAGACCGTCCGCGACACCGACCTGCTCGGCTACTACGTGCCGGCCGGCACCAACGTGGTGACCTGGCCCGGGATGAACCACCGGCTGCCCGAGCTGTGGACCGACCCGGAGAAGTTCGATCCGGACCGCTTCGCCGAGCCGCGCAGCGAGCACAAGAGGCACCGGTATGCCTTCGCCCCGTTCGGCGGCGGCGCGCACAAGTGCATCGGCATGGTCTTCGGCCAGCTCGAGGTCAAGACCATCGTGCACCGGATGCTGCGCAAGTACCGGCTGGAACTGGTCAAGCCCGGTTACACGCCGCGCTGGGACAACGGCGGGATGCCGGTCCCGATGGACGGCATGCCGATCATCCTGCGGCCGCTGCGCTGATCGTCGGTCCGTTTCCGGCGCAACCGTTCTCGCACGTCCCACGGTCCGCCGCGAGCCATACTTGACATGCGTCAAGTTTGCCGTACAGGATATGGGCAGCCGTGACATCGACCACAGGTCTGTCGCACCACACTGTTGAGGAGCCCACCAGTGCCGAGCACCACCACGTCGACCAACAGCAAGCCCGCCATCAGCACGCCGGCCTATCTGCTCGATCAGGCCAAGCGCAAGCTCACGCCCACGCTGAACAACATGCCGGGGATGGGCGCTGTCGAGCAGCGGCTGCGCCAGCACACGTTCAAGCAGTTCAAGCTGGCCGAACCGCCGGCCGGCAGCGGGCTCAAACCCGTCATGGGCGATTCCGGTCTACCGATCCTCGGTCACATGATCGAGACGTTCCGCAGCGGTCCGGACTACCAGCTGGAGGTGTACCGCAAGTTCGGCCCGCTGCATTACGCGTACTCCCCCGCCCTGCCCGCGGTGGTGGCGCTCGGCCCGGATGCCACCCAGGCGGTGTTCTCCAACCGCAACAAGGATTTCTCGCAGAAGGGCTGGGACCCGGTCATCGGGCCGTTCTTCAACCGCGGCCTGATGATGCTCGACTTCGAGGAACACATGTTCCACCGCCGGATCATGCAGGAGGCCTTCACCCGCAGCCGGCTCACCGGCTACGTCGAGCACATCGACAAGGTGGCCTCGGCCGTCATCGCCAACGACTGGGTGGAGAACGACCCGCGCTTCCTGTTCTACCCGGCCGTCAAGGAGTTGACCCTCGACATCGCCTCGGTGGTGTTCATGGGCCACGAGCCGGGCAGCGACAAGGAGCTCGTCACCAAGGTCAATGACGCGTTCACCATGACCACCCGGGCCGGCGGCGCCATCGTCCGCACCGGGGTGCCGCCGTTCAAGTGGTGGCGCGGACTGGAGGCCCGCAAGGTCCTCGACAATTACTTCGAAGAGCGGGTCAAGGAGAAGCGCGGCACCGACGGCACGGACATGCTGACGGTGCTCTGTCAGACCGCCGACGAGGACGGCAACAAGTTCAGCGACCAGGACATCGTCAACCACATGATCTTCCTGATGATGGCCGCCCACGACACGTCCACCTCGACGCTGACCACGATGGCCTACCACCTGGCCGCCAACCCGGAATGGCAGGAGCGCTGCCGGGAGGAGTCGGACCGTATCGGTGACGGCCCGCTCGACATCGAGGCGCTGGACAAGCTGGAAACCTACGACCTGGTGATCAACGAGGCCCTGCGCCTGGTCACCCCGCTGCCGTTCAACGTGCGCCAGACCGTGCGTGACACCGACCTGCTCGGCCACTTCATCCCGGCCAACACCAACGTCGTCACCTGGCCGTCGATGAACCACTACCTGCCCGAACTGTGGACCGACCCGATGAAGTTCGACCCGGACCGCTTCGCCGAGCCGCGCAACGAGCACAAGAAGCACCGGTATGCCTTCGCCCCGTTCGGCGGCGGCGCGCACAAGTGCATCGGCATGGTCTTCGGCCAGCTGGAGATCAAGACCGTCATGCACCGGCTGCTGCGCAAGTACCGCCTGGAGCCGCCCTTCCCGGGATACCAGGCGAAGCTGGACTACGCCGGTATGCCGGTCCCGATGGACGGGATGCCGGTCACCCTGCGCCCGATCCGCTAGGTCCCTTTCTGCGCGACATGGGGGCACGCCCCCAGAGGGAGGTACCCCCACCCGCTTGCGGGGGAACGTGAATGGCCGCGAAACCGTATGGTTTCGCGGCCATTCACGTCTTGTCGTGGGTAAGACCTAGCCGTGCACCCGGTTCGCGCAGGCGATGACGGCGCGCAGCGCCGACTGGTTCGGGCACTCCGACCAGCCGATGGCCCACTCGGTGCGCACCCCGTCGGTGCCACGGATGAAGGTCGCCGTCTGGCCGCCGGCCCGCAGTTGGTGAAAGTTGAGCATTTCCACGGCGATTCCGTGTTCGTACAGCATCGCGGTGAGCGCGGCCAGCGGGCCGGCGGCCGTGACCGAGGACATCGCGACGCGCTCACCGATGGCGATGGTGGCCCGGTAGGTGGTCCCGCGCCGGCCGCCGATGATGTGCGGGGTGGGCCCGTCCTGTTCCCAGTGCTTCAGGCTCACCGGCCCGATGGCGGATCCGAAGGTCGCCGCGACGTCGTCCCAGGACATCTCCGCGGCCAGGTCGCGCAGCCCGCGAGGCAACGGCGCGTCGAAGAAGTCCGCGAAGCGGGGGCTTGTGATGGTGGTGATCTGAGAGTTCATGTGTGCCGGTCTTCTCTGCTCAAAGGGAGCGACCGACGGGTAGTAGCTTCCGACCCACAGCGGGGGGTCGGTCTGGATCAGACCCCGCTGCGGGTACTGGCTACTACGACAAAGTGATGCACGACGACGAGGCTAGTCCTGTCCATCCGTCGCGTGCAACTCATTATCGATGGATGAGGATGTCCCGGTGACCTGGTGGGAGATCGCACTGCTGTTCGTCGCCGGCATCGGCGGCGGACTGACCGGCAGCATCGCCGGTCTGGCCTCGGTGTCGACCTATCCCGCCCTGCTGATGGTCGGCCTGCCGCCGGTGACCGCGAACGTGACGAACACGGTGGCATTGGTGTTCAACGGGGTCGGGTCGGTGCGCGGCTCGCTGCCCGAACTGACCGGCCAGGGCCCGCGGCTGCGGCGGCTGATTCCGATGGGGGCGCTCGGCGGTCTGGCCGGCGCGGTGCTGCTGCTGTCCATCCCCGACGACGGTTTCGAGGATGCGGTGCCGGTGCTGCTGGCGGCCGCCTCGGTGGCCATCGTGGCGCCCAAGGGTCGAGACGGGGCCCGCCCGCTGTCCCGGGCCCGCCGGATCACCCAGGCCGTGGTGATCGGACTGATCTGCGTGTACGGCGGATTCTTCGGTGCCGCAGCGGGTCTGTTGATGTTGGCGGTCTTCACCCGCACCGAGATGGTGACCTTCGCCGAGGCGAACGCCACCAAGAACGTGGTGCTGGGTGTCGCCAATGGCGTTGCGGCCGTGGTGTTCACCGTTGCCGCATCGGTGCACTGGCCGGCCGTCGCGGTGATGGGTGCCGGGTGCCTGATCGGCGCCCGGCTCGGGCCCATCGTGGTGCGGCACGCGCCGGCCACCCCGCTGCGGCTGGCGGTCTCGCTGGCCGGGCTGGCGCTGGCGGTCAAGCTCGGCTTCGACACCTACGCCTGACGATTTCGGCGCGTTCACGTCCGCTGTGTGAACGTGAACGCGCCGAGATCACCGACTACTTCGGGGCGAAACGCTGCCCGGCGTCCAGGCGCAGGCACTGCCCGTTGAGCATCGGGTTCTCCACGATGGCCAGGGCCAGCTTGGCGTACTCCTCCGGCTTGCCGAGACGCTTCGGGAAGGCGGCGTCCTTGGTCAGCACGCTGGCGAACTCGTCCGGGATGCCCTCGGTCAGGCCGGTCGCGAACAGGCTCGGCGCAATGGCCAGCGCGCGGATCCCCAGGCTGCCCAGGTCCCGGGCCATGGTCAGGCACATGCCGGCGATCGCGGCCTTGGATGCGGTGTAGGCGACCTGGCCGATCTGGCCCTCGAACGCGGCGATCGAGGCGGTGTTGATGATGACGCCGCGCTCCTCGGCCTCCTCGTCGACCGGGTCGTTCTTGCTCATGTGCCACGCCGCCAGCCGGCTGACGTTAAAGGTGCCGATCAGGTTCAGGTCGATCGTCTGCCGGAAGGAGTCCAGGCTGTGCGGGCCGTCCTTCTTGACGGTGCGCTCGCCGATGCCGCCGCCCGCGGTGGTCACCGCGATGTGCAGGCCACCGAGGTCCTCGACGACCTTGGCCAGCACCCGCTCGGTGCCGTCGAAGTCGGTGATGTCGACCTCGTAGAAGGTGCCTCCGACCTGGTCGGCGACCTCCTTGCCCTTGGACTGCGGACGGTCGAGGATCGCGACGCTCGCGCCCCGCTTGGCCAGCGACTCGACGGTCGCCCGACCGAAGCCGGATGCCCCGCCGACAACCACGGCCTTCTTGCCCGAAATCTCCATCTAGCTCCCTTTCCATAAAGCGGTGAAAATGTAACGTTACGACCGATCGTCACTTTACGGTAAGCCTTTCGGCACGTTGCCTCGGCTAGCGTGGACTGGTGGTTCGCACATCCCCGGTCATCCCCGCGCCGACCCGGATCCTCAGCGGTATCGCCGCCGCGGCGGTGACCCTGGGCCTCAGCGCCCTGGTGGCGGTCCCCCTCGGCGCATCCGCCGACGCCCGCAATGCGATCGGGTCCACGGTCATCGACCTGACCCCCGGCCCGGTCAAGGAATGGGCGATCCAGACCTTCGGCACCGCCGACAAACTCTTCCTGACGGTGATGGTGCTGCTCGTCATCGCCGTACTGGCCGCCGTGGCCGGGCTGCTCGAACGCCGCCGTCTGCCCATCGGCAGCGTGCTGATCGCCGCGGCCGCCATCGCCGGCTGCGTCGCGGTGCTGTCCCGCTCCGGTTCGGCGCCCGTCGACGTGATCCCCACCGCCGTCGGAGGCCTCGGTGGCGTCCTCACCCTGCGTTTCTTGACCTCCGGGCGGCTGACCGACGGGACGGCGCATGAGGCGGCCGAGGCCGATCCCGGCCGCCGGCTGTCACTGGCCGCGCTCGGCCTGCTCGGTTTGGGTGTGCTCGGTGCGACGGTGGGCTCGATGTGGTCGCGCCGGGTGCACTCGGTGGCCGACGACCGCCAGGCCTTCGCGCCGCCGCAGGTGGCCAAGCCCGCCCCACCGGCCCCGCCGGGCGTCCAGCCTCCCGGGGTGGACGTGCCCCCCTTCGTCACCGACAACGCGGATTTCTACCGCATCGACACCGCGCTGAGCGTGCCGCAGCTGTCCCGGGATGCGTGGAGACTGCGCATCCACGGGATGGTCGAGCACGAAAAGACCTTCAGTTTCGCCGATCTGGAACAGTTCGAACTCGTCGAGCAGATGGTGACGCTGGCCTGTGTCTCCAATCCGGTCGGCGGTGACCTCGTCGGCAACGCGGTGTGGGGCGGCTACCGCGTCCGGGATCTGCTCGCCGCGGCCGGGGTCTCCCCGGACGCCGACATGGTGTTGTCCGAGTCCAGCGACGGGTTCACCGCGGGTACCCCGGTCGAGGCGATGACCGACGACCGGGACTCGCTGCTGGCCATCACGATGAACGGGCAGCCATTGCCGATCGAGCACGGTTACCCGGCCCGGCTCGTGGTGCCCGGCCTCTACGGCTACGTCTCGGCCACCAAGTGGGTGGTCGATCTGGAGTTGACGAGATTCGATCAGGCGCAGGGTTATTGGACCCCGCTGGGCTGGTCGGAACGCGGCCCCATCAAAACCCAGTCCCGTATCGACGTCCCCCGCAGCGGGCAGGATGTCCCGGTCGGACCGGTCCGGTTCGGCGGGGTGGCGTGGGCGCAACCTCGTGGTGTCCGCGCGGTCGAGGTCCGCATCGACGAGGGCTCGTGGCAGCCGGCCACCCTCGGCGCCGCCTATTCCGACGACACCTGGCGGTTGTGGAGTTTCGACTGGCGAGCCGAATCCCCTGGCCGGCACACCATCACGGTCCGAGCCACCGACAACACCGGCTATGTGCAGACCTCCGATTGGGCCAGCGTCGTCCCCGACGGCGCCACCGGCTGGCACTCCGTGGACTTCACCGTCGTCTAGCCATCCGCTGAGGACTTTCGGCACTAGTTGCGTGGGCGCCCGCCGGCGCAGGCTGGGGACATGGACGCGACCTTTCCCGAACGGCACACCCTCGAGACGGTGCTGTCGTTGGCGACCCGCGCTCCGTCGATCCACAACTCGCAGCCCTGGCGGTGGCGCGTCGGCGCCGACCACATCGAACTGCACGCCGACCCGGAACGTGCTCTTCGCCAGGCGGATCCGGATTCGCGCGACCTGCTGCTCAGCTGCGGGGCCACGCTGCATCACGCCGTGATCGCGCTGGCCGCCCACGGCTGGCACGCCCGGGTGCAGCGCTTCCCCGATCCGCAGCGGTCGCGGCACCTGGCCACCATCACGGCGCGCCGCTGCTCGGTCGCCGGTTCGGACGTGCCGCTGGCGGCCGCGATTCCGCGGCGGCGCACCGATCGCCGGATGTTCAGCTCCTGGCGCGTTCCCGACGCCGACATCGCCGTGATGGGGGTCCGCGCCGCCCGGGCCGGGGTGATGCTGCGCCAGGTCGAGCGGCTACCCGAACTTCAACAGATCGTTGCCGACGCGGTCTGGCGGCACGCCACCGATCGCGAGTACCTCGCCGAACTGTCCACCTGGAGTGGGCGTTACGCCTCGCTGGCCGGGGTGCCCGCGCACAACACCCCGAAGTCCGATCCCGCGGCCCCCATCCCGGGACGGCTGTTCGCCGGGCCCGTCCTGGCCCAACCGGCCGAGGGCACCCCGGACCAGGATGCCGCTGCCGTCCTGGCGCTGGGCACCAAGGACGACAGCCCGTTGTCCAGGCTGCGTGCCGGGGAGGCGACCAGCCTGGTGCTGCTCACCGCGACGACGCTCGGGCTGGCCAGTTGCCCGATCACCGAGCCACTGGAGATCGACGAAACCCGGGCCGCGGTGCGCGACGACGTGTTCGGCGACAGCGGTCATCCGCAGATGCTGCTGCGGGTGGGTTGGGCGCCGGTGAACGCGGACCCGCTACCGTCCACACCGCGGTTGCCGTTGTCAGCGGTCGTCGCCGGGTCCCCGCAGTTGCGCTGACTGCTCCAGCTTGGATGCGAAAACCGCTGCCTGCGTTCGGCGTTGCATGCCGAGCTTGGCCAGCAACCGCGACACGTAGTTCTTCACCGTCTTCTCCGCGAGGAACATCCGGGCCGCGATCTGCCGGTTGGTCAGCCCCTCCGACAGCAGATGCAGCAGGGTCTTCTCCTGCTCGGTCAGCCCGGTCAACGGGTCGTCCTTCTCCGCGGCGCCGCGCAGGTTGGCCATCAACGCGGCCGCGGCCCGGTTGTCCAGCAGCGATCGTCCCGCTCCGACATCCTTGATGGCCCGGGCGAGTTCGAGGCCCTTGATGTCCTTGATCACGAACCCGCTCGCCCCGGCCAGGATCGCATCCAGCATGGCCTCGTCGGAGGTGAACGAGGTCAGCATCAGGCACCGCAGGTCGGGCAGGTCCGAGAGCAGATCGCGGCACAGTTCGATGCCGTTGCCGTCGGGCAGCCGCACATCGAGCACCGCCACATCGGGCCGCGCGGCGGGAATCCTGGTCAGCGCCTCGGCGACCGTGCCGGCCTCGCCGACCACCTCCAGATCGGGATCGGAACCGAGCAGGTCGATGAGCCCGCGGCGCACCACTTCGTGATCGTCGACCAGGAATACCTTCACCACGGGCATTCCCCCATCATGGCCGGTGCCGGTCACGATCGATACTGCGGCCCGGCGTCCTCGCGGAACTCCCGTCCGGTCATCCGGTCGGTGCGGATCCGGATGAAATGCTCACGGCGCCCCTGCACCCACGGCTCGATGAAGGTCCCGGCCACCGCCACCAGATCGTCGATCTCGGTGATCGGTTCGGCCTGCCCGACGACGGTGACGCTCCAGCCGTTGCGCAGGTCGGGATCGAGGTCGTCGGCCTCGAATGCCACCACCTGATGTGCGGTGGCCGCCTCCAGCTTGGCTCCGCCGGCCACCCGGATCACCACGTCGTCGTGCCACAACCGGAAGTTGACCGGCTGGATCGCCGGCAGCGCGTCCGCTGTGAACACCAGCCTGCCGACCCTGACCTGCGCCAGCCTGTCCAGGCACTGCCTGCGATTGAGTTCGTCGAGCTGCTGGCCGTGCGACATCGTCGTCACCTTTCCCTGGCGGCGTACGCCCCGCGGGCGCGGGTCCCGCCTCGAGTTTGCGTGACGGCCGCCGCGCGCGGCAGGGCCGAAGGTCCCGATGTGGAGATTTCACCACCCCCGCCGGTGCGGCTGGGACCCCACCAATTCACCACCGGCCGCGACATCGCGGCTGCGGTAGACGATGTAGGGGCGGAACAGGTAGCCGATCGGGGCGCTGAAGACGTGCACCAGCCGGGTGAACGGCCACAGACAGAACAGCACCAGCGCGATGACGACGTGGATGTGGAACTGCAGCGGCGCCTCGACCATCAGATCTCCGCGGGGTTGCAGGATCCAGATCGACCGGAACCACGGCGAGACCGTCTCCCGGTAGTCGTGCTCGGTCCCGGTCGGTGTGGCACCCAGCAGCGTGCAGGCGAAGCCGGCGACCATCGCCGCGACCAGTGCCAGGTACATCACCTTGTCGTTGACGGTGGTCGCCATGAACACCGGGCCCCGGGTGCGCCGGCGGTAGATCAGCAGCCCGGCACCGACCAGGGTGGCCACCCCGGCGAGCACGCCCAGAATGACGGCCTGCAGGTGATAGAGGTGGTCGCTGAGGACCATGCTGGTCCACGACTCCGGGATCACCAGTCCGATGACGTGCCCGATGAAGACGACGAGGATGCCGAAGTGGAACAGCGGGCTGCCGATCCGCAGCAGCCGCGATTCGTAGAGCTGCGATGAGCGGGTGGTCCACCCGAACTTGTCGTAGCGGTAGCGCCACCAGGTGCCGACGATGACGATCGCCAGCGTCACGTAGGGCACCGTGTCCCAGAAAATCACCCATCCCGACATGTCAGACGCCTCCCCCGACCCGACGCGGTGGCACCGTCAGCTGGAATGGTTGCAGCCCAACGGTTTCCGATGGCGGCCCGGAGGCCAGCAGACGTGCCACGGTGTCCGGGCCCGCGGCCGGCAGGGTGGCACTCACCGCCGCCAGCGCATCGGCATACACGGATCCGGCGTCGGCCAGTGACCGGTGCAGCACGTCGATAGGCACCCGGTGCTCGACGAGCAGGCGCCGCCCGGCGTCGGGGTCCACGGTGGCGGCGAATTCCAGCACCACCGGCAGGTGATCGGGCGCCTCGACGGGCGGCGGTTGCACCCCGGCGGCCCGGTAGGCCTGCGCGAAGGCCAGCATCTGCACACCGCGGTTACGGGTGTCGCCGGCCGTCCAGAAGGTCAGCAGCATGGTGTGCCGCCGGCTCAGGTCGAAGGTTTCGACGTAGTCGCGCTGCGCCGCCAGGAGGTCACGCTCGCGGAGCGCCGCGGCGGTCCGGCGCAGTGCCGCGCCCCGCCCGCCGGACAGGTGTCCCAGCAGCGTGTCGACGGTGTCCAGGCGCGCGGTCCGCTGCCCGTCCGGATACGCCAACAGCAGGGAGGCGGCCTGCCAGATCAGCCGGTCCTGCAGGGTCTCGCGACCGCGGGCGCGCCGGTTCATCGCCGGTCCTCGGGGAAGATCCCCGACGGCGTTCCGCGCCCGTCCCAGTTCAGCAGGTTCACCCGGGACGGCCGTTCGGCATTGGCGGCCATCCCTTCGGTGGTCTGCCGGTGCTGCAGCGCGTGGAAGGTCTCCACCGCCACCGGTACCGGCCCGCCGCTGGCCTCCCCGAATGGTCCCGATTCGTACATTCCCGGCCCGCCGTCGAAGTCCAGGGTGCAACCGGGCTCCTCCGCCGCGCCGCCCTGGGTACCGTACGCCGTCGGAATCACATAGCGCTCTTCGTATTTCGCGAGAGCCAACAGCCGGTACATCTCATACATCTGCTCTTCACCCATCCCCACGGCCGCCGGGATGTCCGGCCGGGTCTCCCGGCCCAGATTGATGTCGCGCATATAGGATCGCATGGCGGCCAGCCGGCGCAGCACCCCGGCCACCACATCGGCGTCCCCGGCGGTGAACAACCCGGCCAGGTACTCGATCGGTATCCGCAGGGCCTCCAACGCACCGAACAGGTTGCCGATGTCCTCGCCGTCGTGACCATCCCGGCTGACAGCGTCCACCACCGGGGACAGCGGCGGGATGTACCACACCATCGGCACCGTGCGGTACTCCGGATGCAACGGCAGCGCAACGCCATAGGTGTGGATCAGTTTGTATACCGGCGAACGCTGGGCGGCCTCGATCCACTCGTCGGAAATACCCTCGGCACGGGCCGCGGCGATCACCGCGGGATCCGAGGGATCCAGCAGGATCCGCCGGTGCGCCTCGTAGAGGTCCTTGTCGTCGGGCACCGAGGCGGCCTCGGTCACCCGTTCCACGTCATAGAGCACCAGGCCCAGGTACCGCAGGCGCCCGACGCAGGTCTCCGAGCACACCGTCGGCAGCCCGACCTCGATCCGCGGATAGCACATGGTGCACTTCTCGGCCTTGCCCGTCTTGTGGTTGAAATACACCTTCTTGTAAGGGCATCCGGATACACACATGCGCCAGCCGCGGCACCTGTCCTGGTCGACGAGCACGATGCCGTCCTCGGCGCGCTTGTACATCGCCCCGGACGGGCAGGACGCCACGCACGACGGATTCAGGCAGTGCTCGCAGATGCGCGGCAGGTAGAACATGAAGGTCTGCTCGAGTTCCAGCCGGACGCGTTCGCTGACCTGCTTGAGCACCGGGTCGCCGGGCAGGATCTCCGGCGAGCCGCCCAGATCGTCGTCCCAGGCCGCCGACCAGGCCACCTTGGTCGGCTCACCGGTGATCAGGCTGCGTGGTGGGGCGACCGGGATGTGCTCACCCAACGGTGCCGAGGTGAGGTTCTCGTAGTCGTAGGTCCAGGGCTCGTAGTAGTCGTCGATCGAGGGCATCTTCGGGTTGGCGAAGATGCGGGCCAGCTTGGACAACCGGCCGCCGTCGCGCAACCGGAGCCGGCCCCTTCGGTCCCGTATCCAGCCCCCGCGCCAACGGTCCTGATCCTCGTAGGTGCGCGGATAGCCCTGCCCCGGGCGGGTTTCGACGTTGTTGAACCAGACGTACTCGGTGCCGGCCCGGTTCGTCCAGGCCTGTTTGCAGGTGACCGAGCAGGTGTGGCAGCCGATGCATTTGTCGAGGTTCATCACCATCGCCAGCTGCGCCATGACTTTCACTGGTAGCGCACCTCCTGTGACCGTCTGCGCACCATGGTCACCTCGTCGCGTTGATTACCGGTCGGGCCGAGATAGTTGAAGGCGAAGCTGTGCTGGGCGTAGCCGCCGGCCAGGTGGCTGGGTTTGATCAGCAACCGGGTCAGCGAATTGTGGATCCCGCCCCGGGTTCCGGTGGTCTCGGTCAACGGCACGTCGATGGTGCGCTCCTGGGCGTGGTAGACGTACACCACACCCTCGGGCATCCGGTGGCTTACGATCGCACGGCACACCAGGACACCGTTGCGGTTCACCGCCTCCACCCAGTCGTTGTCCCGCACCGAGATCTTGTCCGCATCAACCGGACTCATCCACATGGTGGGGCCGCCCCGAGACAACGACAGCATGAACAGGTTGTCCTGGTATTCGGAGTGGATCGACCACTTCGAATGCGGGGTCAGGTAGCGGACCGTGAGGCCCAGCCCGCCGGCACCCTGCCCGCCCAGCTGCGGTTCCCCGAACAGTCGCGCCATGTCCAGCGGCGGACGGTAGACCGGCAGCTGCTCGCCGAGCTCCTCCAGCCAGTCGTGGTCAACGTAGAAATGCATCCGGCCGGTGAGGGTGTGGAACGGTTTGAGTTCCTCGATGTTGACGGTGAACGGGGCGTAGCGTCGGCCGCCGGTCTCGCTGCCCGACCACTCCGGGCTGGTGATCACCGGCACCGGCCGGGCCTGGGTGTCGGCGAAGGTGATCCGACGCTCCTCGCTACCTGCGGCCAGATGGGTCAGCCTGCGGCCGACCCGCCGTTCCAGGGCCCGGAACCCCTCCACCGCCAGCCGCCCGTTGGAGGTACCCGACAACGCGAGGATCACGTCGGCCATCCGTTCGGCCGTGGTGACGGCCGGCCGGCCGGCTGCGGCACCGGAATCCATCACACCGAACTTGGCGGCCAGCTCCCGCACCTCATCGTCGGGATGGGTCGTCACCCCCTTGGTGGTCACCCCCAACGTGTCGACGAGAGGGCCCAGCGCCGCCCACTTCTCGGCGATCGCGCCGTAATCCCGTTCCACCACCGTCAACGGCCCCATGGTCTTACCCGGCACCGGTACCTCTCCGGTGACCCGCCAATCGTGTTCGGTCCCGGACGGATAGGCCATTGCCCCGGGCGTATCGTGCTGCAGCGTGCCGAGCACGACGTCGGTGCGTACGCCCAGATGTTCGGCCGCCAGCGTGCTGAACACCCGCGCGATCGCGCCGAAGGCGTCGAAATCCGAACGTGTTTCCCAGGGTGGGTCCACCGCCGGGCTGAACGCGTGGAGGTAGGGGTGCATGTCGGTGCTGGACAGGTCGGCCTTCTCGTACCAGGTCGCCGCCGGCAGCACCACATCCGAGAGCAGCGTGGTGGAGGTCATCCGGAAGTCGATCGACATCAACATGTCGAGCTTGCCCTCCGGGATGTCGTGGCTGAGGGTGACGCTCGCGGGCCGCACCGCGGCGGGCTGCGCCTGCACGTTGGAGGTGGTCCCCAGCAGGTGACGCAGGAAGTACTCGTTGCCCTTGCTCGAGGAGCCCAGCAGATTGGCCCGCCAGACGCTGAGCACCCGCGGCCAGTTGGCCGGATCGTCGGGGTCGGTGACCGCCAATTTCAGTCCGCCCCCGGCCAATTGGTCGGCCACAT
The DNA here is from genome assembly GCF_043974665.1 of Mycobacterium sp. AMU20-3851. Classification (NCBI taxonomy): domain Bacteria; kingdom Bacillati; phylum Actinomycetota; class Actinomycetes; order Mycobacteriales; family Mycobacteriaceae; genus Mycobacterium; species Mycobacterium sp. AMU20-3851. The sequence goes on from NZ_CP146371.1 coordinate 3,814,615, forward strand.
ACTCGGCCACCTCGCGGCCGGCGGCCCTGGCCTCGTCGGCCACGTCCAGGCTGGACCGGTCGAACTGTGGGAAGAACGGGCTCCATCCCATGGCGGTGGCCGCGGTCAGCACGTCCATGGTGTGCTTGCCGGCGAACCGGCCGCGGCCCAGCGGGCTGGCCAGCGCGTCGGCGCGGTATCCGTCGTAGCGCCACTGATCGGTGTGCACGTACCAATAGGAGGTTCCGGCCATCTGGCGGGGTGGCCGCGACCAGTCCGTGCCCATCGCCATGGTCGACCAGCCGGTGACCGGCCGGCACTTCTCCTGACCGACGTAGTGCGCCCAGCCGCCCCCGTTGCGCCCCATCGATCCGGTCAGCAGCAACAGCGCCAGCACGGCACGATAGGTCGCGTCGCCGTGGAACCACTGGCAGATGCCGGCACCCATGATGATCATCGACCGCCCGTGGGATTCCTCGGCGTTGCGGGCGAATTCGCGAGCCACCCGGATGGCCTGGGCGGCCGAGACACCGGTGATCTCCTCCTGCCAGGCCGGGGTGTAGGGCTGCTCGGCGTCGTCGTAACCGCTCGGCCAGTGCCCCGGCAGTCCGGGTCGGGCCACCCCGTACTGGGCCAGCATCAGATCGAACACCGTGCACACCCGGTGCGCACCGACACGTCGCACCGGGACACCGCGTTCCATCGTCTCGCCGTGCCCGTCGGCGGTGTCGAACCGGGGCAGCCGCACCGTCGCGGTCTCGCCACCCTCGGCGGCCACCGTCAGGGCGGGTTCCAGGTTCTCCAGGTCCAGGTTCCAGTTGCCGACACCGCTGTCGCCGTACCGGAATCCCAGTGAACCGGGCGGGACCGCGACGGCGTCGCTGGCGCCGTCCAGCAGCGCCGGCTTGAACGCCGCGTTCTCGGTGTCGTGGCCCAGGTCGGCGGCGGTGAGGTTCTTACCCGGTACCAGGAAGCCGTCCCGTTGCTCCAGCTTGATCAGGAACGGCAGGTCGGTGAACTTGCGCACGTAGTCCACGAAGAACGGGACACGTTTGTGCACAAAGCATTCTGACAGGATCACGTGACCCATCGCCATCGCCAGCGCCCCGTCGGTGCCGGCCGCGCAGGGCATCCACTCGTCGGCGAACTTGGTGTTGTCGGCATAGTCGGGGCTGACGCTGACCACCTTGGTGCCGCGATAGCGCACCTCGGCCATCCAGTGTGCGTCCGGTGTGCGGGTGACCGGCACATTGGAGCCCCACATCATCAGATAGGCCGCGTCCCACCAGTCCCCGGATTCGGGCACATCGGTCTGGTCACCGAACACCTGCGGGGAGGCCACCGGAAGATCCGCGTACCAGTCGTAGAACGAGGTCATCACGCCACCGAGCAGCTCGATGAACCGGGAGCCTGCCGCGAACGACACCATCGACATCGCCGGGATCGGCGAGAACCCGGCCACCCGGTCCGGGCCGTAGGTCTTGATCGTGTGCACATGTGCGGCCGCGATCATCTCTGCGGCCTCGGCCCAACTCACCCGCACCAGACCGCCCTTGCCGCGGGCCTGCTGGTAGCGCCGGCGGCGCTGCGGGTCGGCCTGGATGTCGGCCCAGGCCAACACCGGGTCCCGCACACGCGCCTTGGCCTCCCGGTACATCTCGACGAGCACGCCGCGGGCGTACGGGTACCGGACCCGGGTGGGTGAGTATGTGTACCAGGAGAACGCCGCACCGCGTGGGCACCCGCGGGGTTCGTACTCCGGACGGTCCCCGCCCACCGAGGGGTAGTCGGTTTCCTGGGTCTCCCAGGTGATGATGCCGTCCTTGACGTAGATCTTCCACGAGCACGACCCGGTGCAGTTGACGCCGTGGGTGGACCGCACCACCTTGTCGTGGCTCCAGCGGTCACGATAGAAGATGTCGCCCTCGCGGCCGCCGCTGCGGCTGACGGTGCGCAGGTCATCGGAAAACGTTCCGGGCGTGAAGAACCGGCCGCTGCGGGTGAGGAGTTCCTCGACGACACCACCGGTGCGCGGTTTGGTCACGACGGGCTCCCCTCGGCCGGTTTCGGTTCGTGGGCGTGTAATCGCAGGGCGGTGAACAGCAGCGCGATCAGCGCCGTCGCCACCAGCAGCGCCAGGCCGATCGAGTAGTCGTTGTCGACGGAGTCGTAGGTGGAGCCCATCACCAGCGGCGGAAAGTACCCACCCAGACCGCCTGCCGCGGAGACGATTCCGGTGACCGACCCCACCGATCGGGCCGGTGAGCGGCGCGCCACCCAGGCGAAGACCCCGCCGGTCCCGATCCCCAGGAAGACCGCCAGGGAGATGAACGTCAGTGCCGACCAGAGATCCGGCGGCGGCTGCAGTATCGCGATACCGGCCAGCACGGCGGTGCCGCCGAACGAGGTCAGCACCACGTACTTGGGCGGCACCCGGTCCGACAACGCGCCGCCTATCGGCCGGGCCAGGACCGCGGCCACCGCGAACCCGGCCGTGCGCGCACCGGCGTCGACGGCCGAGAAGTCGTAGATGGTCTTGATGTAGGTCGGCAGATAGTTGCTGAACGCGACGAACCCGCCGAATACGACGGCGTAGAGGAACGACATCTCCCAGGTGACGGGGAGTTTGAGCGCGACCTTCAGTTTGGGCAGCACCGGGTCGGTGTTGGGGTGGAACGCCGCCGAGTCCCGCATGACGACGATGCACAGCAGCGCGGTCAGTCCCAGTGCTGCCGCCACGATCACGTGCGTGCTGAACAGCCCGAACCAGCCGACCAACCGGGGTGTGAAGAACGCCGACAGCGCGGTGCCGACCATGCCCATGCCGAACACGCCGGTGGCGAAGCCGCGGCGGGCGGGTTCATACCAGTTGTTGGCGAACGGTATACCGACCGCGAAGATGGTGCCGGCGATGCCGAGGAAGAACCCGCAGACCAGCAGCAGCGGGTAGGAGCCCGCCGCACCGGCCGCACCGGCCGCCCCGACCGCGAGCACCGGTGGGATCGAGGCCAGTGAGACCGCGATGAACATGGTGCGGCCGCCGAACCGGTCGGTGAGTGATCCCACCACCACACGGCCGAGCGAACCGACCAGAATGGGTGTCGCGACGAGCATCGAGGCCTCGGTGCTCGACAGCCGCATATCGCCGGCATAGGTGGTCGACAGCGGGCCGATCATGTTCCAGGCCCAGAAGTTGATGGCCGAGACCCAGGTGGCGAGCCCGAGGTTCGCCGTACGCGTGGAGCCGGTGGTCGGCTCGATCGCCGCTTTCACACGTTCTAGCGAACCACCCGAAACGGCAGCTCAGTAGGGTTTTGGGCATCTTCCCGGTGTTCTGCTGCACAGCGAAACACCAGAGATTTGCTGTGGCGACCCGCCCGCTGTCCCCGCCCTGTCGAGGTGTTACTGCGGCCGGCTCAGCGAATTCCCGGGGCAGGAGGGTTCAGCGACCGTTCGGCGGGGTGTCCAGATGGACGTGGGGCTGTTCGACGGCTCCGGTGGTCGGTCCGCCGATCGGCAGGCTGTGCAGTTCCTCCGCGGCCACCTCGGGAAGCGTGGCACACACCGCCGCGACGGCGTACGCGTACGGCGAATGGGCCTCGTCGAGGACCCGGTGCAGGGCCGCGATCGGCACCCGGTGCGCGACCAGCAGTCGCCGGCCGGCGTCCGGGTCGGCGTGCGCGGCGAACTCCAGCACCACCGCGAGATGGTCGGGCATCGCGCCGCCGGGGATGGGCACCCCGGCCGCGCGGTAGGCATCCACGAATGCCTGCCGGTACACCACCCGGTCGCGATTGTCCTCGGCCATCCAGTTCGTGAGCAGCAGGCCGCGTCGGCCGCCGGATTCGAAGGTCAGCGCGTAGCTCAGGATCGCGGTCTTGAGATCGAGGCTGCGCAGACCGGCCCCGGCCCGGCCCAACGCCAGCGCGTACCCGCCGTCGAGGTGGCCGAGCATCTCCTCCACGGCCGCCAGCCTGGCCGGCAGGCGGTCATCCGGCCGCGCCAACAGCATCGCGGCCCCCTGCCACACCGTCCGGTGCTGCAGTTCGGTAGAGCGCCGCCCACGCCCGCGGCCCCGTTTCATGAACGGCGCTCCCGGGCGCGGAGGTGCGTTGAGGCGGTCATACCGTCAAGGGAACCACTGAGTCGGCTGCTGAGCACGCTTTCCCTCAAGTTCTGTCGGTCCCCGGTGGCAGGCTGGACGAATGCTACTCGCCGAGATTGCGGCCACCTCGACCGCGGTGGGCGCCCTGTCCGCGCGCCTGGCCAAGGTGACGCGGGTGGCCGAGACGCTGTCCGCGCTCGACTCGCCGGCCGAGATCGCGGTGGTGGTGGCGTGGTTGTCCGGGGAGCTCCCGCAGCGCCAGATCGGTGTCGGCTGGGCCGCGCTGCGCACCCTGCCCGAGCCGGCCGGCTCCCCCACCCTCACGGTGGGGGCCGTGGACGCCGCGTTCTCGGCGATCAAGGGACTCGCCGGGCGTGGGTCTCAGGCCCAGCGCGCCGATCGGCTGCGGGCGTTGTTCGGCGCCGCCACCGGCGAGGAACAGCAGTTCCTGCGGCGACTGCTCGGTGGTGAGCTCAGACAGGGCGCACTGGCCGGGGTGATGGTCGACTCCGTCGCCAAGGCCGCCGCGGTACCGGTGGCCGCGGTGCGGCGGGCGGCCATGCTGGCCGGGGATCTGCCGGTGGTCGCGGCCGCCGCACTCACCGGCGGCGAGTCCGCACTCGACCGGTTCACCCTGCAGGTGGGCCGGCCGGTCGGGCCGATGCTGGCCCAGACCGCGACCTCGGTGCAGGACGCGCTCGACAAGCTCGGCGGCACAGCGTTGTTCGAATCCAAGCTGGACGGCGCCCGGGCGCAGGTGCACCGCGCCGGGGACACCGTCTCGATCTACACCCGCAGCCTGGACGATGTCACCGCGCGGCTGCCCGAGGTGGTCGCGGCGACGCTCGCGCTACCGGTGACCCGGCTGATCGCGGACGCCGAGGCCATCGCGCTGCGTCCGGACGGCCGGCCGCACCGTTTCCAGGTGACCGCGTCCCGGTTCGGCACCCGGTCCGGCGAGGTACGCCGCGAGCCGTTGTCGGTGTTCTTCTTCGATCTGCTGCACCGCGACGGCGTCGACCTGCTGGACGCACCGATGGCCGAGCGGCTCGCTGCGCTCGACGAGGTGGTGCCCGAGTCGCAACGCATGCGTCGGCTGGCGACGGCGGACCCCGTTGCCGCACAGCGGTTCCTGGAGCAGACACTGGCCGCCGGGCACGAGGGCGTGATGGCCAAGGACCCCGGTGCCGGCTACGCGGCCGGCCGGCGCGGCGCGGCGTGGCTGAAGGTCAAGCCGGTGCACACCCTGGACCTGGTGGTCCTGGCCGTGGAGTGGGGTTCGGGACGGCGCACCGGAAAGCTGTCCAACATCCATCTCGGCGCCCGCGACCCGGAGACCGGCGGCTACGTCATGCTCGGCAAGACGTTCAAGGGGATGACCGACACCATGCTGGACTGGCAGACCCGGCGGTTCACCGAACTGGCCGACGGCCCGACCGATGGGTACGTGGTCAAGGTCCGGCCCGAGCAGGTGGTGGAGATCGCCTACGACGGTGTGCAGGGCTCCACCCGCTATCCCGCCGGCATGGCGCTGCGCTTCGCCCGGGTGCTGCGCTACCGCGAGGACAAGACCGCCGAGGAGGCCGACACGGTCGACACCGTCCGTGAACACTACGAACGCAACGGATGACCGGAAAATCCCAATGTCGCGCAGGTGCGGTGCAAGGATTCAGAGCATGGCATCTCCAAGCGCCCCGGAACGCACTGAAGAGCACCGCGGCGACATCACGTTCGTACGTACCGACCCGGATCTGCCGCCTGTGGCGATCATCGACCGGTCCCCGATCACCGTGCGGCACCGCATCATCTTCGGGGTCATCGCGGTGGCGGGCGCCATCGCGTGGGCGATCATCGCGTTCTTCCGCGGCGAGACGGTCAACGCCGTGTGGTTCGTCATCGCCGCGATCTGTACCTATGTCATCGGCTTCAGGTTCTATGCCCGCCTGATCGAGATGAAGATCGTCAAACCGCGGGACGACAACGCGACGCCGGCGGAGATCTTCGAGAACGGCACGGACTACATGCCGACCGACCGGCGGGTGCTGTTCGGGCATCATTTCGCCGCGATTGCCGGTGCCGGTCCGCTGGTCGGCCCGGTGCTGGCCACCCAGATGGGCTTCCTGCCGGGGACCATCTGGATCATCGTCGGCGCACTGGTGGCCGGCTGCGTGCAGGACTACCTGGTGCTGGTCATCTCGACGCGGCGGCGCGGCCGCTCACTGGGACAGATGGCGCGTGACGAACTCGGTGCCGTCGGCGGTGTCGCGGCGATCGTCGGCGTGCTCATCATCATGGTGATCCTGTTGGCGGTGCTGGCGCTGGTGGTGGTCAACGCCCTGGCCGAGAGCCCGTGGGGGGTGTTCTCCATCGCGATGACCATCCCGATCGCCATCTTCATGGGCCTGTATCTGCGGTTCCTGCGCCCCGGCCGGGTGTCCGAGGTCTCGCTGATCGGTGTGGCGCTGTTGCTGCTGGCCGTGGTGTCCGGCGGCTGGGTCGCCGAAACCGCCTGGGGTGCGGACTGGTTCACGCTGTCGAAGGTGACGCTGTCCTGGTGCATCATCATCTACGGCCTGGCCGCCTCGGTGCTGCCGGTGTGGTTCCTGCTGGCCCCGCGGGACTATCTGTCGACGTTCATGAAGGTCGGCACCATCGCCCTGCTCGCCGTCGGCATCGTGCTCGCACGCCCGCTCATGGAGGCCCCGGCCATCTCGCAGTTCGCCACTCGCGGGGATGGTCCAGTGTTCGCCGGGGCGCTGTTCCCGTTCCTGTTCATCACCATTGCGTGCGGCGCGCTATCCGGGTTCCACTCGCTGATCTCTTCGGGCACCACCCCGAAGCTGCTGGAGAAGGAAAGCCAGATGCGGCTGATCGGCTACGGCGGGATGCTGACCGAATCGTTCGTGGCCATCATGGCGCTGATCACCGCGTGCATCCTCAATCAGCACCTGTACTTCGTGATGAACGCCCCGGCGGCGGCCACCGGCGGTGCGGCCGAATCCGCGGCGGACTACGTCAACGGCCTCGGGTTGTCCGGGGCGCCCATCACCGCGGCCGAGATCGACGCGGCCGCCGAGGGGGTCGGTGAGTCCTCGATCATCTCCCGCACGGGTGGCGCACCGACGTTGGCCTTCGGCATGTCCGAGGTGCTGCAGGTGTTCGGCGGCCCGAACCTCAAGGCGTTCTGGTATCACTTCGCGATCATGTTCGAGGCGCTGTTCATCCTCACCACGGTCGACGCCGGCACCCGGGTGGCGCGCTTCATGCTGTCCGATGGTTTGGCCAACATCGGTGGGCCGCTGAAGAAGCTGCGGGATCCGAGCTGGCGGGTGGGCGCGTGGACGTGCAGCGTCGTCGTGGTCGCGGCGTGGGGTTCCATCCTGCTGATGGGTGTGACCGACCCGCTGGGTGGTATCAACACCCTGTTCCCGCTGTTCGGTATCGCCAACCAGCTGCTGGCGGCCATCGCGCTGACGGTGGTCACCGTGGTGATCATCAAGAAGGGCTACCTCAAATGGGCCTGGATACCGGGTCTGCCGTTGGCCTGGGATCTGGTGGTCACGATGACCGCGTCCTGGCAGAAGATCTTCTCCGCGGACCCCAAAGTCGGTTATTGGAAGCAGCATTCGCAGTACGTCGCGGCCAAGGAGGCCGGTGAGTCGTCCTTCGGTGCGGCCAAGACACCCGAGCAGATCGACGCGGTGATCCGCAATACGTTCATCCAGGGCACGCTGTCGATCGCGTTCGCGGTGCTGGTGCTCATCGTGTTCGCTGCCGGGGTGGTCGTGGCGATCCGGTCGATCCGAGGTGTCGGCCGGCCGCTCACCGACGACGAACCGGTGCCGTCACGGATCTTCGCCCCGTCCGGCCTTCGGCCGACGGCCACCGAGAAGGAGGTGAGCAAGCTATGGGACGAGTTGCCGCCGTCATCGGCAAGATCGGTTGGTACTGGGCATCATTGATGGGCGACAACCACTATCGGCGCTACGTCGAACATCTGGGCCGCGCGCATCCCGGTGCGCCGGTGCCCAGTGAGCGGGAGTACTGGCGGATGCGGCACGCCGCCGCCGATGCCAACCCGGGCGCGCGCTGCTGCTGACCCCGTTTCCCCGAGCGCGGGTCAGTCGACCGGCAGCGGCGGGGGCAGGTACTTCTTCGCCAGGGTGTCATCTCCGGTGGATTGGGTGAGCAGCAACTGCGTCGTCTCGACGAGATGATCGCGCATCCGTTCGGCGCTCCCCCTCGGATCCCGGCCGCGGATCGCGTCCAGGATGCGTTCATGCACCAACAGAATGTCGGCCAGGGTTCGGGTCGCCGTCGTGGACAGTCCCCTGTCCATCATCTGGATCCTGGTGTTGGCCGCCACCTCGGTCACCCGACGGTTGCCCGCAGCGTTGAGGATCGCGGCGTGGAAATCGACATCGGCCGCCTGGAACAGGGATTCGTCCCCGGCCGCGGTTGCCTCCCGCATGCGTTCGAAAGCGTCCTCGACCGGGCCGAGCAGCTCGTCGGTGAGCAACTCGGCGGCACGGTAGGCCGACGGCACCTCCAGCATCATGCGTAGCGAGTAGATCTCCTCGATGTCGCGGGTGGACACCTCCAGGATGCGGACACCGCGGCTGCGCTCGAACCGGACCATACCGTTACTCGCCATACGCAACAGCGCCTCGCGTACCGGGGTCCGGGATACCCCGAGCCGGCCCGATATCTCCACCACCGAATGCATGGTGCCGGGCTGCAGCTCACCCGCCCGGATGGCGCGCATCAGCTCGTCATAGACTCGATCGGTCAGCGATACCTGCCCGGCGTCGAACACGATTCACGTCTCCCTGCTGTGCCGACTCATTTCCGCCAGCATAAATGCATGCAGCATGCGCCGTGCTACTTCCTTTGTCTGTGTCGGGCGAGATTTCACAGAAATGACAGGTCGGCGCCCTGGCTGGCGGGCAGGACGGTCTCCTCGTAGAGACGCCGCCATCCCCGTGCCGCACGCGGCGGTGGGGTGAACGACTTCAACCGCTCGGCGATCTCCTCTTCGGAGACCAGCAGGTCGATCGATCGATTCGGGACATCCAGCCGGATCAGATCGCCGTTGCGCACCACCGACAGTGGACCGCCCACTGCCGCTTCGGGATCACAGTGCAGCACCACGGTGCCGTAGGAGGTGCCGCTCATCCGGGCATCCGACACCCGCACCATGTCACGCACTCCGGCCCTGGCGAGTTTCGCCGGGATCGGTAGCGCCCCGGCCTCCGGCATACCGGCAGCCACCGGCCCGGAGTACCGCATCACCAGCACGTGGTCGGGCGTCACATCCAGGTCGGGATCGTCGAGAATCGCAGCCGCGTCGGCCGGGTTGTCCACCACGAGTGCCGGGCCGGTGTGCTGCATCAGGTCCGGACTGGCCGCCGACGCCTTGATGATCGCCCCGTTGGGTGCCAGCGATCCCGACAGCACCGCCAGCGCGCCCGGGGGGCCCAACGGGTCGTCGAGATGGCGAATGGTGTTCTGCCACTGGGCGGGTGCCTCAGTCTCCTCGATCAGTTCGCCGAGCGACCGACCGCTGACGCCGCGGTGTTCCCGGTGCAGGAACGGGGCGAGTTCGGCCAGAAGTGCGGGAACTCCACCGGCGCGGTGGAAATCCTCCATGTAACCGGCGCCGGAGGGCTTGCAGTCCACCAACAGCGGAGTGTCGGAACCGATCGTGTCGAAGTCCGACATCTGCAGGTCGACCCCGGCCCGGCGCGCCACCGCGATGACGTGGATCAGCGCGTTGGTCGAGCCACCGATCGCTGCCAGCACCCGGATCGCGTTCTCGAAGGCCTCGCGGGTCATCACCTCGCGCGGCAGCGGACCACCCGTACGCGCCAGTTCGACTGCTCGCCTGCCGGTTTCGGTGGCGTGACGCAGCCGGGCCCCGCTCACCGCGGGCGGGGTCGCGCCGCCGGGCAGCATCATCCCCAGAGTCTCGGTGAGCGACGCCATGGTCGACGCGGTGCCCATCACCGTGCAGGTTCCGGTGGTCGACACCAGTTCCTGACGCACCGAGACGATCTCGTCACCGTCGAGTTCTCCACCGCGGTGCGCACCCCAGAACCGTCGACAGTCGGTGCAGGCACCCAACCGTTCACCGCGCCACGACCCGGTCATCATGGGTCCGACCACCTCGAGCATCACCGGAATGTCGGAGGATGCGGCCGCCATCAGCTGGGCAGGCACTGTCTTATCGCAGCCACCGAGCAGCACCGCCGCGTCCATCGGCAGGGCCCGGATCATCTCCTCGGTGTCCATCGCCATCAGATTGCGGAACAGCATGGTGGTCGGCGAGGTCAGAATCTCGCCGAGGGAGATGGTCGGGAAGTCCATCGGCAGGCCGCCGGCCTGCTCGACGCCGCGCTTGACCGCGGCCAGCAACGCCGGCATGTCCCGATGGCAGGTGTTGTAATCCGATTGGGTGACCGCGATTCCGACGATCGGCCGTTCCAGGCTCTCGTCGTCATAACCCGCCGAGGCCAGAAAGGCACGGCGCAGGTAGCGGCTGAACCCCGCATCGCCGTAGGACGTGCGACTGCTGTCGACCGCGGACGTGCCGGCTTGGTAGCCGGAAGTGTCAGACATGTGGTTCCTCAGATCTCGGAGCGCCGAATCAACGCGACAGCAGGGGCATGGCCAGTGGGCGCATCGGGGCGCCGGTGGCCCCGCGCACCTTCATGCAGGCACCGATGAACGCGAACTCGTAAAGTCGTTCGGCCGCCAGGATTTCGCAGTCGACGACCTCCATGATCGGCACACCGGCCTCGGCCAGCAGGTAGGTGTGCACCACCTGCCAGTTCTCGGCATCCGGAGACGGCGACTGCTCCAGCGCGAGGTTGTCGCCGCCGATAACGGCCGCACCTGCCTGGGCGAGGAACTCGGCGCCCGCACGGTTCAGGCCCGGGGCATCATCGATGTAACGGTCGCTGTCGGGCCAGTACCGCATCCGGCCGGTGCGCACCAATGCCACATCGCCCGGATGGAATTCGACGTTCTGCCGCTTCAACGCATCAGCAAGATCCTTCGCACCGATACCATAGTTGTCCGGCAGCACGTCCACTCCGTGCAGACCGGCGATGTCGAACAGCACGCCCCGGGTGATGATAGGCGGGAACTTGTCGGCACCGCACTTGATCCAATGGCGCGAGCTGATACATTGCGCCGCTTCGTATCCGTTGAAGATCTTGCCGTGATAGCCGAAGTGGTTGAGCGTGTCGATATGCGTGCCGCAGTGGGTGTACATCGACATCGCATCACCCGAGTAGGCCACCAGGTGGTTCTGGTCCACGCCGACTCCGGTGATGTCGTCGAGCACAGTGCCGGCCGGGGTGTGGGTCATCCACTGCTGAAAACCGGGGTCCCCGGCCTTCGTCCAGGACGGCATCCCGATGAAATAGTCCACCGACAGGTCGATGGCCGCGCCGCCGTCGGCGGCACGCATGACCTCACGCGACTTCTCGGCGCTGATCAGGTTGAGCATGCCGATCTCGTCGTCGGGGCCGAACGGGCTCATGGTGATCTCGCGGAACTTCGCCGCTTGGGCGGCGATGAGGTTGCGGGACTGCTCGTTGATGATGCCGGGGCCACACATGTCGGCCTCTTTCTGCTAGTTGTCGATGGGATTGGTGAGCGCCGAGTAGAGCTCGGGGCGGCGGCCGTCGAACACCGGCAACGAGTACGGCGGATCGTCGAAAGTCAATGTCTTGGTGCGGGATCGGGTGACGTCGATCGGCGCGAGGACGATGCCCTCGGCGCGTCCCGCATCCACCAGCACATCCCCAGCCGGGGCCACCACCTGGCTGCGGCCGAAGAAGTCGATCCCGGCCTCCTGATCGCAGCGGTCGGAGACGGCCAGGTAGACCAGGTTCTCCACCGCCCGCACCCGCGTCATGTGATCTGCCAGGAATCCCGCCGTCATCGGCCAATTGGTCGGCATGGCAATGACATCGGCGCCGGCGAGGGCGAGCTCCCGGGCACATTCCGGGAAGCGCAGGTCGAAGCAGATCATCATTCCCACCCGGAACGCGCCGATGTCGTACACCCGCGGGGCGATGCCGTCGCCCGGGTCGACGAAGTTGTCGGCGCCCAGTCGCGGCAAGTGCTGCTTGCGGTAGGAACCGACCAGCCCGTCGGGGCCGACCAGCACCGCGGAGTTGTAGATGTGGTCACCATCGCGTTCGAGCAGCCCGATCGCCGCGAACGTGCCGGTCGCCGAGGCCGTTTCGATGAGCGGGGCCAACCGCTCCGCGGTCGCCGGAATGGCGGCGGCCGCCACCTGGGCGCGGCTGTCCATCATGTAGCCCGACAGCGCACATTCGGGGAAGACCGTCAGCTGTGCGCCCCGCCCGGCGGCCTCGGCCATCCAGCGCGCGGTCGACGCGATATTGGCGTCCGGATCGCCGAGCACGGCAGGGACCTGCGCGACGGCGACCTGCGGCGCCGAACTGGCAACACCGCCCGGTTCTGACACAGTCTCCGACACCCTGTTCCTCGCTTCCACGTTCCCGCCGCCCCAGATTGACATGCTGCATGCAGCATGTCAATCTGTGTGACCTGGGATACTCTACGTGCTGCATGCAGTATGTCGAAAGGCGTTTCACCTCATGACAAAAGACCCCGCGATCGCCGCGAACACCACCCTCATCACCGGTGCGGCCAGCGGAATCGGCGCAGGTACCGCCGCGCTGCTGGCCCAGCGCGGACACCGTCTGGTGCTGGTCGACATCAACGGCGATCACCTCGAGGACGTCGCCCGCGAGCTGCGGGCCACGGGTTCGGAAGTGGTCACCGTGACCGCCGACGTGAGCAACGAGCGGTCGGCACGCGCCGCGCTGGACGCGGGCTATGACGCTTTCGGCGGGGTCGACGGGTTGGTGACCTCGGCGGCGGTGATGATCTCCAAACCACTGACCGAGACCACCCTTGCGGACTGGAACACCGTGCAGTCCGTCAACGTCACCGGGGTGTTCCTGATCTGCCGCGAATTCGTCGGCAGGCTCACCGCCGCGAACCGGTCGGGGTCGATCGTCAACCTGTCCTCGATCTCCGGCACCGTCGCGCTGCCCAACCAGGCGGCCTACTGTGCCTCCAAGGGCGCCGTCGCCCAGTTGACCCGCCAGATCGCGGTCGAATACGCCGCACGCGGCATCCGGGCCAACGTCGTGAGCCCGGGCACGGTGGAGACCCGGCAGTCGGCGACATACCTCGGATCACAGCCCGATCCCGAGGCCGCCCGCCAAGCCCTCTACGCCGCGCACCCGATGGGGCGCATCGCCGAGGCCTCTGAGATCGCCTCGACCATCGCCTTCCTGCTGGGTCCCGACGCCAGCTTCGTCACCGGCGCCGCCCTGGCGGTCGACGGCGGCTACACCAGCATCTGACCACTCACACCCCGAGGAATCCGACATGCCAACCCTCACCTCAGACACCGACCCGGACAGAAAGGCACCGTCCGGTGGCGCAGCCCTGCTGCACCGGATCCGGACCGATCGGTTCGCCCCGATCTGGCTGCTCGCGGTCGTCGTGTTCGTCATCAGCCCGCTGATCGCCCCCGGCAGTATCACGGCGTCCGCTCTGACGGCCATGCTGCCGTTCGCCGGCGTGATGGCGATCGCGGCGCTCGGCCAGACCTTGGTGATCACCCACGGCGGGATCGACCTGTCGGTGCCCGGCGTGATGGCCGTCGCCGCGGTGTGCGTGTCCAAACTCGCCGAGGGCGGCCTGCCCACCGCCACCTGCATCGTGCTCGGGATCGCCGCGGGCGCACTGTCCGGGGTGGTCATAGGCGTTGCGGTGGTGCACTTCTCGGTCGCCGCGTTCGTCGCGTCGTTGGCGGTCAACTCCCTGCTGACCGGGCTGGTCCTGGTCATCTCGGGTGGCTTCCCCGGCACCGCGGACCCGGCGGTCAGCGCCTTCGCGGTCAGTTCGGTCGCCGGCATCCCCACCGTGTTCCTGCTCGCGGTGGTCATGGTGATCCTCGCCCAACTGCTGCTCAAGCAGAGCGCGCTGGGCCGGCGGTTCGTGGCCGTCGGCGCCGGTGTGCCCGCCGCCCGCATGGTCGGTCTGCGCACCTCGACCACCGGCGTGATGGCCTACGTCCTGGCCGGCATCGCCTATGCCGCAGCGGGCATGCTGCTGGCTGCCTACCTGCGCACCCCCGATCTGCAACTCGGCCAGAGCTATCAGCTCACCACCATCGCCGCGGTCGTACTGGGTGGCACGCTGTTGCGCGGCGGTGTGTCGTCGATCGTCGCCACCGCCATCGCAGCACTGTTCCTCACCCAGCTGGGACAGGTGGTGCTGGCCGCGGGCGCTTCGACCGCCATGCAGTTGCTCGTCCAGGCCTTCGTGCTGGCCGCCGCCATCGTGCTGCGTGGGGTGGACTGGCGACGCTTCGTCAGCTTCCGCAGCACCTCGGCTCAGTCCTGATATCCCGAACCACAGGAGAATTCGCGTGAACACTCGAATCCGGGCGGCAGCCGCGGCAGTGCTGGCCGGCCTCACCGTCACCTCATGCGCCGGAGGGCCGTTCAGTGCGCCGGCGGCCTTCGAGGTCGCCCCGGTCTACCTGGACCCCAGCCTCAGCGGATCGGTCGACGAACTGCGGCCGATCACCGATTTCTGTGGTGACGCCCCGATCAAGGTGGCCCTCGCCGACGGCGTCGGCGACAATGCCTTCCGCAAGACAGCCCGCGCCGAGTTCGAGGACGAGGCCGCCAAGTGTCCCAACATCGAGGTGTTGCCCTACGCCGACGGGCAGAACAACCCGCAGAAGGCGATCAGCGACATCAAGGCGCTGGTGGCACTCGGTGTGCAGGCACTGGTGGTGTTCCCCGATGCCGGTCCGGCCCTGATCCCGACGTTGCGGGAGGCCTTCGAAGCCGGTGTCGCCGTGGTGCCCTACACCGCCAGCCCGGGTGGGACACCCGGTGTGGACTACACCGCCTTCGTCGGGCACAACACCGTGACCGACGGTGCGAAATGGGCCCGGTGGGTGTGCCAGGCGCTGGGGCCCGAGGGCGGCAACGCCATCTTCCTCGGCGGAACCCCCGGTAATGCGCAGAGCCTCAGCGAGATTCACGGTATCGAGCAGGAACTCGCCGACAATCCCGAGTGTGCGGGTGTCACGCTGCTCAACGATCCGGGTGCCCCGATCGACACCGGCTGGAATCCGGCCCAGACCCAGCGGGTGGTCGCCGGGCTGCTGGCCAAGTATCCCAAGATCGACGCCGTCATCACCGATTCCGGCGACAGCTCCCTGGGCGGCATCCGGGCGTTCCTGCAGGCCGGCCGGCCGCTGCCGGTATGGACAGCCAACGACAACAACGGATTTGCCTGCGCCTATCTGGAGAACAAACCGAGCCAGCCGCAGTTCGAGGCGGTCGCCGTCACGGCCCGCACCTGGATCATCAGGCTGGCGCTGCGCAAGGCGGTCGCGGCGGCTCAGGGCATTCCCGAGCCCGAACCCGACATCGTCAACGTGCCGTTCGTCATGGACTCGCTGGACCCCGCACTCACCCCGGTGTGTGACCCGGACCTGCCCGCGAGCGCCGTCACCTCATCCCAGTTGAGCACCGAGAAACTCGCGGAGATCTACCGATGACCAATCACCCCAGCCCCCAGTCCCCCAGCACCCGTCGCGGATTGTCGGTGTCGGGCGTCACCAAGACCTTCCCCGGCGTCACGGCGCTCGACGACGTCAGCTTCGAAGCCGCACCCGGTGAGGTGCACGCTCTCGTCGGCGGCAACGGGGCCGGCAAGTCGACGTTGATGGCCGTCGCCTCGGGGGCCCTGTCCCCCGATCGCGGCACCGTCCGCATCGGCGCCGACGAGCTGACGTCGGCGTCACCGCGGGCGGCCAAGGAAGCCGGATTGGCGATCGCATACCAGATTCCGGCGATCCTGCCCGACCTGACCGTCGCCGAGAACCTGGCGTTGGCCGTCCCGCCGAGCCTGCGGCCCCGGCTCGGCGACCTGGATGCCTGGGCGACCCGCAAACTCACCCCGATGGGCATCGCCATCGACCCGACGCGGCCGGCCGGGCAGCTGGGCCTGGCGGAGAAACAGATCATCGAGATCTGCGGAGCGCTGGCCTGCAACCCCAGCGTGCTGATTCTCGACGAACCCACCGAACCCTTCGCCGCCGCCGAATCCGCCCGGCTGTTCCGGCTGATCCGCGAGTTGTCCGCCGACGGGGTGGCGATCATCTACATCAGCCACCGGTTGCCCGATGTCTTCGAGCTCGCCGACCGCATCACCGTGCTGCGCGACGGTCAGATCCGGGGCCGATTCGCCGCCGCCGAAGTCACCGAGGACGAGATCGTCACGCTGATCGCGGGACGCACGGTGGAGGCGCTGTTCCCCGACCGCGCCGCCGATCCGGGCCCGGATGCGGTGGTCCTGGCGGACTTCGGCGCCGCCGGCGCCCCCGGTGTGTCCACCGTCATCCGCAAGCGCGAGATCCTCGGTCTCGCCGGTGTCGAGGGCAACGGCCAGCGGGAGTTCATCCGCGCTCTCGGCGGCGCGGTGGCCTCGCACGGCGAGTTGTCGATGGACGGCGGGCGGCTGCGGCTGTCCTCACCGCGCACCGCCCGCGACAAGGGCATCATCCTGATGCCTCAGGAGCGCGGGATCGAGGGGCTGGCACCGATCCTGTCGGTACGCGAGAACCTTTCTCTGGTCACGCTTCCCGAGGTGTCACGCGGTGGCTTCGTCTCCTCCGCCGCCGAGCGCGACCTCGCCGAACGGCAGGTGTGTGAGCTCGGCGTCAAGACCGCCACCATCGACACCGAGGTGGGCACGCTCTCCGGCGGCAACCAGCAGAAGGTGGTGCTGGGCCGGGCATTGCTGTCCGAACCGCAACTGCTGCTCTGCGACGAACCGACCCAGGGGATCGACGTCGGGGTCCGCTCCGAGATCTACCACCGACTGCGCGGGGTCGCGGACGACGGCACCCCGGTGGTGGTGCTCAGCTCCGACGACGTCGAACTCGCCGGCCTGTGCGACCGGGTGCTGGTCTTCTCCCGTGGGCAGGTGGTCGCCGAACTGATCGGCGACGAGGTCACCGAGCACGCGATCACCCAGGCCTCACTGACCGCAGACCGCACCGACGCCACGGATGGCACCGGTGCCGGCACCACGGCGCCGCGCGTCGGCACACCATCGCGTTGGCGGCGGCTGATCGGCAGCCAGCAGTCACCGAGTCTGGTGCTGCTGGCGGTCATCCTTGCCCTCGGCGCGGTGACCACCGCCGTGAACGGCAGGTTCCTGTCGGAGTTCAACATCGCCAACCTGCTGATGCTGATGGCGCCGGTCCTGTTCCTGGCGGCCGGGCAGTTGGTCGTCATGCTGACCGGCGGGATCGACCTGTCGGTCGGCCCGCTGAGCGGGACGCTGGTGGTGGTCGCATCGTTCTTCATCGTCGAGGGCTACGGTTTCGGTTGGTGGATATTGGGATTGGTCCTGATGTTCGCCCTGGCCGCCGCCGTCGGGCTGGCCAACGGCGCGATGGTGCGCTATTCGAAGGTGGTGCCGGTGGTCGCCACCCTCATCACCTTCACCGGCCTGCAGGGTTTGTCGCTGGTGTTGCGTGACGCCCCGGGCGGCATCATCGCGCTGGATGTGGTGGAGGCCCTCAACACCCGGATCGGCCCCTTCCCGATCGCCGTGCTGGTCGGCATCGCACTGCTCGTCGGTTTCGAGTTCGCCTCCCGCCGTACGTCCTTCGGTCTGCGCCTGCGGGCATCCGGCTCCGACGAGTCGGCGGCGCGCAAGCGCGGGGTCGGGGTCGACGCGGTGCACATGATCGCCTACGTGTCCAGCTCGCTGTTGACCGCGATCGGTGCACTGATGCTGATGGCCCAGATCGGGGTCGGCGATCCCACCGCCGGTATCACCTACACATTGGCCGCCATCACCGCGGTCGTGCTCGGCGGTGCATCGATCTTCGGTGGCCGTGGCAGTTTCGTCGGTGTGCTGTTCGGCGTGCTGCTGCTGCAGGTGATCAGCAACGCGACCATCTTCCTGAACCTGTCACAGGCCTGGCAGTACCTGCTGGTCGGCCTGATGGCACTGGCGGCGACCGCGGCCTACGCCCAGGTGCAGCGCAGGACCGCCCGGTGACGGATCGGAGATCTCATGCCGCGCCACCCTCAGCACTCGCCAGGCCCGGACACCTGGCGCTGGCATGCCGACGCCCGATGCCGGGGTGAGGACCCGTCGATCTTCTTCCACCCCGACGGCGAGCGGGGCCGGGCGCGGCACAACCGTCAGGAACGGGCCAAGAGGGTGTGCCGGCAGTGCCCGGTGCGGGTCGACTGCCATGAACACTCGCTGAGATTCGAAGAGCCCTACGGCATCTGGGGAGGACTGACCGAAGAGGAACGCAGCCATCTGCTCTCTCCGCGGGCGGTCAACCTGCGAACCCACCGCGCATACGATTGACTAGTCCTTGAGCCGGTACCGGATCGGGAGGTGCTTGAGCCCACCGACGAACGTAGTGGCCATGTGGGCCGGTTCGCCGGCCAGTTCGGCCGACTCCAGGCGCGGCAGCAGCGCGGAGAAGAAGCTGTTGATCTCGAGTCGGGCCAGCGCCGCACCCAGACAGAAATGCACCCCGTAGCCGAAGGCGATGTGCTTGTTGGGATCGCGGCCCACGTCGAAGGTGAACGGGTCGGTGAACACGTCCTCGTCCCGGTTGCCGGATACGTACGACAGCAACACCGACTCGCCCGCCTTGATCCGGGTGCCCCGCAGATCGTAGTCGCGCTGCGCGGTCCGCATGAACTCCTTGACCGGTGTGGTCCAGCGGATCATCTCCTCGACCGCCAGCGGCATCAGGCTCATGTCGTTGCGCAGCCGCGCCAGCTGATCGGGGTGCTGCAGCAACGCCGCCATCCCCCCGGAGATGCTCGCGCTGGAAGTGTCGTGCCCGGCGGCGGCCAGAATTGCGTAGTACGAGACGGTTTCGATGTCGTCGAGCGGCTTGCCGTCGATGGTCGCGTTGGCGATGGTGGAGGCCAGGTCATCGGTCGGGTTGGCCCGGCGCGACGCGGTCAGCTCGGTGAAGTAACCGAACATCTCCAGCAGCGCGCCCATGCTCTCCTCCATGGTGCCGCGCTGCAACTCCTCGTCGTCACTGCCGAACAGTTCCTGCGTCCAGCGCAGCATCGAGGCGAAGTCGGACTCGGGCACCCCCAGCAGCGTCATGATCATGTACAGCGGGTAGTTGACCGCGACCTGCTGGACGAAGTCGCATTCCGGGCCCTCGGCCGCCATCTTGTCGATGAACTGCACCGCCAGTTCGTCGGCCCGGTCCTTGAGCGCGCGCATGGCCTTGGGCCGGAACCAGTTCGCCCCGATCGCCCGGAAGTCCCGGTGCTGGGGATCGTCCATGTGGATCAGCGTCTTGATGCCGACCGCGGCCTGTTGCTCGTCGCCCTGCTTGGTGACCAGCACCGGGCGCGGCGAGTTGGTGAAGATGTCGTTGGCGCGCTCGATCTCCATGATGTCGGCGTGCTTGGTGATGGCCCAGAACGGGGCGTAATCCTCGACCTCCACCCAGGACACCGGGGCGTTGGCCCGCAGGTGGGTCAGCGCGGCATGCAGCCCGGCCTCGTCGGTGTAGGCCTTCGGGTCGGCCAGGACCTTTGCGGCCTCGTCCATCGTCGGTGTGCTCACCGGCGGCTCCTCACTGTTGGTCACGTCGACTGATTCGGCTGTCACGGTTGAAGTTCCTCGCCCACCACGCCCAGGGCTGCCTGCGCGCGTAGCTCATAGCCCTGTCGGGCGGCGGTGTCGAATTCCAGGAACACCTTGTCGGTGCCGACCCGGCGGCTCACCCACCGCCGGCCGCGCGGGCCGAGCAGCCCCAGCGGGCCGAGCACGAACCGGATTCCACCGGGCACGGACACATGCGTCTTGGGTTTGTCGAGTGCGCGCACGATGGCCGCCGCGATGTCCTGCGGTTCGACGGGCCGGTTCGCCCGGGTCTGTGCGGTGCCCGAGATCAGCTCGGTGCGGGTGAACGGCGGCATCACCACGCTGACCTGGATGCCGCGGTCGGCGAATTCGTCGGCCATCGCACTGGAGAAGCTGATCACCGCGGATTTCGTTCCGGCGTAAACGGTTTGACCGGGTACCGGCATCAGACCGGCCAGCGAGGCGACATTGATGATATGGCCGGCACCCCGGTCGATCATCTCGGGAAGCACCAACTGGCACCCGGTGATCACCCCGTAGAAGTTCACCTCGATGGCCGAGCGCAGTGCCTGCTCGGACTGGTCGAGGAGCCCGCCGATCGGCATCACGCCGGCATTGTTGATCAGCACGTCGATGTGTCCGCCGCCGTCCACGTGTGCGTGCTTCAGGAAGCTGGTGAACGACTCGCGGTCGGTGACGTCGAGCGGGTGGCCGCTGACCCGGTCGGGCCCCAGCGTCGACACCGCGGCCTGCAGCGCCTCGACGTCACGGTCGCCGATCACCACCCGTGCGCCACGGTCGCGCAGTGCCTCGGCGGTGGCATACCCGATGCCCCGAGCCGCGCCGGTGATCGCCACGGCCTTGCCGCCGATCCTGTCCACGGTGAACCTCTTCTCACGCATCAGCATTGGCATTCACGGCATCCCGGCGTAGCCGAACCTCATCCAGCACCGTCGCGATGGCGGCTTCCGACATGCCGGCGGGGAACCCGGGCAGCACCCGGTCGATGGCACCTGCACAGCGGCGCACCAAAACCTCTGCCACATCCGGCAATTCGGCAACAACCGCAAACGTCTCCAGCACCTCATCGTCGAGCAGGGTGGCCATGGTGTCCCACTCCCCCAGCCGGGACAGCCGGTGCAGCTCGTCGTGCAGCCCGCCCCACCCGTGCAGATCGAGAACCTTCCGGTACGCCGGCGTGGACCCGTAGAACGCGAGCTGCTTGCGGTGCGCGGCCGCCGACGCCGCGAACTGCTCCTCGGTCTCGCCGGTCACCACGAACACCGGGCAGCACAACTCGAAGTCCGTTCGGGACCGCCCGGCGGCGTCCAGACCTGCCTGCAGGGCCGGCGCGGTCACCTCGTCCAGGTAGCGGCGGGTGGTGAAGGCGTGCGCGATCAGACCGTCACCGATCTCCCCCGCCACCCGGGTCATCAGGTCACCGACGGCCGAGACGAAGACCTTGGGCACCCCGTAGGGCTGCGGCTCGGGGGTGAACATCGGCGTCATCAGCCGGTGGCTGTAGAACTCGCCCTCGAAGTTCAGCCGCACCCCGTTCTGCCAGGTGTCCCAGATCGCGTGGACCGCGGCGACGAACTCGCGCATCCGCCGGGCCGGGTGACTCCACGGCATCGAGAAGCGCTTCTCGATGTGCGCCTGAACCTGGGTGCCCAACCCGAGGATGAACCTGCCCTGGGCGTAGCTGTTCAGGTCCCAGCCCAGCTGCGCGACCAGCATCGGGTTGCGCGCGAAGGCCACCGCGATGCTGGTCCCCAACTGCAGCCGCGAGGTGTGCTCGGCGGCCAGCAGCAACGGCAGGAACGGGTCGTGATTGATCTCCCCGGTCCAGCAGCCGTCGTAGCCCTGCTGCTCGATCTCGCGTGCCCGCGCCGGGACGGCAGTGAGGTCGCTCGGGATACCACGATCGATGCTCAGCCGGGCGACATTACCCATGCGGGGGACGCTACAGTAAGCACTTCAGTATGGTCAACGAACCGACGACGGTCACCGAGAACAGGACTCCTGTATGACGAACACCCCCGACTGGCAGGAAACCCTCGACGATTTGGAGCGTCGTCGCGAGCACACCCTGGCCATGGGCGGACCGGACCGTGTCGCCAAGCATCGCGCCAAGGGCAAGCTCGACGTCCGTGCCCGCATCGACCGGCTCCTGGATCCCGGTACGTTCCGTGAGTTCGGGACGTTCGCCGGCGGGGAGATCGCCGCGGACGGGATCGTCACCGGCTCCGGACTGATCAACGGATCGCCGGTCATGGTGGGCGCCGAGGACTTCACCACCCTGGCCGGCAGCATCGGCTCGACCGGCAACGCCAAACGCTACCGGTTGGCCGAACTCGCGGTGCGCGACAAGATCCCGCTGGTGATGCTGCTGGAGGGCGCCGGATTCCGGCCCACCGGTGCGCATTACGGCCGCACCCCCACCGACCTGATCGCGCAGGCACAATGCTCGGGCCGGGTGCCCACCGTCGCCGCCGTGCTCGGGCCGTCGGCCGGCCACGGCGCGCTGGTCGCCCCCGTCAGCGACTTCCGGATCATGAGCAGCCAAGGCGCCATCTTCACCGCCGGGCCGCCGGTGGTGCGCGAGTCCACCGGCGAGGAGATCACCAAGGAGGACCTCGGCGGGCCGAGCGTCGCCCTGCACAGCGGTGTCGTGCACAACCACGCGGACACCGACGAGGCCGTCATCGACGACATCCGCCGCTATCTGTCCTACTTTCCGTCCAGCGCATGGTCCTACCCCGAACCGCTGCCGTTCGATGAGGACGCCGCCCCGCGGCCCACCCCGGAACTGCTGGAGATCATCTCCCGCGACAACCGGCGGGTCTACAACATGCGGTCGGTGCTCGACGTCATCTTCGACAACACCGACTGGTTCGAGGTCCAGCCTCAGTTCGGCAAGGCGATCATCTGCGCGCTGGCCCATCTCGGCGGGCACCCGGTCGCCGTGGTGGCCAATCAGCCCAACGTGCTGGCCGGTTCCATCGACGCCGACGCCGCCGACAAGGCCGCGCATTTCATCATGGTGGCCGACTCGTTCCACCTGCCGATCGTGTTCCTGGCCGACAACCCGGGCATGCTGCCGGGCAGCCGCTCGGAGAAGACCGGGGTGCTGCGGGCCGGGGCACGGATGTTCGCCGCGCAGACCGCGGCGACGACGCTCAAACTGCACGTGACACTGCGCAAGGCATACGGCTTCGGCTCAATGGTGATGTCGCTGTTGGGATTCGACAGCCAGGAGGCGACGTTCGCGTTCCCGGGTGCGACGATGGGGGCGATGAGCGCCGCGGCGCTGTCGAAGGCCTCGCACGCCGAGGCCGATCTCTCGGCGCTGCTGCGCGAGGCCGAGCTGACCGCGTCCTACCGTTCCGCGGATCACCTCGGCTTCGACGAGCTGATCGATCCGCGCGAAACCCGCGATCAGCTGCTGTCCGCGCTGCAGCGCGGGTTGCGGGCCCGGCAGGCCGCGGCCGAACCGGTACAGCGCACGGTCATTCTGCCGTGATTTGTGGAGCTGCCGTCGGAATGGTTCCTACGAGGACTCCACAAATCACCGGGTGAGCGCGTATTGAATCTGGGCGATGACACGTTCGGGGTACTCGGTGAGGTCCAGCCACGTGAATCGCAGCACCTGATAGCCGGCGAGGATCAGTGCGTTCTGACGTACCCGGTCACGGTTGAAATCGTCGACATCGCTATGGAAGGCGAAACCGTCAGTCTCCAGGATCAACTTGCAGTCGAGAAACACATAATCGCCCTTGTAACCGGCCACCGGATAGTTGGCTTTCCACCCGGTGATGCCCGCCCCGCGAAGGAGCTTCCCGAGCAGCCGCTCTGCAGCGGATCGGGTTCCGTCCTCGGCTGCGCGCAACAATGTTCGTGCGGCGGGCGATCCATGGCGGCCCTTGTTGTTGAGGTGCGCCTTCCACAGCGCGCGCAGGTCGACGTGGCGCTGCAGCGCGTTATCCATCAGCTTGGCCCCGCCGCCCCGCCGCACCGCCGCTTCGACGACTGTCAGCGGTAGCGATGTCACTCGGAGGCCGTCCCGTACCACCACCTCACCGGGATCGAGGTCGCGACGGCGCAGTGTGGTGCCAGGACTGATGCGCAGGCGGCGTTTCCGTAGCACCGTCACCTCGACTGTGTTCGGTGCGAATTGTGTGAGGCGATGCCACCAGGCTGCGGTCAGCCCGGAGGCCACGGCGTCCTCGCCATAAGCCCACACCCCGGCTCGGATCCGCGCCCTGTCGGTGTATTCGCGATCATCGGCGAAATACACTCCGCGCCCGCACCGTAGCCACTGACCGGTGCGCACTCGATAGTGCACATCGTCACGGCCGAGCCCGGCCTGGTTCGCCTGAGCCAGGGTGATGACGCCGTCGTGGCTGCGCAGCAGGTCGGCAAGCATACTGAGGTGGACGCAGCAGCCCGCCGATCGGTTCCATCCATTGCGATTTGTGGAGTTTTCGTATCAATGATTCCGACGAGAACTCCACAAATCACTACGCGGACGCGCGATACTCGGCGACGATGGGTTCCAGCTCGTCCGGGGTGGCGCCGTGCAGGATGACCGCGTCGGCACCATAGTCGAACTCCTGGCGGATCCGGTCCACGCACTGCTGCGAGGACCCGGTGGCCGACGGTTCCAGCCACTCATCCGGGATCAGCGTCGCGATGTGCTCGATCTGCTCGGCGGTGGCCTTGTGGTCGATCCCGCCCGCGACGGACTGCACCACCGAATCGGCGCGGAAGCGTTCCAGCACAGCGGGATCCCAGTTGTTCGTGCTCACCAGCAGATCGCCGTAGCCCTGCAGGTAGGTGGCGAGCCGGGCCACGGTCTTCTTCAGCCGTAACTCCTCGGGCAGGTGATCGCCGACGGTGGCGAAGCACGACCACACCCGCACGCGCGCCGGGTCACGGCCGGCCTTCTCGGCGGCGTCCTTGACCGTCTTGACCGCGCGCTGCAGGGTCTCCGGGGTGAAGTAGGTGTGCAGGATGACGTCGTCGAACTCCCGGCCGCCCAGCGCCAGGGTCTGCGGGCCGAACGCCACGATCGCCAGCCGGATGTCCTCGCGGAAGTCGGGGTCCAGGAACAGCAACTGGTACTTGCCGATCGGCCCGTCATGGTTGAAGATCAGCTCCCCGTGCCAGAGCCGGCGCATCACCTGCGCGAAGTCCTCCATCTGGGCCGTCGTCACGGCCGGTACCCCGAACGCCCCATACATCGCGGCGATGCCACGGCCCAGGCCGAGGGTGAATCGCCCGCCGGACAGCCGGTGCATGGAGGTGGCCCAGGATCCGGTGATCAGTGGATGGCGGGTGTTGTGATTGGTGGCCGCGGTGGCGATCTGCAGCCTGCTGGTGACCGCCAACGCCGCCCCGGTCAGCGAGGACGCCTCCTTGACGTTCCAGCGCTCGGAGATGAATCCGGTGCCGAACCCGAGTTCCTCACCGCGCCGCGCCTCGTCCATCAGCGTGGCCGGGCCCTCACCGCCGGCCCCGGCCAGCAGGTAGTACCCGAGTTCGTCCAGCACGCCCTTGTCATTACCCATGTCGCTTCGCTCCTGCCCGCTGGACGTCACGCCCACACTCCTTGTTTGTAGCCACAATTCCAGACCTCGGTGATACGGCCGTCGATCACCCGGAAGATCTCCATACTGCTGATGGTCAGCTCGGTCCCGTCGGTGGTCCGCATCGGCGACTGGTACACGATCGCGACGTGCTCGTCGTCGGCGACCACCAGATTGAGGTCGAAGCGGATGCTGTCGAACATCGCGCAGTGGTCGACGACGCGGTTGACGGCCTCGTCGTGGGTGAGCGTCTGGGCCTCCCCCACATCGTGGCGGATGACGGTGTCCCCCATCAGTTCGTCGGCCAGTGCGAAGTCCCGCTCGTTCCACACCACCAGGTTGTACAGCTCCACGACCTCACGGGCGGTGCGGGTCATGCGAACTCCTCCAATGCGCCGATGTCCTCGATGGCCGCCACCGCCCGGTCGATCAACGTCACGCACAGCTGTCGTGACCGTTCCGGCACCACATCCCAGGTGAGCAGTGCCACCACCGGCATGTACAGCAGCAGGGCCACACCGAGGCGGTAGTGCCGCCAGGCCTCGTCGAATCCGTAGTCGGTGACGCCGCGCTGCGCCAAGGCCTCCAGGTAACCGTGCACCAGTGCCTCGTCGTGCCCCCGACGCACGGAACAGGGCAGGCCCTGACTGACCAGGTAGGCGATATCGGCGGCCCCCGCGCCCCGCACCGCGAGCTGGAAGTCCACGATCTTGAGCTCCTCACCCCGGAAGAACATGTTGTCGGCACGAATGTCGCCGTGCAGCAACATCGGTCGTTCCGTCAGTGCGCTCAGCGCCTGCGGGGCCAGCTCGGTGAACCGTTCGGCGAAGTCGGCGACCGCGGGCGGCACTGACCGGCCGGTCTTGTCCAGGTACAGGTGCCAGCCCGGGGTGAAGGCCGGCAGGAACAGATCGCGGGTCAACTGGTTGTCGATGGCCGGGAAGTCCTGCAGCGCAACCGGGTCGGCCCGGCGCACCGACCATGCGTGCAGATCGGCCAGCGCTGCCACACACAACCGGGCGCGGTCCAGCGACAGCCCTGCCAGGTGATCGGCGTTATCCCAGTCCTGAAGGTCCTCGAGCACCAGCACAAAGGTGTCTCCCTCGATGCGGGCGATGTGGCAGTGCGCGGTGGACAGCGGCGCCGTCGGCGCGATGTGCCGGTAGAACGCGAACTCCCGGCGATAGCCGCCGAGCAGTTCCATGCCCCCGCGCGCCTCCGATTCCGCGGGCAGTTTGACGATCACCGAGGCCGGGGGCTCGTCGCCGGTCAGCCAAAGCCGGTACAGCCGTGCCGAGAAGCCGGTGTCCTCGGCGATCCGTTCGGCGCGCACCGCCGTGATCGTCGGTGCGCCTCCCCATGCGGCGGTCAGCCACTGCGCGGTCACCTCGTCGATACTCGACGGGACCGGCACGGGCACAGCGGGTGATGTCATCCTCGACCTCCGCAGAAATTTGACGCAGAGCAACTAAGTTAGTTGTCGGGCGTCTAATATGCAAGGGTGCCGTCCCCCGCCCAGGGCCTCAGCCAGCCGGAACGCGTCGAGCAGTCCTCGCGTCGGCTGCTGCAGGCCGCCGCTGAGCTGATCGTCGAAAAAGGTTGGGAGGCAACCACGGCCGCCGAGATCGGCCGCCGCGCCGGCTACAGCAGGGCGATGGTGCACGTGCGCTACGGCAGCAAGGACGCCATCCTGGACGCTTTCCAGCAGGGCTACGTCACCCAGCTCAATCCCGAAGCCGATCCGAACGCCGACGGGCTGGCCCGGGTGCTCGCCCATTTCGACCGGGTCCAGCACCTGCACGCCGAGGACCCGGCGGTCACCCGGGCGATGTTCGTCTCGGCGTTCGAGGCCGTCAAGACCACATCGCCGCTGCGCGACAGCGTGCGCGCGCAACTGGCCAATGCCGCGGTCAAGATCGACGCCGCGCTGCGGGCCGGGATCCAGGACGGCTCGTTGCGCCCCGACCTCGATGTCGAGGCCGCGCGCCAAGACATCACCTCGTCGATCTTCGGTATCGCATTCCAGTGGGTGACGCTGCCCGAGGAGCACGACCTCGATCACGAGATCACTTGTGTCCGAGAGCGAATCATCGCCAGCTACGGCGCTACACCGCGCTGAGGAACCGTTCGGTCACCTGGTGCACCCCGCCGGAGAACAGGTGCCCGACATGGCTGCCGTCATGCCAGTGCAACTCGCCTCCCCACCGGTCGTGCATGGCCAGTGCCGAACTCCGCATCGCCATCTGGTCGTGCCACGCTCCGACGATCAACCGCCGTGCGGTCACCGGCACGGTGCCCAGCGGGTCGATCACCGAGGTCATCGCCGAGACGGTATCCGACAACAACAGCTCACCAGCGGCCCGGCCCGGCTCACCCCAGCGACCGAGGTGCAGTCCGATCATGGTGTTGAGCCCGAGGATCGGTGTGTACAAGGCGACCCCGGTCGCACGGGCGTCCAGGTGTGCCACCAGCGCGGCGACCGCACTGCCCAGCGACAGTCCCGCCACGGTGATCGAATCCGTCTGCGCCGCCAGCCAACCCAGCAGCGCACGGACCTCGGATACCACCCGCATCATGCCGGCGACGTTGGCCAGCGGATCCCGGGCCGGGTACTCCGGCCACTCACGCCGACGCACCCCGTGCCCGGGTTGTACGGGCAGCGCGACGTTGAATCCCAGGGCGTTCAACCGGCGCACGCGCGCCACCAGCAGGTCCATCGGGTCGCCCTGCCCGGCACCGTGAATCCACACCACCCAGGGCCGGTGCTCATCCGACCGGTACAGCCGCACCCGCGCTGTCGCCGGGCCGCCGTGACCGTCGGCCAGTAGCGAGGTGGGCAGCGCCGGTTCGTGCTCGAAGCTGAGTTCCTCGAAGCTCAGCGCCCCGAACCGCTGCCGCTGCACGTCGGCGACCCGCAACGGCGCGGGGTCGCGGTGCGCCCCGTCGATGCCCAAGGCCCCGAGTTCTGCCGCCGCGTATGCGTAGGCGGACAGCGGCCGCGGCAGCTGTGGGGGTGGCGCGGTCAGGGTCATCCCGGTGACCACCAGCTCATCGAGTGCAACCTCGCCGAGCTGGCGTAACCCGCTACCGGACAACCCGTTCCAGTCCCCGGAGGCGG
The DNA here is from genome assembly GCF_043974665.1 of Mycobacterium sp. AMU20-3851. Classification (NCBI taxonomy): domain Bacteria; kingdom Bacillati; phylum Actinomycetota; class Actinomycetes; order Mycobacteriales; family Mycobacteriaceae; genus Mycobacterium; species Mycobacterium sp. AMU20-3851. The sequence continues at coordinate 3,843,137 of NZ_CP146371.1, forward strand.
CAAGAGCACCGACCGATCGCGGCAGCACGCAGGCGAGTTCCCAGGCGATCTGAACGGCTCTATGCAAGGGTGAATCCCTGATAGTCGTTGGCGGCGATCTCATCGCAGCGACGTCGGTATTCGGGTATGCCGGCGGTGTAGCCCATGTACATCCGCTTCTTGCCGGGCACATTGGCGCCGTTGTACCAGGAATTGCAGGACGGGTGCACCAGCACCGTCGGCGCCACCAGCGAGGTGGCGTGCTCGATCCACTCATGCTGAGCGTCCGACCGGGCCTCGATGCTGCGGTGGCCGTGCGCCCGCAGATATCCGATGCAGTCAGCGATCCATTCGATGTGCTGCTCCATGGCGGCTACGAAATTGGTTGCCGCCGAGGGACTTCCCGGCCCCTGCACGGTGAACAGGTTGGGGAACCCGGCCACCGCGAGGCCGAGGTAGGACAACGGCCCTTCCTCGGCCCAGTAGTCGCCCAGCAGGACACCGTGGCGACCGCGCACCTTCATCCGGCTCAACGCGCCGGTCATCGCGTCGAAACCGGTGGCGTAGATGATGACGTCGAGGTCCACCTCGCCCTGTTCGGTGCTGATCCCGGTCGGGGTCACCGAGACGATGGGCCCGTTGCGCAGATCGACCAGCGTGACGTTGTCCCGGTTGAAGGTCTCGTAGTAGCCCTGATCGATGATCGGCCGCTTGCAGGCGAACGGATGGGTCGGCACCAGGGCAGCCGCGGTCGCGGGGTCGTGCACGATGCGGGCGATGGCCTCCCCGTACAGCGCGGTGGCCATCCTGTTGGCCTCGATGTCGAAGAACACGTCGCCCCAGTTGAGTGCGCCCATCACACCGCGTTCCTGGATCGCCCGAAGCTGTTCTTCGCGGGTGGCCGTCTTGATCGGGGGGCTGCCCAGCATGTCGAGCAGCACCGAGAACGCGGACAGCCGGGCGGCGCCGACCGGGTGTTCCCGTTGGGCCGCACGGATGCCGGCGTAGTCGGCCTTGAGCGTGTCGAGTTCTCCGGGTGCGAACTCGCGCACGGTCCACGGCAGGGTGAACGCCGCCGAGCGCTGGAACACGGTGAGATGACCGGCTTCCCGTGCAACCACCGGGATCAGCTGTACCCCGGTCGAACCGGTGCCGATCACCCCGACCCGCCTACCGGTCAGGTCGACGCCGTCGGGCCAGCGGCTGGTGTACAGCGACTGCCCGGCGAAGGATCGCGTGCCCGGGATGTCGGGTTCCAGCGGCACCGACAGGATTCCCGACGCGGCCACCACGAACGGCGCCGTGTAATCACCACCGGAGGTCTCCAGCAGCCACTGTGCCTGCGCCTCGTCGAAGGTCATGGCGAGCACCTCGGTGCCGAAGGCGATGTCGCGGCGCAGATCGAGCCGGTCGGCGACGAAGTTCAGGTAGGCCTCGATCTCCGGCTGGGCCGGCATCGATTCCGTCCATACCCAGTCCTGCTGGATCTCCTCGGAGAAGCTGTAGGAGTATTCGATGCTCTCGATATCGCAGCGCGCCCCCGGGTACCGGTTGACCAGCCAGGTGCCGCCGACCGCGTCGGCCTTCTCCAGGATCTGGACGCGCAGCCCCTGTTCGCGCAGCTTGTGCAGCGCGTACAGGCCGGAGAATCCGGCTCCGATCACGATGACGTCGTACCGCTCCATGACGCTCGGCTACTTCGCCTGGCTGAATCGCATGATGGTCCGGGTCAGGTGCAGGCTGGTGATGACCCAGTCGCCGTCCCGGTTCTCGTAGGTCTCGTGATAGTGCCCGGCCCCGAAAAGCTCACTGCCGTCGGGAAACAACAGCAGGTCCTCCATCGCCCAGATCGCCGAGGCGGTGGTGTCCGAGGTCAGCGTGATCTCCGGGGTGTGCACATGGTGCTTGGTCTGCGCGTGCTCGACGCCACCGAGCACCACCGGCAGGAACTCCTCCAGCCCGTTCAGCGGAGGTGCGGTCTGGCCGTCGGCGCCGCCGACGGAGATGGCCATGTCCAACTTGACCACGACGTCGGGCGCGAACACCTTCTTCCAGGCCTCGTAGTCCTTGGTGTCCAGCAGCCGGCAGTACCGGGCCTTGAGCTGGCGGATGGCCTCGCGGGTCTCTTCACGGTCGCTCATCAGAACTGCGCCATTCCGTTGTCGATCGCCAGCGCGACGGCGGTGATGTGCCGGGCCTCGTCGGAGGCCAGCCAGACCGCGGAAGCGGCCACGTCCTCGGGTTCGACGATCCAGTTGGGGGTGAACGGGGTGCCCATCTGCACCAGCGTGGGGTTGGTCTCGAACGCCTTGTTCAGCGCGACCACCATGTCGCCGGTGCCCATCGCGGTGATCACCGGGCCGGGGTGGATGCTGTTGACCCGGATGTGGTGGCGGCCCAGTTCCGCGGCGAACGCCCGGGCCATCCCGGTGACGGCGTGCTTGCTGGCGGTGTAGTGCACCATGAACGCCTGCATCTTCACCCCGGCAAGGGAACTCACCAGGATCACCGAGCCGCCGCGGCCGCCGTCGATGATGTGCTGGGCGCCGGCCATCACGGTGTTCCAGGTGCCGGTGACATTGATGTCCATCACGTCGCGGAACGACTCGGGGGTGATGTCGTGCCAGGCTTCGGCGATGGTGATGCCGGCGTTCGCGACGATGACATCGAGCCGCCCGAGTTCGGCCACCCCGTCGGTGACCGCGGACTTCAGCCCGTCGAAGTCACGGACGTCGACGACCCGGTGGAAGATGCGCCGTCCGGTCGCCTTGACCAGATCCACCGTCTCGGCGAAGTCGTCGGCGGTGGCCGAGTCATAGGGCACCTTGGGCGGTAGCGGGCCGGCGATGTCGACGGCGATGATGTCGGCGCCCTCACTGGCCATCCGGACCGCGTGCGCGCGGCCCTGCCCTCGGGCCGCTCCGGTGATGAAGGCGACCTTGTCCGTCAGCAAACCTGGCATCGTGCTCCTTTGCATTTCGACCGTTCCGGACGATACTACTGTAAGCTGTTCAGTATCTGGTTCGGATCCGGAAGGTATTCCCGTGGAAGTTCCGTTCACCTGGAAAGTCACTGGCTGGTTCGTCATCGGCTGGTCGGCCGAATTCGTCGCCGGTGAGACCAAAGCGCTCAAATATTTCGGTGAGGACCTGGTGGCGTGGCGCGACGAGGACGGCACCCTGCACCTGATGGAGGCGCACTGCAAGCACCTCGGCGCCCATCTCGGCCACGGCGGGAAGGTCGTCGGCGACTGCGTCGAGTGCCCGTTCCACGGCTGGCGCTGGGGCGCCGACGGCACCAATCGCTACATCCCGTATCAGCCCGACAAACCGAACCGGGGTGTCCGGCTGCGGGTCTACCCCGTCGTCGAACAGCACGGGGTGGTGTTCATGTGGTACCAGCCGCACGGTGAGCCGCCGAAGTGGGAGCTGCCCGACATCTTCGAGAAGCACCCCCAGTTCGAGACCGATCCGAACGCCTACTACCGGCCGTTCCCGGAGTTCTCCCGGTTCGCCGAGAACGAACCGGTGCATCCCCAGGTCGTCGCCGAAAACGGCCCCGACAGTGCACATTTCCGCTACGTGCACCGCGCCACCGTCACCCCGGTCTGCCTGGACTGGAAGGTCGTGGACAACGAGTGGCGGTTCCTCACCGGCTGGCCCGACGCGCGCAGCGACGATCCGGACAAGATGTCGCTCTACATCCACAGCCACTTCTCCGGGCTGGGCTTCGCCATCAGTGCGTTCGAGGGCGCCGCCAATCACCGGCTGATCTTCGCGTGCACCCCGGTCGATGACCACAACTCGAACATGTTCTATTCGATCTGGTGGCCCAAGGAACCCGGGGACACCGGCGACGTGCCACCGGAAGAGGTGCGCAAACGCGTCGAGAAGCAGTACCTGGTGACGGTCTGGGACGACCTCGACATCTGGCGCTACCAGAAGTATGTGGAACGGCCGTCGCTGTCCAAGATCGACGCGAAACCCTATATGGCCATGCGCCGATGGGCCGAGCAGTTCTACGAGGTGCCCCCGGTCGAGAAGACCAACGCGTGACCCTTGCGATCGTCACCCAGGAACTCCAGGGTGCGGTGGTCGGGCCGAACGCCGGACTGGCGGTGCTGGCCTCCGAGGCGCGGCGACTCGCGCTGCCCAACATCGCCCGGCTGCTCCCGGCGGCCCGCGCGGCCGGCCATATTGTCGTGCACTGCCTGGTGCAGCGTCGGCCCGACGGGCTCGGTTCCAACCACAATGCCCGGCTGTTCGCGGCCGGCAAACGGTCCGTCGACATCACCCCCGGCAGCGAGGGCGCCACCCTGCTCCCCGAATTCGGCCCGGAGCCAACCGATCTGATGCTGTACCGCTGGCACGGGGTCGGCCCGATGGGCGGCACCGATCTGGACGCGGTGCTGCGCAACCTCGGTGTCAGCACCATCGTCGCGGTCGGGGTCTCGTTGAACATCGCGATCCCCAATCTGGTCATGGACGCCGTCAATGCCGGTTACCGTGTGGTGCTCCCCCGCGACGCCGTTGCGGGGGTCCCCGCCGACTACGGCCAGGCGGTCATCGACAACAGTCTCGCCCTGCTGGCCACCGTGACCACGACCGACGACCTCATCGAGGAATGGAGCCGCCATGGCTGAGTCATCCCCGCAGGCACCCGCGCAGTTCACCGTCCCGGCCGTCGCCGCAGCCGTCGCCGCGGCCGTCGGCGACCGCCCACTGATCATCCAGGGTGACCGCCGGTACAGCTACCGCGAGGTCGTGGACCGCTCCAACCGGCTGGCGGCCTACCTGAATTCCCGTGGTTTGGGCTGCCACACCGAACGCACCGGACTGGCCGGTCACGAGACCGGCCAGGACCTGCTCGGCATCTACGCCTACAACGGGCCGGAGTTCGTCGAGGGCCTGCTGGGCTCGTTCGCGGCGCGGGTCGCGCCGTTCAACGTCAACTACCGCTACGTCAAGAACGAACTGCAGTACCTGCTGGCCGATTCCGCGGCGTCGGCATTGCTCTATCACGCCGCATTCGCGCCCCGGGTCGCCGAGATCCGCGACGAGCTGCCGAATCTGAAGGTGCTCATCCAGATCGCCGACGGGTCCGGCAACGACCTGCTCGACGGGGCGGTCGACTACGACTCGATCATGGACTCGGACTCAGTCGCCCCTGCCCTCCAGCATTCCCCGGACGACCTGTACGTGCTCTACACCGGCGGCACCACCGGCATGCCCAAGGGCGTGTTGTGGCGTCAGCACGACATCTTCATGACCTCGTTCGGCGGCCGCAACATGATGACCGGCGACCGGGTCGGCTCGGTCGAGGAGATCACGACCCGCGTCGCCGAGAATCCGGGCACCAAGCTGCTGATCCTGCCGCCGCTGATCCACGGGGCCGCGCAGTGGGCGGCCATGACGGCACTGACCACCGGCCAGACGCTGGTGTTCCCGAGCACCGTCGACCGCTTCGACGCCGACGAGGTGGTGCGCACCATCGAGCGGGAAAAGGTGATGGTCGCGACCGTGGTCGGCGATGCGATGGCCCGGCCGCTGCTGGCCGCGATCAAGGCCGGGTCGGCGGACGTGTCCTCGCTGGCGGTGGTGGCCAACGGGGGCGCGCAACTCACCCCGTATGTGAAGCAGCAGCTGATCGATGCCAAGCCGGGACTCGTCGTGATCGACGGGGTCGGCTCCTCGGAGACCGGCGCCCAGCTCAACCACATGTCCGCCGGCGGCGCGGTGTCCACCGGCACCTTCAACGCCGGCTCCGATACCTGCGTGGTGGCAGAGGATTTCAGTGCGGTGCTGGAACCCGGGCATGACGACCTGGGCTGGCTGGCCCAACGCGGCTATGTCCCGCTGGGCTACAAGAACGACGCCGCCAAGACCGCGGCGACCTTCGTCACCATCGATCGCGTCCGCTACGCCATCCCCGGCGATCGGGCCCGCCACCTCGACACCGGCGCCATCGAACTGCTGGGCCGGGATTCGGTCACCATCAACTCCGGCGGGGAGAAGATCTTCGCCGAGGAGGTCGAATCCGCCATCGCCTCCCATCCTGCGGTCGCCGACGTCGTGGTGGCGGGCCGGCCCAGCGAGCGCTGGGGCAGCGAAGTGGTAGCAGTCGTGGCCCTGGCCGACGGTACGCAGGCCGACGCCGAGGAACTCATCCGGCACGCCGAGCAGTCCATCGCCCGCTACAAGCTGCCCAAGGCGGTGGTGTTCCGACCGGTCATCGAGCGCAGCCCGGCGGGCAAGGCCGACTACCGGTGGGCCCGCGAGCAGGCCCTTACCGGTCCCTGAGGCGGCGCCGGGTGCGCCGCCGGGCCATCGCCAGCGACGCATCGGCATACATCTTCATTCCTCGCCGGAACGGCGGCGCTGCCGAACCGGTCATGCTGAACGGCAGGTCGGTGCCCACCACCGTGCGCTGATGGCTGAAGGCGTCGAACCCGGCCTTGCCGTGATAGGCGCCCATCCCGCTGCGCCCCACCCCGCCGAATGGCGCGGCGGACGGGATCATCTGCGCGGCAAAGTCATTACGGGCCACCCCGCCGCTGCGGGTGTTGCGCACGAAGGTCCGGAACCGGTCGCCGTCGGGCCCGAACCAGTAGGCCACCAGCGGCGCCGGGCGCGCGTTGATGTAGTCGATCACCTCGGGCAGCGCCGAATAGCCCAGCACCGACAGCACCGGGCCGAAGATTTCCTCCGACGCGATCGCCATCCGGTCGTCGACGGCGCTGACGATGGTCGGCGCGATCTTGCGGCTGGCCCGGTCGGGCAGCGCCTCCGCCGCCGGCGACACCGTGTGCACCGTCGCCCCCAGTGCGCGGGCGTCCTCGACGAGTCCGACCACCCGGTCGAAGTTGGCCTCGTTGACGCTGGAGCAGTAGTCCTCGTTGGCGATGATCGTCGGGAACATGCCCTGCCAGGTCTGGCGCACCGTATCGACGAACTGGGCCACACTACCCTCGGGCACGAACACATAGTCGGGGCAGACACAGACCTGTCCCCCATTGACCATGCGGGCCTGCGCGATTCGCGCGGCCGAACGCCTGATGTCCGCATCGGGTGCCACCACGACGGGATTCTTGCCGCCCAGTTCCAGCGTGACCGGCACCAGGTTCTCCGACGCCGCGCGCTGCACCAGCGACCCGACCGACGGCGACCCGGTGAAGAACAGGTGGTCGAACGGCAGCCGGGAGAAGTCGGCGGCGACCTCGGGCCCGCCGGTGACGACGGCGAGTTCGGTCTGTTCGAAGTACTGCGGCGCCAGGTCGGCCATCAGCTCTGCGGTGTGCGAGGTGACCTCGGACATCTTGATCATCACCCGATTACCGGCGGCGAACGCGGCGGCGGCCGGCAGCACCACCAGGTTCAGCGGGAAGTTCCACGGCCCGATGATGCCGACCACGCCCAGCGGCGCGGGTTCGACCTCGGCCCGCAACCCGGCCGCGCGTGCCGCCCGCATCAACTTGGTGGCCTTCATCCACTGCGGCACATGCGATCTGGTGTGCTCGATGACCGGGATGATGCCGACCACCTCGGTGAACAGGGAAGCCGCCCGCGATCGGGTGCCGAAGTCGGTGGCCATGGCGTCGACGAAGGCGTCGGTGTTGTCCAGGACCAGGGCCAGTAGCCGGTCGATCCGATTCCGCCGCAACGCCACGCTCGGCGGGCCCGCCGCGATGAACGCCTGCCGCTGACGCTCCAGCAGGACGCGGGTGCTCACCTGGGGCTCGACCCGCTCATCGGTTGCGCTCATCTCCTGAACTCCCTCCGGTAATGCTCACGGTACTAGCCGTACCCCCATCCAACCGCACCGCATCGCCACAGGAAAGGGCACGTTTCGTCCGGACGGGATGTGTTACTGTAAGCGTTACAGTAGTTCTTCGGTCAGTGCGACGATGACAGGGGCGACGGGTGAACAGCCAGACGCAGGACGAAACCGACCTCTTGGCGGAATTGGGGGAATCCTTCAGCCTGCTCCGCGACCCGTACCCGTACTTCGATGCGCACCGCGCCCGGCACGGGGTGTTCCAGGGCAGCGTGATGGACTGGTCCAAGACCCCCGATGAGTTCCGGCCCCGACACCAGTACGCGGCGGTCTCCTACGACGCGGTGAACACCGTGTTCCGGGACGGAAAGTCGTTCAATTCCAAGATCTATGACGACACCATCGGGCTGTTCATCGGACCGTCCATCCTGGCCATGGAGGGCCATCTGCACCGCGCCCACCGCAACCTCGTCACCACCGCGTTCAAGGCCAAATCGCTGGTGCGCTGGGAACCCGAGATCGTCCGGCCCATCTGCGAGCAACTGATCGACGAGTTCATCGACACCGGCCGGGCGGATCTGGTCCGCGACTTCACCTTCGAGTTCCCCACCCGGGTGATCTCCAAGCTACTGGGCCTGCCCGAGGAGGACCTCGCCTGGTTCCGGCAGCGCGCCGTGGAACTGATCAGCTACCACGTCAAGTACAAGCGCGCCTTCGAGGCGTCCGCAGCACTGAAGGATTACTTCCTCAACCAGATCGAGTTGCGTCGCTCCAAACCGACCGAGGACATCATCGGCGATCTGGTCACCGCCGAGGTCGACGGTGAGAAGCTCACCGACGAAGCCATCTATTCGTTCCTGCGCCTGCTGTTGCCGGCCGGCCTGGAGACCACCTTCCGGTCTTCGGGAAACCTGCTGTACCTGCTGCTCACTCACCCCGACCAGTTCGCCGCGGTACAGGCCGATCACGAGCTGATCGGGCAGGCGATCGAGGAAGGGCTGCGCTACGAGACACCGTTGACCACGGTGCAGCGCTCGGCCAACGTCGACACCGAACTCGGCGGTGTGCCCTTGCCCGCGGGTGCCGTCATCGACGTCTGCATCGGGTCGGCCAACCGCGACGAGAACCGCTGGGAACGCGCCGGCGAGTTCGACATCTTCCGGAAACGGGTGCCGCACATCACCTTCGCCGCCGGTGAGCACACCTGCCTCGGCCTGCACCTGGCCCGGATGGAGACCCGCGTCGCGGTCGAATGCCTGCTCAACCGGGTGACCAACATCCACCTCGACACCTCGGCCGATCCGCACATCTTCGGCCAACCGTTCCGGTCCCCCACCGCGGTCCCGGTCACCTTCGATCCGGTCTCCTGAGCCGAGCGATCTCATGGCCGCCAGACCCGCCGCCAAACGTCAGCGTCGTGAACGCGGGTCGATCAGCGTCGAGGAGATCCTGACCGGCGCCTTCGAGGTGGCCGCCGAGGTGTCCATCGACAACCTCAGCATGCCGCAACTGGCCAAACACCTCGACGTCGGCGTCACCAGCATCTACTGGTACTTCCGCCGCAAGGACGACCTGCTCGACGCGATGACCAACCGCGCTCTCGACGAGTACGACTTCACCGCCCCCAGCATCGATGCCGGCAACTGGCGCGAGTCACTGGCCCATCACGCCCGGATCATGCGGAAAACCTTCCGGGCCAATCCGATCCTGTGTGACCTGATCCTGATCCGCGGGTCCTACGGGCGGGCGGCGGTACAGGGCGCGATCCAGAAACTGGAGCCGCCGGTGGCGGCACTGGTCCGCGCTGGATTGTCCTCCGAGGACGCGTTCGACACCTACTCGGCCATCGCCACCCACGTCCGTGGCACCGTCATCATGGAACGCCTGCAGGACAAGATGCCCGGTATCGCCCCACGCCAGGACGGCGAGCGCAGCCTCATCGACGCCGCCGCCACCCCGCACATCGCGGAGGCGACCGGGCGCGGTCACCGGATGGGTGTCGCCGACGACATCAACTTCGAGTACGTGCTCACCTGCATCCTCGACCGCGCCGAGACGCTGGCGCGTCAGCCCTGACGCGGCAGCCGCCACCCGATGGTCTTGGTCTCGGTGTACTGCGCGAAACCCTCGATGCCGCACTGCCGCCCGACACCGCTGTTCTTGAAGCCACCGAACGGCGCATCGGCGCCGTAGTACATCCCGCCGTTGACGCCGATGGCGCCGGTCCGGATCCGCCGGGCAATCCCCATGGCCCGCTCCGGAGACTTCGACACCACCGCGCCGGCCAGACCGAACGCGCTGTCGTTGGCGATCCGCACCGCCTCGTCGTCGTCGTCGAACGGGATGAGCACCAGCACCGGGCCGAACACCTCGTCCTGGGCGACGGAGGATCTCGGGTCGGCGCCGACGATCACCGTCGGGGCCACGAAATGACCGCCGCGCAGATGCTCGGCCAATCCGTCGGGCTCACCGCCGCCGACCGCGATCTCGGCGCCGTCGCGGCGCGCACCCTCGATGGCGTCGAGCACCCGTTGCTTCTGCGCCGCACTGATCAGCGGGCCGACCAGCGTGGTCGGCAACGCCGGGTCACCCACCGGCACGCCGGCGAAGGCCATGGTCACGTTGGCGACCGCCTCGTCGAACAGGCTGCGGTGCACCAGCATCCGGGTGTTCGCCGCGCACGCCTGGCCTGCGTGCACGCAGGTACCGATGGCGCCGGGAATGACGTGTCCCGGGTTGGCGTCGTCGAGCACGATCATCGCCGACTTGCCGCCGAGTTCGAGGAAGGTGCGTTTCATGGTGTCCGCGCCCACCCGCATGAGGTGCCTGCCCACCGCGGTGGAACCGGTGAAGGACACCATGTCCACCCGCGGCTCGGTGCCCAGCAGCCCGGCCACCTCGTTCGATGCGGTGGGCACCACATTGACGACGCCGGCCGGGATGTCGGTGCGTTCGGCGATGAGCCGGCCCAGCCGGGTGGCGTTCCACGGGGTGTTGGGGTCGGGCTTGAGCACCACGGTGTTGCCGGCCGCCAGCGCGGGACCGAGCTTGTTGAGGATCACCTCGATCGGGAAGTTGGACGGGGTGATGGCGGCGACGACGCCGACGGCCTCCTTCACCACGGTGCGCGCGTTGCGGTCCCCGAACAACCCTCCGCCGTCGAGGCGGCGCTCCCATTCGAACTCGTCGATCATCCGTGCCGGGTAGCGCAGTGCGTCGGTCAGCGGCCAGTCCAGCTGCGCGTTCTGCGTCGTCATCGCCGGGCAGCCCACCTCGGCGATCAGTTCCTCGCGCAGATCCTCGGATTCGGCTTCGATCGCCTCCTGCAGTTGCAGCAGCGTCCGCTGCCGCAGCGCGCGGTTGGTGGACCAGTCGGAATCGTCGAAGGCCCGGCGAGCCGCACCGATGGCACGGTCCATGTCCTCCGCGCCGGCGGACGAGGTGCTACCGAGCACCGAACCCGTTGCCGGACTGAGGTTGTCGAACTGCTCACCGGACAGGGCGGAGACCAGGTCGCCGTCGATCAGCATGCGGGTCTCGGCGCGCACGGCCGCGCGGCGGCCGATCTCCACGCTCGGCGCGTCCGCCACTACGTCACTCACCAGTTGCCCTCCCCGGACCGATACATCAACAGTAATACTTACAGTAACTCAGTGCACGCCGGTGGTCGCGGCCACCTGTACCGGAATGCCGGTCAGCCAGGACATCCCCGCCAAAGCCTCGACGTCGGCCGGATCGCTGGACATCAGCTGGTTGACGTTGACGCCGCCGGCCCGGTTGGCGATCCGCCAGCCGCCGGTTCCGCGATGGCCCCATCCGTGCGGGATGGCGATGGTCCCCGGCATGATGTCGGCGGTCAGGGCCACCGGCACCGCGATCTCCCCGAACGGGGATCGCACGGTGGCGGTGTCCCCGTCGGCGATGTTCCGCGCGGCCGCATCGTCGACGTGCATGAGCGCGCGTTGGGTCCGCTCGCCGCGCATCAGCAGCGGCGAGTTGTGCATCCACGAGTTCTCCGAGCGGGGCTCACGCATCCCGATCATCCGCATCGGGAATCCCTCGGGCAGTTCGCGCTTCGCCAGCGCGGTGAGCTCCGCGGCGATCTCGCGGTGCTCCAGCTGCACCCTGCCCGCCCGGTAGGCCACCACCTCGTCGAGCACTCCGGTGCGGATATGTGGTGCCACCACCACCCCGTGCGGATGGGCGGTGCTCAACCGGCGGAAGTTCAACCCGCCGCGGCGCAGGCCGAACCGGTCACCCCCGTCGGCCAGCCGGATCATCATGTCGACCACCGGGCGCGGATTCAACCGCTTGCCACGCCGTGCCGCGATCCGCCACGCTGCCCGCAGCGCGGTGAACACCGGTGTGCGAACGGCGGTCCGGGCGATCAGGTCCGCGATGATCTCCCACTCGGTACGGGCCTGCCCGGCAGGTGCCACCACCGCGTCGGTCACCTGGCGGAACGGTGTGGCCTGGAACTGCTGGAAGGTGACCGCGAAGTCGTCGCGTTCGTACATGGTGGTGACGGGCAGGACGTAGTCGCAGTGCGCATTGGTCTCGTTGACATACAGGTCGAGCCCGACCAGCAGATCCAATGACTCCAACGCGTCCTCGAGCTCTCGGCCGTTGGGTACCGACAGCACCGGGTTACCGGCCGCCACGAACATCGCCCGGATCTGCCGCTGGCCCCCGGTGGTCATCTCCTTGGCCATCAGCGCCGCCGGTTCGGCGCCGATCACGGCCGGGAACCCGCCCACCCGGGTGCGTTTCGTGCGGTAGGCCCGGCGTAGGGAAGCGCCCATCACCTTGGCGCTCCACTTCTGGCCGGGGATGCCCAGCGTGCTGAAAACGCTGCCGCCCGGGCGATCGAGGTTGCCGGCCACCAGGTTCACCGCATCGATGAGATAGGTGACCAGCGTGCCGTGGCGCCCCACACAGGTCCCGAGCCGGCCGTACACCGCGGCGCGCGGTGACGCCGCCAGATCGCGGGCCAGTCGACGCACCGCTTCGGGTGCCACCCCGGTACGTGGGTGGGTCTGCTCCGGGGTGAACGGTTCGCACGCGGCCCGCAACCATTCCAACCCGTCGGCCTGCTCCCGCGCGCCGTCACTGACCAGGTTTTCGGTGAACAGCACCTGCAGCACCGACATCAGCAGGAACGCGTCGCTGTCGGCGCGGACGCCGAGCCATTCGAACTGGGCGGCGGTCTCGCTGCGCCGCGGGTCGATCACCACCACCCGTCCCCCGCGCCGCACGATGTCGTGCATGCGGTCCTTGATCCGCGGTGCGGTGAGGAAACTTCCGTGCGATACAACGGGATTCGCGCCGATGAGGACGAGCAGATCGGAACGCGTCAGATCCGGGATGGGTACCGCCATCGGCGACCCGTAGAGGAATTGGCTGGCCAGCAACCGGCTGCTGGTGTCCTGGGTCGAGGACGTGAAGAAGTGACTGTCGGCGCCGATTCCCTTGGCGAACGCCATCGCGCCGAACAGATGGGAATAGCTGAAGGCCGCAGGATTGCCCATGTACCAGCCGAACGCGCCGGATCCGTGGTCGCGGTGAATGGCGGTGCAGCGGGCGGCGATGTCATCGAGCGCCTCGTCCCAGCCGACCGGGGAGAATCCGCTCGCGGTCCGCTTCAGCGGCGTGGTGACCCGGTCGGGGTCGTTGACCACCTCGGCGAAGGCGATGCCCTTCTGGCATGCGAACCCGGCCGAGAGCGGATGCTCCTTGTCGGGGCGCAGCGCGGTCAGCCGACCGTCCTCGACCGTGGCGATCATCCCGCACAGCGGTTCACAGATTCGGCAGAACGTCGCTTTGAATTCGGGCCCGGCTTTGAATTCGGGCCCGGCTTTGAATTCGGGCCCGGCTTTGAATTCGGGTTCGGCCTTGTGCTCGATGACTTCTGCCGCCATTGACCGCACCTCCGTGGCTTCTCCGAACGTCCACCAGATACGCTACTGTAAGAATTACAGTAGCCGTGTGGAGTTCGTCGCTTTGAGGAGAACCGAATGCAGAAAGCGCTGGCACCGGAGATATCGACATGGCCCGACGCCGAGCCCTCGTTGATCGGGGCCCGCTGCGGTACCTGCGGGCAGACCACCTTCCCGGTACAGCGCCGGTGCCCGGCGTGCAGCAGCGATGCGATGAGCCCGCACCACCTGCCCCGGCGCGGCACGCTGGTGGCCTGGACCACCCAGGGATTCCCGCCCGGTCCCCCCTACAAGGGACCCACCGGCAAGGAGTTCGTGCCATTCGGCGTCGGACTCGTGCAACTCGGGGATGTCCTACGGGTGGAGGGCCGGCTCACCGAGAACGACCCGGCCGCGCTGGAGTTCGGCATGGAGGTCGAGCTCACCATGATTCCGTTCGCCACCGACGCCGACGGGGACGAACTCGTCACCTTCGCCTTCGCACCCGTCCAAGGAGCCTGATCATGCATGAAGTAGCCATCATCGGGGTCGGACTGCACCCGTTCGGCCGGTTCGAGGGGAAGTCCGCGATGGAGATGGGCGTCGACGCCATCTTCGCCGCGGTCGCCGACGCCGGGGTCGAGTGGAAGGACATCGGGGCCGCCACGGGCGGCAGCTGGACGGTCGCCAACCCCGACGCCATCGTCGGCATGGTGGGGCTGTCCGGTATTCCGTTCACCAACGTCTTCAATGCGTGCGCCACGGCGGCCAGCGCCGCCAAGGCGTGTGCGGACGGTATCCGGTTGGGCGACTACGACATCGGGATCGCCGTCGGCCTGGACAAGCATCCCCGCGGTGCGTTCACCGAGGACCCCGCCCTGGTGGGCATGCCGAGCTGGTACGCCGAGAATGGCCAGTACCTGACCACCCAGTTCTTCGGTATGAAGGCCAACCGGTATTTGCACGAGCACAACATCTCGGCGCGCACCCTGGCCAAGGTCGCCAACAAGAACTTCCGCAACGGGGCGCTGAATCCCAACGCGTTCCGGCGCAAACCGATCAGTGAGGACGACATCCTCAACTCGACGATGCTGAACTACCCGCTGACCCAGTACATGTTCTGCGCGCCCGACGAGGGTGCGGCCGCGGTGGTGATGTGCCGGGCCGACCTGGCGCACAAGTACACCGCCAAGCCGGTGTATCTGCGGGCCGTCGAGGTCCGTACCCGCCGGTACGGGGCCTACGAGGTGAACACCACCTGCGCGCCGGTGGTGGAGGACGTCGCACCGACGGTCTATGCGGCACGGGCGGCTTTCGAAAAGGCCGGTGTGGCACCCGAAGACGTGGATGTCGTGCAGCTGCAGGACACCGACGCCGGTGCGGAGATCATCCACATGGCCGAGTGCGGTTTCTGCGCCGACGGCGACCAGGAAAAGCTGCTGGCCGACGGCGCCACCGAGATCGGTGGTTCGCTGCCGATCAACACCGACGGCGGGTTGATCGCCAACGGCGAGCCGATCGGCGCCTCCGGCCTGCGCCAGATCCACGAGCTGGTCCGCCAGCTGCGCGGCGAGGCCGGCGACCGGCAGGTACCCGGCAATCCGCGGGTGGGCTTCGCCCAGCTCTACGGCGCGCCCGGCACCGCCGGCGCCACCGTGCTCACTCTTTGACTTTCATTGCCGAACAGACGTGAATGGCCGCAAAGTCACCCCGAATAGCGACCCTTCGCGTCTGCTCGCGAGAGAAGGGAACCCACCCACATGACCGAGCAGTTCCGGGACGCGCCGATCTTCGACGCCGACCAGCACATGTACGAGACCGGCGACGCACTGACTAAGTTCCTGCCCGAGAAGTACAGCCGTGCCGTGCAGTACGCCCAGTTCGGCAGGCAGACCCGGGTGGTGATCAACAATCGGGTCACCGATTTCATCCCCAACCCAACCTTCGAACGGGTCGCCGCCCCAGGTGCACACGAGAAGTTCTTCGCCGGCGAGAACACCGACGGCCTGACGCTTCGGGAGATGCAGGGCAAGGCCATCGAAGCACCGGAAGCCACCCGCAATCCCGAAGCGCGGGTCGCCGAACTGGACCGTCAGGGGGTGACCGAGGCACTGAACTATCCGACGCTGGGCAGCCTGGTGGAGCATTCCAGCGCCGACGATCCGGCGCTGACCCTGGCGATCGTCCACGCGCTCAACGAGTGGATCCATGAGCACTGGTCGTTCAACTACGCCGACCGGCTGTTCACCACCCCGATCCTCAATCTGTCCGAGGTCGACGCCGCCCAGCGGGAGCTGGAGTGGATCCTGGACCACGGCGCCAAGGCGGCGTTGATCAAGCCGGGCCCGGTCAACGGCCTGTACGGCTGGCGCTCGCCCGCGCTGCCGGAATTCGACCCGTTCTGGCGGGACGTGGAGGCCGCCGGCCTGCCCATCGTGCTGCACGCCAGCTACCCGCCACTGGACGACTACGTCAACAAGTGGGAACCGGCGCACACCCAGAACTTCATGACCCAGAGCGCGTTCCGCTGGATGGTGCTGGGCCACCGCGAGATCGCCGACATGATCACCGCACTGATCTGCCACGGCACCCTGACCCGTTTCCCGAAGCTGCGTATCGCCAGCGTGGAGAACGGTAGCGGCTGGATCTTCCCGCTGTTCAACGACTTCGAGGATCTGCAGAAGAAGATGCCGCAGAACTTCCCGGAGCATCCGCACGACGTGTTCCGCCGCAACATCTGGGTCAGCCCGTTCTGGGAGGGCTGCGTGTCCGACGTCGTCAACACCGTCGGCTGGGACAAGGTCATGTTCGGTTCGGACTACCCGCACCCCGAGGGGCTGCCCGAGCCCCGGGGCTACTGGAAGTACGCCGAGGGCATGGACGTGCGGCGCACCTATGACTTCATGGGTGACAACGCGCGGCGGTTCATGGGGCTGCCGATCGCCAACCCCGATCCCGCGGCCGTCGAGCCACCGGTGTTGACCGCTCCCTGAGCGCGGCGCCGGTCAGACGCCAGATTCGGTGCCGATCTGCTGCACCGCATCGCGAATCAGCCCCACGACCGAGTCCACCAGGTCACTGGCCTGCTTGCTGCGCGGGTAGCTGCGCAGCACGATCCTGCGCATGCCCAGCCCGGGTACGTCGAGGCATTCGACGCCGTCCTGGGGCATGCCTTGCAGTGCGAGCATCGGGATGAGCGCCATGCCCTCACCAGCCGCCACCAAGGCCAAGCCGGTCTGCGTCCCGAAATAGCGATGCGCGGTGGGCTGGTCCATACCGGTGGCCCGACGCAGCCGCGCCACCGCGCGGGTGCTCGCCGCGGCCGGACCGACCCCCAGCCAGGGCAGGTTCAACCGGCCGAGATCGGCGACGTCGGCCGCGATGGTCCCGGCCGGGACCACGAGCTTCCAGGGTTCATCCAGCAGCGGCACCTCGGCCATCCCAGTGGGTAACCGGCGCCGCGACTCCTCGGCATCCAATTCCACGATGGCAGCATCCAATTCGTCGGATTTCATGGCGCGCATCAGCGGTTCCTCGTCGGCCTCGACGAGTTCGAAACTCAGGCCCGGCAGTTGTCTGCGCCAATCCGGCAACGAGGGGGCGATCACCGCGGTGAGGAAACTCTGGAAGCTGCCGAGCCGCATGGTCCCGTGGACCTCGGCGTCGCCACGCGCCAGCCGGGACTCGACGGCCACCAGCGTCTGCTCGATCTGCTGGGCCGCCTCGGCCAGCGCCCAGCCCTCCGGTGTCAGTGCCGATCCCTGCGTGGTTCTGGTCATCAGCACCCGGCCGGTCTCGCGCTCCAGCCGGGAGATCTGCTGGGACACCGCAGACGGTGTCAGGTGCAGCTCATCCGCCGCGGCGAGCACACCGCCGGCCCGGGCCACGGCCAGCAGATATCGCAGCCTCCGCGGGTCCAAGTCCATTAAGAAATGCTACATCGGATGTGCATTTCTATTCAATTGCGTTTAACGCCTGCGAGCTCGATACTTTCCGTGAAACGACGAGTTCGAGGACGGACAGATGATCGCGGCAACGCTGGGATGGATCGGGACGGCAGGCACGCTGGTGGCGTATCTGTCCCTGAGTCGCGGCTGGCTGTCGAATGCCTCCAGGCGCTATACCGCCCTGAACATCGTCGGCGGCACGTTGGCCGGGATCGCCTGCGTCCTGTACGGCGCATGGCCGAGTGCGGTTTCCAACTTCGTCTGGGCCGCCATCGGCGTGCTAAGCGTGGCCGGCCAGTACCGGGCCGGCATCCGGCGCGTGCCGCGCCCCGCCGAGGTCTGTGCGACGTCCGGTTAGCTGGAGCGGTTGCTGCGGACCACCAGCTGACGGGCGGTGTCGCAGAACAGCTTCAAATCGGGGTCGGCGACAACCGCCATCACGAGACCTTCTTGGCCGGCGGCGAGTAGTTGGGCTTGCCCATCCCCAGCACGTGCTGGGCGATCATATTGCGGAACACCTCCAGGGTGCCGCCGTAGATGCCGACCAACGGCGCGAAGCGGTACACGTACTCGCTGCGGTCGTCGGCACCACCGTCGGTGCCGATGGGCAGCGCCGCAACCGATCCGGCGATGTCCATCAGGTCCGGGGAGATGTCGCGCATGGTCTGCGCGATCGCGACCCGGCCGAAGATACTCGGGCTGGACAGCGCCACCTCCAACCGGGCGTGCGCACGGCCCAGCCGGTAGGCGACCGACCCGTCCTCGATGGACCCGGTCCGGGCGGCCAGGGCTGCGACGTTGTCGGCCGCGTTGGCCATGAACATCGCCTGATGCGTCATGATCGCGACGTCGTCGAGGCCGTCGTCGGCCGCGGCGACCGCCCCGTGCTCGGCGTCCAGCGGCTCACGCACCACCGTCCAACCGCCGTTGACCTCCCCCATCCGGTACTTGTCGTCGACCCGGACGTCCGAGTAGTACACGATGTTGGTGCGGTCCCCGTCGACGGTGCGAATGCCCTGGATCTCCACGCCCGGGGTGTCCAGCGGGACCAGGAACATGGTCAGGCTCTTGTGCTTCGGCGCATCCGGATCGGTGTTGGTGATCAAGAACGTGTACTGGCAGTTGTGCGCACCGGTGGTGAACATCTTGGAGCCGTTGATGATCCATTGGTCGCCGTCGCGGACCGCGCGAGTCTTGCAGGTGGCGACATCGGAGCCGCCCTCGGGTTCGGTGTAACCCAGGCACATCCGGATGGTGCCGTCGAAAACGCCGCGCAGCACCTCGTCGCGGACCTCCGGGGTACTGAACTTGGCCACCGAACGGGCGATCATGATGGTGGTCCCCCAGGTCACCCACGGCACCTCGGCGCGGCGCCGTTCCAGCGCCCAGATGCGGCGCTGGGTGCGGGTGAACCCGCCGTCCGCCTCGGACTTGAACTCGCGTTCCAGGTAGCCGGCGGCGCCGAGGGCCAGGTGCACGTCCTCGTCGAAATTGTCGCCGGTCTCCCGGTCGCGGCGGATGACGTCCTCGGTGACCACCCGGGACAGTAGTTCGCGAACCTCGTTCTGGAAGGCCCGGTCCTCATCGGACAGTTCGACACGCGAGAAATCCATGGTTATCCCTCCTGGCTCTCGCGAGCCGAGACGATCTGGGCGATGCGGACTGCGGTGGCGCCCGGGTCACCGCCGGCCAGTGCCCAGCCGCGGGCCCGGACCAGATAGGCGGTGGCGGCAGCCTCGGCCGAGACACCGAGCCCGCCCTGCACGTGTACGGCCATGGTGGCGGCCTTGGCGGCTTCCTCGGCCATGAACACGAACGCCGACGGCCCGAGTTCGGGCCGCTCATCGGGTTCGTTGTCCAGGAACCACGCGGCCCGGCGGGCCAGCCCGCGCCCGCCCTGGACGGTGATGGCGATATTGGCCAGCGGATGCGAGATGCCCTGCAGGGTCGAGATCGGCACCCCCAGGGTGTAGCGGGTCTTGGAGAACTCGGCGGCGATGGTCATCGTCTCCTCGACCAGACCGACCAGCGCCGAGGCGGTGAGCAATCGCCATTCGTCCAGGGCCCGTTGATATTCGGCCAGGGCACCGGCGCCGCTGGCCAGCACCACCCGGGTGTCGGCGGCGCCGGGATCCACCCAGGCCATCGGCAGCTTGCCGATGTTGTCCACCTTGGCCGGCCGGGTCGAGAACCCGAGCTGCACAATGTCCGAGCCGTCACACACGATGAGGTGGTCGGCGATCGACCCGGCCGGGATCAGCCGCGGTCCGGTCGGCGCGACCTGCTGGGGATCGAGCGCCACCAGCTGCGTGCCCGCCACGATCTCCGCGGATTCCAGCGCACCGAGCCGGGCCAGCAGCCGGGCCGCGACGACGTGGTCGATCCACGGCACCGGCGCCAGTGCGCGGCCGATCTCCTCGGCGACCAGTGTCAGGTCCACCAGCGTGGCGCCGTCACCGCCGACCGACTCGGGCAGTCCCATGGTCGTTGCACCCATACCGCACAGCCGTTCCCACAGACTCTTGTCGAAGCCGGCCGGCTCGGCCGCGCGCACCGCCTCGATGTCGCAGTGGGTCTTGAAGAATTGCTTGTAGGCAGCCTGCAGGTCCTTGTGATCCTCGGTCAGGCTGTAGTCCAGCCTGCGCAGTTCGTAACGGTCCATCAGTTGCCTTCCCCAAAGAAGAAATCGTGGGCATTGTTGTAGAGGTAGTTGTCCATCACGTCGTCGGGCAGATCGAGGGCCAGCGCCTCGGGCACCACGCGTTCCATCCGCAACACCGGGAAATCGGATGCGAAGATGACCTTCGTCTTGCCACGGGTCCGCATGAAATGGATCAGGCTCTCCGGCAACCGTTTCGGCGACCAGGCCGAGGTCATCAGACGCAGGTTCTGGTATTTGATCAACATCCGGATCGCGACGTCCCACCACGGGTCCGCACCGTGGATCATGCACAGTTTCAATTCCGGGAACCGCACGCACACCCGGTCCAGATGGATCGGGTTCTGCACCTCACCGGGGATCGGCGGTCCGGGCAGACCGGTGTTCACGCACAGCGGCAGCTCCAGCTCGGCGCATTTGGTGTAGAGCGGGTAGTACACCGCATCGCTGGGCGGGTACTGGCCGTCCCCCCAGAAGCTCGGTCCCACAACGGTGTACACCACCGGAAGATCCTTGGAGATGGCCTCCAGTTCGCGCAGGGACGGGATCGGGCGCAACAGGTTGACCCCGCCCATCGCCAACGAGAACCGATCGGGGTGTGCCTCGACGAACTTGCGGGCCGTCACCGACGGTTTGGCCAGCGAGTCCATCAGGATCGCCCGCTGCACTCCGTGGGTGTCCATCTCGTCGATCATCTGCCCCAGGTCGATGGGGTCATACAGCGACTTCGGGCCCTTGAAATAGTCGTCGCGCACCTTCTTCATGAAGGTGGGCTGGTTCTCCGTCTCACCGAAATGCACGTTGGCCAGGCAATCGATCACACGGTTCACCCGCTCTGTCATGACGTCGTCTCCAGTTGTTTCCTCGCGTGGTCTTTCGCCCACCGGTAGTCGGCCTTGCCGTTGCCCAGTCGACGGATCTGCTCGACGAACAGCACATCCTTGGGAATCTTGAAGCGCGCCAGGCCGGTCGCGCAGTGCTCGCGCAGGACCTTGGCGGTCACATCCGCACGGAGGGACACAAGACCGACGATCTCTTCACCCCAGCGCTCGCTGGGCCGCCCCACCACCAGCGCATCGGCGACCGCCGGGTGCGTCCGCAATACCGCCTCGACCTCTTCGACGAAGACCTTCTCCCCACCGGTGTTCACCACCAGCGAGTCGCGGCCGTACAACCGCAGCGTGCCATCGGATTCCAGCGCCGCGCGGTCCCCGGAAACCACCACCCGCTGCCCGTCCACCTCGGGAAAGGTCCTCGCGGTGGCCTCGGCATCGTCGAAGTAGCCCAGCGGGATCCGGCCGTTGCGGGCCACCCAGCCGACCTCGGTCTCCCCGGGGTCGAGGAACCGCTTGTAGTCCTCGGCGAGCACCAGCCCGCCCGGCCGGAGCTGGAAGGTCTCGGCAGTCTCGGTCTGGCGCTGGGTGTGCCCGAAGCCCATGTTGCCGGTCTCCGAGGAGCCGAAGCCGTTGATGATGGTGATCTGCGGGATGTGTTCCAGCAACGCCCGTTGGTGTTTCGGGTTGGTCGCCGCCCCGCCGGTGCCGATGGCGAACATCGAGGACAGGTCGTAGCTGCGCCGGCCGAGCTCTTCGACCAGGGGTGCGGCGTAGGCATCGCCGACCATGGTCATCAGACCGATCTTCTCCCGTTCGGCGGTTTCCAGCACGGTGCGCGGGTCGAAACGGGTCTTGGTGTCGTGCAGGACGACCGTCTGGCCGGACAACAGGCCGGAGAACGCGGTCCACATGCCGGCGGCGTGCATGAGCGGGGAGACCGCGAACCACGGCGGCCCGGCATTCGCCACCTTCTGGTGGATTTCGCCGACCTCTTCGTGATCGGCCCCGTTCATCGAGGACACGTAGATGTCCCCTTGGCGCCAGAGCACGCCCTTGGGCCGTCCGGTGGTGCCGCCGGTACAGATCATCAGCAGATCGTCGGGCGATCCGGGTCCCGCACAGTCCGAATCCCCCTGGCGCAGCGCCTCGTCCAAGGACACCGAACCGGGAATCTCGTCGCCCTCCCCGTCGTCGACGCTGATGAGCAGATCGGCATTCAGGACGGAAGCGAACTTCGCACCCAGTGACCGGTGGTAGATGATCGCCCGTGGCCGCAGGTAGGCCAGCAGGTCGGCGACCTCACCCGGCGAGTAGTAGTAGTTGACGTTGACCGGGACCGTGCGGGCCTTCAGGCACCCGATCACCATGTCCGGGTACAGGTCGTTGTGCATGACCAGCGCGACGCGATCCTGACCGCACTCCCACCGCTGCAGTGCACCGCGTTCGGTGTGGGCACCCAGCCCGCGGCCGGCCAGGAAGTTGGCCAGCCGCCGGGTCCGGTCCGCGCCCTGGGCGAAGGTGGTGCGCCGGGCCCCGCACACGGTCATCTCCCGCTCCGGTACCGCATCGGCGATGGCGTCGATGACAGCGCCGATGGTCCATTCGGTCACGGACGTCAGACCGTTGCGGCCAGATCACGGGCACCGGGCGCGACCCGGTTCACATCGCCCAGCATTTCGAGTGCGTTGTCACGCATGACCTTTCGCGTGTCTTCCAGGCTGAACTCGGGGAACTGCGGGATATCGGCGGTGAAGGTGGTCGGGTCGGCCAGCCCTTCGCCGTGCGGCCAGTCCGATCCGAACAGGATCTTGTCGACACCGATGGTGTCGGCGAGCAGCTTGACGTCGTCCTCGTAGTAGGGCGCGATCCAGACGTTGTTGCGCAGCTGCTCCACCGGATCCTCTTTGAAGTGGTACGGCGCATTGTTGGCGGCCTTCTTGAGCCGCTTGATCAGCCGGTAGACGAAGTAGGAGCCGTTCTCGATGCTGCACACCTTCAGCTTGGGGTGCCGGGTGAACACCTGATGCACGATCATCGAGGCCATGGTGTCGTGGATGGCGCGATCGTCCATGATCACCATGTCGAGTGGATCCCGCTTGCCGAAGCCCTTGAACACGCCGCTGCCGCCCCACAGTGCAGGCACCGCCATGTATCCGGAGTCGGACAAGTGGAACACCACCGGGACGCCGGCCTCGGCCAGCCGTGCCCACACGGGGTCGTGGACCGGGTCACCGAGCGACCGCGGCCGGACCTCGCCCGGCACCGGCGCCGGGCGCACGCACACCAGCTTGGCGTCGCGGCTCAGCACGAACTCCACTTCCTCGACCGCCTTGACGGGGTCGGCCAGCGAGATGATCGGCGCCGAGACGAACCGCCCGTCGGGCCGGTCGAACCCCCAGTCCTCATCCAGCCACATGTTGAACGCGTGGACCGACGCCATGGTGGCTTCGATGTCGTGTTTGAGACCTTCCTCCACACCGCACGCGAAAGTCGGCAGCATGAACACGGTTTCGAGGCGTTGCCGGTCGAGCACCTTGAGTCGTGCGTCCCGGTTCTGGTACTCGGGATGGTCCCCGAGGCGGTCCACCTTCATCAGCGAGGCCGGGTCCACGCCCTCGGGAATCTCGCCGCGGAACAGCAGATCCAGGCAACCCGGTTCGATGATCGGGTCGAAGGTCGGATTCGGGATGAAGTGGTTGACCGTACCGCCCATCACGGCCAGCGTGCGTTTACCGTCCTGCACCATCTGCACACCGCGACTGCGGAATTCCTTGGGCAGATGCCGGGTGAACGCGTCGACCGGCTCGTAGTAGTGGTTGTCGACGTCGACGGCCAGGTAGGGCAGGCGTTCCGGGGTGTCGGACATGTTGGTCAACCTTTCAAAGCTCTTGTAAAGGCGGAAAATTCGGAGGCCGCTTCTCGAGGAACGCGGAGATGCCCTCGATGAGATCGGGCCGCACCAAGGATTCGTGCATCAACTTCTCGGCGCGGGCACTGACGTCCATCACCGGGTCTCCTGCATCGCCGTACAACTGGCCTTTGATCACCGCCATCGAGGCCGGTGAACAGTTGCGCGCCAGATCTTCTGCGTAGGCGATCGCGGTGGGCAGCAGATCCTCGGCCGGCACAACCGCTTTGACGAGACCGAGTTGCAGAGCCTCTTCGGCGAGGAAGGTCCGGCCGGACAACAGCAGATCCGCGGACACCCCCCAGCCGGCCAGCCGCGGCAGGATCCAGGTGATGCCGTACTCACCGATCAGTCCGCGGCGCGGGAACGCGGTCGCGAATTTGGCGCCGGCGGCGGCGAACCGGACATCGCACATCAGCGCGTGTGTGAGGCCGATTCCGACGCAGGCACCGTTGATCGCGGCGATGACCGGCTTGCGCAGGGTGGTCAGGAAGTGCGGGTGTCGCTCGCCGACGATCTTGCTGACGTCGGTATCGCCGCTGATCGACTCCCCCAGGTCCTGCATGGCGCCCATGTAGGCGCCGGCGCAGAAACCCTTCCCGGTACCGGTCAGCACGACGGCCCGGGCCGCAGGATCGGCTTCGGCGCGGTCGAAGGCGGCGTAGACGCCGCTGGAGATGTCGGCTCCCCAGGAGTTCAGTCGCTCCGGCCGGTTGAGCGTGATGACGGCGACGCCGGCCTCGGTGACCTCGTAGAGCACGGCGTCGTTGCCCACGACCTCGAAACCGACACTGTCAGCAACAGTCATGGGTCGAGCCCTCCCGTTCAGACATACATACTGTATACCTATCGGTAGTGCATTCCGCAACCCGCTTATGCGGCCCTCGACCTGCATAAAAGCCAGGATCATGGGTGGATCAATCCGAGGTTGCGATAAGCCTTCTCGATCTGGGTCTTCGCGGCCTCGGGCAGCTCTGCCTGAGGTGGGCGGGAATGCGGGTGGTCCCCGACCGGCAGTCCCAGCAGCGACGCCGCGTATTTGAACGCGCCGGCCCAATGCGTGAAGTAGTCCGGTCGACCCGGATAGCAGGTCAACCACGAGCCCATGTCGATGCCGAACCGGTCCAGCCCGGACTCCCGGGCGAAGTCCATCGCCTCGATGAGCCGATCGGACCACACCAGCTCGGCGTCTCGTGCAGATATCCGGCGGTGCCCAGCTGAGCGCGCTGAACGGGGTGGCCTCAGCTGCTGTGGCCATGCCGAACCCCTTCTAGATGAAGTCGCTACCGCCATCCACGTTGACGTTCGCACCCGTCATGTAGGAGTTCCGCTTCGACGCCAAGAACGCTGCCACCGGCCCGATCTCAGCGGGCATGCCGGTCCGCGGCAGGTGCGCCGGGTGGCCGAAGTGCTCGTCGATCGCCGACATCAGGGCGTACGGGTCGTTGCCGTCCACCCCGACCGACTCCGCCCAGCCCAGCAGCGCCTCCGAGGAGATGCTGCCCGGCGACACCACGTTGACCATGATCTCGTCGGGCGCCAACTGCAGGGAAAGGTTTTTCGACACGCTGTTCAGCGCGGCCTTGGCCGCGGTGTAGGCCGGCAGCCGGGTGCTCTGCCGCTGCGTCGAATGCGCCGAGAAGTTCACGATGCGGGCCCACTCCGCGGCGCGGAGCAGCGGTAGGGCGGCCCGAACACAGCGCACCATGCCCATCAGCCCGGCGTCGAAGGCCTCCTGCCACTGCTGATCGGTCAGCTCGTCGAAGGTGCCCGCGGCATCGGGTCCGACGGTGTTGATGAGGGCGTTGAGCTGCCCGTCCCACCGCTGCGCCAGATCGGCGAACGCCCGTTGCACCGCAGCGTCGTCGCCGATGTCGGCGACGACCGCCACCGCGTCCGGACTCCCCCGCCGGGCCAGGTCCGCGGCAGCGGCGTCGAGCACCTCTGCCGACCGGCCGAGGACAGCCACCCGCGCGCCGTCATCGGCCAGACATTGCGCGGTGGCCAGGCCCATGCCCCGGCCCCCGCCCACCACCACGGTGGCCGCTCCGGCAAACCCCAGATCCATTGCTTCTCAGGCCTTCCGAGCGCTCAGCTTCCGGTCCAGTTGGGTGCCCGCTTCTCGGCGAACGCGGTGGCACCTTCGATGGCGTCCTTGGATCCGAACACCGGGGCCATGATGGCGTTCTGCTTCTCCCACATCTCGGCCTGGCTCCACTCCGCGGACTTGACGATGATCTCCTTGGTCGCAGCGACCGCGAGCGGTCCGTTGGCGGTGATCTTCTCGGCCAGCTCCAGCGCGCCGGCCAGTGCCTCGCCCGGTTCGGTCAGCTTGTTGACGAAGCCCCACTCCACGGCCTGCTCGGCGGTGAAGTTCTCACCGGTGAGCGCGAGCTCCAGCGCCTTCTGGTACGGGATGCGGTGCGGCAGGCGCAACAGACCACCGCCGCCGGCCACCAGGCCGCGCTTGACCTCGGGGATGCCGAACTTGGCCTCCCGGGAAGCCACGATCAGGTCGGTGGCCAGCACCATCTCGGTGCCACCGGCCAGCGCGTAGCCCTCCACGGCGGCGATCAGCGGTTTGCGCGGCGGACGCTCGGTGAACCCGATGCCCCGACCGGGCACGTACGGTAGCTCACCGGAGGCGAATGCCTTGAGGTCCATGCCGGCGCTGAAGTTCCCACCCGCGCCGGTCAGCACGCCGACCGACAGTTCCGGGCTGTCGTCGAGCTCGTCCATCGCGGCCGCGAGGCCTTGTGCCACCGGGAGATTGAACGCGTTGCGCGCCTCCGGCCGGTTGATGGTGACGACCAGGGTGCGGCCCCGGCGCTCGGTCAGGATTTCGTCGGCCACTCGTGAACCTCGCTTATCGGCGTTGAGTAAGTCAGATGGGTACCGGAAAACATTACTATAGGTATTACGGTAGCCTGCCGAATCCGCCGAGAATCGGCATACCCGCACGACGGTATGGCTACCGGTAAGCTTGACGGTTCACTATCCGATGTGAAAGAGGTGCCGCCGTGGCCAAGCAACCGGTCGCTGAGAAACGACAGCGACGCGAGCGCGGATCGATCAACCCCGACGACATCATCAAGGGCGCCTTCGAACTCGCCGAGCAGGTCGGCATCGACAACCTCAGCATGCCGTTGCTGGGCAAGCATCTCGGCGTCGGCGTCACCAGCATCTACTGGTACTTCCGCAAGAAGGACGACCTGCTGAATGCGATGACCGACCGCGCGCTGAGCGAGTATGTCTTCGCCACACCGTATGTCGAGGCCAAGGACTGGCGCGAGACCCTGCGCAACCACGCCAGGACCATGCGCAAGACCTTCGTCGGCAATCCGATCCTGTGTGATCTCATCCTCATCCGGGCCGCGTTGAGCCCGCGCGCCGCCAAGGTCGGCGTGCTGGAGATGGAGAAGGCGATCTCGGGGTTGGTCGAGGCCGGCCTGAGTCCCGAGGACGCCTTCGACACCTACTCGGCGGTGACCCTGCACGTGCGCGGGTCGGTGGTGCTGCAGCGCCTGGCCGAGAAGAACCAGGCCGGCGACGAGGGCCCGGGCGCCTACGACCAGACCCTGGTGATCGATCCGGAGGTCGCACCGCTGCTCGCGCAGGTGACCGGTGAGGGACACAGCTTCGGCGCCTCGGATGAGAACAACTTCGAGTTCGGTCTGGACTGCATCCTGGAGCACGCCTCCCGACGGCTGGAGGGCGGCTCGAAAGCGAAAACCCCGGCCCCGAAGGGCCGGGGTAAATCCGCCGGGTAGCTCAGTGCTCGCCTGAGATAAGACCTCGATGCTGATCACACTTCGATGACGAGACCGCCGCCCTGCCCGCCGCCGGCGCACATCGCGGCCACACCGATACCGCCACCGCGACGCTGCAGTTCGTAGATCAGGGTGGTCACCATCCGGGCCCCGGAGGCCGAGATCGGATGTCCGAGGCTGCAGCCACTGCCGGAGAAGTTGACCAGTTCCTCGTCGATGCCGTACTCGCGCACAGCGGCGATCGGCACCGAGGCGAAGGCCTCGTTGATCTCCCAGAGCGCGACATCCGAGGGCTTCAGGCCGGCCCGGTCCAGCACGTGGCCGATGACCTTCACACCGCCCAGACCGGTGTCGCGGGCGGCCACGCCCACCGAGCCCCAGGCCTTCACCTTGGCCAGCACGTTGAGGTTCTCCGCTGCCGCGTAGTCGTCGGCGACCACCGCGACAGCAGCGGCAGCGTCATTGGTGCCACTGCTGTTGCCCGCGGTGATGGAGAATCCCTCGATCTCCGGATGCAGGACCTTGAGCTCGGCGAGCTTCTCCGCGGTGGTGCCACGGCGGGGGTGCTCGTCGACGCTGAACTCGATGACCGAACCGTCGGCCTGGGTGACCTTGATCGGCACGATCTCGTCGGCGAACTTGCCGGCGTCCTGCGCGGCCACGGCACGCTGGTGGGAACGGGCGGCCCAGGCGTCCATGTCCTCGCGGGTGATGCCCGCGGACTGCGCGGTGTTCCAGCCGACCGTGATGGACATGTCCTTCATCGGGGCGTCGGGGGTCTCGACGTGGGTGGGCGTCATCCAGCGCTCTTCGAACTTGAGCTCGGGCCCGGGGATGCGCCAGTTGGTCAACGGGGTCATCGACAGCGACTGCACACCGCCGCCGATCACGACGCGCTCCATGCCGGAGGCGACGTGCGCGGACGCGTTGCCGATGGCGGTGAGACTGCCGGCGCAGTGCCGGTTGACCGCCTGCCCGGGCACCCACTGCCAGCCCAGGATGTCGGCGCAGTAGCGGGCCAGATCGCCGCCACCATACTGGGATTCGGCGATGATCAGGTCGTTGATCGCGGAGGGGTCGATACCGGCCCGACGCACGACCTCGGCCAGCACCGGGGTGAGCAGTTCCTCGGGCGGGGTGTTGACCAGCGTCCCCTTGAAGGACCGGCCGATGGCGGTGCGAGCAGCACCGACGATGACGGGGCTGGGCATGGGCGGAACCTCGAATCTCTCGATTGACGATCGTACTTACAGAAACGCTAGCATTTGTAATGCCCGGTCGGTTACCGAGACTGACAGAACGTTGTGACCCACTCCTACTTTCCCGCCCGTTTGTTCGCTCGGGCGGCGGGAGGGTCAGCTGGGTTCGGGGACGTGGAAATGCTCGTCACGTAGCCGGAACGCCTCTTTCGTGCCGTGTTCGGCGCGGGTCTTGACGAAGTTGAACTCACCGGGCGAGAACTGCAGGTTGGTGCCGTAGGCATGGAACAGGTAGCTGGCCACCTCCTCGCCCTGGTAGGCCTGGCTCTGCTCGACGAGCCGGAACGCCTCCTTGGCGATCACCACGCCGTCGGCGGGCATCTTCGCCGCCTTCAGCGCCCAGTACCGGGCGCGGGCCTCGACCTGGGCCGCATCGCAGGTATCGGTGAAGATGCCCAGATGTTCGATGGAGCCGGCCTCGATGATGTCGCCGGTGAGCAGCATCCGCCGGGCCAGCACCGGGCCGAGCCGGTGGAAGAACATGTGCAGGCTGCCCAAAGCCGGGCCCAGGAAGCGGGTGGCGGGCATGCCGATCAAGGTGTCGCGGCCGATCACCGAGATGTCGGTCATCAGCGCCATCTCGAAACCGCCGCCCAGCGCATAGCCGCTGATCTCGCCGACGGTGACCTTCGGGAAGCCCAGGAAATTGTGGTAGAAGTCGAACGATTTGCGGTCCACCGTGAGCCGACGACGCTGGCTGGGCCGGGACTTCTTGGGCGGCTCCTTGCCTTCCCCGCCATACCAGCCGTAGGCGTTGTTCATATCGGCTCCGGTACTGAACACACCCTCCGCCCCGCGCAACAGCACCACGGTGATGTCATCGTCCTCGGCGACGATGTCGAGGTAGCGGGCGATCTCGCCGCGCATCGCGGCGTCATAGGAGTTGCGCTGCTTGGGATTGTTCAGCGTGATGGTGGCGATGCGATTCTCCGCATCGACCTCGAACAGCACCCGGTCATCGGTCATGCGAAATCAGCCTCGCTTCGATTGTTTTGTCGGTTCCGGCGGCCAGGGTGGTCCGTCGCGCCGCGGTGAGATGGTCGGTGGCGAGCTTGGTCGCGCGTGCGGGGTTACCGTCGGTGATCGCGTCGAGCAGGCGTTGATGGTCACGCAGGGCGGCGCGCATGGTGTGTTCGGTGACGTCGTCACCCCACACCGAGGATTCGTGCGCCGACCAGATCATCTCCAGGGAGCCGATCAGCAGGATCATCGGTTCGTTGCCGCACCGGGCCACCAGCGCCTCGTGGAACCGGCGGGCATTGCGCACGAACTGTGCCGAATCCTCGAACTGTGCTGTCTGCACGTCGATTTCGGCTTGCAGATACGGGACCACCTCGGTGAGCCGATCCTCGCGCGCCGCGCACATGCCGGCACAGATGGGTTCCAGATGCAGCAGCGCGCCGCTGACATCGGCCGGGGTGGCCGAGCGGGTTTGCAGCACCATGCCGATCATGTGCGCGGTGCGCTCGGCCGACGGCAGTTGCACCACTGCGCCGCCCATGTTGCCGCGCCGCACCGAGATCAGTCCGTCGGTCTCCAGCAGGTGGATGGCCTCCCGCAGCGCCGGTGGGCTGACACCGAATTCGGAGTACAAGTTCTCTTGGGTGGGCAGGATGTCGCCGGCGCGCAACCGCCCGGACAGGATGTCGTCGCGGAGTTTGGACGCGACGATCTCGGCAACCCGTGGCTGCCGGATCCGCCGGGCACGTCCTTCCATCGACGACCTTTCCTTGCTAACTTGTACAAGATAGTAACCGCATCGCCTACTGTATGGGCAACTGTATGGATATGGGAAGGCCGGGTGCCAGGTGAGCGACGGCTCGGTGGACACCACCCGCGCGGACTCCGTGCTGCACATCATCATCGACCGGCCCGACCGGCGAAACTCGTTGAGCCACCATATGATCGACGACCTGGTCAGCATCCTCACCGCGGCTGCCAGCGACGATTCCCTGCGTGCGGTGCACATCGCCGGCGCCGGCGAACACTTCTGCACCGGGGCCGATTGGGTCGCCACCAACAGCTCGGGTGAACGCCCCCGCACCGGGGACCTGGTCCGCCGCATCCCGCACGGCGCGAACCGGATCGTCGAACTCGTCGCCACCATCCAACTGCCGGTGGTGGCCACCGTCCGAGGCTGGGCCGTCGGCCTGGGCTGCAACCTCGCGCTGGCCGCCGATTTCACCATCGCCGACGAGGCCGCCACCTTCTGGGAACCGTTTCTGTCCCGCGGCTTCACCCCCGACACCGGATCCACCTGGCTGCTCCCCCGACTGGCCGGCATCGCCCGGGCCAAGCGGATGCTGCTGCTCGGCGAGAAGGTCAGCGGGGCAGCGGCCGCCGACTGGGGGCTGATCCACAGCGCGGTGCCCGCCGACGAAGTGGACACGGCGGTCGATGCGCTGCTCGCCCGGTTGGCCGGCGGGCCCACCGTCGCGATCGGGCTGGCCAAGCAGGCGATCGGCTACGGCCAGCACGCCACCCTGGCGCAGTCCATGACCCAGGAGCTGTCCAACCTGGAACTCTCCTGCCGCACCGCAGATTTCAAAGAGGGACTCGCCGCGTTCCGGGAACGCCGCGATCCGCATTTCACAGGTCGCTGAACTTCACAGGCGCTGAAAGGTGAGCATGTACGAGACCATCAAGTACGAGGTGGACGGCCACAAGGCCACCATCACGATGAACCGGCCCGACGCGCTCAACGCGTTGTCCCCGCACATGATCACCGAATTGCGGGCGGCGTATCAGCGGGCCGAGGACGACGACAACGTGTGGCTGATGATCGTCACCGCCACCGGTCGTGCCTTCTGCACCGGCGCCGACGTCAAGGAGATTCCCGGCGACGGCAAGGTCGTCAACGAGCGGCCCTACCTTTCCACCTATGAGCAGTGGGAGGCACCGCAGGAGGGCACCCCGCCCTTCCGCAGCATGACCAAACCGGTCATCGTGGCCGTCAACGGCATCTGCTGCGGCGCCGGCCTGGACTGGGTCACCACCGGCGACATCGTCATCGCCTCCGACAAGGCCACCTTCTTCGATCCGCACGTCAGCATCGGCCTGGTCGCCGCCCGTGAGATGGTGCGACTGGCCAAGGCGCTACCCCGGTCGGTGGCGCTGCGGATGGCGCTGATGGGCAAGCACGAGCGGATGACCGTGCAGCGTGCCTACGACCTCGGGCTGATCACCGAGATCGTGGAGCACGACAAGCTGTTGGAGCGCGCCCACGAGATCGCCGACACGGTGAATCTCAATGCGCCGCTGGCCGTTCGCGGTACCCGGCTGGCGATCCACAAAACCCTCGACCTGCCGCTGCACGAGGGTGAGATCCTGGCCGAGACGTTCCGCGAGCGCGTCACCCGCACCGAGGACGCCCTGGAGGGACCGCGGGCATTCGTGGAGAAGCGCGCCCCCAACTGGCAGGCGCGGTAAGCCATGGACACCATCCTGCTCGACCTCGACCACGACGCCCGGGTGGCGACGGTCACGCTGAACCGCCCGGACGCGCTGAACACCTTCAACCGGCAGATGTGCCACGAGATGCGCGACGCCTGGCACCTCATCAAGGACGACGAGGGCATCAACGCGGTGGTGCTGCGTGCCGCTGGTGACCGGGCCTTCAGTGCGGGCCTGGATATCAAGTCCAGCTACGGCCAACCCGAGATCGTGTGGAACCACGAGGATCCCGGTGAGCTGCTCAGCCCCAAGTGGCAGAAGATGTGGAAGCCGGTGGTGTGCGCGGTGCAGGGTATGTGCACCGCCGGCGCGCTGTACTTCGTCAACGAGTCCGATGTGGTGATCTGCTCACCGGAGGCCACCTTCTTCGACTCCCACGTCACCTCGGGTCTGGTGTCCGCACTGGAACCGATCGGACTGATGCGCCGGGTGGGCCTGGCGCACACCCTGCGGATGGCGTTGATGGGCAACGACGAACGGGTCGGTGCCGAGACGGCCCTGCAGATCGGCCTGGTCACCGAGGTGGTGGGCCGCGAGGATCTGTGGACCCGCGCGCACGACATCGCCGCGACGATCGCCAACAAACCGCCTACGGCCACCCAGGGCACCGTCAAGGCGGTGTGGGAATCCCTGGACAAGCCGTACCGCGCGGCGATGGATCAGGGGCTCATCTACACCCGGGTGGGCAATCCGATCGCCAAGAAGGAGCTCGCGGCCCGGCCGGTTCCCAAGACACCGCACCGGATTCGCTGATGACACATCCGCTTTCCCGTCGCATCGGCACCGTGCTGGACCTCGACCCGTCGGCGCCCGCGGTGCAGTTCGACGGCCAGTGGTCGACGTGGGGCCACCTCGCGACGCTGGCCCGTCGCATCGGTGCGCTCACCGCGGGGGCCCGGGTCGGCATCATGCTGCGCAACAGCCCGCCGCACGTGGCGGCGCTGCTCGGGGTGCTGGAGGCCGGTGGCACCGTGGTGGTCATCAACCCGTCCCGCGGGGACGACCGCACCCGCGCCGATATCGCCGACCTGGCACTGCCGGTCATCGTCGGACTGGCCGACGATCTCGCCACGCTGCTACCCCCGGCATTCACCGGGACCGCGGTCACCATCGCCGACCTGGACACCGCCCCGACCGTCGTCGGGGATACCGGCACCGACACGGCCGCCCGTCCCGGCGTCGCGGTCTGGATGCTCACCAGCGGCACCACCGGTCCGCCGAAGCGGGTGGACCTGACCTACGACATGCTGGCCCGCAGCGTCCTGGGTCGCGAACCGTGGCAGGAACCCACCGAACTGCGTCGCGGCGTGGCCATCGTGAACTCCCCGCTGGTGCACGTGGGCGGCGTGTTCCGGGTGCTGCTGTGCCTGGCCGAGGCGCGGCCGTTCGTGCTGCTGCCCAAATTCGATCTGCAACGGTGGTCGGATGCGGTGCGCGAGCACAAGCCGCGGGCGGTCTCGCTGGTGCCCGCCGCGCTGCGGATGGTGTTGCATTCCGATCTGACCCGCGATGACCTCGCGGGCGTGCGGGCGGTCACCTCCGGTACCGCCCCGCTGTCGGCCGACGACGCCGACGCCTTCACCGAGAAGTTCGGCATCCCGGTGCTGACGTCCTACGCCGCCACCGAGTTCGGCGGCGGCGTGGCGTCCTGGACGCTGGCCGATCACCAGCAGTACTGGCGGTCCAAGCGCGGCAGTGTGGGGCGGGCCAATCCGGGTGCCCAACTGCGGGTGGTGGCCGAGGACGGCACCGTGCTCGGCCCCGACGAGAAGGGGTTGCTGGAAGTCAAACCGGCGCAGATGGATCCGGGCTCGGGGTGGATCCGCACCACCGATCTGGCCCGTATCGACGCCGACGGGTTCGTGTGGATCCTGGGCCGCGCCGATCAGGCCATCATCCGCGGCGGGTTCAAGGTGATGCCCGACGACGTCCGGACCGCGCTGGAGAGCCACGCCGCGGTGCGGGGCGCCGCGGTGATCGGCCGGGCCGACGAGCGTCTCGGCGAAACACCGGTGGCCATGGTGGAGTTGCGTCCAGGCGCCTCGGCCACTGCCGACGAGCTGGTCGACTATCTGGCCGGTCGGCTGGCGCGCTACGAGATCCCCACCGACCTGGCGATCGTGGACGCGATTCCGCGGACACCGTCCGGGAAGGCCGATCTCGGCGCGGTCCGCGAACATTTCGCGAGCCGTGTCTGACACCGTCGGCACCCTGCTGACCGCCCGTGCTGACCGGGGCGGGCACCCGCTGCTGATCTGTGATGATCAGACACTGTCCTACGCCGAGGCGGACGTCCGTTCCGGTGAGCTGGCCGCCGGGTTGCTCGGGCTGGGCGCCGGCAAGGGCACCCATATCGGGCTGCTCTACCCGAACGGACCGGAGTTCGTGGTGGCGATGCTGGCCGCCGCGCGGATCGGTGCGGTGGTGGTGCCGTTCTCCACCTTCGCCACCGGCGCCGAGCTGCGTACCCAGCTGATCGACGGCGATGTGTCGATCCTGTTGTCCGCCGGGTCGTACCGCACCCACGACTACCGGGCCCGGCTGTCGGACACCGCCGACATTCCGTGCCTGCGCCACGTGCTCTTCGATCCCCCGGCCGCCGGCGTCAGCGATGCCCTGCATGCCATCGAAGCCGATGTGGACGGTTGCGATGTGCTGGCGATCATCTACACCTCCGGTTCCACCGGCCCACCCAAGGGTGCGGTGCACACCCACGCCGGACTGATCGGCCACCAGCGCAACCTGAACCGGATCCGCGGGCTCGGACCGTCGGACGTGCTGTTCTGCAATTCACCGTTCTTCTGGATCGGCGGGTTCGCGTTCGGACTGCTCGCCACCCTGGCGGCCGGATCCACCATGGTCTGCTCGAACGCCACCGATGCCGGTGCGACGCTGGACCTGCTGGACACGGTGCGGCCCACCATCACCAATGGTTTCGTCGCGGGTATCGCGCACCTGACCCGGCACCCCAGCTTCGCCGACCGCCGGTTCACGGCGCAGCGCGGCAACCTGTACCCGATCATGGCCCCCGATGCCCGGCCCGCCGACCCGGAGTTGCGGCACAACATGCTGGGCATGACCGAGGCCGGCAGCGTGCTGCTGATCGACGGGGACGAAACCGACCAGCCGGAGCACCGGCGGGGCAGTTTCGGCCGTCCCGCACCGGGTTTCGAGACCAAGGTGCTCGACACCGGGGAGCTCTGCATCCGCGGCCCGTACGTCATGCTGGGGTATCAGGGTCGCGCCCGGGAGGATTGTTTCGACGCCGACGGCTGGTTCCACACCGGAGATCTGGTGCGGGTGGACGAGGACGGCTACTTCTATTATCTGGCGCGGGCCGGTTCGATGATCAAGACCGCCGGCGCCAACGTCACCCCGGCCGAAGTGGTGCAGGCCATCGCCGCACAGGGTTTC
This sequence comes from Mycobacterium sp. AMU20-3851, assembly GCF_043974665.1. Lineage (NCBI taxonomy): Bacteria > Bacillati > Actinomycetota > Actinomycetes > Mycobacteriales > Mycobacteriaceae > Mycobacterium > Mycobacterium sp. AMU20-3851. Next base: position 3,879,050 of record NZ_CP146371.1, read on the forward strand.
ACCGCGCACGTGACCGGACTGCCCGACAATGAGCGCGGCCAGATCGTGGCCGCCGTGATCGTCAGCGACGAGCCGGTGGACACCGGTGCGCTGCAGCGTGCACTGCACACCGATCTGTCGGCCTACAAGGTGCCCCGCCGGTTCGCGGTCTGCCGGCCGGACGAGCTCCCGGTGCTGTCCAGCGGCAAGGTCGATATGCCCGCACTGGCAAGGCTTTTCGATGACTGACACGATCGATGCGCTGCTGCGCGCCCGCTCCGGTGTCCACCGGCCGATGGCGATCGACCCGGATACCCGGATCAGCTATGCCGAACTGGACAGCAGCACCGCGGAATTGGCGTCCGGCCTGCTCGATGCCGGGATAGGCAAGGGCACCCGGCTCGGTCTGATCATGCCGAACTGTGCCGACTGGGTGCGCATTGCACTGGCCGCCACCCGGATCGGGGCAGTGCTGGTTCCGTTGAGCACGCTGCTCACCACACCCGAACTCACCGCGCAGTTACGCACCGCATCGGTTCAGCACCTGATCGCGGTCGAGGAGTTCCGCGGCCGCCGCTACGTCCCGGACCCGGTGCCTTCGCTGCAGCGGATCTGGACCCCGTCCGAGATCCTGGCCTTGCGCGGAAGCGCCACTGCGCCGCCGGTCCGGCCCGCCGATCCGCTGGTCATCATGTTCACCTCCGGAAGCAGCGGTGCCCCCAAGGGTGTGCTGCATTCCCATGGCAATGCGCTGGCGGCGACACGTTCCGGATTGTCCGTACGCCGCGTCACCGAGGACACCCGGCTGTATCTGCCGCTGCCGTTCTTCTGGGTGGGCGGCTTCGGGACCGGGATTCTCACCGCCCTGCTCGCCGGCGCGACACTGGTGACCGAACCGATCCCGTCACCGCGGTCGACACTGGAACTGCTGCGCCGCGAACGCGTCACCCTGTTCCGCGGATGGCCGGATCAGGCCGTCGCGCTGGCCCGGCATCTGGGCGAACAGTCCTTGCCCGACCTCCAGGTCGGCAGCCTGGAGGCGCTGCTGCCTCCTGGCCTGCGGTCGGCTCCGGGAGCCCGCGCCGCCCTGTTGGGCATGACCGAATCGTTCGGCCCCTACAGCGGGTATCCCGCCGACCGGGATCTGCCGGAATCCGCGCGCGGGAGCTGCGGAAAACCGTTCCCCGGCAACGACGTACGCATCGTCGACGTCGAGAGCGGCCGCCCGCTGCCGGCCGGGCAGCTCGGTCAGATCCAGATTCGCGGTCGGCACATCCTGCGCGGGATCTGCCGGCGCAGTCGGGAAGAGGTCTTCACGCCCGACGGTTTCTACCCCACCGGTGATCTCGGATATCTGGACGAGGACGGGTTTCTGTTCTACCGCGGCCGCTCCGACGACATGTTCAAGGTGAGCGGCGCATGCGTCTATCCCGGTGAGGTGGAGCGCGCACTGCGCACCATACCCGGGGTGCGCTCCGCGTTCGTCATCAATGTCCCTGATGGACAGCACAATCGGGTCGCGGCGGCGGTGGTCGGCACCCTGGACACCGACGAGCTGCGGGCCGCCGCCCGTACCCTACTGAGCCCGTTCAAGGTGCCGAGCCGGTGGTTGCTACTCGACGACGAGGATGCTATCCCGCGCGGCGCGACCGGCAAGGTCGACAACAACGCCTTGCGGGAGATATTCGCGGCTCAGCCCTGATCCTGCCAGGGCGCCAGCAGCAGTTCGCAGGCGTAGCGGACGTCGGCGACGGCGGCGGTGGACTCCAGCTGTCCGGCGGTCGCCCAGGTCAGGATGCCGTACATGCACTGTTCCACCAGGCGGACCAGGCGGAGGTCCTCCTCGGAGGGTTCCTCGATCCCGGCGATCGCCAGAATGCGCTGTGGCATCACCGGATCGGCGGGTGTATCGGTGCCGGACCTGACGACGTTGACCGACACCAGCATCGCCCGCGCCAGCTGCGGCTCGGCCAGCAGGTCTGCCGCCGCGGCACCCAGGAAGTCGCGGACGGCTGCCGCCGGGTCCGCCGGGGCGCCGGCGGGTGCGGGCAGGTCCGCGATGGACGAGGCCAGCGCCGCGGCGAACAGATGGTGTTTGGACGGGTAGTACCGATACAGCGTCCCCAACGCGACGCCCGCGTCCGCGGCGACGTCGGACATCTGGACCCGTTCCAGACCGTGCAACTGTCCCAGCCGCCGCGCCGCGCGCAGGATCGCGGCATTACGGGCCAGCTGTCGGGGCGTCGATGCCTGCCCCGGCTCGCGGGGCGTACCGATGCGCGGCATGGACCAGCCCTCCAGAAAACTAGAATGAATTCTATAAATTACTGAAAAGGATGCTACAACAGAACCATGACCTACGAAGGTTCCGGGCCGGGCGCCCCCGTTTTCGACACCACCAGGTACGGGCCGTGGGCGGTGATCACCGGCGGCTCCGAAGGCGTCGGCGCGGCGTTCGCGCGGCAATTGGCCGCCGCGGGGATGCACCTGCTGCTGGTGGCGCGCAAGGCCGGGCCGCTGATTGAGACCGCCCGGCGTTGCCGCGATTTCGGCGTGCAGGTCCGCACGCTGAGCACCGATCTGTCCGACCCGTCCTCGGTCGGCTCGGTCGCCGACGCGGTGTCCGATGTCGAGGTGGGCCTGCTCATCCACAACGCGGGAGCCAACACCCACAGTGCCCAGTTCCTGGACGGTGATCTGGCCGCCTTCGGCCGGGTCATCGATCTGAACGTCACCACTCCGCTGGCCCTGGTGCACCATTTCGGGGCCGCGATGCGGCGCCGACGCCGCGGTGGCATCCTGCTGGTCGGCTCCGTGGCGGGTTACCTCGGTTCCAACCGGCACACCGTCTACGGCGGGGTCAAGGCCTTCGGGCGGGTCTTCGCCGAAAGCCTCTGGCTGGAGCTGCGCGATCACGACGTCGATGTGCTCGAACTTGTGCTCGGGGTGACCCGGACGCCGGCCATGGAGCGCGTCGGCCTGAACTTCGACGTGCCCGGGATTGCGGTCTCCGAACCCGCGGAGGTTGCCGCCGAAGGGCTGGCCGCGCTCGGCAGGGGGCCGGTGCACGTGGTCGCCAAGCATGCGAACGTGGCGTTGGCCCATGGCAATCCGGACCGTGCCGCGACCATCCTGCGCACCGACGAGGTGATGCGCCGCTTGATCGGCGGGGCCGACCGGTGAGGCTGGGACTGTCCACCCCGGTGGTCATTCAGCAACCGGGCATCGCCTCCCCCTGGGAGGCCGACGCCGGTCCGGCGGACCTGGCGGTGATCGCCGCGGCGGCGGACTCCCTCGGATTTCACCACCTGACCTGCTCCGAACACGTCGGGATCCCGGCCGCGGCCGCCGACACCCGCGGCTCGGTGTACTGGGATCCGCTGGCCACCTTGTCGTTTCTGGCCGCGCACACCCGGCGCATCCGGTTGACCACCTCGGTGCTGGTGCTGGGTTACCACCACCCCGTCGCGCTGGCCAAGCGGTACGGGACGCTGGACCGCCTCAGCGGCGGACGGACCATTCTGGGCGTGGGGGTCGGATCGCTGCGCGAGGAGTTCGAGCTGCTGGGCGCCGAATGGGCCGACCGCGGCGCCGAGGCGGACGCCGCCCTGCGCCGGTTGAGGTCCGCCTGGGGCCGGCCCGTCGTCGACGGGCTGGCGATTCAACCGCACGCCACCACAACCGATCTCACCGCCTGGGTGGGCGGGCGCACCCTACGCTCGCTGCGCCGCGCCGTCGAACTGGGCGACGGGTGGATGCCGTTCGGCCTCTCCCCCGAGACGATCGCCGGGTACCTGGCGCGGTACCCGGCTCCTACCGGGTTCGACGTGGTCCTCTCCACCGGCCGGGCATGCGATCCGCTCGGTGACGCGGCCGGGACCCGCGGCCAACTGGAGCGGCTGCGCGATGCCGGCGCCACCCTGGCCACCTGCGTCCTGCGCGCCGATAATCGCGATCACTACCTCGATCAGCTCAGTGCCCTACACGAGATCGGACATCCGCTATGACCGACCACACCGCCATCCAGGCCCGTCTCCACGCTCTCGAACAACGGGTGCACGAACTCTCCGACCGGGTGGCCATCACACAACTGATCGCCTCCTACGGCCCGCTGGTCGACGCCGGCTCCCCCGACGAAGTCGCCGCGTTGTGGAGCGAGGACGGCAGTTACCAGGTCGAGGGCTGGAACATGCGCAACCGCGCCGAGGTGCACTCCATGGTGGCCTCCGATGCCCACCAGAGCCTGATTGCCGGTGGCGCAGCGCATTTCCTGGGGCCCGCCCAGGTGAACGTGCAGGGCGACGACGCCTACGCGGTGTGCGAATCGCTGTTGATCCGGCGGCGCGAGGAACGCTGGACGGTGGCGCGTGCCGGCGCGAATCATTTCACGCTGCGCCGGGTCGACGGCCGCTGGCAGATCACCCGCCGGGTGACGCGTGCACTGGACGGCAACCTGGAAGCCCGCGCACTGCTGACCGCGGCGCCGCTGGACTAGACGATGCCGGCGGCCCGCAGTTCCTCGATCTGCGCTGCGCTGTAGCCGATCTCGCCGAGCACCTCGACGGTGTGCTCACCGAGCAACGGCGCGCGGCGGCGGATGGTGCCCGGGGTGGCGGACATCCGGAACGGTGTCTCGATGATCGGTACATCGCGCGGGGCGCCGGGAAACGGGACCCGCTGCAGGTAACCCATCGCCGCGACGTGCGGATCGTCGAGCACATCTTGGGTCGAATGCAGCGGGGCGGCGGGCATTTTCGCCTTGTCCAACAGTTCGAGAACGTGTGCCCTGGTTTTGTCGGCGCACCACTGCGACATGATGTCGTTGAGGATGTCACCATTCGCCCAGCGGGTGTCGTCATCGGCGAACCGTGGATCGTCGAACAGTTCTTCGCGGCCGACGAGGCGGCACCAGCGCTTGAACATGGGCTGTCCGGCGACCTGCAGCAGCACCCACTGGTCGTCGGCGGTGCGGTACAGATCGCACGGTGCCACCGAGGCGCCCTGGTTGCCCATCCGCGGCTTGTCGGTCTGCAGCAGTTCGCGTTCGATGAGGAAGGCGTTGGACAGCATCAGCGCGGTGGGCAGCAGTGCTCCCTCCACGTGCTGGCCCTCACCGGTGCGGTCACGGTGATACAGCGCCATCATGACGCCGATGGCGAGGGTGAGCGCGGTCCCGAAATCGGCGTAGGGCACCACGGTCCGGATCGGCTGGTCCGGCAGGCCCTGCCGGTACACCGCGCCCGACATCACCTGCCCGGCGCCGTCGAAACCGATCTTCTCGCTGTAGGGGCCGCCCTCCCCGTAGGCGGTCGCGCTGGCCAGGATGATGTCCGGCTTGACGGCCTTGAGCGTGTCGTAGTCCAGGCCGCTGGCCCGCATCCCGGCCGCCGGCATGTTGGCGATGACGATATCGGCGCCCGCCACCAGTCTGCGGGTGATCTCGGCGCCCTCGGCAGTGGTGGAATCCAGCGTCAGGGATCGCTTGTTGCGGTTGCACTGCAGAAAGGTCCCGCCCTCGCCGCCGTCGGTGACGGCCTGCACCCAGCGGTCCTCCCCGCCCTCGCGCTTCTCCACCCGCAGCACGTCGGCACCCATATCGGCCAGGATGGCGCTGCACCACGGCGCGGCGATGAACCGCCCGTAATCGAGCACCCGTATCCCGTCGAGAACGCCTGGCATGCCTGCACCCATCGCCGTCGAATATTCCACTGTAAGTATTACAGTATGGCGGGATGGCGCCCCGGTCACGGGTCGACCTCGTCACCCGCGTCGCGGTCCGGGCCGAGGAGTTCTTCGGGGTGGAAGTGGTGGTTGAGGGTGTCTTGGCCGGTGTCCATGAGTGGGGGTGGGTACCAGTGGGTGCGGCCGGTGTCGGGGTCGATGCGGGTGGTCCAGCCCATTTCGGCGAGGCGGTTGTCGGGTCCGCAGCCCAACGCGAGGGTGGGGGCGTCGGTGCGCCCGCCGTTGTTCCAGCTGGGCTGGGCGTGGTGGGCCTGGCAGTGACACGCGGCTTGGGTGCAGCCGGGGCGGGTGCAGCCGCGGTCGCGGTTGTAGAGCAGTAGGCGTTGGGCCTTGCTGGCCAGGCGTCGGGTGCGGCCGAGGTAGAGGGGTTCGGCGGTGTGTTGTCGGTAGACCACCAGGTAGTGGTAGGCCTGTTCGGCGAGGCGGATGAGGTCGGGCATGGGCATGAGGGTGCCGGTGCCGGTGACCGCGATCCCGGCCCCGGCTTCCAACTCCGCCAGCGTGGTGGAGACGACCACGGTGACCGGGATGCCGTTGTGTTGGCCGAGGTTTTTGGCCATCAGGGCATCACGCAGGATTGCTTTGAGGGCGTCGTGGTGGCGCTGGGCGCGGGTGCGGGTATCGCCGGTGGCCAGATCGGCCAGGGCACCGAAATCGGCGGGGCGCGGGTCTTCGCCGCCGCCGGGGGTGTCCGCGGGTTCTGCTTCGCCGTCACCGTCCACCGGGCCACACTCTGGTGCCGGTTGGGCCTCGTCGTCGAGTGGGTTGGGGTCCGGGTTGAGCTTGGGTTCGGGATCGTCGGGGTTGTTGATCCCGGGCCGGCCCCACACCTCCAGTGCGGTACCGAGATAGGCGGCCAACTCCGCATCCACCCAGCCGGTGATGCGGACCATCCCGTCGGCGTCCTGCGCGCCGAGGGTGATCCCGCGCCGGTGCCGGGCCATATCGGGGCCGTCGCCGTCTTGGTTGAGTTTGTAGAGCACCCGGGTGGCGGCTTCTTTCAACGTTTCCGGGCTGGTGGTCTTGGCCGCGGCGACCAGGCTGGCCTCCAAATCGGCGAGGTCGCTACCACTCATCCGCCCCGACGCGGACTTTAATGTCGCGCGCACGACCGCGATGTGCTCGCCGGCGATGCTGCCCTCGGCCAGCGCGGTCGCGCATGCCGGCAACACCGGGGCGAGCACGTCGCCGTTCATCGCGTGCCGCGGCCCGAGCACCTTAGCGTCGCGGACGCGGCGGGCAGCCTCGGCGCGGCTGATCCGCATCCGGGTGGCCAGCACATCGATCCAGGATTTCCCGCCGATCTCGTGCGGGGTGGCCCGGTCCATCAGCGCGGCCTGGATGCGGTGGTCGATCACCGCCTCGGCGCGGGCGCGCAGTTCGCGTTCGGACTGGATGGCCAACAACTCCGCGGTGTCGAACACCGTGAAATCGGCATCCAACAAAGCCTTGACCGACGCGGCGTGATCGGAGAGGGCGTGCTGCACCGTCTCCCGGCTCGCCACCACATCGATCTTCATGGCTAGAACATACGTTCGACCACCGACAGAAAACGGCAGAATGTGACACCAGAGACAAAAGGGGTCAAAGAAATTTCTGAGACAAGAAGTCGCGCGAATGTCGCTGCGAGGTAGGCACTTTCGCACCCACGATCTCAACCCAGCTGCAACACCCGGCGCAGGAACGTCACCTGATCGGTGACGGTTTTGTCGAACCACTCGTTGCCCGGCCACACGTCGAAGTGATCGCACGCGTACCGGTGCACCTGGGCGCGGGCCAACTCGGCGGTCTTGGCCACCGCCCCGGCCGGCACATACCGGTCGAAATCGCCGATCTGCACGAGCACCGGGCACCGCAGGCTGCGCGCCGCGGCCTTCGTGCTCATCCGACCCAACTCCATCCCCACCCCGGCATCGATCTCATTACGCCAGGTCGGACCCGCCATGGCGGTATAGCTTTCGTACGCGCCCGACAGAGTCAGCGCGCCGGGCTCCCCCGGGCGTCCGACGATGGGCATCAGGGTGGCGGTGCCGCCGCGGGCCACCGCCGCCTTGCTCCGCAAACCGATGGCGGTCCAGCGCGCGGCGGTCAGGACCCCGCTGGAGGCCAGCGAAGACCGGCCGGCCGCCAACCCGCTGGTCATCGGGGTCAACGCGATCACCGCGGCGATGTCCGCCCGCCCGGCCGCCACTCTCAACACGTTGCCGCCCGACATCGATGCACCCCACAGCACCACCCGGTCGGCGTTCGGCAGCGCCAACGCGGTGTCGGCCGCGCTGTTGTAGTCGGCCAGCTGCCGTTCCAGCGAGATCGTCTGGCGCGGTTCGCCGTCCGAGGCCCCGAAACCGCGGTAGTCGAAGGCCAGCACGTCGAGACCAGCCTCGGCGAACCGTTCGGCGAACGGCGCCAACCCGGAATCCTTCGTGCCGCCGAAGCCGTGCGCCATCACCACGACCGGCCGGGCGTGGTCGCCGTCGGCGCGGAAATACCATCCGCTACAGCGTGTTCCGTGTGACTGGAAGGACAACTCTTGGTGCGTCATCGGCCATCTCCGTAAATTGTGCTCAGCCATATGGCGGCCGCTCCGTCGATCAACTGATCCCGCGTCAGCGATCCGCCGAAGAGGAACCGCTCCACCATCCGGTCGTTGAATTCCAGCAGTACCGCCGCCAGCACCTCTGGATCGGGCGATGCCTCCGCCCGTTCAGCGCGGATCAGTTCGGTCACCGACGGTTTGAAGGCATCCCGCCCGTCATCCCAGATCTCGCGGATGGTGGCACTGGATCCGCGCGCCTCCAGCATGGCGCTGAACACGTGCCGGTACCGGTCCGCACTGTCGAACAGACCTTCCAGCATCGCGTACACCCGCTCCCTTGGCGCCCCACTGCCGGTGGTGAATTTGTCGCTGACCACGAAGATCTCGGCGACCAGGCGTTCGATCAGCGCGGCGACCGCGGCCGCCTTGTTCTCGAAATAGAAGTAGAAGGCCGATCGCGTGACGCCGGCCTGCGCGGTGATCTCGGCGACGTTCACGGCGTCGAGGCTGGATTCCTGCAACCAGGAGTCCAGCGCGTCCAGGATCGCCTCGCGGCGCTCGTCGCTGCGCAGCGCCGGCCTGCGGTCGGTCGGCGACCTCATACCGGCGCGAGTTCCGGGCGGGCCGCGGCGGCACGCTTGATCCCGGCCGGGATCTCCTTGGTGCGGATGTCGTGTTCGTAGTAGAAGTAGTCGACCTGCTGGGTGTGCCGGGCCCGGTTGGTGCAGTGCCCGGCATGCAGCTGTTGGTCGGCGTCGATGACGCGCTCCATCTCGTCCACGGAGGGCAGCGCGTACCTGCCTGCTGCGTAGGCCGCCAGCAGCCGGGACTGGCATTCCACGAACGGGAACAGCGTCGGGATGGCCTGCGCGAAACCGATGAACACCAGGTCCTCGAATCCCGGCTTGAACATCCGCTTGTACAACCGGATCTGGTTCTCCGGGGCGCTGATCAGATCGGGATCGAAGAACGGGAAGGTGATGTTGTATCCGGTGGCGTAGATGATCACGTCGAACTCGTCCGAGGTGCCGTCGTCGAAGTGCACGGTGTCCCCGTCGAGCCTCGACACATTCGGCTTCGGGATCACGTCACCGGAACCGAGCCGCAGTGGCAGCTCCACCGACTGGGTCGGATGCGCCTCGAACAGTTTGTGATTGGCCGGCGGCAGACCGTACTTGGTCGGGTCGGCACCCACCAGCGGGGCGAAGGCCTGTGCCGCCTTGCGCTGCCAGGACAGCGGCAGGTAGGGCGTGGTCTTGAAGATCTTGTCCCCGGGCTGTCCGGCAAGGTATTTCGGCACGATCCAGGCGCTCGACCGGGTCGACAGCGTCACCTTGTTCTGCAGGGTCTTCGACGAGAGTTCGACGGTGATGTCGGCGGCGCTGTTCCCGATCCCGACAACCAGGATCCGTTTGCCGGTCAGCGCCAACGGTGTCTGCGGGTCGATGTAGTTGTGCGAGTGAATCGACTCACCGCTGAACTCGCCGGGGAACTCGGCCCACCGTGCATCCCAGTGATGCCCGTTGCCGACCACCAGCAGGTCGAATTCGCGCGTCGTCCCGGCCTGATCCTCGATCAGCCAGCCTCCGCCGGGACGCGGACGGGCGTGGCGCACACCGTTGTTGAATTCGATGTTCTCCAGCAGACCGAACGCATCGGCGTAGGAGTCCAGATAGGCCTTGACGTCGCTGTGGTGCGGGAACGAGGGGTAGTGAGCGGGCATCGGAAAGTCCTTGAAGGACAACCGGTGTTTGGAGGTGTCGATGTGCAGCGAGCGATAGGCGCTGCTGAGCCCGTTGGGATTGCCGAACGCCCAGTTGCCGCCGATCCGGTCGGACATCTCGAAGGTCGTATAGGGAATCCGGTAGTCCTTGAGCATCTTGCCCGCGGTCAGCCCGCTGATCCCGGCACCGATGATCGCCGTCCGCGGCTGGCTTCGCACCACAGTCACTCCTCGGGGTCGCTGTGATGCGGAACACTACCCAGACGCACTGACGCACGTCAACAAGTTCTGACACACGTCAAATAGGCGCGATGACCCCCAGCTCGGTCAGGTGCTCGCACAACGGGTCCACCCCGATGGTGAAGTGCTCGGCCATCGCCGTCCGGGCCTCATCGGGATCGCGGTTCTCGAACGCCGCGATCACCCGGCGGTGGTCCTTGATGGACTGCGTCGGCCAGCCCGGCAGCGTCGGGAACACCGATTCGGGCTGGTATCGGGTGATCCCGGACATGAACTGGGTCAGCTTGGGCGAGGCGGCGGCGACGTTGATCAGCCGGTGGTATTCGTGGTTGAGCCGCACCGTGCGCTCCGGATCGGACTCCCCGTACGCCCGCTCCAGCTGGTCCTGGATCTTCTTGAGCTCGGAAAGCTGTTCGGCGCTGATGTTCTCGGCCGCCCGTGCCGCGAGTTCCCCGCCGACGTAGGCCTGTACCTGGGCGACGTCGGCGAGGTCGCGCGCGGTGAACTCCAGCACCATGAACCCGCGACGGGGGTGCTGCACCAGCAGACCCTCGGCCCGCAGGTTCAGCAGCGCCTCCCGCACCGGGGTGACGCTGATCCCGAGATCCGCGGCCAGCTGATCCAGCCGCAGATACTCCCCGGCGCGGTAGGTGCCGTCGAAGATCCGGCGCCGCACCACCCGGGCGACGTCGTCGGACAGTTGCGGGCGAGCCGCGAAGTCCGGATCAGATCCGATACTCATCGAGCAGATTCTTGCTGATGATCGTCTTCTGGATCTCGCTGGTGCCCTCACCGATGAGCAGGAACGGGGAATCCCGCATGAGGCGCTCGATCTCGTACTCCTTGGAGTAGCCGTAACCGCCGTGGATCCGGAAGCTCTGCTGGGTGACCTCCGCGCAGTACTCGCTGGCAAGGTATTTCGCCATACCGGAAGCCACGTCATTGCGATCGCCGGAGTCCTTCAGTCGCGCCGCGTTGACCATCATCAGGTGTGCGGCCTCGACCTTGGTCGCCATCTCGGCGAGCTGGAAGGCGATCGCCTGGTGTCCGGCGATCGGCTTGCCGAACGTCTCGCGTTGCTGCGCATAGCGAATGGCCAACTCGAACGCCCGCAGCGCGACCCCACAGGCCCGTGCCGAGACGTTCACCCGACCGACCTCGACACCGTCCATCATCTGGAAGAAGCCCTTGCCCGGCACTCCGCCGAGCACATCGCCGGCCTGGGCCCGGTAACCGTCGAAGATCATCTCGGTGGTGTCGATGCCCTTGTAGCCCAGCTTGTCCAGCTTGCCCGGAATGGTCAGCCCCGGTAGCACCTCACCGAACCCGGCGGGCTTCTCGATCAGGAACGCGGTCAGGTTGCGGTGCGCCTTGTCCGCTCCCTCATCGGTTTTCACCAACGCGGCCACCAACGTCGAGCTGCCACCGTTGGTCAGCCACATCTTCTGGCCGGTGATGGTGTAGTTGCCGTCGCCATCGCGCACACCCTTGGTGCGGATCGCGGCGACATCGGAGCCCAGCTCCGGCTCGGACATCGAGAAGGCGCCGCGCAACTCCCCCGTCGCCATCCGCGGCAGGTAATGCTGCTTCTGTTCATCGGTGCCGTGCTGCCGGATCATGTACGCGACGATGAAGTGGGTGTTGATCACACCCGAGACACTCATCCAGCCGCGCGCCAGTTCCTCGACGCACAGCGCGTAGGTGAGCAGTGATTCGCCGAGGCCGCCGTACTCCTCGGGGATCATCAACCCGAACAGACCCATCTCGCGCATCTGGTCGACGATCTGCTGCGGGTAGGTATCCGAATGCTCCAGCTCCTGGGCGTTCGGGATGATCTCCTTGTCCACGAACTGGCGCACGGTGGCGACGATCTCGGCCTGGACGTCGGTCAGGCCGGGGGTCTGGGCAAGTTTGGTCATGCAGAAATCCGTTCGAATACGGCGGCCAGGCCCTGGCCGCCACCGATACACATGGTCTCCAGCCCGTACCGAGCGTCGCGCAGCTCGAGTTCGCGGGCCAGGGTGGCAAGCATCCGCCCGCCGGTCGCGCTGACGGGGTGCCCGAGCGAGATGCCCGACCCGCGCACGTTGGTGCGCTCCAGATCGGCGTCGGTGAACCGCCATTCGCGCATGCACGCCAGCGCCTGGGCAGCGAACGCTTCGTTGAGTTCGATGACGTCGATCTGGGAAAGGGTGAGGCCGGCTTTGGCCAACGCCCGCTCGGTGGCCGGCACCGGGCCGATGCCCATGATGTTGGGTGCTACTCCGGCCAGTCCCCAGGCGGCAAGCCGGACAAGGGGTTTGAGGTTGAGTTCGGCGGCACGTTTCGCGGTGGTGACGATGCACATGGAGGCCGCGTCGTTCTGGCCGCTGGAATTGCCTGCGGTGACGGTGGCATCGGGATCGGACTTGGCGAGAACCGGCCGCAGCTTGGACAGCGCCTCCACCGAGGTGTCCGCGCGCGGGTGCTCGTCGGTGTCGATGACGGTGTCGCCTTTACGCCCCGGAACGGTCACCGGGATGATCTCCTCGGCCAGCACTCCGCTGGTCTGTGCGGCGATCGCTTTCCGGTGCGAGCGCACCGCCAGTTCATCCTGTTCGGCACGGGAGATGTCGTACTGGCGGCGCAGGTTCTCCGCGGTCTCCAGCATGCCGCCGGGCACCGGGTAATTCTTGCCGCCGGCGGTGACCCGGCCGCGGGCCAGACCGTCGTGGATCTGCACCCCATTGCGGGATCCGCCCCAGCGCATATCGGTGGAGTGGAAGGCCACGTTGCTCATCGATTCGGCGCCGCCGGCGACGACCAGTTCGTTGTTGCCGCTGGACACCTGCAGGCAGGCCTGGATGACGGCCTGTAGACCCGATCCGCAGCGGCGGTCGATCTGCATGCCCGGCACCGTGATCGGCAGACCGGCGTCCAGTGCCACCACGCGGCCGATGGCCGGCGCCTCGCTGGAGGGATAGCAGTGCCCGAGGATCACGTCCTCGATCGCGTCGGCCGGTACGCCGGTGCGCGCCAGCAGGCCCTGCAGTGCCGCGACACCGAGGTCGACCGCGGTCAGGGACGCAAACATGCCACCGTAGCGTCCGATCGGGGTGCGAACCGGTTCGCAGATGACCGCTTCCTGGGTGAACTCGGCCATCTAGATGTGCCGCCCGCCGGTCACTTCGAGCACGGTGCCCGTCATGTACGAGGACAGGTCCGAGGCCAGGAACAGTGCCACCGAGGCGACCTCGCTGGGTTCGGCCGCCCGGCCCATCGGGATCTCGGCCAGTTTCTGGTCCCAGATCCGTTGTGGCATGGCCTCGGTCATGGCCGAGCGGATCAGGCCGGGCTGGATCGCGTTGACCCGCACGCCCAGATGGGCGACCTCCTTGGCCGCGGCCTTGGTCAGGCCGACGATGCCGGCCTTGGCGGCCGAGTAGTTGGTCTGGCCGACCAGCCCGACCTTGCCGGAGATCGAGGAGATGTTCACGATGGCACCGCTTTTGGCCTCGCGCATGATGGCGGCGGCCAGCCGGGTGCCGTTCCAGGAGCCCTTCAGGTGCACGGCGATGACCTGGTCGAACTGCTCTTCGGTCATCTTGCGCATGGTCGCATCGCGGGTGATGCCGGCGTTGTTGACCATGATGTCCAGGCTGCCGAAGGTGTCGACGGCCGCCCCGACGAGCGCCTCCACTTCGGCGGACTCGACCACGTTGCAGGTCACCGCCTTGGCGACGCTCGGTCCGCCCAGCGCCGCGACCGCAGCCTCGGTCACCTCCGGGTTCAGGTCTCCGAGCACCACGCGGGCGCCCTCGGCAACGAACCGTTCGGCGATCGCGAACCCGATCCCCTGCGCACCCCCGGTGATCACCGCGGTGCGACCGTCAAGCAGAGCCATGGCAGTCCATCCCTTTCCTGGAGCTCAGATTGTTCCAAACATAAAATATGATATTTCTGGTATCAAATCGCCCCTCCGTTCATCGCACCGATCTCAGGAGTTGCCGCTGATGGCCGCCAATCCGACCGCCGCCGTGTCCGACGAAGACTTCGCCGACATCCTCGCCGCCACCCGGCAGTTCGTCCGCACTCAGGTGGTCCCGCGCGAGCTGGAGATCATGGCCGCCGACCGGGTGCCCGACGACATCCGCGAGCAGACCAAGGAGATGGGCCTGTTCGGGTACGCGATTCCGCAGGAGTGGGGCGGGCTGGGCCTCAACCTGGCCCAGGATGTCGAGTTGGCCATGGAGTTCGGCTACACCAGCCTGGCGCTGCGCTCGATGTTCGGCACCAACAACGGCATCGCCGGACAGGTGCTCGTCGGGTTCGGGACCGACGAGCAGAAATCCCGCTGGCTGGAGGGCATCGCCTCCGGCGCGGTGGTCGCCTCGTTCGCGCTGACCGAGCCCGGTGCCGGATCGAATCCGGCGGGTCTGCGGACCAAGGCCATCAATGACGGTGACGGTTGGGTGATCACCGGCCAGAAGCGTTTCATCACCAACGCCCCCAACGCCGATCTGTTCGTGACCTTCGCCCGCACCCGCCCGGCCGATGCCGACGGCGCCGGAATCGCGGTATTCCTCGTTCCCGCCGACTCCCCCGGGGTCACCATCGGCGCCAAGGACGCCAAGATGGGCCAGGAGGGCGCGTGGACCGCCGACGTCAGCTTCGACGACGTCCGCGTCGGCGCCGACGCGCTGGTCGGCGGCAGCGAGGATGTCGGCTACCGGGCGGCAATGACCTCGCTGGCCCGTGGCCGGGTGCACATCGCCGCCCTTGCGGTGGGTGCCGCACAGCGCGCCCTCGACGAGTCGGTCGCCTACGCCGCCACGGCCACCCAGGGCGGCACGCCGATCGGCGACTTCCAGCTGGTGCAGGCCATGATCGCCGATCAGCAGACCGGGGTGATGGCCGGTCGCGCCTTGGTCCGAGAGGCTGCGCGACTGTGGGTCACCGAGGAGGACCGGCGTATCGCGCCGTCCTCGGCGAAACTGTTCTGCACCGAGATGGCGGGCAAGGTCGCCGATCTCGCCGTGCAGATCCACGGGGGCAGCGGTTACATGCGCGAGGTGGCGGTCGAGCGGATCTACCGCGAGGTGCGGTTGCTGCGTCTCTACGAGGGCACCAGCGAGATTCAGCGGCTCATCATCGGCGGCGGGCTGGTGAAGGCGGCTCAGCGCAAGGCCAAAGCCTCGTCCTGACAGCAGCCGTGAAACGCCGAAGGCCTCGGGGTAACCCGAGGCCTTCGTGCTGCACGTGCCCGATATGTCAGGCGATGTAGCGGATGATCGACTCCGCAACTGCCGCAGGCTTTTCCGAACCCTCGATCTCGACGGTGATGGTGACCGTGGACTGGGCGGCGCCGTCGAGCTTGGTGACGTCGTTGACCACACCGCGGGCCCGCACCCGGGCACCCACCTTCACCGGCGTGATGAACCGGACCTTGTTGTAGCCGTAGTTGACCGCCAGCGAGATGCCCTCCACCCGGTAGAGCTGGTGGCTGAAGTGCGGCAGCAGCGACAGGGTCAGCAGTCCGTGCGCGATGGTCCCGCCGAACGGACCCTCGGCCGCGCGCTCGGGGTCGATGTGGATCCACTGGTGGTCTTCTGTTGCATCGGCAAACTTATTGACCCGATCCTGGCCGATCTCCAACCATTCCGTCGGCCCCAGTTCGGCACCCTGGGCGCCCACCAATTCGTCAAGATTCTTGAAAACCTGCACTGTTCCTCCTCCGGCCGCGCCGTCGACTTTTCAGGTTCATGCATAGTCGGTATTGCGAACGGGCCGGACACCGGGTCCCGACTACACCGAACCGAAACCACACCGATGTGGCAGTGAATGCCAACAAAACGGTCAGATACGCGATTGATATAGAAAACTTCGCGACGGGCAAATCATATTTGCCAAATCTAACGAGTTAGCTAATTTCTTACCAGATAACCACTATCTACAGCTAAATACCACCGTTGCCAAATCCACACCTACGCTCGATCAGCAACGAATTGTCAGCATCGGCAATAAATTACCGCTGGTATCTCACCTAGATATAGCGATACTTAACTGCACTATTCGAAAATAGCCTCCCTGGAACGTACCCTGTTAAGGTCGCGTTCCGGCAACTGATCGGTGGGTCCGGGAATGAGCGTGTCTGTCGCCGAAACCGCGTTTCGCGGACTCTCTGACAATGCATCCGCACAGTGGTGGGATCGCGAAACGGATTGCACGCTCGTGCTGTCGACCCCCACCGCCGAACCGGAACTGTGGGACGACTTCATCGACGGCGCACTGCGCAGTTACCGCAAACACGGGGTGGAGCGCGCCATCGAGCCGAGCACACTCGTCGACCCCGTCGCGACGTCGTTGTTCCTCGCCGCGATCGACGACGCCGGCCGGGTGGTGGGTGGCGTCCGCGCCCAGGGACCGTACCGCGAAGCCGAGGAGAGCCACGCAGTGGTCGAGTGGGCCGGACAGGACGCACTTCCCCTGGTACGCAAGATGATCGATGACCGGCTGCCGTTCGGCGTGGTGGAGATCAAGACCGCGTGGTCCGACGCCGGACACCCACACAGCCGCGCTCTGACGTCCGTTCTGGCGCGTATGCCGCTGCACGCCACCTTCATTCTCGGTGCGAAGTTCGCCATGGCCACCGCCGCGGCGCACGTGCTGGATCGATGGCGGTCCTCCGGCGGTGTGGTCGCCTCCCGGATCCCGGCCACGCCGTACCCCGACGAGCGCTACGAGACCAAGATGATGTGGTGGGATCAGGCCGAGTTCACCAGAACCGCGGACCCACAACAGATTATCGCCACCCGCGCGGAGTCCCGCGTGTTGCTGCCCCTGCTCGAGGACATCGGCGGATTCGGCGGCGCCGTCCAGCTCGGGGTCTGATCGGCGGCCGGCCCACCGCCAAACCCCCGACAGCCCCGAACAGACCCGCCGACGAACAGGTGCGCCACGACCGGCGGATGTCACCATGCGCGCCGGTGTCTGCAATAGACTCTCCGCAGGCTGCCCGGAACCCGCCGGCAGCAGGGGCCGAAGCGGATTCTGCGACGCGCCCGACACTGCGTATTTCCGGGGCCGTGCTTCGCGTTCGGCACCGGACCAGGTGCGTCACACAGAGAGGTCTAGGTGCCCCGCAGCCTCGAACTCGTCGTCACCGCGGTCGCCACACGTCTGATCGCCGTCGACGCCGCCACCGCAACCGGCGTCAGCCAGCACGTTCTGGCCGAACTGGTGACCTATTTCGGCGTCGATTCCAGCTTCCTACGCCACCATGACCACACCATTCACGCGACCCGGCTGATCGCCGAGTGGCCACCCCGGCCGGTCGACGTCCAGCCCGATCCGCTGGCGTTGATCCACTTCGCCGACGCCGAACCGGTGTACGCGCTGGCCGAGAACCTGATGGAACCGGTGGTGCTGGGGCCCGAAACCGGCGACACCGGGACCACCGTGGCCTGCGTGCCGCTGCGCTCCGGCGAGGTCACGACCGGGATGCTGGGCTTCGTCACGGCCGGAGACCGGCACTGGAGCACCGAGGAACTCCATGCCCTCACCGCCATCGCCACCTTGTTCGCCCAGGTTCAGGCGCGGGTGTACGCCGAGGACCGGCTGCGGTTCCTGGCCGAGCACGACGACCTCACCGGATTGCACAATCGCCGGGCGCTGATGGCACACCTGGAGGCCCGGCTCCGGCCCGACCAGCCCGGCCCGGTCAGCGCGCTGTTCTTCGACCTGGACCGGCTCAAGGCGATCAACGACTATCTCGGCCACTCCGCGGGAGACCGCTTCATCCGGGTGCTGGCCGAGCGGCTGGCGCAGGCCGCCGGACCCAGCATGATCGTCCGGCTTGGCGGTGACGAATTCGTGGTGGTGCCCGCCGCGCCGACCGGTGTGGACGCGGCCGAGGAGCTCGCCCACCGGCTCCAGCATGTGCTGTCGAAGAAGGTGCCGATCGACGGTGAGATGGTCACCCGCACGGTCAGTATCGGGGTCGCGGTCGGCGTGCCCGGCCGGGACACCACCTCGGATCTGTTGCGGCACGCCGATCAGGCCGTGCTCACCGCCAAGAACTCCGGCGGCAATCAGGTCATCATCTACTCGGATGCGATCTCGCTGGAGAGCGAGTTCCGCAACGACATCGAACTGCACCTGCAGAACGTCATCGAGACGGGCGCGCTGTTCCTGCGGTACCTGCCCGAGGTGGACATGCGGACCGGCAAGGTGCTCGCCACCGAGGCGCTCGTCCGCTGGCAGCACCCCACCCGCGGTCTGCTCGCCCCGGACTCGTTCATCGGGGTGGCCGAATCCATCAACCTCGCAGGCGAACTGGGACGCTGGGTGATGCGCACGGCCTGCGGCGAGTTCGCCCGCTGGCGGGCCAACGGCGTCGGGCTCGACGCAGTCCTGCGGGTCAATGTGTCGCCGGTTCAACTCGTCGCGGACGGTTTCGCGGAGTCGGTCGCCGCGATCGTGGCCGAGTTCGGCCTGCCGCCCGGCTCGGTGTGCCTGGAGATCACCGAAAGCATTGTCGTACAAGACATCGAGATCACCCGGGTGACGCTGGCCAAGCTGCACGAGGCCGGGGTGCAGGTCGCGATCGACGACTTCGGGACGGGGTACAGCGTGCTGTCCCTGCTGAAATCGCTTCCGGTCGACGCGCTCAAGATCGACAAGAGTTTCGTGCGGGATCTCGGTGCCGATCCGGGCGACCTGGCCATCGTGCGGGCGATCATCGCGCTGGCCGAGGCGTTCGATCTCCAACTGGTGGCCGAGGGCGTGGAGACCGAGACGGCCGCCAGCACCCTGCTGCGGCACGGGTGCCACCGCGCGCAGGGGTTCCTGCTCTCGCGCCCGATTCCCAGTGACCAGATGGAGGCGCTGCTGCGCCGGGGCTCGATACCGGTGGACTTCTCCGCCTAGCTGTTGTGACCTGACACGTTGTTGTCAGGCGGCGAGTCTGGTGATGGGTGGTTTCCCGCCGAGGGCGGAGTGGCCTCGTTGAGTGTTGTATCGGCGCAGTGTTGACGACGGTCGAAAAGTAGGCCAGAAGCGACGGTGAAAAGTAGGCCACGTGGTCGTGGTTATTGTGCCGTGTTGTCGGCTCTGGCGGAGGGCAAGGTGTCGATTCCGGTGTCTTTGAGCCGATAGCTGGAGCCTTTGAGGGTCAGGACGTCGGCGTGGTGCACGATGCGGTCGATCATCGCCGCGGCCACCACTTGGTCTCCAAACACGTCGCCCCAGCGGGCGAAGGGCAGGTTCGAGGTCAGGATCAGTGAGGCGTGCTCGTAGCGGCTGGAGACGAGTTGGAAGAACAGGTTCGCCGCGTCCTGCTCGAAGGGGATGTAGCCGACCTCGTCGACGACGAGCAGACCGATGCGCCGCAGCTTGACCAGCTCGGCAGGGAGCCGCCCGGCGTTGTGGGCGGCTTTGAGTCGGGCCACCCAATCCACCGCGGTGGCGAACGCGATGCGGTGCCCGGTCTGGGCAGCTTTGACCGCTAATCCGATCGCGAGGTGGGTCTTGCCAGTTCCGGGCGGCCCGAGGAGAACGACGTTGGAGGCCTTGGCCAGGAACGCGCCGGTGCCCAGGTGGGCGATCATGTCCCGGTTCAGCGCCGGCTGGTGATCGAAGTTGAAGTCCTCCAACGATTTGCGAGTCGGGAAACCGGCGGATCGGATACGCGTCGCCGCGCCGGAGGCTTCCCGGGCCGCGACCTCCCGTGACAGGACCGCGGCGAGGTATTCCTCGTGGGTCCAGCCCGCGTCGCGGGCTTGCTCGGCCAGCCGGGCAGCCGAGTCGCGGATGCGCGGCGCCTTGAGAGCCTGGGCGTAGTGCAGGACGGCCTTCATCGGATCCTCGGCCATGCTTATGCCACCTCACCATCGGAAGTGACTGTGCCCGTCGTGAAGTCGACGCCGAACGCCCGGTCGTAGTCAGCCAGGTCGCGCACCAGCTGATCACCTGCCGCCGGAGGCGGGCCGGCCTGGAACTGGTGGCGCAGCACCGCGGCAGCCTGCACGTGGGTGGGATCGGTGAGGGTTTGTCGCGCCGCCCAGCAGCGGTCGTGAGCCGCCAGCAGGCGCCCTGACCGGGTCACCGTCACACGGCTCAGGGTGGTGCTCACCTCGACGAGTTGGCCGATCGCATGGGGGTCCACGGAGTAGTCATTGCCGGCCACCCGCACGTAGTAGTCGCGTCCCAGCCGCACCGAGGTCACCGTCTCGACGGTCGGCGGCACCGGTGGTAGCGCCAGCATGTGCGCGCGATCGATATCGAGGAAGTCGACCGGACGACCATCCAACACCCGCACCCGTCGGTTGTTGGCAAGCGGAAGCCACTGCCCGAGCTGATCATTGAAGTCGTGCGGTGAGCTGAAGCTGCGACCGGGCAGAAACGAGGTCTCCAGATACCGGTTGACTCGCTCCACCATTCCTTTGGATTCGGGGTCGTTAGGCTTCATCTGCACCAGTCGCGACCCCAGCGTGCCCACCAAGGCCGTCACGGGTTCGCTCAATCGGCCGCGACGGCCGATCCCGGCTTCGTTGTCCCACCACAACTCGTGGGGCACCGTGGTGAAGTTCTGCGAGAGCAGCTGCCACATCCCGGCCACGAGGTCCATGGTTTGGCGCGAGGGCAGCATCACCGCGGCGACGAACCGCGAGAACGCGGCCACCATCACCAGCACCGGCAGCATCGCCTCCTGACCGAACCCGACCGCAATCCTCGGTGCCGGGAACCACAGGTCGCACTGGATCACCCGACCCGGCGGATGCTCGAGGCGATCGACCGGATCAGCAGGCAGATACTCCGGACGGATCGCCCGGACCCGCTCCCGGAACCAGGAGATCGAGCCGGTCCAGCCGACCCGCTCGGCGAGCACCGTCGCCGGCATCCGGGGATAAACCGACAACAACGCCCGAAGCCGCGGCTCCACCTCGGTGATCGCCGACGGACCTGCCGCCCGCTCGTACTTCGGCGGACCATCACTGGCCAACGCGCTGGCCACCGTGTCTCGCGCGATGCTCAGCTCTCGTGCGATAGCCCGCTGCGACAACCCTTCGCTGCGGTGAAGGTGCCGGATCAAGGCCCAGTCTTCCAAGGAGATCACCCATCCAATCTGATTGGGTGGCCTACTTTTCAACCGTCGCGACTGGCCGGATTTTCAACCGTCGTCAACACGCAGGAATCGGTCAAGTGCTCGTTTGCGGACGCTGCTGGAGGTCCAGGGTCGGGCGTAGGCCCATTCATTGAGCAGGGTCCGGTTGAAACGCTCGGCTTTCCCGTTGGTCCAGGGGCAGCCGGGCTTGATGAACCTGCGTCGCAGTCCCCAGGCCGTGCACACCCAGCCCCAATTGGTGCCGCGCCGGTAGACCAAAGCGTTGTCCGTCAGCAGCCGCCGCACCCGCACACCGTGGCCGGCGAACCACACCATCGCTCGGTGCAAGAATCCTGCGCACGTGAGGTCTTTCTCGTCGGGCAGTACTTCGCTGTATGCCAGCCTGGTGCGGTCATCGATCGCGGTGTGCACATAGTCATAGCCGATCTTGGTCTTCTTGTGCCGGTTGGCAACTGACACCTTCGCGTCGCGGCCGTGCAGGCGCCACCCTCCACCTTTGGGGATGCGTCCCAACTTTTTGACATCGACGTGGACCATTGCTCCTGGGGTGCGGTACTCATAGCGGTTGGGGCTGCGCCGCGACGAGCGCACCGGCTGCCCCGTGATCGGGTCGATCGCACTCAAGTGCGGCACCTGATGGCGCGCCAAGACACGGCCTACCGTCGAGGCGTGCATCCCGAGCTCGGCGGCCAGCACGACCGCGCCGCGCTTGCGGCGCTGCCGAGCTCTGAGCACTTTGCGCTCGACGTGTTCACTGGTGCGCGTCGGCATCCGGTGCGGACGCGAGGACCGGTCGGCCAACGCCTCCTCACCGCCCTCTCGATGGCGGCGCAGCCACTTATAGACCGTGGCCCGCGAAATGCCCAGTTGTTCAGCGACATGAGCTGGCGGCCAGCCCGCGGTGACACGCTCCACGATCAAGCGACGTGCGAACAGGTTGGTGCGAGCGTTAACGTGAGACACGAGGACCTCCTACGGATAGATGCCAGACACATCCACTCCGTCAGGAGGTCCTCCCCATTTCAAGCCGCCACGCCGTCAACAACCTCCAAGGTCACAACACCTAGCCGTCCTGGCTCTCGGTCGCGCTCAGCACCTCCACCCGACCGAACCGGCCGGCCTTCAGCCCGACCAGGCTGATCCGGCTGTCGGCGGCGAGGATCCGCTCGTCGGCCGGTGCCGGGTTCGGCGACGTCACCACGATGCCGACGCGGGCCTGCACCGCCCACGGCCCGTCCGGGGAATCGACGACCACGCCGGCGATCTCGCCCTCCTCGAACACGAAACGCTGCAGCGGGCTGTCCTCGACCACGTCGATGTCGCGGTCCGCCACGAGCGCGTCCAGCCGCTCGGTGAACGTGCGGTCGGCCGGGCCGGTCTCGTCGAGGGTGGCGACCTCGAACGACTTTCCGCCCGACGTCCGCATGGTGGTCGTCGGCCAGTGGTCGACCCGGGTGAAGAGCAACCCGTACGGCGAGGCGATGCAGGTCGCCGCCCAGACCCCCAGGCGGGAGCCGACGAACGTCTCCACCTGAGCGCGCCGGGAGGTGTCCACCCGGACCTCGTGCAGCGCCCGGACCTGCAGCTCAGCGGCGTCGTCGGCGAGCGTCACGGTGGGCAGCTCCTCCGCCAGGGCGTCGAAGTATGCCGTGCTGTCGGGATCGTCGAGGACCGGCAGCCAGCCGCGCGGACCGCTGACATCGACCGGGGTGCCCGTGCCCGGCCGGGCCACCAACACGTCCAGCCCGGCGTCGACCGCGGCGATCGCGCAGGCCAGTACTCCCGGTCCGGCACCCACCGCAACCACGTCGACCATCTCGTCCCACATAGTGCGTCAGCAACCCTTTGATAGCTCTGGATCATTGCCCGCGCGATGTCGGCCGACGCGGGTAACCGTTGTCCGCGCTGGTTTCGATCGCTCACATCGAATGATTCCGAGCCTTCTCAGCGGCAGCGAATGCACACAACCCGCCGCCCGTAGACGTCGCAAATTTGCCAGCACGTATCGCGGCAGTGATTCACCCTAGCACCCCCAAACCGCCACCACCTGCGGTGACGCGGTGGCCACCCGGGCCGATCGCCCGTGGCTCGACCACATCACAGGCGCACCCGGGAGCGATAGATTTCACAACCCGCCGCCGAACTGCTACTTATATATCTAAGTTAGACAGCATACGGAGAGGCAGGCACTCATGGACCTGAGCTGGTCGGATGCGGACACCGCGTTCCGCGACGAGGTACGCCAGTTCCTGGCGGAGAAGATGACCCCGGAAATCCAACGCGCCGGACGGCTGATGACCAGCGTGTACAGCGATCACGAGGCGAGCCTGGCCTGGCAGGCGATCCTGCACGAACGCGGCTGGGCAGCACCTGCCTGGCCGGTCGAATACGGCGGCTGCGACTGGAGCCTGACCCAGCACTACATCTTCAGCCGGGAGTCCCAGCTGGCCGGTGCCCCGTCGCTGTCCCCGATGGGCATCCGGATGGTGGCGCACGCGATCGTCAAGTTCGGCACCGAGGAGCAGAAGGACTTCTTCCTGCCCCGCATCCTCACCGGCGAGGTGTTCTTCTGCCAGGGCTACTCCGAGCCGGAGGCGGGTTCGGATCTCGCGGCGCTGACGATGGCGGCCGTCGACGACGGTGACGACCTGGTCTGCACCGGCAGCAAGATCTGGACCACCCACGCCACCGAGGCCAACTGGATGTTCGCCCTGGTGCGCACCTCCCGCACCGGCAAGAAGCAGCAGGGCATCACCTTCGTGCTGCTGGACATGACGACCCCGGGCATCGAGATCCGCCCGCTGGTGATGACCTCCGGCGAAGAGGTCCAGAGCCAGGTGTTCTTCGACGAGGTCCGGATCCCCAAGGCCAATGTGATCGGCCAGATCGACGAGGGCTGGACCGTCGCCAAGTACCTGCTGGAGTTCGAGCGTGGTGGCGGCGCCACCGCACCCGCACTGCAGGTGATGGCCGAGAACATCGCCGCGGTGGCCACCGAGCAGCCCGGCCCGAACGGCGGCAAGCTGATCGACGATCCGGCCTTCGCCCGGAAACTGGCCGACGCCCGGATCCGCACCGAGGTGCTGGAGATCCTGGAGTACCGGGTGCTGGCCGCGCTGGCCGGCGGCGGCCATCCGGGTGCCGCGTCCTCGATGCTCAAGGTGATCTCCACCGAGCTGAGCCAGACACTGACCGAACTGTCCATGGAGGCGGCCGGTCCGCGCGGGCGCGCCTACCAGCCGCACGCCGCCTGCCCCGGCGGCCCGATCGCCGACTTCGAACCGCCGGCGGACGACTACCTGTCCGGCGAGCCGTGGCAGGCCGTCGCACCGCTGCGCTACTTCAACGACCGCGCCGGCTCGATCTACGCCGGCAGCAACGAAATTCAGCGAAACATCCTCGCCAAAGCAGAATTGGGACTGTAGATGGACTTCAAGCTAACCGACGAGCAGGAACTACTCCGCGACGGTCTCTCGAAATTCCTGGCCTCCCGCTACGGGCTGGAGTCCAGCCGGCGCGCCATCAAACTCGGTGCGGGCTGGCAGCCCGAGATTTGGCAGTCCTTCGCCAACGAACTCGGCATCCTGGGCGCCGCACTGCCCGAGGAGATCGGCGGGATCGGCGGCGGCCCGGTGGAGATCATGGTGATCGCCGAGGCGCTGGGACACGCCCTGGTCGTCGAACCCTACGTCGACACCGTCGTGGTGGCCGGCGGCCTGCTGCAGCGCGCCGGCGGCGACATCGCCACCGGGCTGCTGGAGCAGATCACCGCCGGGGAGGCCGTCATCGCACTGGCCGCCGCCGAGGCCGCCTCCGGTGACCGCTGGCAGGACGTGACCACCACCGCCCGCGCCGAGGGCGACGGCTGGGTGCTCGACGGCGCCAAGATCGTGGTGCTGCATGCCCGGCTGGCCACCCACCTGCTGGTCACCGCGAACACCCCGGCGGGGCTGTCGCTGTTCCTGGTCGACCTGGCCGGCAGCGATCCGACCCAGGCACCGGCCGGCCTCACCCAGCACCACTACCGCACCGTCGACGACCGCTGGGCGGCCGACATCGAACTGGCCGGGGTGCCCGCCACATTGCTCGGGCCGGATGGCGGGGCCTGGGATTCGCTGGCCCGCGCCCGCGACGAGGGCGCCGCGGCGGTGTGCGCCGAGGCTGTCGGCAACATGCGCAAGGTGGTCGCCGACACGGTCGAGTACTGCAAGCAGCGCCAGCAGTTCGGCGCCCCGATCGGCAGCTTCCAGGCCCTGCAGCATCGCATGGTGGACATGCACATGGAGTTCGAGCAGTCGGTGGCGGCGGTGTACCTGGCGGTGCTGAACCTGGAGGCCGAACCGGAGCAGCGCGCCCGCGCGGTCTCGGCGGCCAAGGCCACCGTCGGCCGGGCCGCCCGGTTCGTCGGCCAGAACGCGGTGCAACTGCACGGCGGCATGGGCATGACCGAGGAACTCGCGATCGGACATTACTTCAAGCGGCTCACCGCGGTGCAGTACGAGTTCGGTTCCACCGACCACCACCTCACCCGGTACGCGGAGCTGACCCGGCCCTGACCGGCCGGCAGCGACTTCGCTGTGAACCGCGGCCGCCGGACGGTACGCTGATTTTCCGATGGACCTTTCGCCGCTCACTGTGGTCGCCTACCTGGTGGTAGGCGCATTCTGTGCGGCGTGGTTCTGGCGGGTAATCCGTACCGCCGGCCGCCCCGCGAACTTCGCTCTGATTCTGGTGAGTGGAGTATTCGGTGCGCTGTGGCCGGTGATGGTTCCCGGCGTCACCGTCTACCGGTGGATGCTGCCCCGCCCCGCCGATTTCCGGGAGGACGCCGCGACGCCGGTCTCCCACTAGGAGGGACCATGCGCACCGGTACTCCCCCGATGACCCCTGCTCTGATCCACGGCCTGGTGGCCGCCGCGGCGCGGCGCGCACCGGAGCGGCCCGCGCTCATCACTGCCGACGGCGGCACGGTCACCTTCGCCCAATTCGATGCCCAGGTGCGGGCCACCGCCTCCTGGATCACCGCCCGCAGCAGCCCGGGTGACCGGATCGCCGTGCTGGCCGACAACAGCGCCGACTACGCCCGGCTGTACTACGGGGTGCCGCGCAGCGGCCGCATCCTCACGATGATCAATCAGCGGCTCAGCGTGCACGAGCACATCGACCAGGTGCGCCGCGCCGCGCCCTCGCTCGTCCTCGGGGACGCCCGGTACACCGAACCGTTGCGCGGCGCCGCCGGGCCCACGGTGTCCTTCGAGGACCCCGAGTGGCACCGGGACTCCGACACCGAACCGGATATCGCTGTGGCGCCGGATGATCCGGCATGGCTGCTGTTCACCAGCGGATCAACCGGCGCCCCCAAGGGGGTGCTGCACACCCACCGCTCCATCACCACCGCGGTGCGCGGGACCGTCGCCGGCCGCGCGGTGCGCCCCGGCGGGGTCTATCTGCTGCCGTTCCCGATGTGCCACATCGCCGGGTACAACATGCTGGTGCACCACAGCGTGGCCTCCACCGTGCTGCCGGTACCCGCCTTCCGGGCCGACGAGTTCGTCGCCGCGATCAATGCGCACGGGGTGACGTCCTGCTCACTGGCCCCGACCATGTTGCACAGCCTGCTCGCCCACCTCGAGGCCACCGGGGCGGCAGTACCCACGCTGCGCGATATCGCGTACGGATCCGCGGCGATCCCGGCCGACCTGTTGCGCCGGGCCGTCGATCGGCTCGGCGTCGGATTCCACCAGGGCTACGGAATGACCGAAACGGGCGGCAACATCACCTTTCTCGGACCGGCCGACCACCTCAGCGACGATGCGCAGGTGCTGCGCAGCGCGGGCCGCCCGCACGACGAGGTCGAGCTCCGCATCGGTACGGACGGCGAGATCCTGGTTCGCGGTGCCCAGGTCGCATCCGGGTACTGGCCGGACGGGCCGGCCACCGTGGACGGCTGGCTGCACACCGGTGACGCCGGGTTCATCGGCGAGGACGGACGACTCGTGGTCACCGACCGACTCAAGGACGTCATCATCACCGGCGGGGAGAACGTGTCCTCGCGTGAGGTGGAAGACGTGCTGTCCCTGCATCCCGGTGTCGACCAGGCCGCGGTGATCGGCGTGCCCGACGAGTACTGGGGCGAGGCGATCTGCGCGGTCATCGTCGCCCACGACGGCGCACGGCCCTTGGCCGAGGACCTGATCGCCCACGTGCGTGCGCACCTGGCGGCGTTCAAGCGGCCCCGCCGGGTGGAGTTCGTGGACGCGCTGCCGCTCACCGGCAACGGCAAGGTCGCCAAAGAGGTGCTGCGGCAGACGTTGACACCGTCCGCGGCCGGTTAGCGCACGACCGAGATCCGGCCGGTGTCCCGTCGGCTGGGCAGCGAGGTCGGCGGGGTTGCCGCCAGCCGCAGCGTCAGGGCGATCGAATCATCCGGGTCGATCCCGACCAGCGAGACGAATTCCTTTTGCAGACGGCCCAATTCGTCGGCATGGTCCGGGGACAGCTGGTGCAGTTCGGCGGCGGTCCTGGCGTACAGGAAGGGCGGGGACACCGGTTGCGCGCCGACACCGCGCTGCCCGGCGGCGATCCAGACCGCTTCCACCGCGGCGCCGCCGGTGGCGTAGTCGCGCAGCGTCGTGCCCGCCACACTGACCACCGCCAGCGCGGAGCTGGCCCGGATCCGGTCGCGCATATCGTCGCCGAGCGCCGAACCCTCGTTCCACCGCGCCAGTTCGGCCATCACGTCGGGGCGGCGCAGCACCCCGAGAACGGCCATATCACCCTCGTCGAATTCCAAGTTGCGCACGTCGATGCCGGCGTCCGGGTCGGAGTCACCGGGCCAGCGCAGTTCCGAGATCATCTCGCGGTGCAGGTGCGGGGTGAGGAACCGGATCCGGTCGGCGGCAGCGAACAGTGTTGCCACCGTGTCCATATCGTCTCGGTCGGTGATCAGGTGCAGCCGGCCGCCCTCACGTTCGGCCGAGGCCGTCAGCGCGGCCACCAGATCGGCGTCGAGGGGTTGCGGTTCGCCGTGATGGCGGTTGGTCTCGCGGGCCACCATCGGTCCGAAGAGTCCGGCCAGTTCCTCGTCGGCACCCGCCCCGATGCGCAACCGCGCCCGCAGCGGCACACCGCCGGCCTCCTCGACGATGCTGGCCTCCCCCAGCGCACCGTGCGCCGCCGCGGCGATCCTGGTGTTCAGCAGCGCCGCACCGACGGCCACCGCGCTGCCGCGGAAACCGACGTCCATGGTGGAGGTGAGCGCGGGTGCGATCTCGATGCTGACCTCGTCGGGTCCGACCTCGATCCGCCAGGGCTGGACGTTACCCCCCGAGGGCGCCCGCATCGCCGCGGTGGCGAGATCGTCGAGCAGGTCGCCCGGTGTAACGGCTCCGGCCACCGATGTGACCGGTTCGCTCACCACCGCAGTGTGGTGGCCCATCTCGGGCTCGTCGATCTGGTCCAGCGCGGCGCCGATGTCGAGCCGGGTGCGGCCGGAGCGCAGTTCCTCGCCGAGACCGATCCGGCGGGCGGCTTCGGTGACGGCGGAGGCGCCCACGGTGACGTCGGCGGCCAGCTGCGGCCACGTCGACAGCGACTTGTCGATCTCGATGAGTGACGCCGCGGTGCGCGCCGAGAGCCGGTCGGCCTCCAGGTGCCGCAGGATGTGCGGGATCTTCTCCCGGTTGGTCATGCCCGGCAGCAGGTCGATGTCGAGCTGGCCGAGCAGCCCGTGCAGGATCGGCCGGCCCGGTTCGAGGTCGAACCGCTCCACGTCGACGATCCCGCGGTCACTGGTCGCCATCAGCACCGGAATTCCCCGCTGCTGCGCGGCAACCCGCAGGACCGCCTTCATGTGCAGCGAATCGCATTCCTCGACCGCGATGTCCAGGCCGTCGATGAAGGCGTCGAGACTGTCGACGTCCAGGCCGGTGTCGAAGACCTCCACCTCCAGGTAGGGGTCTATCTCGGCAATGCGGCGCGCCGCGACGTGCGCCTTGTTCACCCCGAGGTCGAAAACGGTGGCCGGCACCCGGTTCAGGTTGGACAGCTCCAGCTCGTCGAAGTCGGCCAGCCGCAGCCGCCCGCACACGCCCTGCATCGCGAGCGTGTGGGCGATGATGTGCCCGACGCTCAGACCGGCGACGCCGACGACGAGCTCGCCGAGCCGGTCCTGTTCGGCGGCGGTGATGTTGTTGCGGTTGCGGTCGAGCCGCAGCGCGCGAAAAGCGCGCGGCCCCAGCACCGATATGACGGTGCGCCGCCACGGGTAGTAGGCCCAACGCCCAGGCTCGTGCACCAGTTCGGCCTGCGGCGCCGGGCGCATCGCCTCGAGACTGGCCAGTTGCAGCCCGTGATAGTCCAGGAATTCGATGCCGGGGTCGCGGCGGAGTTCGTCGAGGACCGCGTTGTCCGCGGGCTCGGCCGGGTCCAGAATCTGTGCGCGATAAGCGATCGGCATGCTTTCCTCATCGTCTGGGCATCGTCCTCGGCGCCGGAACGCCAAGGGTGTCGGGTCGTACACTAGGTCCGATTCAACGGGGGCGGGGTAATCGACCCAACGGAGGTATCGCTTTGCCCGACACCAGGCACGGCCGCACTGTCGCCGAACTGCCACTGGCTCCGCTCAATCCGCTCCCGTACCGGCAAAGACGTGATGCGTTGCGCAACTTCCACACCGGGACCGACATCCTGCGTGATGCGGGTGGCCCGGTCACCCGGTTCACCCTCGGCCCGCGGTGGCTGATGCCGCCCATCGTGTTGGCCACCTCACCTCAGGGAATCCGCGATATCAACAGTGTCCGCGACGGTTCCATCGACAAGACCAGCGCGGTCGCCGCGCAGCTGCGCAGCCTCATCGGCGGGAACCTTTTCGTCTTGCCGCACGAGGAATGGCTACCTCGGCGGCGCACTCTGCAACCGGTTTTCACCAAGCAGCGGGTCGACTCGTTCGCCGGGCACATGGCCGAGGCGGCCGAGAAGATCGCCGGTGCGTGGCTCGACGGCGGCGATCCCGGTGGCCGCACAATCAATCTGGCCGAACAGTGCGGGCTGCTGTCGATGCGCGTGCTGGGCCGCTCGGTGCTCGGGCTGAATCTCGACGAGCGGGCCGACGCCGTCGCCGAACCGCTGCGGGTGGCCACCAGTTACGCCGTGAGCCGCGCGTTGCGCCCGGTGCGCGCCCCGTCCTGGTTCCCGACCCGGGCCCGCAAGCGGGCGCACGCGGCCACCGCGACCATCCGTGGACTGGCCGACGAGATCATCGCGGCATGCCGGGCCGACCCGGACCTGGACGCCCCGCTGGTGCACGCCCTCATCGCGGCCCGGGATCCGGAGACCGGCCGGCCGTTGTCGGACGCCGAGATCCGCGACGAGATGATCATCTTCCTGTTCGCCGGTCAGGACACCACGGCCACCACCCTGACCTACGCGCTGTGGTCGCTGGGCCGGCATCCGCAGATCCAGGACCGGGTCGCCGCCGAGGTCGCGGCGCTCGGTGAGCGTCGGCTGTCCACCGCCGACGTCGACCGGCTCGGCTACACCGTGCAGGTCGTCAAGGAGGCGTTGCGGCTGTGCCCGCCGGGGCCGACGGGCAGCCGGATGGCCACCGAGGATGTGGAGGTCGCCGGCTACCGGGTGCAGGCCGGAACGATGCTGGTGTTCGGCCGGATGTCGGTGCAGCGGGACCCGTCGCTGTGGGAGAACCCGCTGGAGTTCGACCCCGACCGGTTCAGCGCCGAGCGGTCGAAGGACCGGGACCGCTGGCAGTATCTGCCCTTCGGCGGCGGGCCGAGGTCGTGCATCGGCGATCACTTCGCCATGTTGGAGGCCACGCTGGCGGTGGCCACCATCATCGGGCGGGCACGAATCACCGCCCTGGAGAACGACTTTCCGCTCGCGGTGCCCTTCACCATGGTGCCCGACGGACCGATCCCGGCCCGGGTGACCGTGCGTTGACCCCTGGTGGGGCGTACCCCACGAACACCCGCACCAGGGATCAACGCTCGCCATGTGGTCAGTCGTCGGCGTCCTCGTCGTCCGACTCGGCCATCTGGCCGTTGCGGATCAGCGCCGTCACGGCCGCATCCCAGCGCTGCAACTGCGCTTGGGACCCGAACGGTCCGGGCAGATGGCGTTCGATGTGCGGACGCAGGATCACCGCGCCTACCCGCAGGATCAGCGGGTTCAACGAGCCCCACACCGGGTCGAGGTCGGGCCGGGTCAGGCCGGCCTCGGCGAACTTCTCCCCCTGAGCCGCGCTGATCTGCAGCAGACCGTCGAAGATGACCGAGCCGATCTTGTCGCCTTCGATGAGAGCGTGGGCGATGTAGTTGGTGAGGTCTGGATGCTCGTCGACCAGCTGCGCGAACCGCTTGCCCATGCCGTGCGGATTGTCGGTCGCCGACTCCGGCATCGGCGTCGCCTCGATGATCTCGCCGAACACCTGCAGCACGTAGTCGTCGACGGCGGCGACCAGTCCGGCCTTGTTGCGGAAGTAGTGCTGCACCAGGCCGATCGACACGCCGGCCTCCTCGGCGACCGCGCGCAGTGAGGTCGCCGACACACCCTTGTCGGCAAGGGTCCGCACGGCCGCGTCGCGGATCCGGTCGATACTCGTCGGCTCGGGCGGCACGCGCGGTCTCAGGAAGACCGTCATGCGCTCGACAATACAGCCAACTTGGGATCCAATGCGCGCCTACCGTGGGGCGGTATGACAAGCTGGGCGGACGGTACACCCGCACCGTCTGCCGATGTGTCGCCAGATCACCTGAACAGCAACGGAATCACATGCCCAAGGTCACCTACCCGGCCCCGGCCGGGGCGCTGCGCGGATACCTCGCCGTGCCCCCGACCGAAGGCCCGTGGCCGGCGGTGATCGTGGTGCAGGATGTCCGCGGGATGACCGCTGACCTGCGCCGCATCAGCGATCGCCTGGCCGCGGCCGGTTATCTCACGCTGGCCCCCGCGCTGTACAGCCGCGGACTCAAGATCAGGTGCATGATCTCCACCATCCGCACCCATTTCGCCGGTACCGGCGACAGCTTCGACGACATCGTCGCGGCCCGCGATCACTTGCTGGCCGACCCGCGCTGCACCGGCAAGGTGGGCCTGGTCGGGTTCTGCATGGGTGCGGGTTTCGTACTGCAACTTTCGCCCAGTGGACTGTTCGACGCGAGCGCACCGAACTATGGCCTGAACCCCAAGAACATCGAAGCCCTGGCCGAATCCTGTCCGGTGGTCGCCAGTTACGGGGCCAAGGACCGGATCACGCGCACCGGATCGGCCGCCGATCTGGAGACCGTGCTGGCCAGGGGCGGCGTCACCCGCGACATCAAGGAATACGAGAACGTCGGCCACGCCTTCATGAACGACTTCGGCATCCCGGCGCCGTTCACCGTCATCGAACGGCTCGCGGCGATGAACTACTCCGAACCCGAAGCCGAGGACGCCTGGCGACGGATCCTCACCTTCTTCGACGAACATCTGCGCTGAAGGCGCTACGCTGGCCAGCTATGGCCGAGGTGATGGATTGGGATGCTGCTTACTCCGACAACGTTTTCGCGGGGCCACCGCCGTGGAACATCGGCGAGGCGCAACCCGAGATCGCGGCGCTGATCGACGCCGGCAAGATCACCGGCCCCGTACTGGACGCCGGCTGCGGCGTCGGCGACGTCTCGCTGGCGCTCGCCGAGCACGGCTATGACGTGGTGGGCGCCGACATCTCCACCGTCGCCATCGAGGCGGCGACCCGGGCCGCGGAGTCCCGCAATCTGACCAATGTGCGCTTCATCCAAGGGGATCTGCGCACGCTCACCGTCGACGGTGAACCGTTCAACACCATCGTCGACTGCACGCTGTTCCACTCGCTGCCGGTCGAGGCGCGCGAGGATTACCTGCGCGGGGTGCACCAGGTGTCCGCGCCCGGCGCGGTCCTGCACATGCTGGTGTTCACCACCGATGCGCTGCCGCCGGACTCCCCTTTCCCGGTGCCCAACCTGGTGACCGAGGCCGAACTGCGCGAGGTGGTCTCGCGGGTCTGGACCATCGAGAACGTGCAGCCCGCGTTCGTGGCGGTGAAACTGCCCGATGTCCCGAACCTGCCGGAGCACAGCTTCGAGAGCGACGCGAAGGGCCGGGTCAGGTTGCCCGCGCTGCTGCTCTCCGCACGCAAGTCCGGTTAGTCGCGCCGCCAGTCGATGGTGCCGGCCGCCAGGATCTTCGCCATGGCGGCCGCATCGACAGGCGGGGACAGCAGAAAGCCCTGGGCCTGAAAACAACCCAGCTGCACCAGGGTCTGTGCTGCCGCCTCGGTCTCCAGGCCGACGGCGACCAGACCGAGGCCGAAGGCCTCGCCCAGTGACACGATGGCCCGGATGATGGCCAGATCGTCGGAACCGTCCTGTAGCTCCTGCACGAACGTCCGGTCGATTTTCAGGGTGTCGATCGGCAGGGCCTTGAGCCGGCTGAGATCGCTGTAGGCTGCCCCGAATTCGTCGAGCGCCAGGCTGACCCCGAGGGCCCGCAACTCGGTGAGGGTGTCGCCGTTGAGGTCGACATCGTCGGTGACGAAGCTCTCCGAGATCTCCAGGCTCA
The DNA here is from genome assembly GCF_043974665.1 of Mycobacterium sp. AMU20-3851. Taxonomy (NCBI): domain Bacteria; kingdom Bacillati; phylum Actinomycetota; class Actinomycetes; order Mycobacteriales; family Mycobacteriaceae; genus Mycobacterium; species Mycobacterium sp. AMU20-3851. Next base: position 3,912,965 of record NZ_CP146371.1, read on the forward strand.
ACGATGCCGGTTCCAGGTCGAACTCCTCGAGCACCCGGGCGACATGGTCGGCGAAGCCGTAGGCCACCCGCTGCACCGGTGACACGTTGACCCTCAGCTTCACGTCCCGGGCCAGGCCCGACGACCGCCACTGCCGCAGCTGGGCACAGGAGTCGTGCAGCACCTTGCGGCCCAGCACCGCAGCCAGATTGGAGGATTCGGCCACCGGCATGAACGCGCTCGGCAGCAGCATGCCCCGGGTGGGGTGGTTCCAGCGCACCAGCGCCTCCACCGCGACCACCTCGCCGGTGCGCAGGTCCACCTCGGGCTGGTAGTGCACCACGAAGGCGCCGCTTTCGATGCCGTCGCGCAGATGCAGCTCAACATCGTTGAGCAGTAGGTATTTCAGGGCGATCGCATCGGTGAAGACGGCGACGTCGTTGCCGCCCGAGCCCTTGGCCGCCACCAGCGCCAGATCGGCGTGCCGCAACACGTCGGATGCCGAATCCTTGCCCGGGAGGCCCACCGCCACACCGATACTGGCGGTGCGCCGGACGAACTCGCGGCCCACCGTGAACGGCTCCTTGAGCAGTAGCCGGACCTGGTCGGCCAGCGCTTCGGCCTCCGGCAGTTCCAGTGGCCCGTGCGGCACGATCACGAACTCGTCGCCGCCCTGGCGCGCCAGAAACGCGGTGTCGCCCACCGATTCGCGCAACCGCCCGGCGAACTCGGCGATCAGCTCGTCACCCGAGGTGTGACCGAACAGGTCGTTGACCGACTTCAACCGGTCGAGATCGGTGAACAGGACGGCCACCGGGCCGTCCTGCCCGGCCTCCAGCCGTCGGTCCAGATGTTGCGCGAGCACCCGGTTGTTGCACAGTCCGGTGAGGTCGTCGTGTTCGGCCAGGTACTGCAGCCGGTCGATCGCCAGCAACCGCGCCTGCAGTTGCGCGAACATGGTCGCGATCGTCTTCAGCGCGTTGAGCTCTTCTTCCAGCCACTCCCGGTCGCCGTACTTGACGAACCCCAGCGTCCCGGTGGTCACGTCATGGGACAGCAGCGGCACGCAGGCCAGCGAGATCTGCGGCACCTCGGTGCCCTGTTGAATTGTTTGCTGATATTCGTCGGTTTTCGGCTCCGGCCGGATCACCAGCGGCTCTTTGAGCCATTCGGCCATTGCGAACACCGGGTCCGCGTCGGCGAAGTAAACGACCCCGATCGGGTCCGGATCGGGGACGAAGGTACGAATCGGCCACTGCGCCACCAGCCGAGTGGCGTGAATATCATGATCATTGTGGCGCAGAAATGCGACATCAAGACCCAGATATGCGGCCAAATCGGTCAGCACCAACTCACTGACCTCGACCGCGTTTTCGCTGGTGGCGGTGAAGAGCCGCTTGGCGGTCAGATCCACCAAGCCATTGAGGCTGGCGGGCACGTCAGGTCACCACCAACGTATCCCCGCCGACACGGCGCACACGGCGGAGGAGAAACACCAGCAATACTTTAGCGGTCCATCCGAGAAATGTGTGTTGCGCCATTACGAAAATTGTTCGCAGACAATTGTTGTGAATATGGCATAACACGACAAGTGCGGGCTCTACCGCCAAATGTGGGAACCCGCGCGCCGATGAAAAAACCCGCCCGGCCGAAGCCGGAGCGGGTTCTTTCAAACGTGGAGCTAAGGGGATTCGAACCCCTGACCCCCACACTGCCAGTGTGGTGCGCTACCAACTGCGCCATAGCCCCGTTTGTGGTGCTGTTGAAAGGTACACCACTGCACCGTGCAGGTTCAAAACGGCTGGTCAGGGCACCTCTCCACCGGCCTCCGGGCCGATCGAGCGGGCCGGGGTGTGACCCGCGGGCGGTTCCCGGTGGGTCTCCGGGGCGAACATCCAGCCCACCGCGGCCAACAGCAGGATCAACCCGCTGATCACAAAAGCCCAGGAAAACGACAGGTACTGCGCGATCAGACCGACCAGCAGCGACCCGCCGATCGAGCCGACGTCGGCCATCATCTGGAAAGTGGCCACCGCGGTGCCCCCGCGGGCCTTGCTGCCCACCACATCGGCGACCGCAGCCTGCTGCGGCGCGACGAAGATTCCGGTGGCCGCACCCGCCACATAGCCGGCGACCAGAAACACCGTCAGCGACTCGCTGAAACCCACCAGACCGGTCGACACCGCGGCCAGCAGCAGCCCGAAGATCACCAGCTTGCGCCGCCCGAACCGGTCGGACAGATACCCGCTGGGGATCACGACCGAGATGTTGCCCACCGCGAACGCGGTGAGCGCCAGCCCCGCCACCCCCGGGCTGCGGCCCAACACCTCCACCACGAACAGCGGGACCAACGCGATCCGCAGCCCGAACGACGCCCACCCGGTCGCGAAGTTGGACAGCAGTGCCGCCCGGAACGCCCCGTGCCGGAACACCGTCGTGAACGGCACCGGCGGATCCACGTTCTCCTCGGCGGCGGCCAGATGCGAGTGGCGCAGACTGACGAAGACGACGGCCGCGGCGACCAGCAGGGCGGCACCGTAGATCAGGAACGGCGCGGACAGACCGAATCCCGCGGTCAGGCTGCCCAGGATCGGACCGCCCACCGAGCCGATCATGAAACCCGAGGAGAACAGGCCCGCCACCCGCCCCCGGGCGTCGGCCGGCGAGATGCGGATCATCAGGCCCAGCGAGGACACCGTGAACATGGCCGAGCCGATTCCGCCCAGCGAGCGGAACAGCAGCAGCTGCCAATAGGTTTCGGCAAGGGCACAGGCCGCCGTCGACACCGCCACGATCAGCAGGCCGCCGATGTACACGCGACGCTCCCCCAGCCGCTGGACCAGGAACCCGGCCGGCGGGGCGCCGACCAGGCGCATCACGGCGAAGGCGGTGATGACGAAGGTGGCCGCGGCGATGCTGACCCCGAAGTGCCGGGCGTACTGCGGCAGCACCGGGGCGACCACGCCGTACCCGAGCGCGACCACCACGTTTGCCGCGACCAGAACCCAGACCTCGCGCGGAAGCGTCCGCTTGGTCGGGGTCGGACAGTCGCTGTCTTCGGGCGCAGAACTCACCCGATGACTGTATTCACCAGATCCTTGGCGGCCTGCTGGACCTCGGCCAGATGCTCCGGGCCCTTGAAGGATTCCGCGTAGATCTTGTAGACGTCCTCGGTGCCCGACGGGCGGGCGGCGAACCAGGCGTTCTCGGTCGTCACCTTCAGCCCACCCAGCGCGGCGCCGTTGCCGGGGGCGGCGGTTTGTTTCGCGGTGATCGGCTCGCCGGCCAACTCGGTGGCGCTCACCTGCTCGGCGGACAGCTTGGCCAGCCGGGCCTTCTGGTCCCGGTCGGCGGGGGCGTCGATGCGCGCATAGGTGGGTGCCCCGTACTGCTCGGCGAGTTCGACGTAGCGCTGCGACGGGGTGGAGCCGGTGACGGCCAGGATCTCCGAGGCCAGCAACGCCAGGATGATGCCGTCCTTGTCGGTGGTCCAGGTTGTCCCGTCGGTACGCAGGAACGATGCCCCGGCGCTCTCCTCGCCCCCGAAACCGATTGTCCCGGTCACCAATCCGTCCACGAACCACTTGAAGCCGACGGGCACCTCCACCAGTTCCCGGCCCAGCCCGGCCACCACGCGGTCGATGATGGAGCTGCTGACCGCGGTCTTGCCGACGGCGGTGCCGGCCGCCCACTCGGGCCGGTGGGTGTACAGGTAGTCGATGGCCACGGCCAGGTAGTGGTTCGGATTCATCAGCCCGCCGTCGGGGGTGACGATGCCGTGCCGGTCGGAGTCGGCGTCATTGCCGGTGGCGATCTGATAGCGGTCCCGGTTCGCGATCAGCGAGGCCATCGCGTTCGGCGAACTGCAGTCCATCCGGATCTTGCCGTCGGTGTCCAGCGTCATGAACCGCCAGGTGGCGTCGACGAGCGGGTTCACTACGGTCAGGTCCAGGTTGTGGGTTTCGGCGATCGCGCCCCAGTAGTCGACGCTGGCCCCGCCCAGCGGGTCCGCACCGATGCGTACCCCCTCGGCGCGGATCGCGTGCAGGTTCACCACGTGGGGCAGATCCGCGATGTAGGCGTTGAGGTAGTCGTGCCGCTGCGCGATCTGCAGTGCCCGGGACAACGGGACCCGTTTCACCGCCCGGATACCTTCGCGCAGAATCTCGTTGGCGCGCTTGGCGATCACGCTGGTGGCATCCGAGTCGGCCGGGCCCCCGTTGGGCGGGTTGTACTTGAAGCCGCCGTCGCGCGGCGGGTTGTGTGACGGGGTGACGACGATTCCATCTGCCAGATCGGTATCGCGGCCACGGTTGAAGGTCAGGATGGCGTGACTGACCGCCGGCGTCGGGGTGTAGCGGTCCGCGGCGTCGATCATGGCGACCACGTCGTTGGCGGCCAGCACCTCCAGCGCCGACACCCAGGCCGGCTCGCTCAGCGCGTGCGTGTCGCGGCCCAGGAACAGCGGGCCGGTGGTGCCCTGGGATGCCCGGTACTCGACGATGGCCTGCGTGGTGGCCAGGATGTGCGCCTCGTTGAACGCGCCGTCCAGGGCCGAGCCGCGATGGCCGGAGGTGCCGAACACCACCTGCTGGGCGACGTCGTCGGGATCGGGTTGCACCGTGTAATACGCGGTGACCAGATGCGCGAGGTCGACGAGATCTTCGGGTTGTGCCGGCTGCCCGGCTCGCGGATTGGCCACCATGGGTCCATCCTGTCCTACCCTCGGTGCCGCTGTCTTGTCCTGACCCCAAGCCGACCACAAGTTCGTCGCAAGTGGGCCGGGTGAAAGTGACCGGCATGACCGATACCTCACGTTCAGCCCAGCCCGCCCGCGTCGCGAATCCGGAACTCGACCTCAGCGGAATCACCCTGACGCACCGCGCGATGGTCACCGACACCTCCCGGCTCGCGGACCTGACCACCGCGGTCGCCCAGCGCCGGCTGCCCTGCCCGCCGCGGCGTGCCCGCGCCATCGCCCGCTACGTCACGTTGATGTGCGAGTCGATCCACCACCACCACACGATGGAGGACGACGTGCTGTGGCCGGTGATCGAGGCCGCGGCGGGCGACTTCGTCGATCTGAGCGAGCTGACCGAGGATCACGCCGCCCTGGACCCGCGGCTGGACCGGCTGCGGGCCGCCGCGGCCGCGTTCGGGCGCAGCGGTGACCCCGAGATGGCCCGGCCGCTGGCGGCCGGGCTGGCCGACCTGCATCGGTTGCTGAATGCGCACATCGCCGACGAGGAGCGCGAACTGTTCCCGGTGATCCGCCGGTACGTCTCGATCCAGGACTGGCAGGCGGTGGAGAAGGCCGCGCAGCGCACCGGTCGGTTGTCGTTCGACGGGCCGCGGATCCTCGCGGTCGCCACCGACCCCGAGCGCGCCACGCTGGCCGCCGCTGTGCCCGCCCCGCTGATGATGTTGCTGCGCTGCATGGCGTGGCGGCACCGTTCGTTCGAACGCGCGGTGTTCGGGTAGGCCCTCAGTCGATCAGGGCGCGCGCCTGCGCGGCCAGCCGCTCGGTCAGCTCGGCGGCCGCCCGCCGGTACCGGGCGGCGGCCCCGGTGTCCCCGGTGGCCTCGGCGACGGCCGCCAGCGCCGCGTCCACCGGGCCGGTGAGCAGGGTGCCGTTGTCCAGCCCCGCCATCCGCCCGGAGTACGGCAGCAGCTCCGCGGCCGTGGCGGTGGCGGTGTCCAGGTCGCCGAGCGCGACGGCGGCATGCACCCGCAGGGTCGCGGTCGCCACGAAGTAGTAGGACCGTTCCAGCGGTATCCGCTCCGCCCAGATCTGTTGGGCCTCGGCGGGTCTGCCCGCCTGGTGCAGGGCCAGCGCGGCACCCTCGGCGATGGTCCGTGACACCTGCCGGTGCACGGCGACGAGTTCGTCGGCCATCGGGGCGAGGCTGCCGCGGACCAGGTTGGCGCTGATCCGCCCGACCAAGCCGACGAGTGCGCCGTTGGCGACGCCGTACTCGGCCAGTTTGGCGGCCACCGCGAGGTAGCGCCGCTCCCCCTCGTCGGTGCGCCCGGCCAGCACGGTCAGTTGCGCGCCGAACGCGTCGAGCACGCCGAGCAGGAAGCCGATCTGGCCGGTACCCGCGCGTGCCACCGCGGCGTCGACGTGCTTGACCGCGCCGGCCAGATCCGAACGCCCGGCGGCGTCCAGGAACGCGAACCAGTGCGCGACCGCCTGGTAGTCGATGGCGTCATAGGCTTCCGACACCGAGAGCAACTCGGCCACAACGCTTTCCCGTTGCGCGGCGTGGTCCGGTCCCAGGCAGGCGAAGGCCCGGACGTTGAGCGCGGCGCACAGCAGCCGTTGGTGGGCGACCGGGTCCTGGGCGTGCAGCGTCCTGGCCAGTTGCAGCGCTTCGGTGCTGGCCGCCAGCGCCTCGCCGTGTTCGGCGCCCTCCAGTTCGGTGAACAGGGTGATCAGCAGGCGGGCCCGGGTGTGCGGGGGTTGCTCACGGGCCAGGGCGCGGCGCAGCGGGTCGACGATGACGGGGTCGATGTGGTCACCGGCACGGACCCGCCAGACCAGCGGGCTGTCCGCGGCGGTCAGCACCTGCACCGCGAGATCGTCGGACTCGACGACCGCGATCATGGTGTCGTGCAGCTCTTCCCGTGATCCGAGCGCGTCACCGGCCCGCGCCAACGCCGCGATCAGGCCACACCGGGCCGCCACGGTGGCCGCGTAGTCGGCGCCGGCGAGGCCGAGCATGCGCACCGCGGCCCGGTACTGCCGCGCCGCCTCGACCGGGGCACCCACCGCATCGGCGTCGCGTGCCGCGGCCATCGCGAATCCGGCTGCCTCGGTGGCGGTGTCGGCGGTGGCGGCAGCGACGGCGTGGTGCGCCAGCGACGCGGCGTCGGCGCCGCGGCCGGGTCTGCGCAGCAGCTCCAGGGCCGCCGCGTGCAGCCGGGAACGCCGCAGCACCGAGGTGTCGCCGTAGAGGGTGTCGCGGATCAGGTTGTGCGCAAACCGGATCCGACCGGGAACCGGCTCGTCGAGCAGGCCGGCCAGCACGGCGGGTTCCAGCGCATCGAGCAGTTCCTCGTCGTCGGCGCGGCCCAGCTCGCCGAGCAGGGTGATGTCGACCTCACGTCCCAGTACCGAGGCCTGCCGCAGTGCGGTCGCGGTCTGCGGTGGCAGCCGGGCCAGCCTGCGCCGCAGCACGTCGCCCACCCCGGCGGGCACACCGCCGTGCGCGGCGTCGAGCCCCTCGGCGACCATCAGCCGGGCCAGCTCCCGCACGAAAAGCGGGTTGCCGCCGGTATGTTCGCGCAACAGCCGCAGGGTCTCCGGTGTGACCGCGGGCAGTCCGCAGTCGGTGGCCAGCGCGGTGAGCGCGGCATCGTCGAGCCCGGCCAGCATCAGGTGGGCGGCGGTGTGGTTGGCCAGCGCGGCCCGAGCCTGCCCGAGTTCGGTACCGGACTCCGAGGGCCGGTAGGTGCCGATGACGAGCACCCGGCCCTCGCCGAGCCGGTCGGCGGTGAGCCGCAACAACTCCAGGGTCAGGCCGTCGGTGCGGTGCAGGTCGTCGAGCAGGATGAGCAGCGGCGCCTCGGCGGCGGCCTGACCGAGTACCTCGGCCAGGGCGTGCGCGATCCAGAACACGGTGCCGTCGGCGGTTTGCGTGCCGGGCGACGGGCCGTCGTGCAGCAGCGGTGCCAGCGGCCCGGCGTGCGGGGTGCCGGCGATGCGGCCGGTGAACGGCACCAGCACCTCGGTCCAGGCCCACCCCGGTGGGGCACCGTCGACCTCGGGGCTGCGCCCGGCGGCCACCGTCCACCCGGCATCGCGCAGCCGGGCGGCCGCCGTCTCGACGACCGTGGTCTTGCCGGCTCCGGCTTCGCCACCGATCCACACCACCCGCAGTCCGCCGCGCAGGGCCGCCGCGGCGGCCGCCTCGATGGCCGCGAGCTCATCGACCCGGCCGCGGGTGGGGTTGTCCGGGGCGGGGTGCGGCGCTTCCGGCGGTGCCGCGGCGGGCGTGGGTGCCGCCGCGATCGGTTCCAGGTGCTCGGCCTGGCGCAGGATATCGCGCTCCAGATCCCGCAGGGCGCGGCCGGGTTCCAGGCCGAGTTCGTCGATCAGGTAGTCGCTGGTGCGCCGCAACACCTCCAGCGCGGCGGCCTGGTGCCCGAGCCGGTACCGCGCGACGGCCAGTAGGCAGGCCGCCGTTTCCCGGTCCGGGTGATCGCGCACCGGCGCCTCCAGCACCCGGGCCACCGCGGCGTGCTGCCCCAGCGCGGACTGCGCGGCGGCGTGCGCCTCGATGACCGAGAGCCGCAGCTCGGTCAGCCGGGCCACCTCGGGGGCGGCCCACAGCGCGTCGCGGACCTCGACATAGGGATCGCCGGACCAGTCGGCGACCACCTCCTCCAGCACGGCCGCCCGGGCGCGGGTATCGGTGTGCTGTTCGGCGGCCGCGATCCGGGCTTCCAGCGACCAGATGTCGACGGCGTCGTCCGGCAGCCGCAGGCAGTAGCCGGGGGCGGCGCTGACGATCACCCGGGCCGGGGCGCGGCGCTCGCGTCCGGGTTCGAGCACCCGGCGCAGGTGCGAGATGTAGGCCTGCAGCGCGGCCAGCGCCTTGGGCGGCGGCTCCCCCGCCCACAGATCCTCGATGAGCCGGTCCACCGACACCACGTCGCCGTGCGCGAGCACCAACCGCACCAGCACCGAACGTTGTTTGGGCCCGGCCAGATCGACCGGCTGCCCGCCGACCCACGCCCGGATCGGACCCAGCACCGAGATCCGCACCGCGGGCTGATCGTGCGCCATCATTGTGAGCCGACCTTACTTGTCGGCTCGCCGGCGTACATACTTTGCGGTGTGGCGCTCACGGACCGGCGGGAACTGGCTGCGGTGTTCGCCGGCGGTGCGCTGGGCACGCTGGCCCGCGCCGGACTGAGCCACCTGCTCGCGGTGCCGCCCGGGCACTGGCCGTGGGCCACCTTCGTCGTCAACATCGCCGGCGCCGCACTGCTGGGCTACTTCACCACCCGGCTGCTGGAACGGCTGCCGGTGTCGGCCTACCGCCGGCCGCTGCTCGGCACCGGGCTGTGCGGCGGGCTCACCACCTTTTCCACCATGCAGGTCGAGACCATCGGGATGCTGGAACACGGCCACTACCTACTGGCCGCCGGCTACACCGTGGCCAGCCTGGGGCTGGGCCTGTTGGCCATGCAGCTGAGCACCGGGCTGGTTCGACGGGCAACCCTGCGATGAGGCGGCAGCGGTGACCGCCGTGCTGTGGGGCGCGGTACTGGTCCTCGGCGGTCTCGGCGCGGTGTGCCGGTACCTCGTCGACCGCGCCGTGTCGCGGCGCTTCGCGACCGGATTCCCGCTCGGCACGCTCGCGGTGAACGTCAGCGGCGCCTGGCTGCTCGGGTTCCTGGGCGCACTGGCCCTGGGCCCGCAGGCCGCGCTGCTGGCCGGGACCGCCTTCGTCGGCTCCTACACCACGTTCTCGACCTGGATGCTGGAGACGCACCGGCTGGCCGAGGAGCGCCGGAACCGGCCCGCCGTGGTGAATATCGCCGCCAGTGTGGTGCTCGGACTGGCGGCGGCCTGGGTGGGCCAATTGATGGGGCGCGCAGTGTGAGTACCGATCTGTTGAAGCTGACCGCCTACTTCGGGGAGCGGCAGCGCGGGGCGCGCGGATTCCTCGCCGACGAACTGTTGGACCTGTTCGCCCGGGCGGAGGTGGCCGACAGTGTCGTGCTGCGCGGCATCGGCGGGTTCGGGCCCAGCCACCAGCTGCGGACCGACCGCACGCTGTCGACGTCAGAGGATCTGCCGGTGGCGCTGGCCGCCGTGGACAGCGCCGAGCGCATCCAGGAGCTGGCCGGGCCGGTGGCCGCGGCGCTGAGCCGTGGCGTGCTCACCCTGGAGCGGGCCTCGACCGCTCCCCTCGGATCCGGCTCGGCCAAGCTGACGGTGTATGTCGGTCGCCAGACCAGGATCGCCGGCCGGCCCGCCCACCGGGAGATCTGCGCACTGCTGCGGCAACTCGGGTTCACGGGCGCCACAACGTTTCTCGGGGTGGACGGCACCGAGCACGGCGTCCGGCGGCGGGCCCGGTTCTTCAGCACCAACACCGAGGTGCCGGTGATGATCCTGGCGGTCGGGGATGTCGGGCAGGTGAGCGCGGCGCTGCCCCGGCTGCGCGAACTGCTGCCGACGGCTGTGACGACCGTGGAGCGCATCCAGGTGTGTAAACGCGACGGCGAACTGCTCGGCCGGCCCGCCGAGCTACCCGCAACCGATGCGCGCGGGCTACCGCTGTGGCAGAAGCTCACCGTCCACAGCAGCGCCGGGGTGCCGGCGCACCGCCGCATTGTCGAGGAACTGCGCACCCGGCAGGCGTCCGCCGGGGCCACCGTGCTGCGTGGGATCTGGGGCTTCCACGGCGAGCACGAGCCACACGGCGACAGGATGTTTCAACTCGGCCGTCAGGTCCCGGTCACAACCGTGCTGTTGGACCGCCCCGACCGCATCGCCGCGCATTTCGACCTGGTCGAGGAGCTGACCGCCGAACACGGCCTGGTCACCTGTGAAGTCGTGCCCGCGATGATCACCATCGACGGTGGCAACCGAATCGGGGGCCTCGCCCTCGCCGACCCGACGCGCTGACGCCACCTTCGGTAAGGCTACCCTGAGTAAAATCTCAGGTGTAGGGTCGCCGACCATGGAACTGTCACAGCCCGAAGCGGTCAATCCGGAGCTCCTGGCCATCCTGCGCGACGAGCTCAACATCGACGTGAGCCGGATCTCCCGGGACTCCCGGCTGGTCGACGATGTCGGCATGGACTCGGTGGCCTTCGCCGTCGGCATGGTGGCCATCGAGGACCGTCTGGGCGCGGCGCTGTCGGAGGAAGACCTGCTCAGCTGCGAGACCGTCGGCGAGCTGGAGACCATCGTGCTGGCCAAACTGCCTGTGGATCAGGCCAACTCGTGACCACCGCGCCATGGGGGCTGGCGCAGGCATTGACGGATGCGATGACATCCACCGATCGGGCACTGGCGGTGCTCGATACCGATACCGGTAGCTGGAACCGCCACCCGTGGGGGGAGATTCACGCGCGCGCCGAGAACGTCGCCGCACGCATCTGCGAGGACGACGCGCCCGCCATCGGGCTCGTCGGCGATCCGACCGCCGAGTTCCTCGCCGCCATCCCCGGCGCGTTCCTGGCCGGGGCCGCCGTCTCGATCCTGCCCGGGCCGGTGCGCGGCGCCGACCCCAAACGCTGGGCGCGGGCCACCCTGGAGCGGTTCGAGCGCATCGGGGTGCGCACCGTGTTCAGCCACGGCTCGCACCTGCGCGAACTGACAGCCGCCGGGAGTGCCGTCACCGTCTACGACATCGGCACGGTGGCACACCCGCAGCGCTCGGTCACGCACTCCGGCACCGTGGCCGGCAGCGGCGCGGCGGTGCTGCAGGGCACCGCGGGATCCACCGGGACACCGCGGACCGCGCAGTTGTCACCGCAGGCCGTGCTGGCCAATATCGGCGCCCTGGTCGAACGGGTCGGGGTCACCGAGGCCGACTGCGGCCACTCCTGGCTGCCGCTCTACCACGACATGGGGCTGTCCTTCGTGTTGACGATGGCGCTGGCCGGCGCCGAACTGTGGCAGGCGCCGACATCGGCGTTCTCCGCGCAGCCGTTCGGCTGGACCAAGTGGCTGACCGAGAGCCGCGCGTCGCTCACCGCGGCCCCGAACATGGCCTACAACATCGTCGGCAAGTACGCCGGGCTGGTCGGCGACGCCGATTTCTCGAACCTGCGTTTCGCGCTCAACGGCGGGGAACCCGTGGACTGTGACGGCAGCCGGATGTTCGCCGAGGCGATGGCGAAGTTCGGGCTGCGCCCCGGTGCGCTGGCCCCCTCCTACGGTCTGGCCGAATCCAACTGTGCGGTGGCCGTTCCCACCCCCGGGGCGGGTCTGCAGGTCGACGAGCTGCACATCGTCACCGACCGGGGCGGCTACACCCGCAAGCACGCCGTCCTCGGCACCGCGATTCCGGGTATGGAGATCCGGATCACCGCCCACGACCGGTTCGGCTCGGATGTCTCCGACCGTGAGGTCGGCGAGGTGGAGATTCGTGGTAGCTCGATGATGACCGGTTATCTCGGTGAGCAACCGATCGACTCCGAAACCTGGTTCCCCACCGGGGATATCGGCTATTTCCTGGACGGCAGCCTGGTCATCTGCGGCCGCGCCAAGGAGATCATCACCGTCGCCGGACGCAACATCTTTCCGACCGAGATCGAGAACGTGGCAGCCCAGGTCGACGGGGTGCGGGCCGGCGCCGTGGTCGCCGTGGGCACCGACGGGCCCGCCACCCGTCCGGGCCTGGTGATCGCCGCCGAGTTCAAGGGTGCCGACGAGCCCGCCGCCCGCACCGCACTCGTCGAACTGGTCGCATCCGTTTGCGGCGTCGTCCCAGCCGAAGTCGTGTTCATGCGGCCCGGATCGCTGCCCAGAACCTCATCGGGCAAGTTGCGCCGGCTGGAAGTCAAAAGGAATTTGGAAGGCACCGGACAGTGACTGCAGCACCACCTCAGTCGGCTTCACTCGACGAGTTCAACGAGTTGCTGGACCGGGTCTTCGACGACCGGGTCAAGGAATGGACCGCCGAAGCCGAACGGACCGAGAAGTTCCCCCGCGAACTTCTCGAATACCTGGCCAAGGAAGGCGTTTTCACCGCCAAGTGGGGTCAGGACACCCAGCCTGACGTGGCCAAGGTGATCGCCCTGGCCGAGCGGCTGGGCCGGCTCGGTTCCGGGGGTATCGCCGTCGGGGTGAGCCTGCACGACTCGGCCATCGCGCTGCTGCGCCGCTTCGCCCGCACCGATCACCTGCGCGATATCGCCGAGCGGGCCATCCACGGGGACGCGGTGCTGTGTGTCGGGGCCTCCGAGGAGTCCGGCGGGTCGGACCTGCAGATCGTCGAGACCAAAGTCCGTTCGGTGCGTGACGGTTTCGAGGTCAAGGGCATCAAGAAGTTCGTCTCCCTCTCGCCGATCGCCGATTACGTGCTGGCGGTCGCTCGCAACGTGGACAACGACCCGGACAGCAAGCACGGCAACGTCGTGGTCATCGCGGTCCCGCTGGACGATCCGGGTGTGCAGGTACAGAAGCCCTACACCAAGGTCGGCAACGGCCCGCTGGACACCGCCGCCGTGCACATCGACACCTGGGTGCCGGCCGATGCGTTGGTGGCCCGCGCCGGGATCGGGCTGGCCGCCATCTCCTGGGGCCTGGCCCATGAGCGGATGTCGGTCGCCGGGCAGATCTCCGGCAGCTGCCAGCGGATCCTCGGAATCACGTTGGCCCGCATGATGAACCGGCGCCAGTTCGGCCACACCCTCTACGAGCACCAGGCGTTGCGGATGCGGATGGCCGATCTGCAGGCCCGCGCCGACATGCTGCGCCACGCGCTCACCGGGATCGGGGTGGGCGGCAAGCTGGATCTGCGCACCGCGGCCGCGATGAAGGTGTGCGCGGCCCGGCTCGGTGAAGAGGTCGTCTCCGAGTGCATGCACATCTTCGGCGGCACAGGCTATCTGGTGGACGAGACACCGCTGGGCCAGTGGTGGCGCGATATGAAGCTGGCCCGCGTCGGCGGCGGCACCGATGAGGTGCTGTGGGAACTGGTGGCCGCCGCGATGAAGCCCGATTACGACGGCTACGAGGAAATGATGGGCCTCGAGGGCTGATCATCGCCACGGCGCACAGGTGGCTACTTGTGCGCCGGGATGTCCTCGGGGGTGCGCGGGAAGACGTACAGCGCCATCTTGCGGTTCGCCATCTGATGCTCGCCCAGGAACGTGGCGCCCACGTATTCGACGAGCCGGCGCGCCCCGGTGTTGCGGTGATCCGGGTCGAACATGATGCGCCGGCACTCGGGCTCCAGTTCGAACAGGTCCCGCATCAGCTTGGGCAGCATCCGCGGTGCGATGCCCCGGTTGACCAGTTTGGTGTCCGCGATGGCGGCATGAATACCGAGGTCGTGCGGGTGCGCATCGTAGCGGGTGGCGATGGAATCCTTTGCCGCCCGGTACAGCTCGATGTAACCGATGTCCTCACCCTTGCGGCTGGTCAGGTACGGGCGTGAGAAGGTCCCGGCCAGTTGCGCTTTGAGGTAGAGCCGCCAGCGTTCCGCCGGCCACGCCGACTCCCAGGACTCCACCAGGTGCGGCATGTTCATCCACTCCGAGATCAGCTCGGCGTGCGCGTCCGGGTCGACCAGCCGGGCGCCGTAGGGCTCTTCGATCGCCGGGATCTGCGGCGGACCGACCCGGCGGACCTCATCGGGAATGTCCGTCAGCTCGCGCGGCAGGATCGGCAGCTCATCGTCGGTCTCGATCATTTGCCCCGACCCTACCTAACCGTCCGATCCGAGAGTCCGCTACGCATGTGGGACTGCGTCACAGGTGCGATGGTAGGTACATGAACCGGGACCGGATCGAGGAATTGCGCAGGTGGGAGGACTCCGGCGCGCACTGGCAGGTGGTGGCCCGCACACCGGACCGGCTGACCATTGCGTTGCTGCGCTGCGACGGCGGTGAGGAGGTGGAACGCTTCAGTTCGTCGGACGCGGCGCTGCTGGCGTACGTGGGATCCCGGGACCGCTCCGACGAGTAGGGCGCCCCACCTAGAGTGTCGTCTGTGCTGCAGCCCCCGTTCGCCGACGCCGAAACGGCCGATTCCGCCGAGGAACTGGAGAACGCCGAGGCACTCCAAGCCGAGCTGCCCTCCGCCGACCCGGCTCTGGCCTTGCAGAAGATGGAGAACCGGCTGGTCCGGTTGGACCTGGCCCACGCGGGGGTGCTCAGCGCCGAGCAGCTGCGCAAGCTGCGGTACCTGATCAACTTCGCCAAGCTCTCCGACTTCGAGCCGGGCGCGGCCGGGCCGGGCGGGACCCGCGGCCGCGGCGACGTCTCCGTCGGCGCCGAGCAGGCCGCCTGGCAGCTGCGGGTCGCCGACGCCCTGCACAGACCGCTGCGCGAGGAGAAGCACGGGGTGACCGCGCTGCGGGCGGCGGCCGCGGTGCTGGGTGCTCTGGTCGAGGATCAGGACGTGCAGAGACGTGCGCTCGCCGAGCGGCACGCGGGAGATTTCTCGCCCGCCGAACTGGACGCCGAGGTCGGGCACAAGAAGCTGGTCACCGTGCTCGGCGGTGGCGGTGGCGCGGGCTTCGTCTACATCGGCGGTATGCAGCGGCTGCTGGAGGCCGGGCAGGTGCCCGACTATATGGTCGGTTCGTCGATCGGATCGGTCATCGGATCGGTGATGGCCCGTTCGCTGCCGGTGCCGATCGAGGAGTATGTGGCCTGGGCCAAGACGGTGTCCTACCGCTCGATTCTGGGCCCCGAGCAGTTGCGCCGCCGGCACGGCCTGACCGGGGTGTTCTCGCTGCGGTTCGATCTGTTCGCCGAGGCGCTGTTCACCCGGCCGGATGGGGAGCAGATGCGGATGGCCGATCTCGCCATCCCGTTCGACGCGGTGGTCGCCGGGGTGCGCCGGCAGTCCTTCGCCGCCCTGCCCGCCAAATTCCGGCATCAGGAACTGGCGGTGCTCAAGCTGCGCACCCTGCCGTTCCTGCCCATCGGGGTCGGCCCCGAGGTGGCGGCCCGGCTGTGGCAGGCCGCGGCGTTCATCGATTCCCGGGTGGTCAAGGCCATCGTCGTCGGCGGTGACGACCTGACCCGAAACGTCAATGTCGTTGACGCCGCGTCGTTCTCCTCGGCCATCCCCGGCGTGCTGCACCACGAGACCCGCGACCCGCGGATGCTGCCGATCCTCGACGAGCTGATGGCGGCCAACGATGTGGCGGCCATCGTCGACGGCGGCACCGCCAGCAATGTGCCGGTCGAGCTGGCCTGGAAGCGCATCCGCGACGGCCGGCTGGGCACCCGCAACGCGTGCTACCTGGCGTTCGACTGTTTCCACCCGCAGTGGGATCCGCGCCATCTCTGGCTGGCACCCATCGCGCAGGCCATCCAGCTGCAGATGGTGCGCAACCTGCCGTATTCCGATCACATCGTCCGGTTCTCGCCCACCCTGTCCCCGGTGAACCTGGCCCCCTCGCGCGCCTCGATCGACCGGGCCTGCAGCTGGGGACACAAGCGTGTCGACAAGGCCATCCCGATCACATCGGCTCTGCTGCAACCGGTCTGGTGGGACGAAGACACCTCGACCGCGACGCCGGCCCGGACGGCGGCCGCGTCGGCGGCCTCCCCGATGAGTGCGGTGCTCTCCGCGGTTGCGCCGCCGCGCAACAGGTTCGAGCGCTGGCGCAACCGCTACATCACCTAGAGGTCGCTGGCGTCGTCGGGCACGTCGACGGCGTGCTCGGCCAACGCCTCTAGCGGCACCACTTCCAGCGTGCGTTCATGGGTGGACGCCAGCACCACGGGGGCCGCGAACCCGTCCTGGTAGGCGCGCAACCAGTTCACCGCGGTCACGCACCAGCGGTCCCCCGGCGTCAGACCGGGAAACCGGTACTGCGGCATCGGGGTGCTCAGGTCGTTGCCGATGGCGCGTTGGTGCTCCAGGAATTCGGCAGTCACCACCGCGCAGATGGTGTGCAGGCCGGCGTCCTCGGGCCCCGTCGAGCAGCAGCCGTCGCGGTAGAACCCGGTCAGCGGGTCGGTGCCGCACGGTTCCAGTGGTCCGCCCAGCACATTGAGTTCGGTTTCCTCGGGCATGGGCCCATCATGCTCTACTCCCGGTTTCGACGGCTCTGCCCCGATACAGTGGCGCTCATGGTGTTGATGCTCGTGGTGCGCATCATCGACGTGGTGGTGCGCGCCGTCCGACTGATGGCCGGCGGCTCCCCCGCCGGTATCGCGCTGCTGGTGCTGGTGGTCGCGCTGTTCGCGAGCGGGACGTTCGCGGTGGTGGCGGGGGGAGCCTGGCTGCTGGCCACCATGCAGAACGATCACGGCTGGATGGACGCGGTGCTGCCGTGCGCGCTGGGCGGTAGCTGCCGGCCCTGACTCAGTCGGCCGGGTCTCAGTCCGCCGGATCGACGACCCACTCGCCGCGGTGCAAGACCCCGGCCACGGCCAGGTCCTCGTCCAGCACCACCAGGTCTGCGGTGGCGCCCGGCACCAGCCCTGCCGCCGCCGCTAACCCGAGCGCGCGGGCCGGGTTGATCGAGGACTGCGCCACCGCGTGCAGCAGGGCGTCGTCATCGTCGCAGTCGCGTCCGCAGTGCTCCACGGCGAACCGGAACACCTGATCCATGGTCGCGGTGCTGCCGGCGATGGTGTCGGTGGTCGCGACGCGGGCCACCCCGTCCACCACGTCGACCCCGAGCGGACCCAGCTCGTAGTGTCCGTCGGCCATGCCGGTGGCCGCCATCGCATCGGTGATCAGCGAGACTCGCTGCACCCCAACACTTTGGGTGACATGACGGTAGATCGCCGGGTCGATGTGCACGCCGTCGGTGATCAGTTCGACGGTGACCCGGGGGTCCTCCATCAGGGCGATGACGGGTCCGGGTTCACGCTGGCCGATCGGCCGCATCGCGTTGAACAGGTGGGTGCCGACGGTGGCGCCGGCGTCGATGGCCGCGCGGGTCTGCGCGTAGCCGGCGTCGGTGTGCCCCACCGCGGCCACCACCCCGGCCGCGGTGAGCTGGCCGATGGCCGCGAGCGCCCCGTCGCGTTCGGGCGCCAGCGTCACCATCCGCACCGCGCCGTCGCCGGCGGCCAGCACCCGGTCGATCTCGGTACGGTCGGGGTCGCGCATCAGCGCCGGTTCGTGCGCACCGCAGCGGCGCGCGGACAGCCACGGTCCCTCCAGATGGATACCGGCCAGCAGCCCGGTACGCACGTCGACGGCCAAACCGCGCACCTGGGACAGCAATTCGTCGGGAGCGGCGGTCACCAGGGATGCGATCAGCGTGGTGGTGCCGTGCCGGCGGTGCAGCGCGGCGGCCGTGGCGGTCTCCTCGGGTGCGGCCGCCGAGAAGTTGGCGCCGCCTCCGCCGTGCAGGTGGGTGTCGACGAAGCCGGGCACCACGGTCACCGCGCCGAGGGCCAGGTCGGCCTGCGCGGCGGGCACACCGTCGCCGACCGCCCGGATGGTGGGCCCGTCGACGTCAATCCAGCCGGGGCGCAACAGTTCCGTGCCGGTGAGCAGGGTGTCGGCGGTCAGCAGCATCTACAGGCCCTGCCAGTCCGGCTTGGCGCGGTAGGTCTGCCGGTAATGGTCGATCAGCTGCAACCGGCCGGCCGCGGCCTCGTCCAGCAGCACCGACACATGCCGATGGTGCTGCAGCACACTGGCCGGCCACATGGCACTCACCGCGCCCTCCACCAGATGGTGCACCGCCTCGGCTTTCTGCGCGCCGATGGCCACCAGGATCACGTGCCGGGCGTCGAGGATGGTGCCCAACCCCTGGGTCAGGCAGTGGGTGGGCACCGCGTCGATGTCGCCGCCGAAGAACCGGGCGTTGTCCGATCGGGTCTGGGTGGTCAGGGTTTTGATGCGGGTGCGCGATGCCAGGGAGGACCCGGGCTCGTTGAACCCGATGTGCCCGTCGGTGCCGATGCCGAGGATCTGCAGGTCGATGCCGCCCGCCGCGCGGATGGCGTCCTCGTAGGCCGCGCAGGCCGCCGGGATATCGGCGGCGAGCCCGTCCGGTCCGGCCACCGCGCCGTCTGCGAAGTCCACCCGCGACACCAACACCTCGTCGATGACATTGCGGTAGCGCTCGGGATGGTCGGCGGGCAACCCGACGTACTCGTCCAGGGTGAACCCGCGGGCCCCGGCGAACGAGATACGCCCTGCCGCACAGCGGTTCGCCAGTTCGTCGTAGATGGCCAGCGGGGACGACCCGGTGGCCAGGCCCAGCACCGCGTCGGGTTTGCGCTGCAGCAGCGCGCCGATCGCGTCGGCGGCCAGCACCCCGATCTCGGCGGGTCCCGCGGTGATGATGACTTCCATCAGCGGTTGGCCGTGAACAACTCGGTCCCCGGGGCGATGGCTGCATCCGGGGCGGCGGTCACCGCGATGTTGGCGGCCTCGCGTTCATCCATCACCACCACCGGCACGATCGGATTCAGACCCTTGGCGACGATCGCGGGGACGTCGTAGCTGATCACGGGTTGCCCGGCGGTGACCCGGTCGCCCTGCTGCAGCAGGGTGGTGAAGCCGTGGCCTTCCAGCGCGACGGTGTCCAACCCGAGGTGCACCAGCACCCCCACCTTCGCCTCGGTCAACACGACATAGGCGTGCGGCATCAGCTTGAGCAGGGTGCCGTCGACCGGGGCGACGGCGGTGACGACCTCCCGCGGCGGGTCGACCGCGGCGCCGTGCCCGACCATGCCCTGGGCAAAGACCGGGTCGGGTACATCGCCGAGCGCGACCACCCGCCCGGGCACCGGAGCGAGAACCTTCGTCGTCATTTCGTCCACAGTACGAGCGTTGCCGAAGACGGTCTCGGGTTCGCCTCTTCTCGTTTAGGCTGCCCCGAATGAGGGGGCCGACGAATCGTCATAGCAGTACCCGCATTCCGGGGTTCGCGCAGTTGCAGCGCCTCGGCAAGAGTTTGATGCTGCCGATCGCGGTGTTGCCGGCCGCGGGCATCCTGCTGCGGCTGGGCCAGCCGGATCTGCTGGGCCGGATCGAGGCTCCGGTGATCGGCGCGTTCTTCAAGGCGATGAGCGCGGCCGGCGATGCGGTGTTCGCCAATCTGCCGTTGTTGTTCGCCGTCGGTGTGGCCATCGGTTTCGCGCGCAAGGCCGACGGTTCCACCGCGCTGGCCGCGGTGGTCGGCTACCTGGTGGTCGAGGCGGTGTTCGAGACGATGTCGCCGATCGTGCTGGCCGGCGAGGTCGACAAGAACGGTGATCAGGCGCTGATCAACTACAGCGTGTTCGCCGGCATCGTGGTGGGCCTGCTGACCGCGTGGCTGTTCGACCGCTATCACACCATCGAACTGCCGTCCTATCTCGGCTTCTTCGGGGGCCGGCGGTTCGTACCGATCGTGGTGTCGCTGGCCTCGCTGTTCCTGGCGTTCGCGATGAGCTACTTCTACCCGATCTTCGATGTCGGCCTGACCGCCCTCGGCCAGTTCATCGGTGGCGCCGGGGCTTTCGGGGCGTTCGTGTACGGGTTCGCCAACCGCATGCTGATCCCGTTCGGGCTGCACCACATCCCGAACTCGTATGTGTGGTTCCTGTACGGGGACTACCAGACCCCGGACGGCAACATCGTCACCGGTGAGCTGACCCGGTTCGCGGCCGGAGACCCGACCGGCGGGCATCTGACGGCCGGCTTCTACCCGATCCTGATGTTCGGCCTGCCCGCCGCCGCGTTGGCGATGATCCACGTGGCCAACAAGAAACAGCGCAAGGTGGCGGTGGGCATCCTGGCCGCTGCGGCGCTGACGGCGTTCCTCACCGGGGTCACCGAGCCGCTGGAGTTCGCGTTCATGTTCGTGGCATTCCCGCTGTACGTCATTCACGCGGTACTGACCGGGTTGTCGCTGGCGGTCGCGTATCTGCTCGACATCCATCTGGGCTTCTCGTTCTCGGCCGGCCTGATCGACCTGCTGCTGTACGGCACCGCCCCGGCGGCCAAGAACATCCCGCTGTTGATCGGCATGGGTGTGGTGTTCTTCGTCATCTATTACCTGTTGTTCCGGTTCGCCATCACCCGGTGGAACATGCTCACCCCGGGCCGGGAACCCGAGGCGGAGCCCGAGGCCGCGGAGTCCGCCGAGAACACCCGCGCCGAGCAGGTCATCGCGGCCTTCGGTGGGCGGGAGAACCTGGTCAATGTGGATGCCTGCATCACCCGGTTGCGGATGGAGGTGGCCGACCCGGCCAGGGTGGATCAGACCCGGCTGAAGAGCCTGGGCGCGGCCGGGGTGATCGAGGTGGGCAACAGTGTGCAGGCGGTGTTCGGTACCGAGGCCGAGGCGTTGAAGAACGACATCCTCGGCGCGCTCTAGCGGCAGTAGTCGCCGGTGGCGTACTCCAGTGCCCGCCGGTACACCGGGTCCAGCCCGCGGTTGATCGTCACTTCATTGACCGACGCCGCGAGTTCGGCGCGGCAGGTCGGCGCCTGAAGTTCGGGCCACCCCCGCGCGATCTCGCTGACCATGATCTGGTTCAGGCCGTCGATGGTGGCACGGGTCGCGGCCAGGTCGGGTGCGGTATCCGGCGCCGCGACCGGGTCCACCTTCCAGTCGCCGAACAGGCTGTACTGCAACGACACCGTCGCATCGATCTGGTCGC
The DNA here is from genome assembly GCF_043974665.1 of Mycobacterium sp. AMU20-3851. Classification (NCBI taxonomy): domain Bacteria; kingdom Bacillati; phylum Actinomycetota; class Actinomycetes; order Mycobacteriales; family Mycobacteriaceae; genus Mycobacterium; species Mycobacterium sp. AMU20-3851. The sequence continues at coordinate 3,934,217 of NZ_CP146371.1, forward strand.
GGAACACCTCGCGGACGAAGCCCGGGTCCACCCCCTGTGCCTGCGCGGCGGCCGCGACGGTATCGAGGACCTGCTGTTCCCGTTGCGGGTCCTCGATGGCGCCGCCGGTCAGGTACTTGCTCGCCGCAACGGGTTCGGCGGTGAGCAGGCGTTGCGCGGCGGCGTCGACGAGCGGGTGTAGCGGGCTCAGCACATCGGCACCGGCCACCGGCGCGCCCGCGACAGCCAGCGCCGCAAAGGTGATGGCCAGGCCGCGCATCAGCGACCGCCGCGGACGAGTCGGCCCGGGCGGGCGCCGGTGTCCACGCCGTCGCGTCGAGTGATCACCCCGTTGACGATAGTCGCGGTGTAGCCGGAGGCACCCTGCACCAGCCGGTGCCCGCCGGCCGGTAGGTCGTAGGCCATCCGCGGGGCGTGCAGCGTCAACGCGTCCAGGTCGATCACGTTGAGGTCGGCCTTCTTGCCGACCGCGATGACGCCGCGGTCGGTGAGCCCGAACAGCTGTGCGGTGTCGTGGGATTGCTTGCGGATCACGTACTCCAGCGGCAGTTTCTCGCCGCGGTGCCGGTCACGCGCCCAGTGCGTGAGCAGGAAGGTCGGATACGAGGCGTCGCAGATCATGCTGCAGTGCGCGCCGCCGTCGGAGAGCCCCAGCACGCCGGCGGGGTGCGTCATCATCTCCCGGATCGCATCGTGGTTGCCGTTGGCGTAGTTGAACATCGGCAGCATCAGCATGTTCGCGGCGTCCGATTCGAGCATCAGGTCGTACATGGTCGCCAACGGATCCTGGTTGCGGGCCTTGGCGATGGCGGCCACCGTACGGTCCGGGGTGGGCTCGTAGTCCGGCGGCTCCCCCAGTGAGTACAGCCGTTCGGTGGAGTACTGCGCGAAGGCGAACATGCCGTCGAAGAGCACGTTCGGATCGACGGGCAGATCCTGTTCGGACAGGATCGCCTGGCGCACAGCCGGTTCGGCGAGGCGGGCGGCGAGTTCCTCGCGGCTGCACTCGGCCTTGAGCCGGCGGTAGGTGGGCCGGTGGGTGAAGGCGTGGTGGCCGGGGAATCCGAGCAGCATGCCGAACGGCCGGGCCGCCACCTGCGGATAGAGCCGGCTCCCGGCCTGATGCGCGGCCGCGGACAGGTCGAGCTGTTCGCGCCACAGGTCCGGGTCGGCGTCGACCTGGATGAGCGCAAAGCTCAGCGCACAGTCGATCTCCTCCCCGAGGCGGCGCATCCACTCCAGTTCCTTTCGGGGCGCGACGATGTCCTCCCCGGCCGCACCCTGCGGGGCGAGTTCGAAGACCGCGCCGCCGCCGGCCGCGGTGGCCCGCCCGAGCGCGAAGAGTTCGTCCTCGGCGGCGAAGGTGCCCGGCACCGGTTCGCCGTCCATGGCGCGGTGCGCCAGCGTACGGGAGGACGAGAAGCCCAGCGCCCCAGCCTCGATGGCCTCCTGCACCAGGCGGCTCATCGCGGCGATGTCGTCGGGGTTCGCCGGCTCGTTGCGGGCGCCACGCTCCCCCATCGCGTAGGCGCGCACGGTGCCGTGCGCGATCTGGCTGCCCATGTCGACGGCCAGTTCCCGGCGCCCGATCACGTCGAGGTACTCGGCGTAGCTTTCCCAGCCCCAGGTGATGCCCTCGGTCAGCGCCGTGCCCGGGATGTCCTCCACCCCTTCCATCAGCTCGATCAGCCACTGCTCCTGGCCGGGCCGCACCGGCGCGAAACCCACCCCGCAGTTGCCCGCGACGATGGTGGTGACGCCGTGGCTGCTGGACGGTTCCAGCAGGTCGTCCCAGCTGACCTGGCCGTCGTAGTGGGTGTGGATGTCGACGAAACCGGGCGCGACGATTTTGCCTGCGGCATCGATGGTCTCGGCGGCCGGCGCGGTCAGCGGCGGATCGTTCGGGCCGCGCCGGCGGACCTCCACGATCCGGCCGTCGGTGATACCGACGTCCGCGGTGAACCGGTCGGCTCCGGTGCCGTCGACGACGGTGCCGCCGGTGATCAACAGATCGAACATGTGCACTCCCTCGGCCCGCGCTGTGCCTCGTGTCTAACACGACCGCCGGACCGGACTAGGCAGTTTCGAGAAAGTGTTCACTGCGGGTCCGCTGCGTCCGGTGATACCCCGCTCAAACCCCTAGGGCGAGATCGCACTCACGGTCGCCGATTCCGGTTACACCGGCCTTATCGACGACCCTCGGCTCGAACTCGGCCCGAGTTCGACCGTACGGCGGTCTACCCGGCCCACCGTACGTAGATCAGCAACCCTCAGCTCGATCTCGCCCTAGGGTTTTCAACCGCAACCCAGCTGAAACTCCGGCGGTTATCCACAGCCCGGCGACCGACACCCCGCGATGTGTCGGCACCCGTCACCACCATGGCGGTATGGAACCCTTCCTCGGCAGCGAGGCCCTGGCGCGCGGCACCATGACCCGGGGTGTGCTGCGGGCGCGCTATACCGCAGACCTGCCCAACATCTACCTGCCGAAGGACACCGAGCCCACCCTGCTGGACCGCGCGAAGGCCGCCTGGCTGTGGAGCAAGAAGAGCGGAATCATCGCCGGCCGCACCGCCGCGGGGTTCTACCGGGATCCATGGCAGATCAGCTCCGACCCCGTCGACCTGATCGCCCGCAACAGCAGACATCCGCCGGGGATCGTCCTGCACAACGAGCGCATCTGCGTCGACGAGATCACCTATCGGCACGGGCTGCCGATCACGACACCCGTGCGTACCGCGCTCGACCTGGCCCGGCACCTGCCACGCGACGAGGCCGTCACCTTGCTCGACCCGCTCGTGGCGGCCACCGGCATCAGCAGGGAGGACATCTGGCAGCTGGCCAAGCGCTATCGGGGGATGCGGGACGTCAGGACGGCGGATGCGGCGATTCTGGACATCGATCCCGGCGCCCGGACACCGGAGCAGACCCGCGTTCGGCTGCTGCTGTCGGACAATGGATTCCGACCTACGCACAGTCAGATCCGGGTCACCGACGGCTTCAAAGAGGTCCTGCTGGCCATGGGCTGGCCCGCACTGAAGATCGGCGTCGACTGCGATCTCGCCGACGCACCCACGACATACATCGTCGCCACGTCGGAGTTCCTGCGCAGCCAGGGCTGGCTGTACGTGCCGGTGCTGCCGCAGCACGCCGACAGCGTGATCAGCCACCGCGTTCGGAATGCGGTGTGGTCGCGGCTCAGGCGGCGTTAGAGGTCGGCGAAGCAGGGGTCGCTGTCGCCGGTGGGGATGGTCGCGTCGGTGGAGGAGAACTCGCCGATCACGCCGGTGTCGGTGACCTTGATGCTGTCGGCCTTGATGCCCAGCGGGTAGTTGTCGTTGAGCGTGGCGGTCAGCTCGTTGAGCGCGGTCTGCACGGCGTCCTTGCCGAACGGGCCCGTGACGTCGAGGACCTGGAGTTCGAGGTTGCCGTCGGTGACCACCGGCTTGGCGGTGATGGTGGTGTCGCCGGTCGCCTCCAGGATCAGGGTGCCCGCCGCGGCGTCGGTGCGCACCGCGGTGACGAGATCGCCGACGACGGGCAGGTTGTCGGCGACGGTGCTCTTGATGCCCTCGGCGGTCCAGTCCAGGGTGGCCCGGATCGAGCCGATGGTGCCCGCGCCGTCCGCCGAATCCTGCAGGTGGATGTCGCTGAGCGTGACGTCGGCGGTCATGCCCTTGGCCTCCTGCACCCGGTCGCCGGTGGTGATCACCGAGATGTCGCTGTAGCGGTCGGTGAGGTACTGCCACAGGAACGGCGGGCTGACCGAGTAGGAGACGTCCGCGGTGTCCTCGACCAGGCAGTCGGTGATCCCGGACAGCACGGCCGCGGCGCGGTTGCGGGCGAACAGTTCGGCGCCGGCGAGTCCGCCGACCAGCACCGCCACCACGATGACCGCGATCAGGACGATGCTCTGCTTGTTGCGGGCCGCCGGGGGCGCCGGCACGTCCATGCCGGGTTTGCCCAGCGGCGGCGGTGGGATCGGGGGCGGCGGCGACGCCGGGATCCTGTGGGTGGCCGGATCCGGTGCACGCAGCCGCTCGGTGGCCGGGTCCGGTGCACGCAGGCGCTCGGTGGCCGGCTCGGGACGCCGCGGCATGCGCTCGGTCGGCAGGTCCGGCCGAGGTATCCGCCGGGTAGCCGGGTCGCGCGGCGGTTCTGGCGGCTGCATCGGCATCTGCCCAGTGTGCCAAAACGCTGCCGGCGCGGAATCGAGGTTTCCGCGCCGGCGCCGTTGACGTGGCCTTACTGCTCGGACTGCTCGGCGGTGTCGTCGCTGCTGTAGCGGGTCCAGAAGGCGAACGCGAGCAGGCCGGAGACCGCCGCGACGGCCACCCAGACGACCACCGAGATGATCAGCGAGATCGGGGACAGCCCGTAGGTGGACAGGGCGAAGCCCGCGTAGGCCAGCCACAGCACCCGGTAGGCCGACCACAGCGCGGTCAGGCCGCTGAAGAGGGCGATGACCAGGGCCGGGGTCTTGTCGACGCGCTTGGTCAGGTCCTGGATCTGGGCGGGGATGACGTTCATCGGGATTCCTTTCACGGTGCGCCGCCACGGTGGCGTCGTCATGGCACGAGTACAGCGGCGCGCAATCGCTACCGATCCCAACAATCCGGTGTTGGATGGCACCCATGGACAGGCCCGACATCGTCATCCTGATGACCGACGAGGAACGCGCGATCCCGCCCTACGAATCCCCCGAGGTGTCGGACTGGCGGCGACGGACGCTGACCGGGCGGCGCTGGTTCGACGAGCACGGCGTCAGCTTCACCCGTCACTACACCGGGTCGCTGGCCTGTGTCCCGAGCCGGCCGACGCTGTTCACCGGCCAGTACCCGGATCTGCACGGGGTCACCCAGACCGACGGGCTCGGCAAGCGTTACGACGACTCGCGGCTGCGCTGGCTGCGCCGCGGTGAGGTGCCCACTCTCGGAAACTGGTTCCGCGCAGCAGGTTACGACACCCACTACGACGGCAAGTGGCACATCTCGCACGCCGACCTGGAGGACCCGGTGACCGGGAAGATCCTGGCCACCAACGACGACGACGGTGTGGTGGACGCGGCCGCGGTGCAGGCCTACCTGGATGCCGACCCGCTGGGCCCGTACGGGTTCTCCGGCTGGGTCGGGCCCGAACCGCACGGAGCGTCGTTGGCCAACAGCGGTTTTCGTCGGGACCCGCTGTTCGCGGAGCGGATCGTGGCCTGGCTCCAGGACCGCTACGCGCGACGGCGCGCCGGTGACCCGGCGGCGCTGCGGCCGTTCCTGCTGGTGGCCAGCTTCGTCAATCCCCATGACATCGTGCTGTTTCCGGCGTGGTCGCGACGCAACCCGCTCTCGGCCTCGCCGGCCGATCCCCCGCATGTGCCCGCCGCGCCCACCGCGGACGAGGACCTGAGCAGTAAACCGGCGGCCCAGGCCGCGTTCCGGGACGCCTACTACTCCGGGTACGGGCCGACCGCGGCGGTATCGCGCACCTACCGGCGCAAGGCGCAGGCCTACCGCGACCTGTACTACCGGCTGCACGCCGAGGTGGACGGACCGCTGGACCGGGTGCGTCGGGCGGTCACCGACGGGTCGACCGAGGCGGTGCTGGTACGCACGTCGGATCACGGTGAGTTGCTGGGCGCGCACGGTGGGCTGCATCAGAAGTGGTTCAACCTGTATGACGAGGCGACCCGGGTGCCGTTCGTCATCGCCCGCATCGGTGCCCACGCCACGCAGGCGCGCACCGTGTCGGCGCCGACCAGCCACGTGGATCTGGTGCCGACGCTGCTCGGCGCGGCCGGTATCGACGTGCCGGCGGTGGCCGCCGAGTTGGCGGGAAGCTTCTCCGAGGTGCACCCGCTGCCCGGGGTGGACCTGATGCCGGTGGTCGACGGCGGCCCGGCCGACGACGAGCGGGCGGTGTACCTGTTGACCCGCGACAATGTGCTCGAAGGCGACACCGGGGCGTCCGGCCTGGCCCGCCAACTCGGCCGTGACGTCAATCCGCCCGCGCCGCTGCGCATCCGGGTGCCCGCGCACGTCGCCGGGAACTTCGAGGGCCTGGTGGCCCGCGTCGACGACCGGTTGTGGAAGCTGGTGCGCACCTTCGACGATCCAGGCACCTGGACCGAGCCGGGCGTGCGCCAGCTCGCCTACACCGGGCGCGGCGCGCAGCGCTACCGCAGCGATGTGCTCGACGATCAGTGGGAGCTCTACGACCTGACCGGTGACCCGGCCGAGGCGGTCAACCGCTGGGAGGACCCGGCGCTGCACGAGCTGCGGGCGCAGCTGCGCACCCAGCTCAAGCAGGTGCGTGCGGCCGCAGTGCCGGAACGCAACAACCCGTGGCCGTATGTGCGCCGCCAGGCTCCGGAGCCGCCGGAAGGGTTCTTTGCGCGGGTACTGGGCCGGCTGCGCGGCTGAGCTACTTCGCCAGGTGCACCAGGAATTCGATGGTGGCGTCCGGCTGTACCTCCAGCAGGCCGGCGGCCGGCTTCGGCGGGACGACGTTGAAGTCGGGCAGCCGGATCGCGATGGTGCCGGCGACGTCCACCCGCTCCCCGTTGCGCTGGATCTCGGCCTGCGCGGTGGCGGGCCGGGTGACGCCCTTGAGCGTCAGCGTCACCGGAATCTCCAGCCGCAGCGGGCTGCCGTCGGCGGGCACGGCGGACACGTCCACCGGAGCGGCGCCGGTCAGTGTCGCGCTGGGAAACGTCGCCGTCTCCAGCGCGTCGGCGCTGCGGAACTTCTCGTCACGGCCGGGGCTGCCCGATTGCATGGCCGCCGGGTCGACGGTGACCTCGATCGACGTCAGCTGGGATCCGGTGATCTCCGCGCTACCGGTGACGGCGTCGGTGCGGCCGTTGACATCGACGCGCTCCCACAACAGTTTCTGCTGCACCCGGTAGCCGGCCTGGGAGCCCGGCTGCACCGTCCACGTCCCGTCGACGGCGGTGCCTGCGGGGTGACTGTCCGGCGGCAGCGCCCAGGCCGGTTGCGGCGGGTCGGCGACGAACGTCATGTACGCCCACGGCGCAGCGGCCACCGCGCCGAGGGTCAGCACTGCCAGCAACCCGACCACCACCAGCCAACGCTTCCGGTTCACGGGCATCATCCTGACAGAACCGGTCGTCGTCGGCCGGTATTGCGGTGACGCAGCTAACCCGGGTCGGGGTTGCGATTATTGATTCCCGGCCAGGGCAAATACCATCGCTGTTGATATGACCGAGAATGCCCTCGACACCCGCACCGCCGGCCGCGTCGCCGCGGAGGCGACCCGCCGCCGTACCTTCGCCGTGATCAGCCACCCCGACGCCGGTAAGTCGACGTTGACCGAGGCGCTGGCGCTGCACGCCCGGGTGATCAACGAGGCCGGCGCCATCCACGGCAAGGCGGGCCGCAAGTCCACCGTGTCGGACTGGATGGAGATGGAGAAGGCCCGCGGCATCTCGATCACCTCGACCGCGCTGCAGTTCCCCTACCGCGACTGCGTCATCAACCTGCTCGACACCCCCGGTCACGCCGACTTCTCCGAGGACACCTACCGGGTGCTGACCGCGGTGGACGCCGCGGTGATGCTCATCGACGCGGCGAAAGGCCTTGAGCCGCAGACACTCAAGCTGTTCCAGGTGTGTAAGCACCGCGGCATCCCCATCATCACCGTGATCAACAAGTGGGACCGCCCGGGCCGGCATGCGCTGGAACTGATGGACGAGATCCACGAGCGGATCGGGCTGCGCACCACCCCGCTGACCTGGCCGGTCGGCATCGCCGGGGATTTCAAGGGGGTGATGGACCGCCGCAAGGGCCACTACATCCGGTTCACCCGCACCGCCGGCGGCGCCACCGCCGCCCCCGAGGAGCACATCCCCGCCGACGAGGCCGAGGCCGCCGCCGGCATCGACTGGGAGACCGCCGTCGAGGAGTCCGAGCTGCTGTCCATGGACGGCTCGGACTTCGATCCCGAGACGTTCCGCACCGGCGAGACCTCCCCGGTGCTGTTCACCTCGGCCGCGCTGAACTTCGGCGTCAACCAGTTGCTCGATGTGCTGGTGGAGCTGGCACCCTCGCCGGGCGCCATCGTCGACGTGGCGGGCAACCCGCGGCCGGTCGATTCGCCGTTCAGCGCGTTCGTGTTCAAGGTGCAGGCCGGGATGGACACCTCGCACCGCGACCGGATCGCCTACGCCCGGGTGTGCTCGGGCACCTTCGAGCGTGGTGACGTGCTCACCCACGCCGGCACCGGTAAGCCGTTCGTCACCAAGTACGCGCAGTCGGTGTTCGGCCGCGAGCGCTCCACCCTGGACGACGCCTGGCCCGGCGATGTGATCGGCCTGGCCAACGCGGCCGCGCTGCGCCCCGGCGACACCCTGTATCGCGATGTGCCGGTGACCTTTCCGCCGATCCCGAGCTTCTCCCCCGAGCACTTCTCGGTGGTGCGCGGCAAGGATCCGAGCAAGCACAAGCAGTTCCGCAAGGGCATCGAGCAGCTGGACCAGGAGGGCGTGGTGCAGGTGCTGCGCTCGGACAAGCGCGGTGAGCAGGCCCCGGTGTTCGCCGCCGTCGGGCCGATGCAGTTCGAGGTGGCCGCGCACCGGATGGAGACCGAGATCGGCGCGGCGATCACCCTGGAGCCGCTGCCCTATCAGGTCGCGCGGATCGTGGAGCCCGAGGACGCGGAGTTCATGAACAAGCAGGTGTCCGCCGAGGTGCTGACCCGCAGCGACGGGGTGATGCTGGTGCTGTTCTCCACGCCGTGGCGGCTGCAGGGCTTCCAGCGCGACAACCCGGAGATCAAGCTGCGCTCGCTGGTGGCCACCGCCGACTGAGGCGCGGCACGATCCGGGCCGTTATTTGAGCGCGCTGCCCTGGCGCCACTGCGCCCAGGGCACGCTCCAGTCCCCGTTGTTGCTGGGGGCCAACGGATCCCCGCCGGTGTTGCGGATCTCGACGATGTCGCCGGGGCGCGAGAAGTTGTAGAACCATTCGGCGTTCTCGCCGCTGAGGTTCAGGCACCCGTGGCTGACGTTGGTGTTGCCCTGGGCCCAGATGGTGTCGTTGAGCTGGTGCAGGTAGATGCCGTCCAGGCTGATGCGGGTGGCCCACGGGATGGTGTTGCGGTAGCCGAGCCGCGAGCCGACCGGCAGGCCGTAGGTGGAGGAATCCATGACCACCGGGTTGGCCTTGTCCATCACGGTGTAGACCCCGCGCGGGGTCCAGAAGCTCAGCGTGGTGTTGCCGATGGTCTCGGTGCCGCCCATGCCCATCGAGGTCGGCATGGTGCGGACCAGCTTGCCGTTCTCGTAGACCCGGACCTGTTTGTCGGTGTCGTCGGCGATCGAGACGTGCGCGTCGCCGATGGTGAAGGACACCTTCTCGTCCTGCGCACCGTAGAGATCCTCGCCGAGCCGGGCGCCGTAGATGCCGGCGTCGACGGTGACCTTGGTGCCGGGCGCGTAGTACTTCTCCGGGCGCCAGTGCGCGGTCTGATCGTCAATCCAGTTCCAGGAGCCGACGGTCTTGGGTTCGGTGGTCACCGTCATCCGCCGTTCGGCGTTGGCCTTGTCGGTGACGGTCTGGTCGAAGCGGGCGACGACCACCATGCCGACGCCGTAGGTGGCGCCGTCCTGCAGCGGGGCGTAGGCGGTGCTGTTGAGGTACACCCGGGCCTGATAGCTCGGGTCCACGGTGGTGAAGGTCGAACTCTCCCGGGTCGGCATGCCGCCGGGGCCGCGCCCGTGCACCGTCAGGGTGTACTGCCGGCCGTAGCCCAGCGGCACCGCCGGCGTCCAGCGGGTGCTGCCCTCGGCGAGCACGCCGGGAATCTCCTTGCCCGCATCGTTGACCAGCGTGACGGCCGCCAGCGTGCCGGTCTGGGCGGTGACCGAGACCTGGCCCACCGGCTCCACCTCGGCGCGGGGGCCGGGGCTGATGGTGATCCGGGGCGGCTCGATCGGTGAGGCCTGGGGCAACTCCTGCGTCGTCGCGGTCAACGTCTGGCCATGGTCGGCGCGTTCGGGCAGCACGGTCAGCACGACCCCGCCCGCCACGGCCAGCACAGCAAAAACGATCGCCAAACAGGCACGACGAACAGACGTCAACACAACTCCACTATGGTTCGGCGAGGGCCGGTTTGATCGGGACTCCGATCGCTGCGTCCATGGTAGCCCGGGTTCCGGCCGGTGTTGGTAACGGCATGCGCTCTGCTCGGAGTCGATTCGAAGAACCGCCCCGCCTTGCGTCCCGCGCAGTTTCAATGATCTACTTGGCAACTAGAACACGTTCTAGTTCGCAGCTGGCGCGCGTTCGAATTCCAGCGGTATGCCGGGGGTTTTCGGGGGTTGCATCCCCGGCATATGTCGATGCACCATCCGTGGACGCAGCCCACCGGACGGGAGTGCGTGGATGACCTCAGCAACCGAATCGACCAGCCTGAGCCGCGCCGGGGACGCCTTCCCGCCGTTTCCGTACAGCTGGTACGCGGTCGCGTTCGCCCACGAACTGACGCCCGGCAAGGTGTTGACCCGCCGGTTCCTGGACGGCGAGGTCATCATCTTCCGCACCGAGTCGGGGGCCTTGTCGGCCGCCGAGCCGTACTGCCCGCACCTGGGCGCGCACATCGGTAAACGCGGCTGGGTGGAGGGCGAAACGGTGGTGTGCCCGTTCCACGAGTTCAAGTTCGCCCCGTCGGGCAATTGCGTGTCGACCCCGACCGGGGAGCCGCCGCGCGGGGCGGCACTCAAGACACTGCCGGTGCGCAATCACCTGGGCATGATCATGGTCTATCACGGCCCGCCCGGGGCGCAGCCAGCCTTCGATCTGGACCTGCCCGAATCCGACCCGGACTATCACCCGATCGCCACCAAGAAGCTGCACTTCAAGACCCACCCGCAGGAAGTCAACGAAAACGGGCCGGACCACGCGCATTTCGCGACCATCCACAAGTTCCGCGACTTCGTGGTGCCCAAGCCGATGGAGATCGACGGCCCGCGCATCTACACCGAATACGGTGGCACCAAACCGATCCCGGTGATCGGCGGAATCGGTTTCCACTTCACCTCCATGCTGGCCGGCCTGGGCTTCTCGCTGGTGGAGATCGCCATCCAGGGCGGGCTCACGGTGCGCCAGATGGTGCTGCCGACGCCGGTGGCCGAGCGGCACGTGGACATCTACATCGGTATCGCGGCGAAGAAGCGGTTCCGCAACAGGGCCCTGCGGGCGCTGGCGGCCCCGATCGAGAGACTGATCGGCTGGATCGTGCTGCAGGTTGTCGCCTACGAGGTGCAACAGGATCAGCTCATCTGGGACGACAAGGTGTATCTGGAGCATCCGAAGCTGACGCCCGGGGACGGGCCGATCGGCAAGTACCGGCACTGGGTCCGACAGTTCTACACCGCATGAGCACCGCGATCCCCCGTGCTCAGCGGGTCAGCGGGATGGACGCCTGGCAGCTGTACCAGGAGACGGTGCTGCAGGTCGGCAACGGCATGTCCCTGGTGCTGGTGGACCGCTCGGCGGTGCCGGGGAACCTGCGCGATCATGTGGTCGAGTTGCTCAGGCACCGGGTGCATCTGATGCCGGCCTACCGCCAGGTGCTCTTCGATCCGTGGTTCAACCCGGATCGCCCGATGCTGGTGGCCCGCGACGACGTCGACATCGACGCGCATGTCACGGCGATGCCGATGCCCGCCCCGGGCGGGGCGGTGGGGGCGGGCAAGGCGCTGGCCGAGGTCCGGGCCAAGCATCTGGATCGCCGTGTTCCGTTGTGGCACATCTACGTGCTGGAGCAGCCCGGCAGCGATCAGGCCTACCTGATCTCGGTGATCCACCATCTGCTGGTCGACGGCGATTCGGCGGTGGACGTGATCGGCTGCCTGATGACGCCGGGTGATCTGAGCGCCAAACCGGCCCGCGACGTCCCGGTGGCGTCGACGTTTCCGGCCCGGCCGTCGGCGATCGTGCGGGATGCGCTGAAGCGCAAGGCCTTACGGCTGCGCCGGTTGCCGAAGTTGCTGGGCACCTCGGCGCGGGTGATGCGCAGCAAGTGGGCGGCCCGGCATCTGGAGGTGAAGGCGCCCCGGACGTCGCTGAACTGCTCGCTGTCGGGGACGTCGACGGCGGCGCTGGCCAAGCTGGCGATGCCCGATCTGCAGATGGTGGCCAAGACCTTCGGCGTGACCGTCAACCACATCCTGCTGGCCTGTGTGGGGGCGGCGTTGGACGAGGTGCTGGCCTCCCGCGGTGAGCGGCCGGGCGCGCCACTGGTGGCGGCGGTCCCCTACGCGATGCGCGGGGCCGATCAGTCCGACTACATCACCGACGGGGTGGGCACCACCACGGTGCTGCGGGTCGACCTGTTCACCACCACCTCGGATCCCGTGCAGCGGCTACTGGGTATCGCCGAGCACGCCCGCGCGGTGAAGGACGTCCAGGAACAGCGTGGGGTCAACCTGTTCCGGCAGTGGAATGAGTACCTGCCGGGGCGCGCGGTGAACCTGCTGTTCCGCGGGATCGAGCGGTTCGGGCTGGCCGAGCGGATCTCGTGGCCGTGCAATGTGATCGTGTCCAATGCCAGCGGCATCACCGTCGAGGACCCGGTGTTCCTGAATCTTCCTGCGTTGCAGTTCTATCCGGCCGGACCGCTGTATCACGGGATGGGGCCCAGTGTGATCGCGATGTCCTGGGAGGACAATCTGTGCCTGTCGGTGACCGCGGATTCCCGGCATGCCTGCGATGCGGCCGTCATCACCGCCGGGATTGAGACCGAGTTGGGCCGGTTGCTGGCGGCCGCCGGGTAGCTCGCGCTACCGGAACCGGTCGGCGAACGGGACCTTGTCCAGGATGCGGTCACGCAGCCGCGGCGGCGGTGGGGGCGCCTGCGGCGGCGGGGCGGGCGCGGCCGGAACGATGTTGATGGTTTTCGCCTCCACCGGTGGGGTTTTCGGGCGTGGTGTCTCGGCGGCCGGTTTCTGCGGAGCCGGGGCGGATTCGACCGCGACGGGACGGACCGGCTGCTGCTCGGGCGGTGCCCCGGACGCGGTCAGCGCCAGCGACACGGAGACGACGAACGCCACCGCCGCAACACCGAGCACGGCGGCCAGAACGCGGACGCGAGAGTGGTGTCGGTGCGGGGCGGGGAGGTCGGGGACGTTGGCGGTGTGCGCGGAAGCCAGCGCCGCGCCGCGGGTGAGCGCGAAGTCGGCCTCGGTGGCGGTGAGGACGGGTCGGTCGGTTTCCTCTTGGATCGCGGCGACCAGCTCGTCGGAATGCTGCGACCCCAGCACGTACACCGCGTCGGGGCTGGGCCGGGCGGCGCGCACGAGCGCGCGGACCCGGTCGGTCAGGGTGGCGGTATCGGCGTGGTCGATGCTCTCCACGGCGATGTGGAAGCCGTCGACGGTGGCGACGACGGCGTTGTCGGGTTCGACGACGACCACGATGAGAAAGTCGTGGCCGGCCTTCTCGGCGATGCCGCGGGCCAGCGCTTCGGCGGCGTCGACGTCGCGGACCGGGACGACGGGTGCCCCGCCGGCGTAGGCGTCGAGGGCCTCGCGGACCTTGATGGCCTCGGTTTCGGCGTCGTGCGACCAGGTCAGGCCGATGGCGTGCAGGTCGGCGTCGGCGGGAAGTTCGGCCAGGTAGGCCTCGATGTGGTCGACGTCGAGCACGGCACGGTCGAGGTGTTCGCCTTCGCCGGTCACCCCGTCGACCAGTTCCCCGTGGATGTCTCTCGAGGTGACCGAGAGACCCAGTACGAGGTTCATGGATGACCCCCTCGACTTATTGACACTTGCGTTCGAGACTACCCAGCGGGGCGTCTACCTACTCAGATAGGTACGAACCGCCTCGAATGCGGAGGCGTCGAAGGCGACGATGCGGACCTGTTCGACCCGGGTGTCCGTGGCCCTGATCGTGTCGATCGCCGCGGCGATGGCGTCGTCTCGGGGCCATCCGTAGATACCGGCGCTGATCAGCGGGAACGCCATGCTGGTGGCGTCGAGTTCGTCGGCGACCTGCAGGGATCGGCGGTAGCAGGATTCCAGCAGGGCGCGGTCGCGCTGTCCGGCGGTGTAGTTCGGTCCCACGGTGTGCACGACCCAGCGGGCGGGCAGGTTGCCCGCGGTGGTCCAACCGGCGTCGCCGGTGGCCAGGCCGTCGGGGAAGCGCCGGATGCAGTCTTCGAGGACCGCCGGGCCGCCGGCGCGGTGGATGGCCCCGTCGACGCCACCGCCGCCGCGCATCCGGTTGTTCGCGGCGTTGACGATGGCGTCGACGGTCTGCCTGGTGATGTCGCCGTGGACGGCGGTGATGTCCGGCATGGGGCCAGTATGCGCTTGTGCGCGCTACTCCCCTGCCTGCTCGCCGACGGCGACGGGCACCCGGCCGGTCGGGTAGGGCAGGTCGATGTCGTGTTCGTCGTAGGCCTTCAGGATTTCGCGGCGCAGTCGGCGCTGCACCGACCACTGGGCGTTGGGCCGGGTCTTGATCGTCATCCGCAGGGTGACGCGGTCGGGTGAAAGTTCCTGTACACCCAGCATTTCCGGTTCACCGATCACCTTGGCCGCGACGGCGGGGTCCTTGATGGTCTGCTCGGCGGCTTCCAGGGCAACCCGTTCGGCGCGGGAGAGGTCGACGCTGAGGGCGACGGGGACCTCGACGCGGGCGACGGCGTAGTCCTGGCTCATGTTGCCGACGCGGGCGATCTCGCCGTTGCGGACGTACCAGAGGGTGCCGTCGATGTCGCGGACGGTGGTGATGCGCAGGCCGACGGACTCCACCTCGCCGGTGGCCTCGCCCAGGTCGACGGTGTCGCCGACGCCGTACTGGTCTTCGAGCAGCATGAAGACGCCGGTGACGAAGTCGCGGACCAGGTTCTGGGCGCCGAAGCCGATGGCCAGGCCGACGACGCCGGCGGAGGCGATGAACGGGGCGATGTTGACGCCGAACACGTTGAGGATGGTGAGCACCACCCAGACCAGCAGCACGATCGAGACGGTGGATTTGAGTACCGAGCCGATGGTCTGGGCGCGTTGCTGGCGGCGGGCGGCGATCTTGGCGGTGTTGGAGCCGGCGCGTTCGCGCAGGTTACGCAGCAGCGGGGGCTTCTTGGTCTGGCTTTCGTCGGCGGTGGGTTGGGCTTCGTCGACGATCTTGGGGCGCCGGCCGGTGGTGGCGCGGTCGATGGCCCGGTGGATCAGGTAGCGCGCGATCAGGGCGATGACGACGTACGCGGCGACTCTGATGGGGACTTCGACCAGCCAGTGCTTGTTGGTGTCGGTCCATTCGAAGGCAGCGTTGTACACATCCATGTTTTGACCGTACCCATGTGTTGGTGGGGTCAATCTGGGGTCGTTGCTTGCTGGTGGCTCGTGCGGGAGGGCGGGAGGAGGGGTGGTCCGTGCCCGGCTATGAGCGACAAATGAGCGACAACGGTGTCGTACGCGGTGCTCACGAAGGCAGTGCCGTGGCGATATCGGTGTGGGCGAAGTCGTCACCCACGAACAGCAGTGGCTCACCGGTGACGTCGGCCAACGCATACGAGTAGCAGTCGCCGAGATTCAGTCCGGCGGGATGTCCGCTGCCGCGCCCGAAGTCCCGGTAGGCCCGCGTTGCGCTCGCAGCCTGCTCCGCGTCGAAGGGGACCGTTTCGATCCTGAGTTGCGCGATCAAGCGCTCGACTCGACGAAAGTCCTCGGGCGCCAACCGCCGGGTCAACGCGGCACCAATTTCGACGAGAGTTGCCGCGGACATCTTCGGATGTGCGGCATCGAATAGAATATCGAGCAACGCGGCCCGTTGCGGTTGGTGGAGAGCAATGGCCACGATCGCCGAGGTATCGACGATCACACGGGCAGCCCGTTCTCGTCATACAGCTTGTCCTGGTCCCGACGGATCTGCTGGCGCTGTTGTCGCGTGATCGATCGGTCGAGGTCGGAAAGAAGTGCGTTCACTTTGGCGCGTCGGGCGTCACGTCCCTGATCGGCGTCGACTTCAGCGAGTTTTGCGCGCACTGCCTCTTCTACGGCGCTCGTCTGGCTCAGGCCGGTTCGTCGGGCGAGCTCCCGGACGAGTTCCACCGTCTGCTCATTCTTGATGTTCAGACTCATGGTAGAAATCTACCCTTCTCGGGTAGAACCGTCCAGGTCGTCACGTCCCGACCCTTTACGCCGGCACGTCACCGACTCGGCGGAATTCCGCGGCGAATCCCTCGGCGATGCCCTGCGCGCGGCGACCGTACTCGGCGAGGGTGAGGTCAGCGTCCCCTCACCGATGCCGTGACGCCAGCCGCGCCACGGCGAATCCGGCTCAAGCAGCGTGATCACCCCGTCCTTCCAGTCGGCTGCTTCCACGAGGTGAAGACGGTGGTGAACTGTTCGCTCCATGGCTGAATTATCCCAGCAGGGTAAGACAATTCAGCGATCGTCGAAGTTGCTGAGCGCGCCTCTTCACGCCCGTCGGAACAGCTCCGCCGGACGCCCCCGCCCCGCTGCCACCCGCTCCCCGGTGGACTCCAGATGGGGCTCCATGGCACGTCGAAAGGTGTCGCGTTGCAACTCCTGTCCCACTATCGCCTCGTGTACCAGCCGGAGGTCACGGAGCGTGAAGCTCTCCCCCAGCAGCCGATCGGGGTCCGGCGCAGCGGCGTACCGGGCGCACACATCGTCGACGGCGAGCGCGATGATCTCGCGGTGGTCATAGACGAGCCGACCGGGCGCGGTCACCGGCACCAGTCGGGTCGCGTCGAACCGCTCGGCGAGGATTTCGGGTCCGACGACCGCGACGTGCGCCACCGAGAGCACCCAACCCCGGTCGTCACGATCCAACGCGTCGAACACGTGCAGTTGGCGTGGACGCAGTTCGCGGACGCCGGCCTTCTCGGCAAGCGACCGGTTGACCGCGTCGGCGAGGATCTCCCCCGGCCGCATAAACGTTCCGGGCAGCGCCCAGCCCCGGACAGCGGGGCGGGGCACCTGCAGCACCAGTAGCTGCCGCTCGGAACCGAGGGTGAGGACCGCCGTGTCGACGGCAACCGAGGGTCGCGGGTAGTCGGTCAGACTCTTCCCGCTGTTGTCTCGGTGCGTGTTCTTGTCCATGTCAGTGCCTCAGCGTACAGTCATCCGCATTTAGCGCAATAGTGCGCAAATATCGGGAGTTCACGGTGCTGGTGATGTCCGCAGCCGTGGAGACGGTGTCGCTGGCCGATCGGATGGGCTGGTTGCGGTCCGAGCATGCGAGCGAGTCGAATGTCCGGGTGGCCGGGATCCGCTGTGATGCACCGGTCGACGTGACCGATCAGCGGGTGTGGGCGGCCCAGGTCGCCGCGATGCGGGCCGGGTTGCACGCGGCAAATGCGGCGGTCGAGGTGGATGCCGTCTTCAGTGCGGACGACTACTGCACCGAACTTGCGCGCTGGTTCGACGCCGCTCCGGTCATGACCGACCGTTGCGGCAGCAGCACGGCGGTGCGCCGCGACCTCGCGGGCCGCTGGTGGGAGTTGGCTCCGGCCACCCGCGCCGGATTGGCGACGCGGGTTGTAGTGGTGGGCGCCGAGTCGACCGGGACGACGACGGTGGCGCAGCGGTTGGCCGCGCTGTATCGCGGTCGCGGTGGGGTGTGGGCATCGACGCAGTGCGTGCCGGAGTACGGGCGGGAGTACACCCAGCTGAAGTGGGATGAGGCGCCGTCAGATGTGAGACTCGATCAACTGGTGTGGAATGCAGCGGATTTCGATGCAATTGGACCGGAGCAGACGCGACGCGAGGAGGCCGCGGCGCGGGCCGGTTCACCGCTGTTGATCTGTGATACCGATGCGCTCGCGACCGGTGTGTGGAAGCGCAGCTACCTTGGTGACGCGACCGGGGGGCCGTGGACGCGGGTGCCGCCGCGGGCGGTGTATCTGCTCACCGATCATGAGGGGGTGCCGTGGCAGGACGACGGGATGCGTGAGGGCGATCTGGCGGTGCGGGCGGCCATGACCGGGTGGTTCGCGGAGGCGTTGACCGCCGCCGGACACTCCTGGGTACTGCTGACGGGGACCCTTGATGAGCGGGTCGACGTGGCGGTGCGGACGATCGACCCGCTGTTGGCGTTGTGGGCGCGGTTCGGGGAACCGTTGCGCGGGCCGGGGTTCGAAGCCACGGAGTGACGCCGGCTCGGGGGTTTGGTCAATCCGCCGCAGCGATCCGCTTCCGCATCTCGTCGCGCCGTTCGATGATCCACTGTCGCCGCTTCGCCACCAGGTAATCGGGTGAGCCGAGGTCGGTGTCGTATCCATTGCCGGAGAAGCCGGCCCGCCGCATGACTTCACCCCGCCCCGAAGGGCTGCTGCTGACGCCGAAGAACTTCGCGATGTCCATGGCCCGCACACCGGATTTCCCGTCGAACAAGTTGTTCGCCTTGCCTGCAATCCACACCACCCCGGCCGCGGCGGTTTCCGCCCGGGCGTTGCGCCGGAACACCTTTGGAGCGTGGGAGGCAACGCGCGCCAGGATCCGTCGACACACCGTGCGGTACTCGACATCGAGCAGCGCGTCGCAGCAGCGATCGGTCAAGGCCAGCACCTCATCCACCCGCGCGGCCACGTCATCGGCAATACCCGACCAGTCGAACGCCTCATCGGGCAGAGGCCGGGTATCGAGTGCGTCCAGCTTTTCGGGTCCGCCGACTTCTTGTGCCAGGGTGTGCAATTCCCCCTCCTCGAACCAGTTGGGTTCATAGGAGCCCGGTAGCCCGTCGAACATGTCCGGTCCTGGTCGGGGTGTACGGATCGCCCGCAGGTACTCGGGAGTCCAGGCGTCGATCGCGTTCAAGGTCTGCTCGGTGAGATCGGCACGCACACCCGAGTCGTGGTGGGCAAACCGGATGAAGGCCCACAGCAGTTCGGGCGCGGCCGCGAGGTACTCAACGGGCGCGATGACCTTGCGCGGGAGCCAATCGGCGAGCAGCATCTCGACGCGCACGTCGCTCCACCGCACCGGGTCACCGGATCCATAGTCGGTGGCGAACCAGAGCACGGAGCCCAGCAGCCCGCGATGATCGGCGTCGTCGAATCCGCGGCCCTCCTCGGAGTTGAAGAACCGGTCGGCAAGGTGATCAACCTGTGTGGGATTCCATTGCGGGCGTTGATATCCGGTTCCGCCCTGCGGCAGGCTCCGGGTAATCCACTCCACCAACGGACGGCACGCCGGCCACGATTCGGATTCCAGCGGCGGGAAGGTCATGGCGCCGACCTCGACGGCCGAGTCGATCCAGGCGCGCGCGTCGGCCAGGGACAGCTCCTCCCAGGTGGTGTCCGGGTCGTCGTTGATGCGCTGGTATTGAGCAACGATGACGTCGATGGGTTCGGGAATGACGAACGCGTCCTTGACGAGTTGTCCGAGGTTGTGGTCGACATAAGCTATGCAGGTGGCTTCGCGGCCGTCCGCGAGCCGCACTCCCACGATGATGTTGTCGCCGTCGCCCAGGATGTGGTTCATCCGCACCGCGCGATGGGCCAAGGGCTGCTCCAACCGACCCACCCAGTCCGGTGCGACGGGTTCCCGGGTGGCCAGTTCCCGCCAGATGCGCGCCTGCAGGACCTCGTCCCCGGTGAGCGCGGCGATGGTCGCGAGCAGGGCGGTGGTCTCCGGCGCCACCACGTCGGCGAACATCGCCACAAGGTCGTCGCGGCTCGGCTGGTCTGGGGTGGGCCCGGCGAACGGGTGTACCTTGCCGCGCGGATCCACCGCGGTCAGCAGCGTGCTGACATAGCTGAGCAGATGCAGCGGATCCGGGTCGGTCATCGCCGTCCGCACCGCGAGCATCAAATCGGATTCGGCTGACGCGCGGCCGCGTTGTCGCCTGGAGTTCGACATGAAGAACACCGTACGACGCCGGGTCGGGGTCCGGCGGCACCAATCAACGTCCACCGGACCGGGCCTGGTCGATCTGCTGCTTGATCTCCCGGTAGGCCTGCACGCGCGCCAGGACCGCGTCGACTGCGGAGTTCGTCGGCGTGGTGTCCGGTGTGGCCTCGATGCCGTAGAGCATGGCGCTGAGCTTCGCGTGCAGTTCGGCGCGCTGTTCGGCGACCTTGGCGTCCGCGCGCTCGGCGCACAGCGACGCGTCGATGTGCCGGGCCTCGACGGCACAACTGGCGATCAACTCCACCCGCTCGATCGCGGCGCATTCCAGGTTCGCGACGGTCGTCCGCGCCTCGGCCAGAATCCGGCGATCATCGGCACTGGGCTTGTCCAAGGCGGCCAGCTTGCCGGTCACCGCACCCAAGGCGTGCGCTTTAGCGAAGCCGTCGGTGATCGCCTTGATGTCGGGGCTGAAGTCCACGTCACCCAGCCAGCCGGCGCGGGCGGCCTCGGAGGCGGCGACCTGCTGGGCCGCCGCAAGCGCCTCCTCCACCAGTGAAGCGTTCGACGTACCGAGCGTGTCGATGCGGTGTTGTTTCTCCTTGCGGGCCCGCTCCTCCCGTTCGCGTTTGGCGGCGGCGGCCCGGGCCGAGTTCTCTTCGTGTGCTCGCCTCTGCGCCTCGATGCGGCTCTCTTCGGCGGCCTTCACGATGGCGTAGACAATCCAGATCACAGCCACGGCGCCCGCGCAGATGCCGAGTGCGATCCACACTTCTTTGGGGATCAAGGAGATCAGAAAGAATATGCCGAAGATCAGCCAGAAAAAGGCGGCGCCGACACTGGGCTGACGGTCACTCATTGCAGTTGTCCCCATTCGTCTTCGGCCGCACCGGGTGTGCTCAGGCCAGCCGATCAGAATGACAGGGGGCTCTGACAAGTGCGGCGCCGCCGAGCGTCAGGGGCCGCGTGTCGGACGGTCGATGTAGTACGCAATCAGGTACGCGATCGGTGGAAGCAGGAAGACGGGGATGGAACTCACGACGATCAATGCGAGTTGCACCCACCGGCACCGAGCGATGGGAAACCCGTCATACGAATCGATGTAGCCGGTGAAGGCGAGCATCGTGACGGCGAGAACGCCGGCCCCGAGCGTCTCCGGGCCGACGCCGAACATCAGCGCGCTCGCTCCCGCGACAACGCTGAACACGACCAGCAGACACCAGTGCGCTGTGGCGGTAACCCTTCCGCGATACGAGTCGGGCGGCGGGACCACAGGAGGCGCAGGGCTGCCGTCCCGCGGTGGGTCGGGTCGGGTACGGGCAATCGAATAGGAGTAGATCCGCCCGCCGATCTTCAGATACGAGGTCCGGAAGTAGGCGACCAGCACGCCCGTTGCCGCCGCCACCCCGTAGATCACCAGCGCTGTCCGCCAACCGCGATGCGTCACTCCAAGTGTCATCACGCCCAGACTCACCAACCAGGTCGACCAATAGATCCGGCGTTCAAGACGCACGTTATCGACGAAGCCAAGTGCCAGCGCGCCGACGGCGCTTATAACGAATCCGGTCAGGATCCAACAATTAGGCGACGCCGACATAAGGCTCCGCAATCTTGTGCAAGTCGATCATGTCTTAGCGGTCAAAATTCGAACCAACGGCGCCACCGATGAATCTCAGGACCTCGCCCCCAAAGAGACCACCTGTGAGGGCTCCGACGAAGGCTCCTCCTGGACCCAGAACCGCGCCGCCCGCAACTCCACCGGCAACCCCGCCGCCAAAGCCACCTCCGAGACTTCCTACGAGGCCACCCAGCTCGACTTCGACCAGGCAATCCTGCGCGACCCCGAGCGCGCGTCCAGTCACAACTGGGGAGCCCTCGTCGCTCAACGCCGTGACGACAGCGGAAGTAACACGGTCGGCTAGTCGGACATCTGAGAGTGCATACCGCATGACCAACTCCTCGCCGGATTTCACAACCGTCCTGCCGTCACACGCTCGCCACTGCTCGGCGAATCGGTTGAAGGTTTCCTCTGCACTGCGGGGTGAGTCGAACAGGGCTGCGCTGTACGTGGCAGCCGATTCCGATGCGAAGGTGACGGCGACCAGGGGAGCCGAAACGTAAGCATCCGTCTCCAGGGGGGACACCACGCCGATACAATCGCGTTCCGCTATATCGCGGCTTCCGATAAACGTGTTTCGGAGCCTTGCACCGTCGCGAACCTTCGGCAGGCCGTTGACCACCACCGGATAGCCCAGTGCGTCAGAAAGCTCGGAATCAGTCGGCAGCACCGACGTCAACCAGGCATACGGCTCCCGCACCTGATTGTTCGTTGATTCAGCCGATGGCTTGCTGGTGTCGGACTTTGACGTTCCGTCGCTCGGATTCGAGCAGCCGACCACGAGAACCACTCCCAATGCAGCCGCCACGCGGCTCAGCGCATCTCTCACAATCATGAAAGAGATGACCTGTCTATCATCAACGCACCCCCGTATCGGCCCGATCACGATCGCCGCCAAGGTTAGCCGAGGGTTCAGCCCGACAGGCGTCGCCGCCAGGCAACGAGTCCCAGCACCCGAAAGTTCATCTCCCGCTTCGTCCACGTTCGGGCAGGATGGTTCAGCGACTGGATTCGGCCTGCACGTACCGAACGAAATGGAGCGGCGGTATCCGAGACCGTGACCCGATGAGGGCAAAGGACACATTCGGAGCCGAATGCTTCTACTGCCGCGGGCATTACGCCGGGTGGTCGTTGCGGCCCGCGGGACCTACGCCAGCCAACCACCCGGCATCGCCACGTGGTCGGGGTACAAGGCAAGCGTGCGACTGGATATCGAGTTCGAGCCCGGCTGGATGACTCGCTGAGTCGTACTTGTCGGTGGCCACCCTCATACTGAGCGGCTCGCTGGAGATTCCACGCCGAGCGAGAGGATCTCCCGATGAGCACGCGGCTCGTGACGCTCAATATCCGCCACGGTGGCAGTAAGTCCGCGGACGCGCTGGCGGCTCGGCTGCTCGGCTACCGGGCCGACATCCTGGTGGTCACCGAGTTCCGCGCCAATGCCGCCGGCACACGGCTGATCACCCGCCTCGCCGAGGCCGGCTACGACACTTCCCATCCCGGCGTCGGACCGGCGGACAACACCGTGCTCCTCGCCGCGCGCGGGGGCATCGAACGGCCCTGGCCGTTCAGCGAGGCGCTCGACCCGCGGCACCTGTGGTGCGCCGAGATCGACGGCGCGTACGTATGCGGGGTGTACATGCCGCAGGGCGCAGCGAAACTTCCCTACTGGGAGGCGCTGATCACCGGTGCCCGCCGGGCCGACCTCGATCTGCTGGTCGGCGACTTCAACACCGGCACCAACGATTTAGACAAGGATCCACGCGGGACGAAGTTCATCGGGCCGGGGACGCCGGGCAAGCTGATCGCCACCGGGTACACCGACGTGTGGCGGTCGCTGCACCTCGAAGTGCGTGAGTACTCGTGGTTCAGCCGGCCCGGGGACAACGGGTTCCGGCTCGACTACGTCTACGCGGCACCGGATCTGGCGGAGCGCATCCGGTGGTGCGAGTTCGACCATGCACCGCGGCTGTTCGGCGAGACCGACCATTCTGCCCTCGTGGCGGTGGCGACATGATTATCCGCAGTTATTGCGGGCTCCGCAGTTTGTGCGCTGTGGTGGTTCATGTCCAACCGGTACGACCGCATCCGCTCCGACCTCACCCAAGCCGAAGCCGCTCAGACCGCCGACGAGGCGTTACGACACCTCCGAGCGGTATTGACGGAGACCGGCCAACTTCTCGACGAGCAACTGGCCCGCGCCGTCGTCGACGACGAGATGTCGATCGCCGCGGCCGGCAAAAGTGCCGGCCTCACCGAGAACGCGGTCGGACCCCGGCTGGCCAGCACGCCCCGGCTGGGCCCGTACGTGTCGGCCGGAGAACGCATCACCGCCGAAGACGTCCGACGCGCCCGTAACGACAAGCATGCCGGCACTCCCCTGCCACCCGCGCCGCCCGCCGAACCGATGCGGTTCAAGCCCCGACGAAACAGCAAGCCTCGCTAGGCTTCAACGAAAGGATGAGCTCATGTCCAACGCCGATCTCACCCTCATCGCCTTCCTGCTCGACCGGTCCGGGTCGATGCAGTCCATCAAGTCCGACGTGATCGGCGGGTTCGACGCGTTCCTCACCGAACAGCGCACCGGGGAGGGCGACTGCCGGGTAACACTCGCGCAGTTCGACAACCAGTACGAAGTGGTCTACAGCGCCAAACCTTTGGCCGAGGTGCCGCCGCTGGAACTGCACCCACGCAACAGCACCGCGCTGCTGGATTCGATGGGCAAGCTGATCACCGAGACCGTCGCGGAGATCGACGCGCTGCCCGAGGAGGCCAAGCCGGGCACCGTCATCGTCGCGATCATGACCGACGGGCACGAGAACTCGAGCCACGAGTGGACTCGGCCGGCCATCAAGGCTCTCGTCGAGCAGCAGACCAACGACTTCGGTTGGGAATTCCTCTACATGGGCGCCGACCAGGACGCCGTCGAGGTCGGTCGCGATCTCGGGGTGCGGGCCGAGCAGTCGGTCACCTACGCGCGGGGCAAGTCCCGGCAGGCGATGGAGATGGTGTCGGCGAATGTGCGCGGGTATTGGACGGCGAAGATGACGGATGTGGACGCGGCGATGCCGGGGTTCAGTGCGGATCAGCGGGCGGGGTTGGCGGAGGAGTGATGGAGGTGGCGCGATAGTTGACCAACCCGGTTAACCAGCATTGACCAGCTACCTAGAATCGGCCCATGAGGAAGATCAAGGTCCAGTACGCCAAGACGCACCTCTCCGCCCTGATCGCCGCCGTCGAAGCGGGCGAGGAGTTCGTCATTGCGCGTGGGGACCAGCCGGCTGCCCGTCTGGTCCCGGTCATCAGAACAGAGGCACGCGAACTCGGCTTCGTCGCCTATACGGTGCCCGAAGAGTTCTTCGACGAATTGCCCGACGAAGAACTCGCCGCGTGGGAGTGACACACCTGCTGGACACGCATACCGTGCTGTGGGCGCTCACCAACCCGACGCGCCTTGGACGCAAGGCGCGCGCGGTGCTCACCGATCGGTTCCGCCCGATCGTCGTTTCGGCGGTCTCGGCGTGGGAGTTGTCCAGCAAGCAGCGGGTGGGCAAACTTCCCCAAGCCGATGCCATCCTCGGCGCGTACTCAGAACACCTAGAGCGGTTGGGCGCCACCAGAATGCCGATCACCGAGGATCACGCGCTGCTGGCCGGACGGCTCGACTGGCAGCACCGCGACCCATTCGACCGCATGCTGGCAGCCCAGGCGATGATCGAATCCCTGACCCTCATCACCGGCGACGCAGTATTCGACGGCCTCGCCGGAGTGCGTACCGTGTGGTGACCGAGGCCGATCCCGTGCCCGACGCTGTCTGCGGATGTCGCCGATGAAGCCGAGCGTGCAGAGACCCGCCAGTGTCACCGCCTCTCCGGCGCCCAACAGTACTCGGACGGGATCCGCCTAGATCAGCGATCAAAGGTTGAGCCAACCTGTGCGCCAACGAATTACCGGCCTATCCGAAGATCAAACGTATCAATACGGCGCAACCGCGCGGCGGCCTCATCGCGACGAGCGGTCCGACGCACAGCCGCCAAGTCCATAGCGACACCTTTTCGCTACGGACACGTCAAATTGCCCCCAAAGGAAGGCGCTTGGGCCATCACGCTGTATCCGGATAGCCGAGGTACCGACCTACTCGTACCGCATCGCAGTGTCGATCGCCCCGCCGGCCTCGTGGTCCTGTTGGTCATAGACGTCGGCGGCTGCGCGCAACGAATCTCCCAGTGTCGTAAGGTCGGAACGCAACCGCGCCGCCTGCGCTTCCAGCACATCGATGAACTTCCCGAACCCAGGTGTGCCTTTCTCCTTCCAGGCCGCGCCTTGGGTCGAGACACTGTCGGCGACCGCCGCGCGACTGGAGGAGGCCTCACCGGCGACGACGGCCATCTGATAAGCGGATAGCCGCACCTGGGCTGTCGACACAACGATGTTCTCGTGACTCATGGCGTGCCACTCCCCCCGGCGGACAGCCGGCAGGCGATGGTTCCGGTGATCAGCGACGCCTCGATGGAGCCGAACCTCAGCTCTCGACCATCATCGCTGGTGATGCTCACATCGTGGGCGCCGGCCGAATTCTGCATCGCGGAACTGTTCGTCAGGCCCGCTTCAGCGGCCTGGCGCTCGACGGCGGGCAGCACGAGCGCCCATTCCTGGTCGCTGAATGAATGAGTCGACGTCAGCTTGGCGAAGTACAGTGACACCCCGCGCTGACCGTGATTATCGCAGCCTCCCCGCATTTCCTCGCGGCGCCATTGCCACGGCACACTGTTGGGAACAAGCTCGCTGACCTCGGCGCGTACCGCCTCAAACAGATCCAGCATCTGAGCGCGGGTGGCCTCGATGTCAGGCAAGTTCTTGATATCCATCTTCGGAACGTCCTCGTTGATGATGGGCGAG
Organism: Mycobacterium sp. AMU20-3851; assembly: GCF_043974665.1. Classification (NCBI taxonomy): domain Bacteria; kingdom Bacillati; phylum Actinomycetota; class Actinomycetes; order Mycobacteriales; family Mycobacteriaceae; genus Mycobacterium; species Mycobacterium sp. AMU20-3851. The sequence goes on from NZ_CP146371.1 coordinate 3,960,565, forward strand.
TCGTAGCTCTCAACGGAGCCTGGTCGGTCAGCGTCGGCACTGCATCCCGTCAAGGCCAATACTCCGACGGCAATAGTGGCCGTCAACGAGCGGCCCACGATCCACGTCGCTGTCATCGGATCAACCTCTCTCCGCCATCGTCGTCCAACGGTACGTCCGCGAGTCCCCCAGCGATGATCGCAAGGTTGTACCCGGTGGTACGTAAACGGTTGTTGTCGTCAGAGCGCGGATAGTCCGCATGGCTTTCGGCGCCGGTGCGCGGCAGATTGTCAGTCGGGCTCACTGCGGCGTTTGACGACAGTTGTTCCAGTGGCAGCGTCGTCGGGTTGGACCCGAACTGACCGAGGTCGCCGGCCGACGGTAGCTCGAACGGCCCCAGCCTCGGGTCGCCGGATATCCAATCGCCGGGGGCGGTCATGACGTAGGCGTGGCCGTCGGCGAGATTCATATCGACCTCATCGCCGATCGGCCGCATCAGCTCGATCGGAACTCCGTGAGCCCCGAATCGGGTCATCGTGTCGTCGGTGTGGCCCAGTCCGGGCAAGCCGTAGAAGGCGGCATCGTCGATGACTCCGGTCTGGCCGAGCTCGTGGAACGCTTGGGCGGTGGTCAGCGATCCATAGGAGTGATCATCGAGCAGTTCTGCAAGGGCGAACTGTCCGTGCTCTGTAACTACGGAGTGCTCACGACGGGCTTCGACGCCCCCTCTGTCCGGTGCGTGGTGGTCGCAAGGCCGACCGTCAGTCACGTCCTTTACGAGCAGATGATCGGTCGAGGATTGCGGGGCCCTGCGTTCGGGGGAACTGACAAGTGCTTGATCATCGATGTCGATGACAACATCCAATGGCGTGATCGACCGGCAACCGTTCACTACTCGGGCCTGGAGCAAGAGATGCGCTATGCGCGGTGAGGTCTCGGCAATACTCAGGTGCCGTGCACTGTAGTATCGATTCTCCGCGCCGTGGAATCCATCGCTAGCAGCGCGCCAGATGAGCCCAAGATACACAATGTCTACTACCCACCGGCTCGCGCGATCTGCTCCATCGACTCCACCACCAGCCCATCACACATCGCACGAATCTGCTTGTCGTCCAGTGCAAGTGGATCCACAAAGGCGAGTATTCGATTCATTCTTTTGGTCGCATCCCGTATCAACCGGCGGCGTGAACCATTCGGGCTTGCTTCCAAGATGGAATACGCGAAGGCAGAAATGAGTCGAGGGTCGCCACCGATGACGCGTCGCTCCTGAAGCTGATTGAGCTCGCTTTCATTGAGTCGCTTGTACAGACCGTAGTGGTTCTCGAAAATTACAGCCTGCCACCATAACCGCGCCCAAGTGTGCCGGGTCAGGTCACTGGCGATCCAACGTTCTCGGTTGTCGAAGCCAAATCTCCACTTCGTCAGGTGTGGTAGGGCGATCAGTGAGATGAACGACCAGAGTCGGGTGTTACCCGCATCGGCCCAGCTGATGTTCATATGCTCACGCAACACGATAGCTGCATCTCGATCGAACTGGGTCCGTGATTCCGGAGACGAAGACTCGGGATAGCCATAGCCGCGAGCGATCACTTCCAGTTCGTCGATCAGTTGCTGCACGGAAGCGTCTGTCGCCCGTGCCCCAACCGGCGAGTAGATCTGGTCGGAATGGCGGCTACGAGGTTTCGGCTCGTCCACCGACTCGACGAAGCCCCGGTACTCCAACTCGGCGACGCCGGCTGAGATCTGTGGCCAGTTGCTCACCGGAACAGCCTCCCGTGACCCATCTTTCGGACTGCCCCTGCGATTTGCGTCCGAAAGTCGTTCAGCTCCCGCGGAGAGGGGGTCATGGTGTCCGCAAGGTTGGCCCTGAGCAGGGTGTTCTTGAGGACGTCGCCTACGCTGCCGATCGGCCAATCCTTCCCGGTCAGTTCGTCCCGGTTCGCAATCGCCACGTCGATCAGCAGTGCGGAAACTCCCGACTCGAGTTCATCTATCAGAATCCGCTGCACGTCGTCTATCGGCCCGCTGCGCGAAATCGCTTCTCGCAATGCAGTATCTCTGCTGTTGATCTGCAACAGCACCGCTCCTATGAACGGCGACTCGAGGTCCCCTTCAATGTCCAGGTGCCAACTCGCATCGGCGGAATGGTACGTCCGGGCAAAGTCCACCATCTGGGTCGGAAACATGGGTGACGGTTGCTCAAGCGTCAGCAGCTGCCTGTCCTCTGCAAGAATCGATCCCGGGAAACGGGCGGCACCGATCGGGGCCTCTCCTGCCGGTCGCGACGCAAAGACGATCCGGGAGAAGAGACTGAGAGTTCCCGCTATTCTTTCCCCGATCAGTTCGACGTCGATGGTTCCACGCCCGGCGCCCGATATCCTCGCCGGTCGAGCCGAAGCAACCATGCCTGTCGTCGAACTGAGCCACGCGAGGTATACGTGGCAATGTTCCAAGGCGCACTGCGTTTCCGATTCGAACCGCTCTCTGTCGATCGCGATATCTCGGCGAATGCGGAGATTGGTCCCGGGCTCCCAACCTTCGACATATCCGGGCAGCGGCAGATGTCCCTCACCGTCAACCAACGTCCATTCGCCCCACGCCACCGATTCATCCGAGGGAACGAAATATGGACGCACATCATTGCGCATGCCGGCCTCCGTCCGACGTCAGCTCATTCAATCTGAACCGGACCACAGCGTCCGCCACGTAGCTCGCGTAGACCTTCCATTCGGTTTGTCCATCGGGCTCAACGGTGAGAACAGGTCCCGAAGTCGACTCTGCTGTAGACACAGAACGCCATTCGATGATCTTCGGCATGTCCGCGCCCTCTGGCGGTTCGGCTTCGACCTTTCCTCCTTCGATGACGATGTCGATACCTGCGCGCACCCTACGCTGACCGTCGGACGGGGGAAGATCGACCGTTGCAACAAAAAGTGGCACCTCACCGTGGACTTCGACCCGAGGAATGCCAACAATCCGCGGTTTGCGCAACGGCTTCCGCCTGCCTGAGCCCGTCTCCGAACCCGATTTCACGCCAGATTGCTTTCCATTGATCGGATTGCCTGGCGATCGGGCTTCACCTGAAGAAACTGCGTGTTCATCGGACCATACTTCAAATGTCGGTATCAGGGTTCCTAGTCGCGAGGACAGTTCCCCGAGACCGTTAGCATGGTCCCCGGCTGCCGTAGTGTGCGGTGAAACAATGCTCCGCACCTCACGATTGAGGAATTTTGCCAAGCCCTGCACAACTCCTCTGTCAGTTCCAGCGAGGCCGCGGGAGATCCACGCATCGTGGGTCGGAGGCTCCGACAGGGCGAATGCCTCGTCAGCTTCCGGCGATGCTTTGAACACCGCCCCGTACGCCAGCCGGGCATCTGAGTGCGTGTCGGTCGGGAAGTAATCGACAACCAGCTCCGGAGCCCGCATCCGCGCGACGTGATGCGGAGGACCCTCGAATGGCCGTGCCGCGTCGACAACCAGAGGGCCTGCAGGCGCTTTCGCCGTCGTCTGTCTCAACGAGAAGTAGCCGGCCACCCGCGGCGCGACGGTCCTGGCATATGCGGCCCCACCTTGTGCGCGAACTTCGCGGAGCGACTCGACGAACGGCTTGAACTCATCCAGCGACTCGGGTGAAGGTAACTCGATATCGCGGCCATTTACAGAGACAACAAATCTCATGTATCGATCGTCCTCGTTCGCGACAAACTTGGGCCATAGATGCCAGAGCATCGACGAGCCCAAGTACTCTGCTGCCTGTTCCAGCGTTCGCGGTGGACTGTCGGGCTCACCACCGGTCAGTCCCAGATCCGCTGCGATGATTACGATGTCGGTGCCACTCTCGTCTGCTCTGAATCCGGGTAGACCGAGCGTGTGTGACGTAGCCTCGGCGTCGGAGTCCAACAGTGGATCTGCTACGTCACCGTCGGCGCCCCACCAGTGCCGTCCGGTGTAACGCTGATCTCCCACGTAGTAGCTCTCACCAAGGGCAGCGCCCATCAATCGCCTGCTCGGGGTCGCCTGCGCTGTCCGAGTATCGACGAGAATCGCACCCACCCGACTCAGCTGGTAGAAGATCCCCTTCCCGAACCCGTACGTTCCTCCTCCGAACTTCTGGTCTCGTGGTTCGCCGACGTTCCGAATGAACTGGACGAAATCGGCCCTCTCACCGTGGTCCGGTCGTGTTCCCGCCCTGATCGGCCCGCCCAACCCCACGGTATTGCGATCCGAGACCACCAACATGATGCAGTCCGCGTTCAGGACCTCATCCAGTCCATTTCGAGATTCCGGGGCCGGGGGAGGCAGGATCGTCTGGCGCCACTTTGCCGCCGTTCCAGCCAGTCGATAGAGGCTGATTCGGAAATCAACCGGCCCGTTACCACACCGTGCGTCCCAACTGTTCTGCGCAGCCTCTCGAACCAGCACGGTGAGAGGATCCATCTCCGGACGTCCGAGCTGTTTGACGATACCTTCGGCAGCAACCGAGCCTTCGGGGGCGAACCGCTGTGACCACCAACTGGTTTGGATCATTCCCTGGCACCCTGGGCGGCCGCTTCGAGCGAAGATCCATAGGCCAGCGGAGCCACGAAAGCCACATCGACCTCGTAGCGAAGAGCTGACAATCCCACCGGTACTTGGCCGTCGGGCAGGGAAGCCGGAACGAGCCGTGGCACCGTGTCGTCCACGTGCAGGACGAAGACCGGGCCCAACGAGAAGCTATCGGTGTCATCTACCGAACCGGCAGTGTCCCATCCGGCTGCGATGAGACGCGATGCGATCGTTGCTCGCCCCTTTATGCGTTGCTTGACCGCGGCGACGAGGTCGGACAATGTGGTCCCGTCCGGGTCCGTTATCACCGTGGCTAGCACCAGATCCAGTTCTCTGCCCCCGTGCTGCGCAAGTTGCTCCCAGCCGTGGACGATGAAGCTGTCACTGCTCTCCCCCAAGGCCTTGACTTCGATACAGCGCGTAGGCATTTCGAAGTCGTGAGGTTCTCGTAATGGTCCCCTCCAACTCTCCGCCGGAAAGTCTGGATCGATGTCGAGCAACGCCGACAAAACGCTGAGTTCAGCGAAGAGCCCCCGCTTTGCCTCAGGCGACAGCCCACGAGCGAACCGGCTACTGAAGAGCCTTCGCCACCGCGTAAGAACCCTCGCTGCATCTGTCGCAGGCCGATCCGAGCCATCGATTTCTTCGAGTACGTCGCTGATGACATCGTCGAATTCCGGGTGCAACGAGGAATCGGCACACGATACATCGAGATAGTCGGAGACTTGGCCGCCGAATGCCAGAGGTCGCACCCTCGAACTCAGCACTGCGGGACGATTGTCGATCGGCGGCGTCTCATTGATGCAGGGGACGAGAAAATGCCGGACTCGGTTGCTGTCTCGTGCTACCCGGCAAGCGATCCCGGCGAAGCTGATGTCCAGCGGGAACGACGCAAGTTCGCCGTCTTTCGGTGACGAAAGCACCGACCAGGCCCGCTCCAGCAGATCGTCACCTGCCTCGGTCACTGCGGTGCCTCGGTATCGACCGTGAGCGCCTCGTCCAATTCGTCGGTTTCGACGTCACTGAGGTCGACGGCGACATACGACGCCTGGACGCTCTTGGTCTTCACATCGCCGGGGAAGACGATGCCGAAACCGGCCACGGTCCCAGCTGCCGACAGCGGAACACGTGGCGGGGGAACTTTCGAGTACTCCTTCTGCGGAGGGCTTGTCGAGTCGATCGGGTACAACACGAGGAGTCCGCGCCTGCGATAGATCGGGTCCTCGTTGCGCCGCTTCATCAACCAGTCCTCGGACTCTGCACGGGTGATCTCGATGCCAGGGAGGTCCAACGCCCGGTCTTCCTTACTCATGAGGGTCTTGATATCGGCGCGTTCGTCGTCTCCGTCATTCATCCGTGATCGACTCACTGCCCTCAGCTCGATCCCGCCAAATTTCAGCGGTTGGCCTTCGCCGGTGACGATCGCAACCGACCAGACGTCGAGCGACGGAGGGTCAGCGGCGAGCTGTTCGTCGATATAGCGAATCATCAGCTGCGGATCGAGATCCGGAGAATCGGCATGAATCTGGTACCTGCCCAGAAAGTCCTTGATCAGGCCGACCGGCACGTCGCGAAACAGATGCTTCGTGGCGGCGTCGGCAGCATTCAGCTGTTCGGCGTCGCTGCGTGAGTTCACCTGCTCCACCAGATGCGCCGCAGCGTCGAAGTTCGTCTGCAACCAGTCCGGGTCTTCACGGAGGAAGTAACGCGTCTGTAGCCGCCTGCCCGCATACGAAATGTACGCGGGCTGCGCAGCACCCATCTTGGCCGTGATGCGCAGGGAGGGGTGCGTTTTGATACGGACCGCAACATCGCTGGGCGTGAGATTTTCCCGCTGGTAGCGGTCGATATCGTCCCTCATCTCGTGTTCGACGGTGGCGAGATGGCGAAATGCGGATTCCAAGGACGGCGTCATCCAGATTCGCGGCAGGTCTTCGTAACCGGTTCGATAGCCGAACCATCTACCCATCTGAAGCAGAGTGTCGTACGCGGTGGCCGCCCTGACGAAGAAGCTGACCACCAGACCGGAAAGCGTCAAGCCGCGCGACAGCGTGTTCCCGCCAACGGCGATAGCCACGACGGGATCACCCGAATAGTCGAGGCGGTCCTCACTGCGATAATTGTCAAGTACGACGGTGGTGTCCCGTACGACACCGATGAGCAGCGGAAGTACCTCGTCGAAAGAGAACTCGGTCAGCCCGAAGTCGGAAGCCGGCACCACGCTTGCTTCGCGGTCCCAGAGTTCTCGCCATCGGTCGAGTGCGTCAGGGTCTCCCACCTCGAGTGCATGTGTCGCCTTGGTCCGCATGGATTCCAGAGGGGCTCGGAACGATTCGTGGACCAGGGTCTTGACTGATGTGTGAATCAGCATCGTGCTGTGACCGAAGTCGTCGCGCGCACGCCGGACCGCAGTGGCCAGCCAGAACCAATGCACGGCGTCTTTCAGTTCTTTCGTCATCTTCGGCATGAACTCGTCAGCAGGTTCTCTGCTACCCGGTCGAAGCAGTGTCACGTCCCTCTCCGGCACATGCCGGACCATGTCGTAGCCGTCGGCGGGCCCGGTCTCGCCGTCGCCGTCTTCACCCTCGACTCCGTCGCGCCCGAAGATTTTCTCGGGGCCGAAGTATCCCTTGGGACGCGGCAGATTCAAGATGAACGACTTCGGATACAGATCGGCGTCCGCAGGATCGATGAACACGTTCGCGAACGGCGTCGCGGTGTATCCGATGTATGTGGACTTCGGCATCATCGAGAGGATGCGGCGAATGAGCGGGTTGATCGTCTTCGTGGCGACCGATGCCTGGTCTGCCTCATCATCGATGATCAACACCGGGGCAGATTGCAGCGCCCGCCGGCCGGACGTGTTGTCGAGCCAGTCGATGATCTTCAGCAGCACCGCTTGGTTCTTCTTTGCGACTGCGACCGCAACCTTGTTCGAGCTGAGGACGGCTGCTGCCGTCTGCGTGGGTGTGAGGAAATCTCGATTGTCATCGGTCAACTTGAAGAATTTGTCCGGATGGAGATCGCTGAGGGTTTCGTCGATGCGCTCCTGGGTCTGTCTCCGCAACCCGTTGTGGATGCCCGACAATACGATGATCATCCGATAGTCGACGTCTGCCATCTTCGCCATCACCGAGATGAAGTTGGTCGTCTTGCCGCTCTGCACGTATCCGACGACCAGTCCCTTGGAATCCCATCCCGAACGGTTGGGCCGTGGCGTGTGTCCGACGACCGTGCTCGAGGCGGCATCGACATCGTCGATGCGGTCTTGCGGCCACTCTTCGGCCTCGAAGTGCTGCTTCAGCGCCGGCCAGAACGCGTCATGCATGCTGGGACCGCTGTACCAATCGTCGCGGCCCGCGGTGATGATCGGCGGGCCGCCTTCCTCCACCCTCGCGAGATCACTTTCGAACTGGATACGAAACGACGCCACCTGCTCACCAGGTAGCGTTGCGAAGCTGTCCATTGCATGATCGAGTCCGTGCTTTCGCGCATACTCGGCGAACACTCCGTACAGCGGGTCCACTGGGCTCCTCCCCCGAATTGATACTGGGGACGACGGTAGCGGGCATCACCGACACCCGCAGCAACTTCGGTCTACGCTCAGGTCGCTGTCGAACGTGGGCGACGATCAACACGTGTACTGCTGTCAGAGGCCAAGGCGGCGACAAGCTGATCCAAGTCATCGAATCGCCACGCGCTCCGCGCCACACCATCAGCGGCGCGGCAGCTCCCCCGACCGGCCGTGTCAGGGTCCATCCTTCACGCAGCCGTTCTGCGACGTACGTGACGAACGACTTCCCGATACACATATGCGACTTCAGCTTGCCTGGTCCGATTCGCTACCGACCAACACTGCTTCTTACCCGCGTTCTCAGCACTCCGGGCGGCCAGCCGCGCATCCGTCCAGGAGCGATCTGCCAGGTCTCTCGTAACCAGCGTTGACGCAGTATGCGCGTCTGGCAAACTGTGTTTCATCCATCAACCCCGTCGCGACGGGTGTTCGGCAGGACATCAACTCATGAAGCATGACCCCGACGATCTTGAGCGCTTCGTATCTGCGCAAAATGCAGAAGGAAGGTTCGACTCGGCCGTCCGCGAGCTGCGGGCCGGGCGAAAAAAGTCGCACTGGATTTGGTTCGTTTTTCCGCAGTTGCGTGGCTTGGGAGGAATGGGAGCAGCAGACTATTTCGGCATCGAGGACAGGGCCGAGGCAATCGCCTATCTCGATCATGCGGTGTTGGGCCCGCGCCTCCGGCACTGCACTCAGCTGCCTCGCGCAGTCCAGCGTCCGCGACATCCACCTGCTCATGGGCAGCGGAGTTGACGCGACAAAGCTGCAGTCGTCGATGACATTGTTCGCGGCCGCTTCCGAGGACAACAGCGAATTCGTCAAGGTTTTACGCAAGTACCACCAGGGCGGCAGGGACCTCGCGACCCTTCGCATGCTGGGGCCGACGCCCTCCACACACCATGCCTCGCCTCCGGAGCCTGCACGGGGCCGACGGCGATTCTTGGGACGGCTTCGCAGAAAAAGCAGTGACAAGCGTCGTTGACCAATCCTTCTAGTGCGACCCCAGAGTTGCTCTGGCAGTACAAAAGGCGCGCGTCTGCCTCCCTGTGAGTCAGAGAACGTCACCATTCATGGCGAGGCAAGCACGGCATGCGCCGAATGCATCGACGAAGAGCCCGAACCCCGCTCATTCCCACCGGAGGCGGATCAATCTCGCCTACATCGATCCGCCCTTTAACGCCGGTTGTCAGCGCCCCTGCTATGGAGACCGTCTCGACATCGACGTGTAGCTGACTCTTCTGCGCGACTGCCTCAATCTGGTGAAACTGCTTCTGTCCGATGAGGGCTGGGTGTGGGCCGACCTCAAGGCAACGAATAGCACTGCGCACGCGTGGTACTCAACGAAGTCCCCGGGCCGGCCTGCACGCCCCAACGCTTGCTCAGACGAACTCTCTCCGGACGTTTGATCCCACAGGCAATCGACGTCCTCTTGCTCCCAGCGCTCGCGACCAAAGACCACGACGGGCGGCGGGGTTCGCCGTCGTCGATTACGACGCGGACCTTGATATCGCATGCAAGGAGAAAGCCGTCGAACTCGGACTCCTGATATGGCCCGTCGCCCTGAGTGGCCACCAAGGGGCCAAGTACGCCACGACAGATCGTACTGTTCCGAGCCAGGTACGGGAGAACATGCTCCCAAGGGAACTGGGCCGCAGACACCGCTAGATCGTCCTACTTGCGTCGTGCATCCACGGGGGCACCAGAAGCGGCCCGAAATGCCCGACCAGGGAGCTCAGGGCGGGTGTGTGGCGGTTCATTCGTGGAAGAGAACACCACGCAGACCATTGCTGACCGAATTTCATCGTTGAGCCCTGCCTAAAAACGGCAACTTCCACGGATCGCCTACCAGCATTCGCCGGCATGGGTGAGTCCGCAGGAGCAGGGACGCTCACGCGAAGCGGTGCGGGTCGGGCGACTTTCAGTGCGACCGTGCTTGCACTGGAGCGGGATCGGTTTGAGGTCTGGGATGTACTCCGCCTTCAATCGCGCTAGCCCCGTGTCAATATGCTGTTGCAGTTCTCCAGACATCTCGTTTCTGAAATGCAACAGCGCACGCAAAACGCCGTCCTCGTGGCCGGCTTGTGTCTTGGACACTGAGGCTTTCCCGTTCGCCACCCTGTGCACTGCCGCCCGGAGCGCAACGATGCGGTCAGTCCGCACACTGCGTTCATCTGCCGCCTGGTCCACACCCCGACCAGCCTCCTCGTCGCGCAGCGCATTGCCGTAGTGGCAGTCTGCGCGCCGCAGCAATGTCACGATCTCCGCGCGAAGCGGAAAATCCCTGTCCCTCAACACTGCCCCCAGATCGTTCATTTCGTTATTCGGATCCCACTGCCATCGCTCCGCACCGTCGGACGCAGTCGGCACTCCGATAACGCGACGACCCAATCGACGACTCGTAAGCACTTTAAATCACGACATCTGCAGTTCGCAGGGGATCAGCTCGACAATGAGCAAATATTGACGCTGTTGCAGATACTGGTCAGGCCAATCGCACCACCGGCCGAGCCGTTTGTCTTGGGCGCGCCCGACTTCGATGCAACAGGACAAACAGTCACGCCGCGACTGGCTCCACCGTCTTGTGCCCGTCACCGGCACTCCAGGGCGTGACATGGTACAGCCGCGCCAGAAGCAACGCGGATTGACGTTCGGGGCCTCTCGCATCGCCACAGACGTTTGTCGAAGTCTCCCCGTCAACACATGCTTCGATTCGATACCGTTAGCAGTCAGGAAGCTGATGCCGGCAATCGTCAGAGTGAGTCCGGGGTGGTCCCAGCAAACGAGTTATATCTGGAGGGTGTTCGTATGAGTATGACTTTCGCTCAGCGACTCAATCGTCTGTTCGATACGGTCTATCCACCTGGAAAGCGGCGCCCGTACACCTCGGCAGAGGCGGTGGCCAGCGTTCGGGCCGCCGGGACCCCGATGTCAGCGCCATATTTGTCTCAGTTGCGTTCGGGCAAGCGCGACAACCCGTCGACCGCGACTATGGAAGCGCTCGCAACCTTCTTCGGGGTCGATGTTGCCTACTTCTCCGACGGCGATTACGCCGGCCGTCTCGACGGAGAGCTTGAAGCTTTAGCTCGCTTCCGCCGCGAAACTGATCGAATTACGGTCACCGGCCCCGCCGGCGAAGCTTACGGAGCCGCTGGTACAAGGCTCTCTTCCCAAACCCGAGCACCGACCCAAATCCTTGCCAACGACGACTTCGACAATGAAGAGCTCGCTGAGAAACTCAATGAACTTTTCGAGACGACGGTCAGCCCAACCGGGGAACCGTACTCCTCGGAGGAGGTTGCGTCCCTACTCCAGAGCGATGGACTTGCCGTTACAAGTAGGCTCATATCGCAGCTCCGCGCTGGTATTGCCGGCCGCCCGAGTGACACGACTCTCGATGCTCTCGCGTTCTTCTTCAATGTCGGCAAGGAATATTTTCAAGATCGATCGACCTCGGTGCCGCCCCCGGGCCGGACGGTCGCCTCAAGCGGGCAGCCAACTCCTCCAATAACGGTCGACTCGCGTCTATCGGCAGTTCGCATTCGGCTGGATGACGTGAGCCGTTGCGTATCGGCGTTGGCTGATTCGTCGATCCGCTGCATCGAAGAACGGCCTCGTGACCCCTGCCCGAGCACGCAGACTGCTCGTGCTTGCCTCCGAACTAAGTGTCCTGGCGGCCTCATCAGATCACGAACTAGTAGCCATACCAATCGACCTGTGCAATCGCCTCCGTTGTGAGTGGCCTGATCCACACCCTGAGTCGATCGTTGACCGTGCACTGCATAAGCGCATCACGGCAGCGTGAGATTGTCGCGAATGAGTTTTCCTGCGCTCGCCGATCATGCGACTTAAGACTCGTGGGAAGCTGTAGCCGCCCCTTCGTCACAATTGGAAGATCTCATGCCGCCGACAACCGTCGATGCGCCGACGCTTTACCAAAAAGTCGGGCATCTTCTCCAGCAAGGCATGCGGACGTCGACGTACAAACTCGCGACTTTGTCTGCATTGATCGACTTCTGCGTTTCCCAACAACTGTCGCCGAATAACACGCTCGAAGTCCCGCTCGAGGATCTAGCTCGGCGGGTTTTCGCGATGTACTGGCCGCAGACGGAACCGTTCCGCGAGATCCGACTTCGACAGTCGACTCAGGCGGCTTCCCGAATCTTCGATTCCATCGAAAGTGTGCGGACAGCATCGCGCAGCCACCCGAATACTGCTCTGCCCGAGGCGATAGAGCGTGCCCCACAGATCTACCGGCGCGCGATCGACAACGTCGCCCTGGTGTTGGCTCAACATCCCCTGCCACGGTTGCAACGGGTTCCAGGGGCCGCGCGGAGCCTGAACTTGCTGTTCGATGATTCGTTTCTTCACGACAACGTGACGAGACACGACCTTACAAAGCACAACAACGCGATCAAGCTGCACGTCGGAATAGCTGCCGGTCTGTCAGAACTTCGACCTAGGCTGCAGCCTCTGATCCGTAGTATCTGGGTCGATGACGTGATTCGCTTCAACAAACTGATGCCAGATCTGAGAGAGCCCGTCGCCAACCATCTCTTCGGTGCGCACAGCGGCGATATGGTGCAGCGTCCGTTGGCCGGACAGGCCGAACCGCCAAGTTCCCAAAACTCGTCGTTACCGGCACGCGAAGGCCTCCCGACCACAGCGGTCGTCCAATCCCACGAACAGTGCACTACCGGTGTTCGAGATTGGGGTCTTGTCGTAGGTGCTGGTCTCCGAGAGATCGCTGCGCTCTGTGAGATCCGTCCTGACGGTTGCTGGGTCGCTCCTTCCAACGGACCTGTCCGGTGTCGGCACCTAATGGACGCAAGCAACCCAATCGACCTGCCGAGAATCCCGCTGCACCGTTGGGCGTGGATGGTGGACAACGGTCGATCCCACCAGGCTGTTCCACCACACCTCCTACAGATCCACCGAAGCTGCAATGTGACGACTTGCTGCAACCCGGAACACCTCTACCCAGCCGCCCCGGGTGGGACCGAACTAACGCAGCAACAGGTCGACTCGATACTCGATAGATCCTCCCCCAACTCCACTCGAGCATTGAAAATCCATGAGGGTGCGGGCGAACGAACAGCGTTTTCCGCGAAGACGACGGTTCTCACAGAAAATCTGTCCGAGTTGGCCGAGCTCTGCACCATCAGTGCGTCGGGCTGTTGGATCTCGCCGACGACGTCCGCACTTCCATGTCGTCTGTCAGGTGACGAACGGCCTGTCGAAGAGCTCCCACGCTTCACCACCCACCGTTGGGCGTGGAAAGTTGCCAACGAGTGCGCTCGACGTCCCCTGCCTGGTAGCCAATTTCAGGTTTGGAAGCGCTGCTCCACTCGTCGTTGCTGCAACCCCGATCACTTGTATCTCACGGACCAGCAGGGAACTGAATACACTGCTGCAGAAGCGGAGAAAGAGCTAGCGAGATATGCCCACGCTACTGGCCTTAAGGCAGTAAGCCGTGACGCACTGAGGATTGGCGAGCCGCCGTCGACCAGCGGTAGGCATCGGGCTCCCGACATCGGCGATAACCCGCCGCCCATTGGTCATCGCGAGCCAATGGCCGAGCCACAGGCCATGGTCGTCGCCGATCGCTTGAACAAGTTGATAGATACACGAAGTGAGCTCGGCCCGGACGCCAACGCGCAGATTGCTGCATCACTTCAGGAAGATGGCCTGGCGGTATCCGAGGGCGTCATCGCAAGACTACGAACGGGTTCCGGCCCCTTGCCCAACATCGGCACCATCGAAGCGATCGCCTACTACTTCAATGTCGAGACCGCTTACTTCCTCAGCGGCCATACCGCCGATACACCACCGCCGCACAGCCAGGCATCGAATCTGACCAATTCCCATGTGCGGGAAGGCCGCGAAGAAGATGTCGACCACCCCCTCGAACTGAAGGCCCAGCACGTCGATCGGGCTGCGTTAGGCCAGGTGATTCGACATATCTCAGAATCGATCATGGAGTGCCTCGGCGCTGATCGACCTGACCTCGAGCGGGCCCGTCGCCTGGCCTCTTGGATCGGTGACTTGTCCACCTCGATCGATTCAGCGAGCGATACAACGTCGCTCAGCCTCAGCCTGGTTCGGCGCATAATCGAAGAGTCCGGACCCGGCCACGGTACGCTGCGCATTTCAAAATCGTCGGCACCCACGTCAGAACAGCCCGCGCCGGCCAGACCAACCTCACACAGGCTTCCCGAGCGAACCTCGAAGCAATCCACCTCACCGCAAAAGAGCGAGGGAGACTGGACGCGCCAAACTTTCATCGACTCTGTCCACGACCAGTCTGATCGCGCCTTTCTGTTACGCATTCTCGAGCTGCTCGACGCGAACTTCAATCTCCCTCCTCTCGGTTCTCGCGCTCCCCTGCACTTCGGCACACGCCCGTATGGTGCAGTGTTCGTGTACCCGTTCGGGCTACGACACCCGCCGTTCCGTCTCGGCATCAACTCCGAAGGCCAGCTCACCATCAGAGGCTGCTGGCGCGGATTCCCGAAAGTGACCGGTCACTTCGGTTTCGGTGATCTCGCGCGGCTACTTGGACAGGACGAACTCGGACCGGCACAAAACGTGCCTGTGAAAGGACTTGACGCCGAAGAGGTTTGGAACGTCGCGGTCAAAGTGGCTCGCGCGATTAACAGATGATGCGACTCGCATAGCAACCTGTCCCAGGGTGCGTCAGTCGGTCTCATCCTCCCAAGCAGGCGCCTCGAATACCTCGTCGTCCTCCGAGAGATCCACCGAGAGATCCTCGTCTTCGAAGTCGGCCGGCGCCTCGACACCGTACAAGCGACGAAGATCCCACTCGTTGATCCAGCGACGGACATATAGCCGCATCGGATTCTGACGGCGGAATTCGATATCCAACTCGGGGGCGTCCCATCCGTAGGCACGACTGTGCGCCTCTCGAAGGATGCTGTGCGCCTTCCGAAGCTGCGAAACTGTCATCGGTGCGAGGTGAACCGCGTCGTCAATGGCCGCGATTGCAGCCGTGGCGAACGGGATGGCTGCAGTATCCGCAGGACGCTGCTTTCGTTCGAGCAACTCGGGCACCTGCCAGCGGTCACCTTTCGACCCGAGGACTGTGAACATAAAGTCGTCGATGACCGTGGCGAGAACCGCCAATCCGTCGACACGGTGATCACGGCGCAGCCCCAACCAACGACCCAACTGTGCATACGCCCGCGCCCTGGAAATTGGTCCGTACTTCGAGATCAGTTCCGTCTCGTCAAGGAAGATCACCCAGCCTCGGTAGCCGCTGACCTGACAGAATCTCGATAGAAATCGGATCGTCTGCCACGGTCGATCTAGTGAAGTTACGGCCTCTATGGGCGATGAAACCCCGTACTCGGCCATCCGGCGCCGGATCGATGTAATCTGAACGGTCTCGCCGCTGAAGTACTTCAACACGAGGTCGATAACCTCGGGATCCTCGATGCCTTCGTCGCGAAGCTCCAATAGAGCTCTGAACGTAGAGGACACGCCGGACTCTGCTGTGCCACACCACTTCTTCAGGTCCTTCGCAGCCGGACGACTCGACTGAAATCCCAATATCGTGTCCAGCAGGAACCCTGCCGGCTTCTCGCGCGCCTGCATGGCCCCGATCGCAGCTTGAACGACCCGGGCAGGCAGGTGCAACGGAGTCTCTTTGCTGATCGCAATCTTGCTCGAAACGAAGTTGCTTTCCAGCGCCCGCTGGTGGAGTTCCTCGACGAGGTGGGATTTTCCGGAACCGAACGTCCCGGATATGACGAAGCCAGTAGCGTCTTTGGCGTGAAATTCGGCTGCGTTACCAAGCTTCCGATCGAACGCGTTAATGATCTCTGACTGAGCCGAACTGAGTGCTCGGACCGCATCGCCGTTCGGGACGCCAGCGCGAAGAGCTTCGATCGCACGACGTTCCGAAATGGTCTGTCTGTTCATGCCGAGAAGGACCTCCTCTCGGCTGCACCGCTGAGGAGCACCGAGTTCGACAGTGGGTTCGGCACAGTAGACTCCGGAAAACCGCTGACCCGAAACTGCAATGCCTGATACATGCCCATGCCACGACCTCGCGGATCGATCGACAGGAACTCTCGGGGCATGGCGAAGACCAACAAGACATGACTCATGTCGTCGGTCTCATCGATGAACTCCCGCATGACCTCGTACACGTCCGACAGTGTCGTTCGTGTGTAGAAGACTGTGCCGTCGTGTGGATTTCGCGACTGGGCGAGGCAGAGCGCATTGACGTACAGCACCGCACCACGCCACTGCGATTGCGGCAGCCAGGTCAGTACGGACCTGAGGATTCCCCGTGCGTTGTAGCGGGTGACTTTCTGCACGATGCCGAAGTCTCGAAGCTCCCGGACGCCCGACACTGTTCCACGAAGCCACCGTTCAGGCACGCCACCTGCACTACCGACGTCTTTCCCCTGTAGTACGTCCCGGGCGATGCTCCACAGGGCATACCGCACGTCACGCACCAATCGGCGATCGCGCATTATGCCCGTGCGGATTCGGTCATTCACAATTTCGTGGACGACGCCTGCTGCGATGCCGTTCATCTCCGCGATCTCGCGGAGCACAAATCCGTCTGCACCGGAGGGTACTTCGTAGCCTTCGTCGACAACGGCTTGTAGCAGGAACGACGCCATGACTTCTCTGAAGTCGATCTGCTCGGCGACTGCCTTGAGGATTTCATTCGGGTAGTGCAGCTTGGTCTGGCTTCCATCGACGTCGAAGAAATGTAGTCTCGATTCGTCTGCGAGCCCGCGGAGAGCTGTTCTGGTTCGGCCAATGTCGATGGGTGATTCACCGATCGCGAAGCGTACGAGCGCGCCGCCCGCACCGACGAATTCGGCGAGATCCTGTCCTATCACCGCTGCCCAGTCCTCAGGGTGCAGAGGGATCATCACACACCCCTATCCAAGAACTCGACAGACAGGTACTTGCGGCTTTCAGATTCCTTGCTAAAGAACACCATGTCAGTGCGGTTTGCAGGGGGAAACCGTAACGACGGTGCGGAGGCTCGGTCCATCTCCTCTGCGAGGCGATGGACCGAGTAGTAGAACTCACCCTTGGTGAGGCCCCCGCGTTGCGGTCCCTTACCGCTGCCGTCCTCCGACAGAATTTCGTAGATATCGTCGAGGCCGATGGAACTCGTCGTGACTCCTGCACGGCGTAAGACCTGGCGGATCTTGGTGAGCACGGCCGCAAATTGCTTCACGTTGAACTTTTCGTTCACGGCTCCGGCGACCGCGTCAGCGACCACCGATGGGCGCACAGAGTCCAGTTTGTCACCGTTGAGCACCACTTCCAGCTGCCCCTTCGAGCCCTGCGCGACGGTGAACCAAGACGGGTACGCCAGCCAGTACGGCTCCGGCCCTCTTGTCACGGTGATACCCCGCGCATCCAGCAACTCAATGACCTCGCGGGCCAACTTGTCACCGGCATCGCGGATGTCAACGGCGGAGGCCTTTCGTTCTACGGCGCTCAATCGTTCGACGCGGTCGGTGAGCTCCCTGATCGAATCGGACACTCTCTTCAGTTGCCCTGATGCTGTTCCGGTTCGTCCGCTGAGAGCGTTCTCAGCGAGAGAATTCAAACCCGTGCGGACCTTCGTGGCCAGCTGTGTCGCCTCCTTGGCGAGCACTGCGAGTTCATCGAGGCGCTGCTCTAACGAGCTTCGATCGCTGTCTGCCGAATGTGCCGCAGTCGCGTCGAACAGTTCCGAATCCTGCACCGACGAAAACTCCCATCTATAAGAAGCGCGCGCAACCTGACCGATAATTGCTGCCGCGTTCTTATACGATGCCGGCTAGGTACGACAAATTGGTGAGGTTGGGGACTTGGCAGTGCATTCAGGTGGTTGGCAGGACATCGATTCCGAGCTGGCGAGCTATTTGATCGACTCGAACCATCGCAGTCTCCAGTCCTACGCCAGCAGGCCCGAGTGGCTCGAAGAGCACGCCCATATCGAGGAAGGCATAGCCGAAGGGGGCTACGGCCACCGGCAGGTGTACGAACTGGTCCAGAACGGTGCCGACGCAATGGTGCATCGAGCCGGTGGACGAATCGAAGTTATCCTGACCGCTACGCACCTTTACTGTGCCAACGAGGGCGACCCGATCGACAGATCGGGCTTGGAGGCGCTACTCGGCTCGAACATGTCCAGAAAGCGCGGTGATGAGATCGGGCGCTTCGGTCTCGGATTCAAGTCCGTGCTTGCTGTGACCGGCGAGCCGGAATTCTTCTCCAAATCCGTCAGCCTCCGATTCAGCGGCGACTATTCACGCGCGATGATCGATCAGGCGGTGCCCACGGCCACCGATATCGCGATCCCGATCCTGCGGCTCGGACAACCCGTCAACCCAGCCGTGGAGGCGGAGACCGACCCGGTCCTCGCAGAACTGATGTCGTGGGCAGCGACCGTCATCCGCTTGAAGCGCGAACCTGCGATCGACACCACCTGGCTCGCCGACGATCTGGAGAACTTTCCCGCCCAGTTTCTGCTGTTCACTCGGCACGTAACCGAACTCGTACTCGACGACCGGGTCAGCGGACGCCGACGTTCCATCGAGGTCCAGCGAGGTGGTCAGGAAGTTCGGCTCATCGAAGGCGCGAACGATCAACTTTGGCGGGTATTCCGCCGTGTCGTGGAGCCGACGCACGAAGCCCGGAAGGACGCGGGCAAACGGGCCGAACGCGACCGATTGCCGATCGATTGGGCAGTACCCACTTCGGGACCATCGGTAATCGGAAAGTTCTGGGCGTTCTTTCCGACAACTTTCGAGACCACATTGTCGGGCATCTTGAACGCCCCGTGGAAGACCAACCCCGACCGCGAGAATCTGCTCAAAGGTCCATTTAACGAATACCTTCTGGACGTTGCAGCCGAGTTGGTCGTCGACAACCTGCACAATGTCACCTCCAACACAGACCCCGCGAAACACCTCGACCGCATGCCCGCGCGTGGACGGGAGGCGCGCGGCTGGGCAGACCGACGAATCACTGAACGCGTCTACGAGCTGGCGGCGATGCGCGAATCACTGCCGGACCAAAGAGGCCTCCTAGCGGTTCCGCGCAACCTTCGTCTGCATCCCGAGCGCATTCCGGCCGATGCACTCGAGCAATGGTGCTCCTATGACTTCCGACCACACGGCTGGGTCCACTCGTCTGCCGACACCAGGGAGCGACGTCCCAGGGTTGAACGACTGTTGGAGGCCGCCTACGAAGGCTCCGACCAAACACCCGTGGCCACATATACGGAGTGGCTCGAAGCGCTCGCCGGTGCGGGAACACCGGACACGTCGGCTGCTGCGCTGGCCGTAGCCGAGTTGTTGAAACCACAGTTGTCGCCTTACGACTTCGCTGAGGTCAAAACCGCCCGAATTGTCCTGACCCAGACCGGCGAGTTGGCTGCGCCCGACCGGGACCGCCTCTTCGTCGGTGGTCGACCGGACGTCCCCGGCACCGCCCAGGTAGACGACCGCCTGGTCGACGGATCCTTCACAGAGAGAGTGCTACGCGAGACGTTCGGCATCGCTGACGTCGACCGCACGGCGGACCTGGCTGCCTATCTCGCGGCACACGCAGGCGAGGGCGGCTATTGGGCCACCATCTGGTCGAGGATCGGCGATATGTCCGTCGAACAGGCGGTGGAGGTGTTGCTTCGCCACCACTCACCGGGCGACATTCCTGTCCACACTCTGGCGGGGACCATGACGCCGCTCGGTTCGGCCTTTCTCCCGGGCGCAATCGTCGACGCCGCAGGATCCGATCCTGAATTCACGATCGACGAACAGCGGCATGCCGACACCCTGGATCTCCTGCGAGCGCTTGGGGCCACCGATCATCCTCATTCAGACGGCACCGCAACCGAGGACAACCGACAGACCTGGTTTGTGGACTATCTCGAGTACGTCCGAGCCGAGGTTCGTGCTACAGGCGTAACCATGGGCAAAGACGCCACTCTCGACTCGGACCAAACGTCGATTCCCAGCCACATCGGGCTGTTGATGCAACTCAGCGACGACGCCCGCGCTCGGTTGACAGACGAGCTGCTTCGCCTGAACCCTGATCAGAGCCGCTGGGCGTGGCGACACACCGGTGCGACAAATCCACCGGTCTCGACGGCATCGCCGACCATATGGATGCTGCAGAGATTCGGGCTTGTCGCTACATCCCTCGGCCCGCGGCCGGTGGCAGCGGCTGTCGGCGGGCCTGACTTGAAGCGTTTCGAGCGATTGCTCCCGCACTGTCGGCTGTCCGCTGAGGCGACCAGGGCGCTGGAGCTACCGAGCTGCATCGACGACTGCGCCGTAGACATCATCGAATCTGCGCTGGGGATGCTCGAATCCGAAACCGACGACGACATCATCGGTCGCTTCGTCGCCGCCGTCGCGACGCTAGTGCCGCCGCCGCAAGAGATACGATGCCGCATCGGGTCGGATCACGACAGTCGCCCACCGTCGGAGGTTACGGCGATCGCCAATCCCGATGTCTATCAACAACTTCGCGCGATCGAAAGCCCCATCATCCATGTTCCCGATCAGGCAGATGTCGATCGACTCGCCAAGGTGTGGGGCCTTCGCACGGAGGGCGACCTCATCACCACCGAAATCGGATACTCACTCTGCGCCGCCGAAGTACCACTGATCGAGGAGTTTCCGGGTCTGCGACTGTTGCCGAATATGGGCGAGCACCGCCATCTCACTCTACTGCGATGCAGCGAACTGACCAGGACCGTCCGTGCGGCCGGCGGCCAGACATCGAAATCGATCGAGAAGGCATTGTCCGATGGCAGGGTGTACTGGCTGGTGGACGATGTCGGTGATCCCACCACACATGACAGTGGCCTTCTCGAATTCGTCTCGCACCAACTCGGACTCGGATTGACTGATCCTCAAATCGCAGCGCTACTGCAGAATCAACGAGATGAGCAGCAGCGCAAGCAACTCGAGCACATCCGTGAGCAACCCGACGATGTCAGCCGCATCCTTGCATGCCTCGGGGCGGAGACACTCCGGCGATACGTTCCAGCTGCGTTGATCGAGGCCGTCGAGCAGCAGGGCCACCGTGCCGACGAACACATGATCGCGGAGATGGCCTTGGCCGTGCACGGCGTGGACATCCTACGTGAGGCAAAGGGGGACTTGGAGATCCGCGGCTTAATGCCGCCTGTTCAGTGGGCCGGCGGTCGCGCGGCGCAAGAGCTCGTCCGCGATCTGGGGTTTTCGCGCGAGTACGCTGGCTTTCCCGAAGACCGGCTGGCACAGACACACGAAGCCGTCGGACCTATCGACCTGAAGCCGTTGCACGACTTTCAAGAAACGGTGAGCGGACGGTTTCGTGAAACTCTGCGTTCGCGCGGGAAGACCAAGCGCGCAATGTTGTCACTGCCCACCGGAGCGGGAAAAACCAGAGTCGCCGTGCAGAGTCTCGTCGAACACTTCCGGGATGGTGAGATCGACGGACCGGTGCTCTGGATTGCACAGAGTGAGGAACTGTGTGAACAAGCCGTACAGGCGTTTGCCGAAGTGTGGCGAGCCATGGGACCGCCCGAAACGCTTACTATCGGAAGACTCTGGGACGCAAATAGTGCGGAGCCGGTTCCCGGCAGACCGCACGTTGTCGTCGCCAATATTCAGAAGTTGACAGTCTCCGTAATCGATGAAGAGCCATACGACTGGCTCGCGAAAGCCGCTGTCGTTGTGGTCGATGAGGCGCACCGCGGAGCCACGACACGGACCACCACGAGGCTATTGAAGTGGCTGGGATTGGAGGCCAAGGGCAACGACAGGTGCCCTCTGGTCGGTCTGACTGCAACGCCATTCATCGGCGCGAACGAACAGCAGACGAACATTCTGGTGAATCGGTATGGGAAGAAGCGCCTCGACATCGGGCTGTTCCCGCAGGACGACACCGAACAGTTGATCACCCTTCTTCAGGAGCGGCGAATTCTTGCGCGTGCTCGTCACGCCCAGATAAACGGTGTCGATATCGACCTCGACGATGAGCAGATGGCGAAGCTCGAACGCTTTCAGAAACTTCCGAGTGCGATCGAAGCTGAGCTTGGGTCGAACGCCAACCGGAATGCCGAATTGGTCGAATCCATCAAGAGCCAACCCACCGACTGGCAAATTCTGGTGTTCGCAGCATCGGTCGAGCACGCCCAGACGCTGGCGGCACTACTACGGTTGGCAGGCATCACTTCGGCAGCGATCACAGCCGAGACCAGACCGGGCGTGCGCCGCCATTACGTCCAGCAGTTCAAGGACCGCAAGGTTCGGGTCCTGACAAACTACGGCACTCTTACAACAGGATTCGATGCGCCCGAGGTACGCGCACTTTACGTGGCACGGCCCACATACAGCCCCAACCTCTACCTCCAGATGATCGGCCGCGGCCTCCGCGGTCCGGAGAACGGTGGCACCGAAGAGTGTCTTATCGTCGACGTCAAGGACAACGTGCAACGATACGGTGGGCGGCTTGCCTTCACAGACTTCGAGTTCCTATGGGACCAGGTAAGTGCTCGATAGCCCCGGCCTGACCGCCGAACAACTCAATGTTGTTGAGAGACCGGTCGCAGACAAGCTCATCGTCACCGCAGGACCAGGCACCGGAAAAACCCACACTCTGGTTTCACGGCTCGAGTTCCTGATAGCCGGCGACTCGGATGTCGCCGGCCAGGAGATTCTGTCGCTCAGCTTCTCTAGGGCTGCAGTGGGGGTTCTCAGACGCCGGGTATCCGCCCTGACATCCCGCGGTTCCCGAGCGAGAAGCACGACGTTCGACTCTTTCGCGACAAAATTGCTGAAACTCCACGGTCAGTCCGATCTAGACGGAGTCGACTACGACGCTCGGATCGCACGCGCCACCGAACTCCTGTCGCCAGGGTCAATCGATGAGCTACGCGATACTCGACATATTTTCGTGGACGAGGCTCAGGATCTCATCGGCGTCCGCGCCGATTTCGTCCTGAAGTTACTGACAACAACCGACTGTGGATTCACCGTGTTCGCCGACCAAGCACAGGCGATCTACGACTTCACCGGCGATTCGGCGGCTGGGCCTTCTTTCGTCGATCGTGTAATCGACCTGTGTGGGAGCCAGATCCACATCATTCACCTGACGACCAACCATCGGACGGAGGACCGTCAGCTGTTGGGCATCGCCGGCCTAGGAATGTCTCTTCGAGACAACAGCGCAGACCCGCGGGCGACGATCGATGCTTTGGTGCGGGCGACACGTGGTCTTCCTGCTGCTGGCTCGATCGACGACGCGGCACCATTGCTCGGCAGCAGCTCCAACGTCGCGATACTGACGCGGCGAAACAGCGAAGCATTGACTATTTCAGAAGTCCTCCACAACAAGGGTATTCGACACCGCTTACGTAGACGTGCCGACGATCCGGTCATCGGTTCATGGCTTAGTGAATTGACCCGGTCAGCGGAATTGAATCGGCTCACACTCAACGACCTCGAAAACGCAGCGCCGATACTGCCGTGGCCCGCCGATGTCACCTGGAATGCACTATCCAGAGCCTTCCGCCCAAGAAAGGGCGTACTGAACTTGTCGCAGTTGGGTGAGGCTTTGGCGGGCGGAATCCCGCCGGACGAGCTGCTCGAGGTGGGCGCAGAGGGAGTACTCATCTCAAGCATCCACCGTTCGAAGGGCCTCGAATTCGACACGGTGCTACTCGTTCCCTTCGACATCGATGATGACGATTGGCTGTTCGAGGCGCGAGTTCTATACGTCGGGATGACTCGAGCCCGGCTGAATCTGCTGACCCTGAACAAGGTCGACGACGGACGCTGGAGCTTCAGTAAGCGAGGTCAACGATGGAAGCGAATCGGTTTCGCAGGCAAACGCCGGTACACGACCGGCATAGAAGTCATGGGCGTCGACACCGTGACTTTCGACCCCGTCGGGGCGATAAAACCGAACGACGATCCTTCTGCGGTCAGTGATTACCTACTCGGCTCGGTTGTAAGCGGCGATCCAGTCACGCTAGCCCGTCGTGACGACGGTGATGCCGGAACGATCTATGACGTCCTGCACGCGGGCCGTTGGGTCGCCTCCACAAGGCCGCGATTCAGCGAAATACTGCAGTCGGAGTTGGATGAGAAACCGCTACCGGCCGTGATCGAGGGGTGCCGCGTCGAGGCCATCGCCACGACCGCACTGCCCGGGCCTGTGGCGGAGCTACTGGGAATAGGGACGCAACTCGTACCGACTTGTCGGATACAAGGTGTAGGTACTTGGTGATGAGTTGCAAAGGTCAGGGGGCATTGTGCCGAGTTTGACGGGCAAATACGAGTTTCGGAACGCGCTCACACGCGCGATGGTCGCCGACCTGGTCGGGCCCGCCGACGGACCCCTTGAGGTGATCGCCGACCCACCGATCACCCGATACGTGGCAGGAATCCTGTATCCGTCCGGTGGTGGATGGAGCGCCGCAGGCAAGGCAGATGCGGCCGAAGACATTGACGAGGACGAGGGTTACGACGAGTCGGCGATTCCGGACCCTGCGGTGGCGATGGCCAACGTGCGAAATCCTGCGTCGATGGGCTTGAGTTTTGCAGTGGACTCGGCTCGTGCGCAGTCCATCCGTATCGACGTGGAGGGCGCCCGCTATACGCCGCTCCCCCTGGAGCAGGGTGAGTCGGAACCTCGTTGGAAGCGTGTAGCGCTTGCGATTGAACCGGTCGCAGTCGACATCAGTAGCGCTGTCCATGGTGAGCGCCTGCCGTTGTCTGACGATTTAGCCCTGTTCACCAGAATCAGACCGGTGGATGCATCGGGCGTGATCGCAGTTACCGTCGTCCTGATCAACAACCGTAAGCCGACGAAGGCGTTCGACGAGCGAGACGCCGACGCAGTGTTCCAGCCATGCCTACGCATTGAGGCCCTAGACGGTGGAGCTGCCTTCGTCGAGCGCCTGGTTGCACTAGATTCTGGTGTCGACGACGACGAAATCCTATCGAATGAGCTTTTGTTCAGCCATGTGCCGAACCTGGCTGTTGGACACGGCTGTTCAGTTACCTGGGCGCCCACCGACCCGGACGGTCACTCGCCTCGCCTCGTGACAACGTTCACCCCGAGTTACGATTTGCCGCTCGCTGACTCGAATCCCAAGATCGACCTTCCCATGTTGGACATGCGAAAACTGGCGACCTCGGGTCGCAACGAAATCGTTCTGGGACTGCGCCAGCTCGCGGCCGGCTATCGCGAATGGATCGCAGAGACGGAGTCCGCAGCTCAATCGCTTGAAGGACGTCGCCGCGATACTGCCACGCGGCATGTCCGGCAGTGCCGAGATGCAGCTGACCGCATCGAAGCAGGCATCACGTTGCTCGAGCAATCCGCTGACGCCTTCCAGGCCTTTCGTCTGACCAACTTGGCGATGGTCGACCAGCGAATTCGTAGCGAACGAATACTCAACGGACGCCTCGAAAAGTCGCCGGATGAAATTCCTGCGCGATGGCGCCCGTTCCAGCTCGCGTTCGTACTTCTTTGCCTGGAGGGTATCGCCGATGAAACCAGCGACGACCGGACGACGGCAGATCTGTTGTGGTTCCCCACCGGCGGCGGAAAAACCGAGGCGTACCTCGGCCTGATCGCCTTCACGGTTTTCCTACGGAGACTGACGGGCCGCGGAGCGGGCGTCACCGCACTCATGCGCTATACGCTCCGACTGCTCACCATCCAACAGTTCGAACGAGCGACGCTGTTGATCTGCTGCTGTGAGTCGATACGTCGGCAACGAAAAGACCTCGGCACTGAAGAGATCTCGATCGGCCTCTACGTGGGAAGAAGCGCAACACCACTCACTCGGGCCGCAGCCGGCACTGCGATCAAGAAGCTGCGAGATACTCCCACTGCGATTCCCAAAGAAGGTAACCCAGTACAGTTTCAGAGCTGCCCGTGGTGCGGGGTACCTATGGGTCCGAACAACTACTGGATCGGCAAAGCCCCGGCACGACTGAACATCAACTGCAAGAACAAAAACTGCGAGTTCGCCGATCACCTTCCCGCGTATCTGGTGGACGAGGACGTCTACGATTTCCATCCCGCACTGGTGATCGGCACTGTCGACAAGTTCGCAGGTTTGCCGTGGCGAGACAAGGCGAGCGCCCTGTTCAACCGGGACCGGGCGACTCTGGCCGGTGTGGATCTGATCATCCAGGATGAGCTTCACCTGATTTCGGGCCCGCTGGGAACGCTGACCGGCCTCTACGAGACGGTGGTCGATCACTTGGCGAGTCGAAACGGCATCAAGCCCAAGGTCATCGCGTCCACGGCGACCATCCGCCGTGCGCAGGCGCAGGGAAATGCCTTATTCGACCGACCAATGATGCAATTTCCCCCACCCGGGATCGACTCTCGTGACTCCTATTTCGCGGTTGAGTCGGATCCGAGGACGAAGGGCAACCGCCGCTATGTCGGTGTGATGTCACCCGGTAAGAGTCAGACCACCTTGCTTGTGCGGGTCTATGCGGCCTTGCTCCAGTTCGCCGAACAGATCGAGGGTGAGCCTGACGACAAGGACCCATACTGGACGCTCGTCGGATACTTCAACAGCCTCAGGGTCCTCGCGGGTGCGCGTATGCAGGTTCAAGATGACGTCGAGGAACGAATCGATCTGCTCGCAGAGCAAGGACGGGTTCGCCGCGAACTAACCGACCCGATAGAACTCACCAGCCGTGCGAGCTCGGTGGACATTCCTGGCTACCTTAAGCAGATGAAGGTCACCCTTCCGGACCCTTCCACCCTCAGCGTTATTCTTGCCACCAACATGATCTCGGTCGGAGTCGACATCGACAGGCTGGGTCTGATGGCGGTGATGGGCCAGCCACAGTCCACTTCCGAGTACATCCAGTCCACCAGCCGCGTGGGGCGCCAGCATCCTGGACTCGTCGTGACGATCTACAACGGCGCTCGGTCGCGCGACAGGTCGCACTACGAATCTTTCGTGCCCTATCACTCTGCGCTGTATCGCGAAGTCGAATCCACCAGCGTGACACCGTTCAGCCCACGTGCAAGAGATCGAGGCCTACATGCAGTGCTCGTCGCACTTGCCCGGCATACAGTGAAACCTCTGCGCGGCAACAGCGATGCCGTGAATATTGCAGCGAACCGCGCAGCGGTCGACGACCTTCGCGATCTTATCCTCGCTCGGATCCACACCATCGATCCTGCGGAAGTCGTTCCCGCACGTTCTGAGCTCGACGGATTCATAGACACGTGGCAAAGACGAGCGGAAGAAGACAAGAAGCTGGTCTACGCCGACCGCGGCGAGCCCAGGCATGCGCTGCTGATCGAGGCGGCAGAGGACACCGGCGATCTTCCGAACGTGATGCCGACCCTGTGGAGCCTTCGTGACGTCGACCGTACTTCGAACCTCTACCTGGCGAGGTCATGATGTCAAGGATCCTCGGGGATGCGCGCCGAAGCCAATTGGTGACTACGTACGGCGTGGGCTCGATAATCGCCATCGAAGACGAGTCGTTCATGGTCTCGGGACTGGACCAGTGGGTCAGCGACGACCAGGACCTGTGGATTCACGAACCACGGCTCGAGCGACTCCGTCGAGTCAGGCACTTCGTCCTGCCCGCTGCTTCCGGCGACGATAAGCGCCAAGACATCCCGGTCAGCCGCTTTCCCCGCTGGTACTCGTGTTCGGAATGCGGTGAGCTCGACCAGCACCGACGGCTGTCGACCAGTACCGACGAGAGTGAATGTGGGGATTGCGGAGCGCGCCTTGTGCCTTCGCGGTTCGTGATGGTCTGCGAGGGCGGACACATCGACGACTTCCCCTATTACGCCTGGGTTCACGGTCGCGGCGAAAAGCCGGACCGCGGACACCATCTCAAGGTCAGAACCTTGGGAACGACTGCGTCGCTACGCGATGTCGTCATCGCCTGCTCCTGCGGCCTGCAACGCTCGATGGATGGTGCTTTTCGACGAACGGCGCTCAAAGACGTGGCCTATTGCTCGGCCAATCAACCGTGGTTGGCCAGGCGCGACCCGGATGGATGCACGCAGTCACCCAGGGTGCTCCAGCGTGGTGCCTCGAACGTCTGGTTCTCGATGGTCGATTCGGCAATCTCGATCCCGCCGTGGTCCGAAGACGCGTACAAGGCTTTGAATCGCTACTGGGAGGCGGTCCGGCACATACCGGCCGAGGCCTTGCCAAGCGTCCTTACTGGAATGGGCCTCGTCGGAGGCAAAACGGGATACAGCCTCGATGAACTGATCGAGGCGGTTCGTGAGCGCCGCGAAGCGGAGGACCCCGAGTCCGATGTCGACGACGCGCTCATCAAGGATCAGGAATACAACGCACTCAGCCACGGCAAGCCGCAACGGTCTGCCGGTCAGGACTTCGTATGCGTGCCGGCCACTGATCTGACCGCCCAGGTCCAGGCGGCGTTCAGCAATGTGATGGTCGTTAAGCGCCTCCGCGAGGTTCGCGTCCTGCGATCGTTCACCCGGGTCCGCGAACCGGAGCTATCCGATGTCGAAGACAGGATCTCGCCCCTCTCCACGCAAGAGTTGCCGTGGCTGCCGGCGATCGAGGTCATCGGTGAGGGCATCTTCCTTGAACTCTCTTCGGACCTTCTTTCGGAGTGGGAGCAGCAGGAACGACTGCTGGACAGAGCCGCGATCCTTCGTGACAACGCAGTGCGGAAGGAGGATGGTCGAGCTCCCACATTGTCCAGCCGCATCTCGCCACGACTGCTCCTTACGCACAGCCTCGCACACCTGTTGATCAACCAATGGTCGTTGGAATGCGGCTACCCCTCCGCATCCCTTCGTGAGCGGCTTTACGTGAATGACGACCACGCCGGGTTGCTGATATACACAGCTACCAGCGATTCGGCCGGTTCTCTGGGGGGACTGATCAGTCAGGCGAACCCCGACCGGCTGGAACCGTCTATTCGCAACGCGCTCGCTTCCGCCATGTGGTGTTCATCTGATCCGCTGTGTATCGAATCGGATCCAGGTGGAACTGACGCCCTGAACCTTGCAGCTTGTCACTGCTGCGCGTTGTTACCAGAGACGAGCTGCGAGGAGATGAACCTCCTGTTGGATCGGGCGACGCTGATCGGGGTCCCTGGCCACTTCGACGGCTATTTCAAGAGTTGGAACGTGTGACACATACGTACTGCGGATCGCAGCCTGTGAAACTAAGTTGCGCGGTTAGGCGAAGGCACGGTCGCCGGCTAGCATCAGTGGCATGACGCGGGAGGATGTCTCGATGGACTCCCCGCCTCAGATCATCGACCTTTTCGCGGGCCCGGGAGGCCTCGACGTAGGGGCGACATGGCTGGACATCCCGACGACGGGCATCGAATGGGATGCGAACGCTTGCGCCACTCGGCGCAGAGCCGGACTTCCCACGATCCAGGACGACGTCAGGAACTACGGACCGGGCCACTTTTCTGATGCGAACGTTTTGACCGGCGGACCACCATGCCAGACGTTCACAGTCGCAGGCACCGGGTCAGGCCGGCAGGCACTCGACCACGTTATCGAGCAGGCCAAAGACATGGAGCGGCACCTCGGGGACGGAATCCCGAGAGGTGGGTTCGAGGATGTCCGGACAGGACTTGTCCTCGAGCCGCTGAGGTGGGCCCTGCTCGCCGTGGAATCGGGCAGTCCGTACCAAGCGATCGTGCTGGAGCAGGTACCCGCGGTGCTACCCATCTGGGAGACATACCGCGAGATCCTCGAACGAATCGGCTACGGCGTCGATACCGGCGTGCTCCGGACGGAACAGTTCGGCGTGCCGCAGACGCGGCGGCGAGCAATCCTGATCGCACGATATGCAGACGAGACTGTCTCGCTGCCGTCACCAACTCATCAAGCATTTCGGCGCGGTGCAGCCGACCAAGGTGCTCTGGATCTCCGCCCTTGGGTGTCGATGGGGCAAGCGCTCAATCGAAAACGAAAGTTCACCGTGATTTCGAATTACGGCAGCGGAGGCAATCCTCGGAACCGAGGACAACGCCATTCCGATGAACCGTCGGCGACGATAACCGGCAAAGTAACTCGAAACCGGCTCCGGCTGGCGGGCGGGGCCGAGGATCGCTTCTCGCTCCAAGAGGCCGGACGTTTGCAGACGTTTCCGCTGGATTATCCCTGGTCCGGCAATGACATCGGCCAGCAGATCGGAAACGCGATCCCGCCGCGTTTGGCCGTGCACATACTTGCTGAAGCACTCAAAATCGATATTGACCTCGAGGAGCTGGACCGGACGGTGGACTCGACTTGGACGGCTGGCCGGCCGGTGCCCCTTGGAACGCGCCTCACTAATCAGATTTCGGTCGTGTCTGACTGAGCAGGCTGATTTGATCCGCCACGGAGCTCGGCCAGCACAGCACAGATGGCATCGGCTACGGCGTCTGCCGGCTCGTGCTCCCAGAATCGCAGCACCGTCCAGCCCAGGTTTGTGAGTTGTAGGTCTGTGCGACGATCTCGCTGGACGTTCCCGTCGAGCTTCTCCGCCCACCACATTTCGTTTGCCATCGGTCGGGTTGCGTGTTCTGGACAGCCGTGCCAGAAGCAACCGTCGATGAACACGGCCAGACGCAGCCCTCGCCACAGCAGGTCGGCTTTGCACCGCACACCAGCTACGGGCGCAGCGTCGACGCGGTAGCGGATTCCGCGCGAATGCAGGGTCTGCCTGACAAGCAGTTCCGGCTTGGTGTCGCGCCGTTGTTGCCGACTCATTCGAGCACGAACGGACGGCGACGAGGCTGGTGGTCTCACCTGCATCAACCTCCAGGTAGCAGTGCTGATAACAGGGTATGACAATTGCCAGGCAGTCACACAGTGTGAATCATGCGACGAAGCAAGCACCCCCAGGCGGATCTCAGCTGTCGATATGGCTGTTCAACAGTTCCGCCAGCCATCTGAACGCCACGTCAGTGCCATTGTCTTCCGGTTCAGTCTGGTCCCATTCGACGAGTGCATGTTCGAGGTATCGAACCGGTATTGCTACGTCACCGCCAATAGACTTCTGCAAGAAGTCAGCCGCTTCAGCGATCAGTGTGACGAAGCGCCGAATCAACCCGAGATCGGTGTGTGGGCGCCTGCTCGCGGCGTGCGCTGCTTGGCTCAGCCCGGCACTCAGCCGCAGCAAGTCTGCCGTAGACAGCCGTAGCCCAGCGGAAACCTGTTCATTATCGATGGCCGACGCACTGTGGACCTTATCGGTCCAAACGTCTTCGATCGCGCCGGCACCGTCTCCGTGTGACCTCGATGCAGCGGAGTCGCCCTCCCGATCAAGACTCGATCGCGAATTGGGCGGTCCACCCTGCCGGGTGGGCGGCCTGCTCGCTGCGTCGAAACTCGCAGTACTGGCGCTGAAGAGGTAGTCGGGATCGACGTTGAAGAAATAGGCAAGGGCGTGAGTCGCCGTCTCCTGTGGCGGTGCACCGATCCCTTCTCGCAGTCGTGATATCGAATTCGCATGCAACGAAATGCCATCCGCCTGTAATGCTGCGGCGACCTCTTCACTGCTGAACGAGCCCCGATCGTCCGGGTGAACAGTCTCGAACAATCGGTTCAATCGATCCGCATATCCGTCGGGCCGCCCGTCGTCGGGCTCCAAATTGCGAAGATCCCCTTCTGGTTCCTCCGCGATATATTGCGGACGAAGTGCTGCGCCGCCTCCCACTTCACCCCAAGCACCGATCTCTATAGCGTCTTCGTCTCGGGCCAGCCTCAATGAAACTCGGGGAACGGATTCGTACTCCACATCCGGCAGACGTGACAACAGGGCGCAGATGAATGCAGATCGTTTGACATTGAGCTCATCGACCAGCTGCTTCTGCGTCAGGTCACCGTGCTGTATCAGGTGATCCCAGGCTGTTTGGATCATCCAAGCCGGTACGAGCTGAGGTTCGCTTCCCTTGCGCTCGGATTTCTCGGTAGCGACGCGTATTCCGGATTCATCAATGGAAACGACGCGGTTCGGGCAAGAGGTGCCCAGTGTCGAAACAATCTCGCCTACTTCGACCGCTCGGCGAATAGCTTCGAGCAGGTCTTTCCTCATAGACACTGGACGTGGTCCAGAGGTCTTCGGGACGGATCCGCACACTACCGCGTCATGTTCTGGACTGGTGTTGGATTGGGCTAGACCCAAACTGCGGGAAGGTACTTCGATCCGGGAGAGTATTTCCGACAGCCACTGCGGGAGGGGTACACCAGCTGCCTCATATGCAGCAGCCATCTCCGCACTGCCTTCAGCGGTCTCCCAGGGAAATACCGCAGTATCGGAGACATTCCACGCTGGCACGACGATGGCGCTATGCGCACGCGAATGCAGATGATGACCTGGCTCGAAACGCTTTCCCGAATTCACCTCATCGGCGACTCGTCGAGCTTGCTGCTCCGACTCCCAGAAGCCGATGATCACGCCCTCGGCGTACCGCTTGGCAGCCGCACCGTTGTAGTCGCGTACTCTCAAGTCGACTGCGTAACCCCTGCCCGATTTGAAAGGCTTCTTTCGTGCGTTGAACGGGACCGCAGGGTCGTTGTTTCTCGCCTTTGCGTAGACACCTACAGCGGACACCGTTGTTTCAGTGACCAAGGCTTCATTATCGGATTCGGTAGGTCCTGCCCCAGTTGACCGACCGCCCAACGCTTCCGGGGCGATCCCGAAGAAGCGGGCAACAGCGGCGATCGTCTTCTCCGGAGGTTGGCCGCCTATGCCTGACAGGAGCCTATCGACAACCCTCGATGCCAGCGGGATGCCCTCTTCATGGAGCGCATTCGCCAAATCATCATGTTCGTACGGCTTTCCGTCCGGCGAGGTAACCGTTTCGAACAGTCGCCCCAACCTTTCTGAAAACAATCCCTGCAGGGTCAGCGCGTCCGTCGGCACCCTGTCACAGGGCGTTGCTGCCACGACAACCGCATCGCGGCCGTCGAGACTCATTTCAAAAGCAAAGTCCCTTGCTTCGGACTCTGATGTGAAATATCTCTCGATGGATCCGTCGACGTCCACCGCATGTGTCATCGGCGAGTCGAACAACCGCACGACGCCCGCGCCCTGTCGGCCAATGGCTCTGTAGGGCTTCATACTCCCCTTACTTACCGAACTCACGGAGTGAAGGCCCTACCGCGAGGATGAACACTTGCAGGCCGGATCGTTGGAATCCCGCTTACAGACTGAGCACGGCTGGTAGTAGAGATGTTCATCCAGCTGGTCGTTTGTCGCAGCCCTTAGGATTCCGCTTCGGAAAGCATTCCGGTTATGCGTGTACAGAACATCGCCTGGTATCAGATCGTCGTGCGCTTCGGTGGCGATGTTCGCACGGACCTCCAGACCACCGCGTTCGGGCAAATGCTCGAACGCGTCCTCCACGGGTTCGTCGGAATCCTCGTCCCCGTGGTCAAATGCCGGGACAGGCAGACCGAACTCGAGATCGTGAACAACCAGCGTATCTCTATCCTTTGCCATCGCGCTCCACGCGGACGCGGTGAGAATAAGGTCGTCGTTGATAGTTACATCAAGCTCGAGACGTTCTTTGAATGGCCTCGCTCCCGAATCCACATCGACGGTGAGAACGCCTAGCGCGGAACGTGGTTCACTAACTTGTGGATTCGTCGACAGGGCTTTCGGGGCACAGAGATCGAACTTGGCAACACCATCGGTAGGATCTGTACAGAACAAGTGTGTCCGCTGACTCTTGACCTCGTGTTCTGCGGGCATACTCGTACCTGCCTTCACCAGCGGCAGAAACGAACCTCTCGCTAGCTTCAGCTCAATGGGTTTGGCGAGCTGCAATCGTTGTTGATCGTGTGCGATCCAAGCGGCACCCTGCGCCACCAAAGTGGCGCTGTTTTCAGGAATCTCGACTCGGTGAGGTCCGAAAAGTTCGTTCAGTCGGCCGCGCACGGCCGGCATGGACGCCATCCCGCCGACCACCAAACAGGTAGTTACCTGACTAGGGCCAAAACCGACAGTGTCGAGAAGAGCTTCGACGTGCTTGATGCCGGACATCAACAGCGGGCGAGTTATTTCATCAAGTTCTTCTCGGGTCAGTCGATACTCAAGCGTGGCACTCGGTTCGGCGAAGAAGTCCGGCCGATATAGGGTTGCCGAAGAGCGTTCCGAAAGCGCGATCTTTGTGTTCTCTGCGTCCTGCAGCAGCCGCAACCGCGCATCGGGGTGAATCGTGGCACCCGCCGGAACGCCGGCCGAATTGGCGAACCTGGCTATCACCTCGTCACGAATCGCCTGGTCGAAGAGGTCGCCGCCAACCTCGTCGCTGCCACCGTTTCGGAGCTGAACGACGCGGTCATCGGAGATGCGACACAGCGTCAGATCAAGAGTGCCGCCACCCCAATCCACGACCAGCACGTTGCGGCGGTTTAGCGATCGGAGCGTGGCGGCTGGATCACGCTGGGCTCGGATATAGCCGTAAAGAGCCGCGAACGGTTCGTGGACGAACTGAGCAATGCCGATATCGGCACGGCCGAAGGCATCCCGCAGCGCCGCCCGCCGAGGGCCTGTCATCGTAACCGGAATCGTCACGACCGCCCGCTTTACACCGTCGAGGACGTTTCTCTGCTTACCTCGTAACGATTCGGCTTTCACATGGCTGACCACATCATGGACAATGTCCACAGGGCTGCGCTCTACTCCACCGACGTGAACTGACTCGTCGCCCAGGAGAAACTTGGGAGATCTCACGACGTTGCCATGGACTCCAAGGCCCGCTGAATCCAGGGACTCCTTCGCTTTCCGGCCGACCATCACCTGTTCACCTTGATAGCGCACCACCGAGGGAAACGGCAGGCCGTCCGCGGCCATTATGTCGACTGCCCGGCCTCGCAGGATGACTGAGATCAGACTGTTCGTCGTCCCGAAATCAAACCCGACCGTCATCAGGAGTCTCCCTCGTCGTTGAGTTGTCGTAGCTCTTTGGACAGTGATTCCAAAGAGCGCTCTATGAATTCCTCTGTCACGGCATAGCTTTGATTTCGTATCGCGTGCAGGCCGTCGGAGAGCAGATCGACCTGCTTGCCCAGAGACCGAATGATTCGCGTACGGAGATCTTCGAATTCATCTATGTGGTGGCTTTGATCGATGACCCGATCACGCTTCTGCTCATCGATCTGACCTTGCATTGTCCCGATCTGTCGCTGCAGAGCCTCAATATCTTCGCGTTGACAGTCGATGATCGACCGCAATCGGGCCGCTTCCTCATTGACGGCATTCGCACGGGCCAACACGTTCTTCGCCCGTTCTTCCGCTTCCAGAGCGCTATGCACCGCAGCCTCCGCCGCACGATCGGCGCTCTCCGAACGGACTTGGAAAACACTGGCGACTGCACCGAGCGCCTCGGAACTTGAAGACTCTACAATCGCGACGAGCGGACGCAGTGCTCGAGGTTTCGTCAAGGCACCTCTCCATAGATGCCGCTCCAAGCATTCCACGAGGCGGTCCAGACTCCACTGATCGATGGTTGCCGCCAGCAGCGCGACGGATGTAGTCGCATTGATGCGCAGCCGATCACGCTCCGCCGGTGTCAACGTGTTGCCCTCAAGCCCCAGACCTGCAGCCGAGACTTCGGGCGTGCGTAGTCGAATCCGTGTAAACACCGCATCCAGGTCCGCCTGGCCACCGACGACGGCGAAGGCCTCAGTTGTCTCGACTCTCTCGGTCGGTGGGACCAGGAGTGGATGACGCCGGAGACCAAAGTCCAGCATCTTCGCGATGCGAATCTTCAAGAGCGTTGGCGCCTGTGCCTCTTCCAGACCGACCATCAACCGAGGAGGCACGCCGAGCAGTGGGTCGGACGCGATCAGTCGTTCCAAGCGTCCAGGAAGGTCATCCCCTCCAGGCCGTTCCGCCAGACTCGCGTCGGCGATCTCCTGCACCACCTTCTGTGGAACCCTGAGTTGCTTGCCGTTGAGCGCATATGCGTACTCAAGTAGGTCGCGCACACTCTTCAGACGTGGAGCTTTGGCCGCTGCACTCCGCTGCTGCGGGCTGCCAGTTCTTTTCTGACGGTTTTTGCGATTGCCCTTCATCCCCGCACCCATGTTTTGCTTGTCGGTACCGCCCGACCCGTTGGGGTGACTCACGCGAATTGTCTCCTACGCCGCTGTTGGTAGCTCTTGGTCCATTTGTCGAGATCTTCGGAATGGCGCAACGCCCCGATGTGGGTCTCCGCGCGATCCGGTTCTCCCGCAGCCAGGTGGTGTTCGGCGAGAACAACCCGAAGTTTCATCCCGTCGGTCGGCTCGACCCTACTCAATGCCTGCTCCATCTCGGCTATCTCGGTGCGTATCGCACCGTCGAGCGGGATGGAACTCCAGTGAATGACCTGTTCGATCTCGTTGTCGCTGAGGACGTAATCGAGACTCCCAGCATCGTGTGCGAGCTCGATTGTGGCGGTGCCAGTTTCGCCGGCAAGCAACCGCGCGAACCTGAGCGCGACCTGCGCGATGCGCGGACTCCGAGTCTTCCGTAACGCCAGATCGAACTGATTGTAGTGAAAAGCCACCAAGCCTGAAATTGCCTCAGCCGGCGGTCGTTCGTACCGACCGAGTTCGGCGACGGCTTCATCGAACTGCCGAACATATCGAGTACGGTCAGCGTCTGATTCCACGGCGCGCGCCTCTGTCGAGCGCTCTCTCGCGAGAACACCGTAGAAGTAGTTCGCGTAGCTGTCTCTGTAGCTCCGTGCGGTGGTGAACCGATTGGTCGCACGGATGAATCCGTCGATCGCACTGAACGATAGCGACTTACCTCCGATAAGGTCATAAAGCCCGTCGTCCACGCCTGCGAGGTCATCGCCGTCGGCGATATCGAACTTGAACTCGAATCGTTGGTCAGCGACGTCACCATCGAGGACCAGCGATACAACGCCCGACGTAGCAGAGGCCAACACACGTCTCGCTTCTGCTTCATCGCACACACGTCCATTGATATGCACGGCGCGCGCGTTCTCAATTGTCCAATCCGTCTCAACCGTCGGCGCGATGACCGCAAGTCGGGACCGGCCGCACTCCCGCCCATGGAGCGTGAGCACCGGACGTACGGTCGCATGTCCATCGAACTCGTGGACAGCGAGATCGTCACGTGACGCGAACTTTCGGTCGCAACGTGGACAGTTGAAAACCGGTGGTTTCGGAGCCTGCGGAGCCCAGACGTGCGTGTCTTCCGGTTCATGAAACCCCTCGTACCCGGTATGCCAGAAACCCATCAGACGCTCTTTCGGTAAACATGTCCGTACGACAGCAACTGCCCCATGCCCGCAGATCAACTGCCACAGCCGATCGGTCAACAAAGATATATGTCACCACCGACACATCGGCGCGTTTCGCTGTTATTGCAGATAGAGGGAACGATTTGAGGTCGAAGAAGAGCGAGACATCGTCACTGTCAGTAATCCGTCTGATGCAATGGGACCTCGGACCGTTGACCGACAACCACAAACTCCGCAATCCTCGTAAAGAACACATCCCGCAGGGAAAACTATTTGTTGCTGCAAGAAAGGGAGAACGTGCCGTCCCAAAAAGTCGATGTGAACGTCCGAAGTGACGGCACCGTAATCGAGGTACTGCGCCGCCGCCCTGTCAGAGTCCTGCCGACTGGTGACGCAGGTGTCGTCTACGGGGGCGAGGTCTTCCCGCTGTACCTCGGAGACGTCATCGACTTGGCGGACCGGCCGTACGACAAGTACGACTGCAACGAGTTCGTAGCATCTGGGCGACCCATACCCTATGCACCGGTCCGTCCCGCTATGCCCGCTGCCAGACTGGACGTCGGCCGTTGGAGCATCGAACACAACCGCTTCGGAAACTACCTCGTATTCGATGCTGACGAAGACACCGCCGAAGCTGTCGCCGAACTGATGGACAACGCCGGTCTAGGAGTCGTCCGGTGGGACGCGAGCAGTCGCCCCGCTGACGACGGCTACCACTACGACTGGTTCATCCGGCTGAAGTTCGCAGGCACCGGCGATGCCGCTCGTGATCGGGTCGCCGACGCGTTGACGAGCGCCGTGCGTCACGCACCTCGGACCGTTAACGGTCACAATGCGGGCCAGCAGATCCAGTCGACGGTCTCGGCGGACGAACACACCCGATTGATGGGAATCGTTCAAGGCCTGTTCGCCGGAACTGAGGAATGGCGCGCCGCACATGCAGAGGTAACCACCAAAGCCGCCCAGCTTGAGCAGAACCTCGCTGAGGCATTGAAAGCGCTGCGAGATCAGCGTCAGCGAACGCTCGATGAACAACGTTGGCGTGCCCGGGCCGAGAACGCACTCGCTGCAGCCCATTCCGTGCGCCGGTCCAAACAACTAGAGACTGAGACGGAACTCGCCCAGGCCATCAAACAAGTCGAGGCGCAAGCTGCCGCGCGAATCCAGGAAGCGGACGACGACCGTCGCGCTGCAGAGCAGCTTGGCGAAGAAGCCGAAGATAACGCGACCAAACACCGAGCACGGATCCTGGAGCTTGAGGCATCCCTGGCCGCCAAAGATGCCGCGCTCGCCGAGGTGACCGAGCAGAAGCAGTACTTGGAATCGTATGTCTCCGAGATGACCAGCGCTGAGGAGGAACAAACCCGACTCAAGGCCGCGAGTCGGGCACGCAAGCAGTCGAGCGGACGAACGAGTGCCGACCGCTTTGCAGAACAAGTCCTACCGCGGCTGACGTTGTCGCCCGACGCGTTGGACACACTCATTTCGCTGAAGGATCCGTCGAAGGTCTTTACGGTCTTGTACTCGCTTGACCGAAATGAACAAGTGGCGGCTACACCTTTCAAGGGCGCGTCGGC
Source organism: Mycobacterium sp. AMU20-3851 (assembly GCF_043974665.1). Classification (NCBI taxonomy): domain Bacteria; kingdom Bacillati; phylum Actinomycetota; class Actinomycetes; order Mycobacteriales; family Mycobacteriaceae; genus Mycobacterium; species Mycobacterium sp. AMU20-3851. The sequence continues at coordinate 3,999,471 of NZ_CP146371.1, forward strand.
CGGCAGCCTGCGGATCAAAGAGGTCGATAAGCATATTCACATCGGTGATGAGGGCAAGTCGTCAGACATGGGACGCGTTTACTACTGCCTGGCCGAGAATCGGATCTTCGTGCACGTACATCGAAAACAGAACGATAAAGAACAGCGACAGACTGTCGAACGGTTCGCGGGGTGGTGTAGCGATCAGCTGAGCGGCTAACGGCGACGGTCTCTGGTCAGCAGATGGAAACCACTGCAGACCGCTCGATCTCAGCCGTCTGAGCGAGCCTTTAGCCGTCACCCATGCCTCATCTCCTTGTGATTGCCGATCGCCTCAGCGAACCACTTCGACTGCTCGCGGTCGCGCCGGAGATGGGCCCGGTAGTTCCCACCCACTCGCACAGAAAAGAAGTCCGTGCCATCCTTCTTCCACTGCTTGAAGTCCAGACTGCTCAGCGAAGTGGATAGCGCCAGCTTGTTCTTGCTTTCGTGCCAACGCTTTTGGATGCTCCGGTCAAGCCTGCTGAGCGAACGTTCAAACTTCGCCGTCTCTTCGATGCCGATGATTGAGCGGAAGAACGTTACGTTGATGCCGAGAGCATCAAGTATGTCGTGATCATCGAGGACCATGATCGGACATCTTGTCCAATCGATGCGGATCAGGTCCGGGTAAACCATCAGTGTGTCCAACGCGCTTTCCGGCGGACTCCAGACAGGTTCTGACGTTTGCTGGTACCTCACGGACAGCTCTGAACAGGCATCGAAATATGAGTCGATCCGACCGTAAGCGCCTCGAGTTCTCAGGTAGCTTGCAGCGTCTCGGTACCCCTCTGGCTGCCGCTCGCAGAAATTCTTCAACGCCCGGTAGACCCCAGCTGAGTTGCCCAACTTCTGCGATGGACGTTGGAAGCCACGCAGCATGTAGGCGTTTGCGAGCCCCTCTTCGAGCGGAACGAAACCGCTCGGGTTGCGGTATCGCTCCTTGGCCTTCCAGAAGACTGGCGCGCCGGTGATCAACTCCCAGTTAGCAGTCATGCAGTCCACGTTGAAGTGGAACAGCTCATGTCGAAGAATTGCGTGGAATGCGAGCTGTGCCTTGCGCGCCAGTGGTAGGTCAAGCTCGCCGAACGCATCCAAAGCGAGAGCCAAGATCCCTTCGCTTGGAATGTATACGCCGTACTGGTAGCGCTTCTGGTGAAATGTCGTGTACCACCCGTAGGCATCGAGCGCCCGGAGCTGTGATAGCTGCTGAATATTCGTCAGTTCCTCGCCCAAGGCATTCCGCACATCGGCCTCGGTGAGCTTCGGCGGAATCTCAAAAACGACGGTAGGCTCGTCGGCTGTCGTTTCGACGGAACTCGTATCCGTGCCTTGTCCACCTTCGCCACCTGGGTCCAGCGTTTCCCGGGCACTGCCTTCCCGGCCGGGGTCCGATATCCACACCACTATGGCGGGATCAGCGCCTGAACTCCGCGCATCCGTCGACGGATCGTCATAGCGCAGCGCGTGTGGCACATCCTCCAGCGCCTTCCTGGTGAGACTGATCGACGGCACGTGCGAGCCGGATGGCATCAGCGATTCAACCTTTCGGATCGAAAAGTTCTTGAGGGATTCCAAGCGCGACACCGGACAGACGAGAACTTCGGGAGCCACGGATAACGAGTACCGTGTGGCCGCTACTCGACAAGCTGGCTCCAGCGCCGAGCATAGCCATTAGGTATCGCCGCGAAGATCTAAGGCTGCAATTCAGGCGGATTCATGAATGGTCCATTACCCCCAACCGCCGCGCCAAATCCGCGCCACCTACCTCGCGTACGAACTCCGGATCCCCGTACACCACCAGCTGATCCCGCGCCCGCGACAACCCGACATACAACCGCTCCCGGGACCGTTCGAACGCCGCCTGCTCGTTGACCACCAGCACCACCGCGCGGCGCTCCAGTCCCTTGAACCCGAGCACGTGCCCGTAGAACACCTGCTCGGCGTCCCAGAAGCTGTCCCAGTACGCGGCGTTGCCGGCGGCCTGGCGTTCCCGCTGCTCGGGATGCCTTGTGCCGGTGGTCAACAGCGCGACGTCCTCGGGGCGCCAGCCCTCGTCCAGCAGCAACTCGACCTCGTCGTCGCCGAGGTCCATCGCGTCCTCGGCCGCACAAGCCACGAACTTCACCGCCGGGCCGTCCCCGCCGAGGAAGCGCATCGGGTGATCGACCAACGGCTGGAACGCCGTCGCGATCTGCCGGGTATTGCGCAGGTTGTGATCGAGCACCAACGGGACCAGCGGCACCGGCGGCGAACCGTGCCGATTGAACACCCGCTGCCCCTCGTCGGTGAAGACGTACAGCCCGCCGGTCACATCATCCTTGAGCGCACCGAGCAGCGGGTCCCACCAGGCGTCGGCGAAGTCCTGCGCCTCGTCGACGACGATGGCGTCGAACCGCTGCCCGGGTTCCAGCGCGGCGGCGAGATCGGCCATCTGCGCCGGCAGGTCACGCTCCCAGAACTGCACCGTTTCCTCGGTACGCAACGACTCGTCCGGGCCCGCGGGCGCGCCCCACTGCTTGCCGAGGTCGTGGAACTCTCCGACGTAGGCCGGCCGCTGACGACGAGGCCACGCACCGGTGATCCGTTTCAGGTAGGACGCCAGACCGTGCGAGTAACAGACCAGCGCGACCCGCTGTCCGCTGCGCGCCGATCGGCGGGCCTGCTCCATCGCCAGAAACGTCTTCCCGCTTCCGGCGCCACCGCGGACCTCGACGCGGTGCAGCAGCCGGATCGCGTCGAGTATCACCGACTGGTGCTCGGTGAGCACGTCGGCGGCGTCTTCGTGCTCCAGTGCGCGGGCCACCACATCGCGCTGCGGCAGACCGCGGCCACTCAGTGACACCACCAACTGGTCGATGCCACCGGCGGTCAGCACCGGCCGGTCGAGTTCCTGGCTGTGCAGGTTCTTCCGCATCCGCCCCACCAGATCACCAAGGTCGTTGCGATCGAAGGCTTTCCAGCGGGGGCAGTCCGCCAGCCCGAAGCCTTCGGGCAGTTCGGTGTTGGGCAGGACGATGACGTGGTCCCACCGCAACCGGCCCTGACTCCACCGCGGATCGTGCTCTACGAAACTGCGCAGCGCGTAGCAGGCATCGCGGGCCTGCCGGACCGGTTCTATCGCGCACTCCTTGCCGCCTCGGATCTGGCGCCAACTCTGCCCGTCATGCCAGACGTCGCCGCCCTTGACCTCGACGCAGACGATGCCGGCGCCCTCGATGGCGACCAAGAAGTCGACCTCGTGGTCCTTGAGGTGGTCGGTGACCCGCTTGCCCGCGATGACCACACCGTCGTCGCCGAGCTGTTCGACCAACAGTTGGTACACCCGGCGTTCGGCGGCATTGGCCAGCCGTGGCTTCGCGGCGTCGGTCGTCATGGTTCCTCCCCGAACTCTGACCGGATGCTAGCGAGCAGCGGCGACACCTCACGTGCTTTCCAGCCGTGTCGTGCCAGCGGAACGTCTCTTCCGCCTGTTGAATGGCGCCGTGGCGGGACATCTTTTCGTGCTTCGTGGCGATCTGAAGCGACTCAAGTGCAACGCGATACTCATCCCTTGTGACACCAACTGGGAGGTCGTCACCGAACACTGGGGCGATCTCCTGCACCTCGATCAGTTCGAGAAGTCTTACTAAGGACACAGACTCATAGCGGGTCCCGATATCGCACGGTTTACGGATCTGACACCGCACAGCGGCCGGCGCGTCCGACTGGTAGCAACCGCCGGAGGGCACGAACCCGATCCGCATTGGGTAGCGGAAGGAGTAGTTGACGCGATAACCGACTTCGCGCGCGATCTCGATACATCGATCGGGCGAATCAAGCCGTTGGTGGCCCTGCCGATCGTGGGAACGGGCGCCGGCGGATTTCGGCACCGGCGCGGAGCCCTAATCAGGACGCTGCTGCCCGCCTTGCAGAAGGTGGCTCGCGACACCGACGTCGATGTGGCACTGGTGCTGTATTACGAACGCGACCACGCGGCCGTCCAGAACCTGAGGGCCGACACCGACTGGGACGAATTCATCCCCGCGCACCTGGCTACCGCCGACTCCCTCGGCCAGCGGGCCGCCAACCGGGAACTGTCCTTGTTCCTCGGGTCCGGGGTGAGCCTGCCGCTCGGTCTCCCAGATTGGCACGGCCTGCTGACCGAACTCAACGGCGAACCGTTGGTGGACTACTCCCCGGCCGACGCCCCCGAAATCGCGCAGCGTATCAGCGAGAAGATCGGCGTTGACCAGCTTCATGCCAAGGTTGCCGCGCGGACGGCGATCTCGGACGTATCGCCGGCGCACCTCTTGCTGGCCGGCCTTCGAGTCCGCCAGAACGTCACCACCAACTATGACCTTGCCTACGAGACGGCGCTGGCGGGCACATTCACTATTAATGGCTTCCGCACCATGTCGCGCGAACTGGTCACCCAGTCCAAGCCGTGGCTGCTCAAGATGCACGGCGACGCTCGTCGCCCCGAGAGCATCGTGCTGACCACCGACGACTCGCGCGCCTGGAGTCCGAGGACCGAGCGGTCCTAGCCATTGTCGAAACCTTGCTTTCGACAAGTCATCTTATGTTTGTTGGATACAGTCTCGCTGACGACGACTTCACCGCCGCAGCCAGCCGGGTACGCCACATCCGCGCGCACGCGAAAAACAGTGAAGCCGATGACTTCGCCACCGTGCTCGCGCTGCACCCGGATGCGGTCAGGCCGCAACCTGGCCTCACGACCATCACGATGCTGGATCCCCCAGATACTCGCGCTGCGGCCCGCCTCCTCGAAATCTCTCGACCGGGTCGCGTGGTCGGCTGCACGCGCAGACGCACGTTCACACGCACACCTTCTCGATCCGAATTACGACGACCTTTTCGTCGATGACGAGGCGACCTCTCGTCTACGCGATCTGCTGATGCCTCTGGTCAACCTCGACGCAGACGATCCCGCCCGGCAGAGCAGCGGATGGAAGCGCGTCGAAACACTGTTGAACGACCTCGGTGGTCACCGAGGTTCGTAAGCAGTCCGGTCCCGTCGCCGCGAACGGTCACCGAAACTTGTCCGCATCGCCGACAAGCTACGATGCGTCACTGCACCATCAACTGATTTTGACGACCTGACAACCCGATACACAACCGATCCCAGTACTACGTGAGATCGAATCGTCCGTCGCGGAACCGCTCATCTACCCGTGAATCCACCAACTCCACCCGATCTTCCGGATGTCGCCAGTAGTGCCGAACCAACCAGTACAGGGCCACACCGCGGGGTACGTACAAATTGAGGCCGCCGATGCCCATCTCGCTGCCATCGCGTAGGCACAGCACGACCGATCTGCCGGCCTTCTTGCCGTCCTTGGTCTCCGATTGATCCTTGATGTCGACAATGTCGTCCCATTCCACCGCCCTGGTCTTGATCACATCGGCGATCTCAACCATTGCCGGACTGAGCCTGATGTATCCGACTCCTCCGCGCCGCACCCAGCTGATCAGTCCGATGCCCGCGACCACGGCGGCAGCCAGGAACAGTGGGGGCGAGAAGATTTGGAGCCCTCGAGTCATGGGAATGTCGATCGCCCCGCGCGGTATGAAGACCGCGAGAAGCAGTGCCGAAGGGACGATCACCACGAGTCCGATCAAATACAGCATGGTAAATCGCTTATCCGGCCACACAGTGAATCCGCTTGCGTTGCTGGAGGTCCGCGCCTGCGTCCTGCCGGCTGCCGCCAGCAGAAGCGCAGCCGTCATCAGGACCGGAAACGTGATGAACCCGAAAATCAAAACTGTCGTCAGATAGTTGCCCCGCAGCCCGGCAAGGATCCCTCGGACGACGAAGTAGGCCATCCCCACAGACACGACGAGTCCCGCCCACAACGCGTACTTGCCGGCTTCGGCCCAGTTCGTTGGTTCGGGGAGATTCAGTTCGGGCACAACGCCTCCCCGACAAATTCGCCCATTTCTATGCCCCCGAAACCTCCAGCAAGGCCACCTACAACGGCGAACACCGGGACAGCAGCTGGCGCGAACGGACCCGTCGCGAGACCCAACGCAGCACCGCCTTCTGCCAAAGCCCAACCACCGCCACCACCGGCCGCACCCGCGACCAGTGCGATACACCGGTCTTTGTCCGATTCCGCCATCACATAGTCGAACACTGTGGTTGCCGCAGTGAGCGCGGGACCACCGTACTTCATCGTCTTACCGATGTTCTCGACTGATTCCGCAGCAACCATCGGCAGCGAGTTACCGTGCGCGATGTGCTTCTCCAGGCCTGACATTCCAGCCGTGGTACTCGTCGAGATGTCATCGATCAATGCGACAGGCACGGCACTCGGTTGCCCCGCCGGCGGGGTGAAGGTGGCACTCCTGTGCCCGGAGGCATCCCTGGACATCGAGAGGTTCGATTGATTTGCATAGGTGATCGACGTGTAGTCGGTGCCGGAATCCGCGCTGTGCCAGGAGCTCGTCGTCGCCACCAGCTCTCCGTTCTTGTCGAACTCCTGGACCTGGTAGAAGTTCTGTTTGCTCGGCCAGTCGAAAGGGTCCATCCGCGTGGTAACGGCTTTGCTGCCATCCTGCTTGATGACCGTCAGTGTCTCCTCGCCGTATTTGTTGGTCGATTCGATCACCTCCCGGACCTTGAGCTGCTCATCGGCAGATCGGATCGCCTCCTGGCCCACCACACCCATCGGCGTCGTCGGATCAGGCACCTGATCAGCAGGACGCTGCGCCGCCGGCAGCAGCAAGCCACCGAGATCAGTCGCCGGCCCCGGCTCGATGTACCCGAACTGGTGACCCGCCGCCACCACCGCGTTTGCCGTCGCATCGTCAGCGTCGCCGACGGCGACGAGCATGCGGTTGATAGTCCCCTGTTCCTCTAGCGCCAGCGCTTGCAGCTTCGCCATCTCCTCCTCTGACATGAATGCCGGATCGACGAGTACCACCCACTGATCAGTCACATTCAGCGGTCCGGCATCGACCTCATCAGCCTTCGCCAGCAGCGTTCGACGTGCACTACCGATCGACTCCGCGCCACCGCTGAGCGCCACCGCGACCGCGTCGGCGTACCCAGAAAATTTAAGGGCATCGCGCTCTGCACGAGTGAACATCACCGCGGCCGCGTCATGGGACCGACCCTCCCAGGACTTCGTCGCAGGCAGCTCCTGGCACGCATGATTGATTCCAGTCACTGCACCCGAAACAGATTCTGCAGCCGACTTGATCGCAGCTGCCGACGTGCTCAATGAGTCCGGATTCCAACCCAACAACGTGGAGCGGGCAGGCAGCATTGGTCAGAACAATCCGTCGAAGTCGCCGGCGAGTGCGTCATCTGTCACCTCGAAAGCATCCCCTGCGCCGCGGACGGCCTGTCCCATCTTGGTGACGTTATCGGCCAGCTTGGTGGCCATCTGCGAAAAGTGTTCACCGACGGTTCCTGCGGCCCACTGTGTAGTGGAACCTGGAAGGCCATCTGCCGCCGATGTTGTCTTGGTACCGACGTCTGCAGACGAAATCGTCGAACTCGCGGTATCGGTCTGACTGGCCAAGGTTCTCAGGACCGCAGGATCGACCAGCATCATCCACCTTCCCCGAATGCATATGTCGATGTCCATTGTCTCCTACAACGATCGAGCAGGGTTGCACCAGTTTCCACGGGAACAGGACCCTGCAAGGCGGGTTGGGGAAGATGACGAACAAACAGTCCGCGCCCGGGCCACATCACGACGGGCAACCAAGCTGACCGGCGACCTTCGCCGCGTCATCCGCGACTTTCAAGCCGTGCACGAGCGGGCTTGGGTGTGCGACGACCGACTGCGGGGTAGCGCCTACTCGACCCGGACGTAATGTTCGGGATCGATCCGGCTCTCCCCCGACCACCGGTACGCCGTCAGCGCCCCGCCCTTGACCGCGCTGAAGTCCACGCAGGCGGTGTAGTCCGTCCAGTCGTGCAGATGCTCCGGCTCGCCGTGGCGCCAGTAGTGGCCGTAGAACACCGGCACTGTCGCGTCGTACACGTAGGACCGGTGCACACCGGTCACCTCGATGGCCGGCAGCGGCGGATAGGTCGCACCATCGGCGGTGGTGAAAGTGCTGCTCATCTCGGCCACGCCGGCCAGGGTGGTGTCGGCGTCGTTCCACCACCGCATCCGGGCGTTGTCCCGGGAGTGGCCATCCTTGTCGAGATAGGGCTGCTGCCCATGATCGACCAGGCTGATCTCCGGCCCCTTGAGCAACGTTTCCACCGCTTCGTACACCGGGTCCCGTTCGGTCGAGGCCCGCACCAGATCCGCGATACCCGTTAGGCACGCACCACCGAGCGCGCTCTGCAGCACGGCGAGCGATTCCTCGTGCCAGCAGGCATGCACGACCCGGATGTCTCCGAGGTCCAGCCACAGCGGCTGGGTCCAGAACCAGGCCAGGTACTCCGCACGCGCAGCCCCGGTCACCTGCCGCAGGAACTCCGCGTGCTGGTGCTCGTTCTTGGCCGACCACGGATCGTCGGGATCTCCGTTGGCGCGCAGGAACTTTCCCGACCCGCCCGGCCATTCGGTGGCGTACGCCATCGCGTTGAACTCGTGATTGCCCAACACCATTCGCGCACTGCCGGCATCGACCATCGCTTTGACGGTCTGCAACACTCGGAGCTGGCCTGGCCCGCGGTCGATCAGGTCACCGACGAAGATCGCCTTACGACGCGGATGCCGGTACGCCCCACCGCACACCTCGTAACCCATGTGCCCCAGCAGAGCTTCGAGCTCGTCGGCGCAGCCGTGCACATCGCCGATCACGTCGTAGCCGGGCTCGTCGAACCTCGCCATCGGTGCTCCCTTCAGCTGCCTCCGCAGAGGCAGCGCTTCATCGATGAATGCCGATATCGCCACACACCGGAGAACCCGGCGGGCCAGTCTGGAAACTGACTTCAGGATATCGCGAGCCACCGACATCCCGGACCAGGCCGACGCATCACGGGGCATCTGACACCGACAAGTCGTCAGCGATGGTTGAACCACGCTAAAGATGCTTGACCGCCGTCTCGTTCATCGAGATCGCCCGACATCGAGGTCGGTAGCTTCAGTTGTCGCTCCGAGGCGGACCGCGACATAGTCGCTTTCCGGCCCCGCGACCACCGTAAATGTCGGTCGTTCGGATGACATCGCGGCCGCGCACACAATTGTTGTCGGCTCTAGGTCGTACAGTCCTGCAAATGCAGACCTTAGACTTCCCGGACGAAGCCACTGTCCTCGACCATGGCTTTAGGTTTCGGCCGATCTGGTGGACGTCGCGTGTACCGATTGGGTGGGGCGACTTCCTGACTCAGCTACCGGCCTCCGAACGCGGGTACCACCACATCACCCGCGCCGATCTGCTTGCAGCACCTGAAATCGGCCTTCCTCAGGCACTGCTCGCAGGATACGTATGGGGCACCGGGAGTTCAGCCTTCCTCGTCGGCCGCCGCGCACGGACGTTTCGCGACAACGACACTGCCCGTATTGATGAGTCCTTGCGTCTCGCAAAGGACAGCCTTCAACGCGGCGAAACTATTGATGCCTACCAAGCTGTAATGCGCGGCTACCCAGGTAATTTGAAGCACCTCGGTCCTTCGTTCTATACCAAGTTTCTCTACGCCGCAGATTCGGTCAACGGCGCCCCGGGACGGGCGCTGATTCTCGATCAGTTTGTCGCCGTCGCCTTAAACAAGATCGACGGGTGGGACATCGGGCGCACCGGTCCTTGGAGCGCCCAAACATATGAGCGCTGGATCGACCACGCGAATCGGATCGCCGCTGCGAACAATGTCAGGGCCGACGCCGTTGAGATGGCCTACTTCGAGTACGGCAAAAAGGCCGCCTGACGTGCCCCGCGCCCTCCGCGCCTACCCCTCACCACTCGGTCCGGGAACGCCAACCCCATGAATCATCCGTTGCGCGTCGGAAGTACTGCCGGCCAAGGGAAGCCGTGTTGTCGGGCAGGTCGTACTTCTCGCACAGCTACCGCATCCGGATGCTGATCTTGGGCAAGAGACCGGTGGGTTCCGGGTTGAGGAAAACCTTGCGGTTACTGATACCCGATCAATCGATCTCTCCACCATGGCCGCGCGCCAAATGGCGGCCGCCGAGAGTGTCCGGTGGAACAGCGGCCGTGGCAGCCTTGGTATGTGTCGCAGGCCTCGCCGTCGGCTGTTCGGAGCGACCCACCGCTCCCACCTCGCAGACCTCAACAAGCACCAGCCCGTCAGCGGTCATGAGTCTAGCCGACGACGCTCGCTCAGCCCTCGACTACTTCAAGGGCCACCTGGATGTCCGCCTTCCCGGTGACCTCCAAGAGCTGCACGTGGCCCACCCACCGCTGCAAGACTTTCGGGCGTCCACGGTGATCAGCTTCGTCGCCCCGCGCGACGAAGTGATTGCCCAGACATGCGGAAGCGTCGGTGCGAGCCTCCGTAATGTGCCTCCGGTTCTGACCGGCTACCCAATCAAGGACATGCTCGAAAGCGCGAAGGTAACGGTAGACCCGGCCAACTACCAATCGTGCGAAAAGCACAGCAGCGGCCGTCAGGTCACCATCCTGGTTCCCAAATCAGAGGAAGCGACGACCTACGTGCTCCTCTACCACCTGCCCTACCGCTGATCAGAAGTGTGGCCCACCGCCAGCAAGTTGCAGCGCGTCAAGCCCAAACCCCGACCACCGACCGACCTCCGACCACCGACCACCGACCACCGACACGGAACGCAATTCGTCTACGACTGGATCACCGGAAAATGATCGACAACATTGCTTTCGTCTCAGCGGTTGCAGGACTGGCCGCGATGGCTCTCGCACCCCGCAAGAACGTCCGCGCGGGTCGAATCGTCTACTGGACGGGTTCCGCGGTAACCGCTGTCTCGGCATATTTCGTCGCGCAGCCGCAGGGCTGGAAATCAGCGGTCGGTGCACTGGTCTTTGCCGGCATCGTTGCCGCGTTCATTGCGTCGACCTACACGCCGTTCCTGAGCATCAAAGGACGCAGGATCTCCTTCTACAGTAGGTCACCGCAGCCCTACGGCGCCGGGGTCACCGCGAGTAGATCATGGTGGCGCCTCCTGGCTGCGATGACCGTCTTGGCGATCGGGATCATCGCGTACTTCGTCGGTGAGGGCAGCCCGTGGTTCGCCATCGCTGCCACCCTCGGGATCGTCGTTTCCGGGTCTTCCTTCGGACACCGTGACGCACTCCTCGGAGTCGGAATCGCATCAGGCCAGCGCGTTCAGTTCTTTCTCGCATCGGCCTTCACACTGGGCATCTTCTTGATCGCCTACCTCGGCGCTTATCTCCTCAGCCCGCGACGCCTGGCTGATCGCGAACAGTACGGCCGCCACGCGGGGCCGACCGGGTTCCGGTCGAACTGACTGAAGCGGTCGCGGGAAAAGATTACGCTTGGTGCTCCTACCCCGCGGTGTCCCAATACTGCTGCAACCCGCTGCGAAACCGGTCCTCCACACTTTGCTGCACCTCATCGATCATTGCCAGGGTTTGAGCTGTCAGCTCAGCTCCAATCCCGCTGCGTTCGTGTGCAAACGGGACATAGGCACGCAGCAGGGCAGGGAGACGCAACAACGTCTCCAACGGTTCGGCCCTGCCGTCAGGCAAGTCCCCGATCGCGTAGATGATCCGGAATCCGCTCCAGCGCAGCGCATCTCCGCTACCCATACCGATCAGATCCTCCAACACGTCACCGAACTCGGCACGGTCGAATCGTTTTCCCTCGGGAGAGGCGAAGAAAGCCGCCACGACCTCCGCTGCGCTCTGATCCGAGCCGCCGCGCTGGTGCGGCTGCCCACCCTCCGGAAGACGGTCCGTCAACCACTTCAGCACCGCCAGGAAACCAGCACGCTCGTCTCCGAGGCGCCGAGCAAGCCCCCTGCCCCATGCCTGCTCGATCCAGGCGCGCGCATCAGCTGTCGTGATCTCCATGGGGTGGAATGCAAGTTCCATGGAGTCGATGAGAACAAGTACTGCATCGAGCGGCCTGTCCCAGACCCCGACATCCTTGACGGTCGAGAACTCCAGATGGTCGATCATCACACCGCACGTGATCTGACGGCCGTCAGCCAACCGCACCTCGAACAGGACCTGATCCAGATCACCGAACGTATCCCTCAATCGGACAGCACGACCGACCGTCAATTTCGGTAGATCGGAGATCCATCGCGGCAGCACATCAGTGCGCTCCGCGACCGCGTCTCGGCACCGCTGTCGGACGTGCTCATCAACGACCGCCATCTCGGCGACCAACGTGAGCACGGCGGTGTACTCGGGCCCCGGCACAGCGGCGGCGTCATCGATGCGTGGATCGGGATCGAGGCGCTCCCGATTTAACCTCTCCGCGTACGAGAATTCGTGTGGCAGCAACACTTCGATCATCAGCCCCACCAAGAGCAGCATGTCGAGTGGATGATCTGCATCAAGGGCTTGTCTCACGAAATCAACCCTGCTGGGTTCCGTGACCGGGCGCGTAGCCCGCCGTCGCGCGTCTCGGCGGGCCTGCTTGGCCTTACGCCGCTTCCGTCCTTCGTTCATGAGCCGGAAGCTATGTCCGGGGTCCGACAACTACCGCCGCACAGCGCGCGCCCGCGCAAAGTTATCCACAGCGACCCGGCGCAAGCGTTCAACTTCCACCCAACACCAACGACACCCCGTTCGCCTTCAGCTCGGCGAACGAGAAGCTGAGTTCACCGCGACGCCCCACGTTGACCACATAGCGGTCCTGCCCCTCGGTGACCTCGAACGTGATCCCGAACGTGCACATGTACCGACCGCCCCTGCCCTCTTCCAGGTACGTCGTGGTGAGGATCTCCCCCTTGCCGTTCTTGACGGTCACCGGTGTCCCCGGATTCACATCGCTGTACCCGCCTGCCCCTTCACAACTGGATCCGTCGACCTCGATCGACGGGGAGTACGCGCTCGGTGAGTCGTCGTTGAGGGTGAACGTTCCGGTGATCGTCGCGGTCTCCAGGACGTGAAACCCCTCAGCGAACTCCGGGCAGAAGTACTGCACCGCAACCTCGTCGGCGGGCATACCTTCCTGCGGGGCGCCCTCGCTCAACTGCCGGCATACCTGCCTACCACGCGCCACCGCATTGGCGTCGGAGTTGAACTCGCCCGCATATCCGGACTGCTGCAGCGCCTTCAGGTACTCCACTTCAGGATCGACCTGCTCGCGATTGACGTACAGGTACGTCCCGATGCCCGCACCGACGACAGCCACAACGAGCACGGCCGCCGACACCGCCGCCCACTTCCTCCTGCGGTGACGTCGCTTGGCCTTCGGGCTCGACGAACCTGACTGAGCAACGGCACCTTCCATCTGCACCTTGCCCACCGGATCGAGCACTTCGACGTCGCCATCGCGCGCCAGATCCGTCGCCTGGCCACTCACGAAGTACCGGCCCTCATGGCGTCCTGTCGGATCGGGACGCCAGCCGCTATCCCCGGTAGCGCCGACCACCGGCGCCGCCGACTCATGCCAGGTGTCGCCGACCTTCACCGCTCCACACGAGCCACAATGCGAGTAGTCGGTCAGTGCCGCACCGCAGAACACACAGAATCCCATGGTTGCGCCTACTCACTTCCTGTACACAGTCGTACGTTCCGGCCCGAACAGGTTGCTGAGGAACTTCGCGAAGCAGTCGTCCACGCCGAAGCCCTGGCGATCACACCATCCGTTCGCACCCTCGGGATAGACCCAGGACGGACCGACCACCGTCACCCACCAGTCGCTGTCGTTGAACGTCGACCACTGGCCCGAGTACACGAGTCGAGCCTGATCGAATCGCTGCCGGAAATCGAGGTGGTCACGCAGCACGTCGGCATTGCTGAGCGTTCGGCCATCGGCAACCAACCCGGCGCGCTTCGAACTGACCTGCGGCACCCAACGATTGGCTCCGCCGTCGAGCACCACTGGGTAGTCGGCATCCCGCAGCTCGTTGAGCACCGCCTTGGCGACCCCGTCCACGCTGCCGTGTTCCGGCTCCGCAGGCCCGACCGCCACCAGTTCGTCGGTAGTAGACGTCGACGCGACCGGCGTCGCCGTACGCGTTTCGCCTCGATGCGCGACGAGCGTCGGCTTGCCGCTGACCATGTCGGGTGTCCGCCAGTACATGCCCTTCGGGAACACCAGCGTGCGATGCTCCGGCACACCCGCCTTCATCTCAACCGGGGACGCGGAGAAGTCGAACTCCCCGGCCGCGATATCGCGTTCCCCGTCGGCGACCGTCACCCGGACCGCCTCTCCCGCCTCAACGTCGCCACCCGGGCAACCAGAGAACAACGCAGCCCCGACCACGAGGCCCTCGTCCCTGAGGTCGAACGACTCCGTTTCCAGAATCGGAGGTGCAGTACAGGCGGGCTGCGCGGCCACCGCCGCGGGCGTGCCGGTTCCGAACCCTCCGGCCGCGGAGTCCTCGGCAGAGTTTTCACTCGACGACCGATAGAGCAGCACCGCGGTGGTCGCGCCCGCGGCCACCACAACAACCGCGGCAACACTCCCGAGGATCAACCCGAGTCGCCGTTTGGTCGGCGGCTCGGAACCCGCCGAGTCCTCGTCCGACGGGAACGGCACCACACCGATCGGCGACCCACACACACTGCAGAACCGGTAGCTCGGCGAGTTCGCATGCCCCTGCGGGCACAACACACCTCCGGACTGCCCACCCGTCTGGCTCCACGCGTTGCTCATCGCCCGCACCCCCGATCACGACATGCAGCTAAAGTACCCTGACCTCGCAAAATGCGCGCAGGATCGTCCGAAGACGTCGCTCACGGACACTCTTCCGAATCGATCCGCACCACCCCGAAGTCGATGGCCGTGTCCGCGGCGAACGAAGCACCCGGTGCCGGCGTCGAGCTGCACACCTGCCAGTTGCGGTCACTGATCTGCGCCCGCCCCTGCCCGGACAAATCAGTGGAGCTGCTGAACCAAACCGCACCCCTACTGACGGACTGAATTGCGTCCTGGGCACCCTGTAGATCCATCCCGATCAGATTCGGCATCGTCCACGACGGCTCCGCGGAGGCCGGCGGGCTCACCGCGATCGCCGAACCCACCAGCACCGCCGCCAGTACGACCTTCTTCATGACAATCTCCTTGTTCGAAGTAGCCGCACAGCATCGCATCCGGTACCGACAAGCGCTTAGAGCTTCTGGGCATCAAGGGCCTTCATCAGCGCCTGCCGGACCTGTGCCATGAACGACGCGAAATCCGCACTCCCGCCGCCTTGCTCGTAGAGCTCGGCCATCCTCGCCAGCGTCGCCGCGATGTCGGGATACACCTTGGAATTGGGATACCTCAGGTCGGTTTCGAGCTGCGGACGGTACAGGTCGGCGGCGGCAACGGGCCGTGACGCGGCGCCCCGCTGGGCCAACTCCTGCCACGCCCAGCCAGGTCCGTAACGGTCGGCAGCCTCCCACGCCGCATCGAAATCGTCCTCGGCGAGCGACAACTGCACCAGCACTGCGCCGTGGGCGTATCGGTCGGTGGCCAGCTGCTGTGCGTGGTCAAACGCCCACGCGCGTTCGGAGTCACCGGCGGCTTGAATCTGGCGCGCTTCCGTCCACGGCACCCCCATGGTCCGCCACCGGCTGCATCGATGCTGTCGAACCGGTCGTCGCGTGTCGCTCGACTGTCGCTGCGGGGTGGGCGGCGACATAGTCACTTTCCGCACCCGCAGCGCCAAGCTCTACCCGCGGCCCCGCCGCGCCAACCGCACCACCCAGTCCGGGAACGCCAACCCATGAATGGTCCGTTGCGTCCGGAAGTACTGGCGGCCAAGCGAAGCCGTGTTGTACGGCAGGTCGTACTTCTCGCACAGCTCCCGCACCCGCACGCTCACCTCGGGCAGCCGGTTGCTCGGCAGGTCCGGGAACAGGTGGTGCTCGATCTGGTAGCACAGGTGCCCACCCGAGATCGCCAGCGGCCGGCTCGCGTTGAAGTTCGCGGTGCCGAGCATCTGGCGCAGGTACCACTCGCCCTTGGTCTCGTCCTTGACCACCGCCGGGTCGAACGTCTCGGCGCCGTCGGGGATGTGCCCGCAGATGATGTTGACGTACACCCACAGGTTGCGGATCACGTTCGCCGTGAAGTTGGCCGCGAATGTCCGCCGCCACCGGCGCAGGCTCAGCGCCGGCACGAACAGGTAATCCTTGGCCAGCTGCCGGCCGATCTTGGCGCGGAACTTGCGCTTCTCCCCCGCCAACACGGCCGGCTCGCCGCGCAGCTTCTCCGAGTGCAGGCCGTGCAGCGCGATGCCCCACTCGAACATGGCCGCTAGCACCAGGTTTCGCAGCGGAGTCGCCAGGTGCACCGGGCGCCACTTCTGATCGGTGGTCACCCGATGCAGCCGGTAGCCGATGTCCTCGTCCATGCCGAGCACGTTGCTGTACACGTGATGCCGGTAGTTGTGGGAGTAGCGCCACTGCGCCGAATCCCCGACCATGTCCCACTCCCAGGTGTTGGAGTGGATCTCCGGATCGTTCATCCAGTCCCATTGGCCGTGGGAGATGTTGTGCCCGAGTTCCATGTTCTCGATGGACTTCGCATACGCCAGCGACAAGGTGCCCACCAGCCAACCGGTGCGCGACTTGCTGCAGGCGATCGTCAGGCGCGCGGCGACGTCGAGGGCCCGCTGGAAATGGATCACCCGCCGGATGTAGGCCGCGTCCTTGGCCCCGAGCGAGTCCTCGATGTCGCGGCGGATCACGTCCAGCTCATAGGCGATCTCTTCGACGTCCGCGTCGGTCAGATGCAGGTAGCTGGGGACATCGGCGATCGCCATCAGGGTGTTCCTCGGGTGGGTCCGGTTGAGAGCGGCGAACCGGGCCACCGCGAACATTCGGGTCGCAGCTTATGGCCTCGGGCTACCGATCGGTAATCGAGGACCGCGCGCCGCCCAACCCGGCGGCGCCGAGGACGTTGCTGCGTGCGACGGCCCCACCGACAGCCTCGGCGAGGACCAGCGTGAACACCCCGCCGAACCTCAACTCCCGCGCCGGCGCGCCTTGTCTGCTCCGCTGAGTGTGTTCTCAGCTACACCGCCGACCGACCCGGTCAGGCCCACCCGACGCACCCCTCGAGCGCGGGCGGGCCCCACCGCTAGGTGTCGGCGGCTTCCGCGGTGAACTGCCCTCGCCGGATGAGCGAGGTGACCGCGGAGTCCCACCGCTGCAGCTCGTCGGCGGAGTAGAACGGTCCGGGGATGTGCCGTTCGATGTGGCTGCGGAGCATGGCGGCCCCGACCCGCAGGATCAGCGGGTTGATCGTCCCCCACAGCAGATCGAGGTCGGCGCGGACCAGCCCGTGCTCGGCGTACTTCTCACCCTGCTCGGTGCTGATCCGCAACAGCCCGTCGAAGATGACGGCTCCGATCTCGTCACCCTCACTCAATGCATGGGCGACGTAATCGGTGACCTCGGGATAGGTGTGGAAGAGCCGGGCGAACCGCCCGCGCAGCTCCACCGAGTGGTCCGCCGGCGGCTCCGGGAGCGGCTCGGATTCGAGCACTTCACCGAAGACCTGCAGCACATACTCGTCGACCGCGGCGGTCAGGCCGGCCTTGTTGCCGAAGTAATGCTGCACCAGCCCGACGCTCACCCCGGCAGCCTCGGCCACCGCGCGCAACGGCGTGTTGGAAACGCCTTGCCGGGCAAAAGATTTGATTGCGGCGTCAACGATGCGCTCTCGACTGGTCGGCTCGACGGGAGTCGCCGGACGGAGGAACACCGTGTCTGTCACCACGGCGACTCTATTCGAATACCCATTCCCATACAAGTGTTCAAAGTTGCAATATGCGCGCGATGTATTGCAATATGCGTGTATGGTTTGGCTCGTCGGAGTGACGAGCTCTGGACTATCTTCGAGCGGCCCTGTCCGAGACCGCCTGGCCTACCGGTGAGGGGGTACTGATGGCCGTTTGGGGTGAATACATGGAATCGATGCTGCGCCAACAGATCCAGGCCGCATGCGATGCCGTGCACAGAGACCCAGACGACGGAGCCGCATGTGACCGCTTGCAGCGGCTGCTGACCGCGGCTACGAACAACCGCGCCGAGGTAGAGCAACCGCTGGACTGGCATCGCCTTATCAGGCGGGCCTGCGACGAGGTCTACGACGCCCCAGAGGATCCCGAGGCCCGGCACCGGCTGCTGTTGCTCCTGGCCGCGCGCAGCGCCGGGACCTGTCAGTGCGCGACGTGATAGACCTGGCGAGACCTGCACAACACCGAGCACACCACCCCGCGGTCCCGCATACTCAAATCCCATGAGCGACGTCATCACCCGCCTGATGGAAGCCAACCTGCTGGCCGTGTTCGACGAACGCGACCCGGGCCGCCGCGCCGCGGCCATCGCGAAGACCTACGCCTCCGACGTGGAGTGGACCGACGAGGACGGCGTCAGCGTCGGTCACGAAGCACTCGACACCAAGGCCGCCGCCCTGCAGAACGGCGCGCTGCAGGGCCTGCACTTCGTCAAGGCCGGCCCGGTCCGCCAGACCGGCGATCTCGGGTTCCTCGCATGGGAGGTGCACACCCCCGACAACATCGCTGTCGCATCGGGTTTCGACGTCGCACTGATCGCCGGCGACCGCATCACCCGGCTCTGGACCATCCTCACCGAGAGCGGCTAGAGGTCGAGCACCAACGGACCGTTCGCCGACCGCGACACGCACACCAGCATCTGCCCGAGGTCGCGCTGCTCACCGGTCAGCGTGTGGTCGCGGTGGTCCACCTTCCCGGACACCACCCGCTGCACGCACGTCCCGCAAAACCCTTGCTGGCATGAGAAACTCACGTCCGGACGCGCCTCGCGCAGCGCCGCCAACGCACTCTGCCCGGCCCCGACCGCGACAACGTCACCCGAGGAGGACAACACCATCTCGAACGGGCGCCCGTCCACCACCGGCACCGGGGAGAACCGTTCGATGTGCAGTTCGCAGCGCTGCGGGGCCCCGCCCCGCACCAGGTCCATCATCGGCGGGGGCCCGCACGCATACACCGCCGTCCACGGCGTCACATCGTCGAGAAGATCTGCCACGGTGGGCAATCCGGACACATCGTCCGTCAGCACCCGCACCCGGTCACCGAAGCCCTCCAGCTCCTCCAGGAACGGCAAGCTGTCGCGGTGCCGGCCGGTGTAGCGCAGCGACCAGTCCATCCCCACCCGGTCCGCCAGCCGCACCATCGGCAGGATCGGCGTGATCCCGATACCGCCGGCGATGAACCGCAGCCGCTCCGAGCGCGACCCGGACCCGGGCAGCGGCATCATGAACGCGTTGCGCGGATCGCTGACCTGCACCCGCTGCCCCACCGTCAAGTCGTGCACCTCGATCGAGGCCCCGCCGTGGCCCGGGATCTGGCGCACCGCGATCCGGTACTGATCGAGGCGGTCCGGGTCACCGCACAGCGAGTACTGCCGGGTCCGGCCCGACGGTAGGTGCACGTCGATGTGCGCGCCGGGATGCCAGCGCCGCAGTTCCGCACCGTCGGCGGCGACCAGGGTGAGCGCCACGACGTCGGGATCGCGGGCCACCACCCGGCGTTCCTCGACCACCATCTCCCGACGGTTGCGCACCCGCGGCAGGTCGGGCAGCTCCGCGTCCCCACCCAGGCGCATCACCACCGACAGAAAATGCGGCACCACCGTCCCGACCGCACGGAAGAGCGCATCAGAGGACCGTCCGTACAACCCCGGCGGGGGCTCACCGACATACGGCCGGACCAGCCGCGACCACCGCTCACCCATGGCTGGCGCGCGCCGCCGGCGAACTGGCCAGGTAGGCGACCGCCTGCGCGGTGCTGCCCTCGTCGGCCGGATCGTAATCGCGGCGCAGCAGCGTCAGCCCGGACCGGACGTAGTACGCCATCGACGGCAACCCGCCGGTCTTCCCGGAGCGTCGCAGTTTCCACAGCAGCCGCAGATACCCCGTTCTCGGAAGCGCCGGATCATGGTTGACCAGATACTTGGTGCCCCGCAGCATCAACGCGAAGAACACCACGGTGACCATCATCCCGGCCGCGGCCTGCGCGAAGTAGTCCATCCCGAAGTACTTCGCCACGTTGAAAGAGACGTGCCGGTGCTCGACCTCCTCGGCGCCGTGCCAGCGGTACAGGTCGGTCAGCGTCGGGTCCGCGCCGAGTTCGTCCCAGCGGTTGTTGAGCGCCCAGTGCCCCAGCACCCCGGTGTAGTGCTCGGCCGCGCTGAGCGCGTGCGTCCCGGAGGCGATGACTTTGCGGCGGTCATCCGCACTCGCCCGCGCAACACGTTGGTCGTACTGGCCGACCACCCATTCCAGTTGGGTCGTGAACGGATCCGGGTCGATCCCGTGCCTGCGCAGGTACTGCGCCAACACCTGGTCGTGGGTGCGGGCGTGCACCGCCTCCTGGCCGATGAATCCGACGATCTCCTCGCGCAGATGTTCATCGCGCACGAATTCCAAAGAATCCGAGAGCAATTTGCTGAACCATCGTTCGGCGACCGGCAGGAACAAATTCAGCGCGGTCACCCCGTGCGAGGCATAGGGATCGCCCGGGATCCACTGCAGCGGGACGTTTGACCAGTCGAATTGGACATTGCGGGGGCGCAGGGCGATCTCTTCCGGGGCGAAATCGTCCGCGGCCGGGGCGCCGGCCGGTGGCTCGGTCATCCGCCCACAATGCCCCGCAACGGTGTTGCTCAAACCGACTTCAGCGAACCGGCAGCACAGAACAGGTAGCGGGCTACTCGGTCCGGCTCCCCGACCGTCAGCCACCCTCGATGTGCACACAGAGGAAGGGATCCGACATGAACAAGCACAGGAACACCCGAGCTGCGGATCTGGCCCGCGAGCAGGAACTCGAGGTCGACGCCGCCCGGCTGCGGGAATTCGCGAGCTTTGCCAAGTTCTCCGACGCCGACCTGCGCCGACTCGTCCGCGCCGCGCACCGCACCTCCACCTCCGGGCCGTGGCCGCTGATCCTGGAGCAGACCCCCTCGCACTCCTGCTACATCCTGCTCAGCGGGGAGGTCGCGGTGTACATCGGCCGCGACCGGGTGGCCGTGGTCGGGCCGGGCGAGGTGATCGGCGAATCCGCGCTGCGCCGCGGGATCCTGCGCAATGCGACGGTGACGACCACCGGCAAGGCCGAGGTGCTGCACATTGCCCGCGACGATCTCGACCGGCTGCTCGTCGAGATCCCGGCGCTGCGCGAAACCATGGACGCGACGGTCGCCAAACACGTCCGTGCCGCGGCCGCCCACTGACCGCAGCGACTACGCCGATCTCGGGGGCCGCCCCGTCGCCGGGGACAGCCGCGCCACCCCACGCAACACCCACGGGGTGCGCCGGGCCACCACCCCCACGGCCCGGTCGGTCCGGTGCATCGCGGCCCGCGGACCCGGCGTCGGTGTCGAAGCCAGCCGGGCCTCCGCCGATCCCGCCTGATCCCCGTGCCGGTCGACCGCAAGCAGCTGCCAACTGCCGGGCACCCCACGCAACGTGACGATGCCGCGGTCCTGAAAGCTCGTGCCCGAGCCGACCACCAGGTCGCGGACGGTGCGCGAGACCAGGATCTCGCCGGCCCCGGCCTGCCCGAGGATCCGCGCGGCGATGTGCACCGCGATCCCGGCGATGTCGTCGTCGAGCAGCTCGCACTCCCCGGTGTGGATGCCCGCCCGGATCTCGAAGCCCAGCGTCTCGGCGTCGGTGTGCAGCGCCTCGGCGCAGCGGATGGCCTGGGTGGGCCCGTCGAAGGTGGCCAGATGACCGTCGCCGGTGCTCTTGACCACCGCGCCGCCGAACCGCCGCACCAGATCGGCGTTGATCTCCCCGAACCGCATCATCACCGCCCGCCACCGTTCATCGCCGGCGGAGGCAGCGTGTTGGGTCGAGGAGACGATGTCGGTGAACAGCACGGTGCGCAGGGCACGGTGCGACTGCGACGGCACGGCGTGCCCACCGGTCAGGAACTCCTCGATCCCGGTCAGGATGGTGGCGGGTTCGGTGAACCACGGCGCATGGTCCACCCCACCGACCTCGAGGTACCGCGCGCCGGGAATGTGGTCGGCCAGAAACCGGCCGCACTGCACCGGCATCGCGTCCCCACGCGCGTGCATGATCATCGTCGGCACCGCCAGCGTCGGCAGCACCGACCGGATGTCGATGTAGAGGTTCGATTCGATTGTGGCGCGCGCCATTCCGGGGCTGGCCGACATCCGCTCGAACATGGCGAGCTGACGTTGTGAGCGCACCGAGGGGAACAACGCCTTGGCGGCCTCGCCGCTGCCCCAGGTCGTCCGGGCGGCCCGGGCGAACTCCTGCAGATCGGCCACCTGCTCGAGTGACGGTGCGTACTGCTCACCCAGTTCGTCGCACACCCGCGCCCGCAACACGGCCGGATCACCGAGCACCTCGTCCCACCCGCCGCCGGACAGGTAGGCGAAGGCACCGTAGGCGATCAACGCCCGTGTCCGCTGGGGCCGCTTCGCCGCGAAGTAGACCGACTGCGCTCCGCCCTCGCTCATCCCGAAGATCACTGCCCGCCCGAAGCCGGCGGCGTCCAGCACGGCCTCGATCTCGGTGACCCGGTCATCGAGGGTGCGCACCTGCGGTACCGGATCCGACAATCCGACACCGGCCTTGTCGAACAGGGCGATCCGGCAGAAGGTGGCCAGTTGGTCGAAGAAGGCCTTGAACTCGGGCAGGGTCCAGAACAGCTCGACATGGCTGACCATCGGCCCGACGAAGACAAGGTCGATCGGCCCGTCACCGAACAGCTGGTAGGCCAGGCTCAGCTCGCCGCACGGAGCGTACGAGGTTTCAGGCACAAACTCCGAGCATAATTGTCCTGCCCGCCAAATCGCCGGTTTCGGCAGATGCCGTCCGCTACCGGGCCAGCGCCGCCAACCGCCGCCGAGACGCCTCGGTCCGCACGATCTGCGGCCACCAGAACCATTTGCCCAGCAGCGCGGCGATCGCCGGCGTCATGAACGACCGCACCACCAGGGTGTCGAACAGCAGGCCCAGCGCGATGGTGGTGCCCACCTGGGCCATCACCTTCAGATCACTGAACGCGAACGACGCCATGGTGAATGCGAACACCAGACCGGCCGAGGTGACCACCGAACCGGTGCCGGCCATGGCCCGGATGATGCCGGTTTTCAGGCCGCCGGGCAGTTCCTCCTTGAACCGCGACACCAGCAGCAGGTTGTAGTCCGAGCCGACCGCCAGCAGCAGGATCACCGACATCGGCAGCACCATCCAGTGCAGCTCCAGCCCGAGCAGGTGCTGCCACAGCAACACCGACATGCCGAACGAGGCACCCAGCGAGAGCAGCACGGTGCCGACGATCACCGCGGCCGCGACGAGGCTGCGGGTGATGAGCAGCATGATGACGAAAATCAGTGAGGCGGCGGCGATCCCGGCGATGATCAGATCCCACTGGGCGCCGTCGTGCATGTCCTTGTAGGTCGCGGCGGTGCCGGCCAGGAAGATCTTCGATCCCTCCAGCGGGGTGCCCTTGATGGCCTCCTTGGCCGCCGTGCGGATCGGGTCGACGTGCGCGATGCCGTCCGGAGTGGCCGGGTCCCCCTCGTGACTGATGATGAACCGCACCGACTTTCCGTCCGGGGAGATGAAGTTCTCCATACCCCGCTTGAAGTCCTCGTTCTCGAACGCCTCCGGCGGCAGGTAGAACGAGTCGTCGTTGCGGGAGTCGTCGAAGGCCTCCCCCATGGCCGTCGAGTTCTCCTGCATCGCCGAGCCCTGGTCCTGCATGCCCTTCTGGGTCTGATACATGGTCAGCATCGACTCGCGCATGTTGCGCATGACGCGAATGTTCTCCGGCATCAGTGCGACCATCTGCGGCATCAGCGTGTCCAGGTGCTGCAGATCCGGTACCAGCTTCTGCACATCGGTGGTCATCGTGTCGATGCCGTCGAGGGTGTCGAAGATCGACCGCATGGTCCAGCAGACCGGGATGTCATAACAGTGTGGTTCCCAGTAGAAATAGTTGCGGATCGGCCGCAGGAAGTCGTCGAAATCGGCGATGTGGTCCCGCAATTCGACGATGTCGAGGGTCATATCGTTGGTCTTGAGCACCATCTGGTGGGTGGTGGCCGCCATCTGCTCGGTGATCGAGGACATCGACTCCATGGTCTCGATGTTGGTCTGCATATCGTCGGCCTGGCGCAGCATGTCGGCGAACTGGTCCTGGCGGTACTTCTCGTTCATCGTCTGGGTGGCGCCCTGCTGGCTGAGCATGAACGGAATCGTGGTGTGCTCGATCGGTTTTCCGTTGGGTCGGGTGATGGTCTGCACCCGCGCCACCCCGGGCACCGCGAGGATGGCCTTGGCGATCTTGTTGATCACCAGGAAGTCGGCCGGGTTACGCAGATCGCGGTCGCTTTCCACCATCAGCAGTTCGGGGTTCATCCGGGCCGCGCTGAAATGCCGTTCTGCGGCGGCGTATCCGACGTTGGCCGACAAGTCCTCCGGCAGATAGCGCCGGGAGTCGTAGTTGGTCATGTAACCGGGCAGCGTGATCAGTCCGACGACGGCCAGCGCGAGGCTGGCCACCAACACCGGGCCAGGCCAGCGCACCACGGTCACCCCGATGCGTCGCCAACCCTGCGAGCGGATGGCCCGTTTGGGTTCGAAGCGGCCGAACCGGCTGCCGATCGTGATGACCGCCGGGCCCAGTGTCAGCGCTGCCAGCACCGCCACCAGGGTGCCGATCGCGCACGGCACACCCATCGTCTGGAAGTACGGCAGCCGGGTGACCGACAGGCACAACATGGCGCCGGCAATCGTCAACCCCGAACCCAACACCACGTGGGCGGTGCCGCCGAACATGCTGTAGTACGCGCGTTCCCGGTCCTCGCCGGCACCGCGCGCCTCCTGGTAGCGGCCGACCGCGAAGATGGCGTAATCGGTGCCGGCCGCGATGATCATCAGCGTCAACAGGTTCACCGCGAACGTGGAGAGCCCGATGATCCCCGCGTTGGCCAGAAACGCCACCACGCCGCGGGCGGCGCCGAGTTCGACGAAGACCATCAACAGAATCAGGATCGTGGTGCCGATCGAGCGGTACACGATCAGCAGCATCGCCAGGATGACGCCGAGGGTGATCAGGGTGACCCGGGCGATGCTCTTGTCCCCGGCGTGGTGCTGATCGGAGATCAGCGGCGCCCCACCGGTGACGAACACCTGCAGACCGGCCGGCGGCGGCGTGGACGCGACGATGTCGCGGACGGCCTGTACCGACTCGTTGGCCAGCGTCTCGCCCTGGTTGCCGTGCAGATACAGCTGGACATAGGCCGACTTTCCGTCGGCGCTCTGCGCACCCGCGGCCGTCAGGGTGTCACCCCAGAAGTCGGCGACGTGCTGGATGTGCGCGGGGTCGGCCTCGAACTTGTCGATCAGCCCGTCGTAGTAGTGATGGGCTTCCGCGCCCAGGGGCTGATCACTCTCCAGCACCACCATGGCGTTGGAGTCCGAGTCGAACTCGGCGAAGTTGGCGCCGATGCGCTTCATCGCGATCATCGAGGGAGCGTTCTGGGCGCTCATCCCGACGGTGTGCTCCTCGCCGACCTTCTCCAGGGACGGCACGAGCACATTGGTGGCCACGGTGAGCACCAACCAGCCGAGCACGATGGGTACGGCGAACACCCGGATGAACTGCCCGATCTTGGATCGGCCGGCGGTGACGGTCATGTGGGGCCCATTCGGATGACAGAGTCGTTATCCGGCGTAACTTACGTAGCCCGTTTAACCATCAGCAATGGGTCTGCCGGATTGACAGTAACCTCACAGGCTCAGGCGAAGAGGCCGTCGAGCGCGCTCTGCTCCAGCTTCACCCACCGGGCCACGTCCTTGCGCACCCCATCGACCTGTTTGGGGGTCAGGTGCTGAGCACCGTCCTCGGGGGTGATCCGGCACAGATCCATCGGCCCGCCGACGCTCGACGACGAGGCGTCCAGCGCGTCGAGCACCCGCAGCGCCGCCACCAGGCCGTAGTCGACATCGCGTTCGGGCATCTGGAAATGCGTGAGCAGGGCGTGGGCCTGCTGGGCCATCGGCGCCCCGCTGCCGACCGCCTGGAAACCCGTCTCCTCGTGGTGCCCGAGCAGCGCGTTCGGGTCGAGATCGATGATGAACGGCTGGTCCCCCACGTAACCCGCGGCCAGGATGTAGGTGGCCGGGGTGCCGGCCTTCTCCTGCCCCGGCACGCTGGGGATGAAGTTCTCGTAGTGGTATTCCAGGACGGGCCGGACCCGGGCCTGGATGGCGTGCCCGACGTCCTTGGCCTCGATGATCGCGTCGGCCTCTTCGGTGAAGATCTTCTCGACGTCGTAGAGCACCGCCCGTGACCCGCTGCCGCCCCAGGCGGCGGCACCGCCGAGCGGGTGCAGCTTCTGCGCCGGATAGGTCAGCCCTCGGCCGGGATCGGTGATCTGGGAGTCCGAGCCCAACACGATCCCATTCGCGCACCGCAGCGCGAGGACAACGGTCATGGCCCGATCCTATGGTGGTCTCATGCCCGCGGACGAGCATCGCTCCGGTGTCGACCTGACGAACCTGGATCAGCCGCTCACGCCCGAGGCCGGGGCCTCCAAGCGCGATCTGGTGGATTACCTGGACGCCGTCGCCGACCGGATCCTGCCCGGCCTGGCCGGCCGCCCGCTGACGGTGCTGCGGGTGCTGCGCGGGCGGGCACCGTTCATGCAGAAGAACGTGCCCAAGTACACCCCGGACTGGGTGCAGACGGTGCCGATCTGGGCCGAGGCCTCGCACCGCGAGATCCGCTACGCGCTGTGCAACGACCGGCGCACCCTGCTGTGGCTGGCCAATCAGCGCGCCGTCGAGTACCACCCGGCGCTGGGTTTGGCCGACAACATCTACCGGCCCACCCACCTGATCCTGGACCTCGACCCGCCCGACGCCGATGATTTCGGCGCGGTGGTCGCCGTCGCGCAAATGGTGCACCAGGCGTTGTCGGACTGCGGGCTGGCCGGGGCGGTGAAGACCAGCGGTTCGCGCGGGCTGCACATCTTCGTCCCGATCGACGACAGCGCACCCGGGGACGACGTGGCCGCGGCGACCCGGGCGCTGGCCGCCCGCGCCGAGGCGCTCGACCCGGCCATCGCGACAACGGCTTTCATCGTCGAGGACCGGGCCGGCAAGGTGTTCGTCGACGCCACCCGCTCCGGTGGGGCGACGGTGGCTGCTGTTTACAGCCCGCGGTTGCGGCCTGGCACCCCGGTGTCGTTCCCGCTGGCCTGGGAGGAACTGCGCGAGGTGCACCCGTCCGACTTCACCGTGCACACCGCGCTGGACCGCCTCGGTGAGCGTGACCCGTGGGCCGAGTCGATGCCCGCGCCGCAGCGGCTGCCGGCCGATCTGATCGCCCAGGGTCACACCATCCCGGTCGCCCGGGTGGCCGCCATGCACGAGGGCAAACGGCGTGCCAAGGCGCAGCGCGAAAAGTCACGCCCCGAAAAAAGCTGAAGCCCCGCCGGGTTACCGCACATCGGCGCCGCGACGTCGTACCGTCGAAGCACTATGGCGAGAAACGGACCTCCCGAAGAACCGGGCTACTACTCCGACGACGACCCCACCCAGTACGCGGCGAACTACAGCGACTACACCCAGCCGTATCCCGCGGGCGACCCCTACGGCGGCGGCGAACCGCCGGAGCCGCCGCAGCCCTGGTACCGCAAACCCGCCGGTCTGGTGGCGATCGGGGCGATTGCGGCGCTGGTGCTGGCGGCCGCGATCTACGGCATCATCGCCGCGCTCAGCGGCGACTCGTCGCCCTCGACCAGCACCACGACGACCACCACCACGACCTCGGAGACGGCGACCACCAGCGCGGTGGCCCCGGCGCCGGTGCCCACCGAGACGGTGACCGCTCCCCCGGAGACCACCACGACGACCGAGCCGACGACGACCACCACCACGACACCGTCGACCACGACCACGACGACCACCGAGACGACGCCGTCGGTCAGCACCAGCGTCAGCACGGTCACCGAGACGCAGACCGAAACCGAGACCGTGACCCCCGAGGCTCCGGCCGAGGACAACGGCTGAGGCGCCGAATGTGGGCTTGTGGTCGATTTCCGGAGAAGAGTTCGACCACAAGCCGACGTTCGACAGCAGTTGCAGGCCAGGTGTGCTCGTGATGACGAGACTTGGTTACACGATCTAGGGCACCGGCTCGACGGCGTGGATTTCTCCTGAGAGAGTCCAATTGGTCCCCGACACTGGCCGGCAAAGCACTTGGCCGGCCGTAAGTAGGTGATCGGCCGGACTCCATTGCACGCCAGCACGACCGAACAAGTGAATGAGTGGTTGCGTACCCAAGACAGCGAGGCTGTCGTCTTGCAAGAGTTGCATCAGTCGGTTCGCCGGTCGACCGGTTATGCGGGCTAGGCGGTCAGCAACCTCGTCGAGGGGACTGTTGGACGGATGGCTCTGGAATGCGGCGACGGTTCCGTCTATCAGGCCTTTTACAAGTCCGGGATGGGCGCACGTCATTTTTGATGACGGTTGGCCGATCGTGAGAAGTACGGCATACCGTTCCGCGCCGGCGATCGGTTTTTCGGCACGCTCGGCTTCCGCGCCGTGAATCGCAAGCCAGACCTGTTCCAGGCGTTTGGCGGATGGGAACCCGCCGAGGTCGACGTCACTGAAGCTAGCCAAGCCACGAGTGGGCTGCCAATGGTCGAACCAGCCGTCCCGACTCGTCAGCTCGTACTTATACGAACACGGATACCGTCGTCCCGATGGGGCGGTCCCTCGCAAAGAGCTGGCTAGCTCGAAGCGCACGCCATGCCGCGTACTTGGCTTGAAACAGCCGCCTATGGTTTGGTCGATGTTGTAGAGCAACAGATTCTCGACATCCATGTTGTCGGGCTTATAGCCGGCATAGCTGGCGTGAAGGATTTGATCGTCCGTCGCATCCAGCGAGCGCAACGATGAGTGAAGCGTCCTGCGGGCAACCAGCATGGATTCGGTCAGATTCTGAAATGGGATGTAGCGATCGCTCCACAACCGAATCCTGCGCTGTCCATCTCGCGGGCCTTCTATCTCCCAGGCGTCAGATACTCCTGGACCCGATCGAACTCCACCGATCGTGACCAGCGACTGTGAATTGCTCTGTAATCCACGGTTGTTGCGAACGCCAAGACTAGGCGGCTGACACGTTCCACAGGGTGAGAGACCGATGTCAAGAGGTTCTTCCACGACCCACCGCTCCAGATCTACCGAGGCTCGGGCGCAGATCTTTATATATGGGTCAGTAAGAGGTGGCCTTCTGACAATCGTGTGGCACGCAGCGTTGTGAAGTTTGGCGGTGCCGCTCCGACTTCGGTGGACATTGACCACGAACCCGGACTGGTTTGAGCGGACCCAATCGACGTAGTCGTCGTCTCTGTTGTAGAACTCCTCAACGCTCACAGTTCTCTTCTCTGCATTGGGTCACTCGGTCAGACCCCAATACTGGCGGAATGTCATGCGGCATCACCGCCTTTTCGTGATCCCCTACATAGCTACAAAGCGCGCCGGTGCCTTAGCCCAGCTTCGCGACCAGCGCCGCGGTGACCTCGGCGGTGGTCGCCGTCCCGCCGAGGTCCCCGGTGCGGGTCTGCGGCCGCGCCAGGGTCGCCTCCATCGCGGCCAGCACGTCGGCGGCCGCCTCGGGGAACCCGAGGTGATCGAGCATCATCGCCGCCGACCACACCGCTCCCACCGGGTTGGCGACACCTTGGCCGGCGATGTCGGGGGCCGACCCGTGCACCGGCTCGAACATCGACGGGAACTCCCGGGTCGGATCCAGGTTCGCCGACGGGGCGATCCCGATCGACCCGGCCACCGCGGCGGCGAGGTCGGACAGGATGTCGCCGAACAGGTTCGACCCCACCACCACGTCGAAGCGTTGCGGCTGCAGCACGAACTTCGCGGCCAGCGCGTCGATGTGCTCGCTATCCACCTTCACATCCGGGTAGGCCGCGGCCCGCTCGGCGACCACCTCGTCCCAGAACGGCAGCGTGTGCACGATGCCGTTGGACTTGGTGGCCGAGGTGACGTAACCGCGCCGGGTGCGCGCGAGTTCCAGTGCGTAGTCGGCGATCCTGCTGACCCCGACACGGGTGAACACCGACTCCTGCACCGCCATCTCGTCGGGGAATCCTCGGTTCATCCGGCCGCCGATCTCGCTGTACTCACCCTCGACGTTCTCCCGGACCACCACGAAATCCACCTCATCCGCAGTGCGTAACGGGCTCTGCACCCCGTCGAACACCTTGATCGGCCGCAGGTTGACGTATTGCCGGAAGGCCCGCCGGATCGGGATGAGCAGTCCCCACAGGGACACGTGATCGGGCACTCCCGGCCAGCCGACCGCGCCGAGGAAGATCGCGTCGAACCCGCGCAGGGTGTCGATACCGTCCTCGGGCATCATCGCCCCGGTCTGCTGGTAGCGCTGACACGACCAGTCGAAGTCGGTGTAGGACAATTCGATTCCGTGCCGCGCGGTGACCGCGTCGAGCACCGCCCGCGCCGAGTCGACGACCTCCGGGCCTATACCATCCCCGGCGATGACCGCGATCCGCGCCCCGGTCATGCGCCCAGCCCCAGCACGCTGACCATCAGCGGTAGCAGCAGGATGATGAGCAGCGCGCCGATGACGTCAAACGATATGCCGGACTTGATCATCGAGGTGATCTTCACGACGCCGGAGCCGTACACGATCGCGTTCTGCGGGGTGGACACCGGCAGCATGAAGCCGAACGAGGCCGCGAAGGTGGCGGCCAGCGCCGGCACGAAGGGATTCACCCCGGCGGCCACGGCCACCGGGATGATGATCGGCACCACCACCGCCGCGGACGCGGTGTTGCTCGTCGTCTCCGACACGATGATCGCCAGCAGCACCGCGAAGATGGTGATGGCGACCGCGCTGCCCAACCCGAGGGCGTTGTTCACCGAGCTGCCGATGGTCTCGGCCAGCCCGGTGTCGGCGATCAGCGAACCGAAGATGATGCCGGTGCCGAACAGAACGATGGTGCCCCAGTCGATGTCGGCGGCGTCGCGCCAGCGCAGCGTGAATTCGCGTTTCTCCCAGTCGGTGGGCAGCAGGTACAGCAGTGCCGCGCCGAACACCGCCACCATGCCCTCGTCGAGGCGGTCGCTGACGGCGGTGTAGATGTCGGATTCGTTGCCGAACAGCAGCGCCAGCACGCCCGGCAGGATCCACAGGGAGACCGTCACCCCGAACGCGATGAGGGTGTTCTTCTCCGCCCGCGACAACCCGCCGAGCTTTTCCCGCTCTCGGGCCACATAGTCGGCGATGCCGTCGATCCGGTTGATCTCGGGTTTGTTGAGCCGCAACAGGATGAAGGCGAGCGCGATGAACATCGCGACGCAGATCGGCAGCGCGAGCACCACCCATTGGCCGAAGCTGATCCGTTCCCCGGTCGCCTCCTCGATGAGCCCGCGCCCGATCAGGTTGGGCGGGCTGCCCACCGGGGTGAGCAGTCCGCCGACGCTGGCGGCGTAGGCGAGCATGAGCATGAGTGCGGTGCCGACGCGCAGCCGCAGCGGATCGAAGTCGGGTTCGACGTCGCCGCGCTGCTGCAGCAGTTTCGCGATGACGCCGAGGATGCCGAGCGCGGTCGGTAGCAGCATGGCCACCGTGGCGGTGTTGGATACGAAGGCCGACAGCACGCAGGTGATCACGCCGAACGCGATGATCACCCCGGTGGTGGAACGTCCGGCGCGGGGCAGGGCCAGGATGCGGAACGCGAACCGCCGCGCGACACCGTGTTTGAGCATTGCCTGGGCGAGGATGAACGCCCCGATGAAGGTGAACACCGTCGACGACCCGAACGGGCCGAGCACGTCGTCGACCGGGGCGACGCCGAGGAACACCGCCACCGCCACCCCGAGCAGGCCGCCGATCGGGATCGGCACCGCCTCGCTGATCCATAGCGCGATCACCCCGAGCAGCACGGCGGCCAGCACCTGCTGCTCGCGCGGGATGTCGAGTGGCAGCAGCAGGAAGACAATCGTGAGCACCGGCGCCAGGAACAGTCCGATGGTGCGGCGGCCCTTCTCGAAACGCTCCTCCTTGGCCGACAGTTTCTGCTCGCCGAGGCTGCGATAGGTGGCGCTGCCGAGCAGCGCCTTGTCGACGTCGGTCGCCGTGGTGGGGTTCTGACTGGTCATGCCCGCGCTCCGTCCACCCAGGTGTGCCCTGCGCCACACTCAGGTGGGATGTGCCCTCGCCGCGGCGGGCGCTAAACATCGGCCGCGTCGCCCTGGACGCCCTTCGGCGACCGATGTGACGCAGATTACAAATGTCGATCAGCCGGTTATTAAGCCCTAATGCAGTGGCTTAATCACTCAAAGCTAAGCAAGCTAAGCCGCTTAAATGCGCTAAGGCCTTAACCCTTAAGGGGCTAAGAGCCTTAATTCCGGGCTTAAGCGAGCTTAATCCGACCTTAGCGTCAACCGAGAGCTAAGACTTGACGCCCTTAACCCTTAACTCGCGTTAAGTGGTTGAGCCACAACACGTTTGATGTGTTGACGACCCTGTATCGACTATGTACGGTTCTGCCCCACCAGGCCGGCCATGGCCCGGGATACAAACGCAGTGAAAGAAAATCGAAAGGAAACGAAATGGCACAGGACGCACGTGTATTGAATGTCGTGGATCATTTGATCTGGGGGTCCGAGCACCCCGACGATCCCCGGCGTGCTGAAGACGGTGTGACGCCAAGCGCTCGAATCACCGTCGATGTCGACGGGCACGCCTACGTGGACCTGAACGGGGACACCCCGTACCCGGACGGAGCCGGCGGGCCTACCGAATCGGTCGCGGGCCTCTACATGGACGCCGGCCAGTTACGGGAACTCGCCAGCGCGGCCGAACGTGCCGCGACTGCGGTGGAAGCGTTGGCACTCCACCGGCGAGGCCGTTGACCGACGCCGAACCCAGAGCCTCGCATCGAGCGTCGGCCTGTGGTCGAGAACGGACGACACGTTCGACCACAAGCCGACACTCGCGGGACGACCGGCCCAAAAGGAAAGGCCGCAGGTCTGCTGACCTGCGGCCTTTCCTGAGGTGGAGCTGCCGGGAATTGAACCCGGGTCCTACGGCATTCCCTCAAGACTTCTCCGTGCGCAGTTCGCTATGCCTCTACTCGGATCTCCCGGTCACGCGAACAAGCCGAGATGACGATCCCAGTCGCTGTTTGATGTCCCCACGGGTCCCGCGACCGAACCCGTGGGTGGGTCCCTCTAGCTGATGCCAGGATCCGGGCCGAGGGCGCTCCCGGTCTGACAGACACGCAGTCGCTACTTAGGCAGCGAGGGCGTAGTCGCGCTGATTGGTATCGGCGCTTAATTGGTTGCAACGACGCTTACGGTGGTCTCTTGCCTGCACCGGCACGCTTCCCTTGATTCGATGCGCGAAGTCGAAACCGTTCAGCCCCTCGCACCCCCGCCGACGTTCGGCGAGAAAGCCAGTCTACCGGGTGGTCCGACACCGGCAACCGAATAACGTCAGGACGGGCCACTCGGCACGCTGGGCAGGACCGCGCCGATCGGCACCGGCTTGGCGAACAGGTGCCCCTGGGCCAGATCACAGCCCGCGTCGTAGACGGTGTCGGCCTGCGCGGCCATTTCGATACCCTCGGCGACCACCGCCAACCCGAGCGCGTCACAGAGCCGGATCACCGACCGGTACAGCGCCACATCCCGGGCCCGCGCGGCGCCGGCGACCAGGCTGCGATCCAGCTTGACGATCTGCACCGGCAGCACGTGCAGATAGGTCAGCGAGTTGTAGCCGGCGCCGAAGTCGTCCAGGGCGACCTTGATTCCCAGGGCGTTGAGCCGGGCGATCTGGTCGGCGGCGTCGGTGAGGTCGACGATCGGGACGGTCTCGGTGATCTCCAGCACCAGCCGATCCGGTTCGATGCCGTAGCGCTCCAGTGTCCGCATGATGCGCCGCTCGAAGGTGGGATTTCCCAGCCGCGCCGCCCCGACGTTCACGTGGATGTCGAGGTCGATGCCGGCCCCGGACACCTCCCGGCAGGCCATGTCGAGCACCAGCGCGTCGAGGTCGGCACCCATCCCGGCGGCCTCGGCGACCGAGACGAACGTCTCCGGCGAGATCGCGATCCCGTCGGCGGTCGTCCACCGCGCCAGCGCCTCGACGGCCACCGGCGTCTGGTGCGGGAGCCGCACGATGGGCTGGTACACCAGCTGGAATCCGGGCGGTGCGGCGCCGCGGGCCCGGCGCAGCGCGGTCGGGAAGTCGACGCTGACGCCCGAGGACGGCCGGTACACGACGGCGGTGTCCTTGCCGAGCCGTTTCCCGGCGTACATCGACACATCGGCCTGGCGCAGCAGATCGTCGGAGGACTGCGGGACACCGTCCTCACCCGGCCGGACCAGACCCATGCTGGCCCGCACCCGCACCGACGATCCGTTGACCGCGAACGGTTCCCGCAGCGCGACCCGCAGCCGCTCGGCGACCGCCTCGGGTTCGTCGACCGTGCCGTCCATCAGGATCGCGAACTCGTCGCCACCGATCCGGGCCAGCGTGTCGGCCTCGCCCACGCACCGGCCCAGCCGCTCCCCGACCGCGCGCAGCAGCGTGTCCCCCGCGGCGTGCCCGTACCGGTCGTTGACCTCCTTGAAATCGTCGAGGTCGACGAAGATGAGCACGAACCGTCCGGTCCGCATGGCCTCGTCGAGGCGCCGGGCGAACAGCACCCGGTTGGGCAGCCCGGTCAACGAGTCGTGGTGCACCTGGTGCGCCAGCCGCCGCTGCGTCGTCAGCAGCCGCTCGGTCAGCAGGTACTGCGCGCGGATGGCGACCACCTGACGGACCGCCACCAGCAGCACCATCACCACCGTCACCCACAGGATGACCGCGTGCATCGTCGCGCCGCGGCCGAAGTGATACGCGTACAGCACCGCCACGCCGAGGAAGGAGATGTAGGGCAAGATCAGCTGCACCCAGTCGAATCCGTCGGAGCGTTTCGAGGGCCGTTGATCGTGCGGCAATTCCAGCATGGCCATGCCGATGAGCGTCAGTCCGACGGTGAATCCGATGCCACCCCAACGGGTGGCGCCGGCCGCTCCCGCCGAGTCGAAGTAGGCGATGGCCCGGTCGGACGTGATCGTCAGCAGGAAACCGCTACACAGCAGCAACAGATTCGTCCGGTACAGCCGGCCGGGCTGATACGCCATGGCGACCAGCACCGTCGACAACACGACCAGCAGTTCGGCCAGCGCGAAGAGGACCTCGACGGTCACGTTGTCCGACCGCGGCAGCGAAACACTCGATCCGGCGCCGAAACCGCCCATCGCCACCAGGATCAGGAAGGACAGGCAGGCCACTACACCGTCGATGACGGTCGTCGCCGGGGTGGGCCGCGCCGAGCTCTCGTCCGATCCGGTCAGCCCGCCGCCGGCCCGGACCAGCCCCGCGATGGCGACCAACGCGAACAGCGGGCACAGCAGGTAGGCGACCAGACTGATCGTCGGCACCGGTTCACGGAAACCGTGCGCCCACCACAACGCCTCACCGACGGACAGGGAAAGCAGGCCGGTCGACATCAGCAGCCGCCACCGCCGCGACCAGCCGGTCACCCGGCGCGCGACGATCAGGCCGCACAGCCCCCATCCGAACGCGGTGCCCAACCCGACGGTCAAGGCGATGTAACGCGAGATCTCGTGGGGCCAGGGCGATATTGCGTTGACGAACAACAGCGCCACGAGCAGCAACAACCAGAGGCGACGCCGGTGGCCCTTGAACGACACACGCCTCCCTTCGCGTCATCGATCGATGGGTCGTGATGTTACCGAGGGGTCAATACGCCATATACCCGCATGACGAAACTCAGAAAACTATCCGGCGGCGATCATGGCGACCGCGACTGCGGCGGCCACCATGCCCACCACCTGCCAACGAGTCACCTTCTCCTTGAGCACCAGCAGCGCCAACGCGACCGTCGACGCCGGATACAGCGAAATCAGCACCCCTGCCAGCGACAGCAGCGAGGCCTGCAACGCCAGCAGCATGGCCACGTTGGCGACGGTGTCCAGCACCCCGGCCGCCAGTGCCAGCTTGAGCGGCACCCCGCTCGGCGCGCGTAATTGCCCGCCGGCCAGCGCGATCAGCACCACCAGCACCGTGGCCGACGCCCGGGCGAACACCAGCGGCCACAGGCCGGCGTCCACCGGCGCCTGGTCGATCAGCACGAAGTTCAGGCCGAACGCCAGACCCGACCCGACCGTCAGCCAGGCCACCGTCTTGGTGAACCGGTGCGGCGAGGAGTCCTGGTCGGCCACCCCGCGGGACACCAGCACGACAGCGACCAACGCCACCGCGATGCCCAGCAGGGCCAGCGCACCCGGCCGCTCCCCCAGCACCATCCCGACCCCGACGGGTACTCCGGCCACCAGGATCGCGGTCAACGGTGACACCACCGAGATGGGCCCGGCGCCGAGCGCAGCGTAGAACCACCACACCCCGAATGCCTGGCTGATGCCGCACAGCACACCCCACAGCACCGCGGGACTCGAAATCTGTCCGCCCACAACGAATGACAGCGCGGTCAGCAGCACCAACGCCACCGGGTAGGACACCAGCACCACCCGCAGCGCGGCGACGCGGCGGGACGCGATGCCGCCGACAAAGTCGCTGACGCCATAGCCCGCGGCCGAAACCAACGCGAGCAGAACGCCTATCAGCGCATGCCCTTGGCGCGCCGGCCAAGTTCGCGGGTGATCTCCCGGTCGGCGTCGCGCTTGGCCAGGTCCTGGCGCTTGTCGCGGGCCTCTTTACCGCGGGCCAGCGCCAGCTCGACCTTCACCTTGCCGTCGCTGAAGTACAGCGACAGCGGCACCAGGGTGAGGTTGCCGTCGCGGATCTTGCCGACCAGGTTGTCGATCTGGCTGCGGTGCAACAGCAGTTTGCGGTTGCGCCGCGGCGCGTGGTTGGTCCAGGTGCCGTGGTGGTACTCGGCGATGTGCAGGTTCCGCAGCCAGATCTCGCCGTCGTCGACGGTGGCGAACGCGTCGACCAGGGAGGCCTGCCCTTCGCGCAGACTCTTCACCTCGGTGCCAACCAGCACGATCCCGGCCTCATAGGTGTCCAGGATCGCGTAGTTGTGGCGCGCCTTTCGGTTGGTCGCCACCACATGGTTGTTCGCCTTTTCGGCAGCCTTGTCGGGTTTCTTGCTCTTGGTAGCCATCATCATCTTCGTACGTAGAGGCGCAGCGTCACATAGGCCGTGACACCGGCCATCGCCACACCCACGAACAGCAGGATCGGCGCGATGTAGAGGATATCGGCGAAGTCCAGCGGCGCAATCAAATTAGCCTGGGTGAACTGGCTCAGCGCCTTCTCCAGGAACAGGCTGCGCACCGAGAGCAGACCGATCAGCGCCAGCACCACGCCGATGAACGCGGCCAGCATCGCCTCCACCAGGAACGGCAGCTGGGTGTACCAGCGGGTCGCGCCGACCAGCCGCATGATGCCGATCTCGGTGCGCCGCGTGTAAGCCGCCACCTGAACCATGTTGGCAATCAACAACACCGCGCCGATCGCCTGCACCAGCGCCACCGCGAACGCCGCGTTCGACATGCCGTCGAGCAGCGCGAACAGCCGGTCGATCAGATCCTTCTGATTCAGCACGTCGTAGACACCGGGCTGCCCCAGCATGGCGGCGTCGAAATCCTGGTGCTGCTCCGGATTCTCCAGCTTCACGATGAATGACGCCGGGAACGCGTCCTTGCTCGCGACGTCCCTGAACGCGGGCATCTTCTTGACCGCATCCTCATAAGCCGCGTCCTTGTCGACGAAACGCACCGACTTCACGTCGTCGCGCGAGTCGATCAGCGCGCGCAGCGCCTTGCACGGGTCCGCGTCGCAGTTCGGGTCGTTGACCGACACGTCGTTGGTGAGGAAGACCTGGCTCTCAACCCGGTCCAGGTAGATGTCGCGGGACTGGTCGGCCACGCGCATCACCAGCAGACCACCGCCGAACAGGCCGATGGAGATGGCGGTCGTCAGGATCATCGCCACCGTCATCGTGACGTTGCGACGAAGTCCGGTGACGACCTCGTTGATCAGGAAGCCAAAACGCACTAGCGATCCATTCCGTAGACGCCGCGCTGCTCGTCGCGGATGAGCCGGCCCAGTTCGAGTTCGATGACGCGCTGACGCATGGAGTCCACGATGTGGTGGTCGTGCGTCGCCATCAGAACCGTGGTTCCGGTGCGGTTGATCCGCTCGAGCAGATCCATGATGTCCTTGCTGGTCTCGGGGTCCAGGTTGCCGGTGGGCTCGTCGGCCAGCAGCACCAGCGGCCGGTTCACGAACGCCCGCGCGATCGCCACCCGCTGCTGCTCGCCACCGGAGAGCTCGTTGGGCAGCCGGCTGGCCTTGCCGGACAGGCCGACCATCTCCAGCACGTCGGGCACCACCCGGTTGATCACGTCACCGCGCTTACCGATCACTTCCAGCGCGAACGCGACGTTCTCGAACACGGTCTTCTGCTGCAGCAGCCGGAAGTCCTGGAACACGCAGCCGATGACCTGGCGCAACTGCGGGATGTGCCGGCCGGACAGCTTGTTGACGTGGAACTTCGAGACCCGCACATCGCCCTTGGAGGGGTGCTCGGCGCCCAGCAGCAGACGCATGAACGTCGACTTGCCCGAACCCGAGGGGCCGATCAGGAAGACGAACTCACCCTTGTCGATTTTGAGTGAGACGTCATCCAGCGCCGGACGAGCAGAGGATTTGTACTGCTTGCTCACTTTGTCGAGGGTGATCATCACGGCACGCCAGTGTAGACGCGTGTCAGTACGCGCTGCGTGCAGGCGGTGGCGGTGTCGCGGGCGTCTGGGGTGCCGGCGCGGGCGCCGCCCCGGGCAGTACCGGCAGCGTGATCGGTGGAAGCAACCCGTTCGGGCCGTCCGGATCGATGACCGTCGTGGTGGGCGGAGTCACCTCCGCGGGGACCGGGGTCTCCTGTCCGGGCACCGGCGTGTCGGTCGGTTCCGTCGGGGTCGTCGGCGTGGTGGTCGTCGGCGGCGCCACAGTGGTGGTCGTCGTCGGCGTGGTGGTGGTCGGCGTCGTCGTGCGCGTCCATTCCTGCACCTGGGTGCGCGGCACCCAGGTGTACTCGGGGTCGGGCACGAAGCCGGGCGGCACCGTCTGGGTGGCCGGGGCAGGCTCCGGCGGCGGCGGTTTGTAGGTGTCGTACAGCCAGGCGGTGAGGAAGAACGCGACGATCAGCACGAGGGTCGACGCGCGCATCCGGCCGCCCAGCACATACGCGGGCCAGCGCTTCTCGGCGTCGCTGGGCCGCCGCGAGATCAGCCTCATTCGCGGACCTCGGAGTTGGCCGCAAGCGAGGTGGACTCGGCCTTGGAGACGATGCCGGCCCGGGCCAGCGCCGCGATCACCATCAGCCGCAGCTGCCGGCCGACCTCGAACTGCTTACCGGGCAGGGTGCGGGCCACCATCCGCAGGTTGACGGTGTCCAGCTCGAGGGTCTCCACCCCCATCAGCTGCGGCTGGTCCAGCAGCAGATCGCTCATCTGCGGGTTCTTCATGGCGTTCACGCACACCGCGTGCAGCAGTTCGTTGACGGCGTTGAGGTCCGCCGTGGTCGGCACCGGGATGTCCACCACGGCGCGGGCCCAGTCCTTGGACAGGTTCAGCGACTTCATGATTTGCCCGTTGGGGATGGTGAAGACCTCACCGTCGCTGGTGCGCAGTTTGGTGATCCGCAGCGTGACGTCCTCGACGGTGCCGGTCGCGTCGTTGGACGCGCCGAGGGTCAGCGTCACCAGGTCACCGAAGCCGTACTGCTTCTCGGTGATGATGAAGAACCCGGACAGCAGGTCCTGCACGATGCGCTGCGCACCGAAACCCAGCGCGGCGCCGAGCACCGCGGCCGGCGCCACCAGCGAGCCCAGCGGGATGGCCAGGATGTCGGTGATCTGCAGCAGGACCACGACACAGATCAGCGCGATCGTCACCCAGGAGATCACCGAGGCCACCGCCTGCCGGTGCTTGGCGGTCTCGGTGCGCACCAGCGCGTCGCTCTCCTGGAAGTCGGCGTCGATACGCCGGCTGATGCGCTGGGCCGCCCAGTTGACGAACCGCGCGAGCAGGACCGCCAGGATCACGAGCATGACGATGCGCAGGCCGCGCGTGATGATCCACTCGCCGATGTCCCCGCGCCAGAACCCCTGCCAGCGGTCGGCCACCGACAGGGCGAGCACGCGGCTACTCGTCGTCATCTTTCCTGTTCCGCCATCGGATGCCGGCCTCCAGGAAACCGTCGATGTCGCCGTCGAGCACCGCGGCCGGGCTACCCACCTCGTATTCGGTGCGCAGATCCTTGACCATCTGGTACGGGTGCAGCACGTAGGACCGCATCTGGTTGCCCCAGGAGCTGCCGCCGTCGCCCTTGAGCGCGTCCATCTCGGCGCGCTCCTCCAGCCGCTTGCGCTCCAGCAGCTTGGCCTGCAGCACCCGCATGGCCGACACCTTGTTCTGCAGCTGGGACTTCTCGTTCTGACAGGTCACGACGATGCCGGTCGGGATGTGGGTCAGCCGGACCGCCGAGTCGGTGGTGTTGACCGACTGCCCGCCCGGACCGCTGGACCGGTAGACGTCGACACGCAGATCACCCTCGGGAATTTCTATGTGGTCCGTTGTTTCTACGACCGGCAGCACCTCGACGTCGGCGAACGACGTCTGGCGCCGGCTCTGGTTGTCGAACGGGCTGATCCGCACCAGCCGGTGGGTGCCCTGCTCGACCGAGAGGGTGCCGTAGGCGTACGGGGCGTGCACGGCGAAGGTGGCGCTCTTGATGCCGGCCTCCTCCGCGTAGGAGGTGTCGAACACCTCGACGGGGTACTTGTGGGCCTCCGCCCAGCGGATGTACATCCGCATCAGCATCTCGGCCCAGTCCGCGGCGTCGACGCCGCCGGCGCCGGACCGGATGGTGACGACGGCCTCGCGCTCGTCGTACTCACCGGAGAGCAGGGTGCGCACCTCCATGGCCGCGATGTCCTCGCGCAGCTTGTCCAGCTCGGCGTCGGCTTCGGCTTTCTCGTCCGCGCCACCCTCCTCGGCGGCGAGTTCGTAGAGCACCGGCAGATCGTCGATGCGCTGGCGCAGTTCCTCCACGCGGCGCAGTTCGTTCTGGGCGTGCGACAACTCGCTGGTGACCTTTTGCGCGTGCGTCTGGTCGTTCCACAGGTTGGGGTCCGCGGCTTCGGCCTCCAGCGTTTCGATGCGGCCGCGCAGACCCTCGACATCGAGCACCCGCTCCACGGTCGTCAACGTGGTGTCGAGGGCGGCGATATCTGCAAGACGGTCTGGATCCACGATTGTTGAGGTTACCGGCCGCTTCTCCGGACTCCGCCCTCGATCGGCCCACCGCAGCTAGCATCGGGTGCGGTAACCCCTCCGGTGACGTCGCGACAGCCCCTTGCGCGCCGCCGGGCAGCCTAAAGAAAAGGCTCCAGATGCGCCCGTACCACGTGGCGATCGTCGGCTCGGGCCCGTCCGGGTTCTTCGCCGCCGCTTCGCTGTTGAAGAACGACCGCGACTTCCGGGTCGACATGATCGAGATGCTGCCCACCCCCTGGGGGCTGGTGCGCTCCGGGGTGGCACCGGACCACCCGAAGATCAAATCGATCAGCGCGCAGTTCGAGAAGATCGCCGCCGACCCGCACTTCCGGTTCTTCGGCAACGTCACCATCGGCGAGCATGTGCAGGCCGCCGAGCTGGCCGAGCGCTACGACGCGGTGATCTACGCGATCGGCGCGCAGGCCGACCGGGTGCTCGGCATCCCGGGTGAGGACCTGCCGGGCAGCGTGTCGGCCGTCGACTTCGTCGGCTGGTACAACGCGCACCCGCACTTCGGGACGATGGCGCCGAACCTGACCGCCGACCGCGCGGTGGTGATCGGCAACGGCAACGTGGCCCTCGATGTGGCGCGCATCCTGATCAGCGACCCGGAGATGCTGGCACAGACCGACATCGCGGATCACGCGTTGGACCTGCTGGGCCCGCGCGGGGTCCGCGAGGTGATCGTGGTGGGCCGGCGCGGTCCCCTGCAGGCCCCGTTCACCACGCTGGAACTGCGCGAGCTCGGGCACATGGAGCAGATGGCCGAGGTGGACGTGGTGGTCGAGCGCGCCGACTTCGACGCCATCAGCGACGACGATCTGGAGGCGGCGGACAAGACCGTCCGGCAGAACATCAAGGTGCTGCGCGAGTACGCGGAGAACGAGCCGGCCGGGGCCACCCGCCGGGTGGTGTTCCGGTTCGCCACCTCCCCGATCGAGATCCGCGGGGACGGCCGGGTGGAGTCGATCGTGTTGGGACGCAACGAGCTGGTCGACGAGGGCGGCCGGGTGATCGCCAAGGACACCGGTGAACGCGAGGAGCTTCCCGTGCAGCTGGTGGTGCGCGCGGTCGGCTACAAGGGCGTGGCCACCCCGGGCCTGCCGTTCGACGAGCGTTCCGGCACCATCCCGCACACCGACGGCCGGGTCGACGGCAGCCGCAACGAGTACGTCGTCGGCTGGATCAAGCGCGGCCCGTCCGGCGTCATCGGCAGCAATAAGAAGGACTCCGCGGACACCGTGGACACCCTGCTCGCCGATTTGGGCGAGCCCAGGTTCGACGAGGACCACGCCGAGGAGCTCGCGCAGTGGCTGCTCTCGCGTCAG
This sequence comes from Mycobacterium sp. AMU20-3851, assembly GCF_043974665.1. Lineage (NCBI taxonomy): Bacteria > Bacillati > Actinomycetota > Actinomycetes > Mycobacteriales > Mycobacteriaceae > Mycobacterium > Mycobacterium sp. AMU20-3851. The sequence continues at coordinate 4,042,255 of NZ_CP146371.1, forward strand.
CCGAAGCTGGTGACCGACGCGCACTGGCAGCGCATCGACGCCCACGAGCGCGCCGTCGGCGACGCCCAGCACCGTCCCCGGGTCAAGATCAGCAATCTCGAGGAGATGCTGGGGATCGCGCACGGCTGACTTCTTTGCGCGCGCCTCGCCGCGAGATTGCAGATATCGACGCCGCCACTCGCACTTCCGCGCGATGAGTGCAATGTCGCGGAGGTTGTCGGTGCCGCTGGGCAGCATCACCCCATGGGGGAGCTGATTGTCGGTAGCCACGCACGTGCCGCGGGGATCGTGACCGAGCATGACCTACGCCGCTGGTATGACCGCGTCCACCGCGACATCTACGCGCCACGTGGCCACCGACTCACGCTGGCCGAATACATCCACGGGGCGTACCTGCGTTCCGGGGGTACGGGCGTCGTCGCCGGAGTCGCTGCATCGGCCCTGCTCGGCGCGGAGTGGGTCGACGACAACATCCCCGTCGAATTGATCTGGAACGTCAGCCGCGCTCCCGCCGGGATCATCGTGCGGCGCGATCGCATCGCCGCCGATGAGATCACCGTGCACATGGGACTTCCTGTGACGACGCCGGAACGCACCGCCTTCGACATGGGTCGGTATCTCGAACGTCGCGAGGCCCTCGCCCGACTGGATGCGCTTGCGCGCGTGACACGGTGCCGGCCCGACGACGTTCTGGCACTCGCCGAACGCTATCGGGGCGCCCGCGGGGTCAAACAGGTGCGATCACTGGTTCCACTGGTCGATCGCGGAGCCGAATCACCACGCGAATCTCGGCTGCGACTGCTTTACCTCGACGCCGGATTCCCGGAACTCCGCACCCAGATCCAGATATTCGACGGGTTACGTCCCCTGCGCAAACTCGACATGGGCTGGGAGCAATTCATGGTCGCCGCGGAGTACGACGGTGGCCAGCACCAGACCGACCGGTATCAGTACCTGAAGGACCTGCGCGTGATCCCGCAGCTGGAGCGGATGGGTTGGACGGTGCTGCGGGTGGTCAAGGAACAGAGCGACGGGGAGATCCTGGTGCAGGCGTATCGGGCGCTGGTCGCCCACGGCTGGGACGGAAAACTGCGCACACCCCATCGGTCCGTAGCCCGACTTGTCGCGAGATTGCCGTTATCGAGGACCGCACTCGAACTTTCCCGCGATAACCGCAAACTCGCGGGATAGCAGCGCCGCGCTCTCAGTTGGCGGGCGGGTAGTTCGGGGGTGGCGGCGGGTAGTCGGGCGGCGGCGCATCCAGCGGCGCGAAGCCCCACTTGTCCGGGTTCTTCGTGGAGTAGACGACGTCGATCAGCTGGCCCATGGTCGGCCACTGGTTCACGTCGACAATCATCCGCTGGTAGACGACGTGCTCGTTGACCGTCGGGCCGTTGATCACGCCGCTGATCGTGACGAACTGCTCACCGACCTCGTCGGGACGCGGGCTCACCCCGGTTACCAGCAGCGTGCCGGGCGCCATGTCCGCCCCCATCCGACCACCGCCCTGGCGCTTCCGGATCCAGGGCATCGCTATCAGGACCAGCGCGCCCACCAACAACAGCACCATCGCGAATTCGATCACGCTGCCATGGTAGGACTGCGGGCATGAGCGATGTTTCCGATGACCTGGCCCTGGCCCTCCGGCTCGCCGATCGGGCCGATGAGTTGACCATGGCCCGGTTCGGCGCATTGGACCTTCGCGTCGAGACCAAACCGGACCTCACCCCGGTCACCGACGCCGACAAGGGCGCCGAGGAGACGTTGCGCGCCGCCCTCGCCGAGGCCCGCCCCGACGACGCGGTGTTCGGCGAAGAATTCGGCGGCACAGTGTCTTCCACCGGCCGCCAATGGGTGCTCGACCCGATCGACGGCACCAAGAACTTCGTCCGCGGCGTCCCGGTGTGGTGCACGCTGATCGCCCTGATCTCCGACGGCGTGCCGGTGATCGGGGTGGTGAGTGCGCCCGCGCTCGGCCGCCGCTGGTGGGCCGGGCACGGGCTGGGCGCGCACACCTCGTTCGGCGGGACGACCCGGCGCATCCAGGTGTCCGGCGTCAGTGATCTGGCCTCGGCCAGCCTGTCGTACTCGGATCTGACCACCGGCTGGGACGACCGGCGCGAGCAGTTCGTCGCCCTCACCGACGCGGTGTGGCGGGTGCGGGCCTACGGCGACTTCTGGTCCTACTGCCTGGTTGCCGAGGGCGCGGTCGACATCGCGTGCGAACCGGAGGTCAAGGTCTGGGACATCGCCCCGCTGGACATCCTGATCCGGGAGGCCGGCGGCTCGTTCACCAGCATCGACGGTGAGCCCGGCCCGCACGGCGGCAGCGCGCTGGCCACAAACGGCCACCTCCACGACCAGGTGCGGGCCCGCCTGGCACCGCTGTGAACTTGGTAACAGGATCGGTCTATCTTACTCAGGAGTAAGATACGGTCATGGCGCATTGCCCCCACCAAAAGAGGCTGCTGACATGACTCAGATCGAATCCCGTCCACGGCGCACCGGGCCCGAGAGCGCCGTCGGGTTGCAGAAGCACAAGCGGACAGCGACCGATATCGCCCTGGCGCTGATCACCCCCCTCGTCGGCCAGGAAGTCCTGGACCGCTACGGCCTGCGCGACCCGCTCAACAAGGGCATCCGGTACGGCGTCAAGACCGCGTTCTCCGCCGCCGGCGCCACCACCCGCCAGTTCAAGCGCATCCAGAACCTCGGTGGCGGCTCGCCCACCCGGCTCGCTCCGCGGCCGTCGGACTACTTCGACCTCACCCCCGACGACGACCAGAAGATGATCGTCGAGACGGTCAGCGAATTCGCCGACGAGATCCTGCGCCCGGCCGCCTACGACGCCGACGCCGCCGCGAGCTACCCGGCCGATCTGATCGCCAAGGCCGCCGAGATCGGCGTCACCGCGCTGAACATCCCGGAGAACTTCGACGGCATCGCCGAGCACCGCAGCACTGTCACCGGGGCGCTGGTCGCCGAGGCACTCGCCTACGGAGACATGGGATTGGCGCTGCCGATCCTGGCCCCGGCCGGCGTCGCCGCGGCACTGACGCACTGGGGCAGCGCCGAACAGCAAGGCACCTACCTGCCCGAGTTCGCCGGTGAAAACGTGCCGCAGGCAAGCGTTCTCATCGCCGAACCGCATGCGCTGTTCGACCCCACCGCGCTGAAGACCACCGCGGTCCGCACCCCGGGCGGATACCGGCTCTCCGGGGTGAAGTCGTTGGTCCCCGCCGCCGGAGCCGCCGAACTGTTCATCGTCGCCGCCCAACTCAACGGCAAGCCCGCACTTTTCGTGGTGGAGGCCTCCTCCGAGGGCCTCACCGTCGAGGCCGACCCGTCGATGGGTGTGCGGGGCGCCGCGTTGGGCAAGGTCGCCCTCGACAATGTCGCCGTGCCCCTGCACAACCGGCTCGGCGAACAGGACCGCTCCGACCAGGACTACGCCCAGGATTTCTCTGAGGCGATCGCCTACTCCCGATTGGGTTGGGCCGCACTGGCCGTCGGCACCTCACACGCGGTGCTCGACTACGTCATGCCCTACATCAAGGAGCGTGAGGCGTTCGGCGAGCCGATCGCCAACCGGCAGGCCGTCGCGTTCATGACCGCCAACATGGCCATCGAACTGGACGGGCTGCGACTGATCACGCTGCGGGGCGCGTCGCGCGCCGAGCAGGGCCTGACGTTCGCCCGGGAAGCCGCGCTGGCCAAGCGGATCGCCGCCGACAAGGGCATGCAGATCGGGCTGGACGGGGTGCAGTTGCTCGGCGGTCACGGTTACACCAAGGAACACCCGGTCGAGCGCTGGTACCGCGATCTGCGGGTCCTCGGCGTCGCCGAAGGTGTCGTCGTCCTTTAACAGCGGCGTCCTCTAAGCCATCACAGAAACGGAAAACCCAGTCATGGCAATCAATCTGGAACTGCCCCGCAAACTGCAGGCGGTCGTCGAGAAGGGCCACCAGGGCGCCGCGGAGATGCTCCGGCCGATCTCGCGCAAGTACGACCTCGCCGAGCACGCCTACCCGGTCGAGCTGGACACCCTGGCCAACCTGTTCGAGGGTTTGCAGGAGGCCAACACCATCTCGTTCGCCGGCGCCGATGCATTCGGTGGGCGCGACGATGACACCAAGAAGACAAACGTGAACGGCGCCAACATGTCCGCGCTGCTCAACGCCCTGGAAGTCAGCTGGGGTGACATCGCCCTGCTGCTGTCCATCCCCTACCAGGGTCTCGGTAACGCGGCCATTTCCAGCGTGGCCACCAAGGACCAGCTGGAGCGATTCGGCAAGGTGTGGGCCGCAATGGCGATCACCGAGCCCAGCTTCGGGTCCGATTCCGCGGCGGTGTCCACCACCGCGGTGCTCGACGGCGACGAGTACGTCATCAACGGCGAGAAGATCTTCGTCACCGCCGGGTCGCGCGCCACCCACATCGTGGTGTGGGCGACGGTGGACAAGTCACTGGGGCGTGCAGCCATCAAATCGTTCGTGGTCCCGCGCGAGCACCCCGGCGTCACCGTGGAGCGCCTCGAGCACAAGCTGGGCATCAAGGCCTCCGACACCGCGGTGATCCGCTTCGAGAACGCCCGCATCCCGAAGGAGAACCTGCTCGGTGATCCGGAAGTCAAGGTGGACAAGGGGTTCGGCGGGGTCATGGAGACCTTCGACAACACCCGGCCGATCGTGGCGGCCATGGCCGTCGGCGTCGCCCGGGCCGCCCTCGAGGAGCTGCGGGTGATCCTCACCGAGGCCGGCATCGAGATCTCCTACGACAAACCCGCCCACGCGCAGAGCGCCCCCGCAGCGGAATTCCTTCGCATGGAGGCCGATTGGGAGTCGGGGTACCTGCTGACGGTGCGGTCGGCCTGGCAGGCCGACAACAAGATCCCGAACTCCAAGGAAGCCTCGATGGGCAAGGCCAAGGCCGCCCGGGTGGCCAGCGACATCACCTTGAAGGCCGTGGAGATGGCGGGCACCGTCGGCTACTCCGAGCAGACCCTGCTGGAGAAGTGGGCCCGCGATTCGAAGATCCTCGACATCTTCGAGGGCACCCAGCAGATCCAGCTGCTGGTGGTGGCCCGCCGGTTGCTGGGGCTGTCCTCCGCCCAGCTGAAATGAGACTTCGGTGAGGTGGCGCCGACCGGGGGGCCGGCACCACCTCACCGATCCCCGGGGGGCTCCCGCGTAGCGAACACAAAAACGAGTAGTCCCCTACTCTATGGTCGCGGCCCACCGGCGCACAGACTCCGATCATGGAGCTACTCGGCGAACACGCGGTGGTCTTGGGCGCAAGCATCGGCGGTCTGCTGGCCGCCCGGGTACTGGCCGACCACTACCGCGACGTCACCATCGTCGAACGCGATGTGCTGACCGATCTGCCGGCCGCGCGCCGCGGTGTCCCGCAGGGCCGGCACGGCCACGTGCTGCTGGCCCGCAGCTCGCAGGTGCTCGCCGAACTGTTCCCAGGATTCGCCGACGAACTCGCCGCCGACGGTGTGCCCTCGTTGTCCGGCGGAGACATGTCGCGGATCCGGCTGTCGATCAACGGCCACCCGATCGCCCAGACCGATCTGCCGGTGCCCGACGATTCGACGCTGCATTTCCCGAGCCGTCCCCTGCTGGAACGCAACATCAGCCGACGGGTCCAGGCTCTGCCGAACGTGACCGTGCTCGACGGCCACGACGTCGCCGAGCTGACCGCGACCGCCGACGGCGCCCGCGTCACCGGGGTGCGGGTGTCCCACCGGGTGCACGCCACCGAGAGCACCATCCACGCCGACCTGGTCGTCGACGCCACCGGGCGGGGCTCACGGACCCCGACCTTCCTCGACGAACTGGGCTACGGGCGACCGCCGGAAGACGAGCTCGTCGTCAAACTCGTCTACGCCAGCCAGCTGCTGCACATCCCGGCCGGCACGCTGCCCGAGACGTTCTTCGCCTACTTCCCCGCCCCCGGGCGGCCCAAGACCTGGACGCTGGTCCGCTACGAGAACGACGCCTGGATGATGACGCTGGGTTCGATGGCCGGCCGGCCCGCGCCGGCCAACCGGGACCAGATGCTCACGTGGGGTGACGGATTCGTCGCCGAACATGCCCTCGCCGCGACACGGGCGGCGACCCCGCTCAGCGACGTCGAGCACTACCGGGTGCCGTCGAACCGGTGGCGGCGCTACGACAAGATGAAGCGGTTCCCGCAGGGGTTGCTGGTGTTCGGGGACGCGGTCTGCAGCTTCAACCCGATCTACGGGCAGGGCATGACGCTGGCGGCGATCGAATCGACGCTGCTGAGTGAATGCCTGCGCCACGGCGACCAGGGGCTGCCGCAGCGCTTCTTCCACGCCGCGGCGGCCAAACTACGGGTGGCATGGCAGACCGCCGTCGGTTCGGACCTGACGCTGCCGGAGGTGGCCGGGCCCCGTCCGCTGTCGATGCGACTGTCCAACGCCTACCTCGACTGGGTGATGACGGCCGCCGAATCCGACCCGACCACCGCGGTCCAGCTGTTGCGGGTGACCGGAATGCTTGATTCCCCGTTGCGTCTGCTCCGACCCGCCTTCGTGGGTCGCGTATCGCGGGTCAATGGGATAGGGCGCGGGCCGCGATCAGAGGGGAATCGCGGCCCGCGTCCATTCCCGTCCGGCGTCGCTCGGGTCGGCCGCAACTGAGCTGTGGGCAGCAGACAAGAAATCCCCCGGGGCAAAAGCCCCGGGGGATTTCTTGTGGTCCGTACTTAGATCAGGACGCGCTGCAGATCGGGCAGCATGGCCTGCAGTTCCCGTCCCCAGTACGCCCAGTTGTGCGTGCCGTTGTTCGGGAAGTTGAACACACCGTTGCTACCGCCCGCGGCCAGGTAGTTGTCGCGGAAGGTGATGTTGGTGCGGATGGTCAGATCCTCGAGGAAGGTCGCGGGCAGATCGCCGCCACCGAGCTCGTTGGGGGTGCCGTTACCGCAGTAGACCCAGAGGCGGGTGTTGTTCGCCACCAGCGTCGGGATGTTGACCATCGGGTCGTTGCGCTTCCAGCCGCTGTTCGGGTCCTCGGTCTTGCCCCACATGTCGTCGGCCTTGAAGCCGCCGGCGTCACCCATGGAGATGTTGATCAGGAACGGCCACCAGCCCTCGGAGGGGTTCAGGAAGCCCGACATCGAGCCGGCGTAGATGAACTGCCCGGGGTGCCAGGTCGCCAGGTTCAGCGCGGCCGAGCCGGCCATCGACAGACCGATGGCGGCGCTGCCGGTGGGCTTGACGGCCCGGTTCGCCTGCAGGTAGGCCGGCAGCTCCTGGGTCAGGAACGTCTCCCACTTGTAGGTGACGGTCGGGCCCTTGTTACGGGCCGGCGCGTACCAGTCGGCGTAGAAGCTCGACTGGCCACCGACGGGCATGACAACCGACAGGCCACTGTCGAGGAACCACTCGAAGGCCTGGGTGTTGATGTCCCAGCCACTGAAGTCTTCCTGCGCACGCAGGCCATCCAGCAGGTACACGGCCGGCGAGTTCTCGCCACCGCTCTGGAACTGGATCTTGATATCGCGGCCCATACCGGCGGACGGAACCATCAGGTATTCCACCGGCAGGCCGGGACGGGAGAAGGCACCAGCGGTGGCCGTCTCACCTGCAACTGCGATCGCGCCCGGCACGACCAGCGCGGCCGCGGCGGCGGCCCCGATCCGGCGCATCCACCGGCCAACAACGTTCTGCATCAAATTCAATCCCAACTCTGTATCGTCACGGTCCCGCCCGACCCTGGTGTTGGTGGACCCAACACCCAGAGATACCGCAGTGCCTCTTTGCACTGCGGTATCCGCGTCCGCTCGCCGATTCGGATCGTGGAGCGGACCGAGAATTCAGTTGTCCGACTTGCAGTAAAACACGCAGTCAGGGGCTACAGAAAGTCCGGGGGGCGGGCGCGTCGCCGTAGGCTGCCCCTCATGTCGCCCGCCCGATCCTCGTCCGGCAGCCGCCTGACCATTGACGATTGGCTCCAGGCCGGTTATGCGCTCCTCGCCGAGGAGGGCATAAAAACGCTCAAAATCGATCGTTTGTGCGCCCGCCTGAAGGTCACCAAGGGCAGCTTCTACTGGCACTTCGACGGCATGCCGAGCTACCGGGCGGCGCTGGTGCAGGGCTGGCGGGATCTGCGCGACGAGGACCGCAGCCAGATCGAGGCCCTCGGTGGGCTCCCGCCGCGCGAGCGGCTGGCTCAGATGATGGCCTCCCTCGTCAGCCCGCGGCACTGGACGCTGGAACGCGCGATGCGCGAGTGGGCACGCACCGACGACACCGTCGCCGAGAGTGTGCGGGCCGCTGACCGGCGGATACTGGCCGCGGTACGCGCCGCGTTGGAGGACTACGGGTTCGACGCCGAGGACGCCGAGCTGCGGGCGAATGCGACGTTCGCGATGGGTATCGGTTTTCTCCACCTCTCCGGCCAGACACCGAACCCGCGGCAGACCGCACAGAGCGAGCGTTACCTCGACCTCATGCTCATCCGCTGACCCGCTTCCATACTAAAAAGTATGGTAGCTTCGGCGGTATGCAGACGATCGACACCTCCGCCCTGGTGACCGACGACTTCGTGGCCGCGCTGGCCCAGCGTGCCCCCGAGGCCGAGCAACTGCGCCGGCTGCCCGAGGCCACCGTCGCCGAGCTGACCGGTTCCGGGTTCACCGACCTGCTGAAGCCGGCACGCTACGGCGGGCTGGAGGCGCCGTTCCCCGCCCTGCTGGACCCGGTGCGCCGGATGGCCCACGGCTGCACCTCGAGTGCCTGGACCATCGGCTTCCTCGCACTGCACAACTGGTTCCTGGCGCTGTTCAGCGAGCAGGCCCAGGAGGAGGCCTTCGCCGGCGGCCCGTTCCTGGCGCCGGCCCCGCTGGCCCCCACCGGCCGCGGCCTGCCCGCCGAGGGCGGCGTCCGGATCACCGGGCGCTGGTCCTGGGCCACCGGCGTCATGCACGGCAACTGGGTCTTCGTGGCCGCGCTGTGCGGCCCGGACGACGGCATCTACCCCGCGCTGGCCCTGCTGCCGATCGAGGACGTCAGCGTCGAGGACGTCTGGCACACCGATGGCATGCGGGCCACCGGCTCCAACGACGTCGTCGCCACCGATGTGTTCGTGCCGGCGCACCGGCTGGTGAACGTGCTCGACATCTACTCGGGCACCGCACCCGGCACCGCCCTGCACGCCAGCGCCACCTACCGCTGGCCGATGGTGCCCGCACTGGCGCTACTGGCCGCGATGCCCGCCCTCGGCAGCGCCGAGCGGGTCACCGAGATCTACGCGGAGCGTCTGGCCGAGCGGGTGCTGGCCTACGAGGGCGTGATGCAGAGGGACAAGCCGATCGCCCAGGCCCACCTGGCCGGCGCGCAGGTCCGGTTGCGCGCCCTGAACGCACTGCTGGGCGACACCGTCGGACAGATAGAAGCGATCGTGGCCGCCGGGGACCCGGTGACCAAGCCGGTCCGCGCGCAGGCGCGGCTGGCGGCCGCGCACATCGTGGCCGAGTCCAAGGGCGTCATCGCCGAGCTGATGGGCGCCGGCGGGGCCAGCATCCACTTTCTGTCCAGCCCGATGCAGCGGTTCAAGCGCGATGTCGACGTGCTGTCCGGGCACGTCGTGTTCGACTACGACACCAGCCGGGAACTGGCCGGCGCGCTGGCCCTGGGGTGCAAGATCCCGTTCACCTCGATGATCTGAGGAATCCTCAGTTCGGCGGCCCGGGTAGGTTCGCCGCGTCGTCGCGGCGGATCAGCATCTGGGTCTCGGTCAGTTCCTCGATGCTGGCCCAGCCGTTGATCCGGCCGATCCCGCTCTGCTTGACCCCGCCGAACGGGGTGGTGTGGTCCGATGCCCCGGCGGCGTGCACGTTGATGAACACGGTGCCCGCCTCGATGCCGCGGGCCACCGCGAACGCATGATCGTCGTCGCGGGACCAGACCGACGCGGCCAGACCGTATTCGGAGTCATTGGCCAGCGCGACGGCCTGCTCCTCGGTGTCGAACGGCAGAATCGGCAGCACCGGGCCGAACTGTTCGGCGGCCACCAACCGGGACTGCTGCGGGATGCCGGTGACCAGATGCGGCAGCAGGAAATGCCCGTGCTCCCATCCGGCCGGATCGAGCTTGCGCCCCAATTCGGTGACGGTGCCGCCGATCTCGACGCTGTCCCGCACCAGGTCCCGGACCCGGTCCACGGCGGCCGTGCTGATCAGCGGGCCGATGGAGCTGGCCGGGTCCAGCCCGTCGCCGACGACGAGTTGATCGGTGACCGCGGCCAGGGCGTCGACCAGATCGCGGAAGTGGCTGCGGTGCACGTAGATCCGTTTGATGGCGAAGCACACCTGACCCGAGCAGGTGAACGCCGAGTTGCGCAGCGCGGTGACCAGCGCATCGTCGACGACCGCCGATTCCAGCACCAGCGCCGGATCGTTGCCGCCGAGTTCCAGTCCGACACCGGTGATCGAGCCCGCCGCCGCGCGCATCACCTCGCGTCCGCTCGCGGTGCCGCCGGTGAACATGATGCGGCGCACCCCGGGGTGGGCGGCCAGCGCATGACCGGCCTGCGCTCCGTCACCGGGCACCACGTTGATCACCCCGTCGGGCAGCGCGGCCGCCACCGCTCCCAGCACCGCGGTCAGGGCCAGCGGCGCCAGCTCCGACGGTTTGACGACGACGGTGTTCCCGGCCGCCAGCGCGGGGGCAATGGCATTGAACGCCAACAACACCGGGTAGTTCCACGGCACGATGACGGCCACCACTCCGACCGGGCGGCGGCGCCGGACGAACCGACCGCGCTCGTCGTCGACGATCTGCTCCTCGGCCACCCGCTCGACCAGCCGCCGGCATTCGCGCAGCAGATAGGGCGCCCCGGCGAGGTCGACCATCGACTCCCACAGCACCTTGCCCTGCTCACCGGTGAGCAGCCGGGCCCGGTTCTCGAAGTCCTCCAACGCCGCCGCGGCGGCCGCCTTGAGCGCATCGCGACGCTCGGCCACCGACAGTGCCGCCCACGCCGGCGCCGCGTCGTCGGCGGCGCGCACCGCCCGGTCCACCAGGTCGGCGTCGGCAAGCGCGGACTCCCCCACGATGTCGCGGGCGCGGGCCGGATTGTGGACCGGATGCATCGGGCTGTCGACCGTGCGACCGCCGATCAGGACGTGCGCGTCATTCCCCACAGACCCGAACGTACCTTAAGGTACGTTGGCCTGGTGTCCGGTTTGATCGACGTACACCAGCATCTGGTCCCGCCGGATTACCGTGCGGCGGTCGACGCGGCCACCGGCGGTTCGGTCGGCGGCATACCGCAACCGGCATGGGACGAGACCTCGATGCTGGAACGCATGGCGGCGTTGCACATCGACCGGGCCGTGCTGTCGGTGTCGGCGCCTGCCCTGGCCCCGCTGGAGCCCACCGACCGACCCGCGCTGGCGCGGTCGTGCAACCGGACCATGGCCGATCTGAGCCTGCGGCACCCGGACCGACTGGGCGGATTCGCCCTGCTGCCGCTGCCCGACGTCGACGCCGCACTGACCGAAATCGCGTACGCACTCGACGTTCTGGGCCTCGATGGCGTCGCGGTGCTCACCAACTACGAGGGCCGCTATCTCGGCGACCGGCGCTTCGAACCGGTGTTGGCCGAGCTGGACCGCCGGCATGCGGTCGTGCATGTACACCCCAACCTGCCGCCGGCGATGGTCGACGCCCGACTGCTGCTGCCGGCGCCGGTGCTGGAGTTCACCTTCGACACCACCCGCATGGTCGCCGAGCTCATCCTCACCGAAACCCCGGCGCGCTACCCGAATCTCAAACTGGTGCTCTCCCACCTCGGCGGCACCCTGCCGTGGGCGGCCTGGCGACTGTCGATGCTCGACGACTTCCCGTCCGCGCACGGTGGCCGGCGCGAACCGGTCCGCGATCAGCTGCGCCGCTTCTACTACGACGTCGCGCTGTCGGCCTCCCCGGAGGCGCTGGCACTGGCCGCCGAGGTGGTGGGCACCGACCGGCTGCTCTACGGCAGCGACATCCCGTTCGCACCGGCCCCGTTCGTGGACCGGAACACCGCGCAGGTCGACCCGAATCTGACTGCCCGGACCCGGGATAACGCGCACCGGCTGTTCAGCTGACCGGGACGGCGTCCTGGTCGAGCGGGGGTTCGGCCCGCGGTGCGCGACGGCGTCGCCGCCCGGACGGCCACCAGTTGTGTCTGCCCACCAGCACCGCCAACGCCGGCACGGTCAGGGTGCGCACCAGCAGCGTGTCGAGCAGCAATCCGACGCCGATGATGAAGCCGCCCTGCACCATCGAACTGATGCTGGAGAAACACATCGCCAGCATCGGCGCGGCGAAGATCATTCCGGCCGAGGTGATCACACTGCCGGTCGCGCGGACCGTCTTGACCACCCCGGATTTGATGCCGTGCGGGGATTCGTCGCGGATCCGGGATATCAGCAGCATGTTGTAGTCCGCTCCGACGGCGACCAGCACGATGAACGCCAGGCCCGGGGTGCTCGCCGCGATGGCCTGATCGGCCATCACCTGCAGCACCAGCACCCCGATACCGAGCGCCGACAGTGTCGAGATCACCACCGAGACAACCAGATACAGCGGTGCGACCACGGCACGCAGCAGCAGCACCAGGATGACGAAGACCACCAGTACGGTCATCACCACGATGAACAGCAGGTCGCGGTCGTAGAAGTCACGAAGTTCGCTGTAGTAGGGCGTCATGCCCGACATCGAGATGGTCGCGTCCGCCAGCGCCGTGTTGACCTGGGCGCCCCGGGCGGTGGCCAGGATGTCCTTCACCTGGTCCATCGCCGCGACGTCGTAGGGCGCCAGGCGGGACTCCACCAGATACCGTGCCGAGCGCCCGTCGGGCGACATGAACACCTCGACGACATCCTGGAAGCTCTTGTTGTCCAGGATTTCCGGGGACACGAAGAATCCTGCGGTGCCCGGGTCGGTCGCATTGCGCTGCATCGACCGCAGGAACGTCGCCGCGTCCTCCAGCCCGTCACCGAGTTCGTCGGTCTGCTCGTCCAGGGTCTTCACCCCGTCGGCGAGTTGACGGCTGCCCTCGGCCAGCGCGGCGGCGCCCTGGTCGATCTTGGCGATCTGCTGTTGCAGCCCACCGCTGTTGGCCGAACCCAGCGAGGACAGCACCTTGCCGGCCGCATCCATCGCGGGCTGCACCTTGTCGAGCGTCTCGACCACGCGCTGCCAGCGGTCCCGCTCGGTGACACAGGCCGGGTCGACGTCGCACGCGGGGTTGCCCCGCAGGGTGGTCACCACGAAGCGGGTGAACTCCAGCGACTGTTTGAAGCTGTCCGCGTCCTGGACCAACGGCGCATCGCCGGGCATCTTGGGCAGCAACTCGGAATCGGTGAGCTGTCTGCGCACATCGGCCATCGTCTTCTTCAGGCCGTCGAAGACCTTCGTGGCCTGGGTGAGCTGACCGCGCACCGAGGCCAGGCTCTCGGCCAGTTTGTCCGCGCCCCCGGTCAGCTGGGAGCGCGCGTCGGTGCTTTCGGTGATCTTGGCGGAGGCGTCGGCGAGCTTGTCCCCGATCAGTCCGGCCTGGTAGCTCAGGGTGGCCTGCTCCAGCGGTTCCCCGGTGGGCCGGGTGACGCCGCGGACGGTCTCGATGTCGGGCAGCTGGCTGACCCGCTGCGCCATCTGCTCGAGGTCCGCCAGCGCCTCGGACGTGCGCAGGTCGTGCGGCGACTGGATGAAGATGTACTGCGGCGCGGTGATACTGGCCGGGAAGTGTTCCTCGATGGCAGCCATGCCGACGTTGCTCTCCGCGTCCGGGGGCAGCGCGGTGCGCGCATCGTAGCTGGTGTCCATCACCATCACGCACAGCGCCAGCGGCACCAGGATCAGCAGGCTGCCGACCAGGTGCGCGGTGGGCCGGCGCACGATCCGGATGGCCGAGCGGCGCCAGAACTGCTTGGTGAGTTCACGCCGGGGTTTGGCCCAGCCGCGCCGCCCGCACAACACCAGGAACGCCGGCAGCAGGGTGATCGAGGACACGAAGGCCACCGCGATCGACACCGCGAGCGCCGGTCCGGCGGTGGAGAACACCTTGAGGGTGGTGAATCCCATGCCCAGGAAGGTGACCGCGACGGTGGCCGCCGAGGCGGCGATCACCTTGCCGATCGCGGTGATCGCCTGCGCCACCGCCTCCTCCGAGGCCAACCCGGCCCGCAGGTATTCGTGGTAGCGGCTGATCAGGAACACCGCGTAGTCGACGCCGGCGCCGATCATCATCGCCGACATGAACACCAGCGTCTGCTGGGAGATGGCCAGTCCCATCTCGGCGAGCGCGGCCACGAACTGGCTGGCGACCACCTGGGAGATGGAGATGGTCAGCAGCGGCAACAGCATCGTGACGATGCTGCGGTAGACGATCAGCAGGATGATCAGAACCAGGCCCACCGTGACGGTTTCGATCAACCGCAGGTCCTTGACCCCGATCGCCTCGCGTTCGGCGACGGTGGCGGTCAGGCCGGTCATGTGCAGGGTCAGGTCCGACCCGGCGACGGTGTTCTCGACGGTCTCGACGACGCGCTTGTACGCCTCGCTGGACTCCGGGGAGCCCAACTCCCCCACGATGCCGACCGGGATGAACCAGGCCTTGTCGTCCTTGCTCTGGAACACCTCGCGCAGCGGTGGCTGGGTGATGAAGTCCTGCACCATCACCACATCGCGTACGTTGCCGTGTAATTCGTCGACCAGTCGGCGATAGACGGCCTCGTCGTCCTCGTCGAGGCCGTCGTCGTCGGTGAGCACGACCAGGGCTATGTTCTGGATGCCGGGCTCGCCGAACGCCTCGGTCATCTGCTCGGTCGCCACCATCACCGCGGCGTCGGCGGGCAGCATCTCCTGGTCGCGGTCGCTGGCCAGCTGGATCAGCGGCGGGATCGTGCTCGCCAACACGGCGGCCAGCATCAGCCACGTCGCGATCACCCACCACGGGCGGCGCACCACGATGCGGCCGAGCACACCGAAGGCGGCGTTGACCGTGAACCGTCCGGTCCCGATGCGGGACCGGGCGGGCCATACCGATTTCACGGTGCCTCACCGAACAGTCGCCGCAGCCGGTCGGCGTAGCCGGCCAGGGTCTCCGGGCTCAGCATGTCCTGATGGGTGCAGTCCAGCGGGTGCACCGTGACCCGGCCCTGCACGTGCGGGGACCAGGCCCGGGCCAGGTGGCCGGCGCGGTCGGGATCGTCGCGCTGCGCGGAGAACAGGATCAGCTCCCCGGCGAACGTCTCGGCCCGGTGCGCCCGATACAGGTCGATGTTGATCGCGACGTTGTCCACCATCTGGTCGAGTAGCCCGGTGATGTCCAGATCCCCTCGTTCTCCGATCAATTCGTCGACCTGGCCGCGGTCCACCGCCGGGTCGGCCGTGTCGCCGAGCGTGGGTTCGGCGTCCAGCAGCACCAGCCGCTCGACGATACCGCCCCGGCGTTGCAGCTCGACCGCGATCGCGTGCGCCAGCACCCCACCGTAGGACCAGCCGAGCAGCCGGTACGGGCCACCCGGATGGTGGGCTTCGATCCGGTCGGCGTGCCGGGCCGCCAGCTCGGTCAGCGCCGCCGGCGGCGCATCGTCGGTGGCCTGCTGGACGCCGACGACCGGGGCGTCCAGCACACCGGTGAGGACCTGGTAGTGCCAGCTGACGCCGCTGACAGCATGCGGGGTGAAGACCGGTGTGCCGGTGCCGCTTCCCAGCACCTGCACCGGCGCGACGGTGGGGCCGGCCGCCGGGGCGCCGCTGTCCAGCCGGGCTGCCAGGGCGGCCACCGTCGGGGCCTCGAAGATCGCCGACACCGACAGCTCCCCGCCGGTCGCCGCATTGACGGCGCCGACCAGACGCATCGCGGCGATGCTGTCACCGCCCAGATCGAAGAAAGATGCGTCGGCGCCGACCCGGGCCAGGCCGAGCACCTCGCCGAAGACACCGGCCAACATGATTTCGGTGGCCGTGCTCGGCGCGACATGGCTGCCGGTGTACTCCGGGGCGGGCAGCGCGCGGGTGTCGAGCTTTCCGTTGACGGTCACCGGCAGCTGTTCGACGGCCAGCACCGCGGACGGGACCATGTAGCCGGGCAGCCGGTCGGCCAGTGCCGCACGCAGGTCGGCGGGGTCCGCGCCGCCGGTGACATAACCGACCAGGCGTCGGTCCCCGGGCCGGTCCTCGCGGACGATGACGGCCGCCTGCTCGACGCCGTCCTGGGCCGCCAACGCCGCGCGCACGTCACCGAGTTCGATGCGGAAGCCACGGATCTTGACCTGCTCGTCGGCGCGGCCCAGGTGGTCGAGTTGACCGTCCGCACGCCACCGGGCCAGGTCCCCGGTGCGGTACATGCGTTGCCCGGGTTCGCCGAACGGGCAGGGCACGAAGCGGGTGCCGGTCAGTGCGGGGCGTCCCCCGTACCCGGCGGCCACCCCGGTGCCGGCCACGTACAGTTCCCCGACCATCCCGACCGGGACCGGCCGCAGGAACTCGTCGAGCACGAAGGTCGCCGCCCCCGGCACGGCGGACCCGATCGGCATCGGCCCGCCCTCGCTCAGTGGTGTGCTCACCGTGGCGTACACCGTGGCCTCGGTCGGCCCGTAGATGTTGACGATGGTGCCGTCGGGAGCCCAGCGGTCCACCAGTTCGGCCTGACATGGTTCGCCGCCGACCAGCAGCGTCAGCGACTCCAGCCCCTCCCGCGCCAGCATGACGGCCGCCGACGGGGTCTGCCCCAGCGCGGTGACCCGTTCGGCGCGCAGCAGGGCGTGGAACTCCTCCGGTGCCGCCGTGACGGACTCGGGCACGATCACCAGTCGGCCGCCGTGCAGCAGCGCCGCCCAGATCTCCCCCACCGAGAAGTCGAACGCATACGAGTGGCACTGCGCCCAGACCTGTGCGGCGGGTTCGATGACCGGCGTCGCGAACTGCCCGGTCACGTTGCGGTGGCTGACCACAACACCTTTGGGGATGCCGGTGGTGCCGGAGGTGTAGATGACGTAGGCGGTGTCGTCCGGTGCCGGCGGCGTGGGTGCGGTGACCGGCTGTCCGGCCAGTGCCGGATCGGCCGGGTCGATGACGGTCAGGCCACCGAACAGTGCGGGGTCCTCGGTGCTGAGCACCGCGATCGGGGCGGTATCGGCGAGCATGAACTCCCGCCGGTCGGGCGGCATCGCGGGGTCGATGGGCAGGTAGGCCGCTCCGCTCTTGAGCACCGCGAGGATTGCGATGACGGCCTCCGCGCAGCGTCCGGACACCAGCGCCACGACCCGTCCCGGCCCGGCGCCGTGCCCGATCAGCAGATGCGCCAGCCGGTTTGCGGCCTGGTCGAGTTCGGTGTAGGTCCAGGACCGGTCTCGGTCGGTGAGCGCCACCGCATCCGCGGTGCGGGCCACCTGCGCGGTGAACAGCTGCGGGATGGAGGTGGCGGGCCCGGGCGTGGCCAGGACGGCGCGGTGGGCGAAGCCGTCCAGCCGGGCGTGGTCGGCGTCGTCGAGCAGGTCGATCGATGCCAGCGCCCGGTCCGGGTCGGTGACCATCGCGGTCAGCAGCCGCTCGAATCGTCGTACCAGCGCGTCGATCCGGGCGTCGTCGAAGACCTCGGTGTCGTACTCCACGCGCAGGCCCAGGGCCGCCCCGGGGGCGACCTGCACGGTCAGCGGGTAGTGGTTCTGCTCGTGTGCGTCGAAGTCGGTGACGGCCAGGGTGTCCCCGGTGCCGGCGACGGCCGCGCCGAGCGGGTAGTTCTCGTAGGCGAACATGGTGTCGAACAATTGGTCGTGGCCCGCCACCCGGTGAATCTCGTTGAGCGCCAGGTGCTGGTGGTCCAGGGTCGCGTTGTGCGCGGACTGGATCTGGGCGAGCAGATCGGCGGCGGTGTCGGTCGCGGTGGCGGTGGCGCGCACCGGCACCGTGTTGATCATCAGGCCCACCATCGCATCGGCACCGGCAACATCGGCGGGCCGGCCCGAGACCGGGGTGCCGAAGGTGACATCACGCTGCCCGGTCAACCGCATCAGCAGCTGGGCGTAGGCGGCCTGCAACACCACATTCGCGGTGGTGCGCCGGTCCCGGGCCAGCTCGCCCACGCCTCGGGTGACGTCCTCGGACAGTGTGTAGGAGCGGACCGCCCGGTCGCCCTGCGGATTCAGTGGCCCGAGCAGGGTCGGGGTGTCGTACCCGGCCAGCGTCTCGGCCCACGCCGTGCGGGCGGCGTCGAGGTCACGGCCGGCCAGCCACGCCACGTAGGTCCGGTACGGTGCGGGCGCCGGGAGCCGGTGGTCGTGATAGGCGGCGAAGATCTCGTGCAGCAGGATCGGCAGCGACCACCCGTCCATCACGATGTGGTGGTTGGTCAGGATCAGCCGGTGCCGGTGCGCTCCGGTGCGGACCACGGTGGCCCGGATGGGCGGGTGGTCGTCGAGGGCGCAGACGGCGGCGCGGTCGGCCGCGCGCAGGGCGGCG
Source organism: Mycobacterium sp. AMU20-3851 (assembly GCF_043974665.1). Lineage (NCBI taxonomy): Bacteria > Bacillati > Actinomycetota > Actinomycetes > Mycobacteriales > Mycobacteriaceae > Mycobacterium > Mycobacterium sp. AMU20-3851. Next base: position 4,060,745 of record NZ_CP146371.1, read on the forward strand.
ACGTCGGCGCCGTCGGTGAGGTGGCGCCACGGGATGTCCGGGTCGGCGGGGACGATCTGGACGGGTTCGCCGAAGCGTTCCTCGAACCGGGCGGCCAGGTGCGGGTGCCGCTTGAGCACCGTGCGCACGGCGTCCCGCAGCCGGTCGGGGTCCAGTGCCCCTTCCAGCGTCAGATCCAGTTGCACCGCATAGAGATCGGCTGCCTCGGCGGTGCCGGCGTGGAACAGCAGGCCGTGCTGCAGCGGGGTCAGCGGCAGGATGTCGGCGATCGGGTGCCGCGCCGCCAGTTCGTCGATCTGCCGCTGGTTCAGGCGGGCCGGCGCGATGTCCGAGGGGGTGAGTCCGCCGCCGCCGGTGCGCACATGCGCGCAGATGCCCTGCAGGGCCTGGAACCACAGCCGGGCCAACCGGTCGACCTGCTCGGCGTCGAGCACCGACCGGGCCCAGGTCCAGTTGGCGTGCAGCGCAGGCCCGTCCGGGGTGTCCACGGTGGCCGCGTTGAGTTCCACGGTGTGCATGAGCGGCATCGGCACCGCGGCGCTCACCGCGGTGGCCTCCGCACCGTTGGTCGCCAGCCGCCACAGCCCGTCGGGCAGCTCGGCTCCCCCGCCGAGCCGGCCGAGGTAGTTGAACCCCATGGTCGGGTCCGGACCGTCCAGATCGGTGGTGTCGTCGAGGTAGCGCAGCAGGCCGTAGCCCAGGCCGTCCGGGTGCGCCCGCAGCTGTTCCTTGGCGTTCTTGAGCAGCGCCCCCAGCGCGGTGTCACCGGCACGGACCTGCGCCCAGTCCAGATCCTCCAGGGTCAGGGCCACCGGGTATTTGGTGGTGAACCAGCCGACGGTGCGGGACAGGTCGATGTCCTCGGCGAGGTCTTCGTGCCTGCCGTGGCCCTCTACATCGATGGCGATGTGTTGCTCGCCGACGAATTCGGCTGCGGCCAGCGCGAATCCGAGCAGCAGGATGTCGTGTACCCCGGTGTGGAAGGCCTTCGGCACGGCGCCCAGCAGCTGCTGCACCATTTCGGGGTCGTCCAGGGACACCGACAGCCGGCCGGCGTCGGCGTAGGTGTCCGTTGCCGCGGGCAGCACGGCCGGGGTCGCGGCGATCCGCCGCCAGGCCGGCGCGTCGGCGCGTACGTCCGCGCTGCGGGCGTGGGCGGCCAGCTGTTCGGACCACCGGGCGAACGAGGTGCCCGCGGCGGGCAGCACCACCGGTTGTCCGCTGCGGTGTTGCCCCCAGGCGATGTTGATGTCCTCCAACAGTATTCGCCAGGACACTCCGTCGATGGCCAGGTGGTGCACGATCAGCACCAGCTGCTCGGTGCGGGTCACCCACAGCGCCCGTAGCAGCATCCCGGATCGGGGCGCCAACTGCGTCCGTGCGGTCAGCACCGCGGTCTCGGTGAGGTCGTCCACCACGGTCACGCAGTCGCGTGCGTCGAGGGCACCGGGCTCGGGGACGTGCAGATCGGTGCCGTCGGCGCGCATCCGGAGCACACCGTGGCGGTCCAGGACGGCCTGCAGCACCATGTGCACATCGTGTCCGGTGGCACCCGACGGTGCCTGCAGCACCACGGTCTGGTTGAACTCCGTTGTCGGACCGTCGACCTCGGCGAGCCAGCGGATGATCGGGGTGGCGACCACCGGGCCCACGCCGTCGTCGTGGGCGGCCTCACCGTCGGCGACGCCGACCACCCGGGCCAGCCGCGACACGGTCTGCTCGACGAAGATGTCCCGCGGGCGGCAGGTCAGGCCGGCCGCCCGGGCCCGGGCCACCGCCTGCATCGACATGATGCTGTCGCCGCCGAGTTCGAAGAACGAATCGTCGACCCCGACCCGCTCCAGCCCGAGGACCTCGGCGAAGATGCCGGCCAGCAGTTCCTCGATCGCGGTGCCCGGTGCCCGGTACCGGTCGGGCTGTTCGTAGCTGGGCGCCGGGAGGGCCCGCTTGTCCAGTTTGCCGTTGGGGGTCAACGGGAGTGCCTCGATCGCGACCACCGCGGTCGGCACCATGTAGCCGGGCAGCACGCCGGTCAGGGCCTCCCTCGCGGCCACCGGATCCGCGCCGCCGGTGATGTAGCCGACCAGGCGCTTGTCCCCCGGTCGGTCCTCACGGGCGATCACCACCGCCTGCTCGACACCGTCGAGTGCGGCCAACGCCGTTTGCACGTCCCCGAGTTCGATCCGGAAACCGCGGACCTTCACCTGTTCGTCGGCCCGGCCCAGATACTCCAGCTGCCCGTCGGCACCCCAGCGCACCAGGTCCCCGGTCCGGTACATCCGCTGCCCGGGCGGACCGAACGGGCAGGGCAGGAATCGGGTGGCGGTCAGTCCCCCGCGCCCCATGTACCCGGCCGCGACACCCGTTCCGGCGATGTACAGTTCGCCGACGACGCCGACCGGTACCGGCCGCAGCCGTTCGTCGAGCACGAAGGCGGCCGCCCCGGGCACCGGCGCGCCGATCGGTACCGGGCGCGCAGTGGTCTGCGACTCGGCCCGCAGCGGTGCGCTGACCGTCGCATAGATGGTGCCCTCGGTGGGGCCGTACGCGTTGAGCATCCGGGTGCCGTCGGCCCACCGGTCGACCAGTTCGGCCGGGCAGGCCTCCCCGGCCACCACCAGGGTGGTCGCCGACAACCCTTCCTGGGACAACATCATTGCCGCCGACGGGGTCTGGGTCAGCACCGTGACCTGCTCGGCGACCAACAGGGCGTGCAGGTCCTCCGGGGAGCGGGCCACCCATTCGGGCACGACGACCAGCCGGCCGCCGCGCAGCAGCGCACCGAAGATCTCCCACACCGACACGTCGAAGGCCAGCGAATGCCACTGGCTCCACGCACCGGCCGGTGCCAGCCCGTCACCCACCGGCCCCAGCAGTCCCAGCACATTGCGGTGGGTGATCGCCACCCCCTTGGGTATGCCGGTGGTGCCCGAGGTGTAGATCAGGTACGCCAGGTCGTCGACGGCCGGGCCGGGCAGTGCCGCAGTCGGCTGAGCGTGCAGCGCGGGATCGTCGAGATCGACCACGACACAGTCACTTTCGTCGACCCGGCCGGTCAGCTCGGCGGAGGTGAGCACCACCACCGGGGCCGAGTCGTCGAGCATGAAGCCGATCCGCGCGTCCGGCAGTGCCGGGTCGACGGGCAGGTAGGCTGCTCCGGCCTTGAGGACCGCCAGGATCGATGTGATCGCCGCCGCCGACCGGTGGAACAGCAGTGCCACGGTCTGCCCGGGCCGGGCACCGCGGCCCGCCAGCAGCTGGGCCAATCGGTCCGACAGCGCGTCGAGTTCGGTGTAGGTCCAGGACCGGTCCTGGTCGGTCAGCGCGACCGCGTGCGGGGTGCGGGCCACCTGCCCGGTGAAGGCGTGGACCAGCGACGCAGGGGTGTCCGGGGCGTCGGACAGCGCCGCGGTGTGCCCGAGTTCGTGGAGGCGGGTCCGCTCCTGCTCGTCGAGCAGGCTGACCGCCGACAGCGGCCGGTGCGGGTCGGCGGTGACCGCCGCCAGTACCCGCTCCAGCCGGGTGACCAGAGTGCCGATGGTGGCGGCGTCGAACACGTCGGTGCGGAACTCGACCTCGCCGCCGATGCCCGCCGGGGTCCCGGTCGCGGTCCACCGTTCGGCCAGTGAGAAGGTCAGGTCCATCCGGGCGGACCGGGTGGTCAACGGGACCGCGCTGACATCAACGCCTTTGAGTCCGGGCCCGCCGGCCGCGTCATGCAGTTCGGTGAAGTTCTGCCAGGACAGCATCACCTGCACCAGCGGATGGTGGGTCAGGCTGCGGGCCGGATTCAGTCGCTCCACCAGCACCTCGAACGGCACGTCCTGGTTCTCGAACGCCTCCAGGCTGCGGGTGCGGACCTGCGCCAGCAGGTCGGCGAAACTCGGGTCGTCGGACAGGTCCGCGCGCAGCACCATGGTGTTGACGAAGAACCCGACGAGGTCATCGAGTGCCGGGTCGCCTCGCCCGGCGATCGGGAAGCCCACGGCCACATCGGTACTGGCGCTGATCCGGGACAGCAGCGCCATCAGGGCGACCTGCAGCACCATGAAGACGGTGGCGTCGTGTTCGCGGGCCACCCGGGTGATCTGCTCCTGCAGGGCGGCCGGCCAGTCCACGCCGACGGTGTCGCCGGCCATATCGGCGATCAGCGGGTAGGGCCGGTCGGTGGGTAGGTCGAGCCGTTCGGGCAGGCCGGCCAGCGTGTGCTCCCAGTAGCCGAGTTGCGCGGCGACCCGGCTGGTGTCGTCCTGCAGGTCGCCGAATTGGGCGCGCTGCCACAGGGTGTAGTCGACGTACTGCACCGGCAGCGGGTCCCAGTCCGGTGCCTGGCCGGCGCAGCGGGCGGCGTAGGCGCCGGACAGGTCGGCGACCAGCGGGCGCATCGACCAGCCGTCGGCGGCGATGTGGTGCAGCACGGTGACCAGGATGTGGTCCTCATCGCTGATCCGGAACAGCGTGACCCGCAGCGGGAGGTCGGTGCTCAGGTCGAAGGTCCGCCGTGCGGTGTCCTGCAGTTCGTCGTGCAGCCGGTCGGCCGGCCAGTCGCCGGCTTCGACGATGCGCCAACCGAAGTCGGCATCCTCCGCCGGCACCACCACCTGATGAGGGGTGCCCTGCGGGGCGGCGAACAGGGTGCGCAGGGTTTCGTGCCGGCTGACCACGTCGACCAGTGCCTCGCGCAGCGCCGCGGTGTCCAGGGGTCCACTGCAGCGCAGCGCCGAGGCCATGTTGTAGACCGCCGACGGCCCCTGCACCTGGTCGACCAGCCACAGCCGGTTCTGCGCGAAGGACAGTGGGATCTGCGCCGGGCGGGGCCCGGCCACCAACGGTTGCCGTGCGGCGGCGCCGTCGGCGACGCGCTGGGCGAGCCGGGCGACGGTGGGCGCCTCGAACACCGCGCGCACCGGCAGGTCGATGTCCAGGGCGGCGTTGATCTCGGCGATCAGCCGCATGCTGGACAGCGAGTCCCCGCCGAGATCGAAGAACGAGTCGTCGACGCCCACCCGGGGCACACCTAGGACGCGGGCGAAGATGTCGGCCAGCAGCTGTTCGGCGACGCTGCCCGGGGCGCGGTGTGGCGCGGCGGTGTAGTCCGGTTCCGGCAGGGCGCGCACATCGAGCTTGCCGCTCACCGTGAACGGCAGGGCGTCCAGTGCGGTGACCGCGGCGGGGACCATGTAGGCGGGCAGTCGGTCGGCGACCGCGGCGCGCACGGCGGCCGGGTCGGCGGGTCCGGTGATGTAGCCGAGCAGCCGTCGTCGCCCGGCGTCGTCGGTGCGCACGATGACCGCGGCCTGCTCGACGCCCTCGACGGCGGCCAGAGCGGACCGGACCTCGCCGAGTTCGATGCGGTAGCCGCGGATCTTGACCTGTTCGTCGGCGCGGCCGAGATACTGCAGCTGCCCGTCGGCGCCCCAGCGGACCAGGTCCCCGGTCCGATACATGCGCTCTCCGGGCGGACCGAACGGGCACGGCAGGAACCGGCCCGCGGTCAGATCCGGGCGGTTCCAGTAGCCGACGCTGACCCCGGCGCCCGCGACGTACAGTTCGCCGGCCGCTCCCGGACGCACCGGTTGCAGCCATTCGTCGAGGACGAACAGGGCCGCACCGGACGGTGGTGTGCCGATCGGGGCCGTGCCGGCCCCGGCGCGCAGCGGGGCGCTGGCCGCGGCCCAGATCGTGGTTTCGGTGGGGCCGTACAGGTTCACCATCACCCGGCCGGGCTCGTCGTCGCCGGGCTGCTCGCCCCAGCGGTCCACCAGCTCCGGCGGGCAGGCCTCCGCGCCGACCATCAGGGACAGCGCGTCCAGGCCGTCGGTGGGCAGCAGGGCGGCGGCCGACGGGGTTTGGCACAGCACGGTGACGTGTTCGCGGACCAGCAGGTCGTGGAACTCCGGGGTGGAGCGGGCGACGTCGTCGGGGACGACCACGAGCCGTCCGCCGTGCAGCAGCGCGCCCCAGATCTCCCACACCGAGAAGTCGAAGGCATAGGAGTGGAACTGGGACCACACCTGCCCGGGCGCCATGTCGATGCCGAGCTGCGCGCCGTCGAACAGCGCGGTGAGGTTGCGGTGGCTGATGGCAACGCCTTTGGGCCGTCCGGTGGTGCCCGAGGTGTACATGACGTAGGCGATGTCGTCGGCCAGCGGCGCCGCGGCCGGGCTGTCGGCATCGACCGGGTCCGGGGTGTCAGCGTCGAGCAGGGCGATGTCGTACCCGCCGAACCGGTCGGCGAGACCTGGGGTGGTGACCGCGGCCACCGGGGCGGCGTCGGCGAGCATGAACTCGATACGTGCCGGGGGCATCACCGGGTCCATCGGCAGGTAGGCCGCACCGGATTTGAGCACGGCGAGGATCGCCACGACCGCCTCGGCCGAGCGCGGCACCAGTAGCGCCACCGTCCGGCCCGGTCCTGCGCCGTGTTCGATGAGACTGTGCGCCAACCGGTTCGAGGCGTCGTCGAGTTCGGCGTAGGTCAGTGCGCGGTCACCGCAGACCACCGCGATGTCGTCCGGGGCGCGGTGCACCTGCCAAGCGAACCGGTCGGTGACCGTGGCACCGGCGGTGCGGCGTTCCAGCGCCGCCCGGTTGCCCCACTCGTGGAGTGTGCTGAGCTCGTCGGCGTGCAGCGCGGGCAACTCGGCGAGCGGGCGGTCCGGATCGGTGGTCATCGCGGCCAGGACGTCGGTGAACCGGCGGGTCAGGGCGCCGATGCCGGCCGCATCGAAGGTCTCGGCGTCGTACTCGATGCGCAGGGTCAGGTCCGCGCCGGGTTGGGCCTGCACGGTCAGCGGGTAGTGGCTGGACTCGAAGGCGTCCACATCGGTGACCGCCAGGGCGTGGCCGGCCGACAGCGCCGCCGTGTCCACCGGGTAGTTCTCGTAGGCGAACATGGTGTCGAACAGCTGGTCGTGCCCGGCGATGCGGTGAATCTCGTTGAGCGCCAGATGTTGATGGTCGACGGTGTCGTTGAAGCCGCGGTGCAGCCGCTGGATCAGGTCGGCGGCGGTGGTCGAGGCGTCCAGGGTGGCGCGCACCGGGACGGTGTTGATGAACAGCCCGACCATGGTCGCTACGCCGGGCACCTCGGCCGGCCGGCCGGACACGGTGGTGCCGAACGCCACGTCGTGGCGGCCGGTCAGCCAACACAGCACCTGGGCGTAGGCGGCCTGCAGCACCGTGTTGGCGGTGGTGCGCTGTTCGCGTGCCAGCGCGGCCACCGCCGCGGCGGTGCCGTCGGGCAGCGTGACGGTCTGCACTCCGCGTGTACCTCGACCCGTCGCCACCGGGACACCGATGACGGTGGGTTCGTCGAGGCCGCTGAGCAATTCGGCCCAGGCCCGTGCCGCTGCGTCGCGGTCCCGGTCGGCCAGCCAGCTGACGAAGGTGCGGTACGGGGTGGCCGCGGGCAGGTGGTGGCCGTGATAACCGGCGAGGATCTCCCCCAGCAGGATCGGCATGGACCACCCGTCGAGCACGATGTGGTGGTTGGTCAGCACGAACCGGTGCCGGGCGTCGGCGGTCCGGATCAGCGCGGCCCGCACGACCTCGCCGCCGGCCAGGTCGCCGACCGCGGCGCGCTCGTCCGCGCGGATCCGGTCGATTTCCCCGGGGACGTCCGGGTGGGCGCGCAGATCGTCGGAGCGCCAAACCGGGTGGGGTTCGGCGGGGATGATCTGCACCGGGCCGGGTTGGGTGAAGCGTGCGCTCAGGTGGGGGTGGCGGGTGAGCACGTTTGCGACCGCGGCGCGCAGCCGGTCCGGGTCCAGCGGCCCGGTCAGCTCGACGCTGACCTGGCCGGCGTACAGGTCCGTTCGGTCGCCGGACTGGGCGTGGAAGAGCAGGCCCTCCTGGACCGGGGTGAGCGGCAGGATGTCGGCGATGCGCTGTCCGCGCTGCAGCTCGTCGATCTGCCGCTGGCTCAGCCGGGCGGGAAGGATGTCCGACGGGGTGAGCCCGCCTCCACCGCTGCGCACGTGCGCGCAGATCCCGGTCAGCGCCTCGAACCACAGCGCGCTCAGCGTGGCGACCTGTTCGGAGGTCAACGCCGACGGCGCCCAGGTCCAATCCGCCTGCAGCTGTGGACCGTCCGGGCCGTCGGTGGTCACCGCGTTGAGTTCCAGGGTGTGCATGAGCGGCATGGGTATCGCCGAGGCGGCCGCGGCCAGTGGCCAGTCCGTGACGGGGCGCCACAGGGTCTCGGCGAGGTGGGTCATGCCGGTCTGGCGGCCCAGGTAGTTGAATCCGATGGCCGGGTCGGTGCCTTCGAGGTCGACCTCGGAGTTCAGATGGCGCAGCAGCCCATAGGTCAGACCGTCGGGCAGGTCACGGAGTTGTTCCTTGGCGTCCTTGACTGCGGCACCCAGCCCTTCGGTGCCGGCGACCACGTCGCCCCACGGCAGCTGTGACAGCCGGACCGCGACCGGGGACTTGGTGGTGAACCAGCCGACAGTGCGGGACAGGTCGATGTCGTCGGCCAGTTCCTCGTGCCGGCCGTGACCCTCGACGTCGATCAGCACCGCGGGGTGGCCGGCGAAATGCCCGGTGGCCAGGGCGAACCCGATGAGCAGGATGTCCTGCACCCCGGCGTGGAAGGCCTTGGCCGCGGTCTCCAGCGCCGCGGTGGTCTCGGCGTCCAGTTGCGCCGAGAGCCGGCCGGCGGTGGCAAAGGTGTCGCGGTCGGGTCGCACGGCGGGCAGGGCCGCGGGGGTGGCCGTGACCCGCTGCCAGGTTGCGGCGTGCGCCGCGATGTCCGGGTGGTGGGCGTGCTCGGTGAGCGTATGTGCCCACCGCTGCAGGGAGGTGCCACCGGCCGGTAGCTGTACGGGCTGTCCGTGTTGGCGCTGCGACCACGCGATGTTGATGTCTTCCAGCAGGATTCGCCAGGATACCGCGTCGACCGCGAGGTGGTGGATCAGTACCGCGAGCCGGCCGGTGGCCGGTTCCCACAACGCCCGCAACACCGCGCCGCTGGTGGGGTCGAGCGTCGCGCGTGCGTCGGTGAGCGCCCACTCGGTGATTTCTCCGACGGTGCTCAGGCAGTCATCGGCCGACACCGTGCCGGGCTCACCGACCCGCAGGGTCGTGTCGTCGAGCACCCGCAGCCGCAGTGCGCCGTGCCGGTCCAGCAGGGCCTGCAACACGGCCAGCACGTCGGCGTGCACCACGCCGGCGGGCGCCTGTACCAGCATGGTCTGGTTGAACTCGCCGGTCGGTCCGCGAACCTCGCTGAGCCAGCGCATGATCGGGGTGGCAGGCAGGGTGCCGACGCCGTCGTCGGCCGGCTCGGGCCGGTCCGCGCCGAGGCCGGCGACCCGGGCCAACCGGGCCACCGTCTGCTCGACGAAGATGTCGCGGGTGCGGCAGTTCAGTCCGGCGGCCCGGGCCCGGGTGACCACCTGCATCGAGGAGATGCTGTCGCCACCGAGGTCGAAGAACGAGTCGTCGACACCGACCCGGTCGACCCCGAGGACCTCGGCGTAGATACCGGCCAGGATCTCCTCGACCGCACTGGTCGGCGCCTGGTAGTCGCCGCCCTGGTAGTCGGGGGCGGGCAGGGCCCGCACGTCGAGTTTGCCGTTGGCGGTGAGTGGCAGTTCGGGCAGCGTGATCACGGCCGCCGGGATCATGTACCCGGGCAGGGTGTCGGCCAGGTCTATGCGCACCTGCGCCGGGTCGGCGGTGCCGGTCAGGTAACCGACCAGACGCCTGTCCCCCGGTCGGTCCTCACGGGCGACGACCACCGCCTGCTCCACTCCTGCCACAGCGGCCAACGCGGCTTGCACATCACCGAGTTCGATCCGGTAACCACGGATCTTGACCTGCTCATCGACCCGACCCAGATAATCCAACTGACCATCGGCCCGCCAACGCACCAGATCCCCGGTCCGGTACATCCGCGCACCCCCACCACCGAACGGGCACGCCACGAACCGGGCTGCGCTCAGCGCGCCGCGGTTGAGGTAACCGGCGGCCACCCCGGCGCCGGCGATGTACAACTCGCCGACGACGCCGGGCGGGACGGGCCGCAATGCGGCGTCCAGGACGAACAGCGCCGCACCGCCGGCCGGTGATCCGATCGGCACCCCGCTCCCCGATCCCGGGGTGAGGGCGGCGCTGACCGAGGCGTAGATCGTGCCCTCGGTGGGGCCGTAGGCGTTGAGCATCGGTCCCGGCCAGCGTTGCACGATTTCGGCCGGGCAGGCCTCGCCGGCCACGACCAGCGTCACGTCGTGCAGGTCCTCGGTGGGCAGAGCGCCTGCCGCGGAGGGGGTTTGGCTCAGCACGGTGACGTGTTCGGCGAGCAGCAGCGCGTGCAGGTCCTCCGGGGAGCGGGCGGCCGACTCGGGCACCACCACCAGCCGACCGCCGTGCAGCAGCGCACCGAAGATCTCCCATACCGACACATCGAAGGCCAGTGAGTGCCATTGGGACCACACCCCGGTGTCGGGCAGGCCGGTGTCCGGTGCGGTGATCAGCGAGACCACGTTGCGGTGGTTGACCGCAACGCCTTTGGGCACGCCGGTGGTGCCGGAGGTGTAGATCAGGTACGCGAGGTCATCGGCGGCCGGGCCGGTCGCGGGCGGTGTCGAGGGCTGGTCGAGGCGGGGCTCGGCGATGTCCAGGACGGTCCCGGGGTATCCGTGCAGGTACCCGGCCAGCTCGTCGGTGGTGAGCACCGCAACCGGTGCGGCATCGTCCAGGACGACGGTGACCCGGGCCGGCGGCAGCGCCGGATCCAGCGGCAGGTAGGCCGCCCCGGACTTGAGCACCGCGAGGATGGCGACGATGGCCTCGGCGGACCGTGGTGCCAGCATCGCGACGGTCCGGCCTGCACGCGCGCCCTGGGCGATCAACTTGTGCGCCAGCCGGTTCGCGGCGGCCTCGAGTTCGGCGTAGGTCAGCGTGGTGCCGTCGCAGGTGAGCGCCGCGGCGTGCGGGGTGCGGACGACCACGTCGGCGAACAGGTCCGGGATCGAAGCCTGGCCGGGGGTGTCCAAGAGCCGGGCCCGGCGGCCCAGGGCGTCGATCCGGTGCTGTTCGGCGTCGTCGAGCAGCGTCACCGCCGTCAGCGGCACCGCGGGGTCCGCGGTCGCGGCGGTCAGCACCCGCTGGAGCCGGCCGATCAGGGTCTCGATGGTGGCCGGATCGAAGACATCGGTGCGGAACTCCACGGTGCCACCGATGCCGGAGAGACCGCCGTCCGCGGACCACAGTTCGCCCAGCGAGAAGGTGAGGTCCATCCGGGCGGTCTTGGTGTCCACCGGCAGCGGGTCGATCTGCAGATCGCCGAGTGTGAGCCCGGACATGGTGTCGCGTTGGCCGGGCAGGTTCTGCCAGGCCAGCATCACCTGGACCAGCGGGTGGTGGCTCAGGTTGCGCGCCGGGTTGAGCCGTTCGACCAGCAGGTCGAAGGACACGTCCTGGTTCTCGTAGGCCGCCAGGCTGCGCTCCTGCACCTGGACGAGCAGGTCGGCGAAGGTGGGGTTGCCGCCGGGCAGATCGGTGAACTCCGTGCGCAGCACCAGGGTGTTGACGAAGAACCCGACCAGGTCGTCGAGCGCGGCGTCGCGGCGGCCGGCGACCGGAACGCCCACCGCCACATCGTCGGTCGCGCCAAGCCTGCTCAGCAGCAGTGCCAGCGCCGCCTGCACAACCATGAAGCTGGTGGCGTGGTGCTCGCCGGCCACCCGGGCGATGGCCCGCTGCAGTTCGGCCGGCCACCGGACCGGGACGACGGCGCCGCGCTGTTCGGCGACCATCGGGTAGGGCCGGTCGGTGGGCAGGCTGAGTCGCTCGGGCAGCCCGGCCAGGGTCTGCTCCCAGTAGGCGAGCTGGCCGGCCACCGGACTGTCCTCGTTGTCGAGTTCACCGAATTGGGCGCGCTGCCACAGCGTGTAGTCGACGTACTGCACCGGCAGCGGCGCCCAGTCCGGTGCCCGCCCGGCGCAGCGGCACGCGTACGCCAAACCCAGGTCCCGCGCCAGCGGGGTCATCGACCAACCGTCGGCGGCGACGTGGTGCACGGCGGCGGCCAGCAGATGGACCTCGTCGGAGATGCGGAAAAGGTGTGCGCGCAGCGGGATCTCGGTGGCCACGTCGAAGGTGTGCCGGGTTGCGGCGCCGACGGCCGCGTCGAGTTCCTCGGCCGTCCAGTCGGTGGCATCGGTGTACTGCCAACCGCATTCGGCGTTCTCGGCCGGCACCACCACCTGCTGGGGTATGCCGTCGGGTGCCACCAGCAGGGTGCGCAGGCTCTCATGCCGGGCGATGACGTCGTCGAGCGCGGCGCGCAGCGCCCCGGTGTCCAGGTGGCCCCGCAGCCGCAGGGTGGTGGCCATGTTGTACACCGCGGACGGCCCCTGCAGCTGCTCCAGGAACCACAACCGGTTCTGCGCGAACGACAGCGGGATGACCTCGGGCCGCTCCCCGACGACCAGCGGTGCCGGGCGGCCGGCGCTGTCCCCGATGCGCGGCGCCAGCTCGGCGATGGTCGGTGCCTCGAAGATGGTGCGGACCGCCAGGTTGCTGTGCAGGCTGGTGTTCACCGCGGCGATGAGCCGCATCGCGGTGATGCTGTCGCCACCGAGGTCGAAGAAGGAGTCGTCGACACCCACCCGGTCGACGCCGAGGACCTCGGCGTACACACCGGCCAGGATCTCCTCCACCGCCCCGGCCGGGGCGCGGTAGCCACCGGTCGCGTAGTCCGGTGCCGGCAACGCGCGGGTGTCGAGTTTGCCGTTGGCGGTCAGCGGCAGCGCATCGAGCAGCACGACGGCGGACGGGACCATGTAGGCGGGCAGCCGGGCGCCGAGCCCGACGCGGACCTCGGCGGGGTCGGCGGTGCCGGTCAGGTAGCCGACCAGGCGCTTGTCCCCCGGCCGGTCCTCTCGCGCGATGACGACGCTCTGCTCCACGCCGGGCAGCGCCGCCAAAGCGGCTTGCACATCGCCGAGTTCGATGCGGTAGCCCCGGATCTTGACCTGCTCGTCGGCCCGCCCCAGATAGTCCAGCTGGCCATCGGCCCGCCAGCGCACCAGATCCCCGGTCCGGTACATCCGCTCCCCCGGCGGACCGACCGGGCTCGCCACGAACCGGGTTCCGGTCAGCCCGGCGCGGCCCAGGTAACCGGTACCGACGCCGGGACCGGCCACGTACAGTTCGCCGACGACGCCGACCGGGACCGGGCGCAGCCACCCGTCCAGGACCAGCAGACCGGCCGGTGCCACCGGCGCGCCGATCGGGATCGAGACGTCGTCCGGGGACACCGGCCGACTGATGGTGACGCACATGGTGGTCTCGGTGGGCCCGTAGGCGTTCAGCATCACCCGGCCGGGGGCGGCCCATTTGTGCACCACCTCGGGTGAGCAGGCCTCACCGACGGCCACCAGCACCGCAGCTTCCAAACCCTCCGACGGTAGTACCGCTGCCGCCGAGGGGGTCTGGGTGAGCACGGCGACCTCTTCGGCGACCAGCAGCGTGTGCAGGGCGTGCACGTCGGCAGCGGTGTCGGCGGGCACCACCAGCACCCGTCCGCCGCGCAGCAGCGCACCGAAGATCTCCCACACCGACACGTCGAAGGCCGGTGAATGAGCGTGGCTCCAGGTTCCGGCCGGTAGGTCGAGCGTTGTCAGCAGTTGGGTGACGTTGGCATGGGTGAGCCCGACGCCCTTGGGCACCCCGGTGGTGCCGGAGGTGTAGATCAGGTACGCGAGGTTCTCGGGCGCCGGCAGCGGCAGCGGGGCATCGTCCGTATCGGCGGGCACATCGTCGATGTCGATGAATGTCACGAAGTCCGCTGCGCGAGACACCGTTTCGGTGGTGCCGAGCACCGCGAGCGGGGCGGAGTCGGCGAGGACGAAGTCGATGCGCTCGCCCGGCCAACCGGCGTCGATCGGCAGGTAAGCGGCGCCGGTCTTCAGCACCGCCAGCATCGCGGTGATCGCCGCCGCCGAGCGCGGCAGCAACAGCGCCACGGTCTGCCCGGGACCGGCACCGTGCGCGGTGAGCAGCCGGGCCAGCCGGGTGGAGGCCGCATCGAGTGCGGCGTAGGTGAGCGTGCGTTCCCCGCAGACCGCGATCGCGTCCGGGTTGCTCGACACCTGTCCGGCGAACAGTTCCGGGATGGACGGTGTGGCCGACGGTTGCCGCAGGGCGTCCAGGTTACCCAGCCGGTGCAGCCGGGCGTGCTCGGGTTCGTCGAGCAGCTCGAGTGCCGCCAGGGTGGTCGTGTCGTCGGCCGTCATCGCGGTCAGCACGTGCTGCAGCCGGTTCACCAGGGTGGCAACGGTGTCCGCGTCGTACACGTCGGTGCGGTACTCGACGATGCCGCCGATCCCGGCCGGGGTGCCGTCGCTGTCCCACCGCTCGGCCAGCGAGAAGGCCAGATCCATTCGGGCGACCTGGGTATCGACCGGCTGCGGGGTGATCTCCAGGTCACCCAGGACCAGGCCGGCCGCCCCGTCGGTGTGCTGCCACGGCAGGTTCTGCCAACCGAGCAGCACCTGCACGAGCGGGTGATGGGTGAGGCTGCGGGCCGGGTTGAGCCGCTCCACCAGCATCTCGAACGGCACGTCCTGGTGTTGGTAGGCGGCCAGGCTGCGGGCCCGCACCTGGGCCAGCAGGTCGGCGACGCTGGGGTTTCCGGCCGGGAACTCACCGAAGTCCACCCGCAGCACCAGGGTGTTGACGAAGAAGCCGATCAGGTCGTCCAGTGCGGTGTCGGCTCGCCCGGCGATCGGGAAGCCCACGGCCACATCGGAACTGGTGCTCAGTTTGGACAGCAGCGCGAGCAGGCCGGCCTGGACGACCATGAAGCTGGTGGCGTTGTGTGCGGCGGCGGTCCGGGCGATGCGCTGCTGAAGGTCGGCGGGCCAGTTCACCTCGATGGTGTCGCCGCGGTGGTCGGCCACCGCCGGGTAGGACCGGTCGGTGGGCAGGTCGAGATGTTCGGGAAGACCGGCCAGAGCCTGTTCCCAGTAGCCGAGCTGTGCGGCGATCGGGCTGTCGGCCTGGTCGAGGTCGCCGAGCCGGTCGCGTTGCCACAGCGTGTAATCGACGTACTGCACCGGCAGCGGCGCCCAGCCCGGGGCGGTGCCCGCGCACCGCGCCGCATACGCCGCGCCGAGGTCGGTGACCAGCGGGCGCAGCGACCAGCCGTCCGCGGCGATGTGATGCACCACGGTCACCAGCAGGTGGTCATCCTCGGCCACCCGGAACAGGGTTGCCCGCAGCGGGATCTCGGTGGCCAGATCGAAGGTGTGCCGGCCGGCGGTGTGCACCGCCGCGTCCAGCTGCCCGGACGTCCAGCCGGTGGCGTCGACGGTGTCCCAGCCGGGCACCGTGTCCGCGGCGGGCAGGATCACCTGGTGCGGGGTGCCGTCGGTGACGGCGAACACGGTGCGCAGGCTCTCGTGCCGGACGACCACATCGGCCAGTGCCATGCGCAGGGCGCCGGTGTCGAGCCGGCCGCGCAGCTGCAGCGCGACCGCGATGTTGTACACCGGCGACGGTCCCTGCAACTGGTCGACGAGCCACAATCTGTTCTGCGCGAACGACAGTGGGATCACCGCGGGCCGTTGCACGGCCGCCAGCGGGGCGCGCTGGGTGCCGGCGTCGGCCAGCCGCAGCGCCAGTTGCGCCACGGTGGGCGCTTCGAACACGGTGCGCACCGGCAGCTCGGCGTCGAGTGCGTCGTTGATGGCGGCGATGAGCCGCATGGTGGACAGCGAGTCGCCACCGAGGTCGAAGAACGAGTCGTCGACGCCGACGCGGTCCAGGCCGAGGGTGTCGGCGAAGACAGCGGCCAACGTCTGTTCGACGGCGCCAGTGGGAGCCCGGTAGCTCGACGCCTCCTGGAAGTCCGGGGCGGGCAATGCCCGGACGTCGAGTTTGCCGTTCACCGTGACCGGCATCTCGGGCACGGCCAGCACCGCTGACGGGACCATGTACCCGGGCAGCCGCTCGGCCAGTGCGGCGCGCGCCGCAACGGGGTCGGCGGTGCCGGTGACATAGCCCACCAGACGTCTGTCGCCGGGGCTGTCCTCGCGGGCGATCACCACGGCCTGCTGCACGCCGTCGACGGCGGCCAGCGCGGAGCGCACCTCACCGAGTTCGATCCGGTAGCCGCGGACCTTCACCTGTTCGTCGGCGCGGCCGAAGTAGTCCAGTTGCCCGTCGGCGCGCCAGGCCACCAGGTCACCGGTGCGGTACATCCGGGTGCCCGGCTCTCCGAACGGACAGGCCATGAAACGTGTTGCGGTCAAACCTGTTCGGCGCAGGTATCCGACGCCGACACCGTGCCCGGCCAGGTACAGCTCGCCGACCACCCCGGGTGGGACCGGGCGCAGCCATTCGTCGAGCACGAAGAACGCCGCGCCGGCGGTCGGGGACCCGATCGGCGGGGCTCCGGACCCGGCCGCCAGGGGTGCGCTCTTGCAGGCCCACATGGTTGTCTCGGTCGGCCCGTACACATTGACCATGACCCGGCCCGGTGCCCAGCGGTCGACCAGTTCCGGCGGGCAGGCCTCCGCGCCGATCACCAGGTCGGCCCGAATCCCGGCGGTGTCCAGCACCGCGGCGGCCGACGGGGTCTGGGTCAGCACCGTCACGCCTTCGGCGATCAGCAGGTCACGGAAGTCCGGGGCCGAGCGGGCGATGTCGTCGGGCACCACCACCAGGCGGCCGCCGTGCAGCAGCGCCGCCCAGATCTCCCAGACCGAGAAGTCGAACGCGTAGGAGTGGAACTGGGTCCACACCTGATCGGGGGTCAGGTCGATACCGATGTCCAGACCGTGAAACAGCTGGGTGACGTTGCGGTGGGTCACCGCAACACCTTTGGGGACGCCGGTGGTGCCCGAGGTGTAGATGATGTGCGCGACGTCGTCGGGGGCCGGCGGCAGCGGCCGCGAGGCCGTCCGCGCGGAGCAGTCGTCGTAGGTGATCACCGGGATCCGCGCGCCGCGGACCCGGTCGGCCAGCGCCGAGGTGGTGAGCACGGCGACCGGCCGGGCGTCGTCGAGCATGAAGTCGATCCGGGCGGACGGCAGTGCGGGGTCCATCGGCAGGTAGGCCGCCCCGGACTTGAGCACCGCCAGGATGGCCACCACGGCCTCGGCGGACTTGCCGAACAACAGCGCCACCGACCGGCCTGGCCCGGCACCGTCGGCGATCAGCCGGTGTGCCAGATAGTTTGCCGCGTGGTCGAGTTCGGTGTAGGTCAGTGCCGTCGCGCCGCACACCAGTGCGGTCGCCCCTGGGGTCCGGGCGACCTGGGCGGCGAACAGACCGGGCACCGTGGTGGCTGCTGCCGGGGTGTGTAGTGCGGCGCGGTTGCCCCAGCGGTCCAGGCGGACGCGTTCGGCGCCGTCCACCAGGTCGATGGAGGACAACCGGCGCTGCGGTTCGGCGCTGAGCGTGGCCAGCAGCCGCTCCAGCCGGCCGGCCAGCATCTGCACGGTGGCCGCGTCGAAGATGTCGGTGCGGTACTCGACGGTGACGTCCAGGCCGTCGGCATCGCCGCCGCCGGTCCAGCGCTCCCCCAGCGAAAACGCCAGATCCATCCGGGCGGTCTCGGTGTCCACCGGCAACGGTGTCACCTGCAGGTCGCCCAGCGCCAGGCCGGCGGCGTCCCCGGCCTGCCACGCGAAGTTCTGCCAGCCGAGCAGGACCTGCACCAAGGGGTGCCGGGTGAGGCTGCGCGCCGGGTTGAGCCGCTCCACCAGCACCTCGAAGGGCACGTCCTGATGCTCGTAGGCGGCCAGGCTGCGGGCCCGTACCTGCGCGAGCAGATCGGCGAACGTCGGGTCGCCGCTGCAGTCGACGCGCAGTACCAGGGTGTTGACGAAGAAGCCGACGAGGTCGTCGAGGGCGGAGTCGCGCCGTCCGGCGATCGGGAAGCCCACCGCCACATCGGTGCTCGTGCTGAGCTCGGCGAGCAGCGCGGCGAATGCGGCCTGCACGACCATGAAGCTGGTGGCGTTGTGTTCGCGCGCGACCCGGCGTACCTGCTGTTGCAGATCGGCAGGCCACACCAGGGCCACCCGGGCCCCGCGGTGATCGGCCACCGGCGGGTAGGGCCGGTCGGTCGGCAGCTGCAACTGCTCGGGCATGCCGGTCAGCGCCGTCTGCCAGTAGTCCAACTGGGCGGCGATCGGGCTGCGGTCGTCGTCGAAGTCGCCGAGCTGGGTGCGCTGCCAGAGGGTGTAGTCGGCGTACTGCACCGGTAGCGGCGCCCAGCCGGGCGGCTGCCCGACGCACCGACCGGCGTAGGCCAGGCCGAGGTCGCGGACCAGTGGGGTGACCGACCAGCCGTCCGCGGCGATGTGGTGCACCACGGCGACCAGGATGTGCTCGGTGTCGGCGACCCGGAGAAGCTCTGCGTGGAAAGGGATTTCGCGGGACAGGTCGAAGGTGTGCCGGGCGGCCGACCGCACGGCGTCGTCGCGGCGGTCGGGCTCCCAGCCGGTGGTGTCCACGTGCCGCCAGCCCAGATCGGCATCCCGTGCGGGGATGACGACCTGCTGCGCGACGCCGCCTGGCGCCACGAACAGGGTGCGCAGCGATTCGTGCCGGGCCACCACATCGGTCATCGCTGCGCGCAGCGCGTCGACGTCGAGACGGCCGCGCAGCCGCAAGGCGACGGCGAGGTTGTAGATCGGCGAGGGCCCCTGCAGTTGTTCGAAGAACCACAACCGGTTCTGCGCGAAGGACAACGGCAGCACGTCGGGGCGTGCCCCGGACACCAGGGGCTCCAGGCGGGCGGCATCCCCACCGATCCGCGGCGCGAGTTCGGCGACGGTGGGCGCCTCGAAGATGGTGCGCACCGACAGGTCCGCGTCCAGGCTGGAGTTGACCGCGCCGATCAGCCGCATCGCCGACAGAGAGTCGCCGCCGAGGTCGAAGAAGGAGTCGTCGACGCCGACCCGCTGCAGTCCCAGCACCTGGGCGTAGATGTCGACCAGGATCTCCTCGACCGCCCCGGACGGGGCGCGGTAACCGTCGGCGTCGCCGTACTCGGGTGCCGGCAACGCCTTTCGGTCGAGCTTGCCCGAGGAGGTCAGCGGCATCTCGTCGAGCACCACGATGTGCGGGGGCACCATGTAGTCGGGCAGCCAGTCCGACAGCCGCTGCCGGACCGCGCTGATCTTGGTGGCGCTGTGCGGCTCGTTCGCGTGCACGGCATGCGGTGTGGGCAGGTAGCTGCCGGTGAACGCCGGTATGGTCCCGGTGGCGGCAACGAAGACGGCGTCCACGGTGCCGGGCTCGCGGCCCCAGGTGACGGCGACGTGGTAGCCGAGGCTTTCGCCGAGCCGGTACAGCTGTGCCGGGGTGACGGCCGGGCCGTCTGCGGTCGGTGCCTCACCCGCCGTCAGCGCCTGCGCGAGGTGCACATCGTCGACCACGCCGACGCGCGGGATGCCGCTGACCCGGACCTCGCCGGCGCCCGACCGGGCCAAATTGTCGTGGAGCGCTTCGAGATCCGTGCCGTCGCGCCACGGCCAGGTCGGGACCGCGGACAGCGACCGCGCCGCGACCGGGCCCTTGTGGATGACGACGTCATAGCGGTACCGGCTCAGCTCGTTGTCCGCGGTCCCGCGTTTGACCTGGATGTCGATACCGGCGGCGGCCGGGTGCTGCTCGACCCAGGAGGTGAAGAACTCCGGGGCCAACAGCAGTTCGGGTTCACCGAGCACGGCGTGCTGCACCCGCTGGCGCAGGACGGCCACGTCCAGGTCAGCCCCGCCGTGCCGTGCGGTGACGATGCCGGTCTGGAAGGCGTTCTGCAGGCTGTGGTTACGGACGTCCCCGATGAACAGGCGACCGCCGGGGGCAAGCAGGGTGAACGCGTTGTCGATGACCTCGGCCAGGTAGGCCGCATTGGGGAAGTACTGCACCACCGAGTTCACGATGATCGTGTCGAAATGGCCGCGCGGCAACGACTCGGTGACGTGCGCGGGCCGGGCCAGCAGCCGGACCCGGTCCCGCCACGCGATGTCGTTGTCCCGCAAGGCCTGTGCAATGGAGTCCACGACGACCGAGGAGATGTCGGTGGCCACGTACTCCGCGCAGGCCGGGGCGATCTGGGACATCAGCAGGCCGGAGCCGACGCCGATCTCCAGCACCGTGCGCGGGGTCAGCGCCAGGATCCGCGCGACAGTGTCCGCGCGCCATTCCCGCATCTGCGGCAGCGGGATCGGTTCCCCGGTATAGCTGCTGTTCCAGCCGCGGAAATCATCGCCGAACGGGGGCTTGTCGATGTCCGTCCCGTACAGCTCGTCGTAGATGCTCTGCCATTCCTCGACGATCTCGGTGTCGTGCCCGTCGTCGCGGGTACCGGTGCCGTGCTCGAAGGTGATGTAGGCGACGAGTTGGGAACCGGCGGTGCCGTGGTGCACCGTGGCGGCCGCCTGACCGACCTGCGGGCAGGCCAGCAGTGCGCTCTCGATCTCACCGAGTTCGATCCGTTGACCGCGCAGCTTGATCTGGGTGTCCACCCGCCCGAGGTAGTCCAGCGTGCCGTCCTCGTTCCAGCGCGCCAGGTCCCCGGTGCGGTACATCCGTTCACCCGGTGCCCCAAGCGGATCGGCGAGGAACCGCTCGGCGGTGAGGCGCACCTTGCCGAGGTAGCCGTGGGCCAGGGCGGGTCCGGCCAGATAGAGTTCGCCGACGACACCCGCCGAGACCGGGTGCAGGTGGGCGTCGAGTACCAGCGCGCGGACGCCGGCGATCGGCGATCCGATGCCGACCGGATGTCCCGGGGTCAGCTGCGTGCCGGTCGCCCAGATGGTGGCCTCGCTCGGGCCGTAGGCGTTGAACATGCGCCGTCCGGGCGCCCAGGCGGCCACCAGTTCGTCCGGGCAGGCCTCGCCACCGGTGACCAGGGTGTGCAGGCCGGCCAGCCGGGACCGGTCCAGCGAGGCGGCGACGGTCGGGGTCAGCAGCGTCGCGGTGACCCGGTGTTCGTGCATCAGCGCCGTCAATGCCTCACCGGCGTACACGTCCTTGGGCGCCACCACGAGTGCGGCCCCGGGCCCGGTGGCCATCAGCATCTCGAACAGGGAGGCGTCGAAGGTGGGGGCGGCGACCATCAGCACCCGCGCGCGCGGGTGCAGTTCGTACATCTGCTGCTGGGCCGCGGCGGCGCCCAGCAGTCCGGCGTGGCTGACCGCCACTCCCTTGGGTTCGCCGGTGGAACCGGAGGTGAAGATCACATAGGCGGTGTTGTCGGTGTGCAGCGCGGCGAGCCGGTCGGCGTCGGTGACCGGGCCGGCCGGGTGCCCGGACAGGTCGAGCTCGTCCAGGCGCAGCACCGGCCGCGCCCCGGCGCCGGGTACGGTGTCGGCGCCGACGGTCAGGACGCAGCAGGCGGCAACCGAATCCAGCACCGCGGCAATGCGTTCCACCGGGTGGGTGCGGTCCACCGGTACATAGGTGCCGCCGGCCTTGAGCACCGCCCACCATGCGGCGACGAGCTCGGCGCTGCGGTCGACGGCGACGCCGACCGCCCGCTCCGGCCCGATGCCGTGCCGGATCAGCTCGCGTGCCAGTCGGTTCGACCAGGCGTCGAGTTCGCGGTAGGACAGTGAGCGGTCACCGTCGACGACGGCGAGCGCGTCGGGACCGGCGGCGAGCGCCCGCTCCAGCAGCACCGGTGCGATGCCGGTCGGCGCGTGGGTGCCGGCGCCGCTCCACTGCGCCAACCGGTCGCGTTCCTCGGCGCCGAGGATGTCGATGGACAGCAGTGTCCGGGTGGGGTCGGCCGTCATCGCCGCGAGCAGGCGCCGCAGCCGCCCTATCAGGACGCCGATATCGTCGACGGTGAACACTGCGGTGTCGTATTCCACGTGCAGGCGCAGTTCGTCACCGGGCAGGGCCTCCACGGTGAGCGGGTAGTGGTTGAACTCGCGATTGGTGAACTCGGCGATGGCCAGGTCGTCGACGCCGATCGGTGTGCCCGTGTCGACCGGGTAGTTCTCGTAGACGAACAGGGTGTCGAAAAGCTGCTCGTGGCCGGTGGCACGGTGGATCTCGCTCAGCGCGAGGTGCTGGTGGGCCAGTGTGTCGTTGTGCGCGGTGTGCAGTTGCTCCAGCAACTGCGCCGTGGTGGTGGTCGCGGTGACGGTGGCCCGCACCGGCACCGTGTTGATCAACAGGCCGATCATGGATTCCGCGTCGGCCATCTCGATCTGGCCCAGCCGCGAACGCGCGGTGCCGAACACCACGTCGTGATGGCCGGTCCGCGTGGTGAGCAGGACCGCCCATGCGCCCTGCAGCACGGTGCTCACCGTGGTGCGGCAGGTGCGGGCCAGTTCACCGAGCGCCTGAGTGGTCTGCGCGGAGATCGCGAAGGCTCCGAATCCCCGCTGCCCCAGGCCCAGTCGGTCCCGGCGGGTGTGCGGGGACGCCACCAGGGTGGGCGTCTGCAGGCCGGCGAGCGCGTTCTGCCAGGCGGCCCGCGCGGCGTCGAGGTCCCGTTCGGCCAGCCAGGTGAGGAAGGTCCGGTACGGCGCGGCCGGGGGCAGTTGCCGTCCGGCGTAGCTGCTGAAGATCTCGCGCAGCAGGATCGGCATCGACCAGCCGTCGAGCAGGATGTGGTGGTTGGTCAACACGAACCGGTGCCGGCGGGTGCCGACCCGGATCAGCAGGGCCCGGAACGCGGCCTGGTTGGCGAGATCGCCGACGGCGGTGCGCTCATCGGCGCAGAGTCGTTGGATCGCATCCTCGTCCAGCCCGGTGTCGGCGTCGAGGAACTGCCAGGCGATGACCGGGTCCTTGAGCAGGATCTGCACCGGTTCGTGGTCCTGGCTCTGGATGAACTGTGCGGCCAGGTGCGGGTGCCGGGCCACGACGGTCTGCACCGCTGCGCGCAGCCGGTCCGGGTGCAGGGTGCCGGTCAGGGTGAAATCGAGTTGGACGGAATACATCTCCGCGGACTCGTCGGTGCCGGTGTGGAACAGCAGGCCCTGCTGCAGTGGGGTCAGCGGCAGGATGTCAGCGATGCGGTAGCGGCTCTGCAGATCGTCGATCTGGTGCTGGCGCAGCCGTGCCGGGGCGATGTCGGAGGGGCTGAGCCCGCCCCCGCCGGCGCGCACGTGGGCGCAGATGCCCCTGAGCGCCTCGAACCACAGCAGGCTCATCCGGGTGACCGTGGCGGCATCCAGAACCGAGGTGGCCCACGTCCAGTCGGCCTGCAGCTGCGGGCCGTCCGCCGTGTCGACGGTGCCGGCGTTGAGTTCGACGGTGTGCGGCAGCGGCATGGGGATCGCGGCGGCGGCGCCCATCATCGAGAAGGCGTCCGGGTCGATCCGCCACGACTCGGCGGCCCCGTGGGCGGTGGCGTTGCCCAGCCGACCCAGGTAGTTGAATCCGATGACCGGGTCGGTGTGGTCGAGGTCGACGTCGGAGTTCAGGTGGCGCAGCAGGCCGTGGCTGAGCGGGTGCGGCAGCGCCCTGAGCTGTTCTTTGGCGGCCTTGAGCGCCGCGCCCAGCGCCGGGTGCCCGTCGCGTACCTGGGCCCAGCCCAGCGGTGGGACCTGCAGGGAGACCGGGTATTTGGTGGTGAACCAGCCGACGGTCCGGGACAGGTCGATATCGTCGGCCAGTTCCTCGTGCCGGCCATGCCCCTCGACGTCGATACCGATCGCCGCCCCGGATGCGGTGTCACCCAGGAACTCGGCGAGTGCGACGGCGAACCCGATCAACAGGATGTCCTGCACGCCGGCCCGGAAGGCCGCGGGTGCCTCACCGAGCAGGGTGCGGGTGTGCTCGGTATCCAGAGTGCAGGTGTACCGGCCGGCGGTGGCGAAGGTGTCGGTACCGGGCATGGGTGCGGGCAGGGCCGGCGGCGCGGCGAGGTCCCGCCAGGTGTCCGCGGTCTCGATCACCGTGGGATTCCGGGCGTGCTCGGCGAGCACGTCCGCCCAACGCTGCAAGGAGGTGCCCGCAACGTCGAGGTGCACCGGCAGCCCGGCCCGGTGCTGCAGCCAGGCGGTGTTGATGTCTTCGACCAGGATTCGCCAGGACACCCCGTCGACGGCGAGGTGGTGGATGACCAGCAGCAGCTGCCCGGCGGTCGGCGCCCAGACCGCACTGAGCATGGTGCCCTCGGCCGGGTCCAGTCGCGCCCGGGCGGACCGCATCGCGGCATCGGTGATCTCGTCCTGGACGTCCAGCCGGGTGGCCGCGTCGACACTGCCCGCATCGGTGGTGCCCAGCACGCCGTCGGCGCCGGTCTGCAGCCGCAGCGCCGGGTGACGGTCCAGCAGCGCCTGCAGCACGGCCACCACATCGTCGGCGGCGACGCCGGCCGGCGCCTGCAGGATCATCGTCTGGTTGAATTCGGCAGTCCAGCCGGTGTCGTCACCGAGTCCGTTGAGCCAGTGCATGATCGGGGTCGGGGTGACCGGGCCGACGCCCTCGTCCACCGGTCCGGCGCCGTCGCCGGCGACCCCGACCACGCGCGCCAACCGGGCCACCGTCTCCTCGACGAAGATGTCGCGCGGCCGGCAGCGCAGCCCGGCGTCGCGGGCTCGCGCAGCCACCTGCATGGACATGATGCTGTCGCCGCCGAGTTCGAAGAACGAGTCGTCGACGCCCACCCGGTCCAGTCCGAGGACTTCGGCGTAGATGCCGGCCAGCACCTCCTCGGTGCTGTTCTGCGGGGCTCGCTGCGGCCCGGCGGTGTACTCCGGTGCGGGCAGCGCGCGGGAGTCGAGCTTGCCGCTGGAGGTCAGTGGCAGTTCGGGCAGCGCGACGACGGCCGCGGGCACCAGGTAGCCGGGCAACCGGGCAACCAGGGTGGCGCGCGCCTGCGCCGGATCCACGTCGCCGGTGACGTAGCCGACCAACCGCCGGTCCCCCGGCCGGTCCTCGCGCGCGATCACCACCGCCTGCTCGACACCGTCCAGGTCCGCCAACGCCGTTCGGACCTCGCCGAGTTCGATCCGGTATCCGCGGATCTTGACCTGATCGTCGGCGCGCCCGACGTAACGCAGTTGCCCGTCGGCGCCCCAGTAGACCAGGTCGCCGGTGCGGTACATGCGTTGGCCCGCACCCGCGAACGGGCATGCCACGAACCGCGCGCCGGTCAGCTCGGACCGCCCCAGATAGCCCATGCCGAGGCCGGCGCCGGCGACATACAGTTCCCCGACCACGCCCGTCGTGACCGGACGCATCCAGGCGTCGAGCACGAACAGGGCCGACCCGGGCACGGCGGCGCCGATCGGGGCCGCGCCACCGCCTGCCCGCAGCGGGGCGCTGATACTCACGTAGATCGTCGTCTCGGTGGGGCCGTAGGCGTTGACCATCACCCGGCCCGGCGCCCAGCGGTCCACCACATCGGCCGGGCAGGCCTCACCGCCCATCACCAGCGCGGTGGACTCCAGCCCTTCGGCGGGCAGCATTGCGATGGCCGTAGGGGTTTGGGTGAGCACATTGACCCGCTGGGCGACCAGATGGTCGCGCAGTTCCTCGGGTTCGCCGACGACCGACTCGGGTATCACCACCAGCCGGCCGCCGCGTAACAGGGCCGAGAAGACCTCCCAGACCGAAAAGTCGAAGGAGTAGGAGTGCCAGTGTGACCACACCTGCTCGGTCGGTACGGGCAGGCCCGCATCCTGGGTGCCGATCAATTGGGTCAGGTTCTGATGGGTGATGGCCACACCCTTGGGTGTTCCCGTGGTCCCCGACGTGTAGATCAGGTATGCGACGTCGGCGGGTGCCGCCGCAGCGGATACCTGTCCGGGATCGTCCGGGATCGGATCGTCGATATCGATGATCGAGCCGCCGAAATCAGCCAGAAGAGCAGCCAACCCGGTGGTGGTGACGGCCGCCGCGGGGGCGGCATCGGCGAGCATGAACGCGATCCGTGCGGCGGGTAGCGCCGGGTCGATGGGCAGGTAGGCGGCACCGGTCTTGAGGATGGCGAGGATCGTGGTGACCGACTGCGCCGAGCGCGGCAGCAGCATGGCCACGATCTGCCCGGGGCCGACGCCGTGTCGGATCAGGTGGTGTGCCAACCGATTCGACGCCTCATCCAGTTGGGCGTAGGTGAGCGCGGAGGCGGCCACGCTGACCGCCGTGGCGGCCGGGGTGGCGGCGACCTGCGCGGCGAACATCGCCGGGATGGACACCGCGTTGGATGCCGGCGCCACAGACCAGTTGCCGAGGTGGGCCAGCCGGGCCCGCTGCGCGGTGGTCAGCGTGTCCACCGCGTACAGCGGCCGGTCCGGGTCGGCGACCATGGCGGCCAGGATGCGTTCCAGGTGCGCGGCCAGCTCGGCGGGCGGCGTCGCGGCGAACGGCTGCTCGGTGCCGAAGGTGCTGACCAGCAGGTCGTCCCCGGCGCCGGTGAACATCAGGCCGGATCCGCGGGCCGCCCCGGCCAGCAGCACCGCCGAGGCGGTGGCCCCACCGAAGGGCACGGTGAACGCCGACGGCAGGAAGTCGATGACCGGGCGGTTGGCGACCTCCCCCCGCCGGCGCAGATTGGCCTCCCGCTCGAGTGCCTCGACCGGGAACCGCTGATGCAGCAGCGCTTCCCGGATACGGCCGTCGACGTATCCGCAGAACTCGGCCACCGACATCGCCGGTCGCGGCTGCAGCACCAGGGGGACGACCCCGGCCACCATCCCGGGCAGCGTCTTCGATTCCGGGTCGACCCGTCGACTGACCGGGAAGTCGAAGACGACCTCGTCGCCGTCCGCGCGCCAGGCGCGCAGCATCAGCGCGCAGGCCGCGGTGATCACCGACGAGCGCGGCATGTTCCGAACGCGGCTGAGGGTGTCGACGGCGGCCAGGACCGCGGCGTTCAGCGGGACCCGTTCCAGCGCCGCACCCGTATCCGTGTCCACCGCCTCCCCGACCCGCGGGTGGTTACGCTCGGTCTCGGCCGGCAGATGCGCCGACCAGTAGTCCCGGTCGATCTCGTAGGTGTCGGAGGTTTCGTATCGTTTTTCGTACGTGAGGAGTTCGCTCAGCGACCCGAACACGGTCGGGCTGATGGATGCGCCCGAGACCGCCGCCGAGTACACCGCGGCGATCCGCTGGCAGACCAGAACCATGGCCAGTCCGTCGACCACGATGTGGTGCGCGCAGACGAACAGGTAGTTCTTCGTCGCGCCGGCCCGGAAGAGCACGAACCGGAACAACCGGTCGTCCAGCGGCATCGGCGTGTGTTGGATGTCCCGGGCGGCGGCGAGCGCGTCAGCGGCCGGGTCGTCGGCCTTGCGCAGATCGACGACGGTCAGTTCGGCGGGATCGTCGACGGTGCGCTGGTACACCCGGCCGTCGGCTTCGAAGAATGTGGCGCGCAGCGGTTCGGATTCGTCGACCGTACGGCGGATCGCCCACTTCAGTGCTCTCCGGTCCAGAGTTCCGTCGATTTCGACGAACAGACCGAGCTGCCATTCAGCGCCGGATTGTGTGGCCTCCTGGGCCAGCCAGATGTCCAGCTGCGCGCGACTGATCGGTGACGCTGCGTCCCCGCGTTCCATTCCTACCCTCGACTCGCGATGTTCTGGTCATCAGCCCGGTTGGTTGGCGCCCAGTCGGTCGCGCAGGCTCTTGGGCCGGATGTCGGTCCATTCGCGTTCGATGTAGTCCAGGCAGGCGGCGCGGTCATCCTCGCCGTAGACCACTCGCCACCCGTCCGGGATGTCGGCGAAGGTCGGCCACAGGCTGTGCTGCTCCTCGTCGTTGACGAGCACAACGAACCGGCCCTTCTCATCGTCGAACGGATTGGTGGTCATGGCGCCCTCCAAAATAATTGACGTATAAGGAATTTCGATGGCCTGAAGATCCTGGTTCACGCGCCAATGCGACACGGTCCTAACAAGATCGATTCTTTCCTGTACGCACCGCCGGATACTGGTTCAGCAGTTCAACGCGCCTTTTGCGATCGAGGTACGTGTTGCCGGCGATGGCCAAAGCCGTGCAGTCTCTTGAGGTTTCCCTGAGCGGTGGGGTGGGCGAACCCGCATTGGTCAAAGCAGAGACAACTTTCCGTCACACAAGGGGTACGTAGACCGCTGGGCAGTCGACGCCGGATTCACATCGTGGGGCCATTCAAACATCGCTTCCGCTGTGGCAACCACCCGGCCTCGACATTACCCAATCTGGCATCGCGGCCAGGCACTGTCAATACAAAAACCGCGCTCGGCCGGGACACTAACCGCAGGAATTGACCTCCGTGAAAATTACTGGCACGCAACCGAATGCGCGCGCCCTTTCACCGAGCTCACCACAGACCGAGATCGACTTCACCAATCAACCGACCGAGGTACGGCGGCGGCCTATCGTGTCCCCCATGCGTTCAGCAAAGACACCCCCCAGCCTTCGGCGGCGCACCACCCCGGCCCTGGCAGGCCTCGCCGCACTCGTCACCGGCGCCGGTGTCCTCACCCTCGGAACACCGACCGCTGCCGCCGAGACACCCGCGGACCAGATTGCGCTGTCCACCCTCGAGGAGATCGTGCGCGGCGACTACCCGGCGGCAACCACGGAGTTCAACCCGACCATGCGGACCCTGCTGCCGACACCCGCACTGCAGCAGTCCTGGGATCTCTACCAACATGCATTCGGCGCCTACCAGTCGCACGGCGCACCGGAGAGCATCCAACGCGGTGAGACGACGGTGGTGAACGTGCCACTGCAGATGGCCCGCCGTCCGGGACAGTTCCGACTGACCGTGCAGCCGGACGGCACGGTGGCCGCACTGACCTTCCTCCGGGAGGGCGTCCCGGTCCCCTGACCCGCGCGCCGCACCCTCCGCGCACCCTTGCCAACGCTCAGAACGAAAAGTAAAGTCACTTTCAGTTTTGCTGACAGACTTTCGAGGAGCGTCATGGAATCCTTCGTCCACCTGCGGAAAGGCAAGACGCCCAAACGCGTGCACGCCGATCTCGACGGCCTGAAAGACGACGAGCTGGGCCGTGGCGGCTTCGTCGGCCGCACCGCGAACATGTACCGGCGCAACGACCCGACCGCCTACCGCACCGTCGGCCCGCTGCGCCCCACCGATGTGCTCTCCTCCGAGCTGAAGCCCAGCGACGCCACCGACGCGCACGGCGGCCCGCTGCTGATGTTCTCCAACCCCGACTGCCTGGTGCTGCTGAGCCGGCGCACCGAAGAGATGCCGTTCTTCGTGCGCTACGTCGACGGCGATCTGCTGATCTTCGTGCACAAGGGCGCCGGCCTGCTGGAGACCGAGTTCGGCCCGCTGCGCTACCGCGAGGGCGACTGGGTGTACGTCCCCAAGGCGTGCACCTTCCGCCAGATCCCGGACAGCGAGAGCACCTGGCTGATGATCCAGGCCACCGACGACTTCCGGGTTCCCCCGGCCGGCACCCTGGGCCGGCACTTCCCGTTCGACCCGGCACAGGTGACCATCCCCGAACCCGAGCCCATCGAAAACGGTGAAGGGCCGCAGAAAGACGGAGAGTACGAGGTCCGCCTCATCCACTCCCCGATTGATGGGGTCGGGACGACATCCCTTCTCTACAAACACAATCCGCTCGACGTGGAGGGCTGGCGGGGAGACAACTTCCCGTTCACCTTCAACATCGAGGACTACACCGTCATCACCTCCGAGAGCGTGCACCTGCCCCCGACGGTCCACCTGTTCATGCAGGCGACCGGTGTGTACGTGATGAACTTTCTGCCCAAGCCGGCCGAGAGCGTGCCCGGCACCGAGCGCACCCCGTGGTATCACCGCAACGTCGACTACGACGAGATCGCGTTCTTCCACGGTGGCACGCTGTACGGCATCCCGATGCCGCCGGGACTGGTTTCCCATGCGCCGCAAGGTGTTCACCATGGCGCACCCGAGGTCGCCCGGGAACGCGCACGGCGCAAGTTCGACGACTACGACCGCGTCGACTGGTCGGTGATCGCCATCGACACCCGCCGCCGGCTCATCCCGTCCGCCGAAATCCTCGCCAACGATCTGGGGCAGCACTAGAACCATGACCACCATCACCGAAACCCCCGTGAAGCACGAGTACGAGCGCATCCCGTATCTGGTCGCCTACCAGAACACCTCCTCGGTGCGCGACGTCTACGGCGGCGTCGCCGAACTCGTGGTGCTGGAGAGCTATCTGCTCAAGCCGAAGGACAAGCCGTCCGATACCGTGCTCGTCTTCATGCACCCGATCGGTGGCGGTGCCTACCTGCCGATGATCAACGCGCTGGCCCGGGCCGGCCACCATGTCATCTACTGCAACAGCCGATTCCGCGGTACCGACTCCGCACTGCTGATGGAGAAGGTCGTCGAGGATCTCGGCGAGTGCATCAAGGATGCCAAGAACCGGCTCGGCTACCAGAAGGTCGTGCTGGCCGGCTGGAGCGGCGGCGGTTCGCTGTCGGCGTTCTACCAGCAGCAGGCCCAGAACCCGACGGTGACCGCCAGCCCGTCCGGGGACGGCCCCGACCTGACCAAGCTGGGACTGATCCCGGCCGACGGCATCATGCTGCTGGCCGCGCACATCAGCCGGCACGGCACCATGACCGAATGGATGGATGCCTCCATCCTGGACGAGAACGACCCGTCCAAGCGGGACCCCGAGTTGGACCTGTACAACCCGGACAACCCGAACCAGCCGCCCTACACGAGCGAGTTCCTGGAGCGCTACCACCAGGCCCAGATCGACCGTAACCGGCGAATCACGAAGTGGGTCAAGGAAAAA
The DNA here is from genome assembly GCF_043974665.1 of Mycobacterium sp. AMU20-3851. NCBI lineage: Bacteria > Bacillati > Actinomycetota > Actinomycetes > Mycobacteriales > Mycobacteriaceae > Mycobacterium > Mycobacterium sp. AMU20-3851. The sequence goes on from NZ_CP146371.1 coordinate 4,091,431, forward strand.
CTGGCCGAGCTCAAGGCCGCCGGACGCCCCGATGACGAGTACGCGTTCGTCGTGCACGGCACCATGGCCGACCCGCGCTGGCTGGATCCCACCGTCGACCCCAACGAACGCAAGCCCGGCACCTGCTACCTGGGTGATCCGCAGGTGGTGAACAACTCCCCCGTCGGCCTGGCCCGGTTCTGCACGCTACGAAGCTGGTTGTCGCAGTGGAGCTATGACGACGCCAACGGTGACGCACTCAAGGCCGGACCGGATATCACGGTGCCCGCCCTGGTCATCGGAAACCTGGCCGACGACGCCTGCACCCCCAGCCACACCCGGCGGCTGTTCGAGGCAATCGGGCACCCGGACAAGGAGATGCACGAGATTCCGGGCGCCAACCACTACTACTCGGGCCCGGACCAGCGCGGCACCCTGCGCCAGGCCGTGGCCATCTGCACCGATTGGTTGCACCGGCACGGGTTCAGCCTCTGATGGTCCCCGGAGGGCAGGAGCGCAGCGACCCGGGACGTGTGACCGGACCGCTCGACGGCATCCGGGTGCTCGAACTGGGCACCCTGATCTCGGGTCCGTTCGCCGGGCGGTTGCTCGGCGACATGGGCGCCGAGGTCATCAAGATCGAACTGCCCAGCAGCCCCGATCCGCTGCGCACCTGGGGGCAGGCCGAACTGGACGGACACCACTTCTTCTGGACGGTGCACGCCCGCAACAAGAAAGCGGCCACACTGGATCTGCGCACCGAGCGCGGCCGGGACCTGTTCCTGGAACTGGTGGGACGCTCCGACATCATCGTGGAGAACTTCCGGCCCGGCACCCTGGAGAAATGGAACCTGGGCTACGAAGTGCTGCGCGAACGCAACAAGGGCATCATCCTGGTGCGGGTGTCCGGGTACGGCCAGACCGGGCCGGACGCCGGCAAGGCCGGCTACGCCTCGGTCGCCGAGGCGGCCAGCGGTCTGCGGCACATGAACGGTTTTCCCGGCGGTCCTCCCCCGCGGCTGGCGCTGTCGCTCGGTGACAGCCTGGCCGGGATGTTCGCCGCGCAGGGCGCGCTGGCCGCGCTGTACCGGCGCAGCGTCACCGGCGTGGGCCAGGTCGTCGATACCGCGCTGACCGAAAGCTGTTTGGCCATCCAGGAATCCACCATTCCCGACTATGACATCGGCGGCGTGGTGCGCGGGCCGTCGGGTACCCGGCTCGACGGCATCGCCCCGTCGAACATCTACCAGAGCGCCAACGGCAGCTGGGTGGTGATCGCAGCCAACCAGGACACCGTGTTCCGCCGCTTGTGCGAGGCGATGGGCCGGCCCGACCTGGCCACCGACGACCGGTTCGTCAACCACGTGGCCCGCGGGCGCAACCAGGACGAGTTGGACAAGATCATCGGTGACTGGGCGGCCCAGCGGGAACCCGCGGAGATCATCGCGATCCTGTCCGACGCCGGCGTCATCAGCGGGCCGATCAACACCGTGGCCGAGGTGTTCGAGGACCCGCAACTGCAGGCGCGCGGGATGATCGCCGACCACTGGGATGAGCGGATCGAGCGTAACGTCAAGGGACCGGGTGTCATCCCGGTGCTCTCGGAATCGCCGGGCACCATCCGCAATGCGGGTTCGGCGCGGCCGGGCCAGCACAATGACGAGGTGTACTCGGGTCTGCTGGGTATCGGTGACGAGGAACTGGAGACGCTGCGGGAGCAGGGGGTGTTGTGATGAAGGTCGATATCCGCGAGGTGTGTCTGCGCGATGGGCTGCAGATCGAGGCGCCCATCCCACTGGAGGCCAAGATCGGCATCCTGGAGGCCATCGTTGCCACCGGTGTCCGGGAGGTGGAGGCCACCGCGTTCGTCTCCCCGTCGAAGGTGCCCGCCCTGGCCGACGCCGCCGAGCTGGCCGCCGAGCTGTATCGGTTCCCGGACGTGGAGTTCTCCGCCCTGGTGGCCAGCCCGAACGGCGCCAAACGTGCCATCGCGGCGGGGCTGAATTCCATCGAATACGTGGTGTCGGCCTCGGATGCGCACAGCCGGGCCAACGTCGGACGTGACAGCGCCGAGGCGACGGCCGCCATCGCCGACGTCACCCGCATCGCCCATGACCACGACGCAACGGTCGAGGTCATCATCGCCACCGCCTGGGACTGCCCGTTCGACGGGCCGACCGACCCGCAGCGTGTACTCGATATCGCCTCGGCGGCAACCGATCTCGGTGTGGACCGGATCGCGATTGCCGACACCATCGGCACCACCACGCCCAGGCGGGTGCAGACCCTGATCGAGCGGGTCCGCCCGCTGATCGGGGAACTGCCGCTGGGCGCACACTTCCACAACACCCGCGGTGCGGGGCTGGCCAGTGCCTACGCCGCGGTGCAGGCCGGGGTGAGCAGGCTGGACGCCTCGGTCGGCGGGCTGGGCGGTTGCCCGTTCGCGCCGGGCGCCAGCGGCAACATCGCCACCGAGGACCTGGTGTATCTGTTGCGCGACAGCGATATCGAGGTCGACGTGGACCTGACCGCCGCCATCGATGCGGCCCGGGTCGCCCAGCAGGCCGTCGGCCACGAGTTGCCCAGCGCGCTGTTGCGCGCCGGGGATCGCATCCTGGGCTGATATGACACCCGCCGAATCGCTGACCGCCAAGGGTCGCCAGACCCGTGATGCCATCGAACTCGCCGCCCGGAAACTGTTCGCCGAACGCGGTTTCCACGGCACCACCCTGGCCGATATCACCTCGGCGGCCGGTAAATCCTCGGCGGTGTTCTACCGGTACTTCGATGACAAGGAAGATCTGCTTGCCTCGCTGGCGGAATCCTTCCTGCACGACATCGTCGAACCGTCCGGCACTCGGGTGCCGCTGCCCGACTCCCCCGAGGACAGCGAGTACTTCACCACGGTGGTGACCGGCTACTGGAATCTGTTCAAACAGAACATCGGCATCATGATCGCGGTCGCCCAGCTCGGGGCCACCCAACCCCGGTTCGCCCGGGTGCAGCACGAGTTCCGGCGGTTCGGCATGGACATGGTGGCCGACTCGGTGCGCCGCGCTCGCGAACAGGGCTACGCCCAGGATCTGGAACCCGAGCACATCGCGGCGGCGATCGCCTTGCTGTTCGAGAACTTCACCGTCGTGGTCGTCGGAAATCCCGGTTCGGAACTGCAGATCAGCGATGCCGACGCCATCAAGACCCTCTCCACGATCTGGAAGAAAACCCTGTACGGCCACTGAGAAAGAAAGAGAGATCACCGTGGATTTCGCTTTACCGGAACATCTTCCAGGGCTGCTTGCCGAGATGGACGCGTTCATCGAGGCCGAGATCAAGCCGCTGGAGCGCGAGCACATGCAGTACTTCGACCGGCGGCGCGAGTTCGCCCGCACCGACCTGGAGAACGGCGGGGTGCCGGCCCGGGAGTGGGAGGACCTGCTCGACGAGATGCGCCGCCGTGCGGACGCGGCCGGCTGGTTGCGCTACGGCCTGCCCGAGGAGTTCGGTGGCCGCGGCGGGTCCAACCTGGACATGGCCGTCATCCGGGAACACCTGGCGCACAAGGGTCTCGGCCTGCACAACGACCTACAGGACGAGTCCTCGATCGTCGGCAACTTCCCGCAGGTGATCATGATGAGCCGGTTCGGCACCGAGGCGCAGAAGAAGGACTGGGTCGAGGCGATGCTGACCGGCAAACGCTCGATGGCCTTCGGCCTGACCGAACCCAACCACGGCAGCGATGCCACCTGGATGGAGACCACCGCCGTGCGCGACGGTGACGACTGGGTGATCAACGGCGCCAAACGCTGGAACACCGGGGTGCACCGGGCGACCCACGACCTGATCTTCGCCAGGACCTCCGGGCAGGACGGTTCCGCCGTCGGGATCACCGCCTTCCTGGTGCCCACCGACACCCCGGGGTTCACCGTCCCCTATTACTGGTGGACCTTCAACATGCCCAGCGACCACGGCGAGGTGGAGCTCAAGGATGTCCGGGTACCGGCGGACGCGGTGCTCGGCGAGGTCGATCACGGCCTGGAGGTCGGCCAGACGTTCCTGCACGAGAACAGGATTCGCCAGGCCGCCAGCAGTCTCGGCGCCGCCCAGTACTGCATCGACCGGGCCGCGCAGTACGCCGGCGACCGGATCGTGTTCGGCAAGCCGCTGTCGGTGAACCAGGCCGTGCAGTGGCCGCTGGCCGAGTTGCAGACCGAGGCGCAGATGGTGCGCCTGCTGGTGTACTACGCCGCCTGGCATCTGGACCGCGACCACCACATGGAGGTCTCGGACAAGGTGTCGATGGCCAACTACCGCGCCAACCGGCTGGTGTGCGAGGCCGCCGACCGGGCCATGCAGATCCACGGCGGGGTCGGGTACAGCCGGCACGAACCGTTCGAGCACATCTACCGCCACCACCGGCGGTACCGGATCACCGAGGGCGCCGAGGAGATCCAGATCCGCCGGGTCGCCCAGCGCATGCTGAAGTTCGGGCGCAAGTGACCGACGCGTCGCGGCTGGCCGCGGCCCTCGTCGAGGTGCTCGCACCGAAGCTGGGCGAGGTCTCGGTGGCGAACCTGCGGGTGCTCACCGGCGGGGCCAGCCGCGCCACCTGGGCCTTCGATGCGCAGACCTCGGACGGCGCACGGGCCCTGATCCTGCGCACCGGGCCACCTGACGATGTACACGCCAGTATGGAATTGGAGGCGGCCGCGCTGCGCCGCGCGGCAGCCACCGGCGCACCGGTACCGCAGATCATCGCGGCCGACAATTCCCCTGCCGCACTCGGCAATCCGTATCTGGTGTGCGACTTCATCGGCGGCGAGACGATCGTCCGCAAGATCGCGCGCACCCTCGACGACCAATCGCGGGCACGGCTGTTGCATCAGTGCGCCGAGGCGCTGGCCGCCATCCACCGCGCCGATCCGGCCGGAATCGGGTTGTCCAGCGTGGACCCGCTGGACGAGTGGCGCCGCCAGCTCGACGAGATGGGCGACACCACCGCCACCTTCGAGTGGGCGTTTCGCTGGCTGGAGCACAACCGCCCGGCCGCGACACCGGAGGTGCTGGTGCACGGCGACTTCCGGATGGGCAACCTGATCGTCGACGACACCGGGTTGGCCGCGGTGCTCGACTGGGAGCTGACCCACGTCGGCGAGGCGCTCGACGACCTGGCCTGGTTCTGCATCCGGGCCTGGCGGTTCGGGGCATCCGCGGCGCTCGGTGCCGGTGGGCTGGGCAGCATCGAGGAGTTCGTGTCCGCCTACGAACAGGCGGCCGGCCGGGCCGTGGATCGCACCGCCCTGCGCTGGTGGCTGGTGGCGGCCACGCTGCGCTGGGGGGTGATCTGCCGATACCAGTACGAGCGGCACCGCTCGGGGCTGTCGCGATCGGTGGAACTCGCGGCCATCGGGCGACGGGTGTGCGAGACGGAATATGACCTGCTCAACCTTCTGGAGGGCCCGTGACGAACCTGCACTACAAGCCGACCGCCGCCGAGCTGGTCGCCGCGGTGGCCGAGTTCCTGGAGGGTGAGGTCCGCACCGAGACCACCGGCGCGGTGAACTTCCACGCTCGGGTCGCGGCCAATGTGCTGCGCATCGTGGAGCGCGAACTGCTCGCCACCGGCGAAGAGGAACCGCGCGCCGAGTTGGCGGCGCTCGGGTTCAACGAGGAGGCGGCGCTGGCCGCCGCCATCCGCGCCGGGGATTTCGATGACCGCGGTGCCGAGCTGCTGCCCGCGCTGCGGGCCCTGGTACGCCACCGGCTCGACGTCGCCCACCCGGGCTATGACCGGGAGTGAGTCGGCCGGGTCGCCGGTGGCGGTGCCGCACCCGCGGTCATCTCGGTTGATGTCACAGCCTGCGCACCCGGGCCAGCCAGGCCGGTTCGTCGACGACCGTGCCCACCGGCAGGCCCAGCAGCGGGGCGTGCACCTCCCCGATCACGCCGCGGTAGGTGGTGGCATCGAGTGCCTCCAGGTCCCAGCCGTCGGCGAATGCCGAGCGGATCACCGCCTCGCTGACCTGCGGGCCGCACCCGCGGCCGGACTCAGAGAGCGCCAGCAGGTGCACATGGCCGCCGGCCCGGCAGCCCCGGTGCAGGCCGGCGACGTATCGGGCGCGTTCGGCGGCGTCGTCGAAAATGTGGAACACCGCGCTGTCCAGAATCGTGTCGAACGGCGCGCCGCCGCCCAGAACCGCCTCCATCTGCAGTGCGTCCCCCACCTCGAACCGGACGTCGACCCCGCGCGCGGCCGCATTCGCGCGAGCCTGGGCGATGGCCTGCGGCGCGTAGTCGACGCCCAGCACCGGATGGCCGAGCCCGGCCAGCAGGATGGTGTGCTCCCCCAGCCCGCATCCGATGTCCAGAATCCGACCGCGCAGCGCGCCACTGTTCGCCAGGGCGACCACCGCGGGCTGCGGTTCGCCGATCACCCATGGCGCCGTATGTGCTTCATAAGCCCTGTCGAATTGTTCTCTCATGTCCACAAGCGTCGGACCTGAACCATTGTTGAGGTCAACCCCCAGGAGGCATCATGACCGTTGACGTGGCGAACCGGTTGTTCACCGCCATCGAACGCGGGGAGTACGACACCGTCGCCGCCATGTGGGCCGACGATGTCAAGGTCTGGCACAGCGGGGATCCTGCCGACAACGACCTGGGGCCGGCGCTCAAGGTGATCCGGTGGTTCATCCGGATCACCTCCTCCCGTCGCTACGAGATCCTCGACCGGCAGTTCTTCGACGGCGGCTTCGTACAGCAGCATGTCCTGCACGCCGAAGCCACCGGTGGTGCGTGCATCCAATTGCGGGTATGCATCGTGATCAAGGTGGGTGCCGACGGCCGGATCACCCGAATCGACGAATACTTCGACCCGGCCGATATGGCTCCCCTACTCGCGAACTGAGGAGGACCGGGGATGGATCTGCAGGACTGGCTGGGCACCTGGCGGCTCGATCCCGGCCGCACCGAAGTGGCGTTCCACAGCCCCACCTTCTGGGGGCTGGCACATGTCAACGGTGTATTCACCGAGGTGGAAGGCAGCGCGGAGGCGGTAGCGGAAGGCAATGTCACGGGTCGGCTCGGCATCGCCGCCGCATCGGTACGCACCGGTATCGGCCGCCGCGACAATCACCTGCGCTCCGATGATTTCTTCGACGTCCGCCGATACCCGCTGATCGAGGTGGCAGTGGAGGCCGCCGAGGCCACCGGGCCGTCCTGGGTGACGCTGAGCGTCCAGTTGACGGTGAAGGGCATCCAGCACGATCTGGAGTTGCCGACGCATGTGCGCGGCCTGCCGGGCGGCGACGTACGGCTGGAGACCACGACGACGCTGAACCGTCAGACCTTCGGGGTCAACGGCAACCTGTTCGGGATGATGGGTGACGCGGTCACCATCGAAGCCGCCGCGGTTTTCGTCAAGCAGCCGTAGCATCGCCGGTGTGGCCGACACCGATGCGCAGCTACGGATCCTGGTCTACAGCTCCAACAACCGCACCCGAGAACAGGTGCGCACGGCGCTGGGCCGGCGCATTCATCCCGACCTTCCCGAGCTGACCTATCTCGACGTGGCCACCGCGCCGGTGGTGGTCTCCCAGGTCGCCGACGGCGGATTCGATCTGTTGATCTTGGACGGCGAGGCCACGCCGACGGGTGGGATGGGGCTGGCCAAGCAGCTCAAGGACGAGATCGCGGTGTGTCCGCCGATCCTGGTGCTCACCGGCCGTCCCGACGATGCCTGGCTGGCGTCCTGGTCGCGCGCCGAAGCGGCGGTGCCGCACCCGATCGACCCGATCCGACTCGGTGAGGCCGTAGCAGATCTGCTGCGCTCACGCTCTTGATCACAGCACGAAACACGCTGCGGCCGTTGTATCTTCACCACTCTCGCCGATGAGGGTGGGTCGACCCAGCTGTTGGTTCCGATCCTAACCAAAATGCGGCGCCTCGACCGTTAACGCGACTAAGCTGTGTTCTAGCTCACATCGAAAGCCCACCGAGAGAGCGGCACAGAGGTTGACACAGACATGACTGTCTACACACCCATACTGGTGCTGGGGGCGATTGCGGCCGCATTCGCCATCGTCTCGGTGGGCATCGCCACCGTCATCGGGCCGCGCCGCTATAACCGCGCCAAACTCGAAGCCTACGAATGCGGAATCGAGCCGCTGCTGCCCGCCGCCGACGCCAAGCTCGCGACCGGCCAGCGGTTCCCGATCAAGTACTACCTGACGGCGATGCTGTTCATCATCTTCGATATCGAGATCGTGTTCCTCTACCCGTGGGCGGTGGCCTTCGACTCACTGGGGCTGTTCGCGGTGGTGGAGATGCTGCTGTTCATGCTCACCGTCTTCGTGGCCTACACCTACGTCTGGCGCCGAGGAGGGCTGTCATGGGACTAGAGGAACAACTACCCGGCGGCATCCTGCTGTCCACCGTGGAGAAGGTCGCCGGCTACGTCCGCAAGGGCTCGCTGTGGCCGGCCACCTTCGGACTGGCGTGCTGTGCCATCGAGATGATGGCGACCGCCGGCCCCCGCTTCGACATCTCCCGGTTCGGCATGGAGCGGTTCTCGGCGACACCCCGGCAGGCCGACCTGATGATCGTGGCCGGACGGGTCAGCCAGAAGATGGCACCGGTGCTGCGTCAGGTCTACGACCAGATGGCCGAGCCGAAATGGGTACTGGCCATGGGGGTGTGCGCCTCCTCGGGCGGGATGTTCAACAACTACGCGGTGGTTCAGGGTGTCGACCATGTGGTGCCGGTGGACATCTACCTGCCCGGCTGTCCACCCCGCCCGGAAATGCTGCTCAACGCAATCCTCAAGCTGCACGCCAAGATTGCCGAGATGCCGCTCGGGGTGAACCGGGCCGAGGCGATCGCCGCCGCCGAACAGGCCGCGCTCGCATCGCGGCCCACCATCGAGTTGACCGGGTTGCTGCGGTCATGACCGAAGCGTGCGAGGGAATCTCATGACCGACCGGGAGATCATCGGCGTCCGTCGCGGGATGTTCGGGGTGACCGGTACCGGGGACACCTCCGGCTACGGGCGGCTGGTCCGCGAGGTCGCCCTGCCCGGCGGCACCCCACGGCCCTACGGCGGCTATTTCGACGAGGTGGTCGACGCGCTGTCCGCCGCGCTCGGCCCGGACCGGTACGCCGCCGCGGTCCAGCGCGTCGTGGTGTTCCGCGATCAGCTCACGATGGACATCAGCCGAGAGCACCTGGTACCGGTGGCGCAGGCCCTGCGCGACGATCCCGCGCTGAGATTCGAACTGTGCCTGGGTGTCTCCGGGGTGCACTACCCGGGCGAGGCGGACCGTGAACTGCACGCGGTCTACCCGCTGATGTCGATCACCCACAACCGTCGCATCCAACTGGAGTGCGCCGCCCCGGACAGCGACCCGCATATGCCGTCCCTGTTTTCGGTGTATCCGACCACCGACTGGCATGAACGGGAGACCTACGACTTCTTCGGCATCATCTTCGACGGCCACCCGTCGCTGACCCGCATCGAGATGCCCGACGACTGGGTCGGGCACCCGCAACGCAAGGACTACCCGTTGGGCGGCATACCCGTGGAGTATCACGGGGCGCAGATCCCGCCGCCCGATGAGCGGAGGTCCTACAACTGATGTCAACCGAGACCGACCCGCCCGTCGTGATGGTCGGCGGCCAGGACTGGGATGCCGTGGTGGCGGCCGCCCGGGAACACGCCGGTGAGCGCATCGTGGTGAACATGGGTCCGCAGCACCCCTCGACCCACGGTGTGCTGCGCCTGATTCTGGAGATCGAGGGCGAGACGATCATCGAGGCCCGCTGCGGCATCGGCTACCTGCACACCGGTATCGAGAAGAACCTGGAATACCGCAACTGGACGCAGGGCGTGACGTTCGTGACCCGGATGGACTATCTGTCACCGTTTTTCAACGAGACGGCCTACTGCCTGGGCGTGGAGAAGCTGCTCGGGGTCACCGACGACATCCCCGAACGCGCCAGCGTCATCCGGGTCCTGCTGATGGAACTCAACCGCATCTCCAGTCATCTGGTCGCGCTGGCCACCGGCGGGATGGAGTTGGGGGCGATGTCGGCGATGTTCTTCGGGTTCCGGGAACGCGAGCTGATCCTGAGCATGTTCGAGACCATCACCGGCCTGCGGATGAACCACGCCTACATCCGGCCCGGCGGCCTGGCCGCGGACCTGCCCGACGAGGCGATGCCGCAACTGCGGGAACTCATCGACATCCTCCCGGAGCGACTGCGGGACCTGGAGAAGCTGCTCCGGGAGAACTACATCTGGAAGGCCCGCACCCAGGGCATCGGTTATCTCGACCTCACCGGGTGTATGGCCCTGGGCATCACCGGGCCGGTGCTGCGGTCCACCGGGCTGCCGCACGATCTGCGTCGGGCGCAGCCCTACTGCGGCTATGCGTCCTACGACTTCGAGGTCTGCACCGACGACGCCTGCGATGCCTACGGCCGCTATGTGATTCGCGTGGACGAGATGAAGGAATCCCTGAAGATCGTCGAGCAGTGTGTCGCCCGATTGAAGCCCGGACCGGTCATGCTGACCGACAAGAAGCTGGCCTGGCCGGCGGATCTGAAGGTCGGACCGGACGGGCTGGGCAACTCCGGTGAGCATATCGCCAAGATCATGGGGTCCTCGATGGAGGCGCTGATCCACCACTTCAAGTTGGTCACCGAGGGTATCCGGGTTCCGGCCGGACAGGTGTACGTCGCGGTCGAGTCGCCCCGCGGGGAACTCGGGGTGCACATGGTCAGCGACGGCGGCACCCGCCCGTACCGGGTGCACTACCGGGATCCGTCCTTCACCAATCTGCAGGCAGTGGCGGCGATGTGTGAGGGCGGCATGGTGGCCGACGCGATCTCGGCGGTGGCCTCCATCGATCCCGTGATGGGAGGGGTAGACAGGTGATAGTCCGATGACCGCCGTCGACCTGCAACTCGGTCAGCGTCCCGACGAGGCCGGGCCACCGATCAGCGCTGGGCCGCAGACGTATTCGGATGAGGTGTCGGCCCAGCTGGCCGCCGACGCCGAGCAGATCATCGCCCGTTATCCGGTGCCCCGGTCGGCGCTGCTGCCCCTGCTGCACCTGGTGCAGGCCGAGGATGGCTACCTCACCCCCGCCGGGATCGCCTTCTGCGCAGACCGACTCGGCTTGACACCGGCCGAGGTGACGGCCGTCGCCACCTTCTACTCGATGTACCGGCGCACCCCGACCGGGGACTACCTGATCGGCGTGTGCACCAACACGTTGTGCGCCGTGATGGGTGGGGACGCCATCCTGGATGTGCTGCAGGAGCATCTCGGTATCCGCGCCGGGCAGAGCACCGCGGACGGGTCGATCACGCTGGAGCACATCGAGTGCAATGCCGCCTGTGACTACGCGCCGGTGCTGATGGTGAACTGGGAGTTCTTCGACAACCAGACGCCCTCCACGGCACGGGATCTCGTCGACGACCTGCGCGCGGGACAGCCCGTCACGCCGACCCGCGGGGCCACGCTGTGCACCTTCCGCCGGACCGCGCGCATCCTGGCCGGTGTCGATCCGGGCGCCCTCGACACCTCCCCGGCCGGTGCGGCGACGCTGGCCGGTCTACGGGTGAGCCGAGGTGAACCATGACGTCACTGGCACCGGTGCTCAGCCGCTACTGGGACGATCCCCAGTCCTGGACTCTGGAAACCTATCTCCGTCACGACGGTTATCAGGCTTTGGACACCGCACTGGGGATGGACCCGGCCGCGGTGATCGACCTGGTGAAGGAGTCGGGTCTGCGCGGGCGCGGCGGGGCGGGGTTCCCGACCGGGCAGAAGTGGTCGTTCATCAACCCGCAAGACCCGAAACCGCACTATCTGGTGGTCAACGCCGACGAGTCCGAACCCGGTACGTGCAAGGACATTCCGTTGATGATGGCCACCCCGCACGTGCTGGTCGAGGGCGCCGTCATCGCCGCGTACGCGATCGGCGCCCGGCACGCGTTCATTTACGTCCGCGGTGAGGTGGTGCCGGTGTTGCGCAGGCTGCGCGCCGCCGTCGTCGAAGCCTATGAGGCCGGTTACCTGGGCCGCGACATCCGGGGCACGGGGTTCGATCTGGACCTGGTCGTGCACGCCGGGGCCGGGGCCTACATCTGCGGTGAGGAGACCGCGCTGCTGGACTCGCTGGAGGGCCGGCGCGGCCAGCCGCGGTTGCGTCCACCGTTCCCGGCGGTCGCCGGCCTCTATGCCTGCCCCACGGTGGTCAACAACGTCGAATCGATCGCCAGCGTGCCCGCCATCGTGTCCCGCGGGGTGGACTGGTTCAAGTCGATGGGCTCGGAGAAGTCCCCCGGATTCACGCTGTACTCGCTGTCCGGCCACGTCACCCGTCCCGGCCAGTACGAGGCGCCGCTTGGCATCACCCTGCGCGAACTGCTCCATCACGCCGGTGGCGTACGGACCGGCCACCAGCTGAAGTTCTGGACGCCGGGCGGATCGTCGACACCGCTGCTGACCGGCGAACATCTGGATATACCACTGGATTACGAGGGGGTGGCCGGCGCAGGGTCGATGCTGGGCACCAAGGCCCTGCAGATCTTCGACGAGACCACGTGTGTGGTGCGGGCGGTGCGGCGCTGGACCCAGTTCTACGCCCACGAATCCTGCGGCAAGTGCACACCGTGCCGGGAGGGCACCTACTGGCTGGCGCAGATCTACCAGCGGCTGGAAGAGGGTGCGGCCGACCAGTCCGACATCGACAAGCTGCTCGACATCGCCGACGCGATCCTGGGCAAGTCGTTCTGCGCGCTCGGTGACGGTGCGGCCAGCCCGATCATCTCCTCCATCAAGTACTTCCGCGATGAGTACCTGGCGCACCTGAGCGGTGGGTGTCCGTTCGACCCGTATGCGTCGACGCTGTTCGCGGTGGAAGGGGCGGAGGCATGACGCTCGCAGGGCCGGCCCGGGAGACCACCCCGGTCGAGATGGTGTCGCTGACCATCGACGGGCACCAGGTCAGCGTGCCCAAGGGCACGTTGCTGATCCGGGCCGCCGAACTGATGGGCATTCAGATCCCGCGGTTCTGCGATCACCCGCTGCTCGACCCGGTGGGCGCCTGCCGGCAGTGTCTGGTCGAGGTGGAGGGCCAACGCAAACCGCTGGCCTCGTGCACCGCGGTGGTCACCCCGGACATGGTGGTACGCACCCAGCTGACCTCCGAGATCGCTGACAAGGCGCAACACGGTGTGATGGAGCTGCTGCTGATCAATCATCCGCTGGACTGCCCGGTCTGCGACAAGGGCGGTGAATGCCCGCTGCAGAACCAGGCGATGTCCAACGGCCGCAGCGACTCCCGGTTCACCGACGTCAAACGCACCTACCCGAAGCCGATCAGCCTGTCCGCACAGGTGCTGCTGGACCGGGAACGCTGTGTGCTGTGTGCGCGGTGCACCCGGTTCTCCGACCAGATCGCCGGTGACCCGTTCATCGAACTGCTGGAACGCGGTGCGCTGCAACAGGTCGGTATCGCCGAAGGTGAGGCCTTCGACTCCTACTTCTCCGGCAACACCGTGCAGATCTGCCCGGTCGGCGCGCTCACCGGCACCGCCTACCGGTTCCGGGCCCGCCCATTCGACCTGGTGTCCACCCCGAGCGTCTGCGAGCACTGCGCCTCCGGCTGCGCGCAACGCACCGATCACCGGCGCGGAAAGGTGTTGCGGCGACTGGCCGGCGACGACCCGGAGGTCAACGAGGAATGGAACTGCGACAAGGGACGCTGGGCCTTCACCTATGCCCGCCAGGCCGACCGCATCAACACTCCCCTGATCCGTGACCCGGACGGCACTCAGCGGCCGGCCTCGTGGTCGGAGGCGGTGGCGGTCGCGGTGCGCGGGCTGACCGCCGCGGCCGGCCGGGCGGGTGTCCTGGTCGGCGGGCGGGCCACCGTCGAGGACGCCTACGGTTACGCCAAGTTCGCCCGGATCATCCTGGACACCAACGACATCGACTTCCGCGCCCGGATGCATTCGGCGGAGGAAGCCGATTTCCTCGCCCATGCCGTCGCCGGCCTCCCGCAGGCCGTCAGCTATGCCGATATCGAATCGGCGCCGGCGGTGCTGCTGGTCGGGCTCGAACCCGAGGAGGAATCCCCGATCGTCTTCCTGCGGCTGCGCAAGGCCGTCCGCAAGCACCGGCTGCCGGTGCTGTCGGTCGGCCCCTTCACCAGTCGCGGGCTGCACAAGCTCGGTGGCCGGCTCGTCATGGCCGCACCGGGTGGTGAGGCCGCGGCACTGGACGGCCTGCGCGACGAATTGCCTTCCGGCACCTTGATTCTCGTCGGCGAACGGTTGGCCGGCACCCCGGGCGCCTACTCGGCGGCGGTGCGGCTGGCGGCGACCACTGGCGCCCGCCTGGGCTGGGTGCCGCGGCGGGCCGGGGATCGCGGTGCGCTGGAGGCCGGGGCCGTCCCGCATCTGCTGCCCGGCGGCCGCCCGGTCACCGACGACACCGCCCGTGGCGAGGTCGCGGCGGCCTGGCATGTCGAACACCTGCCGTCCGAGCCGGGCCGCGACACCGCGGCCATCCTCACCGCCGCGGCATCCGGTGAGCTGGCCGCGCTGCTCATCGGCGGCGTCGAGGTCGACGATCTACCCGACCCGGAGGCGGCGCTGGCGGCGTTGGACAGTGTGGCGTTCGTGGTCAGCCTGGAATTGCGGCACAGTGCGGTCACCGACCGTGCCGATGTGGTGTTCCCGGTGGCGCCGGTCGCCGAGAAGGCCGGCACCTTCGTGAACTGGGAGGGTCGCTACCGATCCTTCGGTGCCGCGCTGCCCCCCTCGGCCACCGCCGATATGCGGGTGCTCGCCGCGCTGGCCGACGAGGTCGGGGTGGATCTGGGTCTCACCGACGCCGCCGCGGTCCGGGCCGACCTGGACCGATTGGGCACCTGGCAGGGGCCGCGGGCCGGTGCCCCGGCCGTCCCGGCCGCCGTCATGGCGCGGCCCGGCCCGGGCGAGGCGGTACTGACCGGCTGGCGGATGTTGCTCGACGGCGGTCGGATGCAGGACGGCGAACCGTACCTGGCCGGCACGGCGCGCCCGGCGGTGGCCCGGCTGTCCGCCGCGACGGCCGACGAGATCGGTTGCTCTGACGGTGATCCGGTGCGCATCTGGACCGAGCGCGGTGCGCTGCGGCTGCCGGTGGCGGTGACCGAGATGCCGGACCGGGTGGTGTGGGTGCCGCTGAACTCCGCCGGCCCGGTGCACCGGGTGCTGGGCGCCACCCCGGGAGCGGTCGTCGGGATCACGCCATGAACATGCCGGATCTGAGTTCCTTCGGCCACGACCCGTGGTGGCTGATGCTCGCCAAATGCCTGGCTGTCTTCGTCTTCCTACTCCTGAGCGTGCTGGTGGCCATCCTGGTCGAGCGGAAAGTCCTGGGCCGCATGCAGATGCGGTACGGGCCGAACCGGGTCGGGCCGTTCGGGTTGCTGCAGAGCCTGGCCGACGGCGTCAAACTGGCGCTCAAGGAGGGGCTCATCCCGGCCGGTGTGGACAAACCCATCTACCTGCTGGCGCCGGTCATCGCGGTGATCCCCGCGATCATGGCGTTCGCGGTCATCCCGATGGGCCCTCTGGTGTCGGTGTTCGGGCACACCACCGCGCTGCAGCTCACCGATCTGCCGGTGGCGGTGCTCTACGTCCTGGCGGTCACCTCAGTCGGGGTGTACGGAATCGTGTTGGCCGGCTGGGCTTCCGGATCCACCTATCCCCTGCTCGGCGGGCTGCGTTCCAGCGCACAGGTGATCTCCTACGAAATCGCGATGGCGCTGTCGTTCGTCGCGGTGTTCCTCTACGCCGGCACCATGTCCACCTCGGGCATCGTCGCCGCCCAGCACGGCACCTGGTTCGTGTTCCTGCTGCTGCCGTCGTTCCTGGTGTATGTGATCTCCATGGTTGGCGAGACCAACCGGGCCCCGTTCGATCTGCCCGAAGCCGAGGGCGAGCTCGTCGGCGGTTTCCACACCGAGTACTCGTCGCTGAAATTCGCCATGTTCATGCTCGCCGAGTACGTCAACATGACGACCGTGTCGGCACTGGCCACCACAATGTTTCTGGGTGGCTGGCAGGCCCCGTTCCCGTTCAACCTGATCGCCGGCGCGAACTCCGGCTGGTGGCCGCTGTTGTGGTTCGTCGCCAAGGTGTGGACGTTCATGTTCCTCTACATGTGGCTGCGCGCCACGCTGCCGCGGTTGCGCTACGACCAGTTCATGGCATTGGGCTGGAAACTGCTCATCCCGGTGTCGCTGGGCTGGATCGTCGTCGTCGCCGTCGGCCGCACGATCCGCGGTGCAGAGTCCCCGGGCTGGGTGAGCGCGCTGATCAGTCTCGGCGCCGTGGTGACCGTCGTGCTGGTACTGCTGGCCCGGCGGACCGTGCGGCGCAACGCGATCCCGGAGTTCACCCTGCCCGCCGATCCGGGCGCGGTCAGCGTGTATCCCGTCCCGCCCATCCCGAGCCCACCGCGCCGGCCCGCCCCGGCGCCCACACCGAGGGAGCATTCCGATGTCTAGGATCCGCGATGCCCTGGCCGGGTTCGGTGTCACGTTCAAGACGATGTTCAAGAAGCCGATCACCGAGCAGTATCCGGAGGAGCCCGGCCCCGTCGCGGCGCGCTACCACGGCCGCCACCAACTCAACCGGTACGCCGACGGGCTGGAGAAATGCATCGGCTGCGAACTGTGCGCGTGGGCCTGCCCCGCCGACGCCATCTATGTCGAGGGCGCGGACAACACCGAGCAGCAACGGTTCTCGCCCGGTGAACGGTACGGGCAGGTGTACCAGATCAACTATCTGCGCTGCATCGGCTGCGGGCTGTGCATCGAGGCCTGCCCGACCCGCGCACTGACCATGACCAACGACTACGAGATGGCCGACGACAACCGGTCCGACCTCATCTACGGCAAGGACAAGCTGCTGGCCCCGCTGACCGACGGGATGACCCCGCCGCCGCACGCCATGGCCGCCGGCAGCACCGACGAGGACTACTACCGCGGCAACATCACCGCAGACGGACTGGCCCGGCACCCGGAGACGGCGCCATGACGTCGACCCTGCTGGCGGTCGCGATCGACGGGGAACCGTTGACGCGGACCTCGACCGGTGAGGCGGTGCTGTTCTGGATCTTGGGCGCGGTGATCCTCGGCAGCGCGATCGGGGTCGTCGCGGCGCCGAAGGCGGTGTACGCGGCGATCTTCTTGGCCATCACCATGGTCAACCTCGCGGTGCTCTACATCGCGCAGGACGCGGTGTTCCTCGGTGTCGTGCAGGTGGTGGTGTACACCGGCGCGGTGATGATGCTGTTCCTGTTCGTGCTGATGCTGATCGGCGTCGACTCCTCCGAATCGCTGGTGGAAACCATCCGGGGACAGCGCATCTCGGCGATTCTCGTCGGTGTCGGGTTCGGGATCCTGCTCGTCGGCGCCATCGGCAACGCCTCGGTCGGTGGGTTCTCCGGACTGCAGCAGGCCAACAGCGCCGGCAACGTCGAGGGGCTGGCGGTGCTGATCTTCACGCGGTATGTGTGGGCGTTCGAGTTGACCAGCGCCCTGCTGATCACCGCGACGCTGGGCGCGATGGTGCTGGCGCACCGGGAGCGGTTCGACCGCCGCAAAACCCAGCGGGAACTGGCCGCCGAACGCTTCGCCCCGGGCGGCCACCCGACCCCGATGCCCAATCCCGGCGTGTACGCCCGGCACAACGCCGTCGATGTGCCGGCCCGGCTGCCCGACGGCACCGCCGCACGCACCTCGGTCAGCTCCGCACTGGTCCCCCGCGGCCACACCCCGCAGGAGGGCGAATGAACCCGGCGAACTATCTGTTCCTATCCGCCCTGTTGTTCACCATCGGCGCCGCTGGAGTCCTGCTGCGCCGCAACGCCATCATCATGTTCATGTGCATCGAGCTGATGCTGAACGCCGCGAACCTGGCATTCGTCACCTTCTCCCGGATGCACGGACACCTCGACGGGCAAGTGGTCGCCTTCTTCACCATGGTCGTCGCCGCCTGTGAGGTGGTGGTCGGACTGGCCATCATCATGGCGATCTTCCGGGCCCGGCAGTCGGCCTCGGTCGATGCGGCCAGTCTGCTGAGGCACTGATGAGCGCCTGCGCGAAGATGAGACAGCACTGATGGACAACCTGACCTGGCTGCTGATCGCCCTCCCGCTGACCGGCGCCGCTGTCCTGCTGCTCGGCGGTCGGGCCACCGATGCGTGGGGGCATCTGCTCGGATTGGCCGCCGCGGCAGCATCGTTCGTCGTCGGTCTGGTGCTGTTCGCCGACCTGCTGGGCCGCGACGCCCGGGACCGCACGGTGCACCAGAACCTGTTCTCCTGGGTTCCGGTCGGTGAGTTGCGGGTCGACTTCGGGTTACAGCTGGACCAGCTGTCCATCTGCTTCGTGCTGCTGATCACCGGGGTCGGGTCGCTGATCCACCTCTACTCGGTCGGTTACATGAGCCATGACCCGGACCGCAGAAGGTTTTTCGGCTACCTGAACCTGTTCCTGGCCGCCATGCTGCTGCTGGTGCTGGCCGACAACTACCTGGGCCTGTATGTGGGCTGGGAGGGCGTCGGCCTGGCGTCCTACCTGCTCATCGGGTTCTGGTCGCACAAGCCGAGCGCGGCGACCGCGGCCAAGAAGGCGTTCGTCGTCAACCGCGTCGGCGACGTCGGGCTGGCCGTGGCGCTGATGGTGATGTTCGCCGCCACCGGAACCGTCTCCTACGAGGGAGTTTTCGCCGCCGCACCGCAGATGTCGGCCGGGACGCTGAACGCCATCGGACTGCTGCTGCTGCTGGCCGCGTGCGGTAAGTCCGCGCAGGTGCCGCTGCAGTCCTGGCTGGGCGACGCGATGGAGGGCCCGACCCCGGTGTCCGCGCTCATCCACGCCGCCACCATGGTGACCGCGGGCGTGTACCTGATCGTGCGGTCCGGCCCGGTGTTCAACCTGGCACCGGAGGCGCAGACCGCGGTCACCGTCGTCGGCGCGGTCACCCTGTTGTTCGGGGCGATCATCGGCTGCGCGAAGGACGACATCAAGAAGGCGCTCGCGGCGTCGACGATGAGCCAGATCGGCTACATGGTGCTGGCCGCCGGGCTGGGGCCGGCCGGTTACGCGATCGCCATCATGCACCTGCTCACCCACGGCTTCTTCAAGGCCGGGTTGTTCCTGGGTGCCGGGTCGGTGATGCACGGCATGGACGACGAAACCGATATGCGCCGGTACGGCGGGCTGCGCACCGTCATGCCGATCACGTTCGTGACCTTCGGGCTCGGCTATCTGGCGATCATCGGGGTACCGCCGCTGTCCGGGTTCTTCTCCAAGGACGCCATCATCGAAACCGCTTTCGCGGCAGGCGGAGCGAAGGGGCTGCTGCTGGGCGGCGCGGCGCTGCTGGGTGCCGGGATCACCGCGTTCTACATGACCCGGGTCATGCTGATGACGTTCTTCGGCGACCGGCGCTGGGCCGGATCGGGGGCGAGCGAAGCGACGGGGAATCAACACAGCGCGCACCCGCACGAGTCCCCCGCCGTGATGACCGCGCCGATGGTGGTCCTCGCCCTCGGATCCGTCGGCGCCGGCGGCCTGCTCGCGATCGGCGGCACGCTCGCGCACTGGTTGGAACCGGTGGTGGGCACGCACGAGGCCCACCACGCGGTGCCGGTGTGGGTGATGACCGCGATCACGCTGGCGGTGGTGGCCGTCGGCATCGGTGTCGCCTACCGCATGTACGCCACCCGTGCCGTGCCCGAGGTCGCACCGGCCGGGTCCGCGCTGACCATGGCCGCCCGCCATGACCTGTACGGCGACGCGTTCAACGAACGGGTGTTCATGCGGCCCGGCGCACAGTTCACCGCCGGTCTGGTCGAGATCGACGACGACGCGGTGGACGGCGTGACCCGCGGGCTGGCCGCCGGTATCGCGGCGACATCGCAACGGATACGGCTCTGGCAGAACGGGTTTGCCCGCTCCTATGCGCTGTCCATGCTGGGCGGCACCGTCCTGGTGGTCGGCGCGATTCTGGCGGTGAGGGTCTGGTGAACGGCATCGGCTGGCTGACTGTGCTGTGGGCGGTACCGATGCTCGGTGCCGTCGTGGTGATCCTGCTGCCGAGCAAGGCGGCCGCGAAGTACACCGCACTGGCGGTGTCGGTGGCCGTGCTGGGGCTGGCCGCGGCCCTGGCCGTGCAGTTCGATCCGGCCGGGCCGCAGTTCCAGTTCGTCGAGGACTATCCGTGGATACCGACGTTCGGGACCGGCTACATCCTGGGCCTGGACGGCATCGCGCTGGCCCTGGTGGTCCTGACCGCGGTGCTGGTGCCACTGCTGATCGTGGCGGGCTGGCACGACGGTGACGGCGAGCATTTCGGTACCCGATCCACCCAGAGCTATCTGGCATTGACGCTGGCCGTCGAGGGCATGGTGTTGATCTCGCTGCTGGCACTCGATGTGCTGC
This sequence comes from Mycobacterium sp. AMU20-3851, assembly GCF_043974665.1. Classification (NCBI taxonomy): domain Bacteria; kingdom Bacillati; phylum Actinomycetota; class Actinomycetes; order Mycobacteriales; family Mycobacteriaceae; genus Mycobacterium; species Mycobacterium sp. AMU20-3851. The sequence goes on from NZ_CP146371.1 coordinate 4,111,920, forward strand.
TGTTCTACGTGTTCTTCGAGGCGATGCTGATCCCGATGTACTTCCTGATCGGAGGGTTCGGTGGCGCCGGGCGTACCGGATCTGATGTCGCCGCCGGAGCGGCTCCGCAAGCCGCGGTGAAGTTCCTGCTGTACAACCTGTTCGGCGGGCTGATCATGCTGGCCGCCGTCATCGGACTGTATGTGGTGACCGCGGGCAGCGACCTAGGAGGCACCTTCGACTTCCGGGCCATCGCGGCCGCTGTGGCCAACGGCGACCTGAACGTCGACCCGGCGTTGCTCAACGCGTTGTTCCTCGGCTTCATGTTCGCCTTCGCGGTGAAGGCGCCGTTGTGGCCGTTCCATCGCTGGCTGCCCGACGCGGCCGTCGAGTCCACCCCGGCGACCGCGGTGCTGATGATGGCCGTCGTCGACAAGGTCGGCACCTTCGCGATGCTGCGCTACTGCCTGCAGTTGTTCCCGGACGCGTCGAAGACCTTCCAGCCGTTGATCATCACGCTCGCCGTCATCGGCATCGTCTATGGTGCGGTCGTCGCCATCGGCCAGACCGATGTGATGCGGTTGGTCGCCTACACCTCGATCTCGCACTTCGGCTTCATCATCCTGGGCATCTTCGCGATGACCAGCCAGGGCCAGGCCGGATCCACCCTGTACATGGTCAATCACGGCATCTCGACCGCCGCACTGTTCCTGATCGCCGGGTTCCTGGTGTCGCGCAGGGGAACCCGGCTCATCTCCGATTTCGGTGGGGTCCAGCGGGTGGCGCCGGTGCTGGCCGGTACCTTTCTCGTCGCCGGCCTGGCGACCTTGTCGCTGCCCGGGCTGGCCCCCTTCATCAGCGAGTTCCTGGTCCTCATCGGGACGTTCACCCGGTTCCCGGTACTGGCGGTGATCGCGGCGAGCGCCCTGGTGCTGTCGGCGATCTACATCCTGTGGGCCTACCAGCGGATGATGACCGGGCCGGTCACCTCCGGCAACGAATCGGTGCGCGATCTGATCCCCCGGGAACTGGCGGTGGTGGCGCCGCTGATCGCTCTGCTGCTGGTGCTCGGCGTGTACCCGAAGCCGGCCCTGGATGTAATCAACCCGGCGGTGACACACACGCTGACCACCATCGACGTGCAGGATCCGGTGCCGGCCACGGCGGAAGGGCCGACGCGATGAACATTCCGGCGCCCGTCATCGAATACGGCCAGCTCTCACCGTTTCTCATCGTCCTGGGCGTCGCGGTGCTCGGCGTCCTGGTGGAGGCGTTCCTGCCTCGGCGCGCCCGGTACGGCGCGCAGCTGGCACTCGCGTTGGGCGGGCAGCTCGCGGCGCTCGCGGCGGTGGTCTGGGTGCACACCGCGCTCGGCGACTCCCCCGGTAATCCCGCCGCGGTGGGCTCGCTGGTGGTGGACCGGCCCGCCCTGTTCCTGCAGGGGCTGCTGCTGCTCGTCGGCATCCTCGGTGTGCTGCTGATCGCCGAGCGCCGGATCGGAGCCGGGGATGAGTCCGGGCTGGACGCGTTCACTCCGCAGGCCTCCGCCGTGCCGGGCAGCGTCGCCGAAAAGGTTGCTGCGAAAGCCGTTGTGGCGCAGACCGAGATTTTCCCGCTGACGATGTTCGCGCTCGGCGGGATGCTGCTCTTCCCGGCGGCCGACGATCTGCTGACCATGTTCGTCGCCCTCGAGGTGCTTTCCCTGCCGCTGTATCTGATGTGCGGGCTGGCCCGTCGACGGCGCCTGGTGTCGCAGGAGGCGGCGCTCAAGTACTTCCTGCTCGGGGCGTTCTCCTCGGCGTTCTTCCTGTACGGGATCGCGCTGCTGTACGGGTATTCCGGCGGCCTCGGTCTGGACGACATCGCCGAGGCGGTCGCCACCGACCGCGGGAACACCGCCCTGGCGCTGGTCGGCGCCGGTCTGGTCGCCGTCGGGATCCTGTTCAAAGTCGGTGCGGTGCCGTTTCATTCCTGGATTCCGGACGTCTACCAGGGTGCCCCCACCCCGGTCACCGCGTTCATGGCAGCGGCCACCAAGATCGCCGCGTTCGGGGCGATGCTGCGCATCTTCTATGTCGCGCTGCCCGGACTGGCCGACGACTGGCAGCCGATGCTGTGGGTCATCGCGATCCTCACCATGGTGGTCGGCACCGTCACCGCGATATCCCAGAGCGACGTCAAACGGATGCTGGCCTACTCATCGGTGGCGCACACCGGGTTCATCCTGACCGGCGTCATGGCGCTGAACGGGGCCGGGGTTGCTGCCACGCTGTTCTATCTGTTCGCGTACGGGTTCAGCACCCTGGGCGCGTTCGCGCTGGCCGGTCTGGTGCGCCGCGCCGACGGCGAGGAGGAGACCACCCTGGCCCGGTGGGCGGGTCTGGGGCGGCGTTATCCGGTGGTGGGCGTGGTGTTTTCGCTGTACCTGCTGGCGTTCGCGGGTATCCCGTTGACCAGTGGGTTCGTCAGCAAGTTCGCGGTGTTCAAGGCCGCGGCCGAGGGCGGTGCGGCGGCGCTGGTGGTGATCGGGGTGATCGCCAGCGCGGTGGCCGCGTACTTCTACGTGCGGGTCATCGTGCTGATGTTCTTCACCGACCCGCCCGAGGACGCCCCGGCCGTGGTGGTGCCCAGTGTGTTGACGACCGGGGCCGTCACCGTCACCGCGGCCGTCACGTTCGCCCTCGGTGCGCTGCCGCAGCCGCTGTTGGATCTGGTCGATCAGGCACAGGGATTCGTCCGTTAGGTTCGGATGATGAGCGAAGTACTCACCGCCGATCACGGCACCGTGCGGGTGATCACGATGAACCGCCCCGAGGCCCGCAATGCGCTCGGCCCGGACCTGATGCGCGCCCTGTACGCGGCGCTGCAGACCGCGGACGCCGACGACGCCGTGCGCACCGTGGTGCTCACCGGCTCGGATCCGGCGTTCTGCGCCGGCGTCGACCTCAAGGCCGCGGCCCGCGACGGCATGACGTACTTCGAGGAGTTCCGGACCCGCAGTTGCATCACCGCGGTCCGGGAAATGCGCACCCCGATCGTCGGGGCCGTCAACGGCGCGACGTTCACCGGTGGCCTGGAGATCGCGCTGGGCTGCGACTTCCTGATCGCATCGGAGCGAGCGGTCTTCGCGGACACGCATGCGCGGGTGGGCATCCTGCCCGGCGGCGGGATGACCGCTCGGCTGCCGCAGGTGGTCGGGTTGGCGATGGCGCGGCGGATGTCGATGACCGGGGAGGTGATCGACGCCGCCCGCGCGGAGCGGATCGGGCTGGTGACCGAGGTCGTCGCGCACGACCGGCTGCTGGAGCGGGCGCTGGAACTGGCCGGGCAGATCGCCGAGGTGCCGGGGCCGACGATGGCCGGCCTCAAGCAGATCTACACCGAGGGCGCGGCGGCGGTGATCGATCCGGCGCTGGCCGCCGAGCAACGCATCGCCTACGCCCAGCAACGCGACTTCGGCGGGCTGGGCGACCGGTTCCGGGCGGTGACCGAGCACAACAAGAGCCAGATCGGTGCGCGCCGAGACTGACGAACTGGCCGGGTCGACCTGGTTTTTCTATGCCCGTTCGTTCGTTTGGGCCGGAGATAGGACGCCGTGGACCACGATTGCGGTGGTCTGGTCGACCCAGCTGTCGTCGAGGTCCTGGCCGGGGGTGAGCAGCATCCGCAGCAGGGTGGCGCCGCCGATCAGTTCGATCAGGCGTTGCGGGTCGACGCCGGCGTGGACCTCGCCGCGCTGCACCGCATGCTCCAGCCGCAGCCGCACCACTTCGAACAGTCCGCTGAAGCGGCTCATCACCCGGTCGTTGAGGTCCGGGTCGGCGGCCATGTCCGCGATCACCCCGGGCAGGGCGGCCCGCACCACCGGGCTGGTGAACACGGCGCCGGCCGCGGCGATCATCTCCCGCACGTCGCCGGCGATATCGCCCTCGGGCAGCGCCAGCCCGGTCGGCGCGGTCGGGAACGCGGCCTCGTGCACCAGTTCGGCCTTACTCGACCAGCGCCGGTACAGGGCGGTCTTGGTGGTGCCCGCCCGCTCGGCGACCGCGGCCATCGTCAGATTCGAATAGCCGATCTGGACAAGCAGTTCCGCCGTCGCGGCCAGGATGGCAGCATCGATACGCGGGTCGCGGGGACGCCCGGCACCCTTGTCAACGGGTGGCAACTCTGCTTTCATAACGCTACCCACCGTATCGTAATTGGGGCCGGAAGGAACAATCGTGGCGAAGCAACCGGCGGTCGAGGACGTCAGCCGACTCCAGCATTCCAGCCGAGATACCGACGCCCTACCGGAGCTGCTCTCCGGGTGGCTCGCGGCGCAGTTACCCGAGCGGCAACCCCCGGTGGTCAGCATCGAGAGCGGGGTCGACGCCAACGGCATGTCCTCGGAGACCATCCTGCTGACCGCGCGCTGGGGCGCCGACGAGCAGCGCCTGGTGGCCCGGGTGGCGCCCACCGCCACCGATGTTCCCGTCTTCCCGTCCTATCGGCTCGACCACCAGTTCGAACTGATGCGCCTGGTCGGCGAGCTCACCGATGTCCCGGTCCCGCGGGTGCGCTGGATCGACGCCGCCGGTGCCGTGCTGGGCACCCCGTTCTTCCTGATGGACCGCGTCGACGGGGTCGTCCCCCCGGATGTCATGCCATACACGTTCGGCGGCAATTGGTTTGCCGACTCCGCACCCGAAGAGCAACGCCACCTCCAGGATGCCACCGTGGAGGTACTGGCCAAGCTGCATTCGATTCCCGATGCTGCGCAGCGCTTCTCCTTCCTCTCCGAGGTGGATCCGCCCGGCGAGACACCGTTGCGGAGGCACTTCGGCTGGCTCAAACAGTGGTACGAGTTCGCGGTGCCCGACATCGGCCGCTCACCGCTGGTGGAGCAGGCGCTGGGCTGGTTGGAGGACCACTTCCCCACCGACGCCGCAGCGGCCACCCCGGTGCTGGCCTGGGGCGACTCGCGCATCGGTAATGTGCTCTACGAGGACTTCCGCCCGGTCGCGGTGCTGGACTGGGAGATGGCCACGGTCGGTCCGCGCGAGCTCGACGTGTCGTGGATCATCTTCGCCCACATGGTGTTCCAGGAACTCGCGGGCCTGGCCGGCCTGGACGGCCTGCCCGCGGTGCTGCGGGAGGAGGACGTCCGCGCGACATATGAACGGCTCACCGGCGCGACACTGGGCGACCTGCACTGGTTCTACATCTACTCCGGGGTGATCTGGTGCTGCGTGTTCATGCGGACCACGGCGCGGCGGGTGCACTTCGGGGAGATGGAGGCCCCCGAGGATGTGGAGTCGACGTTCTACCACGCATCGCTGCTGCGGCGTCTACTTGAGGAGAACTGATGCTCGGACCGATGGATGAGTTTCCGGTACACCAGGTTCCGCAACCGATCGCGTGGCCCGGATCCTCGGACCGCAACTTCTACGACCGCAGTTACTTCAACGCCCACGACCGGACCGGGGACATCTTCGTCATCACCGGCATCGGGTACTACCCTAATCTCGGGGTGAAGGACGCCTTCTTCCTGGTATCCCGCAACAATGTGCAGACCGCGGTGCACCTGTCCGACGCCATCGACCAGGACCGGCTGAACCAGCACGTCAACGGATACCGGGTAGAGGTACAGGATCCACTGCACCGGTTGCGGATCACCCTTGAGGAGACCGACGGCATCGCCGCCGATCTCACCTGGACCGGCCTGTTCGACGTGGTACAGGAGCAGCGCCATCTGATGCGCCAGGGCAACCGGGTCACCCTGGACGCGCAGCGTTTCGCCCAGTTGGGTTCCTGGAGCGGGCATCTGGAGATCGACGGGGAGCGCATTCCCGTCGATCCGTCGACCTGGATCGGGTCGCGGGATCGGTCCTGGGGTATCCGCCCCATCGGTGAGGCCGAGCCGCCGGGACGGCCCGCCGATCCGCCGTTCGAGGGCATGTGGTGGCTATATGTGCCGATGGCGTTCGACGACTACTCCATCGTGCTGATCATCCAGGAGGCGCCCGACGGGTTCCGCTCCCTCAACGACTGCACCCGGATCTTCTCCGACGGCCGCGTCGAGCAGCTCGGCTGGCCCCGGGTGAAGATCCACTACCGGTCCGGGACCCGCATCCCCACGGGCGCCACCATCCTGGCGAGCACTGCCACGGGTACCGAATTGCGGTTCGATGTGGAATCCAAACTGGCGGTGCCGATTCACGTCGGCGGCGGGTACGGCGGGGACGCCGACTGGATCCACGGCGTGTGGAAGGGTGAGAAGTTCACCGAACGTCTCAGCTATGACATGACCGATCCGGCGATCATCGGGCGCGCCGGGTTCGGCGTCATCGACCACGTCGGGCGGGCGGTGTGCACCGAGGGTGATGCCGCCCCGGTGCAGGGTTGGGGCCTGTTCGAGCACGGCGCGCTGGGCCGGCACGACCCGTCGGGCTTCGCCGACTGGCTCACCGTCGCCCCCTGACCTTTCCCGCGCGATTTGCGCACATCCACCGGCGGTCAGCGCCGGTCAGGGTGCGCAAATCGCAAACAGGGCGGCCGCTCCCGCGACCTCGACCAGGCAATAGAACCAGTTCGGGTAGAACGACGTCCGCTCGTCGAACAGCGCGGAGATCGCGCGCCCCAACGCCATCCCGGCCAGCGCCGCACCGACGGTCAGCAGGATCCCGGTGCGCACCTGGCCCGGTGTGAGCGCCGCATAGGTCAGCACCGCGGCGACGGCCAGGCCGAATCCGCCGTAGACGCCCCGCACTTCGGCGCGCGACGCCGCGGTCTTGAGGTCATAGTCGAACGGGCGCAGCATCGTCGCCGGCGCGGCCAGCGCGTAGATCCCCATCCCGAGGAAGAACACTGCGACGACGACGATCACGGCCTGCACCACGGTAATCTCCTGATCAGTTGACGAGGAGTCGAGCATGTCGGATGGCACCGCCGCCGCGCTTCCACAAACCTGCTATCCCGCGGTGTGGCTCTGGCCGGGTCAGGTGCTGTACTCCGGACCGGCCCTCGGACTGCAACCCCACTCCGGATCGGTGTGGTGCCTGGTGGTCGGGGTGCAGGCCCCGTTGACGGTGCAGGTCGGTGAACACCGGATCGCGGCACGTACGGCGCTGATCCCGCCGCGGCTGACCCATCACCTGACCATGACCGGCCCGCTGGTGTCCTGCTATCTGGACCCGGCCTCGCAACGCTCGGCCGCCTGCCGCGAGCAGTTCCCGGACTTCCACGCCGGCATCGGGGTGGGCCATGCGGCCGAATCCGCGCTGGTCGTCCCGCCGCGCGACGATATGAGCGCGCTGCGCTGGCTCGATGCCGCCGCTCCCTCGGATGTCCGGCCGATCGACCCGCGAATCGAGCTGGCCGCCAAGCAGATCCGCGACGACCCGATGACCGCGGTGTCGGCCGCCGAGCTGGCCGCCGCGGTGGGCTTGTCCGAATCCCGGTTCCTGCACCTGTTCCGCCACGAGATCGGGTCCAGTCTGCGCCGTTACCGGTTGTGGAGCCGACTCATCCGGGCCGGCACACAGATCGCGGCCGGCGCGAACCTGACCACCGCCGCCGCCGAGGCCGGGTTCTCCAGCCCGTCGCATCTTGCCGACCGCGTCAAGACCACCTTCGGGTTGTCGGCCACCCAGCTACTCGCCACCGGTCTGACCATCCGGATGCCGTAAGCGTGCGTGAACTTCGATTGGAGCGCGGCGTGTCGGCCTCAGACCCGCACGCTCGCGGGGAGTTGGGATGCAGGGGCCTGTACCCGCCCGAACACCATGGACTCCTCGATCCGGTCGAAGCGGTGGTCCACCGCGTCGAGCGCCCAGTTGTGCCGCACGTTCCACGGCCGCTTGGTACCGGACTTGGGCAGCGCGTGCAGGGCCCGTTTGACGTAGTTGGCCTTGATGTCCCAGGCCGGCTTCTCCGCGATCACCGTCGAACCGAGGTGCGGGTACGCGTGGGTGTAGCCGTGGGAATCCATGTAGGCCAGCAGCTTTGCCACGGCCTTGGCGGTCATGTCGGCCCGCAGGGTCCATGAGGCGTTGGTGTAGCCGATGCACCACGCCATGTTCGGCACGTCCTGCAGCAGATATTCCTTGTAGACGTAGCGGTCGGTCGGGTCGACGCGCTCACCGTCGACGTGCAACTCGATGCCGCCCAGTGCCTGCAGTTGCAGCCCGGTGGCGGTGACGATGATGTCGGCGTCGATCCGCTCGCCCGATTGCAGCACGATGCCCTCGGCGTCGATGCGGTCGATGTGGTCGGTCACCACCTCGACGCGGCCGGCGCTGATGTGCTCGAACAGATCACCGTCGAGGACCAGACACATGCGTTGGTCCCACGGGTTGTAGCGCGGCTTGAAGTGGACGTCGACCGGGTAGCCGGCGGGAAGTTCCTTCTTGTTCGCCGCCCGGATCATCTTGCGTCCGATCTTCGGTGCGGCGCGGAAGAACATGTAGTACAGGTAGTGCATCCAGGCGTTGCGCAACCGGACGACCGGATGAGCGAGTTTGCGCGGCAGACTCTTTCGGATCGCGTGCATCACCGGCGGGACGGCGGGCATCGACATCATGTAGGTCGGCGAGCGCTGCAGCATGGTGACCGTGGCACCACCTTCGGCCAGGGCCGGGACCAGGCTGATCGCGGTCGCGCCGCTGCCGATCACCGCGACCCGTTTGCCGGTGTAGTCGAGATCCTCCGGCCAGAACTGCGGGTGCACGACGGTGCCGGTGAAGGATTCGATGCCGGGGAACTCCGGGGTGTAGGCCTCGTCGTAGTTGTAGTAGCCGGTGCCGAAGAACACGAACCGGCAGCGGTGGGTGCTGGCCACCCCGCCGGATTCGGCGTGCACCGTCCAGGTGTCGGTTGCGGAGTCCCAGTCCACCGAGGACACCTTGGTGTCGAAGCGGATGTGGCGGTCGATGCCGTGCCTGCGGGCGGTCGCGGTGAGGTAGTCGCGGATGTCCCCACCGTCGGCGACGAACTCCCTGCGGGTCCACTCCTGGTACGGGTAGCTGAGGGTGAAGATGTCGCTGTCGGAGCGAATACCGGGATAGCGGAACAGATCCCAGGTGCCCCCGATGCGTTGCCGGCGTTCCAGGATGGTGTAGCTCATTCCCGGGTTGCGCTGATGGATGCGGTAGGCGGCGTTGATCCCCGAGATGCCGGCCCCGATGATGAGGACATCGCTGTATTCGGGTTCAGCGCTGCGCTCGGTCTCGGCAGCGTCGTGCGGGTAGGTCATCGGACAACCTCCTTGTGGTCCTGCCCCGTACCAACCACCTTAGGTCGTCAGGTGCGCAGCGCGTCAACGATCTGGGCGAGCAGATCCACTTCGATCGGTCCGGGCTGGTAGATGCAGATCTGGTCGGAGATCCCGCCGACCCGGTCGCGGATGTGTGCGGCCACTTCGGCCGGACTGCCGCACGCGGCGATGGTGTGCAGCACGTCGTCGTCGATGAGTGCGCCCATCTCGGCCCACCGGCCCTGCTTGGAAAGCGCATTGAGCTCGGGCTGCAGGTCTCCCCAGCCGTGGATCTCCAGGACCGGCCGGTAGGGCGGTGTCGACCCGTAGAACGCCAGCAGCTGCCGGGTGGCGGCATGGTCGGCGTTGGTCTCCGAGCTGACCGAGACGATGATCTCCGGCACCACCGCAAGGTCCGCGCGGGTCCGCCCGCCGGCGGCCAATCCGTCGTCGACGGCGGCCATCGTGACCTCGTGCAGGAAACGTTTCGTCCCGAACGGCATCACCAGCAACCCATCGGCGTGCCTGGCGGTGGCCCGGGTCAGCTGCGGCCCGAGCGCCCCGACGTAGATCGGCGGCGGGCCGTACGGGTTGTCGCGCGGGGTGAACGTCGGGGTCATCAGCGTGTGCCGGTAGAACTCGCCCCGGAAGTCCAGCCGCTCGCCGGTCGACCAGGCCTGGAAAATGGCACGCAATGCGGCGACCAGTTCCACCATGCGGCCCACCGGCCGGTCGAATTCGGCGCCGAAGCGTTTCTCGATCTGGGTACGGATCTGGGTGCCCAGGCCCAAGGTGAACCGGCCCCGACTCAGGATCTGGTGGTCGATCGCCTGGTGGGCCAGATGAATCGGGTTGCGCGGGAATGCGATTGCGACGTTGGTCAGCAGATCCAGACCACCGACGGTCGATGCCAGGGTCAGCGGGGTGAACACGTCGTGTGGGCCTTCGAAGGTGAACACCCCGGTCGCACCCGCCTCGCGCAGGGCGGTGGCCCGCTCGACGGCTCCGACAGGTCCGAACAATGCGGTCATCACCTTCACAGCGCCACACACTAACGCGACTTGTGGCGCGAAAACCGGACTAATTGCGGTTAGAACTCCACAAATCGCGAGAGACTGCGAGTTGTGACCGATGTGATCGTGGTGGGGGCGGGATTCGCGGGTCTGTCCGCGGCGCGGGAATTGACCAAACGCGGCCACCAGGTGGTGGTTCTGGAGGGCCGGGACCGGGTCGGGGGCCGCTCCTACACCGCGACGGTGGCCGGCGTGCCCGTCGATCTCGGGGCGACATTCGTCGGTCCCACCCAGGACGCCGTCAACGCGCTGGCCGCGGAACTGGGCTGCGAGACAGTACCGACCTACAGCCGCGGCAAGAACCTGATCCGCTGGCACGGCCGGGTCCGGTCCTACCGCAGCACCATCCCCAAGCTGTCACTCATCGAACTGCTCGACGTGTCACGCATCCAGTGGCGGTTCGACCGGCTGTCCCGCCAAATCCCGGTGACCGAGCCGTGGACGGCGCCGGCCGCGCACCGGCTGGACCAGACCAGTCTGGAGGACTGGCTGCGGGACGCCCGCGCAAGCGCCTCGACCCGCAACCTGATGGCGATCATGGCGCGGGTGACCTGGGGGTGCGAGCCGGCCGATCTGTCCATGCTGCACGCGGTGCGCTACGTGAAGGCCGCCGGCGGGCTGGGCCGGATGCTCGATGTCGAGGGCGGCGCGCAGCAGGACCGGTTCCCGGCGGGCACCCAGCAGATCGCCCAGCGGATGGCCGCCGACCTCGGTGACCGGGTGATCACCGACGCCCCGGTGCGCCGGATCACCCGGGACGGGTCCGGCTACACCGTGGACTCGGAGCAGGGCCGGCACACGGCCGCGGCCGTCGTGCTGGCGGTGGCCCCCGCGCACCGTGCCGCCATCACGTTCGACCCGCCCCTGCCCGCCGGCTACCGGGACCTGGCCGCGCACTGGCCGCAGGGCAATCTCAGCAAGGCCTACGCCGCCTACGAGACCCCGTTCTGGCGGGCCAACGGGTGCTCGGGCGAGGCCCTGTCGGACGAGGGCCCGGTCTTCATCACCTTCGACGTCAGCCCCGACGACAACGGGCCCGGAATCCTGCTGGGGTTCGTGGACGCCCGCGACTTCGACGCCCTGGAACCGCAGGAACGTCGTGAGCGGGCGCTGGCCGGTTTCGTCACGCTGTTCGGTGACAAGGCCGCGCACCCGATCGACTACCTCGATCACTGCTGGGGCACCGAATCGTTCGCGCCGGGCGGTCCCACCGCGGCCGTCCCGCCGGGCGCGTGGGTCGCGCACGGCCGGCAGTTACGGGTGCCGGTGGACGGAATCTTCTGGGCCGGCACCGAAACAGCGGACGAGTGGACCGGGTTCCTGGACGGCGCGGTACGGTCCGGGCACCGGGTGGCAACCGAGGTAGCCGACTACCTCAGGAGCTGAGCCGCTGCGGCGCAATCGATTCGGCCAGCGCCCGCAGCTTCCGGTTCACCTGGTCCGGGCATTCCAGGATCGCGCAGTGACCGCCGGCCAGCTCGGCGAACTCGACGAGATTCGGCGCGTGCTCCGCGATGTAGCGCGCCGAGTTGATGGGCAGCAGCCGGTCCTTGCTGCTGCCGATCACCAGCGTCGGCACGGTCAGGTTGACCAACGAGATGTGCTGGCGGTCAAGGCTGTTCACCAGCACCCGGGCCCAGCCGCCGCGCCCGCTCCGGGGCGTCGAGCTGAACAGCTGGTAGACGAACTCCGACACAGATGGATCGGCATCCCGACCCACAGCCACGTACTTGACGAACCGCTTGTTGGCCACCCCGGCCGCCGTGGGCACCGGGAGGCCGCCGAAGGTCCGGATCGCGGTGCCGGCCGCGCGTACCCGCGTCGAGGACAACGGCTGAGGCACCGGGAGCACCTTGATGTTGCGCAGCAGATCGCCGGTGGTGGTGTTGATCAGGGCGACCGCATCCGCGCGCCGGTTGACCCGGTGCGGATAGCGCTGCGACCAGGACGTGATGGCGATACCGCCCATCGAATGCCCGCCGATCAGGGCCTTCTCCCCCGGGGCCAGCGTGGTCTCCAGGACGGCGTCCAGATCGGCGGCCAGATGGTTGAGGCTGTAGCGGTTGCGTCCGCGCGGCGCCTCGCTGCGGCCGTGCCCCCGGTGGTCGTAGGCGATGACGCGGTAGTCGCCGGCCAGGTCGGCGATCTGGTGGGCCCAGACTTCGATGGCACAGGTGATGCCGTGTGCCAGCACGATCGGATAACCGTTCTCGGGTCCGAAGACCCGGGCGTGCAGCCGGGTGCCGTCAGCAGATCGGACCTCGACGTCCCGGCCCGAGGGTAGCGGTGGCCGCGCCATTGTTTGCTCCAATCCTCGGCTTCGTTGCCTTGTGCCGAGCTTAACGCCCGGTGACCAGAACGGGCTTGATTGCCGTGCCGTTCTTGGCGTCCGTCCAGGCGCGGTCGAAGTCGTCGAATGCGTAGGTGCTCACCAGCTTCTGCAACGGCAGGTCCCCGCGCTCGTGGAGTTGGACCAGCTGCGGGATGAACACGTGCGGGTCGCTGTCGCCCTCGACCACGCCGCGCACCGTCAGGCCCTTTGCCATGATGAGCACCACCGGTAGCTCGGCGGTCAGCGCACCCAGCCCGAGCAGGGCCAGGGTGCCGCCGGAGGCCAGCACTCCCACCGCGGCGGCGATGACGTCCGGGCGCGCGGTGGTGTCCACTGCGGCGGCGACGCCCCCGGTCAGTTCTCCGACCGCGGCCGCGGCGTCGGTACCGACCGGGTCGATGGTGGTCGTGGCGCCCAATTCGGTTGCCAGCGAGCGACGTTCGGCGATCGGGTCGACGGCGATGATGGTTCTCGCCCCGGCGATGCGGGCGCCCATCACCGCCGACAGGCCGACCGCGCCGGCACCGAACACCACCACGCTGTCCGGCGCGCCGAGCACGTTGAGCACCGCGCCGACCCCGGTCTGCACGCTGCAGCCCAGCGGCGCGGCCAGCGCCGGATCCATCCCGTCCGGCAGCGGCACCGCGTTGCGGCTCCCGGCGATCGCGTAGGTCGCGAAGCTGGACTGCCCGAAGAATCCGCCGGTGATCGGCGCGCCGTCCAGACGCAGCGCGCTGCTCTCGTCGCGGCGGCTGCCGCGCATGTTCAGGTTCGTCGACTGATCGCAGTACGCGGGCCGGTCGGTGGCGCAGTATCCGCAGGTCCCGCAGCTGGCGAAGGTCAGGACCACCGGCTCGCCGATCCGCCTGTCGGCCTGCGGTCCGACGGCCACCACGGTGCCCGCGCCCTCGTGCCCGAACACCATCGGGACCTTGGCGAACCGGGCCGCGACGCTGATGTCGGTGTGGCATATCCCGACGGCGTCGATGCGGACCAGCACCTCGTCGGCCACCGGATCGCGCAGTTCCACATCGGTGAGCTGGGGGTCTTGTCCGGCCTCGCGGAGCACCGCGGCACGTGCCTTGATCATCGACGGATGTTAAATGGTGTGTCATGCGCGCCATTCAGATACCCCGGTTGGACGGTCCCGACGCCGCGGAGCTGGTGAACATCGACGAACCCGCCGCCGACGGTGTGGTGATCGATGTGCACGCGGCCGGGGTGGCCTTCCCCGATGCCCTGCAGACCCGTGGGCTCTACCAGTACAAGGCCCCGCTGCCGTATGTCCCGGGCGCCGAGGTCGCCGGGGTGGTGCGCAGCGCTCCGGCCGATTCCGGGTTCTCGGCCGGGGACCGGGTGGCCGGGCTGTGCATGCTGGTCGGCGGGATGGCCGAGGTGGTGGCGCTGCCCCCGGAGCGGGTGTTCGCGCTGCCGGACAACGTGTCCTTCCAGGCCGGCGCCGGAGTGCTGTTCAACGATCTGACGGTGCATTGCGCGCTGCGCACCCGCGGCCGGCTGGCCGAGGGTGAGACGGTGCTGGTGCACGGCGCGGCCGGCGGTATCGGCAGCTCGACGCTGCGGCTGGCCCCGGCGTTCGGGGCGAGCCGGGTCATCGCCGTGGTGAGCACCGAGGAGAAGGGCGAGATCGCGCGGGCGGCCGGGGCTTCGGATGTGGTGCTCGCCGACGGGTTCCGGGACGCGGTCTCCGAGCTCACCGGTGGCCGTGGCGTGGACATCGTGCTGGACCCGGTCGGTGGTGACCGGTTCACCGATTCGTTGCGTTCCCTGGCCCCGGGCGGGCGGCTGCTGGTGGTCGGCTTCACCGGCGGGGAGATCCCGACGGTGAAGGTGAACCGGTTGCTGCTCAACAACGTCGACGCGATCGGCGTCGGCTGGGGCGCCTGGTCGGGCACGCATCCGGGGTATCTGGCGCAGCAGTGGGCCGAGCTGGCCCCATTGCTGGCCTCCGGCGCGGTGAGCGCCCCCGAGCCGATCGTGTATCTGCTGGAGCAGGCCGGCGCAGCCATCGCATCGCTGGAGAACCGGACCGCCAAGGGCAAGGTCGTACTCAAGGTCCGCTGACACCCCGCAGAATCACCCAGGGATGGGCAGGATCAGCCGCGAGCCCGCACCGATGGTGTGGGTGGAGGGCAGCAGCCGGTCCGCCGACCAGACCGGTTCCCCGGTGCCGGGGTTGCGCGCGAACCGCGGGTGACAGCCCCCGGCGATCGCCACCCGGATCCGCGCGCCGGCGGCGAACCGGTGGGCGATCGGGTCGAGGTCCAGCGTCAACGGCTGCGCGTCCCCCGGCGCGCGGCCGATGTAACCGTCGCAGACGTTGCGGGACCGCCCGTCCGGTCGCACCTCGCTGATCCGCACCCACACATCGGCCCAGCCGGTATCGGCGCTGTGCGCCAATTCGATTCGCGGCACGCCGATCACCTCGAGATCGTCGGGCAGCGCCGGCCCGGTGAAGGTGACGACGTCGTCGCGGGCGGCCAGCGCGGTGTCGTCGCGGTAGCCCGACGGCGCGAACAGCAACCGTCCGCCCAGCGTCGGGGTCGGGTGCTCGGGGTCGAACACGAACCGGGCCAGTGGCTCGTCGCCGGTGACGGGTTCGTCGCCGAGTCCGGCCCGGGGCCTCAGGTACAGCACCCGCTCGGTCGCCGGGGGCGGCCAGGCGGGCAGCTCCCGCCAGCCTCCTGCGCCGGTCACACACACCCGGACCCCGGGCCGCCGGTCCCCGTCGAGCCAGCGCAACGTCTCGCGCAGCACCTGCCCGCCGCCGTCGGCGTGGGTCCACGGTCCGACCACCAGCGCGGGCCCGCGGCCGCGGTCGGCCAGTTGCCGGTACTGGTCCAAGGTCTGGGTCAGGAAGACGTCCTGCCAGCCGGTCATCAGCAGCACCGGAACGTCGACCCGCGCCAGCGCATGCCCGAGCCGGACCGGTCGCCAGTAGGGGTCGGCGATGTCGGGGGTGCGCAGCCACGGCTCGTGCCAGGGTGCGCGGTCGGCGAACATGTGGGCGCCTGCCGCGCTCAGCGGCACCATCCGCAACGGCCGGGCCAGCCGCCGCGGCATGCCCGCCATCCGCACCAGGGCGCGCAGCGACCCGCCGTCCTCCTGCCGGGCCAGCTGGAAACTCCAGGACAGGTGGTCGGCGAGGACGAAGGCGCCGGTGCTCCAACCGGATTGCGCCAGATCGTGCGGTGCCATCGCGATCACCGAGGTGCTCAGCTCCGGCGGCGGGTCGGCCAGCAGCGCCCACTGGGTGAACCCCAGGTAGGACGATCCGACGGTCGCGAACTGCCCGTCGAACCATGGCTGGGTACGCATCCAGGCCACCGTGTCCGCGGCGTCCTCGGCTTCGGAACGTCCCGGATCGAAGTCCCCTTCGGAACCGAAAGTCCCTCGGACGCTTTGTATCACGACGCGATAGCCGCGCTCGGCGTAGACGCCCGCGATCACCGCCGAGGGCAGATTGGCCCGCCCGTAGGGGGTGCGGATCAGCACCGTACCGACCACGCCGGCCACCGGCAGGTGCAGGTCGGTGCGCAGCCGGGCGCCGTCGCGCATCGGCACCGCGAGATCGCGGGTCACCCGGTAGTCGGTCCTGCGCGGCGACAGCCGCAGGCGACGGCCCAGGACGCGGGTGGCCAGCCGGACGATCGGCCCGGGTCTGGTCTCATGGATGGTCGGCATCGCCGTCCATTGTGGCCGAGACATTGTTGCGGTAGGGGCACGAAAGCCGGGATCGGCGGCGCGGCCCGGGACCGGTGGCCTACCTTCGTGTCATGCGCAGTTCTCTGTTCGGCGGCCTGACCGCCCTCGCCGTGTCCTCAGCCGCTCTGCTGGGGGCCGCGCCGGCGGGAGCCGAGCCGAACAGCGAGCGGGCCTACCTGAATGCGCTGACCGTCGCCGGACTGATCCCGAAGTTCTACACCGAGGCCACCGCACTGGCGAGCGCCACCAACCTGTGCCGCACCATGGACACCGGGGTGGACCAGTTGTCGGTGGTCGACACGGTGATGGCCGCCGATTCGGTGCCCGAGGATGTGGCGTCGTTCGTCGTGGGTACCGCGACGGTCGCGTTCTGCCCCGAGCACTCGATGAACGGTTGATATGAATTGAGTTAGTCCTTCACAAACGCCTCCGGAGGTGCCAGGAAGGGATTGTCAAAGATTCCTTTCGAGGGGCCTGAGCGTTGGCGCGCTCTGGTTCCTCCTGACACGCCCCGGAGGTGTTGTTGTGTCTGTCCAAAGTGCTCCAGCCACGATGTCCACAATCGTTGTTGCTATCGATGTCGGCAAGACCTCGTTGATGGTTTCGGCCACCGACGAGGGCCGTCATCAGTTGATGGGTCCGGTTGAATTCGCGATGACTCGCTCAGGTCTGGTGGCAGTGACCGACCGCGTGCTGGCGCTGGCGCCGTCGCGCCCACAGGTCACGGTAGGTGTGGAGGCTGCGGGCCACTACCACCGGCCGGTGGCTGATTATCGGTGGCCACCGGCGTGGAAAGTTATGGAGCTCAACCCCGCCCATGTGGCCGAGCAGCGCCGTGTGATGGGCCGGCGTCGACTCAAGACCGACAAGATCGACGTGGAGGCGATCACCGAGTTGGTGCTGGCCGGTCGCGGCCAGGTGATCGGCGAGCGCGAGATGCTCATCGGCGAGATGGCGGCGTGGGCGCAGCACCGGTCACGGCGGGTCGCTACCCGCTCGGCCACCAAAAATCAGCTACTCAGTCAGCTTGATCGGGCGTTTCCTGGGCTGACGTTGGCATTGCCGGATGTGCTGGGCACCAAGATCGGACGACTGGTCGTCGCTGAGTTCACCGATCCAGCCCGGTTGACGGCGTTGGGTGTGAATCGGTTAATCCGCTTCGCTGCGGTCCGCGATGTCCAGTTACGCCGTCCTGTCGCCGAGCGTCTGGTCACTGCAGCCAAGGATGCGTTGCCCACTCGCGACGCAGCGGTGGCTCGGCGCGTGCTGGCCACTGACGTGGCTTTGTTGGCCGACTTGGATGCCCGGATCAACGATGCCGAGACTGAACTGGCACGGCTTTTGCCGCTGAGCCCATTCAGCACGCTGACCTCAGTGCCGGGCTGGGGAGTGGTCCGCGCCTCCAATTACGCAGCAGCCCTCGGTAATCCGGCCCGATGGCCGGGGTCCAAGCAGGTCTATCGCGCGTCGGGACTATCTCCGATGCAGTACGAGTCCGCGAACAAGCGACGAGACGGTTCAATCAGCCGCGAAGGCAGCGTGGCGCTGCGTCGAGCATTGATCGATCTCGGCATGGGATTGTGGCTCACCGAACCCGCGGCCAAGTCCTACGCCGACGGGCTTAAGAACCGCGGCAAGCGCGGTGGCGTCATCGCCTGCGCGCTGGCACATCGCGCCAACCGCATCGCTCACGCCCTGGTCCGCGACCACGCTGTCTACGACCCCACCCGCTGGATCTGACAATCCACGCTCCTGCTGAGAAAGGAACGTTGTCCTGCACCCTTCACAATCCTCGTCGGTAGTGCCACGCTGAACAGGCGGGACGAAGGGCCGGATCAGATGCCGCATCGGTTATGGCGGGCCCCCTTAAGGGTTACGCCGCCGCTAACTTGGCACCCGGCCCTTCGCCTCCACGGAGAGCCCGAACGACGCCAGATGACCCGCTCAGAGGTCGTATAAGTCAACGTGGGCGCCAGGACCCGACCTACTCCAGACACCGTCGACATCACAGCAGCCACTTCAACGCATCCCGAACTGGATGCCGCTCCATCATGCCCATCCAAAGCCTTGACACGACCTACAGCCAGTTAGCTCGCCCCGACTTCCAGGCCGCGCTTGACCTCCAGGCGGCGCAGTTTGCCCGAGGAGGTCCGCGGCAGTGAACCGGGTTTGACGAACACCACGTCGGCGGGGACCACACCGCATCCCGATGCCACCTGCTGCATCAGCGCGGCGCGGGCACCGGACTCGTCGGGCCCGCGGAACTCGGCGGTGACGACGAGGCCGGGGCGGATGGACCCCTCCCCGACGCCGACCGCGACCACCGCGCCCTCCCGCACACCCGGCACCTGGGCCGCGATGCGCTCGACCTCGGCCGGGAAGATGTTGCGACCGGCCACGGTGATGATCTCCTTGGCGCGCCCGCAGACCACCAGGCCACCGTCGACGAAGTAGCCGAGATCCCCTGTGCGGAACCACTCGTCGGCGCCCAGCGGGGTGTGGCCGAGGTACCCCGACATCATGGAGGTGCCCCGGATGGCGACCTCGCCGAGTTCGCGCCCGGCGACCTCGGCGACGCCGTCGGTGCGCTCCATCGGTTCGATGCGGACCTCCATGCCGGGGATCGCCTCCCCCAGGACGGCGTGCCGGCGCGGCGCGCTGCCGTCCTCGGTGGTGAACACCGTCTCGTCCACCTGCATGCCGACCCCGGGCACCGGAACCGTTACCGCACAGGTGGATTCGGCCATGCCGTAGGACGGGGACAGCGCCCCGGCGGAGAACCCGAAGCGGGCCATCTCGGTGGCGAACCGCTCGGTGAGTTCGC
Source organism: Mycobacterium sp. AMU20-3851 (assembly GCF_043974665.1). Taxonomy (NCBI): domain Bacteria; kingdom Bacillati; phylum Actinomycetota; class Actinomycetes; order Mycobacteriales; family Mycobacteriaceae; genus Mycobacterium; species Mycobacterium sp. AMU20-3851. Next base: position 4,131,083 of record NZ_CP146371.1, read on the forward strand.
AGTCGACCGGCTCGCCGCCGTTGAGGGCGAACCGCAGCGCGGACAGGTCGACATCGGTGACCCGGCGGGAGTACTTGCCGATCATGCCGTAGGCCATGTTGGGTGCGGCGGTGACCGAGGAGCGGCTCTCGCTCAGCCAGTTCAGCCAGCGGAACGGGGACGCCTGGAACGCCGAGGTGGGTGCCTGCCAGACATCGGTGCCGGCCAGCGCGCCGGCGAGCAGGAAGCTCAGCCCCATGTCGTGGTACAGCGGCAGCCAGGAGCACCCGACATCGCCGGGGCGGATTCCGATCCGCTCGTTGAGGCCGCTGATGTTGGCCAGCACCGAGGCCGGCGGAAGTTGCACGGTCTTCGGTGACCCGGTGGAGCCGGCGGTGCCTTGCAGGATGGCCACCGGCGCCGGCAGGCAGGGCAGTCGCAGGCTGTTGGCGCGGCGCGGATGAGCCACCGTGACGAGGTCGACGACCGTCGGGCCGCACTCGGCCAGGGACAGTTTCTCCAGGTAGGCGCCCTGGCTGCCGATCCGTCCGGCCGCGATGCCGCGGAATCGGGCCACGGTGGCCTGCGCCCACTGTGCGGTGTCCGCGCCGCGGATCGGCCCCGGCAGGATCGACACCGCCGTCCCGGCCAGGAACGCGCCGATGACCGCGGAGATGAGCTCGGCGGTCGGCTCCCCGACCAGGCCCAGGCAGCGGACGTTCTCGTTGAGCAGATGGTCGGCGACGTTCTCGGCGCGGGTGTAGATCTCCGGCCACGGATACCGCGTCCATTGTCCGTCGGCCAGCAACACCAGGTCGTTGCCGCTGGCGGTCAATGACTCGGCCAGCGCGGACGCCAGAGGATTCACCATGAGTGGAAACTATAGGACCTTTGCTCGTTGTGGTTCCGCAGGTTAACGTCGGTGACAATTTGACTTCGGAACGGTGGTTGTGCGCCATTCCGTGACCGGTCGCGACAAGGACCGACCTCGGCGCCGGTCGCTGAGGAGTCCCTCAGCAACCGATCGACCGATGCGGTCCATGGCCGCGGGTCGGATCGGCCGGCGCGGGTTTTAGGCTGGGCATTCGGCACGACATAGGAGCGGCTCATGGTCACCCTGGACCGCCTGGTGAATGTGCTGGGCAGCTACGGCGTACGACTGTGCACCGCGGAGGTCTCCCGCGCCGCAGTGCTGCGCAGCGTGGTGCTGCACGAACCGGCAGCCCAATTGCCCGACGGCCGTCCGGTGATCGGTGACCTGTTGTTGGCTATGGGCGCCGCGACGGTTCCCGAGGCCCTGCAGTGGGCACGATCCAGTCAATCCGTCGCCGTGCTGGTGCGCGATGAGGACGCCGCCGTCGGCCCGGAGACCGCCGACGACGTCGCGGTGCTGGCGGTGGACCCGGCGGTGTCCTGGAGTGAGCTGGCCGTGGTGGTCTACGGCCTGGTGCTGGAGGGGCGCGAGACCGCCGCGGGCCGGGGCCCCACCGACCTGTTCGCGCTGGCCGACAGCGTCGCCGACTCGATCGGCGCCGCGGTCATCATCGAGGACGGCCAGTCGCGACTGCTCGGCTATTCGCGCCTGCAGGCGCACGCAGATCCGGCCCGGGCCGCCACCATCCTGCACCGGCAGGTTCCCGAGGACATCCGCGAATCCTTGCGTGCCCGTGGAGTTTTCACGCACCTCGCGCATTCCGACGAACCGATGTTCGTCGAGGCCGAGCCCGCCCGCGGGTTGACCGGCCGCACGGTGGTGGCGGTGCGGGCGGGCCGCGAACTGCTGGGCTCGGTCTGGGTGACCAGCCCCGAGCCCCTGGACGCCACCCGCAGCCGGGTGCTGTCCGACGGTGCGCGCACCGTGGCCATGCATGTGCTGCGGTCGCGGGCCAGCGCCGATCTGGAACGCCAGGTGGAATCCGATCTGGTCACCCGCCTGCTGGACGGGTCCGCCGACGCGGCGACCACCGCCAGCAGGCTGGGCCTGCGTCAGACCGGTCTGCGGGTGATCGCCGTGCACGCCAGCATCTCCGGTGAACCGCACGCCGCGCTGCTGCTGGCCTTCGAGTACGCCACCTCCGGGTTCGGCTGGTCCCGGCCCGGCCGCAGCAGCCTGGCCGGCAACACTCTCTATACGGTGCTGCCCGGCGAGGACGCGGGCGCGGCCCGGCAGTGGGTCGAGTGGATGCGGGTGGCCCTGCCGCCCGAGACGGCGATCCACGCCGGTATCAGCGCGCCCGCCGAGATCGCGGAACTGGCGGCGGCCCGGCAGGAGGCCGACGAGTGCCTGGCCCTGCACGAGAGCCCGTCCACACCGGACAGCGTCCCGGCCTACGACGAGTCCTGGCATGCCATCCTGCTGCAGCGACTGCGCACCGCGGCCCGGTCCACCCGGGTGCCGGCCCGCGGTCCGGTGACCGAACTGCGCCGCCACGACGAGACGCACTCCACCCAGTACGTCGCCACGCTGCGGGCGTGGCTGACCGCCCAGGGTGACCTGGCCCGCGCCGGAGAGCAGCTGGGCGTGCACGAGAACACGGTGCGCTACCGGCTCCGCAAGATGGTCGAGGTCACCGCGCTCGACCTCGACGATCCGTACAAGCGGTTGGCGATGATCGTCGAACTCGCGGCGATCCCGGACGGGTCGCCCTAGTCGGAATGTCGGATCTCGACAAAAACCGGGCCGTTGGTTGTCCTGCTGGCACCAACCGCTGACGCGGGATCCGGGCCACCATCGTGGGGACGGATCGATCGACCACCGCCCCCGCGCAGGTCGATCGATTTTTGCGATCTTTAAGGAGACCTCATGCGCCCGAATCATCAGGTGTGGATCAGCAGGCAGGCCCGGGACCGGATGGAAGCCGAGCTGGTCGAGTTGCTGGCGGTCAGCGCCGAGGACGACTCCACCGACTGGGATCAGCATCAGGCTCGTAAAGCGCGGATCTGGCAGATCCAGGATCTGTTGATGAACGCCGCCATCGACGAGGTGCCGCCGGATGACGGCGTCGCCGAGCCGGGCATGATCCTCACGGTGCGTTTCGACGGCACCGGCGAGACGGAGACCTTCCTGTTGGGGACCCCGATCGCCGAGCTCGGGGACCTCGAGGTGTGCTCCGCGCAATCGCCGCTGGGCAGTGCGATCTCGGGCGCGCGGCCCGGGGAACAACGCAGCTATCAGGTGCCCAGCGGGGCACGGGTGTCGGTGACGTTGCTGGACGCGGCGCCCTACGGAGTCCGGGAAGCCGATCCCGCGGCCGGCTGACGGCTACGCCGGGACGCACATCCCCTGCAGTTTGGCGTTCTGCTCGTCGGCATCTTTGAGGCGTTCCTGATGTGCGGGGTCGTCGTTCGGAATCTGGGCGATGGCGGCGGCCCCGACATCCATCAGCGCGTTGCCGAAGGCCCGCGCCGCCTCGGCGAGCGCGGGGTCGGTGGCCGGGTCGACCCGGTCGAGCATGTACTGCCCACCGCCCAGGAGAGCCAGCCGCGCATTGGAGGCGATGGCCACCGCGCCCACCGCGTCACCCTCCTCGGCCTGCAGCTCGCTGCTGTTGGCCACCCCGGAGCTGACGACCAGGAACGCGTCGCACACCTTGGCCTTCGCTTCCTCGCGCTGCGCGTCGGTGAAGGTCGGCTCGGCCGCCGCCGTCGGCGCCGTCGGGGCGTCGATGGGAGTGATGGGGTTACGCCACATATAGGCGGACGCGCCCAGGGTGGCGATGGCCAGCAGCATGGCGCTCACGGCGATCACCACCGGGCTGCGTCCCGACCCCTCCCGCGGTGCCTCGGCCTCGGGGGCGGCAGTGTCCCCGCCCTCCTCGGCAGGCGCTGCGTGCCTGCCGTTCCGCTCTCCGGCATTGTCCTCGCGGGCCTCGTCCTCCCGAGCGGTGTCCTCGGGCTTCGTTTCGTCGGGCACGCCGGCAATCCTAGCAACGAGGTGTCAGCGGGTGGCCGTTCCGCGGCGCTGTTTGCCCAGCTCCGCGTTACCGGCCGTAGCGGCCGGGCGCCAAGGTCATTCGCTCCAGGAAGACCTGCATCGCCACCAGCGTCTGCCAGTGCAGGCGCTGCAGACGGCGGGTGAGATCGGGACCCGGTTCGAAAATCGCCGCCCCGTCGCCGGGCGGTAACTCGCCGAGGATGCGGGCCATGTCCACCTCGATGAAGGTGTACTCGCCGTAAGGCCGTTTCGAATCTGCTGCCGCTGCGGGATATTCGCCGGCGGCGAGCCGGTCCTCACAGTCGTACTCCGAAGGCCAACGGATCTCGATGCCGCGCAACAGCTTCAGGTGCTCCTAGGTGAGGGTCACCAGGCCGTCGGCATCCAGACCAAGGTCCTCGTCGGACGCGTGGTAGCCGTGCATGACCGCACGCACCTGAGCCGCCGCGATGTTTCCCATCGGGTACCGACCCGGCGCCAGGCGGCCGTGCTGCAAGGCCCGGGCCATGACGAAGTACATCTCCACGTGACGGCGGGCCAGGATCCGGGCGTCGCCGGGACCGAACACCTCCCCCAACTGCTCCAGCAGATCCCGCCGCCCGTAGGGCCGCTGCGGGTCGATCATCGGCGCTCCGCGCTCGGCGCCCTCCCAGCCGAGTCGAGCCTGCCGCAGCAACATCAGGTGCCGTTCGGTGATCTGCACCGTTCCGTCGCCGAACCAGTCACCGTCGTCCAGTGCGCACTCCGCGGCGGGATCACACCACAGTTCTGCGGCGGAGTCCGGTACCGAAGCCTTGCGCTGCCGTCCGAGCATCCCGTCGGCGGCCTCCTGTAAAGCCGCACCGTGTCCGGCCCCACTTCGGCGCGAGCGCCGGTACACGCCGGCGAATCCGAACATGAACCTGGCCCGATCGAACACCGTCGCCCCCCGCGAATCGTTGAGAACGCGAGCCTATCGCCGCCCGCACCCGCGATACCTGTCATTTGACAGAAACATTCGCAGCACGTTGTTAACAGCACCCGAACCATCGGTTACCTCACGGCAACCACCGCCGCCCGCCCGCCGCGAAAACTGTCACTCGACAGAAAGCCTTGCCGAACCGGCGGGTTCCGCACGACGCGAGAGTGATCAGTGAGCAGCACCGACACAACCTCAGACACTGCCACCACGGCGGGGGCCAGGGCCCATGCACGGGCCCAGCACGGCCGCAGCGCGGAGTTCATGCGCCATATCCCGGCATCGTCCTGCCCGAACCCTCCCACCGGTATCCCGGCAGACCAGCTGGTGTGGTCCGAAACCGTTGCCCCGGGCGGCTATTCGAGCGCAGTGCTGGCTCGCGGAACCCGGCTGCGGTTCACCGACAGGATCGGCGATGCATGCGCGCACCTGCTGCTGCACCGCGCCGACGCACCCCACGAGCGGCTCAACGTCGCCGACACCGTGAAGGTGCCCTGGCAGGCCTACCTGGGCAATGGGCATCCCCTGCTCAGCGGGTTCGGGCGGGCGCTGGCCACCGTCGTGGCCGACAGCTCCGGACACCATGATGCGCTTACCGGAACATCCACGCGGGCAGGCAATCTGGAGCGCTACGGCGCGGCCGCCCCGGAATCGGCGGCGCCCGCCGGACGCGAGCTGTTCACCCTGGCCGCGCTCAAGCACGGCCTGGACCACCGCGATCTGCCGCCGTCGGTGTCGTTCTTCCAGGGTGTGCGGGTGCAGCCCGATGGCGCATTCGCCTGGCTCGGCTCGGCTGGGCCGGGTACCACCGTGGACCTGCTGCTGCACGTCGACTGCATCGTGCTGGTGGCCAACACCGCCCACCCGCTGGATCCGCGGCCGGAGTTCACCAGCTCCCCGCTGCTGATCCACGCCTGGCCGGCCCGCGCCGAGCTGGACCGGCTCGCCTCCGGAGACCTGTTGGGGCCGTTGGGTCCCGAGCACATCCAGGCCATCGCCAACACCGACGCCGACCTCACCGCCAGGGGGACCCTGTGACCGCCACCATCACACCGCTGATCCCCGGGGCCGTCGTCCTGGACGAGTACGTCCCGGCGCGCGCCGCCTGGTCGGCCGTGGTGGCGGCCGGTGACGTACTGACGATCGTCGACCTCGCCGGCAACCAGGCCGTCGACTGCCTGCTGTACTCGGCCGCCGACACCGGGGTGCGCTACTCCGCGCCCGAAACCATCCGCCGCCAGGGCCGCATCACGCTGACCACCGGCTCGGTGCTGCGCGCGGACACCGGGGATGCCCTGATGACCGTGGTCGCCGACGAGGTGGGCGTGCACGACACCCTCGGCGGGGCCTGCTCGAAGGAGTCCAACACCCTGCGCTACGGGCAGCACACCCGCGCCCAGCACGGCTGTCTGGAGAACTTCCTGCTGGAGGGTTCCCGGCACGGCCTCGGCGCCCGGGACATGGCCAGCAACATCAACTGGTTCATGAACGTCCCGGTCGACCCCGACGGGGCGCTGGGCATCGTGGACGGGCTATCCGCGCCCGGTAAGCGGGTCGCCCTGCGCGCCGAGATCGACACCCTGGTGCTGGTGTCGAACTGCCCGCAGATCAACAACCCCTGCAACGCATTCGACCCGACCCCGGTCCGGATGATCGTCACCGCCCCGGACGGGACGAGCGCATGAGCATGAGCAACCACAAGGTCCTGATCGCCAACCGAGGCGAGATCGCGGTCCGCCTGGTCCGCGCCGCCCGTGCGCTGGGCATGCCCACCGTCGCGGTGTTCTCCGACGCCGACCGTGGCGCCCCGCACGTCACACTGGCCGACGAAGCGGTGCGCGTCGGGCCCGCCGCACCCCGGGACAGCTACCTGCGCACCGACGCGATCCTGGCCGCGGCCACCGCGACCCGGACGACCATCCTGCACCCCGGATACGGATTCCTTTCCGAGGACGCCGATTTCGCCGACGCGGTGCAGGCCGCCGGGATCGCCTTCGCCGGCCCCACCCCGGCCCAGCTGCGCGAGTTCGGCACCAAGCACACCGCCCGCGCCGCGGCCCGGGCGGCCGGCGTCCCGATCTTCGCCGGCTCCGATCTGCTCGACGACGTGAACGACGCCGTCGCCGCGTCCGAGAACATCGGCTACCCGGTGATGCTCAAGGCCACCGGCGGTGGCGGAGGCATCGGCATGCAGGTGTGCCGCGACGCCGACGAACTGCGCTCGGCCTATCAGCGGGTGGTCTCCCAGGCCGAACGCAGCTTCGGCTCCACCGGGGTGTTCGTCGAGCGGTACGTCGAGAACGCCCGCCACGTCGAGGTGCAGATCTTCGGTGACGGCGCCGGACGCGTACTGTCGCTGGGTGATCGGGACTGCTCGTTGCAGCGACGTCACCAGAAGGTCATCGAGGAGGCCCCCGCCCCCGCCCTGCCCGACGCGGTCCGCGAGCAGCTGCACGCCACCTCCCGCGCACTGGCCGCGTCCGTGCGCTACCGCTCGGCGGGCACCGTGGAGTTCGTCTATGACGCCGCCCGCCAGGAAGCCTCCTTCCTCGAGGTCAACGCCCGCCTGCAGGTCGAACACCCGGTCACCGAGGCCGTCACCGGCGTCGACCTGGCCGCCTGGATGCTGCGGCTGGCCATCGGCGACACCGCCATGTTCGACGAATTCCCCTGCGCCACTGTGCCGTTGACCGGACATGCGGTGGAGGCCCGGATCTACGCCGAGGACCCGGTGCGGGATTACCGGCCCAGCATCGGCACCATCACCGCGGTCAGCTTCCCGGAGAACGTCCGGGTGGACGGCTGGGTGCAGGACGGCACCGAGATCACCGCCTCGTACGATCCGCTGCTGGCCAAGGTCATCACCCACGCCGGTGACCGGGACAGCGCCCTGGACCGCCTCGACGCGGCGCTGGCCGACACCGTGCTGCACGGTATCGAGGTCAACACCGGAATGCTGCGCGCCGCAATCGAACACGACGCGGTGCGGGCGGCGGGGCACAGCACCGCGACGCTGTCGGAGGTCACCGACCCGCGGCCGCGCATCACCGTCGACCGCCCCGGCCTGCTGACCACCGTCCAGGACGTACCCGGCCGGGTGGGCCTGTGGCAGGTCGGCGTCCCGCCGAGCGGGCCGATGGACGACCTGTCCTTCCGGCTCGGCAACCAGGCCCTGGGTAACCCCGAGAACGCGGCCGGCCTGGAATGCACCGCATCGGGTCCGGCGCTGCGGTTCAGCCATCCCGCCACGGTGTGCGTCACCGGAGCCGAATGCCTGGTGACCGTCGACGGTCTCCCGGCCCCGATGTGGGAGCCGGTGCGGATCCCGGCCGGCGGGGTGCTCGACGTCGGTGCCGCCGAAACGTTGGGCCTGCGCACCTATGTGCTGTTGGCCGGTGGGCTGGACGTACCCGACTACCTGGGCAGCGCATCCACCTTCACCCTCGGCCGGTTCGGTGGGCACGGCGGACGCGAACTGCAACTCGGTGATGTGTTGCGCACCAAGCCCGTCGACGAGACCGCGGAGACGGGGGCGATCGCCGATGAGCTACGTCCCGCGTTCGGCACCGAATGGGAACTCGGCGTCACCGAGGGACCGCACGGCGCACCGGAGTTCTTCACCCGCAAAGACATCGACACCCTGTTCAGCGCCTCCTACCGGGTGCACTTCAACTCAGCCCGTACCGGGGTCCGCCTCGAAGGCCCGCAACCGCAGTGGGCCCGGCCCGACGGCGGCGAAGCCGGACTGCACCCGTCCAACATCCACGACAACGCGTACTCGGTGGGCGCACTGGACTTCACCGGGGACACCCCGATCCTGCTCGGACCCGACGGGCCGAGCCTGGGCGGGTTCGTCTGCCCGGTCACCGTGGTGTCCGCGCAGCGCTGGAAGTTAGGTCAGCTGCGTCCCGGTGACACCGTCAGGTTCGTCCCGGTTCGCGCCGCCGAGGCCGGCTCCCGTGCCGACCTCGGCGCCGGCCGGGGTGCCGCGGCGCCCAGCCTGATCCGCTCCGGCGGCGATGGTGACGACGGCGTGCTGCGCCGCCGCGCCGGGACCGACGGTGCGCCCGCGGTCACCTACCGGCGCAGCGGCGATGACAATGTGCTCGTCGAATACGGGGACATCGTCCTGGATCTCGCGCTGCGGGCCCGGGTGCATGCGCTACACACCCGGCTCGACGACACCGGAGTCACCGGCATCCTGGACCTGACCCCCGGTATCCGGTCGCTGCAGGTGCACGTCGACCCGGACGTGCTGCCGGTCCCCCGGCTGCTCGGACTGCTGTCCGAAATCGAGGACGACCTGCCCGCCTCCTCGGATCTGGTGGTGCCCAGCCGCCGGGTCCGGCTTCCGCTGAGCTGGGATGACCCGGCCACCCGCGAAGCCATCGCCCGCTATACCTCCGGGGTGCGCGATGATGCACCGTGGTGCCCGTCGAACATCGAATTCATCCGGCGCATCAACGGTTTGGACAGCCAGGCCGACGTCTACGACACGGTGTTCGCCGCGGAGTACCTCACCCTGGGACTCGGCGACGTCTACCTGGGCGCACCGGTCGCGACCCCGCTGGATCCCCGCCACCGCCTCGTCACCACGAAATACAACCCGGCGCGCACCTGGACCGCGGAGAACTCGGTGGGCATCGGCGGCGCCTACCTGTGCATCTACGGCATGGAGGGGCCGGGCGGTTACCAGTTCGTGGGGCGCACCACCCAGGTGTGGAGCCGCTACCGGCACACCGCTCCGTTCGAACCCGGCAGCCCGTGGCTGCTGCGGTTCTTCGACCGGATCTCCTGGTATCCGGTGTCGGCGGAGGAACTTCTGGAACTGCGCGCCGACATGGCCGCCGGGCGCGGCTCGGTCGACATCACCGAGGGCACCTTCGCACTCGCCGAACATGACCGGTTCCTGGCCGAGAACGCCGAGGACATCGCCGCATTCCGGGCCCGGCAGGCCACGGCTTTCTCCGCCGAACGCGACGCGTGGGAGCGCGCCGGCGAATTCGACCGTGCCGAGCGGGCCGCCTCCAATGCCGCGGTGCCCAGCTCCGAGATCGTCCTGGGCGACGGCGATCACCGGGTGGACGCGCCGTTCTCCTCCAGCGTGTGGAAGGTCGACGTGGCCGTCGGCGATCCGGTGGTGTCCGGGCAGCCGCTGCTGGCGCTGGAGGCGATGAAGATGGAGACCGTGCTGCGCGCCCCGTCCGACGGGGTCATCACCCAGGTCCTGGTCGCGGCCGGGCATCTGGTCGATCCGGGTACCCCACTGGTCGTCGTCGGTCCGGGGGTGCAGCCATGACCGCCCGGCTGAGTGCCACCGACCGGGTCCGTGCCGCCTACGCCGCCATCGACGCGGTGGACCGCCCGGAGATCTGGATCATGTTGCGGCCCCTGGCCGATGCACTGGCCGACGCCGAGACGGTCGACCGGATGGATCCGCCGCCTCCGCTGGCCGGGCTGGTCGCGGCGGTGAAGAACAACATCGACATCGCCGGTATCGCCACCACCGCCGCCTGCCCGAGTTACGCCACCGATCCCGCACCCCGCGACGCAGGCGTGGTCGCCCGGTTGCGGGCGGCCGGGGCGGTGATCATCGGGGCAACCAATCTGGATCAGTTCGCCACCGGTCTGGTCGGCACCCGCAGCCCCCACGGAGCGGTGCGCGACGCACGACGCCCGGACCGCATCTCGGGCGGCTCCAGTTCGGGCTCGGCCGTCGCGGTCGCGCTCGGGCTGGTCGATATCGCGCTGGGCACCGACACCGCCGGTTCGGGCCGGGTACCCGCGGCGCTGCAAGGCATCGTCGGGATCAAGCCGACCGTGGGCGTGGTCCCGACCGACGGGGTGGTGCCGGCCTGCCGGTCCTACGACGTCGTGACGGTGTTCGCCCGCGACGTCGACACCGCCGACACCGCGATGGGTGTATTGGCCGGGGGCGCACGGCCGTTCCCGCCGGATGCACCGCTGGCGGCGCCGCCGCGGTCCCGTATCGCGGTGCCACGCGAGCTGCCCGGGTTGTCCCCGGAGTGGCAGCAGTTGTTCCGGGCCGCCGCAGACCGGTTGAGGGACCAGGACGCCGAGATCATCGAGATCGACCTGGCCCCGTTCCTGGAGGCGGCCCGGTTGCTCTACGACGGCGGGCTCGTTGCCGAACGCCACGAGGCGGTCGGCGAATTCATCGATGCGCATCGCGGCGCACCGCATCTCGATCCGACGGTGGCGGGCATCATCACCGCGGCCGGTGCAGTGCCTGCGACCCGCCTGCTGGCCGACCGGGTCCGGTTGGCCGAGCTGACCGTCGCCGCGATGGCCGAACTCGGTGACTGCGAGGCACTGCTGATCCCCACGACCACCGGCCATCCGACCATCGCCGAGGTGAACGCCGACCCGGTCGGCGTCAATTCCCGGATGGGGGCCTACACCAACTTCTGCAATCTGATGGACCTGTGCGCGGTCGCCGTGCCATCCGGAACCGATTCGCGGGGAACCCAGTTCGGCGTCACCGTGGTGGCCCGCGCCGGGGCGGATGCGTTGGCACTGGACCTGGCCCGGCTCGTGATGTCGCCCACCGAGGGCGTCGCGCTGCCCGGTGCGGTGTCCGCCCCGCCACCCCGGACGCCGTGGCCGGCCCGGGCCGGGCTGGACACCACCGCCCTGCTGGTGGTGGGCGCGCACCTGCGCGGTCAGCCACTGGCCTGGCAACTCGATGACCGCGGTGCCCGTTGGCTCGGAGGAGTGCACACCGCACCGCAGTACCGGCTGGCCCGTCTGGACACCGAGCCGCCCAAGCCCGGCCTGGCCCGCGTCTCGCCCGGCGACGGGGCCGCCATCTACGGCGAGGTGTGGCTGATCGGCACCGCGATGCTCGGCGACTTCCTGGCTGCGTTGCCCGCTCCGATGTCGCTGGGCCGGGTCACCCTGGCCGACGGCACCGAGGTCGTCGGGTTCGGTTGCACCGCAGAGGCTTTCGAGTCCGGCCAGGACATCACCGGACACGGCGACTGGCGCACCTACCTGCGTCGTGTCGGTGCCGGGACCGCCGTCACCCGAGCCGATCTGCGGCATCGGCGCTGGCACCGGCTGGCACTGGTCGCGCCCGGCAGCACCGCCGACACCAGCACCGAGGTCGATTGGTTGCAGGCCGGTGAGCTCTACCTGGACCTGCGCACACCGGCGGACATGCCGATGATCGGCGCCGGCGGGTTGGAGGAACTGACCCGCGCGGATCTGCTCGCACTGTGCGAGCAGCAGGCCTTCGCCGGCCGGCTCGAAGAGCACGTTCTCGAAGACGGCACCGGGGAATGGACATGGGGGCGTGAGGTGGATCTGCACCCGGCCGATCCGCTACCCGACCGCGGACGACTGCACCTGGCCGACGGGATCCTGGTCGAAACCGGTATCGGCCGGAACTATGTCGAGGACTGGTCGGAAACGGCCGCGGCGCAGAAGAGTCTGGAACTGTCGCTGAGCGGTGACGACGGCCGACCGGGCATGCTGTTGCGCGTCGGCGACCATTTCGGCTACCTGCGCGGACGCAGCCCCGCTGTGACCTTGGTGCCGGGCACGTCTCTGCGCGATGCGGTGGCCGGCGCCGACCTGGCGACGGCGCGCACCCTGCTGGATCTGGAGATCTCGCTGGGCACCGTGACCGACGGCCGCTGGCTGATCACCCGCTCCACCCTGCCGTTCCGGGTCGGCGCGGACCTGGCACCCGACTTCGGGGACGGCACGGTGACCGTCGCCGACCGCGACGGCGCCGTCCGCCGATGGACCGTCGCTCGGGACTTTTCCGAACCCCAACTGGCCCTTCAGGACTGACGATGACCACTGATTTCACGTCCATCCCAATACTCGACGTCTCGGCGCTGCTCGACGAGTCCGGGCCCGGCTACCGCAAGGCGGTGGCGGCGCTGGGGACGGCCGCCCGCGAGATCGGCTTCGCCCAGATCGTCGGGCACGGCGTGGATCCGGCGCTGTTCGACGCGCTACTGGAGCGGGCAACGGTATTTTTCGCACTGCCGGATGCCGAGAAGCAGAAGGTGTACATCGGCAACTCCACCAACCACCGCGGCTATGTGCCGCCCGGTGAGGAGGTCTTTGCCGCGGGCACCGTCGACACCAAGGAAGCGTTCGACCTGTCCTTCGAACTGCCCGCCGACGATCCCCGCCACCTGGCCGGGCACCCCCTGCTGGGACCCAACCAGTGGCCGGATCTCGCTGGCTTCCGGGAGGCCGTGACCGCCTGGTACGAAGCGGTCTTCGCGCTGTCCCGAGTCCTGCTGCGGGCCTTCGCGGTCGCGCTCGGGGAACCCGCCGACCGGTTCGACCGGCACGTCACCGCGCCGCCGTCGCAGCTGCGGCTGATCCACTACCCGTTCGACCCGGCCGCCGCCGACCGCCCCGGCATCGGCTCCCACACCGACTATGAGTGCTTCACCCTGCTGCGGCCGACAGCCCCCGGGCTCGAGGTGCTCAACGCGGCCGGGGACTGGGTCGACGTCCCGCTCATCGACGGGGCCTTCGTGCTCAACATCGGTGACCTGTTGGAGATCTGGACCAACGGCGAGTTCGTCGCGACCAGCCACCGGGTCCGCAAGGTCGCGCAGGAACGTTACTCCTTCCCACTGTTCGTCAACGTCGACGCCGATACCGTGGTCGCGCCGCTGGACTCGTTCCGCGGCAACGGCGCCACCAAACCGACGGTGGTCGCCGGCGAGCACCTGTTCGCCCAGACCGCCCAGAGTTTCCGTTATCTCCAGGACCGGCTCGCGCGAGGGGAGGTGACGATGCCCGAGGGCGCCCGCCCGCTGGACAGTTTCGGGCGAGACGCACTGCTGCACCGCTAGTTCTGCCTTCGCTCTGCAATCCTCCGGCAACGGCGCCGGGGCAACCGAAACGCCCCTACTCCCCCAATGGAGTCCCGCCATGGTCATCACCGGCGTAGCCATCTTCCTGCTCATCCTCACCGTCAGCGGTGTGGTCTCCGCGCGCCGGGTGCGCGGAGACTGTTCGAATTATCTGGTCGCCGGGCGTGCACTACCCGCCGTGCTGGTCACCGCGGTCCTGATCGCCCAGCCCGTCGACTCCAACGCCACCATCGGAAATGCCGATCTGTCAGCCGCTTTCGGGTTCTGGGCCGGTGCCGCCCTGCCGATCGGTCTGGCGCTCTGCCTGCTGCTGATGGGTCTGTTCTTCGCCAAGCGGATGCGCGCCGCCGATGTGGTGACGTTGCCGGAGTACTTCCGCAATCGGTTCGGTCGCTCCACCGAGGTCGCGTCGTCGGTGCTGACCATCGCCAGTTTCATCATTCTGCTGGCCGGTAACCTGGTCGCGGTCGGCTTCCTGCTGGAGCGCTTCCTCGGCGTCTCGTATGCGTTCGGCATCCTGCTCACCGTCCCGCTCGCGCTGCTCTACACCATCACCGGAGGCATGTTCGCCTCCGTCTACACCGGGGTCACCTGCGTGGTCGTCAACATCGTCGGGGTTGTCTCCCTGGTGATCTGGGTGGCGAGCACGCACGGCTTCAGCGCTCCTGAAGGGATGGGGGCCGGCGATCTGAGCCAGCTGACCTCCAGCGAGTCCGGCGCGGTGATCAACTGGGCCACCATCATCGCGCTCGGCCTGGGCAACCTCGTCGCCATCGACCTGATGCAACGGGTGTTCTCCGCGCGCACCCCCGGCGGCGCGCAGAAGGCGTGCTTCGCCGCGGCCGCCGGCATCCTGATGCTGTGCATCCCCTTGTCGTTCGTGGCGTTGGCGGCGGTCAGCATCGTCGGTGACGCGGCTGCTGATGGCCCGATCCTGTACACCCTGCTGGGTCAGTACGCGCCCGCGTGGCTGGCGATCGTCGTCATCTCCGGACTGTTGGCGGCCACCCTGACGACCATCAGCGGGATCCTGCTCTCGACCGCGGCGGTGTTGATCCGCAACGTGCTCCGCATCGACGCGGACGCAGTGACCATGACTCCGCGGGTGCTCACCGCCACCCGATGGGCGACGCTGCCGATGGCGGTGCTGGCCGCGGTGGTGGCGCTGCGGGTGCCGCAGACCGGCATCCTGCTGACCCTGGCCTTCGACGTGCTGCTGGCCAGCCTGGTGGTCCCCTTCATCCTCGGGTTGTACTGGTCGCGCGGCAACGCCGCGGCGGCCTGGGCGGCGATCGTGGCCGGCATCGCGGTGCGGCTGACCTTCTTCGTGCTCACCCCGACCATCTACGGGGTGGACAACACACTGCTCTTCATCCCCAACGAGTGGGTCGGCCCGGCGGCCGACGGGTGGAGCACACTGCTGGCCGGTGCGGTGTCGCTGGCCGCTTACCTGGTCGTCGCCGCGTTCACGACGCGACCGGCCGCGCCGGCCGTCCAACCGGCGCCGCAGGTGGCACCAGCCCCCGCGGTCCTCACATCGGCTCAACCCTGAGCCGCACGGACCGGATCGTGGCCGCGCACGTGTCGACCCTGCCGCCCTGGCAGGATCGACACGTGCGCCCCACCGCGACCGGCCGGCCCCGCCTGGAGGGGCGCAAGCGACCCGGCGACACCGCACGCGACGAGGTGCTCGACGCAGCCGCGGAACTGTTCACCACGCTCGGCTTCGCGGCCACGTCCACCCGCCAGATCGCCGATGCCGTCGGCATTCGGCAGGCGTCGCTGTACCACCACTTCCGGACCAAGAACGAGATCCTCGCCGCGCTGCTGAGCGGCACGGTGGTGTCCTCCCTGACGGCCGCTCAGCTGCTGGCCGATCGCCCGGAGCCGCCGGTGGTCCTGCTGCACGCCCTGAGTTATCTGGACAGCGTTCTGCTGTGGGACAACCCGTGGAATCTGGGCATTCTGTATCTGCTTCCGGAGGTGCGCGACCCCCGCTTCGACGAGTTCCACCAGCAGCGCACCGCATTACGGCTGGCCTATCGCGAGTTGTCACAGCGCGTGCTCGCCGACCTGGTGCCCATCGGCCCGGACACCTTGGCCGTCGGAGCCGACGAGGACACCGCCTTCCGGACGGTCGAGACGTTGCCGAACCTGCGCGCGGACGGCCTCGGCGCACCCGATCAACCGGCACGCACCGCCGATGTGGCGTTGCACCTGCTGGGCTGGCGGGGTGACTGGGATGCGCTGCGCACCGCGTCGCGGGCCGTCGCGGCCGAGGTGGAACGCGACCGCGCGACCGGTTAACTCTCGCTGACTCTGCGCTGGTGGTGCAGAAGTGCGGGTACACCACGCCCGCACTGCAGGATCAACGAGTTTTGAACCGCGGCCTCGGACCGCATATGGTCTATTAACCGCATTTGCGGATTAAAGAAGACCAGGAGGGCGCAGATGCCTGCCATCCGCATCAAGGACGCGGCCGCGCTGCTCGGGGTCAGCGATGACACCGTGCGCCGGTGGATCGACGGCGGCACGCTGGCGTCCTACAAGGACGAGGCCGGCCGCAAGGTCATCGCCGGCGAGATGCTCGCCGAGTTCGCGCGCGAGCAGGCCGTCCCGCCGGCGGATCCGCTGGGGGTCGGCAGTTCCGCGCGCAACCGGCTCGTCGGCCTGGTCACCCAGGTGACCTCGGACCAGGTGATGAGCGAGGTCCAGATGCAGTGTGGCCCGTTCACGGTCGTGTCCCTGATGAGCACGGCCTCGGTGCGCCAGCTCGGCCTGGAGCCGGGTTCGCTGGCCGTCGCGGTGGTCAAGGCCACCAACGTCATCGTCGAAACCCCGGGAGGGACGTCATGAAACCGATCACCGGCCTGGCCGCCGTCCTCGGCCTCGCAGCACTGGTCGCGGGATGCTCGTCCCCGACGCCGGAGCCGTCGAGCAGCCCGTCGGCGACATCCGAGTCCGCAGCCGTCACCGGGGACGTCACCGTGTTCGCGGCCGCCTCGCTGAAGAAGACCTTCACCGAACTGGGCAGCAGGTTCGAGACCGACCATCCCGGAACGAAGGTCACGTTCAACTTCGCCGGTTCGTCGGATCTGGTCGCCCAGCTGACCCAGGGCGCACCGGCCGACGTGTTCGCCTCCGCCGACACCACCAACATGACCAAGGCCGTGGACGCCGGCGTCGTCGCAGGCTCCCCCGCCGACTTCGCCACCAACACCCTCACCATCGTCACCCCACCCGGAAACCCCAAGGGCATCGGCTCTTTCGCCGATCTCGCCAAACCCGGTACCCAGCTGGTGGTGTGCGCCCCCCAGGTGCCGTGCGGGTCGGCCACCGAGAAGATCGAGCAGGCCACCGGGATCGAACTCTCGCCGGTGAGCGAGGAATCCGCCGTCACCGATGTGCTCGGAAAGGTGACCTCCGGGCAGGCCGACGCCGGGCTGGTCTACGTCACCGACGCGGCGGCAGCCGGGGACAAGGTCACGGCGGTTGCGTTCCCGGAGGCCGCCGGCGCGGTCAACACGTATCCGATCGCCACGCTCACCGAAGCAGCCAACCCGCAAGCGGGACAGGCATTCGTCGAGCTCGTGACGGGCCCAGCGGGCCGAGACGTCCTCACCGCAGCAGGTTTCGCCGCACCGTGAGGGCAGCACGCCGTGACAGCGGGGTGGTCCGGCCCGGCTTGCCGGTCTGGATCTATCTGCCTGCCGCGGTCGGGGCACTCTTCGTGTTCGTGCCGCTGGTCGCGATCCTCCTCAAGATCGACTGGCCCAACTTCATCCCGCTCATCACCTCCGAATCATCGCGCGCGGCACTGATGTTGAGTGTGCAGACCGCCACCGCCAGCACGCTGGTGTGCGTGGCACTCGGGGTGCCGATGGCGCTCGTGCTGGCTCGCGCCCGGTTTCCCGGGTTGCGCGCGCTACGGGCGCTGGTGCTGCTGCCGCTGGTGCTACCGCCGGTGGTCGGTGGCATCGCGCTGCTCTACACGTTCGGCCGGCAGGGACTGCTCGGCCAGTATCTGGAACTGTCCGGTGTCCGGATCGCCTTCTCCACCACGGCCGTCGTGCTCGCCCAGTCCTTCGTCTCGCTGCCATTCCTGGTGGTCAGTCTCGAAGGCGCGCTGCGGTCGGCGGGTACCGGCTATGACCACATCGCCGCCACCCTCGGCGCGAAACCCGGCACCGTGCTGCGCACCGTGACGCTGCCGCTGGTGCTGCCCGGCCTGATCTCCGGGGCGGTCCTGGCGTTCGCCCGCTCGCTCGGCGAGTTCGGCGCGACGCTGACCTTCGCAGGGTCCCTGCAGGGTGTCACCAGGACGCTGCCGCTGGAGATCTACCTGCAACGCGAAACCGACGCCGACTCCGCGGTCGCACTCTCACTGCTGCTGATCGTGGTCGCCGCGTGCATCGTGATCGCTTCGGCCGGAAGACGTTTGGCGGGCCCGCTGTGAACCCCGGGGGCCTCACGGTACAGACCCGGCTGGAGCAGCGCGGTGTCGAGCTGGAGGTGACGCTCGGGCACGGGGAGGTGCTCGCCGTGCTGGGCCCCAACGGCGCCGGTAAGTCCACGCTGCTGCAGCTGATCGCGGGCCTGCTGCGGCCCGACGCCGGCCGCATCGCCGTGGGTGGCACCGTGCTCACCGACACCACGACCGGCACCTTCCTACCCACCCACGCGCGGGGGGTGTCGATGCTCTCACAACAGGCAATGCTGTTCCCACACATGACCGTTCTTGCCAATGTCGGATACGCCCCGCGGTGCCGGGGAATGTCGCGGCGGGCGGCCCAGGAGTCGGCGCGGCATTGGCTCGACGCGGTCGACGCCGGCGATCTGGCCGACCGCAAACCCGCCCAGCTTTCCGGCGGGCAGGCGCAGCGGGTCGCCCTGGCCCGGGCCCTGGCCGCCGAACCGCGGCTGCTGCTGCTCGATGAGCCGCTGGCCGCCCTCGATGTCACCGCCGCCCCGGCGATGCGCCGCCTGATGCGTGAGGTTCTCCGCGAAGCGGGCCGCACCGCGGTCATCGTCACCCACGACCTGCTCGACGCGCTGGCCGTGGCCGACCAGGTGGTGGTCATCGACGGCGGCCGGGTGGTGGAAAGCGGGCCGGTGCGCGAGGTGCTGACTGCTCCTCGCAGTGACTTCGCCGCCCGGGTCGCCGGGGTCAATCTGGTACCGGGAGTTCTCAGCGCGCCCGGCAGGCTCCGGACATCCTGGGGCATTGAGCTTTCCGGCGTCTCGGCGGCGGCACCCGGCGACGGGGCGGTGGCGTTGTTCCGGCCCGCCGCGGTCGCGGTGCATCTCACGCCCCCGCACGCCAGCCCCCGAAATATCTTGGCCGTGCGGATCGCCGAGATCGACATGCACGGCAGCACGGTCCGGGTACGCGGAGCCGAGCATCCCGACGGTTCGGCGGGCCTGGCCGCCGATATCACCGCCGCGGCGCTGGCCGATCTCGACTTGCAGATCGGCCAGACCGTCTTCTTCGTGGTGAAGACCCAGGAGGTGGCTCTGCACCCGGCGCTGGGCACCCCGGTGTAGCAACCGATCTCCGCGAAACCGCCGGTGACCGGCGGCGGCACCCCATGATTGTGGGCATGCTCGAAGACAAACCGGTGGAGGCACCGCACCCCGTTCGCCCGCTGCGCCTGGCGATCGTCGTCGGCGCCCTCGGCGTGGTGTTCGGCGATATCGGCACCAGCCCGATCTACACGCTGCAGACGGTCTTCAACCCCGCCGACCCGCACCCGGTGCCACTCACCGAGGCCAACCTGTACGGCGTCGTCTCGCTGATCTTCTGGTCGGTGATGCTGATCGTCACCTTCACCTACGTCACCCTGGTGATGCGCGCCGACAACCACGGCGAGGGCGGCATCATGGCGTTGATCACCCTGCTGCGCCGCGGAGCCGCGACCCGCGGCCACCGGACAGCCATCATGCTGGGCTTCCTCGGACTCTTCGGTGCGGCGCTGTTCTTCGGCGATTCCATGATCACCCCGGCGATCTCGGTGCTGTCGGCCGTCGAGGGACTCAAGACCTTGGAGCCGGATCTCAAGGACTGGGTGGTGCCGATCACCGCCGTGATCATCGTGGCGCTGTTCAGCGTGCAGCGTCAGGGCACGGCGGTCGTCGGCCGGTTCTTCGGGCCGGTGATGATCGTGTGGTTCGTCGCGATCGGTGCGTGCGGTGTCGGCGGGATCGCCGCGAATCCGGGCATCCTCGCCGCGCTGTCCCCCACCCATGCGATCACGTTCATGGCCGGGCACTTCCACATCGCGTTCTTCGCGCTGGCTGCCATCGTGCTGGCGGTCACCGGCGCCGAAGCGCTCTACGCCGATATGGGCCATTTCGGCCGCCGGGCCATCGTGGTCGGTTGGCTGGGGCTGGTACTACCGGCCTGCACGCTCAGCTATCTGGGCCAGGGCGCCCTGCTCCTGCTCGACGACAATGCCTACACCGCACCGTTTTTCCTGCTCGCCCCGCAGTGGGCCCGGCTGCCACTGGTGTTGCTGGCCACGGCGGCGACGGTGATCGCGTCCCAGGCGGTGATCACCGGGGCGTTCTCGGTGGTGTCCCAGGCCGTTCAACTGGGTTACCTGCCGCGGCTGCGGATCACCCACACCTCGGCCCGGGCCATCGGGCAGATTTACGTCCCGTGGATCAACTGGGTCCTGATGGTGGCGGTGCTCACGCTGGTCTTCGCTTTCGAAACGTCCGCGGCGCTGGCGTACGCATTCGGCATGGCCGTCAGCGGCACGATCACCATCACCACGCTGCTGTTTATGTATTACGCACGCCAGCAATGGAAGTGGCCGCTGTGGCTGCTTCTCGGCGGTGGCGGTGTGCTGCTGGCGGTCGACCTGATGTTCCTCGCCGCGAACCTCACCAAGCTGGTGCATGGCGCCTGGCTGCCGTTGGCGATCGCCGTCTTCATGTTCACCGTGATGACCACCTGGCAGCGGGGCCGCCACCTGGTGACCGCCGCCCGGCGCGAGCTGGAGGGCCCGCTGCGGCCATTCGTCCACGAGCTGGCCACCCGGCAGCCGGCACCGACCCGGGTGCCGGGGACCGCGATCTTCCTCAACCGCCACGATGACACCACCCCGCTTGCCCTGCGCGCCAATGTCGAGCACAACCATGTGTTGCACGAACACGTGATCGTGGTGTCGGTGGAGACGCTGCCGGTGCCCCGCCTCGCCGATGAACAACGCATCCGCGTGGACGCGCTCGGCTACCGCGACGACGGGATCGTGCACGTGCTCGTCAACGCCGGTTATATGGAACGGCCCGACGTCCCGGCGGCGCTGAGCATGCTGCCCGGCGAAGTCACCGAGGGCGGCATCGACCTGGACCGGGCATCGTTTTTCCTGTCTCACCTGGAGCTCGTGCCCGGCGAGCACACCGAGATGGTGGCGTGGCGGAAGAGGCTGTTCGTCGCGACGTCCTTCCTGACCGCTGATGCCGCCGGATACTTCAACCTGCCGCAGGACCGGACGATCCTGGTCGGCTCCCGAATGGAGCTCTGACGACCAAGTGTGATCTATGTCACTCCGAGTCTGACCGATTGATCTTGTGGGTAATTGCCTGCCAGCGATCAATATCGACCGAGAGGAACCATGATGGCTGACAGTGGACCCGAGAATGCCGTGAGCGGTGTGGTCGAGGACGTCAAGGGCAAGGTCAAGGAAGTCGCCGGCATCGTCACCGACAACGACTCCCTGAAGGAAGAGGGCAAGGCCCAGCAGGACAAGGCCGAAGCCGAACGCAACGTGGCAAAGAAGGAAGCCGAGGCCGAGTCCGCCCGCGCGGCCGCCAACGCCGCCGAGGCCCGCCAGGAGTCCGCCGAAAACGCCAAGTAGCACCAACTCCGCACTGTGGGTCCCGCCTGCCCGGCGGGACCCACAGTCGAGTGCGACACCGATTCGTTCGAGCGCGTCTCACCCGCAGCACGCGAATCTCCCAGAGCTTACGGAGCGGGAAAGCTCCATCCCCACGGAACGGCCCCGGTGTGTGCTCCCGGGGCCGTTCCGATATTTCCGTGCGATTGCCCCCGACCCGGCGCGGGTATGCGACGGCACATGGCCAGCACTGCATCCGATCCCGCGCCGCACGGCACCATCCCCTACCCGGGGCACACCGACCAGATGGACCCTCGCCCCCGCGACGAGATGTCCGACTACGTCGGCCGCGACCTGCTGGCCGGCAAACGTGCGCTGATCACCGGCGGCGACTCGGGCATCGGCCGGGCGGTGGCGGTGGCCTTCGCCAAGGAGGGCGCCGATGTGGCGATCGCCTACCTCGACGAGACCGATGACGCCGCGCACACCGTCGGGCTGATCGAGGCCGAGGACCGCCGGGGCGTCGCGCTGCCCGGCGATCTCGCCGACCCGGGTCATTGCCGGCAGGTGGTCGCCGACACCGTCGAGGCGCTGGGCGGCCTCGACATCCTGGTCAACAACGTGGCCTACCAGTCCCCGGTCGATGACTTCGCCGACCTAACCGCCGAACAGTGGCGCCGCACCTTCGCGGTCAACATCGACAGCTTCTTCCACGTGACCCAGGCAGCGCTGCCCCATCTGACCCGCGGCGGCGCGATCATCAACACCGCCTCGATCAACGGCCTGCGCGGCAACAAGACGCTGATCGACTACTCGGCTACCAAAGGCGCGGTCATCGCGTTGACGTACTCGTTGGCCCAGGCGTTGAGCGATCGCGGCATCCGTGTCAATTGTGTTGCACCGGGGCCAGTTTGGACGCCGCTGATCCCCGCGACGATGGATGCGGAGAAGACCGCGAGTTTCGGCGAGCAGACCCCGATGGGGCGTGCCGCCCAGCCCGACGAGATCGCACCGTCGTATGTGTTCTTCGCCGCCGGCCGCCTGTCCTCCTATTACAGCGGCGAGGTGCTGGCGCCGATCGGCGGGGAAACGCTGCCCGGCTGACCGCGGGGCGTCGGTACCGTCGAGGAATGACCGACAACCCGGCCGAGATCGTCGAAGAAGCCGCGCACCCGCCGCGTGGCACGCGCTGGCACCGCACCGTCATCGTGTCCGCCGTGCTGGCGCTGCTGTTCGGTGTCCCGTGGTGGACGCTGCTGATCGCCGGTGCGGCCTGGCCCACCCCAGTCGTGGTCGGCGGAACCGCGCTGTTCGTGGCCGCGTTGATCGCCCTGCCCGCCCTGCTGTTCACCGGGCACGGACGCCACCGCGACCTACCCGCGGCGTTCGGTGACGCCCTGCTGGGCGTGATGTGGGTGTTGTTCGTCTGGTCGGTACTGGGCAACCTCGCGCACCTGGTGCTGTTGGCCGCGGGTATTGAGGACCCGCTGCGGTCACGGGTGGTCGCCGCCGCGGTGCTGGCGGTATCGGCCGCGCTGCTGGCCTGGGGCCATGTCGAGGCGATGCGGGTACCCCGCGTCCGCCCGGTCGAGGTGCAGCTGCCCCGGTTGGGCCGAGGACTGGACGGGTTGCGGGTTGCGATGATCACCGACACCCATTACGGACCGCTGAATCGAGCGCAGTGGTCGAAGGACATGGTGGCCCGCGTCAACGACCTCGACGCCGACGTGGTGTGCCATGTGGGTGACATCGCCGACGGGACGGTGGAACGGCGACGCGCTCAGGCGAGCCCGCTGGCCGCGGTGCGGGCGAGCGCGGCGCGGGTCTATGTGACGGGCAACCACGAGTACTTCAACGAGGCGCAGGGCTGGCTGGACTACATGGAGAGCATCGGCTGGTCGGCGCTGCACAACCGGCACATCGTGATCCAGCGTGGCGGTGACCGACTGGTCATCGCCGGAGTCGACGACGCAACCGCGCAAGGTTCCGGATTGCACGGGCACGGCGAGGATCTGGCCACTGCGCTGGCGGGCGCGGACCCGGCATTGCCGGTGTTGCTGCTCGCCCATCAGCCCAAGCAGATTCCGCAGGCGGTGGCCGCAGGCGTGGACCTGCAGATCTCCGGACACACCCACGGCGGGCAGATCTGGCCGTTCAACGTGCTGGTCCGTCTCGATCAGCCTGCGGTGCAAGGCCTGAGCCGACACGGTGCGCGCACCCAGCTGTACACGAGTCGCGGAACGGGGTTCTGGGGTCCGCCCTTTCGGGTGTTCGCCCCCAGCGAGATCACCCTGCTGACACTGCGCTCGGTGTGACGCGTAGCACTCCAGGCCGAGCGAATCGTCTTGCGGTGTATCCAAACTCACACCCGTAAAGTTGCTTTACCCAGAATTAACACGGAGCATTGAGGTGTTGATCAGGTCGGGTGACCCCCGCTTGACGCACCAGTGAGACCGACCAAATGCCCTGTGACCCAGGGCACTCAAGGAGTGAGAAGAATGTCCCTCGCGCAGTTTCGCGACAACATGAAGCGCGCCAACAATCGGCGTCGCCTCTACGCGCGGATCAACGCAATGCCCGACTCGACGGTTCGTGAAGAACTGATCGCGGTGGCCCAGCGCTACGAGTTCCAGGACTCCGTCCGCTGATTTCGATCTCGACGATCGCGCAGACCAGAGCCGGTGGCCCTACAGGGCCCCGGCTCTGATTCATTTGTCGGCCCGCTGCCAGGGGTCGGCGCTGCGCTGTGACCGCGGCAGCCAGCCGAACGGGTCCGCGCTGTCGTCCCGGTATTCCAGGCTGACGTGTCCCCGGTACCCGCGCTCGTGCAGGTGCGCCAGATGGCGGTCGAAATTCACCGTCCCGGTGCCGGGTGCGCCGCGGCCGGGAGCATCGGCAAGTTGCACGTGCCCGATGCGGTCGCCGTAATCGTCGACGGCGGCGGTGATGTCGTCGCCGTTCACGCTCAGGTGGTACAGGTCGGCCAGCAGCCGTAGCGACGTCACACCGTCCACCTTCTCGATCACCGAGATCACGTCGCGGGCGGTCCGCAACGGATAGGCGTCCACCCCGCTGAGCGGCTCCACCAGAATCACCGCGCCGGCCCGCTCGGCCAGTCGGCCGATGTGATCGAGGTTCTCGGCCGCCACCGCGTCCTGTTCGGCGGCGGCGACGCCGTCGTGCCGGTTACCGTAGAGCGCGTTGAAGGCCTTGGTGCCCAACCGATCTGCGATCCCCAGGGCGACGTCGACGTTGTCGCGCAGTTCCCGGCGGCGGCCCGGGTCGGACAGCAGGCCACGCTCCCCCGCCGCCATGTCCCCGCCGGCGAAGTTCAGCGCGGCCAGCCGGACACCGGCGTCGGTGACCGCGCCGATGAAGGCTTCGACCTCGCTGTCGGACGGGACGGCGTCGTCGAACGGCCACCAGAACTCGACGGTGTCGAAGCCGGCGTCCCGGGCGGCCTGCGGACGCTGCAACAGCGGCAGCTCGGTGAGCAGGATCGAGCAGTTCACGACGTAGCGCGCGGTGTTCACGTCAGCCCCGCCCGACATAGGGCATCCGGCGCGCCATCACGGTCAGCGTGGGCACGTCGACATCCAGCGGCAGATCGATGATGTGCGAGATCATTTCCGCGACGTGTTTGACATCGAAACTCGCCTCGGTGAAACCACCGGTCATCTCGGTGGCGGCGTTCCCGATATCGATCTGGGTGACACAGATGTCCAGTTCCCGCAGGTCGAGCAGCATCGAGGCGGTCAACCCGCTGATCGCGTGCTTGGTCACCGCGTACGCCAGGCTGTTCGGGCGCGGGCGGTGCGCGGCGATCGAGCCGTTGTTGATGATCCGTCCGCCGCGCGGGGACTGGGCGGTCATGGCCCGGGCGGCCTCGCGCGCGCAGAACACCGCGCCGTCCACGTTGGTGCGCCAGACGGCGTGCCACTGCTCGTCGTCGATGTCGGTGATCGAGGCCGACGGACCGAAGGTGCCGGCGTTGTTGAAAAGCACGTCGACCCGGCCGAAGGCCGACACGGCTTGTTCGACCAGCGCCCGGACCGCGGCCGAGTCGGTGACGTCGGTGGGCACCACCAGCGCGCCCGGAGCACCGTGGGCCGCCTCGGTCAGTTGTTCGGGCCGCCGGCCGGCCAGGACCACCCGGTGTCCCGCGTCCAGAAGTGTCCGCGCGGTCGCGCGGCCGATGCCGGTGCCGGCGCCGGTGATGATGACGACTTTGCTCACGGGCCTGATTCTGCCGTGCCGCCGAATGACAGGGGTGCACCCGGCCTTTTCGGGTCCGACCCGTCACCGGATCACGCCGGTCGGTGCGCTGCGGTCCGACACGACGGGCGGATTGCTTCTCGCCCGACGTTGCCACGAAAGCCGTCCACAACGCCGTTTCGTCGCCCGGACAAGCTTTGCTGGACCGCCGCCGAGTGTGGTCGGGCGACCCGCCGGGATGCGTAGCGACGCCGCATGACGTTGTCGCGCACCGTATTTGAGGTGCGGCGCCGCCGCGGCTGGTAACGTCCTGCGAGTCACAAGCCCGGGCGAGGGGAAGGGTGTCTGGTCATCGACGTTCATTCCCCGCAGCACGCAAATGGCCGGTTCCGCGCAACCTACCCCGGCGGACGGACCGCACCGGGACGGCTCGCCCGCGCCTCCGTCGCGGCGGCGGTCGCCGTGCTCACGATGTCCTGCGCCGCGCCCACCTCGGAGAACGCCGACCCGTTCACCGTCGGCGGCATGCCGGTCACGGACGGCCCGTCGGGCCTGCGGCCGGGCGCGAGCATCCCGTCGCGCACGGTCGTGAACACCGACAACGGATCCATCGACAAATTGGCGGTAGCCGCCGTCAGCGATGTCGAGGACTATTGGAACGGCGCCTTCGCCGACACCTTCGACTCCCGTTTCACACCCGTCCGCAAACTGCTGTCCTGGGACGCGAAGAGGACCCGTTCCCCCGTCACGTTCTGCGGTGAGAGCACCGCCGGTCTGGTCAATGCCGCGTTCTGCCCGCCGGACAGCTCCATCGGCTGGGACCGTGCCGTGTTGCTCCCGGCACTGAAGAAGACGTACGGGGAGATGTCCGTCGGCATGGTCCTAGCCCACGAGTACGGCCATTCGGTGCAGTACCAGGCCGAACTGAACCAACCGAACACCCCGGTACTGGTGGCAGAGCAACAGGCCGACTGTTTCGCCGGCGCTTATATGCGCTGGGTGGCCGAGGGCGATTCGCAGCGCTTCAGGCTGTCGACCGGCGACGGGCTCAACGCCCTGCTCGCCAGCGTGATCTCCTTCCGCGACCCGATCTTCAGCCGCGACCGGGCGAAGGCGGGCGGCGGGGAACACGGTTCGGCCTTCGAACGGGTGTCGGCCTTCCAGTTCGGATTCACCGGCGGCCCAACAACATGTCGCGAGATCACCGTCGAGGAGGTCAGGCAACGGCGCGGCGACCTGCCGGTGGCGTTGCAACGCGGCCAGACCGGCAACTGGCCGGTCTCCCGGGAATCGGTGAAATCGGTTGTGGCCGCGATGAACATCCTCTTCGAGATAGCCGAGGAGCCGAAGTTGGTCTTCGACAGCGCCACTGCGGCCAAGTGCCCGGGCGTGCGAGCGACACCGCCGGTGTCCTTCTGCCCGGCCACCAACACCCTCGCGGTCGACCTCGCCGGCCTGAAGAAGCTCGGCGCAGCGACGTCAGGCCCGGCAGGCTTGACCGGTGACAACACCGCGTATTCCGTGCTGATCTCGCGTCAGATGCTGTCGTTACAGAATGCCCGCGGCCTCCCCCTCGACGACGCCACGGCCGGGCTGCGGACGGCCTGTCTCACCGGGGTCGCCACGCGCAAGCTCGCACGGGAGGTGCAGACCCCCGACGGCAACACCGTGGCGTTGACCGCGGGCGACCTCGACGAGGCGGTCGCCGGACTCCTCACCAACGGCATCGCCGCCAGCGACGTCAACGGAGTGGCGGCGCCCGCCGGCTTCGCCCGCATCGACGCGTTCCGGACCGGCGTGCTCGGCGATGAGGACTCCTGCGCCGACATGCCCGCCTGATACCCGGCACATCTGCCCCGTGTCGATTCTCGAACTGGATGTCTTTTGCAGCGACCCCGAAATGCCCCTGAGCTGCAGCTTTGCACCTTCGTCCGGAGAAGGCACAAGCGCTGTTGCCATCCGGATGCCGAAGTCGGGACGCGACGGTGTTCGCGGTCCGCGCGGTAGCACCAACAGGCGACGAGCGTATCCGAGCCGCTCTGGACAACTACTACGGGTAGTCGTAGCTTGTGAGAGGTGAGGGTG
This sequence comes from Mycobacterium sp. AMU20-3851, assembly GCF_043974665.1. Classification (NCBI taxonomy): domain Bacteria; kingdom Bacillati; phylum Actinomycetota; class Actinomycetes; order Mycobacteriales; family Mycobacteriaceae; genus Mycobacterium; species Mycobacterium sp. AMU20-3851. The sequence continues at coordinate 4,158,962 of NZ_CP146371.1, forward strand.
GGGATCGTCGGTGGCGGTTTTGCCGGCCTGGCAGCTGCCATCGCCTTTCGGCAGAGCGGTCAGGACGTTGCGGTGTTCGAGAAATCGCCGGGACCGAACCTTGCGGGTGGCGCTATTTCGTTGGCGCCGAACGCGCTTCGCTGCCTATCGATTCTCGGGGTTCGCAGTCTGCCAGCCACCGAGCCGTGGTCACATATACCGGCCACCGTGCGGTCATCGGATGGACGCGTTCTCGTCCGACGCACGCTCGCACAGTTGACCGGCGGAGATCACTACGCCACCGTGGAGCGCAGTCAATTGCTCACCTGGCTCACCGAGAGAATGCCCCCGACTTGCTTGCACTATGGCAGCCCAGTGACGGGCGTGCACGCTGACGGTGTCCTGGAGATCGACGGGACAGAGCAGCGTTTCGATCTCGTCGTCGGCGCAGACGGGACCCGGGGCATGGTCAGGAGAATGCTCTGGCCAGACGCGGACACACCGCACCCGACCGGCATAACCGGGTGGTCTTGGATCGTCGACCGCAAACTCGACGGCGGGTTCGGACCGATTTGGGGCGCAACAACCGATTTCGGGATACTGCCGTTGGTCGATGGCCGCACCTACGTCTACGGCGGAACGCTGAATCCAGGAAGCCACCTGCACGAGTACCGGCACTGGCCGGATCCCCTCCCGATGCTCATCGGTGCCGCCGATCCCGCTCAGATCGCAACTCCCACAATATTCGAGGCCCGACCGCCCCGTGATCTCCGGCGCGGCGAAGTGATCCTGATCGGCGACGCCGCCCACACCATGCGCCCTACGTTCGGCCAAGGTGCCGCACTGGCTATGGAGGACGCCATCACCCTTGCCCGGTGCGGGCCCGACGCCCTGGCGAAACGACGATCACGCATGCTGGCCCTCTACACCGCCTCCAAGATCGGCTCGCATTTCGCGACACCACGGGTGCCGATTGCCGAACACACCCGCAACCTCGCCCTGCGGCTGACTCCCGATCCGCTGTTCGGTCTGTTGGCGGGTCTGGTGAGCCGCTGGCGCCCGCCCCGCGCGCTCTCGGGCTACGACGGCCGGACCGTGCGCCCGTAATAGCGGCCCAGGTGCGTCACCAGGCGTCCGGGCACGAGTCGATGACCCGACCGTCGATGCTGATGGTGGCCGACCACCACCACACCGATCCGAGCATCTCCAGGCCCACCGACGGGAGCACCATGCCGATCTGCCCGGGTGTGTCCCTGTCGCTCGACGCCGCCAACCCGTAGCTGGCTTCCTGCCCGTCCAGGATCCTGGAGTCCAGTCGGATCGTCGAACCCGCGGGATTGGTGGCCTGCAACGTCCACAGCACCTCACCCGTGGGGGGTACCTCTCCGGTGTAGGTCATGGTGACCTGCGCACTCGTGCCCGCGCGGCCGGCCACCTTACCGACTCTCACACGCACGCTGCGCAGATCGATCGGGGCCCGAGGTCCGAACGACGTGCACGATGACACCGCGCCGGCGAGCACCTTTCCCGACAGCGGATTGACCGTTTTCGACACCGTGGCAGCACCCCGCGGGGCCGGCGCCGCACGGGGCAGGTCCGAGTCGGCGGCCGTATCCACCGAGCCGGCAGGTCGGGACAGTTGGACGGGCAGCGCAGGCGCACCCCCATACGCGGCGGCCACTGCCAAGACTGATACCGCGCAGATTTTGCCCCAGCGTCGGACGGCCGACATCGGTTACCCCCTCCCCAGGGACACCCAATTATCTGTTGAGTAAATTACGCCGGTTTGGCGGCTCGGACGCGGGAGTCCACAAAAATTTCCCGCGCAACAACAGATCCGGTTCGCTTCGCCGCGCCATGGTGGTCACGCACCTAGGGCACGCGCCGGGTCGTCAGGGGGCCCTCCGAGATATCACGGCGGAGTTGTTCGAGAACTGAGCGGGGGCGCAGCGGCGGGCTCTGCCCATGCGCCCGCTCAGCGAACCCGTCGACGATGTCGGCCACCGCGGCGCGCGACGTCCACCGCGGTCGCCAGCCGAGCACTGTCTTCGCTCGCGAACAGTCCAGCAGCGGCACGCTGAACATCATGTCCAGCCAGCCGCGATCGATCGGCTGCAGCCGCGCCCGCCAACTGATGTCGGACAGCCGGCAGAGCATCCTCGACGGGACGTGAATGGTCCTGGCGTGCAACACCTCAGCGATCATGTCGCGCGTCACCGGGAGGTCGGCGGCGAGGTTGAACGGCCCGCGGGCGCGCCGTTCGATCGCGCGGACGCAGGCGTCGGCGACATCATCGCTGTGGATCAGTGGGATGCACATCCTCCGGTCCAGTGGAAGTATCGGCAGCCACCCCACGGTTCGCATCGGGAGGTAGCCGGGTAGTGCGTAGCGCGCCAGTGCGCAGGCCGCGCTGCGCTGCACCACGGCGCCGGGCCGCAGCCGGGTGATCGGGACACCGCTGTCACCGTGGGTACGCTCGTAGGCGTCCAACAGCGCTTCGACGGCGGCCTTGTACCGACTGTACGGCGAGGTGGGAATTCCGGCGGTCGACCAGGTTTCATCAACCAGGATGCCGTACCGACCGGGTGCGTAGGTCCCCGACGACGACATGTGCAGCAGATGCCCGATCGACGCGGCGTGCGCGGCCGCCAGTACCGCCGCCGAGCCACCGACAGCCTGGCGCTGCGTATAGGCGACATTGCGGGTCGGCTGAAAACCCCAGGCCAGGTGGACGACGACGTCCGCACCGTCGAAGATCGGCCGCAATCTGTCCGACGCATCGTCGTCGGCGAGGTCCACGCTGTGCCACCGAACGCCCTGGTACACGCCCACCGGCCCGGGTGGCCGGCGTACGACGCCGATCAGATCGTGGTCCGAGAGGTCACCGAGGCGGCGCAACAGGGCGGTGCCGACGTTGCCGGACGCTCCGGTGATCACGACCCGCATGCTCAGTCCGGGAACGTATCCGGGTACGCGGGCGCCGCAGGCCGGCGCCGCCGGATGACGACGGCCGCCGCGGTGCCCGCGGCCGCACCGGTCAGGATCAGCGTGGGCCACAGCAGGGCCTGCGCGATGACGAACCGACGCTGCACCTTCACCCCGAACCGGGTGATCGACCGTGCCCTGCTGGTAACGCTCACAACGCTTCCCCCATCCCTAGTGGTCAGCTTCGGCGATACCCTCGTCCTGTCGGCGGGAAACGTTGTCCCCCGCGCGGTTCGGGTTGTCGGGTTCGTCGAAGCTGACATCCACCCGCTGGAATCCCTTGGCCTGCTGAGCTTCGGCCTGCCCGGTGTACATACGCCGGTCGGCGACGGTCAGGTCGACGTTGTCGGTGAACGGGGTCAGCAGCGCCCGCGGGTACAGCCGGTCCACGCGCACCGCGTTGAGCTGGGCGCACACCAACAGCGAGGTGGCCACCAGGTACAGGAACGCGAGCAGGCCCAGCACGATGGCGAACACGCTGTTGGTCACACTGGCCGACGCGACCACGCGGGCGACATAGGTTGCGCCGAACCACTGCAGCAGCTGCCACAGCACCGCGGCCGCCACCGCTCCGGGCAGCACCTCCCGGACGGTCAGTTCGCGCACCGTGGACACCCGGAATGCGGCGACGCAGACGGCGGTATTGAGCGCCAGAGCGGCGACCACCACGGCGCCGGTCCCGACGATGCCGAGGGCGGCCCAGCTCCGGCCGATCGCGGTGAGCAGGGTCGTGGCGATCAACGCCGACCCCAGCACGACCAACAACATCAGGCTGCGCAGCCGGGCCTTGATCGGATCGGGCCGCACATAGCGGGGCACCGCCCACACCGTATCCATGGCGTTCTGCACGGCCGTGCCCACGCCCAGGCCGCCGTAGAGTGCACCGGCGATGCCGATCACCACGGCGGTCGTCCCACCGCTGAGCGCGCTGGGCTCACTGAGCTGGTTGCCGAGCAACGGGAGCTGGCTGATGGCGGAGTCCACGATCTGCTCCCGCCACTCGGGTTTTTCCCGGAGTATCACCCCGAGGGTCGTGGTGAGCAGCAGCAACAGCGGGAACAACGAGACGAACGCGTAGTAGGTGATCAGCGCGGCCAGATAGTTGGCCTGGTCGTCGACGTACTTGTAGATGACGGCAATGACGAAGCCGGCCGCCCGGCTGCGCTGCTGCAGTCGATCCAGCCAGCCCAGCATCGCGTCCTCCCGCCGTCAGCGGCCCTGCCGCTGGCACGGGATACCCACTGCCGTTACGACACGAACCTGCGTACCCGATCGGCGTCGATGGGCGGCAGGTAGTCGCCGACGAGCTCGCGGCGCCACCACACCCGATCGCGAATCAATTCTGTCCCGGTGGTGAAGCGGTACTCGTAGAGCAGCGCGCGTACGTAGGTCGGCGGTCGGTCGGGGAATGGGTTGTTACGCAACAGTTTCACGATGTCGCGATTGTTGGACAGTAGGCCTTGCAGCAGTGGCCCGATCCACGGCCGCGCGTAGGACGGGGAGATCGCTGCGAACCACATCAACCAGTCCAGGCGCAGGTGATAAGGACCCCACTGTCGCGGTATCCGAGCCGGGTCCCCCGGCTTGCCTTTGAAGCCGTACTCGCGCCACTCGGTGTGCGCGGAGATCGCCGCGTCGGCGGTCCCCTCGATGGCCACCTCGTAACGGACCTTGCCGACGCTGCCGAACGCCCCGTAGGCGTTGACCAGGTGCAGCGGGTCGAAGGTGCTGTTCATCCGCTGGTGCGGCGACAGCAGATTGCGGGCCGGCCGCACGCTGAGCACCAGCACCAGGGCAGTGAACGCGAGGACCAGCACGCCGAACCAGGTGGGCACCGCGGTCGGCGCGTCGACTGGCGCGCGCACGCCCAGCACCGCGGCGAACATGCGGTCGTCGAGCACGCTGCAGGCCAGGATGATCGTCAGCCAGTTGAGCCAGGCGAAGTTGCCGGAGGCGACCAGCCACAGCTGCGTCACGATCATGATGGCGGCCGCGATGCCGGCCACCGGCTGCGGCGCGAACAACCCGAACGGGACGATCAGCTGGGTGATGTGGTTTCCGAGAACCTCCATGCGGTGCAGCGGCTTGGGCAGCCGGTGGAAGAACCAGCTCAGCGGTCCGGGCATCGGCTGCGTCTCGTGGTGGTAGTACAGGCAGGTCAGGTCGCGCCAGCAGCGGTCGCCGCGGATCTTGATCAGACCCGCCCCGAACTCGACACGGAACAGCAACCATCGGGCGAGCAAGAGCACCAGCAGCGGTGGTGCGGTCTCGTCGTTGCCCAGGAACACCGCGAGGAACCCGGCTTCCAGCAGTAGTGACTCCCAACCGAACGAGTACCAGGTCTGGCCGACGTTGACGATGGACAGGTAGGCCGCCCACAGCCCGAGCCACAGCAGCATCGCTGCCCACAGTGGCACCGCGTCGCCCAGTCCGACGACCATCGCCGCCGACACCGCCGCCCCGGCCCAGCACACGCCGGCGAAGAACCGGTCGGAGTAGTGCAGGTGGAAGATGCTCGGTTTGGCGCGAAAAGAACTGCGGGCCAGGAACTTCGGGATGGGAGTCATGCCGTTGCTGCCGAGCAGTCCGCGGAACTGCAGCGCCGCGCACAGGAATGCGATCAGATAGACCGCGGCGATGCCGCGGGTGAGGGCGAGTCTGCCCCACCACGACTCGGTGGCCGCGAGCCAATCCATCGGTCAACCTCCCGGCACGGTGATGACCATGATTTACGTCGTGGGTTCCATTGTCGTCGCCGATCGCAGCACGCGTCACCCGGGCGGGTAGGGCAATCCGAATTCGTCGGCCAGCAGGCTCTGCACGACGATCATCGCGGCCTGGGATCCTGCCGCGATCGCGCCGGCGAGATGGGGTTGTTCGGCGCACAGGTCACCCGCGGCGAACACATGGGGTACCTCGGTGCGATGCAGGGAATCGATGGCCAACACGCCGGCCTCCAGGCCGGGTGCGCACGCAGCGCCCAACTGTTCGGCCAGGGGGGAACGCTGCCGCAGGGGCGCTTCCACCAGCAGACCGTCGCGTTCCAGGCGGTCGCCATCGGCGAACCCGATCGCCGCCAAGGTGCCGCCGGAGCTGTGCAATCGGCCGACCCGGCGTTCCTCGACCTGCACCTTTGCCCGAGCCAACGATCGCGTCTGGGCGGCGTTCAGATCCGCAGGTCCATCGGTCAGCAGTACGACGTCCTCGCTCCAGCCGCGCAGCATCAGTGCCGCGTGCACCGCCTCCTCCCCCGAGGCCAGCGCGGCCAGACGTTTGTCCCGCATTTCCCAGCCGTGGCAGAACGGGCACTGGAACACCGATCTGCCCCACAGCTCCGCCATTCCCGGCAGGTCCGGAGGTGTGTAATCCATCCCGGTCGCGAGCAGGACCCGACGGCCGTAAACCGTCTGGCCGTCGTCGAGGTCGAGCGCGTACCCGCCGTCGACCGGCGTTCCGCGCCGCACTTCGCTGGGCTGGTACCGCACGCTCGGATAGGCGGACAACTCCTCCCGCCCCTTGCTGTACAGCTCCGCCGGCGGCCGCCGGTCGAAACCCAGGACCCCGCCCATGGTGTCAGCAGCGCGGTTGCTCTGCCGATCGGCGTCGACCACCAGCGTCCTGCGGCGGGCGCGGCCGAGGACCAGCGCGGCGCTCAGTCCCGCGGCGCCCCCGCCGACGACCACACATTCCCACTGGTTCACGAGGGCTGGGGTTACCCGGGTGCGGCGTCTCAAACGTCGCAGCGGCGGATCGGCGCAGGACGGATGGTTTCGGTCGCGATCGTCGATCGTGACCGGAACGGGACGCCTCCTGCCCTGGTCAGCACGTGGCGCAGGAGCCTGCCACGGGGGCGAGGTTTGAGAGTGCGCCCAGCGGGCATGTCTCCCGCCGTGTCTGGCAACGAGCGTCCACCTGCCGTTCTGTTCGACGTCGACGGCACCTTGGTCGACTCGAATTATCTGCACGTGCACGCGTGGTACCGCGCGTTCAGCGAGCTGCGAATTCCGGTGCAGAGCTGGCAGATCCATCGGTCCATCGGCATGGACGGTGAGAAACTCCTCGAAACGTTGGCAGCCGGAGTGAATGACGATGTTCGCGACGAGCTCAAGGAGTTGCACAGCCAGTACTACAAGCAGACGACGTCGCTGCTGTCTCCGTTGCCGGGAGCGCGGGAAATCCTGGACCGCATCGACTCGTTGGGATTGCAAGTCGTCCTGGCGACCTCCGCTCCTGAAGACGAACTCGCAACGCTACGTGCGGTCCTCGACCGCGACGAGCTGGTCTCTGTCGTCACGTCGGCAGGAGACGTGGAGACCGCGAAGCCCGAACCCGACATCGTCCAGATTGCTTTGGGCAGAGCCGAAGTCAGTCCGCAGCGCGCCGTGTTTGTCGGTGATGCCGTGTGGGACGCCCAGGCCGGCGTGGCAGCCGGGGTGACATGTATCGGCGTTCTCAGCGGTGGCGTCTCCCGCAGCGAACTCGAGCAAGCCGGCGCCACCGTCGTGTTCGACAACGCCCTCGACCTCTGCGAGCGCCTCACGGAAAGCCCCGTGCAACACCTGATCGAACTGCTCTGACTGTTAAGACGACAGCCGCCGTCGGGACAGGCATACTCAGCGGTCTGACCTTCGAGGTGCGATGAACAACCGAGTGCAGGTGCGCCGCATTTACGATGCTCCGCTGCCCGACGACGGTGTCCGGGTTCTGGTGGACCGACTGTGGCCTCGCGGCGTAAGCAAGAGTCGAGCGCACCTCGACGAGTGGTGCAAACAGGTAGCACCATCATCGGGGCTGCGCACCTGGTATCACCACGACCCCGACCTGTTCCAGGAATTCAGCCGGCGGTACGCCGCCGAGTTGAACGATCCGGAGCCGGCAGCCGCTTTGGCCCATCTGAAGGAACTGGCCGCCGAGGGACCACTCACGCTCCTCACCGCTACCAAGCGTCCCGAGATCAGCGAGGCCGCCGTCCTCGCCGCGATCTTGACAGGCTCCTGACGGTCGACGACGTCTTGGGTCCACCACCCCGCGGCATGGCCCGCGCCTTCTATACTTGCGTGCTATTATCTAGAGCACGATGCAATCTAGCGCTAGAGACCTCGGCCTCCCCCAGGTCACCGGTCGATCCAACGACTTGGGTCAGCAATTGTCGTTCGCCCTGTACGGAGCCGCGAACCGGATGATCCGGCAGCACAAGCCCATCCTTGAACCGATGGGGCTGACGTTTCCGCAGTATCTCGTCATCCTGGCGTTGCTCGACGGCGCACCCCAGACCGTGGGTGCGCTCGGTGGCCGCCTGGACATGGACACCGGCACTATCACTCCCCTGGTCAAGCGCCTGGAAGCGGCCGGCATGGTGACACGCGTCCGCGACCGGGCCGACGAACGTCGGGTGTTGGTCGACCTGACCGATGCGGGTCAGGCGCTGGAGTCCGAGGTACGTAGCGTCGCCGGTCGGATCGAATCTGCGTGTCAGCTCACCGAGAACGATATCGAGGAGCTCCGCCGCACGCTCGAAACACTCGCCCACCCGCCAGGCGAGTGACGACGGCTGTCCGGCCCAGCCGAGCGATCTCATGTGCGCCGCCACCGCAACAGTTTTCGGGCCTACGGGGCACACCAATTGAGGAACTGAGGTCAACAGCAATGGCAAGAACATCCACCGGGCTCACGTTTCCGGCCAAGGTCGGCGTGTGGTGGAACAGTGAACCCTGGCCGATACGTGAGGCGCAGGACATCGCCCGCGAGATCGAGGCCATGGGATTCGGCTCGCTGTTCATGCCCGAAGGTGGCGGCAAGGACGCGTTGATCGAGTCGGCAGCCTTCCTGGCTGCCACCGATCGGCTGGTGGTCGGCACGGGCATCGCCAACATTCACTTCCGGATCCCCGTGCCCGCAGAGACCGGTGCTCGTACCCTCGCGGCGCTGCACCCGGGCCGGTTCGTGCTAGGCCTCGGCGTAAGCCACGCCCCATATGTGGAGAACGCGTTACGAGGCGCCTACAGCAAGCCGCTGGCGACGATGCGGACCTACCTGGAGCGGATGAACGAGGTTCCCGACGAGGTGGAGGCGGGTGCCAAAGCCACCCGCCTGCTGGCCGCCCTGGGACCCAAGATGATCGAGCTCTCGGGAGAGCTGGCCGACGGCGCACACCCCTATCTGGTCACCCCGGAGCAGACGAAGAACACCCGCGAAATTCTCGGTCCCGACGCCTGGGTGGTGGCCGAACAGGCCGTGGCGATCGGCGGGGACGCCGAGGACCAGCTACGCCGGGCGCACCACCACCTGGATCCCTACTCACGGCTGAAGAACTACCAGAACTCGTGGCTGCGACAAGGTTTCGACGAGTCGGACATAGTGGTCGGTGGGTCCGAACGGCTGGCCCGCGCCCTGGTGGGCATGGGTTCCGCCGAGGACGCAGCCGCCTCGCTCACCGCTCACCTCGACGCCGGGGCCGACCACGTCGTGGTGCAGATCGTCGGCGACGGAGCCAGTTCCGACCCGCGCCCGGCGCTGCGGGCACTGGCCTCAGCATTGAGCCTCTGAGCCGCATCACCGAATCCGAAGGAAGCCTGCCATGACAGATACCGCCACGTCCTTCGTCGACGTCATCCGGTCCCGCCGCTCTGCACGTAAATTCCTACCCACGCCCATGTCGGCAGCAGACATCCGGGGCGTCCTCGAAGACGCACAGACCTCCCCGTCGAACAGCAACACCCAGCCGTGGGCGGTGCACGTCGTCTCTGGTGCGGTGCGGGACACCATCAGCGAGCGCATGTTGAGGGACTGGGAGCAGGAGCGCCTATCGCCCGACTTCACCTTCGACTATGGCGACGGCACCTATCTGGAACGGTCGCAGGCCCACGGCGCAACTCTCTACGACGCCTGGGGAATCGGACGCGGCGACGTCGAACGCAGGCAAGAGGTGATCCGCGACAACCTGCGCTTCTACGATGCCCCCCACGTCGCCTTCCTGTTCATGCCCAAGCTCGGCGACGGAGTGCGCACGGCCGGCGATATCGGCATGTACGCCCAGACATTTCTGTTGTCGCTCACCGCGCGTGGATTTCACGGCATCCCCCAGACCATCCTGGGCATGTATGCCGGCGCCGTGCGCGAGGCCCTCGGAATCTCCGATGATCTCAAACTATTGTTCGGGATTTCATTCGGCACCGCCGATCCCGCGGCGCAGGTGAACGACCTACACATGCACCGCCTCCCCCTTGCCGACAGCGTGGTCCTGCACGGCACCCCCGGAGCCTGACGGACGGTCCACGGTCACTCCAGCCTGGGCCGTCGTCGTGCGGCCGAATGCGCCACCAGCTGAGCCGGGGAGCCCTCGTAATGGTTCAGGCGTTCATACCTCACCCATCTCTCCCGCGGCTGCAGACAACTGGAATGTCAGGACTCATACGTCTACGAAAAACTATTGACACAAACCAGCAAACCAGCGACCTACGTCCAGGTTCGACCGCGCCGTGATCATCACGCACACGGTGAATGTGAACCGTCGAGCCCAAGCCCCGTACAGGAAGGGGTCACCCGTCGTGACTTGATGGAAAAGCTGCGAGCTGCTCGGTGACGAACGTGTGATCGTCGCGGTGTGGCAGCCCGGACACCCCGGCGAAACCGACAATGCCCACACCGGTGACTCGAATCGGCACCACCCCTCCGGCCGCGGCGTATTCACCGGCGGGCAGCCGGGATTGGGTGTCGAAGTCGCGGCCCGTCTCGGTGAAGAACTCCAACACACCCAGCGAGCTGCGGCCATAACGTTTCGCGGTGTTGAGTTTGCGCTCCAGCCAGCGGTCGCTCTCGGGATACGCCCCAGGCAGCGATGTGTGGAACGCCCGCTGATCCCCGTGCATGACGCCGATCACCAATGGCAGCGACCGCTCCAATGCCGCGGCGCGCATCTGACAGCCGAGCAGCCACGCGTCGGTGTAGTCGAAACCGTCCAGCCACACCGCGTTGTCGTCGGCGCTCATGCCGTCGACGACGCCAGCCAGATGTTGAGCTCACCATCGACCGCGTACTGGTCGATCTCGGCGAGCTCGTCATCGCTGAAGCTCAAGCTGGACAGGGCGCGCACGCTGTCGGCGACCTGTTCCGGGCGCGATGCCCCGACGAGCACCGAGGACACGGCGTCCTGGCGCATCACCCAGGCCAGCGCCATGTGCGCCAACGGCTGCCCGCGCCGCTGCGCGATCTTGTCGAGCGCGGCCACATTGTCGAGATTGCGCTGCGAGAGCATGCCCTCGCGCAGCGTCTTGCCCTGGGTGGCCCGCGAACCTTCCGGGATCCCGTCGAGGTACTTCGAGGTCAGCAGGCCCTGCGCCAGTGCGGAGAAAGCGATACAGCCGATTCCCTTGTCGCTCAGCACATCCAGCAGCGACGGCGAACCGTCCTCGATCCACCGGTTCAGCAGCGAGTATGACGGTTGGTGGATGGCCAGAGGGGTACCCAGCTGCTCGAGCAGTCCGGCGATCTCCAGGGTTCGTTCCGCGGAGTACGACGAAACCCCGGCATAGCGCGCCTTGCCCGACCGCACCGCGGCGTCCAGCGCCCGGGCGGTCTCCTCCAGCGGCGTGTCGGGGTCGTAGCGATGGCTGTAGAAGATGTCGACATAGTCCAGCCGCAAGCTGCGCAGCGAATGCTCCAGGCTGCCCAGCAGATACTTCGCGCCGCCACCCTTACCGTACGGTCCGGGGAAGAAGTTGTACCCGGCCTTGGTCGAGATGATCAGCTCATCGCGCAGGTTGGCGAAATCCTCACTCAGGATGCGACCGACGTTCTTCTCCGCCGAACCCATCGGCGGGCCGTAACCATTGGCCAGATCGAAGTGCGTGACGCCGAGATCGAAGGCAGCCCGGATGATGTCGCGCTGACGCTGCAGCGGCGTGTCATCGCCGAAGTTGTGCCACATACCCAGCGAGACGGCGGGTAGCACCAAACCGGTGCTGCCGACCCGCCGATAGGTCATCGAGTCATAGCGGTCCGCCGCCGGGGTGTAGGCGTCGTTCAGCAGGGAGGGCATCGGTTTCAGTACTCCTATCGGACTGCGAAAAGGTCGGTCAGTAGTTCGATCTGCGCGTCGTCCTCCAACGCTGAGCCGACAGCGACGACGCGTGCCCCGGCATCCAGGTACGCGGTGGCGTTACGGGCGTTCATCCCACCGGTGGCGACGAACTTCGCACCGGGAAAAGGTCCCGCCATCGCCGAGAACCAGTCGGTGCCCAGCACCGAGGCGGGAAATGCCTTGAGCCAGCCGAGGCCGAAGTCCATGGCGCGCTGGACCTCCGAGCCGGTGGCGACTCCGGGCAGGTGCGGCATTCCGGCATCCAGGCTCGCCCTCGCGACCGCGGGATCGAATCCCGGCGCCACCGTGAAGGCGGCGCCCGCCGTGCGCGCGGTCGCGACGTGCTCGGCCGAGACCACCGTGCCCGCGCCGACCGGACGGCCCCGTTCGGCGCCGGCGGCAACGACGGCAGCCAGCGCCTCGACGGCTGCCTGCGACTGGATGGGCACCTCGATACAGCTGATGCCGGCATCCCAGCCACGCTGGGCCAGTTCGACGGTCCGTTGCGGGCTGAACCCGCGCAGGATCGCCATTACGGGGGTCGTTGCGAATGCTTCGTCGAACCAGTCGGTCATTGTCGCCATCCCAGCTCCTTGGAGATGTTGTCGGTCACGGTGGTCAGGTCGGGCAGCAGCTGTTTGAGCGCGTCGAGATCGGCACGGGCTTTCAGCGAGGTGATCGACACGGCGGCAACGACTTTGTCGCCGGAGTCGCGGATGGGCATCGCCACACAATTCACGTAATCCTCGTACTCGGCGTCGTCGGTGGACCAGCCGCGTTCGCGGACGTCGGCCAGCGCGGCGTCGAACTGCGCCCGCGTGGTGATGGTGGTGTCGGTGTGCCGCTCGAAGGTGGCGTTGGCCATGATCGCGTCCACCGCGGGCGGTTCCTGATACGCCAGGATGGCCTTACTGACGCCGGCGGTGTGCAGGCACACCGGTGCACCGATCTGTGAGTACAGCTTGACCATGCCGGGTTGCTCGACCTTGTCGGTGTAGATGATGCGCTCACCTTCGAGCGCGGCGAGGTGGATTGTGTGCGAGCACATCTCTCCGAGGGTGACCAGATACGGCCGGGCAAGGTTGGCAAGGTCGAACTGCTCGCGCGCCAGTCCGGCCAGCCCGGCCAGCCGGTAGCCGACACCGTAGCGGCCGTCGGGCTGGCGGCGGGTGAGACCGTACTCGGTCAGCGTCTGCAACACCCGCAGCGCCGTGGACCGGTGTACGCCCAGGTGCGCGCCGACCTCGCTCTGCGTGCGCGGCCGGATCGCCACGAACTCCAGTGTTTCCACAGCTCTTTCGATGCTCTGCGACACAGCGCTTTCCTTTCTCAGCCGCGGCCGTCGGTGACGGGCACGAAATCCGATGTGCTCGACAGTGCGCGGGCGGCCAGCCGATGGCCCATGTTCAGGCGCTCATCGGCTTCCTTCCCGGTCAACAGCCCCGACAGGTAACCTGCCGCGAACGCATCACCGGCGCCGACCACCTCGACAACCTCGACCGGCAGCGCGGGGGTGAACGTCGTTGTCGACGCGGTGATCTCGGTGGCACCGATGCCGCCATCCTTGATCACCAGGGTCTGTACCCGGTTGTGGGCGCCCATGACCAGATCGGCGATTGCCTCGACATCGGCGGTGCCCCACAGGGTCGCGGCCTCATCACGACCCACGAACACCACGTCGGACAACCGCGCGAAGTCCAGCAGCACGGGAGCGGCCTGCGTCGGGTTCCACACACCGGGGCGGTAGTTCACGTCGAATGAGATCCGCGTCGGCGACCCGATACACAGGTCGTAGAGCGTGCCGAACATGGCCTGGCAGGTGGCCGACAGGCCGGGGGTGATGCCGGAGACGTGCACCAGTGGCACTTCCCGCAGCGGTAGCCCGCTCAGGCTGTCGACATCCATCCGGGAGGCCGCCGAACCCTTCCGGTAGTAGTGCACGGTGGTCGCGCCCCCGTCGGGGTCCTTGAAGTACACGCCGGTGGGCGCATCTTCGAGATACCGGACCAGCGACGTGTCCACACCGTGCGCGGTGATCTCGTCGACGATCCGCCGCCCCAGCGGATCGTTGCCCACCGCGCTGGCCCAGGCCACGTCGTGGCCGAGTTCGGCGAGGTAGAGCGCGACGGTCGATTCCGCACCGCCCATGTGCAGGGTGAACAGGTCGGCCGTCGCCAGCGGGGTCGCGCCGACGGGTGCGACGAGCGTCATCGTCTCACCGAGGCACAGCACCTCATGCATCCACGGTCTCCTTGCGCCTCTTCACCAATGCACGTAGCCGCGGGCCGAAGATCGCCAGCGCGCTCAGGGCCAGCAGCGCCAGCGCGATACCGCTGGTGTAGATGCTGGCTGCACCATCGATCAGGAATGCGCGCCGGATGTTGCTCTCGGCCAAGGGTCCCAGGATCAGTCCGAGCACCAGCGGTCCGGCGGGGAACCCGTTGCGGCGCAACACCAACCCCAGCAGACCGAAGATCAGCATCAGCGCGACATCGAAGACGCTGTTCTGCACGGCATAGGTGCCCACCATGCAGAACACAATGATGACGGCCCAGAGATACTGCTGCGGCAGGTCCAACAACTTGATGACACCGCGCATCCGGACCAGCGACAGCGCCAGTGCGGCCAGGATCGCCAGTAACATGATGCCGGCCAGGCTGTAGACGAGGTCGGGGGAATCGACGAAAAGTGTCGGGCCGGGTTGCAGTCCCCAGATGATCATCGAACCGATCATCACCGCCATCACCGCGTCACCGGGCACACCGAGCGCCAGCGTCGTTGTCAACGAACCGCCCATGGTGGCGGTGCTCGCGGTGTCGGCCGCGGCCAGTCCCTCCAGGGATCCCTTGCCGAACTTGCCGGGGTCCTTGGAGACGCGCCGCGCCTGATCCCAGGCGACGATGCCGGCGATATCACCGCCGGCGGCGGGTACGACGCCGACGACGGCACCCACCCCGGAGCCGATCAGCGCGGGTTTGACCAGTGTGCGTCGTTCGGCACGGTTTGGCCACCACTTGCCCAGCTGGGTGATGGGCGGCGGCGTCAGATGCGGGTGCCGACAGACGATCTGGTTGAACACCTCGGCGATACCGAACAGGCCGACGATGGCCGCTATGAACGGGATTCCCGAGCTGAGCTCGTTGATGCCGAAGGTGAACCGGCCCTCGCCGGTTATCGGGTCGCGTCCGATGGCGCCGAGCAGCAGGCCGAGCACGCCGGTGGCCAGTCCCTTGGCGACCCGGCCGCCCGAGACGCCGATCATCATCGTCATGCCGAAGACCACCAGCGCGAACATCTCGGCGGGCCCGAATTCGAGCGCGATCCCGGCGATCGGCTGGGCGGCGAACACCAGGATCAACAGGCCCATCACCGAGCCGAACGCCGAGACCAGTGCCGAACTGGTCAGCGCGATACCGGCTTTCCCCTGTTGCGCCAGGGGATAACCGTCGAAGGTGGTGGCGATGGAGGCCGGAGTGCCCGGGGTGTTGATCAGGATCGAGGGCACCCGGTCACCGAACTGGGCGGCGACGTAGATGGCCAGCAGGACCGCCAGGCCTTCCAGCGGCTCGAGAGTGAGGGTGAAGCCGGCGGCCAGCGCGACTGCCATGGCGGCGGTGATACCGGGCACGGCTCCGACCAGGGTGCCCAGCAGCACACCGATCAGCAGGCAGAGGCCGATCTTCGGATCGAGCAGGGCGCTGAACCCGTCCAGAACGGCGCTCACAGCGGCACCCGCAGCAACAGGCCGAAGATGGCCCACAGGATCAGCGTGGTGACCAGGGGGAAGACGATCAGCGCCTTGATGCCGCGGCCACCGAACAGGAAGGTCAGACCGATGAGCAGGGCGACGGTGACGGCCCGGAAATCCAGATACTGCCAGGCGATTCCGTACCCGATGATGGCTGACACGGTGGCCGCCAGCGTGACACCGCCCGACCGGGTGATGCGCGGCTCGTCGGAGGACACCCGGCTGATCACCGCTTGGACCACCAGCACCACGCCGATCGCGATGATGGCGATGGACAGCGCGGTGGGCCACCACCGCGGACCGAATGCGCCTCCGTCTCGGGACAGCTCCAGCTGATCGGTGAGCACCAAGCAGGCGGCGCCGAGCGCGGCGACGGCGATACCGACGGCCACCTCGTAGCCGCGGTGATTCGGTTCACGGGTGGACTGCTCGACCACCGGATCCGGCGTCATCGATGTCAGCTCGGCGGTCACTGCTGGGCCGCCAGGTCAGCGAACCTGTCCGACTCGTTCGTGACGAAGGTGCTGGTCTCATCGGCCGACCGGTGCAGCGGGATGTTGCCGCCCGATTCGATCAGGTCGGTGTACTCCTTTGCCGCGGCGGCCTTTTCGATGGATTCCTCGAGTCGGTCGGCGACGTTGTCGGGCAGCCCGGCCGGCGCGGCGATCACGGCCCAGCTGCCGATCACCACGTCCAGCCCGAGTGACTCGGCGGTGGGAACGTCGGCCAGCGCGGGTGCCGGCTCATCGGTGAAGACCGCGAGGACGCGCAAGCGCCCGTCGTCGTGCGCCGGGGCCGTCTCACCGATACCGGCCACGACGGCGTCGACCTGGTTGCCGATCGCCGCCGACACCGCCGGTGCACCGCCGTCGAACGGAACTCCGGAGAACTCCACACCGGCGACCCGTCCGAGCTCCAAAGCCCCTGCCTCCCAGATGGATCCGGGGCCTGCATTGGAGACCGTGATGGATCCCGGGTCGGCCTTGGCGGCGTCGATCAGCTCGGCGAGCGAGGCGTAGGGGCTGTCGGCGGGGACGGCGATGGTTCCAGGCTGGGAGTTGACCTGGCCCAGGAATTCATAGGCGGCCGGGTCGATCGAGTAGCCCTGGTGCCCCAGCATGCTGACCTCCACCGGCAGCACCGCAATGGTGTACCCGTCGGGTTCCTGATCGGCCAGATACTCCATGCCCACCGAACCGGCGCCACCCGGCCGGTTCTCGACGATGACACTGACGCCCAGATCGCCCTCCATCTGCTTGCCCAGGGTGCGGGCGGTCAGGTCGGTGGCGCCGCCGGCCGCGGTCGGGGTGAGCAGCGTGATGTCGCCGCTGGGGAAGTTCTCCGCGGAGGCGCCGCTGGATGCCCGGTCTGCGCATGCCGACGTGGCGAACAGCATTGCGGCGAGGGCACAGCCGGTGATAACGGTGCGCATCGGACGCGATCGGGACACGGGAACCTCCATTGGTTCTTGTTGCACAGGGTGCAACAGTGTTGCTTACTGTGCACAGAGCGTAGCGCACATGTGACCGGCGGCATAGCCCTTCGCGTCCAGTGAGCTGCGTCCTGCCCGGCGGCCGGGTCGCCGCTTGGCACTCGGAATGGGGCCCGCACGCTCAAGTCCTCCCTGGAGCAGTCCGGAGGGATCCCCGAACTGGCCCCACTGATGTACGCCCTGGGGGATCTGCACGCAGCCACATAGCTGCGTAACTCATAACCCTCACCGTCAGCCCTTTCAATCGCCCTGGCGCTGCCGGAGACCCGAGCTATGGAACGGGTAGGGCATGTCGGTCGGGACACGCCGCTGAGTGGGGGTGGCACACTGGAGCGGTGCGATCCGAGGCTCAGTGCTGGCTCACCGACATGGACGGCGTCCTGGTACACGAAGAGCGCGCGCTTCCAGGGGCGGCCGAGTTCCTACAGCGACTCACGGCCAAGGAGCGGCCGTTTCTCGTCCTGACGAACAACTCGATCTACACCCCACGTGATCTCGCCGCGCGGCTCGCCAGGACAGGTCTCGACGTCCCCGAACACGTGATCTGGACGTCCGCCATGGCCACCGCTGCCTTCCTGACCGATCAGTTGTCCAACGGTTCGGCCTACGTGATCGGCGAGGCCGGTTTGACCACCGCGCTGCACGAAGCCGGCTACACCCTGACCGACGTGGACCCGGACTTCGTGGTGTTGGGCGAGACGCGCACGTACTCCTTCGAGGCCATCACGAAAGCGATCCGCCTCATACTCGGGGGCGCTCGGTTCATCGCGACCAACCCGGACGTCACCGGCCCGTCGGCTGAGGGCCCGCTGCCCGCCACGGGTTCGGTCGCGGCAATGATCACCACGGCAACAAACCGGCAACCCTACTTCGTCGGCAAACCCAACCCGATGATGTTCCGCAGTGCGCTCAACAGGATCGAAGCACATTCAGAAAGCACGGTGATGGTCGGCGATCGGATGGACACCGATGTGGTCGCCGGGATCGAAGCCGGACTGGAAACGATCCTCGTGCTGACCGGGTCAACCTCGGTAGAGGACATCGACAGGTACCCGTTTCGCCCGAACCGTGTCCTCCCGTCGATCGCCGAGGCGATAGAACTCGTCTGAGTCGCGATGCGTCGGCCGTCGGCGCCCGACGTCGACGACTCGACGCGGCCGGATCGTCTATCGCGGTGCTTGCCAACGCTTTCGGGTCGCGGCGATGGCCCGCCCGGCGATGCGATGGGGTTGACCGTTCGCCAAATCGATGATCGAGTCCGCAACCGACCAGGACATCTTGCCCTCGCTCATCACGACCATCTGCGCGACGCTCTGGTAGGCGGCCATGCCGACGAACGTCGCCGCCTCACGGTCATTGGTGGCCGTCTTCTTCGCCTGCCTGGCCACGACACGGTTGAGCAACCGCCCCACCCGTGAGGCTGCGAGATCCTGCAGGGTCGACTCGCGCGTGAAATGCGCACGCGAGGGTGGGGGCACCTCGGCGGCCGGCGCGGGCGGTGGTGCGGGCACCAGTCGGGTCGCGACCGCGGGAAGGTCGGAATAACCGACGATGCCCGGCCGCGCAGCGACGACGGCCGGAATCGCGTTGACGACCGGCATGGCCGTGATCACCGAACCGATTCCGACCATCTCGTCCATCGTCATCGAGCCGAACTCCGGTAGCACCCCGGCCCGCAGGGTGACGTTCGGATGGCCGCGGACCTCGATCTCGTAGGCCATCCCGATGTCCCATGCCGGGGTCAGGTCGGGGGTGATCGTCCACTTCACGGCGGTCTCGACGACGTCCAACCCGCCGACCGAGCCGATCCAGCGTGCGTAGATACCGGCGACGGTACCCGCGCGAACGTCCCGTCCGGGGATGTCGAGATCCTTTGCCGCGTACGCGAAATCGACATCGCAGCGAATACCGTCCACAGACAGGCCCAGCAGCTCGGCCAGCGCCTCACAGGTGTCGCCGAACGGGATGGTGGCATGCGCGATGTCCGCTTCGTGGTTCGTGTCACCCGCCGGACGCCCCCACCCCAGCTCGTCCTGGTTCGCGTCCCCGGCCCATGGCCCGATGTCGAAAGACTCAAGAATGCTCACGTAATTGGCGGTACGGCACACGTTGGTCGCGATCGACGCCAGGTACTGCACGTAGCCCGGGTTCACGCCGCTGCCGAACATACTCACACCACCTTCGAGGGCGGCGGCCTCGATCCGCGCACGAGCCTCCTCGCCGTAGGCGCGGCCGGTCATGAAGTGTGCCGTCGTCGCGACGTTGATGCCCGCCCGAAGCAGCGTCTCCAGATGGCCGATGTCGGGGTGCAACGGCATATAGACAACGCAGTCCGGCTTCAGCGCCAGGATTTCGTCGATGTCATTGGTCGCCGCGACACCGAGTCTGCGGTCGAGCCCGCACAGCTCACCGAGATCCTTGCCCACCTTGTCGGCGCTATAGGCGTAAACACCGACCAGTTCCAGGCCGGGGCGCTCCAGAATGCCCTTGACCGCCTCACACGAGATATTTCCGGTGGTCCACTGCACCAGGCGGATCGAGGCGTTGGTCACTGAGCACTCCAGGGTCTGGCGCGGCGGGGATCGGGCTGCAGGTAGCGCATGACGCGAAGCCTACCTAATCTCTTTACAACACTCACCCATTTTGTAAACAGCGTGATGATCCGATGCCGCTTCAGGCAGCGCCCGACGAGTCTCGGTCAGACCGGATTCGCCGTATACCCTGCTACCTCGTCCGCCAACCCCGAGGCCGCTCGCCGGAACGACCGAAGCGGCCCCACCAGAGGCTCGTTGTAGCCGGCGAACCACAAGCCCGCTGCAGCGGATGGCGTTCCGTTGCTCACCGGATCTCCCTCGGAATCGAGCACGCCGAGGTGGCCGACCATATCGTCGAGACCCTTGGTATATCCCGTGGCGGCGATGACGACATCGGGGTGCACGGTCGTCTGGTCGGAAAGCTGGACGCTGTCACCGTCGAAGGACTCGACGGCCGCCACTACCTCGATGCGGCCGTCCTCGACCCGAGGCACCAGATCGTCGCCCAACGTGGGGATGCGGGTGTCCTCGATCAACGCACGGTAGATGCCTTTGCGTGGTGCCGGGAGGCCGTTCTCTTTCAGGTCACCCCACCAGAGTGTGCGCATCACAGCTGCGGCACGGTCCAGCACCTTCACGGGCAGTCGATCGAAGGCGTCGCTGAACAGGTCGACAGGAACGCCGGCGATCGCCCGTGGCACCAGGTGCGGCGGTGTGCGTACCGACATCCGCACTCGGCCTGCCCCAGCGGCGCTGAGGCGTACGGCGATGTCGGTGGCCGAGTTACCTGACCCCACGACCAGAACATCGCGCCCCACGTACGGGCCGGCCCGGTGATAGTCGATGGAATGCAGCAGGTCGCCGGTGAACTCCCGCGCCCCGGGCCAAGACGGGGTGCGCGGAGTGTGGTAGTTGCCGGTCGCCACGACTATCGTTGCGGCACTGACACTTCCACCATCGGTGTGCAGACGCCACCCCACCGCGTCGCGGTCGATGCGCGCGACCGCCACGCCCATCCGCAGGCGCAGCTGCTGCCGCCGCACGTAGTCGTCGAAGTAGTCCACCATGGCGTCGCGAGATGGCCACCGCCCGTGCCGGCTGGGTATGTGCTGACCTGGTAGATGCGACCAGTAGCCGCACGTGTTCAACCGGAAGTCGTCATGGAATCGTCGCCACGATGACGCCGGTTCGGGTGCACGGTCGAGCACCAGGGCGTCGATCCCCCGCAGGTGGCGCAACTGCCGGGCCACGGCCAAGCCGCACGGCCCCGCGCCGATGACGGCGGTCCGCTCGTCGGCACCACTCGGTGTCTGCACTCGGCCCTCCTCTTATCCGGCCTGACCCGGTAGGGCAACCATTCCCGTCTGCCGGGGGGCTCACACATATGCCCGGGTGCCCGCTCTG
Source organism: Mycobacterium sp. AMU20-3851 (assembly GCF_043974665.1). Taxonomy (NCBI): domain Bacteria; kingdom Bacillati; phylum Actinomycetota; class Actinomycetes; order Mycobacteriales; family Mycobacteriaceae; genus Mycobacterium; species Mycobacterium sp. AMU20-3851. The sequence goes on from NZ_CP146371.1 coordinate 4,180,183, forward strand.
GCTTGCCCGCCGGCACACGTTTGACGTGCACAGCATCCGCGCAGTCCTGGCCAGTTCAGGCAGACTCGACGCCATGAGGAATCGAGGCGATGGACCGCGAAGGATCACCGCTGAGACTCTCGGCGGGTGGGTAATAAAGTGCAATCCGGCCAAGACGGACCTGGAGCCCATGCGGGCTGCCGGCGTGGCCAACCCGGCCTGGTGCGTCGCCGACAACTACCGCGCACGGCTCATGCAGCCCGGTCACCGGGTGCTGTTCTGGGTCACCGGGCCGGCACTGCGCGGGATATGGGGTGTCGGCCGGGTCGTCGGAGCATTGTCGAATGACAACGGGCAGTTGAAGATTCCGGTTCATATTCCGCTCTTTCACGGTCCGGTCACCGCAAAGGATCTCGGCCTGATTCCCGGCCTGCGCTCGATGGAGGTGTTCCGGTCGCCTCAACAGGCCAATCCATCCTGGGTGACCGCTCCCGAGTGGGCGTTGATCGAACCGCTCCTGCTGCGTTGACACGCGCCCGCGCCTTCCGCCGATAGCGTCCTGCCATCGGTTCACGTTCGAGTCGCTGAATTCAGCATCGTGAATCAGTCAAATATCTTCTGTCCCTTTGGTTTCACCAGTCACACGGGCGGCCGGATCTGTCGGTGGTCGCACGTATGTTCGAATCATGACAACGTCGGATTTGACTACTGCAGTCGCCGCCTACACCGCGAGTGTGGACGCACTGCTGGCCGCCGACGTCGACGCCTGCTCACACCGCGAACTGCTCGCCGCGTTCGCCGACCTCGAGACCGCCACCCACCGAGTCCCCATGCTCGAATACGCGATCCTGGCCCGCCTGCAACGCGAATCCAATCCCGCCGAGTTGGGTGCGACCTCCTGGACGAAACTGCTCACCCTGCGCACCCGGATGAGCAAGGGACGCGCCCACAAACTCCTCACCCGCGCCACCCAACTCGCACCGCGGCGAACACTGCAGGGCCAGCACATGGCATCGGAATGGGAGCACACCGCCGCCGCACTGACCCGCGGCGTGTTCGGTGAGGAGCACGTCGAAGTGATCCGCAAGTTCTTCCACGCCCTGCCCACCACCGTGGATCCGATCACCCGCACCCAAGCCGAGCAGTCCCTGGTCACAGCCGCCGCCGATCTGGACCCGCACTCGTTGACCGTCCTGGCGATCCGCCTGCTGGCCCTGCTACACCCCGACGGCGACGAACCCGCCGACGCGGCCGCCCGCAAAGCGGGTCTGCACCTGGGTTCTCAACAACCCGACGGCCTGAGCTACCTATCCGGGTGGGTCACTCCGAAACTGCGGGCCATGATCGAACCCATCCTCGCCAAATTCGCTGAACGCGGCCGCCACCCCGCCCGCGAACCCGAGCCCGTAACCACCGAACCCAACCTGTTCGACGAACCCGAACCGGATCCCGTGCCCGTGCCCGTGCCCGTGCCCAATGACGTTACCGGCGAGGACAATCCATTCACCCCACCACCGTCCACCCCGCTGCTGGATTCCCAGTGGCGCACCAAGGCCCAGTACCTCCACGACGCGGTCGCAGCAGCCTTCGACCTGCTGCTGCGCTCCCAGACCCTGGGCAGGCTGAACGGATTACCCACCACCGTGGTGGTGACGACGACCCTGCAGGAACTCCAGGCCGGCGCCGGGTACGCCGTCACCGGCGGCGGCTCCCTGCTGCCGATACGAGATCTGATCTCGATGGCCGCCGCCGGGGCCTACCACTACCTCGCCGTCTTCGACGGCCACACCTCCATGGCACTGCACCTCGGACGAGCCCAGCGATGCGCCACCGGGGCACAGAAACTCGCACTGTTCGGACGCGAACGAGGCTGCACCTGCCCAGGCTGCGACGCCGCTTTCTACGACACCGAGGCCCACCACGGCCTCGCGGACTGGAAACACAACGGGCAGACCAACGTCGACGACCTGACCCTGGCTTGCAGCCCCGCCAACCAGATGATCGAAGACACCGGCTGGACCACCCGACGCCGCCCCGACGGCCGATTCGAATGGATCGATCCCACCACCGGCCAAGCCCACCTCAACAACCTGCACCACCCCGAGCGCCTCCTTGGACCTCGGGACGACGAACCCCCTCCCTAGAAACGCGCCGGGCCGGCGATATTCGCCACAGTCGTGAACCGAGTAGCGCGCACGCCCTTTAGGCGCTCCTCCACCCACTCGCGCCTAGTTCTACCGCCTTTACACCAGACGCTCAGTCTGTAATCATGACGCTCCATACGTTCACTGGACACACTGTCCAGCGAGATAGGAGCGAACGCGAATGCTCGGCCCCCAGCCTGCGACCTACGACGCCGACTGGGTGCGCGCGAAGTACCAGGCCGAACGGGACAAGCGACTGCGCGACGACGGGGTCGGCCAGTTCGTCGAGGTCACCGCCAATTTCTCGCACTACGCCGACGACCCGTACACCGAACGCGTCGACCGCGACCCGGTCACCGACCACACCCAGGTGCTGATCATCGGCGGCGGGCTGGGCAGCCTGATCGCCGCGGCCCGACTGCAGGAAGCCGGCATCACCGACGTCCGGCTCGTCGATACCGCGGGCGACTTCGGCGGCACCTGGTACTGGAACCGTTATCCGGGCGCGCAGTGCGATATCGAGTCCTACATCTACCTGCCGCTGCTGGAGGAACTGAACTACACCCCGACCGAGCGCTACGCGCACGGCCCGGAGATCCGCGAACACCTGCAGGCCATCGCCCGCCACTACGGGCTGTACCGAAACGCGCTGTTACAGACCACCGTTACCGGCATGACCTGGAACGCGGCCGCCGAACACTGGGAAATCAGCACCGACCGGCACGACCGTCTGACCGCCAACCTGGTCGCTGTCTCCCCCGGATCCCTGACCCGGCCCAAACTCCCGGGCATCCCGGGCATCAACGAGTTCGGTGGCCACACCTTCCACACCAGCCGCTGGGACTACGACTACACCGGCGGCGACGAATCCGGCGGCCTGAGCCGGCTGCACGACAAGCGCGTCGGCGTCATCGGCACCGGTGCCACCGGGCTGCAGTGCATCCCGCACCTCGGCCGAGACGCCGGAGCGCTCTACGTGTTTCAGCGCACCCCCAGCACCGTCGCCAAACGCAACAACCGCCCGACCGACCCACAGTGGGCGGCGGGCCTGCAACCCGGCTGGCAGCGCGCGCGGATGGAGAACTTCACCCGCGTCACCGCCGGTGTCGAAACCGAGCTCGATCTCACCGACGACGGCTGGACCCGCAACGCCCTGGCCCTCACCGAGCCGGCCGTGGCCCGGGAAACCGCCCGTCTGGGCCGGGCGATGACACCCGAGGAGATCACCGATTTCCTGTACCGCGCCGACTGGGAGGCCATGGAGCGCTTGCGTCGCCGGATCAGCGACGTGGTCACCGACCCGGTGACCGCCGAGGCGCTCAAGCCCTGGTTCAAACTCAACTGCAAGCGCCCCGGCTACCACGACGACTACCTGCCGACCTTCAACCGGCCCAACGTCACCCTGGTCGACACCGAGGGCCGCGGCGTGCAGCGGTTCACCGAGACCGCCGCCGTCGTGGACGGGGTGCACTATGAACTCGACGCGCTGATCTTCGCCACCGGGTTCGAGGTCGGCACCGAATTCACCCGGCGCCTCGGCTTCGAGATCGTCGGCCGCGACAACGTGCGGCTGTCCGACAAATGGGCCAAGGGCATGCGCACCTTCCACGGACTGCAGTCGCACGGCTTCCCGAACTGCTTCTTCCTGGGTTACACCCAATCCGGGGTGTCCCCCAACTACACCCACACCGCCGAGGAACGGGCGCGGCACTTCACCTATCTGGTGCGCACCTGGGCCCAGCGCGGCGCATCGACCATCGAGGCCACCAGCGACGCCGAAGAGGAATGGCTGACCGCGATGAACGAGGCGTCGGAGAAGCCCAAGACCTTCTACGCGGACTGCACCCCGAGCTATCTGAGCTCCGAGGGTGAGAAGGACAATCCACACGGCATGCTGGCCAACAACTTCGGCGGCAAGCCAACCGACTTCTTCGACATGCTCAGTGCCTGGCGTGCGACGGGACGCCTCGACGGAGTCACGATCTCATGAGCGCCGCCACCCGAACTACCGGCGCGGCACCGAAGCTCACCATGCGGGACCGGCACCGCATCATGACCCGCGACCAGATCATGGCCTCGGCGCTGGAGGCGTTCGCCGAACGCGGCTATGTCGCAACGACGGTCGACGACATCGTGGGGCGGGCGGGCATCGGCCGGGCCACGTTCTATCTGCATTTCGACAGCAAGGCTGCGGTGCTGCGGGAGCTGCGCAACACCCGGATGACGGTGTGGTCCGATCAGGACGCGCCCCGCGGTGGGCCCGCCGGCCGACCGTCGGTGCGATCGTTCTTCGAGAAGGTCGTCGACTTCTACACTTCCGCGCCGGAGCTGTACACGGCGCTGCACCAGGCGCGCGCCGCCGACCCGGAGTTCGCCGCGGCGCACCGCACCACCATGGAAGCCAATGTGGCCGAATGGGTTCGCTCGGAGGCGATGCCCGGTGCCACCGAGGCTCAACTACGCCTGGCCATCGCGATGATGTACACCATGGTCGACTCATTCATGCACCTGTGGCTGGTCGACGGCTGGCCGCTGGACCGCGAGGCCGCCATCGAGGCGATGACCGACGCCCTCTACGCCACCATGCGCTGACAGCGCCGACCATCAAGGGACAACACATGTCAGACCGACGCCATCTGCACCTGAACCTGGTGGCCAACGACATCAACCTGCACCAGGGTGCCTACAAGTACGAACAGGCACACGGCATCCCCGAGCGCAGCACTTTCGAACGGCTGCTGGAGTACGGCAGGTTCGGTGACGAGGGACTGTTCACCGCACTGTTCGTCGGCGACATTCCCGGCTTGAACGGATCCCCGGCCTTCGACGGCGGGCCGGCCGAACCGATCACCGCGCTGACCGCGATCTCCCAGCACACCAAGCACGTGGGGCTGATCGCCACGGCGTCCACCACGTTCTACGACCCGTACAACCTGGCCCGGCTACTGGCCTCGCTGGACCAGGCCTCCGACGGCCGGGCCGGCTACAACGCCGTCACCTCGGTCATCGACCAGTTCGCGCAGAACTACAGCCTGGAACAGCATCTGGACCGTGAGGCACGCTATCAGCGCGCCGACGAGTTCCTCGACGTGCTGCGCGCGCTGTGGGACAACCGTGCGCTGCGCCGCGACCCCGACGGGTTGACCAGGTTCTATGCCGACCCGATCAACCACCGGGGCAACCTGTTTCAGGTGGCCGGCGCACTCAACATCGCGCCGAGCCGGCAGGGCCGCCCGCTCATCGCCCAGGCCGGCGGGTCGGGCGCCGGCATCCGGGTCGCCGCCAAGCACGCAGAGATGGTGTTCACCAACTCCTCCACCCGCGACAGCGCCGCGGCCTACCGCGAATCCCTGGACAAAGCCCTCGTCGAGCAGGGCCGCGCCCCGGGCTCGGTCCCACCGATCCCCGGCCTCATTCCCTACCTGGGGCGCACCGCGAAGGAAGCCGAGGAGAAGCTGCACGAGCTGGACAGCCACGTGAACTGGGAGCCCATCGCCCCATTCGCGTTGGGGCAGTTCGGCATCGAGGTCCCGTTCGGAGACGTCGACGACCGGTTCCCCGCCGATCTGCTGCCCCGCCCCGAAGAGGTCGAGAAGACCATCAAGAGCACCTTCGGCAACTACGTCGGGCTGTACAACTGGATTCAGGAGCGTCCCGGTGTCACCGTGCGCGAAGTCGTCGCCCAGGCCGTCGGCCGCGGGGGTGCGACCCACCGGAAGTTCATCGGCAGCTATGACGACCTCGTCGAGGACTTCGCGGCCTGGCACGAGGACGGCAACGTCGGCGGTTTCAACCTGATGTTCTCGGCAGGCGCACAAGCCATCCGGGAATTCATCGACGAGGTGGTCCCCCGGCTCATCGACCGCGGTATCTACCGCGCCACGCCGCACGACCGCCCGCTGCGGGAGCGGTTCTGATACCTACGACCGCCGGTAGCGCGGGAGATTCTCGGCCAGCTCGTCGAACACCGCCTGGTTCAGACCGAACGCGACCTTGACCTCGTCCACCACCCGGTCGATGTCCGCGGGTCCCAGCGCCAACCCGTCGAGCCGGTCCCGGTAGCCGTCCTTGTACGGCTTGACTCGCAGCGGGAAGTGGTAGAACGCCAACCCTGCTCCGCCCAGGCCGAATTCGCGGTCCAGGATCTTGCCGATGGCCTGACCGCCGGACAGATCGCCCAGGTAGCGGGTGTAGTGATGAGCCAGTAATTCACCGCCCCAGCCGGCGGCGGCGATCCGGTCCCGGTAGGCAGCCGCGGCCGGGGATTCGACTGCGCGGTCCCCGCCCGGTGCCCAGTGCGCCAGATCGGCATCCAGCGCCGCGGTCCGCTCCAGCACCGGGTCGTACACCGCGGCGACCAACGGGTCGTCCCGGTGTGCGCGCACAGCGTCCTCCATCGCCGCATAGATCAGGCGCAGCCGCAGCAGATAATCGGTGTAGCCCTGCGCGTCGACGCGGCCGGCCAGCAGTTCGGTCACGAACGGAGACTGCTCGGCGGCGTCGTGTTCGCTCGCCGAGCCCTCCTTCATCGCGACGGACAGCGGCCGGATGGCCTCGGCGGTACTCGGCGGCATGCTGTGCTCCAGACTGCGGTGCGAGACGGTGGCTACGACCATACCGAGCGGGTCGGGCACAATACCTGCGATGTCCTCCTCATTGGGCGAAGTGCTCGCCTCTTTGCAGCTCGAACGGGTGAACGCGGCCCGGTTCACCGGCGTCCAGCTCGCCGCGCCGGCCAATCACATTCTCGGTGGGCACATCTCCGCGCAGGCGCTGATGGCTGCCAGCCTCACCGCCCCGGGCCGGGCCCCGCACAGCGTGCACACCTACTTCCTGCGGCCCGGGGACGCCCGCCATCCCGTCGATTTCGAGGTGACCGAACTGCAGGAGGGGCGCACGTTTTCGGCGCGCCGGGTCACCGCACGCCAGGACGGTCAGATCCTGTTGGAGGCCATGTCCTCCTTCAAGGCCGGGGGCCCCGGTGCCGGCGGATATCAGCCGTCCGCGCCGCAGGTTGCTCAACCTGGCGACTTACCATGGGTGGCACCACATTTCGCCGAGTCGACCGAGGCAAATGAGGGTATGTGGGCCAGCCTGCGCTGGTTCCAGCGGCGAATCGTGGACGCCGACCAGTCGCCCCCGGCGCGGTCCCGGATCTGGTGGCGCCCCGACGGCGAGGTTCCCGACGATCCGGTATTGACCGCCTCCCTGGTGGCTTATTTGTCGGCGGTGACGCTGACCGAGCCGGCCTACGCCGCCCGCGGGAAGATCGGCGCGTCGGCGCAGCGCGACCATTCGGTGTGGTTCCACGGCCCGGCGGATCTGTCGGATTGGCTGCTCTACGAACAGTCTTCGCCGAGTAGCAGCGACACGCTGGCCCTGGCCCGCGGGACGATGTTCAACCGCGACGGCTCACTGGTGTGCACCGTGGGGCAGGAGATGTACTTCCCCGATTACCACTGATCACTCGGGGATGACTTTTCCGACTGACACGCGTTCGACCGGGCAGAAGGGGCAGCCCGCACCTTCGTCGGACACGGTGTGCAGGAGGAAGAGGACATGAGCGTGGACAACATCACCCATCTGGGTGGCACGGGGATCGACGAGTTGGTGCCGTCGCGCTACGCGCTGAACGTCGGCGACATCGAGGTGTTGGTGATCAGCGACGGGGTGCTGCCGATCACCGCGTCCACCCTGGCAACCAACGCCGAACCCGCCGCGTACGCGGCATGGCTCAAGGACATGTTCCTGCCGCCGGAGGTCCTGGACTGGCCGCTGAATGTGGCGGTGGTGCGCAGCGCCGGCAAGACCATCCTCATCGACTCGGGGTTGGGCACCGAGTTTCCCGACTTCCCGCGCGCGGGGCAGCTGGGGATGCGCCTGGTTGCGGCCGGGATCGACCCGGCATCGGTGACCGACGTCGTGCTCACCCACCTGCACATGGACCACATCGGCGGGCTGCTGGTCGCCGGGCTGCGCAACAAGCTGCGCCCGGACCTGCGGGTACACGTCGCGGCCGCCGAAGCTGATTTCTGGGAGAACCCCGACTTCACCCGCACCGTGATGCCGGCGGCGATCCCACCGGTGCTGCGTCAGACGGCCGCGCAGTTCCTGGACCTCTACCGTGGCCAACTGCGAGTGTTCGAGGACGAGTACGAGGTGGCACCGGGTGTCCTGCTGCGTCGCACCGGTGGCCACACTCCCGGACACAGCATCGTCCGGATCGAATCCGGCGGTGATGCGCTGACCTTCGCCGGGGACGCGGTGTTCCAGCCGGGATTCGAGCAGCCAGGATGGCAGAACGGGTTCGAGCACGACCCCGAGGAGTCCACCCGGGTACGGATCCGCCTGCTGACCGAGTTGGCCGCCAGCGGCGAACAGTTGGTGGCCACCCATCTGCCCTTCCCCTCGGTCTGCCACGTCGCGGTGGCCGGAAACGCCTTCCGGTTCGTGCCCGCCGTCTGGGACTACTGACGTGCGCCGCCTCGTCGCCGGAGATCCCGGCGACGAGGCGATCGGGTTCTCGGTCACATGCCGGTTTCAACCCGCGCCTCGGCGGGGTACAGGGCACGCAACGAGGCGCGACGGTGCGCCACCGATACGACGTGGAGGTGCCAACCGTGATTCCCTTTATCTGCACGAGCTGCGGTCAGATGGACATCGACTCGGCCGAGTGCGCCTCGTGCGCGCAGTCGCCCGCCGACAGTGCGCGTGACGCGGCGGTCGCTTGACCGGGTGATGAAAGGTGATCGCCAGTTGCCGCGCCTTCGACGTATAGCCTGATCACGGCTGATTGCGGCAGGGCGTTGGGTGACGAAGATGCAGGATTTCAGCTTCGACAGCGACGATCTCGGCGAGACCGAGGACTTCCTGGGCCGCACGTACACCAAGATGAGCCTCGGCGGCGCGGGCGACCCGGCGCGGACTCAGGTGGTGCGGCGCACCCTCGGACAGGTCAGCCTGGACCGGCTGTCGGTCACCTTCGACATGAGCTATGACGCCAGTCCTCTGGGCTTCATCGTGCTTTGCGAGGTGCACAGCGGCCACATCGAGGAGAACTTCATCGGTGAGCCGGACGACGTGTTCGCCCCGGGCGATCTGACCCTGTACAGCCCGCCCGAACTCCCCTACTCCGGGCGGGTCTGCGCGGCGGAGTACGACCTGACGGTGTTCGACAGCGCCCTGTTCGATCGGGTCGCCACCACGGCACCCCACGGCCGGGCGGGACCGGTGAAACTGGAAGGTCACCGCCCGGTGTCCCCGGCGGCCAAGCAGCGACTCAGCTCGCTGATCAGATACCTGCGCGACCACGTCCTCACCGATGAGCAGGCCCGCAATTCCCCGCTGATCGTGGATTCGGCCGTCACCCACCTGGCTGCGGCCACCCTGCAGGCCTTCCCGAACAATGCGCAGCTCGAACCGACGGCCGCGGACCGACGCGACGCCGAGCAACCGGTACTGCTACGCCGAGCGCTGGCCTACATCGACGAGCATGCGCACGAGGACATCAGCCCGCGGGACATCGCCGATGCGGTGTTCCTGACCCCCCGCGCCGTGCAGTACATGTTCCGCCGACACCTGGATTGCACGCCCACCGAATACCTGCGCACGGTCCGATTGGACCGCGCACACCAGGATCTGTTGGCCAGCTCTCCGGTCGACACCGCGGTCAGCACTGTCGCCAAACGGTGGGGTTTCGCCCACGGCGGTCGGTTCGCCGCCTACTACCGGCAGACCTACGGGCGGTCACCGATGGCCACTCTGCGGAACTAGCCGGGTTGCCCAGTAGCGGTTACTGATTGCGTTTTGCGCCGGGATGGGTCAGCGCGACATTGTTTTCGGCGATGCGGGACAGCTTGACGTTGGATTCCTGCGACATTTTCTTCAACAACGCAAAGGCCTCGTCCGCGTCGATCCCGTAGCGTTCCATCAGCATTCCCTTGGCCTGGCCGATGATGTCGCGGGAATCCAGCGCGACGCTGAACTGTTCCTGGCGCCGCCGCAGGTTCCAGGCCATCGTGGTGTGGGCGGCCAACATGGTCGCCATCTCGACCGACTCGTCGGTGAAAGCGTTCGGTGACTCGGCCAGCAGGCTCAAGGCTGCCATCCGCGCGTCGTCACCGAGCAGGTTGACACAGAGCATGGAACGAACAGTGGTCCGGGCCAACGCAATCTGCCTGAATGCGGGCCACCGGGAGTCGGTTTGCAGGTCGTCGACGCGGGTGACCCGCTGCTGCCGCGCTGCCGACAAGCCCGGCCCTTCGCCGGTCTCCCCCTGCGCCGAGTCCAGCACGGCCGGAAAACGGTGAGTGGCCCCCAACGCAGCGACCGTGCCGTCGGCCTCGATCACGGTGATCCCGGCGTATCGCGCCCCGGCAACCATTGCCACCGAGCCGGCGTTGATCGCCTGCATCGCCGCGGCGAAATCGGTCGAGTCGTCGGGAAACTTTCGCTCACCGGCCCGGTGCGCCCCGCGATACCGCCTGCAGCAGCCGCTGTAATAGCGGCGACAGCCGTTCGCGCCGGTACCGCGGCGGCGTGATCAGATGCGCGCGGTGACCCGCACGGGCAGCGCGTCGATGCCGATCCCGACGTTGTGGACCGGTCCTCCGCCGGCCCACAACGCAGGCCCGGCCAGCTCGATGTCGTAGCCGGCCACGATGGCCCCGAACACCGCCTCGACCTCTTTACGCGCGAGATTCGCACCCAGGCAGTAGTGCACACCACCGCCGCCGAAAGACACGTGCGGGTTGGGCGTTCGTCGGATGTCGAACCGGAACGGATCCTCGAACACGGTTTCGTCGCGGTTGCCCGACGGATACCAGAACAGCACCCGGTCGCCCGCCTTCACGTCCTGACCACCGATGGTGATGTCGGCGGTCGCGGTCCGGCCGAAGAACAATACCGGGCTCGCCCAGCGGATGGCCTCGTCGGCCGCGGTCGCCGCGGCGCTCGGGTCGGCCCGCAAGTCGGCGAGCTGCTCGGGGTTGCCCAGTAGCGCGATAAGCCCCTGGGTCAGTGCGTTTCTGGTGGTTTCGCTTCCGGCGATGGACAGGATGAGAAAGAACATCTCCAACTCGAAGCCGTCGAGCTGTCCGGCGAGCTTGGTCCACACGTCGTCGGTCGGGTTGCTGCGTTTGTCCGCGGTGAGACGCTGGGCGTACTCGAACAGTTCGACCTGCAACCCGAGCCGCTGCTCCTCGGTGTAGCCGTTGTACGGGTTACCGGTCTTGAGCAGCTGATCGGTCCGTTCGAACACCCACGGCCGGTCGTCCTCGGGAATGCCGACGATGTCGGCGATCACGTGCATCGGCACCTGATAGGCGATATCGCTGACGAAGTCGCAGGTGTCGCCGGCCGCGGCCTGCAGTATCTGCCCGGTACGGCTGGTGATGCGTTGTTCCAGCCGGCCGATCATGCGGGGCGTGAACTCCGAGGTGATGATGCGGCGCATCTCGGCCTGCTCGGGCGGATCCATCGACACCAGGGTGCGCCCGGCCGACAGCAGCGGATCCGGCGCCATCATGGGTCCGCCCTTGGCTTCGAAGGTCTTCCAATCGCGGTTGGCCTGCTGGATCTCAGGATGAGAGACGATGGACCAGAACGGAATCGGTGGGATCGCCGGGCGCCCCTGCACGGCCTCATGGCGGTGCACCGGGCCCCGGGCCCGCAGCTCGGTGAACAGCTCGTGCGGGAAACCGTTGGTGTAGAGCTGCGGGTCGGTGAGATCGACCTCCAGAACGTCGGTCACGGTTGTTCCCCTTTCCCGATATCCGTCGAGCAGCTCTGCACGGCTTGGCGGATCAGTGCCCGGACCGCCGCCGCGTCCGCCGTCTCACCGAGCAACAGCCGCCGGTAGACGAGCCCACCGGCCAGCATGTCCACCAATGCGTCGGCGTCCGTGGACTCCGGGATGTCACCGCGGCGCCGGGCCCGCTGCACCGCGTCGATCGCCTGCTGGCGGCACCGTCCGGCGAAGGTCTGCACCGTCGTGCGGATCGACTCGTCGTTGGCCGCCTCGGCGAGCAGCGAGGGCAGGATCGCGGCGAGGTCGGGCCGGGTCAGCATGTCGGCGATCGGCAGCAGCGCGGCGAACAGGTCCTCGACGAAGGAGCCGGTGTCGGCTGCCTCGGATTCCTGGGTGATTGCGCGCGCCACGTACTGGAACAGCTCGTACTTGCTCGGCCAGCGGCGGTAGATCGAGGCACGGCCCACCCCGGCTCGGGCGGCGATGCCCTCGATGGTGGCGCCGCCCCAGCCCTTGGCCGCGGTCTCGGCGACCGCTGCGTCGATGATCGCCGCGTCCAGCCGATCGTCCCGCGGCCGCCCGCGCGTGCGCGACCCCCGCTCCGTCCGTGTGGTCGCCGTCACACCTCGATCCTGAACCAGTGAGTTCCGGAAATCAAGAGTCTCGTAATCGGCCCGCGGGACGGGCATGTCCCGCGCCGAGGCCACCCACTGCCTACCGGGTAGGCGGTGTAACCCCTGGCTGGTCAGCGGGGTGCGCCGTGCTCCTCGCGGCGGACACTACCTGCCGCGAGGACGCACACCGCCCCAGCCAGGACGGGCAGGAACAGCGCGGTGTTCAGCGAGGTGGCCTCACCGATCCAGCCCACCAGGGCCGGCCCGGCCAGGAAAGCGACGTAGCCCATCCCGACGACCCGGCCCAGCACCCGGCCCGAGTCGGGCCCCCCGAGATTGCCTGCGGTACTGAACACCTGCGGGGCGCCGCCGGCCAAGCCGAGGCCGAACAGCGCCCAGCCCACCATGACGACCGGCAGCGTCGGCACCGTCACCACCAGCAGGGCGCCGACGACCATGAGCATGCAGCCGTAGCGGACGACGGCGACCGGGCCGACGCGGTGCACGATGCGGTCCAGAACGAACCGGGCGATGGTCATCGCGGACACGAACGCGGCGAACGCCATCGCCCCTTGCGCGGGTGACGCGCCGAGGTGCTGCTGGGCGTGCAGGCTCGACCAGTCCATCGCGGAGCCTTCACAGAGCAGGCACAGGAACGCGACCGCGCCCAGCACCAACACCCGACCCCTGCCCGGTTTCTGACGGGCGCGCCCCGGGGACGCATGGTTGGCCGCGAGGTTCTGCGCGGCTGCGGTCAGCACCGGACTGCGCAACCAGGGCGATGCCGCCCCCATCAGGGCGACTCCTGTCGCGGCCATCACCCCGGTCATCAGGACCGTCGATGCATGGACGAGGAAACCGATTGCGGCGATACCGGATCCGATCACGTTGCCGATCGAGAACATCCCGTGAAAGGACGCCATGATCGGCCGCTCGTACGTGCGTTCCAGGGCCACCGCGGCGGCGTTCATGGCGACATCGGCGCCGCCGGTGGCGATACCGAACACGAGTGCTCCGCAGATCACCCAGCCCAGACCGGCGGTCAGGAACGGCAACGGCACGCACACGGTCATCAGCAGTGTGGCGCCCAGCGCGACCCGCCCCGCACCCCACCGGTCGGACAGCGGCCCACAGATCTGCATCCCGATCAGGGCGCCGAATCCGTAGAGCAGTACGACGGTCCCCAGCATCGCGGTGGAGATGCCGGTGGCGCGCTGCAGTGAGGGCAGGTGCACCGCCCAGGCGGCCACCGCGAACCCGAAGGCCAGGAAAACCCCGGACACCGCCAGCCGGACCCGCGTAAGGTCCCGCCGGGAGTAGCTCGATGCCGATGACGACGTGCTGCAGTCACTTACCGAAGACGAAGACATGCCTCACGTTTCCCTGTTGTCAGCTGCGCTCTTGCCATCTGCGGTACAGATGGTGTCAGCGCAATGCGGCCCCGGGCCATTGGCTGGTGGGACGAACCGAGAGCCCGGTGTTGTACTTCTGCCCAACGACACCGCGGACCCGCCACCAGGACAGCAATCTATCGGTGGCTCACCTGATGCGCGGTAACGGGCTCGGGGTGCGGCGGCGGTCGTGGCGTCCGGCGGCAACGCCGAGGTCCTCCAGCTGCGCAATGAGCACCGCACTCACAGTCTCCTTCGTCGCACGACAGGCTCTCCAACTCTCACGAACACAATGAAAACCTATTAGCGGAGACAGGATTCGAACCTGTGGCCTCTCGGTTATGAGCACGCTGATGTGGGCCCCTTGGTAACCACGGGGCCCACCGCTACCGATCAGCACCCGAGCCGACGACAGTACTCCGAATGCCGGTAAAGCGGTCACCCGGTGCTTCTTGGCCGGCCGTGGTACTACGGCCGGCCAGGTCTCGGCGCTCCCGCCCTACCGTGGATGAGGAGCGTAACCTCATCATCGGCACTCTCGTCGACGGCTGCCTGCCGCGCCCGTGAATCTCGACGAATTTGGTCTCCGCCATCTGAGTTCCCGTGCCTCACGACCGAGCTTGCTGGCCGGTAACCAGTCAGCACAGGATCCGACGGGTTGGACCGGCTTCGCGCAGGTTCAGACCTGCGGATGCCGCTTGTTCCACGGCGTCGCGGCCTGGAAGGCGCCGACGATATCGACGAGGCGACGCTCGGTGAACGCGCTCCCAACCATCTGGAGGCCGACCGGGAACGGCAGACCGGCCTCTGTGGTGGTGAATCCGCCGGGGAAGGTGATGGTGGGCAGTTGCGAGAGCGTGAACGGCACAGTGAAGCGGTGCACCCCGGCGGTGGTCTCGTCGTCCATCCGGATCATCTTCTCCACCGGCGGCGCGATGAACGACATGGCCGGAATGAGCACCCCGTCCAGGGGCGCCAACGCGGCTTCCATCTGGCCCTTGAAGATCAGGCGTCGCTGCAGAAACTCGTCGTACTCGATACCGGACATGGCGATGCCACGCTCGATCAGCTCGCGTAATGCGGGACCATAGGTGTCCCGGTGTGCGGGAAACGTGGTCTGGTGCGACCGCGCGGTCTGCACCGCACACACGCCGAACCAGTCGGTGATGGCCTGGGTCGGGTCGGGCAGATCGGTGTGTACCAACTCCGCGCCCAACTCGCGCAACATCTCTTCGGCGGCCCGATGGGCCTGTTCCACATCGGCACTGACGTCCCGATAGCTCCATGACGGATCGATGCCGATCCGGACACCCCGCAACGATGTCGGCATCTCCGTACCGAACTCCGGGACCGGTTGCAGCGAGGCGGTCGGGTCACGCGGATCGGCACCGGCGATAGCCCCGAGGATCAACCCGGCATCCCGCGCGGATCGACAGATCGGACCCACATGGTCGAGGGTGGCCGCCAATTCGACGACACCGGCACGGCTGACCCGTCCCCAGGTGGGCTTCAGGCCGGTGGCACCATTGGAGGCCGACGGCATACGGATGGATCCGCCGGTGTCCGAACCCAGTGCGCCGTAGCACAACCCGGCAACCGGGGCGACCCCGCTACCGCTCGAGGAGACCCCCACCCAGCGGTTGGGGTCCCACGGGTTCAGGGGCGCACGAAATGGTGGCGTGTGCTCGGTGTACACGCCCTCGGTGGTGTGCACCTTGCCGACGATCACCGCGCCGGCGTCCTCGAGCCTGGTGACCACCGTCGCCGTACCGTCGGCCAGCTGACCGGCCCGCAGCGCCATACCGGCTTCCGTGCGCCACCCTGTCTTGTCGTAGATGTCCTTGATGGCCAACGGAATCCCGTCCAGGGGGCTACGTGTCCCGCCGGCCTTGCGACGCTGGTCGGACTCTTGCGCGCGCTGCCGAGCCTCATCGGCGGCGACGAAGGCAAACGATCCCAGGCGTTGGTCGACGGCGCCGATGCGCTCCAGAGTCATCTCGGTCAATTGCACGGAGCTGACGTCGCCGTCCGTCAGCAGCGGCACCAGTTCGCTGATCTCCCGGTAGTGCAGCGCCGCCGTGTCGGCGGGCGCGGTATCGGTATGGGTATCGGTCATCTCTTCACAGTCCTTTTCAGCTTTTCGGCTCACTCGCCGGCATCGACCGTCGTCGTCTTGCGCTCGTCAGCCATGGGATCCTCGGAATCGGCTGCCGGCAGCCCGTATTGGGAACCCTTGCTCAGGATAGTCAACGGAACGTACACGATGGGACCCACCAGCATTGCGGCGAACGATGCGAAGTACAGCGGGTACACTCCCGCGACTCCGAGCGCACCGACCGCGATACCGGTTGCCAGAGCGGTCATTCCGCAGTAGTTCCAGTTCTTCACCCTACCCTCGCGGTACTCGACCAGCGTGCTGGGGGCAAGCTTGAGCAGCTTGCGGCAGATGAAGTAGTCACTGAGCAGGATGAAGATCCAGGTATTGGTCATGATGCCGGTGACCGCGAGGAACTTGTCGGTGTACTGCAACACGTTGATCGGGTACAAAGCGATTCCGAGCACCACCAGCAGGACCATCCACCATTGCCGGCCGACACGCTTCGGCGAGAGCACATCCCAGGCATTCGACAGCGCCAACGATCCCGAGTAGAGGTTCATGACGTTGATCCGGACCTGGGTCAGGATGGCGAAGATTACGCCGAGCACACCCATCACGACAGCGAAGATCAGCCCGGGATCGGTGGCGGCCAGCTCACGGGCGGAGCGCTCGCCGTCGAAGTACTCGATCATCGTGAACCCGAGGAAGACGCCGAGCACCATGACGACCGAAATCATCAACAGTTCGACCAGCATCACCCCACCGGTGCCGACGTAGGACACCGAACGCTTGACGAAACGTCCGTAGTCGGTGGCGATGAGTGCCTGGAACACGACCTGGCCATTGGCCAGGCTCAGAGCCTGCCACATCGCGGTCGCCGTCACACCGTCCTCGACGACCCATTCACCCGGTCCGGCAAGCACATAGCCGTTGGCCAGCATCACCATTCCGATCACGAAGAGGATCAGGAATATCGGCATACCGAAGCGCTGCAGGACATTCATCGAGTGCATGCCTCGCCAGGAGTAATACAGCGCGATCAACGCGACGATCGCGAACACCACGCTGGCCGCCGCGGAATCGATGGAAATGCCGAGGATCTCACTGAGTCCGTGCGAGACGATGCTGCCCTCGAAGATGAAGTAGAAGACGTAGTTGACCGCGTAGACGAAGGAGGCGATGGCCGAACCGCGTGCACCGAACCCCAACCCTCGAGAGAGCAGTGGCAGCGAGAGACCCTGCTGGCTGGCGATCCGCATGACCAGGGCCCCGACCACCGTCGCGCCGATCACCATGTACGCAATCGGGACGAGCACCCCGGGCCATCCGACCAGGAATCCCATCTGACCGCCGAGGGCAAACCAGAACATGGCGGTCACGTTGCCGGTGAGTACGAGCAGGATGGCGGGCCGACGCCAGCGCTGGCTGTCCGGCACCCGGGTGGTCGCGTAACTCTCCACCTGGTCGTCCAAACTGGTGGCCGGACCGTGGAAGTAACTTCTCAAACTCAAGGCATGAGTCCTTTCCGACTCTGATCTGCGCGGCGGGGGTCGGGCGCATTACTGACATCACTCACGTGGCGGACGTGCGCACCGATCACCTCGTTCTGCGCCACGCCGGAGTCGTCCACCTATGATGTGAACTACATCTCATCCGCGGCGCACGCTGAAGTCAATGGCCATTACTGCACCCGTCCGTGCATAATTGCAGCCGAATCTGCGGTCCGCTGCGGTCTTTCAATTATGCTGTAGCGCAGCATTTTTCACATGCGTCGCGACTAGGCCCGACGCTTGCCGAGACTCATGTCGGGATGCGCCTGGACAGTGTCGCGCAGGAATGCACATACGGTCCGCACCCGCTCAAGACGCTCGAGCTCCCGCGGAACCACCAACCAATAAAGCCTGCGAACGCTGAAGGCATCTGGCAGCACCCGGATCAGGCGTTCATCGCCATTGGCGATGTAGGCGGGCAGCGGCGCGACCCCGAGCCCGCTTCGCGCCGCGAGCCAGTGCCCGGTGATGTTGGATATCTGCGCGTCGACGTTCTGGACGTGCGGTAGCTCGTCGAGAATCCTGAGCGGTTCCACGTCCATCAATGCGTTGACGTACCAGATCAGGGTGTGCGCCCGCAGATCGGAGACTTTGGCGATGGGCGGGTGGGCGTTCAGGTACTCCGCGGTCGCATAGAGACCGAGGTCGTAGTGGCACAGCACCTCCGAGCGGACCGCACGGGAGGTCGGCCGTTCCAGGGTCACGGCCACGTCGAAGTGCCGCTCCGACACCGCATTGTGCACAGTTGCCGTGACCAGTTCGACGCGCAGACGCGGGTGCACGGCCTTCAACTCCACGAGGTGGGGCGCAATGATGAACGCACCGAAACCGTCGGTGGCCGTGATACGAATCGAACCGGTCAAGACATCCGGCGTCGCACCTTGGACATCGTAGGCGGCCATCACCGCCGATTCGACGGCCTCCGCGCGGGGCATCATCCGCTTGCCCGCCTCGGTGAGTCGCCACCCACTGGGGGCCCGATCGAAGAGCCGCTCACCCACCGACCGCTCGAGCGCGGTGATCCGGCGCCCCACGGTGGTGTGGTCGACCTCCAGTACGCGGGAGGCGTCACTCAACCGACCGGCCCGCGCCACTTCGAGGAAGTAGCGGAGATTGTCCGAGCTGAGCATGCGACCTCCCATCGTGCATTTTTGCAGTCACCGGAGCGTATTTACTCGTTGACTCGTGCGCAAATCTCACTTCCCATGGTGGGGTGACTCAGACCGCATCTCGGCCCACGGCCATCAGCCATTGGCTGAACAACGAACTGTTTCAAGGCACCTCGGCACAGACCGCGCCCGTGACGAACCCGGCTTCCGGCCAGGTCACCGGTCAGGTCGCCCTGGGCAGCGTTTCGGACGCCCAGGCCGTCATCGACGCCGCCGCCGCCGCGTTCCCGGCCTGGCGCGACGCGTCGCTGGCCAAGCGCACCCAGGTACTGTTCCGGTTCCGCGAACTGCTCAACGAGCGCAAGGGTGAGCTGGCCGAGATCATCACCAGCGAGCACGGCAAGGTCGTCTCCGACGCCCTCGGTGAGGTCGGCCGCGGCCAGGAAGTCGTCGAATTCGCCTGCGGCATCCCGCATCTGCTCAAGGGTGGTTACACCGAGAACGCCTCCACCAAGGTCGACGTCTACTCCATCCGCCAGCCCCTGGGCCCGGTGGCGATCATCTCGCCGTTCAACTTCCCGGCCATGGTGCCGATGTGGTTCTTCCCGGTCGCCATCGCCGCCGGTAACACCGTGGTGCTCAAGCCCTCGGAAAAGGATCCGTCCGCCTCGCTGTGGCTGGCCGCGCTGTGGAAGGAAGCCGGTCTGCCCGACGGTGTGTTCAACGTGCTGCAGGGCGACAAGACCGTCGTCGACGAGCTGCTGACCAACCCCAAGATCAAGAGCGTGTCCTTCGTCGGGTCCACCCCGATCGCCCAGTACGTCTACGCCACCGGCACCGCCGCCGGCAAGCGCGTCCAAGCCCTCGGCGGCGCCAAGAACCACGCCGTGATCCTGCCCGACGCCGACCTGGACCTGGCCGCCGATGCCATGGTCAACGCCGGTTTCGGCTCCGCCGGTGAGCGCTGCATGGCCATCAGCGCCGCCGTCGCGGTCGGCCCCATCGCCGACGACCTGGTCGCCAAGATCACCGAACGCACCGTGGGCCTCAAGACCGGTGACGGCACCAAGGACTCCGATATGGGCCCGCTGGTCACCAAGGCCCACCGCGACAAGGTGGCCTCCTACATCGACGCCGGCGAAGCCGACGGCGCCAAGGTCGTCGTCGACGGCCGCAACGTCACCGCCGACGGCGGCGAAGATGGCTTCTGGCTGGGCCCCACCCTGCTCGACAACGTCACCCGCGACATGAGCGTCTACACCGACGAGATCTTCGGCCCCGTGCT
This sequence comes from Mycobacterium sp. AMU20-3851, assembly GCF_043974665.1. Taxonomy (NCBI): domain Bacteria; kingdom Bacillati; phylum Actinomycetota; class Actinomycetes; order Mycobacteriales; family Mycobacteriaceae; genus Mycobacterium; species Mycobacterium sp. AMU20-3851. The sequence goes on from NZ_CP146371.1 coordinate 4,200,101, forward strand.
CTCGGTGCTGCGCGTCGAAACCTATGACGAAGCCCTGGAGTTGATCAACACCAACCCCTACGGCAACGGCACCGCCATCTTCACCAACGACGGCGGCGCGGCGCGGCGCTTCCAGAACGAGGTCGAGGTCGGCATGGTCGGCATCAACGTCCCGATCCCCGTCCCGATGGCCTACTACAGCTTCGGCGGCTGGAAGGCCTCCCTGTTCGGCGACAGCCACGCCCACGGCATGGACGGCGTCAACTTCTTCACCCGACAGAAGGCCATCACCAGCCGCTGGCTCGACCCGTCGCACGGCGGAATCAACCTCGGCTTCCCCGAGAACGGATAAACCATGTCTTACAACGTCACTCTTCCTAGACACAGCAAGATCGGCGCCGGCGCTGCGGCCGATCTCGGGACTCTCTGCGCACAAGTCGGCATCACGCGTCCGGTCCTGGTGACCGACGGCTACCTCGCCGACACTGGTCAGGCCGACCGGCTGATGGGCATCCTGCGCCAAGCCGGTTGTGAGCCGGCGCTGTTCGCCGAGACGGTGCCCGATCCGACATCATCATCGTTGGTGCCTGGACTTGAGATCGTGCGAACCCATCGCGCCGACGGTGTCATCGGATTCGGTGGCGGTAGCCCCATGGACACCGCGAAGGCACTCGCCGTGCTGGCGGTCGCCGAGGGCGATATCGCCTCCTTCAAGGCACCCAGTTTGTACGGCGGCCCGGCGCTACCGATCGTCGCGATACCGACCACGGCGGGAAGCGGTTCGGAGGCAACACAGTTCACGGTGATCACCGACGACGACACCGACGAGAAGATGCTGTGCCCGGGTCTGTCGTTTCTTCCCATCGCGACCGTGGTCGACTACGAGCTGACTATATCGATGCCGGCTCGCCTCACCGCCGACACCGGTGTCGACGCGCTGACCCACGCCATCGAGGCCTATGTGAGCCGTCGCGCGAATCCGTTCAGCGACGGATTGGCGCTGGTGGCCATGCGCACCATCAGCGCCAACCTGCGCCGCGCGTATGCCGACGGTGAGGATCGAGCCGCGCGGGAAGCGATGATGCTCGCCTCGACCCAGGCCGGGATGGCGTTCTCCAACGCCAGCGTGGCACTGGTACACGGTATGAGTCGTCCCATCGGCGGGCATTTCCATGTAGCGCACGGCCTGTCGAACGCGATGCTGCTGCCGGCTGTCACCCGATTCTCGGCGCAGGCGGCCACGGCTCGGTATGCCGAGTGTGCGCGTGCGATGCGCGTCGCCGACGATTCGGCCAGTGATGCCGTGGCCGCAGGCGCCCTGGTCGACGAACTCGACGCCCTGTGCGCCGATGTTGCGGTGCCCTCGCCCGCGCAGTACGGCATCGATGCAACGGACTGGGATTCGCGTCTTGAGGTGATGGCAGCACAGGCGCTAGCCTCCGGATCTCCGGGCAACAACCCGCGGGTTCCCGACGCCGACGAGGTCATCGAGTTGTACCAGGCGATCTACCAGTAGGTCGGCCCGCTCCTCGGGGAGGATCCGTCCCAACGCAGAGGGAGGGACGGATCCGACCCCGAAAGAGCCGCCATGGGCAGTCCGCCATCGGCGAGCGATACGGCGCTCGAGATTTCTGCGGTGCTCTATTACAACGGCCAGTCGACCGGCCTGACGCTGGCCCGCCAGAAAACGCGTGACGATCTGTCGCGCCATCGGCTCGACCGTCGAGAGCGTGACCCGACAGGCACTCGCTCAGCGTGATCGACGCAACCCCAACCGCACGTCCCCGCTGCGCCCTCCGGCACGTCCACCGGCACCACACCGTTTGTCCCTGAACGATGTCGACGTCGGCCCCCAGGGAGCCTCGCCAGGTGCCCCATTCACAAGTGCGTTCACCAACCCCATGAAAACGGCCCCCGGAGAAATCTCCGGGGGCCGTTCTACCTAGTAGCGGGGACAGGATTCGAACCTGCGACCTCTGGGTTATGAGCCCAGCGAGCTACCGAGCTGCTCCACCCCGCGTCGGGTGAACACAACATTACCCAAGGGGATGCAGCGCACCAAATCGTGTGCTCAGAGCCGGTTTTCCGGTCAGATTCGGACGACCTGCCCGGTCCTGAGCACCCCGGCCGGGTCGTACCGGTCGGCCAGCGTGGCCAGCCAGTGCCGGGTGTCCTCGTCGTACACCCGTGCCATCCGCGCGGCGTCCGCCGCGGGCGCGAAGTTGGGCAGCAGACCTCCGGTGGACCACGGCTGCAGGGCACGCGCGAGCGCACCGGCCTGGGCCGGCACCAACTCGGCGGCCGGGCCCATCGGCACCCCGATCGTCGTCACCGCATACGCGGCCTGGCGGTTACCGAAAGCACTGGGATGTTCGGCCTGGCGGGCCATCGCACCACCGAGCAGCCGCACCTCCACGATGGTCTGCACCGAGGCCGAGCCGGGGCCGGCCGCGGCCAGCAGGATATCGACTGCCTCGGAACCGAATTCACGCAGCAGCACCTGACCCTCGTGGCAGGGCATCGGGTCCACCGGGTCGGCGTGCACCGCACCGATCGCGGCATACGGCAGCACCCCGACGGTGTCCAGGACGGGCGTCGCCGCCTCCCGGATCGGGGCGAGAAGCGCTGCGCCCTCGGCGAAATCATCCAGCGCGGTGTAGCGCACCGCCACCGTCAGCCGACCTGCCAGCTGTTCGGGGACTCCCGGCAGCGGCGGCAGCTGCTGGAAGGCGATCGAGGTGTTGATGTTCTCCGGCAGGCTCTGGCTCCATTCCTGCCACGTAGGCAGCACCGCGGGGGCGTCGGCGCCATCGAAATACAGTGCACCGCCGTAGAACTCGGAGATGGGCAGCAACTCGAACTCGACCGCGGTGACGATGCCCAGGGTGGATTTGCCTCCGCGCAGACCCCAGAACAGGTCGGCGTGCTGCTCCGGCGTCACGTGCAGCAACTCCCCGGCGCCGGTCACCAGATCGAAGGAACGCACGTAGTCCGACGACACGCCGACGCTGCGGACCAACGGTCCGACGCCTCCGCCGGTGAGATATCCGACCACACCGACCGACGGCGAGGACCCGCACAGCGGCGCGAGCCCGTGCGGTGCGGCCGCGTCGAGGACGTGCTGCCACCGCGCCCCCGCGCCGACCCGGGCCACCCGGGTCTGCAGGTCCACCACACAGTCGGTCATGGCGCTGGTCTGCACCAAGATGGCGTCCTCGCCGACCGGGACGGCCCCGTGACCGGTCGCCTGCACCGTGACCTTCAGGCCGTGCGCGGCGGCGAAGCGCACCGCCTCGGCGACGTGGTGCGCCGAGGTGGCGAACACCACCGCGGCGGGCCGCACCGGCACGGCCACGTTCCACGGCGTGCAGCGTTCATAGCCGGGCTCGCCGGGCAGCGCCACCAGGGCGCTGACGTGGTCGGGCAGCGTCGACAGCGCGCTCTCGTCGACAGATTCGGCCAGGGTCATCGAGGGTCCTTTCGGGCAGAGTTGATCGGCTGAGGTCAACGCTCTCCCAACCCACTTGGTGTTCACTTGGGGGCGGCTGCAAGGCGCGATAAATCGCAGGTCATGCCGAGTGTGACCGCGGCGCAGCGGGAGCACGCACTGTGAGATCAGCCGCTCCGACCACCGCTGCATTGCCCCCAATGGGACCGAGTGTCAGGGTGGTTAACGTGGCCGTTACACGGGTATGGGGGCGCGCATGACCACATCCAATCCGGGGCGTCGTCATCGGCGGCCCTGGGTCCTGTGTGGGTTGAGTAGCAGCTCCCTGGTCCGACGCCAAGATCGCATCGAGGCCGTCGCCAGAGTCCTTCTGCTGGCGATGATCTTCGTCGCGGTACCGGCTGCGGTGCTCGCGGGTCGAGCAGCCGGCGCTGCCGAGGCGGAGCGCAATCTCCAGTACACCCAGTCCCTGAATCCGGTCGAAGCCACCATTGTCGAGATCCGCAATGCCGTGCCCAGCCGCGTGCCCACTCTCGTGCGCAGAGTCGGCGTGGAATGGACCGAGGCTTTCCAGGAGCGCAAAGCATTTGTCTCTATGAAGGAAACGCCGCACGTTGGTGACCGGCTGACCATCTGGATCGACGAAGCCGGCAGGCCGGCCGATCCGGCAAGACAGTCCAAGCAGGTGCACAGCACCGGACTGGGCGTGGGTCTTGCGGTCTGGACCGGCACGACGGTTGTGGCCGTGGCCGCATTCGCGTTGTTACGCACCCGGCTTGATCGCCGGCGGTACGTGGAATGGGATCGCCAGTGGCTGCTGCTCAGCAGCGGCAATGGCCGCGCCAACCGGGATCACTGACACACTCCTCCCCTGTACGCGAAACGACTCTGCGGTCATGGCGACGTCCTCTCGAACGTTCCCGCCATGACCGCAGAGTCAGCGTGAAACTACTTGGCCCACCCATCGGGCCAATCCGCCGGAGCTACTTGGCCCACTCATCGGGCCAATCCGCCGGAGCTACTTGGCCTCGCGATACTTGTTCATCGCGTCGTCCAGCCGCTGCAGCGCCTCACCGAACTCGGCGAAGTTACCGCCGGTCTGTGCCTGCTGCATGTTGTCCAGCGCCTCATTGACCTCTGCCAGCGCAGCGGCCTTCGCACCCGACAACTGCACCGGACCCGACGGGACCGCGGCAGCCGGCGGCGGAGCCGCATCGGGGACGCTGCCCTGCTGCGGTGCGGCCTGCGGATTGGCCGCGGCTTGCGCCGGCGGGCGCGCACCGGCCTGCCCGGGCGCGGGCGCCGGGCCCGTGGCCGTCGCACCCGCACCGGCGCCGAAGATCTCATCCAGCGCATCGCGGACGGTCGGGCCGTAGCCGACCTTGTCGTTGTACATCATCGCCACCCGGATCAGACGCGGGTAGGACGACGCCGCGTCGCTGGCGCCGGGCGAGGCGTAGATCGGGGCCACATAAAGCAACCCGCCGTTGCCGATCGGCAGAGTGAGCAGATTGCCCCACCTGATGCGGTTCTGGCCGTCACGCCCGATCTGCCCCAACTCGGTGGAGACCGCGGTGTCGGTACTGATCGCGTTAAAGGCCAGCTTCGGACCGTTGACCTGACCGGGCACGGTCAGCACGGTCAGCTTGCCGTAGGAGTCCGGATCCGAACTGGCGCTGATGTAGGCCGCCAGGAAGTCACGACGGATCCAGTTCATCGCACTGGTCAACTGGAAGGACGCCGACCCGTTCTGCTGCGCCAGATCCTTGGCGACGATGTAGTACGGCGGCTGGAAGCTGCTGGCCGTCGGGTTGGGATCCAGTGGCACATCCCAGAAGTCGGCGTTGGTGAAGAACTTCACCGGGTCGTCGACGTGATACTTGGCCAGCAGTGCGCGCTGCACCTTGAACAGATCTTCTGGGTAGCGCAGGTGCTTCTGCAGGTCCTCGGTGATGTCCGCCTTGGGCTTCACCGTGTCGGGGAAGACCGCCATCCACGCCTTGAGCACCGGGTCGTTCTCGTCCTGCGCGTACAGCGTCACCGTGCCGTCATAGGCATCGACGGTGGCCTTCACCGAGTTCCGGATGTAGGACACCTGCTTGTCGAGCAGCAACCGGTTGACCGCGACCTCATTGGAGTCGATGGTGGCGTTCGACAGGGTGGTCAACTCCGAGTACGGGTAGTTGTCCAGCGTCGTGTAGCCGTCGACGATCCACACCATCCGCTTGTTCACGATGGCCGGGTACACGCTGTTGTCGGTGGTCAGCCACGGCGCCACCGCCTCCACCCGCTTCGCCGGGTCACGGTTGAACAGGATCTTGCTGTTCTCCCCGATCACGTTGGACAGCAGGAAGTTCCGCTCGGCGAACTTGGCGGCGAATACGCCCCGGGCGAACCAGTTGCCCAGCGGTACACCGCCGGAGCCCTGGTACGTGTAGTTCTTGGTCTCGGTGTTGGTCTCGTAGTCGTACTCGCGGTCGACGTCACCGTTCTTGCCGACGATGGCGTAATCGTCGGCGGCGCTGGCGATCACCGGACCGAAGTAGATGCGCGGCTGATCCAGCGGAGCCGGGCCCGGGGACACCACGGTGCCGTTGGCGCCGACCACACTGGCCAGGAACTCCGGGTACCCGCCGTTCTGGTTCGGATCGTTGGCGATGCCGCGCACGGTGTTGGCCGGCGAGGCCACGAACCCGTTGCCGTGGGTGTACACGGTGTGCCGGTTGATCCAGTCCCGCTGGTTGTCGATCAACCGGTCCGGGTTCAGTTCACGGGCGGCCACCACGTAATCGCGGATCTGACCGTCGGGCCCGGTGTAGCGGTCCATCGACAGTTGGTCGGGGAAGTTGTAGAAGTTCTTGCCCTGCTGGAACTGGGTGAACGCCGGGCTGACGATCGTCGGGTCCAGCAGCCGGATGTTCGAGGTGGTGGCCTGATCGGCGGCGACCTGCTGGGCCGTGGCCGCGGCATCGCCGCTGTAGTCGCGGTAGGTCACCACGTCGTCGGTCAACCCGTAGGCGTGTCTGGTCGCCGCGATACTGCGACTGATGTATTCGCTTTCCTTCTGCGCCGCATTCGGTTTGACGCTGAACTGCTCGACGATCAGCGGCCACCCCGCACCCACCACCAGCGATGACAGCAGCAGCAGCACCAGGCCGATCGCCGGGATCCGCAGATCCCGCAGCACCAGCGCGGAGAACACCGCCACCGCACAGATCACCGCGATGGCCAGCAGGATCAGCTTGGCGGGCAGCACCGCGTTGATATCGGTGTAGCCGGCGCCGGTGAACGGCTTACCGGCGCGGGTGTTGCTCAGCAGTTCGTAGCGGTCCAGCCAGTAGGCCACCGCCTTGAGCAGCACCAGGGTGCCGGCCAGCGCGATCAGCTGGATCCGGGCCGCCCGGCTCAGTGCACCGGTGCGACCGGACAGCCGGATACCGCCGAACAGGTAGTGGCCCAACAGGTTCGCCACGAAGGCCAGGAACACCGCCACGAACAGGTAGGTCAGCACCAGCCGGTAGAAGGGCAGGTCGAAAGCGTAGAAGCCGAGGTCGATCCCGAACTGCGGGTCGGTGATCCCGAACTCGCCGCCGTGCAGGAACAGCTGCACCTGCGGCCAGTAACTCTGCGCCACGATGCCGGCCAGCAGACCGATGAAAGCCGGGATACCGATGCCGAACAGCCGCAGCCGGCTCATCACGGTGGTCCGGTAGCGGGCGACCGGGTCGTTGGGTCCGGCGGTCGGCACGAACACCGGCCGGGTGCGGTAGGCCAGCGCCACCGCAGCGAACACCACCGCGCCGATCAGCAGCGCCACGGCCAGGAACAGCACGATGCGGGTGAACAGCACCGTGGTGAACACCGAGCGGTAGCCGAGTTCACCGAAGAACAACCAGTCCACATAGCCGTCGATGAAGCGTGGTCCCACCAACAACAACAGGACGACGACGACCGCGACGCCGATGAAAACCCGGCTCCGACCTGTCAGCTGCGGCATTCTCGCCGCGGGCCGCATACCCAACTCTTCAACTCCAGTCCGTGGTACGTGGCCCCGACCCCGGTCCGGGTCGAGCTGCCACAACTTTCCCCAACTCTACGCAGTGCCGGCCAAGGAATCTCTCAGCATGTCGGGGGTTCGCTACCGGCAGAGATCGAGTTCAACGCGTCCACGGCGGTGGTCAACGTGTCCACCTTCACCAGCTGCATGCCGTCCTCGTGCGCGGTGAGTGCCTCGGCGCAGTTGTCCGCGGGCACCAGGAACACCGTCGCCCCCGCCTCGCGGGCGGCCACCATCTTGTGGGTGATCCCGCCGATGGAGCCGACCTTGCCCTCGGCGTCGATGGTGCCGGTGCCGGCGACGAACTTGCCGTCGTTGAGTTCCCCGGTGGTCAGCTTGTCGACGACCGCCAGGCTGAACATCAGCCCGGCCGACGGCCCGCCGATGTTGGCCAGGTTGAACTCGATGTCGAACGGGGCCCACGGCGCATCCAGCACGCCGACCCCGAGGAAGCCCTGCTCCCCTTCGGGATGCTCGCCGAGAGTGATGGTGGTGGTGCCCAGCGGGCCGTTCTTGCGGCGGTAGTCGATGACGATCTGCTCGCCGGGCCGGGTGGCCTTCACGATGTCCTGGAACGCCTTGAGGTCGGGCACCGCGATGTTGTTCACCATGTCGATGGCGTCGCCGCGCTCCAGCTTGCCTGCCGAGGGCCCCTTCTCCTCCACCGACTCGACGGTGACCGCCTTCGGGTACTTCAGAAAGGACAGTGCCGCGAACTCGGCGTCGTCCTCGGAACGCTTGAAGTCGGCGGTATTGCTCTTGTCGATGTCGTCCTTGGACTTGTCCGGCGGATAGACCAGTTCGCGCGGGATCAGCTGATCGCGGCCCGACATCCACAGCACCAGGGCCTGCCCGAGGGTCAGCCCGTCGCGCTGCGACACCGTGGTCATGTTCAGGTGACCCGACGTCGGGTGGGTGATGTCCCCGGCCACCCCTTCGGTGCTCCTGATGTCGACAACCGGCTTGCCGTTCACCTCGCCGAGGGTGTCGAACGTCGGACCCGGCCCCAGCGCGACGAAGGGAACCGTCACCACCGACAGCAGCAACCCGAATGCCAGGATCGGCACCAGCGCGACCACCAGCGTCAAAATCCGCCTGTTCACGCCGCCCACAGTAGAGCGCGTTCACCCACAGCGTGACCCGCGGCCCCACCGGCCCTTCCCTCGGTGGGTACCGTTGACGCTATGGCTGACCTGCCCTTCGGCTTCTCCTCTGGAGATGACCCGGATCCGGACAAACGCAAGAAAGATCCCTCCGGGGACCCGTTCGGGCTGGGCGGTGGAAATTTCGACATGTCCGATCTCGGGCAGATCTTCACCCGGCTCGGCGAGATGTTCAGCGGTGCAGGCAATATGGCCGCCGGCGGCCAGCAGGCCGGCCCGGTGAACTACGACCTGGCCCGCCAGTTGGCGTCGAGCGCCATCGGATTCGTCGCCCCGGTGCCGGAGTCGACCAGCAGCGCCATCGCCGATGCGGTGCGTCTGGCCGAGACCTGGCTCGACGGCGCCACCCCGCTGCCGGCCGGCGCCAACCGCACCGCGGCCTGGACGCCGACCGACTGGATCGACAACACCCTGGAGACCTGGAAGCGGCTGTGCGACCCGGTGGCCGAACAGATCTCCACGGTGTGGGCCTCGGCGCTGCCCGAGGAGGCTCAGGCGATGGCCGGCCCACTGCTGGCGATGATGTCGCAGATGGGCGGCATGGCTTTCGGCAGCCAGCTCGGCCAGGCTCTCGGCAAGCTCTCCAAGGAGGTGCTCACCTCCACCGACATCGGATTGCCGCTGGGGCCCAAGGGTGTTGCCGCGCTGATGCCCGAGGCCGTCGACGCACTGGCCGAGGGCCTGGAGCAGTCCCGCAGCGAGGTGTTGACCTTCCTGGCCGCTCGTGAGGCCGCGCACCACCGGTTGTTCAGTCACGTCCCGTGGCTGTCCAGCCAGTTGCTCAATGCGGTCGAGGCCTTCGCCAAGGGCATGAAGATCGACATGTCCGGCATCGAGGATCTGGCGCAGGGTTTCAACCCGGCCTCGATGGCCGACCCGGCCGCGATGGAGCAGCTACTCAGCCAGGGCATGTTCGAACCGAAGGCCACCCCGGAGCAGACCGCGGCGCTGGAGCGGTTGGAGACGATGCTGGCGCTCATCGAGGGCTGGGTGCAGACCGTGGTGACCGCCGCGCTCGGGGACCGGCTGCCCGGTACCTCCGCGTTGAGCGAGACGCTGCGGCGGCGCCGGGCAACCGGCGGCCCGGCCGAACAGACCTTCGCCACCCTGGTCGGGCTGGAGCTGCGGCCCCGCAAGATGCGCGAGGCCGCGGCGCTGTGGGAGAAGCTCACCGAGGCGGTCGGCGCGGACGCCCGCGACGCCGTGTGGCAGCACCCCGATCTGCTGCCCGGCGCCGACGATCTCGACGAGCCGGCGGCGTTCATCGACCGGGTGCTCGGCGGTGACACCAGCGGCATCGATCAGGCGCTCGCCGATCTGGAGAAGAACGAGGGCCCCGGCGGCGACCCCGAGGGCCCTGTGGATAACTGACGCCGGGCGTGCGCCGGACATGACACAGTCATCGGATGCGGCGCTACGCACTCAACCCGGCGAGGCCGGTGTTGTTGCGTCCCGACGGCAGCGTGCAGGTCGGCTGGGATCCGCGGCGCGCGGTGCAGGTGCACCCGCCGGCCGGACTCACCGGCGCCGCGCTGGCCGGACTGCTGCGCTCCCTGCAGAACCCGGCCCCGGCCGCTGATGTCGCCGCCCGCGCGGCCGGTCTCGGGCTGGGCGCGGACGCCGTGGCGGACCTGCTGGACACCCTGGTCTCCGCCGGGGCGGTGACGGTGACTCCGGCACGTCCCTGCACGCGATCGGTCTCGGTACGCATCCACGGCCGCGGACCGCTGTCGGATCTGCTGGCCGGCGCGTTGCGCTGTTCGGGGACCCGGATCAGCCGCAGCAGCAGGCGGCACGCGGTGGTGACCGCCGAGCACACCGATCTGGTGGTGCTGGCCGACACGCTGGTCAGCGATCCGCGGGTGCTGCGCGATCTGCATGCCGCCCGGGTGCCGCACCTGCCGGTCCGGGTGCGCGACGGCACCGGCCTGATCGGGCCGCTGGTGATTCCCGGGGTCACGTCGTGCCTGTCGTGCGCGGATTTACACCGCAGCGACCGCGACGCCGCCTGGCCGGCCCTGGCCGCCCAGCTTCGCCACGCGGTGACCACGGCCGACCGGGCGACCGTGCTCGGCACCGCGGCGTTGGCGCTCACCCAGGTCGACCTGGTGGTCCGAGCGATGCGTGATGACCCCGACGGCGCCGATGCCGGGGCGGCCCCGATGACGTTGGACACCACGGTGGAGTTCGATGTCGGCACCGGATCGGTGGTCACCCGGCGCTGGTCGCGCCACCCGGCGTGCGCCTGTTGACATCAGTTGTTGCCAGTTCGTTGCAGGTAGTTCAGCCGCGTCATGGATGATGGTTGGGTGTCTGAAATCAAACGGCGCAGCGTCTCCCGTAACGCGAAGCTGGCCACCCTGCCCGTCGGGTTTGCCGGCCGAGCGGCTCTGGGCTTCGGCAAGCGGCTGGCCGGTAAGTCCAAGGACGATGTCACCGCGGAGCTGATGGATAAGGCTGCCCAGCAGCTGTTCACCGTTCTGGGTGAACTCAAGGGCGGGGCCATGAAGGTCGGCCAGGCGCTGTCGGTGATGGAAGCGGCCATCCCCGAGCAGTACGGCAAGCCCTACCGCGAGGCGCTGACCAAGTTGCAGCGGGAGGCTCCCCCGCTGCCGGCGGCCAAGGTGCACCGCGTGCTGGACGGCCAGCTCGGGACCAAGTGGCGGGAGCGGTTCCTGTCCTTCGACGACAAGCCGATCGCGTCGGCCAGCATCGGGCAGGTGCACAAGGCGGTGTGGGCGGACGGGCGCGAGGTCGCGGTCAAGATCCAGTACCCGGGCGCCGACGAAGCGCTGCGTGCCGACCTGAAGACCATCCAGCGTCTGACCGGCGTGTTCAAGCAGCTCGCCCCCGGTGCCGACATCGAGGCCGTGGTCGCCGAGCTGATCGAGCGCACCGAGATGGAGCTGGATTACCGGCTGGAGGCCGACAACCAGCGCGCGTTCGCCAAGGCCTACGAGAACGACCCGCATTTCGCGGTGCCGCACATCGTGGCCAGCGCGCCCAAGGTGGTGATCGCCGAGTGGATGGATGGCATCCCGATGTCGGTGATCATCCGCGAGGGCACCCCCGAGCAGCGCGACCTGATGGGCACCCGGCTCACCGAGCTGACCTTCGGCGCCCCCAAGCGCCTGGAGATGATGCACGGCGACGCGCATCCGGGGAACTTCATGCTGCTGCCCGACGGCCGGATGGGCGTCATCGACTTCGGTGCGGTGGCCCCGCTGCCCGGCGGATTCCCGCCCTCGCTGGGGACCTGTATCCGGCTGGCCCGGGACAAGAACTACGACGCGCTGCTGCCGGCGATGGAAGAGGCTGGGTTCATCCAGAAGGGTGAGCAGGTCTCGGTCGAGGAAATCGACGACATGCTGCGCCAGTACGTGGAGCCGGTGGAGGTCGAGGTGTTCCACTACACCCGGCGCTGGATTCAGCGAATGGCCGCCGGCCAGATGGACAACTCGGTGGCCCAGATCAAGATGGCCCGCCAGCTCGACCTGCCGGCCAACCTGGCCATCCCGCTGCGGGTGATCGCGTCGACCATCGCGATCTGCTGCCAGCTCGATGCCCATGTTCCGGTGAAAGCCATTGCCACCGAACTGGTTCCGGGCTTCACCGGCTGATCCGTTCGCCGAGACTACGGGTTCTGGCGGGTTTTCGAACCGATCCCGCCAAAACCCGTAGTCTCGCGCACGGCCATCAGGCTGCCTGCCCTTCGCGGCTGTTCTTGCGCGGACGCCCCCGTGGCCGCTTGCGCGCCACGATGGTTCCACGTTCGAGGATCTCGCCGCCCCAAACGCCCCATGGCTCTTGCCTTTCCAGGGCTTCGTCGAGGCACAGGCTGCGGATCGGGCAATCTGCGCACAGCGCCTTGGCCCGTTCGAGTTCGGTCGGGCTCTCGGCGAACCACAGGTCGGGATCGGCCTGGTGGCACGGCACCGCGGGCAGTATTCGTTCAGCGCATGCCTGAACGGACATGTCTTTCCCTACTTCCTGGTCGATTGTTCGGTGTCGATGTATTGACCGGACCGGGCGACCAGAGTGTTCGGGTGTTCCGAAAAACAATGGCCACGGATCCGGTTGTCGCGGGTCCGTGGCCTTTTCGGCGGTGCTGGGGTTACCTAGGTGGTACCCCATTTCACGGACGCGGGGATCGCATCGGCGTAGCGGCGCTTGTGCTGCGGCGCGGCGGCAGCGGGCGCCCAACCAGCTCGATGCGTGGCGGGAATGCCGGCGACGGCGCGGACGGGCAGCGGCATGGCGCTGGCGGCTACGCCGCGATTCATGGTGATGATCTCCATGATGCCGAGTCCCTCCTTCCGCTTCCGTACAGCCGTTTAGTCACGTAGAACGTGTGTGTCTGAGGCTAGAGGCTAGCAGCACAAACGCACAAGCGATTTTTTGACCAGCGGTTTTGGCGGAATCTGTGCGGAAGATGGCAGGTTCTCAGGCCCGGGCCTTGACCAGCGCCAGCACATCCGGACCGTACTGCTCCAGCTTGCGGGCGCCGATCCCGGGGATGGCGACCAGGGCCGCCGCATCCGCCGGCAGGGTTTCGGCGATGGCGATCAAGGTGTTGTCGGTGAACACCACGAAGGCGGGTACTTTCATCTCCTGGGAGACGCGCAACCGCCAGTCCTTGAGTTCGGCCAACAGTTCGGTGTCGACGTCGGACGGGCAGTTCTCGCACCGGCGCAGCATGATCGCGGTCGAACTGTTCAGCGCACCGTTGCAGACCCGGCATCGCGGTGCCGCACCGCGGGCGCGTTTGGGGCGCGCCGGGTTGGTATCGGAGGAGGACTGCGGCGCCAGCCCGTTGAGGAACCGGGAGGGCCGCCGGCTCTGCCTGCCGCCGGGGGCGCGGGCCAACGCCCAGCTCAGCGTGAGGTGCACCCGCGCGCGGGTGACCCCGACGTAGAGCAGTCGACGCTCCTCCTCCACCGCCTCGCTGTCCGGGCCGTGGGCCAGCGCATGCGAGATCGGCATGGTGCCGTCGGCGAGGCCGACCAGAAAGACCGCATCCCATTCCAGCCCCTTGGCCGCGTGCAGCGAAGCCAGCGTGACACCCTGTACGACCGGTGGGTGGCGGGAGTCGGCGCGCTGGCGCAGCTCGCCGAGCAGGGTCGGCAGGTCCAGCGAAGGTCGTTGTGCCACTTCATCGTCCACCAGTGCGGCGAGCGCGGCCAGCGCCTCCCAGCGCTCACGGGCCTTGGTGCCCGCCGGGGGCTCCTCGGTCAATCCCAGCGGCTCCAGCAGTACCCGCACCAGGTCCGGAAGCGAATCGTAGGGATGATCGACGTTGCGCTGCAAAGCAATCAACGCCTGCCGGATCTCCTGTCGGCTGAAGAACCCCTCGCCGCCGCGGACCTGAAAGGCGATACCGGCTTCGGTGAGCGCCTCCTCGTACACCTCGGACTGCGCGTTGATCCGGTACAGCACCGCGATTTCGGATGCCGGGGTCCCGGATTCGATGAGTGCCTTCACCATCTTGGCGACCCCGGCCGCCTCGGCCACCTCATCGGGATAGTCGGCGAACGACGGTTTGGGCCCCGGCGGGCGCTGGCCGATCAGGTGCAGCTTGCTGCCGGCCATCCGGCCGCGGGCGGCCGCGATCACCCGGTTGGCCAGCGACACCACTTCGGGGGTGGATCGGTAGTCGCGTTCCAGCCGCACCACCGTCGCCTCGGGGAACCGGCGGGAGAAGTCGAGCAGGAACTTCGGGGTGGCCCCGGTGAACGAGTAGATGGTCTGGTTGGCGTCCCCGACCACGGTCAGGTCGTCGCGCTGCCCCAGCCAGGCGTTGAGTACCCGCTGCTGCAGCGGGGTGACGTCCTGGTACTCGTCCACGACGAAGCACCGGTACCGGTCCCGGAACTCCTGTGCGACGGCCGGGTCGTTCTCGATGGCGGCCGCGGTGTGCAGCAGCAGATCGTCGAAGTCCAGCAGTGCGGTGCCGTCGCGGTGCGTCTTGAGCCGCTCGTAGTTGTTGTAGACCTTGGCGACGGTGCCGGCCTCCATCGGGATGTCGCGGCGGGCCCGGGCGACCGCGTCGGCGTACTGCTCCGGGGTGATCAGTGAGGCCTTGGCCCACTCGATCTCCCCCGCGAGGTCGCGCACGTCGTCGGTGCTGGCCTTGACGGCGGCCTTGTTTGCGGCCTGCGCCACCACCGAGAACTTGCTGTCGAGCAACTGCCAGCCGGTGTCGCCGACCACCCGCGGCCAGAAGTACTGCAACTGACGGCGGGCCGCGGCGTGGAAGGTGACGGCCTGCACCGCGGCGGTGGGCACGCCGGCCTGCTCACCGAGCGCTCGCAGCCGGCCGCGCATCTCCCCGGCCGCCCGCGCGGTGAACGTCACGGCCAGCACCTGACCCGGGGCTACATGGCCGCCCACCACGAGGTGCGCGATGCGTCGGGTGATGGTGCGGGTCTTGCCGGTACCGGCGCCGGCCAGCACACAGACCGGTCCGCGGGGGGCGAGGACGGCCTCGCGCTGTTCGTCGTCGAGGTCGCCGAGCAGACTGTCGACGGACGGCATGCCGTCCATCATGGCAGGAGCCTCCGACAGTCGTGTTACCGCTGCTGGCTCAGCCACTGCTCGAAGGTCGTCGGCGCGAGCCGGGCGTCCGGTCCCGGCAGCAGGGCGTTGCCCGCCATCTCCGGACCGAACACCGACGACCACGTCGGCACCAGCCGGACGGTCCGCCCGCGCGCGGTCAGGGTGCGCCGGGCCATGTCGACCAGATCCTGGGTTTCGGGGCCGGCGACGTCGACGTGCCGGCCCTGCGGGCTGCCCGCGGCGACCTCGGCGAGGACGGCCGCGATGTCGTCCGGGGCGATGGGCTGCACCAGTAGTGGCGCGATCTCGGCGACGCCGTCGCACTCGGTCCAACCGACCACCATCTCGGCGAAATCGTGGAACTGGGTGGCCGGCACCACGGTCCAGGGCACCGGGCTCTCGGCGATCAGCCGTTCCTGTTCCCGCTTCCCGGCGTAGTGCGGATTGCCGTCGATGCCGTGTATCCCGACGATGGACAGCAGCACGTGATGGCCGACCCCGGCGCGCTGTTCGGCGGCCAGCAGCCGGGCGGTGGCACTGCCCAGATAGTCGACGGTCTGGTCCCGGGAATGCGGCGGTGCGCTGATGACGTCGATCACCGCACCCACCCCGGTCAGCGCCTCGTCCAGGCCGGACCCGGTGGACAGGTCCACCCCGGCGGACCGGCTGATCGGCACCACGTCGTGACCCTGGCCGGTCAGCACGGCGACGGTGCGGGCACCGATGTTCCCGGTGGCTCCGGCTACTGCGATCCGCATGTGATCCCCCTGTATTCGGTGATGTTTACAAGTGCTGTGGGCGGGTGATTCATCCCTGCACCCGGAAGTCTCCTCGGGGTCTTCTAGGGTTTGTGGGAATACGCACCGACGTCGATAGGTTGACCGCGCCATGAGCAACGCCCAGCTGACCATGTACACCACCACCTGGTGCGGATACTGCAATCGGCTCAAGACCGCACTCAAGGCCGAGGGCATCGCCTGGACCGAGGTCGACATCGAGGCCGACCCGGCCGCCGCGGAGTTCGTCGGCTCGGTCAACAACGGCAATCACGTGGTGCCCACCGTCAAGTTCGCCGACGGGTCCACCCTGACCAACCCGAACATCAAGCAGGTCAAGGCCAAGCTGGGTTAACGCTCGGGGCCGCCGTCGCCGCGCCGGATCCGGATGACGCCGGCGGCCACCGAGGCAACGCCGAGCGTCAGGAACAGCACCGCCATCACGAGGTAGACGATCCCGCCGTGGGTGGCGAACCCGGAGGCGCGGACGACGCCGACGATGATCGCGAGAATCCCGCCGGCGATGTACCAGCGTGCCTGCCGGACGGTTTCGGGTATCAGCGCTTCCATCGTCAGTCCTGCGCCGCCCAGGATTCGATGATCTCGCGGGCGATGGAGATGGAGCCCGGGAGCAGCAGCCGCGGCGGCGAACTGCTGCTCCAGTCGCCGTGTTCGAGGGCCTCCCGGACCTCGGCGCGGGTGAACCACTGCGCCTCGGCGATCTCGCCGTCGTTGAACGCGAACGGCTGCTCGGGGTCGCCGAGGGCGTGGAATCCGACCATCAACGACCGCGGGAACGGCCACGGCTGGCTGCCCAGATACTGCACATCGGTGACGTCGAGGCCGACCTCCTCGGCGATCTCGCGGACCACGCAGGATTCGAAGGACTCCCCCGCTTCGACGAATCCGGCCAGGATCGAGAACATCCGGTCCGGCCAGACACCCTGGCGGGCCAGCACCGCACGGTCGTGCCCGTCGTGCACCAGGCAGATGATGGCCGGATCGATCCGCGGGAACTCCTCGTGCCCGGTGACCGGGTTGATCCGCGCCCAGCCCGCCTTGATCGACGTGGTCGGCGAACCGTCGACCGGGCTGAAGCCGGCGCTGTCGTGCCAGTTCAGCAGGGCCGTCGCGGTGGCCACGAGTTGCGCGCTGGCATCGTCGAAGATCGAGCCGGCCCGGCGCAGATCGAGCACCGAGGCCTCGACCGAAGGATCCTCGGGTGCTTCCAGGGCGGCGCGGATCGCCCACACGTGCCGGCCGTCGTCGAGCCGGCCGAGGAACACCGCGTGCGCGGGCGGTGCGTCACCCAGGCCGGTGGCGCGCCCGAGCACGACGCTGTCGCCGGCGATCAGCACCTGGTTGCGGCGGTCCACCCGCAGCACCAGCGCATCGGGCCAGCCCGCGATGGCGGCGTCGATATCGGTGCGCAGCGTGTCGGCGCGGTCGGCCCCGATGCGGGACAGCAGTGGAACGTTGCGGAGCGTGAAACTCACGGGGTGTTACCGGTCTTCCTTCGAGCGGACGTAGAGCAGCCGGTCGGTCAGCTCCAGGGCGTCGACGCGTTCGTCGTCCACGCGCAGCAGCTGGCCCTCGCGCACGACGCCCAGAACGATGTCGGTGAGGTGACGGGGTGAGCCGCCGGCCTCCTTGATGTCCACCGGGCGCTCGGCGATCGCGAACCCGGCATCGGGGGTCAGCAGGTCCTCCATGATCTCGACGACGCTGGGGGTCTGGGTGGCCAGACCCAGCAGCCGGCCCGCGGTCTCGGAGGTCACGACGGTGGTCGTCGCGCCGGACTGCTTCAGCAGGTGCTGGCCCTCCGATTCGCGCACCGCCGCGATGATGGTGGCGTTCGGGTTCAGCTCGCGGGCGGTCAGCGTGACCAGGACCGCGGTGTTGTCGTCATTGGCGGCCACGATGATCGACTTGGCGTGCTGGGTCGAGGCCAGCCGCAGGATCTCCGAATCGGTGGCGTTGCCCCGCACGGTGACCAACCCGGCGTTCTTGGCGCGCTCGAGGGCGGCCGGGTTGTTCTCGACGACCACGATGTCGGCGGGCGCGACGTCGTCACCGATCATGGCCGCGACCGCGGTCCGGCCCTTGGTGCCGTAGCCGACGACGACGGTGTGGTTACGCACGCTTCTCCTCCATCGCTGGATCTTCAACGCCTGCCGCGACTGGGTGGTCAGGGTCTCGACCGTCGTGCCGATGAGCACGATCAGGAACGCCACCCGCAGCGGGGTGATGACCAGGACGTTGACCAGTCGCGCCGACGGCGTCACCGGGGTGATGTCGCCATAGCCGGTGGTCGACAGCGACACCGTGGCGTAGTACAGGCAGTCCAGGAACGACAGCGGGTCATCCGGGTTCGGGCTGTCACTGATGTCGCGGTACCCGTGCCGGTCCAGGTAGACGATGAGCACCGCGGCGAACAGCGCGCCGAGCGCGTAGAGGACCCGCTGGAAGATTCGCCGGCCGGGGCTGACGAACTTCTCCGGAATGCTCAGTACGTCGACGAGGTCGGCGTCATGACGCGACGTGAGGTTCTGGTTGACCGCCGCCAACCGCCGGCGCAACCTACCTCTGGCCACGATTCACCAATCGGTGCAGGGTCGGCACGCCACAATGTAACCATGACAACCTCGCAAGCCGGAGATCAGCAACAAGCAAATGCCCGCCGCGCCGTCCGAATGGGCGGACTGCTGGTGGGTATGGGCGTTCTGCACTTCGTGGCGCCCAAGCCGTTCGACACCATCGTGCCGGCGGAACTGCCCGGCAGCGCACGGCTGTACACCCACGGCTCCGGGGTGGCCGAGGTCGCCGTCGGCACCGCGCTGATCGTCCCGCAGACCCGCAAGCTCGGCGCGTTGGCCGCGATCGCGCTGTATCTCGGGGTGTTCCCGGCCAACGTGAACATGGTGCGGTTGTGGCGGGACAAGCCGGCCATCATGCGCGCCGGTGCGTGGGCCCGGCTGCCGCTGCAGATCCCGATGATCGCCCAGGCCTACAAGGTCTATCGCACCTCCTGAACGGGCGCAGCGTCCGCTGCGGCGGCGCTCAGCAGGTCGGCGAGTTCCTCGGGCCCGGGCAGGTCCTCGGGCATGACGGTCACCCCGCTGCGCACGTAGTGAAAGGCGGCCCGCACGGATTCGGGCGGGCACCCCTGCAGTCCCGCCCACGCCAGCCTGTAGACCGCGAGCTGGATGGCGGCGTGGCGCTGCGCTTCCGGGGTGCTCGGCGGCTCGCCGGTCTTCCAGTCGACCACCACCGCACCACCGTCCGGTTCGGCGAAGACTGCGTCGATGCGGCCGCGCACCACCGTGCCGCGTTGCGGGTCGAGGATCATGTCGAAGGGCACCTCGACGTCGGTCGGGGTGCGCGACGCCCACCGCGACGCCGCGAACGACGCCTGCAGATCGGCCAGTGCCTCGGCGTGCGCGCGACCGGCCTCGCCGTCGACGGCACCGGGCAGATCCTCCAGATCGAACAGCCGCTCGGCATGGAAGTAGCGCTGCACCCATTCATGGAATGCGGTGCCCAGCAGGGCATGTGGTTCGGGGCGAGCCGGCAGCCGGCGGCGCAGCCGGGCGAGGGCCGCGGCCGGGTCCTTGCCCAGTTCGACCAGGGTGCTGACCGACAATTGCCCGGGCAGCGGTACCGGCACCGGTTCGGCGACGCGTTCCCGCTCGGCGAGCAGCGCATCGACGTCGGCGGCCCAGTTCTCCGGGTCCGAACCGGGACCGATCGCACCGGCCGCGGCCCGGGCCACCAGTTCGGCACCCCGTTCGATGCCGGCCTGCCGGCCGCCGTCCAGCCGGGACGGCCATACCGCCTCGACGACGTTGCCCCGCAACGGGTTCAGTTCCCCGTCCGGCGGATCCGGCGCCCATTCGTCGATGGTGCCGCATGGTTGGCCCGCCTCGGCCGAGGCGTCGATGACGTGCTTGAGCTCGGTGAGGAACTCCGACGGCCCACGGGGTTTGGATTCGGTGGCGCCCCAGTGGTGCCCGGACAGCAGCAGGGTGTGCTCGGACCGGGTCAGCGCCACGTACAGCAGCCGGCATTCCTCGTCCCCGCGGCGTTGCGCGAGCATGTCCTTATGATCGCCGATCTTGTCGGCCAACGTTTTTCGATCGTTGACATCGGAGGTGTCCAGCACCGGCACCCCGTGTTCGGAGACGGTGACCCGGTCCCCGCGCAGCAGCGGCGGTAGATCGCCGGCATCCGAGAGCCAGGTCCGCGCCATCGCGGTGGACGGAAACACCCGCCCGCTCAGGTGCGGCACCGCCACCAGTTGCCATTCCAGGCCCTTGGCGGCGTGCACGGTCAGGATCTGCACGCGATCGGCCGATACCGTCACCTCGGCCGGGGCCAGACCGTTCTCCAATTCCGCGGCCGCATCCAGGTAGGCCAGCAGGCCGGCCGGCGAGCCGTCGGAGCGGGCCGCGAAGTCGGCGACCACGTCACCGAAGGCGTCCAGATGTTCGGTGCCGCCCCAGCCGTTGGCCACCGGGCGCGCCGCCCGGACCTCGACGTCGACGCCGAGCACGCGGCGGATCTCGGCGACCAGATCGGGCAGCGGATGGCTGAGATGGGCCCGAAGCCCGGTCAATTCGCGTCCCAGCGCGACGATGCGGTGGTAGCCCTGCGCGGAGTACCGGTCCGCCGGGCCGGGGTCGCAGATCGCGTCGGCCAGGCAGGCGGTGTCCGCGTCGGGGGCGGCCTGGGCCACGATGCGTTCCAGCGGCCCCTGCTCACCGGGCACCGGCACGTCGATGGCGACGGCGCGGTGCCAGAGCGCCGTGATGTCGCGGGCCCCGAGGCGCAGGCGCGGACCGGTCAGTACCCGCATCGCCGCCGCCCCGCCGGTCGGGTCGACCACCAACCGGAGCATGGCGAGCACGTCGGCGACCTCCGGGATCGCCAGCAGGCCCGCCAGTCCGACCACCTCCACCGGCACCCCGCGCGCGGTCAGCGCCTCGGCCATCGGCGCGGCGTCGGCATTGCGCCGCACCAGGACCGCCGCGGTCGGGGGTGTCGGGTTCTCCAGGTAGCGGGCGGCGATCTGGTCGGCCACCCAATTGCGTTCGGCCACAACATCGGACAGCAGTGCGGCCCGGATGGTGCCCGGTTCGGCATCCGGGCGGGGCAGCAGTTCGCGGACGTTCACCGAGCGCCTGCGGGCCAACTCGGACGTCGCGTTCGCCAGATGCAGCACCTCGGGCGGGTTGCGCCAGCTGGTGCGCAGTTCCAGGGTCGGGGCGGGGCTGCCGTCGGCGAGCGGGAAGTCGGTCACGAACCGCGGCAGGTTGGCCGCCGAGGCGCCGCGCCAGCCGTAGATGGACTGGATCGGGTCCCCGACGGCGGTCAGCGCCAGTCCGTCGTCGACCCCGCCACCGAACAACGAGGACAGCGCGATGCGCTGCGCGTGCCCGGTGTCCTGGTATTCGTCGAGCAGCACCACCCGGTAGCGCTGCCGCAACTGGGCACCGACCTGCGGCGCGGACATCGCCAGCCTTGCCGCCGCCGACATCTGGGCACCGAAGTCCATCACCTTCTCTGCACGCATCCGGCGGTGCAACTCGTCGATCAGCGGCACCAGTTCGGTGCGTTCGGTCTGGGTGGCCAGCAGTTTGAGCAGCCACTGGGCTGGCCCGCGGTCACGCTGGTTGCCCCCGGCGGGCAGGTGATGGATGAGCCGTTCCAGTTCGACGTGGGTGTCCAGCAGCGCCCCGGTGTCGACCAGATGCTCGGACAGCGCACCGGAGAGCCGCAGCACCAGCGCGGTGACCGCGGCCGGGGACTTGTCGGTGTCCAGCTCCAGCGGGTGCTCGCACACCACGCGGTAGGCCAGCTGCCACAACTCGGTCTCACCGATCAGCCGGGTATCCGGCTCCACCGGCAGCAGCAGCCCGTGATCGCGCAGCAGCGCACCGGCGAACGCGTGGTAGGTGCTGATGGTCGGCGGGTCGTCGGTACCGATGTGCGAGCCGCGGACCTCGGTGCCGATCCCGGTGCCGGCGAGCCGGGCCAACCGGGTCCGGACCCGGCGCAGCAATTGCCCGGCGGCCTTGCGGGTGAACGTCAGGCCGAGCACCTCACCGGGCCGGGCGTAGCCGTTGGCGACCAGCCACACCACCCGAGCCGCCATCGTCTCGGTCTTGCCGGCGCCGGCCCCGGCGATGACGACCAGCGGGCCGGGCGGGGCGGCGATCACCGCGGCCTGCTCGGGGGTCGGGGTGAACAGGCCGAGCGCCTGGGCCAGGTCTTCGGGGCTGTACTGCGGCTGGGCGATCACGTCGGGGTCTCCGGGTTCTGGGCGGGGCAGATCGCCCGTACCGGGCAGTGTCCGCATCCATCATTGACCCGGGCCACGAACTCCGGTCCCCGGGTGGCCGCCCCGGCCGCCGTCACGGTGTCGCGCCACTGCTGCGCGGTCTCCGGGGTGAGCGCGTCCTGAGTGCGTTCGGTGACCCCGGCGGCGGTGGTCTTGCCGGGGTAGACCAGCAGCCCGCCGCCGGGCTCATCGCCCTCGGGCAGCACGCCTTCGGTGACGGCCAGCTGGTACATCGCCAGCTGGGCGTGGCGCTGGGCATCGTCCTTGGTGGCCGGGCTCTTGCCGGTCTTGACGTCGACGATGACCAGGCGGTCGGCGTTGTCGCGTTCCAGCCGGTCGATGCGCCCGCGCACCCGTACCCCGGGGGCGACCATGCCGTCGACCTCGACCTCGGTGCCGACCTCGGTCAGCTGCCCGCGGGTGGCCTCACGCCAACGCGCGAAGGCGGCCAGCATCTCCCCGTGCCGGGCCAGTTCGTTGTCGGCGTACCACTGCGATTCGTAGGGCATGGCCGCCCAGACTCGTTCCAGCTCGGCCAGCATCTGGCTCTCGCTCCTGGTCGAGTCGGAAACGATGGCGTGCACCAGCGATCCGACCGCGGAGCGCACGTCGCGGCCGTCGCTGCCGCCGTGGCGCTCCAGCAGCCAGCGCAGCGAGCAGTCCGTCAGGGTCTGCAGGGTGGACGGTGACAGGGTGTTGACGTGGTCGTCGCCGGTCCACAGCGGCTCCGCGGTGGACGGGGCGGTGCGTGGATGCCACTGCGCCGGATCGGCGCCCGCCACGCCGGCGGCCGCCAGCCGGACCAGTTGCGTGGCCGCACAAGCTCGTTCGTCCTCGTCGACCTCACCGTCGGGGGCGCACACCACCGCGCGCAGCCGCCCGACCAGCGCGGCCGGGGTCAGCACCCGCGGCTGCGGCAGCGGGCTCAACTGACGCTCCGGGCCGGCGTCGGGATCGGTGTCGGTGCTCAGTGCGGCCAGTTCGGCGCAGAACGGGGAGGGCAACAGCGCGGCATCGCCGCTATCGCTGTCCACGGCGGTCACCAGCAGCCGGTGCCGTGCGCGGCCCATCGCCGCGATCAGCAGTCGCCGTTCCTCGGCGAGCAGCGGCGCGCGGGTGGACAGCCGCGCCGTCGGGCCGGCCTCGGTGTCGACGACCCCGTCCAGGATGTCGACCAGATGTCCGGTGCCCAGCACACCGCCGCGCGGAACAGTGTTGGGCCACAACCCTTCCTGCACACCGGCGAGCACCACGAAGTCCCAGTCCTGTTCCAGCGCGGCGTGCGGGCTGCAGATCGCGACCGTGTCGGGCCGTTCGGGGCGCGCACCGACGGGCGGCAATTCCAGCGCGTCGACGTGGGCCACCAAACCGCTCAGCGTCGCCCCGGTGGTGTTGGTGACGTACTGGTCGGCGACGTCGAACAGTGCCGTCACCGCGGCCAGATCGCCTTCGGCGGCAACGCTTCCGGCGCCGCCCCGGTCGGCCAGCGTGACCCACCTGCGTTGCAAGCCGCTGCGGTTCCAGGCCTGCCACAGCGTGTGCCGTGGATCGTCCCCGCCGCGGTGACTCTGCTGGGCGGCACGCAGGACCGCCTGCACCCGCTGTAGGCAGCGGGCCAGGTCGGCGGCCAGGTCGTCGGGGACCCGCTGCACGGCCCGAACCAGCAGGGTGGAGAACTCGTCGCGCTGCCCCATTGTGCGGCGCAGCGCACGCCGCAACTGCCGCAACGACACCGGGTCGACCCGGCCGATCGGACCGGTCACCAGATCCAGTGCGGCCGGACCGGTCAGCCCGTTGGCGGTGGCATCGAGCACGGTGAGCAGAGCGCGCACCGCGGGCTGCTGCGCCAGACCCGGATCGGCCGGCGGCAGATCCACCGGCACCCCGGCGGCGGTCAGGGCCCGGCCCAGCGCGGCGCCGACCCGCGGCACCGACCGCACGATCACCGCCATCTGGGACCACGGCACCCCGTCGAGCAGGTGGGCGCGCCGCAGCGAGTCGGCGATCAGGGTGGCTTCGGCGTGCGCGGAGGCCGCGACCCGGACCGTCACCGAACCGCGACTGCCTGACGCGCCGGTGAACTCGCGCAGCCCTTCGTGGCCGGGCAGTCTGCGAGCGATGCCGGTGACCGCCTCGGCGACCGCCGCCGAGCAGCGGTGCGATTCGGTGAGCACGACCGCGGGGGTTTCGGCGCGCAGCAGCGCGGGATCGCCGCCGCGGTAACCGAACACCGCCTGATCCGGATCACCCGCGAGCACCGCCAGATCGGCCCCGGCGGCCAACACCCGGACCAGCAGGGCGGCCTGCGGGTCGAGTTGTTGGGCGTCGTCGACCAGCAACACCCGCACCCGGGCACGTTCGGCGGCCAGCAGCGCCGGGTCCAGTGCGAAGGCGTCCAGCGCTGCGCCGACCAGTTCGGCGGCGCCGAGCGCGGGCACGGTGGCCTGCGGCGCGGCCATGCCGACCGAGGAGCGCAACAACATCACCTGTTCGTAGGTGGTGGCGAACCGGCCGGCGGCCACCCATTCCGGACGGCCCGACAGCTTGCCGAGACGCTGCAACGCCTGGGGGTCGACCCCGCGCTCGGCGCAGCGGGCCAGCAGGTCGCGCAGCTCGGTGGCGAACCCGGCGGTGCCCAGCGCCGGATGCAGTGGCAATGGCCAATTCTCGGCACCGTCGAACAGATCGCCGGCGAGCAGTTCGCGGATGATCCCATCCTGTTCGGCGCTGGTGATCAGCCGTGGCGGCGGATCACCGTTGCGCTGCGCGGCCAGCCGCAGCACGGCGAACGCGTAGGAATGCACGGTGCGGACCACCGGCTCCTGGATCACCCCGCGCGACCCGGCGTTGAGCAGCGCGGCGGTGATCGCGGCGCGCGACTGTGCCCCGAGCCGCGCCGAGCCCGTCAGCAGCAGAACAGATTCCGGATCCACCCCGGCGCCAATGTGCCCGACCGCGGTGTCGACCAGCAGGGTGCTCTTGCCCGTGCCGGCGCCGCCGAGCACCCGCACCGTGCCCCGCACACCCGGCCGGGTGAGTGCCTGCGGGATCAGGTCGGTGTGCGGTGCGGACATGGCCTGAACTACATCATGGGGGTCTGACAAGTGACGCTGACCTGGGTCGCCGCCGTCGCTCACGCCGGTCCCACCTAGCATCGAAGGGTGACCGACGACCTCCACGTGTACCGCTACGGCCCGTCCCGTCCACCGCAGATCCTCGCGGTGCACGGACTGACCGGGCACGGCCGGCGTTGGGAGACGTTGTCCGCCCGGCATCTGCCCGAGTTCTCGGTGCTCGCACCGGATCTGATCGGGCACGGCCGGTCCAGCTGGGCCGCCCCCTGGACGCTGGAGGCCAACGTCGAGGCGTTGGCGGCGCTGCTGGACGCCGAGGCCGACGGGCCCGTCCTGGTGGTCGGGCACTCGTTCGGGGGCGCGGTGGCGCTCAACCTGGCCGCGGCCCGGCCCGACCTGGTCTCCGGGCTGGTGCTGCTCGATCCGGCGGTGGCGCTCGACGGCGCTTGGATGGCCGAGATCGCCGACGCCATGCTGTCCTCCCCGGACTACCCCGACCGCGACGAGGCGATCGCCGACAAGCTGTCCGGGTCGTGGGGTGAGGTCGCCGCGAAGTTCCCCGAGGAGCTGGAGCGTGAACTCGACGAGCACCTCATCGAGCTGCCCAACGGCCGTCTCGGCTGGCGCATCAGCGTCCCGGCCACGATGTCGTACTGGAGTGAACTCACCCGCCCGATCACGTTGCCGCGCAACGGAACCCCCACCACCCTGGTGTTGGCCACCCGCACCACCCCGCCGTACGCGACGCCCGAGCTGATCGGCACGCTGCGCGACGCGCTGGGCGAGGCGTTCACGCTGACCGAGCTGGACTGCGATCACATGGTGTCCCAGGCGCTGCCCGCCGAGACCGCTGCGATCATCCGAACCCATCTGGGCTGAGCCATGGCGCCCATCACCGAGGATCAGGTCGAGACAGTGCGGGCGCTGGTGGCCGCCATCCCGGCCGGCCGGGTGAGCACCTACGGGGATCTCGCCGAGGTGGCGGGGTTGTCCAGCCCCCGCATCGTGGCCTGGATCATGCGCACCGATTCCTCGGATCTGCCGTGGCACCGGGTGATCCCGGCGTCCGGGCGCCCGGCGCAGCACCTGGCCACCAGGCAGTTGGAACGGCTACGCGCCGAAGGGGTGCTGGCCGTCGACGGCCGGGTGGCGCTGCGCGAATACCGCCACGTGTTCTAGCGATTTGTGGAGCGAAACCCGGACTCATTCCGGCTAAATCTCCACAAATCGCAAGGAAGCTAGAGCGCGAGCCGGACCAACGCGGCGGTGCGGGCCAGACCCGGGAACGCCGAGGCCGTCGAGCGCGGGTGCAGGGCATGCACGGCGAGGCGGAACATCAACGCCCGCAACAACATCTGCGGCCACTCCGGCAGCGGTGCCCACCGCTCGACCAGGCCGTCGTCGGCCTCGCCCCAGGCCAGCGCGTCGACCACCACGACCCCGGCGGCCCAGGATGCCGGCCGCCAGTACGGGGTGATATCGGTGATGCCGGGTGCCGCGGTGCCGGCGAAAAGCACTGTGCCGTAGAGGTCGCCGTGCACCAGCTGGCTCGGGCTGCGGGTCGGTTTACGCAACGTCGCCAGCTGGTTGATCAGCTCCACCGACTTCTGGCCGTCGGCCGATCCCGGGGACACCCGGGCTCCCGGCGGCAGACCGTGCAGCGGCCGGTCCTCCCAGGCCGCGCGGTCGGCGGCGATGAAGACGTCGACGTCGGACCAGGGCGCCACCGGAGGCTGGGTGAGGAACCGCGGGCGCTCCAGCTTCGCGGTGGCCTCGTGCAACCGGACGGCGGCCGAGACGACCTCGTCATGGCGGGGTTCGGGGGTGCCCGCGACGAAGGTGTCCGCGCGCCAGCCGGCCACCACGTAGCGGCCATCGGTGGAGCGGACCGGGCGGGCCAACCGGATCCCGTCGGCGAACAGCGTCTCGCGGACCTTGGCCGACCAGGCGGCGCGGGCGTGATCGGCGACCATCGACAGCACCACCTCGCCGCACCGCCAGCCGCCCTCCCAACTGGAGCCCAGCGGCACCGGCGACAGGCCGGCCAAACCGAAGGCCGCCATCACATGATCGGGCGGCAGATCCTCAGACACGCACGTCAGCCTAAGCGGTGCGGAGGTCGACACGCGGTCAGTACATGACCATGTCGGGCTCGAGTTGTTTCGCCCACGCCACAATTCCGCCTTGCAGGTGCAGCGCATCGGCGAAGCCGGCCTTCTTCAGGACGGCCAGCATCTCCGCCGAACGGATCCCGGTCTTGCAGTACAGCACCGCGGTCTTGTCCTGCGGGACGGTGGCCAGGCCCTCGCCCGCCTCGATCACCGACTTCGGGATCAGCGTGGCGCCCTCGATGTGGTTGATCTCCCACTCCACCGGCTCACGGACGTCGATCAAGGCCACCGGCTTGCCCGAGTCGAGCAGTTCGCGCAGTTCACGCGGGGTGACGGTGGCTCCCGCCGACGCCTGGGCCGCCTCGTCCGAGACCACACCGCAGAAGGCCTCGTAGTCGATGAGTTCGGTGATCTTCGGGGTCGACGGATCCTTGCGGATCTTGATCGTCCGGTAGGTCATGTCCAGCGCGTCGTAGACCATCAGTCGGCCCAGCAGCGGATCGCCGATGCCGGTGAGCAGCTTGATCGCCTCGGTACCCATCACCGACGCGATCGACGCGCACAGGATGCCGAGCACCCCACCCTCGGCGCAGGACGGGACCATCCCGGGCGGCGGCGGCTCGGGGTACAGATCGCGGTAGTTCAGGCCCAGACCGTCGGGGGCGTCCTCCCAGAACACCGACACCTGGCCCTCGAAGCGGTAGATCGAGCCCCACACGTACGGCTTGCCCGCCAACACCGCGGCATCGTTGACCAGGTAGCGGGTGGCGAAGTTGTCGGTGCCGTCCAGGATCAGGTCGTACTGGGAGAACAGCTGCACCGCGTTCTCCGGCTCCAGCCGCAACTCGTGCAGCACCACGTTCACCAGCGGGTTGACCTCGAGCACCGAATCCCGCGCGCTCTGCGCCTTGGACCGGCCGATGTCGGACTGGCCGTGGATGATCTGGCGCTGCAGATTGGACTCGTCGACCACGTCGAACTCGACGATGCCGATGGTGCCGACACCCGCGGCGGCCAGGTAGAGCAATGTCGGCGAGCCGAGACCGCCGGCGCCGATGACCAGCACCTTGGCGTTCTTCAGACGCTTCTGACCGTCCACCCCCATGTCCGGGATGATCAGGTGCCGGCTGTACCGGGCAACCTCCTCGCGGGTCAGTTCAGCGGCTGGCTCCACCAGTGGTGGCAACGACGTCACCGTGCGCTCCTCGAATCGACGACGAATTTCTCCGGCCCATCAGACCAGGCACACGTACTCAACAGCAATTCAGCTCAATACGTTCCCGAGCCCACACTCCAGTGTGCGCCTTCATCGGCTGCCCGGCGGCGGCCCGCACCCGGATTCGTGCACCCGGCACCCGGGATCAGGCGATCGGGTACGGCCAGGGGTTGAACCGGCAGGTCAGGCCGTCGGCCTTGACGGACTCCGCGTCGAAGCGCGCGCCGTCGTTGTTACTGGTCGAGAACGTCTGCTGCATCATGATCGGCGCCAGCGCGCCGTTCTCCGGGCACGGTTCGTGCTGGCGGTAGCCGATGGCGTGACCGACCTCATGATTGATCACGTACTGCCGGTAGGACCCGATGTCGCCCTGGAACGAGGTCGCCCCGCGCACCCAGCGCGCCTCATTGATGAACACCCGGGCCTGATCGCCCAGGTAGGCCGGGTTGTAGCAGGACGCCTCCAGCGGGATGTCGTAACCGCAACCCTCGCGAATGGTCTGCGGCGAGGTCAGCGACACCCGGAAGTCCGGCGGGCCCTCGCTGTCGTTGTCCACCCGCAGAAACGCGAACTGCGCGTTGTGCGTCCAGCTCTTCGGGTTGGCCAGGGTTTCGCTGACCATCCGCGCGAACCCCTCGTCACCGCCGAAGGAGGCGGTGTCCAGACCGTCCTCGACCTCGACGGTGTAGGTGAAGGTCTTGTCGGTGCCCTGGCCGATCTTGGGTGAGGTGCCCGGCACGATGTGCCAGGTCTTGGCGCCGGCCTGGGTGAACGGTCCACCGCCGGGCAGGATCCCGGTGGGCAGATTCGCGTCGAACTCGGTGAGTCCCTTGGGCGGCGCGCCGACGATGCCGGTGCTCGGGGCGTCGATCGTCGGCGGGCCCTGGACGGGCCCCTCCGCGCTGACCGGGCTGGGCGCGCCGGTGCCGGTCACCGTCTGATAGAGCACGACGCAGGTCACCACGGCGAGGATCGGCAGCGCATAGGCGCGCCAGCCGTAGGTCGATACGAAGCGGCCCAGCCAGGTCTGCTTGCGCCACTGCTGGTGCTCGTCGCGGTTGGCACGGGGCCGGCCGTGGTCCTCGGCCAGCGGATCGCGCTGGGCGCGCAGCGGCTCGCGCATATCGTCGCGCCGCACCGGAATCCGGTCCGGGTCGTCGTACTGCCGCACACGGGGAGGCGCTCCCCCGGGCCCGCTGCGCTGATATCCCGCGTCACTGCGCTGATATCCCGGGTCGCTGCGCTCCCGTCCGCGGTACTCATTCCCCGGGTCGCTGCGCTCCCGCCCGCGGTACTCATTCCCCGGGTCGCTCCGCTCCCGCCCGCCGGACCGAACTCGGTCGCCGACGCGACGCCCCGGGTCGTAGGTCACCGAACCAGAATGGCACAAGGCGCGCCGCATCCCATTCCGGCACGCCACCGACACGTCGACCGGCGCCTAACGACCTACACCCGACTCTCTGGCTGGGTGCGGTAGTAATGTCGTGGCGATCAGCAGGTGGAAGCTGCCGATAAACGGCCCGAGAAGTGCCTCAGCGCACACAGCACAGATTTTGAGATTGAGGACGTGATGAGCGATCTCGCCAACGCCGCCGGAGCGCGCGGCACCAAGGCGGGCACCGGCAATCGGCGCGGCAACCGCCTGCCCCGCGACGAACGCCGGGGCCAACTGCTGATCGCGGCCAGCGAGGTGTTCGTCGACCGCGGCTACCACGCCGCCGGCATGGACGAAATCGCCGATCGCGCGGGCGTGAGCAAACCTGTTCTCTACCAACACTTCTCGTCGAAGCTGGAGCTGTACCTCGCGGTCCTGCAACGGCACGTGGACAACCTGGTCTCCGGCGTCCGGCAGGCCCTGCGCACCACCACCGACAACCGGCAGCGGTTGCGCGCGGCGGTCCAGGCGTTCTTCGAGTTCGTCGAACACGACAGCCAGGGCTACCGGTTGATCTTCGAGAACGACTACGTGACCGAACCGCAGGTCGCGGCTCAGGTGAAGGTGGCCACCGAGTCCTGTACGGACGCGGTGTTCGACCTGATCAGCCGGGATTCCGGCCTGGAGGCCCACCGGGCCCGGATGATCGCGGTGGGTTTGGTGTCCACCAGCGTCGACTGCGCGCGCTACTGGCTGGACAATGACCGCCCGATCTCCAAGGAGGCTGCGGTCGAAGGCACCGTGCAGTTCGCCTGGGGCGGCCTGTCACACGTGCCGCTGACCCGGTCCTGAGGACCGGGCCAGCCTGGCAACTAGTTTGTCTTGATGGCCTCGGCGCCGACCCCGAAACCGACCCGGCGATTGTCGGCGGCACCGATCTCGACGTAGGCGATCTTCGCCGACGGCACCAGGTAGCGGCGGCCCTTCTCGTCGGACAGCGCGAGTACCGCGGAGGCGTCCGACAGTGACGCGACGATCGCCTTTTCCACCTCGTCGGGTGTCTGCGCGGTGCTGATGATCAGCTCTCGCGGGCTGTCGGTGACCCCGATCTTGATGTCCACGCTGTGGCCCTTTCGGTTGGATGGCGATGCGTGCAATCAGGCTAGTACGGCGCACGCGCGCACACCGACAAGGGGGATCGCTTCGGCGCCGTCGCGGATGCCCTGACGTGCCGTGACCTGCGGATTGCGCCGGCAGCGTAGCGCCCTGACCAGACCGAGTCCGGACCGTGACCGGACCGCGACCGCGTCAACATCAACTGTCACTTTTGCACCACTAGCATCGACCAGGTACGTGCCGGAACGATCTGGGAATTACGTTATGAGCAGGCAATATTCGCCATATTCGACAACCCGCAGTAGCTATTCGGGTAGCTACCGATCGGAGTACACGACCGACGACTGGGACAGCGCGGACAGGTTTGACACCAGCTTCGACTCGGGGGACGCCTACCGGGCCCCGCGCGACCACGACGGGTACGACGGCTATCAGCCGCGCGACTACGACCCGAACAGCGGCGACCCGAACGAAATCCCGCGTTACGCCGCCGATGTCGACACCGACTACACCGAGTACGAGTTCCCCGCCGACTACCACGACCAACTCGACCGGCGGTGGATCTGGGTGGCCGGTGTCGCCGGCGTCATCCTGATGGCCGCGGTCATCTGCACCGGCATCATCCTGGGTGGCGGCGACAGCGGCACCGTGTCGGCTGCCCCATCGTCGGCGACCACCGAACCGGCCGCGCCCACGGCGACCGCGACGGCGGCGCCGACCCCGTCTGCAACTGCCCCCGCGCCGGTGCCGCCCGGCCCCGGCGCGACGCTGCCCGAGACTGTCACGACCGTCACACCCACCCCGAGTGCGGTGGCGCCGGTTCCCGAGCCCGCCCCCGTGGTGCCGGCCCCGGTCGTCGTCCCGGAGGCGCCGGTGCCCGATCCGGCGCTGGCGGCGCGCACCGTCACCTATCACGTGACCGGCAACCGGCAGCTCCTCGATCTGGTCACCGTCATCTACACCGATGCGCGGGGTGCCCTGCAGACCGACGTCAACGTCGCACTCCCCTGGGTGAAAACCGTCACCCTCGATCCAGGGGTGACGTTGTCATCGGTGACGGCGACCAGCGTGGGCGGTCAGCTCAACTGCTCGATCGTCGACGGCAGCGGCGCCGCGGTCGCGGTGCAGGCCAACGACTCGATGATCGCCACCTGCACCCGGTAGCGGGTCAGGCCAGGCCCAGTTCCTGCATGCGGCTGGCGTGGGTGCGCTGCAACCGGTCGAAGAACTCCGGCAGCTGCGCCAGCCCCTGACTGCTCATCACCAGGTCGACCAACTCATCGTGGTCGGCCAGCACGTACTGGGCCTGGGTGATCGCCTCCCCCAGCAGCCGCCGCGACCACAGCGCCAGCCGGTGCTTCTGCCGGTCGCTGGCGGTGACCGCCGCCCGCACCTCGGCCACCACGAACTGCGAGTGCCCGGTTTCGGCCAGCACCATCCGCACCACATCGGCCACCTCGGGCGGCAGCGCATCGGCGATCTGCAGGTAGAAATCCGCCGCCAACGCATCCCCGATATAGGTCTTGACCAGCGCTTCCAGCCAGGTGCTGGGAGTGGTCAGCCGGTGATAGTTCTCCAACGCGGGCGCGAACTTCGTCATGGCGGGCACGGTGTCGACACCGCGGGCGGCCAGCGCCTCGTGCAGCACCTCGTAGTGACGCATCTCGGCGGCGGCCATGCTGGCCATGTTGATCCGGCCGGACAGATTCGGCGCCATCCGGGCCTCCTCGGTGAGCCGGTAGAAGGCGGCCACCTCGCCGTAGGCCAGCACCGCGAAAAGCTCCGTGACACCGGGATGATCGGCCGAGACACCCGGCCGGACGGCCTCGTCGGCGGGGCCGGCAGATTGCGCAGACGACGTCTGAGGCGTCGGTGAAATCATGGCCCAACTCTAGACTCCGGGCCATCCGCCAACCGAGAACCGGTATGACCAGCTATCATGGACGACAGGTAGCGACTTTGAAGAGCGAAACGTACAAGTTTTTGTGACCTGCCGCTACCGAAGAAATGTGCGTGCACGTGGTTCGGCCCGCCCCTCATTGGCAGGGCCCGACGGAGCGGTATCGCCCGCCTACCTGGGGATATCCGCCTTTTACTCGTCATCGTCGTGCGCGCGTGGACGCGACGAGGATTGACACCGAAAGGCTGACGGCATCGCAAGCGACGCCGAACCACTATGACTTCACCTGATACCAACGCGACCGGAGCAACGACCGAGATCGA
Organism: Mycobacterium sp. AMU20-3851; assembly: GCF_043974665.1. Classification (NCBI taxonomy): domain Bacteria; kingdom Bacillati; phylum Actinomycetota; class Actinomycetes; order Mycobacteriales; family Mycobacteriaceae; genus Mycobacterium; species Mycobacterium sp. AMU20-3851. The sequence continues at coordinate 4,233,534 of NZ_CP146371.1, forward strand.
ACCCGATTTGGTTGCCGCACCCGACGCAAAACCCTCCATTTCCTTCGCCGAACTCGGAGTCCGGGACGAGATCGTCCGCGCGCTCGCCGAGACCGGAAAGGAATACGCCTTCGCCATCCAGGAACTGACCCTGCCGCTCGCGCTGGCCGGCGACGATCTCATCGGCCAGGCCCGCACCGGCATGGGCAAGACGCTGGCCTTCGGCGTCCCCCTGCTGCACCGCATCAGCAGCGACCAGGGCCGCCCGCTCAACGGCACCCCCCGCGCCCTCATCGTGGTGCCCACCCGCGAACTGTGCCTGCAGGTCTACAACGACCTGGAGCTCGCCTCGAAGTACCTGCGCGCCGTCTCCGAGGACTCCGACCGCAAGTTCGTCGTGACCTCCATCTACGGTGGCCGCCCCTACGAGCCGCAGATCGAGGCGCTGCGCAAGGGCGTCGACGTCGTCGTCGGCACCCCGGGCCGGCTGCTCGACCTGGCCCAGCAGGGCCACCTACAGCTCGGCAGCCTGTCGGTGCTGGTGCTCGACGAGGCCGACGAGATGCTCGACCTGGGCTTCCTGCCCGACATCGAGCGGATCCTGCGGCTGACCCCCGATGACCGGCAGTCCATGCTGTTCTCGGCGACCATGCCGGGCCCGATCATCACCCTGGCCCGCACCTTCATGAACCAGCCGACCCACATCCGGGCCGAATCCGCGCAGTCCTCGCAGACCCACGACACCACCGAACAGTTCGTCTACCGCGCGCACGCGCTGGACAAGGTGGAGATGGTCAGCCGGATCCTGCAAGCCGAGGGCCGCGGCGCGACCATGATCTTCACCCGCACCAAGCGCACCGCGCAGAAGGTCGCCGACGAACTGGGCGAGCGCGGATTCAAGGTCGGTGCCGTGCACGGCGACCTCGGCCAGATCGCCCGGGAGAAGGCCCTCAAGGCCTTCCGCACCGGCGAGGTCGACGTGCTGGTCGCCACCGACGTGGCCGCCCGCGGTATCGACATCGACGACATCACCCACGTCATCAATTACCAGATCCCCGAGGACGAGCAGTCCTACGTGCACCGCATCGGCCGCACCGGCCGGGCCGGCAAGACCGGTATCGCCGTCACCCTGGTGGACTGGGACGAGCTCCCCCGCTGGACCATGATCGACAAGGCACTGGGCCTCAACAACCCCGATCCGGCCGAAACCTATTCCAGCTCAGAGCATCTCTACACCGAGCTGAAGATCCCGGCCGAAGCGACCGGTTCGATCGCCAAGCCGCGCACCAGCCGGCCGCGCACCGAAGGTGAACGCGTCGAGCGTGCCGAACGACCGGCCCGCACCCGTAACCGCACGCGCCAGCGCACCCGCGGCGGCCAGCCCGCCACCGGTCATCCCGAGCAGAGCGACACCTCGACCGCTCCGGAGACCGCCAGCGCACCCGCCGCCGAGACCGTAAACGAGACCGAGGGCGGCGACGCCCCGGCCAAGCGGCGCCGCCGGCGTCGTCCCCGCAAGACCAGCACCCCTGCCGCCGGCTAAGCAGTCGGATGGGCTCTACCCGATTTCCCGGGTCGCTGCGCTCCTGCCCACCGCCGGAACGCCGCACGCGCGGCGATCTGATCGCGGCCGGGGTCATCGCACTCGTCGTCGCGGTGACCGCGGCGCTGATCTGGTGGACCAGTGACGCCCGGGCGACCATCAGCACGCCGGCCGCCGAACCGGTGCCGAGTCTGACCCCGGCGACCCAGGTCCCGGCCGTCCTCAAGGAACTCTGGTCGGCGGACAGCGCGAAAACCACAGCGGCCCTGGTGGTTTCCGGTGCGGTGGTGACCGGCGAGGGCGGCACCGTCGTCGGGCGCGACCCGGCGACCGGCGCCGAACTGTGGAGTTACCGCCGCGATCTCGAGCTGTGCGGGGTGACGTCGGTGTACCAGTACGCCGTCGCGGTCTACCCCGATGCCCGCGGCTGCGGCCAGGTCAGCACGATCGATGCCGGTACCGGTAAACGCGGTCCCGCCCGCACCGCCTACGCCGATCCCGAGGTGCGGTTGTCCACTGATGGCAGCACGGTGCTCTCGGCCGGAGACAGCCGGCTGGAGTTGTGGCGGTCGGACATGGTCCGGATGCTCAGCTGGGGTGCGCTCGATGCCCGCATCAAACCCGATGTGCCGCAGTCGCCGCTGTGCCGACTGGTGTCCGCTGCGGCCAGTTCGGCCGCGGTGTCGGTGATGGAATCCTGCCCTCAGCAGTCCGAGATGCGACTCACCCTGCTGCGGGTGTCCGACGAAGAGGACGTTCCCGAAGTCAAATACGAACAGCAGCCCGGTGTTTCGTCCGACGCGGACGCCCGCGTCATCGCGGTCTCGGACACCACCACCGCGGTCTACCTGCCCACACCGCACCCGGTGGTCAACATCGTCGACGACACCGGCACGGTCACCGCGAGCACACGTCTGGACAGCGCCCCCTCCGAGCATGCGACGATGACGCGCAGCGGTGACGTGATCACCTGGTGGACCGGGGATTCGGTGCTGGTCTTCGAGTCCGACGGACTGCGCTACAAGTACACCGTCTCCCCCGCGCCGAACGGCGCACCGGTCGGCCCGGCCACCGTGATGGCCGGTGAGCTCCTGGTTCCGGTGACCGACGGCTACGACGTGTTCGAGGTCGGCACCGGCAGGGGCATCAGGCATATCGATCTCGACCGGCCCGCGCAGAGCACCGCCGTGGTGCCCGCCGTGGCCGGTTCCACGCTGATCGAGCAGCGCGGTGACACCGTCGTCGCACTGGGATCGCCCTAGCCCGGCGCAGCCGGCGAACTCAGATCTCCGGCGCGAAGGTGGCCAGCGCCTTGCCGGTCTTCCAGTGCTTGATCAGTGACTCGGCGAGTTCGCGATAGGCGTTGGCGCCCTTGTTCTTCCGTCCGGCCAGTACCGACGATCCGGAGGCGCTGGCCTCGGCGAACCGGACGGTCCGCGGGATGGGCGGCGCCAACACCGGCAGGTCATAGCGGTCGGCCACGTCGAGCAGCACATCGCGGCTGTGCGTGGTGCGCGCGTCATACAGCGTCGGCAAGGCACCGAGCAGGGCGAGGTCGGGGTTGGTGATCTGCTGGACATCGTTGATGGTCCGCAGGAACTGCCCGACACCCCGGTGGGCCAAGGTCTCGCATTGCAGCGGCACGATCACCTCCTGCGCCGCGGTCAGACCGTTGAGCGTCAGCACTCCCAGCGACGGCGGGCAGTCGATGATCACGACGTCGAAGTCGTCCACCAGCTTCGCCAGTGCCCGTTTGAGCGCGTACTCGCGACCGGCCCGCATCAGCAGCATCGCTTCCGCACCGGCCAGGTCGATGTTGGCGGGCAGCAGGGTCATCCCCTCCACCGTCTGGATCAGGGCGGTGCCCGGCTCGACCTCGCCGAGCAGCACCTCGTGCACCGATACCGCCAACTTGTCGGGATCCTGGCCCAGGGAGAACGTCAGACACCCCTGCGGGTCGAGGTCGACGAGCAACACCCGCCGGCCCTTCTCCGCCATCGCCGCGCCGATCGACGCCACCGTCGTCGTCTTGGCGACCCCACCCTTTTGATTGGCGACCGCTAGTACTCGCGTCACAGGGCCATCCTGACACGCGGATGCGGCGGATGGCTGCCCTGTGCGGCAGAATCGCCTCGGTGAGCGTCCACCAGCACCGGCTTTTGCTGCTGCGGCACGGTGAAACCGAGTGGTCACGTCTCGGCAGGCACACCGGCCGCACCGACATCGAGCTGCTCGACCTCGGCCGCGAGCAGGCCAACCTGGCCGCCGGTGCGATCGGCGATCTGCAGTTGCGCACTCCCCTGGTGATCAGCAGCCCGCGCAAACGCGCGCTGGTCACCGCGGAACTCGCCGGGTTGACCGTGGACCAGGTGTCACCGCTGCTCGCCGAGTGGGATTACGGCGACTACGAGGGACTCACCACACCGCAGATCCGCGAGACGGTTCCGGGCTGGACGGTGTGGACCCATGACAGCCCGGGCGGTGAGACCGCCGCCCAGGTGTCCGACCGCGCGGATGCGGCCATCGACCTGGCCCTGGAGCACATGGCGTCGCGGGACGTGGTGTTCGTCGGGCACGGGCACTTCTCCCGCTCCGTGCTGAGCCGATGGATCGGTCTGCCGGTGTCCGAGGGGGTCCGGTTCTCGATGGCGGCCGCGTCCATCGCGGTGTGCGGGTTCGAGAAGGGCATCCGCCAGATCAGCGCGCTCGGACTGACCGGGCACACCAACCCATGCCTTCCGCCGGCGTGATGCCCTCCTTCGTGCTGTCCGGCCCGTCGGGCACGCTGCTGGCCGACGGCGTCGACACCGGCTTCGCCGAGGTCGCCGCGGCACAGCACGCCCTGCGTACCGGCACCGCGCCGGTGGTGTTGGGCGCGTTGCCGTTTGATCTCGACCGTCCCGCGGCGCTGCACCGGCCCGTCGCGGTCCGGCGCTGCGCGGCACTGCCCGACTGGCCCGACACCGCCCCGCCGACGATCCTGCAACGCGACACCCTGCCGGCCGGGGCCGTGCACCGGGAGCGGGTGGCCGAGGCCGTCCGGCGGCTGCGTGCACCCGGATCTCCGCTGGACAAGGTGGTGCTGGCACGCGCGATGCGATTGACCGCCGACACCGCATGGGACCCGCGGGCGGTGCTGCGCCGACTGGCCGCCGCCGATCCCGCGGCGACGGTGTACCTGACCGATCTGTCCCCGGCCGGTCCCGACTACCGGGACCGGGTGCTGCTGGGTGCCAGTCCGGAACTGCTGGTCGCCCGCGACGGTGACACCGTGATCTGCCAGCCGTTCGCCGGTTCGGCGCCGCGATCGCCCGACCCGGCGACCGATGCGGCCAGCGCTGCAGCCCTGGCCGCATCGCAGAAGAACCGCCACGAGCACGCCCTGGTCGTCGAGGTGATGCGGGCGGCGCTGGACCCGCTGTGCCTGGATCTGGACATCGCCACCGAGCCCGAACTGCACGGCACCGATGCGCTCTGGCATCTGAGCACCCCGATCCGCGGGCGGCTGCGATCCGCGGACACCACGGCCCTGGACCTGGCGCTCGCGCTGCACCCGACACCCGCGGTCGGCGGGGTGCCCACCGATCTGGCCGCCGACCTGATCACCGAACTGGAAGGCGACCGCGGCTTCTACGCCGGTGCGGTCGGCTGGTGCGACGCCCACGGCGATGGCCGCTGGGTGGTGTCGATCCGGTGCGCGACGCTGGCCGCCGACCGGCGCACCGCGCTGGCCCATGCCGGCGGTGGGATCGTCGCCGAATCCGATCCCGACGACGAGGTCGACGAGACGACCGCGAAGTTCCGCACGATCCTGACAGGGCTGGGGGCCACATGAATTCCACCGAGCTGATCCGCCGGGCGCGGCCCGGCGACGAGGCCGAGATCGTGGCGATGATCGAGGAGCTGGCCGCCTTCGAGAAGGCCTCGGCGGAATGCACCGTCACCGAATCCCAGATGCGCGCCGCGCTGTTCACCGATCAGCCGATCGCCTCCGCGCATGTGGTGGAGGTGGACGGCCGGGTCGCCGCGACCGCGGTGTGGTTCCGCAACTTCTCCACCTGGGACGGGGTGGCCGGCATCTACCTGGAGGACCTGTTCGTGCGGCCGGCCTTCCGCCGGCGCGGTCTGGCCCGAAAACTGTTGTCGGCGTTGGCCGCCGAGTGCGTGACCAACGGTTATACGCGACTGAGCTGGGCGGTGCTGAACTGGAACGTCGATGCCATCGCGCTGTATGACGCGGTCGGCGGGAAACCGCAGACCGAGTGGACCACCTACCGGGTGTCCGGCGACGAGCTCAGCGCGCTGGCGGCCGCCGCCGACTGAACGGCTCAGAGCGCGAACGAATATCCGCCGTTGACACAGATCGTCTGTCCGGTGATCCACGCACCCTGATCACTGCCGAGCAGCAGCGCGAGATTGCTGACGTCTTCGGGCAGACCCGGGCGGCGAATCGCGTAGTTCTGCAGAATCGCCTTGGCCTGTGGCGAATCCGCCTGCTCGGACCACAGCGGTTCGGTCAGCGGGGTCCGCATGGTGCCCAGTGAGATGTTGTTGGCGGTGATGTTGAAGCGGCCGTTCTCCAGTGCCAGCGATCGGGTCAGCCCGGCGGCTCCCGCCTTCGCCGCCCCGTAGACCGCGCCGCCGGCGTCACCGGTGCGGGCGGCGTCGGACACGATCGTCAGGATGCGCCCCCACTTACCGGCGATCATGGCCGGCAGCACGGCCCGGGTGCAGTGCAGGACGCCGTACAGGTTGACCCGCAGGAACATCTCCCAATCGGCCGGATCGGAGTCCGCGAAGCGGGCCCGGTCACCGAACCCGTCGGCACCGGCATTGCCCGCGTTGTTGACCAGGACGTCGACGCCGCCGTGCCCGGCGACCGCGTCGTGGACCGCGGCGTAGTCGGTGACGTCGAACGGCACCGACGAGGACGTGCCGCCGGCGGCCCGGATCTCCTCGGCGACCTGTTCGGAGCGTTCGGCGCGCAGGTCGTTGACCAGAACCTGCGCCCCGGCGCCGGCGAAGGCGAGCGCGAGCCCACGGCCCACTCCCTGGCCCGCGCCGGTCACCAGCACCGTGCGGCCATCGAGCGCAGGGACGGAATTCATCGGGCTACCTCCGGAATCGAACCAGCTGTGGGCGTTTTCGACTCTACTGTCATAGAGACGATCCGACACCGACTTTGCCGGACTCGGTCTAGGACCCGGCGCTGAGCCCGCGGACCATTCCGGAGATGAGCACGTCCAGTTCCGCGGCGGTGTGCGGGGCACGGTGCCCGGTCGCCACCGACAGCATCACCCCACCGATGAACATCGTCACGGCGTAGGTCTGCGCCTCCACCAGCGCCGGATCGGCACGCCGCCGGCGCGGCTGCAGGCGGATCACGACGTCGCGGATCAGCGCCGAGAACTCGTCGGTGTATCCGCGCAGGGCCTCGGCGAGCGCCGGGTCCCGGGCCGCCTGCAGGGCGAGCTCGTTACGCGCCTTGGTGCGCACCAGCCGGACCCCGCTTCCACACCGGATCACCAGCGTGGCCAGGCCCGAGGCGCGGGTGGCATCGCCGGGATCGCGGGTCGCCGCCCGCAGATCCTTGAGGTCGAGTTCGGCGACCCGCTCGGCCACCGCGGACAACAGCGCCGAACTGGTGCGGAAGTAGAACGATGTCGTCCCGTCGGGGTATCCGGCCGCCCGGTCCACCTTCAGATGAGTGGCACTCTTCAGCCCACCTTCGGCCAGCAGACGGATCGCGACATCGCACAGGGTCCGGCGACGCTGCTCGGGGTTGGGACTATTTCGCATGGTGGGCAACGAGTTTAGCGGCGGCGCACGGCCACCGGCCGAAGATCGCCGATTCGGCCCGTGCAGATCCGCTGGACTCTATGGTCGTAGAGTGCAACTCGTCTTCCCGCTCCCCCACATGATGCGACTCAAGGCGCTCACCCAGCCGTGGGAGGCCGACGTGACCGGCGCGGATCAGACCCGCATGGCCCGGTGCGCCGACGAGTGGGGGTACGACATGATCGCGATCCCAGAGCATTTCATCATCCCCGGCGAGCACCTGGAGCTCTCCGGCCCGCACTATCTGCAGTCCACGGTGGCCCAGGCGTACCTGGCCGGGGCCACTCAGCGGATCCGGTTGAACTCCTGCATCACGGTGCTGCCCCTGCAGCACCCGGTGGTGATGGCCAAGGCGCTGGCCACCGCGGACTGGATGAGCAGCGGCCGGATGATGGTCACCTTCGGGGTGGGCTGGCTGCAGAGCGAGTTCGAGATGCTCGGCGTGCCCTTCGGCGAACGCGGCCGGATCGCCGACGAGTACCTCGCGGCCATCAAGGAACTGTGGACCGCCGAGGCGCCCAGCTTCTCCGGGAAGTATGTGTCGTTCGAGAACGTCGGCTTCGAACCCAAGCCGGTGCAGAAACCGCATCTACCGATCTGGATCGGCGGCGACGCCGACGCCGCCCTGCGCCGGGCGGCCAAGTACGCGTCGGGGTGGTGGTGTTTCCTCACCCCGCCCGAGAAGATCGCCGAGCGGATCGATTTCATCAAGTCCCAGGACGGCTACGACGGCCGCCCGTTCGACGTGGTGCACGGGCTCGGAACGAATCGGGTCGGCGAGGGGCACGTGGTCCGCAACGACCCCGACGCCCGGCCGGGCCGCGGCGAAACCGAGATCGTGGACCGGCTCAGCTGGCTGGGCACCCAGGGCGTGACCGTCAGCTCGGTGCCGATCCCGGCGGTCAGCGGGGTGCAGGAGTATCTGGACTACGCCCAGTGGGTGATCGAAACGATCAAGCCGCAGTTGCCTTAGCGACTAGTCCCGTCCTGCCATCCACTGCACCGCCGACGGGCTCAACAGCATGCCGAGCGCACTGAGCGCCAACAAGCCCACCAGGATTCCGTAGACGGCGTGGTGGCTGGTGATGACGTACCAGGCCACCGGTAGCAGCAGCAGGTTGGTGGGCACCGCGATCCCGCGCCCCCAGCGCCGTCCGGTGATCAGCGCCCAGCCGCCGGCCAGCACGCCCGCGCCGATCAGGATGAACCAGATGGCCGTGCCCCAGCCGCTGACGATCTGCTGATCGGCGCCCGCGGCGGCACGCACCAGCAGCACACCGGCCATGACGAGCGCCGCGACTCCCTCTGCCGCAACCAGGAAACCTGCGTAACGGACGATCGGCGGCTGGATCACGACAGCCGGCCGGCCAGATGCTGCACCGCGAACTGGTAGCCCAGCGAGCCCGCACCCGCGATCACGGCCTCGGCGACCGCCGACACATAGGAATGGTGTCGGAACGGCTCACGACGGTGGATGTTGCTCAGGTGCACCTCGACGACCGGCAATTCCACCCCGGACAGCGCATCCGGGATGGCCACCGAGGTGTGGCTGTAGCCGCCCGGATTGATGATGATGCCTGCACAGTCGGCCCGCGCGGCGTGGATGGCGTCGATCAGCGCGCCCTCGTGGTTGCTCTGCACCGCCCGCAGGTCAAAGCCGTATTCGGCGGCCGTCGTCGCCACCTGCTGCTCGATCTGGGCCAGCGTGGTGGAGCCGTAGATCTCCGGTTGACGAGTCCCGAGCAGATTCAGGTTCGGGCCGTTGAGGAGCAGCAAGCGGCGTTGGGTCACGCCAGTACGGTACCGACGCTGCCGCACCGGAGGCCACGGCGTACCGGACCCAACCGCGAGCGACGTTTCCCAAACGGAAACGTACCGGTGTCGACATCCGTGATTTACACCGCCTCGCGCACCACGAAACATGGGATCCCGACAGCCGGAAAGGGCGGTAGAGCATGACGATCAGCGTGGCCGAACGGGCGGAGTTGCGATCCGCGGTCCGCGACTTGCTGCACGAGAAGTGTTCCGAACAGGACGTGCGCCGAGCCGCGGAATCCTCGGAAGGCTTCGACCGGGAGCTGTGGGGCCGGCTGGCCGAGCAGGGTGTGCTGGGCATGCTCGTCGCCGACGAGTACGGCGGACTCGGCTTCGGCCCGTTGGAGCTCGAAGCGGTCGCCGAGGAGACCGGCGCCGCGCTGCTGCCCGCCCCGTTCATCTCCAGTGCGGTGCTCACCGTCGCGCTCGTCCAGGCGGCCGGCACCGATGCGGACAAGCAACGCCTGCTGCCCGGCCTGGCCGACGGCAGCTCCATCGGTACCGTCGCGGTGACAGGTGCGCGTGGCACCTGGACCGCCGCGGGCGTCGAGGTCGCCGCGGGCGCCGACGGCACCCTGAACGGCGCCGCGCACTACGTCACCCACGGCCAGCCCGCCGATCTGATCCTGGTGGTCGCCGACACCGGCGACGGTATCGGCGTCTTCGAAGTCGCCGCGGACGCGGCCGGCTTCCAGCGCACGCCGTCTTCGGTTTTCGACCCGACGGTGCCGCTGTCGAGCTACACCTTCGCCGACACCCCGGCCCGGCGCCTGGGTACCGCGGGCTGGGAGGCCGTGCAGCAGGCGCTCGATCTTGCCGTGGTGGCGCTGGCCGGCGAGCAGGCCGGCGGCACGCGGCGCATCTTCGACATCACCGTGGACTACCTCAAGACCCGCTTCCAGTTCGGCCGGGCGATCGGCAGCTTCCAGGCGCTCAAACACATGGCCGCCGATCTGCTGCTGGAGGTCGAGTCGGCCACCTCCGCAGCGCAGAACGCCGCGGCACAGTTCGAGGACGCACAGGCCAGCGCCGGCGCGGTCGCGCTGGCCGGATTCGCCTGCGCCGAGGCCTATGTCAAGACCACCATGGCTGCGGTGCAGATGCACGGCGGCATCGGCTTCACCTGGGAACACCCCGCGCATCTGTACGTCCGCCGGGCCCGTAGCGGCCTGCAACTGTTCGGCGACTCGGACTCGCACCGCGAACGCTACCTACTCTCGAAGGGCGCATGAGTCATGAGCGACAACAATCTGCCCAGCGCCGAGGAACTGCGCACCGAGGTCCGCGAATGGCTGGCCCAGAACTGGACCGGCGTCACGCTGCCCAAGTCCGACGACCCGTGGGTCAGCTCCCCCGAGCGCATCAGCTGGCTGGAGAAGGTGGTGGCGGCCGGCTACGGCGCGCCCACCTACCCGACCGAATGGCACGGCCGGGCCTACCCCAACAAGCTGGCCAAGGTGATCGCCGAGGAGTTCCGCGCGGTCCGGGCCCCCGGCGCCTGCCAGGACAAGTTCAGCATCCCGGCCAACACCGCGCTGGCGTTCGGCACCGATGCGCTCAAGGCCGACCTGCTGCACGAATTCCTGACCGAGAAATCCCGCACCTGCCTGCTCTACAGCGAGCCCGGCGCGGGGTCGGACCTGGCGGGCGTGCGCACCACCGCGGTGCGCGACGGCGACCAGTGGATCATCAACGGCCAGAAGGTGTGGACCTCCGGGGCCCAGACCTCGCAGTACGCGTTGCTGATCGCGCGCACCGACTGGGATGTGCCCAAGCACAAGGGCATCACGTTCTTCATCGTGCCGATGAAGCAGCCCGGCATCGAGGTGCGCCCGCTCATCCAGATCACCGGTGAATCGCACTTCAACGAGGTGTTCATCACCGATGCCAAGGTGCCCGATGCCTACGTCGTCGGCGGCGTCGGCAACGGCTGGCGGGTGCTGCAGACCGCGCTGGCCTACGAGCGTTCCATCATGGGCTCCGGCAGCCGGACCGGCCGCAACAACTCCAAGGCCGACGGCATCGTCGAGCTGGCCCGCGAACACGGCAAGCTCGGTGACACCGCGACCCGCCGGTCGCTGGCCGACGTGCTCGCACTGCGAGAACTCAACAGTCTCAACAACGCTCGCGCCAAGGCGGAAGCCAAGCAGGGCACCTCGAGCCCGGTCATGTCGCTGGGCAAGCTGGCCATGTCGGGCATCCTGCACGCCGAGGCGCGGCTGAAGACCGACATCATCGGCGCCCAGGCGCTGCTGGCCGGGCAGGAGAACCCGGAAGCCGATGACATCAACTTCCTGACCCTCAACGCGTTCTTCACCTCGATCGGCGGCGGCACCGATCAGATCCAGCGCAACATCATCGGCGAGCGCGTACTCGGGCTGCCCAAAGAACCCGAGGTCGACCGCGACATCCCGTTCCGCGAGATCAGGAAGAACTAGAGCAGCATGGGCAGCCCGAAAAAACACGACCCACCGCTTTCCGGGGTTCGGATCCTGGATCTGAGCTCCGGTCCGATGACCGCCGTCGGCCGCCTGCTGGCCGACCTCGGCGCCCAGGTCACCGTGGTCCGGCTCGCCGGGGTCAACGACGACGCCGACCGGCCGGTGCCCGATGTGCTGGACACCGCGATCAACCGGCGCGGGCTGGAGCGCGTCGACGCCGACGCCGGGCAATGGCAGTCTCTGCTGGCCGGCGCGGACATCCTCATCGAGAACACCCGCCCGGAATCGGAAAGCGAAGCGGTACTGGATGTTCGACAGATCCGCGCCGAGCACCCCGGGCTGGTGGTGTTGTCCATCAGCGATTTCGGCCGGGACAACGAGTTCCGCGGCTGGCAGGCCACCACGCCGGTGCTGCACGCGCTGAGCAGTGAGCTGACCCGCTCCGGTATCCCCGGCCAGGTCCCGCTGGTGCCGCCCGCGCGGCAACTGCCCTACTCGGTGGCCGCCGCGCAGGCCGCGGTGATGGTCGTCAGCGTCTTGCTGGACCGGTTGCGCACCGGCGAAGGCGATCTCATCGACTTCTCGGTCCTCGACGGCGCCATGCAGACGCTGGACCCGCCGTACGGCAGCGCCGGTACCGCCTCGGTCGGCGTCGCGGTCAGCAAGCAGGAGCGCAACTGGATCGCCGAGCAGCTGCGCTACCCCATCATCAAGTGCGCCGACGGGTACATCCGGATCTGCCTATTGGCCAAGCGTCAGTGGCACGGCATGTTCGAATGGATGGGCCGGCCCGAGGAGTTCGCCGATCCCAAATACGACAAACTGCGGGAACGCTTCCTGTCCCCGACGCTGATGCCGGCGATCGCGAAGTTCTTCCGGGACAAGACCCGCGCCGAACTGGAATCCCAGGCACAGCGGTACCGGGTACCGGCGGCCGCGGTGCTGACGATGCCCGAGGCGCTGCGCACCGATCAGATCCGCGAGCGCGGCTTCCTGCAGAAGGTCGAACTCGAACCCGGGCTGACGGTCCCGGTACCGGTGGGTGTCGCCGAGATCGACGGTCACCGCGCCAGCACGCTGACCGAATCCGTTGTCCCGGAACCCCGTCCGGACTCCGCGGCCATCCTGGCCGCCCGGCCGCGCCGCAACGAGGGGCTCCCGCTGGAAGGTCTGCGGGTGCTCGATCTCGGTGTGATCGTGGTAGGCGGCGACACCGGACGGTTGTTCGGCGACCTCGGCGCCGACGTGGTCAAGATCGAGAATTCGGCGTTCCCGGATGGCCTGCGCGGCAACCTGACCTCGGTGTCGCAGACCTACGCCGCCGGGCACCGCAACAAGCGCTCCATCGGCATCGATCTGCGTTCGGACGAGGGCCGCGCGTTGGCTCATCGACTGGTCGCCGACGCCGACGTCGTGCTCACCAACTTCAAACCCGGGGTGGCCGCCTCGCTCGGCATGGATCACGAGACGCTCGAGGCGGTGAATCCGGGCGTCGTGGTGGTGGACAGCTCGGCGTTCGGCCCGACCGGTCCGTGGGCCACCCGGATGGGCTACGGCCCGCTGGTCCGCGCCGCCGCCGGGTTCACCGACCTGTGGGTGTATCCGGGTGAGTCGCAAGACTCCCGCCGGAATCAATCCCCGTCGCTGCGCTCGCCCCACAAAACCTTCTGCGACACCGTGACCGTCTATCCCGACCATGTGTCGGCGCGGATCGGTGTGGTGGCGGCGCTGGCGCTGCTGCTGCGCCGCGAACGCAGCGGAACCGGCGGTTCGGTGAGCATCGCGCAATCGGAGGTGATGCTCAGCCACCTGGCTGCCGAAATCGCCGAACAGGCGGTGACCACGCCGCTGCCGCCCACCCAGGACGCACCGTGGGGTGTGTTCGGATCGGCCGGGGACGACCAGTGGGTCGCGGTGACCGTGCGCGACAGCGCGGACTGGCAGGCGCTGTGCGCGGTGATCGGACGTGCCGACCTGGCTGCCGAGGACGCGTTGCGCACCCGGGAAGGTCGCGTCCACAACCGCGCCCGCATCGACGAGGCGGTCGGCGAGTGGACTGCCAGGCACAGCCCGACCGAGGCGATGACGCTGCTGCAGCGGGCCGGAGTGCCCGCCGGTGCGGCGCTGCGCGCGGCCGAACTGCCCGGCTGGGACTACTACGTCGCCCGCCGCGCGTTCCGCGAGGAGCTGCATCCGCTGTGGACCACGCCGTTCGTGATGGAGAACGTGCAGATCCATTCGGACCGTATCGCGGATCCGCCGCTGGGACAGGCACCGCTGCTGGGCGAGCAGACCCGTGAACTGGCCGGGCAACTGCTCGGACTCGACGACGCCCAGATCGACGATCTGCTGGCCCGCGGCGTGCTCGAACGGTTCGCCGCGCCGGTGGAGGCGGCCACGTAGAGCGTCGACGTCCGGACGCCGGGCGACCGGCGGTTAGGATCGAGGCCCCCATCAGCCTCGAACCGTTTCGGACGTGCCCGTATGCAAGTCGACTTCACCAGACTCCGGTATTTCGTCGCGGTCGCCGAAGAACTGCACTTCCGGCGCGCCGCCGACCGCCTGATGATCACCCCGCCGCCGTTGAGCAAGCAGATCAAGCTGCTGGAGAACGAACTCGGCGGCGCCCTGTTCGAGCGGGACTACCACAGCGTGCGGCTCACCCCGCTCGGCGCCAAACTGTTGGGCCCGGCCCGCGACATCCTGCGCCGGGTGGACGACCTCAAATCGACCGCGGCGCGAATCACCATGGGTGACAAGCCGATCCGGATCGGCGCGACCGCATACGCGCCGTCGGATTTCCTGGCCAGGCTGGAAACCGCGGTGAGCGCGCTGCCGACGGCCACCGAGTTCAGCCTTCCGGGTTCGGCCGCCGAGGTGACCGCCAAACTGGTCTCCGGGCACGTCGATATCGGGCTGATCCACCTGCCGACCTCGGACAAGCGGCTGCGCCATCGGGTGGTGGCCAGCTATCCGGGCGCCATCGCCGTCCGCTACGACGATCCGTTGGCCGCCGCCGACCGGATCGGCATCGAGGCGCTGCGCGACCGCGACGTGGTGATCGACTTCGCCCGGCCGAATCCGGTGGTGCTGGCCGGGTTGACCCGCAGTCTGCACGCCCGCGGCGTGGACCGGATCGTGCGCACCACCAACCAACTCGGCGGCGAGCTGGAGATGGCCACCCAGGTGTTCAATCGGCACCTGGTCGCGGTGGTGACCTACGCCCCGGCGTCGGCGATCGGGCGGATCTTCTCCCCGCCGGAATTCAAACTCATCCCGATCGACGAAAGTACCTGGGCCCCAGTCAGAATTGCGTTGGCTTGGGTACCCGACCGGCAGACCCGCCCGGCCGAGATCGCCGACGCCGTCGAGCAGATCGCCGCGGCGGTGGGGGCTCCCGATGCCACCGGATGAGGCCCTGCGCTGCCCGTGCGGGACGGGTCGGGCCTACGCCGACTGTTGCGGCCCGCTGCACGACGGCACATCGCGCGCCGGCACCGCCGTCGAGCTGATGCGCTCGCGCTTCAGCGCCTTCGCGTGTGGGCACGCCGACTATCTGATCCACAGCTGGCACCCCGATACCCGGCCGGCGGAACTGGATCTCGACGACACCATCACCTGGCGACGCCTGCAGATCGTGGACACCGAGGCCGGCGGCCCCGCGGACGTCACCGGCATCGTGGAATTCCGCGCCCAGTACGTGCAGGACGGCAGACGTCACATCCTGCACGAACGCAGCCGGTTCCGGCGGGTCCGGGACGGCTCCTGGCGCTATCTGGACGGCGACGTCGAGGGCGGCCTCGGCGGCCATCCGTAAACTGGCCGGATGCGCAATCTGGCGGTCACAGTGGCATTGGCGGTCGCGGGCATCCTGTCGGCGCCGGTGGCCCAGGCCGATCCGACCGGTCCGGTTGGGAGCACCACAGTGCCCGAACCGCAGCCGTTGACCGCCTTCGATGTGCACGATCCGGCGATCGCGGGACTGGATCCGGTGCTGCGCACCGCGGTCCAGAACGCCACCGCGGCCGCGGCCACCGAAGGGGTCACCGTGACCGTCACCTCCGGATGGCGCTCGCCGGAATTCCAGCAGCAGCTGCTCGACGAGGCCATCGGCACCTACGGCACCTACGAGGCGGCCCGGCGCTACGTCCAGACCCCGGATCAGTCCCGCCATGTGGTGGGCGCGGCCGTCGACATCGGAGGCCCGGGCGCCGACCAGTGGATGATCGCCAACGGGCAGCGGTTCGGGCTGTGCCAGATCTACGCCAATGAGTCGTGGCATTTTGAGTTGAGCACCGACGTGTTCGGCGGCTGCCCGCCGCTGCTGCCCGACGCCGCCGGCACGCACTGACCGCGGTCACCGAACGGGTTGAGCGGCAACGCCATCGGTCACAACTCGACTCGGCCGGTTCGTCACCGGCCGATTCCGGGTTAGGCTGACATCCCGTGCGCGCCGTGCTGATCGTCAACCCGAACGCGACATCGACGACCCCGGCCGGGCGTGACCTGCTGGCCCACGCGCTGGAGAGCCGCGTCGATTTGACCGTGGCCCACACCGACCATCGCGGCCACGCCATCGAGATCGGCCGGGATGCCGCCCGTGACGGCATCGACGTGCTGATCGTGCACGGCGGCGACGGCACGGTGAACGAGGTGGTCAACGGCGTGCTGTCGGAATCCTGCGAACGTGCCCCGGCGGTCGGCGTGGTGCCGGGCGGATCGGCCAACGTGTTCGCCCGGTCTCTGGGCATCAGCCCGGATCCGGTGGTGGCCACCAATCAGCTCGTCGACCTGCTCGGCGAGTATCGCCGCGGCGCGCCGTGGCGGCGGATCGGCCTGATGAACTGCGGCGAACGGTGGGGCGTGTTCACCGCCGGTATGGGGGTCGACGGTGACGTGGTGGCCGCCGTGGAGGCCCAGCGCGCCAAGGGGCGCACCGTGACGGCGTCCCGGTACATCCGGGTGGCCATCCGCGAAATGCTGGCCAGCGCCCGCCGAGAGCCGCTGTTGACGCTCGAATTGCCCGGCCGCGAGCCGGTATCCGGTGCGCATTTCGCCTTCGTGTCCAACTCCAGCCCGTGGACCTACGCCAACGCCCGGCCGGTGTGGACGAACCCGACCACGACCTTCGACACCGGGCTCGGCGTCTTCGCGATCACCAGCATGAACGTGTGGCGAAACCTGGCGCTGGTGCGCCGGATGCTGTCCGCCCGGCCGGATATCAAGGGCCGCCATCTGATCCGCGAGGACGACCTACCGTGGCTGCGGGTGAGCAGTGACACACCGGTGGCCTGCCAGATCGACGGCGACTACATCGGTTTGCGTGATGTGATGACTTTTACTTCGGTTCCGGACGCGCTGTGCGTCGTCGCCCCCGCACCGAAAACGCTGTGACCTGGGACTTGACCCTTCACCAACGGGTTTTAGAGCGCAAGTGAGTTGAGTGTAGTACAAACAGGTGAGCGGTCCGGTAACCCGGTGCCTCAGTGACATTGCCCACGTGTTAACGCACTTCTATTGACATCTGTTCAGCCTGTGAAAGCATTGTTGCAACAGTGCAGAAACATTCCTGTGCACGCGTTAACAGCCGAGATAAATGTAGAGCGTCTTTGTGGCGCCTTTGCAACGATTTGACGAGGAGATGGAAGCTATGGATTGGCGTCACAAGGCGGTCTGTCGCGACGAGGATCCGGAACTGTTCTTCCCCGTGGGAAACAGTGGCCCGGCCCTCGCGCAGATCGCTGATGCGAAGCTCGTCTGCAATCGCTGCCCGGTGACCACCGAGTGCCTGAGCTGGGCTTTGGAGTCCGGCCAGGATGCCGGCGTGTGGGGCGGGATGAGCGAGGACGAGCGTCGCGCCCTCAAGCGTCGCAACGCCCGGACCAAGGCGCGCACCAGCGTCTAGCGATCCATCGCATACCACCAACTGCGGCCCCGACGATCACGTCGGGGCCGCAGTTTTTGTTCTGACGACACCGGGTGTGGCGCGAATCTCTGTGCATCGCATCACATTTGGCTGGGAATTCACTGAGCGGGCGGCCACCCGATGCGATTAGAAGGCCGCTCTGCGCTGCCGTCCGAGCGGCACCCGCAACACCACGTCGGTGCCCCCGGCATCCGAATCGTGCATGCCCAGTGAGCCGTCCAGTTCCGCCGCCACCAGTGTGCGCACGATCTGCAGTCCGAGCCGGTCGGATTTCTCCAGGCTGAAACCCTCGGGCAGTCCGCGGCCGTCGTCGTGGACCACCACGTCGAGCCAGCGCGCCGAGCGCTCGGCGCGGATCGTCACCGCGCCCTTGGAGACGTCCCCGTCGAACGCGTGCTCCAGGGCGTTCTGCACGAGTTCGGTGATCACCATGATCAGCGCGGTGGCCCGGTCGGCGTCCAGCACACCCAGGTCGCCCTCGCGGGTGATCCGGATCGGGGTGTCCACCGAGGCGACGTCGTTCATGATCGGCACGATCCGGTCGACGACCTCGTCGAGATTGACCTCTTCGTCGACCGACATCGACAGAGCGTCGTGCACGAGCGCGATGGACGACACCCGGCGCACCGACTCGATGAGCGCCTCCCGGCCCTCGGCATTGTTGGTGCGGCGGGCCTGCAACCGCAGCAGGGCCGCCACCGTCTGCAGGTTGTTCTTCACCCGGTGGTGGATCTCGCGGATGGTGGCGTCCTTGGACAGCAACGCGCGGTCGCGCCGCTTGATCTCGGTGACGTCGCGGATGAGCACCGCCGCGCCCTCCGGTTCGCCACTGGTCAGCAGCGGGATGGTCCGGATGAGCACGGCCGCGCCGCCGGCGTCGAGTTCCATCCGGGTGCTGGCACCGCCGGACACCGAGACCCGCACATGGTTGGCCAGCTCCTGGGCCTCGAACGGATCGGACATGAGCGGGCGGGTGACGCCGATCAGGTTGTGCCCGGCCAGTTCCGCATTGAGCCCCATCCGGTGATACGCCGACAGCGCATTGGGGCTGGCGAAGGTGACATCACCGTTGACGTCGAGGCGGATGAACCCGTCACCGACCCGGGGGCTGGACCGCGACATGGCGGCGTCCCCCGCGTTGGGGAAGGTGCCCTCGCTGAGCATCCGCAGCAGATCGGCCGCGCAGTCGAGATAGGCGCGCTCCAGCGGGCTGGAGGTGCGTTCCTCGGCGAGCGCGGTCTGGTGGGTCAGCACGGCGACGACACGGTCGGCGTGCCGCACCGGCACCGCCTCGACCTCGTGCCGGTCCGGGTCCGGCCCCGGGTTCGACCCGCGCTCGGGCCACTGCCCCTGGGTCAGGTGGGGTCGCTGGACGTCCTTCTCCCGGCCGATCGCGCCGGAGTCGAACGCCGCCCGCACCACCGGCATCTCCACGGCCGGCGCGGAGGTACCGACCGCGTCGGACAGCAGCACCGTGGGGGCGGTGTTGGGGCGCACCTGCGCCACACACACCAGGACGTCGTCGTCGCGACGCACCCACATCAGGTAATCGGCGAACGACAGGTCGGCGAGCAGTTGCCACTCCCCAACCACGGCATGCAGATGGTCGACGGCGTTACCGGGAAGAACGGTGTGCTCGGCGAGCAGATCGCCGAGGGTCGACATGGGCCGCTACCGCAGACGGGCTAGCTGATCACCGCGATGAGATCGCCGGCCTGGATGACGTCACCCACCGAGACACTCACCTCGCTGATGGTGCCGGCCACCTCGGCCAGCACCGGAATCTCCATCTTCATGGATTCCAGCAGGACCAGGGTGTCGCCCGCATTGATCTGGTCGCCCTTGTTCACCACGACCTCCAGCACGCTGGCCACGATCTCGGCGCGAACATCCTCGGCCATCTTCACCCCACTCACGTTGCTCGTCGGCCGACAGCTGTCCGCCTGCCGTGCTATATCGAACCACAACACCAAATGACCCACCGAACGCGACGCGGGAAAAAGCACTCCCCGCGGCATGAGACACTTATAGCCAAGTATTCACCTGAATCGGAGGTTCACCATGGCCAAGCGAGGCCGCAAGAAGCGCGATCGTAAGCACTCGAAGGCCAACCACGGCCGTCGTCCCAACGCCTGACGCGTCGCCAGACGCAACAAACCGCCCGAGCTCTCCACGAGCCCGGGCGGTTGTTTTATCTGCGGGTATGGGCCGTCAGCCCCGGATGATGGTGGTTCGGCTGATCTCCAGGCGCAGCCGGGCCCGCAACGACTCGGGGGCCTTCTCCCCGCTGCACTTCGAGGCGATCAGCTTCTTCACCCGTTCCTCGACGCCGTAGTGGCGCAGGCAGGTCGGGCACTCCTCGAGATGCTGCTTGAGCTTGTCCCGGGTGTCGGCGGTGCACTCACCGTCGAGCAGGGTCCAGACCTCGGCGATCACCGCGGCGCATTCGGGATGCTCGGGGTCGATCGGCCCGACCGGCGGCGCCCAGCGTTCCTCATCAGACGACTGGGTCATGACGACACCTCCTCGGGCGCACCGACCTGTTGATCACCGAGCTGGTTATCCCGGATGAATCCCCGGTCCCTGGCCACATCGGCGAGCAGCTCACGCAGTTGTTTCCTACCCCGGTGCAGCCGCGACATCACGGTGCCGATCGGTGTGTCCATGATCTCGGCGATCTCCTTGTACGGGAATCCCTCGACATCGGCGTAGTACACCGCCATCCGGAAGTCCTCGGGCAGCGCCTGCAGCGCCGCCTTGATCTCGGTGTCGGGCAGCGCCTCCAGTGCCTCGACCTCGGCCGACCGCAGACCCGTCGAGGAATGCTCGGCGTTGGCCGCCAGCTGCCAGTCGGTGATCTCGTCGGTCGGATACTCGGCGGGCTGACGCTGCTTCTTGCGGTAGCTGTTGATGTAGGTGTTGGTCAGGATGCGGTACAGCCAGGCCTTCAGGTTCGTGCCGGCCCGGAAGGAGCGGAAGCCGGCGTAGGCCTTGACCATCGTCTCCTGCAGCAGGTCCTCGGCGTCGGCCGGATTGCGGGTCATCCGCAGCGCACCGCCGTAGAGCTGGTCGAGCAGCGGGATGGCATCGCGTTCGAACCGCGCCGTCAACTCGGCATCGGTCTCCGCGGCCGGCGTGGCAGCCTCCGCATCGATATCGGTCATCGCGGGAAACACCGTCCCTTCTGTTGCGGCATCACCGAACAGCTCCGGTGTGAGCACCGGACGATCCAGGCAGGCCGTTGGCACCAAAATCCCCTATCTGACGATCCTAAAGGCAATGACCGACATCTCCCGGGCGGAGGGCCGTCCATGGGTGTCGTCTGAGAGCACAACGGCAGGTCGGGCCACGATATTTCCCGGGCTAATCTGATCTGCGTGGCACGAGCGGCAACCCCGGCGATCGCGGCTCTGGTGGCCGACGGCGCCGCCCACGAGATCCTGCGCTACCAGCACGACCCGCGCGCGGATTCCTTCGGCGACGAGGCGGTCGCCGAGTTGGCCACCGCGCACGGCCTGGCACCGGAACAGATTTTCAAGACGCTGATCCTGGCCGTCCCACACGGGCTGGCGGTCGCGGTGCTCCCGGTGCCCTCGAAGCTGTCGCTGAAGGCCGCCGCGGCCGCGCTCGGAGTACCCAGGGCGGCGATGGCCGACCGGGCCGCCGCGGAACGCTCCACCGGGTACGTTCTGGGCGGCATCTCACCGCTGGGCCAGCGCCGACCGCTGCCGACGGTGATCGACTCCTCGGCACTGGAATGGGACCGGGTGCTGTGCAGCGCGGGCAAGCGCGGCTGGGATGTCGCGCTCGCCCCGGCCGATCTGGTACGGCTTACCGTTGGCGTTACGGGAGACATTCGGGCCGCGTAGGCTGGCCGCATGTCTCTGCACGGGAAGACCATGTTCATCTCCGGTGCCAGTCGGGGTATCGGCCTGGCCATCGCCAAGCGGGTGGCCGCCGACGGCGCCAATGTGGCCCTGCTGGCCAAGACCGCCGAACCGCACCCCAAGCTGCCCGGCACGATCTACACCGCGGCCAAGGAGATCGAGGAGGCCGGCGGGCAGGCTTTGCCCATCGTCGGTGACGTGCGTGACGGCGAGGCGGTGCACGCCGCGGTGACCGCGGCCGCCGAGCAGTTCGGCGGCATCGACATCTGCGTGAACAACGCCTCGGCCATCAACGTCGCGCCCATCCTGGACGTCCCGCTCAAACGCTTCGACCTGATGAACGGTATCCAGGTGCGCGGCACCTACGCCGTCTCGCAGGCCTGCATCCCGCACATGATCGGCCGGGACAACCCACACATCCTGACCCTGTCCCCGCCGATCCGGCTGGAGCAGAAATGGTTGCGGCCCACCGCCTACATGATGGCCAAGTACGGGATGACGCTGTGTGCGTTGGGCATCGCCGAGGAGCTCCGTGAAGCGGGAGTCGCATCCAATACGTTGTGGCCGCGGACCTCGGTGGCCACCGCGGCCGTGCAGAACCTGCTCGGCGGCGACGAGTCGATGCGGCGATCCCGTAGACCCGAGGTGTACTCCGACGCGGCGTACGCGGTGCTGACCAGGCCGGCCCGCGAATTCACCGGCAATACGCTGCTGTGTGAGGACGTTCTGCTGGAATCGGGTATCACCGATCTGTCGGTCTACAACTGCACCCCGGGATCGCAGGATCTCCGGGTGGATCTGTGGGTCGACTCCGCCAACCCGCCCGGCTACACCGGACCGTGAGGAACACGATGACCGAGATCGTCAGGAACGCACCGGCACTGCATCGCTTCGAGATCTACGAAGGCGATGAGATCGCCGGCTTCGCCGAATACGTCGACCACGAGCAGCAACGCATCTTCCACCACACCGAGATCGCCGAGAAGTTCGGCGGCAAGGGTCTGGCCTCCCAATTGATCAAGACCGCACTCACCGAGACCACCAATGCCGGCCTGCGCATCGTCCCGGTCTGCCCGTTCGTGGCCAAGTTCATCGACAAACACGACGACTTCGGCTCCGAGGTCGACGAGGTGACCCCGGCCGTGCTTGCACAGCTGGAGCATTCCTGACGTGACATAGGCTGGCGAGGTGTCTATCTGGTCAGCCGGACGGTATGAGGCCGTCGGACAACGCATAGCGCCCATCGCCGCCCAACTGGTCGAGACCATGGACCGGCTCCGTCCCCTCGACGGCGCCGTGGTCGCCGATCTGGCCTGCGGCACCGGAAACGCCGCACTGGCCGCCGCGGCGGCCGGCGCGCGGGTGACCGGCGTCGACCTCACCCCCGAACTGCTGGCCGTCGCCGCCGCCAAGCCGGGCGCGGACGCGGTGCAGTGGGTCGCCGCCGACGCCGCCGCGACCGGCCTGCCCGATCAGAGGTTCGACGCCGTGCTGTCGAACATGGGCATCATCTTCGTGGAGCCGGTCAGCCTGGTCGCCGAGGTGGTCCGGCTGCTGCGCCCGGGCGGGTACTTCGGCTTCTCCACCTGGGTACGCGACGGCGACAATCCGTTCTTCAACCCGATCCTCGACGTGCTGGGCACGCCGCCCGCGGCCCCCTACACCCCGGATCAATGGGGTGAACCCGACATCGTCACCACCCGGCTCACCGAAGACTTCGACGAGA
The DNA here is from genome assembly GCF_043974665.1 of Mycobacterium sp. AMU20-3851. NCBI lineage: Bacteria > Bacillati > Actinomycetota > Actinomycetes > Mycobacteriales > Mycobacteriaceae > Mycobacterium > Mycobacterium sp. AMU20-3851. The sequence continues at coordinate 4,256,689 of NZ_CP146371.1, forward strand.
TATTCATCGAAAACGGCGCGCACACCTGGCAATTCGCCTCGCTGCAAGCGGCCGTCACGTTCGTCACCGAGGAATCCCCGATGCACGTCGACGTGTTGGGCCGGCTCGACGTGGGTACCCGCGACCGCCTCGTGGAGGCGTTCGGTGCTGCGTTCGAGAAGCACAGCACCGCCGACGGGGTCGCCTTCGACGCGTCCTACGCGGTGGTGGCGGCGCGGCGGCGCTGAGCCGTCTTCTCGCTGCCCCGCGGGCTCGGCTTCGCCGTGCCGGATCCATGATTCGCTCGCTGTGCTCGCTCACCGCGCCTGGTACAGGATTCCGTGGCCGATCGCCGCACGGACCTCGGGCAGCGTCACCTCGGCCAGCGCGTCGGCGTCCACGCCGTGGTGGGCGGCCAGCAGCGCGATGAGGGTGCCCAACGGCACCTCCCCGCGACACCCCGCCAGCAGCGCGGTCAACACCTCGTCGACCCCGAGCAGCGCACCCGGTCCGCCGGGTCGGCGCACCGCGGCGCCCACCTGCTGCCAACCATCGGGGCCGGGCAGGGACTGCTGCTCCAAAAACACCGGCGCCGTAGACAGTCGCGCGCCCAGCAGCGCCTCGTCATCGGTGTCGCGCAGATAGGCGCGGCGGGCGAAGAACGCCTCCACCTCCGCGCCGGTGACCAGTTCGTCGGCACCGGTGATCTCTTCGAGGATCTGCTCGGGCGCTTCGCCGTCGCGGGGCCGGCGCAGGCAGATCAATCCCATACCGATGCCGGTGATGCCCTCGGCGGCGAACCAGTCCAGCCAGTCGCCGCCCCGGCGGGCGGTCTGCTCGGGTGTCTCGCCGGCATCGGCCAGCCACAGCGACACGTAGCTGACCGGGTCGGCCAGTTCGCGTTGCACCACCCAGGCATGCAGTCCGGTGCCGGCCAGCCACTCCTGCACACGCTCACGCCAGTCATCTTGGCGGACAATCCAGTTCGCCATGAACTGCGCCGTACCACCGGGGTTCAGGTGGTCCCCGACCTGTTCTATCAGGATGCGGCACAGGGCATCTCCGGCCATACCGGAGTCCCGGTAGGTGTAATCGTCCGCGCCGGAGCCGACCACGAACGGCGGGTTGGACACGATCAGGTCGAACCGCTCCCCCGCCACCGGTTCGAACAGGCTGCCGCAGCGCAGATCCCAGGACATCGCGTTGAGCCGTGCGGTGACGCCGGCCAGCGTCAGCGCCCGCTCGTTGATGTCGGTGGCCACGATCTCGGCACAGTGGGAGTCCAGGTGCAGCGCCTGGATACCGCAACCGGTGCCCAGGTCGAGCGCCCGCTGCACCGGGGTGCGGATGACGGCTCGGGCCAGCGACATCGCCGCCCCGCCGATGCCGAGCACGTGGTCGCGGCGCAGCGGGCCGTCCCGCAGCGCGGAGTCCTGGTCGGAGACCACCAGGTAGTCGCGGTCCGTGTCGCTGTACGGCCGGATATCGAGGACCGCCCGGAACGTACCCGTCGCGGTCTGCTCCAGCACCCCACCGGCCAGCAGCGCCTCCAGCGGCACCGTCACGAACACCTCGGCGAGCCGCTCCCGGGACACCTCGGCCCCCAGCAGGAACAGCCGCACCAGCGTCGCCAGCCGGCCGGCGTCGGCGGGTTCGGTCACCCGGGCGGCCGGCCACCACACCCCGCGGGCCAGGGCCGCATTGGCCTGCTCGCCGAGCAGTTCGGCCACGCCGTCGACGGTGTAGCCGGCCGAACGCAGATCGGCGCCCAGGGCGTCACACACCACCGGCCCGAGGGTCAAAACAGACCCGCCTCGGGTGTGACGGCCTCGATCAGTTCGGGGCCGTTGTTGCGGACACTGTTGACCAACCGGGACACCTCCCGGATCTCGATGCGGTCCAGATCGCCGTGCCCGCGCAGCAGGCCCTCGTCGATCGGCGCGTCCGGGTCGAGCCAGCGGTCCCAGTCCGAGGCACTGATGGTCAGCGGCATCCGGTCGTGGATGTCGGCAAGCTGGGCGGCCGAGTCGGTGGTGATGATGGTGCAACTGACCAGCGGTCGGCTGCCCGGATCGGCGTCTTTCGGTCGCCAGGTGGACCACAGTCCGGCCATGAACAGCGGCTCGCCGTCGGCGGCGTACATGTAATACGGGGTCTTGGCCGGCTTCTTGGCGGTGCCGGTGTCGGTACCGGGTTTCCACTCGTACCAGCCGTCCATCGGGACCAGGCAGCGCTTGTTCTTGGCCGACCCGCGGAACGCCGGGGACGTGGTCAGCGTCTCGGCGCGCGCGTTGATCAGCAGCGGGCCCTTCTTGGTGTCCGGGGCACCGTCGGGCCCGGCCTTGGCCCACGGCGGGATCAGTCCCCAGCGCATGGACCGGATCCGGCGGGTCGACTCGTCATCGGGCTCGTCATGACGTTTCACCACGGTGCTGATGGTGGTGGTCGGAGCCACGTTGTAGTTGGCGGCTTTCTCGTTGCCGGCGGCGGCCGGGCCGCCTTTCTCCGACGCCTCGACAGTTTCATCGAGAGCCTTGATTTTCTCCGCCAGCAGCGCCGGGTCGGTGGTCACCGCAAATCGCCCACACATACCAGGCAGGATAGAGGCTGTGAGTAACTGGCCGGCACCGTCGACATCCGCCCCCATCCACGCCACGGTGGCCGTACCCGGTTCCAAGTCGCTGACCAACCGGGCCCTGGTACTGGCTGCGCTGGCCTCCCGGACCGGGGGTAACTCGACCATCAGCGGCGCCCTGCGCAGCCGCGACACCGATCTGATGATCGCCGCGGTGCAGACCCTCGGCCTGGCCGTCGACGGTGCGGGCACCGAACTGTCCGTCGGCGGCGCCATCGCCCCGGCCCCGGGCAGCCGGATCGACTGCGGGCTGGCCGGCACCGTGCTGCGTTTCCTGCCCGCGGTGGCCGCGCTGAGCACCGAGACCGTCACCTTCGACGGGGACGAGCAGGCCCGGGCCCGGCCGATCGCACCCCTGCTCGAGGCACTGCGCGGACTGGGGGTGGCGATCGACGGTGACGGCCTGCCCTTCGACGTCCGCGGACAGGGCTCGGTGACCGGCGGTGAGGTGCGCATCGATGCCTCGGCCTCCTCGCAGTTCGTCTCCGGGCTGCTGCTGGCCGGTGCCACCTTCGCCGAGGGGTTGACCGTTCTGCACACCGGCGATTCGGTGCCCTCGGCGCCGCATGTGTCGATGACGGTGTCGATGCTGCGCAGCGCCGGCGTCACCGTCGATGACAGCGTGCCCAACCGCTGGCAGGTCGCCCCCGGCACCGTCGCGGCCCGGCACTGGGCCATCGAACCGGACCTGTCGAATGCGGTGCCGTTCCTGGCGGCGGCCGCGGTCACCGCCGGCACGGTGCGGATCGAGCAGTGGCCGGCCGACAGCATCCAGCCCGCCGGCGACATCCTGGACCTGCTGAAGCGGTTGAATGTCGATGTCCGGCAGACAGATTTCCACCTGGAAGCCCAAGGCTCGGCGAGCTACGGTGGCATCGACATCGACCTGCACGATATCGGCGAACTGGCCCCCTCGGTCGCCGCACTGGCCACCCTGGCCGCCCCCGGTTCGGTATCCACGCTGCGCGGCATCGCGCATCTGCGCGGCCACGAAACCGACCGGCTGGCGGCGCTGAGCGCGGAGATCAACGGCCTCGGCGGGCAGTGCACCGAAACCGCGGACGGCCTGCAGATCACCGCGACACCGCTGCACGGCGGGACCTGGCGGTCCTACGCCGACCACCGGATGGCCACCGCGGGCGCGATCATCGGGCTGCGGGTGCCCGGCGTGGCGGTCGAGGACATCGCCACCACCGCCAAGACGCTGCCGGACTTCCCAGGCATGTGGGCCGACATGCTGGGCGCGCGTTGAAATCTCGCGAGTACGACGAATCCGATGTCCGGGTGCGCCCGGGCAAGGGTTCACGTCCCCGCACCAAGAACCGTCCCGAGCACGCCGATGCCGCCGAGGCCATGGTCGTCACCGTCGACCGCGGCCGGTGGGGCTGTGCGCTCGGCGGCGACCCCGACCGCAATGTGACCGCGATGCGGGCCCGGGAGCTGGGCCGCACCCCGATCGTGGTCGGCGACGAGGTCGGCATCGTGGGCGATCTGTCCGGCCGGCCGGACACCCTGGCCCGGATCGTGCGCCGCGGCGAGCGGCGTACCGTGTTGCGCCGCACCGCCGACGACACCGACCCCACCGAAAGGGTGGTGGTGGCCAACGCCGATCAGCTGCTGATCGTGGTCGCGCTCGCAGATCCCCCGCCGCGCACCGGGTTCGTGGAGCGCGCGTTGATCGCCGCCTACACCGGTGGTCTGCAACCGATCCTGTGTCTGACGAAATCCGATCTGGCGGCGCCCGAACCGTTCGCCGCGCAGTTCGCGGATCTGGACCTGCAGGTGGTGACGGCCGGGCGCGACGATCCGCTCGACGTGGTGGCGCCGCTGCTCACCGGCAAGGTGACCGTGCTGCTGGGACATTCGGGGGTGGGTAAGTCCACGCTGGTGAATCGGCTCGTGCCCGAGGCGGATCGGGCCACCGGGTCGGTGACCGGCGTCGGCAAGGGCCGACACACCTCCACCCAGTCGGTGGCGCTGCCGCTGCGCGGATCCGGTTGGGTGATCGACACTCCGGGCATCCGGTCCTTCGGGCTGGCCCACGTGCAACCAGACGACGTCGTGCAGGCGTTCTCGGATCTGGCCGAGGCGGTCGACGAATGCCCAAGGGGCTGCGGCCATATGGGCCCGCCGGCCGATCCGGAGTGCGCGCTGGACACGCTGACCGGGCCCGCGGCCGCCCGGGTCGCCGCGGCCCGGTTACTGCTGGCGACGCTGGCGGAGGCCGGGTACTAGCAGCGAAGGTGCGTAAACACCGAACCGCGAGCGGCGTGTCGGGTTCCGACACGCACGCTCGCGGTCAAGTGGTTTCAGCCGGGTGTCAGGCGGCGGAGGCAGCCTTGGACTTGGTCTGGCCCCAGCCTCGCACGGTGGCGATCGCCGTCTTCAGGCCCCGGCGCTTGCCGGTGACCGGATCGGTCACGCCGAAGCCCTCGAGCTCGGAGAACATCCGCTCGCTGCGCGTTTCGGGCGCATTGTCACGGGTGTCCTTGAGGAACCGGTCGGGCAGCGACAGCTTGGCGATGGTGCGCCAGGCCTTGCCGTACTGCACCAGGAAGGGCCCACTCGTGTACGGCAGGTCGTACTTGTCGCAGAGTGCGCGGACCCGGACCGAAATCTCCCGCAACCGGTTGCTGGGCAGGTCCGGGTACAGGTGGTGCTCGATCTGGTAGGACAGGTTGCCGCTCATGAAGTCCATCACCCGGCCGCCGTCGATATTGGCGCTGCCGAGCATCTGACGCAGGTACCACTGCCCCTTGGTCTCGCCGACCATGTCGGTCTTGGTGAACTTCTCTGCGCCGTCCGGGAAGTGGCCGCAGAAGATGATCGCGTTGGACCAGACGTTGCGGATGATGTTGGCCAGGATGTTGGCCTTCATCGTGGACTTGTAGGTGGCGCCCGGGGACAGCGAGGTCAGCGCGGGCCACAGCACGTAGTCCTTGGTGACCTGTTGGCCGGCCTTGACGCCGAACTCCTTCACGCGCACCATCGTCGCCTTGCGGTCATCGCGGCCCTTGAAGATCTTGCCGAGCTCCAAGTGCTGCAGACCGACGCCCCACTCGAACAACGTCGCCAACAGGGCGTTGTAGAAGAGGTTCAGCAGGTTCATCGGCTTCCACCGCTGATCGCGGGTGACGCGGATGACGCCGTAGCCCACATCGTCATCCATGCCCAGGATGTTGGTGTACTTGTGATGCATGAAGTTGTGGGTGAATCGCCAGTGCTTGGATGCACCGCCCATGTCCCACTCCCAGCTCGAGGAGTGGATCTCGGGATCGTTCATCCAATCCCACTGGCCGTGCATGACGTTGTGGCCGATCTCCATGTTCTCGATGATCTTGGCCACGCCCAGAGTCGAGGCTCCCGCCCACCAGAAGGCCCGCTTGGAGCTTCCGGCAAGCAACAGGCGGCCGATGATCTCGAGCGCGCGCTGACCGGCGATCGTCCTGCGGATGTATCGCGAATCGCGTTCGCCGCGCGATTCCTCGATGTCCCGTCGGATTGCGTCCAGCTCGGCACCCAGCGTCTCGATGTCCGCCTCGGTGAGATGCGTAAACGCCGGTACGTCGGTAACTGCCATTACTCGGCCCTCCTTTCCGTTGCTACGTTAACGTAACCTACGGATGCGTAGGTTACCTGTCAGTAAAAGCTATGCGTCCAGTACGCAATCGCCGGATGCGGCGGACACACAGGTCTGCACCCGCGTCCCCGGTTCGTGCTCCACCCCGGTCCGCAGATCGCGCACGTGGCCCTCGACCAGACCGACCACACACGATTGGCAGATGCCCATCCGGCACCCGAACGGCATCTGGATCCCGGCGTTCTCACCGGCCTCCATCAGCGAGGTCGCGGCGTCGGCCGCGACGGTCTTGCCGCTGCGTTCGAACCTGACCGAGCCGCCGGTCCCATGCGGTGCGGCGCGCGAAACAGCGAACCGCTCCAGATGCAGGTGCGTGCGCACACCTGCCTCGGCCCACACCCGCTCGGCATCGTTGAGCATGGCCTCGGGCCCGCAGGCCCAGGCCTGGCGGTCACGCCAGTCCGGCACCACTTCGGCGAGCCGGTTCAGGTCCAGCCGGCCCTCGGTACGGGTGGTCCGCAGCAGCATCCGGTAGCCCGGATGCGCCTCGTGCAAGGCAGCCAACTCGGCACCGAACATCACGTCGGACTCGGTCGGCGCCGAGTGCACATGCACGATGTCGGTGATCTGGTCGTGCCGCTGCAGGGTCCGCAGCATGGACATGATCGGGGTGATCCCCGAACCGGCCGTGAGGAACAGCACCGACGCCGGAGCCGGATCGGGCATCACGAAGTTGCCCTGCGGCGCGGCCAGCCGAACGATCGTGCCCGGCTCCACCCCGCCGACCAGGTGCGTGGACAGGAACCCCTCCGGCATCGCCTTCACGGTGATGGCGATGGTGCGGGCGGCCCGCTTGTCCTCGGTGCCGCGGGCCGGCGCCGAGGTCAGCGAGTAGGACCGCCAACGCCAGCGGCCGTCGACCAGCAGGCCGATACCGACGTACTGTCCGGGCTCGTAATCCAGCGAGAAACCCCACCCCGGCTTGATGACCAACGTGGCCGAATCTTCGGTCTCGCGCCGCACCTCGACCACCCGGCCGCGCAACTCGCGCGCCGACCACAACGGGTTGGCCAGCTTCAGGTAGTCGTCCGGTAGCAGCGGCGTGGTGATCCGGCCCGCGATGGTGCGCAACGCGTGCCAGCCGCGGTGGCGGTCGGCGCCCACAACAGAAGGACGCACGGTCTCGGCCACTTTTGCCGAGAACTTGATTTCACTCTTCGCCACGCAACCTACGGTACCGTAACTTACGGGGGCGTAGTCAACTTCCGGGAACCTTCACTGCGACCTGCGTCACAGTAACTCGAGCAGGAACGGCAACTCCTGCGGGGCATACCAGGCCAGGTCATGGTCCTGAGCGTCGCCCACAGCAAGCTCGGCGTCCTCATCTCCGAGATCCGCTTCGTCGATCCGGTCGACGGCGACCAGCACCGCCTGTTCCGCTGCGGCGTTGTCCACGTAGGCGGCGATGACGTCGTCGAGCGCCACCGGCGCCGCCAACCGCACCACCGCATCGTCGAGGTCGGGACGCAGCGTGACGGCCTCCGCCCCGCCTTCGGCTCCCCCGACGTCGGCGACCAGCACCGCGCGCCGGGGCGGCAGCGAGCTCGATCCCTCCCCGGCCAGCAGCCGCAACGAGGCCAGCGCCGCTTCCCGGAGCGCCACCTCGGCCAGCTCCTCGTCATCGCCCTCGGCGTAGGACTCACGCAGGACCGGCGTCACCGCGAAGGCCGTGCCGCTGCGGGCATGGATCAACCGGTCGGCAACCAGTTGCTGCAGCATGGCCAGAGTCGCCGGTATGTAGACACGCACCAGGCGAGATTAGCCCGGGGAGTCCGCCGTCGGCGCCGCTGTGTCCTCGATGTCGCCATCGGTGTCGGCCCCGGCGTCCGGATCCTTCTCCACCGAGATGACGAAGTCGTCACCGTGCTGGGTGACGCCGGCGATCACCGCCGAATCCACTGCCGCGATGGCGTACCGGCGGCGCACCATCATCGGGTCCTGGCGGAGATCCTTGACCAGGGCCACGGCCAGGCCGAGCATCACCAGCACGAACGGCAGGGCCGCCACGATGGTGATGGACTGCAGCCCGGTCAGCGCATCCGATCCGCCGACCAGCAGCATCACCGCCGCCACCGCCCCGGTGGCGACACCCCAGAAGATGACGGTCTTGCGGTGCGGTTCGATGGTGCCGCGCTCGGACAGTGAGCCCATCACGATCGACGCCGCATCGGCGCCGGAGACGAAGAACACCGCCACCAGCACCATGACCACGATCGTGGAAACCGTGGCGAGCGGGTACTCGCTGAGCAGGCCGAAGAGCTGCGCCTCGGTACTGCCCTCCCCCGCCAGATTCGCCCCGTCCTGCTGGGCCTTGATGGCGGCGCCACCGAAGACACAGAACCACACCAGCGACACCAGGCTGGGCACCATCAACACCCCGGTGACGAACTGTCTGATGGTGCGGCCCCGTGAGATTCGGGCGATGAACATGCCGACGAACGGCGTCCAGGAGATCCACCATGCCCAGTAGAAGATGGTCCACGAGCCGAGCCAGGCCTCGGTCTCGGCGCCCTCCGCGCCGGTGCGCGCCGCCATCATCGCCAGATCCTGGAAGTAGCTACCGATCGAGGTGGGGATCAGGTTGAGGATGAAAATCGTTGGGCCGGCGACGAAGACGAACGTCGCGAGCAGCAGTGCCAGCACCATGTTGATGTTGGACAGCCACTGGATACCGCGCGCCACCCCGGATACCGCGGACAACACGAACGCGCAGGTGAGTACCGCGATGATGCCGATCAGCACCGCGTTGCCGGTCTCGCCGATACCCCCGACGATCTGCAGGCCGCTGCGAATCTGCAACGCGCCCAAGCCCAGTGACGCCGCCGAACCGAACAGCGTGGCGAAGATCGCCAGCATGTCGATCACCTTGCCCCAGCCGCCGTGGGCGCGGTCCCCGAGCAATGGCTCGAAGGCCGCGCTGATCAGCTGGAAGCGACCCTTGCGGTACACGCCGTAGGCGATGGCCAGCCCGACGACCGCGTAGATGGCCCACGGGTGCAGCGTCCAGTGGAACAGCGTGGTCGCCATCGCCGTCTGCACGGTGTCCGGGTTGCCCTCGGCGCCGGTGCCCGGTGGTGGGGACACCAGATGGGCCAGCGGTTCGGCGACCCCGAAGAACATCAGACCGATGCCCATCCCGGCGCTGAACATCATGGCCACCCAGGACACCGTGCGGAATTCGGGCTCCTCGTCGTCACGGCCCAGCGGGATGTTGCCGAACCGCCCGAGTGCGATCCACAACACGAACAGCACGAATCCCGAGGCCGCCAGCGTGAACAACCACCCGGTGTTGGTCATCACCCAGCCCAGCGCGTTGCCCGACGCGGACGCGAGCGCGGCGGTGTCGATGAACCCCCAGATCAAGAAGCCGACCGCGATGGCGGCGGTGACCCCGAAGACCACCAGGTCCAGCCGACCACCTTTGACCAGTGCATCCTCGTCGATGGGAACCTCGAGCACGGGGTGCGGAATGACATCCAGAACGGGTTCTTCGCTTGGCGAATGATTTGACATGGTCAACCCATGAGATCGCGATCGGCGGGGCGAGTCAAATGCCCTACCCGCGCTCAGCGCGCGGATTCCAGCAATTCGTCCAGGGATTCGCGCAGCAGGGACGGCAACACCCCGACGTCACTCATGGCGTCGCGATCGGCGTTGATGCCGAAGTACAGGTTGCCGTTGTAGGAGGTCACCGCGATCGCGAGGACCTGATTGGCCAGCAGCGGCGGCACCGCGTAGGACTCCAGCAGCTTGGTGCCCGCGATGTACATCTGCTTCTGCGCGCCCGGGACATTGGTGATCAACAGATTGAACTGGCGGGCCGAGAAGCTGGTGGCCACCCGGGTGCCCATGGCGTGCAGGGTCGGCGGCGCAAACCCCGACAATGTCACGATGGTGCGGGCGTCGACCAAACTCGCTGCGGTGGAATGTGATTCGGTGGCGTGCGTGATCTGGGACAACCGCACCACGGCGTTGCCCTCCCCGATCGGCAGGTCGACCAGGAACGGCGAGACCTCACTGATGGCCTGACCCGGCCCGGCCGAATCGATTTCGGCGTCGGGGTAGACCGAGTTCGGCGCCATCGCCCGCACCGTCGACGTCGCGGTCACCGGCTCACCGCGGGACAGCAGCCAGTTGCGCAGCGCCCCGGCCACCACCGCGAGCACCACGTCGTTGACGTCGCAGTCGTAGCGTGCCCGCAGCGCGCGGTAATCCTCCAGCGGGTGCGAGGCCACCGTGAAACGCCGGCTGCGCGACACCGTGGTGTTCAGCGGGCTGCTCGGCGCGGCGCCCCGGGCCAGGGTGCGGGCCACATCGGCGATCCGGCGCCCGGCGTCCACCAGCACCCCGGTGTTGGTCGTCATCTCCTGCACCGCCGACCGCACCGCCGCCAACTGGACGGTGGGCCGGGTGATCCACTCCCCGACCGCGGCGAAGAACAGCTCCGAATCGCCGGGTTCGCGGCCCGGGATCCAGATGTCCTCCCCGAACTCGGGTGGCTTCTGGGTGCGGTCGGCGATCACGTGCCCGATCTCCAGGGCGGACATGCCGTTGACGAGCGCCTGGTGGGACTTGGTGTAGATGGCGATCCGGTTGCCGGCCAGACCCTCCACGATGTACATCTCCCACAGCGGCCGGGACTTGTCCATCGGGCGGGATCCGATCCGGGCGATCAGATCGTGCAGTTGGGTATCGCTTCCCGGGGAGGGCAGAGCCGAGCGCCGCACGTGGTAGGTGATGTCGAAATCGGCGTCGTCGATCCACACCGGCCGGGCCAGGCCAAGACTGACCTCGCGCACCTTCTGCCGGTATCGCGGGATCTGCGGCAACCGCTGCTCGACGGTGGCCAGCACCGTCTCGTAGCTCAGCCCACCGCGCGGCTTCCGGACGATCGAGAGGGACCCCACATACATCGGGGTCGAACTGTTCTCCAGTCGGTAGAACGCCGAGTCGGATGCCGACAACCTGGTCACCATCGAGACAGCGTCCCCCTCACTCCCGGCTGTGACTTACCCGCCACCGTAGCCGGGAGTACCCGGTATTGCGCACGATGTGTGCGTCCGGGCCCGGTGAACCCGTGCGATCATCAAAGGGACTGTGCCTCTCCAGCAGCCGTCCCGTCCGTTTCTGTGCCCGCTGGAGTGCCTGTGTCCCACGTACGAGAACCGTCCCCGCATCCGGTCATCACCGGAGTCATCGACTACGAGCCACCCGCACGCGGTGCGGCACAAGGACCTTCGGCACATCCGGCAACGCTGCGGCCCCGTCGCTCACGCCCGCCGCGACCGGCCGCCGTCGCCGGCGAGGCACCCGTCCCGCATGCCGCGGTGGTGTTCGCCGACGCCGCCCTGCGCCGGGTGCTGGAGGTGGTGGATCGCCGCCGTCCGGCCGCCCAACTGCGCGGGTTGCTGGCACCGTCGTTGATCGACATCGCGCAAACTCTGGCGCGGTCCCCGCAGCAGGACGGCGCCGCCGTGCTGCGCCGGATCCGGCTGCGCAGCATCGGATGCAGCGCGGGCACCGATCTGCCGGTGACCGTCGCCGAGGTCTTCGCCACCTATACCCGCGGGCCGCGGGTGCGGGCGCTGGCCGCCCGGATCGAGCTGACCGGTGGGCGCTGGCAGATGGTGGCGCTGCAGATCGGCTGAGAGCGTCAGCGCTTCTTGCTGCGGCGCGCCGCCTCGCGGCGTTCCTTGCGGGTCCCGCCGCCGGCCGGGGCCGACGCCCCACCGGACCGCTTGACCTCCGCGGAACCGTCCTCGGCCGGACCGGAGTAGGTCAGCTTGGGCGCCCCGCCCTCGCCGATGCCCTTCGCCTGGATGCCGGGGCGTTCCTTGGTGGCCACCTGGCCCTGCCCCTGGGGCTGTTCGGCGTTCGCGGCGGATGCCTTGGCGGCTGCTGCGGCGGCGAACTCGGCCAGCCCGGACGCCATCGGCGCCACCGTGGGCGCGGCCGGGGCCGGGGCGGCCTCGACGGCGACGTTGAACAGGAAGCCGACCGACTCCTCCTTGAGACCCTCGAGCATGGCGACGAACATGTCGTAGCCCTCCCGCTGGTACTCCACGAGCGGGTCCCGCTGCGCCATCGCACGCAGGCCGATGCCCTCCTTGAGGTAATCCATCTCGTAGAGGTGCTCACGCCACTTGCGGTCGATCACGTTGAGCAGCACGTTGCGTTCCAGCTGACGCATCGCACCCTCGCCGCCGATGGCGTCGATCTGCGCCTCACGTTCGGCGTAGGCGCGTTCGGCGTCCTTGACCAGCGCATCGAGCAGTTCGTCGCGGGTCAGCTCGCCGGCCTCGCCGACGGCGTCGGAGTCGATCAGGTCGTGGTGATCGATGCCCACCGGGTAGAGCGCCTTCAGCGCCTCCCACAGCTTCTCCAGATCCCAGTCCTCGGAGTAGCCCTCGGCCGTGGCCCCGTCGACATACGCGGTGATGACGTCGACCATCATGTCGTGCGCCTGCTGCTGGAGGTTCTCGCCCTCCAGGATCATCCGGCGTTCCTTGTAGATGACCGTGCGTTGCCGGTTCATCACCTCGTCGTACTTGAGGACGTTCTTGCGGACCTCGAAGTTCTGCTGCTCGACCTGGGTCTGCGCACTCTTGATCGCGCGGGTCACCATCTTGGCCTCGATGGGCACGTCCTCGGGCAGGTTCAGCCGCGTCAGCAGCGTCTCCAGCGTCGCTCCGTTGAAGCGCCGCATCAACTCGTCACCGAGGGACAGGTAGAACCGGGACTCGCCCGGGTCGCCCTGACGACCGGAACGGCCACGCAGCTGGTTGTCGATACGCCGGGACTCGTGCCGCTCGGTGCCGAGCACATACAGACCGCCGGCGGCGATCACCTGCTCGGCCTCCTCCTTGGCCTCGGCCTTGATGGCGGCCACCGTGGACTCCCAGGCCGCCTCGTACTCGTCCGGCGTGGTGACCGGGTCCAGGCCCTGGTCCTTGAGCCGCTTGTCGGCCAGGAATTCGACGTTGCCGCCGAGCACGATGTCGGTACCGCGGCCGGCCATGTTGGTCGCCACGGTGATCGCCCCGCGCCGCCCGGCCTCGGCGATGATGTTCGCCTCCTGCTCGTGGTACTTGGCGTTGAGCACGTTGTGCGGGACCCGGCGCTTGGTGAACTGGCGCGACAGGTATTCCGAGCGTTCCACCGAGGTGGTGCCGATCAGGACCGGCTGGCCCTTCTCGTAGCGCTCCACCACGTCGTCGACGACCGCGATGTACTTGGCCTCTTCGGTCTTGTAGATCAGGTCGGACTGGTCGGCGCGGATCATCGGCCGGTTGGTCGGGATGGGCACCACGCCCAGCTTGTAGATCTCGTGCAGCTCGGAGGCCTCGGTCTGGGCGGTACCGGTCATGCCGGCGAGCTTGTCGTAGAGGCGGAAGTAGTTCTGCAGGGTGATGGTGGCCAGGGTCTGGTTCTCGGCCTTGATCTCGACGTGCTCCTTGGCCTCGATGGCCTGGTGCATGCCCTCGTTGTAGCGCCGGCCCACCAGCACGCGGCCGGTGAACTCGTCGACGATGACGACCTCGCCGTTGCGGACGATGTAGTCCTTGTCCCGCAGGAACAGCTCCTTGGCCTTCAGGCAGTTGTTCAGGTAGCTGACCAGCGGCGAGTTGGCGGCTTCGTAGAGGTTCTCGATACCGAGCTGATCCTCGACGAACTCGACGCCGAGTTCGTGCACGCCGATGGTGCGCTTGCGCAGATCCACCTCGTAGTGGACGTCCTTCTCCATCAGCGGGGCGAGCCGGGCGAACTCGCTGTACCAGTGCGAGGCGCCGTCGGCCGGGCCGGAGATGATCAGCGGGGTCCGGGCCTCGTCGATGAGGATGGAGTCGACCTCGTCGACGATGGCGTAGTTGTGGCCGCGCTGCACCATCTCCTGGACCGAGTGGGCCATGTTGTCGCGCAGATAGTCGAAGCCGAACTCGTTGTTCGTGCCGTAGGTGATGTCCGCGGCGTAGGCATCGCGGCGCTGGTCGGGGGTCAGCCCGGACAGGATGACACCCACCTCCAGGCCGAGGAACCGGTGGATACGACCCATCTGCTCGCTATCGCGTTTGGCCAGGTAGTCGTTGACGGTGACCAGGTGCACACCCTTACCGGAGAGGGCGTTGAGGTAGGCCGGCAGCACGGCGGTCAGGGTCTTGCCCTCACCGGTCTTCATCTCGGCGACGTTGCCGAAGTGCAGCGCCGCGCCGCCCATCAGCTGGACTCCGAACGGTTTCTGGCCGAGCACCCGCCAGGCGGCCTCGCGGGCCACCGCGAAGGCCTCGGGCAGCAGGTCGTCGAGGTCCTCCCCGCCGGCGATACGTCCACGGAACTCGTCGGTCTTGGCGCGCAGCTCCGCGTCGGACAGCTTCTCGACGTCGTCGGACAAGGTGTCCACATAGTCGGCGACCTTCTTGAGGCGCTTGACCATGCGGCCTTCACCGAGACGGAGCAACTTATCGAGCACGCTGTTTCCCCTGTGGGTTGATGAATAGAGTCGGCCGGTTCACGCAATGCTGCCCGGCCTGCCAACAATCCATCGTAGGCGACCCGTCGAGGTGACCGTCTGAAAGTCCGCCCCAAGTGCGCGCGGCGTCGCCGGACCCGGCACGCAACGAGCCCCCGGCAGGACGCCGGGGGCTCGCGCAGTGAAGGGCTGGCTCAGGCCAGCCGGATGAGTCCGTAGTCGTAGGCGTGCCGGCGGTAGACCACCGACGGCCGGTCGGATTCCTTGTCATGGAAGAGGAAGAAGTCGTGGCCGACGAGTTCCATCTCATAGAGCGCGTCATCGACGGTCATGGGGGTGGCCTCGTGTTCCTTGACGCGCACGATGCGGCCGGGCTCGGGACGCGGCTCGACCGCGAAGGGGTCGTGCGGCGCGGGCTCGTCGACCGCGGCCAGTTCCGCGGTGGCTTGATGGACCGAGACGGGCGTCTTGTCCCCGTAGTGGATCTTGCGGCGATCCTTGCTGCGACGCAACCGTGCTTCGAGTTTGCTCACCGCGGACTCCAGCGCCGCGTAGAAGCTGTCCGCACAGGCCTCACCACGCACCACCGGGCCGCGCCCGCGTGCGGTGATCTCGACGTGCTGACAGTTCTTGCGCTGGCGCCGGTTCTTCTCATGGTCGAGTTCGACATCGAACAGGTAGATGGTCCGGTCGAAGCGCTCCAGTCGCACCAGCTTCTCGGCGACGTAGATCCGGAAATGATCGGGCACCTCGACGTTGCGGCCCTTGACGACCACGTCGGCCTTGAGCGCCGGCGCCTCCGCCGACTGGTCCCGATCATCCATAACCATGGTGGAGCTGTTGGTTTCCACGGAATTCGTTGACATGCTTGACAACTCGTTTCTCTCGGAAGTCGCACGCGCATCACGTGCCCAATTGGTGAGTGATACGCCGTCGGCACGTTGCATGTCGCTGCGCCCGGCGGCGTCAGGTGTCGAGTAATCACCTCCTACCGCACTCGGGCAGTCCCGATTCCGCACGGGCGCCCGGTCTGCCAGGTGCCGCCGTGAGGTCACGGGGTCGTTGGCCCCGACGGTAGTCGTTGTTCACCTGACTGTGCCACCAATTTCGCAGACGTGTTTTCAGTTCTTCATCTGAGCGCAACAGGCCGCCGTGGGAGGCCGTGGATTTCAGGCGTCAGCCAGCGCCAACACGGCGTGCACCGGTACTCCGACGGTTTGCAGCGCACGTACCGCCTCACACGCGGTCGCCCCCGTGGTGACGACGTCGTCGACGATCAGCACCGGCCCGCGGACCCGCCGGACCACCCGCACCCGGTCGGCCAGATTGCGCTGACGGTCGGCACTGGACAGGCCGACCGAATCCCGCGCCGAGCCCGTCAGCCGCAGCGCCTGGACCACCGTGACGCCGTCCAGGCCCGGCGCCCGGACCGCCGCGGCGGCCACCCGGGTCACCGGGTCGCCGCCGCGCCGGCGCGCGGCCAGCCGTCGGGTCGGGGCCGGCACCACCGTCAGCGGAGCGGCCAGCAGCCCCCGGCGCAGCAGCCGGGACAGGCCGAGGTGCAGGGCGCCGGCCAGCGGGGCGACCAGATCGGCGCGGCCGCGTTCCTTGACCGCCACGATGGCCTGGCGCCGGCCCGCGGCGTAGCGGCCCAGCGAGAACACCGGGACCCCGGGATCCAGCCGCGGGGTGACCAGTCGCGGTTCGGCGGCACGGGCCACCAACTCCCCCGCGCAGGTGGGACACCAACGCGTCGAGGGCGCGCCGCAGCCGCCGCACTCCAACGGCAGGATCAGATCCAGCAGCATCTCTGCAGTGTGACGCCGGGGTGTGACAGCTCCCCGAGCGTGAAACCGCTGCGGCCAATGCCGGGTTTCGGCGCCGAGGATGCACGCCCGGCGACTACCGTCCCTCTTACCGTTGCAACGACAGGAGAGACGTGGGAGCATTCACCGGCCGGCAGGCCATCGTCACCGGAGCCGGGTCCGGAATCGGGGCGGCGCTGTGCCGCGCACTGGCCGGGGCCGGGGCCGAGGTGCTGTGCACCGACGTCGACGAGGCCGCGGCGCGAGCCACCGCCGAACCGCTCGGTGCCCGGTGGCGCCGGCTGGACGTCACCGACGCGACCGCTGTCGCCGACTGTGTCACCGAGGTGGTGGACCGGACCGGCCGGCTCGACCTGATGTTCAACAACGCCGGCATCACCTGGGGCGGGGACACCGAACTGCTGACCCTGGACCAGTGGAACGCGATCATCGACGTCAACATCCGCGGCGTGGTGCACGGGGTGGCCGCCGCCTACCCGGTGCTGGTCAAGCAGGGTCAAGGGCACATCGTGAACACCGCCTCCATGGCCGGGCTGGCCGCGGCCGGCCAGATCACCAGCTATGTGATGACCAAACATGCCGTCGTCGGGCTGTCGCTGGCGTTGCGCAGCGAGGCCGCCGGCCACGGGGTCGGGGTGCTGGCGATCTGCCCGACCGCGGTCGAGACGCCCATCCTGGACAAGGGTGCGGTCGGCGGGTTCGTCGGCCGCGAGTTCTACCGGATGGGCCAGCGCAGTACGCGATTCGCCTCCGCCGACGACCTGGCCGCCGACACGCTGCGTGCGATCGAACGCAACAAGGCGCTGCTGGTCTGGCCGCGCCAAGCGCGCACGGCGTGGCGGTTCGCCCGCTACGCGCCGGGACTGCTGCAGCGCATGTCGATCCGGTTCGTCGCGCAGCAGCGCGCGGCGCAACGTCCGCGCTGACTCAGCCGGGCAGCACCGGTTGGGCGCCGGCCACCATCAGCGGCTGGACCTCCGACCAGGAGAGGTCGTTGTCGGCGGCCGACCCGGACAGCTGCAGCACGCCGCGCCGGTCGGCGATGTACACCGTCGACGGGTTCGCAGCAACGACGGTCACCGGGCCCTGCAGATTGCCACTCGGCCCGTCGGAGTTCACCCCGTCGAGGTTCACGTAGGACACCGGGTGGGACCCGTCGGTGCGGCTGACGACGATGTCGTCCCCGGTGCGCCACGACAGTGACACCGCGGTGGCGCCCAGCCCGAAACCGAGCCGGCGCGGATAGGTCAGCGCGTACTGCCCGCCCGGGGTCTGCTCGACGCCGGCCAGGATCACCTTGCCCTCGATCACCATGGCCGCCCGGGTGCCGTCCCGGGACAGCTGCAGTTCGGAGATGGCGCCGGGGAACTTGGCGGCCAGCGCGGTGGAGTCCACCGGGATGCGGGCCGGTTGCCCGGACGCGGTCTCCTGCAACACCCGGACCACGTTGACCCCGTCGACGACCACCCAGATCGCATCGTCGAGCGACCAACTGGGCCGGGTCAGGGTACGGCCGTCCAGCGCCTGCCCCGCGTCGCCGCCGATCGGCCCGATCCACAGCGAGGAGGCCATGTCCGGCGCCCCGGCACGCAACACCATCACCGAGGCCACCTCACGCCCGGTGCGCGACAACGCCGCCGACACCTGATCGGGCATCTGGCCGAACGGACCGGCCACCCGGGGCGCACGCTGACCGTCCAGGGACACCAGCGATCCGCCGACCAGCGCGTGCAGTCCGGCTCCCGCGCCGTCGGCCGCGCCAGGGTCGCTGGCCGCGACGTCCGCGGTGGTCCAACCCTCGGCGAACCGGTCATCCAGCGGGGCGCCGTCGGAGTTGATCAGATAGGGACCGTTGATGCCCGCCCGCGACAGCGTCCAGATGATCTGTGCGGCAAGGAGTTGCCGCGTGTGCGGGTCGGTACTGGACAGGTTCTCCAGCTCGATGCGGGTGCCGCCGTATCCGCGGCCGACACCGGTCTTGCCGCCGTCCGCCCGGGTCACCGGGCCGCGCAGCCGCAGCGGCGCCGCCAGCAGGTTGCGCACGGTGCGCGCCATCTCCGGCCGTGGCCCGGCGATCAGCTTGGTGACCAGCTCGGTGGCGAGTTGATCGGCGTCCGAGACCGCCACGTAGCGCGGATCGGGCACCACGGTCCGGCCGGTGGGATCGGTGAAGTACAGCGTGTTGCGCTTGTAGGTCTGCTGGAACTGCTGCCAGTCCAGGAAGACCCCGTTGGGCAGTCGGTCGATCCGCCAGCCGCCCGGCGTCTTCACCAGCTCGATCGGACCGGGGTCGGGCAGCGCACCTTCAGCGGTCTCGAACACCCCGAGCTCGGACAGCGAGCCGAGGATGTCGGCCTGCATGCTCACCGTCACCAGATCGGGCCGGCGGGTCTCGGTGAAGACGACGCGGTCGATCAGCAGGGCGCTGCCGGCGTCATCCCAACTGCGCGAGGCTGATTCGGTGAGGAACTGGCGGGCGGCCAGGTGCCGGTTGGCGGGATCGGCGGTGGCCTTGAGGAATTCGCGCAGCAGTACATCGGGTTCCATGCCCGGCGTCGGGGTGGGCAGGCTCGGCGGGGCCGCCCGTTCGACGGTCCCGATGGCCTGCGGGGCCGAGGACGTCGGCACCCCGGCGCAACCGGCGACCACCACCGCGGCGGCCATCACCGCACCGAAGGTCTTGCGGACGTGACTCATACGCCCTCCGACTCCCGGTCACGCCGCAGCGCCCCGGAGTCCCGGACCCGCGACTGCGGACCGGTGGCGGCGCCCGACACCCCGGCCGGCTTGAGCGGCAACGGACTCGTGGTCACCTTGTGCCCGCGCACCAGCGGCAGGGTCAACCGGAAACAGGCGCCCTTGCCGGGTTCGCCCCAGGCCTCCAGCCGGCCCTGATGCAGCCGGGCATCCTCGATGCTGATGGCCAGACCCAGCCCGGTCCCGCCGGAGCGGCGCACCCGCGACGGATCCGAACGCCAGAACCGGCTGAACACCAGCTTCTCCTCACCGGGTCGCAGTCCGACTCCGTGATCACGGACGGTGACCGCCACGGTGTCCTCGTCGGCGGCCATCCGGATCTCCACCGGTTTGCGTTCGGCGTGATCGATGGCGTTGGCGATCAGGTTGCGCAGAATCCGTTCCACCCGGCGCGGATCGACCTCGGCGATCACCCCGTCGGACGGCAGGTCCACCTCCAGCGCCACCCCGGCGTCGGCGGCGAGGTGGCCGACGTTGTCCAGGGCGCTCTGCACGGTGGCGCGCAGATCGACCGCCTCCACGGCGAGTTCGGCGACACCGGCGTCGTGCCGCGAGATCTCCAGCAGATCGGCCAGCAGCGTCTCGAACCGGTCGAGTTCGTTGACCATCAATTCGGTGGACCGGCGCAGCGCCGGGTCCAGGTCCTCGCTGTGGTCGTGGATCAGGTCGGCGGCCATCCGCACGGTGGTCAACGGGGTGCGCAGTTCATGGCTGACGTCGGAGGTGAATCGGCGCTGCAGGTTGCCGAACTCCTCCAGGTTGGTGATCTGACGGGACAGGCTCTCGGCCATGTCGTTGAACGACACCGCCAGCCGGGCCATGTCGTCCTCACCGCGCACCGGCATCCGCTCGGTCAGATGCCCCTCGGCGAACCGCTCCGCGATCCGGGAGGCCGAGCGCACCGGCAGCACGATCTGCCGGGCCACCAGCAGGGCGATCGCGGCGAGCAGACCGAGCAGCACCACCCCGCCGGTCGCCATCGTGCCGCGCACCAGCGCGATGGTGGACTCCTCGTTGTTCAGCGGAAAGATCAGGTAGAGCTCAAGATTGGTGACCGAGGACGTCGACGACGCGGTGGGGCTGCCCACGATCAACGCGGGCCCGGAGAACCCGTCGGTGTGCACGGCCGCGTACTGGTAACTGACCTGACCGGCCTTGACGAAGTCGCGCAGGGCATCCGGGACCTGTTGGACCGGGCCGGCCGACGTCGCCGCCCGGGGGCCATCACCGGGTACCACGAGGACGGCGTCGAACGCGCCGGCCAGCCCCGATCCGACGTCGGCCTTGCGGTCGATGAGGGTGTTGCGGGCCAGCTGCAGGCTGGCGTCCAGCGACCGTGCCTCCTCACCGCCGACGATGCCGCTGACGGTGCCGCGGGCCTGCTCGATCGCCTCGGTGGCCGCCCGGACCTTGACTTCCAGGATGCGGTCGGTGATCTGGCTGGTGAGCACGAAGCCGAGCACCATGATGACCGCCAGCGACAGGCCGAGGGTCAGGGACACCACGCGCAACTGCAGGGAGCGGCGCCAGGCGTAACTGATGGCGCGGCCGACCGCCCCCAGCCCGCGCAGCATCGGCGACGGGCCGCGGAAACGGCCACGGACCCGGCGTCGCGAACCCCAGATCACGGACGCCGCCCAACCGTGGACGAACCGATCACGGAGGTCCGGCCTTGTATCCCACTCCTCGAACGGTCAGCACCACCTGCGGGTTCTCCGGGTCGGTTTCGACCTTGGCCCGCAGACGCTGGACATGCACGTTCACCAACCGGGTGTCAGCCGGATGGCGGTAGCCCCAGACCTGCTCGAGCAGCACATCACGAGTGAACACCTGGCGCGGTTTCCGCGCCAGCGCCACCAGCAGATCGAACTCCAGCGGGGTCAGCGAGATCTGCTCACCGGCGCGGGTGACCTTGTGCGCGGGCACATCGATGTCGATGTCGTGGATGGACAGCATCTCGGCGGGCTCGTCGTCGTTGCGCCGCAGCCGGGCCCGCACCCGGGCCACCAGCTCCTTGGGCTTGAACGGCTTCATGACGTAGTCGTCGGCGCCGGACTCCAGGCCCAGCACCACGTCGACGGTGTCGGTCTTGGCGGTCAGCATCACGATCGGCACGCCGGAGTCGGCGCGCAGCACGCGGCATACGTCGATGCCGTTCATCCCGGGCAGCATCAAATCGAGCAGCACCAGATCGGGCCGCAGTTCACGGACGGCGGTGAGCGCCTGGCTGCCGTCTCCGATGACGGCGGTGTCGAAACCCTCCCCACGCAGCACGATGGTGAGCATTTCGGCCAGCGAGGGGTCGTCGTCGACGACCAGGATCCGTTGCCTCATGGTGACCATGGTGTCACCACAAGGCGATAAAACCCGGGTGCCACACGCGGGTTTCTCGGTTTGGCCCCGATGACGGCGGCCACAGTGCCCGCGCGGGGCCGCCAGTGCGGCGAACGCTCAGAGCCGCCGGGCCAGGGCCGCGGGGTCACTGTCGGGGGGCACCACCACCCAGTCCGATGCCCAGTTCGCGGCGGCCAGCTCGGCATAGGCCGCCGCGGTGCGCTCCTGCAGCCCACGGTCACGTTCGTAGGCGTCGCGGGCCCGGTCGGCTTCCTGCTCGGCGCGCTGCCGGGCCCGCCGGTCGGCCAGCTCGACCGAAACATCGAGCAGCAGTTGATGATCCGGCTTGGGCAACGCGAACCGGTCGAACTCCAGGGCGTAGACCCACCCCACGACCTCACCGTCGATGCCCTGGTTCAGCCGGGCCGCACTGTAGGCGGCGTTCGACGCGACATAGCGGTCCAGGATCACCACATCGTGCGTGCTCGCCAGATTCTCGATCTCCGCCCTGGCCCCGGCCCGGTCCAGCGCGAACAGGGTCGCCATCGCATACACCGAATCGGTCAGGTCGCCGTGCGCACCGTGCAGCGCCTCGGCCGCGAGGTCGGCGTGCACGGAGGCGCCGTAGCGCGGGAAAGCCAGTGTGCCGACCGTCTTCCCGTCGGTCTCGAACGCCGTGCGCAGTCCCTCGGTCAGGGTTCGCTTGCCGGCACCGTCGAGGCCTTCGATCACGATGAGCACGCAGCGAGCCTAGCCGCCGGCCGGTTCACTGCCCGACGATCCAGCCGAGCACGGTCAACCCGACCATCGCGAACAGCAGCAGCATTCCGGTGACACCCGCGGATCCTGTCGCGGCCACGACCACACCGGCGATCGCCGCCACCGCCAGCACCACCAGTCGCGCGCCGAGCAGCCAGTGGGCGCGCAGCACCGCCCGCAGCGCCGGGCCGGGCACGGTGCGCACCGTCCAGATCAGGGCGGTGATCATCGGCAGCGTCGCGGCGGCCGCCAGCAGTCGGGGCCAGCCGGTCGACTGACCGTCGTCCTGCAGTGCGGTCAGCGCGATGAGCGCGGCGGCCAGGAACACGATCGAGGCCGTCGCCCAGCGCAGCACCCGGGTGAGCGCCGACCCGATGTTGCTCAAAGCCGGTCGCGCGAGTCCGGGATCCAGCCGAACCGCTTCCAGCAGCCCGCGCACCGCCGCGGTGGTGGTGCCCATCCGCAACCTGGCGACGGCCAGGTTGTGTACGGCCAGCGGATGTCCCGGGTGCCGGCGCAACGCCTCCAGGTAATCGGCCTCGGCCGCGTACGCACCGACCAGGCACCGCGCCAGATCGCCGCGCAGCACCAAAGCGTCCGCCGACGGATCGACCCGCAGCACCTCGTCGATCACCGCCAGGGCATCTCGTTCGCGTCCGCACTCACGCAGTAGTTCGGCATAAATGTGATGCGCCCGAGTGGAATTCGGGTGCACAGTGACGGCGTGGTATGCCGCCGCCAAGGCCTCCGCGAGCCGGCCCTGCCCGCGCAGCGCCCGCACCTTCGCGTGCATGGCGTATTCGCCGTCCGCCACCGGACCGCTCACGTGTGATCCCTCCCCCGAGGTCCTACGTTAGTTCATCCGAATCGAGGGCTGCCCCACCAGTTTCCGCCCACCGCGTCAGTACTGTCCGCAGTTCGGCGCGGTGGGCACGCCGTTGAACCGGTCGGCGATCCACTGCAGGGCCGGTTCCCCGTCGACCGCCATCGGCAACGCGTGGTTGATGACCAGCTTGTTGAAGATCGGCGGTCCCTCGTTGGTGCGGAACTCGATGTCACTGCCCTTGGCGCACCAGTCCTTGCCGAGTTGCACCACCGGCGCGTACGGCACCAACGGGTCATAGCGGTTGCTGTTGAGCAGTACCGGGGCATTGGGTTTCAGCGTGCCGAGCTTCTGCAGATCGAAGATCCCGCGGAACTGCGGGTCGGTCAACAGCTCCGGGATCGGATGGTTGAAGTAGGGCTGCAGGTGCCGGAACATGAACTTGGTGACGGTCTCCCCGACGCACTGATCCCTGGTCTTGTCGACGAAGTCCATCCCGCGCGGGGTGAGCAGCGCCCGGATCTTCGGGGCGGTCTCCGGGTAGGACTGCATGACGCTGTTGAGCGCGTAGCCGATCACGCCGACCAGCGCGCTGCCGTCGGCGTACGGGATCAGGTCGACGAGGTCGGCCGGCGGGGCGCCCGCATAGGTGCCGACCACATTGAGCTCGGGGGCATACGCGACGGCCAATTCGGCGGCCGAGGCTGCCGCGCCGCCGCCCTGGGAGTAGCCCCAGAACGCCACCGGCCCATCGGGTGTCAGGGAGGTGCCCGGCAGCTTGCGGGCCGCACGCGCGGCGTCGAGCATGGCATGCCCCTGCGAGAGCCGGTTGACGTAGGTGTGCGTCGTGCCGATGGTGCCCAGGCCCTCGTAGTCGGTCATCAGGACCGCAAACCCGCGGTTCACCATGGTGTTCACGAAGCCGGACTCGTAGTTGACCATGATGTCCAGATACGGCGACCAGTGGATGCCCTGGTTGAACTGGCGCGACGGCGCACACTGGTCGCCCTGCCCCTGGGTGCCGGGACCGAACACGATGAGCGGGCGCGGGCCCTGTCCCGGCCACACGTTGAACGGCTCGAAGTAGGTCCCGGTGACCACATTCGGATTGCCGCGGCCGTCGGTGCTGCGGTACATGACGCGTGTGCCGGTGGCATTGAGCCGGCCGACCTGACCGGACGGTTCGATCACCAACCGGGACGGTTCGGAGCGCACCAGGTCGCCGGGCGGTACGTCGGGCAACGGATTCGGTGGCGTGTAGAACGCCGTGTACTCGTCCTCGTTGTAGTACGGATACCAGTCGTCGGCATGCGCCAAACCAGTTGTGAGACAACTGATGACGAATCCGAATGACATCACGACAAGCAGCGCCCCGGCCCGAATCACTACCGGACAGTAACAAAGAGGTAGCCAAATGACTACGGATTCATCACGTTGCGCTTCAGCGCCCAGATGTAACGCCGTCCGCCGAACTTTGCCCGGCGGGCCGGCCGTCGGACACCCCTGACCATACGCCAGCAACCGAGGTGTCTAGCCGACCGGGCTCAGTCGAGGCTGGTCGCCTGCAGGACGAGGGTGGACCGTGCGCGATCCAGGAACGCGTAGGTGCTCGTGGTGTCGGAGGAGAAACCGGCGTCCAGAAGTTCGCCGGTGAGGAACGGCCCGGCCGGCACCTCGGCCGCGAGCGCGTCCTGCACCCGGGGCGCGCGGCCGATGTCGGCGGGCTGGAACTGGGCCACCATGGCGTCGGCCACCGCCGGGCTCAACCGGACGACGGCGTCGGTCCAGCGCACCGCCATACCGCCGTCCGCGGGCTCACCCCACTGCAACCAGGCCGCCGACTCCGGGGCCCCGACGCCGGGGAACACCTCGACCAGACCGGCGATGTCGTGGCGCACCTCGGCCGGGGGCGCCGCGTCCGCCGGGCCGGTGTCGTCCTGCGAAGTGCCCGAACAGCCGATCGCCACGGCGGCACACAGTGCCGCCGTGGCGATTACAGGTAGCTTCCGCACCCGGATCAGTAGCGGTAATGCTCCGGCTTGTACGGGCCCTCGACGTCGACGCCGATGTACTCGGCCTGCTCCTTGGTGAGCCGGGTCAGCTTGCCGCCGAGTGCCTCGACGTGGATCTTGGCGACCTTCTCGTCGAGGTGCTTGGCCAGGCGGTAGACCTCGTTGTCGTACTCGTCGTTCTTGGTCCACAGCTCGATCTGCGCGATGACCTGGTTGGAGAAGCTGTTGCTCATCACGAACGAGGGATGGCCGGTCGCGTTGCCCAGGTTGAGCAGGCGGCCCTCGCTGAGCACGATGATCGACTTGCCCGAGTCACCGAAGGTCCATTCGTCGACCTGCGGCTTGATGTTGATGCGGGTGGCACCCGAACGCTCCAGGGCGGCCATGTCGATCTCGTTGTCGAAGTGGCCGATGTTGCCCAAGATCGAGTGATCCTTCATCGCCTTCATGTGGTCGAGGGTGATGATGTCCTTGTTGCCGGTCGAGGTGATGACGATGTCGGCGTCGCCGATCGCCTGCTCGACGGTGACCACGTCGTAGCCGTCCATCAGCGCCTGCAGGGCGTTGATCGGGTCGATCTCGGTGACCTGGACGCGGGCGCCCTGGCCGGCCAGCGATTCGGCGCAGCCCTTGCCCACGTCGCCGTAGCCGCAGATCAGCACCTTCTTGCCGCCGATGAGCGCGTCGGTGCCACGGTTGATGCCGTCGACCAGCGAGTGCCGGGTGCCGTACTTGTTGTCGAACTTGCTCTTGGTGACGGAGTCGTTGACGTTGATGGCCGGGAACGCCAGTTCACCGGCGGCGGCGAACTGGTAGAGCCGCAGCACGCCGGTGGTGGTCTCCTCGGTGACACCCTTGACCGACTCGGCGATCTTGGTCCACTTGTCCTTGCTCTGCTCGTAGCCCTTGCGGACCAGCTCGAGGAACACCTTCCACTCGGCGGAGTCGTCGTCCTCGGCGGGCGGGACGACGCCGGCCTTCTCCCACTGCGCGCCGCGCAGCACCAGCATGGTGGCGTCGCCACCGTCGTCGAGGATCATGTTGGCCGGCTCATTCGGCCAGGTCAGCATTTGCTCGGCGGCCCACCAGTACTCCTCCAGCGTCTCGCCCTTCCAGGCGAAGACCGGGGTGCCCTTGGGCTCCTCGACCGTGCCGTTCGGACCGACGACGATCGCGGCGGCGGCGTGGTCCTGGGTGGAGAAGATGTTGCAGGATGCCCAGCGCACCTCGGCGCCGAGGGCGGTCAGTGTCTCGATCAGCACGGCGGTCTGCACGGTCATGTGCAGTGAGCCGGAGATCCGCGCGCCCTTGAGCGGCTGGACGTCGTGGTACTCGCGGCGGAGTTCCATCAGACCGGGCATCTCGTGCTCGGCCAACCGGATCTCCTTGCGGCCGAACTCGGCCAGGGAAAGGTCGGCGACCTTGTAGTCGATGCCGTTGCGTACGTCGGCGGTCAACTCAGTCATATGTTTAGAGCCCCTTAAGTCACTCGTTCTCGAACAGGCCTTCGACAGGCTTTGCCTAGGAGCGCACAGCTGTGCGCACGCGACACCGGCGGCCTGCGGGCTCGCGGGACAGGCGCTTGTTCAGCGCGCTGCCAGCTACCGGGTGTCTATGACACCGTACCGTTCGGCGAACGGCGTCATCAGCCTAGCCAAATCCCCGGCCACATCGTGGTCGGCTTCCGGCGGCATCGAGACGTAGCTCATCGCCAGCCGGACGATGGCGCGGGCCAGCACCCCGGAGTCCTCGTCGGAGGCCTTCATCCAGCTGTCTTGGAACGTCGCGGTGAGCCGTTGCGAGCAGCGGGCGATGATCGGACCGCTGCCGGTGGTGATGATCTGCAGCAGGTCCGGCTTGGCTTCCCCGCTGAGCAGCGAGATCACCAGCGGGTCCGAGGCCGACTCGACGAAGAACGCCCGGAATCCCTCCAGGAAGGCGTCGTAGACCTGCCCGACGTTGTTGTTGATCGCCTCGTCCACGGCGTCCACCAGGCGGTCGGCCAGCCGCAGCGCGTAGCCCTCGGCCAGACCCTGCCGCGATCCGAACTCGTTGTAGATGGTCTGTCTGCTGATCCCGGCCGCCTTGGCGACATCGGTGAGGGTGATCGAGGACCAGTCCCGCACCAGCAGCATCTCGCGCATGCCGTCCAGGATCGAATCGCGCAGCAGCACCCGCGACGCCTCGGCGTACGGCACGCGCTGTGCCGTACGCCGAGGTCCGGGTCCGCTCATAGCCGCGACCCTATAACTTCGCCGCGCCACGGGGGCGGATGCCGGCGGGGCTGTGCGGACGGCTGAGACGACCGTCACGGCCGGGCGATCTCGACCATGTCGAAGTCGGACTTTGCTGCGCCACAGTCCGGGCAGCTCCAGTCCTCGGGGATGTCGGCCCAGCGGGTGCCCGGGGCGATCCCGTCCTCCGGCCAGCCCTTGGCCTCGTCGTACTCGAATCCGCACTGCACGCAGACGAACAGTTTGTAGTCGTTCTCGCTCATCGGGATGCCTCCTCGTTGACGGGCTCGAAGTCGACCTTCTCCAGGACCGCGCAGTCCGGGCAGCACCAGTCATCGGGCACCTCCGCCCACCCGGTGCCGGCCGGAAAGCCTTCGCGCGGAGCGCCTTTCGCTTCGTCGTAGACGTAATCGCAGCCGGGGCACTTGAAGGCACTCATCGGCTCAGGCCTTCCGCTCTTCGCGCGAGCGCTCATCGCCGTTGCCGTACTTGGCCAGCACCCGCTCGCGCACCCGCGGGTGGATGTTCACCCGGCTGATATCGCCGTCGTAGTGCGCGAGCACCCGGTGATCCATCACCTTGCGCCACAGCGGCGGGAAGTAGGTCAGCCCGATCATCGAGGCGTAGCCGCTCGGCAGGTTCGGTGCGCCCTCGATGCTGCGCAGCGTCTGGTAGCGCCGGGTCGGGTTGGCGTGGTGATCGCTGTGCCGCTGCAGGTGGTACAGGAACAGGTTGGTGACGATGTGGTCGGAGTTCCAGCTGTGCACCGGGGCGCACCGCTCGTACCGGCCGCTGGCGGTCTTCTGCCGGAGCAGTCCGTAGTGCTCGAGGTAGTTCACCGTCTCGAGCAGGGTGAAGCCATAGACCGCCGAGATGAGCATGAACGGGATGACGCCGAGGCCGAAGACGGCGATCAGCGCGCCCCATAGCACCACCGACATCGCCCAGGCGTTGAGCACGTCGTTGGACCAGTGCCAGGTGGGCTTGCCCGCCCGGTCCAGCCGCTTGGCCTCCAACTCCCAGGAGGACTTCAGGCTGCCCCACACGCTGCGCGGCAGGAACTCCCAGAAGGTCTCGCCGAAGCGTGAGGATGCCGGGTCCTCCGGGGTGGCGACGCGGACGTGGTGGCCGCGATTGTGCTCGATGTAGAAGTGCCCGTACCAGGTCTGGGCCAGGGTGATCTTGGACAGCCAGCGCTCCAGTTCGTCCTTCTTGTGCCCCATCTCGTGGGCGGTGTTGATCCCGACGCCGCCGAGCACACCGACCGAGAGCGCCAGGCCGATCTTGGCCGGCCAGCTGAGCCCGCCGTCATAACCCAGCCAGCTCAGGTCCGAGGCCGTGAAGGCATAGGCCCCGAAGACGACGCTGGCGTACTGGAACGGGATGTACAGGTAGGTGCAGTAGCGGTAGTACTTGTCGTTCTCCAGCTGCTCCATCAGTTCATCGGGCGGGTTCTGGCCGTCCGGGCCGAACTTGCGGTCGAGAATCGGCAGCAGCACATAGACCAGCAGCGGACCGATCCAGAACAGCACCTGCGAGGCCGTCTGCCAGCCCCACTGGTTCATCGCCCAGACCACCGGCAGGATCACGAACAGCGCGGTGGGCGGGATCAGTCCCATCAGCCACAGATACCGCTTGCGGTCCCGCCATTCGACGGCCGGCGCGTTCGCGTCCGCATCCATGTGCGTCGTCATCGTCGACAACCTCCTGTGAGTGCCATCACCATCGGTGTTGACTATAGAGCGTGCTTTGTCGCGTGTCTAGACAAAAGCAGATGTTTTGTAAACAGAGGTCGGCACGGCGGTGCGCCGAGCACGGAAAAGACGCGAAAAAACGAGCGCACCGCCGGCGCGCGGCAGTGGGCTCAGAGCCCGACGGTCACCCGGAAGAGCCGGGCCGGTTCGTCGGCCAGCAGCCGCACCGGGCCGTCGTCGGCGGCGACCCAGGCAGCGTCACCGCGGGCCAGCGACACCGCCCCGGCGGCCGACCCCACCTTGACCGCACCTTCGATGCACAGCAGCACCTGCGGGCCGGCGTGCTCGGCGGGCGCATCGATCTCGCGGCCCACCAACTCGTCGGCGACCTGCAGCAGCGACACCGCGAACTCCGGCGCCGGGGTGTCGTAGACCAGTTCCAGCCCACCCCGGGTGGGGCGCGCCACGATCGGCGCATCATCGGTCGGGGTGAAGTCGAGCACCCGCAACAACTCCGGCACGTCGACGTGCTTGGGTGTCAGCCCGCCGCGTAACACGTTGTCGGAGTTGGCCATCACCTCGAAGCCCACACCGTGCAGATACGCGTGCAGGTTCCCGGCGGGCAGGTAGATGCCCTCCCCCGGCGCCAAGGTGATCCGGTTCAGCAGCATCGCCGCCAACACTCCGGCGTCGCCGGGATAGCGCTCGCCGAGCTCCAGAATCGTCTTGGCCTCGGCCTGGAAAGCCGTTTCACCCGAACGGATGTAGTTGATCGCCCCGTCGAGCACCGAGGGCACCAGCACGTCGAGATCGGGCTGCGGGAACGTGATCCAGGTGGTGAACAGCGCCCGCAACCCGTCGGCGTCGGACTGTCCCTTGAGCAGCGTGATGAACGGGTCCAGGTCGGCCACCGACAGCGCCCGCATGAACTCCACGCTGCGCGCGGCCGGCCGGAAGCCGGCCAGCGCCTCGAACTGCCCCAGCGCCACGATGAGTTCCGGCTTGTGGCTGGCATCGCGGTAGTTGCGGGTCGGCGCGCTGACCGGGATACCCAGGCGCTCCTCGCGTTCGAAACCGTGCACCGCCTGCTGGCTGCTGGGATGGGCCTGCAGGGACAACGGCTCGTCGGCGGCGAGCACCTTGGCCAGGAACGGCAGCGCGTCACCGAACCGGCTGCGCGACGCCTCTCCCAACTGCCCGGCCGGGTCATCGGTGATCATCTGCAGCAGCGACTGCTCCCCGGCGTCGGTCTCGCAGTGCGCCGAGTCCCCCGGGTGCGCGCCGAGCCACAGCTCGGCCTCGGGATGCTGTGTCGGACTTGGCCTTCCGGTGAACTCGGCAATCGCGGTCCGCGACCCCCAAGCATATTTACGGATTGCTCCACGGAGCAGGTTCACGCTCTCAACCTCGCACCAGTCGTAGGTACACGGCGGTCATCTCCAACCGCACCGCCACCGTCGCCAATTGCTGCTCCGGGCGGACGCCACTGATCGTGGTCGCAAGATCGGGCACATCGTCGGCGCTGACCACGTCGAGGTCGGCGAACCCCTCGGTGCGTGTGACCACCACCGGCCGCTGTTCATCGGAGGTCAGCACGACCGTCCGGGTGCCGGCGGGCAGCGGACCGTCGAGTTCCTCGTCGTGGAACAGCGCGGTCTCGGGGTCGACCGGAGCGGCGTCCATCCGGCTCAGCGCGACCAGCGCATCGGAGAGCCCGACGGCCGCCACCACCTGACGGGCGACCCGCAGCAACACCGCGGCACTGTGCTGTGCGAGTGCCAGCGTCGCCTCGCTGTCCCCGGCCAGCACCACCTCCCGCCCGGACAGCCGATCGGCCAGGCTCTTGGCCGGATTGGTGAACAGATCCCGGGCCGCGCTGTTGCGCAGCGCCTCGGCGTCCAATTCGTCGGCGAGCGCGGCAATGTCGACCCGGACCCCGGCGTCGACGACAGCCAACACGGCCACCCCGGCCGCCAGGTAGCGGGTCAGGCCGAACTCCTCGGGCACCGGCAACCGCGGGGCCAGCACCGCGGCCCGGCCGGCGGTCACCTCGCGAAGCGGACCTTCGTGCGGGGCCACCACGACGACGCGCGCCCCGCGGCGCACACCCGTCGCCGCGGCCGTGACCAGTACGGGGTTCCCGGCGTCGGCGCCGGCGACCACCACGACGTCCAACGCCCCGGTCCACGGCGGCACTTCGGCGGCCACCACGATGGGCACCGCGCTGGACGGGCCCAGCGCCGCCGACAACAGGGACCCGGCCGCGCGGGCAGGCCCGCCGTCGGCCACCCAGATCAGCGTGCGGGGCGGAACGTCGGAACGCAGCGGACCCAGCGCGCCCTCGTCGACGGCCGCCGCGGTGGCCCGCACCTGGGCGCCGGCCATCGCCGCGGCCCGCAACAAACCATCCCGGTCGGCAGCCAACAACCCCTCGACGTCGTCGAGGTCGATGATGGCGGCCCGGGAGGTCATGGCGCGGACTCGCTACGCGCGGCGATCAGATTCGCCACCTGCTCCACCACCTCGTCGACCTCTTCGGTGGTGCGGGCCTCGACGTTGAGCCGCAGCAGCGGTTCGGTGTTGGAGGTCCGCAGATTGAACCACCGGCCGTCGCCGAGGTCCACGGTCACGCCGTCGAGATGGTCCAGGGACTGGATGCGGCCACCGAAGGTGGTGAGCACGGCGTCCACGCAGGCCGGGGCGTCGGCGACGGTGAAGTTGATCTCGCCGGACGCCTCGTAGCGCTGGTAGTCGGCCATCAGATCGGACAGCGGGCGCTGCTGCTCGCCGAGCGCGGCCAGCACGTGCAGGGCGGCCAGCATGCCCGAGTCCGCTCCCCAGAAGTCACGGAAGTAGTAGTGCGCGGAGTGCTCACCGCCGAAGATCGCGCCGGTCTCGGCCATCAGCCCCTTGATGTAGGAGTGGCCGACCCGTGAGCGGACCGCGGTGCCCCCACGCTCGGTGATCAGCTCGGGCACCGCCCGCGAGGTGATCAGGTTGTGGATCACCGTGCCGCCGATCTCGCGGCCGAGCTCCCGGGCGGCCACCAGCGCGGTCACCGCCGACGGCGACACCGGCACACCCAACTCGTCGACCACGAAACACCGGTCGGCATCCCCGTCGAAGGCCAGGCCGATATCGGCCCCGGTGGCCACCACATGGGCCTGCAGGTCGACGAGATTGGCCGGGTCCAGTGGGTTGGCCTCGTGGTTGGGGAAGGTGCCGTCGAGTTCGAAATACAGTGGCAGGACGGTGATTCCGGGAATCGCGCCGAGCACCGCGGGGGTGGTGTGCCCACCCATCCCGTTGCCGGCGTCGACGGCCACCCGCAGCGGGCGCAGCCGGGCGAGGTCCACCAGGGACCGCAGGAACTCACCGTATTCGGCCAGCACGTCGCGATCCTGGATGGTTCCGCGCGCGCCTGCGTACTCCGGCACGCCGTCGATCACCTCTTGGGCGACGGTGGCCAACCCTGTTTCGCGCCCGACCGGCTTCGCGCCGGCGCGACACAGTTTGATGCCGTTGTAGGCGGCCGGGTTGTGGCTGGCGGTGAACATCGCGCCCGGGCAGTCCAGCAGACCCGAGGCGAAATACAGCTGATCGGTCGAGGCGAGCCCGATCCGCACCACGTCGAGTCCCTGCGCGACGACGCCCTCGGCGAACGCATCGGACAGCGCCGGCGAGCTGGCGCGCATGTCATGACCGATCACCACCGTGTCCACACCCTCGCCGGAACCCTCGTCGCGGACCAGCCGGGCGAAGGCACCGCCGACGTCGCGGACGAAGGCCTCGTCGATCTGGTCACCGACCAGGCCCCGCACGTCGTATGCCTTGATGACAGCGTGGACAGCCTCAGCGGGCCGAGACATGGCTCTCCTCGCTCTCTGTGTGTACGGGGAAATTCGGACTGCTCTGGCCACTCAGCCTAGTGTCTCGGCACGACGACCGTAGGGGGTCCCATGACCTACGTCGGGAACCGGACATGACCGCACCGCCGCGGCCGCACGCGCCGGCGACCCGGACGGGCTATTCGGGCCCGGGTTCGGGGTCCGGCAGCACCCGCAGATGCCCGCGCCGGCGGCCGTTGGGTTCCGGACGACGGACCGGGGGCGCCATCAGTGATCCGCCGGACGCACCGGTGGCCGGGTCGGAGAATCCGGCGGTCACGCCGGTCGCACCGTTCACCATCGACTGCGCACCGTCGCGACCCTCGCGGACCGCGTCGGCCAGCGCCACCAGGTCGTCTTCGTCGGGATGCGTCGGCAGCGGACCGGCGTGGCGGACCAGTTCCCAGCCCCGCGGCGCGGTGATCCGGCCGGCATGCACGACACACAGATCCCAGGAATGCGGCTCGGACACCGTGGCGAGGGGTCCGACGACGGCTGTCGAGTCCGAATAGACGAAGGTCAGCGTCGCCACGGCGTAGTGCGGGCACCCTGGCCTGCAGCAGCGACGGGGAACGTTCACGCAGGGAAGATTATCGTGCGGCGACGCGTCGGGCTCCCGGACACGCGCGTGATCGGTTGGCCGATCTCCAACCGTTACCATCTGTCCCGTGGTGCAGCGCAGCCATCGGGGCTCCCGACGCGGACGTGGAATGCGCGGGTCGCTGTTGCCGCCGACGGTGCCGGGCTGGCGCAGCCGCAGTGAGCGATTCGACATGGCGGTCCTGGAGGCCTACGAACCCATCGAACGCCAGTGGCATCAGCGGGTGTCGAATCTGGATGTGGCGGTCGACGAGATCCCGCGCATCTCCCCCAAGGACCCGGACAGTGTGCAGTGGCCGCCCGAGGTCGTCGCCGACGGCCCGATCGCGCTGGCCCGCCTGATCCCGGCCGGGGTGGACGTCCGCGGAAATCCCACGCGGGCGCGAATTGTGCTGTTCCGCAAGCCGATCGAACGGCGTGCCAAGGACACCGACGAACTCGCGGATTTGTTGCATGAGGTACTGGTGGCGCAGGTGGCCACCTATCTGGGCGTGGAGCCGTCCGTCATCGATCCGTCGCTGGACGACGAGTAACGCGGCCGGAACCGGGTCAGATGATGCCGCGCTTGAGGCGGCGGCGCTCACGCTCGGACAGGCCACCCCAGATGCCGAACCGCTCGTCGTTGGCCAGTGCGTATTCCAGGCACCGGTCGCGGACCTCGCAGCCCTGGCAGATGCGCTTGGCTTCGCGGGTCGATCCGCCCTTCTCCGGGAAGAAGGCCTCGGGATCGGTCTGCGCGCACAGACCGCGCTCCTGCCACTGGTCGTCCTCGTCGAACGAGCCGTCGACCGGATCCAGCGCCAATTCGATACGTTCGGGTACCAAGCTCAATTGCGGGCGCGCAACCGCATCGCTTGTCGTCGGGCCGGTAGTGGTGTGCGGTGCGCTGTCCACTGAACCGAGCATCCGGTCTTCGAACCGGAGCCCGCGGTCGAAATCGACCTGCTCAAAAGACATGTTCCGCCTCCTCACCTGATTGGTTTTCCCGTTGTTGCCGTTTAGGGCCCCTGCTGAAAGATCTTGCCAGATCCGGAAATTGCGGATCCCCAAAGCCCCTCGGCACTTCCCCAGCTATCACTATTGTGATGTCAGGCCATCCGGATTCGAACAGATGATCGAATCCCGGTCTGCGGCACCGAAACCGGCGGGCGAACCACGAAATGACACTGATGTGATTAGACACGTGTTAGCTGCCACGGTCAAGCTAAAGGGCCGTTTTTCATACCATCTCGTGACGTAGATCCGGCGTGTCCTTGCTCCGGCGTGTTCGCCACACCCGGGCGGGCACACCTCACAATGCCGGCTGGCCTAGGGTCTGAGAGCGTGAAGGTGACAGTTCTGGCCGGCGGCGTGGGTGGCGCCCGATTTCTGCTCGGCGTCCAGCATCTGCTGGCTCTGGGGCAGTTTGCCGACCCGTCCGCCGATCCCGAGGCGCCCACTCAACACGAACTGACCGCCGTGGTCAACGTGGGCGACGACGCCTGGATGTTCGGTGTCCGGATCTGCCCCGACCTGGATACCTGCATGTACACCCTGGGCGGCGGCATCGATCCGGACCGCGGCTGGGGTCACCGTGACGAAACGTGGCATGCCAAAGAGGAGCTGGCCGCCTACGGAGTGCAACCGGACTGGTTCGGGCTCGGCGACCGCGACCTGGCCACCCATCTGGTGCGCACCCAGATGCTGCGGGCCGGCTACCCGCTGTCGGCGGTCACCGAGGCGCTGTGTTCGCGCTGGGCACCCGGCGCACGCCTGCTGCCGGCCAGCGACGACCGCAGCGAGACCCACGTGGTGGTCACCGATCCGGACGGGGAACGTAAGGCCATCCACTTCCAGGAATGGTGGGTGCGCTACCGCGCGAAGATCCCCACCCACAGCTTCGCTTTCATCGGCGCGGACAAGGCGACCGCGGCACCCGGGGTGACCGAGGCGATCGCCGGCGCGGACATCGTCTTGATCGCCCCGTCCAACCCGGTGGTCAGCATCGGTTCCATCCTCGCCGTCGGCGGTATCCGCGGGGCGTTGCGTTCCACCGCCGCCCCGGTGATCGGCTACTCCCCCATCATCGCCGGCAAGCCGCTGCGCGGCATGGCCGACGAATGCCTCGCGGTGATCGGCGTGCAATCGACCTCCGAGGCGGTCGGTGCGCATTTCGGTGCCCGCAGCGGGGTGGGCATCCTGGACGGCTGGCTGATCGACGAAGGTGACTCCGCCACCATCGCGGGTGTCGACGTCCGGCCGGCCCCGCTGCTGATGACCGATCCGGCCACCACCGCCGAGATGGTCCGCGCCGGACTGCACCTGGCGGGCGTCTCGCTGTGAGCGCACCGCAGCCGGCCGGCGAGCACGGCACCGCGAAGCCCATCGAGATCATCCCGGTCACCGGACTCGGCGAGTTCCGCCCCGGTGACGATCTCGCCGCGGCGATCGCCGGTGCCGCGAGTTGGTTGCGCGACGACGACGTGGTCGTCATCACCAGCAAGGTGCTGTCCAAGACCGAGGGCCGCATCGTCACCGCCCCCACCGATCCCGAGCAGCGAGACATCCTGCGCCGCAAGCTCATCGACGACGAGGCCGTGCGCGTCCTGGCCCGCAAGGGCAAGACGTTCATCACCGAGAATGCGATCGGGCTGGTCCAGGCGGCCGCCGGCGTGGACGGCTCCAACATCGACTCGGGCGAACTCGCGCTGCTGCCGGTGGATCCGGACGGCAGCGCCGCGGCGATCCGGGACGGTCTGGCACGGCACCTGGGCGTGCGGGTCGGCATCGTGGTCACCGACACCATGGGCCGGGCCTGGCGCAACGGTCAGACCGATGTCGCCATCGGCGCCGCCGGCCTGACCGTGCTGCACGGCTACGCCGGGGCACACGACGCGCACGGCAACGAGCTCTTCGTCACCGAGATCGCCGTCGCCGACGAACTCGCCGCCGCCGGGGATCTGGTGAAGGGCAAGCTGACCGGCGTCCCGGTCGCGGTGGTGCGCGGACTGCACCTGCATGACGACGGCTCCAACGGACGCACCCTGGTCCGCGGCGGCGAGGACGACCTGTTCTGGCTCGGTACCGCCGAGTCCATCGAGCTGGGGCGCAAGCAGGCGCAGTTGCTCCGCCGTTCGGTGCGGCAGTTCAGCCCCGAACCGGTCCCCGCCGACCTGATCACCGAAGCCGTCGCCGAGGCGCTGACCGCCCCGGCCCCGCATCACACCCGGCCGGTCCGCTTCGTGTGGGTGCGCGATCCGGACACCCGAATCCGGCTGCTGGACGCGATGAAACAACAGTGGCAGGCCGACCTGGCCGGCGACGGCCGTCCGGCCGAGGAGGTGTCCCGCCGGGTCGCGCGCGGCCAGATCCTCTACGACGCGCCCGAACTCGTCATCCCGTTCATGGTTCCCGATGGCGCGCACAGCTATCCGGATCCGCAGCGCAGCGCGGCCGAACACACCATGTTCACCGTCGCGGCGGGGGCAGCCGTGCAGGGACTGCTGGTGGCGTTGGCGGCCCGCACCATCGGCAGCTGCTGGATCGGGTCGACGATCTTCGCCGCCGACGTGGCGCGTCGCGCGCTCGCCGTCGACGCGGACTGGGAGCCGTTGGGCGCCATCGCGATCGGGTATCCGGCCGACCCGCAGGGTCCGCGCGACCCGGCGCCCACCGACGGCCTGCTGGTGCTGCGATGAGCCTGCACGCCTCCGTCGTGGACACCCTGTCCGATTGGGATGCTCCCAGCCCCGAACAGGATTCGCTGCGCCACGCCGTCCTGTCCTTCGTGCTGGGCCGCCCGGACGCGTGCCGGCGCGCCTGCGAACCGGGGCACATCACCGCCTCGGCACTGGTGCTCGATCAGCACCGGACCCACGCCCTGCTCACCCTGCATCCGCGGGTCGGTCGCTGGCTGCAACTGGGCGGACACTGCGAGGAGTCCGACACCGACATCACCGCGGCCGCCCTGCGCGAAGCCACCGAGGAGTCCGGCATCGCCGGGCTACGGATCCAATCGGAACTGGCCGCACTGCACGTGCACCCGATCACGTGCTCGCTGGGACTGCCGACCCGCCACCTCGACATGCAGTTCGTGGTGACCGCGCCCGAGGGTGCCGAGATCACCCGCAGCGACGAGTCGCTGGACCTGCGCTGGTGGCGCCTCGACGCGCTCCCCGGCGACGACCCGGCGCTGCTCGCGCTCGCGGCCGCCGCCCGCCGCTGACGCCGGCTCAGACGTCGGTGGAGAACCGGATGCCGCCGTCGGGGATGGTGACCCCCGGCCAGATCCGGGCCCCGCGCAGCAGTTCGCAGCGCGCACCGACGTCGGCGCCGTCGCCGATGACGCCGTCACGGATCAGCGCCCGCGGACCGATCCGCGCGCCGAACCCGATGATGGACCGTTCGATCACCGCCCCGGCCTCGACCCGGACACCGTCGAAGATGACCGCACCGTCCAGGCGTGCCCCGGCCCCGATCTCGGCACCGCGGCCGATCACGGTCCCGCCGATCAGCAGCGCGCCGGGGGAAACCGCCGCCCCGTCGTGGATGAGGAACTCACCGCGCTCGCCCTGCAGTGCCGGCGAGGGCGCGATGCCGCGGACCAGATCCGCCGACCCACGCACGAAGTCCTCCGGGGTGCCCATATCGCGCCAGTAGCTGGCGTCGACGTAGCCGCACACCTTGTTCCCGTCGGCCAGCAGCGTCGGGAAGATCTCCCGCTCCACCGACAGCGCCCGGCCCTTGGGGATCGCATCGATGATCTCGCGGCGGAACACGTAGCAGCCCGCGTTGATCTGATCGGTCGGCGGATCCTGGGTCTTCTCCAGGAATGCGGTGACCCGGCCGTCGGCGTCGGTGGGCACACACCCGAACGCCCGGGGATCGCCCACCCGGACCAGGTGCAGGGTCACATCGGCCTGGTGTTCGGCGTGGCGGTCCAGCAGCGCGCCCAGATCGGCGCCGGAGAGCACATCGCCGTTGAACACCAGCGCGGTGTCGTGGCGCAGCTTGCCCGCCACATTCGCGATCCCGCCGCCGGTGCCCAGCGGCTCGGTTTCGACGACGTACTCGATTTCCAGTCCCAGCTTGGAGCCGTCGCCGAAGGCCGCCTCGAACACCTCGGCCTTGTAGGACGTGCCCAGCACCACGTGCTCGATACCGGCCGCGGCGATCCGGGACAGCAGATGGGTGAGGAAGGGCAGACCCGCGGTCGGCAGCATCGGCTTGGGCGCGGACAGGGTCAGCGGGCGCAGCCGGGTGCCCTGGCCGCCGACCAGGATCACCGCGTCCACATCCGACGGTTTGAGTGTGCTGGCCACGTCAGCGCCCTTTCGCCTGTTTACGTCGAGAGTTCCGGACCACCAGACCGGCGCGGGTTGCCAGTGCACCCCTGATCGTCCACCTCAACGGAGCTTGCCACCAGCGCGAATGTCGGTCAGCCAGGAAAGTGTAGGTGCTGCGGTGATGGGCCGCCAGATTCGTCGCGGGATCGCGCCCGGTCGAGTGGCCCTTGTCGTGCAGGATCTCCGCGCTCGGCACGTAGATGTTCTGCCGGCCCGACCGGGCCAGCCGGTCGCCCAGGTCGACGTCCTCCATGTACATGAAGTAGCGCTCGTCGAATCCGCCGATCTCGTTGAACGCCTCGCGGCGCAGCAACAGGCAGGCCCCGGACAACCAGCCCACCGGGCGTTCACTGGGTGCCAGCCGCTCCTGGCGGTAGGCCGCCGTCCACGGGTTGGACTTCCACACCGGCCCGACGACGGCGTGCATGCCTCCGCGGACCAGGCTGGGCTGGTGCCGCGCCGACGGGTACACCGCCCCGTCCGGGTCCCGGATCAGCGGCCCGAACGCGCCGGCCTGCGGCCACCGCGCGGCGGCCGCCAGCAACTCGTCGATACTGCCGGGGCCCCACTGCACGTCGGGGTTGGCCACGATGAACAACTCGCCGTCGGTGACGTGTTCGGCGGCGGCCCGGTTCACCGCGGTGCCGTACCCGAGATTGCCGCCGGTGCGCAGCAGCCGCACGTTCGGATACCGCTGCACAGCCTCCTCGGGCGCGCCGTCGGTGGACCCGTTGTCGGCCATGATGACGGTGACCGGCCGTTCGGTGGCGTGTGCCAGCGAGGCCAGGAAGCGATCCAGATGCGGGCCCGGTGAATACGTCACCGTCACGACCTTCAGTTCGTCAGTCACCGCGCCCAGCCAGTTCGTCGCCCACGTTGCTAGAGGGTAGCCAGTCCGATGTCCGGCCGGTCCGGCACCGTCACCGCAACGCCGCCAGCGCGGCGGCCAGCCCGTCCCGCCAGGACCGCAGCGGCCGGTACCCGGCGGCCTGATAGCGCGCCGTGGACAACGCCGAGTACGCCGGGCGGGGCGCCGGGCGCGGATGCCGGTCGCTGGTTACCGGCCGCACCCGGTCGGGATCGGCACCGACGCCCGCGAACACCGCGCAGGCCAGTTCGTAGCGGCTGGCCGGACCGGTGTTCACCACGTGCAGCAGCGGCGGGGGCGCCGGGTCGTCGGCGATCTGCAGCAGGGCCGCCACGAGGTCGGCGACGTAGGTCGGCGAGCCGGTCTGGTCGGACACCACCTCGATGGTGTCGCGCTCGGACTCCAGCCGGCGCATGGTGCCGACGAAGTCGGTGCCCACCCCGGTGTACACCCACGCGGTGCGCACCACCGTGGCATCCGGCAGCGCGGCGTGCACCTGCTGCTCGCCGGCCAGCTTGCTGCGGCCGTACACGCTGCGCGGCCCGACCGGATCGTCCACCTCGTACGGATGCGGGGTCCCGTCTCCGACGGCACCGAAGTCACCGCTGAACACGTAGTCGGTGGAGATGTGGATCAGCCGGGCGCCGACCGCCGCGCAGGCCCGGGCGATGTTCCCGGCCCCGGTCGCGTTGACGGCGAACGCGCGGGGCTCGTCGGCCTCCGCGTCGTCGACGGCGGTCAGTGCGGCGCAGTTGACCACGATGTCGCCCGGTTCGACGATCTCGGCCGCTGCCGGATCGGTGACATCCCACTGCTTCGAGGTGCAGGCCAGCAGGTCACGGTCGGCGGCGGTCAGTTCGTCGGCCAGGAAGCGTCCCACCTGTCCGCCGGCACCGGCGATGACGATTCGGTTCGGCATGGTCACTAGCGGGCCAGCACCGTCGCGGCGTACTTCGGCTGCCAATCGGTGGTGAGCAGGGCGCCGAAGTTGGCCTCCCGGTCGTCGCGGTTGGCGGTGTCCAGATCGCGCACCGCATGGATGAAGGCCGGCCCGGTCCAGCCGACGGCGGCCGCCGCACCCAGCACGTCGACGATCTGTCGGGCCTGCTCCTGCTGGCTCACCCCCTCGGGGGTGTCGTTGGTCGACGCGCCCATCTCCGTCAGCCAGATCTTCTTGCCGGCGTCGCCGTTGGCCACCATCACCTCATTCATGCGTAGGACATCGGACCAGCCGTTGTTGCTGTCGGCGGCCAGCCCGCCGGGAAAGACATAGGGGTGCGCGGCCGCCGCGTCGAAGAAACCCTGCGCGCCGGCGGCGTACATCTGCGCCAGGAAGCCGGGTGGCGAATCGTCGCCGCCCAGCGGGCTCAAACCCGCGGCGACCACCGTGGCCTTCGGATTGGCGGATTTGATCGCCGGGTGCACGGCCCGCAGCATCTCGGTGAAACGGACCGCCTTGTCCTCCACGAAACCCATGAACAGCGGCAGGTTCGGTTCGTTCCAGATCTCCCAGGCGTTGATCCGCCCGGCGTACCGCTTGGCGGCGGCGGCGGCGAAGGCGGCGAGGTCGGCCGGGTTGTGCGGCGGCGCGGACGGGAAGAGCAACCGCGGGCCCTCGCCGCGCGCCCACAGCGGCGTGTTGTAGATCAGCCCGAGCACACGCAGGCCGTGGCGGTCCGCGGTCTTCACCAGATTGTCGAAGTAGCCCCAGTCGTAGCGGCCCGAGTGC
This sequence comes from Mycobacterium sp. AMU20-3851, assembly GCF_043974665.1. NCBI lineage: Bacteria > Bacillati > Actinomycetota > Actinomycetes > Mycobacteriales > Mycobacteriaceae > Mycobacterium > Mycobacterium sp. AMU20-3851. The sequence goes on from NZ_CP146371.1 coordinate 4,298,257, forward strand.
GGTTGCACCACCGACCAGTCCAGCGGCAGCCGGACCCAGGAGGCGCCGGTCCTGGAGACCGCGGCGATCTCGCGGCGGACATCGTTGCGATCGCCGGTCGCCCACGTGTACCCCTGGGCGAAACCGTAGCCGTCCGCGGGGGCCACCACCGCGTGCGCGGTGGCCGGGCCGGTCGCGACCATGGACAGCACCAGTGCGACCAGGACGGCGGCCCGCCCGAGGAATCTGCCCAGCCTCCTTCGCATACCGGTCAAGTTACTGGACCCCCGGTCCGCGCCACCGAGCTCGGCAGCGGCCCGGCACGGGAGTTACCTCACTCATGGTTGGCACGCCGACGCGCTTCGGCGGTCATCGCGGCCGCGGACAGTAGCCTGGGCTGATGCAAAATCGGCTGACCAGAACGGTCGGCGTCATTGCCGCGGTGGCGGTTGTGGTGTCCACTGGCGTGGCCTGGAGCACGGTGCGTTCCTTCGAGGGCGGCATCAACCACGTCAGTTCCGCGGCCCTGGGTGAGGGCGGCGAGGACGGTGCCATCGACATCCTGCTGGTCGGCGTGGACAGCCGCACCGACGCGCACGGGAATCCGCTGTCGGAGGAGGAGCTGGCGTCGCTGCGGGTCGGCAATGATGTGGCGACCAACACCGACACCATCATCCTGATCCGCATCCCGAACAACGGGAAGTCGGCCACCGCGATCTCGATCCCGCGCGACACCTATGTCGAACTGCCCGACGACCAGGGCAAGATGAAGATCAACGGGGTGTACGGCGACGCCAAGCTCGCCACCATGAAGGACCTCATCGAGGTTCAGGGCATGGACCCGGCCCAGGGCGAGAAGGAAGGCACCGAGGCCGGCCGCGAGGCGCTGATCGAGACGGTCGCCCACCTGACGGGTGTGACCGTCGACCACTACGCCGAAATCGGGCTGCTCGGTTTCAGTTTGATCACCGATGCGCTCGGCGGTGTGGACGTCTGCCTCAAAGAGCCTGTCTACGAACCTCTTTCCGGTGCCGACTTCCCGGCCGGCTGGCAGAAGCTGGACGGCCCACGGGCGCTGAGCTTCGTGCGGCAGCGCCACGACCTACCGCGCGGCGACCTGGACCGGGTGACACGTCAACAGGCCGTGATGGCATCGCTGGCCCACCAGGTGATCTCGGGCAAGACGCTGTCCAGCCCGGCCACCCTGGGCCGGCTGCAGACCGCCGTGCAGCGGTCGGTGGTGCTCTCCGAGGGTTGGGACATCATGGATTTCGTCACCCAGCTGCAGGAGGTCGCGGCCGGTTCGGTGGCGTTCGCCACCATTCCCATCCTGCGCGAGGACGGGTGGAGCGATGACGGGATGCAGAGCGTGGTGCGCATCGATCCCACCGCGGTCAAGGAATGGGTGCACGGGTTGCTCGAGGAGCAGGAGCAGGGCAACACCGAGAAGGTCGCCTACTCCCCCGACAAGACCACCGTCGACGTCGTCAACGACACCGACATCAACGGTCTGGCCGCGGCGGTATCGGAGGTGCTCACCGGGGGCGGATTCACCGCGGGCAACGTCGGCAACCACGAGGGGGAACGGGTCGCCCACAGCCAGGTCCGTGGACCCAGCGTCGATGACCTTGGCGTTCAGGCGGTTTCGAAGCAGCTCGGCAATCTGATGGTGATCGAGGATCCCTCGATGGCGCCCGGCACGGTGCAGGTGGTGCTGTCCGACGACTACACCGGGCCCGGGTCCGGCCTGGAGGGCACCAGCTCGGCCGACCCCGCCTCCACCGAGTGGTACCAGGGCTATCAGGGCGACGATCTGGTCTCCTCGGAGCAGTCCGTCCCGCCGCCACCGCCGTCGCCGATCATCACCGCCGGTTCCGACGACCCGCAATGTGTGAACTGACGTGACGACAGTCAGTGCGGCCCTGCTCGATCCGATCATGAGGCGCGACCCGGTCGGCCCGCGGATCACCTATTACGACGACGCCACCGGCGAACGCATCGAGGTGTCGACGGTGACGCTGGCGAACTGGGCCGCCAAGACCGCGAATCTGTTGCGCGATGAGCTCGGCGCCGGGCCCGGCAGCCGGGTGGCGGTCCTGCTGCCCGCGCATTGGCAGACGGCCGCGGTCCTGCTGGGGGCCTGGTGGATCGGGGCCGAGGTGCTCTGGGGCCCGCAGGCGGGCACCGAGGCGGCCGAGGCCGCGATCGCACTGTGCACCGCCGAGCGCATCGACGAGGCGGACGCCGCGGTCGGCGCCGCGATGGGTGAGGTGGTGGTGCTCTCCCTCGACCCGTTCGGCAAGCCGGTGCCCGACCTGCCGGTCGGGGTCACCGACTATGCGACATCGGTCCGGGTGCACGGAGACCAGATCGTCCCCGAACGCTCCCCGGGTGCGGCGCTGAACGGCCGCGCGGCGGCGGATCTGCTGACCGCGGCGACCGCATCGGCTGCCGCGCAGGGCCTGACCGACACCGACCGGGTGCTCTCCACCGCGTCCTGGGACACCGAGGACGAGCTGATCGGAAACTTCCTCGCGGTGCTGGCCGCGGGTGCGTCCCTGGTGCAGGTGGCCCATCCGGACCCGGCCGCACTGGACCGGCGCCGCGAGATGGAGAAGGTCACCCGCTCCTGAGCGCAGCCGCGGGCCGGCCCGTCACTTCAGCAGTTGACGGCTCATCACGACACGCTGGATCTGGTTGGTGCCCTCGTAGATCTGGGTGATCTTGGCGTCGCGCATGAACCGCTCGACCGGGAAGTCGACGGTGTAGCCGTACCCACCGAACAACTGCACCGCGTTGGTGGTGACCTCCATGGCGACATCGGAGGCGAAACACTTCGACGCCGAGGCCAGGAACTGCAGGTTGGGTTCTTCGCGCTCGGCGCGGGCGGCGGCGGTGTAGACCATCAGCCGGGCCGCCTCGATCTTCATCGCCATATCGGCCAGCATGAACTGGGTGTTCTGGAACTCGGCGATGTTCTTACCGAACTGCTTGCGCTCCTTGGTGTAGGCGATCGATGCGTCCAGGGCGCCCTGGGCGATGCCGACGGCCTGCGCGCCGATGGTGGGCCGGGTGTGATCCAGCGTGGCCAGGGCGGTCTTGAAGCCGGTCCCCGGCTCGCCGATGATCCGGTCGCCGGGAATCCGGCAGTTCTCGAAATACAGCTCGGTGGTGGGCGATCCCTTGATGCCCATCTTGTGTTCCTTGGGTCCGGCAGAGAACCCCTCGTCGTCCTTGTGCACGATGAACGCCGAGATACCGTTGGCGCCCTTGTCGGGATCGGTCACCGCCATCACGGTGTACCAGGTCGACTTGCCGCCGTTGGAGATCCAGCACTTGGTGCCGTTGAGGATCCAGTCATCCCCGTCGGCCACGGCCCGGGTGCGCATGGCCCCGGCGTCGCTGCCGGCTTCGCGCTCGCTCAGCGCGTAGGACGCGGTGGCCTCGCCCGCGGCGATCGAGGGCAGCACCTTGCCCTTGAGCTCCTCGGAGCCGCGCATCAGCAGCCCGGTGGTGCCGAGTTTGTTGCAGATCGGGATCAGCGAGGAGGACGCGCACACCCGGGCCACCTCTTCGATCACGATGCAGGCCGCGACGGCGTCGGCGCCCTGGCCGCCGTACTCCTCCGGGATGTAGACCGCGGAGAACCCGGAGCCGTCGAGCGCCGCGAGCGCCTCGTCGGTGTAGCGCGCCTGCGCGTCGACCTCGGCGGCGTAGGGCGCAATCTCCTTCTCGCACAGCGCACGCAGCACCGTGCGCAGTTCGTTGTGCTCATCGGAGAGCTTGAACAGGTCGAAAGAAGGGTTGGCAACCATCGGAATCTCCTCGCTACTCACCGGTAACTTTAGCGCCTCACGGGCGCTCCGCCGCAAACCGCCAGTAGTCGCCGGGCATGGCGCCGCCGTATCCGGTGTCGCGATTCGCCGATGCTACCCCGCCGTCGGATCGACCTGTTTGACCGTCGTGCCGATGATCCGGGCCGGCACACCACCGACGATGACGCCGGGCGGGATGTCCTTGGTGACAACGGCATTCGCCGCGACGACGACGTTGTCACCGATGGTGACGCCCATCAGGATGGTGGCCTTGGCGCCCACCCAGACGTTCTGGCCGACGGTGATCGGCGCGGCGTCGCGGGGCCGGAAATGGAACGGGACGTCGTTCTCGGCACCCAGATGGGTGTTGTCGTGCACGGACACGCATTCGGCGAACTGCGAATAGTCGCCGATGGTGACCGTGCTGTGCACCGACAGGGTGGCCTTGGGCGCGAAGCGCACGCCGTCGCCGACGATGAGTTCGCCCTCGATCCGCCAGTCGTTGTAGCGGTCGATGAACAGCGACTTGCAACCCCGCACCTTGGCGTTCGGCCCGACGTGGAGTTGGAAACCCCGTCCGATCCAGAACGGCGGGGCCTGCATGTCCTTGATCCGCACCCGCATGAGAAGCCACCGCATCAACGCCAGCAACTTCGGCGGCGTGAACTTTCTCAGAAGCTGCACCACTACACCCTGCGAAGGCTCTGTCGGAATCACGGCGCGAATACTACCGGTCACCTCACAGCAACGACCGATGTCGCTCGCGGCGCGTCAGCGGTTCAGCGTGCCAGCACGCTCGCGGTGTACTTGGGCTGCCAGTCCGTCGTCAGCAGCGCACCGAAATTCGACTCGTTGTCGCCGCGGTTGCCGCTGTTGTTGTCGCGGATGCTGTAGATGAACGCCGGTCCCACATAGCCCAGTCCGGCGGCGGCGGCCAGCACGTCGGTGATCTGCTTGGCCTGCTCCTGCTGGCTGACCCCCTCGCCGGTGTCGCTCGTCGGCGCGCCCAACTCGGTGAACCAGATCTTCTTGCCACCGTCACCGGCGCCGTTCATCACACCGCGCATCGCGCCGACCTCGGACCAACCGCCCTCGGGGTTGGCGGCGATGCCGCCCGGAGTCACATAGGGATGCGCCGCGGCGGCATCGAACGATCCCCCGACACCGAGGTCGTAGAGCTGACGCAGGAAGCCCGACGGCGAATCCGGTCCCAGCTTTCGGCTCAGGCCGGACAGCACGACGGTCGCGCCCGGATCGGCGGCCTTGATGGCCGGGTACGCGGCCTTGGCCAGGCCGGCGTAGGCGGCGGCCCGGTTCTCCGTGAAGCCCATGAAGATGGGCAGATTCGGCTCGTTCCACATCTGCCAGGCCTGCACGCGGCCCGCGTAGCGTGCGGCCGCCGCACTGGCGAACGCCGCGTAGTCGGCCGGGTTGGCCGGCGGCACGCTCGGCAGCAGGGAGTTCAGCGCCGGGGGGCGTGCCCACGCCGGGCTGTAGAGCAGTACGCCGAGCACCCGCAGTCCGTTGGCGTTGGCGGTGTTGACGGCGTTGTCCAGGTAGGCCCAGTCGTACTGTCCCCTGGCCTTCTCGATCGCGCTCCAGTCGACAGCGACCCGGTACCAGGAGGCGCCGGTGCGCGCGACAGCCTCGATCTCACGGTTGGTGTCGGCGAACGAGGACCAGGTCGGTGAGGCACCCTGGCCGAAACCGTAGCCGTCGGCGGGAGCGACGACGTCCGCGGCGTGCGACACCGCGGGCGCGGCCGACACGAGTGCGGCGACCAGAGTGGCGATCAGGGCGCTCCGACGGATGGTCCGGCCCAGCGGCTTCAGCATGGACGGCATGTTATCGCACCTCTTTTTCCTGGACACCGACGTTTCTGTGAGTCGGCTGTCCGCCATATCGATGCGCGGGCGACCCGTGTTACCGGAGGCGGCACGGCCCCGCCGTCACTCACCCAGGAGGTCGGCGCGCAGCCGCGCATCCTTCTCCAGCACGGTGGCCTCCAGGTCGGCCTGGAACTTCTCCACCCGGGCGCGCAGCGCGGGGTCGCCCGCCGCCAGGATCCGCACCGCCAGCAACCCGGCGTTGCGGGCACCGCCGATGGACACGGTGGCCACCGGGACGCCCGCGGGCATCTGCACGATGGACAGCAGGGAGTCCAGTCCGTCGAGGCGCGCCAACGGCACCGGGACGCCGATCACGGGCAGTGGGGTGGCCGAGGCGACCATGCCGGGCAGATGGGCGGCGCCGCCGGCCCCGGCGATGATCACCTCGATACCGCGCCCGGCCGCATCGCGTGCGTAATCGAGCATCCGGCCGGGCGTGCGGTGCGCGGACACCACACCGACCTCGAAAGGGATGTCGAACTCGGCCAGCGCGGTGGCGGCATCGGTCATCACCGGCCAGTCGCTGTCGCTCCCCATGATGACCCCGACCCGGGGCTGATTAGTCATCGGCTGTGTGCTCATTCCAGTCATCGGTCCACTGCGCGTGCGACAACCAGTGTGCCGCCCGGTCGGCGCGTTCCCGCAGGGCGTCCACCCCTTCGGCGTCCGCGCGGTCGCCGACGACGTTGACGTGACCGAGTTTGCGCCCGGCGCGCTCGCCCTTGCCGTACAGGTGCACCTTGACGTCGGGCATCCGGGCGAACAGGTGATGCAACCGCTCGTCCACGCTCATCGCCGGGATCTCCGGGGCGCCAAGCACATTGGCCATCACGGTGACCGGCGCACGCGCGGCGGTGTCGCCCAGCGGGTAGTCCAGCACCGCCCGCAGGTGCTGCTCGAACTGGCTGGTCACCGAGCCGTCCATGGTCCAGTGCCCGGAGTTGTGCGGCCGCATCGCCAGTTCGTTCACCAGCAGCGCACCGTCTGTCGTCTCGAACAGTTCGACCGCCAGCACCCCGACCACACCGAGTGCGTCGGCCAGCCGCAGGCCCAACTGCTGGGCCTGGGCCCCCAGCTCGGCAGACAGTTCCGGGGCCGGCGCGATCACCTCGACGCAGATGCCGTCGCGCTGCACCGTCTGGACGACCGGCCACGCCGCGCCCTGCCCGAAGGGTGAGCGGGCCACCAATGCGGACAGCTCGCGCCGCATCGCGACCCGTTCCTCGACCAGGATGGCGACACCGTCGGCGAGGTAGCGCTCGGCGGCGGCGACGGCCTGCGCGGTGTCCTCGGCCAGCACCACGCCCTTGCCGTCGTATCCGCCCCGGATGGTCTTGATCACCACCTGCCCGCCGACCTCATCGGCGAAAGCGGCCACATCGTCGACGGTCGCAACGGCGGTGAACCGCGGGACCGGAGCCCCCAGCTCGGACAGCTTGCGCCGCATGACCAGCTTGTCCTGGGCGTGCACCAGCGCCTCGGGCGGCGGTGCCACGTTCACGCCGGCGGCGACGAGCTTGTCCAGCAGTTCGGTGGGTACGTGCTCGTGGTCGAAGGTCAACGCGGTGGCACCCGCAGCGACCTCGCGCAGCGCGGCGTAATCGGTGTGCGACCCCAACACCACGTCGGGGCTGACCTGGGCGGCCGGGTCGCCGGGGTTCTCCGCCAACACCCTCAGGGTCTGACCCAGCGCGACGGCGGCCTGATGGGTCATGCGGGCCAGCTGCCCGCCGCCGATCATGGCCACCACGGGCATCGAACGTGTTTCTCTACGCGGCTTTGACACGCCCACCATGGTGGCATGACCTGCGACGAACGCACGATTCAGCACCTGGGCTGCCAGTTCCGTACACTGGCTATCCGTGTCCTTTGCAGATGCCACGATCGCGCGGCTGCCGCGCGTGATCCGACCGTATGCCGAGCGGCACCATGAGCTGATCAAGTTCGCGATCGTCGGCGGGACGACGTTCATCATCGACTCGGCGATCTTCTACACGCTCAAACTCACGGTGCTGGAACCCAAGCCGGTCACCGCCAAGATCATCGCCGGCGTGGTCGCCGTCATCGCCTCCTACATCCTCAATCGCGAGTGGAGTTTCCGCGACCGGGGCGGCCGTGAGCGACATCACGAGGCACTGCTGTTCTTCGGGGTCAGCGCGGTCGGGGTGCTGCTGAGCATGGCCCCGCTGTACTTCTCCAGTTATGTGCTGCAACTCCGCGTGCCCGACGTGTCGCTGACGGTGGAGAACGTCGCGGACTTCATCTCGGCCTACATCATCGGCAATCTGCTGCAGATGGCCTTCCGGTTCTGGGCGTTCCGTCGCTGGGTGTTCCCCGACGAATTCGGCCGGGCCGGGGACACGGCCCTGGAATCGACGCTGTCCAGCGGCGGGCTCGCCGAGGCCATCGAGGACCAGATGGATCCCCCGCAGGCCGACCCCTCCGGGACGGTCACCCCGCTACGGCGCCGGCCCGGCCGCACCAAGCGGGCCGATCAGCTCGGCGATTCCTCGGTTCCCAGGGTGTCGAAGACCTCGTGATACAGCAGCGCGTGGACCTGCTCCACCCGCGGAATGTCGTAGAACTCGAGTGGATCCTGCGACGCTGACTCGATGATCAGGGTGCCGGTGCGCAGGATCCGGTCGGCCAGCCCGTGCCGGAACTCCACGCTGTTCACCCGGGCCAACGGGATGTCGATGCCGCTGCGGGTCAACAGCCCGTGCCGGAACATCACCCGGCGGTCGGTGATCACGAAGTGGGTGGTCCACCAGGTCAGGAACGGCCACACCGTCAACCAGCCGACAAGGATCAGCCAGGCGGCGGCGATGACCAGTTGCACCACCTGTTTGGCCGTGGGGTCCCAGTCGGTCTCGGCGACCACGGCCGCGGCGAAGGCGGCCAGCGCCGAGGCCACCAGCAGCACCAGGACCGGGACGATCAGCCGTTTCCAGTGCGGGTGCCGGTGCAGCACCACCTGCTCATCGTTGGCCAGCACATTGTCCGGATAGCCCACAGCGCGACCTTACTGCCCGTGCGGGTCCGGCGCGGGCCGCAGATGCACGATGTCGCCGGCCGCCACCGTCATCGCGGTGTCCCCCGACTCGATGGTCAGCTGACCGCGGTCGTCGACCCCGGTAGCGGTGCCGACGAACTCCCGGTCCCCGGGCAGCAGGGCCCGGACCCGCGCGCCGATCGTGGCGCTGTGCCGCCGATAGTCCGCGAGCACATCGCGGCCGGCGCGCCAGTCCTCGATGCGGGCGCCGAGGCGCCCGAGCATGGCGAGCACCAGGGCTTCACGGTCGGTGTCGCCGCCGGCGGCGAGGACCGAGATGGCCCCGGGCTGTTCGATCTCGTCCGCGCCGACGGTCACGTTGAGGCCGATCCCGACCACCACCACCGGTTGCGGGGAGGCCACCTCGGCCAGGATGCCGGCGATCTTGGCGCCGTCGACCAGGACGTCGTTGGGCCACTTCAGCGAGCCGGCCACCCCGGCGTCACCGAGCGCCTCCACCACCGCGACCCCGGTCAGCAGCGGCAACAGTGCCCAGTTCTGCTCGTCGACCCCGGCCGCCGAGACCCCGACCGACATCGCGACGGAAGCCATCGGGACGTCGGACCACACCCGGCCGCCGCGGCCCCGCCCCGACGCCTGATGCTCGGCCACCAGCACCGCGCCACCGATGTCCTCCCCGCCGGCCACACGGGCGACGAGGTCGGCGTTGGTGGAGCCGGTCTCGGCGACGACGTCGAGGCGCCGCCATGACGTGCCGGCGATCTGCGCACCCAGCCGCGCCGCGTCGAGCGGTACCCGGCTCACCTCAGCAGTCATTGCGCACCGGCTGTCCGGCGAAACGGTCGAGCAACCATGTCAACTGCGCCCCCAGGTCCACATCCGAATGCCCCTTGTCCGGCTCGAACTGAACCGTCACCGTACCGCCCAGGGCGCAGGCCTGTTCGATCGCGGCGCGGGTCCACTCCGGGTCCAGGTAGGCGTCCGCCCCGCCGTACCACACCGACAACGGACCCGACAGTGCACGCTGCGGAAGTGCCCACTGCTGCAACAGTTTCCGAAGCGCTTGGGCGGCTTCGGGGCTGCGCGGCACGAAGTCGTCACCGGTGAGTTTGCCCGCGGCGGCCGACCGCTGCATCAGTTCCGAGCCCTGGCAGGCGGTCAGCACCGCCCAGTGCTCGGCGGCGGCTCCGCGCCGGAAGTCGTCGCGATCGAGTTCCGGGTGCCGGCGCGCCGCCGATTCGATGATCATCGCCATGCTCAGCCGCTGCTCCGAGGTCAGGGCGCCGGCCTCGGCCAGGTCGACCAGCCCGGCGACGTCCGCGGCCGGTGCTGCGGCGACGGCACCGATGAACCGCATCTCGGGGGCATAGTCACCGGCTTGTTCGTTGGCCGCCCAGGCGGCGGCCCCACCCTGGGAGTGGCCGAACGCGGCCCAGGTGCTCGACAGCTGCCCCGGGAAGGTGTGCCGCAGCGCGCGCACCGAATCGATCATGTTCAGCCCCGCGGTGCGGGCGTCCAGGTAGGGATGTACTCCCTTGACGCCCAGGCCCTCGAAGTCGGCCACCGAGACCGCGTACCCCCGGTCGATCAGCGGTGCCACGAAGCTGAGCGCGCCCTGCAGCCACGGCGAGAGCGATGGTCCGCACGGACCGTCGATACCGACCGTGCCATGCCCGATCGCCACCACCGGCCAGCCACGCGACGGCGGCTCTCCCAGCGGGGTGAAGACCGAACCGGAGACCACCGTCGGGGTGCCGGTGTCGCCGGAGGTGGAGCGGTAGATGACGCGGGCCGCGCGCAGGCTGCGTCCCTCCCAGGTCTGCGTCACCGCGGGCATCGTGGTGGCCGAGATCAGCGAGCCGGGGCCGTCGCCGGACAGGTCGGCCGCCGCGACGGGTACCGGCGGGCCCTGCAGCGCCGAGAACGAGTTGTACGTCGCGCTGAAAAGCCATGTGGCGGCAGGGATCGCCAGCGGCAGGAGTTTGAATCCGGTGAGCACCAACACCACTGCGGCGACGGCCGCGAAGATCTTCTTGGCCAATCCCGCCGGGCTGTTCACCGACGAGCGCCGCATGGGCGCAACATTACCCGAGCCCGCACCAGAGGACCTGCGGCGCAAGCGCCGGTCAGTATGCGCCGACCGCGCCGAGCACCGTGCGGATCGTCTTGAACGCGATCAGCACATCGCCGCTGATCGACCAGTTCTCCACATAGGACAGATCGAGGCGCACCGCGTCGTCCCAGGACAGATCGGCGCGGCCGCTGACCTGCCACAGTCCGGTGATACCGGGCAGCACGAGCAGACGACGACGGATCTGGTCGGTGTAGGCGTCGGTCTCACAACGCAGCGGCGGCCGCGGGCCGACGACGCTCATCTCCTTCTTGAGCACGTTGAAGAACTGCGGCAATTCGTCGATGCTGTAGCGCCGCAGGATCCGGCCCACCGGGGTGACGCGCGGGTCGTCACGCATCTTGAACAGCACGCCGCCGTCGAAATCGTTGAGCGCGGTGAGGCGGTCGACCTGCTTGTCGGCGTCGACCACCATGGTGCGGAACTTGATCATCTTGAACGGCTTGCCGTCGATGCCGATGCGTTCGGCGGCGTAGAAGACCGGCCCCCGGCTGCTGAGCTTGATGGCGATCGCGGCCAGGATCATCAGCGGTGCGGCCGAGAGGAGCACCGACATCGACACCACCACGTCGAAGAAGCGCTTCTGCAGCTTCTTGGTCCCGCTGTACTGCGGCTTCTCCATGTGGATCAGCGGCAGCCCGGCGACCGGGCGCATGGTCAGGCGCGGGCCCGCGACGTCGGCCATGCCGGGCGAGACCACCAGGTCCACCCCGAGGCGATCGAGGTCCCACGACAATTCGCGCAGGCCCGCGGGGCCCAGGTGATCAGTGGTGGTCAGCGCCACGGTGTCGGCTCCGGTGGCCGCCAGGGCGGCCTCGACGCCGTGTTCGTCGCCCAGGACGGGCAGCGTTCCGACCCCCGGGACCTCGATGGTGCCGCCGGCCGCCTGCCCGGTCAGGCACACGCCGACCACGGAGTAGCCGTAATCGCGTGCGCGCGACAGCGATTGCACCATGCTGTTGACGGCGGTCGGGCTGCCGACCGCCAGCACCGAATTCATGCACCGGCCGTCCTTGCGGTACCAGCCCAGCACCCGGCGTGCCGAGCTGCGGCTGATCAGGAGCAGGACGAGCCCGAGCGGGAAGGCCACCGCGAGATACCCGCGGGCGTACTCCGGCCGGAAGATCATCACCGTGACCGCGACGACGCCGATGGTGGACATCGTCGCCGACAGCACGCGTCGGTACTCTTCGGTGCCCGCGCCGACGATCCGCGGCGAGCGGGTCCCGTAGGCGGCGAGCATGCCCAGCCACATCAGGCCGAACACCACCGAGAGCAGACCGAAATACTTGGTCAGCGGGTCGAACTGGGTGACCGGACGTCCCAGCCGGACCATCTGGGCGCAGGCCATGGCCGCGCTCACGACGACGACATCCGAGATGAGGAGTCCGACGACGTAGCGCCGCTGCCAGGCCAGTCCCTGGGAGCGGTCAGCAACCGCGACCAGCGGTTGAGGGGAGCCACCTTCTGCAGGCGCCCGGAAGTCCCTGAGAGCGCTCACGTCACGAGAAACTAATGTCACCGCTGATTCCCTCTCAATTGTGGGTAAGACCCCACGAGAATCCACATATTACACAGGATCGGAGGCTTCGGAGCAAATTTGCGAGTTTGCTGGGGAACCGGAAGCTACCCCCGCCTACTGGACTGAGTACGAACAGCGCAGGCAACTTACCGCACCCGCAACGACATGGCATGTTGCCAGAAACCTCAGCCGCCCCACTAATTGACCACCGCGACAACGGCACGACCGTGCGGGTTTTGGGAACGCCCCGCTCAGCAAGCAAAAATGCGCGACCACTCTGTCGGGGGATAGTTACCCAATCAACCTAATGGGTATGCGCGAACATCCCGGCGGCAAACGCGCGCCACGGGCTGCCGTGTCGCAACGCCGATCGGGCGCGGATCAAGGGGTGGAAAGGCAGCCGTTCTGGGCCGGAGCACCGGCAAAACGCTCGGCCAGCCAGTCCACCCGGGTGCCGAATTCGAGGTCGCCGTGCCCCTTGTCGGGCTGGAAATCCGCGGTCACCACACCGCCGAGATCACAGGCCCGCCGGATCGCCCCCTCGGTCCAACTCGGGGCGATGTACTCGTCCTCGCCTCCGTAGACCACCGACATCGGCGCCGACAGACGCTGCTGCGGCAGGGCCCACGCGGCCAGGTACGCGCGCAACCGGTCGGCGGCCTCCGGGGTCTGCGGCGCGACATCGGCCGGCTCCAGTTGCTCGATCACCGATTCCCGCTCGTGCACCAGGTTGCCGCTGCACGCGGTGAGCACATCCCACTTCTCGGCCGCCAGTCCACGCCGGTAGTCGTCCCGGTTGAGGTCCGGGTGCAGGCGCGCCAGCGATTCCACGATGATCACCAGGGTGGGCATCTGCTCGCGGGTCAGTTCGTGCCGTTGTGCCAGGTCGACCAGGCCGGCGACGTCCGCGGCCGGGGCCAGCGCCACCACCCCGACCGGCAGCATCTCCGGTGAGTAGGTCGTCGCCTGCTCCCCCGCGGCCCAGGCCGCCCCGCCACCCTGTGAGCCACCCAGAGCTGCCCAGCGCGAGGAGACGCCGTCGAAGGTGCGCGTCATTGCGCGCACCGAGTCGATGAGGTTGAGGCCGGCCGTGCGGGCGTCGAGATAGGGATGCACTCCCTCGATACCGAGGCCCTGGTAGTCGGGCATGGCCACCGCGTAGCCGGCGCCCACCAGATTGGTCACCCAGGTCACGCTGCCCAACAGGGTGGGCGACAGTGACGGCCCACAGGGTTCGTCGATGCCCAATGTGCCGTGGCCGTAGGCGATCACCGGCCAGCCGCCGGGCGGGGGCGGATCGCTGGGCATGAACACCGCCCCGGACACCACCGTCGGCGCACCGGTGTCGCCGTCGGTGGAGCGGTAGACCACCCGGGCCGCGCGCACCGCCGACCCGCTCAGGCGGCGGTCGAACTCTGGCATGGTGACCGCGCTGACCAGGGTGCCCGGACCGGACCCGCTGAGGTCGGCGGTCCCGATCGGCTGCGGGTCGTCGGCGGCGGCATCGATGCCGACGAACTGCCGGGCCGGCGGGGACACCACCAGCACGAATCCCGCGGTCAGCACCACGACCGCGGCGATCACCGCCACCCACAGCACGTTGCGGCGCATCAACGCTTCCGGAACTTCTTGACCAGATCCAGGCCCGGCTTCTCCACGGCGTAGTACGTGATGGTGGACAGCACCAACGTGACCACGGTGACCACGGCCATGTTGCGGAACATGCCGCCCCAGCTGTCCCCCGCGTTGAGGTCGTACCGGCCCAGCATCAGCAGCACCGGGTAGTGCCACAGATACACCGACATGGAGATCAGCCCGACGAAATAGAACGGTTTCCAGTCCAGGCCCCGCGCCAACCACGAGGGTGTGCCCCAGGACAGCGGCAGCACCACCATCACGATGAACAGCGCCGACACGATGCCCAGCGCGGCGTAGCCGAAAGCATTCTGCGCCTGCAGCAGCACGATGGTCAGCACGCCGAACACCGGCAGCGCCAGGATGTCCACCCGGTGGATCCACTTGGCCACCCGCTGCCCGATGACCGCCTGCTCGATCGCCACGAACAGGATGGCGGCCAGCATGCCGTAGGCGAACAGGTCGGCATTGGTCAAAAAGCTGCGACTGAACACGGCCGCCAGGTTCGGGCCCCAGTTCTGCAGCCAGATGTCGGGCATGTATCCGCTGGCCGGCGGCTCGTAGTTGTGCACGTTGACGTGGCGGTACACGTACGGGATGAGCAGTCGGCCGATGTAGGAGATCGCCAGCAGGATGACCGGGGCCACCAGCGCCAGTTTCAGCGGGTGCATGTTGAGCCGGCCGCGCAGTGCGAACAGCAGCACCCCGAGTAACGGCAGGGACAGGTAGAAGGCGATCTCCAGGGTCAGCGACCAGGACGGGTTGATCCCGGTCTGCACGTAATCCGGGATGTAGGTCTGCACCAGCGTCATGTTCGCCAGCAGCTTGCCCGGGTCGGTGATCATCCCGGTGCCGTCCCCACTGCCGGGCACCTGGGTGATCGGATTCTCGACGTACACCGCGCGGAACACGAAGTTGGCGATCAGGAAGATGGCCAGATACCCCGGGAACACCCGGAACACCCGGTGCAGGAAGTACTGCCGGGTGTCCGGCATCGCCGCGTCGGGTTTGGTCAGCCTGCGGACGTAGGGCAGAAACAGCAGGAACCCGCTGAGCACGAAGAACAGGATCAGCGCGAGCCCGAGCACGTCCAGCAGCGCCTTGCTGTGTGTCTCCGGCGTGTAGAACTCGCCGACGTGGCCGACGACGACGGCCAGACAGCCGAGGCCGCGGATGCCGTCCAGACCGACGACGCGTCCGCGCGTCGGCGAGCTCGCGATCACCTGGGATTCGATGGGCAGCTTGGCTGCGGCTTTATCAGTCATCATTCCGGCAATGTCAGTTGAGGCACTTTACGGATGGACGGGCCCCCCTCGACGGCGCAGGTGCTCGCCGGCGGGTCTCCCCGGAACCGCTGCTGCATCCAGTCCAGCGCCTCGGTCGGGTCGAAGTCGCTGTGGCCGCGCCCCACCGCGACGAAGGACGCGATCTCGGCGCCCATGTCGCAGGCGCGCTGGACGGCGGCATCGGTCCACGCCACCGGGATCAGCTGATCCTGGTCGCCCTGCAGGACGAGCGACGGCGCGCTGGCCGGCGACCGGGGCAGTCCGCTCATCTGGATGAGGTAGTTGCGCAGCGCGTCGGTGGCGGCCTCGTTCACCGGGCGCAGGTCATCCGGCGACAGCGCGTCGGCCACCTCGAGGCGCTCATCGGTCGAGTCGGCCGAGCAGCCCGACAGCAGTGCCCAGTTCTCCTGCGCCGCCCCGCGGCGGTAATCGTCGAGGTTGAGCTCGGGATGTTCGACCTTGAGGGTGGTGAGGATCAGCACCACCGCGATCGACTGCTGCGGGGTCAACTCCCCCGCCCAGGCCAGGTCGGCCAGGCCGGCGATGTCGGCGGCCGGCGAGACACTGACCGATCCGACCAGGTTCAGATCCGGGCTGGAGTAGGTGGCGTTGAGTTCGTTGGCCGCCCAGGATGCCTGGCCGCCCTGGGAGACCCCGAAGGCCACCCACTTGTCCGAGGCGGTCGGCAGCAGTTTGCGGGTCGCCCGGGCGGCGTCGATCATGTTGTAGCCCTCGGTGGACGCATCCAGGTACGGGTGATAGCCCGTGTCTGTGCCCAGTCCCTGGTAGTCGGGCACCACCAGGATGTAGCCCAGTGACAGCAGGGCCCGGATCGCGTCCGCCGCACCGGCCAGCGAGGGCGACAGGGACGGCGCGCAGTCCGAGTGGATACCGACGGTGCCGTGCCCGAACACGATGACCGGCCAGCCGCCCTCGGGGGGCTCACCGAGCGGTTCGAAGACACTGCCGGTGACGGTCTGCGGGCTACCGTCGATGCCCGAGGTGGAGTCGTAGGTGATGCGGGCGGCCACCTCGGCCACCCGCACGATCCGGCGGTCGACCGTCGGCAGGTTGACCGCGGAGCGCAGGGTGCCCGGCCCCTCGCCGGCATAGTCCGCCGGCAGCAGCAGTTGGCCGCCGTCCGTCGGCGGCGCGGGCGGCGCCGCGGTCTCCGCACCGGCGCAGCCCGTCAGCGCCACCGTCGTGGCCAGCACTCCAGTCATCAGGACACGCGCCGCGGTCCTCGTAGTTTTCACGAAGCTCCTACGCTTCCCGTTGCGTCGCAACCCGGGCGATCTGATTGATTTGGCTGCGGGTCACCAGGGTGTCCCGTGCGATCTGAACCGACAGCATGATCAGCACACTGAGGGCGAAACCCACCCCGGCGCCGACCGTCATCGGGCCGAGGATCGGGTTGGGCACCGGCCGCGCCGCCGTGGCGACCCCCACCGGCAGCAGTTCGGCCAGCGGCCCCTTGTACTGGACGTCGTCGGACACCTCGGACTCGTACCACTCCAGGTCCTGCGACAGTTTCACCAGCACGCTGCCCACCGCGTTGACCTCCTCGACGGCGAGGTCCGGGTTCTCGTTGGTGACGGTGATGCGCAGCAGCACCGAGTTGGCCCGGCCGCGCAGATCGACCCCGCTCGGCTCCCATTCGGCCGAGATCCGGGAGGCCAGGTCCTCGGCGGTGGTGTCCTCGCCGATGGCCTCGATCGCCCGCTGGGCCACCGACCGGGACTTGGCCAGTTCGGCGTAGCCGGGCATGCGCAGCTTGGCGCCCATGCCGCCGTAGTACTGCGAGAAGGTGCTCGGGTCGTTGGACACCTTGGCGAATGCCAGCGCGGACGCGGTGTAGGTGGGGGTCTTCTGGGCCACCACGACGGCGGCGGCACCCGCCGACAACAGGGTCGCGACCAGGATCATCGGCCAGGCGCGCAGCAGCATCGCCAGGTAGTCACGCAGCCGCGGGACATCGACCGGCGCCCTCATTTCGGCGTGTCCAACTGTTGCTGCCACTGGGCGCAGTTGCTGGGCGGTGCGGGCACACCCGCCAACCGGTCGTTGAGCCAGCCCATCACGAACGCCTGGTCCAGGTCGGCGTGCCCCTTACCCGGTTCCCTCTTGATCTCCAGATTGCTGCCCAGCGCGCACGCCTTGCTCAGCGCCCGTTCGAACCACTCCTGGTTGTACAGCTCGTCATCGGTGCCGTACGCGACCACGGTCGGGGTGTCGATGCGCGCCACATTGGGGACCGCGCGGGAAGCCAGCCGCTCCCGCAGCCATTCCACGTTCTCGTAGGTCCGGGGTTTGAGGTCCTCGGTGGCCATGGTCTCCCACACCCTGGCGACCGCGTCGAAGTCGGTGGGGATGCAGTTGAGGACCAGGTCCCAGTTCTCGGCGGTGACCCCGGAGCGGAAGTCGTCCAGGTTCATCTCCGGCTCGAACCAGGACAGCGACTGCAGGGCGTACACCAGGGTGACGCGCTGGGCGTTGGTCAGCGTCCCGTTCCACGCGGCATCGGCCAGTTCGGAGATGTCGGCGGCCGGAGCCATCGAGATGGTGCCCAGCAGGTCCAGGCCCCGACCGTATTCCGGGGCCACCTCGGCGGCGCCCCACACCGCCAGCCCGCCGGCCGAGTGTCCGTAGGCCATCCACTTGTCGCTGATGTCGGCGCCGACCCGGCGGGCGGCCCGAACCGAGTCGATGACGTTGTAGCCGTATGTCTTTGCATCCAGGAACGGGTGCGAATAGCCCTTCACGCCGGAGCCCTGGAAATCGCTGGCCGCCACCGCGTAGCCGTTCTTGATGAACTGGTCGATGGACCAGGCCTGCTTCGGCAGGTTCGGGAACAGACTGGACGCGCACTTGTAGAGCACGCCCTTGGTGCCCTGCCCGAAGCCGATGATCGGCCAGCCGCCCGGCGGCGGTGTCCCGGCCGGGATGGCGATCGCGGCGGACACCTCGGTCGGCGTGCCGTCGATGCCCGAGGTGGACCGGTACACCACCCGCATGTAGGTGGCGCCGTCCTCGTCGAGGAGTTCGGCGCCGGAGGCGATCGGCTCGACCGAGACCAGCGAGCCCGGACCGTCGTCGGTCATGTCCGGCGGCGCCAGGTGCGGCTTGCCGTCGAAGGGCGGGGCGAAGGTCTTGATCGTGGGCGGCACGTAGGGCGCCGTCTGGGTCTCGGTGGCACTGGTGCAGGCACTGACCGAGGCGGCCACCACGAGCGCGGCTAGAGAACCGGCCAGCAGCGCGGTCACCCGACGCGGGCGCGGCGACTGCACCGGACTACTCCGGGTGTCCCAGTTGAGCCCGGTGGCGCGGCTGACCGACTTCCTGGTCTGCCTGAACCGTCGGCAACTGCCCGATGGCCTCGGCACCCGAACCATTGCGGTCGCCGCTGTTCTGCGCGCGGGCCTCCTGTTCGAGCGCCTTCTTCTCGCCGGCCTTGAACTCGGTCCGGTCCTTGCGATGCTCGTGTTCACCGGTGGCCGCCACACCGATCAGGTTGACGCGCGCCGCGGACAGCACCGCCAACGCCTTGCGCAGCGCGCCGGCCTTGGTGTGGCCGATCCGGCCCAGCAGCACCGCGCCGTCGCCGAGTCCGGCGGGCACCGCACCGTCGGAGTACTTGAGCAGCGGCGGCGTATCGACGATGACGTAGTCGAAGTTCGCCCGCAGATCGTCGAACACCTGCCCGGCCGCGTCGTCACCCCACAGCTGGCGGCGGGTGGCCGGCAGCGGGCCGGCGGGCAGGAACGTCAGGTTGCCGACCCGGATGGTCGAGTCGGCCAGTGCGGACTGGCGGGCGAGCAGGGTGGTCAGACCGCGCTGGGAGGCCCGGGTCTGCTCGGCGCCGGTCAGGCCCAGCAGGGCCGGCAGCGACGGGTCGACCAGGTCGCCGTCGACCAGCAGCACCGAGTGCCCGGATTCGGCGAAGGCAGCGGCCAGGTCGGCGGCGGTGGTGGAGCGGCCGTCCTGCGGCGACGGGCTGGTGATGGCGATGACGTGCGGGCGGTCCCCGTCCGGGGTGCGCGCGAACTGGATGTTGGTGCGCAGTTCCCGCAGGCGTTCGACCGCGGGTCCGCCGGTGGCGAGATCCAGGACGCCCTCGCGGCCCTTGTTCTGCAGCAGCGACCCGATCAACGCGTTGGAGGTGACGTCCTCGATGCGCTCGCGGCGGCGCACCCGGGTGTCGGAGACGCCGAGGATCGCGGCCAGCACGATGCCGATGACGAGACCGGCCAGCGCGCCCAACAGGATGCGGGTGACCAGGCCCATCGACTCGACCGGGGTGCCGAAACTGGCGTCGTCGATGACGATGGCGCCGGCGGCGGATTCCCCGCCGCGCCGCGAGGTCTCCAGCTCGGTGGTGACGTTGACGAGTTGGTCGGCGACCGCGTTGGCGTAGAGCTGGGCGGTCGCGGCGTCCGGATCCGTCGCGGTGATGTCGAGCAACACGGTCTGAGGTTGCGGGGTCGCGGTGATCTTGGCCCGCAACTCATCGACGGTGATGGTGGCCTTCGCCTGGTCGATGGCCCGTGCGGCGACCTGCTCGCTGGTGGCCAGCCCGGCGTAGGAGTACACCCGCTCCTGGGAGAACAAGTTGTTCTGATAGGCGTCGCCGACCGAGGTGCCGCTCTGGGTGCTGACGAAAAGCCTTGCTGTGGAGGTGTACTCCGGCTTGGCGAACTGCTGCGAAACAGCACCGGCGGCGGCACCGATCACCACCGCAGCCAGGACCACCCACCAGAGCCGGCTAAAGATCCGCACGTAATCACCGACGGCCAACTGGGCACTCCGTTCGCTTTTGGGTCACCATGACGTCATCACGATAGCGTCTCCACCTTGCCCTCCACACCAAAGTGAGGTGCAAGGGGAAAAAGAACGTGTGGCTATTCCAGCGAAGACAATGCGAGGATAGTTCAGTGCGTGATGGATCGCCGATCCGGCGGCAAAGGAGTTCGTTTTTGAAGCTGGCCACATATTCACGAACCGAGATCTGGGCGGGAGCGGCGGCCTGTGTTCTCGGGCCCCTCGCGGCGGTCGCCGCCGCCATGGGTGGCAAACCCATCCTGATCGCGATCGCCGGCCTGATGGCCGTGGTGGTCGGCGTGTACATCGGCTTGCGCCATCCGCTGTGGCTGTACTACGGCACCGTCGTCTTCGTCACCACGTTCCCGTTCGGCTATTTCCCCGGCGTGCACGTGCCGATCTATCTCGTGTGCGGGTGCGGGTCGATCCTGGCCTTCCTGATGCACCCCCGGGCGGTGCGGCGGTCCTCACCGCTGATGTCGGCGGTCCTGCTGCTGATCGTGATGTCCGGTTTGTCCATGGCGGTCACGTTCTCCACGCCGCTCAACATCATGGACTTCACCAAATGGGCAGTGGCCACCGGTTTCCTGTTCGCACTGCTGGCCTTGCCGAATGACCAATTGCGGAGCATCGGAAAGGTTTTCGTCTACTCCGCCACCTTCAGCGCGCTGTGGGGCCTGGCCGCGGTGGCGCTGGGTTCCACCAAGTACATCGTCAAGCCGTTCGAGATCATCGGCTACTACGCGGTCGACAAGTTCTACATCACCGGTGGCACCCTCACCACGCCCCGGACCGGCCGTTTCGACGTCGGTCACGACAGCGAGACGTTCCAGCGGTTGGGTGGGCTGTGGGTGGACCCGAACGCCGCCGGGATCGGCCTGGTGATCGCACTGGCCATCACCGGCATCCTGTTCACCCGTTGGCAGCGGGTCACCCTCATGACCATCCTGATGGCGGCCATCGTGCTGACCCTGAGCCGGGCGGCGCTGGCCAGCGTCCTGGTCGGCGCGTTGCTGGTCTTCGTCTTCCACAACATGCGTTCCCGGGACCGCATGTTGATGATCGGCACGCTGTTCGTGGGCGGCACGACCGCGATGATGATCCCGGCGGTCCGCAAACGGTTGATGGGCTCACTCGGCGAGAACGACGCCGGCGCGTCGGACCGCATCGCGGCGATCCGCGAGTTCCCGTGGCGCATGGGCGACAACTGGATCTTCGGCAACGGTTGGTCGCTGCGCGAATTCAAAGACGGCCCTTACGCATTCACCGAGAACTTCGTGTCCAATGCGCCGTTGATCGCGGTGCACCGAGGCGGTCTGGTGGCCGGCCTGTCCTTCCTGGCGGTGATCGTCATCGGATGTGTGGTGGCCGCCAAGCTGATCCGCACCGACTCACTGCCGCACGCGTTCTACGGCGGCGTGTTCATCGCGTTCTCGACCATCACCCTGAACCTGGATCACCCGGTCGTCGTGATCGCGCAGATGACCTTCATGTACACGTTCTTCCTGGTGTTCCTGCAGTACTCCGACGAGCTACGCAAGGAAGGTGCCCTCACCGCACCGAAGGGCGGGGCCCTGTCCCCCGAGAGCCTGGGCAGCGTTGCCGCCCAGGGCCCGCCACTACCCGCTGCTGCCACCTAGCAGCTCGGTGACCGCCCGGTGCGGCCGGTGATCGCGCCAGTATCCCTCGTTGAGCCGATACAGCCGGTCCCCCGCCTCGGCGGCACCGGTGCTGTCCAGCAGGTACTTTCGGCATTGCTCGATGAAGGCGGCGTCGCCGTCGAACACCCCCAGGCCGAGCAGATCCCCCAGCGAGCCGACGGCCGCGGTGGTGCCGACCACCGGTAATCCCATCCGCGCGGCGTCCAGGATCTTCACCCGCACTCCGCCGCCGGTCCGGATCGGGGCGATCATCGCCCGGCAGGTTCCCAGGAACGCGGGCAGATCGTCGACGAAGCCCAGATCCCGCACGCCGGCCGGGTACCGGGGTTCGGGTGCCTTGGCGGCCTTGGCGCCGATCACGCACAGTTCTGCGCCGTCGATCCCGGCGGCGATCCGCGGCCACAGCCGCAGGGCCTCTTCGAAGGCCTCCTGATTGGGCGGCCAGTCCCGGGTGCCCATCAGCACCAGTCGCCGTGGCGTGGAAGCCACCGCGACCTGTTTCGCCGGCGGCAGCGTGATGTCCATCCAGCGGGCGTCCCGCACACCGCGGGACCGGTAGAACTCGGCTTCCTCGGCGTCGAAGGTGCCGACCGCGTCGGCGGCCCGGGCCACCCGGAGCTCGTCGCGCAGCAGCCGGCCGACCTGCAGCCGGCCCAGCACGCCCCGGGTGGCACGCCACACCAGGGACTCGCTGACGTGGGTGTTCACCACGAACCGGGACTTACCCGAACGTGAGCTGCGCAAGAAGGATTCGGCCATGTAGCTGTGTTCGGCCACGTAGATGTCGGCGGCGGCGGCATCGATCGCGGCGACCAGGTCGTCGTTGTCGAACCGGGCGTGCACCAGGCTGCGTCCGGTCCGGGCGACGTCGGCCAGCAGCCGCAGCGGCCGCACTCCCGACTTGTCGACCCGCACCAGCGGCACACCACCGAAGTCCAGCCGTCCCGGCGGCTCGTGGGACAGACAGATCACCGACACCGTGAAATCCCGGGCGGCCAATTCCAGGACCAGACGCGACAATTCGACGTCGCCACCGTGGTCGGCCACCGGATCCTTGGACAGCAGGAAACAGGCCGTCGGTTTCACCCCGGCAGCGCTCACGTCTCCGGCTTTCCCGGGGCCGGCTTGCGGTAGAGCACCCGCAGGTAGATGGCCATCAGCAGGGCGTCACCGATGACCGAGGCGATCGCCGCGCCCACCGCGCCGAGCCCGAACAGCAGCGCGACCAGACCCAGCTTGACCGGCACGATGACGGAGTTGGCGATCAGCCGCACACCGTCGCGGTGCTGGTTGTAGAGCACCGCCTGGAACACCATGCCGATGGTGCGCATACCGCAGAACAACGACATGATCGTCATCGCCACGGCCAGCTCCTGCGGCACCACCGGCACCACCATCATGACCAGGCCGGTGATGAGCACCAGCACTCCGGCGGCCAGTCCGAGCAGGATCGCGCCCTTCAGCGGCGGTCCCACCGACACATTGCCCTCGCCCTCGCGCAGAGCCTGGTTGTAGGACATCCCGAAGGTCTGCCCGACCGCGACGATGGCGAGGGTGACGGTGGTGCAGATGCCGTAGTAGCCGGCGACGGTGTCGTTGGTCAGCCACCCGAGCAGCAGCAGGTCGCCCTGCACACCGGCCATGATGGAGAAGGTCTCGCCCACCAGGATGGCGATCACCCGCGGGGATCCCGGCATTCCGGGCTTGTGCCGCAAGGCGATCGGCCCGACCCCGAGGGCCACCAGCGCGTAGGGCGCGACCAGGATCATCGTCGCGGTCTGCAGCGTCGGATCCGGCACGAGGAACAGGTAGAGGCAGGCCGGCACCACGCTGGCGAATTGTCTGCCGGTGTCGATCTGGGCGGCCTTCTGCGGTTGACCGTCCCGCAGTGAGCGACTCTCCCACGCCTTGAGGGTCAGTTCTCCGCCGGAGACGAACAGACCGAAGGCCGCGACGTAGTTCACCTCCAGCAGGGCCACGCCCACCAGCATCAGGACGACCCCGAGCAGATACCGGGTGGCCCGGTCGGCCAGGAAGTGTTCCTCCGACTCGCGCACCGAGCGGACCACGAACACGTTGTCCAGCGGCGACCCGATCAGCGAGTACACCGCGTACGCCATGGCGTACTTGCCGTAGTCGGCGATGCCCAGCTGCGCCACGATGGCCAGCGTCCAGACCATGCCGCAGGCCCGGCCGCCGTACATCCAGAACGCCGCCCACAACGCGCGCGACAGATGCGGCGAACCCGGCTTCGCGACTGCGGGTTCGGTCGACTCAGTCACCGGCGGGCCCACGTTCGATCAGTTGTTCCCAGACCGCCACGAACGCCTCGGCGGTACGTGCGGGCGAGCGCTCCTGCCGGGCACGGTCGGAGTTGGCGCCCAGTTCGGTCAACCGGGCCTCGTCGCCCAGGACCGCGGTGATCTCCGCGGCCAGGCCGGCGGCCACTCCGGTGCCCGGATCTGCGGCCGGGGGCACCGCCACCACCCCGTGTTCGGGGGCCAGCTCGGCCAGCGACCCGTACCCGGTGCAGATCACCGGGGTGCGGTAGGCCATCGAGTGCGCCACCACGCCGGAGGCGGGATAGGTCTCGGCGTAGAAGTGCCGCTTGCCGTAGGGCACCACGATGGCCCGGACGGAGGCGAAGAACGCGTCTTCGGCGGCACCGTCGACGCCGCCGAGGATCTCGATGCCCTCGGCGCGCGGCAGTTCTTCGGTGCCGCGGCCGGCGACCCGGATCGCGATGTCGTCGGGCAGCTGGGCACGGATCTCGGCGATCTGATCGAAACCCTTGCCGCGGTAGACGAATCCGAAGAAGCCGACCGCCTTGGGGCGGTCCTGGGCGGGCGCGATCTCGGGCCGGTGCCGCACCAGGTGCGGGATGTAGGCGGTGCGGGTGCGCGGGTAGGTCCGTTGGATCGACTGTCGACCGGTCTCGGTCAGCGCGATGAGGGTCCGATCCCCATGCACCCGGCCTTCGACCGCGCGCGACACCGGCCGCAGCGGGTAGTGGATGCCGTGGGTGAGCAGGCGGGACCTGGCGATGAACCGGGGCCGGGCCAGAAACCACAGGCCCTGCGGCGGGTCGTGGATGGTGGCCGTCACCGGCACCCCGGACAGCCCGGCCACCGCCCAGAAGGTGGGCATCACGCCGGTGGACAGTTCGGCATGCACCAGGGTGCGCCCCGGCGGCCCGTCGGCGACCAGTTTGCGGACCCGGCTGCGGTGCCGGCGGATGTCGGCGAGGGTGTCCAGGCCGGGACCGGCGGTGCGCACCTCGGCGATCTCGCCGATGTGCGGGCGCAGTGCGTCCACCAGATCCTGCGCGTAGTCACCCACCGCGGTCTGCCCGTCGTCGGGTGCGACGAACACCAACCGGTGGTCGCGTAACCGATCCCCCATCAGTAGAACGGCGGGGGTCGACGAGTGTTGGTGTACAGCAAGACATCCGGATCGCGCTTGCCGATCACCTTGGCCGGTACGCCGCCCACGATGTTCAGTTCCTCGATGTCCTTGGTGACCAAGGCCTGCGCGGCCACCACCGCACCGCGGCCGACCAGCGACGGCAGTACCATCGCCCGGCTGGCGATCCACACGTAGTCGCAGATCACGGTCGGGATCGGCACCGGCAGGAAGTCGGGATGGTTGATGTCGTGGCCGCCGCCGATGATCTGTACGTCGCTGGCGATGGTGACCTGGTTGCCGATGTAGATGCCGGCGCGCGCGTCGAGCATGCAGCGGAAACCGATCTCGACCCCGTCGCCGATGGTCAGATACGCCGGATCGAGCACGGTGGTGCCGCGCAGGATCGAGCAGTGCTTGCCGATCTCGGCCCCGCACAGCCGCAGCCAGCCCTGCCGGATCTTGTGCGACGGGATGTAGGTGACCAGCAGGTTGAAGATCAGTTCACCGAGACGGTTCTTGGCCTTGGGCACGAACCCGAGGCTCTGCATCTTGTAGTGGGTCACCCGGTTGTTCTCGTCGAGGACGTATTCCGACTCCGGCGGCATCCGCAGGGCCGGCGCGGCGGCCTTCTTGCGCGCTACGTCGGCAGGGTCTGCCGTAGCCGGCTTACGAAACATGAATCTTTGCTCCTTGTCGAGGAAACCGCGTCAACGATAGCGACAGGTACGCCGATCCGGGCCCGGAAGCGCACCGGTACCCGACGGGCGAGTTCAGCACGGCACGACGAGTCCGTCGACCGCCTCGTAGAGGCGTTCGGAATAGCGCTGCTCGGTGAACTGGTCGGCGTGCTTGCGGATGACCTCCGCGTCGAAGCCCCCGGCGGCGAAACGGTCCAGGGCCGCGGCGATCGAATCCGCTTGCGGTTCATCGAAGAAGGTCCCGGTGACGCCGTCGATCACGGTGTCGAGGAAGCCGCCCCAGCGCAGCACGACCGCGGGTTTGCCCCACACCGCGGCCTCGATCGGGGTCAGGCCGTAATCCTCGTAACTGGCCGCGATCAGGGCCCGGCACGACTTGTACAGCCAGGCCATCTGTGCGTCGGTCAGATCCGACAGCAGGGCCACGTTCGGAGTGCGGATCGACTCGATGTGACCGGCTTCGGGGCCGCGGCCCACCACCACCAGACGGCGGTCGGTGCCGGCGAAGGCGCGGACCACCTTGTCGACGTTCTTGTAGGGCAGCAGCCGGGACACGCACAGGTAGAACGACTGGTCCTCGGTCACCCATTCGGCGACGGCCGGCACCGGCTGCACCTCGACGTCGGTGCGCATCGCCACCGGCGAGGGCAATACGTCCGCCTCGATTCCGTAGGCGTCCTTGATGCGGTCCTTGATCATGGTCGAGACCGCCAGATAGCGGTCCACCGTCCGGGCGGCGCGACGGTCCCACGCCTTGAGCGAGGGTCCGGCCACCTTCAGCAGCCCGCGTTTGAGGACGTCGCCGTCGTCCTTGAGGTACATGTCCGGCGTGTAGAGCCAGTGCGCCGGGGTGTGGCAGTGCACCAGCTTGGCCCCGTTGGTGCGGAAACCGTGCGCCCAGCCGCTGCTGCTGGTCACCACCACGTCGGCGTCGACGAACATCGACGAGGCGAACGCGGGCAGGATCGGCAGGGCCGCGCGGTGGTGCTTGCGGAAGAAACCGATCCGGTTCAGCGACGAAACCCGCACGTCGCGCCCGGCGAATTCGGGGTAGGTGCCGTCCGGGTCGTAGAGCAGCGTGTAGATCGGCGCATCTGGGAACGCCTTGCTCATGGACAGCACGACCTTCTCGGCGCCACCGCGTTGGGTCAGGTAGTCGTGCGCGATCACCACGCGGGGACCGTCCACGCCGTCGTAAGCGCGATGAACCGTCACACTGTCGTTCCTCTCCGGGTCCTCGACCGCCCCCGAGCCGGACCCACACCGCTGCCGGCTGCCAGCAATCGCTCGTCGGCTCCGCGAACTATATTGCCAACGCGTCGATGGTGGCCACCGGACCCGACCCGCGAATCGTCCATTACGAGCGCGGCACCGGAGTTAATTCGCGGTAACCGTGATTTGTCATTGCGCCGCGAACCGGTCGACCGGCGAATACCGCTGGCAAATATCCGGCCGGATATCGCGACCACACCACCCGGGCGCGCGGCAGAACTGCGAGGACAGGGCCCGAAATACCCGGTGAGCCGACGCCCCCGGCGTCACCCGGTGCGGGCCAAACCACACCCAGCTGTCCGACTTCTTAGAGAACCGTTAACATCGACCACCATGACGAGCACTATCGAGCCGGCGGCAGAGCACGTACCCGATATTCACACCACGGCCGGCAAGCTGGCCGACCTGCGCAAGCGCGCGGAAGAGGCGCTGCACCCGGTGGGTGAGGCAGCGGTCGAAAAGGTGCATGCCAAGGGCAAGCTGACCGCCCGCGAGCGCATCTACGCCCTGCTCGACGAGGGCTCGTTCGTCGAACTCGACGCGCTGGCCAAGCACCGCAGCACCAACTTCGGCCTGCAGAAGAACCGTCCGCTCGGCGACGGCGTGGTGACCGGCTACGGCACCATCGACGGCCGCGAGGTCTGCGTGTTCAGCCAGGACGCCACCGTGTTCGGCGGCAGCCTCGGCGAGGTGTACGGCGAGAAGATCGTCAAGGTCCAGGAGCTGGCCATCAAGACCGGCCGCCCGCTGATCGGCATCAACGACGGCGCCGGCGCCCGCATCCAGGAGGGTGTGGTCTCGCTCGGCCTGTACAGCAAGATCTTCCACAACAACATCAAGGCCTCCGGCGTGATCCCGCAGATCTCGCTGATCATGGGTGCCGCCGCCGGTGGCCACGTGTACTCCCCGGCACTGACCGACTTCATCGTCATGGTCGACCAGACCAGCCAGATGTTCATCACCGGACCCGACGTCATCAAGACCGTCACCGGTGAGGACGTCACCATGGAGGAACTGGGCGGCGCCCAGACCCACATGGCCAAGTCCGGCACCGTGCACTACGTCGCCTCCGGCGAGCAGGACGCCTTGGATTACGTCCGCGACCTGCTGGGCTACCTGCCGCCGAACAACTATGCCGATCCGCCGCGGTACCCGGCGCCGGCCCCGACCGGCGCCATCGAGGACAGCCTCACCGGCGAGGACATCGAACTCGACACGCTGATCCCGGATTCCCCGAACCAGCCCTACGACATGCACGAGGTCATCTCGCGCATCCTCGACGACGATGAGTTCCTCGAGGTGCAGGCCGGTTACGCGCAGAACATCATCATCGGGTTCGGCCGGGTGGACGGTCGCTCGGTGGGCATCGTCGCCAACCAGCCGACCCAGTTCGCCGGCTGCCTGGACATCAAGGCCTCCGAGAAGGCCGCCCGCTTCATCCGTACCTGCGACGCCTTCAACATCCCGATCGTGCTGCTGGTCGACGTCCCGGGCTTCCTGCCCGGCACCGGCCAGGAGTACGACGGCATCATCCGGCGCGGCGCCAAGCTGCTCTACGCCTACGGCGAGGCCACCGTCCCGAAGATCACCGTCATCACCCGCAAGTCCTACGGCGGCGCGTACTGCGTGATGGGCTCCAAGGACATGGGTGCCGACGTGGTGGTCGCCTGGCCGACCGCCCAGATCGCGGTCATGGGCGCCTCCGGTGCAGTCGGCTTCGTCTACCGCTCGGACCTCAAGCAGGCCGCCGCCGAGGGCAAGGACGTCGACGCCCTGCGCCTGGAGCTGCAGCAGGAATACGAGGACACCCTGGTGAACCCGTACATCGCCGCCGAACGCGGATACGTCGACGCGGTCATCCCGCCGTCGCACACCCGCGGCTACGTGGCCACCTCGCTGCGCCTGCTGGAGCGCAAGATCAGCCAGGTTCCGCCCAAGAAGCACGGGAACATCCCGCTGTGAGCGAGGAGAATTCGGTGCCCGAATCAGCCGCCACCCCGGCGACCCACGAGCCGCACCTCAAGGTGCTCAAGGGTGAGCCGACCGCCGAAGAGCTGGCCGCCCTGATCGGCGTGCTGTCGGCCGCCGGCGGCGGTCCGGCCGAGCCGGGCGTCAAGGAGACCAACCTGTGGGGGCACCCGGTGGACCGGCTGCGCTACCAGAGCCACAGCTGGCAGCGGGTCACGCTGCTGGAGCGGACCCACCTGCGCCGGTGATGAGCGCCTGCGCGAAGAGCATCTGGTCGTGATGAGCGCCTGCGCGAAGAGCTTCTGGTCGTGATGAGCGCCTGCAGGTGACACGGCTCGTTCTCGGCTCCGCGTCGGCGGGCCGACTCAGCGTGCTCCGCGGGGCCGGGGTCGATCCCCTGGTCACGGTGTCCGACGTGGACGAGGACGCGATCATCGCGCGGATGTCCGGGAACCCTGCGGCGGAGGTCGTCGCGGCGCTGGCCGCGGCCAAGGCCGCCCGCGTCGTCGAACTTCTCGACGAGGACGTGCGCGTCGACTGTGTGGTGGTCGGCTGCGATTCGATGCTGGAGATCGACGGAGTACTCGCCGGCAAGCCGGGCTCGGTGCAGGCGGCCCGCCGTCGCTGGCAGGCCTCGGCCGGACGCACCGGGATGCTGCACACCGGGCACAGCGTGCTGCGACTTCTCGACGGTGCCGTCGTCGGTGAGGCGAACCGGACCGGCAGCACCGCGGTGCACTTCGGCACCCCGTCGCAGGACGATCTGGATGCCTACCTGGCCGGCGGTGAACCGCTTTATGTCGCCGGCGGTTTCACCATCGACGGATGGGGCGGCTGGTTCATCGACCGGATCGAGGGCGATCCGTCGAACGTGATCGGCGTGAGCCTGCCGTTGTTGCGGAACCTGCTGGCGGGCATGGGGATATCGGTCGCGCAGTTGTGGGCGGCGAACGAGTCACCCCGCGGCTGACCCATATCGGCGTTTTCCGCAGGCATCGGGCGTCCGCCCGGGCCCCGGCTGATTGATTCGCGGCCAGGTGGGAATAACTCCCGTCGGGAATGACCCGTCCGCGATGCCAGGAGACCCACCATGACGATTTCGACCGACGATGTGCGCCGGCTACTCGCCGCGACCGATGCCGATGCGCGATTGGTCCTGATCGAGGGCCGGACCGAGGTGCTACCCGCGGCCGCGCTGGACTCCGATCAGTACCGGGGAGCACTGACCTGCGCATCCCGTCAGGAGATGATCGACAGGCTGGGTTCCACCGAGCCGACCGAACACGAACTCGCCGAAGTGGCGGCCGGATTGGACGCGACGATCTCGAACCTGGGCGGCTGACGCGGGTCGGCGCTTGAAATCCGGGCGCCTGGGTAATCCCCCGCCATGGCAGATACCGCGCTACTGGTTGTGGACATGCTCAACGCCTACGAGCACCCCGATGCCGAACAGTTGACCACCAGTGTGGCCGACATGGTGGATCCGCTGGCCGAACTGATCGCCGAGGGGCGCCGGCGTGCGGACGTGGACGTCATCTACGTCAACGACAACTTCGGCGATTTCACCGGCACCTGGGACGACATCGTGGCCAAGGCCCTCGACGGGGCGCGCCCGGATCTGGTGAAACCGATTCTGCCGACCCCGGATTGCTTGCGGCTGACCAAGGTTCGGCACAGCGCGTTCTTCTCGACACAACTGGACTATCTGCTCCAGCAACTGCAGCCGGAACGTCTGGTGATTGCCGGCCAGGTCACCGAACAGTGCGTGCTCTACACCGCGCTGGACGCCTACGTCCGGCACTACAACGTGGTCGTCGCACCGGACGCGGTCGCCCATATCGATGCCGACCTGGGCAAAGCGGCACTGAAGATGATGCAGAGCAACATGCGCGCCGAGTTGGTCCCGGCGGCCGACTGTCTGCCCTGAGCTGCACCCGGCGGTCGGGCCGAGACTCTCGTGCGAGGGGTCATCTGGCATGGGTACGCTCATTGTGTGTCGCTTCCTGCCGATCCAGACCCTGCCCTCGCCGCCTACGCGCATCCGGAACGGTTGGTGACCGCGGATTGGCTGTCGGCCAACCTCGGCCGCCCCGGGCTGGCCATCGTCGAGTCCGACGAGGATGTCCTGCTCTACGACACCGGGCACATCCCCGGCGCGGTGAAGATCGACTGGCACACCGACCTCAATGATCCGGCCGTCCGCGACTACATCGACGGGGCCCAGTTCGCCGCGCTGATGGACCGCAAGGGCATCTCCCGTGATGACACCGTGGTCATCTACGGGGACAAGAGCAACTGGTGGGCGGCGTACGCGCTGTGGGTGTTCACCCTGTTCGGCCATCCGGATGTCCGCCTGCTCGACGGCGGCCGCGACCTGTGGGTGTCCAACAGCCGGGACACCACCCTGGACGTCCCCTCCCGGACGAGCACCGGTTACCCGGTGGTGGAGCGCGACGATTCGGCGATCCGGGCGTTCCGGGACGATGTGCTGGCCGCGCTCGGCGACCAACCGCTGATCGATGTCCGCTCGCCACAGGAGTACACCGGCGAGCGCACCCACATGCCCGATTACCCGGAGGAGGGCGCGCTGCGCGGTGGGCACATCCCGACGGCCGTGTCGATCCCGTGGGCCAAGGCCGCCGAGGACAGCGGCCGGTTCCGCAGCCGCGCCGAACTCGATGCGTTGTACGGGCACCTGGATGCCGACGACGAGACGATCGTGTACTGCCGGATCGGCGAACGTTCCAGCCACACCTGGTTCGTGCTGACTCATCTGCTCGGCCTGCCGAATGTGCGCAACTACGACGGGTCCTGGACGGAGTGGGGCAACGCCGTGCGCGTTCCGGTGGCGGTCGGGGCCGAACCGGGCGAAGCACCGTCGAGGTGACCTCGTGACGATGCCCGAGGCACTGGCCGAGGTCGTCAGCGACTTCCAGGACGTCACCGGCCAGGACAAGCTGCAGCTGCTGCTGGAGTTCGCGAACGAGCTTCCCGCGCTGCCCTCGCACCTCGAGGAAGCGGCGATGGAGCCGGTGCCAGAGTGCCAGTCTCCGCTGTTCCTCGACGTGGACGCCTCCGATCCCGAGCACGTCCGGCTGTACTTCAGCGCGCCCGCCGAGGCGCCGACCACCCGGGGCTTCGCGTCGATTCTCGCTGCCGGGCTGGACGGCCAGTCCGCCGCGGACATCCTCGCGGTGCCCGACGACTTCTATGCCGATCTCGGCCTGGCGGCGCTCATCAGTCCGCTGCGGCTGCGCGGCATGTCGGCGATGCTGACGCGGATCAAACGGCGGCTGCGCGCGTAGCCGCGCCTGCGGCATCCTGGGTCCGCAGCCGGCGTGATTTTTGCCTGCACGTCAATAATTGACTGCGCAAAATCTGCGGCCAACCCTGCCAGAATGACGTGACGAGCAGGCCGGCCGAGTCGGCCTGTGACATTTTGCCCAGGTGTCGCGCGAGTGCCGTGGTCCCGGAGGCGATGTGGACCATGGAAAGGGGCCGCGGTCGATGAGCCGGCAAGCCAGGGACGTCATCCTCTACGAGCTCAACGAAGTGCCCTGGGATGTGGTCGACATCTACGTGCAGAAGCGGCCCGGTTCCCACCTGGCCGCGCTGCTCGCCGAGGGTCAATCGTTGACCACCGTGCACGAGGACCGCGAGGAATTGCAGGGGCTGCAGCCCTGGCGCACCTGGCCCACCCTGCATTCGTCCACCTATTCGCACAATTCCTTCGATCTCGGCCAGGATCCGACGACCTTCCGGGGGGACCCGATCTGGACCGTCGCCGAGAACGCGGGTCTGTCGGTGGGCCTGTTCGGACCGATGCAGAGTTGGCCGGCCCGCCAGTTCCGGCACGGCGGCTTCTACATCCCGGACACCTTCAGCCAGGACGCCGTCGCCTACCCCGTGGCGCTGCAGCGCTTCCAGGCGTTCAACCTCGCGATGACCGGTGAGAACGGATTCTCGCCGAACGCCGCCCTGCATCCCAAGACGCTCGCCGGCACCGGCATGAGCCTGCTGCGCCGGGGCCTGACGCCGCGCTCGATCGCGACGATCGGCGGCCATCTGGTCCGGGAGCGCCGTGATCCGCGGAACAAGGCGTTCCGCTCGGCCATGCAGGCACCGCTGAGCTTCGACCTCTACTGGGCCCTGCACCGCGCGCACCGGCCCCGGCTCAGCATCTTCTTCACCAACCACGTCGCCGGCATGATGCACCGGTTCTGGGGCGACGCGATGCCGGGCTACACCGACAGATACGACTACTCCCCCGACGATGTCTACGGCGAATTCATCGTCGCGGCAATGGATATCGCCGATCGGCAGCTCGGCCGGATCCGCCGGTTCCTGGCCAGGAACCCTCGGTCGATGCTGGTCTTGTCGGCCAGCATGGGCCAGGGCCCGGTCGAGGTCGTCAAGTCCGACGACACCTGCCTGGTGCTCGACGACCACACCAGGTTGGTGGCCGGCCTGAACCTGGCGGCGACCGGACTGGGCCTGGCGATGTACCCCATGCTGTCGCTGGTGTTCGGCTCCGAGGCAGACGCCGAAGCCGCCACCGCGCCGCTGGAGTCGGTGCGTGTGGACGGCGGTCGCCCGCTGTTCGCCCGGGTCCGGGTGCAGGGCCGCACGGTCACGTTCGGGACGGACCACGCCGTCGAGGCCAACTCCGATCCGGTGCTGCGGTTCCACCCGGACGGCGCCGCTCACGACGCGACCGCACCGGCCTCGGAACTCGGGTTTGCCCCGCACAGCCGGGTCGGCGGGGTGAACACCGGTTACCACATTCCGGAGGGCATCCTGCTGGCCGCGGGCGCGGAGGTGAAGCCGGATCCGTCGCGCAAACAGGTCGACGTCCTCGACGTGGCCCCGTCCCTGTTGGCCAATGTGCTCAGGGTGGAACCCGGCCCTTCGATGGAGGGCATCCCCGCCCTCTTCGGGTGATCCGCGCGTCCGGTTGGGCCGATGCCCGGTGTCGGGTGTGATGGTCTGGCAGCATGACGATCGGCGGGCGCGCGCCTCCGTTCGCCCAGCGCACGTCACATGTACCGACCAGTAACAAAAACGGCCTACCGGAAGGCCGACAGTATCTCGCCGGAATTTCGGGGGTCCGACTCGCCACCCCGGAATTGGACGCTTAAACTTCGCCCGATACATTCTTAAAGACGTTTCTTAGAGAACATGCCATTCAGGAGGCCCAGTGCCCAGTCACGCCAGCTCGAAGATCTCAAAGGTGCTCGTCGCCAACCGCGGGGAGATCGCCGTCCGCGTGATCCGAGCCGCGAAAGACGCCGGGCTGGCCAGCGTGGCCGTCTACGCCGAACCGGACGCCGACGCACCCCACGTGCGGCTCGCCGATGAGGCGTTCGCGCTCGGTGGTCAGACCTCGGCCGAGTCCTACCTGGTGTTCGAGAAGCTGCTCGAAGCCGCGGAGAAGTCCGGCGCCAACGCCATCCACCCCGGGTACGGGTTCCTCTCGGAGAACGCCGACTTCGCCCAGGCCGTTCTCGACGCCGGGCTGATCTGGATCGGCCCCAGCCCGCAGTCCATCCGCGACCTCGGCGACAAGGTCACCGCCCGGCACATCGCCGCGCGTGCCGACGCTCCCCTGGTCCCGGGCACCCCGGATCCGGTCAAGGACGCCGACGAGGTCGTCGCGTTCGCCAAGGAGTACGGCGTGCCGGTCGCGATCAAGGCCGCCTTCGGCGGTGGTGGACGCGGCATGAAGGTGGCGCGCACCATCGAGGAGATCCCCGAGCTCTTCGAGTCGGCCACCCGTGAGGCCGTTGCCGCCTTCGGTCGCGGTGAGTGCTTCGTCGAGCGCTACCTGGACAAGCCGCGCCACGTCGAGGCTCAGGTCATCGCCGACACCCACGGCAACGTGGTGGTCGCCGGTACCCGCGACTGCTCGCTGCAGCGCCGCTTCCAGAAGCTGGTGGAGGAGGCCCCGGCGCCGTTCCTCACCGACGCGCAGCGCAAGGAGATCCACGAATCGGCCAAGCGCATCTGCAAGGAGGCCGGTTACTACGGTGCCGGCACCGTCGAGTACCTGGTCGGCCAGGACGGCCTGATCAGCTTCCTCGAGGTCAACACGCGCCTGCAGGTGGAACACCCGGTCACCGAGGAGACCTCGGGCATCGACCTGGTGCTGCAGCAGTTCAAGATCGCCAACGGCGAGGCGCTGGACATCACCGAGGATCCCGAGCCGCGCGGCCACTCGTTCGAGTTCCGCATCAACGGTGAGGACGCCGGCCGCGGCTTCCTGCCCGCCCCCGGCCCGGTCAGCAAGTTCGAGCCCCCGACCGGCCCCGGCGTGCGGATGGACTCCGGCGTGGAGACCGGGTCGGTCATCGGCGGCCAGTTCGACTCCATGCTCGCCAAGCTGATCGTCTCCGGCGCGACCCGCGAAGAGGCCCTGGCCCGTTCGCGCCGCGCCCTGGCCGAGTTCAACGTCGAGGGTCTGGCGACCGTCATCCCGTTCCACCGCGCGGTGGTCTCCGATCCCGCCTTCATCGGCGACGGCACCAAGTTCGACGTGCACACCCGCTGGATCGAAACCGAGTGGGACAACACGGTGGAGCCCTTCACCGGCGGCGAGCCGCTCGATGAAGAGGACAACCTGCCCCGGCAGAAGGTCGTGGTCGAGGTCGGCGGTCGCCGCCTGGAGGTGTCGCTGCCCGGCGACCTGGCCATCGGTGGCGGTGGCGGTGCCGGCGGCGCGATACGCAAGAAGCCCAAGGCCCGCAAGCGTGCCGGCGGCGGCGGCGCGGCGGCCTCCGGCGACTCGGTGACCGCACCCATGCAGGGCACGGTCGTCAAGGTCGCCGTGGAAGAGGGCCAGCAGGTCTCCGCGGGCGATCTGGTCGTGGTGCTGGAAGCCATGAAGATGGAGAATCCGGTCACCGCCCACAAGGACGGCACCATCACCGGGCTGTCGGTGGAGGCCGGCGCGGCCATCACCCAGGGCACCGTGATCGCCGAGATCAAGGACTAGCCCGACCCGTTTTCCCCGCCGAGGCTGCAGTTGCCGGACCATCGTTCCGGCGGCTGCAGCCTCGCGGTCATTCACAGGAAGGCCAGACACGTGGAACCCGTCGAGATCAACAACGGCCAGTGGTACCTGCGCGGGCTGCGTTACGACGACCGCGTCGACGACCGGCCCGCGCTGGCCGACCTCGGTGAGACCGATCTGGACTACATCGACGACGCCGCCGACGGCTGGGAATCCGACACCCGCTACACCTGGGCGGTCTGCGAACCGACCACCGGGGAGCTACTCGCCGAGATCACCTTGGACCGCAGCACCGGATTCATGGCCAGCCGCGCGCGGCCCGGCTACGAGGATGCCGCCGCCATGTCCGAGGACACGGTGCGGCGGTACGCGGCGGCCCGGCTGGGCCTGCAGGTGCACACCTGATCTGTCTCACGCCCCGGGCGTGTCGATATCGGCACCGGTGGCCAGATCCCCGCATTCCACGGCGATGACGTCGGTGCGGGCCCGCAGGAACGGCCCGGCCCCGACGTCGCCGTGCAGTTCGCCCAGCAGCACGGGCCAGTGCCTGCGGGCGAGCACGACGGGATGCCCCGGTCGCCCCGCGTAGACCGCCCGCGCCAGGCCCGAATCCGATGCGTTCGCGGTCGTCAGGACCCGGGCCACCACCCCGGCCCCGACATCGGGCGTGTCGACCAGATGCACGACGGCAAAGGCGGCGCCGGATTGCGCACGCACCGCCTCAAGTCCCGCGCGCAGGGATGCCGACAAGCCCTGCGCCCACTGCCCTGCGTGCACGGCCCGCGCTGGAGCGGGCAGGTTCACGGTGTCCGGGCCGGCGGCACCGAGGACGACGAACACCTCACCGCACCCGCCGTCACGCAGGGCCGCGACCGCCTTCTGCAACCAAAGACCTTTTTCGGCAAAGACTTTCGGCATCCCGTAACGGGTTCCGGCCCCGGCTGCCAGCACCACCCCGGCCGCGGTGGCATCACTGCTCATGGCATCAGTGTGTACCGGCTTCCGTCCGCACGAACGCCGGGGTGGCTGACGTCGGCGTCAAAAGTAGCCCGCCCGAAGGCCCTCCCCGCCGCATTCGTCATCCGATTGTTCCGCCGGGTGATGTGGCGTAGGGTCACGAACAGGTTGAGTTCACAGCCGGGCACGACGCGTCATCGCCACGCGGTTTCCGCACTGACCCGTGGTAGGTAGTTCCGCTCTCCTGGGCCTCGAGCACACGGGGCTTTCATTCTCCGGACGCCGAACTCCTCGACGCGTGCCAGCACGATCAGGTCAATCCGAGTGCTACCCGA
Organism: Mycobacterium sp. AMU20-3851; assembly: GCF_043974665.1. Taxonomy (NCBI): domain Bacteria; kingdom Bacillati; phylum Actinomycetota; class Actinomycetes; order Mycobacteriales; family Mycobacteriaceae; genus Mycobacterium; species Mycobacterium sp. AMU20-3851. The sequence goes on from NZ_CP146371.1 coordinate 4,335,650, forward strand.
CTGATGGAGTCATCATGCTGCACCGCCCCCGCAACCGCGCCCGCTTCGACACGCAGACCCGTCCGCCCTCGACCGTGGTCGTGACCGTGCAGGGCGAACTCGACGCCGCCAACACCGACGAGTTCAGCGCCTACATCGACTTGCGCCTGCGCAACGCCGACAACCTCGTGCTCGACCTCACCGGCGTGGAGTTCTTTGCCGCAGAGGCATTTTCTGCCATCCACAAGGTGGGCGTACAGGCCGCCGCCGAGAGCGTGCAGTGGAGCATGCTGACCAGCGCCGCGGCGGACAGGATCTTGCAGATCTGCGATCCCGACCAGGCCCTGCGCGAAGCCGGCTGAATCCCCTACTGCAGTTCGTCGCGCAGCCGCGCCAGCGACTTCGCCAGCAGCCGAGACACATGCATCTGCGAGATACCGACCCGCTCGGCGATCTGGGACTGGGTCATCGATTCGAAGAACCGCAGAATCAGCACGGTGCGTTCCCGCTCGGGCAGGGTCGCCAGCAGCGGACGCAACGCCTCCCGGTTCTCGATCTGGTCCAGCGCGTCATCGGGGGATCCGAGGGTGTCGGCGATCGCCGGGGCCTCATCGTCGCCCGAGCCGCCACTGTCGATGGACAGCGTGTTGTACGAGCTACCCGCGATCAGCCCCTCGACGACTTCCTGTCGGTCCATACCGAGTTCGGCGGCCAGCTCCGAGGCGGTCGGCGCGTGGCCGAGGCGTTGCGACAGCTCCGCGGTGGCGGCACCGAGCCGCAGATGCAGCTCCTTGAGCCGGCGCGGCACCTTGACCGACCAGCCGTTGTCACGGAAGTGCCGGCGCACCTCTCCCATGATGGTCGGAACCGCATAGGAGGCGAAGTCCGAACCGGCATCGACGTCAAATCTGTTGACCGCGTTGACCAGACCGACACGCGCTACCTGGACCAGATCGTCGCGGGCTTCACCACGGCCCTCGAAGCGGCGCGCGATGTGATCTGCCAGCGGCAGGCAGCGCTGCACGATCTTCTCCCGTTGACGCGCGAATTCTGTTGAGTCATCAGGAAGTTCGCGTAGTTCGCGGAACATCTCGAGAACATCGGCGTATTCCGAGGTCACTGCAACAGGCTCGCTCGTCTCGCAGTGAGCGAAATCCCGAAGACCCTTCCGGCGCCGTTGAACGTGCTCACCTCGTCGGTGAGCGAGCTCAAAACGTGCCAGCTGAAGCTGCCGGGAGACACGATGCTGTCCTCGTCGGTCTCGCACTTGGTGGAGGCGTGCACGACGACGGCATCATCGCGTGGTTCCACCCGCACGACCAGAGCCGAACCCGCGGCGGCCGACCGGATCAGGCGGGTCGCCGCCTCGTCGACGGCCAACCGCAGATCGGAGACCGCATCGAAATCCAGATCCTCGAACGTGGCCACGGCGGCGACCAGCGCACGCAACACAGCCAGGTTCTCCACCGTTGCGGCGACCCGAAGTTCGACCGATCTGTCTCCGACGACTGTGCCGTCGTACGTGCCCGTTCCCTGCACCATCTGACCTCCCGCTGAGTCCGCTCGGAGGTTACCCCACATCTGATCGTCGTTAACCAACGGTGCTGCACCGCCTCGCTGGTGTGTCACCCCGACCCCCGTGGGGTAATCCTGCGGCATGAGCAACCACACGTTGCGCGGAATACTCGTCGCGGTAGCCGTGGTCCTGATCATTGCCGTTCTGTTTGCCATCGGTGTGTACGCCGTCGCATTCCTGATGCTCGGACCGATGATGGCCTGATTTCTGCACGAGACGCCCTGTACCCAGAACCACCTACCCCCCAAACATGGTGGTCGCGACCGTCGTTTCGGCTGCCCAGACCTGGGTAATCACCCGGCTATGACAAGCCAGGACCTACCCGACGATGTTCCGCCGGCCGATGCCGCCGAACAGTTGCGCCAGGCCGCGGAAGTCGTGCCCGACGAGGAAGCGCCCAACCTCGGGTCGGTCGGACCGCCGATGGAGGCACCGGAAGCAGATTGGCAGGAGCAGGACGAGGACGCCGTCGCAGATTTCGATGTGGATGACGCCGACCGCCGCGACTGATCGCACCCGGCGGCGCCGGTCCCGGCCGCCCCTTTCGAGATGAGGCGCCATGACGCAGCAGGGTCGCCGACGCAGCCGCGTCGGGATTGCCGCCGCGTTCCTGGTGGCGCTGGGCCTGCTGCTGACCCAGTGTCCGGCCAACCGCGACGGTGCCCCCGGGGTGCTCGCCGCAGCCCTCACCGAGACCACGTCGGCGGTCCGCAGCGCGGCACTGGCCCTCGATCTGCGGATCCGGGACCGCTCGACCTCCGAGCTCGCCGCGGTCCAGGTCTCCGATGCCGGTGACGAGCTCGTCCGCGCCTACTCGGATATCACCGCACTGCGCATCGAGGATCCCGTCGACCTCGACCGGCAACGCCTGCTCGCCGGGTTCCTGAACAACGCCCTGGCCGAACTCGGCCGCGCCGCGGCCCAATTGCGCGATCTGCACGGTCAGCCTCCGTTGCCCGAGCTACGAGACCGGCTGTTCGCGTTGGCCGATGAGCTGGAGACCGGGTACCGCTGATGAAGAAGGTCTTCGCGGTCGCGCTCGGCGTGCTGACCGCCTTCGGCGGCTTCCTCGACATCGGCGATCTGGTCACCAACGCTGTCGTCGGATCACGGTTCGGTCTGGCGCTGGTCTGGGTGGTGGTGGTCGGGGTCGTCGGCATCTGCCTGTTCGCGGAGATGTCGGGCCGGGTGGCCGCGGTCAGCGGGCGGGCCACCTTCGAGATCATCCGGGAGCGGCTGGGGCCCAGGACCGCGGCCGCCAACCTGCTGGCCTCCTTCCTGATCAACCTGATGACGTTGACCGCGGAGATCGGTGGCATCGCGCTGGCCCTGCAGTTGGCCACCGATGTGGGGCCGCTGATGTGGATACCGGTGGCCGCGTTCGCCGTCTGGTTGGTCATCTGGCGGGTGAAGTTCCAGATCATGGAGAACGTGACCGGCCTGGCCGGGCTCTGCCTGATCATCTTCGCGGTGAGTGTTTTTGCCCTGCAACCTGATTGGTCTGCACTCGGCAGCGACGTGCTGCATCCGGTGATCCCGGAGACCGAATCCGCGGCCACCTACTGGTACTACGCGATCGCGCTGTTCGGCGCGGCGATGACGCCCTACGAGGTCTTCTTCTTCTCTTCGGGGGCCATCGAGGAACGCTGGAAGATCAAGGACCTCGCGGTGTCGCGGGCCAACGTCCTCGTCGGGTTCCCGCTCGGCGGCATCCTGTCGGTGGCGGTGGCGACCTGCTCGGCAATAGTGCTGCTGCCCAACCAGATCGATGTGACCTCGCTGTCCCAGGTGGTGATGCCGGTGGTCGCGGCCGGCGGCAAACTGGCGCTCGCGTTCGTCATCATCGGCATCGTGGCCGCCACCTTCGGGGCGGCGCTGGAGACCACCCTTTCCGGCGGATACATCCTGGCCCAGTTCCTCGGCTGGACGTGGGGCAAGTTCCGCCGCCCGGCCGAGGCCGCCCGCTTCCACGTGGTGATGTTCGTGTCCATCGTGGTCGGCGCGGCGGTGCTGTTCACCGGCGTGGACCCGATCCTGGTGACCGAGTACTCGGTGGTGTTCTCCGCCATCGCACTGCCGCTGACCTATCTGCCGATACTGATCGTCGCCAATGACCCCCAGTACATGGGTGAGCACACCAACGGTCGGGTGATCAATGCGCTCGGTTCGGTTTACCTGGTCATCATCGTGGCCGCCTCGGTGGCGGCCATCCCACTGATGATCGTGACGGGAGCGGGACAGTGACGAACGACACGACCGCCACCAGGTATCTGGACGCGCGCCTGCACCTGTTGGACCGTCAGCTGGTCGACCACGACGGGGATCCCGTCGGCATCGTCGACGACCTGGAACTCGACGGTGTCGAACCGGACCGGGACATCGAGGCCGGCGCACCGGCACCTACGGTCGCCGCACTACTGTCCGGCCACGTATTCGCCACCCGGGTGTTCGGCGGGTCCCCGCCCCGGTCGCGCTACACCGAGTTTCCCTGGCGCCTGGTCGCAAAGGTGGGTGTCACGGTATGTCTGCACGACACCGACCAGCCGGCCGAGGGGCACTGGGTGGAACACTGGCTGCGCCGGCGGATCATCGCGCACATCCCGGGAGGCCGGCATGCAACTCAGTGAACTGCTCGGGCGCACGGTGCACGATTCCGACGGTGCCCGGGTCGGCACCGTGGTGGATGTGCGGTTGGCCTGGACCGAGGACCGGGCACCGGAAGTGGTCGGGTTGGTGGTCAGCCCGCACACCCGGTCGTCCTATCTCGGCTATGAGCGCACCACGACGCGCGCACCCCTGCTGCTGGCGGCGCTGGCGCGGTGGCGTCATCGCGGGACCTTCCTGGCCGGTTGGACCGACCTCGCCCGGATCGGTTCCGAGCACATCGTGTTGCGGCCCGGCTACGCCCGCCGATCGGCCCTGCTTTTCTAGATCAAATCCCCCGCCGGACGGGTTTGCAATGTCCACCCGGCGGGCACTCCTCGCCCATGTTGGTTCGCAGAATTGCCCGCCCACTGTTGTCCGCCGCGTTCATCGGCCAGGGAATCGAAGCCCTCCGGGACGTCAAACCCGCCGCCGAGGTCGTGCAGCCGACCCTCAATGCCGCACAGTCACTCCCGAGCCAGGTCGCCGACCAGATCCCGGACAACGCCGTCACCGTGGCCCGGATCAACGCCGCCGTGCAGATCGGCGGCGGCCTGCTGCTGGCCACCGGGCGTATACCCCGGGTGGCCTCGGCGCTGCTGGCGGCGACCGTCATCCCGGGCAATCTCGGCAATCACATGTTCTGGGAGGAAACCGATCCCGCACTCAAGGCCGAGAAACGGCGGGGCTTCCTGACCGACCTCAGCTTGATCGGCGGGCTGGTGCTGGCCTCCGCCGACACCGCCGGCAAGCCGTCGCTGGGGTGGCGCGGCCGCCGCGCGGGACGTCGTGTCGCCGAGAAGGTTTCCGCGGTGCTGCCGTCCTCGAACGACGCCCTGATCGACCCGGAGCTCACCGAGAAACTCAGCCACGGTGTCCAGGTCGGTGTCGAGCGCGGGCGGGAACTCGCCGAGACGGCCTACGACCGGGCAGCGCCGCTGGCCGCCACCGCCTACGAACGCAGCGCACATGCCCTGCGCAAGGCCGAGGACCGGGCGGCACCACTGGCCGCGGTTGCCTTCGAGCGCAGCGCGCACGCCCTGCAGAAGGGTGCCGACCGGGCCGCGCCGCTGGCCGCCGAGGCCTACGAACGCAGCGCCCACGCCCTGCAGAAAGGTGCCGACCGGGCCGCCCCGCTGGCCACCGAGGCCTACGAACGCAGCGCCCACGCCCTGCAGAAAGGCGCCGACAAAGCGGTTCCGCTCGCTGCCCAGGCGCGCCGCCGCGGCTCGGAACTGGCCGAGAACGCCCTGGAGCAAGGCGGCGAGCAGTTGTCTTCGAAGTGGCGGAGACTGCGCGGTTAGACACCGCCCGTGACCGCCCCGCCATGATGCCCGGTAAGAGCCTGTCCCCGGCCCTACCCGCCGCCGCCGGCCCCGTGTCGGCGGCGGTGACGGCGCATCTGGCCGGGCGGGTTCAGGACCTCACCCGGGTCCGGCCCGGAGCGGCGGATCCACTGGGACTCGACATCCAGCTGACGCTGTACGTCTGCTACGAGTTGACCTACCGCGGATTCGCGGGTGTGGACCCGAGTTTCGAGTGGGACGCCGACCTGATCGGCCTGCGCGGGCGCTTGGAACGGGTGTTCCTGGACCAACTGCACGAGCGCGTGCCGACGGTGCCCGTGGCATCCGCTGCCGACGAGATGCACCGGGTGGCAGCGGAATCCGACAACGGCGGTGGCCCGGCGCGATTCCTGCTCACCGGCACCTGGCAGCAGATGCGGGAGTACTTCGTGCACCGCTCCGTGCACCGCCTCAAAGAGGCGGACCCGCAGGCGTGGGTGATTCCGCGGCTCACCGGACAGGCCAAGGCATCCTTCGTGGCCATCGAATTCGACGAGTACGGCTCCGGGCACGCCTCGCACATGGATCAGCGGTTGTTCGCCGAACTCATGGCCGCGGCCGAACTGGACGACGCCTACCTGGCCTATCTGACCGCGGTTCCCGCGGAATCGCTTGCGGTGGTGAACCTGATGTCGATGTTCGGCCTGCACCGCAGCCTGCGCGGCGCGGCGGTCGGCCATTTCGCGGCCACCGAGATCACCTCCCCGCCGTACTCGCAACGGATCGCCGATGCGCTGGTCCGGTTGGACGCTCCCCCGGTATGCACGCAGTTCTACCGCGAACATGCCGAGGCGTGCTCGGAGAACGGCGTGGCCATCGAGGTGGTACGGGACCTGTTGGCGGCCGAACCAGAACTCAACGACGACATCGTGTTCGGGATCCGCGCACACGATCTCGTGGAGCGTCTGCTGGCCGAGCACATGGTGAAATCCTGGTCGGCAGAAGAGACTTCACTACTGCGTGCGCTGCCCTGAACTCACCTGCCTCAGCCGAGTTCGGAGCGCAGCGCGTCCAACAGCGGTTCGGCAGCCTCGGCCAGGAACCGGTCCTGGCTCTCTCCGCCGATCTGCACCAGCGCGATATCGGTGAATCCCGCGTCCCGGTAGGGCTTGACCGCCGCCACGACTGCGTCGAGGTCGGGCCCGCAGGGAATCTCCGCTGCGACGTCCTCGGGCCGCACGAACTTGGTGGCCGCGGCGAAACCGGCCGGAGTGGGCAGATCGGCGTTGACCGGCCAGCCTCCGGCGAACCACCGGAACTGGTCGTGTGCCCGGGCCACCGCGGCGTCGCGATCGGGATCCCAGCAGATCGGCAGCTGGCCGACGACCCGGCCTTCGGTCAGCCCCTTGCCCTGACGTGCCGAGTTCCAGCCGTCGATCACCTCCCGGTCCGGGGCGGTGTTGACCAGGTGGTCGGCCATCACGGCCAATTGTTCGACCGAGCGGTCTCCGGTCATCGACACCGCCAGCCCGACCGGCTGGTCAGGCACGTCCCACACCCGCGCCGAATCGACGCTGAAGTACTCGCCGTGGAAGTCCACCAGATCGCCGCTGAGCAACTCGCGAATGATCCTGATGGCCTCGGCGAGCATGTCCAGCCGGCGGCCGGCGGTGGGCCAACCCTGGCCGACGACATGCTCGTTGAGATTCTCGCCACTGCCGAGTCCGAGGGTGAACCGGCCGTCGGCCAGGATCTGCACGGTGGCGGCCTGCTGGGCCACCACCGCCGGGTGGTAACGCATCGTCGGACAGGTCACGTAGGAGAACAGGTCGACCCGCGTGGTCGATTGGGCCACCGCGCCCAGCACCGGCCAGGCATTGGGGGCGTGCCCCTGGGCGGCCAGCCACGGGGAGAAGTGGTCACTGCAGACCTCAAAATCGAAGCCCACCTGCTCTGCGGAAACAGCATGGCGAACAAGATCTTTCGGACCAGCCTGCTCGGTCATCAAGGTGTACCCGAATCCGGTCATGGCCTCGGCATACCCGATCGAAGGGCGGACAAACGCGCGGTGGTCACGGGTCGGGGGGCGCGAGCATCCGCAACACCAGCGGCAGTACCAACCAGCAGAGCACGATGCCCAGCGCGGTGCAGAGACCGGCCACGACGCCGGCGTGCAGATCGAGCACCGCTCCGAAGATCAGCACCATCACCCCGGCGAGGGTCAATCCGAGCAGCAGAATGCCCGCCCTGGCCAGGTGATGTGCCGTCGTGACGACCACGTCGAGACGGTGACGGCGGAACATCGACCGGTGGATGCCGATCGGGGCGATCAGCAGAGCCGTCGCGCCGATCGAGCAGCCGACGGTGTAGAGGTAGACGGTGCGCAGTTCGGGGCGCAGATCCTCGAAGCCGTCGTGAAACGGCAGCGTCAGCAGCAGGCCGGTCAGCAGTTGGACGCCGGTCTGGACAACCCTGAGCTCCTGCAAAAGGCTGGACCAGTTCCGGTCCAGCCTTTGCGTGCTCGTCTCGTGACGAGCCTTCTCGTTCCAGCGCTGGTCACGCTCCAGCCGGTCCACGTCGACCTCGCGGCCGATTCTGGACCACCGAGACCCGCCTGCGGTTCATTAGAACCACGCGCGGCGACCGGCGACCGGGCGCCCGATCGCGCCCAGCGCCCAGAACACCGCGCCGACGACCAGGAGCACGACGCCGACCACCCAGAGCAGGTAGACGTCGAGCACGAAACCGAGAATCAGCAGCAACGCACCGAGCAGTATCACGACACCCTCATTTCCATCGATCCAAAAGCACTGGGTTCCGGCAACTTGCAATCCGCCACCTTCGGGTTCACGCCCGCGTAGTTCAGCGGGCCGGCCACCACCGTCAGTGCGATGGTTCCGGCGGTCGCGCAGTTGGTGGCACCGCCGGCGAAGTAGTCGCGCTGCCATGCCGCGAACACGCCGATCAACAACCAGATCAAGACCAGCGTGCCGATGAGTCCGCGTCCCATGAGAGCCCTCCGTAGCGTTGATGATTGCAGCCCGGGTGTACCCCGTTGACGTGGGCGTCAAACCTGATCTTCGCGGCCTGCAGTTCGCGGTACCGGACGCCGGTGGTGTTGCGTCCCACGGTGATACGGCCGATGCTGTTGGTCGGCGGTTAGCTGAGGTTCCGTTCACCGGGACCGAGGTTTGGCCGTCGGGCTCATCGGGAAACCTCGCTGCGTGAGGGAACAAGCCCTCCGTGTAGGCCACCAATCCACTCGTGTAGCGGAAAGGTTCGATTAATGTCTGACAAGAACTCTGGACCCGAAGAAGGCATCCGCGGCGTCGTCGAGGACGTCAAGGGTAAGGCCAAGGAGGCCGTCGGCACCGTGACCGGTCGTGACGACCTGGTCCGGGAAGGCGAGGCCCAGCAGGACAAGGCCGATGCTCAACGCGACGCGGCGAAGAAGGAAGCCGAGGCCGACAGCGCCCGCGCGGGCGCCAAGGCGGCCGAAGAACGCCAGAAGGCCGAGCAGTAGGGCGTTTCCGGCAGTACCTGGATCGGCCCAGCCCAGCTCCCCCGCGGGGCTGGGCCTTTCCGTGTCCGTGCCCGGATCCGCTGAAGGATGAGCTCGTCCGGTCGAAGGTTCAGCTGGCGGGACGTTGCCGTGCTGCCTCGGGATGTGCCGCGTACCACCGTTCTTCGATGCGCCGCACCCGGGTGTGTTCCACCGCCAACCACAACGCACCCAGCAGGAAACCGCCCCCGGACAGGGCGGCCAGCACCAGGCCGACATCGTGGTGGCCGGTGGCGAACGCGGCCAGGCAGCTCACGAACATCACCAGGGCCAGCCCGATCAGGATGAGGGCCGGCATGATCAGGTTGTCTTTCATGGACTCGCCGGCGTGCGTGCGCGTCGTGCGGGTGTGATCCACCGGATCCTTGGGGCCTTTCATGGCCGCTCCTTCCGCCAACCCGAAACCGGGCTGCTTTCCAGAGTAGATCCGCAATCGGCTAGCGGGGGTCGAACCGTCTCATCCGCCGTAACCGGCCAGCGCGGGCAAGCTCATGGTGAGCACCGTCAGCATCAGCAGCATCAGGAACCAGCCGGCTCCCTGCCACGCCCACCAGACCTGCCGGTTCTTCCAGGTGCGGTAGGTGCGCACAAACGCGTAAACCCCGCCGCCGAACAAGATCACCGGCGCGCCCAGCGCCAGTACCAGCCGTTCCGGTCGGCCACACGAGGCCGAATCCACCACCGCGCCCTCGCAGGATCGCGTCAGCACCGCGGCCACGATCAGGAACATGACCCCGAGCACCGCCGTCACCAAACCGAATCGGATGGCCGATCGCACCTCGGGCTCGTCTCGATGGATCCGTGGTTCGGTACGCATCAAACTATCCTTCGCTGCGCGGATGGCGGTCGACCAGGGTCCGGTCTCCGGCGGCACGGCTGCAGTGTGCACAGCAGTAGATCGCACCGTCTGCTTCCAGGCCGTGCCCCAGGATCCGGCAGCCGCAGTGCGCGCACTCCGGTGCGATCTGGACCGCTGCGCACTCGACGCTGTCGAAGGTGGCGGTCTGCCCGCCCCACTGCACGGTGAAGGCTTTGTCGTAGTCATTGCCACAGGTGGCGCAGGTAGCCATGGCGGTTGGGTGCCCGAGCCGGTCGGGGGGTAAACGTCAGGGCTCGACGCGCAGATGTGCCGTCAGCAGCAGTCGGTCATAGACACTGCGGTGGGGCAGCAGGTCCTGGTAGTCGAGCTCGAGGAAGTCCTTGCGGATCTGTTCGGAGAGCGCCTTGAGCTTGGTGTTGGTCTCCTGAGACCGCCACTTGAGCAGCTCGAACGCCGCCTCCGGGGTGATCCGGTAGACCAGCATGAGCATGCCTTTGACCTGCTCGATACCGCTGCGCGCCTCCGCTATCTCGGCGACGGCCTCGCTCACCCGCTCCTGCTGTTCGCGGACACCGGTGTGCGTCGCCGGCGTCGTATCGATGTAGAAGCCGTGGGTCCCGATGACCGCACCGCCGGCATCGTCGAACAACCGGTCGGCGACCACCACGACGTGCCGGGTCCGGCCCCGGGTGTCCACGATGCGGTGCCGGGTACTGAACGCCGCACCGGTGCGCCGGATCTCCTCCAGCGTGGCGGCCACCTGTCCGTAGTCGTCCGGATGCTTGTGTGACAGCACCAGTTCGGTGGTGGGTTCCACGGCGCCGGGCGGGTAGCCGTGGATGCGCGCCACCTCGTCGGACCATTCCCACCGCTCGTCGGCGAAGTAGAACCGGAACCAGCCGACACGATGATGTTCGCCACCGGAGAGTGCTGGCTCTTCCGGCGCCTCGCTGCAGTTGTGTTGTCCATCAGTCATCTCACGGTGGATTATGCCCGGTCATCCATGCTTTCGGCGATGCGCTTGATAGCCAAAAGACGACGATCCCATTGCTGCCCGATCACCGTGAGTTGGCTGCCGAGGGCGCTCAGCCGAGCACCCAGCGCGCGGTAGCGAACCTCGCGACCCTCCCGCACGGACTCGACCAGCCCGGCGCGGGACAGTACCGCCAGGTGTTTGGCGATCGCCTGCCTGGACACCGGCAGCCGGGTGGCCAACGCGCTGGCCGACAACTCCTGCGCGCCGAGCTCGGTGAGGATGCGCCAACGGGTTTCGTCGGCCAGCACCGCGAGCAGCGCCGGCGGGGAGGTCACTGCGTGGCTGCCAGGAACTCGACCAGTTCGCCGAGCTCGGCCGTCCAGCCGCCCTCGTTCTCGGTGTGCGCGACGGACGGGTTCTCCAGTTCCTCGAACCCGCTCTCCAGCAAGGCAAGCCGGGTTCCGCCGTCGACCTCGGTGAGTTCGATCCGCACCACAGTCGAGTTGCCCGGCACCGGGTCGGTGTCGGATTCGCGCGCCCACCGATAGACCAGCAGCCGGGGCTTGTCGGCCTGTTCCACCCGCAGCCGGAACTTCCCGTGTTCCGACCAGCCGAAGAATCCGGCGCCACCCGGGACGGCGTCGAACTCGGCGCTGTCGCCGAGCCATTGGGTGATCAGGTCGGCTTCGGTGAGCGCGGCCCACACATTGGTGATGGGCGCGGCGATGTCGATGCGGCGGTTGATCTCAAGTGCGGTCATGGTCTTCTCCCCGGTAGGTTTTTGTGCAACCACAGAGTTGCACATCATCACCGATCGTGCAACCTCTCGGTTGCACTGACCGATCGGCGTCCTGTCGGAGCCCCCACCTACCATGCGTGGGTGCGGATCAAGATCGTTCTCGCGGTGGGCATCACGGCCGGCGGTGCCGCTTACGCAATGGGCGCCGACTGGCCACTGACCCTGGTCTGCGCGCTGGCCGCGCCGATGCTGCTGGCCGCTGTGCCGCACGTCCTGACCGGACTGCGCACCCCCGCCCCTAGCGAGAACCCGATCAACCTGATGTCGGGCACCGAATTCGAGGATTACGTCGCCCGGATCGCGCGCTCCTGTGGGACGCCGGTGATCATGACGTCGATCACCGGCGACTGGGGGGTGGATCTGATCGTCGGGCGCCGCCCGGACCGGCTGGCCATCCAGTGCAAACGGATGACCCGACCGGTCGGCACCGGCGCCGTGCAGGAGGTGGTGGCCGGGGCGGCCATGCAGGACTGCACCCGCACCATGGTGGTGACCAACAACGAGTTCACCCCGGCGGCAAGGAAACTCGCCGAGCGGCATGACTGCATCCTGGTCGGCGGCAGCGACCTGCCCCGGCTGAAAGGGATGATCCGCCGGCTCACCGCCGAGCCGAAGCGCTGATCAGCCCTCGGCGAGCACGGCCCGCACCGTGTCGACCGCGGTGTCGATCTCGGCGTAAGTCACCGTCAGCGACGGGCGGAACCGCACCGAGTCCGTCCCACTGGCCAGCATGATGACCCCGCGGTCCCAGAGTCGCCGGATCAGTTCGTCGCGCTCGGCGCCGGTGGGCAGACTGAACGCGCACATCAGACCGCGGCCACGCGGGTCGCGCACCCGGCCCTCGAACTCGACGGCCAACGCCCGCAACCGATCCAGCAGGTGCTCGCCCACCGCGGCGGCATGGTCGATCAGCCCGTCGGATTCGATGACCTCCAGAATGCGCCGCGCGCGCACCATGTCGACGAGATTGCCACCCCAGGTGGAGTTGATCCGCGAGCTCACCCGGAATACGTTGTCGCGCACCTCGTCGAGCCGGCCGCCGGCCATCACACCGCACACCTGGGTCTTCTTACCGAACGCCACCACATCGGGGACCACGCCCAATTGCCGGTAGGCCCATGCGGTTCCGGTGATGCCGCATCCGGTCTGCACCTCGTCGAAGATGAACAACGCGTCGAACTCGTCGCACAGTGCGCGCATCGCGGCGAAGAATTGCGGACGGATGTGCCGGTCGCCTCCTTCGCCCTGGATGGGCTCGGCGATGAAGCACGCGATGTCGTGCGGGTTTGCCTCGAACGCGGCGCGCGCCTGACGCAGGGAGTGCGCTTCCAGCGCTGCGATATCCGCACCCGGGCGCAGGTAGGGGGCGTCGATGCGGGGCCAATCGAACTTCGGGAAGCGGGCGACCTTGTTGGGGTCGGTATTGGTCAGCGACAGCGTGTAACCGCTGCGGCCGTGGAACGCGCCCCGCAGATGCAGGACCCGGGTACCCAACGCCGGGTCGATGCCCCGCGCCTCGTTGTGGCGGCTCTTCCAGTCGAAGGCGACCTTCAGCGCATTCTCCACCGCGAGCGCTCCCCCGTCGACGAAGAACAGATGCGGCAGCGCCGGATCGCCCAGCACCCGGGCGAACGTCTCGACGAACCGCGCCATCGGCACGGTGTAGACGTCGGAGTTGCTGGGCTTGTTCACCGCGGCCTGGGCCAGTTCGGCACGGAACGCGGCGTCGTCGGCCAGCGCCGGATGGTTCATCCCCAGCGCCGAGGAGGCGAAGAACGTGAACATGTCGAGGTACCGGCGACCGTCCCGGGCGTCGACCAGCACCGAGCCGCGGGAGCGATCGAGGTCGAGCACCAGATCCATGCCGTCGGCCAGCATGTTGCGGCGCAGCACGTCGTGCACCTCATCGGCGCGGAGGTGCTCGGCGGGGCACTGGTCAGCAGTGTTCAGGACAGCCGTCATGCGGCCATCCTAACGCAATTTTTACTTTCATATGCCGCTACCACAGGAACTATTCCGGTAGATGGGTCCGACCCTCGTAAAAAGTCTGTAGGATGATGGTGCTTCGGGTGCGGACATTGGCGGCCGTGCGGATTCGCTGCAGCAGATCCTCCAACGCCCGCGCCGAAGCCACGCGCACCAACAGCACATAGCTCTCATCCCCGGCGACCGAGTGACACGACTCGATCTCGTCGATATGGCGCAGCCGGGCGGGAGCGTCATCGGGTTGAGAGGGATCGAGAGGACTGATGGCCACGAACGCCGACAACATGCGTCCGACCGCTTCCGGGTTGACCCGCGCGGCGTACCCGATCACCACCCCGCGTGCTTCCAGCCTGCGCACCCGGGACTGCACCGCCGACACCGAGAGGCCGGCGGTGGCCGCGAGGTGTGCCAGCGTGGCCCGGCCGTCGGCGATCAGTTCCCGAACCAGGATGCGATCGATGTCGTCGAGATGTTCGGTGTCGACCATGGCCGGAGACTATCGCAGCACCCGAGCGCGGGTATGCGACCGGTGACCGTACCCACCTCGATATTGCGGGCCGCGTTCGCCGCCGCGTTGTCCCGGATGTACGGCGCCGAAGTACCCGCCTACACCACGTTGGTGGACGTCACCTCGGAGGTGAACCGGGACACCCCGCACTCGGACCGACTGGGCTCGCTGGAGCGCGTCACCGCCGAGCGCCATGGCGCGATCCGGGTGGGCAGCGTCGCCGAACTCGCCGAGGCCGCAGACCTTTTCGCGGCGTTCGGGATGTTCCCGGTCGGGTTCTACGATCTGCGTGACGCGGCCTCCCCGGTTCCGGTGGTGTCCACCGCGTTCCGGCCCATCGACGCCGACGAACTGGATGCCAACCCGTTCCGGGTCTTCACCTCGATGCTGGCCACCGACGACCCCCGGTTCTTCCACCCCGATCTGCAGACCCGGGTGCACAGTTTCGTCGCCCAGCGCGCCCTGTTCGACCCCGACCTGATCGCCCAGGCCCGCCGCATCACCGCCGACGGCTGCCCGGCGGATCGAGCGGACGACTTCGTCCGGGCAGCCACCGAGGCGTTCGCGCTGTCCCGGGAACCGATCGACAAGGCGTGGTACGACGAGCTGGCCGCGGTGTCCGCGGTCGCCGCCGACATCGCCGGGGTGCGCAGCGCCCATATCAACCACCTCACCCCCAGGGTGCTCGACATCGATGAGCTGTACGCCCGGATGACCGACCGCGGCATCACCATGATCGGCGCCATCCAGGGGCCCCCACGCACCTCGGGCCCGGCGGTGTTGCTGCGGCAGACGTCGTTTCGGGCGCTCGCCGAGCCACGGCGGTTCCGGGCCCCGGACGGTGCGGTATACGACGGCACGCTGCGGGTGCGCTTCGGCGAGGTCGAGGCCCGCGGAGTCGCACTGACCCGCGCGGGCCGGGCCCGTTATGACGCCGCGATGGCCGACCGCGACAACTGGCACCGGTACTTCCCCGGCACCGACGCCGAGATGGCCGTCGAGGGACTGGCCTACTACCGGGGCGGCAATCCCGCCAAACCCGTTGTCTACGAGGACTTCCTGCCGGCATCGGCGGCCGGGATCTTCCGGTCGAACCTGGACGACGACACCCGGGTCAGCGAGACCACCGACCGCGCGACTCATTACGACCTGGACTGGATGGCGGGCGCCATCGGCCATCACATCCACGACCCTTACGCCCTCTACGAGAAAGCGGCATCATGACCACCATGCAGAAGAACAGCCTGCCGACGGCCGAGGACCTCCGCGACCGGGTGCGCGTCGCGCTGCAGGCCGTCGGTGCCGAAGCCGCCCTCGGCGAGCCCGGTGCATACGGACTGGCTGCCGGCAGCCCGATCACCGGTGACGTGCTGTTCTCGGTTCCCGAGACCAGCGCGGCTCAGGCGGCGGCCGCGGTGGACGATGCGGCCGCGGCGTTCGCCGTGTGGCGGACCACGCCGGCCCCGGTCCGCGGCGCCGTGGTGGCGCGACTCGGTGAACTGCTCACCGAGCACAAGGCCGATCTGGCCACCCTGGTCACCGTCGAGGCCGGAAAGATCACCTCCGAAGCGCTCGGCGAGGTGCAGGAGATGATCGACATCTGCCAGTTCGCGGTCGGCCTGTCCCGGCAGTTGTACGGCAAGACGATCGCCTCGGAGCGGCCCGGACACCGACTGATGGAGACCTGGCACCCGCTCGGCGTGGTCGGGGTCATCACCGCGTTCAACTTCCCGGTCGCGGTGTGGGCCTGGAACACCGCGGTGGCACTGGTGTGCGGGGACACCGTGGTGTGGAAACCCTCGGAGCTGACCCCGTTGACCGCCATCGCCTGCCAGGCCCTGATGGAGCGCGCCTGCGCCGACGTCGGGGTCAGTGGCTCCGTCAGCCGGCTCGTCCAGGGCGGCCGCGACGTCGGCGAGCGCCTGATCGACGATCCGCGGGTGGCCTTGGTCAGCGCCACCGGGTCGGTCCGGATGGGCCGCGAGGTCGGCCCCCGGGTCGCCCAGCGCTTCGGCAAGGTGTTGCTGGAGCTGGGCGGCAACAACGCCGCCATCGTCACCCCGTCGGCCGATCTCGATCTCGCGGTGCGCGCCATCGTGTTCTCGGCGGCCGGCACGGCGGGTCAGCGGTGCACCACGATGCGGCGGGTCATCGCGCATTCCTCGATAGCCGATGACCTGTGCCGCCGGATCGCCGCGGCATACGAGACGCTGCCCATCGGTGACCCGTCCGTGGACGGCACCCTGGTCGGCCCGCTGATACACAGCCGCTCCTACCGGGACATGGTCGGTGCACTGCAAACTGCCGCCGCCGATGGCGGCGAGGTGATCGGCGGTCACCGGCACGATTTGGGTGCCGAGGACGCCTTCTACGTCGCCCCGGCGGTGGTACGGATGCCCACGCAAACCGAGGTGGTACACAACGAGACCTTCGCTCCGATCCTGTACGTGCTCACCTACGATGACCTCGACGAGGCCATCGCCCTCAACAACGCCGTACCGCAAGGCCTCTCGTCCGCCATCTTCACCACCGACATCCGGGAGGCGGAACGGTTCATGGCGGCCGACGGCTCGGACTGCGGCATCGCCAACGTCAACATCGGCACCTCGGGGGCCGAGATCGGCGGTGCGTTCGGCGGTGAGAAGGAGACCGGCGGCGGCCGGGAGTCCGGATCGGACGCCTGGAAGGCCTATATGCGCCGGGCGACCAACACCGTCAACTACTCCTCCGAGTTGCCGCTGGCTCAGGGGGTCCGGTTCGGCTGAGACGGCAGGTTTTAGTATGTCCGCGTGAGCGAGCAGGTAGAACAGCGGGAATTCCAGGCAGAGGCCCGTCAGCTGCTGCAGCTGATGGTGCACTCCATCTACTCGAACAAGGACTCGTTCCTGCGGGAACTGGTCTCCAACGCCTCCGACGCGCTGGACAAGCTGCGCCTGGCGGCCTACCAGGACAAGGACCTGGATGTCGACACGTCGGATCTGCACATCGACATCGAGACCGACGCGGCCGCGCGGACGCTGACCATCCGCGACAACGGCATCGGCATGTCCCGAGACGAGGTCGTCGACCTGATCGGCACGCTGGCCAAGTCCGGCACCGGTGAGCTGCGCCGCAAGCTGAGCGAGGCGAAGCAGACCGATGATGCCGCGGGCGGGCGAAGCGGGGCGGGTGATGTCAACGATCTGATCGGCCAGTTCGGCGTCGGCTTCTACTCGACGTTCATGGTTGCCGACAAGGTCGACCTGCTGACCCGAAGGGCCGGCGAAAGCAACGCCACTCGTTGGGAATCGAGCGGCGACGGCACATACACCATTGCGACCGTAGACGAGGCCCCGCAGGGCACCTCGGTCACTCTGCATCTGAAGCCCGAGGATGCCGACGACGAGTTGCACGACTACACCGCGCCGTGGAAGATCCGGCAGCTGGTCAAGAAGTATTCCGATTTCATCTCCTGGCCGATCCGGATGGAGGTGGAGAAGACGGTTCCGGCCGAGGAGGAAGGTGCCGCCGACACCACCACCGTCGAGACGGAGACGCTCAACTCGCGTACCGCGCTGTGGGCCAAGCCCAAGAGCGAAGTAAGCGATGAGGAGTACAAAGAGTTCTACCGGCATATCGCGCACGCATGGGACGAGCCGCTCGACGTCATCGCGATGAAGGCCGAGGGCACGTTCGAATACCAAGCGCTGCTGTTCATCCCGTCGCAGGCGCCGTTCGATCTGTTCAATCGCGACGGGCACACCGGTGTGCAGCTCTACGTCAAGCGCGTCTTCATCATGGGTGACTGCGATGAACTGGTGCCCGAGTACCTGCGATTCATCAAGGGTGTCGTCGACGCACAGGATCTGTCGCTCAACGTCTCTCGCGAGATCCTGCAGCAGGACCGGCAGATCAAGGTGATCCGGCGCAGTCTCACCAAGAAGGTGCTGTCCGCGATCAAGGACCTGCAGGTGAACCGACCTGACGATTATGCGACGTTCTGGACGCAGTTCGGCCGCGCGTTCAAGGAGGGCCTGCTCTCCGACGCCGACAACCGCGACACGCTGCTGAAGCTGTCATCGTTCGCATCGACGTTCAACGACTCGACCACCCTGACCGACTATGTCGGGCGGATGAAGGACGATCAGGAGCAGATCTTCTACGCCACCGGCGAATCGCGCCAATTACTGGAGAACTCACCGCATCTGGAGGCGTTCAAGGCCAAGGGCTACGAGGTCCTGTTACTCACCGATCCGGTCGACGAGGTGTGGGTCGAGTCGGTGCCGGAGTTCGACGGCAAGCGGCTGCAGTCGGTGGCCAAGGGCGAGGTCGACCTGGGAGCCAAGGACGGTTCCGATTCCGACTCCGACCGTCCGGACTTCGCCGAGTTGCTGGCCTGGCTGCAGGAGACGCTGGACGAGCATGTCAAGGAGGTCAGGCTGTCGACCCGACTGACGTCGTCGCCGGCCTGCCTGATCACCGACAGCTTCGGCATCACCCCGCAGCTGGCACGCATGTACCGCGCGTCCGGTCAGGATGTGCCGGTCGGCAAACGCATCCTGGAGATCAACCCCGATCATGCGCTCGTCGCAGGTCTGCGGGACGCCCTGGCGTCGTCGCAGGACGGGCTCAGCGATACCGCCGAGTTGCTGTACGGCACAGCTCTTCTCGCCGAGGGCGGATCCCTCGACGATCCGGCGCGCTTCGCGGCCATCCTCGCCGACCGGCTGGCCAAGACCTTCTAGCTGCCCCAGCCGTCGTCCTGGCCGCACGTCATCGTGGCGGGTCCGGCGGCGTCATCGGTGCCGGTTCCCGCCGCGGGTACGGGTTCTCTGTGGAGTTGTCAAGGTGCGCGGTGAGATTCGGTTATGCGGCGGTGGGTAGGTCGGTCATGGTGCGTCGGGCGTGGGAACGCAGATGGGCCGGTTCGGGGCCTGCCGGGTCGCGGGGTGGGATGAACCAGGGGTGGCGGTCGGGGCCGAGGTAGACCCGCCAGCCGCCGTGGTGGACGGCGGTGTGGTGGCTGCGGCACAGCAGCACTCCGTTGTCCACACTCGTGGCGCCCCCTTCGCTCCAGGGTCGGATGTGGTGGGCATCGCACCAGGACACCGGCCTTCCGCAGCCGGGGAATGCGCAGCCACGGTCGCGTACGCTAAGTCCCTTACGAATGATCGGCGTGAACAGCCGTTCGGCGCGTCCCACATTCAGCGGCGCACCGGCGCCGTCGACGGTCACCGAGGTCAGGGTGCTGTCGCAGGAGATCAGGTCGGCGGTGGGCGCGCTGACCGGCCCGGTGAAACCGAGGCTGTCGACGCCGGCGGGCCGGATCAGGGTGACGTGCGGCAGCACACCCCCCGACATCGGGCGCTGCGAACTCGACAGATACGTGCGCATGATCTGCCCGAACGCGTCCGCGCGCCGCCGCCCGGGTGGTCGCGGGTCCGGCGATCCGTCCGGTTGTGGCACCGGCCGGCACAACGGGTCCAGCGCGGCGAACAGTTCCTCCCCGGTCAGCGCATCCAGATCCAGAGTCGCCGCGACGCGTCCTTCGTCGGTCTGCACCAGCGTCATCTCGTTGAGGTCAGTGTTCTCGGCGATCGGCACCGCGCCTGCGTCGCCCGGCACCGTCGAGGCACGCTCGATGGCGTTCGTGCGGGCCTTTTCCGCGACCTCAGCTGGGGTGGTCTGAATCATCAGCTTCGTCACGACCTTCGCTCGGTCCTCCTCCGACAGAGGGGTCCGGGCTTGGATGTGGGAGACGCCCCGCCCGACGGCGTCGGCGAATTCGATACCGATCCCGCCCAAGCGTTGTTCCCGGGTGAGCGCGGGCAGGGTGTGCGCCGCCCGGCCCACCCGCACCAAGCGCTGCGCGGCGCCCGGGGCCACGCCCAGGCTGGTGAGCAGGTCGGCCCCCGTACGCAGGTGCCGCCGCGCCGGGATGCCGAGCCGCTCCGCGGCCGAAACTGCCTGGGCGATCACATGATCGAGCAGGTTGCGGGCGGTGACTGCGGCCACCAGCACCGCCAGCAGGGCCGACTCATCGACCACCCGCCGCGGACAGTCCAGCAGATGAAACAGGGTGCGCCCGACATCGTCCTCCGGGACAGCGGTGACGGCGAGATCGTCGATCAACGTATCGACGAAACTGTCGAGATGAGTGGCGTCCATGACGGATACCGACTTTCACAGAAGGTGCCCACAGGCACGATCAGGCAACACGGTTCGCACAGTCCCGCGGGACCATCGAACCTCTCGGCGACCGGAGTCGCGGTCTGAAGCTCACCGTGGAGCACTGGGAGCAACATCGCATTCGAACTTGTGTTCGATGCTACATCCGAAAGCCAAGGCGTGCAAGTGTGATGTATCAGGACATCGGTGACAGTTCTGCATCAGGACATCGGTGACAGTTGATGTATCAGGACATCGGTGACGGTTGTCGGGTTTTGGGGCGTGGGCCGCGTGGTTGTCCGTTGCCGACATACTTCACACCCGGTGCGGGTTTGGTGTGTTCGATAAGGATTTCGCCGTCCAGATCGGCCACGATGATCTTGTCGTCGACGCTGACAACCAGGACTTGCTGGAAGGCGCGTTGTGCGTCGACTCGGTATGTGACTGAGTCCAATCCGATGCTGCCCACCGAGCTCACCGTGCGGATGACTGTGTCCGAGGGTAGATCCACGGGCGACTTCGCTCGGGGGAATTGGTATCGAC
The DNA here is from genome assembly GCF_043974665.1 of Mycobacterium sp. AMU20-3851. Lineage (NCBI taxonomy): Bacteria > Bacillati > Actinomycetota > Actinomycetes > Mycobacteriales > Mycobacteriaceae > Mycobacterium > Mycobacterium sp. AMU20-3851. The sequence continues at coordinate 4,356,475 of NZ_CP146371.1, forward strand.
TCGGGACAGGCCGTGCATAGGTCTGCCGGTCGATTGCGGGGCGGGGTGGATCTGCCTTGGGGGTCGCTTCCCATGCCGTCAGTGGTGTGACGCGCCCAGGTAGACCTTGGTGAGGGCGCTCGGTGTTGTAGATGTGGTCGAACGCATCGACCTGGGCTTGGAGCTCGGCCAGTGTCTCGGCCAGTGGCTGTTTGTCGAGATAGCGGAACAGGGTCTGGTGGAAGCGTTCGTTTTTGCCCTGCGTGGTCGGCTTGTAGGGCTTTCCGGTGATCGCCTCGACCCCGAGTGCACTCACGTGACCGACAAGTTGGCCCACATATCCGCGCCGAGCGGGGCTTCTTCTTCGGCTCCATACGAGCCACGCCGGCCTCCCGGAATATGCGTGCCAGCGCCGCCGTGGACGGAACCTCATCGAGGCCCATCGCGCGCATCTTCTCGTACACGCTGATCGGCCCGTGATCCAGACCGGAAGCCTCCAGCGCGGACCGCACAGCCACGGCCTGTGCTTTGATCTCATCGCTCAGCGTCGAAGGGCTCGACTTCGGTCGGCGTGTCCGGGGTTCGAGCACCGCAGCCGGCCCGTCTTCCTTGGCTCGTTTACGCAACTAGTAGAACGACTTTCGTGATATGCCATGCTCGATACAGAACGTCGAGCATGACATAGGTGAAAAGGCGGGCCGCATGCGCAGAACGGCCTACTGCCGCGGCTCCGCCTTCAGTTCGGCCAGCACCGATTCGGTGTCGGCACCCAGTTCCGGCGCCGGCCCGTGAACCCGGCCGGGAGTGCGGGAGAACCAGGTCGGCACCCCGGGAATCCGGATGGAGCCGTGCACGGTGTCGACGGTCTCGAAAAGCCCGACGGCGTTGAGGTGGTCATTGTCGAACAGCGCGTCGGGGCTGTTGACCGCGGCGGCCGGGATTTCCAGCTCGCGGAACAGTTGCAGCCACTCGTCGGTGGTGCGTTCCTTGAGCGTCTGCGCCACCAGCCCGTACACGGTGTCGATCTGTTTTGCGCGCTGCTCCAGCGTCGCGAACTCCGGGCTGTTCCACACGGGTTGGACGCGTTCGATGAACGCCTGCCAGTGCTTGTCGTTGTAGATCAAGGCCGCGATCTGACCGTCCTTGGTCTCGTACGGCTTTCGGTTGGGCGCCACCGCGCGCGGATACACCGCCGGCCCGAGAGCGGGGTCGAACATGGCGCCGTTGGCGTGCTCCACCAACATGAACGAGGCCATCGTCTCGAACATGCTGACCTCCACCTCTTGCCCCTCGCCGGTGCGCTCCCGGTGGAACAACGCCATCGTGGTGGCGTAGAGGGCGGTCAAGCCCGCCACCTTGTCCGCCATGATGGTGCCGACATAGCTGGCCTCGCCGGTCAATTGTTCCTGTACCGCAGGCAATCCGCACTCGGCCTGGATGGTGTCATCGTAGGCGGGGCGGTCGGCGTCCGGGCCGCGCCTGCCATACCCGTAGCAGTTCGTATAGACGATCGACGGGTTCAGCGCGGCGACGTCGTCATAGCCGAAGCCGAGCTTCGCGATCGCCTTTGCCCGCATCGAGTGGATGAACACGTCGGCCGTCTCGATCAGGGACCGCAGTGCGGCCTTGCCCTCGGCGGTCTGCAGGTCCAGCATCACACCGCGTTTGCCGCGGTTCACGTTGATGAACACCCCGCTGAGCCCGGCCACCGGGCCGACGGAGATGTAGCGGGTGTTGTCACCGGCGGGCGGCTCGACCTTGATGACGTCGGCGCCCATATCGGCCATGATCTGGGTGCAGTACGGGCCCATCACCATCGCGGTGAGGTCGACGACCCGGATGCCCTTGAGCGGACCCTGATGATCACTCATGGGTGGCCACCCCGAACGAATAGCGGATGTGGTCGGTATGCCCGTCTGGCACTGGCGGGAACACCAGCGGTGCGGTGTCATCGCGGATCGTCTCGAGGTTCTCCGCGACATCCTCGATGGACCATGACGGCCGGTACATGCCCGGAGTCTCGGCGATGAAGGCGCGCGCGATCCGGCCGGCGATCGCGATGAACAGCTCACCACTGACCGAACACGTCTCGTGCGACAGAAAGCCGACGGCGGGCGCCACCAGATCGGAGCCCATCGGCGGGTAGGCCGAGGTGTCCAGTCCCGCAGCCATTCTGGTGACCGCGCCCGGAATGATCGCATTGCAGGTGACACCCTCGGCGGCACCTTCGAGGGCGACCACATTGGTGAGCCCGACGATGCCGGCCTTCGCCGCGGCGTAGTTGGCGACGCCGTGGTTGCCGTACAGCCCGCCGATCGACGAGGTCAGCACGATCCTTCCGTACCCGGCCGCGCACATCAGCGGAAAGGCCGGGCGCACCACATGGAATGCGCCGCGCAGGTGTACGTCGAGCACGGCCTCGAAGTCCTGGTAGCTCAACTCCTTGAGGGAGCCTCGACGGACGGTGCCCGCATTGTGGATCAGGATGTCGACCCGCCCGTAGTTCTCGATGGCGGTGTCCACGATGGCCTGGCCACCCTCCACGGTCGCCACCGAGTCGGTGTTGGCGACGGCTTGCCCTCCGGCGGCGGTGATCTCGCGCACCACCTGGTGGGCGGGGGCCTCGTCGGACCCGTCCCCGGTCAGGCTTGCACCGGGATCGTTGACGACGATCTTGGCGCCCCGCGATGCCAGCAGCAGGGCGTATTCGCGGCCCAGGCCTCGGCCGCCGCCGGTGATGACAGCGACCCGGTCGTCGAATCTGAGCTCGCTCAAGCGAACGGCTCCTCACCCTCGAGTTTGGTGCGCTGCAACAACCGTCCCGAGTTCGGGTCATACGGGGTGGCCCGGTGCATGGTGCCGGTGTTGTCCCAGATGACCAGGTCACCGACGGTCCACTTGTGTCGATAGGTGAACTGCGGTTGGGTCGCCCAATCTCGCAGCCGCACCAGCAGTTCGGCGCTCTTGGCGTAGTCGACGTCGTTGACCTGGCGCGCGGTCGCACCCAGCACCAATGACTTGCGGCCCGACTTGTGTGTCCACACAAGCGGGAGTTCCCGATCCCCGATGGCCATCATCTGCTTGAGTGTCTTCGCCGAGGGTTCCGGGTCGTAGTAGAACAGCGTGTTCCAGGCCGAGTGCATCACTCGCAGATCCGCGATCTCGGTCTTCTCCGCGTCGGAGAGGTCGTCGTATGCGGCGTAGGTGTTGCAGAACTCGGTGTCCCCCTCATCTGGGTTGCCGAGTGAGACGCTCTGCAGCAGCGAGGCGAGGATCGGCACCTCGTTCATGGTGCCGTCCAGATGCCAGTACAGCGAGCCCTTCAGGTAGTCGGCCTGCTTGTTGACCTGGGTGTCCAGCGACACCTTGTAGAGCTTCTCGCCCTGGTGCTCCGGGGCGAAGGTGCCGAGGGTTTCGGTGAAGGCGATCTGTTCCTCGTCGGTGAACGCGATCTGCGGGAACACCAGCACTCCCCGCTGCTCCAGCAGTTCCCGGATGCGCCCGGCGTGCTCGCCCGAGAGCAGCGTCGCCTTGTCCGCGCGGATCTCGCTTCCGATGCGCGGCTTGATATCGCGGATCTGGAGCGCAGTGGCGGTCGTCATGTGAGCTCTAATCCGTCGAGGTCGCCCTTGTCCCGCCACTGCTCGATCAACTCGTCGAACGCATAGAATCCGGGCGAGTAGAAGTCGCCGAGGAATGCGCCGTTGCGTTCGGCGCCGCCGCGGCCTTCGTTGTTGTAATAGCCAGGCGTACAGGACAGTTCGAAGGCCGAGTTGTCGATCGAGAGTTCCCGGACGGTGGCGACCCAGCCGTCCTGGCCGTCCTGGCTGGGCTCGACCGTGGTGGCACCCCGGTTCTGGGCTTCGGCGATGATGTAGGCGATGTGGCGGGCCTGCTGTTCGAACATCGCCGTGGTGTTGGCCGACACGCCGCCCTGGATGAAGCCCATGAAGAACTGGTTCGGGAACCCTCGGCTGGTCATGCCGTGCAACGTCTTGTAATCGTCGCGCCAATGGTCGAACAGTGAGAGCCCGTCACGACCGGTGATGGAGTCGATCGCGAATCGGCGGTTGATCTCGGTGGAGATCTCGAAGCCGCTCGCGAAGATCACGCAGTCCACCTCGTACTCGGTGCCGTTGGCGACGATCCCCTTCTCGGTCAGCCGCTCCACGCCCTTGCATGCCGACACATCGACCAGCGTCACATTGGGTCGATTGAACGTGGCCAGATAGTGCTCGCTGGACGTCGGCCGCTTGCACATGAAGCGGTAGTACGGCTTGAGCGCCTCGGCGGTGGCCGGATCTTCGACGATCTCGGCCACGCGGCGACGCAGCCGCTCCATGATCTTGAAGTCTTCCTCTTCACGGAACGCCATGATCTGTTCGATCGTCACCGATGCCGGGTCCGGGCTGCTCGCGATTCGTGCGGTGAGATTGCGGCCGAGTTCGGTCCAGAAGTCGCAGACCAGATCCGGTTCACCGAACACCACACCGACGAACGGCGACCAGTTGTGGAAGTTGCGTTTGCGTTCCTCCTGCCAGCCCGGCTGCAGCGTGGCCGCCCAGTCCGGGTCGGTCAGCGGGTTCGTGCGGGCGTCGACAGAGGACGGTGTGCGCTGGAAAACGAACAGCTCCTTGGCATCCCGGCCGAGGTGGGGTACGAGCTGGATACCGGTCGCGCCGGTGCCGACGAGGGCGACCCGCTTATCCGCCAGCTTGTGCAGTCCGCCGTCCGCGTCGCCGCCGGTGTAGTCGTAATCCCAGCGCGCGGAGTGGAACACATGCCCGGTGAAATCCTTGATGCCGGGGATGCCCGGCAACTTCGGCCGGTTGTAGGAGCCCTGCGCCATAACCACGAACCGGGCCCGGATGTCGTCGCCACGGTCGGTGCTGATCTGCCAGCGCTGCGCCGAGTCATCCCAGCGCATGTCGCGCACCTGGGTGGAGAACAGCGCACCGTCGTACAGGCCGAAGTGCTTGCCGATGTTGCGGCAGTGGCCGAAGATCTCGGCGCCGTCGGCGAACTTCTTGCTCGGCATGAAGTCGAGTTCTTCGAGCAGCGGGACGTAGCAGTAGGCGTCGTTGTCACACTGGATTCCCGGGAATCGGTTCCAGTACCACACGCCGCCGAAGTCGCCGGCCATCTCGATGACGCGGATCCCCTCGACGCCGGCCTTGCGCAGGTAGGCTCCGGCCAGCAGACCGGCGAACCCGCCGCCGAGGATGACCACGTCGGAGTCCTCGGTGATCGGATCTCGTTGCGTCACCGTGGTGTACGGGTCGACCTCGTAGAATTCGGCGAATTCGCCTTCCAGTTCCAGGTACTGGTCCCCGCCCTCGGGTCGCAGGCGTTTGGCACGCTCGGCGGCGTACTTCTCGCGGATCGCGGGAATGTCGATGTCGGTGGGCGTATCGGTGGGCCCACAGGTATCGGTCGTCATGCAGTCACGCTCTCCGGAAGCACAGACGGATGCAGGGGTGCCGGCATCTCGTGCACGGCAGGCAACACCTCGGCGGCGAAGAGGCGGGTGCTGTCCATGGCCTTCTCATACGGCATGGTGCCGAACTGCGGAACGATCGTCACCTCGGAGAACGAGCACGCCTCCTGGGCGGCCTTGAGCTTCTCGAACACCACCTCCGGGGTGCCGATCAGCAGGTTCGACGCGTGATATCCGGGCGGGCCGCCCTTCTTCTGGTCCCCGACCTGGGAGGCCAGCACGGCGGTGGCGGTCGCCTCGCGGGCTGCATAGGCCTCATACCCCTTGACGCCCTTGAAGTTCGAGGCATCGGCGAAGCCGTAGTGCACGTTGACGTCCCGATTGGCGGTCCAGATCCACTCTTCGGTCTCGGCGGCCTCGGAATCGTCGGCCACGCAGTACATGAACATCACGTTCTTGGGCTGACAGGGTTCGAAACCCTCCTCGGCCCGGAACGTGTTGACCTTCTTCACTTCCTCGCCGGCGTCCCAGATCGGCTTGTTGCCGACGAACAGCGGCACCATGCCGCGCCGGGACAGGATCTCCAGCGACTCGGCCGTCGAGGACGAACTGTAGATCCGGGAGAACAGATCCTTGCTGATCGGTTCGGGCCGCAGCGACATCTCCGGGAAGCTGAAGATCTCACCGTCGTAGGAGAACCGCTCCCCGGAGAAGGCCAGTTCCAGGATGTCGAGGGTTTCGTTGAAACGCTGACGGCTCTCCTCCCGCGGCACACCGACGGCGTCGAACTCGGCCTTCGAGACTCCCCGGCCGATGCCGATGGTGTTGTACCGGCCGTTGGAGACGATGTCGAGGTAGGCGATCTGGTGGGCCAAGCGCACCGGATTCCACCAGGGCGCGACCGCGACGAAGGTGCCCAGGCTGACCCGCTCGGTGCGCGCCGCGAAGTAGGTGAGTGCCTGGATCGGGTTGGGGGTCATCCCATATGGGGTGCCCTGGTGTTCGGGGAACCAGATCCCGTCGAAGCCGAGCGGTTCGGCGAGATCGCCGAGCGCCAGCGCGGCCTGCACGCACTTGTAGTCCGGGGTGGCGGGCGGCGTGCTGAAATCGCCGGCCATGACGCGTTCCCAATCCTGCGAGTTCTGCGCACCTGTACCGAGGTTTACCTTCATGGAGTTCTCCTTGCTATGTGATTTGTGGAGTTTTGGCCGCGCTGATACCGACTGAGACTCCACAAATCGCTAGAGGTCGTTGGGTTCGCCGGCGTCCATGTACTTGGACAGCTGGTAGTGCAGGTTGACGGTGCTTCGTTCGCGGTACGGGTTGGGCAGCGTGCCGGGGAAACCGGCCGACTTCATGCCCTGCTGTACGGCGGCCATGTTGGAGAAGTCCTGTGGCAGCACCGACAGCCAGTTGGGCGAGTCCTTGGGTGTGTATGCCCATTCCGTCTCGGGCTCTTCACCTTTCGGGTACAGCTCGAAGACGGCCACCTCGAAGATGCACTTGTTCGGGTCGTAGCTCGGGTCGGGGCGCGCCGAGTAGCACAGGGCGCTGGTCAGGCCCTGGCCCACCTGGAAGTTGGGGAAGATCTGCCACGCGGTCCCGCTCTGGCCCAGGATGTCGGGCGGGATGGTCGGCCAGACCACGCCGCGGGCCTCGTCGTCGCGGCGGGCCGAGGCCAGCCAGTGCGCCAGCACCTGATCGGCCGGGGTGCCCTCGGGCAGTTCGTCGACGAGGCGTCTGGCCGCGTTGACCAGCGTCTGCGTGGTGGTCGCGTTGGTCTCTTCCATGGTGTAGACCTGCATCTCGGCAGTGGAGATCCGCGGGTCGCCGGTGCCGAGCCGGATCTTGGACTTGGTCTCGTCCATCCCCTTCGGCGCGTCGTAGCCAATATTGCTGTGCTTGCCCTGCGCCTTGGCCCATCCCTTGAACTCACCGAACTTGTTGAACTCCGGGTGAGTGGTGAACACGTGGTAGGTCTCGTTGAAGGCCTCCATCGCGACCTTCCAGTTGCAGTCGAAGTAGAGCCATTTGCGCCACTTGTACCGCATGTTCTCCAGCCCGAACGGATCCAGGATCTTGGCGGCCGGGAACAGATAGTCGGCCAGCGGTTCGCAGTGCGGGTCCATGTTGATGAAAAGCCAACCGCCCCAGGTGTCCACCTGCACCGGTGCCAGGTGGGTGTTGGCGGGGCTGAGCTTGCCCTGCCAGTCGTCCTGCTCGCGGATGTGCGTGCACGTACCGTCGAGGCCGTAGGTCCAACCATGGAAGCCGCACACGAAAGACTTGCGCGCCCGGCCGGTCGCATTCTTCGCGCCCTCGGGGTTGTCGATCAGTTTGCGGCCGCGGTGCATGCACACGTTGTGATGCGCGGCAAACTCGTTCTCGCCGGTGCGCACCACGATGATGGAGTCGTCGAGGATGTCGTAGGTCAGGTAGCTGCCGATCTCGGGGATCTCCTCGACCCGGCCGACCTGTTGCCAGACCTTGCGCCACAACCGGTCCCGTTCGTTGCGCGCGTACTCCGGCGAGATGTAGGCGTCCACCGGAATGGTCATCGGGGTCGACAGATCCTCGGCGACCTGACCGGTGGAGTCGTCGGGATCGCCGTCGATCTCGATCGCGGCGTCGAGGTCGGATTCGGTATGGGTCACTAGATCCTCCTGATCGCTTCACGAAAAGTGTCGTCTTTGAGGAACAACGACGTGTTGTCCGCGCCGAGGTGCGTCCATTTCAGGTTCAGCCCGCCGTCGACCAGCAGCGTCTGCCCGGTGACATAGGCCGACAGGTCCGACAGCAGGAACAGGATCGCGCCGGCCTGTTCCTCGGGGGTCCCACGCCGGCCCATGGCGATGGCGCGCTGGTCGCGTTCCGGGTCGGCGTCGACGTAGGTGGCCGAGGCCGCGGTCTCGGTCACCCCGGGGGCCACGGCATTGACCCGGATCCCGTCGGCGGCGAGTTCCACGGCCAGGGTGCGGGTGGCGGCGACGATCGCAGCCTTGGCGGTGCCGTACGCGACGTGATACGGCGCGCTGTTCATGCCGCTGATCGAGGACACCGACACGATCGATCCCGGATTGCCGGCGGCACGGATCTCACCGGCGACCGCCTGGCTCATGAAGAACATCGTCTCCAGATTGGCGGTGAACAGTTCCCGCCAGTCCGCGCGCGACACCCGGGTGGCCGGCATCCAGGTCGACGGCGCCGCGCCGCCGGCGATGTTCACCAGTCCGTAGAGCGTGCCCTCGGCGTTGCGGGCCGCCTCCAGCACGGTCGCGATGCCCTCATCGGTGGACGCGTCGGCGGCCACCGGGATCACCGGCAGTCCCCCCTCGGCGAGCGGTGCGACATGCGCATCCAGGTTGTCCCGGGAGCGACTCACCGCGACGACGGTGGCGCCGGCTTCGGCCGCCAACCGGGTCACGGTGGTGCCGATGCCCCCACCCCCCGCCCCGGAGACCACGACGGTGCGGCCGGTGAGCGTCAACAGATCGGTCATGACTCGCTTTCCTGGGCCGCTGTCGTCGAGCCCTTCCGCAGGGGCCAATTGTCCGTACAACATATGCGGCTCTGCTCAATGGAGAACACTATTCCGCAGCGATTATGGGCCGTCAAGGGTCGACTTGGCTCCAAGCGAACCTATTGTCTGGACTAGTCCGCACTTGATAGCGTCCAGCCCATGAGCGCCCTGCAGAACGGCCGGTACCCCGTCGCCTCGTCACCGGAAGTTGCCGACGGCTGGGTCCTCACCCGCCTCACCGCCCCGAGCCGACTGTTCGGTGCCAACGGTCTGCGCACCGGGCCGGACGGCCGCCTCTACATCGCGCAGGTGACCGGCAGCCAGATCAGCGCGCTCGATGTGGACAGCGGCGACATCGAGACGATCAGCGCCAAGGGCGGCGACATCATCGCCCCCGACGATCTGGCCTTCGGCACCGACGGCAGCCTGTTCGCCACCGAGGTGATGGACGGGCGGGTCAGCGTGCGGGACGGCGCCGGGGTGACCCGGGTCCTGCGGGAGGACATGCCCTCGGCCAACGGCATCACCGTTCATCAGGGCCGGCTGTTCGTCAACGAATGCCGGGAGGGCGGGCGGCTCTTCGAAATGGATCTCGCCGGCGGCGAGCCCCGGTTGATCCTGGCGGACCTGCCCTCCCCCAACGCCATGGAGGTCGGGCCCGACGGGTTGTTGTACTTCCCGGTGATGAACGCAAACCAGATCTGGCGGGTGCACCCCGACGGCGGCGAACCCGAGGTGGTCGCCGGGGACCTCGGTGTGCCGGATTCGGTCAAGTTCGACACCGACGGGACCATCGTGTCCACCCAGGTCGCCAGCGGACAGGTACTGCACATCGATCCACGCACCGGCACCCAGACCGTATTGGCCACGCTGACACCGGGATTGGACAACTGTGCGTTCGTCGACGGGCGGCTGTTCGTGTCGAACTTCACCGGCGCCATCACCGAGATCACCGGTGCGGGCGAGGCCCGGGCGTTGTTGCCCGGCGGGTTGAACTGGCCGCTGGACGTCGCCGTCGGCGCCGACGGTGCCCTCTACGTCGCCGACGGCACCTACCTCTACCGCGTCAGTGCCGGGGAACTGCAGACCGTGGGCATGTTGTTCAGTCCCGGCTACCCGGGCTTCGTCCGCGGCCTCACCCCGGTCGGTTCCGGTGAGTTCGTGGTCACCACCTCCGGTGGACAGGTCGCCCGCTACCGGCCGGCCGACAACGAAACCGTTTATCTGGCAGACGGTCTGGACCAGCTCTACGGGGTGACCCTGCTGCCCGACGGCACCCCGGCCGTCGTCGAGCAGGGCACCGGCCGGGTGCTGGTGGTCACCGCCGGCGGCACCGAAGTGCTGGCCGAAGGACTGGACACCCCGGTCGGGGTCGCCACCGACGCCGACGGCACCGTCCTGGTGTCGGTACGCCGCGCCGTACTGCGGATAACCTCCGCCGGCACCGACACCGTCGTCGACGGACTGCACACCCCGCACGGCATCCTGGTGCGCGACGGCGTGCTCTATATCGTCGACGCCGGGGACAAGGCGGTCATCGCCGTCGATCTGGGTACCGGTGCGCGCCGGACGGTCGCGGCGGGGCTTCCGGTCGGCGCTCCTCCCGGGGTCACCCCGAAGCCGTTGCGCGGCATGCCGCCGTTCTCCGGTCCGCAGGGTCCGTTCGCCGGGATCGCTGCGGGACCTGATGACACCCTTTATCTTTCGGCCGACGGTGAAGGCAGCGTGTACGCGCTGGCCCGGACATAGCGGCCCAGCGATGACCACCCAAGCACCCGAGCACCGCTACCTGCAGGTGGCCCGCACACTCCGCAAGGAAATCGTGGACGGGGTCTATCCGGTCGGTTCGCAGTTGCCGACCGAACACGAACTGTGTGAACGCTTCGCGGTCAGCCGGTACACCGTGCGCGAAGCGCTGCGTCGCCTGCGCGACGACAACCTGGTGTCCTCGCGCCCCCGGACCGGCACGCTGGTGGTCCCCCGGCCGTCGTCGAGTTCCTATGCCCAGGACGTGATGTCGATCAACGACCTGCTGGCGTTCGCATCCGGCGCACAGTTCGAGATCGAATCCAACGCGATGGTGACCATCGACGCCGACCTCGCCGGTTCCACCGGCCTGGGCATCGGCGAGCAATGGCTGGCGGTGCGCGGGTACCGCCGGGACGCCGAGACGAATACCCCGATCTGCCGCACCGAGTACTACATCAACCGCGCGTTCGCGGCGGTCGGCCGGATGCTGCACCGTCACACCGGGCCGATCTTCCCGCTCATCGAGGATCTCTACGGTGTCAGTATCACCGAGGTACACCAGGAGATCACCGCCATCGGGCTGCCACCCGAACTCGCCGACCTGCTGAAGACTCCCGCCGGCGCTCCCGCCCTGCAGATGCAGCGCACCTACACCACATCCGACGGCGAGATCGCCCAGGTGACCGTCAACACCCACCCGGCCGCGACCTACCGGCATTCGATGACGATGCGGCGCGTCAAGGACCAGCCGTGAGCACCCTCGCCGATGCCCTGACCGTCGCGGCGCAGCGCACACCCGACCGGGTGCTCATCGTCGACGGCGACACCGAGCTGGACGCGAAAACCCTTCAGCACCAGTCCGAGTCGCTGGCCGCTGCGATGTCACAGCAGATGCCGACCGGCAGCGTGGTGTCGTTCATGCTGCCCAACTGGCACGAAGCCGCCGTCGTCTACCTGGCCGCCACCATGGCGGGGATGGTGGTCAACCCGATCCTGCCCTCGCTGCGGGACAGCGAGCTGCAGTTCATCCTCGCCGACGCCGAGGTGCGGATGATCTTCATACCGGCCGAGTTCCGCGGTTTCGACTACGCCGCCATGCTGGCCCGGGTGACCGCCGGAATGAACACCCCTCCGGTGGTCGTCGTGTGCCGCGGCGGGCATCCGGGTTTCACCGAGTTCGCCGGGTTGCTGGCCGCATCGCCGGCCGCCGCGGTGACGCTGGATCCGGCAGCGGTGCGGATGATCATGTACACCTCGGGTACCACCGGGCGCCCCAAGGGCGTGCTGCACACCCATGATTCGATCGCCGCGCTGATCGGCCAGCTCGGTGAGCACTGGCGCATCGAAGCCGGTGACACCTTCCTGGTGCCGTCCCCGATCGCGCACATCGGCGGTTCCATCTACGCGTTCGAATGCCCGCTGCTCCTGGGCTCGACCGCCGTCCTGATGGACCGCTGGGACCCCGATGAGGCCGTCGCCCTGATGCACGAGCACCGGTGCACCCACATGGCCGGGGCCACCCCGTTCCTGGACGGGCTGCTCGCCGCGGCCGAGCGGGCCGGCAGCCGGCTACCCGATCTGAAGGTGTTCATCTGCGGTGGCGCCTCGGTGCCGGCGTCGCTGATCCGCCGGGCCGCCGGCTATTTCGAGCGAGCCATCGTCACCCGGGTGTACGGGTCCACCGAGGTGCCGGTGTCCACCGTCGGTTCACCCGAGCACCCGGACCGGGCCGCCGATACCGACGGCCGGGCGGGCATCGCCGCCCTCACCGTGGTCGACGGGGAGATCCGGGTACGCGGGCCGCAGATGCTCGCCGGCTATCTGCATCCCGAGGACAACGCCGGGGCCTTCGACGAGGACGGCTTCTTCCGCACCGGCGATCTCGGACATCTCACCGAGGACGGCTACCTCGTGGTGACCGGACGCGCCAAGGACCTCATCATCCGCAACGGGGAGAACATCTCCCCCAAGGAGGTGGAGGACATCCTGATCGGTCACCCCGCCGTCGCCGAGATCGCCGTGGTCGGGGTGCCCGATCCGCGCACCGGGGAACGCGCCTGTGCGGTCATCGTTCCTGCCGAAGCGCCGGACGCCACGCCGACCGTCGCGGATCTCGCCGCGCTGCTTTCCACGCACGGCCTCGCCAAGTTCAAGACTCCCGAGCAGGTGGTCGTCTGGGACACCCTGCCCAAGAACGACGCGGGCAAGGTCCTCAAACACCAGATCCGGGCAACGCTGATGAAGGGATCACACTCCAGATGCAGGTAGCGATCGTGACCGGGGCCAGCAGCGGTATCGGCTTCGGCTGTGCCGTCAAACTCGCCGAGGCCGGCATGGCGGTGCTGGGTGCGGGCCGGGACCACGAGCGGCTCACCGAACTCGAGCAGGCCATCGGCGATCCCGACCGGATCGCCACGCTGGCCGTGGATCTCACCGCCGACGATGCCCCGGCCCGGATCGTCGACGCGGCGGTCTCCCGGTGGGGCCACGTCGATTTCCTGATCAACAACGCCGGGGTCGGCAGCCCCAAACCACTGCACGAGACCGATGACGAATCGCTGGACTACTTTCTGGGCCTGATGCTGCGCGCCCCGTTCCGGTTGGCCCGGGATGTACTGCCGCACATGGGTCCCGGCTCGGCGATCATCAACGTGACATCGACCTTCGCGGTGGTGGGCGGCATGCGCGGCGGCGCCTACTCGGCAGCCAAGGGCGGTCTCACCGCGCTGACCGGTCATATCGCCTGCCAGTACGGCGCCGAAGGAATCCGGTGCAATGCGGTCGCCCCGGGAGTCACCCTGACCCCGATGGTGGCCACCCGGCTGGAGGACGAGCGGTTCCGCAAGATCAACACCGAGATGACCCCGCACACCCGGCTCGGCACGGTCGACGACATCGCCAGCACCGTGGCGTTCCTGTGCTCTCCCGGAGGGGCTTTCATCAACGGGCAAACCATCGTCGTCGACGGCGGCTGGAGTTCGACGAAGTATCTGTCCGACTTCGCGCTCAGCTCGGAGTGGGTCGCCAAGTGAACCTGTTCGCGGTACTCGACCAGGCCGCGACGCGGTTCGGTGACCGCGGGGCGGTCTACCGCGGCACCGAGCAGCTGCACACCTTCGGCGAACTGCGGGACCGGGCACTGCGGCTGGGCGCCTCACTGCAGCTGGATGCGGGTGCCCGCATCGCGATCGCCAGCGAGAACCGGCCCGAGATAATCGAATTGATGTTCGCGGCCTGGGCGGCCGGATGCGTCGTGGTACCGATCAATTTCAAGCTGCATCCCCGCGAGATGACGCAGATACTCGACGACTCCGGCGCCGCACTGGTGTTCGCGTCACCGAAGATCGCGGCCGGGCTGGCCGGGGTCACCGAGGTGCCGATCGAGGCCGTCGACTCCCCCGCCTACCGTGCACGCCTGACGAGTACTGCGGCAGTCCCCGCCGACACCGATGCGGATGCACTCGCCTGGCTGTTCTACACCAGCGGAACCACCGGAAAATCCAAGGGCGCCATGCTCTCCCACCGAAACCTGATGGCGATGACGGTGTCGCATCTGGCCGATTTCGACACCCCGGACGAGAATTCCAGTCTGGTGCACGGCGCCCCGATGTCGCACGGCTCCGGCCTGTACATCCTGCCCTACGTGCTGCGGGCGGCACGGCAGGTGATCCCCGCCTCCGCCGGATTCGACCCCGCGGAGTTCCTCGAGTTGTGCGGCCACCATCCGCGCACCAGCTGCTTCCTGGCGCCCACCATGGTGGCGCGCCTGGTGGCGACCGGCCGCCCGCGCCCCGACAACCTGACCACCGTGGTCTACGGCGGCGGGCCGATGTACATCGACAGTCTGAAGAAAGCGATGGCCGCGTTCGGGCCGGTCTTCGTCCAGCTCTACGGGCAGGGCGAGGCCCCGATGACGATAACCGGGCTGCGCCGCCAGGATCACCTGTCCGGCAACGGATTGGCCGACGACGCGGTGCTCGGCTCGGTCGGCTACCCGCGATCCGGGGTCGAGGTCGCAGTCCTGGGCGCCGACGGCAATCCGGCCGGTGTCGACGAGATCGGCGAGATCGTCTGCCGCGGTGACGTCGTCATGTCGGGCTACTGGAACAACCCGGAGGCCACCGCGGCCACTCTGGCCGGCGGCTGGCTGCACACCGGGGACATGGGCTCGTTCGACGCCCACGGCTACCTCACGCTGCGCGACCGCAGCAAGGACGTGGTGATCAGCGGCGGCAGCAACATCTACCCGCGCGAGGTGGAGGAGGTGCTCGTCGAGCACGCCGGGGTGGAGGAGGCCTGTGTGGTCGGTGCGCCCGACGAGGAGTGGGGCGAGGTGATCGTCGCCTTCATCGTCGGCACCGCCGCCGAGGCCGAGCTCGACGCGCATCTGCTGGAGCGGATCGCCCGGTTCAAACGCCCCAAGCACTACGTCTACGTCGACGAGCTGCCGAAGAACAGCTACGGCAAGGTCCTCAAGCGGGAGTTGCGCGACCGGGTGCGGGATAACCGGGGAACCTTGCGGTAGACACATCCCATGGACATCGAAGGCCGGGTGGCCGTGGTCACCGGAGCGGGTTCGGGTATCGGGCGCGCCCTGGCACAGGTGCTGGTCGCCGGTGGGGCGTCGGTGGTGGCCGGCGACATCGACAGCGATACGGCGACACAGACCGCCGCTGACATCGGCGACCGGGCCGTCGGGGTCGGAGCCGACGCCGCCGCCCAGAGCGGGATCGCCACCCTGCTGGACACTGCGCGGGATGCGTTCGGGCCGGTCGACATCTACGTCGCCAACGCCGGGGTGATCGGGGCGCCCGGGCTGGGCTCCGAGGGCGACTGGGACCGGGTTCTCGAGGTGAACCTGCGCGCACACATCCGGGCGGCCGACGCGCTGCTGCCGGAATGGGAGCGGCGCGGCAGCGGTTATTTCGTCAGCGTCGCATCGGCGGCGGGTCTGCTCACCCAGGTCGGTGCGGCCGGTTACGCGGTGAGCAAGCACGCCGCGGTCGGTTTCGCCGAATGGCTGGCGATCACGTACGGCGACAACGGAATCGGCGTGACGTGTGTATGCCCGATGGGGGTGGACACCCCGCTGCTCGGCGACATCCGCGACTCGGCCGATCCGGTCGCGCGGGTGGCCGCCGACTCGATCACCACCGCCGGTGAGGTGCTCAGCGCGCAGCGGGTCGCCGAGCTGACAGTCGAGGCGGTGCGCACGGACCGCTTCATGGTGCTGCCGCACCCGGTGGTCGTGGACATGTTCGGTGGCAAGGCCGCCGACCACGACCGCTGGATCGCCGGGATGCGCCGGTATCAGCGGTCGTTGCGCGGCTGAGCCGCGCACCCCTCATCGGCGACCTCGCCCTGGAGCTCCTTCACTTCGGACTTGAAGATACGCATCGATCGGGTGGCGTGGCGGGGCCATTCGTCGGTTACCTCTGTTCCAACGAGATCACCGTGACCATGTCGCTTCCCCTGCAGGTGCACGGCAGGTTCTCGGGCGTCATGTGCGCCGACGTCCTGGTGTCCTCGCTGGAGAACGTGCTGCTCCCCGATCATCCGGATATCGGTTGCAGCACAATGTATCTCGCTACCCAGCGGGGGGCACGCTACTGCCCTGGCGTCACTCGCGATGAGCGCGGGGTCGTCCACATCGCCGCCTCCGATGCCCGTCGCGTCAACGCTGCGGTGATCGCCGAAGGCGCCTACGGACCCACACCCCGGCAGACGGTTTGCTCTGCGCACACCGATTAGGCCTGCTCATGGATGGGTACAGCGTCGGTAACCCCCGCACCGCCGGTTCGGGATCTGCTCAGAGGAGACTTATGCGTTGGCGGCTGCGAAACCCGGCGATGACAGCAACGGCGATCCTATGTGTGGCGCTACTCGGCATCGGTGGTGCAGCGCAGGTCTCGGCTGCGCCACCCGCTCAGCCCGTGGCGCCGTGGTCCGGGCTCGACGCCCGCGTCCGGCAGGCCACCACGGATGCCGCAGCAACCGGGGCCGACATCACTGCGGTCGTGCTCGACCGCAGTACCGGCCAGCGGGCATCGAGCCGGGCCGACCAGTCCTTTCCGATCGCCTCGGTGGTGAAGCTGTTCATCGCCGACGACCTGCTGCTGCAGGAATCGGCGGGCGAGACGACGCTGTCCGCTGCCGACCGCGCGTCGCTCGACTCGATGCTGCGCTCTTCCGATGACAGCGCCGCTCAGAAGTTCTGGGATCGCAGCGGCGGCAACGCCGTCATCGCCCGCATCAAGGCGCGGTACGGGTTGGCGGGCACGACAGCACCCTACAACGGGCATTGGGACGTGACCACAAGCACCGCAAGCGACCTGGTCCGTTACTACGACATGCTGCTGAACGGGACCGGCGGGCTGCCGCCGGAACGGGCCGGCATCATCATCAGCAACCTCGCGCAGTCCACGCCGACGGGTAACGACGGCTACCCGCAGCGGTTCGGCATTCCCGAGGGCCTCTATGGCGAGCCTGTCGCGGTCAAGCAGGGCTGGTTCTGTTGCTGGAACGGGGCCAACCAGCTGCACGTGTCCACCGGCGTGATCGGCGCCGACCGCCGCTACGTGATGGCGATCAGCTCCCTGGACCCCACGAGCGCATCAGGTGCCCGCGAAAACATCACGCAGGCGGTGCAGACGATGTTTCCGGATGGAAAGATCTAGCGCCGCGGGACGCCTGCCGGGTGAGTCCCGGTCCGCTGTTGCACACGTGCACACTACGATGCCCCCGTGGGCGAAACCCGGCGGCGCCTGTCCCCCGGCGACCGGCGCAGCGAGCTGTTGACCCTCGGTGCCGAAGTCTTCGGACAGCGCCCGTACGACGAGGTCCGCATCGACGAGATCGCCGAACGCGCCGGTGTGTCCCGGGCGCTGATGTACCACTACTTCCCGGACAAGCGGGCGTTCTTCGCGGCGGTGGTGCGGGCCGAGGGCGAGCGGCTGTTCGAGGCCACCAATGCCCCGCTGGATCCGCAGCAGACCCTGTTCACCCAGGTCCGCCAGGGTGTACTGGCCTATCTGCGCTACGACGAACAGCACCCGCACGGCGCCTGGTCCGCCTACATGGGTATCGGCCGGGCCGACCCGGTGCTGCGGGGACTGGACGACGGTACGCAGGCCAATGACAAACAGGCCGAGCGGATCCTGCGCCACGTGTGGGCGGTCGCCGGCGAACCGCCGGACGAAACGGCGGCGCGCAATCTGCGCACCGTCGTGTACGGCTGGCTGGCGTTCACCTTCGAGCTCTGCCGCCAACGCGTGCTCGACCCGACCCTGGACGCCGGCTTTGTCGCCGACACGTGTGCACACGGTCTGCTCGACGCCATCGGCCGGGTACCGGGCCTCCCGGCGCAGCTGGCCGCCGCGATCGCCCCCGAACGGCGTTAGACGCCGCAGCGGTTACGGAAGTCCCGGGTGGGTTGCCGGATGGCCCGGAGCTCGTCCCGCACTTGCGGATTCGCCGTCATGAAGACTTCGGTTTCAGCGCGGCGCTGTTCCTGGTCCTTACCCGCCAGGGAGGTGAAGAAGTCGTTCACCGGCGGGTGGGTGAACAGATAGGCCGACGTCGCCGCGGTCACCCCGGCGACGATGCCGGACAGATCGGCCGCGGTGCAGTTGGGGGGAAGCGGCTGCGCCGGCGGCTCCGCGGCTGCCGAGGTAGCGGTTCCGATCGCGACGGCCAACGCAGCGAGCGCCACCGCCGCGACCCGGCGGGCCGAACTGGGATCAAACACCATGTCGTTCTCCTCGATCGATTTCGGTTCACTCATCGCCGGCCTCCGCCGCCACGGCCACCGCCCCGGCCTCCGCCGATATTGGGCCCGCCGGGACCACCGGGCCGGCCGATATCCGGACCACCGGGTCCGCCCGGACCACCGGGCCCGCCGGGATTCGCGTCGACGTCGAGGTTGATCGTCCAACCCCAGTCGTTGTCACAGCCGTACCAGTCGTCGAAATCGCACGCGTACGGCGTGTACGGCCCGGCACCGCTGGGACCACTGCCGCTGTTGGAACCGCGCACGTCGCCCTGCGAGCAGATCGTGGTCCCGCCGGTGCTGGTGCAGTCGGCGGCTGCTACGGGTGTAGGTGTGATGGATACGCCCGCGCCGATCAACACGGGTAGCGCGAGTACTGCGAACAGCCGCATCTCCAGGCTCCTTTGATTCGCGTCATGAGCGAACTCACGGCTTGGCTGAACGTCAGGATCATAAATCGCGCCCGCCGGATCCGCACGACTATTCGCACTGCTCAGAGCGACTTGTCGGTGGGTTGGTGCACCATGGCAAGGTGGCCCGCACACCCGTCGACCCGCTCGCGCGTTTCAGCTCGCTGACGCGCGAGTGGTTCGCGGGCACCTTCCCCGCCCCCACCGCGGCCCAGGCGCAGGCCTGGGACACCATCGCCGACGGGGACAACACCCTGGTCATCGCCCCCACCGGATCGGGCAAGACGCTGGCCGCGTTCCTGTGGGCGATCGACGATCTGGCCCGCGCTCCGTCGGAGCCCGGCGCCGGGACCCGGGTGCTCTACATCTCGCCGCTCAAGGCACTGGCGGTCGACGTCGAGCGCAACCTGCGCACCCCGCTGACCGGCCTGACCCGGGTCGCCGAACGGCTCGGTGCGCCCGCCCCGGAGATCACCGTCGGGGTCCGGTCCGGGGACACCACCCCCAAACAGCGCCGCGATCTGGTCACCCGGCCTCCGGACATTCTGATCACCACCCCGGAATCGCTGTTCCTGATGCTGACCTCGTCGGCGCGGGACACCCTGACCGACGTGCGCACCGTCATCGTCGACGAGGTGCACGCCGTCGCCGCCACCAAACGCGGTGCCCACCTTGCGGTTTCACTGGAACGTCTCGATGCCCTGCTGGACCGTCCGGCACAGCGGATCGGGTTGTCGGCAACGGTCCGCCCGGCCGAGGAGGTGGCCCGTTTCCTCACCGGCACCGAACGGCCCGCCCGGATCGTCGCCCCACCCGCGGACAAGACCTTCGAACTGCAGGTGCAGGTCCCGGTGCCGGACATGACCAATGTGGCCGAGGGCTCCATCTGGCCCGACGTCGAGGAACGCATCGTCGACCTGATCGAGGCGCACCGGTCGTCCATCGTGTTCACCAACTCTCGGCGTCTGGCCGAACGGCTCACCTCCCGGCTCAACGAGATCCACGCCGAACGCACCGGCATCGAACTGCCGGCCGGGCACAACACCAAGGTGGCCGGCGGCGCACCGGCGCACGTGATGGCCAGCGGGCAGAGTTTCGGGGCGCCACCGCTGCTGGCGAAGGCACACCACGGCTCGGTGAGCAAGGAGCAGCGGGCCCTGGTCGAGGACGATCTCAAGAGCGGGCGCCTCAAGGCCGTGGTGGCCACCTCCAGTCTGGAACTCGGCATCGACATGGGGGCGGTGGATCTGGTGATCCAGGTGTCGGCGCCCCCGTCGGTGGCCAGCGGGCTGCAGCGGGTCGGCCGGGCCGGCCATCAGGTGGGTGAGATCTCCCAGGGCGTGCTGTTCCCCAAGCACCGGACCGACCTGATCGACTGTGCGGTGACGGTGCAGCGGATGCGGGCCGGCCAGATCGAGACCATGCGGGTGCCGGCCAATCCGCTCGATGTGCTCGCCCAGCACACGGTGGCCGCGGCGGCTCTGGAACCGCTGGACGCCGACACCTGGTTCGATGCGGTGCGGCGCAGTGCCCCGTTCGCGACGTTGCCGCGCAGCGCCTTCGAGGCGACGCTGGACCTGCTGTCGGGCAAGTATCCGTCCACCGAGTTCGCCGAGCTGCGGCCCCGCCTGGTCTACGACCGCGACGCCCGCACCCTGACCGCGCGGCCGGGTGCGCAGCGGTTGGCCGTCACCTCCGGCGGCGCCATCCCGGACCGTGGCCTGTTCACCGTGTATCTGGCCACCGAGAACGACAAGCCTTCCCGGGTGGGCGAACTCGACGAGGAGATGGTCTACGAATCCCGGCCCGGGGACGTCATCTCCCTGGGCGCGACCAGTTGGCGGATCACCGAGATCACCCACGACCGAGTGCTGGTGGTGCCGGCACCCGGGCTGCCCGCGCGGCTGCCGTTCTGGCGTGGCGACAGCGTGGGCCGCCCGGCCGAGTTGGGTGCCGCGGTGGGCGCGTTCACCGGTGAGCTGGCGGGCCTGGGCGCCGACGAGTTCCGGCAGCGCTGCCACGACACCGGATTCGACGACTTCGCCACCGACAACCTGTGGCAGCTGCTCGACGAACAGCGCCAATCCACCGGCGCGGTGCCCAGTGACACCACCCTGGTCGTCGAACGCTTCCACGACGAACTCGGTGACTGGCGGGTGATCCTGCACTCGCCCTACGGTCTGCGGGTGCACGGCCCGTTGGCGCTGGCGGTCGGGCGGCGGCTGCTGGAGCGGTACGGCATCGACGAGAAGCCCACCGCGTCCGACGACGGCATCATCCTGCGGTTGCCCGACGGCGGTGAGGATCCGCCCGGGGCGGACCTTTTCGTGTTCGACGCCGACGAGCTGGAACCCATCGTCACCGCCGAGGTCGGCGGCTCGGCGTTGTTCGCGTCCCGGTTCCGGGAGTGCGCGGCCCGGGCGCTGCTGCTGCCGCGGCGCCACCCCGGCAAGCGCTCGCCGCTGTGGCACCAGCGCCAGCGGGCCGCCCAATTGCTCGATGTGGCACGCAAATACCCCGACTTCCCGATCGTGCTGGAGACCGTACGGGAATGCCTGCAGGACGTGTACGACGTGCCCGCCCTGACGGATCTGATGCAGCAGATCGCGCAGCGCAAGATCCGTCTGCTCGAGGTCGAGACGGCCACGCCGTCCCCGTTCGCGGCCTCGGCGCTGTTCGGCTACGTGGGCGCGTTCATGTACGAGGGCGACAGCCCGCTGGCAGAACGCCGTGCCGCGGCACTGTCCCTGGATACCGTGCTGCTGGCCGAACTTCTGGGCCGGGTGGAACTGCGCGATCTGCTCGACCCGGACGTCGTGACGGCCACCACCCGGCAGCTGCAGCATCTGGATCCCGACCGCGCCGCCCGCGACGCCGAGGGGGTGGCGGATCTGCTGCGGTTGCTCGGTCCGCTGACCGAAGCGGAGATCTCCGAGCGCAGCGCGGGCGCCGACATCGGCGGCTGGCTGGACGGACTACGGGCCGACCGCCGCGCCCTGACGGTGTCGTTCGCCGGGCAGACCTGGTGGGTGACCGTCGAGGACGTCGCGCTGCTGCGCGACGGTGTGGGGGTCGCGGTGCCGGTGTGGGTGCCGGTCAGCCTCACCGAATCGGTGGCCGACCCGCTCGGTGACCTGCTGGGCCGGTACGCCCGCACGCACGGGCCGTTCAGCACCGAGCAGGCCGCCGCCCGCTTCGGGCTGGGTGTCCGGGTGACCGCCGATGTGCTGGCCAGGCTGGCCGGGGACGGCCGGCTGATCCGCGGAGAGTTCACTGAGACGATCTCCGGGGCATCGGATCAGTGGTGTGATGCAACGGTTCTCAAGATTCTGCGGCGTCGCTCGCTGGCTGCGCTGCGTGCCGCGG
Organism: Mycobacterium sp. AMU20-3851; assembly: GCF_043974665.1. NCBI lineage: Bacteria > Bacillati > Actinomycetota > Actinomycetes > Mycobacteriales > Mycobacteriaceae > Mycobacterium > Mycobacterium sp. AMU20-3851. The sequence goes on from NZ_CP146371.1 coordinate 4,378,704, forward strand.
TGGAGCCGGTCAGCACGGCTGCCTACGGGCGGTTCCTGCCGGCCTGGCAGCATGTCGGCTCCACCGCGAACCGCGGCGTGGACGGGCTGGCCACGGTGATCGAACAGCTGGCCGGCCACGCGATGCCGGCCTCGGCGGTGGAATCCCTGGTGTTCAGCCAGCGGGTGGCCGATTACCAGCCCGCGATGCTCGACGAGTTGCTGGCCTCCGGTGAGGTCACCTGGTCCGGTGCCGGTCAGATCGGCGGCAGCGACGGGTGGATCGCCTTCCACCCCAGCGACTCCGCACTGCTGACCCTGGCACCGCCGGCGGAGATCGACTTCACCGACGATCACCGGGCGATTCTGGAGTCCCTGAGTCACGGCGGTGCGTACTTCTTCCGGCAGCTCGCCGACGGTTCGTCGAGCGAGTCGCTGAAATCGGCGTTGTGGGAACTGATCTGGGCCGGGTGGGTCACCGGTGACACCTTCGCGCCGGTGCGCGCCCTTTTGCACGGTCCGCGCCGGTCCGGCGCCCCGTCGCACCGGCAGCGCCAACGCCCGCCCCGGTTGAGCCGGTACAGCCTGACCAGCGCACAACCGCGGACCGACCCGACGGTGGCCGGTCGGTGGTCGGCGTTGCCGCCGACGACCACCGACTCCACGGTGCGCGCTCACTTTCAGGCCGAGCTGCTGCTGAATCGCTACGGGGTGCTCACTCGCGGTGCCGCCGACGGGGTCCCCGGCGGTTTCGCCATGCTCTACAAGGTGCTCACCGCTTTCGAGGACGCCGGTCGATGCCAACGCGGCTACTTCGTGGAGTCCCTCGGTGGCGCCCAGTTCGCGGCGGCCGCCACCGTCGACCGGCTGCGCTCCTACCTCGACGGCGTGGACCCGCAACGCCCCCAGCTGCACGCCGTGGTGCTGGCCGCGACCGACCCGGCCAACCCGTACGGGATGGCATTGCCGTGGCCCGGCGACGGCGAGGTGACCCACCGGCCCGGGCGCAAGGCCGGGGCGCTGGTGGCCCTCGTCGACGGTCAGCTGGCCTGGTTCCTGGAGCGCGGCGGGAAATCCCTGCTCAGCTTCGGCGCCACCCCCGAGGCGCAGGGTGCGGCCGCGGCGGCGGTGGCCAGTCTGGTCAGCACCGGGCGGGTGCCCTCGCTGCTGGTGGAACGGATCAACGGGGTCTCGGTACTGGACCCCGGCGCCGGGGCCGAGCACGCCGAGACGGCCGAGGCCCTGGTGACCGCCGGATTCTCCCGCACTCCGCGCGGCCTGCGGCTGCGCTGACCCCGCCGGTGGCGCCGGCCGGACGCCGCAGCCTGTTCAATGGGGTATGCCCGAAGGTGACACCGTGTTCCGCGCCGCCACCAAACTGCGTGAGGCGCTGGCCGGGAAGACTCTGACCCGCTGCGACATCCGGGTCCCCCGCTACGCCGCGGTCGACCTGCGCGGGCAGGTCGTCGACGAAGTGCTCAGCCGCGGTAAGCACCTGTTCATCCGGGTCGGTGAGGCGAGCATCCACTCCCACCTCAAGATGGACGGCAGTTGGGTGATCGGATCGTTCCGGGGGGCGCCGCACCGGATCCGGGTCGTGTTGGGCACCGCGGACAGCGTGGCGTACGGAATCGATCTGGGCATCCTGGAGGTGTTGGAACGTCGCCTCGATCAGGACGCGGTGGCGCACCTGGGACCCGATCTGCTGGGTCCGGACTGGGATCCGCAGCGCGCGAAGGCGAACCTGATCGCCGACCCGGACCGGGAACTGGCCGATGCGCTGCTGGACCAGCGGGTGATGGCCGGCGTCGGCAACGTCTACGCCAACGAACTGTGCTTCGTGCTGGGCAGGGCACCCGACGCGGCCGTGGGCACGCTGGCCGATCCGTTGCGCATGGTGCAGCGGGCACGGGACATGTTGTGGCTCAACCGCAACCGAGCCAGCCGCATCATCACCGGCAATACCCGGCGCGGGCAGCAGTTCTGGGTGTACGGCCGGGCCGGAGAGCCGTGTCGCCGCTGCGGCACGCTCATCGAGCGCGACGACAGCGGCGACCGGATCAGGTACTGGTGCCCGAGTTGTCAGGCGACCTGAGCCGCGTCCTCCGCGCGCCGGGGCGCCGGCGCCCGGTTCGGCAGGGCCAGCCGGCAGATCTTCTTGATCACCGAGAAGAACTGCTTGGGCAGCGGCCCACTGTTGTACGGCAGCCCGTAGCGACCGCAGATCTCCTTGACTTCCGCGGAGATCTCGGCGTACCGGTGCGCCGGGATGTCCGGGAACAGGTGATGCTCGATCTGGAAGGACAGGTTGCCACTGAAGATGTGGAACCACTTTGCTTGTTCGGGGCGAGCGGAGCGACGGGGAAACAGCCCGGTGAGGTTTGCCGATCCCAGTAGTTGCCGGTAGTACCACTGGCCGCGGGTTTCGGCCTTGGTCTCCTCGACGGTGAACTCGTGGGTGCCCTCGGGGAAGTGACCGCAGAAGATGATGGAGTAGGACCACACGTTGCGCATCAGGTTGGCAGTCATGTTGCCGGCGAACACAAATGGCGCGAACGGTCCGGCCAGCAGCGGGAAGGCCACGTAGTCCTTGACGGTCTGCTTCCTGACCTTGGCCCACATCTCGGTGAGCATGTCCTTCTTGTCGGAGAGCCGGATCTCGCCGGATCGGATGCGCTCGGTCTCCAGTTCGTGCAGCGCGACGCCGTACTGGAAGAGCACCATCAGCAGGAACGCGTACACCGGGTTACCGAGGTAGTACGGGTGCCACTTCTGGTCCTCGCTCATCCGCAGGATGCCGTAGCCGATATCGCGGTCGAGATCGACGATGTTGGTGTAGGTGTGGTGCATGTAGTTGTGCGAGTGCCGCCACTGGTTGGACGGGCAGGCCGAATCCCACTCGAAGTTCTGGCCGCGCAACGCCGGGTCGCCCATCCAGTCGTACTGGCCGTGCATGACGTTGTGGCCGATCTCCATGTTGTCCAGGATCTTCGACAGTCCGAGCAGCACCGTGCCGATCGGCCAGGCCGGCGGCAGGAAGAGCAGGACACGGCCGCCGACCTCAAGTCCGCGTTGCCACTTGATGATCTGACGGATGTAGTTGGCGTCGCGCTCACCGAGGTCGGCCAGCGCGCGTTCGCGGATGGCGTCCAGTTCTGCACCGAAGGACTCGAACTGTTCGGCGGTCAGCGTGTACTTGGCGGAGCTGCGGGGCTCGGAAGTGGCAGAGCTACGGGGCAATTCGAGGGTCGTCATGACGTTGCCTTTCGTTTCTCGGTTTTTCAGGTGGTCTACAGGTCTATGGCGACGTCGCCCACCGGGGCGCTGACGCAGATGCGGACGTCTTCGCAGTCGTCCGTGGATACCGTGCCGTTGAGCAGATTGCGCACGACACCACGGGTTTTCGGTCGGGTGCAGCTGAAGCAGATGCCCATCCGGCAGCCGCTCTCCGGGTTCAGCCCGGCGGCCTCGGCCTGCTCGAGCAGGGTCTGGCCGCTGTCGGTGACCTCGACGCCGCTGGCGGTGAAGGTCACGGTGCCGCCGGTGGAATCCACGGGCACCGCGAACACCGGCGGGACAAAGCTCTCGGACCGGGCGTCGGGGTACACCTCGCGCATGGATTCGATGAGCACCGCCGGCCCGCAGACGAACACCGCCTCCGGGTCGGGCATGGCCGCGGCCAGATGGTCAGGCCCGAAGTGCCCGTGCAGATCGGCTCCCGCGGTATCGCGGGTGTATCCGTGCAGCACCCGAACGCCGGGCATCGCGTCGAGTTCTGCGCGGTAACAGGCCTCCGCCGCCGATCGCGAGTAGTGCACGAAGGCGATCTCGCCGGTGAATCCCTCGGCGCGCAGGGTACGCAGCATGGCCAGCACCGGGGTGATGCCGCTGCCGCCGGAGACGAACAGGATGCGCGACGGGCGCGTATCGGGCAGCACGAAATCACCGGCGACCGAGTCCAGACCGACGATCATGCCGGGCCGGGCTTCGTCGCACAGGTAGGTCGACACCAGGCCGCCGTCGTGACGCCCCACGGTGATCTCCAAACATGCGCTGCCCTCGGCGTTGGCCGGTGAATAGCAGCGGGTGCGGCGGCGTCCGTCGATCTCGACGCTCACGTTGATGTGTTGGCCGGCCCGAAAGCCGGCGAAGGCACGGTTGGGTTGCAGGGTCAGCGTGACGCTGCGTGGTGTCTGGCGCCGCACCGCGACGATGCGGGCGCGGGCCTGGCCCTGCGTCCAGGTCGGGTCGACGAGCTCGGTGTAGCGGTCGATGCCATGCGGCCCGGTCAGCAGCTTCAGCAGCGAGGACCGGGACACCCGCTGCGTCAATGTTTCAGTGAACATATGTACACCATCAGTCAGTACCGCCGGTTCCGTCAACCAATCTGACCAGCTTGTGTTGCGACTCACACCGTGAACAAATGTTCGCCCAAATTACAGTGGATTGTTCTCGGATCGAGGCTGGCCCGACCCGGCCACACGCGGATCGGGCACCCGCACCGACGCGTGAGTGAACAGTCGTAAACTGCATTCGTGTCCAGTCGTCCGCCCAGCCCGCGCGCAGCCCGCGGGAAGCGCCGCGAGCGCGACACGCTGTCCCGCGACGAGCGCAAGGAAGTCACCCGTCGCGCCATCGTGGCCGCCGCGCTGCATCTGCTGGAACAGGGAAACTTCACCGGCCTGAGCCTGCGGGAGGTCACCCGCGAGGCGGGAATCGTGCCGGCCGCCTTCTACCGGCATTTCGAGTCGATGGAAGCGCTGGGGCTGGTCCTCATCGACGAGTCCTTCCGGTCGCTGCGCGACATGCTCCGTGGCGCCCGCGCCGGCAAACTGGACCCGAACCATGTCATCGACTCCTCCGCGGAGATCCTGATCGCCAGCATCAGCGAGCGCCGCGAGCACTGGCGCTTCATCACCCGGGAACGCGCCAGTGGCGCGACGGTGCTGCGGTACGCCATCCGCACCGAGATCCGGCTGATCACATCGGAATTGGCCATCGATCTGGCCCGGTTTCCGGGCCTGCAGAACTGGAGCAGCGAAGACCTCAACGTGCTGGCCAACCTGTTCGTCAATGCGATGATCTCGATCGCAGAGTTGGCCGAGGACGCCACCGACGCGGCCGCGCTGGATGCGATCAAGCAGACTGCGATCAAACAGATGTCGATGATCACCATCGGCGTCCGCGGATGGCGCAGCGATACCGCATAGGGTGTCGCCATGCCTGATATGGAGTCGCCGCACCTGGAGCTGACCCGCCCCCGGCCCGAGATCGCCGTCATCACCCTCAACCGGCCCGAAAAGCTCAACGCGCTGTCCGCGCAGCTGGTCGAGGACCTGCACCACACCCTGGACGGCCTCAAGTCCGACAACGACTGCCGGGTGGTGGTGCTCACCGGCGCGGGCCGCGGCTTCTGCGCGGGCCTGGACCTCACCGATCCGGACCGGCCGGCGGTGTCGGCCGGGCTGGACACCCCGCGCGCCGGGATGCGCTACCAGGAACGCATCGCCGAGCTGACCGTGAAACTGCACCGGCTGCGGCAACCGGTGATCGCCGCGGTGAACGGCCCCGCCTACGGCGGCGGTTTCGCGCTAGCCATGGCCAGCGATATCCGGGTCGCCGCCCGGACGGCACGTTTCTGCACGCAGTTCATCAAGCTCGGCATCGGCGGCTGCGACATCGGGGTCAGCTACACCCTGCCCCGCATCATCGGGGCGGGACCGGCGTTCGACCTGATCCTCACGGCCCGCACGGTGGAGGCCGACGAGGCGTTGCGCCTCGGCATGGTCACCCGCATCGCCGAGGACGGTGCCGCGCTGGAGGATGCTCTCGCGATCGCCGACACCTTGTGCGGTTACGGGAAATTCGGCCTCGAATCCACCAAGCAGGTGTTGTGGGCCAATCTCGACGCGGGCAGCCTGGAGAACGCCCTGCACGTCGAGAACCGCAGCCAGATCCTGGCCGGCAGCAGCGGCGAGATGCGGGCGTTCGCCGAAGCTTTCGGGCAGCGCAAGAAGAGCTAGCTGTATTCAGCCATGACGTTGGTAGCGGGCGTGTTGGCTTGATGTGAGGAGAACCTCCGGGTGAGGTGTGGCTTGTCGAAGGCCCATCACCAACCCGGAGGTTCTCGTGTCCCACCGTAATGCCCGCACCACCCTGCATGGCCGATTGCTGATCGTGCAACGCCACCAGCAGGGCTGGAAACAGGCCCATATCGCCGACGCGATGGGCATCTCCCGCAAATGCGTACACACCTGGATCAGCCGTTTCGCCGCTGAAGGCGAAGCCGGACTTCATGACCGGTCCTCACGACCGCACCACAGCCCAACCAAGACCCCAGCACGCGTGGAACGCCAAGTAGTCGCCGCGCGGCGTAAACACCGCCGCGGCCAGGACTGTCTGGGCCCTGAGCTCGGAATCCCGGCCCGCACGGTGGCTCGGATTCTGCGTCGCCGCGGTGTCCCCTATCTGCGGGACTGCGATCCGATGACCGGCGCGGTGATCAAAGCATCCAAAGCCACCACCCGACGCTATGAGCGAGACCGCCCTGGCGAATTGGTGCATGTCGATGTCAAGAAGCTCGGACGCATCCCGGACGGTGGCGGGTGGCGTGCGCATGGCCGCAGCGAGAAGGTCCGCGGCCGCGGGATCGGCTATGACTACGTGCACTCGATGGTCGATGACCACAGCCGGCTGGCCTACTCAGAAATTCATGCCGACGAGAAAGGAGCGACGTGCGCTGCTTTCATCGCCAGGGCGGCTATTTACTTTCAATCCCACGGCATTACGGCCATCGAAGGCGTCATCACCGACAACCACTGGAGTTACCGGCGCTCCACCGACGTCGCCGCAGTCCTGCGCCAACTTCACGCCAAACACCTGTTCATCAAGCCGCATTGCCCATGGCAGAACGGCAAGGTAGAACGCTATAACCGCACCCTGCAAAGCGAATGGTCTTACCGGCGAGTGTTCGCCTCCAACGCCGACCGCGCCCAAGCCCTTGCACCCTGGGTCGAGTTCTACAACACTCAACGCCGCCACAGCGCACTCGACGGACTACCACCCATCAGCCGACTGCGACCAACCTGATGGCCGAATACAGCTAGCGCGCGATCACACCGCTCAGCGCGGGGTACCGCCGCCGTCGACGATGACGACCTGCCCGGTCATGTAGCTGCCCGCATCCGAGCACAGCAGCAGGGCCGCCCCGACCATCTCATCGGGAGACGCGAGCCGTTTCATCAACGTGCCGGCGGTCATCGCTTCGATGGCCTGCGCCGGGTTGTTGCGCATCATGTCGGTGTCCACCGGTCCGGGAGCGATCGCGTTGACCCGCACACCGGACGGCGCGAGTTCGGCCGCCATCGAGCGCGTCACCGACATCAGAGCCGCCTTTCCGGAGGCGTAGATGGCCAGCGACGGCGCAAAGTTGAAGGCGCCGACGGACACCATGTTCAGCACCGCCGCCGAGGAACTCTGCTTCAGATACGGCAGTGCGTGCTGCACGAGGAACACCGGCCCCTGCAGGTTGACCGCGTACGACTTCGTCCAGGCTTCCGGAGTCATCTGCCCGAGCGGCTGGGCCAGTGCGTTGGCGGCGTTGTTGACCACCACGTCGATACCGCCGAACTCCTCGACCGTGGCCGACACCAGCGCGCCCAGATCGTCGGGATCACCCACATGGGTCGGCACACCCAGGGCCTGCCCGCCGAGGGCTCGCAGATGCTGCGCCGCCGCGGCACAGGCGTCGGGCTTACGGCTGGCCACCACCACTCGCGCGCCGGCCAGCACGAAACCCTCGGCCAGTGCGAGGCCGATGCCCCGCGTCCCGCCGGTCACGATCACCGTGCGATCGGCCATGTCGAACAGTCGGTCAAACCCGGTGCGATCCACGCCGGTCAGTAGACCAGAAAAGGTGCCGGTTTCATCGGACAAACCCGAGTCGGGCGGCGGTCGCGTCCCGTCGATACCGGGCAAATCGGGCCTTGTGAACACCTCCACCCACAAATCCGGCATACTTGCCGCCGGATGAATGCCCACGATGGAGGTGCAATGCAGGTCGCTGGCCGCAGTATCGGCAAGATCGCCGGCTCAGTGCTGCAACGTCGCCACTACGTGGCGGCACGCAACATGATCAAGGTCTACGAGCATCCGGTCGACATCTTCCGGCGCTATCTCAGCGGCTCCGGCGACTACCCCACCACCGTGCGCCTGCGCACCCCGCTGGGCTGGGTGTCGCTGCAGCTGTACACCGCGCATGACCTGCTGACGGTCAACGAGATCTTCTGCCGCTCCGACTACCAGGCCGGCCCCGCCGACCGGGTGATCGTGGATTTCGGGTCCAACATCGGCATCTCGGCGGCCTACTTCCTGTCCCGCAATCCCGATGCGTTCGTGTATCTGTTCGAGCCGCTGCCCCGCAACATCGCTCGGCTGCAGGACAACCTGCGCCCGTTCGAGGGCCGTTACGCCTTGCAGGAGGTCGCCGTCAGCACCGCCGAGGGCGAGGTCGAGTTCGGCTGGGAGGAAACCGGCCGTTACGGTGGCGTCGATGCCGCGTTCGGCAACTCGCTGACCGTGAAAAGCGTGGATTCGCAGCGGGTTCTGCGTGACGTCGTGGACAAGCACGGCCACATCGACATCCTCAAGATCGACATCGAAGGCCTGGAATCGGCGGTGATCAACCACATCCCCGCCGACCTGGCCGCCAAGATCGACAAACTCTACGTCGAGTACGTCTTCGACCATAACCCGCTGGCCACAACGCACACCCTGGTTCAGTACGGCGACATCGCGCAGTTCACGCTCATCGGCGGCTGATCCTCACCCCGTCAGCGACCGGTCGCTGACGAACCGGCGTGGCGCACCGGTGATCGGATCGTCGAACTCCAGTGTGTGAGCCAGCAATTGCAGCGGCGCACTGAAATCGTCGGCGGCCACCTCGCGCACCTCCGGGTACAGCGGATCGTGCTCGATCGGCACCCCGATCGAGCACATGTGCACCCGCAGCTGGTGGGTGCGGCCGGTGCGTGGGGTCAACCGGTACCGCCCCGCTCCGAGCGGTTCGACGTACGTTTCGGCGTTCGGCTCGCCGGGCTCCTCGAATGCCTGTAACCGGCTGCGTTCCTTGATGATCCGGCTGCGCAGCACCGCGGGCAGCTCGATGGTGGGCGTGCCGGTGGCGCGCGCCAGGTACGTCTTGCGCACCCGGCCGCCGGCGAACATCGTCTGATAGGCGCCCCGCGCTTGCCGGCGGCTGGTGAACAGCAGCACCCCGGCGGTCAGCCGGTCCAGCCGGTGTGCGGGGCTCAGTTCGGGCAGGTCGAGCTCGCGGCGCAGTCGCACCAGGGCGGTCTGTGCGACATGGCCACCGCGTGGCATGGTGGCCAGGAAGTGCGGTTTGTCGACGACGACGATGTCGTCGTCGCGGAACAGGATCGGCACGTCGAACGGGACCGGTACCTCGTCGGGCAGATCGCGGTAGAGGTAGACATGCGAATTCGGCTGCAGCACAGTCGCGGCGGTGACGACGGTGCCGTCGGCGGTGACGACCTCCCCGTCGAGCACCTTCTGCGCGGCGGCCTCGCCGAACCGGTCCGCCAACTCGACGAGCACCGCGCCGCCGCGGAGACGCACTCGCGCCGGGCCGATCCCGTCCCGGTCGGGTAGCGGCGCGCGCCTGGGTCGCCTCAATTCAGCGGGACCGGTTCCAGGATCTCCGCACGCGCCTCCGGTGCCGCCGCCCGCAACGCATCCGCGGACTCGTCGTCGGGCTGGGTCTGCGAGAGCACCTCGGCCTCCACCCGGGCCAGGTAGGTCACCACCTCGCGCTCGACATCCTCGGCGCTCCACCCCAGCACGGGGGCTACGGTTTCGGCCACCTCGCGGGCGCAATCGACACCACGGTGCGGGTACTCGATCGAGATGCGCATCCGGCGGGCCAGAACGTCCTCCAGATGCAGCGCCCCCTCGGCGGCCACCGCGTAGACGGCCTCCACCTTCAGGTACACCGGAGCACCGGTGATCGGTTCCAGCAGTTCGGGTTTCCCGTCGGCCATCGCCAGGACCTCGCCGATCAGCGAGCCGTAGCGGTCCAGCAGGTGACGCACCCGGTAGGGGTGCAGACCGTAATACGCGCCGACATGCTCGGTCTGGTTCACCAGCGCGAAGTACCCGTCGGCGCCCACCAGCGGCACCTTCTCGGTGATCGACGGTGCCACCCGGGTCGGGACGAACTCGGCGGCCGCGTCGATGGCGTCCTCACCCATCACCCGGTAGGTGGTGTACTTGCCGCCCGCGATGGCGACCAGACCCGGCGAAGGCACCGCGACGGCGTGCTCACGAGAGAGCTTCGAGGTGGATTCGCTCTCCCCGGCCAGCAGCGGGCGCAGCCCCGCGTACACCCCGTCGATGTCATCGTGGGTCAGCGGAGTGGCCAGCACCGTGTTGACATGGGAGAGGATGTAGTCGATGTCGGCCTTGGTCGCGGCCGGGTGCGCCAGGTCCAGATTCCAGTCGGTGTCGGTGGTGCCGATGATCCAGTGCGTGCCCCACGGGATCACGAACAGCACCGACTTCTCGGTGCGCAGGATGATCGCCACCTCGCTGACCACCCGGTCCCGCGGCACCACGATGTGCACACCCTTGGACGCGCGCACCCGGAAACGGCCGCGCTCCTTGGACAGTGCCTGGATCTCGTCGGTCCACACGCCCGTGGCGTTCACCACCACATGCCCGTGCACCTCGGTCACCGCGCCGTTCTCCGAGTCGCGGACCTTCACTCCGGTGACCCGGTCCCCCTCCCGCAGCAGGTCCACCACCTGGGTGGAGGTCCGCACCACGGCGCCGTAGTGGGCGGCCGTGCGCGCCACCGTCATGGTGTGCCGGGCGTCGTCGACGACGGTGTCGTAGTAGCGGATGCCCCCGATCAGCGAACTGCGCTTGAGTCCCGGCGCCAGCCGCAGCGCACCCGCCTTGAGCAGATGCTTCTGCGCCGGAACCGATTTCGCGCCACCGAGCTGGTCATAGAGGAAGATTCCCGCGGCGATGTACGGACGTTCCCACAGCCGCTTGGTCAGCGGGAACAGGAACGGCAGCGGCTTGACCAGGTGCGGCGCCAGCGTCGTCAGCGACAGCTCACGCTCGTGCAGGGCCTCGCGCACCAGGCCGAACTCCAGCTGCTCCAGGTAGCGCAGGCCGCCGTGGAACATCTTCGAACTGCGACTGGAGGTTCCGGACGCGAAGTCACGCGCCTCCACCAGCGCAACCTTCAGGCCGCGGGTCGCGGCGTCCAGGGCCGCGCCGGCACCGACCACGCCGCCGCCGATGACCACGACATCGAACTGTTCGCTGCCGAGCCGTTCCCACGCTGCCGCGCGCTGGGCGGGACCGAGCTGAGCTTGACCATTACCTGAAATCGGGTCAGTCACGCCTTCGAGCCTACGTTGCACGACCCGCCGGTGTGGCCTGTCAGGGTCTGGACCTGACCCTCAGTCGAGATCGTCGTGGGCCATCAGGCGCCGGGCGGCCTCGACGATGGATCCCGACAGGGACGGATAGACCGACAGCGTCTGCGCCAGATCGGTCACCGTCAGGTTGTTCTGCACGGCGAGCGCGATCGGCAGGATCAGTTCGGAGGCGATCGGCGCGACCACCACACCGCCGATGACCACGCCGGTGGCCGGGCGGCAGAAGATCTTGATGAAGCCGCGTCGCAGCAGCGACATCTTGGCCCTGGCATTGGTGGTCAGCGGCAGCATCAGGGTGCGGGCGGGCACCTCGCCGCTGTCGATCTTGGTCTGCGGGACGCCGACCGCGGCGATCTCCGGGCGGGTGAACACCGCCGCGGCCACCGTGCGCAACCGGATCGGCGAGACGCCCTCGCCCAGGGCGTGATACATGGCGATGCGGCCCTGCATGGCGGCCACCGAGGCCAACGGCAGCAGGCCGGTGCAGTCCCCGGCGGCGTAGATGCCCGGCGCGGAGGTCCGCGAGACCCGGTCGACGTTCAGATAGTTACCCGGGCCCAGCTCGATGCCGACCCGCTCCAAGCCCAGACCGCTGGTGTTGGGCACCGACCCGACGGTCATCAGGGCGTGACTGCCCTCCACGGTGCGCCCGTCGGCCATCGCCACCTGCACACCGGTGTCGGTCCGGGTCACCGAATCGGCGCGGGCGTTCTTGACCAGCTGCACGCCGCGTTCGGCGAACGCCTCCTCCAGCACCGCGGCCGCGTCGGAGTCCTCGTGCGGCAGGATCTGGTCCCGGCTGGCCACCACCGTCACCTTGACGCCGAGCTCGGTGTAGGCGCTGCAGAACTCGGCGCCGGTGACGCCGGAACCGACGATCACCAGGTGCTCGGGCAGCTCGGTGAGGTCATAGAGCTGGCGCCAGTTGAGGATGCGTTCACCGTCGGGACGCGCGTTGGGCAGCACCCGCGGGGTGGCGCCGGTCGCGATGAGCACCACGTCGGCCTTGACCACCCCGACCTTGCCGGCCGAGGTGGTCACCTTCACCCGGTGATGGGCCATGCCGGGAACGTCGTCGACCAGTTCGCCGCGGCCCTGCACCACGTTGACGCCCTCCCGCAGCAGGTGGGCGCCGATGTCGGCGGATTGCGACCGGGCCAGGGTCTTGACGCGGTTGTGGATCTGCCCGAGCGAGATCTTGGCGTCCTCGATGGCGATGTCGAAGCCCAGGCCGTTGGCGCGACGCAGCTCGGTGCGCACCCCGGTCGAGGCGATGAACGTCTTGGACGGAACGCAGTCGAACAGCACGCAGGCACCGCCGATCCCGTCGGAGTCGATGACGGTCACCTGCGCGGTCTCCGGTCCGCGGGCCGCGGCAACCAGGGCTGCCTCATATCCGGCGGGACCGCCGCCGATGATCACGATGCGGGTGGGCACGTCCTAGAACGTAGTGGGTCACTGTCCTCATGCCCAGCTGGGTCGAACCCGCGGCGCTGTGCCCAAGGCCACCCATCTATCTCCCGGGTCGCTACGCTCCCGCGCACCGCACCGCTTAAGGTTGGGCGCGTGCCGCTCTACGCCGCTTACGGGTCGAACATGCATCCGGAACAGATGCTGCAGCGCGCCCCCCATTCCCCGATGGCGGGCACCGGGTGGCTCTACGGCTGGCGGCTGACCTTCGGAGGCGAGGACCTCAGCTGGGAGGGCGCGCTGGCGACCCTGGTCGAGGATCCGCTGTCGCGGGTGTTCGTCGTGCTCTACGACGTGACCCGCGAGGACGAGGAGAACCTCGATCGCTGGGAGGGCTCCGAACTCGGCTTCCACAAAAAGATCCGCTGCCGGGTGGACCGGCTCACCTCCGACACCACCACCGACCCGGTGCTGGCGTGGCTGTACGTCGTCGACGCCTGGGAGGGCGGACTGCCGTCGGCGCGCTATCTCGGCGTGATGGCCGACGCCGCGGAGATCGCCGGCGCACCGGCGGACTACGTGCACGACATCCGGACCCGTCCGGCCCGCAACGTGGGCCCGGGCACCTAGACCGCGGTCCCACACCCGGCGCCTACACCCGCGCGGAGTGCTCCACCAGGTTCACCATGGTGCGCACCCCGACGGCCAGCGCGCGCTCGTCCAGGTCGAACGTGGGTTGGTGCAGGTCCAGCTGCGACCCCTGGCCCGACCACACGCCGAGGCGCGCCATCGCCCCGGGCACCTCCTCCAGGTACCAGGAGAAGTCCTCACCGCCACCGGACTGATGGGTGTCGGCCAGCGCGGTCGGCCCCAGCGCCTCGATCGCGTGGGTGAGGATGCGGGTGGACAGTTCCTCGTTGACCACCGGCGGCACCCCGCGGCGGTAGTTCACGCTGTACTCCACCGCCAACGGTGCCAGCAGTGACGAAACAATCTCGTGCACAAGCGATTCCAGGGTCAGCCAGGTTTCGCGGCTGGACGTCCGGATGGTCCCGCCCAGGGTGCCGGTCTGCGGAATGGCGTTGGCCGCCACGCCGGCGTTGACCGCGCCCCACACCATCACCGTGCTCTTGCGCGGATCGACGCGCCGCGACAACACCCCGGGCACCCCGGTGATCAGGGTGCCCAGCGCGTACACCAGATCGCCGGTCAGATGCGGGCGCGATGTGTGCCCGCCCGGTGAGTGCAGGGTGATCTCGATCGAGTCGGCCGCCGAGGTGATCGGGCCCAGCCGCACCGCCACCTTGCCGACCTCCAGGCGCGGGTCGCAGTGCAGCGCGAAGATCCGCGCCACCCCGGACACCGCGCCGGCGGCCACCGCGTCGATCGCGCCGCCGGGCATCAACTCCTCGGCGGGCTGGAACAGCAGCCGCACCCCGACGGGCAGTTCCGGCGCCGTCGCCAGGGCCAGGCCCGCGCCGAGCAGCACGCTGGTGTGTGCGTCATGACCGCAGGCGTGCGCCACACCGGGCACCGTCGAGGAGAACGGCAGGCCCGTGCGCTCGGCCATCGGCAGTGCGTCCATATCGGCACGCAGCGCGATACGCGGTCGATCCTCGGGCCCGAAGTCACAGGTCAGACCGGTCCCGCCGGGCAGCACCTTGGGATTGAGGCCGGCGTCGGCCAACCGGGACGCGACGAACTCGGTGGTGGCGAACTCCTGACGGCCCAACTCGGGGTGGGCATGGATGTGCCGGCGCCAGGACACCAGCTCGTCGTGGTGGGCGGCCAACCAGGCGTCGGTGTGCTCAGCCAGCGTCATGATGCCCTCCTGCGGGCCTGCGCTGCCAGCACCCGGTCACGTTCGCTTGCGTTCTGCGCCAAGGCCACCACGGTGCGCGCCAGCATGATCGATCCGTCGACGACGGCCTTGTCCGCGCTGGGGCCGGCGGCCGCCGCGGTGAACTCCTGCTGATGCAGCGAGGCTCCCCCCGCATCGATGCCGACGACCGGGTGGATGCCCGGCAGCCGTTGGGTGACATTGCCCATGTCGGTGCTGCCCAGTGGCAACGCCGCCTCCAATTCCGCCGGCAGCGGGTGCCGGCCGTTGCGGATCATCTCGGCACGAAATACCTCGGCCAGGAACGGATCCGGCGCCAGCGCGTCGTACGCCGGCGCGGTCTCTGCGACCTCGTGTGCACTGCCGGTGGCCACTGCTCCCGCGGAGAAGCAGCCCGCCATCCTGGCCTCCAGTGCCTGCAACGAGGCCATGTCGGTGGCGCGCATGCTGTAGCGCAGTTCGGCGTGCGCCGGGATGACGTTGGTCGCCTCGCCGCCATGGGTGACGATGCCGTGCACCATCTGTCCGGGCGCGAGTTGCTGGCGCAGCAACCCGATCGCCACCTGGGCGACGGTGACCGCGTCGGCGGCGTTGACGCCGAGATGGGGCGCGACGGCGGCGTGCGATTCGCGGCCGGTGTAGGTGACCGCAACCTCGGTGAGCGCCAGCGACCGGGCCGCGGCGATATCGGCGGGGCCCGGGTGCAGCATCACCGACGCGGCGATGTCATCGAAGACTCCGGCGTTGAGCAGCAACACCTTTCCGCCGCCGGCCTCCTCGGCCGGGGTGCCCAGGAGCACGACCGTCAGATCGAGTTCGTCGGCCACCTCGGCCAACGCCAGCGCGGTGCCCACCGCGGAGGCCGCGATGATGTTGTGCCCGCACGCGTGCCCGATGCCCGGCAGTGCGTCGTACTCGGCGCAGACGCCGATCACCAGCGAGCCGCTGCCGAACTCGGCACGGAACGCGGTGTCCAGGCCGCCGGGCGCCGCGGTCATCGCGAAACCCCGTTCGGCGACCAGCGTCTGGGTCTTGGCGCAGCTGCGGTGCTCGGCGAAGGACAACTCCGGTTCGGCATGGATGTCGTGCGACAGGGCGATGAGATCGGCGCTGCGGCGGTTCACCGCGTCCTCGACGCACGACGACGCGGTGACGGTGGACATACTGGCAGTATCTCACTCGTGTCAGAACCCCAGTCGGCCGCCAATGACGCCGCCACCGCGATCCGCGAGCACACCGGGGTGCCCACCCACGACGTCGCCGTGGTGCTCGGCTCGGGATGGGCGCCGGCGCTGACCGCGCTCGGCGAGCCGTCGGCGTCGCTGCCGATGGCCGACCTGCCCGGATTCAGCCCGCCCACCGCCGCCGGTCACGGTGGTCAGGTGCATTCGATCCGCATCGGCTCACACCGGGTGCTGGTGCTGGTCGGACGCATCCACGCCTATGAGGGCCACGATCTGCGCCATGTCGTGCACCCGGTTCGGACCGCCTGCGCGGCCGGGGCGTCGACGGTGATCCTGACCAATGCCGCGGGCGGACTGCGTTCGGAGTACACCGTCGGCCAACCGGTGCTGATCAGCGATCACCTGAATCTGACCGCCCGTTCGCCGCTGGTCGGGGCCCAGTTCGTCGATCTGGTGGACGCCTACGCTCCCCGGTTGCGCGCCGTCGCCCGGGAGATCGACCCCACCCTGGCCGAGGGTGTGTACGCCGGGCTGCCCGGCCCGCACTACGAGACACCGGCCGAGATCCGGATGTTGCGCACCCTGGGCGCGGACCTGGTGGGCATGTCGACGGTGCACGAGACGATCGCCGCGCGCGCCGCCGGGGCGCAGGTGCTGGGGGTGTCGCTGGTGACGAACCTGGCCGCCGGGATGACCGGTGAACCGCTCAGCCACGAAGAGGTACTGGAGGCCGGGCGCCGGTCGGCGGCACGGATGGGCGCGCTGCTGGCCGGGGTCATCGCCCGGCTGTAACGAACTCAGCGCACGCTCGGGGCCGCCCGGGATGTCTCGGGCGTCGAGGTGGCGGACCGGCGGAAACGGTCGCTCAACCGCATGATCACCTTGGCCAGCAACGGCGCGGCGAACAGCATCAGCAGGATACGCACCACCTGCGCGGCGATCACGAAGGTGACGTTGGACCCCGTCTCGACGGCGGTGGCCAGTACCGCGTACACCCCGCCGGGGCTGGTGGCCAGATACCCCTCCAGTGGGGTCAACCCGGCGACGCGGGCCAGCACCACGCCCAGACCCGCGGTGGCGACGGTCAGCGCCACGATCAGGGCCAGCGCGGCGGGCAGCGTGCGACCGACCGCGCGCAGCGACTCGCGGGTGAAGGCCACGCCCGCCTGCCACCCGATGATCAGATAACCGACCTCCACCAGCACGGCCGGCACGCTCAGATCGAACGGGACGGGGCTGAGTTGCAGTACGACCGTCAGCGCCAGCGGACCGAGCAGACCCGCGCCGGGGAGCCGGATCCACCGGCCCACCGTGGCGCCGGCGAGCACCAGGACCGCGAGCACCAGCAGACCGAGATACCAAGGGGCCGAGGATGCTTGGTCGACACTGGTGGCGAGATGGGTGCGCTCGGCGCGGTAGATCAGGGTGACCACGATCGGCATCGAAGCGGTCACCAGCGCGACCCGCAGGTACTGCACGACGGCGACCACCCGGTCGTCGGCGCCGAGTTCCCGCGCGATGGCCACCAGGCCGGAGGCCCCGCCGGCCACCATGGCCAGCGACCCGGTCAGCGGGCTCACGTCGCGGCGCAGTCCGAGCAGGGCACCGGCGGCCACGCTGATGAGCAGGGTGGCGACCGCCACCGCCAGCACCACCACCCAGTGCGGTCCGAGCGCACCCAGCGCGTCACGGGACACCATGGTGCCGATATAGACACCGAGCACACCCTGCGCGGCGACGCCGATCCTGCGGGGCACCGCCTTCGGAGCCAGGTTCGCCAACGCCAGCGCGATGCCGACCACCAGGGCGGCGAACAGTCCGGCGGACGGGACGCCGACCAGGTTCAGCGGGATGGTGACCGCCACGCTGACCACCGCCAGCAGGATCCACTTGGCCGTTGCACGCCACATCCCCACAGGCACCCCTCCTTCATTTGCAAGTATGCCCTTACTTTTCTTTCCGATCAAACAGGACTATCACCGATAATTGCCAAGGTATAACTTGGTATATGACGAAGCAGGACACCTCCGCGGCGACCGAGTTGCGGGAATCGGTGATGGCCGTGGCCCGCCAGTTGCGCCGCCACCGCCCCGACCACGGGCTGACCCTGAGCCAGATGCAGGTGCTCGCCGAGGTCACCCGCACCGGCGCCGCCACCCCGGCCGAGCTGGCCGCGCGCATGCATGTGCGCGTGCAGTCGCTGACCGACAGCATCAACGGCCTCGTCGCCGCCGGCCTGGCCTCGAGGCGGCCCGACGACACCGACCGCCGCCGCCAACTCGTCGAACTCACCGACGGCGGCCGCACGCTGCTGGCCGCCGACCGCGCCGAGCGGGACGCCTGGCTGGACGACTCGATGCGCGAACACCTCACCGAACTGGAGTTCGGACTGCTCCTGCTGGTCGCCCCGATACTGCGCAAGCTGGCCGACGCCGACACCCCGGCAGCGGGCACAATCAGCCCATGACCGAGGTGCAGGACTGGATCGAACACGACCCCGACCCGGCCACCGCCGCCGAACTGGCCGCCTGCGACGCCGACGAGATCGCCCGGCGCTTCGCGCACCCGCTGACCTTCGGCACCGCCGGTCTGCGCGGACCGCTGCACGGCGGACCGGACGGCATGAACCTCGCGGTGGTGCTGCGCGCGACGTGGGCGCTGGCACAGGTGCTCAAGGGCCGTTGCCTGGGCGGCTCAGCGGTGGTGGTCGGACGCGACGCTCGACACGGATCCGAGGAGTTCGCCCGGGCGGCCGCGGAAGTACTTGCCGCCGAGGGCTTCTCGGTGACCTTCCTCTACGCCGCCGCCCCGACCCCGGTGGTCGCGTTCGCGGTGCGCCGACTCGGCGCGGCCGCCGGTGTGCAGATCACCGCATCGCACAACCCGCCCCGCGACAACGGCTACAAGGTGTTCGTCGACGGTGGCCTGCAGATCATCTCCCCCACCGACCGCGACATCGAGTCCGCGATCACCCGGGCCCCGCACGCCGACGAAATCTCCCGCGCCGCCGTCGAACCGTCGGGCGCCGACATCGTGGCCGCCTACCTGGAGCGCGCCGCCACCGTCCGCCGCACCGTCGGTTCGGTGCGGGTGGCCCTCACCCCAATGCACGGCGTCGGCGGCGAATTCGCCCTGGACGCACTGGCCCTCGCCGGTGTGGATGACGTCCACGTCGTCGACGCCCAGTTCGCACCCGACCCCGACTTCCCCACCGTCGCCTTCCCCAATCCCGAGGAACCCGGCGCCACCGATCTGCTGCTCGCGCTGGCCGCCGAGGTGGATGCCGACGTGGCGATCGCCCTGGACCCCGACGCGGACCGCTGCGCCGTCGGCGTCCCCGCCGCGACCGGCTGGCGGATGCTGACCGGCGACGAAACCGGTTGGCTACTCGGCGATCACCTGCTGTCGGCGCACCCCGATCCGGCCGCCGCACTGGTGGCCAGCACGGTGGTGTCCTCCCGGATGCTCGCCGCCATCGCCGCCGGGCACGGCGCGGCGCACGCCGAGACCCTCACCGGGTTCAAGTGGCTGGCGCGCGCCACCGCCCCGGGCGCGACGCTGATCTACGCCTACGAGGAGGCCATCGGCCACTGCGTCGACCCGGACGCCGTGCGCGACAAGGACGGCATCAGCGCGGCCGTGCTGGTCTGCGACCTCGTCGCGGCCCTCCGGTCACGGGGCCGCACGCTGCCCGACGCCCTCGATGAGCTGGCCCGCCGGCACGGCGTACACCTGACCTCGGCGGTATCGCGGCGCGTCGAGGACGCTGGGACGGCCATGGCGGCGCTGCGCGCCGACCCCCCTGCCGCGCTGGCCGGCATCCCGGTGTCCGTCGACGACCTGCAAGAGCGGCGCGGACCACAGCGCACGGATGCCCTGGTGTTCGGCGGGGACGGGGTACGCGTGGTGGTGCGCCCGTCGGGCACCGAACCGAAACTGAAGTCCTACATCGAGATTCGTCGCGCCCCGGCCGAGGACCTCACCGCCGAACGGGAGACGGCACAGCGGCTGATGACCGAGGTCGCGGCGGCCGTCGCACAGTGGTGACGGGCCGCACAGCTCAGCGCGGGCCGAACTGGCGGTCGCCCGCGTCCCCCAGTCCGGGAACGATGTAGGCGATGTCGTTGAGGCCCTCGTCGATGGTCGCGGTGATCAGCCGCACGTCGGGGGCGGCCGCCCGCAGCGCGGCGATCCCCTCCGGCGCGCAGACCACACACACCGCGGTGATGTCGACGGCGTTGCGGGCCTTGAGAAGTCCGATGGTGTGCGCCATCGAGCCGCCGGTGGCGAGCATCGGGTCGAGCACGAACACCGCCCGGTTGCTCAGGTCCTCCGGCAGCGAGGCCAGGTACGGGGTCGGCTGATGGGTCTCCTCGTCACGGGCCATGCCGACGAAACCCACCTGGGCTTCCGGGATGAGCGCATGCGCCTGATCGACCATGCCGAGACCGGCGCGCAGCACCGGCACCAGCAGGGGCGGATTGGCCAGCCGCGAACCGGTGGTGTCGGTGACCGGCGTCCGCACCGGGATGGTTTCGCTCGGCGCATCCCGGGTCGCCTCATAGATGAGCATCAGCGTCAGATCCCGCAATGCCGCGCGGAAGGCCGCGTTGTCGGTGCGCTCATCGCGCAACGAGGTCAGGCGTGCAGCGGCCAGGGGGTGGTCAACGACGCGTACATCCATGTGCGCAGAGGTTAGTCGGGCGAGGGTGCCGCGGCGAGATCAGTGGAACCGAACGGTCGCGGCGCGCGTCATAACCACATGTTCGCTGATACCGCTGCCATCACCGTCGCCGGCGCCGAGCTGTCCCGATCGGCCACCGAGTTCGACGGCATCGCCGGTGACCTGCCCGCCGCGCTCGCACCGTGGGTGCCCGCCCTCGGACCTGTCGGGGCGGATTTCCTGGCCGCGCTGGCCTCCGCGCTGGACGAGTCCGCCGCTCAGGTGGCCCGGCTCGGCGGCGACCTCGCCGCAGCCGCCGGCCTCGCCGTCCGGACGGCGGCCGCCTACGCCGACGTCGAGCACCGGACCGACCGTTCGATCGCCATGCTCGGCGGCTGACCGTGCCGGGTGCCCTCACCGCGGCGCTCAGCGCGCCGCTGCACCGGTTACTGGCGCTGTTGGGTCCCGGCCATGCCGCCGGGCCGGCGTCCTCACTCACCGCGCTGCAGGACCGGTTGGACACCGTCGCGCAGGCCGCCGCCGGCACCGCCGCACGGCTGGAGGGCGACTGGGCCGGAGCCGGTGCGGCAGCGGCCGCCGAGCGTCTGGAGCGGGCCGTGGCCCTCGCCGGGGAGCTGCACGGCCGGATCGCCGCGCTCGGGCAGGCCGCCGCGAGTGCGGAGATGAGCGTCTCCGACGTGCGCGCTGCCCTGGAACGCCTGATCGCCGACTTCGAGGCGCGCGCCGCGGCGTTGGAGACCCGGCTGGACAGTCCCGGCACGGCCGAACAACTCGTCGAGGAGGCCCGCCGCGCGGTGGCCGAGGCGCTGCGGCTGGTCGAGGAGTTGCGCACCGAGCTCGGCGCCGGGGCCCGGGCCGTGACCGCGTCCCCGGCCGCGACGAGCCCGATGGGGATGAGCGCACCGTCCGCCGGGCCCGGGACGGGGTGGACCGGTCGGGGCGATATCCCGAGCCTGGCGGGCATCCCACAGATCACCGACGCGGCGTTCGCGGCGGGGCGCGCCGACCTGCCCGACGCCGCGCAGTTCGGGATCGGTGAGGCCGTGACGCTGCCGGACGGCAACACGGCCACCGCGCCCAACGCCGTCGCGGCCAGCGCCGTGCGGCACGCCCTGACCCAGTTGGGCGTGCCCTACCAGTGGGGTGGCACGACGGCCGGGGTCGGCCTGGACTGCAGCGGCCTGACCCAGTGGGCGTACCGCGAAGCCGGGCTGGACATCCCCCGGCTCGCCCAGGAGCAGGACATCGGTGCGGCCGTGAGCGCCGATGCGCTGCGCCCCGGTGACCTGGCCGTATGGGACGGGCACGTGGCCATGGTGGTCGGCGACGGCCTGATGGTGGAGGCCGGTGACCCGGTCCAGCTGTCGGCGATCCGGACCACCAACGCCGGCCAGGGCTTCCAGGGTTTCTGGCGGCCCACCGCATGATGTTCGAGGCGCTGCGGCGCACCGTCGACGACGCCCTGGCGGGGGCGCGGGACCACGCGCAGACACTCGATCGGATCGCCACCGAGCTCGTCGAGACACCGGGCGCGCACACCCTGGGCGAGCATTTCGGTGGACGACCCTCCGACCAGCCCGGCTGACATCGTTACGCTGTGCGCCATGGCGGCTGACATCGTGCCGGTCCGGATCGGACTGACCAATGGCGACCTGTACACCCTGTGGGCACCGCGCTGGCGCGACGCCGGCGACGAATGGGAGGCATTCCTCGGCAAGGACGAGGACATCTTCGCCTTCGAGTCGGTCGCCGATCTGGCCGCGTTCGTGCGCACCGACAGCGACAACGACCTGACCGATCATCCCGCGTGGGAGAAGCTCACCCAGGCCAACGCGCACCGATTCGATCCGGCCGAGGATCAGCGCCACGATCTCATCGGGGTGCCCGAACTCGTGGCCGAAAAGCCGACCGAGGAGTCCGTCAAGACGCTGCGCGGCGCGCTGGGCATCGTCTCGGCCATCGGCTCGGTCTGCGATCTGCCCACCATCACCAAGATGTTCAACGGCAACCCGGTGCTGGGCACCATCGGCGGCGGCGTCGAGGCATTCAGCGGCCGCGCGGGGCGCAAGCGGTGGGCCGAGATCGAAGGGGTGATCGGCCGTGCCTGGGACGGCGTCGTCGACACCCTCGACGGCTTGGTGAGCACCCCGGCGGTCCCGAAGGCGGAATCGGAGAAGGCCGAGGCCGAACTCGCCGAACCCGCCCCCGAGTTCGACGACGTCACCGCCGACGATGAGGTGTTCATCGAGGGCGAGGTCGACACCGAGGAGGAGGTCGACGCGCTGGAGGCCGAGGCCGAACGTCAGGTGCTCGGCGGGGACAAGGACTTCTGGGCACAGGTCGGCATCGATCCGATCCGCGTCATGACCAGCAGCGGCACCCTCTACACGCTGCGTTGCTACGTCGGCGACGACCCGCGCTTCCTGGGCCGCAACGGCCGGATCAGCGTGTTCAACTCCGAGCGTGCCCTGGCCCGCTACCTGGCCGACGAGCACGAGAGCGATCTGTCCGGCTTCAGCACCTACGAGATCATCCGCACCGCCGCGACCGACGGCTCGCTGCGCGTCGAGGTGACCGAGGAGAACATCTACGTGCTGTCCGGGCTGGTCGACGATATCGCCGACGGCCCCGAGGCGGTGGACCGCGAGCAGCTCGAGCTGGCGCTGGAGTTCCTGCGCGACGTCGGCGACTACTCCGAGGACCCGATCGTGTCGAAGACCCTGGCCGCCGATCAGCCGCTGGGTGCCTTCGTCGAGCACGTGCTCGATCCCAAGAAGCCCCAGCCGAAGGGTTCGACGGTCGAGGCCGTCGAGCAGTGGGAAGAGCTGGAGCGCTTCGTCGAATCCCGCCTGCGCCACGAGTGAGCCGTTCGGCACCCTGACTCCTTGCGGCGCAAACTCCACAAACCGTCAGCCGATCAGCACCGCATACCGGGGTTTGATGACGCCGTCGATGAGCGCCAGCCGTTCGTCGAACGGGAGGAACGACGACTTCATCGCGTTGATGGTGAACCGCAGCAGGTCGCTCCACCCGTAGCCGAACGCCTCGACCAGGCGCAGCATCTCCTGGCTCATCGTGGTGTCGCTCATCAACCGGTTGTCGGTGTTCACCGTGACGCGAAACCTCGAGCGGGCCAGCAGGTCGAACGGATGCTCGGCGATGCTGTTCACCGCGCCGGTCTGCACATTCGAGCTCGGGCACAGTTCCAGCGGAATCCGCTTGTCCCGCAGGATCGCCGCCAACCGGCCGAGCTGCACGGTGCCGTCCTCGGCCACCGCGATGTCGTCGACGATGCGCACCCCGTGGCCCAGCCGGTCCGCCCCGCAGAAGGCGATCGCCTCGTGGATGGACGGCAGACCGAACGCCTCCCCGGCGTGGATGGTGAAGCGCGCGTTGTTACTTCGCATGTACTCGAACGCGTCCAGGTGCCGGCTCGGCGGATACCCGGCTTCGGCGCCGGCGATGTCGAACCCGACCACCCCCCGGTCGCGGAAACGCACCGCCAGCTCGGCGATCTCCCGGGAACGTGCGGCGTGGCGCATTGCGGTCACCAGGCAGCGCACCACGATCGTGCGTCCGGCACCGCCGGCGGCCTGCTCCCCCGCGGCGAACCCGGCCAACACCGCGTCGACGACCTCGTCGAGCGAGAGCCCGCCATCGATGTGCAGTTCCGGAGCGAACCGCACCTCGGCGTAGACGACGTTGTCGGCTGCCAGATCCTCGACGCACTCGAACGCCACCCGGTGCAGGGCGTCCGCGGTCTGCATGACACCGACGGTGTGCGCGAACGGTTCCAGATACCGGACCAGTGAACCGCTGTGCGCGGCGGTACGGAAGAAGGTGGCCAACTCGTCGACGTTGTCGGCGGGCAGATGCTGGTAACCGACCTCGTCGGCCAGTTCCAGCACGGTGGCCGGGCGCAGACCACCGTCGAGGTGATCGTGCAGCAGCGCCTTGGGCGCTTCGGTGATGAGGTCCAACGTCAGCGGCGTACTCATCCACCCATCTTGGCCGTCGCCGGTGGGCAGGTCCCGGATATCGCCGCGTCGGGCACCGAATGTTCGGTCAGTCGTCAGCGGCCGGTCAACCGATCCGGTCGATGACCAGCGGGCCCAGCGTGGGAGCGGCCGGACCGACCGTCCACCCGCCCTCGAGTTCGGCCAGCGCCGGGACCAGCCGGTCCGGGGTCTCGGTGTAGAGCGTGAACAGGGTGTCGCCGGCCGCGACGGGCTCGCCGGGACGGCGATGGATCTGCACCCCGGCACCGAACTGCACCGGCTGTCCGGGCGCGGCCCGGCCCGCCCCGAGCCGCCAGGCGGCCATGGCCACGGCCATCGCGTCGATGTCGCCCATCCGTCCGCTGCCGGTGGCCACGACCGTCTCCGTATGCGCGCCGATCGGCAGCGGCACCGTGAGGTCGCCGCCCTGCGCGGCGACCAACGCCCGGAACCGGTCCATCGCGGTGCCGTTCCGGAGCGTCTCGGCAGGGTCCACCTGATCCAGGCCCGCCGCGTCGAGCATCTCGGCGGCCAGCGCCAGCGTCAGCTCCACCACATCGGCCGGGCCGCCACCGGCCAGCACCTCCAGGGACTCGGCCACCTCTACCGCGTTGCCGACCGTGCGGCCCAGCGGCCGGTTCATGTCGGTGAGCAGGGCCCGGGTCGGCACCCCGGACTCGTTGCCGAGCGCCACCATCGTGGCGGCCAGTTCCCGGGACTCGGCCTCGGTCTTCAGAAACGCACCCCTGCCGACCTTGACGTCGAGGACCAACGACTGTGCGCCCTCGGCCAGCTTCTTGCTCATCACCGAGCTGGCGATCAGCGGCAGCGACTCGGTGGTGGCGGTGATGTCGCGCAGCGCATAGATCAAACGGTCGGCCGGCGCCAGGTCCCCGGCGGCGAAGATGGCCGCGCCGAGATCGGACAGTTGTTGGCGGATACGGGCTTTGGACAACTCCGCGGTGAATCCGGAGATGGCCTCCAACTTGTCCAGCGTGCCGCCGGTGTGGCCGAGCCCACGCCCGGCCGCTTGGGGCACCGCACCGCCGCAGGCCAGCACGACCGGCACCAGCGGGATGGTGATCTTGTCTCCGACACCGCCGGTGGAGTGCTTGTCCACCAGCGGCCGCCCGAGGTCGGTGAAGTCGAAGCGCTCCCCCGAGGCGATCATCGCCGCCGTCCAGCGGGCGATCTCGGAGCCGGTCATCCCACGCAGGAAGATCGCCATCAACAGTGCCGACATCTGCTCGTCGGCGACCCGGCCGTCGGTGTAGGCGGCGATCACCCAGTCGATGGCATCGTCGCCGAGGACTCCGCCGTCGCGTTTGGCCCGGATCACGGACGGGGCATCGAAAGTCACGGCTCGCCTCCCACCCGCTCCAGGTCGGCCGGGCCGAACGCGTCGGGCAGCAGGTCGGCCAACCGTTTCGGCCCGTCCGGGTGGTCGATGAGCAACCCCGGTCCCCCGTGTTCCCACAGCAACTGCCGGCACCGCCCACACGGCATCAGCGGGGCCCCGTCGGCGGCGACGCAACTGAGCGCCACCAGCCGGCCACCACCGCCGGAATACAGGGCGCAGACCACAGCACACTCGGCACAGAGACCTAGGCCATATGAGACATTCTCCACATTGCATCCGGTGATCATCCGGTCATCGTCGACAATCGCCGCGGCCCCGACCGGGAATCCCGAGTACGGCGCATAGGCCTGCACCGAAGCCTCAATAGCCTTGTTACGCAGTGCTTTCCAGTCGATTTCAGCGTTCACCGGGCCCCTGTCCACCGCCGTCTGAATGCATTCCGAAGGCTCCACCGCCGAGACGGGCAACCAAGGTAGGTGACCCTAACTTTGTGGTAGTGGAGCCGCTTTCGCCCCCACGCTAGTTCTTTACGGGCCCCAAATGGGATTAGAGTCGCCCCGAGGTTTGGGGACGAATTTCAGCCATGCCCCCAGACGTCCACCGAAGGCGTTGGAGGACTCAATGAGCACAGCGACGGCCGCGGAATCCGATATACCGGCACCGCGAGCAAAACCGGCGCGCCGCCGCACGTTGTACCGCGGCGACCCAGGCATGTGGTCCTGGGTGTTACACCGGATCACCGGTGCGACGATCTTTTTCTTCTTGTTGGTGCACGTGCTCGACACTGCGCTGGTCCGGGTCAGCCCCGAGGCCTACAACGCGGTCATCGAGACGTACAAGACGCCACTGGTCGGTCTGATGGAGGTCGGCCTGGTCGCCGCGGTGCTGTATCACGCACTCAACGGCATCCGGGTCATCCTGATCGACTTCTGGCAGCACGGCCCGAAGTATCAGCGCACGATGTTGTGGGTCATCGCCGCCATTTGGCTGGTCGTGATGATCCCGTCCCTGGGAGTGATCGGCATGCACATGGCGGAGCGTTTCCTGTGACCGAGTCGACCGGGGCCTGGACCCCGCATCACAAGGAGGGGCGTATCGCCCCGGTGCAGGAAAAGGAACACGACCGCCCGGCAAGCCTGGATCACCCGCGCGCGCCCCGGCGCCCGCGCGGCATCCCGTACTTCGAGAAGTACGCCTGGCTTTTCATGCGCTTCTCCGGCGTGGCACTGGTGTTCCTGGCACTCGGCCACCTGTTCATCATGCTGATGTGGCAGGACGGCGTGTACCGGATCGACTTCAACTACGTGGCCGAGCGGTGGGCCTCGCCGTTCTGGCAGATCTGGGACATGGCGCTGCTGTGGCTGGCGATGATCCACGGCGCCAACGGGATGCGCACCATCATCGGTGACTACGCCCGGAAGAACACCACCAAGTTCTATCTGAATTCGCTGCTGCTGCTGGCCACCGGGTTCACGCTGGTACTGGGTAGCTACGTGCTGGTCACGTTCGACGCGAGCATCTGATCGGCACCCTGGGCGAGCGCAGCGACGGGAAATAAAGGACTAAGCATGATTCAGGAACATCGTTACGACGTCGTCATCGTCGGCGCCGGCGGCGCGGGCATGCGCGCGGCGGTCGAGGCCGGTCCGCGGGCTCGCACCGCGGTGCTGACCAAGCTGTACCCGACCCGCTCCCACACCGGCGCGGCGCAGGGCGGCATGTGCGCCGCCCTGGCCAACGTCGAGGACGACAACTGGGAATGGCACACCTTCGACACCGTCAAGGGTGGCGACTACCTGGCCGACCAGGACGCCGTCGAGATCATGTGCAAAGAGGCCATCGACGCGGTCTATGACCTCGAGAAGATGGGGATGCCGTTCAACCGCACCCCCGAGGGCCGCATCGACCAGCGCCGGTTCGGCGGGCACACCCGCGATCACGGTAAGGCCCCGGTGCGCCGCGCCTGCTACGCCGCCGACCGCACCGGACACATGATCCTGCAGACGCTGTACCAAAACTGCGTCAAGCACGACGTGCAGTTCTTCAACGAGTTCTACGCGCTCGACATCACCCTGACCGAGACCCCCGGCGGCCCGGTGGCCACCGGCGTCATCGCCTACGAGTTGGCGACCGGCGACATCCACGTCTTCCACGCCAAGTCGATCGTCTTCGCGACCGGCGGTTCGGGGCGGATGTACAAGACCACGTCGAACGCGCACACCCTGACCGGCGACGGCCTGGGCATCGTCTTCCGCAAGGGACTCCCCTTGGAGGACATGGAGTTCCACCAGTTCCACCCGACAGGCCTGGCCGGTCTGGGCATCCTGATCTCCGAGGCCGTCCGCGGCGAGGGCGGTCGTCTGCTCAACGGTGAGGGCGAGCGCTTCATGGAGCGTTACGCGCCGACGATCGTCGACCTGGCCCCGCGCGACATCGTCGCCCGCTCGATGGTGCTGGAGGTGCTCGAAGGCCGCGGAGCCGGACCGAACAAGGACTACGTCTACATCGACGTGCGCCACCTCGGCGAGGACGTGCTGGAAGCCAAGCTGCCCGACATCACCGAGTTCGCCCGTACCTACCTGGGTGTGGACCCGGTGACCGAGCTGGTGCCGGTGTACCCGACCTGTCACTACGTGATGGGCGGCATCCCGACCAACGTCAACGGCCAGGTGCTGCGCGACAACAACAACGTCGTACCCGGCCTGTACGCGGCGGGCGAATGCGCGTGCGTGTCGGTGCACGGCTCCAACCGGCTGGGCACCAACTCGCTGCTGGACATCAACGTGTTCGGCCGCCGCGCCGGCATCGCGGCCGCCGAGTACGCGCTCAACCACAACCACGTCGACCTGCCGGAGAACCCGGCGGGCATGGTGGTCAACTGGGTCGGCGACATCCTGTCCGAGCACGGCAACGAGCGCGTCGCGGATATCCGCACCCAGCTGCAGCAGTCGATGGACAACAACGCCGCGGTGTTCCGCACCGAGGAGACGTTGAAGCAGGCGCTGACCGACATCCACGCGCTCAAGGAGCGCTACGCGCGAATCACGGTGCAGGACAAGGGCAAGCGCTACAACAGCGACCTGCTGGAGGCCATCGAGCTGGGCTTCCTGCTGGAGCTGGCCGAGGTCACCGTCGTCGGCGCGCTGAACCGCAAGGAGTCCCGCGGCGGGCACGCACGCGAGGACTACCCCAACCGTGACGACACCAACTACATGCGTCACACGATGGCCTACAAAGAGGGCACCGATCTGCTGAGCGATATCCGGCTGGACTACAAGCCCGTGGTCCAGACCCGGTACGAGCCGATGGAACGGAAGTACTAGAGATGACGAGCGTTTTGGAGAAGCCCGAGACCGGTGGCCCGGAACTGCCGCCGGTGCCGGATGGCGCGGTGATGGTCACCCTGAAGATCGCCCGCTTCAACCCGGACCGCCCGGACGATGCCGGCTACCAGAGCTTCCGGGTGCCGTGTCTGCCCAGCGACCGGCTGCTCAACCTGCTGCACTACGTGAAGTGGTACCTGGACGGCACCCTGACGTTCCGGCGGTCCTGCGCCCACGGCGTGTGCGGCTCGGACGCCATGCGCATCAACGGTGTCAACCGGCTGGCGTGCAAGGTGCTGATGCGCGACCTGCTGCCGAAGAAGGCCAGCAAGGCGCTGACCATCACCATCGAGCCGATCCGCGGCCTGCCCGTGGAGAAGGATCTCGTGGTGAACATGGAGCCGTTCTTCGACGCCTACCGCGCGGTGAAGCCGTTCCTGATCACCAGCGGCAACGCGCCCACCAAGGAGCGCATCCAGAGCGCGACCGACCGGGCCCGCTACGACGACACCACCAAGTGCATCCTGTGCGCCTGCTGCACCACGTCGTGCCCGGTGTACTGGAGCGAGGGGTCTTACTTCGGTCCCGCCGCGATCGTCAACGCGCACCGGTTCATCTTCGATTCGCGTGACGAGGGCGCCGCCGAGCGCCTGGACATCCTCAACGAGGTCGACGGTGTGTGGCGCTGCCGCACCACCTTCAACTGCACCGAGGCCTGCCCACGCGGCATCCAGGTGACCCAGGCGATCCAGGAAGTCAAGCGCGCCTTGATGTTTGCGCGTTGACCTGTTGGGCCTTCGAGTGTTGGCTTGTGCACCAAGATCCTTCGGGATCTGGAACACAAGCCAACACTCGTTTCGCCTAGGGTGCACCTGCTGCCGTGAGCTCGGCCCGCACCCGCCGAATGACCGTGGCCTGCCGGTACCTGAGTAGGTCGGCCCCGACCCGGACGATGCGCCAACCGGCGTCCCGGTAGGCGACGTCCTGTTCGATGTCGCGGGCCCGCTGTCGCGGATCTTCCCAGTGCTGCGCACCGTCGTACTGCACGCCGACCTTCCATTGCGGATACCCCATGTCGAGACGGCCCACCAAGCGGTACCCGTCGTAGACGTTGATCTGCGTATGCGAGGGCCGCAGGCCTGCCCAGGTCAACACCAGCCGCAGCCGGATCTCCTGGGGCGACTCGGCCCCGTCGTCGGCGAGATCGAGTACCCGGCGCAGCTGACAAACACCACGTACCCCCTTGTGACGCAGCAGAAGTGGCTCGACATCAGTCGTCTTCAAGGCAGTCACCTGCAGCATCGCGTCGACACGGATGACTGCCTGGACGAGGCCTTCTCCGCCGCTGCCCGTTCGCCGTCCGAGGTCGAACGCGGTACGCGCTGGCGACGTCGCAGGCACACCTCGGACCACCGCCACTTCGTCCGGGCCGAGCGTGTCACTGTGGATGACGATCCCCGACGGCCCGGAACGGCTGTCCTGGATGAGTTCTGCCGGATACTTGGCGTCGATCCACTTCGAACCATGCAGCGCCGCAGCGGACAAGCCGGCCGCCACACCTCGGCGCCCGGACCACAGCCACGCGGCCACCGCCTTGTCTCTCGGGGTCAGCACCGCGCCGCGCGGGACGTAGACGTTGCGGTGGACCGCGTCGTATCTCGTCCGCAGTTGGTAGCGGTTCACCGTGCCTGCGGCCAACGCCTCGGAGCCCAGAAACACCATGCGTTTCCAGACGCACCGACGATCCGTCCGGTTCCACGTAAACGAGCGTTGGCTTCGGTACCGAAAACCGGCGATATCTCGCCCGCAAGCCACGCTCCTCGCTCTAGGCGGTCGGCTCGCGATCTTCCTCGCGGTCCTCGGTCAGGGCGTGCACCTGCTCGTCGTAGTAACGCAGCACGACGGCCAGTGCCGCCGCCACCGGCACCGCCAGGAACGCGCCGATGACCCCGAAGGCCGAGGCACCCAGGGTGACCGCGAGCAGGACGATCACGGCGTGCAGTTCCATCGACTTCGACTGCAGCCACGGCTGCAGCACGTTGCCCTCGAGCTGCTGCACCGCCAGGATGATCGCCAGCACGATCAGCGCGGTGACCGGGCCGTTGGCGACCAGCGCGACCAGCACCGCCAGGCCACCCGCGACGAACGCGCCGACGATCGGCACGAAGCCGCCGATGAAGGTGACGATCGCCAGCGCGAAGGCCAGCGGCACACCCAGCACCACCAAGCCGATCCCGATGAGGGCGGCGTCGACGAAGCTGACCAGGGCCTGCGTGCGGATGAATCCCCCGAGGCTGGACCAGATGCGCGTCAGCACCTCGGCCAGGTGCGGGGCGGCCGGGCTGCCGACCGAGCGCCGCAGCCACGGGAGGAACCGCGGCCCGTCCTTGAGCAGGAAGAACGTCACCACGACGGTGGTGAAGACCGTCACCAACGCCGACGTCGCCGCACCCACACCGGTGAACACCCCCGACGCGATCTGGCTGCTGCTGGTGTT
This sequence comes from Mycobacterium sp. AMU20-3851, assembly GCF_043974665.1. NCBI lineage: Bacteria > Bacillati > Actinomycetota > Actinomycetes > Mycobacteriales > Mycobacteriaceae > Mycobacterium > Mycobacterium sp. AMU20-3851. The sequence continues at coordinate 4,410,446 of NZ_CP146371.1, forward strand.
GAGTCCGTCGGTGATCGCGGCGACCGCCGAGTCGAGCTGCGCCTCTCTGATGTTCAGCGGCGGGCCGTCGAGCCAGTCGCGCACCTGCACGACGCCCGCGGACGCCTGCTCTGCCAGTTCCGCCGACTGCTCGACGATGGCGGGCGCCACCGCGGCGATCAGCGCACCGATCACCCCGGCCGCGATCAGCAGCATGACCAGGGCCGCGGCCGCCGGTGGCAGGCCCTTGGCGCGCATCCAGCGCACCGGCGGCCACAGCACCGTGCAGATCACGACGGCCAGCGCCACGGGCAGGATGATGACCCAGGCTTCACCGAGGATCCAGGCCAGCACCCAGATGGCTGCGGCCACGGCGATGAACTGCACGGACACCGTTGCCGCCGATCGGAGATGGTTGCCGAATATCGCGCCTCGGCTGGGCCGCACGTCAGTCACCCCTCCTCTTTACCCGTAACTGGGTCGATGCAACGAGAACTGTCACACATCACAGGGCTGCGTCGTCTACCCGATATGACCACCAGAATCGCCCCGCTACCCCCCAAGCAGGCCGGGCCGCTGACCCGGCTGATGTACCGCTTCGCCAAGCGCAGATTCGGTGAGGTGCCCGAACCGTTCGCGGTGGCGGCGCACCATCCGCGGCTGCTGATGGCCAACGGCGTCCACGAGATGCTGCTGCAGGCCGGCTCCAAGACCCTGCCCACCAGCGTCCGCGAGCTCGCGGTGTTCTGGACCGCCCGGACCGTCGGCTGCTCCTGGTGCGTCGACTTCGGGTCCATGCTGCAGCGGCTGGACGGTCTGGACGTCGACCGGCTCAAGCACATCGACCAGTACGCGACGTCGCCGTTGTTCAGCGCCGACGAACGGGCGGCGATCGCGTATGCGGACGCGATGACCACCGACCCGCACACCGTGACCGACGAGCAGGTCAACGATCTGAGTCGGCGGTTCGGCGACGACGGCGTGATCGAGCTGACCTACCAGATCGGTGTGGAGAACATGCGAGCCCGGATGTACTCGGCGCTGGGCATCACCGAGCAGGGTTTCAGCTCCGGGGATGCCTGCCGGGTGCCGTGGGCCGACCGGCCCTAGTGCCCGCCGGCCCGTAGCGGCGATGCGGTGAACTTGTCCGGGTTGGCGATATCCCATACCGCACAAACCTTTCCGTCCCGGACGGTCATCGCGGTGATCCGCGGCATCAACTCCGGGTAGCCGTCGCCGGCCGGCGCGCCCGGGGTGTAGACACCGAGCTGGCCGTTGATCAGTGCGAGCTGGCTGCCGGCCAGCCAGTTCGGCCCGTACCGCTGGGCCAGCCCGAACAGGAAACGCGCCACCTTGTCCGGCCCGCGGATGACGCGCGCCGCCGTCGGGGCCCGGCGGTTGGAGTCCCCGGTGAACGTGACGTCGGGATGCAGCAGCCGGACGACGGCGTCCATATTCCCGTCGGCCAGCGCCGCCATCAGCAGCCCGGCCGTCTCGTTGTGACTGTCGTCGTCGACCGGCGGCGGGGCGTGGTCCACGGCGCGGCGCGCCCGGGACGCCAGCTGGCGGGCGCTCGCCGCGCTGACGCCCAGCACGCCTGCGATGTCGCCGAACGGCACTCCGAACCCGTCGTGCAGGACGAAGGCCACCCGCTGATCCGGGGTGAGTCGCTCCAGGAGCACCATGACGACGAACCTGGTGTCCTCGTCGGCGACGACGGCGGTCAGCGGGTCGTCCCGGTCGAAGCCGGTGACCACCGGTTCGGGCAGCCACTGCCCCACGTAGGTCTCGCGACGGCGGGCCGCCGAGCGCAGCCGGTCCAGGCCCAGTCGGCTCACCACGGTGGTCAGCCAGGCCCGCAGATCGGCGATGTCGTCACCGGATCCGCGCCACCGCAGCCAGGCCTCCTGCACGATGTCCTCGGCATCGGCATAGGTCCCGGTGAGGCGGTAGCCGACGGCCAACAGGTGCGGGCGCAGAGCCTCGAACTCGTCGGCGCGGGCGCTCGCGGTCATGGACCGAGTCTAGGACCCGCCGAACATCGGCACGCCCTAGCGCTTCGCGAAAATCGTCCGGTGCCATTCCTTCTCGGCGACCCCGGTGATGTCGCTCATCACGTGCTTGATGGTGAGGTACTCCTCGAACGAGTAGTCACTCATGTCCTTGCCGAACCCGGAGGCCCCGACACCGCCGTGCGGCATCTCGGAGATGATCGGGATGTGGTCGTTGATCCACACGCAGCCGGCGTCGATCTCACGTGAAGCCCGCTGCGCGCGGTATACGTCACGGGTCCACGCCGACGCGGCCAGGCCGTAGACGGTGTCGTTGGCCTGGCGCAGCGCGTCGTCGTCGTCGGTGAAGGCCCGCACGGTGAGTACCGGGCCGAAGATCTCGTCGCGGTAGACCTCCGAGGTTTCGGACACATCGGCGATCAGCGTCGGCCGGTAGAACGCACCCGGCAGATCCGGCGCGACACCGCCGGTGACGATGCGCCCGCCCTGATCCGGGGCGCGCGACACCATGGCCGCCACCTTTTCCCGGTGCGCGAAGGAGATCAGCGGGCCCAGGTCGGTGTCCGGGTCGTGGGGATCGCCGACGACCATCTTGCCCATCACCTCACCGACCCCGGCGACGAAATCGTCGTACAGGTCGCGCGCGACGATGGCCCGGGTGGCCGCCGTGCAGTCCTGCCCGGAGTTGATCAGTGCCCCGGCGACCGCGCCCTGGATGGCGGCGTCCAGATCCGCATCGTCGAACACCACGAACGGCGCCTTGCCGCCCAGTTCGAGCTGGGTGCGGTGACCGTGCACGGCCGCCGCGGCCATCACCTTGCGGCCGACCCCGGTCGATCCGGTGAAGGTCACGACGTCCACGTCCGGGTGCCCGGCCAGCGCGGTGCCGACATCGGCACCCGAGCCGGTGACCACGTTGAGTACACCGTCGGGCAGTCCGGCCGCCTTGGCCACCCGCGCCAATGTCAGCGTGGTCAGCGGGGTGATCTCGGCGGGTTTGATGACCACGGCGCAGCCGGCGGCCAGGGCCGGGATGACCTTCCAGACCGCCATCTGCAGCGGGTAGTTCCACGGGGTGATGGTCGCGACGACGCCGACGGCCTCACGCCGGATGCTGGAGGTGTGGTCGGCCGAGTATTCGGCGGTGGCCTTGCCCTCGAGATGGCGCGCCGCGCCGGCGAAGAAGGACACGTTGTCGATGCTGCCCGGAACGTCGAATTCGGTGGCCAGGCGCACCGGCTTACCGCACTGCGCGACCTCCTCGGCGATGAAGGTGTCGGCCTCGGCTTCCATCAGCTCGGCGAGCTTGGCCAGCACTGCGGCGCGGTCCACCGGCGTCGCGGCCGCCCATCCCGGCTGGGCGGCCCGGGCCGCCGCGACCGCGGCGTCGACCTCGGCCGGCGTCGCCAGCGCGTAGGTGGCGGCCACCGCACCGGTGGCGGGGTTGATCACATCGAACGATCGGCCGGTCGTCGACACCGACGCACCGTTGATCCAGCTGCTGGCTAGTTGTTGCGCACTCACGGACACCAAGGCTACGCATTCCGCCGATCTACGGCATCTCAAACCCCTGATTTCATACAAATGGTTGCTCAGAACGACTGATTCCGTGCACAATCAACACATGTCGAACCCGGATTCCCAGCCCGGCGCGTCCGCCGTGTCCCTGCGAATCAACCATTCACGCCCCGGCGCCGCCTTCCAGCTGGACGAGCTCTCGAAGGCCATCATCGAGAAACTGCAGCAGGACGGCAGGCGGTCCTACGCCGGCATCGGAAAGGCGGTCGGGCTGTCCGAGGCCGCCGTCCGCCAACGGGTGCAGCGGATGGTCGATGCCGGTGTCATGCAGATTGTCGCCGTCACCGACCCGATGCAGCTCGGCTTCGCCCGGCAGGCCATGATCGGCATCCGGTGCACCGGCGACACCACCAAGGTCGCCGAGAAGCTCGCCGCCCTGGAATCCGTCGACTACGTGGTGCTCACCGCGGGCACCTTCGACGCCATCGTCGAGGTGGTCTGCGAGGACGACGGCGACCTGCTCGACCTGCTCAACACCAAGATCCGCGCTGTTCCGGGAGTGATAGCAACCGAAACCCTCGTATATCTCAAACTTGTTAAACAGCAATACAATTGGGGAACCCGATGACCATCATCTCCGAAACGGACCAGACCGCGACCAGCGATCTGGCCGCCAAAGCCAACCGCCATCTCTGGGGACACTTCGCCCGGCACGGCGACGGCATCACCCCGCCGATCATCACCCGCGGCGAGGGCACCCGGATCTTCGACGACAAGGGCAACAGCTACATCGACGGCCTGTCCGGGCTGTTCGTGGTCCAGGTCGGCCACGGGCGTGAGGAACTCGCCGCGGCGGCGGCCAAGCAGGCCGAGAAGCTGGCCTTCTTCCCGCTGTGGTCCTACGCCACCCCCACCGCGATCGAACTCGCCGAGCGGGTGGCGAATTACGCTCCGGGCGATCTGAACCGGGTCTTCTTCACCACCGGCGGCGGCGAGGCCGTGGAGAGCGCCTGGAAGCTGGCCAAGCAGTACTTCAAGCTGACCGGCAAACCCGGTAAGCACAAGGTGGTTTCGCGTTCCATCGCCTATCACGGCACCCCGCAGGGTGCGCTGGCGATCACCGGGATCCCGGCCTTCAAGGCACCTTTCGAGCCGTTGACCCCGGGCGGTTTCCGGGCGCCGAACACCAACTTCTACCGTGCACCGGAGCCCTTCGCGCACGACGAGAAGGCCTTCGGCCAGTACTGCGCGGACCGGATCGCCGAGGCCATCGAGTTCGAGGGACCCGAGACCGTGGCGGCCGTCTTCCTGGAACCGGTGCAGAACGCCGGCGGCTGCTTCCCGCCCCCGCCCGGATACTTCGAGCGGGTCCGCGAGATCTGCGACGAATACGACGTGCTGCTGGTCTCCGACGAGGTGATCTGCGCCTACGGCCGGATCGGCTCGATGTTCGCCTGTGACGATTTCGGCTACGTGCCCGACATCATCACCAGCGCAAAGGGTTTGACGTCCGGTTACTCCCCGCTGGGCGCGATGATCGCCAGCGACCGGTTGTTCGAACCGTTCAACGACGGGCAGACCGTGTTCGGCCACGGTTACACCTTCGGCGGGCATCCGGTGTCGGCGGCGGTCGCCCTGGCCAATCTCGACATCTTCGAACGCGAGGGCATCAACGCCCACGTGAAGCAGAACGCCCCGGCGTTCCGGGCCACCTTGGAGAAGCTGTACGACCTCCCGATCGTGGGCGACGTCCGTGGCGAGGGTTTCTTCTACGGGATCGAGTTGGTCAAGGACAAGACGACCAAGGAGACCTTCAACGACGAGGAATCCGAGCGGCTGCTGCGCGGCTTCCTGACCCCAGCGCTGTGGGAGGCCGGCCTGTACTGCCGCGCCGACGACCGCGGCGACCCGGTGGTGCAGCTGGCGCCCCCGCTGATCAGTGGCCAGGCCGAGTTCGATGCCATCTACGACATCCTGCGCAACGTGCTGACGGAGGCCAGCGCCCGGATGTGACCGGCGACCCCGGCTGCGCAACCGCCCGCCGAATCGCCCCCACCTCATGTCGGTGATGTGCCAAAGTGTGGGCAGATTCCTACGGCCGACAGGGCACTTTCGCCGATGACCGACGTGCTGGACCCATCCGACGGGATTCACCTCGACTCCCGTGCTGAGCGCGGTGCCCCCGGGGGGAGCTTCCGCCGGCTCCTGCCCGGGCTCGACGACGTCGAACAGCAGTGCTGGGATCAGTACGTTGAGGCGTCGACGCGCATCTGGACGCTGCTGCAGCGCACGTTGCAGAGCGAGCACGGTCTCGGCCTGTCGGACGTCCGTCTCCTGGCGATCCTGGCCGACGCCAAGGACGGATCGTGCCGGATGGGCGAGCTGGCGCACGAACTCGTCGAGCGCCCCAGCCGGGTGACCGAACAGACTCAGCGACTGGAAACGCAAGGGCTGCTCACCCGCAGGCCCAGCGAGCGCGACCATCGCGGCATCACGGCGACGATCTCCCGGGCCGGCCGCGAGCGCCTGCGAGCGGCCATGCCGACGTACGCCGGCATCGTCCGCCAGTACTATCTCGACCCGCTGACCCGCGGACAGATGACCGCCACCGGCGACAGCAGCCGCCGGGTCAGCGAGGAACTCAGACGACTCCGGTAGCGCTCGCGGCCGATCCCGCGAAGTGTGCCGGGCGAGGCACTATCGTCTCGAGCGGGAGGCGGTTCCCTGCGCGTGGGGTGATCTTGGACAATCGCTTTTGCGAGCCTGGTGCCGCCTCCCCCACCGGCATCCCGCGTCGACCCGCCGGTCGTTGCTGCAGTAACGCTGCAGCCCGGTTCGGCCCATGCAAGCAGTCTTCGTATCGGTTGGGCAATAGCGAAGCCTGCTAACCGGGTCGGCACCGCGCAGCAAGTATCGGCCGTCGCTCAGCAAACCCACCACGCAGTTGTAACAGGTTGCAATCGACAGATCGCCTACTTTCGATCTGAAATAACACCCAGTTGCCTAAAGCGCTTTGTGATGCGCTAGTCACAGCTCAGCTACCTATTTAACGAATTAGTCAATTAACTGGCGGGCAGATTCGCTCGGCACCGCCGTTTCGCTTCGCCAACAGCCCCTTTTATCAGCATTTACACAGGTACGTTGACCGTGTCCAAGATCACAGTTCCACCCGAGGGGAAACAAACATGCACGTATCGGCTCGTTCGTATCTCACAGCCGGGGTGGCGTTCGTCGGCGCCGGCGCCATCGCGCTCACTCCCATCCAACCCATCACCCCGGGGCTTCAACAGGTTGCCGCACCGGCACCCGTGGTGATTTCGTCGACCGAGGTGGAACTCGCCGCACTGGTGAACCCGATCGTGTTGTGGGCCGAGGCCCTCGGCAATACTGCGGGCAACGTCGGATCGCTGGCGACCACGGTCTTCCAGGATCCGGCGCCGATCCTGGAGGCGTTCATCCGGAATCAGATCGCCGCCGGGTCGACCCTGGTGGACGTCCTGGTCCCGGTCGCCAGGGATCTGATCACCGGCTTGACCAAGGTGCCGCAGGCAACCATTGCGGCGGTGCGGACCATCCTCAGCGGTCAGATCTTCCAGGGCGTCGGTGAGCTGGCCCTCGTGCCCCTCAGCCCGATCATCGGCGCCATGTTCCCGCTGCTGCTGGGCGGGGGACTGGACAAGATCACCGCCATCCTGCAGAACCCGTTCGAGAACATCTCCCGGGTGATCGGCAAGATCGTCAGCCCGATGACCCTGGTCCAGGTGGGCCTGCCGCTGCTGACCGACCTGATGGCACCGATACTGCAGATCGGTGCGACCGCCCAGGCAATCTTCGACGGCCTCAAGACCCGAAATCTGGAAGCCGTGATCAATGCGATCATCAGCTTCCCCTCGGACATGTTCAACACCATCCTCAACGGCAGCTCCAACCCGATGATCGGCAACGGTGGCCTGCTCGGCCCGAATGGTCTGCTCGCCGGGCTGCTCGGTCTGCGCAAGGGCATCGCCGACGTGATCGAACCGGCGCCGGCCACACCACAGCACCCGCCGGCCCCGCTTGCGCTGGTTGCCGCCGGATCGTTCGCGGAGGCGTCGGCACCGTCGGCGAACGACCTGCCCGGCGACGCGGCTGACGTGGTCACCGTCAACCTCAGCCTCGATGCGGGACCTGAGCCCGATGGCGCGGTCGAGACCGCCGTCGAGGTCGAAGAAGTCACCGACGAAGTCCTCGAGGACGAGGTCACCGAGGACGAAGTCTCCGAGGACGAGGTGATCGACGACGAGGACGTCGCATCCGAGGAGGAGGCGGTCGACGAGCTGACCTCCGACGACGAGGCCGAAGACGCCGATGCCGGTGCACCTGCGACCGGTTCGGAGTCGACGTCGTCGAGCACGGGCGGAGACGCCGGCAATGCCGGTGACGACGACGCAGCCGACGACGACAGCACCGACGACACGTCGGACAACTCGTCGAGCGGTGCCGACAGCTCCGGCCCCTCCGGCGGCGAGGAGTAATCCCTAGGAACCCGGCCGGCCCTCCCGCGTCCTGCGGGAGGGCCGGCTGCCGTCCCGGCCTCGCCACACCAATCACACAAGTCACATCAGCCACAGCGTGGCACGCTGGATTTTGGGTTGCCTTCTCCTAATCTGCAATCACGATGGCTTCCCACCTCTGGTTGCGCCGACTGGCGTGCACCCTCACCGCGGCCCTGATGCTGACCGGCACAACGCTGGTCGCTGCGCCGTCGGCCGGAGCCGACCCGGGTCCCGACCCCTGCCCGTACCGGGTGGTGACACCACCCGCGGTGGACGATTCGGAGGTCCCCAAGGCCGGGCCACCGCCGCAGCCACTGCCGGTACCCGCGACCCCGCCGGGCGGCGAGGCCATGAGCGGGTGCGGCCTCATCACGGCGCCCGATACCCCACCGGTGCCCGGCGATGTGTCCGCCGAGGCGTGGTTGGTGGCAGACATCGACACCGGTGAAGTGATCGCCGCCAAGGACCCGCACGGGCGCCACCGTCCCGCCAGCGTCATCAAGGTGCTGACCGCGATGCAGTCGATCCAGGAACTGCCGATCAATCGCATGGTCACCGGCAGTGAAGCCGACGAACATGCCGAGGGCAGCAGCGTCGGAGTCAAGAACGGCGAGCGCTACACCGTCAGCGATCTGCTGCACGGCCTGCTGATGGTCTCCGGCAACGACGCTGCCCACGCACTGGCCGCCCAGCTCGGCGGGATGGACACCGCGCTGCAGAAGATCAACAATCTCGCCCGCAAGCTGGGGGCCCGTGACACCCGGGCCGCCACCCCGTCGGGCCTGGACGGGCCCGGCATGAGCACCTCGGCCTACGACATCGGGCTGTTCTACCGATTTGCTTGGCAGAACGAGACTTTCGCCAAGATCGTGGCGACCCAGACATACAAGTGGCCGACCTACGACCTGGAGAACGACAACAAGCTGCTCGCCAACTACCCGGGTGCGCTCGGCGGCAAGACCGGCTACACCGACGATGCCGGGCAGACCTTCGTCGGCGCCGCCGAACGCGACGGTCGTCGTCTGGTCGCGGTGTTACTCAAGGGCACCCGGGTGCCGATCGCTCCGTGGGAGCAGGCCGCCCGGCTACTCGACTACGGCTTCGCCACCGCACCGGGCACCAAGATCGGCACCCTGGTCGACCCCGACCCGACGCTGGTCGCGCCGGAACCCAAGGCGGCCCCGGACCCGACCGCAGTGGCGGCGACCGCGCTGCCGAGCGCCGATGCGCTGCCGGTCCGCATCGGTGTCGCGTTCGTCGGTGTCATCATCGTCTTCGCGCTCATCATGGCGGCGCGGTCGATGAATCGGCGCCCCCAGCACTGACATTCAGGCCCAGCGCCGCAACAGCGCCGCTGCGCCCGAGCACAGCTCCGCGACGACATCGGCCGCGTCGGCCTGCCTGCGTAACTGGCCGACCCCCTCGCCGGCATTGACCGGGGACCCGCGCAGCACCCGCTCCGGAATGTCGGCCGGCCAACGGTATCCGGCCGCGATGTCGTGCTCGGAGGTCAGCTCGGTCTGTGTGCCGGCCATCAGTTCGGCGCGGGCGTCACCGGTGGTCAGCGCCTCGGTGCACGCGGCGAAGGCGGTACCCACCCACGCCCCGGACGCGCCGGCCGCCAGCACCGCGGCCAGCGCACGCGCCGAGGTGACCGCGCCGGCGGCCAGCACCGGCACGTCCACCGCATCGAGCACCCCGGCCAGCAGGGCCAGGGTGCCCATCGCGGGCCTGCCGTGGCCGCCGCCCTCGGCTCCACGGGCCACCACGACATCGACCCCGGCGTCGGCTGCGCGGCGCGCACTCTCGATGTCGGGCACCTGGGTGGCCACCCGCACCCCGACCTCATGCGCCCGCGTCACCCAGCTCCACTCGTCACCGAAACTCACGCTGAGCAGGCTCGGCCGGGCGGCCAGGGCGACATCGAGAAGCTCCGGCCGCTCGGCCATCACCCAGTGCACCAGGCCGATACCGAAAACGCCCGCCCGATCCCCCAGTTCGGCCAGTTCACCGCGCAGCGCGTCGGCGGTGGCGGCGCTGCCCATCCCGATCATGCCGAGCCCGCCGGCCCGGGACACCGCCGCGGCCAGCCGTCCTCCCGCTGCCCCGCCCATCGGGGCGTTCACCACCGGAACTCGGATACCGATCTCTGCGCACCATGGTGTCGACAACCACATGGCCACCGACGCTACCGCTTTGCTACGGTCGGATTGTCACCATGTGACACCGGACGAGGCGGCACCGTACCCGGCCAGCGACAAGACGGCGCCTTGGAGGTGCGTCGTGGCGTGGTTGGTTCTGGTCATCTCAGGCGTGTTGGAGGCCGTCTGGGCGACCGCACTGGGCAAGTCGGAGGGCTTCAGCAAGCTGGGCCCGTCGGTGGTCTTCGGCGTCACGGTGGTGCTGTCGATGATCGGGCTGGCCTATGCGATGCGCACGCTACCGGTCGGCACCAGCTACGCCGTCTGGGTCGGCATCGGTGCCTCACTCACGGTGGCCTACGCGATGGCCACCGGCTCCGAGGGGGTCTCGCTGGTCAAGATCCTGCTGCTGCTCGGCATCGTCGTCTGCGTGGTGGGTCTGAAGCTGATCGCGCATTAGAGATCGAGCCCAGACGCCGTCAGCGACGGGACCGCAGCATCCTGGACAGACCGAACGCACCGATGGCCCCGGCCGCGAAACCCGCGACCGCCCCGGACATCCCGACGCCGTCGCGGACCTGGACCCGGGGACTGATCCGGACCGGTCCTGGCGGATCGATCGGCATGGCGGCCAGGTTCTCCGGGGACGTGGCCGCCCAGGCGGTGGCGAACAGGATCAGCCGTGCGGTGATGTAGGCGAACACCATCAGACCCAGCACCGGCCCGAACGTCGCACCGGCCGGACCGGTGAGCACCGACTGTAGGTAGATCGAGGCCACCTGCTTGAAGATCTCGAATCCGACCGCGGCGAGCAGGCCCGCCCGCAGCGAACTGCGGAAGCTCACCGACTCCCGGGGCAGCCGGGCGATGATCCAGGTGAACAGCATCCAGGAGATCAGCAGCGACGTCGCCCAGGACGCGATCTGCAGCCCGATGCTCAGCCCGGGGGCGTCGGGAAGCCCGAGCCAATCCAGCACCGTCGTCATCGTGGACTGTTTGCTCAGCGCGGTCAGGCCGATGGTCAGCGTCATCGCCACGAACGCGGACACCAACGCCAGCAGGTCGCTCACCTTGGTGGCCACGAAGCCCTTGGGCTCGTGCCGCTGCTCCCACATCTGACTCAGCGCCTCGCGCAGGTTGGCCATCCAACCGAGGCCGGCCCACGCCGCGGTGGCCAGACCGATCACACCGACGGTGCCGCGGGAGGAGATCGCCGAGTCCATCAGTTCCACCAACTGGGCACCGAGATCCCCGGAGACGGCGGACCGGATCCGGTCCTCCACCTCGGTCATCAGATCGGGTTGGTTGGCCAGCACGAACCCGCCGACCGAGAAACCGACCATGAGCAGCGGGAACAACGCGAAGATGGTGAAGTAGGTGATGCCGGCGGCGTAGAAGTCGCCCTTGCTGTCGTTATAGCGTTCCTGGGCACGCATGGTCCGGTCGAGCCATCCGAAACGGTTGCGCAACCGCTCCATCACACCGGGCTTGTCCGGATCGGACTGAGCTGTCGACACCGCTTCGCGGTCGACCATGGGCACCCCTTTCCGGGCGGTCAGAGCGTCGGCGGCAAGAATCCCATGCGGTCATATACCCGTTGCAGGGTCACCGAAGCGACCTCGTCGGCCCGCGCGGCGCCCTTTGCCAGCACCGCCTGCAGTTCGGTCGGGTCGGCGAGCAACTCGTCGACGCGCGCCTTGATGGGGGTGACGAATTCGACCACGGCGTCCGCGGTTTCGGTCTTGAGATCGCCGTACCCACGCCCGGCGTACCCGGCCACCAGGGTGTCGATATCGGTGCCGGTGACCGCGGACTGGATGGTCAGCAGATTGGACACGCCCGGCTTGGCCTCGCGGTCGAAGCGGATCTCGCGCTCGCTGTCGGTGACCGCCGACCGGATCTTCTTGGCCGTCTTCTTGGGGTCGTCGAGCAGGCTGATCAACCCGGCGTCGGTGGCCGCCGACTTGCTCATCTTGGCCGTCGGCTCCTGCAGGTCGAAGATCTTGGCGGTGGCCTTGGGGATGATCGCCTCGGGCACCACGAAGGTGTCCGGGAAGCGGGAGTTGATCCGCTCGGCCAGATCCCGGGCGAGCTCGAGGTGCTGACGCTGGTCCTCACCCACCGGGACGAGATCGGTGTCGTAGAGCAGGATGTCGGCGGCCATCAGCACCGGGTAGGTGAACAGGCCGACCGTCGTCGCCTCGGCGCCCTGCTTCTGCGACTTGTCCTTGAACTGCGTCATCCGCGAGGCCTGCCCGAACCCCGCGAAACAACCCAGCACCCAGGCCAGTTGGGTGTGCGCAGGCACGTGGCTCTGCACGAACACCGTCGCCTTGGCCGGGTCGACACCCAGGGCGAGGTACTGCGCGGCGGTCACCAGGGTGCGTTTACGCAGCACCTCGGGGTCCTGCGGGACGGTGATGGCGTGCAGGTCGACGACGCAGAAGAAGGCGTCGTAGTCGTTCTGCAGGCTGACCCACTGATTGACGGCACCGAGCGCGTTACCGAGGTGCAGGGAATCCGAGGTTGGCTGTGCGCCGGAGAAGACGACGCTCTTGGAGGGGACGCTCATGGTCCCTCGATTTTCGCACTGCCGTCATTCGGTTTCCGCGCGGGTCAGCAGGCCGAGTACGCGAAGGAAGGTGCGCCGCTCGTCGGCGGTCAGCACACCCAGCCAGCGTTCCTCACCGCGCTGGATCTCGGCCTGAGCGGCATCCTTGACCTTCTGCCCGTCGGCGGTGATCGCCAGCAGGCGGACCCGGCGGTCCTCGGGATCGACCTGACGCTCGATGTAGCCGCGGTCCTGCAGGTCATCGAGGGTGCGGATGATGCGCGTCTTGTCGGCACCGATCGCCTCGGCCAGGGCGGCCTGGGTGCGGACCGGCCCACCGTCCAACGCGCAGAGCACCACGTAACCCCACATGGTGAGGTCGTGCGCCTCCAGCACGGGCAGTTCGGCGGCGGCCATGTCGCGCAACAACGGGGCGAGCATGGCCGCCAGGTCGGGACGTCGCGGCACCGCCACATGCTAAGCGTTGTCAAACCATATGCTCGTGCCTATCATAGGCGCATGCACATTAACTCCGTGGACATTGCACCGCTACACCGCACCGCCGTCCTGCAGTCCGTCGCCGTCGTCGAGTCGGTCACCACAGCCGACCTGGATCGGCCCACTCCGTGCGCGGGGTGGACGGTGGCAGACCTGCTCGCCCACATGACCGTCCAGCACCGCGGGTTCGCGGCCGCGATTCGCGGCAACGGCGTCGACGCCCGGATCTGGGATCCCAAGACGGCCGGCGCGCAGGTGCGGGCCGACCCGGTGGACACCTACACCGCTGCTGCCCGAGAGGTGCTCGAGGCATTCAGCATCGATCGAATCGACGACGCCGTCTGCGCCCTACCCGAATTCGGCCCGAACGCAACGGTGCTCGGCTCGATCGCCAGGGCCATGCATTTCGTGGACTATGTCGTGCACGGCTGGGACGTCGCCGCCAGCCTCGGCGTGGTGTTCCGGCTGCCCGACGAGGTGGTCGCCGCGGCGTTGCCGATCGTGCTGGGCATCCCCGACGACGAGTCCAGAGACGCCGCGAACGCACCCTTCGGGCACGCTGTGGAGGCCACCGGCACAACAGATCTCGGCACGCTACTGGCACACCTGGGCAGGCGGCCGGAGTGGTCGGCTCAGGAGAACTCGACGTTGACCGGGGCGTGATCGGACCAGCGCAGCGCGTACAGCTCGGCCCGGTCGACGTTGGCCGACACCGCCCGGGCCGCCAGCGCGGGGCTGGCCAGGTGATAGTCGATGCGCCAGCCGGCATCGTTGTCGAAGGCCTTGCCGCGCCAGGACCACCAGCTGTACGGGCCGCCCTCGACGTCGGGGTGCAGTGCACGCACCACATCCACCCAGCCGGTCGCCATCAGATCGGTCAGCCACTGCCGCTCACCGGGCAGGAAACCGGCCTTCTTGACGTTGCCCTTCCAGTTCTTGATGTCCCGTTCCGTGTGTGCGATGTTCCAGTCGCCGCACAACACGGCGTCGCGGCCGACAAGCAGCAGTTCGGCCATCCGCACCTGCACCGCGGCCATGAAGCGTTCCTTCTCCAGCTGCCGATCGGTCTCGGCCTCACCGGTGGGCAGGTACACGCTGGCCACCGTGAGACCGGCGGTGTCGACCTCGATGTAGCGGCCGTGCGTCGCGAATTCCTCAGCGCCCGAACCGATCCGCACCGCGTCGAACGGGGTGCGCGACAGCACGGCAACCCCGTTGCGTCCCTTCACATGCGGTGCGGCGGCTGCCAGGTGCCAACCATCGGCCAGCGCCGGCGCGAGCGCGTCCGCAAGCTGCTCGTCGTCGGCGCGGGTCTCCTGCAGACAGACGATGTCGGCCGCGCTCTCCTTCAGCCACGGCAGCAACCCGAGGTTCTCCGTGGACCGCTGCTTGACCGCTGCGCGGATGCCGTTGACATTGACGGTGGTGACGATCACGGAGGACGACCCTAGCCGACCCCACTGACCAGCAACCCTTGCAGTACCGGCGGTACCGCCTTAACGTCGGGCACCATGACCCAACGTGCACCCATTCACCGCGGATCGGGTGAACCGGTCCTGATGCTGCACCCGTTTCTGTGCTCCCAGAACGTCTGGCGGACGGTGGCCGATCAACTGGCCGACACCGGCCGATTCGAGGTGCTGGCACCCACCATGGTCGGCCACCACGGCGGCGCCCGGGCCGGAACCTGGCTGCTGGACACCGCCACACTGGTCGACGACGTCGAACGCCGGATGGACCAGATCGGCTGGGACACTGCGCACATCGTCGGCAACTCGCTCGGCGGCTGGGTGGCCTTCGAGCTGGAGCGCCGCGGCCGGGCCCGCACCCTGACCGCCATCGCGCCCGCGGGCGGATGGGGTCGGCACTCCCCCACCAAATACGAGACCGTGCTGAAGTTCCTGCTAGGCGGCCCGACCCTGCTCGCGGCCCGGCTGATCGGTCCGCGCATCCTCGACCTGCCGTTCGCCACCCGGATCGCCACCCTGCCGGTCAGCGGCCCGGCCGACGGACCCAGCCGCGCCGATCTGGTGGCCCTGGTCGAGGACGCCACGCACTGCACGGCCTACGCGCAGTTGATGATCAAGACACTGCGGCTGCCCGGCCTACTGGAACTGGCCCAGGTCGGGGTGCCCACTCATCTGGTGCTGTGCGAGAAGGACCGGGTCTTCCCGAGCCCGCGCGGCACAAAGTACTTCATCGAGCATCTGCCGACCGACGCGACGGTCACCCGCCTGCCGGGACTCGGGCACATCCCGATGCTCGAGGCGCCCGGGGTGATCACCGAACTGATCACCGAGTTCGTCGACCGGCACACCGGTCCCGAGCGCGCTGCGCCGCCGGCCGGCTGACCGGCTCGCCGAGACTACGGCATCGCGACACAACCCGTAGTCCCGGCGGAGGCGGCTAGCTCTTCGCCTTTTCCAGGGTGGCGTTGAACGTCTTGGACGGACGCATCACGGTCGCCGTCTTCTCCGGATCCGGGTAGTAGTACCCACCGATCTCGGCGTGGGCCCCCTGAACCGAGTTGAGCTCGGAGACGATGGTCGCCTCGTTCTCGGCCAGCGACTTGGCCAGCGGCGCGAAGTACTGCGCGAGTTCGGAGTCCTCGGACTGCGCGGCGAGCGCCTGCGCCCAGTACAGCGACAGGTAGAACTGGCTGCCGCGGTTGTCCAGCTCGCCGGTCTTGCGGGACGGAGACTTGTTCTCGTCCAACAGCTTTCCGACGGCAGTGTCCAGCGTGTCGGCGAGCACCTTGGCCTTGGCGTTGTCGGTCTTGTTGCCCAGGTCCTCCAGGCTGGCGCCGATGGCCAGGAACTCACCCAGTGAATCCCAGCGCAGATGATTCTCCTCGATCAGCTGGCTGACATGCTTGGGCGCCGAACCACCGGCACCGGTCTCGTACAGCCCACCACCGGCCATCAACGGCACGATGGAGAGCATCTTTGCGCTGGTGCCCAGCTCCAGGATCGGGAACAGGTCGGTCAGGTAGTCGCGCAGGATGTTGCCGGTCGCGGCGATGGTGTCCTTGCCGCGGATGACGCGCTCCAGCGTGTACCGCATGGCCCACACCTGCGGCAAGATCGTGATCTCCAGGCCCTCGGTGTCGTGGTCGGCCAGGTAGGTCTTGACCTTCTTGCGCAGCTCGTTCTCGTGCGGACGCTCGTCGTCCAGCCAGAACACCACCGGCATCCCGGACAGCCGGGCGCGGGTTACGGCCAGCTTGACCCAGTCCCGGATCGGGGCGTCCTTGACGATCGGCATACGCCAGATGTCGCCCTCCTCGACCTCCTGGCTCAACAGCACCTCGCTCGAGTCGTTGTCGACGATCCGGGCGTAACCGGGCTCGGGGATCTCGAAGGTCTTGTCGTGGCTGCCGTACTCCTCGGCCTTCTGCGCCATCAGGCCGACATTCGGCACGGTACCCATGGTGGTGGGGTCGAACTGGCCGTGCGTCTTGCAGAAGTTGATGACCTCCTGGTACATCCGGGAGAACGTCGACTCCGGGTTGACGGCCTTGGTGTCCTTGGTGCGGCCGTCGGCGCCGTACATCTTGCCGCCGAGCCGGATCATCGCCGGCATCGAAGCGTCGACGATGACGTCGGACGGCGAGTGGAAGTTGGAGATGCCCTTCGCGGAATCGACCATCGCGAGTTCCGGCCGGTGCTCGTGGCAGGCGTGCAGATCGTTGATGATCTCCTCGCGCTGCGAGGCGGGCAGCGCCTCGATCTTGTCGTACAGGTCGGACAGGCCGTTGTTGACGTTGACGCCCAGCTCGTCGAAGAGCTTGCCGTGCTTGGCGAAGGCGTCCTTGTAGAACACCTTCACCGCGTGCCCGAACACGATGGGGTGACTGACCTTCATCATGGTGGCCTTGACGTGCAGGGAGAACATCACGCCGGTCTTGTAGGCGTCCTCGATCTGCTCCTCGTAGAACGCGATGAGAGCCTTCTTGCTCATGTACATGCTGTCGATGACATCGCCCTCGTCGAGCTTGACCTCGGGCTTGAGCACGATCGTCGGGCCGGCCGCGGTGACCAGCTCCATCCGCACATTGCGCGCCTTGTCCAGCGTCATCGACTTCTCGCCGTGGTAGAAATCGCCGGTCTTCATGGTGGCGACGTGCGTGCGGGAGGCCTGCGACCAGGCACCCATGCTGTGCGGGTGCTTGCGGGCGTACTCCTTGACCGCGTTGGGCGCGCGGCGGTCCGAGTTACCCTCGCGCAGCACCGGGTTCACCGCGCTGCCCAGGATCTTGCCGTACCGCTGGCGGATCTCTTTTTCCTCGTCGGTCTTCGGGTCGCCCGGGAATTCGGGCAGGTCGTAGCCCTTGCTCTTGAGTTCCTTGATGGCGGCCAGCAGCTGGGGCACCGAGGCGCTGATGTTGGGCAGCTTGATGATGTTGGCAGACGGATCCTGGGTCAGCTCGCCGAGCGCGGCCAGGTTGTCGGGCACCTTCTGCTCATCGCTCAGGTAATCGCTGAACTCGGCCAGAATGCGGGCCGCGACGGAGATGTCGCTGGTCTTCACATCGATGCCGGCCGCTCCGGCGAACGTCTGGATGATCGGCAGGAAGGCATAGGTCGCCAGCAGCGGTGCCTCGTCGGTCAGGGTGTAGATGATGGTCGGCTGCTCGGCGCTCATAAGGGTCTCCCGGCCTCAATGTCGGTCAGTTGCAGCGAAAATCGGCCCCTGCCGGGGTGTCCGACAACGGCGATTTCCGCACCAGTGGGCAGTCCTCGACCGTTCTGATGGCGGTCACCGGTCTGTCCTCGGAGGCAACACTACAAGGACCGTTGCACGCGCGACGGGCCAGCTTTGACTACCGGCCGGTAATTTTTTTCGCAGTTGCGACACCTGGCGAGAACCGGGTGGCACCAGGTCAACGTCGTGAGCTAGGCTTTGTACCGGTCATGAGTGCCAGCATCGAGCCCCGGCTTGCTGGCCGGCAACCCTCCAACCGCGGTGGGGTGCTCCGGGTGAAGACCAGGTTGAGCAGGCGTCGGGAAACTTCCGATCGGCTGTAAGGCAAGCGCGGGTCCGTCGGATCGGACCCCCAGGAGACAGGGAAACCTGATGGAGGCCGACCATGCGTTGTTGTCCGTGAACCGATCGCGCGGCGCTGTCGTCATCTGACGAAGCGCCGCTTCCGGTACCAGACCACATCCGACGTTCGCAGGAGAAACCACATGACCAACCCGGACACCGATCCCCAGGCAACCTGGTCCTTCGAGACCAAACAGGTGCACGCCGGCCAGACGCCCGACGCCGCGACCAACGCCCGCGCGCTGCCGATCTACCAGACCACCTCCTACACCTTCGATAACACCGCACACGCCGCGGCGCTGTTCGGGCTGCAGGAGACCGGCAACATCTACACCCGGATCGGCAACCCGACCACCGATGTCATCGAACAGCGGGTGGCCGCTCTCGAGGGTGGGGTCGCGGCGCTGTTCCTGTCCTCCGGGCAGGCCGCCGAGACCTTCGCGATCCTGAATATCGCCGGTGCGGGAGATCACGTCGTATCCTCGCCCCGGCTCTACGGCGGCACCTACAACCTGTTCCACTACACGCTGCCCAAGCTCGGTATCGAGGTCAGCTTCGTCGACAATCCCGACGACCCGGACAGCTGGCGGGCCGCGGTGCGGCCGAACACCAAGGCGTTCTTCGCCGAGACCATCTCCAACCCGCAGATCGATGTGCTCGACATTCCCTCGGTGGCAGAAGTAGCTCATCAACACGGCGTCCCACTGATCGTCGACAACACCATCGCCACCCCGTACCTGATCCAGCCGATCGCGCACGGCGCCGACATCGTGGTGCACTCGGCGACCAAGTACCTGGGCGGCCACGGTTCGGCGATCGCCGGGGTGATCGTCGACGGCGGGAACTTCGACTGGACCCAGGGCCGGCACCCCGGATTCACCGAGCCGGACCCCAGCTACCACGGCGTGGTGTTCGCCGAGCTCGGCCCGCCGGCCTTTGCACTCAAGGCCCGCGTGCAACTGCTGCGCGACCTCGGATCCTCACTCTCGCCGTTCAACGCCTTCCTGATCGCCCAGGGTCTGGAGACGCTGTCGCTGCGCGTCGAGCGGCACGTGTCCAACGCGGTCAAGGTGGCCGAGTACCTGTCCGGCCGCGACGAGGTCGTCTCGGTCAACTACGCCGGACTGCCCACCTCCCCCTGGTACGAGCTGGGCCGCAAGATCGCCCCCAAGGGCACCGGCGCGGTGCTGGCCTTCGAGCTGGCCGGCGGCATCGAGGCCGGCAAGGCATTCGTCAACGCGCTGACCCTGCACAGCCATGTCGCCAACATCGGCGACGTCCGTTCGCTGGTGATCCACCCGGCGTCGACCACCCACGCGCAGCTCACCCCGGAGGAGCAACTCACCACCGGCGTCACCCCCGGCCTGGTCCGGCTGGCGGTCGGCATCGAGGGAATCGGCGACATCCTGGCCGACCTGGATCAGGGCTTCGCCGCGGCGAGGGCCTTCGCCGGCACCGGGCAGACGGTCGAGTCGGTCTGAGCGCAGCCGTGACGACTTTCGACATACTGAGCGACGTGCCGTCGACCCTGCCCGCTGAAGGTGAGATCGGGGTCGTCGACATCGGCGCCTTGACGCTGGAGAGCGGCGTGGTCATCGACCAGGTGTCGATCGCGTTCCAGCGCTGGGGTGAACTGTCTGCCGAGCGCGACAACGTGGTCATGGTGCTGCACGCCCTCACCGGCGATTCGCACATCACCGGCCCGGCCGGCCCCGACCACCCGACCCCGGGATGGTGGGACGGTGTGGCCGGTCCCGGCGCGACCATCGACACCGGCCGCTGGTGCGCCATTGCCACCAACGCCCTCGGCGGCTGCCGCGGCTCGACCGGGCCCAGCTCGATCGCGCCGGACGGAAAGGCCTGGGGCTCAAGGTTCCCCGCCATCACCATCCGGGACCAGGTGAATGCGGATCTGGCCGCGCTGGCCGCGCTCGGCATCACCCGAGTCGCCGCGGTGATCGGCGGTTCGATGGGCGGGGCACGGGCGCTGGAGTGGATCGTCGGGCATCCCGACACCGTGCGCGCCGGGCTGATCCTGGCAGTGGGGGCGCGTGCCACCGCCGACCAGATCGGCACCCAGAGCACCCAGGTCGCCGCGATCAAAGCCGATCCGGACTGGAACGGCGGCGACTACTACGACACCGGACGCACTCCGGCGTCGGGTCTGGAGATCGCGCGCCGGATCGCCCATCTCACCTACCGCGGCGAGGCCGAACTGGATTCGCGGTTCGCCAACGACGCCCAGGGCAACGAGGACCCGACCAACGGTGGCCGCTACGCGGTGCAGAGCTACCTGGAGCACCAGGGCGGCAAGCTGGTCTCGCGGTTCGACGCCGGCACCTACGTCGCGCTGACCGACGCACTGAGCAGTCATGACGTCGGCCGGGGCCGCGGCGGGGTGGCTGCCGCACTGGCCGGTTGTCCGGTTCCCGTGCTGGTCGGCGGCATCACCTCCGATCGGCTCTATCCGCTGCGCCAGCAGCAGGAACTGGCCGACCTGCTGCCCGGTTGCGCCGAACTCAGCGTCGTCGACTCCATCTACGGTCACGACGGGTTCCTGGTGGAGACCGACGCGGTGGCCCCGCTGATCCGGCAGACCCTGGAGATCGCGTCCCGGTGAGCCAGTCGAATCAGCAACGGTCCCTGTCCTTCGGTGAAGAGGCGGCCGCCTACGAGCGCGGGCGCCCGTCCTATCCGCCGGAGGCCATCGACTGGTTGCTCCCGCCGGACGCCCAGCGGGTGCTGGACCTGGGTGCCGGCACCGGAAAGCTGACCGTGCGGCTCGTCGAGCGCGGCCTGGACGTGGTCGCGGTGGACCCCATTCCGGAGATGCTCGAGGTCCTCAGCCGTTCGCTGCCCCAAACCCCGGCGCTGCTGGGCACCGCCGAAGAGATCCCGTTGCCCGACGACAGCGTCGATGCGGTCGTGGTGGCCCAGGCCTGGCACTGGTTCGACCCGCAGCGCGCGACCCGGGAGATCGCCCGGGTGCTGCGCCCAGGCGGCCGGCTCGGGCTGGTGTGGAACACCCGCGATGAACGGATGGGCTGGGTCAAGGATCTCGGCGCCATCATCGGCCACGAGCACGACCCGCTCAACGACGAGGTCACCCTGGCCGCACCGTTCACCGACCTGGAACGCAGCCACGTCGAGTGGACCAGCTACCTGACCCCGCAGGCCCTGATCGATCTGGTGGCCTCCCGCAGTTACTGCATCACCTCCCCGACCGCGGTGCGCACCCGCACGCTGGAGAAGGTCAGGGAATTGCTGGCGACCCATCCGGCACTGGCCAACAGCACCGGTCTGGCGCTGCCGTACATCACCGTGGGAATCCGGGCGACGCTGGCCTGACGCCCACACAGGGCCTGATTCAGCAAACGGAATAACCGTTGCCCGGAATGGGTAGTAGATCGGAGATCTACGAGAGGCCCCGCCCCATGACGAAGCCCGGGCACGACCATCTTGCCGAAGCCGGTGAAACCGCCCCGATGGTGCAGATGGCCGCCATGGTGATCGGCGCGGTGTTCCTGTTGATCGGCCTCGCGGGCTTCATCCCCGGCATCACCACCGGTTTCGACCGGCTCGAATGGGCGGGCCCGCATTCGGGTGCGCTGCTACTGGACCTCTTCGCCGTCTCGGTGCTGCACAACACCGCGCACATCGCTGCCGGGATCGCCGGTCTGGTGCTCGCGCGGGCGCCGGGCACCGCCCGGGTCTACCTGGTCTGCGGTGGCGTGCTGTGCTCCGCGCTCTGGCTCTACGGCGTCCTGATCGACCACCGCGGCCCGCTGAACGTGGTTCCGGTCAACGGCGCCGTCAACTGGCTGCACCTCGGCCTGGCCGCGGCGATGCTCGGTTCCGGCCTGGCGCTGGGACGGATGACGGCCCGCCCCGACCCGGTGTGATTCAGGACGTGCCCAGCGGGTCGATCGTCCAGGCAATGTAGAGCACCGTCGCGCTGACGGTCGCGGTGGTGGCGAAGTCGATTGTGCGGGAACGGATTGCCAACAGGCCGGCCCGTTCGTCCGAGAGCGTCAGCCGCATCACCGCCGCGACCCCGACCGCGATACCCATGACCAGTGCACCGCGGCGCCAGTACCCGGCGATCACCAGGCCGAGAGCGGCGATCAGGATCAGCCCGACCACCAGGATCGGCCACTGCCCGGCAAACACCTTGCGGGCGAACTCTTTCGGTGTCATGTGCTCTTCGCGCAAGCGCTCATCGGCGGCATCTACTCCTCGCGCAAGCGCTCATCGGTGTCATCTACTCGTCGCCGTCACGTGCGGATCGCCCGAGATCACGCTCCGCGCGCTCCACCACGTTCGTCAGCAGGAACGCCCGGGTCAACGGGCCCACCCCGCCGGGATTCGGCGACACGTGCCCGGCGACATCCCAGACGTCCGGGGCGACGTCGCCGGTGAGCTTGCCCTCCACCCGGCTGACGCCGACGTCGACCACGGCCGCGCCGGGCTTCACCATGTCGGCGGTCACCATGTACGGCACACCGACCGCGGCGACGATGATATCGGCTTGGCGGGTCAGCTCGGCGAGATTCCGGGTTCCGGTGTGGCACAACGTCACTGTCGCGTTCTCCGACCGGCGGGTCAGCAGCAGCCCGAGCGGCCGGCCGACCGTGACGCCGCGGCCGATCACCACCACGTGCGCGCCGGCGATGGGAACGTCGAAGCGACGCAACAGGTGCGCGATGCCGCGCGGCGTGCACGGCAGCGCGGCCTCCTTACCGAGCACCAACCGGCCGAGGTTGGTCGGGTGCAGCCCGTCGGCGTCCTTGTCCGGGTCGATCCGTTCCAGTGCGGCGTTCTCGTCCAGGTGCTTGGGCAGCGGCAACTGCACGATGTAGCCGGTGCACTCGGGGTTGGCGTTGAGTTCGTCGATGGTCTCGTCCAGGGTGGCCTGGCTGATGTCGGCGGGCAGGTCGCGGCGGATCGAGGTGATGCCCACCTTCGCGCAGTCGGCGTGCTTGCCGCGGACATAGGCCTGCGATCCCGGGTCGTCACCGACCAGGATGGTGCCCAAACCGGGCGTGCGGCCCGCGGCCGTCAATTTCGCCACCCGATCCTTGAGATCGCTCAGAATCTCGTCCCGGGTGGCCTTACCGTCGAGTGTGCTCGCTCCCACGGGAGCCATCATTCCACCCGCATGGCAGGCTAACGATTATGAACACCCAGCCAGAAGTGTTCACCGATGTGTTTGGCGAGGCCAAGCTCGGCCCGGTGACCCTGCGCAACCGCATTATCAAGGCCGCGACGTTCGAGGCATCCACCCCGAACGCCCTGGTCACCGATGACCTGATCAAATACCACCAGCTGCCCGCCGCGGGTGGGGTGGGCATGTCCACGGTCGCCTACTGCGCGGTGGCTCCGGGCGGGCGCACCGACGGCTGGCAGCTCTGGATGCGCCCGGAGGCGGTACCCGGACTGACCCGGCTGACCGAGGCCGTGCACGCCGAGGGCGCGGCGATCAGCGCCCAGATCGGCCACGCCGGCCCGGTGGCCAACTCGCGGACCAACAAGGCCAAGGCGCTGGCGCCGGTGCGGTTCTTCAACCCGCTGTCCATGCGGTTCGCCAAGAAGGCCACCGCCGAGGACATCCGCGAGGTCACCGAGGCGCACGCCAACGCCGCCCGGCTGGCCATCGACTCCGGGTTCGACGCGGTGGAGATCCACCTCGGCCACAACTACCTGGCCAGTTCGTTCCTGTCCCCGCTGATCAACCAGCGCCGCGACGAGTTCGGCGGTTCGCTGGAGAACCGCGCCAAGGTGGCCCGCGGTGCGGTGCGCGCGGTGCGCGACGCCGTGGACAGCTACGGCGACAAGAAGATCGCCGTCATCGCCAAACTCACCATGACCGACGGCATCCGCGGCGGCATCCCGGTCCACGAGGCGCTGCAGACCGCCAAGTGGCTGGAGGAGGACGGCGGGCTGGACGCCCTGGAACTCACCGCGGGCAGCTCGCTGGTCAACCCGATGTACCTGTTCCACGGCGAGGTCCCGCTCAAGGAGTTCGCCGGGGCGTTCAAACCGCCGATCAGCTGGGGCATGCGGATGACCGGCCGGAAGTTCCTGCGCGATTACCCGTACCGGGAGGCCTATCTGCTGGATCTGGCCCGCAAGTTCCGGGCCGAGCTGAAGATGCCGCTGATCCTGCTGGGCGGCATCACCAATCGCGAGACCATGGACCGGGCGATGGCCGAGGGCTTCGAGTTCGTCGCGATGGGCCGGGCCCTGCTGGCCGAGCCGGACCTGATCAACCGGATCAAGGCCGACGGACAGGCGCACACGGTCAAGTCGATCTGCGACCACTGCAACAAATGCATGCCGACCATCTACAGCCACACCCACTGTGTGTTGACCGGAGCGCCGGACACGCTCACCGTGTAGGTCATGGACGTGCGCAGCACGGCGGAAGACGCGGCGGTGACCTACCGCTACGTCCGGGTCGGGCTGGTCGCCCTGGTGGTGTTCCTGCTGGTGTCGCTGGGTCTGACCTGGGCGCACACCTGCCTGCAGGATTCGATCAGCGCGTTCTTCTACACCCGCACACACGCCGTGTTCGTCGCCGCCCTGTGCGCGATGGGCAGTTGCCTGATCGTCTACCAGGGCAGCCGGCTCGGCGAGGACGCGCTGCTCAACTTCGCCGGGTTCCTGTCCTTCGTGGTGGCACTCATCCCGACCGGCAGCGCCGAGGTCTGCGAGGCCTGGCTGCCCACGGTGTCCGACCCGTTCGGCGCCACCGCCAACAACATGATCGCGCTGTTCGTCGCGGCCGCTGCCGGCATCGCCCTGTACCTGGCGCTGGAGCGCCTGCGCCCCAGCCAGCCGCCGCCCACCTGCGCGGGCGCCGACTGCGCGGAGGCGCCCGCCGGTTGGAAACGGATGGCCCAGGTGCTCCGCGCGATCGAGCCGTGGCTGCCCAAGGTGCTGGCCGGGGCGGTGCTCATCGGCGGGTTGCTGCTGTTCTGGCCGGCCTTCCGCGATCGCGTGCACGTGATCGCCGCGACCGCCTTGTTTCTGGCCATCACCCTGGTCGCGGTGTACCACGCCTGCTACGCGAAGGCCGCCGAGCGCACCCGGCGCGCCCGGTTCTACGCGTGGATCGCCGTGCTCATGCTGCTGACCGTGACGGCCACCATCGTCTTCCTGACCATCGACGTGCACTACGCGGTGTTCGCCGCCGAACTGGTGCTGATCCTGCTGTTCGGCGTGTTCTGGGCTGTGCAGACCTGGGACGTCTGGGATCTGTGGGACCGCTACCCGGAGGAGGCCGTGCCCGCCCTGGCCGAGGAGGAACCGACGGCCGCCTGACCGGGCCGTCTCGATCTCGGCCGGGCAACGGTCACGACACAACACCTCCGCGGCCAGGCAACCCTCGCTGCGCTACCGATACAGTTGGACCCGATGAGCCGCCCTGTAACGCCCGCCCTGACCGTTAGGTACGAAGGGTCCTCACGCACCTTCTCCGCAGGCAATGACGTCGTCGTCGGCCGCGATCTGCGTGCCGACGTCCGCATCGCCCACCCCCTGATATCCCGCGCGCATCTGGTGCTGCGGTTCGATCAGGGCCGCTGGATAGCCATCGACAACGGCAGCCTCAACGGCATGTACGTCAACGGCCAGCGGGTGCCGACCCTGGACATCACCGACGGCCAGTACGTCAACATCGGTAATCCCGACGGTCCGCAGCTGGTCTTCGAGGTCGGCCGGCACCAGGGTTCGGTGGGCAGTCCCCCGCCGACCGAGGCGGTCCCCACCGCGGGCGGACGGGCCAGCGCGTCCTGGCCGACCCAGCCCCCGGCGCAGCCGCCCGCCCCGCCCGCGTGGCCGACCGGCGGCACTCCGTCGCAGCCAGCCCCGCGTTACCCGGCCGGGCCGCCCCCACAGCCGCACTACCCGACCGGTCAGCATCCGTACCCGAGCGGTCAGTACCCGAGCGCGCCGCGGCCGGCCTACCCGCCGCAGCCGGCCTCCCGGTCGCAGCCGATGTACATCCCGCCGGCCGACCCGGCGCAGACCGCCATGGGCCCGACGGCGGTGGCCCGTCCGTCGGAGAACAACCTGGCGACGAGCATGCTCAAGATCCTGCGTCCCGGGAAGGCACCCGAGGTGCCGCCGGGCGGGATCAAGATCGGTCGCGCCACCGACAACGACATCGTCATCCCCGACGTCCTGGCGTCCCGGCACCACGCCACCCTGGTCACCGGACCCGGTGGCACCGAGATCCTCGACAACCGCAGCATCAACGGCACCTTCGTCAACGGCCAGCGTGTCGATGACGCACTGCTGCGCGAGGGTGACGTGGTCACCATCGGCAACGTCGACCTGGTGTTCACCGGCGGCACGCTGGTCCGCAAGTCGGAGACCCAGGCCGCGACCCGCACCGGTGGCCTGGAGGTCCGGGGTCTGACCTGGACCATCGAGGGCAACAAGACGCTGCTGAACAACATCTCGATCGACGCCCGGCCGGGCACCCTGACCGCGGTGATCGGCCCCTCCGGCGCCGGCAAGTCGACGTTCGCCAAGCAGGTCGCCGGCCTCACCCACCCGACCTCGGGCACGGTGTCCTTCGAGGGGCACGACATCCACGCCGAGTACGCCTCGCTGCGCTCCCGGATCGGCATGGTCCCGCAGGACGACGTGGTGCACGGTCAGCTGACCGTCAAGCAGGCCCTGATGTACGCCGCCGAGCTGCGGCTGCCCCCGGACACCACCAAGGAGGACCGCGAACGCGTCGTCCTGCAGGTCCTCGAAGAGCTTGAGATGACCAAGCACCTGGAGACCCGGGTGGACAAGCTCTCCGGTGGGCAGCGCAAGCGCGCCTCGGTGGCGCTGGAGTTGCTGACCGGTCCGTCGCTGCTGATCCTGGACGAGCCGACCTCGGGTCTGGACCCCGCACTGGACCGCCAGGTGATGACGATGCTGCGCCAGCTCGCCGACGCCGGGCGTGTGGTGCTGGTGGTGACGCACTCGCTGACCTACCTCGACGTCTGCGATCAGGTGCTGCTGTTGGCCCCGGGCGGCAAGACCGCGTTCTACGGTCCGCCCAGCCAGATCGGACCGGAACTGGGCACCACCAACTGGGCCGACATCTTCTCCTCGGTCGCCGGTGACCCCGACGATTCGCATCAGCGCTACCTGGCCCGCAGCGGGCCCCCGCCGCAGGCGGAAGCCTCCGAGCAGCCGGGTGACCTCGGCAAGCCGGCCAAAACCAGTGTGCGCCGGCAGTTCTCCACGATCGCGCGCCGCCAGATGCGGTTGATCGTCTCCGACCGCGGCTACTTCGCGTTCCTGGCGGTGCTGCCGTTCATCATGGGCGTGCTGTCGCTGTCGGTGCCCGGCACCGTCGGGTTCGGCGTGCCCGACCCGATGGGCGACGCCCCCAACGAGCCGGGTCAGCTGCTGGTGCTGCTCAACGTCGGCGCCATCTTCATGGGTACCGCGCTGACCGTCCGCGATCTGATCGGCGAGCGCGCCATCTTCCGCCGCGAACAGGCCGTCGGGTTGTCGACGACGGCGTATCTGATGGCCAAGGTCTGCATCTATGCGGTGTTCGCCATCATCCAGTCCTCGATCGTCACCGCGATCGCGATCGCCGGTAAGGGCGCGCCCACCCAGGGCTCGTTGACCTTCCTGAGTCCGACGCTGGAGCTGTTCGTCGTGATGGCGGCGACGACGGTGACCGCCGCGATGGTCGGTCTGGCCCTGTCCGCGCTGGCCAAGTCCAACGAGCAGATCATGCCGCTGCTGGTGGTGGCGGTGATGAGCCAGCTGGTGTTCTCCGGCGGCATGATCCCGGTGACCGACCGCCTCGTGCTCGATCAGCTGTCCTGGTTCACCCCGGCCCGGTGGGGTTTCGCGGCCTCGGCCTCCACGGTGGATCTGATCCACCTCGTGCCGGGCCCGTTGACCCCCAAGGACGCGCACTGGGAGCACACCGCGTCGGCCTGGTGGTTCGACATGGGCATGCTGGCGCTGCTGAGCGTGGGCTACCTGTCGTTCGTGCGCTGGAAGATCCGGCTCAAGACGGCCTGAGTCGTCGTGGCGGCTTACGCGTCGCGGCCGCAGGGTGTGAGGACATTGCTCTGGAATCCCTAGGGCGAGATCGACCTGAGGGTTCCCCGATTCCCCGGCTTCCGGCTGCTCTACGACCGTGAGCTCAATCTCGCGCCGAGATCGAGCTCAGGGTCGTGAATTCCCGCTCGTCGCGCGCAATTGGCGACCCTGACGTCGATCTCGCCCAAGCATCTGCGCGGGGATATCTGTCTGAAGCGGCGGTGTCGGGGCTGGTCGAAGCTGCGCGGCTATTCGCCGTGCACGTCGAGGCCGTGCGCGGCGGCGAAGGCCAGGCCCTGCTCGATGTTGATGCGCGCGCCGCGCGCCTTCGCGGTGGTCCAGAACGTCGGGTCGACCCGGGCGCCGCGTAGATCGGCCTCGTCGAACTTGGCGTTCTGTACCCGCGCGCCGCTCAGGTCGGCGCGCTGCAGCACGGCCTTGCGCAGATCGGTGCCCACCAGGTTGGCCTCGCGCAGCCGGCAGTCCGACAGGTCCACCGTGCGCAGATCGCACCCGCCGAGCACGCTCAGCGACAGGTCCACCTCGATGAACCGGACCGGCCGCAGCCGGGTCTCGGTGAACACCGAGCCCAGCAGGCTGCACTGGCGGAAGGTGCTGTGCGACAGCGCAGCGCGGCGGAACGTGCAGTTGCGGAACGCCGAGCCCAGGTGCTCGGACTCGGTGAGGTCGACGCCGCTGAAATCGCATTCGTCGAACACCACCCGCTCGGTGCGCAGCCGGCTGAGGTCCTCGTCGCGGAAGTCGTGGCCGGTGAACTCACGGTCCACCCAGACCTGATCGGGTTCGGTCATGAAGCCAACGCCGCCAGGGCGTACTCGGTGACCGCGATCAGGGCTGCCCGCGCCGACTGTCGATCGCGGGCGTCCACGGTGACGATCGGGATGTACTCCGGTAATGCCAGCGCCTGGCGCACCGCGGGCACCGGATGCCGTGGCGCCCCGTCGAACTCGTTGATGGCCACGATGAACGGCAACTTGCGGGCCTCGAAGAAGTCGATGGCGGCGAAACTGTCCTGCAGGCGACGCAGGTCGACCAGGATGACCGCACCGATGGCACCCCGGATCAGGTCGTCCCACATGAACCAGAACCGGCGCTGGCCGGGAGTGCCGAACAGATAGAGGACGAGATCGTCGGCCAGGGTGATCCGCCCGAAATCCATCGCCACCGTGGTGGTGCTCTTGTGCGGGGTGGCCTCCAACCCGTCGACGCCGGCGGACGCGGCGGTCACCAGAGCCTCGGTGCGCAGCGGCATGATCTCCGAGACCGCGCCGACGAAGGTCGTCTTGCCGGAGCCGAAACCGCCGGAGATGACGATCTTGGTCGAAGCGGATGGCCGGTCATAATGCCCGAAGGCCACGCAGAGTCCTTCCGATCAGTTCACGGCGGTCGTCGAGCGAGGCGGTGTCGCCCAGCGTCGTGTGCACCCGAAGATACCCCTCCACGACGAGGTCTCCGATCAGCACACGCGCCACACCGAGGGGCAACTCCAGGCGCGCCGCGGCCTCCGCGACCGAGGGACTGTTCTCGGCAAGAGCCAGGATCCGGGCCCGCACATCGCTGCTCGGCCAGCGCGGCGCCGGACCGGTCGTCGACGGGCTGACCGGTGCTTCCAGCGGCAGGTCCACCCGCGCGGCGGTGCGCCCGGCGGTCAGCGTGTAGGGCCGCACCATGTCCGCCACGTCCACCGTATCGGTGGACTCCCAGGCGTCGGACGGGGGCTGCATTGCCGGCTCAGCTATCGCCGGCTCAGCTGTGGTGTCGGGCACGTCGTCCCGACTGGATGACATTGCCCACTTGCTCCACCAGAATGGCCATCTCGTAACCGATCTGGCCGATATCGCAGGACCGGGTGGCCAGGGTGGCGAGGTTGGATCCGTCGCCGACCCGCATCAGCAGCAGATAGCCGTTCTCCATCTCCACGATGGACTGCATGACGTGCCCGCCCGCGAACAGCTGCGCCGCACCGGTGGACAGGCTGGCCAGCCCCGACGCCACCGCGGCCAGCTGGTCGGCCCGCTCGGTGGGGATGTGTTCGCTGGCGGCCATCAGCAGCCCGTCCGCGGAGACCAGGACGGCGTGCGAAACCCCGGACACCTCGCGGGCGAACTTGGCCACCAACCAGTCCAGCGATTCGCGGGTACTCATGCGCGGTGTGTTCCTCCGGTGTCGCGGGACTGCGATCGGCCGGCATGCACCCCGCCGAAGTGGCTGCTGAGGCTGGCGCGCACGGCGGCCGGATCCGGTAGCGGGCCGGTGACGGGCTCCGATTCCGGCGTGGCTTCGTCCTCGCCGACGTCACCGGCCCCGGGTACCAGCCGTTCCCCGGGCCTGCGGACCGGCAACCCCTCCAGCGTGTGTTCGGTGACCGGGGCGTCCTCGGCCGAGGCAGCCGCCGACCAGCCGTGGTCCCATACCGACTTCCAGTCCAGATCGGCACCGGCGCCGAATTCGGTGGGATCGATCAACCATTCGGAGAGCATCTTCTGATAGATGGCATCGTCGGCCGACCCGGCGTCCTCCCGCTGCGCCGGCCGCTCGGGTTGGGCCGGCGCCTCCCCGAAGCCGCTGGATCCCGGATTACGCTGCGGCAGACCCGATATCGGTGGGGCGATGACTTCGTCACCGGATTCGGGTGCCGGCTCGACGTGAGGCGGGGGCTGCTGCGGCACCGGGGCGAAGGACAGCACCTCGGCCACCGGGGCGGGCGCGAACTCGGTGCGTACCGGGCCGCCCGGCATGCCCGCAAGCAACTCGACGGGCACGTAGACACCCGCGGTGAGTCCCGAATTCGGTTCTCCGGCAACGGTACTGCGCAGACGCACGACGAGCCCGTGCTGGTCGGCCAGCCTACCGACCACGAACAGGCCCATGTGCCGGGCAGTGTACGAATTGACCTCGCCGCCGGACTTCAATCGGGTGTTGGCCACCCGCAGGTCGGCTTCGGCCATGCCCAGGCCGGTGTCGCCGACCTCGATGACCAGTGCGCCGTTGGCGGTGCGCACCGCCGAGACCCGCACCTGCGAGTCCGGCGGCGAATACCGCAACCCGTTGTCCATCAACTCGGCCAGCACGTGCACCAGATCCGCGGCCACCGCGCCGCTGACCTCGCAGTCCGCGATGGTGTCGGTCACCACCCGGGTGTACTCCTCGACCTCGGAAGCGGCCGCGTTGATCACCGCGGCCACCGGGACCGGGTCGGCCTGCTCGCGGGCCACTCTGGTGCCGGCCAGCACCAGCAGATTGGCGCCGTTGCGGCGCATCCGGGCGGCCAGGTGGTCCAGCCGGAACAGGCTGTCCAACCGTTGCGGGTCCTGTTCGTCGCGTTCGAGTCGGTCGATCAGCGCCAGCTGTTGATCCACCAGGGACCGGCTGCGCCGGGACAGCGTCTCGTACATGTCGCTGACCTGCACCTGCAACCGGGCCTGCTCACCGGCCAGCAGGACCGCCTGTTCGTGCAGTTCGTCGACCGCGTGCGCGACCTGGCCGACCTCTTCGGTGGTGTGCACCGGGATCGGACGGACCGGTCCCGGGTCTCCCCCGGTGCGGACCTGTTCGAGTTCGCGGGCGAGTTCGGTGTGCGCGACCTTCAGCGCGCTGTCCCGCAGCCGGCGCAACGGCCGAACCAGCGACCGTGCCACCAGCGCCACCACCAGCAACGCCAGCACGAGCACGGCGAGCACGATGACGGCGTCGCGGATGGCGGCGCCGCGTTGGGCGGTGGCCTGCTCGTCGACCGCGGTGGTCAACGATGCGGTGGTGGTGTCGATGAGCTCACCGGCAATGGTGGCGGTGACCTGGATGGACTGGGTCAGCTCCGGGTTGTTCACCAACACCGCGGCCGGGTTGGCCATGATCGACATCCGCAGGATGAACTGCTCCTGCAGGGTTTTCGACTCGTCCGAGCCGACGCCGAGGATCTGCGTCATGCCGAACAGGGTGGACGGTTCGGTGCCCGCGACCGTGTTCATCGAGGTGCGCAGTTCGGGCTCGGGGACTTCCCCGCCGAGGTTGACCAGTAGCTGCTGCATCATCATCTGGCCCCGGGCGCCGATGGCGCGGGACAGTCCCAGGGCGTCGGAGCGGACCTGCGCATCGTCGACCCGCACGGAACCGGTGATGGCGTCTTCGGCGGTCAACAACAGCGGCGCGTAGGTGGTGACCTTGTCGCGCAGGCTGATTGAGTTGGCGACCACCTTGTTCACCAGGTCCTGGCCGCCGCGCAGGATCTCGGTGACGCCGTCGCGCACGTCGGGCAGCACGTCCGTCTCGTCGAGCCGGCGTTCCAAAGCCGCGCGGTTGCTGTCGAACTCGCTCAGCACGGACTGGGCCTCACCGCCCGCGGATCCGGCGAGGACGGCCGCGTCGAGCGACGCCATGTAGCTTTCGATCGCGGGGACCATCTCGGTGCGGTCGGCGGCACGCCGCAGGTCGGCGGCCTCGGTGAAACCGGAGTAGATGCGCATCCCGCCGAACGTCGCCGCCAGCACCAGCGGGACCAGCACGATGGCGAACACTTTCCAGCCGACGGGCCAGTTCGCCAACGCCCATCGCGGCGGACGCTTCACGGCATGCGCTGCGGCGCTGTCGAATTCGTTGCGGACAGAAGTGACCGGCGACGCGGCGTTCACCGTCATCAGGATCTGCGAATCGTTGTTGGCGCGTCGGTCATATGCTTCCTGCTTTTGCCCACCATCGGGCCGGCGTGGCACGCCTGGCAATTTGTCGAGTATGGCAGCCGCGCGGGGCGGATTCCACACCTCGATACCGACCGCGCACAGTTCGTGACCGTTACGTTGCGCAGCTGTGGCGATGGGCGAAACAGGTGCCGTCGGCGTCAGTTGATGGCGGTGGACCGGCTGAGAACGGCGACGAGGAACTCCGAATCCTGGGTGAACGGGCGCAGATCCCACGTGGAGAACAACAGGTCGGGCACCAAACCGGCGTGTTCGGCATCGGCGAGGAACTCGTCGTGCGGGTAGTCGCGGCCTGCCCCGAATCCGATGACCGCGCGCCCGCCGTCGGCCAGATGGGCCCGCATCCGCTGCAGCACGCGCCCCCGGGTGCTCGGGGCCAGGAACGTCATCACGTTGCCTGCCGACACGATGACGTCGAAGGGTTCACCGATCCCGCGCGCCGGCAGGTCGAGTTCGGCGAGGTCGCCGACCAGCCACCGGGGCCCCGGGTGATCCTGCTCGGCGGCCGCGATGAGCGCCGGGTCCACGTCGACACCGACCACGTCGTGGCCGGCCGCGGCCAGGTATCCACCCACCCGGCCGGGCCCGCACCCGGCGTCCAGGATCCGGGCGCCGCGCGGCACCATCGCATCGACCAGGCGGGCCTCACCGGAAAGATCCTTCCCCGCGCGTTCCATCTCCCGAAAACGTTCGATGTACCACTGCGAATGGCCGGGATCGGCCGCGACTTTCTGCATCCAGAGGCTCTGCTCGACCATGCGCCCATTATCCGCAGGGGATGATGGCCCGGTGTTCAAGGTGATGTTCTTCTCCCCGCGTATCGCGCCCAATACCGGCAATGCGATCAGGATGGTGGCCGCCACCGGGTGCGAACTGCACCTGGTCGAACCGCTCGGTTTCGACCTGTCCGAGCCCAAGCTGCGCCGCGCCGGGCTGGACTACCACGACCTGGCGTCGGTGACGGTGCATCCGGACCTGCCCGCGGCTTGGGCGGCCATCGCCCCCACCCGGGTCTATGCGTTCACCGCGCATGCCGAGCGGTCGTTCGCGCAGGTGGACTACCAGCCCGGTGATGTGCTGCTGTTCGGCCCGGAACCGACCGGTCTGGACGAGCAGACGCTGGCCGACCCGCATATCACCGCGCAGGTCCGCATCCCGATGCTGGCCGGGCGGCGGTCGTTGAACCTGTCCAATGCCGCGGCGGTCGCCGCCTACGAGGCGTGGCGCCAGCAGGGATTCGCCGGCGCGGTCTGACCGTTCGCCCAATCGAATAAACGGGCGCCGAAGTGCGAGGAAGATCGTGCCGAAACGTCAATCCCGGTGCGAGCAGGGCTACCAGGTGTCCCAGTGCGCGAAGTTCTCCGCGGGCAGGCGCTTGGCCTTCTTGAAGTCGGTGCCCTTGGTGTAGGCGATCGGGAACAACCCGGCCTGCGCGTACTGGTCGAACGGGATGCCCAGCACCTCGGCGGCCTGCTTCTCACCGTCGCCGAGCAGGTGCAGCGTGGTCCACGCCGAGCCCAGCCCGCGGGTCCGCAGCGCCAGCATGAAACTCCACACCGCCGGCAGCAACGACCCCCAGTACGACGCACTCATCCCGGCCGGCGCACCGTCGGGGCGCCCCTCCAGACACGGCACCAACAGCACCGGTGCCTGCTCGAAGTTCTCGTTGAGGTACTTCGCCGAGTCGGTCACCCGGACGATCTGCTCATCGCGAATGTCTCCGCGTTCGGGCTTGGGCAGGTCCAGATACGGGTTGGCATTGGTCCGGTAGATATCGGCCAGCGCCTTCTTCTTGGCCGGGTCCTCGACGAAAACCCATTGCCAGCCTTGCGCATTGGAACCCGTCGGCGCCTGCAGCGCGATGTCGAGGCATTCCAGCAGGACCTCGCGGGGCACCGGCTTGTCGAAGTCGAGCCGCTTACGCACCGAGCGGGTGGTGGTCAGGACTTCTTCCGCAGTCAGGTTGAGTGTCATACCGCGAGACTACATTCGCGGTCATGACTGCAGACCTGACTTCAGAAGTCACCGAACGCCTCGTGTCCGACCACTACGGGTGGCTGACCACCGTCACGAAATCCGGTTTACCGGTACCGAAACTGGTGTGGTTCTTCTTCGACGGCTCCGAGATCGTCGTCTACACCGCGCCCGGTTCGGCCAAGGTGCGACATGTCCGTGCGCACCCGCAGGTCAGCCTGAACCTGGATTCCGACGGCCACGGCGGCGGGATCATCGTGCTCGGCGGGACGGCGCGAGTGGACACCGAGGACTCCGACCCCCGCGAGGACGGGCCGTACTGGGCGAAGTACGGCCCGGTGGCCGATGAGTTCGGGCTGACCGAGTCGATGTCGGGTTACGGGGCCCGGCTGCGGATCAGCATCGACAAGGTGTGGACGACGCCGACGGAGTGACCGTCACTGGAAATCTCTGGACCGCGACCGCACCTTCAGATCGACCGGGCCCATCCGGTCGGCCAGCACGGTGACCGCACCGGTGGCGTTCTGCACGATGCCGCGGATGATCAGCGCCGGGGCGCTCTGCGCCAGCTTGCGGTGCCGCGCCCACACTCCGGGCGCACACAGCACGTTGACCATGCCGGTCTCGTCCTCCAGGTTGACGAAGGTGACGCCCTGGGCCGTCGCCGGGCGCTGCCGGTGGGTCACCGCCCCGGCCACCAGGATCCGGGTGCCGTCGGGCACCTTCAGCAGGTCGGCGGCGGGCACGACGCCCATCGCCGCCAGATCCTCGCGCAGGAACTGGGTGGGATAACTGTCCGGGGAGACACCGGTGGCCCACACATCGGCGGCCGCGAGTTCCAGTGCGCTCATCCCCGGCAGCGGCGGGATGTGCGAGGACGATCCCACTCCCGGGAGCCGGTCCGGTCGCTCCGCGGCCGCTGCGCCCGCGGCCCACAGCCCTTCGCGCCGGGTGATCCCGAAGCAGCCGAGCGCCCCCGCGGTGGCCAGCGCCTCGGTCTGCGGTACCGAAAGTTGCACTCTGGCAGTGAGATCCAGCAGGGACGCGAACGGCCCGTTCGCCATCCGCTCGTCGACGATCCGTTGTGCGAGTTCGTCACCGATGTGCCGGACACTGCCCAGGCCCATCCGCACGTCCAGCCCGTCGTTCGCACAGGTGGCATGCGCCAGGCTGGCGTTGACGTCCGGCCCGTGCACGGCCACCCCGTGCCGGCGGGCATCGGCGACCAACGACTGCGGCGAGTAGAAACCCATCGGCTGGGCCCGCAGCAGCGCCGCGCAGAACACCGCCGGATGGTGCAGCTTGAACCATGACGAGTAGAAGACCAGCGAGGCGAAGCTCAGTGAATGACTCTCCGGGAAACCGAAATTGGCGAATGCCTCCAACTTCTCGTAGATCTTCTCGGCCACCGCGCCGGTGATACCGTGCCGGTCCCGCATGCCCTGGTAGAACCGGTCCCGCAGCCGGCGCATCTTCTCGGTCGACCGTTTCGAGCCCATCGCCCGGCGCAACTGGTCCGCCTCGGCCGGGGTGAATCCGGCGCAGTCCACCGCCAATTGCATCAGCTGTTCCTGGAACAAAGGCACCCCGAGGGTCTTGCGCAACGCCGGCTCCATCGACGGGTGATCGTAGACGACCGGTTCGATACCGTTGCGCCGCTTGATGTACGGGTGCACCGACCCACCCTGGATGGGGCCGGGGCGGATCAGCGCGACCTCCACCACCAGGTCGTAGAAGATCCTCGGCTTGAGTCGGGGCAGGGTGGCCATCTGCGCGCGGGACTCGACCTGGAACACCCCGACCGAATCGGCACGCTGCAGCATCTCGTAGACCGCCGGCTCGGACAGATCCAGCTTGGACAGGTCCACCTCGATGCCCTTGTGCTCGCGTACCAGGTCGATGGCGTAGTGCAGGGCCGACAGCATGCCGAGGCCGAGCAGGTCGAACTTCACCAGACCGATTGCCGCGCAGTCGTCCTTGTCCCACTGCAGCACACTGCGGTTCTCCATGCGGGCCCACTCCACCGGACACACATCGGCGATCGGACGGTCGCAGATCACCATGCCGCCGGAGTGGATGCCCATGTGCCGGGGCAAGTTGGAGATCTGGGTGGCCAGGTCGACCACCTGCTCGGGGATGTCCTCCACATCGGGTGAGTCGGCCAGCCCGTTCCACCGGCTGATCTGCTTGCTCCAGGCGTCCTGCTGGCCTTGGGAGAAACCCAGTGCCCGGGCCATGTCCCGGATGGCGCTGCGCCCCCGGTAGGTGATGACGTTGGCGACCTGGGCGGCATAGTCGCGGCCGTATTTGTCGTAGACGTACTGGATGACGTCCTCGCGCAGGTCCGATTCGATGTCGATGTCGATGTCCGGTGGGCCGTCGCGGGCCGGCGACAGGAACCGTTCGAACAGCAACTCGTTGGCGATCGGGTCGACGTTGGTGACCTTCAGCGCGTAACAGACCGCCGAGTTGGCCGCCGATCCCCGGCCCTGGCACAGGATGTCGTTCTCCCGGCAGAACCGGGTGATGTCGTGTACCACCAGGAAGTAGCCGGGGAAGTCCAGTTTGTCGATGATCGCCAGTTCGTGTTCGATCTGCGCGTAGGCCTTGGGCGCCCGTTCCGGCGGGCCGTAGCGTTCCCGGGCGCCGTCGCGCACCAGTTGGCGCAGCCAGCTGGACTCGGTGTGCCCGTCGGGCACGTCGAACGGCGGCAGTTGCGGGGCGATCAACGCCAGCCCGAAGGCGCATTGCTCACCCAGATCTGCTGCTGCGGTGACGATCTCGGGTCCGAAAAGCCGTGACATCTCCTCCCCGGACCGCAGATGCGCCCCGCCCAGTGGAGCCAGCCAGCCGGCCGCGGTATCCATCGAATTGCGGGCCCGGATCGCCGCCATCGCCATCGCCAGCCGACCGCGGGCGGGGGCCGCGAAGTGCGCCCCGGTGGTGGCGACCACGGTCACGCCGTACCGCGGCGCCAGCGCTCTCAGCGCCGCATTGCGTTCATCGTCGAGTGGGTGGCCGTGATGGGTGAGTTCGACGCTGACCCGATCCGCGCCGAACCGATCCACCAGGTCGGCCAGTGCACGGCCGGCAGCCTCCGGGCCGCCCTGGGTGAAGGCTTGTTGCACATGGCCTTTGCGGCATCCGGTGAGGATGTGCCAGTGCCCGCCGGCGGCTTCGGTCAACGTGTCGAAGTCATACCGCGGCTTGCCCTTCTCACCGCCGGCCAGGTGCGCCGCCGAGATCTGACGGGACAGCCGCCGGTAGCCCTCCGGGCCGCGGGCCAGCACCAGCAGGTGCGGGCCGGGTGGGTCGGGCTGTTCGGTGCGCGGCACATTACCCAGCGACAGTTCGGCGCCGAAGACGGTGGACATGCCCAGTTCGCGAGCGGCCTCGGCGAACCGCACCACCCCGTAGAGACCGTCGTGGTCGGTCAGCGCGATGGCCCGCAGGTCCAGCCGGGCCGCCTCCTCCACCAGTTCCTCCGGGGTGCTGGCCCCATCCAGGAAGCTGTACGCCGAGTGCGCGTGCAGTTCGGCATACGGGACGGCCGAGCTGCGCCGCTCACCCCCGACGGCCTGATAGGCGCCGCGCTTACGGGACCAGGCCGGACTGTCCCCGCCGTCGCCGGGCGGTGGTAAGGGCAGGCCTGATCGCCGCGGCTTCTTACCGGGGCGCGGCCTGCCGTTGAGCACGCGCTCCATCTCGGGCCACGTCGACGGCCCGTCGTTCCACCCCACCCCGCCAGTGTATCGAACATCTGTTCGACAGTCAGCCGGGCGCGTCCATCCGCTGAGTGTTATGTCTCAGGACATCGGTGACAGTTCTGCATCAGGACATCGGTGACACTTTGAGGGTTCTTGGTGGTGACACTTCTTCCTCGAGGCTTAGGCGGTGGCTGTCAATGAACCCATCGATCCTCGTGTCCGCTTGGCGATCTCCCAGTGGCCCGACGACGCGCCTCGCGGCGCGGTCTCGACGTTCTGTGTCGAGCATGGCATATCACGAAAGTCGTTCTACGAGTTACGTAAACGAACCAAGGAAGACGGTCCGGCTGCGGTGCTCGAACCCCGGACACGCCGACCGAAGTCGAGCCCTTCGACGCTGAGCGATGAGATCAAAGCACAGGCCGTGGCTGTGCGGTCCGCGCTGGAGGTTTCCGGTCTGGATCACGGGCCGATCAGCGTGCACGAGAAGATGCGCGCGATGGGCCTCGATGAGGTTCCGTCCACGGCGGCGCTGGCACGCATATTCCGGGAGGCCGGTGTGGCTCGTATGGAGCCGAAGAAGAAGCCCCGCTCGGCGTGGCGGCGGTTTGTCTACCCAGCCCCGAACGCGTGCTGGCAACTTGACGCCACCGGGTACGTCCTGGCCGGTGGACGCACATGTGTGATCTTCCAACTCATCGACGACCACTCCCGCTACGCGGTCGCTTCCCACGTGGCCTGGAGCGAGACAGCCGAGGCGGCGATCACGGTCTTCGACAAGGCCGTAGCCGCCCACGGCGTACCCCAACGACTGCTCTCGGACAATGGACTCGCCCTCAACCCCTCACGGCGCGGATATGTGGGCCAACTTGTCGGTCACGTGAGTGCACTCGGGGTCGAGGCGATCACCGGAAAGCCCTACAAGCCGACCACGCAGGGCAAAAACGAACGCTTCCACCAGACCCTGTTCCGCTATCTCGACAAACAGCCACTGGCCGAGACACTGGCCCAGCTCCAAGCCCAGGTCGATGCGTTCGACCACATCTACAACACCGAGCGCCCTCACCAAGGTCTACCTGGGCGCGTCACACCACTGACGGCATGGGAAGCGACCCCCACGGCAGATCCACCCCGCCCCGCAATCGACCGGCAGACCTATGCACGGCCTGTCCCGAGTCGATACCAATTCCCCCGAGCGAACTCGCCCGTGGATCTACCCTCGGACACAGTCATCCGCACGGTGAGCTCGGTGGGCAGCATCGGATTGGACTCAGTCACATACCGAGTCGACGCACAACGCGCCTTCCAGCAAGTCCTGGTTGTCAGCGTCGACGACAAGATCATCGTGGCCGATCTGGACGGCGAAATCCTTATCGAACACACCAAACCCGCACCGGGTGTGAAGTATGTCGGCAACGGACAACCACGCGGCCCACGCCCCAAAACCCGACAACCGTCACCGATGTCCTGATACATCAACTGTCACCGATGTCCTGATGCAGAACTGTCACCGATGTCCTGATACATCACACGTCCATCCGCTGAGTGCCCAGCACCGCCAGCAGCCGCATCGCTTCCTCCGAGGCCGACCCCGGCGCCGCGGTGTAGATGACCACCTGCTGATCCCGGTCGGCGATGTCGAGCACATCGCAGTTCACCGAGACCGTCCCGACCACCGGGTGCGCGAACGTCTTGCACAACGTCACCCGGTCGACGATGTCGTGCGACTCCCACAACACCCTGAACTCCTCGCTGCCGGACACCAGTTCCTCGACGAGGTCGGTGACCTCGGGGTCGTCGGGATAGCGGGCCGCCGCCGTGCGCAACTGCTTGGCACTGCTCCGTGCGAAGTCGTCGACGTCGGATACCCCGTAAAGCCGTTGCCCGCCCGGCCCGTTCGGCCCCAGGAACACCCGGCGCACCAGATTGCGGTCCCGGCGGGGCAGCGCCGAGAAGTCCTCCATCAGCGCGCAGGCCAGATCATTCCAGGCCAGCACCTCCTGCGTCGCCGACATCACGATCGCGGCGGCCTGTGGCAGCCGGTGCAGCAGATCCAGAATGCTCTGCCGCACCGCCCGCGGCGGACCCACCGGACGCTGCGGTTCGATCCCGGCCAGCAGGTGCAGGTGCGTACGTTCGCTGTCGGCCAACCGCAGCGCGCGGCTCAGCCCTTCCAGCACTTCACGGGAGGGATTCGGCGCACGGGCCTGCTCCAGGCGGGTGTAGTACTCGGTGGAGATGAAGGCCAGCTGGGCGACCTCGTCGCGGCGTAGGCCCGGGGTACGCCGGCGGCGGCCGGCCGGCAGGCCCACGTCGGCGGGGGTGATCCGCTCCCGCCTGCTGCGCAGAAACGCCCCCAGCTCGCGTTTGTCCATAGCTCCGATTGTCCCTGCGGAAAGGCCGACATCCAGGTATGGGCAGTACCTGGATCCGAACTCCGGCCCCGCGCAGGCTCGACTCCATGACGACGAAGACAGGCCTGCTGGCCGACAAAGTTGCGTTCATCTCCGGCGCCGGACGCGGTATCGGCGCCGCCGCGGCACGACTGTTCGCCAGGGAGGGCGCGACGGTGCTGTTGGCCGCCAGGACCGAGAGCCAACTCAAGACGGTCACCGAGGACATCCGGGCGGCCGGCGGCACCGCCGACTACATCGTCTGCGACCTCGCCAACGGTGCCGCTGTCCGCGCCGCGGTGCAGCGCATCGTCGAGTTGTGGGGTCGGCTCGACATCGCGTTCAACAACGGGGCGGTCAACACCCCACCCGGGCCGCTCGACGCGGTGACCGAGGCCGACTTCGACCACGTCTACTCGGTCAACCTGAAGGGTGTCTGGGTCGCGCTGAGCGCGCAGATTTCCGCCATCCGAGCCACTTCCGGCGTCGGCGCCATCGTGAACACCTCCAGCGTCGGCAGCCTGCGCGGAAATCCGGCGCTACCCGCGTACGGTGCGATGAAGCGGGCGGTGAACAGTCTGACCGAATCGGCGGCAATCACCTACGGGCCGGAGGGAATCCGGGTCAATGCCATCACCCCCGGGACCACCTTGACCGAGATGATCCGAGACTGGGATGCCGAAAGTCCCGGCGTGATCAATGATCTGGTGGCTCAGACCCCGCTGGGACGGGCCGCCGCACCCGAGGAGATCGCCGAGGCTGCGGCCTGGTTGCTCAGTGACCGGGCTTCCTATGTCACCGGGGCGGTGCTCCGGGTGGACGGCGGCACCTGGGTGTGACGGCACTGTGCTGAGCGTGAAGAACTTAATGTCGGACCTCTCTGCGAGAATGGTGTTATGCCGCCTCCGACAACACCTTTCGCCGAGCATTACGTCACGCCGCGGCTGGAGGTGTTGTTCGACGAGATCGCGGAGTTGACCGGGCAGCGCAACGCCATCGATGGCCGGTTGGTGGAGATCATCGCCGAGATCGACGGCAGAGGTACCGCGGACGG
Organism: Mycobacterium sp. AMU20-3851; assembly: GCF_043974665.1. Taxonomy (NCBI): domain Bacteria; kingdom Bacillati; phylum Actinomycetota; class Actinomycetes; order Mycobacteriales; family Mycobacteriaceae; genus Mycobacterium; species Mycobacterium sp. AMU20-3851. The sequence continues at coordinate 4,452,637 of NZ_CP146371.1, forward strand.
CACTTCGTTGTGGGGTGCTACCGGGTGCCGGTCGATCGAGTCGCTGGTGGCGTGGAAGGCCGGGGTGAGTCCGCGCAACGCCGAGACGATGGTCGCGGTCGCGCATCGGTTGGACGAGCTTCCCCGACTGGCGCAAGGATTGCGGGAAGGCCGGCTCTCGCTGGATCGGGTCGGGGTGATCGCCGAACGCGCCGCCGAAGGCTGCGATGACCACTACGCCAATCTCGTGCAGTACGCCACGGTGACCCAGTTGCGCACCGCGGTCAAACAGGAACCCCGGCAGGAGGAGCCGAAACCCGAGCCCAAGCGCGGGTTCAGATCGCATGACAGTGACGGCTACACCACCTACACAATCCGGCTGCCGAGGCTGGAGGCCGCGAAGTTCGATGCTGCGGTGGCCTCGCACCAGGATGCGTTGGTCGCGGACTGGAGACGCGATCACGACGCCGGAGACAGCGACGATGAGCAGCCCGGTGCGCGGACCAGCCCGCAGGCGCCACCCTTCCCCAACACCACCGATGCGTTCATGAGCCTGGTCGAGGCCGGCTGGGACACCGACGTGGCCGCCCGCCCGCACGGGGCACACACCACCGTGGTGGCCCACCTCGACCTGGACCGCCACGCCCACAAACCCGTCGCCGCCCTGCATCTGGGGCCCGCCCTCACCGACGCCGAGCGCCGGTTCCTGCTCTGCGACGCGACCTGCGAGGTGTGGTTCGAACGCCACGGCACCCCGATCGGGGCCGGGCGCACCACCCGCACCATCAGCCGCCGACTACGGCGTGCCCTGGAGCACCGCGACACGACCTGTGTGGTGCCCGGCTGCGGGGCCACCCGCGGCCTGCACGCCCATCACCTGGTGCACTGGGAAAACGGCGGGCTCACCGACCTGTCGAACCTGGTGCTGCTCTGCCCGTTCCACCATCGACTGCATCACCAGGGTGGGATCACCCTGACCGGGCCGGCCGACCAACTCAAAATCACCGACGAAGAAGGCCGACCGATGACCGGAGCGGCACTGGCCCGCCCGCCCACCACAGACCCACCCGACGTCCCGCCGTGCACAGGTCCCACCGGCGAACGCGCCCAATGGTGGTGGTACACCCCGTACGAACCGAAGGCGCCACCGGCGAACAACTAGCCCTTGAGCACCGGGGTCTCGCGCCGCAACGTCTGGCCGCTGAAAAACTCCGGACTGCGCGCCCGCATCACCATCATCAGTACCGCGCCGAACGCCAGAATCCCGAACCCGATGAAGAACACCAACCCGATACCGCCGATCGCCGCACCGCTGCCGTTCTCCGGGTTCATGCTCTCACCGACGGCGATGCCGAACACGATGGCCAACATCGTCCCGCCCAGCAGTGGGAACAGGAACTTGAACACGATGTTGTGCGCGTTGTCGAACAACTCCCCACGGAAGAACCAGACGCACGCGAACGCGGTGATGCCGTAGTACCAGCAGATCATGATGCCCAGCGCCGCGATGGTGTCCCACAACGCATTGTCGGACAACAGGGTGACCACGGTGTAGAAGCTGCCGGTGACCACCGCGGCGACCACCGTGGAATAGACCGGGGTCAGGAAGCGCGGGCTCACCTCGGCGAAGCGGGCCGGGAAGGCCTTGTAGGCCCCCATCGCGAGCATGGCCCGCGCGGCGGGCAGGAAGGTGGTCTGCAGGCTGGCCATCGAGGAGGCGAACACCGCGAGGTAGAGCAGCGGGCCGAACCAGTGCCCGAGAACCGGGTCGGCCAGCGCCCCGAACACGTTCTCCGAGTTGTCCGGATTGCCCAGGCCCAGCCCTTCCTCGCCAACGCCCGCGTACATCATCACCGCCACCGCGATCAGCAGGTAGGTGATCAGAATCGACGTCACGCAGAGCAACCCGGCCCGGCCGGGCACCTTCTCGGGATCCTTGGACTCCTCACCGAGGGTCAGGCAGGTGTCCCAGCCCCAGAACGCGAAGATGGACCCGGTCAGCCCGATCGCGAACACGCCCAGCGTCAGCCCGGTGAACGGGTTGAACCAGTCCAGGTCGAAACTCAGACCGGCCGGCGCATCGCCGCGCCCCACATGGATGAGAGCGGCGACGGCGAACACCACCAGCACCACCAACTGGAATGCCACCAGCACGTACTGCACCCGCTCGCTGGTGGTGATGCCACGGCTGGCGATCAGCGTCGCGACGGCGATGAACACCAGCGTGGTGATGATGTTGACCAATTTGTTGCCCGCCAGATCCGCAATCGCGGGGTTGCCGGCGACACGGGCGATGAGCAGATAGAAGAACTCCACCGCGATCGCCGCCAGATTGGACAACACGATGATGGAGGCGACCACCATCCCCCACCCGCACATCCAACCGACATAAGGCCCGAAAGCCTTGGTGGACCAGGTGAACGACGCACCGCAGTCCGGAGCCCGCGAGTTGAGTTCGCGGTAGGCGTAGGCGGTCAGGAACATCGGGATGAACCCGGCGATGAAGATTGCGGGCATCTTCAAGCCGACCGCTGCGACGATCACACCGATACTCGCCGTCAGCGTGTAACCGGGTGCCACACAGGAAATTCCGAGCATGGCACCCGACAGCGTACCGACCTTGCCTTCGGCCAGGCCCTTGTGAATCGTCCCGGTGGCCGAATCGGCGTGCTGGTCGGTCATGACGTCTCCTCGTCGGTGGTTCTGGGCACGACGATCATCGGGACGTCGAGTACCCGCAGCATCTTGGCCGCCGTCGAGCCGAGGAACAGCCGGCGCGGTGCGGCCAACCGACTGGACCCGACCATGATGACGTCACCGTCGCGCCATGGCAGTCGGCTCACCGCATCCTCCACCGAGCTGCCGTCCGCGACGGTCGCGGTGACCGAGAACCCCTCGGGCAGCCCGGCCTTTGCCTCGTCCAGCGCTCGGTGGGCGTGCTCCAGCGCCCGCTGCCGGTGCGCGTCGGCGTCCCCGCGTAACGAGCCGACCATCGGATCCAGGGTCACCAGCGACACCAGCCGGAGTGGGACCCCGGCGGCCTCGCACGCCCGCACCGCAGTGCTCAGCAACACGTCGGCGCCGGCACGCTGACCGATCGCGCAGGTCACCTCCCGCACCCGGGCCACCGAGGACAGCCGAGTTCCTTTCGGGGCCACCGCCACCGGGACATGAGCCGAGTGCAGCAGTTCGTTGACCACCGAACCGAGCGAGTAGCTTCCGGCCAGTCCCCCACCCGACCCGCCGACGATGACGGCCTGAGCGCCGAGTCGCTGCACCTCTTGGAGCAGTCCGTCGGCGGTGGACTCGTCGAAGCTGACGTGCGGGTGCGCCACAACATCATCCGGCACCTCGGCCAGCGCGTCGGCCAACCACTGCCCGGCCTGTTCGGCGAGCAGTTCCTCGTAGCCTCCGGTGGAGACCATCGCGGGCACGCCCCGGTCCGGGGGCAGCACCATGCACACGTCCAGCTCGGCGCCCAGGCTGCGGGCGAACCGGGCGCCGAGGGCGACCGCATCCGCGCCGCCCGGGGTGGCGAGGTATCCGACAACCAATCTCATCGGTTCATCCTGTCAACGCGCGGCGGTGCGCACCGGCGATTGGACCTACGAAATCAGTCGTATTCGACGGTCCCGTCGTCGAGCACCAACCGGGTGTCCGAGCCGTCGGGCAACCCGGCCTCGGTGCGGAACACCGCGCGGCCGTCGCCGGTGCGCCAGATCGACGTTGTGAGGGTTTCCCCGGGGAACACCGGCGAGCTGAACCGCGCCGACACCGCGCGGATGCGGGTCGCGTCACCGTCGGCGAGTTCGGCGACCAATGCGCGCCCGGCCACCCCGTAGGTGCACAGTCCGTGCAGGATCGGTTTGGGGAAGCCGGCCAGGGTCTGCGCGAACCACGGATCGCTGTGCAGGGGGTTGCGATCGCCGGAAAGCCGGTACAGCAGCGCCTGGTCGACGCGGGTGGGCAAAGCCAGCCGCGCATCCGGCGCCCGGTCGGGGAAGTCCGGGGCGGGTGGACGCTGTCCGGGCTCACCGCCGAACCCACCCTCGCCCCGGATCACCATGGTGCTGACGGTTTCCGCCACCACCTCGCCGGACTCCGGTTCGGACCCAACACCTTTGAAGACGACGACGGCGTTCTTACCCTCGCCCTTGTCCTGGATGTCGACGACCTCGGCGTGCACGCGCAGCGCCCCCGCCGGGGGTAGCGGTTTGTGCAGCCGGATCTCCTGGGAGCCGTGCAGCAATTTGCCGAAGTTGAACGAACCGATGAGCACCGCGGCCGGGAATGCCGAGCAGGCGATGACCGCGAAGGTCGGCAGCACCTGCTGCTCGATGTCGTGACTGTTCTCGGTGGTGAAGGTGAGGTCCTCGGTGCCCGCCCCGACACCGAGCGCGTAGAGCAGCGTCTCGCGGTCGGTCCAGGTGAACAGCTGAGCCTCGGTCTTGGCGCCCACAGTGCTGGGATCGATCGGCATGGGTCCCCCTTCGCGAATGAATGTGCGGGTGTGACCGGGACCATAGTTGATGCAGATTCTCAGATCTACTTGTCACTTTGACGAGTGGCTGACCTGCAACGACTTCGATTTCTGATCTCGCGTCACCGATCTCGGCTCGGACAATACGGAGCGTTCTGTTTCGTCACGTGACATGGTGTCGCCGTCGTTGGCACGTCCAAATATGGAGACGCGACTGTTCGATCCGTTGCCCCGACGTGCCGGCAGTTGGGACCCGAGGACTATGGCGATCGCTCTGGTCGGGACGACCACCGACCAAGGCGAATTCCGACGCGAGGTTGAGGCAATCGCGCAATGCCCTCACCAGCCCCTCACCCCTCGTGCTTAGGGAGCACTGGTAGAACACAGACTCATGCAGATCGAAGGCAGCGTTGTCGTCATCACGGGCGCAGGAGCGGGGATCGGTCGCGCGCTTGCCGCGGCATTCACCGCTGCCGGAGCGTCAGTGGTCGCCGGAGATATCGACCCGCAGGCGGCGGCGGAAACCGCGGCGGACATCGGTGATCGAGCGGTCGGCGCCGGCGCGGACGCGGCTTCGATCGACGGCATTGCCTCTCTACTGAACGTCGCCAGGTCGACGTTCGGTCCCGTCGACATCTTCGTCGCCAACGCCGGCATCATCGGCGCACCCGGACTGGGCAACGATGCCGAATGGGATCGGGTATTGGACGTCAACTTGCGTGCGCACATTCGGGCCGCCGACGCACTTCTCCCGGAGTGGACGACCCGCGGTAGCGGTCATTTCGTGTCGGTGGCCTCGGCGGCCGGACTGCTGACCCAGATCGGCGCTGCAGGATACGCGGTGTCGAAGCATGCAGCAGTCGGCTTCGCCGAGTGGCTCGCAATCACCTACGGCGACAACGGTATCGGAGTGACTGTTGCCTGCCCGATGGGGGTGGCGACACCACTGCTCAGCGCTATCGTCGAGTCGGATGATCCCGCCGCGCAAGTGGCAGCCAACTCGATCACCACCGCGGGTGCGGTCTTGTCGGCAGAGGACGTCGCGGCGGCCGTCCTCGACGGGGTGCGCAACGACACGTTCATGGTGCTCCCGCATCCGGAGGTTCTGGACATGTACCGGGGCAAGGGCGCCGATTACGACCGCTGGATCAGCGGGATGCGGCGGTACCGACGGGCGCTACATGCCGACTGACGAGCGTCACGTCAGGCCGCTGCGCAGCAGCCCAGTACGTTAACTCTTATTAACAGTTTTGGAACGATTGCGACTTCCGACTGAGCTCGAATAGTCAGCGTGCACAAGGCGCTGTCAATCCATAATCTGCTGCTGTACAAACGAAATACCTGCGTACGCCGTGTTGCCGTGCGACGGCACGCGACGCAGTGTTGACAACATCACACCGCAGCTCTACGTTAATGATCAGTCACACTTTAACGAGACCCGGCGCAGCAGATCGATCGTGCGATGACCGGTCGCCGCTGTGGGCGACGGATCCGCGCAGGCGGGAGGGCAAGGGTTCAAGCACCTGAGCCGGCCAACCCCTCTCACCCGACAGACCTGTTAATGCCCCTGCGCCGGAACATCCGGAGAACAGGTCGACACCCCAACCGAACCGCATTCAGGTCATATCGACAGCCCTGACCTGGCTATCTGCATCTCACTGAGAAAGGAGCAGCACATGTCGGTGCGTAACCCCCGCGACTCGCGTGTGGCGTCCGCTGACCAGCGCGCCCGCGCCAGCGCGACGCTCGCTGCGGTAATTGCTTGCGTCGCCGCATTCAAGGGCCTGAATGAATCGGTGACTCCGCCGGCCCTACCGATCTTGCAGGAGCAGTTCCAGGTACCCGGGTCGACGATCGCCTGGGTGATCACGGGCGTCCTGTTGACCGGGACGATTACAACCCCCATCATGAGCCGACTCGGCGAAGTGTGGGATAAACGCCGCGCACTCCTCGGCGTGCTGGCCATCGTGTCGTTCGGGACGCTGATCTCGGCGCTGTCGATGTCGATCGAGATGCTGATCGTCGGGCAGTTGATGCAAGGCGTCGGCCTGAGTACCGTCCCGTTGGCGATCGGCATCATTCGTGACACCCAGAGCGAAGCTCGGACAAAATTCGCGAATGGCCTCATGGTCGGGGCGATCTTCGGCAGTACGGCAGTTGGGACCATGGTTGCCGGGCCGATCGCCGACCACCTCTCCTACAGGTGGTTGTTCTGGATTCCGTTCATCGCACTCTTCGCATGCATGGTGGCCGTCTGGTCTTTCGTCCCAAGATCATTGAAGTCCGACGGGGCGCGGCCGGGTATCGACGTCGCCGGAAGCGTTCTGCTTGCGATCGGGCTTGCCTGCATTCTGCTGGGACTGACCTTCGCACCCGGCTGGGGGTGGCTCTCGAGCGGAGTACTGCTGCTCTTCGCCGCGGGACTGACTTCGCTCGCGTTCTTCGCGCGCCTCGAGCTCAGGGTTGACAATCCGCTGATCGATCTTCGTCTGATGCGCAGCTTCACCGTCGTCGCCGCATCGGGTCTGATGTTCCTGGCCGGCTACTGCATCAACGCGACCCTCATCTGTGTTGCCATCCAGGCACAGCTGCCAAGGTCAACAGGTTACGGCCTGGGTGAGACAGCGACCTTCACTTCGATCATCCTGGTATCCGCCATGATGTTGGGGCTGTCCGCGCCATTGGTCTCCATGCTGGACCGCGGAATCGGTTCGCGCCTCACTTCACTGCTCGGCCCGATCTCGATCCTGACCGGCGCAGTACTGATGCTCATGGCCGGACGTCACGGCAGCATCCTGGCCATTGTCGTCGTCGCCATGCTGATGAACTTTGGCATCACAGTGTCCATGACGCAGTCGCTCAACCTTGTCGTCACCGGTGTCCCGGCGGAAAAGGTGACCGAGTTCAACGGGTTGAACTTCGCGATCCAAGCGGTTGCGGGGACCATTGGCGCTCAGGTGTCCGGCGCTGTCCTCACTGTCGACGGGGCTGCCGCGGACATGTCGCCGCCATGGAGCGGTTTTGCCGTTGCCTGGGGAGTTTCCGGGGCGATCGCCATTGTGGTCCTAGCGCTCGTGCTGTCAGTTCGTACGTCGACAACTGATGCGCTGTAGCAGTCGTCAGCTGTCAGCCCGCGAACAGCCTTGGTAGACAGGCAGGCTCAGGTGATGGTTACCCCGCCATCGACCGCGATCGTCTGCCCGGTGACGAAACCGCCGGCCGGCGACGCCAACCAGACGGCGGTCGCAGCCAACTCCACCGGCTCGCCGGTTCGGCCGAGGATCACCCGTGGCATCTGCGCATCGAGGTACCCCGGCTTGTAAGAGTCGGTCATCTCCGATCGGAAGAAGCCCGGGGCCAAGGCATTGACCCGGATACCTTTGCGAGAACCCCACTGCTGGGCCAGGTCTCGGGTCAGCCCGATCACCCCCGCCTTCGACGACGCATAGGCGGCCTGCGGCAGACCGGCAGTGGTGATGCCCAGAACACTGGCGATGTTGATCACCGACGACCCCGCATGCATGACTCGACCACAGGCCTGCGCCATCCAGTAGGACCCGTGCAGATTGACGTCGATGACGCGGCGAAACTCGTCAGGCGTTTCCTTCGTGGCGGGCACTGCGGTGCCCACCCCGGCGTTGTTGATCAGTACATCCACCTTGCCGAACTCACTTAGGGTCGCATCCACGAGGGCCTGACAGGAGACGGGGTCCGCGACATCGGTGCTCACCGGCAAAGCCCTCCTTCCGGCCGCCGATACCAGCTCGGCAGTGTCCGAGAGCTTGTCAACCCGACGCGCGCCGAGCGCGACGTCGGCGCCGGCCTCGGCGAACGCGCGCGCGAAGGCCACGCCGAGCCCGGAGGACGCCCCGGTGACGATGACAACCTTACCGTCGAGTCTGAACAGGTCGAGAACGCTCATCATGGTCCTTTGCGTTGTCCGGTTGATCGGGCATACCTCGCCGTCCCGACTGCTCGCGGCGGGTCGATTTCCAGTACCGAGCATAACCACGAACAGGACTGAAAAGCGCAGTGGGACCTGACATTCAACAGCACATCTAGATCAACGCGCTTCAGGGATGCCGTCGGCTGAGGCCTTATGCCCGACTGCTGAGCCGTAAGCGCCCGATCGCCGCATTTGTCATCGTCATGACGATCGCTTCCTTCTCCAGCCCCTTGTTCAGAGTGGCCGCCGAGTTCAACGTTGTGAACACTGCCCGCGTCAACAGACGAACCTGCGACTCAGACAGATCCGGCCCGGAGAAGCCCGATACGGCAGGAACAGTTCGGCGGCAGCATCGAGAAGCCGCCTCCGTCGCGAGCCACGAGACTGCGGTTAACAAACCGCAGGGATTCCGCCTTCGCTTCTGCGGATGTCGCCGACGACGCCATAAGCGCTCACCCTACCCACGGATCGCAGCCAGGTTGATAATCATTGAACCGTTACGTTCACATCTAGCCGCAAGGTTGGCGTAAGCGCCGACGGGTCCGCGGCGACTGCATAACCCCTTGCTATACAGCACTATTGCCCGACATTCAGCGCGAGGTGTTGACAGGCTACGGGTTCAGGCTTACGTTAATTTACATTCACAATCTGAGGAGATGACGGAGACCGTGAGATTCATATTCATGAGTGAGGGCGAGACCGCCCCCGGAGCCTCGTACGAGCACCGGTACCGCGAACTGATCGACGAAGTACTGCTCGCCGAGGAGGTGGGCTTCGACGCATTCGGCACCTCCGAACAGCATCTGGCCATCGGCACCGCCACCACCTCAGCACCCGAGGTTCTGTATCCGTATCTGATGGCGATGACCAGTCGGATCCGGTTCGTCCACCTGGTGACCCTGCTGCCGACGCGGATCAACCACGCAATTCGTGTCGCCGAGAGGCTCGCAACCCAGGACCTGTTGTCACACGGTCGCGTCGAACTCGGCGTGGGGCGGGGCAACACCACGCTGGCCTTGCGCGCCTTCGAAGTCTCGCCTGCCGAGAACAAGTCGCAGCAGCTTGAAGGCATCGAAGTGATCCGCCGGGCACTGCACAACGACGTGTTCTCCTTCGTCGGCGAGCACTACAAGATCCCGCCCCGCAGCCTTGTGCCCAGAAGCATCCAGACGCCCTACCCCCCCATCCACATGGCCACCGGAAGTCCCGAATCCGTAAAGTCGGCAGCCGAACTCGGCGTGGGCGCGATTGTCGGTGGCTTCTACTTGGGCTTCGATTTCGTCGAGAACATGATCCGCCTGTACGACGAGGCGCTGGCTTCGGCGACTCACACCTATCCACTCCAGGCCGAACGGCTGGTGGCAATCGGCGGAGGCATGCACTGCGCTGAAACCCGAGAGGAAGCCCGCCGCTGGGCGCGAGGCCTCAAAGAGACGGTCGGCTTGTCCACCGACGCATATGAACGGCTGTCGAAACTGTCCAGCGACTACCAGTACATGGGTGCGGTGAAGCATCTGGACTTCAGCGACGAAGAGTACATGTTCGAAGACTCGTCCGGCTTCATCGTCGGCGATCCCGACGATTGCATCGCCCAGGTCCAGCGCTTCGCCGATCTCGGAGTCGACTCGCTGGTGATGCGCATCGACGGCCTGCCGCACAAGGAGCTGATGAAGTCGATCGAACTCTTCGGCAAGTACGTGATCCCCAGATTCAAGAATCCGCGTGGCGTTGCGCGCACCCCTGAAGCCATCCTGGCCGACATCCGCGCTGCCCGTCCTGCCCATTACGCCGAACGAGAGGCATTCGAGGAAACGATGAGTCAGAAGCAACCAGCAATCAGTGGCGTCGGCACGGCTAGGGGTGAGGCCTGATGAGCACCCTCGACGGCGATGACATCTTCTCGCGTTATCCCAACGAATTCCTGATCGAGCGTAAACCCAACGGCGTTCTGTTGATCACCCTCAACCGGCCCGAGCACCTCAACGCACTCACCATGCCGATGTTCGAGATGATGGGTGACCTGCTGATCGACGTTGACCGCGATCCGCAGACGCGGGTGCTGGTGGTCACCGGCGCCGGCCGCGGATTCTGCACGGGTATGGATGTCGCACAACCCGATCCGTCGCTCGAGGATGCGATCGTGCTCATGGAGACCGAACGCCGGCGCATCATGGCCACATTGAGCATGGACAAGCCGATGATCTCGGCGATCAATGGTGCCGCTGTCGGCTGGGGCCTGTCGCTGGGGTTGTTGGCCGACATCAGCATCGCCGCCGAGGACGCTGTTCTCATGGACGGGCACACCCGCGTCGGCGTGGTCGCCGGCGACCACTCGTCATTGATCTGGCCGCTACTCGTCGGCATGGCGAAAGCCAAGTACTACCAGCTCACCTCCGCTCGTATGACTGGGATCGAAGCCGAACGCATCGGGCTGGTCAGTCTCGTCGAGCCAAAAGAGAAGGTGCTCGAGCGTGCCCTGTCGATCGCCGATGATCTGGCGATGGGTTCACAGCGGGCCATCCAGTGGACCAAACGCTCGCTGAACACCGGCTGGCTCACGAACAATCTCCCGCAGCAGGAACTCTCGGCAGCCCTGGAGACGCTGAATTTCGCGGGTGCGGACTATCTGGAAGCACGGCGTGCGTACCGGGAGAAGCGCCCGACGCGTTTCCCGTCCGCGCACGGCCAGGAACCCGCACCGGCCCTGCAACCCTCCGACCAGGCGTGACCGAGGTGTCCCTTCCTGAGATCCCCGGCGCGACGTGGGCCGACCACGCCGGCATCCTTGTCCTCACCCTGGACAGGCCGCCCGCAAACGCACTGAACCGCAGCCTGATCGTCGGTTTGTGCACCTTCTTCACCGAACTCGCATCCCATGATGATCCTGCACCGGTGGTCCTCACGGGTGCAGGCGGGCGCTTCTTCACCGCCGGCGGGGACATCAAGGAATTGGAAGGCACCCAACTCGCCGAGATCGAGGGACGCATGCGCGACTTCCACGCGCTGCTCGTCGCCTTGGATCGTTTCCCCCGGCCGCTCATAGCTGCGGTCAACGGGCACTGCGTTGGTGGCGGAATGGAATTGGCGCTTTTCGCCGATACGGTCCTGGCGACCCCGGATGCCACGTTCGGGTTCCCCGAGATCAACCACGGCCTCCTCCCTGCCGACAAGGGGCTGCAACGGGCGATCCGCGTCCTCGGCGCCTCGGCCGTGCGATCCATGGTGTTGTCCGGAAACCTGTTCTCCGCGCAGAAGGCCGTCAACATCGGCGTGGTGGACCGAATCGAGCACCCCGCCGCACTGCTCGATGCAGCCCTGGAATCGGCCCGCGCCGCCGCCGCAAAAGCACCCGTTCTTTACCGGGCATTGAAACGAAGTGTCAACGATCCCGACAGCAGCCGAGATGAGCGGTCCCTGGCCATTACCATCAGCGCCGCGCAGGGCTACTTCCAAGATCCCGTCGCCGCCGCGCTGCGCGCCGGCTGGAACCGGGACAAGGTCTCGGCCGGCCGCTCAGCGGCGGATGGCCGGCAACATCGATCTCGCTGAGGACGAAGGTAGACGGCGGTGGTGATGAAAGCGTCCAGCACGAGCACAGTTCCTGTGCTGCAGGATATTCAAAAGTTCGAGGCGTCGCCGCGAACGTTCAGTCAAATGTTGGTCGACCGGGCTACGTGTGAGCCCGAGACGGTCGCCTTCGCCTCCTTTCGGGATGGCGTCGTACGTCGGACGACGTGGGCCGAGTACCTCCATGAAGTCCGGCAGGTCGCACTCGGACTTCACGGATTCGGCGTCGAAGCGGGTGATCGGGTTGCGATCATGTCCTCGACCCGTCGCGAATGGGTCATTGCCGCCCTGGCGATACACAGCCTCGACGCAACTCTCGTCGGCGTATATCCGACCAGTTCGGCGCCCGAGCTGGCACGAGTGCTCCAGATCAGCGAGGCGACAGCCATCTTCGCAGAATCCGAAGCCGATCTGCGCAAACTGGCTTCGATCGCTCCGAACACCCCTCACCTTCGACTGGCGGTGGGAATCGACACCACGCCGAGCGAACTCCCGGCATCCGTACGAGGCACGGATTGGCCATCTCTGCAACTGCTGGGGTGGGCTCGCACGGTCGCCGAGCCGGACCTGTTCGGCACTCTCGCCGAACGGGGCGACGCCGACCGCCCCGCGGTCCTGTTCTGGACATCCGGGTCCACCGGAGATCCCAAGGGGGTGATCCACACCCATCGCACCCTGCAGTACTCGGTGCTCGCGTTCGCGACCGCCTATCCGGACATCGGCCGCGTACATCGCGATTCCGTTGCATTCCTTGGTCTTTCCCATGTTGCTCCGGCGTTGGTGAACGTGTTCGCGCCGATCATGACGAAGTTGGTCGTGACCTTCTGCACCATGGAAGAGCGGCTCCCTGCACTCAAGACAGTCCACCCCACCGCCATCGTGTGGCCACCGCGCATGTATGAGAAGTTGGCCGGTGAACTCCTCGGAGAGCTGGCGAGATCGGGCCTGCTGTTTCGAGCGCGGTACGCGGCAGCCATGACGGTGTCACGCGCCGTCTGGGCTCGACGAGGCAGCAGCAAGCCTCTACCGCGGCACCTGAATGCGCTGTATCGGCTCAGTCTTCGGGCTGTCTTCGTACCGATGCGGGCTACGGTAGGGATGGACCGAGTCGAGGTCAGCTGGACCTCGTCGGGAGCAATGACACCCGAGCTTGCGGCGTTGTGGCAGATGTGGGGTGTGGACTTGCGCGAAATGTACGGGACCACGGAAACGTGTGGCCCCGTCCTCGTGCAATGGGGCCGATCCTGGTTCCGTCCGGGAACGGTCGGCAGATCACTGCCCGACCCTCGCTGGTCCGTCCGGGTCAGCGAGCAGGGAGAGTTCCAGGTGAAGGGCCCGTGTCTGTTCACCGGTTACTGGAACGACCCCGCAGCCACCGAATCTGCTCTCGACGACGGCTGGTATGGCAGTGGTGATCTCGTCGAGATCGCTCCAGACGGGGACGTCACGATCGTCGGCCGCATCAAGGACGTTCTCAAGACGAGCGGCGGGAAATCCGTCAGCCCCCAGCCCATCGAGGTGCGACTCAAGGCAAGCCCCCTGGTGGAGGAGGCGATTGTGGTGGGCGAGGGCCGCAAGTATCTGACGGCCTTGTTGAGTGTCAGCGAGGAAGCGAAGGAGATGTCGGCACAGGAGCAGCGTGCGGCTCTCCAGAGCTGGATCGAGGAGGTCAACTCCGAACTGGCTCGACCGCTGCAGGTCAAGAACTTCCGAGTGCTGCCGCGCGCTCTATCAGCAGACCTCGGCGAGCTCACGCTCAAGGCGACCATCAGACGGGGCAACATTCTTGTCTCCTTCGCCGAGCTGATCGATGAGATGTACGAAGGTCACGAACTGAATCAGATCTCGGGCCAAGCTCGGCTGCCCCGGCACGGCCATGGGTGAGTCAGGTTCGGCAGACGCCGCTGCCCGCGAGGTGCGGATCGAGCGGATGACCAGCGACGAGGTGACGGCCGCCGTCGCGGGTGGTTCCCGCACCGCGATCCTGCCACTGGGGGCCGTCGAACAGCACGGCCCCCACCTACCCCTGTCGATGGACGCCGATCATGCCGACGCACTCGCCGTCCGCATCGCCCACGCACTCGGGGGTGCTCTGGTTCTACCAACGATCCGAGTCGGATACTCCGCTCACCATCTCGGCTTCGCGGGAACCCTGTCCCTGCGACCGTCGACGCTGGAAGCCATGTGCGAGGACTACGGTGCGCACCTCGCCGACTCGGGCTTCGACACGCTCGTCCTGTTCTCCGCGCACATCGGCAACTACCCCGTGATGCGTGAGTTCGAGGGCCGCCTGGCCGGCAGATTGGCACCGCTGTCGGTGATCGTCTTTCTCGGCAGTGAAGCGATCCTCGAGGCGTGGCGCGACGCGGCAGACGCATCCGGACTGCGCGCCCGCGTCGGTGGACATGCGGATATTGCAGAGACGTCGGTCATGCTCGTTCTGCATCCGGACCGGGTACGGCCGGACAGGCTGGCACCTGGACTTTCAGTCGACACCGATGATGCCTTTCTGGCGCGCGTATTCAACGAAGGCCTCAAAGCACTCTCACCCAACGGAGTTCTCGGTGATCCTCACGGAGCCAACATCGCGATCGGCACAGCCTGCCTCGACTCGGTGACCGATCTGGTCGTCGACCACGTCCGGAGTCGACGCGCATAGCGTCGTCCCGGGTTCCCGCAGCAAACCCAATCAACCTGCGTTCGCTCTCAGGAGGAAGCCAGATGAATACTCTCAACCAGATCAGCTCCGGCGACCTCAGCCACGACATGTCACGACTGCGCAGGCTATACGGCCGCTACCCGACCGGCGTGGCCGCGATCTGTGCATTACGCGACGGACAACCGGTGGGGATTGTGGCCACGTCATTCACCCCGGTGTCGATGGAACCTGCGCTGGTGTCGATCTGCGTGCAACACACCTCGACAACGTGGCCGCAACTGTCCCGAGACGGCCATGTCGGGATCTCCGTGCTCGCCGAAGGACACGCCGAGTTGTCACGTCAGCTTGCGGCGAAGACCGGTGATCGCTTCGCCGGGCTCACCTGGTTTGCCAGCGAGTCCTCGGGAGTTTTCCTGGCACATGCGGCAGCCTGGCTCGACTGCCGGATAAGCTCGTCGATCACAGCAGGTGATCACGAGATAGTCCTGCTGGAAGTGGTCAGCGCTGCCGATGATGACACTGTCTCGCCACTGATCTTCCACGACAGCCGTTTTCGAATCATGCTCGCTGATGACCACCACAAGTGACCAGGGCGTGCACGCCCGCAACGGTGCTGCCGAGATGACCGAACGCGATCTGGGCTGGAAGATCGCCGAAGTGGCCGCGGACCCCGTTGCGGTTCCGGCCGAGACCCAAGCCATGGTGATCAACCGCCTCATCGACAACGCCGCAGCGTCGGCCGTCTCTGTAGGTCGGCGCCCTGTGGCGGTCGCGCGCACTCAAGCGCGCGCACACCGGAACACCCCTGGGGCAGCGATTTTCGGTATCTGCGGAAGCTTCTCACCCGAGTGGGCCGCCTTCGCCAACGGTGTGGCCGTTCGCGATCTTCAGTTTCACGACGCCTTTCTCGCCGACTACCACGCACATCCCGGTAGCACCATCCCCGCTCTGGTGGCCGTGGCCCAACACACCGGCCTTCGTGGCACCGATCTGATTCGCGGCATTGCCACCGCGTACGAAGTGCAGATCAGCCTCGCGAGAGGAATGTCCGTGCAGCACCGCATTTTCGATCGCGATGTACATCTGGGTGTATCCGTGGCCGCAGGTCTGGGCACCCTGCTGTGCTTGCCCGTCGAGACCATCCATGCCGCCATCGCGCACGCCGCACACCTGACCGCACTCCCATGCAGGCGCTCTGACCAGCCCCATGTCGGCTGGCGACTTCACACACCCGCCTACACCGGCAAACTGGCGATCGAGGCTGTCGACCGCGCGATGCGTGGTGGCCTTTCATCAACCCCGCCCGCCGACGGTGCGGATGACGGGCTCGACGCTGCATTCTGGCATGCGGACGACGTGTCCCTCCCCGACATGGGAGAGCCCAAGCGGGCCATCTTGGACAGTTACCCACGACAGCATTCCGCCGGCTACCTCGGGCAAGCTCCGATCGACCTGGCCCTCCAGATGCGGGACCGGATCAGCGACGTCAGCGAGATCGAGTCCATTGTGCTGCACACCAGCCACCGCACCCATGCCGTTGTCGGCACCGACCCCGACGATGCCAAGAAGTTCGAGCCCGATGCATCACGGAATGCCTTGAGCCACTCCGTCATGTACGTGTTCGCCGTCGCGCTGCAAGACGGCGTTTGGCATCATGAGCGGTCTTACGCGTCAGAGCGTGCCCGCCGTTCCGACACCATCGAGCTGCGGAAAAAGATATCCACGGTCGGAGTCCAGTCGATCGATTCCGCTGAAACGCCCTTCGGAATACGGGCTGATGTCACCATGCGCAATGGCGAGGTGATCGTTGACGAGCTCGCCGTAGCGCATGCCCACCCCGCGGGTGCCCATCCGTTCGGACGTAAGGACTACGTGGCGAAGTTCACCGAACTCGCCGAGGGCGTCATCGACAGGCGCGAGCAGCAGCGTTTCCTGGACGTCGTGGCGTGCCTGAGCGATCTCAAGCGGGGTTCACTGGGCATGCTGAACCCACTGGTGGACAACCAAATCCTGGACGCAGCCCCCAACACCTACGGGATTTTCCGGTAGCCCTCCCGGCCTTGGCGTGGCGCCGGGCCGACTCCCCCGCAGTCCGGCCCGGCCACTCAATCTCCGCCACCGGGGCGGCTGGCCTTCCGGTTCGGCCTGGCGTAGCGCGCCTCGCGAGCGATCGCGTCGAGCTCCCCCGCGTCGTACATCTCGTCGATGAGCTCGCTGAACGCTTCGAGGATGACCGCCCGCCGAATGGTGCCTTTGGCCGTGAGCTCGCCGGCGGCGACCGACAGCTCGCGCGGTAGAACACGGTACTTCTTGAGCTGATAGGGCCGCGAGAACTCGCCGTTCACCTCGTTGAGCCACGCGGCCACCGCGTCGTCGCGGTCCCGGTCCGTCAGCTCTGCGGCATCTCGGCTCAGACCCAGCAGTACTGACAGGTACTTTCGTCCGTCGCCCACCACGATCGCCTCGTCGATGAGCGGACTGGCCTTGAGTCGCACCTCGATCGGCTGAGGATTGACCATCTTGCCCCCGCTGGTCTTCAAGACATCCTTGAGCCGGCCGATGATCTTCACCTCACCGTCCGCGGCGAGCTCGACCAGATCACCGGTGCAGTACCAGCCATCCGACATGGCCGCGGAGGATGCCTCGGGATTCTCCCAGTACCCCACGAACAGTGAGGGAGTGCGCAGTTGCAGCTCGCCCTGTTCGGACACCCTCAGGGCCCAACGGGGATCCGGGAGGCACTTGCCGATGGTGCCCGGTTCGGGGAACGACCGATCCCATTGCGCCAGAACCGAACCACAGGTCTCGGTGGTCCCGAAGAGCTCACGGAGGTCAAGACCCCACATGTGCCAGAGTGCGGCCACGTCCGGGGTCATGCTCCCCGATGCTGTCCAGGTCACCCGAATGCGATCCATGCCGACCTTGGCCAACAGCGGGATGAACACAACCTTGCGACTCAGCGCGTTCGCTGCCGCCAGGTACCAAGGTAGCGTGCGCCCCTGCCAGCGCCGGGCACTGACCGCGCGTGCTACACCCATCGCCGTGCGGTAGCTCAGCTGGAACATTCGCCCCGACTCGGACAGTCCCTGCAGCGCCTCAGCGGCTAGCTTCTCGTGCATTCGGGGCGGCCACAGCACCGCCGTTGGTCGCACACCGATGAGAGCGTCGAGTCGTTCGTCGATGCTGCAATGGGTGATGACCAGTCGCGTCATGATGGGCGCGTATATGGCGATGAGAGCCGGTGCAACATGCGACAACCCGAGGAAGCCAACGAGGTCGTGGCGGGTGCGTCCTAGGTCGGGGTAGGACATGGCGAAGCCGAGGACCGAGTATTGGATGGTTCGGTGGGTGTGCGTGACACCCTTTGGCGCACCCGTTGAGCCGGAGGTGTAGAACAGGCCTGCGGGTTGATCGATGTCACCGGCCTCCACCATGTCGTCGAAGAGCGTGGGGTCCGCGGCAGCCTGCTCTCGGCCATCGGCCCGCAGTTGCTCCCACGTATCCGCTGTGGCGTCTCCCGCCATGCCGGGTGGGCGTGCGTCGAGCCCGATGGCCACCCGCAGATGGGGAAGCTCGGAGGCCAGGGCGGCCAGTTTCTCGGCGTCGTCGATCGTTTCGACAATCATCGCCGTGGCCTTGCTGTTCTGCAGTACGTGTCGAACCTCCGAGAGGGAGCTGGTCTGGTGCACACCGACCGGAATGCCCCCGACGCTGAGGATTGCCTGAGCCGCGATCACCCACTCGCGGCGGGTTCCGGACAAGATCGCCACGCGGTCACCCGGTGTGATGCCCCGCCGGTGCAGGCCCAGTGCCACCTCGCGTACTTCGCCGAGATATCCGCCCCAGGTGGTCTGACGAACCACGCCGGCCGACCAACTCTGAAATGCGACGGTGTCCGGCTCGAATCTGGCGCGTTCGCACAGCATCTGCGGGAAGGTCTGATCAACGGCCTCGAAACCGGTCAACGCCGACAGCACCGGCTCCCAGTCACTGACCTCGGCACGCGACGGTTCGGCCGTGACGTCATCACCCATCAGTCCAGTTCCTCAGTAGAGTTGTTGGTTACACCGTCGGAGACCGCTCATCAGCATGTCGTTGTCCGCCGGGTTTCTTACGATTCGGGGGGCGGTCGCCTCACTGCGCACGTCGTCCGACGGGCAGAATGTACCGGTCGCATTGCAGAGGCATTCCGAACTTCGGCATCACAGCAGCGGAAGATAGCCTGCAATGTGAACATGGATTAACCTAAGGTGGCTGGATGCACTTTGTCAATCGTCAGTTCGGAGCGAGCTCGGTGGAAGCTTGGAGCCTCATAACGGCTGTTCAGTCCACAGATGGGGTGGTGAAGACCGAAAGCGCAAACTTCCCCACTCCCTGGACGGAACCTGAGCGCGGAGTTGAGCTCCGATTACCGTGCTGTCGGCGTGTTGATCTCGCCGGGCAGGGCCCGCCAACACCGTCTCTGCGACCTCCGTCGGACTGGATATCGTGATCGCCATGGCTGAAGACCGACCCCGCGTCACGGCGCCTCGCGCGAGAGGCTCCCGTCGAGAGTTGTTACTGAAGGTGGCTGCGGACCTGTTCGTCGAGCACCCCTACGACTCGGTCACCGTCGAAATGCTGTGTGCGAAAGCAGGTATCTCCGCACCCGGTCTCTATCGTCACTTCAAGAACAAGCAGGCCCTGCTCATCGCCGTTGTGGAGGACCCGATCGGGGCACTCCAGGAGTTCGCTCGACAAGCCGCCGAAGCAGAAACCGACCCGCATGCGACCTTGACGGCCATGGTCGACTTCCACGTTCGGAGTGTCTTGCAGGGGCCACCGACTCCGCTGATCTTCCTCAAGAACGAGCAGTCTCTTCCCGAGAACGACCGCCGTCGCATCCGCCGTTCCATGAATCTCTATGCGGAGGAATGGATTTCGGTGGTCGCAAGGCTTCGCCCGGACTTGTCCGACCCAGCGGTACGACTTCTCACCCAAACAGTGTTCTCGATGCTCAATGCCGCTGCGACACTGCACAAGGGTCTTGACCACGAGACGATCGTCACCACGATGTCCACCGCCGCATACCACGCGCTGACGGCGTCCGACCAGCCGCCCACGTGAACCCCACTAAGTGAGCAGGGCGCGGCTCATCACCACGCGTTGGATCTGGTTGGTGCCCTCGTAAATCTGGGTGATCTTCGCGTCGCGCATCATCCGCTCGACCGGAAAGTCGGTGGTGTACCCGGCGCCGCCGAACAACTGCACCGCATCCGTGGTCACGTCCATCGCGACATCAGAGGCAAAACACTTCGACGCCGCCGAGACGAACCCGAGGTTGCCTTCACCGCGCTCAGCACGGGCCGCGGCGCTGTAGACCATCAACCGGGCGGCCTCGACCTTCATGGCCATATCGGCGAGCATGAACTGCACACCCTGGAAATCACTGATCGCCTTGCCGAACTGCCTACGCCCCTTTGTGTATTCGATCGCCGCATCCAACGCACCCTGGGCGATCCCGACGGCCTGGGCGCCGATGGTGGGACGAGTGTGATCCAGGGTTGCCAGCGCCGTCTTGAAGCCGGTACCCGGGTCGCCGATCATCCGATCCCCCGGAATCCGGCAGTTCTCGAAGTACAACTCCGTGGTCGGCGAACCCTTGATGCCGAGCTTCTTCTCTCTCGGCCCGACGGTGAAGCCCTCATCGTCGATGTGCACAACGAACGCCGAGATCCCGTTGGCGCCCTTGTCGGGATCGGTTACCGCCATCACCGTGTACCAGGACGACTTGCCACCGTTGGTTATCCACGCTTTGGTCCCGTTGAGGATCCAGTCCTCGCCGTCGGCCTTGGCGCGCGTGCGCATCCCGGCGGCATCACTGCCGGCCTCACGCTCAGACAATGCATAGGAGGCCAACTGACCGTTGACCAGGTCGGGCAGCACCTTCTTTTTCAGGTCGTCCGAACCGCGCAAGATCAACCCCATGGTGCCCAGCTTGTTGACCGCCGGAATCAGCGACGCCGACGCGTCGACGCGGGCCACCTCTTCGATGACGATGCACGCCGCCACCGAGTCCGCACCCTGGCCGCCGTACTCCTCGGGCACATGCACGGCATTGAAGCCCGAAGCGTTCAACGCCGCCAACGCCTCGTCCGGAAACCGCGAATTTTCATCGACATCCGACGCATACGGAGCTATCTCGTTCTCGGCCAGCGCCCGGATCGCCGTACGCAGGTCACCATACTCAGCCGGTAGCTGGAAAAGATCGAATGGTGTTTGGTTCATGGCCACTCCTCCAGCCGAGTCCTGACCGCAGTCAGATAGCGCGCCGCGTCTGCACCGTCGATGAGCCGATGGTCGTACGTCATCGACAGATACGCCATAGACCGGGTGCGGATCACCAGTGCACCGTCGCTGTCACGTTCGGGCACCAGGCGTTCGGTGGCCGCACCGACGCCGAGGATGGCCGACTGGGGCTGGTTGATGATGGGTGTGTCGAACAGCGCCCCGCGGCTGCCGGTGTTGGTGATCGTGAACGTGCCGCCACTCATTTCGTCGGGCCGTATCGAACCGTCGCGTACGGCCGCGGCGGCTGCCGCGATGGCCGCACCCATCTCGACGAGATTCTTGAGCTGGGCATCGTGGATTACCGGCACCATAAGCCCCTTGGGGCTGTCCACCGCCACTCCCAGGTGCACGGAGCCGTGATAGATCACCTCAGAACAGTCGTCGTTGACCGTGGCGTTGATGAGAGGATGCTCCGCCAGAGCGTCCACCGCAGCGATCACGATGAACGGCAGATAGGACAGCCGAGAGCCGGTGCGTTCGAGGAACTCCTCCTTCATCTGTGCGCGACGGACCGCGATCGGGGTGAGATCAGCCTCGACAACAGTGGTCAATTGGGCTGCAGTCTGCAGTGATTCGATCATTCGTCGCGCGATCGTGCGGCGAATCCGAGGCAGCTTCTCGACCCGGTCACCCTCACCACCGGTCCCGCTTTGCGAGGTCAGCGGCAGGCAGTCAGGCGCGGAAGACGCCGCATTCTCAGTGTCAGGCGTGGGCGGGGGTTCTGTTGCTGAAGGAGCCGGCGCCTGCGCGGGCGGGCCCGGTCTCGTCGAGGCGGCGACTCCGAGCCTCGCCACGACCGTACCCACCGCCACCACGGCATCTTCGGGTTCGACGACTTCGATCAGGACACCGGCTGCGGGAGCGGCGATCTCGGTGTCCACCTTGTCGGTTGACACTTCGAGCAATGGTTCGTCGAGCTCGACGACATCACCCACTGCCTTGAGCCAGCGCGTGATCGTCGCCTCGGTGACGGCCTCGCCCAGGCTGGGCAAGGGCACCGCGATTGTGCTTTCCGCTGCAGTCACGTCATACCGTCCCGATGAGATCGAGTGCTGCGCCGACGATGCTGTCGGTGTCGATGCCGTGATAGCGATACACGTCTTCCAGCGAGCCGACCTGTCCGAATCGACTGACCCCCAGCTGGATTCCCGGTACACCGTTGATCGCCGGCAGAAACGCCAACGTGTGTGGATGACCGTCGAGCACGCTGACCATCGGTGTCGCGCGTCCGCCCGGGAAAAGCTGGTCCAGAATCCAGGTGGGTCCGTCGCCGCGTCCCTGTCGGGCCTGCAGCGCCTCGAACAGGAGGCCCGGACTTGTCACACACACGACGTCGGCGTCGACGCCGTACAGCGCCAATCGCTCGGCGGCGGCCAAGGTCTCGGTCATCACCGCACCCATCCCGACCAGTGTCAACCCTGGGTCGGCGGCCTTGCGCAGCACGTAGCCCCCGGCCAGGACGTGGCGGCGGCGCCGCTCCCGTCCGGCGGGGTCCGCCGGCACAGCCGCCAGCAACTGGTCCACCGGCCTGGTGGACAACCGGATGTAGGCCGATGTGCCGTCAGGGCGGCCGAGGCGGCCGATACACGACAGCAGCGTCCATTCGACATCTATGGCGAAAGCCGGTTCATAACTCACACAACCGGGCTGCTCCAGACCGATGGAGGGTGTCTTGATCGACTGGTGGGCGCCCCCCTCGGCTGCCAACGTGACACCGGATGGGGTACCGACCAGAATTGACTGGCCACCTGCATAGATCCCATACGACCAGGGTTCCAGCGCGCGCTCGACGAACGGGTCGTAGAGCACACCGATGGGCAGCAATGGCTGTCCCCACCGGCTCCAGGTCGCGCCGAGTTCGCTCATGAGCCCTACCAGGTTGGTTTCGGCGATGCCGAGTTCCATGTGTTGCCCGGTCGGTTTCTCCCGCCAATGCATGATGGTCTCGGGGTCGTCGTCGAACCAGTTGCGCCGCTCGCTCGGTGACCAGATACCGACCTTGTTCAGCCAACCCGCCAGGTTCGTCGTCGAACTGACGTCGGGACTGACGGTCACCACCCGTTTGGCAGCTTCCGGAGACTGGCGGCTCAGATCGAGCAGCGCTCGACCCAGCGCAGCCTGAGTGGTCGCCGTGCCCGACGGGGTGCGGCCAAGGTCTCCCGGTATAGGCGGCGGAGTCGTCAGCTGCACCGGTTCGCGTTTCAGGCGTTGCGCCGTCAGCGCGCAGAGCTCGCCCGCGGGGGTGCCGGGATCGAATCGGGACCAGGGGTCGTCGACATCGATGCCCAGCTCCGTGGCCAGCTGCTCGTACTGGTCCGTCGTGAGCAAGGACGAGTGGTTCTGTGGATGCCCCTGTGTAGGTAGCCCGCGCCCCTTGATCGTGTAGGCGATGATGGCTGTCGGGCGGGTATCGTCGATCTGTGCGTACGCTTCGCGTAGCGCAGCGAGATCGTGGCCGCCGAGATTGCGAATCGCCTGGAGCAGTTCCACATCGTCCAGTTCGGTCACCAACGCCGCAATGGCCGTCGCGTCCGGACCCGTCCCCGGCAGCCGTTGGCGGAGGTCATCTGCGGTGCAGCGTAATAGCCGTTGGTACTCGGCATTGGGCATGTCGAGGATCCGGGTGCGCAGCGCGGTCCCGCCAGGACGGGTGAACAGCGATTCGAGCAAGGCGCCGAATTTCACCGTGATCACCTGCCAGCCTGCCGAGGTGAACATGGCCTCCAGTCGTCCGGCGGCGATGTTCGGCACCACCCGGTCCAGCGATTGGCGATTCAGGTCGATGATCCAGACGATCTCGCCGAGGTCCGCCACCGCGGGATCGAGGACCGCCTCCCACACCGCGCCTTCATCCAGTTCGGCGTCGCCGACCAACGAATACTGCCGCCCCTTGCCGACAACGCCGAACTGGGTGTCCACGTATCGGCGTGCGATCGCACCCCAAATCGGCGCGGTGGCACCGATCCCCACCGATCCGGTTGAGTAGTCGACCGGATCCGGGTCTTTGGTCCGGCTCGGATAGGACTGAAGTCCGCCGAATTCACGCAATCGGGGCAGATACGATGCATCGAGTTCACCAATGAGGTAGTTGATGGCGTGCAAGACCGGTGATGCGTGCGGCTTGACCGAAACGCGGTCCCCAGGTTGCAACTGCTCAAACCACAGGGACGTCATGATCGACACCACCGATGCACTGGACGCTTGGTGGCCGCCGACCTTCAGGCCACTGGCGTTAGGGCGAATTCGGTTGGCGTAGTGGATGATCGCCGTCGACAGCCACAACACCCGCTGCTCGATCTCGCGCAGCGCGATATGTGGGCTGTCAACATGGTGGGCAATGCTGTGCACTGCGGAGTTGCCGGGCATCAAGCGTCCTCGTCGGTGAGCGTCGTGTGTGACAGGGATGGCTGCACTGGACTCAGGTCATGAGTCTGCGACCGCATTGTCGCGCGGGTTCCCTGGGTGAGGGCGTCCCGACGCTGTGGTGGCGTATCGCCACCCAAGGTACGGTTTGCATATGCAAAAGATCACCTATAGTGCAGCATCCGCCTCATATATGCGCAAGACGCGCCCTTCCAAAGAAGCAATCTGCACAGCACCAGGTGTGCGGCGTCCATCGTGCTGGGCATCGTGACCACCAAACCGCGCGTCGACGCGATCGATGCAAGGATCATCAAAGCGCTCAGCGAGGATCCCCGGGCCACCGTGATCGCTCTCGCCAACACCACGGGGGTGTCCCGGAATACCGTTCAGGCGCGGCTGGGCAGGCTGGAGAACCAGCAGGTGCTCCGATCACTCGAACGCCGGATCGATCCGGCCGCACTCGGTTATCCGCTCACTGCCTTCATCTCGACTCGGGTGACTCAGCGCAAGCTCACCCAGATCGCGGGCGCCCTCGAGAACATTCCCGAAGTGATCGAGGTCCACGGGTTGGGTGGAGTCACCGATCTGCTGATCCAGGTAGTGGCGCGGGAAGCCGATGATCTCTACCGGATAGCCGGCCAGATACTGAACATCGATGGTGTCGAGCAGACAACGACATCGCTCGTGATGCGCAAGCTCATCGACTACCGGATCACTCCACTTCTCGACAACCTGATCCCCCACACCCGGAGATGAGCGATCTGCACACCGGGGGCGCTGGATTGCGCTATCGCAGTGGGCAGAATGCACGATGTCATCGATACCCGTTGTGCGACAGTACGACAACGGTGTTGACTGGCTGAACTCCACCCCATTTCGGCTCACGCACCACAGGATGACTAGGGTCCGAAAGATCCAGACCCCGAGGAGGGACGCCGTTATGAACGGCAACGGTCAATCAGCGCAACGCGCATCGATGAGTTACGAACCGCTCACTCCTACTGCGTACCTCGACCGCGCGGCCAGCTGTCACGGGGATCGCCTGGCGGTGGTGGACGGCGAGTGCAGATGGACCTACGAACAACTGCACCAGCGTTCCGCGCAGCTGGCGGGCGGTCTGGCGCAACTGTCGTCGGGGCGCCCGGTCGCCGTTCTGGCACCCAACTCGCACGTTCTGCTGGAGTCGCATTTCGGTGTGCCCTGGTCCGGTTCACCCCTGATCGCCCTGAACACCCGCCTCTCGGCACCCGAGATCGCCTATATGCTAAGCCATTCGGAGGCATCGGTACTGATCTACGATCCGATCTTCGCCGACATCGTCGAGCAGGTGCGGAGGCAGCTGAGCGCTCCACCGATCCTTGTGCAGGCTGACGATGACCCGCAGGGTGATTACGAACAGATGTTATCGGCGGCATCCCCTCAGCGCCGGACGCCGACCCACGAGCTGGAGTTGCTGTCGGTGAACTACACCTCGGGGACTACGGGAAAACCCAAGGGAGTCATGTACTCCCACCGCGGTGCCTACCTTCAAGCGCTCGCGATGGTGGGGCATACAGGTCTGTCTCCATCGGGGGTCTATCTCTGGACCCTGCCGATGTTCCACTGCAACGGATGGTGTTTCCCCTGGGCGGTCACCGCCGCGGCCTCCACACATGTGTGCTTACGCAAGGTCGACCCGTCAGAGATCTGGCGCCTGATCCGGCAGCAGAGGGTGACCCACCTCAACGGTGCCCCGACCGTGCTGTCCATGATCGCCCACGCGGTCGAGGCAGACACCATCGAGGGCACTCCCGTGCGGATAGCCACCGGTGGTGCACCGCCCTCGCCGGCCATCCTGCGCCGGATGGCGGACCTCGGATTCGATGTCACGCATCTGTACGGGCTGACCGAAACGTACGGACCAGCTGCCATATGCGATTGGCGCCCCGAGTGGGATGAACTCGATCTGGAAGCGCGCGCGAAGATCAAGGCCCGGCAGGGTGTCGCGAACATGATCTCGTGTGAAATTCGTGTGCTCGCCGACGACGGGACCGATGTACCCGCTGACGGCGCGCGCACCGGCGAGATCGCGCTGCGCGGGAACAACGTGATGGT
Organism: Mycobacterium sp. AMU20-3851; assembly: GCF_043974665.1. Lineage (NCBI taxonomy): Bacteria > Bacillati > Actinomycetota > Actinomycetes > Mycobacteriales > Mycobacteriaceae > Mycobacterium > Mycobacterium sp. AMU20-3851. Next base: position 4,479,055 of record NZ_CP146371.1, read on the forward strand.
CGGCTACCTGCATGACCCGGCCGCCACCGAAGCGGCGGCCCCGGACGGCTGGTTCAGAACCGGCGACCTTGGCGTGCGCCATCCCGACGGATACATCGAATTGCGTGATCGGAGTAAGGACGTCATCATCTCGGGTGGCGAGAACATTGCCTCCGTGGAGGTCGAGCAGGCCATCATGGAGCACCCCGCCGTCCTGGAGGTTGCGGTGATCGCTGCGCCGGACCCTCAGTGGGGCGAAGTACCGGCCGCTTACGTCACACTCAAACCCGGTTGCAGTGCCACCGCCGAGGACATAATCGATCACGTCAAGGCCACCATCGCCCGGTTCAAGGCACCCAAGCGTGTTGTTTTCGGTGAGCTACCAAAGACCTCCACCGGCAAGACGCAGAAGTACCTGCTGCGCGAACGCGCCTGGCGAGACCAGGAGAAGCGCGTCCAATGACTCACAGCGGCCTCACATCAGCATGATCGCAGCAACCGGACATCAGATCGCTTGGGAACTCGCCGATGCCCTGAACCGCCACCTGACTGCCGAAGACCGCGCCTTGGTGTACATGAACCTCGGCAGCGCGCACCACTCGGCGGCGATTCGCCGCCTACTGCACGTTGCTCTGCGCGGCCAGATCTCCCTTGCGCCTCCGATTCTCGACCGAATACACGTCTGGTGCCGCATCTCGCGATGCGAGGACGAGTATGAGCCACTGCTCTCGCGACTTCGAAGTCTCTGGTGCAAATGACCTTTGCCTGCGCATTGCGCTTCTGCCCGATCCGGAACGCAAGATAACCCGATGGTCCCCGACGTCGCCGATGGCGGCGGCGCGCCCGTCACCACACCTGACGTATCGGACGTCAGATGCTGAGTTCTGAATCTCTCGGGGTACTGGGCTTCTGCCCTCTTGCGACGGTCGCGAGCAGGGCGACCGCAAGGATCGCCGGGATCGCCATAACCGAGAAAATAGTCGACGCGCCTAGACCTATCGCGAGGGCGATCGCCCCGGCCGCTGGGCCGGAGATAGATCCCAGCCTCCCAATTCCCAACGCCCAGCCCACTCCTGAGCCTCGAATCGAGGTCGGGTATATGGTGGCGGCGATAACGTTCATGATCGCCAGGCTCCCGAGCACTCCGACGCCGACCACGAACACTCCGAGCAGTGTGAGGCCCGTGCTGACCCCCATCACTGCCGCAGTCACCAGAATAAAGGCCGCCGCCAGAAGATAACTCCCCATGGCCACCCGGGCAGGATTACTCAGCCGATCCGCGACGCGCCCAAGGCTGATTCCACCGACTACCCCACCAAGAGCGAACAGCGCGACGGCCGTGGATGCCAAGGCCGTAGACATTCCGGCGCCTTCAAAAAGCGTAGGCATCCAGCCCATCAAGAAGTACAGAATCAGGTAGTTGATGAAGAAGATTCCCCAGACGGCGAGTGTCGCGGTTGCCCTGCCTGGCGCGAACAAACGAGTCACCGACGCCTTCTCTGGCGCCTCGTCGGATGCATACACAAACTTCGCGTCGGCAGTGACTGAAGCCTGGGGATCGAGGGCACGCAGCAATTCGACGCACTTCTCCCGGTTGCCAGACATGGAAACAAACGCGATCGACTCGGGAAGCAACCGAACCGCGACAAGAGCGACGACAAGCGGCAAACCACCGCCGACGATGAAGAGCGCCTTCCACCCATAGCTCGGGATCAGCGTTGCAGCAGTCAATCCCCCGACGAATCCCCCCATCGACATCGCACTGACCAGGATGGTGACGACGGTCCCGCGAATTCGTTTAGGGGTGAATTCCGATGCCATGGCAATAAGATTCGGAGTCACTCCGCCCAGGGCGAGACCTGTGACGATCCGGAGCGCAATCAGGACCGGCATGGATTCTGCGAAGGCCGTCAGTAGGGTGAAAATGGAGAACAACAGTGTGCCTGCGAGTATCACCCGCCTCCGCCCAAACCTGTCCGACAATGATCCGAACAGGATGCTGCCGAACACCATTGCGGCAGCACTGGCCGACAGCACCACACCAAACTCGGCGGTGCCCACTTCCCAGTCACGGGCTATCGACGGCACCGCATATCCGAGCATCATCGCATCGAAACCGTCGAGTATGGCGAGAATGACCAGCAGTACTATCGTTCGCCTCTGAAGGGCAGAAACCGGCGCTGTGTCAATGGTTTTCGACAGATCAATCCACGCACCCACGTCCTAGCCTCCCATTCTGGGATCCGACACCGAATATCTACCGCGAGCGATGAATGATGTTGGCACGGTTGAGCACCAGCACTTCGAAGCATCCGACAGCCTGCCCTGCGCCTCTTGCCCCTTGGTGGTATCCGAATCAGTGTAGAACTTCGACGACTCACTAGACGTTCACCAACAACACCCGCCTAGCGGGTCATTCAGGGGCCCGTAGCGGTTGACAAAGCAGCGGTCACTGATCCGACGATTCCGCCCGCCGCAGGCGGGGCCCCCAGATATTTGCTGAATCAGCAATTTTGCGCACTCCGCAATATTATGCCAGGATCTCACTCATGCCGAAAAGCAGAGTTCTCATCGTCGGTGCCAGCATCGCCGGACCCGCGACCGCCTTCTGGCTGACCCGCGCCGGATTTGAGGTCACTATCGTCGAACAGGCGGCTGAGCTCCGACGCGGCGGGAATGGCGTCGACATCCGGTCCGAAGCGCTGGTGGTTGTCGAACGAATGGGGCTCAGCCGGGCGATCAGGGAGCGCGCGTTGGTCAACCGGGGTATGCGGTTCGTCGACCACGATGACCGACAGCGTGTACGCTTCGCGGCGGCCGACGTCGAGAAAATGGTGGGCTCCGAAGACATCGAGATCACCCGGGGCGAACTGGCGAACGTGCTTCATGGGGCAACCGAATCTGATGTCGATTACATATTCGGCGACACTGTCACCGAGCTTCAACAAGACGATGCCGGCGTAGCCGTCACGTTCAGCCACCGGCAACCCCAGAGGTTCGACTTCGTTGTGGGCGCAGACGGAATACACTCGCGCATCAGACGCCTGACATTCGGCGCCGAGAACTTGTTTCGCACCTTCAAGCATCACTACTATGCGGTTGCAAGTGCCGATCTGACGGTGGGGGAACCGAATTGGACGACTTTCTATAACGAGCCAGGAAAGTCGGCCGCGGTGTACCGTGATGAGCTCGGGCGCGGACTGATGAACTTCATCTTCCGCTCCGCCAAGCCGATCGAGTACGACTACCGCGATATCGACGCACAGCGTCAGTTACTCCGCAGCGAATTCTGTGATCTCGGATGGCATGTACCCGCCATGCTCGATGCCGCCGACGTTGCCGCCGACTTCTACTTCGACGCGTTGGACCAGATCAAGCTGCCGACATGGTCGATGGGACGCGTCGTACTGGTAGGCGACGCTGCATATTGCGCGTCGCCGGCGTCGGGGGCGGGAGCATTGTTGGCGCTCACCGGCGCCTATCGGCTCGCCGGAGAGTTGAGCTCCTCCCACGCCGGCCCACAGCCGGCATTCGCCAGATACGAGGCTGCACAGCGTCCCCTGGTCACTGGAAAGCAAGCCCACCTGTTCACCTACATCACAGTTCCCCGGACTCGATTCGGCATCGCAGCACGTAACCTTTTTCTTTCCACCCCACTCCCGCGTACACTCTCACGACTGTCATCTAGCAGGCCAAATGAGTTATACGACTACGCATTTGGGCCGAGCGTATGAATGGGAGGTTGGTTCCGTGAGCGATGATGAACGCTTACTGGGTCTGCGAGAACGAAAGAAGCGCGACATGCATGCCAGGTTGAGCTCGATCGCGCTCGACCTGGCTGTCAAACGCGGCGTTACGGCTGTCCGCACCGAAGATATCGCAGCAGAAGCCGGCGTCTCGCCAAGAACGTTCAACAACTATTTTCCGAACAAGGAAGCAGCCATCGTCGGTGTCGCAGCGATTCGAACCGAAGTATTTTGCTCTGCCTTGCGAGCCCGGCCCGCCGATGAGCCGTTGCACGACTCCTTGGCGGCCGCCGCCGCGGCGCTATTCGACGACGAACCTGATCGGGACTGGATGGCTCGTGCCCGCCTGATTCGATCTGAACCTTCGTTGTACGCCGAAGAACGAAAGTCCGACATCGCAATCGAGCGCGCCATCGCCTCCGAAATCGGAGCTCGCAGCGGCGCGGACCCGCTTTTGGACCTCGGTCCGCGCCTCGTCGCGGCAACCGTTCTGGCTGCGCTTCACGCTGCGGTCCAGTACTGGCTGGACGTCCCGGCCGCCGGGACGTTGCGCGATGTACTCGTCCGCGCGATGACTCAGTTCCCGTTGAGCCCCCCGCCAGTTCAGGACCGGGACACGCAAACCGGGGCGCCTCCGTGATGGAGACGCCCCGTTCGCGCGTGCCGTGACCGGGTCTACGCCGAGTCCGTCGCCGCCGGAGGAACGGGAACCTCGAAGGCGTTCAACACTGCTGAGGCGCTCAGATAGGTGCTCGCCAGATTGACCAGGTCCACCAGAGCCGTTCGGCCGAACGCGGACTCTGCCGCGTAGTACAGCTCATCACTGACGCGGTACGTCGAGACCAGCTCCTGGACAAACTGGGCAGCGATCAGCTCGCTTCCGCTGAGCCCCAACGGAGTCTGACCGCTGCCGAGCGACACGATCGCGTCCTCCGGCAAACCCACGAGCCGGGCAACCTTGGCGTGTGACCACACCTCGTAGTCCGAACCCCAGAGCCCGCCGACCGACAGGATGACAACCTCTTTCACCCGGGCGGATAGCGTCGAAGACGAGAATGTCTCACCGACGTCGAACTGCGCTCCGCCGCTGACCGGGTTGTACAGGAAAGCATTCAACGGACCGATCAGTTGCCCCTCAGGTGTCACCAACTCGATACCCGTGGCCTGCTGGATGGGCAGCGCCGAGGCTTTGATCCGGGCCGCGAGCGCCAGCTGGTCCGGCGTAGCCGTATCGAGATCCAGCAGCGGCAGCCGGCCACCCAACCCGTTCGGGCCGTCCGGGGACATAGGAGTATAAGGTGCTGGTGTCGGAAGCACCGCGGGTGCAGCCGTATTCGGTCCGCGCACGTTGAACGCGTTCAGCGTCGCCGACACTCCGAGGTAAGTACTGGCCAGATTGACCATGTCGACAACACCGGTTTGACCGAATGCCGCCTCGGCCGCCTGGTAGGTGGCCGTACTCACCCGGTAGGTCGAGATGAGCTCCTGTACAAACTGCGCAGCGACGAGCTCGTTTCCGGTGAGACCGACCGGAGGTTGGCCGCTGGCCAGCGACACGACGGCAGCTTCGGGCACACCCACCATACGAGCGACGAGCTCGTGAGCGTACAGCTCATAGGGCGATCCCCATTTACCGCCGACAGAGAGAATCACAATCTCCTTGACCCGCGCCGACAGTGACGACGAAGAGAATGTATTGCCGACGTTGAAGATCGCCTCACCGACGACCGGGTTGTAGAGGTAGGCGTTCAACGGGCCGAGCAGCCGGCCGTCGACATCCTCCAGCTGAATTCCGGTCGCCGCCTGGATCGGCAGGCCAAGCCTCTTCATCAGGGCAGCCAGCGCCGCCTGAGCGGGAGTGGCGGAGTTCAGATCGGTGAGCGGCAACCGCCCGCCGAGGCCGCCGTTCCCGCCCACACCACCACCGGCGCCGGCCAGTGCGCCGGCACCGTTGGCTCCGGTCGCACCCTCGCGGCCGAACATGCTCCGTGTGCCGCCGACACCACCGAGCCCCGCGAAACCGGCTGCACCACCGAAGCCACCGATACCACCCACACCGGCACTGTCGGTGAGCTGGCCGCCCGCCAGCGTCACAACGGTGGCTCCCCCGGTACCACCGAATCCACCGGCACCACCGGCACCCGCCGCACCACCGGAACCGCCGTCACCACCGTTGCCGACGAACAAACCGGCGTTACCTCCGGCGCCACCGAAGCCGCCAAAACCGCCGCTGCCACCGTCACTCCCGGGACCACCGTCCCCCTCGGCGGTCGACGCCGTGGTGCCGTGGGCTCCGATTCCGCCGGCGCCGCCGACTCCGCCGTCCCCACCTTCGCCACCCGAGCCGAAGAACAGACCGCCACGGCCCCCGGACCCGCCGTCACCGCCGAGTCCACCGTTGCCGCCGCGGCCACCATTCACACCGGACTCGCCGGCAACCCCGGTGATCCCGCCACCACCATCGCCGCCACGACCGCCGTTCCCGCCCAGGAACCCGGCATTGCCCCCACGCCCGCCCGGCGCACCGAGGCCACCGGCACCACCATCGCCGCCGTTCCCCAACAACAGCCCTCCTACGCCTCCCCGTCCGCCGGCGACACCAGCCACCGTGCTCGACCACCCGGCCCCACCGTTGCCCAGCAGCCAACCGCCACCGACACCATTGGGGTTCGCCTCCGTGCCGTTGGATCCGTTGCAGATCAGCCCGCACCTATTGACGAACACCGACCACGGGACCACCCGCGCCGTGGCTGTGGATTCGTCGGCTGCGCGTGCCGCGCTGAACACAAAGGCAGGCGCCCCGTCCGAGGGTGTGATCGGCGCTGCCGGATCTGGGGCGGCCGAATCCGCCACCGGCTGCGGGCTCGTACGCGCACCGCTCATCTCCACCGAACGTTCGGGCGCGGATACCCTCGCGGAGGCGGACTCTGGACGGGCCACGGCACGGGCGTCGACATTGCGCTCCTCGGGCCGGCTGTCATCACTCTTGTTCCCGCTACGCTTGCTGTCACCACGCTTGTTCTCACCACGATTGCCGTCACCGCCCTTGATCTCGCCGGGCTTGCTGTCACTGTCGTCAGCAGTTTCATCACGGTCCGCGCGGCCACCACGTCCCTCACTGCGCTGATCACGATCGCGGTTCTCGGCCCGGTCGTCCTTACCGCCGCGGGATGTCACACGGGCAGAATTCGATTGAGAAGAGTCACGATCCGACGACGTACCACCCGATGTATTCGACGAAGCACCACCCGACGAATCCGACCCCCCTGACGATGTCTCCGCCGATGCCACGCCGTGGCCGGTGGTCAGGGCCAGACCGATCCCCGCGGCAAAGATGCCGACACGCAGCCATTGACCCCAGGTTTCAGGAATCAGAGACCAGGGTCGGGTTGCCGGCGCGGATGAACTGCCCGCCGGACTGCCAACTCCGGAAGGGGCGAGGCGATCTGCACCGGTATGCGGACTCAGGTATCGGGTTTCGTGCCTGTGTCGCGCTGTATCGAATGGATCCAGCTCAACCCCGGAACCAGGATCTGTAGACATGTCTCTCAACTCCTTGCTGGGACAACACACTTGGGAAGAGTGTTAGGCGCGTCACAATTGACGGCTGTGCCGTTTATAGCCAACGGTTTCGGCGAAGGTCAAGGTCCGGAAGAGGTCGGGAACGGGTACCGGTTGTGCCAGTTTCATCACTACATCTGGCAGCGAATAGTGTTTTTGGACAGAGCGTTCCATCCCGGTGGGACGGATCGATCAGGACACAGCGGTTCTAGGCGGACGAAAGAAGATCGCCAACTGGACAAGGCTGCCCACGAGTCCGACCGTCACCGCAATCGCCAAGCCCGCCCACCCGTGTAGCAGCGGCCAGGCAGCCGTTTCGCGCAACACCAGAGAGTCCAAGCTGAGACTCCCGGCTCCGGTTCCTGCCACCGCCACTGCGCCGGCCGCCAGCACCAGGTTGTACTCCCAGCCGTCCCTGGTGACAAAGAACCCATTGCCGCGGTGGACAGTCCACGCCGCCACCACCATCAGCGAGACAAACCCGGCAGCCGCCAGCGGAGTCACGAATCCGATTGCCAGACATGCTCCTGCCGCGATCTCGGCGCCTGCGGCAACTCGAGCATGAACAGCACCCGGCGCCATGCCGATGCTGTCGAACCACCGGGCCGTACCCGCGATTCCGCCGGCACCGAAGAACTTGTTCCACCCGTGTGCGGCCATCGTCAACCCGAGAACCATTCGCAGTAGCAGAAGGGCTCCCTCATATCCAGATACATCACCAGAAAGAGTCACTTGCAATACCTTTCATGCGGGGCGCTGCTCGGCGGAAGTCGACGCAGGCAGCCTCAGCGGCGATCTCACCGACTCCAACTCACGTCTCACTGAAGCCTCGACCTTGGCCCGATTGACGGCCGACAGCAACGCCAGATCCTCGGATCGCAGTAGCTCCTGTTGAGCTTCCATTCTCTTGACGATCCGATTGAACCGCCGATTCAGTTGGGGCAGGGTCATCCCGAACCGCGGCAGCACTTCATCCTCGGGCGGTCCACCGAATGGCTGCCAGCGCAACACATACTGCACGATTCTCCGGTCGAACCAGTCCATGGCCACTCCTACCCTCCGCTATCCGACGTCGATGCCAGTCAACAGCTCAAAAATGTCTCGGCACCATCGATCTCACGGCCGCGGTGGTACCGAGTCAACAGATTGGACGGGTAGGTATGACACCATCACTCGACCGACCAGTCCAGCGGTCTCGGGACCGACCCTCACTGATCGACTCGGTACCAGGGTCCCCAAGACAGACGATCAAGCGCGTCGGGACAAGGGGTGAAGCCCGATCCGGGCTCGCAACCCACCTGGACTGTGCCGTCCACAAAAGACAACTGTTGGGACACCAGCTGATCGAACCATGGCACATACTCCAGCCACACCTCGTCCTGTTCCAGCGTCGCCAGCAGCTGCGCCGACACGTGCGGATACAGATGCGGCAGCATCGTGGCGCCGGATTCGCGTACGCGGTCCGCGACACCCAGCCACGCCCGCAGTCCCCCGACCCGTTCGGGCTCTCCGACGATATAGCGCACGCCGGCTCCCACGAGTTCGTCTATATCGGTTGGGGAAAACAATGTCTCGCCACCGGCGATGGGTATCGGGGACCGCTGCGCGAGGTCGCGATAGCCGGCGATATCGGCGTGCGGTAGTGGATCCTCGATCCACTGGATCCCGAAGGGCTCGAATCGTTGGGCGGCGCGCAACGCGGTGGCAGCGCTGTCCCAGCGTTGCAGGGCGTCGACCATGAGCACCGCATCGGTCGGCAGAGAGTCTCTGACCGCCTGGATCCTGTCCGCATCCTCGTCGAGGTCCGGTTTGCCGACGAGCATCTTGAGAGCGCGCACGCCGCCCGCGTATATGGTCGCCGCTTCCGCCACGAGCTCGTCGGTAGTCGCCTGCAGCATCAGGCCCGTCTGATAGCACCGGACCCGGTCACGGCGTCGCCCGATCATGTTGGCCAGGCCGATTCCACGACGTCTGCAGAGTAGGTCTTCGGCTGCCATCCGAAGCCCGGACGACGCGAATGCCATGACACCCTGATCACCGACGAACCGGGTCGCGGCCAGGATCCCGGCGTCCAGTTCGGCCATACCGGCCAGCGGAGCCACCTCGCTGCACAGGTACTGCAGACCCGCTCCGACCAGGACCACCTGGCCCGGTTGCTGAAACCAGAGCAGCGAGAATGCCTGCACCCCTTCGCCATCGGTCAACCGGAGCACGATCGCCGGGATGCTCGTCGGTGTCAGCCGCCCATTGGGAAGCCGAAAAGGCGCAATACCGGTCGGAATACTCAGATATCGTACTTCGGCGATAACGGGGCCGATACCGACCATGTCCGCCTCGGACCACACCCATCGGTCGACCATCTGTGCGGAGTGTCTCCGTTTCTGTGTCATGCAGTTCAACTACCGCAGACGCTAGTTCCACCGCACGCACGAAGGGTGGTTGCGTTGACACCCCTTAACCAGACCGGGGCACTGTCACCACCACGCACCGTCCTTGACCACATCGGCGGCGACGACGACCCTTGAGGTACACACCGCAGTGACCGCGGACCACCCGATCCGAATCCGGGGAAAGTTTGCCGCCCAGTGTGATTCGACAACGTCGGTTACACGCGGTGCACACATCACAACGTCGACATTTAAGGCGGTCAGCAATGTCAGCTCGTGGACACACACTGGGTCCCCGGCAGCGCGACACGATCTACATCGGCGGCCAGTGGGTGTCCTCGACCGGCGCCCGCCGGGACATCGTCTCGCCGGCCACCCTCGAGGTCATCGGGCACGCACCGGACGGCACGGCGGCCGATATGGATCGTGCGGTCGCGGCCGCACGGAAGACCTTCGACGACGGTGGCTGGTCGGGTCTACCGATCACCGAACGGACTAGCTATCTGCGCCGTGCCGGCGAGATCTACGCCGAGCATTCCAACGAGATCGCCGAGCTCATCACCGCCGAGATGGGCAGTCCGATCACTTTCTCGCGCAATGCTCAAGGCCCCATCGCGCAACATGTTCTCGCCTATTTCACCGCTCTTGGTGACCGCTTCGAGGTCGAACAACATCGCACGGAGCTCAGTTCCCCGGTATCGGTGATCCATGATCCGTCCGGTGTGGTGGCCGCTATCGCTCCCTGGAACTATCCGCAGGCATTGATGCTGATGAAGATCGCGCCCGCCTTGGTAGCCGGCTGCACGGTGGTGGCCAAACCGTCTCCCGAAACCGCACTCGACGGACTGCTGCTGGCCCAGATCTTCGACGAGGCCGGGCTGCCGCCGGGTGTGCTCAACGTCGTGCCGGCAGACCGAGAGGCCGGTGAACACCTGATCAGCCACCCAGGTGTGGATCGGGTGGCCTTCACCGGATCCACCGAGGCGGGTCGGCGCGTCGCCGAGATCTGTGGTCGCGACCTGCGGCGATGCACGCTGGAGCTGGGCGGCAAATCCGCCGCATTGGTTCTCGACGACGCCGATATCGCTTCCACAGTCGAGGGCCTGCGCGATGCAGCCTTTCGGAACAGCGGCCAGACCTGCACAAATCAGACCCGACTCCTGGTCCCCTACAGCCGAATCGACGAGTTCACCGACGCCTTCTGTGACATGGTGTCGTCCATGGTGATCGGCGACCCGACCGACCCAGCCACCGAGATCGGCCCACTCGTATCGCAGCGTCAGCGCGAGCGCGTGGAGGGTTATGTCGCCATCGGGCAGGCGGAGGGTGCCAAGCTGGTTCTGGGCGGTGGCCGGCCGGCCGGCCTCGACACCGGGTGGTATGTGGAGCCGGCTGTGTTCACCGGCGGCGACAACGGTATGCGCATCGCCAGGGAGGAGATCTTCGGTCCCGTGGTCTGCATCATTCCCTATACCGATGATGAGGAGGGACTGGCCATCGCCAACGACTCCGAATACGGTCTCGCCGGCAGCATTTGGAGCAGTGACGTCGACCGCGCGACCAGGCTGGCCAAGCGCGTGCGGGCCGGCATGATCCTGGTCAACGGTGTCGGCGGCAGCTTCGACGGACCGTTCGGCGGCTTCGGTCAAAGCGGTATCGGCCGGGAATGCGGTATCGAAGGCCTGCTGGCCTACACCGAACCCAAACAAGTTCCCCTGTTCTAGTCCCTTCCAAATTGGTGATTGCCGCTCCGGCGGCGGAGAGGTACGGATTTCATGCCCAGTGATCTGGAGGATTCGCTTTCCGATTCCAGCATCTTCACAGTCGGCCCCGATTACGAGTTGTCGTTACTGCCCGAGCCTGAGCCCAAACCAGTTTGGTGCCCTGTCATCTCGGTCGACGATCACTCTTTCGAGCCATCGACACTCTTCGACACCGTGCCGGCCAAGTTCCGCGATGACGTTCCGCGGCTGGTCGATGTCGACGGCCGTCCGGCGTGGCAGATCGCCGACAAGAAGTTCTTCTTCAGCGGGATGGACGGCGCGGCCGGGCGGCCCATCACCGAGTGGCGGTCCATGCAGATGCGGCTCGAGGACTATCGCACGTCGGTCTACGACACCGATGCGCGAGTTCACGACATGGATATCGCGGGTGTCTGGGGATCGCTGTGCTTCCCTTCCATCACGTGGGGGTTTGCGGGCACCACGTTCTCACGGATGCCGGACAAGGAGTTGGGTTTCGCGTGTGTGCAGGCCTACAACGACTGGGCGGTCGAACAGTGGGCGGGTTCGCATCCCGATCGTTTCATCCCGTGCGCACTGAGCTACCTGGCCGACGCCGAACTGGCCGCCAAGGAGATCTACCGCAACGCCGAGCGCGGTGTGCACGCGGTCAGCTTCACCGAGAATCCGGCCCAGCTCGGATTTCCCAGTGTGCATTCCGATCACTGGGAGCCGTTCTGGCGGGCCTGCGCCGAGACCGATACCGCGATCAATCTGCATATCGGGTCGTCCGGGCGGATCAGCTGCCCCTCCCCCGACACCCCGGTACCGGCACAGGTCGCGTTGTTCCCACTCAACGGGATCGAAACCGTCGTCGACTGGATATTCTCGGGAGTTCCACAGCGTTACAGCGATATTCACATTGTTCTGTCGGAGGCCGGCATCTCCTGGGTGCCGATGGTCGTGGAGCGTCTGCACCGCGCCTACCGCCAACGGGAAGCCGAACCCGGGGTCTGGGCGGGTTCGACCATTCACCCGGTCGACGTCCTGCACCGCAACTTCTGGTTCACCTCCATCGAGGATCCATCCGCATTCCAGCGCCTCGATGTGATCAGCGAGGACCGGATGATGCTCGAAGTGGACTTCCCGCACAGCGACAGCTCCTGGCCGGACAGCCAGGAATTGTTCCGCGCCGAGCTGGAAACACTGCCGACCGAGACCATCAAGAAGATCTGTTACGGCAATGCCGCGGCGCTGTATCACCACCCGGAGCCACCGCAGTCCATGCTCGACGAATCGGTACTGCTTGCACCGAGATAGCGCAACGGCGCGCACACCTCGATGCGGAATGACGCGATGGGGGCGGGTGGCTTCGGCCACCCGCCCCCATCGTGCATGCTCCGGTGTGTCACATCAGATCAACATGTCTTCGAGGAGTTGCGCGGCAAGACAGTCGATCTGACCGATGACAGACTCGTCCTGGATCGACCCGTCCGGACCCCATGTGGCCGCGGCGGAGTTGATCGCCACGCCCAACGGGGTCGGCCAGGAGCGCAGTGCGTGACCGATGGTCCGCAGCTGACCCAGCGTGCCGACGGCGGCCTGCCAGCCGTACGCGCACGCGATAGCTCCCCATCGGGTATCGGTCAGGTAGGTGCGTGTTCCGGTGCGCAGATCCTCGGCGTAGTCCAGGGCATTCTTCACCAGCCCCGAGACCGCACCGTGGTAACCGGGCGAGGCGACAACCACCGCATCGGCGGCCCGCAACCCGGCCACCAGAGCGGTCGCCTTGGCAGTCCGCGTGGAGTCGTGGGGGTTGTACATCGGCAGGTCCAGGTCGTCACCGCAGAACAGCTTCGTGTCGGCGCCCAGGCGCTCGGCGGAGGCCAGGCAGTGCCGTAGTACCCGTTCGGTGGACGAGTCGGCACGCAGGGTGCCGCCGATACCGACCACCAGGGGCTTCTTTGTTCGCACAGGACTGTCACCTTCTATTTCTGGCGTTCATGGGGCATGCGACCAGCGCCGGACGAGCTGATGCTCACGTCCGGCGCTGGCTTTGCTGGGTATGCGATTACACCGCTGGAGCGTTGGAGCTTCCCTGCAGCCGCGAGAGCGCCTCGTTCACTCGGCCGGCGACATCGCCGGCGACCTCGTCCTCGGCATCACCGATGGGCAGCATTCCCTTTGCCGCGGAGAAGATCTCGACCGACAGGCAGCCCTGTTCACCAGCAACGTGCGGACCGTAGTATTCGCGGGGATCGGAGGTCATGATGTCCCCGGACCGCAGAATGTCTCCGTCCGGCAGCGTGATTGAGCCCGATATGACGACCTCGACCCGATAGCAGTCATGGGCGTGGCGCGGAAGCGTGTCTCCCGGGGCGATGCGCAGAAGCGAGACGACCGCGTTGTCCGGGTCGGTACTGTTCTCCCCCATCACGATGGAACCGAGATCCCACCCGGGCATCACCTCGCGCGTCGCCGCCCCCGCGAACCTCAGCTCGGGCGGGGTGATGGCATCGAAGAAGCCGGGATCGCTGACCTTGTAGTACTTCGGCATGGACGACCTTTCTATCCTTGGGCTGTTTGTGACGTTAGGGAGCGCTGGGCCGGCGGCCAAGAGGCTCGGTCATGCTAGTGCCGTTACCACCACCCTGCGGGCGGCGATCAGAAGGTGGTGATGACGCTGCGAACCACGTCCCCGGACAGCATCGCCTGCATCGCGTCATTGATGCCGTCCAAGGCCACCTCGTGGGACACCATGTCATCGGTCCTGAGCCGACCGTGTTCGATGAGATCGATGAATTTCTGGAAGTCCCGGCGTATCTGGGCCGACCCCGCCACGCAGCCTTTCACCATCTTCTCCTGGGACTGCAGATCGAATGCCGGCAGTCGCAGTTCACTGTCGATCGGACCGTAGCCGACCAGGACGATCAACCCGCCCTTGTCGAGCATGGCGTAGGTCGATGCGAACGTCACCGGTCCACCGACGACGTCGAAGGCGAAATCGACACCACGGCCGCGGGTCATCTCCCGCACCTGCTCGGCTGCCGGGTGTGCCGTCGGGTCGATGACATCGGTGGCCCCGGTCCGCAGTGCCAGTTCACGTTTCGATGCGACCGGGTCGATCGCGATGATCCGCGCCGCACCGGCGACAGCCGCCCCCTGGATGACCGACAGCCCCACCCCGCCGCAACCGACGACGGCCACCGTCGATCCCGGTCGGACGTGTGCGGTGAACAATGCCGCCCCCACACCGGTGGTCATGCCACAGCCGAGCAGCGCCAGGTGCGCGTCGGGCAGGTCGGTCCGCACGGGCACCACCGATGCTTCGTCACAGGTGAGGAACTGACTGAAGGTACCGATACCGCTCATCGTGTTGACGTGCGTGTTGTCACTGCGCAGCGCGCGCGGGCGCTGCATCAACGAGCCCAGCGAGTCACATAGGTGGGTGCGGCCGTCGGTGCAGTAGGTGCAGGTGCCGCACGCGGGCCGGAAGGACGTGACCACCCGGTCCCCGACGGCCACTCTGGACACCTGCCGGCCGACCTCGATGACGACGCCTGCACCCTCGTGGCCGCCGATCATCGGGCCGGAGAACATCGTCGGGAACAGGCCGTTACGCATCGACAGATCGGTGTGGCAGATGCCGCTGGCCCGGACCTCCACGATGACATCACGCGGGCCCGGGGGCAACGGGGTGAGGCTCTCGACCGAGAGGTTGGCTCCAAGTTCATGCAGAACCGCGGACCTCATCAGCTTGGCCCTTCCTGAAAGCGCAGCGGCAGGTAATCGATACCCATCATCTGGCCCATCATCAGATGCGGACTGTGTCTCGGTTCACCCACCAGTTCCAGCGGCGGCCGGTTCAGGAGAGCCTTCATCAGGACATGAATCTCCGCGCGCGCCAAAGTCGCTCCCGCGCAGTAGTGCGGCCCGATGCCGAACGCCACGTGTTGTCTGGGATTGACGCGGTTCGGACAGAACGACTCGGCATCCTCGAACTGTGCGGGGTCGCGGTTGGCAACCGCGTAGAGCAGGACCAGCCGCTCACCTGCGGACAGGTCGCTGCCGTTGAGCGTGGTCGGTGAGGTCGTGGTGCGGAACATGGTCTGCACGGGCGGCAGCATGCGCAAACCTTCCTCTACGACACCCTCCAACGGAATGGCGCCCGAGCGCATGCCGGCCTGCAGGTCCGGATCGCTGACGACATGATGCACCAGACTTCCGATTGCATGAGCCGTGGTTTCGAACCCGGCGAACACGAAGGTCCGGAAGATGTTCTTCAGTTCGTCATCGGTGAGCTGGCGACCGCCGAAGTCCATGTGCACCAGTCGACTCAGATAGTCGTCACCGGGATTGTGCCGTCTCTCATCGAAGTGCCCGGCGGCCGCTACATCGAGCTCCTGCAACGCCTCCACCATAATCGGTGTGCCGGCGTTCTCCAGGATCTTGGTAGCGAAGTCCTGGATCATCTCATTGGCATCCTCGCCGAGACCGAGCAGATGTCCCACGGCGCGCACCGGGATCTGCACCGCGACATTCTGCACGAAATCGGTTTCATCCCCGGCGGCGAACCCGTCGAGCATCCGTTCGGTGAGGCCCTCCAGATAGGGCAGGAGCTTACGCACCCGGGGTGCGCTGAGTACCTCCATGAACAGTTTCCGGTAGGCGATGTGCTCGGCCCCATCGAATTCGATCGGGATGCTGGGCGGGCGGCCCTCATGCGGAGGATGCAGCACGCCACCGGCCGAAGAGAACGTCTTGGCGTCCTTTTCGACCTCGATCACATCGTCGTATCGGGTCACCAGGGCGTAACCACCGTGGGTAGTGGTCTTCGGTACCGGACAACCCGAGCTGAGGACACGGTAAACCTGTTGCAGTCTTTCGTAGTTGAGCTCTGGGTCGAGGTGGTCGAACGACGTCACCGCACGTGCGGCGTCGTCGGATTCGAGGCCGTCACCGGCTTGCGTCTGTGTCATGGTTACCTTGCGTTTCGGATGTCCGGGTGGGAAAGGTGCGGCTCACGCCGGCAACAGCAACTCACCGTTGGTGTTGAAGAACTGTTCGACCGCCGAATGCGGTGCCGACGACAGTGCCTCGGTCAACACCCTCCGGGAGTCTTTACCGCCCTCGACATGGGGGAAATCTGTTGCATAGCAGTACATTGGCCACACATTGGTGTGCTGTTCGTAATAGCGCCCCAGTGGCTCGAAGTAGAACGGTGTGACCCGCACGTTGCGGGCGAGATACTCGGACGGCCGCAGCGAGAGCGTGTCCTTGAGTCGTGACTTGAACATCGTGTCGGCCCAGACATCCAACCGGTCGGCGAGTGGGCCTGCCCAGCCGGCGGCCAGTTCGATGGCACCGAATCGCAGTGCCGGGTGCCGCTCGAAGACTCCGCCGAGAACCATCGTCGAGACCATG
Organism: Mycobacterium sp. AMU20-3851; assembly: GCF_043974665.1. NCBI lineage: Bacteria > Bacillati > Actinomycetota > Actinomycetes > Mycobacteriales > Mycobacteriaceae > Mycobacterium > Mycobacterium sp. AMU20-3851. Next base: position 4,495,873 of record NZ_CP146371.1, read on the forward strand.
TTCTCGGCGCAGTAGTGGATATTGGTCGCGCGGTAGGGCTCGATGGGCAGTTCGATGCTGGATTTATCGGAGGGATGGAAGATCTCGACGCCCTGCGACCACGCCGACGAACTGATGAATCCGCTGTCGGTACCGAGATGGATGGTGACCGGAATGTCTGCCTCGGCCGCGAGCCGCCAGAACGGATCCAGCTGGGGGTGCGCCGGCGACGCACCCGCAGGGGGCACGTTCGCCGGGATCATCAGTGCGCGGATACCCTGGTCGATCGCCCACCTGGCCTGCTCGACGATCGATTCCGCAGGTGCGTCGGTCATTACGATGCCAACCGGCCGTACCCGATTCGATGTCGACCGGGTGATCTCGGCGGCCCACTTGTTATGGGCATCGACCGCTTGGCGGCCGATCGCGCGGCCATCGAACTTCTGCGCATCGAACCCAAGCCAGGCGGGTGCGTTCGGGTCGTTCACCAGGATCAGTGCGAACAGGCCGAAGGTCGGGAAAACGAGCTGACGAGAGATCTCCATCTCGTCGAGAACCGCAGGCCGTCGACGCAGGTCGATGGCCGACGGGGCGGTCGCGCCCTTGAGTTGCCACACTGATTCCTGGTTGATCGCAGTGGTGTCACCTTCCAGCCCCGGCACCGACAGCGAATTGGCCCGGGTCCTGGTCAGGATGTCGAATCCGACTTCGTTGATGCGGCGGGCGATCTCCTCGCCGAACACCTCACCCCAAAGCTCCAGTGGCGCCATCTCGTGGCTATCGACGTCGAGAACCGTTGACACGTCTTCCTCCTTGGGGATTTTCTAACCTTCACCGTGATGCTGCGCTGGTCAGCACTGAGGCACAAGGCGGTGCTGGTGCTGGTATCAGCTCAACCCCCGTAAGAGCTCAACTACGGCTTGGCAGAGTCGATCCCGATGATCGGTGCATGGTTCTATACCCAGAATGTCCCACAAAATCTCTGGCCATACGGCCCTTGCTCAGGCATTCGTCGATCAGCGCGTCACAACCGCCTTCGGGGTGATCGGGGAAGGCAACATCCAGGTGCTCGCCCAGCTGCGGGACAACCATGGCGTCGACTATGTGAAGGCCGCCCGTGAGGACGGTGCGGTGCTGATGGCCGGTGGGTACGCCGCGGTCACCGGTGCGGTCGGCTTCGCCTCGGTGACACACGGTCCCGGCCTGACCAACGCGGTCACCGCTCTGACCCACCTGGCGCGTCGTCGGATTCCGGTGGTGGTTTTCGCCGGCGACACCGACCCTTCGCTTCCGCACGGTCGCCAGCGCGTCGACCAGGCCGGTATCGTCGCACCGACCGGCGCGGGCTTTCAGCAGGTGTACTCCGCCGACGCCATTCCCGACGATGTGGCGCGCGCCTTCGGCCGCGCCCGCGCCGAACGTCGACCCATCGTGCTCAACGTGCCGGTCGATGTCCAGCGCCATTCGACCACCTATCAGCCGAGTCAGGTCAATATCGGTGCGTTACAAGCCATTGCGCCGGACCCGGTGGCCCTGGATGTGGCCGCCGGAGCGATCGCCGATGCTCGTCGTCCGGTCATCCTGGCCGGGCGTGGGGCGGTGCTGGCGGATGCCCGCACCCCGCTGACAGCCCTGGCCGCACGGATCGGAGCCCCGCTCGCCACCACTTTGTGCGCCAAGGATTACTTCCGCGGCGAGCCATTCGATCTGGGGATCTGCGGCAGCCTGTCCCACCAGGTCGCCACCGACACCATCTTGGCGGCCGATTGCCTGATCGTTTTCGGGGCCAGCCTGAACCCTGACACCACGGCGGAAGGGTCCCTGCTGGAGGGCAAACGCATCGTGCAGGTCGACCTGGAATCTGCGCACCTTGGCCGGCATGCTCCGGTCGCTGCCGCCGTCCACGCCGACGCCGCCCAGACGGCGGTCACCTTGGTGGACTGGTTCGATGAGGTGAATCTGCCGAGACCGGGCACACTGTGCACTCCGGAACTCGCCGAGCGACTGGCCCAGCATGACCCGCGTGCGGAATTCACCGCGCAGCGAGCCGACCTGGTCGACAGCCGCGAACTGACACTGCTGCTCGATGCGGTGTTCGAGCGCGAGCGCACCTTTGTCTGCGATTCAGGTCTGTTCATGCTGGCGGGCTACTCGTGGCTGCACGTGACCGAGCCGTCGGCCTTCATCGAGACGGTGGCGTTCGGATCGATCGGTCTCGGGCTGGCGACGGCAGTCGGTGCAGCGGTGGGCAGGCCCGACCGGCCGACGCTGGTGACCGTCGGAGACGGCGGACTGACCATGGGCGTCACCGAGCTGCTGACCGCCGCGCGCTACGGACTGGACATGGTTGTGGTCGTGTACAACGACGGCGCCTATGGCGCCGAACTCAAGATCACCGACCGTATCGGCATGGGCCATGATCTGCCGCTGCTCGGGGATGTGAACTTCGCCGCCGTGGCCGAGGCGATGGGTGTACCGGCGGTGCGTATCGAGGGACCCGACCAACTTGACCGGATCGCCACTGCGCTCGCGCGTCGCACGGGTCCGCTGCTCATCGATGTCAGGACCGGAACTCCCCCAGCACACTGAAAAACCGTGTGGCCCCGCCCGAATCCGGACGGGGCCACAGGGTTATCGCCTGTCCCAGCTGACGTTCGCATTCTCGCGGTCCCAGGTGGTCGCGGTGGCGCCCTCGTCGCGCAGTTGATACTTGTGCACCCGGCCGACCGCACTGACCGGCAGCGCGTTACGGAATTCGATATAGCGAGGCAGCGCAAAGTACGGCATCCGGTCCTTGAGCCACTCGAACAGCTCGATCTCGCTGAGCTGGGCGCCGGCTTTGAGCACCGCGGTGACCTTGAGATCGTCCTCGGTCACCTCGGAGGGCACCGCATGCACGGCCACCTCGGCGACCGCGGTGTGACCGAGGATGACCTGCTCGACTTCCTGGCTGGAGATGTTCTCACCACGACGACGCAGGTAGTCCTTCTTGCGGTCCTCGAAGTAGAAGAAGCCATCCTCGTCGAAACGGCCGAGATCTCCGGTGTGGAACCACAAGTTACCCATCACAGCTGCGAAGGCATCCGGACGCTCCCAGTATCCTTCGAACATCACGCTCGGGCGTTTGGGGCGGCAGACGATCTCGCCGACCACCCCGGGCATCACCTCTCGGTCGCAGTCATCGAAGATCCGGACGTCGAAGCACTCGGTGTTTGCCTTGCCTGAGCTTCCCGGCGGTGCCGCGATGCCGGCGGGCAGAGTGGTCAGGGGAAATCCCTCGGTGAGCCCGTAGGCGTTGCCGCCGACCACCTGCACACCGAACCGTGAGCGCCAGATATTCTGCAGCTCAGCAGGAAACGGCGCACCGTGCACAACACGAATCTGGCCGTGGCACGATGACATCTCCGGTGTGTCGTCCATCCGAGCGATCAGCGAACCCATCGACCCGAGCAGGTTCACCACCTGCGCGCCGCAACGTTGCATCTCCGGCCAGAAACCCGAGACCGAGAACCGGCCAGCGATCGATGCCGGACTGCGCAGCAACATGCTCCCGACGACCGTGCCGCTGACCAGGTTGAAGTGATAGATCGGCAGCGGGCTCCAGTTGAGCTCGCCCTCTTTGCGTCCGCACTGCTCGATGAACCCACGGGCCGAGTTGAACACGTACCCGTTGGAGATCACGCAGCCCTTCGACGGACCCGTCGTTCCGCCGGTGTAGATGATCAGCGCGGTATCGCGAGCATCCCGCACCACATGGGCGGCTTCGTCTGGCTCCAGCAAGTAGTCGGCCAACGGTTCCACCGAGACCGCACCGATCGAGGAGCACATGGTGGATCCGCGTACCAGAATACGTTCCAAATGAGGAAGATTCGTGATCTCGGTACGAAACCGGTCGACGAAGTCCGCCTCACAGATCACGATCCGGGCGCCGGAATCCGCGACGACATGCGTCAAGAAGCTGCCCTTGAGGGCCGTGTTCACCGGCACCCAGATACCGCCGCGCAGGTTGGTGGCGAACCACAGCGACACCGCGTCCACGTTGTTGTCCAGCATCGTGGCCACCGTCTGGTCCGGCATCAACCCGGCCTTGCCCAGCCCTGCCGCGAACGCGGCGGCACGCTCGAAGATCTGGCGATAGGTGTACTCCTGGCCACTGAAGTCGAGAAACAGCTCATCGCCCACCTCATCGACACGTTCCCGAAGCAACCCGACGACGCTGGGCTCATCCCGCGGTGCGTACCACACATCAGACATCTGTTTGTGCATCCTCGCTTCCTGTGTGCCGCGGCGACCAGACCGGTGGCCGGCGTTCGGCATATGCGGTGAATCCTTCGTGAGCTTCCGTGGTCCTGATCGAGGCGCCCACGCTGCGATCGTCGACCAATGGAATATGTCGGTGTGCAGCTTCTTTCCATGCTGCGCGGGCCGCAGGACCGGCCTCGCGGAGATCGGAGGCGATACGTTCGGCAGCCTCCTCGAGGTCGTCATGCGGCACCACTCTGCCGATGAGGCCCATCGAAAGCGCCTCGTCGGCCGAGAACGAGCGTGCGGTCAGGGCAAGTTCCTTGGCACGCGCCAAGCCCACCACGGCGGGCAGTATTGCCGAACTCCACGGCGCGGCGACGCCGAGGCGCAGTTCCGGCAGCCGGAACCGGGCCCGGTCGCTGGCCACGGCGACATCGGCGAGTACGGCAAACCACACTCCACTGGCCTGGCAGTGTCCGTTGATCACGGCAATGACGGCAACCCCGGTGCGGTGCAATATCGGGAACGGGAGTTCGACATCCTCGCCATCTTCACCGTCCTCGGTGTGCGCGCCCGGATCGCCACCGGCGATGAAGACATCACCGCTGCCGGTCACCACCAGTACGTCGAGGTCGGGATCGGCCTCGACCTTTTCGATGAGGCGGGCGAGGCCGGTGTACATGGCATCCGACATGGTGTGGGGTCGATGCGGATTATCCACAGTGCACCACGCGGTACGGCCGCGCCGCTCGACCCGCAGCCCGGTACTACTCAGATCCATCAGACACCCAGCATTCGTCGGCCGATGATGTCCTTCATGATCTCGTTTGTGCCTCCGTAGATGGCCATTGCCCGGCCGTCGCGCCAGGCCCGCCCGACGGCGCATTCCTCCATATAGCCGTAGGCGCCGTGCAACTGGACGCAGGTGTGCAGTACCCGGCTGTTGAGGTCGGTACACCACCACTTGGCCTGCGCCGCTTCCTCGCCGGTCAGCTCGCCGGCCAGATGCGCGGTCAGTTGAGCATCGACGAAGGCCTGTGCGACGTCGAGCTCGGTGCGCATGGTCGCCAGCTGGAACCTCGAATTCTGAAAGGATCCGATGGGTTGGCCGAACGCGTGCCGGGTCTTGCAGTAGGTCAAGGTCTCGTCGAACGCGGCACGCGCGTGTGCCAGCGCCGTCACCGCGATCGAAAGGCGTTCCTGCGGAAGCATTGTCATCAACTGGTAGAAGCCGCGGTCCTGCTCGCCGAGCAGGTTATCCGCCGGCAGGATCACGTTATCGAAGAACAATTCCGCCGTATCGGCGGAGTGTTGGCCGACCTTGTCCAGATTGCGGCCACGGCTGAAGCCCGCGCGATCTGCCTCCACGACGATCAGGCTCAGGTTTTGCTGCGCAGGTCCTTCGAACCCGGTGCGGCACACCACGATGACGAGATCTGCATTGATACCGTTGGATATGAACACCTTATTGCCGGTGAGCACGTAGGAGTCTCCGTCGCGAACCGCGGAGCTGGAGATCGCCGCAAGGTCCGAGCCGGTATTGGGTTCCGTCATCGCGATGGCACCGACGAGCTCGCCGGAGGCCAGCCCGGGCAACCACCGCTGCTGTTGTTCGGGGGTGCCGTACTTGATGATGTACGGCACCACGACATCCGCATGGTTGGAGATGCCCAGCCCGGCGTTCATCACACCGGCCCGGCACACCTCCTCAAGGAAGATGGCGTTGAACCGGAAGTCCGAAAGGCCGCCGCCACCATACTGTTCGGGGACGGCCACACCCAGTATTCCGGCGGCCCCGGCCTTGGTGAAGACCGCCTTGTCGATGATTCCCGCGTGCTCCCACTGCTCGAACTTCTCGGTGAGCTCGCGCCCGATGAATGTTCTGACGGAATCCCGGAACATCTCATGCTCGTCATCAAAAAGGGTTCGCTTCAACTCGGAAAACTCCTATGTGTTCGTGATCATGTCGACCATATTCGGCAATGCCTCGGCAATCGCGCCGACGTCGAGGCTGTGAATCGAAGGGCGCCGCTCCCCCACCTGCCAGGGCGCCAGCAGCAGTGAATCAACTCCCACATCCCGGAACGCCCGGACCGATTCCGGTGTCACGGCTCCGCGCAGTCCCGTTCGCGTCGTGAACGGGCGCGACGGCGCGTTGAGGGCGGACCTGGCGGTCTCCAGCCTTCCCATCATCGCTGCCACATCTTCGATGGTGTGGTTGGCACCGACCCAGCCATCGGCGACGGCAGCACAGCGCCGAGCCGCCACCTTCGATGTCCCGCCGACAAAGATCGGAATCGGCCGCCCAGGGGCGGGATTGACCGCAACAGCATCGAACGTGAAGAAGCGCCCAGTGTGCGCGACCGGGGCGCCGGTCCACAGTTTCGGTATCAGCCCCAACATCTCGTCCAGCACGGCGCCACGGGACGAGAACCACTCGTTGCCGAGCGCCTCGTATTCCTCACGGAGCCATCCGACGCCCACACCCAGCTCGAACCGGCCGCCCGACATTGTCGCCGCGGTCGCGGACTCCTTGGCCAGCATCACCGGGTGACGCAGCGGCGCGAGCAGCACAGCAGTCATGAAGCGGATGCTCGACGTCCGTGCTGCCAGATCGGCGATTGCGACGATCGGGTCTGGCAGCAGGGTGTCGGTCGGCAAGCTGGCAGGTCGACCGCCTCCGTAGGGATACGGGGACGAGAACTCCGCGGGCACCGCCGGGTGCTCGGAGAGCGCAACCCCGGTGACCCCGGCCCGCTCCGCCGCGAGGGTGAGCGCGACCAAACCCTCCGCGGGAAGGAACGGCAGCGACAGCCACACGTCCAAGCCGCGGGGGTGGCCCGCGGTCACTGCCGGGTCGCGGGAGGCTCGGGCAGTGCGAAGTTGAACACCCGCGATGCGTTGGTCTGCATGACCTTTCGCTTCACCTCATCGGAGAGCCCCGCCAGCTCCTTGTGTGCCACCTCGATGCAGTTGGGCCACGTCGAATCGGTGTGCGGGTAGTCGGTCTCGATCATCACGTTGTCGACACCGATCTTCTCGATGGACGCCACCCCGAACGGATCCTCGATGAAGCAGCCGAAGATGTGCTTGCGGAACAGCTCCGAGGGCATGACCGAGAGATCCAGTCCACCGGAGTTGCTCTCGTCGCCGCCCCAGCCCTTGAGATAGTCATCCGCACTGAAACCGTCCTTGGCCGCCCAGCCTCGCTGAACCTCCACCACGTGGTCACAACGCTCGATGACGTAGGGAATCCAGCCGATCCCGCCCTCGGACAGGCACAGCTTGAGATTCTCATACTTCGGCAGCCAGGGGCTGAACAGCCAGTCGATGCAGGCCGCAGCGGTACTCGCCACCGGGGAGAGCGCGATCACACCCAGCATGGGCATATCGGGAGATGTCGCGGGCAGTTGCGACGATGAGCCCAGGTGCATACAGAGCGGCATCCCGGTGTCATTGGCGGCGGCGATCATCGGTTCCCAGTACCCGCTGCGATCGTGAATGGATGGCAGCCCGAGCTGATAGGCGTTCTCGCTGAAGGCGATCGCCTTTGCGCCCATCGCTGCGGTGCGTTCGATCTCCTTGGCGGCCAACGCGGGATCCCACAGGGGCAGGATCACCATCGGAATCAGCCGGTCCGGGGCTGCCCCGCACCACTCCTCGATCATCCAGTCGTTGTAGGCCTGCACGCACAGCAATCCGAGTTCACGGTCCTCGGCCTCGGTGAACTCCTGTCCACAGAACCGCGGGAACGAGGGAAACGACAGCGAGGCAAGCACACCGGCGCGGTTCATGTCCTCGATTCGCGCGTTCGGCTCGTAGCACCCTGGCCGCATATCGGCGTAGGTGATGGGCAACGGACTGAAGTCCTCGCGCTTCTTCCCGGCCGCAGCGGAGAGGCCGGTGGTGGGCTTGCGCTTGCCTTCAAAGACCCACGCTTCGCCGTCGGCGTCACTCACGATGTGCGGGCCGGCCTCCTTGAACTTGGCCGGAAGTCGGTCCTGCCACACATGCGGCGGCTCCAGAACATGGTCGTCGACGGAGACCAGCCAGTCCAATGAAATGTCCGTCATCTTCTCTCCTTCGATTGTTGGTCGCGTCACGACGACGCGGCGGCCCTTGAGTTGCCGATCTTTCGGTCGGTGGTGTAGCTGTCCAGTTGTTCGCGGAATGTCGGCAGGGCAAACGTCTCGGCTTCCGCTGCGAAGGCGAAGTCGATCACGTTGCCGACAGCGGCGGTCACGTGCATGTTGAGCGCGCGCTTGGTGTCCCGCAGCGCCTGTTTCGGTTGGTCGGCCAGCCTTCGGGCCAGGGCATGTGCACTGGGCAGCACCTCCTCGGCGGGCACGACGTGGTTCGCCATCCCCAGGCGCTCAGCGGTGGCGGCGTCGATGCGGTCGCCGGTGAGCAGATACTCCTTGGCACGCAACATGCTCATCACCAACGGCCAGGCCAGCGCACCGCCGTCGGCGGCCACGAGCCCGAGGGTAACGTGCGGGTCCGCCATGAACGCCCGCTCGCTCATGAACACCACATCGGACAGCACCGCCAGGCTGCAACCCAGGCCGACGGCCGGACCGTTGACGGCGGCGATGACGGGTTTCGGGAAGGCGATCAGTTCGGTGACGATGCGGCGTGCCTCTGCCATGCTCCGGTAGCGAAAGTCCGGATCACTGGAGACGCGGTTGAGGAAATCCATGTCGCCGCCGGCCGAGAAAGCCCTACCGGCTCCCGTCAGCACGACCGCGCCCACCTCGTCGTCATCTCGCAGTCCGGCCCAGACATCCGCCAGTTCCGAATGCAACTCCTCGTTGACCGCGTTCATCCAATCCGGCCGGTTCATCGTTACCGTCCGGACACTGCCGGTGCCTTCCACAAGAAGGACACCCGAATCGCGATTGTTGTCGCCCATATAACCTCCGTCAGTCCCGTTCAGTATTTCCATCACCGGGCCGCACGGAACAGATTGCGACCATGCCATTAGCAGCACTGCCACGCTGCGTCGTCGATGGCACGGCCTGGCAGTCTCCGTACCACACTTGACGACGGCCCCCCGGAGTAGCATCACCACGCACATCTGTGCTGCACTCAGAGATGCTGTACCACAACGATATTGGCGCTCCACGAGAATCGTGTCACCGGCCGCCGGGACCGGCGGCATGATTCGTCGCGTCACAACACAACTTGGAGGACATATGCACGAGGCCGTGATCATCGATGCGGTACGTACACCCATCGGTAAACGCAACGGGTCTCTTGCCGATGTGCACCCCGCCGATCTGTCCGCGCATGTCCTGTGCGCGCTGGCCCAACGCACGGGTATCGACCCCGCGATGGTCGACGATGTGCTGTGGGGCTGCGTGAACCAAGTGGGCGATCAGGCCGCCCAGATCGGTCGCTATTCGGTCTTGGCCGCCGGTTGGCCGGAAGGCGTCGCCGCGATGACCGTCAACCGGGCTTGCGGTTCCAGCCAATCGACGTTCGATTTCGCTGCCGCCCTGGTCCGCTCGGGGCATTACGACATGGTGGTGGCCGGCGGCGTGGAGTCGATGAGCCGGGTGCCGCTGGGCGCCGGACGCGATCTCGGCCGGCCGTTCGGCCCACGCGCACGGCAGCGGTATCGGTCCGAGTTACGCGACGGGGGTTTCCCGAACGAGGATTTCAACCAGGGAGTGGGCGCGGAGTTGATCGCGCAGCGCTGGGCGCTGACCCGTAGGCGCCTCGACGAGTTCTCGGCCCGCTCGCATGAGCTGGCGGCCTCTGCGATCGACGCCGGGGCGTTCGACACCCAATTGGCCCCGCTGCCGGACAAACCGGATTTCTCGACCGACGAGGGGCTGCGCCGTGGCACCAGTCCCGAATCCCTGGCCGGCTTGAAACCGGCGTTCCAGGCTGACGGTGTCATCCACGCGGGCAATTCCTCGCAGATCTCCGACGGCGCATCGGCCACCCTGATTTGTGGCGCCGCCAAGGCCCGTGAACTCGGGCTGACACCCATCGCCCGCTACCATGCCGGCGTCGTGGCCGGTTCAGACCCCGTGCAGATGCTGACCGGACCGATCCCTGCTACCGAAAAGCTCTTGCGCAAAACGGGATTGGATATCTCCGATATCGGCGTGTTCGAGGTCAACGAGGCGTTTGCCTGTGTACCGCTGGCCTGGCAGGACAATTTCGGCGTACCCGAGGAACGTCTCAACCCGCTCGGAGGCGCCATCGCGGTGGGCCATCCGCTCGGGGCATCTGGCACTGTGCTGATGACCAGGATGATTCATCACATGCGCGACAAAGGACTTCAGTACGGCCTCCAGACGATGTGCGAGGGTGGCGGGACGGCCAACGCCACTGTCGTCGAACTCGTGTGAGTGGTGCTTGCAATGCTCTCATCGCCTCGGTCTCGCTGGACTGGGCACATTTCGGCACGATGACAACCATGAAGATCTCGGTGAACTACGATCTGTGTGAATCCAATGCCCTGTGCTGCTTCGCCGCACCGGAAATTTTCGAGGTACGCGAGGACGAACTGCTCTACGTCCTCGACGACAACCCGCCGGAAACCATGCGTGCCGAGGTCCACGAGGCGGCCAACGCGTGCCCGAAGCGAGCCATCACCATCGATGACTGATCGTTTGGTGGCTTGAGCTCATGTGTAGGCCCGGATAAAGGCATCGACACCGTCGACGAGGATCGAGTCAATGGCATCTCCGGCAGATGCGGCCGAGGCGTCGACGGTGTCCTGCACGAGGAGGACCGTGAGCGCGATGAAATGCTCGGCCGCCCGGAGCGGAGAATCGGTGCGGATCGCACCTTCCTGTGCGAACTGCACCATCCGCTCGGTGAACAGCGCCATCGGCTTGCTGTGTTCCGGTCCGAGCACGCGATTGCCGTCGGAGGCGGCGTTCACCAGGTTGCGGTATTTGAGGTAGTCGGTGGACGGCAACGCCTCCGCGGCCACCCGCCGTACGAACCCCAACAGTCCATCGCGCAGATCGCATCCCGTCGGTAGCTCGTCCTCGAGCGCCGCCGCCACCGTCACCAGCACCCTCTCCGTCAGCAGCTCCACGATCGTGGAGAGGATGTTCTCCTTGTCACCGAAATGGTCATAGACGGTCCGCTTGGACACATCGGCGCGGGCCGCGATCGCGTCGACACTGGTCGACTTGAACCCTGCGGTGAGAAATAGCTCCTGAGCAGCGTCGAGAATCGCCCGACGCTTGATCTCCGAGCGGCCGCGACGGCTCGAGCCGGTGGTCCCGGTGGTCGTGGTGGTCATGTGCTGAATCAACTCCAAAGTGTGACGAATATCAAACTAAACTACTCGGTGTAGTGTAGTCTCGACTTGTGAACAATGGTGTTCCAGGTACAACGCAGAGCACGGATGCAACAGGATCGGTCATCCCGCAGGCCCACGGCGTACGCCCGGTGCCGCCAGCTCCTGGACACCATCGCGCCTTTCCGCGCGGCCCGGTTCGCGACCCCTCACCGTCCGAGCCCCGGACGGACCCAGCCCCCGCGACGAGGAGACTGCCCCATGGACGACCGCACCCTGACTCTTCCCGGTCCCGCACCGACCCTCGGTACCGATCTTCGTGTGCCACAACTGGCCGGAACGAGCGGCCACAACCGGACCACGGAGGACCAGGCCCGGCGAAACTCGCTGGCGGCGTTCCTGCGGGCCCGGCGGGAATCGCTGCAGCCCGAGGACATCGGGATTCCGCGAAGGGGTCGCCGACGTGTGAAGGGACTGCGCCGCCACGAGGTCGCCGACACCGCGGCAGTGAGTGTCACCTGGTACACCTGGCTGGAGCAGGCTCGCGACATCCACACCACCCCGCAGGTCATCGAAGCCTTGGCCCGTGCGCTGCAACTCGACGAAAGCGGGCACAGCTATCTGCGCCGGCTCGCCGGAGTCGCGCCGCGTACCACCTATATCGACGCGCGCGACATCGGTTCGAGCATGAAGGCCCTGGTCGACAATTTGCTGCCCAACCCGGCGCACCTGATGCTGCCGGCCTCCGACCTGGTGACCTGGAACCGCTCCTACGCTCAGCTGTTCGTCGACCCCGCGACCTTGGCCCCGGAACACCGCAACGGCCTGTGGATTCAGGTCATGTGTCCGGATATGCGCGACCGCCTCGTAGATTGGGAAGTGGAAACCCGGCGTGCCGCGGGCCGCTTCCGCGCCGAAGCCGCCAAGTACCCCGGTGATCCGCACTTCGCCAGCGTCGTCGACAGACTCACCGCCGAGAGCAGTTTCTTCCGTGACATCTGGGAACGCCACGAAGTTCAGGGGGTCGCAGACCATGTCGAGACGATCAACCACCCCCGGGTTGGTCACGTGCGTGCCCGGCTGATGCAACTGCGCCCGTTGGAGCATCCGAACATGTTGTTGATGGTGCACATGCTCGCCGACAACGAATCTCGGGAACGGATGCAAGCCCTGCTGGCCGATTGACATAGGCCGGCCGGTCACCGCAGGCGCCAGCGCAGGACCGCCACACGCCAGCCCTGGGACCCGAACTCGACATCGTCGAATCCCAGATCGACGGACTGCCCGATCCGCAGACCGCGGCCGTCGGCCGGTCCGTCGATGTACCCGGGCATCAGCAGGTCGGCCTGTTCATCGAGCCGGACCAGGGCGACAACCGATGGCGCCGCATCGGTGCCGGGCCGGTGACCAACGGTCCACGACGCAATGGTGCCACGGCCGCTCGCCGCAACCCAGTCCCAATCCAGTGAACTGCAGTCGCCGCACACCGCGCGGGCCGGCCAACGCAGCCGTCGGCAGCGAGCGCAATCCTGGACAAGCAGCTCACCCCGCTCCAACGCATCCCACCACGGCGCCGAATCAGCGTCGGCCAGAGGATGATCGGTCATAATGGCTACCCTCCCCGCTTCAGGATGACCGCACCGGTGATACCACTGTTGATCCCCGGTTGAGCGGTCGACAGCGCCACCTCGGCACCGGTCACCTGCCGGTCACCACATTCATGGCGCAGCTGCCGTACCGCCTCGACGACATGGTTGAGGCCGTGCACGTATGCCTCGGACAGATGACCACCGTGGGTGTTGACCGGAAGCCGACCACCGATCCTCGTCTCCCCCGCCGCGATCATCGACGCCGCCCCGCCGGGTTCACAGAACCCGTATGCCTCTAGCTGTAACGGCACCAGCGAGGAGAACGCGTCGTAGAACTCGGCCACATCGATGTCGTCAGGACTCATTCCCGCCGCCTCGTACAGTCGGGGCGCCATCCGGGTCGCCCCCGACATGGTGATATCCGAACGGCGGTTGGAGGCCAACTGGCTGCCGCCACCTGAGGCGGTGGCGCAGATGGTCACCGGCAGAGCCCTGGTATCCCGGCTCTGGGCCGGTGACGTGACGACCATCGCTACGGCAGCATCGGTTTCGATACAGCAGTCGAACAGCCGCAGCGGTTCGTAGATCCACCGCGAACCGAGATAGTCGTCCATGGTCATCGGTTCCCGCATCATCGCTGCGGGATTACGGACTGCATTGTCGCGCTGGTTGATCGCGACGTGTCCGAGATCCTCCTCGGTGATGTCGTACCGGTGCATGTAGGCGCGGGTGAACATGGCGAACTGTGCGGGCGCGGAAACGTGTTGGTAGGGAAGCCAGTACTGTGCGTCCGAGGACATTCCGGTCATGGTCGCCGCACCGGACATCCGCGGACCCGAGCGCGCGTTCAGCGCCCGCCACACCACGACACACCGAGCCTGGCCGGTCGCCACCGCCGTAGCCGCCGCGGCCAGTGGTGCGATACAGGAACTTCCGCCTCCGAACACATCTCGGATGAATCTCACATCGGCGATACCCAGCACCTGGGCGACCAGTGCAGGGTCCGCCGAGTCGGCGATACGGTGACACGCCACCCCGTCGACATCACGAGCCGTCAGCCCGGCATCGGCGAGCGCGGCCGTGATGGCCCGCACCGCGAGGGTGAGCGTGGAGACGCCCGAGCGTTTGGAGTAATCGGTACACCCGACACCGACTATTGCGGCCGCGTCCCGAAAAGGGTTGTCCACAAATCGAATCTATCGAATGTCGCGGGTCCCGGCATGGTAGACCGCCCACTATCACCAATGCCCATACGCTGGCTGCGTCGACGGTCCCCTGCCCCCGACCATGGTGGCATCACAACCATTTTCGTCGTCGTCAACCGCGGCTAGCCTGCTGACGGAATGATGGTTTGCCTTCTCACGCGGCCCATCCCAATCATACTCACGGCGAAAGAGACACGATGACGACGCAGAACCATCGAACCGAGGCGCGCGGTCCACTGCTCGGACTTAAAGTGCTCGATGTGGGCCAGCTCGTCGCGGGCCCGATGATCGGCACCTATCTCGCCGACTGGGGCGCCGATGTCGTCAAGATCGAGCAACCACGAGTCGGTGACCCGATCCGCAAGCTCGGATCGCACTCCGGCGCTCCCCTGTGGTGGAAGATCAACGGCCGCGGGAAGCGTTCCATCGCTCTGGACCTACATGAGCAGGCCGACCGCGATGTGCTGTTGACGCTCGTGCAGTCGGCCGACATCTTCATCGAGAACTTCACTCCCGGCACCATGGAACGCTGGGGACTGGACTATCCAACACTACGGTCGATCAACCCTGGGCTGATCATGCTGCGCGTCAGCGGCTTCGGCCAGACCGGTCCGAACCGTGCAAGCCGGGCGTTCGGCCGGATCGCCCAGTCCTTCAGTGGATTCTCGTCGGTGAACGGGTTTGCCGACCGCCCTCCGGTCCACCCTGGCATCCCGGTCGGCGACTACTTCGGCGCACTCACCGGCACCGCCGCCGTGCTGGCAGCATGCCTGGAACGGCAGAAATCCGGCGAGGGCCAAGAGATCGACCTGGCCCTGTACGAGGCCTGCTTCCGCCTGATGGAATTGATGACCGCCACCTACGACCAGGAGGGCAGGGTGATCGGCCGGGAGGGCACCTCCAACACCTATGTGGCACCGGTCGGTACCTGGAAAACCGCTGACGGAAAATGGTTCTCCCTGACCGCCAGCACGCAGCCGGTGGCCGAGAGGTTGCTGCAGACCGTGGGAGGAGCGGAGTTGGCCGCCGACGACCGGTTCGCGTCGAACTCGCTGCGAGTCGCCAACCGAGAGGAACTCGACGCGATCCTGGCATCCTGGGTGAACCGTCACACCACCGCGGAACTGATCCGCATCTGCGATGACAGCGACGTCGCCTATTGCGTCGAGTACGACGCCGCCGACATTTTCGCCGATGCCCACTATCAGGCGCGGGGCTCCATCGAAACGGTGCAGGACCCGGTGTACGGTCCGATGCGGATGCCCGCGGTGGTTCCCCGGTTCAGCCGAACCCCCGGGTCCATTCGGTGGACCGGCGAAGAGCTCGACGCCAGCCGCGATGAGGTTCTCAGCGATCCGGCCTGGAAGAACGGGACACCCTGACCGGTTTCCACCGCCCGATACCGAAAAGGGCCGAACACCACTGGTGTTCGGCCCTGTTCGGTATCGGGCATCGGAGTCGGCTCATCGACCGGTGAAATCACCCGCCCGGCCCTGCGTCATCGCCGACAGGGCCTCGCCGACATCATCGGTCGTGGCCAGCACCGCGACATGGGAAGACACCATGTCCAACGCCGGCCGCAATTCCAGACTTGCTGACTGCCTGGTGACCCGCCGGATCATCCGCACGCTCGCCGGTGGGTTCGCCGCAATGGACCGTGCCAGCGTCATGGTTGCGTCGGACAATTCGTGCGGCTCCACGACACGGTTGACAAGTCCGATCCGCAGTGCCTCGGCAGCATCCACCGGCTCCCCGGTGAGTAGCAGCTCCAGCGCACTGGCCAGACCGACCAGACGTGGCAGGAAGTAGGCACCCCCGCCGCCGGGTGCCAGCCCGAGCTTGACGTAACCCTCGGAGACCCGAGCCGTGGTCGACATCACCCGTAGATCGCACATCAGGGCCATGTCCAGACCGGCCCCGACCGCCACCCCGTTGATCGCCGCGATGATCGGCTTACCGAGATCCTCGACAGCCAGGGCAATCCGCTGAATACCGGCATGCAGATCGGTTTTTCGTTCAAGCGGGGTCAGTGGGTCGGTGAGCCAGGCCAGATCGATTCCGGCACAGAAGGCCCGGTCGCCGGCTCCGGTCAACACGACCACCCGCACGTCGTCATCGGTTCGACAACGTCGCAGGATCTCCTCCCAGTCCCGGATCATGCTCATGGTGAAAGCATTTCGCGCCTCGGGCCGATTGATGACGAGGGTGCCGATACCGTCGGCAACCCTGAAGTCGAGATGGTCCATGTGATCTCCTGTCTTTCATTCACCCGGCTGTGTCTCCGGTGACGACTCCCAACGCGAACCCGTGACACAGTCGAAGAGATCGGCGGCACCCAGCACTGTCCGGCCGACACGCCGGGCGTGGTGGCTCACGCTGCCGAACTCGTCGACCCAGCTCCTCGCGCGCAGCGTCGACGGCCACAGCGAATGCTCGATACTGGTTCCCATTGCGCCGTGTAGCTGATGCGCGGAGCCGGTCACCGCACCGACCACCGGGCCCAGTACCGCCCTGGCCATCGACACCGCGTACTCGGTGCGGGTGTCCCCGAACCCGAAGTCGGTGGCGGCAGCAACTGCCAATGTCACCGCGGCACGCGCGCGCTCGATATCACCGGCCATGACAGCCAGGGTGTGCTGCACGCTCTGTAGCTTGCTCAACGGTCGGCCGAACTGCACCCGCTCGCGACAGTGCCGCACCGAGGACTCCGCCGCGGCATCGAGCGCACCGATCAGCTGGACACACCGGGCCCACGCCCCACGGCATTCGTACTCATCGGCGACGGCCGGGTCGACGGGATGCAACATGTGACTGGCGATCTCGAAGGCGATCTCGTCGCGCGGCTCACCGGCCAGATTCATGCCATCGGTGATCATCCCGTCGGCGGGATCGGCCAGCCCGACGTGGAAGGTCGCGGCGTCGCAGCCCGGCCCGCGCACCTCGACCAGCACCACCCGGGCGGCCGACCTCGCCCACGGGACAGCGTCCGCCACACCCGTGACCAATCCTCCCAGCGGCGTCCCGACGGCCCGGCCGGCCGTCAACGGCCCGCCCGGTACCTCGATATCGGCGCGTTGCATCAGCCAGGCCGCCAGCAGGTCCGTCTCGGCGACCGGGACCGCGGCGCTGTTCCGGGCCAACCAGTACAGCACCACCGCGAGGTCAGCGGGTCCCGCCTCGTTGTCCGCATCGCTGGTGAGCCGGTCGAGTCCGCTGGCGGCCAGCGCATCCCAGAGCTGCCCGTCGAAGGTGTCGGGCCGCCGTCGACGCCCGGCGCGGGCGTCGGCGGATCGTCGACCGAGATCGCCGGCCAGTTCGGCAAGCGCATCGAACTCGCCGGCCCCGGACGAGGCGCCGAACACACCATTGGCCAGCACAGCGTCGAAGTTCGTCATCGCAATCCCATTCCCCGCGCCACCACACCGCGCAGCACCTCGTTGGTTCCACCCCGCAGTGTGAACAGCGGCCGGTGCAACCACGCGGTGTTCACCATGGCCTGAAGTCCCGGGTCGGTCGGTATGCGGTCCAGCAGATCCGCGACGATATCGACCGATTCCTGTTCGAATCGAGTTCCCAGATCCTTGACCAACGCAGCCTGGTTGGCGGCCGGTTGCCCGGCCACCAATGCCCTGGCCACCGCCACCGACAGTTGCCGCAACGACGTCAAACGGGCGACCAGGTGGCCGATTTCGGCCAACACCGCATCAGGGGTGTCGGCCTGTACGGCCAACCGAGCCAGCGCGGCTGAGATCAGCGGCATCGTCGTCAGAATGCGTTCGGGTCCGCTGCGCTCGAAAGACAGCTCGGACGTGACCTGGTGCCAGCCGTTTCCGATGTCGCCGAGCACATCGGCCTCGGCGATCTCGACATCGTCGAACTGCACCTCGTTGAAGTGATGCTCACCGGACATCAACTCGATGGAACTGATCCGCACGCCGGGTGCGTCGCAGGGCACCAGGAACTGGCTCAGCCCGGCGTGCCGGTGTTCGGGATCGACAGCACTGGTGCGGGCGAGCACCACGATCTGGTGCGAATGGTGGGCTCCGCTGGTCCACACCTTGGTTCCCGACAGCTTCCATCCGCCCTCTGTTCTGGTCGCGCGGGTGGACACCGCAGCCAGGTCCGAGCCGGCGCCATGCTCACTCATGCCGATCGCTGAGTAGAAGCGGCCCGCAGCGATACGCGGCAGGATGCGGCGACGCTGCTCCTCCGTACCGTAGGCGAGCAGTGCGGGTGCGACTTGACGATCGGCGATCCAGTGCGCGGCCACCGGCGCGCCGTGGGCCAACAGTTCCTCGGTGACCACGTAGCGGTGCAGATGACCCAGGCCTGCCCCGCCGTACTCGAGCGGTGTGGTGATACCCAAAAAACCCGCGGCGCCGAGACGTTCGCTGAATCCTTCGTCCCAGCAGGACAACCATGAGTCGACGTGGGGAGTCCAACCGTGCGCGTCGCGGTCGGCACGCAGAAAATCCCGGATCCCACTCCTCATCGCCGTCAGTTCGGCACTGTTGGCAGTCAGGTCGGCGAGGGCTCCACTCACCGACGGCATGGCGTCGGTGCTCATGGGCGCACCGGCAACGGACCGGCGAGTCCGCGTGGCGCGGTGCCCCACAGCCAGCGCGCCGCCTGTTGCAGTTCGTCGAATTCCAGGCGTTCGCCGTTCCGCGCCACGTAGTGGTGCGGGGCCTCGGTGAACCCCTCGATGCGGATCAGTCGGCGACCGTCGATGCGCAGAATCTGCCCGGTCAGCCATGACGCCTGCGGGGATTGCAGCCAGGCCACCACGGCCGAGATGCACGCCGGGTCGAGTTCCGGATCGGCGGCCCGCTCGTCACCGAAGAACGCTGCACTCATCCGGGTCACCGCCAGCGGAGAGATCGCGTTGACCGCGACCCCGTAACGCTGCATCTCCAGCGCTGTGACCATCGTGAGCGCGCCGATGCCCGCCTTGGCCGCACTGTAGGCGGCCTGGCCAGGGTTACCCCACAGCCCGGCACCGGAGACGGTATTGACGATGTGCGCATCCACGGCGTGTCCGCTCCTGGCCATCGAGCGCCAGTAGTCGCAGGCGTGTTTGGTCACCGCGAAGGTCCCCTTCAGGTGGACATCGACCACCGCGTCCCAGGACTGTTCCGTTGCGCTGGTGATCACCTCGTCGCGCAGAATCCCCGCGTTGTTCACCACACCGGTCAGCGTCCCGAACATCGATACCGCCCGGGCGACCATATCCCGGGCATCTCCCCAGTCGGTGACGGACCCGGTGTGCGCCACCGCGGTTCCGCCGGCGCTGGTGATCTCGGCGACGACGGCCTCGGCGGGACCGACACCACCACCGCTGCCGTCACGATCCACGCCCGGATCGTTGACCACCACCGCGGCGCCGTGCGCCGCGAGCTCCAGGCAGTGGGCACGTCCGATACCCCGACCCCCGCCGGTGACCAGAACCACCTGACCGTCCAGTGCTGACATATCCGATCCCTTCTCGATCACAGGCCGAACAACTCGGCTATCCTTCTGCGCCGCAACGACCAATCGGCATCACGCAGGTCTGCGTGACCGTTTTCGGTCACGATGAGGTCCACGTCGCAGGCCGGTGTCGACACCGGCCTGCTGAGTTGCTCCACCAGCGGAGGGCAACCGTTCACCGTCGAGGGAGTCGCGATGATCGACAGTCCCCGCGGATGCATTCGGGCGGCGGCGCAGAAGTCCGGGTGCCCACCGATCCCGCCGATGACCTTCTCGCCCCGCCCCTCGACGTTCACCTGTCCCACGTGGTCGATCTCGACGGCGGTGTTGACGGCCATGAAAGGGAGCCCCCGTGACAGCCGGGTCAGATCGTGGGTGTACTGCACACCGCGCAGAATCGGCCGCCCGTCCGCCCAGGCGTAGAGTTCCTGTGTCCCAGTCAGATACGTCGCCGACGGGTTGCCGCAGAGCAGTCCGCGGCGCTCCAGATCAACCACCGCGTCGGTGAGAAGGCCGGTGTCCACATGGAGTGGCACCGCAGCCCGGCGCAGCAGCGCTGTTCCCAATTGTCCAGGGCCATACTGGATCCGGGTACCGGCCGGGATGAACCGCAGCACCGCGTCGGCAAGGGCATCGTGCACCGCTTCCGGTTCCCGGTGGTGGCTGGCCGGGCCCACACAGCTACGGGCGATGATTTCGACCTGCCCCGGGTTCAGCGGCGGCTCGGCCGAAGCCATCGGGGTGGCCTCGTCGACGACGGCCAGCACCGGTACCCCGCCCTCGACCAACGCGCGCTGGTAGGACACCTCGCTGCCGAAGTGCAATGCGCCGGCGCGCTCGACGAGGCGGGTGATCAGCAGCTGCGGCCGCAGTCGGTCGGCCAGCAGCGCCGGCCATGCCGAGAACCGGGCTGGAACGAACCGGGTAGTGGCACTGTGCATCAACGGCCGCGCTCCGGCGCCGGGCATCAAGACGATCAGCTCGTCGAAGGCCCGCGCGTCCAGGCCTTCGGCAATTTCGGGCAGCCAACCGACGACCAGCCGGATCCCGCCGATCTCGGCTGCCGCACTGCACAGTGCCTCGCACAGCGAGGTGCCGTCAGGCAGTCGTCCCGGCGTCCCGACCCCGTCGCCGAGGGCCACCGTCATCCCCGGCCTCAGTCTCGCCCGGAACACCGCCGCCGGAGTCAGCGTGGTCAATGCGGTTCCCGGGGCAACCTCAGAACCCGCTCGGCAAGGATGTTGCGCTGAATCTCGCTGGTTCCGCCCAGAATCGTCTGGGCTCGCCCGACGAGCATGTGCCGCACCAGTTCATCGAGCTCGGGATCGACACACGCATCGATGCCAAGCACATCGGTGGCCAGGTCGGACAGATCCCGATCGGCTTCGGAGGCAACCAGTTTGAGCACCGAGAACTCCGGTGATGTCACATCACCGCCGGCCACGGCACGTTGCCAGGTGTGGCGCAGCAACCATGTCCTGGCCCACAACTTCGTCAACGCTCGGGCCAGCACCGGGTCGAGTACACCGCGGCTACGCGCCGTGGCGACCAGGGCGTCATGGCGGCGGAACATCGCCACCGCATGGGTGCCCAGGGTCAACCGCTCCCGCCCGAGCATCGCCAGTGCCAGCTCCCAGCCTTGGCCCGGGCGGCCCACCAGAGCGTCATCCGGGAGTTCGACACCGTCGAGAAACACCTCGTTGAACTTCGACTCCCCGTCAATCTGACGCAGCGGGCGCACCGTGATACCCGGGGTGCGCATCGCGACGATGAACATCGACAATCCGCTATGCTTATCGGATCCCGTGCGGGCCAGTAGAATACCGAAATCAGCGTGCGCCGCACCGGAAGTCCACACCTTCTGCCCGTCTACCCGCCAGCCCGTCTCGGTACGCTGAGCGCGGGTGCGCAGCGACGCCAGATCGGAACCCGCCTCGGGCTCGGAAAACAGCTGACACCAAATGTGTTCGCCGGTCCGGATGGCTTCGAGGTGTCGCGCCTTCTGCTCATCGGTGCCATAGCGGATGAGTACCGGACCGACCAGGTCGGGCCCGAAAATACTGAACTGCCGGGGAACCTCGGCGTAGGCACACTCCTCCGCGAACATCGCCTGGAATGCCACGGACGCATCCCGTCCACCGTGCACGGTCGGCCAGTGCAGGCAGGTGTAGCCGTGCTCTGCCAGGAACGTGTGCCAAGCCGATCCCGGCTCGACGTCGGCCCCGGTGGGAGTGGGTCCGTAATCGCGCAGTCCTGCCGGTTTGGGCGCAGCGGCCAGGAAAGCGCGCAGTTGCGCACGGGTGACGGTCGGGGAAGCGGTCATGACGCCACCCCGGTCAACGCGGCTGATTGCTCCAGCACCCTCCAGTGCCCGGCCGGTGACCCGAACAACACCTCATCGGTGCGGGCCCGTTTGACATACAGCCCCACGGCATGTTCCCAGGTGAAGCCGATACCACCGTGGATCTGCAGGTTGGCGTGCGCGGCACTGCGCAGAGTTTCCGAGCACACCGCCTTGGCCATGCTGACCAGCCAGGGCGCATCTGGGTCGGCGGAGTCGACGGCCTCGACCGCGGCCAACGACGCCGACCGGGCCATCTCCAGTTCCACCAGCATGTCCGCGCATTTGTGTTTGATGACCTGAAACGAACCGATCGGCCGGTCGAACTGCTCACGCACCCGGGCGTATTCGACCGCCATCTCCAGTACCCGTTCGGTGGCGCCCACCTGCTCGGCGGTCAGGACTGCGATGGCATATCGCAGGCTGTCACCGACGATGTCCCCGACCGGGCGACCGGCTGGAAGCTGCCGGGCCGTCGCGGCGTCCAGGCCGACGGTCGCCATCGGCCGGGTCGCATCCAGTACGGGTTGCGCGGTGATCGTGACACCCGGCTGATCGCGCTCGACCAGGTAAAGCTGCGGCCGCCCGTTCTGGGCGGCGAGTACCACGATGTGCTCGGCACCCGCCGCGCCGAGAACGTGGCGTACCGATCCCGAGAGCCGGCACTGCCCACCGTCGCCGGATGACACCGGCAATGCAGCATCGTCGACGAGACCGTCCTTGGTCGGCACGGCCGCCGCGGCCGTGCGGCGCCCGGCAGCCAGGTCTTCCAACAGCTCAGCGTCCCCACCGGTTGCGGTGAGCAGTCTGGTGGTCAGCACCGCCGACGACAGGAACGGTACCGGCGCCAGCGCCCGGCCCATCTCGTGAGCGATCACGGCGTGTACCGCGATCGGACAGTCATCGTCCTGGTCACCGTCGGGGATACCGATCGCGGCCACGCCGACCTGGCTGCACAGGGCTTCCCAGAGCTGACGGTCGAAACCGCGATCAGCCACGGGTTCCTCGTAGGCGACGGCGCGCAGCCGGTGATCGGGCAGCAGGCGAGCGCAGGCGGCACGGACCGAAGAGCCGAGCGTCGCTCGCTCTTCAGCGGAAAGCACAGTCATCTAAGATCTTTCGCGATATTCGTGAGATTCACACAGGATCGACAGCATCAGTTATACCGCCGGGCGGCGGGTGACAAAAGCTGCGACGGGGGTATGGAAGACACCCCCTACGTGCGCTCTACGCGACGACTCGGCTACGGGTTAGTCTGCTGTGCACCAAAAGCTTCGAGATCTTCGCCGCCGCCGCCAGCAGGTGCTCTTCGAGTTCGTCCCGGGTGCGCACCGAACGACCCGAAGCGAAGGCAAGCCCCAGCGCCGCAGGCATGCTCGTATCGGCCAGCGGTGCGGCAAGGCAGGTGACCCCGTAGCGGAACTCCTGGTCACTGACCGACAACGGGCAGGCCACCAGATGCCGCTCCAACCGTGCGCTGGTCGCGATGGTGTGACATGTGTAGCCGTGCAATGGATTCTGCGACAGATACGCCTCACGCTGGCCGGCTCCGGCGTGGGCCAGAATGCTCTTGCCGATCGCGGTGGCATGTCCGGGAAGTTGTACGCCCGGCCAACAGTCGATCTGCGGAGCCGCGGGGTGTTCCACCATGCTCCAGATTTCGACGTCGCCGTGCATCAGGCCACCGATCATGACGTGTGACCGCGTGGCAGCGGTCAGGCGCGCCATCGCCTCACGCACCAGTCGATAGTCCCGTGCGCGACCTTCCAGTTCAGCGACACTGGCAAACTGTGAACCCAGCGCGTAGCGACCATCCTGCGTGCGGACGAGATACCCCTCGTGCACCAGGGTCCGCACCAGACGATACACCGTGGCCACCACGATTCCGGTTGAGTCGCTGAGGGATTTGGCCGTCAACGGCCCTCGCTCGGCCACGATGTCGATGAGCTTCATCCCCCGCTGGAGGCTCTGGATCAGAGTGGGTGCCGTCGCGTCCACGGGTCAGCACACCCTGTTGACGGTGGCCAACGACCGCGACTCTGCGGTGGCGAAACCAGTCCAGTCCAACCGCCCACCCAGCACATAGGCGCCGTCATCCAACCGGATCAGATAGCCGTCGTGGACCAGCGTTCGCAGCAGGTGGTAGGTCGTCGGAAGGGGAAGCCCCACCTGGCGAGCAACAGGCTTTGC
The DNA here is from genome assembly GCF_043974665.1 of Mycobacterium sp. AMU20-3851. Taxonomy (NCBI): domain Bacteria; kingdom Bacillati; phylum Actinomycetota; class Actinomycetes; order Mycobacteriales; family Mycobacteriaceae; genus Mycobacterium; species Mycobacterium sp. AMU20-3851. The sequence continues at coordinate 4,520,158 of NZ_CP146371.1, forward strand.
GCACAGTGGACCCTGTGCCGCCACCACGTTGATGATCCGCAAACCGCGCTGCAGTGATCGAACCAAGGCCTGTTCTACGCCTACCACCGCACCTCCCGAGCTCAAGGCCGAGTGAATGTTGTCCGTACGCAGCGAACTCTAGGGAGCCACCGACCGCCGGAACAAGGGATAGCTCGTTGCTAGCATTTCCGCTAACACCGATGGGATCCGACGACGGCGACCATCCAGGATGGCACTCAACGGGCTCTGTGTCGCCGGACAGTTGGTCAGCCTCCGGCGGCGAAGAGCATCGACTGCCAGGTCTGCTCGGGACGGTGTTCGGCCAGATTGGTCAGTGTGTAGACGTTGCCGTCCGGGCCGACATAGGACCCGTCGGCGGGGCGATAGGAAGCGAACGCTACTGGAATATCGGCAGTTTGGCCTGTCACCGGCGGCGCCGAGGAGGCGGGCGCAGCCTGCGGTGTGGATCCCGGTGCTGCGTCCGGCACCGGTGTGTCGGTGTCGACCTGTGGGATCCCCTGACCCGACATGGTGGCGTTCGGGTCCCCCTTCCAGTTGAACCCGTCGTTGAGCGGGACATACTCCTCGTCGCTATTGCACATCCTTGCCGTCGGCGCGCGTTTGCCCGGCGTGCTGACACACGGGAGGTTGCGCGCGCCACGCACATTGAAGGGAGAGTCCTGTGGCACCCGGCAGTACAGATCACCCGGTGGGCGGTCCGGATAGTCCTCGAACGCCGGTGAACGCTGCTGGCTGGGAGGAAGAAACCCGGTCAGACAGGGGGGTGGCACGTTCAGGTTGAGATCGAAGGTGACGAATGGCCCCTTGTAGGCGCTCATGACTCCCATACCGGGCACCAGGGAACTGCCGAGAACAGCGATGGCCTGGGGGACGAGCACCAGGATCTGACGCACGCCGGCCTGATAGGTGACCGCCAGCTCGGCGATCCCGGCAAGGTTGGCGAGCATGATCGGTAAGGATGGCTGCAGCCGATCGAACAATTGGCGGACCTCTCCCGCCGCGTCGGCCCCTTCCCTGATGAGACCATGCACCGCGGCATCACGCTGGGCCAGCTGCCCGGTGATCCTGGCCAGGTGCGATGACCACGCTCTGATCTCGTCGGCGGTGTCGCTCTGGGTGTCCAGCACGGGGGCCGATTCGTCGATCAGGGTCGTGAGCGCGCTCAGATCCGACTTGGCACCGGAGGCCAGTTCCGTGGATGCCCGGACCAACCGGGCCAGATCCGGCCCCAGACCGCCGAACGCGCTGGCGCTCTCGTCGATGACGGTGCGCAGATTGTCCGCGGGAATGGCGCTCAGGCCTCGGTTGGTCTCATCGAGAATGGTATTGATGTCGACCGGAATTCCAGTGCGGTCGATGGCTATCACGTCGCCGTCGCGCAACGCGGTACTTCCCGCATCGGCCGGCGGGGTGAGTTCGACGTACTGCTCGCCGATCGCCGACCTGCTGTGCACGCGTGCGGTCACGTCCGCGGGGATCGACACATCGGAGTTCAGTGACAGGTCGGCCTCGATGCCGGTATCGGTCAGCCGCACGTCGGCAACCCGCCCCACCCCCAGCCCGCGGTAGGTGACATTGCTCGACGGATAGAGTCCGCCGGTGCTCGGCAGCGCAATGGTCACTCGGTACTGGCCGACGCCGAAGACCCTGGCCGGCACCTCCATGAATCCGACGCTCATCACCATTGCCGCCACCAGCGACACCACGGTGAATACGGCAAGCTGCACCCTGGTCCGTTTGTTGAGTCTCATCTCATCGTCCCTGATCGGCGATATACGGTGCGCTCAAGGGGTTCCCACCGGTGTACGGGCTGGGCATCTGCCCGATCGTGCGACCCCATTGCATCTCCAGCTCGGTCAGACTGCCTTCGAATCTGGTACCGGTGAGAAAGCCCGCGTCGAGCCGGCTCAGTGTGAGATCGAAGACCCCGGTGAGGTTGACGTAGTCACCGCGGAAGTAATTGCCGATGTTCTCCTTGACGAACGGGAAGGTCGTCAAGTAGCTCAGCGAGGTGACCATCGCCGGGCCCGCGTTGGCCAGGGACTCCAGTACCGGGCCGAGATCGTTGAGCTCGGTGATCAGGTCGTCTTTGGTCTGATTCACCGTCTCGGCGGTGAGCGCCCCGAACTGACCGAGCTTGTCCAGTGCCAGCGCCAGTTCTGCGCGGCGATCCGCCAGGACGTCGAGCGCTCTGGGAATGGTGTCGAGGGCGCGATCGAGGACCGGTGTCCGTGCGGCAAATTGCGCGACGAGCCGGTTGACGCTGTCGGCGGCGTCGATGATGTCCCTGGTCTGGTTCTCGACATTGCCGACGAATATGTCCACCTGTTCGACGAGGCTGCTCAGGTCACCCGCTCGGCCCGCGAACGCGGTGCTCAACGAGTGGGTGATGTCGTGGACCCGGCCGAGGCCACCACCGTTGAGCACCAGTGACAGCGCGGCAAGTGTCTGCTCGGTGGTCGGGTAACTGCCGCCCGCGGACAGCGGAATCAACGAACCCTCGTGTAGGCGCCCCTCGGCGGCGACGGCGACCGGCGGGGCCAGTTCGATGTGTAATGAGCCCAGCAGGCTGGTCTGGCCTACCGTCGCGGTGGAGTTCGCGGGCAGGTCGACATCGGAGTTGAGTCGTATCGTCAGCAAGGCGTGCCAACCCTGGCGCTCGATCGCGGTGACGCTGCCGACCGTGACATCGCCAACGCGTACACGCGAATTTCGTTGAACGTTACCGACATCGGGTAACTGCGCCATGATGGTGTATGCCCCCGGACCGCTGCCCTCGGTACCGGGCAGCGGCAGCGAGTTCGCGCCCTGCCAACCGCACCCGGCCGTCAGCGATACTGTCGCCACCAGCCCTGCCAGCAGGGGTGTCCCACGGCGACCGGTCATGAACCCGCCCCAGGTGGCATCAACATGTCGTTCAGATCCTGGGGTGCCTGCTCGGCCGGCAACGGCGCCGCAGCAGGAGCCGGGGGTGGGGGCGGCACATAGTCCGGGCGCATCCAATCCTCGCTGTAGGTGATCTCGTTGGGGCGGGCATATGCTCCGACGACTGGGTTCACGCCCAACGGCGGGAAGTTCATCTGCCGGTTCTTCACGATCGGTGCCAGATACTGGACGCAGAGCTTGGCCGACTGTTCGGCATTCAGCCGTGACGCTGCTTGAATTGCCCCACAAAGGAATTGGATCGGATTCGCGAAGTTGTTCAGACTGAACGCACCGGCGAAACCGCCGATGGCGGGTGGATAGATGTTGACGAAGTTGGCAAGCCCGGTCGGCGCGACGTGCAGGGTTTGTTCCAGGTCCTCGCGGCTCTCCTGGAGTGCGCTACTGATCGAGGCCAGCTTGTCTGCCGTCACCCCTATCGTTTCGCGACTGCCCGCGGTGAAGCTCGCAACCTCACCTACGACCGCACTGAGCTCATCGATGGCCGTTCCGATCTCCTGAGGCTGGTTGTCGATCAGCTCCGTGGTGGCTGCCAGGTTGCGGTTCAGCTGGCGCATCACATCCTTGCTGTCCTGCAGCGCCGAGACCACCAGTGCCAGGTTCTGGGCGGTCGCGAAGATGTCGTCGCTGTGATCACCGAGCGCCGACATGGTCGTGGCGAGGCGCTTGATCGCCACGTGGATGTTGTCGCCTTGCCCGCGCAGATTGTCCGCCGCCGAGTTCACGTAGGCGCCGAGCGTGCTCACCCCGCCGGGTTCGGTCGGCTGCAACGCCTCGGCCAACTTGCCCAATTGCTCACGCAGGTCATCCCACTCGACCGGGACGGCGGTGCGGTCGACCGGTATGACGGCCTCGTCTGCCAGCTCCGGCCCGCCGGTGTATGCGGGGACGAGCTGCACTGCCCGGGCCGAGATCAGCGAAGGCGACAGGATCACCGCCTTTGCATCGGCAGGCACGCGGTAGTCGTCATCGACCCACATGGTGATCTGCACCCGGTCCGGTTGCGCCTCGATCGTCGCGATCTCACCGACGCGCACCCCGAGGATCCGCACATCGTCGCCGGGGAAGATGCCCGTGCTGTTCGCGAAATAGGCGGTGATGTGCGTCCGACCTGTAGATTCCCAGAACCGCAGTGCCGCGGCGCCGCAGGCGAACACGGCCACCAGCCCGATGACCGCGGCCAGCCGCCCGGTCTTGGATATCCTCATCATCCTCCGTCCATACCCTGTCCCCGACCCGCAGGTATCTCACCGGGAGCCGGGATGAAAACCGGACCGTGGGTGGGCGGAACCGGCGAGGTGGCACCGGGTTCCGGTGGCCCAGGCGGTGGACCGCCAGGGGCGGGAGCCGGGAGGGGTTCCCGGTACGGGTAACACCCCGTGGGGCCGGGCAGAGGCAGGCCCGGCGGGCCACACCCCGGGTCACCCGGATTTCCGGTGATCGCGTCGGGCACCGTCATGCGTGGAGTACCGCCCTGCCCTGTCCGCGGGAAGGGCACCGGCAGCGCCGGAGTGCCTGGCTGCCCGACCGGTGGATCGGTGAGCTGGGAGGGCGCGAGCACGTTGGGATCCAGCCCCAGGTCGGAAAACGCCGCGTCGATGAAGGGCTGAATATACTGTCCGGGTGGCAGATTGACGACAAACCCTTTGAAGAACGGCCCCGAGGACACCGACTCTCCGAGAGCCATTGCGTAGGAGTTGAGTCGTTTGACAGCATCCTGCAGGCGCCCCCTGCGGTTGTCGATTATGGCCAGCACCCCGTTGAGACGGTCCAACGTCGGTGTGAACGACTCGCGATTCTCCGCTATGAAGGCGCGCACCTGCCCGCTGACCGCGACGATGCTCGAGGAAATGGAATCCAATGCGGCACTTTGGGTCCGGATCTGCGCGAGCAACGCGTTGGAGTTCGTGACCAGATCCACGATCTGACTGCTTCGCTGACCCAGAACCTTGGACACCTTGCCCACATCGGACAGCAGTGACCGCAGCTGGGTGTCGCGTTCGGCCAGGGTTCCCGACAGACGCGAGACTCCGTCAACAGCTGAACGCAGCTCCGGCGGTGTATCGGCGAAAGTCTCGGCCAGCGTCCGCAGCGAGGTCGACAGTTGATCGGTATCCAGACCGTTGATGGTTGCGGAAAGGTCACCCAGCGCATCGGCCAACTGATAGGGCGATGTGGTCTGTTCCAGCAGGATCGGCTGCTTCAGAGGCGCATCACCACGCGGTGTCACCTCGATCACCTTGGCGCCCAGCACCGTTTTGGTCTTGATGGCAGCCTCGGAGCGGTCCCCGACGAAGACGTTGCGGTCGATGTCGAAGGTGACCACTACCCGATCGCCGTCCAGCGCGATGGAGGACACCTGCCCGACCCGCAGGCCTGCCACCTCCACCGGTGAATCCGGTCGCAGCCCGGCCGCATCGGCAAACTGGGCCGTGTAGGTGTGACCAGCGCTGAGAAACGGGATCATGTCATAGTTCAGCGCGCCGACAATCATGGCCGCGATCACCACCGATCCGGCGGCACCCACCTTGACCTGATTGCGTTCTGCCATCGGCTTCATTTCGGCGTGCACCTGCCCGACGTCTGGGCGGCGGCCTTGATGTAGACCGGCTGGCCGCCCTTGCCGTTCACCTTGATGATCGCCTCGCAGATGTAGAAGGCGAACCAATCCCCGTACAGCCCTTGCCTACCCAACATCCGATAGGCGTCGGGCAGGGTGTTGAGCAGGTCATCGAAGTACTCATGATTGTTGAGCACGATGGTCGCCACCCGATCGGTCTCCTGGCGGACCTTCTGGATCGCCGGGCGCGACTGTGCGAGCAGGTCGGCGACCTCACGCGCGGTGCTGTCGAGGTTCGCCGTGGCATCGGCGATCCCGTCCTTGCGTGCGGCCAAGGCAGTGGTCAGTTCTTCGAGCCGGCCGATCGCATTGCCGAAGTCGGCGTCATTGTCACCGATCGCACCGAGCACATTATCGAGATTGGCGATGAGATCCCCGATCAACTCGTCACGGTCTGCCAGCGCGTCGGTGAATATCGCGGTATGGCCCAGCAGGGAACCGATGGTGCGGCCCTGGCCCTGGAAGGCCTGGATGAGTTGTCCGGACAATGCGTTGATCTGGTCCGGGTCCAATGCCCGGAACAGGGGTCGGAATCCACCGATCAGGGTGTCGAGATCCAGTGCGGGTGCGGTGTTGGCCGCAGCGATGGTGTCACCCGGTTTGAGCGGCTCACCGCCGCCGGTGCCGGCTTCCAGTGCCAAATAGCGGTCGCCGTAGAGGTTGTCGAAACGGATGACGGCACGGCTGCTGTTGGTGAGCTGCACGGAGTCGTCGATCTCGAATTCGACGTCCACCGTGCTGTCTCGGCCGATCGTGAGCCGGCCGACCTTGCCGACCTCGACACCGGCGATCCTGACGAAGTCGCCGCTCTTGAGCCCACCGACGTTGCCGAACAGCGCCCGGTAGCTCTGCTGGGATTGGAATCTCACCTGCGCGAACACCGCCACCAGAACGAACAGACCCGTGATGCAGACGGTCAAGAAGATCATCAGGCGCCACAGGACACCCGCTAGCTGTGACTTCATGGCGATGACGCTCCTATCCGCGAGGTGGGTGGTGGAGGCGGCTGCGGGGTCGGCGGCGTTGCCATCGGGAACGGCGCCTCGAATGGCTCGGACCCCGGCGTCGGACCCGGTGCGCGCGGAGCGCCCGGCGGTGGGGCCGGCGGCAGGCCGGGATACAACGGGCTGCCATCCGGCGCATACTGGGGAGCGCCATAGGGCGGGCCACCCGGATACGGAACCGGTGCAGGCGCCGGGCCTTCCAGGTTGCGCACACTCGGTGGTTCTGGAACGGCCCGGGTGACCGGGAAATAGTTCGCCCAGCCGGGAAATCCGATGCCCGGATTGACCCTGATGTCATTGCCGGTACCCCACCCGGTGTTGGTCACCAGCTGCCGCACCGGGAACTGCTTACTCGGGTCGGGCAGCGACCCGCAGCCCGGCTTACCGCCGGGTCCCCCCTTCGCTCCTACGATGGGCAGGTTCTCTGGATACCGATAGGGATCCTGTCCCCAGGCCAGCGAGGCATCCAGGATGATCGAGTACCCGTTACCACCCTCGGCCTGGGCCCCACCGTTGTCGATGAACCACTGGGCACCCAGCAGCGTGCAGGTCAGTGCGGGATGGTGTTCGAAGAGCATCGACGTCGTTGGTTGCAGTGCATCCACGGTGCGCACGAGATCGTCCTTGGCTGCACCGAGCAATTGAGTCCCACTGTCGGCAAATCCGATGACGTTCACCAACAGTGCATCGATATCGTCGGAACGATCGGACACGGTGGTAGAGGTCGTGCTGAGGGCATCCAGAGCCGTCAGCAGATCGCCTGCGGCCGCACCGTAGGTGTCGCTGAAGTCACGCAACGCACGCAGATCGGTGCGGATGGTCTCGTTGCGCGGGTTGATCGCCAGCAGGACCTCGTTGGCATCGCTGGTGGCCCGGCCGATGGCTTCGCCCTGACCGCGTACACCCTCGGCGATGGCACTCAACGTCGCATTCAGTTTCGCCGGATCGACCTTGTCCAGTAACCCCACGAGGTTCTCGAACACCGTGTTGACCTCACTGGTCGTGTCACTCGACCGGAGGCTCTGTCGTGCGGTGATGCGCTCGGGACTCGGGTCACTCGGGTAGATCAGGTCCACGTACTTGGCACCGAAGGCCGTCGTCGCGTTGATCTGCGCGGCCACGTTGGCCGGGATGTACCTGACGTACTGCGGGTCGATCGCCAAGGTCATGATGGCGGTCCCGCCGGCGGCGGACCGGACCTCGGTGACATGGCCGACGGCAAGCCCGCGCATCTTCACCTTGCCGCCGGGTTCCATCACCAGTCCGGATCGGTCGGCGGTGAGCGTGACCGGCAGATAGGAACGGAACCAGCCGTTGAACAGCGCGACGGTCACCGCCGCTATCGCCAGCACGGTGGCCACCAGTAAGGCGGCCGACCATGCCGGACGGATTTGTGAGAATTTCACCGGGAGCATGTCCATCATCCAGACAGGTTGAAGTTGCCGGAACGGCCGTACACCGACAGCGAGATCACCAGGGTCACGAAGACGACGACGATCAGCGAGGTCCGGACCGCTCGGCCGACCGCCTCCCCCACCCCCGCAGGACCACCGCTGGCGGTGTACCCGTAATAGGTGTGGATGACCATGACGGCCAACGCCATTGCCACCGCCTGCACAAAGGACCAGACCAGGTCTGCCGGGTTGAGAAAGGTCTTGAAGTAGTGGTCGTACACGCCCGTCGACTGCCCGTAGACGACCGTCGTGCCCACCCGTGCGGCTACGAACGACATCAGCACGGCCACGCAGTACAGCGGGACCACGACGATGAGACCGGCCAGCAGTCTGGTCGAGGCCAGGTAGGAGATCGACCGCACCCCCATCACTTCCAGCGCATCGATCTCCTCGGAGATGCGCATGGCGCCCAGTTGCGCAGTCGCGCCGGCGCCGATGGTGGCGGCCAGGCCGATACCCGTCGTCAACGGGCCGATGATCCGGACATTGAGGTAGGCCGAGGTGAAGCCCGTCAGGGCCTCCACTCCGACACCGGCCAGCGTGTTGTAACCCTGCACCGCGATCAGCGCACCCGCCGACATGGTCAGGAACGCGACGATGACGATCGTCCCGCCCACCACCGCCAATGCTCCTGCGCCCAGACTCATCTGGGCAACCTGGACGGCGACCTCGGCGCGGTAGTGCACCACGGCGTCGCCGACCGAGCGTACGGTCTGGCCGTAGAACTGGGTCTGTAGGCCCACCTGGTTCCAACCGTCACCGATGCTGCGCACCTTGCGTCGCAGCCGCGGTCGCAGGCTGCTCGGGGCGCCGCCGGTCACATCGTCGCCTGTACGCCGACGGCCGTGACCAACAGATTGATCACGAAGAGCGCCATGAAGGAGAACACCACAGTCTCGTTGACAGCGTTGCCGACGCCGGCCGGCCCGCCCCCGACCGAGATGCCCTTGTAGCAGCCCACCAAGGCGGCCACCAGACCGAACAGTGCCGCCTTGACCAACGAGATCAGGATCTCCGCGCCTCCGGTGAAGAGAGTCATCCCTGCAACGAACGCGCCGGGTGTCACGTGCTGAACGAACACCGAGAAGAAGAACCCGCCGAGGACGCCCACCACGCAGACCACCGAGTTCAGCAGCAACGCGACGATCACGGTGGCCACCACCCGGGGAACCACCAGCGCCTGGAGCGGATCGATGCCCATCACTCGCATGGCGTCGAGTTCGTCGCGGATCGTGCGTGCGCCCAAGTCCGCGCACATCGCCGTGGCGGCAGCACCGGCGACGACGAGAACCGTTACCAGTGGGCCGATCTGAGTGACGGCGCCGAAGGCTGCGGTGGCACCCGAGAAGTCCGCAGCCCCGAATTCGACGAGCAGGATGTTAAAGATGAAGACCGACAGCACAGTGAACGGGATGGAGAGCATCACCGTCGGCACAATGGACACCCGAGCCACGAACCACATCTGAAAAATGCACTCACGCCATGCGAACGGCGGTCTTGGCAACAGCATCGCGGTGTCGATCACCATGGAGATGAAGCCGCCGACACCCCGCATGGGTTTGGCGATCAAGTCGACGCTGACCACTCCCACCTGCTCTCTCTATCGCGGTGCGAGGTGACACCGCTGTCACCTGAATGCAACAGGTGCCGCTGCGACCCAGCAACAGCTTCGATTTCATATGGTGCAGAACATGATTGGAGGACTTGCTTTACTCGCACTATTTGAAGTGGGCGGACTTGACCGCAGTGCGGCACCGCGGCCGACAATGGGCACAATAGCTTTCAGCCACCAGACGGATGCGCAGGGCCAAGTTGAGCCAGATGGTTGCCCCGGAGTGCCGGGAGATGACGCCCACGGAGGACGATGACGCACCATCGCGGGCACGCCGATGGCCGCCACGGCCGACCACATTGCTGTGCGCTGCGATCATCGTCGCGCTGACGGTGCTGTGCGGATTTCTCGGTATCCGCGGCTACGAGGGCGGTCAGGAACTCCGCCGTCAGGAGTCATTCCTGGCCGCCGCACGTGCGGGTTCGGAGATGCTGACCACCATCGACGCCGCCCACGTGGACGATAACGTGGCCCGCATCATCGCCTCGTCGACCGGGCCGTTCCTGGAAGATTTCCAGCGGCGCTCCGAGGCTTTTGTAGAGGCAGTGACCAGGGCCCAGTCCACCACTCGTGGCACCGTCCTGGAAGCGGGACTCGAGCAGGTCCGCGGCGACCAGGCCGATGTTCTGGTGACAGTTGCGGTGACCACGTCGATCAACGGCGCCGAGGCACAGCCGCGACAGTGGCGCATGCGGATCGGTGTTCAACAGGACGGATCGACAGCGAAGGTGTCCAATGTGGAATTTGTCCCCTGACCGCCGCCCGCGGCCCGCGGTCGTCGCCGGCTGCGTGGCGCTGTTGTTGACCTGCGGTGCGGGTTGGCTCAAGCATCACGATGCCCAGCAGCGTGCGGAGCTGATGGCGGGCCCGGAATCGGTCCGCGCCGCCACCGAGTCCACCATCGCCATGCTGAGCTACTCCTCCGACACCGTCGAAACAGATCTGCTGCCGGTCCGTGACCAACTCACCGGCGAGTTCCGCGACTCCTTCACCACGCTCGTCAACGATGTGGTGATCCCCAGCGCGCAGGAGAAGAAGATCCGATCCACCGCAACGGTTCCCGCGGCGGCATCGGTATCGGCCGACAGCACCCATGCCCTGGTGCTGGTCTACGTCAATCAGACCACCGTGATCGGCGATGACCCTCCCACCGATACCGCATCAAGCGTGAAGGTCACCCTTGAGCAGATCAACGGACGATGGCTGATCTCGGACTTCGCGCCGATCTGAACAGAAACGGGACCACATGAAGACAGCGATTGCAGCGACGACCGTCGTGCTGGCGGTTGCCGGCTCCACGCACCCGGCCGCGCACGCGGACAACAACCGGCTGAACTCTTCGGTGGTGCAGATGGTGAGCATCGTGCAGTACAAGGCGGGCTGCCGTGCCAAGCTCCGAGTCGACGCCCGGTTGCAGCAGGCCGCCCAACGGCATGCGCTCGACGTCCGCGACAACCGGTCCCTGGCCGGCCACACAGGATCCGATGGTTCCACGGTTCAACAGCGGGCGGCGGCTGCCGGATACCCCGGGTCAGCCCAGGAGACGGTGGCGATCAACCCCGCGCTGGCGATCAGTTCGATGGAACTGATCAACATGTGGTACTGGGATCCGGAGGACTTCGCGGTGATGAGTAACTGCGCACAGACCGACATCGGGGTCTGGTCGGAGAACTCCCTTGATCGCACCGTGGTCGTCGCGGTCTACGGCAACCCATCCCGATGATGCCACCGATATGCCTGCAGAAGTTGGTGATTCACCTCCGAGCCGCGTAGTCGATCGGAGTAGTGCCAACACCACGCAGGGTTCTTCCCAAGGCAGTTGCGGTCAGTAAAGCTGGAATCAGGCACTGCCGGCCGCCCGCGGCGCCCGGCGCTTGCAACAGAAAGAGTGACAAATAATGGTTCAACCGGCCACCGATCAGCGTCCAACCGTTGACTTCGACCACTACGATCAGAGTATCGCGCACCGCATCCACGATGTGTACCGAGGCCTGCGCAGCGAGAATCCGATGCAGTGGACCAACAGTCACGGCGGTTACTGGATTGCGACTGAATACGAATCGATTCACGCGATCGCCTCGGCACCGAACGAATTCACCTCCGGAGAAGCCCTCATTCCGGATATGACCGCGGGCAATCCACTGATACCGCAGATGCTCGAGGACCCCGAGCACCGTCTCTATCGGACGCTGTTGCGGGACTGGTTCACACCGCGGCGCATCACCGGTTTCGAGCCGGTCCTGCGGGACCTGACCGCCGAGGTCCTGGCATCGTTGACCTCGCCGGCCGACCTGGCCACCGAATTCGCTCTGCCGATCCCGATGGAGATGATTCTGCGGGTCGTCGGCGTCCAGGCTCAAAACATGGATGTCATTCGTGACGGGGTCCGATACATGGTCGACCAGGCCGGGCAGGACACCAGCGGCGCGGTCGACGCATGGCAAGGGGCGATGGCTTTTGTCCAGGACGTCATCATCGCGCCGCTGCGCGAGAAGCCCGGCGACGACCTGCTCAGCTACCTCCTCGCCAAGCAACCCGAGGTGGCGGAACTGACCGATGAAGTAATCGCCGCGATCGGATTCAGCATCATCGGTGCCGGGTTCGATACCACCTATAAGACGCTGGCCACGACGCTGGCCTATTTCGCCGAGAATCCCGAGGTGCAGGCGCAGGCGCGGAAATCTCCGTCGGCACAAGTCGTGGAGGAGGCGTTGCGACTGTTCGCGCCTGTGGTGACCGGACGTACCGTCGCGACCGATACCACGGTGGCGGGCCAGACACTCAAGGCCGGCGAGCGGGTTCTGCTCGCGCTTCCCGCGGCTAACCGTGACCCGGCCGAGTTCTCCGACCCCGATCAGCCCCAATTCGACCGAAACAACGTCCGTCACTTGACTTTCGGGAGCGGTATTCACAAGTGCTTGGGCATGCACCTGGCCCGACTGGAGCTCCGGGTGGCCATCGAGGAGGTGTTCCGGGCGTTCGATGACTTCTGCGTCGCGCCCGGCGAACAGGTCAAGTACGTGCAGAGCCAGGTATGGGGGGCCGTGTCGGTCCCCATCTCGTTCACTCGCGCCACGAACGTGTAGAGCCGCCCCAACCCTGTCAGCTAGGCGGTCGCGGCGGCACAACCGCAGGGACGGGCCCGCGAGAATCCGAAACCAAATATGGTTCATTGGAGGATAATTCGGTGTTGGTCGAATCAGTATGGCGTAGCCTGAGCCGGACGAGGCGGATGGGCACTGCCCCGTCGGTCGCATCCGACTCCCGGATCAGTGCTGCGCGCTCGACGGCCTCATTGCCGTCCTCGGGCGGCGACTCCTACCAGGGTGGGCCGGTTTCGCCCAGTGAATGCGCACTACTGGTTCTGGGCTGCCAACCTGAGATCCTTGCCTCGATACCGCAACACGACGCGCTTATCGCAAGAATCAACAAGGTTGTGGACATTGCGCGCATTCACGAGGGAATCGTGGTCCATGCGCGACTGGCGTTCGACCAGATGGACTATCGGTTCCCGCCGCTGACGAACAAGGAGTTCGCGACAGTGGTGCAGGAGCACCGACTGCGCAACGGAACTCCTGACGCCGGTCTACACCCGGCATTGAGCGTGCGACCGGAGGACATCGAGTTGCGCACCACCCGGTGGGGGATCTTCTCCACCGGCCTGGACGAGCAATTGACCAACTACGGGGTGACAACCCTGATAATCGCCGGATGCCATACCAGCGGTGCAGTATTGACCACAATCAGAGAAGCCGCCGACCGCGATTACCGGATCATCGTGGTCGCCGAGTGCACGGCTGACGCTGATCCCGAGGTGCACGACTTCCTGCTGCGGCGGGTGTTTCCCCGTCAGGCCGAGATCTGGACGGCCGCAGAGTTGTACTCATCACTGGCTGCCAACAAATCGGCCAATAGACCCAGTTGACCTCGATGCTGCTTCAGTCCTGCGTCGGCACAGGTGCATACGCGAAAGGACCCTGGTAGCCGACCGCACGCTGCCAGACCCCGACTACGACGGGCGCGCAATAGCCCGCGGCCAGGGTCGAGAGAGCCACCTGTGTCGAACGTGCTGGTCCAACTTCGCGCCCGCCGGAGGTGAGTGAGCGTGACTCGGTCCCCCACGCGCTCTATAGAGACAGGCCGGTAAGGAAAACTCTCAAGTCCCCCGGCGTGCGGCTGGTGCGCATCCGCCTTTTCTCATACACAAGATCAAGGAGACTGCGTCCTCCAAATCGTCTGGATTCAGCACCTTTTGCAGAAGCAAGCCGCGAAGAGCGGCGACCGTGACGGTGGCCATGCTCAGCGCTTCCTTGGTGTCATGCCCTTCGCGCTCCGCGAGCGTGGCCAGCATCGCGGTCAGATCGTCGAGCGAGTCGATGAACCCACGAAACTCTCCTGGGTTGTATGCGGCGAGCCCGACAACGTGAAAGAACCCGCGAACACGCGCCAGTTGCTCCGGGCGGGTGTAGGCCCGCCAGATCGCCCCGACGAGATCATCGAAGGTGCCCTGCATGGCGGTCTGGAACAGCACCTCGTTGTCTCGGGCACGCTGCACTGTGAGCATGGCCGCCAAGACGCCCGAGAGTGATCCGAAGTGGTACCGCAGCAGGGCATGGCTGGTCCCAGCCCGGCCCGCGACCTCGCGCAGCGACACCTCCGGCGAGGGAAGATCGTCGGCGAAGGCTTCAAAGAGCCGAGCCAGCAGACGCTCGCGCGCGTCGCCTCCATTTTGTCCGCTTGACAAGATCACCTCCACAACCTATCCATTGGATAGTAATTTTCCAACGGATAAATTGGTAGCGGGCACGCGCACCGTGCCCGCCGGCTTGTGAAGGGCTACTGATGAGCTCCATGTGGCAAGGTTGTCTCGCCGACACCGACTATTTCGAGATGCGCTCCAGCGACGGCCATGACTACGGTGTCTGGGTTACCACGCCACCGGGCTACGACCGCGCCACGGCGAATTCGCCTGCGGTGTATGTGCTCGACGGGAACTTCGCTGTTGGCCTGACGGCTCCGCTCATCGTCACCCAGATCGACCCCATGCAACGGATCCAGCCCTACATTCAAGTCAGCGTTGGCTACGCGGGCGAGGAAGCACAGGACTGGGACCGGTTGCGCAACAGAGACTTCGTGCCGCCCGGCGAACCCATCGCCAAGGAGCTCATAGATGCGGTGGAGTTGGGATTGCAAGCGGGCACCAGGACGCGGGAGGAGGCCGACGCCTACCTTGCCGAATTACGCGATACGCACGCCGATGCATTCCTGCGCTTCCTCACCGCGGAGCTACACCCGCGGATCGAACACGACTACGGCACTGCCACAAGCGGTCACGGCCTTTTCGGCTACTCCTACGGAGGGCTCTTCAGTCTCTACACCTGGCTCACCGGCACCACCCACTTCGAGAGCATCGGAGCCGGCAGCCCCGGCGTCATCGCAGGCGACAGTCGAATTTTCAGTCAACTCCTGGAACTGGGCGATAGCCGGAGGGCCTCTACACTGCACGTGACCCTCAACGACCGGGAGCTGCTCGGAGAGCTGGCAGTCTATCGACGCCTCGCCGCAAACACGGCCACCGTCCTTGACCGCCTCCTCTCACGCAGCGAAGCGGTCACCAGCGAGATCCTGCGCGAAACCCACGTCACTGGCCTCCAGGCCTCGTTCCTCAGCTATCTCAGGACCAGCCGTTCCCTCTGAGCGCTGCGTCCCGCGGCCGCGATCAACAGCACTGTGATCGGCAACTTGGCCAACGTGGTGCATCTCCCGCTCGGCGTAAGTTGCGCCGATAGCGCGCTGAGTTGAACGTGGTGCGCTGCGCAGGCGACTTCGCAGCAGATGCCGGGAGGCAGTTCGTCGATGTGACGCTCATCGCGAGAATATGACACCGGTTCTGAGAATCTACAGTTGATGTAGATTCTCAGATCCAATGTCATATGGTCGGGCGTGTGAGCTGCGGCAATTCCGATTTGTCTCACTTGATGTCACGGGATTCTGTCTCAAAGTCGTGTCATATCCGATGGGGCCAAATTGATGTGAAGTTCGCTCGGAACAAACTGCGGAGATTGCGTATGTTGACGACGGTCGAAAAGTAGGCCAGAAGCGACGGTGAAAAGTAGGCCACGTGGTCGTGGTTATTGTGCCGTGTTGTCGGCTCTGGCGGAGGGCAAGGTGTCGATTCCGGTGTCTTTGAGCCGATAGCTGGAGCCTTTGAGGGTCAGGACGTCGGCGTGGTGCACGATGCGGTCGATCATCGCCGCGGCCACCACTTGGTCTCCAAACACGTCGCCCCAGCGGGCGAAGGGCAGGTTCGAGGTCAGGATCAGTGAGGCGTGCTCGTAGCGGCTGGAGACGAGTTGGAAGAACAGGTTCGCCGCGTCCTGCTCGAAGGGGATGTAGCCGACCTCGTCGACGACGAGCAGACCGATGCGCCGCAGCTTGACCAGCTCGGCAGGGAGCCGCCCGGCGTTGTGGGCGGCTTTGAGTCGGGCCACCCAATCCACCGCGGTGGCGAACGCGATGCGGTGCCCGGTCTGGGCAGCTTTGACCGCTAATCCGATCGCGAGGTGGGTCTTGCCAGTTCCGGGCGGCCCGAGGAGAACGACGTTGGAGGCCTTGGCCAGGAACGCGCCGGTGCCCAGGTGGGCGATCATGTCCCGGTTCAGCGCCGGCTGGTGATCGAAGTTGAAGTCCTCCAACGATTTGCGAGTCGGGAAACCGGCGGATCGGATACGCGTCGCCGCGCCGGAGGCTTCCCGGGCCGCGACCTCCCGTGACAGGACCGCGGCGAGGTATTCCTCGTGGGTCCAGCCCGCGTCGCGGGCTTGCTCGGCCAGCCGGGCAGCCGAGTCGCGGATGCGCGGCGCCTTGAGAGCCTGGGCGTAGTGCAGGACGGCCTTCATCGGATCCTCGGCCATGCTTATGCCACCTCACCATCGGAAGTGACTGTGCCCGTCGTGAAGTCGACGCCGAACGCCCGGTCGTAGTCAGCCAGGTCGCGCACCAGCTGATCACCTGCCGCCGGAGGCGGGCCGGCCTGGAACTGGTGGCGCAGCACCGCGGCAGCCTGCACGTGGGTGGGATCGGTGAGGGTTTGTCGCGCCGCCCAGCAGCGGTCGTGAGCCGCCAGCAGGCGCCCTGACCGGGTCACCGTCACACGGCTCAGGGTGGTGCTCACCTCGACGAGTTGGCCGATCGCATGGGGGTCCACGGAGTAGTCATTGCCGGCCACCCGCACGTAGTAGTCGCGTCCCAGCCGCACCGAGGTCACCGTCTCGACGGTCGGCGGCACCGGTGGTAGCGCCAGCATGTGCGCGCGATCGATATCGAGGAAGTCGACCGGACGACCATCCAACACCCGCACCCGTCGGTTGTTGGCAAGCGGAAGCCACTGCCCGAGCTGATCATTGAAGTCGTGCGGTGAGCTGAAGCTGCGACCGGGCAGAAACGAGGTCTCCAGATACCGGTTGACTCGCTCCACCATTCCTTTGGATTCGGGGTCGTTAGGCTTCATCTGCACCAGTCGCGACCCCAGCGTGCCCACCAAGGCCGTCACGGGTTCGCTCAATCGGCCGCGACGGCCGATCCCGGCTTCGTTGTCCCACCACAACTCGTGGGGCACCGTGGTGAAGTTCTGCGAGAGCAGCTGCCACATCCCGGCCACGAGGTCCATGGTTTGGCGCGAGGGCAGCATCACCGCGGCGACGAACCGCGAGAACGCGGCCACCATCACCAGCACCGGCAGCATCGCCTCCTGACCGAACCCGACCGCAATCCTCGGTGCCGGGAACCACAGGTCGCACTGGATCACCCGACCCGGCGGATGCTCGAGGCGATCGACCGGATCAGCAGGCAGATACTCCGGACGGATCGCCCGGACCCGCTCCCGGAACCAGGAGATCGAGCCGGTCCAGCCGACCCGCTCGGCGAGCACCGTCGCCGGCATCCGGGGATAAACCGACAACAACGCCCGAAGCCGCGGCTCCACCTCGGTGATCGCCGACGGACCTGCCGCCCGCTCGTACTTCGGCGGACCATCACTGGCCAACGCGCTGGCCACCGTGTCTCGCGCGATGCTCAGCTCTCGTGCGATAGCCCGCTGCGACAACCCTTCGCTGCGGTGAAGGTGCCGGATCAAGGCCCAGTCTTCCAAGGAGATCACCCATCCAATCTGATTGGGTGGCCTACTTTTCAACCGTCGCGACTGGCCGGATTTTCAACCGTCGTCAACAGCGTACGCGCCGACGACTTCGATTCGTCACCGTGACGCTCGCGTCGCCCTTCGGGTCACGTCGCCCTGTTTTCATTGGATTCCGGGAACAGCGGCAACGAGAAGGCCTGGGAGGTGTGCCACCCGAGGGGGTCGGTGTCCAACTTGCCATAGGGGCACGGCGCAAGATGCAGATTTTCGACGCCGCGGAGACCATCAACGAACGATGCAAGACCATGCCTGGCAGGTCGCAGCCGAGTACCACTCTGAAACACTTCCTGTTGCGACACAATGCAGGAATGGCAAGCAAACGCGACGGCGAAGTGCCCCAGCAAGTGATTAAGCTGGGGCGGACTGCGACAGGAGCTGAGAAGGGCACCGTTTCCCCCGAAAAGCCCTCCCAGATCAGCCATCTGGTTTCCTCCGCCTCCGCGAGCACCAACTCATCCTCGGGCGGTAGTGCAGCCCTAGATCGACGCCGGTTTGATGCCCGACAAACGCAGGCGACAGCGAAGCTCTCCGCCGGAGATGTCGACGAGGCGATTGAACTCTTCAGCGCCAACATCGATGCCGCCGTTGCCAGCGACGAGTGGGCACTCTTGATACAGGCCCGACGTGGTCTCGGCGAGGCGTACCTCGTGACAGCCCGCTCCGAGGAAGCGTTACATATTTTTCTTGCCATTGCTGAGGAAGCAGAGGACGAGACAGCATCCAGTGGCCTCATCGACGACGCCACCGTCGCCGAGGCACACGGTGACGTAGCGGGGGCGATGGTGCGATTGGACCAGCGCACCGAAGCGATCCGCCACCTGGAACTCGCCCTGGACAGAATGCAGTCCCGGTTCGGCACCGAGACCGCAATGTCCATCCGAATGGTGCGCCGCCAGCTTGCCCTGCTCTACCTGGCTTCGGGCGCGCCGGCGGCGGGACTGGAAACACTGGACACCGACGTGGCGATCAGCAGGCAGCAGTCCGACGATAGGCAGGCGCACCAAGAGCACATTCGCGCACAACGGATCCACCAACTTGTGAAAGACCTTGCTGCGGCCAGAATCGAGCGCGAAGCCAGTGCCATTACCGCCGAACTCATCGCAGAGATGACCAGTTGGTATCCAGAGGGTCGTTGGTTAGGTGGCGAGCCCGTACTGCGCGCGCTGGTCGGTGCGAGTCCGGCGCGACTGGTAGTCGCCCGCATCTCCTGCGAGATCGACAGCCCCGATACGCCCGATCGCCTCGGTGTCGACGCCGATGCCCGCGCGCTAGCCGCGCTGCTCGCCTCACGCAGCATGACCCCACCTCTAGCCCTCGGTGTGTATGGGTCGTGGGGCAGCGGCAAGACGTTCCTCATGCGGCGCATTCAGTCCTGGATCACACAGTTCGAAAAGCGCGCCGCCAGAGAGGACTCCGCATTCGAACACGGCATCGCCCACGTGCGGTTTAGCGCCTGGCACTACGCCGACGGAAACTTGTGGGCCAGCCTACTCAGCGAGGTCTTCCAAGCCCTCAATCAGACACCGACGCACCCCGAGGCCACCCTCGCGGCCGCGATGGCAAAAATCGACGGGGCACAACAAATCCGCGCAGGACTACAGCAGCGGGTCGACGAAGCCCGCAACGTTGTCGACGCTGCCGAAGCAGCCGTCGCCGAAGCCCAGAGCCGCCTGCAGGCCGCCATCTCCACAGTCGCCGAAGTGAAGGCCAAAGACCTATTGGCCGCCTTGGACAACGCAAAACACTCTGACGTCGTGTCCGCAGAGCTTCGGGACAAACTCGACCAGGCCAGCACCGAACTGGGAATCCCAACCGCGCAAGTCGGGGCGCGCAGCCTGCTCACCACGGCCAATGAAGTCGTCCACCTGACCAAACGGACAAAGGTCCTGGCGACTACCGGAAAGCACTGGTGGTCTTCTCCGTTGGCGCTGTCTGTCCTTGCGTTCGCGGTCATTGCCACAGCCGGTATCGCAATTCCACACATCGTCGACGCCCAGCAATGGACCACTCCCGCGGCGGCAGCCGCCGCCCAGTTCGCGGCCCTGTGCACGGCCAGCGCGGCGTGGATCGGCCGTCAGAGCCGACTGGTCAAAACCCTCTTGGCACCTGCCGAAGCCGTTCAGCGTGAGATCGAGGCACGGGTAGCCACAGTCCGCGCCGAACACCAAGCCGAGATTGCGGTAGCCCAAAGATCCGAGGCGGCGGCTCAGATCGAATTGACCACCCTGACCGAACAGCACGTAGCCGCTGCCGCCCAGGCCCGAGCTGCAGAATCAGAACACGACCACTTGACGGGAACGGTTCTCCTACAGCGATATCTGGCTGAGCGAGCCGGAAGCGACGACTACGAGCGCCACCAAGGGTTAGTAGCCCTGGCCCACCGCGATCTAAAGAATCTCAGCGACTACCTCACCACTGCCCACAACGACACAGATGCCCTCCCCTCTTTACGTCGCATCGTGCTCTATGTTGACGATCGCGATCGCTGCGAACCCGAAGTCGTCGCCGACGTACTGGCCGCAGTGCACCTCTTGCTGGCCCTGCCCCTATTCGCGGTGGTCGTCGGCGTCGACCCGCACTGGCTGGAGCAGTCACTGGCCAAGACACATCGCGAACTGTTCGGTGCCGGCGCAGGAGCCGTAATGCCCGCGGACTACCTAGAGAAGATTTTTCAACTCACGTACACCCTGCCAGCCATGTCAGCCGCCAGCTGCGAACAGTTGCTGACCGGTGTGAGTGGTGAGCTGCTGCCCAGCGCCTCCGAGCCGACCGATCCCCGCGCGCCTACTGGCTCCTACACGCTCGAGTCCGCAGAGACGCCCACCAATCGGACGGACTCAAGGACTGCCCCCACAGCGCCGCCGCTGGCGCGGACGACCTCCGTCAGCCTGGAAGACGAACGAATGGGCGAGGCACTGTCCTTGGGACAACGCGAGATTACGGATATCGGCTTGGTGGCTGCGTTGGTAGCAACCACACCACGGCGGGCCAAACGCTTCTTGAGTACCTACCTCGTCGTGCGCGCACGGGTCTACGCCGACCACCGCCCTTACACCGGGCCCAGTGACGAAAGCTCCCGCGGGCTCCTTCTCCTCGTTGCGTTGATGGTTGGCACACCGACTACAACTGCCGCGCTCAGCGATCCCACTCTTGCCAGTTCCACCGACAAGGTCCGCCAGTGGATCAACGATCGACTGAACACGCCCGATCCGGTCGCAGACAGCACCGACCGACAGCGGCTAGCCGACTTCACCACGGGAGCCAACCCGATGTGTGACGTGCCGATGCACAACGTCGTGCTCTGGCTCGACGTAGCAAGCCGATACATGCCGCTGCCAGGTAGGAAATCAGCCCAGAACTGATGCTCTTGGCACTCTTTCAGGGCTAAGCGGACGATAGCTAGACGGGCGTGGATGATCGGTGACTCCGCCACCGCTGACATCGGAGGAGCCCGTAGGGTCATGATCGACTGCGTGTGGCTGCACCGGGGCCGACACTGGACCGAAGACGGCCATCGGCCGTCGTCTATTGCCGGCGAGTGCGTCGAGGCTATCGCTCATACTGTCCGGCAGAGTGTTCCTTTGGACCAGCACAAGGTGTGATTAGCGTTGGAGACGCTGCATTTCCTACGTATGTTCTGACAGGCACGTCGACCACAGCCCTAGGCTGACGGCTGCGCGTCCAACCACTTGTCGACGTCTGGCTGCTCGATATCGACAAGGGACCACAGAGTGATCGGCGCGCCCAAGTATTCACTGACGGGCTTGTCGGCCATCGCAAGAAAGAAATAATGGTCGTCCCCGGGCACAAGATCGACAGCGAAATTCTCGGCGGTTCCCGCGTCGAGTGCTTCAAGCGCATCCCCACCGTTGACGGCGGTGGCCCTCGGATGGATTACGTGAACGTTCCCGACTGTGAGCGTCTTGCCGCTGATCTTGACCGCAAATGGTCGTTCGGCTTGTTTGGCCAGCATCCACGGTTCCCGGAGCGCTTGCCGAACATTCGGCGCGTCCACGCCCGTCATGGTTGCCGTGAAGGTGCGCGCCGCGGGGGACGCGACGACTCCACCTTCCAACAAGATACGCCCGACACGGACATCTATCCGGTCGCGCGGTGAGATGGCTGCTGGCAGACTGAAATAATTCTTGCAGTGCTTCTGCAGCGTGTCCAAATCGTGTGCGAACTGCTCAATGATCAGTTTGTCCACACCGTACTCCTCTATCGAAACTGGCGCCGAACCCTTCATTTTGGCGACTCGAATAGCACCTGCGTACAGCTCAAGCGTTGCCGCCGAACGTATCTGGCGTGCGGTCGCGAGCAGCTCAGCGACGACCCCTGGCCGCGCCTTCGGGATATCGTAGCCGAGACGAGCCTTTGCGGATTCAACTGCATCGGCGTCCAACACATGCGGGATCCTGAATCGGACCTTGAGTTGTCCTTCGCAGAGCAGAAGATCGAGCGAGGACCCGAGGTGTCCGTCGTCAAAGTGAACGACTTCTGCTTCATAAGAATTGATTTCGCCGTCTTCTCCGCCGTCGCCGCCGGGTCCAGTGAGCCGTAGATCAAGGGTCTGACCAGCGCGCGGCGCCGTAGGCCCCAGGTTGATTTCGACGTCACCGGGCGGGAGCTGCTGGCCCTCAAACAGGACGGGACCGTTGATGGCTACCCACTCGACCATGTCGGCTGGAATCCGTATCGGGTCGGCCGATCCATAGCCGATGCCCTCTTCAACCCCAGCGAGAATTGCTGCCTGCTCAGCGTTCAGCCCTGACTTCAGAGTGACATGAAACCCTGAATCGACAGGAGGCTGAACCCCCTCGATGGGGCGCATGGTGATCGTCGATGACCCACCCTCGCTGGCGAATCCGTAGGTAAAGAGAGGGTCGACTGTGTCGATGACTGAAGCCAGAGCGGTAATCCGCTGCTGGACGTCTTCGTACCCGTCGAGCAGAGCAGCCCTCTCTTGGCTGAAGACTTGCGCGTAGTGCATGAGGACGTTGATCGGAGTGCGCTGAAAGTAGGCGTCGAGGTTGGGATCGTCGGCAAGCCAACTGTCGAGTTTGTCGCGGCCGATTACCTCAATCTTGACGCGCTTTTTTCCTTTCAGCTCCCGCACAAACTTGTCCTCATCGTTCGTGCAGACGCACGGCAGAACCAGCTTCCACTCGGCCGGCTTGCGCTTGCTCATCGCGGTGTCGAACGACGCCTTAATCTGGCGCCGTCGTGTGTCCTTGAACCCACCGGAGAAGCCTTCCGGGAAGCACTTCAGTTGCAGAATCGTGCGGCGTGTCCCGTTCGTGATTTCGATGTCTATGCCGTCGTCGCCACCTCTCCCATCGACGGCACGGACGCCCTTACCGAAGCGTCGCAGGACGAGCGCCTCAACAACACGGTCGAACTCGTGCTGTTTCAGCGTGACCCACTCGATACTCAATTCACTCCCCCAAATAGCGCTATATCCGCAACGTGATGCGCCCGCGATGCTCAGTAAGCTCACCTTCACCGCGCATCAGCATATGGCGTCCTGAATGCAATAGCTCATGAAAAACACGCCCTGTCTGTTGCTCTGTCTACGCTGTGGACTGTGATCAGTCCGGTCAATCTCGACGAACCAGCAACCTGGCCGCAAGAACTGCGCGACCTCGCGCACGAGGCGACCCAGCAAGAAGGGTGCCGAGGCAGCAACACAGTGGATCTGAGGCCTGCGCCTTACCTGTCCGACCGGATTCGATCTATCTTGTTCGATTACGGCGTCGTGGTCTATCAATGCGCCCGGCTGCTCGACTCCGAGGTTGCCGATATTCGACTGAATGGACTTCGTGCCACCTCGGCGTCCCTGCTCCACGACAAAGTCCGGGCAGCTCGAGAGGAAGGCGTGCTGACAGAACACCACGCTGAACGCTTGTTGACGAAGGGAGTGCTCACAGCCCCCGAACAGCGTGCGGCGAGGGTCGACGAAGTCTGCGCCTTGACAATCCTGCGGACCCTCACCGTCGACCCCTACGGCACGCAACCCCTGCTGAACTATTGGGGAGGGGAAATTACCTACTTCTGGCAGATCGACGAAGATCCTGACCTCGCCGAGGTTCTAAGAAGTATCGGCAACCCAGTACTGATCGAGTTTCAGCACAGACCCTGCCCCACGGACCATTGCTCGCCTGAGCTTGCCAACGTCGTCATCGGCAGGTATCAGGATCTCGATGACTGCGCTGGCGAAATACACATCCGGCTCCCGCACGGCAAACGCATCCCCGCTATCGAGGTCTGGCAACGCGACGACTTCCGATGGCCACCGTCGCACCCGACCGACGAAGAATGGTGAGCTTAGGCCAAGCCGCGTGTCTCGTTGTGCGCGCGGCGATATGGTCGCGGTTTTCGGAGTCCTGTGTGCAGTCGAGTCCGTCTGGTGGGCGGAGCTACCTGCTCGCTTTCGACCGGAGCTGACATGAAATGGCTTCAGGCGGCAATGATGAACCTGAGTGTCAGACGTATTGCTCGTACTCAGTTCGTTCGTCACCAGCAGCGCGTGGTTAGGGCGCCGCCGAGGGAACTCCCAGCGCTGACCGCATAGCAGACCGATCGCCGTCGAAGTCATCGCCATATACAAGCTGGTCATATTTACAACCCAGTTTGGCAAGATCTGTCGATATGTTGGTTGTGACACCCGCGAATCTTTCAGAGAGAAAGTCGCGCAAAGCCACAACATCGTCGATCTCGTAGCGGCATCCGACACCGCGGTTGCGGGCAATCTTCGGGTCGATCGCGAGCAACTCACGGAACGTCTTGCTCTGCCAGTTCAGCGGCGCTGTACCGGGATAGGGCTTTAGAATTGCATCGCCAAGACGTCCGCGCGCTCGTGGCGGCAAGCTTTCCACCAGGCTGTCAACGTCGCGACCGGCCTGACGTGCGAGGTAGAGCGGGTAATGGATCGGCGCGAACTTCGCCGATTTAAAGATCGTCTTAAGTCCCGACGACAGCAGCTGGTCTGTATCGTGATCGGTTCGGTAAGCGAGCATGTCGTTGAAGAGATCGACGCGAGTGAGCGACGAGTACCCCTTGAGGCCGATACGTGCCATCGTGCCGACCCCGATGACGACTTCGACCTGATCGACATCCGTATCTGCATCGAAGTCTAGAACATGGATTCGGTCCGAAGTTTCAACGCCATAGGCGAGCTGGAACACGCTCTCGCGGAGCTGCCGCAGCAGCCGGTACGGGAAGTGCTGCGGCAAGTCCGCGAGTATCCGGTACAGATCGCCGTAGTCGTGCAGACCGAGTTCATGTACACCGAACGTGTGCGACTGCACTGTGATTGATGATCGCGACAGCCCCTCCCGGCGGCGTTCGTCGGGTCTGCCGACGAAGATGAACCGTTCGTTGAGTTTGTCGAGTTGGTCTTCGCTCAGACAGGTGACCAGGTTGCCGAGCAATCGTTGGATGTGAGGATCGCCGAGGCTGTAACCGATGAAGATAATCGGGTTCTCGACGAACAGCGTGAGAATCTTCGCGATGAGGTACGGATTCGCGTCCCAGTACCTCTCGTAGTCGGCCTCAGTGAACACCAACGACCGCGGGTCAGTGATGGAGCCGTGAATCTTATAGATCTCCCCCACTGTTTGCGTCGAAGAGAACAGCACGTCGTTTTGACCGACATAGACCTCCATCTCCGGAAATGCGTCGTCGAGGATTTCGTCCCAGTTGGTCGTGATGATGGCGTGACAGTGGATCTTCGACAGGTCGCTAAGTTCGGTATCGACCTCTGGTTGGTCCAAGACGCCTAGCGATCCGATGTGCTTACAAATCTCGATCTTCAAGGGATCAGCTGTGTCGCTGACAAGGTGAGCACTGTCGGTCCTGGACTGGACGTACTCGTCGGAATTCCACCAGGTATCGTAGAAATCTTCAGCAATCATCGATGCAGCTCTGGGTCGGTCCCCACCGGCTCGGCCACGATAGTAGGCGAAGTTTTTGCCGGCGAGATCGGCAAAATGGGCGAGCAATCCGTCCCAATCGGGCGAACCAATGTACCGACGTGACAGCCCAGAACCCACAAACATCACCGGCATTGCCCGGGATTTGGTCAATAAGTCACGTAATGCCGCTAGGTCGTCCTCCACAGGCACTCCTCCATCAAGGTCCGCGCAGAACCGTATTGCGCACTATGCGAACAGTACGTCGGCCATCCGACAACAATCGCGCATGACCTTCCGGCGCCGTCGGCCGCGTCTACTCTTGTTCGTACCGCTGAAGGTGTCAGCTCCGGTTGAATCCTGAGCAGCCTGCTCTGGGGTGGTTTCGAGGCGTCGTCGCAACACTTCTCTAGATTCTGGAGGTTGTGTTGGCATCGTCGCGTCGGGTGAAGAAGGGGCCGGGGCGGCGTCCGCTGTCGGCCAAGCGTCAGCGGTTCATGGAGTTGCGGGCTCGGGGGTGGAGCGTCCGCGCCGCGGCCCGTGAAGTCGGCGTATCACGGTCGTCGGGCACGGCCTGGACCAGCGGTCATAAGACCTACCGCAACGGCGTCGTGGTCGGGTTCGTTCCGCCACTGGATCCGCTGGCCGTGCGTCAGATCAGCGCGCGCTACCTGTCCCAAGACGAGCGCATTGAGATCGCTGATCTGCGCCGTGCTGGGCTGAGCATGCGCGCCATTGCCGACAAGCTCGGACGTGCGCCCTCGACCATCTCGCGCGAGCTCGGGCGCAACGTCACCCCGGCTGGTCGCGGATATCAGCCCTTCGAGGCTCATCGGCGGGCTACCGCACGCCGAGGACGTCATCACCGACGACGGGTCGACAACAATGAGCAGCTCGGTGTCCTGGTCGCTGAGCTGCTCGGTCGGCGCTGGAGCCCGCAGCAGATCAGCCGCCACCTCCGGCTACTTTTTCCTGACGATCGGTCGATGTGGTTATGTCATGAGAGTATCTATCAGGCTGTCTACCAATCGAACTCACGGTTCCTGCGACCTACGAGATTGGCGCCGCATCGGCGTTCACCGCTGCGTACCGGCCGAGATCACCGCCGCGCCCATCAGTGCCAGCGGCGCCGCCGGCCGCGATTCCAGCAGCCCATGCTCACCATCCACGACCGCCCTTTCCCACCCGTCGACCGGTCCCAAGCCGGACACTGGGAGGGCGACCTCATCATCGGTGACAATCACCTCTCAGCGATCGGCACGCTGGTCGAACGCCAGACCCGGACACTGCGCCTGGTGCATCTGCCTCGCGCGGATTCCGACTCGCTGCATACCGCTCTGGTCGACCGGATGCAGGACCTGCCGCCGGAGCTGATGCGGTCGATCACCTGGGACCAGGGCACCGAGATGGCCCGCCACCTCGCGACAGCCGACAAGCTCGGGGCGCCGGTGTACTTCTGCGACTCTCGATCACCGTGGCAGCGGGGCACCAATGAGAACACCAATGGGCTGCTGCGCGACTACTTTCCCAAGGGCGTCACCCTCGCCAACTATTCGCTGGAGCACCTGTTGGCAGTCGAGGAGGAACTCAATCAACGTCCCCGAATGGTCCTCCAAGACCGATGCCCCGCGGATCTATTCGCCGCCCTGCTAGCGTCAAGCAGTCCGTCGGTGTTGCGACGTTGACTAGAACCCACCCCGGAACTACCTGCTCACTTTTCGACCGGAACTGACAGAAGGTGCGGGTTTTGTGGTCAGTCCGCCTGCTGTGAAGGGTGAAGAACCGTTCAAGTCCTGCAATCTGGACAAAACACCCTGACGCCCCCGGTCGACCGACTGCTTGCTCGCCGATAGTGACAAACGCCGCCAGCGCGCTGGTTGATCTGGATTTCACCGATAACATCCAGCTATGTCAGATGGATCCGGATCTGCGGGGGCGACTGTTGTTCCGTGTCTGTTGGCTCGGCAGCCGTCACCCACACCCTGACCCTCGATAGGTACGGCGCCTGCTGGGTTTCGAAGTCGGGTGACCGGATTGGATGTGCTGTGTGTGCACTGCCTCAAGCCTGCATTTGGGAGACCTTCCTGTCCGCTGGCGCTCCGCCTGTCAGACACCCTCCATAGGAGCTAGGTCCGTGGAAAAGAACTGGCGTGCTGGATCAGCGATGCGAAGGCGGATCGTAGTCCGGACGGGCGAGCCGCGCCGCAAGCTCGTCTAGTTGCTCAAGATCTATCGGCTCCACGCCGGCAGATTCCTCATCATCGATTGGCGCTGGCGCACCCTTCTCGACAACCAGCCGTTCAGCTTCCCTGAGTTCGTTCGCCTCGAATTGTTCGTTCGCGTAGTCGATTGCGCTGTCGACCTTTTCAACGAGATCCTCAATATTTGACACCGGTACCTCGAACTGAATCTCTACAGTGGACGACGGCCAGCCCGACGACCAACCGCGCTGAGACTCAATCTCTTCGATCCTGGGACCGAAGTAGTTGTGCCACAGCCTATGCGGCTTCGGCGCGTAACTGATGGCCAGCCACACACACCCCTCCGATATCCCTGACAGCCCCGTATCGATGTCAAGTGGTCCGACGCGGCGGACAGGCTCCCACGACGAGAGAATGCTCTCAGCGCTTGCATTCAGGTCGGCAACATCGTCATAGTCTTGTGCCAGGTACGGGGGACCATTCAGATCCATGACCTGCACCTGCTCTGCGCTGATCCTCCGGATCTGCGGAACAGGTTGAAAACGATCCGCTTTGCGCACACGCACGGGGTCTGTGGTTAGCACTCGCTCGATCCTTCCGCCGAAGTGCTGCTTCCACTGCCGCCCGGCAGCGTCGGTGTAGTCGACAGCGAAGGATATTCCAGACCAATCGAACGTGTGCAGCGTGACCAAGGTGAACCACGTCTCTTCGTCGGTGTGATTCCTGAACGGTACGAGTAGCTCACCGTCGGGAAGACGCTCATGCAATCGGTTCTCAGCCTCCACCCGATCAGGCGTGCGACGCTCCGTCGTGCCATCGACGTCGCACGGGGAGTCAGCGAACGGCACAGTTACGTCGAAAAATACCTCTTTGCTTCGATTTTCGATACGAAAGTATGCCAACGACTGGAAGCCGTCTGGAATGTCTACTTTGTAGATGGTCAACAGTCTCGCTTGAGCCATGTCATCGTTTGCACGCAACTCCACAGCAGTCTGCCGGTCTGCGCGGGCAAGCGCACTGGTGACTCGAACGCCCATGGCGGTGATGAGAAACGCTGCGGCGGTGGCAACGCCCGCCGCCCACGTTCCCCAGGAGCTGTACCAATCGGCCGTGTTGCGCCCCGGATAGAACACAGCACGCACAACCAGAAACGTCACAAAGGCGAACGCGAAGACTCCCGAAATCGCGATCGCGCCGACTAGCGTGAGGCGAAACTGCCTTTCCTCGGCAAGTTGCCGTACGGGTCCATCGTTGTCCACATGCTCCCCAATCCCCTAGTCGCCGCTTCCCTTGGTCGCAAACCATCTTGCATTGCGGCGACCGCTGGCGTCATAGTGAACGTGATACGGAGCTCCAGATATTCATCTACGCCGCTAGCAGCACTTTGCCACGTTTGGTCGAGTGAAACTCGCTGTCTGACTCCGACTGGACAATGGCGCACGAACGTTCTGACACGTGCTTCGGTTCCACGGTCCATACAGGTTCGGCCTCATCGCCAACAACCTCATGGCCATCAACACCGCCTGGGGTGTCCCTTCCGCCAATGTTCTAAAACTGTCGTACGCGCGTGCGAGCGCATCTTGGCTTTTCTTCACTGCGTGGTCAGGCGTTGCAGCTCAGCGATCGCGACCGGGAACGGGATCCGTTCCTGCTCGACGCGGCGATGTTGTTGCCAATCGGCGCTGACCAGGCACCGATAGACGGACCTTTCGCTGTCTGTGAGTGCGTCGAGGGGGTGCTCGGCTTGCGCGCCGAGGCGACGGCCTCCTGGTGCGTCGCTAGTGCCGTATTGCTCGTATTGCTCATAGGCGGCGGCGTCCATCAGGATCGACTGTACGGTCGGCAGGACTTGGCGGAGTCGGTCGAGAATTTCGTAGCCGTCGGCGTCGATGTCGCCCCAGTAGAGGACCGTTGATGCACGCGCCACCCAGTCCAGTTGAGCGACCCGATGAGCGGCGTTGCCTTCAGTCCACACAGTGATCAGTCCAGGAAAGCGCGGGAAAAGCAGTGCGGTGTCTTTGTTTTCGCACAGCACCACAACCTTCGGCTGATAAACCGGACTGACGTTGTCGCCGAGCGTGTGCGAGTCCCATTGCCGCCCGCCGCTATCGATGTGTTGTGGGTCGCAGTACCGGAACCGAACCTCGCTGGGTCGCTGCGCGAGGTCGATGGACTCGATCCCGGCAAGCGCGGCGATCTCGCGGCGTTTGGAGTCGGTGAGCCATTTTGCGTGCACACCGGCGATCGGAACTTGTCGAGGCGTTAACCCCTGCCAGCTAGTGGGATTGGCGCGGAACCAGTTGGCGGCTCTGAGCAGGATGTCGAAGTCGAGTGCGTCCCAACTCCGGGTGCTGCGAAATACTGCCCCGATCAAGGCGGTGTCGAACTGCGCCCGTAGCCGGCTGAAACGATACTGAGCTTGTTCGTATCGGACTGTCCAGCTTGCGCCGGCGAACTGGACGCACGCGTCGAGGGTGGCTATGTCGATGTGCGTGGGGATTTCTTGCAGTGAGGTGCCGACTCGGCGGGGCGTCTCGCGAAGGGTCACCCCTTCGGGGAGGAGAGCAGCGAACCACGCAGCCGCCCAGGGTTGAACGGTGTACCAGCTCTTTTGCAGCGCACTCTTACTGGTCGACGGCAGCAGCGGTACCGTTAGTGGCTCGGGGAACCGCTCGTCGCCCGCAACGATCGCGTGCAGGTGACTGTTCAGCCACCGGTCGAGGTGTTCTCGGACTTGGTTGGCTGTTTTCACAGTTTGCTCTCGGCGTTCTTCAACGTCATCTGCCATAGGCGGGATCGTTTGCGGTCGTCGATCGCGACTTCGTACACGACAGACGTCGCGTAGGTCATCGACATCGCCTTGCCAACAGGCGTGGACACGATGGGTTGGAAGCCGAGTTTGCGCCACACATTCAGCGCGCGGAGCGTGTGCTCTGGGCCCGCTTTCGTCAGGGCTTCATCGAGGATGACCGTTGAGAATCGGGGGAGGTGAGCGCCGTCGCCGCTGACGTAGTACCGGATCGCTGCGGCGAGGATGAACGACGTCAATTCCTGCGTTTCACCACCGGACTGCTCACCAGAGAGCCGGTCGTAGGTCACTGACGGCATTACACCGGCAGGGTCGGATTTGCGGGCTTGCAGTTGCATGTGTTTGCGCACGTCAAACAATGTCTTGATCTTGTCGTCGGTAGAGATCATGTGCATGACCGAGTCGAACCGCTCGTACCGGGCCGCGACGTCCTCATGCGACAACGATTTTGTGGTGCGTGCAGCGAGTTCGCCCAGCGCGACCTGGAAGTCCTTAGCTTCCTGCGGTTGTTCTTCGCGGACGATCTCCACTTGGAGGCGGCAGGAGCCGTCGAAGTCGGCGTCGCCGAGCAGGGAGTTGACTTCATGTAGCCGGGACTTGATGTCGCGGCGGGCTGCTTCGTAGCCTTCGGTCACCTGCCCGACAGTCATATTCGTGTAGTCCATGACCTGCTGCGCGAACAGCTCCTGCGCCTCCTTGAGCCCCTCCAACGTGTTCTGGTGCAGGATGTACTCGTATGCCTCGTAATTGGCTTCAACCGCGCTCGCGATCTCGAAGTCTTTCGCCGCCGAAGCCTTCGGTAGGGCATTCCCGAGCGGACCCGGCGGGAACGCGGAATTGTAGGAGTGCATCACCGCGAGAAGCGATTTCGCAGCGTCGTTCCGAGTCTTCGAGGCGGCTTGCAGCTTGGCACCGAAAGCTTTGATCAGTGTTTGAGTGTTGGCTGGAACGAAGTGGTCACTGGTCAGTGTTTCGGTACCGAAGGTTTCCCTGGCTTCAGCGTCCAGCCGCGCGGCGGTGGCTTCGTCGAGGGCTGCAACGCGTTCTTTAAGCTTCTCGATTTCCTCGTAAGCCAGGTCCTGGCGGGCTAAGTGCGCATCACGGTTTATCGTTGCTTCTTCGTACCGCAGCCCGGCCCGTGCGGAGGCGTCTTGGGCTTTCGTGTGCGCCTTATTCGCTGCTTCGGCCGCGTTCCGCAGCGCGATGACTTTGTCACCGGACAATGCGTCGCGCTCAGCGACTTTCGCAGCGATGACGGCGGCAGCGGCGTGCATGTCGTAGTCCGGCCAGTTGTCGGCCGCGTCGATGAACTGCGTGTGTAGGTCCGCCGAGGCCGCGAGTTTGTCTCGTGCGTCTTTTAGTTCGTTGCGGAGATCTGATGCTGCCTCCCATTCGGAACGCAGTTCGGCGATCTCGGTGCGCAGTTTGGCGAGCAACGCTTCGGGTGAGAATCCGATGGAGCGTTGATCAGATCGCAGCCCACCGTGGACGCCGTCGTCACCTTGGCGGACCTGTCCGTTGAGGCTGACACCTTTCTGGTTCGGGTTGAGCGCGTTGAGGGCTTCACCGTCGGCGACGCAGAGGTGCGCGAAGCGGTGGGCGATTTCGTGGGACAGCCAGCTGGTGTAGCGGTGGTTGGCGTATTGCAGCTTGGCTGCAAGTTGCTCGTCCGGTGCTTGGTGCAGATCCCATGCGCTAGTGGGGATTGCCTTGGAGCGGATACGGGGTGGGCGTTTGTCGGCGTCGACTTTGCGGCGGAAGTCTTTGATCCGATCTTGCGGTACGAGCAGTGTTTGTGCGAACGAACCCATCACGCCTTCGGCGGCGGTACGCCACTGCTCGTGCTGAGTCTTGAGGTCAATCAGCTCGCCGACGAATTTCAGGTCTTCGGCAGGGATACCGGTGATTCGCGCCCATTCGTCACGACGTTCGGTGAGGTCGCGGCTGAGGACGTCTTTGCGTCCAATGTAGTAGTCGTATGCCTGTTGCTTTTCGTCGAGTTGGCGTTTTGTGTCGAAGAAGTAATCCTGCGCCGCTTCGAGTTCGCCGTCGATGACCGTGGCTTGCGCCTTCGCGTCAGTAAGGAACTGGGTCGATGCTGCGCGTTGCTCGTCGCGTTCGGTCTCCGTTTCGGGGAGCGTGATTTCGTGGCCGATTCGATCGGTGAGCCGTTCGCGTCGACGGCGGACGGTTTCGAGGTCGCGGCGCGCGTAGGTGAGTTCGGATTCGACTTCGCCTAAGCGGTCGCCGCCGCCGTTGCGGTAAGCCCGGTCGGTGTCGAGCATTTCCCGCTTCGCCGCTTCGGTGACAGCTTCGGCGGCGACTTTGGCTCGGTGCGCTTGCTGTGCAGCCTCTTCGAGGGCGTCTTGTTCGGCGGCGAGCAGGTCGTAGTTGCGTTGGTGGAACCACCGATAGAACGGGGTGTTGTGGTCCATCGAACCGCGTTCGACGCCGAATCCGATGTCACGGTAAAACTTCCCGGTCGTGGTACTGCTGCTGTAGGTCTCCCACTGCCCCGGCAGGCTTTGCAGGATCTCGTGGCGAGTTTCGCGGTCGGTCATCTGCTGGTACGTTTCGCGAACCTTTTCCCATCCGCTGCGGGACTCGCGCACCGCGGCGAATAGGTCTTCGGGTTCGTCGAGGATGATGCCGGAGAATAGCCAGTTGACGGTAGGGATCTCGCTACTTGATTGCAGTCGGTACAGCACGTCGGTGAGAGATTTCTCGCGGTCGCTCATCCCGAATTGCTCGAACAACCATTGCCGGTTTCGGGTCCGATTCTTCGCGATTGTCATGCCGGGGAACGCTCCTCGCAGTGCTGCCGGTTTGAAGACGGGTGCGTTGTGCGGTGACTTGGTGTACGGGTCGAG
This sequence comes from Mycobacterium sp. AMU20-3851, assembly GCF_043974665.1. Taxonomy (NCBI): domain Bacteria; kingdom Bacillati; phylum Actinomycetota; class Actinomycetes; order Mycobacteriales; family Mycobacteriaceae; genus Mycobacterium; species Mycobacterium sp. AMU20-3851. Next base: position 4,553,799 of record NZ_CP146371.1, read on the forward strand.
GTCGGTGATGGCGAACTGTCCGTCGATATGGCCGTGAACTTCGGCACTCGGCTTCTCGTCGTGCTTGTTCATGTACCAGGCGGAGAACATGGTGAGGGTGCGGCCGTCGATGTTGCACCACGTCAATGCGACACCGCTCCATGTAGCGCGGCCTCCGCGCAGATCGTAATAGACAGTGCTGCGGCCGTCGCTGTCTTTGCCGTAACGGCCTCGGACATAGGTCGGGATTGAGCGTGGTGAGGAGCCGCTGCCGCTGGATGCGCGGTTGAAATCGCGGCCGGGGTGTAGCACCGCAGATACGGCATCCATGAGGGTTGATTTGCCGGTACCGGAGTCGCCGCTGATGACGGTGACCTCGGTGGGTGGCGCCGGGTCGAGTTGGAAATGTCCGTTGAACCCGCCCCAGTTGTAGGTTTGCATGCCGTACAGGCACCAGCGATCCATCCGCAGCGCGCTTGTCATTCCGCGTCACCGACCTCGGCGTCGGTGTCATCGTCGCTGTTGGGACCGCCGAGCATTTCGGCCATGTGGTGCAGCGCCTCTGCTGTGTAGATGACGGGAACTGCCGGCGAAATCTCCCATTCTGTTGCGCCGTCGCTTGGTTTGGCGCCGATGATCAGGTCGGCTTCGTGGAGCGCTTCGAGCGCTGCGCTGGCGTTGGATGCGCGCGCAGTGCGGTTGCGGTCTGCGTCGGTGAGCAGAGAGTTGAATGCTTCCTCGAAGTCGCGCAATGTGACTTTCGTGGTGGCGCGGTTCGCGAGGCGAGCGCGGTGCCAGCGGTCGTAGACGGTGAGCACTCCGGCTGCGAATTCACGGCTCATGCGCCGTGAACGCAACACCTTCAACGGCTTGTGTTTGTCGTCGGATGGCGTGATCTGCGCCTTGTACGCGATGCGCTGCTCGGTGCTGATGATGATGTCGATGTAAAACTCATGGAAACGCGACCGGATCAGTTTCTCGTGCTTTTCGAGAGTCTCCCATAATTGAAGGTGCTTGTTGCCGTTGAAGACTCGATCCATGAGCAGGCGGATCATCACCTGGCGGACATCGGCGTCGGCGGTACCGAGATCACCGTCGAATAGTGGCTCGTTGCGTGTTGCGAGTTCGCTCATGGTTGAGTATCCGTGAGTTTGACGAAGGATATGGCCGGCACCACGCAGGCGATCACTTCTCCTTCTGGCCCGGTGGTTTCGACAGTCACTCGCCTGCCAGCGTGTTCGTGGATTGAACCGTCGTCGCCGTGTCGGGTGGCGTAGGTGAAGTACGGGAACAGTTCAACCCAGCGGCGAAGATTGTGCGGTGCATCGGCCCACACGTCGGCCAATGAGATCGTTACTCCGTCGTCTGCATCTGCCAGGGTGCGGCTGATATGGGCCTCAATTTCGCGTGGATGCGGTTCACCCCAACGGGCTAGGTACTCCACATTCATTGGTGCGGCAGTGGATACGTCTGCCTTGTCCAATGGCGGGGTGTCTTCGGCGACTGCGCGGACGATTGGCAAGGCGGGCGAGGCGCCAATGTCAGCGTTCGCAGGTTCGGGCAGTGCATCCATAGGCAGTGCGCGACTGTCGTTGTCGCGGAGCGCCTTCCAGGCTTGCCGCAGTGCGTCGGTCCACCCGCCGCGGGCGAGGGATTCTGTTCGGCGCCGGAATGCGTCTGCTGCGTCTTCGAGGTTGTCGGTGAATACGGTGAGGAGCGGGGCGAACTGGTTGTAGAGGGCGACGGGGTAGTCTCGTAATTCACGGATTTCGTTGGCGAGTAGCACTTCGGCTTGCTCGCTGTTGATGATGGCGTCGGTGTTGCGCCCGAACTTCAATCTCAGTTCGGCATCGGAGAGGATGTCGCTGGCCTCGCGGGCGGCGCGGCCTTGCGAGTTGTCGAGCACCCTGCGCCATGCCTCGTCGTAGGCGTGGATGTGAGTGATGCCGTCCATCTCGTCGGCGGCGATTTCGTCGAGGAACTTGCGGCGCTCTTTCGGGAGTTGCTGCGCCGCATACACAATTCCGAGTCTGATGCGGCGTTGAAGGGCGCGAATGTTGTCGTACCAGTGTTGGAAGTCATCGAGGGTGATACCCGCTTCTTCACCTTTGAGGATACGTAGTTCGCGTTCTTGGAGTGCGGCGATATCAGCGCGGATGCGGGCGAGTTGGCGGTCGCGGTCGCCGCTGACCTTGGCGGCCATATCCTCCATCTGTTCGATGAGGACGCCGACCTGCCGGGCGCCGGTGTCGCGGCGCGCGGTGGTGAGCTGTCGGAGCCATTCAAGGGATTCGTGGGTTTCTGCTGTGCGGCTGTAGACCGGTGTTCCGGCTTCGCCGTCAGGCGTCTTCCATAGCCAACCACCGTCAACCCAGCTTCGACACAGAGCTTGTACGGAGGCGCTGCCGCCGTCAACTTCACGGGCGCGTGGTGTTGCGATTCCCGCCTGGCGCAGTGTTCGGAGGACTGTTTCAACATCGCCCTCGAACTCGTCCGCGGGAATTGCTTCACGGTCGGGCGCGAAGGTGTTGTCGAGCACCGTGACGAGGACCTCTGGGTGCTCTAGTCGGAGCAGGGTGACTGCCGCGTGTTTGCGGGTGACATCGACAAGCGTGTTGTGATCGACTATCAATTCGGCAACCGGTTTCATGCGCCCACCACGTTCAACTAGCCCCCTGACACGAATTGTGGACTACTAGATTCTGTTTACCCTGGCGTACCGACAAAACGCCTCAAGTCATCGCAATGGCCCGGGTAAATAGCTGTTCAACACCCACTCTCGCTCCGGCGTGATCGCATCAACCGATCCGGGCCTGCCCCAACACTCGCGAAACACTGCGTGAGCTGCCGTTTTGATCGTCGTGGCCACGATCCCTGGAGGGACAATGGCCGACCGGGGCTGCGGTGGTTTCACCTGTGCGGCTCCTCACATTCGGAGCTATCGACGTTGAAGGGACGGCGGCAAGGACGACGCCAGCTGCGTCACCGACGTACGAGCCGGCTACCAGGGCGTGGCTACCGCCGCGGCGCCGTTCCGACTCACCGGCGCCGAGCGGCGGGCCCTGTGTCCGGCTGGTCCACTCGCTGCCCGTCCACCGCCGCAGTTCGGCGTGACCGCACGGATCCCGATACCACCCCGACGTTGCATTAGTCACTGCAGATCCTCCCCCGTTGCCTGCACACCGCAGCGTAATGAGGTACGCGGACGCTTATGGTCGTTTTGGTGTGGCCCTCGTCGGCGGCCTTGGGGAGGATTCAATTGATGATGCGGATTGCGGCACTCGTTCTCGCGGCAGGCGCCGCGGTCTCATGCTCTACGCCGCCACAAGAGCCCACGTCGCCCCTCGGGCGGGCGTCACCATCCGGTGCCACGACGATCCCAGGAGGTCCGATGGAGGCCACACCGACCGTGCCGAACCCGAAGATCCCGACCAGTCAGCAGGAAGCCCAGGACACCGTTCTGCGGTTGCTCCAGGACACCGCCAACATCTTGCCTGCGGGCACCACACTGGACGGTTCGCGGTATCGCATCGGGCGGATGGACAGGTACTGCGAAGACGACCCGGCAGGACCGGATTCCCCCGTGCACGTGGAGGATTGGCGAGATCTCAAGTTGCCACCCGGAACAGATTTCAACCACGTCATCGCCGCGACTGGAGACACCTGGACACAATGGGGCTGGCAAGTCATCGAACGCGACGGCTTCGAAAAGCCCAACAGATTCGGCTACACGCCGGCCGGTTACGTGCTGCACTTGGAGGCGAGGAACAACGCCAACGCCTCACCACTGCTCATCGGCACCTCACCGTGCTACCCGGGCACCCTGCGCACGGACATCCCCCGCAATCCCCCGCTGATATCCCAAAACTGAGGTCCTAGCGCCGCGACCTCGAAGCAGCGGGTCGCCCACGCGTCGGTCTGCCGCGTTAGATCGTTGTCTATGGCTTTATATGGCTCTATATGGAGTTGTTCTCCATATAGAGCTGTAGACGCTCGGCGGACTACGGGGCTCCGTACCGGCGGCGAACGCGGTCGACCAGTTCTGATGCCGTGATCACGCCTTGAATGTAAGCCAGCTGATCAATCCGGGTGGCGACGGTGCTACGTGACCCCGCCAGTTCTGTGGTGTGACGAATTAAGCTGACCACGTCCTGCCGCGTGGCGTCTCTCGAAGACACCATTGGATTGCCTCCCCCGTTCGATCGGTCTCTGGCTGACACCGGCATATTTAGCATCGCGCGCCGGGAAAGCCCTGCTAGTCGTACTTAGCCTTTGCTCGCTTCGCTTAAAGTAACTGAGTTACCTGAGCCCTACTAGCAGGGTTTCCTGGCCGCCGGGCCGTGATGTACACATTCTCGATTCAGCCGTAAACACAGCGTTGGCGCGGCGGCATTCTGAAGCAGAATCGCATTCACCAGACGCGCTCGTTCAAACCGCTCGTCGCGTGTTGCCAACTGTGCGACGCCATCCGGGTTATCGTGTACACCGTCCGCCAAGACAACCTTTCTGGGGAGAGGATAAGGGGTTCGCCAAGACCCCGTTTCGATTCAAGTGCCAGCTTGGTCGGAGAAAGCCTCCGCGGTCCGCGATCGCGGAGGCATTTCCATGTGTGGCCCCGGCTCGATTCTCGACGACGAGTGTCACCTTCGCCGAGCTCGCCTATCGTCATTCAGCCTTCCGGGCATATACATGTCTGTATCGTCATATCAACCGCGTGGTCGTGCCCTGCTAGCAGGGTACGACCAGGATCAAACCGGTCAGTTCGTACAGCATTTATCTTCCTGAAATGGGCACCAATCCCTATGCAGCGAGCAGGGCTGGCTGCGCTTTCACCACACGACACGGAAACGCAGTGCCGCGCGATGGCAAGCACGTCGGCAGGTGCGTCCCATCGTGCCTGTAGAGCAGCAAGAGCCCTGTCCGGCGCTGTGGAGTTCAGAGTTCAGCTACCCGACGGATCCGACACATCGCTAAACGCATTCACGAGTGTCCCAGTCCATCGCTGTCGGATCCATTAGCCGTGATCTGCAGGACGAGTTCGACGATGCCACGCAACGCCTCGCCCTCAGTGGGCGCCAACCAGGAGAGAAACGGAAACTCGGCAACGAGTCCAACGAACTCGTCGTCCTCCGGTGACCACTCGACTCGGTACGTGTAACCCCTCGCCGAAGCTACGTCGAACCGTAGGTTTTTCACACAATTGCGAATGGTAGTGGCGATGAACATTGCCCGCTGCCGTGGGCTTTCGCCATATTCTTCGTCTGCGATCGTGCCCGTGGCGATGAGTTCTCCCCGCGCAGAGCCATCTGGCTGTTTCTGAAGGTCCAATTCGATGGCCCATTCTCCGCCCCTCTCGCGAAAGTGGAAGCTGCGTCCGTCGACTTGGCCCTGCCACTGCTCGGGCACCTGCCCTTCGTGTCGCTGCATGACGATGCCAGGTTGATCAGCCAGCCATGCCTGGAGGTCAGCCTCGGCGGCCTGCTTGGCGGCTTCAAACTGCCGACCCTCTGGCGTCCGCCGGAACTCCTGCATGTGTCCGAGAAACTGTTGGAAGGTCCCTGCAGATCGCCACCGACTGGGCGAGGATGATCCCTTGTCCCCCAGCGTCTTGTCGTCGTCGGGCATCGTGATCACCTCGTTGGCCGGAGCAGCGATATGGGTTAGCGCCAGTCTGTGCTCATTCAACTCTGGCCGCAATACGTCTGAAGCTTCAGCACAAGGAAAAGTTCCCGGGACAGGAAATGTTTCCGCACACGGGAAATTGAAACAGTCTGCGCTGCTTTGTCTTTAGATCCGATCCACTACGTCTACAGTCGTTGTCGACGACAGAATTCGACAGGCGACACGATTTGTTACACCGGTCCACCGAGCTGGAGGTGAGCTGTGGTCAAGAACCGCAAAGCAAAGGATGCTGCGCTGGAGTATCAGATGGCACATCCGGGCATGTCGTACGCCCAGGCGCGGCGCGAGTCACGCAAAGAGCATCAGCGCGCGCGACCATCCACACGTGCCTCCTCGGAGGACGAGCGTGAGCCGGCTACGCCGCCACGGGGATCGGAGGTGTCCAGAGTCGACGACACCCCCCGACCCATCGAACAGCCGCTTTCCTCGGACTATCTGACGAACCGGTTCGGCCTGACGCCCGCTGACAATCTCGAACAACCGTAGCGATGTACGACGGTGCCACCATGGCTGCACTCCCGGTCGCACGGAATGGCACATGGCCGGAGTGGTTCAGGCGGGGCTCTGATGCCGTCAGTGGGTGACATTCCAGAACCCACCGATGCCGAGAGAATCCGTTGGCGCGCTCTTGAATCGGATGTGGCGGCTATGGGTGAGGGGTTGCGCAATGGCTCCGCCACCCCCGACGACGTTGACGGCGCCTTTGCACGCCTGATGTCGTCGGATATCGACTGGAAAACTTACCGTAATGCACTTCATGTCCCAGCAGACGCCGGCGAACATGCCGGGGCGATCGAGGTGATCCTGCGGCGCATTCCTGATGGGTGGGGTCGCTCGATCAGCGTCGATGCGGGCTGGTACCCACTAATTATCGCCACCGATGCCCTACTAGCGGGACTCGACGCCGAGTATGTGGTGCATCAGGTCAAAGAGAAGTTCGGCACGCTGCGCTACTACTACCGGCCCAGCAGCGAGGACGTCGACCACGAGACCTTGGACGCGATGGATGCGATCACAGACGGCGCCGAGCGTGCGTCGGCTATCACGTGTGAGCGATGCGGCGCGACGGGTTTCCTTCACCAGGCGCCAGGCCCGCGGGTGAAAACGTTGTGCGCTTCGTGCGCGGACACCCTCCGATACGTCCCTGCCCAGCCAAACTAACGCCGCAGTCCAGAAAGTAATGGCACCGACAGCGTGACCGAGCGCTACCGTCGACCGACATCGCGACATTGTGGAGGTACACCCATGACACCCAACACCCCGAAGAAGGTGGTGGTGTCGAAGGCCGCGTTGAAGACGGCCGGTGCGCGATCCACGAAAGCATCAGCGGCACTGGCGGGACGAATCGTCCCGGACGATCATCGGCGCTCCGCTGCGGTGCAGGCGTTTCTCGCTGCGCGACGGCAGCCTGTCCAGCGAGGATGATTGCGCATGCCAACGTCCCCGGATCCGCCGAACAACACAGCCCCCTCCAATCCTGCTATTCGAGAAGTGGGAGCGCTGACACCTGACTCGCCAGGATGCTGGTTGGTGACGACGCAAGGCAGCACACATGTGTGGGACCTGGACGCGATGACCTACACCCGCAGGCCTGGGCCGACGAGCCTCTCCGGTGGTTTCGCCCACGATGAGTGTGCGATGCCGATCAGCAGGATTGAGCGTTGGCCCCGAGTGGGTGGAACGTCGTTGGTGTGGTTTGACGATCCGGAGGCTCTGGCCGAGCGCGAGTTGTGGCGACAGTCCTCGACCATCGTGTCCATCACCGCGCTGCCGGACGTGTCGCCGCCAGGACGGCGCTGAAGGCCGCGGCTGCTGATTCCAACCACGCTGCTATATATAGTCACAACAGCGTGACGTGAAGCGGCGGCACGGCCATGAGAGGCTCGTCGATCCCCTGCTGCTGCAGGAATTCTTCCATCGCTGTATGCACACCCGGCCCGTCCAGAGCACCTGCCGCAGCGACCGCGTGGCACCGCCGGGCGAAAGAAGGCGTCTGGCGGTACCAGTGCGCACCGGTCCTCGGGAGACCGCTGAGATGTTCGAACGCGAGGCAGCGCTGAGCATCGAAGGCAACGGGTGTTCCGGACCGTTGGTCGGCGAGCAGATCGCTGTAGTCGAGTCGGCGGCGGCGGTGGTAGTCGATGCGGGCGGGCGTCGCAGCGAGGTGATCGGCCAGTTCGATGACGCGGCCGGCGACTGCAGATCGACTGGGGCACTCCGCCAACGACCGTAGTGCGGCGTACACGTCCGCGGAGTCATGGGCGGTGTTGCCGAGCATGGTCGCGATGGCGGCCGTGGGTGCGGTGGTGCTGACGTGAGCGACGGCGCAGGCCAGCATCCGCTGGGTGGTTGGAGAGTCGTGGCCGTCGCCGAGAAGGTAGGTGACCCACGGCGTCCACAGCAGGGTCGGCAGGCGCCGCGTCAGCGAGGTGAGCGTGGCTTCGGGGCGCCGCGGTATCGCCGGGTGGGGCGTGCAGGTGCGGTAGCGCAGCACGTCGGCGATGGGAAGGTCTGGGTCAAGTGCGGCCAGTTCGGCCGCCGCGACCCGCGGATGTGAGGAGGCGGTGTCGACGGCTCGCTGAAGCCTGGCCGACACTGACGTCGGCGTGGATGCCGACGTGGTGCGAATGACGGTGGCTGCGCGGGTGATGTCGGGGGCGGTGAGCGTCCGTGTGGCGATGGTGAACGCGTCGGCTACCCGATCGATGCAGGTATCGATGCTGGGTTGCCCTGGTCGGTGCTTCGGTGCTGCATAGCTGGTGGCGATGTCGCGTGCGAGCGCACGAAGGTCGGCCAGGACGTGGGCGGGGGTGGCGGCGTGCTGGTCGTGGAGGGTGAATGTGGTGGTGTCGCCGGCGGACAGGGTGTTGATGGTGTGTTGGGCGTCGAGTATGGCCGACGACGGGACGAGTCCGCGCTTGTGGCCGCGCAGGTCCGCTCCGCAGACGGTGTGGCCGTGCCGTCCGCCGGACTGGGTGCAGAAGCGCAGGTCGGGAACGACGTCAGTCAGCGGAGCGGAGCGCATGGGCGGTCGTCCGCATCGGGGGCAGGTGTCGGCGAGTAGGCGGTTGTGCCGGGTGCAGGCGAAGGTCCAGCCCAGCAGCCATGCCAGTTGCCATCGACCGTCGTTCTCGTCCAAGCATTGTGGGCAGTAGCGCGTCGGACGTGCGGTGGTGGTCAGCGTGCCGTAGTCGGTGTGGGTGGGGCGGCGGGCTGCGGTGATGCCGAGGGGCTGGAAGCGGTGCAGCGTCATCGAGCGGAGTTGGTCGGTATCGACTGCGGTGGCGGCGGCGAGTGTGTCGATCTCGTGGGTGTGCAGGTAGCCGGCCCAGCCGACGTGTTTCATGTCGCCGCGGCGGCGATGCAGACCGGCGGCGGTCAGCATTTGGCGCCAGGTGACGTCATTGAGGTGCGCGTACGCGCACAACCACGAGGTGAGACTTTCCCCGGCCTGTGGTTGTGCGCGCAGCGGCAGTGTTCGGATCAGTTGGTTCTCGCCTTCTTTTGGCCGCTGCGGATGGCGGCGGCATTGCCTGAGCGGGTTTCTTCGGCGGCGACGTCGACCGGGATGGTGTCGAGCAATTCTTGGGTCAAGACTTCTACTCCCGTGCGGATCGCCTGCGAGCAGCCGCGGTTGATCAAGGTCATCAACGACCCGATGCGCCCATCGGTCCGTGCCCAGAGATAGTCGGGCAGGACGTCGGCGAGCATGCCCTGGCCGCTGTTGGTCAGCACGATCTTCGACTCGATCGTCTTTAGGAGGGCTCGCCAGACCTCGCGGCCTTCCTGTTCGTCGATGTCGAAGTTGTCCATCCCCAGCAGGGTGGTGCGCCGTGCGGTCTGGGCGACGACATTGCTGCCGGTGCGGTCGGCCAGGAGACCGGATTTCTTCAGCTCGACGCCGATGAACAGCAGCGTCACCGGGAACGTGTTGGCGATGAACTTGAAGTGATTGCTCACCTGCACACTCTGGGCCGATGGCCAGCGCAGGAAATGCAGATCGTCGATCACCAATAGCCTTGTTTCGCAGTACAACACACAATCGAGCGCTCGCTGCAGGTACTGGTTGGCCGTGCCCCGATCCGCTCCGGGGTGGGCGTAGAACGACAACATGTCCCGGTTGAGGTCACGCAGTGTGGTGTTGCCCGTCAGGGATACCCAACAGACTGGCCATCGTTCGTGCCCGTCGGAGGTGCGTGCGCCGTCCTCGGCGATCTGCTGGAGGTGGAATTCCTTGCAAAACTGCTGACCGACGGTGGTCTTGCCCAGACCGGGCTCGGCATCGAGGGCGATGGCGCCCTTCACCCTGTCGCCGTCATGAAGGTTGCTCTCCACGATCGTCCACAATTGCTCACGCACCGACTTGAATTGCGGCGTCTTGAACGGTCCCAGGTTGGCGTGCCAGTCCCGGCGCATCCGGTTGTACTGGGCGCGTGCGGTATCGGACAGGGCGGTCAGCTCGGCCCGGCTCACCCGTTCGGGCTGGGTGCGGGCTGGGGCTGTGACGAATCGTTGCCAGTCCTCCTTGCGGGTGAGGCTGATGTTGGCCATCGACGCCGAGCGTCGGTGGGTCTGCGTGTCAGGCGTCTTCGAACGCCTCGGCGTAGAAGTCATCGTCATCACCTCCGGTGTAGTCATCGTGGAGTTCGGTTTCCAGGTCGTCGTCCCCCGCTTCGGGTTCCGGGTGTTGTTGCGCAGCAGCCCTTCTCAACCCGGCACGGGAGGCCAGATCGGTGGCCGTCTCCGTGTCGGTCTTGGGCGCGTCCGCGCTGAGCAGCTTTCGGTCGCGGCGGGCCATGTTGATCGCGACACGGCGCTCGACGGCGGTGCTTTTGCTACCGATCTCCCACCGGGTCAGCAGCTCCTCCATCGCTAGTTCGTCATTGATGAACCGGTGGCGTTTGGCCGCGAGCCGACGAGCGAACTCCAATGCCTCCTCAGCCAGCGGCTGATCCAGCATTTTGGCGTCCTTCCACTCCAATGCGTGCCAGCTGTGGTCGACGGGGTCGCGCATGTACACGCAGCGGATGTCGTGAGGATCGACGTACACCGGCCACTTGTTCTTGAACTTCCCGTGGTACGGGCTGGGCTGTCCGTGCAGCTTGACGGCGATGGGCCCCTCGTAGATCCGGTTCTTATAGTCGATGCCGTAGTGCTGAACGATTCGTGGCACGACCTTGAGGAACTCCATGGCGAGATGCGGGTCGCTCGGTGTCTCGATGTATCCGCCGCGGGCCAGCCCGTGGTGATACATCTGCGCCGGCGTGAACGCCGCGTCGGGCAAACCTGGTTCGACCAGTCCCTCATGGGGGCGGTGGTGATACACCGTAGCCACCCATTCGCGGATGATCTGTTCGAGTTCGTCGACGTAATAGAACGCGCGTTTCTCGACGTCAACGCCGCGGGAGTACACGTCAGGTCCCTTATAGCCGTCCAGGTGCTGAATCAGGTCCTCGCGGAGGGTGCGGAAGAACCGCTCCACCGGCCCCTTGTCGCGGGGCTCACGGACTCTGGCCGGCTGAATGGAGATCCCCAGCCGCGCGCAGGCACTGCACACGTGCTCAGACAGATACACCTTGCCGTGATCGACGATGATCGTGTCCGGGGTGATCGCGGGCCCACTGGAGGCACGTCCGGCCTTATTGCGTTTCGGGCGGGCCTGTTCGATGGCGTCTGGGTCGATCAGGATGCAGCGCGGAACACCGTGTTCGGGCCAAGACGCGTAGGCCGGCCAATGCTCCGGTGCGGGGCGGGGCTTCATGCATTCGTAGAGCACTGACGCGATGTCGACGGCTTTGGCGTCCCCGACCGTCACCACGAGCGCCACGACGCATCTCGTGTACCTATCGAGGGCGACTGTCAGCTGCACACCCAGCCATCGCAACGTGAGCGGGTCCATCGCGAACACATCCAACGGGGTGGTGTCGAGGTAGACGTACTCCCCCGGCCGGGCGCAGGGAAGGTTCCCATACGGGCGGGCCGGGCGCTGATGCATGTCCCGGATGCGTTTCGTGCTGTGCCGAAACAGCGGTTGGCGTTTCTCCAGAATCTTCAAGGCGCGGAACGCCGTCGCTCGCGACGGCTGGGCGACTTCGCCCTCGCCGAAGCGCTCGACGCAGTTGCGGTTGGTTCGGCGGATCACCGCGGTTTTGGAGGGACGCGACCGGTCAGCGAAGCTGCCCATCACCGCCTGCGCTTCAGCCATCCAGCGGTGATCGACGTCTGGCTCTTTGTAGCTGCGGCTGGTCAGCAGCCCCGCCTCCCCGTAGCGACGAAAGTCCGCCGTCCAACGCTTCACCGACCTAGCGGTGACGCCGAGCTCGGCGGCTTTGGCGGCGTAGCGGGACTCCAGCGGCAGGGTCGGGTCGTACGGCGGTGCGGGTTCGTGTGGCAGCGCGAGCTCTGCGCTGCCGGAGCGGTACCCGGTGAGAACCTCCTGGATGTGACCGGCCCGATCGTGAACTTCGGCCGATTCCTTCGCTGAGAGCTGTCCGAGGAGCAGTGCAGAGGTTTCCCTGAACTCGTCTTCACCGCGGTGCGGGTCGATGGGCAGGAATCGGTGGCGGGTGTCGTGGAGGAGTTCGGTCATCGTCATGCGCCGCACGTACGCGCCGTTGGCCGCCACGACCTCACCGCCGTACTGCGAATTGATCTCGATCAACTCCCAAATCGCGCCTTCGCAGCTGAATCGGGTCCCGATACGGACAGGGACAAATTTGTCGTTCATTTCACTACCTCCATGGTGGTATGCGATGACAGTCGGCGTGTCAGGTCCACTGACAGCTCGTGGCGCCACAGCATGTGGAAAAGGGCTGCCCGCACGCACGGTGCGGGTGCATCGATGAGTGCGGTCGATTCGGCCAAAGTGCGTCCAACGAGCACCTGGTCTCGGAGATCGCGCAGGATCTCCGAAGAGATGCCCTTCGGGTGGCGAAAACCGGCCAAGAACCGAACGTTGTTCAAGTGGACGCGGTCTGGTTCGGATGCGATCTCGAAAAACCAGCCGCGGTTCTCCACTACCTTCCGTACCCAGGCGAACGTCGCCACGACGGTCGGATCGTCGAGATGCGAGCGTGGTTTGACATCTACCACGGTGACTTTGTTTTGACCGAACAGCAGGAAGTCGGGCACGTGCCTGCGAGTCTTGCCGTCGACGACAGCGCGCATCAGGAATGGCTGCGACACCATATGAGTGACGTCCGGGTCGAAGTCGGCCAGCAACAACCGAGCCAGTTCAAGCCTGGACTCATAGGTCACGCTCTGGTTCATCGTCGCAGTGGCATAAGTCCCGGAGTAGTGCCGCTGGCCGTCGTACCACCGAAAGGTGCGCCACGGCTGAGCAGTACGCAGCACGTCCTCGGAGGCGCTGCCGAAACTGCTTTCGCGCTCGGCACCGTCAGCGTCGCGGACTGTGATCGTCGGATTCGCGACCGCCGGCCCGTCGGCGGCAGCGAGCGCGGTGGGCATCATCGCGACCACCCACGACCGCCGGCGAAGCTCTGGTGCAGATGATCTCGGATGTCTGTGGTGAGACCAGATCTGCCAATGCGGTTTTGTTGCTTGACAGTTGGTCGCGAGCATAGTGAAATTGACATGGTCCTCCTCAAGGGCCAAGAGTTGTCAGAGACTCTGAAGGCAGTACCTCTGAAGGCAGTACAGCGTGCCGGGTGGCCGCCCGGCACGCTGTACTTCTTAAGATGAGCGCAGCAGATCCCCGCGTGGGCCTGACTGCACTAGAAGATGCGGGGTCCCGCGCGACCCCGTCCTACTGGGTTTCTGTCAGATTGCCCCCTTTCTCCATGTGAGGACGTTGCAGTGAGTCCCTCTTGGCAGCTACATGCAGTCAGCTACCGGAACCTTGTTGCTGATCATGCGCCTAGTGAATTGTGTTCGTCAAGAACACTTTTGAATATCAGTGATGGGACTACTGGATGCCGATCCGCACCTGCATGGGTCAGATCGCCAAGTAGCGCAAGCGAAATCTATTGCCGCTATTGGCAACATTTCCATGACCGGCGAGTTTTTCGTGCGATCAACGGGACGCTCGATCGACTAATACACTGCGCGGATCGTTAGAACAGTATCTATTCCGATTGCACGGCAACTTGTTTCGCATTCTGCTTCAGCGATCGAAATCGATTGTCCGGCGTAATCGTTCGACAAATTGAACCATACAGTCCAGCGCTCACGAATCACCGCTAGCATCACGGCTGGAAGATTGCGTGAGGGGCCGTTTGCTACTACGAACGGACGACCCAGGACCGCGCCGATCGGCTTCCACAGCGCATCTCGCCTTCACTTCATCGCATGACCGGGCGGCAGAGGGCCAGAAATAGGTCTGAGTAGCTGATCCGCTCGGAGTGAGGAATCCGTGCCGATCACACTACTAGTCATACGCCTTACTAGTTGTACTTAGTCAAGTGGCCGGGAGTGGCTGCTCCGCGGCGTCGCCAAGTGCGGTGCAAGTCGACCACACAGGAATCAGCCGCGCTGCGAACGACCGTCCGCTGTGCCTCCCGGACCCCCCGAGGTTCCCGTGAAGACCGGCCCGCCGAAGCCCCCCCGCGGCTTCCCGCACCGTCACGTGATACGCGTCGGACACACTGGGACGCCTCTGTTGCAGCGGCGACAACGCGGCTACCTCGTGTCGAGGGCGATTGGACCGGACCGCGCCCGGAAGACCCCGTTGAATGCCGACACAAGCGCGGTAGAGGCATAGTCGCTCAGTAGCGTTCGCCCCCGTCCCCGCACCAGGCGCAATGCCCATTCGGGATGCACAACGGACATGACTCTCGACAATAGTTCCTCGGCCGCACAGGGGCTGGGACTGTCCAGGACCGCCATCGCCAGAGTGCAGCCGACCGCCATATCGACTGCAACCGGGTGGATTCCGGCACGCTGCGTGAACCGGTCGGGTTCAGCAGGAGTGTGCGTGGCCTGCGCGTCGAGCACCGGCGCATCCAGAGTCGACAGGATCCCATCCAGGGCGGTGAGGTCCGCTGCTTTGAGCATCCACTGAGCCAGCACCCTGACGTCCTGCAGAACAGAAACGGTTCGAACCGGTGCGCCGTAGAGGCCCAACGCCACCGTCCCCGACCCACCAAGGTCAGTTAAGAGCCGCTGCGCACGAACTGCTAGATGGTTGTCCGACAGGACTGTGCACCGCACGGACGGTAGAAACGCCCCACACATCGCGCCCGTCGCCGACGGAGTCGGTGACACATTAGCGCAGCGATTCATCTCCGGTATTGCACTGACATGGTGGCGCCGTGTCCGCCAGGGACGCTGGCATGACGCGCATGTATCGACGAGGAGACAGGCGTGTGCGACACAAAGGAAAGACAGATTGTGCCGCCACTGCAGACGCCATCGACCACCTGACTCAGCCAAACAGCTGGGACATGCCCGGCTGCTGCACCGCCATGCCCAACGATGACTGCTCAGTGTGACCTCACCGTCGTCCGCCGCCAAGGTTGTCGCACACACGGCGTCGGCAGGCACCCCGGTTACGTACGCAATGTCATCGATCGTGCCGGAAGGCGGCGTGAGAAAAATCTGCTGCCATGGCCTGCGATTCGAATTGCGCGTATCAATTCCACAGCGATCCAGCACAGAGCCAAACGTCACACGATGAGCGCGGCCAACAGCTTCCAGCCATGAATCCATCGCTTCGCCGGGGCACGGCTCCACCCGAAGAGGAAGCGTGCGCAAGTGCGCACCATGAAAGGCCATCACCAAACCCCTGTGAGACAGCGGGAGTGCACCGCTTCTCAGCAGTCAGAACAAACGGGCCACACCGACCCCGTCAATGTATCACTAGTAGGGCAGCACCGCTTCAGTCGGATGGCTTGGGGCTTCTGATCAAACCGCCGCCTATCCATGTAAGCGTAACTTCACGGGCCCGTGCACCTGCTGCTGTTGATCCAAGGCCGCCGCGAAGCGCTCAAATCCAGAGAGGTGATCGCCGATGCATGACGGACTTGATGTAACTGCCGGCGGCCAGTGGCGACCGGCAGACGTGTTCCGCAGGTTCATCGATGACATGAACGAGTTCTGGCAGACCCCCGAAGGGCGGCACCTGCGAGCTACCCAGCAGGCCGATGAGGCACGTCTGCAGTCGTGGCTGGCGGATCGTCACAATGTCGTGGTGCACGAACACGGCGGCTATGCACCCGAGCAATGGTGCGGCGAAGTCGACGGTCATAACTTCTATCTCGCGAGCGCGACACCGAGTGGGACATCGCCATCGATCTCGGCCCGAGCGGACGGCCCATGCGGGTCGTGGCCGACACCAACGACGACGGCACCACCCGCTACCGAAAGCAGCGATCATCGAAGGCGATGTCATCGCTAGCGGCACCGTGCAGCTGAGGGTTACGGCACCAATCTGCAGGGGCGCGGGGAGTTCATTGTGACGACCATCCGGGATCACCTGGCGGCGCGCGCGGGTCGACGAGCTTGCGAAGATGAATGCCGAGCAATCGGCCGAGCTCAGTTAAGTACGGCGCCTTCATCAAATGGAAGAGGCCCTCACCCGCCGTGTCGGGTCAAGACCGAAGCGACTCGAAGCCCGGGGTTTTCGCAGCGACAGAAAATATCTGCGGTCGACTCACAGACTCACTCGATCGAAGTAAGTCGCCGAGGCTTCGGCGCGGACGGGCACCGGCGGACACCGAACCGCACAGCGTCAGCGCGGCCGTCGTGTGAAACGCGGATGCGACCTGCGAGATCCCGCACAGATGTCTCCGTGCCGCTTTGGGCGAATCCCCAAACCACGACCATAGCGACGCCATCGACACTGGTTGCAACGCGGTGTCAGCGGCCAGAAAGCTGCGTAACAACTCGACAATCACCTCGCGCTGTTTACCGTTGCCTGCACTAATAGATAGCCGAGCCGAGTCTGCCTCGTCCAACTACCCACCGGCCTGATCGAGCCCTACTAGGCAAACGCTGTCTCGTCGGACCTGTTCACAGCGACCCTTAAGGTGCCGCGTCGTTTGCCGCGGTTTGCCGAAGCTGCGCGATCTGCGCCGGACACAGAAGGCCGACGGAGTAGGACACCACGTAGTTCGCCGCCTGCTCGTCGTTCGGGAAAATCTCGGCCTTGACCGCCGCCATCACGTCGCGATAGGTAACGCCACGAGACACCTTGTCGCAGACGGAGAAACCGTAACCGAGTGCATCGTTGTACGGAAAGTCAAAGTGTCGTCGGACGATTACGTTGTAGGTGTACTCGACCTCCGGAGCCGGAACGGCTGCCGCCGGGACCGCCACGCCCGTAGCAAGCGGACCGCTCACCAGCGCGGCCGCAATCACAGACAACCGCCGCACACATCGCTTCGGAACGGTGTCGGTCATTTTGGTCCGCCCAAGACCGGGATCGGCGCGGTCGGATCGTGCGCGGTCGTAACAGCGCTTTCGAGATCCACGCGGATGGCTTCCTGGGCGGCCGGGGGCAGCGTGTGCAGGATCTCGCGCACCCGGGCCTGACGACGGGCCACACCCTGGCGTTCGGGCATACCCGGCGTCGCGGTCAACTGCGGCGGCACACCCTCGATCTCCTCGACACCACCGTCGTGCTGGCCGGCGTCGAGCATGGCCGCCTCGGCCGCCGCGGTCGCCTCGTCCTTCTCCTCCGACATACCGATCGGGCCGATACGACGACCGTTGAGGAACTGCTTGACCACCGGCTCCTCGGAGGTCAGCAGCACCTCACGCGGACCGAACATGACCAACTGCTTACGGAACAGCATGCCGATGTTGTCCGGCACCGTGCGGGCGATGTTGATGTTGTGCGTCACGATCAGCACCGTCGCGTCGATCTGGGCGTTGATGTCGATCAGCAACTGCGACAGATAGGCGGTACGGACCGGGTCCAGACCGGAGTCCGGCTCGTCGCACAGGATGATCTGCGGGTCCAGCACCAGCGCGCGGGCCAGACCGGCACGCTTGCGCATACCACCGGAGATCTCACCGGGGAACTTGTGCCCGTCGTTGGGCATACCGACCAACTCGAGCTTTTGCATCACGATGTTGCGGATCTCGGATTCGCTCTTCTTGGTGTGCTCGCGCAGCGGGAAGGCGGTGTTGTCGTAGATGTTCATCGAGCCGAACAGCGCGCCGTCCTGGAACAGCACACCGAACAGGGTGCGGATCTCGTAGAGCTCCTTGGCCGAGCACTCCAGAATGTTGGTGCCATCGATGACGATCGATCCGCGCTCGGGGCGCAGCAGACCGATCAGCGACTTCAGGAACACCGACTTACCCGTACCCGAGGGGCCCAGCAGCACGCTGACCTCACCCGCGGGAATCGACATCGTGACGTCTTCCCAGATCTTCGACGACCCGAACGACTTGCTCAGATTGGTCACGTCGATTTGGACACCCATCGGCTTCTCTCCTCACATTCTCATTCGCTGATACGTCGTACTAGACGCAGCCCGCCGCGCACGGGCTCGGTGGCGGAAGCGACTCGGGCAACGGCACCGCGGGATCTGCGGGCGGCTGGTCCAAGGTCAGATCCACACTATGTTCCAACTCCGGAAGTATCGGAACGAATCGGCAGAAGAGACTGAAGGCCAACTGGCAGGGATCCGATACTGGATCGGCTGACGCGGGTACCGCCGGCATCAGGGAGGTGAGTATCAGCAGCGCCGTCCCGGCCATAATTCCGCGCCGAGCACTGTTTGAGGGCTTGTGCATCAGCTCTCCTCGCGTAGCGCTGTTGCCACGTCATTGGCAATCCCGTCCAACTGGGAAGCCCATGTCGCCCAATCATGCTGTCCATCGACGGGAAAGTCGAAATGGCCGTTCCGTCCGCCGACTGCTCGGTAGTGCTGGTAGAAGTTGCGGTTGCTGCCCTGCGCCTGGTCGCAGTAGCCGATCATCGGGGCCGGGTCACTACAGGCGGTCGTCGCGGGGCTGAAGACCCAGAGCCGAGTGTTGTTGTCGTGCAGAAGCTGCAGATGCACATCGGGGTCGTGCCATTTCCACCGCCCCAGTTGCGCCGGACCCCACATCCGGTTGGCATCGACCCCGCCAAATACCTTGAGACCGGCATTGATTGCACCGTTCATGGTCGTCGCGGAGGGGTTCAAGAATCCCGACAATGATCCGGCATAGCCGAAGCGATCGGGGTGGAAGGCCGCCAACGCCAAAGCCGCTGTGCCGCCCTGCGAGGCACCCACAATCGCGTGCCCGGCGGGCGACAGGCCCTTGTGGGAGACAAGCCATTCTGGCAGTTCATGCGACAGGAAGGTCTCCCACTGCTTGGAGCCGTCCTGTTCCCAGTTGGTGTACAGGCTCCAGGCCCCACCAGCCGGGGCGACGACCGATACACCCTTACCCGCGAAGGTGTTCATCGCGTTGCCCGCGGTAACCCAGTTGCTTACATCGGGCGGTGCGTTGAAAGCGTCCAAAAGGAACACGGCCCGCGGCCCCCCTGATTGAAACGCGACCGGAATGTCTCGGCCCATCGCCGCCGATGGGACCATCAACGTCTCGACGGTATCGGCGCGGGCTTGGCCGGAATTCCACAGGCAGAGCGCCAAGATGCAGATCAGGACGGCGCGCATTAGCCTGACGATGGGCCCGAGCGGGTCATCCATGATGGTATGCACGTCTACACCGGCGGATACGCGGGGGCAGGGTGAACCCCTCTGAGCGCCCAGGGCAGCCAGCTGAAGAAGAACTCAATTTCGTCGCTAGCGTCGTAGTCCGGGTTGGGGTCCATGCAGGCTTCCTTTGCTCTGGGGAATTAGTGAAATGTGTTAGTCAAAAAAACAGCAGTCAGTTTGGGCGTCCGTACACCGCGACGACCACACTGCGGTCCAGACTGTTGACCGACCACACACCCATCTCGCTGTACGAGCAGTCAGACATCACCCCGAACGCAACAGGATCGTGATACCAGCGGTTGATGATGTCCACCCCATTGATGGCCAACGCGGGATTGATGGCAACGGTCTGCGCAACCTGTCCGCGGAATCCCGCTGCCTCCGCGCGAAATTGGGCCGAAGACCCGTCTGTGCCGAGTTCACCGCTCAGGACGCGGTTGTTCAACACATCGATGCTGTGCCACTGCGCAGCGGTCTGCAGTTGCCGGTTCATCTTGACGTCGTTTGCGCAGCCGGCTTGGTGCTGCACGGTGTAGACGTTGGCCAGCACCCCGTCGTTGAGGCGCTTGTTGTTCGGCACGAGTGTGTTGTTGTCGTTGTCTGCGCCGGCGCTCGCAGGTGAGAAGATCAGCGATGAGCCCATAAGTGCGGCGGCGATGAGCAGGTGTCCAGATTTCATCGAGCTCTGTCTCCATACATAGAGGTTTGAAACGCAACATTCTGCGACGCTATCGCTCTGTACTCAGATGGGATCGAACCCCGACACCAGCCATTGGCTATCGACCCGATCAAGGGAAACGCGCACGCTGGATGTGCTGCTGGTCGGCGCGTCCGCGCCGACGGTGACGGTCTGGTTGACGAACACCAGTACCACCGCGTGGCTATCTGAAGCCGAAACCGGGGCTGCGGCAGGGACCGTCGCCGTCGCGGCGATCTTCTTCTGTTGAGCTCCAGGAATAACCACGTCTCTGGTCAACGTGGTGTACGAGTCTAGGAACTGACCTGTGAGCCTATTTCGGGCCGCTTCGAGGTCCTTGTCGACGGTGTCAGGTTTATATGTCAGCAGCGCAACGGTTGTATCGGTGGCCGCCCGCACAGATTCGGATGCCGCAGCGACGTCTCGCTGCTGCTGAATGTTCTGCCAGGTGACGTAACCGGTCCCTGCGGACAGACACGCGATCAGCGCGGGAATGCCGACGCGCGTGCCCAACTTTCGCAATCGAGCGCGTCGGCTCCCCGAAGAAATCTCGCTGGCTTCGGAAATCGACTCTCCGACAGGACTATCCGGGCTCTTCGCCTGTTCGGCGTCGTCTTCAGACTCGACTGGATCTGCGCCAGAGACAAGATACTTCGAGTTGGCACCTCGGGGAAATGTATTCAGCTTCATGGCACGAACTCCACGCGGGACACCTTCATCTGGTCGTCGGACTGTTGAACGGAGATACGCATGCGCCACGCCCTGGGGACAGCTTCTGCACCCGCGGTACTGCTTGTCTTAACCGAGACCGCCACCAACGCCTGCGCTTCGGCCCCTGTCTGTGACTCCAAAGCAGCCTCGGTGACGGAGCCCACCGACACCGACTGAGCCTGCTTGACGACCTCCACGAACGGCTGTGCCCGCTGCGCGAAATCGTCGTAAAATTCCCCTGCGGCACCGTCCATGATCCGTTGCACGTCGGCCTCGGCGTGTTGCCAATCGATGGTGGTCAGGTTGAGCGCGCCTTGGCGGGCTGCTTGCAGGAACTGCTCGCTGTGCCGTACGGCCTGCTGATCCTGGTAGAACCGGTACCCCTGCCACGTTGCGATTGCGGCAAACGCTGCCATGATCACAACCCCGAAGGCCACCGGGTGCCAGAAGGATCGCCGGCGAGCCTCCTGCCGCCGATTCGGTTCTGCCAGATCAGTTGACTCGGAGCCGTCGAAATCCGCAGCGGGATCGCTGTTCTCGGTACCCAGTTCTTCGGTAGCGGTCATTGTCCTGGTGGAAGCATCATCGTTTCCCATGTTTTGTCCTTTGGCGCAGTTTGGGCTAGGTCAGCCTGCGTGTAGCGGCGTCCGTCAGGTCCGACGTAGGAGCCGGTGGTCTGGTCGTAATAGGCGATCGCAATGGGTGGAGGTGGAGCTCCCTGGTCGGTGGAGGGACGCAACTGGGGGACGTCCTGTGCGGTCGCGGTGGCATTCGGGTCACCCTTCCAGTTGAATCCGTTGTTCAAGGGCACATAGGGCTCGTCGCTCTCGCACTCCTTGACCGTGGCGGCACGCTTACCGGGCACGGTCGCACAGGGCGTGTTCCGCGCGCCGCGTACGTTGAACGGGGAATCCTGCGGGACACGGCAATACAGATCGCCAGGTGCGCGGTCCGGAAAGTCCTGCTCGGAAGCCGCTCTCATCTGTTGAGTCGGCAGGTATCCCGTCGTGCACGGCGGCGGCAGGTTCAGGTTGAGATTGAAGCTCAGGTACGCGCCCGCGTAGTCCTGTTTGGTGTTCGCGTTGGCGGCGAACGAGCCTTGGTTGATGGCCATCAGTTGTGGAAGCAGCACCAGGACTTGTTCGATGTTGTCGTGGTAGGCAAGACCGACCTGTCCCACGCTGACCAGGTTTGCCATCAGGACCGGCAAGGTGGGTTGCAGACGCTGCACGAGGCGACGAGCCTCACCCAGAGCCGGCCCGCCCTGGTCGATGACGCCTACGAGGTCACCGTCGTGTACGGCCAGGTCGCGGGTGACGGTAGCCACATGGTCTGCCCAATTGGTGATGGCCGCCGACGTCTCGGTCTGCGAGTCCAACACTGGCTTCACATTGTCGATCAGTGACAGCATCGGATCCAGGTTCTCCCGCGCGTCGATGGAGAGATCAATACCGCCGTCAACGATCTTGGCCAGTTCAGGGCCCAAGCCACCAACTGCGGTGAACGATTCGTCAACCACAGTGCGGAGATTCTCGCGGGGTACCGCCCGCAGCCCAGTGACGACAGCGTCGAGAACATTGTTGATGTCTTCGGGCACAGCGGTGTCGTGTTCGGCGATGACATCCCCGTTCTTCAACGGGGGCGCCGTTCCGTCCCGGGGCAGCAGTTCTACGTACTGTTCCCCGATTGCCGACTGGCTGTGCACCTCGGCGCGCAGATCGCTGGGCACCGGTATGTCGGACCGCAGCATCAACTCGGCAACCACACCGGACTCGTCGAGGCGTACCGATTTCACCCGCCCAATCTCGGTCCCGCGGTAGGTAACATTGCCGGTTTCGTAGAGTCCGCCGGTCACAGGCAGCTTCAGCGACACTGTGTAGTGACCGATTCCGAATAGTTTGGCCGGGAGCTTCATGTAATTCACACTCATTGCGGCCAGCGCGATTAAAGCCAACACCGAGAAGATGGCCAGCTGGATGCGTGCTTGGCGATTCAGATGCATGTCAGCGCCCCTGATCCATCCGGTAGGGGGCAGTCAGCGGGTTGCTCACACCGCCCGGTCCGCCGGCCATACAGGGGCTGGGGAACTGGCCGATCGTGCGGCCCCACTGCAACTCCAGCCAGGTCAGGTCACACTCCCAGCGCGTCCCGGTGAACAGCCCGGCGTCGATGCGACTCAACGTCAGGTCGATCACTGCGGTCAGGTTGGTGTAGTCACCGCGTTGGAACTTGTCGATATTGGCATTGGGGAACGGGTAAGTGGGGATCAGACCCAACGACTTGGTCAGGCTGGGACCGGCATTGGCCAACGCCTCCAGCACCGGGCCGACCTGGTGCAGTTCCTTGACCAGATTTTCCTTGCTCTGATTAACCGTTTCGGTGGTCAGCGCACTGAACTTGCCGAGCTGGTCTGCGGCCTCAACGAGGTTGCCGCGCTGGCTGTTCAGAACCGCTAAAGCATTTGGAATAGCGGTCACGGCGCGGTCGAGAACCGGTTGCTGGGCGGCGAACTTGCCAACTAGTTCGTTTAAACTCTCGGTGGCGGTGATGATGTCTGAGCTCTGGTCGTTGAGGGTAGCGACGAACGTCTCAGACTGTTGAATGAGGCTGCGAACGTCGCCCTCACGTCCCCGGAACCCGGTGCTCAGCGCCTCTGTGATGTCGCCGAGCTGCCCGACCCCACCTCCGTTCAGTACTAACGAAAGTGACGCGAGGGTCTGTTCCGGGGTGGGAAACGCACCGGCTCGCGACAATGGGATGAGGGACCCTTGACGCAGTCGCCCCTGGGCAGGCTCGTCGGTGGGCGCGGCCAGCTCGATGTGCAGAGAACCAAAGATCGTTGTTGTCCCGATCTTGACCGTTGCGTTCTCGGGAAGATTGACATCGCGATTGAGCTTCATGGAAACCAGGGCGTGATGGCCCTGCAATTCGATCTTCGACACGTGTCCGACGGTCACGTCGGCCACCCGAACCCGCGAGTTGGGCTGGATGTTGTTCACATCCGGCATCTGGGCCTGAATGGTGTAGGAGCCCGGGCCTTTTCCTTCGGTGCCCGGTAGCGGCAGCGAATTGACGCCCCGCCAGCTACAACCTGCCTGGGAAACGCCCAGGATCAGCGCTGTGGCGACTGCAGTCGCCCGTCGTGCCCACACTGTCCTCACGATCCACCTCCGGGTGGGGTCATCATGCCGGTCAAGCCGGCGGCAGGGTCGGTGGACACGGCCGGCGGTGGCGCCTCGGCCGCAAGCGGAGCCGGTGCGGCCCCAGGCATCGGACCTGCCGGCGCAGCTGGTGCAACCGGTGTTGGGGGAACAAAATCGGGCCTCATCCAGTCCTCGCTGTAGGTCACTTCGTTGGGCCTAGCTTGGGTGCCGACGAAGAGGTTCTCCCCCAACGGGGGGAAGTTGTACTGCCTGTTCTTCACAATCGGAGCCAGGTACTGCACGCACAGCTTGGATGCTTGTTCAGCCCCGAGCCGAGACGCTGCCTGGATGGCTCCGCACAGAAATGAGATCGGGTTGGCGAAGTTGTTCACCGACAATGCGCCGGTCAGTGACCCGTTGGCAGGTTCGTAGATGTTGTTGAAGTTCACAGCCGCGGTCGGCAGAATGTGCAAAGCCTGTTCCAGGTCATCGCGGCTGGCGGCAACCGCCGTGGAGATGGATGAAAGCTTGTCCGCGGCTATGCCGATGGGTTCACGATTCTCGGCAATGAACGTTTGCACATCGCCGACGACCGAGTTCAGATCTTGCACTGCCTGGCCCACCTCGTGGGGGTCGTCAGCGAGCAGGCCGGAAACCTCGGCGAGGTTGACGTTGAGTTGACCGAGAAGATCCCCGCTGTCTTTAAGTGCGGTGACCAGTGTCGACAGATTCTTGATGCTGCCGAAGATGTCCTTGCTGTGATCGCCCAGTGCCGACACGGTCTGGGACAGTTTGACCACTGTTTCGCGGATATCAGCGCCTTGGCCGCGCAGGTTGTCGGCGGCAGTGTTGATCAACGCGCCGAGCGTGCTGACCTGTCCCCCGGGCGTGGGTTGAAGCATGTCGGTGAGCCGTTCCAGTTGAGCACGCACGTCATCCCATTCCACCGGTACCGCCGTGCGGTCCTGCGGGATCACCGCCCCGGCAGTCATTGTAGGGCCGTCCGCGTAGGGCGGGGTGAGCTGAATTGCCCTGCCGGTCACGAGCTGTGGGGACAGGATGACGGCGTTGACCTCCGCGGGAACTTTGTACTCGCTGTCGAACCAGAACGTGATTTTGGTGCGCTCCGGCTCTGGTTCGATCTTGTCGACTCGTCCAACTTTCACTCCGCGGATGCGGACGTCGTCACCTTCGAATAGTCCGGTGCTGTTGTCGAAGTAGCCGACCACCAAAGTGCGGCCGATGCGTTCGGTGATGGTGACAGCGAGGTAGCCGGCAGCCACCAGAACCACGACCAGGCCGAGGCCTAATAGAACCTTCGGTTGTCGAATCCACGTGGTCATCCCTGTCCTCCTGGCACGGGCGGTTCACCCGGTGCCGGTACGAAGACTGGCGAGGGTGTGGGTTCGGGCACTGATTGGGCAGCAGTCGGATCGATGGCAGGGGGCCCCGGTGGTGGGCCACCCGGTGGCGGAGCCGGCTCCGGCTCGCGGTAGGGGTAGCAGCCTGTCGGGCCGGGCAGCGGCACCCCGGGCGGCCCGCACCCCGGATCACCGGGATTGCCGGTGATGGCGTCCGGTAGGTGGAGCCGCGGCGGCCCGCCCTGACCAGTTCGCGGGTACGGCACTGGGAGCGCCGGCGTACCGGGTTGGCCGACCTGGGGGTCTGTTCGCTCGGAGGGCAACAGGACGTTCGGGTCCAAGCCGAGGTCGGAGAAGGCGGCATCGACGAAGGGCTGGACGAACTGACCCGGCAGCAGATTCACTACGTAGGCTTTGAAGAACGGCCCTGACGCCACGGTCTCGCCGAGGGACATGGCGTAGGTACTAAGCCCCTTGACGGCTTCCTGAATGCGTTCCTTGCGGTTGTCGACGATAGTTAGGACACCGTTCAGCTTCTCCAGCGCAGGCTTAAGTTCGGCGCGGTTCTCTGCGATGAACGCTTTAAGCTGTTGCGAGACCGCTGAGATGTTGCCGGCCAGCTGATCCAGCGCGGCACTCTGCGAACGGAGCTGGGTCAGAACCGCGTTGGTGTCCTGAATGAGGCTTACGATCCGGTCGGTTCGTTCGGCGAGCACACCGGTCGCTTTGGCGGCGTTGTCCAGCAGCGTGCGCAACTGTTCGTCACGACTGTTGAGGGTGTCGGCGAACCTCGCCACCCCTTGGACAGCGTCGCGCAGTTGCGGAGGCGTATCGGCGAATGTCTGGGCTAGCGTAGACAACGAGTCCGAGAGTTGATTGGTGTCAAGACCGCTGATGGTGGTGGCGAGTTCGCCGAGCGCATCGGGCAGCTGATAGGGAGAGGTGGTCCGATCCATCGGGATAGCTCCATCGAGCTCAGCCTCCCCATGCGGGATGACGTCCAACTCTTTGGTGCCGAGCAGTCCCTTGGTGGTGATGGCGGCCTCGGTTCGCTCACCGAGGTGCAAATCGTCGGGGACGTTGAAGGTGACCAGGACACCCGGTCCCTCCAGTTCAATGTCGGTGACCTTGCCGACCGGGTAGCCCGAGACCTGCACGATGGCACCGGTGAATAACCCACCGGCGTCAGAAAAGTATGCGGTGTGGCTTTTGTTCTGGTTGATGAAGGGGAGCATCTGGTTGCCCAGCGCCGCGGCAGCCAACACGATCACGACTAGGAGACCGACAGTGCCCAGTACGAGCGGGTTTCGTTCCGAGAACGTTCTGTTCATCTTCATCGCGGCGCGCACCTTCCCGTGCTCTGGCCGGCCACCTTGACGAAGACGGGTTGGCCGCCTTTACCGTTGAGTTTGAGGACGACATCGCAGAAATAGAAGCTGAAGTAGTCGCCATACATACCCTGCCGGTTGAGCATTCGGTATTTGTCGGGGAGCTCGTTGAGAATCTTGTCGAAGTACTCGTGGTCGAGCAGCACGTTGCCGGCGACCCGATCGGTCTCGTGCAGAACACGCTGCACCGGCTGCCGTGTCTCCTCCAGGAGTCCGGCGATCGACCCCGCCGCGGCGTTGGTGTGTGCGACGGCGTTGCTGATGTCGGTCCGACGCTCCGACAGTCCGGCCACGAGTTCCGACAGGTTGGTCACTGCTTTGTCCAACTGGTCACTCTGGCCGCCCAGTGATCCCAGCACAACGTTCAGATTGTCAACGACCTGGCCGATTAGCACGTCGCGGTCGGCCAGCGTGTTGGTGACCGCCGCCGCGTGGTTGAGAAACGAGCCGATGGTCGCACCCTCACCCTGCAATGCATCCAACAGCTGACCGCTGAGTTCGTTCACCTGTTCGGGGTCCAGAGCACGGAACAACGGCCGGAATCCGCCGGTGACCGAGTCCAGGTCCAGCGCCGGTTGGGTGCGGTCCAGCGGGATCGTCGAGCCCAGCGCAAGCACCTTGGCGCTGGCCGCGCCGTCGGTAAGTGCCATATAGCGCCCTCCGATGAGATCGTCGTAACGGATCTCGGCGCGGGTGCCATCGGTCAGCACCGCTTCGCGCCCTGCGGTGAAGTTGACCCGCACCGTGGCATCGCGATTGACCTCGATGCCTTTGACCTTTCCGACCTCGACACCTGCGACCCGGACCATGTCGCCCTCGCGGAGGCCCGAGACATTGCTGAAGTGTGCGTTGTATCCGTCGGTGTCACTACCGAATCGGAACTGCGCGAACACAATGATGGTTGCAGCTAGAGCCAGCGCGCAGGCGGTCACGAACGCCGCCAGTCGCCAGATGACTCCGACAAGATCCTTGGTCATCGCGTCCGTCCTTCCTCATTGTCGACGTCGTTGTCGATTCGCGGCGTCATGGCTGCCCAGCCTGGACCGGAGGCGGGGCGGGTGCCGGGGCCGGGGCAGGGGGAACCCCTGGCCAGAGCGGCACACCGCCGGGTCCATAGAGCGGCGCACCGTAGGGCGGTGCCCCGGGGTAGGGTTGCGGACCCGGGGCCGGGCCGGGCAGACACTTGCGGATACTCGGCGCCTCCGGCACTGCCCGCGTGGTCGGGAAATAGTTGGCGTAGCAGGGACTGCCGATACCGGGATTGGGCCGGATGTCCAGTCCCGTCCCCCAGCCTGTATTCGTGATCAACTGCCGCACCGGGAAGTTCTTGGTCACATCGGGTAGCGATCCACAGCCCGGCTTACCGCCCGGACCACCTTTGGCGCCGACGATGGGCAGATGGTCGGGGTACCGGTAGGGATCGTTGCCGGGCAGCAGAGCGACATCGACGACGAAGGTCCGTCCGTCACCTCCCCAGAGTCCCTTTCCGTTCTCGATCAGCCAGTCGGCACCCTGCAGCGTGCAGGTATAGGTGGGGCTGTACATCTGCAGCAGTCGTGTAGTCGGCTCCAGGCTGTTGATCGCGGTGACCAGGTTGTCCTTGCTGGAGGTCAGCAGACTCGTTCCATCTTGAGAAAGGCCGATCGTATTCAGCAACAGGCCATCCAACGCATCCTGGCGATCGGTGACCGTGGCACTCGTGGTCGAGAACGTGTCCAGAATGGAGACGATATCGTCGGCCGCGGCCGCGTAAGTCTGGCTGAAGTCACCCAGCGCACGGATGTCCTCGCGGAAGACATCACTGCGGGTGTTGAGCGCCGTCAGGACCTCGTTGAGGCCGGTGGTCGCCTGACCAATGCGCTCCCCGCGCCCGCGCAACGCGTCAGCCACGGCGGTCAACACCGAATTGAGCTTGACCGGGTCGACCATCTCCAGTAGATCGACAACGTTTTCGAACACCGTGTTGACCTCGGGCGTCACATTAGACGATTGCAACTGCGCGCCGGAGGAAAGGCGTTGCGGACTGGGGTCTTCCGGCAGGGTCAACTGGATGAACTTGGCACCGAACACCGTCGTCACGGCAATCCTGGCCTCGACATTGGCCGGGATGAAGCGGATCTGGTCACGATCGATGTCCAGCGCCATCTGAGCGCCGCCCTGGCTGCCGCTACTGATGGTCCGAACCCGGCCCACCTCGACGCCGCGCAGTTTGACCTTGGCGCCGGTCTCCAGAACTAGCCCGGAACGATCAGAGTTCAGCGTCACAGCCACGACGGAGCGGAAGGAACCAAGAAACGATGCCGCGGACGCGAAAACAAGTGCGACAACGGCTAATATCAGAACTACAGGCCACCATCGCTTGGAGATGCGTCGCTTCTTGTGAGTTGGGTTCATCTGTTCATCCCGCCAGATGGAAGTTGCCGGACTGACCGTAGACCGCCAGCGTCACGGCCATCAGCACGATTGCGCCGACCACCATCGATGCCCGCACAGCGCGGCCGACTGCCTCGCCCACCCCTGCCGGTCCCCCACCGGCGGTGTACCCGTAGTAGGTGCAGATGAGCATGACGATCACTATCATGGCGATGGTCTGAGCGAAGGAGACCACCAGATCCTGGGTGTTGAGGAACGTGTTGAAGTAGTGGTCGTAGACGCCCCCTGCTTGCCCGTAGACAAGGGTGGTGCCGTACCGGGCGGCGATGAACCCCATGATCAAGGCGGTGGCGTACAGCGGGATCACCACGATGGTGCCCGCCAGCACTCTCGTGGCGGCGAGGTAGGTGACGCTGCGAATTCCGATCACTTCCAGTGCATCGACTTCCTCGTTGATCTTCATCGCGCCGATCTGGGCGGTCGCGCCGGCGCCGATGGTCGCGGTCAAGGTCACCTGCGCCGTGCCGGGAATGATGAGGCGCGGGATGAAGAACGCCGAGGCGAAGCCGGTGAAAGCCTCAACGCCCACGGACTGGAATTGGGTGTAACCCTGGGCCGCGACGATCGCACCGGTCGTCATTGTCATGAAGCCGACGATGACGATCGTTCCGCCGATAGACGCCAATGCACCTGAGCCGAGACCCATTTGGGCAATTAAGCGCAGCACCTCGGGTCGATAGTTGATCGCCGCGTCAGGGATGCGCGCCAACGTGAGGAAGTAGAACTCGGTTTGTTCGGCGACGCGGTCCCAACCCGCAACCATGCGGACGCGCGTTCGTGCCAGCCGCGGAAATCGTTTGGCGGGGGCTGAAGAAGTCATCAGTTGATTCCGTCCGGGATCATTGCAACGTGAATTGGACACCGATAGCGGTGACGATGATGTTGATGGTGAATAGCACCATGAACGAGAAGACGACGGTTTCGTTGACGGCATTGCCGACGCCGGCGGGCCCGCCACCGACCGAAATTCCCTTGTAGCAGGCGATCAAACCGGCGCCCAACCCGAACAAGAAGGCCTTGATGATCGACACAACGACGTCGCCGAGACCAGTCACCACGGTCATTCCGGAAACGAAGACACCTGCCGAGACGTTGAGCGCGAAGACACAGAAGAAGAACGAGGCCAGCATCCCGACGAGAACCACCAGACCCATGAGCGCGACCGATACCGTGGTCGCAGCCAACACCCGCGGGATGACCATCGCCTGGATGGGGTCGATACCCATCACCCGTTGCGCATCCAGTTCTTCGCGGATGGTGCGCGCACCCAGGTCTGCGCACATCGCGGTGGCGCTGGCGCCGGCGGTCACCAGCACTGTCACGATGGGCCCGATCTGATTGACGTTGAAGAATGCCGCACCGGCCCCCGAGAAGTCGGCGGCGCCGAATTCACCGAGCAGGATGTTGAAGATGAAGGTGTTGATGACCGCGTACGGGATGATCATCAGCACCGCCGGCAACATCGATACCCGGGCCACGAACCACGACTGCACCAGGTACTCCCGCCATGCCAGAGGCGAGGTGAAGATGCCCACCAGGACGTCGAGCGTCATTCCGAAGAAGCCGCCAACTGCGCGAAGAGGTTTGGCGAAGGGTGTCGAGCCGAGCTGTATCATCGACATCCCTCGCGGCCACTCAGGCTGCTCTGCCTAGTTCTACCCACTGCTATCCCCTTTGTCAGGACCGATGTGAAGGTCTGTGCTCCAGCACCTTCCATGCTCAGACGCGGATCAGTGCCGATCCGGTTATCGCCCGCTTGCCGCCCACGACATCGGCCCACACGTCACAGCCCACCAACTGCCCCTGATCGGAGGAGGTCACCGAAGTCACTGTGCCGCCGATAGTCACGTCATCGCCGGCGAACACGTTGCCGCGGAATGAGCACGACAGCTTTTTGATCGCGGCACGACTGCCGGTCAGCTCGGCAAGGTAGCCGGCGATGTAGGCCATCGTCGCGCCCCCCTGGTTGACCGCACGGTCACCGAGACCAAGGCGTGCAACCTCTTTGAGGTCGTAGTGAATGGGATTGGGATCCCGCAGAACCAACGCCACGATGCGGATGTCCTCATCACGGACGCAGGTGACCGTGCAGGGCGGCAGCTCGGTCCCTACGGTCGCTGACTGTAAGCTCGTCATCTCATCGTCCTCTCTTGAACAGGTAGCGACTCATCACGCTTCCTACCGCAAGGCGCGAAGCATCGCGGATGCTCACCACAACATCGATGTTGTCCAGCCGCGATCCGTCGCGGGTGGTGGTCGAACCGACCGCAGAGATCACCGCGTCCGCACTGTAACGCTGCCCCACCAGCATCGGCTGGTCCTGCTCGACCTCGCATTGCCCAAACAGCAGCAGATCCGAATCTCCCTGCACTGCAAGAGCACACAGCTCTTCGACAGAGATACCCATGCAGCGCAGCGACGTCACGATGAACCAGAAGGGATGGGCCACGCCGTCGGCGACGTCGTTGGCGCGAAGCGCGTCATCGACAATCGCCGCCTCGTGCGCCTCGATCACGATTGAGCCACCCGGTAGCGACTTCCCGGAAAGCTGCTGCTGCAATTCCTCGACGCTGACGGTCATCAGTAGGTCCTCGGCAGTTTCAGTGCGTGCTGGGCGTAGTGGTTGAGCACCATCTGGGTGGAGACCGGGGCGATCTGCTGCAGTCGCACGATCGACCACAGGTCGGCCAGCCCGTATTCCTCGGCCAGTCCGTTACCACCGTGGGTCTGAATGGCGGTGTCCAGAGCCTTCATTCCGGCGCGTGAGGCCAGGAACTTGGCCATGTTGGACTCCTCGCCGGCGGTCAAACCAGCATCGAACAGCGCCGCCGCGCGCCAAACCATGGTGCGGGCTGCCTCGAGTTCGATGGCGGCCTCGGCCAGCGGATGTGCGACGCCCTGGTGACTGCCGATCGGCGCACCGCCCCAGACCCGCCGGGTCCGGGCATAGTCGGTTGCCTTGTCCAAAGCGTAGCGACCGATTCCGGTGCAGATCACGGCGCTGAGCACCCGCTCGGGGTTGAGTCCGTCGAACAATGGCTGCAATCCGCGCCCCACCTCGCCGACCACGCAGTCCCCCGGCAGCCGCATCCCGTCGAAGAAAAGAGTGTACTGGCGTTCCGGCGCGCGCAGCGCGGTGGAAATTAGTTGCTTGTCGAAGCCGGGCAGGTTCACGTCATCGACGATGAACAAGGTGAGCTCACCACGCCCGGTCTTCTCGTCGACCCCGGTCTTGGCCACCAACAGGAAATGATCTGCATGGTCGATGCCCGAGATGTAGTACTTGGTCCCGTTGACGACCCAATCAGAGCCATCGCGAACTGCGGTGGTCGACACATTGTGCGAGTTGGACCCGGCGTCGGGTTCGGTCAGGGCGAACACGAACTTCTCTGCACCACTGGCGATACCGGGCAGGTACCGCTGCTTCTGTTCGTCATTGCCGTGCAGGGGCAGGATGGACCCCACGATTCCCTGGCTGAGCACCATCGCCAATTCAGGGCAGCCACCGGCAGAGAGCTCTTCGAGCACGATGGCCAACTCGGTCAGCCCGGCGCCCTGCCCGCCGAACTCCTCGGGAATGTTCAGACCGAGAAAGCCCAACTGCCCCAGCGTGTCCCACAGCCGCTGCATGGGCTCACCGGTGCGCGAGCACTCCTGAAAGTAGGAATGCCCGAACCGCGAGACGACGCCGCGCACCGCGTCGCGCAGCGCAACCTCTTCATCGGTGGGTTGCAACGAAATCGTGGCAGAACGATCGGATACAGGTAATGAGGTCAACGGGTGCTCCTTAACTTGGGTTATCTAGGACGGCATGGGAAGTGAGCAACTGAGCGAGCCGACGGCGATGCCACTTCGGTCCACCGAAGGCCATGGCGCTGCCCAGGGCGCGCTCTGCGAGCGGGAACACCGCCCGGCCGTGCGAGCAGCGCATTTGTTGAACTGCGGATGCCGCCCGGACCGAGACCGTGGAGCAGACCATCCGCGCGGTCGCTACGGCGACGTCCGTGTGGGGATCGTCTGCGGCCAGGCATTGCACGGCGTAGTGAGCCGCCCCGGCTGCTTTGTCGACGCCGGCCCGCAGTTGCTCGACGGAGGCTACCTCAAGTTCGCGGGAGAGGATCCGCAGACTGGTCTCGGCAAGACTGGCCTGCTCGACGGCCAAAATCGCTGACGCTGCCTGGGATGCGCGCGCCACTGCCGCCAGCGCTCGATCATCCTCGGCCAGGACCGTAGCGTGCGCGCCAGTCAGCGTCACGTCGGCCAGCGTGCGCGTCGCGTCGAGCGACTCAGTTAGCCTCAGTTCGGCCCAGGCCGAGTCGATGCAGAGGAGCTTGTCGCCGCTGAGAATCAACATCAGGTCTGCCTGCCCGGCCCCTGCGACGCCAGGAACGCTCGCCCATACCCTGCCGTCGTGGAAACTACCTGTGGAGTTCAGCCGAAAAGGCTGTTCGTAGGGGGTTAGAAACACTGCTGTGGTGGCACCTCGACGCAGTGCGGAGGTCAGTGCGTGCTGGGCGGATCGCTCGGTCATGGTGACCGCGGCGACCGAGCTTGTCAGAAAGGGAACGTCCACGGTGACCCGCCCGAGTTCCTGTGCAACCACCGACAGGGTGTCCCACATCCGTTGTCGGTGTTGAGAATCTGCGTCAGTTGCCACTGCGGCGCGGGCAAGAAGCGATGTCATCAGCCGCCAGATCGAAGGGCCTTCAGCCGCGTTGCTGGATGGACGTTCGTGGGCGGCGATAACTGCGGCTGCGGCAAGCAGGTCGCGCAGTGCCGTGCGGAGCTCATGCTGGGCCGTCGTGTCCAATAGCGCGTCGACAATTAACGTCGGCGTCACTTGATCGGTTGCTGGCCGTGGCGCGGTGGCGTTCGGGTCAGCGTTTGCTGGAAGCCCCTCATCGAGCGTCGGCATGTCCAGCAGGCTGCCATCGGCGCCGATGTGAATTGTGTCGCAGTTTGAGTCAGTTGCGGCTCAGGTCTCTGTCGCGGGATGGGACATCCGTCCGGCGGGCCAGGCTCTTAGTGTCTGGCCTACTCGACCTTGAGGAGTGAGATGACTTTGAGATCCGGACCGCGTCCGATGGACCCGGTCCACGTCGTCGGCCTGGCCGCGACGCCGTTCGTGCCCGAACATGACGCGATGCTCGACGAGCTGGTGTTCGACGTCGTGTTTCGCGGACTGAAGGAAGCGGGATTGCGTAAGCAGGATGTGGGCCTGTCGGTGCTGGCATCGCTGGATGTGGTTGACGGGCGCAGCATTTCCGCCGGCCTTACGACGACTGCTACCGGGGGCTACCTGGCTGACGCGTTCCGCGTCGAAGGGGATTCGGGAGTGGCGATTTGTGCAGCCGCGGCGGCCATTGCCGCCGGCGATGCTGAGGTCGCCGTCGCGGTGGTGGTTCACAATCCCGAAACCCGTTCTCACGATGCAGTGCAACGCGACCGGTTCGCCGCGCAGGTGTCCAATCTGGCTTTCGAGCCGCACTTTGACCGCCCCGTCGGCCTGACCGCCGACATCGCGTTGGCGCTGCAGGCCGGCCGCCAGGTGGATTCGGACCGTGTATCGGTGACACAAATGGCAGAACTGGCCGCAGCGGAGATCAATCGTGGAGCATCACGGGAGCGGTCTATACGCCGTTCGCCGGTGGACCACCAGGGCGTGCTGGATTCTGCGGCCGTCGCCTGGCCCTTGCACGAACTGATGCTGCCCGCGCAGTCGACCGGCGCGATCGCAGTCGTGCTCGCCTCGCCCGCTCGCGCCGGTCGCTGTTTGGGCCGTACTGCCCGGATCACCGGTTTCGGTCACGCCACCGGTTCCTACACCTGGTCCGGTGAATGGCTGAAGGATCCGGCCGCCACCACCCGGCGCGCGGCCGAAAAGGCCTACGCAGGTGCCGGTTTGACGGCCGACTTGCTGGCTCCTACCGTCCTGGAAGCCACCGCCTTGACGCCTGCGCTGCACGACCCGATTCTGGCCGCGCTGGGAATCAGAGCATCCGCAGGCACCGACATCAATCCCAGCGGGGGTGTGCGCGCCAATTTCCCCGGCCTGGCCAACGGCGCGCTGCGACTGCTGGAGGTCGTCGAGGGTTTGCAAGACACACCGGCCGGCGCGGTAGGGGTCGCTCATTCAGTGGACACCATCACCGGTCCGATCTCTGATGATGTCACGACGTTCGTGGTGGAGGCGGCCTGATGCCTTACCGTGCCGCAGTCGTCGGCGTCGGCCTGACCGACGCGACCTCCCCGCGTAAACAAGAGAGTTCTGTCCTGGAACTGTGCCAGCAGGCTGCTTGGGCGGCCCTCGAACACAGTGGTGTTCGACCCGACAGCCTCGACGCTGTGGTCACCGGCAACATCGACGGATTCGAAGGCACCGTGCTGGCGGGCAAGAGCCAGACGCGGTTGCTCGGCGTCGGCGACCATCTGCCGCTGACCATCATCAACACCGGCGGAACCACAGGCGGCAACCTGATGCAGGTGGCCGCACGGATGGTGCGCGCCGGCACCCACCGCCGTGTCCTGGTGGTCGGTGGGCCCACATTCTTCGGGGCATCGGACCTGCAGGCCGCGATCAACACGAACTCGCCGATGATCATCGAGCAACCGCTGGGCATGGGTGCTTACCACATGGGCGCCTTCGCTGCAAGTGCCTATCAAGCACGATTCGGCATGTCCGCCGACGATCTGGCCACCGTGGTCGTCGCCGATCACACAAAGGCGCAACGCAATCCACACGCGCACCTGCGCTACCCCGTGTCCAAGGAGGACGTTGTCAGCGGTCGCCCGCTGTCCTCACCGCTGACGCAACCGATGGTGTGCCCGGTGTCGACCTCGGCGGTGGCCATGGTGGTCGCCGATCCCGACGATGGTGATGATCTTTCGGCCACCCCGGCACTGATCAAAGCCATGGGCATGTCCAGTGACCCCTATCTGGGCGGAGGTAAGGGCGACTTCTCGCAGATGCAGAATCTGGCCATCTTGACCCGTAGGGTTTACGCGCTCGCCGATGTCAGGGATCCGTTGCGCGACTTCGATGTCGTCGAGATCTTCGCTCCCTACGCCCATATGCAGCCGCTGGCCCTGGAGGCACTTGGATTCGCCGGCCCAGGCCAGGGCATCGAACTGATTCGATCCGGTGCGACCGATCTGGGCGGCAGCCTGCCGGTCAACATGTCCGGTGGACCGAAATGCACCAACGCCGGTGTCGCCGGGGAATTGGCCCCCTACGCCTATGCCGCACTGCAGGTCATGGGTGACGCCCCGGCACCGATTCAGGTCAGCGGCGCTCGTCGGTCCCTGGCCCACGGCACCGGTGGCACGTTCTTCCAGTTCGAGAACCTGGCTGTGTTCGAAACCTACCAAAGGAGCTCCACGTCATGACCGCACGCACGCAGGCCGTCCACTGGGACCTGCACTACGACATTCACCTCGGCGCGACGTGGAGCCGCTTCATGGAAGGTCTGCAGGAGCAGAAGATCCTGGGCAACAGCTGCCCGGACTGTGACCGGGTATTCGTGCCGCCGCAGGCCTACTGCGAATCCTGCTTCGTGCCCACCGGCGAGTGGGTGGAGCTGCCCGCAGAGGGCACCGTCGAGGTATTCACTGTTGCCTGGCACGGATTCCGTGGCAGCCCCGAGCCCCCGTACGCAGTCGGCGCCATCCGGCTCGACGGCGCCAGCACCCTGTTGATGCATTGGGTGGTCGGCGTGGAATTCGACCCCAGCAAAGATGTCCGTGACGCCCTGCCGTTCGGCACCCGTGTGCGCGCGCAGTGGTCTTCCGAGCGCACGGGCCAGATCCTGGACATCGCACACTTTGTTCCCATCGCTGCCGAACGCACAGTTCAAGTACCTTGACAGGGTGTCAGTAGCAGCGTCATAATGACGATGTGCGTCACGTCACAGACTCGAACCTGAGTGATACCGGTCCCGTCACCGAGCATATTCAGCAGATGCTTCGCGAGCGCCAGCGAGCGCTTGGCGAGGACCGGCAAATTTCGGACACCGTGCTGAAATCGTGGCTGCGCAGCGTCCGCTACGGGTTGAGCCCCGCTCGGGTCGGACCGAGCGGGGAACCCACCCCCGAGCAAGACCTACGCCTTCTCGATGCGGCCGTCACGGTCATGGGCAAACGCATGGACGGCCTGTCTGCCGCAGAGTCGTGTCTGTTCCTCACAAACGCGGCGGGTGTCATTCTCCGGCACTGGGTCGGCGACGCCGATCTGATGGCTCGCCTTGCGCGCCTGGACGTCGAGCCGGGATTCCTGGTTTCGGAGACCACTTTGGGAACCACCAGCGGCAGCACACTGATCACCTCCGCACCCACCTTCGTGCGCGGACCCGAACACTTCGGCGCCCAGTTCGTCGAGTTCACCTCCGCCGGCATGGTGATCACCCACCCCGTGACCCAACGCGTCGTGGGCAGTGTCAATCTCATCACCCGTTTCCGCGATACCTCGCCGTTGGCGGTGCCCTGGGTCTGCGATATCGCCACCGAAGTCGAACGGTGCCTCTTGGATTCGGCCACCACCGCCGAACAGGGGCTCATGCGGGCGTTCGTCAACGAGCGGCGCGACGCCCGACACGCGGTGGTGGCCGTCAACGAGAAGACTGTGGTCGCCAACGCCGCCGCCACCCGCATGCTCGGCTCCGTCGATCAAGCGGTGCTGTGGGAGTACGCCGCACGGGTGCTCAGCGATCCGGACAGCGCCGGCCGACCCGCCGCACTGGGCGGCCCCCAACCAGTGGTCGTCGATCACCACACGGTTGTCAGCGACGGCTCCGTGATCGGCGTGGTACTCAAGCTCAAGCGGGCCGAGACCCGTCCTGGGGGTAGCGTCACCGCGGTCGAACTGCCCGGGCTCATCGGTCACAGCGAGCG
Source organism: Mycobacterium sp. AMU20-3851 (assembly GCF_043974665.1). Taxonomy (NCBI): domain Bacteria; kingdom Bacillati; phylum Actinomycetota; class Actinomycetes; order Mycobacteriales; family Mycobacteriaceae; genus Mycobacterium; species Mycobacterium sp. AMU20-3851. Next base: position 4,591,695 of record NZ_CP146371.1, read on the forward strand.
ATGGACCTCCGTGGTCGACCAGATCGCCCGTGCGAAGGGGTCCCCCGGCCTACTTCTGGTGGGTGAACGAGGCGTGGGCAAGTCCGCGCTGGCCCGCGCATGCAGCCAGGGCCAGCCGACGATTGAGCTCGACGCTGCTGCCTCCGCGGCGAACCCACATTGGTTGAGCACGACCGCCGCGCCGGCATTGTGCCGACCCGAAAACGTTACGGTGCTCCTCCACCACCTCGACCAGCTGGCCCCGGAAATGGTGGCATCGATGTGCGACCTGCTGGCCCATCGCGCCACAAGTACCCGCATCATCGCCACATCCGCGACGTGGCCACATCGCCAGCATGTCACCGACGCCGCGCTCGCCACCTTCCCGTCCGTGATCTCTGTGCCACCGCTTTCCGAGCGCCCGACCGACATCCCGACTTTGGTGGCGCACTTCACCGCCGAAGCGGGCGCCGACCGCGACCCCGTGCAGTGGATGCCTGATGCGCTGCGTGCCCTGGCGCGGGTTGACTGGCCCGACAACATCGCAGGCCTGAAACGACTTGTCACACAGATTGTTTCCGAGACCGGGTATAACTACGTCAGCGCGAACGAACTTCCCACACATCTGGCGGCGATCACCTCGCGTCGCCGGCTCGTCGGCTTGGAGCGCGCCGAAGCAACAGCGATCGTCGACGCAATCCGCACTTCAGGTGGCAACAAGCACCAGGCCGCCGAGATGCTCGGCATCGCCCGCTCGACGCTGTACCGCAAGATGCGTTCATTGGGTATCGATATGGACAACGCCGTCCTCTGATCCGGGGACGGGCGGGCCCTACACCGATTCCGATGCGCTCTGCGCCACCGCGATCAAGCAGTTGGTCAACAACGCCAAGACCTGCGCCTTGTCCAGTTCGCCAGACTCCAGCCACGCCTTGGTCGCGTCGGTCACCATGGACTGAAAGCTACGAACCATCGCATGGTTGGCCGGATCGTCGATATCGAGGGCTACGATGCGCAGCAGCTTCTCTTCCCAGGTCTGCATGCTGTTGCGAAGTGCACCACTGACTTTCGGATCGGAACTCGACGACGCGTGCACCATTGTGAGGTAAGTACCCCGATTGCGCTCCACGCCGTCGAGCCACCGCAACAGAACCGTGCGCACCCGGGTGCGCACATCGGCGTCGGTCTCACCGACGGTTCCGGCATCGGGTATCCGCGAGAAGCGATCGACGATCTCGAGGAACAGATCCCGCTTGGACTTGAAGTAATACAACACGTTGGTACGGGTAGTACCCGCCGCCGCCGCGATCTCACCGGTGGACACCTGTTCGTAAGCCCGTTGCGCGAACAACTGCCGGGCGGCGGCCACTATCTGGTCGCGCCGATCATCGGCTTCCAGTCGCGTCCGCTTTGCCGGCGAGCCGGCGTTGGACGACGCCAATCCGGTCATCGAAAACACCTGCCCGCGTTGAGGGTCGGCCGGCAGGCGCTACACCGCCGCCACTGAGTGAACATCGCTCCCTCGCCGTCCGGCACCGTTTCATTGTGCGACACCTCACAACGTACCGCTGAACATAGCGTGTGGTCACGGTCAGCGAGGGCGCGCAGTGCACCTTCCCGGAACCCCTGAGAGGCCAACAAGGTGTTCGTCGAGACAGGTTGCACCATCAGCGCAGGCCGGTTCTCATCCGCCGGTGACCACGTGAGCACGAATCCAACCGCGGTCATCCAGCCAACCCTTGGTGTCGGCAAAGCTGCGCATGCGCTCGAAGCCCTCGCGCCAGGACGGCGGCAACTCGGCGCGGTCCGCTGCGGCAGCGATCAGATCGGAGTCGATCCAGACGTGTTCGCTCTCTATGTCCACGCGCACACCGGGTCTGGTTCTCGTGCGCCACTGCTCATCAGCGGTGACCGCAGAGAATTCCGTGAAAATGTCGAGGCCCTCAATCGAGAAGGGCGAATCATCGATATTTATTCGCACCAATTGAGTATATCGGGACACACCTCCGCGCCATTCACCGGCCGAAATGGAACGCCGCAATCAACCGGAAGGGACTCCCGGGCATGACCAACGCACGCCAACACGATGAGACCGATGACGAGCGACCGATCGGCGAACACTTCAAGAACGCGTTCCGTCGCCACCCAGGAGGCGTTGCCGTCATCACTGCCGACTGCGGGTCAGGCCCAGTGGGCTTGACCGCCACCTCGGTCACCTCACTCAGCGCAGACCCCCCGCGGCTGATATTCACGGTGACCGACGCCTCGTCGAGCGCGCCCACGCTCATCGAATCCGACACGGCCGTTGTGCATCTGCTCGATGCACATGATCTGGCACTGGCGCAGCTCTGCGCCACCAGTGGGATCGACCGGTTCGCGGATACCACACTGTGGGACCGATTGCCCTCCGGCGAACCATACTTCCCTTCCGCCGCAGACATCCTGCTGATCCGCAGCATCGAGAAGATCCGTACGGCGGGTTCCACAATTGTTATCGCGGACGTGATCGAAGCACGTCGCCGCCCCGAGCACGTCCGGACAGCAGACGGAAGTCGGCTGGTTTATCAGGACCGGACCTGGCATTCGGTCGGCGAACATTCATCTATAACCGCAAACATTCACAGTAAAGGACTCGCAAGCAAGTCGTAGTGACAGATTCACACCATCAAAAGCATTCAAAAGCAAAGTAAGGAAGGCTGATATGTCCACCACCCCCAAGCATGTTGTCGAAGTCACCGCGGAAGAGCGCGCAGAACTCGTGGCTCGCGCGCGCAAACTCGCCGTCGAATTCGAGAAATTCGGCAAGCGGGCCGACGAGGACAATTTGTTCCCGTCGGAATTGGTCCCGCTGTACAAGGAGAGCGGCCTACCCAAACTGGTCATCCCGAAGAAGTATGGCGGTCTCGGTGCCGACGTGTGGACCGCTGCGCTGGTCGAGAAGGAACTGGCCTCCTATGGCGACCCGGCAATCACGCTCTCGTTCAACATGCATCACGTGATGGTCGGCATTTTCCGCGAGCTGCTCGACGAACCGGCCCGCGAACGACTGTTCAGCAAGATCGTCGAGGACGGCTCCATGCTGTCGGGCACCCTCAGTGAGGAACGGGCCGGAATCAGCGGCCTGTCCGACACTGTCTGCGTGCCGGACGGTAACGGAGGCTGGCTTGCCAGCGGTGCCAAGAACTGGGCGACCTACATCGAGAACGCCGACATCGTGGCCTTCACCGCGGTGATCAGCAACGAGGACGGCAGCCTGCCCGAGACATTCAGCGAGCATGCCGAGCGTGAAGCTGTTTTCGTGATTCCCGCCGACACCCCGGGTCTGTCGATCCGGCGGACCTGGAACACGATGTCGATGCGCGCCAGCGGAACCCAGACACTGATCCTGGACAAGGTACCGGTGCCCGCCGAGGCCTACAGCGGCTCCTACCGCAACGGCCTGTTCAACGAAATCGAATGGGCCTGCTTCCCGTTCGCCGGCGTCTACCTCGGCGTGGGTGAGCGCGCGCTCAGGCTGGTCAGTGAATCGTTGAGCAAGAAGAGCCTGGGCCGCACGCAGGAAGGCGAAGAGAAGGCAGTCCGTGACGTGGGCTATGTCCAGTACGAGCTCGGCAAGGCCTGGACCGAGCTGCAGACCGCCGAGTGGGCCGTCCGCGGTACCGCTGAGGCCCTGTTCGACGGTGCCGACGCCAACTGGAATCCCATCGAACGTCCAGCACGGGTGTCCATTGGCAAGGTCGCAGCAACCGAGGCCGCGATCAATGTCACCGACACCGCGTTGCGACTGCTCGGTGGCGGTGGTATCCGGCGGGGTGCACCACTGGAGAAACTGTTCCGCGACGCACGCGCGGGCATCTACCACCCTGTCAACAGCAACCAGGCCTATGACCTGATCGGCAAGACCGCGCTTGGGCTGTTCGGCTAGACGTGCCAAAGACTCATTGAGGGCGAGGTTCGGACACCGAACCTCGCCCTCAATGGTTTCGACGAGTCAGCGCACGCCGACGCAGAAACGGCTAAAAGCAGTTGCCCCCCGGACATCTTCGGCCGGGGGGCAACAGGTATGGGGTCGGCAGTGCTGACGCCTGGGAGGGCTACATCGAGACACCTCCATCGACCGGTAGCACTACACCGGTGATGTACGCAGCCTCTTCGGAGGCCAGGAAGGCCACGGCTGCCGCCATTTCGGAAGGATCGGCAAAGCGACCTTGCGGGACGGTGGCGGTCATCTCTGCGAGTTTGTCGGCAGGCACCGCGGCGACCATGGCCGTCGCAGCGTTGGGCGAGATGGCGTTGCTGGTGATTCCGAACCGGGCAGTCTCCTTGGCCACGGACTTGGTGAACCCGATGATTCCCCCCTTGGCCGCCGCATAATTCGACTGGCCGATGTTCCCGTGCATACCGGTGTAGGAGGTCACGTTGATGATCCGTCCAAAACCGTTGGCACGCATATGCGAAACGGCGGCACGGGTGATGTTGAACGTGCCACCCAGATGGACAGCCAGTACCGACGCCCACTGCTCGTCGGACAGCTTCCACACCACGGCGTCACGCGCGATGCCGGCATTGTTGACCACGACGTCGATACTGCCCCAGGTCTCGACGACTGCGGCCACCGCGCGCCCCACGTCCTCTGCATCGGCCACATCTGCTGCGATCAGCAAGATGTTCGCACCGTGTCCCGCCCATTCCGACCGGAGCAGGGTTTCGTCCCGATCGACGACAGCTACCCGGGCATTGGACCCCGCGAAGTGCTGGGCCAACGCCTTCCCGATGCCCTGCGCGGCGCCGGTGATCAGTACTGTGCGCTGAGCGAAATCGAAGCTGATGGTCATGTGTCCCCTCTGGGTGTGGTCTTCGACTGTCGATGGTCAGAAGATGGTGTAGCCGCCGTCGACGACGACTTCATTGCCGGTGTGAAATGTCAGTGCAGGATCAGCGAGAAATGCTGCAACATCGTGAAATTCAGACGCTTCAGCCCAACGCCGTGCCGGGGTCCGTCGCACGGTGACGTCGAAGAACTTCTCATTGGCACGCAGGTGATCGTTCATCGGTGTGGCCACCCAGCCAGGAATCAGGATGTTGCAGCGAATCTGATGGCGAGCGAATTCTACGGCGATCGTGCGCCCCAGTGATGCACATGCGCTCTTGCTGGCCGCGTAGGCAGCCTGGGTCGCCGCGCCGTACCGGGCCACCGTGGACGACACCACCACCATCGCGCCACCCTGACCGCGCTCGACCATATGTCTGCCCACCTCACGGGTGGTCAAGAAGGTCCCGTCCACATTGGTACGCATCACGTGATGCCAATCTTCAACCGATGTGTCCAGATATCCCTTCGCGTCCGCGATCCCGGCGTTGGCGATCAGGATGTCGATCTTGTCAAAGGCCTGCACCGTCTGCGCGGTGGCTTCGACGACCGACTGTTCGTCACCGATATCGCAGGCCACCGCAAGGGCCCGCACACCATAGGATTCCAGCTCATCGACGGCAGCGCGACTGCGCTCCGGATTGCGCGCCCACACAGCGACATCTGCACCCGCGCGCGCAAGCCCTACCGCCAGCGCCAATCCGATGCCGCTGTTCCCGCCGGTGACGACGGCGCTGCGTCCACTCAAATCGGTCACGCCGACACTCCTGCAAGTGCCTGCACCGACGCTGCGTCCAACGCCGCCAGTTCACCAATTCGGCGCCGGTGGGCTGCGGTAGAGCCGAAAAGCAGCTGAGTTGACTTGGCGCGCTTGAGGTAGAGGTGGGCCGGGTGCTCCCACGTGAAGCCGATACCACCGTGCAGTTGGATGCACTCCTCGGCCGCACGCACCGCAGTCGCCGAGCACACCACGTGGGCCAGTGAACTGGCCATCGGCAGGTCCGGGCTACCCAATGCTGCGCAGGCCGCAGCGTAGCGCGCGACCGCCCGGGCCTGGGTGATGTCAACCCACAAATCGGCCAGTCGGTGCTTGATGCTCTGATAAGAACCCAACACCCGACCGAACTGGCGGCGATCCTTGAGGTAGTCAACGGTCATCTCCAGGCACTGCTCGGCGAGTCCGAGTTGCTCGGATGCCAGCAGCGCGCTGGAAACCGTCAGGGCAGACCGCACCGCCGCACCGACCTCGTGGGCGCCCAAGCGGCGCGCCACGGCACCGTCCAGCGAGATATCGCTGAGTTGGCGGGTCATGTCCAGCGAGACCACCGGTTCGATCTGTGCGGCAGACCGATCGACGGCGTAGAGCGTGTTACCGACAGGGATGAGCAAGCTGTCGGCGTTCCCGACATCGCACACCGATCGCACGGTCCCGGTCAAACGCCCGTCGGAATCTGCTGTGAAATCGGTTAACTCAGCATCGCTCCACGGCAGCCGGTCGGCGGGAACAGCCACTGCGAGAACGGTTTCACCGGATGCCGCGGCGGCCAGCTCATCGTGCAGGTGCAGTGCAGTCAACAGCGCCGGCGTTGTCACCGCCGCACCGAGAAACGGAACCGGCGCGACCGCACGCCCAAGCTCTTCGAGCACCACGGCAACCTCCCGCCACGATGCGCCCGCACCGCCGTGCTCCTCGGCGACGACCAACCCCGCCAGTCCGACATCGGCGGCCAACGTCGTCCACAGTTCGGTGTCGACGGTCGCTGTCGATTCGGTTCGCGCCAACACATCAGCCCATTCGGCTTTGCTCTTCAGTACATCGCGAACCGTCTCGCGCAGCTCATCTTCCAGTTCGGCGTACAACAAGTCCGGTACCGGCGGATTGGCCAGGGTCATCGGGGTAGATCCTTCCATGCGATGTCGACGTCGACCCGCTGCTCGGCGGGAAGTCCGAGCACCCGCTCGGCAATGATGTTGCGCATGATCTCCGAGGTACCGCCTTCGATCGAGTTACCTTTGGTCCGCAGGAATCGGTAAGCCGCAGGACGATTTTCCTCCACGTCCAGATCAGGCCTGCGCATGCTGTAGTCGTCGTAACGCAGCCCGTCAGCGCCGGCCAGATCGATCTCGATGCTGGCGACCTGCTGAGCCAGGCGGGCATAGGAAAGCTTGGCGCCCGAACCCTCGGGCCCGGGCAAGCCCGCCTCCATCTGTTGGCGCAGCCGTGCTGTCGTCAGGCGTGCCGCCTCCGCGTCGATCCACAGCTTGAGGACGTCGTCATACAATGCGGGATTCCATGGTTCGGTGCTCTCCCGCCACGACCTGGCCAGGAATCCGATGGGACCACCTTCGCGCGGCGTGTTACCCGCTCCGATGGCGACCCTTTCGTTCATCAACGTCAACTGGGTGACCTTCCAGCCCTCGCCAGGCTCTCCCAACCGCAGTGCATCGGGAATGTAGACCTCGTCGAGGAACACCTCATTGAACTCGGCTTCCCCGGTCAACTGCCGCAGCGGTCGGACGTCCACACCGGCACTGGCCATGTCGCAGACGAAATAGGTCAAACCACGGTGTTTGGTTTGGCCGGGGTCGGTGCGCGCAACGAGCAGCGCCCAGGCGGCGTCGTGCGCCAGTGAGGTCCACACCTTCTGTCCCGAGACTCGCCAGCCGTCGCCGTCGCGCACCGCGCGGGTTGCGACGGCGGCCAGATCCGAACCGGCACCGGGCTCACTGAACAGCTGACACCAGATCTCTTCACCGGTCCACAGCGGCTTGAGCCAGCGCGTCTGCAACTCCTCGCTCGCGAACCGCAGGATCGTGGGCGCCGCCATCCCTAGTCCGATCACGTTGCGGTGCGGCGCATTATCGGGTGCGCCGGCGGCGTCGAAGACTGCATCGACGACCTGCTGCAATTCAGAATCGGCGCCCCGGCCGCCCAGGCCCTCCGGATAGTGCACCCACGCGAGGCCGGCATCGAAACGAGCACGCAGGAAGTCTGTGCGCTCGGTCGTCGCGGGGTCGTGCTGAACTAGGAAATCCTCGGCGGCACGGGTTAGTGCCACCTCCGGCGACTCATCGCTCATGGGTCGGTTGTCCTCCTGGAGTGGGGATCACACATGCGTGACCACACTGCCGATCGTGCCGCGCCCGCCGGTGTGTGGATGTCGCAGTCTGAGTCAGTGCCGTGGATGCCGGTGTCGCGGGTTGGGACACTCCAGAGTGCCCGCCGGTCCCTACGCTCAACGGTCGACGCTCAACCGCTTGGCCTACCTGAGGACGTGAGTCGATGACTTTTGACAATTCAACCGGTGACGTTGTCACCTGCGATGATCTTGACGCTCTTCGCCGTTTGGAAGGCTGCGACCTACCAACCAGCGACTGGTGGCTGATCGACCAGACGGTCATCAACCAGTTCGCCGACGCCACGCGCGATCACCAGTGGATTCACGTCGATGTCGCGCGCGCGGCCACGAGCGCCTTCGGCGGCACGATCGCACACGGATATCTGTCGCTGTCTCTCGTGGGTCCGATGCTCGCAACTGTGTTGACCGTGCACAACTGTTCGCAGGTTCTCAACTACGGCCTGGAAAAGGTGCGGTTTCCGGCGCCCCTGCCAGCTGGTACCCGGGTGCGCCTCCAGTCGCGAATCGTGCAGGTCACCGAGGTCACCGGCGGCCTCAGCGTCACGGTGCACGCCAGTCTGGAGGCTGAAGGTCAGGTCAAGCCGGTCTGTGTTGCGCAGGCTGTGTACCGCTACTTCAGCTGACCGACCTCCACCCCGGTGCGACGCTCGAACTGCTCGGCGCCGCAACGGTGCAGCGAGTCACCCGCACGGCGCCTGCTCGCTCGGACCGAGATTGATCGCATGTCCGAGGCGGTCTTTCTTGGTGCGCAGATAGTTGATGTTGTGCGCGGTGGCCCGGCTGGGTAGGTGCACGCAGTCGAGCACCTCGATGCCGTACCCGGCCAGCGTCTCGCTCTTGACAGGATTGTTGGAAATCAACCGAATACGCGTCGCGCCGAGCTGGTGAAGTATCTGCGCGGCCGCCGCGTAGTCGCGACTGTCAACCGGAAGACCGAGCTCAAGGTTGGCGTCCACGGTGTCGCGGCCCGCCTGCTGCAGCGTGTAGGCGCGAAGTTTGTCACCGAGGCCGATTCCGCGGCCTTCCTGGCCCCGCAGGTAGATCAGAATGCCGCCGTCGCGAGAGATCAGCTGCAGCGATTCGCGCAGCTGATCTCCGCAGTCACAGCGCAGCGACGCTGCCAGATCGCCGGTCAGGCACTCGCTGTGCACCCGTGTCAGGACGCCATCGGGACGGTCCATCAGCTCGTTGTGGTCGCCGGCGATCAGCACCAGATGCTCCAGCCCAGCAGCGTCGTCGCGGTAGGACTGGGCCTCGAACACCCCATAGGCGGTCGGCAGGTCCGCCCGCCCGCACAACCGCACCGTCGCCTCAGCCTGCTGGCGGTGGGCCACCAGTTCCGCGATGGAGACTACCGCCAGATCGTGCTGAGCGGCGAAGCGCATGAGATCCGGCCCGCGCATCATGTCGCCGTCGTCTGCCACCAGCTCGCTGATTACCGCGACTTCGTACAGCTCAGCCAGGCGCAGCAGATCCACGGCGGCTTCGGTGTGCCCGCCCCGTTCGAGCACGCCACCGGCGCGCGCACGCAGCGGAAAGATGTGCCCCGGGACGCGCAGATCGTGAGCGCTCGTCGTGGTTGCGGCGAGGGCGGCAACCGTCGCCGCCCGGGCACTCGCGCTGACGCCGGTACCGGTCCCGGAGGCGTCGACCGACACCGTGAACGCGGTACCGTGCGGGTCGGTATTGGTGGTGACCATCAGCGGCAGACCCAGTTGATCAGCACGCGCGTCGGTCATGGGCGCACAGATGATTCCTGTGGTGTGCCTGACGATGAACGCCATATCCGCCGGAGTGACGTACTGCGCAGCCATCACCAGATCGCCCTCGTTCTCCCGGTCCGGGTCGTCGATGACGATGACCATCTCGCCGGCCTGTAACCGTTGGACGGCGATCCCAACGGCGTCGTGCGGGGCGGAGCGATGAGCTGACTGGACGGTGGAGCGCGGGTGCAGGCGACGCACCGGCGCAGACGCTGGGTCCGATCCTGAATGTGTCATGTGATGTGGCAGATCCGTCTGCTGCTGTGGACTGCTCATGGTGTCGCCTCCTGCGTGGATCGTGGCGTGCTGATGACCCAACCCTAGAAAAGCCGAGGCCCCCGACTATGTCGCACATCACTACACCCTGGCCCGACTGTCGCGGATTGCGACGACCACGATGCAATACGAGGTGCGAGGTTGAAAACGCCAACCAGCCCTTTTGGGGCGCGCAGCGAAAGCGACACCACCACAGTGAAGTTAGAGAATTCCCTTGCGTTGATCACCGGCGCCGCTTCCGGACTCGGCCACGCCACCGCCCGACGGCTCGTCTCGGCGGGAGCCCGCGTGGTGGGGATCGATCTGCCGAGCGCCGTCGCACAGTCCCCCGCGCCGGACTCGCGCATCCGCCTGCTCGGAGCCGACGTGCGCGATCCGGAAACGGTCCAAGCCGCCATCGACGAAGCGACCGGCTGGGGCGAGCTGCGCATCGTCGTCAGCTGTGCCGGTGTGGGCGACCCGGCCCGAACCATCAGCAAGGACGGCCCGCTCGAGCTGGACCGCTTCCGTCGCGTCATCGATATCAACCTGATCGGCACATTCAACGTCACCCGCTTGGCGGCAGCTGCGATTGCGGCAACAGAACCCGTCGACGGCGAGCGCGGAATCATCGTCAACACCGCATCGGTGGCAGCCTTTGACGGCCAGATCGGGCAGGCGTCCTACGCCGCGTCCAAAGGCGCGATCGCCAGCATGACCCTGCCGCTCGCACGCGATCTCTCCAGCCAACTGATCCGGGTCATGACCATCGCTCCCGGCATGTTCGACACGCCGATCCTGCAGGGATTATCTGCTCCTGCGAGGGAATCCATCGCCAGCCAGGTCCCTCATCCTCGGCGCCTCGGGCACCCCGACGAGTTTGCCGCACTGGTCGAGCACATCGTGGTCAACCCCATGCTCAACGGCGAGACCATTCGCCTCGACGGCGCCATCAGAATGGCTCCCAAGTGAGCCGACGGACCGCCGTGGTGACCGGCGCCAGTCGCGGAATCGGTGCCCAGATCTGTACCAAGCTGGCCGCGGAGGGCTGGGATCTCCTCGTCACCGCTCGAAATCCCAGCGGTATCGCAGATTTCGCCTCCGCGCTGAGCGCCGAGAGCGGGCGTCGGATCACTCCGGTCGCGGCCGACATGGCCGATCCGGATGCGGTGGAGATCATCTCAGAAGCGACCGCGGACCTGGACACGATCGACGCCCTCATCCTCAACGCGGCAATGGGCACCATAGGCGCGCTGTCCGACTTTCCGTTACGACGGCTGGACAAGCTGCTCGCCATCAACCTGCGGGCACCCTATGCGCTGATTCAGAGTTTGTTACCAGCACTGCGACGAGCCGGACAACAGTCGCCGTTCGGCGCCCGCGTGATCGCTATGGCCTCAATGACCGGACTGGCGGGGGAACCGCTGAACTCTGCCTACGGTGCCACCAAGGCGGCAATGATCTCCCTCTGCGAAACCTTATCGGTTGAAGAGTACGTTCACGGGGTCAATGCCTCGGCGGTGTGCCCGGGCTATGTCGCCACCGACATGACAGCCGCACTCCCCGGCGTCGATCCGGCGGACATGATGACCGCCGCCGACGTCGCCGAAGCCACCGTATGCCTGACCCGGCTCACCAAGAAGGTGACCGTGCCCTACCTACCCCTGACTCGTCCCGGGCCCAGCCTTTGGCGCGCCTGACCCGAGAAGTTCTCGACAGCAACACCTCTCGATTGGAGAAAAACATGACCATCAACGCAGTGATCGTCGATGCCGTGCGCACCGGCTCAGGCAAGGGCAAGCCTGGCGGGGCGCTGTCGGGCGTGCACCCGGTGAACCTGCTACAGCAGACCCTGCAAGCTCTGCTGGCACGCAACGACTTCGATCCCGCACTCATCGACGACGTCATCGCCGGATGTGTGTCTCAGACCGGCGAGCAGGCACTGAACATCGCCCGGACAGCGGCGCTTGCCGCGGGGCTGCCCGAGTCGGTACCGGGCACCAGCGTGGATCGGCAGTGCGGCTCAAGCCAGCAGGCGGCGCATTTCGCGGCGCAAGGGGTGCTCGCCGGCGCCTACGACATCGTCGTCGCGTGCGGCGTGGAGTCGATGAGCCGGATCCCGATGGGTGCCAGCTCGCAGGGCCAAGACGCCAACGTCAAGCCGTTGGCGGAGCGCTTCCCTGATGGCCTTGTCGGACAGGGTATCTCGGCCGAGTTGATCGCTGCGGACTGGAAGTTGGACCGCGCAGCACTCGACGAATACGCCGCGCGGTCGCATCGACTTGCCGATGAGGCGTACCGCGCCGGCGAGTTCGACAACGAGATCGTGCCGGTGACCCTGCCAGACGGCAGCGTCCATACCATCGACGAGACGGTGCGCGCCTCCACAACTGCGGAGGGACTGGGCGGGTTGCGCCCGTCATTCGCCGCCGACGAGTACAGCGCGCGGTTCCCCCAGATCGAGTGGTCCATCACCGCCGGAAACTCGTCACCACTGACCGACGGAGCTTCGGCAGTCCTGATCATGTCCGAGGACAAAGCCAACGAGCTGGGCCTGCGCCCGCGGGCTCGCTTTCACAGCTTCGCCGTCACCGGCAGCGACCCGCTCTACATGCTGACGGGGGTGATTCCGGCGACGACAAAGGTGCTGGAACGCTCGGGATTGAGCATTGACGATATCGATTCATTCGAGGTCAACGAGGCTTTCGCGCCGGTCCCGCTGGCCTGGGCCGGATCACTGAATGCCGACCCCGCCAAGCTCAATCCGCGCGGCGGTGCCATCGCGCTCGGACACGCCCTCGGCGCCTCGGGAACTCGCCTCTTGACCACGATGGTGAACAACCTGGAGCGCAGCGGAGCACGATACGGGCTGCAGACCATGTGCGAAGGCGGCGGAATGGCGAACGCCACCATCATCGAACGCCTCTGATCGCCTGAACAAGCAAAGCCGCCCCGCCGTACGGCGGGGCGGCTTTGTGTTGTACAACGTTACGGCAAGAAATCACTCAGACGGCACGCCTTCGCGCACCGGTCAGGATGCGTGTGCCTGCGTCGAGATCAATCGCAGTCGGGTGGCCCGATTCTTCGTGGCGGCGTAGGGACGTCGTGCCACCAGCGGCGGCGGGGGCGGCGGCACGGGCTCGGGGACATAGGGGCCGAGTCTGAGACCCATCCCCAGTGTCCGCAACCGCTCCTCGGCGCTGCAGCCGGCGAATCCACTCACCCACGCCCATAGCGACGGCGCCAGCGCGAGTGGAAACTCCGCGTCTCGGGCGACAAATCTTTCCAGCAGTTCCAGGATCGCGTGGCGGTATTCGCCGGCCCCGATCTTCACGCACAGCCAGGTGTACGCACCGGCACTGATGAACGGCTTGGCGGCATCAGCCAGCGCCCAGGCGAAGCTCATCTCGTCAGATCTGTCCATCACGCGATCCTTAACTTGGTAGCGCCGGCCCCATAGAGGTGCTCGGTGTCGAACGGGAGAGCACGCTGTGCATGCCAACTGCCGCAATCAGGTTGAACATGAACACCATCAACGCGGCGAGCAGCACCACGATGCTGATGCGTCGCAGTGCCTTTCTCGGCCGTCGCCGCGCAGCAGAGTCGCGGACAGTCAGTGCGGTAGACGCCGCCACCGGGACCACCAGCCACGCGATTCGGCATCCGTCGCTGGTGGTCTCCACGGGCAGGCGCCGCCGTCGGGTTGTCGGATCGCGTGGTTCGACGGGCTTGCCATTGATCCACAACAGTCGGAGGTGGCTCATCGTCAGACGAAGTCGCGCTTGAGCTGCGTGCGGTCGATCTTGTTGTTGCCGGTACGCGGCAGCGCCGCCACCAGTTCTATTCGGCGTGGCCGTTGCAGACCCTGCAGGTCGGGGTGATCCGCACAGTAGGCGATGATGTCGTCCCTGGTGACGGCGGCCGAACGTGGGACCACGATCGCCGTCACCTGCTGAATCCAGCGTTCGTGGTGAGTGCCGATGACCGCGACTTCGGCGACATCCGGGCAGGATGCCAGGCTGTTCTCGATCATCTGCGGGTAAACGTTCTCGCCGCCCGAGATGATCATCTCGTCGGATCGCTCGACGAAATGCAGTACACCGTCGGTGTCGGTCCGCATCAGGTCGCCGGTCCTCAACCACCCGTCGACGAATTTCTCGGCGTTGACGTCGGGAAGATTCCAGTAACCCGGAGTGACTGCATCGCCGCGCACCCGGAGCTCGCCGACCTGGCCGGGGTGGTCACTGACGTCGGCGCCGGTGCCGACGTCGACCAGCTTCCAGGACAGGAGCTGTTCCAGCGGCCGGCCCAGCACACGAGGGTGGTCCTGCTCGCCCGGTCGCTCACAGATCGCCACACCGGACTGTTCGGTTTGGCCATAGATGTTGACGGCGTTGCGGATACCGGTCGCACCGAGGAACCGCCGCACCGGACCTTCAGGCAGCACCGAGCCGCCGATCGCACACAGTCGCACCGACGACAGATCCGCCGGGTCGTCCTCGAAGGCATTGGCGACATCGACGACCATGGTCGGTACCAGCGCCGTATAGGTGGCGTTGCAATCCTGGACCGCCTGTCGCCACTGCGCCGCGTTCCATCGCGCCAGGGTGTAGGCCGAGGCGCCGTTAAGCAGCATCGGCAGGATCATCAACTGCATGCCGCCGACGTGGAAGAACGGCGTGCAGATGACGGCGAAGTCGTCGACGGAGAAGTCCCAGATCTGGGTGATCGCCGAAATGTACGCCGTGATATTGCGGTGGGTCTGTCGAACGCCCTTCGGGGTGCCGGAGGAGCCGCTGGTGTACATGATCATCGCGTCGTCGCCGTCGAGCCGCGGTTCAATGGTCGGTGCCGGCGGGGCAGTGAGGACCTGTTCGTAGGTCCACTGTGGCCGTACGTCCTCGCCGACCGGGCCGCAGACCACGAGCCGGTCGGCGATCTCAAACCCCTCGAAGTCGCGCACGAGCCGAGGGGCCGTCTGTGGGTCGGCGAAGACGATGCGCGCCCCGGAATCGGCGACGGCGTGCCGCAGCGGAGCCGGCGGAATTGCGGTGTTCAACGGCACCAGGACACCGCCGGCCTTCCAAATGCCAAGTGCTACAACGATGTACTGCGCACTATTGGCCATGTAGATGGCGACCCGGTCCCCGGGTTTGATCGATTCGCCGGCCAGAAACGCCGCCACTCGCGCCGACTGATCGTCCAGCGACGCGTACGACAGCTGGACTTGTGCGTCGCGGATGGCGAGCTTGGTCGGATGTTTTACCGCCTGATGGTGGAACACACTCGCAAGGTTCATGCCGATCTTCCTTCGACTTCGAATTCGCTCGCCCGGGTGCAGTTTGATCGTCTTTCCCGAGGTCAGATCCGAACCATAGATCTGCCACGGGCCGGGCTTGTGTCGCAATTAACAACACTCATCGCTGGCGCGGTCGCGCCGTGGCCGCCCCGTCTCGAATTGCGACACTCGTCGTTTGAGCTGCTCATTACGGTCCAAAGTGCCGGCGATAGCTGCACCGTAGCCCCTGCCCGGCATTCGCCCGCCTCTTGCCCCCTACCCGAGGATCTCCGATGGCTGTGAGTCTGAGCTTTCCCCAGCACGTGTCAGAGCTCGCCGCGCGGACTGCGACGTTCATCCGCGATGTCGTGCTGCCGGTCGATGACGAGCACAACGGCGACATCCACGCCGCAGGCAACGACGTGCTGCGGGTCCGATTGCAGGAAGAGGCACGGGCGGCGGGGGTGTTCGCACCGCACGCGCCACGTGAGTACGGCGGTCTGGGACTCGGAATGGTGGATCGGGCAACGCTTTTCGAGGAAGCCGGCTACTCGCTGTTCGGCCCACTCAGCCTCAACATCGCCGCACCGGACGAAGGAAACCTACACCTGTTGGCCCATGCGGCCAGCCCAGAGCAGAAGGTAACGTACCTACAGCCGCTGGCGGCCGGGGACTGCCGGTCTGCCTTTGCCATGACCGAACCCTCGCCGGGTGCGGGTTCGGATCCGTCAATGCTGTGCACCACTGCGACATACCGCGCCGGACGGTGGCACATCTCGGGCCGGAAGTGGTTCATCACCGGCGCCGACGGCGCACACTTCTTCATAGTCATGGCACGCACCTCCGGTCGCCCTGGCGATCGCGGCGGAGCCACCATGTTCCTCGTCGATGCGCATGCCACCGGACTGACCGTCGGCAGGCATATTGCGACCATGGACAAGTCCATGCTCGGAGGACACTGCGAAGTCACCTTCGACGAGGTCAGCGTCGGTGACGACGCCGTCCTCGGTGCAGTCGATGCGGGATTCCAGTATGCACAGATCCGCCTCGGTCCAGCGCGCATGACCCATGTCATGCGGTGGTTGGGATCGGCGCGGCGCGCCCATGACACCGCTCTCTCACATGTCGCGGCGCGGGGCGGATTCGGCGGCAAGCTCGGCGATCTGGGCATGATCCAAAAGATGGTCGCCGACAACGAAATCGACCTCGCCGCGACCAGGGCGTTGCTCGTCCAGGCCTGTTGGCACCTCGACCAGGGCGAGGCCGCGTCCACCCAGACATCGATTGCGAAGACGTTTGCAGCTGAAGCCATCGACCGAGTCGTCGACCGAAGTGTGCAGATGTGTGGCGGGCTGGGAGTATCCGACGACTACCCGGTGGCGCGCATCTCGCGCGAAGTGCGCCCCTTCCGGGTCTACGACGGCCCATCGGAGGTTCACCGCTGGGCCATTGCCAAGCGCGCCATCCGCGCTGCACGTCGACAAGCGGAAGACTCCGAATGAGCGACCACGCGTTGAACCTGGCTCAGCTGCAGGCCCTGCTGATCAACAACGGTATAGCCCTGTCCGGATCTCTGTCGGCACAACTACTTGCCGGGGGGCGCTCCAACCTGACCTATCGGGTGACCGACGGATCGTCGGTGTGGGTGGTGCGCCGTCCGCCGGCGCGGGGGTTGACGCCTTCGGCCCATGACGTCGCCCGGGAGTATCGAGTGATGCGCGCCCTGCAAGGCACCGCGGTGCCTGTGGCGGCGACAGTGGCCTGCGACGTCAACGGCTCGTACACCGGCGCACCAATCACAGTCGCCGAATTCGTCGCAGGACAGGTGATTCGCGACAGCACCGACCTCGACGATCTCAGCGACCAGCAGATCGAAGCACTGACCAGCGAACTCATCCACACCTTGGTCGACCTACACGAGGTGGACTACCGCGCGGTCGGACTCGACGACTTCGGCCGACCGGACGGATTTCTCGCCAGGCAGGTCACCCTCTGGACCAAGCAGTGGCATCGGGTACGGACCCGCGATCTCACCGACGTCGACCTGCTGGCTGCGGCACTCGCAGAACGCATTCCGGCAAGATCACTGGGGCCTGCCATCGTCCACGGAGACTTCCGTATCGATAACACAATCGTTGATCTTTCCGGCCCCAGCCTGGTGCGTGCAGTCGTGGACTGGGAGCTGTCGACCATCGGCGATCCGCTGACAGACGTCGCACTCATGTGCGTCTACCGCTCCACGGCATTGGACACCATTCTCGGCACCCATGCAGCCTGGACCAGCCCGCGGCTGCCGTCTCCGGACACCCTTGCCCAGCACTATGCGCTCGCGTCCGGCACGGACCTGAACCACTGGTCGTTCTACATCGCCCTTGCGCACTTCAAGCTGGCCGTGATCGCGGAGGGAATCGCCTTCCGCACCGAGGCGGGCGCATCCGCCGACCACACCGCGTCAGCCGCCGCGGCGTGCGTCCCTGAGCTGGTGTCGGCCGGACTGAGCGCACTGCGCAGCCGCGGCGCCACCAGCACGTCCTGACGCTGTTGCGAACTGCGACAACCGTGGTGATGCAGCCCACATAGCGTGGGTGTCCTGCCATGTTCCCTGCGCTAGATAGGAGTTCGAAGCAATGACGCTTGAGGTTGAAGTTCCGAAGTGGGTGTCCGCGGACCAAGCCGATCAGCAGGCCGCCAACGCGGACGAGTCGCTGGTTCTGCGATTCATGCAGGACCTGACCACCAACGACGCCGACCGACTGATCACCTATTTCGCCGAGGACGGCATGTACCAGAACATGCCATTGGCGCCGGCCTACGGCCGGGAGGCTGTCCACGCCACACTGACCGGACTGTTCGGTGTCATGAAGATCGAAGCGGTCGAGACGTATCACATCGCATCGGCCAACGGCTTCGTCTACACCGAACGCGTGGACGTGCTCACCGCCTTACTGACCGGCAAAACCTACCCACTCGCGGTCCTGGGCGTGTTGCAACTGCGCGACGGAAAAATCATCGGGTGGCGCGACTACTTCGACCTGCGCGAGTTCGAAGAGGCCGTGCAGGTGTCCCTGCGCGGCTGAGCATTACCAATCCCCCTCGGCCACTCACCACGATCGGACAACACCCATGACCGTCCTGCACCCGCACGTTGAGTTCGGGGCCTTCCTGGCTCCCTGGCATCTCCCCACCTCTGACGCCCACTTCTCCATCCAGAACGATCTCGAACTGGTCGAGCACCTCGACCGCCTCGGCTTCGCCGAGTTCTGGATGGGCGAACATCACTCCGGCGGCGTAGAGATCATCGCCTCCCCCGAGCTTTTCGTTGCCGCCGCATCACAGCGGACCCATCGGATCAAGCTGGGCCTCGGCGTCGTCTCCCTGCCCTACCATCACCCGTTCATGCTGGCCGATCGTCTGGTCATGCTCGATCACCTGAGCAACGGGCGGATGATCTTCGGCGCCGGCCCCGGCCAGCTCGCTGACGACGCAAAGATGATCGGAATCGACCCGCTCGACAACCGTCGGAAGATGGAAGAGTCCTTCTCGGTGATCAACCGCCTGCTCGCCGGCGAAACCGTCACCGAAGAAGCCGACTGGTACACCTGCCGCGACGCCTACCTGCACGTCGCTCCCTACTCCGATTTCCAGATAGCCGTCACAGCAACAGTTTCCCCGACCGGACCGAAACTTGCAGGCAAGTTCGGCACCGGCATTCTGTCACTTGCCGCAACCAACCCGGTCGGCGTGGAACTGTTGGCCAACCACTGGCAGATCGCTGAGGAAATCGCCGCTGAGAACGGCAAGTCAGTCCGCCGTGAGGAATGGCGGCTCACCGGCATCATGCATGTCGCCGACACCGAAGAGCAGGCGCGTGCCGACGTACGGCACGGTCTGCTCGAACTGATGAACTACCTGGCGCACATCACACCCGGATTCGAGGAATCCGCAGACGTCGACAGCCTCATCGACTCCATCAACGAGTCCGGGCTGGCCGTCATCGGCACTCCGGAGATGGCCATCAACCAGATCCGTCGGCTCCAGGAGAAGTCAGGAGGATTCGGCAAGTTCCTTGTCCTGCACGGCGAATGGGCCTCGACACAGGCGGCGCTGCGCAGCTTCGAACTCATCGCCCAGCAGGTTGCTCCGCACTTCAACGGTGACCTCGCCTCCCGCAAGCGCGGGTTCGATCAGACCGTCAACAGCAACAAATCCGCGGCCGACATCACCCAAGCGGGCCAAGCGGAGGCGCAGAAGCGATTCGACGCCGAACGCACCTCCAACGCCCGCTGAGCCCGCCTGACGAAATCGGGAGAAGTCATGTCTGCACTTGAAGGCCAGGTCGCCCTCGTCACCGGCGCGGCCCGCGGTCAAGGCCGCTCGCACGCACTCAAGCTGGCCGCGGAAGGCGCCCACGCCATCTTGGTCGACGTGCCTCGCGAGATCGTCGACACAGGTTATCCATCCGGGACCGCCGAAGAGTTGGCCGAGACCGCGGCAGCTGTGGAAGAACTCGGACGTCACGCCATTCGCATCGAAGCCGATGTCCGGGATCTCGATGTGCTCGAAAAGGCCGTCAACGATGCGGTTCTTGAGCTGGGACGCCTCGACATCGTCTCGGCCAATGCCGGCATCGCTAGCAAGCCATACCTGTCCCACGAGATCTCATCCCGAACGTGGCAACAGATGGTCGACATCAACCTGACCGGGGTATGGCACACCACCACGGTCGCTATTCCCCACATCTTGGGCGGACAGCGCGGCGGGGCGATCGTGCTCACCAGCTCGGCGGCCGGACTCAAGGGATACGCGCATATCTCGCACTACACGGCGGCCAAACATGGGTTGGTCGGCCTAATGCGCAGCCTGGCTGTCGAGCTCGCGCCACATCGAATCCGGGTAAATTCGCTGCATCCCACCCAGGTGGACACTCCGATGATCCAGAACGAGGGAACGTACCGAATCTTCTGTCCCGACAACCCAAATCCTAGCCGGGCAGACTTCGAGGTCGCATCGACTGCAACCAACAAGCTACCCGTCCCGTGGGTCGAGCCCGAGGATGTCAGCAATGCCTTGCTGTTCCTGGTTTCGGAAAACGCGCGATACATCACCGGGGCGGCGATACCGGTGGATGCCGGAACGACGTTGTAGGTCGTCAGGTCCGCTCGCGCCTGAGACAGGTCCTTGTCTCAGGCGCGAGTCCCCGCGCCCCAACCGTTCGTCTCGCCAGCAGCAGTCCAACGCATCCAGATCATCGAGCCGTGGTGATACACCGATGAACTATGAACTCACGGAATGCGGCTATCGCTGATCTTCGGCGGCCCTGTGGCGGTCGGCCCGAGCGTTCCCGTCCACCAAGCCAGGGTCGAGAAAGTCTCGCCCGTACTGAACCGGCGTGGAGTTTACGTCGACTGATGGACCATCTGCCCGGTGCAGCTGGTCGAGACGACAGCCGACAAGTTCCCCGTTCCCACGTCCTGCGGTTCTCGGCAGCCGGTGCCGTAGCCGGCGCGTACGCCAAGACGCACCCGCCGGTCCAGATTTCCGCAGCTTTGGCTCTTTCTTGCGCTGCCGCGCCATTGCCCCGACAGTACCTGGATGTCATGTGATCAGCTCGGCAAACTGCCCCGGCGCTACGCCACTGCGGCGTCACTGGCCTACGGTGCGCAAAACACCTTAGTGTCCATCACAACAGGATCGCCTACCGATTACTCGGGGCGATCGCCATCTGGAGACTCTCGCCGAGCACACCTTTCACCTGCACGGCGCCTCCTTGTCAACGAGGTGCTGAGCGAGCCCCTTGAACAGAGGCCCCCCATCGCCCTTCGGCTCTCCGGTCCGCCGGGTGCTCCAGAGCGGCACGCTTACTTACCGGTGAAATGCGGGGGACGCTTCTCAAGGAACGCCCGCGGACCCTCCGTTGCGTCATCGGAGGTGATGATCTGGCGGTTGAGTGCGTATTCCAGATGAAAGGCCGACTCGTTGGCAAGACCCCGCACCGCGATCTCTTTGGCGGTTCGTACCGCAAGCGGCGCGTTACGTGCTATCGCCACAGCGATTTCCGTCGCTCGGGCCAGCACAGCACCGTCGGTGACAACCTCGTTGATCAGACCTGCTTGGTAGGCACGGTCAGCGGCGATGTGATCGCCGGTGATCAACAGCTGCATGGCGATTGCCCATGGCACCTGCTGCGGCAGCCGGATATGGCTTCCCCCACCGGCGATCAAACCCCACCGCACCTCCGGCACTCCGAACACCGCGGCGTCTGCGGCGACGCGCAGGTCGGTACCCAGGAGAATCTCAAGGCCACCACCGACACACACACCATTGACGGCCGCCACGATAGGCTTGAAAACGTCACTGAAATGGCGCTTTCCGGCGTCTGGCACCATGATCTCAAGCTCTCCGGCGGTCAGCCTCGGAATTAGTTCGGCCATATCGCCGCCGGCGCAGAACGCGCGGTCCCCGGCGCCGGTGATCACGATCGCACGTACCGAGTCATCGGTCGCTGCGGAATCGAAGGCATCGGCAAGCTCACGCATCATTCGAATGGTGAGCGCATTCAGTGCGTCCGGGCGGTCGAGTGTCACCGTCGCCACGGCGTCCTTGACCTCGTAGATCACCTGGCCGACACTCATCGGGTCGTCGCCGAGCGCTCCGGCCGCGGCGCCTGCGAAGACACCGGTTCATCAATCGACCTACAGGAATGACTCATGAAATGATCCTCGGGGTTCGTAGTTTCAGGGCGCAGAGTATGTTTCTCAACGCTAAGCCCCTCGCGATGGCATGCGCTGTTCCAATTCGCACCAGCATTCCTGCCGGAGGCCGTCACCCGGCCGAGACGCCGCCGTCGAGAACCAATGTTTGACCGGTCATGTAGTCCGAGGCGGCTGACGCCAGCATCAGGATCGCACCGTCGAGTTCGTGTGCTTCGGCGATACGTCCCATCGGCACCTGAGCCGTGAGCTTCGAGACGAAGGCTGGGTCACTGTATACACCCCCGGCCAGTCCGGTGCGGACGTACCCGGGGCACAACGCATTGATCTGCACATTGTGGGCGGCGTACTGTAAAGCGCATTCGCGGGTCAGGTTCACCACCGCGCCCTTTGCCGCAGTGTACGCCGGCATCGGAGTCACTACGGAGCCCTGCAGTCCATACATCGAGGCAATATTTATTACCTTCCCCGATTTGCGATCAGCCATGTGACCGAGAATCGCCCTGCTGCAGAGGAATACACCGTCCAGGTCGACAGCGAGAACTTGCCGCCAGTGTTCGACTCGCACTCGGTGCATAGGTACGGCGCGCATATCACCGATTCCGGCGTTGTTGACCAGAATGTCGACCTGCCCATATCGCCTAAGAGCAATGTCTACCAAGGCTGCCACCGAGGTTTCATCGGTGACATCGACGCCGACGGCGGTCGCGCTAAATCCAGAGGCAACTAAGTTTTCCGCCACGTGGCAGGCCTTCTCGGTGTCGAAATCGGCGCACACGACTCGCGCCCCGGCCTGGGCCAGGGTCCGCGAGAACGATGATCCGAGACCACCAGCAGCTCCGGTGACAACGGCTACGCGGCCGTGGAGATCAAAGAGATCCGTTGACGGCCTCATCAGTTTCCCGGCGTTGCAACACGGTGTTCACCCAGATTGGTCGGCACACTCCCATCGACTGACCGAGTGCTCCACGTCTGCTCTGCGAGCTCCCGAAGTTGACCGCGGGTCCAGATACCGTGGTTGATCACGACAACATCAAGCGATCCGAACTCGGCCAGGGATCCGGCCACAGCGCCGTCGAGCTGCGCTTGAGATCGGGCGTCTGCCTGCACTGCGATCGCCCGCCGACCCTGTTGCTCGACAAGCTCTACCGGCGTCTGAAGATCGTCGGCAGATGCCATGTCATAGTCGACTGAGGCGATCTGGCCGCAAATGTCCGTCGCTACGATATCGGCCCCTTCGCGGGCGAGAGCAATGGCGTGCGCGCGACCTTGTCCGCGTGCCGCACCGGCGATGAAGGCAACTTTGCCATCGAGCCGACCCACGTTGTCTCCCTTCGATAATGTCGAGCATTAACGACACTCAACCGACGTCTCCACGCTAGAACGCCCCCCACAGACGCGGTGTTGCGTTTCGCTACAGTCATAGCGAGCCCCGCCGCGAATTGCTTTCTGTAGCTCCGGCGACGTACTTCCCCCGCGATCCTCTCCGCTAGGGCTGCCTCAGTTTCTGACTGACTTCCCATGAGGATTTATCTTTATGAAAGCGGCCAGTTTCGTGCCAACGTCCTGTACCTCGAGCTCCGAGCCGATGTCATCGCCGTGGGCCGCAGGCTAAGGCTCTAATACGCGAGATTGCAGGGGATTTCGGCACTTCGCAGCCTGCTCGCACCATTGCCTCAAGATCGTCGGCCGTGAGGATGACCGCGGCCGGCCTGTGTCCACAGCCGCACTGTGCGTGGCCGCGCAGCTGCAGCTAACGCACATGCGGATCAAGGTGCACCTCGAAGGCTAGGGGCTAAGGTGAGGCGCCGGGTCGGGCACGTATCCCGACCGACCCAAGCCGATGCCCTCGCCGGTCCCCGCCTGCCCTCCACCAGGCTGCTGCAGCGTCCTCGTCACGGCTACCAGCCGGACCTGGACTCTTCACCAACGCTACATCTAATGGTGCAAAGCTCTTCCTTTTCAACGTGATTAGTAAGGTTCGAACCCAATCGACGATTTCCACGACATCGCCTACACAGTGACCGCGCGTCAGTTAACGGTGCGAGGTGCTGGCTTGCTGCGCCTAAAACGCCGCGGTGGTGAGGTCGATCCCAAGCGATCGGATCTTGCGGTCCAGCGTGGAACGTGCGATGCCGAGATTCTCGGCGGCCCGGTTTTTGTTGCCGCCGGTTGCGCGAAGTGCGGCGGTGATGGCGTTCGCTTCGACGTGTTCTAGACCAGCGAGTTTCCGCCGCGACGCGCTCGCAACGACGTCGGCGGGTAGGTCCGCGGTATTGATGTACTGATTGCTCGTGGATTGCAGCACTCGGTTGACAACGGTGTCGAGTGAGGTGATGTTTCCCTGCCACTGCAGGCGTGAGAGCGCTTGTACCGCATCGGGCATCCATCGGACCTCCCCCGTCGTTCTGCCGAGGCGCCGGCAGGCTTTGCGGGTCAGGGCGTCCAGCAGTACCGGCAGGTCCTCGTACCGTTCCCTGAGCGGTGGAACACTCAGAACCAGTGCAAACGCGGTACCCAGGCTAGTTGAGTGGCTGTGTTCGACAGAGTCACGCGTTGTGGCCAACACTCGAATGGCCCGATTACGTTGTGTGAGTAGTGCATTAGTCACCGAGTCGGCGGTTGCCGGGTCGAGTTCGTCGCAGCGCCGAATGATGACTGCGGACACCGCGTCAGATTGCAGCGTGTGAGCGAGTCGCTGCAGCCACGCAGCGGTGCCCGTCACCGCGACCTCACACGCATCGAGCACCATAGCATTTTCGCCCGCCATCGCCCGCGCCACTGCCGTTTTCCCGGTTCCGCGTTCGCCGACGAGAAGAACCCGCTCTTGCCGGTCGGCCGCCGCGGCGGCTCGGCAAAGTTCACGCCACTGCAGACCCTCGCCAACCAGACCGGGCAGAGAGACAGGTTGCGGTGCCTGTAGGGCTCGGATTCGGGATTCCGGGACGTGTCGGATGCGGACCACTGCGCCGGCGGATTCGGTGGCGCCGAGGATCTCGCGGCAATGGATCGACACCAGGGTCCCGTTGGTAAGAATCACCTCGCGAGGGTCCTGGATCCGTTCGCCAATGGCACGCGATGCGTGCTCCCACAGCAACGCTTGATCGACTGAGCTGAGCAGGCGAGCAGCGGTGGCATTGGTAATGATTGTGTGATCGTTGAGTGCGACGAGAGGATGGCGGGTGTCGCGGTTTTCACTGAGGTACGCATCCAAGAGTGCGCGCTCGCGCTGTGTTGCTGAAGCCTGCAGGACGCCCTCGATATCGCGGACAAGTTCCATCAACCATGACAACAACACCGGGCTGGTATCGCGTACCCGACTGGTCAGATTCAGCGATCCGACGGTTCGTCGGGTCACCGGGTGCACCACCGGTACGCCGGCGGAGGTGACGGCGGCGTAGCCGTCGAAGAAATGTTCAGGACCGCAGATCATTGTTGGTCGTTCATTGAGCAAACAGATTCCGCTAGTGGTGCCGATCGTGGTCTCGTCGACAGATGCAGACGGGACGAGTCCATGATCGCCCAGCCACCGGTCAAGGGATGGGTCTCGAACCCATTGACGCAGGACGACGCCGTTGTTGTCAGTCAGCGAGAGTCCGCACATCGACTGCTTCAACATAAGTTCCCGATGGGAGATGACCGAATGGGCTGCTCGGACGAGCGGACTGTCGTTATCGACCACACCGATGGCAAGTGGGTGCAGCGACTGCGCTGAGAGTCCGTACTGCAAGCTCCGGCGCCAGGACTGGAGTACCGCGGGGGCGATGCCGAGCGCCTGGAGGTCGTCACCGTCGGCCACTCCCGAGCAGAGAAAGGCGTCTCGAATCCTTCGGAACTCCGCCGACTGCGGGTCAACGCGCCGAAAGTTCCGAGCGCGTTGCTCTTGGCGTATGGCGACCTCATCGCTGCATATCGGAACAGTCCGCACGTTCACACCTCCACCGAAGTTCCCGCAATCGGGTGCGTCTCGCATCAGATGGATGACACAGATCACAAGAGTGACCCTTTACTGACAGGATGTCAATAAAGCCTCGTCTGCCATAATCTATGCCACTTCCGCCACGAGTCTTGTGCGTACAGAGCTGAGCGCGATAGCTGACGCCGCAGCGCCGGACTCGCCTCGGGCGGGTCCGGCGCTGCGGCTGCGCGCCGATGCTTAATTCGGCGGTGTTGACGACGGTCGAAAAGTAGGCCAGAAGCGACGGTGAAAAGTAGGCCACGTGGTCGTGGTTATTGTGCCGTGTTGTCGGCTCTGGCGGAGGGCAAGGTGTCGATTCCGGTGTCTTTGAGCCGATAGCTGGAGCCTTTGAGGGTCAGGACGTCGGCGTGGTGCACGATGCGGTCGATCATCGCCGCGGCCACCACTTGGTCTCCAAACACGTCGCCCCAGCGGGCGAAGGGCAGGTTCGAGGTCAGGATCAGTGAGGCGTGCTCGTAGCGGCTGGAGACGAGTTGGAAGAACAGGTTCGCCGCGTCCTGCTCGAAGGGGATGTAGCCGACCTCGTCGACGACGAGCAGACCGATGCGCCGCAGCTTGACCAGCTCGGCAGGGAGCCGCCCGGCGTTGTGGGCGGCTTTGAGTCGGGCCACCCAATCCACCGCGGTGGCGAACGCGATGCGGTGCCCGGTCTGGGCAGCTTTGACCGCTAATCCGATCGCGAGGTGGGTCTTGCCAGTTCCGGGCGGCCCGAGGAGAACGACGTTGGAGGCCTTGGCCAGGAACGCGCCGGTGCCCAGGTGGGCGATCATGTCCCGGTTCAGCGCCGGCTGGTGATCGAAGTTGAAGTCCTCCAACGATTTGCGAGTCGGGAAACCGGCGGATCGGATACGCGTCGCCGCGCCGGAGGCTTCCCGGGCCGCGACCTCCCGTGACAGGACCGCGGCGAGGTATTCCTCGTGGGTCCAGCCCGCGTCGCGGGCTTGCTCGGCCAGCCGGGCAGCCGAGTCGCGGATGCGCGGCGCCTTGAGAGCCTGGGCGTAGTGCAGGACGGCCTTCATCGGATCCTCGGCCATGCTTATGCCACCTCACCATCGGAAGTGACTGTGCCCGTCGTGAAGTCGACGCCGAACGCCCGGTCGTAGTCAGCCAGGTCGCGCACCAGCTGATCACCTGCCGCCGGAGGCGGGCCGGCCTGGAACTGGTGGCGCAGCACCGCGGCAGCCTGCACGTGGGTGGGATCGGTGAGGGTTTGTCGCGCCGCCCAGCAGCGGTCGTGAGCCGCCAGCAGGCGCCCTGACCGGGTCACCGTCACACGGCTCAGGGTGGTGCTCACCTCGACGAGTTGGCCGATCGCATGGGGGTCCACGGAGTAGTCATTGCCGGCCACCCGCACGTAGTAGTCGCGTCCCAGCCGCACCGAGGTCACCGTCTCGACGGTCGGCGGCACCGGTGGTAGCGCCAGCATGTGCGCGCGATCGATATCGAGGAAGTCGACCGGACGACCATCCAACACCCGCACCCGTCGGTTGTTGGCAAGCGGAAGCCACTGCCCGAGCTGATCATTGAAGTCGTGCGGTGAGCTGAAGCTGCGACCGGGCAGAAACGAGGTCTCCAGATACCGGTTGACTCGCTCCACCATTCCTTTGGATTCGGGGTCGTTAGGCTTCATCTGCACCAGTCGCGACCCCAGCGTGCCCACCAAGGCCGTCACGGGTTCGCTCAATCGGCCGCGACGGCCGATCCCGGCTTCGTTGTCCCACCACAACTCGTGGGGCACCGTGGTGAAGTTCTGCGAGAGCAGCTGCCACATCCCGGCCACGAGGTCCATGGTTTGGCGCGAGGGCAGCATCACCGCGGCGACGAACCGCGAGAACGCGGCCACCATCACCAGCACCGGCAGCATCGCCTCCTGACCGAACCCGACCGCAATCCTCGGTGCCGGGAACCACAGGTCGCACTGGATCACCCGACCCGGCGGATGCTCGAGGCGATCGACCGGATCAGCAGGCAGATACTCCGGACGGATCGCCCGGACCCGCTCCCGGAACCAGGAGATCGAGCCGGTCCAGCCGACCCGCTCGGCGAGCACCGTCGCCGGCATCCGGGGATAAACCGACAACAACGCCCGAAGCCGCGGCTCCACCTCGGTGATCGCCGACGGACCTGCCGCCCGCTCGTACTTCGGCGGACCATCACTGGCCAACGCGCTGGCCACCGTGTCTCGCGCGATGCTCAGCTCTCGTGCGATAGCCCGCTGCGACAACCCTTCGCTGCGGTGAAGGTGCCGGATCAAGGCCCAGTCTTCCAAGGAGATCACCCATCCAATCTGATTGGGTGGCCTACTTTTCAACCGTCGCGACTGGCCGGATTTTCAACCGTCGTCAACAGGCGGCACGTCCCGGGCGTAGGCTCGGAGAAATTTGCCAATTCGGTCCGTCGAACCTCGGGCTTCGGGCAAGAAATTGAACACCGGCCAACCCGGCATCACGTGAAACAGAGTCTGAGCCGCCCAGACCCTCCGGAACCCGACACCATGACGTGACCTGCGGGGCCGTAGGTAGTCACGCAAGGACCCGCTAGGCTCACCGCCGTAACCCGGTGACAACTCTCGTTTGCCTTGGACCATCCGACCGGATCAATGGCTACTCAATCGACTCACGAATGAAGTCCTCACTCGCGGTTGCCGCCCTGGATCACGCCGTGGCGTGCGCTCACCGGTCGAGACGGTCGTCCACTCCGACAGAGGTAGTCAGTTCCGATCGCGAAGTTTGTCCACGCGCTGTTGTACAACGGATTACACGGATCGATGGGCCGCGTCGGCGCCTGCGGAGACAACGCAGCCATGGAGTCGTTCTTCGCCCTGCTGCAACGCAATGTGCTCAACCGAAAACGATGGTCCACCCGGGCCGAGCTACGCCTGGCCATCGTCACGTGGATCGAGCGGACCTACCACCGCTGCCGGCGTCAACGCGCCCTCGGCAGACTCACCCCGATAGAGTTCGAACTGCTCCACACACCAGTCGCAACCGCGGCCTGAAACCAAGTATGGCGACACCACCAAACCCGGGGCAGTCCCTGGATCAGACAGCGATTGATGTGCCGGACTGCACTATTTGATCCCCTCCAGCAAGTCGGAAGCCGTCACACCCAGCGCCTTCGCCAAGTCCCCAAGGCGCTCGTACAGGAGCCCACGTCGGCCGAATTCAACATCGATGATGATGTTCCTGGAGACGCCAGACTTGAGCGAGAGTTGCTCTTGCGTCAGCCCTCTTTCGATGCGTAGTTCGACGATGCGAGCACCTACTGCACGCCGCCGCTTCTCCCAAACTTTCACACGTTTGGGATCGTCCTGGCTGGGGCGGGTCGGCACGTCCTTAAGTTATCAGGCACGGCACGACTTAACGGCAATGTCCATCACGCCTGGACTGCTATTCCATGCCCTCGATGAGTTCGGAAGCAGTCACACCGAGCTCGTTGGCGATATCGATCAAGCACTCAAAGGTGACTCCGCGTCTACCACTTTCGACAGCCTTCATGACGCCGGCCAGCAGCCCGACCCGCCGGCCTAGGTCCTCCAGACTGAGTCCGCGATCCTCGCGCAGGTGGGTAATGCGCGATCCGACGTAACGACGTCGGCGCTCCGAAACTCCCGCGCGCCCGGATCCCGTAGAGGGGTCCGTTTCGCCTTCGTTGACTTCGTTCACCCATCGATCGTAGCCCTACTAGTAGGGCATTTGACCGAGCGGCCAACCCCTTTCACACCAGGCACCCGCAGCGAAGTTGTCTCAGATTCGTGTCATATATGAAATCGACATGACAGCCATCGCGAGAATATGACACTGGTTCTGAGAATCTACAGTTGACCTTTCCCCACCCGGGGACCACCATGACCACATGCACTATGTCGTTACCGGCGGTACCGGGTTTATTGGCAGACGTGTGGTGACCCGGATCCTGACCGAACATCCGGACGCACAAGTGTCGGTGCTGGTCCGGCGCGAGTCCCTGGAACGCTTCGAGCGCCTCGCTCGCGACTGGGGCCCGCGGGTGAAACCGCTGGTCGGCGACCTGTCTGAACCCGGGCTGGGCGTGGACACCGCCGAGCTCGGCACCGTCGACCACGTAGTGCACAGCGCCGCGATCTATGACATGACCGCCCCCGAGCAGGCGCAGCGCGCCGCCAACGTCGAGGGCACCCGGGCCGTGATCGGGCTGACTCGGCGGCTCGGCGCGACCCTGCACCATCTGTCCTCGATCGCGGTGGCCGGCGATTTTCCCGGGCAGTACACCGAGGACGATTTCGACGTGGCCCAGAACCTGCCGAGTCCGTACCACCGGACCAAGTTCGAGGCCGAGCAGTTGGTGCGCTCAAGCGCCGGGCTGCGGTACCGGATCTACCGTCCCGGTGTCGTGGTCGGGGATTCGCGCACCGGTGAGATGGACAAGGTGGACGGGCCGTACTACTTCTTCGGCGTGCTGTCCAAACTGGCGGTGCTGCCGCGGGTGACCCCGATGGCAGTGCCCGACGCCGGGCGCACCAATATCGTGCCGGTGGATTTCGTGGTCCAGGCGCTGGTCCACCTCATGCACGCCGACGGCGCCGACGGGCAGACGTTCCATCTCACCGCTCCGAAAGCCATTGGCCTGCAGGGCATCTACCGTGGCGTCGCCAAGGAAGCCGGGCTGCCCCCGCTGAGTGTGCCGATACCCGGGGCCGCCGTGGCCCCGGTGCTGAAGGCCACCGGCCGGACCAGAGTGTTGCGCAACATGGCAGCCACCCAGCTGGGCCTGCCCGCCGAGATCCTCGATGTGGTCGACCTGGCACCGACGTTCACCGCGGACCGGACCGCGGCTGCGCTGGCCGGGACCGGGATCGAGGTGCCCGAGTTCGGTTCCTACGCAGGAAGACTGTGGCGCTACTGGGCCGAACACCTGGACCCCGACCGGGCGCGGCGCGATGACCCGACCGGCCCGCTGGTCGGCAAGCACGTGATCATCACCGGCGCCTCCAGCGGTATCGGGCGGGCCTCAGCGCTCGCCGTCGCACGGCGTGGCGCCACGGTGTTCGCGCTGGCCCGCAACGGCGACGCGCTCGATGAGTTGATCGCCGAGATCCGCGCCGCGGGCGGCGATGCGCACGCATTCACCTGTGACGTCACCGATTCCGGGTCCGTCGACCATACGGTGAAGGACATCCTGGGCCGGTTCGGCCATGTCGATTACCTGGTCAACAACGCCGGCCGGTCCATCCGCCGGTCGGTGGCCGCGTCCACCGACCGGCTGCACGACTACGAACGGGTGATGGCCGTGAACTACTTCGGCGCGGTCCGGATGGTGCTCGCGCTGCTGCCGCACTGGCGGGAACGCCGGTTCGGCCATGTGGTCAACGTGTCCAGCGCCGGCGTGCAGGCCAACAGCCCCAAATACAGCGCCTATCTGCCGACCAAGGCGGCGCTGGATGCGTTCTCCGAAGTGGTCGGGACGGAGACGTTGTCGGATCACATCACCTTCACCAACATCCATATGCCGCTGGTGAGTACCCCGATGATCACACCGTCGCGCCGGCTCAACCCGGTGCCGCCGATCTCCGCCGAGCATGCCGCGGCGATGGTGGTGCGCGGGTTGGTCGACAAGCCCGCCCGGATCGACACCCCGCTGGGCACGCTGGCGGATCTGGGCACGTACTTCACGCCGCGGTTGTCCCGCCGGGTGCTGCATCAGCTGTACCTGGGCTACCCGGATTCGGCGGCCGCACGCGGCGAGACGGTCCCCGACGCCGGTTCGCCGCAACGCCGACCGCGGCGACCGGCCCGCGCGACCCGTTCGGTACGTGTCCCCCGGCCGCTCAAACGCGCCGTGCGGACGATTCCGGGTGTGCACTGGTGATCGCCCCGCCCTATCGTGGGCAGGGTGATTGACCGACCGCTACCGGTGTTCGCCGATGTAGACACCGGAGTGGACGATGCGATGGCGCTGGCGTATCTGTTCGCCAGCCCGGACGCGCAGGTTGTGGGCATCGCGTCGACCGCGGGCAACGTGCCCGCCGCTCAGGTGGCGGTCAACAACCTGGGGTTACTCGAATTGTTCGGGGCCGATGACATCCCGGTGTCCCTGGGTGCGGCGGCCCCGCTGAGCATTCCGTTGCGCACCGCCGAGGACACCCACGGGCCCGAGGGGCTGGGCTACGCCCGGCTGCCGCATACCGACCGCTCACTCACCTCGTATGACGCCGCCCACGCCTGGGTCACCGCCGCCCGCGAGCATCCGGGAGAGCTCATCGGCTTGGCCACCGGCCCGCTGACCAACCTGGCCTTGGCGCTGCGCGTGGAGCCCGCCCTGCCCCGGCTGCTGCGCCGGCTGGTGATCATGGGCGGTGCGTTCGACTACCGCGGCAACACCACCGCGGTCGCGGAGTGGAACACCCACGTCGACCCGGAGGCCGCAGCCGAGGTATTCGCCGTCTGGGGTGCGGCGTGGGGTCTGCATGCGCCGACACACCTGCCGATCGTGTTGGGGCTCAATCTCACCGAGAATGTGGCGATAACTCCGTCGATCCTCCGCCGGCTGGCTGCCGCAGCGGGTTCGGACTCCGCGCAGCTGAGCGTGCTCGACGAGCGGGGCACCCGTTCGACGGCGTCCAACCCGCTGATCGCGGTGCTCGAGGATGCGCTGCGCTTCTACTTCGAATTCCATTTCGACCAGGGCGAGGGCTATCTCGCGCACCTGCACGACCCGCTGGCCGCGGCCGTCGCCCTGGACCCCGATCTCGTGCAGTACCAGCAGGCGACCGTCGATGTCGAGCTGACCGGCACCCTGACCCGCGGGATGACGGTCGCCGACTGGCGCGGGCACTGGGGCCGGGATCACAACGCGCGCATCGGTATCGGGGTGGATCCGACGGCGTTCTTCGACCGGTTCATCGAGCGGGTCGGCCCGTTCGCCCGCCGTTTGACCTGAACGCGGACTACTCGTAGATGCCCTCCACATACCAGCGGCTCTGCCGGTAGCACAGCAGCATGGCGCGACCGGCCCCGGTGTCCTTTCCTTCGACGAGCACCTGGGCCCGTGCGGTCCGGCCCACCGGCTTGCGTTCCGGGTCCCACCACCGTTCATCGACCGGCCAGGGCCCGGTCCACCAGCTCAGGTCACCGCCGTGCCCCGATGATTCCAGCCGCACCGGATCCGAGGAGAACATGCCCCGGTGTGTCACCCGTACCGGTTTCCCTTCGGCATCAAGCACTTCCACCGGATCGTCGAGCAATACGACCGGCGACGGCTCGGGCAACTGTCCGGGCCAGGGCTGGGTCGGGTCGGACTGTGGGACCGGCTCGTCCCCCAGCGCGGTGAAGGTGATCCGTTCCGCCGGGCCCCGCCCGCCGCTGAGCACCGGCACCTGGACCGCCTCTGGCCCGAGCAGCCCCTGCACCCGCACCAGGGCCCGGCGGGCCCGTAACCGATCGTCATCGCCGGAAGATCCCCACAGCGGAAGCTGCAGCGCCCCGGCCGAGACCACCTCCACCGGAAGCAGTCGCAGGGTGACGATGGGAGCCGTCGGACGGTCGTCACGCCGCCGATCCGATTCCCCGAGTCGCTGCGCTCCAGCCCGCCGAGTCAGCCAGCCGTCCAGTTGCCACCGTACCCGGTCGGCGGTGGCATCCTCGGTCAAGGGTTCTGCGCACCGCCAAACCCGGTCCATTTCTTCACCATTGGCGGTGACGGCCGAGATGGCCAGCCGGGTGCAACCCACCCCGGCCCCCTCCAGCCGGCGGTGCAGTTCCCTGGCCAGGGACCGGCCGGCGAAGGCCGCCGCATCCACCCGATCGATCGGCGGGTCGCAGTCCAGCACGGCATCCAACTCGACGGGTTGATCCCGTCCGGACGGTCCGCGGTCGGGTTCGCCGCATGCGAACCGATGAGCGCTGATCGCGTCCGCGCCGAACCGGGACGCAACATCGGTTCGCGACAATTCGGCGAACTGCCCGAGGGTGCGGATACCCATCCGCCACAACAGATCTGCCAGCTCCTCTCGCCCCGCCCCGGCGAGACTGGGCTCGGCGGCCAGCTGCCGGATGGACAACCCGGACAGGAAGGACGCATCCTGCCCCGGCTCGACGATGCATCCGGCCCTGGCCGCGAAGACCGCGGTGGGCAACTGATCGGCGATACCGGTCTGACATTCGGCCCCTGCCGCGGCCACCGCATCCACCAGCCGTTCGGCGGCGGTGTGTTCGGACCCGAAGTAGCGCGCCGCCCCGCGGACCGCGACCACGAGCAGGCCGGGGCGCAGCACCTCCACCCGCGGCACCACGTCGTCCACCGCCGATGTCACCGCCTCGAAGTGACGGGCGTCGCGCGCCGGATCGGCGGTGACGACATGCAGTTGCGGACAACGGGCCTGCGCCTCGCGGCGACGCAACCCGCGCCGGACCCCGACCGCCCTGGCCGCCGCCGAGCAGGCGATGACCCGGTTGGCCAGGGTGACAGCCACCGGATCGGTGGCGGGTAACCCCGCGGCAGCAGCCGCGGCGACCGCGGGCCAGTCCATGCACCAGAGCGCGAGTACCCGGGACATCGTCAACCACCGGCTGCAAGGCGCGGCCGTCCGGGGATCCGGCTCCTGGTCCGGGTGTCCACCCGGACCCGACCGATCCGGCCTCGTCCGGGGACGGCCACGTCACCGGCGCCGACCATCTCGTACCCGCAGACCCGGGCGTCCAGCCGTGCCGAGGCTCCGTGCCATTCCCCGCCGGTGACCAGCAGGGTGCACCCCTTCTGCCGTGCGCGCGCGGTCACCGCCCGCGCCCTGCTCATCGGCACCGAGCGACCCCCCAGCCCCAGCACCACCAGGTCCAGGCCGTCCAGCAGAACCGCGGCCACCTCGACCGGATCCGAACCCGGGTACGGAATCACCGCGACCCGGCTCAGGTCCGCTCCCATCTCGACGGCCGCCATCAGACCGACATCGGGCTGCCCGACGATCGCCACGTGCCCGCCCTCGGCGGTGGCGGCGGCCACCATCCGCAGGGCCAGCGACCGGGCCCCGGACAACACCGCCACCGTCCCCCTGGGCAACAGCTGCGGAAGCGGGCCGGGGACCTCGGGCTCCGGCAACTCCTCGACGGCGGCATTGAACGGCCGCTCCGAGGTTTTCAGCAAACTCTCCGGGACGGATTGCAGGGTATCTCCGGATACCCTGCGCACATCCGGGGTCGCCATTCTCCCGGAGACTTCGGCTATCCTTCGACGGAGCTGTTCTACCTGTTCAGCGCGCTCTTTCCGATGCTTCTCCAGGTCCATTGCCGCCACCACAGCAGCACCTCCAGCATCATCGGAAACAGTCCATATTCGAACACCTGTTCGATGCCTCGAGTAAACACCGCGCCGGCCCCGACAGTCAAGCGGTGACCGGACCGCCCAGATCGGCGCCGCGCGTCCGTTGATCAAGGTCCGCGAGAAGGGAATGCACTGATACAGGCGCTGCGTTACAGTCTCTGACACCAGATCCCGATCTCCGAATGGGACTGCTGCACACGGTTTTCGCGAACCATCGCGCAGACCGACGATTCACCTCACAGATACGAGTAAAGGACCGAACATGGCATCACAACTGAGTCGTCGCATCTCGGCAGCGGTGGGCGGTGCCGCCATCCTCGCGATGATCGGCTTCACCGCAGCGTGCAGCACCGACAGCGACAAGCCCGAAGAGTCGCCCACCACGACGACCACCACCACGGAGCCCACGCTGACGCCGACCGAGAAGTCGATCAACCCCGGTGGCGGCGTCTTCACCCCGCCGGTGACCGCGCCTCAGCAGACCTTCGACCCGCAGCAGAACGACTGAGCGCAACCATCATGAACGGGGCGGGTCCGGATGCCATTCGGACCCGCCCTTCGTTCGCAGCACAGCCATGAAAACGGTGCTCGCCCGCTCCCTGACCGCCCTGCTCCTCATCGGAGCAGGGCTACTCGCCGTCGATCTCTCCCTCGGTGACCACCACCCCGACGACAAACTCATCGAGGGTCCCTTCGCCTCGCTGCTGGGCGCGTCCACCGACCTCGGACCCGCCCGCGAACAGAGCATCGAGCTCACCGCCACCCTCACCGATGAATCGCGCCCCACCGCACTGATGGATTGGGCCCGTGACCAATCGCTGTCGGTCCAGTGGCGTCCCGGTGACGACTGGGTCATCGTCGAAGGTTCACCCGATGCCGTCGAGCGGGCATTCGATGTCTCCGTGCGCGACTACCGAGGACGCCGGGGACAGCTCTTCTACGCTTCACCGCATCAGCCGGCGGTGCCCGAGCACCTGCGTGCCGAGGTGTCCGAGATGGGCCGGATCCTCAGTTACACACCCCATCACATGTCCCGGCCCGACCACATCCCCCTCGATGTCCCCGACCAGGGGCTGTCCCCCAGCGCGTTACTGAACACCTACAACGCCGACGATCTGGCCCGGGCCGGATTCACCGGCAAGGGCATCGACATCGTGATCTTCGCCTTCGACGGTTTCCACCAGTCCGACCTGGACAAGTTCAGCTCCACCTACGGGCTTCCGCAGTTCACCCCGGAGGTCGTCGGCGGGTCGCCCGGCGAGCCGCGCGGCGAACTCTCGATGGATCTTCAAGTGGCACATGCCATTGCCCCCGATGCGCGCAAGATCGTGGTGAACGCCCGCCCCACCGTCGAAGGTGGCGGCGGCTACCGCAAGATCGGCGAGATGCTCGAGGACACCGACCGCCGATTCCCCGGTGCGGTGTGGAGTTTCTCCATCGGCTGGGGCTGCGACAAACTCATCACCGCCGCCGATCTGGCCCCGGTCCGGTCCGCGCTGCGCACCGCCCAGTCGCACGGCACCACCGCCTACAACGCCAGCGGCGACCTGGCCGGTATGGAATGCCGTGGCGGACAAGACTGGTCGTCACCGCCGAGCACAGATGACATCGGGCTGGACTCGATCGCCTCCCTACCCGAGATGACCAGCGTCGGCGGCACCACCCTGTCCACCGACGCCGACGGGAGATGGGTGTCCGAGCAGACCTGGTTCGACGTCCCACTGTCCCAGGGCACCGGTGGTGGTGTCTCCGCACTGTTCGATCTGCCGCCCTGGCAGCGTCTCGCGGCCG
Organism: Mycobacterium sp. AMU20-3851; assembly: GCF_043974665.1. Lineage (NCBI taxonomy): Bacteria > Bacillati > Actinomycetota > Actinomycetes > Mycobacteriales > Mycobacteriaceae > Mycobacterium > Mycobacterium sp. AMU20-3851. The sequence continues at coordinate 4,628,754 of NZ_CP146371.1, forward strand.
GTGCGGTCCCGCCCCAGCGCAATATCGGCAAGCGCATGACACCGGACATCGCTGCGGTGGCCGACCCGTTCACCGGTGTGAAGATCGTCCTCAACGACCAGATGGTCGTCGGCGGCGGCACCTCACAGTCGGCGCCCATCTGGGCCGCCCTGACCGCCGTGATGAACCAGTACCTGCTGGAGAACAACGGCAGCTTGATCGGCGACATCAACCCATTGCTCTACCGCATCGCCCAGGGCGCACCGCGGCCCGCCTTCCGCGACGTCACGTTGGGCGGCAACGCCGTCGACAACGCCGGTCCGGGCTACGACCTGGTCACCGGACTGGGCACCCCGGACGTCGACAATCTGGTGCGCAACCTCCAGATCGCACAGCAGGTGCAGGCCTGATGAGCGCTTGCGCGAAGAAGCGAGAACACCGATGAGCGCTCCGGGCATGGTCGAATGCCAGGTCTGCCAGATCGATGTTCCCGCAGGCGAGTACTGCGGGCTCTGCGGCGTGCCACTGGCCGAGCACAAGAGCGGCGACGGCCCGCACTGGCTGCGCGCCCGCGCCTTCAGCGCCGCGCCCGGTCAGCGTCTGCTCTCCCCCGCGCTGACCAGTTCGCTGTTCCCGCATCTGCCGCCGCGATCACGCAAGGTCTTCCTGATGGGGCTGGGCCTGCTGGCGGCCGCCCTGACGGTGGCCACGGTCCTGCGGATGCCCGCGGCGCTGATCGCGATCGCCTCCCTCGGCCTTCCGCTGCTGTTCGCCCTGTACCTCCGCGAATCCGGTGTGTCCCGGGATATTCCGCGCAGCACCCTGGCCCTGACGGTGACGCTCGGGATCATCCTCGGCGTCGGGTGGGTGCTGCTCACCGGCGCGGCACTGGCGCGTGCCTACGGTGTCCCACTGGGCGCCGGTATCGCCGGCGGCCGGATCCTGCGCGACGGGATCGGGGTGCCGGTGGGCAGCATGATGCTCATGCTGGTACCCGCACTGGTGGCCAGGTTCGCGTGGCGGGGAAATCGGGAATCCCTGGACGGCTACGCGATCGGCGCGCTGGGCGCCCTGACCTTCACCGCAGCGGCCACCCTGACCCGGTTGGCGCCGCAGTTCACCACCGGGATGATCAACCGGGTGCGACCGCTGGACGGTCTGCTCGTGGAGGCGGGGATCCGCGGAATCGCCATGCCGCTGACCGCCGCTGCCGTCGGTGGATTGATCGGTACCGCGCTGTGGTTCACCCGGCCGCCGTCGAAGGTTCTCAAGAACCGCGGGTTCGTCCGCGGGGTCCTCATCCTGATCGCACTCGTGGTGATCGCGGTGTACGCCGCACTGGGTGTGGTCGACGTCGCCCAACTCCCCCAGCTGCTCCAGCTGGTCCTGCACCTGACGCTGACCGGGTTGGCGTTGTTCGCCCTGCGGATCGGCCTGCACCTGGCCTTGCTGCACGAGGCGCAGGACGAGATCCGCACCGACGAACCGATCCTGTGCCTGGAGTGCGACCACGTGGTGCCCGATGCACCGTTCTGCGCGAATTGCGGTGCGGCCATGCACGCATCCTCACGCCGGTCCCGGCGCACCCGCCGTGAGGACCGCCCGATCCGGCTCGCCGAAGAGCCCGCGTCGGGGGAGATCGTCGTCGGGTTGGCGCCCGGTTATTCGTTGCACTCTGGCACGTTCGAGACACTGCAACCGCCCAAGACCTCCTTCCGCCACGTGGCGCTGGTCCTGGGTATCGCCATCGTGGTGTTGGCCGGCGGTCTGGTCGCGCTGTCCGGGGCGATCTCCAAGCCCGCGCCCAAGTACATCTGCCCGCCGGACTGCGGCAGCCCGCCGATGAGCCGCGCCGTGGAGATCAATCCGCGCTTCACCTCGACCGACGGCGCCTTCTCGGTGTCCTACCCGGTGGCGGGCGCGGCCTACGAGGTCGCCAAACACGACAACGGCGTCACCGCCGTGCTGCAGGCCGGCGACGGCGGCACGATGCAGTTGTTCAGCCAGCCGGCCGAGGGGCGCAGCCCACGAGAGATCGCCGTCGATCTGGTGAACAGGACCTACCCGGACACCAAGACCGCCTACGAGATCCCGAACACCATGGTCGGTTACCAACCCGGCTACGGGCTGGTGGCCGACCTGTGGCCGCAGGGCGCGATGAGCAGTTCCACCCGGATGCGCGTCATGGTGATGGTCGCCGTCAAGAACGACCTGGCCCTGGTGGCCGCGGCCGTCGGCCCGTACCGTGCCTTCGGCCCGGACTTCGGTTCCGGCAAGCCGTCGGCCGCCAACCTGCAGCTGGCGTTGGACATGGGTAAGTACGTCAACAGCTTCAGCTGGCGCGGCGACCCGCCGCGATAGTCGCAGCGACCAATGGTGACATTGACAAATGTCACCATTGGGGGTGTACTCCTCGGACATTCCGATAACGGAGGTCCGCATGCCCGAACCGACCCTGCCCGCGCGGGGATCCCTGCGTTCCCGGGGCGCCGCCGGCGTCAGCCACGCCACTCTGCGCCAGATCAGCGCGGTGCTCCCGCCCGAGCAGGCCTGGGGCTTGTGGGCCTCGCGGCAGATCGTGGCGCGCGTCATGGACACCTTCGGGCCCTCGCTGGCGGGCACCCGGGTCGAACCGGTGGACGTCAGGCTCGCCGACGGTCGCCGCGTCGTCGGCGAGTGGGTCCGCAGCGCTCGCGCAACCGACCACTCACCAGCCATCTACTACATTCACGGCAGCGGGTACGCGCTGTGTTCGCCGCGCACACACCGCAGGCTGACCGCCTGGCTGTCCCGACTGACCGGCATGCCGGTCTTCTGCATCGACTACCGGCTGGCACCGAAGTACCGCTTCCCCACCGCGGCCGACGATGTGCGCGCGGGGTGGGATTGGTTGCGTACCGATTGCGGGCACGACCCGGACCGGATGGTGATCGCCGGGGATTCCGCCGGCGGGCACCTGGCCGTGGATCTGCTGCTGCAACCCGACAACCCGCATCCGGCGGCCATGGCGTTGTTCTCCCCGCTGTTCGATCTCACCTTCGGGCTGGCCCGCGCCCGCGAGGCCCTGCGCGACGATCCGGCGATCCGCGCCGCCGACGCCGCGCGCCTCATCGGTTTGTACTGCGCCGGGACCGATCTCGACCATCCCCGGCTGACCCTCGACGTCTCCGGCGGCCGCCGGATGCCACCCACCCTGATCCAGGCGGGTGGCGCCGAGATGCTGCAGGCCGACGCCCGCACCCTCGACGCGCAGATCCGCGCCGCCGGTGGGCACAGTGAGCTGCAGATCTGGCCAGACCAGGTGCATGTCTTCCAGGCCCTGCCCAGACTCACCCCCGAAGCCGCACCCGCCATGCGCACGGCCACCGCGTTCATCTCAAAAGCCTTGCAGGGCAATCAGGTTGTCGAGGTGGCCGGATGAACCCGTTCGCCGGCCCGCGCCGCAGGAGCAAGGGCGCCGCTGCCGTCGTCACCGGCGCCGGCAGCGGTATCGGCGCCGCATTCGCCCTCGAGCTCGCTGCCCGAGGCGGTCGGGTGGTCTGCAGCGACATCGATGAAGCTGGCGCGCAGGCCACCGCGACCGCCATCATCGACAACGGCGGTAAGGCCACCGCGGTCCGCTGCGATGTCTCGCAGATCGACGACGTTCAGGCCCTCGCCGACGCCGCCCAGGATTGGTTCGCCGGCCCCCCTACCCTGGTCATCAACAATGCCGGGGTCGGGGCAGGTGGCTCCCCGATCGGCGAGGTCAGCCTGGACGACTGGAACTTCGTCCTCGGGGTCAACCTGTGGGGCCCGATCCACGGCTGCCACGTCTTCACCCCGATCCTGCGCGCCGCGCAGACCGACCAGCCGCGCGGCATCATCAATGTCGCCTCCGCGGCGGCGTTCGGGGCCGCACCCGGGATGGCCGCCTACAACGTGAGCAAGGCCGGAACCCTGTCCCTGTCGGAGACCCTGGCCGCCGAACTGGCCGGCACCGGGATCAACGTCACCGCGCTGTGCCCGACCTTCGTCAAGACGAACATCCTCAATTCCGACCGGATTACCGACCAGTCGAATCAGCTGGCCGACAAGCTGATGCGCTGGGTCGGGTTCTCCCCGCAGAGGGTGGCCCGGATGTGCCTGGACACCAACGACCGCGGCGGCCTGTACTGCATGCCCCAACCCGACGCCCGGATCGGCTGGGGCATCAAACGTTTCACCCCGACGGTATACACCCGTGCCGTCGGCCTCACCACCCGCATCACCGCACCCCAGGAGGTCTGACCGTGGCGCTCGACATGGATGTCATGCTGGCGAAGATCAAGGATCGGCAATGGGCGCTGGCCGATATCGACTGGGATGCGCCCGGCGCGGAGACCATCAGTGACGAATTCCGGCCCAAGCTCAAGGCTTTCATGGCCGACCTGTGCTGGATCGAGAACGTCGGTGCCCGTGGATTCGCCGCGCTGGCCAAGAAGGCGCCGACCCCGACGCTGGCCGAGATCTACCGCTACTTCCATGCCGAGGAGCAGCGGCACGCGAACGCCGAACTGGCGCTGATGAAGCGTTGGGGCATGCTCGAAGACGGGGAGATGCCCGAACCGAATGTCAACATCCGGCTGGCCATCGACTGGCTGGACACCTACGCCGACGATATGTCGCTGTCGGTGCTGGGGACCGTCATCCCGATGCTCGAGGTGGCACTGGACGGCGCGCTGCTGAAGTTCCTGCTCGACGAGGTCGACGACCCGGTCTGTCATCAGGTCTTCGAGAAGATCAACAATGACGAATCCCGGCACATCGCCGTGGATTTCGAGGTATTGAACATGATCGGTCACGCCAAGGCCCGCAAGCTGGCCATCGATTTCGTGGGCAGCGTCGCCTCCCCCGGGCTGATCATCGGCATGATCATCTACGTCCCGCTGCTCAACCGGATGCGCAACAACATCGTCGACATGGGCCTGGAACCCGAACGCCTCTACAAGGCGATGATGCGGTTCAAGGACCTCGGTGGCCGCGCCGAACACACCTGGAAGGTGCCGACCTACCAGATTCTGAAGCTGCATTCGCGGATGGTTGTCAACGCCCGAAATCCTTACCATTGGGTGGCCAATCCGATGGTGGCCGCATCGGATCACCTGCCGAAGGCCCTGCTGAAACCGATCCCGTCCTGGTTCAAGGAACTTACCTACAAGCCGGCGGCCTGAGATGGCACCCGAGGTTCACGACACGATCATCGTCGGTGCCGGGTTCAGCGGCATCGGCACCGCCATCAAACTCGTCGAGGCCGGCGTCGAGGACTTCGTCATCCTCGAGCGAGGCGACCGGGTCGGTGGCACCTGGCGGGACAACACCTATCCCGGTGCGGCCTGCGATATCCCGTCGCTGCTGTACTCGTACTCGTTTGCGAAGAACCCGAACTGGTCTCGGGCGTACTCGCCGGCCGGGGAGATCTGCGCACACATCGAGGAGATGGTCGACGACTTCGACCTACGCCGCCGGATCCAATTCGGTGTCGAGGTAAACGGACTGTCCTTCAATGAGACCGCCGGCGTCTGGACCGTCGAGACCGCCGGTCACAAACAGCTGCGCGCCCGCACCGTGGTGCTGGCCTCCGGACCGCTCACCGACCACAAGTTTCCGGATATCCGCGGCCTGGACACCTACCGGGGTCACAAGATCCACAGTGCCCGTTGGGATCACGACTACGACTTCACCGGCAAGCGGGTCGCGGTCATCGGTACCGGGGCCAGTGCCGTGCAGATCGTGCCCGAACTGGTCAAGCAGGCCGGTTTCGTGAAGGTCTTCCAGCGCACCCCGGGCTGGGTCATGCCACGGTTGGACATCGCCACCCCGCCGGCCGCCAAGGCCCTGTTCGCCAAGGTGCCGGCCACCCAGGACCTCGCCCGGCAGTTGCTCTTCTGGGGCCACGAGATCACCGCCACCGCACTGGTCTGGGACACACCGCTGACCGGCCTGGTCGCCCGGCTGGGCAAGGCGCATCTGCACAGCCAGGTCAGTGATCCGTGGTTGCGCCGCCAGCTCACCCCGGATTTCACCCCGGGTTGCAAGCGCATGCTGATCTCCAGCGACTACTACCCCGCCTTGCAGAAGGACAACTGCAAGCTCGTCGACTGGCCGATCGCCACCATCAGCCCGGTCGGTATCCGCACCAGCGACGGTATCGAACACCACCTCGACGCGATCGTGTTCGCCACCGGTTACGACGTGCACCTGTCCGGCCCGCCGTTCCCGGTTTCCGGGCTGGGCGGACGGCTGCTCGCCGAGGAGTGGGCCGCCGGGGCCCAGGCGTACAAGAGCATTCAGGCGCACGGCTACCCGAACCTGTTCATGATGACCGGGCCCAATTCCGGCCCGGGCCACAATTCGCTGCTGGTGTACTCGGAGGGCCAGATCGACTACGCCGTCAACGCGATCGGCACCATCCTGCGGGACGATCTGCGGTATCTCGACGTCCGCGCCGAGGTCCAGCAGCGCCACAATGCCGCGCTGCAGCGCCGGCTGCGCAGGACCACCTGGATGAGCGGCTGCACCAGCTGGTATCTGACCGCGGACGGATTCAACGCATCGATGTACCCCGGATTCGCGACCCAGTATCTTCGACAGATGCGGGATTTCCGATTCGGTGACTACACGGCGGTGGAGCGCGCGGCGCGCACGACAACCCGCACCGGCTGATGGTGGCCAAGCCACCCCGGCAGTCGGCCGCCGCGATCTCCACGATCCTCACCGGGTTGCGCCGTGCCCCCCGCCAGATCCGCCGCAGTTCCCGCGATGTCGTCGAGAACGCGGTCACCCAGCTGTTCGACGCCGCCGTGCAGCCGCACGGCGTCGCCGCCTCCGGCGAGTACCGCATCGACGAGTTGGCGCAGCTGGCCGGGACCACCACCCGCAACATCCGGGTCTACCGGGACCGCGGCCTGCTGCATCCCCCACTGCGGGTGGGGCGCATCGCGTTGTTCAACGACACCCATCTGACCCGACTGCGGCTGATCACCTCGCTACTGGACCGCGGTTACAACATCGCTCACGTGCACGAGATGCTCTCGGCCTGGGAGCAGGGCAAGGGCGTGGGTGAGCTGCTCGGTCTGGAATCGGCGATCGTCGGCAGCTGGGCCACCGAGAAGCCGGAACGGATGAGCGCGGCCGATGCGCGAAGCCTCCTCGACGACGATCCGGGCTTCGAGCGCCTGGTCGCGCTCGGCGTGATCAAGCTCGAGGACGACGAGGCCGTGGTGGTGCGCCCCAAGCTGATCGAGGCGTTCAACGACATCCGCCAGTACGGGGTGTCCATCGACAAACTCATCGGCCTGCACGAGCAGATCGCCCCGCTGGTCGATCAGATCAGCGGGCTGCTGGTACAGGCCGGAATCGAGGAGGTGCTGCACCGGATCAACCCCGGCGCTGCGCTGCCGCCGGATACCGAGATCGCCGAATTGCTCACCACGCTGGTGCGATTCCGCACCCAGGCGGTGTCGGCGGTGTCGGCGACGCTGGCGTTCTCGATCGAGTCGACCATCGAGTCGGCGGTCGGCCAGATCCTCGGCGACCTCATCGACAAGGAAGCCGAGCCCGAGGGCTGAGTCAGCGCTGGACGCCGAGAAGCAGGCTACTCCCACTCGATCGTGCCCGGCGGCTTGCTGGTGACGTCCAGCACGACCCGGTTGACCTCGGGCACCTCGTTGGTGATCCGGGTCGAGATCCGCTCCAGCACCTCGTAGGGCACCCGGGTCCAGTCCGCGGTCATGGCGTCCTCGCTGGACACCGGACGCAGCACGATCGGGTGCCCGTAGGTACGGCCGTCGCCCTGCACACCGACCGAGCGGACATCGGCCAGCAGCACCACCGGGCACTGCCAGATCTGCTGGTCCAGGCCGGCGGAGGTGAGCTCCTCGCGGGCGATCGCATCGGCGCGGCGCAGGGTGTCCAGCCGGGACGCGGTCACCTCACCGACGATGCGGATGCCCAGACCGGGACCCGGGAACGGTTGGCGCCCAACGATTTCCTCCGGCAGACCCAGTTCGCGCCCGACCGCGCGCACCTCGTCCTTGAACAGCAGGCGCAGCGGTTCGACGAGTTTGAACTTCAGGTCGTCGGGCAGGCCGCCGACGTTGTGGTGGCTCTTGATGTTCGCCGTGCCGGAACCGCCGCCGGACTCCACGACATCGGGATACAGGGTGCCCTGCACCAGGAATTCGACCTCGCCCTCGGCGTCACCGAGTGCGTCGCGCACCGCCCCCTCGAAGGCGCGGATGAACTCGCGGCCGATGATCTTGCGTTTGCCCTCCGGGTTGGTCACCCCGCTCAAAGCCTCCAGGAAGCGGTCGGCCACGTCGACGGTGACCAGCTTGGCGCCGGTGGCCGCGACGAAGTCGCGCTCCACCTGGGCGCGCTCCCCGGCGCGAAGCAGACCGTGGTCGACGAACACACAGGTCAGCCGGTCCCCGATGGCGCGCTGCACCAGCGCCGCGGCCACCGCGGAGTCCACGCCGCCGGAGAGTCCGCAGATCGCGCGGCCGTCGCCGATCTGTTCACGCACCTGGGTGATCAGCTGGTCGGCGATGTTGGCCGGCGTCCAGGCCGGGCCGATCCCGGCGAACTCGTGCAGGAACCGGCTGAGCACCTGCTGACCGTGCGGGGAATGCAGTACCTCCGGGTGGTACTGCACGCCGGCCAGCCGACGGGCCCGGTTCTCGAAGGCCGCCACCGGTGCGCCGGAGCTGGCCGCGACCACCTCGAAGCCTTCGGGGGCCTCGGTGACCGCGTCACCGTGGCTCATCCACACCGGCTGGGTCTCGGGCAGGTCCGAATGCAGCTGGCCGCCGGTGACATTCAGTTCGGTACGGCCGTATTCGCTGGTCCCGGTGTGCGCGACGGTCCCGCCGAGGGCCTGTGCCATCGCCTGGAAGCCGTAGCAGATACCGAAGACCGGCACCTCCAGGTCGAACAGCGCCGGATCCAGCCGCGGTGCACCCTCGGCGTACACGCTGGCCGGGCCGCCGGACAGCACGATCGCCTGCGGGTCGCGCGCCTTGATCTCCTCCACCGTCGCGGTGTGCGGGAGAACCTCGGAGAACACCCGCGCCTCGCGGACGCGTCGGGCGATCAACTGGGCGTACTGGGCGCCGAAGTCGATGACGAGAACGGGGCGAGTAGCGGCTGGTTCCACCCGGACAGTCTAGTCGTCAGGTACCGAAGAGCCGGTCCCCGGCGTCACCCAGGCCGGGAACGATGTAGCCGTGTTCGTCGAGTTCCCGGTCGACGGCCGCGGTGTACACCGGGACGTCGGGGTGCGCTCCGTGCAGCACGGCCAGTCCTTCCGGGCAGGCCAGCAGGCAGACGAACTTGATCGAGCGCGGGTGGTGCTCCTTGAGCCGGTCGATCGCGGCGACCGCGGTGTGCCCGGTGGCCAGCATCGGGTCGACCACCACCACGTCGCGCTCGTGCAGATCGCCCGGCACCTTGAAGTAGTACTCGACCGCGACGTGGGTCCGCGGGTCACGGTAGAGCCCGATGTGGCCGACCCGGGCGCTGGGGACCAGGCCCAGCATGCCGTCCAGGATCCCGCCGCCGGCCCGCAGGATGGAGACGAACACCAGCTTCTTACCGTCGATCACCCTCGCGGTCATGGTCTCCAGCGGGGTTTCGATCTCCTCTTCGTGCAGCGGGATGTCACGCAGCACCTCGTAGGCCATCAGCGCCGATACTTCGCTGACGAGGCGCCGGAAACTGTTGGTGGACACACTTTTACGACGCAGTGTGTTCAGCTTGTGGACAACCAGCGGATGCTCGATCACATGCACTTCGGGCGTCATCTTCCAAGCTCCTCTCTAGAAGACGGTGCCGTCGCTGTGGACGGTCAGCGGGGGTAGTCCGCCGCGTAGTCGTTGCGCCGATGCCCGCCCGGCGGCCCAGCTGCCGCCCTCGAGCACACACGCCAGGGGGAGCCGGTCGGCGGTGACGCCGAGCCGCCGGCGCACCAGCACGGCGAGTTCGTCGAGTAACGCGACCGTGCACGCACGCCACTCGACGATCAGTTCGTCGGCCGGGGTCCATCCGCGCTCGGCCCAGCCCGGGTCGCGCAGCGTCAGTACCCCGGTGTCCAGGAACAGTCCGCCGTTGCGGTACTCGGGCAGCCCGGTCAGCGCGTCGGTGCCACCGACCGGAGCACCGGCCCACCCGAACGGTTCGAGCAGGGAGTACGTCAGCCACTGGGACAGTTTGTGGAACGGCATCCAGCCCTGCGTGCGCCCCGCCCCCGGCACGGCGGGGTGCGGCCAGCAGTCGCCGAGCGGCTCGCCGTCGATGGTGTTGCCCGCGGGCCAGATTCCCGACAGCGCCGCCAGCAGGACGCCCAGCAGGTGATCGGCGGTCGGCGCGGGGGCCAGCAGGTCGAACAGGCCCCCGGGCCGGCCCGGGATCCCGAACACCGCGGGCTGCGCGGCCAGCGCGGCGCCGAGCCGACGCAACAGCTCGGCGCGGCCCTCGAAGCCGACCAGCGGGTTGTCCGGACCCAGCTGCAGGTGCCCGGCCAGCCGCGCGGTGTCCAGCCCGATCAGGCCCGCGGCGTCGGCCTGCAGCGGGCGCGCCGGATCGGAGGAGAACACGCCGGCGGTGAACGCATGCCAGCTGGCCACCCCGAGCCCCTCGGAACGGCTGAACTGCAGTCCGGTGTCGGTTTCGCGGTAGGTCCAGTCCGGTCCGGCGCCGGCGTCGAGCAGCACGCTGACCACGGCCAGATCGATCATCGCGCGGGCCTGCCCGGCCGGGTCCAGGTCGACGAGCAGGCGGTCGAGGTCGCCTTTGCGGTCCACCCCGCCGGCCTCGAAGTGCCGCCAACGGCTGTGGAAGGGGATGTCGAGGTCCGGGAATCTGGCGGCGGTCAGTTCGGCGACCTCGGCGGCGGCCCCGTCCATCGCGTCATCGTGCACGGTGAACCAGGCCGACGCGCCGTCCCGGGCGCGGGCCAGCAGGTGGTTCGCGCGGGACCGGATCTCGGCGGTGCTGCGCAATGTCGCCGCCGGGTTCACGCCAATCCCCGGCCCACCGTGTTCTTCAGGTCCTCGGCGTCGGGCACCGGCCCCGGGGTGAAATAACCGGCAGCCATCTTGGCGTCGATCTCGACCCTGGCGTCGGCCGGGATGAGCTCGTCGGGGATGTTGACGCGTTCGTCGACGGTGATACCGGAGCCGGTGATGGCGTCGTACTTCATGTTGCTCATCGACACCAACCGGTGGATCCGGGTGATGCCCAGCCAGTGCAGCACGTCGGGCATCAGCTCCTGGAAGCGCATATCTTGCACGCCCGCAACGCATTCGGTGCGGGCGAAGTACTGGTCGGCGGTGTCACCCCCGGCCTGGCGCTTGCGGGCGTTGTAGACCAGGAACTTGGTGACCTCCCCCAGCGCCCGGCCCTCCTTGCGGGAGTACGCCACCATCCCGACCCCGCCGCGCTGGGTGCCGGCGATGCACTCCTCGATGGCGTGGGTCAGGTAGGGCCGGCAGGTGCAGATGTCGGAGCCGAAGACGTCGGAACCGTTGCACTCGTCGTGCACCCGCGCCGTCAGTTCCACACCGGCGTCGGCCAGATCGCGCGGGTTGCCGAAGATGTAGACCGTCTGGCCGCCGATCGGGGGCAGGAACACCTCCAGGTCGCCGCGGGTGACCAGTTCCGAATACATACCGCCGGTCTCCTCGAACAGCGCCCGGCGCAGCGTGGCCTCGGTGCACCCGAATCTCGCCGCGACGCCCGGCAGATGCCAGACCGGTTCCACGGCCACCTTCGTCACCACCGCGGCCCCGTTGTCCAGCAGCACCTTGCCGTCGGGGCGCAGCCGACCCTGCTGCAGCGCGGTGGCGACCTCGGGCAGCATCACATGGGCCTTGGTGACGGCGATGGTCGGCCGGATGTCACTGCCGGCCTCGAGTTCCGCGGCGAAGACGTCTGCCACGGCGGCACCCCACGGGTCGAGGCTGACGATGGCGGCCGGATCCCGCCACTGCGGGTGCGGGCCGATGACGTCGGTCGGCGCGGTGTTGGTCAGGTCGGCCCGGTGCTGCGGGGACAGCGCGCCAGCGGCCACCGCCAGCGCCCGGTACACGCCGTAGGACCCGCTGTGGGTGCCGATGACGTTGCGGTGCTCCCGACTACCGGTGGTCCCCACCACCGGGCCGCGTTCGGCCGCGGTGGCCGCGCCCCAGTGGATGACCGGCGCATTGGCTCCCGCGCTGTGCGAGGTGAGCCGGATGTGCCGGGCTGCTCGCTGTCCGCCCACTGGGGTATCGAATGCCACGTCGGCACCTCCTCAGGGGGCGAGCGCCGCCGGCGCCGTTGTCACCCGCATCGTATCAGCGCGAAACCGACTCTGCCGGGCATCGGAGCACCGTGACTCGTCGCTCCAATGCCATTGAAGGCCAATACCTTCGGCGGACAGATCGGGCCGCGAGGACCCGCCGAAGTCACCGGTGCCGGGCCCCGCGGCAGCCGATGGCGGGACGGTCCGGGCGTGCGGCCGGCAGGTGAATCCGCATCGGATCGGGAAACGATTGCCGAAGTAGGCACCCGCACCGACGCCTGCATGGTGAAGTGGTAGCCGGGGCCCGTGGTTATCGGACGGGTCACGGGAGGGGAACATGTTGGGTTTGCCGGACCAGACGAAGGCCGGGCTTTTCGACCTCGACGGTGTGCTGACCGACACCGCCAGCGTGCACAAGAAGGCCTGGAAGGCGATGTTCGACGACTACCTGCGCGAACGTGCAAAACGCACCGGCACCGAGTTCGTGCCGTTCGACGTGGACTCGGACTATCTGCGCCACATCGACGGCAAGCTGCGCGAGGACGGCGTCCGGTCCTTCTTGGCCAGCCGGGGCATCACGTTGCCCGACGGCACCGCCGATGACGGCCCCGATACCGAAACGGTGTACGGACTCGGTAACGCCAAGAACGCGCGGTTCCACACGACGCTGGAAACGGACGGGGTGGAGGTGTTCGAAGGGTCTCGACGGTACCTGGACGCCGCGGCGGCCGCCGGACTGCGCTGCGCGGTGGTGTCCTCGAGTTCGAACACCGGACAGGTGCTGGAGGTGACCGGTCTGGCCGGGTACTTCGAGCAGCGGGTGGACGGCGTCACATTGCGCGAGGAACACCTACCGGGCAAACCCTCCCCGGCCGGATTCCTGCATGCTGCAGCGCTTCTCGGCGTCCCGCCGACGCAGGCCGCGGTGTTCGAAGATGCGTTGTCCGGGGTCTCTGCGGGCCGGGCCGGGCAATTCGGATTCGTGGTGGGAGTCGACCGGGTGGGCCAGGCCGATGAGCTGCGCCGCGCCGGGGCCGACGCCGTGGTCTCTGATCTGGCCGAATTGCTGTAGCCGCCATGATGATCACCGACGACGCCTACCCGGTGGAACCCTGGCAGATCCGGGAGACTCGGCTCGATCTCGGGCTGCTGGCCCAGTCGGAGTCGTTGTTCGCACTGTCCAACGGGCATATCGGACTGCGTGGCAATCTCGACGAGGGTGAACCCTACGGTCTGCCCGGCACCTATCTGGCCGGCTTTTTCGAGGTTCGCTCGTTGCCCTACGCCGAGGCCGGGTTCGGTTATCCCGAGGCCGGCCAGACCGTCGTCAACGTCACCAACGGCAAGATCCTGCGGCTGCTCGTCGACGACGAGCCCTTCGATGTCCGGTACGGCGATCTGATCGGCCACGAGCGTGTGCTGGACTTGCGGGCCGGCACGGTGACCCGGCACGCGCACTGGTGCTCGCCGGCGGGCAAGCAGATCCGCGTCACCTCCACCCGGCTGGTGTCGCTGGCGCACCGCGGCGTGGCCGCCATCGAGTACGTCGTGGAGGCATTGGACCAATTCGTCCGGGTGACAGTGCAATCGGAGCTCGTCACCAACGAGGACGTCCCGGAGACCTCCGAGGACCCGCGCGTCGCCGCGGTGCTGCGGCAACCCCTGGAAGCCGTCCACCACGAGGGCGCCGATCATGGAGCGTTGCTGGTGCACCGCACCCGCGGCAGCGAGCTCATGATGGCCGCCGCGATGGACCACGATGTGCACGTACCGGGCCGGGTCGAGGTCAGCACCGACGTCCGGGAGGACATCGCCCGCACCACCGTCATCTGCGGGCTGCGGCCGGGACAGCGGCTGCGCCTGGTCAAGTACCTGGGTTACGGGTGGTCGAGCCTGCGGTCCCGGCCGGCGTTGCGCGATCAGGCCGCCGCGGCCATCACCGGTGCACGGTACAGCGGATGGCAGGGACTGCTGGACTCCCAACGCGCCTACCTCGACGAGTTCTGGGACTGCGCCGATGTCGAGGTCGAAGGGGATCCGGACTGTCAGCAGGCGGTGCGTTTCGGGTTGTTCCACGTGCTGCAGGCAAGCGCCCGTGCGGAGCGGCGCGCCATCGCAGGCAAGGGGTTGACCGGCACCGGCTACGACGGTCACACCTTCTGGGACAGTGAAGGTTTCGTGCTGCCGGTGCTGACGTACACGGTGCCGCAAGCCGCTGCGGACGCGTTGCGCTGGCGGGCGTCCACGCTGGATCTCGCGCGCGAACGCGCGGCTCTGCTCGACCTGCAGGGAGCCAGTTTCCCGTGGCGCACCATCCGGGGTGAGGAGTGCTCGGCCTACTGGCCGGCCGGCACCGCCGCGTGGCACATCAACGCCGACATCGCAATGGCGTTCGAGCGCTATCGCAGTGTCACCGGCGATCATTCGCTGGAGATCGAATGCGGACTCGAGGTGTTGGTGGAGACCGCCCGGCTGTGGATGTCCCTGGGCCACCATGACCGGCACGGAGTTTGGCATCTGGACGGGGTGACCGGACCGGACGAGTACACCGCGGTGGTGCGGGACAACGTGTTCACCAATTTGATGGCCGCCCACAATCTCCGGGTGGCCGCCGACGCGTGCACCCGCCATCCCGACTCGTCGTATCAGCTCGGGGTGACCACCGAGGAGACCGCCGCCTGGCGCGATGCCGCCGACGCCGCACACGTCCCCTATGACGAGGAGCTCGGCGTCCACCCGCAGTGTGAAGGATTCACCACGCTGGCCGAATGGGATTTCACCGCCAACACCACCTATCCGCTGCTGATGCACGAACCGTACGTGCGGCTCTACCCCGCCCAGGTCCTCAAACAGGCGGATCTGGTGTTGGCGATGCAGTGGCAGAGCCACTCCTTCAGCCCGGAACAGAAGGCACGCAATGTCGACTACTACGAGCGACGCACCACCCGCGACTCGTCGCTGTCGGCCTGTACCCAGGCGGTCATGTGCGCGGATGTCGGCCACCTGGAGCTGGCCCACGACTACGCCTACGAGGCGGCCCTGATCGATCTGCGGGATCTGCACCACAACACCCGCGACGGGTTGCACATGGCTTCACTGGCCGGCGCTTGGACCGCGCTGGTCGCCGGCTTCGGCGGGTTGCGTGACGACCAGGGGGTGCTGTCGCTGGATCCCCACCTACCCGATGGCATCGCGTGTCTGCGATTCCGGCTGCGCTGGCGGGACTTCCGGGTGACCGTGGAGGCCCAGCACGACCAGGTCACCTACACCGTTCGGGACGGGCCGGATCATGCGCTGACGATCCGGCATGCCGGCGAGGAACTCGTCATCGGGACCAACGCGCCGACCACGGTGCCGGTGCAACTCCGGCATCCGCTGTTGCCCCCGCCTCCGCAGCCGCCCGGGCGCGAGCCGATGCGTCGGCGGCCGACCCGGCCGGTCTGGCCTACCCCGCCGAGCTGACCGGTTCGATCGGCAGCCGGCGCAGCGCGCCGGGCGCATCGGCGGGCACCACCGGGCGGACCGGGGCGACCGGCGACAGCCGCTGATACGGCTCGCCCTGCGCCGGACGGGCATCCGCCTCGCCCTTGTTCGGCCACAGCGCGGCCGACCGCTCGGCCTGCGCGGCGATGGACAGCGAGGGGTTGACGCCGAGGTTGGCCGAGATGGCCGCACCGTCGGTGACGTGCAGCGTCGGATACCGGTACACCCGGTGGTAAGGATCGATGACGCCGGTGTCGGGGCTGTCGCCGATGGCCGCGCCGCCGAGGAAGTGCGCTGTCAGCGGGATGTTGAACAGCTCGCCCCAGGTGCCACCGGCCACCCCGTCGATCTTCTCCGCGATCCGGCGGGTGACCTCGTTACCGGCCGGGATCCAGGTCGGGTTGGGCAGTCCGTGGCCCTGCTTGCTGTCCAGCATCCGGTAGCCGAACCAGGTCTTGCGGGTGAAGGTGGTGATCGAATTGTCCAGGTGCTGCATGACCAGCGCGATCATGGTGCGCTCGCTCCACCGCCGCGGGTTGAGCAGTCGCAGGGTGCCGCGCGGGTCGTTGCGGGCGGTCTCGACCAGCTGCCGCCAGCGCGGCACGTCGGTGCCTTCGGGTCCGGTGCCATCGGTCATCAGCGTCTGCAACAGGCCCATCGCGTTGGAGCCCTTGCCGTAGCGCACCGGTTCGACGTGGGTGTCCGGGGTGGGATGGATCGATGAGGTGATCGCCACGCCGTGGGTCAGGTCGAGGTCGTCGCCCACGGTGAGCCGCCCGGCGCCCACGATGGACTCGGAGTTGGTGCGGGTGAGCACGCCGAGGCGATCCGACAGCTCCGGCAGCATGCCCTTGTCCCGCATCCGGAAGAGCAGCTTCTGGGTGCCGTAGGTACCCGCGGCCAGGATCAGGTGGTCGGCGGTGAAGGTCTTCCTGGTGCGCCGCAGCTTGCCGCCGGTGCGGACCGTGCGCACCTCCCACACCCCGTCCGGGCGTTGTTCGAACTCGCGCACGGAGGTGAGCGGATGCACTTGGGCACCAGCGGATTCGGCGAGGCCCAGGTAGTTCTTCAGCAGGGTGTTCTTGGCGTTGTAGCGGCAGCCGGTCATGCAGCCGCCGCACTCGATGCAGCCGGTGCGAGCCGGGCCGACCCCGCCGAAGTACGGATCGGGCACGGTCTTGCCGGGGGTCTTCTCGCCCTCACCGAAGAACACCCCGACCGGCGTGGGCACGAAGGTGTCGCCCACGCCCATGTCGTCGGCGACCTCCTTCATGATCCGGTCGGCGTCGGTGAACGTCGGGTTGGTGACCACCCCGAGCATCCGCTTGGCCTGTTCGTAGTGCGGCAGCAGTTCGGCCTGCCAGTCGGTGATGCCCTTCCACTGCGGGTCGTTGAAGAACGGCTCCGGCGGCACATAGAGGGTGTTGGCGTAGTTCAGCGATCCGCCGCCCACGCCCGCGCCGGCCAGGATCATCACATTGCGCAGCAGGTGGATCCGCTGGATGCCGTACATGCCGAACTGCGGGGCCCACAGGAACTTACGCAGGTTCCACGAGGTCTTGGCGAACTCCTCGTCGGAGAACCGGCGGCCCGCTTCCAGCACGCCGACGCGGTAGCCCTTCTCGGTGAGCCGCAGGGCGCTGACGCTGCCGCCGAAGCCCGAGCCGACGATGAGAACGTCGTAGTGCGTGGTCGAGTCAGTCCGCATGCTCCCAGTATGGCGCTACCGGTCGGTAACTTCTAGACAGGAGTGCCTAACTTGTAAAGAGCCGCCGAACGGACTACGACCCGACGGTCAGCCCGACCTTCTGGAATTCCTTCAGGTCGCAGTACCCGGCCTTGGCCATCGACCGGCGCAGCCCACCTACCAGGTTCAGCGAACCGAACGGATCGTCGGACGGGCCGTTGAGCACCTGATCCAGCGGCGGGCGCTCACCGAGCGCGATCTGCAGCAGGGCACCGCGCGGCAACGACGGGTGCGCGGCGGCGGACGGCCAGAACCACCCGTCGCCCTGCGCCTCGGCGGCCACCGACAGGGGCGGGCCGAGCAGCACGGCGTCCGCGCCGCAGGCGATCGCCTTGGCCAGGTCGCCGGAGGTCTGGATGTCCCCGTCGGCCAGCACGTGCACGTACCGTCCGCCGGTCTCGTCGAGGTACTCGCGCCGCGCCGCGGCTGCATCGGCGATCGCGGTGGCCATCGGCACGCTGATGCCGAGGACCTCGTCGCTGGTGGTCACTCCCGCGGTGGAGCCGTAGCCGACGATGACGCCGGCCGCGCCGGTACGCATCAGGTGCAGTGCGGTGCGGTGGTCGAGCACGCCGCCGGCGACCACCGGCACGTCGAGTTCGGAGATGAAGGTCTTTAGGTTGAGCGGCTCACCGTCGTTGGCGACGCGCTCGGCCGAGATGATGGTGCCCTGGATGACCAGCAGGTCCAGGCCCGCCGCCACCAGCGCCGGGGTCAGGGCCGCGGCGTTCTGCGGGCTCACCCGCACCGCGGTGGTGACACCGGATTCCCGGATGCGCGCCACCGCCGCCCCCAACAGTTCGGGGTCCAGCGGGGCGGCGTGCAGTTCCTGCAGCAGCCGGATCGAGGCCGACTCGTCCTCGGAGGTCTTCGCGACGTCGATGACCTGGGCGATCTTCGCCTCGACATCGCGGTGCCGACCGATCAGCCCTTCCCCGTTGAGCACCCCGAGACCGCCGAGCCGGCCCATCTCGATGGCGAACTCGACCGATACCAGCGCGTCGGTCGGGTGGGCCAGCACCGGGATCTCGAACCGGTAGGCATCCAACTGCCAGGCGGTCGAGACGTCCTTGGAGGAACGGGTCCGGCGGGCCGGGACGATGTTGATGTCGCTGAGTTCGTAGGTCCGGCGGGCGGTTCTGCCCATGCCGATCTCAACCATGTCGCGCATGTACGGGATGCCTTTCGGGCTACTGAGTTGTCGGTTCCTCGCGCAGGCGCTCGTCAGCGCGCGTAGTAGTTCGGGGCTTCGACGGTCATCGTGATGTCGTGCGGGTGGCTTTCCTTCAGCCCCGCCGCGGTGATCTGCACGAACTGCGCCTGCTGCAGATGCTCGATGGTGTCCGACCCGGTGTAGCCCATGGCAGCCCGCAGGCCGCCGGTCAGCTGGTGGATGACGGTGCCGAGCGGGCCGCGGAACGGGACCCGGCCCTCGATGCCCTCGGGCACCAGCTTGTCCTCGGAAAGTACGTCGTCCTGGAAGTAACGGTCCTTGGAGAAGCTCTTCTGCGAGCCACGGCCCTGCATGGCGCCCAGCGAGCCCATGCCCCGGTAGCTCTTGAACTGCTTGCCGTTGACGAAGATCAGTTCCCCCGGGGATTCGGCGGTACCCGCCAGCAGCGAGCCCAGCATCGCCGTCGAGGCGCCGGCGGCCAGCGCCTTGGCGATGTCGCCGGAGTACTGCAGACCGCCGTCGGCGATCACCGGGACGCCCTTGCGCGAGCAGGCCGCGACGGCCTCCAGGATGGCGGTGATCTGCGGGGCACCGACACCGGCGACCACGCGGGTGGTGCAGATGGAGCCGGGACCCACCCCGACCTTGACCGCGTCGGCGCCGGCATCGCACAGCGCGGCGGCGGCGGCGCGGGTGGCGACGTTGCCGCCGACCACGTCGACGCGCTCGCCGACGGTGGCCTTCAACCGGCTCACCATGTCGAGCACCATCCGGTTGTGTGCGTGCGCGGTGTCCACGATCAGCACGTCGACCCCGGCCTCGACCAGCGTCATGGCCCGGGTCCAGGCGTCATCGCCGATACCGACGGCCGCACCGACCAGCAGGCGGCCGTCGCTGTCCTTGGTGGACAGCGGGAACTGCTCGGTCTTGACGAAGTCCTTGACGGTGATCAGGCCGGTCAGCTTGCCGTTCCCGTCGACGATCGGCAGCTTCTCGATCTTGTGTCGGCGCAGCAACCCGAGCGCCGCCTCGGCCGAGACGCCGGCCTGCGCGGTGATCAGCGGGGCCTTGGTCATCACCTCGGCGACGGGCTTGTTCTGGTCGACCTCGAAGCGCATGTCGCGGTTGGTGATGATGCCCACCAGAGCGCCCGCGCTGTCGACCACAGGCAGCCCGGAGATCCGGAACCGCGCGCACATGGCGTCGACCTCGGCCAGGGTGTTCTCCGGCGAGCAGGTGACCGGGTCGGTGACCATCCCGGCCTCGGACCGCTTGACGGTCTCGACCTGGCCGGCCTGCTCGGCGATGGACAGGTTGCGGTGCAGCACGCCCATGCCGCCGGCACGCGCCATGGCGATGGCCATCCGCGACTCGGTGACGGTGTCCATGGCCGAACTGACCAGCGGCACCCGCAACCGGATGCGCTTGGTGAGCTGGCTGGAGGTGTCCACATTGGCCGGCACCACGTCCGAGGCCGCCGGCAGCAGCAGGACATCGTCGAAGGTCAACCCCAGCATGGCGATCTTGGTCGGATCATCGCCGCCGGTCGGAACCGGGATGGCGAGCGGGACGCTGCTTTCAGCGATCGACATGGGTGGAGCCTCCACTAAGAACAGTCGCGAATCTAGGTTGCCAGTCTATCGGCACCGGCCACATCGCTCACCGCCACGCCGTACGACGTCGTCTCGGTGCGACATGCGGCGCGCTACCGGGTGAACCGGTGGCGCGAAGCCAGCGGGGCTGCGTAGGCTAGATCCGTGCGAGATGACCTCCCGCCTGGCCTGCCACCAGACCCGTTCGCCGACGACCCGCACGATCCGTCGGCGGCGCTGGATGCGCTTGAGCCCGGCCTGCCGCTGGACGCGCAGGAACGCAGTGCCGTCGAAGCGGACCTGGCTGACCTGGCGGTCTATGAGGCGTTGTTGGCGCACAGGGGAATTCGCGGCCTGGTGGTGTGCTGCGACGAATGCCAGCAGGACCACTACCACGACTGGGACATGCTGCGCGCGAATCTGCTGCAGCTGCTGGTCGACGGCACGGTCCGCCCGCATGAGCCCGCCTACGATCCCGAGCCCGACGCCTACGTGACCTGGGATTACTGCCGCGGATATGCCGACGCCTCGCTCAACGAGGCGGCCTCGGAATCCGACGGCTACCGCTGACCCGCGGGTTACTCCTCGCCGTCTGACGGCACAACGACCGTCGTCGTGGTGACCACCGGCGGAACCGTCTCTGCCGGACGCTGCTGCGTCGGCTGCTCGATGACCGGCTCCTCCTCCACGACAGGCGCTTCCTGGACGGTGCTCGGCTCCGCGGGTGCGGAGGCCGGCGGTGCGCTGGCCCGCGGCGGGGCCGAGGCGCTCGACTGCACGATCGTCGTCGTGGTCGTCGCGGCGGGCGGTGCCGTCGTGGTCCTCGGTGCCGTCGTGGTCGCGGCCGCACTCGTGGTGCTCGGCGCCGTGGTCGTCGGTGCGGTGGTGGTGACCGGTGTCTGTGCCGCCGTGCTCGTCGGCGAGGCAGTCGTGGTCGGGGCCACCGTCGTGGTCGGCTGCGTCGTGCTCGGCTGCGTCGTGGCCGTCGGTGCGGTGGTCGTCGGTGCCGTGCTGGTCTCGACCGGCGAGGTCTCCGACGGGCTGGTCTCCGAAGGACTCGTGGTCTCCGGCGGCGTCGTCTCGGCCGACGTGGTGGCCGGCTCGGTCGTCGCCGGCTCGGTGGTCGCGGACCCATCTGCGGGCTCGGTGGTGACCGTGGCGGGATCCTCGATCACCGGCACGGGCAGCAGTGTCAGAGGCGATGCGGGCAGTACCGGCAACGGCTCCCCCGGCGGGGGCAGGGTCGCGGCCGGATTCTGCTCGACGACCTTGTAGGTCAACGCATTCCACTGTTCGATCAGTTCTTGCTTCTGCTCGACCCGGTCGACGCTCTGCACCGTCGACGACAATGCAGCCAGCTTGTCCTGGGCCTGATCCCACTGCCCCTGTTCGACCAGCTGCTGCACCTGGGCGAGCTCGGTCTGCGCGGCCAGCACCACCGCGTCGTCGCGGGTGGCCCGCTCGTCGCCGAAGAACATGCTGCGCACGCCGTAAAGACCGTCGCCCGGGCCCGCCGCGAACACCGCGGCGCCGAAACCGCCGAGGCAGAGCACCGCCGCGGCGGCCGAGCCGACGACCGCCAGCGACAGCCGGTTCGGCCGGCGCCGCACGGTCGTCGCGTCGACGAGTGCCGCGCCCGCCTGCGACGGGGTGAGGATGTGATCCATCGGGACGTGACGGACCTCGTCGCGCCAGCCCGACAGCAGGAAGGCCAGATCGGCGTCACCGCGGTCGGTGGCGAACGGCGCCTGTTCGGCGGCGAGCGCATCCAGGAACTTGTCGGCGCGGTTGATGTCATTGAGGGAGGGGTCACCGCCGTTGGCGGTCCAGCGACCGAAATCAGGCATGTTCACCTCCCGCAGTGATCTCCGACTTGAGTTTGGCCAGGGCACGGTGCTGGGCGACCCGCACCGCGCCGGGGGTACTACCGACCGCTTCCGCGGTTTCCTCGGCGCTCATCCCGACGACGACACGCAGGATGAGGATCTCCCGCTGCTTCTCCGGAAGGATGGCCAGCAGCCGCTCCATCCGGGCCGACGCGTCGGCGTCGAGGGCCAACTGTTCGGGGCCGGCCTCGCCGGAGAACCGCTCCGGCACGTTGTCGGTGGGCTCGGCGCGGTTGCGTGCCGATGCTCGGTGCGCATCGGCAAGCTTGTGCGCCGCTATGCCGTACACGAAGGCCAGGAACGGACGTCCCTGATCCTTGTAGCGCGGCAACGCCGTGATGGCGGCCAAGCACACCTCCTGCGCAATGTCGTCTGCGGACAGACCACTTCGTTCGGCAGACCCGATCCGTGCCCGGCAGTACCGGACGATGATCGGGCGGATGGTCTCCAAGACCACCCGAAGAGCGTCACGATCCCCCGCTACAGCATCAGCGACGACATCATCGAGACGTTCTCCCGAAATTGTCATCGTGGTTGATCTCTCCAGCGTTACGGATGGGGCGTTCTCGGTGATGAGGACTCGCGCGGACGATTGCGTCAGGTAAACACTAACGACCGAGACGGGGTGAACCGGTTCAGCGACGCGTCCACACGCCGCCTCCGCGTCGCACTGTATCGGCGGCCTCGTCACGGATGACCGCGACCTGCTGGGCGGAATGCCTGCTACTGCCGATATCGGCCAGCAGGCACCCGAGCGCCCAGCGCAGCGGGATGAGCCCGAACGCGGCCGTCTCGGCGAACGCGGTGTCGGCAACCTCACGTGACTCGTCGAGTCGACCGGCGCAGCACAGCGCCGCAGAGAGCACCACCTGAGATTTCACCCGGTGCCGGGTGGAGCCCAGGGTGTCGGCGAGTTCGACGGCACGTTCGGCGTGTGTGACGGCAACCGCGCCGTCGCCGCCGGCCATCGCCAGCTCCGCGGACACCCATCCCGACCGGACCGCGCCGCGAGGCGTGCCGGGCACCTGCTGCGCGCGCTCCAGCAGCCGCGCCGACGCGGCCAGCCGGCCGACCCCGAGGGCATCGGCGGCCAGACCGACGAGCGCGTCCGCTCCGGCCTCAGGGTCGGTGCCGGCCGCCGCCCAGGCCCGGCCGTCCCATCCGCGGGCGAGGTCGTGACCGCCGAGTTGACGCAGGAACGACGCCCGCGTGCTGTGCGCCAGCGAGACGATGGGACCGCCGTGGTGCCGGGTGATCGCATCGAGTTCGGTCAGCGCGACACCGTAGTGACCCTGTCCGCCGGCGGCCACCGCACGCAGCCAGCGGTCGCGCGGATCGGATGCCGGCGGAAGCGGCCACAGCTCGGGATTGCCCCCGAAGGCCGCCTCGGTGAGGGCCGCAGTGGGGCTGGTGATCGGGGTAGACATCGCACACGGACGCTATCAACGCCCCGCAATCGCCGGAAAAGGTGATCAAATCGACCTTGGTTAACAGTTGGTGTTCGCAAAGTTACCGAGAGATCAACGGGCCCGCGTTCGCGAAATGGATGAAATCCGGGCGAACTGGGAAAATGCTCCCATCGCGCATTCCGGGCCGGGATATAAAGCACCTGTTCCGTTGCCCGCAAGTGAACATGATGAACGTGAAGTAAATTCGCACCCTGCGGTTATGCGATTTCCTGACGGGCGAGGCTATTGACGACTTTTCGGTAGCCCTTCTACGTTGTGTGCACGAGTAGTCATCGGCGACAAGAGCTCGGTTCAGTTCCGCGACTCACGCACTCACGCGTCTTCGCGAAATGTGTGCGAAGAGAGGGGTTTTCCAATGCCACAACCGCAGCAACTGCCCGGACCCAACGCCGACATCTGGGACTGGCAAATGCAGGGCCAATGCCGGGGTGTCGATTCCTCGGTGTTCTTCCACCCCGACGGTGAGCGTGGCCGGGCCCGCTCCCAGCGCGAGATGCGCGCCAAGGAACTGTGCCGGGCCTGCCCGGTGATCACCCAGTGCCGCTCGCACGCGCTGGCGGTCGGTGAGCCCTACGGCATCTGGGGCGGGCTGTCCGAGTCCGAGCGCGAACTGTTGCTCAAGCGGGGGATGCGCCGCAGCGCCTGACCCCGCCGCGCGGGCAGCGGACTGTAACTCCGGAGACGGCTTCACCGAATAGAAGTTCAGTGACGTCGAACCCCGGGAGGAGGTCCCGTGCTGAACATCCGTGGCCGCGCACTGGCCGCTGTCGCCGCGTTGACGGTCCCGGCCATGGCCGCGGTCTCGCCCGCGCAGGCGAACCCGCTCGATACCTGCGATCCCGACGGTGTCTGCACCGCCCGGTTGGTATCGGTGACGGCCGACGTCGTCGACGGCACCATCACCGGAACACCGGTCGGCACCGCAGCCCCGATAACGCTTGCCGGACAGCACGACGCGTACCGCAAGTCCACGGGGTTCCCCGATCCCCTCCCGGAAGCGGTGCGGGATTGGGACGAGGCGATCGAGCAGGTCAGCGGTCTCCGTACCGACCCGGCCGATCCCAACTGGTATGGCAACGCCAAAGCGCAGGTGTTCCTGTCCAGAACCCTCAACGGTCTGGCCACCCGGTTCCCGCCGGACACCCTGGTGGTGCGGTTCGTGACCGACGAGACCCGACCGGGCACATACCGTCTGGTGACCATTCAGCCCGCACCGGTGGGCGATCTACACGATTGACACACCGGGCGTACAACCCTCGGTGTCCGTGCGCGCGGCACGACGGCATCCTGGCCTCGGCAGCATCGTGGACAGCCCGCAGGTGGGGCAGCGGATGCGCGAACACCTTTGTGTCTCAAGCGGACTCTAGATACAGACGAAGCCCGACACGTTGCCGTACGGGGCGGTCGCGCTGATACACGCGTCGATACCGTCGAAACCGAAACCCCCTTTGCCCCACGGGCCATGCCCGTTGCCCGGTTTGGGACCCCAGTCATCCCATCCACCACCATGGTGGGGCTTTTGCGGGAAGTCGATGCCGGGAGCACCGGGAGCGGCACTCGCCACGCTCGCGCCGATCACCGTTCCGGCGCCGATACCGAGTGCCAATACGCCTGCTGCGGCCGTGTGAAGAAGTTTCATCGTCTCTCACCTCGATGACTCGAGGGTACCGCCGGGCGCCGGTCGAAAACACCCCCGGCACGGCAGATATCGACGCCGAACGGCCCCGCCGATTTCCGAGGTCGGCTACCGTCCGAGCAGGGGACAGTCCGGTGGGAGGCCAGCAACGATGCGCTTGGGCGAATCCCGAACGGCGCTCAGCGCAATCCTGTCGGCCGTGCTCACCGCCGCGGTGGCGGGTTGCGCGCAGGACACCGCCGGTCCCCGCGAGACGACCCGACTGTTGTATGCGTCTGCCCCGTGTCCGCGACCGAACTTCCCCGGAGCGGCCGAGGCCAACCTCGGGCCGGAGTTCACCTGCGGGTACCTGACCGTCCCGGAGAACCGTAGCGTGGCCGATGGGCGCACCATCCGGATCCTGGTGGCCCGGGCCGAGGCGCTCAGCGACGTGCCCGCCGAGGATCCGATCGTCTATCTGGCCGGCGGTCCGGGCGGCGCCGGGACACTCAGCGCCCCCGCGGTCATCGCAGGCGGAATGAACGCCGACCGCGACGTCATCTTCGTCAACCCGCGCGGCACCATCCACAGCGACCCCTTCCTGTCCTGCCCGGAGACCGACGAGTTCGCCACGCAGTCAATCGATCTGGTCTTCGCCCGGCAGTCGACCGCGGATCTCGCCGCGGCCGCCGTGGCAGCCTGCCGGGACCGGTTGGCCGGCTCGGGCGTCGACTTCGCGGCCTACAACTCCCTGGAGAACGCCGCCGACCATGCCGATCTGCGCAGCGCACTGGGCATTAGGGAATGGAACCTCTACGGGGTGTCCTACGGCTCGGACCTGGCATTGCAGATCCTGCGGGACCACCCGGAGGGCATCCGGTCGGTGGTGCTGGATTCGGTGGTGCCGCCGAACATCGACATCGTCGACCGATGGTGGGAGGCCCCAGCCGGCGCACTGGCCGCGATCGCCGAAGCGTGCGCCGATCAACCCCATTGCGTCGCTGTGTATCCCGATCTGCAGCAGACCTTCTCCAGGACCGTCGACGCCCTGGACCGGGCACCGGCACAGGTCCGGGTGACCGACCCGGCGGGGCGCGACGTGCCCGTCACCGTCGACGGGTCGAAGCTCGTCCCGCTGGTGGTCGACTGGAGCAGGGACGCCACCAAGGTGGCCGATATCGCGCGGATGATCTACGCCGCGTCGCGAGGCGACGTGACCCCGGCGGCCGAGGCGATCGCCGCGAGCGACCTGCCGGCAGAGCAGCGCGGACTGCTGGGCTACGGGCTGACGCTGGGCACCTACTGCCAGGAGATGGCCAACTGGACGACCCCGCAGGACGCCCTGGCCGGAGCGCGCAAGGCGATGCCGGGCCTGCCCGACGCCGTCCTGCGGATGACCCCGACGGGCAGCTACATCTTCGACGAGTGCCGCGCGTGGGATGTCGGCAGATCCGACCCCACCGCCCGGCAGCCGGTATACAGCGCGGTACCCACGCTGATCCTGTCGGGCACCTTCGACGCCAGCACCGCGCCGGCCTGGGTGGACGAGGTCACCGGGGGGCTGCCCAACTCCACGGTGCTGCACTTCCCTGGCAGCGGACACGGTGTCATACCGGACTCGTCGTGCGCCCAGTCGATCATGACCGCGTTCGTCGATGAGCCCGGACCCGGTGTGGACCGGTCCTGCATCGCGAACATCGAGTTACCCGCCCTCGCGCCAGCGTGAGCGCGCGTCGACGACGCAGGAACTAGTTCTCCCTGGACCCAGCGGAGTCGGCGTCGCAGACTTTACTCATCGCAAACACAGCATGAGCATGCATGACCGTGCGTTCAGCTGATTCCGCGACCCGTGCACACCCGCGGCAAAAGGATCCATTGACAGCATTCGGGTCGGGCACGGAGAATTGAGCCCTGCTGTGAGGTGGGTCACACATATGTTGTTTGCTGGGTGCCGATTTACGGCGTCACGTAGGAGACCCCGATTGCCACGCGTATTCACCTGATCACGGGTGCATGCCTACTGTCCACCGGACTCGTGATGGGCAGTATCAACGGTGCGGTCGCATCGGCCGAACCCGACGGCCCGGCCTCATCGGATTCGAGTCACAGCACCAGCGAATCCGGCGGCGACAGCGACAACACCCCGACCCCCTCGGCCAGGGACGACAGCCCATCGGCGTCTGACGATTCCGGCGGCAGCACCGGTCCTGACGATGAGGAATCGGGCACATCTGCCGGGGCAAATGAGGACACCGAACCTCGCTCCCCCGTGTTCGCGCCATCGAACGATTCGGATGACACACCGCCGACGGACGCACCGGCCCCCGTGGCCGACCCGGTCGTCGCCGTCCCCGAGCCCGCCGCTGCCGGGCACGGGTCGGACACCACCGAAGTGAAAACCGGAACCGAGACCGTGGCCCCGTCGTCGGTCGCACAGCAGACGGCAGAGCTGACGGCTCCGATGGCGGCCGCCCTGAGCGGCCCGCAGGCCGCGCCCGAGCCTGCGCCGGCACCGATCCCGGACGCCGCTCCCGCCCAGGGCCCACCGGCACCCGTGAGTGCGATACCGAAACCTACGGTCGTCTCCGTTGCCGCACCGGGACTCGGAGCAGCCGTCGCCTACCTGTTGAGCAATCTGGTCGCCACCGCCCTCGACATCGTCACCGCAGTCATCCAGATGGTCACGGACTTCCGTGCCACACTCGGCATTCCGTGGGCCGGCCAGGGTGGTGGCGATGCGCGAGTGCCGAGCGCATTCCTCCCGGCCAACTCGATCGTGCTCGTCCTGGAGCGGATCCTGTCGCGGTCGTTGTCACCGAAGCGGGGTTCATCGACGCTCGACAACGCGCTCGCCGCCGGCCTGAGACTCGGTGCGGCCCTGGCGTTCACCTCGTCGCTGCCCGCCGCGATGGCGCTCACCGGCTCCCGGGATGCCGACGGGACGCACCCGACACCGGTCCGCGGTGTGGTCACCGCCCTGGCGGCGATCTCGCTGTGGGCGCTGCTCTCCGCCGCGCTGCCGGGGCTGAGCGGGCTGCTCGCCGCCGCGGCGACCGGCGTGCGGCTGGGCTACCGCCAGGCACGCGCGCGGATGGCCTTGCACACAATGGAATTGACGCGTTACGTCCGGGCCGGGCCGATCGGGGTCGTGCGTACGGGGTCGTCGGTTTCCGCTCACACCCGCAGCGTGCCAGCCGGCCGCATGCCCGGGAGCCCGCCGCTCAAACTGGTTGCGTGACACCCGCGGCGTTGCATGCTTGCACGAAAACACCCCCGGTCCAACAGGACCGGGGGTGTTCACGTCGAGCTATGAACTAGTGCGCGTGACCGTGGTGGCCGTGGCCGTGATCCTCTTCCTGGGCCGGCTTGTCCACGACTGCCGTCTCGGTGGTGAGAATCATCCGGGCGACCGACGCCGCGTTGAGCACCGCGGAGCGGGTCACCTTGGCCGGGTCGACGATGCCCTCGGCGAGCAGATCACCGTAGGTCAGCGTGGCGGCGTTGAAGCCCTGCCCGGCCGGCAGTTCGCCGACCTTGCTAACCACGACGGCACCGTCGAGACCGGCGTTGGTCGCGATCCAGTGCAGCGGGGCCGACAGCGCGGTGGCGAACACCTCGAGGCCGACGAGCTCATCACCGGACAGCGATCCACGCAGGCTGTCGAGTGCGGACCGTGCCTGCACCAGCGCCGCGCCACCACCGGTGACGATGCCCTCCTCGACGGCCGCCTTGGCCGCTGCGACGGCGTCCTCGACGGCTTCCTTGCGCTTCTTCAGGTCCGTCTCGGTGGCCGCGCCGACCTTGATGACCGCGACGCCACCGGACAGCTTGGCGAGGCGCTCTTCGAGCTTCTCGCGGTCCCAATCCGAATCGGTGGCCTCGATCTCGCTGCGCAGCTGCGCCTTGCGGGCATCGATGTCGTCCTGGGTGCCCGCACCGTCGACGATGACGGTGCTGTCCTTGGTCACCACGACCCGGCGTGCCGAGCCCAGCACGTCGAGACCGGCTTCGCGCAGCGCCAGGCCGACGTCGGGGTTGACCACCTGGGCGGAGGTCACCACGGCGAGGTCCTCGAGGAACGCCTTGCGGCGGTCACCGAAGAACGGCGCCTTGACGGCGACGGCCTTGAGGGTCTTGCGGATGGCGTTGACGACCAGGGTCGACAACGCCTCTCCCTCGACGTCCTCGGCGATGATCAGCAGCGGCTTACCGGCTTCGGCCACCTTCTCCAGCAGCGGCAGCAGGTCCGGGAGCGAGCTGATCTTGTCGCGGTGCAGCAGCACCAGCGCGTCCTCCAGCACGGCTTCCTGGGCGTCGAAGTCGGTGACGAAGTACGCCGAGACGTAGCCCTTGTCGAAGCCGACACCCTCGGTGACCTCGAGCGCGGTCTCCAGCGTCGAGGACTCCTCGACGGTGACGACGCCGTCGGCGCCGACGGTGGTCATCGCCTGGCCGACGAGGTCGCCGACCAGTTCGTCCCGCGAGGACACGGTGGCGACCTGCGCGATGGCGGTCTTGTCGCTGACCGGCTTGGCGGCGGCGAGCAGCGCCTCCGACACGGCGTCGGCGGCCTTGCTGATGCCCGAACCCAGCGCGATCGGGTTGGCACCGGCCGCGACGTTGCGCAGGCCGGCCTTCACGATGGCCTGGGCGAGCACGGTCGCGGTGGTGGTGCCGTCACCGGCGACGTCGTTGGTCTTGGTGGCGACCGACTTGACCAGTTGGGCGCCCAGGTTCTCGAAGGGGTCCTCCAGGTCGATCTCGCGGGCAATCGTGACGCCGTCGTTGGTCACGACTGGTCCGCCGAACGCCTTGGCCAGCACCACGTGGCGGCCGCGCGGGCCGAGGGTGACGCGGACGGCATCGGCGAGCTTGTCTACGCCGGCCTCCATGGCGCGGCGCGCAGTTTCATTGAATTCGATCTGCTTGCTCATAAATGTCCTTTGGCCTGATGCATAGCGCCCCGGACGTCACCCGATACGACGGGGACATCCGGGGCGATACACGAGTGCTTACTTGTTGACGACAGCCAGCACGTCGCGCGCGGAGAGGATCAGGTACTCCTCGCCGCCGTACTTGATCTCGGTGCCGCCGTACTTGCTGTAGATGACGGTGTCACCCTCGGCAACATCCAGGGGGATCCGCTTCTCGCCATCCTCATCCCAGCGGCCGGGGCCAACTGCGACGACGGTGCCTTCCTGCGGCTTTTCCTTGGCGGTGTCCGGGATGACCAGACCGGAAGCGGTCGTGGTCTCGGCCTCGTTGGCCTGAACGAGGATCTTGTCCTCGAGTGGCTTGATGTTGACTGCCACGATGGGAGCCCTCCACTTAGTTGAGTGTGAGTCCGGGATTGCTCCGGGACCTCGGATTTACCAGGTGTTCGGCATGCGTCCGTACCTTCGCTCCGTCGTCGCGGGTGCCGGCGCTGGGGTGGGCCGCGTGCCACCTAGCACTCTATACACGAGAGTGCTAGCACTCAAGGGTGGGTTGTGCCTACGCAGCGCCGGCGGACGCCAGGACCACGAGCCCGTAGGCCACCGCGAAGCGGTGCCCCAGCTCACCAGCGACGTTGCCGCGCCCCACCGTGACCTCGTGGCCAAGCCGCTCGGCCAGTGCCCGGACGAGTTCGTCGTCGCCCGCTCCGCCGCCGACCAGCAGTACCCCCGTCGCACCGGTGGCCACCTGTTGCAGGCCGCGCAGCACATTGCCGCCGATCACCAGCCGCTTGGCCGCCAACCGCCAGCTGCGCCACTCCGCGCCGGACAGCGCCGAGGTGAAGGGCAGCAGACCGCTGGGCGCTTCGGTCAACAGCCAGCCGGTACTGCGGCCGTCGAGCGGGCGGTCCAGGAACCGGCGCCGGCCGTGCTCGTCCTCCACGAGCTGCACCGTGACCGCGGTGACCGCCTCGGCACGTTTGGCGTACTCGGCGGCGCTCGTCGAGATGTCCAGCGCCGCCGCCGTCGCGGTGGTCAACAGTTGACCCGCACCCGGTAGCACGATCCGGTCTTCCTCGGCCACGACGTCGACGGTGCCGCCGCCGACATCCACCACCACGACCTCAGCCGGCAGGCCGGGGGTGGTCAGTGCACCGGCCCGGGCCGCCCCCGCTTCGGAGTCGATGCGGGTGACGGGCACCCCGAGCGCGTCGGCGAGCGCCTCGGCCTCGGCGGGCGGTTCTCCGTCGCCGGCCATCCTCGCCATCACCAGGCTGTCGACGGACACCGACCCGCGACGCGAATTCGCTTCGCCGGCAATATCGGCCAACCGCACGACGTGGACCGATCCGCCGGGCAGCTCGGGGGCCGGCGGCGCCGGCTCGTCCGCGTCGGCACGGTCACCCAAGGCCACCACCGCGCACACGCTGTCGAAGAGCTGATCGGCGATGACGCGCGCATCGGGCCGCTCGGCGTCGCCCAGCCCGAACGCGTCGGCGAGCCAGAACGGATCGGTGAGCCGCTGCAGCGGCGACACCCCGTCGCGCACTTCGACGGCGACCAGCTCCGCTCTCAGTACCTGCTCGACGTCGACGTCGTCGACGACCGGCAGCGGGGTCAGCAGCCGGTTGGACACCAGCACCGCCTCGTCGTTGGCGGTGAGCACCGCGGTGATGTCACATCCGGCCGCGACGGCCGCATTGACCAGGCCGGCCACCGCTGCGTAACCGTGTTCGGGGCCCGCGCAGACGATCACGGGACGACCCCGCTCGACCGTGTCGAGGCAGTCGACCGGCACCGGGGTGCCCACCCCCGCGGCGTCACCGGCGGTGGTGGCCGCGGACCGGGTCACGATGGTGAGCCGACCGGTGCGCTGTGCCTGCAACCGCACCTGCTCGACGGTCGAATGCACCGGCGGGGTCGGCGCGAACGCCGCCCGGTCGACGGTCACGCCGTGCTTGTCCGCCAGTCGCCGGACCAATTGTGCGGCACCGTGAATCGCACGCGGCGAGCCCTTGCCGCCACGGGTGGGCGTTCGCCCGCCGGCCACGACGACCTGGTCGCGGCACAGCACCACCTCGGTGGTCGCGTTGCCGATGTCGACACCGGCCCACACGGTCATCGCAGCAGGCCGCGCCGCCGATACACGACCGCGGCCTCGCGGACCAGCGCGGCGCAGGTGGGCGCATCGTGCGCGTCGAGGCGCCCGGCCAGTTCTTCCAGCTCCTCGAACGACGAACGGCCGGGGCGCAGCGCCTCATAGGACGCGAGCATGTCCTCGGCGCTCAGCGCGGTCATCTCGGCCGCGCGGCGCAGGTTCAGGCCCAGCTGCGCCGATCCGCTGCGCTCGGCATTCTCCGCCTGCCGCAGCAGCGTCTCCCGGCTGATCCGGATGTCGTCCAGGACGAGTTCCCCGTCGCGTGCGGCCTCGACGGTGACCTCGGTGACGTGGCGGCCCGAATGCGAAATCGCGGTCATCGCTTGAACTCCATCTCGACGTGCCGACGGCGCTGACCGCCGTCGAGGGCAAGGCTTTCGGACCGCTCGATGGCGACCATCGAGACCACCCGGGTGTGATACCGCGCCGTGATCGCCTCGTCGGTGTAGGCGTTGCGCATCGGGGCCGGTGTGGCGCCCTTGGCATGCCGACCCGCGTTGATCCCGATGGTCCGGTACATCTCCGGGGTGATCAGCGGCGCCACGCTGAGCAGTTCCAGGTTGGCCAGCGGCGGCAGGTCACGACGGTGGATCAGCGTGGTGCCCTTGGCCTGCAGCCCGACCCCGATACCGGACCCGGACAGACCCGCGGCCGTCTTGCCGATCGCCCCGAGGTCGATGCTGTCGGCGATCCGGACCAGCCGGGGCACGCACTTCTCTTCCTCCAGGCCGGCGAGGATCTGTTCGAGCACGTCATAGATCGTCATCCCGGACAACGTGCGGAACAGCTGGGTGCCGAACGCCGGAGACACACCGACGACCACCTCGCGCGGGTCCGAACCCACCTGGGCCGGGCCCAGCACCCGTAGCCGCTCGTCCTCGGCGAAGGCCGCCTGCTCCCGGACGAGGTCGGCGACCGACCGGGCCTGACGCACGGTGTCGATCTGGGCCTGCCGCTCGCGCGTGGGCCGGTACCCGGTGCCGGGCCCGCGGTAGTCGTTCGGGTCCTCCAGGGCGGACAGCACGTTCATCTCCTCGTCGAAGATCGCCGCCGTCTGCAGGTAGTCGCCGATCACCCGCGCCCGGGACATCCCCAGCACCCGGTCCGCGAGCTCGGTGAACCCGGTCTCGGCGAGCGCGGCGACGACGTCGAGCACCGTCAGCCCCGACTGGTCGATCATCCGTGCCGCGCTGAGCACCTTGACCCCGTCGTTCTCCGGGAGGTCCTTCGAACCCGCCGCTGCGACAACGGCTTCCACGTGGTCGTCGTCGAAGTCGGCCAAACCCAGGTATTCGAACACGGCGCGGGTGGCCTCGGCGGCCTGGCGGCGCATGGCTTCCAGCGTCGTCGGGTCGCAGGACCGCAGCCCGCCGTCCACGCCCCAGTCGCGCTGCATCACCAGGTAATCGTCGAGATCGTCGGCGTTGAAGTTCGACGGCCCGAACATGTTGTCGTAGGAGACCACCGAGCCGAAACCGGAGAAGATGAAGTCCGATCCGGACAACAGCGTCGGCAGCGTGCGACTGGTCCGGCGCATCGTCGATTCGCTCATCAAAGAGTCGTTACCACTGCAGGATTCGAGCCCGCGCAGCATGACCATCAGGTTCTCGGCGTGCAGTTCCTTGACACCGCCGGGCACCGAGGCGGTGATCGCCGCGCCGTCGACGCCGCCGTTCTGAACGCCTTGGGCGCCGATGCCCTTGGCCAGGGCGACACACCGGGACTCCAGGTAGTTCATGGACTTACCTTCGGCGGCACCCATCAGCACTTCGGAGCCGGCGCCGCTGGACAACCGCATCTTGATACCGCGGGACGCATACGACGACGTCAGGAACGCCTTGGACCACGGGGTGTCGTCACCATCGGTGAACACCTGCTCGGTGCCGTAGACCGACACCGTCTCGGCGTACGAGACCAGGCCGCGCACACCGAGTTCCAGCTCGCGGGCCTCCTCCACCGAGCACTGCGTCAATGCCCCCGGCGCCGGCACCTGCGAGCCGATCAGCAACCCGACCGCCACCGCCGGCGCGTCGTCGAGCACCGGCACCGTCGCCTCGAGCTCCCGAAAGCCGTACGCGACGGCGGTGGCCGCGTCGGCGGCGATGAGCAGCGGATCATCGAGGCGGTTCGTGACGTGGGCCTGATTGGCCGGCGTCTTGCGGGCACGCATCTTCATCATCGCCATCTGGATCTCGACGGGATGCAGGGCCGCCACCACCCGCGCCATCTTCGCCGGGGTCAGCCCGGAGCACACTTTCAGCACGTCCGCGCGCGGCACGCTGGAGTCGACGATCAGCCGCGCCAGCTCCACCTCGGACATCGCCATCGACTCGGGTGCCTGGGCGTGGTCGATCGCGTGCCCCACGATGAACTCGTCGATCGTGTCGAAGTCGGCCGCCGGGGTGGAATCCATCTCCAGCACCCTGCCTGCGTCGTCGACCACCCAGGACGGTTCCGGGTCGTGCGGGGAAAGATGCGAGATCATGCCCAGCGCGGGGTCCGGTTCGGCGAAGCCGTCGAGGTTGACGCGTTGCTCGTCGAGCAGACGAATGCGTCCGAGCCGGTGGTCCGGCTCGGGTTCGGGGCTGTTCACTGGTGGCCTCTCTACGTCGCGGGTGGGCATCATCGTCGAGGTGGACATCTCATGGCGGTGGACACAGCATCGACCCGGGCACCGGCGACGGACAACGGTACGCGGCGACCTTCCAACAACATGTGTGAGAACACCACACCGGAACGCCCGAAGTTGAGAACCGATTACAACAAAATGTTGGAAACTGACGCAGACCTATGGCAGACACCCTTTCCGTCTCGCAGACTTTCCCCGGACTCGGAGCCGATGAACGCCTGCTCCGTGCGCAGAGGAGGTTCAACCCATGACTGAAGCTGTCAACGCCGGCGAAAAGCCCAGCGGTACAAAGCCACCGGATACCCGCGGCCATCTGCGTGGCAACCTGGGCGTACCCGCCATCGTGCTGATGGTGGTGGCCGCGGCCGCGCCGCTGTCGACCGTGGGCGGCAATGTCCCGATCGCGATGGCGCTCGGCGACACCACGGGTATTCCGGTGGCGTTCCTCGTCGCCGGGGTGATCTTCCTGCTGTTCGCGGCCAGCTTCGTGGCGATGTCCAAGTACGTCTCCGATACCGGCGCCTTCTACGCCTACATCCAGAAGGGCCTGGGCAAAGCCGTCGGCACCGGCGCCGCGGTGCTCGCGCTGCCCGCCTACATGGCGACGCTGCTGGCGGTGGCGGCCTACGACGGGGTCATCCTGTCCAGCCTCCTGGAGATCGTCGGCGGCCCGGCGGTCCCGTGGTGGGTGCTGACCGGTGTGGTGCTGCTGGTGATCGCATTCCTCGGCTACCGGGACATCGACCTCAGCGCCAAAGTGCTGGGCATCTTCCTGGTGTCGGAGGTCGCCATCCTGGTGGTGCTCGACCTCGTCATCGTGCTTCAGGGCGGCGACAAGGGCATCACCGGTGATTCCTTCACCCCGTCCGGCATCTCCGGGGCATTCGGCATCGCGCTGCTCTACGCGCTGTGGGGATTCGTCGGTGTCGAGGCCACCGCCGTCTTCCGGGACGAGGCCCGCGATCCCGACCGCACCGTCCCCCGCGCCACCTATTGGGCCGTCGGGATCGTTGCCACCTTCTATGCCTTCTCCAGCTGGGCGCTGGTCGAGGGCAACGGCGGCAACGACGCCATCCAGGTCGCCAAGGACGACCCGGACAACTACATGGTCAACACCGCCGAGAAGTACCTCGGCATCCTGGGCAAGGACCTGACCACGCTGTTCTGGTTCGTCAGTGTGTTCGCCTGCGCGCTGGCCTTCCACAACATCGCCGCGCGGTACACCTTCGTGCTGGGTCGCGACAATGTGCTGCCGCGCAAGCTCGGCGAGGTGCACCCGAAACTCGGTTCCCCGGCGAACGCGTCGATCCTGGTCACCGTGCTGTCCATGGTGATCATGGGTGTGTTCGTGGTTATCGGGCTGGACCCGGTGCTGCAGATCTTCGGCCCGCTCGGCGGCCTCGGCATCTGGGGACTGTCCATCCTGTGGCTGCTGACGACGATCTCGGTCGGCATCTTCTTCAAGCGCCGGGGCGGCCCGACGAACATCATCGTCCTGTCCGTGGTGGCGGCGATCGTGCTGGCCGCGGTGGTCGCCATGATCATCGCGAACCTGACCCTGGTCGTCGGCGGATCGACGACGCTGGCGCTCATCTTCGGCATCGCGCCGGTGGTGTTCCTGGCGATCGGCGCCGCCCTGAGCGGACGGGCACCGGACGACGCGCCGACCCCGGCTGCCTGACCGAGGAGCGTTCTCGGCACCATGCGGGTCGCTGATACCGTCGAAATGCGGCGGTATCAGCGACCCGTCGAGTTCGAGAGGAAAAGGGCGACATGTCTCAGGGTGCGCCGCTGACCGTGGCGAGGGCCCTGACGGTCCCACCGCTGGATCAGGGCTCGGTGCTCGCCGGGCACCGGGGGCTGACCCGCGAGGTGCTGTGGGTGGACATCATGCACGCACCCGCCGAAGCGTTCGTGCGCGCCGGCGACTTCGTCCTGACGACCGGTACCGATGTTCGCCAGCCCGGCGTGCGTGAGTTCCTCACCTTCCTGATGTCCTCGCCCGCCGCGGGGGTGGCGCTCGGCGGGCCGCCGGACATCGACACCCGCGAGCTGCTGTCCGAGCTGGTGCCGTTGGCCGACCGCCACGAGTTCCCGCTGGTGATGCTGCCGTGGGAGGTCCCCTTCGCCGACGTGCAGAAGCAACTGCTCCCGCTCGTCAGCGCGCCCGAGGACGCACCGATCCAGATGGTGATCGGCCGCCGCGAAGACGAGGACCCGCACTGGGCCGAGCACGCGCACGATTTCGCCGAGACGCTGAGACGGTTGGCGAGCAGTTCCGGCGTCACCCCGAAGACCTCGATCACCGACGATCTGGTGATGACGCACTTTTCGGCGCCGCTGTCCGCCTCGGCCGGTTCCGGACTCGTCGAATCCGCCTGGCAGCTCAGCGGCCTGCCGGAGAGCCTGGTCAGCTGGGTGCTGCTGCCGCCGGGGCAGGGCCACTCGGTGACCGTCGCCGCCGCGCCGGTACCCGACGGGTCGGTGGGGCCGCAGCAGTTCGCCGAGGTGCTGCGCCAGCATCCCCGGAGCATGGCGACCATCCTGAAGACGCTGCAGCCGCTGGTCGATTACGACAAGACCCGCAGGGGACAGCTGGTGCACACCCTGGAAATCCTGCTGAACGAGGCCATCAACACCAGCGCCGCCGCCCGGGCGCTGTATCTGAATCGGCACTCGCTGCTGTACCGGATCAAGCTCATCGAGGAGCTGACCGGCCTGTCGCTGAAGAATCCCGCCGACCGCTTCCAACTGGAGGTCAGCGTGCGCGTGCACCAGATCAACGAGGCGCGGATCGGTTCCGGCTCAACCGAATGAGCGCGGATCGATCAGCAGGTGATCGGTTACGTCCCCGATCATCTCGACGTCGACCTTCCGCTCGGTGAAGTACCAACTCTGCTCGTCGCGGGCGAAGGTGTCGGCGTAGCGGCCGACGACGATGGGTGCCAGCGCCACCCGGTCGGTCTGCTGCACGACGCAGAACGTCGACCGGGCCCACGCCCGGGCCCCCTCGATCTCGACGATCGGATTGAGCACCAGATGGCGGGTCCGGGTCCGGTTGCCGTGCTCGGGGAACCGGCGGGTGGTCGTCGCGAACAGCGTGGCGATCGCCTCGGCTCCCGCGACGCCCATGAAGGTGCCGCGGCCCAGCAACACCCCGACGCCGTCGAAATCACCCGCATCGATCAGCTCGGCGTACCGGTAGAGCAGTTCGTGCACGGCCAATCGATCGGCGGGATCGGCTGCTCGGCTCATGCCACCTGACCCTTGACCACCGGGAGCCCGGGATCGCTGGCCGCGTCCAGCCCGGACGGCGGCGCCCCCGCGGCGATCAGGTGCGCCGCGAACGACGCGATCATGGCCCCGTTGTCGGTGCACAGCCGCGGGCGGGGCACCCGCAGCGTCAGCCCGGCCGCCGCGCACCGTTGCTCGGCGAGTTCACGTACCCGCGAGTTGGCCGCCACCCCACCGGCGATCAACAACGTCGACACGCCCAGGTCGGTCGCGGCGCGCACCGCCTTCGCGGTCAACACATCGGCGACGGCTTCCTGGAAGCCCGCGGCCACATCGGCACGCGGTGCGTCCGGGTTGCGCTCCAGGTGCCGGGCCACTGCGGTCTTGAGCCCGGAGAAGCTGAAGACGTAGGGCTCGTCGCGGGGTCCGGTCATGCCGCGGGGAAAGACGATGGCGTCCCGGTCGCCGGTGCGGGCCAGGTCATCGAGCGGTTTGCCGCCCGGATACCCGAGGCCCAGCAGGCGGGCCACCTTGTCGTAGGCCTCCCCCGCCGCGTCGTCCACGGTGCTGCCCAATTCGATGATCGGCTGACCGAGCGAACGCACATGCAGCAGCTCGGTGTGCCCGCCGGAAACCAGCAGCCCCACGCATTCGGGCAGCGGTCCGTGGTCGTACACGTCGGCGGCCAGGTGCCCACCGAGATGGTTGACGGCGTAGAACGGCACCTCCCAGGCGGCCGAATACGCTTTGGCCGCAGCCACTCCCACCAGCAGGGCACCGGCGAGGCCCGGGCCGATGGTGGCGGCCACGACGTCCGGGCGCGTCACCCCGGCGGTGTCGAGCGCCCGCCGCATGGTCGGGCCGAGGGCCTCCAGGTGCGCCCGCGACGCGATCTCGGGCACCACACCGCCGAAGCGGGCGTGCTCGTCCACGCTGGAGGCGACCTCGTCGGCCAGCAGGGTGACAGCACCGTCGTCGTCGAGCCGGGCGATCCCGACTCCGGTTTCGTCGCAGGAACTTTCGATGGCCAAAATGATCATGCCGGGTCTCGCTTCATGGTGTAGGCATCAGCGCCGCTGACCTTGTAGTACCGCTTGCGCACGCCCACCGTGGCGAATCCGACGCTTTGGTACAGGTTGATGGCGGCTTCGTTGTCGGTACGCACCTCCAGGAACACCTCGCCGCCCTTGGCGAAGCGCAGCAGCTCCTCGAGCAGCCGCCGCCCGATGCCGCGGCCCTGATAGGTCGGGTCGACCCCGATGGTGTGCACCTCGTATTCGAACGGCGGGATGCGGCCCAGCCGGGAGATCCCTGCGTAACCGATCAGCCGACCGTCCGCCCGGGCCGCCACATAGTGGTTGTGCTTGCCGCTCAGCCCGTGCAGAAAGGCCGCCGGTGGCCACGGGTCGTCCCCGGCGAACAACTGCGATTCCAGTTCGGCGCAGCGGACCGCATCGGCGCGGGTCATGGCGTCGACCGTGATGTCGGGTCCCGTCACGCCAGCCCTCGTTCGGCCAGGGTCTTGGCGTCCGGGCGGCGTAGATACAGCGGCACCAGCGGCTCCGGCTCTGCCGACCAGTCCGCGACGGCGGCAACGAGTTCGGCCGCCGACGGATACTCCGGTTCGATGACCGGTAACCCGAACGTCGCGCCCAGGGTCGGCGACCCGGCCACCCGCTGCACACCCCCGGCATCCACCGCGGCCGGTGCGTCGACCTGCGGTCCGGCCACCCGCACACCGTCGCGGTAGCGCGCCCAGTACACCTCGCGGCGACGGGCGTCGGTGACGACGAGGACCTCACCGTCGGTCGCGCGGGCGATGGCATCCAGCGTGCACACCCCGTGTACCGGGATCCCCAGCGCCTGCCCGTAGGCGGCGGCGGTCGCCATCCCGACCCGCAGCCCGGTGAACGGCCCGGGGCCGCAGCCCACCACCACGGCATCCAGGTCGCTCATCGTCTTACCGCAATCAGCAAGTGCGGCAACGATGTTCGGGGTCAGGCGCTCGGCGTGGGCGCGCGCGTCGATGACGGTCCGCTCGGCCAGGGTGGTGATCTTCTCACCCACCTCGACGATGCCGGCGGTCACCGCTGCAGTGGCGGTGTCGATGGCCAGTACGATCATGAAACGCTCCATCGCCATGTCGCGGTGCGCTTCTCGGAATCGGCGTCACGATGCAACTGAATGTCCAGATGATTCTCCGAGAGCCGTTCGGCCAGCCCTTCTCCCCACTCCACGACCACCACGGCGTCCTCGAGATCGGTGTCCAGATCCAGCGAATCGAGTTCACCGAGCAGGTCGCCACCGTGATCGAGCAGTCGGTAGATGTCCACGTGCACCAGGGCGGGGGCCCCGTCCCGGCGGGCGCGATGCACCCGGGCCAGCACATAGGTGGGCGAGGTGACCGGCCCCTCGACATCCATCCCCGCCGCGATTCCCTTGGTGAACATGGTTTTCCCGGCGCCCAGCGGACCGGAGAGCACCACCACGTCGCCGGCGCGCAGTTCGGCGCCGAGCCGCGCGCCGAGGGCGACGGTGTCCTCGGGGGTGAGCAGTTCGGCGGTACCGCCGCTGCGTTCAGCCATGGTTGCGGGTCCGTTCCTTGATCTTGCGGGTCAGCGCCACCAGTTTGGACGGTGTGGCCCGTTCCACCAGACGTACCAGTGCCTCGTCGATGAGTTCGGGCCGCTCCAACTGGACGAGATGCCCGGCGCCTTCGGCGATCACCAGCTCGGCCTTGGGCAGCGCCACGGCCATCTGTTGGGAATATTCTTTGGGGGTGAGCAGATCCCGGTCGCCGCAGGCGATCAGCGTCGGGATCTTCGCCAGTGACCGGAGGCCTTCGGTCTCGTCGTGTACCTCCAGCGCGTGCAGGAATCCGACCAGCGTGTGCACCGAGGTGTCGTGCATCATCGATTCACTGAAGGCCACCACGCTGGGGCTGACGTCCTCGTCGCCGTAGGACGCGGCACGCAGCACCGGCCCGATGATGGATCGGGCCACGCCACGTCCGTTGTGCACGACCCCGGGGGCGTACCGCACGATGAACCGGGCCGCCTCCAGCGCCGGGTTACGCAGGATCTCCCCGAGCGGAGACCGCGAAACCCCTTCCGCGGCAGACGCGATCAATGCCGCGCCGACGATGCGGGTCGGGTAGCGCTGCGGGTACTGCCGGGCGTGCGCCAGCACCGTCATACCGCCCATCGAGTGCCCGACCAGTACGACGGGCCCGCGCGGCGCCATCACCGCCAGCACCGACTCCAGGTCCTGGCCGAGTTGGGGCACGGTGAAGGTGTCCGGCGACGCATCGCCGGACAGACCGTGACCGCGCTGGTCATAGAACACCATGCGGACCTGATCGCCCCACTGCCGCGCGAGCATGTCCCGCTGGAAGTGGAACGCCCCCATCCGCAGACAGAAGCCGTGACAGAACACCACCGTCAACGGGGCGTTCTCCGGTCCGCATTCGCGCACCGCCAGTGGCACACCGTCATTCGTGGTGACCACGGTGCTGCGGTCGGAGTGCAGCAGTCCGAAATCCTCACCCGCATACGGGTCGTCGGCGCTGACCCGGCGGGCCAGTGAACGCGCCACCGAGGCCCCGGCCACCGAACCGACCGCGGTCAGCCCGGCCAGGCCGGCCAGCCAGCCGGCCACCGGCCAGCGCGCGTCGTCGTCGTCGGCCAATGGTCTCAGCCCGTCTCGCCGCGGTAGACGCGGGTGATCCGGCCCCGCGGGCTGGTCACCACCTCGTAGTTGATGGTCCCGATGAGCTCCGCCCAGTCCTGGGCGGTCGGTTCACCGGAGTCGCCGGGCCCGAACAGGATCGCCTCGTCGCCGATGCCGACGTCCACCGGACCGGGGCCGAGGTCGACGACGAACTGATCCATACAGACCCGCCCGACGTTGGGCCGCCGCCGTCCGTTGATGGACACCTCGAACCGGCCGCTCAGGGTGCGGAAGATGCCGTCCGCGTAGCCCAGGGGCACCAGGGCCAGGGTGGTGTCGCGCGATGCGACCCAGGTATGTCCGTAGGACACCCCGTCACCGGCCTTGATCGGCCGCACCATCACCACCGGGGCCTTCAGCGTCATCGCCGGGCGCAGGCCCATATCCCCGAGCGCCGGGATCGGGGTCTGCCCGTACAGCGCGATGCCCGGGCGCACCATGTCGAAGCGCAGATCCGGGCGGGTCAGCGCGGCCGGGGAGTTGCTCAGATGGGCCACCTCGAAATGCACGCCCTGCTCGCGGGCCTGCTCCCGCATCCCGGTCAGCCGCTGCGCCTGGACCGCGTTGAACGGGTTGTCGGGGTCGTCGCCGTGCACCAGATGGCTCATCAGGCCGCGCACCCGCACCGCCCCGTCGGCCTGCGCGCGGGCCAGCGCCGTCAGCAGCGCCGGGTAATCGGCGGCGCTGACGCCGTTGCGGCTCAGTCCGGTGTCCGCCTTGACCGTGACCACGGCGGTGACCCCGGTGCGCCGCGCCGCATCGACGAGGTCGTCCAGCTGGGCCGACGAGGACACCGCGATCTGCACATCGGCGTCCAGGGCGGGCGCGAAATCGGTGCCCGGGGGGTGCAGCCAGCTCAGGATCGGGGCGGCGATGCCGTCGCGGCGCAGTGCGAGCGCCTCGCCGACCGTGACCACCCCGACCTCGCTCGCCCCGGCTGCCAGCGCGGCCCGTGCCACCGCGGCGGCGCCGTGACCGTATCCGTCGGCCTTGACCACCGCCATGACCGCGGCCGGGCCGGCATGTTCACGCAGGACCCGCACGTTGTGGGCGATGGCGTCGAGGTCCACGACGACCTGAGGTCCGGTCGGCGGGGTCGGGTCGGTGGCGTGCATCGACCCGATTTTCTCATGCCGGGCCCAGTGACTCCGGTTCGTGTCAGTGCGCGAAGGGCCGCACCGTGTCGTACTGACCGTCGGGTTTGAGCTCGTCCAGGTTCTTCAGCGCGGTGATCAGGTCGTCCTTGAGGGCGCGGGCCAGATCCGCGGAGAAGCCTTCCCGGACCACGACCCGCAGCACCGCGACGTCCTCGGCGCCCTCGGGCATGGTGTAGGCCGGTACCTGCCAGCCGTACGCGCGCAGGGCGTGCGAGACGTCGAACTCGGTGTAGGCGCGGTCGCCGCGCAGCCGGAAGCTGACCACCGGGATGGCCGACCCGTCGGTGATCACGTCGAAATGCTCGCTCTCCCGCAGCTGGTCCCCCAGCCACCGCGCGGTGTCCGACAGGCAGTGCATGACCTGCGAGTATCCGGCCCGTCCCAGGCGCAGGAAGTTGTAATACTGGCCGACGACCTGGTTGCCCGGGCGGGAGAAGT
The DNA here is from genome assembly GCF_043974665.1 of Mycobacterium sp. AMU20-3851. NCBI lineage: Bacteria > Bacillati > Actinomycetota > Actinomycetes > Mycobacteriales > Mycobacteriaceae > Mycobacterium > Mycobacterium sp. AMU20-3851. Next base: position 4,672,279 of record NZ_CP146371.1, read on the forward strand.
TCAGCGTGAACGTGGGCATGTCCCCGCCCAGGTAGTTGACCCGGAACACCAGATCCTCGGGCAGGTGCTCGGCGTTGCGCCAGACCACGAACCCGATCCCCGGGTAGGTCAGCCCGTACTTGTGGCCGCTGACGTTGATCGACACCACCCGCGGCAGCCGGAAATCCCAGACCAGATCGGGATGCAGGAACGGCACCACGAACCCGCCGCTGGCCGCGTCGACGTGCACCGGGACGTCCACCCCGCCGTCGGCGGCCAAGGTGTCCAGTGCCGCGCAGATCTCGGCGATCGGCTCCAGCTCACCGGTGAAGGTGGTGCCCAGGATGCCGACCACGCCGATGGTGTCCTCGTCGACCGCGTCCAGCACCTGGTCGGGGGTGATGACGAAACGGTCCTGCGCCATCGGCAGATAGCGCGGTTCGACGTCGAAGTAGCGGCAGAACTTCTCCCAGACGACCTGCACGTTGGAGCCCATGACCAGGTTGGGGGTGCGTCCCTTCCAGCTCTCGCCCTTGGCACCACCAACCTTCTCGCGCCACCGCCACTTCATGGCCAGCCCGGCGAGCATGACCGCCTCGCTGGACCCGACGGTGGACACCCCGATGGCCGTGGCGGGATCGTCGTCGCGCAGGTCTTCGGCGTGGAACAGGTCGGCCACCATGGCCACACACCGCGATTCGATCGCGGCGGTCGCCGGGTACTCGTCCTTGTCGATCATGTTCTTGTCGAACGTCTCGGCCATCAACCGTTCGGCTTCGGGGTCCATCCAGGTCGTGACGAACGTCGCCAGGTTCAGCCGCGAACTGCCGTCGAGCATCAGCTCGTCGTGGATGTAGCGGTAGGCCGCCTGCGGATCCATCGATTCGCCGGGCAGCCGCAGTGCGGGCACCGGGTCGGTCGACAACCGTCCGGTGTAGGCGGGGGCGATGTGCGTTCTGGGCTTGTGCCTGCGGGTCATTCGGGATTTCCCTTTCCGTTCAACGATGCGATGGCGGTGCGTAGGTGGGCCAGGATGCCCCCGGCCGAGGTGGGCGCGGGGTGCGGGCCCGGGTCCTCGGCGGCAAGCCGGGCGGCCCGGGCGTGGACGAAGGCGGCCATCGCCGCGGCTTCGGCGGCGGGGATCCCGGCGGCCAGCAAGGACCCGACCACCCCGGACAGCAGGTCACCGGAGCCGGCCGTGGCGGCCCAGGACTGCCCGGCCGGATTCAGGTAGGTGCCGCTCGGTTCTTCGCTCGCCCCGGGGTCGGCGATGACGGTGACGTTGCCCTTGAGCAGCACGGTGGCACCGAGAGTTTCGGCCAGGGCGCGGGCCGCGGCGACACGGTCGGTGCCCACTTCCGCTGCGGCCAGCCGGCGGTACTCCCCCGCGTGCGGGGTGAGCACGGTGGGAGCACGCCGGTCGGTCACCAGCGCGGGTTCGGCGGCCAACAGCGTCAGCGCATCCGCGTCCACGATCACCGGTAGGTCGGTGGACAGCGCGAACCGCAATGCGGCCGCGGCCTTTTCATCGGTGCCGAGCCCGGGCCCGACCACCCAGGCCTGTACCCGGCCGGCCGATTCGACATCGGCTGTGGCGATCACTTCGGGCCACCGGGTGACCACCTCGTGCGCCGCGCTGCCCGCGTAACGGACCATGCCGGAGGTCGCCGCCACGGCGGCGCCGGTACTGAGAATGGCGGCACCCGGATAGGTCGCGGAGCCGGCCAGGATTCCGGTGACACCCTGGGTGTACTTGTCGTCACGAGGTCCCGGCACCGGCCAGCGGGCCGCGACGTCGGCCGCCTCCAACCCGACGACGTCGCTGGGTGCGAGGTCCAGTCCGATGTCGATGAGTTCGACCCGGCCGCAATCGGCCAGCGCGTGTACGGGTTTGCGACCACCGAAGGTGACCGTGACGGCCGCCCGCACGTGCGGCCCGTCGGCGGCACCGGTGTGCACGTCGATGCCGCTCGGGATGTCGACAGCGACGACGGGCGCGGCACACTCTGCGAAGACGGCGGCGGCATCGGGGCGCAGCGGGCCGCGCCCGGAGATCCCGACCACCCCGTCGATCACCAGATCCGTTGCCGCCGGGATGTTCTGTACCGGCCGGCCGCCGGCGCGGCGGAACGCCGCCAGCGCCGCGGGGTGGGTGTGTCCGGGTCTGAGCAGCACCGCCGAAACCTGGGCGCCGCGGCGGCGCAGGAAGGTCGCCGCCCACAGGGCGTCGCCGCCGTTGTCCCCGGAGCCGACGACCGCACACACCTGCCGGCCGTTGACGCCACCGGTGCGTTGCGCGAGCTCGCCGGCGATGACCCGGGCCAGCCCGTAGGCGGCCCGGCGCATCAGGGTGCCCTCTGGTTGCGAGGCGAGCAATGGCGCTTCGGCGGCCCGGATGGCCTCGGCGGTGTAGTAGTGCCGCATCAGCTCCCGTTCCGTCGATAGGCGCGCGCCAACAGGTTACGCGGGCCGGTCGATCTGTGGGACCGATCCAGCGGCCGCGGCGCACGCCAGGCCATACGATCAGACCCCGTGACCTACGGTCCCCCACCCGCAGCCAAGCCACCCGTTTCCGGGGTCGACATCGCCGTGTCGGTCACCGCGCTGGCGCTGGCCCTCGTCGGCGGCGCCGTCGCGGCTTTCTTCGGGATCTTCTTCATGGCGTTCACCGACACCTGCCCACCCGAGACGTGCGATATCGACGCCGGGGTGAGCGCCATGTTCACCGGCTTCATCGCCGCCGCGGGCCTGTGGGCCACCGGCCTGGTGGTCACCATCGCCCAGCTGGTGCGGCGGTCCCGGGCCTGGCCCTACGCGGTCGGGACCCTGGGACTGTGCGCAGCAGCATGCGTGCTGGGCATCGCCGGTTATCTGGTCGCGGTCGGCGGCTGACCTGTCCCGCCCGGCGGGTTACGGCTCGACGGTGACCTTGATGGCTTCGCCGTTCTTGACGATGCCGAACGCGTCGAGCACGTTCTGCAGCGGAATGTGGCGGGTGATCAGATCCTTGACCGGCACCTGCCCGGTGGAGATGTACTGCAGCGCGCGCTTGTTGTGTTCGGGCGCAGAACCGTTGGCGCCGTGGATGTGCAGTTGGCGGTAGTGCACGACATTGGAGTCGCAGGTGATCGTCGGATCGGTCTTGGGCAGCCCGCCGAAGAAGGAGATCCGGCCGTTGCGTGCGGCCATCGCGATGGCCTGCTCCTGGGCGATGTTGGCGGCGGTCGCGGTGATCACGATGTCCGCGCCGCGGCCACCGGTGAGTTCCATGACCTTCTCGACGACGTCGACCTCGGCGGCGTTGATGACCCCGTCGGGGTTGACAGCGTCGGCCGACATCTTCAGCCGGGCGTCGTTCACGTCGACCAGATAAATCGGTCCGCATTTGTGCACACCGCGCGCGATCCGGATGTGCATGCAGCCGATGGGGCCGGCGCCGAACACCACCACGGTGTCGCCCTCCTCGATGCCGAGCAGTTCCTGGGCGTTGATGGCGCACGCGAAAGGCTCTGCGGCCGAGGCCTCGTCGAAGCCCACGTTGTCCGGGATCCTGTTGAGTCCGTCGACCTTGAGGACCTGCTCGGGCACGATCATGTACTCGGCGAATCCGCCGTCGTACTGATAGCCCATCGAGGTCTGGTTCTGGCAGACCGCCATCCAACCCTTGCGGCACTCATGGCACTCCCCGCACGGCACCGCGGCGATCACCTGGACGCGGTCACCGGCCTTCCAATCGGTCCCGTGGGCCGAGTTCACATTGGCGCCGACCTCGACGATCTCGCCGGCGATCTCGTGGCCGATGGTGCGCGGCGGCGTCAGGTTCTGGTGCCCGTTGTAGAAGATCTTCACGTCGGTGCCGCAGGTGGAGCAGTTGCGGACCCGCATTTTCACTTCGTCGGGACCGCACTGTGGCTCTGGTACGTCCTCCAGCCGGACGTCTTCGGGGGCATAGAAACGCAGGGCTAGCATGCGCGGTCCTTTCGGTGGGCTTGCCAGGAGCCTAACGCCGATCCGGTCATAAAACCACAGATTTCTATGCCCGTTTTTGCCCGAATCGCTTGCAAAGCTGCCCGAGTATGCGGTGTACTGGTGATACTTGTGACCGGCATCACCCATCTGCCGGCGGAACCGGAGGTCATCGGATGTCCACCTTGGAAGCGTCAGCCGCAGACTCGCCGCGGACCGGTGTGCGGGTGCGGGTGCAGAAACTGGGCACCGCCCTGTCGAACATGGTGATGCCCAATATCGGCGCATTCATCGCCTGGGGATTGATCACCGCCCTGTTCATCGAACAGGGCTGGCTGCAGGCGATCTTCTCCGACCTGAAGAATCCGGAGGGGTGGGTCGCCAAGATCGGCGGTTGGGGCGCCTATGACGGCGCCGGGATCGTCGGCCCGATGATCACCTACCTGCTGCCGGTGCTGATCGGCTACACCGGCGGCCGGATGATCCACGGCAACCGCGGTGCCGTCGTCGGCGCCATCGCCACCATGGGCGTGGTCGCCGGCGCCGACGTGCCGATGTTCATGGGGGCCATGATCATGGGCCCACTCGGCGGGTGGTGCATGAAAAAGCTGGATGCACTGTGGGAAGGCAAGATCCGGCCCGGCTTCGAGATGCTGGTGGACAACTTCTCCGCGGGCATCCTCGGGATGCTGCTGGCCATCTTCGGGTTCTTCGGCATCGGTCCCATCGTGTCCTCGTTCACCCGGGGCGCCGGCAACGCCGTCGACTTTCTGGTCAACAACGATCTGCTGCCACTCACCTCGATCCTCATCGAGCCGGCCAAGGTGCTGTTCCTCAACAACGCGATCAACCACGGTGTGCTGACCCCGCTGGGGACCACCCAGGCGTTGGAGACCGGCAAGTCGATCCTGTTCCTGTTGGAGACCAATCCCGGGCCCGGCCTGGGAATCCTGTTGGCCTACATGGTGTTCGGCAGGGGCGCGGCGCGCGCGTCCGCTCCCGGGGCCGCCATCATCCAGTTCTTCGGCGGCATCCACGAGATCTACTTCCCGTATGTCCTGATGAAGCCCAAGCTGATCGTGGCCACCATCCTCGGCGGCATGACCGGCGTGTTCATCAACGTGCTGTTCGGGTCGGGTCTGCGCGCACCGGCCGCACCGGGATCGATCATCGCGATCTACGCCCAGACCGCCAGCGGCAGCTTCCTCGGGGTGACGCTGGCGGTGCTCGGCGCCACCGCGGTGTCGTTCATCGTGGCGGCATTCCTGCTCAAGACCGACAAGGCCACCGATGAACCCGATCTGGCCGCGGCCACCGCGTCGATGGAATCCATGAAGGGCAAGAAGTCCAGTGTCTCGGCCGCCCTGGTGGGCGCCGGAGCCGGCCACACCGGTCCGATCAAGACCATCGTGTTCGCCTGCGACGCCGGCATGGGTTCCTCTGCGATGGGAGCCTCGGTGCTGCGTAAGAAGATTCAGCAGGCCGGCTTCGGTGACGTCAAGGTGACCAACTCGGCGATCTCCAACCTGAGCGACACCTACGATCTGGTGGTGACGCACCGGGACCTGACCGCCCGTGCCACCCAGAAGACCGGGTCCGCCGTGCAGGTGTCCGTCGACGACTTCATGAGCAGCCCGCGCTACGACGAGATCGTCGAGCGGTTGCGGCAGACCAACACCGAAGGGGCTGCCGCGCCGGCGCCCACTGCGGAAGCCCCCTCCGAGACGCCGGCCGGGGATGCCACCGAGGTGCTGCCGCTGTCCTCGATCGTGCTCGACGGCAGCGGCGGCACCGCCGCACAGGCCATCGACGAGGCGGGCGCGCTCCTGGTCGCCGCGGGCGCGGTCGAACCCGCCTACGTCGACGCCATGCACGAGCGGGAGAAGTCGGTCTCGACCTACATGGGTAACGGGCTGGCCATCCCGCACGGCACCAACGATGCCAAGACCGCGATCCGCCGCACCGGTATCTCGTTCGTGCGCTACCCCGAACCCATCGACTGGAACGGTAAGCCCGCCGCGTTCGTGGTCGGGATCGCCGGTGCCGGCAACGATCACATGGCGCTACTGACCCGCATCGCCCACGTCTTCCTGGACAAGGATCGGGTGGCCCAACTCCGCTCGGCCGGCACCGCGGAGGAAATCCAGGCCGTGCTGAACGCCGGGGCATGACACCGACCAGAATGTGACCGTGGATTCGGATAGCCGCCAGCGCCAGATCGTCGAGTTCGCCCGCGACCGGGGGCGTGTCGAGGTACCCGCGCTGGCCGAGGAACTGCAGGTGGCGACGGAGACGATCCGCCGTGACCTCAAGGTGCTGGCCGGCCGCCGACTGCTCAAGCGGGTGCACGGCGGGGCGATCCCGCTGGAGACGGTGGCTTTCGAATCCGGTGTCGAGTACCGCAGCCAGGTCGACCTGGCCCAGAAGCACCGGATCGCCGGCGCCGCGGCAGACCAGCTGCACGGCGCCGAGACCGTATACCTCGATGAGGGTTTCACCCCCCGCCTGATCGCCGAGTTGCTCGCCGAGCGGGAGCTGACGGTGGTCACCTCGTCACTGTTGGCGGCCGAGGCGCTGGCCCACAGCAGCACCGTCACCGTGCTGCTGCTGGGCGGTCGGATGCGCGGCAGAACGCTTGCCACGGTGGATGAATGGGCGCTGGAACGACTTCGTTCCCTGGTCATCGACGTGGCGTTCCTGGGCACCAACGCCATCGCATTGGACCACGGCCTCACCACCCCGGATCCGGCGGTGGCAGCGGTGAAACAGACCGCGGTGCGGGTGGCTTCGCGAAGAATTCTGGTGGCCGCGCACTCCAAGTTCGGCCAGACCAGTTTCTGCCGATTCGCCGAGATCTCCGATTTCGAGTCGATCATCACCGGCACCGAGTTGCCGAGCGCGGAGGCGCATCGGTACGAGGCGCTGGGCCCCAGCGTACTGCGAGCGTGACGGCCGACTAGAAAGGTGGTGGGTCCGGGTCGCCGCCGCTGCCGGCCCGACTGGCGAACATGTCGTCTGGCGTGGTGACCCCCTTGGTGATTCGGTCCTCATTCCGTTCCCTTGATGCTGCCGCGAGGGCGAGTTCGGTTGCGTTGCGGGTGCGTTCGGCGTTGATGCGGTATTCGCGGTCTTGGGCGCGGGTGCGGGCCCGGGTGGGCATCTTGGAATCTTCGGCACCGCGGTCGATCAGGCTGATGTGTCGTGGCGGCGGCACGTCGGTGTGAACGTTCCAGTGCGGGAACAGAATCGACGCGCCCGGAGTGGTGACATAGGTGTGCCCGGTCGGTGAAGTCCACTCCGTACGGCCGTCGGGGCGGGCGGTGACGGTCCAGCCGTTCGGCCCGGTGCGGAATGTTTTGAGTAGATGATGTTCACGGCAGAGTGGACGCAGATTGCCCGGATGGGTGGCCCCGGCCGGCCACGGCGCGACATGGTCCAGATCGCAGCGGTGCGCCGGTTTCGAACAACCGGGGAAGCTGCAGGTTTGCGATTGCATGCGCACGAATGCGGTCAGTGCGGTGGAGGGCCGGTATTGGCGTTCGGTGGGTAGGTTCGCGGCCTCGGCGATGGTGCGGACTTTGGCGCCGGTGGCGATGAGGTCGGCGAGCATGGCGGCGGGGATGATGGCGCCGTCGAGGGTGATTCCGGCACCCGCGCCTGGCATTGTGGCCGCGGGCCGAGGCCGGGGCTCGGCATGGGCAGCGGGTTGGCCCGGGATATCGGGTTCCGCGGCGGGCTCGGGCGCTATTTCGGTGGCGTGCTCCGCAGACGGAGTACGCCCCGCGACCCCCTCCGGCGCGGGCTCAGGCGTCGGCCCGAGCCCGGGTCCGGGGCGTGCTTGCGCTCCGGGCACCTGATCGGTGAGCGCATAGATGACGACCGCCGTCGACCGCGGGTCTTTGCCGCTGCCTTCACAATCCGGGTCACCGCATTGGCAGGCCAACCGCTGCAGCGACGGCCCCACCACTCCGAGGGCACCCATGGCAGCGGAGAGACGTTCCCGCAGCGGCCGCGGATCGTTCGGGCACACGGTGGCGGCCAGATCATGCAGGCGCTGCTTGACCGCTTCCTTGTCGGTGGCCCGCAGCCGACCCCAGAACGAGCACACCCCGTTGGGGTCGTCCCGATCGTCGAACTCGACGTACAGGTCCTTGGCGACGGCCTTGGACCGGATCACCGCGATCGGGTCATACTTTTCCACCCAGAGATCCACCGCCCGGATCAACGCCGCCTCCGACAACATCCCGTACCGGGCGGCTTCTCCGGCGATACCGTCATCGATCAAGGCCAGCGCCTCTTCGTCGGTGACCAGTTTGGTGCGCCAGGTGATCTCCCCGATCACCTTCGCCGACAGGGCACCCGTCGCGAACAGTGCAGCCGCCTGCGGCAGCCGCTCGCGCAGGGTCACCCCGATCCGCATCTGCGTCGACGCGGCGTGCGCACTCACGTTGCACGCGGCGCTCACCTGGGCTTTGGCGTACGCCCAGCCGTCGATCACCTGACAGGCACTGACCTCGTCCTCGCTGTCGCACTGCCGTGCGGCCACCTCGGCGATCAAGGCCAACCGGTCCGCGGCGGCCATGGCCTCGGCCCGGGTCGCGGCCGTCACCGCGCAGATGAGCTGTTCCCCACTCATCTCCGCCAACGCAGCCCTATCGAACATAGTTTCGATTATGCCTCGAGGGTCCGACAATTGACTGTGATGTATCAGGACATCGGTGACACTTCGGGCGGCCTTCGTGGGACGGATCTCAACCGACGGGCTCGCGGACCGACGAGCGCCGGTCCGCGAGCCCGAACGGTTCAGACCTTGCTCGGCACCGAAAGCGGGGCCGGATCGACCGTGACCAGGTCGGTGGAGCGCTTACGCAGCGGGCCGGTCTTGCCGTGAGTCGCGTAGATCACCAGGCCCACGAACGCCAGTCCCCCCACGAGATTCCCGATCACCGTGGGGATCTCGTTCCACAGGAGATAGTCCATGATGGTGAACTCACCGCCGAGCAGCAGCCCGGACGGGAACAGGAACATGTTGACGATCGAGTGCTCGAAGCCAAGGTAGAAGAACACCATGATCGGCATCCACATGGCGATCACCTTGCCCGGCAGGCTGTCCGACATCATGGCTCCCACCACACCCATCGACACCATCCAGTTGCACATCACGCCGCGGATGAACAGCGCCAGCATCCCGGCGGCGCCGTGATCGGCATAGCCCACGGTGCGGCCCTCGCCGATCTGACCGATCGCCTGCCCGACGGCGTCGGGTTCCACGCTGAACCCGTAGGTGAAGTAGATCGCCATGAACACCGCGACGGTCAGCGCTCCGGCCAGATTGCCCAGGAACACCAGTCCCCAGTTCCGCAGCATCGGGCCGACCGTCACCCCCGGGCGCTTGTCCAGCCAGGCCAGCGGCACCAGCGTGAACACCGCTGTGAGAAGGTCGAACCCGAGCAGATGCAGCATGCAGAAACCCACCGGGAACAACACCGCGCCCAACAGCGGCTCCCCGGTCTTCACCGAGATCGTCACCGCGAAAGCCGCGGCCAGCGCCAGAATGGCGCCGGCCATGAAGGACCGGATCAGGGTGTCGCGGGTGGACATGAACACCTTCGATTCACCGGCATCGATGATCCGCACAGCGAGGTCGGCCGGTTTGACGTATGACATGAGCTATCTCCTTTGCCCGCAATCACCAGTGGTACGGCAGAAACTTGCCGTCGATGGTCACGACGACCCGGTCCCCATCCGGGTCGGCCCGGCGTTCGAAGTTCACGTTGCAGTTGATCGCGCTCATGATGCCGTCACCGAATTCCTCGTGGATCAGCGCCTTGAACGCCGGACCGTACACATTGATCAGTTCGACGAAGCGGTAGATCGTCGGGTCGGTCAGCACGGCCGTGTTCTCGGTCCGGTACGGCTGGCGCTGCAGGGCTGCAACGGTTTCCGGGCCGAGACCCAGCAGGTCACCGACGGCGCGGGCCTCGGCGTTGGGCATCGGGTGACTGCCCAGCATCGCGGCCACCGTCCACACCAGCGGCCGGTCGACGTGGTCGGCGAGCTTCTGCCAACTGATCCCGGTTTCCAGACGACGTCGTTCGATCTCGTCGATCACGGGTGAGGTGGGGTCGTAGGCCATCGGCACTCTCCTTCGCAGTGGTGGTAACCCCATGACAACAATCGCCGGGGCGGTTTGCCCATGGCAAAACACGCAGGGAGTACGGCATTTTGCGCACGGGTGACACCGTTTAACCACGCCGTAACGAGCGGAGAAAGCCGTCGAAACCCGCCGCCCCTAGCGTGAGCACAAATCGGAAGCCAGGTGGGAGCGTGTTGAACCAAACCGTCCTCGACGCCGGCACCCTCTCGGCGGTGATCGACGTCGCGCCGACCCCACTGTGGGTGATCGGCCCGGACGGCACGGTGGCATTGGCGAATCAGGCCGCGCTGAGGATGCTCGGCTACCGCAGCGATGACGACGTGATCGGCGCCCCAAGCCACGACACCCTGCATGAATGGCATCCCGACGGGTCGCGGTACCCGTCGGACTCCTGCCCGATACTCGACGGCTGCGGCTCCGCTGCCGACAGGGCGCACGAATGGTTCATCACCCGGGCGGGCCAACCGATCCCGGTCACCTGGTCGGCACGACCCCTCGGTACCGACGGCACCCGGCTACTGGCGTTCGCCGATGCCTCCGAACGGATCGCGTCAGACCGACACCGCGATTATGGGCACCGCACAGCGCTGCGGGCACGTCTACTGACCCATATCGACGCCTGCTTCCGAGACCCGGAGTTCACCGCGGCCCGGCTGGCGGCCGAATTCCACCTCTCACTGCGCACGGTGCAGCAGTTACTGGCCGAGGACGGTCGATCGCCGGCCAACGAGATCCGGTGCAGGCGACTGGAACTCGCGAGCACACTGATCGCCCAGGGCGCCTCGGTGAGACACGCCTGCCACTCCAGCGGTTTCACCGACCCGGGAACGTTCAATCGGGCATTTCGCCGTCACTTCGGCCAGCCGCCCAGCCAATGGGCAGCCCAGGCCGGGTGACGGTCCGGTTCACGAACCGTCGACACGCGTCCAGAATGCGCCGGCCGAAGCCGTGATCTCATCGGGAAACTCGCCGGTGAGTGCATGCGATGCCGCTCCCCACAACTCCACCTGACCATTGGGCAACAGTTCCCGCGCGGACCTCGCCGCCCGGTCGGCGTCATGTATGACGCTGCGACCGGCAAGGATCGCCAGCACAGGCATCTGCAGACCGCGTAACTGCTCCGGCGTGAAGCGGGTCGGCGCCGGCTGCTGCAGCACGAAATTCTCTGTGCCGGAGTTGATCAACTTCAGCACCGGTTCGGATTCGTCGATCTCCACCCCGCCGGACATCCAGCGCAGGACCCGACGGCGCAACCCCTGCGGAACCCCCGGCAGGCCCATCGGAATGAAGGCCAGCATGGTCCGAATCGGTATGCGCGCGAAGGTCATCACCGGATCCAGCAGCACCAAAGAGGCGACTCGGGCCGGGTTGTGTACCGCGTAGTTGACCGCGGTCCAACCCCCGAACGAAACCCCCATCAGGTGCACCGATTCCAGGCCGAGGCCGATCAGCAGCTCATCGAACCAGCGCGCCTGGTCCTCGACGCCGGTGATCGGCGATCGCTGCACCGACATGCCGGGCTCCCCCAGCAGGTCAAGGCAATACACGCTGCGGTGCGCGAGCAGTCCGGGCAGGTTGTCCGCCCACATCGGGGTCGAGGCGTTACGACCGGGCAGCAGCACTACCGGCCGGCCCGGGCCACCGCCGAACCGGTAGACCCGGACATCACCGAAAGTGGTCGGTACATCGCAGGTTTCTTCGACCGCGGGAAGTCTGGCCAGCGCGGCGTCGTAGGCGGCAGCGAAATGTGCACGGGCCGCCTCGCTACGCCAATGCCCGACTCCCACAGCGCTATTCGACGGTGACCGACTTGGCCAGGTTTCGCGGTTTGTCGACGTCATAGCCGCGCGCCTGCGCCACCCCGGCCGCGAACACCTGCATCGGAATCGTCGACAGCAGCGGCTGGAAAAGCGTTGACACGGCCGGGATCTCGATGAGGTGATCGGCGTACGGGGCCACCGTGTCGTCGCCTTCCTCGGCGATGACGACGGTGATGGCACCGCGGGCCTGGATCTCGCGGATATTGCTCAGCAGCTTCGCGTGCAGGGTGGCCGCACTCTTGGGCGACGGCATCACCACGATGACCGGCAGATCATCCTCGATCAGCGCGATGGGTCCGTGCTTGAGCTCGCCGGCGGCGAACCCTTCGGCGTGCATGTAGGCCAGTTCCTTGAGCTTGAGCGCGCCTTCCAGCGCCACCGGGTAGCCCACGTGGCGACCGAGGAACAGCACCGCCGAAGCCTGGGCGAATCGCTGCGCCAGCGCGGTCACCGGCTCCATGCAGGTGAGCACCCGCGACACCTGATCGGCCATGGCCTCCAGGTCGTGGTACTCGCGGGCCACCTCATCGGCGTACTTGGTGCCGCGGGCCTGTGCCAGCGCCAGCCCGACCAGATAGTTCGCGGTCAGCTGCGCCAGGAACGTCTTGGTGGACGCCACGCCGATCTCCGGGCCGGCCCGGGTGTAGAGCACGGCGTCGGCCTCCCGCGGGATCTGGCTGCCGTTGGTGTTGCAGATGGCCAGAACCTTGGCCTTCTGCTCCTTGGCGTGCCGCACGGCCTCCAGGGTGTCGGCGGTCTCGCCGGACTGCGAGATCGCGATCACCAGGGTGCTGCGGTCCAGAACCGGGTCGCGGTACCGAAATTCGCTGGCGAGTTCGACCTCGACGGGCAGCCGGGTCCAATGCTCGATGGCGTATTTGGCCAGCATGCCGGAGTGGTAGGCGGTGCCGCACGCCACGATGAAGACCTTGTCGACCTCGCGGAGCTCCTGATCGGAGAGGCGCTGCTCGTCGAGCACGATGCGGCCGTCGACGAAGTGCCCCAGCAGGGTGTCCGACACCGCGGCGGGCTGCTCGGCGATCTCCTTGAGCATGAAGTACTCGTAACCGCCCTTTTCGGCGGCGCTCAGGTCCCAGTCGATGTGGAACGGCCGCGTCGGGACGTCCGTGTTGCCGGAGAAGTCGCTGATCGTGTACCCGTCGGCGGTGATGACGACCGCTTGGTCCTGGCCGAGTTCGACGGCTTCTCGGGTGTATTCGATGAACGCCGCCACATCGGAGCCGATGAACATCTCGCCGTCGCCGACGCCGACCACCAGCGGGGTCGAGCGGCGCGCGGCGACGATGGTGCCGGGTTCGTCGGCGAAGGCGAACACCAGGGTGAAATGGCCTTCGAGCCGGCGCAGCACCGACAGCACCGACCCCACGAAGTCGCCCGCGGTCTCTCCGTTGCGGTAGGCCTGCGCCACCAGGTGCACGGCCACCTCGGAGTCGGTGTCGCTGGCGAACTCGATCCCGGCAACCTCCAACTCGGCGCGCAGCGAGGCGAAGTTCTCGATGATGCCGTTGTGCACGACGGCGAACTTGCCGCTGGTGTCACGGTGCGGGTGGGCATTGCGGTCGGTGGGCCGACCATGGGTGGCCCACCGGGTGTGCCCCATCCCGGAGGTGCCGCCGAGCGCCTCACCGGATTCGGCCGCGTCTTTCAAAGCGTCTTCGAGGTTGGCCAGCCGCCCCGCACGGCGCTGCACGGCGAGGCCACCGGCACCGTCGAGGACGGCGACCCCCGAGGAGTCGTAGCCGCGGTATTCCATCCGGCGCAGCGCATCGACGACGATCTCGCAGGCAGGGCGCTGCCCGACATAGCCGACGATTCCACACATAGGCGTCAAGGGTAGTGCAGCGACGGCCCGGCTTTCGCTCGCGCGGATGTCAACTGGCCCAGCAGGGCCCGCGACCACCCCAAACGCGAAGTACAGGACGTGGTGCCCCGCACCATGTGAGCGTGGCCACCGGGCAGCGCGGCCGCCCCGCCGACGAGGGACAGCACCGACATCGCCGTCGGCCGCAACGTCACACCTGCAACGTAGGCCGGGCGGCCGTGGGCTACGGTCAACGGGTGGCCAAGACGAAGCAGCTCTTCGCTGCTCTGACCCGGCGCGGACCGCATCGCGTGCTGCGCGGAGATCTCGCGTTCGCCGGCCAGCCCGGCGTCGTCTACACCCCCGAGTCGGGGCTGAATCTGCCCGGTATCGCGTTCGGTCACGACTGGCTGACCGGGACCGACCGGTATTCCGGCACCCTGGAGCACCTGGCGTCCTGGGGCATCGTCGCCGCGGCGCCCGACACCGAGCGGTCGTTCGCACCGTCGGTGCTCAATCTCGCCTTCGACCTTGGCACCACCCTGGACATCATCGCCGGGGTGCGGCTGGGGCCCGGCAAGATCAGCGTGCACCCGACCAAGCTGGGCCTGGTCGGCCATGGTTTCGGTGGCTCGGCCGCGGTGTTCGCCGCCGCCGGGCTGGGGTCCCGGCTGCAGGCGGTCGCCGCCCTCTACCCCGCGGTCAGCAGCCCGCCGGCCGAACAGCCCGCCGCGACGCTGAAGAGCTCCGGGCTGATCCTGCGGGCACCGGCCGACGGCACCGCCATCCGTTCCAACGCCGACGCGCTGTCGCGGGCCTGGCCCACGGCCATCCTGCGGACTGTGCACAAGGCCGAGCCCGGGGGCCTGATCGAGGGACGCCGGCTGGCCAAGGCGTTCGGGCTGCCCGGTGCGGACCGCGGCACGCAAAAGGCCACCCGCGCCCTGCTCACCGGTTACCTGCTGCACGTGCTCGCCGGCGACAAGACCTATCGCGATTTCGCCGATCCCGACGTGTTGCTGCCCAAGACCGTGGCGCCGGTGCCGGACGCCGAGCAGCCCACCCTTGAGGACAAGGTGGCCGCCCTGCTGAAGGGCTGAGCAGGGCTTACCGGGGTGTCACCGGTTACCGACGTCCTCCGGCTCGAGCAGCAGGCCAGCGAACAGGTCGTTCATCTGATCCATGACCATGACATCGGTGTTGGCCGCGGCATGGGCGAAGCCATCGACGATCGCGCTTGAACCGGTTGTTTCGCGCATCCCGCCATCATTGCGCAGCCGCCCGTCGGGCGGAGCGCCCGTGCATGTCTCAGTGGTCATCGGCTGCGATCGAAATCCTGATGGGACAGGCGGATCCAGAACTGGCAAATGGCCGGTGTGACAACGGGTTTGGTCATCGGCCGCAGGCCTCGCCGCACCTCGGGCAGATGTTCCGGGTCGTGCTCGAACACCGTGCACGATCCGTCCATCTCCGGGGCAGGCGTGTCGCAACGGACACACGGCGGGTGGTCAACCAACTGGTTGGTGTATAACTGACGGATGCGGACAGGCATCTTCATGAGCTACGCGGGCGGGTTCAAGCAGGCGGTCGAGCAGGTCGTCGAACTGGAGAAGATCGGCGCCGATATCGCGCTGGTCGCCGAGGCGTACTCCTATGACGCCATCAGCCAGCTCGGCTACCTGGCCGCCAAGACCTCGACCATCGAGCTCGGCTCCGGTGTGGTGCCCATCTATGTGCGCACCCCCACCCTGCTGGCGATGACGGCGGCCGGGCTGGACTACGTTTCCGACGGCCGCTTCCGGCTCGGCATCGGTACCTCCGGCCCCCAGGTCATGGAGGGCTTCCACGGGGTGCCGTTCGACGCGCCGATGGGCCGTACCCGCGAGGTGGTGGACATCTGCCGCCAGGTGTGGCGCCGCGAGAAGGTGAACTACGACGGCAAGCATTACCAGATCCCGCTGCCCGCCGACCGCGGCACCGGCCTGGGCAAACCGCTTCGCCTCATCAATCACCCTGTGCGGGAGAACATCCCGATCACGATCGCCGCGCTGGGGCCGAAAAACGTTGAGCTGACCGCGGAAATCGCCGAAGGGTGGCAGCCGGTGTTCTTCTACCCGGAGAAGGCCGACGAGGTGTGGGGCGATGCGCTGCGCGCCGGCTTCGCCAAACGCGACCCGGCCCTGGGACCGCTGGACATAATGGTCAGCGCCAGCCTTGCCATCGGTGAGGATCTCGACGACCGGTTGGCCTGGGCCAAGCCCCAACTGGCGCTGTACATCGGGGGCATGGGCGCCCGCGGAAAGAACTTTTACCACAACCTCGCGACCCGGTACGGATTCGGCGAGGTGGCCGATCACATCCAGGACCTGTTCCTGGCCGGCAAGAAATCCGAAGCAATCGCCGCGGTGCCCGACGAGTTGGTGCGCCAGGTCTCACTGGTCGGTCCGCGCGGCTTCGTGAAGGACCGGCTGGCGGCCTACAAGGAGGCCGGCGTGACCACCATGCTGGTACACCCGCTGGCCACCGACGATGCCGAGGCCGTGCGGTTCACCGAGGAACTGGTGTCGCTGACCCGCGACCTGTAGCTCCAGCGTGCGGGGTGACGCTCGCCTCACAATTGGGGGCTGGCGACATCATTGGGTATCCTGAGTAACAGCGGCATCGTCTGTTCTGCCTTTTGCCGCTTCGCCAGGGCCATTCTTGAGCTCTGCTGATCGTCACACCGAGCGCCGCGGGACCATCCGCGCCGGGCAGGACGACCGTTTCTATTTCTGGAGCATCTACTTGTCTACCTTTGCCGACCTCGGCTTGCCCGAGGCCGTTGTCACCACGCTCGCTGCCAACGGTATCGAGACCCCCTTCCCCATCCAGGCTGCGACGCTGCCCGATTCGCTGGCCGGCCGTGACGTGCTCGGCCGCGGTCGCACCGGATCCGGCAAGACCTACGCGTTCCTGCTTCCCGTCGTCACTCGGCTGGCGGCCTCTGCCGCCCCGCGGCGTTCCGGCAAGCCCCGCGCGCTGATCCTGGCCCCGACTCGGGAACTGGCCACCCAGATCGACGCCTCGCTGGCGCCGCTGGCCAAGGCCACCAACCTGCGTTCGGCCACCGTGTTCGGCGGCGTCAGCGCCGGACCCCAGATCCAGAAGTTGCGCGACGGCGTCGATATCGTCATCGCCTGCCCCGGACGGCTGGAAGATCACGTCAAGTCCGGTCATGCCGACCTGTCCGCGGTGGAGATCACCGTGCTCGACGAGGCCGACCACATGGCCGATCTGGGCTTCCTGCCGCCAGTGAAGCGCCTGCTGGACCGCACCCCCCGCAACTGCCAGCGGCTGCTGTTCTCGGCCACCCTGGACAACGGCATCGACGTCCTGGTCGACCGCTACCTGCACGACCCGATCGTGCACAGCGTCGACTCCGAGCAGTCCCCGGTTTCGGCCATGGTGCATCACGTCCTTCATGTGGACGGCGCCGCCCGCTTCGAGGTGCTGGCCGACCTGGCTGCCTCACCCGGTCGCACCATCGTGTTCGCCCGTACCAAGTACGGCGCCAAAGGCCTTGCCCGCAAGCTGAACTCGCGTGGCGTCCCGGCAGTCGAGCTGCACGGCAACCTGTCCCAGAATGCCCGTACCCGTAACCTCGGCGCGTTCTCCGACGGATCGGCCTCGGTGCTCGTGGCCACCGACATCGCCGCGCGCGGTATCCACGTCGACGACGTCAACCTGGTGGTGCACGCCGATCCGCCGGTGGAGCACAAGGCCTACCTGCACCGGTCCGGTCGCACCGCGCGTGCCGGCAACGACGGCACCGTGGTCACCCTGATGCTCGACGATCAGGTCGCCGATGTCCGGGTGCTGACCCGCAAGGCGGGCGTGAAGCCGACCATCACCAAGTTCAGCGGTGCCACGCACCCGGTGCTGCAGGAGATCGCCCCCGGCGAGCGCTCCTTCAGCGGTGGTCTGGTCATCGAAACCCCGGAAGCACCGGCACGCACTTCGCAGCAGCCCGGACGCCGGCGCCGGCCGCAGCGCGGCTCGGGCGGATCGGGACACTCGGGCGGCGGCCACGGCCAGGGCGGCCACTCCGGCGGCGGCCAGGCCGGCGGGCGCGGGCGTCCGCGCCGCAGCGGGTCGGGCACCGCGCGCTCCGGCACCCGCTGATCCGCTTCGGCGGATCGAGACCGAGAAGATGGTCGCCGTCAGATACGTTGACGGCGACCATTTTCGTGTTCACCTGAGGGAGGCACTGTGCCAACCACCACCGGGCTCGGGCGGGCGATCGCGGCCCTGCTGCTGACCTTCGCGCTGACGCTGGTATCGGCGCCGATCGCCGCAGCCCAGCTGCGCGACATCACGCTGACCCTCGTTCGGCACGCACAGTCCGCCGGTAACGCCTCGGGACTCATCGACAGTTCCACCCCGGGCCCCGAACTCACCGACCTCGGCCGGCGGCAAGCCGACGCCATCACCATCGCCCTGCGCGGCAAGGGCAACACCTACGACGGCGTCTACGCGTCCACCATGGTCCGGACGCAGCAGACCGCCCAGCCAATGGCCACTGCGCTGCGGGAAACCATCGTGGTACTGCCCGGGCTGCGCGAGATCGAGGCCGGCGACTATGAGGGCCTGCCGGAGGCCGACGCCGGCACCACCTACGCCCAGGCACCGCTGCGATGGGTGAGCGGGGACCGCGCCGCCCGCATACCCGGTTCCATCGACGGCAACGAGTTCGACGCGCGCTACGACGAGGCCGTCGCGACCATCTACGACAGCGGGGACAACAACGCCGTGGCGTATTCGCACGGGGCCGCCATCATGATGTGGGTCGCCATGAACGTGCGTGGCGCCGACGCCGGCACGTTTCTGACCGCACCCCTGCAGAACACCGGATACTTTGTGATTCGCGGTAACCCGGTCGAGGGCTGGGATCTGGTCACCAGCCGGATGACACCGTAGCGGGGACCGGTCACGGCCCGGCCTGCGGCAATTCGTCAGCCGCGATCTCGCACGGGGTCTGCGGCGGGGCCGGCTCGACGGGGACGACGACCGGATCGGCCGGCGGATCGGGCACGGGTGGCGGTGCCGGCGGTTCCGGTTGCGGGACAACGGGTTCGATCGGTGCGACGGGCGCGTCCGACTCGGCGGACTCCGCACTTACGTCGTCACCGGGCTCGACTCGGTCGTCCCCGGGCTCTTCATCTTCGGGTTCTTCATCGTCGGGTGCCTCGTCCCCGGGTTCTTCGTCCCCGGGTTTTTCGTCGTCGGCAACGTCGTCTTCAGCAACGTCGTCTTCAGCAACGTCGTCTCCGGTTTCTGCGTCTCCGGTGGGGCCATCGATCTCGAGGTCCTCCGGATCATCGTCCGGCCCGAGGTCCAGACCGTCCGTCCCGCCGACGCTGTCGCCCAGCGCCGCTCCCCCGGTGCCAAGCAGGCCGCCGAGCAGGTCGGCGAAGGACTGGCCCAGTCCGGAGAGCCCCGACATCCCGGACATTCCGGATCCCAGCGGAGACACTGCTCCGCCGGACAGGACTCCCGGGTCCACCGACGCGGGTGCGGCTGCGGGTGCTGCGGCCGGCATCACCGGAGCCGGCATGGTCGGCGGGGCCGCCTCGGCGGGGGCGGGACCCGCCGCCGGGTCGGGTGCCGGTGGCGCGGGAATGTAGGCGGCCGGGGCAGTCATCGCGGCCGGCGCCGGGGGTGGCGCCCAAACCCTTTCGGCAGCAGCAGGTTCCGCCCTCGGTGGCGTGAACGGACCGGGGTGGTCGAACGTAGCGGCCACGGTCCCGGCGGCAGCCTCCCGGTATGCCCGCCGGATGGCGTCCTCGGTATCCCGCATCGACGAGACCCAGTCGACGCCGATGTCGTGTGCCACGAACGGTGCGACCCGTTGGTCCACCAGCTCGCTGGCCGCGGCGCGGTCCCCGGCGCCGGTGGTCACGGTGCGGGCGGCGCCCAGCCATTCCGTTCGCGTTCCGCGAGCTTCGACCTCCAGCGTGGCTTCCAGCTTGTCATCGACCAACTGCCGCAGCCGGTTTCGCAGCTCATCGAGTGCCACCGCCGCACCGCGCAGACCGTCGACGACACCGGCGGCCGCCATGGCGTGGCGGCGCAGCTCTTCGACGGCCGCCTGCGCCCCGACGCCCCGCCAGGCCCCGTCCAGTGCGCGGCGCACCTGATCCTGCAGCAGCAGCGTCTCCTCGGCGGTGGCGGCCGCCACCGACAGCGCGCGGGCGTCGGCGTCCAGCGCCTGCAGATCCATCCCGTCCTCCGCGGTGTAGGCGGCGTGCAGACGGGTCGGTTCCGGGGTGGGGTGCCCTAGCAGTCGGACCGCCCGGACATATTCGGACATCACCTGCACGGCAGGCAAACCCGGCGCGAGCTCACTCATCGCCTCACCCGATCCGGCGTGCCGCGCGGTCGTCGACCTGCACGTACTCGGCGGCCGACACCCTCAACTGCGCGGCCAGGTCCCGGCAGCCGCGGGACCAGTCCCGCAGCGCGTCGACCGTCCGGTCGACGGCCCGGCGCAGGTCCTCGCCCTCGGCGCTGTACTCGCGCCCGGCCCGCGCGCCGCCGAAGGCCAACACCGTCAGGCACCGCTGGGCCGCACCGTCCAGCGTCGCGGCCACGGTGTCATAGCGGTGCGCGGCATCGAGTACGGCGGCGACATCCACCCGGGCAGCGTCGATGAATCCCATACCCGAGTTGGACGCGGCAGCACCGCGATCGGTTCCCTGCTGAGCCGAACTAGCCCTGCCGGCTGACCGATTCGGCCACCCGGACCGCAAGCTGACGCGCGGTCACCTCGTCGGCGGCCTCCACCATGACCCGCACCACCTGCTCGGTTCCCGACGGCCGCAACAGAATCCGGCCGGTATCGCCGAGCTCGGCCTCTGCCTCGGCGACGGCCGCGCGCACCGAGACGGCGTCGGCGACGGTGGCCTTGTCGGCGACCGCCACGTTGATCAACACCTGCGGCAGGGTTTGCATCGGCGCACACAGCGCCGCCAGCGACGCCCCGGTCTGGGCCATCCGCGACATCACCCGCAGGCCGGTCACGATCCCGTCACCGGTGGTTCCGAAGGTCGGCAGCACGATGTGGCCGGACTGCTCGCCGCCCAGCGAGAACTCGCCGGCCCGCAGTTCCTCGAGCACATATCGGTCGCCGACGGCGGTGGTGCGAACCTCGATCCCGGCCGCACGCATCGCCAGGTGCAGGCCGAGATTGCTCATCACAGTGGCGACCAGGGTGTCCGACGCCAGTTCGCCGGCCTCCTGCATGGCCAGCGCCATCATCACCATGATGGCGTCGCCGTCGATGAGTGCCCCGGTGCCATCGACGGCCAGGCAGCGGTCGGCGTCACCGTCGTGGGCCAGCCCGAGGTCGGCCCCGTGCGCCACCACGGCCTCCTGCAGAACCTCCATGTGCGTCGAACCGCAGCGGTCGTTGATGTTGAGACCGTTCGGGTCGGCGTGCAGCGTGATCACCTCGGCCCCGGCGGCGCGGTAGGCCAACGGCGCGGCAACCGAAGCGGCGCCGTTGGCGCAGTCGACCACGACCTTGATGCCATCCAACCGGGCGGTGACGGCCTTGGCGACGTGGCGCAGGTACCGGTCCAGGGCATCCTCGGCATCGACGACACGCCCGATCCCGGCACCCACCGGGCGAGTCCCCGGGCCGGAGTTCAGCAGTTCCTCGATGCGGTCCTCGGTGGCGTCGTCCAGCTTGTGCCCGCCGGGACCGAAGATCTTGATGCCGTTGTCGGGCATCGGATTGTGCGATGCGGAGATCATCACGCCGAAGTCGGCGTCGTAGGCATTGGTCAGATAGGCCACCGCGGGTGTCGGCAGCACCCCGACCCGCAGCGCATCGATACCCTCGCTGGTGATCCCGGCGATCACGGCCGCCTCCAGCATCTCGCCGCTGGCCCGCGGGTCGCGGCCCACCACCGCGATCCGGCGCCGGGCGGTCCCGGCGGACGTCAGCCGGCGGGCGGCGGCCGAACCGAGGGCCACCGCCAATTCCGCGGTCAGATCGCGATTGGCGACTCCGCGCACGCCATCGGTGCCGAACAGTCGAGCCATGCCCATAAATTTCTCACAGACAGCACCGAAAGAGCCAACCGGCAACACGTGCGCCGCAGTCGGTACCGAATCGATATCCGGGACCGGCCCGAAACGCGGCACCGCCCGCACCCCAGGTGGGTGCGGGCGGTGGTGGCGCTATCGGACCAGATCAGCCGACCGGGCTCGGTGCGGGAACTGTCGTGGTGGTGACCGGAGTCTCACCCTCGACGGCCGGCTCCTCGTCGCCGGTCACATCAGGTGCCGGCTCCTCGGTGGGCTCCTCGGAGTACGAGGTGCCCTCGGCGGTACCCGGCGCGTCGATCACGCCGGAGGTGCCGTCCTCGGCACCGGCGGTGTTCTGGCGGAAGTCGACCGCCCCGATCTCGGCGCTGGTGCACACGCTGGCCTGGGTGCCGCTGGAGTCCACGCCCTCGGCGGTCGAGGCGATG
Source organism: Mycobacterium sp. AMU20-3851 (assembly GCF_043974665.1). Taxonomy (NCBI): domain Bacteria; kingdom Bacillati; phylum Actinomycetota; class Actinomycetes; order Mycobacteriales; family Mycobacteriaceae; genus Mycobacterium; species Mycobacterium sp. AMU20-3851. The sequence goes on from NZ_CP146371.1 coordinate 4,694,539, forward strand.
GTGGGCAGGTCGGTGTCGCAGACACCGGCGGCGATCTGCGAGGCCGTCTCGATGGGCACGCTGGTCAGCACGCCTGCCGTCCCGATGGCGAGGTCCACGCGTCCGTCGGCCGGCTCGGCGTTGGCCGCCGCGGCACCTCCGAACAGCAGAAACGCTCCGCCCATGGCGGCGCCGGCAGTGATGCGGGTCAAAGTGCTCTTCGTCAAGAAACTCATCCTTTCAGTCAGTGAAGCGGTCCGGTCCCCCACGAGCTGACTGACTCGTTCCGGCGACAGATTCGGTCTGCCTCGGACGCACGACGGCGTCCCCGCTCCACTCCCAGGGTTTGCACCGTCGGCGGCGTTGTCAAACCTGCCCGGCCCGATCTGCCGCAAACACCGCCGAATGAGCCAACTCCTCGGCGTGCGGGTTGTGCTCGGCGCCCGTGTCCGCCGTATCACTGCGGATTTCCCGTTGAACAGTGGCGAAGTGCGGGGCTGCGCACGGCTCGACGGCGAGCCGAGCGATCGGATCCCACGGCGGCGAGCAAAGAAGGTCACGAAAAAAGAAACCGCCGGGTGTGGATCGGAATCCACACCCGGCGGCGTAAAGCAGAGCAGATCAGCGCTTGCTGTACTGCGGAGCCTTACGGGCCTTCTTGAGGCCGTACTTCTTGCGCTCGATGGCACGCGGGTCGCGGGTGAGGAAGCCGGCCTTCTTCAGGGCCGGACGGTCCTCGGGCTGCACCAGGATCAGTGCACGGGCGATGGCCAGGCGCAGTGCACCGGCCTGCCCGGACGGGCCGCCACCGTCGAGGTGTGCGTAGATGTCGAAGCTATCGACCCGGTCCACGGTCACCAACGGAGCCTTGATCAGCTGCTGATGCACCTTGTTCGGGAAGTAGGCCTCCAACGAACGGCCATCCAGGTGGAACTTGCCGGTGCCGGGCACCAGGCGGACGCGGACGACGGCTTCCTTGCGGCGGCCAACGGTCTGGATCGGGCGGTCGATGTAGACCGGCTCACGCGGAGCGGCTTCCTCGACTGCGTCACCTTCGACAGCAGCGGTCTCGTAGCTCTCGGTCACCTCGGGCGCCTCAGCGGCGTCCTCGGTCACCTCGACCACGGCCTCGGTTTCGTTCAGCTCAGTCACTGGGCCACCTGCTTGATCTCGAACGGAATCGGCTGCTGCGCGGCGTGCGGATGATCCGGGCCGGCGTACACCTTCAGCTTCTTCTGAACCTGGCGGCTCAGCTTGGTGTGCGGCAGCATCCCGATGATGGCGTTTTCCACGACACGGGTGGGGTGCTTCTCCAGCAGTTCACCGATGGAACGCTTACGCAGACCGCCGGGGTAACCCGAGTGGCTGTAAGCGAACTTGTTGGTGAGCTTGTCGCCGCTGACGGCGATCTTCTCGGCATTGATCACGATGACGAAGTCGCCACCGTCGACGTTGGGCGTGAATGTCGGCTTGTGCTTGCCGCGGAGCAGCTTGGCTGCTTCGACGGCGAGACGGCCGAGCACCACGTCTTGGGCGTCGATGACGTACCACGAACGCGTGGTGTCACCCGCCTTCGGCGTGTAAGTAGGCACAGTGCTTACCTTCTACTCTCGGGTTGTTGATGCCGGTCAGGCGGGCGCGATTCAGGATTCCGGCGACCGACGTTGACCCGGGACCCGTGCGCCCGGCGAAGGGCAGCTCACGCCAACCGAGCAGCTTACCGGCCGTTATCCGCCCAGGTCAAAACGCGTCCGGACGGCCGTGAACCCGGCCCCTCAGGAGATTTCCCGGTCCAGTGCACTCTGGGCGTCCAGTTCCAGGCGCGAGGTGTCCTTCAGGGCGACACCCGAGCGTCCGAGCGCCACCGCGCCGCGGACCAGCCCGGCCGCCACCCGCGCCGCCTCGGCGTAGCCCAGCCCGTCGGGGGGATGGATGTTGGAGATGCAGTTGCGGTCGGCGTCGGTGCATCCCGGCCGCGGCAGGTGGGTGAGGTAGATGCCGAGGCTGTCCGCCACACTCAGGCCGGGGCGTTCCCCGATGATCACCGCCACGGTGCGCACCCCCTGCCGGGCGGCGATGTGATCGCCGAGGGCGACCCGGGCCTGGGTGGCGATGACCGGCGGCGCCAGGGTGTACCGGTCGCCGAGCTGTTCCACCAGAGCGCCCAGCAGCGCGGCGCCGTGGTGGCTCAGCGCCGTCGGCGACAGCCCGTCGGCCAGGACGAAACCGATGTCGGCCGGGGCGTGCGGGATGTCCATGTCCTCGGCCGGCGCCCGGCCCAGGTCGGGCCGGCGCAGATATTCGTCGCGGGAAGTGGCCCGGCTGGTGGCCACAATCGGCTCGCCGATGCCGACCGAGCCGACAGCCGCGCCGAGTTGTTCCACGTCCAGCGGGATGTGCACGGCGTCGCGGGCCGCGGCGTGCGCGGCGGCCAGTTCGAGCACCTCCCGGGTGGGCAGCGCGGTCCCGGCCCGGCCCAGCCCGATCCGGGCCTGGGTGGTCTTGCGCAGGTCGGCCCAGAACTCCCGCACAGCCGGATCCTGCTCACTCATGCGGGCGCCTGGGTGAGTGCGCGCAGCGGTGAGTGGGCCAGATCGAACGGGGTGAGCCGGCCGGCGTCGTCGACCATGCCGACGCGTTGCAGCCAGGCCTCGAATTCCGGGGCCGGGCGCAACCCCAGGGTCCGCCGGGTGGTCAGCACATCGTGGAAGGACAGACTCTGGTAGCCGAGCATCACATCGTCGGCGCCGGGCACCGTGATCACGAATGCGGCCCGGGCCGCGGCCAGCAGCGTCAACAGGGTGTCCATATCGTTCTGGTCGGCTTCGGCGTGGTTGGTGTAGCAGACGTCCACGCCCATGGGCAGGCCGAGCAGCTTGCCACAGAAGTGGTCCTCCAGCCCGGCCCGGATGATCTGCTTACCGTCGTAGAGGTACTCCGGGCCGATGAAACCGACGACGGTGTTGACCAGCAGCGGGTTCAGGTCACGCGCCACCGCGTAGGCCCTGGTCTCCAGGGTCTGCTGGTCCACCGGCTTGTCCCCCACCCCCAGGTGTGCCCCTGAACTCAGCGCGGACCCCTGCCCGGTCTCCAGGTACATCACGTTGTCCCCGACGGTGCCGCGCCCGAGAGCCGTCGCGGCGTCCCGCCCTTCGCGCAGCAGTGCGATGTTCACGCCGAAGGCTGAATTGGCGCCTTCGGTGCCGGCGATGGACTGGAACACCAGATCGACCGGCGCCCCTTCCTCGATCAGACCGATGGTGGTGGTGATGTGGGAGAGCACGCAGGACTGCACCGGGATGTCGTAGCGGGTCCGGATGGAGTCGAGCAGGTGCAGCAGATCCGCGGTGGCGTGCGGGGAATCGGTGGCCGGGTTGATGCCGATCACCGCGTCACCGCACCCCAGCAGCAACCCGTCCAGCACCGCCGCGGCGATACCGCGGGGGTCGTCGGTGGGATGGTTGGGCTGTAGCCGGGTCGCCAGGGTGCCGGGCAGCCCGACGGTGGTGCGGAACGCGGCCGTCACCTCGGTGGCGGCCGCGACCGCGATCAGGTCCTGGTTGCGCATGATCTTGCTGACCGCGGCCACCATCTCGGGGGTCAGCCCCGGCGCGACGGCGGCGATCCGGGCCGCGCTGTCGTCGTGCGAGGAGGTTTCCAGCAGCCAGTCCCGCAGGCCACCGACGGTCAGCGAAGAGATCGCCGAAAAGGCTTGCCGGTCATGGGTATCCATGATCAGTCGGGTGACCTCGTCGGTCTCGTACGCGACGATGTCCTCGTTGAGGAAGGTCTGCAGCGGCAGATCCGCGAGCACCCAGGCGGCGGCTGCCCGTTCGGCGTCGTGCTCGGCTGCGCACCCGGCGAGCTGGTCGCCCGAGCGCAGCGGTGTGGCCTTGGCCATCACCTCCACGAGTCCGTCGAAGGCGTAGTTCACGCCCGAGATCTGCTGCCGGTAGATCACTTCAGTTCACTCTCCGCACTCGCGAGCATGGCGAATTCCTCATCGGGCGAGTTGGCCACCAACTTGTGCCGGCTGTAGACCGCGAAATACAGCATGAACGCGGCGAACACGGCCAGGCACCAGCCGGCGGCGACCGGGTTGACCAGGAAGGTCGCGATGACGGCGAGGACGGCGATCACCAGGGCGAAACCGGTGGTCACCGCGCCGCCCGGGGTGCGGTAGGGCCGCGGCATATCGGGCTCGCGCACCCGCAGCACGATGTGGCTGACCATCATCAGCACGTAGCTGAGCGCCGCCCCGAACACCGCCATGTTCAGCAGCAGGTCGCCCTGGCCGGTCAGCGACAACACGAAACCGATGATGCCGGGGATGATCAGCGCCAGGGTGGGTGCCTTGCGTTTGTTGGTCACCGACAGCGCCCTCGGCAGGTACCCGGCACGGGAGAGGGCGAACAGCTGCCGCGAGTAGGCGTAGATGATCGAGAAGAAGCTCGCGATCAGGCCGGCCAACCCGATGTAGTTGACCACCTTGGCCGCGGTGCCGTCACCGAGCGCCTCCACCAGCGGGTTGCCCGAGGTCGACATCGCTTCTGCGCCACCGGCTCCGGTGGTCAGGAACAACACGGCGACACAGGTGATCAGCAGGACGCCCATGCCGGCGATGATGCCGCGCGGGACGTTACGTTCGGGGTTGGCGGTCTCCTCGGCGGCCAGCGGCACTCCTTCGATGGCGAGGAAGAACCAGATGGCGAACGGGATCGCGGCCCAGATCCCGATGTAACCGTGCGGCAGCCAGCTGGATGCGCCGGCGGCGGTCTCGTCGACGGCCATGTTGGTCAGGTTGGCGATGTCGAAATGCCCGATCGCGGCGATCGCGAAGACCAGCAGGCCGACCAGCGCGATGGCGGTGATCACGAACATCACTTTGAGCGCTTCCCCGACACCGGACAGGTGGATGCCGATGAACAGCGCGTACGCGGCCAGATAGATCCACCAGCCGTTGGTGATGCCGAACAGCCCGAGCGACTCGACGTAGGCACCGATGAAGGTCGCGATGGCCGCAGGGGCGATCGCATACTCGATGAGAATTGCAGTGCCGGTGGCGAATCCACCCCATGGACCCAACGCGCGCCGGGCGAAGGTGTAACCGCCACCGGCGGCGGGCAGCGCCGAGGACAGCTCGGCCATGCCCAGCACCAGAGCCAGGTACATGCCGGCGATGATGACCGCGGCGATGGCCAGGCCGCCGAAACCGCCCTGCTCCAGCCCGAAGTTCCAGCCGGAGTAGTCACCGGAGATGACATAGCTGACGCCGAGACCGGCCAGCAGCAACCAGCCCGCGCTGCCGGACTTCAGTTGGCGTTTCTGCAGATAGTCCGCACTCTCGAGGTGTTCTTCGACACCGGCCACTTCAAAACTCCTTTGTTGACAGTGCAATGCGGTCGATCGACGGTGATCGGGGGCGCCGGGTCGGCGTCTGGAGCATCTGTCAGCCACCGGGCTGACCGGGCACGTTCGACTGCCCGAAAGACGAGTCAGCCTAAAGGTATGTTTACCGACCTTTGATAGAGCAGTATCGTCGGTAAACCCCGCGCTGTCCACCCCAATATGGCCTCAAAAGGGCCTCAAAGATGGCTGATGGCACGGTCGGTGAGCGTTTTCAGGGGTAGTCCCGCCACGATCCGGGCGGAGTTGTGCCCCAGAGTCCGCAACTGGCCCGGTGCCGCTGCGGCAGGGAGCTCGAAGATCGGCTGTTCGAGTTTGGCGTGGCAGACGCTCACATCCCCCGCGGCGCCGATTCCGACGCCCACCTGCAGCGGGGACTCGGCTGCGGCCCGGATGGCGAGCTCGGCCGCATCCGCCGACCCGCCCGGCTGCACCACGTGCGGCACGCCTTCCTCCTCGATACCGGCCAGCACCTCACGCAGCGCCGCTGCGCTGCCGCCGGTGAGCACCACGATGGCTGGTCGCTGCGGTTGCCCGCTCGTTTTCCGGAAGCCGTCAGCCACGGTCGGCGACCTCGGCGGCGTAGGCCGCCACCAGCCCCGTTGCCACCGCGTTACGGGGACCGTCGGTACCACGGACATTCCCTGTGCCGCACACAATCCCATATGGCGCCAAGGCATCGGCAATCTGGTCGGGAATCTCGAAGTCCAGCGCACAGCCACCGAGCAGCACCACGAAGCCGATCTGACGCAGGTCGCCGCCGGGTGCCACGCTGCGCAGCGCCCGCAACGCATTGACGACGAAGATGCGTTCCTTGGCGGTGCGGCGCACCGTGGCGATCCGCTCCATCGAATGACGGCCCGGAATCGGATTCATACCCGACCCGTCCAACGTCACCACGCGGGCGAACGCAGTTGCCGGAAGCGGCTTCTCGAAGAACTGCACGGTGCCGTTCTCCAACCGGACGTGAAAGAAGCTCTCGGCCTTGCCGAGTGGGAAGCGTTTGATGTCCTCGGCCAGTTCCAGGTTGTCCAGTCCCAGTTCGGCATCGATGAGCTTGGTGACCAGATCACCGGCGCCCGCCAGATGCATCGCAGTGATCGTGTCGTCGGTCTCGATGAGCGCGGCATCCGTCGATCCCCCACCGAGGTCCAGCACCACCAGTGGCTTGTCGGTTCCTGGGGTGGTCAGCGCTCCCCGGACGGCCATCTCGGCCTCGACGCCGCCGACGATCACCTGGACCCGCTCGGCGCCCGCGTCGCGCAATCGACCGGCCACCGCGGCGGCCACGGCCTGCATCCCGCTCTCCCGGGTACGCACCATCGCGGCCAGTGCGACCGCGTTCTCCAGCGCCACCTCGCCGGCGACGCCGCCACGGACCTCCTGCGGCACAAAGGTATCGACCGCGAGCAGATCCTTGATGTGCACATCGGCGACCGCGTGACCGGACAGGTCGGCCATGCCTTGACGCACGTTGGCGATCATGCCGCCGGTATTGGTGCCCGCCTCCCCGTTCACATCGGACAGCGGGCTCACCCGCTCGACCGCCGCCATGATCTCAACCGCGCCGCGCGACACGTCGACCGTCGCGCGGCGGCTCTCCCCGTTGAGTTCAAGGGATCCCGCCGGAATGGTGCGGTCGGCGACGTCACCGGCCGGAGTGCGCACGACGACGGCGGAGCGGTTGCCGGTCAACGCGCGCGCCACCGGGGACACCATTTTGGTCGCGGTGGCGTCGAGTTCGAAGATGGTGGCCAGACCGTAGGCATTGGACAGGGTGCGTATCGACTGGCCCGGGCCGGCCACCTCCACCGCGGCCAGCATGTCCAGTGGGACGGCATCGATGCGAGACACCTCGTCGATGACCGGGATGGCCGTATCGAGCCGGTTGACCACCAGGACGGCGTCGTCATTACCGAGGATGGCGCCGGCGATGACGACCCCGCGTCGGGCCGCTGCATTGATCGTCTCCGCGGCGACCTCGAAGTCCACCCCGCTGGGCACCACCGCGATCACCGGGTCGCCGCCGGTGATGTCGGCGAGCGCCTCGAACGCCACCGTGGTGCCCACGCCCAGACCCCGGCCGCCCGGAGTGCGGGGATCATGCCCGATCATCGTCGACTCGGTGATGATCGTCTCGGTGATGGTCTCCATCGCCATCCCGCTGATCACCGGGGTCGCCTCGTTGAGCAGCACGGTATCCAGATCGCCCAGGGCGACACCGGCCGCCCGAAGTGCCCGGTCCACCACATCGGCGACACCTTCGACATTGCTCGGGGTGCCCTTGACACCGGTGGTCGGCGCCAGGGCCGCCCCGAGGAACGTTATCGAACCGCCGGGACCGATGGTCGCTGCGCTGGCCTCCGTCGTCGAGTTGCCGATGTCGACACCGACAACGGTGAGCATCAGTTCGTCGCCAGCGCTTGCGCGAACTGCGGAATCACCTCGACCGGCTTGGCGCCCTGGACGATCTGCTCGGTCTCCTTCAGGTGCAGCAGCGCGGCCTTGGCCTGCCAGCGCGGGCGGGCCATCTGGTCGTTGAGCGTCGGAACCGGTTCGGGTGACTCGCCTTTGGCGTATTGCGCCGCGTTCGAGCCGACCTGTCGGTAGGTTTCCAGCGTCATCAGGGGAGACTGCGGGAACAGTTCCAGGCTCGACAACCTCGGCAGATCCCGCTGGTGGATCATCGTGGTACCGCGCGACAGCAACCCGATGGCGATCCCCGAGCCGGACAGCTTCGCCGCAGTGTGCGCGACGACCGCGAGGTCGCTGCTGTGCCTGACCCGCACGATGCGCGCCGACACCTCCTGCTCCTCGATACCGGCCAGGATCTGGCGGATCACGTCGGCATGTGACAGCCCGGTGATCGTCTGGCTGAAGAAATCCGCGAAGGCTGGCGAGATGCCGACGAGCACCTCGTCGGTTCGTTTGCCGGGCTCGGCCGGCTTCTCATCGGCGAATGTCAGGAGTCTGCCTGTCATTTCACTCCACCTCAACTTCCGGGTTCTCGGCGCTCGTCACGTGACGCAGGCGCTTCATCTCCTCCCAGCGCGCCCCCGTCGGGCGATAACCGGTGCCGGGGCCGGCGTAGTCGTTGCGATCGTTGACCGCCGACAACGGCTGCAGGTCGCGCGTCATGATGGCCGAGGTCTGTAGCAGGTCACCCGAGACGCGTTGGCGCAGAACGGTCAGCAGATTCTCGGCGATATCCGAGAAGCCGGTCGACTCCAGCGCCTTGACCAGATCCAGACCCGTCACGTTGCGGTCCATCACCTGCTGGGCACCCTTGAGATCCTCCAACACATCGCGCGGGATCAGTTCCCGACTGCCGTGCGCGTAGACCGCCGCCTCGATCTCGGCATCGCTGATGGCCGGCAGATCCAGATACCGGAACACCGCCTGCAAGGCCTTACCGGCACGATGGCGGGCCGCGAGGATGTCGGCCTCCTTCACATGCTGCAGGCCACCGTCGATCTGCAGGTCCCGCTGGATGGTGTTGAAATCGTCGAAGTCCTCGGCGTCGACGTTCGACCCGGCGAACATGTTGTCGTAGTTGGGTGTTGCCGAGTAGCCCGAAGTGATGAAATCGGTGCCCGGCATCAACTGCGGCAGCAGGCGCGCCACGCGGCGCATCGGTGAATGCGAGAACGACTGATCGTTGCCGGATGCGCATTCCAGATCGACCGCGGACGCGATCAGGTTCTCGGCCGCGACAGCCCGGATACCGGCGGGCACCGCGCCCGGGACACCGATGCAGGAGATCGAACCGTTCTGCAGGCCCTGCACACCGGCTCCCTTGGTGACCAGGATGCAGCGGATCTCCAGGTAGAGCATCGAACGCCCTTCGGCGTTGCCCATCTGTACTTCCGATCCGGTGCCCGAGGTGAACCGCATCTTGATACCGCGCGAGGCGTAGGCCGCGGCCAGGAACGCCTTCGAGTACGGGGTGTCGTCGCCGTCGACGAACACCGACTCGGTGCCGTAGACCGAGATCGTCTCGGCGTAGGCAGTGATACCGCGCATGCCCAGCTCGAGCTCGGTGGCCTCCTCCAGCGCGCACTGGGTGAGGCGGCCGCCGGTGCCCACCTGGCTACCGATCTGCAGGGCCATCGCCACCAACGGTGCGTAGCGCACGACGCCCAACGTGGTCTCCACTTCGGAGAATCCGCGCAGCGACGCCTCGGCGGCCTCGCACGCCACCTGCAGTGGGTTGTCGCGGGCGCTGGTGCAGTGCGCCTGGTTCGCCGGGGTACGGCGGGCCCGCATCTTCTGCATGCCCATCATGATCTCGACGATGTTCATCGTCTTGACGACCTCAAGCAGCTTGGCCGGGGTCAGGCCGCGGGTCACCGCGATGACCTCGTCACGGCTGACCCGGGGATCGACCAGCATCGCGGCGATCTCCTGTGCCGGAATCGCCATCGACTGCTCGGTGGTCTGCACGTCGATCGCGTGGTCGGCGATGAACTGGTCGAGGAAGTCGAAGTCGGCGCGGGCTCGGCCGTCCATCTCGACGATCACCCCGTCGACCACCCGCACGCTGGGCTCGGGGTCGAACGCGCTGTCGAGGGCGACCATCCCGACCTCGGGCCACTCCTGCACGAAACCGTCCAGGTTGACCGGACGTTCTTCGAGCACCCGGGTGCGTTCGGACTGCCGCTTCGGCGCGGGTGCCTGTTCAGGCGAAACTGCGGTCACCGGTTCAACTCCTATTCGTTGGTGGCCAGGATGTCGCGACGTTCGTAGACGTCGGCGGCGTCGCGGACGAGTCCGGCCAGCATGGTGGCCCCGTACTGGTTCTCCAGTTCGTCGGCGATCGCGTCGAGCTCCGGTTTGGTCGAAGCGTTGGGCCGCAACGCGTTATAGATCTGTAGAACACGCTCATCGCTGATCGCCGTCATCTCGGCCGCCCGGCGCAGGTTTGCGCCCAGCTGGCTGCGACCCACCTTCTCGGCGATCTGCGCCTGCAGGCGCAGCGTCTGCGGTGTGATGCGCAGGTCCGAAGCCGTGACGTCACCAGACATCACGGCCTCCATGGTGATGTCGGCGATGGGCTTGCCGTTGGGGGTGAACAGCAGATCCTGCCGGTTCAGGCTCAACGGGTAATCCACCGTCGGATCGAGGGTCGGTTCTGTCATGCACTGCTCCCAGGTGAGAGGGATGACCCAGGTGAGGTCACCTGACTGTGTCCATATGGGGCGGGGTACCGCACTGTGGCCATTGTGGCTCCCGTCACGTTGCAACAAGGTTGCAGACAGTTGCCGACCTCACCCGGGCGGCCGAAATGACCCCGACTTCTCGGCCGGTTCCGGCCATACCCTCGCCCCGGCTCGCCGCCCGTGGTTAACCTGCAACCACCGTGACTCCCCCATTCGACGCGCCGCGCGCCACCGCCGGATACCTGGCGACGTTGGCAGACCTGGGCGGCTACTTCACCCTGTCCGTCGCTTCCGCGCAGCAGCAATGGCGCCCTCTACCAGAGCTTTTCGGCGACTCGGTGCTGACCGGACATGTCGAGGCCACCCGGTCGGCCATCGCGGCCGCCGCGGGCTGCGAGTCAACTGAGGTGCCGGTACGGATGGCGGCATCGTCGTTTCACCTGGGCGTGGCTGCCCGCCTGCTTTCTCCGGTGATCGGGGCCGCGGTGTGCTCCGGCGCCGTGCCGGTGCTCGACGCCGCCGCGGTGCGGTGGCGCCCGGCGGATACGCACGCCCCACAGTTCGCCGTCGCCAGTCCCGAGTGGAGACCCGCCGGCGCGGCCACCATCGTCGACACCGTGGTGCAGGTTCTGGTCGAACTCGGCTGCAGGCTGGAGGCGCTGGCCTCGCTCTCATCTCGGGTCACGCTGGGCAATATCACCTCGGCATCCAACGGTGCGGTGACGGTACTGGCCATGTCACGACCGCAATCCGAAGCTGCGGGGCGGGCCCTGGTGAGCCAGCTGCTGGCACTCGAGCCGCTGACCGGGACGGGCTCGTTCGCCGGCGATCGCTTCCGCCGCAACAGCTGTTGTCTGTACTACCAGCGGCCGGGCGGCATGCTGTGCGGAGATTGCGTGCTGATCCCCGCCACTCGGTAACGGGCTGCAACCTCTTTGCAACGCCGGTTCCGCTACCATTCGCCGCTTCATGAGCAGGACGGAGTTGACCATGGGCTGGCCACAGACCCGCGTTGCACCGACCGAGCGGGACAACAACGCCGTCGAATCCGATGGCCGAGTCGAAAATCCAAGTATTCCACTGCCTTTCGCGGCACACGCCGCCCCGCGCACGGTGTTCGTCATGAACGACGAGCTGCTGCGGCACGGGCTGATCCACGTCATGACACAAGGAGTCGGTGTCGCGGTGGTCGGTGATCTTGCGCACGGACCCGGACTCCTACAGCGACTGCTCGGCCTGGCACCGCAGTTACTCGTCGTCGACGCCGAAATGGGCCCCGTCCTGCCGGCCCTGTTGGCGGGCCTCGACCCGCCTCCCCGCGTGGTCGCCGTCATCGACGGTGAGGACCCCCGCGAACGCGCACTACCGATGATCACCGCGGGCGCCGACGGTGTGGTCGACCGCAGATCCTCGACTGCGGAGTTGCGCCGCGCCGTCGTGCGCGTCATCGACGGTCACCGCGCACTGGATGCGCGCAGCGCACAAACCCTCGTCGACGAACTTCGCCGGCAGTCCGAGGCCCGGGCCCCCGGCACCCTGACCCGTCGCGAACGTGAGGTACTCGACCTGGTCGTCGAGGGCCTCGACAACCGCGCCGTCGCCGGTTCCCTGTTCATCTCGGAGGCCACCGTGAAATTCCATCTGCACAACATCAAGACGAAGTTCGACGTGCGCAGTCGGGCGGCGCTGGTTGCCACGGTGTTGCGGGCGCGCGATCATGCCTGAGGGGGTTGGGGTCCATTTGCCGGTGCGCGGCCGCACGGTCGCGGTGCTCGGCTGCGCCGAGCACTCCGTGCCGGTGGTCGGCGCGCTGGTCGCCGCGGGTGCCGTCGTCGCGGTATTCACACCTGAGCCCTCGGCCTATGTGGCCGATCTCGCCGATCGCGGGCTGATCGATTGGTACCCGCGCTATTTCGAGGTTACCGACCTCGATCACACCGAAGTGCTGTTCGACTGCGGCGGCCTGACCGACTGCGAACGCCGGGCCGTCACCCAGGGAACAGCGCGCGGGATGTTCTGCATCGACGCACACGATGGCAAGCGCGGCCCCGCCGCGCACGAACGGGCCGGCCGGGTGGTCATCGTGGGCGGCGGACCCGGGGATCCGGGGTTGCTCACCGTCGCCGGACGAGCGGCGCTGGCCGGCGCCGACGTCATCGTCACGGACCGACTGGCGCCGGTGGGAGCACTCAATGAGGTTGCGCCGCAGGCACAGATCATCGACGTGTCCAAGATCCCCGGGGGCCACCGGACCGAGCAAGACGCCATCAATGCGCTGCTGATCGAGCACGCCGGCGCCGGGCGCACGGTGGTGCGTCTCAAGGGCGGGGACGGTTTCGTCTTCGGCCGCGGCGGTGAGGAGGTCGACGACTGTGTGCGCGCCGGGATCGCGGTGGAGGTGATACCCGGTGTGAGTTCGGCCATCGCCGCACCCGCCGCGGCGCTCATCCCCGTCACGCACCGAGGTCTGACACAGGGATTCACCGTGGTGTCCGGGCATGTGCCGCCTGATGATCCGCAGTGCACGGTGAACTACGCGGCGCTGGCGTCGGCCAACACCACGATCGTGCTGATGATGGCCGTTGCCAATCTCGAGGCGATCGCCCGGACCCTCATCGAAGCCGGGATGCCGCCCGATACCCCGGCGGCGTTGATCGCCGACGGCACGCTGGCCGGCCAGCAGGAGATCCGCGCCGACCTGGCCACCATCGCGTCCGCCGCACGGGACGGCTCGGTGCGGCCACCGGCAACCACCGTGATCGGCGCAGTGGCCGGATTCGTGCCCGGGTCGGCCGTACCGCCGGCGATGCGCCCGCAGAGCGCTATTGCGCTCTGACGGGCCGCATCCGAGCATCGGTCAGGCAGGTAACACCGCGACCAGTCCGGCGGCCAGCGCGGCACCCACCAGCGGTCCGAGTACCGGCACCCAGGAGTAGCCCCAGTCGGCATTCGCCTTGCCCCGAATCGGCAACAGCGCGTATGCGATACGAGGACCCAGATCGCGGGCGGGGTTGATGGCGTAGCCGGTCGGTCCACCCAGCCCGAAGCCGATGGTGATCACGACGAAGGACACGGCTGCGTAGCCCAATGTCGTGTTGACCTCGGGGTTGGTCAGGATCCAGAAGATCAGCACGAACGTGGCGATGACCTCGGTGACGACGTTCCAGCCGAAACTGCGTACCGACGGTGAGGTGCAGAAGATCCCCCGGGTACCGGAATTGTCGTCCATATTGTCGAACTGCAGCTTGAAGGCCGCCCAGGCCAATGAGGCTCCGATGCAGGCACCGAGCACCTGCGCCGCCCAGTAGACCGGTACCTGCGCCCACGGCACCCCGCCCGATATCGCCACCGCCAAGGTCACGGCCGGGTTGATATGCGCGCCGGCCGGTGCAGCGATACTGGCGCCGGTGAACACCGCGAATCCCCACCCGAGCACGATGATCAACCAATCACCGCCCCCACCATGGGAATACGAGTTCTTGAGTACGACCGCAGCCACCGAGCCGCTGCCGAGCAGACACAGCACCGCCGTGCCGAGGAACTCCCATACGAAGATGTCGATGTTCGCCACTGAACCACCTAACCCAATCGGCATAGAACGCTTTGCCACCAGCGTTTGCCGAGCCGTGGATGTCCGTGCGGCTTCTGACGTATCCCGGGCCGGCAACCATCCGGAAGTACTGCCGGAACACAACTTTGGGTCAGTATTTGGCTAGGGCCTGAATGGGCGCCGGTGCGTCCGCCGCAATCTGCCGCCGAGGCAGCGATGTTCCGATTATCATCGAAGTGCGACAGAGTACCCCGATAACGTCAAAACTCGTTGCGGGAAAACCCATTCGAAAGGTTCGTCATGAGCGCCATCAGCTTGACCAGTGCAACCAAGGTGGTCAACGCGGCCATCGACAAGGCCGGCGAGATCGGCCAGCCGATGAACATCGCGGTGGTCGACGACGGCGGGCACCTGGTGGCGTTCGCCCGGATGGACGGCGCCATCAAGGCCAGCATCGACATCTCGATCAAGAAGGCTCGCACGTCCATCCTGATGAACGCGCCCACCGGCGCCCTGATGCCGCTCGCACAGCCCGGTGCCGAGCTCTACGGTCTGGAGCAGACGGCCGGCGGCCTGGTGGTCTTCGGTGGCGGTATCCCGCTGACCGTCGACGGGATAGTCGTAGGTGCCATCGGCGTCAGCGCGGGAAGCGTCGAACAGGATGTCACCGTGGCCGAGGCCGGTGTGGCCGCGCTGTAGTTCGGCTGTCGATCGTGAATGCTCCCGCCCCGCAGCTCTCCTTGCGCGGGGCGGGAACATACCTCGCTAGGACACGTCCACCCAGTCCAGCGTGCGCTGCACCGCCTTCTGCCAGCCTGCGTAGCCGTCGCTTCGCTGTTGATCGGACCACCGCGCGCTCCACCGCTGACCCTCCTGCCAGTTGGTGCGCAAGTCGTCGGCGTTGTCCCAGAAGCCGACCGCCAGGCCCGCGGCGTAGGCCGCACCGAGTGCGGTCGTCTCGGCCACCACCGGTTTGACGACATCCACCCCCAGCACGTCGGCCTGAATCTGCATGCACAGATTGTTGGCGGTGATACCACCATCCACCTTCAGAACATCAAGGTGCACTCCGGAATCGGCTTCCATGGCGTCGATGACATCGCGGCTCTGGTAGCAGATCGCCTCCAGGGTCGCGCGCGCCACGTGGGCATTGCTGTTGAACCGGCTCAGCCCGACGATCGCGCCCCGGGCGTCGGAACGCCAATACGGCGCAAACAATCCGGAGAATGCCGGCACGAAGTACACCCCACCGTTGTCCTCGACCTGGCGGGCCAGCGCCTCACTCTGGGCGGCACCGCTGATGATGCCCAACTGATCGCGTAACCACTGCACGGCCGACCCGGTGACGGCGATAGAACCCTCAAGGGCATACACCGGTTTGGCGTCCCCGAACTGGTAGCAGACCGTGGTCAGCAGCCCGTTCTCCGAGCGGACGATCTTCTCTCCGGTGTTCAGCAGCAGGAAATTCCCTGTGCCGTAGGTGTTCTTGGCCTCGCCGGCCTTCAGACACACCTGCCCGACCATCGCGGCCTGCTGGTCACCGAGGATGCCGGTCACCGGCACCTCGCCACCCATCGGTCCGGCGGCCAACGTCACACCGTAGGGCTCCGGCGATGAGGAGGGGCAGATCTGCGGCAGCATCTGCCGGGGAATCCCGAAGAAGGACAACAACTCATCGTCCCAGTCCAGGGTCTCCAGATTCATCAGCATGGTGCGGCTGGCGTTGGTCACATCGGTGATGTGCACGCCTCCGCGGGTTCCGCCGGTCAGATTCCACAGCACCCAGGTGTCGCTGGTGCCGAACAGTGCATCGCCCTTCGCGGCGGCTTCGGCGACCCCGTCGACGTTCTCCAGGATCCACTGGATCTTGCCGCCGGAGAAGTAGGTGGCCGGCGGCAGGCCGGCCTTGCGGCGGATCACGTCGCCGCGGCCGTCGCGGTCCAGTGCGGTGGCGATCCGGTCGGTGCGGGTGTCCTGCCAGACGATGGCGTTGTAGTACGGCCGGCCGGTCCGCCGGTTCCATACCAGCGTCGTCTCGCGCTGATTGGTGATCCCGAGCGCCGCAAGGTCTTCGGGCTGCAGATTGGTGTTGTTGAGCGCCGACATCAGCACCGATGCGGTGCGCTCCCAGATCTCCACCGGGTTGTGCTCCACCCAGCCGGCCTGCGGCATGATCTGCTCATGCTCCAACTGGTGGCGCCCGACCTCGGCACCGGCGTGATCGAAGATCATGGCGCGCGTGCTGGTGGTCCCCTGATCGATGGCCGCGACGAAATCCGGCAACACTGCTCCTAACCTCTAGACGGTTGGCCCCGGGCAGAATCACCGTGACTCGCCTCGACGTGGCGCGCCGGGACGATGCGGGCCAGCGACAAGAATCGCACACCTTCGGATGCTTCGAGGCTGAATCCGGCACCGCGTCCGGGGGCCACATCGATCACCATCTGGCTGTGCTCCCACACCGGGAACGCCGGCCCCGACACCCATACCGGCACCCCGTAGGGCTGCCGCGCGGAGACCACGTCGAGCATGCCCAGCAGGACGTCACTGTCTCCGACCGAGAACTCACCGACCGGGCAGCACACCGGCGCGGGATCATCGCCACTGGCTTCGGATTGCCGAAACATCAACGCCCCGTGCCGATTCTGCAGGTGCACCACCAGAGCCGCAGCGGCCCGGGTGATCGAAACCCGGGCCGCCGCGGTCTCCATCAGATCACTCGACTCTTCACGCAAGCGTTCATGGGGTTCATCAGAAGAATCCCTGCGCGTTGTTGCTGTAGCTCACCAGCAGGTTCTTGGTCTGCTGGTAGTGGTCGAGCATCATCTTGTGGTTCTCGCGCCCGATGCCGGATTGCTTGTACCCACCGAACGCGGCGTGCGCCGGGTACTGGTGGTAGCAGTTCGTCCACACCCGGCCGGCCTTGATGTCGCGGCCCGCACGGTAGGCGGTGTTGCCGTTGCGCGACCACACCCCGGCGCCGAGGCCGTACAGGGTGTCGTTGGCGATCTCGATCGCATTGTCGTAGTCGGTGAACGACGTGACCGCGACCACCGGGCCGAAGATCTCCTCCTGGAAGACCCGCATCTTGTTGTTGCCGGTGAAAATCGTTGGCGCGACGTAGTATCCGCCGTTCAGATCGCCGCCGAGCTGCGCGCGCTCACCGCCGGTGACCACCTGCGCGCCCTCGTTCTTGCCGATCTCGATGTAGGACAGGATCTTCTCCAGCTGGTCGTTGGAGGCCTGCGCGCCGATCATCGTCTCGGTGTCCAGCGGGTCACCCTGACGGACGGCCTTGGTGCGGATGGCCGCCATCGCGAGGAACTCGTCATAGATATCGGCCTGCACCAGGCTGCGCGACGGGCAGGTGCACACCTCACCCTGGTTGAGGGCGAACATGGTGAACCCTTCGAGCGCCTTGTCCTGGTAGGCGTCGTTGGCAGCCAGCACATCGTTGAAGAAGATGTTCGGGCTCTTGCCGCCCAGCTCCAGGGTGACCGGGATCAGGTTCTGGCTGGCGTACTGCATGATCAGTCGGCCGGTGGTGGTCTCACCGGTGAAGGCGATCTTGGCGATGCGGTTGCTCGAGGCCAGCGGCTTGCCGGCCTCGACACCGAAGCCGTTGACGACGTTGAGCACGCCGGCCGGCAGCAGGTCACCGATCAACGACACCAGATACAGGATCGAGGCCGGGGTCTGCTCGGCCGGCTTGAGCACCACGGCGTTGCCCGCGGCCAGGGCGGGGGCCAGCTTCCACACCGCCATCAGGATGGGGAAGTTCCACGGGATGATCTGGCCGACCACGCCGAGCGGCTCGTGGAAGTGGTAGGCGACGGTGTCGTCGTCGATCTCCGACAGCGAACCCTCCTGGGCGCGGATCGCCCCGGCGAAGTACCGGAAGTGATCGACCGCCAGCGGGATGTCGGCGTTCAGGGTCTCGCGGATCGGCTTGCCGTTGTCCCAGGACTCGGCCAGCGCGATGGATTCGAGGTTCTCCTCGATCCGGTCGGCGATCCGGTTGAGGATCAGTGCCCGCTCGGCGACCGAGGTCTTGCCCCAGGCAGGTGCGGCGGCGTGCGCGGCGTCGAGCGCCTTCTCGATATCGGATTCGTCGGACCGGGCCACCTCGCAGAACACCTGACCGGTGACCGGGGTGGGGTTCTCGAAGTACCGGCCGGCCGTGGGGGCGACCCATTGACCGCCGATGAAGTTGTCGTAGCGGGCATCGAACGACATCAGGGCACCGTCGGCGCCCGGGCGTGCATAAACAGTCATGGCATTCTCCTGATCGGGACACTGGCGGTGTGTCGCTCGTCACTCAACCTAGGGGTTGCACCGTTGCATCATGGTTGCAACGGGCCGCGACTTCGGAGAACATCGCCGGTATCGGTACCGCACGCAGACGTCCGCTTCAGGCCCGGTCCAAGGAGACGCTGGCCATCCTGGTGGAGGCGGCTGCGCAGGTCTTCTCCCGGGAGGGCATATCGGCCACCACCAACCGCATCGCCGAGCGGGCCGGACTCTCGATCGGCACCCTCTACCAGTACTTCCCGGACAAGGGCGCGCTGCTGCACGCGGTGGCCGCGCGGCACGTGCGCGACGCCGACGCCCGGCTGACAGCGCTGTTCGAACAGCTCCGGGTCACCGCCCCGTCCTTCGAGGACACCATGGATCAGGTGTTGCACGAATTGGTGGACCTGCACGCCGAGCACCCCCGGTTGCATGCCCTGCTGCACCGGGTGGCGACGACGGCCGCGGATCTGGACGAGATGCGGATGTTCGAGGACCGGCTCTGCGCCGAGGTCGCCTATCACCTCAAGCGATGTGACCGGGGCACCGTCGGGGCGAGCGAAGCGACGGGATATGCCGACGAGGATCCGGAACGGACCGCGCGCAGTATCGTGGCGCTGGTCGACGCCCAGCTGCACCGGGTGATGCCGCACCACGGTTACGACATCGAGCAGCTGCGACTCACCGTTGCGCGTCTTGCCCCAGCACGGCCCGCACCACCTGACGGCCCGCCGCCTCCAGCTGGGTGAGTCCGGGTTCCTCGATCGGATAGTGCCCGCAGCGTTGCAGCAGCACCGCCGTCGTGTCCCCCGAAATCTGTTGCAGAAAGCGCAGACTCAGCTCCGGGGGCGTCCAAGCGTCCGCGGCCGGAGCGACCAGGGTGACCGGTGCGCCGCGATATTGTTTCGGCGCCGTGTGCCGATGGTTGAGCCAACTCGACAGAAAGCCGAGCGGCACCCGCGCCCCACCGCCGCGCGGGTCCGCGGCGCACAGCCGCGACAGCGCCGGGTCGTTGCTCATCGCCGACATGTCGGCCAGCCAGCGGATCGGCAGCCGTACCGACCCGAGCAGCGGGCTGATGGCGCGCAAAGCGCGGGCACCGACGCGTCCGAGGGACGGGTGACGGGCCACCGCGCGGCGCACGACGGGATCGGCGGTGTCCAGCAGACAGGTCGCCAGTACCGCGTCAACCAGGCCTGTCCGGTGGGCGACCTCATAGGCCAGCATCCCGCCCATGCTGGCGCCGAACAGGATGATCGGACGGTCGTCGCGGGCCCGTTCGGCGGCGACGATGTCGCACAGCAGATCGATCCAGTCGGTGTAGCGCACGGATCCGGGGTCGGGTTCCTCGGTGTAGCCGTACAGCGGTAGGTCCGGTGCGAGCACCTCGACGTCGATCTCCGGGTCGGCGGCGACCAGACCGGCCAGCGGCCAGAGCGCACCGGAGTATCCGCCACCGCCGTGCACCAGGATTGCTCGCACCGGGGCGCCCGGCGCACCGGCGCGAGCGATGTGGATGCGCCGGCCGCGCCAGGGCAGCCAGGTCGACCGGGGTAGCGCCATCGCCATTTCGCGGCGGTGGGGCGGCAGGAAGGCTGCGTAGCTGTCGATGTCCATGCCTCGATCCTGGGACGGCGCATCGGCCCCGACAACTCGCTTTTCGAGCGACGAAACCCCAGTTCAACCGGGGTGCGCGGAGTGTTGCTCGGGTTTCAGCCGAGTTCGGCGTCCAGACCGGCCAGATGTGCACGGGCCCTGGCCCGCGCGACCGGATCGGTGGCGGCGTGGTCGTGCAGCAGCTTCCAGCCGTGCCGGTCCTCGCGGCCCTCCGGCAACTGCAGCCAACGCCGCAACAGGCTGACGTTGCCGCCCTTGGATTCGGCCAGCACGGCGCCGCGCAGGCTGGCCAACAGCTCGTTGCGCAGCCGCCCG
This sequence comes from Mycobacterium sp. AMU20-3851, assembly GCF_043974665.1. Classification (NCBI taxonomy): domain Bacteria; kingdom Bacillati; phylum Actinomycetota; class Actinomycetes; order Mycobacteriales; family Mycobacteriaceae; genus Mycobacterium; species Mycobacterium sp. AMU20-3851. Next base: position 4,714,855 of record NZ_CP146371.1, read on the forward strand.
ACGGCCGGGGACACCGACTGGGGTAGCAGCGCTCCGGTGTAGGCGTTCAACGCGCCGTTCACGTTGCCGGCCTGTAGCGCGTCGAGCACATCACCGAGGTCACTGGTCACCGGTTCCTGCAGCCGGTAAGGACGCGACTCGACGAAGTTCTTGCCGATCACCCGGCGCAGCCGCGACATCTCGGCGCGGATGGTGACCACGTCGAGGTCCTTCTCGTCGAGCAGGATCGCCAGATGGTCGGCGCTCAGACCTTCGGGATGGCGGATCAGCAGCACCAGGATGTCGGCGTGCCTGCCGGTGAGGGTGACGGGGGTGGAGCCGCCGGCCTGCCAGCGGGGCCGGTCCGCACCGAGGACCGACAGTCTCGCGGTGCCGGTGTCGGTGTCGATGGCCGGGCGGGTCAGCCGCAGCAGCGCCAGCTGGTTCTCCACGGCGACGGCGGTGGCCCGGACCAACGCCAGGGTCTCCGGGGCGGCGACGCGGGGTCCACCGGTGAGGTCGATGGCGCCCAGCACCACGCCGGTGGTCGGGTCGTGGACCGGTACGGCAGTGCAGTTCCACGGGTGCACGATGCGCGAGTAGTGCTCGGACCCACGGATCTGCACCTCTTTGCCCAGTGCCAGCGCGGTGCCCGGGGCGTTGGTACCCGCGACGTTCTCACTCCAGTTCGTACCGGGAACGAAGTTCATCGCCTCGGCCTTCTGGCAGGCGCGCCGGTCCCCCTCGACCCAGAGCAGGGTGCCGTCCGCGGCGGTGATGGCGACCACGACACCGGAGTCCACGGCATCCTCGACGAGCAACCGGCGGATCAGCGGCAGGGTCGGCGCCAGCGGATGGGAACTGCGTGCCTCCTCCAGCGCGGTCAGGGCGGCGGCGTGCCGACCCGTGCCATCGGGGTCCACCCCGGTCGCCAGACTGCGTTGCCAGCTCTCGGCCACCACCCGGCGCAGCGGTACCGAATCCAGATAGGAAGCGTCGACCTGACCTGCGACGAAGAGCTCATGGAGCGCACGCACTTTCGCCGACGGCCCGCAGCCGCCGGCAGTGTCCGATATCGCCACCATGCTCACACTCCCGGCGTCGAGCCGACGCCACTGTCCCGGCACTGCGCCGACCACTCGAGGCAGCGCATGTGCCCAGGATAGTTGACGGCCGAGGGCGGCCACCCGTGTTCACCGACCGGACCGTCGATGACTGTGCGGTCCCGCCGGTCTCTCCCCCCGAGACGGGACCGCACAGGGTCATCACCACCAGGCGCCCGCGTCACCTCCCCCAGGCGGTCGCGGCGCGGCGGTCGGTGGCCGAGACGTCCTCGGTACCCTCGCGCACCGCGTTGCCCAGCCGGAACAGGATGTCGTTGAGTGCAGCGGCCGACTGGTTCCAGCGCACCTGCTCGGCCCGGTACGCTTCGGCGGCCTCGGCGGTCCAGGTCTGCTGAAGCGGGGCGATCTGGGCGCGCAGTTCCTCCAGCGCCGCGTTGAACCGGGCCGAGGTGGTGTGGATCTCCTGGCGCACCGTGTACTCGATCTCGTCGAAGTTGTAGGTCAGCATCATGTCCATCGGTCCGGTTCCTCTACAGCTCGCTGCTCACGGCGCCGATCCGGTGCGAGTGACCGTCACCGGCCTCACGCAGGGTCCGCTCATTGAGCCGGATGGTCTCGGCGATCCGTTCCAGCGCGGTATGCAGCGCCATCGATTCCGCGTTCCACCTGTCCACGACCTCCCGGAAGCGCACCGCTGCCGCACCGCCCCATACCGATGCGGGCACGCTGCACATGCGCCCGATGAAGGCGCCCAGCATGGCCCGGACCTCCTCGTTGCGGGCGTCGATCTGGCCCGAGACCGAATGCATGAGTTCCAGGTCGGTGTTCAATGCGGACATCATCGCTCTCCCCCGTGTTCGGTGTGGTGCCGTTGTGAGTAGGACGCAGCGACGCCCGATTCGGTTCCGTCTGCGCCGAAATCGATTTCACGGCGTGCCACGTGCCGACCGGATCGCCTCGTCACATTGCGCACGGATCGGCCCGTGGCCGCCCGCGGGCTGCTGGCATCCGACGGCGATGCGCACCGGGCCGTCCACGAAGACCGCCCAGGCGATCTCGCGTCGATCGCGTACCTCGATGTAGCTGGTGACGGCACGGCCGCCGCGGAAGTCTTCGGCACGAAACTCGGTGAATACCCCTGCGGGCTGGCGGTCCAGCGCCGCTTCGATCACGGCGGCGGTACGTGCCGGGTCGGGACCGGCCGGCGACTGGGTGAGCAGTATCGCGGCGCGCTGGTCGCCCGGCGAATCCGCCTGTACGCGTGGCGAACCCGCGCTGCCGGTGACGCGGGTGATGTTCCAGCCGGCGGGCAGCCGGACCGTCACCCGCCCCTCGGTGAACAGCACCACCGGCTCCTCGGCGTCCTGCCCGGGTGGCCCGAGCCCGCCGGCGCCGAGCAGCGCACCGCAGGTCAGCAGCACCCCCGCCGACACCGCCCAGACCATCCCCCGACGCGGCCGGCCGTCGGGGGGACCGTCGAGTTCCGCCGTACCCAGGGCCGCATCGTCGATCATCTCGACCTCCAGACCGCCTCCGCGAAGCCCGCGGGCGACTGCGGCGGCCAGGTCATTGGCTCCGGCAACGCGTGCGGGCACATCGATGAGCACCGGACCGCCGCTACCGATGGAGGCCACGACCGCCCGGGCGACGTCCCCGGGCGTCCCCGATCTCGGTATCGCGGCGACCGGTCGGCCCGCGGTGCGGCACAACACGAAATCCGGTGCGATCTCCACCCGGCATCCACCGGGCCGGTGGATCTCGTGCCGCCGCCGGACGACGATCGTCCGGTCCGGGCCGGCCGCCCGACGGATGCGGGCCACCCGGTCGTCATCCCACCAGCCCGGGCACACCAGGGTGAGTCGGGGCACCGGGCCCGGCACGGCCGCGGCGATGACCGTCTCCCACAGCGCGTCGACGTCCACCACCCGGTCCTCGACGATGGTGTGCCGGTCGTCGATCGCATCGATTGCCGCACAGACCATTTCATTCGCAACCGGTTCCCCGCCCGATACCGCCGCCGGGCCGATCACGAGTGCGGTCACGGCGGTGCGGTCCATCCGATCTGCACCCGTTCATCGGCGCGCCCCCGCACGATCAGGGTGCCCCGCCCGGATGGCAGGCGAACGGGCCGGACCGAACCCAGCAGCGTGCCCTCCTCGGGTCCCGCACTCATCAGCAGGCCGGCGCTCCCCAGCTCGCGCAGGGTGGACGGCACCGCGGTGAACATCGCCCGGGCCGCGCCCCCGGCCCGCCGGGCGAGCACCAGGTGCAGACCGATGTCGCGGGCATGCGGCAGCAGTTCCAGCAGTGCCGCCAGCGGGTCGTGCCCGGCGCCGGTGATCAACTCGTAGTCGTCGACGATGAGGTAGACCTCCGGGCCCGACCACCACGACCGGTCGCGCAATTGCTGGTGGGTCACCGCCGCACCCGGCAGCCGGGTGCGGAGCCGCTCGATCAACCCGCCGAGGTGCTCGGCCAGCATGGCGGCCGACAAGAGATAGCCCGCGAGGTGCCCGCTGTCGACCGCTCCGAGCAGGGTCCGGCGCACATCGACGATGTGCAACTCGACCTGCTGCGGCGTACAGCTGGAGGTCAGCTGAGCGCACAGGGTGCGCAGGGTCGAAGTCTTGCCGCAGCAGGCGTCCCCGAGCACGATCAGATGCGGGGACGCCGCGAAATCCACGGCCAGTGGCCGTAGTTCGGATTCACCGATCCCGATCGTCACATGCGTGGCGCTCGCCCCGGCCGCCGGGACCGAGCTGCGCAGCACCGACGTCGGCAGCAGCCGGACCGGTACGGCTGCATGTCCAGCGGACTCCGCACGTATCGCGGCCGCGGCGGTGGCGGGATCCGCTCCGTGCAGCCGTGGTCGCGCCACCCGGAACAGCCGGCCGTCGCGGGTGATGCCGGTCCCCGGCGGGCTGTCGGTGAGATGGCGCGCCGCTTTGCGGTCCATCTCCGATTCCGCCGGCTCGCCAAGGCGCAGTTCGATACGGCTGCCGAGCTGGTCCTTGAGCGCCGGTCGCAGCTCGGCCCACCGCGACGCGGCCACGATCACGTGCACCCGGTAGGCCAGCCCGTACATCGCCATCGCGGTGATGGCGTCCTCCATGCCGTCCTGGCCCTCGGTGTCGGCGGTGCGCATCGCGCCCCACCCGTCCACCACCAGGAACACCTCGCCGTAACCGTCCGGGGCCGGTTCCCGACCGCCGCTCTCCCGGCGCCGGATGAGCGCCTGCAGCTGCGCCAGCGTGCGACGGGCCAACTCGCCGTCACCGGGGCCGGCCACCACGCCGGTGTGCGGAAGGTCCTGCAGTGCGGCAAGTGCTCCGCCGCCGAAGTCCAGGCAGTAGAACTGCACCTCGGCGGGTGTGTGCCTGGCGGCCAGCGCCAACAGCAGTGTGCACAGCAGTTCGGACTTGCCCGACCGGGTCGCCCCGATGACCGCCGCATGTCCACCGGCGGCGGCCAGATCGACGGTGAGCACATCCCGGCGCTGCGCGAAAGCATTGTCCACCAGAGCTATCGGTGCACTCAGCGGCGTGTGGTCATGCCGGGCAAGCAGGTCATCCAGGGTGGGCGACGTCGCCGGCACGGGCAGCCACATCCGGTGCGCCGGGGTGCCGTGCCCGACCAACCGGTCCAGCGCGATGTCCAGAACCGTCGGGCTGTCGTGACCGTCCGGGGCCGGGCCATCCTCCGCCGGGTCGGACGCGCAGGTGAACAATCGCGGCCGGGCGTTCCGGAGCGTCCCGACCCGGATGTCCGGCCCGGAGACGAAGGCCGTGCGCAGCCGGAGCAGCCGTCCGTCCGACGTCTTCAGGTACGCCGCACCCGGCGCGGCGGGCAATTCGTAGGCATCCGGGACACCGAGGATCGCGCGGGATTCCGCGGCCGAGAACGTCTTCAGGCATATCCGGTAGGACAGGTGGGTCTCCAGGCCGCGCAGCCTGCCCTCGTCCAAGCGTTGGCTGGCCAGCAGCAGATGCATGCCCAGCGACCGGCCCAGCCGTCCGATCGCCACGAACAACTCCGCGAAATCCGGGTGCTTGCTGAGCAGTTCGGAGAACTCGTCGATGACGATGAGCAGCGCCGGCAGCGCGGGCAGACCGCTGTCGGCTCGGCGGGCCCGGCGGTAGTCGGCGATATTGCCGAGATTGCCCGCGGCCCGCAGGATCTGCTGTCGGCGGTTCATCTCGCCGGCGAGCGCGTCGTGCATCCGGCTGACCAGATACGCCTCCTCGGCCAGGTTGGTGATCACCGCCGAGACGTGCGACAACCGGTCGAAGCCCAGGAAGGTGGCGCCGCCCTTGAAATCGATCAGAGCGAGGTTCAGATCGTCGGGCGCATGGGTGGCGACCAGGCCCAGGATCAAGGTGCGCAGGAACTCGGATTTCCCGGATCCGGTCGCCCCGACGCAGAGACCGTGCGGGCCCATACCGTGTTCGGCGGCCTCCTTGAGGTCCAGGTATACCGGCCCGTCCCGATCCTCGGGCCCCGCACCGAGCCCGATGGGTACCCGCAACCGGTCCCGGTCCGGGCGGGTTCGCCACAGCACCGCCGGGTCGAGGTCGGCGACGGTGCGCACGCCCATCAACTGCGCCCACCCCCGGCACTGTGCGCCGCCGCTGCCCGCACGCCACCGAGCCAGCCGGCGCGCACACATCGTCGCCTGGGCGGTGGACAGCGCATCCGGGTGGGTGAGACCTGCCGGGTCGATGACGGTGTCACCGTCCCCGGCGAGGTCGAGCACCACGACATCGGGACCGGCCGGCACCGCCCCGGCACCGGCGCGGACCACCACGGTGCGCGCCGGTCCGCGGGTACCGGGGTGCCGCACGTGGTGCGGCAACCATTTCAGCCAGTCCCATTGCTGTTCAACGTCTCCGATGACCGCGACACCAAGGTCGGCGGGCGCGTGCCACACCGCGAGTTGGCAGACGATGGCGCGCACCAGACCGTGAGCGGCAGACGGGTCGGGACCGAACCCGATGCGCCCGGTCAGCTCCACGGTGACCGGCAGGTCCGGCACGCTCGACCGGGCCGTCACCAGAGCTTCCAGCGCGCCCGCGGTCACCGGGTCGCTCTCGGTCGCCGGATCCGGGGCCGCGGCGACCAGTGGGGTGGCCGGCGGTCCCGGCGCCAGACCCACCCGGACCCGACCGAAGTCCGGATCGTCGGGGCGACGCTCCCACATCCGCCCGCTCCCGGGTATCGTCCACAACATCGCCGGGTCCGGATGCCGCTGGTGCAGGCAAAGGTGTTGAAGCGCTGCGGTTTCCGCGGTTTGATCGGCCAGTTCGTCGAGGTAGCGCAGATAGGTGCGGCGGCCGGCGTCCAGTTCTGCGGTGCGTCCACGCCCGGCGTGGGCCAGCGTGCCCAGCGCCGACACCACCATCATCACCGGGAAGATCAGATACATCGGGTTACGGGTGGCCGATGCGCCCGAACCGGCCGGCGAGCTCAGGTACAGCACGATCATGCCGCCGACGGCGACGAGCATGAGGATCGGCAGCAGCCGCGCCACCGGGCCTGCCGGTTCGATGACGGGCACCTCCGGCGGCTGGCGCACCGGTATCTGCCCGGCGGGCATGGGTGGGGCCGCAGACCGCCTTTCCGACCGGAACTCCATGTTGTTCAGACGCGACGGAGGTGGCGACGGTTCCATCGAATTTTGGTGCGCAGTGGGGGTCGGTGGCGCGGCTAGCGTGATCCCGGGGAGCTTGTCAGGGGGTGGCGGGGTGGACGATCCGTTGTGCCGGGTCTCGATTCAGTGCGCCGACGCGGCGCGTGCCGTCGACGTTGCCCTGCCCCGGCACGCGGCGCTGGGGGTGCTGCTGCCCGACATCGTCGGACTCGTCACCGCAGACGTCGGCTCCGCCCCCGACGCGGCGGCGCCCCGGGGATGGCGGTTGGACCGCATCTGCGGCGGGCGGTGCGACGAGTCGATGTCGCTGCACGAGAGCGGGATCGTCGACGGTGACGTCATCGTGCTCTCCCCGTGGGCGGCCCCGCCTCCGGGCCCGCTGCCGCAGAATGTGTTCCGCGCGGTGGCGACCGCGGATGCCCGGCCCGAGGCATCGGTGGCACCGGCCGCGGCCTGGGCCGGTGCCTGCACGGTGGCGGCGGTCGCGCTGGGATACTCCGGCGCCGCGGATCCGACGCCGGTCGTGGTTTTCCTCGCTGCCGCGGCGAGCGTGGCCTGCGTGTTGATCGCGCGCCGCTCGGCCACCGCGATGCGGCTGACTCTGCACGGCGCTGCCATCGGATTCGGTTGCATCACCGGATTTCTCGCTGTGCCGGCCCCGGCGGGCATGCCCGGCGTGGTACTGGGGGCCGCGGTGGGTTGCGCGGTGTCGGTGTGGCTGCTGCGTACCTGCGGCGCCGATGTCCGATTCGGCACCGCCACCGCCACGGCTCTCGCGCTGCTGACGGCGGTGGGTGCGCCACGGCTGCTGCTGCCGGCCGGTCTCGGCAGCCACGGCGCGGTGTTGGGCGTGCTGTCGCTGGGAGTGTTGACCGTCGCCGGTCGGCTCGCGATCGGCCTGGCCGGGCCGCGACCCAGGCTGCCGGGGCGCAGCGATGACACCGGTCCCGTCTCCGATGACGCCGCTGTCCGCGGCCGCGCGGTGTTCACCGGCGTGGTGGCCGGCAGCTCGGTGGCCGCCGCCCTGGCCGTCGGGATGCTCGCGCTCGGCAGCAGGGGCTCACCGTCGTGGCCGCAGGCCGTGGCGCTGGCCGCAGTCATCTCGGCGCTGCTGTTGCTGCGGGTGCGCTTCTACGCCGACCCGGCCTGCCGGTCCGCCGCGGGGTGGTGTGGCCTGCTGGGCGCCGCCGCCACGGTCGCACTGGCAACGGTTTCGGTGCCGCGTTACGGCGGGCCGGCGGCGGTGCTGGCGCTGGCGGGTTGGTGCTACGCCGGGCGGGCCGCACGGGCGCCGTCCTGGTCGCGCACCGTGGACATCGCCGAATACCTGTTGATGGCCGCCGTGGTGCCGTTGGCCTGCTGGGTGGCGGGGCTCTACCAGGTGGTCCGATCGTTGAGTCTGGGATGAGGAGCGGATTCATCCGGGTCCTGGCGGCGGCGTTGCTGATCGGCGCCCCCGTCCTCAGCGCCGCTCCGGTGCGTGCGGTGACACCGCCACCGGTCGACGACCGGCTGCTCCCCCGCGCGGGGCCGGCCGCCCCGCGCCACCCCACGACACAATCCGAATCGTGTGCGGCAGCGCCGGTTGCGCGGACGGTGCCCAAGGTCGACCGGCCCGATCTGCGCGCTGCCTGGGTCCGTACCCGCGGCGCCGGACAGATCGTCGCCGTCATCGACACCGGGGTGGCGCGGCACCGACTGCTGCCGCATCTGGTGCCCGGCGGGGACTATGTCGCTGACGGGGACGGGACCGCCGACTGCGACGGTCACGGCACCATCGTCGCCGGGATCATCGGGGCGGCCTCCGATCCGGGCAGCTTCAGTGGGGTCGCCCCCGAAGCGACGATTCTGGGGATTCGGCAGTCCAGCATGAAGTTTCGTGTCGCCGACGGGTCCACGGGCAGCGGGGTCGGTGATGTGGATTCGTTGGCAGCCGCGGTGCGCGCCGCCGCCGATCAGGGAGCCACGGTGATCAACATATCGTCGGTCGCCTGTCTCGGGGTCGCCGACGCACTCGACGACCGGGCACTCGGGGCGGCCCTGGCCTATGCGGTGGACATCCGGAATGCGGTTGTGGTGGCCGCCGCGGGCAATGTGGGCGGGCGGGGCACCTGCCCCGAGCAGAATCCGCTGCCCGACCCGGCGGCACCGTCCCGACCGGATTGGGACCGCGTCGAGGTCGTCGCGAGCCCGAGTTGGTACGACGACTACGTCTTGACGGTCGGGTCGGTGGACGCCGGCGGAGCGCCATCGACGTTCAGTCTCGCCGGGCCGTGGGTCGATGTGGCGGCGCCGGGCGAAGCGGTGACGTCCCTGAGCGCGACCGGTGAGGGTCTGGTCGACACCATGCCCGATCCCGGTCAGCCGCAACCCATCTCCGGTACCAGCTACGCCGCACCGGTGGTATCGGGGATCGCGGCGCTGATTCGCGCGGCCGCCCCGGAGCTGACCGCGCGGCAGGTGATGCAGCGGATCGAGAGCACGGCGCGTCGGCCGGCCTCCGGCTGGAACCCGTCGGTGGGGCACGGTGTGGTCGATGTGCTGGCGGCGGTTCGCGGTATCGGCGAGCCCGCGCCGCCGGGTTCCCGCCGCCCGTCGGCGCCGACTACGGTCGCCGCGGCCGACGGCCGTGCGGGCCGGTTCGCGCTGACCGGCGCGGCGGTCTGCGCGGTGCTGGCGGTGTCCGCGGTGCTGTTGCCCGGCCGCCGGTCACGACGGCGCACCGATGATGCTGTCCCGGACGACCGAGGCCCGGGCGGCGCTGAGTTCGGGTCCGCGCGGTAGCAGTGCGAGCAGCGGCCAGGGTGCGAGGCCCGGCGACTGCGGCAGCCCGAGCGATGCCGCGTCGCGGCTGTCACCGATGCCGTGGGCCACACCCGCACCGGTGACCAGGTAGCGCGGCCCGGCCGGCACACCGTCACCGGCCACTCCGGCAGCCCGGACGTAGGCGCTGCGTCCGGCCGGGACGGCGACGGCATCGACCCGCGGCCCGCTGCCATCGGCCTGGACCAGGTCGAGCGAGTGCTGTGCCGGCAGGACGGCGGACGTCAGCACCGCGGTATCCGGATCTGACGTGCCCGCCTGGGCATGCCAGCGTGCACACAGGACCGCACCGGTGGATCCCGGTGCCACCGTCTCGCGCAGATCGGTCACCGGCACCGCCTGCACCACCGGCACCGGGGCGAGACGTGACGCCGCCACATCGGGAATCGACCTGTCGGCGTGCGTCCCGGCGAATCGGATCAGGTCGGCGGCGACCCGCTCCACCCGCTGCACGCCGTCGGCCAGGACCAGGTAGTGATCGGCACCGTCGGCGCGCGGGACCCGCAGGACCTCACCGACCCGAAAGTCCCGCAGCGCAGCGGGACCGGGTTCTCCGGCGCCGGGGATGCGCGGTGCGGTGATCGGCGTCGCGTCCGGAAGAATGTCCAGCAGCGCCGGTGAAACCCGGCGTGGGACAACACCGTCCAGACGTAGCGCACGCACCGCGGCGCGGTCGCGGATATCCACGGCGGCGCGCCTGCCGCCGTGCAGCAGATACACCCCCGGGGCATGTTCCTGCGCCGTGGTGACCAGCACCGGTCGGGCCACCGGCAGGTCGGCGGGCGGGCCGATGGACACGGTGGTGCGGCCGGCGTCGTCATCGCAGACCGTCCAGACCGTGTGGTCCGGTTCCAGCGCGGGCGCGATGGTGCCCGGCGCGCCCGGGATGCCCATCGCCGGGCCGTCTTTGGCGCCGGCGATCATCTGGGCGCTCACCAGCCGTGGCAGGCCCGGTGCCCCGGCGATCAGCCGGGCGGATGCCAGATTCGGCGCCGGGTGCAAGGTGTCACCCACCCGGACGTACAACGCACCCGACTCGCGGACCATGACGATCGGGTCGGTCCCCAGACTCCCGTGCGGCCGCAGCAGCGCCAGCGCGACGCAGGCAACGAGCACGATGGCGGCCAGCACCACACCGGCGGTCAATGCGATCGCTTGATTCCGGATCGGGTCGTCGAGCATGCGGGTGTCCCGGCAGGCCAGCGCGTACTCCATCCTGCGCCGCAAGAACCGGTAGCCGCTGGCCTGCAGCCGTGTCACCGTGTGCCGAACCATGTGTCCCCCCCGGTTCGAACCTAACCGTCGCCGGGCGGCCCGGGTCGCACCAGTTGCTACCGAACGCGAGTTCGCCGGTAGCGTTCACAGCCGTCTGCCAGGATTGACGCCACAGCCGGGAATCTGCCGCCGCAGTTGGGCCCCGCGGCCACAATGGCGAAGAGATCAAGGCGGCCGATCACGACGGATACGTTGAGCAGCAACTTATTTGCGTGATCAAGGGTTTCTCGGGACGGCGGCCCCGAGCCCTCGGGCGCCGGCATCCGGGACCCAAAGTCGTTAGCCGAGAGCTCATACCGCGATCTCCGGATCTGGTCAGAGGCCGTCCCAAAAGGCCCGTCGGCCCCGAAACGGAGCTAAGCTTCGGCACATCTCGATCATGAGACGTTCACCCCTGCAGCGGCGGTTGTGAGGAGATTCGGTCAGGTCATGGGCCTCATATCGGCATCCTCGCGGGGCGATCGGACGATGCGGCCGACCGTTCAGTTCCGCCGGTCTTCGTCCGACCCGGGCGTGCGGAGACACCGTCCATGACGACACCCCTGTACGACTTCGACGGCCGGATGGTCAGCCGCAAGCACGAACTCGAAGAGTTGCGGGCCGCCGTCGACGCCGCCGGTCGTGACGGCGCATGCGTCTTGCTCAGCGGGGTCCCCGGCGTCGGCAAGTCGACCCTGCTCCAGGCATTCGGCAGCGAGGTCGCCGACCGCAACTGCGTCTTCGCCTACGGGCGGTGCCGTGATCACGCACCGGCCCCCTACTCCGCCCTGCGGGATGCCTTCGCCGCGCTCGTGCACACCATGGAGGCGACCCCGCCGGCCGAGCGCGATCGGTGGCGCGAGCAGTTGAGCACCGGGATGGCGACGCTACCCGGCGTGCTCGAGGAACTCGTACCCGAATTGGCGTCCACCCTTCGACAATCCCCGCGCATCACCGAACTGAACGCCGCCGACTCCCGGCGCCGGCTACACCGCGCGGCGATCCGGCTGATCTCGGAGACCGCGGCCTACCGGCCGGTGGTCCTCGCCGTCGACGATCTGCAGTGGGCCGACCGTGACACGCTGTTGATGCTATCGGAACTGCTGGCGGTCTCACCGCGTGACGTGCTGGTCCTCGGCGCCCACCGGGCCGGTGAATTCGACGCGCAGACAGCCGGTTTCGCTTCGGCCAACCTGCGGGAGATGCACCTGCAACCCTTGTCCCGCCCGGACATCGAGGAGCTGCTGGCCACGGTCAGCGGCCGCACCGTCGAGCTCGCCGACGTCGCGACCGAGTTCCACCACCGCACAGAGGGCAATCCCTTTCAGATCCGCCAGCTGCTGTACCGGGCGCAGCAGGCGGGTGCGCTGGCCCCGGTGGGGCCGGGCAGAGCGCCGGGTTGGGATCTGCGCGCACTCACCGCGCTCGAGGTCACCGCGTCGGCCGCCGAGTCGATGGGCCGCTACCTCGACCAACTGGACCCCGCGCATCGAGCCGCGCTGCGGTCGTTGACCTGCATCGGTGCCGAATTCGACCTCGACGACGCCATCGCCGCCGCCGCCCAGCCCCCCGACGTGGTGGCGCAGGCCCTGTGGGCGGCACTCGAACTTCGGCTGCTCGATGCCCTGGACAGGTCAGGTCGGCGCATCGCCAATGCGATCAGCCGGGAGGCGCGCTACCGGTTCAGCCACGACCGGGTGGCAGAAGCCGCGCGGAACGGTCTCTCCGATGAGGACGCGCGCCGCACCCATCTCCGTCTCGGCCGCCGATTGGTCGCCCTCGGCGACGACCGCCTCTTCGAAGCGGCGCGGCACATCGGCATCGGGGGCCGCGGGTTGATCGAGGCGTCCGAACGCGCACGCTTCGTCGAGGTCCTGCGCCGCGCCGCGCGCAGGGCCCGGGCCCAGGCGTCCTTCCCGCTCGCGCTGGATTACTGCCGCCATGCGCTGGAACTGCTCGGTGAGCAACGTTGGACGACATCCTTCGAGCAGAGCCGCGAACTGCATCTCGATGCGGCGGAGGCGGCCCTGCTGGTTTGCGATGCGCCTGCCCTGCACAGCCTGCTCGACGAGGCCGAGGATGTGTTGCACGACCCGGCCGACCGGGCCCGGTTGGCGTTCTTCCGGATCAAGGGCCGGATTGCGCAGAACCGCCTGCAGGACGCCCTGGAGGCCGGGTTGCAAGCCCTGGAGGAACTGGGCGAGCCGTTGCCACGCAATCCGGGCAAGCCACGGATGGGCGTCGCGGTGGCGACCATGAAGCTGACCATGCGGCACTGGGGTAATCAGCGGCTGCTCGAACTGTCCTACTGCGAGGACCCGCGGGTGATCGAGATCCAGCGCATCCTCGGTGAGCTCTTCCACGTCTGCTACAGCATCCAGCCGAACTACTTCCCGCTCCTGGTGCGCAAGCAGCTCAACCTCACGCTGGCACACGGGCACACCCCGGCGTCGCCGCTCATGCTGGCCAACTACGCGATTCTGCTGGTGGTGACCGGAGACCGCACCGGCAGTCAGCGGTTCGGCGAGGTGGCGCTGGCGCTGGCCGAGCGTGAGGAGTTCCGCGAGGCGTACCCGCACACGCTGTTCATCTATCTGCACTTCATCCGGCACTGGAAAGAGCCGGTCCGGCAGAACCTGAGCCGGCTGCACGACGCGATCGGTCACGCTCTCGACCAGGGTGACCAGGAGTTCGCCGGCTACCAGGCCGCGGCGCTGCTGTCGCAGTCCTTCTGGGTGGGCCGACCGCTGACCGAGATCGACGCGCTGGCCCAGTCGGTGATCCCCGGCATCCGCTCCCAGCCGACGCCGGCCACGCTGTGTCAGGCCGTCCAGCAGATCTGCCTCAACCTGATGGGCCGCAGCGAGGATGCCTACCTGTTGGCCGGGGAGAGCGGCTACGACGAGCGGGTGGTGGTCCCCGCCGCGCGGATGGAAAGCGACGGGGTGGCCCTCAGCGTGGCGGCCACCATGAAACTCGGCCTGCATTTCTGGTCGGGCGATTACACCGGGGCACTCGCCGTCGTGGACGACGCCATGGAGCAGATCGCCGGCATGGACGGGAATCCCGTCATGCAGCTCATCCATCTGAAGTGCGCGCTCACCCGGATCCACGCCGCGCCCGAGGACCGGTCCACCAGGCGGGCGGTCCGCACCGCTCTTACCCTGCACCGCAATTGGGCCGCCGACTCACCGGCGAACTATGCGGCGCCGTATGCGCTGATCGACGGGGCGTGGGCGCGGGCACGTAAGGACCACCGCAGGGCCGAACGGCTGTTGGAGCAGGCGATCGAGCTGGCCGAGTTACATCAGCTTCCGCTGATCGCCGCCACCGCGTACGAAGAGGCGGCGATCCTGTACGCGCAGACCGGCCGGACCAGATTGCACCAGCACATGCTCCGCGCGGCGTATCAGGGTTTCCTCAGCGTCGGCATGACGGTGCGCACCGACCGGCTGGCCCACGCGCATCCCTGGCTGCTCAGCCGGGATCTGGTGCAGGACGAGGTGACCGGCATCGACCCGGTCAGCGCACACCAGTTGGTGCGCACATTGTCGGCGGCGCGGACGCCCGACGGCCTGGCCGGGTTGGCCCTGGGCACCGTCGCGGCCATGACGGGGGCGAGCCGGATCATCGGGCTCACCGGCGAGGCCGACCGGCTCGCCGTGCGGGCCGTGCACGAACACGGCGGCACCTCCACCGTCGAGGGTCCGTGGACTCAGGTGCCGTACCACGAGGAGATCATCGACCAGGTGCTGGGCTCCCGCGCTCCGGTCCGGGTCACCGGTGACCCGGTTCAGGAGACTCCGGCGATCCTTGCGGTGCCGATCTGCCTGCAGGACAACGTGATCGGCGTGATCTATGCCGAGCAGGAGGACCCGGATCGCACCTTCACCCCCGAGCATGAGGAGGCGGTGTCGTTCGTGTGTGCCCAGTGCGCCGCACCGCTGTGGAACTTCCAGTTGGAGGCGCGGCTGCGGGCGGCCGACGAGCAACGACAGTCGCTTCTGGACATGCAGTCGCGGTTCGTGCCCAACGAGTTGTTGCGCATCCTGGAGTTGGACGATATTCGCCGGGTCCGCAGCGGCCGTCGCGTGGAACGCGAGATGACGGTCCTGGTCTCCGACATCCGGGGCTACACCACGCTGCTCGAAGACATGGACATCGCCGAGGCGAACAACCTCGCGACCGGATTCTTCCGGGCCGTGGAGCTGCCGATCATCGCCTGCAACGGGGTGATCCAGGATCTGCGCGGGGACGAGATTCTCGCGGTGTTCGAATCCGAGCCCGACAACGCCCTGCGGGCCGGACTCGGCATGTTGCGCTCGCTGCAGGAACACAACCGGGAGCGCCAGGCGCACGGATCACATGCGTTCCGGGTGGGCATCGGCATCAATACCGGTGTCGTGGGTCTCGGGCTCGTCGGCGGGGTGAACCGCATGGTGCTCAGCGTCATCGGTGACGCGGTGAACCTGGCCGCCCGGATCGAGGGCACCACCAAGCGCTACGACTCGGCGATGCTCATCTCCGATGCGACTTATGAGCGGCTGGCCCGGCCGGACCTGTTCCACATCCGCCGGATGGAGCGCGTGATGGTGGTCAACAGGCGCCGGCCGGTGACCGTCTACGAGGTGTACGACGAGGACCCGGAGCCCCTGCGCGACGCCAAACGCGCTGCACAGCCCGCCTTCGATGAGGCCTTCGCACTGTTCGACGCCGGTGATGTGGCACGGGCGCGGGAGGCCTTCGACAGCTGCCGCATTCTGTTGCCGGGTGATCCGGTCGCCACGTTGCATCTGGCGCATTGCGAGGCAGCTGCCCGCGGGGAGTTGCCCCCGGGCCGAGAGGTGGCGCTACACCAGAAATAGTTCGATCGGCGGACACTCGGTTTCGGTACGCGCAACGCCGTGATCTGCGATCATTCAAAACACACACTGGACCTTAGGGGGGTCGCGGTATGTACCTGAGCGCCGAGCGGTTGGCTCTTGTCAACAAAGAGATACGGGAGAATTTCGCGCGCACCTCCATCGCCTGGCAAGCGATACCGCACTGGGACATCTGCGACCCAGGCAAGACAAGAGTTCCGAACGGCGACATCAGCTCTCCTCTTTTTGTCGACGTGCTGCCCCAGCAAGAGCCCTTACAAATAACGGTGGCCCAAGCGACTGCGCCTACTCCCGACTCGCTGATTGCCGCCGCGACTGCAACAACCGTCGCTCTCGCCGCAAAAGTAGACCGTGACGTGCTACCTAAGCTCCTGAAGGCGAAAGCCTCCGTCGCCATCACGAGCACGGGCCCTCAAGACCTACAAGACGCTCTGATCGAGGCCAGAGCCCTCTTGGAAGATGCCGGCTATCGCGCCCCGTCCTGCCTTCTCACGAATTTGAACGGATTGAAGCTTCTCAATACGATCGTCGGCGACACGACGATTCTGCGGCAACTGCTAGCCGCGGCGAACGTGAACTCGCTGCACCGAACCGACGCTTTGGACCCGGCAGCCCCGGCTAAGGCCATACGCATCCTGCTGATCGGCCGAAGGCAACTGATACCTCACTGCTCGGCCACAGACGCGTCGCCTGGCGAAGAGCCGGCAGACCTCGCGGTGAGCGTATTCCCGAGTCTGGAAGTGGTCGGCGAAACCGCCACGGGCACCATCGAACTGTCCGTCCGCGTCAGGTACGCAACCAGGGTCAAAGATCCAGATGGTCTTGCTGGGCGAACCAAAGGATAGAACGGCGACTCTCGTCGAGCTACCTACAGATCGGTTGGAGGCCTACCTCGCCGATTGCAAAGAAACCTGCGACGCCGAGATCGAAAAGCTGTACGGCTCAGGACAGCACGGTTCCAGCAGCCTGTACGACCTGATCCTCGACTATCCGCAGCGCGGCGGGAAGGCGTTGCGGCCCGCGTTGGCCATCGCCATCTGCCTCGGGCTCGGCGGGCATCTCGACGCGGTACTGCCGACCGCGGCCACCCTGGAGCTGTACCACAACGCCTTCCTCATCCACGATGACATCGAGGATGAATCGTGGTGGCGCCGAGGCAGACCCACGATGCACATCGACCACGGCATCCCCATCGCCGTCAATGTCGGCGATGCGATGCTGTCGCTCACCCTGCAACCGCTGCTCGACAACGTCGGGCGCGTCGGCCTCGGGCCGGCACTGCGCATCCTGCGCGCGGTCGCGCACATGACCCGCCAGACCGTCGACGGCCAAGCCATCGAGTTGGAGTGGGTGCGCGACAACACCTGGGAACTCGCCGACGCGGACTATCTGAAGATGGTGGAACTCAAGACGAGTTGGTATTCCTTCATCACCCCACTGCAGGCCGGAGCCATCGCCGCCGGGGCCGGAATCGACCGCCTCGCACCACTGGAGGCGCTCGGCAGGCACGTCGGCGCCGCGTTCCAGATCACCGACGACCTGCTGAACCTGCGGGCCGACCCGGAGGACTACGGCAAAGAGATCGGCGGCGACCTCTGGGAGGGCAAGCGCACCTTGATGCTGCTGCACACCCTGCGGCATGCCACAGCGCAGGACCGCGATCGCGCCGTAAATGTCCTGGGGAAGCGCCGCCCCAGCATGGACGGCGAACTCAGCCTCACCGAACTGTTGGACCGGCTGGCCGGCCAGGGCGAACTGTCCCGCTCCGGCCGCACCGCGATCGCGAACTTCCTACGCACTCAACAACATTGCGACCCGAAGACACTCGATGACATCCGCTGGCTGTTCGACCTGATGCAGCGCACAGGGTCGCTCGACCATGCCCGCACAGTGGCAGCCGAACACGCGCAGGCCGCCGAGGCCGTGCTCTCCGGCATGGACTGGCTGCCGCCGAGCCGGCACCGCGACATGCTCACCCACCTGATCGGCTTCGTCCACGAGCGCACCCGATGAACCCGGAACAGCTGATCGGCATGTTGGCCGAACTGGAGCGGATCCGGGAGGCCACCCTGGATCTGGTCGAACGCAACGCCCCCGCACTGCTGCCCGCACCGCCCGAGCACACCGGACCCGAACGCGCGGCCTTCGACCTACTGCTCGGCGCCCGGCGGGCCGTCCTGGGCAACCCGGCGGCCGCCCGCAGCGTGCACGACATGCTCGTGGCCGAGGGTGAGCGGTATGCCCGCACAGCCGAGGGTGCGAAGCTGCGTGACGGGCTGGTCGCCTCCGAGGCTGTCGAGAACCTCCGGCGCATCTGGGAGACCCTGAGCCTCAACGTCCTCGACGGTCCCCGGGACCCCAAGGCCGCCCCCACCGCCTGGGCCGACCTGCTCGCCGACGCGGTCATCGGACATGGCCTCGACGATTCCGTGCTGTCCCGGTTGCGCCCGGAGGGCTTCGCATGACCCTCACCGACCCCGTTGCCGCACTGGCCGACGACTGCAGTTTCATCAGCTATCTCACCGGCCTGGCCGGTCTGGGCCGCCTGGTGCACGCCGTGGCCGACCCCGACCGGACCGGCGCCGGCGCCGCAGATGACTTCGTCCACCTACTGCTCGGTATCGCCAGCCTGGGGTCGTCCATCGAAGCCCTGGCCGAAAGCACCCCGGACGCCGCCACGCCGAGGTCGTCACGATGACGGCCACCCTCACCACCGCCGACTTTCTGCGCACACCCACCATGGGCACGGCGGACCCCGAGGCATTCAAGGAGTGGCATCACTTCGTCATCCACGCCGACTTCTGCCGGCTGCTGGTGAACTTCAGCCTGAACACCGAGGTCGCGCCGGACGGTCGGTACCGCCTGGCGCCACGCGTCATCGTCATCGCCCATGACGACCGCTGGTCCGGCGCCGTCGAACGCTTCCCGGAGTCCGCGCTCGCCATCGCCCCCGACCTCGGCGAGTTGGTCGTCGGCGGCAACCGGATGCTCATCCGGCCCGACGGGTACCACCTGATCATCGACCTCCCGGCCCGCGGTATCACCGGGGAACTCTCCTTCGTCTCGGCCAGCAAGCCGTTCGTCGTGAACAACCAGCCGGTCGGATCCGGGCGGATGAGTTGGCTGTTCGTCCCGCGCCTACACGCCACCGGTTGGTTGCGCATCGGCGACCGGGAGCACCGGTTCGACCGCGACATCGCCTACCACGACCACAACTGGGGCCGATTCCGGTGGGGCGACGACTTCGGTTGGGAATGGGCCACCGTCCTGCCGTGCGACCCGGACCAGCCGTGGTCGCTGGTGTTCCTGCGGATGACCGACCGGCGCCGGCTGCGCTACCTGGCCCAAGCGTTGTACGTGTGGCACCACAATGAACCGGCGGCCATATTCCGGCACGCGGCCGTGGCGGTCCAGACCTCCGGTGTGCTGCGCCGGCCGGCGGACTGCACCCTGCCCGCGCCGATGCGCCTGCTGCTCGACGGGGAGGTGCCCGGCGTACCGGAGCACATCGCGGTGACCGCGCACCGGGCCGGTGACACTGCACATCTGCAGTTCCGGCCACAGTCCTATGCGCGGCTCGCCCAGCCCAGTGAACTGTCCTTGGACGGGTCGACCGTGCTCTGCGAGTCCAGCGGCACCGCCCGGGTCACCGGCTCGATCAACGGCCGCCGGATGGATTTCCGGGGCACCGGCGTATTCGAGTTCCTCCATGGCTGAATCGGTTTCATCCCTGCTGGGGCGATCGGTCGGGCACCTCGCCGATGAGGTCCCGGCCAGCTACCGACACGTCCTCGACACCCTCGGCCCGCTGGTGGTCACCCTCGACGTCGATGAGGAACGCTGCACACTGCGGGGTGGCCACCGGCTCACGGTCAGCGAGGGCGCCGACGAATCGGCCGGCACCCGGGTCGTCACGTCCCGGACCGCCATCCTCGATATCCTCGACGCTGCAGTCACTCTCGACGAGGCGATCGAGACCGGCGCGGTCGACGTACGCGGCGCCCTCGACGATGTGCTGCGCGCACACGACACGTTGCGGGCCTACGTCCACGCAGCGGTCCGGGCACCGTCGCAGCCCGGGCTCATGGATGCACTCCGGGCGGACACGCCATGACCCACTCGCTCACCACCCCGGCCTCGTGCCCACGCCGGCCCACCGTGGCCGTCCTGGGCGCCGGTATCGCCGGGCTCACCGCCGCACAGGCCCTCACCGAACGCGGCTTCGAGGTCACCGTCTACGAAGCCCGCGCGGACGAACGCGACGGCGCCGACCGCCCCCCGGTGAAACTCGGCGGGCTCGCCGCATCGCAGTACGCGAAAGCTGGCCCCGGCCACGGTAATTGCGCTCAGTTGCGACCGTTCCCGGGCCGGCACGGGACGACGCCGGTGCCCGGCGGCGCCATCGCCGGCGAGCACGGGTTCCGCTTCTTCCCGGCCTACTACCTGCACACCTGGGACCTGTTCAATCGCATCCCGATCTACCACCGGTCCGTCTCCCCCGACGGCTCGCCGCGCTGGACACCGACCTCACGCACCATGCTCGACAACGTCCGCCGGGTGGTCACCCAGGGCACCACCGTCAACGGCAAGCCCTCGCTGGTCTTCCCGCGTGAGGCCCCCCGCAACGCGGCCGAATTGGTCAGCATCGGAAGACAACTGACCAGTCTCGGGTTCGCGCCCACCGACGTGTACAACTTCATCAGCCGCCTGCTGCAGTATCTGGTGACCAGCCCGGTGCGCCGGGCCGCCGAACTGCAGAACCAGTCGGCCTACGATTTCTTCGTCGGCAGGCAGCCCGACGGGACCCGCCGGTTCTACTACACCGCCGAGTTCGACAATTATCTGCGGGAGATGCCCAAGGTGCTGGCCGCGTTCGACGTGCAATGGGGCGACGCGCGCACCAATCTGACCACGTACCTTCAGCTTCAGTTACAGATGGACCGCCGCGACAACAAGGCTGACGGTGTCCTCAACGGGCCCACCACCGACTCGTGGTTCGACCACTGGTACCGCCACCTGGTCCAGATCGGTGTCCGCTTCGTCCGGGCGGTGGTCGAGGGCATCGACCCGCCGGTCATCGACCCGCGGCAGCCGCCGCATCTTCGGCCCCGGGTGCGGGTGCGGATGGCCGACAGCACCGAGGTGATCTCGGACTACGTCGTGGTGGCCCTCGACGCGCCGGGTGCCGAGCGGGTGACCGCAGCCCTGCGGGCCGCCGGGACCGGGGGTACGGTCGCCGGACTCGACGGGTTCACCACGTCCGCAGCGCCTCCCCGCGGTCCGTTGCAGCCCGGCGAGACCAGACCGCCCAGTCGCCGGGACCCCTACGCCATGGATCACATGGGGCGGGTCCCGTGGGACCGGTTCCAGACACTGTCCGGCATACAGTTCTTCTTCGACACCGAGTTTCAGCTGCTGCGCGGCCACATGTACTACTCGGGAACCGAATGGGCGCTGTCCTCGATCAATCAGCACGGGATGTGGGAACACCGCCCGAGCCTGGCGCGCGACGGCTACGTGTCGGTGCTGTCGGTGGACATCGGTGATTTCAACACGCCCTCCACACATCTGCGGGATGCGTCGGGGCGCCCGAAGGCAGCCCGCGACTGCAGCACCGACGAGATCGCGGCCGAGGTGTGGCGCCAGATCGCCGGTGCGCTCACCGCGGTCAACGGTGCCGACTCGAAATCGGTCCTGCCCTGCCCTGCCTGGTACACCCTGGACAGCGGGCTGCGCATGGCGCCGGACGGCGGTCGCATCGTCCGCAACGAAACCCCTTACCTGATACCGATACTCGGCGACTGGCCGACCCGTCCCGGGGGTGACCCGTGGAATCCGCACGGCTCCTCCTGGACAACCCGGCCGACCGAAGAGGTGTGGCTGGACGATCTGTGGCGCCGGCACGTCTGGCAGGCCCGGCACGGCGGCTACCAGGTGCACCACAATTCGGTCGTCTTCGCGGGCACCTGGACGAAGACGTTCACCCGCATGACGTCGATGGAGGCCGCCTGCGAGTCGGGCCGGCATGCCGTGAACGCCATTCTGGATCACTACATCTGGGTCGGGACCGGCGGTGTCGACCGCCGCGAGCACACCACATTGGACTGGCGGTTCCCCTATGGCTTCCTCGACCAGAATCTGTCGAGTCCGATCCGGATGCCCACGCCGGCCGGAGACTACTGCTACATCTTCGACCTGGAGAACCGCGAACCCGCCGACACCCGCCCGCTGCGCAACCTGGACTCCCGCTATGCCGCGCAGTCGATGCCGCACCCGCTGGACCTGCCCGCGCCGTCGCCCGGGGACGTTCCCTCCCCACCAGCTTCGGACGTTCCCACCCCACCGCCCGTGGGCCGCAATGGTTTCCCGTCACCTGTCCCGGAGGCACGAAGATGACAACACCGCATTTCGACCCGAACCTGCTGGCCTATCTGCAGGCCTGGCGGCAGTATCTGGAGCAGCTGGCCGGCGCGGCAGCCGCCCCCGGCCTGACCGTCCCAGGCCTCGCGTTCCCCGGCCTGCCCCAGCCGCCGGTGAACCCACTCATGCCGCCGGCGATGCCGCCGCTGCCGCCCGCTGCGGCACCGCCGCCGGCGGGTCCGTCGCCCGACTACATCCAGCAGCTGTTGAACACCCTGCAGGCCTGGCGCCACTACCTGGAGACCTCGACGCGCACCGCTACGGCCACCCGCGCGCCGGCCGCGGCCGCACCTCCTGGCCCGCCGGCCACCCCGGCGACGAAGGTGGTGGTCGCCGCGCCGTACCTCGACGACGTCGGCCGCAGTGCGCCGGACCCGTCACCGGCCGACGTACTGCCGCGACTGCGTCCGGGGTCCGCCTACCCGCCCGAGACGGCCTTGCAGGGCGAGGGAGGCGATGTCGGGCCGACGCCGAAATCGTTGTATTCGTCTGCGGCGCAGCCTGCGCCGAGCCCGACCACCGAATGGTGGCAGGCCGGCCCGAGCCCCGCACCGGCGATGCCCTCGACGAAGGCGAGTGCATCCAAGGCCGAGCACCAGCCGCCCGCCGAGGAGGATCAGACCCAACAGACCGGGCCGTCCGAGGACAAGGGTGACGGGTCATCGACCGGGCTGAAACCTCCGGACAACCCGCAGCACGTCGCCCCGCTGCGACAGGACCTGTCGCTGCACCCGCGACTGGAGCTGATTCAGCCTTCCCGAGACCTCGCCCGATAGGCCGCCACGTGCTGACGGTTCCCGCAGTTGCCGGTGTCGCAGAAGATCTTCGACCGGTTCCGGGACACGTCGAAGAGCACGGCCTCACAATCCGGCGCCGCACAGATCTTGAGCCGGCGTAGCTCCCCGCCACGGATGAGATCGGCCAGCGCCATGGCCATCTCGGCACCCATCCGCTGGGCGAGCGGATCGTGGATCGAGGCCAGGTGCAGATGCCACTCCGGCATCTCGGCGTGCCGGGTCAGCCAGGGCGAGGCCTTGGTGTCGGACAACAACGCGTTCACCTGCCCGACGGTGCGTTCCTCGTCCTCGGCCACCGCCCAGATACGACCGATCCGTTCCCGCAGCCGGTGCACCTCGGCGAGTTCGGCGGCGTCCCCGTCGCGGCGACCGGTCCAGCCGAACTCGGCCAGATAGGCGTCCAGGCCCGGGATGCCGCCGATGGTGTCGGTGGTCCCGTCGGCCCCGCCGGACGCCCCGCGGTTGCTGTTGACCAGGGTGCAGGCCGCCCGCAATGTGAGCTCCGTGTCATAAGTAAAAATCATTTGACGCATGACTCCCGTCACCGATAACGTCATGAGCAATATCCACTTTACTCATTACATCCTGAGGTGCTCGATGACGGTGACCGACGCGCGGTCCACGAACCGGTTCCAGCTCGGCCTGCTGTTCGCGATCACGTCGGCCTTCGCCTTCGGCCTGTCCGGCCCGTTGGCGAAGGCGCTCATGGAGGCCGGCTGGACCCCCACCGCAGCCGTCACCGCCCGCCTCGCAGGCGGTGCGCTGGCCATGGCGGTCTTCGCGAGTTTCGCCCGGTCGGGCTGGGTCCGCGAGGCGCTGCACCACCGTCGCACCGTCATCGCCTACGGCGTCGTCCCGATCGCCGGCGCGCAACTCTGTTACTACAACGCCGTCTCGCATCTGTCCGTGGGCGTCGCGCTGCTGCTCGAGTACACCGCGCCGGTCCTGGTGGTGGGCTGGCTGTGGGCCACCACCCGGCGTCGGCCCGGCAATCTGACCTTGGGCGGTGTCGCGCTCGCCATCGTCGGCATCATGCTGGTGCTCGACGTCTTCGCCGGTGCCCACGTCAACTCGATCGGTGTGCTGTGGGGTTTGGCGGCTGCGATTTGCGCGGCCTGCTACTTCATGATGTCGGAGAAGGCCAGTTCCGACGGGACCGGCCTGAGCCCCGTCACACTGGCCGCGGGCGGTCTGGTCGTGGGGACGGT
The DNA here is from genome assembly GCF_043974665.1 of Mycobacterium sp. AMU20-3851. NCBI lineage: Bacteria > Bacillati > Actinomycetota > Actinomycetes > Mycobacteriales > Mycobacteriaceae > Mycobacterium > Mycobacterium sp. AMU20-3851. The sequence continues at coordinate 4,738,930 of NZ_CP146371.1, forward strand.
CGCCGTCGCCGCCCTCGGCGCCTCCGGCGCGTTGCCGTTGCGGTTCAGCGTGCAGGACACCGTGGTGGCCGGCTTCACGCTGCCCTGGTTCGTCCCGGTCATCGCCCTCGGCCTCATCCCGACCGCGCTGGCCTACACCCTGGGCATCATGGGCGTCGCCCGGCTGCGCCCTCGCTTCGCCTCCCTGGTCGGGCTGTCCGAGGTGCTGTTCGCCGTGCTCACCGCATGGGCCCTGGTGGGTGAGGCGATCACCGTCACCCAGACCGTCGGCGGAGCGGTGGTGCTGCTCGGCCTCGCCCTGGCCCGCCAAGGTGATCGCAGCGACCAGGTGACGCAGGCCAACTGGCCGGATGTTCCGCCCGCACACCCGCCCGTGGAACAACCGATTACCCGCACCTGACCGCGAGATGTGAAGATGTTGATCGTGAAGCTGCGCACGATGGCGGCCCGGTCGGCCGCACTGGGATCTGCACTGGTAGCCGCCCTCGCCGTCCTGGCCGGTCCGGCACCGGTGGCCGCCGCCGAACCGTGCTCGGATGTCGAACTGATCTTCGCCCGGGGCACCAGCGAACCTCCCGGCATCGGTCGGGTCGGCTTCGCACTCGAGCAGGCGCTGCGTCCGCAACTCGGAGGCCGCACGCTGAGCACCTACGGGATCAACTACCCGGCCACCTACGACTTCTTCCGGGCCGCCGACGGCGCCTACGACGCCACCGCGCGCATCGCCTACCTGGCCGACAACTGCCCGAACACCCGAGTGGTCCTCGGCGGGTACTCACAGGGCGCGGCGATCGTCAGCATGTTGGCCGGGCTCCCGCCGGTCGGCGACCGCATCGGCGACATCGGCTCGGCACCCCCGCTGCCCGGCAACCTGGCCGGGAACGTGGCCGCCATGGCGGTGTTCGGCAATGCCGGCGCCAAGTTCGGCCACCCGCTGACCGCCGCCGGCCCGCCATTCAGCGGCCGCGGTATCGACCTGTGCGCCGACGGCGATCCGATCTGTTCGCGCGGCCGCAATCCGTTCGCGCACACCAAGTACGAATCCTCGATGTACGTCCCGCAGGCCGCCGGGTTCATCGCCGGCCGGGTGTGACCGCCGCCTCGAGGGGAAATACTTAGCCCGGCTTCGCGTTAAAGTGTGGCGTGAGCATCCAAGTGGACCGTCGTCGCGTCATGTCTCGTTTCACCCTGCTGGCCGCAGCCGCCCTCACAGCCGTCAGCGGCATCGCCCTCACCCCGGCGGCGCCGGCCCGGGCCGCCGACTGCTCCGACATCGAGGTGGTGTTCGCCCGCGGAACGAACGAGGCCCCCGGTCTCGGCCGCATCGGCAACGCATTCGTCGAGTCGCTGCGCAGCAAGGTCGGCGGACGGTCGGTTGGCAGCTACGCGGTGAACTATCCGGCCAGCTATGACTTCCTGGCCGCCGCCAACGGCGCCAACGACGCCAGCGCCCGCGTCCAATGGGTGATGAACAACTGCCCCGGCACCCGACTGGTGCTCGGCGGCTACTCCCAGGGCGCCGCCGTCATGGACGTCATCGCGGCGGTCCCGGTGCCGGCCATCGGCTTCAACGCGCCGCTGCCCCCGAACACACCCCAGCACGTCGCCGCGCTCGCGGTGTTCGGCAACCCCTCGGCCAAGGTCGGGCTCCCGCTCACCGCCAGCCCGGTCTGGGGCGGCCGCGCCATCGACCTGTGCAATCCCGGCGATCCGGTGTGCACCAGCGGCGAGGACGTCGCCGCCCACCGCGCCTATGACGGTGGCCCGGTAGAGCAGGCGGCCGGATTCGTCGCCGGCCTACTCTGACCGCGCCGTACACTCGGTTCGGTGTTCACCCGAACGTCAGCAAAGCGCCGCCCGACCAAGATCGGCACCGTCCTCACCGCGGCGACGGTGGCCGTCGGTGGCTTCATCGCCTCTGTCGCCGCACCCCCGACCGGTCAGCTGGCCGCCGCCTCGGCAGAGCCCTGCGCCCCGGCCGAGCTGATCTTCGCGCGGGGACGTAACGAACAACCCGGCATCGGACGGATCGGCGACGCGCTGGTCGGTGCGCTGAACGCGCGACTCCCCCAGCCGGTCGGCGTCTACGCCGTCAACTACGCGGCCAACAACGAGTTCGCGCGCGGCGCCAACGACATCAGCAACCGCATCCAGTACATGGCGGGCGCATGCCCGAACACCCGGCTGATCGTCGGCGGCTACTCGCTGGGCGCCGCGGCCGCGGTCATGGCGCTCTCGGCCACCCAGAAGGGGTTCGGCTTCGGCCGGCCGTTGCCGCCCGGAATGGACGCGCACGTGGCCGCCGTCGTCCTGGTGGGCAATTTCTCGAACCGGATGGGTGTCGACGGGATCGCGCCGGCCTACCGCGACCGCACGATCGATCTCTGCAACGGGACCGACCCGGTGTGCTCCAACTCCCGGCCGGCGAGCATCGCCGAACTGGCCAGCGATTGGCAGAACCACCTGCAGGACGGCTACATCGGCGGTGGATTCATCGACCAGGGTGCCGAGTTCGCCGCCGCCCGGGTGCGGTAGCCGCGAAACTTCGCAACACCACCGTCAATTCCGGCAGCTACAATCGGTGCGGTGATCTTGAAGCTGAGAGGTCAGGTCCGCCGATTCACCGTGCTGACTTCTGCAGTGCTCATCGCGCTGGCAGCCCTGACCACACCGATAACGACCGCGCCCGCGTTGCTGCCGACGGCGGGAGCGGTCTCCTGCCCCGACGCCGAGCTGATCTTCGCACGTGGCCGGCACGAATCCCCCGGCGCCGGCCAGATCGGTAACGCCCTCGTCAGCGCGCTGCGCTCCAAGACGGGCAAGGACGTCGCGCTGTACGCGGTGCGCTACCCCGCCGACACCGAGATCGACATCGGCGCCAACGATATGAGCGGCCGTGTGCAGTACATGATGGACAACTGTCCCGGTACCCGGCTGGTGCTGGGCGGCTACTCGCTCGGCGCGGCCGTCACCGACGTCGTGCTGGCCGTCCCGTTCGCCGCCTTCGGCTTCGAGAGGCCACTGCCGCCCGGAGCCGATCAGAAGGTCGCCGCAGTTGCGTTGTTCGGCAACGGAATCGCATGGGTCGGCCCGATCTCGAACTTCAATCCGCTGTATCAGGAACGCACCATCGAGCTGTGCCACGGTGACGACCCGATCTGCAACCCCACCGACCCGGAGAACTGGCAGGACTATTGGGCCGATCACCTCGCCCCGGCCTATGTCCGCGCCGGCATGGTGAACCAGGCCGCCGACTTCGTCTCGCCGCGGCTCTGAGGACGCCCGCTACTCTCAGAGCGTGCGCAGGTCCCGCGTCACCACCGTGCGCGCCGCAAGATCCTCGTCGGCCGGGTAGTCCACCCCGACCAGGGTCAGGCCACGCGCCGGGGCCGCCGCGAAATCGCTGGAACGCTTCGACGCGTCCAGCAGGGCCGCGCACCAGTCCGCGTCCCGGCGGCCCATCCCGACCGCCAGCAGCGCACCGACCAAGGAGCGCACCATGTTCCAGCAGAACGCGTCGGCACTGACATGCGCGGTGATCAGATCGCCATCGCGCACCCAGTCGAGTCGCTGCATCTCCCGGATGGTGGTGGCGCCCTCGCGGTGCTTGCAGAAGGCGGCGAAGTCGTGCAGGCCGATCAACCGCTGCGAGGCGGCCGCCATCGCGTCCACGTCCAGTGGCCGCGCCCACGGGGTGACGAACCGGGCCTGCTGCGGGGTGGCTCCGTATGGGGCTGTGCTGAGCCGGTATTCGTAGTGCCGGCGCAGTGCCGAGAACCGGGCGTCGAATCCGGCCGGGGCCCGACGTATCCCGAGCACCCGGACGTCCTCGGGGACGAACCGCGCCAGCCGGCGTACCAGCGGCAGGAACTCGGGCTCGGCCGGTGGCCGCGGGGTACGCGGGAAGGCATGCACCAACGCGTCACGGGGGATGTCGACATGCACGACCTGGCCGGTGGCGTGCACCCCGGCATCGGTGCGTCCGGCGGCCCGCAGCACGATCGGAGTGCGGAACACCGTCGACAGCGACTCCTCCAGCACACCGGCCACCGTGCGCTGCCCCTCCTGGGCGGCCCAGCCGGCGAAGTCGGTCCCGTCGTAGGCGATGTCCAGACGCAGCCGGACCGCGGCGAGTGTAGCGACGGGAGATCCAGCCTCGGTGGAATCCAAATGAACATGCCCGCCACCGGAATCGGTGACGGGCATGTTCATCGGATGACTACTTGTCGTCAGACTTGGCTTCCTCGGCAGGAGCCTCGGTGGTCTCCTCGGCAGCCTCATCGACCGTCGGGCCCTCGGTGGCCTCGGGCTCGACAGCGGCCTGCGGCGCGGCAGCCGCGGCCACCTTCTGCGCAGCGTCCGCACGACGCGCACGATTGGCCTCGGACGTCACGGTCTTCTCCCGGACCAGCTCGATGACGGCCATCGGGGCGTTGTCGCCCTTGCGTGCCTCCACCTTGATGATCCGGGTGTAGCCGCCCTCGCGGTCGGCGAAGAAGGGTCCGATCTCGGCGAACAGGGCGTGCACCACGTCCTTGTCGCGGATCTTCTTCATGACCTCACGCCGGTTGTGCAGCTGGCCCTTCTTGGCGTGCGTGATCAGCTTCTCGGCGTACGGACGCAACGCCCGGGCCTTCGGCTCAGTGGTCTTGATGCGGCCATGCTCGAACAGTGCGGTGGCCAGGTTGGCCAGCAGCGCCTTCTGGTGCGAGGACGACCCGCCGAGGCGAGGACCCTTGGTGGGTTTGGGCATTGCGACTATCTCCTAAGTGGGGCCGGTCCCCGTATCAGGTAGGACCGGGACGATTCTCTTTCGGGCGGGCGAAGCTGGGTGGGTATGTGCCCAGGCCCTGGTGGGCTTAGAGCTGTTCGGTTTCGGCGAAGTCCTGGTCGGCGTCCGAGTCATACCCGGTGTCACCGGTCCAGGTGCCGGTGGCCACGTCGTAACCGGCCACCTCGGACGGATCGAAGCTGGCCGGGCTGTCCTTCAGCGACAGACCGAGCTGATGCAGCTTGATCTTGACCTCGTCGATGGACTTCTGCCCGAAGTTGCGGATGTCGAGCAGATCGGACTCGGTACGCGACACCAGCTCGCCGACAGTGTGCACTCCCTCGCGCTTGAGGCAGTTGTACGACCGGACCGTCAGGTCCAGATCGTCGATGGGCAGCGCGAACGAGGCGATGTGATCCGCCTCGGCCGGCGACGGCCCGATCTCGATGCCTTCGGCCTCGACGTTGAGTTCGCGTGCCAGACCGAACAGTTCAACCAGCGTCTTACCGGCCGAGGCCAGGGCGTCGCGCGGGCTGATCGAGTTCTTGGTCTCGACATCGAGGATCAACTTGTCGAAGTCGGTGCGCTGCTCGACACGGGTGGCCTCCACCTTGTAGGTGACCTTGAGGACCGGCGAGTAGATGGAGTCGACCGGGATCCGGCCGATCTCCGCGCCGGAGGCCTTGTTCTGCACGGCGGGCACGTAGCCACGGCCCCGCTCGACGACCAGCTCGACCTCGAGCTTGCCCTTGTCGTTGAGAGCCGCGATGTGCAGATCCGGGTTGTGCACCGTCACACCGGCCGGCGGCACGATGTCACCGGCGGTGACCGCACCCGGGCCCTGCTTCCGCAGGTACATGGTGACCGGCTCGTCCTCCTCGGAGGACACGACCAGACCCTTGAGGTTCAGGATGATGTCGGTGACGTCTTCCTTCACCCCGGGGACGGTGGTGAACTCGTGCAGCACACCGTCGATGCGGATGCTGGTGACCGCTGCGCCCGGGATGGACGACAGCAGCGTGCGCCGCAGCGAGTTACCGAGGGTGTAACCGAAACCGGGCTCCAACGGTTCGATGGTGAACCGGGACCGGTTGTCGGCCAACACATCTTCGGACAGTGTGGGTCGCTGAGAAATCAGCATGTTGTGTATCTCCTTCTCGGCACCCGCTATTTGATGCCGTCTGGGGTGGCCGCACCCGGGCTGGGTGCGGACCGGTTACTTCGAGTAGAACTCGACGATGAGCTGCTCGGCCAGCGGCACCTGGATCTGCGCGCGCTCGGGGAGCTGGTGCACCAGGATGCGCTGACGCTCGCCGACGACCTGCAACCAACCCGGGATCGGGCGCTCGCCCGCGGCCTGACGGGCAGCCTCGAACGGGAACGTGTTGATCGACTTTTCCTTGATGTCGATGATGTCGTACTGCGACACCCGGTAGCTCGGGATGTCGACCTTCACACCATTGACCAGGAAGTGGCCGTGGCTGACCAGCTGGCGCGCCATCCGCCGGGTGCGGGCCAGGCCGGCCCGGTAGACGACGTTGTCCAGGCGGCTTTCCAGGATCTGCAGCAGGTTCTCGCCGGTCTTACCCGTCTGGCGATTGGCCTCTTCGTAGTACTTGCGGAACTGCTTCTCCATGACGCCGTAGGTGAAGCGAGCCTTCTGCTTCTCCTGCAGCTGGGTGCGGTATTCGCTCTCCTTGATCCGCGCGCGGCCGTGCTGGCCGGGCGGGTAGGGGCGCTTCTCGAAGGACTGATCGCCGCCGATGAGGTCGACGCCGAGGCGACGCGACTTGCGGGTCGCGGGTCCGGTATAACGAGCCATTTTCTCTTATCCTCCCTAGACCCGGCGCCGCTTGGGCGGACGGCAGCCATTGTGCGGCTGCGGTGTGACGTCAGAGATCGCGCCGACCTCCAGGCCGGCGGCCTGCAGCGAACGGATCGCGGTCTCGCGGCCCGAACCCGGGCCCTTCACGAAGACGTCGACCTTCTTCACGCCGTGCTCCTGCGCCTTGCGGGCAGCGTTCTCGGCGGCGAGCTGCGCGGCGAACGGGGTCGACTTGCGCGAACCCTTGAAGCCGACATGGCCCGACGATGCCCAGGCGATGACGTTGCCCTGGGGATCGGTGATCGAGACGATCGTGTTGTTGAACGTGCTCTTGATGTGAGCGGCGCCGTGCGGGACGTTCTTCTTTTCCCTGCGGCGGGTCTTCTGACCCTTCTTGGCGGCGGTGCCGCCCTTCTTTGCCTGTGCCATCCGGGGTTACCTGGCCTTCTTCTTGCCGGCGATGGTGCGCTTCGGGCCCTTGCGGGTACGCGCATTGGTCTTGGTGCGCTGTCCACGCACGGGCAGGCCGCGACGGTGCCGCAGGCCCTGGTAGCAGCCGATCTCGATCTTGCGACGGATATCGGCCTGAACCTCGCGGCGCAGGTCACCCTCGACCTTGAGGTTGGCTTCGATGTAGTCGCGCAGCTGGGTCACCTGATCATCGGTCAGGTCCTTGGTGCGCAGGTCCCGGCTGATGCCGGTGGCTTCCAGGATCTCCTGGGAGCGGGTACGGCCAACGCCGTAGATGTAGGTCAGCGCGATCTCCATGCGCTTGTCGCGCGGGAGATCAACGCCCATGAGACGTGCCATCAGGCAGTGTTTCCTTTTCTATGCGGAGGTCTGATCCCAGTCCGTTCCCCGTCGTATCGGGGTCCGGCCTCCGTGCCGGACGTGGTTTGAACTGCCCATCTCATTCAGATGCCAACAGTTCAGTGGTACTGGGAGGTCTGCATTCAGTTGTGGGTGGTGCTGGTTCAGCCTCGAAAATCGAGACCTAGCCCTGCCGCTGCTTGTGGCGGGGGTCAGAGCAGATCACCATGACCCGCCCGTGCCGGCGGATCACCCTGCACTTGTCGCAGATCGGCTTGACGCTCGGGTTCACCTTCACGGCTTCGCGATCCTTCTGTGTTCATTTGTGACTCGCGCGGACGCTCGCCACAGTTCGGTCGTGACTCGCACAAGAGTGCTCGCCACAGGTCGTGGTTGTTGCGGTTGTGGACGCGGGTTACTTGTACCGGTACACGATGCGGCCCCGGGACAGGTCGTACGGAGAGAGCTCCACCACGACGCGGTCCTCGGGCAGGATGCGGATGTAGTGCTGCCGCATCTTGCCGCTGATGTGGGCCAGAACCTTGTGTCCGTTCTCCAGCTCAATGCGGAACATCGCATTGGGCAGAGGCTCGACCACGCGGCCCTCGACCTCGATGGCACCGTCTTTCTTGGCCATACTGGTTGGCGATCCTTGTCTTCGTTTCGTATCTCTTATGCGCCCGTTACCGGCGCAACCCCAAACCGACTGCACAACGTGGGCCGGATCGGCAGAACGACGAAGTACTAGACCACGAGTTCCAGGACAGGGCACGCAAAGAGTCGGCGCGGAGGCCGCACCGTTGGTCCACGATACCCGCTGTTCTGGCCTGCGCCAAAATCGTGCGGGAATGCCCTACCGGGCCGCTGACACCGGCCCGGTACGGGAAGGCCGCAGGTCTCACCAGACCAGGGCCGTCCCACTCTGCCGACCGGCGTTGACCCTTGTCGAGGCGGCCGCGAACGGGCAACGTGACATGTTCAGCGGTTCTGGAAGGGAGCATGATGGTCGACTCGGCCGGAGGAACGCAGGACGCCGGAACAATCGTCGTCGGGATCGATGGCTCGCAAGCATGCCTACCCGCGTTGGAATGGGCCGCTTCGGAAGCCGAACTACACGGGGCCCCGCTGACCGTGGTGCATGCCGGCGCGCTGCCGGTCAGCGTGTGGCCCGTGGCGCCCGTCCCCGACGAGTACCTGGACTGGCAGGCCGAGCACGGCCGCGAACTCCTCGACGAGGCTGCTCGAGTCGTGGCGGAACGAACCGGCGGGGCCGTTCCGGTGACGACCCGGTTCGCCGTCGCCACCCCGACGGCAACCCTCGTGGAGGCGTCGCGCACGGCTGCAATGGTGGTGGTGGGTTCACGCGGTAACGGCGCATTCACGCGCGGCTTGCTGGGCAGCGTCAGCACGGGGCTGATACATCGCGCCCACTGTCCGGTGGCGGTGATCCACGACGACGAACCCGCCCCCGCCACCGATGCGCCGGTGCTGTTGGGTTTCGACGGGTCACCCGCTTCCCGATCGGCCATCGCATTGGCCTTCGGCGAGGCGTCCCGACGCAAGGTGGGTTTGATCGCGATGCACGCCTGGTGGTCCCCCGGCGTGTTCGAACTTCCGGGGTTCGACTGGGAGACGGTACGTCCCGAAGTCGATGCGCAGATCCGCGATCAGCTCGCCACCTGGGAGCAGCGCCATCCCGCGGTGCCGGTCGAACGTGTCGTGGTCGCCGATGAACCCGCCCGCCGGATCGTCGAGCGATCGGCATCGACTCAGCTGGTCGTCGTCGGCAGCCGCGGACACGGCGCCGTCATGAGCGCCCTGCTGGGCTCGGTGAGCAACTCGGTCGTCCAGGCGGTCAAGGTTCCGGTGATCGTGGCCAGATAACCGGCCGCTTCACCCGCCCGGCGGCAGACTGGACGGTGACCTGCGCAGACACGGAGGTGCGAATGCCCCTTTCGACGATGAGAGCGTGGCGGGTGCGCACACCGGCGCCGATCGACACGCGCCCGTTGGAGTTCGTCACCACCGAGGTGCCCGTGCCCGCCGACGACGAAGTCCTCATCGCCGTGCGTACCTGCGGGGTATGCCGCACCGACCTGCACGTCACCGAGGGCGACCTGCCCGTGCACCGTCCACACGTCACGCCGGGACACGAGGTGGTCGGGGAGGTGGTGGCGCGCGGACGCGATGTCACCGCACCCGCCACCGGTGCGCGGGTGGGCGTGGCGTGGCTGCGGCACACCTGCGGGCGGTGCCGCTACTGCCGGGCCGGTCGGGAGAACCTCTGCCCGCACAGCCGGTACACCGGTTGGGACGCAGACGGTGGCTATGCGGAGTTCGTCACCGCACCCGCTGCCTACGTGTACGACCTGCCGGCCGGTTACAACGACCAGGAACTGGCGCCACTGCTGTGCGCCGGGATCATCGGCTACCGGTCACTGCGCCGCGCCGCGCTGCCGGCCGGTGGCCGGCTGGGGATCTACGGCTTCGGCGGCAGCGCACACATCACCGCGCAGGTCGCGCTGGCCGAGGGCGCCGAAGTCCATGTGATGACCCGGGGCGAGCACGCCCGCAGGTTGGCGCTCGAGCTCGGCGCCGCCTCCGCGCAGGGGGCCGACGCTCCCCCACCCGTGCCGTTGGACTCCGCGATCCTGTTCGCACCCGCAGGCGAATTGGTATTACCGGCGCTCGCGGCTCTCGACCGCGGCGGCACCCTGGCCATCGCGGGCATCCACCTCAGCGACATCCCGGTGCTCAACTACCAGCACCACCTCTTCCAAGAGCGCCAGATCCGCTCGGTCACATCGAATACCCGCAACGATGCCCGCGAGTTCCTGGCCTTCGCCGAACGTCACCGGATCGAGATCAGCGGCCCGTCCTACCCGCTGGACCGGGCCGACGACGCGTTGGCCGACCTCGAATCCGGATCGGTCACCGGCGCCGCGGTACTACACATTGCCTGACGTCGCCGCCCGCTTCATCAGATACCCAAGTCCTTGCTTGCGCCGCGCTTTCGGGCACCGGCGTTCTAAGGTCGAAAAAGACCCGAGCACAGGTTCCGATCAGGTCCGAGGGAGACGAGATGACGACACATCACGGGATAGTCGTCGGAGTCGACGGTTCACCGGACTCCGAGAACGCTGTGGTGTGGGCCGCGAAGGAAGCCGCCCTGCACGATGTGCCGCTCACTCTGGCACACATCAGACCCGACACCCGGGCCTACACCTGGTACGAGATCTCCGTCGCCGAGGAACTTGCCCGGATCTCCGTCCAGCGTGGTCGCGAAATCCTCGACAGCACAACAACCCTCGCCGAGCGGTCGGTGACCGATGGCGGACCGCTCACGCTGCGCGAGCACGTCGGCGAAGGCAATGCGGTGTCGGTGTTGACCGACCTGTCCGGCAGCGCCCAGATGATCGTGGTCGGCAGTCGGGGACTCGGCCGGGTGGGTCGCGTGCTGCTGGGTTCGGTCAGCGCCGCGCTGATCCGCCATGCGCACTGCCCTGTCGCGGTGATCCATCCGCCGGCCGATCCCGAACTGCATTCCGCGCAGGCTCCGGTCGTGGTCGGCATCGACGGATCCACGGCCTCCGAGGCCGCGGTGGCGGTCGCCTTCGACGAGGCGTCCCGGCGCGGAGTGGAACTCGTTGCGGTGCACGCCTGGAGCGATCTGACGGTGTACGCGTACCCCGCCGAGGAGTGGCTGACCTTCCAGCCCCGGGCCGAGGAGGTGCTGGCCGAGCGTCTGGCGGGTTGGCAGGAGCGCTACCCCGACGTGACCATACGGCGGGTGGTGGTCTGCGACAGGCCCGACCATCAACTGCTGGCCCAGGCGGCCTCGGCCCAACTCGTCGTCGTCGGCAGTCACGGCCGTGGCGGGTTCGCCGGGATGCTGCTCGGATCGGTCAGCCGCACGGTGGCCGAATCGGCCGATGCACCGGTGATCGTCGCGCGCTCATCCTGATCGCCGCCGCCCCGGCCCCGTCTACCGCTGGGCGGTCGCCTTGATCGTGGCGAGGGTCTGCGGGATTCCGCTGTGCGCCAGTTCGGACCGCGCGGCGATCTGGGCGTCGGCGTCCTCACCGAAACGCTCCCGGAAGCCGGCCAGCCCCTTGGGCAGGAACCGCCAGTACTGGGTCAGCCGGGAACCGCCTTCGGCGGCTTCAATGGTGAAACCCCACCGCACCCAGCCCTCGTTGACCTCCCAGGCGAACTCGCGGCCGGGGTCGGCGGCAACCACCTGGCTGCGTGTCTCCCAGGTCCGCTCGGGCAGCACGTTCCGGCCGGTGAACCAGGCTCCGGCGACGGCACCGGCAGCCGGGTCGTCCCACCAGCACTCCTTGCAGACCGGGCTCCACTGCCCCATCCGGGTGATGTCGGAGACCAAGGCGTACGTGGCGTCCGGGTCCAGCGGGAGGTCGATCGAGTCGGAGAATTCGAGGGCGGTCACGTCCCGGAGTCTAGGCGGCCCCGCCGAACTGCTCCGGGGCGCCGATATCCGCTGGACCGTCGGCGCATACTTATAGGCGATGCCCGGATCTGATCAGCCTCGCTTGCCAGCAATTCTCACCGTGGACGACGATCCCGCGGTGTCGCGCGCGGTCGCGCGCGATCTGCGCCGTCACTACGGGGAGCGGTATCGCATCATCCGCGCCGAATCCGGTGCCGACGCCATCGACGCGCTCAAAGAGCTCAAGCTGCGCGGGGACACCGTCGCGGTGCTGGTCGCCGACTACCGGATGCCGCAGATGAGCGGCATCGAGTTCCTGGAGAAGGCGATGGACGTCTTCCCGCTGGCACGGCGAGTGCTGCTCACCGCCTACGCCGACACGACCGCCGCGATCGACGCCATCAATGTCGTCGACCTGGACCATTACCTGCTCAAGCCGTGGGACCCGCCGGAGGAGAAGCTCTACCCCGTCATCGACGGGCTGCTGGAGGAATGGCGCACCGTCGGTGACCGGGGCATGCCCTACACCAAGGTGATCGGGCACCGGTACAACGACCGGTCCTGGGAGGTCCGGCAGTTCCTGGCGCGCAATCAGTATTCGTTCCGCAGTGTGAACGCCGACGAACCCAAGGGCATGCAACTGCTCGACGCCGCCGGCCTCGACGACAGCCGGCTACCGGTCGTCATCACCGAGAAGGGCGAGAAACTGGTCGCGCCGACCGACGCGGAACTGGCCGCGCTGCTCGGGCTGTCCACCAGCCCACAGCTGGAGATGTACGACCTGGCCGTCATCGGCGGCGGTCCCGCCGGTCTGGCGGCCGCGGTGTACGGCGCCTCCGAGGGCCTCAAGACCGTCCTGATCGAGAAGGCCACCACCGGCGGCCAGGCCGGGCGAAGCTCCAGGATCGAGAACTACCTCGGATTCGAGAACGGCGTCGGCGGCGCCGCATTGACCACGACGGCGCGCCGGCAGGCCGAGCGCTTCGGCGCCGAGGTGATCACCACCCAGGAGGCGGGCCGGCTGAAGTCCGGCGGCATCGGCGCCGCGCACACGATCCATCTCAACGACGACGCGACCATCGGGGCACGGGCGGTCATCCTCGCCACCGGGGTGGACTACCGCCAGCTGCAGATCAACGGCTGCTGGGAGAACCCCGACGACCCGGACTGCGCGAACTACATCGGCCGGGGCGTCTACTACGGCGCCTCGGTCTCGGACAACACCGAATGCGCCGGTGAGGACGTCTTCATCGTCGGTGGCGCCAACTCGGCGGGCCAGGCGGCGATGTACATGTCGCAGACCGCTAGGTCGGTGACCATGCTGATCCGCGGGCAGTCCCTGGAAGCGGGGATGTCGCAGTACCTGGTGGACCGGATCACCGCGACCCCGAACATCGCCGTGAAGACCTGCACCGAAGTCGTCGGCACCATCGCCGAGGACGATCACCTGGCCGGGCTGACCCTGCTGAACAAGCGGACCGGAGAGACCGAAACCGTGCGCTGCGACCGGATGTGCTGCTTCATCGGCGCGACCCCGCGTACCCAGTGGCTGGAGGAGGCGGGAATAGCCCGCGACGATCACGGCTTCATCTTGTCGGGGCCCGATCTGCGCGACAAGGTCGGGTGGACGCTGGACCGTCCGCCCCATCACCTGGAAACCAGCGTTCCGGGGGTGTTCGTCGCCGGGGACGTGCGCTCGGAATCGGCCAAGCGGGTCGCCGCCGCCGTCGGTGAGGGGTCCATGGCGGTGATGTTGGTGCACAGGTATCTGGCCGAGACCTAGAACGACGCGGAGAGAAGGACACATGGCTTCCAGCAACGGCGCGGGCCCAGACGCCGCGGTCACAGCGAACGCGGTCACAGCGAGCGACGAGCCGTGTGTCCGCGACGAACTGCGGACACTGTTCCTGTTCGAGCACCTCGCCGACGAACAGCTGGACATCCTCTGCGAGGCCGGACACATCGAGACATTCCCGGCCGGCCCGCTGTCCCAGGAGGGTGAACCCGCCACCTGCTTCTACGTCATGATCGACGGCGAACTGATCATGTCCAAGCGGTCCGGCGGCGTCGACATCCAGACCAACCGCACCTCGCAACGGGGCGTGTACTTCGGCGCGTGGTCGGCCTACATCCCCGGTGAGGAACAGAGCTATCAGGCCTCGGTACAGCTGACCCGGCCGTCGCGCTGCTTCGTACTGGACGCCAACGACTTCGCCGAGTTCATGCGCACCCAGTTCCCGATGGCCGTACACCTGCTCGAAGGCCACCTCGTCGGCAGTCGCAGGCAGAGCCAGATCATCGGGCAGCGGGAGAAGTTGCTGGCGCTAGGCACCATCACCGCCGGGTTGACCCATCAGCTCAACAATCCGGCCGCCGCGACCGCCCGGGCGGTCGCCGATCTGCGTGAGACCGTCGGCAAGATGCGGCACAAGCTGGCCATGCTGGCTGACGGCAAGTTCTCCCCCGAGGCGCTGTGTGTGCTGATCCGCATCCAGGACGAGGTCGCCGAGCAGGTGGCCAAGAACCGCGACGTCGATCTCACCGCGCTGGAGGCCTCCGACCGCGAGGACGCGATCGGTGACTGGCTGGAGGACCACGGCATCGCGCTGGCCTGGGACTACGCCCCGACTTTTGTCGAAGCCGGGCTCGACACCGACTGGTTGGAGAAGGTGCTCGCCTCGGTGGACGAGGTCGACGCGACCGCGTCGCTGCAGAGCGCGATCGGCTGGCTGAAGTACACCATCGACAACGAACTGCGGATGAACGAGATCGCCGAGGCCAGCAAGCGGATCTCGGCCCTGCTGGCCGGCGCCAAGCAGTACTCGCAGATGGACCGCGGCGCCTACGGCAGTGCCGACGTCCACGAACTGCTGCGCAGCACGATCATGATGTTCGGCGACAAGATCGGCGGCCCGGGCAAGGGCAAGCCGGTGTCCATCGTCAAGGACCTGGACAAGACACTGCCCGAACTGCAGTGCTATCCAGGCGATCTCAACCAGGTGTGGACCAACATCATCGACAACGCGATCCAGGCGATGGACGGCGAGGGCACGCTGACTCTCCGCACCTCCCGAGAGAGCGAACAGATGATCCGGGTGGAGATCTGCGATGACGGCCCAGGCATCCCGGAGGAGATCATCGACCGGATCTTCACCCCGTTCTTCACCACGAAACCGTTCGGTGAGGGCACCGGGCTCGGCCTGGATCTGGCCTGGCGGATCGTGGTGGAGAAGCACGGCGGCAACATCTCGGTGCAGTCCAAGCCCGGTGACACCCGCTTCGCGGTCTGCCTGCCGTTGATCGCCCCGGCACCGATCACCCCGACCCCGGGCGAACTCGCGTCCGCCGGCACCGAGTAGTTCGGATCAGCGCGCGCGAATCGGAATGTGCACCGGGTCGCCGTCGTTGACGCGGACATGACGAAACCAGACTTGGGCACGTTCGGCGTCTTCGGCCACTACGCACAGTGGCAACAGCTCTCCCGGGAACAGCTCCGTGACATCGAGGCGCTCGGATACGGAGCGCTGTGGGCCGGCGGTTCCCCGCCCGCCGAGTTGGACTGGGTCGAACCCATCCTGGCCGCCACCGATTCGCTGAGGGTCGCCACCGGCATCGTGAACATCTGGACCGCGGCGGCCGGGCCGGTCGCCGAATCGTTCCACCGCATCGACAAGCAGTATCCGGGCCGCTTCCTGCTCGGCATCGGCGTCGGCCATCCCGAGGCCCAGACCGAGTACAAGAAGCCTTACGACGCGCTCACCGAGTACCTCGAAACCCTGGCCGCGCACGATGTGCCCTCCGACCGGGTGGTGGTCGCCGCGCTGGGCCCGCAGGTGCTCAAGCTCTCGGCGCGCCGCAGCGCCGGCGCCCACCCCTACCTGACCACCCCGGAGCACACCGCCACCGCGCGCGAGCTCATCGGACCCGACGCGTTCCTGGCCCCGGAGCACAAGGTGGTGCCCACCACCGACGCCGACGCCGCCCGCGCCATCGGGCGTAAGGCCCTGGCGGTCTACCTCGATCTCGCGAACTATCTCAACAATTGGAAGCGGCTCGGGTTCACCGACGAGGACGTGGCCAAACCGGGCAGTGACGCGCTGGTGGACGCCGTGGTGGCCTACGGCAGCACCGAGGCGATCGCCGCCCGCCTGCGCGAGCATCTCACCGCCGGCGCCGATCACGTTCCGGTTCAGGTCCTGACGGGTACTGACAAGCTGATACCGGTGCTGGCCGACCTGGCCGGGCCGCTCGGCCTGCAGTAGACGAATTTCCGACGTAAGGACGCACATGACTGACGCTGTCTCGCTCAAACCCGACCTCGGCCGCTACGGCGTCTGGACGTTCGGCACCCCCAAGCCCGAACAGGCCGCCGAGATCGAGCGGCTCGGCTACGGCGCGATCTGGATCGGCGGCTCGCCGGCCGGGGACCTCAACTACGTCGAACCGCTGCTGGAGGCCACCGAGAACCTTCAGGTCGCCACCGGCATCGTCAACGTGTGGACGGCCGCGGCCGAGGAGGTCGCCGAGGCCTATCACCGGGTGGAGAAGGCTTTCCCCGGCCGCTTCCTGCTCGGGATCGGGATCGGCCACCCAGAACACACCGAGGAGTACCGCAAGCCCTACGACGTGCTGGTCGAGTATCTCGACGTGCTCGACGCGCAGAAGGTGCCGACCAGCCGGCGGGTGATCGCCGCGCTCGGGCCCAAGGTGCTCAAGCTGGCGGCCGCCCGCAGTGCCGGCGCCCACCCGTACCTGACCACACCCGAACACACCGGGCAGGCCCGTAATCTCATCGGCAACACCGTGTTCCTGGCACCCGAGCACAAGGTGGTGCTCACCGACGCTTCGCCCGATGCCGCCGAGCAGGCCCGCGCTGTCGGCCGCGACACCGTGGACTTCTACCTCAATCTGAGCAACTACCTGAACAACTGGCGTCGGCTCGGGTTCACCGAGGAGGACATCGCCAAGCCGGGCAGCGACCGGTTGATCGACGCGGTGGTGGCGCACGGCGGCGCGTCCGCGATCGCGGCGAGGCTCGGCGAGCATCTGCACGCCGGCGCCGATCACGTGACCATCCAGGTGCTGGGTGGCTGGGACAAGCTGATCCCGACGTTGACCGAACTGGCCGGCCCGCTGGGGCTGCGGGGGTAGACCACTAGGGTTTAGCCCATGCGCCTGCTGGTCACCGGTGGCGCCGGGTTCATCGGCGCCAACTTCGTGCACCTGATGCTGCGCGAGAATCCCGAGGTCGAGGTGACGGTGCTCGATGCCCTCACCTACGCCGGCAGCCGGGAATCGCTGGCCCCGGTGGCCGACCGGATCCGCCTGGTCACCGGGGACATCACCGACGATCCGCTGGTCGACGCGCTGGTCGGCGCGACCGACGCGGTGGTGCACTTCGCCGCCGAGACCCACGTCGACAACGGACTGGCCGACCCGGCCCCGTTCCTGCGCTCCAACGTGATCGGGACCTTCACGGTGTTGGAGGCGGTGCGCCGGCACGGGACGCGGTTGCACCACGTCTCGACCGACGAGGTATACGGCGATCTGGAGCTCGACGATCCGGCCCGTTTCACCGAGGACACCCCGTACAACCCGTCCAGTCCCTATTCCTCGACCAAGGCGTCCGCGGATCTGCTGGTGCGGGCCTGGGTGCGGTCCTTTCGCGTGCGAGCGACAATCTCCAACTGCTCCAACAACTATGGGCCCTACCAGCATGTGGAGAAGTTCATCCCCCGCCAGATCACCAACGTGCTCACCGGGCGCCGCGCGAAGCTGTACGGGGCCGGGGCCAATGTGCGGGACTGGATCCACGTCGACGATCACAACGCCGCGGTGTGGCGGATCCTGACCGAGGGCCAGATCGGGCGCACCTATCTGATCGGTGCCGACGGGGAGCGCGACAATCTCTCGGTCCTGCGCACCCTGCTGCGGCTGATGGACCGCGACCCGGACGATTTCGAGCACGTCACCGACCGGGCCGGCCACGATCTGCGCTATGCGATCGACGCTTCGGCGCTGCGTGACGAACTGGGCTGGCGGCCGGCCCACACCGACTTCGAGGCCGGTCTGCGGGCCACCATCGACTGGTATCGGGACAACGAATCCTGGTGGGGCCCTTTGAAGAACGACGTCGAGGCCAAATATGCGGAGCGCGGCCAGTGACGGCGCGCGAACTCGCGGTCCCGGGAGCCTGGGAGATCACCCCGACGGTGCACACCGATGCGCGCGGGCTGTTCTTCGAGTGGTTCACCGCTCCCGGTTTCACCTCGATGACCGGGCATCGCTTCGACCTGGCGCAGGCCAACTGCTCGGTGTCCGCGGCCGGGGTGCTGCGCGGTGTGCACTTCGCCGAGTTGCCGCCCAGCCAGGCCAAATACGTCACCTGTTTGCGCGGGTCGGTGTACGACGTGGTCGTCGACATCCGCGTCGGCTCCCCCACCTACGGGCAGTGGGATGCGGTGTTACTCGACGAACACACCCACAACACGGTGTATCTGTCCGAGGGGCTCGGGCACGCTTTCCTTGCGTTGGAAGACAATTCGACGGTGATGTATCTGTGTTCGACGGGTTACGCACCGCAGCGCGAACACACCATCCTGGCCACCTCACTGGGTATCGAGTGGCCCGCCGGGCATACTCCCGTGCTGTCCGAGCGTGACGCGGCCGCACCGACCCTCGACGAGGTGCGCGCCGCCGGGCTGCTCCCGACCTGGGCCGACAGCCAGGCGTTCGTGCAGAACCTGCGCGCCGCACAACTCGGCGACTGACGGGCTCGCGCCGGGCCGCACCGTCGGCACACGTGAACAAGATCGCATACCTGTACACCGATTTCGTCTTCTGGCTCACAGTCGGACCCCCGGCCGGCCGACCTCACAATGGGCCCTTGCCAAAGCCCTCGCTCGATTACTAGGATATGCAAGTATCTCGGCTTTCCGCCGGACTTCTAAATCTGCACACCTTTGGACGGATGTCATGACCACACAGATTCCGCACTTCATCGACGGCCAGCGCAGCAACCTGGCTTCCACCCGCACCGCCGATGTGCTCAACCCCAGCACCGGCGAGGTCCAGGCCCAGGTGCTGCTGGCCAGCAAGGCCGACGTGGACACCGCCGTCGCCTCCGCCGTCGAAGCCCAGAAGACCTGGGCCGCGTTCAACCCCCAGCGCCGCGCCCGGGTGTTCATGAAGTTCATCGACCTGGTCAACCAGAACTCCCAGGAACTGGCCGAACTGCTGTCCATCGAGCACGGCAAAACCGTCGCCGACTCGCTGGGTGACATCCAGCGCGGCATCGAGGTCATCGAGTTCGCCATCGGCATCCCGCACCTGCTCAAGGGCGAATTCACCGAGGGCGCCGGAACCGGCATCGACGTCTACTCGATCCGCCAGCCGCTCGGCGTCGTCGCCGGCATCACCCCGTTCAACTTCCCGGCGATGATCCCGCTGTGGAAGGCCGGACCCGCCCTGGCATGCGGAAACGCGTTCATCCTCAAGCCTTCCGAGCGCGACCCGTCGGTGCCGCTGCGGCTGGCCGAGCTGTTCATCGAGGCCGGCCTGCCCGCCGGTGTGTTCCAGGTGGTCCAAGGCGACAAGGAGGCCGTCGACGCCATCCTGACCCACCCCGACATCCAGGCCGTCGGATTCGTCGGCAGCTCCGACATCGCGCAGTACATCTACTCGACCGCCGCCGCGCACGGGAAGCGTTCGCAGTGCTTCGGTGGGGCCAAGAACCACATGATCGTGCTGCCCGACGCCGACCTCGACCAGGCCGTCGACGCGCTCATCGGCGCCGGCTACGGCAGCGCGGGTGAGCGCTGCATGGCGATCAGCGTCGCCGTGCCGGTGGGCAAGGAAACCGCGGACCGGCTGCGCGCCAAGCTCGTCGAGCGGGTCAAGCAGCTGCGCGTCGGGCACAGCCTGGATCCCAAGGCCGATTACGGGCCACTGGTCACCGGCGCCGCCCTTGAGCGGGTCCGCGACTACATCAACCAGGGCGTGGAAGCCGGTGCCGAGATCGTGGTCGACGGCCGTGAGCGTGCCACCGACGAACTGACCTTCGACGATCAGAGCCTCGAAGGCGGCTACTTCATCGGCCCCACCCTGTTCGACCATGTCACCACCGACATGTCGATCTACACCGACGAGATCTTCGGCCCGGTGCTGTGCATCGTGCGCGCCGAGGATTACGAAGAGGCGCTGAGCCTGCCCACCAAGCACGAGTACGGCAACGGCGTGGCGATCTTCACCCGCGACGGTGACGCCGCCCGCGACTTCGTCTCCCGGGTCCAGGTCGGCATGGTCGGCGTGAACGTGCCGATCCCGGTTCCGGTGGCCTACCACACCTTCGGCGGCTGGAAGCGCTCCGGCTTCGGCGACCTCAACCAGCACGGCCCGGCTTCGATCCAGTTCTACACCAAGGTCAAGACCGTCACCGAGCGCTGGCCCTCCGGCATCAAGGATGGCGCCGAATTCGTCATCCCGACCATGAAGTAGTCGGCCGTGTTCGAACTCGACGACGACGAACGCGTCATCACCGAGACGGCTGCCGCGTTCGCCGCCAAACGCCTTGCGCCGCACGCTCTGGAGTGGGACGAGACCAAACACTTCCCCACCGATGTGCTGCGCGAGGCCGGCGAACTGGGCATGGGTGCGATCTACTGCGGCGAGGATGTCGGCGGCAGCGGCCTGCGCCGCATCGACGCCGTGCGCATCTTCGAGGAACTGTCCGCCGCCGATCCGGCGCTGGCCTCGTTCATCTCGATCCACAACATGTGCGCCTGGATGGTCGACACCTACGGTAGCCAGGAACAGCGCAAGACCTGGATTCCCCGGCTGGCGAGCATGGAGGCCCTGGCGAGCTACTGCCTCACCGAACCCGGGGCCGGCTCGGATGCGTCCGCGGTGCGGACCAAGGCGGTCCGCGACGGCGACGAGTGGGTCCTCGACGGTGTCAAGCAGTTCATCTCCGGCGCCGGTGTCTCCGACATCTACCTGGTGATCGCCCGCACCGGCGCCGACGGGCCCAAGGGCCTGTCCGCTTTCCTGATCGAAAAGGACACGCCGGGACTGAGTTTCGGGACCAACGAGGCCAAGATGGGTTGGAACACCCAGCCCACCGCACAGGTCATCATGGAGGGCGCGCGGGTGCCCGCCGACGCGATGCTCGGTGGGCTCGACGGTGAAGGCGCCGGTTTCGGGATCGCGATGAACGGGCTCAACGGCGGCCGCATCAACATCGCGGCCTCATCGTTGGGCGGCGCGCGGACGGCCTACGAGAAGGCGGCCGGCTACGTGCGCGACCGTCAGGCCTTCGGTGGCGCGTTGATCGACGAGCCCACCATCCGGTTCACGCTGGCCGATATGGCCACGGCGCTGGAGACGTCGCGGATGATGTTGTGGCGGGCGGCATCCGCGCTCGACGCCGGATCCCCGGACAAGGTCGAGCTGTGCGCCATGGCCAAGCGCTACGTGACCGACGCGTGCTACGAGGTCGCCGACTCCGCACTGCAGCTGCACGGCGGATACGGCTATCTCAAGGAGTACGGACTGGAGAAGATCGTCCGCGACCTTCGGGTGCATCGCATCCTGGAGGGCACCAACGAAATCATGCGTGTGGTCATCGGCCGGGCAGAAGCCGCCCGGGCCCGGGCCGCCGGTTAGGAAGGTCGGCCGAATGAGCTTTCAGACAAAAGTTGTCGCTTTTCTGGGACTGGGCAACATGGGTGGGCCGATGGCCGCCAACCTGCTGGCGGCCGGCCACGCCGTACAGGGCTTCGACCCGGTCCCCGCGGCCAAGGATGCGGCGAAGGCCAACGGCGCCAGCGTCTTCGACAGCGGCGCCGAGGCCGTTGCCGGGGCCGACGTAGTCATCACCATGCTGCCCAACGGCGCCCTGGTGAAGAGCTGCTACGCCGAGATCCTGCCGGTGGCCGCTGCGGGCGCGCTGTTCATCGACAGCTCCACCATCTCCGTCGACGACGCCCGCGAGGTGCACAAGCAGGCCGCCGAGCACGGGTTCGCCCAACTCGACGCACCCGTCTCCGGCGGCGTGAAGGGTGCGGTGGCCGGCACCCTGGCCTTCATGGTCGGCGGTCCCGATGATGCTGTCGAGGCCGCCCGCCCAATCCTGGAAGCCATGGCGGGCAAGATCATCCACTGCGGCGCCTCCGGCGCCGGCCAGGCCGCCAAGGTGTGCAACAACATGGTGCTGGCCGTCCAGCAGATCGCCATCGGCGAGGCGTTCGTGCTCGCCGAGAAGCTCGGGCTGGACAAGCAGTCGCTGTTCGACGTGATCACCGGGGCCACCGGCAACTGCTGGGCGGTGCACACCAACTGCCCGGTCCCCGGCCCGGTACCGACGTCGCCGGCGAACAACGATTTCAAGCCCGGTTTCGCGACGGCGCTGATGAACAAGGATCTCGGTCTGGCGATGGCCGCCGTGCAATCCAGCGGCTCATCGGCCCCGCTGGGCACCCATGCCGCCGAGATCTACGCCAAATTCGCTCAAGACCACGCGGACAAGGATTTCAGCGCGGTCATCGAGTACATCCGCAACGGATAGCCGCTACGCGGCTGGACCCGGATTGCCGCCTACGCGGCTGGACCCGGATTGCCGCCTACGCGGCGGACGGGCTGTGCTGGTCCCACCAGCGGGCGTGTAGGCGTCGACAGCTCGCCAGCCGCAGCGGGTCCGTGACCCCGGTGTACCCGGCCCGCACCGCGGCCGCCGGCCGGTTCCCGCCGGCGGCGGTCTCGATGAGCACGGTGGCCAGTCCGGCCGCATTCGCGGTGCGCAGCCCGGCGGCCGACCCCGTGATCGCCAGCGCATCGTGCGACGCCACCCCGAGTTCGGCCAGCGCGTGACCGAACATGTCGGTGCCGACCAGGTCATCGGCGGTCACCACGGATTCGACGAGACCTTCGCCGACGAGCTGACGGACCAGCGGCTCGGCCCAGCTGCGCCGCCCGTTGGTCACCACACTGACCGGGATGTGCGCGACGAAGGCGTCCATCACCAGGTCATGCAGACCCGGCCGGGGTGTCACCCCGGCGTCGAGGATCATCTCCTCGAACATCATCTCCTTGGTCGCGCAGATCTCGTCGACCAGCATGTTCACCAGCACGTCGCACTCGGTGCCCACACAGCGTTTGCGCAGTTCGGCGGTGACGCGTTGGCGTTCATCGGACAGTGCCAGCAGCTGACGGTAGCGCTCGACGCTCCACTGCAGGGACAGCCCGAGCGCGGCGAACGCCGCGTTGTAGACCACCCGGTGCCCGTCGAGGTCCAGGTCCGCCAGTGCATCGAGGTCGAAGATCACCCCACGCAGCGGGTACGCCGCGGGGTCCTCGGGTTCGTCGCCGAGCCACCAGAACTGACCGACGGTGGGCCGTGTTTTCTCCTGATGCATGATCACCCGCTCAGAGTGGCCCATGTCACATCGTGGCCGCGTCCCCCGCTAGGGGGATTGGGCAGGCCAGGTCGGACTCGTCAACTTTTCCCAGCAGCGCCGCCGTCCACCTTTAAGGTGATGCCATGGCGCCCTCCAGCCCGTTGCGTCTTGTGCTGGTCGATGACCACGAGATGGTCATCGAGGGCCTCAAGGCCATGCTGACCACCTTCGATGACCGCGTCCAGGTGGTCGGTCAGGCCATCGGCGCCGAGCAGGCCGTCGAGGTGGTGACCGCGCTGGCACCCGATATCGTGCTCTGCGATGTCCGCATGCAGGGCTCCAGCGGACTCGACCTGTGCCTGAAACTGCGCGAGCTCGACCCGGAGCGCAAGGTGGTCATGCTGTCGGTCTACGACGACGAGCAGTACCTCTTCCAGGCGCTGCGGGTGGGCGCCTCGGGATATCTGCTGAAGAGCATCAGCAGCGACGAACTGGTACGCCAGCTGGAATTCGTGCACCGTGGGCAGACGGCCATCGACCCGGGGATGGCGGCCCGGGCCGCCGACACGGCGGCCCGCCTGCAGCGCGACGAGTTCTGGCCCGGGGTGCGGCAGGGGCTCACCCAGCGCGAGAGTGAGATCCTGTCCTACGTGGTCAGCGGGCTGTCCAACCGCGGCATCGCCAATAAGCTGGTGATCGGGGACGAGACCGTCAAGACCCACCTGAGTTCCATCTACCGCAAGCTCGGGGTCAGCGATCGCACCGGCGCCGTGGCCACCGCGCTGCGCGAGGGCATCTACAGATGAGCCGCGCCAAACCACCCACCCGGGGGCAGGTCCTCACCGCCGACCGCGAACTGACCCTGCTGCGCGAGCTCATCGAGGCCGCCTCCCGCGGCCCGGGGGTGGAACCGCTGGCCGCCGCGGCGGCCCGGATGATCACCGACGCCACCGCCACCGACGTGTGTTTCGTCCACGTGCTCGACGACACCGAACGGTCGCTGACCCTGACCGGCGCCACCCCGCCGTTCGATCTGGAGGTCGGCAAGATCCGGCTGCCGTTGGGCCAGGGCATCTCCGGCTGGGTGGCCAGCAACCGGCAGCCCGTGGTGATCAGCCACGACAAGGAGTCCGACCCGCGCTATCTGCCGTTCGAATCGTTGCGCGGCTCCGACTTCACCTCGATGGTCTCGGTGCCGATGGAGACCGATCCGGGTGGCCTGGTCGGGGTGCTCAACGTGCACACCGTGCACCGTCGCGAATTCACCGAACGCGATGTGGAGCTGCTGCTGGTCATCGGGCGGCTGATCGCCGGCGCGCTGCACCAGGCCCGGCTGCACCGTCAGCTGGTGGCCCGCGAACGTGCCCACGAGAACTTCGTCGAGCAGGTCATCCAGGCCCAGGAACTGGAGCGCCGGCGACTCGCCGGGGACATCCACGACGGCATCTCACAGCGATTGGTCACCCTGTCGTACTGGTTGGACGCGGCCACCCGGGCGGTCGCCGACGGTACCGGCCGGCCCTCGGAGTTCGCCGTCGACCACCTGACCAAGGCCCGCGAACTGGTGGACCTCACCCTGCAGGAGGCCCGCGCCGCGATCAGCGGACTGCGTCCGCCCGTGCTCGACGATCTGGGGCTGGCCGGAGGCCTGGCGAGTCTGGCCCGCTCGATCCCCGAACCGAGCATCGAGGTCGACCTGGCCCGGGACCGGCTGCCCGATCACATCGAGCTGGCGTTGTACCGGATCGCCCAGGAGTGCCTGCAGAACGTCGTCAAACACGCCCGGGCCGGCCGCGCACGACTCACCTTCGCGGTCCTGCGGGACGGCGACACCGAATCCGCCCGCCTCGAGATCGTGGACGACGGCGTCGGGTTCGACACCTTCGAGCATCCGCTGGGCAGCGACGAGATGGGCGGCTACGGGCTGCTGTCGATGGCCGAACGCGCCGAGATCGTCGGCGGCCGACTGCACATCCGGTCCCGGCCGGACGCCGGGACGACGGTCACCGCGACGATCCCGCTGACCAGTTCCTGACGGCTCAGAAGTCGCCGGCGTGCCGGCGCAGCGTCTCGATCGAGGTGGCCAGCGCCCGTGACTGTTCGGGGGAGATCCCGATGTCGGCGAACACGTCCTTGTTCAGCGTCTCGGTGGCGTCCTCGACGGTGGAACGACCCAGTTCAGTCAGCCGCACCAGGGTGGTGCGGCCATCGGTCGGGTGCGGCAGGCGCTCCACCAGCCCGTCGCTCTCCAGCCGCCGGATCGCATGGGTGACGCTGGTGACGTGCACCTGCAGCCGGTCCGATGCCTTGGTGATGGGTAGTTCACCGTTGGCGCTGAAGGCCAGCAGACGCAGCAGTTCGAAGCGGGAGAAGCTCAGGTCGTACGGCCGCAACGCGTTCTCCACCCGGGCCAGCAGGATCTGATGGGCGCGCATCACCGAGGTGACGGCCACCATGCCGTCGGCGACGTCGCCCCAGCCGGCGCGCTCCCAGTTGGCGCGGGCCAGCGTGATCGGGTCCCGTTTGCCGGCGTGTGAGGGCATGCCCTTTTCATACCATCGCCGCCGCCACCGCCGACAACACCGCGCGGGTGGACTGCTCGGTTCCCACTGTGATCCGCACCCCGCCGTCGGCGTAGGCGCGCACCCGAACCCCGGTGCCGTCGAACACCGCGGGCCAGCCGTGGCGGCCGCGCTCATCGCCGGGCAGGTAGATGAAGTTGGCCCGCGCGTCGGTGCAGTACACGCCCATCGCCGACAGCCGGGCCCGCAGCCTGCGGCGCTCGGCCGCGATGGACCGGATACGTTGCTGGAGTTCGTCTTCGGCGCGGTAGCAGGCGGCGGCGGCAACCAGGCCGGTCAACCCGATGCCGAACGGCAGCTGCATCGTCCACAGCCGGCGGGCCAGTTCCGGCGCGCAGAAGCCGTAGCCGACGCGCAAGCCGGCCAACCCGTAGGCCTTCGAGAAGGTGCGTATCACAACCACATTCGGAAAGCGCAGTACCAGCTCCCGGGTGTCGATCCGGTCGGACGGGGCCAGAAACTCCACGTACGCCTCGTCCAGCAGCACCGCGGTGTCCGGCCGCACCCGGGCCAGGAACTGTTCGATGTCGCCCGCCGGTTCGATGGTGCCGGTCGGGTTGTGCGGACGGCACAGCACCACCACCCGCGCGGTCGCGGCCGCCGCGGCCATCGCATCGAGATCGTGGCGCCCGTGGACGTCCAGTGGCACCGTCACCGGACGCAATCGGGCCATCTGCGCGAAGATCGGGTAGCCATCGAAGGTGGGCGCGGTCGTCACCATGGTGTCCCCCGGCGTGGTGAGCGCGTGCAGCACCTGCAGGATGACCCCGGTGGCGCCGGTGCCCACGACCACCTGATCGTCGCGGACCCCGATCCGGGCGGCGATCAGTGCCCGCATCCGTTCCGGTAGGAACTCCGGGTAACGGTTGGCCGCGCCCAGGCAGTCGGCCAATGCGGCGCGGACCGAGGGCAGCGGCGGGAACGGGTTCTCGTTGAGCGACAGCGCCAACGGGTCGATCGCCGTGGGAACCGCGGCGCGCAGGTCGGGCAGCCCGTCTGGCATGCTCATCGTCCACCCCACCGGACCGCGGCGGCGCCGGCGAAGTCCCCGGCGTGGGCGAAGGCGGCCATCAGCACGGTGTCGCCGGCCTCGAGCCGGCCCTCGGTCACCGCCCGGTCCAGATTGACCGGGATACCGGCGGCGAACAGGTTGCCGCACTCATCGAAGGTATCGACGTGGCGGGATGCGGACAGTTCCAGGGCATCGCGCCAATTGCGCAGGAACACCCGGTTGGGCTGGTTGGTCACCAGCAGGTCGATGTCCCTGGGCGCCATGCCGATCCGGTCGCACACCGCGTAGCAGACCTCGGGCACCTGGCGGTTGCCGCGGGCCAGCACCTTGGTGATCTTGGACTCGGTGAATCCGATGCACCCCTCCCCCGGGCCGGCCGCCCACCACTTGCGGGGCGGGTCCACCGCGATGGTCATATCGCCGGCGAATTCGCCGTAGGTGCGGCATTCGACGTCCAGGATCGGCGATCGGTCCGAGCGGGCGACCAGCCCCACCGCGGCTCCGTCGCCGGGCACCGAGGCCTGCGCCTTGCGCCGGATCGTCTCCTGGTCGAAGATCTGCCCGGCCGCGTTCTGCACCACCGCGATCAGCGCGGTGCGGCCTTCCCCGCTCGCCAGCAGATTGCGCGCCAGTTTGAGTCCGAGCACGAACGACGCGCATCCGCCATTGTGCAGATCCAGCACCCAGTTCGGTTTGATACCGAGACGGTGTGCCACCGCCCCGCCGCCGCCGTAGAACGGCATGTCGGGCAGCTGGGTGTGGGTGATCAGCACGTCGATATCGGCCAGCGTGTCGGCGCCGTGCCGTTCGATGAGTCCGGCGGCGGCCCGTTCGACCATGTCGGTGGCGGTCTCGTCGGGGCCGACGTGATGACGGAACCGCGGCGCCCGGAACATGAGATTGTCTCGGAGATCATCGGATTCGGCGTACTGCGCGTAATAGTCGGCGCCGATCGGCTCGCCGGGCAGGTAGGTCGAGACATCGAGCAGGCTGACCGCCGTGGTGTTCATCGGTGCGCCCCGGTCATCCAGGCCGGCCTGACCGGCAGGCCGTGCCGGTGCCGGTACTCGGCGATCGCCTTGAGGTTGCGCAACTCCAGTTCGTGACCGGCCCCGAACATGTCCCAGAAGTCACCGACCCACACCGGACGCTCCGGGGGTGCGGTCTCCGGGTACGGATTCTGGTCGTAGAACGGGTGATGACAGTTGGTCCACAGCACCACCGACCCGGGCTTGTTCAACACCACCTGCGCGTCGACCACCCGCATCAGATAGATCATCCACAGGTGGTGGCCCTGATCCCAGGCGCAGTGGTAGTCGACGGTCATCGCCTCGCGGTTGGCGACCGTGCGCGTGAAGATCTGAGTCTGCGAACCCAACCGGTCGTGGGCCAGCCACAGCCCCGGTTCACCGGCGGGAACGAACCCGCGCAGACTGTAGGTCCATTCCTCCAACGACCGAGTGTCGGCGAGATAGTCGAACAATTCGGCCGGGGGGCAGTCGATGAAACTGTTGACCGTGCAGAATGCGCCGAACACCTCATCGTGCGGATACACCGAGCGCATCATCTCCATGATGATCGGGGTGGCGCTCTCCCGGGGAGAGGTTTCGATGCGGATCAATCCGTCGATCGGTTCGGCGATATCGTCAAGTGCGGGCAGCGACATGTTCTTTGACCTCCTGGTTGATGAGAAACGGTGCGAACGTGGGTATTTCGTCGGCTGAGCATTCGATGTTGACGACCGAAGGTCCGGCCACCGCCAGCGCCGCACGCAACGCCGCGGGCAGCGCGTCGAGGTCGGTGACGTCGACCGAGGGCAGGCCGGGGAACATGGCCGACAGACCGGCGCCGAGGCGGCTGGCGGTGAACCGGTTGTAGCTGTAGCGATCTCCGTAGAACAGTTGCTCGCGGGTCACGCACATGGCGTGGGCATTGTTGTTGAACAGCACCACGGTGACCGGCAGCCGGTACTGGATGGCGGTGTGCAATTCCAGACCGTGCATGAAGAATGCCCCGTCCCCGGCGATCACCACGGTGCGGCGGCCCCGCGCGAAGCACATGCCGATTCCCGCGCCGAAGCTGTAACCCATACCACCCATGCCCAGCGCCACCAGGAAGCGCCCGTCGCGGCGGGCCCGCAACCGGTGGATCGCCGACGCCCCACAGTTGCCGGCGTCCACCACCACATCGGCACCGTCGGGCAGGGCCCGATCCAGCGCGTCGACCGCATCGCGGTAGCGGATCCCGGGCCCGTGGTGGCCCGGCGGGCTCAGCTCGGTATGCGGAATACGTTCGGGCACAGAGATTCCGGTCGGCCGCCCGGCGCCGGTGAGCGCAGCGTTGAGCAGCACCAGGGAAGCGCGCAGGTCCTCGGTGTGGACATGGGTGCTCGGCACATAGGGCACCGCGTACCCGAGCGAGAACACCGGCACGGCGGCCAGGGCAGCGTCCAGGCCGGCCCGTGCGGTCACCGACAGCCGGGTGCCCACCAGCAGGCAGGCCGCACTGTCGGCGATCACCTGGGCCACCCCGGGATGCCCCATCACCCCGGTGACGCCCAGCGCCGAGGAACTGCCGAGCCCAGGGGCGCCGCTGACATCCTTGGCGTCGGGGACGGTGGCCACCCGCGCCCGCAGCGTCGCGCGCAACCGTTCCAGCTCGTCGCGCGCATCATCGCGGGCCACCTGTTCCCCGGCGATGATGGTCACCGGGCCGCACGTGCTGCGCAGCCGCGCGGCGATCGGGCCCGGGTCTCCCAGCTGCCGGCCGTTCAGTCCGGCCTGGACGGATGCGCCGCCGAACGTGCCCTGCTGGATGTCCTTCGGCAGCAACAACACCGCCGGGCCCCCGCGCCGGGCCGCGGCGATCGCCTCCGGCAGGGCCACGCCGATCTCGTCGGGGCGCAGGATGCGCCGACAGAAGACCGACACCGCGGAGAACAACGCCTCGGCATCCAGCGACCCGTTGTGACCACTGGTGTCCTGGAAGCTGCCCCGGCCGTCCATCGTGCTGGGCGGCTGGCCGACCAAGGCCAGTACGGGCACCCGGCTGGTCAGCGATTCGCCAAGCCCGGCAACCAGATTCAGACTTCCACCGCCGGATGTGGCGGCCACGACGCCCAGCGCCGAGGTGGCCCTGCTGTACCCGTCGGCCATTGTCGCGGCGGAGAACTCGTGTTTGGCCAGCACGGCGGTGATGTCGGTGCGCACGGCCGCGGCGTCGTACAGATCCTCGATGTTGGCGCCGTCGACCCCGAAGATGTGACTGACACCGTGTTGCGCCAATTGCTCGACGATGTGGTCGACCACTCGGTGTGTGCTGACCATCGGCGTACCTGCCTTCCCGTTCAGCAGGTGACACGCAACGCGGCGCGCTGGGGTTCACCCGGGCAGGGAATTCACAGGTTCTTCTCGAGCAGCACTTTCCCGTCGTCTGCGGAAACCAGTTGCACGGCGGCGATCTCATGGGCGGGCATGGGGGTGTTCCCACTGGGCAGTGCGGTGGCACCGGACAAACCCAGCCACGTGGCTATCTGCGTATGGCTGCCGTCGCGGCCGACGACCACCATGCCCAGATTCTGGGCGGGGGCGTCGCGTTGACCCCAGTCGCCGTAGCTGCAGGCCATGTCGATGCGGGTACCCCAGGTGTAGCTGGACATCGCGATGCTCGCGTTGATCGGGGTCTCGTTGACCTTGCTCATCTCCAGCATCGCCACGGTCTGCGGCGAACCCTGTTGCAGGCCCAGGGTTTCCGGCCGGATGACGGCGACCAACCCGAGGATCAGGAGTGCGGCCGCCACGCCGAGTGCGGCGGCGGTCACCCACCGGGTGCGCTCACGGCGCCGGCGCACCCGGGCCAGAAGCTGTTCGCGTAGCGCGGGTCGCAGCGGCGGATCGGGGGCCTGTCCGTCCAGCGCCTCCACATCCTGCAGGTCCACCATCGCCAGCAGCGCCGGCATCCCGGTGAGTTCGGCGACCGAGGTGGCGCAGCGGGCACAGGTCTGCAGGTGCGCCTCGAACTCGCGGCGTTCCCCTGGCGACAACGCGCCCAGCACGTAGCTGGCGTCCCAGGTGAGGTACCGGTCGGCCGGCTCACCCGCAGAGGTCCGCTCGGGGCCGGTCATCGGGTCACCCCCATCTCCTGCAGGTTCAGTCTCAGCGCGCGCACCGCATAGTGCAATCTCGATTTCACCGTTCCCTCTGCGATGCCGAGGTCATCGGCAATCTGGGCGGTACTCCATCCCTGGTAATACGCTCGCCGGATCACTGCGCGGTGGTCTGGGGACAATTCACTCAGAGCGGTACTGATCAATAGTCGATCCAACGCCGTATCCACTTCGTCGGGGCCGGCAGCGGATGCGCCGGCGACCGTTTCGACATCGGGCGTGCCGGTCTCGTTGCGGAACCGTGCGCTGCGACGGTCGTCGATGACCAGATTACGCGCGACGGTGAACAGCCACGCCCGGGCCGACCGGTCCGGGTCGGCAGTCACTTCCGGGTGCCGCCAGGCGCGCAGCAGGGTCTCCTGCACCACGTCTTCCGCCCGGGCGGCATCGCCGGTCAACCGCAGGGCATATCGCCACAGCGCGCCTGCGTGTTCGTCATAGAGAACCCGCATCATCGCGGCCTCCGGATCGTCCACTCCAACCTCCGTCTCTGACACGACGTGAGTGGTGATCGAGTTCAACCGGGCTCAGACATCAGCAAACGACCCGGTTCAATCCAGAGTAGGTCGACCCGACCGTGCGAACGCTGCCTACCGGCTGTGCGTTTCCGCGCAGGAGACCCGATGTCGGGCAGCGGCCCTCAGAGCGTCAGGATGCGCGGGCCGTCGTCGGTGACGGCCACGGTGTGCTCCCAGTGCGCCGCCCGCGAACCATCGGTGGTGACGACCGTCCAGTCGTCGTCGAGCACCTTGGTGTTCGTGGTTCCCAGGGTCAGCATGGGTTCGATCGCCAGGACCGACCCCACCTCCAGGTAGGGCCCGCGGCCCGGGGCGCCCTCATTGGGCAGGAACGGATCCATGTGCATCTCGCGTCCGATGCCGTGCCCGCCGTACCCGGCGACGATGCCGTACTTGCGCCCGTCGCGTGCCTCGGCGGCGTGCGTGCCGACCTCGATGGCGTGCGACACGTCGGTGAGCCGGTTGCCGGGCAGCATCGCGGCGATGCCGGCCTCCATGGAGGTCCGGGTGGCCTCGGACAACAGTTCGTCGGCCGGGATCACGGTGCCGACCCCGAAGGTGACCGCCGAATCGCCGTGCCAGTCGTCCAGGATCGCCCCGCAGTCGATGGAGACCAGGTCACCGTCGACCAGTTTCTCGGCGTCGGACGGGATGCCGTGCACCACCCGGTCGTTGACCGAGGCGCAGACGGTGGCCGGGAACCCGTGATAACCGAGGAACGACGGCACACCGCCGCCGTCCCGGATCACCGACTCGGCGATCCGGTCCAGCTCACCGGTCGAGACACCGGGCACGGCAGCCTCGCGGACCGCCTTCAGCGCCGCGGCCACCAGCGCACCGGCGGCGGCCATCGCGTCCAACTCGCCGGGACTGCGGCGGGGGACGACCTTGCGACGTAGGCCCGGCACGTTGATCATGAGCGACCGATCACCGGTGCTACTTGCCGAGGGCGGCCAGCGCCCGGGCGAACACCTCGTCCAGCGTGCCGACGGCTTCGACGGTCTTGAGTTCGCCGGCGTAGTAATCCAGCAGCGGCGCGGTCTCGTCGTTGTACACCTTCATCCGGTTGCGGATGATCTCCTCGGTGTCGTCGGCGCGGCCGCGACCCTTGAGGCGTTCGAGCAGTTCGTCCTCGGAGACCCGGAACTCCAGCACGGCGTCGAGCTTCAGGCCGCGCTTGGCCAGCATCTCCTTGAGCGCCTCGGCCTGTTCCACCGAACGCGGGAACCCGTCCAGGATGAATCCCCCGGCGGCGTCCTCGTGGTCGATGCGGTCGTCGACGAGGGCGTTGGTCAGCGAGGCGGGCACCAGGTCACCGGCGTCCAGGTACTTCTTGGCCTCGACACCGAGCGGGGTGCCCGCACCGATGTTGTGCCGGAACAGGTCGCCGGTGGAGATCTGCGGGATGCCTAGCTGGGCGGCGAGCTTCTCCGCCTGGGTTCCTTTTCCGGCACCGGGAGGTCCGAGCAAAACGATTCTCACTTGAGGAACCCTTCATAGTTGCGCTGCATGAGCTGGCTCTCGATTTGTTTGACGGTGTCCAAGCCCACGCCGATCATGATCAGCACCGCGACGCCGCCGAACGGCAGGTTCTGCAGGGTGGCGCCACCGCTGCCCGCCTGCAGGACCACGTTCGGCAGGACGGCGATCACACCGAGGTAGATGGAGCCCGGCAGGGTGATGCGACTCAGCACGAACCGCAGGTAGTCGGCGGTGGGCTTGCCCGGGCGGATGCCCGGGATGAACCCGCCGAACTTCTTCATCTCGTCGGCCCGCTCTTCGGGGTTGAACGTGATCGATACGTAGAAGTACGTGAAGAAGATGATCAGACCGAAGTAGAAGGCGATATGCGTCGGGCTGGTCGGGTTGGACAGATGGTTGGCGACGAACGAGCTCCACCATCCGGTGCCCGGATTGTCGCGGCCGCTGTCGATGAGCTGGGTGACCAGCTGCGGGATGTAGATCAGCGAGGACGCGAAGATCACCGGGATGACGCCGGCCTGGTTGACCTTGAGCGGCAGGTAGGTCGAGGTGCCGCCGTACATCCGCCGGCCGACCATGCGCTTGGCGTACTGCACCGGGATACGGCGCTGGCCCTGCTCGACGAAGACCACACCGACCAGGATGGCCAGGGCGCCGATGCAGACGAAGGTGAACACCATGCCGCCGCGGCCGTCCAGGATGGCCTTGCCCTCGGCCGGGATGCGCGCGGCGATACCGGCGAAGATCAGCAGCGACATGCCGTTGCCGACGCCACGCTCGGTGACCAGCTCGCCCATCCACATCACCAGCGCGGCACCCGCGGTCATGACGATGACGATGACGATCAGACCGAAGATCGAGGAGTCGTCGATGATGTCCAGGCTGCAGCCCTGCATCAGGCCGCCGTTGGCGGCCAGCGCGACGATGCTGGTGGCCTGCAGGATCGCCAAAGCAATCGACAGGTACCGGGTGTACTGGGTCATCTTGGCCTGGCCGGCCTGACCCTCCTTCTTGAGCTGCTCGAACCGCGGGATGACCACGGTGAGCAGCTGCACGATGATGCTCGCGGTGATGTAGGGCATGACGCCCACCGCGAACACCGACAGCTGCAGCAGCGCGCCACCCGAGAACAGGTTGATCAGGCTGTAGATCTGCGCGGAGTCACCCCCGCTGACCTGCTCGATGCACTGCTGCACGTTCGGGTAGTTGACGCCCGGCGACGGGATGGTCGCGCCGACGCGGTACAGAATGACCAACCCGAGGGTGAACAGGATCTTGCGCCTGAGGTCGGCAGTCCGCAGCGACGAGATGAAAGCCGAAAGCACTCTTCCTCCTGCGCAGCCGACTTCAATCGCGCGGCGTGCCGATGGGGCTGGAATCGTTCCAGCGTTTGGTTAAGTCTCGCGCAATCTACCTGCAGGTTCATCACCAGCGCAGCCGCGCGTCAAACAGTCTACGAGAGTAACAGTTCAACTCCGCGCCCCCCGTATCCGACCGGGGCGCAGATCGGTCTCAGTTGCCGTTCAGGTTCGGAGCGTACAGTCGATCATGTTCATTACATAAGCTAATTAATTCGGCAAGGAGACCACATGGCACGCACCGACGGAGACACCTGGGACCTGGCCTCCAGCGTGGGTGCCACCGCGACAATGGTCGCGGCGGCCCGCGCGATGGCCTCCTCCCGGCCCGACCCCGTGATCAACGACCAGTTCGCCGCTCCCCTGGTCCGTGCGGTGGGTGTGGAGTTCTTCACCAAGCTCGTCGACGGCGAGATCACCGAGGCCGACCTCGGTGACGACCCGCAGATGAACATCGCGCGGTTCGCCAATGCGATGGCCGCGCGCACCCGGTTCTTCGACGAGTTCTTCGATCAGGCCGCCGCTGCCGGCGTCCGGCAGGCGGTCATCCTGGCCGCCGGACTGGACTCCCGGGCCTACCGCCTGGACTGGCCGTCCGGCACCGTGGTGTTCGAGATCGACCAGCCCGAGGTGATCGCGTTCAAGTCGCAGACCCTGGCCGACCTCGGCGCCCAGCCGACCACCGAGCGGCGCGCCGTGGCGGTGGACCTGCGTGACGACTGGGTGTCGGCGCTGCGGGCAGCCGGCTTCGACCCGACGGCACCGACCGCGTGGATCGCCGAGGGCCTGTTCGGGTACCTGCCGCCCGAGGCCCAGGACCGACTGCTCGAACTGATCACCGAGAACAGCGCCCCGGGCAGCCGGATCGCCGCCGAGGCCGTCCCGAGCACCGCCGACGTCGATGAGGAGACCGTCCGGGAACGGATGCAGTCGGTGAAGGACAAGTGGGCCTCGCACGGCTTCGATCTGGACTTCAGCGAGCTCGTCTACCTCGGTGACCGCAAGGATGCGGCCGAGCACCTGAGCGAGCTCGGCTGGACCACCTCCGCGCAGTCGGCCAACGAATTGCTGGACCGGCTGGATCTGCCGACAATCGACGAGGACCAGCAGGTCGGGCAGGCTTCCTACCTCACCGCGCTGCGATGACGACGCGCTCCGAAGGCGACAGCTGGGATCTCGCGTCCAGTGTGGGGGCCACCGCGACATCGGTGGCCGCCACCCGGGCCTTCGCCAGCCGCGGCCCCGACCCGTTGATCGACGATCCGTACGCGGCGCTACTCGTGGAGGCCGTCGGACTGCCGCACTTCGTGAAGGTGGCCCGAGGTGAGATCGAGGCGCCCGCGGCGGCGGCCGCCGGGCCGGACGCCCGAGACCCGCTGTTCGGCCCCGATGTGATGCTGCATCAGATCGCGGTGCGCACCCGGTTCTTCGATGAATTCCTGCGGACCGCGGTCGCAGACGGCATCCGGCAGGCCGTCATCCTGGCCTCCGGGCTCGACACCCGCGCCTACCGCCTGGACTGGCCGGCCGGCACCGTGGTGTTCGAGGTCGACCAGCCCGAGGTCATCGAATTCAAGACCCGGGTGCTGGCCGAGGCCGGCGCCTCCCCCGCCGCCGACCGCCGCACGGTGGGCGTCGATCTGCGCGACGACTGGCCGGCCAAGCTGCGGGACTCGGGCTTCGATCCCGCACTGCCGACCGCGTGGATCGCCGAGGGTCTGCTGCCGTATCTGCCGCCCGACGCCCAGGACCGGCTGCTGGACAGCATCACCGCGCTGAGCGGGCCGGGCAGCGCGCTGGCCACCGAACACATCGACAGCAAAGCCTTCACCGGGGACTGGGCCAAGGAACTCACCGCGCGTAGCCGCCGATTCGGCAGTGACATCGACCTGACCGAGTTGTTCTACACCGGACCGCGCACCCCGGCGGCCGAGCACCTCGACGCGGCAGGCTGGCAGGTGGAACTGCTGCCGACCGCGCAGGCCTACACGGCCAACGGTTTCCCGCCGCCCGGCGACCGGATCACGGGGATGATCGGGGATTCTGGATATCTGACCGCGACACGGAACCAGGGGGCTGGCGATGGCACGAACCGAGGGTGACAGCTGGGACCTGGCCTCCAGCGTGGGGGCGACGGCGACGATGGTGGCCGTCGGACGCGCCGTCGCCAGCGCCGAAGAGCACGCACTGATCGACGACCCGTTCGCCGCTCCCCTGGTGCGTGCGGTCGGCATCCCCGCGTTCACCATGATGGTGGACGGCACGCTGAACATCGCCGACGTCGCGCCGGAAGCGGCGGCCCAGGTGAAGTCGAACATCGACGAGATGGCCGTGCGGACGAAGTTCTTCGACGACTACTTCGTCGCGGCGGGCCAACAGGGCGTCCGGCAGGCGGTGATCCTGGCGTCCGGCCTGGACTCGCGGGCCTACCGGTTGCCGTGGGCGGACGGCACCGTCGTCTACGAGGTGGACCAGCCGCAGGTCATCGAGTTCAAGACCCGCACGCTGGAGGATCTGGGTGCCGCTCCCACCGCCGTGCGCCGCACCGTTCCGATCGATCTGCGTGAGGACTGGCCCGCGGCGATGCGCGCCGCCGGCCTGGACCCGGCGCAGCCGACGGCCTGGTGTGCCGAGGGGCTGCTGATCTATCTGCCGCCGGATGCGCAGGACCGGTTGTTCGACAACATCCACGCGCTGAGCGCGCCCGGCAGCACGGTGGCCACCGAGTTCGTGCCCGGCATGCGCGATTTCGACCCGGAACGCGCTCGCGCCGCGACCGACACGTTCTCCCGGCTGGGGCTGGACATGGACATGCCGTCGCTGACCTACCACGGTGAACGTCGTTCCGCGGCGGACGATCTGACCGGCAAGGGCTGGCAGGTCACCGGCGTGCCGCGCACCGAACTGTTCCACCGGTACGGCCTGCCCACACCGGATCTCGGTGAGCACGACGTGCTCGGCGAGATCGTCTACGTCAGCGGCGTCCTGCCCCGGGGTTAGCCGGCCCGGCTGTCGACGTACTCCAGCTGTGCCGGCGCCTCCGGGGTGCCGGGCGTCTCGGTACCGCCGATCGGGCAGCGGGCGGTCTCCGGGATACCGATCAGCCCGACGGCGCCCACCACGCAGGCGAACATCATGTAGAAAGCCGGGACGAGGTTGCTGCCGGTGAAGGAGACCAGCCAGTCGTTGAGCGCGGGCGCGGTCCCACCGAAGATCGCCGTCGACACGTTGTAGGAAATGGCGAAACCCGCGAACCGGACCTGGGTCGGGAACATCGCCGGGAAGGTCGCCGAGATCGTGGCCAGCTGCGGGACATAGAGCAGGCCCAGCACCGCGAAGCCGACGATCGCGCCCGCCACCCCGGTGCCCATCAGCAGGAACATCGGCACTCCCGCGAGGAACAACCCGGCCAGCGAGAACCACCACATCGGTTTTCGGCCCACCCGGTCGGACAACCGGCCGGCGAACGGCAGGAACACCATCATCGTCAGCATCCCGACGATCGGCACCACCAGCGAGGCGCTCGCGGACAAGCCGATGGTGCGCTCCAGATAGGTCGGCATGTAGGTCAGCAGCGTGTAGTTGACGACGTTGAGCGCCACCACCAGAGCGCCCAACTGCAGGATGGGCCGCCAGAAGCCGGTCACCAGATCCTTGAACTGGCCGGCGGTGTCGTCCTCGGTCCCATCGGTCTCGGCCAGTTCCTGGAACACCGGGGTCTCCTGCAGCCGCGACCGCAGGTACACACCGACCAGTCCGAGCGGCGCGGCGACCAGGAAGGGTAGCCGCCAGCCCCAGTCCGCCATCTGCTCCTCGCCCAGCACCAACGAACAGCCGAGCATCAGGGCTGCGCCCAGCGACAGTCCGGCCAGCGTCCCGAACTCCAGGAAGCTGCCCAGGAACCCCCGCCTGCGGGACGGCGCGTACTCGGCCATGAAGGTCGCGGCGCCGCCGTACTCACCGCCGGTGGAGAAGCCCTGGATCATCCGCAGCACCACCATCAGCACCGGCGCCCAGATACCGATGGCCGCGTAGCTCGGCACCAGCCCGACACCCAGGGTCGCGCCCGCCATCAGCAGGATCGTCAGCGCCAAGACCCGTTTGCGCCCGATCCGGTCACCGAGTGGACCCCACACGAAACCGCCGAGCGGGCGGACCACGAAGGACACCGCAAACGTCATCAACGCGAACAACGTCGCGGTCTGGCTGTCCCCCGGGAAGATGGCGGCCGAAATGTAGCTGACGCCGAAGGCGTAGATGCCGTAGTCGAACCATTCGGTGGCGTTCCCGATCGCCGAGGCCGCCACCGCCTTCTTCACCACGTCCGGCGGCGGTGCCGACCTACTTTGCTGCGCTGCGCTCATCGTTGGGCTGTGCCCGACGGTGAGGAGAGCTAAACATCCCGGATCGACCCGGGCCCGCTCAGAACCGGTGGTCCCCCAGCCACAGTGCGTGCGCACCGGTGACGGAACGCTCCACCTGGTCGACGATCCCGGCGACGGAGCCGCCCAGCAGCGCGCCGAGGGCCTGGGGCACCGAGGCCGCTGCGGGTTGCGAGGAGGCCTTGGGCCGCAACATGTCCAGCACCGAGGATCCCGGATAGTTCACGATCCGCACGTCGGCGTCGGGTGCGAGTCCGGCGCGGACCTTCGCCCGGACGATGGCGGTCTGCAGGCCACCGAGTTCATCGACCAGACCCCGCTCCTTGGCGTCGGCGCCGGTCCAGACCCGGCCGCGGGCCACCTCTTCGACCGCCTCGACGGTGAGGTTCCGGCCGGCCGCCACCCGCTCGACGAAGTCGGTGTAGAACAGGTCGGCCTCGGCCTCCACATGCTCCTGCTGCTCGGCGGTGAAGCGTTCGTTGCTCGACCAGGCGTCGGCGTTCGCGTTGGTACGCACGGAATCCGATCCGACACCGAGCTTGTCCTTGAGCTGCCGGGAGACCAGCTTGCCGGTCACCACGCCGATCGAGCCGGTGATGGTGCCCGCATTGGCGACGATCTCGTCGGCGGCCATCGATACGTAGTACCCGCCGGACGCGGCGACCGCGCCCATCGAGGCGATCACCGGTTTGCCCGCCTCGGTGGCCCGGACCACCTCCCGCCAGACGGTCTCCGACCCGGTGACCGCACCGCCAGGGCTGTTGACCCGCAGCACGATGGCCGACACATCGTCGTCGGCGACCGCCTCGCGCAGGGCCGCGGCGATGGTGTCGCCGCCGGCGCTGGAGTTCCCGATCGGCAGCATCTGCGGGCCGCCGCGACCGCTGACGATCGGCCCGTCCAGGGTCACCACGGCGATGCCCGGCTTGGCCTTGCGTCCCGGGATCGGGGGCGTCGGCAGGGCGGGGTTCGTCTTCGCGTACCGGGCCAGGAACAGCCGCGGCGGGGCGTCCTCCCCGTCGGCGCGGGCGGGGGCGCCGGTGAGTTCGGCGATGCGCGCGTAGGCCTCGTCCCGGAATCCGATGCGGTCGACGAGCTTCGCCTCGACCGCGGCGTCGCGCAGCAGCGGCGCCTTGTCGGCGAGTGCGTTGATCTCGTCGACCTGCAGGCCCCGGGCCTGGGCCACCGCGGCGAACACCTGTGCGTGCAGGCTACCGATCAGTGCGCTATCGGCCTCCCGGTGCGCCTCGGTGTAACTGTCCTGGGTGAACAGGTTGGCCGCCGACTTGTACTCGCCGCGCGCCACGAACTGAGCCTCGATACCGGCCTTGTCGAGCGCGCCGCGCAGGAACAGCGCGCTGGTGGCGAACCCGATCAGCCCGACGGTGCCGGACGGCTGCATCCACACCTCGCGGAAGGCCGAAGCCAGGTAGTAGGACAGCGTGCCCGGGTAGGTCTCCGCCCAGGCCAGCGTCGGCTTGGCCTTCCCGAACGCCGCGATGGCATCGCGCAGTTCCTGCACCGGGCCGGGCGCGGCAGCGGGCAGCTGGATCCGCGCGATGAGCCCGGCCACCCGGTCATCCTCGGCGGCGCGGTGCAGCGCATCGACGGTCTGCCGCAGCGTGAGCGGCCTGCCGCCGAGCGAGAGCATGGTCAGCGGGTCGAAACCGGTGGACTCCGGCGGTGCGGTCTGCAGATCGAGCTCGAGCACGCAGCCGTCGGGCACCCCGTTGTGGCGGGCGGTGTCGACCTTGCGGGCCAGGGCCGACAGAGTGTCGGGGCCGGGCAGGTTGGGAAGGAATCCGAACATGTCCCGAGCCTACCGGCGCAGGTAGGCCCGCCATTTTCGCCGATCGTGAAACCGCCGCGGCGGTTGCCGGGATTTCGGTCGCTCCCGGCGCCGGGAGTAGGGTTGGTCCGTCCGCGGGCGTGGTCGCAGACCGCCCCGGCTTCCCGCCGGCCCCGTACCGGCAGTGCCGCCGGCCCTTCGCGCGTCGGGTATCTCTCATGCTGCAGTGATCGGAGCCCCATGGCGTCTCAGATACGTCTCGCCGACTCGACGTCCGTGCGCAGCGCCCTACGCTCCCCTCGGCGGCTGAAGACCGAGGTGCTGGCTGGTCTGGTGGTTGCGCTCGCGCTGATCCCCGAGGCCATCTCGTTCTCCATCATCGCCGGCGTCGACCCCAGGGTCGGGTTGTTCGCCTCGTTCACGATGGCCGTCACGATCGCTGTCGTCGGCGGCCGGCCCGCCATGATCTCGGCCGCGACCGGCGCGATCGCCCTGGTGATCGCCCCGCTGGCCCGCGAGTACGGGGTCGACTACTTCGTCGCCGCGGTCATCCTGGCCGGGGCACTGCAGGTTCTGCTGAGTGTGCTCGGGGTGGCCCGGTTGATGCGCTTCATCCCGCGCAGCGTGATGGTGGGTTTCGTCAACGCGCTGGCGATCCTGATCTTCACCGCCCAACTTCCGCATCTGCTCGGGGTGCCGGCACTGGTCTATCCCTTCGTCGCGGTCGCCCTGCTCATCCTGATCCTGCTGCCCAGGCTGACCACCGCGGTGCCGGCCCCGCTGGTGGCGATCGTGTTGCTGACCGCGGCGGTGGTGGCGTTCGGCCTGGACATCCCCAATGTCGGGGATCAGGGCGAACTGCCGTCCAGTCTGCCCAGCCTGTTCCTTCCGCAGGTGCCGTTGACCTGGGAGACGCTGCAGATCGTGGGCCCGTACGCGTTGGCGATGGCGCTGGTCGGTCTGCTGGAGTCGTTGATGACCGCCAAACTCGTCGACGACATCACCGACACCCACTCCGACAAGACCCGGGAGGGCTGGGGCCAGGGCGTGGCCAACCTGGTGACCGGGTTCTTCGGTGGAATGGGCGGCTGCGCCATGATCGGCCAGACCATGATCAACGTGAAGGTGTCCGGCGCCCGGACCCGGATCTCCACCTTCGTGGCCG
Source organism: Mycobacterium sp. AMU20-3851 (assembly GCF_043974665.1). NCBI lineage: Bacteria > Bacillati > Actinomycetota > Actinomycetes > Mycobacteriales > Mycobacteriaceae > Mycobacterium > Mycobacterium sp. AMU20-3851. The sequence continues at coordinate 4,780,632 of NZ_CP146371.1, forward strand.
GCGTGTTCCTGCTGATCCTGGTGGTCGGGCTCGGCGACGTCGTCGGGCTTATCCCGATGGCCGCGCTGGTGGCGGTGATGATCATGGTGTCGGTGGCCACCTTCGACTGGCACAGCATCAACCCGGCGACGCTGCGCCGGATGCCGCGCAGCGAGACCCTGGTCATGCTGGCCACCGTCGCGGTCACGGTGGCCACCCACAACCTGGCCTACGGCGTCATCGTCGGGTCGGTCACCGCGATGGTGCTCTTCGCCCGGCGGGTCGCGCACTTCATGACCGTCGAGCGCGTGGTCGACGAGGATGCGGCCAGGGTGACCTACCGGGTGTCCGGGGAACTGTTCTTCGCCTCCAGCAACGACCTGGTCTATCAGTTCGACTACGCCGCGGACCCGGACACCGTGGTCATCGACGTGTCGCAGTCACATATCTGGGACGCGTCCACGGTGGCCGCCCTGGACGCCATCACCACCAAGTACCGGGCGCGCGGCAAGCGCGTCGAGATCGTGGGCCTCAACCGGGACTCCGCGGAACGCCATGACCGGCTGTCGGGGCAGCTGGGGACGGACTGACAGCACCGAGTGTGCATCTACTGCGGGAAATCGCCCAGACCCCCGCAACGGATGCACACTCGGCGACCGCGCCGGACACGCCACATACCTCCGCAACGCAAAAGGCCCCTGCCGGAGCAGGGGCCTTCTGACGTCGAGCTGTTTACAGTTCGGTGGCCGAACCGCCGGCGGCGGTGATGGCCTCGCGGGCGCTGCCGCTGAACTTGTTGGCGGTGACGTCCACCTTGACGGCCAGCTTGCCGTCGCCGAGGACCTTCACCAGGGTGTTCTTGCGAACCAGACCCTTGCCGACCAGCTCGTCGACACCGATGGTGCCGCCCTGCGGGAACGCCTTGGCGATATCGCCGACATTGACGACCTGGTACTCGGTGCGGAAGCGGTTCTTGAAGCCCTTGAGCTTCGGCAGCCGCATGTGGATCGGCATCTGGCCACCCTCAAACGTCGACGGGACGTTCTTGCGGGCCTTGGTGCCCTTGGTGCCGCGACCGGCGGTCTTACCCTTGGAGCCCTCACCGCGACCGACGCGGGTCTTCTTGGTCTTCGACCCGGGGGCCGGCTTCAGGTCGTGAAGCTTGATGACACTCATGATTCCTAGCCCTTCTGCTCTTCGCGCGGGCGCTCATCGCCGACGACCTCGACGTCGACGAGGTGATGCACGGTCTTGATCAGACCCCTGGTCTGAGCGTTGTCCTCACGGACGACGGACTGGCGGATCTTCCGCAGCCCGAGCGTCCGCAGGCTTTCGCGCTGCTTCCAGCGTGCGCCGATGGTCCCGCGCACCTGGGTGATCTTCAGTTCAGCCATGACTATGCCGACCCCTCACGCGCGGCACTGGCGGCCAGCGCCTCGCTCTCGCGCCGTGCCCGGAGCATGCCGGCCGGCGCCACATCCTCGATGGTCAGGCCGCGACGGGCCGCCACCTCTTCGGGACGCTGGATCTGCTTCAGCGCGGCAACGGTGGCGTGCACCACGTTGATCGCGTTGTCGCTGCCCAGCGACTTGGCCAGGATGTCGTGCACCCCGGCGCATTCCAGCACGGCACGAGCAGCGCCACCGGCGATCACACCGGTACCGGGGCTGGCCGGACGCAGCATCACGACACCGGCCGCGGCCTCACCCTGCACCGGGTGGACGATGGTCCCGCCGATCAGCGGCACCCGGAAGAAGTTCTTGCGAGCTTCCTCGACGCCCTTGGCGATGGCGGCCGGAACTTCCTTGGCCTTGCCGTAGCCGACACCGACCATGCCGTTGCCGTCGCCGACGATGACCAGGGCGGTGAAGCTGAAGCGCCGACCACCCTTGACCACCTTGGAGACGCGGTTGATGGTGACGACGCGCTCGATGTAGTTGCTCTTCTCACCGCGGTCGTCGCCGCGGCCCCGGCCGCCACGATCGTCGCGACGGCCACGGCCGCCACGATCGTCGCGGCCACCGCGATTGTCCTGCGCCGAACCGGCGCCAGCCTGCTCGGCCATCATGCAGTCCTCTCGTTAACAGTCATCAGAATTTCAGCCCGCCTTCACGCGCGGCATCCGCCAGCGCGGCGATCCGGCCACCGTAGGTGTAGCCGCCACGGTCGAACACGACCGTCTCGACTCCGGCAGCCTTGGCGCGCTCGGCGATCAGCTGACCGACGCGCACGCTCTGCGCCTTCTTGTCACCGTCGACCGCACGCACGTCGGGCTCGATGGACGAGGCCGCGGCGACGGTGACGCCGGCGAGATCGTCGATGAGCTGGACGTGGATGTGCCGCGACGAGCGGTTGACCATCAGGCGCGGGGCGTCGGCGGTGCCTTCGACCTTCTTACGCAGCCGGGCGTGCCGACGCAGACGCGCGTTGCGCCGGGTCTCGGAGATGTTCTGCCCCACCGGCTTGTGGGTGGCAGCTTCGTTCTTCGTAGCCATCGGTTACTTACCTGTCTTTCCGACCTTGCGGCGGATCTGCTCACCCTCGTAGCGCACGCCCTTGCCCTTGTACGGGTCGGGGCGACGCAGACGACGGATCACCGCGGCGATCTGGCCGACCTTCTGCTTGTCGATGCCCGAGATCGAGAACTTCGTGGGTGTCTCCACCGTGAAAGTGATGCCCTCGGGCGCTTCGATGAGAACCGGGTGGCTGTAGCCGAGTGCGAACTCCAGGTTGGAACCCTTGAGCTGCACGCGGTAACCGACGCCGTAGATCTCCATCTTCCTGGTGTAGCCCTCGGTCACACCGGTGACCAGGTTGGCCACCAGGGTGCGCGACAACCCGTGCAGCGAACGGCTGCGCCGCTCGTCGTCGGGGCGGGCCACCAGGATGGCGCCCTCGTCATCGCGCGACACCTGAATCGGCTCGGCGACATCCAGGGTCAGGGTCCCCTTGGGGCCCTTGACCGACACGTTCTGACCATTGATGGTCACATCGACCCCGGCAGGAACCGGGACCGGCTGCTTTCCAATACGCGACATGTTCTTGTTCCCCTACCAGACGTAAGCGAGGACTTCGCCGCCCACGCCCTGTCGAGATGCCTGGCGATCGGTGAGCAGACCCGAGGACGTGGAGATGATCGCCACGCCCAGGCCGCCGAGCACCTTAGGCAGATTGGTGGACTTTGCATAGACACGCAGACCGGGCTTGCTCACCCGGCGCAAGCCGGCGATGCTGCGCTCACGGCTGGGGCCGTACTTCAACTGCACCACGAGGGACTTGCCCACGCGGGCATCCTCGGTGCGGTAATCGGAGATGTAGCCCTGCTCCTTGAGGATCTCGGCGATGTTCGCCTTGATCTTCGAGTGCGGCAGAGTCACCTCGTCGTGATACGCCGAATTGGCGTTACGCAGACGAGTCAAGAAGTCTGCGATGGGATCGGTCATCGTCATGACAGCCGGTTCACCTTCCTCGCGGCGGTTCCCTTCGGGCCTACCGTGTTAATCAGTAATGAATGCTGGTTACCAGCTGGACTTCTGGACACCGGGCAGTTCGCCCGCATGCGCCATCTCGCGCAGGCAGATCCGGCACAGGCCGAACTTGCGGAACACCGCGTGCGGCCGGCCGCACCGGTTGCACCGGGTGTACGCGCGCACCGCGAACTTCGGCTTCTTGTTGGCCTTGTTGACCAGAGCCTTCTTTGCCATTGCTCAGTTCTCCTTGAACGGAAAGCCGAGGGCCCGCAGCAGCACTCGTCCTTCGTCGTCGTTGGTCGCCGTGGTGACGACGGTGATGTCCATGCCGCGGGGGCGATCGATGGAATCCACGTCGATCTCGTGGAACACCGACTGCTCGGAGAGCCCGAAGGTGTAGTTGCCGCTGCCGTCGAACTGCTTGGGGCTCAGGCCGCGGAAGTCACGGATACGCGGGAGCGCGATCGAGACCAGGCGATCCAGGAACTCCCACATGCGGTCACCGCGCAGCGTGACGCGGGCGCCGATCGGCATACCCTCGCGCAGCTTGAACTGGGCGATGGACTTGCGCGCCTTGCGGATCTCGGGCTTCTGGCCGGTGATCAGGGCGAGATCGTTCACCGCGCCGTTGATCAGCTTCGCGTCGCGGGCGGCGTCACCGACACCCATGTTCACGACGACCTTGACCACGCCGGGGATCTGCATCACGTTGGCGTAGTTGAACTCTTTGTTGAGCGCGTCCTTGATTTCCTCGCGGTAGCGCTGCTTCAGCCGCGGCTGCACCTTGGCGGCGTTTTCTACAGTGGTCATTCTCAGATGTCCTTGCCGTTGCGCTTGGAGACCCGAACCTTCTTGCCGGTCTCCTCGTCGAAGCGGTAGCCGATGCGGGTGGGGTTGCCGTCGGAGTCGATCACCATCACGTTGGAGACGTGGATGGCCGCTTCCTGGGTGACGATGCCGCCGGAGGAGGCGCCGCGCTCGTTCTGCGACTGCGCGGTGTGCTTCTTGATCCGGTTGACGCCCTCGACCAGAACCTTGTCGCGGGTCGGGTAGGCCTCGATGACCTTGCCCTTGGCGCCCTTGTCCTTACCGGAGATGACGAGCACGGTGTCGCCCTTGTGCACCTTCATTTACAACACCTCCGGGGCAAGCGAAACGATCTTCATGAACTTCTTCTCGCGCAGCTCGCGACCCACCGGGCCGAAGATGCGGGTGCCACGCGGGTCGTTGTCGGCCTTGATGATGACCGCCGCGTTCTCGTCGAACTTGATGTAGCTGCCATCGGCACGACGGCGCTCCTTGACGGTGCGCACCACGACGGCCTTGACGACATCTCCACGCTTGACGTTGCCGCCCGGGATGGCTTCCTTGACGGTCGCCACGATGATGTCGCCGATGCCGGCATAGCGCCGCGACGAGCCACCGAGAACGCGGATGCACAAGATCTCCTTGGCACCCGTGTTGTCGGCGACCTTCAGCCGCGATTCCTGCTGAATCACTCGATCTCCTGACCTGGTTTTGTGTGCACGGCAGATACCGACCTGACGTGCGCGGTCTTTGTTGCCCCGAGAGCACGCAGGGTTTTCTCACACGAAGAGAACCGAGGTCTGCCCCAGGCAACCCCTAGAGTCTAGGGGACGACCTGCTGAGAGCCAAATTGCTCACCGCAGCCGCACAAAACGTGCGTGGCCTGCTAGAAGAGGCCGATCCGCTCGTACGCCGCCGCGGCCGCCAACACCGTTGCATCGGCGTGCCTCCGGCCCACGATCTGCAAACCCATGGGAGCCCCTCCCACCAGGGCCGCAGGAACAGAGATCGCCGGCTGGCCGGTGAGGTTGAACGGGTAGGTGACGGCCAGCGCACCCCAGTGGTCCACCGGACGACCGTCTATCTGGGTGGGCATGGGGCCCTCGGCGGCGAAGGACGGCACCGTGGTGGCCGGCGTGAGCAACAGATCGAATGTTCCGAACGCCGCCGCCATGTCGGCCACCAGCCGGGCCCGCGCCTCGTGCGCATCGAGCAGCGACGTGGCATCCAGTTCGGCGGCGGCCTCGAAGTAGCGTCGCACCGCCGGATGAACGTTCCCGAAATCCACCGCCGCGCCAACCTGGGCATGGACGTCCGGCGCCGACAGCGTACGAAACGCTGTGCTGCACGCCGGGTCGATGCGCACCGCCGCGGCGCTCACCCGGCGCGCACCGGTGGCCTCGATGAATTTCTCGGCGGCCACTTCGGCCGCTGCGGCGACCTCGGGATCACACGGCGCCCCACCGGGTGTCGCCGTGAAAGCCACTCGCAGTGCACTCAAATCGGTTGCGTGCAAGTTCTTTTCGAACGATTGCGCCGGCGCCGGCAGAGACGCCCGGTCATGGTGATCGATGCCGCAGATGCTGTCGAGCACCCGCGCGGTATCGGCGACGGTCCGGGTCAGCACTCCGTAGTGGTCGTTGTCTGCGACTCCCCTGTGCCGCGGCCCGCGTGGAACCAATCCATAAGTCGCCTTGAAGCCCACGAGTCCGCAGTAGGACGCCGGAATACGCAATGAGCCGGCGCCGTCGGTGCCGGTTGCCACGGGCACCATGCCGGACGCGACGGCAGCGGCCGACCCGCCACTGGACCCGCCCGGCGTCAGGTCGGTGTTCCAGGGGTTGCGGGTGATGCCGTGCAATACCGATGCGGTGTAGGAAGCACGGCCGAACTCCGGGGATGCGGTCACCCCGATCGGCACCGCACCGGCGGCGACAGCTCGGGCCACCAGGGTGCAGGTGTGGTCGGCGATCCGGCCGGCGTGCAACGTGCTCCCCATCGCGAACGGCCAGCCTTGCACCGGCTGCAGTTCCTTGACCCCCATCGGCACCCCGGCCAGCGCGCCCGGGTCGCCACCGCGGGCCACCACCCGGTCGACGTCACGGGCCCAGTCCATGGCCCGCTCACCGTCGACGTGGATGAAGGCGTTGAGCGCGCCGTTGGTCTCCTCAATGACCGTCAGAGCCCGCGCCACGGTGTCCTGGGCGCTGACCTGACCCGACCGCACCAGATCGGCCGTCTCGATCACGGTCGTCGCGTTCACCCCTGCGATTTTCACAGCAGCAGCACCGCCGCCACCGAGGTGGCCACCACAAGGCCGCACACCACCGGGATGAAGAGCCGACGGGCGAGGTCCATCACCGAAACCCCGGTCAAGCCCGCCACCACGATCAGCGATGACCAGATCACCAGGGTGCCGCCGCCGGTCCAGCTGGCTCCGTTCTGGGCGATCGCCGCCAGGGTGGCCACATCCGCGCCGGAGCTCTCACCGAGCGAGGCGGCCAGCGACCCGGTGAACGGCAGCCCGGGCCAGCCGCTGCCGTCCAGCCCGATCACCATGCCGATCAGCAGCATCGCGAAGGCCGCGAAGACCGGTATCGCAGGGATATAGGGCTCCACCGCGGCAACCGCATCCAGCAGGAAGGCGGGCGCGGGCAGCTCCGGGTCCAAGCCCAGGATCGCGCCGGAATAGTCCGACAACCCGACGTAGACGAAACCCGCCACCGGAATGACCATGCCCATGGAACGGAACGAGAACGTGATGCCATCGGTGAAATGCCGACCGACATCGTCCAGCCAGGTCCGTCGGTTCACCAGTACCGCGATGGTCACCAGCGCCAGCGCGGCGGCGCCCCCGACCAGGGGCGCGCCCAGGCCTTCGTCGATATCGGGCACCCAGGGGGTGAACCGGCCCAGCAGCATGAACGCCAGCAGGGCGGCGAACAAGGTGGGCACACCGATCGCGATGAGCCGCGCCTTCGTCGACGGCGAGCCGTCCTCGTCGTCGAGAGCATCGCCGCCGGCGGCGGTGGGGCGCAGGGTGGTGGCGCGGGCCCGCCCGCCGGACGTGTCTGAGCCGCCCGCGCGGGCGCCGGTTGCGGGTGCCTCAGCGTCCGCGGAGGCTCTTGCGACGGGCAGCGTCACCGCAGCGGCTGCCACCGGGTCCAGCATCTTGGTGCGCACATCGCGGAAGTAAGCGATCGTCAGGGCCACCACGCCGGCGATCAGCGCGATGAGGGTCGCCCGGACGGCGATCAGGCTCGCGGAGACGTCGGCACCCTCGGCGGACAGCGCTGGTGCCACCCCCATGACCAGATCCGAACTGAGCGCCATGCCCTGCCCGGCTATCGCGATCGCGAGGGCCGCACCGAAGGGCGGCAGTCCCACCTTCACCGCGGCGGGCAGCAGGATCGCGGCGATCAACGGCAGCACCGGGGTGGGCCAGAACGATACCGACAGCAGAAAGGTCACGACGGCCAGGACCAGGTAGGAGATGTGGCCATTGCGGAAGAGCCCGCGCAGCGGCCGGATCATCACCGAGTCCGCGCCGGCATGGCGCACCGCTCCGAGCATTGCGGTCACCAGCGCGATGATGATGAAAATGGGCAGTAGTTCCCGGGTCCCGATGATCGCCGCGTTGAACACCGCTCCCAGTCCGGAGGTGACGCTGCCGGAGAACGCCAGTGCCGTCAGGAATGTCGCCAGCATCGCCGGGGCGATGACGTTCTTCTTGGCGATGACCGTGACGATCAGTACGACGAGGCCGAGCAGGTACACCCAGTGCGCAGTGGACACGGACGTCACCATCCAATCGGGGCTGCGGTCGCCGGTGGAGCAGAAACGTAGCGGCCGGGAACGGTTTCAGATAGGGCCGAGCGGTTCGGCAGTGCACGGGCTGATGTGCACAGCGAGTGTCGAGAGCTTGGCCGATGGACCAACTTTCGGCAATGCCCACAACGCACACCGTGCGTCGCCGGCGGCTGTGCACTGTGTCCAGCGCCACAGCGTCAGCACAGCACCGCCGCCACCAGTTGCACTTCGACGGGGGCACCGGACGGCAGAGCGCACACCCCGATTGCGCTGCGCGCCGGCAAGGCGTCCGGCCCGAGTTCCGCGGTGATCGCTGCGGAGGCACCGTCGGCGACGGCCGATGCCGCGGTGAAATCGGGTGCACAGGCCACGTACACGGTCATCTGCAGGCACCGCACCCCCGCCGCATCCGGGGGAAGAACCGACCGGACCGCGGCCAGTGCATTGTTTGCGGCCAGCATCGCCGCGGCGCGGGCCGTGGGAAGGTCGACCTGCCGGCCGACGGTGCCGGTGACCGTGAGTGTCCCGTTGCGGCGTGGCGTCATCCCGGCGCTGAAGATGAGCCCGGCGTGCACCGTGGCGGGGATGTAATCACCTTGCGGCGGAGATGTTTCGGTCCGTTCAATCGACACCGAGCGCCACACCCTCCTGGCGGGGGTCGGCGGCACCGATCAGCACACCTCGTTCGTCGACGGAGATGAGTTGGGCGCTGCCGCCGGCACCGAGATCGGGTTGCACGACGATGCGGTGCCCCAATGCGGCCAGTTCCTCGCGCACGGCGCCGGGCAGGCTGGGCTCGACCCGCAGTTCGTCGGGGGCGCCGATGACATCGGCGTCCGAACCCGGGAAGACGGTGAATCTGGATGCGGTCACCGCTTCGGCGGCATCGCGGCCGTGGTCGAGCAGGTGCGAGATCAGCTGCATGTTCCACTGCACCTGCCCGTCGCCGCCCGGGGTGTTGCCGACATGCTGCAGCCCACCTGCCTCGTCGGTGACGATCCAGGCATTGAGCGTGTTCAGCGGCTTGCGGCGCGGTTTCACCTCGTTGGGGTGCCCGGGCATCAGGTACGCGCCCCGACCCAGCCGGTTGTTGAGTACCACTCCGGTGCCGGGCACCGTGAACTTCGCGCCGAAGGTGAACGCCAGCGAGTGGATGAAGCTCACCGCCCGCCCGTCGGCGTCCACCGCCACCGTCGAGGTGGTGTCCCCCGCCCCGACCGCGATCCGGCCACCGACTTCGATGCGGCCGTCGAGATCGCGGCGTTGTGCGTCCAGCCGTTCCGGGTTCAGGATGTAATCGGCCCCGTCGCGGCGATTATCACTGCCGCACATCGCAAATCGGTCTGCGAATGACAGTCGGGCGGCTCGGGCCATCCGGTCGACCGCGGCCGCCGACATCCATTCCGTGGCGCCGAGGACGCCGTCGCACAACGCGGCCTGCTGCAACACCATCCAGCCGGGCGTGGGCAGCGGGGTCTGGTGTACGAGCGCGCCGGCATACCCACCGGTCAGCGCCGGTTCGGCGGTCAGTTCGGCGCCCGCCGCCCATTCGTCGCCGGTGAACGGAGCCCCGCCGGCCTGCAGCGCGGCGACCGCGCGCTGAGCGAACTGGCCGGTGTAGAAGCCGTCCGGGTCGTGGGCCAGCGCCCGGATGGTGGCCGCCAGCGCCGGCTGGGGCAGCACGCGCCGGACGGGTGCCGGCACGCCGTCGGCGGCGTAAATCGCCGAGAGCCCGGGGTCGGTGCCGATCGCAGCCAGCGCCAAGGCGACGTCACCGGAGGTCCGTGCCGAACACGGCAGTCCCCGCTCCGCGAGGCGCGCCGCCCCCTCCCACAGTTCGGGCAGCGACCTGGAGGCGCCGCCCCGATGCAGCGCGGTCAGCGCCGCGGGCGCCCCGGGCACCGCCACCGACAACGGGCCGTCCATGGGTATCGCTGAAAGCCCCTGTGCCGTATAGAAATCTGGCGTTCCACCATCGGGCCCGAACCCGGAGCCGTTGACGGTCCACACCCGGCCGTCGGGCTCGCGCACCACGGCGAACGCATCACCGCCGACACCGCACTGCCCGGGCAGGGTGAGCCAGGTCATCGACGCCATCGCCAGGGTGGCGTCGATGGCGTTGCCGCCGTCGGCCATCACCCGCGCACCGGCGAGACTGGCGACCGGATGACTGCTGCTGACCATGCCTGCGGCCGACAAGGCCGGGGGCCGCACCGTGGTCGTCATGATTGCCGGCGCACCCGTCGGGTGGGACCTGCGGGCGCCTCCCCGGGCTGCAGCCCGACGAAGATCTCGCCGTCGCGCTCCTGCACCGGGAACGTCTTGATCGGCTCGGTGGCCGGCGGACTGATCGGCTCACCGGTCTCAAGGTCGAAAGCGCTTCCGTGGCAGGAACACCCGATTCCGTCATCACGCAGCTTGCCCGATGACAGCAGGCAGTCCAGGTGCGTGCAGTAGTTGGACGTCGCATATGCCTTGCCGCGCAACCTGGCCACCGCGAACTCATGCTCACCGGCGTGGAATCGGCGCACGATCCCCTCGGGGACCTGCCCCGATCTGGCGACCCGGACGAATTCCGTTGTTTCCTGTGTTTCCTGCATGCCACCGCTCTCTTCCATCGGGTGCGACCTAGCCGGCCGGGGTGAGATAAACCGTCTTCTCGTTGAGGTAGAAATCGATCATCGACGCGCCTGCTTGCTCTTTGAAGGTCGCGGTGGATGACGCCTTGTATCCGCCGAACGGCGCGTTCATCGCCATCCCGGTGGTCGGCTGGTTGATCTTCACCAGCCCGGTCCGGGACCGGCGGCTGAACATCTGCGCGACGGCGAGATCGTTGGTGACGATCGCCGCCGACAGCCCGAACTCGGTGTTGTTGGCCAGGTCTATCGCGTCGTCCAGGGAAACGGCGCGCTGTATCGCGATCAACGGACCGAAGACCTCCTCGTCGACGATCTTCATCCCGGGCTGGGCGTCGCTGAACACGGTGGGCCGCACGAAGAAGCCGTCGGGCACATCGGCACCGGACACCGCCGTGCCACCGCACCGCAGGGTGGCTCCGTCGTCGATACCGGCCTGGACGTAGCGGTGGAACTTGTCGAATTGTTCCGCACTGGCCAGTGCGCCCATGTCGACGCCGGACCGGCTGCCCGGCCCCACGCTCAGCGCCTCGGCGCGGGCCACGATCTTCTCGACCACGGCATCGTGGTTGGCGTCGGTGACGATCACCCGACTGGTTCCGGTGCACGCCTGACCGGACAACCCGAACGCGCCCTTGACGATCAACGCGGCAGCCGTGTCGGGATCGGCGTCACCCGCCACCACCACCGGGTTCTTACCGCCCATCTCCAACTGCACCCGGCGTTGCGGCCCGACCTGACCATGGATGAGCCGGCCGACGGCGGTCGAACCGGTGAACGTGACCGCGGCGATCCGTTGGTCGGCGGCCACCGCTGCCCCGGCCGCGCCGTCGCCCTGCACCAACGCGATGACATCCGGCGGCAGACCGCCGGCCAGCAACGCCTCGACCATCCGCTGACCCATCAGTGGGGTCAGCTCAGAAGGCTTGAACAGCACCGTGTTTCCCAGTGCCAGCGCCGGGCCGAGCTTGCGGGACGGGATATTCAGGGGGAAGTTCCACGGGGTGATGGCCCCGACCACGCCGATCGGTTCCCGCACCGTGTACAACAATGTGTCGCCGGCGGCCGGATAGGTGCGGCCGAGCGCTCTGGTGGCCTCCGCGGCATAGAACCGCAGGTTCATCGGTGTCCGGGTCACCTCCATGGTGGCCTCGGCGGTGGTCTTTCCCTCCTCCCGGACGAGCTCGCCGATCAGCTGCTCGGCGCGCGACTCCAGTTGCCAGGCAGCGGCTTCCAGGATGGCGGCCCGGCGTTCCGGGGCGGTCGCGGCCCAAACTGGCGCGGCCTTGTCCAGCATGTCCACCGCGATGCGCACATCGTCGGGACCCGAGGCGGGAAAGACGCCGATGACGTCCGTCGGGTCCGCCGGGTTGTGGCGGCTGAACGTCGCACCCGACTGGGCGGGCACCCAGTCGCCGTTGATGAAGTTCAAACCCTCGATCATGCGTGTACCTGCGCTTCCTCTTCCTCATCGGCAAAGGCGATATCGAACAGATCGGTGTCCTCATCGCACAGTGCGGCGACGTCGAGTTCCCGGCCGAGCATTTCCCTGACCGCCGAGATGTCCTCACCGCGTTCGACGGTGAAGGCGCCGCACAGCACCCCGCCGTCGAAGTAGAACCCCGTGAAATCCATCCCGTCCCGGTTGCCGCGAATCGCGGGCTCACCATGTGCGGTGCCGATGAACTGCATGTTGCGGTCGAACTGATCCGACCAGAACCAGTGCGGGTCGTCGGAGATCGTGTCGTTACCCAGCATGGCGTCGGCCACCGCGACGCCCTGGCGGCTGGCGTTGTCGAAATGTTCGACGCGGACATGCCGGCCGGCCCGCGGCGAGTAACGCCGTGCGACATCGCCGGCGGCGTAGACATTCGGGACCGCGGTGCGGCCCGTCGCGTCGACGATGATGCCGTCGTCGACGGCGAGACCGGACGCCACTGCCGCTGTCACGTTCGGCGTGATGCCGATGCCGATGACGACGGCATCGAACTCTTCGGAGCCGATCACCACCGCGTCGGCGGTGGTGCGCAGCGAGCCCACGGCGGTACCGGTGCGGAGATCGATACCGTTGTCGCGGTGCAAACGGGTCAGCAAGGCGCCCATCTCGGTGCCGATCGCCCGGGCCAGCGGCACCGGCGCGGTTTCGAGCACCGTCACCGTCGCCCCCGCGGCCGTGGCGGTCGCGGCGATCTCCAGGCCGATGAAGCCGGCGCCGATGACGGCCAGCCGGCGGCCGGGTGTCAGCAGCGGGGCGAGCCGCTCGGCGTCGTCGAGGGTGCGCAGGTAATGCACCAGGTCGGGACGTGGACCCGGCACCGTCAGGGTCCGGGGCGCTCCGCCGGTGGCAAACAGCACGGCATCAGCCGACAGTGCGGCTCCGTCAGCGAATTCCACTGTGCCGGAGGCGGTGTCAACACGTGTGGCGGTGACACCGGTGACGATCTCCACGTCGTTGTCGGCGACCCAGCTGGGCCGCAGGATCCACAGCGTGTCCTCGGTCTCGGCACCGGTGAGGAACTCCTTGGACAGCGGCGGACGCTGGTAGGGCGCGTAAGGCTCGTCGCCGATGAGCACGATGCGCCCGTCGAATCCGCGGCGCCGCAGGTTGCGCGCCGCCACGGCGGCGGTCTGGCCCGCACCGATGGTGACGTAGGTGGGACGGGTCATGCGCGCGCCTCCTCTGGCACGGTGGCCATGATGTAGACGGTGCCGTCATCGTCGACGCGCACCGGATAGGTGGGCTGACAGAGGTCCTGGTCGGCCTCGTAGCCGGTTTCGAGTTCGAACTGCCACTGATGGCCGGGGCAGATCACCTTGCCGTGCAAAAGGGTGCCCTTGAACAGTGAACGGTCTTGGTGCACACAGAGATCGGCGAATGCGTACACCTTGCCCCCGGCTTGGAACAACGCGATGGCCGTGCCGCCGACCTCTACCCGGAGCTTGCGGCGCCGGCCCAACTCCTTGGTGGTCGCCACCGCAACCCACTCCGTGCTCATGTGTTTCCCTTTCTGGACTTCGGCGCGCCGACCACCGCGCAGCGACGGCCGGCGCGCCGAGATCGCTAGACGGCGACCGGCTCCAGCTCGCTGGCGACATAGGTGTCGTAGAGACCCTTGGTGTAGGAGAACCGCATCTCGGCTCCCCAGCGCACCATCTGCAGGCAACGCTGCTGCAGCGCTACGGTGTCGGCGTGGTCCAGCACGATCTGGTATCCGCGCTCACCGTGCACGACATCGGAGGTGATGTGCAGATCGAAGAACTCGATCTCGTCCTCGGTGAACTTGTACACCTCACGCAGCGGCACGATCTGCTTGGTGTAGATACTGGGTACCTGCGATTCCAGGCCCACAACCAGGGCAGCGGTGGCGACGACGAAGTGCTCGCGCTGCGAGACCGCGTAGCACCAGGACTGCAGCCCGCGGGTGATCGCGTTCATGTTGTTGGGGTCCTCGATGCGCTCCTTGGTGGTGCCGCATGCCTCGCCGAACTTGATCAGCAGGTCGGTATGGCGAATGTCGGCGAGCTCCTCCTCGTACATGTTCTGCAGCGTGAAATCCTTCGCGCCGGTGAATTCGTCGGGGGTGTTGGCGTAGATGTTGGCCAGGTAGTCGGCGAACGGCCCGACGTAGTGGAAGTGGTTCTCGGCCCAGCGGGCGAAATGGTGGCGCTCCAGTTGTCCCTCGGCCCACGCCTTGGAGAACGACGCGTTCTTGGCCTCGCGACCCTTGATCGCGTTCTCGAGTTCCGCGCGGAACTCGTCACGGCCCAGCAGTTCGGTCATGGATCAGATCCCTTCGATCAGTTGATTCGCGAAACCATCGGCAACGGATAATGTTTCGCACTTGATGGGCTGCGAGGCGACGCGGCGTTGCGAAGTCGCCTCTGCACCAGCGACGTTAGCCAGCCGTCCGGGGTTGCGATATGGACAACATCACCCCGCCGGCACGACATCGCGAGACATGGTGCACACCCTCAGCGACTGCCGACCGCAGCGGTCAGCGCCTCGAACTCGGCGAGGATCGCCGCCCCGACCGCTTTGTCCTGTGCACCGTTACCGCCGCTGATGCCGACACCACCGATGATCTGTCCGTTGAAGACCAGCGGGAAGCCGCCGACGAAGACCGCGAACTTGCCCGGCAGCATGTGGCTGATACCGAAGGCCTCGTTGCCAGGTAGCGCCGGGCCGTCCGGTGCCTCGTTGAACAGGTGGGTGGCCCGCTCATGGCCCGCCGCGGTGAAAGCCTTGGCGATGGAGATTTCGACACCCGTCAGCCGCGCGCCCGGAAGGCGATGCAGGGCAAGGACATTGCCGCCGTCATCGCAGATGCACAGCGTCTGCTTGACGCCGATCTCCTCGGCCTTGGCGCGGCCGGCGGCGAGCAGGGGCAGGGCGTCGTCGAGGGTTATCCGGTAGATCTGGTGCATAGCTGCTGACCTCCTGAGAATTGCTGGGTTCGTGCGGGACGGCGCTCTCGTCCCAGGCTGTTCGCCTGGTGAATGTCTACCGGGGCAAGCCGATGTCCGCCTTGGTCACAATGTCCGCTTTATCGGCCACATCGTGGTCAAAGTGCACATAGGCTGAGACGGCCGACAATGTGATCGTGGTGGTTCGGTCCGCCACCGCATCGACGAACGCGCCGCACAGAGCAGGTGAGCAAATGACAGCTGAGCATCCACACGGTGACCGGATGACGGTCGCCGGACTGCTCGATGAATCGCTCATGTCGGGTGCCCGGGTGATCGCCGGACAGGATCACCTCGGCCGCGAATTACATTGGGTTCTCCCCCTTTCCGAGGTCCTCTCCCGCCACGAGCCGCTCGACGGTGTCGCGGTCTACGCGCGTCCGGAAGCGCTGCTGGGCACCGCGGGTGCGCTGGCCGCGCTGGCCGCCCGCGGTGCCACCACCCTGGTGGTCGACGGCGCGGTGCCCGCCGATTTCCCGACGACGCTGCCCGCTGGGCTCGTGGTCATCGAGATGGCGTTTCCGGTCGGGTTCACCGCACTCAACCGGCTACTGGCGGAGCGGGCGCTGAGCCAGGAGGTGCACGTGATGCGGTATGCCACGCACGTGCACGCGTCCTTGGCGGGGCTCTTCCACCGCGGGGCCGGGCTGCAGATCCTGATCCGCGAGGTGTCCAACCTGGCCCGTAACCCCGCGGTGGCACTGGATGCCCGCGGCCAGATCGTGGCCCACAACGGCTTTGCCGCCGAGGCGGCGGCGGCCCTCACCGAGGTGATCGTGCCGAGGTTGACGGTCGACCTGCCGGCCGGCGCCCGACTCTCGGGTCATCACGACACCCGCGTCGAGCAGCTGGCCGACCCGCACGGCAATGCCTGGACCGCCATCTCCACGGCCATCCGGCTCGGCAAGGCCTTCGAAGGCTGGGTCCTCGTGCTGGTCCCGAGCTCCGAGCCCGGCGCCCACGATCTGGCCCGGCACATCGTCGTCACCGAACAGGCGACCGCGATCATCGGTTCGGAGATGTTGCGGCAGCACAGCGTCGATGAGGCCGAGGAACGCGCCCGCGGTGATTTCGTCCAGGCCCTGGTCCACGGGCACTTCTCCAGCGAGCACGATATGCGCGCTCGGGCGGAGTACCACGACATCGACATCGACTCGCAGTTCGGCGTCTTCGTCGCGCCGGGCGCGATCCCCCGAGGTGTGGACAATCCCGCCGCGAGCATGGTCCGGCTGGCCCGGTACGCCGCCAATGTGGCACCGGATCCCGCTGTTCGCTCCTACGTCACCGTGCTGGGCGATGTCCTCGTGGTGGTGCGCTCACTCTGCGGCGACGACGACGCGGCGCGGCACCGCGAGATGGTCCATTACGCCGAGGCGATGGCGGGCGAATTGGAGAACCGCCGCGGCGCCGCGGTCGCCGTGTCCTACAGCAGGCCGGCCAGTGGCGCCCAAGCCGTCTCGGCCAGCTATCGCGAAGCCCGCATCGCGCTGGGCATCGCACGCAGGTTGGGGCTCACCGGCGCGGTGTCCTATCAGGATCTGCGGAGCTTCACGGTGCTGGCCGAGATCGCCGAGACCGAACAGAGCAAGGCCCTGGTCAACGACATCCTGGGGCCCCTGCGTGCCGTTCCCGATCTGCGCGATTTCCTGACCGGGTACCTGTCCAACGGCGGCAACGTCAATGCCACCGCCAGGGTGCTCAATGTGCACCGGAACACCATGCTGACCAAGCTGGATCGGGTGTCGCGGGCGATCGGTCTCGATATCCGGTTGCCCGACAACCAGTTCACCGTCTGGCTGGCGATCCGGCTGGACCTGCTCAGTGAGGTACACGCCGCGGTCGACCGGGAGGCCAGCTTCCGCTGAGTGGCGCTACCGTTCGGGCGCCGGATCGGGCCCGATGAACGAGCCGAGCAGGCCGAGCACGGCGACGACGGCGACCATCGCGAACGCGAGCGTGAAGCCGGTGGTGCTGCCGAAGCCCAGGGCGATGGCAACCCACGCGGCGCCCATTGCCGAGCCGCCGAAGCGCACCAGGTTGAACAGCCCGAGGCCGGTGCCCTGTGCCCCCGCCGGCGAGCGGGTGGCACCGGTGGCCGCCGGTGTCTGCACGAACGCCGTCCCGATACCGATCAGGACCAGGATCGCCACGAAGCCGGCCAGCCCCCAACGTTTCTCGACCAGGTGCGCGCCGACGGCCGCCGCGAGCAGCGCCTGGCCGACGATCAGCAGCGACAACCCGGTGCGAAGTACCCGGCGGGCCCCGATCCGGTCCAGGTAGCGCCCGACCAACGGGCCCAGCACCACCATCGAGGCAGGGATCGCCAGCAGCACCACGCCGGCCAGCGAACCGGTCCGGCCGGCACCGACGAGGTACAGCGGCACCGCCAGCAGCGTGGCTCCCATGCTGAACATGAACGCGAACGCGCCCAGGGTGCTGCGGACGAACCGGGCCTCCGCCACCAGCCGCACGTCGACGAACGGCTCCGACACACGCAGGCAGTGCCGGACGAAGAACCCCAGCACCGCCGCGGCCACCGACACGGCGACGGCAACCAGCACCGACAGACCTTGCTGCGGGATGAGCGCGACGCCGAGGATGAGCAGGCCCGACCCGAGGGTCAGCGCGGTGGCGCCGACGGTGTCGAAACGCATCTTGGTGCCGGGATGACGGGGGATGTGCAGCAGGGTGCCGATCAGACCGGCGAGCGCGACCGGTATCAGCGGCACGAACACCCACCGCCACCCCCAGCCGTCGGCGATGAAACCGCCCATCGTGGGGCCGATGGCCTGGCCGATACCGTTCACCGAGGCCCACAGCCCGACCGCCCTGCCCCGCCGTTCACCGGCGAACAGCCAGGTCAGCAGGCCGAGCACGGCGGGGCCGAGCGCGGAAGCGGCCGCACCGCCCAGACAGCGCCACAGGATCAGCAGTTCCAGCGAGGGCGCGGTCGCGGCGCCGATGGCGCACACCGCGGTGGCGACCATCGATGCGCAGTAAATCCGGCGTCTGCCGAACCGGTCACCGATCCAGCCGACGAGCGGCATAGTCGCAGTGAATGTCATCAGGAAGCCGACCACCACGAACACACCGCTGCCCAGCGGTGCGCCGAACTCGGCGAGAATCGCCGGCATCGGCACGTTCACCACGTTGTTGCTCACCGTGCCGACCAATGTCCCCGAGAGCAGCGCGGCCAGTGCCAGTGGCGTGCCGGCTCCGTCCGGGACCGCCGGGCCCGCGGGGGCGCGGCTGTCTGTGTCAGTCATAGCAAGGGACTTCCGTGGCCGATCTGTGTGGTGGGGCGGCGCGCGATGCGATGGCACCCGCGCAGCCACTGTCTCATTCCCGGGGCTGCAAAGGTGCCGCCCGTGTGGGTCAAGGCGCACAGAGCAGATCCCCAGAATCGGACATCGTGCACAGCCGGTCCGGGCGCGCGCATCGTGACATACCGCACCCCGGCGCGGATCTTAACGTTTGCGAAACACCGCGACATCAGGATGACAATCTCGGAACACGTTGCACAGGGCCGTGCGCACACCGTTGTGCACAGTGTGCGTTGACCCACTTGGGTAACGGGCCGAGCATTCCCCCATCAGACTGCACAGCCCACGAGCAGTTGTGAGTGAAAAGACCGTCGATGGATATACAACTCAGCGCGGCCCACTGGATCTATCTGGCCGGAATCGTCGTCATCCTCATCACGATGGCGCTTCGCAAGAACATCGTGGTGCCTGCCGTCGTCGCGACATTGCTTACGGCGTGGGTGTTTTCGGGCAGCATCGTGACCGGTCTGTCCTCGATCTTCAATGCCAGCCTGGTCGCCGCACAGGAACTGTTCAACATCTTCCTGATCATCGCCTTCATCACCGCGATGCTGGGTGCCCTTCGTCAGATGGGCGCCGACAGATTGATGGTGACCCCGTTCCGGCGAGTGATGCGCGCCGGAACCAGCAGCTTCATCACCCTCGCCGTCGTCACGTATGTGATCTCGCTGTTCTTCTGGCCCACGCCTGCGGTGCCACTGGTCGGTGCGGTGCTCATCCCGGTGGCCATCCGTGCCGGTCTGAGCCCACTGTCGGTGGGCATGGTGATCGCCATCGCCGGGCAGGGCATGGCCCTGTCGTCGGACTACATCATCAAGGTCGCGCCGGGCATCTCGGCGACCGCGGCGGGGGTCGACGCCGACAGCGTGGCCGACAAGGC